>LXWE01000001.1 GCA_001660395.1 Alteromonadaceae bacterium XY-R5
TTCTACTTGGTCTACAACCGCCAATTTAAAAGCGAGAGAATAATCACGCTGAGTTCGCTTTGTATATGATTTCATTACACTCTCCAAATTACGTTTGAAAAGTGTCAACGCTATTCAGGATGGGTCAATCAATATAAAAAAGGAGCGTTAAAGCTCCTTTTTTATGATTAAATTTTAAATCTTGAGACGGCTTGTTTTAATGCCTGATTGAGATGCTGAACTTCTTCTACAGACGCAGTAGATTGTCGGGTCGTTTCCGCATTGTCTTCGGTTAATTGCACTACTGCCTGTAAACGTTCGACTGCCTGCTGTAACAGACTGTCCTGCTCTTCACTGTCAGCGACAATCTTCTGGTTCATTAAGGCTAGTGAAGTGATCACATCGTTAATGGCCAATACCTGCGAATTCACCGACTCAATCAGACCTACGTTTTGTTCTGCCTGCTGCCGCCCGGTGCCAATTGCCTCCACGGCTTGCTTCGCATCTTGCTGCAATGAGGCAATCATGGCTTCAATTTCTTCCGTAGACTGATGGGTGCGGTTGGCCAGTGTTCGCACTTCATCTGCAACAACAGCAAATCCCCTGCCCTGTTCTCCTGCTCTGGCCGCTTCAATTGCCGCATTTAATGCCAGTAAATTGGTTTGCTCAGCAATGGTTTTAATCACGTCCAAGATACTGCCAATACGATTTGAGTTTTCATCCAGACGCCCGACAATATCCGCAGACTGCTGTGCCTGCTTTGCCTGTAAACGGATGTGATCTGCACTTTGTTTGACCAGCGCAGAAACGTCTGCGCTTTGACTATCGATTTGCCTTAACTGCGACATCGCTTCAGTTATTTGGACTACGTTTGCGTTGCTGGCTTCACGCACTCGACTGGTATCCTCAGCAACGTGAAGCACTTCATCACGTTGTGTTTCAACCTGTTGCAACGATTGATGTCCAAGCTCAACGCTATTATTGGTTGCCTGGTTTAAGCGGCTTTCTTGTTGATGGATTTGTTCAACCACTTCCTGCAGGCTTGCAGAAAGCGTATTCACACTGGCAGCAAGCTGAGAAAACTCATCGTTACCCGAGGCTTCGGCGCGTTGAGTCAAATCTCCCTTGCCCATTTCGGCAAGGCTGCCCGAAATAGCATGTAGCGGACGACTGATATTGCGCGCCAGAATCACGCCCAGTAATACAACGCCAGCCATCGCCACCAGCATAATGGCAAATCCCTTGATTAAATTGCTTTGCACAACCGAGAGGATCTCATCCTGTCCGGCAAGGGTGGCCTGATTGACCTGTGAGTACAATTCACTGAACTGAGATTGTGCGGCTTCTAACTCTGTTTCAGCCTGACGTCTGGCCTGTTCTGCATGCTGAAGTTCTGTTAGCTTTTTCTGTTGCATAGCAAACAGGCCGGCCGGATTTTCTAATGCCAGTTTAAGACGCTGATACTGATCATTAAACTGAGTCACCATGTCTTCGGTATCAATATTTTCTGCTAATCGATTCATGTACTGCGCATCAGCATCAATATTGCTGAAGGCAAATCGAATATCTTCCTGTATGTCAGCACTGGCTTTGGCTTCTTTGTTGTTGGCCAATTCTTTTAACGCAGTCAACATGGGTTGCAGTTTGTTATCGATGTTCGTACCAGTGCCGATCAGTCTGTCCAGGTCAGGATCTTTAGATTCCAGGTAACCTAAATCCAGCATCAAGCCGCTGGCCTCATTGACCAACGTCAGTGCTCCCTGCAACTGCTGATTTAATTCTTGCTGCAGCGACAGTTGATTCTTTCTGGCCAGAAACATATCTGTACTGGCGGTAAAATACGCTTCGCTATGGCTTTGCCCATTAGAAAAGAGTGCATTGCTACTTCCTAACAGCGACTGAAGCTCACTCAGACTCTGCCGAAAGCCAGATAAACGGGATTCAAAACCAGCTCGACGCGCATCTAGCTGCTCCAAATCACTGCTGTAAAATCCTTTGGTGGTGATGTTTGATAATTCCAGTAGCCCTGACTGGACATCGAGCATGCGTGCCTGAATTGGCATTTTTTCTTCCACCACAGAATTGGCGGAAGAACGAATATCCTGAAGACCCAAATACGATACTAAGTTCGTAATGAGCAGTAAGCAGGCAAACAATGCAAAACCTAAGATGATTTTGCCGACGACAGTTAATCTCATGCGACACAACAACCCGGAGTTAATCAAAACATAGGGTTACACCATTTAGGCCCGTCAGTTATTTGCTCAGGTTTCGCAGACAAAAACGGGACAACTCAATGGTCTAACCTGTTGACTTATCGGCCATTATATCGGCAATTATGCGCTTTCCAACAAAAGAATTAACATATAATTAAATATTTTAACACTTGCGTAATAAATAATCCTATAAAGAAGTTGGAATAATCAAAATATTATCCTTGCGTCAAATGGGATCTTCCGATGAAATAGATTCCTAATTCCAAAGGCATAATTGCTGGCTGGTGCTTTTAAAACAAATTAACTGCCCTATAATAGGGGCAAATAAGAGTTAGTAAGAAGAATCCATGGATCAGAACAAAGAACTAAAAAAAGCAGGCCTTAAAATCACCCTGCCACGCCTGAAAATTCTGGAAATTTTACAAGATCCGGGTAACCAGCACATCAGTGCCGAAGATGTATACAAAATTCTAATCGAACAGGGCGAAGAGATCGGCCTGGCAACAGTTTACCGCGTACTGAACCAATTTGACGATGCAGGGATCCTGAATCGCCACCATTTTGAAGGCGGAAAGTCTGTATTCGAAATCAGCCACAAACAACACCATGATCACCTGGTCTGCCTAAAATGTGGCAAAGTCGTCGAATTTGAAGACGATATCATTGAAGAACGTCAGGAAAAAATCGCGAAAGACCACAACATGACGCTGACACACCATAGTCTGTATCTATACGGCCAGTGTAAAGACGGATGTCGTGAAGAAGACTAAGTTAACAACGTCTTACAGTTATAAAAAAACGCTGCAAATGCAGCGTTTTTTTATGGCAGTTGTTTAACTAAAAATATTGTCTGGGTACGCGTTGTGGCAAACGAGTAACTAATTCGTATCCTATGGTGCCCGCACATTCCGCCACTTTATTGACTGAAATATGCTTTCCCCATAACTCAACACGGTCTCCAAGCTCTGCCTTAGGCAAGTCAGTCACATCCACGCACAGCATATCCATGGATACACGTCCGGTCACCGGCGCTAAAAAACCATTGATAAAAACCGGTGTCCCACTCGGCGCATTTCGCGGATAACCATCGCCGTATCCTGCCGCCACAGTCGCAATAAGCGACGGTCTTTGCGCTTGCCAGGCGTTTCCGTAGCCAACATATTCTCCCGCCTCTATTTGATGTAAGGCGATGATTTGCGAATAAAAACTCATTACAGGTATAAGCCCGATATCTTTACCAGGCGCAGCCATAGGATCGATACCGTAAAGCATAATCCCGGGACGGTTCCAGTCTCTTGCACTATTAGCATGCGCAACAATGCCAGCTGAGTTGGCAACAGACACCTGCGGCTTAGGCGTTAATTGCTCTAACAGGCGATTAAAGCAAGCTAACTGACGTTGAGTAAAATCTGATTCTGGTGTGTCAGCACTGGCTAAATGCGTAATGATTTTGACCGACGCCACCCGTTTATCCGCCAGTAAACGCGCATAAACCTCCGTCACTTGCTCGGGAGAAAAGCCCAGCCGATGCATACCCGTATCGACCTTTAACCATACATCAAACTGTCTTGTTTCTGGTTGCACAGCCAATGCGTCTAACTGTGCCTGGTGATGGATAACAAGCTGGAACCCTTGTTCATAGGCGCGCTGCCAGTCATCTAAACCAAAACAGCCTTCGAGCAATAATATAGGTGTAACAATCCCTTGTTGACGTAAAAGCATACCTTCTTCACTGCATGAAACAGCAAACATATCTGCAGTTTCCGCTAAGGTTTGTGCGACTTTAATTGCACCATGGCCATAAGCATCGGCTTTTACCACTGCGATGGTCTTAGACTGAGGCGCTCGCTGTTTGCAGGTAGCTAAATTAGCCTTTAACGCTTGCAAATCGATTTCAATTACCGCGGGACGGGACATATTCTCTACAACTCAAACTTATGCTGACTAAACAAGGTCTGGGCCTTTAACCACATATCCCCAACACTCCCGGTTCCGACGGGTTGGCCGTCCAGTTCGACCACGGGGGCAACTTCTTTACTTGAGCTGGTTAGCCAGATTTCATCCGCTTCTCGGGCTTCCTGAAGCGTCACTGCACGCTCTTCTACCTTGATACTGGCATCATAACTAAGAGCATGTAGTAACAACATACGGCTGATACCCGGCAATTTCTGATGGTCTAAAGGTGGTGTAATGACAACGCCATCTTTGACAATAAACAGATTACAGGAACTGGCTTCCGTCAGTTCTTGTTTGTCATTGAACAGGATGGTTTCATCAACCTGAGCATCTTTACCCGTTTGATAATGCAATACGTTACCTAATAGCGAAGTAGATTTAATGTGGCAACGCTGCCAGCGTAAATCCTGCTGGCTAATGACTTTAAATCCCTTCACCTTTTGCTTGTCAGCTATGGGTGCAGCCGCAATGTCGAAGGTAAAAACAAACACAGTAGGACGAATGCCTTGAGGAAAAGCGTGCCCTCTCGATGTATCAGCTCCCCGGCTCACCTGAATATAAATGCCCAGGTTTCCCTGACCATTTTGCTCACAAAGCTGTGCGCAAATCTCGCGCCATTGCTCATCGGAAAAATTGAGTTCAATGCCAATGGCGTGTAATCCTTGATTGAGTCGCGCAATATGCGGCGCAAATCCAACAAATTGGCCATCGTAGCTTGGGATCACTTCGTAAATTCCATCACCAAACAGAAAACCGCGGTCCAGTGGTGAGATTCTGGCTTGTTCCAACGGTAGAAATTCGCCATTTAAATAGGCAATTCGCATTTGAGGCTCCCAAAATTGGCCTGAAATAAGAAGAAAGACTGATTGTTCAAATAATTATGCCACGAATTTGGCGATTCAGGTGATGCAAATTCTTAGGTTATCCATGGGGTAAGGCTAATACATCCACCTTAAACATGCGCTGAAACCTCGATGAGCGGAGTGTGTTGGAAAAATGCCGCCAGATGGTGTCGTAATTCTGCCGCCTGAGATAAGGAAACCGGATGAAACTGAATCCGGCACCCTGGGCGGGCCTGGGCCAGCAACGCACAATCCTGTTCCAGTACACTGCCTAATTTGGCGTAGCCGCCTATAGTCTGACGGTCATTAAGCATGACAATAGGCTGGCCGTCGGGTGGCAGTTGAATTGCACCAAGGGTGATCCCTTCCGATACAATACCCTGGACGCCGCTGATGGCTGTTCCTTTAAGTCTGACGCCCATACGATCACTATCCGGACTGACGCTATACTCCTGCTGACAAAAAGCCTGTTGCACTAAAGGCCCTAAATGCGGCCATTGATAGCCACAAATAAAACGCAGATGCAGACGGTCGGGATAGACAGGCATAGCCCGTTTATCGATGCGGTAAATGGTGTCCAGCACCGATAAATCAACAGCCTGAAACAATCTGTCAGCACTCGTAATTGGGCTGCCATTCGCTTGCAAGCCTCCTAATTTATCTCTAACGCTTGTCGCACAACTGCCGAATACCTGAGGCGCCGCAAGCCCGCCCGTAACAGCCAAATAGGTGCGTAAACCATTTTTAGGCATTCCTAAAGAAACAATATCGCCAACCTGTAAACACAAGGTTTGCCAAAGGGGGACAATTTGGCCGTTTAGCCTAAGCAGCAATGGTGCTCCCGCCACCGCAATACTGCATTGGCGCAGCGTTTTAAGAACTAACCCACCCAGAGTACATTCAAGTAAGGGCGTATCTGGCGAGTTACCACAGAGCAGATTCGCCCAGTAAGCAGCATACGGATCACATGGTCCGGATTCTGTGATCCCCCAGGCTTCGTGCTGTTCACGACCGCCATCCTGTACCAGAGTCAGGCGTCCCGGCTGAATGACGTCAAACAATGCCAAACGCGGAGTGTGTGTCCCCTCGCTATTCATACCATTGGCCCCCCATATTCAGAAATTGTGACGCTGATATGGGAATAAATCGGATCCTGTCTCCTACTGAAAACGGCATAGGCGGCGACTGCTCCGGGGTAAACAAAGGCGTTGGACATAACCCAATAATATTCCAGCCACCGGGAGATGCTGCAGGATAAACAGCCGTCTGATTATCCGCAATCGCCACCGCCCCCGCAGGCACTCGCTTACGCGGAGTTTCAAGCCTTGGCATATGCAGGGCCTTAGCCACCTCCCCCAAATACGCAAAGCCAGGGGCAAAGCCAATGGCAAACACCTGATAATCAACCTCACTGTGCAGCGATATCACTTGTTCAATACTCAGACCTTTCGCATCAGCAAGCCTGGATAAATCGAAATCTAAACCCGCCTCATAGCATACTGGCAATTCTATATATTTAGGTTGTGGTAACGTCACTACACTGGAACGTTCTGCCTGGGTCAGCAGGTCGAATAACCATGTCCGGGTTTCTTCAAACGACTGGATAATCTGAGGAAATTCAATGAGTACCGAGCGGTATGCAGGGATCAGCCGCTGAATCAGCTCTCCGTCTCGCAGAGGTAACAAGGCCTGATACCAGCTCTGGACAACCTGATTCGCCGTCTGTAGCTCAGCCTCCTCGCTATATAAAATAACGGCATTCTCCGCGGCAATCTCCAGTCTCATATCATTCAGCCCGACGCCGCAATGCTTCAAGCAACGTTAGCGCATGAGGGCTGTCTCCGTGAATGCATAAGGTATCTGCATGTAACTTCAGCATTTTGCCTGAGCGAGTCTTCACCTCCGAAGCATCCAGCAACCCCATCGCCTGAGCAACAGACTGTTGCGCATCCAGCACTGCGCCGGGCAGTTTACGGCTCACCAACGCACCGTTATCCTCATAAACGCGATCAGCAAACGCTTCAAAAGACAGACGTAATCCAAGGCTATCAGCTATATCCTGCTGTTGCTGCCAGTGTGAATTAGCCTGAAGGGTAAGGTGTAAATCGGCAGGATAATCCGCCACTACCCGCATGATGTGCTGCAACAACGCCGGGGTGGCCATCATATCGTTGTACAAGGCGCCGTGTGGTTTGACATAGCTAAGTGTTAAACCCTGTACTCTGGCCATACCATCAAGAGCCGCAATCTGATAGTGCAGCACGTGTCTCAGCTCAGATTCGCTTAACTGCATACTACGTCTGCCAAATCCCTGAATATCCGGATAGCCCGGATGTGCGCCTATACGAACATTATACTGTTTGGCTAAAGAAAGGGTTGTCGCTATCACGCAGGGGTCGCCGGCATGCATCCCACAGGCAATATTCGCATCATCAATCAATGGCATCAGTTCGGCATCCTGGCCCATTTCCCAGTGGCCGAAACTTTCACCCAGGTCACAATTTAATCGCATAACACCTAATCCCCCGACAAAATATGCTGTCAGGCTGTAAATTCGGATACAATACTGACTGTTATCTTACTAATTTGAACACAAATGTCAGGGTCTATGCTTAAAATCGGTGAATTTAATCAACTTCAGGTAATCGACAGTCTGCCTTTCGGCTTCTATCTGGATGGCGGCGCGCAGGGCGATGTCTTACTCAGCAATCGCGAAGCACCTGAAGGTTGCGAAATTGGCGATACCCTGACGGTATTTGTGTGTCACGACAGCGATGAACGCCTGGTGGCAAGTTTTGAAGCCCCTAAAGCTTTGGTCGGCGAAATTGCGACCATGCGAGCAGTTAAAGTCCTCAATGGGGGAACTTTCGTTGACTGGGGCAATGGCAAACAGTTATTTGTGCCTCGTTCGAAACAAGCACTACCGATGGCACAAGGTTTAGATTATGTTGTGGGTGTGCAAATAGACCGTAATGGTCGACTAATCGGCACCAGCAAAATCCAAAGTATGCTGGAAGAAACCACTGACCAGCTTCAACCTCGCCAAAAAGTTGAACTGCTAATTGTCGCCAAAACCGATATGGGATTTAAGGCTGCCATTGATGGCAAATACCTGGGTCTGATCTTTAAAGACGAGGTTATTTTCCCGCTGCGCCCAGGCCAGGTTCACGAGGGCTTCGTAAAACGCATTCGTGAAGATGGTAAAATTGACCTGTGTTTCCAGTTCCACGATGCCAAAGCCAAAAAAGACCTTACCGATGACATCATGGAAGATTTGCTAGCACACGGCGGCATCTCTACCCTGACGGATAAGAGCCCCGCCGATGAAATCAGTCAGCGTTTTGGCGTGAGCAAAGCAGCATATAAGAAAGCCATCGGCGCTTTGTATAAAGAGCGCAAAATTCTGCTGACCAAAGACTATATCAAATTGCCTGAATAACCCGTTATTCCGGTCAATAAAAAGGGAAGCTAATCGCTTCCCTTTTTACTTTCTGTGGCATAAATCCTTTCAAAACAATACCCAAACTCTCCATTTTTTATGCGCGTCTACAGCTTGGTTACTGGGTCTTGCTACGCTCACTCTCGCTAACCTGTATCAAAGTGTTTCACCCAATCAAGTTTCGTTACATATTCCACCAACAATTAGTGAAATTCGCCACTATAATCAGCTAACAAACCATTTACATCAACTCAAACAAATCATATCCTTTTGAAATTAAAGGATTTTATCAAGTTGGCACACGCAGTGCTGTTACTGGGTTAATTGAAGAGTTAATGCAAAACTCATTCGTAAATTAATTGCAGCAGGCATTCAAACTTTCTAAAGCCTGGCTGCGACTACAACAATTAATGCAGTACCAAACCCGAATGGGTCACTCACTATCAGGGAGATTTTTATGAAATTGCCATCGCTTCCGGCCACTTGCCGCCCACTACTGCTTGCAGTTGCACTTGCAGGTTCAGTGTCGGTGCTTTCAGGATGTGGCGAGGCTGGCGCCTCCGCCGATAAACCCGACGCTGCCGCCGTCATTGCCATTCCCGTTGAAGTGGCGCCGCTAAATCACGGCAGTATCTCCATCGATTATCACAGTACTGCCACCCTTGAAGCCAAAGAAGAAGCTTTTGTCGTCGCCCGTGCTTCCGGAATTATTCAGCACATATTCGTCGAAGAAGGCGATTATGTCGAAAAAGGCCAGCCCCTCGCCCAGTTAGAACCCGAACGTTATGAACTGGCCCTGCAAAAAGCCCGTGCCGATTTATCCGGCATCAAACAGGAGCTGGACAAAATCGACAAGGTGTATCACAAAAAGCTGGTGAGCGATGATACCTTTGACAAGCTAAAAGCCCAGTATGAGGCAGCCAAAGCCAACCTGGCGCTGGCGGAATTGGATTTAAAAGAAACCACGATCATTGCACCTATCAGCGGTTTTATTGCCGAACGTAATGCCAAGGTCGGTAACCTGACCGAGTCGTTCCAGCGTGAACGAATGTTCCATATTGTGGACCAGAAGCAGTTGCTGGGTGTGGTTTATCTGCCAGAAAAAGAGCTGGCGAACATTAGCAAACAGCAACAGGCTTTATTGTCGATTGCGTCTATGCCCGGGGCAAAGGTCAATGCCTGGGTAGAGCGCATCAGCCCAGTGGTGGATGCCAATACCGGCACCTTTAAAGTCACCCTGAGCGTGCCCAACCAAGATAATGTGCTCAAATCGGGTATGTTTGCTCAGGTCTTTATTCAGTACGGTGCCCATGATGATGCTGTATTGCTTCCACAGCGCGCCATGCTCAGTGTCGATAATCAAAATACCGTGTTCGTGGTAGATGACAAAGGCGTGGCCAACAAAGTCCCCGTCACTATCGGTTATCAAAGCAATGGTCAGGTCGAGATTCTGTCCGGCCTAAAGGGTGATGAAAAGGTTGTGATCACTGGCCATCAGAACTTAAAAGATCAGTCTCCCGTTCAGGTCGTTAACGGCTAATTCAAGGAACTGACAAAATGAATATTGTAGATATTGCTATAAAACGGCCGGTGACCGTGTGGATGTTTACTCTGGCGGTGATCCTGTTCGGATTAGTGTCGCTATCCAGATTACAACTGACGTTATTACCTGAATTGTCATACCCTACCCTGACCATTCGCACTGAATATGAGGGCGCCGCCCCCGCCGAAATCGAGCAACTGGTATCCCGCCCTATCGAAGAAGCCATTGGTGTGGTCAAAGGCGTTCGCACTGTCACTTCCCGATCTAAGTCGGGTCAGTCTGATGTGGTGCTGGAATTTGAATGGGGCACAGATATGGATCTGGCCGGTTTAGAAGTGCGGGAAAAACTCGACACCCTGCAACTGCCGCTGGATGTGAGCCAGCCAGTATTACTGCGCTTCAACCCCAGTTTAGACCCTGTTATGCGTTATGGCCTGGGTCTGCATTCTGATCTTCAGGTCAATACCTCTGCAGCAGGGCTGGATATTCCCGCCCTCAAACGCTTACGTCAGTATGCCGATCAGGATATCAAGCGCAAACTGGAATCCTTGCCGGGCGTCGCCTCTGTGCAGCTGGGCGGCGGTTTAGAGCATCAGGTCCAGGTGTTAATCGACCAGCAAAAGGCCGGTCAGCTGAATATCTCGGCCGATACGATCGTTAAACGTCTGGAAGATGAAAACGTGAATATATCCGGTGGTAAAGTCGAAGATGGCGCCGAAGAATTGCTGGTGCGCACTCTGAATGAATTTACCAGTCTGGATGAAATTCGTAACCTGATTATCAGCAGCAGCGAAGGCCGCTATATCCGCCTAAATGATATCGCCACTGTTACCAATACCTATAAAGAGCCGACTTCTATTACCCGTTTTAATGGCGCTCAAGGCGTTGAAATCGCTATTTACAAAGAAGGCGATGCCAACAGCGTTGCCGTGGCTGATGAAGTGCGTAAAGGCATCGCGCGTCTCAACAACAACCTGCCCGCAGATTATCAACTGACACTGGTATACGATCAGTCGCGCTTTATCGCCAATGCCCTGGCAGAAGTGAAATCCGCCGCCTGGGTGGGTGGCTTACTGGCGATGCTGGTGCTGTTTGTGTTTTTACGCAATCTCTGGCCGACTCTGATCATCTCCCTGTCGATTCCTGTGTCTATTATTGCCACCTTTACCCTGATGTACAGTAATGGCATTAGCCTGAATATTATGAGTCTGGGCGGTATTGCCCTGGCCATCGGCTTACTGGTCGATAACAGCATTGTGGTGCTGGAAAATATCGACCGGCATAAACGTCTGGGCAGTCATCCCAAACTGGCCGCCGCCAAAGGCACCAAACAGGTGGCAACGGCCATCACGGCCTCAACCCTGACAACCGTGGCCGTATTCTTCCCGCTGGTGTTTGTAGAAGGCATCGCCGGACAGCTATTCCGCGATCAGGCCTTAACCGTTACCTTTGCCTTGATTGCCTCACTGGTGATTGCCCTGACCCTGATCCCCATGCTGGCGGGATTGCAACGTCAAAGTGAAAAAGTAGAAGACAACACCGATAAAATAGGCGGCCCGTTAAAAACGCAAAACACCAAAGTGCGTCCCACCTGGCAGCGTATTTTGCTGGCCCCTGTGACGCTGGTACGTGCTCTGCTGACACTGGTATTTTACTATCTGCCACTGGCATTATCTGGCCTGGTGATTTTCCTTAAACGCTTTTTCGGTAAAGTTCTTGGCAAAATTCTCTCTCCTCTGTTAAATGGCTTTAACCAAGGTTTTGAAGGTTTAAGTCGGGTTTATAGCGGTTTACTCAGCAAAGCCATCAAACGTCCTGTAGCAGTGTTATGCAGTTTACTGGCGCTATGTTTATTGTCGGTGCCATTGATCCCAAAACTCGGTATGGAACTTATCCCGGATATGGCCCAGGGCGAGTTTTACATTGAGGTAAATTTACCCAGTGGCACTCAGCTTGGCCAAACCGATGCCTTGCTGGCAGATTTGGCTAACTTTGCCCAAAGCCTGCCCCAGGTAAAACGCAGCTACTCTCTGGCGGGTACCGGCAGCTTGCTAAGCACGAACAGCAATCAGGGTGGCGACCACTGGGGTAAAATCAATCTGGTGTTAAACGATGCCTCTGCGGACACCCAGCAAAAAGTCACTCAGGCCCTGCGTAATTACCTGGGCACCAAGCCCGGCATCGACAGCCATTTTGATAAACCGGCACTGTTTACTTTCGCGACGCCACTGGCTATCGAAATCAGCGGTTACGATTTATCTATGCTGGGCAGATACAGCAATAAATTGCAGAGCCTGATGGAAGCCAATCCACGCTTTGCCGATATCAGCAACAGTGTACAGGCGGGTCAGCCAGAGCTGAAAATTGTGTTCGATCACTACCGTCTGGCCCAGTTAGGTTTAACCGCACCGGATGTATCCAAACTGATTGCCACCAAAATCGGTGGTCAGGTCGCCAGTCAGTTCAATATCGATGATCGTAAAGTGGATATTCTGGTACGCGCTAACGCTGACCAACGCGATAACATCAGTGATATTGGCCAGATGATCGTCAACCCAGGTCAGCGCCCCTCTGTCCCCTTAGATGCCGTTGCCGACGTGACCCTGTCGCGCGGCCCCAGTGAGATAACCCGTATCGGTCAGCAACGAGTGGCCCTGGTCACGGCGAATCTGCGCTATGGGGATTTAGGTGAAGCGGTGGCAGAGATTAATGCACTTATTCCGGAACTCAAGCTCCCAGCCAATATGCAAATTCAGGTCACCGGCCAAAGCGAAGAAATGCAAAGCAGTTTTCAGTCGCTGATGTTTGCCCTGGCTCTGGCGGTTTTCCTGGTATATCTGGTGATGGCATCACAATTTGAGTCGTTACTGCATCCCTGTTTGATCCTGTTTACCGTGCCATTAGCGGCAGCGGGGTCAATCTTCGGTCTGTACTTTACCGGTACCAATGTCAGTGTGGTGGTATTTATTGGCCTGATTATGCTGGCGGGGATAGTGGTCAACAATGCCATTGTTCTGGTCGACCGAATCAACCAGCTACGCAGCAGCGGTATGGAGAAGGTCGAGGCCATTTTAGAGGCTGCCCAAAGCCGCCTGCGCCCGATTGTGATGACTACCCTGACCACGGTGCTGGGATTACTGCCAATGCTGCTTAGCACAGGTGAAGGTGCAGAAATGCGCGCGCCTATGGCGGTTACCGTGATTTTTGGTCTGGTGTTTGCCAGCCTGCTGACCCTGTTTGTATTGCCCATGCTATATCGACTGTTCGACCGTAAAACCTATGTGATCAGCACAGAAACCGATGAAAACGGAGAGCAAATCTATGGATAAGTTTGCTCAATCGGCGGCGGCCCTGGCCGCCTTTGCCCTCAAACGTCCGGTCACCATCAGCATGCTGTTCCTGTCTTTGCTGTTGCTGGGGCTGATCAGTAGCCGTTTGCTACCACTGGAAAAATTTCCCGGCATTGATATTCCGGAAATTCAGGTGCAAATCCCCTACCCGGATGCACCGCCGGCAGAAACTGAACGCCTGATCACCAAGCCGGTAGAAGAAGTATTAGCCACCATGACGGGCATCAAGCGTCTGCGTTCATGGTCCAATCAGGAAGGTGCCTTTATCCTGCTGCAATTCGACTGGGGCCAGTCGCTGAGCAGCAAGCGTTTAGAAGCCCGCGAGAAAATCGATACCATTCGCGATCAGTTACCCAGCGATGTGGAACGGGTGTTGGTGTATCAGTTCAACACCAATGATTTGCCTATTTTCCAACTGCGGGTGTCGAGCGAAAAAGATTTATCCAACGCCTACGATCTGCTTAACCGTAACCTGAAAATGCCCATTGAGCGTCTGCCGGGGGTATCTAAGGTGGAACTGTATGGGGTAATGGAAAAGCAGATCAGTATTCGTCTGGATGCCGCCCGTTTGGCGGCCCTGCACCTGGATGGCCGTCAGCTGGCAGAAACCTTAACCAAAGCCAACTTCTCCATCAGCGGCGGCGAGTTTTATCACGATATTCAAACCATTCGCGTCAGTCCTCAGGGTCAGTTTCAGTCCCTGGACGACATCCGCAATCTGGTGATCAAACCGGGCTTACGCCTGCAGGATGTGGCCAGTGTTGGCTATGAAACCCCGGAAATGAATGAAGGCCGACATTTGGATCAATCTTATGCCGTCGGCTTTAATATCTTCCGCGAATCTGGCAGCAATCTGGTGGATGTGTCTGAACGGGTGATGAAAGTCATCAACGAGGCTAAGGATAATCCTGCCTTTAGTGGCATCAGTTTGTTTGTGATGGACGACGAAGCCAAGAGCGTGAAAACCTCCCTAAATGATGTACTGGAAGCCGGTTTGTTAGGCGCACTGCTGTCGTTTTTAGTCCTGTATGCCTTTTTGCGCGACCTAAAAACGACCCTTATCGTGGTGCTATCAGTGCCCTTTGCCATCTGCATTACTTTAGGCTGTATGTACTTTATGGGTTATAGCCTCAATGTACTGTCGCTGATGGGGTTGATGCTGGCGATCGGGATGCTGGTCGATAATGCCGTAGTGGTTACCGAAAGTATTTTCCAGGAACAACAGGAGTCAGCCGATGAAATTGCCCAAGGCCAGATCAAACCCTCAATCATACGCGGCGTAGCTAAAGTCAGTCTGGCCGTGATAGCCGGTACCCTCACCACCGCCATCGTATTTTTACCCAATATCGTTGGTGATAAAGTCGAGATCACCATTTTTCTTGAGCATGTAGCCATCGCCATTTGTATCTCGCTGCTGGCATCGCTGCTAATTTCACAAACCCTGATCCCATTGCTGGCCAGTAAAATTCGTCCGCAGCAAAAGCCTGCCAATCTGCAGCCGGGTCGCTGGTCAAAAGGCTACCAGAAAGCGCTGGCCTGGACCCTTAATCGTCCTGGCTGGGCCAGTTTGATTGCCGTACTGATTTTGGTCAGTACCATGCTGCCAATGCAGGTAGTCAGTGGAGACAATGACAATAACGGCAACAACGATCGCATCTGGCTAAACTACAACATTCAGCAGGGCTACTCGCTGGAAGAAGTCGAACAAACTGTGCAGCGCATGGAGCAGTATCTGTACGACAATCAGGACAAATTCGAGATCCAGCAGGTCTACAGTTACTACCGTTCCGGCCATGCGGTATCGGGCATCACCCTTAAGCCAGAACACGCGCAGTCCTTCCAGAAAATCAAAGAACTGATTAACGAGAATATGCCGGTATTTGTACGGGCCAAACCCTCGTTCCGCTGGAACGAAGGCAGCGGCGGAGGTGTACGTGTGACCCTGCTGGGTGAATCGTCCGACTCCCTGCTTAAACTTGCAGATGACATTATTCCGTTGTTGAGTCAGGTGGAAGGACTAGCAGATGTGCGTACCGATATGAATGGTCAGCAACACGAGCTGCGTTTGACCCTGGATCGGGATAAAGTTTTCCGCTTTGGCCTGAACAGCAAAGAAGTCGCCCAACTGGTAGCAACGGCGTTAAGGGGTCAGAACCTGCGTACTTTCCGCTACGGTGACCATGGTGAAATTAAAGTTCAGTTGTTGTTCGACGAAAGCATTCAGGAAGCCATTTCTGCCTTAAAACGTCTGCCGATTAAACAACAGGAAGGTCAAACCCTGACACTGGGCATGCTAGCCGAATTTAGCATTGCACCACGTTATGGCGAAATTAAACGGGAATATCGCCAGACTGCTATCGTGATTGGCGCCAACCTCAAAGAAGGCACCACCATGGATCAGGCCCGCGAGCGTATCACTAAAATGATGGAACACATCAGTCTGCCTCAGGGCAATCAGTGGACGCTGGATGGCGGATTCCGTCAGCGTGACGAATCAGATGCGGTGATGCTGGTAAATATGCTGCTGGCCATCTGCATGATTTACATTGTCATGGCGGCCCTGTTTGAATCGATTCTGCTACCGACAGCAGTTATCACGTCGCTGTTATTTTCCGTTACCGGTGTGTTCTGGGCCTTCCTGTTTACCGGCACCAATATGTCGACTATGGCCCTGATTGGCATGCTGATCTTAATGGGCATAGTGGTGAACAATGGCATAGTGTTAGTGGACAGAATCAATCAACTCTGGGATGAAGGCGTTAGCCTTTACGACGCCATTATCCAGGGATGCAGTCAACGCGTGCGTCCGATCATGATGACGGTCGCCACCACAGTGCTAGGGTTGGTGCCACTGGCCATGGGCAATACCCAAATTGCTGGCGACGGACCTCCCTACGCCCCCATGGCCATAGCCATTATTGGTGGTCTGGTGTTTTCTACCCTGACCAGTTTATTACTGGTACCCCTGGCCTACTGGTTATTGATACACTTACGTCAGCGTACTGGCCGCATGCTTGAACGAAGTAAGCTGCTGGTAGATCGCGTCATAAAGGCGTAATCTGAATTCACTAATATTGTTGCAATGAAAACGCCCACTTAGGGCGTTTTTGTTGTGTTATACATGGAGTACTTTTCGTGATCCAACATGAACCTAATCCAATCTATGTGGCCGATGCCAATCGCTATGCAGAGATGCCTTACCGAAATTGCGGTAATAGCGGCCTGAAATTACCGGCCCTTTCCCTTGGCTTGTGGCAAAATTTTGGTGCTGTCGACAGCTTATCTAATGCCACAGCCATGTTGCACAAAGCCTTTGATTCAGGGATCACCCATTTTGATTTGGCCAATAACTATGGTCCTCCCTACGGCTCTGCAGAATCCACCTTTGGTCAGATATTTGCAAAAAGCCTGGCGCCTTACCGTGACCAGTTACTGATTTCCAGCAAAGCTGGCTACGACATGTGGCCTGGTCCTTATGGCATTGGCGGCTCACGTAAATACCTGATTTCCAGCTGCGATCAGAGCCTCAAACGCACCGGTCTGGATTACTTTGATATCTTTTATCACCACTGCCCGGATGCCAGCACGCCCATTGAAGAAAGTATGCAGGCACTGGATTACATCGTCCGTTCCGGCCGCGCACTGTACGTTGGGGTATCCAGCTACTCACCGGAACAAACCGCCAAAGCAGCAGCAATCCTCAAAGATTTGGGCACACCACTGTTAATCCATCAGCCCAAGTACAATATGTTTGTGCGCAATATCGAAGACGGACTGACAGATACCCTTAAAGAACAGGGAGTGGGTGCCATTGTTTTCTCGCCTCTGGCTCAGGGCCTGTTAACAGACAAATATTTACAAGGTATTCCCTCAGATTCACGTGCCGGTCGCAGTGAACAGATCTACCTGAATCAGAGTCATGTCAATCCGCAAGTGTTACAGCAGGTCAGTCAGCTTAACGACCTGGCTCAACAGCGCGGTCAGACTCTGGCGCAAATGGCCATTGCCTGGGTGTTACGTCAGCCGACTGTGACCAGTGCCCTGATAGGGGCCAGCCGTGTCAGCCAGATTGAAGACTCACTGACTGCACTGAAGAACCTGCATTTCAGTGCCGAGGAACTGGCCCAGATCGACCGAATTCTGGCAAACTGATATGGCGGACCAAAAGGTAACGCTGGGATTAATTAACCCAAAAAATCCGCAAAATGTGGGCAGCGCCTTGCGCGCTGCGCGCTGTTATGGTGCAAGTTCAGTGTTCTATTCTGGTCAGCGTTTTGCCTATGCCAGACAATTTAATACGGACACCAAACAGGCGGCCAGAGAAATCCCTTTGGTAGGCTGTGAAGACTTGAAAAGTATGGTGCCTAAAGGCGCAAAAGTGGTTGCTGTGGAATTAGTCGAGGGGGCAACTGCCTTACCCGCTTTCATTCATCCGGAAAATGCCTTTTATCTATTTGGCCCGGAAGATGCTTCGATCTCCCAAGAAGATCTGAGTTGGTGCGACGAAGTGGTGTATATTCCAACAAAAGGTTGTATGAACCTAGCCGCTACTGTTAATGTGGTGTTATATGATCGCATGGCCAAAAGCCAGCATACCGATTACGGCGATCACATCATCTTAACGAGCAGGGACAGTAACAATAATACGCGCTGGAAGGGCTAACTCCCAAAGCAGTAACTGGCGTGGTACGGAGCGAAAAACAACAATAAAATATTCGCAGGTGTTTCCGGGTGATATTTAGATAACTATAAGAATCTATCCTATATTCAAATGGTTATATCAGCACACAACATCAAAACATGGGAGAAAGATGTATGGGAAACGACCATCGGATACCAAGGGACAGGCTGAATGACTACAGCCCTGAAAGTGCCAAGAAACGTCGTGAATTTCTCAGGGATGTGACAGGAGCGTCACTTGAGCATACGGGGCATTATTCGTTTGATCCTTCGGTGCTGCCTGGCAATATCGAAAACTTCATTGGCGTTGTACAAATGCCAGTGGGTATTGCCGGTCCGGTGCAGATAAACGGCGAAAACGCCAATGGCCTGTTTTATGTGCCACTGGCAACCACAGAGGGAACTCTTGTGGCCAGTTACAGCCGTGGTATGCGCGTGATAAACGAATGCGGTGGGGTCAAAACCACTGTACTCGAGCAATATATGCAACGTGCTCCTGCCTTTATTTTCAATGATGCCCGCGAAGCGCGCGAATTTGGTGACTGGGTTGAACAAAACTTTGAAGCCATCAAAGCGGCCGCAGAAACCACCACGTCCGTGGGTAAACTCCAGCATATTCAACAGTGGTCTGTATCCAAAATGCGTTATTTGCGTTTTAACTACACCACTGGCGATGCGGCAGGTCAGAACATGGTGGGCAAAGCCACCCTGTGTGCCTGCGAGTGGATCAAAGCCAATTATCCTAAGCCCAGCGAATATTTGCTTTCGGGCAATATGGACACCGATAAGAAGCATTCTCATCTCAATATGTTGCATACCCGTGGTAAACGGGTGATCGCTGAGGTCGTCCTGAAAAAAGATGTGCTGTGGCGCTTTATGCGAGTGGATACCAAAACCCTGGCACGGGCCAGCGTGTTGGCCAATACCGGCGCATTAATGGCGGGCGCAGCCTATAACGGCCCGCATTCCGCTAACGGAATTGCGTCACTGTTTATTGCCACAGGTCAGGACGAAGCCAACGTGGTGGAATCCCACGCGGGATTGCTGTCCCACGAGTTACTCGAAAACGGAGACTTCTACCTCTCAGTTACCCTGCCCTCATTAATTGTTGCTACCTACGGTGGTGGTACAGGTTTGCCTACCCAACGTGAGTGTTTAGAAATGCTCGGCTGCTATGGTAAAGGTAAAGCCGACAAGCTGGCAGAAATCGTTGCTGCGACGGTACTCGCGGGTGATATCAGCCTGGCCTGCGCCGTTATTGCCGGTGACTGGGTCAGCAGCCATGACAAAATGGGCCGTAATCGCCCTTAGCGATACATTATTCACAAAGGCCGCTGCATGCGGCCTTTTTATTTTCTGTATCCAAATTTCCTTTACGCTGTTTCACTTACCTGTAAACGAGAGTTGAAATTGAGAGACATTTTTATAAGCTTTCTATATCACTCTCACCTGATGTGAATTGCCTTGGTAAACCGATTCGAGCAATTACTGTTACAGGTGTCACTGAGTTGCAGTATTGATAGTGGCAACCTAAAAGAAGCACAGCAACTGATTTTGTCGTCTTTGCTCGATGGGATCCTGGCAGCACGCGCCGGGATCTGGATGGTGTCGAAGGATAAACAAACCATTGAATGTCACATGCTGGTCGATAGCCTTAATCCTGCGACAGAACAATGCCTGAGCCTATGCCGAAATGATTTTCCCCATTATTTCCGGGCCCTTGATAATGAGCGTGTTATTCGCGCCGACGATGCATTATCACATGAAGCTACCTGTGAATTTTCAAATGTTTACCTAAAGCCCCTGGGTATCAGTTCAATGTTGGATGTACCCATTCGACATAAAGGTGCCATGGTCGGCATTATTTGTATTGAACACGTTGGCTTGCCACGCCACTGGCAAGACGATGAAGCCAGCTTTGCGTCGGCGTTAGCGGATCTGTATGGAAGAGCCCTTTCGGCGCAGGAAAGCTTTCATTATCAAAAGCAGCTGGAGACCCTTAATCAACAGCTGGAAACCAAAGTGGCTGCCCGTACCAGAGAAATTCAGCACAATATGCAGCAGCTAAAAGAAATCCAACAACAACTGATTGAAGCTGAGAAGATGGCGGCGCTGGGCAGTTTGGTCGCAGGCATCGCGCATGAAGTGAATAATCCTCTTGGCATTGCCATCACCGCTGCGACCCATGCAGAAGGATTAGTGAGCGCCTTAGAACAGGCCTATCAACAGAATCTGTTAGGCCGCTCTAAGCTTGAGAAATTCTTCAGGGATATGGCTGAATCGCAAGGAGCGGTAAATCGTAATCTGGAACGGGCCGCAAAACTCATCACCAGTTTCAAGCAAACCGCAGTTGACCAGTCCAGTTATGATTTACTTGAATTAGAATTGTGCAGCTATCTGGAATCCCTGCTGTCAAATCTTCGCCCTTACTGCCGAAGCCATCAGGTCGACCTGGCCTTTCAGGGCGATAGCCCGTGTTGCATTACCACCTATCCAGGAGCCATTGCGCAAATCGTTTCGAACTTAGTAATGAATGCCTGTGTGCACGCGTTTGACCAACAGACAGATAAGCAGGTCACAGTAAGCCTTACCAAACAAGCCAATCAATGGCTGCAAATCAGCGTAAAAGATAATGGTAAAGGCATGACAAAAGAGATTCAAAAACGTGCAACCGACCCCTTCTTTACCACTCGACGCGGACAAGGCGGCTCAGGCCTGGGTTTATCGATTGTTTATAACCTCACCTGTCAAACTTTACAGGGTGAATTCAAGCTGACTACGTCACCAGGTTATGGTGTAGAAATAGATTTACTGCTGCCGCCGGTTTTGGCGACAGAGACCTAACATCAAAAAGCGTTTTAGAAATGAAAATGGGGCAGCAAATGCTGCCCCGAAAAAAAGGTCGCTGAAACAGCCACCTTGGAGGAACTGTGAAGTCCGGTGCGGGTATTCCGATAGTTAAAGCCGGTTAGCCCTGCCTTGCTAAAACCTATTATAACCATCAAATGGAACACACTAGTATCAACTGACCGGGAAAACAAAAACACATGAATAAATCAGTGTCGAATTGGAGTATTGTCGCTCCCTTTAGCTAGACGACAATAGGATTGTTTCCCGGAAAGCCGATACTACCGCACCGGATTTGAATATTTTGCCCAGTCTTAATTATGAAATTAAATGATATCTTTTCACACATGGATTAATTAAATTCATGATCAATACCAAACCGACTGGCAAAGTAAATAACTCGCTAACTACGGCCAAACGCAACATCCCCCCTCATTTACGCACATAAATATCCACTGAGGCGAACCAACATCATGGCGGGATGAAAAACCAAATTCCCTAGAATGGGCGCCAGTGCAGATATGCCCATCCGAGCAGATGAAGAAGTGCACATCCCCACTGATAAAGTACAAAACGGGTTTTGCTGTGTTTATGCCGAAATACCGACATGGCCAAAATGCCGCCGGCAAATCCCCCAATCAGACTTAGCGTGTGTAAGCGTCTTTCAGGGATCCGCCAGTCACCTTTGATGGCAGCACGTTTATCCCAGCCAAACAAAATGAAGGTAGTCAGACTGAGCAGCGCATAGATGATAAGCAAATAGAAAACGGGTGACTGACGCGTCAGCCAATTAAACAATACGTCAGTCTCCAACCGCAACGCCTTCCCGGCGAGGATCGGCACCGCCAATCAGCTTTCCGTCTTTCAGCTCAATACCGTGCAAACCGCTATTGAGATCCATCACTTTCACCTGGTGTCCCAGAGCTTCAAACTGTGCCTGTAACTCAACAACCGGCGTACCTGCTTCTAGCGCCGTGTAATCATTACGATTGGTGATTTTGGGTAAATTGATGGCCTGCTGCACATCTAAATTCCAGTCCAGCACGCCAATTAACGTTTGTGCTACATAGTCGATAATACGGCTGCCACCCGGCGAACCAATCAGCAAATATGGCTGCCCTTTGTCGTTGAAGACCATGGTTGGGCTCATCGCACTGCGTGGACGCTTTTCTGCTTCCACGCGATTTAAAACGGGCAAGTTGCCACGGTAAGGATTCAGAGAAAAATCTGTAAGTTGATTATTCAGCATAAAGCCTTCCACCATCAGACCAGAGCCGAAGGCAAATTCAATACTGGTGGTCATAGACACCGCATTGCCTTTAGCATCAACAATCGAATAATGGCTGGTATTGGGTAACTCATAGGCATCATCCATTGCCAGAAAAGCTTCAGGATAAGGCTTGCCTGGCTTAGCTTTACCCATATCCCGATCAGTATGAATATATTCACTGCGACGCTTCAGGTAGGTGTTATTGATCAGCGCACCAAACGGCAGGCGACTAAAATCGCTGTCGGCTATGTACATATCGCGATCCGCAAACGCTAGCTTTGAAGCCTGAGTAAACAAATGCAGGGCTTTGGCATCGTTTGGCGCATACTGCGACAAGTTAAACGGTTCCAGCATCTTCATGATCTGCACAACATTTATGCCACCAGAACTTGGCGGGCCCATGCCACAAATCTCGTAACTATGATAACTGCCGCACACAGGTGGACGCTCAACGGCATTGTAATTGGCTAAATCGTCTGTGGTTAACAACCCCGGATTTAACTGCACGTCCTGTACTGTTTTGGCAATAGCCTCAGCAATCGGGCCCTTGTAGAAGGCATCCGCGCCTCCACCGGCAATTTGCATGAATACTTTTGCTAATTCGGGATTTTTACGCACATACCCTTCTGGTAACGGTCTGCCGCCAGGATAGAAATAACGGGCTGAGTTAGGGAATTTATCTAAACCTGGGTGAATATGCATTTGCAGCATTTTGGCCAGACGTGGCGTCACCTTAAAGCCTTGCTGGGCCAGTTCGATGACATCGTTAAATAACAGATCCCACGACATCGTCCCAAACTGCTTATGCGCCATTTCCAGTGCTCGCAAGGTACCTGGCACGCCTACAGAGCGGCCGCCGACAACCGCATCCATCCACGCCATAGGTTTGGCATTTTGCATAAACAAATGAGAATTGGCTTTTGCTGGAGCCTTTTCTCGGCCATCAAAAGTATGCAGTTTCTTCGCTTCGTTATCCCAGTAAAGGATAAAACTGCCACCGCCAATGCCAGACGACTGAGGCTCAACCAGCGTTAGCATGGCCTGAATCGCGATCGCAGCGTCGATAGCACTGCCCCCTTTTTTAAGGATATTCTTACCCGCCCAGGCTGCATACGGATTGGCCGCCGACACCATGTATTTTTCGGCAATAATAGCTGTTTTAGCCTGATATCCCGTCGCCGCTTCCGGTTCACGATCTTCTCGTTTTTGCTGGGCTGCTGTAGCCGTTGCTGACAGGGCAATACTCAGGCTACAAGCCGTTATAAAGGTTAGTAATCGGCGCACGTTAATCCTTATGGGTATGGGGCTTAATTAAAAATATCCGGGTTTGGTTTGCGTTTTTCTAAAAACGCCGCAAACGCTTCTTTGGCCTGAGGTGTCGCCAGGTGCTCCAAAAACAAATCCAGTTCATCATTCATGTGCAGCAGCACATCATCGCCATCGGTTTTCATCAGCGCCTTGGTCTGACGTAGCGCCTGACGCGGCTTCTGCACCAACTTACTTAACACTTTCTCGACGGTTTTTTCCAGAGCATCTGCGCTCACCACATCGGTTAACAGGCCGAATTGCAGAGCCTCTTCCGTTGTAAAGGGTTCCCCCAACATCAGCCATTTGGCGGCCTTACGATGTCCCGAAATACGCGGCAAAATGTAACTGGAGGCATATTCGGGCACCAGGCCCAAATTAATAAAAGGCAACGAAAAACGGGTGTCATCGGCGGCATAAACCAAATCACAGTGCAGCAACATGGTGGTACCAATACCCACCGCCAGACCATGTACCTGCGCTACCACAGGCAGAGGACATTGCATCAGGGCACGCATAAAGGCCACTGTCTCGGCGACATTGTCATTTTCCGCGATGGCGACAAAATCACTTAGGTCATTTCCGGCGGTAAAGCAGTCGCCATTACCCTTTAACAAAATGGCGCGCACATGTTCATCTTTGGCAGCCAAATTGATGGCATTGGCTAACTCCGCATACATAGTGCGGGTCAGGGCGTTCTTTTTTTCGGGACGGTCGAGGCTTATTACCATCACCTGCGACTGCAGGTGTGAAGTTACTGTGGTCATAGGTCCTTGCTCACTGAATGAAGTTTGATAATCAGATACTTAGGTTATGCTGCTATTGAAGCATTTTTTTATATTGACGTTAACCCTTAACCCCACAAGTTGGTAACATACGCGCAAATTATAACGTATTCGAAGATTATGCTCCGACTTCCTACTGCTCCTCGGCATGTTATCGGCCCGTTGCTGGTATTACTGGTAAGTGCGATTTTGTTCCTGCTGCAACCCTGGCTACACGACAGCCTGGCGTTTTATCGCCCGGCCGTTAATCAGGGCGAATGGTGGCGTCTGCTCAGTGCCAATTTCCTGCATACCAACTTTTATCACCTTATCCTTAACGCCGCAGGGCTGATTCTGCTATGGGCATTGCATGGCGATCACTTTGGCTGGCGTCAGTATCTGTTGGTGATGCTGGTGTGTTGCATAGGCAGTACCTTGGGCGTGTGGTGGTTTGCTCCTGAGCTTGTCTGGTATGTGGGGCTCTCAGGTGCGTTGCACGGGGTGTTTGTGGTGGGCGCCGGTATCGATATTCGTAAAGGCATGCTCTCTGGCTGGCTGCTACTTGCCGGTGTACTGGTGAAAATCGTGTATGAATCTGTGTTTGGCGGTAATCCCGAAGTGGCGGCAATGATCAACGCCAAAGTTGCCACTCAGGCTCATCTATACGGTGTTGCCACGGGTTTACTGTGGCTCGCCGTGACGACGGGATATCGCAAAATCCGTTAAGCCTGTTGCCCTGTGCGATTGGCCAGGGCAATGCCGCTAAAGATCATCAGTATGCCTGCAAGGTGATAGCCATGAAAGGTTTCACCCAGTAACAACACCGACAGCACGGCGCCAAATACCGGCATTAAATGGATGCTCATCCCTGCCCGTGCGGGTCCTAAACGGGCCACGCAGGCTCCGTAACATAAATAGGCAATCACAGACGGAAAAATCCCCACATAAGCCACCGCCAGCAAGGCAGAGTGACTCAGCTCAGGCAAATCCACACTGGCCATTTCCCAGCCCCAGAAAGGCAATAAAAACAGTAGCCCCAGGATCATTTGCAGGGTAATGAGGGCGGTACGATCCATCTGCGCCGGCAGTTGCTTTAACCAGATCGTGTACAAGGCCCAGCAAATCATCGCGGTAAAGATAATCAAATCCCCTTTGGCAAACGCCAGTTGCAGCAGTACCTGAGGATCACCCTGGGTAACGATGGCCAGTACACCGGCGAAAGACACCAGCATCCCAGCTATTTGCGTCAATTTAAGGGATAAGCCAAAAAACAGCGCGCCGAATAAAGCGATCAGTAACGGGATAAAAGAATTGAGAATGATACCGTTGGTCGCAACCGTCGTTTGCAGGCCAAGATAGACCAGCGAATTAAAACCAGTGATGCCGGTAATTGATGTCGCCAGAATCAGCCATTTCTGCTGGCAATACAGCCCCGCATCCTTGCGCATAGCACGCCAGGCAAAAGGCAACAAAATCAGTGACGCAATCAGCCAGCGACAGACGGCTAAGGTCAGTGGTGGAATATCATCACGCACTGCCCGTCCAACAATAAAATTACCGGCCCAGCACAAAGGCGGTACCATCAGGATAAGAAGTGTCACGCCACCCAGCTGTTGCAGGCGGGTTGAGATATTTGAAACCACTTTCATCAGCCCAGACTCAGGGAAAAGCAAGGCACTACTCTAACGAATTGATAGCCAGAGTAAACCCGCATTCGTCCTAACATATATTTTGTTGGCAGACACAACAAAGCCGCCCGGGGGGCGGCTTTGTCATCACGTCTCAACTGGGTTAAGCCAGCAATATCAAGCCTTAATGATTGCCACTGGCCTGAATAGCGGTGATCGCAATGGTAAAGACGATATCGTCTACCAAAGCACCGCGGCTGAGATCATTCACTGGCTTATTCATGCCTTGCAGCATGGGGCCAATACAGACTAAATCGAAGCTGCGCTGTACCGCTTTATAGGTCGTGTTGCCGGTATTCAAATCCGGGAAGATAAATACCGTCGCCTGACCCGCTACCGGGCTATTGGGCGCCTTCTTCCTGGCAACACTTTCCATCACGGCTGCATCGTATTGCAGTGGGCCGTCGATGAGTAAATCAGGACGACGCTGCTTAGCGATTTGCGTCGCCTGCTTCACCTTCTCCACATCAGAACCAGTACCTGAATCACCGGTGCTGTAGCTGATCATCGCCACTTTAGGCTCGATACCGAAAATCGCCGCTGAATCCGCCGACTGGATCGCGATATCCGCCAACTGTTCCGCCGTTGGATCCGGGTTAATGGCGCAGTCACCATACACCAGTACCTGCTCTGGCAATAACATAAAGAATACCGACGATACCAATGACGCATCCGGCGCAGTTTTAATTAACTGCAATGCCGGGCGGATGGTATTGGCGGTGGTATTGACTGCACCTGAGACCAGACCATCTACATCACCCTGCTCCAGCATCATAGTCGCCAGAGTAGTATCATCCTGCAGCAGCTCTTCCGCTACCACTTCGGTGACGCCTTTGTGCCCACGCAGTTTTACCAACGGCGCAATGTACTGAGGACGTACGTCAATTGGATCGACTATCTCGATGCCGTCAGGTAATTCCACGCCCTGTTGTTCGGCAACCCGCAGAATCTCTTCGCGATTACCCAGCAGCACAGGATGGGCAATACCGCGAGTGGCACAAATGGCCGCGGCTTTAACGGTACGCGGCTCGTTACCTTCTGGCAGCACAATGCGCTTATTCGCGGCACGGGCTTTTTCGGTCAGGTAATAACGGAAGGCCGCTGGCGAGAGTTTCTTCTCACGGCTGGCGCCTTTGGTCAGAGATTCCAGCCAGGTTTTATCAATACTTTGTGCAGTATGAGACATCACCCGGTCAACCCGCTGAGCGTCATCTATGGGCACTTCGTGATTATACGCATGAAGCTTTTGCGCAGTTTCCCAGGTGCTTTCTTTGATCAGCATTACGGGTAAGCCTGTACCTAAGGCCTGCTCACACAAGGATAAAATACGCTCATCCGGGCGGTAGTCGCCCGTCAGTAAAATTGCGCCAATTTTGGTACCGTTTAAGGCGGCCAGACACGCGGATACGATCACATCGTTGCGATCCCCCGACATGACCAGCAAGGCGCCAGGCTTTAAGGTGTAGGTCATGTTGTGAATTTCGCGGGCACAGAACTGCACACTGCGCAGGCGACGGTGTTCGTAATCGCCTTCATTTACAAAAACCGCATTTAAGTGACGGGCCAAATCCACGACACGTGGTGCCACTAAATCCAGATCCCAGGTGACACAACCGAGGAATTTAAAGGATTTATTGAAAATCGGCAGTTTCGGCAAGCGCGCCAGATTTTCTGCTTTCAGGCTATCTTCAAGGCTTTGATCCAGATCGGTACGCATGCGACCAAAGTCATCCAGTGGCGCATTGACCTTATTAAAAATACAGCCCAGGATCTTGCCACTTTTATGCCCACCGTAGCTGTCTACAGCAATCTCCAGTTTGTGGTTCAAATCAGTGGTTGTCTCAGCACCGGGGGAGCAAACAAACACTATGCTGGCATCCAGTGCGCTGGCAATGGCTTTGTTTAAACGCACGGCATACGCGGTGTTTGAGGTGGTGACCAGCCCTTCAATTACTGCTGTGGCATCTTTGTCATGCCGTTTTTCAAAACGATCGATGATTTCTTCGAGCAGGTCATCCAGCTTATCGGCACTGATCAGGCTCTCGGCATAGGCACTGGTGAGCGGCTCAGCAGGTTCAATTGAGGTGTACTGACGAATAATGGCAGTGGATTTTTCCGGGCCGCGATCGCCAGGCTTAGGTTGCGCCACGGGCTTAAAGAAATCCACTTTAACGGTTTGTTGTTCCAATGCGCGCACTAACCCCAGGCTAATGGTCGTCAGCCCTTCGTTCACGCCCACGGGGATCAGCATAATACGACTCGACATAATGCTCTCCTGTTACGCCTGTTGACTGATGCGCACGGCATCCTGGGCAATCACCCACTCTTCATTGGTCGGTACCACTAACACAGGCGTCTTGCCTGAGGAAATATTCCCGGCTTGACCAAAGCGGGCGGCCAGATTCTTGTCGGTATCAACACCAAAGCCAAGATGCTCAAGCATAGACAACACACTTTCACGGATAAATGCCGAGTTTTCACCAATCCCACCGGTAAAGACGATGGCATCCAATGGCCCGGTTACCACCATATAGCTGCCAATGTATTTGGCCAGACGATAGCAGAATACTTTCAGGGCCATCTGCGCGTCTTCATTACCCGCTTCAGCGGCTTCTTCCAAGGTACGGCAGTCATTACTCATGCCCGAAAGGCCCAGTAAACCCGACTCGCGGTTTAACAGGGCATCTACCTGCTTAGGCGTATAATTCAGGGTATCGGCAATCACGCTGTGCAGGCTGGGATCTAAATCACCACAGCGAGTGCCCATCACCAGGCCTTCCAGCGGGGTAAAGCCCATGCTCACATCCACACCCTGACCGTTTTTAATTGCCGCGACACTGCAGCCATTACCCAGGTGGGCACAAATCAGATTGGTTTGTTCGATGGGTTTATTCAGCATGCGTGCCGCTTCGCGGCTAACGAAATAATGACTGGAGCCATGGAAGCCGTAACGACGAATGCCATGCTCTTCGTAAAGCTTTTTCGGCAACGCGTACAGGTAAGCATGCTTAGGAATGGTCTGAAAAAATGCCGTGTCAAACACCGCCACATGGGGTAAATCCGGGAACGCCTTTTGCGCCGATTCAATCCCTTCCAACGCCGGTGGATTATGCAGTGGCGCCATATGAAAGGTGGATTTAATCGCTTCTTTGACACTCTCGTCAATCAGGGCAGACTGAGTGAAGGTTTCACCACCGTGCACCACACGATGGCCGACGGCGACAGGGTTCGCATCGTGCTCACCGATTATTGTCTGAATACTCGATAACGCCTGCTGGTGATTGGCATTTTCCGGCAGAGAGAGACTGCTCGACTGACCACTGGCTTTAAACTTCACCCGCGCATCGGCATTGCCTAAATTTTCCGCCACACCAGTTAAACTGGCCTGACCCGTTTCTACATTCATTACAGCAAATTTAATCGATGAGCTGCCACAGTTCAGAACAATCACGTCCTGCATGCTTATCTACCTCTCAAATGATAACAGTTCTCATATTAAAGAAACTTTCTTGTTAATTGAAGCCAGTTTAACCAACTTCCTTATGCTTTGTTACCGCTTATCTTTCTTAGCCTTATGAAATTTCATAATACAAGTCAAAGCATTGCATAATCAGAAATACTGATTTTCAATTAGAAAGAATAGCCTTGTTCATCAAGTAAGATGTTGATAGAAAACAACGCTTTTAAGGTTAAGGGCGAGAAGATTGAATGCTGGCGAGCGTATCCGCATAAACGGCCGCATTCGGGCTGTCAGGCGCAGACACAACCGCCAGTTGGCTTAACCTGAGGGCAAGTTCAGGAGCCTGTTTGTGTTGATGTAAATACCAGGCGTGATCATTGAGCAAATCTGCCTGACGTTGCCAGCAGGCGCGAATACTCTGGGGAGTGGTACTGGGACGAATCGCTCCACATTCGCTGATTGCGGGTATTACCGCTGGACGGATGGCGACATCCGCTGCGCCACCTCGATAGGTGACCTGTCCTTCCATTTGCGTCACCTCCGGAGGTGACTGCATCAGCATGGTAATAATCAAACCGCCACCAAACAAAGCAAAGCAACTGCCGGGCGCCACATTCATCATCCTGACTTTCACCCCGGCCACTTCTGCATTTATTTCTTCGTGGCGACGGGTTTTGGTGGCGCCAAGCACAAACAACTTATAACCAAGGCTAATCGCCACCACCCCTGCCACAATCACAGATAAGCGAAATCCCAACAGGTAAAAAATGATCATCCCAGGTTCCGACATGGCAACGCTCCTTATTTGGCCACAAACACAAAATCACCGTCTTTGCTGTGTCCGGCAAAGCGAATATCCGAGTAGATGGGCGTTTGCTCTGCCCCCAGCGCAACCCGGTGTTTCACATCAGACGACAGACTCTGCATCGCAATGGTGCGCTGATTAGCACTCAGACTATCGACAAAGGCCCGGGCAAATACCGACAATCCCGCCCCGCCACTGTCACTGACAGGCTCAAATCCACCCGAGGTTAATACTGTACGCGACACATGCTGATTAACGCGCTGAGCAAACACTTCGGTGCCACGCTCAGTGGAGTAAGTTTCTCCTGCCCTTGATAAGGTGCCGGAATAGCAGGAATCGGCAACCACCAGCACATGCCTGGCTTTCATCGCCTTGATGGCGTTGGTGATATCTTCATTGGATACCCAGTTGGCGGGATTGTCTTTTTCGGCATCCACGGGGATCCAGAATCCACGCTCGGTTTCCACATCCATGTTGCCGTGGCCAGCATAGTAAATCAGCAGGTTATCGCCTTCGTTTAAGCGCTTGCGATAATCGTGTAATGCGGTAATCAGCTGATAACGATTGAGATTTTCACGCACATCCACACTAAAGTGATAGCGCTGGGTTAATACTTTGGCGACCGCCTGGGCATCGGCTAACGGGGTTTTCAAACGCTGCCAGTGTTTATAATCTCGATTGGCAATAATCAGCGCAAAATAGCTGCCGTAATTCGCATTAACAGCATCCGCCCTGACGGGTGCAGGGGCGTTCACATACCCACGGGAAACGGATGTGTCTGGCGCAGGTGTCGGCGTTTTATCCCGCGCCAGTGCCAGATTTGCTGAGGTGGGCTTAAATTGGAGCCAGTCTGACGTAGCCTGTTCAAGGGGTAAAAAAGTGGGTAAATCGCTGTCAGCCGTTAAGCCAAAACGTTGTAGTTTTACCAGTTTATTCTCACTCACATAGGCTAATTCTGTCTGGTCTTCCGGTCGGATCATGATGTAATCCGGATAACCATTGGCCCCTACCAGCTGGCGAATGGTGGTGTCATGGCCCATAGACAATTCCATCAGCTCATAACCCGAGGGCGACACACTGGCATCGGCCGGATCGATGGGCCACCAGCGATTCAGATACTCATCTTCTTTGTATCCCAGCATAAAAGACGCGCAGCCCGTCAGCAGGCTGATAAGGACAAGCATCCATCCTAATCGAACAGACAATACAGCTTGAGGAATCAGGTTCATTATTTTATTCCCTGCACGGTGAAGTGCCGCAACAAAGAGTGCCTCAACGACTGCAAAAGAAGCGTGTACACTGAGCTAACAGCGTGATTTAACAGTAAGATTATCTATAGAAGTCAGACGCGAGAGCGTCAAGAGATGGGGTAGTTATGCTCCCAGATAATTGATATTCAGGCGGTTACACCGGCGCTTTATCATGAGCTGGCCCGGATGCGTTTGCCTGTGCAGCTCTGGCATCGAGAGCCGCTTCTGCATCCAGCAAATAGGTGTAGCTCATATACTCAAATAGAATCCACATAGGAAAGGAGACGGACAGCATCAGTAACGCCCCCTGTAACGGCAAACTGTTTGGCAATATGGCTATCATGGCCGCGTTAATAATGGTGCCTCTGGCAATACGATCCCGGCTGCTACGCATTTCGGCCTCGTGAGCCAAATCCGGTGCATACAACTCAATTTTGATTTTGCGACGGGAATTATCGTGCCGCCTGTGCTGTTCACCTAAGCCGCGTTTTTCCCTGGCCTTACTGCGGATATAGGTTTTAAACGGCGTCAGCAAAAACATGGCGACAAAATCCACCTGCATACCCAGCACATAAACCGCTGGCGCCAGATACAAAGGATCAAAGCCAATCCCCTGCGGAAATAACGGCATTAACCAGAGTAGAGCGCAGACGCCGTTAATCAGGTACTCAACCAGTAAACCGGGTAAGGCAAACTTCATATTATTCTTATCCACCAGCGGAAATGTCCCCTAGTTATAGTTCAATATGAAGCGTCCTACCCTGTGTTTAACGAGCTGACTAACGCCTTACCCGGTGACCTCTGCAACCTGCTCCAGACTGCGGTTGTTGCGGCGAAACAGCAGTAACAACACCTGGCCAGCTACCGCGGTGGCGGCTCCGGCTAAAGTCACCGCCGGTAATCCCCAGCCTGCGCTGATCACACCACCGCCCAGTGCCGCACCTGCGGCATTACCCAGATTAAAGGCGCCAATGTTCACGGATGAGGCCAGATTCGGCGCTTCGCTGGCTTCGTGCACCACCAGAGATTGCAGCGGTGGTACCAGGGCAAAGCTGGCGATCCCCCACAGGAAAATGATTGGCGCAACCATCCAGGCTGATGCCATAGTGAAGGTGAACAATAGCAGCAATCCCATCACTGCCAGCAGTGAAAACACCAGGGTTTTCTCCAGCGAAATGTCTGCACAACGCCCACCCAGCAGATTACCTATGGCTAACCCCACCCCATACACCACCAGCATGGCCGTCACGAAGAAGGTCGAGGCATGGGTTTGTTGCTGCAAAATCGGCACGATATAAGTAAACACGGTGAACATTGAGCTGGCACCGACGACCGTCAGCAGCAAAGCAGCCAGCACCGGCCCTTTGGTTAACACCCTAAGCTCATCGCTGATCCTCGCCTTTTGCGTATTTTCCAGCTTAGGCAGTGACATACGTAACGTCAGCATGGTGATCACACCCACCAAAGTAATCAGTAAGAATGCCGTACGCCAGCCAATGGTTTCTCCAATGTATGTCGCCATCGGCACACCGCCTATGGTGGCAATGGTTAATCCCGAAAACATCGCAGCCATGGCTCCGGCCTGTTTATCCGGCGCAACCAGTTTGGTCGCAACCACCGACCCCACGCCAAAAAACACACCGTGATTGAATGAGGTAACAATACGCCCAATCAGTAACATGCTATAGCTGTCGGAAAAGGCCGAAATCAAATTACCCAGGGTGAAAATCCCCATGGACAATAACAACAGGCGTCGTCTGGCCATATTCGCAAACAGCAAGGTCATGACAGGTGCGCCCACCAGCACACCAAAGGCATAGGCGCTGATCAGCATACCCGCAGCCGGAATCGACACACCCAGATCAGACGCAATCACAGGCAACATCCCCATGGGAGAAAACTCGGTGACACCAATGCCAAACGCTCCCAGCGCTAACGCGAACAGGGGAAGGTTAATCTTCATATAAATCCTCTATCATTTGTGATAATAAGGAATATAACCGATAGCCAACCCCCTGAATATACAGCACCAAAGCAACTCAGTTTTGCATTGAGATCACAAATGAAATCAGAACGCCCGGATAAAACCGCTGAAATGGAAACCTTTGTTACGGTAGCCTGTGCAGGCAGTCTGTCGGCCGCGGCCAGAGAGCTTACTCTCACGCCATCTGCCGTCAGTCGTATCATTACCCGCTTAGAAAAACGCTTAGGTGTGCGGCTGCTGGTACGCTCGACCCGACAGCTGCATTTAACCCATGAAGGTGAGGCCTACGCTCTGGCTGCCCGCAGAATTCTGGAAGATATGCAGCAAACCGAGCTGGGGCTGGCCAACCGCGCCCGCCCCAGCGGATTAATTAAAGTCAGCACCGCCACTGCCCACAGCCGCCTGACCATTGTGCCCCTGTATAAAGAATTTCTTGAGCGCTACCCAGACATCCAGATTGAAGTAGAAGTCAGCGATCAAATCAGTGATGTACTGGGTGGTCAGGTCGATGTTGCAATCCGCTTTGGCAAACTGCCCGACAGCACACTCACCGCCCGACGTTTAGGCGATACCGGCCGCACCGTAGTGGCAACCCCCGCCTACCTGGCCAGGTACGGTACACCGCAAACTCCGGCGGACTTAGGCCGGCACAACTGTCTGGATTTCAGTTTTCGGCGCTTATTACCTGGCTGGCCATTTATCCAACATGGCGAGGAATTCATTCTGCCCGTGAACGGCAACATGACCGCCAATAACGGCGAAACCCTGGTAGAGCTGGCGATGCAGGATATCGGCATTACCCGTGTCGGCAATTTTCATATTGATCAGGCGCTGGCATCAGGCCAGCTTGTACCGCTACTGGAGGAATATAATCCTCAGGACAGAGAAGAGATCCACGCAGTGTTTATCGGTGGTCAGCATATGCCAGCCAGAGTCAGGGTATTTGTCGATTATCTGGTGGAAAAAATGTCGCAGACGCCACCTGACATGACTTTACCAGGATGAAATTGCGGCTTGCGGAAACTGGCAACAGACCGCTAATGCCAGGGCGATCAGAGCAAAAAAGCCACCCGCTATGATCGCCTTCCGACCAAGTCGGGAACGAAACAACACCACCGCCGCTCCCGCATTTGAGAACAAACCTACCCAAAGAGTTGGCCAGGGGATCTGTAAAGCCACTGCCTGTTGCAAACCAAAGCTATATCCCAGCAGTAATGACAATATGGCTACGCCATAAAGTCGGAACATGGCATTGGATGCCCGAATACCCGAAAACTTCGTTAAAAGAGATGACGACAAGACCAGACACGGCAGAGCAACCGCCATCAGCGTGACGCTGATTTTGATGAGTAATAGCAGAACCAGCCAGGACATAGCCTCTCCTTGTGCATGAATCGATTCAGCGACCAAAGATATAGCTGCCGAAGCACGAATCAACAACTCCGACTTAGCATCACCTTTTATCCATCCAGCAACATCAATCAAATTTGCATTTTTTGATTACTTTTCAAACCATTGTGACAGAATGGGATCAACACCGAATGGTCTGCACATCGAGGAAAAGGACACTTATCGGTGTAAAAGCAAAAAAGACAATAACAAAGGAGCTGTGCGCATGAGTATTCCCTCAACCCCACTGTGGCAAACCATTCCACAAACCGACTATCAAATTAACTCCACTGCTATCAGCGCCGATGGCTGTCGCTGTTTGCTGGGTACGTCCAAAGAATATGACTCTGGCCAATTTGAAGTTTGCTGTTACGATCAAAGCGGTCAGTTGCAGTGGCAAGACCCCATCACTGACGGACAATCTGTTTATCAGGGCGTATTTTGGGTAGCGCTCAGTGGTAATGGTCGCTATGCCGCCGCCGGCGGTATCAATAAACCCAACGACAGCAGCGAAAATACTACCGATAATGGTTTCCTGTTTATTTATGATGCAAATAACGGTAAGCGACTAATAAGCGAGTCTCTTGCCAGCCGAGTCAATCAGGTTTGCTTTTCTGAACAAGGCAAGATGCTGATTGCCGTGGCCGGTAACGAATTACTCTACTACGGATTATTCGGCAGCACTTTTGAGTGCATTGCCACCCTGAATTTAGGTTCAGAATATTGCCAGTCGTGCCAAATCTCAGCAGATGGCACCCGTGCCGTGATCGGCACTACCAACTATAGCAACAGCGATCAACATCCGGACTATACTGGCAAAGTTATCGCGCTGAATTTATCCCCAGAGGGGATGCACATTTTGGCCAGCTATGAAGCTGATGTAGGAATTCAGCGGGTGGCCTTAACCCAAAAAGGCGACTGGTGGGCGGCATCGACCCATGCAGGCAGCGCCCTCGCCTTTCACGACACATTCGAAAAAGGTCATACACCAGTCTGGTCGTATACTCCTGACACGCTGAACCTGGGTCTGTCCTATGCGGTGGCCATTGCTGAAAGAGATGCGGAGGTTTATGTCACCCTGGGTGTGAATCTGTATGAGGCTACCAACGGTGGTGCCCTTTATACACTTTCCTGCCCAGCCTCTGCGACAGCCGCTGTTCAACCTGCTTTGTGCTGGCAACATACGGTGAGTTATGGGGTTAATCCGGGCGTAAATATGGATGCAGGCGCCAAATACGTGACGGCTACCGACGGTCAGCCAGCATCGCACACCGAAGAGTCTGCAGGTAACTTTTATCTGTTTGACGTTAGCAATCATGCGGCGCCATTACTGTGGCAAATGCCCACCAGCCAGATGAACTGGCCCATGGCCATCAGCACCAATGGCAACGCCATATTTGGTGCCAGTGACAATGGGACAGCGTATTACTGGGGGCAAGCTTAATCCCTGGCCCCCCAAAAATATTTGGGGGCCGTTGTCTGAGAAAAGGAGCCTCAGCAGCACAGGCTCCGGCCTTAGACATTAGGTTTCGTCAATGAGGATAGCGGTGCCCAATATGTAACTGGTCAAGGCTACCACCACATCCGTGGCCGCAACCCCAGCAGCTGCGTATTGATTAGCGGGTGGCGCGTCCTCTGTCACTGCTCTGGCGATAGACGCAAGCGTAGGAAGGGTAGCAATGGCTTCGGCGGCAATTGCCCGACCACGCTTATTCCCAGAGCCAGCATGGTGTTGATACGCCCCCATGAGGGAGATATCAACCAGGGTCAAAGTAACAATGATAGCAACGGTAAACTGATTTCCACGCTTCGATCTTTGTATTGGAAAGCGCTCGGGCAGATTAACTATTCTCGCCCCAATCAGATACAACGAGTCATACGTCAAAACTGCCGTACGCCAGGCCCACAGTACCCGTTCAAAATAGATTTCCTTACTTTTCGACTTAGTAATTTTGTGCAACTTGTAAGGATAGCCTCCGGGTTTATCAAGAGATGACGGAAAGCTCCCCAACCAACTGATCCAGCTCAGGCCAATACTAAAAAGCTCCAAACCAAAGGTGCCTGTACCAGCATTATCACCTTCCGCTTCAACATCCAGTATCGCGCTGATCAGGCCATTGGTTAAGTCTGCATACAAGGCGATAACGCCAAAACCTCTTGCCAGTCGGGTTTCTCTCAATGACGGTTCCGGCTCTGTTACCTCTGTTGGCTCTTCTGCTTGTCGCTCACTTTGTACCAGTGAGCGGCTACTAAGCTGTCTGGTAAATTCTGGGGCAGCAGGTGTCAGGGCTGTTTCGACTTTAAGATCCGGCACATCAACGTCTTTGAACAATTTTTCACCGAACAGTATTTTACCCATAATCGTACTGGGGATAGCCACCAGCAAGGCGATTACATTCAGCAGGGTGAGTTTGCCCCCTCCAATCAATTCGAATAGACGGGAGATAAGAGGTAAACGAATGTCCGCATTCAGGGCTTGTTTCAGCAACCTGATAACGCCCACCACTAACTCTAAAAATGCCAGCACCAGATCTTCGCCCAAATCCAGCACCTTAATACCCACTTCGCGGATGGCTTCAAGGATTTCAATCAGTGCCAACTGTGGCTTGGTCGGGTTGGCAATAAAGGTTTCAATGGTTTCAACAATGCCTTCAAACACTTCCAGCCCCACGCCCACGGCATCTTTAAGGGCATCGAGTAAATGTTCAAATGCCCGCTGGAAAGCATCACCGGCGCTTTCATCGTCTTTATTTGCGTCGGTCAGGGTTTGTTCGTTATTCGATTTGCGGTTTTGACTTAAAAACAGGTTAAAAAACCATTCCGCTGCCTCAGGCAACCCGGATTTAGAGCCCTGATCGGGCGCATCGGGATCGCCGCCCAGTTTGCGGATAAGGTGATTGACGCCATCGGCCAGACTCTCCTGCACGTCATCGACAAAGGCGCTGACAACAGGTTTCGCCGCAGCCACCATATCGGCAGCAGAATCAAAGGCAGAGTTGATGGTGTTAACCAGAAATCTCTGCGCCTCAAGAAAATCATCCCAGTTAAACAAAAAGCGTAAAAACTCGATAAACTGCTTGATGCCGCTGATGACTTTTTCTACCACGCTTTCAACAAACTCGGCGATTTTTTTCGCAGTGTCCAGCGCAAAGCGGATAATTTCACCGCCTACATCCACCAGAACATTCATCACATCTTTCACAAACCCCAGGGTGACTTTTACCGCACTTTTCACCGCATCACGGATCCTGCGAAAGACCCGGCCCCGTCTTGCCCGCAGCGCAGAGGTGACGTTCAGCGTAATCAGGCCATTTTCATCTACACTGGATGCCTTTGTGACTGGATTGATGGCAGGCATTGTTACCTTTGGCTCCTGCTCCTCCAACGCACTTGCGCCTTTCAGCATCTGCTCAAAATCGCTCTGGTTCATTTTTTCTTCCCAGACCTTGGCCAATGCCGCAGAAGAAGACGTTGAAGTGGTTAGCGATGCAGACCTGACGGAACGTACCAGCGAGTTGGTGCCAGCGGCAGGTGCCGACGCAGAAAAATTCAGCGCCCAGGGCGAGGTATCCATCTCGGACCGTGCTGTCTGAGTTGCCACAGACTTGCTCACGCTGCGCATCACCGGCGTGAGTCCGGGTGCGGCCTGAGTATCCACATCGGCCATCTCCTGAGTTTGGGTCAGCGTGATCACCCGTTTCATGGTGTTTTGGACGCTGGCCACTTCTTCTCGTGAAAATGCCTTTTGGTCAACCAGCGGATTGCCCTGGGCATCTTGTCCGTTCCAGATGGCATCGTCTTCCAGTTCGGCCAGTTGCTTGTGCAGTTGCTGATCCGGAAAGATCACCACCTGCTCATTTTCAGCCATTTGCGGGGTTTGTAATTTCAGGCCTGGAGTACTTAGCCCCTCGGCTTCCGAGGTGATCATGATGTTGCCGATTTCATTCGGTTTGAGGGTAACAGAACGTACTTCGTCTATTTCAAAACGTTCGCCTTCCACCTCAATCACAGTAAGGTCCGTGGCTGACACCCTGACTTCGGTTTGCTCAGGCTTACAGCGGATAATAGTGCGATAGGCCGAATATTTGGGATCATCCATCGGCTCGCCCAGATGATAGTCTTCGCTAAGCTGAGTGCTGAACGACGCAAAGACATCTTCAGGCGCCAGGGTACTGAATATTTTCAGGGCCGAGAGGTTGTTATCACCAATCTGGCTTTCTTTAAGGTCTGGCACTGCTGTGATCAGGTCTTCAATCTGCCTGTTACGCTGCTTTTCATCCACCTGCTGACCATCATTGGCAAACAAGGTCACGCCGGTATTGGGCCCCAGACGCAAAGACGAGACCTGATTATTCAGATTATCGAAATTAGCTAATGTCAGAAAGTTGCCACTCACATCATGCTCAGTATTCGACAGGATCCAGGCCTGGCCCCAATACGCTCGGTTTTGGTAAAGGGCCACTTCCCCGGCCAGCAATTCGCCCACCTGCCCTTCATGCTCTGCAATTTTCGCGACCCGATAAAACAGGCTGCGCTGTGCTTTAACATCACTCCAGTTAAATTCGCCACTTGCCTGCTGCACCAGCCAGCGCTCGCCAGAATGGTCAGTAATAGAAAAAGCGGACGCTTCAGGCTCATCATCGTCCACCAACAGGCAGGTGGCAGAGTCTTTCGGGTTGACCTTGATCAGCACGCCCTGCTCATCACTCACTGGAATTAACTGAGGCTTGGCACCGCCCACATGATAGTGAAAACGAAATTGCTGATTGACCTTAGCTTCGCCGGACGTTGCTAAGATGCGTCCACTACGACTCAGGTATTCACCGTCCGGGGACTTAATTAGCCAGTTACCGGTAAAAGGTACACCTACCGTTGACCAGATTTGCAACGAGCACGGGAAATTGTTCAGCCGACTAAAACGAATTTCAGGAATATCTTCAGATAAGGTTTGCGCCGTCCCATTAAAATTCGGCTGATTGTAGAGCGTCACACCCGTCGTTTTGCCTAATCGAACCTGCTTAAACTGACCTGAAAACTGGCTTAAATCGGCCTCATCCTGATTCAGTAAAATCGCCGCGTCATCAGTGGCAATAAGTTCAATTTCCCCCGCATTTAATGGGCGGGAACTGGGTTGCACCAGTGCCTGAATTTGCTGAGCATTTAATGCCTGATGATAAATACGCACGTCTTCATAAAATGCCACCGGGGTGCCCCGGCGATAGTCCCCCAGGCGAAACTCCTGACCATTATTGATATTGGCAGTGCCTGATGCTATTTCCGCGAATTTCACCAGCTCGCCATTAAAATAGGTGCTGATAGTGGTGCCCTTACGCACCAATGCCAGGTGATGCCAATGTTTATTGGAGATTGGCAGGTTTGAAGTTTCACTCTCCAGGTAATGAGTGCCCTTATTGTCCTGGTCGACTTCAAATTTAATACGCGCCTTACCTATTAAGCGCACACTCACAAAGTTGCCGTGGCCACTGGCCCCCCGGTTACCTATGATATCCATATCATTTTCGCCATGGGTATCGGTAATCTTTAGCCCAAACGCGAGGGTGAAATCCTGTTCACCAAACTGACCTATCTCTTTACCGAAATTAACCAGGGCATTGTTACCATTCACTTTTATTGCTTTGCCAATACGACCATACCAGCCATGTTGAGGAGGAGTTATGCGATGAAATATCGCTTGTACGCCCTGAATACTGTCTTGGGTAATATTGTTGGGATCACTGAACTGCCAGTGATAATCAGGTTGAACTGCCATTAGATCGCTCCATTTATCTGAAAGGTGAATTTCGCATCCAGCGACTAAACTGCAGATATGGCCACCGAAGCATTGGCCAGGAGTAGAACTGCTCGCCCAGCATAAGAAAAGGTAAAATATTTTCCATTAAATACTGTAGTGCATCTCGGCTAAGATGCACAAAAGACTCGCTTGAGTATGGACGTTTTCTAACAGCGCTTGTTATTGCGTAATCGCAAGTTCTGCGTAAAAGATATCCTGATATCCCGATTCAGGATTGAGGGCCTGCCAGAGTATTTCCAAACCTCCATAGCCGGCACCGCCAATCACCGGGCACTTACTCGTCTCAGGGATGAAATCCAATGCGACCGGCTCTGAAAAGCGACTGCCTGCGTCACCGGATTTGGTGCGATAGCTGGTATACACACTCGATTCGCCGCTGTCTTCACTCTCATCCTGCACAACAGACCATACAACATGTAGTTCGCCGTCACTCGTCACGGTTAACGATGCACAAGCCGCATCTGCCGTAGCATCAGAAAGTAATCGCGGCGTGGAAAACTGCTTACCATTATCCGCAGAAACGGCGAAATAAAGCCCATGGCTTCCTTCACGTTCTTCCAGCCAAACGAGATAAAGATTGCCTGCTGCATCACTCACAAATTCGCCCTGACTCGCAGTGCTGATTTGACTCGAAATAACGGTCTCATCCGTCAGGGTGCCATCTATCATTTCAGCCACATGCAACGCTGGCAGGGTCAAGGTGTCAGTCTCGAGCCAGCTAATAAATAGCCCGGCAGGCGAATATGCCAGCCTAATATCCTGTTTAGCAACAGCGTTAATGGAATACGCAAATGAGAACGACTCACCATCATCAGATGACAAGGTATATGCCAGACTGTCTGTCTCAAGGTCTTGCCAGGCAATGGCTAGGTTACCGTATTTATCCAGACTAAGCGTGCTGCTATCGATGCCATTTTGCAGCAGCGCGGGTGACGAAAACTGGTCGCCGAAGTCGATTGCACGCAAGTAATACAGAGCAGACTGGTTGTTAGCACTTGATATCGTGCTGAAAGCCAGATGCACGACTCCATGAATAGCGCCCACACTCAGCGCAGTAATCTGCGCGTCATCGACAAACATTTCACTGTCCGTAATTACGGCTGAATCCGGTATTTCACCATCGTTCAATCTGTGTAGATAGCGAATCGCGTTATTTTCCCGCCAGAAGATATGCTTATAGCCATCATTCACTTCCGCCATCTGAGGCAGTGTAGAGTCACTTTCCGAATGCGAGAGATTAACGGGTTGCACATAAAAATCCTCGTATTCTATCCCCTGCGTATCGCCAACCGGTGTTGATACATCGACATTTGAGCCACCCGAAACAGTATCTTCATCATCCCCTTCGTCTTCATCATCCGTTGTTACAATGATTTCATCTTCTGAGGGCTGAGGCTCCGGAGCTTTGTCCGCGCTTCCACAGCCATTTAACAACACAAGAAAAAGCCACATCAACGGCCTGATTCCCTTTTTCACACAGTTTCTCCCTGAAACACATCCGTAAATTGTTGGTATAAGTCAAAAAATATAAAAGCGTTAACGCTCTTCTAGTCGCACATTTGACGACAATCCATCAGCTAATATGGGTTTGAAAATCTTAGCGAAATGCCTGATAGACATTGTGATTGTCGGTTACCCTGTTCGCAGTGACGTGAATTAACACACAGGTAAGCCAGGTTGGATTAAGGTCATCTATAAAATCCATTCGTAGATACCGACTATGTTATCTTCAGCAACGACATTATTGCATCAAAAAAGAGAGATTTACTTACCCAAATGTGTAAGCAAATGCTCTCTTATTTATCCGAGCGTTTTGTTTAACAACTGCTGAATTACTGTGCCTTTTTATGCTTCTCGATAAAAGGTGTCAGACGATCAAGCAAAAGCTGCTGTTTTGCCTGCGCTTCCATCATGCCGATTTGAGCAGCTTGCTTCATCAACACAGGCGATTGCTGCAGAAATTTCTGACCCGTTGGGGTGAGATAAAAAGCGGTAACGTCTTCTATCTCTTGCTGGCTATAAGTATTGGCATACAAACTGACCAGTCGGCTTTTTATCAAGTTGCGATCGATATCCTGATCGAACCATGTTCTGTAGATATCTCTTAATTCCCCTTTTTCAGCGGCATTTAAGCTCAATTGCTGTGACATATTCTCGATAACAGGCAGCATTGCTTCGAATCCTCCGGTCATCTGTTCATCGATTTTCATTACCGAAAACAATTTTTCTATCGAGGCATTCTGCCCCTGATCGACGGCCATGACTGGGGTAGCGAAAACTGCCATTAGAATCGCAGCGGTTGATAACACTTTTTTCATACTTTTTCCTGGCTGGCCCATCAGCATGGGCTCGGGCTTCAACACTATTAAATGGTTAATATTTTTATCAGCCTAATGGCATTTCCATCGGTTGGCAATGCATTCGATGACAAGCAATATTAAGGAAACGGACAACTCATCAGGCTACCTGAGAAGCAATCGCATGAATTACCCTATTGGTTTCAAGCAAAAAAACGCCGGTCAGAGCCGGCGTTTTACAGATATTAAAGTGCTTAATCTGACTTACAGATTTTGCTCAAACAATTTATAAATACGGCGGTATTCATCCAGCCAGGAGCTGGGTTCAACAAAACCGTGGTTTTCCATTGGGAAGATGGCCGTTTCGAAGTAGTCAGTTTTGCCCAGTTCAATCAAACGCTGAACCAAACGCACACTGTCTTCAAAAAACACGTTGCTATCGACCATTGGCGAGTTGATCAGCAATGGCTTCTTCAATCCTTCTGCGAAGTAGATTGGTGAGCTGCGGCGATAGGCAATGGGGTCGACCTGCGGCATATTCAGAATATTCGAGGTATAGCCATGGTTATAGTGAGCCCAGTCAGATACCGGACGCAGCGCTGCCCCCGCCTGGAATAAATCAGGCGCGGTAAACAGAGCCATAAAGGTCATAAAACCACCGTACGAACCACCGTAAGTGCCCACACGTTTGCGATCAACATTGGCATTATCGACTAACCAGTTTACGCCATCGGCCAAATCTTCAATTTCTGGTTTACCCATATGACGGTAAATCGCTGTGCGCCAGTCACGGCCATACCCTTTCGACGCGCGATAATCCATATCCATTACCACATAACCCTGCTGGGCCAGCATATTGTGGAACATGAACTCGCGGAAATAACCCGACCAGCCCAGATCAGAGTTTTGCAGGTAACCGGCACCGTGGTTAAAAATCACCGCACGACGGGCATCCCCCTGCTGATAATCAGCGGGCAGATAGACTTTGGCAAAAATCGGCTGCTTAGTGTGGCTAGACGGCACTTTTACCACCTGTGGCGCAGTCCACGGCAAGGCTTTGAACTTGTCACTCACCGTATTAGTCAGGCGGCTTACCTCGGCACCAGCCTTGGCATCCTGTACATACAGTTCAGGTGGCAAAGTAGTTTTAGAATGGGTTAGCAACAGTTTGCTTTCATCCGGGCTTAACTGATAGTCCGTCATACCATTCAGATCAGTTAGCTGTTCCAGCTTGCCATCAGCAGTGGTGACACGGTAAATCTCGTAGATACCCGGGTGCTTTTTATTGCCTTTAAAATAGAATTGGCTGTCGTCTTTGGTTAACGTCAGGCCATTTACTTCATACTCACCTGAAGTTAGCGCCTTTTCTTTACCCTTTAGCGGCTTGATATATAGCTGGCTATAACCTGTCTGTTCAGATAAGTAATAAAGGGTTTCGCTATTATGCATCCAGCCAAAGCTGTTGAAGTCGTAATTAACCCAGGCGTCATCATGCAAGCGATGCTGAGTAACAAGCTTGTTTTTGGTCAGGTCGACCGTTACCAGCCAGCGATCTTTGTTATCCCAGGCTTCAAGCATAATGGCCACTTGTTTACCATCACTGTGCCACTGGATCGCAGATTGACTCCAGTACCAATCTTCCAGTAACTGAATATCACGTGGCAGGCGATTAGGTGTATAGGTTTCACCTTTGGCTTTGGCATTTTCAGCTTTTACGCTGGCCAGAACATCGTCATTAATACCCGGTAAATTGTTGTAGCTAAGTGCATGCTGAGCCCCCTGCTTGATATCCAGCAACCATAGGTATTGACTGAAAGGTTTAGCATCATGCACGCGCTGACGGGCTTTTACCGGATCGATACGACCATCGTCAGTGACGTAGTTTGGCATGATGTCGGTATCTTTGCGGAAGCTCTGGCTTTCCTGCTCAGCCAACAGTACATAACGGCCATCAGGCGATAAACGCGCATCTACCAGTTCGTGGTGGTCCGGCAAATAGAAAGGCGCAGCCGTCATAGACGCATTCTGACTTTGCAGCGTTTGCTGATAGTCAAAACGCGCCTGGCGATCCGCCCGGCGCTTGGCAATCACCTGAATCAGCTTTTGCTGCTCTTCCGCCAGCATATCTTCAGCTGGCTTTACCCCTTTTGGGGCATCATCAAATAACCAGCTTACCAGCATTTCGCTGCGGCCTGTGGTCACGTCAATGGCATAAAAACCACTGCTTGCGCGATACGACAGGCGGCCATCCGTCAAAAACTGCAATTGAGATGGCTGCTGATTATCTCGGGTTAATTGCATGACCTTGCCAGTGGCGTTATTTCGTGCAAACAAGTTGCCTTCAAATTCCCAGGCAGTAAAGGCATGACTGGCGTCAGATATCGCACCATCTACACTGGCCTGATCCAATTGATTCAAACCAACGCGGGTACCGTTATCATTGCCGCTTAACGGGCGTTGCCAGGTATCACGAACGACACTGCCTTCACGCTTACGCGTGTAGAAAACAGATTTACCGTCCAGACCCCACCAGGCTGATTCTGGCTGACGTCCAATCCAATCAGGATCCGCCATTGCCTGTTCCAACGTAATCACACCATCATCGGCAGACGTTGGGGCTGATGTAGTTGGTTGAGCAGTTGCCACCACAGGGGCTACATTCGTATAGGGAGAAACACTCGTGCTCGTTTGATTGTCCTGTGTCGCTGCACAGGCAAACAAGCTTGTGGTGAGCAATGAAATCACCAGTTTCTTGCAGGTTGTTTGCATAATTATTGTCCTTACAAGGTCACGAAGGGCCGACATTAAACCTTAATTAGGTTCGCCCTGAAAGCCATAGTGGAATAAAGTATGCCAAATACGAGACGAATCACGGATGCTTAGCAGACGAAAGCAGGACAAGGGCATGAAAATTTGCGAAAAGAAATGATCCTTTTTCCGGTCTGCTACTTACCGATACCAGTAATCAACGAGAGAATTATTATGAAAGCCATCGTTTTTGCCATCGGCACTCTGCTTGCGAGTGCCAGCGTGAGTGCAACTCAGTGCCCTGACCTGCTTAAATTTGCCAAACGTAAACTCAATTCTCAGGAAGTCGTCAACCTATGTGAAACCTATCAGGGCAAAGCTGTACTCTTTGTTAATACGGCCAGTTACTGTGGCTTTACCCCCCAGTTCAAAGGATTGGAAGCCCTGTACGACAAATACAAAGACAAAGACTTTGTGGTGTTGGGATTCCCGTCTCATGATTTCAATCAGGAAGACAATGACGAAGGTAAAACAGCAGAGTTATGCAAGCTTACCTACGGGGTGAAATTCCCGATGTTTGAACCTATCGCAGTGCGCGGCGATGACGTAGACCCGCTCTATCGCATGCTGGCGAAAAAGTCTGGCACCACGCCTAAGTGGAACTTCTACAAATATCTAATGGATAAAGACGGAAATATCGTCGACAGCTACAGTTCGATGACCAAGCCCGACGATGAAGACTTAATCGCAGATATCGAAAAGGCCATTGCCGCCCCAATGCACAGCGGTGTGCAATAACAAACGCGAACATCATCACAGCGATGTCAGACAAGACATCGTTTTTCTATGAGCGTAGCTTGCTATATCTGCCGGTGCAGCGCAAAAAAAAGCCCCGCAGGATCTGCGGGGCAATTAGCACACTCAACTTGGAACACACTTAAACAACACTCGTTAACGACCGTGTTAACGTTTATTGCTTACTGCATTTAGTTAGTCTGTGGCTTAGCCGATAAGTTCAATAATTTTTTCGTTTGCTGCAGAAAAAGCTTTTTCCGCTGCTTCAGGTCCCATTGCCAGACCTTCTGCATATACGAATTCCACGTCTGTCAGGCCTAAAAACGCCAGTACATCTTTCAGATATACAGTTTGAGAATCTTTTGCTGTGCCTGCGTACATACCACCACGAGCAGCCAGTACATACACCTTTTTATTTTCTAACAAGCCGACCGGACCTGTCTCGGTGTACTTGAAAGTAATACCGGCACGAGCAATGCGGTCAATCCAGGCTTTGAAAGTTGAAGGAATACCGAAGTTGTACATAGGTACACCAATTACGATTGCGTCGGCCTCTTTTACTTCAGCGATCAGCTCATCAGATACAGCGGCAAGTGCCTGCTGCTCTTCAGTGCGCTGATCCGCAGGCGTCATCCACGCACCCATTTCCGCACCCGCTAAGTGAGGCAGATTGGTTTCGTTTACGTCACGCTGAGTGACTGTGCCCTGTTGCTTGGCCTGCCAGGCTTCTACAAAGCTTTGTGTCAGTTTGTTAGAGTTACCGTTTGCGCCGCTCAGACTGCTGTTTACTACTAATAAATTCGCCATTTGAAAATCTCCTAATGATTTGATGCTTAGGATTATATCTGCACCATAACGAAAAAAAATCGCAATAAATAGCGATTAACATTCTACTAAAACGAAATGAATGTGAACTTATTGCCACATTAGCCAGTATAAAGACGAAAAAAAGCCCGGCCTAAACCGGGCTTTTCTGAATTGGACACTTAAACCTTGGCGAAGGCCTGTTCAAAATCAGCGATCAGATCGTCGGTATCTTCAATACCAACTGACATGCGGATCATGTTATCGCTGATCCCCATGGTTTTGCGCTGCTCGGCACCATTGTCATAGTAAATGGTTTGCGCCACCGGCAAGGCTAATGTGCGCGTGTCACCCAAATGCGTTGCGGCCAGTACTAATTCCAGTTCATTTAAAAACGCCAGACAATCCACATCGGCTTGCAAATCAAAGCTCAAAATACCGCCATAATGCTTAAAGTATTCACGGGAGATGAAATGCTGAGGGTGGTCGCTAAGCCCTGGATAGTTAACTTTTGCCACCTTAGGATGGTTATGCAGGTAGCTGGCCAGCTGCATCGCATTGTGACAGGTGCGCTCTAAACGCAGCGCCATGGTCTCCATGCCTACCGAAATAGCATGTGCGGCTTCTGGCGCCAGCGTCGCACCCATATCGCGTAAGCCTTTTTTGCGAATTTGGGTTAAGCCCCACAAATTCACATCAGCCACCCGGTAACGGGCATCAATGTATTCATGTTTGGTCCAGTCATACACACCGGTATCCACCACCACGCCCCCCAGGGCATTGCCATGGCCGGCGTAGTATTTGGTAAGCGACGCCAGTGTGAGTGACGCACCTACACTCTTGGCATCAAACAAATAGCTCGGCGTCATGGTGGTATCAATCATGTAGATCAACCCCTGTTCCGCACAAAGCTGACCAATAGCGGCCAAATCTGCAACCTGGGTAACCGGGTTAGCGATGGTTTCCAGAAATACACCTTTGGTGTTCTCTTTTACCGCCGCCTTTACATTGGCAACATCTGTCACATCAACATAGGTGATCTCAATACCCAGCTCACGAAAGGTATCCAGGAAGTTGCGGCTGTTACCGAACAGAAAATGACTGACAATCAGATGGTCGCCTGCGCGAAACAGAGAAATAAACGTCGCGCTGATGGCCGCCATACCGGTAGAGAACGTCACTGCACCTACGCCCTGCTCCATGTTAGTCAGGATGTTTTGCAGTGCTGCCGCTGAGCCACTGGAAGAACGGCCATACATATGTGCAGCCTTTTTACCCTGAAACGCAGACACTAAGTCAGCCACATCTTTAAATTCAAACAACACCGAATTGGTGGTGGGCTCATGCACTGCACCATGGGCAGGCTGGTTGATTAAACGATCTGCATGAACCAGGCGGGTGGTAAAACCTTTATTTTTCAATCTTTATCTCCGCGAAAATAAGCCGGGGGCATGGCCATATTGTGAGGATGTTTTGCCGGCACTTTAGCATAAAATTCATAGACGGCGGCCATTTCTGCCTCAATATTCTCGCTGATTTGCTTTACCGGTCCAAACACGATTTGTTTCTTCTTATAATCGAAGGCCACTAACAATACTGGTACCTGCGCCTGATGAGCGATTTGCAGGAATCCCGTCTTCCAGTTTGTCACCGGACTACGGGTGCCTTCCGGGGTAATACAGAGCAGCGTTTCCGGCCGCTGACGCAAGGTTTGAGATAATTGCGCCACCACACCATGACGCTGTCGCCGGTTGATAGCGATCCCGCCGAGCTGACGCAGCCCCCAACCAACAGGTCCTTTAAACAAGCTATCTTTCGCCAGAAAATTGAGTTTCAGGCCCAGTGCAAACACCGCGGCCAGACCAACAAAAAAATCCCAGTTAGAGGTATGTGGTGCCACACATAACACCAGTTTATTCGTATTTGGAAAATTCCCCTGTAAGCGCCAGCCCATTGACCTGAGCCACCAGCGCCCGAACAATCGGCGCACCGGGCCTCCTGCCTGAGGGACTTTGTTACCAGCTTTACACATTTCTGCAACATCAGGCATTTCAATTCCACGCAATGCCATTTACACTGCTGTGAATGATCGCCCATGCTCCCGGGTTTGTCGAGGCTAGTCCTGGCAAGCAGCATGGAAGCAATAATCAGCACAGGAAGCAAAGATTGAGATTGTTAGTACTCGGCTTTTTGGTCCTTAGTCTCGCCGCCAAGGCGCAGGGGCAAGCCAAAGATTTATTCAGCCATTACCGTGATACCCTCTATCAAATCCAAATCATTGATTTGGAGTCAAAAAGCAAATCCAGTATCGGTTCGGGCTTTCAAATTAATGCCAATGGCCTGCTGGTGACCAACTACCATGTTGTCTCTGATTATGTCTTCCACCCGGATAAATACCGCATTGAATACCTGGATAATCAAGGCAAACATGGTGAACTCTCCCTGGCAAATTTTGATGTAATCAATGATTTGGCCCTGGTGCAAAAAGTCGATAATGACGCTATTTCGTCTGCGCTGCCGCTGGCGCAACAATTGCCTGAACAGGGCTCAAATATCTATTCATTAGGTAACCCACACGACTTGGGCATGATTGTAGTGCCGGGTACCTTTAACGGCATCAAAGCCCGCAGTTTTTATCAGCGTATTCATTTTACTGGTGCCATCAATCCCGGCATGAGCGGCGGCCCGGTGGTCAATGCCCAGGGCGAAGTCATTGGTGTCAACGTGGCCACAGCTGGCAATCAGATTGGTTTTTTAATCCCGCTGGATAAGCTCGTCGCGTTGGTGCAGCAACCTCAGGAAGTAAGCTCGGCAAAAAAACCTGATTACATGCCATTGTTAGGCCAGCAGCTTTCCGCCAATGCAGAAAGTTTTATGCAGGCACTGTTTGCCCAGCCTTGGCACACCACTCAATTGGGTGAAGCGCAGATCCCCGATACCATCGCAGATTTCGTTTCCTGCTGGGGCGATTCAAATGCCAGTGAAGCCGACGCCCGTTATCTGTCAGTACAAAGCAGTTGCCGTACCAGCGAACAAATCTATCTGCGCAATAAACTCCAAACCGGTGGCCTGGAAATGGAATTTGAATGGATTAATGCGCCTAAACTTGGCAGTGCCCGTTTTTATCGCATGTACAGCAAAGGTATTTCCAATGCGGGCCCAGGCAATAAAGCGACCACCGAAGATGTCACCGATTTCAGTTGTCAGCATGAACTGGTAAGCAACACCAGCGAGCTGGAAAACAAAGTGATCCTGTGCACCCGCGCCTATCGTGATTTCGATGATTTATACGATGTGTTTTTTATCGCTGCCAGTATCGATCACGATGATAAAGGTTTGATCAGCCACTTTACCCTCTCAGGTGTCAGTCAGGCATCTGCCACCGAGTTTAGCCGTCAGTTTATGGAAAGCATTCAATGGCAGTTGTAATTGAAATTCTGGCCCGAAACGGCAAAGTGCTCGAGCATCACGTGGTAGACAAAGATGTTGTCAGCATTGGACGTGGTTATCACAATGATGTCCGATTAACGGACCCCTACATCTGCGAGCAGCACCTACGCATCGAAGATACATCAGGTGTGCTGCATTTTGAGGATAACAGCAGCGTTAACGGCACACTTAAAAATGGCAGAGTCACCCTCAGGGGAGAACTGGGCTGGTCCGATAAACTGATCATTGGCCGCACTCATCTGCGTATTTTCCATAGCCGTGAAAAGCCCGTTAGTCCAACACTTAGGTTCCATCCTTTGGAGGCTAAATTAGCCTGGTTTAATCAGATGCCGCTGGCCATTGGCCTGACTCTGGTAGTTGCCGCGCTCGCGATCCTGCGTGAATATCTGGATAGCATTGAGAAATTCAGTTTGGCCGACGCCCTGCCCAGTGTATTCATGCTGATGTTGCTGGCCTGTCTGTGGCCATTACTCTTCGGCTTACTGTCAAAGTTAAATAAAAAAGAAGCCCGGCTAACGCCCCTATTTAGTATCTTTTGGATTGCGGTATTACTGATGGTCGTGATTCAGTTTGGTTTGAAGGTGATTAACTTCAATCTTGGTCCTGGCAGCTGGCAACCCTGGTTTGAAACCTTACTTGAAACCCTGGTGTTATTTAGCCTGCTCTGGTTAAGCATGTTTATTTCCCTGCAACAAAGCCGCACTCGCCGCAATAGTATCAGCGCAGGCTTGGTGCTTTCTGGTTTGGGCATCATGTTGTTAAGTCAATATGGTGGGGACCGCAGCGATTATTCTAAATTGGAATACAGTCCGTTGTTATTACCGCCCGTGCTGCAACTAAGTTCACCGGTGAACACAGATACCTTTATGCAGGATGCTGCCACTATCTTTGAGCAAGCAAATGCCCAGCGCGAACAACGTGAACGCTAAACCGAAGATACCATGTGTATCCTGTTTATTGCACTGAGCCAGCATCCCGATTATCCCGTTATCATCGCGGCCAATCGGGATGAATTTCATCATAGACCGACACGCAGCAGCGACTTTTGGCCTGAACATCCTGATCTGCTGGCAGGTAAAGATTTAGACGCTGGCGGCACATGGATGGGCATTAGCCGTAATGGCCGGATTGCCGCGTTAACCAATATACGGGATCCCAAACATCAACACCCTGCTCCACGTACCCGTGGAGAACTTGTCGTCAATTTTTTGAATGCTGACATCAACAGTACAGATTATGCTCTGCAACTGCGCGCCAGTAAGGATTATTACAACGGTTACAATCTATTATTTGGCGATATACGGCTGCCTTCACCCAACCTTTGGGTATACAACAATTATACTGACGAACTTAACTCCCTCACCTCTGGTTGCCATGGTTTATCTAACGCCAGCCTAAATACTCCCTGGCCTAAACTCAGTCAGGGTGTTGAGGCTCTGAGCCAGTATTGTCAGCAACATCATCCCTGCCAGAAGGACGCGTTGTTTTCCCTACTTCAAAACCGCCAGCAGGCTCCTGATCATCAACTGCCTGATACCGGGGTTCCACTGGATTGGGAGCGACGTTTATCGTCTATATTTATTGAAGGTCAGGACTATGGCACCCGCAGCTCCACGCTGCTGCTACTGAACAATCAGCAACAAATTTCATGGTCTGAACGTACCTATGCATCGAGCACAAAAATACTCGATGAAAAAAATTTTCATTTTGACCTAATTTAGTCGGAATTCTTCTCGAAATTTGCCAAACAATTGGCATAATGTTGGGCCTCACAATGGCGCATTTTTAGAACGCTCTTTTTTGCAACACAGTCTGTTTGAGGAATCTCATGTTTGAAGTTTTGCCCCAGCTACCTGCTGATCCCATCTTAGGTTTATCTGCTGCATTCAAAGCCGATCCTAATCCACAAAAAATTGACCTGGGCGTGGGCGTATATAAAGACGAAAAAGGTCTGACGCCAATTCCTACTGCGGTAGCCAAGGCTCAGCGTATTCTGCTGGAAACCGAAGATTCCAAAACCTATATCAGCCCACGTGGCGTACCCGGCTTTGTTGATGGCTTGCTGGAACTGCTGTTAGGTAAAGGTCATCCCGCGCTTTTAGAAGATCGTATCGCTGCAGTTCAGGCGCCTGGCGGTTGTGGTTCATTGAGCATTGTCTCTGAGCTACTGAAGCGCTGTAATGCTGATGCGACTGTTTGGTATAGCGATCCAACCTGGGCCAACCATATTCCTCTTATCGGTAAAGCTGGTCTGAAACTGGAAAAATATCCGTACTTCGATAAAGCCACCGCCAGCGTTAAGTTTGATGAAATGATCGACTGCCTGAAAGCCAATGCAAAGGCTGGTGATATCGTATTGCTGCACGGTTGCTGTCATAACCCAACAGGTGCTGACCTGACACAGGAGCAATGGCAAGAACTGGCGAGTGTGCTGGCTGATAAAGGCCTGCTGCCATTTGTTGACATTGCTTACCTGGGCTTTGGTGACGGCCTGGAAGAAGATGCTTACGGCCTGCGCCTGATGGTAGAAAAACTGCCAGAAGTTGCACTGGCTGCATCGTGTTCGAAAAACTTTGGCCTGTACCGTGAACGTACTGGCCTGGCCGCGCTAATTACCACCAGCAAAGTGGTAAAAGAAGCGATCCAAACCCAAATTCAGTCTATTGCCCGTGCAATCTACTCTATGTCTCCGGCTTACGGCGGTGCATTAGTAGACATCGTTCTGAACACCCCTGATCTGCGCGCAGAATGGGTAGCGGAAGTAGATGCGATGCGCGAGCGCATGAAAGAATTGCGTGCGCTGCTCGTCACCAAACTGGCAGAAAAAGGCGCTAACAAAGATTTTGCTTTCGTAAACCAGCAAAAAGGTATGTTCTCCTTCCTGTGTATTACGCCAGAGCAAGTACTGGAAATGCGCAACAAACACAGTGTTTACTTTGTTGAGTCTAGCCGCGTTAACATTGCAGGCATCAGCAAAGAGAACGTTGATGCCCTGGCCGAAGCGCTGGTATCTGTGCTGTAAGCGACTAATTTTCTTACCAAAAGGCTGCCAATGGCAGCCTTTTTTATTGTTTTTTCCTGTTTGTTCCGAATCTGGGAGGACATTTCAATTTTGCTGTGTTAAACATTGATTAACACTGTTAACAAATCCAGCCATCACGTATGCCGCATCAGCACAGGAGACCCATCAATGCTGCATTTTCCCAGCACCGCCCTTCCACAGCATATTGCGTTTTTAACTCGCCTTGCCGAGGTCACCCAAACGGATGGACGATTTGATGGCGTAGCCCTGAGTGGCTCTTACTGTGAAAATTGCCTCGATGAATTTAGCGACCTGGATGTCATATTGGCCATTTCTGAACCACATCTGGATCAGGTAATGTCACAGCGCGAGGAATTGGCAGCCAGCTTTGGCGATCTGACAACCCAGTTTACCGGTGAGCATGTCGGGGAACCCAGATTATTAATCTGTCTCTACCAAACCCAAAATGAAGCGCCGCTGCATGTCGATTTAAAATTCGTGGCCAGCAAAGATATTAATCAACGCGTCGATAACCCTACCGTCTTATGGGAAAAAGAACAGAGTCTGAGCAGCGTATTTGCAACCGCAGATGGCCATTACCCATTGCCCTCGTTGCAATGGTTTGAGGACAGGTTTTGGGTCTGGATCCATTACGCTACGACGAAAATAGCCCGCGGTGAACTGTTTGAAGCGGTTGAATTTATTTCCTTCTTACGCCAGACAGTCATTGGGCCATTAGCCATGCAGGCCCATGGCCTTGAACCCAAAGGGGTACGAAAACTCGAAGCGCTACTGCCCGAGGAAGCCAGAAAACTGGCCACTACCGTGGCACAATACGATAAAACGTCGCTGTATACCGCTCTGGAATTGCTTGTCGGCTTCTATATGACACTGACGATTGAGCATATGCACAGCCCGGATTTTTGCATGAATGCCCGGGCTAAGAAGCTGGCCCTGCGTTATTTAGAACAACAAATGGCCCAGGCTAACTCATTTAAGAATGGCTAAATTGTTGGTAGAGCTGAGCAACCCGAGACATATCGATAGGTTTGGCCAGGGTTGCATTAGCGCCAGCGGCAATGAGCTGGTCAGTTTCTTCGCCAACAACCGCTGCCGTTACCCCAATGATGGGTTTTGCAAACCCCCTTTCACGTAAGTGTTTGACCAGCCCGTAACCATCCATTTGCGGCATAAAAATATCGGTGAGCACAAAATCCACCTCTGCCTGTTCTGCCAGATCCAGAGCCTCTATACCATTGGCGGCAAGCAGAACAATGGCGCCTTGCTCCTCCAATTGATATTGGGTCATTTCTGCCAACAGTTCGTTATCTTCAGCAACTAATACCATCAAACCATCAAGACTCACTCTTGGCTCAGGCAACTTTTGTGTTTCCACCTGAGGTATGGCTAAAGACAATTCCAGGGTTAAAACAAAGCACGCCCCCCCAATATCCGCGGCCTGATAAATCAAATTCCCACCAAGCTGGCGGGCTAAATCCCGGCAAATATGTAAGCCCAGTCCGGTGCCATCTTCCTGCGTTGAACCACGATAAAATGCTTCAAATAACTTTTGCTGTTCGTGTTCTGCAATACCTTTGCCGTTATCAGCAAACGCCAGCGTAAATCGACAGTGCTCCTTGGTTTGACGCGTGGTGATAATGTGAATATCAAGCTGACTGGCTCCACTATGAATAGCCGCATTTTTGATCAGGTTTAACGCGATTTGCCTTAATGCCTGCACGTTATAATGACATAGCTCATGGGCGGCATCGTCGGCCTGAATTGACACACTCAAGCCTCGATCTTCCAACAGTTTATGCTGTGAGTTCATCGCCCGCTGGATCACCTGGAACACATCACTGTCGACACTCTGACTGGCCTGCACCCGTTCCGGCTGTACGACTGTGCGTAAGTCTTCTAATACAGTAAGCAAATGCTGAGTAACGTCCTGCATAGTCGCACCGTAGGGGCCAAGCTGACTTATATTCAGGGCATCCTGTAGCATTTTCAGAGAGGCCACAGGTGTGCGCAGTTCATGACCTATCACAGCAAACATTTGTTGTTGCCGTTCCGTTTGATCCGCCAGGGTGCGTAGGGCTTCTTTTAACTCAACTTCACGTTGGCGCCTTTCACTGATATCAATCACAAAGGCCACCAAATGCTCAGGGTATTGACCATAGGCTTCGTGGTAAGTCGAAATAATTTCAACCGGGAATTGCGTTCCGTCTTTGCGCTGATGGATGGTTTCAATTTGCATCAGGCCTTCTGCACGCAAATGCGCGCTTAAAGACAGAAAGCTTTCCTTTGAATAATTCGGGTCGATATCATGGACATATAGCTGCGTTGTTTCTTCAAGGCTATACCCCAGTTGCTTTGCGGTAATCTGACTAACGTTTAAAAACTTGCCGGAATTAATATCAATCCATTCCACCGCAATACCCGCACGATTCAAAGCCTGTAAGGTAATTTGCTGACGCTGAGTCAGGTTGCGCAGATCCCGCTCTTTGTCTTCCAGGGATTTTTCATGCCGTTTTCGCTCGCTGATGTCTTTAATAAAAGCCACGAAATGCTCAGGCGTATGTTCAGACGCACCGCGATAACTGATGCTCACTTCGATGGGGAACTCTTCGCCGGACTTTTTCCTGTGCACCGTTTCCAGATTTAATTTGCCTTCGAGACGCAGCGTATCAACCACCTGTTGAAATTTCTCTGGTGGATAATACGGGTCAATCTCCCACAGCAACATGCCACGCATTTCATCAACACTGAGATCATGCAGACTGGCAGCATATTCATTGACGTTCAGGAACCGACCACTTTGACAATCTACCCACTCCACGGCAATTCCAGCATGGCTAATTGCCTCAAGCAGATTCTGATTCAGCAGTGATTCTGATTCACCAAACAACTGAAATTCTTGCGCTGTCATTTTCGCTTAGGTTTCCCAGAAAAATTATCTATTCATCAGAGTAGTACGGCTTACAGGCTTTCACGAATTTGCCGCTATAAGCCACCCGTCACATCAAGCAAACTGCCAGTTACAAAAGATGCTTCATTACTGGCCAACCAGTAAATGGCATTTGCGACTTCCTCAGCCTGCCCGCCTCTGCCCATTGGGATACGCGTTTTAAGCCGTTCTATTCGCTCAGGTTCTCCACCGTCGGCATGCATTTGTGTATGGATAAGTCCCGGACGCACCGCATTCACCCGAATGCCCTCAGCTGCAACTTCCTTGGCTAACCCAATTGTCAAAGAATCGATAGCCCCTTTGGTGGCCGCATAATCAATATATTCAAACGGTGATCCGGTTCGGGCTGCGGCTGAAGAGACATTCACTATGACTCCTCCCTTGCCGCCTGTTTGTGTCGACATGCGCAGCACAGCTTCGCGACAGCAATAAAAATAGCTCATCACATTGGCCTGAAAAGCGCGCTGCAATCTCGCAGCGCTCATATCCACTAATTTACTTTGTGGCTGCATTAACGCCGCATTGTTAACCAAAATATCCACTACGCCAACTTGCTGGTCAATCTGACTGAATAGCACCTTTACCTGATGTTCATCACTGACATCCGCCTGATGCAGGCTGCATTGCCCCCCCATTGCCTGAATTTGCGCTGACAGCGCTATGGCGGCCTGGTGATTTTGACGAAAATTAATGCACACATGAAAACCCTGGGCTGCGAAACGCTTTGCCGCTGCTGCGCCGATTCCTCTGCCAGCCCCTGTGATCAATACAACTTGCGACATTGCTTTACCTTGAAAAAATTTACCCTTATAGCTTATCAGTATTCCACAAAAGAAAGCATTCGACCTTAGGCCAATCCTCATTCCAAGCATTAAAAAGCCCGCACTAGGGCGGGCTTTATTCGGTATTGCCGAAACTTACTCTACTTTCGTGACAGTTAAGTAAGGCGCTGACGCATCAGGCCCTGTCACTTCAAAGCGGTAAGTACCTGCTTCAGAAATATCCATAGAAAGGTTGGCAGGGTTTGAACCACCCGTCAGCTGGAACGCCTCACCTACTGTGACAGTGGTTTCATCACCACCGCCCAGGTTAATCACCGCCCAGTCGGCATCAGCTAATTTGAATTCATAGCTTTGCACACTGAGACTAATGGTGGTGGCATATACACCATCCCCTTCATAAGTAAGGGCATTCGTGTTAGACCAACTATTCATACCACCTTTCACATAGACTGTCGTATCACCAAAGAATTGCTGATTAAACACGCGAATAACCGGGGCATCTTCGTCTGACATATCAAAGATAAAGGCATAAGTACCAGCATCTGAAATACTGATTGTCATATTGGCACCCGATTTACCCAACGCTAAGTCTTCACCAAGTGTAACCGCGGTTCCATCAGCAGCACCGTAATCAACAGTAGTCCAGTCAGACGATGCGACTTTGAACTCATAACTACCGGCATCAAGCGTAATAGACGTCGTATAAATACGGTCACCCTGATAAATCATCTCATTATCAGTACCCCAGCTGTTCAGGCTTCCGCGCAAGTACACGGCGGTACCCACAAACGGTTCTTCATTTTCTACCGTTAGCGAAGGCGCAGAAGGATCATAAGCGTTTAAGGTAAAGATATACGTACCATCAACGGTTGGTGTAAAGGTCAGGTTATTGCCGTTATACGTCAGTGCTAAAGCGTCATCTTCGGTCAGTGCAGTTACACTATCACCGCCATAGTTGATGCTACTCCAGTCAGCATCGGCAACTTTGAACTCGTAAGTTGTCCCCGCCACCAGGTCAAATTCTATCGTATACAGACCGTCACCCTGATAGGTAAAGGCATCAACTGCATCCCATGTGATTAAACCACGCACGTACACAGTCGTATCACCGTAGGGCACTACATCCGGTGCACCAGACGTCGCGTACGCTGACAATCCATAGCCCTGACTTTCGCCCTGTGCTTTTACAAACACAGCCATCGTCATTGCAGGCACAGTGAAGGTGCCTTCGTCATCCCCCTCGGTGAAAGACGCGCCTGTGACTGTGCTATCCACAGAGCTTTGTTGCACGCTATGCAACGCAAAACCTGTGGCGGTTGCGACCGTTAGCGATTTTTCTTCATAACCTGAGTTCACGACAACAACGATAGCATCGTAGTTAGAATCCAGGTCTTCAAGGGTATAGTCGGCGCCATCGTTCACACCATCATCGATGCTCATCACAATCAGGCCTTCGGTCTGATTGCTACCAATATTGTGGAAACCGACACGGTTAATGATTTCATCTGCACTGGTTAAACGGAACAGTTTACTGGACGTACGAATCTTCAGGAATTCGGCAAAAACATCCGATGCAAACTCAATGTCGCTATTGGTTGCTGCACGTTCGCTGTCAGCCAGGTACAGAGAAATAGTATCCCAGAGGTATTCATTCTTCTCTGCAACAGGCAGACCTACATTCCAGTTATTGGTCTGGTATGTGAAATCCACGTAGTTGAACCAGTCACCTGAGTTGTAGCTATCGCGGTCCATTGATTTCGAGCGCAGGAAGTCCCCGCCTAACTGCAGGAATGGGATCCCCTGTGCCATTAACGGCAGGGCGGCAGAGATGTTCGCTGCGCGTACACGGTTTTCCAGACTGATACTTTCTGGCAGGGTGTACTGCTGAATATCCCACAACGTTTCATTATCGTGTTTCGATACATAGTTGATGATATCAGCCGGATCGCTAGCATAACCGCCAAGATTAGAACCTTCTGAATCTGTACCAGAATAGGTTTCCAGTACATAGTCAGACAGGGTCCCCGCCAGACCAAGTTTCACTTTATCCAATTGCGCTGCCGAAGCGTTATTCCAGTCATCCGCAAAGATAGTCACAGGATTGTCTTTCGTGCCACGGATCGCATCACGAATGCGGTCGTTGAAGGTACCAATAGAGGTGCCCGCCATATTGGACTGATTCGCCTGCTCATACTCGTGATCTTCACGCGTCCAGCCTTCACCATAGAAATAGTTATCTGGATCGACGGCCTGCACCGCATCGCGTAGTGACAGCATCAGGTCTTTGCTGGCATGGCTCATAATGTCGAAACGGAAGCTGTCGAATTTGTATTCTTCAGTCCATAACAACAAGGAGTCTTTCATCAACTTAGCCATCATTGCATTGCGTGGCTCAGTATCCTCACAGCAGGTTTCCTGAATGATTGAACCTGTATCGACGTCATATCTGTGGTAATAGCCTGGTACCACTTTATCCAGTACAGATGTGCTATAGGTAGAGGAGCTGGCTGTATGGTTATAGACCACATCCAGCACTACACGTAATCCCAGTTCATGCAATGCCATGATCATCTGGCGCATTTCAACAATACGCTCAACACCATCGGCTTCGGTGGCATAACTGCCCTCAGGCACACTGTAATGCTGTGGATCGTATCCCCAGTTGAAGGTGTCATCATCCTTCATGTCAGTCGCCAGTTGTTGCTGGTCAGCCGGTGCATCAGTGTATGGATCGAAACTGGCAAACGCTTCGCCAATGGTCAGGCTGGTGTCAGTGCCGTCATTACAGGCTTTAGTGCTGGAATTCAGCAGACACAGCGCCGATAAGCTACTGTCGAAGTCGACGGTTTGATCCGTATTTTCATTCACCGTTGCCATATCATTGGCTGGCAGCATATGGAAATGCGTTAAACCGCTGTCCACTAGCTTTTTCAGATGCTGCATTGGCGCACTGTCGGATTCCGTAAACGCCAGATACTTACCGCGATTGGCTGCGCTGGTGCTTTCATCACGTACACTGAAATCACGAATATGCCCTTCGTAAATCACTGCATCTTCTGGATTTTCGATGGTAGGAATAGTTTGCGTTGACCAGCCATCTGGCAGCAAATCCGTATCGTCCAGATTCACAAACTGGCTGAAACGCCCGTTCATGGCCAGACTGACAGAATAAGGGTCTGTGCTCCATAACTCTTCAATGGCGTTGGTATCGTAGTGATACACTGTCAGACCGAAACGATAAAGCACGCGATCCAATTCAGATGTTGAACCTGTGTATGACCAGATACCAGTATCGGTGTCTTCTGCCATCGCAATGGTACTGGCAAGCACTTTATCCGAGCCATATAACAGCAGATTGACGTCTTGTGCAGTAGGCGCCCATAGCGACACCGTAATGGTATCGTCATCGTTGTACACCGCACCTAGCTGTGCTTCGTTGGCATCGTTGTCTCCACTGGTGTACAAGGCATCAAGCACGTTAGGCGTTTGCACATAGGTTGCAGAAACCAGTGTACCTTCACTGTTGTATCCCGCCAGCGCAATCTGACCTTTCAGAATGGCCTTGGCATCATCCGCATCCCAGCTACCGGCGAAGGCACGCTTATCATCTACTTCATAGTTAATGGCTTTTTGCGCGTCTGTCAGTTCTACTTCGGTTAATTCAATGGCGGTACCATTCATTTCACCAGAGTCTTCATCTACGGCCAAATCAGCATCCATTGAATAATGCAGTTTTACCGTTGTGACGTCTTCACCTGCGGCCCAAACCAGGGTATCAACATCTAACCAGTGGGCCGCACGGTCTTCAATTGCTACCGGCTGTTCGCCCAGACTGGTAATGGGATATTCATACACCACGGCGATTCCGGAAAAGGTGAAGTTAACCCGTTGCCAGGTATCATCATCCTGTGCCAATGGCATGGTAAAATCTGCCCCACCCATTTCTTTACCGGCATCATCCGTGCCTGTATGGATGATGAAATTACCACAGTCATCATGGTCGTCTTTTAACTCGACGATCCAATAAGCACCATAGTTCGGGTCAATACCATCAAACTCACGCCCGTTAGACCAGGAAGTATCTGCATCAGCATATGCACTGCAGGCGTCGTTGTTCCAGGTATGCAGACGGTAGCCATCGTAAACAGGATCATCACTGTCATTGCTGGCATCCACATCGCCCCGGTTGTAATACAGAACCGCTTCATTCGCCTCCGGGAAGTAAACCGGGTCAGGCATGGTTTCGTCGTAACCAACGATGCAGGTTTCATTCAGTTCATCAGGCACAGTAGGCGGATCGCAATCAATCGGCTCTGGCTCAACACAGCTGGTTCCAGAGTCATCGGGAACCAGAGGAACATCACAAGATAACAATTCTTCGCCGGACTCTACATCCGAGCCGCCGCATGCGGTAAGCAGCAAGGCCCCCAGCATGAGCAATATGACACTTATGGTTTTAGTACGAGTAAACATTCGTTTCTACTCCAACATTATTCTTTATCCGTGGCTCAGCCTGAGCCACTCGCGTATCAGATTCAGGCGTTACAGGGAGTACGTCATGCCCAGGAAGTACTGGGTACCGAAGTACTGAATGGTCCCTGTCAGGGCTTCTGTGCCGAAATAACTCTTCGTTGGTTCATCTGTCAGGTTATTAACCTGGAACAGAAAACCGAGGTGCTCATCGACGTTGTATGAAGCCTGAAAATCCACCACTGTCTCTTTGTCGAAGTTAACTTCCTGGCTATTGATTGCCACCTGGTCGGAAACAAAGGGAGAGCGATAGCGCACGCTGACACGTGTTTCGAAATCCTGATATTCCCAGAACACAGTTGTGTTCAGAACGTTTTCAGACAGACCATTGAGGCTTTGCTCAACGCTGGCACCGCCAAGGTCTGTACTTTTCTGGATTTCACTTTCGGTATAGGAATAGCTTGCACTGACGCCCAGACCATTGAAGGGTTCAGGCAGGAAGCTGTAGATCTGTGTATACGCCAGTTCCAAACCGCGAATATAACCGCCTTCGGCGTTATTTACGGCTGTGGTGTAAGTGCTGTTTTCTGTCGGTACTTCCACTGTCAGCACTTCGCCGTCAGTGTCATACACCAGGTCACCGTCACTGTCGTACACATTCACTGTTACAGATGTCGGTACATCAAACCCATTGCCAGCGAAATCAAACGGGTCAATACCGAAGGTATCAATGAAAGAATCAATGTTTTTGTAGAAAATTGCCGCAACAAACGCGCCATCAGTGTCTTCAAAGTAACGCTCGTAAGACAGGTCAAACTGGGTTGCGTAGAAAGGCAAAAGATACGGGCTATTCGTTGAATTACCGGTGATTTTGGCAGTTTGAGATGACAGTACAATTTCACCTGTGTCTTCATCCATCACGGCTGCTACATCTTCAACATAGACGCTTGCATTCGAGAACAGACGGTTAATAGGTGCACGTCCCATTACCTTAGCGGCTGCAAAACGTATCTGATCATGTTCGGTCAGCTTAAAGTTCAGGTTTAATGACGGCAGATAATCCGTGTATTTCACCCCGATAATTGCCGGACGGTACTGATCGCTGATCAAGCCCACTTCATCGGTAATGTATTGAGCACCTTGCTCTGGATCACCATCAACATCCTGCAATACGGTTGAGCGCTGATCGGTTTCCACCATACGGATACCAATATTACCGGTAATCGGCAGGCCAAATAACTCCGTATCAATGTTTGCCATAAAGTAAGCTGCAAACACGTCTTCATAAACATCACCGCTTTCCAGCATTGACCAGGACGTATCACGACCACCTGTAGTGGTGCTGTTGATGACGCCTTCAAATCCGCTGCCCCAGCTTTGGACCGGTTGTGGACGTCCATCAGGGAACCAGGCATCTAAGGCTTTATTCACGTCAATGGCCAGGTAACTTGGGAAATAAGAAAACTCACCTTCCCAGTCAACCACATTCACCATGTCTTCAGTGAGCTGTAACGGTGCTTCTGAGCTTGAGAAGCCTGAGTCATTGCCGTATTCAAACACAGAACGATCATTGCTGTATTCACGCTCTGAGTAACGCATTCCCACTTCAATGGAAGAGAAAATCGGCATGTCTAGCTGATACTGTGCGTCAATTCGATACGCGGTGATTTTGTCTTCATTTTCGTAAGGATAAATGCCGTATTTACTGACCATAACTTTGTCTAAATCAGTAAAATCCGCCGCCTGATTAAAGCCTACATCGGGCAGATTCAAACCATTTAGCTGGTAGTTGATCGCTACGTTGGTATCCAGTGTCGGTGTATCGGCATTGGCATCTTCGGCGACAAGTGCCCATAACAGGCCATTACGGAAGTTGCTTTTCGCATTTGACAGCGAGATATCGAATGCCAGGCTAAAATCATCTGTAACCTGCCAATCAGCATTGATACCAAAACTGGCAACTTCGTCGTAGTCCCGGTTATCGTCGTTAACCAATTCTACACGTGTGCTGCTGGAAGACGTTCGACCGATAGAAGCGCCAGTGACAGAGCTTCCGTTTATAACTGCATTGTTCACAGATGAACGGGTGCCATCGAATTTAACCCGGAACCCACGGGCAAACTCTTCAGAATCGAACTTCGACAAAAACGCATCGGCGCGCAGAGTAAAATTATCGGCAGCGACCCACTCGATGGCTGCCATGTAACCATCACGGGTTTCTTCCCCGCCCTGGTGCTGCAACTCAAAGCCTTCACTCAGGTATTCGTTTTCACCATCACCGTCAAGATCACGCTCTGCGTTGTATGCTAAGCCCACAAATTGCGTAGATACGCTGGGCTGATACAAACGCGCATAACCAAAGGCAAGACCAAGCGTATCATCCAGGAATTTCCCCTGGTAAGAAAAGCTCATGCGATGGCCATATTCTTCACCGTCGGCAATTTCTCCGGCACGGTCGTTATACATGCCACGCAGATTAACATTGAGCTTGTAGGGCTCATCAATGGCTAACGGACTGGCGGTTTTTAACTCAACCGTTCCCGCAACACCACCTTCAATCAACGACGCTTTAGGCGTTTTATATACCGCAGCCGAAGATATCAACTCAGATGGATACTGGTCGAATTCGATTGAACGGCTGCCGCTGGTAGACACCTGTTCACGACCATTTAAGGTCGAGAACACGAAATCCCCGGCCATACCCCGGATATTGATTTCCGCTGCCTGCCCACCTGTGCGCACAGCAGAAATACCCGGCAGACGTGTTAATGCGTCAGCCATGGATACGTCTGGCAAACCACCTAAATCATCTGCTGAAATTTGCTCGGATACCGTATCGCCAAAGCGCTTTTGGTTAAGAGACTGGATCAGACTGGTACTAAACCCTCTGACTTCGATTTTCTCAATGACCTGCTCGTCTTGCGATTGCTCATCAAGGGCTTCCTGCGCATAAAGGGGCGTATGCAGTGAACATAGCCCCCCACCGATCAGCGCAGCGGTGATCAAACTGGGTCTGAATTTTTTCATTTGTGTGTCCCGTTCGTTCCCAACTGTAACGTGTGAAGAAATTTTCCATCGGAAATTTTCTTCCTTTCATCTCCCTATTAAATAGTATCGCTGTGGTCACACTTTGCTCAATTTCCTGCATACGTATTCAGTGAAAATTTACACATTCTTTTAACAACAAAGCTCATATCAAACCGTCTCACCCGCAATTCAGAATCAACATCTTCACCATATTATTCATGCACTTATAAAGTTTGCATAAGATAAAAGAAAATAGACTGTTAACGTATTTGTTAGTAATTAAATTACAAAATGTATATATTACCGCCAATGAAAACGCTTGCATTGGTTAGCAAAATCAAGCTTATTGGTGAATTCTGAAATAAAACTAGATTTGTTGATAAGTGGAGCGATAAATCAGCAAAAGTGGGACTCGCTGCTAAGCCTATCAGGGTGGCTTAGCAGCTCATTTAGAAACTAGCGATATAGCGAACGTAAAAATTCATCATGTTTGGGTAACGATTGCAAAACATTAGATTTAATGCGCTTAATATTCTCAAGCATATCCCTGAGTTGCTGCATGTCAGGCACACCCGCCAAAGGGTGAAAATCGTCAGGCTCAATCCCCTGCCCCAGCATTACTTGTAACCAGGAACTGTCTAAAAACAGGTCTGGCTGAGAACGCATCAAACTGCCCGATTGTTTGAATAAAGCCAGCTTATGCTGGAGTGATTCGGGAATCGGCAGCGCTGCAACTTCACGCCAAAACGCCGTATCCCGCCGCTGGGTTTGGTAATAATGCAGTACTAGAAAGTCTCGAATCTGCAAATATTCTTCCTCTGTCTGGCGGTTGTATTCAGACACCGCAGATTGCTGAATTCCCTGATGCGGAAACAATTTCAGAAACCGGACAATGGCTGACTGAATCAAATGAATGCTGGTGGATTCCAGTGGTTCTAAAAATCCACTCGCCAGCCCGACTGCGATAACGTTATGTTTCCAGGGCTGACGTACACGTCCCGTGGTAAAACGAATGCGTTTGGGATCTGCTAATGGCTGACTGTCAAGATTGCTCATTAACTCCTGCTGCGCGTCATCATCAGAGATAAAGCGACTGCAATATACCAATCCATTGCCATTGCGATGTTGCAGAGGAATGCGCCATTGCCAGCCAGCGCTTCGCGCAATAGAACGGGTAAAAGGTAACGTGGTTTCCAGGCGTTCAGACGGGACTGCGATTGCAGAATCACATGGCAATAAATGTCGCCAGTCGTCAAATCCAGTACCCAACGTTTGCTGTATGAGCAGACCTTTAAAACCGCTACAGTCGATGAACAAATCGCCATCAATCTGCTGCCCGCTTTCTAGTACCAACGCCTCCACAAAACCTGTTTTGGGGCATTGGTTAACATTGCGTACCTTCCCTTCAATACGTGTGACACCCCAGGGCTCACAGTGTTTTCGCAAAAACCGGGCGTAAAGTGATGCATCAAAATGGTAGGCATAGGGAATATCAGAAAGTGGCTCCCTGTTGTGAATCGGTGCAAATTTTCCGGCCTCGGCACACAAATAATTTAAGTCGTATTGCCAGATATCATCAGCAACGCCCTGTTGTTTAGCGCGTAACCAATAGTGATGAAAGTCGCAGAAGGCAAAACTCTTTCCGGGTGCCCCAAAGGTATGGTAGTAATACTGGTCGTGCTGCCACCAGTTTTCAAATCGAATGGCCAATTTAATCGTGGCCTGGGTTTCACGCAGAAATTCGGCCTCATCCAGTCCCAGTACGGCATTGACCTGACGTATTGGCGGAATAGTTGCTTCGCCCACCCCGACAGAACCGATCTCTTCTGATTCCACCAGGGTAATATACACTGCGTTGCCCAGCACTTTCTTCAGCAATGCCGCGGACATCCAGCCGGCGGTGCCACCTCCCAGTATCACGACGCGTTTGATTTGTTTTTCCATGACAACACCATAAAAAAGCCCCGAGCTATTATCTTCGGGGCTTCTGTCTTAAATACAAGAAGTTTTGCCTTTTCAGGGTCAACCTCTTGGCTTCACCTTAAAATGTGTAGTTCAGACCCAACATATAGTTGGCACCAAAGGCCTGATAGCTATTAATCTTACGAGGATCACTATCACTGGCTTTAATCGTGTCTTCATCCGTCAGGTTTTGACCCTGCAAGGTTACCCGCAGGCCTTTTAACCAATCAATATCGGAATCACGGAAATCATAACCAACCTGCGCATCCCACAACTCGCTACCACTGTCAGTATCATCGGTCAGTGCCAGGCTGCCGCCACGTACTTCGGTCAGGAAATCCGTACGTTTGGTACCTGAAATGCGGAATTCAAAGCCACCGCGCTCATAGTAAAGCGTCAGGCTGTATGATTCGTCAGACAGACCAGGGATACGATCTTCCTCCCCGTCATCCACATCCAGTTTGCCATCCAGGAAAGTTGCACTGGCGTACAAACCAAATCCATCCAGTGCATCGGCGAGCAAGCTGAAAGGTAAGCTGGCTTGCAACTCATAACCACGAACGAAACCGGTATATCCATCAACAGGACGGTCTACATTACCGACAAACAACACCGGCGCACCGCCAGTAGATGACTGGTGATAGCTAGGAATATAAACATCGGTAAAGTCAGTTTCTACCGGAGAGGATACATGCCAGTTCTTAATGTCTTTAAAGAAGAATGTCGCAGCAATGTAACCATCATCAGCAAAGTAGTTTTCATAGGCAAGGTCAAACTGATCAACCTCATAAGGTTTCAACTCTGGGTTACCAGCGCTGCCACTCCAGGGGCTAAAGTTGATATCTGAGCTATTGATGTTACTGTCGTTAAAAGCAAAACTCGCTTGGTTATTTGGACGCATGTCATCCATACGTGGACGAGTAATTACCTTCGCCAAAGCTGTGCGCACAAACTGGCCGTCGGCCACTTCTGCACTCAGGTTTAATGTAGGCAGTACATCGGTATAATCTGCGCCACCTTCCACTGGAGTGGCTACAGTGTAACCATCAGCACCTGTTGTGGTGCTAAAACCAGTAGAGCTTTGATCCGCACTTACAACCTGCAGGCCGAAGTTACCGCGAATGAAGATATCTCCTACCTCAGCACTTAAATCAAACTTAGCAAATACCGTGGTAAGTTTTTCTTCCACCTCATAGGTGTCTCCCAGACGGTCATTCTGTACCAGTTCTGCGCTATTAGCTGTGTAATAACCAGAGTTATACAAACCCAAGCTGTCGTATGCTAATACGCCATCAATACCGATGAAACTAAGGTCGGCTACACCCAGTACCTCAGGAATCGGACCATCATTGTCTCCTGTGGTATTGAAGTAATCAGGTGCCGTCAGATAATAGCCGTTGTTGTCCTTTGACTTACTGCGTTTTGAATAGGCAGCACCGAACGTTACATCCGTCACAATGCCCCAATCAACCGTGCCACGGGCCTGCAAACGCAAACTATCCAGTGACTCCTCGAAGACGGGTTCATTCACGAAGCCATCTTGTGACAAGCTTCCAAACAATGGGTTACCCCAGGCTTGTGGACCGGCCAGACGAATGAGGTCTGGGTCTGTTAAATCTGCACTTGGTAACGTTGGATGGTCACTATACATGACGCCTTTTGAAGTCATAGTCCACGAACGCGACGATGCTGGTCTGCCGTCGTTGCCTGCGCGGCCTGTACCTGAATAGCTTTCTACGTCGGTAATGTTTTTATCAACATCCCCTGTTGACACATCCAGTTCTGCGACCCAGTTTTCACTCAGGTCATACTTCACATTCAGACCAAACGTTTTTAACTCAGCCTTCTGGCGACGGGCATCGTTTCGTACAACTGAGTAATATGAATCCCAGTAACCTGAGGTAACAAGACCATCTTCAATGCCTGTAATGTTGTAGTCAGCAGTTCCCCATTCTGCACCACCTTCTTCCAGGCCGCGACGCACGTCGTTTTCTTCAAAATCGATATAGAGCGCATCAAACTGAATCATCAGATCATTAGAAGGTGCGAACTGAATGACTGCAGCAATCGAGTCTCGTTCCAGCATGGCTGAGCGCACAAACGAGTCATGCCCACCCAATACCTGATCACCAGATGATGCGGTTACCGCATCCGTATCGCGACGATCACTGTCCAAATTGACATCGGCATATCCCCAGGCGCGGAACTGCTCTTCCTGGCGAGGTGTTTCCATTGATGCTAATGCCAGCGCGACACCTAAACGATCATTTAAGAAGCTATCAACGAAGTTAAACGAGATACGATGACCGTCATTATCGAAATCCGGGTTTTTCGCATCTTCACCATTTTTCTCATAGTTCAGGTTTAATGCGATAGTACGTTCGGCTCCTAGTGGCTTAACTGTCTGTAAGTCAACGGTTCCACCGACGCCTTGGGTTAACAGGCCTGCTTCAGGGGTTTTGTATACGACTACGTTAGAAATAATTTCAGATGGGTATAGATCGTATTCAACACCGCGGTTATCACCCATCCCCAGCAACTCACGACCATTTAGCGTGGTACCGACAAAGTTTTCGTTAAAACCACGCACCGATAATCCGCTGGTACGACCGTTACGACGTTCCCCTGCCAGACCCGGCAAACGCGCCAGTGATTCTGCCACACTGGTATCCGGTAACTTACCAATATCTTCTGCTGACAACGCTTCAACAATGGAGGTGTTATCCATTTTAACGGCCTGGGCGCGCATTAAACTGGCGCGGATCCCCGAAACCTGAATCACTTCAACTTCAGCAGCGTCTGCCTGATTGTCTGTTTGCTCCTGCGCGATAGCGCCGATACTTGAGAACGCCATACCGCTGGCAATCATTGCTGCGGTGATTGAACTAGGTTTGAATACTTTCATTTATGTGTCCCATTTGTTGTTTTGAGAAATCAAATTTCCCAAAGAAACGAAAAGATCATGTCCTGTCATCTCTTTTTCAGCACAGATGTTATTCCTTGCTTACTTTGCACTCAATTTTATGCATACGTATTCAGATCAAAAAGTTACATTTATTTTACAGGTGTCAACAAAAACAGATATTTAACCCAATCAAATCAGGCTTTTTATTCCTTTAAAAACATATAGATATATATTTTGTATAGCGCTAGGTAATGTTTTGTAAATTTATGATCAAATCAGCGAATCTTTAATACGCTAACAGTGATTATGATGCATTTATCGTTAACATCAAATTAACACAAACTATTCAATCAAATTTGTCAGTAAGAAATACTGGGATATTTATCAGATTAAAACGCAGGAAAATGCTTCTGTTAGTCGAACGCGACTCTCATGTGCATCGATTAAATGGAAGGGATGGGACAAGCCTAACAACGCATGCGCCACTAAGTATGGGTAATGAGAACGAAAAAACGCCCGTCAGGTAAGCCTGCGGGCGTTTTTCAAAGCGAAACTGTCAGATAATTACAGCTTGTAGCTGAAACCTAACAAATAGTTGCGACCGTAATCCTGGTAATCTCGCACCTGCAGCGCGTTATCACCACTGAGAGAGGTAAATGGTTCCTCTGTCAGGTTTTGCGCTTGCAGGAAGATAGACAGGCCTTCCAGAGACGTAAAGCCAGCTTCACCGAAGTCATAACCAATTTGAGCATCCCAAATGGTTTCACCAACGATGTTAACCTGAGTCGTATCGTAACCTAAACCGTATACATCACCTTTAAAGTCACCACGTTTACGCATGCTGGCACGTAACTGCAAACCATTCTTCTCGTAGTAACCCGTAAAGTTAACAATGCTGTCAGACAAACCTGGCAACTCATAATCATTGCCATTTAAGTCCTGAATATCAGAGGTAACACCTGTATAACTGGCAATGATGCCGAAGCCATCCAGCGCATCAGCAAATACATTGAAAGGCAGAGACAAGGCAACTTCGTAACCGGTCAGCGTACCTGCGTCACCATTTTGCTTACCTGAACCAGATGCGGTGGAGTTTGCAGGTACTTCTCCTGTTTCTGGATCAGCAATACCGTCCATATCCAGTTCATACGAACCGTCGAACACCCAGTTAGTCAAATCTTTCCAAAAGACAGCAACGGACACATAACCTTCCGCCGAGAAGTAATTCTCGTAAGACAAATCAATGCCGATAGCCTCTTTTGGCTTCAATCCCGGGTTACCGCCACTGACGCTCCAGTAGTTACCATTGCTATCTGGCGTTTCACTGTAATCCACAGTGACAGAAGCGTTCATATCATCCAGGTTCGCGCGAGAAAGGGTTTTCGCGGCACCGAAACGCACGGTTTGTGCATCGTCGATTTTCAGGTTTAGGTTCAGGCTAGGCAATACGTGATTGTAGCTATATGTATCGCTAGTAGGCTGAGCCACAATATAACCGTCTACGCTTTGAGCAGCCGCACCTTCAGAGTGCTGTTTAGTATGCAGAACACGCACACCGGCATTACCTGTCAAACTGAAGCCTGCAATTTCGGTATTAATGTTCGACATCACAAATGCTGAAGTCACTTTCTCGTTTACATTCCAGGATTTAGTAATGTGAGAAGAGTTTGTTTCTGCTTCACTTAACAGGTTGTAATAACCGTCACGCAGTAATGCAGCCGAGTCATAGGCAATCATGTCGCCCATACCAATGAAGTCCAGAGATACACTGCCCAAACGGTAATCTTCAGGTACAGTGACCATTTCCGGGAAATCTTTCAGGGTCATATAGTAACCGGCAGACAGTTTGGCTTTCTCGCGCTCACGGTAAGACACACCAAATTTCAGCTCACTGAAAATTTCACCATCCAGTAACTGAGATGCATCCAACTTAACTGTTTTCAGTTCATCATTAATTTCTGGTGCGTTAATAAAACCATCCTGGGCACCATTATAATAAGCGTCACCGTCTTCCAGACCATATTCGCTGTTAAGCGCCGCACTTGAACCCCAGCTCAGGGCGCCCCCCAGTTTTACAAGATCGAAATCACTGTAATCCAACTGGTGAGTAAAAGTAGCGCCAGTGTTGCCTGGTTTGAAGGTATAGCTGATGACGTCAGATGCTCCTTCATTGTCGCCACGGCCTGTACCGGCGTAACTCTCGAAGCTCCAGATATCGCGTTCAACTTTTGAGTAGCTGGCATCGAAGGCAACGGTCAAGGTATCAGTAGCAGTCCAGGTGGTATTGAAACCAAAAGACTTCAACTTAGCGTCACGCGTTTCACGGTCATTCCGCACGACTACACGTTGATCGTAAGTCGTTGCTGAAGTGATAAAACCGGTTTCTTCATCGATAGCATCGGCCGTGATGGTATCGGTATTTTGTCCCCAGCCGAATGGGATCTCGATACCACGTAAGATTTTATCGTCAGAAAAATCAACATACAGGGCATCAAATGTCATATGAACATTGTCAGATGGCAGTGCTTCAACAACCAACATGGCAGAATTACGATCTAATACAGATGAACGCACAAATGGCTTGGCACCGCCTAACAGCGAATAAGTTTCACCATCGACATCCCAATCCATGAAACCCCAGGAATTCCAGCGCTTTTCCTGGTTAGGTGAGCTCATGGTGTTAACAGCAAACGCCACACCTAAACGGTCGTCCATAAACTGATCAATATAAGCAAACGTGCCGCGATAACCTTTGTCTTTGCCATCTGGGTTTAACTTGTCGAAACCAGACTTTTCAAACTGACCATTGATAGAGATAACGCGCTCACCTTTACTCAGGGGCTTAACCGTTTGCATGTCGATAACACCGGCAATACCTTCGGCTTCAAGGCTGGCATCAGGGGTTTTATAAACGGTCACGCCGCTCATAATTTCAGAGGGATACAGGTCGAACTCAACACCTCTGTTATCGCCGATAGACACCTGCTCACGACCATTGAACGTGGTATCGCTTTCATTTTCGCCAAAGCCACGAATACTGATTTTGCTGGCACGACCATCTAAACGCTGTGCAGTTAAACCAGGCAAGCGCGCGATTGACTCGGCAATCGAAGAATCGGGTAACTTACCAATATCTTCGGCAGAGATCGCTTCAACCACACTGGTAGAAAAACGCTTGGTGTTGATGGATTCAACAACGCTGCGACGGAAACCGGAAATTTCGATAACTTCAACGTCCTGATTATCAGCTTTCGCTTCTTCAGTTTGTTGAGCAACTACGGAGAAACTGGAAAAAGCCAAACCACTGGCGATCATCGCCGCGGTCAGCGCACTAGGTTTAAATGCGTTCATGATGTGTCCCTTGTTCTTTGTACTTCATTAGCACAAGGTTTAATTACTACGGGGAGAAAACTGGACGCATGTTACATTTAGCAATAGTTTATTAACAAGAAGGTGCATACGTATTCATACTGTATTCTCACCCGTCGATTTTCTAATTTAATTACAAAACAAAAAATGGCTGTATCCAATTGATTTATATCAATTAATTGAATACTAATTAGCGATTGAACCGTATATCAGAAAAGAGTGCTGGTCATTATCAGCGCAGTAGAGATGAAAAACTGGACAAATTTTACACTATCCAGGCCAGTTTACGATGGGTTTTACAGATTCATTACAAGTGTATGCCAGATAAAATCATCGCTAAACCGTAAAATGTCATAATGTTACAGGTTTTGTAAGCCCACTTGAAGCCATACAGTATCGATAAAGTTCCATTTCGCCAGTGGAGAACTGACAAACAATCAATAAAAAACCCGCCGAAGCGGGTTTTTCCAATAAAGCCAGTGCTAAATTACCAACCAGTAATTTCGCGCAGAGCTTTACCGATATCAGCCAGAGAGCGAACTGTCTTAACGCCAGCAGCTTCCAAAGCTTTAAATTTATCGTCAGCAGTACCTTTACCGCCAGCAATGATGGCACCAGCGTGGCCCATACGTTTGCCTGGAGGAGCAGTTACACCCGCGATGTAAGAAACAACAGGCTTAGTCACGTTTTCTTTGATGAACGCAGCCGCTTCTTCTTCAGCAGTACCACCGATTTCGCCGATCATTACGATAGCTTCTGTCTGTGGATCATCCTGGAACATTTTCAGAATGTCGATGAAGTTTGAACCAGGGATTGGGTCACCACCGATACCAACACAGGTAGACTGGCCGAAACCTTCGTCAGTAGTTTGTTTAACCGCTTCGTACGTCAGCGTACCAGAGCGAGAAACGATACCTACTTTACCAGGCTTGTGGATGTGACCAGGCATGATACCGATTTTACACTCTCCAGGAGTGATAACACCTGGACAGTTTGGACCGATCATACGTACGCCTTTACGGTTTACGTATTCTTTCACGTACAGCATATCCAGTGTAGGAATACCTTCTGTGATACATACGATCAGCTCGATGCCAGCATCAGCAGCTTCGATGATAGAATCTTTACAGAAAGGTGCAGGTACGTAAATAACAGTCGCAGTTGCGCCAGTCGCTTCAACCGCTTCACGCACTGTATCAAATACTGGCAGACCCAGGTGAGTTGTGCCGCCTTTACCAGGAGTCACACCACCAACCATTTGCGTACCGTAGGCAATGGCTTGCTCAGAGTGGAAAGTACCCTGACCACCAGTGAAACCTTGGCAGATTACTTTGGTGTCTTTATTAATTAAAACTGACATTATTTGCCCTCCGCTGCTGCAACAACTTTTTGCGCTGCATCAGTTAGAGACTCAGCAGCAATGATATCCAGGCCAGATTTAGCCAGAACTTCACGGCCCAGTTCAGCGTTAGTACCTTCCAGACGTACAACTACTGGAACGTTTACGCCAACTTCTTTAACGGCACCAATGATACCTTCTGCGATCATGTCACAACGAACGATACCACCGAAGATGTTAACCAGTACGGCTTTAACATTGTCGTCAGACAGGATAATTTTGAACGCTTCAGCAACACGCTCTTTGGTCGCGCCGCCACCAACGTCCAGGAAGTTTGCAGGCTTACCGCCGTGCAGGTTTACGATGTCCATGGTACCCATGGCCAGACCTGCACCGTTAACCATACAGCCAACGTTACCGTCTAGTGCTACGTAGTTCAGTTCCCACTGAGCAGCGTGAGCTTCGCGAGCATCTTCCTGAGAAGGATCCTGCATTTGCTTCACTTTAGGCTGACGATACAGAGCATTACCGTCGATCGCTACTTTAGCATCCAGACAGTGCAGGTTGCCGTCAGTTTTGATTACCAGAGGGTTGATTTCGATCAGAGCAACGTCCAGATCTTCAAACATCTTAGCCAGGCCAAGGAAGATTTGAGTGAACTGCTTGATTTGAACGCCTTCCAGACCCAGTTTGAACGCCATTTCGCGTGCCTGGTAAGGTTGTGCACCTACCAGAGGATCGATTTCAGCTTTCAGGATTTTTTCAGGGGTTTCTTCAGCAACAGTTTCGATTTCCATGCCGCCTTCAGTAGAGGCCATGAAAACAACGCGACGGCTACCACGGTCTACAACCGCACCCAGATACAGCTCGTTAGCGATATCTGTGCAAGACTCAACCAGGATTTTGCTAACTGGCTGACCGTTCTCGTCTGTTTGGAAAGTGACCAGGTTTTTACCTAACCATTTTTCAGCAAAAGCACGGATTTCGTCTTTTGCTTTAACCAGTTTCACACCGCCCGCTTTACCGCGACCACCGGCGTGCACTTGACACTTAACAACCCACTCAGAACCGCCAATGCGGTCAGCCGCTTCTACTGCTTCCTGAGGAGTATCAGCAGCAAAGCCTTCAGAAACTGGCAAACCGTATTCACGGAATAACTGTTTACCTTGATATTCATGCAAATTCATGGTGTTTCTATCCGTTTTATTTGTAACAAAAGCTGCGCAAATGCAGCTTAATTAGATAAATCGGTCATTCAAAAAATAACCGAATATCGGCAGGTGAAGTAACTTGCACTTCACCTGCCAAAGCGAATTACACGTCTAACAGCAGACGAGTAGGATCTTCCAGCATCTCTTTTACCGTCACCAGGAAGCCAACGGACTCTTTGCCGTCGATGATACGGTGATCGTAAGAAAGGGCCAGATACATCATAGGTAAGATTTCAACTTTACCATTGACCGCCATCGGACGGTCCTGGATTTTGTGCATACCCAGAATCGCGCTTTGTGGCGGGTTGATGATTGGAGTAGACATCAGCGAGCCGAATACACCACCGTTTGTGATAGTGAAGTTACCGCCTTGCAGGTCAGCCATAGACAGCTTGCCATCACGACCTTTGATTGCCAGGTCTTTGATGCCTTTCTCAACACCCGCCATGCCTAGCGCATCACAGTCACGTAGCACTGGCGTTACCAGACCACGCGGTGTAGATACGGCAATAGAGATGTCGAAGTAATTGTGATAAACAATGTCATCACCGTCGATAGACGCGTTTACTTCTGGGAAACGCTTCAGCGCTTCAGTTACCGCTTTCACGTAGAAAGACATGAAGCCCAGACGAATACCGTGACGCTTCTCGAAGCTATCCTGGTACTGCGCACGCAGGTCCATGATTGGCTTCATGTTCACTTCGTTGAACGTGGTCAGCATTGCTGTTGAGTTTTTCGCTTCCAGCAAACGGTTAGCGATAGTCTTACGCAGACGTGTCATAGGTACACGTTTTTCAGTACGTTCGCCTACCGGTGCAACGGTTGCTTCTGCTTTTGCTGCAGGCGCAGCTGCTGGTGCACTACCACCTTTCAGGTGCTTCTCAACGTCTTCTTTGGTAACACGGCCATTTTTGCCAGTACCTTTGATAGATGCAGCATCGATGCCTTTTTCAGCCAGCAGACGACGTACTGAAGGACTCAGCGCATCAGACTCTTCAGCTTCGGCAGGGGCAGCAGCTTCGGCTTTTGGCGCAGCAGCGGCGCCAGCAACGAACTTAGCAATCACTTGCTCAGCGGTTACTGTCTCGCCTTCCTGAGCCAGAATTTCAGACAAGCTACCGTCAGCAGGTGCAACCACTTCCAGCACAACTTTATCAGTTTCGATATCTACCAGGTTTTGGTCACGAGAAACCGCTTCGCCTGGTTGAACGTGCCAGGTTGCAACTGTTGCGTCTGCGACAGACTCTGGCAATACAGGTACTTTAATTTCCACTTCTTCACCACCGGTGTTAGTTTCGGCTTGAACTTCAGCTTTGCTTGCAGCAGGCGCAGCAGTTACCGCTGCACCGCCCTCTTCCAATTTGGCAATCACTTGTTCACCCAGAACAGTGTCACCTTCAGCGTGCAGAATGTCACCCATGACACCGTCAGCAGGCGCAACCACTTCTAGCACAACTTTATCTGTTTCGATGTCGACCAGATTCTGATCACGCTTTACCGCGTCACCTGGTTTTACGTGCCAGGTAGCCACAGTCGCGTCAGCAACAGATTCAGGTAACACAGGAACTTTAATTTCAATTGTCATACTGGTTCCTTATTTGATCGTCAGCGCGTCATCAACCAAGGCTTTTTGCTGTTGGTTGTGAACTGCCATGTAACCTACCGCTGGCGATGCAGCTGCTGGACGTCCGGCATAAGCCAATTTTCCACCTGCTGGGATTGCTGCCCAGAAGTGATGCTGGCTGCAGTACCAGGCGCCTTGGTTTTGTGGCTCTTCCTGACACCATACCCAATCCGAAACATGTTGATAATCAGCCAAAATCTTAGCCAATTCTTCATGAGGGAAAGGATACAGCTGTTCAATACGCACGATCGCAACATCAGTTTGTTCGTTCTTACGACGCTGATCCAGCAAATCGTAGTACACTTTTCCTGAACACATCACTACGCGCTTCACGCCCTTCGGATCCAGCTCGTCGATTTCACCAATGGCATTGTAGAACACACCCGATGACAACTCTTCCAGAGAAGAAACCGCCAGAGGATGACGTAGCAATGATTTAGGTGACATTACGACCAATGGTTTACGCGTCGGACGAACTGCCTGGCGACGGATCATGTTGTAGACCTGTGCTGGTGTAGAAGGTACACACACTTGCCAGTTATGATCAGCACATAGCTGTAAGTAACGCTCAAGACGCGCTGAACTGTGCTCAGGGCCCTGACCTTCGTAACCATGTGGCAGCAGCATAGTCAGACCACACAGACGGCCCCACTTAGCTTCACCTGAACTTAAGAATTGGTCAAAGACAACTTGTGCACCGTTGGCGAAGTCACCAAACTGGGCTTCCCACATAGTTAATGTGGTTGGTTGCGCTGTCGCGTAGCCATATTCGAACGCCAATACCGCTTCTTCAGACAACACCGAATCGTAGATTTCGATTTTCGCCTGACCTTCACGGATATTGTTCAGCGGCATATACTCAGCACCATCGGCTTGATTGTGCAGTACAGCGTGACGATGGAAGAAAGTACCACGGCCAGAATCCTGACCGGTAAGACGAATATGCGTACCTTCGTCAACAATTGACGCGTAAGCTAAAGTCTCCGCCATTCCCCAATCCAACAGCTTTTCGCCCGCGATCATAGCGTTACGGTCGTTATACAACTTGGCAACACGGGATTGCAGCTTGTGACTGTCTGGGTAGCTATTTACTTTCTCACCAAGCTCTTTTAGCTTTTCAACGCTAAGAGAACCGTTATAAGGCGCAGTCCAGTCATGGCCTAAAAACGGAGTCCAATCCACTGAATGCTCAGTCATTGGGCGCCATTCTTCGACCACACAGGCACCGTGATCTAGTGCCGCACGATAATCACCAACCAGTTTTTCAACTTCGTGGCCGTCGATAGAACCCTCTGCAGTTAATTGATCTGCATAGATTTCGCGTGGTACTGGGTGCTTTTTAATTTTCTGATACATCAGCGGCTGAGTTGCATTTGGCTCATCAGCTTCGTTGTGACCATGACGACGGTAACATACCAGGTCAATCACTACATCGCGCTTGAACTTGTTACGGAAGTCCAACGCCAGTTTTGTCACAAACAATACTGCTTCAGGATCATCCGAGTTCACGTGGAAAATCGGTGCCTGAACCATTTTCGCAATGTCAGTACAATATTGAGTAGAACGGGTGTCGTAATGTTTAGACGTTGTGAAACCAACCTGGTTGTTCACCACGATACGAACGGTACCACCTACAGAAAAACCGCGGGTTTGAGACATGTTAAAGGTCTCTTGTACCACACCTTGTCCAGCGATTGCTGAGTCACCATGGATGGTGATTGGCAATACTGAAGAACCATCTTTACAGCCACGGCGATCAAGACGAGCACGCACAGAGCCCATAACCACTGGGTTAACAATTTCCAGGTGAGATGGGTTAAACGCTAACGCCAGGTGAACATTTCCACCAGGCGTCGCAAAATCTGATGAGTAACCCGCGTGATATTTCACGTCGCCGGCACCCAGCGTGTCGTCATGCTTACCCGCGAACTCATCAAACAGTACTGATGGGTTTTTACCCAACACGTTAACCAGTACGTTCAGACGACCACGGTGAGCCATACCGATTACCACCTCTTTGGCACCATTGGTACCAGCGTGAGTAATCAGGCCTTTCAGCATTGGAATAAGTGCATCGCCACCTTCGAGAGAGAAGCGTTTGGCACCTGGGAATTTAGACCCCAGATATTTTTCCATGCCATCAGCAGCTACCAAACCTTTAAGGATAGCAATCTTCTCATCACGGGCGATTTGAGGGCGAGCTTCTACGGACTCGACGCGCTGTTGCAACCAACGTTTTTCTTCGGTTGCGGTCATGTGCATATATTCTGCACCAATCGAACCACAGTAAGTACGATTCAGTGACTGATACAGATCTTTCAACGTCATGGTTTCTTTGCCAATGGCATAAGAACCAACGTTAAACACTGAATCAAGATCTGCATCACCCAGGCTATGGTGCGTTAAATCTAAATCACGCACTTTTTCCTGTTGCCACAGACCCAAAGGATCCAGATGTGCATGTTGGTGACCACGGAAACGATAAGCATTGATTAACTGCAATACTTTAACTTGTTTCTCATCACCCACGACGGCCGTTGATGCAGCAGGAGCTGCGGCGCGGCCAACGGGACCCAAGGCGGCGAGTTTACGGAAATAATCACGAATCTCGCTGTGGTTTGTTTCTAAGGCAACACCGTCGACTTTCGGCAGTTGATCAAATACGGAGCGCCACTGATCCGACACACTGTGAGGATCGTCCAGATAGGCCTCATATAACTCTTCTACGTAAGCGGCGTTGCTACCAGCCATGTGGGAGGATTCCCACCATGCTTTCATCGCGCTTTGTTGCATTGTTGTCCCTTAAAAATTAAGACTCACAATTCTACCTTTGCGAGCAAAGGCTAAGTTAATGGTTAGCTATCATCCATAGGGTAGTAAGCATGTAGCTAGTCTTTCTAAAAAACAGCCATCCTAATTAGGATGGCTGTTCAGAAACTGATTTACCCCACACGAAGTGGGGTAACAATAAGCGCCTAAACAGCCCGTTGTAGCAACATTGACTTGATATGGCCAATGGCTTTGGTCGGGTTTAGTCCTTTTGGACACACGTTAACGCAATTCATGATACCGTGACAGCGGAATACGCTGAACGCATCATCTAAATCGTTTAGTCGTTCTTCAGTCGCTGTATCGCGGCTGTCAATCAGGAAACGATAGGCGTGCAACAAACCAGCAGGTCCGATGAACTTATCTGGGTTCCACCAGAATGACGGACAAGAGGTTGAACAACATGCACACAGAATACACTCATACAGTCCATCAAGCTTTTCGCGTTCTTCAGGACTTTGCAGGAATTCACGCGCTGGCGGCTGCTTGCTATCGTTAATCAGGAACGGTTTAATTTTTTCGTACTGATTGTAGAACTGACTCATGTCAACTACCAGGTCACGAATAACCGGCAGACCAGGCAGAGGTCGCAATACAATTTTGCCTTTACCTAATGCTGACAATGGCGTAATACAGGCCAGGCCATTTTTACCGTTCATATTAAGACCGTCAGAGCCACACACGCCTTCACGGCATGAACGGCGAAGTGACAGTGTTGGGTCCTGTTCTTTCAACAGCATCAGCGCGTCCAGCACCATCATGTCACGGCCTTCTGGCAGCTCCAGGGTGTAATCCTGCATGCGCGGCGCTTTATCCACGTCTGGGTTGTAACGATAAACTGAGATTACTTTTTTCATGTCCGTTACTCCGAATTAATAAGTGCGAACTTTCGGTGGGAAAGCTTCACGCAGCTTAGGCGACATGTTTACTTCACGCTTCAACATGCTTTCCGTCTGCGGACGGTAGACAGAGTGACACAACCAGTTTTCGTCATCACGATCTGGGTAGTCGAAACGGCTGTGAGCACCACGGCTTTCAGTACGGAAATTAGCCGCTACCGCTGTGCTGTATGCAGTTTCCATCAGGTTGTCTAATTCCAGACACTCGATACGTTGGGTGTTGAAATCGCTGCTCTTGTCATCAAGACGCGCAGTTTTCAGACGTTCGCGGATTTCTTTAAGTTGAGCCAGGCCTTCTGCCATAGCATCCCCTTCACGGAATACCGAGAAATTAAGCTGCATACATTGTTGCAGGTCTTTTCTGATTTGCGCTGGGTCTTCACCCTGTCCAGGTGTTGAGTTTTCCCAACGATTGAAACGTGCCAGAGACTCTTCCAGATCAGAAGCAGACGCATCACGCATTTCAGTACCGTCAAGCACTTCACCCAAATGCAGACCCGTTGCACGACCGAATACCACCAAGTCTAGCAGTGAGTTACCGCCAAGACGGTTAGCACCGTGTACAGATACGCACGCAATTTCACCACAGGCAAACAAGCCTTTGACTGGGGTTTCTTTACCATTCTCGTCAATAGTCAAAGCCTGACCGTGAACGTTGGTAGGAATACCACCCATCATATAGTGACACGTTGGGATAACAGGAATCGGCTCTTTGACTGGATCGACGTGTGCGAACGTGCGTGAAAGTTCCAGGATACCAGGCAGACGCGACTCAAGTACTTCAGCACCTAAGTGATCCAGCTTCAGTTTGATGTGCGGACCCCAAGGACCATCACAACCACGGCCTTCACGGATTTCTGTCATCATCGAACGGGCAACAACGTCACGACCAGCCAAATCTTTAGCGTTAGGAGCATAACGCTCCATGAAGCGCTCGCCGTCTTTATTTAACAGATAACCACCTTCACCACGACAGCCTTCCGTTACCAGAACGCCCGCGCCGGCAATACCTGTTGGGTGGAACTGCCACATTTCCATATCTTGTACAGAAACACCGGCACGCAATGCCATACCAACGCCGTCGCCGGTGTTGATGTGCGCATTGGTAGTAGAGGCGAAGATACGGCCTGCACCACCAGTGGCTAAAACAACGGCTTTCGACTTGAAGTACACCACTTCGCCAGTTTCGATATCAATCGCAGTACAACCTACTACGTCTCCGTCCTGGTTTTTCACCAGATCCAGCGCATACCACTCAGAGAATACTTTTGTGCGGTTTTTTACGTTTTGCTGATACAGCAAGTGCAACAGTGCGTGGCCGGTACGGTCAGCAGCAGCGGCAGTACGCGCAGCCTGCTCACCACCAAAGTTTTTAGACTGACCACCGAATGGACGCTGATACACGCGACCATTTTCAAAACGAGAGAAAGGCAAGCCCATATTTTCCATTTCAATAATGGCTTCTGGACCTGTCTTACACATATATTCGATAGCGTCCTGGTCACCGATATAGTCGGAGCCTTTAACGGTATCGTACATGTGCCATTCCCAGTTATCTTCGTGGGAGTTACCTAGTGCTACGGTAATACCACCCTGCGCAGATACAGTGTGAGAACGGGTAGGAAAAACTTTAGACAACAGGGCACACGATTTGCCCGATTGAGAAATTTGCAGTGCAGCGCGCATACCGGCACCACCGGCACCAATTACCACTGCATCATATTCATGTACAGGAATACTCACTTACACACCCCACAAAACGAATAGGCCAACAACCACGTACAAAATTGCAATCAGGTTCAACACATATTGTAGAACCAGGCGCAATGACGCTGCTTTAACATAGTCCGTCAGAACTTGCCAAAGACCGATTTTAACGTGCAGCATAATGGACACTAGGGTCAAAAAGGTGAAGACCTTCATGGCCAGGTTGCTGAACAGCCCTTGCCAAATTTCAAAGGTCACAACTGGGGTACAGATAAAAAACCCAGCCATAAAGATAGAAAATGCTGCAATGATTATCGCCGTTGCACGTAAGGTGACGAAATCCTGCACACCATTACGCTTCAAGGAAGCCTCATTGATTACCATAGTACGACTCCTACTACGATTGTTAACACGATCCAAAGAGCAATAACGGCTTTGGCGCTGTTATTCCCTGAAGCCAGTTCTTCCCAGTAACCTTTATCCATCACCATGTGACGAAGACCACCAAGAATATGATAGGTCAGCGCGGATACCGTGCCGATAGCTATCAACTTACCCAGCACACCGTCCATTACTTGCTGTACGTACTCGAAACTTTCTTGAGAAGTCAGAGACACAGCCCATGCCCAAATCACAAATAACAATGCGAAGAACATGGCAACACCGGTCACGCGGTGTAAAATTGAAACAATGGCGGATGGAGGAAAACTAATCGTATTGAGTTGTAAGTTTACGGGTCTTTGCTTTTTCACGATTTGTTGCCTGTTTAACCCAAGTGGGTTGTCTTAAGTTTCATTGTTATTGCTAAAGTATTGCACTCTAGCAACTGCTTCGTGTTCTACTTAGCACAACAATTGTTGTCTGTAGGGTTATTGAATAAAGATGTAAAAAAAATGTTAATTTAAACAGTTTTTGTTGCACCAATATTCAACAGACCCGAAGTATATCCAGCGATTGAGCCAATTACAATTTTTGTTCTTTATTAGTAAGTTATAGATAATAAAAATTAACCTTATTGACGAAATATTCACCATCTGAATACTTTTGTCCCATTGCATAGAAAACGGTCTAAATTGCATTTAAATTGACTTAAAGGTCGTTTGTCAGTACAAATAGCGGCGATTTTTCCCAGTGAACGGACCACTTTAGTCCATTTTACTGCTAACAGAACCATTCTGAGGAGAGCACTCATGGCAGATCAGAAAGCCATCTTAAAAGTTGGTGAAAAGGAACTCGAGCTTCCGATTTATTCAGGTACAGCTGGTCAAGACGTAATTGACGTACGTACTTTAGGCGCAAGCGGCTATTTCACCTTTGACCCAGGCTTTATGGCGACTGGCTCGTGCGAATCTGAAATTACTTATATCGATGGTAACAAAGGTGTTTTACTGCACCGTGGTTACTCCATTGAAGAACTGGCCCGTGACGCAGACTACATCGAAGTATGTTATATGCTGCTGCACGGTGAAGCGCCTTCAAAAGAGCAATATGAAGAGTTTAAACACACTATTACTCGTCACACCTTAGTGCACGATCAAGTGAACAACTTCTTCCGTGGTTTCCGCCGCGATGCTCACCCAATGGCAATGTTGTGTGGAACAGTGGGTGCCCTTTCATCTTTCTATCATGATGATTTGGATATTTCTGATCCAGAGCAACGCCTGCGCAGCGCCTATCGCTTAGTCGCGAAAATGCCTACGCTGGTTGCCATGTGCTACAAATACAACATCGGTCAGCCGTTCGTGTACCCACGTAACGACCTGAGCTATGCTGCGAACTTCCTGAACATGATGTTCTCTGTACCAGCTGAAAAATACCAAATTAGCGCCGCTGTAGAGCGTGCGATGGATCGTATTTTCATTCTGCATGCAGACCATGAACAAAATGCGTCAACCTCTACTGTTCGCCTGGCGGGTTCTTCTGGCGCTAACCCTTACGCATGTATCGCTGCAGGTGTTGCGTCTCTTTGGGGTCCTGCGCATGGTGGTGCAAATGAAGCTTGTTTGAACATGCTGGAAGAAATTGGCTCTGTAGACCGAATTCCTGAGTTCATCGCTAAAGCGAAAGATAAGAACGATCCTTTCCGTCTGATGGGCTTCGGTCACCGTGTTTATAAAAACTATGACCCTCGCGCAACAGTGATGCGTGAAAGCTGCCACGAAGTACTGAAAGAGCTAAACGTTAACGATCCACTACTGGACGTTGCAATGGAGCTTGAGCGTATCGCGCTAAGCGACCCATATTTCGCTGAGAAGAAACTGTTCCCGAACGTTGACTTCTACTCTGGCATTATCTTAAAAGCCATTGGTATTCCTACCAACATGTTTACTTGTATCTTTGCACTGGCACGTACAGTAGGTTGGATTTCTCACTGGCATGAAATGTTGAGCCAGCCTGGTCAGAAGATCGGTCGTCCTCGTCAGTTGTATACTGGTCACGCGCAGCGTCCATATACGCCACTGAAGAAATAGACACAAGTATATTACCTTCTAAATAGCGCCCTACGGCGCTATTTTTTTATCTCAAACACTCCCCCAACACTTGTCGATATTTCTGCATCTGCGCTTGCCTGGCTGCTTATTTTGATGACTGTGCCGTAGCAACACATTCAACACATAGTCGCAGGGTAATCTCAGGCTTTTAACAGGGCTATTCTGCCAGAAGACTATCTGGCATAGTGTCTTTAAACCTCAGGATTAACGCCATCTGTAACATGCCACATTCTTGTTAAATTCCCCCTCACTTGTTCAGACTCAGGTGAGGTTTTTTCTCAGCGTAAAGCTTCAAGTGTGTAGTTAATAGATGGCCAAACGGCAGCTCGAACAAAGGCGTTCGTAAATGACGATGAAAGCATTCAGTATATATTTCACTCGGATATACATTTACCGAATCAATAGCTGAAATAAACTGAATAAATAGCATGAAATTTTTGCGAATTTTTTCAGCCAGATTAGAGACATGAATATACGAATGGGAACCTTTTCATACCCTAAATGGCAGTTTCAAATAACTCAAATGCCGAAAAAACACTCATCTGACCAGGATTCAGGTGAGGTTAATAACCATTTTTATGGCTGAATATCCCCCCTACTTTCCCAAATTCAGACAATAACGAGCTCTATACCTCTTCCCTCAACATGCGATAGTTACATTAATTTTACATAAATATGGAAAAATCGTATTTACTTACGCAAAATTAATTGACCACATTGCATAAAAAAGCGCGATAAAATCGCGCCTTTTCTTAATAATCTTGGTCCTATCACCTTTGAGTTAGTGTTGACGAATCATCTCCAGCAACTCTCGGGTTTTAGACTCCATCAATGCTACATCACCTTTGCTTTCTACATTAAGACGAATAACAGGTTCAGTGTTGGATTTTCGTAAGTTAAAACGCCAGTTTTCAAATTCCAATCCAATCCCGTCTGTCTCGTCTAACAACACTGCTGAATCCTGATAAGCAGATAACACGCGTGCAATGGCGTCATCTGGGTCAGCCAAGGTTGAGTTTATCTCACCAGAAGACGGATATGCTGCGATTCGCTCTTCCACCAGTGTTGATAAAGGCTTACCTGATAAACTCACCAACTCCGCCACCAACAACCAGGGAATCATACCGGAATCACAATAGGCAAAATCACGAAAGTAATGGTGAGCACTCATCTCACCACCGTATACCGCATTTTCAGCACGCATACGTTCTTTAATAAACGCATGTCCGGTTTTAGACTTAATCGGCACTCCACCCGCTTCAGAGATAATGTCCTGAGTATTCCAATACACCCTTGGATCAAAAATGATATTAGCGCCCTGCTCTTTCTCCAAAAAGGCTTTTGCCAACAAACCAACGATATAATAACCCTCGATAAACTGGCCTTTTTCATCAAACAGAAAGCAACGGTCAAAATCACCGTCCCAGGCGATGCCCATGTCTGCCTGATGTGCAATCACGGCATTGGCAGTATCTGCGCGACTTTCAGGCAGCAGAGGATTCGGAATCCCATTAGGAAAGGTGCCATCTGGCTGATGATGAACTTTGATAAACTCGATGGGGAGATGCAATGATTTAAGCGCGGCTTCAACGGCATCCAATGCCTTACCCGCTGCGCCATTTCCTGCATTCACCACGAGCTTTAGTGGCCGCAATTCTGAAGGCGTAATATAGGTTAACAAGTGTTCTGTATACGCATCAAGTGTTGAACTTTGAGTATAACGCCCTGAATGAGTTAACTGATCCACTTGAACGCTACCATGGCCATCCACAAAATCCTGCGTTGACACACGTTCAGTACTGAACTTCGCTAATCCTGCATCAACACTTTCTTGCGAGTAAGACTCCGCGAGCGCCTGTATAGCAAATAAACCGGTGTCACCACTAATAGGAACAGAACCCGCTTTAACCAGTTTCATTCCATTGTAATCAATTGGGTTATGGCTTGCAGTTACTTCAATTCCACCATCAACGCCAAGATGCTTGGTTGCAAAATAAATTTCTTCAGTGCCTGTCATGCCTAGATCAATAACATTCGCACCACCGTCTATTAAACCTGCAGATAACGCCAGCTTCAAAGGTGCCGAGGTTAAACGCACATCGCCACCGACCACTACGCTTTTTGCGCTAAGCTGCTCAGCAAATGCCCGGCCAATTCGATACGCCACATTTTCATCAAGCTGTTCGATTAATTTGCCGCGAATGTCGTAGGCTTTAAAACAGCTAATTTTCATGCCGGATCCTTTTTATCCGACGTACGTCCGTAACGATCAGAAAAACGCACTATGTCATCTTCCCCGAGATACCCCCCCGACTGAATTTCAATCAGTTCCAGAGGAATTTTCCCTGGGTTTTCAAGCGCGTGTATCGCTCCCAGTGGGATATAAGTAGATTCGTTTTCAGTCACTAAGAAGGTTTCATTATCACGGGTAACACTGGCCGTACCTGACACCACAATCCAGTGTTCAGCGCGATGATGGTGCATCTGTACCGACAGTTTTTCGCCAGGTTTTACCGTAATACGCTTAACCTGGAATCGCTCACCATTATCAATGCTATCGTAACTTCCCCAGGGGCGGAAAACTTCACGGTGAAACTGAAACTCAGAGCGTTTCTCGGCCTTGAGTTTATCCACCACCTTCTTAATATTCTCCACTTTATCCTTGTGAGCGACCATGACCGCGTCTTTGGTTTCAACCACCACTACGTCATCTAAACCAATCACAGAAATCAGGCGCTGTTCAGCATTGATATAGCTGTTACTTACTTGCTCTAAAATTGCATCGCCAACAACAACATTGCCATTGGCATCTTTTTGCGAAGCGGTCTCCCATAGAGAAGACCAGCTGCCCACATCACTCCAGCCCGCGTCTAATGGCACAACAGCAGCCGCATCTGTTTTTTCCATCACCGCATAATCGATGGAGTCTGATGGACAACGAGCGAAAACGTCTGCATCGATACGAATAAAGTCGAGATCCAGAGTCTCTGTTGCTATCGCCTGTTGGCAAACTTCAAACATTTCTGGCGAGAATTTTTTCAGCTCTTCAAGATAACGGCTGGCTTTAAACATGAACATGCCGCTATTCCATAAATATGCGCCGTTATCCAAATAAGACTGGGCGGTTACTTGGTCAGGCTTTTCTACGAACTGAGCGACCTCATATCCCTGTGCGCCTGCTCCCAATGCCTCGCCTTTTCGGATGTAACCATAACCCGTATGCGCACAATTTGGCACCACACCAAATGTCACCAATTTGCCTTGTTCGGCTAATATCTCAGCTTTTGCAATCGCTTGATGAAATGATTGCTGGTCTGCAATTAAGTGGTCTGCTGCTAACACAAGCAGCACGGAATCCTGACCATTTTCTGTTGCCCTAAGCGCCGCTAACGCGATGGCAGGAGCGGTGTTCTTCCCCATCGGCTCAAGAATAATTCCGCCATGAGATATATCACCCTGACGAACTTGTTCAGCTAACAAAAACCTGTGCTCTTCGTTACAAATAAACAGAGGCGCTTCCATTGGCAAACCAAGAAGGCGGAAATACGTTTCCTGGAGCATAGTAAATTGAGAGGTCAGTCGTAAAAACTGCTTGGGAAGGGCAGCCCTAGATTTGGGCCATAGGCGGCTCCCGGTGCCGCCTGCCAGAATCACTGGCTTCATAGACTCATCCTTAATACAGATTGTGGCGTAATCCAAGCATACTAAAGGACAAATAGCGGTGATTCAATCTGCAAGTTGAACTCAACTTAACCTATGCAACAATTGTCTTACCCCACTAATCGACCAGAACGATAATCCATCATGGCCTGATGAATCTCCGCTTCGGTGTTCATCACAAATGGTCCGTACTGCACTACGGGCTCGCCAATAGGCCTGGCTGCCAGCACAATCAGCCGTGCGCCTGCATTTCCTTTCACGCGTAGTTTGTTGCCTTTCGAGAATACCGCCAGTTCACCCTGAACAATCGGCTCACCAACAATCTCGATACAGCCCTCATAGCAATAACAAAAACACTGATGTTCAATCGGCAAATCAATTACTTGCTCCGCGTCTTCTGAAAAGGCCAGATCATAAAATAGCGGCTTTACCGACTGCGTTGAAACAGGCCCTTTTATTTGGTCAAATTCGCCAGCCAATACTTTAACAGATACACCATTATCAAGCGTGAGTTCGGGTACCTGACTGGCGGGAATATCCTGATATCCAGGCGCAGACATTTTCTCACTGGCAGGCAAATTGATCCAAAGTTGAAATCCTCGCATCAGTCCTTCCGTTTGTTCCGGCATTTCCGAATGAATAATGCCTCGCCCGGCATTCATCCACTGAATGCCGCCAGACTGGATCACCCCCGAGTTACCGGCTGAGTCCTGATGGCGCATTTTACCTTCCAGCATATATGTCACGGTTTGAAAACCGCGGTGCGGATGTTCAGGAAAGCCCGCGATATACTCGCCAGGGTTGTCTGAACCAAATTCGTCCAGCATCAGAAATGGATCCAGATTACGCAATGCTGGCTGACCCAATATGCGTTTCAAACTGACACCTGCGCCGTCCTGCGTGGCCATCCCCTGGACTTTCTTAACTACTTTGCGTTCACTCATAATTCACATCATCTGACTGTTGCCAGGTTTCTCGCCTGGCGTGTTTAAAATTGAAAAGCCGCCTGCACACTCAGGCCGGCTTCATGTAAATTCTGTAATCCCATCAATGCCAAATCGACATGGCCTTGTTCAAAACCCAGACCAATGCCCAGAGAAGGTACGCCCGAGCCATCAACTGTATTCAACCTGTACCCGGCCCTTAAAGCCGTTGCTCGCCACACAAACCACTCTGCACCCAGCGATAGATAACGCTTGTCAGGATCAAAGCCCAAAGGTTCATTTTTGGTCAAATCGATATCCGCGACCACATTTAACTGTGTTCCGCTGTATGCCACTCCAACTCTGGCCAGGGGTGAAAAACGTACCTGGTCGTGACTTTGGGTGTCTAATTTGTGCGGTATCAGGTTGCGTACCACGCCTCCAAACGACCAGGATTGGCTAAGCTGATAACGCACCCCCACATCCAGATTAAAACGTTGATAAGCAATGCGATGTTGCGCCGCCTTGTAGGCCCCCAAATCAAATTCATCAATATCCTGACTAAACTCAATTACGTCGATATCCAGCTGCTTTAGATTTATTCCCCACGACACATCAGGAACATCAGCTACGCGAAAAGCAAGGCTCACCGCCGTTTCATCGACCATCGCTCCACTGAATTCAACCTGTGATTCAAACGACTCAGGTAACTGATAGCGCAAATAATCCCTCAAATCGACAGTATCAACGTCACCATCAGCCGCATTCGTAAGCAAATCATACAAACCCTGGACATCCACAAAATCCTCCAAACGGAGTATGTCGGCGCCAGTCGCCTGCAACTCACTAATCAATGCAGCCACACCCGGCATATCCTGATAGCTCAGCAAGGCCTCTGAAGTTGTACCTGTATGCAATGATTCCTGAAGTGCAGCCTCAATGCCGTCAATATCCAATGCCGCTAATAATGTCTCAATACTTTGCCGGTGCGCTAACGTGTCAGCCAATGCGTCTGTCACCAACAATAATTGTTGCCACCGTAATAAATCTGTATCCGCCAACACTACCTGAGCGCCCAACACTTCATAATGGCGGACATAGGCCCCAATACTCAGTTGGCTGCCGCTATAGCCGCCGGATACGCCCCAGGACCAACTGGCGCGTAATGGTTTATTCGTTAGCTGAAGTACATCAGCTAACAAATCCACACTTATCTGATTCAATGCACGTAAACTCGCCTCAGAAAACGTTCCGTCGGCAAATTCGGCTTTCACTTTGGCTAATGCCAGGTCTAGTTCATTCTGTGGCGATCTGGCAGTAAAATCATCCAGCTTGCCGATAAAGCCGTCGCGATCGAGCAGCCTGGCACCGGCATATACATGACCATACCAGGCGCTGTTTGTTTGTTTTTGACGCACCGTTAATGCAGGATTAAACAAGGCCGCATTACCAGGCCGGGCCGATACCACACCCGCACCTCCCATCGCCATTGAACGCGCATCAAAGGACAGAAATGACACTGCTTTAGCTTGACCGGCTATCACTAACGCCATTCCCGTCATCACCCATCGACGTCGTATGTTGGTAACTAACATCCTTGTAGTCCTTACTTGGGTTGTGCCGCTCGTTTTCAGAACTGCGTTTTTTACAGCATCCCTGATGACGTAAAAATTTTCCACCCTAACCCGATCTCATCATGCTTTAGCGACAACAAACAGCAGATTTTCCCAGACAAAAGCTTGCATATAATCGAAATGTTCAACTAAAGCATAAAAGGCAACACCAGATTAACTGCTAGGCTTTTTAAAAAGAGATTCGAGTGGGAAACATGCAACAACGCTGCAAATATCAAACCCAACAGGGTGAACAATGCCAGGGAGAAAACCTTGGCAACGGATACTGCTTTTGGCATGACCCAATCATAGATAAAAGTGGGATGGACCTGGCTGAGCGCCTGGAAATTTATGCCAACAATGGCGGTATGACCAAAGGACTGCAACTCAAACGCGTTAACCTTAAAGGTATCAATCTGGTCAATCGTGACAGCCGGGAAGGCTTTGACTTATCTGAAAGTGACTTATACCGGGCAAATCTTCAGGGAGCCAGCTTATTTCAGGTTACCTTGTGTCATGGCTCACTCATGAAGGCGAATCTACGAGAAAGTAATCTGCATTGCGCCAATCTGGAAGACACTAATCTGTTAGGTATTCGCCTACACGATGCCAAAATCGATAATCTGCATATCGGTGAAACCTTATTGCAGGAAAAACAAGCCTTTTGCCATTTAGCTGAACACAACAAAGAAGCCGCACAGGACAACTTCGAACAGTGTGAAGAAATCTATCGCAACTTACGCAAGTGTGCCGAGCATCAGGGACTGTTTCCATTAGCGGGCCGCTTTATCTATAAAGAACTGACCATGCGAAGACAGATGCTCAAACGCTGGTCACTAAAATGGTGCTTTTCAAAAGTGGTGGATTTGCTTTGTGGTTATGGCGAAAAGCCCGAAAATACCGTGGTATTCTCGCTCATGCTGGTACTGATGTGTGCGGTTGGCTACTTTTTATTTGGCGTGAATTACGATGGTCAGCGCATTGAGTTCAATCCTACACAAAGTTTGCTCACCAACACCGAAATGTTCTTTTTGTCCTTGTATTACAGCGTCGTGACCTTTACAACCCTCGGTTACGGCGATATCACCCCAATCGGTATCACCCGAGTTTTTGCTGCCTTAGAAGCCTTTCTCGGCAGCTTTATTATTGCCTTATTTGTGGTGGTCTTTGTAAAGCGTATGACCCGTTAAGCCATTAAATGTTCGACTTTATCCACAATCGCCTCAGCGATCGGTATTGCCGAGGTCGCAGCGGGCGATGGCGCATTGCCAACATGCAATGAACGCGGTGTTTCCACAAATTTAAAATCATGAATTAACTGACCGGTATTTGACACAGCCTGAGCACGGATCCCGCTTGGATGCGGTAATAAATCTTCCAGCTTCACAGATGGACAGTATTTTTGCACCTGACGTAAGTAGCCTTGCTTAAACCAGGAATTACGTAGCTCTTTCAAACCGTTCCCCGCATATCGGGTCATTAATGGCCAAAAGCCACGGAAGCTACACATATCCTTAATATCGGTTAAATTCATCGCATGCTTTTCATAGCCTTCTCGCGCTAACGACAACACGGCATTCGGTCCCACTGTAACGGAGCCGTCAATCATACGGGTCAGGTGTACCCCTAAAAATGGCAAACGCGGATTTGGCACAGGATAAATGAGATGGTTGACGATATGATTGTGTTCTGGCGGCAATCTGAAGTACTCACCACGAAACGGCACAATCCGAAAATCGGGTTGCAGTCCCATCATTCGGATCAGGCGATCAGCCATTAAGCCAGAACAATTAATCAAACCTAAACCGTAAAACCGACTGACCTGAGTGCGCACTTCTACGTATTGTCCCTGCTCCTGAATCTGCTCAATTGTTTCGCCGTAAACGATTTGTCCGCCGCCCTGCTGAAACAGTTTAAGCATGGTTTGAGTGATAGCAGCATAGTCAGTAATACCAGTCTGCTGAACATAAAATGCTCCTAAACCTCGAATATTCTTCTCACGACGTTTGAGTTGCGCCTGATCCAGCCATTGAGGCTGCAAGCCATTTTGCTGACAGCGATGGAACAGGCTTTCCATGCGTTTCAGCTCTTTATCGCTGGTTGCCACAATAAGCTTACCGCACTGTGAGTAGGGCAATTTATAGTCACGGCAAAATTGAATGGTGGCATCAACGCCACGGCGACAAAACTCAGCCTTTAAACTACCAGGCTGATAATAAACACCCGCATGGATCACCCCGGAGTTGCGCCCTGTTTGATGGCTGGCGGGAGATTTTTCCTTTTCGATCAGCAAGATTTTTTTGTTGGGATAGCGCTGTTGAAGTTGCCACGCAGTTGCTGCACCAACAATCCCTGCACCAACAATTAACATATCAAACCTTGCCATACCGTCTTCCAACTCCCTGAACTACAAATCGTTTTGTGAAATCAGCACATTAGGCTGGTATAATCGCGAGAAGTCGGAAGTTAACCTTGTTCTCCCCATGAGTCAATTTGATCAACGTTTTGGTGGCACACAACGCCTTTACGGAAAAACCGCAGCTCAAGCGCTGCAAAACGCCCATTTTTGTGTCATCGGCATCGGTGGTGTTGGTAGCTGGGTTGCAGAAGCTCTGGCACGCACGGCGGTTGGAAACCTTACCCTGATTGATTTAGATGATATTTGTATCACTAATACCAATCGCCAAATCCATGCGTTGCAAACCAGCGTGGGTGAAGCCAAGGTCGACGCCATGGCCAGCCGAATTACCAACATCAATCCAGAATGTCGAGTACAGTGCATCGAAGATTTTGTTACTCCCGAGAATGTCAGAGAGGTGTTATCGACGCAGTTTGATTATGTCATTGATGCCACCGACAGCGTAAAAGCCAAAGCCGCCATCATTGCCTGGTGCAAACGCAACAAAGTCTCCGTAATCACTGTGGGTGGTGCCGGTGGTCAGATTGACCCAACTCAAGTCACCGTGGGTGATCTTTCCAAAACCCAACAGGATCCATTAGCTAAAAAATTGCGTAGTTTACTGCGCAGAGATTACGGATTCAGTAACAATAGCAAACGCAAATTCAGTGTTGATTGTGTGTATTCCACCGAACAATTACGTTACCCGCAACCAGATGGCAGTGTCTGCGCTACCAAAAACTTCAGTGATGGCAGTGTGAAACTGGACTGCAACGGTGGCTTTGGTGCTGCTGTAGCCGTCACTGCGACATTTGGGTTTGTAACCGCGGCGCGGGCAATTAACAAATTTTTAGAAAAACAACATCGCCTGTCCAGTCAATCAAACTGATGCCTGCTTAGCAGGCCATTGTCGTACCAGGCTCCACAGCAGCCAAAGGCTTACTGCCCCGAGTAGGAGCCAGCTGTTGTCAGCTAATTTAGCTATATCGTTTCGAAAATACTGCGTGGTAAAAATGATCAACAGGTAATAGGGTAGATTTAATAAGCCTGCAAGCCAGATAATCCTGACATTTTTACCCGCGTTACCCGCGTGCAACATATAAAATGCCAACGCATTAATGTGGATCATCGCCACCAATAGCGACCGAATTGATGCGTTGTTATGACTGCCTGGCGGAGTAAGCTGCACGCCTTTTTTCAAAAGAAAACGCCCAATACTAAAGTTAATCAGGCTGCCACTGGTTGCAGCGACGACCATAATCAATGTCAGCCAAATTAGGCTATACCAACCGGGTTCTACCACCAGCACCAATAAAACCGCAATCCATTGTCCGGGGAAATAAAAGCCCACATAGACCAGCGCTTCCAACAATATTACCCCCCCCGCCAGCCAAAAAATTGTATCGCTAAAATGATTTTGCATTGCAATGATCAGTGCGTCACCCGCAGGTAACCATCCCAGGTAAGTAGCCAATTGTAATAATAGAACGACTAAGAAGGCGGACAGAGGCAGAGCTAATTTCACGTTTTGCTTCAATAAGATAATTTCGGTTGTGTACGCTCATTCCGGCGCTTTGGATCAGCAAAATCGGTTGCAATTCAAATAGTGCAGGCCTAGTATGGCTAAATATTTCTAAAAATTAGAATGATCAATGTACAGACCCAAAACCACTCTGGAGCAATGGCGCATTCTGCAAGCCGTGGTTGATTATGGCGGCTACGCTCACGCGGCAACCAAACTCAATAAGAGTCAGTCGTCACTCAATCATGCCGTCGCAAAACTCCAGCACCAACTGGGTGTGCAACTCCTTGAAGTAAAGGGTCGTAAGGCCTATCTCACCGAAGCAGGCGAAGTAATGTTGCGCCGCTCCCGACATTTAACTCAGAACGTACAAGATCTGGAAAGTCTGGCCGACAGCATCAATCAGGACTGGGAGCCCGAGATCACAGTAGCGGTGGATTTGGCTTATAACAAGGCTTTACTCTATCCGGTACTCAAAGCATTCTATCCAGAATCTCGTGGCAGCCGAATTAAACTGGTGGATACCGTACTCACTGGCACAGAAGAAGCTATCAAAGAAGGCTGGGCTGATCTGGTGATCACCCATGCACTGCCCAAAGGCTTTCTGGGTGAACCTATCGCCAATGTGAACTTTGTTGCCGTGTGTGCCAAAGAACATGAGCTAACACAGTTACCCGACGGCTTTGATGCCAACGAACTGCTTCAGCATTTACAGTTAGTGATAAAAGACACCTCAGCCAATCCCGACGAAAAGCAAGGCTGGTTAAAATCCGAGTTACGCTGGACAGTCAGTCAATTTGAAACCGCGGTAGATATACTGCTGCAAGGACTGGGTTTTTGCTGGGTACCTGAATTTATTGCCCATTCCTATCTGGAGCAAGGGTCACTGGTGCGCTTAAATATAAAAGGCAGTAGCTTTCGACGTATGACCTCCTATCTGGTGCAGCCTCGCCCTGACACCATAGGACCAGGCAGCAGATTATTAGCAGAAATGATCCTGGCCCAACGCCAGATCGACTAAGCCCTTTCGGGCACGTGCACTCCCTTCGGATGATGGCACCCAAACCAAGGTAAAACAGGATGAATATCACCCAAGAAGAACTTGAGCAGCTAATGGCCGATAGCGCTCAAAATGCCATTGAACTCACTAAAGAACAGTTTGATATAGATTTGGATGAAACCTCATCCAGCATTGCAATTGTTGATGATGTACTATTGCGGTTTATTTATCGGTACAAAGATCAGGCACTGGAAGACAACATGGTCTTTACCCTGTGTAATGTGTATGGCGCTTATATTGGCGAAATATTCAGACGCGAAATAGGTGGGATCTGGCATTATGAAGTCAGTGATCCCCACTCGCCTCATGTGCTGCTGGAATACGCTGGCCACAGTTACGCGTTTGCAGGTATTTGCTATCAGCGCTTAGTCAATGACTCTCAGATAAGTGTATTGCAGTATTATCAGCAAGCTATTTCAAATCACCGTCAATCATCAGCGCATTAATTCAATAGAAATGACGTTACCCTTTTGCTAGGGGGAATCGTGGGGCCGACGCCAGTCGGCCAGCATATAGGCCAGATGCCTGCTACGCAGCAGCCATACTATCATAACAAACTCAAAGCTTAATCCGACCGCCAGCCAGACGCTATATTGCCAGTGTTGTTGGGTCGCAATCAGCGCTTGCAACAAGACATCGGCCGTTACCGTCAGCCACAACATCGGTTTTAGCAATACAAACACCTGATGCCAGCCGCGATGCCACAACGTAGATCGAAACCCAATCATAAGCGTCAACAATACCGGCCCCATTCCAATTCCCAGACCGATATAAAGTACCCAATGATGGGGATAGAATAAACTTAACAGCTGACCAGAATCCTGACGCGCAGACAATGCCCCGATTAATACCAGAAAACTACGAGCCAGAAATGCCAGACACCACCACAACATTTTCGGCGGGCGAATATACCCTTCTTCATCATAACAATTGAGAGGTAATACTAGCCGTTGTCCCGATTCCAGCTGGTTCACCCCTCCTCCAGCTTGCTCAGTGACAAACGCATTTGTGCTAGCAGCGCATGTGGTTCTTCAAATTTATCATGGCTTAAAAACCAGGTCATACAACGTTGCAGCTTGAGTTGTTCCGCCATTTCCCGTGCATAAAAATGGTCTTCAAGATGTAAATGAATCCGTTGGATAAACTGATTAACTGCACTTTCTTCCAGATTTCGTAAACACAGCAAATACTGGGCGCCACCAAGCGAACCAATCAGATCATGCTCGCGCACTATCGATTCAAAAATGGCACAAATGCGGGCACTGCTCTCATCAACACTCAGGTAACTCAATTGCGGGTTATCACGTTTGAACGCCTTGAGGTCGAAGAGTACCAGTGCATTGATTTTGCCATCAGCTGCCGCACTCACCTGTGCCAGACTCTTTAATAGTGACGTTTGTGGGCAGATACCTCCCGTCGCAAAGTCATGGTTGACCTTTCGATATCTTCGGCACACATACACAGCAACAGCGGCGGCAAGTACAAATAAGAGGGCTAACAGCGCACTAAGCCAACGTTCCTGCCTGGCTTGTTTAAGTTCATCCTCAAGACTTTCCAACTGCCGGTACATATTGGCAACACCCAAAATACGTCCGGCAGCCTGCTGCTGACGTAAACGATCATCTAATACCTGATTGTAGCGGCTGTACAAAGGTAATATGTCGGAAGGCTCGTCTATCGCGATGTAGGCAGCAACCAGCGTACGTAAATAAATAATATCGTCACTATCTGGGTAGGGGCGCTGTTTATTGGCGTAGGCGATAAACGCCTTGATACAGCTAATATCTTGTTCGTGAATACATGCCGCAGCATCAAGAGTGCGAAAATCCTGGTCCATTGTCTCGTCTGTTAACTGAGACTGGAACACATGAAATTTTTGCAGACTTTGGCGTAGCTGCCTAAAGTCATGAATTTCATATGCATACTGGGCCTGCAAATAATGCACCCAGGCATTGCTGAGTAAACTTGGCTTGGCCAGATTCTCTTGCCAAAGTTCCTCTAAACGCTGCTTAGCAAGGTCAAACTGGCCCGTAAAAATATTGGCGGCGATGGCGTTTACCAACGACATCATCAGGGTCTCGCCCTGATAGTAGGGTTTAGAAAGCTGATAAGCTTTGTAAAATTGCTCTGCGGCCAAATCGTTCTGACCAATCCGGTTATACAGCAAACCTAGGCTGTGATAGAGATCGGATAATCCCTTTTCATCGCCCTTATCAATATGTTGCTGAATAATTTGATAGAGGCTGGATAGATTAACGGCGGTTTCTTCAGGGGCTGTGCGGCATTCCAGCATCAATTCTACATTGGCAGAGGCATACAGCTCTTCATATTTCCCCTGCGTCGCTTTCAGGACTTGCTCATATGCCGGACAAGGATCCGATTGACCAGGCTCACCACCAAATGATGCAATGAAAAAACGGGCTGCCAGACGGTCCTGCTCCAGATATTGGCTATCTTCAAGCTGCCCTTCTGTGATTTTTGCGAGTTCCTGTCGGGCCTGACTCATAAAACCTTTACAAGCAAACCACTGCGCCTGACGTATACGCAAATAAAATAAATTTTTGGCGGACAACTGCGGTTCTTGAATGGCATGTTGAATTGCCATACCCAGTCCATCGGTGGGGCAATCGTAGGGAATATCTCGAAGTTGCGACACGAGCACCTGCCCTTCACCCGGACTTTTCGCCAGGCTCGACAGACTGAGTAAACTCAATAACAACACAACAATTATCTGATACAAACAACTACCTGCTTTATTTTTGCTTATTGGTGCAGTTTTTTACTTCACTTTCACCAGGCTGAAATGCCCACTTTCGACTTGCTCAAGCTTAACCCTGAATCGACCAAACAGTAAAAAGACAGACAAGATTACCTGAATCAATGAATTTTACGAATAGAAAGATTAGTTTACAGCATAACTTAACTGCCTAACCCACCCCGATAAATTAGTATAGGACTTGTTAAAATACAGAGACTTAACCAAAATATATCCGATGTCATCCGATCAGGTTTCCCCACTTAGTATGCAGCGCAATTACATTTTTATTCGCCACGGCCAGCCAGAATTGCGAGATGCCTTACTGGGAAATACCGACTCAGCGCTAGCGGAATCTGGCTGGCAGCAGTTGCATAACGCCTGTGATGCCCTACCAAAAATACACCAATGCTTCAGTTCCCCCTTACTGCGTTGCTCAGCTTTCGCCGAATACTGGAGTCAACGTCAGGGACTCTCGTTGCAGCTGGAGCAAAATCTGCGCGAAATGGATTTTGGCGACTGGGACGGCCAACCGTATGACAAATTATGGCAACAGCCCTCACCGCATCTGGGAGATTTTTGGCAGGATCCTTGGCAAATCACGCCACCACAAGGTGAGAGCATGCAGGCGTTTAGTCAGCGTATTGATACCTGGTGGCAACACCAGCTTGAGCATCCCCTTCCGGGTAACACGCTGGTCTTTACCCACGGCGGCGTTATCCGACATATCCTGGCGCGGGTATTAGGCTTACCACTGCCAGGATCCTTACATTTGAGCCAGATAAAACTGGATTACGCTAGCGCCATTACCATCGGGCTCTATACCGATGAACACGGTCAAAGCTGGCCACAACTTCGCCTGTAACAACAAACCCACCTAAATACGCTGATTCATCTCAATTTCAGTTTGTAATCCGCTGATCAAGCAGGGATAATTCGCGCCTTACAATGTTGATGCAACACTGTTTCTCTTCGTTAACGTGATATTCAGCCATATCTTCACGCAGAATTTTTTGAAAAGAAACAGACAACTGGGAATGTGGTGAAAATCCACAACTGTACCCGCAACTGTAAACAGAGCAGTGTTCAACGCCACTGAAATCCTTCGGGAAGGCGAACACCGGGAAGCTGTCAGTCAGGATACCAGTCATCAACTACACTCAGCTATGTCGAGCGGGCCTACTCGAACATTGTTCTACGCCACCGAATCAGTGTGTGGTGTGCAGTGCAATGCGCCGGTCCCCCGCTAACCAAAGAGAATTGCATTGCCACAACTAGCGTCACCAAACACCCTTATTTCTGTCAACGGCCTCAGCTGGTCTGCTGGTCGTCAAAAGGTGTTGGATAACATTGGATTTGAATTACCCGAAGGCAGTTTTACCGGCCTTATCGGTGCCAATGGTGCAGGTAAATCTACCCTGCTACGTTGTTTATATCGCTACCTTAAGCCGGATGCCGGTAACATCGCCTTTCAAGGCCATGATATCTGGCAGATGAGCGCCAATGACTACGCCAGACGCACCGCCGTGGTGTTACAGGAACAGCCTCCCCTGTTTAATTTATCCGTGTATGAAGTGGTGTCTTTGGGTCTTATTCCCCATCAATCATTATTTGCGTCTACCCGCGACAGCGATAAACAAGGGGTACGCGCCGCCATTGAGCAGGTGGGCTTAAGTCACAGATGTACGTCTGCCTTTGAACATCTTTCTGGCGGTGAAAAACAGCGTGCGCTCATCGCCAAAGCCATGGTGCAAAAGCCCCAATTGCTGATGATGGACGAGCCCACAAGCCACTTGGATGTAAAGTATCAAATTCAGATCATGGCGCTGGCGCGAGATTTAGGCAGCAGCGTTATCGCGTCATTCCACGACCTGAACTTAGCCATTGCCATGTGCGATAACCTGCTGGTACTCCATCAAGGCAAACTGGTCGCCGCAGGCGCACCCGCTGACATCATCACTGAACAGCTGCTGTCAGATGCCTTTGGCGTATGTACCCGTATCAGCCAGCACCCAGATCATGGCGGCCCGCATATCACCTATTATTACGGCCAGCAAAACCATCAGCCACTAAACCGTAAGGGGCAAGCCCATGGTTAAGTCTCGTCACTGGTGGATAATGCTGGCGTTGATCGGCGCAATCGCTGTCAGCATACTGGCCTCGCTGAGTTTAGGCGCAGCCTCCCTTTCTTCCAGCCAACTATTTGGCGCGCTGCTGAATAGTCAGGATCCTGAATACGGCTTCGCCAGCCAAATCGTCTGGCAACTGCGCATGCCCCGCACCTTACTGGCACTTTTAGCCGGTGGTGGGTTAGCCCTAACGGGGCTGTTACTGCAAACCGTCACCCGTAACCCCTTGGCCGATCCTTACCTGTTTGGGATATCCTCCGGTGCATCCTTTGGCGTGGTGCTGTTGTTGGCGTTGAGCACAGGCGTGGTGTCTAACACCTCCATGTCGGCCGCTGCGTTTTCTGGCAGCATGTTGGTGATGGTATTGCTGTTGGTAATTACTCAGCGGGTGCGTCAGCAGCAGGTAGAATCCATGCTACTTGCAGGCGTGGCCTTGTCTTTCTTATTTAGCGCCCTCACCAGCTTATTACTTTACTGGACCGATCCGCAGGCAGTCAGCGCCATTCTATTTTGGATGATGGGCAGCTTTACCCGCGCTGGCTGGCAGGATTTAGGCCTGCCTGCGCTAATGTTATTGACCAGTATGGGGCTCATGTTGCTTTACCGACGCCAGCTCACCGCCTTGTTACTGGGCGATGAAAGCGCGGCGACGCTGGGTATTAACGTGCGTCGCTTCCGTTTAATTATGCTGATCCTTAGCTCCATGCTCACTGGTGTACTGGTGTCTTTGTGTGGCGGCATTGGTTTCGTGGGTTTGATGGTGCCGCATATCGTGCGATTTTTTGTGCCTCCGGGCAGCCATTTGAGTTTGCTGTCTACAGCCTTATTTGGCGGCCTGTTTATGCTGTGGGTAGATATTCTCGCTCGCCTTGCATTACCCAATCAGGAGCTTCCCGTAGGTATCGTCACTGCCGCCCTTGGCAGCGTGTTTTTCCTTTGTTTACTGCATCTTAAAAAACGACAGGAGGGCATCTAAATGCTGTTCGATTTTTCAATTTCCGCCCGTAACCCTGATCGTGATGACGCTATCTGGCAACGTATCAATCTAAAAACCAAACCACCCGGCGCGTTAGGTCAGCTGGAAAGCCTGGCCGCGCAACTCGCCAGCCTGTGGCACACGGACACCCCACAAGTCAGCGCGCCCCATTTATTCGTGTATGCCGGTGATCACGGTGTGGCCGCCGAAGGCGTGTCCATTGCACCCAGCGAAGTCACGGCACAAATGGTGGCTAACTTTGCCGCTGGCGGCGCAGCCATTAACGTATTTTCGCGCCAAACCGGCTGGACACTTCAGGTCGTGGATGCCGGCATCCTGGTAAAACCCGCTGCCAATGCAGATGTGATCAACGCACGTTTAGGCGATATTACTCAACCGATTCATAAAGCGCCTGCGTTAACCGAAGCACAACTTGCCCAAGCCTTTACTTACGCCCGCGAACACATGGCCAGCGCCCATGCCGCTGGCGCCAATCTGGTAGCCTTTGGTGAAATGGGCATCGGCAATACCACACCTGCCGCGGCGATCATGTCCGCCTTACTCAACTTGCCTGCCACGCAAACCGTGGGCAAAGGCACTGGCGTCAGCGATGACATTATTTTACGTAAACAAGCCATCGTGACTCAGGCACTTGAACTGCACGCAGAATACCTAAGCCAACCGTTAGAGGTGCTGCGCCGTTTAGGTGGCTTTGAAATCGCGCAAATCTGCGCTGCCATATTAGCCGCCGCAGAAAAAGGCATGGCCGTGGTTATCGATGGCTTTATTTGCAGCGCAGCGGCGTTAATTGCCACAAAACTATACCCTGCCAGTCGCGATTACATGATTTTCGCCCACTGCTCAGGCGAACAAGGCCATCAGCAAATGCTTAAAGAGTTGGACGCCACGCCACTGTTGCAGTTGGGTATGCGTTTAGGCGAAGGCACAGGTGCGGCGCTGTCATTACCCCTTATTGAAGCTGCGTGTAATTTTTACAATCAGATGGCCAGCTTTGCCGATGCTGCCGTAACTGACGTTTCGGGTCATGCGGACTAACCGATATGAGGTCATCGCCTGTGCGCCATCAATACCACTTGTTGCTGCTGGCTATCAGCTTTTTAACCCGTATTCCGGTCAAGCTCAGCGCTGAGATCAAGCCCGAGATGCTGCATCAGGCCAGTCGCTATTTTCCCCTTGTGGGATTATTGCAAGGCAGCATATTGGTGTTGGCCTATGCACTGTTTTCCTGCGTGTTCGAGGCGCAAATCAGTCTGCTATTGGTGATGGCCTTATCGTTATTATTAACAGGCGCATTCCACGAAGATGGCTGGGCCGATGTTTGGGATGGCTTTGGCGGTGGCTGGCAAGTGGCCGACAAACTCAAGATCATGAAAGACAGTCGTTTGGGCACCTATGGTGCCTGCGCGCTGATTCTGGCATTGGCCATTAAATATCAGGCTTTGATGGCTTTAAGCCCTTCAGTAAACATGCTGTGTTTCGCCCTCATTGCCGCGCAGGTACTGAGCCGTGTGATGGCCACCAGCTTGATCACTGCCCTGCCCTATGTCAGCGAAGATGCCACCTCAAAAGCCAAACCTGTGGTGATGGCGATTTCTGCCACTAGCTTGAAGATTATCCTCGCCACAGGTGCTGTAACCTTGCTGACTGGCTGGGCATTAGGTCTTTTCAGCCTGACCAACTTACTGGCATTAGTTGCTCTGTTGGCCTTCCTACGTTTAGGGCTTAAAGCCTGGTTCAAACAGCAATTGGGCGGTTATACCGGCGATTGCTTAGGCGCTGCCCAACAGGTCAGTGAGCTGGCAATTTATCTGTTTTTACTGCAATTACTCAGCCCAGCCACAGGAGTTTAAGATGTCACACATTGAACTGATTCTAGGCGGTGCCCGCAGTGGCAAAAGCTCACTGGCAGAACAACGCGCCCTTGCTTGGCATGCTGAAAATGGCGGCAAACTGGTTTATATCGCCACGGCCCAAGCGGGCGATGGTGAGATGCGCGAACGGATTTCCATGCATCAGCAACAGCGCGACAGCCGCTGGCAACTGGCCGAAGCGCCGCTGCGCTTAGATCTTGCTCTGCAACAATACAACCAGCCTGACTGCACTGTGTTAGTGGATTGCCTGACCTTATGGCTAACCAACTGGCTTTGTCAGCAAGGGTTGGAGGCATGGCGCGATCAGCGTGAACGAGTGTTAGCCACCATCGAAGCATTTTCTGGTCGGCTATTGCTGGTCAGTAACGAAGTAGGTCACGGTATCGTGCCCATGGGCGAACTTTCCCGCCACTTTGTAGATGAATCCGGTTGGCTACATCAAGCCATTGCAAAACAAGCTCATCGGGTGGATTTTGTGATGGCTGGCCTGCCCCTGACACTGAAAGCCGCAGATCCACAAGGACAGCAACTCTAATGCAAGTATTGATGGTACAAGGCACCACGTCTGATGCAGGCAAAAGCACCCTAGTGGCCGGCTTATGCCGGGTGCTGGCTAACCGAGGCATTAAGGTCGCGCCGTTTAAGCCGCAAAACATGGCGTTAAATAGCGCAGTGACTGTGGATGGCGGCGAAATTGGTCGCGCGCAGGCGTTGCAAGCTGTCGCTGCCCGCGTTGAAGCCACAACCGACTTTAATCCGGTATTGCTTAAACCCAACACAGATACCGGCGCACAGGTGATTATTCACGGCAAAGCAGTGGCGAATATGGAAGCCAGCGTTTATCACGATTACAAGACGCTGGCCATGAATGCGGTACTGGATTCTCACCAGCGTTTGGCCGAGTTGTATGACGTATTGTTGGTGGAAGGCGCTGGCAGCCCGGCCGAAATCAATTTGCGCGATCGCGACATCGCCAACATGGGCTATGCCGAGGCGGTGGATTGCCCAGTAATCATCATCGCTGATATCGACAAAGGCGGCGTGTTCGCCCATTTAGTCGGCACGCTGGCGCTGTTATCCGAATCCGAACAAGCGCGAGTCAAAGGCTTTGTGATCAACCGTTTTCGTGGCGATATTGGCTTGCTGCAACCCGGCTTAGATTGGCTGGAAGAGTACACTGGCAAACCCGTACTGGGCGTACTGCCCTACTTACACGATTTGTATCTGGATGCCGAAGACGCCGTCGACATTAAAAACCCGGTCGAAGAGGCGCAAATGAAAGTAGTGGTGCTGGGGTTACCTCATATCAGCAACCATACGGACTTTGATCCCCTGCGCTTACACCCCAACATTGATATGCGCTATGTGCGCACCGGCGAAGCCGTGCCAGCGGCAGATTTACTGATTCTGCCCGGCAGTAAAAATGTACTCGGCGATTTAGCCCATTTACGCGCCCAAGGCTGGGACAAAGCCATTTTTAAGCATCTGCGCTTTGGTGGCAAAGTCATTGGCATTTGTGGCGGCTATCAAATGCTGGGCGAAAGTCTTAGCGATCCATTAGGCATAGAATCAGAGCAGCTCAGCGCCAAAGGGTTAGGCTTGCTGCCTGTCAGCACCGAGCTTAAAGCCGATAAAGCACTCATTCGAGCCCACGGCCAATTGCAGTTAAATGGCCTAAGCGCTGATGTGGCAGGTTACGAAATTCACTGCGGTGTTACCGAATTTAACAGCGATGTTATTGCACATGCTGCGCCGTTAAGCCTAAACAACGAACAAGGGCAACCGCGTCAGGATGGCTGCATCGATAGCAGCAATCAGGTATTGGGCTGTTATTTACATGGCCTGTTCGATCATCCCGATGCCTGCAATGAATTGCTGCAATGGGTCGATAGCAATTTTGCCAAACACAGTGCCATCGATATCAACGCCCTGCGCGAACAACAACTTGAACGCTATGCGGGTGTGTGCGAAGAGCACTTAGACATAGACCGCATTTTTCAGATTTTAGAAGGAGCCGAATAATGGCCGACAGTAAACACCAAGAACGTCAGCAAAAAGTGAAAGAAAAAGTCGACGCCAAGATCGCCAAAGCCACCATCGAAAAAGGCGTGTTACAAGTGATCACAGGTAACGGCAAAGGTAAAACCACCTCCGGCTTTGGTGTGGTAACCCGCGCCGTGGGTCACGGTATGAAAGCTGCCGTAGTCCAGTTTATTAAAGGTAAATGGGACAGCGGCGAGCGCAACCTGCTGGAAAAATTCGACGTGCCTTTCGCCATTATGGATACCGGCTTTACCTGGGAAACCCAGAACAAAGAAACCGACACCGCCGCAGCAGTGGCAACCTGGGATCAAGCCAAAGTCTTTTTAGCCGATCCCAGCATCAATGTAGTGTTACTGGACGAACTGACCTACATGCTCAGCTACGGTTATTTAGATTTAGACGAAGTTTTGGATACCCTGGCCGCCCGCCCAGAAATGCAAACCGTGGTAGTGACGGGTCGTGGCGCTCACCGTCGCCTGACGGATTTGGCCGATACCGTATCAGAAGTGAAAAACATCAAACACGCTTTTGAGGCAGGTGTAAAAGCGCAAAAAGGCTTCGATTACTGATGTTAAAACAGCTGTTACTGCTGGCCTTACTGGCCCCCTTTAGCTTCGCTAGCTTTGCTGATGAGCAATCTAAAACGACTGAGACTCAACCGGCGCAGCGTATCGTCGCACTGGCGCCACATATTGTTGAAATGCTCTATGCCATTGGCGCCGGCAGCCAGATAATTGGGACAGTGGAACATGCGGATTATCCGGAAGCAGCGAAGAATATCCCGCGCCTGGGCGGCTATCACGGCGTACAGCTAGAAAAGGTGCTGGCACTGCAACCAGACTTAGTCATTGTCTGGACTAGTGGCAATCAGGATTCGGATATTCAAAAGCTGAAGCAGCTAGGATTACCCATTGCTTACAGCGCGCCAAAGCAGATTGAAGATGTGGCGGCTGAGTTGCGCGAATTGGGCCGTTTAACCGGCCACGTTGAACAAGCAGAACAACAAGCACTGACGTTTGAACACAAGCTAGCAAAGCTGCGCCAGCAGTATTCAGGGTTAACGCCCCTGAACGCCTTTTATCAGGTGTGGCCAGAGCCGATGATGACAGTCAACGGTAGCACCTGGATCCACCAACTAATGGGGATTTGCAGCGCTAACAATGTGTTTGCTGATAACCCGGTAGCCTATCCTAAAATCGGCATGGAAAACCTGCTGGTAGCGGCGCCTGAGGTGATCATTATCGCAGACCAGCATGGCAGCCAACAGCCCGAAGTTAACTGGCAACCCTGGCAACAAATACCCGCGGTCGCCAAACAGCAAATTATTCATGTTCAGGCAGATTTACTGCACCGCTTTAGCCCGCGGCTGCTTTTAGGCCTGACTGACATGTGTAACCAACTGTCGGCATTTCGCTGACAGCATCAGACCTTGTGTCTGAGTTAGGGGTGATAACAGGGGAAGTAGGTGAAAAGCCTGCACTGCCCCCGCAACGGTAATGTTGAGGTCAATAACACCTGAGCAAAGTCCGACTACCTGTTATTACCAAATTTATCCGTCAGTCATTGCTGACCCTATCGATGCGGAGGGCATCGTGAAGAGGAAATATGAAAACAACACAACACTTTACCTTGAACACACTGACGCTAGCCATTATCGCCGGCACACTTTCCACTTCTTTTGTCGCTCAAGCCGATGACAAAATCGATGATGTGATTACCGTTACCGCTAGCCGCACGCCCATGCCTTTGGATTCGGTGCTGGCCGATCAAGTCGTGATCACCCGCGCAGATATCGACCTGCAACAACCAAGCAATATCACGGACCTGCTGGAAAACGTACCGGGCATTGATATTGTCGCTAACGGCGGTAAAGGTCAGGCAACCTCAGTGCTATTACGCGGCACGGAATCAGACCAAACATTGGTGTTGGTCGATGGTATTCGTGTCAGCTCTGCCACCTCAGGCGGTGCCAGCTGGCAAACCATTGCACCACAAATGATTGAGCGCATTGAGATTGTTAAAGGTCCTCGTGCGGCCCTATGGGGTTCCGATGCCATTGGTGGTGTGATCCAGATTTTCACCCGCAAAGACAGTGGCAATAATCTGCAACTGGGTGCTTCTTACGGCAGCTTTAACACTCGCCGTGCCACCGCTGCTGCCAGTGTGCAACATGGTGAAGGCAGCACCACCATAGGTGTAATGCGCGAGCTTTCAGATGGTTTTGATGTACTGGAAGCCGCCGAAGAGGACGATGACGGTTATGCCTACACGTCAGTGGCCATCAATGGTCAGCAAAATATCAATAAGCAATTAAGCCTAAACTGGTTAGCCCAGCTAGATGAAGGTAACTCAGAATACGACACTAAGTATTCCACAGGCACCAACCTAAGCAGCCACAAAAACCATGTGTGGGCGCTAAAAGCCACCTACGAGACTGAAATTGCCGGCAGCAATAACCAAACCTACCTGACCATTGGCCAAAATCGCAACAGTAGCCGCGATTACCGTTTAGGTAACGACGAGAAATCTGGCTCTCTGTTTGAAACTCGTCGTGATCAATTCAGTGTACTCAACAGCACCCAACTGACCACCGACTGGCAGGTGAACCTGGGTGCCGACCTGTACAATGAAAGCGTAAACTCCACTAGCGACTTCAGCGAAGACGAGCGCGATATCCAAGCCATCTTTGCGCATACCTTGTATCAGCAAGATGGTTTCACTGCAGACTTGGCTGTGCGTTACGACGATGTGGAAAACATCGATAGTGAAACCACTTATAACACCGGTCTTGGCTACCAACTTGGCCAGCACCAGTTCATTATTAACTGGGGCACAGGGTTTAACGCGCCAACCTTTAACGATCTCTATTACCCTGCAGGCACCTATTCTGCCGGTAATCCGGATTTGTTATCTGAGCGTTCTAACACCTTGGAAATCAGCTATAAAACCCAAATCCAACAACTGGATGTGGACCTGAGCTGGTATCGTTCTAACGTCAAAAACCTGATTGAGTGGGCCGCGGATGAAAACTACTTCTACCAACCGCAAAACGTCTCCAAAGCGGAAATTCAGGGCGTAGAACTGGGCCTGACATTGGCCTCTGACAACTTCGGTCAACACCAGTTGAACCTGTCTTATCTTGATGCCGCTGATGCCAGCACCGACTACCAATTGGCTCGTCGTGCCAAGCAACAGCTGGACTACAGCTATCAGCAGGATTTCGGGGCATTAACCACCCGTGCTGAAGTGCAGTATCGTGGCAAGGTAAACGACAGCAGCCACACAGTGGTAATGGGCGGTTATACCTTGGTGAACCTAGCACTGAGCTACGAGGTTTCTGACCAATGGCAGGTGAAGTTTAAAGTGAATAACCTCACGGATAAAAACTATCAGACAGCAAATGGATACAACACTGCCGATCGCAATGCCATGTTAAGCGTGAACTACAGCCTGAACTAAGTCTGAAATTCTGACCGGCTACCCAAGCCAGTACGAGATAAAAAAGCGGGGCACATTAAACAACGTGCCCCGCTTTTATGTTGTCTGTTAGCCAACAGATCAGGAACCGGTTTTATCCATATGTTCACACAGTGCCTGCATCAGCGTCTCAAACTCAGTATTCACATCATCCAGCAAAGATTCGAATTTATCAGCGTGTCCGGCAGCCGCCTGGCGCTCAAGTTCAGATAAGCACGCACCAAGTCTTTTAGCCCCTAAATCGCCAGCCAGGCCTTTGAGGCCGTGACTACTTTTTCTTACTTGCTCGACGTCTAGTTCTGCCAACGCCTGCTGTAATCTCAACAGTTTGCCCGGCACGCTATCAATGAACATGCGTGTCACTCGGTCCAGCAAGGTCTTGTTGTGCATTAAACGCACCAGGGTTCCCTCTCTATCCCACACAGGTAACGGCGCGCTTGCTTCAGTGACAGGTACCACCGCAATCCTGGGACGGTTCGGCGACGCTTCCAGCGGAAACACGTCATAGCCATGCTGTAACCATTGTTGTAATTTTTGTTCTAATGCCCGTGGTTGCAAGGGTTTACTGATGTAATCGTTCATTCCTGCATTCAGGCATTTATCACGCTCGCCTGTCATCGCCCCTGCGGTAACGGCAATGATGGGTAATTCCATAAAGCCTTTACCGGCTTCGCCTTGCCGGATCAACGTAGCCGTTTGATAACCATCCAACTCAGGCATTTGGCAATCCATTAAGATCCCGTGCAAAGGTTTTTGTTTGCGCGCCAGGGCTTTAAGTATTTCGATAGCTTCACGACCATTCCCCGCAGCCATACAGGTGATCCCAAGTTCTGATAACATCGCCGATGCCACTTCAATGTTGATATCGTTATCATCCACCACCAGGACAAAGGTGCCCGCAGCGAAACTCGCGTAACTGTCATGCCTTTCCTCGGCAACAGATTTTCCCGTAAGTTGCTGAATCAGGTCATCAGTGTTGCCACTAATTTTTAACACTTCACTCAATAAGACAGGTTTGGACACATGCACTAATCCATCAAATCTATCCGCCGACAGGGTTTGTTTAACACTTTCCATCAGCACTAGCTGACATGAACGAGGCTCTTCCAACGAAGACTGGTAAGCACGAAAACGCGTGAGTATCTGACCAGCCAGACTGGCTTTACCATCCAGCCAAACCCAGTCCACCATGCCACAGTCACTTTCAGCGTTCGCTTTTAACGGAGATAAATCACTGATATGTCCGCCTAGGCGGGTAATGAGACGACGGGTAACCTGATAGACCGCGTCGTTATCTGTCATGATCACACAAATCTTATCTGCAAGCGTTAGCGGCAAGACAATATTCGTTTCAGCAGATGGCTTAAGGGTGACATAAAATGAAAAGCAGCTACCCTTTCCCTTTTCGGATTGCAACGATACATCACCGCCCATCAGCGCACTGAGCTGTTTGCAAATCGACAAGCCCAAACCGGTGCCGCCATATTTGCTCGATGTCGATTTATCTTCCTGCACAAATGCCTGGAACAGCTTGTCCTGCATGTCTGCAGCAATGCCCTCTCCCGAATCTTCAACGTCACAGTGAATGCGAATCTCGGTCTCTGAAACCTGTTCGGTACTGGCCCGGATCACTACCTGACCTTCCGCGGTGAACTTAATCGCGTTATTGACCAGATTGACTAAAATCTGTGCCAGCCTGTCAGGGTCGCCATAGGCGTGAAAATGTTTCAGGTCAGCCACATCCAGCAATAACTCAATGCCCTTTTGCTGCGCTCGGATAGCCATTGATGTACAAATATTTTCGAATAATCGCAGCAGATGAAAGTCACTTTCATCAAGCTCCAGTTTGCCAGCCTCAATTTTGGACAAATCAAGCAAATCATTGATTAAACGCGTGAGCGATTCTGCGCTGGTTTCCATCATTTGTAGATACTTACGCTGCCCTTGACTCAGAGGCTCTTTACGCACCAACCCCAGGGTTCCCAATATACCGTTCAGCGGTGTACGCATTTCATGGCTAATATTGGAAATAAAACTGCTTTTCACGTCACTTAATCGCTCTGCTTCTTTTCGCGCTTTGTCGAGTGCCTCGGTTCGCTCCTGCACCTGAGCTTCAAGTTTGACGTTATGACCACGCAGGGCATCTTCTGCCTGCTTTTCCAGGGTAATATCACGGATATTGACGGCTACGCCGGTCACTGCACCGGCTGCCGAGGTAATAGGTGAAAATCGCACGGACACGGGAAAATGCTGCTCGTAACTAGATGCTCCCACGGAAGAAAGTGAACTTACCACTTTGCCGCCAAGTACATCACGAACATAGGGCATAATATTCAGTTGGGGGAAAATATCCAGATTGCCAATCGGCCGGCCAATTGCGCGACTGGGATGAACGCCAAATAACTGGCTTGCAGCCTGATTCCAGCTGGTAATCAAACCTTCTGTGTCAACACCAATAATGGCATCCGCTGCACCATTGATCATGTCGGCAAATTCCGCTTTGGCATTCGCAAACTGAAGCTGAGAGCGCATAAATTTGAAACTGAAAAACATCAGTAACAACATGATCAGAAAACCGGCACCGATAATTGAAAAACCAGTGCGACGGCGCTCATTGACTTCTGCGGTAAACACCTTGTCTGATTGTAATACCCGAACCCAAAAGTAAGCGTCGGAAACAGCCGATGAAGACCCGGTCATCACCTTACGCCCAACGGAATACACGCCTTCGTTTAAAATAGAATCCTGCAGCTCACTTAGTCCGTCATGACCATAAGCGTGTTGCTCGATTTCAGAATAATCACGCTGCCAGGTGTGATCGTGGCCTAAATCTGCACCGTACATTCGGTCCGCTCTGGGATGGTAAACAAAATAACCTTCAGCAGATTCCAGGATCACATCCAGCCGGTCTCTGCCTGCTGATGCAATATCCCGCAACAGTTTCGAGGCATTAATATCCACCACCAGCATTCCATATAGTCGGGTATCCTGCGGATAAAATATGGGTAATCCCATGGTCAGCATGGGGCGATATGGCATATCTATTTTGTTATAGGTGCGATGCAAATAGATACTGGAAACATAGATTTGTCTGGGTTGGAGCGCCGATATCGCCAAATAAAACGGACTATCCTTACTTTGCACTAACTGATGCCTGGCTGCGATTTCGACATTTCCACTGAGGCGATCTACCTTGACCTGTTCATGCCCTTCAACAGTGACAACACGCAGTTGCTCGACCTCTGGTACCCTGCGAATAAACGAGGCAAATATCTGTTCCAAACGCGCACGCCACTGATCGGTTGTGGTGTTATCGAGCAGATCAAGTCCGTCATTCGCAGCCGCCCGGGCCAAACCGGAAATAGGTGGGGTTTCGTGTAAAAAACGCGTGATTTCGCGGTAAAGGGATAACTGTTCATTCAGGTGCTGGCTTGCTACCTCAACATCCTGCGTCAGGTCACCATACGTCGCGTCTGCAACATCCGCATGAATATTGCGGTCTGCATAATAAAAGCCACCACAGGCGACAACAAAGACAAACAATACCAACCATAGGTAGTAGCCCGATATTTTGCTGCGATCACGATTTGCTGCTCCCCCTGTCTCCAACACCGGTGCCATGGTCTGTCCTTACACGCCGGGTAACGCCTTTTCCGACTCTGGTTGCATCTGATGGATCACCAGGCGGTTACGCCCGGCTTCTTTGGCCTGATATAAGGCTCGGTCTGCTCGTTCAATCATCTGGCTGGCATCATTGGGTTCAATCTCGTCGACCACTACCCCGCCAATACTGACGGTCACCTGTTTATGGGGCGAACCTTCATGTACCAGCGCCGCATCCCGAATCGCGTTAAGAATACGCTGACCCACATAGTCTGCCCCCTTGGTATCGGTATCAGCCAGCACACATAAAAACTCTTCACCACCAAAACGGATGACAATGTCTCCCGGGCGATGTAATTCATGCACAATAATGTCCGCGACGTCACGTAAACACTCATCGCCCTGCAGATGGCCATAGGTATCGTTGTAGCGTTTAAACCAATCGATATCCAGCATCAGTAAAGAGAGCGACTCACCATCTCTCTGAGCCTTACGTAAGTATTTAGGTAGCTGATTGTTCAGATAATTCCGATTGTATACACCGGTTAGGCCATCAATGAAGGTCATGCCCATTAGCAGCTCTGTCTGCAGTTTATGGGAGACGTGTGCCTTAACCCGGTTTTGCAGCGTAATGGCATTAATGGGTTTAGACACAAAATCCACACAGCCCGCTTCCCAGCAACGAATTTCATCTTCACTGCTTTCCAGAGAGGTGACGAAGATAACGGGCAACTCTTCCTGCCCAGGCATATTTCTTAACTGGCGGCAGGTTTCCAGGCCGTTTGTACCTTCCATCAGTACATCCATTAGCACCAAATCGGGTGACAGCTGGCTGCAAAATGCAATGGCGTCATCACCGGAATACACCACATCGACATGAAACATGCCTTCAAGCGCTGCCCGCAATACTTCCGCATTTATAGGTTCGTCTTCACAAATCAGAATACGAGCCTCTGACAATTCGCGTTTTAGCCCCTGCAAGGCGCCCTTTATCATACGTCCTCTGGATTAAGTCCTTGATTTTACAGCAACGTTAACGGTCACGACGGGTACAGTCAATCGAAGAAATCTAGTTAAACTGTAGACTATTTTTGCCATAAACCCGGCATTGGCAGAAAAGAGCACAGAAAAAACCAAAAAGAGCAGCCAAGGGCTGCTCTTTTTACTGACAGATATAGGGTGAAAATTAAGATGCTTGCGCCAATTGCGAGCGCGCCTGATTAGTCAAACTCACTAGAGCTTTACGCACATCCATTGCCGATTCGCACTCTGCTTCAAACGCTACGTAATAGATCTCTTCGTTCACCTGATAGTGAGCACCTTCCGGAAATACGGACTGCATCACCACATGCTCAGGCTGTATTCCATGGTGTGCAGCCAGAATAGCCACCATTGCATCTTGATGGTCGTCATTCATATGGCTCAGCATGCCTTCGGGCTGGCTATGCCACTCCTGCTTTGCCTGCTGCCAAATCGCTTTATCAATCCAGTGGATACGACCAAATCCACCTATGTACCGTACCCTTACGGTATCAATTTGATAGAAGTGGAAATCATGTGTTTGCAGATACCCGCGAGCTCGCGGGAACAAACGATAATACTGCTCTGCAATTTGCGCATCATCAATCCGATGGGCATCGCCCAAAATGGTGACCCGGGCATTGGCCTGAGAGTCATCTTCACTCCCGTCAAAGATCGTCAGACTGACTTTGGGATTGCCCTTAATATTGCGAGTATGTAAGGCAATTTCACTGATATAGATGATGACATTCCCCTGCGGGGTCATAAAAAAAGGCACCACAGAGCCAAAGGGATATCCTTCCACGGATACTGAATGGGTACTGAGTACGCCTGAATGTTGTTGGCGACACAAGTGCTTGGCTTCAAATGCAATTTCCTGAATAGACATAACCGTTCTCTTCGCTATTAATGAGTAATAAAGGGCGCCTGTCCCGGTCTATCCACCAGTTTAAGGTGAGTACCGAAACAACGCAGTAAGTTGTCTTCTGTCAGTACCTGCTTTACAGGACCAACGGCAATACAGTGCTCTTCTGCCAACATATACAAGGTGCTGGCATAGGGCAAAATCAGATTCAAATCGTGGCTGACACACACCACAGCTAATCCCTGCTGGCAAAGCTGGTGCAAACAGCCCATCACTTGCTTTTGATGACGATAGTCAAGGGCCGAGGTAGGCTCATCAAGCAGTAACAGACGACCACTCAGGTCTGCCTTTTCAGGCTCTTTGCAACTGGGGGAAAAAAGTTGCAGCAACGTTTTTCCCAACATCACGCGCTGGCGTTCACCACCCGATAGGGTGCGTACGTCTCGACCAAACAAATGGCTGATATCCAGCCACTGTGAAACCCGCAATGCCAGTGAAATACTTTGTTGCCGGGTTTCCGTGCACAAACTGCGTCCTAACAACAGGATGTCTTCAGTAAGAAATCCAAAGTGAATTTGTGCCGACTGATTCATCATCGCCCGACGCCGGCTAAGATCATCGGCCTGCCACTTCGCTAAAGGTGTCTGCGCTAACCAAATCTGACCACTGTCAGCGTCAGTTAACCCGGCCAGCACCTGCAGCAGGCTGGATTTACCACAGCCATTTTCACCCACCAGGGCTAAAAACTCGCCTTGCCCAACCTGACCGTGTAACTGATCAAGTAATACCCGTTTACCTCTGCGTACACGCACTTTTTCAAACCGCAACACATCCGCTCTGCTCATGCGACCATGTCCTTTTTACTTTGCCAGAGTAAATACAAGAAAAAGGGCGAACCTAAGGCGGAGGTAACGATGCCTATGGGAATTTCCAGCGGTGGCATTAAGGCTCTGGACACGCAATCAGCCAGAACCAACAATAACGCCCCAAGTAAAGCGGATACCGGCATGAGGTAACGGTGATCAACACCGAATAAGCGTCTGGCGATGTGGGGCACCACTAAGCCAACGAAGCCAATCACGCCACAAAGTGCTGTGGCCATGGCAACCGCAAACGCCACCAGCCATAACAACCGACTTTTCACCCGCTTTACATTCACGCCTAAACAGGCAGCTTCGTTCTCACCCAGGGCCATTAAATTCAGAGCTCGGCTAAATCGGCACAACCCCCAAATGGCGATACCGGCCACGACCGTTAACATGCCCACCGCCTGCCAGTTAGCCCCACCTAAACTGCCCATGGTCCAATAAGATATTTGTCGCAGCGCATCGTCACTGGCAACGTAACTCACCGCGCCGATGACGGTACCGGCAATAGCATTGATCGCAACCCCTGCCAGAATTAAGGTAGCCACAGTGATACCCACTGGGCTTGAGGCGACCTTTAGCACCAGCCATACAGACACAAGTGCACCGCCAAAAGCCCAGCTTGCCACCCACCAACTGGCCGGAATAATGGTTGGCGTAAACACGGCCAGACTCAGTGCCGCAGCCGCAGCAGCGCCGCCCGCGATACCAATCAGACCGGGGTCTGCCAAAGGATTACGTACCAGTCCCTGCATGGCGCAACCTGCCACCGCCAGCAACGCCCCCACCAGAGCAGCCATAAACAAGCGGGGTATACGCAATTCAAGCAACACATAAAGCGGCATACGCAATGCGTTGCTGTCGGCAGAATCCAGCCACATAGATAGCAGGGAAAAAAGATGTATTGGATAGTTACCCAGATTCACCGAGATGAGCCCGGCGACGATGAGCGCTAAAACACACAGGCCAATTCCAATGCGACGGCCCTGCTCGCGCGCCAGCATCTGTTGCGTTATCGGGGCGACATGAAGACCCGCCTCTGCAGTTTGCATCAATTACTTACCTGCCATTTGCAGCAACTGCGCCAATGCTTCAGGAAACCGTGGCGATAACCCCAGCGCAATACTGCTGTTGATGCTGTACACACGGCACTTTCGTCCAGCATGGGTGGCTGCAATGGCTGGATGTTGACACATTTTTTCGGTGGCACTTTCATCGCCAAACACATGCCCGGCCAGTACCACAAAATCCGGGTTTGCCAGCGCAATGGCTTCATTATCCATCACTTTGTACTGGGAAAGATTGGCAGCAGCATTTTCGATCCCTGCAGCATCAAATAAGGCCTGAGGCACCGTATCTGAGCCCGCCACCGTGAGGCCGCGATCGCCGTTAGAAAGTATAAATAGGCCTTTTTGCGTACCCGCTTTGCGTTGCGCCTGCAACCTGGCAATCTCATTCGCAATCTGTTGGGTCAACTGCTCAGCCTCAGACTGTGCTGAAATCAATTCACCCAATTGCGTAATCATCTGGTACAAGCCTTTCAAGCTTTTATCTTCACCTAAAATATCGACCTGAATACCAGCAGCCCTTAATTGTTGCAGCATTTCTGCCGGCCCGGTGGCATTCGCACCAATGAGATGCGTAGGTTGCTGAGCCAGTACACCTTCAATACTGAGCTGGCGAAAGTAGCCCAACTTAGGAAGTTGCTGAGCAGCTAAGGGAAACATGCTGGTGCTGTCTGTCGCGACCACGTCATTGCCCTTACCTAGCGCAAATATGGTTTCGGTAATGCTTCCACCCGCTGAAATGATCCTTTCTGCAGCCGTTGAAGCGCAGCTAATCAGGCCACCTAACAACAAAATTATTAATATTTTCATCATTCTATCGCTGGCCGAGCAAAGCCGGCTTTGCTCGGCCTTACGCCTTACTCTGCGCTTGTCGATGTCAGGGCATCAACGCGGAAACTGTAATTTCCGGATGTACCTTCATCATCGTAATAGCTGGTGATTTGGAATTTGTACTGGGCACTGGCTGTTTCAATGACATAAACGCCATACTGAGACCACAACAAATGGCCACCGGCCAGGCCATATTGGTACCAGGGGTTTTCATCAAAAGCTAACACATCAGAACTGTCAGAAGTAAAGCCCATGTAGCTGGCATAGCTAGACTCTACGCCCGTGTATTCATTATTTTCATCCACCATGGCGGTAGCATCATCGGCAATGTGCAGTTCCCAGTTCCCCCCCGTTGAACCATAAAGCGTGACGCAGGGAATATACAAATCCCAGTCGTCTGTGGCCGTGACCTGCTGCTGGGTATCGAAATCGACGTATAAATCGTCTGTGCATGACGCCGCATCGACAACGACCTCAACTTCATCAGCGAAACTCGTTTCACCATTAACTGCATCCTGAAATGCCACAGCTAACGTCAGGCTATCAATGGTGCGGCCGGTGTAAGTCACATCGGTTGCACGGAATTTAGCGTAGTTGCTGTCAGAATTGACGATGAAGTAGACATCATCCGCAGCCGTCACCACATGAGTGGTGTAGTCATAATTATAGAATTTATCGCCAATCACATATTCTTCGCTGTCAGTAACAAACTCTTCGCTACCGTCCAGACTATCTGCGGTAACGGCAACATAATCTTCCAATTCCGTTTCAGCGCTTGCTGAAGTAAAGCTCTCGGCAATGGCATTACCGTCTGCATCAAACCAGTCACTGTTATTACCGGTGAAATAGACGGACACCGGCGCATCAGCATCATTGGTATTTAGATAGATTTTGGTGCGTTTAAAGGCGATGTCCCAGGTTGTATCCGTTGCCGCCTCTTCGTCAGTTAAATCAACTGCCGTGCCGGTTTCAAGATCAAAATACACCATTACCGGCTCAGACGTGGTGCCTGTGCTGTAAGGGCCATAAATCGCGCCTTCTTCTGTGCTCTCGTCCGAACTGGAATCGGAACTGTCACCGCTATCGGTTGTATCACCCGTTTCGCTGGTGTCTGTGTCATCTGTGCTGGTGACGTCATTATCTGAGCTGCCACAACCTGCCAGGGTCAGGCCCAGCATTAACCATAAAACTTGCATCGACGCTTTCATCTGAGAGTGCTCCTAATGTAAAAATGCGTGTTCGTTGTTATAAAAAGCGATATTGAAATCCGAGATAGATCTTGCGACTGACCACCGGACGAGAGTCGAACATACCGGCGGCCACCTTGGCGCTGTCCTGATGTTCATCAAGTAGATTCTCCACCCCAAAGCGCAGGCTTAATGCCGGGCTGAGTCCCAGTCGAAAGACACTGTTCACTGTGGTGGCATGATTGCGATAGACAGCGTCATAATCTGTTGACGCTTGTTCATCCGCTTCGTAAACCAGATATAGCTGGCTGTCTAAATTCCATGGGGCGTAAAGCCAGGTAACACTGGCCTTAACCTGATGACGGGGTCGTTCCTGTAAGCGCACGTTGTCCTTATCATGCGCATCCAGATAACTGTAATTGAACTGATATTGCCACTGCGATGACTGAGCCTGAACGCTGAGATCCGCCCCTGAGAGGATTGCCTGTTCCGCATTCTGATATCGATATACCTGTAAGCCCTGTGCTGCAGAAGCATCAACGTCTTCTTCAGTGGTAATAAAATCGTTGGCGTCGGCGTAATGCAGGTTCAAATCAACACTGTACTGCCAGCGAGCGTTGTCATTTTGCCAGTTGGCGCCAATGCCGACGTTGGCGCTTTCGGCGGTTTCAGGTACCAGATCTTCATTACCAAGCACCATATAGCCCAGATTGCTGTGATCGAATACGTAATAACGCTCTTTCAGATTGGGGACCCGATAGCTTTGCCCCAATCCAAAGCGTAACTGCCAGTCGAAACTGTCCTGACTGAATCGCCAGCTTGTACTGCCTCGCAGCGCCTGATGCCAGCCAAAGTCCGTGTCTCGCTGTACCCGCACACCAGCTAACCATTCGCTGTTACGCCACTGATAATCGGCCTGGGTATAAGCCTCAATGCTCATCCGCGCGGCATCATCGACTTCGGCTTCTCCACTGTCTAATTTAAACTGCGACAGTTCATCCCGATGCCACACCGCACCAGCAACCCACTCCAGATTTTTTCGCAACCAGATTTTTTGGCTGTCTACTTCGAACAAGGAAATATCGGTATCGCGCAGGCTGTTAGAATTCCCACTGGTTTCCTGATGTTGTAAATAACGCCCCTTAATATGCCAGTTATGCTGTTGCGACAGACTGACATCCTGCTGCCATTGTTCAACTTCAGACAGGTAATAAATCACGCTGGACTGGCCGGGCACAGCCGACACATCCTTATATTTATCTTCCGTGAAATACTGGGTATTAAACTGGAGTGCGAGTTCCTGCCAGCTTCGGCTTAGCTGCAATTTAGCAAAATCCTTTTTAACCGCAGCGCCACTTTGGGCCACAGTAGAGGCATCGTAGTCGAAGCCAGGATTATCGATATGTTGTAAGGATAAACTGGTTTGCCAGTCGGCGATTTGAGTAGCGCCCTGGATACGCAGGAGATGTCCATATTTGTCATCATCTAACGCATTGTTCGCATAACTGGAGCCTTCATAGTCAAAAGATAAGGAGGTACCTGATGCCTGCTCGGTTATAATATTAATGACCCCGCCCATCGCGGAACTGCCATACAACACCGAGCCTGCCCCACGCACGATTTCAATCTGTTTGATATTGCTGGCGCTAATCTGATCTAAATCGATGGCTGATCCTGTCGGCGCGAGCAGTGGCTGCCCATTCATCAGTATCAGCACATTGTCACCATCAAATCCCTGTAACTGAACGTTGTAGCCATCTTTGGTGCTTCGCTTCACCACAACGCCAGGGATCACATCCAGTACTTGTGCCAGGGTGCCACGACTGACGCGTTCAATATTGCTGGCAGTGATAACGTCAACTTTAACCGGAGACCCTTTGAGCAATTTGGGCGTACGAGTACCGGATACTACGATCCTTTCTTCAATAAGATTTTGTTCCTCACTCGCCGACACGGCCTGAGAAAACAGTACGGCACTCACAGCCAACCACTCGCGCATACACAAACACCAATACAAATGATAATAATTCTTATTTGATCCTAATCAAACATTTGCCCCAACGCAATAGAAAATTTCTATCTTTGCATTCAGGGTAAGTCATTCATATTCAGAGAGTATTTAAACAAGATAAGTAATGCGTTCAGGCTGAACATAACGCGGGACTACACCAGTGCGGTAAGCCCCTGCGCCAGAAATTCGATCAGTAATTTTACTTTAGGAGAGAGTTGACGATTGTGAGGATAAAGCGCCCAAATCGCCTCCTCAGGAATCTGAAACTCATTCAGGACCGACACTAGCCTGCCCTGCTGTAAATCATCGGCCACGTAATAATCTGGCAGTTGGATTAGCCCAATGCCATTCAAAGCTGCCTGACGCAATACCACTCCACTATTGCAGCGCAAAGTGCCTTTAATCTTGATTCGTTGCTCTTTGCCACTGGCGGAAAATCGCCAAAATTCATGGTTACCGCTCAAACAATTGTGTTTCGATAACTCAGCCAATGCCAGAGGACGACCATGCAACTTAAAATAGTCTGGCGACGCACACACATACTGCACCCGCGTATTTAAGCGAGTAGCCATCATGCTTGAGTCAGCCAGGTCCCCTATTCTGATCGCCAAATCGAATCCTTCGGTAATCAAATCCAGCGGTTTGTTTGATAGCTCAACCTCGACCTCCAGACGCGGATAACGTGCCATAAACGACAACACTAAAGGCATCACGTAGGCTTCGCCATATGTCACTGGTGCCGTTAGTTTTAACTGGCCGCTTGGCTCATTATGCAAACTGGTCAGAGCCTGTTCGGCTTCCAGCAAGCCTCGCATCAACGGGGCGCAATGCTGATAATAAATTTTGCCTTCGTCACTTAACGCTACTTTTCGGGTAGTGCGATAAAACAGTTTGCTGTTAAGTCGCTGCTCTAACTGCGTAATCTGGCGACTCACCTGGGCCACCGAAATCCCCAGTTTTTTCGCCGCCGCAGTAAAACTCTGGCGCTCGGCCACGGCACAAAATTCTGCCACGCCTTCCCACATATTCATCTTCAATTATTACCAATGAGAAAAACTGAATTGCATTTTCGCCCAATTATCTTGTTTTGAGAAATAAATATAATAACGTTTACAGTGCGCCGGTGTGGACTAGGCTTGTAAGCTAACCGCACCGTATTTGGCGCAGGTAGTGCAAACGTAACAAGAGGGAGCATTTCATGTCCGAAAATTTCATTAAATCCCGTGCCGCCGTAGCCTGGGGACCAGGTCAGCCACTTAAAATTGAAGAAGTGGATGTGATGCCACCGAAAGCAGGTGAAGTGCTGGTGCGTATTATCGCCACTGGTGTATGTCACACCGACGCATTTACTCTGTCAGGCGATGATCCAGAGGGAATTTTCCCTGCCATTCTCGGCCATGAAGGCGGCGGTATTGTTGAACAAGTTGGGGAAGGTGTCACCTCTGTCGCCGTAGGCGATCACGTTATCCCACTGTACACGCCAGAATGCGGCGAATGTAAGTTCTGTAAGTCAGGCAAAACCAACCTGTGTGGAAAGATTCGCGCCACTCAGGGTAAAGGTCTGATGCCTGACGGCACCACCCGTTTCTATAAAGATGGCCAGCCAATCTATCATTATATGGGCTGCTCCACCTTCTCCGAATACACGGTATTGCCTGAAATCTCGCTGGCCAAAGTGAATAAAGAAGCACCGCTGGAAGAAGTCTGTTTGCTAGGCTGTGGTGTTACCACAGGCATGGGCGCAGTATTAAATACAGCCAAAGTCAAAGCAGGCGACACTGTCGCTATCTTTGGTTTGGGCGGCATTGGTTTGTCGGCCGTGATCGGTGCAAAAATGGCTGGTGCAAGCCGTATTATTGGTGTGGACATTAACGACAGCAAATTTGAACTGGCGAAAAAGCTCGGCGCCACTGAATGCATCAATCCAAAAGACTATGATAAGCCAATCCAGGATGTCATCGTTGAGCTGACCGATGGCGGTGTAGACTTCTCATTTGAATGTATTGGTAACGTCAATGTTATGCGTTCAGCCCTTGAATGCTGCCACAAAGGCTGGGGCGAATCCGTGATTATCGGTGTAGCCGGTGCGGGACAGGAAATCTCTACTCGTCCATTCCAGCTAGTTACCGGTCGTGTTTGGCGCGGAACCGCCTTTGGTGGCGTAAAAGGCCGTTCTCAATTACCCGGCATTGTTGAACAGTACCTGCAAGGCGACTTCAAGCTGGATGACTTCATCACCCATACCATGGGCCTGGAAGCCATCAACGACGCCTTTGATTTAATGCATGAGGGCAAGAGCATCCGTTCCGTCATCCATTTCGACAAATAATATGAGGGGCCTTCGGCCCCTTTTCTCGTTTTTCAGGGAAATATAATGAAAATAGAAAAAATCAGCAGCAATCGCAGCTTTGGCGGCTGGCATCACCGTTTTACCCATACTTCGGCGGTACTTAACTGCCAGATGACGTTTGCCATCTTTCTGCCTCCACAAGTTGAAGCTGGTGCTAACGTTCCTGTACTTTACTGGTTGTCAGGGCTGACCTGTACTGATGAAAACTTTATGCAAAAGGCCGGCGCGCAGAAGTTGGCTGCCGAACTTGGTATTGCTATTGTCTGTCCGGATACCAGTCCCCGCGGTGAAGGTGTGCCTGATGATGCACAAGGCGGCTGGGATTTCGGTTTAGGCGCAGGCTTCTACGTGAATGCCACTCAGGCTCCATGGGCGGTCAATTACCAGATGTATGATTACGTCGTAACTGAGCTTCCTGAACTGATCGAGGCTAATTTCCCGGTAACCTCCAAACGCGCCGTCAGTGGTCACTCTATGGGCGGCCACGGCGCGCTGGTGGTGGGATTGCGCAATCCAGAGCGTTATGCCTCGATCAGTGCCTTTAGCCCCATCACTAACCCAATCAATGTGCCCTGGGGTGAAAAGGCCTTAGGTCACTATTTAGGTGCGAATATAGACAGCTGGAAAGCCTACGATGCCTGTGAATTGGTAAGCAAAGCTACGCAGCACCTGCCGATATTAATTGATCAAGGGGATGCTGACAGCTTTTTAGCCGAACAACTAACGCCTCAGGCATTAACGGTTGCCGCGGCTAAAGCTGGCTATCCGCTTACACTGCGTATGCAGTCTGGTTATGACCACAGCTACTATTTCATTGCCAGTTTTGTCGATGACCATCTGCGCTTTCATGCCGAGTATTTGAATCGCTGATCCAACCAAAAGCGGACTATATGTCCGCTTTTTTCACGCCTATTTCTGGCTGGTACCTTCGTCCTTTGTGGATGTATCACCCTGGCCTGAATCGGGCTTAGCCGCCGCTTTTTCCTCAGGGGCCTGTAAGCTTTCTCGCAACGCCTTATCCTGTTCTCTTGTGAGCGGATAAATTTTATTGATATAACATTTAAAGGTTTGGTTTCCGGGGGCGAATACGGCATCAAATCCGGCACTCAAGGAATAGCTTTGACGCTGGTATACTGCCAGTGTGGGTGAATATCCCAACTCTGAACAGCGCATGGTCAATTTAACTAGATAGGGTTTAAAAGGCGATGTACGTAAAATCAGGTATTGATCCGTCAGGGCTGTCCAACCGTCGAGTTGAAATGCAGTGATCGACTTTTTATCCTCTAGTTTTTGATCAGTAATAAAACTGCTGATAGCGTCTGTTTTTTGCTGTTCGGTTAACTGGTTCGATGCACAACCGGCCAGCAGTATCACACATAAAGTCATCCAATATTTCATCTTTGCACTCCCGGATCATCTCTGTAATGATCTTGTCTGATGCTGAAATTTTCCACAGGTTCCCGAACATGGAGTAAAAGCGCCACTTTTTACACTCCTTTACATCTTACAAAGCCTGCAGGTCATTATCAGGTTTTCGTTATGTTCCAACGTGAAGCAACTACTTGGTAAATTCAACCAAAAGTCTAGGTTATTTGAGTAGAAACTTTCCATACAATAACCGTAACGATTTTAAGGAATTACAGTAGTCTAAAATTGTATTCTGTAACTAACACAGCCGTTGAAGTAGCAGTGAAACATTTCAAAAATGAGATCCGTAAAATCCGTCTGACCCAAACGCTGCGGAGAAAAGCGCGACGCGACCTGCTTGTGGCACTGATTGCCGTGACCTTGCTGACCGCGATTTCATTTGTATTTGAACTGGATGTACTGGAAAGCCTGTATACCTTTACCCGTTCTCATGAAGACCTGGAAGTAGATGAAATCTTAATCGTCTTTTTGTGGGTCGGTCTCGCGGGATCGCTGTATGCGGTCCGCCGCATGAAAGACATCAAACGGCTGAATCAGGAAATTGCCACCTACGCCTTTATCGACCCGATTACCAGCCTGCCAAACCGATCTCTGGCGATAGAACGCCTGCAACAAAAACTGGCTGCAGCACAACGGCAACAACACCAGTTTGCGGTAGTATTTATTGATTTTGACCACTTTAAACGTATCAACGATACCTATGGTCATAGTGAAGGCGACATCCTGATTCGAGCTGTGGGCCAGCGCCTGCGCGGGGCTGTGCGTAAAAGCGATACTTTAGGCCGTCTGGGCGGCGACGAGTTTCTTATTATCCTCGATGTTAAAAATGAGCATGACCTTATGCCAGCCCTGTTACGTCTGGAAGCTGTGCAACATAAGCCATTTGAACTCTCCGAGAATCAGGTCAATTTAACCTTTAGTATCGGCGTTTCTTTATTTCCCAATGATGGCGCAACTGCGGAAGCACTGCTAAAAGCAGCGGATACCGCGATGTATCGTTCTAAACAACTCAGAAACGGCCAACACGCGTTTTATACCACCGAAATGGGAGAACTGCTTAACCTACGCTACCAGTTTGAATCGAGTATCAAAACAGCCATAGAGCGGGACGAATTTTTTCTGGAATACCAACCCCAATACAGTATCCACAGCCAACTGGTAAGCGGATATGAAGCCTTTATCCGCTGGAATCGAGAAGGAGTTGTTATTCCGCCGGCGGACTTTATTGGGGTCGCCGAAGAAACCGGCCTGATTGAGCAACTTGGTTTTTGGACGATCAAAACGGCATTGGCAGAAGCCAAACAATTTTTACAGCCAGGTCAAACGCTGGCGATCAACATTTCTTCGCGACAACTCAAAGCGCTGAATTTTGCTGATAAAGTACAAAAATATCTGAGCAAACTAAATTTTGACCCAGCACAATTAGAGCTTGAGCTGACAGAAACAACCCTTTCAAATGAGACTCCGCAAAGTAAAGCCAATCTGATGGCATTGCATGAATTGGGAATAAAAATCGCGATTGACGATTTTGGCAGTGGCTATTCCTGTCTGAGTCGCTTGCGCGAATTACCCGTATCGCGGATAAAAATCGATAAAATTTTTATAAACCACCTGGGCAAATCCAATATCGATGATCAAATGGTTAGCTGTATCCTGTCTATGTCTCAAAATCTTGGCTTAGAGGTAGTTGCAGAAGGCGTAGAAACCGAGCTGCAGCTGAAAAAGCTGCAGCAAATTAACTGTACCTATGCTCAGGGATATTTTTTCAATCATCCCATGAATTTAAATGCGCTTATGCGTAGCAACAGGTTGTCTCAATACTGACGCCTGGCGCATGTTAGACGGGGCTTTAAAACGAGAACGTTCTGGCAATCGTGAATAACACTTTGGTGTCACCGTAAGTCTCTAAATCTGTGCCTTGAACGCCCAAGCTAAAATCAAACCCTTGGTAGCTGTACATCCCAGTCACTTGCCAATGAATATAGTTTTTATCACCCGGCTCCCATTCCCATTTGTCCCCATCCAGGCTTTGAGACTGGTCGATTCCAACGAGCAAGTCGATCTCATGAGGTAAATTAAACGTGTGATTAGCCATGGCAATGACGTGCCCCACACCGGTGCCAAAATAATCCCACGAATACCAAAAATTGATGTCAGTACCGCCATAATTCCACTTCATATAGGCTTCCGGGTAATTGCCATCCGAACTATACCCTGCGCCGTGATAGGTGTATTGGGCGATGCCCACATCCAGGTTCACACCATTGTCAAAGCTGGTGTAATACCCAGCATAAACGTCCCACTCAAGATTGGTGTCATCACCGAAGTCGACATTCGACGCCCAGGTGCCTGCATAAAAGCCATTGTCACCTGCCCAGTCAATACTGCCTTGAATTGCGGGACCTTCATCTGTTTGACTCACGCCATTAAAAAGATAATCGCTGACGCCTGTGACGGTTGCGCTCCAGTTTGCTGAAGCCACGCCGGAGAAAAGATACAGCGACAGAGCGGCTAAGTAAGTTTTATTCATAGTTACATCCTACATTAGTCTGCGGGATTACCCGCAGACTGTTGAGTGTGCTGAAGAAGAAAATTAATGCACAGATTCGATTTTTTTGAAGTCCACATCAATGTCGTAGTCTTCGGCCTTTATCGCCCTAACCGAACGCATCTTGTTTAAGAAAATATAGCCTACGGCACTGAAAAAGATGCCGATAACTAACGCGCCAACCCATTGGATTTGCAAAAAATCCAGTTTGAAGAGTAAGGTCAGTACCGATAACGCAGCGAAATTCAGTAACCAGTAGTTACGTTTGCCGAGGCGTTCTACGGTCAAATTGAGGTTATCTGTGTACAGGCGAATCAATGAATCTAGTGAGTTGATCACAAAGGTCACCCCGACAATCACCATGGCGATGTTTTCAAGGCCGGTGGTGGCCAGATCATGCTTGTAATAGAAATACAGAAGCGAAAACCAAATGGCGATGGGAATAGACGGAAATACCATCATCGCACCCAACACCTGCCAGGTTTTCAAACCGCCGACAAAACGCGAGGTAAACTGGCCAATCATGATCGACCAAGCAAACCACCAAAACAGGTAAAATTGATGGTAATCGTTCAGTGGTAGTACGAAGGATTCCATATGAGAGAAATAGCCCCCCACCAAACCCAGCGTTAAGAAATAATCACTGATGGCATTGGTATCAAAAATAAAGGCACCCACCCACATAAAGGCGATCAAGGCGAAAAACATCCAGGTACTCGACAAGCTCAATACCCGTACGTATTTCAAATCGGTACTGGAATACACCGCCAACCCAATGACCAGCCCAACCACCAAATAAAAGGTAGGTAAGACGCTTTCGCCGTCACCTAATTCAGGTAAATACCACGGCAAATTCGCCAGCAATAAATAGGCGGTAAAGGCACAGGTACCGATAATCACGATGTTATTGACCCACTTCACCAGCGGGATCTCAAAGAACTTCACTTTTGGCTCAATCACACAAAAGTAGAAACAGGTTAAAAAGTAGAAACTCCAGATATAAAAGCCCCAAAAGCCAAACTCAATGGCCAATGGATTGGTAAAGGCATACTCCGGACTTGCCGAGGTATCGGCATAGCCGCTGAATTCGGTCAGCGGAAACATGATCAGGCCAACATCTAAGCCTGAGGTGAACAGAATCGCAATAAAGGTGAATGCCCGAACCGGCGTTACTCCGTTACATTGCAAATTTCCCCATCGCATCAGGATGAAGAGAATGGCGGCAATTGTCAGTATAATTCCCGCGCTTAACCACAGTGTCATCTTTACCTCCTACCTTATTAGGTTGGTACTGCGTGTGCTGGGTTAAAACGTCCCCTTCCCCAAATCTTTGCTGTGCCCCTGATAACAGGAGAACAGCAAACACCACTTCAGGAAGCGGTTGAAGTGCTGCCAATGGCCAATACCCTAGGCAGCTTTGAAGTGTAAAAGCGTTATACGCTGCGCTTTGCCTCGTGGCTTCGCTGTTGCGCTTGCCAGTTCGCTTCAAGATGCACTTCGGCATCGCTGGCAGCTAAAGGCGCTTTGCCCAAAATTAAATCTGCGGCACGCTCGGCCACCATAATGGTGGGGGCGTTCAAGTTGCCGTTTGGAATGGTTGGGAAGACAGAGGAGTCCACCACCCGCAAACCCTCAATTTCATGCACTTTGGTGTTCGGGTCGATGACCGCCATGGCATCTGTGCCCATTTTGCAAGAGCAGGATGGGTGATAAGCACTTTCAACGGATTCACGCACAAAGGCATCAATCTGTTCATCTGTGTGCACCTGTTCACCTGGCTGGATTTCTTCTCCTCGGTAATCATCCAGCGCTGGCTGATTGATGATTTCACGGGTCAGACGCACGCAAGCGCGGAAGCCTTCGATGTCTTCTTTGGCTTGCAGATAATTAAACTGAATTTGCGGAGGTTGTTTCGGATCTGCCGATTGCACCTTGATCCAACCCCGGCTTTTCGGCTTGTTATGGCCAATATGTACCTGAAACCCGTGGCCATCAAAGGCCGAGCGGCCGTCGTAGCGCATCGCGGCAGGTAAAAAATGGTACTGTAAATCCGGCCATTCCACGCCCTTATCTGAACGGATAAAGCCACACGACTCAAAGTGATTGGTGGCCCCTAAGCCGTCTTTAAACAACAGCCAACGTGCGCCAATTAAGCCTTTGCTAATAAGCCCCAATTTGCCGTTTAAAGTAATGGGCTGTTTGCATTTGAACTGGAAGTAAAATTCCAGATGGTCTTGTAGGTTTTGCCCTACCCCGGGCAAATGGTGTTGGGTTTTAATGCCTGCTTTGGCCAGCACCGCTTGGTCGCCAATGCCCGAAAGCTGCAACAAGTGTGGTGAGCCCACCGAGCCAGCACTTAAAATCACTTCTTTGTTAGCACTAACCTGTTGCACCTTGCCCTTTACCTCAAAGGCAACGCCAGTGGCTTTTTTCTCTTCCAGCAACACTTTATGTACCAGTGCTCCGGTGATCACCGTCAGATTTTTACGCTGCATGGCCGGGCGCAAATAGGCATTGGCCGTCGACCAACGCACGCCATTTTTCACCGTCATATGCATCGGCCCAAAGCCTTCCTGCTGACGGCCGTTATAATCGGCTGTGTGCAGGTAACCCGCGTCTACGCCCGCATCCACAAAGGCTTGATACAGCGGGTTTTGCATATTGTTACCGTTATTGGTGGCAAGCGGTCCATTGTCGCCGCGGTAGTCGTCGCCACCGAAGGCCCACGTTTCGGCCTTTTTGAAATAGGGTAAGCAGCTGGCATAATTCCAGCCTTCGGCTCCTTCTTGCTCCCATTCATCAAAGTCTTTGGCATGACCACGTACGTACACCATGCCATTAATCGACGATGAGCCGCCCAATACTTTGCCGCGCGGGCAATGCATCACGCGATTATTCAAATAAGGTTCCGGTTGGGTATGAAACTGCCACGCGTATTTGTCGGTATTCATGGGAATCGACAGCGCCGTCGGCATCTGGATAAAGATGCTTTTATCCGAGCCGCCGGTTTCCAACAGCAAGACGGAATGCTCACCACTTTCGGTTAAACGATTGGCCAGCACACAACCTGCAGAGCCAGCGCCGACGATAATGTAATCATATTCGGTTTGCATCACAGGCCTCCTTAAAACGGGCTTTCCAGCTTATTCATGCCAACGTAAACAGCTTTGATCTGGGTGTAATGTTTTAAGGTTTCGATGCCATTTTCACGGCCAATGCCCGACTGCTTGTAACCACCGACTGGCATTTCCGCTGGCGATGCACCGTAGGCGTTGATCCAGCAGATACCGGCGTTAATTTGATGAATAACGCGATGGGCACGGCGAATATCCTGCGTAAATACCCCAGCCGCTAACCCTAAGTGAGTATCGTTAGCGCGGCGGATGACTTCTTCTTCGTCATCAAACACCAATACCGACATAACCGGGCCGAAAATTTCTTCTTTGACAATAGTCATCTCATCGTTGCAGTCGGTAAAAATGGTCGGAGCAACAAAATAGCCGTTGGGCGCAGAGGTTGGAGATACTGCATCGCCGCCGGTCACCAAGGTAGCACCTTGTTGTTTACCGCTTTGGATATAACCCAATACCAATTCTTGATGCTTTTTCGAAATCAGTGCGCCCATATTGGTCTCAGGATCCATCGGATCACCCAAGACAATATTGGCTTCAGTGCGGGCTTTTAGCTGATCCATAAAAGACGCATAAATACCACGCTGCACAAATACGCGCGTACCGTTGGTACAGACTTCGCCTTGGGTATAGAAGTTGGCCAACATAGCGCCAGACACGGCTTCTTCCACATCGCTGTCATCAAAAATGATCAGCGGAGACTTGCCACCCAGCTCCATGGTCACGTCTTTTAAGTTACTGGCAGCGGCCGCTGCCATGACTTTTTTGCCCGTGCCCACTTCACCAGTGAAAGACACTTTCTCAATATCTGGATGCTGGGTTAACCACTGGCCCACTTCGGCAGCACCCTGTACCACGTTGAACACACCCGCAGGCACACCCGCTTCAATAAAGATCTCAGCCAGTTTCAACGCACCTAATGGCGTTTCTTCTGACGGTTTGAAAATCATCACATTACCGCAAGCCAGCGCAGGTGCAGATTTCCAACACGCGATTTGCAGCGGATAGTTCCAAGCGCCAATCCCAGCACAAATCCCCAGTGGCTCGCGGCGGGTGTAATAAAAATCACCGCCTAAATCCTGCTGATTGCCTTCGATAGTGGCAGCAAGGCCTGCAAAAAATTCAATGGAATCGGCACCTGTGACCACGTCCACCACTGACGCTTCCTGCCACGGCTTGCCCGTGTCTAATACTTCGATGCGGGCCAATTCATCGTTACGTTCACGCAATAAGGCCACCGCTTTTAATAATACGCGGCTGCGCTCAACACCTGTCATGGCAGACCATTGGGCAACCCCCTTTTTGGCACTTTCAATGGCGGCTTGCTGAATACGCTCATCAGCCACTTCCACCTGATAGATCACTTCGTCGGTGGCAGGGTTACGCACGTCGAAGACCTCGTTCGTGGTATTGGCTAAATAGGTTCCGTGGATAAAGTTTTGATAACGGACTAGGGACATGGCTCACCTCAGGCTCAATGGGACAACAAAGATGCAAAGGTACAAACAACACAGCCGGAAATGAAAATGGTCACAGACCTGGAAACACGGCAAGCAGGGTTTGCATCTGTTAGAGAACAACACAATAAACAACAGAAAGATCTGCTTTAAACATTCTACTGCGATCATAATGATTAGAAGTCTAATTGTCTAACTATTCAGGAAAATCGCCATAAAGCGAGTAGATAGATTACCAAAACCACTAAAATCACGTCAATAAAGGCGCTAACCGACTGTAAAACTATATTGGTTAGATGAATTTATTTATCAAACAACAAAAATTAATTCGTTATCTACTTAATTGAAATCTAAGATTATTGCGTTGATAACTGATGAATTTCACCCACATATTGAGATTGCTTCGTGGATTAAACAGGATTGATAGCAAGAAAAGAGGGATATAAAAAAACGCCCGATATAGGCGTTTTTAGCATGAATTTATAGGGACTTTACAAACGTCGCGAGCGCCGGGAAATCCGGGCAAACATCTTCGAGACACCGCAGTTTACAGGTCGTAAATGAGGATGTTGAGAAGACGTTTAACGCCGGGTTCCCAAGCGCAGCAGTTTGTCATCAATCCTGTTTCAGTACCTTGTAAGTAATACTGCTCGGATACTCCTCGGAGTGATACACCTTATGCTCAGCTTTGGTGAAATCTTCCGCCTTGGCTTCGAAGATGTTATCCACGTATTTCTGCGGGTTCAAATCCAGGAACGGGAACATGGTGCTCTGAATTTGAATTTGCAGTTTGTGTCCGCGCTTAATGGTGTGCAGCACGTCCAGCAATTCAAATTTCACTTGGGTAGGCTGACCAGAAACAAAGGCTTCCGGCGTGCTCATGCTGTTACGGAAACGGCCGCGGATCACACCCCAACGCACTAACTCGTGACGGTTACCAGTGTCTTTATCCACTTCGTCATTGTTTACGTCTTTGCCTGGGAACACATCCACCAGCTTAACGATAAAGTCAGCATCACCCTGATCCGTTGATACCCAAAGGTTCACATCCACTGCACCAGCAATGGTTTGGTCCTGGGTAGCGGCTGGTGCATCAAATACGAGTACATCCGAGCGACGGGCGCTAAAGCGCTGATCTTCGGCCATGTATGGGCGATCCCAACCACGGCTGATATTGGCCGAATGTGGTACAGGTTTATTCGGGTCGCTGACGTAATCGGCAAAACCGCCTTTGGCATCTTTATTGGCCAGTAAGGTTTCATCACTGCCCAGATACCAGGTGACTGAATCGGACTGCTTGGCTGTTAGGGGCCAGTTATCAAAGGTTCTCCAACGATTGGCACCGGTTTCAAACAAGGTGATTTTGCTTAGCTTGTTGGCTTTGTTGTCTTTATTGTCTGGCTTTAAGTTGTTCTTAAAGAACGGCAGTAAAATCTGTTTTTGGAACCAATCGCTGGTATCAAAGCCAAACTGAGCTTCGCCCATATGGTCGCCTTCACCGCGGTTCCACTGGCCGTGATACCAAGGGCCCATGATCATATGAATGTTGTCACGTTTGTTGCCTTTCGACATGGCCTGATAGGTGGCCAACGGGCCATACAAATCTTCGGTATCGTACCAACCGCCAACAATCAGGGTTTCTGGTTTTACCTTGTCGAAGTGCTGTAACACATTACGTGCCTGCCAGTATTCATCGTAATTAGGGTGTTCTGTCAGCTCGTTCCAGAACGGGCGGGTACCGTGAAAGTAGTTGTCATTCACGTTAGTCAGCGGGCCTAAATCTTTGAAGAACTGATAGCCGTCAGGGGTAGTCCCTTTCATGCCTTCCGGCCATGCTGCGTGTGGGCCTTCACGTTTTTTATCGAAGGTATCAAAGAAGATGAATGCCATGGGCGTCACGAACGCACCATTACGGTGGAAATCATCATAGAACCAGTCAGCAATAGGCGCTTGTGGTGAGATGGCTTTTAACGCCGGGTGGCTGTTAATGGCCGCGACCGAAGTGTAATAGCCAGGGTACGAGGTACCCCACATGCCCACGCGGCCATTATTGTTTGGCACATGCTTTACCAACCAGTCGATGGTGTCATAGGTATCGGTGGCATCGTCAGTCGCTTTGCCGCCTTTATCGCCAGCATCCTGTGGGCGCATATTCACATATTCACCTTCGGACATGAACTTGCCGCGCACGTCCTGGAAGACAAAGATGAAGCCTTCTTTTTCGAAGATGTCACTTGGGCCTAATTTGGTTTTGTATTTATCCGCGCCGTAGGGTGCAACGCGATATGGCGTGCGCTGCATCATCATAGGATACTGTTGGGTTTGATCGTATGGCACGTAAACCGAAGTGAATAACTTCACACCATCACGCATGGGAATTTGGTATTCATACTTGGCGTAATGCGCACGAATATATTCCGCCCGCGCATCTGCTTTCTTTTCTTCTGCAAATGCAGCAGAGCTCAACAGCAGGCTGCACGTCAGCCAAATACTGCCAAGGATTTTTATTGTTTTCATTGATGTTTTCCTAATTGCGCTCGCTCAAAAAGTGACGAGCAAGCCCTGAAATTTACTACAAATAGTCTATTCAACGAAAGGCAATGACGGATTATTAGACGCATACATGTAACAAAAGATTACAAGCGTAACGAATGGATGACTCAACGCAAATTCACCATACTCGACAAAAATAACCTTGTACGCGAGCGGCAATTCATAACATTACCCATGTCTGGTAAAAGCGGTTAAAAACCTGCGCATAGAGATTCAAAAAATTCAAGGGATTAATTTCATTATTGCGTAAATTCGCCACACAAATACCCGCCACATCAGAGCAACAAAGCCTCCGCAAACGTAACGCCATGTAACATCCAAAACTCAAAAAATCGCCACGTTACAGAGCGTTACGTTGCAGTAGCGGAATCTCGGGGCTTGCTGTTCACACGTTGCTATTATCGCCGCCTTTTTATAACGAGGTATTAGAAATTATACCCAATGCGTAATAGTTATAGAGGTGACTATGTTGAACAGCGTTGGCCATAACAGCCAGAGATCTCCCCTTTCTCTTCTCTCCAGAAGCTTGCGCTCTGCCCTGGCGGGAACATTACTCACGACATTTGCATGCAGTGCATTTGCCGGTACGACTATTTTAGTCAATGAAGACAACAACGACAGCAGTTGGAGTGGCACTGCCGATGGTGACTTTGATGTGTCAATAAGTCGTACTCAGGACATTGAATTCTCAATCGATTTAGATGCCGACACCCTGCCCCAGTTGACGGCCTACATGACATTTTACGCCTGGGATATCGACGAAGAATCCGGCGAAATTGACGATGTTTACATCAACGATACCTATGTTGGCAGTTTGAGTGGTACAGATCAGACCTGGAACGCCACTGTACTTGAGATAGACCCGGATCTCTTTGTCGAAGGCACCAATACCATTCGCATCGATGTCGATGCCAAGTCTGGTGGTTGGGTAACAACTCTGGATTGGGCCCAGCTGGTCATCGATGGCGGTATCATTGATAAAGCCAACACCACAGATGTGTCTATCATTGATTACAGCGTTGATGACGATACGGTCACCGTTAACTCGCAAGCCACAGTTGTAGCAGCAGTATCAGGAGACTACGTGATAGAGGTGTCACTTGTCGATCCCGATGGCAACACCAGCGATATTAGCTCTCTGTCGTTTACTGCAGACGCCGGCAGCACGGTAGTTAAGTCGATAGAGTCGGATTATGAAATAGACAATATCTCGGGCACTTACACTATATATGTTCAGCTGTTTTATATTGAAGATGGTATCTATTACGAGCAGGACGTTGAAGAAGCCCACTTTGTGCACACCAGTGGCTCAGGCCCTACTATTTCTGCAACCCCCACAGAGTGTTATTACGATCCTTTCTATGGCGATGGCGCACTCGATGAAAGCTGGGAAATTCTTGCCGCAGACGGCTATACCCCGCAATCGGTATTGGTCGACGGCGAAACCCGGATGCGCTTAACCGAAGCCAGTAAAACCCAGGTTGGCGGAGTCAGTAAATACTTCCCTGTCCCCAGTTCCGGAAAAACCGTTTATAGCTTCTATTCCTACGCCTATGATGGCAGCGGTGCTGACGGTATTGGTATTATCTTCTCAGATTTCAGTGTCGAGCCCGAATTAGCTGCCTCAGGCGGGGCTTTAGGCTATGCCAAAACCAGCAGTGAAGATGCCTTTGCCGGGGCGTGGCTGGGAATAGGTATTGATGAATACGGTAACTTTGCCAGCACAGATAGCGGCATGGAAGGTGCTGATGCTCCGGGTAGGTCGCCTGACACCATTACCGTTCGCGGTGCCAGCAGCTCTGATACCCCCTGGATGTATACAACGGCTGAACTGGATCCTGCTATCGATGATAATAGCGAAGGCCATCTTTACCGCGTGACACTGGAGACCTTTTCCAGCACAGAAGCCTACTTAACCGTTGAGCGTGATACCAATGGTGACGGCAGCAGTTACGTTAAACTGATCAACAACATGGATATCTTTGCCGTTAATAGCGATCAGATAGCCTTACCTGATCAATTACGCTTGTCTTTCTCTGCCAGCACAGGTGCCTCAACCAATATTCACGAAATTCGTCAGGTCAGTGTGCAAGGATCTGAATGTGCCGCAATAGATGCTGTTGCCATCGACACCACAGCCGCAAGCATAGATGAAGACAACACAACAGCCACCTTTACCTTAAACCTGTCCAATGCTCCGTCTTCTGGCGAAACCATTACGCTGACCTACAGCACCCGTGATGGTACTGCCCAAAGTGGAAGCGAATATACAGGCGTGAGCAATGGGACTGTGACCTTCTCGGATGGTGACACAGAAGCAGAAGTAACCATTCCATTATTAGACCTGTACAGTGATGACAGTGGCAAAGCTTTCTACCTTGAAATTACTGACGTTGTCAGCTCGGGGGATGAATATTATGTGGCGAACGGCATTGGTGTTGCGACGCTGCCGAACATAGACAATACCGCGCCTGTAGCCAATGACGATACCCTTACGGTTAGCCAAAATAGCGAGAACAATAGCGTCGACGTGTTAGCCAATGATACTGACGCCGACAATGATAGCCTCAGCATTACAGCGGCCACCGCGGTAAACGGGACTGTTTCCATTAACAGCGATTACACCCTGAGCTACACGCCGGCAACCGATGATTATGGTACTGACACTGTCACCTATACCCTCTCTGACGGCACCGACACAGTCACTGGCACCTTAACGGTAACCATTGAAAAGCTTAACAATACGCCCGTCATTACCACTGCGAACTTCACAGTAGAGGAAAACAGCGAAGATAACACTCTCGATATTCTGAGCTATGTTTCTGATGACGATGGTGACGATCTGTCCATCGAAGCTGCCAGCGTCACAAATGGTGTCGTAACCATTAATAGTGATTACAGCTTAAGCTATACACCAACGACAGATTACTATGGAAGCGACACGCTATCAGTCACCATCAGCGACGGCACGGACGAAGTGTCGGGTACATTTAGCATTACGATTACCCAGGTTAACAATGCGCCAGTCATCTCTTCTGCAAGCTTCAGCGTAGATGAGAACAGCCGTAATACGACCTTCTCTATCCTCGACTATGTCACAGATGAAGATGACGATGTTCTGACCCTAACTGATGCAAACGTCGAACACGGCACGGTTTATATTGATGGCGATGGAAATGTAAGTTACACCCCTACGTCTGATTATTATGGGTCAGATACACTTTCAGTGACAGTGAGCGATGGCACAGATGAAGTGTCGGGCGCATTTACCATTACCGTTAATCAGGTAAACAATGCTCCAACCATCAGTACCAAAGTCTTTAACGTAAATGAAAATAGCTCCTCTAATACGTTTAATATTTTGACCTTAGCCAGTGACGAAGATGGCGACACTCTTAACCTGGCTTCCGCTTCGGTCTCACATGGCTCGGTAACTATTAATAGTGATGGCAGTGTAAGCTACACGCCTCAGAGCGACTATTATGGGTCAGATGTACTGACTGTGATTATCAGTGATGGTACAGACCAAATTTCTGCCTCTTTTATCATTCTTGTACTGCAAGTCAACAACGCCCCCGTGCTTAGTTCGGGTAATTTTTCGGTTAACGAAAACAGCAGCGCCAATAGTCTGAATATCCTGGCGCTAGCGTCAGATGAAGATGGCGATAGCCTGAGTATAACAAGCGCTTCTGTATCCAATGGTACTGCCAGTATCAACAGCGATAACAGCGTTAGCTATACCCCAACCGCTGATTACTACGGTACAGATGCCCTAAGCGTAACAGTGACCGACGGCACGGATTCAGTCACAGGTAGCTTTACCATTCTGGTTATTCAGGTAAACAATGCCCCGGTGATCTCGTCTGCCAGCTTCAGCGTGGATGAAAACAGCGATACGACTATTTTCGACGTTATGTCTTTCATTTCTGATGCTGATGACGATGCCTTAAGCATCAGCACTGCCACCGTCTCGAACGGTACCGTTAGCATCAACAGTGACAACAGCATCAGCTATACCCCGAATGAAGATTTCTATGGCGAAGATACCCTGTCTGTCACTGTAAGTGATGGGACGGATGACGTCAGTGGTAGCTTCTCTATCATCGTCAACGAGGTCAACACTCCACCTGTTATCGGCACCGGCGAAACAGATGATGAAGACGACTCAGATGGCACGGATGATAGTGACGAGAGTGATGATCAAAGCGATACCTCAGTAGAGGAAAACAGCGAAGATAATCAAATTGATGTGCTGTCTAACGTGACGGATGAAGATGGCGATACCGTTACCGTCACCTCTGCCACCGCCAAAAACGGCAGCGTTAGCATCAATGACGACGGCACCTTGAGCTACACACCTGATGAAGGATTTTATGGTACCGATACCATCACTTATACCATCAGCGATGGCACCAACACAGTCTCGGCAACCCTGGCCATATCGGTTGCGCAGAACAGCGAAACCAGCACAACCACAGGTGGCGGTAGCTCTAGTCTGATCAGCTTGCTGGGCCTGATGGGCGCCTTAGCCGTGCGTCGCCGTAAGGCATTGGCCGCGGCAATTGGATCTGCCCTTAGTTTGGCCAGCATTAACGCTCAGGCGGAAACCGCCCAAGGGCTATATCTGCATGCCGCTTTGGGATCTGCGCAAAGTGATGTCTCGGAAAAAGGCCTGAATGAAAAATACGGTTTTACCGAAACTGACGCTTATTCGCTCTCGCTGGATAATCAGGATATCGCCTGGCAACTTGGAGTTGGTTACCGTCTTAATCAATATCTGGCCATTGAGGCAAACTGGCTTGATTTGGGCGAACGTGCGCTGACCTTTGAAGGAACCCCTAGCACAGACGACTATTATGATCTGGTGAAATCGATCCACCCACTCTCGGCCAATGGTATCAGCCTTGGTATGCAGCTAGGGTTTGAGCCAATCGATAACCTGATGTTATCCGCCAAAGCAGGCGTCTATCGTTGGGAATCAAAATACCGCACCTGGGCCACTGACTCGGTCATGGCAACAGATAAGAAGCAAGATCTTGATGGCTGGATGGGGCTGGAAGCATCCTATCAGTTTACCCCTCGCTGGCAGGCTTATGCGGGCTGGACCCGCTACACCTTGTGGGAACAGAAAAACGATATGTGGTCTGTGGGCATCCGCTGGTTCTTTGGTAGTCAACCCTCCCATAACCATACGACTGCAACTGCGGTTGCTCAAGGCGAACATCCAGATGCCATTACTACAGCCAATGCAAGCCGGTTAATCAGCCCATCAGAACCAACTGTAACCGACACCGCCGCGAAGCCCGAGCAAGCTGCTATGCCGGCCGAAAGAGTCGCTGTTGTGGGTGCATCAGAAAGGCCTGACACCCCGACTAATTTGCCGGTCAGAAACCCCGTGGCGATTTACTTTGAATATGATAATGCAGAGTTAACGCCACAAACCCTGGCTATCGTTATCTCTCTAGCCAAGCAGTTGGAAGGCAAAACCATTAGCCTTGCCAGCCATGCGTCAGCACCTGGCTCAACACGCTACAACCAGAAATTATCTGAAGCGCGAGTGCAATCCGTCCAAGCGGTGTTGCTAGAGCAAGGTATTGATAAACAGGCAATTAAGCTTAAAGCCACGGGTGATACTGAAGCCGAATTGCACCCTGAACGCAACGAGTCCCTGGGGCGCCGCGTCGATATCAGCTGGTAAACACTCGTTAATCCCTAAAGCGCCTCTTCCCTTTATGGGTAGGGGCGTTTTTATTATTCCCACCGGCCTTGAAAGTTTTTTCCCCTCTAAACAGACCTTCTGCTCAATCCAAAATTTAGGGTATTTTCATTACGCCCCATGTAAAAACGGCACAAAAAAGCCCGGTATCTACCGGGCTTTTAGTTTCTGTCGTTAGCCTGTCTTTGCTGCTAACGTTTGCCTGTTATGGCCTGAGTGCTTCATACACTCTCTTGTATGCTTCGTTAATTACGCTGGCTGATGCGTCAGCAAATATTCGAAGGCAGACAGAGAGGCTTTGGCGCCCTCACCCATAGAGATAATGATTTGCTTGTAAGGCACAGTGGTCACGTCACCGGCCGCGAAGATACCTGGCTCAGAAGTCTGGCACTTGGCATCGACAATCACTTCCCCATGTTTAGTCATCTCAACCACACCTTGCAGGAACTGGCTGTTTGGAACCAAACCGATTTGTACGAAAATACCGGCCAAATCTAAGGTTTTCACTTCTTCGGTAGCGCGGTCCTGGTATTCAATACCGACCACTTTACCGTTTTCTGCCAGCACCTGACGGGTCGCCACGTTACGCAAAATGGTAATGTTGTCGCGTTTTTCCGCCTGCTTCACCAATACTTCATCGGCTTTCAGAGTGGGCATAAACTCGAACACAGTCACAGATTTCACGATACCGGCCAAATCCAGTGCCGCTTCGATACCTGAGTTACCCCCACCGATAACCGCAACGTCTTTACCTTTGAAGAAAGGACCGTCACAATGCGGGCAGTAGGCCACGCCGTTACCGATGTTTTCTTTCTCGCCTGGGATACCCAGTTCACGCCACTTCGCACCTGTAGCGATGATCACAGTTTTGGTGTTGATCACTTCGCCTGAAGACAGGGTCAGGGTTTTAATATCGCCCTTCACCAGACTTTCAACGCGGACGTGTTCCTTTAACGTGATTTCATAATCTTTCATGTGCTCCATCAGGTTGCCTGCTAACTCAGGGCCTGTGGTTTTTGGCACAGAAATCAGGTTTTCGATACCCATAGTGTCTTTTACCTGACCACCAAAACGGTCAGCAATGGCAGTCACTTTCAGGCCTTTACGGGCTGCGTAAATGGCTGCGGCAACACCACCTGGGCCACCACCAATCACAGTCACATCCTGCAATGGCAGCGACGGACCTGAGTTGGCATTTTTCAGGCTTGGGTTCATTTCCAGCAACTTATCAATCAGTGCTGCGGCATCTACCTTACCGTTAGCGAACAGTTCGCCGTTAAGATATACCGAAGGTACACCCTGAATATCACGTTCCTGGATCAGACTCTGATACAGACCACCATCAATCATTTCGCTGCTGATGCGTGGGTTTAAAAGTGCGAACTGGTTCAGTGCCTGCACTACGTCCGGACAGTTATGACAGCTTAAGCTGATGAAGACTTCAAACTTCATTTCGGTATCAATTGCTTTGACAATGTTCTTTACCGACTCGTCCAGTTTCAGTTCGCGTCCTGATGCATGCAAAAATGCCAGCACCAGAGAGTTAAATTCGTGACCACCAGGAATACCGGAAAAATGGATCCCTGTGTCTTCGCCATCCACTTCCAGCAGGAAGCTGATAGAGCTGCGCAATACGCCGTTGGTATCACGTTCAACAAAGGCTAAATTCTCGCTAACGCCTGCAATGTCCGACAGAAACTTCACCAATTCCTGGCGCTTTGAGTGTTCGCCTGTCTGCAGTACGAAAGTCACCTGCTTCTGCATCGATGCTGCGTAGCCTTTCAATGCGTTTAAAATATCTTGAGTTAACACTGTAGTAATTCCTAATCGTTCATCTCAGGGTGTGGAGTGGGCAGTTGCCCACTCCGCGAAAATCAAAGGGCAAAGATGCCTTAGATTTTACCAACCAGGTCCAAAGATGGAGCCAGAGTGGCTTCGCCTTCTTTCCATTTAGCTGGGCAAACTTCACCTGGGTGAGACGCTACGTACTGAGCAGCTTTGATCTTACGAACCAGGTCGTCTGCGTCACGGCCGATACCTTCAGCAGTGATTTCCATTGCTTGGATGATACCTTCTGGGTCAACGATGAACGTTGCACGGTCAGCCAGGCCCATAGTTTCACGCATACAATCGAAGTTACGCGTGATTTCGCCAGTTGGGTCGCCGATCATGGTGTATTTGATCTTAGCGATAGTGTCTGACGCATCGTGCCAAGCTTTGTGTACGAAGTGAGTGTCAGTAGAAACAGAGTAAACTTCTACGCCACGAGATTGTAGCTCTTCGTATTTGTCAGCCAGGTCACCCAGCTCAGTAGGACATACGAACGTAAAGTCAGCTGGGTAGAAGAAGAAAACTGCCCACTTACCTTTGATGTCTTCGCTGCTTACTTCAACGAATTCACCGTCTTTAAACGCACTTGCTTTAAAAGGTTTGATAGCTGTGTTGATCAAAGCCATTAGTTTATCTCCAAATAGTTAATGGTTATTAAGTTTGTACGGTTGGCACTGCTTTCCCTTTCCAACCACACTAGCTGTGTCGGGGTGACAGCGACAAACAGTCGTAAAACCTGTCTGTGTCGAAACTGGATACAGAATAGCGCCGCCATCTCAGGAAAGATAATTGATAAACCCGAACCGCTTAATTGAAAAAACCGAACAATAAATGATTTTTTGAACAGTTTTTCAATAATGCGGATGATGACAGTATTCTGCCAAGTATTCAAGGTGTTAGCCCGTTAGCTGGCATCCACCCTCTGCCTCACGGCGCACCTGAGGTCTATAAAACATTGGGGGAAACCCGACGTTAATCAAGTCCGGATATGAAATGTCATAAGATTCATGAGTAAATATGGCGGGGGCGTTTTGGGAGAAGCCCCCCTCCCCCAAAACTCACCAAATATCAGCGATTCTGCAAACGATTGTAATCCAGCCAGCCGCTGGCAACAGGGTCGTGCTGCTGGTAGGCCTGATTTAATCTGTCACTAAACGCCCAAAAGTTCGGATCGGTGCGACGCACCGCTATCCTGTCCAGCAGCTTTTCATAATCGGTTTCTGTTTGCATTTCCTGGGCGCGGGCCACCACGGCCGCCAAATCCTGCTCTTTTATGTACCAAAACGCGCCCGGATAGCTGCCGAGTAAACCATGCACTAAGGTCACATCATCTTCAGAGGGCTGACGGTTGGCCTCTTCATCAAACAAACTGGAAATATTGTAATGGGCACTGTTGCGCACCAGGGTAAAGATTTCGGCTTTACCACCGTCGGCAGGCTCGACCATGATCATGGTCAGCTCAGGTAACAATGCTGCACGCAGGCCACGAATATGATTTAACTCTTTGAGCAAGGCGATGCTGTTGGCGCCAAGCTCCGAATCGTCAAGACTATATGCATTTGGCTGCACACTGGCTAAACGGGTTGCCAGCATCTGATACAGTTCCTGTTTGGGCGTATCGCTGTGATACTCAATTCCGGTGGGCTGAGTAAAGGGATTGATATCGCCGCCAATAAACTGAGTTAACTGAGGCCCGGCGTGTTGATACCAGCTTTCGAACTCCTGATGCCGTGTTTCGGGTGGCAGCAACGCGAGGAAATTAGACTCACCTTCCATACGCAGAAAATCCATGTAAAGTCGGGTCAGTAACTGATGACCATAATTACCGTACACATCAAACCCCGCCACCAGTAAATAATGAATGCGCTCAAATAAGGCATAATCGATGATCCAGGCCGTTTTTGGCGGCTCACCCACCAGCCCTTTGACGACAGTAGCATTATCAAAATGACGGAACACCGTCAGACTGGCATTGGAATTTTCTCCGTCGCCGTCCCAAATACCATCCAGAGTCAAATGTTCACCATTGGCAAAATTATCATTCATAAACTGGCTGCGGGCGCGCATATAATCGCCCTGATGCGCGGCATATTTAAGCCAGGTCACCGCCAGTGCCGTGCTTTCCTGCTCCGCGGGCATGGTCAGATTCTGCCGTTGAGAGCGATAGAAATGGGCAATATCCGGATCTTCCGCCAGCTCAGGTCGCACAAAGTAAACCCAGAACCTGTCGTTGATTACGTTTAACGCTACCTGACCTCGACACACGGGGCCTTTGATAAAGCCCATAATGGTATTTTCTGCCCGTTCCAGCATGAAGCGATAGCGACTGCCCGGCGGCAGTTCAGCAAATGCAGTAAGCGGATTGGCGGCAATGTCAGGCGCATATCCCGGCAATTGCGTGGGAGAAAACTGGGCCTGTACAAACCAGGATTGCCATTTTTCCCACAACGCAGTGTCGAGTGCGTAGGGCATGTGGGTTTTATCGACGATAGTGGCAGTGACCGGCTGAAATCGGTAATAGACTCGCTCTGCTTTGGGATCATCAAACGGCCGACGCGTCGCAATAACGTCCAACGCTTGTCCAGGCGGTGTGCGAGAGCGGATCAAATTATAAAACTGTGGCTGCTTATCTGCCTCTGCGGTGTCAGCGAAATACAGGTGAGATGCAAACAAATGCTCATAAATATAGCGGGCGCTGAGCTGACGCTTGAGGCTATCTTCATTTAGAAACTGCTCCCATTTATTGACCTGAGCAAGTTCAGACACTGGTAGCGACTCGGGCGGCGGCAGATATGCACCGCTTTTTAGCCAGGCCAGCATGGCACTGTGCTCTGACGGGCTCAGCCCGGGCAAACCATAAGGCATGCCTGCCAATGGCTGGCTTTGTTCGTAGTGTTGCATTTCCTCTACCGTCGGGCATTGCTGCTGGCGATCGAGGCTGAAATCGAAGTGATTATCCAGCAGCTTCTGTTCAGGTAAGGGATATTGCTGTTTAAGCAGCAGCATACGCGCCAGTACCGATGCCTGGGTATTGGCTTCAGAGGTTTGCTCACGCTCATTTAATACCGGGAAAAATCCCCGCTCGCGCCATTGCTGAGTACCAAAGGCATCGATGAACAAGCGGTTCGGGGTGTCGGCCACCAGTCGGGTACCGTTATACACTTTGGTTTTATTTCCGCCCCGCTCAATTCCCTCTGGCGAAGTCAGTTTTAATTGGCAGGGTGCGTCATAACAGGCATGGCATACAACACAGCGGCTATTGATAATAGGTTCAATGGCATCCTGATATACCAAAGCTGGCACAAACGGATCGCCCAAGGTCTCGATGGCCTGTTCCCGCTGCTCGACCTGACTTTGCCCAAACTGTTGGTCTAAATCTAAACTGGCAAACAAGGCACAGCCGGAACAAAACAGCAGCACAAGCAGCCCGACGTATCTCCAGTTAACGTGTTTGAACATCATCTTCCCCTGTTAATCTCACAGCCGATTGGCTTCTAGCATAGCGTATTTATACCACCAAACCGACCTGCTAACGTGATAAGAGGATGATATTCAACGCGTTACAGCATAGCGCTTTATTTACCCTGAAAGTGCCAGCCACCGTCCTGATGAAAGATCATCTGCTTGGCCATACCACCGTCGACAACAATATCCTGTCCCGTAATGAAGCTGCTTTTTGGATCGCATAAAAAGGTAACCGCATTGACTATGTCATCAGTATGGCCAACCCGTCCAACGGGATGCTGAGACGCATCGGCACCCGTCAATTCATCGCCTGTGGTATCAATCCAGCCAGGGGAAATACTGTTAACCCGCACCTTGCCTGCCAGAGAGATCGCCATGGCGTGGGTAAGTGCACTAATGGCGCCTTTGGCCGCAGAATAACTCTCGGTATTGGCCTGGCTCATAAAGCTGCGGGTAGACGATATATTAACGATACTCGCCTGCGCGCTGAAAAAGGGAGTAAATAGTTGTGTCAGCAAAAACGGGGCGCTTACGCCTACTTTCAATACATAATTAAAATCATCGTAACTGCAGTTTTCTAACCCACCGCGAGATAGGCAGGCATTATTGATCAGGTAATCGACCCGGCCGTAGTCAGCTATGACCCTATCGGCAAAGGCGCGAAGCACAGTCTCATCGGCGATGTCACCGACAAAATAAGGATTGTCCTGCACATCAATGCAACACACCTGCACGCCCTGCGCCGTAAAATAATTACAGATAGCTTGGCCAATTCCCTGGGCACCGCCCGTAACTACGGCGACTTTAGGTGTTTTCACGCTCATCATCCCAACCTAATTGGCTTTCATTTGGTCTCGCTCAACATTGGTAAAAACGGGGCAAGACAGGTTAAAGCCACCATAGATAGTGTCAGTAAAACGTAAATTCAATCCCTTTGTGCAATTAACATCCTTTTCGGGCCAGGCCTTTACAGATAATTCGGATTTTCCCTGATGCTTTACAACATCGATGTTATCGCTTAGTTGAACGCTGCCATTCTCGCATAAACAAAAATAACGGCAGGCCGAGGGAACCGCCAACAAGTATGGTCGCCAGCATCGCTAGCCAATAGTGAGCGATGTCATCCCGACGACCTTCATGCCAGATAAACAGCAAAATACAGCCACCGGCAATCAGCACATCCAGCCAGGCAAACAGGCTGATTGGATTGGCATCAGCCGCGCGGATAAACCCACTAACATCTGCACCATGCGCCAGTAACCAGGGTAAGAACGCCGCAAGCGGAAAACAGCTACCAAGCACACATAACAATCCGTACAGCCAGATCATGCTGCCACTCCTGTTTACTGCTCTGGTTTATTGCTTCTGACAAAATGGGATATTCCCCAGAATAAAATGCCCACGCCGGCACATGAAAAAAAGAAAAACAACGACAGCCCGACTGGCGAACCCCAAGACATGATAAAAGCCAGAGTATCCATACTCCCTCCATTGAGGTGTTAACAGCGCAAGCGATTGCGCCACTGAATTAAAAAGAAAATAACCGCGCCCAGCAGCCCACTATACACACAAAACTGATGTAAATGTTCAATACTGATAACCCCTAACAAATCATTGTTCGGGCTAAACGGAAAATACGGCTGCAAATCTGCATGCATGATCCCATCTAGCAACACATGACTGCTACATCCCACGGCAGCGCTTAAGCTGGCAACCCACCAGGAAATGACAACAGGCTGCTGGGCTTTGCCGATCCCCAGTAGTCGCAGCCCAAGTTCTGACAGGTATTTACCCGATATTGCTGAAACGACCGCCAATAGCGCACAGCCAATAAAGGTATGACTGAATCCATGCAAATGCCCATTACCCGTTATCAGCACCCACAACGGCTGAATATCCATCACTATCTGTGCCCAGCCAAACACCATCAGGCTAAAACTGCTTTGTAACAGCGCTTTGATCAGTATTCCTGGCCCCATATGAAACGGTGTAAACGGCATCTCCATCCTTATCAGCTTAACAATATTCTGCCCAGCATCCTTATTACGCCAGGGCCTGATTAATACCACACATTGCAAGGTCTGCGACTAAAATTCAAATAATAGGTTTACCTGTACTTACCAGCTACCATGTCTAGCGTCTCAAATGACCCACAAGGCGTTTGCCCCTCATGCGCCATGCACATTCCGGCTTCTGCGACCTTATGTTATCACTGTGGTCAGAGCCTGATCACGCCGTCCCCCATAAAGCGCTTTAGTCAGAAGTTCGCCATGTGGGTGGGTATTATCACTACCGCCTCCAGCCTGTTCTATGCTTTGCGGGAAGGCTATTACAGTATTCAACAGCGTCAGCAGCAACGAGAACAAATCCGTTCTTACCAACAGGTGGCTGAGCGTTTTATGCAAATGGACAACCTGACATATGCCGAACAAAGCTTACGTAAGGCGCTGGCGCTAAGCCCCGGAGATGTAGAAATGCAGTATCAGCTATTTATGCTGCAGGCACAGGGCATATTGCGAGATAAGGAACAGGGTTACGACGCAGCGGAATACGATCACGCCATTCCTAATCTGCTTTTAGAGGGATATCGATTGTTGCAAATGCCTTTTTCAAGCGCACGGCTGGCGCATATCATGACCACCCTGGGTCGCCTCCAATACTTTGATTATGCCCGCTCAGATGATAAAGGCATTACCCGACTTTTTAACGATGCATATCAATTAACGCCTGACGATCCAGGAGCACAGTTTTATCTGGGCAGGTGGCTGCTTCAGGCGGAAATCGATGCAACGGGCGGTATCGAGTTAATGCAACAGAGCATTCAAAAAGCACCTGATAACCCACTGTTTTTGACTGAACTGGCAGAGATTTACATGAACAAACAGCAGTACGCCCAGGCCCTTCCACTGTATCGACAGGCGATTGCCATTTCAGATCAGCAAACAGAGTTAGGCGCAATTAGGGCGGCCAATGGCGCCAAAAGTCGTTTGGTGCAATTGTTACGTCGGGCAGATGAAAGCACACCAATCGATGCACCGCGTTTTTTACAGCTTAGTTCCGAACAGCTCGATGCCCTGCTGCAACAAGCTCTTTCGTTTGCCCCTACCAACCGCCACTTACAGCTGCTGGCCGCCCGCTTTTATGTGGCTCAACAAAATTACCTCAAAGCTAAAAAACTGCTGCAACCTCAACTTGAAGATAGTGAATTTATCAGCCTGGTGGAGCGAGGCTACAACCAACTCCAGGCGCAACTTTATATACAAATTTTACAGGCCACCAAAGCCAACCCTGACCTGTTACGTCAACTTCAAGATGCGATTCAGTATTACCATGACAACCGGGATTTTCGTACACTTCTGGAATGGGGCGTAGACAACGGCCCTCGATTTAAACTAGGGATTCGCTTTGATCTACGAAATAAAAATAAAGGCATAATGGTTGATCAGGTGTTTAGCGGCTACAGTTTTGCCAAAGCGGGAATTCAACCTGGCGACATGCTCACCAGCATTGCCCACAGGGACATACGCGATATAAACGACCTATTACGTTTGTTGCCAAACTTTACATTAGGTGACGAACTCAGCCTCCAGGTCATTCGCGATCAACAATTGCAGAACCTGACGCTAACCTTAGAATAATCCACACAGGTATTTAACCACCCGTTGCTGCTTATTGATAAATAGCAAGTAAATACCTACAAGCGACTCTTTTCCCAGATGACGTTCCTTGTTATTTGCTTATACCCAGCTTAATTGAACAGTGAACCCAATAAAGCGCAGATACAATCCTTCTTCGGCATATCCCGGCCCCCACTGCTGTTCGCTGTGTTCATACTCTGTAGAGCCGCAATACTCTATATTAAACAACTTAAATCCATCAGATTTTAGCACTGCAATGATTTCTTCTACCTTTACCAGTAAGGTTTCAGACAGCGTATCCCTGCCTTGGCTTCTAGTTGATATAAAACATCTTCTAAGTTCAGTATTCAGACTTTCCGAAAGGTTGAGGATTGCTAAATACCGTTCTTCTTGTTTTAAATGCGTTAACTCACGAAGTTTCATATTCTACCCCCTGCAAGATGGCCAATATATGCAGGCAACAATACCGAGCAGAGCGACAGGAGCCAACGTGTTTGTGTCCCAACGAGCGCTAGCGAGTGACTACAGCGGTTTGTTAGTGGACATTCCTCCCACGTAGCCAAACTTGTTTTTTGCCATCTGTGTCGAAAACTTCAATTTTGTCGTAGTTAACATTTAAAATTGAATATTTGTATTTAACAACATTTCCCAATTGAAAAAGGGATAATTCGAGGGTGTTTCCATTAATGCCCCAACTACCAATCAAATTGTATTTTTGGGCATCACCAAACCCGGTATTTTGATCAAAACCGGATTCTTCGAAGACACATTCAACTGAAAAATCCTTCTTGAATGAACAAGATTGAGTATCTGAGTACGATTCTGAATTTTGCTCTGATTGCCAAGTACCTACAATGTTGTAGACATTGATGGTATTCGCTGTTGCGCATAAGGATAGACAGGAGTAAAAAAATGCTGCAATTCCAATTTTCATTTACGCTACCGAATGTCCACTAACACCCTGCTTAAGGGAAATAACACGTAGGCTAAAATACGGAGCGCAGCGACGGGAGCCCACATGTAATTGTCCCACTTGCTTGGCTTGTTAGGTTTGTTCTTCTACTTCCTTCCAAGGTACGGTCATTAACTCTTCCCCAGCGTACCAATTTCCGAACATTTTTACAGTGCAGCGCTGTAGGAACAAATCACCACTTTGTTTATTGGTACAAACTCCGTCAATATTTTCCTGAGAAAGTACGTAATAACGGCTGATGGTTTGTTTCATTTTTCCATTTACATTGGTGAAAAAGAGTACATCGCTAGAACCAGGAACAGACCAACGGCCATTTTGCTTTTGCGCCCAAAAACAGGGTAAGCCTGCTGCATTGACTGCAGATTTTAGCTTTTCAAAATTTTGATCATTATCGTTAATGTTTATACGCTCGCCACCAGTCTCGACCCACCAAGGTTGAGGCCCCTTAAGGCACATATGCACTCTTTCATATTTCAATTGGTCGGCTAAAGTAAATAACTGAGATATTTCATCTCCTTTAACCCAAATAAGTGCATAGTCTTGCATTTTTCCAGATGGCCAGTACGGATATGAGTAAGGCATCATCACCAAAGCAAGGGCAATACATCCAATAACAGCTAATTTCTTCACTGGAAAACCTAACACCCCGCTTAGGGGCAAAAACATGTGGGCTATAATGACGAGCGAAGCGAGGACAGCCCACGTGTTTTTGTCCCAGTGAGCGTCAGCGAACGACTACAGCGGTTTGTTATATTTTTGGCTCTAACCTTGCTAATATCGCCGCTCTTATGTTTTTGTCACTATGCTCGTTTATTAAAAAGCACAGCCTTTCAACAGCAGCTTTAAACCCATCTGCACACCCTTGACTTGCTGCTTCAGTTCCAGAACATACACTCGGTCCAATATTTGATGCCCAATCATCTGAAGTCGAGAATTGTCTCATGACTCGCCACCAGGCTTTATCATAGTTTTCTATATAGCGTTCGATGTCTGATGTCCCTCTGAAACCTTCGTGATTACGCCCGTAGGAGAACTTTGCTGGAACGTTAATTTGATGATTAAACCAAGCATCCATGGCAAAGCATTTTGCTGACATTAAAATAAAAAAGAACAAAAACTTCCGCAAAATTCAACCTCAAATATAACGCCCAAAGCAGCGGCGCGCGTAGCGCGTCCAGCCCGCAGGGCGATGCTGGCTTTGTTTGTTAACTGCTCACCGCAGACGATATTTCATTGTTATACCCCAGCGCCCACCCTGAGTACCGCCAAAGTGAATATCACCCACATTAAAAAGCTTGGGGTACTGGAGTAAATCACCATTTTCAGCTGCTTCAGCATATAAATAAAGAGTGAAGACATACATTGCAGCTATGGAATTAAGGCAATTCTTTAAATTTGCCCTCTCAAAGTATTCATGCCTGTGATGTTTAACCTTGTTGTGATCTTGCCACCAGAAAGGAGGGTGATTCTCAGCCCAATCTTCCAAAGGGTGTAGTGTAAGACCGTGCTTTGGCATTAAAACTTCAAAGCGGATAATTTCGGGATAAGCTCCAGTAACTTCTTGGAAATACTGATTTATTGAAGCTGCCGTTGAGTCGTGATTGAGAGATTTACAAATTTGCTTTAATACAACATCAACTTCAGAGCATGCAGAAAGAAAAAGTCTTGCGATTTCTATTGAGAATGCCTCGTCGTTTCTTGAAAAATCAACGTATCTGGATAATTTTTCTAGATCATCCTCTATAGCAAGAAAATAATTCCAATGAATTGGTGTTTCTACTCTTTGTATCCCCATGGCACTTAATATCCTTGGAAGTTAACACCCCAAGCAGGGGCAATTTTGAGCGCAGCGAGAAATAGTCCCACTGCCTTGGTTTGTTATACCTCGCGCTACGCAAAGAAGTCTGACTTACGAAATATCAGCGGGCTCAGATCTGTGCAAGCCTCTGGACCGGATAGTTGAGCGGTAACTAACACCTGCTCATTGAGTTCAGAAAAGCTTATTACTTCGCAGAGAAACACCCCGCTACACTCGCGAACAGCTGGCGTACCCAAGTCAGTTGAAAACAAGACAGCCTGATCTTTTTCAACCGTAACCTTCTGCTTACTGCCACCGAACTGGCGCGCAATTTCGGTTTGAGAGTCAGCCAGAAGACTCAGCGTAAAGCGACCTTCTTCGAGTAGTTTTTCAGTACCTAGCGCGCCTTTGGGTACAGAGATTAGAACATGGTCTTTTTCAACCTTCGTAAGCCATGCGATAGACATACCGACATAGTCATCTGCACTTCCGCAAAGGACTACACCAACTCCATTTACAAACATGAACTACTCCGTGAGGTATAACGCCGCAATATGGGGCGCACAAAAGCCTGGCTATACTAAGCGAAGAATGAGCGCAGCCAAGCTTTTTGCGTCCCATTCATTATTGCTTTGTTATGCCTACTTTGGCGGCGGTGGTACTAATGGTGGTGGAACAGGCATCACTTTTTGCTGGTTATCAAAGTGAACCTCTTTCAGGTGTTTGCATAAACCATCAAAGTCAGGAAACATGGTCATGTCGTTTATGCCCATTAGGTTTAATTCTTTCATAACATGACCGCGTTCGGTTGCGGGCATATCAAATTTCCAAAGTAAATCACCACCGACAGCATTCACTTTAGAAAGTATAAAAGTTTGCAAGTCAGATACATTTGTCAATGTGGTTACCCCCATCTGTCTTGACATCCTAGGGTTATCAGTGGCAAATGGAACAAAATCACTTACAAAGTCAGAGTTTTCTAATAAATTACTCTGGGCTTGAAAATTACTTCCCCAAAGATCTATATCGAATATAAATACAGAGACCATTTCATTTGGTTTAGGTGTAAGTGAAGCTCCCTTGAACGCAAAATAAACCGCTATATACGGAGATAAAGTCCAATCTAATAAGGGGGTTGGGAAACCATGATGCTGAAGCCTTGCTAATAAGTGCCCAAATTCCTGACTATCGGAAAGATTGGCGGGTTTATCAAAACTTGAAATCTGATAATTAACATCCTGCATTATGCTAGTCAGGTATTGATGCATTGTTATATTTTTATTTTCGATACTTCTGTGAAAGCTCGTTTTAAGCTTCCATGAGCTGTCACTTTGACCTCTAAAATAATACTTTTTACCAGTATTTATATTAGTGCCAACCCAGCTCTTAAAGTCATTCCAATTGCTAGACATGAAGCCTGACTCTCCTGTAGGCATAACGCCCCATTCAGGGGCTTTTAATAGTTGGCTAAAATAACGAACGCAGTGAGAAAAAAGCCAACTGTTAAAAGTCCCGCACTGCAATGGCTTGTTATGTTTCTAATTCACCAATCTCTTTTTTAACAGACTCAATATTTACGTATTTTGCAACTATTGGCCACTGCTGAATTGTGGAATCCAAATACATAGATAAGCCGTAAATAATTCCCGAGAGAGATGCAATTGCAGGTAAATAAATACCACGCAATTTTTGAAAATACAGTAAAAAGCTTATAACAAATCCGAACCAAGCTAATATAGTTAAAATTCTACTTTTTTTGGTGAGTTTAGCTGAATGTTCATCAGGGTTTTCGATGGCAAAAACGACCGTTCTTAATGATTTGAGCTTTCTAGAGTTATCCACGTACCTTCCTTGAAACATAACGCTAAGCTAAACGGCAAAAACCGCGCAGCGAGTTTTTGTCCGGTTTAAGCGCCTTGTTAGCAGCTACGATGACCTGTCGCGGCTTTGCCGCCACCACCGCCAAACCGTAGTGCGTTGATTAATTTAATAAAACCACTTTAAAACAACCAAGATGAATTGGAAACAGCGAACGGTATTTTTGTTTACCTAGATGCAGTTTTACGAAGAAAGACGCGGCAAAAGGCGCAGGAAAAATAAACGGCTGATTTGGTAGGAAGTTAAACAAACCTTACCAAGATTTCCCTGCCCTAAAACCCAACTTTGAACTGTCTTTTTGAAGCTGTAAGGACAGGCTGACTAACGCCTAAATCAGGTGCGCCGTAGGCGTCACCTGGATTTACTTGTTATATTCAAAATTGCACGTACTTGATGAGCAAGCATTTCAAATAACTGACTAAAGACATTGCTTTTGGAGATGCCAAGTACGCGCTTAGAACAGATGTATAGCTTATTACTGCAAGTGCTAAGAAAAGCATGACAAATCCGTTTCTTAAACACTGATATGCAACCTCATTGCGAATTTGCTTTATAAGATTAACATTTTCCTGTCCTATTAGAGCCTTTATACTCTCAACTCTTTCATTTTTTGATTTTAAGTATTCAAACCTGCTGCCATAACCATAAGTTGGCATTAACTTGAAAGCAGATAATGAAACCAAGCCGCCAACAAGCATGTATAGAGATGATATGCTTAAGAAAGCAATAATTACTGGTTTGAGTTCGTGATCAGGTAATAATTTTGCAATTGTAGTAGCTGCTACACCGATGATTGTGAGGCATAAGCTTAAACCAAGATTGAATTTAGAAGTTTTATCGTCAATAAGTTTCGATCTTGAGTGCTCTTCTTTCAGCCTGCTTTCTACAACTGTCTTATCTAATTCATAGAAAAAAGCAGAAGACTCAGACAGGTAATTAGTAGCGTCTGAGTACTTTCGTTTTTCTAATCCATACAGATAGATAAATGGGAAAGGTATGCTTAGAATCCCTTTGATCTTTTCTATTATCTTCATCTTGATAGAGTATCTGCGATATTTTTCTCTATTTTTCTGCTTTCATTCGAAAGCCAACCCCACTCACCAGTAGGATTAATTTCAATGAAGTAATATTCCCCATTGCTCTCTATGAAATCAATAGCACCAAAGCGTAAATTCAGCCTTTTCATGAATAATCTACAGCTCGCTACCAAATTATCAGGTAGTGAAATATCTGTATATTCTATCAACTCTCTTTGAGTGAGCCTCCAGTCATGATCTATTCCAGCACCATTGGATGTGATTTTTACTGCAAAAATCTCGTCACCAATGATTGTAACTCTAATATCTGTCTTTTGATTAATATAATGTTGAACTGTCAATGGTGCAGAACCAATGTGATCTTTTATAAGTTCTGATGGTTCTACATCGGATGTGTAAGTAAATAGACAATCGCCACCATCTTGAAGTAAAACTGTATCTAACGACTTAACTATTACTTTGCTATCAGTTATTTTTGAATTTATGAAACTATTTCCAATTTCTGTTTCTGGAACTTTGAATCCAACTTCTGATGCAATCATTAGTTGATATGGTTTTGATTCTGCTGCATAAGTGCTTGCAGGCCAATTCATCCAGAATGAATCTTCAAATAGCATTAAGCTTCTCAAAAATGCTGACCATTGCGATCTTGATAGTTGCTCTTCAAGGCTTAAACTCTTTGACGGTGTATTCCTCAAAAATACTGCTTGTCGGAACCAAATTGATTTAACTTTCGTGATTTTTCTATTTATTCCCTTTCCTGAGATATTCAATTCTTTCTTTACAGGGTTTATGTTTATTGCGTATTGGCTAAGACTTTCTTTGTTGATTCGTAAATAGTCAGCATTCCTTTCTTCTAATTCTTGAATAACCAGATCTACTGAGAAATCATAAATGCTCGATATGATAAGACAAGTTCCACTCATTCTCCTTTCTGATCCTCGCCTGTTTCCATATCACATTTTTTAGTAGCTTGTGTTCCAAATTTTGATGTATGGCTTACTAGTGGCTTATTTTCATACATCCAAATACCTCTTTTGTGATCAAATACACTACCTTTCGGCATTTCTGGTGTTTGTTGGAAAGGTTTTCTCTTTGCAAACTTTATTAAAAGATGGTTTTGCACGATTTCTCCTTTTGAATATAACGCCCCAAATTTGCGGCAAAAACCGCGCAGCGAGTTTTTGTCCGGAACATTTGTTTGTTAGCAGCTACGACGACCTGTCGCGGCTTTGCCGCCAACACTGCCAAACCGTAGTGCTTTGATTAATTTAATGAAACTACTGTAAAACAACCTAGCGCAGTTGGAAACAACCAATGGTATTTTTGTTTACCTTGAATTGGTGGTTAGCAGAGAGGCCCCCGGTTGGAAACCTAGTGGTGTGATTTGCAGAAACTACCGACCTTACGAAACAGCCTGCTGAAACTACCCCGCCCTAAAACCCAACTTTGAACTGATTTTTTAAGGCAGTAAGGAACAAACTGCTAACGCCCCAAGCAGGGGCAATAACACGTAGGCTATAATACGGAACGAAGTGACGGGAGCCTACGTGTTAGTGTCCCGCTGACTTGGTTTGTTAGGTTTTACCGCTTGAAGCCCATTTAAGCCTTATAGCTTTTTCTATAACTTCGTCTGGATTTTCACCTTTGCTAACTACGAAGTCCTTTAATATTTGCAAATGCCATGTAGGACAGTGCCTGCTTTCACAAGGTGTGTCGGGATCATTTGGTAAATGCTCATATGAGAAATGAAAACAAATCCAATGCATTTGCTCGAACATATTGTATGTTTTCTTCGGTGTCTTCGACTGGGCAACCGCATCCTTTACATATTTGATTCATCAACAGCCCTTACAAAGAAACCTAACGCCCCAAATTTGCGGCAAAAACCGCGCAGCGAGTTTTTGTCCGGAACATTTGTTTGTTAGCAGCTACGCTGACCTGTCGCGGTTTTGCCGCCACCACTGCCAAACCGTAGTGCTTTGATTAATTTAATAAAACCACTTTAAAACAACCAAGATGAATTGGAAACAGCGAACGGTATTTTTGTTTACCTTGAACTGGTGATTAGCAGAGAGGACCCCAGTAGGAAACCTAGTGGTGTGATTTGCAGAAAATGCCGACTTTACGAAACAACCGGCTAAAACAACCCTGCCCTAAAACCCAGATTTGAACTGAATTTTTAAGGCAGTAAGGAACAGACTGCTAACGCCCCAAATTTGCGGCAAAAACCGCGTAGCGAGTTTTTGTCCGGAACATTTGTTTGTTAGCAGCTACGCGAGCCTGTCGCGGCTTTGCCGCCACCACTGCCAAATCGTAGTGCTTTGATTAATTTAATAAAACCACTTTAAAACAACCAGGATGAATTGGAAATAACGAACGGTATTTTTTTACCTTAGATAAGCTTTTGCGAAGAAAGACGCGGTAGAAGGCGCAGGAAAATAAAACGACTGATTGGGTAGGCCGTTGAACAAACCGTGCTGACACAACCCTGCCCTAAAACCCAACTTTGGACTGAATTTTTAAGGCAGTAAGGACAAGACTGCTAACGCCCCAAGCAGGGGCAATAACACGTAGGCTAAAATACGGAACGAAGTGACGGGAGCCTACGTGTTAGTGTCCCGATGACTTGGTTTGTTAGCTATCTTTTACTCTGTGATAACCATGGAAGTGATGTGAAACGCCACTTCTAGAATTTTTAGATAAAGCGTCATGCCGATCACGGTAGTAAACGTATAGTTCATCAGTTAATTCAATACAGGCATGTAGAGCTTCTTTGATCTCTTTCACGACAACATCATAAATCTTGTCCCGTGCCATTTCGTATGTTTTGACTAAGTCGTAACCTGTGATGCTCGAACTATGTGATTCTGACCAAGCCATATTTTTAAACATTTGGTCATCATCAGTATATAAATTACAAAAACCTTTATGTGCTCGTTCATTGCGATCTTGGCGCAACGGAACCCCTGTTTGATCTATAACTTTTAAGTGCTCCAGTATTTTAGGATGATTTTCTCTTAGCACTTTGCTCAATTGTTTAATATTTAGCTTATGGTCGGGTAAGTTAATTTCTAAAACTTCGTTTACAAAGTGAAATGCTATGTCTCTCAAACTGGAAAAGCGAAATAATGCAAGATCAACTATAGATTTTAACCAATCGTACCTATTTATATTTTTAATCGTGGAGGGCAAAGGAATTTCTTTTGCACCTAGCATCTGAGGTATCACCCGTAAGTCAACAAACTGTTGCTCCAAAGCATCAAATCTAACGTAAGTTAAGTGCGCGTATGCCATATGAGGATCTGCAGCTTTAAATTCGTCCCAGTTTTTATAAGGATGATCATGCAAGAAGTACGTATTTATAGAATCATAAAGTACGCCCTTGAACGTAGACTCTTCAAGATCCCACCAAAAATATTCAGTCTCCATCTCGCTCCCTGATTACACCGAAGATAGCTAACGCCCCAAGCAGGGGCCATTTTGAGCGCAGCGAGAAATAGTCCCACTGCCTTGGTTTGTTAGCAGCTACGCTGGACTATCGTGGCTTTGCCGCCACCACTGCCAAACCGTACTGCTTTGATTAATTTAATAAACTTACTCTAAAACAACCTAGCGGGATTGGAAACAACCAATGGTAATTTTGTTCACCTTGACCTGGTGGTTAGCAGAAAGGACCCCGGTTGGAAACCTAGCTGTGTGATTTGCAAAAAATGCCGACTTTACGAAACAACCTGCGGAAACAGCCCTGTCCTAAAAACCAACTTTGCACTGAATTTTTAAGGCAGTAAGGAACAGACTGCTAACGCTCCGCATAAATGGCGGATAACAGTTGGCTAAACTTAGCGAAGAATGAGCGCCAGCCAACTGTTAGGCGTCCATTTTAATGCGTTTGTTATGTGTACTAGACACATTGAGTAGGTTTCATATATTAGATTGAAGGTACTTTTTTAACAGCCAAAAACCATACCCATACTGAAATATACACATTAGAGTAAACTCTACAGGGTCATTGGAAAACGATACCTGACGGATGTAACTATACCCACCAGAAAAACCTATGGTAATTCCAGAGAACAACGACCAAGTTGCATAAACGACTAGGAAAATTCCGATTAATAACCAAAGTATATTCTTTATCATACCCCTATGGACACATAACGCCCCGCTAAGGGGCAAATTGAGTGGGCTACACTTGCGCGAAGCGCCAGCCCGCGAAAATTTGTCCCGCCAGCGAAGCTGGCAACCTTGAGCGACTTGTTAGGTGTTTGATTGAATAAAAACATCTATTTGAACCTAGGTGCACAAAATTGACACAAACCACGAACATCTAGTGTCATTACGGGGAACATATTCTCGAAATTAACTTTCGGTACATTTTCAGGTGTTTCGGGGTCTCTTCCATATTGCCCACACGCTGCACATTGCCTAATCCACTTTTTGGTTCTTGGGTCGCGCAAGAACCACTCTTGAGTTCGGGTTTCAGATCTCATGTACACCTAACGCCCCAAATTTGCGGCAAAAACCGCGCAGCGAGTTTTTGTCCGAAACATTTGTTTGTTATATTTACTTAACATGAATCTCGATCGGAATGCCTAGTACCTCACCTCTGTTGACAGTTAAAGTTAATATTTCACCCGACTCGCGATCCATTAACTTTTTAGCTTCATCTGGTGGACAACCAGGTATTGCACAACCTTCTATTGCGGTAACTATATCTCCTACTTTTAAACCTGACTCTTGAGCTGCTGAGTCAGGCTTAATCGCTGAAATTTTAAATTCCTCTAACTTATGACTAAAAAGGCCAGAAACCGATACGTCAGCAGATAAACCAATACTCCCTTCTTTGGCGCAAGTTAAAAAGGAAATGAATAAAAATGAGAGAACTAATAATTTTGAGTTTTTCATGCAATTACATCCTAGTAAATATAACGCCCCGCTAGAAGGCGAGCGAAGCGAGTCCTAGTGAAAGCCACGCTTTTTGTGGCTGTAACGAATTTCAGCGGTTTGTTATGCATTTACTGCCTCCAGCCCTTCGACTGGAGGCCACGAGCTAATATTCCCACCCGAGAATGATGACGCTTCCAATTCTGTTAGCTTACCGTCCAAAGCCATGACTGTAACGCCTACGACTTCACCATCCGCATTAACTCCTTGAAATTGAACTAGATCTATACCGTTTGAAATTGGCTCATCTTCGAAGCATTGACCAAAAAAGACCGTCGGGCACATACCACAGCCGCAACGAGCTACTATTTTCAGGGAATCAATCTGTTCTAAATAGGAATCAGAATCATGCATTGAAAGCACACGATGAAGGATTTGTATTTCTTGATCCGTAAGATCCCTCTTATGCTCTATGTGATATTCCATTGAAAATCCCTTGTGCATAACGCCCGGACTTTGGGCGCGCGCTTTTTGCGCGTCCCGCCACGCTTTTCAGTGGCCTAAACGGCCGCTTGTTATGAGTTTTCATCAAGGTGCCATCCTACGATGTCACCCACATCGTCATAGACGTTATAGATTACCTCGCAGTCACAGAAACCACCGTGCTCTCCAAGCCAAGGAATAACCACTTCTGGATCAAGCTTCCGCGACTTAATGAATTCAATGGACTCCTTCAGTGAGTGATCACACTCTGGAGCAGACTCCCTGTTTAAGTAGGATAAGAGATCTTTTAGGTCATCAATACTCATAGGAATTGATGCTCGAATCTCATCTTGCTCATTCTGCTTAAATTGAGCTTTAAGTTTCTTCTTCTGCTCTTTGTCCATGCTCAATTACTCATAACGCCCCGCTAAACGGCGAGCGTTAGCGAGTCCGGTGGAGGCCACGTTTTTTTTGTGGCCGGAACGTATTTGAGCGGTTTGTTATGTGTTTATGTAGCACAAGTGCACATTAACACGCCAAAAAAATAAAACTTGAGCCAAAACAGAAACAATTGTTACTCCCCATTGACTTAGAGCTAGGCTACCCTCTCCAGATGCGCCCGCTACAATACCGATCACAATACCGCCAAGAAAACTAAAAATAACAATTTTTATAAGTAATGGAAGGCTCAGCATTACCACTCTTGATATGTAATTTACGCCGTTATTACCACCATTAGTTTTGAAGGTAACGTTGATCCCTAATACTGTAACAACAATAAGCAGTATGCATTCAGCTAGAGTTGCAATTCCATCCTGTGTGCCACCTGCTATTGCTAAATACATAAATGCTGTTGCAATTACCGAGGTGGCAACGTAATAATTTTTTTTCATTTCCTCCGAAGTATCCCCTGCTTTAATTTGAGAGGCTAAATCGTGGGTTTTCCAGTAGTACATCCTTTTCTCCTTTTTACACATAACGCCCTGCTTAGGGGCAGACTTGTAGTTGGTTGTGTTGCGCTAGCGTAGCGTTAAGCGCATAAACAACCAACGGAAAGGCTGTCCCAGCGACGAAGGAGCGTACTAGAGCAGTTTGTTATGACATTACGCTCCCAAGAGCCAGTACGCAAATAATCCAAAATATTATTGGACCACTAGACCCTTTAAATTTTAATCCAAACCCCTCAACCTCCATCTCCCCCACTGTAAACCTTAATAAGAGCACCATATTTAAAGAGGTAATAACGCCCCGCTAAACGGCGAGCGCCAGCGAGTCCGGTGGAGGCCACGTCTTTTGTGGCCGGAACGTATTTGAGCGGATTGTTATATTTTGAAGGCACGAAATTCATTGCTTTGAGATAAGTCACAAAGCCCTTTCATCATGCCATAAAGCCTTGCTAGAGCACTGGTAATGGTGCGGTTTTCAAGGTTTTGAGCATTGGCTATCGTGGCAACAAAATTATTGACTCTTGGCTCTACGCCACTGTAATCAAGATTATGTGCCAACTTGTTGCGTATAGAATTTAGTTCTCTGACTTGAGCCCAAAGCCAGGCTGGCTCCTTATTCTTTAGGCACATGCTCTCGCCAATTGTGATGCAGTGAGCTGCCGTGAATTGAATCTTGTCAAAGGCATCCGGATTAGGAAGGCGGGAAAGAATAAATTTTCTAACCAGCCTCTCAATCAGCAAATGACCTTTAAGGATAATTAATACAGGATCAGCATCATCTTTTGGCAAATGATCTGCAAGCTCATTATAGGCTGCCCAATCTTCTGGTGTTGCATCTGCCAAATCATGTCGAAGACTAAGGAAAAACGCCAACGTATTAGGGTCTTCTTTTCCGGCCTCTACATACGATCTGCACTCGGAAATATGCTTATCTAATAACTCAAGTGTTAGCACTCAACTCTCCGAAAATATAACGCCCCAAGCAGGGGCAATAACACGCAGGCTATAATACGGAACGAAGTGACGGGAGCCTACGTGTTAGTGTCCCGCTGACTTGGTTTGTTATGTTTTACACGCCGCCATTTACAGCCACCCAATACATTAAACCAATAAATGTGGAAAGTGGTACTGCCAATAATATGCTTGCAATAGCTTGTAGACGACTGTGCCCTTTAGCTAAAGCAACAATCCCGATTACTACTGCAATGATAGATAGCGGGAATGCTAAAAATGCAAAGTAAGGCGCCAACTCATGCAAAATGTTATCAGCTTTCGGTGCAGCGAACTCCCAAGATACAATGGTGAATGTAATACCAATCACCCACCCAGCAAGGGAAGTTTTAAGCGCCATTCGCCCAAAATTTCTCATTTAATTACCACGAAACATAACGTCCAAATTTGCGGCAAAAACCGCGAAGCGAGTTTTTGTCCGGAACATTTGTTTGTTATGTTTCATTTTAATCAACCTGCTGAAACTCGCTGATTAATGAATTAAATTTAGGGCTGATTTTCTCCATAAACTTTGAGTTCAAGTTACCTGATTGATTAAGGAATTTTTTTCCGGTCGGTGAAGAATAGAAGGTTACTAGATCCCGTAACTCTGATTCAGTGAACGTTTCACTGTAGCTCTGCTTAAACGCTTCCAAAACTTCTTCAGTGCTCAAAAAAGTTATAATTTTGTCTACAATTGCTGAATATTCCTTTTCTAATTCAGCCCTCTCTTTGTCTGGCATTTCTGTGCTTGCTAATGCAAGAACCATTTGCTCCTTATAGTTGATAGCCTTTTGCGTAAGAAGTTGTTCCATTTCCAAGACTGAGAAAAGCTCAGTTGCAGCATCTTCTTCCGAAGCTGAAACTGATAGTGACATTAGCGATACTAATAAAACCAATAATATTTTCAATATTTCCTCCTTGAAACATAACACCCCAAGCAGGGGCTATTTTGAGCGCAGCGAGAAATAGTCCCACTGCCTTGGTTTGTTATATGCCGTTTCATAAACATCGACCGACGCTCGCAATAGAATGCCCGATAACAACTAATTTATCTATCGATGTTGTACCCACTATTAGCCAGTTCTTACAGGGAAGACCGCTACTTTCGACAGTTTCCAAATGTGAATCAATATTTCCAGAAATAAGATTCACCGACGCCTTAGGATCGACATTAAGGATTAATTCCAAGGCATCCTCCTTAGACGTACCGACCGGAATGAGTCTCTCTAATTCCGATTCCCAAAATTTAGCGCGTTCAGATATCAGATCTGAATTGTCGCAAGAACACAGAACTAAGCTAAATAAAAACAAGAGAATGTGTTTCAAATTTTCACCGGCATATAACGCCCCAATAAGCGGCGCATGCGCGCGGGCGATAATTGCGAAGCCGCCCGCGAGTATGCGTCCGGCACCCGCGGTGCGTACTTAATTGGTTTGTTAGCAGCTACGCTGACCTGTCGCGGCTTTGCCGCCACCACTGCCGAACCGTAGTGCTTTGATTAATTTAATAAAACCACTTTAAAACAACCTAGCGTAGTTTGAAACAACGAACGGTATTTTTGTTTACCTTAGATACCGTTTTACGAAGAAAGACGCGGCAGAAGACGCAGGAAAATTAAAAGAGCAATTGGGTAGGAAGTTAAACAAACCTTACCAAGATTTCCTTGCCATAAAACCAAACTTTGAACTGTCTTTTTGAAGCTGTATGGACAGGCTGACTAACGTCCAAATTTGCGGCAAAAACCGCGCAGCGAGTTTTTGTCCGGAACATTTGTTTGTTAGCGGCTACGATGACCCGTCGCGGCTTTGCCGCCACCACTGCCAAACCGTAGTACTTTGATTAATTTAATAAAACCACTTTAAAACAACCAAGATGAATTGGAAACAGCGAACGGTATTTTTGTTTACCTTAGATGCACTTTTACGCAGAAAGACGCGGCAGAAGACGCAGGAAAACTAAAAGACTGATTGGGTAGGAAGTTGAACAAACCATACCGATACAACCCTGACCTAAAATCCAACTTTGAAGTGTCTTTTTGAAGCTGTAAGGACAAGCTGACTAACGCCTCGCTAAACGGCGAGCGCCAGCGAGTCCAGTGGAGGCCGCGCTTTTGCGGCCGGAACGGGTTTGAGCGACTTGTTATAGGGGAATCTGGCTAAATTCATAACCTTCTGATTTTATTGATATGACATCACCACTTTGCATTTCGATATTATACTCACCGTTTTCAGATTCTATTCGATTAATATATACAGACGGCCCCCAAGGCTCTTCATGAGGGATTTTAAATTCTCTGACTCCACTAAATTGCAAAATATATGGAATAGCATCTTCTCCTGGTTTCATAAAGGCCGATAGCTCTATTCTCAATATATGCTGCTCCCATAAATAGGTTATAGATTCAACCGGCGCATCATGAAGTGGCAAATGGTCAAAATTCATAAGTTACCCTATAACGCCCCAAATTTGCGGCAAAAACCGCGCAGCGAGTTTTTGTCCGGAACATTTGTTTGTTATGTACGAACTTAATTAACCTTAATCGTTGTTGGGGTCTGACTTTGTGTAACGGTATAGTTTGCGACTACCCCGTCTTTAACTAAAACATCTAAGGTTTTTTGACTACCTGTTGTTTTAACATCCATTGTAACGATGTAACTTTGAGCTTTAGAAGTTCCTGCTGAGTAGAAATAAAGCCACTTTTCTTGGCTTTCAGACACTACACTTTTCGAGTAAGGCTGACCAAACATCTGCGCCAATTGCTCGCTGGTTGTTTTACCTTTTTCTATCTCTGATGCCCTTTCAATAGGAAAATCGGTGCCGACTGAATATGTTGACGTAGCGCAACCTGACAAAATGAATACTGACAACGCAATAGCAAAAAGACCCTTTTTCATAAACTCTTCCTTAAAGTACATAACGCCCCGCTTAGGGGCAAAAATACGTGGGCTATAATATCGAGCGAAGCGAGGACAGCCCACGTGTTTTTGTCCCAGCACGCCCCGCGTGCGCCTACAGCGGTTTGTTATACGTTACTAAATTTGTTCAATATTACCTTGCAAGCATTCTCAACGTCTTGCGAGTAAAATTCGATTAGCTCTGATACTTCCTTGTCTGATTTTTCTAAAAAATCTTGGGAGCAAAGTGGTCTAACCTTTTCCAAAGGTAAATGATCGGCTTCAGACGCGATTAAACCAAAAATATGAAACTCAGTGTCCCAACATTGCCCATATATTCTATTGCCGATGAAAGAAAGCTCAGTAACTCTGTCAATAAAAAGAGAATTACTATTTAACAATGCTTTGGCATGTTCACAAGCCATAATTTTTTCTAGTTCAAGACTCATAGTTTCAAATGCGTATAACGTCCCAATAAGCGGCGCAGACGCGTGGGCGATAATGCGAAGCCGCCCGCGTGTATGCGTCCGGCACCTGCGGTGCGTACTTAATTGGCTTGTTAGCAGCTACGCTGACCTGTCGCGGCTTTGCCGCCAACACTGCCAAACCGTAGTGCTTTGATTAATTTAATAAAACCACTTTAAAACAACCAAGATGAATTGGAAACAACGAACGGTATTTTTGTTTACCTTGAATAGATGGTTAGCAAAGAGGACCCCGTTAGGAAACCTAGTGGTTTGATTGGCAGAAAATGCCGACTTTACGAAACAACCTGCTGAAACTACCCCGCCCTAAAACCCAACTTTGAACTGAATTTTTAAGGCAGTAAGGAATAGACTGCTAACGCCTCAATAACCGGCGCAGCTTTGCTGCGTCCGACGCCGTAGGCGTGCAGTTAATTGACTTGTTATGAGTTAACTCTCAGCAATCTCGTTTATAGATAAAGCCGCTAGAATATTTCCTGGGGTTTTTAATATGTTTGGATCTTTTTCAAGTAAGGTTAGTTGATTTTGAGTCAATGTTCGTACTGCAATAGAAGACACCCCTTGGTCGTTTGTAGTTTTCACGATTAGTAAAGAACCTACTTGAATTGCTGCAGCAGGGACACTCTCAATTGAAGACATCAAAGCACTAACAGCCTGAGCTTGATTTTTGTCTACTTCAGACTGAACTTTATGGAGTGCTTGCATTTCGATGGCTCTTTCAGCCTTCCTGAGGCGCTCTGCCATCTCGGGTTCTGATAAAGCTTGATTTGTTTTAGTAACCCATGATTTCCACCAAGAACCTTTTTCGGCTGGTGGGTCCTCCACTACAACTAAATCAAGAGCCTCTTTGAGAAGAGTTACCGCTTTTGCAAATTGTTCGGCCTTTTCTGGGTCATCGTCTGATAGATAAGCACGAATAGATAGTGGTTGATTTTCCTTGGCTTCTCGTTTTGAGTTTGCTGCCTGAACTAAACCTTCAAAGCTATTCGGTGAAGACTCTAAGGCATAGATAGCCTTTTCTAAAGCTACTTTTGCATTTTCAGCACTATCGAGATCTCTATGGTCCACGACAATTGTTCTGAAAGAAGCCAAATCAAATGGGATGTTGTCGCCTTTCTCAATTATGTGAATTATCGGCTTGCCAACCGCGTGTCTGATTCCTAGCTCATAGTAGACGTTTGGGTTATGGCCTGTTAAATCCGCTATTACTAGCTCTGAGTCAGATAGATGGTTCAATATTTGAGTAGTGATTATTCCGGGGTTCGAAATCTCATCAGCTCTTACGGAATCATAGCCAGCCTTATCGAGAGCTGGTCTTATTATATATCGAAGCACTTGATCAGCTCTTTTTCGAGTATCTGACCCTAGCTCTCCTATTGGAGAAACGATGAAGCAAGATTTCATTTAACCTCCTATGTTAGAAACTGAATGACTCATAACGCTCACAGCAGCGGCGCGTTCACGCGTCCGACTGGCTGTGCTTGTTATGTTTAAATTGATTATTGATAACGAACCTGTTTATTTGGATTTTGCCGCAATTGTTTTTGCCAGTTCGACCGCGTGCTCAGCTGGTGAGGCAGGGGTTTTACCAAAATCATATTGTTCAGGAGATACCGACGAAACAAGCTGTTCATACAAGTCCCCATCAATACCAATGGTTAATAACTCTAGTCCGTCAGCTCTCGCATCGTAATGCCCCGAGAGTCGAATGTTATATCTATATAGGTTTACCAGAATACCAACAAAGAAAAGAACTAAAAATAGAGGGCCGAACCTCGTGATATTGGTTTGCACTAGGAATGCAGTACTTATATTTGAATAATCACTTGTAGTACCATTCTTTTCACCGAATTTCTCTTTAAGTTCTCTTTCTTTTACAATTTCAATGCCATAGTAAAGCTCTTCTAGTTCGTTCTCAAGACTGCCTATTTTTTCATCATCCAATGATTCTATATAAGCTTTTGTTGCTATTGAGTTTTCTTGCTTTAATTTTTCTGCTGCTTTCGAAAGAACAGTGAATTCATTAACTTTTTCTCTATAAAGCTTTCCCCATTTATCATCACTCTTGAGCAAATCCATCACTTCTAAATAATGGTTGGATTCAATTCTTGGTTCATGAAGCGAAATATTCCAATTCGATACATCCTCTACGCTTTCCGGAACGTTTATTTTTAGAATTTCAAATACTCTCACATAACCTGGAACATTCCCTATAAGCCCCTCGCTTATCCTTCTATCAATTTCGACTGGTATAGTCCTTCCTATACTTTCCAACTCTTCATTTAATTCTTCCTCCCTCTCATTAAGCTCTTTTGCTTTACTTTCATACTCTAGTAAGACTTGCGGTTTGGCTTTTAATTTATCTAGCTCATTAGATATTACTACAATTCTATCTTGTATCCCTTGGGTGCTAGAAAGACTTTTGTCTAATTTAACATCAGACCTTGTAATCTCTCCTGCGTTGAAAAATATCCATGCTCCAGAAAACAGAAGCAAAACAATAATAAACAGAATTGAATAACCTTGTATGCGGAGAAATTTCGCTCTCGCTCTAAACCTCTCAATTAGCTCTTTATCCATTCTAAATCCATCGTATAGTTATTTTTACAGTTCTACGGTCAAGCACTATGAACATAACGCCCCAATAAGCGGCGCAGACGCGCGGGCGATAATGCGAAGCCGCCCGCGTATATGCGTCCGGCACCCACGGTGCGTACTTAATTGGCTTGTTAGCAGCTACGATGACCTGTCGCGGCTTTGCCGCCAACACTGCCAAACCGTAGTGCTTTGATTAACTAAATGAAACTACTGTAAAACAACCTAGCGTAGTTTGAAACAACTGACGGTATTTTTGTTTACCATGAATGGACTTTTACGAAGAAAGACGCGGCAGAAGACGCAGGAAAGGAAACAAAGCGAAATGGTGGGAAGTTGAACACACCTTACTAAGATTACCTTGCCATAAAATCCAACTTTGAACTGTCTTTTTAAAGCTGTAAGGACAGGCTGACTAACTTTCCAATAAGCGGCGCATTCGCGTGGGCGATAATTGCGAAGCCGCCCGCGTGTGTGCGTCCGGCAACTACGGTGCGCACTTAATTGGCTTGTTAGCAGCTACGATGACCTGTCGCGGCTTTGCCGCCAACACTGCCAAACCGTAGTGCTTTGATTAATTTAATAAAAGTACTTTAAAACAACCAAGATGAATTGGAAACAGCGAACGGTATTTTTGTTTACCTTAGATGCGCTTTTGCGAAGAAAGACGCGGCAGAAGACGTAGAAAAACTAAAAAAACAATTGGGTAGGAAATTGAACAAACCGTGCTGATACAACCCTGCCTTAAAACCCCACTTTGAAATGTCTTTTTAAGGCTGTAAGGACAAGCTGACTAACACCCACATAAGGGGCAGTAATGCGTGGGCTAAAATCCGAGCGAAGCGACAGAGCCCACGCGTTACTGTCCCAGGGAGCTTGCGACCGACTTAATGTGTTTGTTATACCGCGATTTTTGCACGATTAACGGCGGTGATAAAAGCTTCTGGTGAGTTAACACCCAAATAAATTTTCATTTTTCCATTAATTGGTGAACAGAGTTTGATAACAACATTCGGAACACCAGAGTAGTTAAACCGTTTGACGTCAAGCGAGCGTTTCACAAACGAATTATTTGGGCTTATTTCAGATACGTCCTTCAATGGTATGGTTAACGGTGCATGAAGTCCGTAGCGGATGATTAAGTTTTCCCTATGAATTGAAATGGGGCGCTTACCAACAGCTTTGTATTCTGCTAAGAAAAATATAAGCCCGAAGAGCGTCAGTCCTGTTGTGATATTTGCGGCAAAGCTTGACCATAAAAAATGAAGTAGTAAGTGGACAAGTGGTATTTCGATAATGATGAGGAGTATAAAGCCAAATAAGTTACTCTGAGCATCATCCTTTCTATCGTAGAAAAAATGTTGTTCGCCAAGATATACGTTACTTTCTATTTGGGAAGCAAAAAGTGTAAAACTCCAGACGCGTCCTTCAATTGCTAGAATTGAGCTGAACAGCGAAAAGCCGAAAATTTTCTTGATAGGATTTGCTACTGCTAAATCTGGATCTTCTTTGTTCGCAAGCGCAGCGCGAACGGCTAAACATACCGTAACTATTGCTATGAGCTCTAACACAAGAATGATGGCTAAGACAAAATAACGACCACTTTCAAGGAAATGGAAAATGACTTTGTTTTGTTCGGGAATTAGAAGGCTTCCTATGAACACGGAAGTACTACACAAAATTGCCGCTTTTAAAAGTGCTTTTTGTTTATCTGATTCGCAAAGAAAGCACAAAATTGGAAGTGCTAATAGTGCGTCGAGCATAAATAGCCACTCATATTTGGCATTTCCATATTCGTTTAGGGCATTGGAAGTCGCGTAATAATACCACCACCAAATCGAAATGATGGTCAGAAACACTAGTGGAATTTTGCTTTTAACACTCGGGTTCATAAAATCCTTTTAGCGATATAACACCCCAAGCAGGGGCAATTACATTTGGGCTATAATACGGAGCGAAGCAACGGGAGCCCACATGTAATTGTCCCATTTGCTTGGCTTGTTAGCCGTCTTCACAGCTCTTCCTTTGATTGTGCTGAAAGTTGGCCTTTGTTTTTTATTAGCTCTGTTATATTTTTATATTCTGTTTTATAAAATGTATAGTTTTCTAAAACTTCGGTTGGTTTAAGAACGTTATAGCTAACCAAATGTTGATGGTATCCACGCCCGCCATGTTCATACCAAATATACGCAACATTACTTGTTACTGATTCAGATATAAGTCGTCTATATGGGAATTCTTCATCTACAACATCTGTTGCGTTAAAGGGATCCCCTGTGAATGCCATTTGGTCTTTAAAATGTAATTCGCAAAATTCTTGTGTGACTTCAAATTCAAAGCCTTCAGCCATTACCGAACAAGATAATGAATAAAGAAATAATGCAATAATTCTAAGCTGCATGATAAAACTCGCTTGAGGGCTAACGACCGCAACAGGGGCAAACTTGGAGCGCTAGCGGAATATTTGTCCCTGCCTGGTTGCGCTTGTTAAATGTGGTGGTAGATCGAGTATATGTATCCACTTTCATACATCAGACCTTTGCTAACATAATTACACCTTGATTCTTTGATTAGTCCGGCACCTATATAACCAAAATAGAGAGTGGTGTTCCTGTCCTTAGCGTCTTTTAATGCTGCTAACGACTGCCTGTGCGACTCTAAGGTCATTGGACCAGAGTACCTTAGCCACTGAAATAAATCGTATGTGCCCCTGACAATTATTTCCTTGCAATCACTATCTTTCCATACTTTTTCTTCAGTTACAGGCCTTCCAGTGAGGATGAAATCTTTACCATTAATCTCGAGGTTTTTAATTGAGATGGGGAAATGATCTCCTCCAGCATTTACTAGTGATGCAAATAATAGCCCAAAGATTGGAAGTAGTTTGTTCATACATTTAACACCCCACTAAGGGGCAGTAACACATGGGCTAAAATCCGAGCGAAGCGACTGAGCCCATGTGTTACTGTCCCAGCGAGCCTGCGAGCGACTTGAGTGGCTTGTTTTACGCATTTCGGCTACGAAGAAAGTTTGACTGCGTTCCATCCTTTTTGCTGCCAACGCTTCAAAAAGTGCTCTTGTTCCTCTGTTACACTTGAGCAAAGTAAATGGATATCGCCATCGTTACACAGTTTAAATTCCGTGTTACTAACCCAAATAAACAAATCATCTTTACCAATTTCGCCCAGAGTCGCATCTTCGATTTTTTCGATGAATGCGAGTAGAAGGTCGAGTTTTACTTCTTCTTTTACCCATTCATTTGACGGGTAATAATTAATACCCCAGCCGAAACCTAGCATAACATGGCAGGAGTTAACCCCAATTGAGGTGAAGAACGATATTATTTCTGCCACTTCAGTGAGTAACTTCTCTTTACCCAAAATATTAGTGTGGAATTCCATTTCAACCTTTCAGCGTATAACACCCCAAGCAGGGGAGTTTATGAGCGTTTTCAGCGAATAAATTTCCCCCTGGCTTGGCTTGTTATATTGATGCATTACTTATCATATGCTCTGTTCTAAGACGATAACCCTCTTCCCAGGCCACTAAGACTGCAAGCAAACCTGAGAAAAAAATGATCCCCATAGACATAGGAAGAAATGTTACGAGTGACATTGCCCCAATACTCATCCCTATAAAAGTTAAGCAAAACATCAAAATTGAGAAGGTAAATACTAGCAAACCGATTATAGCTGTGGCTCTAGCGATAAAAAGTAAGAGGCCTAGATGTTTACTTTGGATATTTTGGTAAGGTTTCATATTCCATCCTTGATTGTTGAGTTTTAGAAAATATAACAATTTATTCATAGACAAAATGGCCAGATAAATACGGACATTTTGTCCGATAGTATCCGGTAAGTATTTTGCCTTTTAAAAATATTCTTCTGTTATAACGCCTTAGCGCATCTTGCTCAAGCAGTACCGGTGAAATCGGACGTAACGTCTATGAGTTGTCAAAATTTGGACAAACACCAAAACACTGTCTATATATACAGCTGTAAATTATTACACAAATTGAGTTATTGATGTCGCCCTTTTTAACCCATATCAGAGATACCATGTATGCCCGGCGTTATGCCAAGCGCACGGTGAAAACCTATTTGTACTGGATATGTCAGTACATCCGCTTTCACAATATGGCGCATCCAGCCAAACTGGGCGATGAAGAGGTAACGGCGTTTTTAAGTTATTTGGTACTGCAGCAAAATGTGGCGGCCAAAACACAGGCAACGGCCCTCAATGCGCTGAATTATTTGTATAAAGACATTATCGGCAAGCCGTTAACGACTGAGTTGAATTTTGTGCGTAGCCGCCAGCAGCAAAAGTTGCCGGTTGTACTTACGCCCGATGAAGTTCAGCGCTTGCTTATTCACGTACCCGCCAGCCATTTGCTTTGCGTCAGTTTGTTATACGCCAGCGGCTTGCGGATTATGGAGGCCGTGCGCCTTCGAGTGAAAGATGTGGATTTTGATTATCACTGCCTACGAATTTGGAATGGTAAAGGCGGAAAACATCGGGTGGTGACCTTGCCTGAAAAGCTATTTGCTCGGCTACAGCAACAAATTGATCAGGTGCGCCTGTATTTACAGCAGGATCTACAACATGCTGAATTTAATGGCGTTTGGCTGCCGCACAGATTACGTGAAAAGTATCAGGGCGCCGAAAAAACCCTTGGCTGGCAGTACCTGTTTCCAGCCCCCAAGCTCAGCCTCGATCCAGAAAGCCATTCTATTCGTCGCCACCATATCAATGAAAAGCAAATCAATCGCGCCGTCAAAAACGCCTCTTACGCGGCTAAACTGGAAAAGCTGATCACGCCCCATACATTGCGTCATTCGTTTGCCACACACTTACTCCAGGCAGGTGCGGATATTCGAACCGTGCAGGATCAGCTCGGCCACAGCGATGTGCGTACCACACAAATCTATACTCATATTTTACAGCGTGGCGGCAATTCAGTGGTTAGCCCATTTGCTCGCCTAAATCTATAAAGCCAATAAAAAACGCCGGAAGGGTTAGCCTCCGGCGATTTATCTAAACACCAATAGCAGTCACGCAATTACTTAGCAGGAATCTCACGTAAGTAAAAGTGTTGGTAAATAGTGTCTTTCCACACTTCCTGGATCAGGTTATCACCATTTTTGATGGATTCATTTTCCACTTTCATGGCCAGGCCATACGCGCGGGACACCAAACGCTGAGCGCCGTTGGGCAAGTACTCAACTCGCCACTGGCTATCAGGCTCGTTACAAGGTGCCACCACCAGGTTGTCTGCAATGTCTACTTTGCCGTCACTAACACCATTTACGGCCAGGCAAACTTGCGGGTTAGCAACCGATGCCAGCGTCATATACCCCTGATCTGTCGGTGTCGCCTGCCATTGCTGACACGCACTGGCGGTGTATTCATATTGCTCAACGTTATCTTCGGCCTTGGCTGTGCCAGAGGTTTCACAACTGGCAACCGAGACTACACGGCCACTGTTGGCATTAACCATGGCCAGGGTTGATACAGGTTCAAAGTTCCAGTTGGCACAGCTGGCAAAGGCATTGGGCGCAGCAGCTACCTCGTTGCTATTACACGCCTGCAGCACATTCAGCGAATGGGTATTGGTGATTCGGAACAGGCCATCACGGGCAGGATCCAAAGAGAAGCGCTGACAGTTAGAACTTACCCAGTCGGAGCTGGTCACATCCGTTCCTGCTTTCGCACACTGCTGTTCGGTAACAAAAGTACCGTCTTTAGCATTAGCTAAACGATAGAAACCGTCATTGGCTGGATCAACTACCCAATTATCCGCGTTGGTACATGCCGTCAGTACGCTGTTACCACTGGCGTCTCGGCTCAAGCACTGCTGCGAATCGCTATGGCGAATTTTCACTTTTACACCCTGTACCATGGCTTTTAGCGGGCCCTGTTCACCACTAGGTACCGGAATTTGCTTTTTGTCGGCGTCTGGCTCGCCAAAATTTGGCAGTCCATCCGCTGTCCAGGTAAAAGGCTGCGCGCGGGCGGCGCGGGTACCACTGCAACCGTCGCTGGGAGATGAGTTTCCGTGATATACCAGCCAATCTTCTGTTCCATCCGGCGAGGTAAAAAAGCCATGGTGACCTGGACCATACACGCCATTGCCTTTGCTGAAGAACGGTTCTGGGTACTTATGCCAGCTTTCTGGTTGTAACGGGTCTTGCCCGGTTAACTCAACCACCGCCAGTTTATAGTCCTCGGTATTACAGAAGCTGGCAGAATGTACCAGAAAAGTTTTGTTGTTATGTGTGATGATTTCAGGGCCTTCATTTACACGCAGGCCGGAGATTTCCCAGTCGTATTCAGGTTTGGTGATCACATTGCGCGACCCTTCCAGCGTCCACGGATTGGTCATTTTCGAAATCAGGTTAACCTGATCATCGCCGTGCCATTCCGACCAAATAAAGTACAGGTCATTGCCATGCTCAAAGTAGCTTCCATCAATGTTCCAGTGATCCGGCATAGGCGTGCCTTTATACATATAAGGACCCATAGGGTCCGTACCAGCACTTTCTAAAATCACGTTACGCTGGCCACCAAAGTTTTCTTTGATACCAGCCGTGACAATCACGTACCAGCGCAGGCCTTCCGGGCGTTGCAGTGGGTGAAATTCAAATGCCCAAAAATTACAACAACGCGAAGGATCATCGCCCGACCAGATATAGTGCGCTGGCGCATCCGCCAATCCCGCCAGCGTCGGCGATTTACGCATTACCAGCTGAGATGTCCAGGTCGTCGTGGTCAGATAATAGTTGCCATCATAATAATGTAACCAGGGATCAGCGCCGTTACGCATCAGCGGATTAGCAAAGGTATCAGGTGCAATCTGTGTCGCATCCAGCGTTACTGGTGCGGCAGGTTGATTGTCTGTAGTTGATTGCGCTTGCTCGTTGCAACCAAACAACATCAGCAGTGCGCCAAGCGCAAGAAGAGGCTTAAGTGCTTTCATCCGTACTTCTGTCCTAAGTGAGTCGTAAAATTCTGTTTGTGCGGGTTACTTCTTAACCAGCTTACTTTTGTATTCGGTTAAAATAGCGGGATCTACCACCGGCCAGTCGTTATCCCAAGTCATTGGCGCAATCTTCAGTTTTTGCAGGCCGTTATCTGCCGATTCATAGGCATGGAAGACCAAATAATCTTTGCCATCAAAGGTATAAGCGCTGTTATGGCCAAGGCCAGGCCAGGCTTTAGTGCCTTTTAGCAACACACTACCACCGCCCATGGCCAGGTCTTTCCCCTCTTTGTCCAGGTAAGGACCAGTGACATTTTTAGAACGCCCCATCACCACATGGTAGGTACTGTCGTTACCTCGGCAGCATAAGCCGTAAGACACAAACAGGTAGTAGTAGCCGTTTTTCTTGAAAATAAATGGCGCTTCTAACTCACTGGTGCCCGCCATCCCGTCATCACTAAAAGTCGGATTCGGGCCTTTGGCGATGGTGTGCCATTCCTGTGGCTCAGCTACGTTGAGTAAATCCGGGGCCATTTTCACCAGCTTCAGGCCATCCCAAAATGAGCCAAAACTCATCCATGGAGTGCCGTTATCATCAAACACAATATTTGGGTCGATGGCATTCCAGTGATCTCGGTAAGGTACAGACTGAATCACGATACCTTTGTCATCCCACTGATATTCCGGATCGGCCGGGTCCAGGCTTTTATTCACCGCTACGCCAATGCCCGAGGTGTTCTTGCCAAACGCAGAAACCGAGTAATACAGATAAAACAAACCGTTATGTTCCACCACATCCGGTGCCCATAAATGACCATTAAACCCAGGAGCCACCTCTTTTGCCCAATCGGGTTCGGTAGCAAACACCCGCCCGCCTAAGGTCCAGGTTTGCATATCCTTAGATTGATAAAAAGTGATGCCAGGCCCAGTGCTATATAGAAAATATTGGCCGTTACTCTTTGCCATTACCGGATCGTGAATACTCACCTGTTCTGCCTGAATCTGGCTACAGGCCGTCAGTACCAGACTGGCACATAAACCTTTGACTGCGGGATTAAAAAAACGGAATGCTCTCACTGCATCATCCTTTTGTCTGTCCTGAAAAACCAAGCTGTGCGCGACGCGCTTGGGCCTTCAAACTGTAATAATATTGTATTATTTATTAACATATTCCTGCTAAGATTAACAAACCCTGACGGGTGCAATCGCTCAGAATTAGCGCACAAAGCAGTTAATTTGAACGTTAACCTTTGTATCTGTACTGGGACTCATGCTGTGTCAAAATGATTAAAATATGAACCAAATAAGTTAACCGAACTACTTTACCCTTATTATTCATGGATTTAACACCTTAAAAGGGTAAACTCAGCATTAGCAATATGTTAAAAAAGCGTTGAGATTTGTATTGCCTCACCCACCTTATTAGTAATACTATAATATTTATTGAGGCGAAACATAATGTCGCAGACTATTAACAAAATAACAACGTTTATCTTGAAAGTCTGGGTCATGGTGGGGGAGCAGCGCATCTTACCGACAAGCGCATCCCCGGGTTATTACGAGGATTATTATGCAAACCTATAAGCTTTCGGTATTTGAGAAAATTGGCTTTGGTGCCGGAGATGCCGCAGTAAATGTGGTGATTTCTTCCATGATGCTGATCATCACCTACTTCTATACCGACGTATTTGGCTTAAAGCCTGCCGATATTGCCCTGTTATTCCTGCTAGTACGCATGATTGATGCGGTAACCGACCCTCTTATGGGCATCATTACTGATCGCTACACCACCCGCTGGGGTCGTTATCGTCCGTACTTTCTTTTTCTATCCGTGCCCTTCGGCATTTCAGTATTTTTAACCTTTAGCACGCCAGACTTGGATTATGGCACCAAACTGGCATACGCCTACGCCACCTATATTTTCGTTACCATCATGTTCACCTCTGTGACCATTCCATATATCTCTATCATTGGCGTGCTCACCAATAGCCCAAAAGAACGATTATCTGCCAATGGCTACCGTCTGTTTTTCGCCAAAGTTGCCGCCTTTATGGTGACGGTCATTGTGCCGATCCTGGCCGAAGACTGGGGTGGTGGTAATGTCGCAACCGGCTATCAGGTAGCCATGGGATTAATGGCTGTTATCGCTACCTTGCTGTTTCTATTCTGCTTTTTTGCGACGACTGAACGCGTAGAACATGAAGTGGAGAAAAAGCCTTTCTTCGAACAACTGCGTTTACTGACCAAAAATGATCAGTGGATGGTGCTGTGTGCTGTGTGTGTGACTGGCACGATCGGCTACGTGATCCGTGGCTCAGTGGCCGCTTACTACGCCAAATATTTCCTTGGCGGCGACGGCAAAATGATGTCGGCATTTTTAACCACAGGTGTGGGCGCGGCCATTTTAGCCATGGTCGCATCTACCTGGATCACCAAACATTATTGTAAGGTTAAACTGTTCCGTTATAGCCAGATTCTGGTAGCGGTGTTATCGGCCCTGCTCTATTTCACCGTGTCTCCGGGTGATGTGGTGCTGGCGTTTGTGTTGTATTTCTTGCTGTCGTTTGTGGTGGATTTACACGCGCCGGTATTCTGGTCTGCTATCGCCGAAGCGGTCGATTATGGTCAGGCTAAAACCAAAAAACGCGTATCCGGGCTGGCCTTTGGTGGCATCTCTTTCTGCCAAAAAGCGGGCATGGGCCTGGCGGGCTTTATTGTTGGCTACCTGCTGGACTTCTTCCAGTACGAAGCAGACAAAGTGCAATCTGATTTTACCCTGACAGGTATCGCACTAATGCTGTCGGTCATTCCAGGCCTGTTCCATTTGCTAATGGGCCTGCTGATGTTTAAGTACAAAATTACCGATACGTATTATCACGATATGATGGATAAAGGATTACCTGACTGCGACCATGAGCCTGACACAGATGCTAAGAATCTGGCCAGTGGCAGCCCGGCGGCCTAGTCTAATCCAGTGTGAGTAGTGAAACTGTTGCAAGCGTTCAGCAAACAGGATATCTCTACTTGCACTGGTGAAACGCCTGACATGGGTTGCCGATGGCATGCCCGTGTCTGGTAAAGCCTCAGTTCAGAAATCCCCCTATACTTTTGGGGAGACGACTGTCTACAGCGTTTCTGCGTGATGCTCAGCAAACCTTGTTGTGCCTTCAAACTTTGCGCAGAAACGCGTTTTCAACTTCAATACGAAATCCAGCCTACAGGGATGCAGTTATGCTCAAGATCATTCATATCCTCCGCGCATTGCTACTCGTTTCCGGCTTAGCCATGACGTTCGCCGCCCCCACACTGGCAGCGCCCGTGACGGCAGTTTCCATCAAACAGGTTCGGGTTACAGGTGGTCCCTTTTTACATGCCCAGCAAACCAACATTGACTATCTGATGTCGCTGGACCCCGATCGCCTGCTCGCCCCCTATCGTATTGAAGCCGGTTTACCCGCGCGTAATCCTAAAACTAAACAAGACAAACCTCGCTATCCTAACTGGGAAGATACTGGCCTGGATGGGCATATTGGCGGCCATTATATTACGGCCCTGTCACTGGCATATGCGGCCACCGGCGACCGCAAAATAAAGAAGCGTCTGAATTACATGCTCAACGAGCTGGAAAAATGCCAGTTGCGACATAAAAATGGCTATCTAGGTGGCGTTCCCAATGGTGATAAACTCTGGGCCGAGGTAAAAGCAGGCAATATTCAGCCCGATTTATTCAGCCTTAACGGTGCCTGGGTGCCCTTGTATAACATTCACAAGATTTTCGCGGGTTTGCGTGATGCCTATGTTTATACCGACAGTCAGCAAGCCAAAGCCATGTTGGTACACCTATCAGACTGGTTGTTAGATACCACCTCAGCGCTAAGCGATGCCCAGGTTCAACAACTGTTGATCAGTGAACATGGCGGTCTGAATGAAGTATTAGCCGATGTGTATGAGATCACTGGCGATAAACGCTATTTGCAAGAGGCGATTCGCTTTACCCATCTGGCGATTATGGAACCCTTAATACAAAAGCAAGATAAGCTTACCGGCCTGCACGCCAATACTCAGATCCCCAAAATTATCGGTGCAGAACGCGTCGCTGAAGAAACAGACGATAACACCCTGGCCGATGCCTGGCATAAAGCAGCCGAATTTTTCTGGAAAGAAGTGGTGACCAAACGCACCGTGGCCATTGGCGGCAATAGTGTGCGTGAGCACTTTCATCCTAAAGATGATTTCAGCAGCATGGTAGAAGACAAAGAAGGTCCGGAAACCTGCAACACCTATAACATGCTGAAACTGAGTAAAATGCTGTATCAGCAAAGTGGTGACACCCGTTACCTGGATTACTACGAACGCGCACTCTACAACCATATTCTGTCATCCCAGCATCCGGATCATGGCGGCCTGGTCTATTTCACCTCCATGCGCCCAAACCATTACCGGGTGTATTCTTCACCGCAGTTAAGTTTCTGGTGTTGTGTTGGTTCGGGTATCGAGAATCACAGTAAATACGGTGCTATGGTGTATGCCACTAACCAGCTTAACGAGCTGTATGTCAATCTGTTTATCGACAGTACCCTGAACATGGGCGAACAAGGCTGGCAACTGACCCAGACCACCCTGTTTCCGGATACTCAAACCACGCAACTAACCGTGCAGCATGCGGCCAGTGATAGTCTGCATATCCGTTATCCGCGCTGGGTTAAAAAAGACGAACTGAAGGTCAGTGTTAACGGTCAACCGGTTGCCTTTACGGCAATGCCTGGGGATTACGTTACCCTCACCCGAGCATGGCAGACTGGCGATACCATCGACATTAACCTGCCAATGCATAAATCCCTGTCGCAATTACCCGATGGTAAAGAATACTATGCCGCTGTCTATGGCCCTATTGTGCTGGCCGCTAAAACCAATCCATTCCCGGATGAACAGTTAAATTACATTGGCGATGATAGCCGCATGGGCCATATTGCCAGCGGCCAGTTGTGCCCACCTGATCAGGCACCAATTTTTCTGGATGATCCCAAGCTGTTTTTAGCCAATATCAAACCCGTGGAAGGTTTGCCGCTCACCTTTACCACCGGCGCGACCTCCTTTGTGCATGATGAAAAGCTCACGCTGATCCCGTTTTTCCGTTTGCACGATAGTCGCTACACCCTGTATTTCCCCCACGCCACCCGTTCAGGCTGGGCGAAAATGAAAGATGCCCTCCAGGCTAAAGCCGCTGCCGAAGCCAAACTGGCGGCACAAACACTGGATGTGATTAACCCAGGCGAGCAACAGCCGGAAGCTGACCATTTCTTTAAAGCAGAAAACAGCGAAGCTGGCTTGAATCAGGATAAACACTGGCGCCACGCTCATGGCTGGTTTAGCTACCAAATGCAGGCAAAAGGACAAGCTAGTCCCGTCTTACGCCTGACTTACTTCGGTATAGACACTAACCGTCAGTTCCGTATTCTGATTGACGATAAAGAGCTGACAACCGTTACCCTTGAAGGTGGAAAAGGACCGATATTCTATGATGTGGATTACCCAATCCCGTCTGGCCTAATCCACGACGCCAATCAACCTTTCAGAGTGAAATTTGAAGCCCTGCCCGGCTCAATTGCAGGCGGACTCTATGGCATTAGGCTGATGAACCCCTAACGTACCTGACCTGTGCCGAATCCCCCGGCACAGGTTCTTGCGCATGTAAATTTACACATCTTGCATAGGCAAACTCTGTCCAACTCGCTAAACTAAGTACTTGTTTTGATAAAAATAATCGTTGGAAAAACAGGTATGTTGCGCTTTTCTCTGCTGACTATATCGCTCTTAACAACCCTGACGTTAACCGCGTGTGGTGATGATGCTGTGGTTACCTCTGACCCATCGGCGACAGATACAGACAGTGTCAGTACTGGAAACCTGATCCTGGAGGCCAGCGTCATCAATAACGGCAGTGACACAGATACGCTGTGGCTTAATCTGTATAACCGCTCTGGTTTAGACAGCGATTCAGCTTTAACCCTGGGCGATAACGATACTCTCAACTTATATGTCGATGGAACCCCGTATACTCTGAGCGACAGCGCCTCAGAGGATAGTGACAGCGAAACCAGTTATCTCTATAGCTACACACAAACCGAGGCTGAAAACGAGACAGTGTTTTACCTCAAACTTAGCCGCAACAGTACCTATGACGATACCAGCGCAACAGTGACCTTGCCGGCACCTTTTACCTTTTACATCAGTCGCAGTTCGCGCCAGTTAGACGCAGACATCGAAGTGATATGGGACAGCGTGGCCTATTACAGCAGCATAGATATTAATTTTTCTTTGACCTGTACTTCCTTTACCGACGATACAAGCGTTGATCTCAGTGCCACGGATAACGGTTTTTACAGCACCAGTTTAAGCGATGTATTTACAGACGTGACGACCGAGACTGATGATGAATGCCAGCTCACCACCACCTTAACTCGCAATGCCTCGGGTCAGCTTGAAGACGAATGGAACAGCGACAGCACTTTTACAGCAAGTCAAAGCCGCAGTATTACCAGCGCAATAGAGCTTTAGCGAATCTTCCTTCGCGCCATGTCAGGGCCCGGCAACCACATAGATTAAAAATCTATTCCTTGCAATTGGTTAATTAAGCACCTAAACTGCCGCCCGTTGATGCCCTATCTCACGCCATCACCCTTATCTCTCACGATAAGCTAATGTTATGCCTTTCCTTGATCCAGTCAGTCATCTTTAGAAAAGTTAAGCCTTAACGGTGTCATTACTGCTTTGTAAATACCCTCCTGTGGTTTGCAGTAACTCATCTCAAGGCCCGTTTTGTCACATACATTTTGATTGAAAATATTATGTCTTTTATTTACCAACAGCAGGCCATTCATGTGGATTTGCCTGTCCATGCCATCTCGATTAACAAGAACCGAATGGCCATTTGTCATACCTCTGGCGTGACTTACGTGCAATTGCAACACCGTGCCGATGCACAGGGTGTTATTAGCTGGTTAAGCCAAAATAACGAGCGCAATTGTCCTATTTCACAATAGGCATGAACCCACATACTCAGGAAATCGCAGAAATTTGAAAAAAATGCTTCGGTTTCTCCTGAGTTTTGTGGTTCAATATAAGTGCCTAAGTTAGGTGCTATTAAAAATTGTAAAACTGCTTCAGCTCGTCGTTCTTAAGTAATCGTTCGCGTTATTCACTTAGATTTCTGCTCTACAGCCTGTTCCAATTCGATAGTCCCTCTCAGCACAACCCTCTGCTTCGGCAGAATTTATTTAATATTTTAGTTAGGAGACTTAGATGTCTAATTTAACAGGTACCGTTAAGTGGTTTAACGAAGAAAAAGGTTACGGTTTCATCACTCAGGATAACGGTGGTAAGGACGTATTCGTTCACTTCCGTGCAATCCAATCTGAAGGCTTCAAATCTTTGAAAGAAGGTCAAGCAGTTCAGTTCGGTGTTGAGCAAGGCCAAAAAGGTCCTCAAGCGACTAACGTTGTAGTTCTGTAATCAGAACCTAAAACGTTTTAAGACAAGGCGCCCATTCGGCGCCTTGTTTGTTTCTGCATTATCAATTTGGATTAACTGACGTTTTTTTGCGCTAAATCCAATTTATTTCTGCCCATATCATCGTAAGCTGGTACCAGGATGTCACCTAACAGGGAACGACGAATGGCTATCGCTTCACCCCCCCAAGCAATTGATAACGCTGCCCAATCTGCTCAAACAGATACCCTCGCCTCGGCAACAGTCGAAGAACTGATCAATACCTACAAAAGTGATATCCAGTCGGGACTGACTCAACAGGACGCACAACAGCGTCTTGAGCAATACGGTGCCAACGAAATTATCGAACATCAGCGTAGCTTACTCGCCCGGCTATTTAGTCGTTTTTGGGGCCCTATTCCCTGGATGATTGAAATTGCTGCCATGCTTTCAGCGCTGGTGCAGCACTGGGAAGACTTCATCATTATCTGCGTGATGCTGCTGGTGAATGTGGCACTGGATTTTTTTCAGGAACACCGCGCCCTCAATGCCCTGGCGGTGTTAAAACAGCAAATGGTGTTAACTGTCAGGGTAAAACGCGACGGCAAATACCAGAGCATACCTGCGCGCGAATTGGTCCCCGGCGACATTATTCGCCTGCGCTTAGGCGATGTGATCCCTGCCGATGTCAAACTGCTGGATGGCGATTTTTTATCAGTCGATGAATCGGCCCTGACCGGTGAGTCTTTGCCCGTGAGTAAATCCACCGGTGCGATAGGCTATGCCAATACCATAGTCAAACAGGGCGAAATGCAGGCGCTGGTCGTCAATACTGGCGCCCACACACGCTTTAGCAATGTGGTGTCTTTGGTGGCCGATGCCTCACTTAATGAACGCAGCCATTTTCAAAAGACGGTAATTAAAATTGGGCATTTCCTGATTTTGATCAGCCTGTCGCTGATTGCCCTGATTGTACTCACAGGCATATTCCGCCATGAGGAATTCCTCGAAATTGCGCGTTTCTCACTGGTGCTGGCAGTTGCCGCCATTCCTGTCGCCCTGCCGGCTGTGCTGTCGTTAACCATGGCTGTGGGTGCAGTCAATCTGGCGCGTAAGCAAGCGATTGTTTCGCGCCTGACCGCCATAGAGGAACTGGCCGGAGTGAATATTTTCTGCTCCGATAAAACCGGCACCCTGACCAAAAACCAGATGCAGGTAACCGAGTTAGCCGAACAAACGTCCTTCTCTCAATCTGAATTGATAGGCTATGCGGTACTGGCATCCAGGCGCGATAACTTCGATCCCATTGAAATTCCGCTGTTTGATTATCTGGAACAACAGCTCAGTGCCGACCAGCAGGCACACTGGCAACTATGGCAGCAGCACGACTTTGTGCCCTTTAATCCCACCAGCAAACTGACCCAGGCTGACGCCCGTTTTGGCGATACCCAGTTACGGGTCTATAAAGGCGCGCCCCAGGTCATTTTGGACTTATGTGAATTAGCACCAGCACAGCGCGAAGGATTAGACCTGGCTATCGATAATTACGCCTCCAAAGGCTTTCGCACTCTGGCGGTGGCCTGCGCAGAGATGCATCAAAGCCCCAAACTGGTTGGCCTGATTTCTATGGTCGACCCTGAACGGGAAGACTCCGCCCAGGTGATTGCCGATATGGCCAACGTAGGCGTGCAGGTAAAAATGATCACAGGCGATAACCTGGCCATTGCCCGGGAAATCGGTCGTCGCCTGGGCCTGACTCAGCAGGCCATTTCCGCGCAAAAACTGCATGGCAAAGGCGGCGATGAGTTACTGGATTTTGCCCACGCCTTAACCCAGGCCTTATATCAGCATTTGCAGCCTGACATCGCTAAACCTGCTGCGGCGGAATTTGCCGACAAGGTGATGACCAGCCTGACCCAGCTTTACGATACCGCTGCGCTGAAAAAAGCCTTTCTGCAGACACACGAATCGACCCTGTTAGATACCTTAAATCAGGTGGATGTAGTGGCGCAGGTGAAACCGGAAGACAAATACAGCATTATCGACAGCCTGCAAAAAGCCGGACATATCGTCGGGATGACAGGTGATGGGGTTAATGATGCCCCGGCCCTGAAAAAGGCCGACTGTGGCTTTGCTGTCTCTAACGCCACCGATGCCGCCCGCGCCGCGGCCGATATTGTGCTGACCAAACCTGGCCTAAGTGTGATCAATCACGCGATAGAGCAGGCGCGCATTACCTTTGAGCGGATGAAAATCTACGCAACATTTCGGGTCGCGGAAACCCTGCGGATCATTTTGTTTATGGCGTTATCCATCGTCATTTTCGATTTCTACCCCATCACCACCTTAATGATCATTCTGCTGGCATTACTCAACGACATCCCCATTCTCACCATCGCCTACGATCGCACTAACATCAGCCCTACCCCGGTACGCTGGCATTTACCACGCTTATTTGGCTTGTCGACCATACTCGGGTTAACCGGGGTAATTTCGTCTTTTGTGTTGTTCTTTTTACTCCAGGAAATGGGCTTAGATGAAGACCTGATTCAAAGCCTGTTGTTCTTAAAACTGATCGTCGCAGGCCACAGCACCTTATATGTGGCGCGCACCGAAGGGCCGTTCTGGCAAAAGCCCTGGCCTGCGCCAAGCTTAATGATTGCCACCTTCGGCACGGAAATTCTGGGCACCTTTATCGCCGTATACGGCTGGTTTATCACCCCCATTGGCTGGGAGTTTGCCCTGGGGATTTGGGCCTATGCCCTGGTGTGGTTTGTAATTGAAGATATGGTCAAACGCCTTGCCCTCAAACTGCTGCCCGAGCAGCCTGAAGGCTAGCTAAAATAACGACTTGTTGGTCAGCCAGTCGCGGTAAAAGCTCACAAAGCTGCGCACTCTGGCAGGCAGAAATGTCCCTGGTGGATAGACAGCGAAAATGCCGCCTGAAGGTAAACGCCAGTCACTCAGCACTTCCACCAGCTGATCATCCTCCGGGTGCAGAAAATCCGCCAGAATCGACATACCAGCGCCGCCTTTGATTAAGCTGCGTAAGGCGCTGGTATTATCGACCCGGATGCGGCTATGCAGTTGTACCTGCACCTGCTCATCATCACGCTGAAAATCCCAGGTTAACGAGCGCGGCAAAGGCGTAAAATCCAGCCACTGGTGCTGACGCAAATCAGACGGATGCACAGGTGTGCCATTTACCCGCAAATACGCCTTAGAGGCATACACCCGCTGACGAAACTCCCCCAGCTTTTGTGCTCGTAAACTGGAATCTTTAAGCCAGCCCATGCGAATGGCGACATCTATGCCCTCAGCCACCATATCGGTGATTTTGTCGCCACTGCGGATCTCAATCCCCAGTGCCGGATGCATATTTGCAAATTCCGCCAAAGCCGGTGCCAGCCTGTGTGCGGCGTGATCAACGGGCGCTGAAATACGCAAAGTACCCGTCAGTTGCTGGGCATCGGTACTGGCATCGCTAATGCTTTCATCTAAACGGCTCAGCAACGGCTTACATTGCTGGTAAAACAGCTCGCCCGCCTGAGTCAGCGACACTTTGCGGGTGGTGCGGTTAAACAAGACGGTGCCTAAGCGTAGCTCCAGCGAACGGATATTCAGGCTGATCTTGGTTTTGGTACAGCCCAGTTTATCCGCTGCCGCGGTAAAGGAGCCCGCTTCTGCCGTAGCGATAAATAATGGCAGGCTGTTTAAATCCAGGCTTTCCACTTAATCCACCTTTCATTGTTTTAAATTTAGAAACAATGAATTATTAAACGCGCTATTTTTCAAATCAATCGCTTTCGTCAGAATAGCCTCCGTTGACCACTTACCAAATATCCAGAGGAAAAAATGATGAATATAGCCATTATCGGTGCCAGCGGTTTTATCGGTTCGGCTCTGCGTGAAGAAGCCTTAGCCCGCGGCTTTGCGGTCACCGCATTGGTGTCACGTCCAGAGCGTTTAGACGATCAGGCGGGCCTGAGCAAAGTAAAAGTCGATGTGCAGGATACCCCTGCATTAACAGCGCAACTGGCCGGGTTTGATGCGGTGATCAGTGCCTTTTCCGGCCACGCGCAAGCTGATGTCGCAGGGTATTATCAGCAAGGTTTCGACAGCATAATGGCGGCCGCTAAAGCTGCAGAAGTAAAGCGTCTGTTAGTCGTAGGTGGTGCCGGCTCGCTGGAAATCGCGCCGGGTGCACTGTTGATTGATACACCGGAATTTCCGGCCGAGTATAAAGCCTCTGCTGAAGGTGCCCGTTACGCCCTTAACGCCTTAAGAGCGCATCAGGATGTCAACTGGACCATGCTCTCACCTGCCGCCATGATTGGTCCGGGTGAACGCACAGGCTCGTATCAGTTAGGTAAAGATCAGCTGCTGACAAATGCCACAGGCGAAAGCTTTATTTCTGTGCAGGATTACGCCAAAGCCATGCTGGATGAGGTGCAAACACCCGCCCACATTAATCAGCGTTTCACTCTGGCGTACGCCTAAGCTTCCGCCATGGATTACCTAAGCGCCATATAGGCTGCTTAGGCAATCAGCTGCAACTGAGCCAGTTCACGGTACAGGGCATTTTCCGTCAGTAATTGCTGATGGGTACCCACCGCCTGAATCTGGCCTTTGTCCATCACCACAATGCGATCCGCATTGGTCACGGTCGCCAGGCGGTGGGCGATGATCAGGGTGGTTTTACCTTGCATCAGCTCATCCAGCGCCTGTTTTACCTTGATCTCATTAGCCGCATCTAGCGCACTGGTGGCTTCATCCAAAAGCAAAATAGGTCGATTCGCCAAAATCGCCCGGGCAATGGCAATACGCTGTTTCTGCCCACCGGATAAGCGCACGCCGCGCTCACCTAACTGGGTGTGATACCCTTCAGGCAATTCCGCGATAAATTCATCGGCCCGGGCCGCTTTGGCCGCTGCTTCAATCTCGGCCTGTGAGGCATCCGGCCGCCCATAAGCAATGTTTTCCCGCACCGAGTCGGCAAAGATCACCGATTCCTGCGACACCATAGCAAACTGCTGACGTAACTCACGCAAACCCACAGAGGTTATCGGCACGCCATCCAGAGTGATTTGGCCGCGCTGCATATCGTAAAAACGCAGCAGACACTGAAACAAGGTCGATTTACCTGCCCCACTCGGGCCAACCAAGGCTACCCGCTCGCCGGGCTGAATATGCAGGTTAAGATCTTTGAGTACCCATTCCTGCTCCAGATCCTGACTCTCTGCGTAAGAAAAGCCTGCATTGGCCAGCACCAGCTCGCCACGAACAGGTTGTGGTAATGGCTGCGGCATTGGTGCGTCTTTGATCTGACTGACGGTATCCAGTAATTCCATCATCCGCTCGCTGGCACCGGCAGCCTTTTGAATCTCACCAATCACTTCACTGATGGTGGCCACACTGCCGCCTGCCATCACCGCATAAAACATAAAGGCCGTCAGTTCACCGGCACTTAATTCACCGCTTAACACCTGATTGGCACCCAGCCAGGCCACCAGCGTAATTGCCAGTAAACTGATGGCTATTATCGACGCTATCATCAGCGCGCGAAAACGAATACGCTGACGCGCCGCGCCCATTACCCCTTCTATGCGCTGACTGAAATGTTCGCGATCCAGATGTTCGTGGGTATAAGCCTGCACCGTTTGTATCTCATGCAGGCTTTCATCAATGTAGGCACCGACATCGGCGACTCTGTCCTGACTGTTCCGGGCGTAAGTACGTACGCGAGCGCCAAATATGCGAATGGGCAGCAACACAATGGGCACCGCAATCAGCACACATAAGGTCAGCACATGGCTGGTAAACAACATCAGCAATAACGCGCCGATAAAAGTCACGGTTGAGCGCAGCGCCATCGACAGGCCCGAGCCCACCACGGTTTGCAGCACTGTAGTATCTGAGGTAAAACGGGAAATCACTTCGCCGGTACGGGTTTTGGCATAAAATTCCGGCGACAAGGTCAGCAAATGGGAATAGACCTGCTGACGAATATCGGCACTGACCCGCTCCCCCAGCCAGACCATATAAAAGAAGCGAAAATAGGTGGCGATACTGCCCACCACACCAATGGCCAGTACCAGCGCCACCATCTGGGTCAGGCGCTGGGCGTTGTTAGCTAAAAAGCCCTGATCAACGGCGGCTTTCACGCCCTGCCCCAGCAATAACCAAGCGCCGGCACCGATAAACAGCGCAATTAAGGCGTACACCACCTGACGTTTATAAGGCTTCAGCTGGCCAAAAATCCAGCCCATCAGGGCGCGGGTAGTATGGGTTTTCACAACAAATTAATTCTTAAAGCAATCCAAACTAAAACCATACCTTTCCACGGACATAAGTGCGAGTAACAAATTGTCACACCTGATGTCTGACTTTAGTAATCGCCCTCTTTCCCGTATCCTTGGCCGCGAAATACAGCAAAGACAAAGACACAAATCATGACAACAAGCTATCAAGGCAATATCCGCAAAATGCGGGTAAGCGCCGATGCCGAGCATAAAGTGCACTATCAGTTACCCATAGGCGAACACCTGATAGAAATGAATTCCCTGATTGGCACACATCTGGAGGTGGTTTATCAGGGCCAGATCCACTGCGTGCATTGCGGACGCAAAACCAAAAAAAGTTTTAATCAGGGTTATTGCTACCCCTGTGTGACCAAGCTGGCTCAGTGCGACACCTGCATCATTAAGCCGGAACTTTGCCATTATGATGCAGGGACCTGTCGCGAACCTGCATGGGGCGAAGAAAACTGCCTGACCGACCATTTTGTGTATCTGTCGAATACCGGCAATATCAAAGTGGGTATCACCCGCCATGTGACAGAGGGCATTTCCAGTCGTTGGATAGATCAGGGCGCCACCCAGGCCATGGCGATTATGCGGGTACAGAATCGACTCATTAGTGGTTTGGTGGAATCGGCGTTTAAGAGCCATATTGGCGATAAGACCAACTGGCGCACCATGCTCAAAGGCGAAGCAGAGCACGTCGATTTACAGACATTAAAGGAAACTCTGCTGGCGCAGGTGCAAGACGACTTAGATGCTATTACCGAAGAGCATGGTTTTCAGGCCATCAGTCAGTTAGACACACCAGCCCATCAGATTCACTATCCGGTCCAACAGTATCCAGTCAAAATCAAATCTATCAATCTGGATAAAGAACTGGTGTTCAGCGGCACCCTTGAGGGGATGAAAGGCCAGTATTGGCTGTTAGATGGTGACAGAGTGATCAATATGCGTAAATACGCGGGTTACCACCTGACCCTGACCACTGCATAATCCCAATTAGGTAAAACGAAACATAGGCGCAGCGTAACTGGCTGCGCTGATATTTCGTTTTACCTTTTAGTCGGCAACTAATTGCTCAGAACCCGCAAAGCGCTCAACTGCGCCTGCTGGCATCAGCGGACGCCACCAGTATTGCTTCGCTGCTAAGCCGTTTGATAGTTGTGCTAGCGCCATCTTTTCGCCAAAGGCGGGCGTCAGCAGGTTCACATCATGCTGCTGGGCCGCCTGTACCACACGTTCCAGTGGCTCATACCAAGCGTGAAAGGCCAAATCAAAGGTGCCGTTGTGCACTGGGATCATGGTATTAGCCTGCAAATCCAGGCTTGCCTGGACACTTTGTTCCGGTGTCATATGCACATCGGCCCAATCCCTGTCGTATGCTCCCGTTTCAATCAACGCAAGATCAAAGGGTCCGTAGCGTTTGCCTATTTCGGCAAAGCCGTCGAAATAACCTGAATCGCCGCTGAAATAGACAGATTTGCCCTGCTGTTTGATCACCCATGAACCCCACAAGGTCGTATTGCCATCACTCATCCCCCGGCCAGAAAAATGCTGGGTTGGGGTAAACGCAATCACGCCCTGATGGGTTTGATATTCCTGCCACCAATCAAAACGCACAATTTTTTCCGGCGCAACGCCCCACTTTTCCAAATCGGCTTCCACCCCCAGCGGCACCAAAAACTGCGCCGTTTTCGAGGCTAACTTTTTAATGCAAGCCTTATCCAGGTGATCATAATGATTGTGTGAGATCAGCACCTTATCTATGGCCGGCAAATCTTTTAGGGCAATGGGCGGCTGATGAAAACGTTTAGGCCCGGCAAAGCGAAAAGGCGATGCCCGTTCTGAAAACACCGGGTCTAACAACCAGAATTCGCCAAATACTTTTAATAGCACCGATGAGTGCCCCAGTTTAATCACGTGAATATCGTTATTGCTCAGCGCAGCCAGTTCATCTGATGTCACTGCAGCAACCGGGATCGCTTTTGTCGGTGCTTTATCCACACTCTTTTCGGTAAAGTAACGCTTCGAAATTTCGAGCATTTTTTTCAGGCCTGGCTGCTCGATAGGTGTCGTGTTATGAAATTTTTCGCCGTCAAAATGCGGACCGGCTACCGCTTCAAGCTCAGCTGACGTTGCATTAATGGTGTTTAACATGATTCCTCCTAACAAGAATACCCCAAGCATAAGAACACAGCTTTTCAGCAACATATTGTCCTCGCCACAAAATTACACTACACGGTGTAGTTTACAGAATTAGAGCAAAAAGTAAACTGAGTAGTGCAATTTATTTTGAGATGGTTACAATAGCGGGGGTGAGAAAAGGTGTGACTATGAAGCTAAGTGACAAAAAGCGATTACAAATATTAGATACGGCGGAAGATTTGTTTCATCGTCAGGGCGTTGAGCATACCAGTATGGACCAACTCGCCATTGAAGCGAATGTGTCTAAACGTACCGTCTACAACCACTTTGCGACTAAAGAAGTGTTATTTAAGGCCATCACAGATCGCATGATTACCCGTCTGACGGAAGGACGCTCATTGCAGTTCGATCCCTCCCAGACCGTTGCCGAACAGTTACAAAAGATCGCTGAAGATGAAGTGGCTATGCTCAGCTCCGACACCTTTTTGCGCATGGCACGAATTGCCATGTTACAAATGCTCAAAGAGCCAGAGCTGGCGCAAACCATGAATAATTCCCCCATGGGCTGTAAACGCTACCTTGAAGCCTTTTTGACAGACGCCACCAGCGCCGGTGCACTGAAGGTCGACGATGTTGAATTTGCCAGTCACCAGTTTATCTACCATCTCAAAGCCTTCGCTTTCTATCCGGCCCTGTTTGGGTTGCACCAGCCCAGCGCTGACGAGCTGAAAAAAATCGTATCAGAAAGCGTTAAGATGTTTTTAGCCCGTTATCAGGCTAAATAAAAGCACCTAAAAAAACAGGTACTATTCGACGGGTATTGGCGCATTGCTCAGCAAAAATACCCCAACGCCCACCGTAAATAAAAACATTCCCCACAGGCTGTGTTCTATAACCACCACAAGTGTCGAGCGGGTCTGAATATAGCGATAACCAAATAACGCGCCGCCTGCGGCAGAAACGGCTACTGCGATCCAATTCCCATACACAGCATGTACAGAGGCAAAACTCAGGGTGCTTAGCAGCCAGCGCCAGATTTTCGATGGCAGAATGCGTTTATAACGATGAAAAAAGAAGGTGCGGAAAATCACCTCCTGCGGGATCACCGAAATCAACGGATAAATCAGCAGGGTCAGCAACCACAAAGAGGGATGCTCGCCTGGTAAATAGAACAGTAACTTGGGCATATACACAGCCACTAGCACACAGGCCAGACTGGCGAAAGGAAGAAATAGCCATAGTGTTTTGCGCATATGCTGATAGAAAGCATCCACATGCCAGAGGCGAAAGCGTTTAAAACTGGGATCAGCGAGCAATAAATACAAACACCCTGCGCCGGTGAGTAGCAGTAACGGCATTAACCAGGTAGCTAAATCACCAATAAAACAAACCACTAAGGCCGGAATTAGCGCGAATAGCACGACTAATTCCACCCAACGTTTTACCTCTGACACTATCGACATCTTTGTTCCCCCCTACACAAAGTCTAGAAAGGTTTTCATTAAAGTGTCATCTGACTGCAATAAAAGTTTTTAGGTCATTTCCATTAGCATAATGGTGCGTCCATATATGACCATTTGGTAATTATTTTTCTGCTCCAGATAAATTTAGTGTATAACCCGGTTAATGCCGGGATGCGGCATTGAGGAAATCATAAAAATAAGGACAACATGATGAAAAATTACCTTAAATGGCTGGGAATTAGCAGCCTGATGGTGATGGCGCAATTCGCCACCGCTCAGCAACAGGATGACACTCAGCCTGAGCCGACAGAGCAAGCACAAGTCACCGAATCTCAAACCGACGAACAGCAAGCTTACATCGAATGGGCCCAGTCTGTCTGGAGCCAAATGTCTCCGCAAACGGGCAGTATTGCCCTTGCCAATGACGTAGCAACTCTTGAAGTACCCGAAGATTTCTATTACCTGAACAGTGACGATGCCAAGCGTGTACTTACAGAGATTTGGGGCAACCCGCCAGAAGTGGCCGAAGGTATTCTGGGCATGCTGTTTCCTGCCGACCAAACTCCCTTTGATGGTGACTCATGGGGTGTAACCATTGAATATGAACAGGATGGTTATGTCTCTGATGAAGACACTGCTGACATCGATTACGCCGAGATGTTAGAAGACATGCAGGCCGATGTCAGAGAATCGAGTAAAGCGCGTGTTGAGCAGGGTTATGAGGCCATTGAGCTCGTTGGCTGGGCATCACAACCCTATTACGATGCCGAGGCGCACAAACTACACTGGGCCAAAGAACTGATGTTTGGTGACAACTCCAACCACACCCTGAATTACAATATTCGCGTATTAGGCCGTCAGGGTGTTCTGGTCATGAATTTTATTGCTGGCATGGCGCAATTTGAGGAAATAAAACCACAGGTACCAACCGTGCTGGCCATGGCGGATTTTAATCAGGGTTCGCGCTACAGTGATTTTAACCCGGACATCGACGAAGTGGCGGCATATGGTATCGGTGCCCTCGTTGCTGGCAAAGTGGCGGCGAAATTAGGCATTCTGGCGGGTGCTCTGCTGTTGCTGAAAAAGTTCTGGTTCCTACTGGTACTGGGCGGCGGTGCCATTTTGAAATGGTTTAAACGCACGCCAAAAGCACAATAAACCCTCCTGAACACCTTAGCTGACGTCGTCATCTCGTTATAGACGGCGTTAGCTTACATCACTCAACAGCTTATCGACTGCATGTCTCTGGTAGCGACTTACTGCGGGGTATCGTTTTCTCATTTGCCTGTTTTATACAACTGAACATTTAGGTAAATATAACTACCAAAATATCGATCGCTATAGAATCCAATCACTTTCTCACTTCTATATTCAATCGCGGAATATCGCCACCGAATAATCAGAATCTTTTGCAATATCTCTCATTTTCAAAAAATTGATCCAGTTAAAGTTCCCGCTCTGAAATACGGGCTACACTCCGACGCGAAAATACCCATCCCATGCTATTTATTGCTGTACAAAGAGGGAGTGCATGACCGTAACGCCAGGGCCATTACTCAGGGAAGGCCGCCTTTACCAACACCTTTATGACAAATCTCCCTGCCCCACCTTACTATTGTGGGAGCATAGATTTGTCGATTGCAATCCGGCCTGTGCCAGCCTGTTTGGTCTTACGGATAAAAAAGATATTTTACTCTCTCACCCCTGGGAACTATCGCCTCCCACTCAGCCTTGTGGCGGTTGTTCCGAAGACCTGGCCAAAGCACAATTCGATCAACTCTCTACATTGCCATGTGCCACCTTCGAATGGATGCACCAAACCCTGGCCGGCGTTGCCCGCCCGGTAGAGGTCAAATTATTCAAACTGCTGGACGATGAACCTCGGCTATTGGTGGCTGAATTAACGGATATTCGCCAACGCTATGAATTTTTGCGCCAGTTACAAATCAGCGGTCATGTGTATCAGCACACCAGCGATGGCGTCATGATCACCGATGCCAATAACCGCATTATTGACGTAAACCCCACCTTTACCCGGATTACCGGCTATAGTCGCCAGGATGCAGTGGGACAGCCCGCTGGCTTTATGAAATCGGGCTTACATAGTCGAACCTTCTACCAGTGCATGTGGAATGCGATCCTTAAGCAGGGCCACTGGCAGGGGGAAATTTGGGACAAAAGCAAAGAAGGAAAACTGTTACCTAAGCTGGTAAATATCAAGGCCATCCGCCAGCAGCACACCTGCGTGGATAATTTTGTTGCAGTATTCAGCGATGCCACCTCTAAATACAAGCACCGAAAAGAACTTGAATTCCTGGCCTATCATGACCCCCTCACCCACTTGGCTAACCGCACTATGCTGCTGCGAAAACTCACCCAGCTCACGCAAGACCGCCAAACCAAAGCAGTAGCGGAACCTTTTAGCCTGGCCTTTATCGATTTAGACAATTTCAAGCTGATCAACGACACCAAAGGTCATATTGTAGGTGATCAGGTCATCAAGGCTGCGGTCGAAAAAATGCTTAAACATGTGCAAAAAACCGATTTTATCGGCCGTTTAAGTGGCGATGAATTTTTAATAATCTTCGACCAATCCCCGCAGCCCAATTACGTAGCGACCACCCTCGACAAGATACTGAATGAATTCAATCAACCCATTCAACTGGCTGCAGAAGATTACTATGCATCGCTGAGTATCGGTGTTAGCCGCTATCCCAAGGATGGATTGGAGCCCAATAGCCTGATTGCGGCCGCCGATATGGCCATGTATCAGGCCAAAACTGCCGGCGGCAATCGTTGGCTATACTACGAGAATGCCCACGGTGAGCAATTTCGCCAACAAAAAGACATTGAAATTCAGCTTCCTGGGGCGATTAAAGAACAGCGCCTGCGGCCTTACTTTCAACCCATGGCTGACCTGCGCAGCGGCAGACTTTACGGATGCGAGATCCTGGCACGCTGGCAACAGGATGATGGCAGCTTTATTCCCCCCGCGGTGTTTATTCCCATCGCCGAGCGCAAAGGTCTGATGCCTGCGCTGTCCGCCAGTTTATTTAAACAGGCCTGTGAATGGATTGGTCAGTCCCAGGTCGACGATAACTTCCAACTCTCCTTTAATGTGTCTGCCAAAGAATTACACTCTGCCGATTTTGGCCAGCATATTCTTACCAGCTTAGCGGCAAATGGGATTGCACCACATCGTCTGACCCTGGAAATTACAGAATCCTGTTTAATCGAACACTTTGAGCAGTCTATGTTCGCTCTGGAAACGTTACGTCAGCAGGGCATAACCCTGGCCATTGACGACTTTGGCACTGGCTTTTCCTCGTTTAACTATCTGAAAAAACTGGCGCCGGATTGCATTAAAATCGACAAATCCTTCATTGATGATTTAGACAGCGGCAATCGGGTAAATCGGTTGATCGTCAAATCGCTGATTGATTTGGCCCATGACATTGGTTTAAGGGTGGTGGCAGAAGGTGTTGAACAGGCCGAACAGCTCAATATGCTGCACACGCTGGAATGCGATATCGTGCAGGGGTTTTATCTGTCTCGCCCACTCAATGCGTCTGATTTTCGCCAGTTAATGCAACACCCGGAACCGCCCGGTAAACCTAGGCCAAATAAACCGATGCTGCAATAGCTGGTGTTAATCGGCATCAATTACAAAGGCTTCCCCTGCGCACTGATGCAGACTCGGCTTATCTATCGGCTGTGCAATTAATGTCTGCGGCAAATTCGGTGCTAACAGAGGCGTGAATTGCGTTACATCCTGTTGTGACTCATCCAGCCAGTGAGAAATAAGCGCTGGCTGTTTGGGTAAGATTAATGGCATAGCTTTAGTATGCACATCTGCCAGTTTGGGATGAGGGGGCAAGGTGATCACTGAGCATGACATCAGCGTATTGCCCGAGGCGGGATGATGCCACTCACGGTAGAGGCCCCCTAAAAGCATTGCACCATCTTCGGCGTATAAATCGTGATAGTGCAGCGGCTTTTTGCCCGCAAATTCGGTTTCACCAAAGCCTGACACCGGGATCACGCAACGGGACTGTCTAAACGCCTTGTACCCTGCACTGCCTGGCACATTGAGCTTGTCATAGCGAGTATTAAAGGAGGTATAGCGCGAGGGGCTAAAGCCACTGGCAGTGGGTTCCAGCAGCAACCACCAAATGGCATTGTCCATGCGTCTGATGCCATGATGCTGACGCACCAGACTGACCTGATCCGTAGCGCGAATAAAGCGCTTGTATATCGGCGCTCCGTGCCACAGGCTAATTTCCAGTTGTTCACATAAGGCGCCCAGAGCCGGGCTGTCGGTTACATTTAATCTGCCACACATGGCGCTATCATCCGATGACCTGGAGAATCACCTTACCATAGCGCCTTTTGTGTATTTTATCAGCCGTTAATGTCCCGCAGCCCCGGCTCTGTTGCCTTTGCGCATAAAGAGTAACAAGGGTAATGAGCAAATGTAGATTGCTCCAAGCCCCAAAAACAAATCGTTAAATGACAGCACCTGCGCTTGCACCAACACCCGGTTATAAATACCAGATACGGCCTGCGCCAGCGGATCAGACACGATCCCCGCAAACTGCTTCTGATCCTGAATCAGCTGCATCTCTACCACTTCTCGACCTTCGTTAACGGAGCTGATTAGCTGGTTCCAGTGATAATCTAAACGGTAATCACGAATGGTATCCATCACTGCCAGGCCCACTGCTCCCCCCAAATTTCGCATTACGTTGTACAAACCTGACGCATTGCTAATATCCTTCGGCGCCAGGGTGCCCATAGCAATATTGGTCGCGGTGATAATGCACAGCAGCATGCCTGCACCGCGGACTAGCTGTGGTAGCAAAAACTGCATAAAGTCAGATTCACTGGTGAGGTTGGCATTTAGAAGCGCCCCACAGCCCACCAGCAGCAAGCCAATCCCCAGCATCAATCGGTTATCCACTTTGCCCGAAAGCCGTCCAATAATGGGGGCGCTGAAGAACATAGTGGCCCCGGTGACAAACATGGTTTCACCGATTTGCAGACTATTGAACTGACGAACTGTTCCCAAATACAGGGGCACCAGATACACCAGGCCGTATAAGGCAATTCCGATAATAAAGCCAAGGAAAGTACCAATCAGGAAATTCAGGTTCTTAAAGATGCGTATATCCACAATCGGCATCTCGACCCGCAGCGCACGCCGGAAAAACAATGCAGCACTGGCGAAACAGAGTACGCTCAGACTCAGAATTTCATGACTATCGAACCAGTCATCGCCTGGCCCTTCTTCAAGGATAAATTCCAGCGGCCCCAAAAACAGTGCCAGAAACATCAGTCCAAGAAAATCGATTTTCTTGAACAATGAAAAATCCGGTTTATCGATACGCAGGTTAAACCACACCCCCAGCGCAGCCAGTGTGCCGGGTAACACGTTCATCAAAAATAACCAGTGCCAGCTGGCATTCTGAGTAATGTAACCACCCAAAGTTGGGCCAATTGAGGGCGCCAGTGTTGCGACCATACCTATGAGGGCCTGAACGCCGCCCATGGCTCGTTGTGGGAACAACTTAAAGCTCATGGCGTACGCAATGGGGATCATGGCACCGCCGACAAAGCCCTGAATTGCACGCAAAACAATCAGCTGTTCAATGGTTTGTGCCATTGCACAACCAATACTGGCCAGGGTAAAGGCCACACAGGAAATCACAAAGGTTAAGTGCGTAGATAACCAGCGTGTCAGCATCCCGGATAGGGGGATCATGATCACTTCTGCAATCAAATATGCAGTTTGAACCCAGGAAATTTCATCTGGAGTGGCAGAAACACCTGCCTGAATTTCATTTAACGAACTGGCGACAATCTGGATATCCAGAATCGCCATAAACATGCCAATAATTGCCGCCAGAAACCCAAGTTTCTGACGAGCATTTGGCATTTCCTGCGGCAATTGCGTCATAACAGAACCGTCTTAGTTTGCGGCTAAATCAGCGTTATCACCACGCTTGGTATTCTGTAAATAAGCCTGTTGAGTTTTAAATTCACGGGTGTCCACTTGCGGGATCACTGACAGGCCAGGACGCAACAATGGCAGAGCATTGGCAGGGCCGGTCACACGAATACGCACAGGCACACGCTGCACAATTTTATTAAAGTTACCCGTGGCATTATCTTTGGGTAACAGGCTGAATTCATTCCCCGTGGCAGGGGCAATTGACTCCACCACACCTTCAAAGGCAATAGCCTCTTCAGCATCAACTCGAATCGCAACTGGCTGACCAATGCTCATATGGCCAATTTGTGTTTCTTTAAAGTTAGCCACCACATATACATCAGGTAACGGTACCAGATGCAGTAATGTCAGTGTTGGTTGCACTAAACCACCATCACGGGCACTCAAACTACCGATCACACCATCTTTCGGTGCCAAAATGCGGGTTTTATCCAATTGGTGCTGAGCATACTGCACGCTGGCAAGGGCAGATTCTACCTGGGCATCTGCACTTTGTTGCTGTGCTTCAAGCACTGCCAACGTTTGCACCGCTGCAGCTTTGCTCGCCTGCGCCTGCGCCAGTTGAGCCTTAGCAATTTTTACATCGGCCTGGGTGTTTTGCAGTTGTTGCTTTGAATCAAACGACTGCCGTTGCAGCACTTTAAAACGTTCTAAGTTCAGTTTCGTTTTTGTCAGGGTCGCTTCGGCAGCATCGATACTCGCCGTCGCTTCATCCAGCTTTTTATGCTGCAGTAAAATTTGCTCACCTGCGTCTACACGAGCGGCTTTGGCGACGGCAAGCTGGGCTTTCGCTTCAGCCAACTTCGCTAAATAGTCTTCCGCATCCAACTCAACCAACACCTGACCTTTACTCACGTGCTGGTTTTCTTCGACCCAAACCTTGTCAATTCGACCCGATAATTCAGCACGAATTGCAACCGAGTCGGCTTTCACATAAGCATTGTCGGTTTCCTCAATAAAACGCCCCAGCTGATACCAGTGGTAACCTTTTTGCGCGCCTAATCCGGCCAGGCCCAGGAAAATTAAACTCATTACGATTTTTTTGGCTGACATACGCGTTTCCAGAATGAATGTGCTGACACAATGTGTAATGAATATTACACTACATATCAATAATCGCAACCTCGATCCTGTTTCTTATGCGTTATTTTGTTACTATCGGGTCAGTTTGATGGAAAGAAGCTTATGACAGACACCCTTACCGCCGATTACACCCCCAGAGAGCGAGGCTTGCTGCGCCGACAAAAATTTATTGATGCAGCAACGACCGTTTTCATGCAGTCAGGATATGAGGCGGCCAGTTTGCAGGACATTGTTGCTCAGGCAGGCGGTTCGCTGGCGACCCTTTACCGCTTATTTGGTAATAAAGAAGGCTTGTTTAAAGCTGTAATCGAGCAAAAATGCAGTGATATCCAGGACAGATTGTCAGCCCCTACCCTGACCAGCAAAGATCCTGAATACGTACTTAAACAAATGGGTATGCATTTCCTTGAACTGATGATCTCCCCTGAAGCAGGTGCTGTGCATCGTCTGCTTATTGCTGAGTCAGGCCGTTATAGCAAGCTACGCGAATTCTTTCTGACCATGGCACCAGAGCGCAGTATTATGACAGTAACTGACTACCTCAAGTCTCTCGTTAATAATGGCTATCTCACATTAGCACCAGAGGATTGCAAACTTGCTGCCATGCAGTTTATCGGTATGTTTAAGAGTGATTACCACATGCGCAATGTATTTGGTGAAAAGATAAACCTAAGCAAAGAAGACAAAGAACGTTTTGTCAGTCACGCAGTGAAACTCTTTTTACACGGCTGTAGCCCCTGTAAATAAACAGCTTCCTGACACACTCCTTTACCATTTCCCAGTTGCGCCTTGGCGGATTCACGCTAAGGTGTTGGCATGGGGCATTGTATCCAACCAGCCCCACTGAACTCAGAACAAAAACAGATAAAAGGAATCCGTATGAAACACCTATTCGGATGGGTCGCAGGGACACTGGCACTGACCAGTCTACACCTTCAAGCCAAAGACGTAGATTATCGTCTGCCAGGCTATGTTAAACCCAGCTTTCAACAAATCCACTTAACCATCGATCCAGATAAACCTGATTATACAGGTACGACTCTGATTGATATCGATATCACCAAATCCACTGACAAAGTCGGGTTTTATCAGCTTGGTCTGAGTATCGATAAAGCAGAGCTGTTAACCCCTAGCGGCAGCATTCCGCTGAACATCAGTGAAGGGACATACGACATTAACTGGGGAACCGCTGCCAGTGACCTAAAACCTGATCATTATCAGCTGGCCATCAGCTTCCACGGTAAGGTAAACACCTCCTCCGACGGTATGTATCTGTCCAACTTTGAAGGTCGTAATTATCTGTTCACGCAGTTCGAAGACATGCATGCCCGTCGTGCTTTCCCTAGCTTCGATGAACCAGGCTTTAAAATTCCGTATCAGCTGACCATTACTGCACCAGAAGGCCAGACGGTTGCGTCAAACACGCCCGTTGAGTCGTCTTCAGTCGCAGATGGCCAACAAACCGTGGCCTTTATGAAAACCAAACCGATGCCAACGTATCTGGTTGCATACACGGTGGGGCCATTAGACAGCGCAGACATCACAGGTTTGTCGGTGCCCGGAAAAATCTATGTACCAAAAGGCTACGCAGATAAAACCAAATTCGTGGTGGCCAACACCCCGCAAATCCTAAAAGCGCTGGAAAGTTTCTTCGGTATAGATTATCCCTATCGCAAACTGGATTTCGTTGCCGTGCCAAACTTTACGCATGGTGCAATGGAAAATGCCGGATTAGTCACATTCCGCAGCAGCCTGTTACTGCTTGAAGATGAGCCAGATTTAGCTGAACGCGGCGGCCCGCTTAATGTTGTTGCTCACGAGCTTGCACATATGTGGTATGGCGACCTGGTCACTATGGCCTGGTGGGACGATTTATGGCTGAACGAAGCCTTTGCCTCCTGGATGGCCAGCCATGTAATGATGCAGCTGTATCCTGAGCTGAACTACAAAGAACGTATCATTCAGGAAGGTGCCTTTGGCGCCGATGCCAGTCCCACCACTAAGCCGGTGAAAAAGGTGGTACGCAGCCAGTCAGACGTAATGGATGGACTCGGCCTGAACTACAGTAAGGGCGAGTCGATTTTGCAGATGATTGAATCGCTGATGGGCACCGAAAAATTCCGCCAGGGCATTCAGGCGTACATGAAGAAGCATGCATGGCGCAATACTCAGGCCGATGATTTGTGGCAGGCGTTAGATAACGTGGCTGATTTTAACCTTAGCAAAATGATGAAGGCCTACCTGGAACAGCCTGGCTACCCGCTGGTAAGTTTTGGCGAAAATGGCAGTGTCACGCAAAGCCGCTTCCACCTGGCCGGAGCCGATGTAAAAGCACAGACCTGGGCGGTACCATTGAACCTGAGCTATAAAAAGCAGGGCAAAATTAGCCGTAAGCTGGTGTTTATCGATCAGCAGCAAACCACGATACCTGAAATTGCTGAAGCTGACTGGGTATTTCCTAATGACAACGCCACAGGTTACTTCCGCTGGCAGTTACCAGCTCGCCAGATGCAAAACTTGTTAAAGGACATTAACGCCCTTAATGCCCGTGAGAAGAAAAACCTGCTGTACAACATCAATGCCCTACTGACCGCAGGTAAAGTCTCGATTGCTGATGTAATGTCGGCACTGAATACTCTGGCGGTGGATCAGGATCAAACGGTAGTACGCGCAGCTGTGGCGACCCTGAATGATTTTCTGTATCTGGTAAATGACGACAATAAAGCGGCATTTGCAAAACTCATTAATGCCCGCTTTGCGCCAACGCTAGATGCCTTAACGCTGAGCGAAGGTAAAGACGAAGACGAGAAGCAAATCCGTCTACGCCAGGCACTATATTCACTGTTAGGCTTACATGGCGAAAATGCGGTATTACAAGCCAAAAGTGAGGCACTGGCAGAGCAGTATTTAGCCGATACCACCAGCGTCCCTTCAGGCCTGGCCAGAACTGCCATCGCAATCTCAACTATCCATGGTGACAGCGCTTGGTTTGACAAGCTGCTGACAGCATACCGTCAGAGTGACATTCCGAATGTGAAAAACACGCTCCTGTTTTCCATGAGCTTTGAAAGTGATGCTATGGTTGGCAAGATGCTGGATTTAGCCTTAACGGATGACGTGACGCCTGCCAACACGATATATATGGTAATGGTAGCCGCTCATGCACAGGACAAACAAAATCTGCTTTACCAGTGGCTGGGTGCCAATATGGATAAACTGGCCGCTAAAATGCCAGCATATCATATTGCCCGTATGCCAGAGTTTGTATCAAACACCTGTGATCAGGACAACCTGGATAAAGCAGATGCTTTCTATGCACCTTTAAAAGAGAAATATGAAGGTATGGCCCGCAGCCTGGAAGTGATGCAGGACGAATCCAAACAGTGTATTTCTCTGAAAAACACTTATCAGGATAAGTTTGATAAGTACCTGAGCACAGCCTTACCTATGTAATCAGCGACTAAGCAAGTCTCAAAAGCCGCCAGAAGGCGGCTTTTTTATTGCCTGACGACTGCGATTACTGCTAGCGTAGATGTAAATGGACCACTGAAGAACACAATGGAAGCACAGCGTACTTCTGATCATTCAGCATCAACTGATTTTGATTACACCCAATATGATGCTCTGGGTTTAGCTGAGTGTGTCGCCAATAGTATCATCAGTAGCGAAGCCTTGCTTGAGCAGGCCATTATCCGCGCAACGCAGGTTAACCCAGCGATTAACGCCATTGTCACACCTTTATATGATTTTGGCCGACAACAACTGGCCAACGGTTTACCCAACGGCCCGTTTACCGGCGTCCCTTTTTTAGTTAAGGACTTGATCTGTGGTTTTACCGGTACGCCTTTAAGCAATGGCAGTCAGGCTCTCAAGCGCTATATTTCTCCCCAGGATACTGAATTGGCAAAGCGCTTCAAACAGGCCGGAGTTGTCATGTTTGGTAAAACCAACACTCCTGAATTGGGCTTAATGGGAATTACCGAACCTGAAGCCTTTGGCCCCTGCCGCAATCCCTGGGATTTAAGTCGCACACCAGGGGGCTCCAGTGGAGGCTCCGCCGCTGCGATCGCCGCCGGCATTGTACCTATGGCGTCTGGTGGTGACGGTGGGGGCTCTATTCGCATCCCGGCATCCTGTTGTGGGTTATTTGGATTTAAACCCAGCCGCGGCCTGGTACCCACCGGCCCTTACGCCAATGAATTTTGGGATGGTGCGGCCAATGAGCATGTGATCACCCGAAGCGTACGCGACAGCGCTACTATGCTGGATGCCACCGCAGGTATCGATGGGTCGTCGCCGTATCCGGTGAGCCCGAGTGGTTATGCCGCGGCACTAACCACTCCAGTCAGGAAACTGCGTATTGGCTACACTTGCCGTTCATTTTATAACGGCAAAGTGGATGCCGCCGCCCTCAAAGCCGTCGCCCATACAGTGGTGTTACTGCGGGATCTAGGTCATGAGGTTGAAGAAATAGACTTGAGCATAAGCGCCGATGCCCTGCTGGAAAGCTACATGACCATGTATCTTGGCCATGTGGCAACAGATGTCGACTTGTTGGCCGAAGCATTGAATCAGCCCATCAAGAAACTAGCGATCGAAGAATCGACCCGGGTGCTGGCGGGGTTGGGCAATATGATCAGCGCCAAACAATTTGTCAAAGCCAAACGTCAGTGGAATCAGTTTTCACGTCTGATGCATGATTTTCATCAACAGTACGATATGCTGCTGACGCCCACTGTGGCCAAAGAACCCATAGAAGTGGGCTCCCTCGCTCCGCCGTTATGGCAAAGCATCGGCATGAAACTGGTGAATCAGGTGAGTTTACACAACATATTATTCAAGTCTGGTGTGGTTCAGCAGATGTTTCTGGATAATCTGGCTCCGACGCCTTTTACCCAACTGGCCAATTTTACCGGTCAGCCTGCCATGTCCGTGCCTCTGTACCTCAGCGAAAAAGGTCTGCCTATGGGCAGCCAGTTTGTCGCCCCTATGGGTCAGGACAGCCTGTTACTGCAATTAGCTCATCAGTTGGAACAGGCCCAGCCCTGGTTTGGACAACGGCCAAGCCTGTTCCCCTAATGGCCAGATAGAAAAGAAAAAGCCCGCGATAAGCGGGCTTTTGCATAATATGATTAGGCTGATACGCTACTGATAGCGAGCGGGAGTCGCCCGTTCTTTAGCATTTTTCAGATAACGATCACGGAGTTTCGTCTGGCGGGATTCCATCGAGATAAACTTGCCGTCAATCATTACCTTTTCAGCGGCTTCAGTCACTTCCAGCGGGTCGCCTGACCAAATCACTAAATCGGCACGCTTGCCGGCTTCCAGACTACCAATTTGCTTATCCACGCCATAAAGTTTGGCTGGATTAATGGTTAACGCTGCCATAGCATTATCCCATGGCATGCCGTTAGCGACGGCATTACCAGCATTCTGAGTAGCTAAACGGATATTATGGGTTTCCATGCCAATCGATACTTCAACCCCCGCTTTAGCCAAACGTCCGGCATTGGCCAGAGTCGCTCCGAGCTCATCAAACTGATAAGGCAGGTTTGACTCGGGGTCCAAAATCACAGGAATATTAGCCGCAGCTAATTCCTCCGCAACGCGCCAGGCTTCAATCCCCTTTAACACCACTAACTTTAATTTAGGGTGACGCTTTTTCAGGGCGATCACCTGACGAATATCGGCAGCACGACGAGCATCCACCAACAACGGTTCTTTACCTGCAATAACATCCTGCAGGGCGGCAATATCCGCCTTAGTCAAACTGCCATGCCATTCGGTGTTAGGTGTAATGGTTTTGCCCTTGGCATATTCCGCCTCATTTAAGGCTTGCTCCAAGGCTACCCATAGCACCGCTCGACTGCCGCCAGTATGATCGGCTCCCGCATTGCCCACTTCCGTGGCAATAAATGCGTGGGCTTTTAGTACTGGATCGGAGCTATCTCCCATCGAAATCACACTGCCCTGCCCTTTAAACAACTGGCCGGTATAGGAAAAGCTGGTTGCAGCAGAAGTAATCCCTTCAATGCGGTTCACTGGGATCAGCGTAGAGTCCATATTAATCGCATAAGCACTGTCATAGGCTGCACCAACAGTAGACAGAGGTAACTTATCTGCGGTGCTGTCTACCGTACCTGCCCATGAATCCACTTCTACGAGTCCTAAGGAAGTGTAAACGCCCATCAAACCTGGCGTTACCACTTTGCCTTTGGCATCGATAACGTCATAGCCCGCCGGGATCTTATCTGATGTTGTGACCTTTTCAATTTTGCCGTTCTTGACGAGTATAGTGGCATTTTCGACACTGCCCTGTTTTCCCATGGTATGCACGGTACCGTGCACAATTGCGATATTTTGCGCAAACGCTGAGGCACTTAACAGACTAGCGGCAATAGCGGTTAAAATAGTTTTCATTTGCTGTCTCCTTCACCTGGCTGGCCCAATTCAAAATCACTCACCGGCCAGGAATCCGGACTTGTCAGGTCATACACCACGGCGCCATCAATAAAGACTTTTTCCGCCTGGGCATAGGTAGAAAATGGATTGGCTGTCCATAGTACCACATCGGCATTTTTACCCGCTTCCAGTGAACCTGTTTGCTTAAAGATACCCAGGGCCTTAGCCGGATTAGAGGATAACCAGGTCCAGGCGGTGGCTTCATCAATATCAATCCCTGCACGCTTACCATCAGCCCAGGCCTTAGCGGCTTCCTGATTCAGGCGCTGAATGCCACGATCGCTGTCAGAGTGAACAATGGCGCAGGCGCCAGCCTGATGGACCATAGGTACATTTTCACGAATGCCATCGTAGGCTTCCATCTTAAAGCCCCACCAGTCAGCCCACATGGACGAACAAACACCGTTTTCTGCCAGCTTGTCACCAATCTTATAGGCTTCTACGGCATGCTCGAAAGTCGTGATTTGGTAGTTAAACTCCTTCATCATATCCATCATGGTGCCCATATCATCAGCGCGATAACAATGCATATGCACCAGAATGTCGCCACTTAACACACCTGCCAGAGTTTCCAGCTTCAAGTCACGCTTAGGTGCTGCTGGGTTTTTACCTGCCTCATATTCCGCATAGTACTTATCCCACTTACGCTGATAGTCTTGTGCATCGGCCCAGGCCTGACGGTAACCAGCCACGTTGCCCATACGGGTAGATGGACCGCCTTTTTTGCCATAAACGCGTTTGGGGTTTTCACCACATGCCATCTTCAGTCCATAGGGTGCATCAGGGAATTTCATTTCCTGCACCGTGCGATTTGGCACGTTCTTCACCACCACACTGCGTCCACCGACTAAATTGGCAGACCCTGGTAGCAACTGCAGACTAGTTACTCCACCAGCAAGAGCTCGGCCAAACCCAGGGTCCTGTGGCCAGACGGAGTGCTCTGCCCAGACTTCTGCTGTGACCGGTTTGGTCATTTCGTTACCATCGGAGTGAGAATTGGTTTCAGGTGTTGGGTACACACCTAAGTGGCTATGAACATCGATAATGCCAGGGGTTACCCATTTCCCCTTCCCATCGATAACTGTGGCGCCAGTGGGCGCATCCAGGCTTTTCCCAAGCGCGACGACTTTACCATCCTGCAACAGAATACTGGCGTCATCCAGCTGCTGCCCAAGACCATCCAAAATCGTCACATGGTTTATCAACGTCGGGACGCTGGCCAGGGGTTTATAGGTGCTTGGAAATGGATTCGGATCGATTTTCACCAAAGGGGCCTGAGGCTCCTTGGCCTTATCAGTTGCTGCACACCCTGAAAGTAGTGCAGAACTGGCCACTAACAGCGTAGCAGCACAAGTAAGTTTGCTAATAGTCATAATATCCCTGAAAGGTATTGTAATTATTTTGGTGCCTTTGACGCACCTTAATGTTCCGCTCTTTGACGGAACATTAAGATTAATCAAGGTGTTAGAAATATGCGAATGAGATGCGATAAAGGGGAAAAGATTTATGTTCGTTAACTATTAGATGACTAAATTACCTACTTCAGCTCAGCCACGATCTCTGCGGCAACCCGCAAATGACGGATGCGGGCAAACAGCTCGTCAGCCTGCACGTATTGTTTACGCAAAAAGCCTAGCCACTGTTTAATCCGGTTTGGGTAATACTGACCTTTATCACCATAAATTTCATAGCCAGAATACTTCACCAACAGCGATAACACTTCCTCCCAGGTCATCACAGCCTGATTTCCGCGAATGACTTGTGCCAGATTCGGCATAGCCAGCGCACCACGTCCAATCATAATATTTTGACACTGGGACTGTTGCTGACACAAATAAGCATCCTCGGCCTGCCAGATTTCACCGTTAGCCACCAAAGGAACGTCTACCTGTTGCTTAATTTTCGCAATCCAGTCCCAGTAAGCAGGTGGCTTATAACCCTCCACTTTCGTACGGGCATGAATCACAATTTGGTCGGCACCAGCTTCGGCAAGGGCCTTAGCATTATCAATGGCGAGTGTTTTGTCTTCAAACCCCAGACGCATTTTTGCCGTCACTGGCACATGTGCAGGTACCGCTTTGCGAACTGTCGATACAATTTGATAAAGGGTGTCAGTTTCTTTTAGCAGTACTGCTCCACCTTTGCTCTTGTTTACGGTTTTTGCTGGACAACCAAAGTTAAGATCTACCCCATGACTGCCCATCTCAGCCGCACGCACTGCATTTTCAGCCAGCCATTCGGGAGATTGACCTAGTAGTTGCACTCTCACAGGTGTGCCAGCTGGGGTTAAGCCGCCCTGTTCCAATTCGGGGCAGAAACGCCTAAACACTTTCTTGGGTAACAGTTGATCCACTACCCGTACAAATTCCGTCACACAAAGATCAAAACCACCAATTTGGGTCAACATATCCCGCATCAGGTGATCAACTACCCCTTCCATCGGTGCTAAATGGATTTGCATTCAATACTACTCGCAGTAAGTGGATTTAACGGCTGTTGCCGAATTTGGCCTGTCGTTTCGCTTTACGTACCTGACATCGCTGCAGGATAGCTTGCTTCTCAATAGGGCTGGCTGTCACCCACCCTGTAATTTCTGTTAATAGCCGGCCGCAACCCAAACAGACGTCTTGCTCATCCAGGCAACATTGACCTATGCAGGGAGATACAATTTTACTGTTTGTTGTCATAGTAAATCTGTGTGTTGTAGACGCAGGTCTTATTAAATATGAATTCGCATTTTACCAGATATCAGACGCAAAAAAGCCTGCACAAGGCAGGCTTTTTAATGTGGCGTCCCCTAGGGGATTCGAACCCCTGTTACCGCCGTGAAAGGGCGGTGTCCTAGGCCTCTAGACGAAGGGGACTGAAATCGTTGTTAAAAAATATTTTTTAACTTTCAGCCGTGCAAACTAGGCTTTGCACTAGATAACTTTGGTGGAGCCAGGCGGGATCGAACCGCCGACCTCTTGCATGCCATGCAAGCGCTCTCCCAGCTGAGCTATGGCCCCGAAATTATCTTAAAAAGTGAAGATGGCGTCCCCTAGGGGATTCGAACCCCTGTTACCGCCGTGAAAGGGCGGTGTCCTAGGCCTCTAGACGAAGGGGACTAAAATCTTCATCGAAAGCTATGCTTTCGAGATTTTCAGCAAGCATATTAGCCACCGAAGATCTTAAGTCCTGAGAGTTTTACAGCTCCCGGCCTATTTCACAGTTACGGACTGTGACACCGTTAAAGATGGCGTCCCCTAGGGGATTCGAACCCCTGTTACCGCCGTGAAAGGGCGGTGTCCTAGGCCTCTAGACGAAGGGGACTAAAATCTTCATCGAAAGCAGTGCTTTCGAGATTTTCAGTAAGCATATTAGCTACTGAAGATCTTAAGTCCTGAGAGTTTTACAGCTCCCGGCCTATCTCACAGTTACGGACTGTGACACCGTAGAATATGGCGTCCCCTAGGGGATTCGAACCCCTGTTACCGCCGTGAAAGGGCGGTGTCCTAGGCCTCTAGACGAAGGGGACTGAATATATTGTCAAAAATACTTTTGACTTCAGCCGTGCAAACTAGGCTTTGCACTAAGGAACTTGGTGGAGCCAGGCGGGATCGAACCGCCGACCTCTTGCATGCCATGCAAGCGCTCTCCCAGCTGAGCTATGGCCCCAAGCCATTGCCACAAAACCCACTTGGTTTTTTTGTGACGCTGTTCCCTGACAGCGGGGCGCATTCTAGGCACCCCCCCCTTTTATGTCAACGCTTTTTTTTAAGAAGCTTGTCTGTTTGCTATATATTTGAGCGCCTTGTCGATACGTTGTTCAATTTGCTCAGGTTTTAGCAGATTTAAGGTGATATCCAGGGATGGAGAGTTGCCAGATCCTGTCGCCGCAACACGCAGTGGCATGCCCACTTTTCCCATACCCACTTCTAATTCTTCAGCCGCTGCATTAATTGCCTGATGAATTGTTTCTGGATTCCAATCTGTAATGGCAGCTAATTTTGCTTTAACGGCTAAAAGAGGTTGTTCGGCAACGGGACGCAAATGCTTTTTCGCCGCGTCGGCATCAAACTCTTCATATTCTTCATAGAAGTATCGGCTAACTTCAGCTAACTCTTTTAGGGTTTTAACGCGATCGGCCTGTACTTTGATCACGTCTTCTAAAGCCGGACCATTGGTCAGATCGATGTCCTGTTGGTCAAAATGCCATTTCGCGTGTTCTGCCACTTCGCTGGCAGGCAGGGTTTTAATATAGTGCTGATTTAACCAAATAAGCTTATCTGTATTAAACGCCGATGCAGACTGACCAATGTTATCCAGGCTGAAATATTCAATCATCTCATCAATAGAGAAGATTTCCTGGTCACCGTGAGACCACCCCATGCGCACCAGGTAATTCAACAAGGCTTTTGGCAGATAACCTTCGTCTCGATATTGCATTACGCTCACGGCACCGTGACGTTTCGACAGCTTTTTACCATCGTCGCCCAAAATCATGGATACGTGGGCATATTCAGGAATCGGTGCTCCAAGTGCTTCAAGGATGTTAATTTGACGTGGGGTGTTGTTGATATGGTCTTCACCACGCACAACATGGGTAATACCCATATCCCAGTCGTCAATCACCACACAGAAGTTATATGTCGGTGTGCCGTCGCTACGCAGAATCACCAGATCATCCAGCTCGCTGTTGGCAATTTCAATTTTGCCACGAATGTGATCATTGATGACCACCTTACCTTCCTGTGGGTTCTTAAAGCGTACAGCATATGGCTGGCCTTCAGGATGATCTGTACGATCACGCCAGGTGCCAGGATAACGAGGCTTTTCGCCGCGCGCCATTTGGCCTTCACGAATAGCATCCAGCTCTTCTGAGCTCATAAAGCACTTATAAGCTTTACCCTGTTCAAGTAACACCTGAACCAGCTCTTTATAACGGTCGAAACGTTTGGTTTGATAATATGGACCATCATCCCAGTCCAAACCTAACCATTGCATACCTTCTAGAATGGCATCAATGGCTTCCTGAGTAGAACGTTCAATGTCGGTGTCTTCGATACGCAGCACGAATTTTCCGCCCTGACTTTTCGCATAAAGCCAGGAATATAATGCTGTGCGAGCTCCGCCTACATGCAGATAACCGGTTGGGCTGGGAGCAAAACGAGTGACCACTGTCATAACTAATAAAATCCTGTTTCAACAAAGTGGGCGCATTTTAGCAGCCTCAAGCTTGTTTTAAAAAGGATTGCACATAGTTGAAGGTGGTTTTATCTCAGTTTCCCCAAAATTCAGAAATAATTCTGGAGCGCGGGACCATATACCTTTATAAGAAGTTCACTTTTTTTGGCATGACGAGCTTAAATGTTACCTATATCTAATGCGCCTTATCGAGACGGCGCCAAAGACACTCTGCCTCTTGTCTTCGCGGCCATGCCATTTGGTTTAGTCTTTGGGGCCCTTTGTCAGGCTCAGGGACTCCCCGACTGGTTTACCCTGTGTTTATCGCTTTTCGTTTATGCCGGCGCCTCTCAATTTATTGCCGCGACCATGCTGGCGGCCGGAGCTCCTGTATTTATCATTACGATTACGGTTTTTATCGTGAATCTTCGACACCTCTTATATGGTATTACCCTAATTCCTCTGGTTAAGCAGTTACCGCTAAAGACAAGAGCATGGATGGCCTTTTTTATTACCGATGAAACCTTTGCGGTGACGGCCCGGCATTTACCTGGTTTAAGTCAAAACGACGAAAAGTATGCTAAGTGGCTGCAACAGTATTACTGGGGCTCTTCCACTTTTATGTATGTAAATTGGGTTTTGTGCACCGCTGTTGGCGTCTTGCTCGGTAATCAAATACCTGAATTAAGTCACTATGGGCTGGAAGTGGCTATGGTGGTGGCCTTTATCGGCATTGTCGTCCCTGCCCTGCAACTGCCTTCTCACTGGATATGTGCCTTAGTTGCCGGTATCAGTGCTTGTCTTACCTACGCCTGGCCACACAAAACCGGATTATTATTCTCTACCTTTATGGCTATTGCCGCAGGTATGTGGAGCCAGCATACGTTGTTTACTCAATTACCGAACAAGGATCCACAGTCATGAGCATTGAAATCATACTAATTGTGGCGATGCTGGCAGTTACATATCTTCCCCGCATGTTACCTTTTGCTTTGGCAAGTCGAATCCGTTTGCCCATGTGGATGCAGGAAGCCATGAGTTATGTGCCGATTGCGGTGTTGACGGTGATCATTGTGCAAACCAGTTTATTTAAACAAGACCAGCTGCAGTTAACCTTGACCAATCCCTATATTTGGGCTGCCTTCGCGGCGTTTGTGGTAGCGAGAATCCAGGCAAAACTTTTTATTACTGTGCTGAGCGGATTAATCGTGTTCTTTATCGCCAAATTGATGCTTTAAGGACTCAATGGTATCAAAGAGTAAAAATTCACTTTTGGGGCATGGATTATTGTTAAAGATCAGCTGATTATTCAGACAAAATGTCGTCTTCAAAAGCAAGTTGGTTGTTATCTGGGCACTCGGCAGATAATTTAATAATTTAATGTTGACACTAAAATGTTGCTACCTATAATAGCGCCCCACTTACCGAGGAGACTCGGCGAAGCAATAAAGTGGGTGGTTAGCTCAGTTGGGAGAGCATCGCCCTTACAAGGCGAGGGTCACTGGTTCAAGTCCAGTACCACCCACCACTTTTATTCTTCGCAGTGTGATATCGATTTCGTGGGGTGGTTAGCTCAGTTGGGAGAGCATCGCCCTTACAAGGCGAGGGTCACTGGTTCAAGTCCAGTACCACCCACCACTTAATCGAATATATCTTTGGACGCTTAGCTCAGTTGGGAGAGCATCGCCCTTACAAGGCGAGGGTCACTGGTTCAAGTCCAGTAGCGTCCACCATCTACTCTTCTCGAAGTACAGATTTCGTGGGGTGGTTAGCTCAGTTGGGAGAGCATCGCCCTTACAAGGCGAGGGTCACTGGTTCAAGTCCAGTACCACCCACCACTTAATCGAACAATTCTTTGGACGCTTAGCTCAGTTGGGAGAGCATCGCCCTTACAAGGCGAGGGTCACTGGTTCAAGTCCAGTAGCGTCCACCACTCTATCTCTTTTTTAATACCTTGAATCGGCCGATGTTCCATCGCCAACTCTTTCAACGCCCGAACCGATCACTGAAGCAAAGTCCAGTAGCGTCCACCACTCTATCTCTTTTTTAATACCTTGAATCGGTCGATGTTCCATCGCCTGCTCTTTCAACCCCCCAAACCGATCACTGAACCAAAGTCCAGCAGCATCCACTACTACTTTTTCAATTTAAAATCATATTGATACAGCCGATACATTATCGTCTGATTTATCCCCTTTAATATAAATCGATACTCCAGCACATAGTCATATTAATGGATAATCGTCGTTAATATTCGAATCCTATTTCTATCAACATACAGATATTTATTCCGTCCCTTTCACTGCTATTATCAGCCTAATCAATTTCTGAAGTGCCCTTCAAAGGCTACGATAAGCTAATACAGCTGAAATGAATTAAGACCACCGGCTGCATTTCCTATTGCCCGCTGATTATTCTGTGATTTCATGTTTAATAAAGTCTGCTTTTGAAGGACTGCAACGAAATTCGCCCTTAAACCGTTCTGTTGCTAAATTAAACTAATATTAGTCTCAAACTGTACGATAAGTTATTTATACAGGACGAAAATATCGGGACATGAATCCACAACTCGCCGCCGAAGCAAAAGTATTAATTATCGACGATCAGGTGCTGGCCAAAGGCTATATGAAATATTCCCTAGAAGAACTAGGGTTTACCAATATTACCTATGTCGACAAAATCAATAATGCCCTTCAGAAAATTCGGATGGAGCGATTCGATCTCGTAATTTGCTCATACAACCTGAAACACGAGCATGATGGTTACTTTCTATATGAGCAGCTCAAACATAGCCACGAATTACCGCCCAGTACGGCCTTTATCTTTATCAGTGCGGATACCACTTCTGATCTGGTTCACAGTATCGTGGAATTGCAGCCCGATGACTTTATCGCTAAGCCATTTACGGTAAACGATTTAGACAAAAGGGTAAGCCGGGTATTGGCGAGAAAGCGGGCCATGCGTAAGGTCTATAACTATATCGAGCGAAAGCAATTTTCTCGAGCTCTGACCGAAGTAGAATTATTCCTGGCCGATCCTGATAATGCGGAGTTTTACCCGTTAGCATTAAAAACTAAAGGTGAACTGCTGTTTGCCTGCGGTTTGTATCAGCAGGCTAAAGAATTCTATCAAGCCATTCTTAACGTCCAGACCTTTACCTGGGCGCAATTAGGCCTGGTAAATGCCTATATCCATCTGAATGAAGATGAAAAGGCAGAGAAGCTGGTGATCCGGCTGGCCTTTAAAGTGGATTCTCAACTCGCGGCCTACGACCTCCTCTCAGCCCTGCAAATTAAGCAGCAGGATTTCGATGCAGCCCTCGAATGCGTGATGATGACCACTGAAATTTCGCCCCGAAATCTGCGGCGGCATAAAAAGGTCCTCGATCTTTCCCGTCTTACCCATGACTATCAGGTGCAGTTTGAAGCGGCGAAAAAAATCGTAAAATTTGCCAAAGATTCCATTCATGATGTGCCGGAAAACTATCTGAATGTGGCCAGAGCAGGCATAGACTACGCTATGACTGCCGAAGATGAAGAAACCGATCGGCTGATCAGGCAAACGCAGGAATATTTAAAGCAGCTCAAAGCAACCTTTCCCAAAGCCGATATGCAGGACCAGCTCACCATCATTAATGCACGGTTACTGTATTTACAGGATGAAAAATCCAATGCCAGAACCCTGCTGGAACAACTGCAACCGCAAAGCTGGGAGAATGAAAGCCTGGATAGTCTGATGGATAAGGCGAAAGCCTTTCACGAATTAGGATTATTTGAGCGCGCGCTTTCGATTATTCATTTAGTCGAACAACGCTGTCTGGCAGACAGTGGCCAGGGCGAACTATTTTTACAGTACGTAAAACAACAAAAAACCGAAAAAGCCAATATCCATTTGAGTCCGAAAGAACTCAATAATACGGCAGTGAACCACTACCAGCATGGAGATCTTAAAAATGCGATCAATTTTTTTGGTCAGGCCTTTTCCATTATGCCCAAGAACCCATCTATCGCTCTAAACCTGCTTCAATCTATCGTGATGGATTCGAGGCTAGATGGCCTGGATCAAACGCAATCCCACCTGATTCAATCCTGCATAAAAACAATCGAAAACAGTTTGTTGAATGAAGAACAAGAGGAACGTTATCACAAAGTCAGAAACTTTCTGAACGAGGCGGTTTAAGTAAACCCTTTATCATTCAACGCATTGACCACCCAGCATAACGTATTATTTAAAATACCTGAGTATCAACGAAAGGGGTTTAAGCCTCGCACTGTTCACGATTTAATCAACTTGCTCAAATAAAAAACACTAACAATTCTGAGGAATTAACCATGTTGAAAATCGTTAAAACTTCAATCGTAGCAACTGCACTTCCACTTTGCTTACTTGCAACCAAAGCCAGCGCAGGCATTGAAGATGATTTACAAAACATCTGCAACATCGTTGTTGCGGATGATAAAAATGAATTGCGTAAAAAGATGCGCAAAGTTCAATCCGATTACCGTTTACGTCTGCAAGATTATTACTCAGGGATCACATGTGGCGGTCAAAGCCTAATTCGCACTGCCATGCTCAATAACGCTGTAGAAGCAGGTACCCTGCTGGTTAAGAAGATGCCAAAAGAAGAGTTAATTTCACCAGAGCAAGATGGCAAAACCATTGCAACATGGGCATCAGAAGCTGGCTTGCAAACGAGTCCATTGATGGATGTATTGCAGGAAAGAATTTAAAAGAGAGAGCCAGATAACCAGTCATTTGCCGGCTGAGTTACTGAAAGTAAAAAGCCTCCATTGGAGGCTTTTTTATTGCTTACTACTATCGGGTTAGCACAACACGATAGTGCGCATTACCTTCGCGTAAATGTTTGATAGCATCATTGATTTGTTCAAATGCAAAGGTTTCTACCTGCGGTTCAATATTATGCAATCGGGCAAATTCCAGCATGTCTGCTATGACTGCTGGGCTGCCCACAGGAGACGCTGAAACAGTTCGCTGACTGAGCAGCATGGAAAACAGATTGATATCCAGCGGCTCAAGTGTCGCGCCCACAAAATGTAAACGTCCTTTCGGCGCCAGTGTCGATAAATACAGATTCCAGTCTAGTTTTACATTTACCGTTGAAATGATCAGATCGAATCGCCCTGCCGCAGACGCAATTTCGTCTTCATCACGGGAATTCAGCGTGTGGTGAGCGCCCAAGCGTAAGGCTTCCTCACGTTTCGCATCGCTACTAGTAAAAGCAGTTACTTCACATCCCCACGCATTCAGAAATTTCAATGCCAGATGTCCCAGACCGCCGATCCCAATTACCGCTACCTTATCAGTAGGTTTAATATCGTATTGGACCAGAGGATTAAATACGGTAATACCACCACAAAAAAGTGGGCCGGCTTTGATTGGATCCATTCCCTCAGGGATGACAACAACACTATTAGCAGCCGCTCTTACTTTATCGGCGAAGCCACCATAGTGGCCCACAATGGTAGGCTGTGCTGTCTGACACAGGTTATGCTCACCGTTGTGACACTGTTTACAACTATTACAATAACCAGAATGCCAACCTAGCCCGACAGTATCTCCAACGTTTAAATGTTTAACATTTTTACCGATCTGGCTAATTTTTCCGACGACCTCATGGCCAGCAACAACTGGATAGTGGCTGATACCCCACTCATTATCGATAATGCTTAAGTCACTGTGGCAAATTCCACAAGCCAACACATCAAGTTCAACCTGATCATCGGCTAGCTCACCAGGATCATACTGATAGGGTTTCAATTCACCTTTTGCTTCAAAGGCGGCATAGGCGTTAATCATAAAACATGTCCTATTTACATACACAAAGGAATCTAAGCTGTTGCTAGCTATGTGTGGATGGTTATCTTGGTTTCAAGAGGAAAAGTAACAAAATAGACGATGATTCAACAAAAAATGCCGACCTCAGGCCGGCATTAAAGCAAACTACTCGTACGATTCTATAAAATCCCGTGCCTCGGTGATGGAATTGAACTGCTGGATAAGATTATCGGTGCCCTGATCTATCAGGCTCGGATCATCCGACTCTGTTACCATCCAAACCCAGGTCTTCAATAGTGAAACGGGTACATCACATATTGTGTCCTGCTTATCTTGCATAAGCCTTTCCTCCTGAATGCTGTATAACGGAAGAAGCCTTCACTAATGTCAGATACAGCCATCAGTCCATTACCTCTCCTTAGAAATACCACACCGTTTTTCACCAAAGGTTAACGGCTAACATTAGCCTATAAACTCTAGACAAATCCCGCCATTTTCGCGAATTTGATAGAAATAAAGTTACCAATCACCTGCAACAATTGTTTACACCGGGTCACCACGTTGGCTTTACTTTATGTTTACCCGCTGATGACCCACTCATGACTCAAAACAAGGTCTAATAAGGCTTTGCATAATCACTTTCGGAAAGCTAGCAAATGTCCCTATTAAAAAGGCTGAGCGGATGGTGCCGGCCAACAACATTTTACGTAATATCCTACCCTAAGTCTGGACGCACCTGGCTCAGGGCCATGCTGGCTCAATACTTTTCCAAACGCTATGGTCATGACATTAATACCCTTTTAAAAGGGCAGAAAATGTATCCCGCAAAGCATCTTCCACGATTTGCCTTTACCCACGATGGCTCCGCCATGGTATCGAGGATCAGTTTTCGGGATATGGATCCTGACAAATCCAAGTACTCGAAACACAAAGTGCTTTTAATCGGAAGGGAATACAAAGACACCTTGGTATCAGCGTATTTTCAGGCAACTAAGCGCAAGGGGCTTTTCGAAGGTAACATCAATGAGTTTATTCGAAGTCCGGAATTTGGAATTGATAAACTGTTAAGGTTTTATCAAAACTGGGCAAAGGCAAAGCATATACCCAATGCCTTTATGATGACGAGCTACGAGGCGTTACACCGCTGCCCCCATGATTCTTTACGGCAAATCCTTGAGATGAGTGGAGAAACGGACGTCGATCCTGGATTAGTGGCAGAAGCCGTTGAAGCTTGTCGCTTTGAACGACTGCGTGCAATGGAGTCAAAAGGTGAATTTAACAGCCACATCCTTACGGCCGCCAATGTAAATGATCCCGAAAGCTTTAAAGTACGCAAGGGTAAGGTCGGGGGATTTAAAGAATATTTAAGTGCCGAAGACATCCGCTTTATCGATGAAAAAATTCATCGCCTGGGTATTTCTTCAAGTCCGGCTTACATTCCGCCCGCCAATTCAACATCCTTCATCGCATCTTAACGAGATAAATAGGAGGGCCAAAAGGCCCTCTTCTACTTTAATGCAACTGGAGTAGCCTTGATAATGTCATTTGATGAGCGCCAGCCTAACCACCCCATAAAAGCAGCTGCCGCAAGACCAGCAATATTCACGCCCAGGCTCACTCCCCGAATCGCATCTGCTCCAAAGTGTGCAACATGTGCAATCGAAGTAGCGACTAAAACCAACCCAGTTGTAAAACAAAATATCGACTTTATTTTGCTGTCGTTATTTATTGCAATTGCGCAAACCGTTGCCGCCAAAATAATTAACCAACATTCAGCTACGCTAATCCAATTAAACGCAATTTGAGTAAAGGCACAGCTCGCGATAGCCAAAGGCGCCCCCCACAAAATACCTTCCCAGGCAGGATTAATCACATCTCTGTATTTGCGCTTGTTTAACCAGATATTAATACCGCTAGCGGAAATAACAGTAAGTGCTAACCCAAACCCCAGATAAATAAACTGAATCGCCAGGCCATCAAACCATCCGAAATGGATTTGGTAAGTTGAAAAGATGACCTGTCGTCCAGGTTCACCATCTGAAAACCCTGCTTTATCCAGATAACTACCGTCTGGAGCGAAGCGATATTGTTCAGCATATATCAGGCGATTCTCATGGCTCGCGCCAACAATGACATATTGTTTCGGGGTATTAATATCTTCAATGGTGATATAAAACGGTGTTGCCTTTGGTGCGATTGCTGGCATCGCTTCAAGAATTTTACTAATGGCAACTGGCTCCCCTATACCTTCGAGTAAAGGAGCAGATGCATAAACCTCCTCTACAACGGCAGAACGATCACCATCGTACAGTGTTTCAGCCAAGATCCAGTTAAACCAGGCGGCTAATCCAAAAAATGCTCCTGTCACCGCGATCACAAGATAAAATGGAGTGCCCCAAACACTTAAACGATTGTGAATATCTGCAGTTCGCTGCGAACTATTTAGCCGCAGAGCAAATGCATCCTTTCTGATTCGACGATGAGCGACAAAACCTGAAATTATCAAACCGCACATGATCGCCCCGCAAATACTCACCAAAATCATGCCGAAGCTTTTGGGTAAATGAAGATATAAATGCAGGTTCACCAACAATTCACTGAAGGGATGGTTTGCCAGTGAACTAACGCTGCCGTCCTGATTGATATAGTGTGTTCCATCCTGAAGATACATAGTCGCTCTGGGCTTATCTGAAGTAGGTAAGCGAATCACCATGTCATGTCCGAGTTGCTCGGGCTTGCTCAGGGCAGTCAGATAAGCCTTCTCTATATTATCAGCAGAATAGCTCAGATATTCTGGAATATCTGGCTGCTCCCAGCGTTCAAATTGAGGCAGGAACACCGCCAGCGCTCCGGATAGACAAATGAAATACAGCGCTGCACCAGTGAGCAAGCCCAACCAACCATGGGCATGAAGTGCTTTTTTAGAAGCCGAAACAGAAGGTAATAAAGACATGATCAAATACCGTGAAGAATACATGCGCTAACTGCGCCAGTTGTTGTAATCGCCGCCGCTGCGATCCATGTGCGTTCTGCTGCACATACCCAGTAAGCAAGAGATCCCCATAACACAGGCATCAGCATCACCGCGAAGACCATCTGATTGACTCTGAGCCAAGGAAATATCAGTGTGACCAGTATTGAAAGATATGTCGCGGCAACACCACATACAACAAGAGTAAACAGAATCAGCGCCAGATTACGCAGTAATACGACCCCATTGAAGCCGGTAAACAGTGGTTGCTGCTCTTGAGCAACAGACCTGGAGGCTTTATCTGAGCGATAACTCCAGATATTGAGCATTGCACACGCTCCTCCCACACAACACGCAAATATGGCGCCGAACTCAATTCCTTTGGCCATCGTCCATGGTATGAGCGACAAACCGGCAAATAACCAGCCCAAAATGACGACAAAAGACGAATTTACCCACCCTTTCCAACAAGAAAACAGACAGAAAATCGCCCCAAATGACATAAGCAGGGCAAGCGTTAAAATCACTGATGTATTCTCCACATGCCGCTAAACGCTTGCCAATGGCATTTGGCAACGTAATCAGCAATATTTCAGCGTAAAAAGTTAGCGGATATGGTAATGAGAACACTTTCTATTTTCAATGAATACTGAGCGTTTGCCTGACCTTTATGACTGTTTAGTATTGCGCTGGGCATGTTCGAGCAAGAAATTTAAAAAAGCTTGATTGGCTTTTGAAAGATAGCCGTCTTTTCGCCAGGCGATATTCAGGTCAAGCCAGATTCCCGGTGAAAATGGGCGGGTAACCAATTGATCATGCGGTTCGATGACCATAGACAGCAAAGTACTGATACCAAATCCGTTACGCACAATCGACTTAATTAGGGCAATAAGATTGGTCTCAAAGCCGACATTTGGCTTGGCACCATGCGCACGTGCAAGGTTATCTACCGTTTTACGATGAAAATACCCTTCCCGAAACAGTACCAATTCTTCCTGAAAAAACTGCTGCGCTGTGATCGCTTCAAACGCCGTAAATGGGTGTTCCTTATTAACAGTGACAAGCATTTGTTCACGAATGAGTGGAAAGGACTCAAGGCTATCCGGCACTCTATCCGCTACGATCACACTTAGATCTAAATCGCCCTGTTCCAGCATGTTTTGCAGCATTCCCGTGCCACCTTCAATAACTTTTAGCGTCAAATTGGGATACGCATGTCTAAACGCCATCAAAATGGGAGGAAAATAATATGAGCCCATCATGCCAGGTACGCCTACCCTGACCTCGCCTTTTTCTAAGCCCACCAATTCAGCGATTTCTAAATGGGCTTCATCCAGATCCGACAATATTCGTTGGGCATGTCGGTAAAGTACCTCGCCCTCATCGGTTAAATGCACCTTTCTTTCACTTCTATGAAATAACTTCACCGCCAGTTCGTGCTCAAGCTTACGTATCGCCATACTTATAGCTGGCTGGGCTACATGCAGCTTTTCAGCTGCGGCTGTAAAGCTGCCAGACCTAACGATTTCAGTAAAATAGCGAAGCGGCTTCACATCCATAAGATAAACTTATTAAATCAAAAAATTTTATATATTTTATTGATTAAATATTGGCAGGTATAGTGCGCGAGTTCAAGCATGTTAGGTGTAGTATGAAAATCGCTCACGGTACCGCAAAATTTTGGCAAGCAACGCTGGCATTATGTCTGGGCTCATTCATGGTATTTGCCAATCTTTATGTGACCCAGCCTTTACTCCCCAGCATTGCGAATACTTTTCACCTTTCCCCAGCGGTTGCAGGTGCCAGCTTTACCATCGCGACCCTTACATTAAGTATTTCATTACTCATATATGGTCCCCTGTCCGATGCAATGGGACGCCGTAAGCTGATGATTGGCAGCCTGTTAGGCATAGCAATAATTACCCTGGCATTAAGCTTCACCAGCGATTACCACATGCTTCTCGTGCTGAGAGCATTCCAAGGTTTCTTTTTGGCTGGTTTGCCAGCCATCGCAGTTGCGTATATGAGTGATGAATTCGATACTGATGCACTTATGATTGCAGTCGGTATTTACATAAGTGGTAATTCGTTAGGTGGTATCGCAGGCCGACTTTTTGGCGGTATATTGGGTGAGTCGGTAGGTTTATCCAATACCTTTGCTACGCTCGCTGCTTTCAGCCTGCTAATGGTTGCCTTATTCGCCTGGCTGCTTCCAAAATCAGAAAATTTTTCGGCCCAGCCACTTCATCCCAGGGCCATGTTAAAGCAATTAGGTAATCACCTAAGAAACCCTAATCTATCCCTTGCTTATCTGATTGGTGGGCTTAGCTTTTTTATTTTTGTGAATCAATACAGCTACATTACTTTTGTACTCGAGAAGGCCCCATATTCTTTGTCTCCAAAGTTGTTAGGGTTACTCTTCCTGACATATTTAACTGGTACCTATGGTTCTGCAATTTCGGGGAAACTTGCGCGACGATGGGGACAACCCGAATGCATGATGCTGGGGACAGCTATATTGGCATTTGGATCCGCCATCACCCTGCTCGGTAACATCTGGGCGATTTTGCTAGGATTATTAATTAACAGCTTTGGTTTCTTCCTTACCCATTCAACAGCAAGCAGCTGGGTAAGCAGAAATGCTCAATCAGCAAAAGCCAGTGCTTCATCGCTATATCTCACCTTTTATTACCTGGGCGCTAGCCTGGGAGGCTTTTATCTGGCCCCCTTCTGGCACTGGGCAGGGTGGGCTGGTGTTGTAATTGGCTCTTGGTTTGTATTATTCATTATTTATATAGCTGGAACTCTTCTAAATAGGCTATATCCACTCAATAGCTCAGTCACACCGGTAAATAAATGACACTTTTTGTTGTTTTTAGCATTTCAATAAACTAGGGTAAAGATGACAATTAAAAATCGCGCAGAACAATAACTTTCAGCCAAATATCATGCTTTAAAGGAGTAACAAGTGAGTAAAAATCTCATAGTCATGTCACTGGTAGGAACGTTTCTAACTGTTGGCTGCACATCGATTGATGTCGCAAGGAATTCATACGAACCTAAAGAACCTTTTCCACAGCAAAAATCACAAGACTGGTGTTTCGATAACTATTCATCGGCCGCCGCAACAAGCAAGCAGCGTGGACAAAATGCTAAATTTTGTGATTCTCAAGCACAAAGACAATACAATGAATATAGTCGCAAGGTGAAGGGAAACAATGACCCTGAACGACAAGAAGCAAGTCGATAACTTACCTTAAACAAGCTGAGTTAGAGACTTATAATTCGATTATTAAGGTTCTTTTTAATTGTAATTAAAGACTCTAATTCAGTTTTCCACTCTTTAAAAAACTAATCGCTCACATTCACGTGAAACAGATTCAACTCTAATTAAATACCCCATTATTATTGTATTTCTACAGGGCTGACAATTATGGCCTCATCAATATTTATAACTTGGCTTAGACGAATTAATCAGTCTAATCCTTACCCGCTTCGGTAACCTCCTAAACACAGGCGAAAAGAAAATTTTCAATATCTAATTATGAAGCATGCAAAAAAAAGCCCCGTCATAAACGGGGCTTTAACAAACTCAAACTAATTAGAGACCAAATTAGAATCTCATAGACGCGCTGAAGCGAACATATCGAGGAGTTTGGAAGTTCTCAGACAATCCATAATATGGATCGGCTGGATGTGTACCAACACCCTCAAATTCACCTGAATCTTCTGAATCAGCAATTTCATAAATCTGACGTACTGTATCGTTATTAAATACGTTAAATATATCGATACCGAATGTCACATCTGCGCCATTGATTTCAGTCATATATTTAGCAGTCAGATCCAAAGACCAGAAGCTTGGCAGGTTGCCTAAACTTCCACGAGGCACTAATTGACCATTCTGATAGAAAGACTCTGAACCATAAGCTTGAGCATACAGATCAGTTGGGTGGTATCCAAACGCATTCTTAGGACGACCAGACTGCCAGCTGAAATTTGCACCTACAGTAATATCTTCAGTGACTGCATAACCACCATACAACTTAACCATATGGCGACGGTCATTTGGAAGATTACCATATGCACCATCAGTCAATCCTGGTTGGTCAAAGTTGGTTGTCAAACCTGCGTCGTCCTGGCCATTATCTGAACGTACTGCACCTTCTGAGTTACCCCAGCTATGTGACCAAGTATATGAACCTGCTAACATCCAAACGCCATCCCATGCACGTTCAAATGTAAAATCTACTGATCCGTATTGACGCTTAGCTTCTGGATATCCTAATTGCTCTGCAGTTAATGTAATGTGATCTAACTCGCCATCACCATCAGCATCAACCCAAATATCCATGTCGTTACCAGGGTTAGTCAGAACGTAATAATCAAAACCACCCAACTCTAGGTCTACACCTGAGTTTTCATCAGCATAACGCTGAAGACCAGCGTCAATCGCGATATCTTCAATTGAAGTGGCAAGATCACGATAAGTTGCGCGAACACCAACTTTCCAATCGTCAGTCAACTGATGTTCAAAACCTAGGATGTATTCCTCTTGGTACATAGGTTTGATATTGCCATCTACTAGTGATCTGGTATCGCCGGCAACACCATCGTCATATACTGTAGTAGCACTTAATTGGTCTGGATTATCAGTAGTTGTTCCAGTGATTGCACCGTAGTAGTCGTTAGTTGGAAGACCATCAGCTGTAACGCCATCCAACAAGAAATATCTACGAGTGTACAATTCTGCGCCCGCCAAACGTAAATTCGTGTTAGCGGCTACAGGTAAATAATATCTACCGTAGTGACCGAATACTTTCGTAGTTCCATCACCATTGATATCCCAGCTTGCACCAATACGCGGAGCCCATTGGTCTTTAACTTTAATAAACGACTCACCATCGATGTTTTTATTATCAAAGGTCTCATTACGTACGCCTAAAGTCAGCACCAAGTTATCTGTGGCTTGCCAAGTATCTTCTAAATAATAGGCTGAAGTCTTGGTTTCAAAAGAACCATTACTGGTGCGTTCAATTAGTCGATAGTACTCATCACCGGCACTCAACAATCCACCAAAGGCACCTTCTTCAGCTGTGTAATAGCGATAGTAACGTCCACCTGAATATTGCTCAATGTTGTTGATTTTATTCTTCTCAACGTCATAACCAAATTTCAGCGAGTGATCACCAATTACATAATCGAAATCGGCGCGGAATGCTTTACGCTCATCGTCAGCTGTAACAGCATTCGCAGTTGCCCAACAACCCAATTTCTCAGTTGTGGAACCACGATCATCATAAATCAATGGACATGTTGAATCGAATTCACTTGAATCAGTTCTATCAGCTTTGTTAATACCTGCTAACAGGCTGAATTGGAAGTCGTCAGTAACAATTGACGTATATTTTAACGCGCCATTAATACCACCACGACTCAATTTAGACGGTGATGGGTTGGAAGCTGTTTCTGCGCTTGAGTCCCAAGAATAGGTCACTAAGTCTGTATCACGTTCATCACTGAATGCTGTCAGCTCTAGGATATTGTTATCATTGATATACCAGTCAATGTTAACACCCCAGAATAATGACTCTTCATCACGTGTATAGTAGTTACCACCACCTAGTGCCGATGAGTTATAAGCTGACTTTTCTTTACGAGGGTTCAATAACACGTAATAGAAAAGCTTATCTTTAATTAACGCACCTGATGCATATACGTTAAAGTCATAAGAATCCATCTCGTCATGGTCATTTACCAGGACCAACTCACCATCGTCAGTGTGTACATTTGGTTTGTCCGCACGTAATGAATCTGGCTCATAGAACGCAGAAATACCAAACTTGGTTTCATTACCACCTGATTTAGTAACAGCTGTGATTACACCACCAGTAGAACGACCATACTCTGCACCATAACCGCCGCTCTTAACTTCAAACTGCTCATAGAATTCGAAAGGAACTTGTGAGCCACCCAAACCATTTCGGAAGTTAGTGGTGTTCAAGCCATTGATGTAATAAGCATTTTCACCTACGGATGAACCACTAAATGAAGCAAGCTTACCATCACCTTCAAAAGCTGAATCGCCTTGTGTTACGCCCGGAGCTAAAAGTGCAACAGAGGTAATGTCACGTGCAACCGGCAGACGTTCAATAGTAGAGCTATCGATCATCAATACAGATTCAGAACTCGTAGGGTCAATCATAGAGATTGAACTGCCAGTAATTTGAATTACTTCTACACCAGCATTTGCGATTGGAAGATCAACACTTGCATTTTTACCGATATAGATACTTACCGTAACTTTATCTGAAGAACCCATACCAGATTTTTCAGCGGAAACTTCATAAGTTCCTGGTGGTAACAGAGGAAAGCGGTAATTCCCTTCAGAATCGGATTCAACCGAACGGGTTAAACCTGTCTCTACGTTTTTAATAGTGATTGTGGCGTTAGTGATCGCAACACCTGATTGGTCAACCGCCTGACCAACCAATCCACCTTGAGTATTAGATGCAGCGATAGCCGGCACCGACAAGCCAAGCGTACAGGCAACAGCAATAGCTGTCACACTCTTACGAAATGTTAACATGTATGTCTCCCTGGACCACTTATACCTTTTTCTTATAAAAGTACTTGTGCTTCATTGTTTAGAATTTTTATTCGCCGTTTTACCGGCATTTGGAATATTTTCTAATCGAGGTAGTGAGCCTCAACCTAAATATTAACCATAGATAAAAATTCTCTTCAATAACCTGAAGACATAAAGGCTGTACCCAATGGTACCAACAACCCCAAAAAGCCAAGCTCTTTGTAATTATAAATTTACAATAAAGGGGGTAATTTGAGCTAGCACTGACAAAAACCTGACACTAAACTGACATTTGAAAACAACCCCCACCCTTATTAAACGCGGGCTACAAAGAGGAAGACTAAAGAAATCATTTATCAAATTGAACTTTCTCTAGAAAGTTTACCCATGAGATCGATTTATACTCGCCTGAGATGTCAAAACATCTCCAAATGTCGACGCGATGAAAGGTTCCAAGAATAATTTTCTTCGATAAACGTCGAATAATAGCGCTATCTTGCACTTATAAATATGCCAGCTAAGCTACTGTAAACTGGATAAATTAGGAGCCGTGATGAAACTAGATGATGATATCCACAACTATTATGAACATCTTATTCTGGAAAGGATTGACCAGCTCAAACTTGCAGAGGCGTACGATGGTGACTTTATCGCTGATTTATGTTGCCTTGCATTAAATCAGGTTCCGCCGCGCTACATCCGCTACGAAGTTGATATGGCATTTTATTTACCGCAAAGCGAACGTAATCAGATGGAAATGAACGCCACTAATGCCATAGAGAAAGCTCTAAAGTATCTCAAAGATAATTACGAGAAAAATGCTCAGCCAAAAACGGCGTAAATATGCATTAGACAATTAAAGGTGAGGTGGCGGTTTCCCAGCAACATTCCGGCACATGAGTCGTCTGCTGCGGCTGCTCCCTTCCGGGCCTGACCGGGTTCACAGAGTATCATTGCGGAGGCACCAGGAAACCACCATAGAAAAGCTTCAGAGTGTCTGAAGCGGGCGCATTATTACTAAAGCAGCCAGACAATGCAAGCCAAGCTGACTACTAAAGGGTTAGTTTGCTGCCTTTTTAAACGTTTCTTCTGCCATCAAGTTTGCCACAAGGTTTGTTGGCAATGATTCGGCCTCTGAACGAGCATAAATGTCTTTCAATGTTTGTCCGATCTGCTCGATGTGCAAACGCAGTCTTTCAGCTGTGCTGTCACCCTGCTGATGGTAAATATCGATAATACCGCCTGCATTGATGACGTAATCCGGTGCGTACAACACCCCTTTCTCGCGCAGCAGTTCCCCTACACTTTCAGTTGCCAACTGATTGTTTGCAGCACCTGCAACCACTTTCGCTTTCATGGAGTTAACAGAATCGATTGTTAGAATCGCTCCCATGGCACATGGTGCAACAACATCGACGTCTAACGATAGGATTTCATCCGTAGTTACGACGGTAGCGCCAAATTCTTCTGCTGCTTTCGCTGGACCTTCAGGAAAGATATCTGCAACAAACAGTTCAGCCCCCTGTTCATGGAGATGGCGCGCCAGTCGGTAACCAACATGTCCCATGCCTTGTATCGCCACTTTCACACCTTTCAGGTCACGATTTAGGGCATACTCAACGCTCGCTTTTAATCCAACAAAAACACCGTATGCCGTGCCAGGTGCAGGATTTCCATCATTTGGACTCCCATCAAAGCAGAATTTACCTGATGTGCCACTGATATAGTCTGAGAATTCAGCCATTTTCTGTAGGTCTGTAACCGAAATACCTGAATCTTCAGCCGTAATATATTTACCGCCAAGTGTATTAACAAACTTCCCCATGGCTTCCATCAGTTCTGGGGATTTGTCTTTGCGTGGATCACCAATGATCACCGCCTTGCCGCCTCCCTGGGGCAATCCAGCTAACGCAGCTTTGTAGGTCATCCCTTTAGACAAACGTAACACGTCTGTCAGTGCTTCCTCACCGCTGGCATAGGGCCACATACGACAGCCGCCTAAAGATGGACCCAGGTTGGTATTATGCACCGCAATAATGGCCTTTAGGCCCGAAGCCTGGTCATGACAAAATGCTACCTGTTCATGCTGATCAAATTCAGAATGTTCAAAAACGGACATAATACTCTCAGTTAATTCAATAAATTAGGGTGGCGATAATAGCGCAGAGCAACGAGGATATGCGTTGCTTGTTGAGCTGATGGAAATGTTCCAAACAAAACAGATGTATCAAAAATATTACAAATCATAGGACGATTATCCTACATTTCCATCTTGAAAAAGATAGAGATTTTAATCATGCTAGCGACCTCAACATTATTGTCTCTGGTTTTTGTTCAACCTTTATGAAATTAGACAAATTCGATCGCGAAATTCTGCGTGTTCTGCAAAAAGATGCCACAGTTTCTATGGCTGAACTTAGTCAACAAGTGGGATTATCTCACACTCCTTGCTGGCGCAGGGTAAAGCGCATGGAAGCAGACGGCATTATAAAACAAAAAGTCACTCTGCTAGATAATAAAAAGCTTAATTTGGGTGTTTCGGTCTTTATTTATGTGACTTTGAAGAACCATGATGGTGAATCCCTGAACAATTTCGAGAAGGCGGTTCAAAATATCGTTGAAATCGTTGAGTGTCACACCACCAGTGGAGAAAAGGATTATTTATTGAAGGTCATGGTTGAAAGTATTGAAGAATACGAGCAGCTGTTAAAAACCAAGCTGACTCATCTGCCTCTGGTAGACCATCTAAGTTCTACGTTTGCGCTTAAACAGGTTAAGAACACAACTGAATTGCCGATCAAAAATATCTGATCGGCAATTCCGCCCGGTAACACATTACTGGGCATCTACCTGATATTCTGGCGACGCTTTTACAAAGCTGTCCAATTCCATGCAATTGTTAACAATACGGTTTATCACCGGATAAGGCGTCATATCTAACCCAACACGCTTAGCATTATAAACCTGGGGTACCAGACAAATATCCGCCAGTGTCACGTCGAAACCAAAACAATAATCCGCAGCAGTAGTTTGAAGCCGCTTTTCAATTCCCTTCAAACCTAACCCAATCCAATGACGGATCCAAACCTGCTTTTGTTCTTCGGTAATATCCCAGCGTTCAGCCATATAATTAACAACACGCAAATTTCCCAACGGCTGAATATCACACGCAATGTCATCCGCTATCATCCGCACTCTGGCACGATCTAACGCGTGTACGGGCATCAATGAACATTCTCCAGGAAAACGCTCATCCAAATACTCAATGATCGCAAGTGACTGGTTTAAAATTATGTCCTCGTCATCATCCACCAGCGTAGGAATTAGTTCACTCGGATTCAAATTGATGTAATCAGGCTTATGCTGCTGACCGCCATCTGCGGTTAAATGCACAGGAATATATTCATATTCCAAACCTTTTAAATTCAGCGCGATTCGCACCCGATAGCTCGCTGACGAACGCCAATAGCCATATAGTTTTAAACTCATATCCACTCCTAATTTTCATCGGGTGCCTGCAACACCCCAAGGCGAACTTGCTCCAACTCGATAGACTTAATTAAGACTTGAAAGATCTCCTCAACTAAGCGCTGATTGCCTTTACGCTGGATCCGTTCGAAGAAGATTGCCCCACCAGATTTCCAGTAAAAATCTGTAAAAGTATCCCGTCTTTTCCGGAGCCCCATCTATCAGAATACCTAGACTTTGCAGGAGTTCAATATTTTCGCCTTGGCCGTTTATAACTGCATTTGCGCTGCACAGACGCAGGGAGGTAAGTATGCTTTCTTCACAATTACAACAAAATGAGTCTGATATTATTGAAATAGCCAAACCTGTTTGGATGAATGTTTTGTAACCTCGGTAACGCCCAAATTTGTAAACAATACTTCTAATGTGGCGGTCTGTTCCGCTTTTGACGCACAGAATCCAGAGTACCTTCTCCTGTGATAGCATATCACCCAAAAAGTTTATCAATGGCAAACAAAGCTGCTATTCAATGAGCTAAACAGAAGTGAAATACGCGTAACGAAAGAATGGACACAGAAATTGAGAAAAAAGCAGTGTTACTGACACTGCTGATCAAAAACGTCATGCCAAGCGATTAATGCCTGGATTGAAGGCCTTTGACATATGTGCCTGCCATTGCAACAGATACCCCTACGACCACGGTCACTGCGAGCATACTCCAGCTAATGTGGTCGGCACCTAACTTAAAAACGTTATCATTCCACATTCCCCGGACTGGCACAGTGGGACGCCATAAATGCACCTCAACGAACGACGCTGCAATCAGCAAGCCACTTATCGAAGTTACAACCGCTGCCGCTTGACGCTTGACGCTTGGTTAGCGTTAATCCTAAAGCGATTAGGCTAGGAAAAAATACACTAATATTCACCAGCCAAAGTTTCAGACTAATAGGATACAGCCAGTTATGGGCTTGTCTTAGATGATCAACATCATGAAAAACAATCATCATTATCATCAGAATATTTGCCCAAAGTAATACCTAGATCCCTTTTTGCTGTTTAAAACTCTCCATATCGCCACCCATATTCATAACAGATGTCATAATAATTCGATATTTTCTTTAACCAACAAAAAGGCCTGAGCGTTTGCACGTTCAGGCCTGATGACTAACTGCAAGCTAGCGCAGGGGTCTATATTTTTACTGTCTTCTTATTAATACCATATTCGCGCAGCTTGTTGGCAATAGCGGTATGGCTTAAACCAAGCTTCTTCGCTAACTGGCGAGTACTCGGATAAGCAGGATACAAACGACGTAACAGATTCTTTTCGAAACGTTTTACTTCGTCGTCTAAGGTGCCTTCAATTTCGTCCGGGCTAAAGGTTTCAACAATCGCATTCGAAGGTAACTGGATGTGTTCTTTACTTAACTCGTTGCCATCGTTCAAAGACAAGGCTCGGTAAAGGGTATTTTCAAGCTGACGCACATTGCCTGGCCAAGGGTATCCCTGCAGGTATTCCACGCAGGATTTACTCAGTTTCACCGGATGACGACCCAGTCTCGCACAATGCTGACGAATAATCGTATCTGCTAGCGGCACAATGTCGGTGCGACGTTCACGCAGCGGTGGAATAAAGATGTTCAGTACATTCAGACGGTAATACAAATCCTCACGGAACTTTCCATCCATCACTAACTGATTCAAATCTTTCTGGGTGGCACAGATAAAGCGCACATCGACCTTCATCTCTTTAGCATCACCAATACGGCGATAGGTTCCGTCTTGCAACACCCTAAGTAACTTGGTCTGTAGCTGGGAAGACATTTCACCAACTTCATCCAAAAATAGCGTACCGCCCTGCGCTAACTCTAAAAGGCCAGCTTTAGGTTCACCATTGGAGAAGATACCTGGCCCTGCTCCAAATAATTCGGTTTCAGCCACTTCGTCAGGCAATGACGCACAGTTCAATGCCAGAAAATCATTTCCGGCACGACGGCTGGCGTCATGGCAAGCCTTGGCCAGACGCTCTTTGCCTGTTCCGGTTTCGCCATAAAGCAGAATATGACCATCCAGTGCAGCCATCTTTTTCGCTTCTTTGACCACCTTTTTCATCATACTACTGTTAGCCTGAATGGCAGCAAAGCTATCTGGATTACCCTGATTAAAAACAGTTAATTGCTGACCTAGCCGGAATTCAGACTTCAGCATTAACAAAGCCCCGGCAAGGATATTTTTCCCTTCGCCTTCATGACCAGGCACCACCACAGGTAAAATATCTGCAAGGAAATCCTGCTCGATAAATTTCACTTTATGGGCCTGAGGCTCAACTTTATTGGCATCAATCCAACGGCCAAAGTTAAAACCTTTTACATACTCATTGATTTCTGTTCCCAGAATGTCATCAACGGGCATTTCTAAACTCAGTGAAACGGCACCATTCACCAGTAAAATGCGCCCGCGCGGATCCACAGAAAACACTGGATCAGGTAAGGTTTCCAGCAAAGCGCGTAACTGATTTTGCTCTCGTTCCATTGGCATAAAAGGCGTCGTTTTAACGTCTTCAATACCCTTAATGCGGCGAATTTCCGGCATTAAATGTTGAAAGCCAGAAAACTCGATATTGGGGAAATTTAGGAAGATTTTTCCAACCGGGTCAATTTCTATGCCACGCAGATCAATTTGATGCCTGACTAATATATCCAGAATATCTTGCGTAATCCCTAAACGATCCTGACAACTTATTTCCAGTCTCATACCAACTCACGGTAAATTACTCGGTAAAACCGTAAAGATCTTATTACAAGAGTATAAGAAATAACAATAGGAAATAAGTTGTTAAACAAATGTCATCACACTAGCACGCCAGTGATAATACAAAAAAGCGCTATTATTCATATAGCTACACCAAATAATTAATTTTGTAAGGGAATTTGTTTTAACCCAATTGCTTGATTAACTGCCGCCAGCAAATCCTGTTTTGTTAACTGATACAACTCTTTGAGGTCATGGATCACATAATAAATTGGTTGTAGATGGTCAATACGGTAAGGCGTCGTAAGCACCGTCATCAGCTCAAAGGGTGCACGCCGACAGTCCTGCGAATCCAGCGCATGTAAAGTCTCTCTGGGCGAAGATAAAATCCCGCCACCATAAATGCGTAATCCCACAGGTGTCTGCAGCAATCCAAATTCCACCGTAAACCAGTACAACCTGGCAAGGTAAACCCTCTGTTGATGATTAGCGTGTAAACCTAGTTGTCCGTACGTGTGGGTAAACGCGGCAAAGTCAGGGTCGGTAAGCATGGGACAATGGCCAAATATTTCATGAAAAATATCCGGTTCCTGCAGATATTCCATGTCCTCCAGGCGGCGAATAAAGGTTGCCACTGGAAATTGACGATTCGCAAGTAAAGCAAAAAAGCGATCAAAGTTAATTAACGCAGGTACGGTGGCAATTTGCCAACCAGAACATTGCTGAAGCTTTTGATTCAACGTCGCAAGCGAAGGAATTTGCTCACGACTTAATCCTAGTGTTTCAATTCCGCTTAAGTAGGCATCACATGCCCTTTGCGGCAATAGCGCGTTTTGGCTATCAATTAACTGTCGCCAAGTATCATGTTCTGTTGCGGTCCAGGCGATTGAACCGTCTGCTTCTACCTGACGAGATTGATATTCATATGCACGCATACATTACCCCTTATTCCTTTAGAGGCAGTGTAGTCAGTGCCGTTCCAATCTTCCTGTCAGTACGCTGTGCAATCGTTCAGATAAAGTGGCGATAGGTTTACACTTGGTGTTGACAGTAAACTTAACGCGACTGAGTTGACTCCGATGCTTTTAGCGACGTTAAGATGGTCATAGAAATATCCGCGAGTTTTGGTTTTGACTCCGTCAACCATGGCAAGGGACGGCTGGCATTAATACAGCGCAAACCCAATCTGGCTGTTAATACGCCCGCACCCAAGCCTTGTGCCAGCGAGGCGGATAATTTACCTGTTATTCCCATTCCCAGGGCATAAGTCGAGGTATCCGTGACAATTTCCGCAGCCCCCGCATACACCATGGTTTTAAATAATTCACGAATAAGTTGTACCCGCCCTGCGTAGCCCAGTTGCAGGCCGTATAGGCGACTAATCTGCTGCAACATACGCAGATTTCGCCACAAGACAATCCCCATATCCAAAGCAGCAAAAGGACTAACCGCAATCAGCGCAGCACAGGCTTTGGCATGATGACTGACCAACTGCAAAGCTTGTCGGTCAATTGGCGCCAGTACCTGCTGTTCAAACAACTGCAATACTTCTTTGTCGTTATGAAACTCCGCCAATTGTGACTGCCAGTGAGCCTCATATTGTGTAATCTGCGGGTTAAAAACGGCCATTTGTTGCGCCAGGTTTTGGCATAATCCACGCCCCTGACCAATGGTTGGACTCGTCGCCAATTCCTCACTCAGTTGCATTTGTTGCTGCCGTTTCTTTAACCGTTTTAATCCCCGCCATTCACTGACCAGAGTGCGTATAGCCAACGCCGCAACCATGCCAATTGGTAGCAACCACAGTCCACTAAGCCAGTCATCTTCAGCCACAACCTGCTGAATAAAGCGCACCAGTTCTGCAGTCCCTAATGCAGCCGTAAGCAGAACAGTCCAAAACAACCAGCGTTTAGTATTCCCGGACGTTTGCTCAACCGAAGCCTCTACTGCTTCCATGTCGTTATCATCTAATTGGTGGGTAGGAGACAGCGTTGCATCCAAGTCAAATGATGGCGAAATGACCGTGGGTTTGGCATTCACATCCAAAGATTCTAATACCACCCCGGCTTTAATTTTTGCCTGCACGGACTGTTCCTCGGTCATAGCAGTTTATCTCCCAATAAATATTCCAGCAGCTGGTCTATTCGCATATGTTGCAGCGCTTTTTTGCCCGAACCTGCCGGTGGCATAAAAGCAGGAAAGTTAAATCCCTGCTGCTGCCAGAATAAGTCTGGCGGGCACTGGCTTGGTACTTCTCCCGGATAAACCAGACTTTGCTTTCCATCTGACGTGTTTCCACGCAATACTTGCAACTTCTGGCCCTGATAGTCTGTGCTTTCAACGGCAGAACAATTCACCGACGCAATTGCCGTCGATTCGGTTTCTACCCCTTCGTACTGAATATGCTGCCGCGCCTGATGAATTAATGATTCCATCAGCTTCACGAGATTGTCCTGTTGATCCGGCGTAATATGATCAGCCTTAGTGGCAGCAAACACTAACTTATCAATCCGTGGTGAAAACAACCGCTTAAGCCAAGAAGAGCGGCCATAATGAAAACTCGCCAATAACCAATCCAGCGTTTGCTGCAAATCCTGAACACTATGGCGTCCCTGATTCAATGCTGTTAGACAATCCACCAGCACTACCTGTCGGTCGAAACCTTTGAAGTATTGCTGATAGAAAGGCTGCACCACTTTTTGTTTGTAATGCTCGAAGCGCTGTTTTAACAGGGCCAGATTTGAGCCGTCCTGAATGGTCAACTCCGTTTCAAACCGAGCAGGATCGACCGGAAAAAACTGCAAAACAGGCGCGCCTTCCAGCTCGCCCGGTAACACAAAACGTCCGGGTTGGATCAGGTGATAACCTTGCTGACGAATATCCGCCAAATACGCCCGATAATCCGATGCCAGTTGTGCAAGCATTAATTCATCGGCTTCCTCTTCTAACCCTAAAGTCGCCAACGCCTGTTGAAAGCCCTGAGATTGCGAATGCTGTATGCACTGTTGCCAGCTTTGCTTACACCAACTGGCAAAATCCATCTCTAATAAAGGTAAATCGAGCAACCATTCGCCAGGATAATCAGTAATATCCAGGGTTAAGGTGGTGTCATCGGCCAAATACTTGCGCAAGCTTTGTGATGGACGGTATTTAATCGCCAATCGAATCTGACTGATACCGTCGGTAGATGCGGGCCACACAGAAGGTGATGCTAACAAACAGGACAGGTTGTGCTCATAAGAAAAACGTCCGGCTCGCACGTCAGGCTGGCTTTCGCGACGCACCCCAATCAATCGTTTGTCACGGGCGACCGCAAAGAACTGCAAACTGGCATCGCCGCGGGCCTCCAGCAGTTGATTGACCAGAGAAGTAATAAACACCGTTTTGCCACTGCGGCTCAGGCCGGTGACAGCCAAATGCAAATGCCTGTCGGCCAGGCGCTGGCCAGCTTTTTTTGCTTGTTGCTTGATCTCTTCAACGTGAGAACTGGAAACTAACTTCTGCCAGGTTTCGCTAATCAAACTGCCAACTCCATGGAATAAAAAAACAAGGCGGTCTTAGCATATCGCTAAGCCGCCTACCTTGCCATCAGTCCAGGGTGTGATGGCTAACCTCCACGCTAATGAAGAAAATGGTGACGTCACCCGACAGGGTTATAGTCGGTTAATTTCACGATTTAGTTGGAATTCTGATGAAGTTACGTAACTTTCCAGCCGACGTAAGCGAGTTTCCAACTTATGAAATCGTACACTGATATCATTAAATGCCTGTTTTGGCGGCTCGCCTGCCTGCCATACTTTGGCTTTCACTGCGACTTTAGGTTCCTCTTCGTCGCTACGATTCTGCCATCCCTTTCCACCATACTGGTAGTCATTCGCCCCACGCTTAGGCTGAGTTGGCTTTTTTTCCAGAATAAACCAGGCTGCCACATAGGCGACTAACACAAAAGGACCCCCCAACAGGAAAAAAGCAGATAACACCAGAATCCTCACCAGCCATAACTCAATACCAAAGTATTCAGCTACTCCGGCACAGACACCGGCAATTTTGCCGCGCTCTGCATCTCGATATAAGGTTCGGTTTATGTTCATACTTTATCCCGCCATTTCGGCGCTTCCGCATCCAGGATGGCTTCCAGGGTGTGGATACGCTCAGACATTTTTTCGGCCTGCTCAGCTAACATGCGCATTGTCTGGTACTGCTCCTCGGTCAGCCCCTGTTCAACAGAACGCTTACTACGGTAATGCAATATCAGCCAGATAGGTGCCACTATCGTCATAAAGATAATCGTCGGCACACCAATCAATACAATAAACACATCTTCCACAATACTTCTCCTCTGCCAGCACTGGTACGTCCTTGTGCTCACCTGTCTCTAATTATTCGGGTTATTCTTTTTCTGTTTGTTTTGCCTGAACTTTTTGCTTCAGTGCAGCCAATTCGTCTTCAACTGCCCCATCAGATTCCAGTTCCGCGAATTCATCGGCCAGGGTCTTTTTACCTAAATCATAGGATTCAACCTGGGCTTCCAAATCATCAATCTTACGCTCATATTGTTCGAAACGGCCCATCGCAGCATCCACTTTGCCAGTATCCAGTGTACGCTTCACTTCCAGTCTCGTGCTGACTGTCTTCTGACGCAGTAAGATAGCTTTCTGACGATTTTTGGCATCCGCCAGTTTATCCTGTAATTGACCAATTTCACTTTGTAACTTGCTTAATTGTTCTTCAACTATGGCAAGTTCTTTTTCCAAGGCTTCCGCCTGTTCTTCGCACTTTTTCTTTTCCTTCAGTGCAGCTTTCGCCAGATCATCCCGTCCTTTACTGATGGCCAATTCTGCTTTGGCGTACCAATCTTCGGCTTCTGCACGAATCTTAGTAATCTGATGACTGATCTCTTTTTTCGCTGCCAACGTTTTGGCGGATGTCGAACGCACTTCGACCAGCGTATCTTCCATTTCCTGTATAATCAGGCGTACCATCTTTTGCGGGTCTTCCGCTTTGTCCAGTAACGCATTAATATTTGAATTCACTATGTCAGTGAAACGCGAGAAAATACCCATAGCTGATTCCCCTCTGTTGCGGAATTTATTTTCAAAAGGACGAATGTCTCTCGTAATATGGACTATACAATTAGCGGGCCAACATCAAAAACTAGCGTAACGCATTGATATAAAACAAAATAAAATTTTACATGCGATCTACTGACGACTAGAATAATAAAAATTACGCCATTTAGTGGCGAAATAGACCACTTCAGAGGGGTACAATGAGCCGATTTCGCCAACAGGACAATTTGATTGGACAGTCCAACAGCTTTCTTGAAGTCCTGGAACAAACCTCCCAAATCGCGCCGTTAAATAAACCCGTGCTGATCATTGGTGAACGAGGTACAGGTAAAGAACTTATCGCAGCCCGCTTGCACTTTCTATCCAAGCGCTGGGACCAGAGCTATCTCAAGCTAAACTGCGCAGCCTTAAATGAGAACTTGCTGGAAAGTGAATTGTTTGGCTACGAAGCCGGAGCCTTTACCGGCGCCTCTAAGCGTCACGAAGGGCGTTTCGAAAGCGCCCATAACGGCACGTTATTTTTAGATGAACTGGCCAACACATCTGGTCTTATCCAGGAAAAATTACTGCGCGTAATTGAATATGGCGAATTTGAACGTGTAGGTGGATCTCGCACAATCAAAGTGGATGTGCGTCTCATTGCAGCTACCAACGAAGATTTACCCTCACTGGCCGACGCCGGTGAATTTCGCGCGGATTTGCTCGACCGACTGGCATTTGATGTTATCACCCTGCCCCCTTTGCGTGAGCGCCGAGAAGACATCATGATGTTAGCCGAACACTACGCCATCAGTATGGCCAGAGAGCTGGACATGGAATTGTTCTCCGGATTCAGCGAAAAGGCGCGTAGAACACTACTCGACTACGACTGGCCAGGTAACATCCGTGAACTGAAAAACGTGGTAGAACGCGCAGTTTATCGAAACAACAATCCTCATGTACCGGTACATAGCATTATCCTGGATCCATTTGAATCTAAGTTCCGGCCTTCGGGCAGAATTAAAACCCGGGATCGTCTACCAGCACAAAGCGCGCAATCGGTACCCGTTTCTCAGCCAAATGAAGCGCTTTCAGCTCCTGTGGCTCAGCCTCTTCAGGCCGTCAGCATGTTCAAAGAAAGCGACTATCCTTTAGATTTAAAGAGCTTATCTCAACAATATGAGATAGATTTGATCCAACAGGCGCTGGCAGACAGCCAGTTTAATCAAAAGAAAACGGCCGAAAAATTGTCCCTGACCTATCATCAGCTACGCGGTTATCTGAAAAAGTACAACTTGCTCGATAGCAGTGATGAGCGGGAGGATACCGATGCCTAAGCTGGCACATCTATGTTCCTTGCCGAGTTGGTTAACCCTTGGTCTACTCATCACATTGGCAGGATGTCACAAAAACATCGATACCAAAGTTTATCAATCGGGTTTGGTGTATTGCTCTGAAGGCAGTCCGGTGAGCTTTAACCCACAGCTCGATACCTCGGGTACTACCACTGACGCTACGTCTCACCAGTTATATGACAGATTACTCGATTTCGATCCGGTCAGCGGAAAAATCATTCCCGCGTTGGCAACCCACTGGGAAATTAGCGAAGACGGCTTAACCTATACTTTTCATCTGCACGCAGACGTACATTTTCACTCCACCAGTTATTTCACCCCGACACGTCTTTTCAATGCCGACGATGTATTATTCAGTATTAATCGCTGGCGACTACCCGAACATCCGTACCATCTGGTATCTGGTGGTAACTATCCCTACTTCCAGAGCCTGGGCTTAAACAATGCGATTGCCACCGTAGATAAAGTCGATGATTTAACCGTAAAAATCGCACTTAAGCGTCCAGACAGCTCGTTTCTGGCAAACCTTGCCACCGACTTTGCAGTCATATTATCAAAAGAATATGCAGACACCTTGCTCAAACAAGACCAGGCCTTTTTAATTGATGAGTTACCCATAGGCACGGGCCCGTTTCAGTTTGTCAGCTACCGTAAAGACGCCTATATCCGCTACAAGCGAAATGACGAGTACTGGAAATCGATGCCGATTGCCGAAAATCTGGTCTTTGATATCACCCCCTCCGGCTCCCTTCGTCTGGCGAAACTGATGACAGGTGAATGCGACATCATTGCGTTTCCCTCTCACAGTGAGTTGGGTATCATCGAACAACGAGATGATCTGCGATTAGATGAAAAGCCCAGTCTGAATGTCGGGTTTTGGGCTTTTAATACGCAAAAGCCGCCATTCGATAACCCTCAGGTCAGGCGCGCACTGGCCTTAGCGGTAGATAATCAGGCGCTGATTGATGCTGTCTATTTCGATGGTGCCATTCCTGCGAAAGGCATAATCCCGCCGTCATCCTGGGCCTATGAAGAAGGTTCCCGGGATCAAGGCTACAACCCTGTGTTGGCCAGAAAGATTTTACGCGAAAACGGTGTTGAGCCGGGCTTTACCATGAACATTTGGGCGATGCCGGTGCAGCGTGCCTATAACCCAAATGCAATGAAGATGGCCGAGCTAATTCAAAGCTTTTTGCAACAGGTAGAAATTAACGTCAATATTGTCAGCTACGACTGGTCTATCTTCCGGCAAAGACTGACCTTGGGCATGCACGATTCGGTGCTGATTGGCTGGAGTGCCGATAACGGCGATCCTGATAACTTTTACCGGCCTTTACTCAGTTGTGATGCTATTGACTCTGGCACTAACCGTTCAAACTGGTGTTCACAAGAATTTGATCGCCTGATAGGTGAGGCACTCACACAAACCGATTTAGACGCACGCAAAGCGTACTATCATCAGGCCAATTTACTACTACGCGAACAAATGCCCCTCGTCCCCATCGCGCATGCCTATCGCTACCAGGCATATCGCAGAAATCTGCATGGCATTACTCTCAATCCATTTGGCGGTATTATCCTCGCCGGTGTTGAAAAGGCGGAGGGATTCTAATGCTGTTATTTTTACTGCGCCAGTTCAACCTGCTAGTGATGACCGTCTTTGTCCTGGTACTTTTCTCCTTTTGCCTGGCCTTTTTGTTTCCTGGTGATGCCCTGACCAATCTCTCTGGCATTCACATTCAGACTGATGCCCAGGCGGCTGCGCTGGCAGACAAGTATCAAACTCAAGCTGGTTACTTACAGCAATATTTCACTTACTTTAAACTGCTGCTCCAGGGAGACTGGGGCCTGAGTTTTCGATCTGGTCTGCCTCTGCATTTAGAAATCCTGCAAGCACTGCCCGCCAGCATTGAACTCTGTATTTACGCTTTCAGTATTGCCCTTGCCGCAGGGATCCCATTAGGCCTGATTGCCGCGCTTAAACACCACAGATTGACAGACTATAGTTTGCTGACCATGAGCGTGGTGGGCTATTCGATTCCGGTATTTTGGCTGGCGCTTATTCTTATTCTGGTATTTTCGCTGCAATTTGGCTGGCTGCCCCTCTCCGGACGCACCAGTTTGCTCTACGACATTCCCTACCATACAGGATTTATCCTGATTGATATCTTGCTGTCTGATCTTCCCGATAAGCATGATGCCCTGATTAACGCGCTACGTCATTTGATGCTCCCTACCCTGTCCATTGCGGTAGTTACCATGACCATAGTGATTCGCCAAACCCGACGCTCAATGATCGATGTATTGAAAAGCGATTATATTCTGGCGGCCAAAGCCCGTGGGCTGAAAACCTATAAAGTTATTTATCGCCACGGATTACGAAACGCGGTACTGCCAATTTTACCGATTCTGGCCACCCAGACGACGGTATTACTGACCAATGCGATGATAGTAGAAACTATCTTTTCCTGGCCGGGTATTGGTCATTGGCTTATCCAGGCGATTGAACAACGAGATTATCCAGCCATCCGCGCAGGAATGCTGGCTGTCTCATTATTAGTGGTCTTTATGAATGTGATGATGGGTGTCAGTATTCGCCTGCTCAATGCCGCCAGAAACAGGAGCGAAAGTGTCACGATTTAACCTGTATCAGGAGGAGTTTCATCCGTCTCCTCTGCAACATACCTGGCTCGAGTTCAAGCAAAGCCACATCGCTCTGATGGGATTATGGTGTCTGGGCATGTTTGTCTTTCTGATGATATTCGGTCCGTTAATCGCCCCATTTGATCCACTCGAACAGAACCTGAATATTCTGCTGGCACCTCCTGCCTGGTCTTCCACGGGCACCATTGAGCACGTATTTGGTACCGACAGTTTGGGCCGGGATATTTTGTCTCGACTGATCCACGGCTGTCAGATCACCTTTGGTATCAGCCTATTGCTGGTATTAGTCGCCATGTTGCTTGGCGTGGCAATCGGCACCGCTGCGGGCATGAGTTATGGCATACGTTCAAGCGTACTAAACCATTTAATGGACTCGTTGATGGCAATTCCAACCTTGTTGATTGCCATCATCATTGTTGCCATCTTAGGCACAGGTCTGGTCAACAGTATGTGGGCTATCAGTTTGGCATTGACCCCCATTTTTATCCATAACACCCGAGACTTTGTGCGCAAGGAATTACAAAAGGACTACGTCATTGCAGCCCAGCTTGATGGTGCCAGCAAAATCCAAATCTTCTTTCATTCCATCCTGCCGAACATGGTCGAACTTCTGGTGATGCGTGGTACGCTCGCCCTTTCAACGGCTGTACTCGATATTACAGCACTTGGCTTTTTAAATTTAGGTGCCCAGGCTCCTAGCCCTGAGTTAGGTACCATGCTGTCTGAAAGCATTGAAGTGGCGTATATGGCCCCCTGGACCATGGCATTACCCGGTGGAACCATCTTCTTAATGATTATGTCCATAAACTTAGTAGGCGACGGTTTACGTTCTGCCCTGCGCAACCGGTTGATCCGCTGATGAGCTTACTGGATATTAAAAATCTGACTCTGGAAATCGATTCGGCCTCAGGCTGGATTAAAGCGCTGGATAAAGCCAGCTTTACTCTGGCAGATGGCGAAATTCGTGCGTTAGTCGGCGAGTCTGGCTCGGGAAAAAGCCTGATTGTTCGCGCCATCGTGGGCGCATTACCGGATAACTGGCGCATTACTGCAGACCGCATGACCTGGAAAGGACAGGATTTGCTCAGTCTCGACCAGCAGGAAAGACGGGAAATTTTGCGTAACGATATCGCCGTTATTTTCCAAAATCCCAAGCAGTCACTGGATCCTTCCTGCCCACTGGGAGAACAGCTTGAAGAAGTCATTGCCGACAACAATGTCGAGGGGCGCTTCTTCTGGCAAAAGCGGCAAAGTCGCCAGCGTATCGCCGCCAATTTGTTGCACAAGGTAGGAATTAAAGATCATCGCCTGTGCATGCAAAGCTATCCACATCAACTGGCCGATGACATATGTCAGAAGTTTATGATTGCCATGGCACTTGCCTCCGAACCCAAACTGTTGATTGCTGATGACCCAACCCGCGGCATGGAAGTCACAACCAAGGTACAGATCCTTAAACTGTTAACACGTTTAAACCAAATTCGCCAGTTAAGCATCCTGTTTGTGAGCCACGACTTACTTGCCATCTCAAGCATGGCACATACAATGACGGTACTTTATTGCGGGCAGACGGTTGAAACCGGTCCCATGGAACAACTTAAACGTCGTCCTTTCCATCCCTATACCAAGGCTCTGATGGACAGCGCCCCGAGTTTCCGCAAAGACTTACCGCCAAAATCGCCACTGCTGGCGATGGACGGCACTATCCCAACGTTACAACACCTGCCAATTGGCTGCCGATTAGGTCCACGCTGTCCTAGGGCACAGCGCGAATGTGTAAAGATGCCGGAAGTCAGACGCGTGCACAGCCACTATTACAGCTGCCACTTTCCACTGCACAGGAGTAATAAAGCATGATCCCATTACTTGCAGTGGAAGACCTGAGCTATCAGCAAGGACGATCTCGCCGTTGGATGCGCGGCCGCAGCCAGTTTCATTTGGGACCTATTAATTTCGAACTTAGAGCTGGGGAAACCCTGGCCATAGTCGGTGAAAACGGCTCAGGTAAATCGTTACTGGCAAAGCTTCTGGTGGGCGTGGAAACACCGAGTTCTGGCGACATTTACTTAAACGGCCAGCGCCTGACCATGCATAACATCAAACAACGCTGTTTGAATATCCGCATGATCTTCCAGCAATCGAATGAATCGCTTAATCCGGGTATTACCATAGGTTCTATCCTGGACGAACCGTTGCGTCTTAATACACAAATGAATGCGTATGAGCGTAATGAAAAGATTGTCGAAACCCTCAAGCAGGTAGGGTTATTACCTGATCACCGTTATTTCTATCGACATATGCTCTCTGATGGCCAGCGTCAACGTGTCGCCCTGGCCAGAGCGCTGATTTTAAATCCGCAGGTCATAGTGGCAGATGAGCCCTTTGCCGCCCTCGATCCATCAGTGCGTTCACAAATCGTGAATCTGTTAATGAAGCTACAGCGAGAACTGGGACTAGGCTTTATTTTTATTTCTCACAACCTCGGGATCGTTCGCCATATCAGCGATAAAATTCTGATCATGCAGCGTGGTATGGCTGTGGAAGCAGGGAAAACCGATACCATCTTCAACTGGCCCAAAAACGAATACACGCAAAAACTGGTAAACTCACACCAGGCTCTGGTAGGCAGGTAGGTCCACCATATCTCAATGAAAAAGCCAGCGTGACGCTGGCTTTTGTCTTTCTATTTGTATCAAATGACTTAAGGACCAACCAGGGCCAGCAAAATACCCGCTGCCACCGCAGATCCTAACACCCCGGCCACATTCGGCCCCATCGCATGCATTAATAAAAAGTTGTGTGGATTTGCTTCCAGACCAACCTTGTTTGCAACGCGTGCCGCCATGGGCACGGCCGATACCCCTGCCGCACCGATAAGCGGGTTAACTTTAGTATGGCTAAGTTTATTCATTGCCTTGGCCATCAGCACTCCGGCCGCCGTTCCAATTGCAAAGGCAATCGCCCCCAATGCCAAAATACCAAGCGTTTCTACTTTCAGAAATTTTTCGGCTGAAAGTTTAGAGCCAACCGCCAACCCCAGAAAAATCGTCACAATATTAATAAGCTCATTTTGTGCCGTATTACTTAATCGGTCGACTACCCCACACTCTCGCATTAAATTCCCCAAACAGAACATACCGACTAGGGGTGTGGCTGAAGGTAAAAACAAAATAGTGGCAAGCAAAACAGCTAAAGGAAACAGGATCTTTTCTCGTCGGCTAACGATCCGCAGTTGCGCCATTTCAATTTTACGTTCGTCTTCAGTGGTCAGAAGCTTCATGATCGGTGGTTGAATAATGGGTACCAGCGCCATATACGAATAAGCAGCAACGGCAATGGCTCCAAGTAACTCAGGTGCTAATCGCGATGCCAGGAAAATAGCGGTAGGACCATCCGCTCCACCGATAATTGCGATTGCCGAAGCATCTTTAAGGCTAAATTCAAAACCAGGGATCAAGTTCAGCAAAATTGCGCCAAACAGGGTAGCAAAGATACCAAACTGCGCAGCAGCGCCTAATAGCAACATCCGAGGATTGGCTATCAGGGCACCAAAGTCGGTCATTGCGCCAACTCCCATAAAGATCAGCAGTGGAAACACCCCTGAATGAATTCCGACTTCATAGATGTAATAAAGAATCCCTCCTGGCTGGTCAAAGCCTGCTAACGGGATATTTGTAAGCAAGGCCCCAAAACCGATAGGCAATAACAGCAGTGGCTCAAACTTTTTCACTATTGCCAGATAGAGTAATAACAAGCCGACCGCCATCATAATGATTTGGCCCAATTCAAAATGCGCCAGCGCTGTGCTATCCCAAAGAACGTTTAGCTTATCCATGCTGTTATCCTAAAACCAACAGCGGCTGCCCCGCCTGAACGGCATCGCCTTCTGAAATTTCAATAGTGGTGATGACACCACTGGCTGCGGCACGCACTTCGGTTTCCATTTTCATGGCTTCCATAATGATCACCACATCGCCCTTCTCGACCAGCTCTCCTTCATGAACCAATACTTTAAAAATGTTGCCAGCTAAAGGGGCATTAAGGGTTTCTGTCGCGGTTAATGATGCGGTTTGCGGCACATTCTCAGCGTGAGCCGCCTTAATATTGGTAAGACTTCCACTTTCCGCTACTTCTACTTCATACACCTTACCATCCACCCGAACGGAATAAGTGCTCGGTGCGTTACTTTTGGATGGCGTCACAGCATTTGCCGATGAACTTGCGACATGCTCGACTGGACCTGGAGCAGGCTCAAACGCACTGCTATCTCCACGATATTGCAAAAACTTAAGCCCTATTTGCGGAAATAAGGCATAGGTCAGTACATCATCAATGCTATCCGTCGCCAACTTGATGCCTTTTTCTTTAGCCAAATGAGAAAGTTCCTGTTCCAAACTATCGAGCTCTGCGCTCAATAAGTCTGCAGGACGGCAGGTAATGGCCGAAGCCCCTTCTAACACCCGTTGCTGTAACTCTGCATTTACTGGAGCTGCAGTGGCACCATACTCACCTTTAAGTACCCCTGCCGTTTCTTTGGTAATCGATTTATACCGCTCACCTGTTAGCACGTTCAATACTGCCTGCGTTCCCACAATTTGCGATGTGGGAGTTACCAAAGGAATAAAACCCAGGTCCTGTCGTACTTTTGGAATTTCAACTAATACTTCATCTAGCCTGTCACTGGCGCCCTGCTCTTTCAACTGACTCTCCATATTGGTCAACATGCCTCCTGGCACCTGAGCAATCAGGATCCTTGCATCAACCCCTTTCAATGAGCCTTCAAACTTAGCGTATTTTTTTCTCACATCACGAAAGTAAGCGGCAATATCTTCCAGCTCGGCCAACGGCAGGCCGGTGTCTCGGGGTGTACCTTCAACAATCGACACCAGAGTTTCGGTGGCCGAATGCCCGTAGGTTTGGCTCATAGACGATATGGCTGTGTCCAGAATATCAATGCCTGCATCGATGGCTTTTTGGTAAGTCGCTGTACTTAACCCTGTAGTGGCGTGGCATTGCATAGCGATTGGCACGGCAATGGATTCTTTTAGACGGGTGACCAGTTCTTCACATTCATACGGCTTAAGCAAACCCGCCATATCTTTGATACAAATAGAATGCACTCCCATGTCTTCGAGTGCTCGGGCCATATCTAACCAAAGTTGCAGCGAATGTACTGGGCTCACGGTATAAGACATGGTGCCCTGTGCATGGGCACCTACCTTGATAGCCGCTTTAATGGCGGTTTGTAGATTACGCATATCGTTCATGGCATCAAAAATGCGGAACACATCTACACCATTCACGTGCGCCCGTTCGACAAATTTCTCAACGACGTCGTCGGCATAATGACGATAGCCAAGCAGATTTTGTCCCCGCAACAACATTTGCTGTTTCGTTTTGGGCATCGCTTGTTTTAATAGGCGAATACGCTCCCACGGATCTTCCCCCAGGTAGCGAATGCAGGCATCAAAGGTCGCACCACCCCAGGATTCAATTGACCAATAGCCCATTTCATCCAACTTACTGGCAATAGGCAGCATGTCTTCTATGCGCATGCGCGTGGCAAGTAGTGATTGATGGGCATCGCGCAGAACCAGTTCGGTAATACCAAGGGGATTTTGTGACATCGTAAGTTCCTTCTCTTTGTGTTCTGGTTTATTTCGATTGTCGGTGCTGATGAATAGCTGCACCTATGGCAGCTACTGTTGCGGGTGAGACATCATCTGACTTGGATACTGGCTGACGCTTCTTGCGCACATGAGTGGGTTGCTCTATTTGCCCTGGATACTTTCGACAAAACCTGGCAATTAAATTAACCACTATGATCAGCAGACTAAGAAACAAATACACGAATACCATGCCAACGACTAATAAACCGGCAGCTTCGAGTAGTAATTCAGAGACATGTGCAGACATAACCCTTCCCTCTGTTAACTATTTTGCTTAAATAAGTATCATGGCAGCTGGGTGAAGACAAATCGTCTTAGAACTGATTTATGAATATTTAATCATCACTGAGCTATAAAGCGATTAGAAGCGTTGCCATTTGCATATTCAGTCAAAATACCGAATAAAAATCCACTTCTGCGTGATATTTATTTAAACCATATCAGTTATAAATCAAAGTGATAAAATCAGTACTAACAGCAAGATCATACCGACACGCTCAATACGTGCTTTCTTTATCATTAAAGTATGGTTGATGAATGAGCTAACATGCTGAACTACGAGAATAAATATTCAATTAACCCCTGAATATCAGCAGTAAATGTCACCTTAGGGAAGTGAATGCAGGTTAGAGATGACTCGCAAGAACAGACGATGTCAGTAAATCCGACCAATTGAAACCTAATGACGACACCATCTCATCCGCCCACCGCTCCCAAGCCTGTCGACAATCGGGAATGACAGTGGAGAAAGGATCATATTTCTCAACAAAGCAGGCTTACCGAATGATGAACACCCAGGAAGGTGCTAGCTTGATAGAAGAACGCAAACCGTTTTATCGACAAAAAACCAAACACCTGAGACTTCCCTTGAGCCTGAGAATTCGATATTTGTAGCAAGCAAGAAACCACCCGTCAGTGTTAGTTCCATAGAGAGGCTGGCACGTGTAGAAGAGCGACGCGAGAACGAGTAAGCAAACCGCTTTGCTTACGCAAGCCAAACTCCCAAGACTCTGGCGAGGGCCGGCAATCCGATACAAAGCCTAAAAAGCAAAAACCCATCACAAGGATGGGTTTTTAGAAAGAATGGCGCGTGTGGAAGGATTCGAACCTCCGACCGCCTGGTTCGTAGCCAGGTACTCTATCCAGCTGAGCTACACACGCGTCGTAATAAAATAATGGCGGAGAAGGAGGGATTCGAACCCTCGATACCAGTAATAGGTATGGTTCCTTAGCAGGGAACTGGTTTCAGCCACTCACCCACCTCTCCGTGTTAGGTTATTTCAAGGTCATCCCTGAACTACCGCTAACTTGTATTTCATCTAGATAATGGCGCGTGTGGAAGGATTCGAACCTCCGACCGCCTGGTTCGTAGCCAGGTACTCTATCCAGCTGAGCTACACACGCGCTGAAACCGTTTCTAGATGAAAAAGCCCAGTTTTCACTGGGCTTGAAAATATGGCGCGTGTGGAAGGATTCGAACCTCCGACCGCCTGGTTCGTAGCCAGGTACTCTATCCAGCTGAGCTACACACGCTTAATGGTATTTTATACCTAACCTGAAATAATATCAGGTAACTTAATCTGAACATTTGAATGGCGCGTGTGGAAGGATTCGAACCTCCGACCGCCTGGTTCGTAGCCAGGTACTCTATCCAGCTGAGCTACACACGCGTCGACTTCAAAATAAATGGCGGAGAAGGGGGGATTCGAACCCCCGATACCAGTAATAGGTATGGTTCCTTAGCAGGGAACTGGTTTCAGCCACTCACCCACCTCTCCTTAAGTTGGTGCGAATTTTAAGGATTACCTGACATAAGTCAAACCTTTTTTCGCAATAAGAATGCCGCCTGCAGGGTTTTTAAACAGTTAGTCTAATTTTTACCAAAAACGTTGTTTTTTAAGTCAAAAATCACTTACTGAATGGCTTAACATTCTGCTGAATTTACACCCAAGAGTAAAAAATCAGCCTCAACATACTGACATAATTCATCAGGTCGAAAAATAATTATTTCCCCTCCTTGGTTCGGATGCTGCTTTTTTAAACAAATTTAAGTTCGGGAGGTTTTCAAGAGTAAACAGAAAACGAGGAAGAAGAATTAAGATACAACTTTTTCGATGCAGAAAATGGACAGGAATCAAATAACTGGAAGACGAAAGGAAAAGAAATAACGACTTCCTTTCCTTTTCACACAAAAAAGGCTGGAAGAACCAGCCTTATTGATGATCAATCATCGTTGTGATTGCCATGTTCGTGCGACCCATGCTGAGCATTTTTTTCAGCCTGAATACGCATATAGATTTCTTCTCTGTGTACCGACACCTCTTTTGGCGCGTTAACACCGATACGAACCTGATTTCCCTTAACACCCAATACGGTAACTGTTACATCGTCACCGACCATCAGGGTTTCTCCCACACGACGGGTCAAAATTAGCATTGTACTGCTCCTTTTCCGTTATTCCAAAAAGCATCCCTATTAAAATTAGCGTATTTCTGGCATATGACCAGAAAATACGCTGAAGCGACATTTCCGTGTATTTTGCTGTCACTTACAAAACACTTGCCGCTATTTTCCATTACGCTAATGTTGTGGTTAACCAGGTCGTTGCCGTTGTTAAAGCCTGCTCCAGGTTCTCCGGCTGACTGCCACCGGCCTGAGCCATGTCGGGTCTGCCACCACCTTTACCACCCACTAACTGAGCTGCCTGATTGACTAAATCACCAGCTTTTACTTTTCCGATCAAATCTTTGGTCACACCAGCGATAAGATTCACTTTTCCTTCGCTCGCCACACCTAAGAGAATGATCCCAGATCCCATTTTATTTTTCAGGTCATCCATCATGGTACGCAGGTCTTTCGCCTCAACACCATCCAGATTCGACACTAATACTTTCACACCGTGAATATCTATAGCAGAAGAGAGCAAATCTGCACCCGCCTGACTGGCAAGTTGCTGCTTATATTTCTGCACTTCTTTTTCCAGCGCTTTGCCTTGGTCCAGCACTTGCTGAATACGGACAGCTAAAGATGACACATCAGTTTTCAGCAAGGCTGACAGGCTGCTTAATTCTGCAGCTTGTTTCTGTACGAAACTCACCGCTGCGGCCCCTGTAACCGCTTCAATACGACGCACGCCTGAGGCAATACCGCTTTCAGAGGTGATCTTAAATAAACCAATATCACCCGTACGTTCAACGTGAATACCGCCACACAGTTCCATGGAGAATTTACCCATAGAAACCACACGAACTTTGTCGTCGTATTTCTCGCCAAATAGCGCCATCGCACCAGCCGCTTTAGCTTCATCCAGATCCATGACCTGCGTCACTTTTGCGTGGTTAGCTCGCACCTGGGCGTTAACCATTTCTTCAATTGCTAAAATCTGTTCTGCTGTGACCGCTTCAAAATGCGAGAAGTCGAAACGCAAACGCTCAGGGTCAACTAATGAACCTTTCTGGCTAACATGGTCACCCAAAATCTCTTTCAGCGCTGCGTGCAGCAAATGCGTGGCACTGTGATTAAGTTTGATCGCATGACGACGCTGGCTATTGATTTCGGCTTTGACACTGTCACCCAGGTTTACAGCGGTTTCTGCAATCCCTTTATGAGCGATCGCATTGCCCAGTTTCACTGTGTCCTGCACAACAAAACGACCATTGCCTACCAACAAATACCCCGTGTCACCGACCTGACCACCTGACTCTGCATAGAAAGGCGTGTTATCTAATACCACTACGCCTTCATCGCCAGCATTCAGCATCTGGGCCTTTTCAGCACCTTTGAACAGTTCGACCACTTTTCCGTCGCCCAGTTCATGCTCATAGCCGGTAAATTCACTGCTGCTGTCAGCTTTGAGTAATTTGTTATAATCCTGACCGAAGTTGCTGGCCTGCTGCGCACGCTTACGCTGCTCAGCCATAGCGGCTTCAAATCCAGCTTCATCAATGCTTAGTTCGCGTTCGCGAGCAATATCATTGGTTAAATCCGCAGGGAAGCCATAGGTGTCATACAGTTTGAACACCAGATCACCCGGGATCACTGAGCCTTCGATTGCTTCCAGCGCGTCATTCAGAATTTGCATACCACGCTCAAGGGTACGAGAGAACTGCTCTTCTTCCAGGCGTAATACTTTTTCAATTACAGGCTGTTGATCAGCCAGTTCTGGGTAGGCTTCACCCATTTCTTTAACCAGAGCCGCAACCAGTTGATAGAAGAAAATATCGTTCGCGCCCAGTTTGTAACCATGGCGCACCGCGCGACGAATAATACGACGCAACACATAACCACGACCTTCGTTTGACGGCATCACGCCATCACATACCAGGAAGCTACATGAACGGATATGGTCTGCGATAACGCGCAAAGATTTATCGGTTAAATCTTTCGCGCCCGTTACCTTGGCGGCAGCTGCGATCAGATTTTGAAAAATGTCGATTTCATAGTTACTGTGTACATGCTGCATAATCGCAGAAATACGCTCTAAGCCCATACCTGTATCGATAGACGGCTTCGGCAGCGGCTCCATAGTGCCGTCGGCCTGACGGTTAAACTGCATGAAAACCAGGTTCCAGATTTCAATAAAACGGTCACCGTCTTCTTCAGGGCTTCCTGGAGGTCCACCCCAAATATGCTCACCATGGTCGTAGAAAATTTCAGAACAAGGACCACAAGGTCCCGTATCGCCCATCGACCAGAAGTTATCTGAGGTACCGATGCGGATGATTTTTTCCGCAGGAACACCAATCTGCTTTTCCCAGATATCGAAGGCTTCATCATCTTCTGCATACACAGTCACCAGCAGTTTATCTTTGGGTAACTTGAGTTCTTCGGTCAGAAAGGTCCAGGCAAACTTAATGGCGTCTTGCTTGAAATAATCGCCAAAGCTGAAATTACCCAGCATTTCAAAGAAAGTATGGTGACGGGCGGTATAACCGACATTTTCCAGGTCGTTATGCTTACCACCAGCACGCACGCAACGCTGTGACGATACGGCGCGAGTATAATTGCGCTGCTCAGAGCCCAAAAATACATCTTTAAATTGGTTCATCCCCGCATTAGTGAACAACAGGGTAGGATCGTTCGCCGGCACCAGCGACGAACTGGCCACTTTCTGATGGCCCTGCTTGGCAAAATAGTCGAGGAAAGCTTGTCTGATTTCAGCTGTGGTTTTTATCATCGATGGTCCTGAGTCTTTGCGAATTACTTGGCGAATTTTTGGAAAATTAGAAACGTCAAATTCCGTGCTAAATTCCGCAATTTAGCGCGCTACGATAGCATGAATGGGGGTAAGCTGTTAAGCGAACTTTTGTCGCATCTTATCAATTGAACTAATCGTCTTTATCGAACTGATTTGCGTAACGAATTTGGTCGAAGCTAAAGCCCCGATATTGCAAAAATCGATTGCGTTTTTGCTGCTCTTTCCAGTCGGGATTTGCCTCGGCCTGGCCGAACTTTTTTTGCATCACATCTTTGGCTAATTCAAACCAGTCAATGCTCTGCTCATCAAAGGCTAGGCCAATCAAATCATCTTTAATCCCATGCTCGCGTAGTTCGGCACGGATTCGTTGCTGCCCATAGCCTTTAGCCGCACGACTGCGCACCAGTACTTCGGCAAAGCGCTGATCTGATTGCAGTCCGAGTTCAGCAAACTCATCCAGCATAGACAGACATAATGCTGCATCCATTCCGCGATTTAGCAGTTTGTTCAGCAGTTCCTGACGACTATGTTCACGCGTAGCCAAGAGACGGGTCATTGCTTCGCGGATGATTTTCTCCTCGTTGTCTGACATAGTTAGACTGACTTGCTCCTTACATTCTCTGGTAACATGACGCTACAGGTTGAATTTGTTTCATCACTCGAATCCATCTCGCAACAGCAGTGGCAAGCGTTGTGCGCCAATTCTGGCCCTTTTCTAGACTACCGTTTTTTGGTGGCACTAGAACAATCTTCGAGCATTGGTCACGATACAGGCTGGATGCCATTACATGGTTTGATTTACCGCAATAATCAATTAATCGGTGCCCTGCCCTGTTATATCAAACACCACAGCTATGGTGAGTACGTATTTGACTTTGCCTGGGCCAATGCTTATCACCAGCATGGACTGGATTACTATCCTAAACTTGTATGTGCAATCCCCTTCACACCCGTCGGCGGCAACCGCCTGCTATTGTCCGACAATAGTGCCTGGTGTCAGGATGACTGGGTCTGCTTGTTAGACGCATTGCGCAGCCAACTTTCTCACTTAGGGGGCTCATCCATTCATTGGTTATTTCCAACCACAGAGCTAAGCAAGCAACTCACTCAATACCAGCATTTGCAGCGTAAAAGCGTGCAATTTCACTGGTTTAATCATAATTATGCCAGCTTCGATGACTTCCTGCAGAATTTTACTTCCCGTAAACGTAAAAACGTACTGAAGGAACGTAACCGAGTCCATGGTTCTGGCATCCAGATAACTCGCCTGACAGGAGACGTAATAACAGCCGAAGATATGGCGTTCTTCTATCAGTGTTATCGCCAAACGTATTTAAAACGCAGTGGTCATGATGGCTACCTAACAGAGGCCTTTTTCACCCAGTTACTCGCCACCATGCCTGAGCATCTGCTAATCGTAAAAGCCAGCATGGATGGTAATGGTCTGGCTTCTGCGTTGTATTTATATGATCGGCAACAGTTAAGTGGACGTTACTGGGGAACATTGACGGAAGTAGACTACCTGCACTTTGAACTCTGTTATTACCAGGGCATTGAGTTTTGTATTGAACAAAACATTCCACGATTTAATCCGGGCACACAAGGCGAACATAAGATTGCCAGGGGGTTTACGCCCGTGTATTGCTATTCCAATCACTGGCTAGCCCATCCACAATTTCATGCCGCTGTGGATGACTTTTTGCAGCGAGAAGCGAGCCACATTGCGGAATATTTAGCTGAAACCACCGCCTTACTGCCTTTTAAGCAGCTCACTGATTAGCGGCGAATACTTCAGATTTTATGCCATTCCAGCAGCAAATTATTCGCCGGTAGCTGATGGATGATTTTTAACGTCAGGTCTGACGCCCATGTCTGCAATTTAGCAATATCCTGCTGCCCGCCATAGCCACTGGCGAGTAGATGCTGATCAAATACACGGTTACTATCACTGGTGTATTCACCCTTTACTTTAAATGGGCCGTACTGGCAAAACACGCCCCCTACAGGCAAATACTCACTCACCAACGTCATCATTAACTTCACCTCTTGAGGCTGCATAATGTGCGTTGTGTTGGCAGTGAATGCGCCATCGGCATTGGTCACAGGCCAGTCATCCTTGCCGATGTGAAAGGCGATGGGCGCAGCTAAATTCACTGCCGGAAACTCACTTTGCCAGGCAAGGATACTGGCATGATTAAGCTCTAAATCACTGGGCTGCCAGTACAAATGAGGTAACCCAGGCGCAAAATGAACGCTATGCTGACCTGTACCTGCACCAATTTCCAAAATATTGCGATGTTCGGCAAACGCCTGCTTTAACACAGCAAGAATCGGAACTTTGTTATTTTCACAGGCCTGACTGAAAGCTTTTGCTGAGGACATCATGCGACTAACGCATCCGAAACAGATTGGCCAGGAATGAGTAACTTAAGCGCCGCCAGAAAATCGGGAACCTGCACATCCCCTTCGTTTGGTGCCCAATCCGCAAAGTCCTTATCGTCCGCTACGGCATAAGGCCCCTGTTTCACTTCAAGAAAGGTCGCGGTATCAGAACAGACAACGCTATGCCAGGTATTGGCAGGAATTTCGACGCCAAAGCAGTCGGAACCTGCGGCCAGTGTTAACCGTTCTTTCAGTTGTCCGTCTGCATTAAACAGCAACACATCGACACAGCCCTGCACCACCAGAAAGAACTCCCATTTGTTCCGGTCACTGTGCCTATGGGGGCGCACATAAGATTCACGGCACATACTGACAAACAAACGTTGAACCGGCTGATGATAATCTTCATGCACATTATGATGAGCTCGTCGGCGTGGGCTTAATTGCGCGCGCTGATGCAATTCCTGTAGAAGTTGCCCATCGAATCGTTTCATCTTATTTCCCTATGGTTCTATTCTTCTCGCGATAACTTTTCTATCAAGTCAGCATACTGTGGAAATGCCTTGCTCAACTCACTGGTTTTACCGAGTTGCATGTCTACATATTCAAAGCCTGGCGCCACCACTTCAGTAATCAGGCCATACCCTGCGTTTCCATCAGTTGGAATTACTGAGGCTTTCCAGTCGCCGCCTTTTACCAGCATAGTTGGTGATTGCCCGGCCAGAATGTCATGGCCGAGTACTTTGGTTTCCAGACTACCATCGGGATGGATCAAATAATAGGTAATGGGATCCCCGGCCACAAACACATGCATAATATCAGAGGTGTTTTTATGAAAATGGCCAATGGGAGAGTCTTTGGTCAGCATGTAATAGATGGACGTCATGGTAAAACGCTTTCCCACCGGCGTATCGATTTTGTCTCTGTGAACGGCCTGGAAAATACGTTTGAAATAACCGCCTTCCACATGACCTTCGAGGTTCAGTTGGTCAATCCACTGTTTCGCACTCAGCTCACTTTTTGTCACCGCCAACGCGTTACTCTCCTTGTCTGCTGCCTGAGCTTGCATGGCCGCACAGGTGAATAGCGCCAATGCAGCCAACTTAGTTATCTTGTTCAACATTGTCTTACTCCAAAAAACAAAAGAGCCGGACAATTCCAGCTCTTTTACGGTGAGATGATTTAGCCGTTGATATTCGGCCCCAGCCATTTTTCGGCTTCTAACAAGTCCCAGCCTTTGCGCTGAGCATAGCTTTCCAGCTGATCCTGCTGAATTTGTGCCACCGCAAAGTAGCGACTGTCTGGGTGAGAGAAATACCAACCCGATACAGACGCCCCCGGCCACATGGCATAGCTTTCGGTCAGCTTCATGCCTGTGTGCTTTTCTGCGTCTAGCAGATCCCAGATGGCCTGTTTCTCGGTATGCTCAGGACAGGCGGCATAACCGGGCGCAGGACGAATACCCTGATATTTTTCACGAATCAAATCATCGTTGCTCAGGTTTTCATCCGCTGCGTAAGCCCAAATTTCTTTACGCACACGCTCATGCAGATACTCAGCAAACGCTTCGGCCAAACGGTCGGCAACGGCTTTGGCCATAATGGCATTGTAGTCATCGCCTTGCTTTTCATAAGCCTGCGCCAGTTCATCTTCACCTATACCACCAGTGACCGCAAAGGCACCAATGTAGTCGGCTTTACCACTGCTTTTCGGCGCAACATAATCGCTTAGGCAATAGTTACCGCCTTTGGGCTTTTCGGTTTGCTGACGTAAATGGTGCGCCACTTTGATGACCTGCTGACGAGTTTCGTCGGCGTAAATTTCAATGTCATCTTCCACACGGTTCGCAGGGAATATCCCCATTACGCCTTTGGCTTGCAGCTCGCCCGAGGCAATCACCTGATCCAGCATGGCATTGGCATCGGCGAATAGCTGCTTGGCTTCTTCACCTACAACGTCATCTTCCAGAATGCGCGGATACTTGCCTGCCAATGACCAAGTCAGAAAAAACGGCGTCCAATCGATGTAATTACGTAAGGTGGCTAAGTCCACACTCACTGCCTGCACACCCAGCTGGGCAGGTACAGGTGGTGTGTAAGCATCCCAATCACCAGCATAGGCGTTAGCGCGGGCTTGCTCTAAGGTGATGGGTTTACTGCGAGGCTGTTTGCGCGCATGTTGCTCACGCACTTTTTCGTATTCGGCCGACAATTCCGCTTCGAACTTCGGTCGCGCTTCAGGTGAAATCAGTTTCTGACACACACCTACTGCACGGCTGGCGTTTGGCACATAAGCCACCGGGCCATGATAATTTTGTTCGATTTTCACCGCGGTATGGGCTTTAGAGGTTGTGGCACCACCAATTAGCAGTGGCAGGTCGAAGTCTAAACGCTCCATCTCTTTGGCCACGTGTACCATTTCATCCAGCGATGGGGTAATCAAGCCTGACAGGCCAATCATGTCGACGTTTTCGTCTTTGGCCACCTGCAAAATCTTCGCGGCTGGCACCATCACGCCCAAATCGATGATCTCAAAGTTGTTACACTGCAATACTACGCCGACGATGTTTTTACCGATATCGTGTACATCACCTTTTACCGTCGCCAGCAGGATCTTCCCGTTGCTGCTACCGGCGGATTTTTCTTTCTCGATATACGGGTTTAAATAGGCTACGGCCTTTTTCATTACTCGGGCAGATTTCACTACCTGTGGCAGGAACATTTTACCTTCACCGAATAAATCGCCCACTACGTTCATGCCGTCCATTAACGGACCTTCGATGACGTGCAGTGGCTTTTCAGCCTGCAGACGGGCTTCTTCGGTGTCTTCCTCGATAAAGTCGGTGATGCCTTTTACCAGCGCATGTTCCAGACGTTTATTTACCGGCAGGCTACGCCATTCCAGATTTTCTTTGACCGCTTCAGCACCACTGCCCTGATATTTAGGCGCCAGTTCCAGCAGCCTATCGGTGGCATCCGGATTGCGATTGAGGATCACATCTTCAACGGCGTCTTTCAGCTCTTTGGGGATTTCATCGTACACCGCCAGCTGGCCAGCGTTCACTATGCCCATGTCCATGCCCGCTTTAATGGCATGGTACAAAAACACCGAGTGCATAGCTTCACGCACGGGGTCGTTACCGCGGAACGAGAAGGAAATATTCGATAAACCACCGGAGATATGGCAGTGAGGCAAATGCTTGCGAATACGGCGGGTGGCTTGAATAAAGTCCACGGCGTAGTTGTTGTGCTCTTCAATACCCGTGGCGACGGCAAAGATATTCGGATCGAAAATAATGTCTTCGGGCGGGAAGCCAATTTCTTCGGTCAACAATTTATAGCTGCGCTGACAAATTTCGAATTTACGATCTTCGGTATCCGCCTGCCCCACTTCATCAAAGGCCATTACCACTGTGGCGGCACCATAACGTTTGATCAGTTTGGCCTGATGAAGGAAGTTCTCTTCGCCTTCTTTGAGGCTGATAGAGTTGACAATGGCTTTGCCCTGCACGCACTTAAGGCCCGCCTCAATCACCGTCCACTTGGACGAGTCGATCATTATAGGTACGCGGCTGATGTCGGGTTCCGAGGCTATCAGGTTTAAGAAACGCACCATGGCCGCTTCTGAGTCCAACATGGCTTCATCCATGTTGATATCGATAATCTGAGCGCCGCTTTCTACCTGCTGACGTGCAACGTCTAAGGCAGCTTCATAGTCGCCGTCCATGATAAGGCGCTTAAATCGGGCAGAGCCGGTAACGTTTGTACGCTCACCGACGTTAACAAAAATAGCAGTGGCCTGAGTCATGGTTACTCCTTACAACACAAACGGCTCTAAGCCAGACAGACGCATTCTCACTTCTGGCTTAACAGGCTTTCTCGGGGCAATCCCCTGAGTGACTTCGACAAACGCCGCAATGTGGGCAGGCGTACTGCCACAGCAACCACCAACAATATTCACCAGGCCCGATTCGGCCCACTCTTTAATATGCGCAGCCATCTCTTCCGGCCCCATATCGTATTCGCCGAATTCATTTGGCAAGCCCGCGTTAGGGTGAGCAGAGACCAGAGTTTCTGCCACGCTGCCCACTTCGTCCACATACTGACGCAGCAAATCTGGCCCAAGGGCACAGTTCAAGCCAAAGGAAAACGGATTGATATGACGCATAGAGTAATAAAAGGCTTCCGCCGTTTGACCTGAAAGAGTACGACCTGAGGCATCGGTAATGGTACCGGAAATCATCACCGGCAAACGCTCGCCACGGGCTTCAAACACCCCTTCTACGGCAAAAGCTGCCGCTTTAGCGTTTAACGTATCAAAGATGGTTTCGATCAGAATCAAATCTGAGCCACCATCCATCAGCGCATGAGTGGCTTCGGTGTAGGCTTCCACCAGTTGATCGAAGGTCACGTTACGTTTACCCGGATCGTTTACATCGGGAGAAATAGACGCTGTACGGTTTGTGGGACCTAACACACCTGCGACAAAACGTGGCTTATCCGGCGTTTTTGCATTGAACTCGTCACAGGCTTTACGCGCCAGTTTCGCTGCTTCGACATTGATATCGCGGGTAATTGCCTGCATATCGTAGTCGGCCATAGAAATGGTGGTGGCATTGAAGGTATTGGTTTCAATGATATCGGCACCCGCTTCCAAATACGCACAGTGGATGTCGTAAATGATCTTCGGCTGAGTTAACACCAGCAAGTCATTGTTACCTTTTACGTCGCAATGCCAGTCGGCAAAACGCTCGCCACGATAAGCCTCTTCGTCCAGCTTATATTCCTGGATCATGGTACCCATAGCACCATCTAAAATTAAAATGCGTTGTTTAGCAGCGGCATCTAGCGCTGCTTTCGCTGTCACCTGTGTCAAAGGAATACCTCTTAGCTGAGCGCGTTACTTGCTGTCGGACAGCTGATTCAAATCGTATGGCGTAGTCTGATAAACATAATAGTTTAACCAGTTTGTGAATAGCAGTGTACCGTGTGAACGCCATGTCACCATAGGTGATTTACTCGGGTCATCACCAGGGAAATAGTGTTCTGGGATCACAGGAGACAGACCAGCATCGACATCGCGCTGATATTCCTGCGCCAAGGTATGCGGGTCATACTCTGGATGACCGGTAACAAACACCTGGCGTTTGTCTTCCGAGGCAATAATATAGGCACCGGTGCGCTCAGAGCTGGCTAACACATTCAATCCTGGCACGGAATGGTATTGCTCTAGGCTAATATTACCAAAGCGCGAATGTGGCGCGTAAAACACAGGATCAAAACCGCGCATCAATTCGTTATGTTCGTCTTGCACATCATGGGCGAACACCCCTGACAGCTTGTTTTTATTCAAGGTACGGTTGATACCGTAATAATGATAAATGGCGGCATGGGCTGCCCAGCAAGAGAACAGCGTCGACTGCACATGGCGCTTGGCCCAGTCCATCACTGTGGTCATTTTGTCCCAGTATTTCACATCGGCGTAATCTAGATGCGCCAATGGTGCGCCTGTCACGATCAAGCCATCGTATTTCTTATGCGCGATGTTATCGAAGCTGTGATAGAAAGTATCCATATGCTCTTGAGACGTATGCTTTGGCGCCTGGTTATCAATACGGATCAAATCCACATTCACTTGCAGTGGTGTATTGGATAACAAGCGTAAAAACTGCACTTCCGTTTCAATTTTGTTGGGCATCAGATTCAAAATCCCAACTTCCATTGGCCGGATATCCTGGGTTTCCGCACGCTGTTTATCCATCACAAAAATATTCTCTTTAAATAGAATACTTTGGGCAGGTAATTCGCTGGGGATCTTGATAGGCATCGTCGCTCCAATTGGGACAAATTTGATAACTAACTTTCGCTTAACCTCAGCAAAAAGTCAACTTCTTTACGTCTGGACGTCTAAACACCCAACCATCTAAACACGTATGAGTTGTGTTCAAAATTCGTTACTTTTTCACAATAAATACGACCAACGCCGCCCCTGAGGAGATTGACTCAATTGTCCCATTCGGGCGAGATTGCTAGAGTACAGCCACCATAATAAACCTCGGCACACAACAACTGCCGACATAATACGACGGAGTAAGTATGCGTATTACTTTAGTTGCCACCGCTATCAGCGCGGCTTTGGCATTAACGGCCTGTTCGGCCACGCAATCAGCTAACACGGACACAGCACCCGCCATGCAACAAGTGCAAACCGACAACATTTTGTTAAGCCCAAGCACCCTGCCATATCAGGCACCTGATTTCAGTAAACTGAAAGTCTCTGATTATGAGCCAGCGTTTGCGCAAGGCATGCAAGAGCACAAAGTTGAAATTGATGCCATTGCTAACAATAACGCCGCTGCTACTTTTGAGAACACCATTCTGGCAATGGAAAACAGCGGTGAACTCCTGAACCGTGCATCTACAGTGTTCTTCAATTTATCGAGCATAGTTTCTAACGATGAATATCAGCGTATTGAAGCTGAAATGGCGCCAAAACTGGCCGCCCACAGCGACAACATTTATCTGAACGATAAACTGTTTGCCCGTGTAAAAACTGTCTACACCAACAAAGCGAGTCTAAGTCAGGAAGACCAGCGTCTAGTTGAGTTTTACTACAGCAAATTTGAGCGCGCCGGTGCTAACTTAAGCGATGCCGACAAATCTAAAATGCGTGAGTACAACGAACAGATCACTACGCTGCAAACAGAATTCTCTCAAAACATTCTGGCCTCGTTTAAAAATGACACGATCCTTGTAACGGACAAAGCTCAGCTGGCTGGTTTATCTGATGCTGAAATTGCGGCGCTTGCAGAAGCGGCTAAAAACGCAGGCAAAGATGGCTACATGATCACCCTGGTGAACACCACACGCCAGCCTATTCTGACCAGCCTGAAGAACCGTGAGTTGCGTGAAAAAGTGTGGAAACAATCCGCTACTCGCGCCATGGATAAAAATGGTCCTCTGATCCTGAAACTGACTAAGCTGCGTGCTCAGAAAGCCGCACTACTGGGTTACAGCAACTGGGCGTCTTACGTGATTGAAGACCAAATGGCGAAAACACCTGAAAACGTGTTTGCCATTTTGGATGACCTGGCGCCAAAAGCCGTTGAAAAAGCCAAAAATGAAGCAGCAGACATCGAAGAAGTAATGCATGCAGACGGCGTAAAAGGCGCTGTGCAGCCTTGGGATTGGGCTTACTATGCCGAAAAAGTGCGTAAAGCCAAATACGATCTGGATGACAGCCTGGTTAAACCTTATTTCGAACTGAATTCAGTGCTTGAAAACGGTTTGTTCTTCGCCATGGAAAAACTTTACGGCATCACGTTCAAAGAGCGTCACGATCTGCCACTGTATGTTGAAGATGCCCGTCTGTTTGAAGTATTTAATGCCGACGGCAGCAGCATTGGTTTATTCTACTTCGACCCTTATGCCCGTGAAGGTAAAGCCGGTGGAGCCTGGATGAGCGAGTTCGTTACTCAGAACTTCCTGAATGGCGAAAAACCAGTGGTACTGAACGAGCTAAACATCGTTAAACCTGCGCCTGGTCAGCCCACCCTGTTGAGCTTTGATGAAGCCTCGACGCTGTTCCATGAGTTTGGCCATGCGGCCCACGGTCTGTTCTCACAGGTTAAATACCCAAGCGTTGCCGGCACCTCGACTGCGCGAGACTTTGTTGAATTCCCATCTCAGTTTAACGAAGACTGGGACATTGAGCCTGCCGTTATCGCAAACTATGCCAAGCACTATAAAACTGGCGAGCCAATCCCGGCAGATTTGCTGAAGAAATTATTAAAAGCCGTCAAATTTAACCAAGGCTTTGATACCACTGAATATCTGGCCGCAGCGCTGCTGGATATGGAATGGCACATGATCGGTGCTGATGCCAACATCACCGATGTTGAAGGCTTTGAGCAAAAGGCACTGGCGAAACACGGTATCAACTATGCGCCTGTACCTCCGCGATACAAATCTGCTTACTTCAGCCATACCTTTGCCGGTGGCTACTCAGCAGGTTATTACGCTTACCTGTGGACCGAAGTATTTGCGGCCGATGCCTTTGCCCATATGCAGAAGAACGGTGGCATGACCCGTGATAACGGTGATCTGTTCCGCAAAGAAGTTCTGTCTAAGGGAAACAGTGAAGACCTGATGGAAAACTACATCCAATTCCGTGGTCAAAAGCCAACCGTTGATGCACTACTGAAGCGTCGTGGCCTGGTAGATTAATCAAATCGACTCTGCAAAAAAGCCCCGTTAATTCGGGGCTTTTTTATATTCGTAACCATGTCGCTAAATCACACAATGCGTTCAATGGCCTATTCACGACTTTTATGTAAATTGAACAACAGTTCAGCCTCTGCACGCGGCAGATCACATTCGCGCATGACCTCATCAATCGTTGCACCTTCTGCCACAAGTTTGGCTGCATTCGAATAAAAGCGGCTCGCTGGGTCGGCATTTTCCAACACTTGCTGTTGATGTTGAATATTTGCCACCAGTGACGTTACCTGCTTAATGCGATTACCCATACCGTAAAGGGTATCGCTCAATCCATCCAAATTGTCTTTGTGATCCAGTTGCTCTTGTTGTAATTGTTGCTGAGCCTCTTCTGTCTCCTGCTGTCTTAGTTGCAGTTGTGCAATCAGTACACGACAGCGATATTGCTGCCAAATTAACAGCACCACCAACACCACAAGCGTGGCAACGATAATCGACAGAATCAAAGTGATATCCAGAACCATAGACTAAGCGCTTATTTTTATTCGAGTTTTCGATTATTTCAACAAAAAAGCCCCAACCTTTTGGGCTGAGGCTTTCAAGCAGACCTGGTGGGAATTAGATGTTGCTAACTTCTTCCCATTCCTCATCCGTCAGTAATTTATTCAAATCAACCAGAATGAGCAATTCACCATCGCGATTGCTTACGCCCTGGATAAATTTGGCACTTTCTTCCGTGCCCACATTCGGCGCACTGTCGATTTCAGAAGAACGCAGATAAACCACTTCCGCTACGCTGTCTACCAGGATGCCCACTACCTGTTCATCCGACTCGATAATCACTATGCGACTGTTATCGGTGACATCGGATGGCGGTAAACCAAAACGGGCTCGTGTATCAATAACAGTAACCACATTACCACGCAGGTTAATAATACCTAAGACATAGTCAGGCGCACCGGGCACAGGAGCGATTTCGGTGTGGCGCAATACTTCCTGCACCTGCATTACATTGATGCCGTAGGTTTCTTCACCCAGGCGATAGGTTACCCATTGCAGAACCTGATCGTTGGCATCTGAATTGACATTTTTATTGTCACTCATGAGACTCGCTCCCTCGCAAGCTTTGCTTATTCATCGTTACTACCCAGCCCTTGATTAAGCATAGTGATTAATTGCTTTACATCTATCAGGGCACACATTTTTTCTTTCACCATCCCAGCTAGCCAGGGACGCTTGCCAGTCGCCTCGCGCCATTTGACTTCATCCGGCTGCAAGGTGGCAGTCGTGACCAACCTTTCGCAGGCTAATCCCCAACTGCTATTATCTAACATAATAAGATATTGATAATTTAGACTTTCTGCCAGTTTTTCATCATATTTTTCTGGCATAACCCATTGTGCTGTATCCACGACGTTAAGTTTTTCATCACGATGCAGCATCACCCCTTTAAACCAATCTGGTTTACCAAACAAAGGGCCAACTTTTTCGAGCTGATGAATTCCCCCCAAAGAGGTTAACGGAACGGCCAAAACCAAGCCTGCCACTTCAAAGTACAATGCCTGAAAGGCTTCTGTTGGGACTGACTTAGCTGGCTTTTCTGAAACAGGAGGCTTTTCCGCCAGCGCTTTTGCTTTTACCGCTTCCTGAACATCTAACTCAGGCTCTGTGATTTGAGCTTCAGGCTCATCTTCCACTACTTCAACAGATGGGTTTGGTGCCACAGGTGCGACGCCTTTTAACAGACGAGCAACCGCCTGGCGTTGTACTGGATCACCAGAAGGCACTTCCGTCAGCAGGGAAGACAAATAATCTTCCATCACCTTTTCGTTAGCAAAACTCCCGTGACTCACTTAGTTCTCCAGTGCGGTAAGATAATTTAACAAGCTAGTATAAGCATATACGCCACGAGCTTTTGGCGCATACACAGATGGGGGTAATTGTGCCTGACTTGCATCTCTAAAACGCGTATCAACAGGGATAACGCCAGACCACACTAGTTTACCATAGGTTTTACGCAAAGCTTTATAGGCATCCACCCCAGCATTGGTACGTTTATCGTACATGGTTGGCACTATGGTATAACTAACATCTTTGGTCAGTGACTTTTGCATGATTTCCAATGTGTGCATCATGCGGTCGAGGCCTTTTAAGGCTAAAAATTCAGTTTGCACCGGCACTAATAATCGATCACATGCTGCCAACGCGTTTACCATCAACACCCCCAACACTGGTGGGCAGTCAATTAGCGCATAATCAAATTCATCGGCGACCAAGTCCAGTGCCTTTTTAAGCACTAAGCCCATCCCACCCTGCGTGCCCAGTGTACGGTCCAGTGTAGCCAACGCCATCGTTGCCGGTAACACATACAACGAATCTAATTTACTGGGGCTGAGACAATCTAGAACTTTATCTTTTGTCAGGCTGGCAGCGTCAGTAAAGATATCGTAGACGCTAGAGGTCATTTCTTCAGAATCAACAGCAAGGTAATAGCTTAAAGACGCGTGAGGGTCCATATCTACGACGATCACGCGCTTATTTTGTTGAGCCAACAAACCGGCAAGGGTTACCGTAGTGGTGGTTTTTCCGACACCACCTTTTTGATTGGCAACTGTCCAGATAATCACAGTAAATCCCTTAGTATCCGCGTCTCTAAAATGCCTGCATTAGGTGTAATGAGGTGGTTAAGCCTGCTCAAATTAATGGCAAACTTCAGTGATAATATGGCTAGCCATCTCATCCAGTGAAAAAATCGAGGACGTTAAATTGGCAGCGGCAACTGCTTGCGGCATACCATATACCACACTACTTTTTTCATCCTGGGCCCAGATTCTGGCGCCTCTGGCATGCAGTTCACGACAGCCCTCGCGACCATCTGCTCCCATGCCTGTCAAAATGACTCCAAGCACATCACCGCCATAAACTTTTGCTAACGAGCTAAAGGTTAAATCTACGCTTGGCTTATACGTCACATCAAGATGGGCAGCGGCTTCTGAAATATGCAAATGCGCGCCACTGGCGCTACCTTCCACCAACATTTGTTTGCCGCCAGGCGCCAAATACGCGACACCGGGTTGTAGTCTGTCGCCCTGCTCTGCTTCTTTCACAGAAATCTGACAAAGCGCATTTAAGCGCTGGGCAAAAGCATTCGTAAAGGTTCCTGGCATGTGCTGAACCAGCACTATGGGTAACGGAAAATTCTGAGGCAGTTTTGTCAGAATGTTTTGCAACGCAACAGGCCCCCCCGTAGAGGTACCAATAGCCAGACAACGGTAGCGTTTACCTGTTGCTTTGTGACTGGTAAGAATTCGACGAGGTTCTTCCACAACCGGCTTTGGCGCAGCCACCGGTGCTTTAAATACTTTAACGGTTGAACCAAGCACAGTGGGTTTAATTGGCTGGCTTGGTGCGATGGTTCTGCCACGGGGCATAAAGGCTTTACGACGTCCCAATGCTCTGACTCTGCTTTGCAGCAGATCTACCGCATCTTTGCGATTAGCGGCAATATCTTCAAATTTCTTCGGCAGGAAATCCAGCGCCCCCGCATCAAGTGCATCCAAAGTTGCCTGGGCACCTTCATGGGTAAGGGAGGAAAACATCAGAATTGGCACGGGTTTGCGCGCCATAATTTGTTTAACCGCTGTGATGCCATCCATGATGGGCATTTCCACATCCATCGTCACCACATCGGGATCTAACTCCATGACCTGGTTAATGGCATCTTTGCCGTTGCGGGCTGAGCCCACAACAACAAGATTTGGGTCTTGCTCAAGAATTTGAGTGACACGACGGCGGAAGAAAGTCGAATCATCAACAACCAATACTTTGTAAGCCATCGTTTCGTCAGACTACCTTGATTTATTCAGCACATTTTTCTTGGCGTAACGTTTTAATAATCCTGGCACATCCAGAATTAGCGCAATACCACCATCACTTGTAATTGTCGCACCAGCCATACCTGGAGTACCTTGTAACAACGCATCCAGAGGCTTGATCACGACTTCTTCCTGACCAATCAACGCATCAACCACAAAACCGACCTGTTGCGTACCGATTTGAACAACAACAACATGCCCCTTGTCACGTTCAATCTTGCCAGGTTTGCGTTTCAACCATTCACGTAAATAAAACAGTGGAATCGCTTTTGAACGCACAATCATGGTCAACTGACCATCGACCGTGTTAGTTTTGCTGATATCCATGTTAATGATTTCGTTAACCGCACCGAGCGGTAACGCGAAAGTTTGCTCACCAACAACGATCATCAGGGTCGGCAAAATTGCCAGCGTCAACGGTACTTTAATTTCTAATCGAGTGCCCTTACCTAAGTGAGAATCGATATTCACCGTACCATTGAGTTGGTTAATTTTGGTTTTCACCACGTCCATGCCTACACCACGACCGGAGATATCTGAAATCTCAGTTTTGGTGGAAAAGCCAGGGGCGAAAATCAAATTAAACGCTTCAACATCGGACATTCGCGCGGCAGCATCAACATCCAGCACACCACGTTTGATGGCTATTTCTTTAAGCTTTTCTGGGTCCATCCCTTTACCATCATCTTCGATGGTCAGCAGGATATGATCACCTTCCTGTGAGGCAGCAAGTGTCACCGTACCTGTTTTAGGCTTACCGGCAGCAACCCGCTCATCCGGCATTTCTATGCCGTGGTCAACGGAGTTACGTACCAAGTGGACAAGAGGGTCAGCAAGTGCTTCTACCAGGTTTTTATCCAGATCAGTTTCTTCGCCTTCCAACTCCAGCACGATTTCCTTTTTCAGGCTCCGTGCCAGGTCTCGCACAACTCGAGGGAAGCGACCAAATACCTTTTTGATCGGTTGCATGCGGGTTTTCATTACCGCGCCCTGCAGATCACCTGTGACCACATCCAGATTAGCTATTGCCTTGGACATGCTCTCGTCATTCAGGTTAATACCCAGGCTCAATAATCGGTTACGCACTAATACGAGTTCGCCGACCATATTCATAATCTGGTCCAGACGCTTGGTATCTACCCGAACGGTGGTTTCACCTTGAGGCGCTGCGGCAGCAGGCTTTTTATCATCTTTTTTCGCTGCCAGAGCTTTCGCTATGGCAGCATCTGCATCTTCAGTCGGCTTGGCGGCAGGTTTGGCAGCCGCGGGCTTTGGCGCAGGTTTGGGCGTCGCCGGTTTAGCTGGCGAAGCAGGCTTTTCAACATTAGGTGTGACAGGTGCAGCGGGTTTCGGTGCAACAGTTTCTTCCGCCTTCGATGGACCTTTACCCTCACCATGAATCTGGTCGAGTAAAGCTTCAAATTCATCATCTGTGATTTCGTCTTCACTGTCCGCGCTTGAGCTTTCAACAGGAACGGGAGCTGGCGTTACCTCTGCCTCGTTCGCAGCGCCAAACTTCCCCTCTCCATGTAACTGGTCAAGTAACGCCTCGAATTCATCATCAGTGATATCTTCGTCATCGCCCGCACTGGTTGCAGCTGGCGTTTTGGTCGTAGAGGCCTTACCGGCTCCTGGTGCCCCGCCAGAACCATGTAACTCGTCTAATAATGCTTCAAATTCTGCTTCGGTGATGTCTTCGACACTGCCACTTTCGGTGACGGGAGGCGTATCATCGCTCTCTTCTTCAACAAAGAACTCAACTTGTTCTTCATCAATCAGTTCGTCTTCGACCTGCTCAACCGCTGACGCGGCCTGCGCGCGCTCAGCTTCGGTTTCAGGTTTGCTTAAACGGTGAAGGTTATCCAATAATTCCTGACTGGCAGGTTCAAGCGGATCACGAGCTTTAACAGACTCAAACATTGATACCACCACATCTGTCGCCTGCAGAATGGTATCCATCAGTTCAGAGGTCAGCGTACGCTGGCCATTACGCATGGCATCAAATACGTTTTCCGCACCATGACAGACATCAACAAGTTCAGTCAACGACAGGAAACCTGCACCACCTTTAACTGTGTGGTAGCCACGGAAAATCGCATTTAATAAATCTGTATCTTCAGGGTGATTTTCTAAATCAACCAGTTGCTCTTGCAACTGTTCTAGAATTTCCCCTGCCTCAACCAGAAAGTCCTGAAGGATATCCTCGTCAAGATCAAATCCCATGAATCAACTCCCGTTAAAAACCCAGGCTGGACAGCAAATCGTCTACATCATCCTGACCAGACACCACATCATCTCGTCCTTCCGCGTCAATAATGGGGCCTTCAGCTTTCACATTGTCTGGTTCAGTTTCTACCTTTTTACTGGCTCGTTCCTTTATCTCGCCTTCACCGAACACAGTGAGCATATGCACCAAACTGTCTTCTACTTCCTTAACTAGCTCAATAACGCGTCGTATTACCTGGCCGGTAAGATCCTGATATCCCTGCGCCATCAATACCTCTGTTAAGAGGCTATTGAGGGTAGCGACATCTTTATTCGACTCTTCCAGCATATTATCTAAGTCATAGCAGAGGGCTTTAAATTCACCAAGCTGCAACTGACGGCTCATCAGCTTTTTCCACTCAGGTAATATAGATGTAATCTTTTCTGCCAACTTTTCTGCAATAGGCATACTGGATTCAACCGCATCCATCGTGCGGTTAGCCGCCGCCTCTGTCGTCTCAATGACGTATGTCAGACGATTTTGAGCGTCGGGAATGTCTTCATTGGCAAGATTGGCAATGCGGGTATCTAACTGGAAGCTATTTAGTGAATCGTGTAACTGTCGAGTCAATTTTCCGACTTCGGCAAACAGTTCCACTGAGCTTTTAATGGAGGCGGCTTCCAGCAACGCTGCAGCGCCTTCATTATCACCTTGCTCTAATAATTCAACTAACGCTTTGGCATCTTCCAACGAGATTGGGGCGTTATTCGAGCCTGTCATCAAGCTTCTCCGTTTATGTCAGAAAGGCTTGTGTTCAGCCCAAGCGTTCAAAGATTTTTTCAAGCTTCTCTTTTAACGTCGCAGCAGTAAATGGTTTCACAACATAGCCATTTACGCCCGCCTGAGCGGCAGCAACGATTTGTTCTTTTTTCGCTTCTGCTGTCACCATAAGCACAGGTAAGTGCTTCAAATTGTCATCAGCACGGATGGCTCGAAGCAAATCAATTCCCTGCATACCAGGCATGTTCCAGTCAGTGATCACGAAATCGAAATCAGACTGCTGCAACATTGGCAGTGCTGTACTGCCATCGTCCGCTTCCTGAATATTGGTGAAGCCAAGATCTTTAAGTAAGTTTTTGATAATTCGTCTCATTGTTGAAAAGTCATCAACAACAAGGATTTTCATGTTTTTATCCAAAATCGCCTCCGGTGAGGTTCTAAATTAGCTATTTCTTAAAATTATTATTCTGCCGGACGCCAAGATTGCATCCGGGCTTTTAACTTCAACATGGCTTGGCTGTGAATCTGACTAACGCGTGACTCGCTTACTTCAAGCACTTCTCCAATTTCTCGAAGGTTTAGCTCTTCATCATAATATAACGACAAAACAATTGCTTCCCTCTCAGGCAGGGTAGTAATAGCATGAGCGAGCGCTTTTTGAAACGCTCCTTGCATTAAATCTTGTAATGGCTCATCACTGCCTTTGTCATGCTCAGTTGTGATAACGTCTTCTGTTACCCCTAAATCTTCAATACCGATAATCTTGCCGGCACTGACTTCGTTGAGCATGGTATGGTAATCGCTAAGGCTGACATTTAGACGCTCCGCGACTTCGGTATCTCTGGCATCACGACCCGTTTCGCGCTCAACCTGCAAAATCGCATCGCTGATTGCCCGGCTGTTTTTGTGCACGGAACGCGGTGTCCAATCACCTTTTCGAATTTCGTCCAGCATGGCGCCACGTATACGAATACCAGCAAAGGTTTCAAAGCTCGCACCTTTGCCACCGTCAAAATTCCTGGCCGCTTCAAGCAAACCAATCATACCTGCCTGGATCAGGTCATCTACCAATACACTGGCTGGTAAACGCGCCATTAAATGATGCGCTATACGCCTGACTAGCGGCGCATGCTTCTCAACTAGCTCGTTTTTGTTGACCTGTTGCTGATACATTGCAGCCTTGTAGTTCACACCTGCTCACCCACCACCTTAGGGGTCACAAGTTGTTCAAGAAAGAATTCCAAATGACCACCGGGCTGGGCTGGGATTGGCCAGCTCAAAACTCTTGTTGCCAGGCCTGTAACGGCTTTAGCCGCAGGCGAAGAAGGAAACGCATCGACGATTGCGCTTTGTTTACGTACCGATTTACGAATATTTTCATCAAATGGCACAGTGGCAACTAACTCAAGGGCTACATCAAGGAAGCGGGAGGTCACTTTAGATAATTTAGCAAACAACTCCTGGCCTTCGCGCATGCTTCGGACCATATTCGCCACCACTTTAAATTTGTATACGCCATGATCACGATTCAAAATCTTGATCAACGCATAAGCATCCGTCAGCGACGTCGGTTCGTCGCATACCACAACCAGTATTTCCTGAGAGGCTTTAGCAAAGCTCAAGACCATATCGGAAATACCTGCAGCAGTATCGACCAACAACACATCAATAGGAGTGCGTAATTCGCTAAATGCCCGGATGAGGCCCGCATGCTGAACAGGTGACAATTCAGTCATCGACTGCGTACCTGAAGATGCCGGCGCAATTTTAATACCGTGCGGACCTTCAACTAAGACTTCGTCAAGGGTGCATTCGCCGGAAAGGACATGAGACAGGTTTTTTTCAACCCGAAGACCAAGCAAAACATCCACGTTCGCCAACCCAAGGTCCGCATCAAGAACCATGACGCGCTTACCCTGTTTTGCCATCGCAATACCGGTGTTGAGGGTAATATTGGTTTTCCCTACCCCGCCTTTGCCACCGGTGACGGCTATTACTTTTACTAATCTGGCTTGATTCATTCTTCTTAAGCTACTCGCCTGGTCGTCAATCATACCGCTACTTTCGAGTCTACTACTTGCTTGCCCGTAGTATGGGGCAAAGTATACTTTTTATAAAGCCTTGCAGCAGTGGATATTAAATTTTTCGCCTCTGCGATTTTAATGTCTTCAGGCACCCGTTGACCATCGGTCAGATAACTAACGGGCAAGCCGTGATAGACCACTGCGCTTATCGCTTCACCTAAGCTATAACATTCGTCTAATTTAGAAAAAATGCAACCAGATAACCCAGTTTGTTGGTAGGTCGCAATGGTTTGGTTCATTACCTGATACTGCGCATTGGTTTGCAGCACCAAATATTTCTTAATATTAGCACAATTAGATTCGTTTAAGGTATCTAACTGTTTGATTAATCTTGTATCTTTCTGGCCAAACCCAGCTGTATCGATTAACACCAGTTTCTTGTCTTTAAACTGATAAAGTAAGTCTGAAAGCTGCTCAACAGATTGTGCCTTTTTCACATTACAACCAATAATGCGGCCATATGTCGCCAGTTGTTCAAATGCTGCAATCCGGTAGTTATCGACCGTAATTAATGCGACCTGGTCGGCACCATGTTGCTGAGCAAACTGTGCAGCCAATTTGGCAATGGTGGTGGTTTTGCCGCTGCCCGTTGGGCCTAACAATGCCACAACACCGCCCTGTTCAAGTATATTATCTTTGGATACTTTCACACGGTTCGCCAGTAACTTAAGTAAAAATACCCAGGCTTCGCGTTCATCCGCCTGTTCGGGTGCAAACGCAACTAATTCGTCGACTAATTTACGCTGAATACCCATTTCTTGCAGGCGCGTACTCAAATAGCCCTGTAACGGATGATTTCTACGCTGATTCTGCTCAAGTAAACCGGCTACCTGGAACTGCAAGACATCTCTCAATGAATTCAGCTCTTCGCGGATATCGTCCAGCGCCTTTGACTGAGCAACAGGGGCAGATGCAGCAACAGGCTTAGCGGGCGCTTCCGCCGCCGAATTAATTGAGGGTGACTGTGGCTTATGAGCAGTGTCGCCACTGAAACCGTTTTGTGCCTGCTTCTCTAACAACGCACGTAACGTATCAGGACCATCATCACCGATAATTTCACTTAACGTCGGCACAGCTCGCGCAGGCTTAGCCGGTATATCTGGCTGAGCTGGGATTTTCGGTGCAGCCTTTACCGGTTCTCTGTCATACGCCGCGACAATCTCGACGCCATCAGCGACCTTTTTGTTCGACATGATAACCGCATCGCCGCCCAGTTCTTCTTTTACCTGCTTAAGCGCATCGCGCATATCTTTTCCGAAAAAGCGTCTAATCTTCACTGGATACCTCTGGGAACGAATTTAATTATTGGCCAATGGCGCTGACAATTTTAATTTGTTTGTCATCAGGAATTTCCTGATAAGACAATACATGCAGGCCCGACACAGAATGTTTAAAGAAACGAGATAACACTGGTCGTAACATGCCCGAGGTGAGTAACACTGCAGGTTCGCCTTCCAATTCACGCTTTTGCGCTTCCTGGTTCAGACTATTTTGCATGCGTTCTGCCAGACCCGGTTCAATTCCGGCACCGTCCTGACCACCTGCCTGAAGAGACTTGTGCAACATCTGTTCCAACTCTGGCGCCAAAGTAATGACAGGCAATTCCGGTTTACTTCCATTAATTTCCTGAATGATCAAACGCTTGAGTGAAATTCGAACAGCTGAGACCAATACATCCGGATCCTGACTCTTCGGCGCATACTCGCACAAGGTCTGCACTATGGTACGCATATCACGAATTGGAATACCTTCGTACAGCAAGGTTTGCAGAACTTTCACAACTGTTCCAAGTGACAACAGATCAGGGATTAACCCCTCTACCAGTTTGGGGTGATGTTTAGACAACATATCCAATAACTGCTGCACTTCCTCATAACCCAAAAGCTGATAAGCATTATTGGTCAGCAATTGGCTCAGATGGGTTGCGACCACTGTGGCAGTATCCACCACCGTATATCCCAATGTTTGCGCGTGTTCACGTTGCGAACTGCGGATCCATATCGCATCCAAACCAAAAGCAGGATCTTTAGTAGGTTTACCGTCGAGTTTGCCAAATACCTGACCAGGATTAATCGCCAGTTCATTGTCGTGGCTGATTTCCGCTTCACCTATGTTCACTCCTAGCATGGAGATGGTATAGACGTTCGGGTCAAGATCCAGATTATCGCGAATATGCACAGGCGGGACCAAGAAACCCAGTTCCTGTGATAGCTTCCGCCTAACCCCCTTAATACGGGTAAGCAGTTCGCCACCCTGGGACTTATCTACTAGTGGGATTAGACGATAACCGACTTCTAAGCCAATGGTATCCACATGTGAAACGTCATCCCAACCCAGTTCTTTGACCTCATTCACCGGTTTCATTTGTTCACTGTCTTTTGGCATTAGCTCAGCTTTTTGCTCCGGCTGCTGACCTCGCCAGTATTGGTAGTAAGCGTATCCTCCGACCAAAAAACTGAAACCTAAAAACGCCACATGCGGCATGCCCGGTACAATGCCCATGACGAATAAAATACCTGATGTAATGTATAAGGCGCGCTGGTTTCCCAATTGTTTGGTCAGCTCCTGCCCCATCTCCTGTGAATCATTTTCACGGGTAACGATAATCGCGGTTGCAACAGACAGTAACAGTGAGGGAATTTGAGCCACCAGGCCGTCACCAATGGTCAACAGGGTGTAGATTTCTACTGCATTACCAAAGGTCAGATTGTGTTGGATGATGCCGATAAACAAACCACCAACGATGTTTATCAACATAATAAATAAGCCAGCGACTGCATCACCTTTTACGAATTTGGATGCACCGTCCATGGAACCGTAAAAGTCGGCTTCTGCTGTAATTTCTGCTCGACGTTTGCGGGCCTCATCCTGATCAATGAAGCCAGCGTTTAAGTCAGCATCAATGGCCATCTGCTTACCAGGCATCGCATCTAAGGTAAAGCGCGCGCTTACTTCTGAGATACGGCCTGCACCCGCCGTCACCACTTTAAAGTTGATAATTAACAAAATGGCGAAAACAACAATACCGACAGCAAAATTACCGCCAATCACCACCTCACCGAATGCCTGGATCACTTTACCTGCGGCATCACCGCCTTCATGGCCTTCAAGCAAAACGATACGGGTAGAGGCAACGTTGAGGGCAAGACGTAATACCGTGGCGATCAATAACACTAGCGGAAATGCGCCGAATTCAACCGGCTTATTGGTGAATACACTGACCAGAATAACGACCAATGACAAAGCGATATTGAAACTAAACAATACATCCAGCAAAAATGCCGGCATCGGTAGGATTACCATGCCCATGATCGCGAGAACCACCAGGGGAACACCTAGCCCGGAGGTATATTTTTTCAGCTGATTTTTATCAACTCGATTCAGGTAACTGGTCAATTCCATACAACGAATATTTGACTGTAAGTGTGCATGACACGATGTCTGCAACAAATACGCCACAACGATGTATGAGGGAAGTTTTTTCTGGGAAAGTCGTGTTAAGTGCCTTAAACACAAGCACTTTGTTCAAACAACACGCAATTACAAATACCGCGACAAACTACGAAAACAGGCGTTTTGTGCTCGCCGATTTTAGTGTCGTAATTCTGGCGGTATCGGTAAGTCTTTGCGCAACGCTTTCGGACGTTTGCCTTTGCCTTGTTTGAACGCCTTAAGCTGATACACATAAGCCAATACCTGAGCCACTGCCATAAAGAGTTTTTCGGGCACTTCGTGGTCTACTTCCGTAGTGTAATAGAGAGAACGGGCCAGCATCGGTGATTCAATGATTGGCACGTCATTCCCGGAGGCAATTTTACGTATATGCATGGCCATTTCATCTACCCCTTTGGCCACTAAGACCGGCGCCCGACTACCGTCCTTGTCATACTGCAGCGCCACTGAATAGTGGGTCGGGTTGGTCACCACCACGTCGGCTTTCGGAACCGCCTGCATCATGCGTCTTGCTGCCGCCTGATATTGCAAACGTCTGATCCGGCCTTTTACCTGGGGATCACCTTCTGCATTCTTGCGCTCGTCCTTGACCTCCTGCTTGGTCATTTTCATCTCTTTGTTGTGCTTATAGCTCTGAAATGGCACATCAAACGCGGCAATGGGGATCATCGCACAGCACATCATCAGAAACCCCCACGACACCATTTCAATGGCATGGAAAATATTACGGGGATACTGCTCTAAATCCAGATGCAGGGCCTCATCTTTAAAGATTACCATGGCAAAATACGCCATCCCCATCACCACAAAAAACTTAGCAAATGCCTTGAGTAGCTCAACCAATCCATTAACGCCAAACATACGTTTCAAGCCATTAATCGGGCTAAGTTTACTCATTTTGGGCGAGGCCGACTGCCAGGTGAAATTATATCCACCCAGGGCAATACTGCCGTAAATGCCTGCAATCATGACAATGATGAGAAAGCTCAGTACAGGAATTGTGATGACATTGAACGCATACCCCCACACCATAAACATATTGTTTTGGTCCCACACCTGTTCATATGACAGTTCAAAACTATGCTGAGTAACCGCAAATATGGCTTCGGCTATCTTCGACCCCATCATCAAAAACGCCGAAGCAGCAAACACCAACACCAGTGCCGTCGCCAGTTCCCGAGATCGGGCGATCTGGCCTTTCTTGCGTGCCTCGTCGAGTCGTTTCGACGTGGGGTCTTCTGTTTTCTCGTGTGTATCAGCCATCCAGCAAGACCTTCAATCTTAAGGTGGGCAGACGCGGAGGAGCTGACACATGAATTGCTGTGCCCTGTCCCACTCCACTTCAAAATGCAGAGTAAAGTTATCCATAGTGATCCAAATAATCACCAGGCCCATAATTTGGGCGATGGAAAACCCGATACTAAATATATTTAACTGAGGTGCGGCTTTGGTCATTACCCCAAACGCAAGGTTAACGATAAGCAATGACACGATTGGTGCCAGCGAGATGGTTACCGCAGCGACAAACATCCAACCAGCAAAATGGGCAATCGCCTTGAATTGCTCTGCTGTCCACCATTGCTCGCCAATGGGCAAAGCATCAAAGCTCAGCACGATCATCCGAATCATGGCTAAATGCCCGTCCAGTGCCCAGAATAGTAGAGTCGCAAGAATGAGATAGAACTGACCAACTGCGGGTACGTTGATACCGTTAATAGGATCTACAATCGAGGCAAACCCTAACCCCGTCTGCATCGCCACTATTTGGCCTGCCAGTACAAAAGTATTCAGTACTATAGAGGAAATAAATCCAATCCCAACACCAATGATGAGCTGTTTAATAATCTCAACAAAAGTACCTACCGTGAATACTTCGGGAATTGGAACAGGGTTGATGACAGGCATGATCAACACCGTCAAAAATAAGGTCAACAGCACTCTGACGTTATTGGGTAGCGTTTTCGCACTGATACCTACCATGGCCGCAAACAACCCGGATATCCGCATAAACGGCAAGAGTAAATCTGCCAGATACTGATTAATGGTCGTCAGTGCGACTTCCATGCTAACCAATCACCTCGGGAATTCGCTCCACCATGGTAAAGGTAAAGTCCATCAGTTTCTGCACCAGCCAATGTCCTCCCCAGCTCAGCGCCAGCAGAGTGACAATCAAACGGGGTAAAAAGCTCATGGTCTGCTCGTTAATGGATGTCGCTGCCTGAAATACCGCTACGATTAATCCCACAAACAGGCTCGGCAATATGATCGCCGAGACCAGCAAAATCACCATGCTCAGGGCTTCTTTGAGAATTTCGACGAAGACCTCTGGACTCATGGTCAGACTCCCAACCCATAACTGGTGGCCAAGGTACCAAATATCAAATTCCAGCCGTCCACCAGTACAAATAACATCAGTTTAAATGGCAGGGATACAATCATAGGGGATAGCATCATCATCCCCATCGCCATCAGAATGGATGCAACGACCAGGTCCAGAATAAGAAACGGTATAAACAGCATAAATCCGATCTGGAATGCCGTTTTCAATTCGCTGGTCACAAATGCCGGAATCAGCACATTCATCGGCACTTCATCCGGACTTTGGAACTTACCCTGATAACCACCAATTTCAACAAAGGTTTCCAAGTCTTTCACCCTTGTTTGCGACAACATAAACGCACGCAGCGGTGCCTTGGCCTGCTCATATGCCTCAATTGAGGTAATTTCTTCATTCAAATAAGGTTGCAGTGCCTTTTCGTTTATCTGGTCAAACACCGGTGCCATGATAAACATCGATAAAAACAGACTGACGCCAATCAGAATTTGGTTAGATGGCGACTGCTGCAATCCGATAGCCTGACGTAAAATCGACAGTACCACGATAATGCGGGTAAAAGAGGTCATCATCATCACAAACGCCGGAATCAGGCTTAACGCCGTCATGATCGCCAGCACCTGCAGGGTCATACTGTAATCCTGGGTACCATCTGGATTTGTGGTCACTGTGACGGCTGGCAAACCTGGGGCCGCTATACTCAACGCGGGAAACAGCAATACGGCCAGTCCCAGCCAACGGGTCCATCCTTTAATCATGTTTATGTCCTTGGTCCCGACTGTTAGCTGGCAACTTTCCGGCCATCAACATGGCCAGTTTTTCTTTAAACTTTTCAGGACCCGTACCGGTTTCAGCTATAAGAGGGGTTTTCAGCGTCGCCAGATGGTTAATCTGCTGACTGGTAATGCCAATCAGGTGCTGTTCATCCCCCACCTGGACCACCATAATCCGCTCTTTGGGGCCAGTCATCATAGAAGCGACGACTTTTATCTGACCAGAACCGGTCTGAGTGACATTAAACCGACGCATCAGCCAGGCCAACATAAAGACCACGGCGATAACCACCAGCAATGACATAAAAATTGACAGGATTGATGCGGCACCAGGCCCTGCGCTTTCCGCTGCAAGGGCCTGAGCGGGCCCCCAAAACACGGAGGCAAAAGAAAGGTAAGCTAATGATTTAAAATAGCTTTTTCTATCTGAGTTTTTTAATACGCTCGATTTGACTAATAACATCCGTTAACCGAATACCAAATTTGTCGTTGACCACCACTACTTCACCATGAGCAATCAACGTGCCATTTACCAATACATCCAATGGCTCACCGGCTACCCGGTCTAACTCAACCACTGATCCCTGGTTCAATTGTAACAGGTTACGGATACTTATTTGACTCCTTCCCACTTCCATTGAGATAGTCACCGGAATATCTAAGATAGTATCCAGCTTACGTTTTTCTTCCGGGGTGATTTCTGCTTCGTCCTGGAGCTCATCTAACTCGGCAACTTTGACATCGTCTGAAGCTTCGGCTTCCGCCTGTTCAGCCATTGCCGCTGCCCAGTCGTCCATTGCATCATCATCACTCATGGTTTTACTCTCCGGGTCGTTTACAGATCTTCTTCGAGAATCTGTAATTCGGCGTCATTGTCGATACGTCTGCCGCCTTTGGTTAACAATTGCAGTTCCGATTTCACTGAAGTCGGACGCGGAATCTTATCAGTAATTTTCAGGGCCAAATTATCGCGGGAACGCCCTAGCTTTGCCCTGAAGGTGGGTAGCTCTTCCACCAACACCGTAATATGTTCAGGCATATCGATAGGAATAATATCGCCTGCCTTAAATTCCATTATCTGGCGTAAAGAAACCTGTAAGTCCATCATGTGAGTAGAAATTTCCACTTTAACATCCATGATTTCATCACGCAGAGCCTTACTCCAGCGTAAATCCGTGTCTTCCTTATCACTCTGCACACCGGCATCGAGCAATTCACGAATCGGCTCAAGCATCGAATAGGGCAATGATACGTGGAAGTCACCACCACCACCGTCAAGTTCAATGTGAAACGAGCTGATTACCACCACTTCGGTAGGGCTAACAATGTTTGCCATCGCCGGGTTTACTTCTGAGTCCAGATACTCAAAAGAAACATCCATTACCGGCGCCCAGGCTTCTTTGTAATCTTCAAAAATCAACTTCAGCAGCATCTGGATAATGCGACGCTCAGTTGGCGTAAATTCCCGGCCTTCAATTTTGGCGTGGTAACGCCCGTCACCACCAAAAAAGTTATCTACCAGGATAAACACCAGACGCGCTTCCATTGTGATCAGCCCCGTTCCTTTGAGAGGTCTGAAACGCACCATGTTCAGGCTGGTCGGTACAAACAGGGTATGTATGTACTCACCGAATTTGATCATCTGAATGCCGTTAATTGACACTTCGGCTGAGCGACGCATCATATTGAACAAGCTAATCCGCATATGTCGGGCAAACCGCTCGTTTACGATTTCTAGGGTCGGCATCCGCCCCCGGACGATCCGATCCTGGGACGAAAAGTCATATTCGAGGGCACTGTTTCGGTCCTCCGAATCGTCAATATCGTCCTCATCGACCTCATCTACCCCGTGTAACAGGGCATCGATTTCGTCTTGGGATAATAAATCGCTCAACTTAGTTCTCGCTCACTCGTTAATTACTGCATCACAAAGCCGGTAAACAGCACTTGCTCAACTACAGGCTTACCCGCGATATCTGTCATCGCTCGCTGTACTTCACGTAGTGACTGATCTTTAAGAGCAATTTTACCTGCTTCAGTCACCAGGTCGTCGGCATTGGCCATGCTAAATACCCTTAGCAAAGTGCCTTCAATCAAAGGAATATGCATTTTGGCCGTTTCTTCGTTATCGGTACCCCGAACCATCAGCTGAGCTTTAATTTGCACCAGCCTGTCTCTGGCTGCGCCAGGTACGTTAAAAACAAACGGTCTGGGCATGGCCACATACAGGGCACTGCCCGTGGCGGTACTTCCGCCTTCGGCTTTAGGCTGTTCAACCGGTTGCTCTTGTTGTCCGGCTGGCGCTTCGTCTTCGCCTCCCATAAACAGAAATGCTCCCGCTCCAGCCAGAATTACTACCACTACGGCAGCGATAATTATCAGCAGTTTGCCTTTCTTACCGCCTTCTTCCATTTGCAATTCTTGTTCAGCCATCTTGTCGTCCTCTTTAAAAAGTGCGCTTATTATCTTGCTCGCCAATCAAATGGCAATGATTTATCTCTCACTATACAAAATAATCCACGCCGCCGAGGCGACCATTGATAACTTTTTGTTCACCCTGGGCTAAGACCGGTTCATCTTCGACCTGGCCGTCCATAATTTGACCATTGCCTGAGCCATTTCCGCCATTGCCGGCTAGCTGTTCGCCCTGCTGACCACCGCTATCCTGTTGAACCGATGACTGGCCCAATTGGATCCCCTGCTCAGCCAGCATTTCTTTCAGTCTCGGCACGGCCTGTTCTAAAGCATCTCGGGCATGCTGGTTTTGCACCACAAAACTCACACTTGCGGCATCGCCAGATAAATGGATTTTAACATGCATAGAACCCAGCTCAGCCGGGTCCAGGCGGATCTCTGCCTGCATATTGTTTTGATTAACCATCCATCGCACTTTATCCGCCAACTGCACCTGACCATCCGCCTTATGCAGATTCAGCGGAGAGTCCTGCTGCGCCTGTGCCAGCTGTTTCTGCTGACGTGTGGCATCGGCGGATTCTAGTGCCAATTGCTGATCTACGGCCTGGGCTGCCAAATGCTGAATATCATGATGTCCCTGAACACTCTGACTTTGCTGTGCGGTATGTAGCACCTGAGTAAAGTTCTGCAATGCCTGTTGCAGCTGTTGATTATCGGATGACTGCTGCTGACTATTGCTGTTGTTGGCATTTTGCGCCATAGCATCAGCCACAAGCTGTTCCAGACTAACCGCGGGTTGATGCCCCTGGGCCATTTGCTGCTTAATTTCTGAGATTGCTCCATGCAACTTGCCAACGAGCTGCTGACTTTGGGGATTGTTTGCTCCCGCATCGATGCGTTCAACCAGATTGCTCAACGCGCCATCTAACTGGTCATCATTTAATTGCATCAAGGCTGCCAAAGCGTCATCGGCTGGAACCGGCATTTGAGTCGCTGCGCCTGCTACAGGACTGGCAACTGCAGCGGGTTGTTGAGCAATGTTAGTAAGCCCAGGTTTGCTCTGTTCACTCGCCACCGGCGTCGGTGAGGCTGACGCCTGAGCAGCCAGCATCAACGCCATTAAATCAGTATCAAGCTGGCCTTCTTCGCTTTGTTGCAGTTGCTCGGCCAACGCCAAAATATCGTCGTTTGCTTTCACCTCGGAGTTACTTTGCCGCTCAGTAAACTGAGGGACGGGCATATCCATCAACTCGGCATCATCCGGGGTGACTTGCACAGATTCAGTCTTGCCGACAGTTTCATCCGTATTTGCTGCTGTCTGACGTTGCTGAAATGCAAGGGCCAAAATTGCCAGTGCCTGCTCGCGTGACAATGGCTTAGTTTGCATTGGTTCAGCATCCGCTAAGGTATCTGAATCTTGCGTTAGCGTTGCGGTATCAGTTTGTTGATTAGGCTTATTGCCCTGTAGTAGCTGACCTAACAGTGACTGCAGCGAAGCATCCTTCGGCGCATCATCAGAAGGCGGTTGCAATAACGTTTGAAGGGTGTCTGGTGTTGTATCAGATGTCGCAACTGTTTGCGGAGCGACTTCGGGAATGGCCTCAGACACGTCTGCAGCAGATGTTGTCGCTCCTTGATGAATAAAAGCAAGCCAGTCCATTACCTGTTCGATCACATCTGTTTCACTGGGTAACGTCGTCGGCTGAGCGATAATTTCAACCGCATTCGGCTCTGTTGTAGAAACAGTCTCTGGCGCTATGGGAGTTGTACTCTCAACCGCAGCATGAGTGGTTTCGGTTCTGACGGTTTCCGCATCCTCGGGGGCCGCGGCGCTGACCTGACTGGCTTTTACCACTGACTTGTCTTCTGCAGACGGCGATACGTCGTTGGACTTAGCGACGCCCTGGTCTGAGACTGCTGGCTTTCGTAACCCTGTTCCTGCAACGGCAGCACCGGCGTTTGCCGATTGTTGCTGGTTTTCCTGTGCCATCACCTGTTTAAATTCCTGGCCCTGATTTACCCCATCAGAACTCGCCGGCGTCATCTCCGGCGATGTGGCAACTTCCTTCACAGGAGTGGCAATTTGTTGCAGGTTTGTTTGCATCATCTACCTAATCTCTCGCTAAAAATGCTGACGTTTCAACTTCCTGTCATTCAACGAGCAAGGAGCATTCCAACTTTGAATACACCTTGATTAAAATGCCGAGTTTCCTTTGGCACGTAAAAAACGCTGCAGGGCAAATTCATCCATCATCGCCTGCTCGGCCTTATTCTGCTTCTGTTGTAACTGTGACGCATGTTTCTGTAGCAAATGTTCAACTGCTTTGCGTTTACCTTGTTGCTTCAACCATTGCTGGCGTCGCTGTTTGACAATATTGTCGGCATTGCGCAATAACTGCGTCTGTTGCTCACAGGCCTTATCTAACTTACCGATAAAAGAATGGTGTTGATTCAGGCTTTGGGCTTTTATCCCCTGACTGGCGACTTGCTGTATCTGTTTCAGATAGTCAATTTTATAGCTTTCCAGGCCCTGCAGTTTTTGTTGCTCCATCTGCAACTGTTGCTGCGCCAGTTTCAGATTTCTGGCAGCCTGTTCTTCTTTCTCTCGCTCCCACTGGGCGACCCGTTCGAGTTGCTTTGACATCTGCTATCAGCCCTTACCCAGACCCTGAGCCAGCTTCGCCATCATTTCCAGACTTTCGTCGTAAGGCAGTACCTGTTTCATCCCCTGCTGTAAAAAGGCTTTAATCGCAGGCTCAGCGGCAATGGCCTGATCGATGCGCGGATCGGCGCCGCGGCTATAGGCTCCAATGCTGATAAGGTCGCGGTTTTGCTGATACAAAGAATAGACCTGACGAATTCGGCGGGCAGCGAACATATGTTCCTCGCTGGTCACCATCGGCATCACCCGACTCACCGAAGCTTCAATATCAATGGCCGGATAATGACCTGAGTCCGCCAGCGAACGGGATAATACGATATGACCGTCAAGAATTGCCCGCGCGGCATCGGCGATTGGATCCTGCAAATCGTCTCCTTCGCTAAGTACCGTGTAAAACGCTGTAATCGAGCCCTGATGCTCACCACCATTGCCGGCCCGTTCCACCAGTGCAGGTAAACGCGCAAATACCGAAGGTGGATAGCCTTTGGTCGCAGGCGGCTCTCCTACCGCCAGAGCGATTTCACGCTGAGCCATGGCATATCGGGTTAACGAATCAATTAACAGCAGTACGTTCATGCCCTGATCACGGAAATATTCGGCAATGGTGACGGCGGTTTCGCAGCCTTTTAATCGCATTAATGGTGATGTATCTGCCGGCGCGGCGACGACCACAGATTTCTGACGCTCTTCTTCTGTCAGAATGTCCATAATAAATTCTTTTACTTCGCGGCCACGTTCGCCCACCAGGCCAACCACCACCACATCGGCACTGGTACCGCGGGTCATCATCCCCAGCAAAACACTTTTTCCTACACCACTACCAGCAAAAAGCCCCATGCGCTGCCCTACCCCAACGGTAAGTACAGAATTAATTGAACGCACGCCGACATCGAGTGGCTGGGAAATTTGTTTGCGTAGTAAAGGGTTCATCGGAGGACGATTAAAGGGCACCCGTTTATCCGTTTGAATTGGGCCCAGGCCATCCAATGGTTGCCCATTGCCGTCAACAACCCGCCCAAGCAGCTCCATGCCAACGGCCAGTCCCTGCTCACGATTCAGGGGTTGCACTCGCGACCCAGGAACAATGCCACGCACAGCTTCGGTTGGCATCAGATACGTTACGTTTTCGGCAAACCCCACCACTTCCGCTTCAATCTGACCGTCAATGGTTTCAACCAGACACTGACTACCCACCGGCATCTGGCAGCCAACCGCTTCCAGGGTCAGGCCAATACCACGGATCAGTTTACCTGCCGTCACAGTGGGAGCCTGAGGCACCTGCTGCTGTAGCTTGCGGATGGAATTAAGAATTTGCGATGTCATAAATATGGCGCACCAGCACAATAAATCGGCGGTTTAAGGTTCTAACCTAAGACTAATCAAGCATCGTGCCAGCTTCTGGCAACGGTGGATTATCGGGTGTGTTGATTTAGCCCCTGCTCAAGCAGAAACTTGTCGATAACATCACGTACCCTGCGTTCTACGCTAACATCCACGGCATTATTTTGGGTGGAAATATCACAGCCGCCGGGCTGCATCTGCGGTGATTCCATCAATTGCCAGCCATGCTGTTCAATGTATTCGTTGCCGTAGTGCGCTTTAATCAGGGCCAGATCATCGGGATGTAACTGAATTTGATAGCGTTGTTCATTAATTGGCAGGGCCTTTAGGCCTTCGGTTAAGGCCTGAAGCAGCATATTTTCACTTAAACTGGGTTCAACCTTAATAACGGCTTTGGCCAGGCTGGTTGCCAATAGCACCAATTCACGTTCGAGTTCTTTTTCAACCCGGGAGACAGGCTTGTGCAAATGGTTCATCAGTTCCTGCCACTTAGCAATCTGCTGACTGATGTCCTCTTCAGCTTTTGCTACACCTTCGGCATAGCCCTTTTCCAGACCTTCAGCATGGCCCTGTTCAAGACCTTGTTCCAAACCTTGTTGCAAGCCCTGCTCCAGTCCTTGCTTCATGCCTTCTTCAAGGCCTTCTTCTCGGGCCGCCTGACGAATAGCTTCAATTTCTTCGGCCGTAGGCGGTTCGATTTCTGGTTCAGGTTCAGGTGGCTCGTATACCCAGTCACTGCGTCGATTTAACGCATTGGTACCATCCGCCGCATATTTATCCTGCTCGCCGAGATACGGAATATCCCAGGTTTTGACTACTGCAGCCCTTTTCGTGTCTGGCTTGTCATTTTGCATTATCAGGCTCTCAGCTGACTAGGTTACAGGAACTCTTCACCGCCACCGCCGCCCAGCATGATTTCACCGGCATCCGCCAGTCTGCGGGCAACAGATAAGATTTCTTTTTGCGCCGTTTCGACTTCACTGATGCGCACTGGCCCCAGCGCTTCAAGATCGTCGAGTAACATTTCAGCGGCACGTTTAGACATATTCTTGGTGATTTTATTTTTCAGCTCGTCATCGGCACCTTTGATAGCTTTAAGCAGCGAGTCTTGCTGCACTTCGCGCAGGATTGCCTGAATCGCACGATCGTCTACATCCACCAGATTGTCGAATACGAACATTAAATCCTGAATTTGCTGGCTCAGTTCTTCGTCCTGCTCGCGAATAGCATCCATCAGCTGACCTTCGATATTGGTATCCAGGTAGTTCATGATATCCGCGGCAGACTTCAGGCCACCCATTTTCGCCGCCTGAGTACCGGCCTGACCGGCAAACTGCTTCTCCATGATTTCGTTCAGTTCCTGCAAAGCGGCTGGCTGAACTTCTTCCAGGTTGGCCACCCGCATCATCAAATCCAGGCGTACCTTCTCCGGGAACTGCGACAAAATCTCGGCGGACTGCTCGGCATCCAGATAGGACATAACAATGGTCTGGATTTGCGGGTGTTCGTTACGAATAATGCTGGCAACCTGTTTAGAGTCCATCCACTTAAGTGAATCCAAACCTTTCGCGCCACTGCCCATCAGAATCTGGTCTATCAGATTGGCAGCCTTATCTTCACCCAGAGCCGCGGTTAAAGCGCGCTTGACGAAGTCGTGGCTCTGGAAGCCGATGGTGCTGTAATTCTGAATTTCTTCAATAAAGTGCTTGTGCACCGCGGTAATTTTGGCCTGGGTCATATCATCGATACCCGCCATGGCCTGACCCAGCCGTTGTACCTGCTTAGGCTCTAAATGCTTGAGGATTTGCGCGGCATCTTCTTCGGACAAACTCAGCAGCAGGATGGCGGCCTTTTCAACCCCTTCCAGCTTGCTAACGTCATAACTAATTTCTTTGGTTTCGACTTCTGGCATCTTATTCGTCCTGCATTAACCAGCCTTTCACCACCTGAGCAGACAGCTCAGGTTCGTTCGCCACCAGGGCGCGTACGGCTTTCAGTACATCTTCATCTTTGTGCAGATCCGGTAACATCAGGGTACCGTCTGGGGCAAAGCCCACCTGTCCTTCATCAAATTCCTGCGACAGCATGCTGATAGTTTCGTCGCCCAGATCCAGACCTGAATCCGCATCGAAATCGTCGCCTTCTTTGGTGTCATCTGGGTAAATCAGTTTACGCAGCATTGGACGCACCACGGCCAGAATCAACACGATGATCACCAAACCACCGATGGCCAGACGCACAACGCGCATAAACCAGGGCTGCTCGTACAACGGTAACGCCTGTTCTGCCACCGCATCCATTTTTCTGAATGGAATGCTCACCACTTCCAGTGAATCACCGCGAGTTACATCAAAGCCAATCCCCCCCTGCAACAGACGGCGGATACTCATCAACTCTTCCTGGCTGCGAGGAACACTGGTCACTGTGCCATCTTCAGCTGTCTGATTGGTATAATCAACGCCCACCGATACCGTCAGACGGCGGATCACTCCCGTCTGCTGTTTAGTATGGCTGATGGTCGTGTCCAGTTCATAGTTTCGCGTCGCTTCTTTGACGCTGCGTCCCGGCGAAGATTGCTGCGATGATGAGCTACTGGCCTGCTCAGGGATATTTGAATCCAGTGGCGGTTGATTGGTCAGCGCACCTGGCACCCCGGCAATCACGCTACCGACACTGTTCTCTTCCATGGTCATTTCACTGCGCACAGCAGGCAGGTCTGGGTTATAACGACGCTGAGTTTGCTCCAGACTGGTAAAGTCCATGCTCACATCCACCTGGGCGGTATAATTGCCCAGCCCCAGGACCGGGATCAGGATGGAGTCAATTTTATTCATGTATTCCAGTTCACGTTTTTGCTCAATTTCGTATTCTTTGCGTGAACGCGCAGATACAGAATCCTGTGAACCGGAATTTAGCAGGCGCCCATTGCTATCGGTAACCGTTACCCGCTCAGGCTCCATACCTTGTACAGCTGATGCGACGATATCAACAATGGCATCCACTTCTTCACCTGACAAACTGCCGCCGCGACGTGCGGTAACCACCACGGTAGCACTGGCCTTTTTCTCAACTCGGGCAAAGACATTTTCTTTTGGCAGGGCCAGCAGGACGCGCGCACGGCTAACAGAGCTCATTTCTTCGATGGTGCGGGCAAGCTGTTGTTCGCGGGCATGCTTCAAACGTTCTTTTTCGACCCGCTGACTCACACCAAAACCCATGTCCTGCATGATGATATCGGTGCCTTCTTCGGCATCCTGGGTCAGCCCCTGACGGGCCATGTTCAGCTTGATATTTTGATACTGTCCTTCATGTACATAAATGACATTGCCTTCAAGCTTGTATTCAATCTGATTTTGGTCGAGGTAATCGAGGGTTTCGATCAGCTCCTGAGTTTCCATTTTCGCCAGCGGACGATAATCTGGCTCCTGGGCCCAGATAACAATAAATATGGCAATGGCGACACAGATCACCAGCGCAATTACCAGCGCTATTTGGCGCATCATATCGACGCTGCCAATGGCTTCCATAAAGCCGGACTTTTGTTCGACTTCGCTGCTTTGTAAACTGTCTGACTCGCCTGATATGGCCAGTTCGGTACCTGTTGCTTCCGCCACTGCTGTTGCCCTCTAAATTACACCGGCATATTCATAATGGATTTATAGGCTTCCAATACCTTATTGCGCACCTGCACAGCCGCATCAAACGCAATACCTGCTTTCTCTTTCGCCACCATCACATCAGCCAGACTCAGGCTCTTGTCACCCATTTCAAAAGCAACTTGTTTATCCTTAGAGTCCATTTGCAGGCCATTCACATTATTGATGGCTTCGCCCAGCATCTCGGCAAAATTCTTCGAGGAAGGGTTGTTGATTTGCAGTTCAGCTGCCTGGCCGGTGGCGATAGAGGCCATCGACTGCATCTCTTGATAAAGGGACTGGGCTTTAATATCCATGCTGTGCTCCGCGACAAATTTCAACATTTGATGAGTGTTGAAATTTAAATAGCAAAGCCAATGCCAACTTTGTTTTTATATATAATTCAGTAGTTTATGAGATGTGAAATAGGAAGACAATCGAAGTGACAACATCTTGACATCGATCGCTCAGAAATTCGGCAAGTACAATAGCAAAAAGCCGGTCTCTACCCAGACCGACCCTTTGGCGATGAAACGTGGAAGGTAATTACGCAGGTACGTCGATACCACACTCACGCATTTTGGCTAACTTATAACGCAGCGTACGAGGGCTGATCCCCAGTCGGTCGGCCACATCCTTACGTCGCCCCTGACATATTTTCAGCGTATCAAGAATAATCTGATGTTCCTGCTGACGCAGCTCATTACCTAGCTTGCTTGGATCCTCTGCTTCAACCATGTCGAACATGACAGATTCCAGCTCCTGCTGCGTTTCAATCATCAAATCCATACCGTCAATTTCGCCGTCCTCGGCCAATATCAGAGCGCGCTGAATAACATTCTCTAGCTCGCGAACATTGCCAGGCCAACTATGATTCGCCAGTTTATGTCTGGCCGAAACAGAAAGAGTGGGAATGGCCATGCCCTGCTTCTGGCAATGGCGTTCAATTAAATGCTCAGCCAGCGGCAGAATGTCGCCCGGACGCTGATGCAAGGGGCGCCAGGTAAGCGGGAATACATTCAGGCGGTAATATAAATCTTCGCGGAAATGTCCGGCGTCAACGGCCTGACGCAAATCCCGGTTACTGGTAGCCACCACCCTGACATCCAGGGCGATCGTTTTGCGGCTGCCAAGACGTTCAACTTCTTTTTCCTGTAAAACACGCAACAATTTCGCCTGTAAGCCTAGGTCCATTTCGGTAATTTCATCTAACAGGATTGTCCCGTTCTGTGCCTGTTCGAATTTTCCTGGGCAGGCTTGCAATGCCCCGGTGAACGCGCCTTTTTCATAACCAAATAAAGTTGCTTCAAGCATATTTTCCGGAATTGCAGCACAGTTAATGGCGACAAAGGGCCCATCATTCCGCTGAGACTGGTCGTGAATATAACGTGCCAGCACTTCTTTACCTGAACCACTCGGTCCTAAAACCATTACTGTCGCTTCAGAGCGGGCGACTTTTTGCGCCAGTTTGAGCAATTGCTCACTGCTGGGATCTGCCACGATGGGCTGACGGGATTCCACTACCTGAGCAGGCGCATAGCGGCCAATTAAATTAATCAGCACTTCCGGTGAAAACGGTTTGGACAAATAATCCGTTGCCCCATCACGCATAGCCTGAACTGCGTCATCAATGGTGGCATATGCCGTCATCAGAATGACCGGCAAGTGACTATATTTGTTTTTAATGCTGCGCAGTAACGACAGACCATTCATGCCACCCATCTGAATGTCACTGACAACCAGATCCACTTTATTTTCTGACAGCACTATCATCGCCCGCTCGGCACTTTCGGCCTCCAGCAAACGATAACCAGCCAGCCCTAACGTATCGGTTAACGCCTCTCGTAATCCTGCATCGTCTTCGACAATTAAAATCGTGGTCTGCATGGGTTAGCCTCCTATCGCCGTTTGAAATGAAGAGTGGTCCTGATGTTCTGCCAGGTTCAGTACCGGGATGCGCAGCGTAAAACAGGCGCCCCCCTCTGGCTGATTAACCACGCTCACGCTGCCTTTATGGGATTGCGCGACAGTGCGCACCACGGCCAGTCCCAGGCCGGTACCATGGGTACGGGTAGTAAAGAAAGGTTCGAAAAGCTGCTCCATTGCCTCTGCCGGAATGCCCGGACCATTATCACTGACACTGAGCAGCACCCAGTCAGGATCGGTCTGGTCGCGTGTCGCACTTAGCTGGATATGCGCTTGTTGTCCAATCACTTCTACCGCATTGTGGATCAGGTTTTGTAGCGCGCCGGCCAAGGCACTTTTATTCCCCAGTACCAACACATCAGGTTCAGGCAGCGTCAGCTGCATGCTGGCCTGATGGGTTTGTAACATGGCATCAGCACCTTGCTGTACTTCCAGCATCAATCCCTGCATAGACACTTCGGAGACAATTTGCTGCTCGCCGCTTTTGGCAAATAACAGCATATCGTTAACCTGGTGTTCCAGATCGTGCAAGCGAGACAAGAGCTTTTCACTAAAGCGCTGACGTTGCTCAGCCAGTAAACTGTGGCTCGCCAGATTCGAGGCATACAGCAAAGCCGCTGACAAAGGCGTGCGAATCTGATGGGCCAGGGATGCCACCATACGACCCAGGGAGCTAAGTTTTTCCATATGGCTTACACGCTGTTGTAAACGTCGGGTTTCCGTCAGGTCAGTAAGCACAATTAATTGTCCGGGTTCGTTTAACAGCGGTGTTATGGAGAGCTTTACCTTACGGCCATCGCGCAACGACACCTCGTGTCCATCATCAGCCTGTGGTTTAAAGGATCGTAAAATAATGTCGCGCCAGCGCTGGCTGATTAAGGGTTGTCCGAGTAGATCATGGGCCATCTCATTGGCTTGCGTGACCATACCGTTACCGTCAATAACAACCACCCCTGCGGGCATCACTTTAAGCAAATGCTCAAGTCGGGCAGATTGCTGGCGTAGAGAATGCAGTTCTTGTTGACTGCATTGGGCAACCTGATTGTCAGCGTCAAAAAAGCTTGGCGAAACCGCCTGCCCCGCAGAATGGAAAGAACGAATTGATGCATTGGCAAGTGCCATATCTACCCCATGTCAAATCTAAGACAAGTATCATGGAGTACTATCTAGCACATCTTATGCCAAGTATTTTATCTTTTAATTTCAGATAGTTAGAGAGATTTCAAGCCAAAAAAATCAGTGTCAAAACTCTGACTCTAACACTGCTCTTCTTTGCTGATATTGTATTTGCGCATTTTTTCAACCAGGGTGGTACGACGCATGCCCAACATTTCTGCCGCGCGAGCCACAACCCATGCCTGCTGATCTAAGGCCTGAGTAATCAGGCGAATTTCTAAGTCCGACAGATATTCTTTTAAATCTAAGCCTTCCTGCGGAATCTCAGAAATTGCATTGATTGCAGAGGCATCGGATTGCTCAAACTCATTATCATCCTCGTCGAACATTTCGCTCATGCTGCTGAACATTTCATTCAGCGCTTCGCGCTCCAATACTTCTTCCGGATAATCGGGGGTATACGGATTGACATCCAAATGCTGATATTTTACTGGTAAATCCTGAACATCCACCAGCTGGCCAGGAAACAGAATAGTCAGGCGCTCGATCAGATTTGCCAACTCGCGAACATTGCCGGCCCACGGATTTTCCATCAGCGATGCCATAGCCATTTCCGTTAACTGGATTCGGCTATTTTCACGACCTTCTTTCTCAATTCGGGTTAACAGCTCTTGCACCAGCAGAGGAATATCTTCCTGACGCTCACGCAGTGCCGGACTATCGATCGGAAACACATTCAGACGGTAAAACAGGTCCTCACGGAACTTACCGTCTGCAATCATGGTTTCCAGATTACGGTGAGTGGCAGCAATGATTCGGACATCACACTGAATTGGCTTGTTCCCGCCAACACGCTCATATGTCCGCTCCTGCAACACCCGCAATAGTTTTACCTGCATTTGCAGAGGCATATCACCGATTTCATCTAAGAACAGGGTACCGCCTTCAGCCAGTTCAAACCGACCTTTACGTGAACTGATCGCACCGGTAAACGCCCCCTTTTCATGGCCAAACAACTCACTTTCGAGCAGTTCACCAGGAATAGCCCCACAGTTCACCGGGATAAATGGCCCGTCTTTGCGTTGCGATAAGAAATGCACATTACGCGCGATCACTTCTTTACCAGTCCCTGACTCCCCCAACACCAGCACATTTGCATCTGTCGGTGCCACCTGTTCAATCATGGTTCTTACTTGCTGAATTGGACGGCTCTTACCAACCATACTGCGGAACAACGGACTGCGGCTAAAGGGGACAGATGCAGCTTTTTTGGGTAACTGGCGGCTGTATTCCTGACAGCGATGCAACAATTGCATTAATTCGCCATAAGTAACAGGTTCCGGCAAACAACCAATACGATTGTGGTTAAGGTCATACTGATGGGATTCACCGCCCACAAACACAAATGGAAACATGGGATATTTCTCCCACCACGCGAATGCTTTATGGCCTTCACCATCAATCAAAACCGCGCCAACTTGCTGATTACCCGCAAGCACCTGATCCACTTGAGAGGGCAGACAACTTACGAATGGCTGACCAATAAATGACAGAACAGTTTCTAGATTATGCGTACGGCTCGATATTTCGCTGATAATCAGGGTTATTTCCATTCTGTCCTCAAGTCTCTTTTATCCGCTTGATAAGTGTTTGTTTGCCGGATGATTTTAACCATTAAAACAGGGATAGCAACTAACAAGCCCCGCTTTGCGTTTTATCGCTCAATTATTGGACTACCGTTATGAAAACACACTCTCGAGTATAAAAAAGCCTAGCTTAAGGACACAGAAAATCTGCATTAAAAATATAATTTTCTTTAACAAAAACAACAAAGCCGGCAAATGCCGGCTTTGAAGAAAAAGAATATTTGAGCGTTAAGGCTTGGCCATTCGAATCACTACCCTGCGGTTTTGTGCCCGTGATGACGGGTTAGTATTGGGAGCGACGTGACGCTTTTCACCATGTCCTGTAACATCGATTCGCTCTTCCCCTACCCCCATACCGGTAAAGAAAGCTTTAACCTGTTCGGCACGTTTCACCGATAGCTGTTCGTTGTTCCAGCGACCACCGTAGCTATCCGTGTAACCATCTAACAGCACAAGCTCTAAATCATTGTCTTCTTTTAAGTAGTCACCAATCATGGCCAGGCGCTTCTTTGACGCTTTGGTCAGTTCTGATGAATTTTTCTGGTAGCTCAAAACGGTATACGCAATGTCTTCAAAACTGTATGGCAATAAATTAGAGACACAGGATACAAATTGCTGATACGGCGCATTAAAATTACTGGCATTAAGAGCAACGGCCACTTTGTCGTATGCGTTATACCAGTCCTGATAGTAAATAGTCGGCCAAAAACCTTTTTCCAACTCCGACAGAATTGTCCATGCAGCCTGTTGTGGTAAATCGCCACTGTATTGTTTGCGAACCGCCATTTCTGCGATTTCCCGGCGCCCTTCTCCAGGCATCCAGCGCGGTGGCACCGAATACACGGCTGCCATGCCGTAATGATTCGGCAGGCGCAACATATCCAGCTCAAATTCCATATTTAGCTGTTTGCCCGCCATGGACGTAAAGAGCGCCTGGCCATAGTTTTGAACCTGATGACTTAAGGTACATTGCAGTCTGTTTTCGGTAATGACTTTCCAGTCTGATGTCTCAATACTCGCTGCATACTGACGAATGCCAGCCTGGGCAGTGCCCGCTAACAAGGTCAGAGTCAGAGCAATACATATATTTTTTAATCGCATCGGCATGGCAAAATTCCTGATATCATCCCTATATCGACGTAAGCTGAAAATCATTTAATGATATTTACGCAGCTTAACACGCAGCGTCGAATGTACAGAGTTTATCCTATCGGTCCTGGTAAACTAGATACTGACGGGGATTATTGCAATAATCGCCCTTTTATTCTGTTAGCAGCAAATTATGTCCGAATCATCCAACCAACTCTGTCAACGCTTCCGAGGCTATTTTCCGGTTGTTATCGATGTAGAAACCGCAGGATTCAATGCCCGTACCGATGCGTTGCTGGAACTTGCGGCGGTAACGCTGAAGATGGATGAAAATGGCTGGCTGCAACCTGACCAAACCTTTCACTTCCATATTAACCCGTTTGAGGGAGCAAATCTGGAAAAGGCCGCTCTGGATTTTAATGGCATTGATCCTTACTGTGCCCTTCGCGGCGCCATCGAAGAATCAGAAGCAATCAAAGAATTATGTAAAGGGATTCGTAAGGCACAAAAAGACGCTGATTGTCAGCGCTCCGTAATCGTGGCCCATAATGCTGCGTTTGACCAAAGTTTCGTAAACGCTGCCATAGACAGAGCACAACTAAAACGCTCTCCTTTTCATCCATTTGTTTCTTTCGACACCACTACGCTGTCAGGCCTGGCATTGGGGCAGACTGTATTAGTCAAAGCCTGTCAGGCTGCTGGCATTGCCTTTGATCAGTCTCAGGCTCATTCAGCCTTATACGACACCCAAAAAACCGCAGAACTGTTCTGCTTTATTGTGAATAAATGGCGTACCTTAGGCGGCTGGCCTCTGCCCTAGGCGCTAATAGGTAAAAGAAATTAACAATAATCGATTTCCCTGATTAGAAGCGAATGCTTCTTACAGAAAAAACGCGTAAAACAGCACGAATAGTCCTTGCCGCACAAATAAATAGCAATTATTATCATTTACATCATATTTGAGAGTGATTTGCATGTACGTTTGTCTGTGTCACGGTATTACCGATAGCGCGATTAAGAAAGCAGTCGTTGATGGCGGCGTTGGCAATATGCGTCAACTGCGCGAGACACTGGGCGTTGGCAGCCAGTGTGGTAAGTGTGTCAAAATGGCACAACAAATTATCGATGATACGATTATCGACGAATCACTGTTCAAAGAAGTTTGCTAGAAACCGAACCCAAAAGAAAAAGAGCCTTCCGGCTCTTTTTTTGTATCTGTGGATTAAGGGAATTCTTCCCTTAATCTTTATTCTGCGTCAGATTCGTTTTGCTTAGCGCGCTCGGCAGCTTCTTTAAGCAGAGGTTGCAATTCACCTTGTTGGAACATTTCCAAAATAATGTCACAACCACCAATCAGCTCACCTTCCACCCACAATTGTGGAAACGTTGGCCAGTCAGCATACTTTGGCAGTTCAGCACGAATATCCGGGTTTTGCAGAATATCAACAAAAGCAAACTGCTCACCGCAGCTCATCAGTGCCTGAGAGGCCTGTGCTGAAAAACCACAACTAGGTAACTTAGGCGACCCTTTCATATAAATCAGAATAGGGTTTTCAGCGATTTGCTGTTTAATTTTCTCAATGGTATCCATAATCAGTTCTCTACAATTCTTGCTAGGCACTAAATTGTGATTAGTCTACCTTTTTCAAGTCACAAGCCCAAGATATTGTCGAAAACTTCTTTGGCATTGTGGGAATTCCCTTGTAAATCAGAGAGTCGCCCCCATAATGTGGATGTTCGAATTTATAAAATGATTTATTTATAAATTACGCAACCGACTGTTACACTAGTTGCACGGTAGCAAGAAGGGCTGTTTATCTTTTGGGTTTAGACATGCTGATTCAGGCTTAATGTCCTGAGCCGGCAAGCGTAGTAAATATATCGGGCCGATATTGATTCATATGCGAATAACTGAGTTTGCCGCCTGCTTGAGCTAAATTCTGCCTTTACATTATGCACAACATTAAGAGCCCAAAAGATAGGCAGCCCAATGCAGCTACCTTTGAGAGACTAACCAAGCAAAAATCGTTTAATGGAGAGCTATCATGGCATTCGAATTACCCCCTCTACCGTATGAAAAAAATGCGTTGGAACCTCATATCTCTGCTGAAACTCTTGAGTACCACTATGGTAAACACCACGCAACTTACGTGACAAAGTTGAATGGTCTGATCGAAGGTACTGATCTGGCAAACAAATCTCTGGAAGATATCGTGAAGTCTTCAGAAGGCGGCGTATTTAACAATGCAGCGCAAATCTGGAACCACACATTCTATTGGAACAGCCTGAGCCCTAATGGCGGCGGTGCTCCGACTGGTGCATTGGCTGATGCCATCAACGCAAAATGGGGGTCTTTCGAAGACTTCAAAGCAGCGTTCAATGACAAAGCGGTTAACAACTTCGGTTCAAGCTGGACCTGGTTAATTAAAACAGCCGACGGCGGACTGGATATCGTCAATACCAGCAATGCTGCAACACCTCTGACTGAAGCGGGTGTGACACCTTTGATGACGGTTGATTTGTGGGAACACGCATACTACATCGATTACCGTAACCTTCGTCCTAAGTATATGGAAGGTTTCTGGGCACTGATCAACTGGGAATTTGCTAGCGAAAACTTCGCAGCCTAATCTCCTGAACAGTTAAAATCAGTCACAAAAAAGCCCCCAAATCTGGGGGCTTTTTTTATGCCTTCAACTAATCTGAAATTATGTATTCATCGCCGCATAATTTCAGCAGTACAAATAATTTCCCTATCATAAGTCATTCCCCTGATTAAAAAAAACACATTTTTTGCATAAATTTTGTCAGGCATTGTGAGAAATATAGGTCTAGTCTTAAAGGGAGATATCTTCGCTTTTCCATTCGCCAGGAGTTTCATATGGGCATATTTGAACACTACCAACAAAGATACGAATCGCAGAAAGAAGAGGAATATACAATTCAGGAGTTTCTGGAGGTCTGCAAACAAGATAAAACCGCCTACGCTAACGCTGCCGAGCGTTTACTGTTAGCGATTGGTGAACCCAGCATGGTCGACACCTCTCACGATGCCGCCTTAAGTCGTATTTTTTCAAACCGGGTTATCGCTCGCTATCCTGCTTTTAGTGAATTCTATGGCATGGAAGAGTCCATCGAGCAAATCGTGTCTTACCTTCGTCATGCCGCTCAAGGCCTGGAAGAAAGGAAACAGGTATTATATTTACTCGGCCCAGTTGGCGGTGGTAAATCCTCTTTGGCTGAAAAGCTGAAAGACCTGATGCAGAAAGTTCCCATTTATGTGATCAAAGGTTCTCCCGTTAACGACCACCCCTTCTGTTTATTTGATGTTCAGGAAGATGGTAACATTCTCGAACAAGAGTACGGCATTCCCAAACGCTATCTACGTACTATTATGTCGCCTTGGGCGCGTAAACGTCTGCACGAATTCAACGGTGATATCAGTCAATTCAAAGTAGTAAAACGCTACCCTTCTATTCTTGACCAAATTGGCATTGCGAAAACAGAACCTGGAGACGACAACAATCAGGATATTTCATCTCTGGTAGGTAAAGTCGATATCCGGCGCTTAGAGCAATATGCTCAAAATGACCCAGATGCCTACAGTTACTCAGGTTCTCTGTGTAAGGCGAATCAGGGCCTGATGGAATTTGTGGAAATGTTTAAAGCACCAATTAAGGTGCTGCACCCGCTGCTAACAGCGACTCAAGAAGGCAACTACAACCCGACCGAGGGGTTCTCTGCCCTACCCTTCGACGGTCTGATTCTGGCGCACTCCAATGAATCAGAATGGCAAACCTTCCGCAACAACAAAAACAACGAGGCCTTCCTCGACCGAGTGTATATAGTCAAAGTCCCTTATTGTTTGCGGATGTCGGAAGAAATCAAAATCTATCAGAAATTGCTTGATAGCAGTGAGCTTAGTGGCGCCCCATGCGCACCTGATACACTTGAGAGTCTGGCCCAGTTTACTGTGTTATCGCGCTTAAAAGATCCCGAAAACTCGAGTATTTACAGCAAAATGCGGGTGTACGATGGGGAGAGTCTGAAAGATACCGACCCGAAAGCCAAGTCCTATCAGGAGTATCGCGATTACGCCGGTGTCGATGAAGGAATGAACGGCCTTTCAACTCGATTTGCCTTTAAGATCCTGTCACGGGTATTTAACTTTGACCACGCTGAAGTGGCTGCCAACCCCGTGCATTTGTTCTACGTGTTAGAACAGCAAATCGAACGCGAACAGTTCCCCCAGGAAACGGCCGATAAATACAAAGAGCATTTAAAAGGCTATCTCATTCCTAAGTATGTGGAGTTTATTGGTAAGGAAATTCAAACCGCCTACCTCGAATCCTACTCTGAATATGGCCAAAATCTGTTTGACCGTTATGTCACCTATGCCGACTTCTGGATCCAGGATCAGGAATACCGTGACCCAGAAACAGGTCAATTGTTCGACCGCTCGGCATTGAATGCCGAACTTGAGAAAATTGAAAAACCAGCCGGTATTTCCAATCCCAAAGATTTCCGCAATGAGATTGTGAATTTTGTCCTTCGGGCACGCGCCAATAATAAAGGACAAAACCCTAACTGGACCAGCTATGAAAAACTGCGCACGGTCATCGAGAAGAAAATGTTCTCGAATACCGAAGACTTACTGCCTGTTATTTCGTTCAATGCCAAAGGCTCTGCAGAAGATCAGAAGAAACACGATGATTTTGTCAAACGCATGACCGAAAAAGGCTACACCAAAAAACAAGTCCGTCTGTTATGTGAGTGGTATCTGAGGGTAAGGAAATCCTCATGATCCGTAATCAAGACACAACCAAAGGTGGAGCAGTATGGCGCATTTCATCGATAGACGACTGAATAGCAAAGGAAAGAGTACCGTTAATCGGCAGCGCTTTTTAAGGCGCTATAAGCAGCAGATAAAGAAAGCTGTGTCAGATGCTGTGGGCAAACGCAGTGTTACCGATATTGACAGCGGTGAACAGGTAAGTATCCCAACCCGTGATATTTCTGAGCCGGTATTCCATACCGGCCGAGGTGGCAAACGGTCTGTTGTTCACCCGGGCAATGATCAGTTCCGTAAAGGGGATAAAATTGAGCGCCCACCGTCAGGCGATGGAGATGGCGCCGGCAATGGAGACGCGAGTGATTCTGGTGAAGGCCAGGACGAATTTAATTTTCAGATATCTAAAGATGAATATCTGGATTTACTGTTCGAGGATTTAGCACTTCCCAATCTGAAAAAGAACCAGCTGGATAAACTGGTGGAATATAAAACCTATCGGTCGGGTTATAAGATGGATGGTGTCCCCAGTAATCTGGACATAGTGCGCTCGTTAAAAGGGTCTATGGCACGCCGTATCGCCTTAACCGGCGATAAACGAAGGCAGTTAAGGGAACTTGAGGAGCAGCTCGAAGCCCTCAAGGCCGATAAGCACGATAATCAGCTGGAAATATTGCGGATTGAAGAAGCCATTGCCGAATTAAAGGCTCGCATCGCCAAAGTCCCCTTTATTGATACCTTTGACCTGCGCTTTCGCAATTTTGAGAAACGTCCCCTTCCCACCAGCAAGGCAGTTATGTTTTGTTTGATGGACGTGTCCGGGTCCATGGATCAGGCCACTAAAGACATTGCCAAACGCTTCTATATTTTGCTTTACCTGTTTTTAACGCGTTCATACAAGAATGTGGATGTCATTTATATTCGTCACCACACCCAAGCCAAAGAAGTAGACGAGCAGGAATTTTTCTACTCGCAGGAAACCGGTGGCACCATAGTATCGAGTGCATTAAAACTTATGCGCGAAATTGTGCTAGAGCGATATCCAAGTAATGAATGGAATATCTATGCAGCACAAGCCTCTGACGGTGATAACTGGGCAGATGACTCTCCTCAGTGTGGCCATTTGCTGCACAAGGACTTACTGCCTTTAGTGCGCTATTACGCCTATATCGAGATTACCCAGCGCCAGCATCAAAGTCTTTGGCGTGAATACCAACGCCTGACCGAAATTCACCCGCATTTTGCAATTAAACACATTCGTACCGTTGAAGATATTTATCCCGTTTTCCGTGAGTTATTCGCCAAGCAGCTAACACAACAGGGAGCAGCTTAACGATGCAATTAAAAAAAATTGTACCTCTGCATGATGGACCCGACTGGAGCTTTGAACTGCTCGAAGAATACGAAAAAGAAATTGATCGGGTTGCTAAAATCTACAAGTTGGATACTTACCCAAATCAAATTGAGATTATTACTGCAGAGCAAATGATGGACGCCTATGCCAGCATTGGTATGCCCATCAATTATACTCACTGGTCTTATGGCAAGAAATTCATTCAAACTGAACAGCATTACCGTCGCGGCCAAATGGGCCTGGCTTATGAAATCGTAATCAACTCTTCTCCCTGCATCGCATACTTAATGGAAGAAAACACCATGACCATGCAGGCATTGGTGATGGCTCATGCCTGTTACGGTCACAATTCCTTTTTCAAAAATAACTACCTGTTTAAAACCTGGACCGATGCCACATCCATTATCGATTATTTAGTTTTTGCGAAAAAATATGTGGCTAAATGTGAACGCAAATATGGAGTCAGTGAAGTTGAAAACGTCATGGACTCCTGCCATGCACTAATGAATTTTGGCGTGGATCGCTACAAGCGCCCGCAGAAGATTTCGATTCAGGAAGAAAAAGAACGCCAACGCGAGCGTGAACGTTATTTGCAGTCTCAGGTTAACGATTTATGGCGAACACTTCCTACCGCCCCCAACAAAGACATCCAGGACAGTCGTCGGTTTCCGCCTGAGCCTCAGGAAAACCTACTCTATTTTATTGAGAAGAATGCACCGCTACTGGAACCCTGGCAACGAGAACTGGTGCGCATAGTGCGCAAAATTTCCCAGTATTTTTATCCACAAAAGCAAACTCAGGTGATGAACGAAGGTTGGGCCTGCTTTTGGCATTATCACATCCTTAATCACCTGTATGATGAAGGCAAAGTCACCGAACGCTTTATGATGGAATTTCTGCACAGCCATACCAATGTGGTAGCACAGCCCGAATACAATAAACCCTGGTATTCCGGCATTAACCCTTATGCGCTGGGTTTTAACATGTTTATGGACATCAAACGGGTATGCCAACACCCTACCGAGGAAGATAAATACTATCTGCCTTCCATAGCAGGAAAAGACTGGCTCGAAACCGTGCACTTCGCCATGGAAAACTTTAAAGACGAGAGCTTTATAAGCCAATTCCTGTCGCCTAAAGTCATGCGTGATTTTCGCCTGTTTGCCATAGATGATGACGATGAAGACAACTACCTGCGTGTCGCAGCAATTCATGATGAACAAGGCTATCGATTGATCCGTGAAAAGCTCTCGGCGCAATATAACCTGAGTAATATCGAGCCTAATATTCAGGTGTATAACGTTGATGTGCGCGGAGACCGCTCATTAACTCTGCACTATGTGCCGCAAAATCGTGTGCCATTAGCGGCAAGTCATCACGAAGTATTAAAGCACCTGCACCGATTATGGGGCTTTGATGTCAAACTGGTGATGGTAAATGAAGATGGAAGTGAAGAATTGCTCGGCAAATGTCCTGATAACGATTGACATGGTTAGTATGCCAGTGATGCAAAGATTAATCACTGGCAGCTACCACAAACTAAATATAGATATCCAATAAGGTGCCTTTGTCGTCTTCATCATGAATGTTTTTGGGCTGTAATAACGACAGTCCATTAACATCAAACCCAGTATGATGACGTGCACCTACATAGGTAACGGGCGCATGCATAGGCTCATTAGCATTATCTTGTCCGGATGAGTCCTGACCAGATTGCGGATCTTTATGTTGTTTCCTGCCTTCAGGATACTTTTCTCTCGCATCACGGTCTTCAGCATGCGACTCTTGCTCTTCATCATTTAAGCGTCGCAATCTGGCCTCGCGAGATACTCGCTCGACTTTTTGTGAGAGTTCGCTCATCGGCACTTTTCCCTCACGCGGTAATATTGAAAATATCAGGTCACTAACCATATTAAGCGCTCGTACTCAGACCAGGGGATGAAGAAAAAACCGTTTACTCTTTAAACCACTATAGTTTTATATCGTATATTCATAGAGTTACTTTAGTTAATTAAGTTCACTAATTAAGCATCTTTAGATGACGATGTATTCCATTTGGTTTTAACTCATACAGAAACAAGAGAGAATCTCGTGGAATAAACGGTTGCATTCAAGGTTAGCTTTGTATACTGTTTGCACCACGTAAGGCGAAACGCCTCAAATGATTCTACGCTATAAGCAGATACAATTTATTATGAAAACACTGAGCCTGAACATTCACCATCATCACCATAAAGCATAACCTTTCAGGTTCGTGCTGGAAGGTCTATAGATTCCTTCCAGAGGCACAGAAAAATTTTTGATGACCCCCGGAAGGAAACTTCCGGGGGTTTTTCGTTTCAGGACACAAATTTAGGTATTGAAGGACATGACAATGAGTGACAGCAAAAGACTACGTATCGCGGTACAAAAATCTGGCCGCCTGAGTGATGACAGCATCGCCCTGCTAAAAGCAATCGGTATTAAACTGCAAATCCGTGACCGCTTGCTGATTGCTCATTCCACTAACCAGCCTATCGACCTGCTGCGCGTGCGTGACGACGATATCCCTGGCCTGGTCATGGACGGTGTGGTTGATCTCGGTTTTATCGGTGAAAACGAGCTGGAAGAAAAAATGCTTGAACGCGCCGCTGCAGGTAAACGTCACGATTTCGAAACATTGCGTCGTTTAGATTACGGTGGCTGCCGCCTGTCGTTAGCCGTCCCTAGCGAAATGAATTACACCGGCGTTGAATGTTTAGCCGGTAAAAAAGTCGCTACCACTTACCCATTTCTGCTAGAGCGTTTCTTCAAAGAACAAGGCGTTGATGCCTGTGCCGTAATGCTGACAGGATCAGTCGAAGTGGCACCTCGTGCAGGCGTTGCCGATGCCATCTGTGATTTGGTCTCTACTGGCGCCACCTTAGAAGCCAACGGTTTGGTCGAAAAAGACGTGATTTTCCGTTCCAAAGCGGTACTTATTCAACGTCCAGGCCAGTTACCAGACGATAAATTCCAGCTAATCCAGCGTTTACTTCCTCGTATTGATGGCGTTATCCAGGCCAAAGAAAGCAAATACATCATGCTGCACGCGCCAAAAGCCTATCTGGAACAGGTAAAAAGTCTGTTACCAGGCGCAGAAAATCCAACGGTATTGCCGCTGGCGGGTAACGAAGACAGCGTCGCCATCCATGTCGTCAGTTCTGAAACCCTGTTCTGGGAAACTATGGAAAAACTTAAAGCGCTGGGCTGCAGTTCGATTCTAGTCATGCCCATTGAAAAGATGATGGGGTAAGGTCAAATGTCCACCAGCACATACAGCACCAACGTCTGGTCAGGCTTAAGCCGGGATGCTCAAACGGCATTACTGGCCCGCCCAGCCATGGCGGATAACGCCAAACTTAGCGCCACGGTAAAAGCCATCATTGATGATGTGGCCACACATGGCGACAAAGCTTTGTTTGAACTGAACGCCAAGTTTGATCGGGTTGAATTGAGCCAACTGGCCTTGTCTGCCGACGCCAAAGCGACAGCCTTAGCCCGTATCAGCGATAAAATGAAAGCCGCCATTGAACTGGCATTTAACAATATTACTCAGTTTCACCAGGCTCAGTATCCAAACGATGTCAAAGTCGAAACTGCCCCCGGCGTGGTCTGTGAACTGAAGCACGCCCCCCTGGCGTCGGTTGGCCTGTATATCCCTGGCGGCAGTGCGCCGCTACCTTCTACTGTACTGATGCTAGGTGCCACCGCCAAAGTAGCAGGTTGCAGCCGCAAAGTTCTGTGCAGCCCACCCAATGCCGAAGCCAGTTTATCTGACGAAATTATCTATGCGGCAGAGCTATGCGGTATCGATGAGATTTATTTAGTCGGTGGCGCTCAAGCTATCGCGGCCATGGCGCTTGGAACAGAATCCATCGCCAAAGTGGATAAGATCTTCGGCCCGGGCAACAGCTTTGTCACCGAAGCCAAACAGCAAGTCAGCCAAATGGCGGGCGGTGCAGCCATTGATATGCCAGCAGGTCCTTCCGAAGTGTTAGTGATTGCCGACGCCAATGCTAATCCTGCCTTTGTTGCTTCTGACTTGTTATCTCAGGCTGAACACGGCCCGGATTCCCAAACCATTTTGGTGTCCGACAGCCAAGCACTAATTGATGCGACGCAGGCAGAAGTCACCAAACAGCTAGCACAGCTAAGCCGTGGCGAGATTGCCGCACAGGCCATGGGCCACAGCCGATTTGTTCTGACCGAAGATTTGGCTCAGGCGGCCCAGGTAAGCAATTTATATGCACCTGAGCACTTGATTGTGCAAACCGATAATGCCCGTGATTTGCTGGCACAGCTAAGCAATGCCGGTTCGATTTTTGTCGGCGCCTGGTCACCGGAGTCTGCCGGTGATTACGCCAGTGGTACCAACCACGTACTGCCCACTTACGGCTACGCGCGCAACTACTCCAGCTTAGGTCTGGCTGATTTTATGCGTCGCTACACGGTACAAGAATTATCACAGGCTGGGCTACAAGCCATTGGTCCAGCGATCATGGATTTGGCCAACGCGGAAGGCTTAGATGCCCACCGCCAGGCCGTTGCCCTGCGTTTAGGAGTTGCATAATGGGTGCTGAATTATCTGCACAAATTCTGGTAGATGCGTTAATCGCAGACAACCTTAAGGGTCTGAAACCCTATGAATCAGCACGTCGTTTATTTTCTGGCGGACAAGACTGGCTCAATGCCAACGAATCGCCCTACGCCAACGAATACGAACTCGACGATAGCCGCTTCAATCGTTACCCCGATTGCCAACCGCCAGCGGTTATTGAAGGCTATGCCCGTTACGCAGGTGTCAGCAAAGATCAGCTGATTTGTACCCGTGGCGCCGATGAAGGCATCGAATTATTAATTCGGACCTTCTGCACCCCAGGTAAAGACAGTGTGCTGATTTGTCCGCCCACCTACGGCATGTACGCCATTAGCGCCGAAACCTGCAATGTGGGCATCGAACGAGCACCGTTAAAAGCGGATTTCTCGTTAGACTTAGACGCCATCTTTGCCTTTAAAGGCATAGTGAATCTGGTTTTCATTTGCTCACCCAATAACCCAACTGGCACTGTGGTAAACAAAGACGATTTACGTCAGGTGTTGGAGCACTTTGGCGATTCTGCCCTTGTGGTGGTCGACGAAGCCTATATCGAATTTGATTTAGCCAGTCAGTGGGCCAGCGAGCTGGGCAATTATGCCAATCTGGTGATTTTACGCACCCTGTCTAAAGCCTTTGCCTTAGCCGGTATTCGTTGTGGTTTTACCCTGGCCAATGCGCCTGTGATTGCAGCCTTAATGAAGACCATCGCGCCCTATCCTATCCCTGAGCCAGTGGCACAAATTGCCACGCAGGCCTTATCCAATGACGGTCTGCGCCGTTTGGCTACGCAAGTGCAAAGCATCAATGCCGACAAAGCCGGTATCAAAGCCGCGTTAGCCTTACTGCCAGTGGAACTGGTGGGTGACGATAAAGGTAACTTTATTTTATTCCGCACACCGTTAAAACAGGCGCTGATGGATAACCTGGTCAGTCAGGGCATTTTGATCCGCGACCAGTCGAAGCAACTGAATTTAGAAAATTGTCTGCGCATTACCGTGGGCAGTGATGAACAAAACGCAAGATTACTGGCCGCCATGGCCTGCTTTTTTGCTGCACAGGAACAAGCATCATGAGCCAACAAGCCATTTTATTTATCGACCGCGACGGCACCTTAGTAGAAGAGCCGCCCGTCGACAAACAGCTCGATAGCCTGGAAAAACTGGTCTTTGAACCTATGGTGATCCCAGTATTAACCCGCCTGCAAAATGCCGGTTTCCGTTTGGTCATGGTCAGTAATCAGGATGGCTTAGGCACCGACAGCTTCCCGCAGGCCGACTTTGACCTGCCCCACGATAAAATGATGGGCATTTTCGAAAGTCAGGGCGTGAAGTTTGACGATGTACTGATTTGCCCCCACTTCGACCACGAGAACTGTAGCTGCCGCAAGCCTAAACTGGGCTTAGTCAAAGATTACCTGCAGCAAGGCCGTGTCGATTTTACCCGCTCATTCGTGATTGGCGATCGCATTACCGACATTCAGTTAGCCGAAAACATGGGCATTCGTGGTTTGCAATATAACCGCGACACCCTGAACTGGCTGGCCATCGAAAAGCAATTACTGAAAAGCGAGCGCATTGCCGAAGTAGTACGTAAAACCTCGGAAACCGACATTCGCGTCAAAGTCGATTTAGACTCTACCGCCAAATCGCAAATTCACACCGGCATCGGCTTTTTCGACCACATGCTCGATCAAATCGCCACCCACGGCGGCTTTGAGTTGCAGCTAAACGTTGATGGCGATTTACATATCGACGATCACCACAGTGTTGAAGATACCGCACTGGCGCTGGGCGAAGCTCTGAAAAAAGCCTTAGGCGACAAACGTGGCATCGGCCGTTTCGGCTTTGCTTTGCCGATGGATGAATGCCGCGCCGAGTGTATTTTGGATATCTCCAACCGCCCGATTCTGAAATTCGATGCCAAGTTTACTGAGTCACGCGTGGGTGAAATGGCCACCCAAATGGTCGAGCATTTCTTCTACTCACTGGCACAGGCCATGGGCTTGTCGTTGCACCTGTCGACCACAGAGGGCAATGCCCACCATCAGGTAGAAAGCCTGTTTAAAGTGTTTGGCCGCGCCCTGCGTGCCGCCATCGCCAAGCAAGGTGATGCCTTGCCGAGCAGCAAAGGAGCGTTATAAATGGCGCAGAATATCGTTATCGTGAATACCGGCTGTGCCAATATCTCCTCAGTGAAATTTGCCGTCGAGCGTTTGGGCGTGAATGTCACCGTCTCTGACGATACCCAGGTGATCAGTAAGGCCGATAAAGTCTTTCTGCCGGGTGTGGGTACAGCCAATGCGGCCATGGCCAGCATTGAGCAAAAGCAACTGGTCAGCTGCATCCGCGATTTAAGTCAGCCGGTGCTGGGTATTTGCTTAGGTATGCAGCTGATGGTGGATGAGTCCGAAGAAGGCATAGGCAAAAATACGCCGTGTTTAGGCTTAATTCCCGGGCAGGTAAAACGCATGCAGGTAGGCGAGCTGCGCTTGCCCCACATGGGCTGGAACCAAATTTCCCCCGTTGAGCAAAACACCTTATTTAAAGGCATTGATGCCGGCAGCTATTTCTACTTTGTACACAGCTTTGCCGTGGCGCCATCGGAATATACCCTGGCTAGCTGCGACTACGGCATGACCTTCTCTGCCGCCATTCACAAAGACAATTTCTTTGGGGTGCAATTCCACCCTGAGCGTTCCAGCCATGCAGGGGCGCAACTACTGAAAAATTTCCTGGAGCTGTAGATGATTATCCCTGCAATCGACTTAATTGATGGTTCGGTAGTGCGCCTGTATCAAGGTGACTACGAGCAAAAAACCCAATACGCCTTCGATCCGGTTGACGTAGTGAACAACTACGCCGATGCGGGCGCAGAATGGCTGCACATTGTTGACTTAACAGGCGCCAAAGACACCAGCAAACGTCAGTTGGACCTGATTGGCCGTATGGTCGATACCGGCCGTATGCAATTTCAAGCTGGCGGCGGCATTCGCAGCGAAGATGACGTCAAACAGCTGCTGGATATTGGCGTAAAACGCGTGGTTATTGGTTCTCTGGCGGTGAAAGAGCCTGAACTGGTGAAAGGCTGGGTGAGCAAATACGGTGCCGAAGCCATTGTGCTAGCGCTGGATGTCAACATTGATGCTAACGGCAACAAAATGATTGCTACCCACGGCTGGCAACAAGATTCAGGGGTGGCCTTAGAGCCGCTCTTGGAAGACTTTTTAAGTGTTGGCGCTAAGCATGTGCTCTGTACCGATATCAGCCGTGATGGCACCTTAAAAGGCGCGAACGAAGCCCTTTATGCCGAAATGACTGCGCGTTTTCCCAGCGTAAGCTGGCAGGCCTCAGGCGGCATTGGCAGCCTAGACGATATCGCCCGTTTGAAACCGGCCAATGTGGGCGGGGTGATTTTGGGCCGTGCATTACTGGAAGGCAAGTTTACCCTTGAGGAGGCAATTCAATGCTGGCAAGACGCATAATTCCCTGTCTGGATGTTCGCGATGGCAAGGTGGTCAAAGGGGTAAAATTCCGCAACCACGAAATCATCGGCGATATCGTGCCGCTGGCCGAACAGTATGCCCTGCAAGGTGCCGATGAACTGGTGTTTTACGATATCACTGCATCCAGCGATCAGCGCGTGGTAGATAAAAGCTGGGTTAGCCGCATTGCTGAAGTCATCGACATTCCCTTTTGCGTGGCTGGCGGGATCAAATCCGTCGAAGATGCTGGCCGTATTCTGGAAATGGGCGCCGATAAAATTTCGGTAAACTCCCCTGCGCTTGCTAACCCACAACTGATCACCGATTTGCACAACACCTTTGGTCAACAATGTGTAGTGGTGGGTATCGACAGCTTCTACAACGAAGAAACAGGCATTTATCAAGTCTATCAGTTTACCGGAGATGAAAGCCGCACTCAGCAAACCCGCTGGCAAACCGCTGAATGGGTTAAAGAAGTGCAGGAACGCGGCGCAGGTGAAATCGTACTGAACTGTATGAATCAGGATGGCGTGCGCAAAGGCTACGATTTGGCTCAGTTAAAAGCCATTCGCGACATTTGTAGCGTCCCCTTAATCGCCTCAGGCGGTGCCGGCGAAATTCAGCACTTTGTTGATGTGTTCCAGCAAGCAGATGTGGATGGCGCGCTGGCAGCCTCCGTATTCCACAAAGGCATTATCGCCATGGATGAATTAAAACAGGTACTACGCGATAACGACATTGCCATTCGCGACGACATTCGCCCACAGGAGCAGTAAGTAATGATCATCACCCAAGACAATCAGGCCCAATTAGCCTGGGAAAAAATGGACCAGCTACTGCCCTGTATCGTCCAAAACGCTGTTAGCGGTAAAGTATTGATGCAGGGTTATATGAACCCGGAAGCATTAGCCCACACCCTACAAAGCGGGCATGTGACCTTTTTCAGCCGCTCTAAACAGCGTTTGTGGACCAAAGGCGAAACCTCTGGCCATACCCTTGATTTAGTCCAAATCAGTGCCGATTGTGATAACGATTCACTGCTGGCCCTGGTAAACCCGAATGGCCCAACCTGCCACACAGGCACGGAAAGCTGCTGGTTTAACGGCGCAGCCGCCGACTATACCTTTATGGCAGATTTAGAGCAGTTGCTGGCCGAGCGTAAACAGGCCGACCCCGAGTCCAGCTATACCGCTAAACTTTACAGCAAAGGCATTAAACGTATCGCCCAAAAGGTCGGTGAAGAAGGTGTAGAAACCGCGCTGGCGGCCACAGTGCATGATTTAGACGAACTGAAAAATGAAAGTGCAGATTTGCTTTATCATTTGATGGTATTGCTGCAAGCGTCAAACTTAAGCATCAGTGATGTGGTGGAGATATTGCGCCAGCGTCATTCGGGTAAGTAAGATTAGCTTCTTTCAAACCTCAGCATTCCACGGGTAAACTGGTCGGTTTACCCTTTTTTTATCCTCGCCAGCCCTTAATTTCCGCCACAAAATCAGACCTTTATTTCCTGCCTGTCAGGGCTACACTTGATGACTAATTAGAAAGTTAATGTAAAAGCAGTCCTGCGCGCGAATTTCGTTGTCGACAAGAACATCATTCGATTAAAAAGAAGATTCGTAGCGAAATTATGCCGTTTTCTTTCTATGCATAACTCATTAGAGTGACTAAAACACTTAGGAAGTTTGCTATGTTAACCAATACCTCAAACAGCTACGGTTGGATTGCTATCGCCTTTCACTGGCTGTCGGCACTGGCGGTGTTTGGGCTGTTTGCACTGGGCTACTGGATGGTAGATCTGGATTATTACAGCAGCTGGTATAAAGAAGCGCCGCATTTGCATAAAAGCATAGGATTGCTACTGGCCTTACTGACCCTGGCCCGCATCGGCTGGAAAATAAAACAAACCACGCCCAAGGGCATAGGCGCAAAATGGGAAATTGCTGCGGCACATTTCACCCATCTGGCCTTATACCTGCTGTTACTCAGTATTTTCCTGACAGGCTACCTGATTTCTACTGCAGATGGCCGTGGTATTGATGTTTTTAACTGGTTCACCCTGCCCTCATCTGGCGAATGGGTTGAGCACCAGGAAGATATTGCTGGCGATATTCATCGCTGGCTGGCTTATACGGTGATTGGCTTGGCCATATTGCATGCAGCAGCAGCAATTAAGCACCATGTGATAAGTAAAGATAACACCTTAAAACGTATGTTAACTCCTACAATCAACGAGGATGAAGAATGAAAAAGACACTGATTGCAGCCAGCTTACTGGCATTCACTTCCGGGTTCGCTAATGCAGCCGATTACGTTATTGATACCAAAGGTGCCCACGCGTCAATTAACTTTAAAGTGAAACACTTAGGGTACTCCTGGCTAACTGGCCGTTTTGATGACTTTTCTGGTACGTTTTCCTACGATCCAGCACACCCTGAAGCATCGAAGATCAGTGTAACCATTGATCCAGAAAGCGTGAATTCTAACCATGCCGAGCGCGACAAGCATATTCGTAGCGGTGATTTTCTAGACGTCAGTAAATATACCAACGCCTCATTCACCAGTACTAAAATAGAAGATTTAGGCGACGGTAAACTGAAAGTGTATGGTGACTTCACCCTGCATGGCACAACCAAACCTATCGTCATAAATGCCGAAAAAATCGGTGAAGGCGATGACCCGTGGGGGGGATACCGCGCTGGCTTCTCTGGTACAACTAGCTTTGAAATGGCTGACTATGGCCTGAAAATGAACATGGGCACGGTTGAGATGACTTTGCATATCGAAGGCATCAAACAGTAACCCTTTAATTAATCACAAGAAGGCGTCAGGGTGGTACATCTCTGGCGCCTTTTGCTGTGCAATTTCCTTTCTTGCTGCCTGCCAGAGACTATCGTGAATTTGGACCTGGTTTTTGCCGGACATCTTACTTTGATATAAACAGTGATCAGCCCGATTAATAAATTCATCCAAAGATTCTGACAATTGATGTTCGCTGACCCCAAAGCTAGCAGTCACCTGGATACCAAGTCCAAAATCAAAGTTTGCAATCTCAAGACGCAAACGCTCAGCCAGTTTCATCGCTGCCACTAAATCTGATGCCTGACAGCCAACAATAAATTCTTCTCCGCCCCAGCGAATTACAACGTCCTCCTGACGACTGACTTTGCGTAAAATAGCAACTAACTGCTTGATAACACTATCTCCAGCCTTATGGCCATAAGTATCGTTAATGAACTTAAAATTATCGATATCCAGCATGATGACCGAAAAATCAACGCCGTGTATATTCGCCCTAGCGATATTATCCTGCAGCAATTCAGTCCCTTTACGGCGGTTGAATATATCAACCAAGACATCCGTGTTGGCTAATTTAATTTTTTCATGTAACTCGCGCATCCGCCGAATAATGAAGATCAGTAGGTATACGCAAGAAATCGCAGATGCAAAGATTATGTCGTTCAAATGAAACTGCGGATGTTGTCCAGCGTAAGCAAAAAAGCCTGACGCAATATCCTCCGAAATTAAGAATAAAAAAGTTAAAGCAATTGCGATAAGCAATATTGCTGCATCTATAACGATATGACGATCCGACACGACAAAACGGCGTAGAATCAGGTAATACAAAGGTAAAGACATATACAGTCCTGCAATTCAATCTATCCAGTAAAATCGAAATGATTAAAGATAACCTGATGTAACGCGCCAATTTAATGAAAGAGAATCGGTGGTAGACACGAAAATCAACAACGCTACAACCTTCTATAAACTTACATCACAATTCGATGCACTGCTGTTTAGATAGAAAGAAAAGGTATAAAAATCCATCTGTTTTTTGACTTTAATCAAACGTCGGCCAGCTACCTTGATTGCCGTTTATCTAAAAGAAGCCTTTCCCACTTTTAATCCTTAAAAATCAATAAATAACAATCTTTTTAAATTTTTTTCAATTGATACCGTTGAAAAAGTTTTGGGTGAACATAGATATAGGTTGTCGACGCCATACTGGGTCGACACTAAAACCGTCGCCGAATATTCGGGACACTTTAAATTACATATTGCTTAATAAAGGATATGACTATGCGTAATATCGATCTATCTCCACTTTACCGTTCATTTATTGGCTTTGATCACCTGGCATCTATGATTGATGCAGCATCACGAAATGAAAAACAAGCCACTTATCCGCCATACAACATTGAATTGTTGGGCGAAGACAAATACCGAATTACCATGGCCGTTGCAGGATTTGCCTCTGAGAATATCGAGATCGAAGTTCAGGAAAATACTCTGCAAGTAAAAGGCACAAAAGAACAGAAAGACGCTGAGCGTAAATTCCTGCATAAGGGAATTTCTGAGCGCAACTTTGAGCGTAAATTCCAGCTTGGCGATCATGTAAAAGTACTGGCGGCTGATCTTGAGCATGGCCTGCTGCACATTGATTTAGAGCGTGTTATTCCTGAAGCCAGTAAACCAAAGCGTATCGAGATTGGCTCTAAACTGATTGAGAATCAGTAAGCTCAAAATTAAAATAGTGTGTGTTTCCTTGTAAAAACGGCGCTTAATGCGCCGTTTTTTTGTTTCCTTCACACTTAGAAATGAAAATACAGCCCGAGTAAATTGGCTGCGATCCCCAAAATGAGGGAAGTAAATGTAAGCATCATTCCCGCCACCCGTTGCCAACTCACGCCAAAGTGACAGCGTACACCATAAGCATGTATTAAGCGGCCAAATAACAGGGTTAATCCACACGCATGTAACAGCGCAATGTGATGACTGTTAAGTTCAGCAATTAATAATAAAATTAACGCCAGGGGCACATATTCTGAAAAATTTCCATGTACTCGTACCAAACGCTGGAAGTCCTTATCATCACCATCGCCTAAACTAATTTTGCGGCTACGACGATTTAGAATCACCAGTATCGAAAGGTAAATAAAAACAATGGCCAGCAGCGAGGCATAGAAGCCAGTTACCGGGAACAAAGGCATAGTTCACTCCATCCATCAGCAGTTATCCTGAGCTTATCCTGTCATAGAAAAACTGAAAAACCCAGCATCGGGGTCAGATTTCATTATTTAACAACAGCAACTATAACCACTCTCGATTCTCTGGTAATAAAAAAAGCCCGCATAAGCGGGCTTTTGAAATCATCACTGGTTAGGTCATTAACCCAGCAGTGTGTTTAACTGTTGGCTAACCACATCTACAGGTTGTGTACCATCCAGTTTATGATATTGGCAGTTGCCAGCTTCGGCCTCGCCAGAGTAATAGCTGACTAGTGGCTCAGTTTGTTCGTGATAAATAGCCAGACGTTTACGTACTGTGCCTTCTTCATCATCGGGACGGATAACCAGCTCATCGCCCGTTTCATTATCTTTGCCTTCCACAGCGGGTGGATTAAAGACAACGTGATACACACGACCAGAGGCAGGGTGAACACGACGACCACTCATACGCTCAACGATGATTTCGTCTGCCACATCAAATTCAATGACATGGTCAACCTTAATACCTGCTTCCTTCATAGCATCTGCCTGAGGAATAGTACGAGGGAAACCATCAAGAAGGAAACCATTGGCACAATCGTCCTGAGCAATACGCTCTTTTACCAGGCCGATAATAATATCATCGGATACCAGCTTACCTTCATCCATGACACGCTTTGCTGCCAGGCCCATTTCTGTACCAGCAGCAATAGCCGCACGCAGCATATCGCCCGTAGAAATTTGTGGTATACCGTATTTGCCCATTAAATATTGGGCCTGTGTGCCTTTACCTGCACCGGGAGCACCAAGAAGAATGATGCGCATGCTGTCTCCCCTTCGCCGAAACTTCAAATTAAAAAATGAGGCCAGAACTTTACACTCTGGCTTACAAGGTTACAAGAATATTAAACCTTACCGGCCTGTTTCAAGATAAAACTCTAAGATTATAGTCTTAGATACAAAAAACGGGCTAAATAGCCCGTTTTCATATCTTTTCAAGGCAAAAACTATGCTTATTTTGCCAAGTCAGCCAATAGCTTGTTCAAATTACGAACAAAGGTTGCAGGCTCTTTCAGACTGCCCTGCTCAGACAATGCCGCCTGGTCATATAACACATTTGTCCATTGAGCAAAACGCTCTTCGTCCTGGATATCTGCCAGGATTTTAACCAACTGATGTTCAGGGTTAATTTCGAAGTGATATTTCGCCTCTGGCACAGGTTGACCAGCCGCTTGCATCAGCTTGATCATTTGCGTGGTCATGCCATGCTCATCGGCCACGATACAGGCAGGAGAATCGGTCAAGCGATGGGTGAATTTAACTTCTACGACTTTATCACCAAGCACTTTCTTCACGCGTTCAGTTAAGCCTTCAACTTGCTTTTCTGCTTCTTCCTGGGCTTTTTTACTTTCTTCGTCATCAAGTTCGCCTAAATCCAATGCACCGCGGGTAACAGACTGGAATTGCTTCTCTTCAAACTCGGTTAGATGAGACATGAGCCACTCATCGATACGATCAGACATCAGCAACACTTCGATACCCTTCTTACGGAAGATTTCCAGGTGTGGACTGGTTTTGGCCGCCTGATAGCTATCTGCTGTGATGTAGTAGATCTTTTCCTGCCCCTCTTTCATACGACTAACGTAATCAGCCAATGAGACTGTCTGCGCTTCTGAATCTTCGTGAGTCGATGCAAAGCGCAGTAAGCCAGCAATCTTGTCTTTATTCGCAAAATCTTCGGCTGGACCTTCTTTCAGTACATTACCGAACTCTTTCCAGAAACCCTGATATTTTTCGGTTTCATTTTTAGCTAAGCGTTCCAGCATTTGCAGCACACGTTTAGTGCAGCCCTGGCGCATGGCCTGAGTTGCCTTGCTGTCTTGCAAAATTTCACGAGACACGTTCAATGGTAAATCATTGGAATCCAGTAAGCCCTTAACAAAGCGCAGGTAGGTCGGCATAAACTGTTCAGCGTCATCCATGATGAATACACGCTGCACATATAGTTTCAGGCCATGTTTCTGGTCACGATTCCATAGATCAAACGGAGCATTGGCCGGGATATACAGCAAGCTGGTATATTCCTGTTTCCCCTCTACTTTATTGTGAGACCACAATAGAGGATCTGTGAAATCATGGGAGATATGCTTGTAGAATTCTGTGTATTCATCGTCGCTAATGTCTGACTTATCACGTGTCCACAAGGCTGTAGCTTTATTCACGACCTCCCATTCACCAGGCTGAGCGGGGATTTTTTCCCCATCAGGGCCATCACTTTCGGGCGTGCCGTCTTTCCACATTTTGACTGGAATTTCAATATGATCAGAGTATTTAGTCACGATAGAACGAAGACGCCAGTCGTTTAAAAACTCTTTTTCATCATCACGTAGATGCAGAATAATTTCCGTACCACGGTCGGCTTTAGTGATGTCAGCAACGGTAAATTCACCTTCGCCTTCTGATACCCACTCCACGCCCTGGTCAGCAGGTGCACCGGCTGCGCGAGTACGCACTGTGACTTTATCCGCGACGATAAACGCTGAATAAAAACCCACACCAAACTGACCTATCAGTTTGGAATCTTTAGCCTGATCGCCCGATAGATTACTGAAAAACTCCTTTGTACCAGACTTAGCAATGGTCCCCAGGTGCTCAATCACCTGAGCGCGACTCATACCAATGCCGTTATCACGGATCGTTAAGGTACCGGCGTCCTGATCAACACTTAAACGAACGTGCAGATCACCGTCATTTTCGTACAGGCTATCATTCGATAGCGCGTTAAAACGCAGCTTATCGGCTGCATCTGCAGCATTCGAAATCAGCTCACGCAAAAAGATTTCTTTATTCGAATAAAGCGAGTGGATCATCAGTTGAAGTAATTGTTTTACTTCTGTCTGAAATCCATGCGTTTCTTGATGGGCGACTTCAGCCATAAACAAGTCTCTCCTGAAATGTTACGAGTTATGATTTTACTGTCCCTGAAATAGGGCCTATACGAGGCATTTCAACCACAATCCCGTAAATTTTTTCTGGTTATGTCGCATCACTGCTCAACATACAGCCAATACGGCGCAAACCGTGTGTTTTGGACTATGCTCAATTTAAAGGAGGTACAGCAAGTGAAGGAACACAGCCATGACCAACGAACCCTGCGTTTATATTCTCGCGAACAAACACCTTGGGCATCTGTATATCGATGCGACTGACAATCTGCTGAAACGCACCTGGGAACATAAACACAATATTGGCTCTCGTTATACCAGCCGCTTAAAAATCCACAACCTAGTGTATTTCGAATTAACCGGTTCGATGTTATTTGCTCAAAAACGAAAGCGCCAAATTGCGCGTTTATCGAGGCATCAACGCATTGAGCTGATTAATACATCTAACCCTGATTGGAGTGATTTATATTTAGGAATTCTTCACGCTTAGACACATTGCGCAGAACAAAGATAAGTCTGAAGAGAATGCAGGTCGCTACAATGCGCGGCGACCGGCAAATGCGTGAGTCAGTGTATTGCCATCAATATACTCAAGCTCGCCCCCCACTGGAACGCCGTGAGCGATACGCGAGGCCTGAATGGACCGTTCTTTACACATTTGATTGATGTAATGAGCCGTAGCTTCGCCTTCAACCGTTGGATTAGTGGCCAGAATGACCTCTGAAAACTCTCCGCCATCCAGCAAAGTACCCAGTTGATCCAGACCAATTTCTCTGGGGCCTATACCATCGATGGGCGATAAATGCCCCATCAATACGAAATAGCGTCCTTTAAATTCAGCGGTTTGCTCAACAGCGACGACATCTTGCGGAGACTCCACCACACATAGCTGGCCAGATTCGCTACGCTTGGGATTCGCACATAGCTCGCATAGCGCAGACTCCGTAAAAGTGCGGCAATGCTGACAATGTTTGACGTGCTGCATGGCATCATGCAGCACTTCACTCAGGCGTAAGCCCCCTTCCCGATTACGCTCCAATAAATGAAACGCCATTCGCTGTGCACTCTTCGCACCCACGCCGGGCAGGCAGCGTAGTGCATCAACTAATTCGGTAATTAACGGACTAAATTTCATGGATACAACTTAGAACGCAATTAAAATGGCATTTTGAAGCCTGGGGGTAATTGCATACCACCCGTGACGGAAGCCATTTTCTCTTTCGTTGTTTCCTGCACGCGACGCACAGCATCATTGATTGCTGCAGCAACCAAATCTTCGATCATGTCTTTGTCATCTTCAAACAGGCTATCGTCAATATCTACGCGACGAACGTTATGATTACAGGTCATCGTCACTTTCACCAGACCCGCACCTGCTTCACCGGTGACTTCAATGCTTGCCAACTCTTCCTGGCTTTTCTGCATGCGCTCTTGCATTTGCTGCGCCTGCTTCATGATATTGCCCATACCACCTTTAAACATAATTTCTCTCTCTTATTACCGGTTGGTTATGTAATCAGTTTATCTTGCTTTAATGCTCTGTTCGAGCACCGAAGCATGAAAGCTTTCCATCAGCGACTGAACACGAACGTCATCGCTTACCCATTGCTTTGCACATTCTTCTCGCATACGACGAATAGCCACATTAAGTGCAAATGGGGTGTTTTTAGGTATCCCTTCAATCACCTCAAAAATAATGTCTTGCTTAAGAACCGATGCAATTGCTTGTTGTAACTGCGCCCGTGCTGAAGGTGTATTTAGATGAACCTTGCTTGGCGGCAACATCAGCGTGATTTGATCCCCCTGCTTAGAAAGCGCGGAATGCAACGCCAACTGTTTGACTAGGCCCAGAACACCAGTGTGCTCTATCAGTGCACTCCATTTATCGATCTGGCTTGCCTGAGTGACCTTAGTTCCGTCTTCAAGATAGGGCACAAGTTCGCGATCGACTTCAATTTCATCTTCTTGCTCAGCATCAAAATTAGCGTACAAAGCATCTTCTTCTGACAAAGGGGCATCTTCATCAGCGGGCATATCATCCGTACTTTGATCAGGATGTGTTTGTTCCCACATCGCTTCCACATAAGCACTTTGAGTTGTGTACTCGTCATCTTGACCAAGATTATCAGACCAAGGAATGTCTTCACCTTCACTCGGAAGATTGAAGCTCTCGGTCATCACAGGCGCTTCCCAAGGTGGGGTTTCCTGGGCTGAGACAGATACGTTTATTTCGGCTGAGGGCTGGCCCGCCGATTCAGGCTCGAAGCCTATTTCGACGTTTTGAGTATCAGTTACTGGCTCTGGCTCTGGCTCTGGCTCTGGCTCTGGCTCTGGCTCTGGCTCTGGCTCTGGCTCTGGCTCTGGCTCTGGCTCTGGCTCTGCAGGAGCTAAGACTATTGGTGCAGGAGAATCAAACGTTTGCTCATGGGCGACAAATTCTTGTGCGAACAGACGTTGCTCATCAGAAGCCGTCTCGCCTTTTTCAGACGAGTTATCCGTTGTCTGTGACTTTTTTACCTCAGAGGTCTCCGTCACATCTGGCTTAAGCCCTCGCTTTAGAGCAACAAGCTTTTGTGTTAATGAAAATCCGTCAGCCTGTTCTTGTACTGGCTCTGCCGTTTGCTCTAAGGATAGCGGTTTTGGATTTAGTTCTGCCGACAAATGAGTCTCTTGCGCATAATCGGGATGCAACGACTCAGCTTGAGATAAAATAACATCCTGCTGCGCAAACAAATGCGCTGCATCTTCATCTTCGTCATAGAATGGCGGTTCTTCGGTCGGTAATGGAATCTCTTCCATTGGGGCGCCATCATAAAGCTCTGGTGCAAATGAGTTTGATAAACTCGCATCCACCGGAGCTTCAATTTCTATCAATTCCTGCGGCTGCACTTGCAGACTAATTGGTGCTTCAGAAACTAGCTCTGTCTCTACGCTTTCAACTTGGTTCGCTGATGGTTCTGGAGCTGGAGCTGGAGCTGGAGCTGGAGCTGGAGCTGGAGCTGGAGCTGGTTCAGCATTGAGCCGTTCACGCAAACTAGCAAGCCCCGCGGCCGGTGCTTTGGCGGCATTACCACTTTGTGTGCTTGAAGTACTAGCAGGCAAAGACTGAGATTCATCATCACCGCTTGGCGCAAAAGCCAACATCCGCAATAAGGTCATTTCCAGCCCAGTGCGGCCATCAGCTGCATAGGGAATGTCCTTTTTGCCTTGCAGGGCAATTTGGTACAACAACTGGATTTGTTCTGCGGCACTGTTTTTAGCCACCTGGTAAATGGCTTGTGCATGCAGTGTTTCCAATTTACAGGCATCAGGAACAAACTGAGTTAATGCGACCTGATGTAACAGGCTCATTAGCTCTGCCAGTACCTGCGCATAATCAGCCCCTTGCATGGCTAGCTCTTCAACTAGCGATAATACAGCCGCGCTGTCCTGCGCTAACACCGCCAGAAGCACTTTCAGGATTTGGTTTTTATCCATCAGACCCAGCATAGTCACGACGGTTTCCGTGGTGACTTGTCCATTGCCCTGGGCAATGGCCTGGTCGGTTAAACTCAGGGAATCTCGCATACTGCCCTGAGCTGCGCGTGCAAGTTGCGCCAAAGCCTCGTCTTCGAACGGGATTTGTTCCTGAGTCAGGATATGTTTTAACTGTCCGCCAATCTGGGCTCGCGACAGGGCCTTCAGATTAAACTGCAGACAGCGGGATAAAATCGTAATGGGTAGCTTTTGCGGATCCGTCGTGGCCAGCAAAAACTTAACGTGAGGAGGTGGCTCTTCCAGCGTTTTCAGAAGCGCGTTAAAACTATGCTTTGACAGCATATGCACTTCGTCTATCAGGTAAACCTTAAACCGTCCTCTGGATGGTTTGTACTGAACGTTATCCAACAATTCACGGGTATCTTCAACCTTGGTGCGCGACGCCGCATCGATTTCGAGCAAATCGACGAATATGCCCTGCTCGATATCCTTACAGGTATCGCACTGCCCACATGGGTTTGCACCCATACCCTGTTCGCAGTTCAGGCTTTTAGAAAAAATCCGTGCAATTGTGGTTTTACCGACACCTCGGGTGCCGGTAAACAGATATGCGTGGTGTAAGCGATTGTTTTGTAAGCCATTGGTAATGGCTGTGACGACATGTTCCTGACCAACCAATTCACTAAAACGGTTGGGACGCCACTTACGCGCCAATACCTGATAGCTCATCCTATTGCTTACTCGCCTTCAAACTGACACAAAGACGTACAGGTTACACCTGCATCGTTGAGTCGTTTCTCACCACCTAAATCGGGTAACGAAATGATAAAGCCAGCATGTTCAACCACTCCACCTAAACGGCGGATTAGGTTGGCTGTAGCGACCATAGTGCCACCTGTTGCCAGCAAATCATCAATCATTAGTACTTTTTCACCTTTAGCAATTGCATCTGTGTGAATTTCCAGCACGTCTTCACCGTATTCCAGTTGATAGCTTTCGCTGATCACCTGACGCGGCAATTTACGTGGTTTACGCACAGGCACAAAGCCAATACCCAGTTCCAAGGCTAAAGGCGCACCGAACAAAAAGCCTCGCGCTTCCGTTCCTGCTACTTTATCGAACTCCATTGGGCCAAACTTTTCTACCAATAATTTAATCGTTGCGGCGAACGCTTTGTGATCTTCTAAAACCGAGGTCACATCGCGAAACAGGATCCCAGGTTTTGGATAATCCGGGACGGTTTTAATAACCGACTTGATATAATCGGCGGACACAGACTTCCTCTTATGATTTTGTTACAACAGCTGTGTAGGCTTTGGACTTAGAAAAAAAAGACCATCCACCCCAGAAAGACATGCATAAGGGGTAATGCTAACAAGGTCACCAGTGCGATAAAAAAGTAAGTCCAATTGAACGGATCATGTGGACACGCTTTCTCTTGTTGCATAGTCATGCTCCTGATGTCGCTGTGTAAGGTTAGTTAGGCGCAAATAGTAATAGAAACCGCATGGGATTCATAGCCCCTACGCATCTGCGGGCAACAAAACACCGTCGGTTAACAGAGTTTCCAATGTATTTCGCAGATGTTGGCGCAATTGTTGTTCAGGAAACTGAATTAATGCCTGACACATCCTATTTTCAAGTTCATGCAGTAACATGCCATTCTCAGTCGCATCGATGAGCGACCACAAATATGCTGTCACCGAATTCAACAAGGTAAACGCCACTGTGTCCTGTCGATTACGAAACACCAGTAAGCAAACAGCATCACCCGCTTGTTGAGGCTGGAACTCACGACTGATTTGATGAACAGGATAGCTGTATCTGCCTAAAGTCGCCAATGGTGACGCTTTAATTCGCGAATAGCGACTCCCTGGCTGCCAGTATTCTGTACTCTGTACATCATGTTTGCGGACACTTACATCCAATTCAAGCCATTCATAGTGTGCAAGTTCAAGGGCATATGGCATCGCATCCTGAGTAAGCTCTTCATTTTCCACCAGAAAATTCAGAAATTCTCGCGCAATTTCAACGAAAAATGGCGATCGGCTCACATGCTGCTGAAAGAAAATTCGTAACAAAGCTTCCCAATGTTCCTCATCATACAACGAATGCAAAACCGGATAAGCATTGGTCAGGAAGCCACAGACATTATTGAAAAAAAGGCTTTGGTAAATAGCTAATCGACGTTGTTCAAAATCACTCCCATGATGTGGATAGCGAATAGCCGTCGCAAGTGCCTCTTGCTGCTCAGCCAATGTTTGCGGATAGGTGTCTCTATTCATGCGCGCTCAACCGTTGTATCGAGATGCCTTCCACAATTGAATTCAGCACTTGCTTTTTCGACGGCTTGTTGAATATGACGGATCCGCTCAACGTCTTTTACTAACTCGGTGAGCGGTGGAATATTAAAATCTCGCTCCAGTAACGTAGGAAAGACACCGTGACAATCGTAAGCGAATTTCAGTAGATCCCAGACAGGTTCAATAATATCGGCGCCATGAGTATCCACTTTTAAGTCATCGGCTTCATCATAGTGCCCGGCAATATGACCATAAACAATCGCATCTGATGGCAACGCTTGGATAAACGGCTTAGGCACATAATTGTGATTAATGCTATTTACATAGACATTGTTTACATCCAGCAACATCTTACAGCCTGACTCTTCAAGTACCGCACAGATAAAATCCAGCTCAGATAGCTGCTGAAATGGCGCCAGGTAATACGACACATTTTCTAGCACTAACGGCTGCTCAAGAATATCCTGGGCTTGCCTGATACGTTTAGAGACATGCTTTACCGCTTCTTCGGTAAACGGGATAGGCATCAAATCATACATATGGCCCTGATGGGAACAAAAGCTTAGATGTTCGCTGTAAAGAGAAATCTGATGCTGCTTTAAAAAGGCCTTGATACGTTTTAACAGGTCGATATCCAGAGGATCAGAGCTACCAATCGACAAAGACAAACCATGGGTTGAAAAGCTATGGCTGTGCGTGAGTTCTGCCAATTGTCGGGCAAACTTGCCCCCTAACGGGATCCAGTTTTCTGGCGCGACTTCCCAAAAATCGACCTGAGCCAATATCTCATCATTAAGCTCCGGCAACATCTCCCGACGCAACCCAAGACCGGCTCCTTCAATCTTTCTACTAGCAGGCATGCTCAGCTCCATAAGCAGAAAAGGCCGCTAACGGCCTTCTCTTAACTGGTAAGTAAGGCCTTACATTTGGCCGCCACATTTAGACTCGCCGCACTTGCCTTCTTTCATCGCCTTTTTGACTTCCTCTTTCTTGGCTTTCATCATGGCTTTTTTATCTTCACCACACTTACCTTCCATCATGGCCTTTTTGTCTTCGCCACACTTGCCTTCCATCATGGCTTTTTTATCTTCGCCGCACTTACCTTCCATCATGGCCTTTTTATCTTCGCCGCACTTACCTTCCATCATGGCCTTTTTATCTTCGCCACACTTGCCTTCCATCATGGCCTTCTTCTGAGCGCCACATTTGCCCTCTTTGGCTTTCTTATCTTCGCCGCATTTACCTTCTTTGGCTTTATCGCCCCCGCAGGAACCTTCCTTCACTTCCTGCATATAACCAAAATCCAGAGACTGCATCCCAAATGGGTTTTCTGTGGCCTGAAGTTCAAGTGCAGACAAAGAACCAAGCATCGCTACGCCCAGCGTGGTCGCCAATTGAGTTTTGTTTAAATGTTTCATTCTAATCTTCCTATCAACAGTGGGCGTATGTTGCCCGGGATTGTTCGTAAGTGTAGACCCGTGACACATCAAAAAACTTTCACCTGTTAAAGACTAGCAGGGCTGAAAAATAAAGACAGATGCCATAACTAGGCTAGAGCCAAGCTTTCGATGATTCTCGAAAGCGCTCCAGGCTTGCTTGTTGTTGGGCTAAAAACGCCCTATTCAATACCGAATAATGTGCTTGATAAGCCAGAATATCTTCTTTAGTCGCAGCATCAAACTCAGCTAAGCTAAATGCATTATCAGGAAACTTTAGTAAACTTTGCAAAAACGCATTTAATTGCCGCCCATCCAATACACTCAAGGCACTTCCATGGGCTGGCTTGCCACTAGATGGTGGTAAAAATAGTGAAGGCAACATTAAGACATTATCAAAGAAATTAAGACTCTTTGTTCGATTACGTAATAGCGGTCCGTAGACTCGTTCGCTCAATGGTCGTCGATTGATAATTATGACATCCGCATTTATCTCACCAAGAAGCTCCAGCATATGGATGGCACCGCCCTCAGCAAACACGATGCTGTCTGCTGCCTTATAATGTTTAAGCTGGTCTAAAACTGACAAAGATTCGGGATCAAATATGGTATAACCCTGCTTTAAGAAACAATCCTGCAAATAAGCTTCGCCTGCAAATGCCCCTCTAAATTTGTACTTCAGTCTCGATACGTAAAGCTTTTTCGGGAGCCTGCCATCAGAGTCAGCTAGCTTTGCCCTATGTTCACAACGTCGCAAATAGGCAAGATAACTTGATTGAACTGATTCTACGCCCCGAAAAAATGACGCTTGTTCAGGCACAGCCAATTTACTGGCGATCACAGGTTTATATTGAAGACAGATTTTTTTTTCAGGGACCCCTAAATACGCGATGATTTCGCGAATATAATCAGGAAGATCTCGAAAACGTTTTTCCGGTCGAAAAAAACGTTGACGTAGCCGTTGCTGAAAAAGTACCTGATCGATATGTATCCCTTCATCAGTTAACACCTCATAAGCCCAACAACGATGAATACTTTCCGCAATAAAATGACCAAAATGAATTATTAATGGCCCACCGTACAGTGTTATTCCTTTCAATTGACGCTTGGGTAATGGCTGCAACTGCAAATAATCATTTGCCGTCACATTTTCAATTTTTCGCAAATGCCGATCAGCAGGCATCCCTCTACGCTGATTGCCCCATTGAGGAAGCGCTTCATGAATAACCCCTGCCAGCATTTTTGCAGGTGATGAAGTCTTTACTTGTGGAAATAATTTAGCATTGTCTAACCAGACTATTCTCGCTGGCATTCCATTGCTCTCATCTGTCATCGCCTATCCTTATCTAACGTTTATCCGTTCTAATACTTCAGGGATGTTTACGCCTCTAAAAATCTTGTCAATCACCTCATTTTCATACTCGGGAGCCTTTTCGAGTTGATCCAATACATGCCAAATTCGATCTAGGATAAAATTTCGTGCTTTAACTAATGATTCACTAAGATCGTATTGATTAATAAACTTGTGAAAAGCCAAATGATAGGCTTCGACAAGGTGAGGTGAAAAATCCAGTTGAAGTGCATCGTCGCCCAACTCTTCGAAACCTCGACGATTGTCTTTGAAGCAACTCATAATCTTAGTCTTGTGAAGAGGTCTACCATTACCCAACCTCGCAACATACTCTTGCTGACTTCGCTGCATACGATGCAGAATAAATGCATCTTTAACAGGCTCATGCAAAGCATGCTTAGATACTTTAGAAAAGTTATTCCTAGTGACGCGAAAGGTAGACTTGTCGGCGAGTTGATGCTCAAGCCTGATTCCCAATACACTGTGCGGATTCATTCCTGTAACCAATGCATTGCAACGAATTATTGATTTAACTTGTGTTTTTTTACGTCCAAATAGAATTCTTTCCACAACGGGTAAAAATGCCTCTTCTTCTCCTTGCCTGTTAAACCACTCAAACGCGACAACCTTTCCACTAAAACCTTCGAGAAAATCACTTATCTTGGTAGAAAAATCCTTTGGAAACCAATACTCGTCCAAATCAAGAAACATGACATGGCTAAAACCCTGCCGCCGACTCAGCATTAGCTCTTTCCAATACACCGCGAGTTGAGGGGATTTTATCGATGGTTTAAAAAAAGGATTACCATCAAGAAATTCAATCCTCGACTCATTCAATAAGGCATTTTGTATTTCTTTAGTATTATCCGAAGTATTGTTTACATAAACGGAAATTTGATGAAACCCAAAATGAAGATGATGAAATAACCATTCAGGCAGATACGCGGCTTCATCTTTAGCGATAGCCACTAATTTAATTTTGGTGGCAATATCGGAATGTGTCTGAGTTAAAAAACAAAAAAGCCGGTTGAAAACGAATCCGATAAGGGCTTTAGAAACCCTCGGCAACTCTCGTACATTACGCCATAAACTCAATACTCATTACTCTCTTTTAACGAAAAATTTTCCCGTCGCAACGTCAGGTTAGGATTATACGCAGGGTCATGAGCGATCACATCCTTCCAAGTCGATTGTAAATACGCGAGTTCACTTTCAAAGCGTTGGCGTTTTTCTGTCGTATCGTCCATGCCTCGAGAAACCGATTCGTGGTGGAAAAGCTCCGCTTCCGCGCAGTAAAGGTTAAAACGGCCTAACGCTTGAACTTTAAGACAAAAATCTACGTCGTTAAAAGCAACTGTAAGATCTTGTTCATTTAGCCCACCGACAGCCCAAAAGTCTGCTTTTGAAACCAATAAACAAGCTGCCGTTACGGCGCTATAATTGTTGCTACAGGCCAAACGATGCAAATATCCAGGGTGATAGCGAGGAAAATACTTATGAGCATGACCTGCACCTCCACCATATCCCATTACTACGCCAGCATGCTGGATTCGAGTGTCAGGATACAATAACTTGGCCCCGACGCATCCAATATCATCCCTCAAAACATGTCCCAGCATAAAAGTTAGCCAACGAGGTGAAATAACCTCAATATCATTATTAATTAAACCAATAATTTCACCTGTCGCATGAGTAACAGCAAAATTATTAATGGCTGAATAATTAAAGGGATACGGATAAGCGATGACTTTGATTTTAGGATGCATTTCTAAAGAGGAGAAATATGCCAAGCTTTCCTCTTCATCTGACTGATTATCGATGAGTAAAATTTCATAATTGCTGTATTCCGTCTTATTTAAAATTGACTCAATACAAACTTTCACCAATTCCCATGCATTTTTTGTAGGTATAATCAAACTCACCTTAGGCTGGTTTACTAATGGCCACTGTATGCTGACCAATTCTCCGTCTTTTTTTGAAGACATAGCTGCATCTTTGGGTAATCGAGAGGCCAATAATTGGCTCCATTCTAGAGTGCCAGGAGCTTGATATCGATGAGATAGAACCAATGGCACATGTACAATATTATACCTAATCTTATCGAAATATGAGCTAACAAGCCAAAGTGCCAAAGATAGTTGGCCCGAACTTTTGAAATAAAAAGTAAACCAATTAGTAATTACTTCCTTTCCAAGTAACATAGCTCCAGACCTTATATACGCTGTGCTGATCTGAAGATCTGGGTTCCAATCAGGATATAACTCAGCATTGCCCCTATCTCCTACTTTAGAGATTGAGTCGCTATCGCCATAGACTATTTCAGCTTGATGTTCACGTGCATTATGGAACAAGGCATTAAGTGCCTTTGGATGCATTCTCTCGCCGACCGAAAGAACTAAAAGAGAGGAATATTCAGACTGCTGGAATTTTTTGTGGCTCAGCAAAGCTAAACCTCTATTTTGAAAAATTTTATCATCATAACCAGAAGTATTTCGCACCAATAACTCACAATCGAGACTCGCAAGATAATCTAATGTGCATTCAAGTCCATCGGCATTTGAATTCTTGTTAGGGATCACATGAACAATAATAGTTGATACTTCATTGTCAGTAATTCCTGCTAGTATTTTTCCCTGATAGATAACAGTTGATTTATACAAACGTTGAAGTTTCGCAGGAGATGGAAAACCGTAGAACAGGCCTGATGTTTGTAATAAACGTGCATACCACCCATGTAATTTCACCTGGCGTCGCAACATTAGTTTAATCGGCTTTGGAATTAGGCCGATGCACATTTTTAGCCCTCGAATTAAGGCCTTTTTAACCATTTTAATACCTTAGTACAACTACCTAATAGCTAATAACTGTTCGTAATCTCGCACCTTTTTAGCAATAAAAGTCCCATTCGGTCTCAATTTCAATGCCTTTTTCATGAAAATATATGCCATATCTAGTTCATTACACTGCTCATATATCAACGCTATTTCTCGATATACATCGCCATCTGAAACAGAATTAGGAATTTTCAACTTATCCTTTAGTTGTGCTATAGAAATATTGTTAACCAATTTGAATTTATCTGTATTTCGATGTAACTCACGGCCAATCAAAACCTTTACGCACATAAACAGTCGCTGTTTGACACTGTAATAAAGGTTTTTAAAACGTGTTACTGCGCTATCTTTTGGCAAATTACGTTCAATAATTTCAAAAAATCGAAGATCTTTCTTTTCAGAACATCTTTCAGTTTCTAATAAGCGACGAAGTTCAGGTAAGGCTTCTGGCTTAGATGCTATAAAAGCGCAAAAGACAGCTTCAAACTCTTCTTCGGTCAAGTTTTGTTTTCGATATGCCTTTTGTTCCTTTTCCTCAAGAGCTTGAATAAACGCTTGAGAATTTTCAACATTATGCCGTTCAACAAATATTCTGAAACCTTTGAGATAATTATCTTTTGCCTTTAAGTATTCCCGCGGAGAAATTAAAGAAAAATCGAGTTGCCCTTGTCTATATCCTTGTAGAAACCTATCCAGAAGGGGCTGTAAATACGCTAAGGGAAATTGATTAAACCAACGCTTAAATTCCATAGCTTCAAAGCAATAAGATGAATTTACAACAGGCATTTTGGCTGATTGCAAATGGGAAACGCCCAACACTGATAAGAAATCGCTCACCAAATCAGCATTAACAAATACACTAGATTCATAAGGCCTAAAAATAAAACGATCTGCTCCAAATTGAACTGAATAGTCTGCTAACAAATCAAGAATTCCGGCACGATATATCAAAGGGGCTCGGAACTTCCTTGTTTCAAAATTTCGTTTAATACCTTGGTTATACCCTGACTCCGTCATATCCAATGGAAATCGTATATAACCAATAAATTTTGCATCAGGAAAATTTATTACCAACTCAGGTAGTTGGCGCATGAAGAATTCTGACGATAAAAGTAGAGTCTCAGCACCTGAACTTTTCACTTGCTGAATTAGTCTATCTTTACCTTCCTGGCTAAAATGGAGACTTTTATCAGGACCTCTAGTGAATATGGAGAGCAAATTCCCGGAGCTAACACCATTCTCATCCACATTGTGTTCAGGATAATAGATACCATTTTTTAATAATTGCTGTCGATTATCCGCCAACCACTTCTGAATCGCTGATGTTCCGGATTTTGGAGGACCAAAATGAATAAAAACTTTAAATGACACGCTTAAAACTCGAAAAATGCCCTACACCTAGGGGGAAGCTGCTAGGGTACGCGATAGACCAAACGCAATAAACCCTAATTTTTACATATGTCTATCACCGAGTCATTTTACTCACGACGATCACTAGGAAAAAACCAGCGTTATTGTTCATAAATCATGCAACATGCGCACAATTATTCTGTTCGTCTAGCCTTAGAAGGTAGTCTGAAATACCTACGCCAGCCCCTCGCAGTACTTTCAAATAGCGCTGTAACAATACAAAACGTTGTCGGTCGTAACTCAGTCCGTCAAACTCTACTTGAGGTAAAACAGATTCCAAAGTTGAGCCTCGTTTTATTCGTTGTGCCAACAACCGCGGGACTTTCATTAAATCCGTCAACTCTTGTGTTCTTGAGTCATGTGGAATAAATATACTGGGAACGCCAGCTTGCAGAGCAAGCATATTACCGTGCAATCGTGTCCCAATCGCAAGATCAGCTTTTGTTAGTTGGTTCATCCAAGTATTTACATCAAAGTGAGAACAAAAGCTTCCTCGAACAAAGTTTAAAAATATCGAATCAGAAACACCTGGGGCAACCAAATTTCTAATCCGGGTTATTAAACTCTCTTCTATAGCCTGCATTGGTTCATTTGCCATCTTTACCAGATCCAAAGGAGCCTGATTGATAAAAGTAACATCTCGTCCGAGCCCCCATTGATATGCTACCCGAACTAATTCTGCTAATTGAGGTGTAACATCGTAATTTAGCACCAAGCTATCGACTGTTTTCAGCTGTGTTAATTTTTTCTCAATACTTTTGCCCAAATTCACTTCCGTATTGATAAAGTTCGATGGGCATCCCATAACCTCAACATTTTTGACGCCATTACGGGCGAGTACTTCAGCAGTAAACTCTCCTCTTACGCCTATAAACTTTGCCCTCTCGGAAATTACATCTATGAAACGCAAGGTACCTTTCTTAAAGGTAATACCATAATCTTGTGTTGGAGCTTGCACACCTAATCCACAAATAAGAAGGGGTAAATCAGCTTGTTCAAATAGCCCGGCCAAATGTGACATGTCCCAGTCAGGATTAAGCTGATTTGCGGCAGGAAATGCAATGATGTCGTAATTATCTTTAAGTTCGACAGGATCAGCCCCCCAACCGTAAAAGCCTTTATTTCCGCAAATATGCTGATTTAATGCATACCAAAATGCCAAATTACCAGTATTCAATCCAACTTCTTTAAATAGCTGCTCAGTAGGTTTGTCGTAACTCTTGTCAATAAACCCAGGCTTTCCAATAATTGCGATACGTGGTGCAGTCATAACATGCTCATAAATTCAATGAATGAGCCACTATGGATAGCAGGTCTGAGTGACGGGGTTATTACAAATCAGTGACTAAAAAATGTCAGCGCGGAAGAGGTATTCGAGTCAATAATTTCTCGATTTGTAACCTGGCTTTAAATAACAATGGCGTCCCTGACAACCAGTATAAACATTGCTGTTGCTGCCGAGATTCAACCAGAATGTACAAACGTTTCATTAACTTATTAAAAAGTGTGCGGTAATGCTTTTCTAGATACTGCCCAACAAACATAAACTGCTGTTGCTCAAAGTCCTGATTTACATAGCGTTTAGGCGCCCTATTTCTAACATAGTCAACGAGCTCGAGACCGTTTATTACCAGACATTCACGTTTAAAAGCAGTTATAGCTTGAATACATTGCTTTTTATAGCGATAAAACCACTCTTCTGGGAGTAAAAAAAACTCATCGGTCCCACCTTCCATAGACTGTAATGCCAGGTCTAACTCTGTATCTAAATTACCGAGAGCAAACTGGTTTAACCAACGTTTTACTTGCAAAGCTTCATAGCAATAGGAACCGTTAGTTTTCATTACCGGTGTGCTATTTTTAATACCAAATAAGCTAAGAAAATCATCTAGAAGGTCAAATTTAGGTATCTCTGCAGGAAAATACGCCCTAACTTGAAATCGTTCTTTACCAATACTTCCTATTTTCTGTCTAAGTATATCCATCGTAGTAGTATGTAGATTTTTACCACTTACTAGTTTTTCTGTCCTATGATGGCGCTTAATACCCTGATTGTAGGCTGATTCAAAGGTTTCCAATGGACAACGCAGATAGGCAATAAACAAAGCCGTTGGGATAGCTCTGGCTAAATCTTCAGACACATAAAAAAAATATTCAGAACTGAGTAATAACGTATCAGCCCCAGTTTGCTCAAACTCACTCAATAAACTCGCTATGAGTTGATGAGATACCTCCCAACTCCCAATTTCATTCTGTTTGAGTACAGACAACATATTACCCGAACTTACGCCATTCGCCCCTATGTCGTGAGAAGGGTAATAAATACTTTGCTGTTCTAGCAACGTTGTCCTGTTGGTTAATAACCAATTTTGGATCGCCGATGTTCCAGTCTTCGGCGGTCCAATATGAATAATAATGCGCTTACTCATGGGTCCTATTTATAACCGACTGCATCCAGCTATGCGTTACCAGTTGAGCTAATAACTTCAATTAATTCAGTCGTTGATACAGATGGAGTTCTTGGTAAATAAACAACTTCACATAGTGACTTAAACTGGTCGAATTTGCCTTCCCAATCATTACCCATTACCAATACATCAGCCTTGTAATACTTGATATACTCTGCCTTTTTCTCTAACGACTCTTCTGGGAAGCAAAGATTAACATAACGCAAGCTATTAATAATTTTCATGCGGTCAGCTTCGTTATATATCGGATAACGGCTCTTTTTAGAGTAATTTAAAGCATCAGTAGACACTCCAACAAATAACTGATCACCAAAAGATGCAGCGCGTTGTAATAAGTTAATATGGCCTACATGGAACACATCGAAAGTTCCAAAGGTTATGACTGTCTTCATACTGCTTCCCGTCATTAAAAATACAAAAATTTAAAATCTATCTTCGCCTTTGACCAATTGAACGTCCAAAGGGGATCAGGCTTCTTCCAATTTGGTCCGTAGTTCAGCACTAACAATGGCTCTGGATTTGCGGGCATTGCGATCGGTACCCCTTCTATCTGTTGATACTGAATCGGAAACACATCCGTCTTTTTCACTTCAGCCCGACCGATTGGGTTCATACTGCATTTTTCACCTTCAATAAATCCGGTGAAAATATCCAAGTTCTGCCCACCGGGCGTGGTACACCAATAGTGTGCGATACCGGAGGGTGCAACCCTGCAACCTTTGGCCGTTAAAAATTCGACTAAACGTTGGCGTTCGTCAAGAATCGCCGCTTCTGTCTGCTCTTTGCTGATATAACAAATATCAACATCATCGTCATGACCAATCAGTTTTCCATCTCGAACGATACCCAGTAAGGTGCCTGACGATATGAAGGCTGCCACGCCAAACTCGTCATTCAGCCAGGTCAGCAACGCAGAAAGTTCTTTAAATACCTTTTTCTTCTCACCCTGGGTTTTAAGGTCGAATGTCTTCATAAATCCATGGGGACCGAAGGCAAGTCCTTTATCTTTCACCAACTCATTTACCTGCTGGTGAAACGACAGTGCCTGATCTTCCTGGTCATTATTCTTCAGTTTTTTAATGTAAGCGGATGCGGGGCCGGGATCCAAGATACCTGCATGTAACAAAGCCTTTTCATAGTCACCTAAAACGCCATTGTTGAAACGTTTTAAGGGGCCCCAGTTATCATACACTTCATGCCAATGATAGAGATCACGGGACACATCGACTTTCAGACTAAGGGCACGTGTATAATGTTCACCTTCACGATTATAAATGACCAACTTAGCTAAGTTTCTGATGGAATTTAAATCAATAATAATCCAAGGATTGACTTCTCGTTTAGTATGAAAACCGCTCCCACCACTCTTTTTACCATTTACGAATCCACGGCCATCATATTTTTCTTCATCGTTGTAAGCAGAACTAATAATCGTCTTTTTATTTGGCGCAATATTACGACCGGCCTGATTAAAAATCTCGATAGTGTCCAAATGAAATGAAGCATCTGTCTGCAAACTCAAACGCACAAAACGGGCTTTATGCGTGGATTCGATCACCAACGGAGAATTACTTTTCGCACCTTTAAATTCGACGATCGGATTCGCCAGTAAGTAGGCATTGATGTCCTCTACCGTTGCTTTTGCATTTGCTTTTTGCACAACCTGAGGCCTACGCACCAAATGTCTCAAAATTCGCTTCATTGTTACCCTTAAAATTCTTTGTGCGCCTTATAGTTCATACGTCGGGTCCGGTGTTACCCAACCTTCACCATATCTATCCTCAAGGAACCCTTCAATTTTAGCAGGCGCATAAAACTCGAAGCCCTTAAATTCAAATGAACTTAGCGGTTCAATAAGTGCGCGCTTAACTTTACGCACCTGATAACCCTCCATATGAGTCCAAACCGACTTAGTATCATCTGGCACCCGATAAATGAAAAACAAATCCATATCAAAGTCTTCGAAATAACAGTGCAGATTTAAACTCATGGGCGTTGGAGGGCGACAATTAAGGCCTTTAGCTTTTAGCTTTTCTGCCCACTGTTCTGTGGCTTGTCGATAAGTCATCCCTTCAGGAAGATCAACGATCGTGGCCAAATCAATATCGTCATCGTGTGGTAAAAAATCTCCATCACGATACATACCCAACAACGTTCCATAACAAGGGAACGCGTCTAAATCAAACGTCTCTTTTAAATAATGAGTAAACCGATGCATTCGTTCTGCCAGAAAAGATGAATCAAGTTCACTAAACGGCACTGTCAAGCCATGGCGGGTATACATCACTCTGGGCAGATACCTAGCTGTTGAGCCGCCCGCCTCAACGCCTTTAAAAAAATCAGGTAAATAACTGCGGTTATTACGCAAGAGCGGCTTTACTGTTCGAGCCTGGCTCATTCTATAGGTAGCCAAAAATTGTCCCAGATGCTTAACGAATTTTAGACTCCACTTTTCACCCAAAACCCATTCATGCAAAGTCAACAAATCTAAACTCAATGAAAATCGGTCTAGCGTTGTATCTATGGTCTTCCATGATTTACCATCCCGACTAACCTCAATTAAACGTTGTACGAAAACATCGCCACAGTAACTATCGCCAAACCAGATATTTACTTCACCACCAGCTTGAAATTCTGCTAGCTGCAACTCAAAAATATGCGGGTGTTGCAGCGACCATATTCTGTCGCGCAGGTGCATTAGACTTTCTTGATAATCTCCAATATCAGGCCTCTCAGTTAGTCTATGTACTTGTTTACCATATCGAATACTCAAGCTGGCTTCTCTGGGTAACCAGCGACGAAAGCCAACTACCCTAAGATAACGCGTCCCTGGGGGTAGACACAGGTTTAGAGCTTGCTCATGTGAACCACCAATATCTGGTGTTGGTGACAAAACTAAAGATTCGATCTCTTCAAGTTCTTTTAATAGGTTGACTCGCCCATCAGTTGAAGTTGTCGAACTTAATTGATGTGTAATGGCTTTTTCGAGGCGAACCTTTAACTGGTCAAATCCAAAGTCCGTTAAACTATTATAGAGACGTGAAATAAGGGCAAGACCTTGTTCCTTGATAGCATTTGCAATGGCTGACGGCTCTGCTCTCCCACCACAGTAAACTCTCCGTCCCAACAAATCGAAACCATCGATCACTAAACTAGCAGCGCGCATACCAAAGATATCTTTGCGATTAAAAAATTCGATATAAGCGACATTAACTGGCTGACTGAAGCGAATCTCCCACCAAGGATGAAGCTCTCTTTTTGAATGTGCCTGAACAGAATTACCAATACCACCTCGCATAACTGCCGAAGGATCAGGCAGCACATCAGCAACAGAGCTCATTCCACATTGATAATCTGATGTCACCTTATTCAGCATGCCCGAACTATCTCTTTCCCATATAGAGATGTAATTGAAATTAAGGGAAACAGGCTTAGGGTCTGTCAGCCGAAGTCTTATTCGCGACAAGCGTTCATCAACATTGTACTGATAACCTGCTACGTTTCTAAATTTAGAAAAACCAAATCCAGGAAAAGTTCTTTGCCACCGTAGCTGCAGCGCTTCATTGTTATCACTATGGTTACTGGGCGCTGTTCGATACCAATAATCACGAAATGGTTGTATGACTCTGAGACGTAGTAGAGACTGAAACCGCGAGGGGAAGCAACGAAAAATACTATGAAACATCCAAAAATACCAAATCCTTAAACCAAATGATTGTATCCCAATGTCATAAATATGTCACAACCTTCCCCTTCATCATTCAATAAGTTAAACGGTACATGCCTTAAGACAAAGCTGCTGCATCACATCATCTAAAATGCTAGTATGCGACGGAAAGAGGCTATTCACGAATCACTCCATGCCCAACAAGAAAGTTGTTATTCATATTGGTTCCTATAAGACAGCGACGTCTTACATTCAGAACTTTTTTGCCTTAAACCAGAAGGAAATTGAGAACCAATTTAACCTGTTATACCCGCAAACAGGGCTAACAAAGTCTCCAACCCGAGGGCTGCGGCATTATCATCTAATCAAGGCGATTGAATGTAGTGATCAGTCACTCTTCAAAACATTATGCAATGAAATAAATAACTCATCATTTGATACTGCCTTTATCAGTGCTGAACGTTTAAGCCGCTTATCTTTAAATCAAATAGAATATTTCGCTCAGCAACTGAAGTCTTTCGATGTCAAAATTGTCTATGTGCTTCGCAGACAAGATCGACTAATAGAATCTCTCTATGCGGAATATGTTCAATATCATGGCTTCAAAAAACCACCTAACGTTTTCATTCAGAAAAATAAACGTCTGTTAGCCTTTAACCAAATTATTCGCCATTGGGGTAAACACTTTGGCTCACAGAATATTCAATTACTATGTTATGAAACCTGCATAAAGAACGGGCTTATACAGCATTTTATTCGACAAGTTTTAGGTAAGGAAATCAATATAAAAGATTACCAAGAGCCCAAGAACACCAATCCGTCCTTAGGTGAGAACGGAACGAATTTTATGCTTAATGCCAACAACGCTCTGAGAAAAACAGATACATTACGTAAGCTAGGACTTAAAAAAGCTACGCAGCCCGATAAACCTCTGAGCATTTTTAGCCGTTGGGAACGATTTAAGTTTATCTGGCACTATCGCCGCGATAACTTACGTTTAATTCGTCAAACGGGCGATAATTCAGAGCTAGCCCCGTTGTTAAGTTGGAGGCTTCCTCATTCATATAAGTCATCGCTAAATATCTCACAAGCATTAATTAACCAAATCAGAAAAGAGCATAAAGCAAAAGATTAAAAATTCCGTTGCCGCTCCTAACTATGAAGCTAGTGAAATGCTTACTGTTGAAGGGATTCCCCTATGCCTTTGATAAGCTTCCAGTACAATATCTGCATGTTTTTTAAGTTGATGCTGATTGGACGAATTAGCATCCAGCAGAGAACCTTCTATGTAAGATAAAACATCCTCTAGCTCTTGCTGATAGAAGGATTCGAAATCAAATGCCTGCGCAGCTTCTAAACTAATACTTGTTACAAATTGAATCAACGATTCTACGCTACTAACAACTGAAATCGCTTGTGTTGTTCTCAAGCTTCCATTAGGGAAGGTCCGAATCGCGCCTAAGATAGTGCATTCAGTAAAATATCTAACCGTCTTCACCCTTGGACTTAAATTAGCATTAAAAAGTCTTTGTGCTCCAGGTCTTCGATTAAGAATAAACACATCAGCCGATAACTTACCAAGTAATTCTAACGTATGAATTGCGCTTCCTTCAGAAAAGATAATTTTTTCTGCATGGCTATAATAAGTTAACTGTTCTTTTAAACTGAGTGACTCTGGAAATAAAACATAAAACCCAACTGACTCAAATAATCTTTCTAAATATTCCTCTCCAGCACAAGAGCCTGATAACTTAAAATGTCTACGACTTACAAACAATTGCTTAGGATACGATTTAACTAGCTCAGAAATCGCCAAGTTATTTTGATGAATAGTTAATAAATCGAGATAGCGCTCTGAAATGTCTTCGTCAATTTTAAAGTAGCTTTGCTGCTTAGGCACATACAACTTTTTAACCAGAGCATTACTATTAATAAAACGAATTTTTTCACGCGGTATAGAAAAATAATCAAACAATTCTAGCTGATAAGCACGCAAGTCATCTGCATGCTCTTTCTGAGTCATCCCCTTCTTCTTAGAATACAAAAGCACCACATTGTCTATGCTGATTCCCTTTTCCTGAGTCAAATAATGATATGCGTATAGCCTGTGTGCGCATTCAGAAATGAAGTGGCCAAAATGGTTGTATATATTCCCCCCAAACAAGCTATTACCGGATAAGAGCTTAGGTTTATTGCCACCTTTACTCATTAAATGTCTGGCGTGACGGATATAGTCCTCGTTTGTAACGCTAATATAACCCTTGGCTTTGCCCCTTACCTGCTCAAATCCAGGCGTCATGTGAGGATGACTGATCCCCCCCTCGACTAGATCTGGGGTAGATGAACGATGTAAAGGAATAACAACTGCGTTTTTCAATCCAAGAATATCATCATCAGATAGACCTGCCGAGATCGGCTTACAAATTAAGCCTTGGCTTCCCCCAGATGTTAATCTCTTGTTTTCTTTAGGCTTCTTAACAGGAATTTGTGCAAAATTAACCACTTTGCCCTGACCAACTAATCTAGCTACAGCCAAGTTTCTTTGATATTCATCGCCGGAATCAGTTTGTAAGCCTTTTTCATTAGATTGAATCAAAAAGACCTGATTATGGTGAAGATAAAAAAGGTGTGAATTGGGGTCTTTTGACATGATCGTCGGGTAATTGAGTTTGAATCCAAACTTATTGTTCGGATTAATTCGTTTCAACCCTGGTCGATGGAAAAAACTAACCTTCAATGGCCACCGCTTACCATCGACGACGAACACAAAATCTGATTCGACGGGTTCGGCTCTCCCATCACGCACCACCCAACCTGAAGCTTCATTTTTTCCCATATTATCCAATTGAGATTGAATACCCACTTGATTGGGTGAAAAAAAACCGATGAGTTTAGTAAAAAAGCGCATTAAAAATCATCCTTGATTTGCATTACTGATGCAAACAACATCGCCATCTACGAAAATGGCGACGTCGAAAGCTATTGATAGAAAACTACATGTTTATCAACACAATCACTTATAGATAAGGGTTCACAAATATTTTTAACCATGTCAATACGCAACTCTCTTTGCTTAATACAGCGGCTTATAGTATCAGCTAAATCGGCCGGGCTACCGTGACGGAAATGAAAACCATCCACCCCATGGCGAACCTTCTCCGCCATACCACCAATATCACTTACGATAAGGGGCACCTTCTGCCTAAACGCTTCCTGTATCACCATGGGGGAATTTTCCCACCATACCGAAGGCACCACCGCCCAATCGACGTTCGACAGTAACTTAGGCATTTCGGCGCCTTCATAAGGGCCATGAAAATGCACATTACCTTTTACTTTTTTGAGAAGTCCTTGCACCTTCTTTTGATACACGCCAGATTGGGACTCTAAATTCGCACCGTGGATTTCAATCATCATTTTTCGGCGCAGCTCTCGAGGGACTAAATTAACCGCTGCAATCAGTACATCGATGCCTTTATAGGGGTTGATTTGACCAAAGTATGCGAACTTGACTAATGAATCTTCAGTTTTGGTGAGAACATCCGCCGATACCTCGACTTCCGGCTGACCATTTTCAATCATGCTGATAGCTTCAGGCGCGATGCCCCATTCGATATAACGCTGGCGCAAAAACTCCGAAGGCGACACAAAATGATCCACCACCGAAAACATACGTTTGATGTATTGTTCGCGTAAAAAGAAATCGCCAGGGTTCTTCTCAGGGAAACAACCATGACAATCGCGGGGCGACGCTTTGTAACACAGCTTGCCATTGGTTTTAATCATCAGGCCTTTTTGATGACAAATAGCCAGATATTCATGCAAGGTTAGCACTATCTTACAATTGGGTAACGACTGACGGATTTCTTCCATTATCTCAATACCCAACAAAAAGTAGTGATGCAAATGCACCACGTCGGGCTTTATCAACAGCAGCAAATCGCGAAATTCCTGCCATAAATGACGGGTTTTAATGTTCGAAAACAAAAAACCGTCATCCATCATCGTATGAAACAGAATCTCGCGACCTGAATTACGTGACGAAAACGCCGCGCCACCATGAGGCATCTGGCCGGTACGTGCTAAAAAATAGACATCTTCGCCGCGCCCTTCGAACTCTTTAAACATATTGAAGGCAGCAACCTCAGCCCCGCCCTTGTTCACTTCCGGATGGCCGTGAGAAATAATCAAAATGCGCTTATTCAGACGTGCACTCATCCCGCCATCTCCTCAATCAGTGCTCGCCATTTACTCACCTGATATACCCCATTGGTGATGGTTAACTTAAACTTCCAGTCGCCAGAATCCACCAGATCCTGCGATAACCGCTCGAGGTGATACAAACGTACCCCGCCCGAACAATAAACACGCAAACCTCTATCGCGCACTTTTAAACATAAATCTGAGTCTTCGAAATCCCCCAGCACATACATAGGGTCGAAGCCGCCAATGTCGTTGTATACCGACCGTTTCATCAGCATACACGCGCCTGTGGTAATGGGCGTTTCAAATACCTCGGTTAACGGCACTAAATCGGCGGGAACGCCCTTATAGGGATGATGATTCATCCAAATGCCGGGGTAGTGAGAATCTTCTCTGAAACACATGCCTGCATGCTGAATGGTATTGTCTTCATACAACAACGTGGCCCCCAAAATACCTGCATCCGCAAGGCCTGCAAACTGCGCTAAATACCCACTCAGCCAGCCCTTTTTGCAAGGCAGAATATCCGAGTTAAGCAACAAGATATACTCACTGCTGGCATACTCCGCCCCCAGGTTGTTGGCACCAGCAAAGCCGCGATTTTTTTCAGATAACAGCAGCTTGAACGGAAAACGGAAGGTTTGATACAAACCATGGGCGGTTATTTCAACTTCACGCACCAATGCAGGATCATCCAACACAAAAATGATTTCAGCTTGTTGCATATCAGGATCAGCCGAAAACTGGGCCAACTGATGTTGCATAAAATCGTAGCGCCCATACAGGGGAATAATCACACTCACCGAAGTAGTATTGGCCTGCGTGCCATAAACTCGCAGAGCGGCCCCACCAATTTTGGCTAACTTAGCACTCCAGATTTTATGCACCTCGGGCAAAATATTTTTACTGATAACATCAACAAAGCCCGCCTTATGCAGGTTAACCTCGGCGACGACAGACTTGATCTTCTCAACATCTTTATCGCGATGGCGCACCACCATACTAGTGCCAAGGCTGCCCTTTTTATCCAGCTTCAGGCCGTGAGCAAGTAAAAAGCTTTTCGCTTCTTCTTGTTTAGCGGGAATATGCTGAACCATTTCAGCCAGTGAATTAACACCACGAAAGCGCAGTTTTTTGAGTTGTCGAGTTTGACCAGAAAACGTTAGCTGAAGCTTATCTAGCTCTCCATAACCTGTTATACCGTCAAGCACGCACAAGACACCCTTTACTTGAGCATGATGAGGTAACGACAATGCCGCTTTTACATCGTCACGATTAAACTCAAAACAATCGGCATTACCGCTCAGACTTGCGGCTTTAAAGGTGATATCTGTCGACACAGAACCGGCTTTATTCGCGATCCAGCCACAAAACACCAACTTATCACCGGAATGAAAAAGATTATCGATATTTAAAATTACATCAGACGAAAAAAAGCGCTTCGCAAAGCGCTTAATAATGTACATACATAAAAATCCCTAGATCCACACTTTAAACCGCGACTAGATTTCTAGTATTAGCAATAAAAATCATATTTTCGAAATGATCTCGTTTGCTATATTTAAATAACCGACGCGAGTCATATGATCAGAATCAACAAAATCCGTTTTACTGACAATCAAACTTAAATCAAGAAGATAGAAATCAGAATATTCTCGCGTCACTCGCTTGCAGACATCATTATACCGAGTGCGCCAAACCTGCTGATGCTTATCAAAAGTATCATCTAAATTTTGGTTTAAAACAAAAACTTTAGAATTCTCCTTTTTATTCCGTAAAATAAAGTCAAAACAATCTTCCAAAAAGGCTGTCCTTTCATCTAAATTAAATTTTTTCTCGACGATTATCTTTTCATCGAATAAATATGATTCGCTCTTACTTATAGCCTCAAAACTTGGAATAATAATTCGACAAATAAGTCCATCATTCGTTTCGACATAATGCCCACTAAGAACACCTGGTATAGAAAGCACAATAGTATCTGCCGTAATAATATCCTCGTGTAACTCAAAGAACATTTTTTTGTCCCAAACTGGCAGCTTTTCAATCACTTCGCTTGAGGTAACTAGAGAAGGATTCGACAAAATCAAACCAGGGCAATCTGTCTTCACCATAAAGTCATTCTTCACAGTATTGACATATTCACGCACTCCGCCACCGAGATAGGTTGATGTCTGGAGAAGCTGACAATCACCCAAAAGAAGTACTTTACCTAATTTTTTATTTTCATTAAGAGTTTCTTGCCCTGTTAAACTTGCAGAACTTTTTATAAAGTTAATATCATCAAAAACGTCTAGTCCATATGACACTGGTTCTACAATATTAATTGTAGGCTCACCCAACGCAGAAAAAACATATTGTTCAACGCCCATATTCATTATTCGACATGAAAAGACGAAATGTTGAAGCTTCCGACCAAGATGACTACTTTCCATTAAAAAAAAGCCAACCAACCCATAATCTCCGAACCGATCCTTCACAAAAACACAACCAGATGAAACACCAAAACTCCCCAATTTATCTTTGAATAATTTCAGAGAATCTTCATCTTCCAATCGTTTTTTAGTAAAATTAAGCTGATTTGATCGATTAATAAGCTCGACAATTCGCTCCATGTGTGACTCAACATTGTAATCGATAAATACCGATATATCACTAGTTTTCAAAAATGATAAATTATCTAAATTACCCGCCAACTTTAAGTTTACTTTATCTTCCAGAACTTTATATTGATTAAGTCGACTATGTTGATAATCATCCTTCCCTTTAGCGCATTTCAGATCCAATAAAGAATTAAGTATATCATCAGGATGATAAACAAAAATCCCCGGATTCATTTCTTGCACTTCATTTAAATTTGTATAATTATCATCTATAAAAACAACATTAACACTACGCAAACTCATTTCGTTTATGATATTTTGAACTGCAACACCTTTAGGCTTCCAATCGACCTTTTTAAAAACGAAATAATCACACACCCCCAATTCATTTAGGGCTTGATTTACATCTAAAATGTTATTTTTAGAACAAATTGAATTTACAATACCTCTATTTGTCAACTCTTTAACAATTTCAATATTTTTAGGAATAACTTCTATACCCTCTTCAGAAAGAGTACCTTTCCAAAAAGTTTCATCCAAATCCCAGATCACTAATTTAATTGAATCAGGGTATTTTTGCTCCATTTAATTTACTCCAAAAAAGATCAAAGAATTTCATAACCATATAAGGACATATTCAACCCACAGATTGAATTCACAACATCCATTTCTTCTCTAGTAAGAATTGAATAATAATCGACATCTCTGGACTTAACATGAGCAACTTCAATTTTACTCATATCAATATTTAAGAACCTTTCGAGACCGAATAATTCCTTAATAGGATATTTTACAAGTTCTTCATATTTCAATGTGTACAATCTTGATGATAAATAAGGCTTACATACTTCTACAATATCTATAGCATCATTCCAATAATTGGCAGCACCAACTACATCATCGACCTTAATAATCTTACCTACCAATAAACTTTTAACTACGTCATAGGGGTGACGCATGATATGAATTATTTGTGTGTGCTTCATTTGTCTTGAAATTAGAGGAAGCCCATATACATTTTGAGGAGATTTTTCAAACCAAGATAATGCTCCTTTTTTATGAGAAACGAGTTCACAATATTTATCTGTTATTTCTGCTCTAGTATTGGATTCTGAGTATACACTCCAAAACTCAGCATCGGTCACACCATCCAATTCACGATGCATTTGCAACACTTTATTATTCTCGTAAACAGCATTGTATTCATTTCCTCGAAAGGGAGCAGCCCATCTAAAAAAATGAGTTTCTTCAGGAGAATATAGACTATCTAACTGCTTGAATAAATCACGAAGCATTGTAGTTCCAGATCGAGGTGCACCGATTATAAAAAATGGATTCATATTTAAATATCCTTTAACCTTAATATTTCTGGCAATATATCTTTATAAGATTTCACTTTTAATGCCTGAGGGCAGCGCTCTGGAATGGCTCCAAAATCAAAACAAGCCACATGTAAATTTGAATCAACTGCTTCATCTAAAGTATAAGAGTAAGTCTCTGGCCAAGTGCTAAATAAGGCTGCGACATGGCAATCATTATCTTCAATAATTCCATGCAATTCTTTTCGTTCATATTTACCCGTAATTACAACATTTGGTAGTTTATCAAAAAATCTATCGTCTGCGGTATAGCCTACAACAGTAAACCTTATAGGCAAATCAAACTTATATGCTTGTTTTGCACAATACTTAAGGATATCCAGTCCCTTGTGGGGTCCGATGGCCCCAATGAATACAACATTTAATACTTCGACATCTTTTAAATTCTTCGGTTTATAGTTTAATATCTTGCCCCCATGATATTTAACGTCAATCTTTTCCAACTTTAAATATTTTAAAACTCTTAACTTTGCATCTACGCTAGGAGTTATAATTTTTCTAGCTAACTTAAGTTTTTCCTCAAAAAAACTTCGCCAACCTTTCACTCCCTCATTGAAATTATCAATCTTTAAGCGTGAAGATTCATGAACCCCATTTTCCTCAACACATCGGTTACATGCGGATACATTAGGTTCTCCACAGTATTCATTGTTCTCATCAATCAAATTTACACGTGGACATATATAATAATAATCATGAATTGTTATGTCATAAGGAACATTCAAAACACGTGGTAAATCCCATATTGTAGAACTGAACTCCAAAGTATGATGAAAATGAAAAAACTTTACATCTAGCTTTTTAAAAATCTCTAATAACTTTTGAATTTCCGTATTCGAATCTATATCTATTGAATATTCTTTTTCGAAGCTCCGAACCTTCCAAAGATCATCTTTCGACGCAGAAAGAAATAAAACAAAATAGCCCTCCTGTAAAAGATTGTTTGCCATATCATTTGCAGCGACCTCTGTCCCACCACCAATAGTTAAGCTTACTAGAACTACACATCCCTTATAATCTTTAACGTCTTTTGAAAAGGAGGAAACATCATTATTGATTAAACCTAAAGAGATATTATTTCGATAAAGTCTTATCGGGTCAGATTTAATGAAATTTTGAATCAACCTTGGATAGTCAGGATATATAGAATTTAATTTATTCAAATTATTTTCTATTAGTGAATTCGACGACTCAGCAAATGAAACTGAACCAAGGTGCTGCACAAATGAGAATGGCGAAAGTACATTTCTCCAACCCAATCTAGAAGCTCTCAAGGAAAAGTCATTTTCCTCTCCATAACCCTTCCCCCATTTCTGCTCATCAAAGTAACCGATTTCATTTATCAGGTCTCTCTTAATAAACATTGCAAAACCATGCGCGGTTGGAAGGTCAACGACTTCGCCCTTATTTACTTGATAAACGATATCACTCAATAAGTCTAAATCGACACCTGTCGGTAAGTCATTGTATTGACAAAATTTAGGATAACTACAAATAGTTGCATTATTAGAAAACGGAGTTACAGTTCCAATATCTCCACTTGAATAAGCAGTTTCTAAAATTCGATCCAACCAATTATTAGTTACCACGGTATCTGAATTTAACAATAACACATCATTTTTTTCATCAAGACTCATTCCTTTATTAACAGTCTTAACAAAGCCTAAATTACTTTCATTGTGTAACAATCTAAACCCATACTTTCCTTGCAATTCAGATAAAACATCAACCATATCAGATTCTGGACTACTATCATTAATAACAGTTAAGTTAAAACTTTCATTATTATTAACCGAATATACGCTAACTATACAATTAATAGTTTCTTGAATCCCTTTATAGACGGGTATAATTACATCTACCCCCCTATTTCCTTGTGTTTTTTCAGTTAAAAATTTAGTTTCAGAAACAACGAGAGAATCCTCTCCACCTCTAATCTGATCAATTAGATGTGGAATAGCAAATTTGTTAAGCCAATAGCTCGACAAATCAGTATCTAAAGAATTTCTAATGGTATTTTGTAGACTTACAAGAGTTGATATCTGTAAGAATTTATCCAGAACAAGTAATTCTTCCTTTATAACAATATCAGTACCAGAAACCATTATGACTATACGATTGACAGAATTAATATCTATGACCGTACGTAAATCGAATTCAAATCCGCAAAACTCTGACTCAGCATAAGCAAGAAAAACATCAGTTCTTTTATGGTTGCATTTTACAACCTTTTTAAGCTTACCATTTATAAAAACATCAAGCTTAACAGTGACTTTTGGAAAATTAACATCATATGCCCACCCACTTATTCTAAATAGACTTAAAATATCAATATTCGATCTTATTTCTGGCTTTTTTACATCAAGTAATATACCTGGTAAAAAATACCCATCTCCATCCTTCAATTTTACACTACCAATTCCTTTAGAGTATAAATCATGTGGATTTAAATCAAATTCAAACCCACTCATTATTTCCGAACAAATATTCTGAGATATTAAGTCAGGGCGCTCATAAGAAGCTCCTATATCTCTTATAACTAGACCATTATCTGAAATCAGATAAATCGTTTGCTTGTCTTCTGTAAACTTATACCAACCATAACAAATTAGACCATCCCAATAATCAATATGACCTTTAATTCCCAAAACCATTATAAATACTCAATTAATTCTTATTTCAATGATAAAATAATAAAACTATAAAAACCAAAAAACGGTCTTTTTAATTCCTGACTCGAAGCTCTCTATAGGCTTATACCCAAGTTCATTATTCGTCTTGGTTGCATCAATCGCATAGCGGCGGTCGTGTCCGGCTCGATCTTCAACGTAAGTAATCAGAGATTCTGAATTCTGAGCGTTTGCTTTTGTTGCTAACTGGTACTGTTCGATAAGGGCCGGATCTTTTGCAAATGCTTCGTTTACCAGTTTACATACCAGTTTAACAATATCGATATTGGCCCATTCGTTGTGGCCACCAATATTGTAGTTTTCGCCGATACGACCCTTTTTCAGCACTAGATCGATACCTCGGGCATGGTCTTCTACGTATAACCAGTCACGGATTTGCTGGCCGTCACCGTAAATGGGCAAAGGCTTATCTTGCAGAATATTGGTAATAATCAGTGGAATCAGCTTTTCAGGGAAGTGATATGGGCCATAGTTGTTTGAACAGTTACTGGTCGTTACTTCCAGGCCATAGGTATGATGGTAAGCACGCACTAAATGGTCACTGGCAGCTTTGCTGGCTGAGTAAGGCGAGTTTGGTGCGTATGGTGTGTCTTCTCTAAAGGCCGGGTCGTTTGGCCCGAGGGTGCCATATACTTCGTCGGTACTAACATGGTGGAAACGGTGTGGAAGTGGGGCTTCGCCTTTTGCTTTAGGCTCATCAATCCATACTTTTTTAGCCGCTTTTAACAGGCTGTAGGTACCGATAATATTGGTTTCGATAAAGGCATCTGGGCCAGTGATTGAGCGGTCTACATGGCTTTCGGCAGCAAAGTGTACCAGGGTATCAATACCGTGGTCTTTTAACAGCGATTCTACCAACGCGGTATCGCAAATATTGCCATGCACAAAGGTGAAGTTTGCATTGTCTTTTACCGGCGCTAAGTTTTCTACATTGCCCGCGTAGGTAAGGGCATCTAGCACGACCACCTTATCATTTGGGTATTCGCGCATCCAATAATGCACAAAATTACAACCGATGAATCCTGCCCCACCGGTAACTAATAACGCATTCGCTTTTTCCATATCTCTTGCTCTTAGTTCTGTTTTTCTTTTATTTTTTGTTTACCTACAAACGTGAATATTTTGTAAGTCTTTAAAAACGATTAAGGGAGCATTGCTCCCTGATTAATCTGGTTTAAGTTGGTCTAACATACAGTTTAGCGCGTCTACCCAGTGGCGACGCTTAACATCCCTAAACTGCCCTGCCAGGCTGGCCTTATCCAGCACACTGTAATGTGGCCGCTTGGCTGGCGTTGGATAATCTTTTGTGCCAATAGGTAATACAGGAACAGCCACTTTCAGCAACCCCTTTTCTATCGCAAGGCGCTGTATCATAACAGCAAAATCGTACCAACTGGCTACACCACTGTCAGTCCAGTGATGAATACCACATACCCTATTGGTGGCAGCATATAAACAAGCTTCGGCCAAACCTCTGGCCCAGGTAGGTGAGCCGATTTGATCATCGATAACACCCAACTGTGGCTTTTCAGCCATCAATCTAAGCATGGTTTTCACAAAATTATTGCCGTGGCTCGAATATACCCACGAGGTACGAATAATGGCGGCTTGCTCTGGGCATATTGCCATTATCTCATCTTCACCTTGGCTTTTACTGGCGCCATATACGCCTGTAGGCGCCTTAGCGTCATCGACTAAATAAGGCGAACCTTTGTCTCCGGCAAACACATAATCCGTAGATACATGCACAAAATGCAGATCATGCTGTTTGGCGTAATAGGCTAAATTAGTAACAGCCGTCGCATTAATAAAAAAGGCATTATCGCTGTCTGTTTCGGCCTTATCGACTGCGGTATAGGCAGATGCATTGATGATGGCTGTGGCTGAATATGCCCCCAGTGTATCTTCGATGGATGTTGGGCTGGTAATATCAATATCATCACGGCCCAGGCAAACCAGTTCACTGGCATCCGTAAGCTGTGCCAGCTCCCACGCCAATTGCCCTTGTTTTCCGATTACAATGATCATCTTCAGTCTTCTTAATAGGGTAAGGTTGGCGCATCGGCTAACGCCAGGCCAGCTTCATCTTTTGCCGATAAACTTGGCAGGCTACCCGCCACTAACGGCCATTCGATATCAATAGAAGCATCGTTAAACTTAATCGACACTTCTGATTGTGGGTGGTAGTAGTCGGTACATTTATATACAAATTCAGCACTTTCGCTGGTCACGTAAAAGCCATGGGCAAAACCTGCCGGAACCCAAAGCTGACGCTTGTTTTCAGCCGATAGATATTCACCTACCCACTGACCAAAGGTCGGTGAACCTTCTCGAATATCCACAGCCACATCAAACACTTCACCCTGAACTACGCGTACAAGTTTGCCCTGAGTTTGCTCAAGCTGATAATGCAGGCCCCGCAAAATGCCTTGCTTGGATTTGCTGTGGTTATCCTGCACAAACGTGACGTTCGCTACTTGCTCTCGAAACCAGTCATCGCGAAAGGTTTCCATAAAAAAGCCTCGTTCATCACCGAACACCTTTGGTTCGAGCAGTTTTACATCGGGGATTTTGGTATCAATAATCTGCATTTACTTAACACGCTCATTTAAAATCTGTTTCAAATACATGCCATAACCACTTTTGACTAATGGCGCGGCCAGCTCTTCAAGTTGCTGGGCCGAGATATAGCCTTTACGATAAGCAATTTCTTCAGGGCAACATATCTTCAGGCCTTGGCGCTTTTCAATGGCGGCAATAAAGTTGGCGGCATCTAAAAGGCTGTCAATAGTGCCTGTATCCAGCCACGCAGAGCCGCGGCCCATCAGTTCTACTTTAAGCTGATTTTGCTTCAGGTACAGGTTGTTCAAATCGGTAATTTCTAACTCACCACGCTTTGAAGGCTTTACCTCTTTGGTTAAGTCAACCACCTGATTATCGTAAAAATACAAGCCGGTTACGGCATAGTTAGATTTAGGTTCGGAGGGCTTTTCTTCTATCGACAGGGCATTCCATTCATCATCAAATTCCACCACGCCGTAACGCTCTGGATCATGCACATGATATCCGAACACTGTAGCGCCTTCGGTTTGCTCGGCTGCACTTGCGAGAGAAAGTGAAAGGTCGTGGCCGTAGTAGATGTTGTCTCCCAAAATCAGGGTGCAGGGATCATTGCCAATAAAACTCTCGCCCAGCAAAAAGGCCTGGGCAAGCCCATCAGGTGAAGGCTGCTCACAATAGCTAAAGTTAATGCCCCACTGGTTGCCATCACCTAAAAGGGCCTGAAAACGCGGCAACTCTTCCGGGGTTGAGATAATCAGAATATCTCGAACACCGGCCAGCATGAGGGTCGATACCGGATAAAAAATCATAGGCTTGTCGTATACAGGCATCAGTTGCTTACTGGTGACCTGCGTTAGAGGATATAACCTTGTGCCGGAACCGCCGGCCAGAATAATACCTTTTCTTTTTACTTTTGGTGACGTTTCTATGTAGGTATTCAAACCCTTTTCTCCTTCCAATCCATTCTTCACATACTCTCTATCGCAATTCTTCTACTGTAGCAATAATCACTCGGCCGATGCCGAATAACATGCTCAACAATACAAAGCACAGCGCCAGGTTATAAAACACTTCTGGGTATTTGTGCATCTCAGGCAGTGTGGGTGACTGCACCACCATCAGATATTTGATTTGGCGATACGCCTCGATTCGGGATTTTTCCAGCGAAATTTGTGATGAGGTATAAGCTTGTAGTGCATATTCGAGATTGATTTTGTAATCTGTATATTTGGTTAATATTTCGCTTACCGACATATCCTTTTCATCTTCTGGTAGCGACAGATTACCTTTTTGTTCTGTTAAGCGATTTCTTTCATTCGCCAGTTGTTGTTGAAGACTGTCCAATTCTGCCTGTGCTCGCAATACTTGGGGAGCATTATTACTCATGGTTGAGCGCAGCGCGCCAATTTCTGAACGTTTTGCTGCAATCTGGCTTTCAAACCCATAGGCTATTTGCTGTAACGCCATGCCTTCGGCTTCAGGATCTAGTAAATTATGCCTGCTTTGAAATCCAAGTAACGCCAATTTTGCATCATGTAATTTGGCTTCAATACGCTGATGCTCCTGACGAACAAAGCCCAATTGAGCCTCAGCTAGCTTGTGGTTAATTTCGTTGATAAACCATTCCGACCGCTGAACGATAGCAAGAGATAATTCGTTAGCAAATTCAGGGGAATAACCCTGTACTAGCAAGGTCAATACACCAGAGATATCATCAATATCCACTGTCACATGATTTAAATAGTAATCCAATCGTCTTTCAATACTGGCATCCGAATCCATTCGGGAGATGAAATCAATAGATTTATCTGAATAATGAGTAACTAGTGGCAATTTCGATTCTAAGTAGGTCAACATGTCGGATGAATAAATATATGCCTTAATTAGTTCATTATCATTACCATTACTGGACATACCTAAACCGCTTAGCAATGCCATTGAGGTATCTAAAGTCGCTGAACTATCCGGTTGTTTGATAATTAACTTTGCATCACTTTCATATCTTGGAGATGCCAAAATCACCTGATAAACGGCAAATAAAAAAAACGGTATTAATACAAACATAAAATACGGCTTTGCTCTGCCGACATTTTTTACTTTGACTAATTGTTTACCCACCTTACTAGATGCTTTATCCGAAATACGTTTGAGTTTGTGTTCATAAGAGGAACTTTTCATAAACTGCGGAGAACTCTCTCTTAATTGCTTACGTAATAATTCTATATGCTTAACGATATCGGGATTTTCCGGATTTAAATTTTTCGCCCGCTGCGCCAATCGAAACGCCAAAGGCAAATCCTTTTTTGCCAAATTCTTAGATTGTGAAAATACGAATTCAAAATTTCTCCACTGCCCAGGTTCTATACTCGCCTTAAAGGTTTCCAGACGAGATTCCATATCGTCCAATGCGATTTGGCTCATAACTATAATGCCTTATACTCGTCAATACCTTCCTCTAAATCATTGAAGAAAGTTAACTGTCCCTTGTCGATCAATATTACGCTATCGCAAAACAAACGGATTTCATCCATTTCGTGGCTCACCATAATGACATTTGCCTGCTCACTTTTCTCAAGTAGTGCATCCTTCGCTTTTGCTCGAAATTTCGCATCTCCGACTGAGGTGACTTCATCAATCAAATACACATCAAAATCGATAGCCACAGAACAAGCAAATGCAAGGCGAGGCCTCATTCCACTTGAGTAACTTCCCACATTCAACTCAAATTTCTTGCCTAACCCAGAAAATCGTCGCACTTTTTCGACATAGCCATCAATATCTTTTATGCCATTAATTTTTCCAATAAATTTGGCATTTTCACGCCCCGTCATTTTGGGATGTATTCCCGTCGTCAATGCAACAGGCCAACTGATATTTAAATCAGTTGCGATCTTTCCTTTATTTGGATATTCACTGCCGGCTATAAGGCGAAATAACGTTGATTTACCCGCACCGTTAGCACCTAACAATGCAATATTATGACCTGAGGGGATTTCAAAGCTGACCTCTCGAAATATGTACTGCCGACCTAACTTAGATGGATAATATTTCGTGAGTTGATCCAATAAAATCATCGACTAACGGCCTGTTTCCAAACACCTTGATAATAGAAAAGCGCAAAAAAAACAGATGAGATGACACACGCAAATACGTAAAAATTACTCACCCCTTCCGCACCGTATGTGTGATAGGCCGATTGACGAGTTAATTCAATACAATTCAATATCGGGTTCCAATTAAACAACCACCAGTATTCACGCGGAATATCTTGCAAAGAGAAAAATACACCAGAAATAAAAAATAGCGGTCTGGTAAGCAATCCCCTGACTTTAGACAATTCAGGGATAAAACTTTCACTTATAGCAGCGATTAAACCCAATGAGTTCGCAAATACTGTTATGGCCACTAAATTCCAAATCATATCAAGAGGTTCGTCAATACGTATTTCCATCTTTAAAAAATACATAGCCACATAAATACCTATAATTACAAAGGTTTTTACCATTAATGAGAACATTGCTGATGCGATTACTGCGCTTATGGGTTGTACTTGCCGAAATGCAAATAAAGGTTTGGCTTTTTTAATAGCACTACCGGCTTTGTTTAGCCCATCGAGAAAACTTTGAATTAACAGCATTCCATAGGCCATAAAAACAAAGGTGGGCATAGTATGAGTTAAACCACCATCCATCCTTCCTCTGATGAAGGACAGCATGAATATAAACAATAAAGGGTTAAGAATGGCCCAACTGATCCCAAACTTATCATTAAAACCTGTTTTAATTTCCCTGGCAAACAAGGCAAAGATCACGTCTTTCCAGATTTGCCAGGGGCCGCGTTTTTCTATCGAACTCATAGATAACGTGCAGCTACAGCAATTTGATACATAATCTGAGTAATGTCTTTTACCGCTTGAAGAGATTTAGTATCAACTTTCGGTAAAATTAAAATCTGATCACCAGGCTTTAATTCATTACTACTATTGGTGTAATACCAATGGCCGTCTGTATCGCTGTCCACAAACGTTGTTAATCCGTTACTATGAATAATAGCAATACGATTGGGATTGGCTCGTTCGGTATAGCCTCCGGCCCAAGCAACATAATCAGAAACTTGCGCCTTATCATTAAACACAACAGCTTGAGGCATCAGTACTTCGCCCGCAACAGCAATTAAATCTGTATGTTCAGGGATCACTATTTCGTCACCATCTTCCAATCTAACGTTTGCAACATTCCCCTCGGACGCTACGATGACCTTTCCTTCAGGCTGTACCTGTCTGGCCCGCTGTACAAAATCGGACACTAGTTGCGCCTCTTGCGCGCGAATAGTCGCTTCACCAGTTGACGAAGTTGGCGCAGTAAATACACTGCGCTCTAATCGGTCCAGAGACTCATCCAACATACGTTTTTGTGCTTCAGCTACACTCTTACGGCGGATATAGATATTCTTGATATCCGCCTGATTGGGATCGATTTGAATATAATTAAGTAAGTCTAATAACCGAGCATCCTTTTTAACCGTATAGAATGACGGCCCTAAATAGCTTCCATCCAGGCTCACACTAATGACCTCAGCACGCAAGTCATCATTGAACAGGACTCTATCTCCATCAGCTAGTTTGAAATCCGAAAACTCGCTTTTCGGTAAGTACACCGAAACTGGTCCATCAGGCCGATCGCCAATCACTCCGACATGGCTGACTTTCGCTAATGGGCGTGCGTAGTAACTTAATTCCTTGCCAAAAGAAACTGCTCCATCTAACTCAAACCTGAAAGGATATCGTGCAGCCCCCTCCACGGTAACCATAGCCCCCTGCTCTGCTACTAAAATGACGTCATTATCTTTGAACGGTATTGCTTCCAACTTACCCTCTCGCAGAAAATCATAGAGATCATAAGAGGCTAGTGTTTTACCTTCTCGAATTAAACTCACGTTACGATAGCTGCCCCGGGCCGAATCAATTCCACCGGCTCTTTGCAAAAAATACAACAGCGAATCTGACGATTGCCCCGCATATTTACCGGGACGAGTAACAGGTCCTGACACATACAAACTGACAGGTGTTGCTGTCAAAAGATTTACATAAACCTGTACATTATTGGTATAAACACTTTTAATTTTACCGGTAACAACCTGATTTAATCTCGACGCAGGAATATCTTTTACATTGACTGGCCCAACGTCTGGTACAAATAAATTGCCTTGGTTATCTACAGTGATCACCTCTGAGAAGCTTACCGCGCCCCATAACCACACAGACACTTTGTCACCAGGTGCGACAAGATAACTGTCATTTAAACCATCGCTTCGTTGTGCTTCATATGAGCCAGAAAATAGGTTCGCGCCATAGGGAGGAGGCAGTCCTGGCTCAGCACTGGGCAATAACGCGCTACCTGCACCACGATCTTCTACAATCCCTCCCGTAGATTGCATATAACGCGACACGTCCACGTTACTGCTCTGGCTTTGCTGATTAAAAAATTGTGTTTGTCGGGTTGCTTGTGTATTTACCCTTATTTTACTTGTACTGGCTGTATTGCTTTGCTGCGCTGCCTGCGCCTGTTGTAGTTGCTGTAACTGAGATGCACTTACCTGAGCAAAAGCGAAAGGCGCAACACACACATAAAACAATAACCCGAAAGAAAGCTTCAAGAATCTTAGACTAATCATTATCACTCTCCATCTAGCACAAGTTCATCATTTGCCATCACGGGAGCTGCAATAAACCAAGCATTTTTATTGTCATCATCCACCATCAGCTTGCATGCAACTTTGCGAATCGAGTTAGAATTAGCGATAGCAAAGCTCAAATTTCTGCAGGTATATCCCGTGGCTGAAATGAAAAAATCACCCGGAGTAACATCATAATCCTGGTAACGAAAACGCTCAGCAGATTTGGACGATAACGTTACCCATAACGTCTGAGGAAACCTAATGTTAGAAGTATCCGTCGCTTCAACAAGCGGCAGTGAAGATATGGGTTGTTTAATTGGGGCTACGCAACCGCTCAGAAAAAGTAACGCGGCGCAGGAAAAATAACCTTTCATAAGTCCTTATAATTATTTAAATCATAGACCTGTAAACAGAGTCAAAAATCTTATCTGAGTTCAAGTATACAGATACAAAAAAGGTATGAAAGTTTTTGTACCTCCATACCCTACTTTTTGTCGAAATCCTAAGCAGTGATAAAACGGCGCTTTACACGCTTTAATGTGCGTAGAATGATCCAGATGTGAGTTAGTACCCAACTATATACAACAAGCAAGGCTAAAAAGCCGTAAAACATAATGTACTCTGGTACATTGAACGCTTCACCAAGAATGCCAATCAGTGCATAGCAGGAACCAAGTAATATAATTGCGATCAGTGCCTGTGTGGATGAGCATCCGGCACGCATGAAGATATTATGAAGATGTTGTCTGTCTGGCTGGAGCATGGATTGCCCTTTACGAGCACGTCTAAACATGATTGCAGCCATATCCATTAGTGGTAATCCAATCAACCAAACGGCCGTGATTGGTCTCATTGCAGAGCGCTCGCCCTGAGTGAATTCCACTAACAACCAAACAATGGTCAGGCCAATAAACATGCTTCCGGAATCACCCATAAAGATTTTATTGCCTTTGAAGCCCTTTATGCTCAGGTTAAACGCCAAAAACGGTACCAGTGCGGCAATAATAATCATGGGCGCCATGATTGCTCCCCCATTGCCGGATAACACAAGCAATACGACCAAAGCCGATAGAATCATTAGACTCATTCCGCCGGCTAACCCATCAATGCCGTCGATCATGTTAAAGGCATTTATTACGCCAACTACACAAATGAGTGTAAACAGATAACCGAACGCCCCCATGTTGGCATCACCAAAACCAAATAAGTTACCTACATGGGTAATATAATTTTGAGCGCTCCAGGCCATGATAGCTGACACACCGAATTGGCATATCAACCGTCCTTTTGCGCTAAGTTGGAAGCGATCATCCAACATACCAAGTAACACAATAAATGCGGAAGCGGTGAAAAACAGCGGGTAATTGTCGAGCCAAACATCTGTCACAAAACTTGCCGCCACAACTGCAACAAAGATAGCAAATCCGCCGGTTAACGGCACTATCCCTTCATGTTGTTTACGATAATTGGGTTGGTCCACCAAACCTAATTGATGGGCGACAGGTGTCATTACCAGTAACAAAAGCAAGGCAACAACAAACGCCGTAAGTAGGGGAATAAACTCTAAGTACGCTAGCATTGGGAAAAAAAGTCCTTTTCACAAGGATGAAAAAACGAACCAATCAGTGTGATAGCTATAATAAGCGACAACTTAGATTGTCTCACATTAAAAGGTTCACTTTTAAGATAACCTTTATCCATAGGTATATCGGAAAATAACAACACACAGATTGTTAGTTATGAGAATACTAGCAAAGGCCCAACTATCTGCCTAGTTACAAAATGTAAATAAAGGTTATCCTTACAAAAAAGCGGCAAATCGCCGCACATTCGTAACACAAATATTACATTTCAGTAAAATTTAGCTATTCAGTTTTCATCCCTAGAAATCGATTATCGGTCTAACAGTTGTAGAATCTTGGCGTGAATTATGCTGAAATCACGCCGAATAGCGTCTGGTCCCACCCTCGTTAGCTCATTCATTGTCGTTATCCTGTCGTCTGGAATGTTCACATTATTCTGGCAGGTAGTTCATGACTCTGAAGGCGATGAAAGAGGTTTTCTTCAAAAGATGGCATGGCTTACATAGATGGGCGGCTAATACAGTTACATCGACATAAGCGACCGACAAAAACAATAACTGACCTGATGACAGACAAGAGAAGGCGGTAATAATGACAACAAGTTCAAAGAAGGACACGGGCTTTTTCGGCCATCCAACGGGTCTACAAACCCTGTTTTTCACTGAAATGTGGGAACGCATGAGCTATTACGGTATGCGGGCTCTACTGGTTTTATTTATGACAGCGACGATGCAGGACGGTGGATTGGCCATCACAGTTGCATCCGCTACCGCCATCTATGGCTTATACACAGGCGCGGTCTATTTCATGGGGCTTCCCGGTGGTTGGATTGCCGACCGTCTAATTGGTGGCCAGCGGGCTGTATGGTACGGCGGTGTGATCATCATGTGTGGACACATAGTGCTGGCCATTCCGGATGACCGAACCTTCTTTATCGGTTTGATTTTAGTCGTACTGGGTACGGGTTTATTAAAGCCAAATATCAGCGCCATGGTCGGACAGCTATACCGTTCAGACGACGACCGTCGTGACAGTGGTTACGCTATTTACTATATGGGTATCAACCTTGGCTCTTTCATCGGCTACCTTGTTGTAGGTTATTTAGCTGAAAATATCGGCTGGCACTGGGGCTTCGGTGCAGCCGCTATCGGTATGGCGATTGGCCTGATTCAATATCGTATTACCATTGGTAACCTGGATTCTGTCGGCAGTGCACCAACCCAATTGCTATCTCCGAAAGGAAGCAAAATTGGCTGGTCGACTATCGTGCTATTCCTGATTGCCGTAGCCGTCATTACCGGAATGACTTTTGCGGGAGCGCTGGTTATCAACCCCGTAGCAGTTGCACAATACGTTGCGGTGGCATTTACTCTGACATTCTTCATCTATTACGGGGCAATTTTCTTCATGGGTAACTTAACCGGTGATGAGAAAAAACGCCTGATTTCACTGTTACTGGTATGTATCGCATCGGCCTGTTTCTGGTCCGGTTTTGAACAGGCTGGTTCATCCTTGAACCTATTCGCTCGTGATTTTACAGATCGTATGCTGGGCGATTTTGAAATTCCGACCACCTGGTTCCAGTTCTCAAATTCAATGTTCATCATTTTGTTAACACCGTTTTTTGCAGCACTGTGGATTAACCTAAGCAAGCGCATGATCAACCCTTCTTACGGAATCAAATGTGCCATCGGTTTGATGATCATGGCCAGTGGGTTTATCGTCATGTTTTTTGCAGCTCAAGTAGCAGCAAGCAGCTTGAAAGTAGCCCCTTACTGGTTAGTCGCCACTTACTTCCTGCATACTGTTGGTGAGCTTTGTTTAAGCCCGGTTGCATTGAGTGCCGTTAGTAAATTGTCTCCGAAACGCTTCTCTGGCCAAATGATGGGTGTATTCGTACTGACATATTCAATCGGTAGCGTAATTTCAGGGCTCCTGGCGGGTGAATTTGATCCTGACAACGTTGCAGAAATGCCAAACATGTTTGGTCAAATCGTGACTTTCAGCATCGGAATTGGCATTGTTGTTCTATTACTTAGCCTGAAAACCCGTTCTTGGGAAAAACTGGCTGACAAGAAAACTGGCGACAACGCCTAAACCATTTCAAACCGGGCAACTGCCCGGTTTTTTGATCGTTAAAGGATTATTTATGCGTTTAATCTCACTTGTCGCTGCACTTATTACAATCACATCTGGCGCCAGCGCACACACACTTCAACAAGGCCAATCGCTACCTGAACTTGCTATTACCGATAAGGGACGGATCCTGCTAAATGGCGGTGACTTCAGCTATGCTCCTTTTAATACTTCTGAGTTAACCGGCGAAGTGCGCCTAATTCAGCATTTTGCAGGGCGAACCAGCGCCAAAGCTATCAATCAGGCAATGATAGATGCGGTCAAAGCGGCGGAATTACCCCATGACAAATATCAAACCGTTACCGTTATCAATGTCGACGACGCTATTTGGGGTACAGGTGCATTTGTTGTCAGTTCTGCCAAAGATGGCAAAGCCGAATTTCCGTTCTCAGACGTAGTCTTAGATGAGGAAGGAGTCATGCGGTCCTCTTTCGAATTAGAGTCCGAGAGCTCTGCCATTATCGTCATCGATCAATCAGGAAAAATCCGCTTTGTGAAAGACGGCAAACTGAGTGATGACGAAATTTCTCAGGTCATCCACCTATTAAAGCAACTTCTGCAATCTTAATCACATCGCTATACCAAGCCTGATACTCTGTTATCTAAGCGATTCCGTGTTAGGCTTGGCGCTACCCTGTTCTCTATCCCCTAATCTGACTGTTCTGAGATAATGAATATGACCAAGTGGTATTTTTCCACCAAAGGCATTCCGGCACTGTATGGTTTGAGCTTTCATGAAAGGCTACGAATCCTTGATCGGGCGCAAATGCGTTTTACCGTGCCTGAAAAGCTCTTTGTAAATCTTTGCAAGCTTTCCATCCTAATTCCCCTGTTCGTGTTGCTGGTAAACCTGCCACAAAATTGGTTTAATTTATTCTGGATTGCACTACTCGCATGCGCATTTCCGCTGATCATTCGCCCAATACAACTGAACATCAGTGTGAAATACCTCCCTCCAACAGCCGCTAAGGAAGACAATTATGGCTAAGGCTTTAATTACAGGTGGTGCCGGATACATTGGCAGCCATACCGTATTACAACTGCTCGAATCAGACTATCAAGTCGTTGTGCTCGACAATCTCTCTAACGCCTCAGCTGAATCATTACAGCGCGTTAAAGCGCTGACAGGAAAGTCTGTCACTTTCATTGAAGGTGACATTCGCGATGAAGCATTACTCTCGTCTATTTTCGCCCAGCATACTGATATCGACAGCGTCATTCATTTCGCCGGTCTTAAAGCCGTGGGTGAATCGGTACAACAACCATTGCGCTACTACGAGAATAACGTCTACGGTACTATTACTCTGTGTAAAGCCATGGCAAACGCCGGTGTCAAAAAGCTGGTATTCAGTTCATCTGCAACAGTTTACGGGGATCCTGCCGCCCTGCCTTTACGTGAAGACATGCCGACGGGCCAGCCAACCAACCCATACGGTCAGTCAAAACTGATGGTCGAGTTTATTCTCAAAGATCTGTATACCTCAGATTCAGGCTGGGATATCGCTTTGCTACGTTATTTCAACCCGGTTGGCGCACATCCATCAGGACAAATTGGCGAAGATCCCAATGGTATCCCCAATAATCTGATGCCATTTATTACTCAGGTTGCCACGGGCAAACGTGAGTTTTTGTCCGTATTCGGTGACGATTATGACACTCCGGATGGCACAGGCGTGCGTGATTATATCCATGTGGAAGACTTGGCCAACGGTCACTTAAAAGCGCTGGAGAAACTGCAGCAAGCGCCAGGACTTGTCACCTATAACCTTGGCACCGGTCAGGGATATTCCGTTCTGGACATGGTGAAAGCATTTGAAGCACAAAGCGGTCAGACGATCACATACAAAATCGCACCTCGTCGCAGCGGTGACGTGGCCGCCTGCTATGCCGATGCCAGTAAAGCGAAGGCTGAACTCAATTGGCAAGCCGAGAAAGGCCTGGAAGATATGTGCAAAGATTCGTGGCGTTGGCAGTCACAGAATCCAGATGGCTATCCTAAGTAATAAGCAGTACTTCGCATCTGAAATATAAAAAAAGCGGCTCCGTAATTGGGCCGCTTTTTTTATGGATGGCATTTACTTAAAAGTTTTCCAGGTACGCATCAATATCATCTTCGATGGCCTTTTCCTGTTCAGATGTATCTATCTTTCCATCCTTCACTTTAAATTCAAGGTTCTGGAAGTAAGCTTCTTTCACGAAGGTATAAGGATCAAGGGCATTTTCAAGCTGTTGTTCCTGTCCCATTAGCTCAGCCCGATTTTCCAGTGCTTTGATCCCAAAACGGAAAGCGGACACGTAAAAATTCAGTGCATCTAACGGGAAGTAACTGGAATCCACATAATCCCCTACGCCGCTTCGCACATCATTCGGTCCCATTGCCGGCACCATCACATATGGTCCAGTGCCCACGCCCCACTTACCAAGCACCTCACCGAACTCTTCTTCCTTACGTTCCATGCCCAGTTCTTTGGCTACATCGATGGTACCGAGCAGGCCGAAAGTACTGTTAAGTAAAAATCGGCCAAGGCTCACAAAGCTATCCCCGACTTTCCCTTGCAGCATGTTGTTAACTGTATTGGAGGGCTCTTCTAAGTTTAGGGCCATGTTATGCAATCCCGTACGGGCAAACTGCGGCATGTAATCCACATACACCACTGTCACCGGACGCAAAATATACTTATCTAAGATGTCCCAGTTAAAATCCCACATCGTGCGGTTAAACGATTCCAGCGGATCTCTGGGGTCACCTTCATCCGCGACCTGAGGCTGAGAGGCCAAATCTGGTTGCGATTGTTCTTGCATCACAACAGGCGTAGCACTATCACTGGCATTTGTCATTGCCTGTTGTTGCTGGGTTTTATCGGCAGAGGCACATCCCCCCAGCAAAGATAAACACACGCTGAAGATCAGTACGGAAAAACCTCGATTCACATAAGCTCCTTATCTATAACTACCGTCTGTTCACTGGTTTCACCCACCTGAACAGCTACTGTGATCTCACCCTGCAAATCGCCAGCGGCCTGCATGACATTGCCATCAGCAGAAATACGCGCAACCAGTCGGGTGTGAGATAAATCAGAAAGTGTAAAATTGTTTACCATAGAATTGGCATCAGACAGGTCAATTGTAACAGGAAACGCCGCCAGCTTTTGCTTTATTACCGCCGCAGGCATTCGATTTGTACCAGAAGGATCCTGTGCAAACACAATCAAATAGCCATCTTTGGGCAATTTACTTTGCAAGCGTTCATCCAGCGCAACGGTCACCGCAAGGTGCGTTCCTTTGTTGTCTGCGACGTCGCTAGCGCCAGTGGCATCTGTCCCCTGTAAAGAGGCGATTTGCTGCTGTACGGCTGCATGCATGGGATCTGTTTCAGGTAAATGCGTCAGCACGCTCTGCCAGCTTTGCAGTGCCAGCACATTATCACCTAACTGGCCCGCTGCCATTGCTAACATACCCGTGGCATTTAAATCATCCGGTTCAAGTTGCAACACGCGCTTTAATACATCAACCGCTCGTCGATACGCAGATTCCTGACCTGTCATCAGCAAAGCCTGGGCATAACCTGATAAGGCTCCGGTTTTATCCGGCGAAATCGCCAGCGACTTTTCGAACGCCTGAATCGCCTCATCAAGTTGATTGAGCTGCGCCAGCACCCTTCCAAGTAACATCCAGCCTGTGGCATCAGAACCATCCTGGCTTAATCGAGTTCTTAACCCTAAAGCAAAGTCCATCAACTCATTCGGGCTAACAGTGGTATCACCGTCTACAACAATCCGTTTACCCAGGGAAGGAAGTTGATGAAGGGCCTGCTGCCAGCGTGATATATGGCCAATTTCACTGGCATGAAAGTAAGTACCTGAGACTATCGCAATTGCGATAACGCCAAACAGATGACTAAAATATCGGCGTTTAGTTGGCGCCACTTCAGCCATCTCCGTCTCGCTGGATTCCTGCACCAACGCCAGTTTTAATTCACTTTTAGCCTGCACTAAGTCAGAGTTACTGATCAGCCCGTCTGCACATTCCTGCTCTAACTCAGCCATGCGCTGTCGGATAACAGCAAGGTTCGACAATATCTGTCCTTCCTGCTGAACACGAAGATAAGGCCACAATATGAGTCCAACGAATATAAGCAAGAGTCCGCCAGCAGCAAGCCAAAAAGAAATCATTGGTCTTTCTCCAGCATACTGTCGGCTTGTTTGAGCAAGTCTTCATCCATCACATCTGTCATTTGATGGGGTCGCCGCCAAATCAAAATAAATCCTAGTAAAACAAAACCGATTGGTAACAACCAAAGCCAGACGGTGGTCGTATTTACCGGAGGTTGGTAATACACAAAATCACCGTAACGTACCTTCATGTAATCAATCACCTGTGCTTCGGTTTGTCCCTGTTTTACCAACTCATACACCTTACGTTTCAGGTCTTGAGCTATCATGGCTTCAGAGTCGGCGATATTTTGGTTTTGGCATTTTGGACACCGTAACTCATGCACCAATGTTTGAAACAACGCCTGTTGTTGAGGTGACTCAAATTCCCAGGTATCGGTACTCGCGATGGCAAAGTTCATCATCAAACCGGCTAATAACGCGACTAACACTCGCTTGTTCATGGAGCCACCTGTTCGCCCAAGGCCTGGTAAACAGGCACAAACTTCGATTGCCACACCTGCGGATTCACATCTCCGATATGGTGTAAACGCACCACGCCCTTACTATCAATCAAAAAGGTTTCTGGCGCTCCAGTCACGCCAAGATCGAGCGAGTAATTGCGGTTAACATCATAAATATTGTACGCATATGGATTACCCAGTTGGCCCAGCTTGGCTAACACCTCTTGTCGAATTTGCGGCAGTGTCTTACCACCAAAATCAGGATCGGTATCCTGCTCGTAATACAAACCGACTATATGTATTCCCTGCTGTTGTAGTTCGGCTAAATAAGGCAACTCGATGGCACAGGTGATACACCAGGTTCCCCACACATTCAGTAATGTAACCTGTCCGGTTAAATCCTTTTCGGTATAGCGAATGTCGTCCTGCATCAAATCAGGCAAGGTAAAGGGAGGTAATGGCTTTTCGATACGGGTCGATTCCAGAGTACGAGGATCTGAGAACAATCCCTGTAATAAGAACACCCAAATTAAGCCAAAGGCCAGCAGCGGAATTAAAAATAAACCGAGTCGCTTCATATCTGCTCCCCTGCCAATGCATCGGTCGGCGTTTGCTCTGGCGTTTTCGCCACGGCACGAATACGCGCAACGTTGGCCATGCGATAACGCTTATCTGCAATGCATAATCCACCGGCAAGGGCCATCAATAATGCACCCGCCCAAATCCAGTTAACAAAGGGTTTCACGTAAAGTCGAACAGCCCAGTCGCCGTTATTCAGCTGTTCCCCCAGGGCGACAAACAAATCTCGTCCAATCCCGGAATCAATCCCGGCTTCGGTCATACTGGCCCGGGTCACAGGATAAAAACGTTTCTGCGCTTCAAGTTGAGTCACCTGGCTACCATTACGGTAAACGGTGACCACTCCGGCGTGCCCCTGATAATTCGGCCCATTAACCGGTTTAATCAGGCTCAATTCAAAACGGTAACCCTGCAGTTCAGCACTGTCACCAACCGCCATACGCACATCTCGTTCAACGGCATAGTTACTCACTAGCGTAATACCGATCAACGTCACCGCGAAACCTACGTGCCCAAGCACCATACCCCAATGGCTCGGCCCCAGACGTTTAATCCCGTTCAGCCAATCCGTTTTCGGCCGACCTGCGGATAAACGCTGCATCACTTCCTGCACGCTGGTCACCAAAATCCAACACGCCAGCAACATCCCCAATACCGCCATATAAGCCAGTTGGTCAAACATCACATTGACCAGCACCGCCGCACCAAGACTGATAGCAAAGGCTAAAAGTAACTGTGAGCGCAATGCCAGGGCGGATTGCTGCTTCCAGCGTGACAGTGGCCCAATTCCGAGCAGAAACACAAAGGGCACTATCAGCACCACAAACATCTGATTAAAGAAAGGCGCACCGATGGAAATCGAGCCCAACCCCAATTCTTTATGTACTAATGGCAGTAACGTGCCTAACAGCACCACCAAAGCCGCCGCCGTCAAAAAGACATTGTTGCCCGCCAGCAACGTCTCGCGAGAAAAAAGGCTGTGCCGCCCCACACTTTTTAGAGCACCTGCACGGAGGGCATACAGCAGCAATGAACCACCGATCACCAGCGTCAGAATCACCAAAATAAACAGGCCACGGGTAGGATCACTGGCAAAGGAATGCACCGAAACCAGAATTCCGGAACGAACCAAAAACGTACCGAGCAAACTCAAACTAAAGGCAGCTATGGCCAACAGTACAGTCCAGGATTTAAATACCTTGCGCTTTTCTGTGACTGCGAGGCTATGTACCAATGCCGTACCCACTAGCCAGGGCATGAAAGACGCATTTTCAACTGGATCCCAGAACCACCATCCGCCCCAGCCAAGTTCGTAGTACGCCCACCAACTGCCTAATGCAATGCCTAAGGTCAGAAAACTCCACGCGGCTAATGTCCACGGACGCGACCAACGCGCCCAGGTAGAATCCAGACGGCCCGAGATCAATGCCGCGATGGCAAACGCAAATGCTACCGAAAAGCCCACATATCCCATATACAACATGGGTGGATGGATAATCATGCCAAAGTCTTGTAACAGCGGATTCAGATCCCGTCCATCCACCGGAAACAGAGGTAAGAGTCGCTCAAACGGGTTCGACGCCCATAAAATAAACAAATAAAAACCAGCTGCAACCATGCCCAATACGCTTAACACCCGTGCCACCATTTGCAAGGGTATGGCATGGCTAAACAAGGCAACGGCTACGGTCCAGATAGAGAAGATCAACACCCAAAGTAAAAACGAACCTTCATGACCGCCCCATACCGCAGTAAGCTTATAGTACCAGGGCAGCATGGAATTGGAGTTGGTTGCCACATAGGTCAGAGTGAAGTCATCGGTGGCAAAGCTGTAGGTCAGACAACCGTACGCAAAGGCTGTAAATACAAATAAACCAAACGCTAATGGCTTCGCCAGCGCCATCCAACGCTGCTGGTTTTGCCAGGCGCCCCACATCGGATAAATCGCCAGCAACAACGCACATAACAATGCCAGACAGAGGGAAAAATTACCGAGTTCAGCAATCATTGACTGCCCCCGCTTTGCATGGTTTCAGGCTTCACATGTTTAATGCCTTTCATCTTTTCAGCGAGATCGGGCGGCATATATTCTTCATCATGCTTAGCGAGCACTTCCTGGGCGGTAATATGCGTAGGGGATGTTAATACCCCTGTCGCCACAATACCCTGCCCTTCACGAAACAAGTCGGGCAAGATTCCCTGATAAGATACCGTCACCAATGGCCCTGTATCGACTAGCGAAAAAGTCACCGCCAGACTTTGCTGATCCCGACTTACTGAGCCAGGAACCACCATCCCACCGATACGTAAGCGCTGGCCAACCTGAGGGCGAGTGCCGTCCTTGCCATCAATAATTTCAGACGGGGTATAAAACAAGTCAATATTTTGGCTCAGTGCATACAACATCATACCCACAGCAGCAGCGATAACGGCAATAACAGCTGTGGCAGCGAACAAGCGCTTTTGGCGTCTTGGGTTCATGATTGCTCCCCTTGCGCAGCGGGGTTAATTGCAGGTTTAATCGTCACACTACGAGGCTTTCTGCTTTGTGCTGTATCTTGCTTAACCAGCTGACGAGCCTTAGCCAATAGGGCTTTTTTAGTGTGGTAACTTTCAAGCAGTAACAGCAAAAGTGCCAGCAATGTCACCCCGAAAGACAACCAGACATACAGGGCATATCCCCCCATCGAGAAAAAACTGCTGAGATCATTAAACTGCATGGTTCGGCCCTTTGGCATTCGAAGAGGATGTCTTGCCAGTTAACACCTGTGCTATCCAGGGGCGATGGCCTTCCCGACGTAAAATCTCGTTTTGTAATCTAAGTAAGGTAAGGGCGGCAACAACCAGGCCAAATGCCAGTATATTAATCAGTAACGGCCACAGCATGTCAGGTGCAATAGAAGGACGTTCAAACTTAGTAATGGTGGCCCCCTGATGCAGAGTATTCCACCAGACTACGGAGTAATGAATGATGGGCAAATTCACCACACCAACGAGAGCCATCACACCCGCAGCCTTGCCACCACTTTGTTTATCCTCAAACGCACCATAAAGCGCAATTACGCCCATATACAAAAATAATAGAATGAGTTCTGAGGTTAAACGGGCATCCCACACCCACCAGGTTCCCCACATAGGTTTTCCCCATGCAGCGCCAGTAAACAAGGCAATAAAGGTCATTACGGCACCTACAGGTGCAATCGCCATCATTGCCATAAACGCAGTTCGTACTTGCCAAACAAGGCCTATAAATGCCGCAATTGCCATGCCCAGGTAGGCGCCCATAGATAACATAGCCGCGGGCACATGAATGTAGATAATGCGAAATGAGTCGCCTTGCTGATAATCAGCGGGCGCAAATGCCAATCCCCAAATCACACCAATAGATAATAACGTTAGCGCCGGAACAGCAAACCAGGGCAGTAAAGTTTGGGCTAACTGATAAACCCGTTCGGTTTTGGCGTAAGGGTGTAACCATTTCCACATTATTCTTGACTCACTTTTAATCCATAAGCTGCCGCAAACGGCGCCAAGGCCAGGGCTAACAATAACATGGCTGCAATAATGGCCAAATGTCCCTGATAAGCTAATTGCAATGATGCCGCTTCAACCGCACCTGTGGCGAATATCAACAACGGAATAAACAGCGGGAGTAACAACAAAGCGTGAAGCACGCCTCCCCGATTCAATCCCAGCGTCAGAGAGACGCTAATGGCTCCAAGTAAACTTAATACGGGCGAACCTAACAATAATGTCCACAACATGGCCCAAAACATGGCTGACGTCATGTTTAAAAACAAGGCAGCCAGGGGCAGCATCAAAATCAATGGCAATGCCGATACCAACCAGTGACATATCACTTTCGCTAACACTAACAGGGGCAACGGCAATGGCGAAAGCAACCATTGCTCAAGACTGCCATCCTGATAATCATCCCGAAACAGACGTTCTAATCCTAATAAAGATGACAATAGCACTGCAATCCAAATCACACCGGGCGCCACACTTTGTAACATATGAGGTGAAGGACCAATACCAAGGGGAAACAGGCTAATCACGATCAGGAAAAACCACAGAGGCTGAACCAACTCCGCCCGCTGTCGGAACGCTAAGGCCAAATCTCTCCGACACAAGGCCAGCAACATTGTCATCACGCCGTTCATTCTGACGCTTCCATATACAGTTCTGTAACCGGTACTTGCAGATTAAGGGCCTGATGAGAGGTGAGTATGACAGCTCCCCCCTGTTTGGCATGCTGCTGCAGCAATGTGGCTACCTGTGCGCTACCATCTACATCTAAGGCAGTGAAAGGCTCATCCATCAACCATAATGGGATTTGCTGGCCCAGATAAAACCGTGCCAGCGCAGCTCGTCTTTGCTGACCAGCAGAGAGCTTGCCGACAGAGGTAGTGTGATAATCCCCTAAGCCAAGCCATTCTAGCACCTGATCAAGCTCGAACGCTTTAAGCGTCAATCCCTGGATCTGAAGCCAATAGGTTAAATTTTCAACGACACTCAGATGTAAATTCAGTCCACTTTTATGACCAAAATACAGGCATGCTGGTTGATTATCTGTTGCCTGGGAATAAACCAGGTTACCGCTAGCTGGTCGGGATAACCCCGCCAGAATTCGCAACAAACTCGTTTTACCGACGCCATTGTCTCCGCGGATATGCAGAATATCGCCAGCATTTACTGAAAAGGAAACCTGTTCAAACAACATGTGATCGGATTTACGGCAACTCACCTGTTGCACTGAAAGCAGTTGCAAACTGTCTCCTTGGCTATTCTTCTGTGCAAGTGACTGGAACAAGCGGTCCCAATACTACACATGGCTAATTATTCCGTCCGTCACTTTATCGGGAGCCAGACCAAAACGGTAGTAGTTATGCCTAAAAAACTCGTAATTTAAGATAAATTATCATAATAAACATTCACTTATTCATAATTCCGCTACAATCTTGACGACATAGCTTAGCCCGTACCCCATAGAGAGTTTTGGTGGTGCAAATGAGTCATGATAGGCTTTGCGAGAATTTTTCTGGCTGCCGATAATAACCATATGGCCGATTTACCGACAAATCATCTAAACCAGACACTTTCCTCTGAGATACTAACTCAATCTCAGCAGCTTAGTACGTCTACCGAAAAGTTAGCCCAGGTAAAGGTGTTTATCAGCCAGGTGACCCAGGAGCATATATTGGCGCAAGTGGGACAACAGCAACTTAAACTCCCAGCCAATCAACTCCAAGGCAATCTGCGACCTGGTAATGAGTATCAGCTTAGTCTGGAAGTTTTGACAACCAATCAGGGAAAAGGCCTGCAATTGGTGTTTCGTAGCAATGAAGACCGTCCTGAACAGTTACCTGTTTCTAGCATCGTCCTTAACAAATCTGCCGCCATACCATTAAAACAAGCCCTGTTGGCGCTGCCACAGACACAGTCTTCCCAGCAACCAACTCGCAGCATTGAACTCCCCGTAACCCTGGTCAAAATAGAAGATAATCAACTCACGTTAACCAGTGACAACGGCAAAAGCCAAATAACCCTGACAGCAAAATCTACGCCTCACGCCTCTGGTGACGCCGTCCCCGCCAGGCTTCAGCCAGGTCCGGCAACCCTTAAACTGCACATAGCAGCAGGCACAGATAAACCAAATGCAATTCAAATAATCCAACAGCAACAATCCGTATCATTTGTGGCCTCCGATAAGGCACTGGCCGGCATCCAACCACATGTACTCCAACAACAAGTCCGTCAGCATATCGGAGTGGAAGGCACAACGTTACTAGTAAATCGAGCCCCATTGATCAATATACCGTCATTTGCCCACACCGAATCCGCGACACAGATTCAGCAATGGTCAGGCACACAAATAAAAGTCACACTGCTACCTGAACAGGCGATTCGAATCAGTGCTGTCGGCGCTACACCGGTTCAGACTCAATCCGATTTGGGCAGCCAGATCCGTTCTCCAGCCCTCGCCACGCTTGCAGTAAACGTTAGTCAAGCAAATGCGCTCAAACCACTCTTCATCCAAGCAGTTACTAATGGCCCAACCAACACGCCAACATACCCGCCAACGGAGCTGCGTTCTCAGCCAGCGTTACAGCAGTCACAGACGGCAGCAATAACTCCCAACGCATCAGAACCCACACTTACTCAAGTAACAACAGAATCTACTCAACGAGAAATTCCTGTTCCCCCGCAACAGCGCCCCCAGTTACAGGAATCATTGGTTAATCTACAACGCAAATTAATGGCGCAGGCTCAGGCCCCTGCTCAGGCCATGAAGCAATTGCATCGAGCGTTTAATGCCGCTGAAGTTGACGATCTTGGCGAAAGTCTGCAGCAATTGTTGCGTACGGTGCAGCAGCGACTGACGCAGCATCAACTGCAGGGGGGCGAGCATGATACTCAGAACCTAAGGGCGTTGTTACAATCGCCCTCAACCTTCTTTACCCCTGCGCAAACGATTCAGCCGGTTGCAGCGCAAAGTGGATTACTGGAAGGGCTGCTTACTCTGCTTCAACTAAGTCTTAGCGCGCGCCTACAGCGTGGCGATAACAAACCCAATCCACAAGCTCTGCAAGTACTTCTGCAGCAGGCAGATCCTAAAGCTCCCGCCCCGAGTCCCGGCCAGCAACGTACATTAAGTCAATGGGAAGACAAATATCAGGTACTCAAACAATTGGCCGGACTCAGTGCGTCACACCAACTGAATAAGAGCCAGTCAACAGAGCGCAGCTCTGCGTTACAGGAGCAGCTTTACTATGTGCTCCCCATCGGCACTGGCAACGAGAAGCGGCAGGATGTCGAGTTGCTAATTAAACGTGAACACGAGCATACGCGCCGCCAAACAACTGACAACGCTGAACGCCATATCTGGAATATCAGCATGCGTTTACCCATTGGCGCAGATGAAATGATGCTGGCCAAATGCAGATTGGAACAATCTGCACTGACGCTTAATATCTATGTAAGTGACACAGCTGCACAGGAAAAGGTGCTGAATTTCTTACCTAAGCTCAAGCAGCGCTTAACCCAACTCGGATTAGAGATAGTGCATAGCCAGTGTCAGCTGGGGCAAACCCAGGAAAGCCTGCAACAACGTTCACACCATATTTTCCGAACACAGGTATAACGTATGAACACACCTCACGACAAAACAGCGTCTTCTGCCGTCGCGTTAAAATACGCAGAAGGAGAAGGCAAAGCCCCCGAAGTTGTTGCGAAAGGTTTTGGCAATTTAGCGGATGAAATCATTGCCCTGGCCGAACAGGCTGGTGTACTTATCCATCCAGATCCTGAATTAGCTCAGGTCCTTAACCAGCTCGATTTAGGCCAGCAAATTCCGCCACAACTTTACCATTTGATCGCGGAGTTGATCGCGTTTTCTTATCTGTTGCAGGGTAAATTTCCCCAGCACTGGCAAAATAAAACGGGCATTCCGCATAAAGTCTAATGACTTAAAAAGCCTCAAAATGCACTAATAGATATTTACTCGGTGGCAGCCCAAACGCCTTATGGAAGGCAGTTGTATATGCACTGATGCTGTTGTAACCCACCTCAAACGCTACCTGAGACACGGATTTTCCGGCAGCCATCAACGAAATCGCTTTCACCAGTCTGACCTGAGTGCACCAGTGGATAAAACTCATATCCGATTGCTCTCTAAAGCTCCTGGTAAAACTGCGACGACTCATACCGACTGCGTCTGCCCATTGGTCCAACGACAACTGCAACGTGGGTTCATTAATAAACCGAGTGCATATTTTGGCCAGTCTCGGTTCTGCTGGCATAGGAATCGATAAAGGATCTATCGGTAAACAGGCGATTTCATCCAGAATAAGCTGCATAATGCGTCCGTCGCGACTATCCAGTTCATACAAAGGCGGAATCTCAACTGCCTGATTAATTAATGCGCGCAGCAACTCAGTCACACCAAAAACACGACACTTCCTGGCCCAGTCTTGATGTTCCAAACTGTCTATATAGAGGGTTTTCAGAGTGACGTGACTTAGCGCGGTGACATGATGTCTTATACCTGCCGGCACCCATAACGCACGTTGCGGAGGGATCACAAAGCTCCCTTTATCGGTCATAACCGACATCACACCACTAGTCGCATAAATAAGTTGGTTTCGACGATGATCATGCCAGTCATCGACGGTACCTGGCGGATATTCATCGAATAACGATGCGATTGGACGGTCGATATTTTGTAGGGCGGCGCTGCTTTTCATTAACACACCTGTGGGTCACGCGATCCATTCAGACACATAAATTCGAGCAAAACCGTCCCTGCTTTTACCGATTCGATGATTCCAGACTTTCCTGATAATAAAACGATAACCATTAGCAACAAATCGGAACGGGCAACATGATAACAAAGGCGACCCTGCCCGCCCAGCAGGATGACACTGTTTTTACTTTGCTCTAAAAACAACAAAGCCCTGTCTAACAGGGCTTTGTAAGGCGATAATGAACGCGAGTAAATCGATTTTACAGCACGTCTTCAGATAAAGGTTGTTGCTCGTCAGCCTTCTTGGTTTTTGGTAATAGCAGCGTTTCGCGCAAACGCTTCTCGATATCGGCTGCCATGTCTTGGTTTTCCTTCAAGAATTTCACCACATTGGCTTTACCCTGACCAATACGCTCGCCATTGTAGCTATACCAGGCACCGGCCTTCTCAACGAATTTTTGTGCCACACCCAAATCAATCAACTCAGCTTCTTTACAGATACCTTCACCGTACATAATTTGGAATTCTGCCTGTTTAAACGGTGGTGCAACCTTGTTCTTCACTACCTTCACGCGAGTTTCGTTACCCACAACTTCATCGCCTTCTTTGATCGAACCGATACGACGAATATCCAGACGTACAGAGGCATAGAATTTCAGGGCGTTACCACCCGTTGTGGTTTCAGGCGAACCAAACATTACCCCAATTTTCATACGGATTTGGTTAATGAAAATGCACAGGGTATTAGAACGCTTGATATTCGCGGTTAACTTACGCAACGCCTGAGACATTAAACGTGCCTGCAAACCTACGTGAGAGTCACCCATATCACCTTCAATTTCAGCTTTTGGTGTCAGTGCGGCAACCGAGTCAATAATCACCACATCAACAGCACCAGAACGCACCAGCATGTCACAGATTTCTAGCGCCTGTTCACCTGTATCTGGCTGAGAAACCAGCAACTCATCGATATTTACGCCCAGTTTTTCAGCATAAACAGGATCCAGTGCATGCTCGGCATCCACGAACGCACAGGTTTTACCTTTGCGCTGAGCTTCGGCAATAACCTGCAGGGTTAGCGTGGTTTTACCTGAAGATTCAGGACCGTAGATTTCAACAATACGACCACAAGGTAAACCGCCAATACCTAAAGCAATGTCGATACTCAAAGAACCAGTCGAAATGGCTTCAATGTCCATGGCCTGGTTGTCACCCAATCGCATGATGGAACCTTTACCAAATTGCTTCTCAATTTGACCAAGTGCCGCCGACAGGGCGCGTGATTTGTTATCGTCCATACTCTTTCCTCAGAAACTGGCGTTTAACGACTAATTCATTTCATATGCTGGGATACAGATTTATCCCAAGACTTGCTGCAGAATTATACTGTATAGATTTACAGTTACAACCTGTATCCGTCACTTTTTCCGGAAAAAGCATATAGAAACACTCTATCCAATTGTTTTATATAAATATTTCAAACCAAAGATGCGTTTATTTAGTAAGCAACGCTGCTATTTTTGCCAACGAAAACTCAATGGCCTGCTCACGAACCTGATGTCTATCGCCTTCAAAATGACATTTTATACAGGTGGTTTGTCCATCAACATAAAAGCCAAACCAGACTGTGCCAACGGGCTTTTCTGCGCTTCCGCCATCTGGTCCGGCGACACCACTGACAGACACAGCCACCTGAGCATTTGCCCCTTTTGCCGCGCCGACTGCCATCTGCTCTACTGTCTGTTTAGAAACAGCACCGAACTGGTCAAGAGTCGTTTCGGCGACATCCAGCAAGTCTCGTTTTACGCCGTTGGCATAACTAATGATGCCCTGCTCAAACCACGCAGAACTTCCCGAAACGCTGGTAATCGCGTATCCTACGCCACCACCGGTACAGGATTCTGCAGTGGTGATTTTCCAGCCTCTTGCTAAGAGGATTTTCCCTAATTGGGACGCCAGTTGTAACCAAGTTTCCTTCATCCTACTAACCACAAAATTAAAGCAAAAAAGCAAAGCCCCATTATGCCGTTGAATAAAAAATCAGAGCAAGCCCCCGTCAACGACGCCCATACGCCTATGATGCAACAATACCTGCGAATTAAAGCAGAGCATCCGGATATTCTGCTGTTTTACCGTATGGGTGACTTTTACGAATTATTCTATGAAGATGCCCGTAGGGCAGCACAGTTGCTTGATATTTCATTAACGGCCCGGGGGAAATCCGGCGGAGCCCCCATTCCTATGGCTGGCGTGCCTTATCATGCCGTTGAAGGCTATTTAGCCCGTTTGGTCAAAATGGGGCAGTCGGTGGCCATTTGCGAACAAATTGGCGATCCGGCCACCAGTAAAGGCCCGGTTGAACGTCAGGTGCAGCGCATCGTCACCCCAGGTACAGTATCTGACGAAGCCCTGCTCGAGGATAAACGCGATAACCTGCTGGCTGCCGTAGTGCAAGTTGGCGAAGCTTATGGTTATGCCACCCTGGATATTACCAGTGGCCGTTTTGCCATCAGTGAACATGCTGATAATGCCAGCCTGCAAGCTGAATTGCAGCGCACAAATCCGGCTGAACTGTTATATGCCGAAGACATGGCATCTTTGCATTTAATCGAAAAGCGTAAAGGCTTGCGCCGCCGCCCCATCTGGGAATTTGATTTGCAAACTGCGGTGCAGCAACTCAACCAACAGTTTGGCACCAAAGAACTCAACGGCTTTGGCGTACATAACGCCAGCTTAGCCTTGCAAGCCGCAGGCTGTGTATTGCAGTACGTAAAAGATACCCAGCGCGCTAGTCTGCCCCATATTCGCAGCATTCGCCTGGAAACCACCGAAGATACCGTCTTAATGGATGCGGCCACCCGCCGTAATCTGGAACTGACCCAAAATCTGGCCGGCGGTACAGAAAACACCCTGGCCTCGATATTAGACAGAACTTCAACCGCCATGGGCAGCCGACTGCTGCAGCGCTGGATCCATCGCCCGCTCACAGACGTGAAACGGTTGCAACAACGCCAGCAGGCCATTGCCTGTTTGATGGAGCAGGATTACACCGAATTACAGGATATGCTCAAACAGGTTGGCGACATGGAGCGGGTGTTGGCACGATTAGCACTGCGCTCGGCCCGCCCGCGGGATTTCGGTCGCCTGCGTACTGCTTTTGCACAATTGCCATCTATTCAGTCATTTCTAAACGCATGTACCGACAGTGGAAATCCCCTTGGCGCATTAAAGCCTTTGAGCGAAGATATTAGCGAATATCCAGAATTCCAGGCTTTGCTTGAACAGGCTGTGGTTGAAAATCCGCCGGTACTGATCCGCGACGGTGGAGTGATTGCACCTGGCTATAACGCTGAATTAGATGAACTCCGCGCCCTCTCTAAAGGAGCGACGGATTATCTGGAGTTAATTGAAAAGCGTGAAAAAGAACGTACCGGCATTTCCAGCCTTAAAGTGGGTTATAACAAAGTCCATGGCTACTTTATTGAAGTCAGCCGCAGTTTCGCAAATCAGGTGCCCATTGAATACCAGCGTCGCCAGACTCTGAAAAACAACGAACGCTTTATTATTCCTGAACTAAAAGAATACGAAGATAAAGTGCTGACCAGCCAAAGCCGAGCCCTTGCACTGGAAAAACGTCTGTATGAAGAGTTGTTCGATACCCTGCTACCGCGTTTAGGCGAATTGCTCACTAGTGCCGCTGCGCTGGCGCAACTCGATGTACTTACCAACCTGGCCGAACGCGCCGAAAGCCTGAATTATCATTGTCCGCATTTTGTTAGCGAGTCGGGCATTGAATATCAACAAGGTCGCCACCCTGTCGTCGAGCAGGTCATGGATGAACCTTTTATTGCGAATCCATTGTCATTAGATGTCAGCCGTAAAATGCTGGTGATCACCGGGCCAAACATGGGCGGTAAATCCACCTATATGCGCCAGAGTGCGCTGATTGTGCTAATGGCTTACATAGGTAGCTTTATCCCGGCTCAGGACGCAAAAATTGGTCCGGTGGATCGCATATTCACGCGTATTGGCGCCTCAGACGATTTGGCCTCAGGCCGTTCGACCTTTATGGTGGAAATGACAGAAACCGCGAATATCCTCAATAATGCCACCGCAAATAGCCTGGTGTTAATGGATGAGATTGGCCGCGGCACCAGCACCTACGACGGCCTGTCACTGGCCTGGGCCTGTGCGGAATATCTGGCATCTAACCTGAATGCTTACACCCTGTTCGCTACCCATTATTTTGAACTAACAGAGCTAACTAACCAATTACCACAACTGGCCAATGTACATTTAGACGCAGTAGAACATGGTGACAGCATTCGTTTTATGCATGCCGTTCAGGAAGGTGCCGCCGATCGCAGTTATGGTTTACAGGTAGCTCAGTTAGCCGGTGTACCGCGCCACGTGATCCAGGCAGCCAGACATAAATTGCACGAACTGGAAAGCCACAGTCCGTCGACGCTGACGCCTGCACCTAAATCGATGCCACCGTCAATGCAGGCCGATTTATTCAGTGCGCCAGAACCATCTCAGGTGGAAACCCGCCTGCTACAAATTCAGCCAGACGAGCTGACACCTCGTCAGGCACTTGAACTAATCTATGAGTTGAAAAAGCTCACTCGCTAAATGTGAAAACGCCACCTGACGCGATTTATTTTGCATCAAGGTGGCGTTTACTTATTCAATTCAGTAACTTGGTATCAACTTAAGCGATGCAAAATGGCTTGCAGATTGGTTGCCGCAACCGGCTTGACTAAAAAGCCATCGGCACCCGCAGCCAAAGCAGTTTTGACATTTTCTTCGCTACTATTACCCGAACACATCACCACTCGCGTATCCGGACACTGTGACTTTAAGTCCTGCAAAAATGCCAAACCATTTATGTTGGGTAGATTGATATCCAGAAACACTAAATCATATTTACAATCTTGTGTTTGTGACTTTGCATCCATTGCGTCTTCAGCGGTATCAACAAATTCGTAACCCATTCTTACCAAGTTCAGACGTACGAAGGTTCTGATTGCTTCAACATCATCCACAATCAGTATTTTCCAGTGCTTATTATCCATTTTATTAACCTGCTCGAGGCATACACTTCAATTTCGGCGCTCAGAACATATACCACAGCACCCACTAACTGACCAGAAATTCTACAAAATCAAACCTTAATCAAAAGCCCTTTTAAATTGTTTGTTGGTCGCTGCTTAGGTATACTGTTACGCCGTCTAAAGACATTTTTCTGTTCAACTCCAAAGCCCTAGGTTTCACATGACAAATTATATTTTCGTCACAGGTGGTGTCGTATCATCACTTGGAAAAGGTATTGCCGCAGCCTCTCTGGCAGCAATCCTCGAGGCACGTGGCCTCAAAGTCACCATGCTAAAACTGGATCCGTACATTAACGTCGATCCTGGCACTATGAGTCCCATTCAGCACGGTGAAGTGTTTGTCACAGACGACGGGGCAGAGACGGATCTGGATTTGGGTCACTACGAGCGTTTTATCCGCACCCGTATGACCAAGCGTAACAACTTCACCACTGGACGTGTATATGAAGAAGTACTGCGCAAAGAACGTCGCGGTGATTATTTGGGCGCCACTATCCAGGTGATCCCACATATCACTAACGAAATTAAACGCCGTGTCATCGATGGGGCTGAAGGCGCGGACGTTGCCATTGTAGAGATTGGTGGTACGGTAGGTGATATTGAATCACAACCGTTCCTGGAAGCTATCCGTCAGTTAGGCACCGAACTTGGCCGTGAGCGCGCCATGTACATGCATCTGACGCTGGTGCCTTACATGCCGTCGTCTGGCGAAGTAAAAACCAAGCCTACCCAGCATTCAGTAAAAGAACTGCGTTCTATCGGTATTCAGCCAGACATCCTTGTATGTCGTTCAGAAAGCCCTCTGCCGTCTAACGAGCGTTCTAAAATCGCCCTGTTCACTAACGTGGCAGATAAAGCGGTTATTTCATTGAAAGACGTAGACAGCATTTACCGTATTCCTGCCGGCCTGAAAGCTCAGGGTCTGGATGAACTGGTCGTGAAGCGCTTCGGTCTGGAATGCCCTGAAGCTGATCTAACCGAATGGGAACAGGTACTGTACGCAGAATCGAACCCAACCGGTGAAGTCACTATCGGTATGGTCGGTAAATACGTTGAACTGCCTGATGCGTATAAATCCGTTAACGAAGCCTTAAAACACGCTGGCCTCAAAAACCGTTTGAGCGTCACGATTAAATACATCGATTCTCAGGATGTTGAGAGCAAAGGCACTCAGATTCTGGAAGGCCTTGACGCGATCCTGGTCCCAGGTGGTTTCGGTGAGCGTGGCATTGAAGGCAAAATTGCCGCAGCTAAATATGCCCGTGAAAACAAAATCCCTTACCTGGGTATCTGCTTAGGTATGCAGGTTGCGCTGATCGAGTTTGCCCGCAACGTTGCAGGTATGACTGCCGCCAACAGTACCGAGTTCGACGCAAAAACCCAGTACCCCGTTGTGGGTTTGATCACTGAGTGGTTAGATTCAGACGGTAGCACAGAGGTCAGAGATGAACGTTCTGATTTAGGCGGTACAATGCGTTTAGGAAGCCAGTTGTGTCACTTGCTTCCAGGTAGTAAAGTGCATGAAATGTATGGCAAAGAAGAAATTTACGAGCGTCATCGTCACCGTTACGAAGTGAACAACAACCTTCGTCAGGCGATCGAAGATGCCGGTTTGAAAGTCTCAGGTCTGTCGACAGATAAGCGTCTGGTCGAAGTGATTGAACTGCCGGATCACCCTTGGTTTATTGCGGGTCAGTTCCATCCTGAATTTAACTCTACACCTCGTGACGGTCACCCTCTGTTTGCAGGGTTCGTGAAAGCCGCGGGCGAATATAATAAGCAAAATAACTAATTGCCTCCCAGCAAGGGATAGGCAAGGACTTAACTGGCAGGCCCAGGATAGAGGGCCTGCGTTAAACACAAGGCAACAAAAATGGCAAAAATCAGTAAGATTATCGGCCGCGAAGTGATGGACTCACGCGGAAACCCGACTGTTGAAGCAGATGTGTATCTGGAATCAGGTGCATGGGGACGTGCCTGTGCACCATCTGGTGCCTCAACGGGTTCTCGTGAAGCACTGGAACTGCGTGATGGCGACAAAAGCCGTTACCTGGGTAAAGGTGTATTAAAAGCTGTTGCTGCCGTAAATGATAAAATCCAAGCCGCCCTGATTGGTCACGACGCCAATGACCAGGTCGGTCTGGATAAAATCATGATCGATTTAGACGGTACCGAAAACAAAGAAACTCTGGGTGCAAACGCAATCCTAGCCGTTTCTCTGGCTGCAGCAAAAGCCGCAGCTAACGACAAAGGTATCCCATTGTATCAGCACATTGCTGAGCTAAACGGCACACCTGGTGTGTACTCTATGCCAGTCCCTATGATGAACATCATCAACGGTGGTGAGCACGCAGACAACAACGTTGATATTCAGGAATTTATGGTACAGCCAGTAGGCGCGCCAAGCTTCCGTGAAGCACTGCGTATGGGTGCCGAAATCTTCCATAACCTGAAAAAAGTGCTGTCAGCCAAAGGCCTGAACACTGCGGTAGGTGATGAAGGTGGTTTCGCGCCAAACCTGACCTCTAACGAAGAAGCATTGGCAGTTATCGCTGAAGCCGTTGAAAAGGCCGGTTATGTGCTGGATAAAGATGTGACACTGGCACTGGACTGTGCAGCATCTGAATTCTACAAAGACGGCAAATACGACCTCAAAGGCGAAGGTAAAGTATTCGATTCTGAAACTTTCGGTGATTACCTGGCTGAACTGAGCAGCAAGTACCCTATCGTGTCTATCGAAGATGGTTTAGACGAAAGCGACTGGGACGGCTGGGCAAGCCTGACCAAGAAAATCGGTGACCGTGTTCAGTTAGTGGGCGACGATTTGTTCGTCACTAACACCAAAATCCTGAAGCGTGGTATCGAGCAAGGTATCGGTAACTCCATTCTGATCAAGTTCAACCAAATTGGTTCACTGACAGAAACCCTGGAAGCCATTCGTATGGCAAAAGAAGCAGGCTTTACCGCGGTTATCTCTCACCGTAGCGGTGAGACTGAAGATGCCACTATCGCGGATTTAGCGGTAGGTACTGCTGCCGGTCAAATCAAGACAGGTTCACTGTGCCGTTCTGACCGTGTTGCTAAGTACAACCAGTTACTGCGTATCGAGCAGGAGCTGGGCGACAAAGTCAGCTACGGCGGCCGTAAAGAAATCAAAGGCCAGTAAGGCAGACAAAAGGCAGTCAGTATTCTGACTGCCTTTTTTATTCCTGACGCGGTAAATCATGGCCGAGTTTCGCCAGCAACAAACCGATATCTTTGACGCCCCAAAACGTCAGGGAGAGTTTAGTGAACTATGCAACGCTCTCTATGAGCGCGAGCTGCATACCCTTGCCCAAAGTAAAACCAACAATATCAACCTGCTTCAACGCCGTATCGGCGGTTTGAGTCATCACATCAAACGCACCGCTGAACGCCTGTTAGCGCTGACCTCTCCGCTTACGCTGGATATTCATAATGGCAGTTGGCAAGCCAAACAGACAAGCCAGTGTCCAGGTGATGATACCAATACGGAACTTGCTGCCTGGTTACAACAATATTTACGCCCAGGACTCGTATTACCAGTAAAAGTCAGTAATGGCATGACCCAAATTGAGCTGGATTCGGTGGATCGTATTGACCTGGAGAATTCCAGAGTACACCTGAACAAACATGGTTGGTTCAATTTAGAGGGTGATGCACTGGACCTAATACCAACAGCATTACGTGCTAAACACCTGCTTAAACCCAACAAACGCATTTTCACCGCGGCTTGCTGTGGCCACTGTTGGACACCCAAAGGCAAAAGCCTGGCCCGCGCCCTCTCATTGCGTGAGTTATTATTAAGCACAGAGCTTAATTGGAAGCACTTTCACTAGTCCTAATCAGGTGTTTTCCCACAAATCAACAGTTATTCCATAAAATTATATCCAGCTTCTGTTCAGTTGGGTTGACGCAAACGTCAATTAGCGGTACAAATACATCGCTTTTGAATCGAACACAGGCTTTCCCAGATGTTGAAAAACAAACTTTTTTCACCTCTACTCCTAGGGCAGCAAGACTGCACGGGTAGGTTGTAACTGATTCAGCCAGATTAAGAAAAACCCGTGCCCCGCACGGGTTTTTTCGTATCAAGCCACCTAAAATTGTGGTGATAAACCAAGCAACAGGAGCGTTATCATGTCTAACCAGGTCAAAATCTTTGACACCACCTTGCGCGACGGCGAACAGGCGTTGCCTGCCAGCCTGACGGTGAAAGAAAAGCTACAGATTGCCCTGGCTCTGGAGCGCCTTGGTGTCGATGTCATTGAAGCAGGCTTTCCAGTCTCTTCTCCAGGCGATTTTAAATCGGTGCAAAGCATTGCCCGGGAAGTAAAAAACGCCATCGTCTGTGGTTTGTCCCGCGCTGTGGATAAAGATATCGATGCCTGTGGCGAGGCGTTGAAGGTGGCCGAGCAATTCCGCATTCACACCTTTATTGCCACCTCTGAAATCCACGTGGGTGCCAAGTTACGTAAGTCTCAGGATGAAGTGGTGGAGATGGCTGTAAACGCAGTAAAACGCGCCCGTCGTTACACCGATGACGTAGAATTTTCCTGCGAAGATGCTGGCCGCACCCACATCGATTATCTGTGCCGCATGGTCGAAGCCGCCATCAATGCAGGTGCTACTACAGTCAATATTCCCGATACCGTGGGTTACACCACGCCAACAGAGTTTGGCGGCATCATCAAAAACCTGTTTAACCGGGTACCGAATATTGATAAAGCCATTATTTCAGTGCACTGCCACAACGATTTAGGCCTGGCGGTTGCCAACTCACTGGCAGCAGTTGAGCAAGGCGCACGTCAGGTAGAATGTACCATTAACGGCATTGGTGAACGTGCAGGTAACTGTTCACTGGAAGAAATCGCCATGATCCTGAAAACCCGCGAAGCCATGTTGGGTCTGAATACCAACATTCGTAGTCAGGAAATTTCGCGCACTTCCAAGCTGGTGAGTCAGCTATGTAATATGCCGGTGCAGGCCAACAAGGCCATAGTCGGTGCCAATGCCTTTAGCCACTCCTCCGGTATTCACCAGGATGGCGTATTAAAGGCGCAAAATACCTATGAAATTATGACACCCGAGAGTGTCGGCATTAATAAAAACAACCTGAATCTGACTTCGCGCTCAGGCCGCCATGTGATCAAACATCGCTTAACCGAACTGGGTTACAAAGAAAGCGATTTTGATTTGGATGCTGTCTATGAAGCCTTCCTGAAACTGGCAGATAAAAAAGGTCAGGTGTTTGATTATGATTTAGAAGCTTTGCTGTTCTTCGATCAGCAAAAGCACGACGATGCTTACTATCAGTTGAGCTACTTACATGCCAACTCAGGTAAAGACATCATTCCCAGTGCGACAGTCACCATGCATATTGGCGAGCAACAGGTAACCAAATCGGCCACCGGAAATGGTCCGGTTGATGCGGCTTACAATGCCATTATGCAGGCTTTGGGGAATCCCAATATTGAGATTGTCGATTTTAAACTGGACTCCAAAGGCGAAGGGTCTGATGCCCTGGCGCAGGTTAGCGTTATCGCCGAATACAATGGTCGCCGTTTTAACGGTATCGGCCTGGCTACCGACATTGTCGAAGCCGGCGTCAAAGCCCTTATCTATGTGTTGAATAACACCCATGTGGCAGACCAAATCGATCAACAGAAAAAACAGCAAGTGTGCGCATAACAGGGGAATCAATGTCTGAATATAACATCGCAGTGTTGGCCGGTGACGGAATCGGCCCGGAAGTCATGGCGGAAGCTAAAAAGGTTTTAGCCGCAGTACAAGAGAAATACGGATTAACACTGCACCTGAATGAATTTGACGTGGGCGGGTACGCCATCGATAAACACGGCCATGCCCTGCCCGACGCTACCCTGAAAGGCTGTGAAGCTGCCGATGCCATTCTGTTTGGCTCAATTGGCGGTCCAAAATGGGACAGTCTGCCGTTGGAGCAACGTCCAGAGCGTGCTGCACTACTGACCCTGCGCAGCCACTTTGATCTGTTCAGCAACTTGCGTCCGGCCAAAATTTACCCTGGCCTGGAAGCCCTTTCACCACTGCGTGCAGATATTGCTGCCAGCGGTTTTGATACCCTGGTGATCCGTGAACTGACCAGTGGTATTTACTTTGGTCAGCCCAAAGGCCTGGAAGGCGAAGGCGAAGAACAGTTTGCCTTTGATACCATGCGTTATTCTCGTCGTGAAATTCGTCGTATTGCCATCAGTGCCTTTGAAGCCGCGCGTAAACGTCGCAACAAGGTTACCTCAGTAGATAAAGCTAACGTGCTGGTATGCAGCCGTTTATGGCGTGAAATCACCGAAGAAGTGGCCAAAGACTACCCGGATGTCGAACTGGAACATATCTATATCGACAATGCCACCATGCAGCTGATCCGTTACCCAAGCCAGTTTGACGTAATGTTATGTTCAAACCTCTTTGGCGACATCATCTCTGATGAATGTGCCATGATCACCGGCTCTATGGGCTTACTGCCTTCCGCCAGTATTAATGAACAAGGCTTCGGTTTATATGAACCTGCTGGCGGCTCAGCGCCGGATATCGCAGGTAAAGGCATTGCTAACCCAATCGCCCAAATTCTGTCAGCCTCTATGCTATTGCGTTACAGCCTGAACGAAACGGCTGCCGCAGATGCCATTGATAATGCTGTGGTGAAAACCCTGGCAGATGGCGTATTAACCGGAGAATTGCTGGCGCCTGAAAAGCGTGACCAGGCGAAAAACACCAGTGAAGTAGGCGATTACATCGCCGGATTAATTGCCAATAGTTAAGAGGGTCCAACATGGCAAAGACATTATATGACAAAGTATGGCAAGCCCATGTCATCGACCAGATGGGTGAAGACAGTCTGATTTATATCGACCGTCACCTGATCCACGAAGTGACCTCTCCTCAGGCATTTGCCGGTTTGAGCGAAAAAGGCCGCAAGGTGCGTCGTCCAGACAAAACCTTCGCCACTATGGATCACAGTATTTCTACCCGTTCACTGGCTATTGATGCCTGTGGTCCGGCAAATAAACTGCAATTGCAAACCCTGGCAGATAACTGTGAGGAAAATGGCATTGAGCTGTTCCCTGTCGGTCACCAAAAGCAAGGTATCGTCCATGTGATGGGCCCTGAACTGGGCTTGATCCAGCCGGGCATGACAGTGGTGTGCGGTGACTCTCATACCGCCACTCACGGTGCTTTCGGTGCCCTGGCCTTTGGTATTGGTACCTCTCAGGTAGAGCATGTATTTGCCACCCAAACCCTGAAGCAAAGCAAAGCCAAAAGCATGCAGGTAAAAGTCAGCGGCAACTTACCTATCGGTATTACCGCTAAAGACATCATCCTGGCGATTATCGGTAAAATCGGCCATGCCGGTGCCACTGGTCACGTGATTGAATACTGTGGTGAAGCTATCCAAGGTTTAACCATGGAAGAGCGCATGACCATCTGTAACATGAGTATCGAAGCCGGTGCCAAAGCGGGCATGATTGCCTGTGACCAAACCACCATCGATTACTTAGAAGGCCGTGAACATTCGCCCAAAGGTGAGCAATGGCAACAAGCTGTCGATTACTGGTTAAGTTTCCATTCCGACGAAGGTGCCACCTTCGATACCGTAGTGGAACTGCAAGCCGCCGACATTACCCCTCAGGTTACTTGGGGCACTAACCCAGGTCAGGTAATGGGTGTTAATCAAGTGGTACCTACGCCTACAGATTTCAGCGATCCTATCGAGCGTCAGTCTGCCGAGAAAGCCCTGAAATATATGGGCCTGGAAGCAGGTCAGAAGCTGTCAGATGTTCAGGTAACAGACGTGTTCATCGGCTCTTGTACCAATGGTCGCATCGAAGATATGCGCGCTGCAGCCGCCATTGCTAAAACTGGTAAAGTTGCGCCACACGTGACTGCCATTGTGGTCCCGGGTTCAAATCAGGTGAAAGCCCAGGCCGAAGCTGAGCAACTGGATAAAATCTTTATTGAAGCCGGCTTTGAATGGCGTTTACCAGGATGCTCCATGTGTTTGGGCATGAATGACGATATTCTGGAAGCTGGCCGCCGCTGTGCCTCTACCAGTAACCGTAACTTTGAAGGCCGTCAGGGTCGTGGTGCCCGCACTCATCTGGTGAGCCCTGCGATGGCAGCAGCTGCCGCCCTAAAAGGCACCTTTGCCGATGTACGCGATTTTCAGGAGTAAGTCATGACAGGAATTACCCAACACAGTGGCAAGGCCGCGCCGTTAGACCAGGCCAATGTCGACACCGACCAAATCATCCCTAAGCAGTTCCTGACGGGCGTTACCCGTGTAGGCTACGGTAAGCATCTGTTCCACGACTGGCGTTATCTGGACTTGCACGAACAGGAACCCAATCCGGATTTCAGTCTGAACAAACCTGAGCATCAGGGTGCCAGCATTTTGCTAACCCGCGAAAACTTTGGTTGTGGTTCCAGCCGCGAACACGCCCCCTGGGCGCTGGGTGACTTTGGTTTTCAGGTGATCATCGCCACCAGTTTCGCGGATATCTTTTACGGTAACTGCATTAACAACCAAATCCTGCCATTGAGCCTGAAAAACCCTGAGCTGGATGTGTTGTTTGCCGCGGTTGCCGCTGATCCAGAGGTACAAATTGATATCGACTTACCCGCCCAAACGGTAAGCTGTCATGGTCAGCAATTTCATTTCGACATTGCCGAACATCACAAGTACAATTTGATTAAAGGCTTGGATGCCATTGGCCAAACACTGGAACTGCAAGACAAGATCGAAGCATTCGAAGGTAAGCTACCAACCTGGTTGCAAGCCTGATAGTGACACAGGGCACACCTCTCTGTGCCCTGCTTACTCTTTTTATTATCTTGATAATCTCTTGAATTTCTCGGCCTTTTTACCAATATTTTAGATTCTGCGATTTCTCGCGTTACCTGCAGGCACTCAGGGCAATTATGCTTAAAGCAATCTCCATTGATGAATTAGTACCGGGTATGTACGTCAACGACGTGCTGATGCAAAGCGGCACGCTTAAGGTCAAATCCCGAGGTCTGGTAAAGTCCAGCAGCACCATTGCTTTACTTCGTGATAAAGGTATTCAGACGCTGGAAATCGACTTTTCCAAAAGTAAATTACCGAAGGAACCAGATGCATCGCCGGAAGCGCCGGTTACTGAAGTGCATGAGAGCAAACGCCAGCTTTCACCTCCGGCTTCTATCATTGAAGGCGATAAGCTTTATAACGAAGCGAAGCGCATTCAAAGCCGCTTTTTGAAGCAAATTCAAAGCGGCCATCAAAGTAACATTTCTGCTATTCATCAGTTAAGCCAGGACATTATTGACGGTGTATTTTCCAATCCCGATGGCATGACCTGTTTAACGATGATCAAAGATGCTGACCAGTATTTGCTCGAGCACTGCGTTAACTGTTCAATTTTAATGGGCTTGTTTGCCCGCCATATGGGCTTTGATAAGGCCCTGATTGAAGAATTGAGTTTTGCCGGCTTATTGATGGATGTCGGCATGGTTACGCTGCCTAAAGACTTGCTGCAAAAACAAGGCAAGCTCAATGAGCATGAATGGGAGATTGTGCGCAGCCACGTTGATGCTGCCATTGACTTGCTCAAGCCTGCAGAGCAAGTTTCTGAAGAAGTGTTGAATGTCGTGGCCAACCATCACGAGCGCCTCGATGGCAGTGGCTATCCAATGGCGAAACGTAGCGAGGATATATCCACCTACGCGCGTATGGCGGCAATTGTGGACTGCTTTGATGCCATGATTTCAAATCGGCCCTACAAACCGTCAATGACACCAACAGCAGCACTGAAAAAGTTAATGGTAGACAACCGTCTAGATCAGACCCTGGTGCGCCAGTTTGTAAAATGTATCGGCGTCCACCCGGTAGGGTCGCTGGTAAAACTGCGCAGCGGCAAACTGGCCATTGTAGTTAAAGCCAATGAAGAAGATCCTTTGTGTCCGCAGGTGATGAGCTTTTACAGTGTGAATTCCCACAATCACACGGAAATTAAACAGGTAGACTTAAGCAAAGTGGATGATGAGATTGAAAAGTCCGTACGTCCTGAAGAGTTTTCTATCAACCTGAATAAATTCTTCAAAGAAGTCTTCTTGCCCTCTTTGGGCTAATCCGCTTTTATGTCCCGGAGCCTGATCTTAGCAGGCTCCAAATCAATCTCATCAACTCTCTACAAGCCCATGAATTAAAAGGCTGAAATCGTTTACATCAACAGGCTTTTTCGCTAAGGTTTAAGCATTCATTTTTGCACCAGAGTATTGCTTTGACTAAACCCGGAATCAAAGATATTGCCCGCCTGTCTGGCGTATCTCCCGCGACTGTATCCCGTGTATTACGCAATCCCGGATTAGTCAGCGAAGACACCCGTACCCGGGTGATGGCAGCCATCGACAAAGCGGGCTATAAACCCAATCGCTTCGGCGCCAGCCTGCGCACCCAAAAAAGCGGCAACATCATGGTGGTGATCCCGGATATTACCAATCAGGTCAACGCTGGTATTATTCGCGCCATCGAAAGTGAAGCCCAAAAAGCCGGTTATTGTATTTTACTTGGCGACACTCAGGGTAAACCGGAGCGGGAACAGCATTACGCAGATATGGTAAACAGTGGCCAGGCCGACGGCATCCTGCTGTTTACCGCCAATTTGCCCTTTAGCCTGGATCACTCCCGCCCATTACTCGGCCAGTTGCCACCTTTGGTCAATGCCAACGAAGCCAACGAGTACGATGAAATCTATAAGGTAGTCATAGACAACCGCGCCGGTGCCCAGGCCGCCATGGAACATTTACTCGAACTCGGTCATACCCGGATTGCCGCGGTATTAGGTCCGCTGGAAACCCCGACCTCGCGCGAGCGCTTAGCTGGTTATCGTCAGGCGTTAGAACATGCCAACATTGAAATCGATGAAGAGCTGATTATTCCCGGTGATTACGGTACCGAGTCTGGCCGCTTAGCGATGGAAAAGCTGTTAAAACTGCGCCACCGCCCCACTGCGGTGTTTTGTTTCAGTGACGATATGGCCATAGGTGCGGTCAGCGTGTTGCATCAGTATGGCTTTGCTATTCCTGGCGACATGTCAGTGATGGGCTTCGATGACATTCGTTATGCCACCCTGCTCTCACCGGCCTTAACCACAGTGCATCAACCGCTGGAAGAAATCGGCAAAGCATCCATGCAGTTGCTGCTACAACAACTTAAAGGTGAAGAGCCGGAACAGCGTTATATCGTCCAGCCATTTTCGCTGGTGATACGCCAAAGTACCGGCCCTGTGCCCCGATAGGCTTCAAAAATCAAAAATCCACCGCAATCAGAGGTGGCTTTTTTGTTTGTCAGGGGAGTCTTCCTTCCCCTAATTTAAACGGCAACCAGTGTGGCTTCGACCTGATGTTCGCCGCACCAGAGGCTGGCGTCAATCAAATCCCCTTCAACGGCATTGCCATCAATTTTCAGCGCAACCTTACCACGACTTAATCCATCCGGATTAAGTACACGAATATGGAACACCGCCCCGCGGAAATGACGCACCACCTCCAGTTTATCCCACTCTGGTAACAAACAGGGCTGGATGCGCAGGCCATCATAGTCAGGTTTAATCCCCAGAATATACTGACTGGCGGCATAGAAACACCAGGCAGCGGTACCGGTAAGCCAGGAGTTTTTGGCCTGTCCGGGCGTTGCAGCATCTTTACCCGCAATCATCTGGCTGTAGGCATAAGGCTCGGTTTTATGCAGACCCTGAATCTCCTGCAGATAGGCTGGCGTGATCTTGGCAAAATAGTCAAATGCTTGCTGTCCTCGGCCTAACATAGCCTCAGCAATCATCATCCAGGGGTTGTTGTGGCAGAAAATACCGGCATTTTCTTTGTACCCAGGCGGGTAAGAGGTAATTTCGCCGAGGTACTTGTTGTAGCCGCTAAAGGCCGGCTGCTGTAACACGATACCGTAATCACAGGCCAAATGGGTTTGAACCGCCTCCAGAGCCTGCATAGCTCTGCCATCGTCTTTACCAATGCCGGCCATAATGCAAAAACCCTGGGATTCGATAAAGATCTTACCTTCGGCATTTTCATGGCTGCCTACCTTCTGACCGTTGGCATCGTAAGCGCGTAAGAACCACTCGCCGTCCCAGCCATGCTGATCAACGGCAGCCACCATCTCACGCACATGCTGATCCGCTTCTGCCGCCAGTGCTGTCTCCCCCACCATTTCACACAGCTGAGCAAACTCTTTGCCGTACAACACAAACTGACCGGCAATCATTAACGACTCAGCCACGTCCGAATTACCGCGCTGGGTGGTTTGATACGACTCATTCGGATCTTCAGAAAAGCAGTTTAAGTTCAGGCAGTCATTCCAGTCAGCGCGGCCAATCAGGGGCAGGCCATGGGGGCCACGGTGATTCACCACATGAAAAAAGGCCCGGCGCAAATGCTCAAAATGGCTATATAAAGATGCATCATCGTCGAAAGGCAACTGGGCTTCGAGAATGCTTATATCACCGGTTTCCTTGATGTAATTGGCCGTTGAAAGCACCATCCACATAGGATCATCATTGAAATTTCCGCCAATATTGGCATTGCCCTTTTTGGTCAGTGGCTGATACTGATGGAACGCCGAACCATCGGCCTTTTGCGTGGCGGATAAGTCCAGGATCCGTTCCCGCACTCTGTCTGGCACCATATGCGCAAAGCCAATGGTATCCTGATTCGAATCCCGAAAGCCCATGCCGCGGCCAATACCCGACTCATAGAAAGATGCGCTGCGCGACAGGTTAAAGGTCACCATATTCTGGTACTGATTCCAGATATTCAGGGAGCGGTCAAAACGCGGATCCGGTGAACTGACCTGGAACTTACTCAGCAAATTATCCCAATAGCTGTTCAATTCCGCCAGGGCTGCCCCAGCCTTGTCGCTGGTATCAAATTTCGCCAGCAACTGCTGCGCCGGTTGCTTGTTGATCACGCCGGGCGCCTGCCATTTTTCCGCTTTTGGCACCTCCACATACCCCAACACAAAGACCAGAGTCTTGCTTTCACCGACGGCCAGTTGTAAGTCCAGGCGATGGGATGCGATAGGCGACCAGCCATGGGCGATAGAATTAGAGGCTTCCGGCTGTGTCAGTGCCTGAGGATTATCAAAGCCCCGATAGGGCCCCAAAAATGCCTCCCGGTCGGTTTCAAAGCCGCTGATGGGATGGTTAACGCTATAAAACGCATAATGATTGCGACGCTCACGGTATTCGGTTTTGTGGTACAGGGTGCTGCCCTGCACTTCGACTTCGCCGGTCGACAGATTGCGCTGAAAATTGGTGTTATCGTCTTCGGCATTCCACAAACACCATTCCAGCAGCGAATGCAGGGTCACGTCCTGGCTTATCTGGGTCTGGTTGGTCAGGGTCAGCATATACACTTCTGCGGTTTCGCCCAGCGGCACAAAACAGGTCACCTCGGAACGAATCCCCACCTTCTGTGCGATTAAGCGGCTGTAGCCCATACCGTGGCGACATTCATAGTGATCCAATGGCGTATTCATCGGCCGTCCGCCCGCAGACCAGGCCTGTCCCTGAGACTGCAGATAGAAATAACGACCACCGTTATCCACCGGTACACTGTTGTAGCGATAGCGGGTTAAACGACGGAATTTCGGATCCCGATAGAAGCAATAGCCGCCCCCCGTGTTAGAAATCAGGCCATAAAAGCCATCATTACCCAAAAAGTTAATCCATGGCGACGGTGTGTACGGCGTAGTGATCACATACTCTTTGTTGGCGTCATCAAAATAACCAAATTGTTCAGTTTTCATAATCGTCTTTTAATCCGTGAGTTTGTCGTACCAGTTTTTCTTCAGTGCAATTCCACTGGCAGCCAATACCACCAGAGTCAGTGCACTGTCCTGCCATTGCTGAAAAACGATGAATATAGGAAGGGCCACCAGGCTGGTCTGGCAAATTACGCCTACCAGCACGTTAACCATGTCGCGTTTGAAATGGGGATTGGCGATAAAATCCGGGTGTTCAGCCTCAACTTTGCGTCGAATCGGCCCCCAAAATCCCCACGGGTTGGTCTTGCGATAAAAGGCTTTGATCACCTCTTCGTCTTCAGGCGCAGTGCACAGGCTGACGACTACCGACGCCAGGCCTGAAATCAGCAGTAATAGCGGGAAGACATAGAGCGGCACTATGTCGCCACTCAGGGCAGGCAACAGCCAGCTAACCACGGGCGGCAAAACTAGGGCGCAGACAATGCCGCTTAACATGCCCCAGAAAAAGCCCTGACCATTGAGTCGCCACCAGTACCATTTGAGGACATTAGCAGCGGTATAGCCGCCCCATAACCCGGATACCAGCCACTGCAACACGCTGTTGATGCTTTGCACATACAAACCAATAAAGGTGGAAATCACCACTACCGCCACAGAGGTGATATAGCTGGCCTTGATCAGGGTGGGATTATCGGCCTGAGGATTGATGTAACGCTTGTAAATATCGTTCACCAGATAGGCGGGGGCAGCATTGACCGTCGAGGCGAATGTCGACATAAAGGCCGCAATCAGCCCTGCCAGTAACATGCCCATAATGCCCACCGGCGCAAAGTTTAAAATGGCGCTGGGAAGGATATTTTCAAAATCCAGCTTACCACCCACCAGCAAATCCAGCTGGTCGTAATACACCACCGCCAGCACGGTGAACCCGGCAATCATAAAGTAACGAATCGGCATCAGGGCAATGGACACAAAGCCACTCATCAGCGCCCCTTCTCTGGGGGTGCGGGTCGCCAGAATCTTTTGCATATCGTAATTTGGTGCCGGGCCTGCGGCGCTGACCAAGACGCCTTTAAACAGCATCATCATCACAAAAATGCTAAACAGGCTGTACCCGTCCGACAGGATCTTATCGTTCACTTCGGCGATTTTGTCCTGCCAATCCAGTTCCAGACTCCAGCCAAAGAAGGGATCAAACCAGCCCGCCGGCACCGCCGCATGTAACGTCTCAGGTGAGACCTGCGTCATAGCAATGATACCGATGGCCAGTGCGGCAAAGGTCATAATTGAGAACTGCAGCACATCGGCCCAGACAATACTCATCATGCCGCCCATCATCACGTAAAAGGTCGCTACGGCAGTGAAGACGATGCCATAGAAGTGCGGCACGTATTCAGCAGAAAGACTGAATGGCAGATACGGCGAGACGGCTTCCCAGGGAATAAAAATTTCGATGAACTTACCCACGCCGACAAAGCCATAGGCCAGAAAACCCAGCACACTGATCACCGCAAAGATCACCACTATCAGATGAGACAAACGCCCGCCGCTGTCATCACCAAAGCGGGTGCGGATCCATTCAGCCCCAGTCAGCACATCTGAGCGGCGTAACCAGGTCGACAGGTACACCATCAGTATGACCTGATTGAACACAGGCCACAGCCAGGGGATCCAAATGCTTTTCATGCCATAAACAAAGCACAGGGTCACCAGCCACATGGTGCCGGAGATATCGAACATGCCAGAGGCATTAGACAGCCCCAGCATGTACCAGGGCAGGGTTTTACCGCCCTGATAGTAACTTTCCATGTTCTTACTGGCGCGCTTTTTAAGCAGCAAACCTATCGCGATAATGCCACCCAGGTAGGCCACCACTATCAGGATATCGAGTAAGGCAATTTTCATTGTTTATTTCTCATTGGTCTCGAACACCACTGCCTGCCTGAAAATTTTTCATAAAAATAAAAAACCAATTAAAAACAATGCCATAAATTGCATTCGCTCTAACATTTCAGGCTCATCACTGTACCCCAGTTGGGGCATTGACCGGTTTTTAGTCGAAAACAACATAATTCACACTGAAATCGTTTTCAACAGAAATGTAAAAAATCCGCAAAAATAATTTCCTCAGTACACATCCAGAACAAGCAATTCAAATCTGAACATGACACTCACAAAATGATGTCACGGCCGTACACTGCGAGTCTCACTTGTGAGAGAAACGCTAAATAACCCAAGCTCACACAAAACAACTAAATAAATGAAAAATATAAAGATTAAATAAAAACAAAAAATTAATTACATTATTTATTTACAAATTCTTGACAAGATTCATCAGAACGAATAGCGTTTGTATAGTTTATCGACAAACACCAATCGCCTTAGCTGGCAGTGAAAACAGGTAAACTTAAGTGGCACATTAACCCGTGCTATTTTTTTGAAACGAAATGAAAACGTTTTCAATACCCCAGCAAACACGATGCTGAAAGGTTGAAAACGCACGGCGACAGCCTTACAGGACGTTGACATGATCCAGCGCCCACCGAGCAAGTCGCAGCTTCAAATACAAAAAGTGGGAACCAATATGAGAGTGAAACACAAGCAATTTGCCCGCAGCGCCTTAGCCATAGGTGTCGCGACCTGTCTGCAATCCGGTTTGGCAATGTCCCAGGAGACTCAAGCGCCAGCAGCAGACATGGAAATCATTCAGGTCAACGGCGTACGCGGCTCGCAGGTGGCCTCCATTAGTCTGAAACGGGCCGCTGATTCTGTCGTGGATGGCATTTCCGCCGAAGACATAGGTAAATTGCCGGATGTCACTATCTCCGACTCCCTGCAGCGGATCAGCGGGATTCAAATCCGTCGCTCCGCCGGTGAAGGCGCATCGGTGAATATTCGCGGCTTGCCGCAGGTGATCACTCAGCTCAACGGAGAACAATACCTGGGCGCTAATTCGGTGGTCTCTACCCAGCCGAATTTCAATGACATTCCCTCTCAACTGTTTAAAGGCGCTGAGGTATATAAGTCATCCACTGCCGATTTGGGCGCCAGCGGTATCACAGGCACAGTCAACCTGAAAACCTATCGCCCCTTTGATTTTGATCCGGGCACCACCTTTGCCATCAATGCCGAAGCCCAGTATGGCGATGAAACCCAGCAGGTCGATCCTGTACTCAGCGGTTTAATCAACATCAACAAAGATAAGTACGGTTTCCTGCTGGCCGCCACCTATGCCAACGTTAACCTGTCTAACTCCTACAATGGCGTTAACACTAATTTACCTGGTGATGCGGGCTGGACCAGCCAGTTTACCGATGCCCAGGTAGGACTGGCCGACATGGGCCGACGCTATATGGGCTCACAGGGCTTTGCCGCCTGGAATCAGGAAACCGAGCGGGAAAGACTTGGGGTAAATGCATCATTCCAGGCGGAACTGGGCGAAGGCTTTACCCTGACCCTTGAAGGTTTTTATACCTCACAGGAAGAATACAACCGCAAAGTGGGCATGAGTGTGACCAACAAATGGCAGGGCAACGACTGGTTTGTGCCCACCGTCGAGTACGCCACCAATGCCTTTTATGAAGACGACACAGGTAATCGCGAATTCTATGCCTGGACACAGGCAGAACTGGATGCCAAACGGCTGAAGTCATTCTCACAAAACGACATCTACGACTCGTCCTCTCACAACATTAACCTGCAGCTGGATTATGATAATGGCGGCGCCTTTACCGGCCAGTTCAGGGCGGTATTAGGTAAAGCCGATCGTAAAAAGCGCCACGGCTATAACGAAGGTGACTTAACCGATGGTTCCACCACCTTAGGCCGCACCACTAACTTTGTTCCCGCGACCAAATGCACCAGCGACGATGACGTTGTAGGCGCAGAGGGCGGCTGTTTACAGGCCATCAATCCACTGGGATACAGCGAAAACCTGGATCTGACCTATGACACCACGGGTGAACACCCTACCTGGAGCGGTTTCGATCGACAAATTGATGGCGGACTGGGTGCCGGACATACCCTCGCCGATTACATGGCGAATCTGGATAGTTATAACGTCGGTGCCTTTTCCTCTGAAAACAACGAAAATGCCGAGGGCGACTTTAAAGCCTTTAGTCTCAAGGGTAACTACGCCTTCAGCGACGGCTTTATTACCAGTGTCGATGCCGGTGTGCGCTTAAGTAACCGCAGTGCCAGCTTTGAGCGCTATAACCTGTTCTCCCCTGTTGCCAGCGGTGCCTGCGAAGCCCAGTGGAAAGCCACAGACGTGCTGTTAGAAGCCAACGACTGTAGCGATGGCGAACTGGTGGATGGCGTATTCACCCCTTACGCAGCGCTGGAACATGTGGCTCTGGATGCCTATAGCAAGGTCAAATATGTAACCGATTTTGGTCCGGTAAACGGCATTCCCGGTATTTGGGCAGTCGACCCGACAGCCTATGATGATCCCGAAGCCTTCCATAACCGTGTATTCGGCGCTACCAGCAAACATATTCTGCCCGGCTCCAGCTTTGACGTCGATATGGATGAACTGAGCTTCTTCCTGCAGGCCAACTTTGAAGGGCTGGATGGCAAACTTACCGGTAACCTTGGGTTACGGGTGATTGAAACCGACCTGAACGTCAAACAAAACATTGCCGGTAACAGCAAACCCTTCGGCAATACGGCCTATGACACAGGTGATTTGATTACCAAGCGCAGCTATACCGATGTGCTGCCGGCCCTGAATCTGGCCTATGAGCTAGGTGAAGATGTGGTGATGCGTTTTGCGTACACAGAAAACATGACCCCGCTGGATCTGAATAAGTACGGCGAGGGCTTAACCTTAAATACCGCACTGGATTCCAACAGTGGCAGCCCAACGTTTGGTCAGTTTATTGTGACCTACGGCACCCTTGCCGGTAACCCGGAGCTGGATCCCTGGCGCTCAACTAACTATGACCTGTCACTGGAGTGGTATCTGGGTGAAGCCAGTATGCTCAGCGCCGGTCTGTTTAAAATCGATATCGAGAGCTTTACCACTGGCGTCACTATCAGCATGCCGCAGCCGGATGCTGACGGCGTGATCCGTCGCAACGCCGACATCAGCACCTTAGTCCAGGGCGAAGGCGGCAGCCTTGAAGGCATTGAGTTAGGGGCAAAACTGGCCTTTGATGATCTGTTCGGCAGCGATAGCTTAGTGTCCAACTTCGGTGTTGACGCCAACTACACTTACTCGCCCAGCGAGAGTTCGGCCAAAGACATTTATGGTGACGACAATATGTTCCCGGATAACTCAGAGCATCAGTTCAACCTGATTGGCTGGTATCAGGCCGATAAATGGCAGGCACGTATCGCCTACAACTATCGCAGCGAACGTTTAGCCGCAGAAAAGGCCGCCGGTAATGGTGTGCTGAACCTGTATCAAACCGCCACTACCTACGTGGATGCCTCAGTCAGTTACGACATTAACGAGGATCTGACGGTATACCTGAACGGCTCTAACATCACCGGCGAATTTGAAGATTACTATGCCGAATTTAAACAGCAGTATGCCTTCCAGAATTATTATGAAGCCCGCTACACCCTTGGGGTACGCGCCAAGTTCTAATTCCGGCCCTAAGTCCCGTGGCCCCGACTGTCTGCTTTACAGATAGCTCGGGGCTTTTTTGTCGCCTCAGGTAGGCACCAGCGACTAACCAAGGTAGAGTAACAAGTTGTTAACAGCGTTAAGGAAAATAATCAGGTGACGGCGGCAGCGGTAAATAACATAGTGATAGTCGGCGGAGGCACCGCAGGCTGGATGACAGCAGCAAGTCTGGCCCAGCATTTTATTCATCAGCAAGTCCGCATTCAGGTGGTCGATAGCAGCGAAATAGGCACAGTCGGCGTAGGCGAAGCAACTATCCCTTCCATACGACGTTTTTATCAGCAGCTCGGCATGACAGATGCCGAGGTGATGCAAGCCACAGGGGCCACCGCCAAACTGGCAATCCGTTTTAACGACTGGTACCAGAGCGGCAGCCACTTCTATCATCCCTTTGGTATTTATGGCCAAACCGTACGCAACACCCACTTTGTGCATTACTGGCGCATGCTGCAGCAACAGGGCAAAGCTGGCCCTCTGGGCGATTACAGCCTGGCCGTACAAATGGCCGATAAACATAAATTTTCCCCCTCTCCTGCCCAGGCAGGAAATGAGCTAGGGGTGTATGACTGGGCCTTGCATCTGGATGCCAACAAATTCGCCAAACTGATGCGGGATATCGCCCTGAAAAACGGCGTGACCCATATCGACAGCCGCATCACCCAGGTCGTGCTCGCGCCTGAGACTGGCTTTATCCGCCAGCTGGCCTTAGAAAATGGTCAGCAGGTAGATGGACAATTATTTATTGATTGCTCCGGCTTTCACGCATTACTGATTGAACAGGCACTGGACGCCGGATTTGAAGACTGGCACCACTGGCTGCCCTGCGATCGCGCCTGGGCGGTGCAAAGCCAGCGCGTTGTGCCACCTCCGCCTTATACTCAGGCCACGGCGACACAGGCAGGCTGGCAATGGCACATCCCGTTGCAGCATCGTCAGGGTAACGGTCAGGTCTATGCCTCCGATTATATCAGTGACCAACAGGCACTGGAGGACTTACACACTGCGGTAGATGGCCCGTTACTGCACGAGCCCAGACAGCTGCGTTTTCGCGCCGGCCGACGCAAACAGGCCTGGGTCAAAAACTGTATTGCTGTAGGCTTAGCCGCTGGCTTTTTAGAGCCGCTGGAGTCCACCAGCATTGCGCTGATTGAAACCGCCATCGATAAAATCAAACTACTGTTTCCCAAACAGGACATGCATCCGGCGCTTATTCGCGAGTTTAACGATATGACTGCGCGGGAATATGCCCGGGTGCGCGACTTTATTATCCTGCATTACAAGCTGAATCAACGCGATGACAGCGATTTTTGGCGTGACTGCCGCGCCATGTCGGTACCCGACAGCCTTATGCATAAAATGGAGCTGTTTGAAGCCCGAGGACATTTTGTGAAATACCGCTGGGAAATGTTTCAGCCAGCCAGCTGGCTGTCGGTCTATGCCGGCAACCAGTTTTTACCCCAAAGCTGGGACCCTATGGTGGATAACTTCGAGCAGGACTATCTGCAAAAAAGCCTGGCAGAAATTCGCCAGAATCTGGCCAGGCATGTGGATGCCATGCCAAGCCATACCCACTTTTTGGATAATCCAAACGTAACGGCCTTATCTGAATAAGGCCGTTAATGTCGGTTGAATGTGATGTGAGTGCCCGCCTGGCGTTACCACTCAGATAGCGCACTCATGCTAAAGCGCTGCTGCTGGAATTCGAGAATTACCTGTTGTGGGTCAATCGCCAGTAGCTTCACGCCCGGGGCAATAATATCGCCTTCCGCATGCTCTACATCATTGACTCTTACCCAACGATTCTTGGGTTCTGAGGCATACATATGCGCCGAAAACGACATAGGCGGTAACTGGGTCAGCACAAAGGCCGGTAACTGATCTAATCGCTGAACATCACGACGAGTCACAGGCTCAGGCTGACTCACCGGCTTACCTTCTTTTTCCATCTCAGCCAGCGCCTGATTGAACTTAGCCAGCAAATCGGGTGAAACACTACTGCTATCATTACTGTCACCTGAATACAAAGGCCTGTCTTCTTTACGATCAGTAAAGGCAACATTGGGCTGACGCTCCTGAGACTGAGGCTGCGCAACTGATGCTGATGCAGGTTCAGGCTGCTGAACACTGGTAGCAGATGCTGGAGACGTTGATTCTGCGGGTGCGGTCAGCAGCTTATTTGAAGATGCCTGATTTGCGCCAGCCGACACGGTTGAAGTGTCGCCAGCCACTTGTTCTTTGACTATGGCATTATCGCCCGCTGCGACGGCGGCCAGCTCTGCTGGCGCCATCAGCCATTTTCCAGCCGATGCGCCCCCCCAGCCCAGCACCAGACCGGCGCTTAAGCACACCAAGGCCAGCAACCAGTTTTTGCCATACATCTGCCAGGCAGAAGGCATATCCTGCAGGGTCGATAAAAACAAATTGCGCTGAAAATGTTCTGAGCCAGCCTGATTCTGAACCTGACTTTGTTTAGCTTTGCCAGCCGCCATTCCACCCGCCATCAAGGACTGGGTGCGGGTCGCTGAAACACTGTGAGTAGAGGGTGTTAAAACTGGTTCGCCTGAATCAATTTCGACCGTTTGTTCAGGATCGATTTCCACTTCCTGCACGCCCATTTCCGCCAGGCCCTTGACCATTTCAACACTGGTGACCAGACCTGATTTACGGATGCGTACCGGACCATACTGAGCAGTGATTTTCATGATCACCATGCCCGGCTGTAGCTCCTGAATACTAATACGCTCAGCCATAGATCATCCCTCCGCCAATGCCTGCGGCCAATCCGACCACAAACAACAGTGTGAAAACCAGCGGCCAGTGACTGTCGCGCCGCTGACTCAGCACATCGTCACCTAAAATCTGACCGGCGGCGGCATAGAATAAATGCCGGTTTACACTCGGCTTTTGCTGAGCATAGGCCAAACTCATCGCGCGATCGCAAAGCAAATTGATGACCCGAGGGATCCCGGCAGTAACTTTGTAAATCGCATTCAACGCAGCTGGCTGAAATACTTCACTGGCACCGCCCGCCACCGACAAACGGTGAGCCACATAGGCTTTCACTTCGGGTTTCGATAAAGGCAGTAAATGATAGCGGGCAGTAATGCGCTGAGATAGCTGACGCAATTCGTTACGCTTAAGCAACTGTTGCAATTCCGGCTGTCCAATTAGCACGACCTTCAGCAGTTTCTCGCGATTGGTTTCCAGATTTGTCAGCAAGCGCAATTGTTCGAGTACGTCCGGCAGCAAATGCTGGGCTTCATCGATGATCAGCACGGTATTTAACCCCTGCTGGTGATTTTCCATCAGCTTATCGAGAATTTTGTCGGTCAGATATTTAAGGCTGAGATTTTCACTTTCGTAGCCCACCCCAAGTTCATCACAGACAGTCGCAAGTAATTCCAATGCCGATAAGGTCGGATTTAAAATCATCGCCACCTGTGTGGTGTCTGGCAGTTGCTCCAGCAGTTTACGCGAGACGGTCGTTTTCCCCGTTCCCACTTCACCTGTCAGCATGACAAAGCCGCCACTTTCACGCAGACCAAAGGTCAGATGCGCCAAGGCCTCTTTGTGCCTAGGGCTCATATATAAATACGCCGGGTTGGGCGCAATCGAAAATGGGTTATCCGATAACCCGAAATAATTCAGATACATATCTTCCAGCAAATCATCTCAGTCAAAGCCGCCTACATGCTATCAGGGGGCTGGCAAGCTATCCACTACTATCCTGTGACACAAAATATCCCCCAGGTGTGGGGCTAGCGCATTTGGTCTGGCATAATGACCACAGAAACGCGAAAAAGGTCAGTATGCAGATATATTTAGTGGGCGGTGCCGTGCGCGATCAGATGCTCGGCAGACCGGTAAAAGACAAAGATTATGTCGTTGTAGGTGCAACTCCGGCGCAAATGCTGGCACTTGGCTATGAGCAGGTAGGTAAAGACTTTCCGGTATTTTTGCACCCGAAATCCAAGCAGGAATATGCCCTGGCCCGTACCGAGCGAAAATCCGGCAAAGGCTATACCGGCTTTATCTGTGACACATCAGCCTCTGTTACCTTAGAAGACGATCTACGCCGTCGGGATCTGACCGTCAATGCCATGGCCCAGAGTGAACATGGCGACCTCATTGACCCTTATGGCGGTCAGCAGGACCTGGATGCACGTGTGCTACGTCATGTATCAGATGCTTTTATCGAAGACCCATTGCGGGTATTGCGGGTTGCCCGGTTTGCTGCCCGCTATCATCAATTGGGCTTTACGATTGCAAATGAAACCATGGCATTGATGACGCAAATTAGTCAAAGCGAAGAGCTGAGCCATTTAAGTGCCGAGCGAGTCTGGCAGGAAACTCAGCGCAGTTTGCAGGATCCCGCGCCCCGAGTGTATTTTGAAGTACTGCGTGCCTGTGCAGGCTTAACCCACTGGTTCCCGGAAATTGACGCTTTGTGGGGAGTACCCAACCCGCCCAAACACCATCCGGAAATTGATACCGGCCTGCATACCATGATGGTGCTGGAACAGGCGTGTTTGCTCAGCGATTCAGTTGCCGTGCGTTTTGCCGCGTTGGTGCATGATCTAGGCAAAGCTCTGACACCACCGGAAAAATGGCCTTCTCATCATGGTCACGGTCAACTCGGTTTAGCGGCGATAAACGCCTTATGCGACCGCCTGAAAGCGCCGAATGATTGTCGTGAGCTGGCGTTACTCGTCAGCGAATTTCATGGCCATATTCATACTGCGCCCGAACTGAAACCGTCTACGTTACTTAAGGTGTTTAATCGCTGTGACGTATGGCGCAAGCCTGAGCGTTTTGAACAACTGCTGTTAGCCTGCGAGGCAGACGCCCGCGGCCGCACTGGCTTTGAATTATTGCCTTACCCACAGGCAGACTACGTTCGCACCATGTTAACTGCGGCCCTGAGCGTGGATATTAAAGCTATTGTTGCCAGCGGTATCAAAGGCCCTGAAATTAAAGCAGAACTTGAGGCTCAGCGTCAGCAAGCGATTGCCGATGCGAAACAAACCTGGACAGCTCAAGCGCAATTATAAGCTGAAGGTCTTAACATCTGGGCTTTCCGTGATACACTTTTACCTAAGCCAGCACGATATGCTGCTGGCAACTTCATAATCGATAAAAGTAATCTAGCCAGGGACAGGATGGATGAAACGCTACATTCTTTTTTTGCTGTTAAGCCTATGCCTGACAGCCTGCCAAAGCACCAGTCGCACAAGTTTACCCAGTTGGGTCACCTCACCGCCATCCGACGAGCAGCACCTGTATGCGTCAGGCCAGGGGGTAACGCAGTATGAGGCCGAACAAAACGCTTTAACCAACCTTGCCAGTCAGATCCAGGTGCAGGTCAATGAGCAAATCAACAGCCGAGTCATTGTAGATGATCAGTTTCAACGCCAGTATTTTGATCAAAGTAGTCAGTTGGAAGTATCGGCCGTGTCTTTAGCTCAGGCGAAAACCGTGCAGCAGGCTCAGTCTGGTCCCCAATGGTTTGTACTTAAGGCTCTGTCAAAACAAGACCTGCTCCGCCAGCAAAGGCAACAACTCAGTAGCGCTTTGGTAAAATTACAACGCGCAATGGCCCTGCGCGATGCACCGTCATTTTCTCGCTGGTGGCGCTTACAGCGCTTAAACATGGTTGCCCGAGGTGCAGAAGGCAATTTACTGGTAATTGATAGCATGCAAGGAAGCCAAGACCCCATCGCCCAGCAGGGTAAGGCACTATTAAATACCTATCAGCAACAAAAACAACTTAGTGCCAATGCTGCCAGTATTCGAATAGATGATCACACCGGAATTACCGGATTAACCGCCATGATGAGTACAGCTGTCAACAAACAGGGACTGGCACTAAGTCAGCGTGGCCAAAGCGCCAGTATTTTAATGCGTCTGGATGATCAGCAAAGCCAGATCGACCGTGAATACTACCTCACTCGCACCCTGCATATCGAACTGAGATATGGCGAACAGGTGTTGGCCCAAACCAGCATCAGCGAACGTGCCGTTGGCCTTGGAAAAGTTACCCAGGCCGGCCAGGTCGCGAATCAGAAAATCTATAAACAGTTACAAAACAGTCCGTTACTCCAACAGCTCTTTGAACCGACATTAGAGCAATAAACGACACAGTTATTCAGGAAATGACCATGCGCCAAACCCTATGTCTGCTGATTATGGCAACCCTTATTTTAGGTGGATGTAAATCGCTAACCCGACAAACTTTGCCGCCAGAACGGCCGCTCCCCGAAGACAATCAAAAACCCGACGATAGCCTGTTAACGGGTATGCGCATTCGGGCAATGCTACAACTGAACAAAACCACCACAGACGATTTAAAGCTCTCTGATACCTTACAAAGCCAATATAACAGCGCCCTCACCGCAAATAATATCGCACTGGATACCCTCAGCGTGGAACAGCAACGGGCGCTGGAAAATGAAATACTGCGCAGCAATTTACGCCGTGGTAACGAATATCTGGGCAAGCAACCCATCGACTTTTATTTAAAAGCCACCCTTACCCAATCTGGCTTCAAAGAAACTTACGATGCGCCGGTCTGGTGCCCCTTCTGCGACGAAAAACGCCCGGGCACTTGCGAATATGAAATGGATGCTGAGCTTATCCTCGAAGCCTATGAATTGCCGTCGGTACAACGTTTAAAGCATTGGCGCATCAGCCAGCACAAAACGGCATCTTACGATGCCAATAAACGCTGCGGGAGTCCGGCGGATGGTACCGATACCAAAGCCTTATATAACAAATTGCGAGACGATACCTTAGAGGTAATGAGTCAGTGTGCGACCCCGTCACTGCTTGCCTATATTTCACCGGAAGCGTATGTACTGTCGTATTACAGCGATGGAATAAAACATTATTTTGAAATCAGCGCAGGTACAGGAGCCGGATTTCACAGTGGGGATAGCGTGAGCATCCTCAGGCCATCCTCAAAAGCAGGAGAAGGCGCGACCGTAATTGGTGAAGCCAGTCTTTCTTCTTTGGTAGAAAGCAAACGCGCTTTTATCGAGGTCAGCGATTCTGCTTTAGCAACTCAAATTAAACGTTACGACAAGATAAAATTGAAACGTCGCAATTACAGCCTGAAATTAGGCTGTGTAGGTCAGGTTGAAGAGATTTAATCGGCATTGTTGGGAAGGTGCAATGCCTTCCCAACAACACCAGATGCATAGCTCCGGCAATTATTAACTGACCATACCGTACTGATTCGTACCGGTTAAAAATAATCCGTTCATATGCATCCATGCAAAAAATGTTTGTGTCTAACGCAGATTTATGAGCCTGCAACACCACGTTTGTACCATCTCCGACAAAACCTTAACACATTAAAATATAAAGAGTTAATCGATAGTCTTGCCAAGCATCCGCTTAACCGTCCCATTTTTAAGGATATGGTGCTGTTTCATGGCACCAGCGATATGCAACACGATGGCCAGTACCATCACATATGCACCTATCTCGTGTAATTCATGACCAATGCCTGACAGCATTTCGTTTACTGCCAGAGTCTGACCCGGGTTCATCGGATCAGGATTTCTGGCCCACACTTCAAGTCCAAAGAAAAACAGCCCTTTGCCACCAAATCCAGACATGATAATTCCTGACAGCGGCATCAATGCAGAGCCTATAATCAATAACCAGTGAATACCTTTAGACACCAGTTTTACTGCAGGAGCCTCATTACTCAGGGCCGTTGGCCAGCCGTTTATCATCCGCCAGACAATACGCCAAAGCGCAAAGAGTAAAATCAGCACCCCAAAGGATTTATGCCAGGGCATTAAAAAGCGTGCTTCGGCAATGTCCATGTAAAAGCCCATCGCCAGCATTAAAATAATGCCAATGGCCACTAGCCAATGCAGTAAAATGCTCTGAAGAGTGAGTTTAGTGTGGCTGTCTCTCATGCTGACTTCCTTTTATGCGCCAATCGGTTCAAACAGGGAATATCCAATACCCCTACAATCATTAAGTAAATACCTGCGTTACGCAAGCCTGTAGCAAACTAACTGGCTGTAAAAGTTGGCAAAACACTTAATAGCTTTTACCATCTGCAGTTTACGGCTAACCGTCAGGGCCTATACCTGGCCGACCACCAAATTCAATAAGCTGCGACTCATGTTATATGGACACGGCGACGATTTGCACGCCTACGCCTCAGGCCAGATCAACGCAAACTTCAGCACCAATATTTGGCCATTTGGGCCTGCACCCGCCTTAGTAACAACGCTAAAACACGCATTGGACAAGGTACAACACTACCCCGAGCCAGCTGGTCGACCCTTTATCAATGCATTGATGCAACATTACGCTTTGCCTGAGGAATATTTTCTCGCCACAAACGGGACTGCGGAAGCCATCTATCTGATTGCACAGGCATATCGACAAACATCGGCCACCATTTTTACGCCCACCTTTGCAGAGTACGAAGATGCCTGCCAGTTACACCAGATACAAACTGAATTTATGCCCTGGCAATCGCTTGAACAGCAGCCAGAGATTCGCACTCAGCTGGCGTTTATTTGCCATCCCAATAATCCAACCGGCCAGACGCTGGCGCTTTCGACATTAGCTGACGTGATTACCAGCCATCCAGAGGTCATCTTTATTGTAGATGAAGCCTATGCAGGCTTTACCCGCCAACCAGCGAGTATGATGGCGTGGTTGGCGAAATTACCTAATCTGGTGATATTGCGTTCCCTGACCAAACTGTTCGCCCTATCCGGCTTGCGTCTGGGGTATCTGGCAGCTCAGCCTGCTCTGGTTGAAAAGGTGTCAGCCTTTAAACCACCCTGGTCGGTGAACAGTTTGGCGGTCATTGCTGGCGAAGCCATTTATCAGAACTACTGTGACTATCTGCCAGATGTTCGCAGCTTGTTAGATGAAACCGACTGGTTTTCTCAACAACTGGCTCAAATAGACTTGCTTGAGGTGACGCCAAGCGATACCCATTACCTGTTGTTAAACAGTCTTGGTCCAAGTGCTGCCGAGTTAAAGCAAGCGCTTGCCGTGCAAGGATTTCTGATCCGCGATGCCAGCAACTTTCGAGGTTTAACACCCCAGCATTTTCGCCTTGCCACATTAGATCGCCAGGCAAACCTAAGATTACTTGAGGCTATACAACAATGGCGATAACCCACTCTTTTTGGGTCATCCTGCCACTAGTAGCAGGCTATCTGGCTGATTTACGTTTAGCCGACCCGGAACACTGGCCGCACCCTATTCGCGCCTTTGGCTGGCTGGTCAGTCAGACGGAGAAACGTCTGAATCAAGGTGGGGGGCGTTTATTCAAAGGTCTGCTAGCCACGATAACGTTGATATTTTTGGTTTATTTTGCCTGTGTTGGCCTGCGCGAAATACTGACAGGCCTGCATCCAATGCTGGCGCTTGGGTTTGATGCCCTGCTGGTATTCTGGGGCATCGCCAATCAGGGCCTGATTCGTGAAGTCCGACAGGTATTTGTGGCATTGCAGCAAGGACTGGAAAACGGCAGAAAACAACTTAGCCGCATTGTCGGGCGTGATACCTCCGCTCTGACGCCTCATCAGATCCAAACAGCTGCCCTGGAATCTTTATCCGAAAATCTGAGTGATGGCAGCATTGCCCCATTATTTTTCTACGGCCTGTTAGGTAGCCCCGGCATCATGGCTTACAAGATGATTAACACGCTGGATTCCATGTGGGGATACAGAAATGAGCGATTTGAGCAATTTGGTAAAGGTGCCGCTCGTATCGACGATATTGCTAATTTCATCCCTGCTCGTTTAACCGCCCTGCTGATGGCCTTTACCAGCTTAAGCTGGAGAAGCCTTCGCTTTAGCTGGCGTTATGGCCGTGCCCATAAAAGTCCAAACTCAGGTTATCCCGAGGCCGCACTCGCTGGCGTATTAGACTGCCGATTTGGCGGTCCGAACATCTATCATGGCCAAATAGTAGATAAACCATACATTGGCGAGCAAGAGCGGGTGTTTCAACCCAATGATTTACGCTGCGCACTCAGACTTAATCACAAAGTCACTTTGACTATGCTGGTAATCACTTGTGTGATGCAGCTCTTACAGTTCTAGCTTATGCGTGTTGTAATCACAGGTGGTCCGGGTAGCGGCAAGACCAGTTTGCTGAATGCTCTGGCCAAACAGGGACTGACAACAGTAGCGGAAATTAACCGACCACTGATTGTCACCCAACAAACCATGGCAAATCCGGCTTTACCCTGGCATAACACCGCGCAATTTGTGAAACTTGCTGCCGATTTAATGCAACTCGTCTGGCAACGGCCTCCCGCACCTCTGAGCGTGTATGACCGCGGTATACCCGATCTATATGCCTATTTATATCTCGCCGATTTTCCCATCCCAGACTGGTTAACCACACTGGCGAATCACTGTCGATATCATCGGTTTGTGTTCTGGTGTCCGCCCTGGCCCGAAATATTCAAACAGGACCCTGAACGCCAGCAAAGCCTGTCTGACGCCATACAACTGGGTTTGCATACCCGTGAGGTGTACCTATCTTTGGGCTATCAAGTTATTGATATTCCAAAAATATCGCCAGCCTCCAGAGCCTGCTGGCTATTACAGCAACTCAGGCAGCCTGTTCCACACCCAGTCTAATTAATGAATCTCACTCATAAGTGGGATGACTGTTCAGGGATTAATCCCTTATCTTCTCTCACGTAAACTCCTCAGGGTATGCAGCCTTGTCGTCGGTTCCTCATCCCCTGACCCAAAGATCGTTCAGCGTTCTGATCTTATTGCCCTGATATCACCACATGAGTTGAATTTTAACGAGGACACCACCATATATACATACATTCAAAAATGTTTTCTTTAAATGAGGTAATGATTCCAAAATATTACAAATAAAACGAACTTTACAAGCCAATTAATGCAATTTAAATCCTTAAAAATAGAAATTAAAATTCAATCCACTCAACATACATTCACTTTATTAGGAACATACAATGAGAAAGATATTTCTACTCAGCATAGTGCTAGGTTTACTTAACCTAAGCAGTTTTACGGCATCTGCCGCTCAGGGGGTAGCCGTCGATATCCTCGATGGTGAGGGCGATCTCCTCGGTCTACGCCTGGCTTACCGCCCCCTTTATACCAAAATCGACCAGTTCGAATGGTTAGGCGATCTCGATCTGTATTGGGAAATGAGCGTAAACTTCTGGGAATACGGTAAAGACAACCATCACGATACCAACCTGGCGATCGCCCTTTCCCCCGTCTTCAGTAAACAATTTGCCACTCTCTATAATCGCTATCCGATCAAATGGGAGTTTGGAATTGGGGTATCGCTGGTGGATGACACCCGTTTTGCTGGCAAAGACATTGGTTCGCACTATCAGTTTGAAGACCGACTAGGGGTACTAATGGAATTTGGTCAACATAATGAACAGTCTGTTGCGGTGCGCTATATGCACTATTCCAATGGTGGGTTGAACGATCATAACCCGGGAATGGACTTCTTAAACTTCGCATATGCGGCTCGTTTTTAGGGGGTTACTGACTCACTGGTCAGGAAAAATGGATTTAATCGCCTCTGAGCATCCCTTTTAGCTCTGGGGTCATTTATAATGTGCAGCAACTAATTGAGAAGTAGCACATTATGTTTGAACAACTGGAACTTGACGACGAGCTATGTCGTGCCGTGGCAGAGTTGGGCTATAAACGCCCCACGGGCATTCAGGAACTTGCCATCCCTGCTGCGCTAGACGGTCGCGACGTATTAGCCTCTGCGCCAACCGGAACTGGTAAAACTGCAGCATTTTTGCTGCCAGCCTGTCAGTTTTTATTAGACAACCCACGTCAACAGCCGGGTAATACCCGCGTTCTGGTGTTAACCCCTACCCGCGAGTTGGCGTTGCAGGTATATGAGCAGGCCAAAGCTATCTGCCAGTTTACCCGTTTAACTTGCGGTGTAATCACGGGCGGCATTAACTACGGCACAGATCACGAGTTGCTGGAACAAAACCTCGATGTGCTGGTAGCTACTCCTGGACGTTTATTCGAACACATCGAGAAAGAAGTCTTCGATTGCCGGGAAATCGAATGTCTGATTCTGGATGAAGCCGACCGCATGCTCGACATGGGCTTCGGTGCCGTCGTTAATCAAATCGCTGGTGAAGCTCGCTGGCGCAAACAAACCCTGTTGTTTTCGGCGACTCTGGAAGGCTCAGGCGTAGTCCGTTTTGCCAAGGACATTCTAAACGAACCTGTGCTGGTAGAAGCTGAAGCCACCCGCAGTGAGCAAGGTAAAATCCATCAGTGGATCCACATGTGCGATGACGTTGCACATAAATATGCCCAGCTTAAACACATACTGACTCAGCAAGCCTCCAGCGCCATAGTGTTTGTCAAAACCCGCGAGCGCTTAAGCCAATTGAAAGATAAATTACTCTCAGATGGGATCGAGGTTTGCTGGCTGCAGGGAGAAATGCCGCAAGATAAACGTAACGCCACCATGGCCCGTTTCCGTGCAGGCGAAGTGAAGATTTTGATTGCCACAGACGTTGCCGCACGCGGTATCGATGTGCCCAACGTAAGCCATGTGGTTAACTATGATATGCCGCGTACCGCTGATGTATACGTACACCGCATTGGTCGCACGGGACGTGCAGGCAAGAAAGGCACAGCAATATCTTTGATTGAAGCCCACGATATGTGGATGCTGCCAAAAGTAGAACGTTACGCTGAAGTGGTACTGAAACGTCGCGTGATCGAAGGTCTGGAACCTAAGCATAAAGCAGCAAAACTGCCGATGAAAAAGCCTAAGGTGAAAAAGGACAAAAAGGCTAAAAAAGCCAAGGCCAAAAAGATCGCGAAAAAAGCCGTGAAAAAGGCCACAAAGAGCACGCCTAAAGCGGCTGATTAACTCTTCATTTGACAACATTAAATGAACAAAAATAAAAAGGGCCAATAGGCCCTTTTTTCATACAACAAAAACAGTTTGAGTTAGTTAACTTGCCATCCCTTTGATGAGCAAAACGCGTTTTTAAGCTTCAGCTAACTCGTCTAACAAACGAATCACTTTCTCACTGGCGCGTTCCATTTTCTGTAATTGTGCCAGCGCCGCCATTTTATCGCCCTGATGATACAAGCGCAGTGCTTCTGCCCCGGCTTTATGCACTTCCTGATGCGGCATGTCTAATTGTTTAAAGGCCGGAACACTGCCTAGTTTCTGTCTGCCATCACCACGATACCAGGTGCCTAAACGACAGCTTTGATGATCACTGATACTGTCACGGCTTTGGTTTTGCACCTTATCGTAAACATCGGCTTTAAATACGATGTGGTCCAGTTCCACCATCTGGATAAAGGAACGATGAGCAGCACTGTCGATGGTATCTTTCATCGAATTACTGTGACTCACCAGCTCTTTATAGTGGCTGTTCAGGGTATCTACCCCTGTGCCCAGCTTCTGGTTGTCGGCCTGAATTTCTGAAACGGAATCTACCGCTTCGCGGGTAGCCTGAATAATAGTGCCCACCAACTCTGCCACTTCACTGGCAGATTTATTGGTTTCATTCGCCAGTGCCCGTACTTCATCCGCAACCACACTAAAACCACGACCGGCATCACCGGCCCGGGCGGCTTCGATAGCTGCATTCAAGGCAAGTAAGTTAGTCTGGTCGGAAATACTGGTGATCGTCGATACAAACCGGTTGATGTTGTCTGCCGTAGCAGCCAACCCGCCAATACTGCGACTCATGGCATCCATTTTTACGCTCAAGGTATTGGTATGCACCAAAATCGCTTGGAGTGCATCTCGGGATTGTTCGAACAATTGATGAATATCTTCAATTTTGTGGCTCTCGCCGGAGATATGCTCAAACTCGTCCACAACGGTTTTGCGGATCCCGTCCATTTGACGCAGGGCTTCGATCACACAATCGTTTAATTCTTGCTGGAAGGCGATCGTCAGGTCAGCGGCTTTATCTTTTTGCTGCTGGCGAAGCTGAGCATTCTCTTGCTCTAATCCGTTCACCTTAACTTTTAGCGCTGCAATTTCTTCAATCAGTTGCTGATTTTCTAACGAAGTTTTTTCGTACCGGGAAGACAGTACAAACATAACGTTTTCCTTACGCTTTCTTGTTATGGGCAACAATGTATCAGAGCATTGCTTGTACGCCTAGTCACCTTTGGTCTAAGCCTCTGAAAAAAGCGAAAAAGCAGTAAGTAATGACTTACTGCTAAACAAAAAACCTGTTGCTCATACCTTCATCTGAGCGGATTCACTGACTGGCGTACCCGGGTTGCCAGTCTTTCCATACTGGTTGTAATCCTTGCTCCATTAACGCTTGAGTGATTTGGCTGACACTGCGCTTATCTTCGGTGGCAAACTGCTCCAGTGCCGTTTGCACATGAATATCGCCGCTAGCATAACCGCCCGGCTGGGTACGGGATTCGGCGCTCATGGTGGTAATGCCCAGTTTTGCCAGCTGATCACGAAAGGCGGGGGATTCGCGGGTAGACAGGCTAAGCTCCAGCTCTGGGTCAAACAAACGCCAAGCACAAATCAGTTGTACAAGCTCGCGATCGCTGATGGCCTGAATCTGCTCCAGTCCACCTGCACAGGGGCGCAAGCGCGGAAAGCCAACCGAATAGCGGCTGCGCCAATAATGCTTTTGCAGGTAACGCAAATGCATGGCCATCATCACCGAATCCGTGCGCCAGTCGGCCAGCCCCAGCAACACGCCTAAACCGATTTTATCTATGCCCGCCCTGCCCAGTCTGTCGGGCGTTTCTAGCCGAAAGGCAAAATCCTGTTTGTTACCTTTAAGATGATGCTGGGCATAGCTGGCAGGATGATACGTCTCCTGATACACCAGCACGCTATCTAGTCCCAATTGGTTTAGCTCAGCATATTCGGCCTGGGATAAAGGCTGCACCTCCATGCCTAAATGGGCGAAGTGGCCTTTAATCTTAGGTAGCGCCTGACGAAAATAGTCCATGCCTACCTTGGTTTTATGCTCACCAGTGACCAGCAAAATATGTTCAAAGCCCAGCTGCTTAATGGCCACACATTCCTGCTCGATTTCATCCAGACTCAGGGTTTTACGTTTGATGGCATTACTCATGGAAAAACCACAGTAAGTGCAATCATTAGCGCACAAGTTAGACAAATATAAAGGCACAAACAACTGCATGGCATGGCCGAAACGCTGGCGCGTTAAGGCATAGGCCTGCTGCGCCATTGGCTCAAGATAAGGAGCGGCGGCAGGCGAAATCAGGGCGATAAAATCCTCAATTGTGCGCTTTGGATTCGCTAATGCCCGCTCCACATCTGCCGCCTTTATTTTGCCAAACCCCAGATGAATATCGTCCCACAACAAAGGCTCAAACGGCGCATTGAAACCACTCATGTTAAAAACGCCGTTAACGGGCTCGACGCCACGGCATGGACCTGACCCGATGCCTGAGGTAACCCCGCTTCAAACGCCTCGCGCCCAGCGATAACCGCTTTGGCAAAAGCAGCAGCCATGGCTGGCGGATTGGCTGTACTGGCAATGGCGGTATTCACCAGCACGGCATCGGCACCCATTTCCATCGCCGCAGCGGCGTGGCTGGGTGCACCTATGCCTGCATCTATGACCACAGGCACCCGCGCCTGCTCGATAATAATACGCAGAAAATCTTTCGCCACTAAGCCCAGATTCGAGCCGATAGGCGCTGCCAGTGGCATCACCGCCGCACAGCCCACTTCCTGTAAACGTACGCACAAAACAGGATCAGCACCGCAATAAGGCAGCACCACAAACCCGTCTTTCACCAGTTGCTCCGCGGCCTTTAAGGTTTCGATGGGATCCGGCAGCAAATAGCGCTGCTCCGGGTGAATCTCCAGTTTTAGCCAACTCGTGCCTGTGGCTTCGCGGGCCAGATGGGCGGCCATAATGGCCTCCTCGGCGGTTTTCGCCCCGGAAGTATTGGGTAATAAACTTACACCCAATTCAATTAAGGGTACGAACAGGTTATCGGCCTCGCGTTTGTCTGCGTGGCCAAACTGCATACGCTTTAACGCCAGGGTGACTAACTCTGAACCACTGGCTTGAATAGCCGCCTGCATTAGCGTTGGACTGGCGAATTTGCCAGTGCCCATCAGCAAACGGCTGTGAAAGGTTTTATCGGCAATGGTCAGCATCTCAACCTCCTGCAACCACGTTAAACAGCACCACTTTGTCATCGGCTTTAAGCACTGTGTCTGGCCACAAGCGCTTGGCCACCACGTTACCGTTTAGAGCTAATGCCACGCCATCAGGCTTGGCATTAAGCAGCGCCAACAACTCAGTGACACTAGAGTCGACTGCAATTTCGCGGGGTTCATCGTTAAGCCAAATCTGCATTTTTACCTCCACAGACAGCACAAGTTGGATCAGGGTTAAGATTCAGGGTTTGCCAGCAAAGGCTTTTACCATCAAACAAATGCAACTGGCCAAAGGTAACCTTTGCATAGCCCGTCAGATATTTAAGGGCTTCTAAAGCCTGCATCAGCCCCATCATGGCCACCACTGGCCCTAATACGCCCTGACTGTTGCAGACACTCGCCGCCACTTGTTCTTCCCCATACAAACAACAATAACAGCCGCCGTTTTGCTTGGGGTTAATCGCAATAAACTGGCCGCTGTGGCCAATGGCGGCGGCGCTGAGCAGCACTTTGCTTTGCTGATAACAAGCCTGATTAATCGCCTGTCGTGAGTGCAGATTGTCGGTGCAATCCAGCACCACATCAGCGCCACGGAGCAATTCAGGTAGGTTGTCTGCATTGGCTTGTTGTGGGCAGGCCAGCACTTCACACAAAGGATTCAGGGCGTTCAGTGCATGTTTCGCCACCTCAACTTTCAACTGCCCCACATCCTCGGTGCGAAACAAAGTTTGGCGACTGAGATTACTCAAAGACACATAATCGTTATCCACCAGCACTAAATTACCTGCGCCAGCAGCACATAAGTACTGGGCAGCAATTTGCCCCAAACCGCCCAGACCAATCATCACTATCTGTGACTGACTAAGCTTCACCTGCCCGGCTTCGTCCCAGTCAGCTAACAGCATTTGCGGCGCATAGCGCAGCAGCACCTGTTGCTCAAACATAGGCTGGCTCCCGCGCAACACCGGCATGGCGATTGGTTTTCGCCAGCAGGGTATGAATGGTGGCGTCAGGATCGTCGCTTAAGGTAATGGCGGTGATCATTGCCACCGCCCCTACGCCAGTTGCCAGCACATCGTCCACCCGCGCCAGAGAAATGCCGCCAATGGCTACCGTGGGAATTGCCTCACAGGCACTGACATAGTTAGCTAAGCGTTTAAGCCCTTGTGGTGCAGAGGGCATTTGCTTACTTTGGGTAGGATAAATATGCCCAAGGGCCAGATAGGAAGGTTTCAGCGCCTTGGCTCGAAGCAGTTCAGCATAACCGTGGGTGGAAATGCCCAGACGCAGACCCGCAGCGGCAATGGCATGTAAATCGGCACGGGCCAAATCTTCCTGGCCTAAATGCACCCCATAAGCCCCAAGCTCAATAGCCAGCTGCCAGTGGTCATTGATAAACACCATGGCCTTATACTGCTTGCCCAATTCCACCGCGCGGCGAATTTCGGCCCGCAGCTGTTGCTGCGACGATGCAGCTTTAATCCGCAACTGCACACAGCGCACACCTGCTTGTAATACCCGCGCCACCCAGTCACTGCTATCCAGCACAGGGTACAAGCCCCATTGGCGCGGATTAATCGGCGCAAATTTAAGCCTGCTTAAGCCTGCATCGTCCGTGCTTAAACTCACTTCGGGCAAGGTGATGTTTTCCACGTCAAAATGCCCCTGACCAACTGGCCCGGCGCCTTTGCCCAGGGCCTCGGCCTTAGCAAGGCCCTGTTGCACATAGGCTTTGGCCAAACAGATTGCATCTTCGGCCACATAACCCTGCGCCATAAAACTGGCCAGCGCACTGGATAAGGTGCAGCCAGTGCCATGCACATGCGGCGTTACCAGTTTAGGCAAGCTAAAACGCCAGCTTAATTCGGCACTGAAAAGCGTATCCGTTGCTAACGCATCATCAGCATGGCCGCCTTTTACCAGCACATGGGCAGCGCCCTGCACTAACAGCGTTTGGACCGCCTGTTGCTGCTGTGCAAAGGTACTCACTGGCAACTGGGTTAAGGCTGCCAATTCAGGTAAATTAGGGGTAAGCACATGGGTCAGTGCCAGCAAGTCGGCAAAGGCCGACTGACTGAAATCAATCTGGCCTAAATGGGCGCCAGAACTGGCCACCAGCACAGGATCCCAAATCACCCAGGGGTGCAGCCCCTGACGTTTAAGTTCACCAATGCAATCCACCAGCATCTGCGCCTGATGGGCATACGCCAGCATACCGATTTTAATCGCTGCTGGCGGCAAGTCGTCGGCCAATGCCTTAAGCTGGGCCGAAAACGCCCCTTCGCGGGTTGGCTCAATTAAAGTGACTGCAACGGAATTTTGTGCGGTGATGGCGGAGATCACCGTGCAGGCATGGGCGCCCGTGGCCTGTATGGCCTGCACATCTGCCTGAATGCCTGCACCGCCGCCACTGTCAGAACCTGCCACGCTCCAGACAATGGGTTTAGTCATTGGCGTTCTCCAATGCGCTCTCCACCGCGGTTGCCGAGTGATATAACTCGCTGCCGGTTTCACGAAAACGCGCCGACATACTGGCCATACCTGCCGATTGCGCGTCGCTGTCGACCTTGGCGCTGGCGCGCACTTCATGGGAGATTTTCATCGAGCAGAATTTCGGCCCGCACATGGAACAGAAATGCGCGACCTTGCCAGATTCCTGCGGTAGAGTCTGGTCGTGATAAGCCCGTGCTGTGTATGGATCGAGGGCCAGATTGAACTGATCTTCCCAGCGAAATTCAAAACGTGCCTTCGACATGGCATTATCACGTAACTGTGCGCCGGGATGCCCCTTGGCTAAATCCGCCGCATGGGCGGCAATTTGATAGGCGATCAGACCTTGTTTGACGTCTTCTTTGTCCGGCAAGCCCAAATGTTCTTTGGGGGTCACGTAACAAAGCATGGCACAGCCGTACCAGCCAATTTGCGCAGCGCCGATTCCGGAAGTGAAATGATCGTAACCCGGTGCAATGTCGGTGGTCAGTGGGCCCAGGGTATAAAACGGCGCGCCATGGCAATGTTTTAACTGCTCATCCATATTGGCTTTGATCAGCTGCATAGGAACATGGCCCGGGCCTTCGATCATCACCTGCACATCGTATTCCCAGGCAATTTTGGTCAGCTCACCCAAAGTACGCAATTCGCTAAACTGAGCTTCGTCATTGGCATCGGCCACCGAGCCCGGGCGCAGGCCATCACCCAGTGACAAGGAAATATCATAGGCCGCACAAATTTCGCAGATGTCACGAAAATGGGTGTAGAGGAAGTTTTCCTGATGATGACTTAAGCACCATTTGGCCATAATCGAGCCACCACGAGACACTATCCCCGTTACCCGTTTGGCGGTCATAGGCACAAAGCGCAGCAGCACGCCGGCATGAATAGTGAAGTAATCCACCCCCTGCTCAGCCTGCTCCAGCAAAGTATCGCGCATCACTTCCCAGGTTAGATCTTCGGCAATGCCTTTGACCTTTTCCAGCGCCTGATACATGGGCACAGTGCCGATGGGCACCGGGCTGTTGCGGATAATCCACTCGCGGGTTTCGTGAATATTGCGGCCAGTGGATAAGTCCATCACAGTATCTGCGCCCCAGCGGGTCGACCACACTAGCTTTTCCACCTCTTCTTCGATGGAGGATGTCACCGCCGAGTTACCAATATTGGCGTTGACCTTCACCTTAAAATTGCGCCCGATGATCATCGGCTCGCTTTCCGGGTGGTTAATATTGGCAGGAATAATGGCACGACCTGCCGCCACTTCAGCACGCACAAATTCCGGCGTGATTTGGGCAGGCAAATTGGCACCAAAACTTTCGCCCGGATGCTGCTGATAAATCTCGTCTTGTTTGCCTTCAGCCTGCGCCCGGCCCATGTTTTCACGCAGGGCGATAAATTCCATTTCCGGGGTAATGATACCCTGGCGGGCATAATGTAGCTGAGTGACGCATTTACCAGCTTTGGCTCTTTTGGGTGTGCGTGCTAACTGAAATCGCAAAGATTCCGCCAGCACATCTTGCTGACGCTCGCGGCTAAAGGCCGAGGATAACTGGGTTAACGCTTCGGTATCGGCGCGCTCGTCAATCCATGTCTGGCGCAGTGCTGCCAGGCCTTGGGTAACATCAATCTGCGCATCTGGGTCGCCATACACACCCGAGGTATCGTACACAGGCACAGGTAAGTTTTGCTCGAACACAGGCGCATCAGGTGTGCCACCCAGCAGCGAATCCGCCAGCTGAATTTCACGCACTGGCACGCGAATATCACCACGGCTACCTGTGATGTAAGCACGGCTGGAATTAGGAAAAGTCTGGCCTTGCAGGCCATCTAAAAAGTGTTGCGCTTGTTGGCGCGTTTGACGTTTGTCAGACATAGCATTCTCGTTTTGGTTAGGTTGAGATTGCTTGTCGGGAGTGAATGCAAAGAACAATGTGTGGTTAGAATGTTGCTGCCGTTAGCAGCTACTAAGCATCCTTTAAGACACCAAATCGCTTTAACTAACAACACCATAGGCATGACGCCAGGGTTTACACATTGCTACCTTGTTCCCTTCGCAGGTATTAGCCTGATCAGGTTCAACGGATCCCACTTACGTGGTCTCAGCTCGTTTTAGCCTTAAAAAACAAGACGAAAACTGAGCACTCCGACAAGAAGTTGGCAGCAGTATAAACAGGGATGAGAAAAAAACGCAACAGCGGGCGGATGAGAATGTGACGTGAGTGGGCAAATAGCAAAGGCAACGTCTGTTTTTAGTCAAAAGCGGAAGTTCTTGCTCAATATTGACTCCCCTTATCAGGCTGTAATATTTCTAGATAATTAGTGGCGATTGATTGTTAACAGCCTGTTGCCATAGGTACAAGTCTGATTGTCTAAACCAATTACCCAATTGCAACCTTAGTTTCTGCAAACCGAAGTTTTGTTTGCCGTGGGGAAGCTAAGAAGTACGCCAGTGTTAGCGGCCCCAACCGTCCCATAAACATCAACAGGACGATGATCAGCTCACCCACTGGAGAAAGTTCTCCCGTGAGTCCCCTAGATAATCCGACCGTGCCTAAAGCAGATACCGCTTCAAATACGATATCTAAAAGAGGGGCTTTCTCTGTAATTAACAATACGAAGATCGCTAACCAAGTAACTACTGCGGAAATCATGGTTAGAGCTAAGGCTTTATTAATGCTCTCTTTAGATATTTCTCTTTTAAACACATAGACTTGCTCATCTCTCCTTAGATATGCATAAGTAGAAAGAATAAGCACAGCGAATGTGACAACTTTAATGCCACTGGCAGTACTCATTGAACCACCACCGATAAACATAAGTAGCAACATGATGGCAGTAGAGGCATCTTCAAGTTGGTCAATAGCCAATGTGTTAAACCCTGCGGTTCTAGGTGTTACCGCCTGAAACCAAGAGGCTAACCATTTCCCAGTTTCTGTCAACGGTGCCAGCGTATTTGGATTATCATGTTCTATCAAATAGATAGCAATCAGGGCTATTGCATTAATAACAAAGGTCCCGACTATCATCACGCGACTGTACACGCTCAGTTTCGACCATCGACGTTTGCGTTTGATATCCATCCATACAGAAAAACCGAGGCCACCGATAATAAACAAACCTGTAACGGTAAGATTGACGATTGGGTCCGCGACGTAAGGCGTTAGGCTATCGACACTCAGTGCAAAACCCGCGTTATTAAATGCACTAATGGTATAGAAAAAACCATGGAACAAGCTGGCTTGCAAACCAAGCTCCTGATGCCAGTGCCAAGCAAGGATAACTATGCCGATCGCCTCTACTACTAAAGCGAATAGCAGCACCGATTTAGCGGTAGCTACTAAGGTTGAAGCATCGGTTTGATTAAAGGCTTCTTTAGCAATAGTTCTTTCAAAAATGCCAACCTTGCCACCTAACGCTATCAAAGTAACAATTGCAAAGGTCATCAGCCCCAAACCTCCCAGTTGGATCAATATCGCAATAATCACCTGACCGAACATAGTAAACTGAGTACCGGTATCAACTACCACCAGTCCGGTTACAGTAACTGCGGACGTAGCAGTGAAAAAACTTTGCATCCAAGTAATGGAATGTTGCGTTGCAATGGGCAATTTAAGTAATGCTGTTCCTATGAGGATTAACAGTAAAAAACCACCGCTTAGAATAACTGGCGGTGCTGCCAGCAGTTTCCTTCCTGATTTCGGTGTCCGCTCGATAAGTTTGCTGTGAGGATGCCAAAGAACCATGTTACGCCAGCCTTGGGGCAAGATACTTTAGCTCAGACCGCGTGCCGCACAGCAGAAGAATATCCTGCTTTTTTAACAAGAAATCAGACGCGAGTTCTGTAAACAATTGCTCATCACGCTTAAGCAGCAATGTCTTTATGGATGCTTTTAATTCACCCAATATCTGCCCCAGCGAATTATCATGACGCGTTTGTTTGATATGGATTTCGACAACGTACAACCCATGCCCAAGCGGCAGATAATTATTCACCATCGGATAGTTCAGCGCTTGCGCTACGCGAACCCCAATCTCCTCTTCGGGATGAATAATGCGCTGCACTCCCAACTTAGACAAAATCGTGTGATGGGCTTTCGTGGTGGCTTTAACCCAAATTTGGCCTACACCTAGGTTTTTTAATGCAAGCGTACACAACAAACTCGATTGCATATCTTCACCTATAGCAACCAACACAGCTTCACTTTGTGCAAAGTCCAACTCACGGAGCGCATTCTCATCTGTCGAGTCACAAATGATAGCTTGGGTGAGATCTTCTACATATTTTTCAATGACTTTTGAGTCTCTATCAACACCGGTCACCGTATGCCCAAGGTGAATAAGTTCTAGACTGGCGGCAATACCAAAGCGTCCCAGTCCGATGACAGTAAAATGTGCCATAAAAAGCCCTATTTATTGGTTTGATTAATGCTGTCGAAATTCAAGTTCCAAACGGATGTGGGTTTGCTACCTGAACGAGTCGCATGTATTAGTAAATTAAGTGTCGTTACCCTGGTTGAAGGTGCGACTTTGATGAAGCGAGTTTTCTGAAATAAGCCGGTAACCTATACCGGCTTCAGTACGGATGATTTTTTGTGTATCTGCGCTGTCATTGAGCTTCTTACGTATCTGACTGACTAAAATACGCAGATAGTGTGTGTCTTCGGTGTGAGTCCTACCCCAAATACAAGTAAGCAAGTCCGCTTGTTTAACTAACTGTCCTGGAGCTTTCAGGAGCATTTGCATGAAAGCAAACTCCTTCTTTGTAAGTTCAACTTCGTTGTCTGATAACCAGCATTGATGAGAACTGCACTTTAGCGTTAATTGGCCGAAACGTAGCAAATCTTTATTTGACTGGTCTTTAACCAAATCTCTGACTAAAACCTTAACTCTTACAATAAGTTCTCTAATGCCAAAAGGTTTACTCAGATAGTCATTAGCTCCAGCCTCAAGTAACCGAATTTTTTCCTCTTCTTGATCTCTCGCAGTTAAAATCAATATAGGGGTTTTGCTTGAACGCCGAATCAGTTGTAGCAACGAAAAACCATCACCATCAGGTAAACCTAAATCCAGAATTACCACATGTGGTTTATGTGTCTCCCACATCATTTGCGCGGAGTTTATGGAAGCAGCGCCGAGGTATTCGAAGCCTTCAGCAACTAATGAAATTCGGATGAATGTTTGAATTTCAGGTTCGTCATCCACTACAAGTATTTTGTATTCCATTAACAGTCGCCCTCATTTAAAACCGGCAGCGTGATACGGATTAAGCAGCCGTGGTCGACCCTAACACAAGCAATTGAGCCTTGGTGTGCAGTGATAATCCCTTTCGCCACACTCAAGCCAAGCCCCGTACCTGAATCAGAATTTGCTGTTGAGTAAAATAGCTCGAACATATGCTCAGCGTCTTCGGCCGTTGGAGTTTCTCCCTGATTATAAATATCGATAATCAGCCCGTCAGATTGATGCATTAAGCTAATACTAACGGGGATATTTTTTGGGGAATATCTCAACGCATTATCTAATACGTTGAATAACGCCTGCTCAATTAGCGCTCGATTAAGTGGCAGTAACACTAAAGATCTATCCGCATGTAGCTCAATATTGGGAGTTGCCCGAGAAAAACGCGCAATAACACGCTCTACAATGTTTATAGCCGATTCCGTCGTTTTACTAACGTAAACCTCTCCATGCGTCTGTTTGGTCGCTTGCAGTAAGTTCTCAATATAATGATGTAAACGATGGCTTTCAGTTGTCGCACTATTGAGTAACTCTTGCTTTTGATCATCGTTTAATTTTGATTGATATTCTTGAAATGTAGACAGATTCCCAATAATTGCCGCCAAAGGCGTACGAAGGTCATGCGAAACAGACAGTAAGATTCGGTTTCGCATTTGAACTTGGCCAATGATGCTCTGATGCAGTCGAAAGCGCATCGCCAGTTGACTGGTCGTGAATGCTACAATCAAGAAGACTACAAGATTGAGGATGTCATCTGACTGGAACATTTCAAACGAATAACGTGGTGCCGTAAAAAGATAGTTAAAGCATAGTGCTTCTAATACGGCCGCAATATATGCCATGACTGATGGACATTTAAAAGCAATCACTACTATCGATAGTTGCATGATAAGTAGTACAGCAATGGTAGAGCCCAACCAAAAGTCTAAAGTAACAGAACTAATTAACGCGCAGCTGACAGAAACAGAAACGATGAAAATATCTCGGCCACTAAACGAGTTATTCATGAAGCTAGACACATGAAAATTATCTTGGAAAGCACTTTAGCAAAAGTAGACAAACTCCTCGCGTAAAGAAACCGTAAAAAGTTACATGATCGAATAAATGAAAGACGTTTCGTTTTTTCACTTTTTCAGTACCAAAAATTGGCCAAGCTAACAGCACCAAGTGATGTACCTTAGGTCGCAGTTAAATAGCCATCGCTGGATCACGATGGTGACCTCGCTACTGAGAACTCTACATTTCACGCCTGCGGCGGTAGCTCAATCAGGGCCACCTGGGTATTCGGTTCGCCCTGAACTAACACCGAGCACTGTCCCCAGGATTCAGGGATTTTCCAGGCACTGTTAAGATCAAACGTAAATACGTTGTGCTGAGCATCGCAACGAATATCAATACTCTCTACCTTTCCACCTGTCGCGCTGGCAAAGGAAAAGTAATCCCGATTCAGAGTATGCCACCACTGGCCATTGTCATTTAATGTACCCTGAGTCTTGAGCGGGTGTGGGCCTTCTATATTGGCTTGCATCTGCTCCACATAGGGGCGCAATTCTTCCGCTTTTACTTTGGCAAACTCGGCCTCTTCAATCTTCTTAAATATCTGCTGGGCGGCATGATAATCGCCGCTGTTAGCTTCAAGTTGAAATAACCGGGTTTGAAACGCAAGCCAGGTGTCTTCGCCCAAATATGCTTTCGAGTTATGACTGAACAAAGCACGATTTAAACGACGCACTTCTTCAGTACTATCCTGCTTTAACGCCGATATTTGACTGCCCATCAGCCAGTACCACGTGTTTTCATAACCATTCCACAGATCGCGGGATGCCTTTAACTCAATAAATTTCGCTTCGGCTTCGTCACTTTTTTGTGCGTTAACCAACTCCCTCAGAACCGAGTAGTCGCGTTTGAACTTGCGTCTGGCCCCCTGGGGACTATCGCTCAGATAGAAGTCTAATTGTACTTTGTTAGCACATTGCTGAATCGGCTTCCCATCCATGGTTGCGGGTTGATACTTCCAGTTTTTCACCGCTCCCAGTGCCGCACGTTCAAACTCACGTACGCCTGACGAGTCGACAATTTTTGGCTCGAGTACATTACCCTCAACATCAACTACGAAACTCATCACCACCCAGCCTTCACCACCGCCACGGGCAGCATTGACAGAGTATCTGGGTTCCTGACGTTTCAAAGGTTGTGCGCCTGTAAAACTTTTTAGCAGTTTGGATTCTGGCTCAAGTGTGGGTGTAGAAGTAGATTCAACGGAGGCAACAGAAAAGCTGGCTGTCAGGGTTGAGCAAAGTAACAGAGATAAGACATTATTTTTCATAGCATTCCTTGCCAAATGGTAAATAAAATAAACGCAAATCTAATCTCTCAGCACTTACAACAGTTGTCAAGAGCAGGTCGAGACGAATAAAGTCAATAAAAGGCAGATTTTCCATGGACTTGCCTTTGAGTAACCGGCCCACCTTGGCTCTCTCCACTTACTTACGCGCTATAGTCGCGACAGCAAAACCCAAAAAGGCTATACTCGCGCTTTTTCTGACGGGTATTGTTATGACAGACAAAATCGTGCTGGCCACAGGTAATCAGGGCAAGGTTAAAGAGCTGGCGAGTATGCTGGCACCACTGGGTAAAAACGTGGTTGCCCAGAGTGAATTTAATGTGCCTGATGTGCCAGAAACTGGCACTACCTTTGTCGAAAATGCCATTATCAAAGCCCGTCACGCGGCCAAACTCACCGGCTTACCGGCGATTGCCGATGACTCAGGTTTAGTCGCCGATGCCTTAGGCGGTGCGCCCGGAATTTATTCAGCCCGTTACAGCGGCGAAGGTGCGACCGACGCCAGCAATATTGATATGCTGTTAGCGACGATGAAAGATGTGCCAGCCGAGCAGCGTCAGGCACACTTTATTTGCGTGCTGGTGATGATGCGCCACGCCGATGACCCCACCCCCATCATTTGTCAGGGTAAATGGCATGGCATGATAGCCATTGAACGTCATGGCGAACAGGGCTTTGGTTACGATCCTGTTTTCCTGCCTGACGAACTTGATGTTAGCGCGGCACAGTTAACTAAAGAGCAGAAGAATCAACTTAGTCATCGCGGTAAAGCCCTGCAACTGTTACTGACAGAATTGGAAGGTCGCCTTGGTTAATCCGCCTCTTTCCCTGTATATCCATATTCCCTGGTGTGTGCAGAAATGTCCGTATTGCGATTTTAATTCTCACGGTCAGAAGCACGATTTGCCCGAAGCCACTTATGTACAGCACCTGCTGGATGATCTTGCCACGGATGCCAGACTGATTGGCAACCGCGAAGTAGGCACCATCTTTATTGGTGGCGGTACACCGAGTTTGTTTTCGCCCGATGCCATCGACCGATTGCTGAATGGTGTGGCAGAGCGGGTGAATTTATCCAACTCCGCTGAAATCACCTTAGAAGCCAACCCTGGCACAGTAGAAAGCGAGAAGTTTATCGGTTTTCGTCAGGCCGGCGTAAACCGCATTTCCATTGGTGTACAAAGTTTTCAAACACAGAAGCTCAGCGCACTCGGGCGCATCCACGATTCAGCTCAGGCCCAGGCTGCGGCTGGCTATGCCCGCGCGGCGGGTTTAAACAGCTTTAATTTAGATTTAATGCACGGTCTGCCCGACCAAACCCTGGACGATGCGTTAGAAGATTTAAGTAAAGCCATTGAACAGGCGCCGCCGCATTTATCCTGGTATCAACTCACGATCGAACCCAATACCCAGTTTGCTTCGAAACCGCCAGTGCTGCCGGAAGATGACACTTTGTGGGACATTCAGGAACAGGGTCATGCAATGCTGGCAGCCGCGGGCTATGAGCAGTATGAAATTTCCGGCTACAGCAAAGCGGGAATGCAGTGCCAGCATAACCTGAATTACTGGCGCTTTGGCGATTACCTCGGGATTGGCTGTGGTGCTCACGGCAAAATCACTCAAGCTGATAAGGGCACGATAACCCGCACGGTTAAGGTAAAACACCCGAAAGGCTATATGGATTTAACCCGCTCTTACATGGACAACCAATGGCAGGTTGACGCAGATGAATTGCCTTTCGAGTTTTTTATGAACCGCCTGCGTTTGGTCGAAGCTTGCCCTATAGACGATTATGCTGCCTATACGGGATTATCGCTAACGAAGGAACAACTGAGCCAGCTTGCAAGTGCGGTGGATAAAGGTTTACTCAGCCAATCGCAGCACCATTGGCAAGTAACGCCCTTGGGCAGGCGTTACCTGAACAGTTTATTGGAAATGTTTGTTTAGGGCTTAACTGCGTAGTTTTGACTGGCACCAGTCACTACCACATCGTAGGGTTGCAGTTGCGGAAGACTGGCTCTTAAGCCTTCTTCTGCCACATCAATGACTCGAAACTTCTGACAAAACCATTCCGCTTTTTGACGCAGGCTGTGTTCGTTATCCAGACTGTCCGTTCCATCAGAACCCACCATGCCCAACCTGCGGCTTAAGCTTTCGATCCCTTCGTTGATTTCATCATCGGTACCATGATTAAGGCCACCTATGGCAGACAAAATGCCGCCTAACGAAGTATTGATGGCTTTGGAGATTTGCTCTTCCAGTTCCTGGTCAACAAACTCATCCACATTCTCCAGACTTCCCGGGCCAATATAGTAATGATCATTGGCATGAATGAATTTCTTGCGGACCTTTTTCTGTACCCGGGTCAGCGCAGACTGCAGCTTTTCGTAACTGTCGTGATCTTTCCCCACCAGGCCCAGATACACATGCTGCACAGTTTCCACCGCCAGCTTCACCCCTTCATTCGCCATTAGGGTCATTTTTGGTACAACCTGATGAATGGTATCGGCAAAAACTTTTAAATCGGCTTGTTGCTCAGGTGTGAGCGTAATCCATTCGCCCTTAAACATTAACTGATTATCATCGTTGATTTGATAGACAGTGCGATGCTCATCTATGACCCGAATATATTCGCTGTTAACCACCATGCCAAATTGTAAATCGACATTACAGGCAAATTCCGCCCGAACCGAAATACTGATTAACGCCAAAACAAAAACCGCTGCTCGCCACATTGATACGATATACCCTAATTACGTGAGGTTATTCTGGCGTGGCAAGTGGGGCATGAAAAGCCCCATAAGACCAGAATGAGAAATTTCAGGTTAGTCTGCGTTTCGCACCAGTCGAACGTAAACCGACAGCGTTTTTTGCTTTAACGCATTGCTGCTGTTGTAAAAAGCGATCACCCAGGTTCTGGTGGCATCTGACGTAGAAGGTGTTGACGTCCAGAAATCGTCTGAGGGCGTGGAAGGAAACAGAGTCTCATTAATCGCCGGACGCACGCAGGAGCGCTCGCTGATTGTTGCCAGTTCTTTGATGTTAGGGACACGCCAGCCTGCATAGTCAGCAAATTCATAACCATGGGCAGCCACTAAAGCCTCTTGCCAGGTATATAACGTCGCATCACCACTGCAAGCGCCTGTACTCCAGGTTTGTCCCAGTGAACACACCATCCACATCAGGCCAGTGGTATTGTCAGTAATAGTGCCATCACCATTAACCGTAAAATTTGATGTACCTGCGGTTTCATCAATACTGCTGTTGCAGTCCTGCGACCAGGCACAAATGCTAAGTAACGCACTACAACATAGGGTAACTAGCTTTTTGATCATTATTCTCGCCCTCCCCTGACTAAACGAATATGTACGCCTGTGGCTTTATTCAGGAAATTATCGTTCGCATTGGCAAAGTTAATCGCCCAGGCGGCTTGTGAGGTACTTGCCACCCCATCTGCGCTGGACTCTGAGGTCCAGTACCAAACGGTATCGCCCAAACCATCGGTAGTGTTTGGAAAGTATTCATCATCAATCATCGGACTGCTGGTTTGACCGTAATGCACGATCGACATCAGCTCCAACATGGTCGGTAATCGCCAGTCGTAAGCACCACACAAACCCACACTATTCACGGCATTTGCATAATCAGCCGTGGTGCAGGTAGTTAATGTACAGCTACCGGCAGCACCGGTAGCATCACCTTCATACCCACCCGTATTTTCGCCCTGATACCAGGTGAAGATATGCTCGCTACTATGCAGCCCGGCATCTGTGGTTTTCGACTCCCACACCAGGCCGGTAATATTGTCACGTACGCAGGTCCAGTCGTCGCTGGTGTCATCCACTTCATCGCCTAAATCATCTAAGCGAGTGAAATCAAAACCGTTATCGCCTCGCCCAGCCTTGTCCAACAGACCATTATCACTAATGATATCGTCTCCGCGCTGACCATCCTGGCCCGGATATTCGGCCTGGTGTGTACTGCTAATACTGTCGTCGCTGGCCTGCAACAATACGCCGGTGTCGTTCATCACGGTCACAGGCACAGGTAACACTGTGACTGTCACACTGTCCTCTGAGACGCTTCCAAGCTGGTCGGTCACCTGTAAGGTAAATGTAATACGTTCTTCGCTACTCACAGATGGTGCAACCGCAAAGGTTTGCAACGCGCTGGCATCATCAATGGTCGGATCAAGCGATGAATCATTTAACCATTCATAGGTCAGCGGTTTAGCCGCAGTCACGGTGGAATCAGCCACGCCGGTCAGAATAATGCTTTCCCCCGAAAATACCTGATGGTCCACCCCTGCATCTGCGCTGGGTTTGGTATTGCTGGCACTGAGTACATCAATGGTTACCGTTGCCGTATCCTCACCGCCTTCACCATCCACTACGGTAAGCAAAAAGGTCAGGCTGTTGTCTTCATCCGAGACTGGCGTGGTAAAACTGATGCTGTCGCCATCAAGGCTGATGCCACTTATTACATCTGTTCCCGCGGTTTGAGACCAGGTGTAATCGGCAATCGGGTTGTTGGCGTCAACTGGGTCGCTGTCATCACTGTCGCTGCCATCTAGCTTCACCACCACTCCGGCAGGATATGCTCCGTTTACCGTGGTGGCATCGCTACTAACACTGATACTGGCTTCTGGCAGCGTATTTACCGGTGATACCGTCATTATACGGCTATCCTGCCCCTGGTTACCGTCTCCGTCTGTCACTGTTAACGTTAATTCGTAGGTCAGGGTGGTCGTGGTTTCAGGGGTTTCCAGTGTCGCGGTAGCTGAACTGGTATCATCCTGGGTAATCGTCAGATCTGGAGAGATACTCCAGCTATAGGTAAGGTCGGTAGTTTGACCGGCGGCTTCGCCTGTCAGGGTAACGGTAACTTGTTCATTAACGCTAAGATCAGCCCCTGCGCTTACCAACACCAATTGTGTCTGCTCTTCAGAGTCACTCTCTAAAGAACCACCACAGGCACTCAACAGACCTAATACACAGATCAGGCTAAGGAGTCGGAAAGGGTTTGTCATTATTCTGTTTGCTCCGGACAGGTTCTTAGCAACCACAGCCTTCCGGTATTAGGACAGGGTGCGATGACGCTCCTGCTGTTCGGAAAAAGTGACCTGTAGTGCTTCGAGTTGCTTCTTGCTTGCTGCCACATCCGTGACATCGTAAATCATCATACAGATATGCTGCACTTCTCCCCGGGCATTGGCCAGCGGCGACAAGGTAATATTCTGGTACATGAAGTCTTCACTTCCTGTAATCGGCTGATAATTGGGAAACTTGAACAAATAAGGCCTTTGTTCCCAGGTCATAAACGCACGACTTTTCAAAGCAAATACGGGTTTAGTTTTACGCTCAAACCAGGGCTGTGAAATATCTCCAAATAACTCGAATAAGGTTTTATCCCTTACCTGGCTTGGCAGCAGGCCACTGTGACTTTCCATAAACCCATTCCAGACCTTGATCCGAAAAGCACTGTCGAGCACGACAATCCCAACATCAACGGTTTGCACCATGTCCATCATCCAGTGAAATTCGGCTAAATCATCGTGTTGTGTGACCACGCTCAGATCTCCTCCAACAGATGGGACAGTTTGTAATTCATGGTTTTCATGGAGTCTTCGGTGAACATTAGAATCAAATCACAGTGCACATCATAGCCTTCCAGACCGTAACTTAATTCAATGGCCAGGGTTGGTCGCCACTTGTCTTTGTTGGTGGCAATCAGTTCGCTAACGCTGCGATGCTGACCCAATACAATCGGATGCCCCTGGCTAAAGCTCAGGTCCATTTGTTCGCCCAGACCGTTTAAACAGGAGCCAATCAGGATACTGGCGATATCCATCAGCAACTCCAGTTGTAAGCGGTCATCAACTTCTTCATGGATATTCAGAATATTCGCCACGTCACCAAAGCTGGAGTCGCTCAGAATAAACAATGCTTCACCACTGACGCCAGCCCCCAGAAAGCCCTGACAGATGCCTGAAACGCTGTCTTTTTCTTCAATGTCCTGCAACATCATATGCAGTTCTGACACTTCGATTAAATTGACGTTCGGTATGGGCAGTTTGACGAATACGTTTAGAATACGGGCTAAATGATCACCCGCCTGCCCCATCGCGATGTTGGTAATTTCCTGATAACAGTCACGAATTTCGGGGGCCAGATTTTGAATGCGCGGGCGTTCTTGTTCACCGTCTGGCTGTAATATGCCGAGTTCCGTTAGCGTGTTTTTCAGCACATCCGCGCTGACGGGTTTTTCCAAAAACGCCAACGCCCCAAGTTGCTTCACGCGCTTATGGGCTTCCGGCTGAATATCACCCGAAATAACAATAACTTGTGTATCAAGATTACGTTGCTGAATTTGCTCTAAGACACCGTAACCATCGAGTACCGGCATATTCAGATCGAGCAACAGTAGCTGGCCTTTATTTTGCTCCAGGGCTTGAAGACCTTCTTCGCCATTACGGGCAAAATGCACGCTAACCTCCCATCCTTCAGGCAGGCATTTCGCGGCTTGTTTGCGGGCAACTAATGAGTCATCGCAAATCAAAACTGAAAACATGTCCGGCGAGTCCACTGTTGAGTACAGACCTTATAACTACATTAAGTGATAGCAGCACGAGGCGCATTTTCCAAACCGTCCGTGACATTATTTCATCAAATAAGCCTTAGCATATTCTTGATTTTTTTAAGTATTCCGTTACTTGTCGGCACTCTAGCCGAGGAAGCCCGCCTAATTCAACCAGAAATACAACAAAGGCAGGAAAATAGCTGTCAGCACGCCATTGATGCACAGCGCTATGGTGGAAAAAGCGCCACAACGCTGGCTTATCTGGAATGCGGATGCTGTTCCGACAGCATGAATGATAGTTCCCATTGTGATACCTCTCACCTCGTCTTGTTCAATGTTGGTCAGACGAAAAATGAGTGGTGCTAATATCGAACCGAAGATCCCTGTAGCAATAACAAATACTGCCGCAAGCGCTGCTGAACCGCCCATCAATTTTCCGGTGTCCATCGCTAAAGGCGTCGTAATGGATTTCGTCAGTACCGCAAGTTGCATTTGCACGTCATCTACGCACAAATACAGCATAGTAAAAGCGATGGCCGGTGCGGTCGCCCCGCCAATTACAATTGGCCACAGGATACGAGTACCGTGTAAACGAATGGCACTCAACTGTTCATACACGGGCACGGCCAGCGCAACCGTTGCAGGACCCAGCAACCAGTTTAACCAGGCGGTATCTGCCTGAAAATCGGCCACAGGCGTATCGGTAAAAAACACCACCAGCCATAAGAACAAAAAGCTGGTCACCAAAGGATGCACCCAGGGAGATGCTCCCAATCGCCGATACCCCTCCACACAGGTGAGATACACCAACACAGTGATGGCCAGCCACAATAAGCTAAAGCCGTTAAATCCCGGGATATGAAAAAGCTCAATCATGCGCCCCCCCGTTGGTGTGCGACTGGATATAGCGCTTAGCCACCCACCCTGTTAACGCCAAACTAATTGATGTACTGAGCACAATGACGAGCAAAACGGCCACACCATGCTCAAGCAACTGCTGCTTAAACAGCAGTACGCCCATAAATGCAGGAATGAAAAAAATTGCCAAATAATTCAACAGGAAGCGAGCCACTCGCTGAAGAGAAGACGGCACTCTGCGCATTGCAACTAGCATAAGAAACAGGAGTATCAGGCCAATCAGGGTACCTGGTAATGGCAGCCATGTAGACAGAAGAGTACCAACACACCAACACAAAACAATGACCAGAAAACTCAGTACTTCTTTCATGTGAAAACAATATGAAATGGAAAAGAATAATGGCCTTGTATGCTACCTCTTTTGGGTTGGTTCCGCAGTAAGGTTCAACAGGTTTTATTCGACAATTCAGGGAATTGCAGCTTGTATTTACGTCCAACTTTAATATTGGTGCCATTGCTCATAGTCGCGATGTATTCACCATTAGAATTTGGAGTAAGACGCGCCAGTTTCGCGCCGTTTAAGATAGCTGACCGGCTCGCACGAATGAAATTTCGTTGCGCCAGCTTCTCGGCTAATTCATGCATTGTGCTACGCACAATATGAGACTCATCTTCTGTGTGTACACACATATAGTCACCAGCTGCCTCAACCCAGATAATTTCTTTGACCATCAGACGCAACCACTCTGTTCCCGATTTTAGGGAAATGGTTTCTTCCATATCTAAATGCTGGATCCCTGTGACCTGCTCTAGACTATGCAGCAGCCCCTGTAACGACTGGCCGGTTTTTTGATTGAGCAGGCTGTCTAAGCGTTGCTGCTGGCGAAAGGCCTGACGTTGAATAAAGCTTTGTCGCACACGATACAGGCATTGCTGAAATCGCTCATCTGAAAATGGCTTGAGCAGATAATCTGTGGCTTTGAAATCGAAAGCCTGCAGAGCATATTCGCTGTGACCGGAACAAATCACAATTTGAGGCGAGGTCACTTTTTCCTGTTGCAAATGGAACAGTACATCTAGTCCAGATTGCCCGGATAACATAATATCCATAAACACCAAATCCGGCCTCGAACGGGTGATAGAAGAGTATCCATCTGAGGCTCCGCGGCAGGTTTCAAGCAATTCAACATCTGGCTCAGCCTCTAGCATAGCGGCAAGAGCCTCGCGCGCGATGGGTTCATCTTCGACTATGATGCAACGCATTTTTTGCATGGTCGCTTTCTCTGCAATGTATAGGTTAGTGGGCTGGAAACACCTGCGATGTCTATGTACAGAGTCGCAGCAAACCCCAAAAAAGTTGTAATGTTCTGTTTTAACCTTGTAACAAAGCGTGTCTGGTATGTTACTACTTGATTCCCCTATGTTTTTCTAAGAAAAAAGGGGCTGGCTTTTTGATTACCCGCCCCTTAAGGGAAACATACATAAACGGTTGTCAGAACGGTTCACTAAGCCATCTGACAAGTATAGCGAATCAGATACCTCCGTTTAGGGTTTATACAAGCAATTATTCAATATTGATTATTCACCGGGACAATAAGGCAAGACACAACATGAATTCGAGTTGCCTGAACCCGGAATCAGAGCAGATGCCGATGACCATCAGACATCTACAATTAAGCCTGATGGAAATCCAACCAGAGACAAAGCCCAACGCGATAAAACACGGTATTGCGCGATTAAAGGACGACTGCAGAACAGGCAAGACCGATATACTTACCAACAAAAGCACAAAACGCGACTCATAGCCGCGTTTTGTAGAAATTACACCGATTGAGGTAAAGCTAATTATCTTCAACCTGCGCCATCATTTCATCGCTGGGCAATCCTGAGCGTTTCGCTATCAGCGTCGCAGAGTCCATCGCCCCGGAATTACGCGCAAACGTAATAGGATCCTGACCATTACATACAAGTTTTTCCTGAATTACCCGATAGTTCAACCGATACTCTTTCAAGGTTTTGTTCAAATTCAGGCGATTGCCAGATTGAATGGCTTTGCACACGTCGACCAATGCCTGTTCAATATAATCTTTATCAGCAGCGAAGGACTGTCCTGACACCGCTAATCCCATTAAACATCCTAAAAATAGTTGCTTCTTCATCGTCGTCACTCCCAATAACAATGATGCTCTAGCGATAACATCACGTGTTGAATACACCAAGTTGCTATTTGTCGTCTTCAACCTGGGCCATCATGCCTTCTGATGGTTCCGGCATTCTGCGCGCAATATATTGAGATACCACAGACGAATTACTGGTTGCTGCAAACGTCATCGGTGATTGCCCATTACACTGGATATTCTTTTCAGCCTGCTTCATATTGGTACCCAAATCCCGCAGAGCAACATGCAACTTGATCCTGCTATTTTGTTGCACAGCCTCGCAGACCCTTAAATATTTTTCTTTCTGCACTTCAGACAATTCTGCGCTTTGAGCGCATAAGCTGGTGCAACATAATAACGTGCCAACAATAATTACCGTTTTCATATTCTCTCTCCCAATGGTTGTTAGCTTCGGCGCAACCCACCGGGCGCCGCTACATAATAGGTTGGTAGAAAGGACAAAAAGGTTGGAATAAAAACGCTAAAACACGTTATGACACGACAAAAAGTTCAGACGCAGAAAAGCTGCGGTAAATTAATCTTTGCAACATTTAGAATAAAAATTTAACCTTTTGAAAGATTCATAAAAATAAATAAAACCAAGGAGTTGTCTGGTTTAGATTTTTATAAAAATAAAGGTGATAGGAAATGGATATTTATCAATATTGCCACTACGAAGACATTCGCCATGACATTAAACCCGGCGATATTATTGCGTTTGGCGGCAACAGTTTATTTTCTCGATGGACAAAATTCACCACCAATTCGGACGTTACTCACGTTGCAATTGTGGCTAAGTGCATGAACGACCCGGTCGATGGGCCAGATATCTGTATTATTGAAGCCACGGATTACAAGGGAATTTTTGGGGTAATGACCAATTGCCTGTGCACCCGGGTAAAAGACTATGATGGCGATCTTTGGTGGCTGCCACTGAATCAGGAGCTTCGCCAAACCTTTTTAGCCAATCGCCGGCAACTTTATAATTTCGTCCAGCAACAACTGCATAAACCTTATGATATCTGGCAACTATTTGGATCAGCCGTGGACTGGTTCGATGAGATTCCCATACTCAATAAACTTACACTGAATCAGGAAGATGAGAGTCGCTGGTTTTGCTCAGAGTTAATTGCAAAATTACTGCAAATCAGTGGCGTTATTCAGCATATAAACCCGGCTGAAACCACGCCAATAGATATTTGCCGCTTTTCTATTTTTGCAGGCTGCAATCAGATAAAGGGAGAAACACGTCACATCAGCAAGTTTAATTCTTGCTGTGCAGATGGTTGGGGATTTCCCAAGGGAGCTTAACAACAAAAGGGAGCATTACGCTCCCTTTTTACACAAACTTATGGCTACCTCTAACCAATTAGAACGTGCTGTCCTGGTGAATTCGAATAAACAATTGCGAACCCACTTTACTGTAATCTAGTTTATATTCTTTGCCATTCAGCAATTGTACGAATAACAAAGTTTTTTCGTCGCCAAAGACATCACCACTGGTTACGTCAACAAGTTCCATGTCCATTAATTTGGCTTCCCGTTTATTGTCCGGGATTTTTCCTTCGTATTCTTTGATGCCTTTATGTGTTACCAGTACAGCTGGATTGTCATCACCATTGATAATTAAAAGGTCATATTTTCTGACCTTGTGAATCAACGTGTTGCGACCACTGGTAAGATAAGGTCTCTCAGTCATATTCCTCTCCACTGCGGACTCTTGATGTCCCTACCTCGAATATTGTTTTATAAACAGGAAGATAACAAAAATTCTAAGGTGACGCACCAGAATATTACAAATGCGCGCCAACTCGTCTTAGTTAAGCTTAAATTCAATATAGTTCAAGGAGATAACCGATATTCTTGATAGAGTAAAAACAAACTCTTAGTGATGTGATACAGCCCAATACAAACCACAATGCCTACCCGGCGAACGAATATTTTTTACGCAAACAACAACAACTTAACATCAATAGTAATGACAAGACTTTAAAAACTCCTTATACTTCGACGCGTTTTTCGGCTCCTGGCTGCAAAACATTTCAAAAATGGCCCTATAGCTCAGTTGGTTAGAGCACACGACTCATAATCGTTAGGTCCCTGGTTCAAGTCCAGGTGGGGCCACCATTTCATTATCATGACCGTCAATCCTTCTTAAAAGCCTGAATGGCTCTGCGATTGGGGCGGTTCTATAACCCTCGTTTCTGACGTAGGGGATCAATCCATTAAAAGCCAATTTAGCGACAGTTCTTTTATCAGCAAATCGCTCTGAAGACCATAATTTCCGCGGGTTTGCGAGAAATTCAAAAGCGGTTCTATAAATATCATCAAAGTCTGGTAGGCGTGTACCGCACTTTGCGATTTTTTCCACCAAAACTTGCTTGTCACGTTCCAAGTCCTTGATCCGGTTCTCTCCAGCTTTGACCAAAGTTGGACTATCTGAACAAAAAATTTTGTCGAGTGTTTGTGCAATAACTTTATCCAAATCGGCCATTTCTTTCTTCAAAGCATCGGCTTCTTCCTGATAACGTACCTCTCGTAGCTTCCATTGGTCTTTAAAAATGTCATACGCTAGATTGGCTACACTCTTGGTGGGATGAAGTGCCCCTAGCAATTTTTCAAAGTCACCTTCAATCTTTGCTTTAGCAATTACCTTACCGTACATCTCACATCCCTTTTGCTGACAGAAGTAATAGGGATAATACTGACTTCTTCCTTTAGTCCAGCCCGCTGTCATGGGCTTTTCACAACATGCACACCCCACGAAACCTCTTAGCGGAAAATCTTTGTGCAAATCTTTCCTGGCAGGCGCATGAGAATGCCCTTTTACTTGGTTCTGAATTGCTTGATAGGTTTCGTAGCTAATTAAGGGTTGATGCTTAGCGGGAATATCGTGCAGCCCCCAATTGGGTAAATTAATCCTGGCGGCATAAAGCGACTTTTTAAGCATATCGCTTACCGTTTGAAAATTAACTCTTCCTTGAGGGGTTCGAGGGAATACCGAAAAGCCTTCAAAAAATCGCTTCAATTCAGTCTGAGAGGCGAAACGTCCGGAGGCATAGCCTTCCAGTCCCTCCTTAACAATAGAGGCAAGAGGCTCACATGGCACCATGATTTTACCATGCTCTGGAAGTTCGGTGTATTCATAGCCAATTGGAGCGCGGCTGACCCAATATCCATTCATAGCCCTTGCACGCATTCTATTGCGGGTTTGCTCTGCATTCTTCTCGCGCTGATGACCGGCAACATTAGCAAGTAACAACTCTATAAAACGACTATCTGAATCATCCCCAAATTCAATTGACGGACTTTCTAGCAACGCGCCAGTATTGCTTACAGCTTTGCGTAATTGAATATGCGTTTCAACATCCCGCGCTAAGCGAGAAATGTCATCAATGATGACGATAAAACGCTCGCGCTTTTTGTGTTTCTGTAAATACTCCAGCATTGCCAACATTTGCGGGCGATCCATAAGCTTACCCGTTACACCACGTTCATGATAAACCGCAACTACTTCATAACCTTTATTAACGGCAAACTCTCGGCAGCGAGTCTCTTGAGACTCTAGTCCGTGTCCGTCTCTGACCTGTTTCATATCTGAAACACGGCAATAAATGATGGCCTTTTGCATTTCATTGTTCATGCACTTTTCCTTCCCTCGATTGCGTTGTCATTAGCAGCATCTGCCCTTTCTAAGAATCCACTAGAAAGGCCTCCTTTTGAAAGTGTTAAATCATGTTTTCCACAAGAAAGCTGAACTGCATGTATACCAAACGCTTGCTCTACTTGGCTTTGCATGATCTGATAAACAATCCTGATTATTTCTAATTTCCTTTGCTTTGAAAGTTTTGCACCATCAAGGTGATGCAAATATTTCTCGTACACACTATTCATATCTGGCCCCTTCATCTCATTTTTTGCAAATTAAGGCCTTATAACAAGTTAATCATTTGAGGCTGGGAAAAGTGGCTCCATCCGATTTCCCAAAAAGAAATAATTTTCCAATTAGTCTTGGCAGTCTCAAACCTAGGAGCAGCCATGAACACGCCTCAAAGCAAGCCCTTTTCCGTCAGATTGACACAAGATGAATGGGATGAATTAGAAAGCGTTAGCCAGCAGTCCAATTTATCCATGGGCGAGTATTTGCGCCGCAATGGCCTTCCTAACGAGAAAAGGCATGAGCGCAAAACCATTGCCCGCGTCATTAAGAACAATAAAAAAGAACTTGCGCAACTTATAGGGCAATTGGGACAAGTCGCAAATGATTTGCGCCCCATTAATGATGCTATTCAAGAGAGATGCTTCTCCATAAGCGATGAGAAGGTGTTCACGATGATACAAGCTGCAGCAGACCTGCGGGTCATTAGAAATGAAGCAATTAAGGTATTGGGTCTGAAAGCTTAGAACATGATCATAAAAGCCTCACAAAGAGGCTTTGCCGCCAATTTGGCAAAGCACCTTCTTAATGGACATGAGAATGAAAAAGTCGAAGTACATAAGGTTCAGGGCTTTGTGGCGCAAGATCTAATGGACGCATTACAAGAATCACATGCAAAAAGCCTTGGTACGAAATGCAGCCAACATCTTTTCTCAGTGTCCTTTAATCCTCCCCAAGAACAGGAAGTCACAACTGAACAATTTGAAAAGGCTATTACAAAAGCTGGGCAAATAATGGGGCTTAATAACCAGCCTCATGCCATCGTATTTCACGAGAAAAACGGCAGACGGCACGCGCATTGCGTATGGTGCAGAATTGATACGCATGACATTAAAGCAATCCCTCTGCCCTATTACAAAAACAAGATGGCTGAGCTGTCTAAGAACTTATACCTTGAGCATAACTGGAACTTACCAAAAGGACATATTGATAGAGCTCTCAGCAATCCGTTGAATTTTTCACTCAAAGAATGGCAACAAGCCAAACGCCTCGGAGATGATCCAAAGATCATTAAACAGTGCCTGCAAGAATGCTGGAATGCTTCTGGAAACCGAGATGCCTTTGAAAACGCAATACAGCAACACGGATTTTACCTCGCAAAAGGAAACAGACGCGCTTTTGTAGCGGTTGATTGGCGTGGAGAGATATATTCACTATCAAGAGCGACCGGGGTTAAAGCAAAAGAGCTTTCACAACGCTTAGGTGATCCGAGTTTACTTCCCGATATTGAACAATGTAAGTCGTTGTTAGACCAAAGACTCATTAAACGTTATCAATCCTTTAGAACGGAGGTTGAAGATAAATATCGTATGAGAGTTTTGCCTATACAAAGGGCTAAAGACAACCTTCTGGAGCGCCATAGAATTGATATGGACAAAATGAAAGCGGCCCAATGTGAACGCCAAGATGCAGAAAGGAATTTACGTTTACAGCGCTTTTCACAAGGCATCAAGGGCCTATGGGAACGCATGACCGGACGCTATAAAAAAATTCAGGAACACAATGCTCTCGAATCATATCAATCCTATCAACGAGATCAGAAAGAACGCGACAAACTGATCTTCAGGCAGTTACAAGAACGTCAAGTTATTCAAAATAAACTAAACTCGCTTCATTTTTCGGAACAACAAGATCTGGCGAAAATACGCCACGCCGTGTTCTCAAAGCTACCTGATCACCAGTTACAAATTTTAGAGCTATCTCAAATGAAAAATGAAAATCCTAAACCAGAATACATTTCGTTATCACTTTAAGTTTCATATACGAATAGTTTGATACGGAAAAGATCCTAATTGAGATAAAAGATAAATACAAAACACCACAACTACCATTTTTATTATTGTAGTAACAGGTAACCTAATACAGCCAAGCACGTAATTCGTCAGTGGGAAATGAGTTGAAGTTATCTGAATAAACAGAAATCGTCGATTTCGCTCCTCTATTCTGCCCTTGGCCCATTTTGCCACTTTCACTTTCCTATCAGGACTAAATAAGCACTCAACAAGAAGGGTAAATAAAGGAATTGCGTAATTAAATATACAAACCGCTAACAGTAACAATAGAAAAACTAATTTTAATTTATGACTTTCATCGTCTCCAATGAGGTAGTCACCCACTTTAATTTCAGGATTCAATGCTTGGATTGACCAAATACCTAACCCGATAGCACCTAACGTTAGAGATAATAAATAATCCTTTCGATGGGCATGTGTTTTCTTAACTGTTTCAGATTGTTGTTCCCATACTAAATAGAAACGCATTCCGAAGTACAATAAAAGTGCGACCAAAATAATTGGAATGGCATCCGGAGAATTTACCGATATGCAAAGATTTGAGAAGGACTTTGCTACAGGCTCGCATTTATCCGTTTTTCCTACAGAAATCCCTAAGATTTCCCATATTGATAATACTGCCGCAAGCAACATAAACCACCGTCTGGTCCGATAGTACATATCTGAAGGATGTTCATGCGCTTTCTGCTCTAACTTTGTCCTGAATTTGGTCATAGTTCCACGAAAGTAGCTGTCCACAAAGATTTAGTGATATTACCCATGATTAAAATATTTACCACACCAATCACATTTTGACTCTGTTAACCTTTTTACTGTATGTTGAATAGGTGGATAAATATACAACTATAACCATGGATGGTGGGTTGATGGGCAGTGATATTGAAAAACAGTTAGAACAAGATCGTATTGATTACGGCAATGAACTAGCGGGTCGAGAAGTTGGCCGCATACACCGCTTTATCTCCAGCGATAATCCTAATTCGCCTTCAGGCCAAGAAAAGCAGCGCCGCAAACAAGAATATACCGACATGCTTGCTTATTTGCTTGCCAATGATCCACTTTACGCAAAGCTTTATTTTGAAGTAGAAGATAACCTTAATCAGGCACAGGATGCTGTTGATGCTGCGCGCGCGGAGATAACATCACAGCTCGCTCTATCAAATGCCCATATTCAAGATATGGAAGAAAATGCTACACGCCTGAACGATGGCACGCGCGTATTTCTTGATAAAAATGCGCAAATTTACACGCAGTCAGGCCAAAGGCTCGCCCCTGAACATATGCAGGGCATTGAGATTGATCACGATGCACCGAGCTGGGAAGCCTACACAGCTGAGCGTGAAAAAGCAGCACTTTGCTCCCAACAACTTGTCGAATTAGATGTCTATCAACGCGATACCCTTAATGTTGTTCGCGCCCGATTAAATGATGATGAAAATCCACCGCTGATGGATGAATTGAAAGATTTACAACAAGCGCTTCAAGATAAAATGCCACCATCTGTAAAATTAAAAATGGAGACAGGTTTAGTTGAACATGGTTTTAGCAATGAAATAAGTAACGGCGTGTTTAACGACATCACACCAGAACAAAATTCAGACATAAACAGCACAAAACCAAATTTCTCCCCCCTCACTCTTTAGTAAATACATGACAATCTCGCCTTAATAATGCGATTACAACTGTTGTCGGAGAGTAGTCAGGATAGTTCTTAAAGCTTTCTAAAAGCTGGGCCTGCCTCTGCTCTCGATGATCAAAATACCACCTCCAAACACAATCTGACTGCTCTTGCCCATATTGGGTTGAGGCTAGATGGGCCAAAGATGTATAAGAGCCAGCGTACCACCATGATTTCTCAGCATCAGAGTATTTTATAAATTCGCTATTTTTCAATGGCTCAGAAATTACGGGAAGAGATGCCATCGCAACGAAACACACTATCGCCTTAAACATCACCAAGCCCTCCTTCTGGCACGATATACACGTAAGCCATGCTCTCTTTTACTGGCGGCATGATTATCACCTGCTCAAATATCGCGTGAAAAAAGGCTTGCCTCGCAATAATGACAACTATCACTAAGGCCACCAGGATTAGACGATACACTACATGCTCAATCACATAGCCTGTCCATAACCCAATGACGCCCCCTATCATTCCGCCAATAAAATCGCCTATCGCCATGCCATAAAATGCCCCAACCGCACCACCAACAAAGGCAAATACCCCGCCAAGTGGCCCTTTGGTAGGATCTGTATTATTCCCCGCCATCACACGCTCCTTAAAGGCTCATCTCACCCATAAAGGGCATACCAAGTTACAAAGTAACTTGGTGCCCATTGACCGACGAATTGCGCTTACGCCAAAGCATCATCAGTAATGCACATGCAAACAGTGCGGCTGACGAAGGCGCTGGTACATCATTCGTTATTTCACTGCGCTCAGAAGAGAGTGACCAAATAGCAGAAATAGAATTTTCCCCATCAGCGGCATTTCCTGAACTGCCCGTCAAAGACCATCCGTTATAGATATAATCCGTATACCCGCCCGAGCCTGCAGCGTTTTGAGCCACTGCGGCATTGATTGCATCTGTGCTAGTAAATGACCATGCTGTCAAAAATACACAGCGCGCAGCATCCTCGCAGCCATAAGTCAGCGTTGGATCACTGTCAAAAAGGCCTTCCGCCACATCAACAAATACATAATCCAGCAACGCATAGGCAAAAGCCTGGGCTTGTACCAATGTTGTTGTGATAAAATCATCAGCCGATGAATACAAGCCTAATAGCGCTTCATCGACGAATGACACATCATAGAGAATGCCATCCACCTCGACATTCAATGCCCCTAAGAGCTGACCGTCATCACTGATATCAAGCAAAGTACTCCCCGAGCCAGTCGAGATGAGTGTGGCTTGAGCCGTGCCAGCCATAAGTAATGTTGCTGCTATCAGAGCTTTAAACGCTCCATTAACCCATTTTGTTTTCATATCGTTCCCTTATTCCATTGAAAAGACGCCATCCACACATAAGTGGCTGGTGAACACCGAAAATACGGGCTTAAAGACGAAGGGTGGTTTAAGACAAAAAGGAACCTTTTTGGTAGATTCGGGTAAGGATTAAATTCCTGATGTGCTGATTGAGTTGTACGGCTTGCGATACAGGGCTTTCGTGGCGTTGGCTAGTCTGCTTGAGGCAGTAATTCAGGCTCAGACAAAAAGGTTCCTTTTTGTCTAACATGAGAAGGAAATCTTTTTAAACGAAAGGATTGGATGATGCGCAAAATTGGTTATATACGCACATCAACGATGAAACAAATTACTGACCGTCAGGTCATACAAATTAGAGAAGCCTGCGACGAATATTACATCGAAGATGGCGTCTCTGCGGTGCAAAAAAAGCGCCCCGTTTACCAGCGAGTCATGCGCCGATTAGAGCCAGGTGATGTCTTTGTGGTGCTGTCATTAGATAGAGCCTTTCGCTCAGTGATTGATGCAGTGAGCGAGCTTGAAGCCATGCGTCAGCGTGGTATTCACTTTCAGTCTTTGACCCAGAATTTTGATACCAGTACGCCAGATGGAAAGTTGCTCTACATTCTCACAGCAGCTGTTGCCGAATGGGAGCGCGATATTCTCATCCGGCGCACAAAAGAAGGTATGCAGGCGGCAAAGTTACGAGGCAAGACCCTTGGTAGGCCTAAAAAGCTGTCAGCCAAACAAATCCGTGAAGCGCGGCGACTACTGAAGGACGAGACCTATAGCTCTTTGATTGAAGTCGCAGAGCATTTCAGCGTTCACGAAAAAACCCTACAGCGTGCATTAGCAAAGCACCTGCATTAGTGGGTAAAAAATGATAGCGCATTGAATCACGTGACTTTAAGATGATATAGAGCTGCATAAAAGATAAGCGCATCAAGGATGTAAAGATAAGTGCTTTAACAGTTTTTACTTTCATTCAAAACAAGGATGGTTTTATGGCAAGTCATTCCGAAGACTTAAAAGCCTTAGCCCGCCAAGTCGAACAAAGCTATCAAAATTGGCTGCGAAACCCTAGGTCAAGTGACCATGAAGAAACGTACAAAACGCTAAAAAGCCTGCTTGAGGCGGCAATTGACAAGCTGCAAGATGAGCTCAACCATCGTTAAGTCCTTACTTTTAAAATCATTTTTTTGGATAGGGCAACTCACCTCGATATAACGCCTTATCGTTACCATCAAATTTTCAATAAAGTCGGTAGCTTTGTGAAGGGCGCTCATATTGATCAGCATCAAGCAGCGTATATTTTGCAATAAACTGCCCTTGTGCATCCCGCTCGATGAAAACGTAATGTTCAATATGTTTATCTGGGTCGGAATTGTAGTCAAACTCACACCATTTAAAAAAGAAGCCATGAGCCTCAGGAATGCTGAACGTTTTTCTATGCTTATCTGCAAATAGGTGTTGCGTTTCTTGCGCTCGCTCTTCAGGCCTATCTAGAAACAAAATTTGCGGCTCAAGAGCTTTAGGCGCACAAGTTTTACGCGTGACATAGTAGCTAGACCTATGGGCGCGTATCGCTGTCAGCAATTTGGAAAAATATGCCCCCCCTCCACCTCACATATTAAATGTAAATAATTGGTAATAATTTGCACAATACTTAGCAATGAAAACTATATTTATTAAATATTTCAATTCTTGCTCAACCAGAGCGGTTGAAATATCTAGGAGGCCATATCCGCTCTTGGCCTGCTTTCCTGCCCAAAATCAAAAACCGCAATCTATCTGTATGCAATAAAAAAAATCCCTGGAGCGCCATAAGAAGGCGAAGGGAGTTATTGAATGAGAATATTTCAAGGACCATAAAATGACAATTAAAGACAATGAAGTTGCCCCCGATAGTTTCACAGCCAATTCAGCTAATGAAACCCGTGTTATTAAAACATCCATTGAAGGCGATCCTGCTTTAGGGCCACTGGCATTATTACCTGGCACTTGGAGTAATCTGCGCGATGCCTCTGATGAACACAATCCAAGCGTCAATCCGCTAACTGGGCGTGGATGGAACATTATCGCCCTGCCCTTTCATCGCAGCGCAGGTGGACCACCATACCGACTATTGATGAACCAGTATAACGAGACTCTGAAATTCGATTTTATCGACGATGATGTTCCCAATCGTGGGATTGATTTAAGCATCCCAGCCAACACAGACCAAAAGGTCGCCGCCCTAGATTACACGCAGCATATACACCAAATCAGTGCCGAAGATGACGCAGGTACTGAGTTAGCTGGTAATGCGGGAGATGATATTCATCATGAGCCAGGTTTTTTCTTGCACATGAAGGAGCAAACCATACAAGGTTTTAATATCGCAAGGCTCGCAACCATCCCTCACGGCAATGCTGTTAACGCTATTGGTAAAGCTAAGGAAATTATCGGACCTCCCAGCATTCCTCCATTGAGTGCTTTGCCTGTGGGCGCGACAACCTTTGACATCAAGGATGAAGTATCCCAAGCAAGAGCAGGCTCTTATCTTACGCCCTATAAACATTATGCGGATGTGCCCTTTCAGGGGCGACTTGCAGGGAGTGGTTTTCCAGGCTTCAGTCCAATTGACGCGAACGCCTTATTAAACCTAGGTTTGAATGGATTTAAGGACAAAGTGATAAAAACCACTGAACTGGTGTTAGATACGGATTTAATGGAAGCAGGAATTGTCAATATTCCCTTCATTGAGCGTCAAGCCGATGCGGCCTTTATGCGCTCAACCTTTTGGATTATGGAGCTTGATGAAGAAGGACCACTAGGCAATCCCAGGCTAATTATGGCGTATTCTCAATTTATCTCTCTAGATTTCTTTCCGCGCCGAGATGGCAGGCCCGGCCTTATTCAATGGCCGCACATTTCCATCAATATGATGGAAAAAGTTGCATTGCCATCAGGCTGACACCGGCGGTTGCTTAGTTCAGGTAAACCATGATTCTGGTAGGCCTATCTATTGAGACATCTTAGTAGGCCTTTCGCCTTTCAATTTGAGACAGAGATACTGGCATGAACAGATTTCAAACAACTTGTATTCTAGGCTTCCTAAGTACGGGTTTAGTCATTTCAACATGGCTATTTTGGGCAAAATTCGATCAACCCCCCACTGAAAACTGGCAGGGATTTGACGCACTTGGAGTCCTTATTAGTGGCTTAGCTTTCGTCGGATTAATTATAACCGTCGCTATTCAACTAGGTGCAATGCGTGACAATGAACGCACAACCAATGAAGCACTGAACATTCACAGGCAAGCTGCTACTGTTCAAGCTTTAAATTCGGCAAGAATATTTGCAGGCTCTCGTATTGAGCATTTAAAAAATCACATCAAAGATGGCAGCATCAAAGAGACAGATGACATATCACCTGAGCTTGCAGAGGAAGAAATTAGACAGCTCCGACAAACCATTAAGACTGTTGAGACAAAGCTAAAGAGTTTACTGGAAGAGTTAACTCAGTAGACGGAACTAAACCAACCTATCCCGTCAAAAGCTGGAAGCGCTGGCTAAAATATTATCAAGCCTAAATAGCGCGCACTTATCTTCAGCTATTCCTAAACTCTCTAACACTGAAATAATGTTTTCTCTATCCTCTTCCGAATAATAGGAAACATACCAAAAGCAATCTATTTGTACGTATCTTTTAAGTATTTCGAAATAAAGAAAATCAACCTCCGACATTGAATGTCCGAGTATGTGTATTGAATTCACCATAAGCAATTGCTCGAAGAATACTTTGTTTTTTTCAATTATTTGGTCAGAGTCTTTATATGACTTCGAATAATATGATGCTAAATTTTCTCGCGCTTCATCCAGAAATGGAACATATTGGTTTGACATTTCCTCTTCCCACATCTGTTGCTCTTCTTCAGAAACGTCAGATGGCATAATGTCATTACTTATATCTTGAGCAAACGTCTCTGGGTCCGTTGCATGACCAAGTATGATAGAGCCTTCACAGTCACAAGTCCCGTGAATATAGAGCACTCTATTTTTATCAATATTGTAAAAACGCTCTAATGTGGTGGTGTAATTAAAACTAATAAATAACGAGTCAGAATCAATATTAAGCAATTTACTGGTCTGAACATCTTTAGCATTTGCTTTTGATATGTAGTTTGCAAATTGATAACGCAAGTCTGTCGTCAACCCTCTGACCAATCGCTCTGCTTCAACAATACAAGCGCCTATATCAGTATTATATTCGTCGCTTGAAGGCGATGGAACGTATTCAATAATCCTTTCATCTAAATAATCCATATCGATGTGCGCAAGATTATCTTCAAACCTTGACCAGATATCATCGTCCTCCTGAGGAAATGAAATTAGACTATCAATATCATCCAATAAGGATAAATCATGCTCTCGAAGATATTCGCCAAAACCTTTATAGGTCGTTGGCAAACCGTGATGTAAATCAAATCCGTTACCAACAATGATTAGTTTGTTCAATTCAAGCTCCCTTTAAACTTAGGAACTTCGACGATAACGGAAAAATATCAGAGCAACTAGCCTTTTAGATCACCTATTTAAAACTCAAGGGCGTTAGTGACGTAGATGTCGTGACCGATTTCAGTGATTTCGCCACCGAGTTGCATATCGCGCGCGATGGCGTAATAGTCGATGTAATTTGCCAGAAATTCAGGAATGTTTGGCGTGGTATCCTCGATAAGTTCCTGCGCATAATCACGGACGCTGCCAAAGTAGAGCAGCACGTCTTCGTGTTTATCCTGCGCCTCTTGCAGGGAATAGCCAAGATCGAGCAGATACCAAATCTGCGTGGCGGTGTATTCGCTTAAATCATTGAGATGTTCAAACCACTCATGCACGCTGCCTTGATGAATATGGGCGGCGTCAAAGAGTTTCGCTTCGTAGCCCTCCCCATCAATGAATTGGATTTCCACTTCTTCAATGCCTTTGGCATGCAGGCGTTTCATACCACTATCAAATTCTTTCAAGCTTTCAAAGTAAAATCCTGTATCTCGATAAAGGTAAGATTGTACAAATAAGATAGTCATTGTTTTCTCTCCTGTTGTTGTGCGGATGTCGCGGGAGAGACGGTGCGCCCAGTTCAATAGGCGGGAATGCAAGCCCGAGGCAGGTCAATGGTGCGGCTCGCAAGAATGAGAACTCGGTTGACCCGCATCGCCAGCGGGAAGGCTTGTATTTGAGGCGAACTGGGCAAGACTCTTACGCTTTATGACATCACCCGCAACAGGCGAGATATGACCAATCGGTAATCATCAATTTTACATGGGATATCAGGGTGGACTTAGCTTGAAAGTAAGGCTTGCATAAACGCCGCACAATTCTTGAAGAAGGGAAATGTTTTGATGGGAAATTTGAGAAACCGTCACCGCGCTGGCCATATCAAAGCACGCCTAATGATTTGGGCCTGCCCCTGATAATGCGCTGACACGCCGCTTTTGCGCAGTCTTTCTGCTCAAGCGTCTTTTCCGTCAACGAGGTGAGAAAAGACGTTGATCCGCAAGTCGCAAAGGAGCCTGCCATGTTATGCATCATCCGTAATCAGATTACAAACAAACCGCGTTCAGAACTTTGGGCACTGCACCGCGCATTGTTCAACCAGCTATCACAATGCAAACCTTGCAGCCATGAATCCAATCAAACATTGGCCTCCATTGAAAATGTGCAACAGGAAATCAACACAAAGCTTCAGCACGATGAAATAAATCGCCTAAAAGGAGGGCTAACTACAAGCGATCAGTGATGGATGAGATCTATTCGTTTCCACTTTACCAAGCGCAATCATTTCCTTGTGCTCAGAAAGGCTATCTGAGATCGACAAATTGACATGACTCAACTTACCTCTCTCAAACGGCTCATAATTCCCTGTGTAACCCCAAGCAGATACTGTGTCATAGACGATATGAAAGAGCGCAGGTGCTGGTAAGGAATATTCCATTTGCAGAGTACCATTGGACATTTTATAAAAATACACCACACCCAATCGATATTTAGTTAATTTACCTGCTATATCCGCAGGTTCAACGATATCAATATTAACCTGTATATGACTCAACCGAAGCTTACTTACAAGTGAATTTAAACGCTCTTCTTCGGATAAGGTCGTGACGAGATAACGCATCATCAATGCAGACTTTATAACCTTTTCAGCCGCATTATATGATTTGGTAAATGCTTTAAGATTTTTAGTGTTCAGGTCCTGAAGCAAGCGGCCATAGGCCTTTGGTGATAGCTGCTCTCGGGCATTATTTTTAAAAAAATCAAATACAAATGCGCTTGCATCACTACGTTCAGAAAAATGTACCGCTAGTTTAACATTCTGCATAAACCTGGCGATTTCAATATCTAGTAAATTCAAATAACTACTCAATATTTCCTATATAAAACAAAGCTAAAAATCACTAAAAAAACTAACTAATGGCGTGGTTTCTGATAAAAGCTCGATACAATCATTTTCAGAATAGATAGAATAATGAACTATTTTTCCTGATTCCAAAACTCCATAGGACTCTTCAACAAGCCATTTAATCCACTCAGAGTTTTTGACTATGAACAATGGACTTTTCCTACAACAATACTTATCAAAAGCCTTCAAGTAGAAACTTTCACTAATGTTTCTATATGCGATAACGGAATCAAAAAAAACCACTATCTTTTTAAAAAGAACTTCTTCTACATCATTAAAGGAACCTAAATTAGGATATAAGACTATTTCTATCCCTTCATCTTTATCCGTAAGACTATGGCATATTAACGGCACTGTAATTTTCCCATGCTCAATCCAATTCTGCACTCTTTCAACCATATCGCTCTCAATTAGTAATATCTGACTTTAATTTTTTTCTTTCCACTCTGAATTTCAACAGTAGGCCTTCCATCGGAACTATTTGGCCTAACAACTATTTTATCTCCATTAGATAAATTACCTTTTCGTCCTTGTTCCCCTGTACTGGTTGTAAAATCCTCAACATCTGTAGGTCCCAAACTATCAAAATCTTCATTTGCTTGATCAAGTCCTCCCGGCTTATCAAAAATTTCAGATTTTCCTTTAGTTTTAGGACCCGGGCTGGCGTCTGGAATTGGACACTGAGGGCTCTCCTTATCACCATCATTTGAATTTGAAAGAGAACATTGTCCAGATAAAACACAAAGAACAATACCTCCTGCAGTTGCACCTAAAGCATGCTCTAAAGAACTTGCAAATGCAGCATTTAACGCTCGTCCTCCTAAAAATCGAATACCAAATCCTAACGCCAATTGAGCATATTCGCCATTGCGATCATAACTAACAATTGGACGCCCGTTCACATACCCATAAAGATTAAGCCCTCCGTCTTCTTCAATCGGGTCGCGGGTTAGCCAGCGCGCCGTGTTAGGATCATAAATTCGGTATTGCGTCAGATATAAACCACTACCCTTATGGTAGTACATGCCAGCATAACCGAAGTCAACCGAAAAGCGCCCTGTACTTGATAATGTATTTCCATATGGATCATAGTCAGAAGCTGCAAGGCGAGCGCCATTGGTGGATAAAAGCACATCACGAACCGAGCCAATTTGATCTGTGGCATAAAGAAGCTTCACACCATTTTGCGCCCAAACTTCTCCTTCAGGATAATAAAGACGGGTTACCGTATCATCACTGTCCCTAGCCTGACAAAGTGATGAACCACACCAACCTAGTCGGGTTTCCGTACTGGTATCACCTGTCGTCTCAATAATAGCAATGCGCATTCCATTGCCATCATAACGAAACTGCGTTGAACGTCCTTCAGTTGCTTTATAAGCAATATTAATTAGCCTATTTTCAGCGTCCCAAAGATATGTACGCTCAGTATCTTCCAACAAATTACCGTTAGCATCATAGATAAAATCACTTTCGTCTATTTGGTTGGCATTGTTGTATGAATAGGTCGTTGTCTGCCCAGAATTGGTAAAGTCAGTGATGTTATCGGCACCATCATAATCGTAAGCAAATTCTTGATTTAAAGAGGAGCTTGCACTTGTTAGCCGATTGATAGCGTCGTAGCCGTAATCCCAACTTTTTTCACTTGAACCAGTCGTTTCAATAATTTGATCAATCAAGTTTTCTGGACGAGTTGAAAATTCAAAGCTTCTTGCTAAACCATAATTAGTAATGCCCTTAAGGCGGCGGTCTCCAATATTTTCTTCATAGTCAAATTGACTTGAAACCGGACTTCCAGAAAGTGTTTGCCCAGACATCTGAGCAGTCTCGCCCAAATAATCATAGGTAAAACTACCAAGGGCATTTGTTGTTCCGGTTAATCTTCCGAGCAAATCGTAAACAAAGTTTTCTGACTGCGCGCCAATACTTTGTCCGACAATGCGCCCTAAAACATCATATTCATAGGCAAGATTATCGTTTTCATATGGTCCATCTTCACCGGAAAGTGATAAAGCGCCATTTTCTCCAACTGGGTAATAGGTATAACTAGTAGTGCCATTCCCATCACTCATTGAAGTAATGCGTGCTACATAAGGATCCCACTCATAGCTGACCGAAGGCGTATCGTTTTGTGTATTGGTATAGTTGATTGCAGCAACGTTGTTATCAACGTTATAGGTGAAGGTTTTTACCTGTCCTAAAGCATCCGTAATTGATTTCAGGCGACTAGTTGTATCTTCATAGGCGTAGGTTGTGGTGTCACCATTCGCATAAACCTTTTGCGTGACACGGCTTTGAAGATCCCGAACCCAAGTTGTGACATTCCCCTCAGGATCAGTCAATGTTTTGAGCTGACCTCCTGGATAATACCCGTAAGAAGTAAGCAGCCCCTGAGGGTCAGTTACGGATACCAGGCGACGATTTGCATCATATATGTAGTTGGTCGTCCTCCCCAAGCGGTCGGTGTATGTCGCTAAGTCCAGGCGGTCATATGTGTAGAGCCTAGTCGTCTCGTCTGGATAGGTGATTTTAGTGACACGATCAAAATCATCATATTCATAGCCGGTAACATAACCTTCTGAATCGGCCACCGTTTCAACACGGCCATAATTGTCATAGCTATATGACGCGCTAACAGCTCCGTTTGCGTTAGTTACACTTTGAAGATAACCCAAAGAATCGTAGGCATAAGTGGTTACTTGCCCTAGCGGATTGGTTTGCGTGGTAATTTGGCCTGCATCGTTATAGGTAAAGGCCCAAGTTTGACCAGCTGCATCGGTGTAGGTTAAAGGAAGATGCTGTTCATTGTAGGTAAAGCTCGCAACAACTTCATAAACATTACTACTGGTCTGTAACTCTATCGTTAATGGATCAATTTTATTTTCAGCATATGTAATGCGAGTAAATCTACCAAGTGGATCTGCAGTCAGTGTTGGCTTGCCAATATCATTATAAAGATAACCAAACGCTTGAGTTTCTCCATCATCAAGCACTCGAGAGATAATATTTGGTTTACCAAGGGGGCCTTCATAATAACCAACCGGTTGATTTGCATATTGACGCCAGACTCGTCTTTCTAATGGTGCTTTTGTACTTTCAATAATCGATGAAGTTTGCCCAGCAGAATTATGCAGCCAGTGCGTTAACCAGGCTTTTGTATAATCAGTGTGTGTCGTAGGATAAATATTTTTATCCCAGTAAAATGTATTGCGGTAATAGAGATAGCGATTGTCTACACTCGTCTCTGGGATTGGGTTTTCACTATAGGCCATCCCTGAAGCTCGGTGCTTAAATTCCAGTCTATCGCTAAATCCCATAGCGTCTGTGCGCTCTAGATAACGATAATTGCTAGAGCCGCTGCCATAAGCATAATTTTCAGTTCCGTATGGCGTACTCATCGAATTCACTAGACCAGATGAGTCATAGGTAAAGGATGACGTAATGCCGATAATGTCAGTAATAGATTCTAGCTGACCATTGTCGTTGTATTTAAGAACTGCAGAACGTCCAAAAGGGTCGGTAATTTTGGTAATAAGGAGTGGATCATAAGTATTTTCGTAGTCAAATACAGTCTCACGCCCTGTTGCATCCAAGAGCTTTGATAAACGAAGGTCGTCGTCATATTCCAGTGAAAGCGCGTTTCCTGCTGCATCAATGATCTGCGTTAAAAATACACGGCGTGGGTAGGTGGTTGAGCCATCTTGTAGAGAAAAAATTTGTTTACTGCCGTCCGGATTATGAAGCTCATAAGCCTCAAGAGTCCCTGCTGCAGGAATACGTACCAAAACCGCTTGGTCTTGACGCTCTGGAGTAAATTTGCCCGTTGTACTGTTATAGGCTGCGCTAATTGCATAGTTAACAGCGCCTCCTCCTGCAACGTAGCGTAGAACTGACCGCCCTTCATAACCGCTGTTCGGATAGTCCTGTATCCAACTTAGCATGTTAATAGTCCACTTCGGACTTACATTAAAAAAAGAAAAGTTTGAAGGCTGAGTAGATTCCCGTTGATGATACGAAAGTGTTATCTGTGGTGATGGGCCAATTGGAGGCGCATAAACAAGTGGAGTATCACTCAAAGAAAGGCTAACAAGCATTGCCTTTGCATTAGAAGCACACATACCAACATTGCAATCAGATGGAGTATTTGCACCAGCTTCATTGGAAGTTGTCTGCCCCATCCCATAGATTTCCTGAGCATCTTTCAAAGAGGCAATTTGCCAATCATGATCCTTTGCCAAATCATCAGGAATAAGGAAATAGCCGCTACTTTCTTCATCAATTGCATCGCGACTAACCCATGTGTCACCGCTGGCAAAAGTAGGGTCTTTAACCCTATATCTGTCTCCTTGCTGCTCTAAAATGACGGCATAATGACTGAGCTTCCAATTAACGACTGAAGGAACCGGAATGGGTTCCTCCGTAGAGCGATACACAAGCCGATGCTTAAACGACACCTTATCAGCCAGAGCGGAAACCTCACTAAATGAATACCCACCAGGTTCAGAGCGCTGTTCATCGATATAGGCAATTGCATCGGGTGATTGATTAAGTGAAATAAGTAAATTTTTAAGGGCCTTGGGACCACAAAGAAATGAGATACCAGGATCATTCTCAAACATCCACAATGCTTCGCGCGCGCCTGTAATAAGCTCTGTCGCAGGACCGCTTACAGCTCTCTCACCCAAATCAACAAAAAGCGTTTCGAGCTCCTCTTTATGGCCCAGACGAGCATGCATGCGTGCATACTCACCAACTGCGCGATCTGTTAAAGCTCTTGCTCTGCGCTCGGTTGCATAGCGCCCATTTTCCCAAGCGTCATGCCAAGCCTTTAATGCTTTTGAAAAATAGCCTTCTCGATAATAAATAAGCCCTAAATTAGTCTGAATCGACATATTCCATCCAGAATCAGGAAACTGTCGTATATAGTCTTCAAAAGGCTCTGCTGTTCCATTTTCTCTGAAGTTAGCAATAGCCTGCCCAATAGCCCTATTCTCTTCGGTTAAAGTCTCTTTCGTCGCAACTAATGGCTCCTCCAAACCAACGACAAAGCGTAACTGGCTCTTTTTTATCGAATGATTAAGTTGTGGTGATTGAGTTAAAGGCGGATTAAGTTGAGCACACGATACTAAGAAAAATAGAATTGCACTAAAGCCAAACCATTTGGCGCGTGACTGCATATAAGACATAGCGAGTTTCCTTACTTATTTCAGGATGCTGGTACGCCAGCAAAATAAACGTCATGACGTTGGTCCTAAACTTCAGAACGGGACTGCTAAGAAATTAAAACTAATGTGGGATTTAAGAGCTTCGTTTTCGGTACATCATCCACAGGACAGACATTGCCAGAATGAAAAGTGCACTCGGGGCGTTAACGGGCATTTCAGGAGCAGCACTAGCTTCTGACACTAGAAGATTATCGATTGTAAATTGCGTACAATTGAACATGCCGCATGAATAAGGATCGGTAGTAGATTGATCGGCTGTACTGAAAAAAGTGATTGTATCAATGCTCAAAAAATCAAGTGCTGTAAATATGGCTCCCCCCGTATCCACGAGGAATGTTTGCGACGCAACGAGCACACCATCTCGCCATCCTTGGATAGTCACCAGCAAGTCATCGTAATAGCCTGATCCAAGATACAAGCTCTCTAAATTAAACAACGAAGTTGATGTTATCGAACCAATGACAGCATCAATAACCGCTCCAATTGTCTCACCGCCGCTATAAGCACCATTCACTCCTGAAACAATGCCGTTGTTGAAACCATCAAAACCAGGAAAGCTCGTATAGGTATAGAAGTTTTCCCATGAGAACCCCTCATAAGGGCTCAGGGCGTCCAAGCTGACATCTCCCCAACTCGCATCAAGGTCATCAAAGGTGATGAGCGTAGCAAATGCGCGATTGGTCAGAAAAACAGAAAACAAAAGTAAGAGATAGATCCTTATATTTTTCAACATTATTATTCATCCTTAAATTCTGTATCCTTACAATAAGCGTTGATAAAGGCATATATCACGCCAATTATTTAACCTTTTAAAATAAGGTTAAAAAAGTAATCTTCATAATGATAAGATAAGGGTCCTGTAAAAAATTTAGACAAAAAATACAATCCCACTATACCTTTAATCCTAGTTACTCATGCTTCCAAAAATTTAGCCAATCGAATATTCGACAACCAACCAATTAGGGGTTCTTCCCGCCCTCCATTTCTCGTCACAAAAATATCTTGGCAATTACTTTTAATCATTTTATCTCTGGCGACACCTAATTTTTCGTTTTCAGATACAATGACAAAACCGTGTTCCACATCAAATTGCATCTTACCACTCTCTTTCTTATCCTTAATAAAATCTTGAAGCGTCAGAGTACCGCCTTGACCATCAGCACTATTCAGGACTGATGTATGAATCATATATTTAGGCGCACTATTCAGATCTAAAATTGGTAACCGTGACGCTTCTTTAAGACTAACAAAATCTTTAAGATCTTTAATTTTAACATCAGCCTCTGACTTACCTTTCTCTATAATGTAAAGATCAATATCACTCATTTTTCTCATAGCTGTGCTTATAAGCATTTTTTCTGGAAATTGAAATCTATCATTAGCCATTTTACGCATTTCTTGACTTGCGGACTCAAAGTTCTCACGGCCGTAATAATAAGCAAGAATCGTACCAACCCAAGAAGCAAAAACGGGCAGTAAAATATTGAAAATATTAATTGTATCTTTAGGTTCTATTATCATTGCAATAGCTGCTGTTATTACAATCCCAACAATTGATACAACAACTATTGTTATGGTCAGCATCCCCTTAGATAGCTGAAATCTAGCTGTATTATCTTGACTCATCGCTATTCCTTAATTGAGGACTTCTATTATCATTTTAACTTTTCCATTAGAATCACCAGCGGCAAGCAAAGGCTCTTGTTCAACGCGTACCCGTCTTCTTGAACGTGGACCGACCGTCCCTGCCGTTTGACGAACTTTTTTAACGACTGGTTTTTCTACTTTGAATGGCAAGGATATTTCACCTAATAAATTTTCTGATGATAGCGTAATCGAAGCTTTACCGAGGACATCAATATCCTCTTCATCTTCCACCATATCTGCTAAAGAAGTACCAACTGTTTTTGTTATTGCACCAACATAAGCACTACCGAATCCCCCGGTCCAAATACCTAAAACAGTTCCGAATAGAGTTTTAAAGAAGCTTTTAAAAAATTCGTCCGCCTTAGAACTTTTATCAACTGAAACAGCCTCAACAGAGAGTTTGGCTTGTCCACGAATTTCAGTTTTAAAAACAATCGCCTTATCGAAGTCACTCCAACTAGTTGGAATATCCTTCTTCACACTGACTGTTTTAACGGTTTCTATACTTGTTATACCTTCAGCCGGATAGCTTAAGATAAAACGAAAAAGATTTATATCTTCCTCATCATCAGAAGGGCCTCGCACGGGAAGTTCTAATTCAGTCAGACGTATTTGAATAACCTTCTTATCCATTTTATAATCTCATTTAATTGGCAAGAAAAATCCGCGACTAAACTAAATAACTAGCCACGAATTAATAGATTTAACCACTATATGATTTACGAGTGAAACAAAGACAACAAGAATAGGATTTCAAGATTCGCAAGAGACAGCAGAACCTTACCCTTCATACCTTATTTGAAGCTACATTATGTATACAGGTCTGAAACTAAGAATAGTATATCGGGGCAAAAAAAGATCAATTTTTTAACCATATTCTTCATAATTTATTTTCATGTAACACTCCTTGATTTAAATTATAAAAAATTCAAGCAGCTCAAATACATATACAATTAGCGGATTGTTAGTTCAGGTTTCCAAAGGGCAGGAATACGCCCTTTGGTCGATGGGTTCCAAGGGAAGAGCTGAAGTCTCTCTTGGTCATGGGGTTGTTAGGGGAGCAAGAACGCTCCCTTACCTGGAGATCAAACGGCCACTCGTTTGTTGGTGCATTATGGCTCGATGCCAGTTTTGCACCACAGCCAAGAGGGATGCAATGGGAGAGCGGCAGCAATCTCCCTTGCCAAGATTTGCGTTGGATTGCGAAATAAAATTTTGTAATACAACGCACATCTTGCGTTCAGTGAAAAGTTGGTTCTATGTTCCGTTTAGGCCAAATTCATCAGACATGGTTCTATTAAAAGCTAATGGTATATATCTCAGTTAGTATTCGATCTATGCGCGATAGCTTATTCTTCAACATTTGTTGGCCCTACCGTCTTTATCACGCGCCCATCAATGGGAAACCTGGTCACAGCCCCATTATCATATAGAGCTATACTATTACTCGAAGCCGTAACTAATAACCCCTTTCCGATAATCTCATTTTCGCTATTCAACAAATAGGTACAAGCTATTTTACTAGTGCCTTCATAATTGCAACTCTCATAACTCGCCCGCTCCTTTTGACCATGCTCTGATCCAGAAAGGTAACCAGTAAAAGGAAGAAAAAGAATAAAATACAAAACCAATGTGATAACAATCGGCGGAGTTACTGAAAATGTAAGTACAGCTAATCCTGCTATGCGAAGCAACCTTTTCCACTCACTAATATCTTTCTTTTTAATTTTTTCAACATCACCTGATTTCTTTGTAAATTTGCACAAAGTAAATCCAGAAATAACGACAAAGATCGCGGCAATAAATGTAAGTAAGAGGATATCAAAAAATCTTTCGAATGCTTTAATAAAAGCCTCTGAGGTCCCAATAACCACACACTGAGCAGCTTGCATTAAAACGTCTTGAAATGAAATTGGATATAACTCAGGAGATACATGGAAAACATCGAGATATCCGTAGCGATAGTAAGAACCTAAGAGATATATAAATGGTGTAATTAAAGTAAATATACCAGTAACTACGAGGATAGAACTCCCAGTAACTCTCAGCAAATACTCTAATCGTGTTTCGTTTCTATCGTTTGTAGCTTTTCTTTTTGATGAAGTCAAAATATTAGCTTTTTCAATGGGTTAAGAGACTATTTTATTTATAGAATTTTATATCCCACAAGTAATATACAGTATGCATCAATATACACGCGTATATTAATGCATTCAGAAGTGTCAGTAATTCAACTCAATGGTAGGGGTAGATTTCAGTCATGTCGCCAAGGGCCTAACGTTAACAAAGATTTTAACGTGTCGTGCTGAACGATCTTCCCTGGGGGCAAAACGATAAAACAGGGATATTCAAACAGAGGGATTAGAATTACAACGATGCCTGAGCGTTAAGTAGATTTATCTTCGAAAGAAACATTTTGGACGGTATTGACCTTAATGGCATAGACATCTTTCACGTAAAGATAGAAGAACATGAATGACATAAACAAAACAACCAAACCTATAACAGAGGAACTGAATTCGATTCCATCTTTACCAATCTTGAAACTTGCCTTATTCGAACCTTGCTCGTTACTAGATCGCACGGCATCTGCTTTGAATTGTAAATAAGATAGGTAAAAACCACCTAAAACTAATACCGCTACAATGATAAATATGGCAATTGTCATCCAATATTGTGTGTCATAGGCTCGCTCGGCTATATGCATTAACTCCTGCTGGTGCTTAACGCGCGAAGCGGTAAAATCACTTTGTATATTTAAAGTTTTTGAACCATTCGTATATTTATCGTGTCGGTACTGCAGGTCTGCTAATGCAACCTTTTCAGGAGTTAACACCATCACTTCTTGAGCATTCAATTGTTGAACGGAGAGCAAAAGCAGCGTAACTAAGAAACTAAATATCAGCTTAATTTTCATCTTTCTTTTTGTCCTTACAAAAGCTAGCATCCTGGTACTTTTCACAAAATTCATTTTTATCAAATTCTGGCAATTCAGTAGGAAGCTTTTCTCCACCGCCAAGATCTCCGCTCGGAATTCCAGGGACATCCATACGCTGCGTACTATCTAGAAATGGAATAAATATTTTGTTTGGACTTTGGATAAGTTGATGCTCTTGAGCTTGCAAAAGCTCGAGTTGCTGATCCAGCGTCAACGGTTTCATTGGCGGCTTTACAAGATCTTGCGTATTGGTTGGAATATCTTTTGATACAGCTGCATCTTGCCCAATAGCCAAGCAAGAGAAAAAAAGTAAGTTCGATAACAGTAGCGGTATTTTCATTTTATATCACCTTGTGTGAGTTGAATGAAAACCTAAAATTACATAACCTAACCTTGCACTTCTTTTATAAGCGATACTGCTCGTGCTTTTACCGCCAATGCAAACCTGACAGATTCTTTAAACTTATCATCGGCTTTTTTATTCTCATCAGAAGCTTCTTTTGCCTGCAATACTTCATTGATGAAATTTTTATATATCGCCGAAAGATGCTCATTTGATGCTTTATCAACTGTGTCTAATAAAGATTTAAGCTCTATACTCTCAGTCATAGCTATATCCATATATGTTTGGTTAAAAAACTAAAACTTCCAAATTGAAATCATTGAACGTTCTTCACGTTCTGATGCCACACCACTAAACAAGCAAAATCTTTGGCTATTCGGTTACGGATGCTTCTTCACTTGGAGGTGAAGGTGGAACACTCACGGCTTCTTTTACTGTCAATCCCTTAACAAACCAGGAAACGCCAAATGCTTCGATCGCAATAACCTCCGCCCAGAATGTAGGGCTATATTGCTGAAGGACACCGCTCATCTCTACGATAAGCAACGTGATTCCAGAAAAAAGCATTATTACAGCACAAATTCTGTGAATATATTTCCTTTTAACATTACCGAGATAAAGGAAGTTCACGCTCTTTTCTGATTGAGTAAACTGAAAGTATGAGAGGAAAATTAACGCAGCAAAAAAAGTCGAAACAAATACAAGATGAAGGAATTGATTCTCTGGAAACCCGAATGATTCGGGCAAACTATCTGGCAATGTCGTAGGAAAAAGAGCTAGGCCTATCGCACCTCCCCCTGCCATGTTGCACAGAAGGTTATCTCTCTTGTCATATCCCTTATAAGCCCATAAAAACAGAGCTATACAACATAGCGTTGCGCTGAATATACTAGTAACATGAGAGTAATAATATGCGGAAATGGAGGAACGGATCGATGATTGACAAAAAAAGAGAATATCAATAACGATTAATAAGATGGGTAATGCCATTCCAAGAGCACCAATGGCTTTTCTATGGCTAAGGTAAGATATGACAAGTTCGTTATTTAAGCCTTTTTCTACTCCATCATATTTCATAGTCATTATATTTAACTAAAAATATTTCTTTAAACTTAAGAAAAACAAAGACTCAGTCTCGTAGATAATCCTATCAATCTCAATTTCGGGTGTATTTTGATACACTGATCGAAGAAACTCTTTCACTAACTCCCTTAGTCTCTCTTTACTTATATTTGGAATTTCCTCTCTATATTTTCTAGAAATATACGTCGCCATATCCAATATATCTAAATAGTCCATTAATTAAAACACCCACATCATCCAACACTGATTTCATTAGACATAGCATTAGATATATCTTCAGCAATATCTTCGTTAAAAATGACCCTAAGATTACCTTTAAGTCTCTTATCAGAAATATCAAAAACAGGATCTAGTTTTTCTTTAAACTGTTCCTGAATATATTTCCTATCATCATCACTCAGATTTATACAACCAACTAAAATATCGTTTAAAGATTTTATCAAACGACCTTTCACTTCAACGTCCCGAATACGTACAACATTTTCAACATTCATGAGCATACCTTTCTTCTTAAGTAAATTAACAGCAATCCAAACCACTCCGAGTGCAGAACCTACCGTCAGTAAAAGTCGGAATGATGCAGTAAGGGCAAAGCCTAAACTATCAGCATCATTTCGAACATCTTGTTGCCATTCAATACCAGTAGCGATACCAATCCATTGAAAAATATTCGTGACTTTTTCAATTTCAATGCATCCAGCCTTCAAAATTAAGAATCCAAAGAAAAAAGCAGCATATAATATGCCAAGCCACATCAGTATTTTAGAATGTTCCCTTTTCTTATCAGCCGACACTAAAATTACTCCAATCCCGTGACTTAGGTGCTTAGGCTGACCTGATATCTCTCGTCTTATTAGGCTAGTTGAAAGACTACAAAGTTCCAGAAACCACTATGTAAACTTTCATTAACACTGTCAACCCACTTAATTACATCACGTTCTAAGAACCAAATTTTTTATATTTAAAATGTTCCATGACGCAATGTCTCAACCGTAAATGGCGAAATACCATTCGAAGAAATTTTTATATTCCCTTCGTCAACGGTTGAATAAATCTGTTCTTTGTAAGCTGATTCAACAAACCATTTATAATCACGCCCTTCTCTTTTAGCGGCAGTAAGATAATGTGCTTTAGCGGTATTAAGCGTGTGCTTCTCTAATCTTTGAATAACCTCGAGCCTTGGATGACCATAACGGCTCTCCTGACCTGCGCTAACAACCGCTATTTTAGGTTTGAGTGTATCTGCCCAAGCCTGAGAAGTGGATGTGGTAAGGCTACCGTGATGACCAATCTTAAGCAGATCAACATCGAGGAATTCGGCGCTGTAGCGGCTTAGTATGACGTTTTCCGTATCTTTTGTAGCATCGCCAGTGAGGATGGCCTCAAAGTCACCAAAACGCACCATCACAACGATGCTTCGTGCATTTTTCCAAGAAGCGTTCGCATGCACATCCGCCGCCAAAATAAAAACATCAGCATCACCGCAATCTAATGCTACATTTGCATGATCAGCAGTATCAAAATCAGTTTCGCTCAATCTTGTTAAGCGACCATTGCTAAAGCTATCAAGCCACGGCCAAAAATCTGGTTTGTAATGATCTTGATACCCAACATGATAGATGTGGCCGATTTGAAAGCCTCTCGTTACTTCAGGCAGGAGATTGTAGTGATCCGCGTCGGCGTGGGTAATGATTAGTGTGTCTATATTTTTTACGCCATCTCCGAGCACTTCAACAAGATAGTCCCGCACGAGCTCACTGGAGATGCCGCTTGTAGAACCAGCATCAATCAAAATGGATGTGTTGTCAGGACAGATAATAAGAGAGGAATCCCCCTGCCCAACATCGATAAAGTGTAGCGTTAGTAAACCATCGTTCCCCGTTGGTTTCTTCACTCCCTCAATGAGAAGTGTCCAGCTCTTAGAAACGTACCCTTGCGCGCCGCTTTGTAGTTTAACGTGATAGTAATAGCGCGTTTCACCGAGAAATTGTGCGTATTCCCCAGGCTTTAACTGACCAATTTCATTGCCATTAGTGTCAGCATCTCTTACACGGACATAACTGCGAACTCGTTCGGAAGGTGTCACTAGGTCTGCCAGGCTTGGCAAGGATAGAACGATGAGTACGATTAAAAGAAAAATGCGCATCTGCGGAACAATCCATTGTTTTTCGAATGAATTGCGCTGTAATTCGGGGCTAGTATATTTAGAACAACATCCTGGATAGTCCGAATAAACTAGTTTAAACAGCATTCCCCATCAACGCTTACAGATTAAGCCTATGCGATTTACCATAGATGTCAATAGCCTTCGCTTAATCATCGGAAACGTTTTTCCCAAGACTCCATCAGTCAGCCTATATATCTAGTTCTTATGTGTAACACCAGAGAAAGAACAAACGAATGGAGCAAGATGATATTATCAATCAAGCACTGATGATCTTAGAAAGTAGATTAAGTCAACCGGAAGGAGCGATCAGACGGCCCGATGACGTCAGTGATTATTTGAGATTAAAACTTGGAGCACTTGAACATGAATCCTTCCGCATCATGTTTTTAAACACTCAACATAGTGTTATTACTCTAAAAGAACTCTTTCGAGGTTCTATTGACTGCGCGGCAGTTTATCCAAGAGAAGTCATGAAAGAAACGCTGCAGTTTAATGCCGCTGCGGTTGTTTTAACCCATAATCATCCGTCTGGATTCAGTGGCCCAAGCCAAGCTGATAAATATATCACTAAGCGTATCCAAGAAGCTTTAGAACTAATTGATGTAAAAGTCCTAGACCACGTGATTGTCGGACGGGATGATACATACTCCTTTGCACAGCATGGGTTGCTATAAGTTCTCATATATACAAATTAAAAAGGGATGGGTAATTTATTGATCTTTACATGACCCATCCCTTAGAATGAATTTCATACATCTATTCATGCAAAAGGAATTTGCTATGCGACGTAAAACGTTTGCAGTCCAATTAGCCATTGTTTCAGCTTTTATTAGCTTTGCCGTATTTTCACATGGTGGTCGTACCAATGCACAAGGCTGCCATACTGAAAGTAAAACTGGCGATTATCATTGTCACACGCCTAAAGCTCCTAGCCAAAATTCAAACCGCATTAATTATTGCCATATTATTAATGGAGAGCGTAGGTGCGGTTATGCTGAAAGCTCTTGTAAATCACTAGCGCAAAAGCATGGTGGATATTGCGAGATACAATCGTAATATAATTGTTTTTGAGAAAAAATCCGATATTAAATTCAGAAAATCATATCAAGAAAAGGTGAGGAAGTGTTCGATGGCTAAATGGGCAGACTATTTAATTTCCGCGGTTAGATACAATCTAACACATACACATATCAATCAAATTAGAGCTCACGAAGATACTGGTGAGAGCGTTGGACCAGCTAAAGTGTACGACCGTCAAACAATTGTTGATGCTATCAATAATGGGACAACGTTTGTCACAATCATCGAAAATGGTGCTAACAATTGGAATAAAGGCCAAAAGGTAATAGTGATAAAAGTAAAGGGGATTAGTTATCTAAAAACCGTCGATAATGGAAAAGAAGAAGATAACCTTGAAAATCTCCCAGAGTTTTGATTTTCACAAATAATTATATTTTGGTTGCCATTTATACTCGCAAACGAGTCCAGGCCCTAAATTTCTTGCCAAATTTAGGGTTAATATCAGCGCGGTGCTTCCAGGGACTGACTTTGTGATAGCTCATCGGTTCGAGCAGAACAGGTTTCATTTTACGGTAGAAAAAAATTGCTTTATCACAACGGCGAACTTCATCTGGTGTCATAAGTTTCCGCCCACCTTCACTCAAACTCCGAGTTAAAGGTGAAAAGAAGCTTTGGCCGAGATTGTGATTAAGATGCATTTGTGGCTTCTCACCCAACATTTCAGAGATAAGAGTACAAGTTTTAGGATTACTCGCGCCTAGAATCAGTTTAGCCTCGGTTTGCGAAATTAAAGTTTCCAAACTCTCTCGCCCGTATGTTTTTACCCACTCTTCAAGCTCTTGAACAACCAAGCAAAGCATTATTTTAAATTCTCGAGCAGTGGTCAGCAGCGATGGGAGTATATCTACTTTAAAATTGGTGATTTCATCGCCCATAAAACACACCGGAGCTCTCTGCTTGGAACGCAGTAATTCGGTAAATGCACACCAGGATAGCAACCCCATCCAAGATGAATATGATTTCTGATCTGTGGGATCTGCGATAATGTAAACCGTTGTTGCAGCGTTAGGGTCTTTTAGATCAGCAAACCGGAAGTCCGATACCCCAGAAATAGCAGACAAATTACCACTGGGCGAAAACTCATCGAGGGCTTGCATGGCTCCTTCTCGAAAGCTTTCAATTTGCTTTGTATCACCCTCATCAAGCTTAATAAGGATATCCTTTGCCCTTAATGCGAGATCGCCGTTGAGAATATTCACGCTACATGCTTCATATAGAGCAACACTTAGCTCTTCTTTATCGCTGAGTAACACAAAAGCATCCGTTAATGTAGGGCTGTCTTTTTGGGTAACAAGATACACAAAGGAAAAGATTAAGAATTTACGCGTTCCTTCGCGAAAATACCTATTTTCAGAATGCTGCGATGGCTCAGGCACTAATTGATGTGCAATTGCCTTTGCATCTGAAATCAAGGAAGCATGACGATGCACATTATCCCAGTCATCTATTAAAATTTGTAAGAGGTTATAGCGTGCAGACGGGCCTAAAATAGCTTCAACTTTACCTGTCGGATCTAAACAAAATATTTTATTTTTAAGAAAGGAGCCCCGTGCTTTAGCAGTAACAGCGGCAAGTGTTGCTTTAAGATCAATCACGATCATGCTCATGGGGTTATGCAGTAGGTTCGGAATAACAAAAACGGTGCTTTTACCGCTGCCTGCTGGCCCTAAAACCAATAGATTGGTTTCGACACTAGCGAATACAGCTCTTCTATTATAAGTCCCACAAAAATAGCCTTCCCTTTTGTGAAACCTAGCTTTACGCATTTCCTTTGGCCCTGACCAGCCAGCACTTCCTACCCTATTATTCACACGTTTAATTCTCGAATAACGCCAAAATTGTGGAATAACAAAGAGGAGTAACAGCTTTATACTAACCAGAAAGGATAAGCCCGAGAAAATGACAAAGAGCCAAGGAAAGAAAAGCATCTCATCGCTGCACCAAGGGTATATTTGCCAGGCAAGCCCCCCTAAGAGTACCGCTGCTAGGAAATGTGGGAATGGATTATTGCTACGCGCATTCATTTATTCTCTCCTAGATAAAGGATCGAATTTGGGGAGATTAGCTGTAGGGTTTTCTCGGCGGTTCCCCCTGTAGCCAATCCATTTATAAGAACCTCGGCATTAGCCAGAGGTCGGCCTTCAAGGGCATCAAAGTGGTATGCTTTTGCATATGTTTTGCCATGAGCAGTTATGCGAATTTCTCCATCAATGCCTTTTGGGGCTTCGCCGCTATAAACCTGGATTGCTAATCTCAGTTTCGATAGATCAATGCTTTGAGTGAACGAGACCGTTTCAAAAGCATTAATTATTTGCGGAGAATTTCTGAAATCTTTCCAGTGAACCCCTTCTTTCGTTTTGGCATTTCCAAAAAACAAAATCTCGGCATCTGATGCAGGCCAGGCATAAAGGTCAAGATCACAAGATGAGCAATCCCAACTAATTCCAACCTCAACATTTTCAGCGTTCTTAAACTCCTCATCAGATATAGCCTGGGCTGTAATTTCACGCTCTAATATGAAAGTGCGTGTCTGAGGTGGTACTAACTGAATCATTTCCATTTTGCTTGAGGCTTCAATTTTGAGGTCTGAAAGCACGCCGCGTTTACGCTCAAAAAACCGGGTGATGGCAATGCTTTCATCTTCAAAATAGCTATCAAGATATGCCCCATGAAAGCGCATATACAGATTCCAAAATCGCTCAACGAAATAACGATGCTGCGCATGCAAAAATCCACTATGTGGGGTGAGTGCCCAATGCACATGAATACCAGGAAATTCACCAGCCTTATCAGCACCAAAGGGGGACTGCGCTCTACTAGCCACAATATGACCATCAGAAGGAAAGCGTCCTTCATGCATGGAATAGCTTGGATCGGCAAAATCGCTATAAAAGGGTGAGCCAATTATTAGCAACTCAATATCTTGTGCTATGTCCTTTCTATTCTTTTGTAAAAAGCGTAAAAGCGCCGGAACGTTAATACTCCCCAAAGCATCGGCGTCATCGGGCATGTTTTTAATAAAGGACTCCCACTCCACTAAACAAGCACGGTTGAACTTTAACAACGCTTTGATATTGCGATAATGTGATTCCTGCGGCACATGAAAGGAGCAAATGCTTTGCAAATGGTAGCCATCCAAAACATGAATATCTGAGCCTGATGGCATATTTACCATTTTATCAAGCAAGTCCTTTTCCTGTTGGCGAGCTTGTTGTTTTGTTTGCCACGGTGAGATGGATATGAACGATTCCTGAGCGTTGCTTTGGGACACAAAAACCATGGAAATAGTAAGCGCTAGCGATGTCATAATAGTCTTCATAATTATCTCCTAGATATCAGAACGATTTATATTTGGCGCGTAGCACCAGAAACTGAGCGAGTGCATCGTGAACAAAAATCTGCTGCAAGGCTTCAAGAGCAACTATGCGCCCATGATTTTCAACGCGTTCCTTTTGTAAGGCGTCATATAACTGGTCTTGTTGCTGAAGGTCTTCACAAGCGGCAATGTAAAGCGGATTAGGGCTGTCTATAGTTGGGTTGTATTTACGGTAAATGGCTTCTGCGGTCAGCACTAATGAGGCACTGATGAGAATTTCTGTGACCATCTGAAGCCACACAAGAAATTCACCGTTATCACTCCCCTCCTCAAGCAGCGCATCGAGATCGATACCAGAACCAATCCCTGCAAACCTCTGTGAAAAGAGGTAAGTCCAGATAAGAAAACAAGCTGATGTAAGCAACGCCAAGCTAGCTGCATAGCGTTTCTTAGGTTTATGGTACTCGAATGAATGAGCAGCGAATTTAATAACGCAGGCTCCCGCAGGGGCAATAAATGACAACGTTACAGCCAACCAAGGGTTATCCAAAAACACAGCCTCTCCAGAGGCCATTATATTGGAGTAAATATTCGCCCCACTCATCACCAATAATACGGGACATTGCAATATGCATAACCAAAACGTAAAGAGGTCATCCAATGCCCACGAACCAAAAGAAATCGCTGGCTTCTGCGGATTTTCAATATCTCGCGGGGTCTGACTTAGCTTTTGTTTTATTCCTTTGATCACCTCACATAGAGACGCAAGTCTTTGCTCTAAAGCGGTTTGTGACTGATAGAGAGTTTCCAGTTCAACCCCGTCAGTTGAGCGCTTAAACTCCAACTCCATGTACTGGGTATAAATATGTTTTGCTTCATGCTCATCTTGATAATGAAGCATGTTTTGAGTGAAGTTTGATACTTCTGGGAGTTGGCGCACCGTCATCATCCCGCCCTCTAAAGTCCTCATCTTTCCCGATTTGGTAGATTTCATCGCATCCCCCTTATCGAACAAAATGCTGTGCAATTTGCGGAGATATGATGCGATATCTCAAATCGAGTAACCGCAGCCTTTCAAGCTGATGTGTTTGATGACGCGGCTTACCATTAACATCTTGCATGTACAACGAAAGCCACCGGCCCTCATAACCGCCCATGACGGAATAAATATCAGGAATTGGATAGCGGTAAACGCCATTATTGCGGCGTAAAAGTACGCAGCCTTTAAAGCTATAAATAGTCTCGGCCAAATCATCTAAAAGCTTGCGCCGCGACAGAGTTTCACTTTTTACAGCCATACGCAGACGTGCTTGAAAAGACGGGCTTATCAATTGCTCACGTGAAGCTACGAAAATTTCGATGTGGGATTTTGCATGTAACATAGGTCGTACTCGCTCTGCTTGTTGTTAAGACCCGAGTGTGGCACCATCAAAAACGAACAAAATACGACCTAGAAACGAACAAACTACGAATAAATAAGCGGAATGAAAAAGGCAATCACGCAACAACGCGCAAAGGTTCTTATAAGGGATTATCTAAGGGAAACCGGGCGTAAAGGTGTGACCAATCTTATGCGTGATATTCGCCGACATACTAAAACAGAAATATTTGAGCAGCGCACTTTTGAAAAATGGCTGCAAGTTCAAGAACGAGCCCTTCAAGACCGCAATTGGCTTTTGCTGCTCTCTTTTATTGAATCAGACGAATTTAAACGCTTTGTGCCATATGCAAATGAAGGGATAAAAGAAAAGCGCCTCATAGAAGTTGCCGATGGTCTTTGCGCTCTATATAGCCAGAAAAAACGACCCGATGGCGTATTCCTACTCCCTTCGCAAATAGAAAAACAAGGCGCAGAGGCTGTGCAATTACTCTCTGGTAGTTGGGAAAACATACCAAACCAAAGAGACAAAGATATCCCGCGTACGATCTGCAAAATAGAGGCCGTGCCTGGCAAGCGCTATGCTAAATTCGCCTATATTGCCTTATTCCGCTCGAAACAAATTTCAACAACGGGAGTTGTTATATATCTTTATAGCAAAGAACGCGCAGAGCATGATTATTACCACCACTTTGCCCTTCAACTTTGGCGGCGCAAAGACCCTTTGACAGGGTCTGTTATGCCTGGTGATCTGAGTTACTTAACATTATCAAAACACCAACCCGAATTTTTGATCTCAAATGTAGTTAACCAGTATTTCTATCGCTCAGAGGAAGAAGAAGCAAAGGACACCATTTCACTTCGAATATCAAGAGACATCATCCCCGAAGAAAACGAAATTATTGACTCATTACTCACTGACGTGCTACCTCATGGCCTTACCTAAACCCAAATTAAAGCCAAGGAAAGGGCATGTCATTCCACCAGATATTCCCAATATTTTCTCTGCAGCAGAAAATAACGATGTGGCAGCACTAGAGCTGGCCCTTGAGCATTATGACGTTAACGAACAAGATGAAAGTGGCTTAACGCCGCTGCATTATGCTGCAAGCACCTTATCCACTCGTACCAGGGATCGCCTGCTTGCACACCCCGATATTGATGCCTCAATTGCCGATGATTTTGGACGCACTGCAGCAACCGTGGCCTATGAGTGTTGGGGAGATTTAGCTGAAACCTATATTGACCAGCTCAATCCGTTTTGCTATCCCTGGCTTTACGAAGCACCAAGCCCTTTCTGATCCCACCAACTAAATATTTATTGTTTTGACCACCGTTTGCCCGATTTCAAATGGGGTAAGGTAATGGCGTGGTCCAGATATCTATGACCACCAGGCTAAAGCTCATTTCACACTAAAGAGGTATATTTTATGAAAGAGTTGTTCAAAAAGTTAGATTTGGCTGTCCTTACAGAATTATTGTCGGATACAAAAGGCTTCCTCAAGCGCCACATTGGTAATGATAAAGACTTCAAGCTGGCACTGGGAATTTTCACTGGATGTTCACTTGCTCAACTGTTATTACTGTCACAGGCCCTTGCGGATATCGATCACAAATTTGTAACACCTACTGGCCTTCTATTTTCCAATTATCTCATGGTATTCCTTGTGTCACTCGCAGGGCATTGGGCACTAAAAACAGTAAAAGTCCAGAGTGAGTATAAGAAGGTCGTAAGAGCTACACTGTTCTTATATGGGCCGGCGTTAATTTTACCAGCGGTATGTATAATCATCTATTATGTCGCCACCAAGGAAAGTGACACTAAATACTTCATTGCAGCCTACGCATTACTGGGCCTAGGTATTTATTGGATGTGCCGTGCATGGAATGCAACTGCCTATGCGCTTGGTGGTACTAAACGACAATCAATCAAATCTTTTATCCTAGCAAATATCTACATGACCCCTTTTTTATGGGGGTTGCATGCAATCAGCGAAGTTTTAGGAAAAACTCAGTAATTCACCTGTGAAGGGCCTTCTCTAAGGGCCCTTCCTACATATGTATTCATTTTTCCCAAAATATTAACCATTTACAACTATACCGCGTGCTTGATTTTTCATAACAAAAGGAAGCGCGCATGCACGCCAATAAACACCGTGTTGTATATGTAGCAACACAAACTGAACTAGTAAACCCTGTATATTATCGTAGGCTATGGATAGCCACTCGGAACATCCCTATCCCGCGGAGAGGATGGCTGGATGAGATCGCTGACACTCTACGAGATTTTGATGGCAATGTATTGCACCCCAACGGATCAACCTATGATATACCTTGCGTTGATACTACATTTGGTGATGATCCAGATGTTCGTTGGCTTGGATATTACCTACTTGCAGATGGTAGTGGTGATTATCCAAAAATCATCACACGCAAGCTACAACGAGTTCAATTACTTGATCTGTACTTTCGTATCAAATATCCACAAATCGCGGATAGCTTCAAACAATAGGCTTAACATGCTCAATATTTATAGATGCTCGAAAAGGCCCGTTTAAAAACGGGCCTTCTTATAGTTTAAAATTGGATCAATTCCTGCGACAAACGCAGGAATTTACGAAAATTAACAAACTAAAGATACCTCTTATACCGACGCAAAGCTATTACATTATCATTTGAATAAAATCGGCTACAATCTGTTGCCACTTCCAACAATTGACTTAATTTCATATCAAACGATGCACACCACCTCAGCCAATACTTGAGCCTATCCTGGTTGAGAAAACGAGGATCAATTGATTGAAACTCATCACATTCAACAAGCATCTTCTGAAGTTTTCCTGGGTGAAGCTTTTTATAATTTTTAACTGCATTGAGACCTGAAATAATATGTACATCTTCTGATACATACTCTTTATCCAACCCGCTAACTTCATAAATCTCTTTTTCCCTTCTATCCATCCTTTCATCAGAAACTTCCCTACTGATACTAATAATAGGTCTCCCTTGATGTGCTCTAATCCTTATCCGTTCCATTATTTCCACTTCGAACCCAGTCGAAATCAACTTATTAAATCGACGATACCAATCTCTTAGGGGAGTTGAATCAAACTCCCTCATCAGTACGCGATGGAGCTTATCCATTCTTAAAGCAGCGTCAGCGTGAGCAACAATAATTTCATTTCTAACCACTTGCTCATTGAAACGTTGCGTTAGAGAGTTCTTAAGTAATTGATATTTTTCTGGGAAAAAATTCTGACCACAAGTGCCACCCAATTTAAATAAGCTTCCATCACTACCTTCAGCCACAAAACCATCACCATGCTTTGTGCCACATCCAGATAGACTACATTTTTTAAATGGCCTCAAATCATAAGGGGCTACCAAATCAACTATCTCAACCCTTTTGGGATCAATTTTCTCTTTGAAGTTTGGGAGACTTTCTACTTCTTCCCATGATGTAATGAGTGGAATTTCTTCAATTAGATCTAGATTCAGCGCATTATTACTGTTTGACTTATACATGATTTACCTTTGTTGGAGAGGCGAATGTAAAGCATTCATCAAACGCCCAACAGAATTAATCACAAACCGACCACTGGCAAGAGTTGTATATCCATACAGTGTAATATAATACACTTAAAGTTCAAACCTTCAACAACTTTTGGTTGTTTTTTACCCTTTACTTGTTATAACTGCCATCACTAGCCATTACAATTTCTCTGATTTTATTTGCGCCAAATTTAATACTATTTTTTTCAGCGTGAAGTAAGTAAACATTGAATTCTAACAACATTTCTCCGAGCTTGCTTTCAAGGCTTGTATTTTCTAGCCTCGCTAGTTGATACTGTTCTATGTATCCGTCAGCGTCTATGAACTCCTCTTCGATAAATCGCTTCCCAATCCTCGGTGCGCTGTTTACTCTCCTACTTAGTAAATCCGCTAATGCAAAATCATATGAACAAAAAATATTATCACTGTACCCAGCATGATAATAATTAATCTCTCTCTGTATCCAATACATAAAATCCCAGGCCACATTTAGGGCCAATTTTTCAGGAGAAACTTTTTTCAATTTATCGTATTTTATGAATCTCCTAGCCTCTGGGCTTCCAGCAATTGCATATACAGCGATTTGTAAAATTGGCCCTCCCATAACTTCCAAAGTATTTCTGTTGTCACAGATCCATGTGAGTAAGCCTTCTACTTTGTTCAATATCGTACTGTCAGTTTGCTTTCTAGGATCAGGTATTAGTTGATAAACAACCTCTAAAGTTCTTTGGATACTTTCCAAAACACAAAGAAACTGTAGGGACCTATCAAAAGTATTATATACCCACAACTCATCGTAATTATTCAGTTTGTAAATCTTTCTAAAGAAATCATTAAAATACTGTGAATACTTAGTAAAATTCACTTCCTCAACTTGCTTGGTTAGCTCAAGAATACCAAGTACTGGGTTAACAGGAATATAACCTCCCCCTTTTAACCAATATTTGATAATTTTCTTTTTTGTAAACTTCACAAACCTCTTTTCTAATATTGAATACTTATTTGGTCCCTCGCTGTTATTCAACAAAGACAAAATCAAGTTTGCATCTAGCTCAAACATCACTTTACCAAGTCTTTCTTCATAAGGGTCAACAAACCCTCCATGTGAAACAAAATAAAGATTTTGCAATTAAACACCCCTAAAAATTAAGTGACGAATTTTAAATCTCAAATCGATTAAGCTTGACGCATTATGACAAGAGGGATAGGGAATAAAAAAATGAGTATTCATGACCTTGCCCTACCAACTTTATCTAAAGAGCTAAGTTCTCGTCCAAAGTTGTATCCTTTAAACACTCTCCCCAGTCGGCCAAAATTTTGAACATTCGGTTTAATGTTTTTCTATCTAAGTCCACCATTTTTCTCCAATAAAATCCTAATTAATTTCTTACGCCAAATATTGCTGCAAGCAGCGATAAAGCACTTCCAGTGACGTTGGTTTGCCAATCACATCATCGAAGCCCACGGAAGCATAAATTTTAATTTCGTCATCAGTCACGTTTGCTGTCAGTGCAATAATGGGTAAATCAGGATAGTTCTGACGTAAGCGTCTGCAACATTCCATACCATCCATATTGGGCATCTGAATATCCAGAAAGACCAAATCAGGCACTCTGGCATCCGCCAGCTGAATAGCCTGTTCACCGTCCTCGGCCATGTGCAATATGGCATGGGAAGGTTCAAGCATATTCTCAAATACCATGCGATTGATGGCATTATCCTCTGCCAGCAAAATATGTTTGTCTGGTAATTTAGGGCAATGGAGCGCTTCTTTATTCGATTGTGGAATTTGCTGCTGGCTCGTTTCCAGGGGCAACATAATACGAAAACAGGTACCTTCACCGGGTGACGACACCACGCTAATTTCGCCCCCCATTAATTGCACCAGTTGCAAGGTAATTGCCATACCCAGGCCTGTTCCTCCATATTCACGGGTGGTAGACGTATCGGCCTGTTCAAAACGCATAAACAATCTGGCCTGGGCTTCCTGACTCATGCCAATGCCAGTATCCGTAACCTTAATGACCAAGCCCGATCTTTCTTCATCATTACACGATATTTCGACCTTTACTTCGCCCCGGTGGGTAAACTTGATCCCATTGGATACCAGATTAAGGATGATTTGTTTCACTCGTACCGGGTCACCCAAAAAACCATCCACGAAATCGTCGCAATAGTGGCATTGGAAACTAATTCCCTTTTTCGTGGCCAGCACATCCATGTCGCTCTGCACTATCGTCATAACATCTTTCACGTTAAAGCTGGTAAGTTCGAGTACTAAACGGTTGGCCTCGATTTTTGAGAAATCAAGAATGTCATCAATGATCACCAGTAAACTGCGGGCAGAAAGCAACGCTTTTTGCAGTAGCAAATTGCCACGTTCGCTGTTTACCTCTCGCCCCAGTAATTGCAGCGTACCGAAAATGCCATTCATTGGCGTACGAATTTCGTGACTCATATTGGATAGAAACGCGGATTTCGCCCGATTTGCCGCTTCGGCTTTGCTACGAGCATCTTCCAGCGCCTGATTTTGTCTTTCCGCCAAACTCACCTGGTGGCTCAGTTCAGCATTGACCAATGACAGCTCTTCCGTTCGTGCAAATACTAAAGAATGCAAACGACGATTCACCCACCACTGTGCCACTAAAAATCCCAGTAAAATCAGGAGTAACACACTAATAATCAAAAACCAACGGGTACTGATTACCCGGCTCTGCTGCCGATAGGAATCCAGAGTAAGATGATCTAATTTGCTTCCTGCGGGTGCCATGCCCAACTCTTTGTAGACGTTAGCTATACGCTGGAATCTGGCGGGATACATGGTGCCTAAGGGTACAATTTCGCTGGCAATCATAGCCATCGTCGCCTTAGCTTCAAACTCCAGTTCAGCTCTGTCTGCATTCGGTCGATACCGCATAATTGCATCAATGGCTTCCTGAGGGTGCTCCAAAGCGTAACGCCAGCCATTCAGGCTCGCCTGAGCAAAGGCTTCGGCGCGCTCAGGATGATTTATGACATAGTCTTCATTGGTAAAAAGAAGATCGCCATAAAAATCAACACCATAGTTACTAGGGTCAATTAGCCTAATAGGAACATTTCGCGCTTGATAGTAAAAAGGTTGTAGGGTTTTATAAGCGGCATAGGCTTTTACCTCTCCCTTTAGCAATATCAGATCATCGAAATTACTTTCAACATGCTGATACTGCTCGGCAGAAATACCTAAACTGGAAAACATCGCCAGCAACGCGGCATCATCCACCCCGCGCTGGAACATGATTTTCTGGCCCTTAAGTTCATAAGGGCTAAGAATATTGTCCTCAGCAAGCGTTAAAAAGACAAGCGGGCTGTGCTGAAACACCGTCGTTAAAATAACAAAAGGCTGGCCTAACAATCGGTGTAATACGATCGTCGAGTCACCAACCCCGAAATCCGCTTTGCCTTTTAACACCGCCTGGTAAACATCCTGACCAAGGGTATTTGCCTGTAGTGTGACACTGAATCCCTGCTGTTGATAATATCCCTTTTCCACTGCCATGTAATAACCAGCAAACTGAAACTGATGGTGCCATTTTAATTGCAACACTACGTTTTCATTTTCAGCAACTGCGGCCTTCACATACAGAAACCCGAATACCATCAGCCAAATCAGCAGGGACATCCTACTTATCTTGGGATAACGAGAAAGAAACGTGATAACCCACTCCTTTGCTGACGATGTCCAATAAAATTAAGTGCGCTGGCGGTAACGAAAAGCTTTATTAATCAAAGTCCATGATAGGCACGAAAATCAAGTGTGTCCGCTTTAATTTGATTCACCAATTAAATTTACCCATTCCATCTCACACTAAAGCCAATCGGTTTGCGAACCAAAAGACATATTAAAGATGTAAAACTTACGTCAACGCGCAAAAACACAATTGATAACGATTATCATTAATAATATGATTAATAAGATCATTCGCGAGAGATGAGCAGTACTCGCTTTGCTCTTTTCACACATTGGACACACATCACAGGACAAGTAATGAACGAGAAAAACGTTTTTCGCGCGCAAAAACTAGTACTAGCCGCGGCGGTAAGTGTAGCGTTATCAGGCAATGCGTTTGCCGAAGAAGCCAAAGACAAAAGCGCAGAACTGGAAACCATTACGGTAACAGGAAGCAAAACATCAGACTTAAAATTAGGTACGAATAGTGGTGCATTGGGTTCTCGCCCGGTAATTGACACGCCCTTCTCTATTTCTACGATCTCTGCCGACGATATCGATGCTCGTCAAGTCAGTAATTTGCAAGACCTGTTCAGCCGCGAAGCGTCAATCAATGTCCGTGGTGGTACTTATTCTGGATGGGGTGAAACCCTTAGTGTTCGTGGTTTAGACCTCGACTACGAAAACAATTTTAAGATCAACGGATTATCTGCTCAAAGCTTCAGTGGCGAATTACCTTACGAAGCCTTTCAGCAGGTTGAATTACTAAAAGGTGCGACCGGCTTTATGTACGGCTTCTCCGCACCTGGTGGTATCGTAAACTACACAACCAAAAAGCCAGTCAGTGGCTTGCTGAATGCGTCATTAGGGTTACGAAGCGACAGTATTCTGACCGCCCATATTGATGCCAGTGACAGATTTGGCACCAACGAGCAATTCGGTGCTCGTGTAAATTTAGTGCATGAAGAAGGTGATACCTATGTTGACGGTGGTTCGATTGACCGCGACACAATCTCTGTATCTTTAGATGCACAAATCACCGACAGCCTCTATTGGACTATGGACCTGATCTATAACGACAGACAGACTGAAGATATGGCAACTACGTTGTATTTCTCCAGCTATCGTATGGATGAAACGATCACCTCCGTTCCTGATACGGTTGACGGTAGCCGCAACTTGGCTGCTAAAGGCTCATTTGATGACCAGAAGAACCTGATAGGGCTAACTGCACTTGCCTGGCGCATAAATGACCAGTGGAACGCCCGATTGGAGTATGGATACACTGAAAATAATACTCGCTGGCTGAAATCAGTACCTTACATCGCCAACAATGCCGGTGACGTAAAAGTAATGATGTATGACCAGGTCTTTGATGTCGATTTCTCACAATTACGTGGTCTGGTCGAAGGCAGCTTCCAAACAGGTGGCATTTCCCATCAATTGGTTACCGGTGCTTCGTACCAAAAAACTACAACGTATCGCAACGATCCGAATCGTGTAGTGACCTTCTTGTCCGATTACGACAACCTCTACAATCCAGTGGATCTGAGCTACACCTCAACGCTGGTAGAGAACCCAAGCAAAATGTGGTCAACAGAACAGAAGTCGCTGTTCCTGAGCGATGCGATTGAGTTTTCACCTAAGTGGAGCGCGCTAATTGGTTTGCGTCAAAACAAATATAGCTATGGCGAAATCACCGAAATCTATGCCAGCCGCCTAGAGCCATATGAAGACACAGCCACTAGCCCGACTGTGGCGCTAATGTATAAGCCGGATTCAGACACGACACTATATACCAGCTATGTTGAATCTTTCGAAGAAGCCGAAACCGTTGGTGATACCTACGAAAACGCCGGTGAAAAGTTAGACCCTACCATTAGCAAACAATACGAAATTGGGGTGAAACTCGCTCGCGATAACTACACGCTCACGTCATCCTTGTTCCGTATTGAACGCGCGGCAGTCATCAGCACCGCCGACAACTACCTGAATCAGGATGGCGTAACCTTATATCAAGGTTTGGAATTCAATGGTGAAGCATTGGTCCAAGAAGGACTGTCCCTTTATGCCAATTTACTCTTCCTGGATGCCAGCTATGACAAAATGAGCTATGGCAGCACAACCGAAGGTAATGATGTTGCTGGCACACCAGATAAACAATACAGCTTTGGTGCTAACTACGATGTTGCTGCAATGCCGGGCCTTAGTCTTAACCTGGGAGCCAAATATTATGGTGCCAGTTTCATTGACTCAGCAAACGCACTGAAGCTGTCCAGCTACACGCTGTTTGATGCAAACGCGTCTTACACCACCATGCTGGCGGGTAAAAACATCACCTTATCTGGTGCCATCAACAATCTGACTGATAAAGAGTACTGGGCCAGCACAGGTACCACCACAGAAGGCATCCGCATTGGCGCACCTCGCACTGTGTCGGTAAAAGTGAAAGTCGACTTCTAATCCACCTTAAGTTTGACAAATAGCGTTAAAAAGCCGGTCCTATGACCGGCTTTTTTCTGCCAATTCTTTGAGACATGTGGCCCAAACAATAAGCTTTAAAAACAAATACACTAAACCTGATAGTAAGAATGATTAATTAGAGAGGTGCTTCTCAAGCTGATTACGCTGGCGCAATAACGGCAGTAACATCAAAAACGCTGAAATCTCCAGCACGCCGCCGATAATCATCAAACTCAATGCGACGTTTTGTTGATTCAACACGACCCACCAGCCATCTCCCGCTTTTCCCAACAGGCCAAAGGTGCCCAGCACAACTGCAACTGCGGCAGGAGTAGTGAGCAGGTTACAAAGTAGGATTTTGCGGTTAACTGCTTTAATCGAGTTAGATTGATATTCCATGTCAATTCAATGCTCTTGATTTGCGAGGTAAATATAAAACCCCTTAACCCGAGTATAAAACAGCGTGTCGGATTGATGCAATTTTATCCAACGAATTGTTAATCATTGAAATTTAGGATAGAAAAAACGTGAGCCGATATCATTACGATACCGGCATAGACGCTATTAGGCAGGTTTACCCAATTGTATCTGGTCAGACGCATCATCCAGCTTAAGAGACCAAATGCTCTGCTCAGAGCCGTGGTAAGCGCGATGCTTCGCCAAACGATAGGCATAGTAAAATACGCCAGCAGCCCCAAGTGCAACCAGATCGACGCCAAGCGTTGCCACGCTGTCGGCCGCCCAAATACCTGAGCTGGGGAAGATCAAGGCAATGACTGAGGTTACTGGCAACAATAGCGCCGCATAACAACACCCTTTGAGTAAATATAACCCTGCCCTTGCGGCACCAATCCAGTAACTCAGGGCAACCGATGCCAAAAATGCAATGTAATACACGCATAAATACACATCGTTAATGTTTTCGACATGGGCCGATAACCACTTACCTGCAGTCATCGACAGCATTACCGCCAGAATAGAGCCCAGACAAATACCCACCGTAGTAGCCGCCATAATTTTCACCGATTTACGCTGCTCACTCCCCGGGGCTTTTTGACGACGTTTTTCCAACCAGAGTAAATTGCCCGAGTAAAAAACGAAGGCACCAGCTAAGCCAAAGAAGAAATACACCCAACGGCCTAAATCACCGCCGAAGCTGCCAAAATGCAGGGCAAAGAAGCTGGCAACAACGCGCACCCATACGCCGTTTTCCGACGGATTCAGTGAACTACCTAGAATGTTATTCGTGTAAGGCTGATAGAAAATGTAATCCGTAATCGGCCCGCGCATCAGACTATGCTCGTCGTAAACCCCCAATCTTACCATAGGGCGTTTGCTGCCCAGGTTCATGTAGGTTATTTCTTTCACGGTTACGTTTGGCGTGGGTGCAATCGCTCCTGCAATAATCTCATCCACCTTAGGTAGCTGTGCAATGGCATAGGGTTCATCAGGCATCGCCGGACGGATAAATGCCTGTTCCTCACCATATACCACTTCGCCCAGTACATCATAAAACTGATCATGGAAAGCAAATACAATCACCGTCAGACTAATGATCAAGTGAAATGGCAAGCTGGTGATACCAACCAAATTATGTGCATCCAACCAGAAACGACTTTCACCTTTATTGCGACGAATAGCAAAGAGGGTTTTCACCAGGGTTGGCAATAAGAAAATCACGCCTGATACCAGTGCCATAAAATACAGTACTGACGCAATTCCCAGTACATAAACACCAATAAATTCGTGCCCTGCCCCTCCGGGAATACCAGCCGTTCGATGCAACATATCAATCAATTGCCCTAACGCGCCAGGAGTCACCTGCTGCGCCTGTAATTGCTGCTCCTGGTCCAGCGTCGCATGCCAGGCCAACGCATCCAAATTAAGCTCTCGGCTTTCTCCTGTTTCGAACCAGGTAATTGGGGACTGATGGTCATTATCTAAAGTAAGAGTAAACTCTTTTGCTGCCTCGGGATGTGAGGCGAGTACCTGTGCGATTAAATCATCATATTGGTTCAGTTCTATCGGCGCCATAATCTGTTCAGGTGGCGATGACCAGGCATTGATCGCCGGCTTGAACATCGTCAGTGAGCCCGCATAAAACCCGATAAACAACACAATGCCGCTGATAATGCCTGTCCAAATATGCAGAGACTGGTAATTACGTAAAATGTCACTTCTAATCTTCATGGGACTACCTAAATAAAAACATCATGCTATAGGTCAGGACATTGGCGCCAGCCAACCACAGAAATGCCCGCATTCCCGTGCGGAACAGGTAACTAAAGCTAAGAATGAGCATCCACAATGGCGCAATCATCCACATATTGAACTGGTTTTTTGCATCAGCGTTGATACCGCCCGGACCAAACCAGGCGAATAAGCCAACTAAACCAACGGCGAGGCAAAACCCCAGCACCACACCAACCAAACTCTTACTCCACCAATCAGGGCGAATTTTTTCGTGTTCAGCTAAACGCGCCATGGTTATCTCCTACCCCATAAACTGACGAACGGCAATGTGCCCAGTACCAGCATGATAGATACCATCCAAAGTAGCACGGCTGAACTGCTGCTATAGAACTGCAGCTCTCCCACCAGTACCAGCAAAAGCACTAAATAACCCACACCACGCCAGGGACGCTTATTGAGCTGAGAACGAAGTATCTGTTGATTTTTATGACTGAGATAAATCAGGCCTACACCTGAAATAATCAGTACACAAAAGAGTGCATGCCACATAGTGTCCCTTAACAAGTGATGGTGTCAGCAACAGGCTGACCGTTGAAATGGCGTCATTTTCCCCACGACAAAATGGTGAAAAACTTTCCAAAAGCAAAACCTAGATAGTATTTGAAATGATAATAATTCGCAATTAATAAAAACAAAAACCCTAAACCAACTGAGCCCGTCTGCAGCCAAATGGGATTACCCGTAACTACTTTCATTGACTATTGTTGGTTCACATCCCTGATAAGGAAATCCTATGCAACTCGTCTCTCTGTTATACGCCAGCGCAATCAGTTCACAGTTTAACGACAGTGACATTCAAACCATCATTGATGCATCTAAGCGCAATAATCGCTCAGCCGGCATAACCGGATTGCTGTGTTTTAACCGGAAGTATTTTTTGCAGGTATTAGAGGGTGAACGAAACGTGGTAAATCAGACATTTCAGCGCATCATTAAGGACCCCAAGCATGAACATATCGTCATGCTCGACTATCGCTCGATTTTTCAACGCTTGTTCGCAGACTGGGACATGGGGTATGTACCTGAAACAGCGAAAATGATGGCCTTGTATCGCAAATACTCGGCTACTGAAATCTTCAAACCACTGGACATGGCAGGGGAAAGCGCGTTGCAATTATTGGTTCAAATTCGTCAGGATATACTGCAACCAGACTAGGTCCCGCCAGCATCCCTGTATAAATTTAGCTCTATAATGAAGCATTTTAACCACGACACTGGATGGCATACCTGATGGACTAAATCAAAGGGTTGTAACAAAGAATACAATGCTCTCATGCCTCCTTCGGGCAGCGCCTGAGAACCATTTATACTGCGTTAGATGTTGTTATTTAAGGCCACTAAACCTGCTAACATACGCCCTATCTGAATGCCCCATAGACCACTGCAAACATCAACAGGCCCAAGAGTAAGGATCCCTACCCCTTAGCAATGTCACCAAACTCGCCTCGGGTTAAACTGAGCAAATCAGCGGGAGACAATAGAATTTCCAGCCCCCTTTTTCCGGCGCTCACATAAATTTGAGGCCATTGGGCAGCTGAATGATGCAACAAGGTCTGTAACAGCTTTTTCTGACCTATCGGACTTACGCCCCCCAACACGTAACCCGATGATTGCATGACTTTGTTTTTATTAGCCATCGCGACTTTCTTCGCTTTCAACGCTGACGCCATGGCTTTTAGATCCAATTGCTGATTGACCGGCACTATGCCTACCGCCAACTTACCATTATCCATCTGCACCACCAGGGTTTTAAATACCTGACAGGCATCAACGCCCAATGCAGAAACCACCTCATCACCATAAGACGATGCATTGGGATCATGCTCAAACTGATGTAGCTCAAATGGAATATTGGCTTTCTTTGCCATCACAACTGCGGGAGTCATCTTGGTCCTCAATCTGTTTACGGCGTGCAGGACAGAGAAGACTGCCCAACTACTTAGATTATTTTCATCCTAATACAATAATATTTAGAATATTAAAAGGTGTCATTTTCGACCCATAATGTCGTTAAATTACCACATTTCAAGTTTCGTGCTGGATAAATTTACGCCAATTCTTAATCCACCTAACACCCTGTTAACGAACACCTACAATTTGACACAAACACACGATAAATAAAGGCCTGAGAGCACTAGTGATTGCTTAACTGGGTTAACCGAAAAGACTTTTTGTAAACGCTTACAGTCCATTACAATAGAGATTAGCTAATACAGGAGCCTTCATGAACACTCGCGCGGCAACGTCCATTATTTTTGTCGGATTTTTTCTTCTCGGGATGGTATTCATCCTTTGGGGCATCGTCTTACCAGACATGTCCAAAACACTGCAAATGAATGATGTCGTTAGCGGCGCTTTTTTCACGCTGATTTCGATGGGCTCAATCCTAGGCGCTTTTATTGGTGGTAAGTACATCCAGAAGTTTGATTTTCTGTCACTGTTTTCTGGCTTAAGTGCCGCCATGGCGCTGCTGCTTTGTGGCTTGGCCAGTGTCCAGCACTGGTTATGGCTGCTGGCTGGCGCCTTTATCATGGGCATGCTCAGTTCCTGTTTGTTTACCATAGGCCACACCCTGATTGCCCGCTTACACGTGAATCGTCGTTCCACCATGATGGGTTTAATGGATTTTATGTTCAGCCTGGGCACGCTGGCTGCCCCCTTTTACATATCGGCCCTTTACCTGATGGAGAACGACTGGCGCTGGCCATTACGTTTTCTGGCTGTCGCCGTGGCCGTGCTCGCCGTATATACCTTCTACGCAGCCAAGCAAGGCAAAAAACTGGCCCCACCAAAATCGCCGCAACATAACAAAAGTTTGTCTTACGGCGATGTCATCAAACAGCCGGTATTTCTATTTCTTTCTCTGGCAGCATTGGGCTATGGCGCAGTTGAATTCGGTAATGGTAACTGGTTTGTCAGTTACGCTCAGGAAGGACGCGGATTTAGCGGTGAAGACGCGCGTATGGTATTCGCTTTTTTCACTGCTGGCATGGTGGTATCACGCCTTGGCTTCTCGATCCTGTTACGCTGGTTTACGACTCACCGCCTGATGGTAGTACTCGCAACCATTATGGCCGTTGGCGCATTTACCATTAAGCTAGCATCAGAGCCACAATTAATGTCTGTGGGTAACTTCCTGGTGGGGCTTGGTCTGGGAGGCTTATTCCCGCTGATGCTTTCCAGTGCCATGGATATCGACAGCGACAAAGGCCCGTTGCTGTCAGGCATCTGTGTGATTGGCTCGTCAATCGGTGTGCAGACAGCGTCCTTCGGTACTGGTTTGTGGGCGAGCTTTGCCCCCTTAACCGTCGCTTTCTGGATGATTCCGATCGGTGCAGTATGGCTTTGGATCATGGCATTCGGATATAGCCGTCAGCTAAAGCGGAGAAAATTAGTGACCGAACCGACGATCACCAAACCTGTATTGGGCGCGGATGCTTAATTCTGCTATGTAAATTCAACTGACATCCAGGCCTGATTTTCATATACTCCTCCACCCAACAATGTTGTTTGGTTTTGGTTCCAATATTGAAGGTCACCTGATGTCAGTGTCGCGCAGTTTGCCCTTGCGCTTATTAATCATAATGCCGTTTGTTTGTCTTGCCGTTTTGGCAACCGGCATTTTCACCTTCGTTTCCTATCAAAACAGCCAAAGCATTGCCCTGTCTGTCGGTTCGAGTTTCTCAAAAGAATTAAGTAAACGTATTGAGCAGTACGTGAAAACAGTGACGAGCATTATGCCGGCCATCGTTGACAACAATGCCGATGCGCTTCAGCAGAATAACCTCTCAACTGACAATCCTGATCAAAATACGCCCTGGTTACTGAATCAGCTACGACAATTTCATCAGCTGAGTTTTGTTTCACTCGCATATTTGGATGGTCGTTACATCGCTGCGACCCGCCCCCCGGCGACGCCAAACAGCATTGAAATTGCCAGTAATATCTTTAATGAACAGCAAAATTTGGTAGGGTATACCCCAAACGCAAGTGGTCACAGAGGCAAAATTGCCTCCACTATCATGACCCAATACGATCCTCGCAATCGCCCCTTTGTGCAGTGCGCCTTGCGCACACCCGATTTACCTTGCTGGGGGCCAGTATACCGTTATCTCAATCGTCCCAGTTATGCCCTTAGCTTGTCCAAAGCCGTAAGAAATAAAGAGGGACAGATTGTGGCCGTGACTGCAGCAGACATCAGCCTTGAACGTTTAACCGATTTTATGGAGCAATTAAAAATCGGCCATGAAGGTCAGGCTGTGCTGACAGAAGAGAATGGTCGTTTGATTGCCACGTCAGACGCCACACTTATCCCGATTTTAGATAAGAATAATGAACGCTATAGCCTTAGCTCTCATCCTGCTGCATTAATGCGAGCCATTGCCAGGGCGCAAAATGGCGATTCCCACAGCGAGACAATCGAGGTTGCTAATAAAACCTACCTAATCGAAGTCCGGGACATCAACCTGGGTTACAACAAGTACTGGAAGCTCATCGTCTTTTTGCCATTAAGCAAAATTGCTAACCCCATCATGGCGCAGGTTAACGACATGGTATTTATTAATATCATCGCCCTGCTGTTATTAATTGTGCTGGCCACTGCAATCGCACGGCAAATTGCCAGACCCATTGAAAATATCGCGAATATGGCCAGTACCCGGGCGCTCAATCAATTGGCCCAGACGCCTTTTGCCACTAGCATCGTTACCGAGGTACAGCATCTATCTTCCAGTCTGGCACAATTGGCCGCTGCGCAAATTCGCTCGCTGAAAAATCTCGAACGCCGGGTTCAGCAGCGTACTCTTGAACTACAACGGGCAAATGCCAGACTCACAACCTTGTCCGAGCAGGATCCGTTAACGGGTATCGCAAATAGGCGGGTATTCGATTTACAACTGGATACTCAATGGCGTGTTGCCCATCGTGAGCAGCATCCTATTAGTGTAATCTTGTGTGATGTAGACCACTTTAAATCCTATAACGATTTTCATGGTCACCAGGCTGGAGATAAAGCGCTGCAACAGATTGCAAGCTTACTTCAGGGCCAAATTCAGCGTCCAACTGATCTGGCAGCCCGATACGGTGGTGAAGAGTTTGCACTGATCTTACCCAATACGGATATGCAAGGCGCCTGGCAGTTTGCAGAAAAGCTACGTCAGGCCACAGAAGAGTTAGCCCTGCCACGACAGGATATGCCAAACCAACAGCATATCACCCTCAGCCTGGGCTTTGCGACGCTGGTGCCTGGCGTTATGGATCAGCCCGACACTCTGGTAAGGCTGGCGGATGAACAACTCTATGTGGCAAAAGCAAATGGCCGCAATCAGGTACAGCCGGAACCCGAGTTAACCGAAAAATCAGTCGCGGAAAGTTAATCCAGAGTACGTCGATAACGTAACATCGCAACCACGCCCATGATGGCCATAAACGCAACAATGGCTGCGAGTTCAGGATAAACATCAGCAAGCTGTGAACCTTTCAACATGACGCCACGCACAATGCGCAGAAAATGCGTAAGGGGCAACACTTCCCCCAACCACTGAGCCCACTCAGGCATGCCCCGAAATGGGAACATAAAGCCAGATAACAGAATCGACGGCAGGAAGAAGAAAAAAGTCAGTTGCATCGCTTCCATCTGGGTTTTTGCTATAGTGGAAAAGGTAAACCCCAGAGCTAAATTGGCCAGAATAAACAGTGCAACGCCCGCTGCCAGGGTCACTAGAGCACCCGTAAACGGCACCTGAAATATCCCCATTGCCGCCCCGAGTACCACACAGGTTTGCACGATACCTATCAGGCTATACGGCAATATTTTACCCACCATCACCTCCACAGGGCGTGCAGGCAGGGCTAACAGGTTTTCCATAGTCCCCCGCTCCAACTCCCGGGTCATTGCTATCGCGGTAATCATCACTGACGTCATGGTCAAAATGACCCCCAGCAAACCGGGAACGATATTGTATTGGGTAATCCCTTCGGGGTTATAGTTGCGCAACACATGCACATCGACCGCATCGGGTTTTGCCTGCAAATATGATAACGCGCCACGAAACTCATGCCGTAAGGCGCGCTCCACAATCACACTGAACTGGGCAACCGCGTGAGAGGATGCAGCGGGATCAGAGGCATCGGCTTCCAACAACAGTTGCGGCTTATCACCATGCAGCAACCTGCGGGTAAAGCCGGCAGGTATGGTTAAGGCAAACGCCACCTTGCCCTGACGTAGTAACTGTTCAGACGACAGGTTAGCCTGTTCAGCGCCTTGATGTATCTCGAAATACCCGGATTGCAGCATGCCAGAGACAATACTGCGGGTAATCGGCGTATGTTCCTGCAAGTACACAGCTGTCGGTAGCGATTTAGGATCGGTATTAATCGCAAAGCCGAACAAAATCAGCTGCATCACCGGGATCACCAGCATCATCGCAAAGGTCAGCTTATCCCGGCGCATCTGAATAAACTCTTTTTGAAAAATCCCGCTAATACGGGCAGTACTGAGGTCCCAGGCCATCAGTTGTATTCCCGCTGATCTTTGCCAGCCTGTTGCATCAGGGCGATAAAGGCATCTTCCAGCTCAGGGGGGGCATCGATAATCCGCTGTCCTTGCGCGCATAGCCCTTGCAGACGTTGCAACAAAGCTGGCTGATCCGTGCCACTCACATGCAAAGCCGAACCAAAATAGGAGACATTGGCCACCTCGGGCTGCAACCTCAGTTGCTGTGCCAGCATACGCAGATCACGCCCCTGAATATGGTAGGTATAGATACCGGTATGCCGAATAATATCCTCGACACTGCCGCGGGCGAGCAAATGGCCGTTGGCCAGATACACTATCTGGTCGCAGCGTTCAGCTTCATCCATGTAATGGGTTGATAACAATACCGTCATGCCATCACTGGTTAGTTGCTGAATTTCATCCCAGAAATCCCGTCGGGCCTGAGGATCCACGCCCGCTGTGGGTTCATCCAGCAGCAGTAACTGGGGTTTGGCCATGGTAACCGCCGCCAGTGCCAGTCGTTGTTTCCAGCCTCCTGATAACGACGCCGCTAACTGATGCTGTCGGTGAGCCAGGCCGAGTTTTTCCAGAATGGTATCCACCAAAGAGGGTATAGATTTAAGGCCATGTAATCTGGCCACAAACTGCAAATTTTCGCGAATGGTGAGATCATCCCAGAACGAGAATTTCTGGGTCATATACCCAGTGCGTAATTTGATTTCCCGGCTTTGGGACAACACATCGAAACCAAGGCAACGCCCCTGCCCCCGGGTCGGCTGTAACAAACCACACAGCATACGAATGGTGGTGGTTTTACCCGAACCATTTGGCCCTAAAAAGCCCCAAACTTGGCCTTTGGGTAAGCGTAAATCGACACCATCAACCACCGTTTTATCACCAAAGTCCTTACCTAATCCTGTAACATCAATGGCGAATACACTATCACTCACAAACTCACCTCAACGGGCTGCCCGGGATGCAGGGTAACCTTGCCCAGATCGGATGCAGTGAAGCTAGCCTCAATCAAAAACACCAGTTTGTCGCGGCTTTGGGCTGAGTAAATCACAGGCGGCGTGTACTCCGCTTCGCTGGCAATGTAATTGATGTGTGCCTTAATCAGAGCACCTTCTGGCATGATGACCTGAACACTCTGTCCCTGAGAAAGTAACGCTAAATCACGCTGCGGCACATAAAATCGGACCCGCGCACTCTGGGCGGTACTGATCGCCAGCACGGGAGCCGCAGCCGCAACAAATTCTCCCTGTCGATACACCACTTCCTCCACCTGCCCGGCCACGTTGCTGGTGATATGGCGTTGCGATAACTGATAGTCTGCCGCATCGACCCTGGCTTTAGCGGCTTGCACCGCCTGCTGAGCGGCTTCAAGTTGTTGCGGCCTTCCAGCCAACTCTGCCACTTCGATTTTATGGGCCAGACTCTCTACCTGAGCTGATGCCTGCTCAAATTCGGTCTGCGCTTTATCCAGTTGATTCTGAGCGGTCAGCCCCTGTTGCAACAATTGTTTCTGCCGCTGCCATTCCTGTTGTGCCAGCACTTTACCTGCCAATGCCTGCTGGCGCTCACTGCGCAATTGAGCAATTTCTGCGGTTCTGGCGCCTGTGCTTAAATTTGCCAGTTCGGCCTGGGCCTGGCGGTAATTTGCCTGAGCAGCGGCCAGATCGGCCTTTTGTGTTTGATCATCAAGACTAAATAAAGGTTGCTCAGACGCAACCTGTTCACCTTCTTTCACATTCAGAGTGATAAGCCAGCCTGCCTGAGGGGCAGCAATATAATGCCACTGACTTTCCAGATAACCTGTGTAATGACTGGGGGAAGAACTTTCAGGCTGACAGGCTGCAAGCATCGCCCATAGCACGCCCAAGCTTGAAAAGCGTATTAACCGGTAACTCAGCATTCCTTCACCTCCGTTACTGCATAACTGCATATCATCTCTGCAACAGAGATGAAAAGTGCCGGCGTCAGGGACAACGCCGGCAGTGTTAACATAGACTACTTGGCAATTTCTTTCAGTAATACATACCAATGAGTCAGCGCGCCGTAGAAACTATCGACGGGCAACCGCTCATTTAACCCATGGGAAAAAGAATCACTGACTTTAATATATTCGCCATGAACACCATAGCTAGGGATGCCTGCTGCCCTGAAATGCATGCCATCGGTGCCACCCGATGACATATAAGGCACAATTTCAAGCCCTGGGTAACGGGTATCAACGGCTTTTTGCAACGCCTCCAATACATCATTACGCAATGGCGAAGCATCTGTCACGGTCGGCGCAGAGAGCATGTTGATTGCAATCTCGTCGTTTTGAATCACCTTTTTCAGGGTGGCGACCGTCTGCTCCATAGTTTCACCTGGGAAGACCCGGCAATTTACCGTCGCCACCGCAGATTGCGGCAAAGCGTTTTCAGCATGGCCACCACGCAACATAGTCGGCACACAAGTGGTGCTGACGGTCCCAACATAATTAGAATTTGCTCGTAATACCTGTACCGCCCAGGCATCGTTAGGATTGTTCGCAAACGCCGCCATTGCTTTGCCCAGCTCGCCCGAGGTGTTTTTAGCCGTCGCCGCAAAGTAGCGCTTGGTCAGCTCGTTCTGACGTACAGGGAACTGATAAGCTTCCAGCTTTTTCAGGGCTGTGGCTAGATCATAAATGGCGTTTGACCCCGTTGGACGGCTACTGTGACCACCGGGATTAGTGACTTTCAGCTCAAACGTCACATAAGTTTTCTCGGCTGCCTGCAAGTCAAAGCTCGCCGGGGCACCGCCTTCTTCAGGAATAATGCCGCCGCCTGCATCGGCATTCAGTACAAATTCACTGTCAATTAAATCGCGATAATCCGTCACCAGCGCTTTGGTGGTCGCCATGCTACTTTCTTCGTCACCCGTAAAGGCAATAATCAAATCACGGTTCGGCACAAACCCTTCGGCTTTTAAGCGTAAAAATGCCGAGCTAACCGAGACCACACCTAACTTGTCGTCGACCGTACCACGACCAAAGAAATAACCATTTTCCTGAATCAGGGTAAAGGGATCTTTCACCCAGTCCTCGCGCAAGGCTTCCACTACGTCCATATGCGCATTGATGCTAATGGGCTTCTTACCAGACGAACCATCACCGCGATAACGCACTACCAATGCTGCACTCTCACCCACCGGTAAGACATGAATATCCTCTTTGGCAAAACCGCCCTTTTCAAACAACCCGGCCAGATAATTAGCCATTTTAGGCACGTTACCATGCCCCTCGGCAGTGCGCATTTCCACCACGGTTTTATACATCGCCAGAGCCTGCTTGGCATAAGGAACTTCGTGATTAACAGGCAGCTCTTCTGTCGCCCAAACCGAGTGGGCAATTACAGCCGCAGAGACGGCCAATGCCACCTTTAGCCCTTGCATTTTTAACCCCAATTGACGTGCGGATATCATGACTTCTTTGTCCTTAGTCTTAGTGAAGAAAAACATCTTGGCAAAGTCGGCTTGCGGCCACCAGTAAAATCCGCCAACATTGCAAAAAATCCAGCTAAGTCGCAGACTTGGACTGTCTGAGCAGAATTTAAACAGCAGATGCGATAAACAGTGAGCTTTATGGGATTGTTCCAGTTACCCCTGGCACACATTCACGGCAAAATAACGCCTCTTTTCTATCCTCAGTGTAACACTGTGACCGAACAGAAACGGAGCAAGCCAATTTGATCAATGCGCGCAATACCGGGCGATTGTTAGCCATGCCTGTGTTATGGATGGCATTGGTACAACTCACCTTTGGGCTGCTCTCACTGTTTTTCTTTCGCGATCAAAACGCGCGCAATTTCTTCGAACCTGCCCTGCCCATGTTGTTATTTGCAGTGGCGTTGCTCAGCCGCATTAAACGTCAGGAACTTCCCAATATCAGCTTGCGCGATGCGCTAATTTTCGCGTCATCGACCTGGCTTATCATGGGGGTTGTGGGTGGCCTGCCTATCATGTATGTAACCCACGCAAGTTTTACCGATGCAGTGTTTGAATCCATCAGTGCATTAACCACCACAGGCGCAACCGTGCTGACTGGCCTGGACGACATGCCAAAATCTTTTCTGATGTATCGTCAGTTTTTACAATGGATGGGCGGCTTAGGTGTGGTTATTTTTGTGGTCGCCGTGTTACCTATGCTGAACATAGGTGGTATGCGCCTGCTCAAAGCCGAAACACCAGGCCCGGTAAAAGACGATAAACTCTCTCCGCGCATTGCTAACACCGCTCACTATCTGTGGTTTATCTATGTTTTGTTAACCGTACTCTGCGCACTGGCTTATCATCTGGCCGGTATGAGTGTGTATGATGCTCTCGCCCACAGTTTCACGACAGTATCAACCGGTGGCTTCTCTACCCATGATGCCAGCATGTGGTATTTCCAAAGTCACACTATATTGCTGATTTCAGACGTATTTATGATGTTGGGAGCCATCAGCTTTGCACTGCACTTTCGCGCGTTATATGCAGCCGATCCCAGCCAGTACTGGCAAGATGAGGAAACACGGGTGTTTATCCTGATTGTACTCGCCCTTAGTACCATACTTACCCTCTATCTGATGGCCAACAGCCGCTACGACACCCTGTGGGAATCCGCCAGCTTCGCCCTGTTTAATGTGATTTCCTTTATCACCAGTACCGGCTTTGGCGCCGTCGATTTAAGCAGCTGGCCTGCCGCCAGTGCGTTCTTTTTAATTTTCTGTGGCTACCTCGGTGGCTGTGCGGGCTCCACCGCTGGCGGCAACAAAATCATCCGTAACATCATTACCTTCAAAATGATGATACGTGAGCAAATGCAGCTGTTGCATCCCCGTTCGGTGCAAACCCTGCGTTATCAGGGCAAACCAGTAGAGGAAGATGTGCGCAGCTCGGTGATGGCATTTATGACGTTTGCCGCAGCCAGTAGTTTTATTCTCACTATGATGCTGATGGCCACAGGCCTGGACTTTTGGTCATCTTTTAGCGCTGTTGCCGCCTGCCTGAACGTATTAGGACCGGGCTTTGGCCAGGTCGGCAGCAACTTCCAGCCGGTGAGCGATACGGGTATCTGGATCCTGTCTCTGGCGATGCTAATGGGACGCCTTGAATACTTCACTTTACTGGCATTATTTTACCCCGCATTCTGGCGTCGCTGAGCTGACACCCCGAACATCATCCCTGACAAATCCTTCCTTAGAGTAAGTCGTCATAACTAACTCTCGTAAAATCATGACTTTATCAACAAGCCTTGGTTATACTAGCTGTAACAAAGAATATCGATTATCCCACTATGCGATTTAATACTGTGGGGCTGATGGGTAAACCTGCGCATCAGGGCACCAATATCAGCCTAAATGCACTGATTGTGTACCTGAAAGAAAAAGGCTGCCGAATTCTGGTTGACGAGAAGGTCGCTGCCAACTTGCCTGATGGCGACTTTGAGCCCAAAGAAGTCCATGAAATCGGCGCCGAAGCCGATTTGGTCATTGTTGTTGGGGGCGATGGCAATATGCTCGGTGCAGCCCGAATTCTAGCGCAATTTGATGTCGCTGTAGTCGGTGTGAACCGCGGTAATTTAGGCTTTCTGACAGACATTAATCCGGAAGACTTTGATGTTCAGCTTGATTCCATTTTCAATGGTGAATACCAAACCGAACAGCGCTTTTTGCTCGAAGTCGATGTGTATCGAGAGCATCAGCTAAAAAGCAGCAATGCTGCCGTCAATGAAGTAGTACTCCACCACAGCAAAGTCGCTCACATGATGGAATTTGAAGTCTTTATAGATGACAAATTTGTCTATTCTCAGCGTTCTGATGGACTCATTGTAGCCACACCAACCGGTTCAACTGCCTATTCTCTATCAGGTGGCGGCCCAATTTTAACGCCGAACCTGGATGCATTAACACTCGTGCCTATGTTCCCCCATACCCTTAGCAGCCGCCCGTTAGTGGTCGACGCCAATAGTGTGGTCAAAATAGTGGTCTCTGCCGATAACGCTGAAAACCTGCAGGTAAGCTGTGACAGCCATATCGTACTGACGGTGATGCCAGGTGATGAAATACATATTCGTAAAAATCACAATCGACTGTCCCTGATACATCCAAATAACTATAATTACTTCAATGTGTTACGAAAGAAATTACACTGGGGAAGTAAGCTTTTTTAAGCCCGCAGCAAAATTCTTTTTGTGCAACATCTAGACACCAGAATAAAACCTGTATAAATTTACAGTGTGTTTTTAAACAGGTTTTATTCAGGCATGTTGACGCATCTTTCCATTCATAATTTGGCTATCGTAAAACGTCTTGATATTGATTTTCATCAGGGTATGACTGCTATTACCGGCGAAACCGGAGCAGGTAAATCTATCGCTATTGATGCGCTTGGGCTTTGCCTGGGTGAACGGGCTGATGCCACTATGGTGCGCAGTGGCGCTGAAAAGGCCGAAGTCACCGCCAGCTTTTGTGTCGAACACCTTCCTCAAGCGCGTCAGTGGCTGCAGGAACAAGACCTGGAAGACGAGTTCGACTGTATTATCCGTCGGGTTTTATCAGCCGAAGGACGCTCAAAAGCCTATGTCAATGGCACACCTGTCTCACTGCAACAACTGAAAAATCTGGGACAGTTGCTGATCAGTATTCATGGACAGCATGCCCATCAGCAATTGCTAAAGGCCGAGAATCAGCGCCAGTTACTTGATGCATATGCTGAACATCCAAAACTTCTGAATACCGTCAGTCATGATTACCAGGCTTTACGAAGTGCACAAAAACACTATCAGCAGTTGCAGGCCAGTCAGCAGCAACGCGAAGACAGGCGTCAACTGCTGTCTTACCAGGTCGAAGAGCTGGATGAATTTGCCTTACAAGAAAATGAATTTGCCGAACTTGAAGTGGAGCATAAACGCCTGAGTCACAGCCAAACCTTACTTGAACAGGCTCAGCGCAGTTTTTACATGTTATATGACGCCGATGAATTCAATGCGCTTGCAGCTATTCAGCAAAGTCTGGATAGCTTGAGTGAATTACAGGAACACGATGCCGCACTTACGCCCATTGTAAACCTGCTTAATGAAGCCTGCATTCAGGTTGAAGAAGCGGCACATGAATTACGCAGTTACGCCGAAGATATGGATATCGATCCGTTCCGTTTACAACAAGTGGAAGCCCGCTATTCGAAAACCCTGGAATTAGCGCGCAAACACGGTGTAGCGCCAGAAGAGCTGGCAAAACATCACCTGCAACTGGTAGAAGAATTCAATGGTCTGCAGCAGGACGATGAAGCACTTGCAAATCTGCAACAGCAACTCGAGCAACTCGAACAAACCTATTATCAAAGCGCCGAAGCCTTAAGCCTGTCGCGTCAAAAAAGCGCTAAACGACTGGCGAAAGAAATTGAAACTCAGATCCGTAAACTCAATATGGCCCATGCAGTGATGAACATTGAGGTCGTATTTGAGGCTGAACAAACCCCAAATCGTAGTGGCCTTGATCAAATTCGTTTTAAAGTTGCCACCAACCCGGGACAAGCCGCAGATGCTCTGGAAAAAGTCGCATCTGGTGGTGAGTTATCTCGTATTGGTTTAGCCATTCAGGTAATCAGCTCCAGCCGTCTCAAAGTACCGACCATGATTTTTGATGAAGTTGATACCGGCATCAGTGGACCGACTGCGGCTGTAGTCGGCCAATTGTTGCGCCAATTAGGTCAGAATAATCAGGTAATGTGTGTAACTCACTTACCTCAGGTCGCAGCCCAGGGGCATCAGCAAATGTTCGTGACTAAGTTTAGTGACAAACACAGTACAGAAACACACATGATTTGTTTATCTGAAAATGAACGAATTAACGAATTGGCACGTCTATTAGCAGGAGACAAGCTCACGGAATCGGCCATTGCCAACGCCAAAGAGCTGTTATATCAACACGCAGGATAGAATTAGTCATTGATTGACAAGGGCCGGTCAGGTTAGGATTCGGCCTTCTTGCATGGAATTTTCGCTGTCATTGACGACGAAACTCCATCCTGTCGAGCGAAATAATAACAAGCCAGGTTCTGGAAATAATGAAGTTAAGAAATTTGCTGCTTGCATGCACAGTGTTGGGTCTGACGGCCTGTAGTAACTGGATTTACCGTATTGATGTGCCTCAGGGTAACTTCCTTGAGCAAAAAGACGTAGATAAACTGCGTGTTGGCATGACCAAAGAACAGGTCATTTATGTTTTAGGTCGCCCTGTTCTGCAGGACAGTTTTGACCATGATACCTGGTATTATCTGTATGATATGAAACGCGGTATGCAGGACCGTGGTAAAGATTTCCGTAAACAGTTAATAGTGCATTTTAATCAGGATAAAATCGCTTCAGTAACAGGTGATTTTGAACTGTCAGCAGACTTTAACACCCCACTGGATCTTTAATTAAGTCTTCCCTGGAGGGCTTTCCCCTTCAGGGTACCTAAATACCGCTATCGTTCAGGGAATGACGTAATGGCCAAATGGATTCACTCAACGCTTGTCTTATTTGTTGGTGTATTAATGCTTGCCGGTTGCGCAAGTCAGCAAACCGTTAATCGCAGCAGTGTGATCAACTACCTGTATCCCAAAGGTACCGACCATAAAGTCGAGACGGATATACCTAATCTGACACTCCCCCTCAAAGTAGGTATCGCGTTTGTCCCCCAACAATCGAGCTATCAATCCAATTCACGGGTAATGAGCTTCAATGCGATTTCTAAGAGCCTGAGTGAAAGCCTCAAATTAGAGTTACTTGAAAATGTCGCATCGCATTTTCGTCCACTCGAATACGTCGAGACCATCGAAATAATCCCTTCAGATTACCTTACCCCAGGTGGAAGTTTTACGAATCTTGAACAGTTGCAGAGCATGTACGATGTCGATGTCATCGCATTAGTCTCATTTGATCAGGTGCAATTGAGTGACGAGAACTTACTTTCATTTAGCTATTGGACGCTCCTGGGCGCCTACATTGTCAACGGACAGGAGAATGATACAAATACGCTCATGGACACTGCAGTATTTGATATCAAGAGCAGAAAGTTGCTTTTCAGAGCCCCGGGTACAAGTAAATTACAAGCTTCCAGTACCTTCGTGAGTCTGGATAATTCCCTCAGAGAAGATAGTGAGAAAGGCTTTAAGCTTGCGACTGAAGCGATGATCGTAAATTTGGATCAGCAACTGGAAAGTTTTAAACAAAAAGTCAAAGCAAAGCCGGAAAACTATGTCGTCAGTTCAAGACAAGGCTATCATGGCGGCGCAACTTACTGGCTTATCTGGCTGCTATCCCTCAGCCTGATATCGCGGACTATTTTCAGCAGAAAGTAACACCGACTACTTTATCGGCTTTTCTAACTCATACAGGCTTTCTGCCAGCAGCTCCATTTTCTGTTGCAGTAACGCCTGCGCGTCAAAGAGTCCCTGATTGTAATAATACGCGCCGACATTCTCACTGATAAATCTCAGTAAAAACTCTGCATCAAACTGACCGAGTTCCCAGGCCAATTCCTGCTCACAAAAATCTGTGAGTTTATTCAATAATTTTGCCTTTTGTTCTTCAGACAATTCTATTTTTGTAGCCATTGGGCTCCCTTAATGACAACTCAAAACGATAAAAAGAAGAGCAGATTACATCAGCAACCTGCTCCTGTCGGTAACGCCATGCGATGGACTGCACGGCACAAATGATGTCGCTTAGATTGGTGAGCCGGGAGGCATAGGGATAGGCTCAAATTTGCCTTTCCATTCGCCCGTTTGCCAATACAGATCCAATTGTTTCGCCATAATGCCAACATAAGGACGCTGCTTTGCTATCTTCATCCATTCGTGCAGTGATTCCACCGAAAGCAACAACTGTGCTTTTACCTCAGGCGCTACCCCAGGCTGGTTAACGGCATTCATGACGGCATTTAACACTAAGAAATTTACACGTTGCTGCAGAACAAGTTCCTTTGCTTGAGGCTGACGCTTAATCGTCGCACTGAACAGGCTGTTCATCAGCTCTGTGAGCTGGAAGTTAGGCCAGTTTTGCTGACACGCGCTGATTCGATTTAAACGAGCAGGATCAAAGATAAACTTAAGAGTATTGGCTGCAGAGGCTTCCGCAGCGCTCAATGGATCAAACACCAGTCCGGTACGACCAACAAAACTTTCACGATTGCGCTCGTCACCATACGCCTTGGGTGTCACCCATTTTTTCACTGCATTGGGCAAGCTCAGAAAATCCATAGATAAGGTATCGACGAGCGCAGCAAACGCCTTTCTCTGTGTGTCCTGATCAACCCAGCTAATGCCTTTTGGTTCAGACCCATCAGCCTTAATCTCGTACTCGTAAGCTTGCCCGCCCAACAGTTTGGCTACCGCTTCCACCTGATATCGGTGAAGCAGATAAATGGGTACCAAACGTTCCTGCAACGACGACAGGGCTTCGCCTTCCGGCAGGCTGTTTAAACCAAATTTCTCTAAGGCAATTTTTCGCACTTCACTCAGGCGTTCCAATTCAGCAATAGGATCGGCGCCATTGTCCCAAAGATGACCATCTGGATTTGCACCTGATACAGGACGCGAATCCGGATCGGACTGGTACTGCAGACCTTTCTGATGACTTTGGGTAATTACCGCATTTAATCCCTTGGCTTCCTTAGTGGCACTACCAAAATCCTGGTAGCCATAGGCAATCACTTGCTTATCCCAGTCGCCCATCCCAACAGCGTAAGCGCCCTCAAGACTGATATCACCATTAACCACTGACACTTTTGGATGTGGGTAATCCATTACGGAAGCCCGTTGATTAACACTGGAGGCAAAGTTATGGGAAATCCCCAGGGTATGTCCCACTTCATGCGCTGCCAGTTGGCGTATACGCGCCAATGCCATCTCTTGTTGTGGCTTAGTATCCGCATTCGGTGAAGTAAATGGACTGGTTAACCCCAGCGCAATTAAATAATCCTGGCGCACACGCAGTGAACCCAGTGTAACGTGACCTTTAATGATTTCTCCGGTGCGCGGGTCTACCACTGAACTGCCATAGGACCAGCCTCGCGTCGCTCTATGCACCCATTGAATCACGTTGTAGCGCACATCCATGGGATCCGCATCTTTAGGCAATACTTTGACCTGAAATGCATTTTTATAACCAATTGCGTCAAACGCCTGAGCCCACCAGCTGGCACCTTCTTTCAACGCGCTCATCACTGGTTCCGGAATACCTGGGTCGAGATAGTAGATAATAGGCTTAATCGCCTCACTGCTTTTGGCTGCGGGATTCTTCTTATTCAGACGGTGACGGGGAATAAAGCTGGTTTCCATACTGGCAGCCAAAGGCGCACTGTAGTCCTGATAGGAAAGCTTCCAAAATCCTGAAAATGGATGAAACGCCCGGGGCTGATAATTGTCATCAGGCAAACGAATCAACGAATGATGCAAATGTACACTGATACTGTGCGGGTCAGGTGTCACCTGGCTGACGTATTTGCCTGTCGGTTTACCGCCATAGGTAACCAACGCTTCTAATTCCGTATTGTCAGGAAACGCTTTTGAACGCAATTGATAAACGCCACTACGCGTCTTATCTACAACATAACTGCCCTCTCCGCCTTTTTGTAAGGTTTCGCTGATGTTATGGATATCCGAAAACAGAAAGTCAGAATAATCGAGCAACACTTCACCGCTTTCTTCCGCTTCAATACTAAACCCTGCTATCACAGAATCAGCAAAGGCTTCATCAATTGAGCGCTGTTCCGCCGGATTAGCAGAGGTGGCGCGATATTGAGTATTTAACTGCTTTAGCAGCACTTTATTGCCGTAACGCTCAAATTGGACTAAGCGAGTGTCACCTAACTGACCTCGGTCCAAGCCGATATCGTTAGAGCCCATGCCCTGGGGCAAGCTACTTTGAAATAAGAAAGGCTGCTCAAACTGACTTACTGCCAGATACACTTTGTCTTTGGCTGGACTGTAGTAAAACGTGAAGAATCCACTATGCTCCTGCATTCCCTGAGTGAAGTCATTGATAGCATTGGCAAATGCCAATGGCATCGCCGTTATACTGACTAACGCGGCTGCGAATAAGCGCACTAACATCGTTCCCCCTGTTGTGGTTGTTGTATTGGGTAGATTTTTAAACATACCTGTATTTCTGCTCAAACAGTAGTCATTCAGCGCAAAACTCGGGGTATTCAACGATGATTGTTTTAGCCACAGCGTAAACTGTCGCTACCATATATTGCCCTTCAAAATCTGCGATTCTGACCGATACTAAAATAGTGATTTTGCGGTTTTCACCGCACTAGGGTTATTAACTTACCAAAACCGATATTTACTACCAAAGAAGTTATTAAGGGGTAACTATGCTTAATCTCGGCTCTGTGAAAGGGCGTTTAATTTTAATCTCTGCCATCGTGGTGTTTGGAATGGGCGCCATGTTGGGGTTACAGATATTTACCTCCGACAAACTTGAAAATCTGAATAACATTGAACTCGGTATCAACAAGGTCAATGCTGGCATGTTGTTGCTACGCCGACACGAAAAAGATTTCCTGATGCGTCAGGACACTCAATTACAAAATAATTTTAATCGTGATTTTGAGGTGTTAGACAAAGCCGTCAATGGTCTGGACAAACGTTTACACCGTGCTGGGATTGAGTCAGAAAACGTCAAAAATCTCCGCGCTATTCTGGTGAACTATCAACGCAACTTTAATCAGCTTGTGAGCATTCAAACCCAAATTGGTCTGGATCCGGAAAGCGGTTTATATGGACAGCTGCGCGATGCAGTGCATCAGGCTGAGAGCCTGGTCAAAGGCCAGCAAAACTATCAGTTGCTCGCAGATACCCTAATGCTGCGACGCCGTGAAAAGGATTTTATGCTGCGCCACGATGTCAGCTATATCGAGAAATTCAAACAGGACTTCGACCTGTTCATGCAGCATCTGCAACAGGCGGATATGCCAGCACCAACCAAAGATAAGGTGCTTAGCGTGATGAACGATTACAAGACCGAATTTTTGCGTTTTAGCGATCAGTTACAAACCCTTGGGCTAACCCCTCAAGACGGCTTGATGAAAAAGGTACGTGAAACGGTTCAGGCAACGGAAGCCATTATCGAAACCATGGATGGCAAAATCACTTTTGATATCCGCCAGGCAGAAAAACAAGCCAGCATTCTGACATTCGGTCTGGCGTTTTCTCTGGTCATCATTGTACTGGTTCTGGTAATCGTTATCGCCCGTAGTATTTCCAGGCCAATAAGTTACCTAGCCGAATTGATGCAAAATATCACTTCAAACAAAGACTTATCTTTACGTTATAACTATCCAGGGGTAGAGGAAATCAACAATGTTGGCCATTACCTCAATGATATGATGGAAAATTTTGCGCATTCTATGCACGAAGTCACCCTGTCCGCCAAACACCTGAGCGAATCCTCGCAGGAGTTGAATCAGGTCACCTCCAGTACCCGCGATGGCGTTCAGCGTCAGCAAATCGAAACCGAAGCCGTGGCCACTGCCATGAACGAAATGACCACTACCGTACAGGAAGTTGCCTCTTCTGCCACTCAGGCGGCAGAGTCCTCAAAAGAAGCCGACAAAGCATCAATGGAAGGACGTAAACTGGTAGATGACACCATAAAAGGGATCCGCAACCTCGCCAATCAGGTCATCAATACTGCGACAGAAATCGATCAGTTACGCGCCGAAACCGACAACGTGAATACAGTGTTACAGGTGATCGCTAACATCGCTGAACAAACCAATTTACTCGCACTGAATGCCGCCATAGAAGCCGCCCGTGCTGGTGAGCAAGGCCGAGGGTTTGCCGTAGTAGCCGATGAAGTGCGCACTCTGGCGTCACGTAGCCAGGCATCCACCCAGGAAATCAAAGACATCATTGAACGCCTGCAAAGCAAAACACTGTCTGCCGTGGGGGTGATGGAACAAGGACGAGAGCAGGCACAGCGTTGCGTCGAACAGGCAGATATTACCGGTGCGGCGTTAGAAAAAATCACTGCGGCAGTCTCGTCCATCAGTGAACGTAACTTTATGATCTCAAGCGCAGCTGAAGAACAAAATGCGGTGGCAGAAGAGATTAACCGTAATGTGATCAATATCAGCGATATTGCGAACGCCTCAACTGAAGCCGCCAATCAAACCCTTGCAACCAGTGAAAATCTGGCCCGACTGGCGGTTGAACTACAAAACGTGGTGCATCAGTTCAGGCTGTGACATTCCGGCATAAAAAAAGGAGCACCTAGTGCTCCTTTTTTGTAACAGATGAGTCGCTTAGTAGCCGGTACGCAGATGGTCTGCTACCAGGAAGGCCATTTCCAGCACCTGATCCGCATTTAGGCGCGGATCACACTGGGTTTTATAGGCACGGGCCAAATCGCTGTCACCCAGGTTATATGCACCGCCGGTACACTCGGTTACGTGCTGTCCGGTCATTTCCAGATGCACACCACCAGCATGGGTGCCTTCGGCGTTATGCGCAGCAAAGAACTGCTGAATTTCACGCAAAATATCGTCAAAGTTACGGGTTTTATAGCCAGTCGAGGCCGTTTTAGTGTTGCCGTGCATGGGGTCGGAACTCCATACCACGTTGCGACCTTCAGCTTTCACGCGACGCAGCAGGCGCGGCAGGTTAGCTTCCAGTTTATCGGCACCCATACGGGTAATCAGGGTCAGGCGTCCTGGTGTGTTATTGGGGTTCAAAGCATCAATCAGACGAATCAGTTCATCCTCATCCATGCTCGGGCCGACTTTACAACCGATAGGGTTATTAATGCCGCTAAAGAACTGCACATGCGCATGGTCCAGCTGACGGGTACGCTCACCAATCCACAGCATGTGGGCTGAACAGTTATACCAGTCACCTGTTAAGGTATCGACCCGCGTCAGAGCCTGTTCGTAGTTTAACAACAGCGCTTCGTGCGACGTAAATAGCGTGGTCTCATGCAATGCTGGCGTGTTGCTGGAATTGACGCCAATCACTTCCATAAACTCAAGGGTTTCCTGAATTCGACGGGCAATATCCACATAACGATCTTTTTGTGGATTGTTTTCCAAAAACGCCATGTTCCAGCGGTTTACCTGATGTAAATCCGCCAGACCGCCCTGAGCAAATGCACGCAACAGGTTCAGCGTTGAGGCTGAACGATGATAGGCATCCAGCATACGCTTAGGATCAGGCAAACGCGCCGCTTCGGTGAATTCGAAGCTATTAATAATATCACCACGATAGCTAGGCAAAGACACGCCATCAATGGTTTCCATATCCGATGAACGCGGTTTGGCATATTGACCCGCCATACGCGCAACTTTGGTGACAGGGCAACGACCCGCAAAGGTCATTACGATGGCCATTTGAAGAATGACCTTAAAGGTGTCACGAATTTTTGGTGCATTAAACTCGCTAAAGGATTCAGCGCAATCGCCCCCTTGCAACAAAAAGCCTTTGCCTTCACACACCTGACCTAACTGGCGATATAACTCGCGGGTTTCGGCAGCAAAAACCAGCGGCGGATAGCTCTTCAGTTTTTGCTCAACGTCCTGCAACTCAGCAGGATCGTTATAGGTGGGTTGCTGCAGAATTGGCAGTTTACGCCAATCGTCTGGTTGCCATTGACTCACGTTAGATCCTTTACATCTTGGTTGTTAACTACATCAATAATATGGGTACTAGTTTAGCTCGCCGTGATAAGAACAGAAACTTCTGTTTACGGAATCAGCGAGTGTAGGAAACTTACGTTTTCAGAAAGATAAAATCAATCAAAAAAGCCGATTTTAAACGAAAAAAACAAACAATATTTTGACTAAGTTTCCCGCCATTTACATCACTTGAGCTAAGTGCAGCTCAAGCAGAAAAAGGCGACGGCTAGTCTAAGGCATCGCCTGCTTAACACAAGCAGGTAATTATGCCGATTTGTCGCATGTTAGAAAGTTTCCTTCTCAATCTTATCCAACAGGGCATCGCTCGCCTGTTCAATCAAATCAAGTACCAGTTCAAACCCCTTCTGTCCGCCGTAATAAGGATCGGGCACCTCATCAAACTCTGATTCGCCATAACTCAGCATCAGTTGTACCCGATGTTGATATTCTTGCGGGCAAATGCGCAGCAAATCGGCCAGATTTTCATTGTCCATGGCCAGCACATAATCAAATTTCTCAAAATCCAGCCTATCGACACGACGGCATTTAAGGCCTTTGAAACTGTAGCCTCGGCTTTCTCCGGCAGCTTTTGAACGCTTATCCGGCGGGCTGCCTGTGTGATAGCCCGCCGTGCCGGCAGAATCAATTTCCAGGGTTAATCCGCGCTGGTGCGCCTTCGCCCGAAACACAGCTTCAGCTGTCGGAGAACGGCAAATATTTCCCAGGCAGACAAATAACACCGCCGGTTTCCCTTTTGTATTTCCCATCATTTCGCCTTTCCTAATCGACATTTTACTGTCACGAAAACTTAATAAAAAATGCTGTCCGTTTTTTGGCTTTGTCTTCTCTACCAGTATGTCAATTAACCCGGCTCACTCGATGTTTTGAGCCATCCATTACAAACAGAGTAAAACAACCATGACGCACACCAACAAGATCCGTTTACTGTCACTCGCCGTGGCCTGTGGCCTTTATGGTACCTCAGCTGCTCAGGCACAAACAGCAGAAAAACCGCAGAATGATGAAGCTGAAGTCATTCAAATCAAAGGCTTCCGCGATTCCGTCATTCGTGCGAAAGACCTGAAACGTGATGCCATGATTGCTCAGGATTCTATCATCGCAGAAGACATTGCCGATTTTCCTGATCTGAACCTGGCAGACTCGCTGCAGCGCATTCCCGGCGTCACCATCACCCGTGAGGGCGGTGAAGGCCGTCAAATTTCTCTGCGTGGATTAGGCCCTGACTTTACCCGTGTACAAGTGAACGGGATGGAAGCGCTGGGTTCATCCTCATCCCCAATGGATGCCCGTGGCGCGGTGGGCCGCAGCCGCGCCTTTGACTTTAATATTTTTGCTTCCGAACTGTTTAACCAGATTGATGTGAAAAAGTCCTACTCTGCAGACCAGGAAGAAGGCGGTATCAGTGGTACCGTTAATCTGCAAACCGCGCAGCCATTCGACTACGACGGTTTTAAAGGGGCGTTCTCATCTCAATTAGGAACGAACACCAACACCGACAGTTCAGACCCACGCATCGCTGCGATGTTTAGCAATAACTGGGACAACAAATTCGGCGCATTGTTCTCCGTTGCCTATAGTAACCGCGAAACCAATGAACGAGGCACCAACACCACCCGCTGGCGCAAAGAAACAGGCAAAACTGCAGTCGATGCCAACGATACCGCATTGCAGGCTTTGTTAGATTCAGGTGAGTTATGGTTCCCGCGTGGTCACCGCTATTCCGTCTGGGAAGATGACCAAACCCGCTTAGGGATCACAACGTCATTACAGTTCCGCCCTCTCGATACCATGACCCTGTCACTGGATTACATGTACGGCAAACTGAAAAACGAAACCTCTGAACATCACCACGCCGTCAAAGACAACAGCAAAGTAAAAGAGCTGGAATACGTGGACAATAACGGTGACAAAGAAGTGGTTTATGCCAGCTATCAAGACGCCACCTGGCGTAATGAAACCCGTGAAGACCGCAACAGTTCAACGTTCGAGCAACTAACCCTGACGGCTGACTGGGAGCTGACGGATAATCTCAAAATGCGTGCCCTAGTTGGTTCCAGCTCATCTGATTATGAACAACCCAAAGTCAACAAAGTGAATATCAACGCCAAGAAATCCGTCGATATTATTACTGACTTCCGCGATGACCGTTTCTATGGTGTCAGCTATTCACCAGACTTCGATGTAACCGGTATCGACGGTTACACCACCAAAGATTTCTACTTCCAGGAAGATTACATCTATTCTGATTTCGACAACGCCAAAGTCGACTTTACCCAATACCTGGGCGACAGCGGCACCCTGAACTACGGCGCCAACTATAAGAAATTTAAAAATAGTGGTTATCAACGTACAGGCACACCCGATAACGACAGCATCATTGCCGCCGGAGATTTAGCCCTGGATGCCAGCATGGTTGAAGTCTTTACCGGCCACCCCGATCAAAACTGGCTAGCCGCAGATTTAAGCGCCATTCAAAAGGCCTACGGTTATGACAACCTGGCACTGGACGAAGAAGACACTATCGATACCAGTAACTACAGCATTCAGGAAGTCTCTACCGCGCTTTATGCCCAGTATGTATGGGACGGTATGATGGCAGGTCGTCAACTGCGCGCCAGCTTAGGTGGACGCTACTACAAAACCGAACTGACCTCTGAAGGTATCTCTCAGGGCGTACAAACCAAGTTGGTACGTGATTATTCAGGCCTGTTACCAACCCTGAACCTGAGTTACGAAGTCGCTGAAGACGTCATTTGGCGCTTTGGTGCCAGCAAAAACCTGACGCGTCCGTCACTATCTGCCCTTTCCTTCTCTGCGGATGTCAGTCAAACCTCATTGGCTGAAGGCGAAGTAGGCAAAATCACTGTAGGCAATCCATACCTTGAGCCATTTGAATCCATTAACTTTGATACCTCGGTAGAATGGTACATGGAAGGTGTTGGCTTTGTGTCAGTCGCTGCATTTTATAAAGACATTAAAAACTTCATCGTCGATGAAACCGAGCAAGTGGTGTACTCAGAGTTAATGCTACCGGCTGAATTGCTGCCAGATGGCAAAACTGTCGACGATGTGTTTAACGTCACCTCACCTCAAAACTCTGACGCCACTAAAATTAAAGGTTTAGAACTGGCATTCCAGCGTGATTTTGATTTCCTGCCAGCACCGTTTGATAACCTGGGCATGATTGCCAACTATACCTGGGCCGACGGTTCAACCTTGTATCGCAACGTCCAGAATACAGGTGTAGCGCAGGAAAAGGCGTTCCCTGGCTTGTCTAAAACCAGCTACAACCTGACGGTGTATTACGAAACCGAACAATTCGGTGCTCGCGTTGCCGCGGCCCATCGTAGTGACTTCATCACAGCGGTGGAATCTGGTTTAGGCGACGAAGACGAGCGAGGCTATCACGCCAGCACCTATGTTGACTTCTCGGCGTTTTACAACATTTCCGAGAATGTGAAGGTGAATCTGGAAGGGCTAAACCTGACCAATGTCCGCGATGAGCTTTACAGTGACTCCAGTGACCGAGCTTATAACACCACTACCAGCGGCCGCACTTATATGGCCGGGGTAACAGTGAAGTTCTAAGATTACGCTTGATAACAACTAGGCCCCGCTGTCGGGGCCTTTTGCATTCAGCATGGTCAATAACACCTTATTCGATGACTGCAAGAAACTTTTTTATGTCCCTTTTTGCCTGTTTATCCCTCTACTTCATATAACGCTATCTGTTTACCCAGTATTCCGGAGAAATCTGTATGTGTTTTCCACTTAAAAATGTCGGCCTCATCTTTTCTGCACTGACACTGTCGACACTCACCTTTTCATCGGCTGCGGACGAATTACCATACCAGTGGCTCGCTGGCGATCACCATGTCCACAGCCAGTTTAGCGCGAAATGGAATGTGTCCTTCGCGCCCCCATTGCCAATTTTTGCCGGCGACGCCAAGTACGCCACGAATGTAAATGCAAAAATGGCGGCCTATCATGGATTAAGCTGGATGGTGACCACAGATCATGGCGGCCCCCATCATAGTCAGGTCAATTTCGATAACGCCTACCCACAGCTTCTGGCTGCCCGCCATCAGGTGCCAGAGCTTCTGATTTATTACGGAATGGAATTCGACGTACCCGGTGCCCGCCATGCGACCCTGATGATCCCTTATAGTGCTGACGAAGCTGAACAGTTACGCCTGATAGAAAGCCGCTTTAACCGCCGCGAGGCTTATCCAAAAACCGAAGAAGCCAAACGCGACAACAATGACCTAATGCTTGAGGCATTGGCCTACATGCAACAGCAGACCTTAAAGCCCATTGTGATTGCCAATCACCCCGGCCGAAAAGCACCCGCCTTAGGCCAGTATCAAAAAGTGACCCCGGCCAAACTCCGGGGCTGGCAGGATACCGCCCCTGATGTGCTAATAGGAATGACGGGCGCACCGGGCCATCAGGCATCGACTTTAAATCAGGATGACAGCATTAAACCTGATGGCGTGCGGGCTGAGTATTATGAATCACCAACCTTAGGCGGCTATGATCAGATGACCGCGCAATTAGGTGGCGTCTGGGACAGTTTTATCGGTGAGGGCCGCCACTGGTGGATTTCCGGTGTATCCGACAGCCACGGTCACTACAGCGAAGGCCGCACGGATTTTTGGCCGGGTGAATACACCAAAACTTACGTGTACGCCCAAAAAACCTATACCAGCGTGATGGAAAATTTACGCGCTGGGCATAGTTTTGTTACCACTGGGGATCTTATCGATGCACTGGACATCCGGGTCAGTAATTCCCACACCGGCAAAAGCGCCAGTCTGGGCGATACCTTAACCGTGCAACAGGGACAATCAGTGGATATCACTATTCGCTTTCACGACCCTGACCAACCCAACTTTGCCGGACGTACTCCACAGGTGGCCCGTGTCGATGTGATCATGGGAAATGTCTCGACGACTGCCGTAGCACCAGACACCAATACCAACCCCAGTACCAAAGTGGTTAACCGCTATTATGCCGAAGACTGGCAAAGTCAGGGGCAAACCCACACAGTGCGCCTGCGTCTGGATAACCTGAATCAATCACAGTATCTGCGCATTCGCGGCACCAATTTACGCGATGAGTTAGAACCCCAGCCTGACGGCAAAGGTGAAAACCCTTGGGATGATTTATGGTTTTACAGCAACCCTGTGTTTATTCAGGTTAGCCGCTAGCCCCAATCCCACGTCTGTAAATAACGCCTGCCTCTGCGGGCGTTACCCCCACCTAAAAAGGTAAACGATTACCAAATACCAAACCCCTTTAAATAAAGACAAATTAACAAGATCAAATATTTTTTAAGTTAAACGTTTACCAATTAGTTTTTTTGTTGCTAACATGTTAACAAAATTAACCAATTTCCAATTAAGGGGAAAAGATGAAACGTTTAATACGTTACCTCTCAGTATTGACTATGTTAGCCAGCACCTTTTGTCACACTCAGGCACTTGCCATGGCCAAAGGCGCGGACGTGAGCTGGATCAGCGAAATGGAAGACAACGGCTATGTATTTTATAACGACCAGGGCGTTGAACAGGACCTGTTTCAAATCCTCAAAGATCACGGCATGGACTCAATTCGCTTGCGGGTTTGGGTAAATCCGGCAGATGGCTGGTATAGCAGCATTGATGATGTCATTAACAAAGCCCTGCGAGCGCAGGCCGCAGGCATGCGTATCATGATCGACTTCCATTATAGTGACAGTTGGGCTGACCCGGGCCAGCAGACTAAACCCGCCGCCTGGTCTGATTATGATATTGATGGCCTGATGTCAGCCGTCTGGTGGCATACATACGATTCTCTGACGGCATTAAAAAACGCCGGAGTGACGCCAGAATGGGTACAAGTCGGCAATGAAACCAACAATGGCATGCTCTGGGATGAAGGCATGGCCTCAGCCAACATGCAGAATTTTGCCTGGCTGATTAACAGTGGTCGCAATGCCGCCAAAGAAGTCTTCCCTAATACCCTAGTGGTAGTGCATTTAGCCAATTGTCAGGACAACGATAACTTCCGCTGGATATTTGATGGCATCGGCAGCTACGGCGCCAACTATGATGTCATTGGCGCTTCGATTTATCCCACCAACGTTACTAACAGCGATTGGGCAACCGCGAATGCCAACTGTTTGGCAAACCTGAATGACATGTTGTCGCGCTATAACAAAGATGTGATCATTTCCGAAATCGGTGCGCCCTGGGACAATGCCGACGCCAAAGCCATTGTCAGCGATATGGTTAGCAAAGTGGAGCAAGTCACAGATGGCCGCGGGCTGGGTATTTTTTACTGGGAACCACAGGCATCCAACTTTAATGGCTACACCCTGGGGGCCTGGAACCCAAATACCGGCCGTCCCACAGACGCATTAGATGCTTTTATCGAAACAACCAGTATCGCCATTCAATCCCGTAACAGCGGTAAATGTATCGATGTTTATAACGGCGGTACCAGCAATGGTAACGATGTGATTCAGTCAGACTGTGCCAGTACTGCACGGCAGCAATGGCACTTTAGCGCCATCAGCGACGGCTACTACCAGATTCAAAACAGCAACAGTGGTCTGTGTCTGGATGTATCCGGTAAAAGCACGGCTGATGGGGCGAATATTCTGCAATGGTCATGTAAAAGCAGTACCAACCAGCAGTTTCTGAAAGAAGATATGGGAGAGGGCTACTATCGACTTAAGTCCCGTCTTTCCGGTAAATGCATTGACGTATACGCTGCAGGCACCAGCGATGGCGATACATTAGTCCAGTGGACCTGTCACGAGAACTGGAATCAGCAATGGGCAGATAACTGATCCCTGATGGCGGGTGTTACACCCGCCATTAAAAAACATAAAGATATACATTTATATCATTTTATGATTATCTAGTTTCTGACTCAGACATACAGAAGTTCACCTTTTTCTGTTTCTCTATTTGCTCAAACGGTAATCGGCCAGTGCAAATAGCATCGTCATCTTCCGGTCATAAATGTTTCATTAAAAATTCTGTCCGATTCTCTGTCTGTCTCGCTCTACCTGAATAACAACATAATGTTGCCTGAATACGGGCACCCAACGACAGAGACCCAGTGATGAAAATCAGCAAACATCTGCTGGCAGGCGCTTTCGCCCTGCTGCCGCTCACCCAAACCCATGCCGAAGATGGCAGCTTCTCGACCCTCACTTACAATGTGGCCGGGTTACTGGAAATCTTCTCCAGTGCCGACAGTGATCGCCAAAGTGCCACCGAGCAAATCAGTTGTTACGTCAACAGCTTTGATGTGGTCAATGTGCAGGAAGATTTTAACTACCATGCCGCTTTGTATGACACCTGCAATACCCATCCCTATCGAACTGCAACCACAGGCGGTATGGGTATTGGCAGTGGCCTTAACTCCATGAGTAACTTTACCTTTGCCGATGTAAAACGGGTGAGCTGGGACGATTGTAACGGTGTCGATTGCCTGACCCCGAAAGGTTTCACCCTGATCCAGGTACGTCTGGCCGAAGGGGTGTATGTGGATATCTATAACCTGCATACCCAGGCCCAGGTAGAAGACGCCGATCTGGAAGCCCGCCAGGCCAACATTTTGCAACTGGTGGACTACATCAACACAGAATCCACCGGCAATGCGGTTATTGTGATGGGCGACACCAATACCCGTTATACTCGCGAAGGCGACAATATTCGTGAACTCCTTGATGCAGGCTTCAGCGATGTCTGGGTCGATCTGATTCGTCAGGGCGATATTCCGGCATTAGGAGCCGATGCCTTGGTATGTGACCCGAAAATTACCGCACCTGAATGCGAAATCGTGGATAAAGTCTTTTATCGCAATAACAGCTTTATCAGCTTAACCGCCAGCGATTATCAGGTACGTCAGGATGACGAAACCAGCGCGGGCCTGAAGCTGTCCGACCATCCTCCTGTATCCACCCAGTGGCACTACAGCCTGGCCGATAACCGCGCCATGAGCGATCAGTTTGGCGGCACTGGCGGCACCAGCTTTAATGATGCAGACGCCTTAAACACCTCTCCCTCATTAACCTCTGTGTCACTGCGCAGCGGCTCCCGGGTCGATCAGATTGCCTTTGGTTATGCTAACGGCACGAGTTTAAGCCACGGCGGCAGCGGCGGTTCCGCAAGCAGTATGGTGCTGAGCGCTGGTGATTACCTGACTCAGGCCACCCTCTGCAGCGGCGTTAAAAATAGTACCACCCGGATCTTTTATGTCAGCCTGACCAGCGCTCAGGGCAATACGCTGACAGGCGGCAGCAGCACCAACAGTTGTGTCACTTACACCGCCCCGGATGGCTGGCAAATTCTGGGTGGGCATGGTCGAGCGGGCACAGAACTGGACAACCTCGGACTGATTTATGCGCCAGTCAGCGAATAAGCAGGTTGTCGATTTTCTGTCATATTCATCGCGTAAACTATCGGGTATAAAAAAAACCGAACACATGGATATGTCAAAGGCAAGCAAGCCCATCGCTGAATTGTACCAAAGCGTGGTAGCGGATAACCAACTTAACCGCTACCTGCAACGGCATGCCAGCAGCGCAGATGAAGCCGCAGAGCTGTATCAGGAATCAATTGTGCGGGTACTGGAACAGGCCCGCCAGCAGACCATCCAAAATCCGATCGCCTATGCCATTCAGGTGGCCAAGCATTTGCTGATGCGACCTAAACGCGAATCAGAAGAAGTGTCTGAAGATATCGCCTGCCCTCGCCCTTGCCCGGAGAACGACCTTTACCAACAACAGAGACTGGCGCTGATGCAGACAGCCATCGACGCCATGCCCCCCATGCGCCGCAAAGTGTTTATTCTGCGCCGATTACAGGGCGAAAGCCGGGACCAAATTGCGCGTAAGCTGGATCTCAGTGATGATGCAGTGTCCAAGCACCTGACCCGGGCCATGGCGGATTTACAACGCCATCTGGATAAACATAGATAGGCAGTGAGACCCTAGCTTTGAGTTTGCAATCCGAACAAGACTATATATATGAACAAGCGGCACAATGGCTGGAACGCCTGGCTGACGGAAAACTTGATCACCTCAGCAAACGCCGTTTCAGCAACTGGCTAAATAGCAGTGATGCCCACCGCCAGGTATTTGAAAACATGTGCCAAACCTGGGCCAGTCCGGCACTGGAACAAAGCCTTGCCCACGCATTGTCCACCACACCGACACCCGCTAAACGCCTGCCCGCCTGGCAATGGGCCAATGCGGGAGTATTTTCTCTGGCATTTGTCTGCCTGTTATCCCTGACCTTACTCTGGAGCAACGATCGCCCGGATGTTCAGGCATTTCAGACACAACTGGCGCAACAGGTACATACCCAGCTGAGCGATGGCAGCAACATTGAGCTCGGGCCAGACAGCGAATTACAGGTGCAATTGCGAAACGACAAACGCGCATTATCGCTGCACAAAGGCGTCGCCTATTTTGCGGTGGCCAAAGACAAAAGCCGCCCCTTTGAAGTCAGTATTGGCAGCGCAACTGTGGTGGCTGTGGGTACCGAATTTAATATCGACCGCGGCCTACAGGGCACAGATGTGATTGTCTACGAAGGTGCCGTTCAGGTGCGGGCCACCCCCGATAGTCCGGCGAAACTGCTAAAAGCCGGTGAGCATATTCGCATTCATGGCAACCGCCTGTCAGATATCGAAAGCCTGGATATGACGCAACTGGTGGACTGGCGCAGTGGCTGGCTGGAAATCAGCGATGAGCCCATGAGCTATCTGCTTGAACGGCTTAACCGGCGCAGCCAAATTCCGATTATCGCCGCTGCAGACGTCGCCAATACCCGCATCGCCGGGCGTTTTGCCCTGAATGATACCGAGCATACACTGAACCTGTTGCAGCAGGCTTATGGACTCACCCTGGCAAAGGATGCCAAACACATTTATCTCGCTATGCGTTAATTTCATGTTGTTGCGGCTGCGCTTATTCTGCCTGTTTGGAGGATGCTGGTTTTACTGGGCACAGCCTGCCTTTGCCAGCAATACCGACAGCTTCGCCTTCGCCCAGCAGGCTCAACCTCTGGGCAATGCACTGGTCAGTCTGGCTCGCACCATCAATCAAACCCTGATTTACGATCCAGAGCAGGTTAAAGCGATACAGGCACCGCCCCTGAAGGGTAGCTATACCGCCGTCGAAGCATTAGCTGCACTGCTTAATGCATCTGACTTACAGGCTTCAGAACTTAACAATGGCTGGCTGATTAAACGCATCCCCAAAGCCACTGCCACAGCTGTGGTTCATGCTGCAGCTCCCTCATCTGAACCTGCCCCCATTGAAGAACTGACCGTCACTGCCAGTTATGGCGACAGCCTGGATCGGGCCAGTCTGGAGAAGCAATTCGCGGCTCAAAGCAAAGAACTGATTTTCGCCTCCGACATCGCCGAATTCCCGGCCTTTAATATTGCTGAAGCCCTCAACCGCACCCCAGGCATCTCCGTTGAACGCGACAGGGGCGAAGCCCTGTTTATTAGCGTACGCGGGTTACCCACCCAGTTTAATACCCTGACCGTCAATGGACTGCATATGGCGGCGAATGAAAATGTGCGTACCTCAGAGCAATACGGCCGCCGTTTTCATTACGATTTGTTGCCAGCCGAACTAGTGGCGGCAGTAGACGTGAGCAAATCCCCTATGGCCAGCGATCCTGCCGGCACCATAGGTGGCAATGTCAATATTCGCACTTATCATCCCCTTGAGCTTGGTGATGACCGTTTCGCCTTTACCTTTGCCGCCAGTGAATCCCCGCTGGCCGAACACACCGATCCGCGCACCTCACTACTGGGTAACTGGGTAAATGCATCAAAAACCCTGGGCTTTACCCTCGCGGGTGCCTGGTCTCAACGCCATATTCGTCAGGATCGCGCTCTGGCATTTGATTGGATCACCGATAACAGTCAGGAGGATAATCCCCGCCACTATATCGCCAGTCTGCGTCCCACTCAGGAACAGGAATCCCGTCAACGCTGGGGCCTGAGCAGCACCCTGCAATGGCAGCCAAGCGCAGCTCAAACCCTGAGCCTGCAATATCTGCGGCTGGCGCGACAGATTGATTATCAGGAATATTCTTACAGTGCTGACTTTACCCTCGATAATCTCGATACCGCGACCAGTATCTGGAACGACAATATCCTTACCAGTGCCACCACGTACGACGGCTCCGCCCAAATCAGTCGCGAAAGTGCCGGGTTGCTGGATGTCAGCCAAACCCTGCAACTCAGCTATCAGGCCCAACTTGCCGGCTGGCAGGTAGAGTTAAACGCCACTGGCTCAGAAGCTGACAGCCGCAACAATGATCCCATCCGGCGCACCCGCTTACGCCGTGATGATGGCATTGGCTTTAATCTGACGGTGGATAAAAACCTCAGCCGCAATTTACCCAGCCTGACCTACTTTACTCTGGATTTAACTGACGCCAGTGAGTTTCCCGGCCGGCGTCTGGAGTGGCGAGTAAATCAGGCCAGAGATACCCAGACCAGTATCGCCCTCAATCTGCATCATGAACTTGCCTCATGGTTCGATTCTGTGGATGCGGGGCTGATGCTGCAGCGTCATCGCCGCAACTATCAGCGCCGCGACCAGTTAATCACCGACGGCATTAACGGTCAGTACTTTGCGCAAAGTGATTTTACGCTGGTAAATAACGGCTTTTTGTCCAACCAGGGGGCAGACATGTCTTTACCACGCCAGTGGTTGGTGCCAATTGAATCTGTATTCTGGCAGGATGGCCTGATTGCAGACGCTGATACGCCCAGCGATCAGGACAAACTCAACAGCTATCGGATTACCGAAGACACCGACAGCAGCTTTGTGCAGTTCAACCTTGATCAAGCCAAGATGTGGGGAAACCTCGGCGTGCGTCTGGTCAACACCCGCCTGCTCAGCCAGGGCTACTTTACCGAAGCCGCCGACATCATCAGCGCCAGTGATATCGCCTTTGATTCGAACCATCATTATCTTTTGCCTGCCGCGAATCTGGCTTATGCCCTAACCCCAAACTGGCAGTTACGTGGCGCAGCTTCCAAAGCCCTGAGTCGACCCGATTTACCAGATCTAGCCCCGCGCCTGACCCTTAACTCCGGGGATGAATTATCTGCAGAAGGTGGCAACCCTTACCTCAGGCCAATTCAGGCCTGGCAGTTTGACCTGTCCCTGACCTACTATCAGCAAGACAATGACTATATGGGCTTAAGCCTGTTCTACAAACGCCTCGACAGCTTTATTCAGGATGCAATCTCATCTCTGGTGGTCAATGGAAAAACCTATCAGTTGCAGAGTAAAGCCAATGGCGGGCGCGCTCGGGTGGCTGGGTTGGAATGGGTAGCGCAGCAAAGTGGGAATCCATTTAATCTGCCGGGTCATCAGCTTGGCATCAATCTGAACCTGACCCTGACGGAATCCAGCGCCATCTATCAACAGGACAATCAGCAATGGCAAAGCGACCTTGCCGGTGTCGCCAACCGTACTTTTAATACAGAAGTGTTTTATGACACCCCTGGCTGGTCAGCCCGGATCAATTACAACTGGACCGGCGCAATACTGCAGGAAATCGCCAATAGCACTCAGCCTGCGCGCTACAGCGCCGCGTTTGGTAATCTGGGGCTGCATCTGGCCTATCACCTCAATGATCAGGTCAGACTATTTATTGAAGGCACCAATTTACTCGCACAGGCAGAGCGGGAATATGTCCTCGGCGGTTACTTTACCAACTATAGCTACTATGGCCGCACCCTCGCCTTAGGCATTGCCTTGCGCCTGTAACGACACAAAGTTGAACTTGCCAACAATGTCCTCCATACTCTGCGCAAATTTATACCGACAGGTATCCTTTTAGGATTTTTACCCTAGCGAATCGCTAACGAGTTTATCATCATGATGTTGTCGCCTTTACTCATGCTTGCGCTTGCTCAAACTCCCACCGCCATCCAGCCAGTAGCGGCTCAGGTGCAGCTTAGTTATGCTGCGCTGAATACCGCTTTGCATCAGGCCGTGCGCGCCGGTGATGTTGCCGGCCTCGAAGCGTTAGTCAAAGCAGGTGAGCCAGTTAATGCAACAGATGACGCTGGCAATGCAGCGCTGCATTTGGCGATGAACTCAGAATTACCCGCGCAAACCTCAGCACAAATGGTGTTAATCCTGATTCAGGCAGGGGCGGACATTCAGGCCCGGAATCAGAACCAAAGCACACCTTTGGCGTTAGCGGCTGAATATAATCAGCTGGAAAGTACCCGTTTGCTGCTGGAGCATGGTGCAGATGTGCAAGCCAGAGACAAATGGCAATGGACTCCCCTGCACTCGGCGGTCAATTTTGCCAAAAATCCCCAATTGGTCGCACTGCTGATTGAGGCGGGTGCGGATGTTAACGCTACCCATATTTATGGTTGGTCACCCTTGCACCATACCGCCAATTATCAGGGTCGGGATGAACACGATTTGGCCGACATCGCCGTAATTTTGCTAAAAGCAGGGGCTAATCCCAACCTGGCCGGCAAAGAAGGATTATCTCCACTGGCGTTTGCCGCCAAAAATAACAAGCCAGATACCCTGCAAACCCTGGTTGAAAATGGCGCCAATGTAGATCAGCCAGACAATCAGGGGTGGACGCCGCTAATGCATGCCGTTGCCTACAGCCAAAACCCTGAGTTAGTGGGCCAACTATTACAGGCGGGCGCTAACCCGGGTGCTAAAACCCGCGAAGGTGATACTGCCATGACCCTGGCGAACTCCCTCGACACAGCCAACGCTGAAAATAAAGAGCGCATTCAGGAAATGCTGGCCAAGGCCAAAAGCTACCAATTCTGATCGCACAAACATTGCACAACAATTCAGCGCAGGCTTGGGTATACTGGTTGTCCAGTATTCGCCATGAGCAGAAAAATAAGGCAGCGTTTGATGCAAGTATTAATGTTAAGTAGCTCCCGCTACGCCGATCATCCTTATCTGGGTTATGCCCAGGACATGCTAAAAAGCCACTTTGCCAATATCAGCGAATTAATTTTTATTCCCTATGCTGGCGTCACTCTGGATTACGACGACTATACCCAGAAAGTACAGGAGGCATTGCCCTGGTTAAACGTCACCGGCCTGCATACGACGTCTGATCCTGTGGCTGCGGTTAACCATGCTCAGGCCATTGCTGTGGGTGGCGGTAATACCTTTCATCTTTTGCATGAACTCTATGCTCTGCAACTGATTGAGCCTATCCAGACTAAAGTCAAAGCCGGTATGCCATACGCTGGCTGGAGCGCAGGTTCGAATATCTGTGGGGCCAGCATTCGTACCACTAACGATATGCCGATTATCGAACCGCCTTCGTTCGCCGCACTCGGGTTTCTGCCATTTCAGCTAAATCCCCATTACAGTGATTATCATCCACCGGGTTTTCATGGGGAAACCCGCGACCAGCGTTTACAGGAGTTTTGCGTTGTGAACCCGAGCACACCTGTGGTGGCGATTCGTGAAGGCTCGGCATTAAAATTGGACGGTAAACGTCTGACCCTCGAAGGTGATCTGGATGGCTTTATCTTTTTAGGCCAGGACAAAATCCCGGTTGCTGCCCAGAGTGACTTAAGCCACCTGCTTTAAATTCACTTCGAATTTCCTATTTGCGCCTGGGGCAACCCAGGCTCTGCTACAGTTATGTTATCTGCGTTAACTTTGGCCTGCATGACTCGTGGTCTTTCCGCATTTTTCAATCCTATTCCGCCAATTGTTCTGGATACGCTGCGGTTACGTCTGTTTGTTTTGGACATTAGCCATTACTGTCTCCAGCGCCACTGCATCAGACAAACTCCAGCTCTATCTGGTCGGCAGCCATGACTCTTATCTGTCGGATATCTCAGAGCAAATCCTGATTGAGGCTTATGCCAGAATGGGCGTCGAGGCGATTCGGGTCGATTCACCTACCGCCCGAAATCTGCGCCTGACCGAGAAAGGCCAAATCGATGGCCAGCTCAATCGAAAGGCGGGGTTAGAGGAATATTTTGAACAAGTTATTATGATCCCAGTAGCGATTAACTATGCGGATCTGTATGTGTTTTCTACTGGGTTCAAACCACAAATAGACGGCTGGGAAAGTTTGCAGGGTTATCAGGTTTCTTACCCCAGAGGCATAGTGATCATCGAACAGCATATCTCGGATGAAGATAATTTCGGCTTAACCACCTATGACCAGGCCATTGAATTTCTGCATCGTGGCAGATGCCAGCTCACCGTGGGTGATTACATAGATACCCTGGTGGCAACAAAAAAATTAGGACTCACAGACATCATCCCCGTCGCAAAACTCGAGCATATCTCGCTCTATCACTACCTGCACGCCTCCCATAAAAATCTCATTCCAACCATTACCCTGATTCTGGAACAGATGCTGGAAAGCGGGCGTATTGAGGAGATTCGTAATGCCCACCTTAAGCAACTGGGCATCGAGCCTCAGCAGTAAATTTAGCCAGTTGCGCCCGGGTATCGATATCCAGTGCCGCTGACGCCATCGACACCTTAACGACCTTATTTTGCGGATTTATCAACAAGGCTTTAGCCCCCTTATCGCCATTCAGCATGGCTAACTGGGAAAAATACGCACGCGGAAATAGTGCAGGCACACCGACCTGATCCAGATATTCACTACAAACAATATGTTCAGGAGCTGCATGAGTAACCAACGTCCGTAAATCGGCCGCGCTGACATTCGGCTGATCTGCCAGCATGATCAACACCGCATCGCAGTCCTGAGGCAATTGCCCCACGCCAAACGCGATTGACGTGCCTAAACCTTGTTGCCAGTTTGAGTGAAAACACAAGGGCACTTGCGGTAATGCTTTCGCATTTTGAGCGTCAGCGATCTGCCCATGCCAGGCTCCGGTTAGCACAGTCACAGGCCCCAATTTGCTGGACAGCGCAACATGCACCGCATTTCTCAACAGGCTGGTAGTTTCGCGAACAGGCGCCAGCAACTTACAGCCATTGAAACGCCGACTGGCCCCAGCCGCTAACACTAATATTGTCAGCTTCAACTGGCTTTCCGTTGCAAAGTATTGCCGACCAGCACCTGACTTAAAGACGCACCACTGCGCTGGGCAATCGCGGCCTGACATTCGGCCAAAATAGATAAGGCAATGGTTTCCGGCAACTCGGCCCCCAGATCCAGTCCAGCAGGTCCAGCCAAAGGCACAGGCAATTGCAGCAGCGACACCCCCGCCTGCTCCAGCACCTTAGCCCGGCGATTGAGCGGCCCCAGCAAGGCCAGATAAGCTAAGGGACTTTCAGCAAGGGCTGCCAGCGCCTGGGCATCCAGGCTCACACTGTGGCTCATTAATACAACGGCACTCACCCGGGTTTGGCAGGCAAACGCCGTTAACTCGCTGGCGTTACCAGTAAGGCGCTGATGCAAATGGGGGAAATACTCAGGGCGGCCATTGGCAGGGCGTGGATCCCATAACGACACCCGCCAGCCTAACTGCTGCGCCATGTTCGCCAGCGGTCTGGCATCTATGCCGCCACCCGCGATTAGCAGATGTGGTGGGGCACTAATCCTGGTTTGCAACCAGGATTGTGCGTCTTGTTCGATCAGGGCCGTTGTAGCCAGCGGCTCTTGCTGTTCGGTATCAGGCACAAATTGCGCGCTCACAGGGGCAGAGCCAGCCCCATAAGCTGTCACCAGTTGGCGATAGCTACCACCGCCATAATGTTGTAGCGCATCCAGCACCGCATCCAATTGCAAATAGCGGTTTTCAGCGGTCAGCGGCTGCAACAATATATACACAGTACCGCCACAGCCAATGCCGAGCTGAAACGCTAAATCGTCTTCATCACTGCCGTCATAGGTTAAGGTAACTGCCTGTTGTTTCAGCATTACCTTACGGGCGTGTAAGTGAATATCCGATTCCAGACAGCCACCACTGAGCATGCCTAACTGATGGCCGGCGTCACTGAACAACATCATGGCGCCGGCTTTGCGATAGGCCGGTCCCTCGGTTTTGTAAACAGTGCCCAACACCCAGTTAGCCTGGTCTCGTAACGGATACCATTGCTGCAACAACGAAAACAGATGGCTCGACATCAAGTTCACCTACTTACTTAGTTTAGGGCTATCTGTTATGCCAGCTTCAATGGCAGGCTGGTTAAGCGCTGACCTGTGACGGCCGCCACTGCATTGGCCACAGCCGGTGCGATAGGCGGTACACCCGGCTCTCCCACGCCTGTGGGCGGCTCGGCCGATGGCACGATATGCACCTCAATCTCCGGCATTTGGTTAATGCGCAGCACCTGATAATTGTGGAAGTTCGACTGCTCCACTACGCCGTCTTTAAGGGTAATGGTACTCATCAGCGTCGGCGATAAGCCAAAGCCGATGCCCCCCTCCATTTGCGCGCGGATCACATCCGGGTTCACCGGCACCCCGCAATCAACGGCACAGACCACTTTCTCGACTGTGATTTGGCCATTTTTCACAGACACTTCAGCGACCTGCGCCACAAAGGTGCTGAAAGACTCATGTACCGCCACGCCCATACCGTGACCTTCAGGCAGCGCTTTACCCCAGCCAGCTTTGTCGGCCGCGAGTTTCAATACCCCCTGCCAGCGCGGATGTTTCTCCAATAATTTCATCCGCATGGCAACGGGATCCTGGCCGGTTTTACGCGCCAGTTCATCCATCATGGTTTCGACACTAAAGGCTGTGTGGGTGCTGCCCACCGAACGCCACCACTGAATGGTGGGGCCGTCTTTAACTGTGGTCAGATCGATTTGAATATTAGGGATGGCATAAGGCAGATTTGAAGCCCCCTCAACCGACGTGCCGTCGATACCGTCTTTGACCATGCCCCCAAATACCGTGCCTGTGACGATCGACTGACCGACAATATGCTGATACCAGGAAGTGATATTACCGTTGTCATCCAGCCCCGCTTTGAGCTGATGCACATAGGCCGGGCGGTAATAGCCGCCCTGGGTATCGTCTTCGCGGCTAAACACCATTTTTACCGGTATGCCTGGCTTTTGCCGGGCGATTTCCACGGTTTCCACCAGATAATCCGAATAGGGGTTAGCACGGCGGCCGAAGCTGCCACCGGCATACAGCATATGGATAGTCACCTGCTCAGGCTTAATGCCTAAGGCCTTGGCGATGTTCATCTGATCCACTGTCTGAAACTGTTCGCCATTCCAGATTTCGCAGCCTGCCTCTGTGACTTTAGCCACGCAGTTCATTGGCTCCATCGCCGAGTGCGACAAAAACGGAAACTCGTAGGTGGCTTCCACCACCTGCGCGGCTTTACTTAAGCCTTTGGCAGCATCGCCATCACTGCGGGCAGGCTGGCCTTTCTGCTTAGCCAGCTCGCGGTATTCCGCCATGATCTGGGGCGAGCTTTTGCTAAAGGCATTGCTTTCATCCCACTGGACCTGCAACAAATCCCTACCTTTTTTGGCATTCCAGTAACTGTCCGCCAGAATTGCTACCCCAGTTGGAATGGTCAGTACATCCACCACCCCAGGTGAGGCTTTGGCAGCATCGGCGTGCAGGCTTTTTAGGGTAGCCCCAAACTTTGGTGGGTGCAGTATTACCGCCGTTAGCATGCCCGGCAGTTTGATATCCTGAGTAAAAATCGCAGTACCGTTGTTTTTCCCCGTATCTTTGCGACTAATAAGCTTTTTACCTATGTAGATAAACTGCTCTGGGGTTTTGAGAATAACGTCTTCGGGTGCAGGTACCGGCAGTTTGGCCGCCTCGGCTGCCAGCTCACCAAAGGTTGCCTGCTTGCTGCCGTAGGTGACCACACCCCGGCTGACATGAATTTTTCCTGGCTCAGTGCCCCATTTTTTCGCTGCTGCCGCCACCAGCATGGCCTTGGCCGTTGCCCCTGCGGTACGCATTTGCATAAAGGAATTGGGTATAGCGGAACTGCCGCCCGTGCCCTGCATCGGGCCCCAAAACAAATTGTTATAGCGGCTGCCATCGGCAGGTGCACCTTCGGCGACAACTTGCTCCCAGGCCGCATCCAGTTCATCGGCCACTAAGGTCAGTAAACCGGTATAGGTGCCCTGGCCCATTTCAACGTGCTTGATAACCACAGTTACCTGATTATCTTCACCAATGCGCACAAAGGCATTGGGCATAAACTCGCCACTGTCAGCGGCTGCACTGGCGGCATTCGCCTCTTTTGTGCCAGCAACAGACACCCCCAGGGTTAAGCCCGCACCAACGCCGCCTACCAGTTTTAAAAATTGACGTCTGTTCGGCGCCAGGGATGCCCCCTGAGACAGGTGTGAAAAAAACAGTCTACCCATGATGATATTCTCCTGCTGGCGACTTAAAGCTGTTCGGCGGCGCTTTTGATGGCGCTGCGAATGCGAACGTAGGTAGCACAGCGGCAAATATTGCCCGACATAGCCGCATCAATATCTGCATCCGTTGGCTTGGGATTACGCTCTAACAAAGCAATGGCCGACATGATCTGGCCTGACTGGCAGTAACCACACTGAGGCACCTGGACAGTATCCCAAGCCGCCTGAACCACCTTGGCCACATTAGATTGTACGCCTTCAATGGTGGTAATTTTTTGGCCTACGGCGGCCATAATGGGTGTCACGCAGGAGCGAATGGGTTGACCATTTAAGTGCACAGTACAGGCGCCACACTGGGCCATACCACAGCCAAATTTGGTCCCTGTCATCTCAAGGTGGTCACGAATGGCCCACAGGATTGGGGTATCTGGCGTAGCATCGATCTGCCGATCAACGCCGTTTACGTTGAGGGTTACGGACATAAAACAACTCCTGGTCTTAGTTGCCGGGATAATAGACGTGCTTTGATGACGTGGGCGTAAGCTTCTTTTGTTCTACTCTGCCGGTGTTTGCAGGTAAAACATTGGCCCGGAAGCGGCTGCCCCAAACAGCGCAAAAAAGCATGGGTGTCGATTAGCGACATTACTTGGTGACCCTAAGCATGGTCGCTTTTTTGAAAAAGTGTTAACCCTATGCTCCGAGTTACTTGCCTAAAACTCCAAACCTGGTGGTGTGAGCTGGATTTATTGCCAAAGGCTGTGGCAAGCTGACAAAGTGTCTCCTCGCAAACCAAAACCTTATGCTCACCAACTCTGAACTGACTGAAAACATCGTCATTAACTGCGGCAATCACGACCGTTTAATGACCGACATCAGCGGACTCAGCCTGTTTGTTGGCCGCCAGCCGTTTCCGCGTACTCCGGTGATTTATCATCCGTCGATTTGTGTTATTGCCAAAGGTGCAAAGCGTATCTTCGTCGGCGAAGATACCCTCAGTTACGACGAGAATCACTACCTGATAAACGCCCTCACCCTGCCCATTGAAGCGGAAGTCGTAACAGCCAGTCGCGATGAACCTTGTGTCGGCCTGGTACTGGACATAGACGTTAAAATCGTCAGTGAGCTGGTGTTGCAAATGGAGCAAGCCGGCCATGAACAGTCAGAATTCGGCAGTGATGCGTTGATCAGTGCATCGCCCCTTTCTGCAAATCTGCAGCATGCCCTGACACGGCTGGTAAGCCTTTGCCAGCAACCGTTAGACCGCAGTATTCTGGCCGACAGCATTAAGCGGGAAATCTTTTTTGAAGTTCTTAAAGGTCCCCAAAGTCAGGTATTACGTAATTGCCTGAGCCAGTACCGTTATGTGAACCGGCTGGTGCCTGTGGTCCAGTACATCAGCGAGAATTTTCATCGTACTCTGGATATTTATACGCTGGCGGATATGGCCAGTATGAGCACGTCATCCCTGCATCAGCAGTTTAAAGCCATGACGTCGTTATCGCCGATGCAGTTTGTCAAAAACCTGCGCCTGCACCGCGCCCGTACCTTAATGCTGGCGGGGATCAACGCCAGCGATGCCTGCTATCAGGTGGGTTATAGCAGCCCGTCGCAGTTTAGCCGCGAATACAAACGTTTATTCGGCAGCTCGCCCAAAGACCTGATGACAGAGAAATCCCCCCTGGCAACGCTCGCCTAACTCCTTCCGCGACTTGAAATTTAGGGTAAACAAACCCACCTAAAGATTGCGCTTGTGATGTTCACAACCAATAATGGTTAACTATTTCGATAAAGGACCCCACAATGAAAACAACTTATTTAGCTGCGCTAACGCTAGCTTGCCTGGCCAGTACCAACAGCCATGCAGCTGCCGACATGGCAGGCACTCAGGCTCCCGGCTACTACAGAATGATGTTGGGCAACTTTGAAGTGACAGTGCTAAACGACGGCACCATGGATTTACCCGTTGACCAACTGTTAAACCAGGATCCGAAAACGACCCTGACCCAGTTAAAGCAGGTACATGCCAGCTCCCCGCTGGAAACCTCAGACAACGCCTTTTTAATCAATACAGGCAAAAAGCTGGTACTGATTGATGCCGGTGCAGGAGCTAATGTTCCCACTCTGGGCGGAATGCTGAAAAACCTTGCAGCAGCCGGCTACAGCCCGGAACAGGTAGACGAGATTTATATTACCCATATGCACCCTGATCATGTGGGCGGCCTAATCAAAGACGGTAAAGCTGTATTCCCAAATGCCATCATTCGCGCCGATAAAGCTGAAGTAGGCTACTGGTTAAGTGAAAGCGAAATGGCCAAAGCGCCTGAAGCCAAACAGGGCTATTTTAAAGCTGCCATGGCGGCCCTTGCTCCTTATCAAGCGGCAGGAAAAATCAAACCTTTCAGCGGTGAAACCGCGCTAATGGATGGCATTAGCGCCGAACCTGCCCACGGTCATACCCCAGGTCACAGCACCTATAAAGTGACCAGCGAAGGTCAGACCCTGATGGTACTGGGCGACTTGATGCATGTAGCTGCAGTGCAGTTTGCTCACCCAGATGTGACGATCAAATTTGACTCTGACAACGTGGCGGCCGAAGCCCAGCGCCAGACCATTTTTAAACAGATTGCCGAAAGTGGCGTAATCATGAGTGCAACCCACCTGCAATTCCCTGCCCTTGGTTATTTGAATGCCGATGGCAACGGTTATCGCTGGGTGCCAGTGAATTATCAGCGCATGCGCTAAATATGGTGCAAAGAACAAGGAGGTTCTTCTGATGCTCACATTGCTGCAGCAACATCAACACCAGATAGATGGCAACACCATTGATGTTAGCTACCATCGTCTAAGTACCCGATTAACCATTAAGGTCAATCAGCAACCTGTATTTTCTAGCCATATCTGTTTTCGTCCGTTTTTGAAACAGACATTTGTAGTGGGTCAAAAGCAATATCAATTACGGCTGTGCTGGTTAGTGCTGTGGCAGGCAAAATTGTATCAAGGCAGCAATATCCTAATTGAAGAAATACTGCCCATACGTCGCAGAAAATCCTTTATCTTTTTGGGTTACACCGTTATAGCCAGCAGTATTAAGCTGAGTATGGTGCTGTTACTGAATCCTTAACTGTTAAGATTTAAACCAACATTTCAAGCCCCACAAGCAAATACCCCGCGCCTGTGATGATTAAACCTGCGCCACTGGCGGATACCAGCAGACGCTTCCAGCGTTCATCTGTGATCCACTTCTCCAGTAACACAAATAACGCCAGTAATAGTACCGCTAACAGGTTCATCACACCGGTGACAAACAGCACCAGCATTAATACCCAGCAACAGCCGACACAAAAGCTGCCATGCTGCAGCCCCATTAACAGCGCGCCTTTGCGGCCTTCACGCCAGTGGGCCATCAGGAAATTCAGTGGTGAGCGACAAAAGCTTAAGCAACGCTGTTTTAACCCTGAAAACTGAAACAAACCTGCTGCGATCAGAATAAGGCCCGTTAGCCAGTTTGCTTTCAGGGTCATATTCATATCCAGCCAGTGTTGCTGCTGAAAGCCCCACTGCAACGCGGTTGCACCAATGGAATAGCCACTCCACACCAGCAGATAGCCAAGCAAAAACAGGTAGGCAGGTACCGCGCGCGATTCATGACGGCGGCGGTTCACCGTAATAAACGCAAGTAACATGGGCGCTGCCGAAGGCAGCATCATGGCGACCATCATCACCGCCCACATCACAAACAGCATGATAAAGTCCCGCAACTGCCAGCTTGCGTTCATCGTCATGCCTGGCATATCCATCGTCATCTCGGACATTGGCATGTTCATCTGCGCCATATCCATATTGGGCATATCCGCCATGTCCATGCTGCCGCTATGCATAGCAGGCATCGACATTTCCTGCATGCTCTGCATGTCACCCATATCTGCCATGATCAGGGCCATATCCACCAGATACCACCAGCTCAGCAGCACCATAAGCACGATGCCGCCAAGCAGAAACTGGCGCTCCCGTTGCTGGATCAGGGCGAGATCAGGCTGCGCGGTTGGTCCAGTCAAAGTCGTATAAAATCCAGTTGGAATCTTTGGCTGCTACGCTCACGCCATCGGCACTGGCGCTATGACTACCCTGACCACAGGCACCGCGCGTCCAGATAAAGCCGGTGGGCAAATCCACGAAAGCCTCGTGCGCTTCACCCGTGACCGGATTTTTAAAGCTCTGGCCGTTACCTTCAGCAATGCCCTCGGCGATAAAGCGCGAATTAATGCCACTGCCTTCAATGCGAATGGGTGCCTTTTGTAAGCCCACTACTTCGAAGGTGGGGCCCAGCAGCTCCCACGGCATACCGCCCAGAGCACCAGTAAACACCTGAGCCAAAGCGCCGATTTGCGCCTCAGTGGTATCCGGCTCCACCACAAATACGGCTTTGCCGTTGCCTTCGTGGATGGCTTTGGGCCAGTCAATAATGGCGCAGCATTTCAGCCCGGCAATCGATACATCACCGACTTTACCTGCATCTATGGAAAGCCCGACTAAGGCCTTACAACTGCCATCGGCCGAGTTAGGAAAACCGCCGAAATTACAGCCACAACCATAGTCACAATTACAAAATTCATAGCCCTGACCAGACATGTGCCAGGATACGTTAGGTACAGCGTCAGACATGGAAAAATCCACCCTGTAAAGTTGAACCTGATAAGTATGGGTGTTGCTATCAGAGCTGCAAGAAATGGGTAAGAAAGTGACTCGGATTATTTGGCGTTTTATAAACGGGGTTCAAACACGAAAAAACGCAACAACCTAGTCGTTAACACGGCCTTCGGGATACTGGGGCAGGCCGTCGTCAATCTGGTACCAGTCGGCTTTATAATGAGTAAAAATGTGCGCCTCGATTGTCACAGGCACTGGCTGGTCAAAGGCGGATAACGCCACTTCCATTTTCTCAAGCGCAACACCCTTACCGCGAAAGCCAAGGCTGGAGCCACACTGGCAACAAAAGCTGCGTACTGTGCCGTTTTGGCCTGTGTATTCGGCCACTGAGTCTGCGCCTTGCGTCCAGTGAAAGCCGCGAGTCTCAACCAGCGCGCCAAATGCCGCACCATGAAATTTGCGGCACATACGGCAATGACAATGGGCAGTGGAGGCACACACCGCCTCAACCGAGAAACCAACCGCCCCGCATAAACAACTGCCGTGAAAAGGCCCCTGAATAAAGTGCGCGCTCATGCTCGTCTCCCGTTTGCCTAATTAAATTGCGTTAAAAGAAACTGAGCGTCACCACCAGCTTTTCTTCTTTTACTTCTACCGACTCAAGTACAGATTTCGCCAGTTTCTGCTTCAAATCATCATCTTTGAGAGTATAGATAGGCTGGGTCTGCAAGGCTTTGGCTATGGTCGCCTGGGCCAGTTGCTGAATTTGGCCCTGATACTGATTAGGCACATTGTTGATATGCATGCTGTCTATTACGGGGTCTACCAGATAAAAACTGCCGGTTTGCGGCTGGTAAGTCACTGAGCCGGAAACCTGCACTGTGCCATTGCCCTGCAATCCGCCTAAGGCAGTGGCCTGGATATTGGCTTTTAAACTGAGTTTATTCTGGCTCTGGGCTAAATCCAGCACCGGCTCGCTCACAGTTACGGTCACAAAAGACTGACGCTTGGTAATCGGCATCATGGCATCCATGCGCTGCTGCAATTCGGTTTCGGTAAATTCCTGGGTATAAGAAAGGGCCCAGCTTAGCGGACTCGCCAGTAATAGCGCACAGGCTAACAATGCTTGCTTCACAATATAAACCTTGGGAAAAAGATAATGAGGCCCAGCATAGCACCGGGCGCAGGCTCAAACCAACAGACTCGACACATCCAGATGCTGTTCCACCTCACTGGCAGCATTCAGCTTTGGTACTACGCCTAAACAAGGCGCAGGTAATGCGGCTTTTAACGTAGCAAGGTTTTGCTCAAAGTACGGCATTTGCTCATCCACCGTATTGGCGACCCAGCCCAGTAACATCAGGCCATCATTGGCGATAGCTTCGGCGGTTAAAATGGCGTGATTTAAACACCCCAAGCGCATGCCCACCACCAGCACCACAGGCAGATTTTCCGCCTGCGCAAACTCAGATAAATAACGGCCATTACCCAAAGGTAAGCGCCAGCCACCGGCACCTTCCACCAGCAGAGCATCGGGCTTTTTCGCCAGTAAATGCTGATACCCTTCAGACACTTGCTCTGGGGTGATAACAATATCCAGCTCGGCAGCGGCCACATGGGGCGCAATGGGTGGCTCAAGGGCGATAGGGTTTACTTCTTCGTAAGCCACTGGCATTGAGCTGGCGGCTTGCAGCGCCAAGGCATCTTCATTACGTAGCCCTTCTGGCGTGCGCTCACAGCCAGCGGCAATGGGTTTAAAGCCGACGGTATTCAGGCCATGACTACTCAGAGCGCGCAACAGGCCCTGACTGATAAAGGTTTTACCGACTTCGGTATCTGTGCCTGTGACAAAAAATCCGGCCATAATCTCACTTCTTATTTGATAAAAACGGGCGTTACACGCGCCCATGTGGAAATTGAAAAATTCGCCTTACTCGCCGATCAGATTTAAGCGCGGCTTGATATGGGCTTTAGGTTTATGCAGTTCCAGCACACATACCTTGTAGCTCAAAGGCAAGCCCTGTTCAGTACCAAAACGCTGGGAATAAGTGCGCTCTAACAGCTTAAGGGATTCTCGGGTCAGCGGCTGTTTGGCCTGCGCTTCGGTGACCGTATTGGCACCAATGGCGCGGATGCTGGCGAGCAGATGACGAATATGCGGATGCCAGCTGATAAATTCCTGCTGCTGCGCTGTGGCGCGAAGGCCCGTTGCTTTGGCCCAAGTCAGCCAGTTGCGGCTGGGATGAAACTGGTTCATATGGGAATGGTTATCTACCGCCTGCCAGCTTTGGCCAAGCTGATACAAAGCATCGTCCGCCAAAATGGCCAGCACCCCATGACCGCCCGGTGCGAGCACCCGCGCCACTTCTGCCAGCATCAATTGTGGATTGGGACACCACTGTAAGGCCATAGACGACACCATGCCATCGACACTGGCATCGGCCAAAGGTAATTGTTCGGCATCGCCTGCCAGCCAAAAAATCTGTTGTTCGCTGTCGCTTTGGCATTGTTTAGCTGCAAAGCTGACCATACCTTCGGCTAAATCCACGCCAATCAGTTGTGCTGCTTTCGCGGTTAAACTGCGGGTCACCCGACCGCTGCCACAGCCTAAATCTGCCAGCACCTGATACTGCGGTTGTAACTGCTGACAGGCAAAGTCAGCGATTTGTTGTTGCACCTGTGCATATACATCGTAACTGGCAGCGGCTTTACCAAACTGCCGGGCAATCTGGCGCTTAAGCTCGCGCTTATCACTATCAGTCGCTTCTGCCTGAATAGTTGCAATGCTTACCGGTAATCCGCTCATAAGCTGGCCTTATTCAGGGTCAGTGCCAGCACATCCAGAAGTGCCTGAATATCTTGCTCGGTATGGGCGGCGGTAAGAGTAATACGCAGTCTGTCAGTGCCTTTTGGCACAGTAGGCGAGCGAATGGCGCTGACCCAAATGCCCAGCTTTTTCAGCGCCTGACTGGCGGCTAACGCCTTGTTCGGCTCACCAATAATCACGGGCTGAATCGGGCTATTCGATGGCAACAAGTGCAGACCTAACGCCTGCGCGCCCTGTTTAAACTGGGCGATATTGGCTTCCAGCAACTGGCGCTGCTGCCCTTTGGCAATGCTCTGAAAACTGGCTAAGGTGGCAATGGCCTGCGCTGGCGACATGGCCGTGGAATACACATAATGACGGGCGAAATTCACCAGATAATCAATCAGCTCACTGCTGCCCGCAACAAAAGCGCCAGCAGTGCCAATGGCTTTACCAAAGGTGCCCATCAGCACAGGTAATTGCTGCTGACTTAAGCCATAAGCTTCGGCACTGCCAAAACCACGCTCGCCTAAAATGCCCATGCCGTGGGCATCATCCAGCATCAGCCAGGCATTGTGTTGCTGGCTTAACGCTGCCAGTTCCTGCACAGGTGCGGCATCGCCATCCATGCTGAAAATGCCTTCACTGGCCACCAGACAATCACTGCCTGCACTGGCTTCGAGCAACTGGGCTAAATGAGTCATATCATTATGACGAAAACGCTTTAGGCTGCCTTCGCAGGCCAGCGCGCCATCAATCACCGAAGCATGGATAAGCTTATCTGCAATCAGGTTTACCCCTTTGGGGCAAAGGGCCTGACACAGCGCCTGATTGGCGGCAAAGCCAGAATTAAACAGCAGCACTTTTTCGCGCCCCAGCCCCTCGGCCAGATACTCTTCTAACGCTTGATGGGCCGAGGTGTAGCCCGTCACTAACGGTGATGCGCCGCTACCTGCGCCATACACACTTAAGCCTTCGGCCCAGCCTTGCAGCACAGGCATAGCCTGACGCATGCCCAAATAATCGTTAGAGGAAAAATTCAGATAATGCTGACCCTCTACTTCAATCAGCGCGCCTTGGGCCGAGTCGATACAGGCCCGTTGACGCAACAAGCCCTGTTCGCGACGGGCCAACAGGGCTTGGGGGATAAATTCAAATGCCATTAACTGCGCAGCTCAGCTTAGGCCAGCGACTTATCGTTTTGCTTGCTGGCAGCTTTAGGCGCGGAGGCATCATAAAACAGCGGCATGCTGTCTTCTTGTTGCTGATCCTGAATTTCTTCTAACAGCGCAGCTTCGTGGGCTTCGTCTGAATACTGACGGCTCTTTTCAGAATTAATGCCGAGCTTTTTAAACAGCATCACGTCTTCGTGAGTATCCGGGTTCGAGGTAGTCAGCAGTTTGCAGCCATAGAAAATCGAGTTAGCACCGGCCATAAAACACAGCGCCTGCATTTGCTCATTCATGGCTTCGCGACCCGCCGATAAACGCACGTGAGATTTGGGCATCATAATGCGCGCCACGGCAATGGTACGAATAAATTCAAACGGCTCTAAATCGTCAACCTTATCCATAGGCGTGCCTTTTACCTTCACCAACATGTTGATTGGCACACTTTCCGGCTGCTTCGGTAAATTCGCCAGTTGTACCAACAAGCCGGAGCGGTCGCTTTGGTTTTCGCCCATACCAACAATACCGCCCGAACACACATTCATGCCCGCTTCGCGCACATATTCCAGGGTATTTAATCTGTCTTCGTAAGTACGGGTAGTAATGATGTCACCGTAAAACTCTGGTGAGGTATCCAGGTTATGGTTGTAGTAATCCAAACCTGCCTGTTTCAGGGCAATGGCCTGATCGCGGGTCAGCATGCCCAAGGTCATACAGGTTTCCAACCCTAAGCCTTTGACTTCTTTGACCATGTTCACCAAGTAAGGCATATCCCGCTCTTTCGGATTACGCCAAGCCGCGCCCATACAAAAACGGGTTGAGCCAGTGGCTTTGGCTTCGCGGGCACGCTGGATCACCTTTTCGATTTCCAGCAAACGCTCTTTCTCTAAACCGGTATCGTAGCGCGCACTTTGCGGGCAGTATTTGCAGTCTTCCGGGCAGGCACCGGTTTTGATCGACAGCAGCGTGCTTACCTGCACCTGATTCGGATCAAAATGCTGGCGGTGCACCAATTGGGCCTGAAATAACAAATCATTGAAGGGAAGTTCAAACAGGGCGTTTACTTCACTCACTGTCCAGTTGTGGCGTACTTCGGCAGAAACGTTCGCGGCGTGCGACATGGCTTGTCCTTTACTTACGATTTATGCTGACTTAGTCTAAGGCCGAAAAAGACCTTGTCAACTTTCTGAATTACCGAAAAATTTACAAGCGAACATATTTTGAACAATAAAGAATTTGACCAACGCCACATATGGCACCCTTATACCTCGGCCATTAACCCCCTGCCCTGTTACGAGGTTGCCTCTGCAAGCGGCGTCCGCCTTAGGCTAGAGGATGGCCGCGAATTAATTGATGGCATGTCATCCTGGTGGGCAGCCATTCACGGCTATGCTCATCCGACCTTAGATAAGGCTGCCACTGATCAGATCAGTAAGATGGCCCATGTGATGTTTGGTGGCATTACGCACCAGCCTGCCATCGACCTGTGCCGCACTTTATTAGAGATGGCCCCCGAAGGCATGGAACGGGTATTTTTGGCCGATTCCGGCTCGGTATCGGTGGAAGTGGCAATGAAAATGGCGCTGCAATACTGGGCCTGTCAGGGTAACCCGGCCAAACACAAATTTATCAGCCCACGCAATGGCTACCACGGCGATACCTTTGCCGCCATGTCGGTATGCGATCCCATCAACGGCATGCACAGCCTGTTTAAAGGTGTGCTGACGCACCAGATTTTTGCGCCTGCGCCGCAAACCCGTTTCGACCAGCTGTGGAACGAAGACGATATTCAGCCCCTGCAAGAGCTGATTGAAAAGCACCACCACGAGCTGGCCGCGCTGATTTTAGAGCCCATAGTGCAAGGCGCAGGCGGTATGCGTATTTACCACCCCATGTACTTAAAACGCGCGCGTCAGCTGTGCGATGAATACAACGTGCTGCTGATTGTGGATGAAATTGCCACCGGCTTTGGCCGCACCGGCAAGCTGTTTGGCTGTGATCACGCCGATATCAGCCCCGACATTATGTGCGTGGGCAAAGCCCTTACCGGCGGCTATATGACCTTAGCCGCGACACTGTGCAGCGAAGATGTGGCCATGGGCGTTTGCCAAGGCGAACCCGGCGTATTTATGCACGGGCCAACTTACATGGGCAACCCGCTGGCCTGCGCGGTGGCCAACGCCAGTTTAGGGCTAATTAACCAAAACCACTGGCAAGCGCAAACCGCCGCCATCGAAGCCCAGTTAAAGCAGGAATTGCTGCCGTTAAAAGCCTTAGACAAGGTCGCCGACACGCGCGTACTGGGTGCTATTGGCGTGGTAGAAACCAAAGCCCCGGTCGATGTAGCCAGCATTCAGCGCCACTTCGTTAACAGCGGCGTATGGATCCGCCCCTTCGGCAAACTGGTGTACATCATGCCGCCTTACATCATCAAACCCGATGAACTCAGCCAGCTAGTGGCAGCGATTAAGAGTGCGTTGGGGTGAGTAGCTGATCGATAAGATTGTCTGTTATTGGCATTCTGCATTCCTTTCAACAGGTTAAGAATGCCACTTACACAGATATTTTTACACTCTCGGGTCGCCTTTTACATTTCTAACGTCAAATTTATAGCTTAGTTGATGTCGTTAGTACATCAGTCGCAATTGAACATTTATCCATAGCGGTAAAGACAGCTGATACATCAGAGTTCTCATAATTAGCCTGAGTACTAATTGTCTCAAATTGAGAAAGATCGATTGGCATACTACAAAGATAAGCAATCGAAAGGTCGGTCGTTATATCCTTTCCTCCAGTATCACTTAATAAACCTTCATACAGTTGAGGATTTGGAAAAGTCTGAATCGACCCCGCTTTTACCTTTTCATTTTCTAACAAAACCGCAACTTCACCACTTTGATATAATTGAACCAAAGAAAGATAGCCATCCTTTTTAGCTGACAAGTTGATTTGATAATAGCTATTCGGTGTTACACGGGCACTGCTTAGCTTGACGGAAATCTCCTCAGATTTTGTACGTAGTAATAAACTTCTGTAATCAGCATCGGACAATTTTACGTATTTATCTAAGCCATAGTAAAAGAACCAATGGTCAGACTTTTTACTCAAAATTGGCGATTCAATACAAAGTACACTGCCGGAAAGCCCACTTACTACTCTGTCAAAATACACATTGGAATGATGACATTCCTTATAACTGGCGTTCATCAAGCGCACAGGTAAAGGACTAATGTCATACCATGCTGCAATATAATAAATACCATCAACGCGCTCGCGTTTAAGCACTTTCAGCGGGTACTCAAATATATATTGAGATTCATGTATGGCCTGATTATTAAAGGACTCGTCAACAACGTCCCCAACCATACTGACACTTATCTCTGTTCTAGAGGATACGCTGGATTGAATCGAGCTAGCGATCGATTCTTTAGCATTTTTTTCAGCCTCGGCAAAACTTGCGCCTGATGCAAATGCAATAAACTGGTAGGCATTTGGCTCCTCAAACGTCTGATTATTAAAATACCAGTCAGGTATTGCACCACGAGCAAAAGTGGCAGCAAAGAGCAAAACCAGACAGATAAAGCGCATGGCTATTCGCTGACCCAAATATAATCAAAAGTATCGTCAAACATCTTTCCAGTGTAATTAACTAACTCGGAAATAGTGAGTCGCTTGCCCGCCATTGTTGCTAACATAATCGAGGTAGTACTAAATTGTGAAGCATCTCCAACACCCAAAATTGAGCCGCTATATGCATCATCAACGTCATCTAAAAGTTTATGCTTTGATATATAAATGTTCTTTTTCTTTGGGGCATTTGAGAGTGATAACGTAAAGGTTGAGCAGTCGATTCCTTCATTTTCCTGTACCTCCAAGCCCATACTGTAAAGCGCATAGCCATTGACATCACGTACAGGAGCACTAACCCTGTACTTACATTTGTTCTTTGTGGATTGGTAAACCCCTGGGCGAAGAACATTGGCGTTTTTTGAAAGCACTTCTTCTACCTGAGATACTTCATCAAAAATTAGTTTGCCTTCACGATCAACAGAGAATCGCGCGGTAATGTCAAAATAACTGGTTTTTCCCGTTTCTTTATTGGTAATAGGCGCGTTATAAATAGTAATTTGGGAACCCTGCCCAGCAATAGCGGCCTTCTCAAAATTCACATCTAAATTTGAATTTTTAATCGTCTCGGCAGAGGTGGAAAACTGCGCAGTAACCAATCCCGCAATCATCAAAAGAATTCTCATTGTCTATCCTTACTTCTTTTATAGAGTTAAGCTTTTATTACCGATGAAATCCGGCACCTGTTTTTTCAGATCACCAAATTCAAATGACTTCGCTGACACCTTATTTTGAACAGCGTTAAATAAAGTACTGATATCTCGATTTCCCTGAGCTAATTCATCCACAAGGAAATAGGTGAACAAACGGTAGCCTTTGTCTTCGTACATATTAGAAAACTGTGCTTTTTGACCAGCAGTAAGTACCGTCATCTTATTGGTATCAATAATCAGCTTTTTAGGCACTAGCCTTGATGCCGCAACACCTTTGAAAACCGATTCACCATCCGTCACACCCGAAAAACAACTGTCAATAAAGGCCACCACGTGCCCAGCCTTTGACTGACTTAGCCTTTGATAGATATTGGTTAATTTAAAAGATGTATCATCTCCGAGATAATCCGGTATTTTATCTGCGGGCAATAAGTAAGCCTCTTGAGTTGGCAATACTGGTATCCCATGCCCGTTATAGTAGATAAAAATAGTATCCCCTTCGGCGATATTGTCTAGCACCAATGATAGGGTGTCTTTAATAGCAGCACTGGTGGCGTCACTATCGTATAAGTTGTAGATATGTCGTTGCGGGACGCCCAATAACTTATGCGCTGTTAACGCCATCAGTTCCCCACTACGCCTCGAAAACGTGACATTGTCGGTATTTTTATATTCTTCAATTGCAATGTTAATAAACCAACGAGATGAATCCTCCGCATAAGAAGACATTCCCACAAGCTTTTGCTCTAACGAACTTGTTTTGGGTTCAACCGCCTTTGAAGCTTTATCGACCTTAATATCTAACAGATTTGGGTTCTGTAAATCTGATACATTTGAAGTAAATTCACGTTGTTTTTGTTGCAATATGACAGAGTCAAATCCGATAGATGCTGTCTGCAGTTCATGTCGGAACATAGTATTGGTTGGTGATGCGACGTATTTATTACTTGATAGCGCTAAATCTGCACCATCAAACAAAATGGCATCATTTTTCAGCGAAAAACGCATGATTGGAGCTATTTCAGCGGCAGATTCTGCAACAGTTTTCGCTATTTCTAAAGGCACTGCTGCCTTCATACGAAAATCAAAGACTCCCTCCAATGCCTGATAACTAAAATACATTTGTTGATTTTCAGCGTCGTAACTTTCAAAGGTCACTTGAGGTGGTGAAAATACCATAGACAGAGCTTTGGCATAAAACTCGCCAAGTTTGCTGGGCAATCCGCGTTTACGCGCTTCTAATTCCTTAGCACTACTTTCAACTAGCTTGTTGCGCTCAAGTACCGCAAGCCGATAATTTTTCTGTATTTCAGCTAGTTTTAGTTTTCTCTCCTCTTTCGATTTAGCAATTCGACTATCAAATTGCTTTTGCGTTTCGAATTGGCTTTTTTCCAATTTTTGTGCGGGAGGGATAGTCGGTTGAGGAACCAGTGCAGGAACAGTTTTCCCTACCTCTGTCAGATAGTTCAATTGAAGTAATCGAAGGGTGTTTTTAATCCGTTCAACAGCCGAAATGCTGAAATCACAGGCTGGATGTTGCTTCATAACAAGACTACTTCGGTAGTCTTTATCCTTCGCGAATAAGTTACTCGCCAGTGAATCGTCGACGTCCTTTTCTTCTACAAAATACTTGCTTAGGCTATCTATTCCTTCGAAACTTGTAATCCTCAAGGCCCCCTTTAGAGTCCAGACAGTGGCTGAACTATTATCACAAAAAGAATGATTAAACGACGAAATCGAAAATGCTGTACCGCCTGAATCATGCAGGGCGGCGCTATCCATGACTTGCGACTCTTGAGCAATGACACCTGTACTCAATAGAAATGCGACGAGAATCCCATATTTCACTCAGTTACTCCATTAGCGTTAATATGAAACAAGATCCACTCTAGCAGAAAACAAATCCATATATAACAATAATTTACATTAATTTAACTTAATTAATTTTATTCCATTTAATTATGAGCTATTGCTGCTCACAGTCAGCGGTATGTGTCTGGCGTTAAGCTGGAACAAAGCAACCCGCTTCTTTATCCACATTTAGGCGCTGAGTTTTCCTTCGTTAACCAATGGGTATGCATAGAATACAACGAGCCCAAAGGCATCTGTTATCTTCTGACTAATCCCAACTACGACCCTAATTCTGACTGGTTACAAGAAACTCATTAAATCAAATGGGATTGAGGACAACGCATTTCTCTCACTGCGTATGGTGTCGGTGAATGTTTCCACTCCAGATTTTGTTCTTTCGCAAGATCCTGTGTTTGTAGATCATCAAGGACGAAAATATTCGATTAGTGAAGATACTCTGATAAAGGGATTAACGCAGGGAATCATCATCAGTAATGACTTTACTGCCGATGACAGGATCCAGTCTCGCTGGACGACCTGTTTAGCCAACCTAATGTTCTGGCCTGTGCTGCCATTTTTACTGTATGCCTTGTTCAACTCATTGCGGTTTTGGTGAGGACTGACTTAACTCGCCTGCTTAAATAAAATAAGCGTGTAAAAAATTACCGTAAATAAGCGTTATTAACTAAGCTCATTAAGCTGTTTGGAATGGATGCCAAGACCTATGTTGTAAGGGCTAAGGAGAATCCTAATTTTCTTAACAGTAGGATATCAATAGGACATATTTATGAGTGATCAAATGACAGACAGTAACTCTGAAACCGATTATGAAGTCACCGTATCAGAGCCAGCTACCACCACGCAATTTATCGATTTTTTACGCTCAAAAGGGTTTACCGGTAATGTTGGTGTAAATCCAAACTCCCCAGGCATCATTTGGTTTGGGGCGACCTCTGCCAATTGATAAGCGAATGTTTAGGAGGTGATGCTTCGCATTTCCTCCTATTTCAATTTTTCACACCATCCAGCATATCCCACCAAACAGGCAGCTATAACGGCGAATCCTGAGATGGATAAGCTAAAAACACCTCATCTGGGCATGGGTAAGCCGCTTGGTTATTGGCATCCGCCGCACGATTGTCGGTTACGCTGATGCTGTCAGCCTGTTGGAAGGGAAAATTCACCACCTTGCCGGGGCCGAGCAGGTATTGAATATGATGATGCTGCTCTGGCCGCACTTTTGGCTGGCGCGGAAATACCACGTTATCGAGCGTTAGCGTTAATGGATACACCAGTTCTTCATTCATATAACCACTGATATCCACAACGGTTTTATTGTATTTCGCGCCGGGGTAATCCACGTATTGGAAGTCTTTAAGGGTCACATCATGGATATTCGGCGGCAGCTTGGTACTTTTGGTAGTGCTGTAATAGGGGCTGAACACCAATGGCTCTTTAACCCGGCGCATACACACACCTTGGTACAAAATATCGCTGACCTCGCCGCCTCGCTTGGCGTCGGATTTAATCCGCAGACCAACACCATGGCCACTGTCGTTGCCATCGACGACTAAATCCCAAATCTTGATATCGTTCACGCCCGCGTCGGTTTCGCTACCGATGGACATGCCATGACCATAGTAAAAGTGATTATGGGCATACAGATGATGCTTAGTCGCGGGGCGTAAATCACTGCTGCTGCCACCGGACTTTATCGCCACGTTATCGTCGCCTGTGCTGATAAAAGAGTAAGCAAGCGTCACATTTTGGCTGGTGCCTGGGTCGATACCGTCGGTGTTTTTCACCAGTTCAGGAATAAAACAAGTGCTGGGTTTATCCAGCTTGCCGGGCGCAGGTAACTCCGCTTGCGCGCATTTGTAACCCGGCACACTGTAAGCCAGTGATGGTGTTAACAGCTTAATGCCCCACAGGGTAATGCCATCAACTTCTTTGCTGCCCACATGAAATTTGGGCGAGTTATACAAACTGATTTTATAAAAGGTGAAGTTTTTGCCACCATCGAGCTGGATCATGCGTGGGTTATTCTGTTCCAGTTTAACCTTGGCTTTGCTTTGCATGGATAAGTCCCACCAGGTGGTTTTAAATGCACGCTTGCCCGAGGTCAGTACACTGCCGCCGCGCCCGTCGATCACGCCTTCGCCGACGATGCCACTATTAACCGTATCGTTAGCGCTGATCCAGGTTTTGCAGCGGTTTTTGATTTTTGGCAGGGCATCGCCACAGACGCCATCGCCCAGGTCGTAATCGGCCGGACTGCGCGACGCGAAAAGGGTCACACCTTTATCCACCCATAAAGTCACGCCAGACGTAATTTCAAACGGCCCGCTTAAAAACGCATTATTGGCGCCATCAGCCACCAGCTTAACGGCGCTGCCTGCCGGGCACTCATTCAGGGCTTGTTGTAAACGGGCAGCATCGGGGCTGGAATTGGCGGGGTCGTTATCCACTGCCGCGGGCAATATGCCGTTTTCAGCTTCTAACTTGGCCGTTAACGTCGCACAGACGTTTTCAGGCATGCTGGGTTCCGCTGGCAACAAGGCATCAAGTTCTGCGAAGCGCGATACTTCACTGGCTTGTGCAGATAACATCAAACACCACAACAATCCGCCCAAATACACCTGACTGCGCATATGCCCTCCAAACCCGATTTCAAACTACATCCGAAAATATCTTCTGTTTATAACGGGTTAGCGCAGCAAAAGTCGACCCTTTTCCCAAATGCAATAGGCTTTTGCACCCCATCTGAATAACTGGCGTTCAGAAAAATTCACTGGTTAATAATCGGCTTTGCCTTCACAGATCTTTGGCAAGCAGGATTCACTCTTCTGATCCTGTTGTTCAATGGTACCCTAGCCCCAGTTATTTTGATGCAAGGATGCAGATGCTGATTGCTTCCCTCATTTATTCGTTTTTGATGCTTGCCGCAGGCATAAGTAAAGTTGCCCGTGTGCGCTTTGGCCTGCCGGTGTTATTGGGGTTGCTGCTGCCTTTGGGCCCAGTGCAATGGCCCTTTAGTGTTATCGCCATTGGCTATATTGGCCTGACCTGGTGGATGCAACAGCCGAATATTCCCAACTGGCAAACCTGGCCATTGCGGCTGCTTTGGTTTGCCCTGAGTGCGGGCTTGTTTATCCATGCCCTGCCCGGCTATCAGGGCTTGCTGCTGGCTGAACACGCAACGGTAAAACCCGGCAGCATTGCGGTAAATCTGTATCTGAACACAGATAAAGTCTTGGTGGCCTGGTCGCTATTAAGTTGGTGCCCGTTATTTGCGCCTGCAATCAAGCGCCCCTGGCAAACGCCAAACAGGCATACACTGCTGCTGATCCCTGTGGGCGTTGTTGCACTAATGGGCTTGGCTAATATTCTTGAACTTACCCACTGGCAACCGGGTATCAGCGCATGGTTTTGGGTACTGCTGATATCAAACCTGCTCAATACCTGCGTGGCAGAGGAGTTGTTATTCAGGGGAATACTACAGCGCTGGCTGGCCGACAAATTCAGCGCGTGGTTACCCTCAGGCGTTGGCGATAAAACGGGGATTATCGCGGCGTTGCTACTCAGCAGTGTATTGTTTGGCGTGGCGCACTTAGCGGCGGGTGGCTTATTTGTGTTACTGGCGAGTTTAGCCGGGCTCTTGTATGGGCTGGTGTTTTTGCTCAGTGGCCGCCTGATATATGCGGTGCTGTGTCACTGGGCCTTAAACATGACCCAGCTGTTGTTGCTGACCTGGCCGATGAGTGCTTAAACTGGTTACCAACTCGCATACTGATCCTAAGACACGTGGGGGCTACGGCATACGAGGGTAATATTACAACTGCGCGTGTTGTTTCTTATAACTCTGAGGTGATATACCGGTTTTTTGCTTAAACACCCGCCGAAATACTCGCTCAGAGCCAAACCCCACTTCAGCAGACAAATAACTGATTGGCAGCGGTCTTTCCCGCAATAATTGGGTTGCCAAGATGATGCGCCAGTGATTCAGATAATCAATGGGCGTGCGCTGTACCAGCTCACGAAAGCGATTTGAAAATCCTGTGCGTGACATCCCTGCTTCTTTAGCCAGCGCCGCCACATCCCAGTGTTCACGGGCCTGTGTATGGATGCAATGAAGGGCGCGTAAAATGCCAGGTTCCTTTAATGCCCCTAACCATGCAGGATACTGCTGCTGTTGCGATAGGATAAAATCCCGTAACAAACTGATATACATCCACTCTGCCAGATGAGATGCCACCGCAAAAAAACCCTTACCTTGTTCGGCCTCTTTACCGGCTAAAAAATTCAGAGCAGGCTTCATCGCTTGTACAATGCTGGCGTGTTGAGCTGAAAAGTAAATAAAGTCAGGTAACACTTCGAGTAACGGGTGGCTAGGCTGGTTGTATAACTCAAATGCAAGGATCACCAAACGGGTTTGCTCTCCCTGCCCCCCCCAGCTAACTTCCAGGCGCTCAGACGGTGCAAAATGGGCAAAACCCGGAAACTCCGCATATTGCCAAATCTCGGCCAGGCCCGATAAGGGGCTATCCGCAGCCGAAGAAAAACCACAATCGCCGCCTCTGGGACAAAGTAAAATATCCCCCGCCTGCAACCACTGTTGCGCTCCCTCTTTGGGCCGAAAGCAACATATCCCTGACATCACACACAAACAAAACGCATGCTTAAATGTAGAGTTATCAACCCCCCAAGGGGCCTGCAACTGCCAACTTGAGACCAGCATTGACTGTACTTTCAAAGCCAACAACGCATTACTCAACACATCCATCCCGCCTCCTTTTGTATGATTTGACCGACAATTTAAATTAACAGGTATATATCGTCCAGTATCACTCAGTTTAACATTTTTAACATTCTTGCAAAGACATTCCCGGTAAACGGGATATCAACCAGGACTTGTTATGCAACTGAGACTCGACTCTATCCGTTACGCCAGTCAGGATGTGCATCTATTTAGCTTTTGCGCCGATGATCGCCGGGTATTACCCCAGGCCCCCGCCGGCGCGCATATTTGCCTGCACTTAGGCCCCAATTTACGTCGCTATTATTCCGTTTTAAACAGCGAAGCTACGCCTCATGAATACGTGATCGGAGTGAAATACGAACCTGAAGGTAGAGGCGGTTCACGCTGTTTACATGAATCACTCAGAGTGGGCAGCGTGCTTGAGATAGAAGGGCCGAACAATGCCTTTTACCTAGCAGAACATGCGCCAATGCATGTATTAATTGCCGGTGGAATTGGCATTACACCTTTATATGCCATGCGCAATGAACTGATACGCCGGGGACAGCCCTACCAGTTACACTATGCCTGTAAAACCTCCCTACAAGGATTGTTCAGCCAAGAGCTGGGAAAAGATCCCTACTGCCAGCATTACTACAGTCAAACGGAGGGTGGCAAACTCGATTTACCCCAAATCATTACTGCCTCTCCGGCGGGCAGCCACTTTTACTGCTGTGGTCCACAGCCCATGTTAGCAGCCTTTGAACAGGCATGTGCCGGCCTGGATCCGAGCCAGGTACATTATGAACAATTTCAGGCCGCTACAGCCACAAGCGCTCAGGGCACCTACATCGTTGAATTACAACAAAGCGGCACCGAAATCACTGTGGAAAAAGGCAGCACCATTTTGCACAGCTTGTTAGCCGCAGGCATTGATGTGAATTATTCCTGTGAACAAGGCATTTGTGGTGTTTGTGAAACCCGCGTTCTTGAAGGCACGCCAGAGCACCGTGACATGCTCCTGAGCGATGCCGAAAAAGAAGCCGGTCAAAGCATGATGATTTGCTGCTCAGGCAGTCAGTCGCCACGACTGGTATTAGATCTATAGGGCCATATCGGGCCAATTTCCATCGCTAAATTAAGGATATAACCATGCAACATCCGATGATTGAATACCCTAAACACCAATGGTGGATTGCTGCCACCTCCAACGAAGTTAGCCGTGACTTGCTGGCTCGCACTCTATTAGAAAAGCGCGTTGTCATGTACCGACAAGAAAACGGCGACCCTGTGGCGGTTGAGGGTTATTGCCCACATCGCAACTACCCATTAGAAAAAGGAACTCTGTCAGGTGATGCCATTCGCTGTGGTTACCATGGCTTTGAATTTGATCAACAAGGTATATGCAGCCACATTCCCTCCCAAAGCCAGTGCCCTAATAGAGCCGTATTACGCAGCTTTCCTATCATCGAACGTGGCGGCCTGATTTGGATATGGATGGGGCCTCCAGAGACTGCCACAGTTGATGCCTTACCTGATACCTATAGCATGGGCCTGGGTGCGCCCGGCTGGCAGGTGGAAGTCAGCCCGGTGGCCGCCTTAAAAGGCCGCTATTCGCTGCTGATTGATAACCTGATGGATCTTACTCATGTCAGTTTTATCCACGCAGATACGATTCCTGCGGGTGAGCAAGTAGTCAAAATTCCAAATGAAATCATGGCCGAGAATGGCCGTATTAACGTCATCCGTAAAGGCATAGGGATACCCTCCAATCCCTTTTTTAAGTTTATGTTTCCCGACTATGATGGGCCCGTTGATCAACATTTTGACACAGATTATATCGGCCCCTGTATTATCCGTACCGGCGGTGCATTAAGTCAGTCTGACACCAAAGAACATCTGGGAGCCATCAACTTTATTCATGGCATTACCCCCGAAACACGTCATTCTACCCATTACTTTGTGCTGATTGCCCGCGACTTTGCCCTGGACAGACCCGAAGTCGGTCAGGCACATCTGAAAATGGGGGATATGATCCAGCCTCAAGATATCGATGCCATTGAGGCCATTGAACTGGGGTTACGTCAGTTCCCGGATATGCCACCTGAAATTTCCTGTCAGGCAGACCTTGGCGGATTGAAAGTCCGTCGCCAGCTCGAAGCGCAAATACTGGCAGAACAATAATTCAGTCCTTCGGCCCCATCTCATAATATGGGGCCAGTTTATAAAAACATGTAGCTGTACCACTGACTCACAGTTTTCCTTCTTTAGTGCTATTTATGCCTTATGACATACCCCGCGAGCGAGAAACATGGCTCACTTTGGCCTCTGCAATTAACGGCATATTGATGGGCACGGGGCGCATCATTTTTACCGCCAAATCGACTGTGTACCGCACAGCCAGTGACTGAGTCTAATACTGTGGCAGCAAAACCACAGTGCACGCGTCCATGGGATTGCAGTGTATCTCTTTCGCCTGCAGCCCAGAGTGGCCGATCCTTGAGTTGCTGTCAGTTCGAATATGCCCTTGGTTTCGAAAATACCGGGCGGTGCTGTGTCACTGGGCCTTAAACATGACCCAGCTGTTGTTGCTTACCTGGCCGATGAGTAACTAAGACCGCAGCAAGGTAGATGAGCAGCCGTTTAAGGGTTCAGTCTGGCCTGGGCCAGCTCAATGAGCCGTGCCAGGGCCGGATTACTGTTATCACTGCGCCAGACCAAGACATAATCGACTCTGGGTGCCTTGGGAATGTCGCGAAATACTACATTGGCCGGGCTGGCCTTTTTCACCGCCTCGGGTACTAAGGCTATCCCCAGTTCCTCGGCCACAAAGCTGACAATACTTTGCTGCAACTGGGTTTCCAGAACCACCCTTGGCGTAAATCCGGCCTGAATACAATACTCGTCAACCGCCCCACGCAGCTCAGGCGCCACCTCTTTGGGCGTGGCGATCAGTGGCTGCTGATCTAAATCTTTGGCTCGTATGTTTTTAGCCGTTGCCAGGGGGTGAGTAAGGGGCACCACCAACGCCAGCTTTTCCTGGCCTATGTTTAACTGCTCTATGCCAGTTACCGGCCCAGGTTTAAGCATAATGGCGGCATCAAAATCGCCTTTTTGTACCCGTTTGAGTAAATCCGCAGGGATCACTTCCTGCAAGCGTAACGACACCTGCGGATACTGCTGCATAAAGGCTTTTGTCAGGCCCGGCACCACATTATAAGCGGCGTGCATCATAAAGCCGATGGCCAGGCTTCCCGATTTCCCTTCGGCTACGTGCTGTGCATTGCGACAGGCTTGGGCTAAACCGGCGAGCAGGCCTTTGGCATCCTGATAAAACTGCTCCCCCGCCGCCGTCAGACTGACGCCCTTCGGATGGCGGATAAAAAGGGCAACGCCCAGCTCCTGCTCTAACAGACTGATCTGACGGCTTAAGGGTGGCTGACTCAGGTGCAGTAATTCCGCCGCTTTACCCACATGCTGGGTTTCGGCCACAGTGACAAAATAGTTAAGCTGGCGAATATCGATCATGATACAAAAAAGGTATGGAGATACTGTTTATTATATATTGGATTGTATCAAAGCAGGGAGATAGGCTGTAGCCTGATTTTCATCAGAGAAATACCCGTGCTATCGACCTTTTCAGTGATTTTACCCGTGTTCCTGCTAATTTTGTGCGGCTGGCTGCTACGCAAAGGTGGCTGGGTTGGCGCCAGTGCCTGTGCTGAACTGAACAAATTTGTGGTGCTACTGGCGTTGCCTGCCCTGCTGTTCGACATAGTCGCGAAGGCGAACTGGCAAAGCCTGTGGCAACCGGATTTTATCGGCTGCTTTATCCTCGCGACCTTTGCCATTTTTATCTTCTGTATTCTGCTGCAATGGCGCCAGCCTGGCTCACTGGCCGACAAAGCCCTGGATGGATTAAACAGCAGCTATGCCAACACCGGCTTTATGGGCTTTCCCCTGCTACTGACGCTGGCTGGCCAACACACGCAAACGCAGGTACTGATTGCCACTCTGATCACCGTCAGTGTTTTGTTTGCCGTTGGCATAGTGTTAATTGAAATCGGTGTGCAGGCTCATGCACGCAAACAGGCCATGTTTGCCATGCTGATAAAAAAGCTGGCTACCAATCCACTATTAGTGGCGCCTTGTCTGGGTCTGATCTTTCCTCTGCTACAGCTTCCTATGCCAGCTGCGCTGGATTCCGCTCTGTCATTACTGGGTGGTGCGGCGGCCCCCTGCGCTTTAGTGACCATTGGCCTGTTTTTGGGCGGCCGCGCCAAAAGCCCGGAGGGCTTATCTGGCCATAGCCTGTTGCTGGTTGCGGCAAAACTGCTGCTGCATCCGCTGCTGGCACTGCTACTGGCGCATTATGTGTTTGCACTTGCGCCGCTGGCGACGTTTGCTGTGGTGGTGCTGGCAGCTTTGCCCACGGGCACTGGGCCTTTTATGCTGGCGGAGTATTATCAGCGTGATGCCAAACGCACTTCGGATGTGATTTTAGTCTCTACCCTGCTGTCACCGATTAGCCTGGCGTTATTATTGATGTGGCTGACACCTCTGGTGCCAGCCAGCTAATCAATAAGAGTTCTCGCAGTGGCTTTTACTGTGCTTTTCGCTCGCGCGTATGATTGAACATAGCGGTTTCCTTTGTCTCAGTGGTATCAACAGATTTTTGAAGATCTTTCTCGACTTTTAACCACAAAACGTTCAGCTCAGGATTCGCTTCAAGAAAATTTTTCACCGCGTTCATTTGCATAAAACAGGGCGCACACCATTCGGCCCAGTATTCGACGAAGACAAACTGGTAAGCGGAAATATCAGCCTGATAAGGTTCTTTGCTGGCAGGGATTAAAAACGTCCAGGGGATCTCACTATAGTACTCGCCAATAGGTTCAGGCGCAGAGGTTACCTCTGCCAATACCTGTTCAAAATCCTCACGAAAGCCTTTTGCGCTATAGATACTTTCGCCACTGGCGTCGTATATCTCAAACCCGGGCAAGGCAAATTCCATTTTATTTTTCGGCGTTAAGTGCTGCCTTAAGGTATTGTAATCAATGTAAAGATCCACAGGGTCTGCCCATGCATTACCGACACATAAAATCCCCATTAAAGACATGATCCAATTGCGCATTATTCCTCCTGAACGTTAACCAGTCGTCACACCATTCTCCTAAGCACACATGCTTATCATCAGGGTGACACTTTCCAATAAGGGTAAAATAAAAACCCTAAACGTTTATACGCCATAGCATTGGAACATGGAAGTGAAGTGTTTAATTTTTATACAAAAAAGAGTTTTCTAAAGCACTACGACTGGGTAAAAAACGCCAGTAAACCGTGAGGGGCTGACTCGCCATAACAAAGCCGAAAGATCTCCTCTGCATCCTGATAGGCCACCTGATTACGCACGAACATATCGCTTTCATATTGCCTCAACGCCTCATCCAAAGCCTGCGGATGCTGACGAATGGCAGTAGCCAGCAGCATGGCATCCTGCATGGCTAAATTAACGCCCTCGCCGGAAGGTACCATCAGATGAGCCGCATCTCCCAACAGGGTGATACCGGCCTGATGTTGCCATTGATGGTTATCGGGTAACGCATAAATGGGGCGCACGACTAAAGGCAGGTCATTATGCTGAATAAAAGCAGTTAGCGGCTCAGCCCAGCCATCAAACTCGGCCAGCAGCGCCGCCTGTAATTGCGGTTGATCGTCAGCTTTATCCTCGAGCCAGTCCAATGGCTTTTTGATCGCGATATAACCATGCAGCACATTGCCAGGCTCACGATGCGCAGTGATCCCCTTAAAAGGCTGCAAGGCATACAACGCACCGCTACCGACGCATACCGTCGTTTGTGCATGCGCCTGTTCACAGTTAAGCAAAAAGGATTCAATAAACATGGTGCCGGAATAGGCCGGACTCGCGTCACTTAGCAACTTACGTACCTTCGACCAGGCACCGTCTGCCCCCACCAGTAACTCACATTCGACACTGTCACCGTTGCCAAACGTGACCCGATGGCGATTATTTTCCAGCCGCGATACCACTTCCACTTTGTATCCCCACTGCACTGTGTCTGTGGGCAGTGCATCAAGGAGTAACTGACGCAAGTCACCGCGTTTAATCTCCGGGCGAACCTCACTGCCATCATCTTCTTCGGCAAACAACACCTTACCGTCAGAATCGACAATCCGTGCCGCCTGACCACCCGCATGCACTTTATCTAAAAAGGCCTGATGCAATCCGGCCCGCTTGAGCGCCTCTTGCCCCGTGGCCTGATGAATATCCAGCATGCCGCCCTGCACTCGAGATTGTGGCGATGCTTCAGCCTCGAATACCTTGCAGCTCATTCCCTGCTGGGAGAGCAGTCTGGCCAGGGTTAGTCCCCCAGGGCCGGCCCCAATGATCACCACCTGTGGATGATGTTTATTTACTGATTTTACTGATGACATACTCATTGCTCATAGTTTGCACACAAAAAGTTTATTGACTAAAAAATTTAAGTCAATAAAATAATTTCAAGCAAAGAGAGTGAGGAGTCGCGTCAGTGGGACTACGAGAACAGAAAAAGCAGCAAACCCGTAAACACATCTCGGATTTAGCCACCCGACTTTTTATCGAACGCGGTTATCAAGCAGTCACAACGGCTGAAATAGCCCAACTGGCGGGCGTATCAGCACCCACCCTTTTTAATTATTTCGCCAGTAAAGAAGCTCTGGTGTTTGACGAAGATGCTGAGCGCGAAGCGCAGTTGCTTGCGGCTGTATTGGAACGTCCTGAAGGCGTGGGGATATTAGAAGCATTGCGACACTATGCCCTGAACAATCCGGCGTTTCAGCCTGAGCATAGCCAGGAGTTAGCCGCCTTTCGACAATTAGTGGTGAATACACCGGAGCTGGCAGAGTACGAACGTAGAATGTCGATGCGCTACGCCAGTTCGTTAGCCTCGGTTATCCTGCAACAGAGTCACACCCCAACAACTGCAATTCAGGCCGAGGCGATTGCCCACTTTGTACTGGATGCGTTTTACCGTGCCAGCAATTCAGAGCAGCCTGAACACACGCTAACATCCCTGTTTAATCTGCTTACAAATCAATGGCGAGGTTAATAAGTAATCGTCCCCTTATTGCGCAATAATGCCTGCTGCGTTGCAATAAATAGGGACATTTACATGGGCGTTAATTTTTCTCGCTGGCTACTGTCGTTACTTTACCTCACATCGGTGCCCGTCTTTGCACAAGCATCGCAAGATGCCACTGAAAAGATGAACCTGAATCCGCACGTGACCATAGCGCAAGGAACGCTGGATGGCGTGCAATCGGCAAGTGTCCTTTCTTTCAAAGGCATCCCTTACGCACAACCACCGGTAGGCAAATTACGCTGGGCTCCGCCGCAACCACTTGCCCCTTCAATGCAGATGCAACCCGCCAAAACCTATGGCGCATCCTGCCCGCAGCGAAATAAAAAGGCTACCCGCGAGGATTGTCTGTATCTCAACGTATTTAGTCCAATTGCACACACTACGGCAGCTTTGCCGGTGCTGGTGTGGATCCATGGCGGTGGGTATGTCGGCGGCAGTGGCAATTTGAGCGACGATGCCATTCGCCATCTGGTTGGCCAGAACATGCTACTGGTATCATTCAATTATCGTTTAGGCGCCTTAGGCATTTTCGCGCCTGAGCAACTTAAGACGCCCAGCGGCAATAATTTTGCGCTGATGGATATGGTTGCGGCCCTTAAGTGGGTGCAACAGAACATTGCCGCCTTTGGCGGTGATCCCAACCGAGTCACTATTGCCGGAGGTTCTGCTGGCGGCATGGCAGTGCAGTTATTAATGGCCACGCCTGATAGTAACGGCCTGTTTCAACGCGCCATTTCCCAAAGTGGGTACGGTGCCTGGCCTTTGCCCAGAACATCCAATGTAACGACATTAGCGGGTAGCCCAAGCGCCAACGCCATTGCGGACGGTATTATCCATCGCGCCAGTCAAACCTCGCAGACAGCCACAGACGCCAGGGCGTTATATGCACTGAATGCCAGTGATCTGGTCAATGCCGTATCCGGCTTTCATCTGCCGATTGTCGATGGCATCACCCTGCCAGAAGAACCCGCGGTGATGTTTCTGCGTGGTCAGCAGCACCCTGTCGCCTATATCAGCGGCGGAAATAGTTATGATGGTAGTGTCTATCCTTATTCAGGTGTGCCAGCGGCAAAGCTGACTGATTTAGTCGCAGACCTTGTACCAAACGTGAGCCAGACCTATCAATTACAGCAGCCCGGCTTTGATTCCTTAAGCTATCAGCACCTTTTCGGCGATTTACGCTACCTGTTAGCCGGCGCCATTACCTCAGGGGCGATGCAAACAGCACATACGCCCGGTTACCGTTACTTTTTTGCTCACAGTAACGATGCCCGCGGCGCTCATCATGGGGCTGAAGTAGATGCCCTCTTCCACCCCGCCAATTCACAGGCTATTGCAATGATGCAGGGTTACTGGCGTCATTTTATTGAATCGGGCAATCCTAATAGTGAAGATTTACCGGAGTGGCAGCCGGTGAACAGCCAGCAGCAAAACTGGCTGGTGATTGATAACAGCATTCATGCTGAACCCCAGATTCGCCCACAAAAACTGACCTTGCTAAAACAGGCGTATCTGCACCGTGTCTCATCCTTACTCGGCAATTAAGTTTATTTAAAACAGCGAAATAATCGGTGCAACACAAGCCGGTCGGCGCTGGAACCTGGATTTTATGACCCGGCCCATTTCAGCCATGCCTTCTGTGATCTTGGCGGTGATATGCCGTCCGATTACCGCCAGCGCAAGTTGTCGCAAATTTACAAGGCAAAAAGCTCAACACTAGCCACAATAAAAGCAGTTAAAAAAACAATCCGGAGTTTGTCATGTCTACCCTGAAATCCCTGCTGGGCGCCATCGTTCTGTTGACCGGCTTTGCCAGTCAGGCCGCCCTACCCGATTACAAAACCGTGCCGTTACAACAATTCGGCTCAGACAAACAGTTACAGCTTGGCCAGCTCGACCCCAACAAACCGTTGTACGTAAAGTTATGGGCCAGTTGGTGCAAGCCCTGTATGGAGCAAATGCCGCATTTTGAGCAGTTGTACAAAGACTACGGCGATAAGGTGAATTTTGTCGCGGTGAATATCAATATCAATGAGCAGCCAGCCGAAGTGAACAAGGTGATCCAGCGCTTTGGCCTGACCATGCCGATATGGCTGGACCAGCAAGGTCAGCTGGCGTTAGCGCTGGGTCTGGTCGGCACGCCATTTTCGGTGCTGATGAACGGTCAGGGCCAGCAGGTGTACACCACCCATGAATCCGACGCCGCACTGGATGGTTTTATTCAGCGCTTGGCCAAAGGTCAGCAATTACCGCCTAAACCCGCCGATAAAGTCAGCCCTGTGCAGCAGCAACAACAATTGGCGGCGGTCAGCCAGGGTGAACAGCTGTTGTTTATTACCGCCACCTGGTGTGACTGGTATCTGGCCGATACCCGCCCTGCCATGGCGGCAAAGTGCAAACAAGCGCAGAGCGATCTCAATGCGCTGGCGGCCAAATTGCCGAAGGCCAACTGGCAAGGGCTGGTGAACCACCTGTGGACGGACGACAAAGCGCTGGCCGATTTTAACAGCCAGTACCAGATGACAGTACCCTTTAGGATTGACCAGTACGGCGTAGTGTTTCAGCACTTTAATGTGCGCAGTATTCCGGTGTTGCTGAAGCTGAAAGACGGCAAAGTTCTGGCGCAGATTGACGATTTTTCTGACCAGGCCAAAGTGCTGCAGCAACTGCAATAACAACAGTGGCCTGCCACCAGGCTTAGGTCACCATCCAATTGTCCGGCACAGCAGGTGCCGGATTCACCTTTTCTTCAGCATCTATCCTGCCTAGGCTTCAATGGCTAAAAAGGTGTAAGCACCAAAAACCCCCATCAGCAGAACAGGCTAATCTTAGATAACACCTTTCACGGTGAACGTCAGATCCGCCTCAACAAATTACCTTTATGTAAACAGGCCTGTTTAAGCAGGCTATCAAGATTACCTGGCAACCAGGTTTGTTTTAAACAGCAAACTAATCCGAACGTTCGTATTGAGCCTGCATCCGCCCATCCGAACATAACATCCTCACGCATTTGTTAATTTTATGTAACTCCACCTTCGCTATGGGTGGAGTGCAACCTGATAAGCAACTTACTTAAAGGGATACACATGAAATTAATCCGTGTTACACAATCCAGTCGGCGCTGGCTGACCAAAACCACACAAACGCTATCATGCCTTTGCATGTTGGGGCTTTCTTCTCTCACCACCCAGGCAGCTGATTTTGTTTCCACCAACGGCACTAAACTGGTGGATGAACAAGGCAATGAGCTGTTCCTGAGCGGTATCAATCTGGGTAACTGGCTGGTATGGGAAGGTTATCTGATGATGGGCGATTTCAACTACCGCACTCACACCCAGTTTTTTAATGAACTGTCCGATGCCTTCGGCAGCTCCGATAAAGCGGCAGAGTTCGAATATCAGTGGCGTTTACACTATGTCGATGAGCAGGCCATCGCCGACCTGAGCGCACTTGGCTTTAATTCGGTCAGGGTACCGTTTAACTACAACCTGTTTTGGTGGAACAACCAACTGCGCGATAACGGTTTTGAATATTTCGACCGGGTGATTGAATGGTGCCGCCAGTACAATATGTATGTGCTGCTCGATATGCACGGCGCACCGGGTTATCAAAACCCCGGCGACCACGCAGACAACGTCAATTCTAATGCCAGTCAGCCCAGAGACAGCGTGACCTTTTGGGATGGCAATAATGTCCAGATCGCCGCGACTATCTGGCGTCATATTGCTAACCGCTATAAAGATGAACCGGTGGTTTGGGGATACGACTTAATCAATGAGCCCGTGCCTCAGGATGGCCGAGAGTACGAGTTACTGCCATCTTTAATTGCCATCCGGAATGCCATCCGTGAAGTCGACAACAATCACATTATCGTTGCCGAGGGCAGCTGGTGGGCATCAGATTTATCCAAAATCGACTGGAGTAACGGCAGCACGCAGGCGAATACTGGCGTCAACTATAAATGGGACGACAAGCTGGTTTATCAAATCCATCACTATGGGCCTGTGGGCGATACTCAGGGCCGTGAAGCCATCACCAATAATCTGAATATTCCGCTGATCATTGGCGAATATGGCGAAACCGATGAAGGCAATTTACTCGCGATCACCAACTGGGCAAAACAGCATCTGGCCGGATATTTTCCCTGGTCGTTTAAAAAGATGTCCCATGATCGCACCTTATGGACCATTCCCACCAACGCCGACTACGAGCAGGTTAAAGCCTACATCAATAATGGCGGAACCCGCCCCACCCATATGTACGATGCCATGATCAGTTTTGCTCAACACAATATCCGCAATGGCTATAGCAGCCATGTATGGCATCAGGGCTTTTACAATGGTGTCAAGCCGGATCCGCAACAGGCGAATTGCGATACCAGTTCCGCATCCTTTGCACTGCCGGGCCAGATTGAAGCGGAGCAATACTGTCATCAGCAGGGTGTGCAGCAGGAAACCACATCCGACACCAATGGCGGTCAAAACATTGGCTATCTGGATGCCGGTGATTACACCGAATACCGGATTCAGGTGAACACCAGCGGCAATTATACCTTTCAGGCCAGAGTGGCATCACTAGACAGCACAGGGCAAATCGATGTGCAACTAAACGGCAGTTCGCTCAGTTTGCTAACCACGCCCATTACCGGTGGCTGGCAAACCTTTACCACCATCACTAGCAGCGTATATTTAACTGCAGGCAGCCACCGCCTGAAACTGGCCTTCCCTGCCGGTGGCTTTAACTTAAACTGGGTCGCCTTTAGCATCGAATCTCAGGGCCAGGGCTTAAACGCTGGTACATACAGCATCAGCAATGGTGCCAGTAACAAGGTGTTAGATGTGGCCGGCGTTTCCAGCAGCGATGGCGCCAACGTACAGTTGTGGGATAACTTTAATGCAGCCAACCAGCAATGGAATGCCGTTGCCGTCGGCGAGAACCTGTTTGAGCTAATCAGTCTGAATTCCGGCGCCTGTCTGGATGCGGATAACGGCTCAGACAATGTTCATCAGTGGACCTGCTTTAGCAGTGATAATCAGCGCTGGTACATTGAAGCATTAGCAAACGGTGCCTACCAAATTCGCTCGGCCGCCAGCCAACAGGTGCTGGAAGCCCAAAATGGCGGCACCGCCAATGGCACCAATGTAAGAACCGCTGCATCAACCGGCAATTCAGCCCAACAGTGGTGGTTTAGCCCGGTTCAATAGAGACCAGGCTTGGGGTTAACGGGCACTGACAAACAGGTTGACGGTCAGACGCCCGTTTTGCACTTGCGCAGATAAATCACTGGCAGCATCAATTAAGCCCGAATGCAGTAAGCTGCCCGGGTATACCACCAGTCGATTGGGCCGATAATCAATTTTACCCAACTGTTCAAACTCATCATTACTGCCAGCGAAATACCCCTGTGGACGTGGCCCGTGCTTATCTTCATACGCCTGTCTGGCGGCCTGAAACTCCGGCCAGCGCGACTGGGTAATGTTCTCAAAGCCGGTTTGCCGATGGCGATAAAAAGCCGTGCCCTGAAACGGCCGCTCACTGGCGTACAGCATCAGGGCAAAATCATGGGATTGTAACGAGTCGAAGTGCGGCATACATTGCAGTGGATGCAATTGCTCAGGTGGCCTGGCCGCCAGGCTCAACCAGGAACCTTTATCTTCAAATTGGACAGACGCCGACAAGCCATAGGCCTGCGCCATTACCCCACTACTTACCCGTAAAATCGCATCGCGTAACACCTGCGGACATGGCGCACGCACGCCAGGATAATAAGTAGCCAGCTCTGGTTCAAAGCATTGCTGCTGCGCCAGTTCACGCACAGGCCCCATGTGCGTGAAGACGTTATCCATCAGCAGCACCCGCGTTTGCTCACGGCCAATTCTCAATACATGCCAGCGGGCATCAGGGTTGAATTCGACTTCTGACATTTGCATCCCGACCTCTACCAGACAACTGTCACAATACTGTGAGCAGGCAAAGTGACCTGCCAGCGCTTTTCGCCCAACGCCAGTGCCACGGCTTTCGTTTCTTCTGCGGGGTTACTTAACACACAGGCAATGCTGCCATCCGGGTTTTGAAAGGCCACATTTTCGATGTCAGCAAAGGTGACAGGCTGACTGTTAATACGTTTCGCCCCCGGCTGTAAAAAACGCGAGAACTGGCCCATCAGCCAGTATTCAGGGAGCTTATACCATTGGCGACTTTGGCCCTTTTCCTGAATCAGCATGGTTGGACCCACTACACCGAGCTTGTTGTAAGGACTCTGATTGGCTTCATCCAACTGCTGCGGCAGCATGGTCGCCCAGGACAAATAGGCCGTCGACCAGTGACGTAAATGTCGGATCACCGCCTGGAAACCACGATTAGGATTGTCTTTGCCTACCCCCCAAAGGCTGCCTTCGGTAAACACCACATCTTTATTGGGATAAGCAGCATGCACCTTTTGCATCGCCGAAGAATCGCCGGCGTAATGATGAAAAGCAGTGCCGTCGAGGTAATCCAGTTTGCCCAGAGAAGATAACGAATCCAGCTGCGCAACCGCCTGCTGCCAGTAGTTAAAATTGTGATCCAGTCCCCATAATTTTACCGCCAGAGGCTCGCCGTACTCGCCTCCAATATTATGGAAATTCTCATACACCTTGATCAGCAAATCACGCTCCTGCTGCCAGCTTAACACCATGCCGGGATATGCCGGGGGTTCGAACTGTCGTTCGTTTTGCAGGGTAATGGCATAAATAGGGATCCCCTGCTTTGCATACGCCTGAATAAACTGACGCAGGTACTGGGCATAGGCAGCATAGTATTCAGGCTTTAGCGTACCGCCCTGGACCATATTATTGTGTTCACGCATCCAGCGCGGCGGGCTCCAGGGGCTGGCGACAAAGCGCACCGGATTAGCCGTTTCCTTGCCAACCTCCACGGCCATTTTCAGCACATCGACAATGCCCAGTTCAATATTGCGCTGAATACTGAAGGGGCTGTCTGCTGTGTCTTGAAAACTGTACCAGCCCTGGGTGTTATCCGGCGGGGTGCTGGCCCAGGTGCCATCAGAAAAATCCGAGGTACCAATGGAGATCCGAAACAGGTTCATGCCAATGCCCGCCTTAGGGTCAATCAAGGCGTTTAAAATCTCGCGCTGCTGAACGGGCGTTTTATTTTTGCGAATGGCGTAAACACTGGCGTGTTCCAGTGACGACCCTAAGCCAAGCAGGGTTTGATATTGTTGTTCAGGGTGCAGGCTTATCAAAGCTGATTCAGGTGAAGCGGCAGCAGACATTTCCGGGGTCACCGGAATCTGCGTCAGTCGATAGCGGATGGCCTGCTCTGGCCAGGGCTGAGTGTACCAGCGCGCATCATTTGGGTGTAATTCGGTGGATGCCCAAGCCCGCGGCGAGGTGTGAGAACGGTCGCTGGCCCAGGCAAATTTGGCCAGCAGTATGGTTAAAATCAAAAGGAATATTCGATAGTACATAACAGAAAAATCTTGCGTAGAAACAGAAAAAGCGGACACCTGTGTGTCCGCCACATAAGCAAATCAACTGGCTGTGAGGTTAGTTTTTCTCAAACTGCATCCAGTTCAGGTTCCAGGCCCCCCCAAGGGCGGTCAGTTGCAATTCCTGCTCACCAGCAGCCAGAGAGACTGTGGTCGTGATGGTAGTCCAGTTCTGCCAGCCGCCAGTATCGGGTACCGATACGCTGCCAACACTGCTGCCATTCATGGCAAAGGCGATGCCTTCTGAACCACCGGAACTGGCTACTCGCAACGACAAGGTATACTCACCGGCTTCGGCCACTTCTACGTTGTATTGCAGCGTATCGCCTGCATCGGTGAAACCTAAGTTCTGACCGCCGCTTTCATCTTCGGTATCTTCCACCTGAAAACCTGTCTGACCACTGAAGTTTTCAGCCTCAATCAGCCCCGGAATGGTGGCAAAGAAGATCTCCGTCGCCACCTCATTTGAGGCATAGCTTTCTTCGCCATTGCTGGCTTTGACTACATAGTAATAAGTCACGCCTTCGCTGGTGGTAGTGTCCAGATACATTTCTGTGTCCAGATCTTCGGCGACCAGCTGATAGTTGCTGCCCGAGGATGTGGTGCGATACAGGTTATAGGTCGCATCCGCGACGCCCATCCACACCAGACTCATGCCTTCATCGGTTTTCTCCAGGGTCAGATTTTCTGGTGCATCGGGAAAATTAAAAATATCGGCAGGCTCCTCCGCGGTCAGAGCATCATGTACCCCTTGATTGACCTCATACTCCAGCGTCGACATACCACTGAAATAGGCCTCAATTTCCGCCTTAGATGAAGTATTTAAATCGATGCTGCTCATTGCGGCGCCGCTGACATCCTCACCGTTAGTCGGGGCGGCCGGGAGTAAATAAAACTCCGCCCAGGTATCCGCTGAACCGGCATCAGCAAAGGTACCACTAAGCAGATACGATTCACCGCCTTTGAGTTCCACCGCCTGATAAACACCACCGTTAGCAAAGCCATTTTGCGCACTAATACGCAGAATACCGTTATCCCCATCCATGTAGCCCACGTCTGTCAGCAGGTTATCGTCTTCTGCTGAGGCATCGGTGGCACTCCAGGCCAGCCAGTCACTGGCGGTATCAAAGGCGCTGTTTTGCAGCACGTTTTCGCCCGTTGACTGGGCAACTAATTGCAGGTCATCAATACGAATATCCTGCACGCCGCCTAATGAGCCTGACTTCACTACCAGATAGTAAGTTTGGTCGGTTTCGGTTGGGGTGACGATTTTAGCTGGCGTTTCACAGGCGTTAGCCAGGGTGTCTTCCCAGCCAGCACAGCTCCAGGTACTGGCCTTGGCCAGCAGGCGTTCGCCTTTATTGGTGACATAGCCCCAGGTACCATTGCCCTGGCCGCCATTTTTCGTTAATACCTTGTACGACCAGGCGGTAGCTGCCCAGCTCAATTCGTTGTAACGATCAAACGTGGCGCGGGTGATTGGGCCACTTAACTCGGCCAGCCCAGCCCAGGGCTGCATTTCGCCAATCAAAAAGGGCGTATCTAAATCACGAATGGTTTTATCCCATTCACACACACCGGTATTGCCAGTCTGACCACAGGTGAGCCAGTTAAGATGAACATCGTAGCCAATTTCGCCCCAGCCAAAAATGCCCGGATAGAAGTGCATTTCAAAGGCCACATTGGTCATGCCTGCGGCCTCAGGATCGCCATAGGCATCAATACCACCGCTGTTATGGCCGGGTAAAATGACCATGTGTTTGCTGTCGACTTCACGAATGGCGCTGTATAGCTCGGAAACATTTGCGGCCAGGGTTTCGGCGTCCGTACCCCAGGGTTCGTTTAACACCCCATAGCCTGCGATGGCTGGTTCGTCTTTATAGTGCTCGGCGATTTGCTGCCATAACCAGCGGGTACGGGCCTGATTGTCCGGTGCATTGTCGCCGTCCCAGTATTCGTTTTTACCGGCACAGCCGCTGTGATGTTCCCAGCCCTGAGCGCCCGCTGCGCCGTGTAAATCTAACACTACCCACATATTGCGGGCTTTGGCCTGTGCAACCGCATAGTCCAGGTACTGCCAGGCATCGTCCCGCAGGGTCATGGGTTGATCTACATCTTCAAGCAACTGGTAGGGAAAGGGTAATCGGATCAGGTTAAAGCCCGCATCCTGCATAATGTCCCAGTCACGTTCGGTGATGAAATTATCCCGATAAAGGTCCATTAAACGGGCGCGTTCCTCTGCGCCAAATCGTTCTTCTAACTTACCTTCAAAGGTACACTGGTCTTCAATGCCTTCACCGACGGGATTAGCCCCGCTGTCCAGCATCCACATTTCCAGCATCAGCCAGTTACCTAAATTAACACCTCGCAGAGAGACCACTTCGCCTTCTTCGTTCATCCAGCGCTCGCGATCATGACTGAGCATACTGTAATGCTCGTCACCGGCTTTAGGTTGCGGCGGTGCAAAGTCATAATGGGTCACACCATTATTGTCATTTGCATCGCTGGCTTCGTTAATTTCACAACCTGCCATGCCCAGCACCAGGCCACTGATGGCCATAAATTGTGCAAGTTTTGTCAGCGTAAATCGTTTCTGATTCATTGTTGTTTTCACCGGTTCTCTCCGAGTTGCTCCATAGGTATGTCGGCGCGCTTGATTCAACAAGTTTGCAACAACCAGTTAACCAAATTTCCATCAGAGACGATTCCGCATGAAAGCCAAAACCCTAATTCGAACGTTCGGATTAGCGTCAGAACCTTTGTTTTGCGGGGGAAACACAAAAAAGCCATCCCTGTGGATGGCTTGTATTGAGAATTAACAGCAGCTCATAAACCTGGCGAACACCGCAATTTTTTACAGTGCTTAACGCTGGCGGACATAGTGAGATAAGTATTCACGATGATCAGGTAACTGACTTACCCGTTGCTGAATTTGCTGACGGATTTGCATCAGAAAATGCCTAAGTTCAGCATCCGTCATATTGTCGACTATGGGGTGGTAAGCGGCTGGCAGCATCCCCTGCCCCAGCATGACCTGCTGCCAGGAATCTTCGAACAGTTCATTGCGTTCTTTCAGCACCCGGCCGGTTTCGGCAAACAACGACAGTTTGTCCTGCAAGGTATCCGGCACTGACATAGACGCACAATATTGCCACAGCGCACTGTCACGGCGGTTTGTCACCTTGTAATGCAGGATAACGAAATCCCGAATACCGATCAGCTCGAGCTCCGCCTGCTTGTTAAATTCATGCACTTCACTGGGGTTAATCCCCGCCGTTGGAAAGAAATCCAGCAGGCGCAAAATGCCAGAGGAAATCAGGTGAATACTGGTAGATTCCAGCGGCTCGATAAAGCCTGACGACAAACCAATCGCCACACAGTTTTTATGCCACTGTCGGCGGCGTTTTCCCGGGCGAAAACGAATGTGGTTTGGCTCAGATAATGGCTTGGCTTCAAGACCAGAAAGCAGATCATCCAATGCCGTTTGCTCATTTACTTCATGGCTGGCATACACCACGCCATTGCCCTGTCGGCTCACTAACGGGATCCGCCACTGCCATCCATAAATCAAGGCTTTAGCACGGGTATAAGGCAAAGGTGTATGGGAATGCTCTGACTGCACGGCAATGGCACGGTCGCAGGGTAACCAGTGCGACCAGTCTTCGTATCCGGTATGCAGGGCCTGTTCAATCAAACGGCCATGAAAACCGGTACAGTCGATAAATAAATCGCCCTCAATACGCTGACCATTTTGTAATTGCAGTGCCTGAATATTGCGGCTTTGGGGACAAAGCTCGACCTCAGTGATTTTACCTTCCACTCTGATCACCCCGCGAGTTTCGCTGAACTGGCGCAGGAACTGGGCATATTTACTGGCATCCAGATGATAGGCATAATTCAGCGATGTCGGCTTGGTATGGGCAAAACGCAGGGCTTTCGCCGCCTCATGTTCAGGGCAATACTCGCCATAACCGTTTTCAATACCAAGGGCTTTGCCTTTCAGCCAAAAGTGCTGAAAGCCACAGGCCCAGCAATCCTGACCGGTATGACCAAAGGCATGCAGATAACTGTGGCCGGGCTGGCGCCAGTCAACAAATTCGATACCCAGTTTAAACGTGGCCTGAGTGGCCGCCATAAAGGCCGCTTCATCTATGCCTAACACCCGATGGAAATACTGTAAGGTGGGTATGGTCGCTTCGCCGACGCCGATACTGCCAATTTGCTCTGATTCCACCAGCGTAATCTTTAGCTGCTTACCTAACACATGGCTAAGGGCCGCGGCGGTCATCCAGCCAGCGGTGCCACCACCGGCAATCACCACATGATTAATCTTATTCATCGATTCAGGGCCTGTAATAAAAGACTGCGAATACGCCGGGCGCTATCTTCATCCTGCGGATTGAGGATGCCGCGGGCGCGCTCAGGAATATGCTGTAAATGGGCATCACCATCGGCAAACACATAATGTTCAAACATCTCGCGCCAGATTTGCTTTTCTGCCTCGGGTAAACCAGCGATGCTGAGTAATGCGTGATACAAGGCATTGATGGGTGCATCCATATGCGCAGGCGTAGTGCGCCACCAGTAATTCACCAGCACATTAAAAGGTGCCAGCGCATCCACCTGATGCCACCACATACTGGGGATAAACAAGGCATCGCCAGGTGCTAACTCGGCCACCTGAGCCTGTGCTAACGCGTCTTTAAAACGTGGAAAACGGGCTGCATCGTAATTATCACTGTCGACCAAACTGACCGCCTGTCCCGAGGGAGTAAATTCCAGCGGGCCGATATACAAATTGGCGGTTTGCGCGGGCGGAAACAAAGTAAAGCGACGTTTGCCAGCCACACAGCAGGCAATGTTTAGGGGCAAATCCTGATGAATGGCAACACGGGTTTGATTGCCTACCCACAGGCCGTTGCGAATAGACTCAGAGGGGATCGGCACGGGCGGATTGTGCTGCGTAAAACCGGGTAAATACTGGCTTAAATGGGTACCGCCGAGAAAAATAGAGGGCGGTGTCGACATGGTTTGGCTTTCCAGTATTTTGCGCAATACCAGTCCCAAATCGGCGGCCACTTTTTCAAAGTTAAAAGCATCGAGGGTCTTGTTATAAAAGAAACGACCGTTAATCTCCGGCGCACCGAAAAACACCCCGACGGGCTCGCCAGTATAGGATTGCAGCAAATGTTCGCAGGCCGCATCATCACTTTGCTGAGCTGCCTTTACTGCCTGCCAGTGACTGACATAACCGAGTAATTTCACTGGCACAGAGCTGGCTAACAGGCCCTCGGGCAGCGCGGCGCCGGGTTCCAGCAATAAACTGTGGCAGTGTACAAGTGCCTTAGCCACCTGTCGTCACCCTGGCTTTTTTACGTTCAATCAGATCGGCAAAATTGGCCTGGCTGGCCAACACGTAATGGATAAGGGCTAACATGCCGCTGCGCTGTAATTCGATAATGGCATCATCCGCCAACGCCGCCAGACGTTCTTCATTGATGGTGTAAAAGCCCGACAAGCGGTGGTTATCATCGCCATGCAGGCTTACATCCAAAAAGAAGCTTTCCAGTAATTCATGCCTGACTAACGCCTGATGAAAGGCCAGCGTTTCCTGCTCACGTTCACGAATGGCGGCCAGCACATCGCTGACATATTGCAGATAATCACTGTGACCACCGTGGGGTAAAAATACGCGTTCACCTTCCACATCGCTGACCTTGGGACTGTCCATATCCACCAGAATCACTGGCTGGCGTTCACCGTTTTGGTCCGGCTCGCGCATGCCCAGTAAGAATGGCTGACGTTCTATCATCAGCGGTACATAGTTGGCGTCCCAGCCTGATTCACTCAGATACAGATTTTCATTCTGCTCCAGTCCCAGCAAGGCAACGGCATGAAACTGCTGACATTCATCTTTATAAAATACGATGGGATATTCGTGCTGCAATCGACGAAACTCAAAGGGTAAGGCAAGTACCATCATGGTGGTTTCGTTGAGCTTACTGTTGTGCTCGCGGATGATAAGTAAATCTTTATGGGTGACACTGTTTAGGGCAACGGGATTGCTCATGCAACTTCCTCACTTGTTGTTATTTTCACTTGCTGATAAACGCAAAAAACTGCGAGAGAAATATGGAAGACATGACATATCTCTCTCGCAGCCGGGACACTTATCCGCCTGACTTAGAAGGTGTAACGCACACCCACATTGTATCGCGGTGAAGACTGTCTAAGGTTGATCAGCATTTGCTTATGACGACCGTGTTGTCGCTGGTATTCGTCGGTGAGGTTAATCCCCTCCACAAACACAGTGAAATTCTCACTGATGTCATAACTCATGTTCACATCCCACTGACCATAGGCTTCGGTATATACAGGGTTATCACCTGAGCCATCACCTATATAGGCCAGGAATTCATCCCGCCAGTTGTATGCCAGTCGTACCGAAAACACATCGTTCTCGAAAAAGGCAATAAAGTTGGCAGAATCACTCAGGCCAGTCAGGGCATACTGGGGCTCCAGTGAAGCGTTATCGAAGTTCACATCACCATCGACTATGGTACCGTTGACGTTCACACCAAAGCCGCTGTCCCAGAACATGTGCTGCACCGCCAGTTCGAAACCATGAACATTATTGTCACGCTGGTTAAACGGAATGGTGATTTCAAACAGGGCCAAATCGTCTTCCGGGCTGGCATCGATGACCACATCGCCATGCTCGTTCAGGTACACATTTGGATCGCTATCGAGGTAGTTATCCAGAATGTACTGACGGATCTCTGCATTGCCGGTAAAGCCCGCCGCCCTTGCGGCATCGGCACGCGGTCCCTGAGCTGGGTTACGCAAATCGAAGGCATTTTCGGTGATAGTGCGTTTACCAACGAAGTTCTCTACGTCTTTGTTAAACCAGCCAATGGCGGCATAACTGGCTTCGTCGTAATACCACTCCAGCGATAAATCGTAGTTGGTCGACTCCAGTGGCAACAGTGCCGGGTTACCCCGTGAACCATTCCCCTGAATGGTGGTAATCTGGCCACCGAGGGTTTTACCGCCCTGCATATCGCCGTAACTGGGACGTGAGATGGTTTTACTGAATGAAGCGCGAGCAACCAGGTCATCGGTCAAATCCAGTTTGAAGTCGATGCTCGGCAGCACGTTGTCGTATTCGCCCGACTCATCGGTAAACACCGAATCCCCTGTTGGCTGCAACACCAGTTCGTTGGTACTGCTCCAGGAGATGCCATCGTAACTAGGTACCAGCGCCGAGGCATGGGTTTTGGTTTTTTCGTAACGCACACCTGTGATCACTTCGGCAGGGAAACTGCCGATTTCAAAGGCCAGGTTTGCCTGCACATAAGCAGCCTGCATCTTCTCATCGGTATAGCGGTCTGTGGTGTAGTTAGTACCGCCGCAGAAACGCTGGCCACACGGCCACTCAACGTCATTGCCTGAGTAGAAATTCTCGGCTGTGTACTGGGCTACCTTTTCAAAATCCCAGTCAATATAGTAAGGCTCTAAATCCGGATCGGAATGGCCGGGTATATTGTCGAACATGTCGGGCAGGGACCGCTGAGTAAACCAGCTGTCATCCCAGTCTTCCGGCTCGCCCACACCACTCCAGGTACCACGGGTCGCACTGGCGTATTTCGAGTGGTTATTCACTTCGGTGTGTGAAATACCAAAATCGATACTTTCAACAATACCGCTGTCAAAGGTATAGGTACCCTTGGCCTGGAATTGCTCCAAATCAGAACGTTCGCGGTTATTACCAAAGTTACTGCCGGCACCGATCATATCTTCCGGTTCAAAACCATCAACGCCGTCTGGGTATTCGATGCTCAGCACCGGCAACACCTGAGAGAAATCAACGGTAGTGCGCACACGGTTGTTGGAAATCATCGCCAGTGAACCCCAGCTACCGTATGGGCTGTTAGGCGCATGCTTGGCTGAGGCTTTATGGTAATCCAGTTCCACTTCCAGGTTATCGCTAACCTGATATTCCATGTTCAGACCGATGGAGCGATTGGTATTCTTGGTCGCCGCAAAACCACGACCTGAGTTAATCCCGATACCTTCACCGCGCTGCACATCTTCGCTGTAGTTATCCGTATCCTGATACTGGATTGGATAAGAAATGCCTTCGCTGTTCGGCTCAGACCAGACCATGGTGGCATTGTTATAGTTGAACGAGAACCAGGTCGACATATCCGTCAGTTCACGGTCAATGCTGTTCTCTGAATAGGTATAGTCCAGACGGGTTTTAAGACGATCAGTCGCCTGATATTCCAGGGTTAGCTGACCATTGATACGGGTACGATAGGCCTCATTGAACTGATACACCAGATTCTGCGGCACGGCATACACCACACCATCCGCGGGCTTGTTCAGGTACGAGTTATCTGGGTCCTCAGACGGCAGATTACCCCAGCCACCTTCATCCTGACCGGACACAAAGGTACGCCAGCCAGACCCGACCGTCGCATTACTGTTGCCACTGTCTCGTTTTTGATAACTGCCGGTTAAGGAAATACCGAATTTATCATCCAGGAAGGTATCTGAGTACAATCCGGAGACTTCCGGCGTCCAGCTATCACCTTTGCGGGTCGAACCATCATGTACCGCTTTAAAACCAAGGCTGGTATGCAACCCAGGATTGGACAGTGGACGTGGCGTAATAATATTGATGGTGCCGCCTAAGCCGCCGGTGGCAATGGAGGCACGACCGGTTTTATAGACTTCAACTGTACTCACCCCTTCTGATGCCAAATCGGCAAAATCAAACGAGCGGGTTGGCGTTGGCATTTGACGTCCATTCAATAACACCAGATTACGATCAGCACCAAAACCACGGATGGTGACACGGCTTCCCTCACCGTCTGAGCGATCAATCGACACACCGGTGATCCGTTGCAGTGATTCCGCTAAGTTAGTATCCGGGAACTTACCTATATCTTCAGCTGAAATAGCTTCAACGACACCGTCACCAGAACGTTTCATATCCATAGCTCGGATCATACTGCCACGAATACCACTGACTTCGATCACCTCTACTTGAGGGTCATCTGCGTTGGTTTCCTGAGCTTGTGTGCTGGTAATTATCGCCGAACCCAAAACCAGAGACACCGACAGTGCAATCTGGCTTTTCTGAAAGGGGCGAGTTTTCATTTTTTTCTCCCTTGCGATAGCTTATATGCCACACTCTTGAGGAGTGCAATTAATTAACCCTTCATTAACAACTCGAAGAGTATGGCGAAGCCTACGCCTGGGCCTGTGATAAGTCGTTTTCATCATCCCAAAACCCTGAATTCGAACGTTCGGATTGACGAAACGAACGTTCGAACCAGCGCAATCCCTTTATTTTCAACCAATTGAAGATACCGTTAAAAAGACCTGGATCACTATTTGATACGATCAAGCTGGCCTATTTCGAGGGCCGAATATACCGATTGCAGATTGAAAATCACCTCTTTCCCACTCAGAAATCCGTAACATTTTGTATCTGATGGCCCTCAACGCCGTTAACAATTTGCGTACAGCGATTGATGAAGGTCGTTTCTCAAATGGGTTGTACGCCTCCTTGACCAGAGGCATCACCAACAGCAGTTGAGATAAAAAACCGGCCCAGATGCCAAGTGCACTGACAAGCTAAGCTAGCGATAAGGTGACAGGATTGAAGGTGATAGAAACAGACATCCCCTTAACCGGAAAACCGAATAAGGGGATAAGATATGTGAACGGACGCGAGGGTTTACTGACAGCTGATTGTCGCGCTGGATGCTTTACCAGGCAGGATTTCGATGTCAGCAACCGAAACCTGCATCGGCCCCTCAGTTTCGAGCAGGAAAGGCGCTGTGACACTGTCCAGCGTCAAACCGCCATTCACCAGACATTGCAAGTCCACACTCACCGTTTGCCACTGAGCATGGGGTAATCCCTGTAGCATGCTGCTGGCGTCCACACTGCCACGACAGTCTTTACCACATTGCATGCCCAGTTCAACTGGCTTTGCAGGTGCAGTTGTCACCTTAATCCGCAGATTAAGCGCACTCTGACTTTGCAGATATTCTTCTAAACTACGCGGCTCACTCCAGCCAAGATAGGCCCGGGCCAGACTCTGCCCTTTCCAGCTTAACTGGCGCGCATCTTCCTGTACCATCATGTTTTCGGTACGAAGGGTCAGGTTATCAGACCCCTGTGTAGTTACCACACTGGTCGCCACCGGCACAGCCCAGCTAGCGCTATCTCCGAGGAAAAAGGCCAAATCAGACTGGGGCACAGTATCAAATAATGGATAAGGCTGCGTATTATCCTTAGCTAATGGATGCGCAGGAATTTCGTTAAGGGTGTTACCTAAACTATCTTTGTCTGCGTACGTCAGGCCAAAACCATAAGCAAACAATGGCTGATAATCGCTGTCACCGCGGTTTAATAGGGTTTGTGCATCTGAAACAGGCCAGGAATAGGACAGCTTGCCATGGAAATCATAGTTAAGTGTGCCGTCAGACTTTGTGAACAACACATCCGCCACCCCTTCACCTTCTGAGCCAGGTAACCAGGCAACCACAAAGGCATTAGAGGCATTCAATTCGGCATTGACCCAAAGGGGCCGGCCCGTCAGAAACACGGATACCACCGGAATATTCTGGCTGCGCAGCTTTTTCAGCAGGGCTAAATCGCGTTTGTTGCCGCGCTGATACTCAATACTGTCTCGGTCGCCAGCGCCTTCGGCATAGGGATTTTCACCAAACACAACAATGGCAACATCCGGGCGTTGATTAAATTCTCCATCAGTACTTAAAAAACTGTTACCCCCGGCATTTTCTACTGTGGATTTGATCCCCGCATAAATGGATGTACCGCCCGGGAAGTCACTGTTCAGGTTGCCCGTGCCCTGCCAGGAAATGGTCCAGCCACCGGATTGTTTACCAATATTGTCGGCCCCTGAGCCTGTCACCATCACCGACTGATTCGGCATTAACGGCAGCAGACCGGCCTGATTTTTCAGCAACACCAGAGACTCGCGTACGGCCTGTCTGGCGATAGCACGATGGGCATCATTGCCGATCAGATCATCACGACCGGCGACGCTACGCTGTTTGGGCGAGATACCATCGAACAATCCAGCCCGGAACTTCACCCGCAGAATCCGGCGCACGGCATCGTTGAGTCTGTCCATAGAGATGTCACCCGCGCGCACCTGAGCCACAGTATTTTCATACATGGCTTTCCAGTTGGTCGGCACCATGATGATGTCGACACCGGCGTTAATGGCCTGAGCACAACTGCCATTATTACAGCCAGGTACCTGACCATGGCCATCCCAGTCGCCCACGACCAAACCATCAAAGCCCATCTGGTTTTTCAGCACATCGGTTAACAGGGCGCGATTTCCATGCATCTTCTGGCCATGCCAGCTGTTGAAAGACGCCATAATCGTTTGCACACCCTGTTCAATGGCGGCCACATAGCCCTGCGCATGAATACGAATAAGCTCCTCTTCGCTGGCCAGGTTATTGCCCTGATCTACGCCTGATTGGGTGCCACCATCGCCTAAAAAGTGTTTAGCCGTAGCAATGGCCTTGTTATCGGCCATGAAGTTTTTACCCGGTTCGCCCTGAATACCACGTACCATGGCTGCTGCGTAGTCTTTGACGATATCGGGATCTTCTGAATAACCTTCATAGGTGCGCCCCCAGCGGTTGTCACGCACCACAGCGACCGTTGGCGCAAATAGCCAGTCGATACCGGTCACACGCACTGCTTCTGCAGTAGCAGCACCAATCTGTTGCATTAGATCTGGATCATGCATGGCGCCGAGACCAATGTTGTGAGGAAAGATGGTGGCGCCAATCACATTATTATGGCCGTGCACGGCATCCGTGCCCCACATAGTGGGAATGGTGGAACCGTCAAATGAGGCGTCCACTGAGGCCTGATACATGTTTTCTGCCAGAGCCACCCAATCCTGCATGCTGGCGTATTTATCATTATTCGGAAATGCGCCGCCACCATTGAGATAAGAGCCAAAACCATACTTGCGCATATCATCCAGGGTGAAATCACGGATCTCTGGCTGAATCATCTGCGCGACTTTTTGTTCGACAGTCATTTCATCAATAAAGGCCGCTATCTTCTTTTCTATGGCGGGGTCTTTTGCCACTGCACTGGTGACTTTTGGCCACTTTTCAGGATGTACGACACCGGGGTTTGAATCGCTGGATTCTGTTGGGGCGCCGGAACAGGCAGCCAGGGAAAAAAGCACCCCGGAAAGAATCGCCCCTTGTCGAAAGGTCAACTTAGTCAAAACACACTCCTTTTAGCAACCAACGGCGAATACCGTTAGCATTTTTGTTACAAACTAAAAACAGCCTGAAGTCTAAAGAGATAAATTCAGAAAATCGTTTATACCGCTGCCATGACGGTTATTCGAACGTTCGTTTCCCGAAAAGAACTTGTAACCAAATGAAATAGAAGCTTTTATTAAGAAAAGAGGCGAGTTAGAGGTAAGGTAGCAAAGGTTCATAATCCATAGATTTTGGCGTAACAATTGCGGCGGCTACGCTCAAGTATCAATCAGTTAACGCCAGGCGTGATTGATTTAGTCAGGTAGACTGGTTAACATCCTCAAGGTTTGTTAACACCATACTTACAATACCTGTGCGCTGAGAATCATGGATAGAACATTATTTAACTTGCATGACCTGGTTCTTTTGCTCCTTGCGTTCGAATGCCTGGCTGTCGCCTTTTACGTTGGTTTCAATCGCCCGGCACGGAGCTTACCCACCAGTCTGCTAATCGCTTTTTTTACCGTTCATGCCGGCATTGCCCTGAATGAACTGGTGCTTTGGGGCAGTACTTTCCGGTATTGGGTGCTGGACGCCTCCCCCAACTATTTTTTTGTGCTGCATTTTGCCTATTGGCTGGATGGGCCGCTGCTGTTTCTGTTCGCCTGCGCCATTAGCAAGGCGGAGTTTAGACTACAGCGTTGGCATGCCTTGTTTGGCCTGCCCGTGGTGGCGTTTTTAGTGTTCATTTATCTGCACTTTTACGCCTTGCCTTACGAACAGCGAGTGACGCTAATTAAGGATTATTCCTTTGCCGATTTTAGCTATGTATTCATGGATTTAATCGCCAAAGTCGCGCGGGTGATTTTTACCGTGCTAGCAACCTTGTATGTGCTGAAAAGCCCGGCATCGCTGCAGGAGAAATTTCAGGTACCCGAGTGGCTTGGAAAAGTGCTTATGGTGTTAACGGGGGTATTTATCTGGGACACCATGCTCAGCCTGATCAAGGTGTACCACTCTCTGTATGTGTTCCCCTTTTATGACATTGTCGAAGGCATAGGCCTGGCATCGTATTACATGCAGTTTGCGCTGTTTAATACAGTGATATTTTTATCGGTTTCGCACTTTCTGAAAGCCAGTCAGCCGAAGCCGAAACTGGTGGATAAGGAGCCCGTCAGCCTGGAGCTGCTGGAAAAGCTGGAACGCACCATGGAAGCCGAGCGCCCTTATCTGAACCAAAATTTGTCGTTTGAGCGTCTGGCCGACAAACTCGATATTCCGGTAAAGGAACTGTCGAATGCCATTAATCGCCATTACGAAGTGAATTTTTATGAATTTATCAACAACTACCGGATCCAGGAGGCCAAAACCCTGCTCGAAGATCCCAGCTGTTTCGATAAAAGCATTACCGATATTTTTTACGATGCTGGTTTTAACAGTAAGTCTGTTTACAACACCTTGTTTAAAAAGAAATTTAATAAAACACCCAGCCAATATCGTAACGAGTACAAACAGAAGTTAATTAAAAAAAGTGCCTAGCGTTTCCGCGCGCTAGCACTTCTGGCGCAGGAAATGGATAGCACAATGTCTTCTCAACATACTCCCATCCGTCGTATCGTCATTTTAGGTGGCGGTGCTGCGGGGTGGCTCGCCGCATCAATTCTGGCGGCTTCTCGCCCTAATGGCGCCTTAGACATTGTTGTCGTTGAATCCCCTGATGTACCAATTCTCGGCGTGGGTGAAGGCACCTGGCCCACTATGCGTGGCACATTGCAAAAAATCGGCATCGATGAGCAAACCTTTTTACGTGCCTGCGATGCCTCGTTCAAGCAAGGCACCTGTTTTCATCAGTGGCTGAATGACGATGAAGACCATCGATACTACCACCCCTTTAGTCTGCCGTTTGACTACCCAAATCCGCAGCTGGGGCAATGGTGGCAACATCATCATTCTCACCAGAGCTTTGCTCATACCGTCTGTTCACAGGCGACCTTGTGTGACTACCATTTAGCGCCAAAACAACTGCAAACCCCGCCCTATGCCGGGGTGGTGAATTACGGCTATCACCTGGATGCAAATAAGTTCGCCCAGCTGTTAAAGCAACATGCCACCGAACACCTTGGGGTCACCCATGTTATCGACCACATCGACGCTGTGATTGGCGACACCGATGCGCCCATTCTCGGTTTACAGGGCCGAACATCAGGCCTTATCAAGGGTGACTTTTTTGTGGATTGTTCAGGCTTCGCTGCCCGTTTAATCGGTCAGCATTATCAGCAGCCACTGACATCCTGCCAGCACATACTGGCCAACGATAGCGCTGTAGCGATTCAAGCCCACTATGAAGATCCAACGGCGGACATTGCATCTGTGACCCATTCCACCACCCAGCCCCACGGCTGGATTTGGGATATCGCCCTGCCCAGTCGCAAAGGCGTGGGTTATGTGTATAGCTCGGCCCATTGCAGCGATGATGAGGCAAAGGCAACGCTGGCAAACTATCTGAAAAGTGCAGCTAACATCCAACGCAATATCGATATCCAAGATGCCAAACAGCTGCGTTTCTCGCCCGGTTATCGCCAAACCCAATGGCAAAAAAATTGTGTTGCTATTGGCACCTCAGCTGGCTTTTTAGAGCCGCTGGAAGCGTCGGCATTGGTGATGATAGAAATGGCGGCCAGTCATTTGGCGGAGCAACTTCCAAGTTACACTCAGCAACTGAGCGCTGCCGCCCAAGGCTTCAATCAGGTATTTTCCCAACGCTGGCAACGCATCGTCGATTTTTTGAAGCTGCATTATGTGCTCAGTCAGCGCCAGCAAACGGCATACTGGCAACAAATGAGCGATATCAACAGCGCCTCAGAACAACTAAAAAACTGGCTAACACTGTGGCAAACGCGCGGTCCACTGGCCTCTGACTTCAGTTTGCGCGAAGAGATTTTTCCGGCGGCCAGCTTTCTGTATGTGCTGTACGGCATGCACCAGTGCCCACAACTGAGTGTGCAAATGCAGGAAGAAAATGCGCTGCAACGGGCGTTTCAACAGTCGGTGCAAAGCACGCGTCAACAGCTTGCTGGCCTGCCCACTAATCGCCAGCTACTCACGCAACTTCATCAAATTCAGTTAGGAAAAGCAGGTTAAGTCCTGCTCTGTACCTTCATCGCGTCACTGAATAAGGAATCATGTATGCAACATAACAAACAACGGGTGGTGATTGCCGGTGGTGGTACCGCAGGATGGATGGCAGCTGCGGCCTTTACCCGCCTGTTGCAAGATCGTGTGGATGTTACCCTGATTGAAAGCAGCGATATCGGCACTGTGGGCGTTGGCGAAGCCACCATTCCGACGCTGGTGTACTTTCATAAACTGCTGAATATCAACGAACAGGAATTTATGGCGGCAACCCACGCCACTTTTAAATTGGGCATTCAATTTGAAGGCTGGCGCAAGCCCGAACATAGCTACTTGCATGCCTTTGGCAATACGGGAAAACCGAGCTGGGCCTGTGGATTTCAGCATTTCTGGCGACGCGGCCAATCACTGGGTATCGCCAGCGATTTTGGCGATTACTGCCTGGAAGGCGTTGCCGCCAAAGCAGGTAAGTTCGCCCATTTGCCGCACAATGGCCTTAACTATGCGTTTCACCTGGATGCCTCGCGCTATGCGGGCTTCCTACGCAAGCTGGCCGAACAGGCTGGGCTTACCCGCATCGATGCCAAAATCGACAAGGTCAACCTGCGCCCTGATGACGGCTTTATTGATAGCCTGACGCTGGATGATGGTCAGCACATCAGCGGAGATATCTTTATTGATTGCACCGGGTTTAACGGCTTACTGATCGAACAAGCCCTGCATACCGGCTTTGAAGACTGGAGCCACTGGCTACCCTGTAACAGCGCTGTGGCGATGCAATCTGAGATACATCAACGCCCCCAGCCATTCACCCGTAGCGTGGTGCATCAGGCTGGATGGCGCTGGCATATTCCGCTGCAACATCGCATGGGCAATGGCCTGGTGTATTGCCATCGCTATATGAGTGATGATGAGGCCATCAGTCAGTTAAAAGTCAGCGTAGAGGGCGATGCCTTGCATGAACCTAAGCTGATCCGCTTTCAAACCGGACGCCGCTTAAAGCAGTGGAATCGCAACTGCATTGCCTTAGGGCTGGCCAGTGGTTTTCTGGAGCCGCTGGAATCCACCAGTATTCACCTGATCCAACAGGGCATAGTGCGCCTGCTACGAATGTTTCCTCAGGCTCAAATCGAACCCAGCGTGGCAGATGAATACAACCGCCAGAGCCTGAACGAAATCGAACATATTCGTGACTTTATTATTCTGCATTATTACGTCACTCAGCGCAGTGATTCGCCGTTTTGGCAACATTGCCAGAGCATGGAAGTACCGGCCTCGCTTTCCCATCGTATCGAGTTGTTTAAGCAAACCGGTCAGGTGTTTAAACAAGGTAATGAGCTGTTTGATGATTCATGGCAGCAGGTGATGATCGGTCAGGGGCTCATGCCCAAGGGTTACCATCCCTTTGCCGATACGCTGTCAGCCGATGAACTGCAGGATTTTTTGGAGCACGTAAAACACGATATTCAACGTAAGCTGGCACCACTGCCCAGCCATGAGCAGTATCTGAAAAGCTATTGTCAGTAACGGTTGTTGTGTTTGCTTTACAGCCAAATGCGCAAAAATACGCCAACCTGATTGACCGAATTGGCGCAACACCTTAAAGTTGCCGCCGTCGAAAAAGGTGGACCGGTTTGGTGAGCCCCGGTCAGCTAGCAATAGTGTTATTTTTCCAGCCTCTTTATAGGCCGCGGACCACGACTCTGGTAAATGTGTGTGCATTTACGAGGGTTGCGTGTATTCCGTTTGGCCCACAGCCCTTTGCAAACGCCGCACATTTCTCAATTCAGTCTATTTTGGGAAATGTTTATGTTATCTACTCAAGTATTAATCGTTGGTGGCAGTCTGGTAGGCTTGTCGGCTTCTGTGTTTTTGTCTGCGCGCAATATCAGCAATATGGTGGTGGAAAAACACCACCAAAGCGCCTTACATCCGCGCGCCATCGGCTACACCGAACACACCATGGAATTCTATCGTGCCGTTGGTATTGAAGATCAGATACCCCAAGCCCCAGCCGACACCATTTTAAAGCGGGTGCAGGCCACCAGCCTGTTTGGCGAATGGAGCAATGAAACCCAGTGGACGCCCAATGCCAGTCGCGCTGAATCACCGTTATCGCCCTGTCTGCTCGCCGCAATCCCACAGGATAAGTTGGAGCCTATTTTGCGCAAACGGGCCCTTGAACTCGGCAGCGAGTTAAAGCTTGGGGTGGAGTTAGTCAGCTTTGAGCAAACGCCTAACGAGGTGATTGCCACCCTGCGCCATCGGGATAGCGGCGAAAATGAACAGGTGCGTTGTCAGTATCTGCTCGCGGCCGATGGCGCCAAAAGCCCCATCCGTGAGCAGCTTGGTATTAGCCGTTGTGGTGTCGGCGAACTGGAAACCATTCATAGTGTGCTGTTTCACTGCCCACAGGCGGATGAAATACTTAGCAGCGGCGTGCATCAATTTGCCATCAGCAACGATAAGGTACGCGGTTTTCTCACCACCTATCAGGACGGCCGCTGGGTGCTGATGTTTCAGGATGGTATCGAGCGCGATCAGCAAGCTTTGCTGGAGGCCATCGATGCAGCCTTAGGCAAAAAACTGGACGTGGAAATCATCACCACAGGTCAGTGGCAGCTGGGCGCTAACATTGCTGATAGCTATGCACAGGGGCGGGTATTTTTAATCGGTGATGCGGCCCATCAACTGCCGCCGACCCGCGGTGGCTACGGTGCTAATACCGGCATTGACGATGCTTATAATCTGGCCTGGAAGCTGGCATTGGTGTTAAGCGGCAAATCCTCCCCGGCGTTGCTGGAGACTTACTCTCAGGAGCGTCAGCCAATTGGCGTGCTGCGCCACGATCAAACCTTTGCCCGCCCGGATTACGCCCACTATGTACCGGAGGGCAGCTATCCGCTTGTGTATGCCGATGATGCCATGGAGCTTGGTCAGGTTCTGCACTCGCCCTCAATAGTGGCCGATTTAACTGGCCTTGCCCCTGCTCTGCGCCCCCATGAGCACAAAGGTCAGCCGGGTATTCGTGCGCCCCACGTCTGGGTGGAGTATCAGGGCGAGTATTGCTCGACTATCGATTTGTTTACTCAGCACTATGTGCTTATCACCCAATCCCGCGATTGGTATCAGGCAGCCCAGGCCAGCATACAAGCGTTAGACTTGCCCGTAACGCTGCTATTGGCGGAAGAAGAGGTGCTTTTCCCAAATCACAGTCCGTTCCCGCAAAGCTTTGGCGTTTGCGAACAAGGCGCGGTATTAGTACGCCCGGATGGCGTAGTGGCATGGCGCAGTGAAGATTTGGCGGATAATCCGCAACAGGTGATTACAGCGGTGCTGCGTCAAAGCGCGTATTTGCTGTAAGGCTTATATCTTAAGAAAAACACACGGCTGGCTTTAGGCCAGCCGTCTAGTTACAAACAGCAATTACGGACGTTTGATAAAACAGGTTGCTGTGCCACTGGCTAATAATTTCCCGTCTAACGTACGGATAGTGCCTTCTGAGATCCCCAGCGAGCGCGACACATGGGTCACTTTGGCCTCGGCAATTAGCGGCGTATTGATGGGTACAGGGCGCATCATTTTTACGGCTAAATCGACTGTGCCATAACTTACCCCAGCTTCCAGCATGCTGTGCACCGCGCAACCAGTGACGGAATCTAACACGGTAGCAGCAAAACCACCGTGCACACCGCCCATGGGATTGCAGTGTTTTTCTGTCGCCTGACAACCCAGAGTCACCGCACCTTGGGTTGCGGTCAGGTCGAACATGCCCATAGTGTCGAAAATGCTGGGTGGTGCGATGTCACCGCCAATAATGGCTTGCAGGTGTTCTAACCCGGTTAATTCAGCAATGCTCATAAAGCCTCCAAAAGGAAAAAATCGAAACCTGCGTTAAGTACGAGGTTTCATCAAGGGAAAACAGGCCATCAGCACCACGCCGATTAACCCCAACGCCAATACCGCTTCGATAAGGATAAACAGGTGAATTTTGGCGGAAATATGGGCCATAGGTGCGTAGTTGTAATGCCCAAGGCTGAGCATATTGCACAGGCCATACAGCACCAGCACGCCTGCGCCTAAGTGCAGGTGCCCTTGCTTCATCCACTTGTAACCCAGTGGCGCTAACGGCGTCATCACCAACCAAAACACATCCACCATACCCGGATTAATCCACACTGGTTCGGGATAGTCTGCAAAGAAAATTACGTTGTCGACGTAATGCAAAATGCTGCTAACCAAGGTGGCGATGGTCAGCCACTTCACTGCGTTTAACCAACCAGGGTTGGCGACCAACAAAGACGGTTGCATCAGGCGGCCTGCTCTTGTTCAATCAGGCCACTAAACCAGTCAAGACTCGCCTGCCACAGAGGCGTCGCGTTTTTGCGGAAGTAGCCCATATGGCCAATACTGCCGCCCAGTGCCTGCGGCGATAAATCCACTTTTGTCAGCGGTGCCTGGCTGTAATGTTTGACGAAGGCATCACGCGATGCCGGCATGGCCCAGAGATCATCTAACGCATTGGCGGCCACGATCGGCGTTTGCACCGATTGATACAACTGTTCAATGCCCGCCATGTCTGGGTCGTCAAAGAAATAATGGGGAAACTTGCACCAGTAACGCCATTGGCTAAAGGCATTTTTGGGTAAATCTTCTCCCATACCAAACACCTTCCAGGCACAGTAGCCCTTAAGCCAGGTCAGCGCGGGTAGCACCAAGTTCCACATAGTCAGCACTTTAATCTGTTCGGAAAACGGCATATAACCGTGCCAGCCAGCGCCGGTACCAAACACATAAAACCCGGACACCTTGGCGTGATTCGGCAACAAACCAAAGGCATGACCACCATAGGAGTGGCCGATAACAAACAAAGGCACACGTTTGCCCTGCACTTCGTCGTCGTTATCCTGGCTCATGTAATCCACCGCGGCAGCCAGATCCTGCTTGCCCCAGTCGAGCAAATCCATCTCGAAACCTTTTAACGTGGCAGGCGCAGATTCGCCAATACCGCGGTAATCGAAGGTCAGTACTTCAAACCCCTGTTCACTGGCAAACTGGGCAAAGCGTCGGTAAAAGCCCTGCGGCACACCCGTGGCGCCAGCAACAATGATGTTGCCCTTACGCAAGCCCTGCGCTGGGTAGATATTGCCCTTAAGCAGATAATTATCTGACGTAAGAAAGGATCTGGATTGCATAAACACCCCAATTATAACAAGTGTCTTAATTTTATTTGAATGCTATCTTATTACAGCTGTTATAACAACAAGGTTTACCTATGAGTAAAAGTGCCATTGAAGGTCGCCAGCGCGTGATTGAAGCGGCAGCTGCCATGCTGGCATCCCATGGTTTACGTGGGATCAGCATTCGTGAAGTGATTAAATTTGCCAATGCGCCGTTAGGTTCGACCTACCACAACTTTCCCAATGGCAAACAGCAAATTGTGACTGAAGCCGTTCAGTGGGCCGGCGAACAAGCCTCGGCTCAGCTTCAGGCTTGTCTGGCACAGGATAAAGAAAACGGCATCCAGCTGTTTTTGCAGCAATGGCGTAAACGCCTGACCAAATCGGAATTTCGGCATGGCTGCCCCATAGTCGCGGCAGCCATTGAAGCCTCAGAAGAAGAGGACGCAGAGCCGGTTAAACAGGCTGTATCCACTGTATTTGCACACTGGCAACAGCTGCTTACAACGCACTTAATCAGTTTGGGCCATGCGGCATCTTATGCCCAATCGCTTGCTGTAGCAGTGATTGCCTGTATTGAGGGCGCAGTGGTGTTGTGTCGCGGCCAGCAAAATATCGCGCCGTTTGATGCCATTATCGAATGTATTCCAGCTATGCTTGCTGCGAAGCAGGCTTAATCACGACGTCACGGGAGAGAGTGCTTTAGGCAGGCGAAACTTAAAGGTTTCCAGCATCAGGCAAATCAGAATAAAGCCCATGCCCCACCAACCGATTGGCTGAAACACTTCGCCCACCACCCAAATGGCCATAAGTGTGGCGACGGCAGGCTCGAGTAACGTGATTAAGGTGGCTGTGCTGGCATCTACCTGCTTCAAACCATAGCCAAATAGCAGGTAACCAATAAACATGGGCACCAGCGCCATATATAAGGCCACGCTGGTATTGGTCGCGCCGCTAAACAGGTTATCTCCTGTTAGCCACAATGAAGGTAACAACACCACCGCAGCCAGACCGAACATGGCCGCCATCGCTGATTTGGAATGCACGCCTCGTTGGATCATACGCTTGGCCGACCAGGAATAGGTGGCGTAGGTAAACGCCGCTAACAAGCCAAGCAATACTCCAACAGCAGGCGAATCAGCCGCAATCGAGGACTCAGCTGTCGGCACCTTACCGAGTGTCAGCAACACTATCCCTACCGCTCCAAAGGCAAAACTCAACAGCCATTTTTTGCTAATAAACTTCTTGCTAATAAGACACTCCAGCACTGCAGCAAAAAAAGGCGCACAGGCGATCGAGACCACAGTCCCTATAGCCACGCCCGCCAGATGCATTGACGTGTAAAACGCCAGCGGATACACAGCTACCGCCAGGGCGCCGAGCAGCATCACGCGGGGTTGTTTTAGCATGGCGCTGGCATCATTACGCAGTTGCGGCAAAGCCGTTAACACCAGCAACAATCCGGCAAACCCCATAGCAAATGCCCCCGTAGCCAAAGGGCTGACAGCAGTATTAAAACTTGCGGCGGTGCCTGTGGTTCCCCACAAAATGCTGGCCAGTAATATGGCGAAAATACCCAAAGCGGGATGCCCTTGTGTCGACGACATGAAAATGCTCTCTGATAAAAATTGCAGGTACTATCCTACGCTACAACGGCTACATAATATTATGCAGAAACGACACTTTTTGATTTTAGAAGGGCGGATCTGAATGAAGGTGTCAGATGCCTGAAACCCTGAGGGCTAACGACAGCACTGGCTTGGGGTAAGACCAAAATGGCGGGAAAAACGTCGGCTAAAGGCCGATACATCCTGATACCCCACCTGCTCGGCAATGATTTGAATCGGGTAGTCTGTATGCTGTAACAAGGCCTGGGCCTTTTCCATACGCTGTTTGGTCACATACTCCATCACTGTTATCCCCAGATGCTGGCGAAACAGCTTTTTAAACTGGGTATCACTTAAACAGGCGACTTTCGCCAGTGCTCCAATACTTAAGCTTTCGGCCAGATGCTGCTGAATAAACACTAATGCCGACCCCACTCGCGCGTCCATCAGTGGGGTTAAGGTCTGCTCGCTTAACAGTAAATAAAAGGTCTGAAACACGGCTGCTTCGAGGGCATTATTCACCCTGTGCTGTAACTGCTGTTCGATAAAATTCAGATAGCTAATCAAGGGAGCATTTATGGCCAGCACTACCTGGGTCGATGCCATCAGGTTATCCGGCAGATTATCCATATCAGCCACCACAAAACGGGCTTCCGTATTGGAGCTAAACAAGTGTTCTTCCCCCTGTTTGATCACCACACACTCACCCGGTGCCACTTTGCCTTTATAACCTGTCACCTCAATATTAATCACACCTCGCAAGGGCAATACCAACTGATGATGCGTATGGCTATGGGAGCGCGGCTGACGGCTATAAGAGCGAATAGAAAGTTGATTAGGCATGAATAACACAGGCATTTCTGCTTTACAGGTAAGGAATTAGAATTCAACCAATGCAACTGAATTGCAACCCTTTTTATTGCAAGCCAGGCGAGCTGGTCTAGTCTTGATGGGTAATTTATTTCGTTCACCTACAATAAGGATTAACCTCATGAGCCTAACGGAAAACCCTGACTGCCCCCTGATTTTCTATACGAATCCCCTGTCCCGTGGCCAGATAGTGCGCTGGATGCTGGAAGAAACCGGTGTCGACTATCGCCAGCAACTGCTGGACTATGGCGAAGCGATGAAATCCCCTGAATACACCCAAATCAATCCCATGGGTAAAGTCCCTGCCATCAAACATAAGGATAAGGTCGTCACTGAATGTGCGGCCATTTGCGCGTACTTAGCAGATGCCTTTCCAGAAGCGAATTTAGCCCCAGCTCTCGCCGACAGAGCCGATTATTATCGCTGGCTGTTTTTCACATCAGGCCCCTTAGAAGCCGCCATTACCAATCGTAATTTACAGGTAGAAGCGCCTGCCGAAAAAGAACGCATGCTCGGTTATGGCAACTACAACCTGGTGGTGGACGTACTGGCAAAAGCAGTAGTTAAGCAACCTTACATAGCAGGCAACCAATTCAGTGCCGCTGATGTCTATGTGGGCTCACAGGTCATTTGGGGATTAGAGTTTGGCACCCTGCCCAAACGCCCGGAATTTGAAGATTACGCTGCGAAGCTTATATCTCGCCCGGCGCTGCTAAAAACAAGAAGCATTGATGCCGCCTAGCGTTGCCAGGCTTATCAGGCCCTATACCTTAAAGCTATTCACCTGGGTTTTCAGGGCCTGATACAAACTTTCAATCCTTTTTGCTTCAGCGCTGACGCGCTCAGACACGGCCTTGATCTCGTCTGACTGGTCTTTTAATGCCACCAGATTACGATTAATTTCATTGGCCACCCCGGACTGTTCCTGAGTGGCCTGGGCTGTTTGCGCCGACATTTGCTGCACATGCTGAAACGAATCTCGCAACTGCTGAAAAACCTGTATCACAGCATCAAAATGTTTGAGGGTGGTATTGGCATTTTCGCGACTGTTACGAATGGCGCTCGATGATGCAGACACATTCGTGTTTAAGCGCTGGATCATGCCTTCAATTTCGTTGGTGCTGTCCTGGGTGCGCGTTGCCAGAGTGCGCACCTCATCGGCGACTACGGCAAAACCGCGGCCTTGTTCCCCTGCCCTTGCCGCTTCTATCGCAGCATTAAGAGCAAGCAAATTGGTTTGCTCGGCGATTTTGCGGATCACCTCCAATACAGAGGTAATATCAGATGAACTACTTTCCAGCGCTATGGCATTTTCCAGGGCGGTCCCAATATCTTTGGCTAAATGATTAATAGCGACATTTGACCCATCCACTGCCTGCATGCCCTGTTGGGTCAGCTGGCTGGAATTGTCTGCTTCAGTGGCGGTATCTTTGGCTAAGCTGGCCATATGCTGATTCGACATGTCCATTTCACTGCCCGCGCTAACAATAGATTCAGACGCAGTAGCCAGTTGCTGAATCACTCGTTGGGCACTGCCGGCCACCTCATTTAAGGCTTTGGTAACATTACCCAAATCATCCGACTGGGCCTGTATATGAGCAATGACCTTTTGCAGATAGCCCAGAAACTGATCAAATTCATCGGCTAAATCCCGTAATTCATCCTTGGCCTGTGACTGAATACGCTGAGTCAGATCGCCATCGCCCTGAGCGATTTCCCGAATACGCCTGGTCACTTCTTCTACTTCTCGCGTGATGCGCAAAGGCACGTAATACCCCATCACTAGTGCCATGACCAAGGCAAACAAGATCACCGCTAAGGTGATTTTTTCGTACAGAGCGATCTGCGCCGCCACCTTATTTTTCAGTTCCCGGGCATACTGACGCACGGCCTCACCAGCCTTATCCAATACACTTCTAATGGCATTGAATTTTTGCTCGACCTGCATCATGTCACCGGCGTCGGCCAGATTATTATGTACCTGAGTGCTATATACCTGCCTTTTGCTTTCGGTGTACCAATCATTAAACAGCACATCGAAACGCTCAAATCTCTCTGTAAGTTTTGGCTCTGAAATCAAATAGCTGCGGTAATTATGAAAGCGCTGTAGTACCTGCCTGGCATTTTCTTCAAAAAAGGCCTGATTCTGACTCAGGTCACCAATGCCATTATTGATCTTTTGACGTGCTAAACGGGCCTGATAAATATCTCGATCAGCATTCAGAATTTCTGCCAATGCTTCAAGATACTTCTCCAGTTCGGTTAACCGGCCATTACTTTGTTCCACCGATTTAGCATGGGTTCTCAGAATTTCACCCGCATTATCCATCATCTCCCTGACTGCCTGAAACTTACTATCAACCTGAGTTTCGTCCTGATGAGAGCGAGGTGATGCCTTAGCACTCAGCACCACTTTTTCACTGATACGGAACCATTCATTATATAAAGGGGTAAACTCTTCAAAGCGGCCAAATTTGGCGAAAAAATCCTGCTCATCTTCGAGATAGGTCAGATACTGGGTAAACCTGTCTTTTACCTGCTTGGCATTTTCATAAAAATCCGCCTTATCCGCCGCCGGATCTTCACTGCCACTAAGCACATTTTCGATGGCCACCAGGGCCTGATAAATATCCCGATCGCCATTAAGCACTGCTGAAACTGCTTCGAAATAGGTTTCGGTCTGACGCTTCATAGCATCATCCTGCAAGGTAGTGACGATCGACATAAAGGCCAGCAAGCCGACCAGAATCAGGGCCAAAAAGGCAATGGGGAGAATAACTTTAAAGCGAATAGAGTGAACACGCATGCGAAGATACTTATCCCTGTCAAGCAATCCATTGCTTGAGTGTAGATAGCCCTGCGCATTTTCGCCAAAACGACCAGCAATATGGTCGTTTTAGGCTGCTAGCAATTAAGAGTGCTGTCGTAACCAGTCGGCCACCTGAGGAAAGTGGTCATTTCGGGCAATAGGATGAGTCAGCATATTGATGTGATCATAATCAAGGCGGTTACCGTTTTTGCGACTCAGCAGGGTAAAACGGGTGTTGTGATTGCCGGTTTCACGGATAAAGCGCTTTATGTCCACCGGATTGCCCAATACCGCATCTTTGATCGCCGCGATATGCCATACCGGCGGCCAGTTCAGAGCTTTGGCAGCACTGGCGTAATCGAAGTTATCCTTAGGATCGACCCACTGGCTTTTCCTGACCCAGGCCACACTGTGCTGCAAAGATTCCAGGGTTTCGTCATCGGCACCCATTTTCAGTTTACGCGCAGCAAAGTAACCTTTGCGTTTGGCCAGCATAGGCGCCAGACGCTTCCACACCAGCTCGACTTTTACGATACGCTCCCAGTTGACCACGCTGACACTTCGCTTGGTACCAAAGCAGACTTTGCTGCGCAATTTGGCCACTGATTCCGGAAAACGCGCCATCGCCGACGCCAGTAATACGCCGCCCCAGGAATGGGCCACCAGGTGCATGGCCTGGCCGGTTTGCTGCCAGACATAGTCAATAAAGGCCGGGATATCCTGGGTGATCATTTCCAGCTGACCGTGACCTGCATTTTTACGAATAGCAGGCTGACTTAAACCGCGACCACGCATATCCGCCACATACACATCAAAGCCCTGCTCGGCCAAATAGCAGGCCAGGCCCTTGCCGGATTCGGTATAGAAAATTTTGCCGTTTTCAATGGCGCCGTGCACCATCAGCACAGGCACGCCGCCCGGCTGTTGCCAGATATGACGTAAATGCAATTGATGGCCATTGTCGGCCACAAAGAGAGATTCCTGTTGAACCACGCGTTCGTCTCTGTATGTAATAAGTTTGTGAACAGAGCATGCCACTAACCCAGTCCAGATTCAACTGGCCAAACCAGTTAACACCAACAAGGAAAGCTTGGGTCGCCAGAGCCAGCTGGCGCCCCGCTTAGAAAAGAAAGTTAAAAACTGTAGGTCAGAGCTGTGTATGCATAAGTGCTGTTGTCGTTATCAATACTGGCGCTGTTGTCTTTAAATGCATCACCTTTGATCAGATAGGCCATGCCCATATCCAGCCCCAGCTCCGGGGTCAGTTTATGCCGTAACCGCGCCTCTACCTGCTGGCCGACATAACTGCCGTTACTGCCTGTGCTATCACGTAAACTGGCGGTAGTTAAGCTGTCGGTATCCGATGCCAGCCATATGGCCCGATATCCAACAAAGACATCAGTATCGCCCTTTTTCACGCTCAGTTTGACACCCGGAGACTGAATGTTGCTGCGGGCAAAAGCGCCGTAAATGCCGGTGGGGCCAAAATCGAAGCGACGGGCGCCGTACAGGGTATCGAAGCGGTTGTTTTCGCCGTCATTGGCATCATCATCGCCGCTGGCATAGTCCCACTGCAGAGTCAGGGTTGGTTGCCACTGGCTGTCACTCAGCAAATAGCTGGCATGAGCATGTAAGAACCAGGCTTTGTGATCTAAATCCGTGGTATCGGATGCAGATTTCGACGCACGGGAATGACCAAACTGATAGGCGCCTTCCAGATCATATTGCCAGCCAGAATCGTTTTTTGCGCTGGTCCAGTGCCCGCCTAAGGTGGTCAGGTGACGATTGCTGGTGGTCAGTTCAGGATGATCGTCTTCACTTAAGCCCAGATAATACGCGGCAAAGGTTCCGCTATTGGCCAGGCTATCCTGATAATAGACACCCCAAAAGCGATTATCGGCGTAAGATTTATCCAGCTTTTGACTATTGTCATCCAGCGCTGCACTGCTACTGGGTTCACGCTGCACGGGCAACAGGGCAAATGCCTGCCATTGCTGCTTGTCCTTGACTTGCGTATAACTTACCCCGGTAAAGGCGTTGAGAGTATTGCGAAAGCGGTTGCGGGCAACAAAACGACGCGTGCCCAGATCCAGCGTCATACGCCCCACTTTTACATCTATGCCGCTGGCTTTATCCTGCCAGCCCACATAAGCCTGCAACGGCTCCAGAGTATTTACATCATCTGTGCCCAAGGGCGAGTCCTCATCATCCAGCCAGGCACGGGAATCCTTCAATTCCAGCTGGCCATAAAATGCCTCGCCCGATACTTTTAACGATGCCAGCAAGCGCGAGGTAAACAGTTCATCACTGCCCTTATCACCGGCTGTGTAGGCATGATTAAGGTTTTCATAACGTACCCGATAACTACCGGAAAACTGCCAGTCTGGATCAGCAACAGCGGCCTGACAAAAGCTAAGGGCTATCAGGCTTAGGGCAAATGGAGATGATACAAACGGCCGCGTTACCGGCGAGATTTTCAGAGACATAACAACACACTATGAGAACGACTTTAGAAGGGAAATTAATCTGCCACGCATCGTTATATAGATCAATATATAACGAAAATTAAACGCGAAAAATCAACCTGGTAGCTAATGGCAGAACCAATCCGAGCGGTGTTATATCAAAAAGAGTCTCTTAAATTGCAGGGCTGTTATGCGGGGATAACCACCACCGCAGGTGCTTTGAAAAATGCACTGATACTGGCACCTTCAGCCAGTCCCAATTTAGTCACACTGGCATTGGTGACACTGACCATTAAGGGGTTATCAACACCAATATCTACGCTGACCTGAGTATTCACGCTGCCCGGATGTAAGGCGCTAATTGAGCCGGTGAAATGATTGCGGGCACTGGTCAGTAACGCCTGCTGCGGGCTTAAAAATACCGACGCAGGTTTCACCATGGCCAGCACCTTATCCCCTTCGGCCAGCCCTAAGCGGTTCATGGTGGACGTGGGCAGCACGGCGATCAGTGTAATGTTATTGACCAACTGAATATGCAACTCGGCATCGTCTTCGCCCCAGTTGATAGCTGTCAGCTGACCGCGAAACTGATTTTTCAGCCGCGACTGAATCTGTGTTAACGGTGTGAGCTGGGTTTCGACCATCCCCAGCTGCAACGACAGTTGTTCTAAATACTGCTGATGCTCGGCCTGTAATAACACATAGCCCTGCACCAGTTGCCGTCCGGTGTCGGTAAGACGAGTCCCGCCGCCTTTCGCTCCCCCGGCATTGCCCGCCACTAACGGCTGCGGCAACAGCTGATTGAGCAGATTGATTTTATCCCAGGCGTTTTTGTAACTGATGCCCACATCTTTCGCTGCCTGAGTGATAGAGCCGGATCTATCCACCGCCTGCAATAGCTGCATCTGCTGGGGCGAAAGCACAGGTTTATCCTGCTGGGAAACCAGCAACTGACCACAAAACTGATGGGAAGGATGAGAAGGTTGCACAGATACACTACACCATAACAAAAACACTGGCGCTAAGCTTAACCAGCCTCGGCAAGTAATGGAAATAAAACAAAAAAGCCGCCCGCTGCAAGCAACAGTGGGCGGCAAAGGCACACCTAATTAGGCGAGCTATTTAGCGGTACTGGCGAAATTCGCCTTAATTCGCTCCAGCAAGTATTCCGCCGCGGTAATGGGCGGATATTTATGCTCCGGCCCCTGGATCAGCATGTCTTTATTGGCCTGACAGAAATACGCCATGCTATAACGCGGCCCACGATATTCATCCGGTTTGGGCATACGTACCCGGTGCAAAGTAGATTTAAGCTTATCGTCACTCCAGCGCATCAGCATATCGCCGATGTTGCAGGTGATCAGCTCATCTTTCGGCTCCACCGAACTCCAGGCCTGCTGCTCAGACGCATCTTTGCCCGGACACACCTGCAAACCACCCTGGCCATCGCGCTGAAACACCATGGTCAGACAGTCAAAATCTGTGTGGGCACCCGCGCGCCAGATGCCTTTTGGTGCCTCGTCATTACCTGCTACCGGCAGGTAATGCAGCAGGCGTAAGGTACTCTGAAAATGCTCAGAGTCACGGGCGTGGGCCTGAGTGAAGAAATCCCGGGCAAAGCCCAGCTTATCTGCAAAGCAGGACAGCACCTGCATTCCCAGTTGCCAGGCCTTGTATTCAAACTCCAGCACCACGCGCTGAAACTCCGGAACCAGAGTTTGCAGCGGCCACAGGTTATCCATATGCGGCAGGGTGATTTGGTAAGATTCCTTTTGATCGGCAGTGCCGGTTGAGGGTCGTACCTGCTGCATAAACTCCCAGCCGGCATTGAGGCCTTTTTTCAGCGCAAACGCCTGCTTTTGTGCATTGTCCAGGGCGAAAAAAGCTTCAGTCACGGCAAAGGCGTCGCGCACCAGCGCTAAACCTAAATCGTGATTTTTTAGCTGGAAAAAGCCCACTTGCGTGGCCGCCTGCCATAAGGCGTCGGTGATTTCGCTGCGGCGATTTTCAAAGTCCGACACGTCGATCACAGGAATGGCGCGGGCCTGAGTTTCAGTACCCTCGCCGCCTATGGTGGTTTCAAAGTTCAGTTCGTTTAATGCATAACTTGTCATGGTTGCTCTCCGTTAATTAAGCAAAGTTGCTTAGGGAGCAATGCCAGGCTTTACGCCCGCCGCTTCTACTCCGTCTGTTGTCAGCCAAAAGCTGACGCTTACTTATCTTGCTTGGGTAAACTCCAGGCAAAGTAGAATCGTTGGATCCAGTGCACCGCCTTAAACAGCAACAGGCTCATCAGCGACAGCACGATAAGCGCCGCAAAGGCCTGGGGGATTTTGAAATAAGAAGTCGAAAACTGCACCAGATAGCCCAAACCCTTTTCCGCCGCCACAAATTCGGCAATGACCGCACCGATAATGGCCAGAGTTACAGCTACCTTAAGGCCACTGAAAATATGCGGAATAGCGTAAGGCAGGCGGATTTGCCAAATCTCTTTGACCGCCGGGGCGCGCAGGGATTTGGATAATTCAATCAGTTCAGGCGGGGTCGCCAGCATGCCTGTGGTAGCCGCAACCACCAGCGGGAAAAAGGTAATTAAACAGGTAATCACCAGCCGCGGTGCTTCGCCCGAACCTAAAATTACAATCAGCAAAGGCGCAATGGCCACCACAGGCGTGGATTGCACCACCACCAGCAGCGGATACAGGGTTTTGCGCAAAAATTCCGAGCGCACCATGATAATTGCCAACGGCAGGCTGATAACTATCGATAAGGCAAAACCTATCAGAGCGACCCGCAGCGTCGCCCAGGCATGTTCAACCCAACGCATCAGCTCCACATCATAAAACGCCTGAGCGATTTCCGACGGCGCAGGCAACACAAAGTTAGGTACCTCAAATACCCGGCAAATCACTTCCCACACCGGCAGTAAGGTCAGCAAACACAAAGCCGGTAACAGTGGCTGCACACCGTATTTCATTTTTAGATAAGCATTCATTAACTGCTCCTTAGGCCAGCATGGCTTGGAGCGGCGCATCGGATTCGGCCTCTGACTGGCGGTAAATGTGTTTGCGGATCCGATTGGTGTACTCAGAAAACGCCGCCAGTTGCATAGTTTGCGGGCTGCGCGGACGCGGCAGGTCGATATCCAGAGATTCGGCCAAAGTGCTCGGCCCTTCGCTCATCACCAGCACCTTGTCTGCCAGCAGCACAGCTTCAGAAATGGAATGGGTGATAAAAAGCACGGTTTTGGGTGCGTCGTTCCAGATTTTCAGCAGTTCAAAGCCCATCATTTCCCGCGTCAGGGCATCCAGGGCCGAAAATGGCTCGTCCATGATCAGAATATCCGGGTCCAGCAACAAGGCTCTGGCAATGCCAACTCTCTGCTGCATGCCGCCAGAGAGCTGATCCGGACGATGTTTGGCGAACTTGGTCAGGCCTATCATTTCAATCAGATCGGCTGCCCGAACACGATCAGCCAGGGTGATACGGCCGAATTTATGTTTGAGTGGAAACAATACATTGTCGGTCACCTTCAGCCAGGGCAACAGAGTCGGTTTTTGAAACACTATGCCAACGTCATCCCGTGGCTGGGTGACGGGATGATCAAACACCCTGACCTGGCCTTTGGTGGGTTGCATCAGGCCGCTAAGCAGACGCAGTAAGGTTGATTTGCCGCAGCCCGATGGGCCGACCACAGCAACAAATTCGTGTTTATTGATACTGAAACTCACATCCCGCAGGGCGGGTATCAGCTGGCCTTTATCCGTGGTGTAACTGTGGCCAACGGCGCAAAAACTCACGTAGGGCAACATAGTTATTCTCCCTGCAAAAACTGACGGTTAATGGCGCGCTCGGGATCAAATGAGGCAGGATCCAGAGACTGGGCTTTGGCGGTCCACTGCCAGGTGGTGGCAAGACGCTCCGGGTCAAACTGACCAAGGCCATGAGCGCTACTGGCATCGTTGTAGACCAAACCTTTGATAGAAGTGATGGTATCGGCTGCCGCGCTGGCATCCACTTCAGGCACAATCTTATGCACCATTTCGCCACTTTGCTGCGGATGGGCCCAGGTATAGGCAATGGCTTTGGCATAGGCGCGCACAAAACGTTTTGCCACCTCCGGGCGCTTGGCCAGGAAGCGATCGTTGGCAATTAACGCGGTAGAGTAAAACGCCAGACCCGCATCATACCAAGGTAAAACAGTCAGCTCTTTGCCTGCGGATTTCGCCTGATAGCGATATTTTTCTGTATCTGTGATCCAGGAAATCACCACATCGGCATTGCCGGTTAACAGCATGGGATTGAGGGCGCCGGGGTCGGTTTTAATCACCCGTACCTTATTTTCCGGCACCTGATTGACTGACAGCAGTAACGGCAAAAACACGTTAGAGGAAGTAAAAGGCGACGTGGCGATCTTCTTCCCGGCGACATCCTTCACCTGCTGAATGCCCGAATCAGACAGCACAAAAAACGCATGGGGCGCTTCACTAAACACCGAATAGATGGCGCTGACCGGCACATCGTTATTGGCTTTGGCCAGCAGTAATGCAACCAAATCCGATAAGCCCACATCGGCAGTGCCAGTGGCAATTTTACTGATGGCATCGGTCGAGCCGCGGCCATGGGAAATTTTTACGTCGAGATTTTCTGCGGCAAAAAAGCCCTGTTCAATGCCTACGTACAAAGGTGCTTTGTCGCCGCCGGGCAACCAGTCGAGCTGAAAAGTGACTTTGTCTGCCGCCAGACTTAACGGGCTAATACTTGCCAGCGCTGCCAGCATCAGGCCACGACATATGCGACTCTGCCATTGCTTAATTAACTTCATTTTGGATTCTCCGGTATCTCAGGCTCAGGGAGCCTTGCCAAAGACCGGTAAAATGCAGATAGATTGGGGAGGGATGGACCGAAAATCACGTCACTCACGCCAGCCAAATACCTGCGTATTTCACCTGTCGTTAAGTGAGCAATGCCCGGGCTGGAAAATGCGACTAGCCTGACCGCTTCTACTCATTTGTTCCTAAATCGCACCGACACGAGGATTTGCATCAGCACAAATGCAGATTTGCAACAGCTGTGCCAGCCCGCTAAGCCGTGAAATACGGTTTTTCACCACATTAGCCTGCACCATAAAAAAGCAAAATGAAAACATAATGTTATTTTCTGGTGCAAGCGTGGTAAGGTTTACTGCCTATTTCTCGGCCATTGATGTCTCCAATCCCCGTGCTTGTAGCAGGAGTGGATTACCACTGAAACTGGACAGCTTTTTGCTTGGCAGCCATTGGCTTAGGCTGAATTTAGGCCTAACGCCATTCAGATTTTATGAGAGTAGAAGCGGTCAGGATCCCTTTTTAAACACGCAGATCCGGGACATTGCTCTTTGCAGTAACAAAGGAGCATGTATGCATTACTTGATTCAGGGCTGCGAGGCTGTGTTTAGTCCTTCTGCGGGTCCGCAATCCCCTGTCACCGATATTCGCATTCGCGATGGCCGTATTAACGAACTTGGTCAGCATCTTATCCCAAATAAGGATGAAACCCTGATTGATGGCCGCGGTTGTGTGGCCTATCCCGGCCTGGTGAATACCCATCACCATCTGGCCCAGTCAATGTTAAAAGGCATCCCTGCCGGGTTAAATCAGGGCCTGGGCGAATGGCTGGCCTCGGTACCCTATCGCTACTGGCCAAAAATCGATGCCGAACTTATGTATCTGGCCGCCAAACTGGGGCTGTATGAATTGCTGCGCTCAGGTGCCACCACCTGTGCCGACCATCACTATCTGTATCACGCCAGCAGCTCAGCCGAAGTAGAAGATGCCGTCTGGCAGGCCGCCGATGAACTGGGCATGCGTTTAGTATTGTGCCGTGGCAGTGCCACGGTGATGGGCAGCCACAAAGGCATGCGTGATGCGGGGATTTTACCCGAGAGCCTGGATCAGGCCATCAGCCGTATGGAACACAGTCGCAGCCGCTATCATCAGACCGGCAATATGGCCATGCGCAAACTGGTGGTAGCCCCCACCAGCATAGTGCATACCTCACCACCGCAGGATTTACGTGAATTTGCCGCCTTTGCCCGTGCGCATGGGTTAAAACTGCATTCTCACTTATTGGAAGTGGACTTTGACCAGCAGCAGGCTTTGCAAAAATATGGCATGCCAGCGATAGACTATGCCCAAAGTGTTAACTGGCTCGGCGAGGATGTCTGGTTCGCCCACTTAGTCCAGTGTGATCAACACGCAATCAAACTGCTTGCTGAGACGGGCACAGGTATCGCCCACTGCCCGACCTCTAATTGTCGCCTTGGCAGCGGCATCGCACCTGTGATTGAGATGCAGCGCGCGGGCGTCAATATTACCCTGGGTGTGGATGGCTCGGCATCGTCAGAGTCTGGTTCCATGATCCAGGAGCTGAATTTAAGCTGGCTGTTGCACCGCACCCAGCATGGTCCCAACGCCACCAGCGCCGAACAGGTACTGAACTGGGGCAGTGAAAATGGCGCCCGTTTACTCGGATTAGAGGGTACCGGTAGCCTTGAAGTGGGCAAAGCTGCGGATATCGTGCTTTACGATATTCAGCAACCGCGCTTTGCCGGCGTGCATTCGCCATTACTGGCACCCTTACTGTGTGGAGAGCCGGTCAGTATCAAAACCAGCTTTATTCAGGGTAACCCCGTGTACGGCGAGGGTTGTGCAAATCCGATAGATGAGGCCAAGTTCACAGCCGATATTCAGCAGGGTGTGAAACACCTGCTGGCAAAAGTACATGGCTGATGCCACTATAATCAGGCCTTAGCCCAACCAGGGCACTTCGGCCACCAGCGCGGCTAAACACAACAGCGCCACAATCAACAATACTAACCCGCTGTAAGGACTATCATCGTGCTTACGGCGGGTACGTTTGCGTTTGAGGATAGTGACCACCAACCCCAGGCTGGTACAGGCCGCGAGTAGCAGCAATAAGAAATGGGTTAACGGCCGTGACCACTGCTCCCGCACTTCAATGCCCAGATACTCCTGAAATCCTGTGGTAAATTCCGGCCGGGCATAGTGAAAAACAATCAGCGCAGCCAACATGACGGCCCAGCCAAACAGGTGAATGGCGTTAATCAGACGAAATAAAGTGTCCTTTTCTTTGGCCTGATGTCGTCTTTCTGGCTGATGTTCGTGACTTGTCATAGGGAGTTCAACAATTTTACTTGAGTCTGTGCGTCAGCTAAGTAAGATTACACACCTTGTTTTGATAGTCGATATCCCAGTCGAGGATGACCCCAAAACGTGTCCCGGGTAATCACGCACAACATATCAGCAAACTGATGTATTGATGACCTGATTAACAGAGACATTTGTCACGACCATCACACATTGAGACAGCGGTTTACTAACGGTAGTTCAGACCTTAGCACCCCGTCTGCAATTTTACGTATTTTTCTCGTTCAGGTTTTGGAGATAACAGATGGCGCAAGCCCCAGTGGTAGATATTCTCAGCGGTAAGTACTCCGTTGGTGATGTAGTAACAGTAAAAGGTTGGGTTCGTACCCGCCGTGATTCAAAAGCAGGCTTATCCTTTATCGCCCTGCATGACGGCAGCTGCTTTGACGCCGTGCAAGTTATCGCCCTGAATTCCCTGAATAATTACGAAGATATCCAGCGTTTAACCACCAGCTGCTCGATCATTGCTACAGGTGCATTAAAAGCCTCTGAAGGCCAGGGTCAGGCTCTGGAAATTGAAGCCAGCAGTGTTGAAATTGTTGGCTGGGTAGAAAACCCGGACACTTACCCAATGGCGCCTAAACGTCACTCGGTAGAATACCTGCGTGAACACGCTCACCTGCGTCCGCGTACCAACCTGATTGGTGCCGTGGCCCGTGTACGTAACTGTTTATCTCAGGCTATTCACCGTTTCTTCCATGAAAATGGCTATATCTGGGTAAGCACCCCTATTCTGACGGCCAGCGATACTGAAGGTGCCGGTGAAATGTTCCGCGTGTCTACGCTGGATCTAAACAATCTGCCGCGCACAGACAAAGGTGACGTCGACTTTTCTGAAGATTTCTTCGGCAAAGAGACTTACCTGACGGTATCAGGCCAGTTAAACGGCGAAACCTACGCTTGTGCCCTGTCGAAGATTTATACCTTCGGCCCAACTTTCCGTGCTGAGAACTCCAATACCAGCCGTCACCTGGCTGAATTCTGGATGATCGAACCGGAAGTCGCCTTTGCAGAACTGAAAGACATCGCTCAGCTGTCTGAAGACATGCTGAAATATGTATTTAAGGCTGTGTTGGCCGAACGCGCTGATGACATGGCGTTCTTCGCTGAGCGCGTAAACAAAGACGCTATCAGCCGTTTAGAGCAGGTAATTTCACAAGACTTCGTACGCATGGATTACACCGATGCTATCGAGATCCTCAAAGCCAGCGGTAAGAACTTCGAGTTCCCGGTGGAATGGGGTGTCGATTTGTCGTCTGAGCACGAGCGCTATCTGGCAGAAGAACATGTGGGCGCGCCTATCATCATGCAAAACTACCCGAAAGACATCAAAGCCTTCTACATGCGTTTGAACGATGACGGCAAAACAGTAGCCGCCATGGACGTACTGGCACCTGGCATTGGTGAAATCATCGGTGGTTCTCAGCGTGAAGAGCGTTTAGACGTGTTCGATGCGCGCCTGGATGAGATGGGCTTAAGCAAAGAAGACTACAGCTGGTATCGCGACCTGCGCCGTTACGGCACCGTACCACACGCAGGTTTCGGTTTAGGTTTTGAGCGTCTGGTGGCCTATGTGACCGGCGTACAAAACGTACGTGACGTGATCCCATTCCCGCGTACACCAGGCAACGCCAACTACTAAGTTGAGTTAATGTGTCTAAAAGCCCTCTTTGATGAGGGCTTTTTTGTATTAAGCCCTTCCCTCGGCACCCCATCTCAATAATAATATTCGCCAATTTTTGCTGTTAACTTGTTGAGAAATGGAAAAATATATTGAGAAGGCCATCTACGCTTCGCGTTGGATTATGGCGCCAATTTACCTAGGCCTGAGCCTGACGCTACTGGCACTGGGCATTAAATTCTTTCAGGAAATCTTTCATATTCTGCCGATTATTTTCACCATTAAAGAAGTGGATTTAGTGCTGGTTGTCCTCTCTCTGATCGATATCGTATTGGTAGGCGGCCTGATCGTTATGGTGATGTTTTCCGGCTACGAAAACTTTGTTTCGCGTCTGGACTTAGAAGATGGGGAAGACAAGCTGGGCTGGTTAGGTAAACTGGACTCAGGCTCCCTAAAAAATAAAGTTGCAGCCTCTATCGTTGCCATTTCATCGATTCATCTGCTCAAGATTTTCATGAATGTTGAAAGCGTCAACGATGACAAAATCATGTGGTATTTACTGATCCACATTACCTTTGTGATTTCCGCGTTTTCCATGGGCTATCTGGATAAATTGCTGCGTAAAGCCCCTTACTAACCTACGCAAGCGATTGACTATTTTGCTCCAGCCCATATGCTGGAGCCATTCAGCTACTTAGAGAATACGCGGGTGTCGTCAAAATCTTCTACTCATCCAGCTAAACGCATCCACTGTCATCAGTGTGATACCCTAAGTCAGCTGCCGCCAGTTGGCCATCGTCAAAAAGCAGTCTGCCCGGTTTGCGGCCACCGACTGGTCCATTTTCATCGTTTTGCGATTCAACATTTAGTGGCCTTTTCTATTGCCGCAGTTGTGTTGCTATGCGCATCACTTCCGCTACCCTTTATGGCCTTTAAGTTTGCAGGCTCAGGTCTGAGTTTTAGTTTACTCTCCGGTTTTAGCTCGCTGGCCCATGAACACTTCTGGCTGCTGGCCATGCTGCTGTTACTTTTTATTATTCTGCTCCCTTTAAGCGTATTGCTCTGTTTGTTATATCTGCTGCTGTGGCCATTTCAACATCGCCACCAGCCTGCCCCGTTGGGTGCGCGTATCCTTAAACTGATTGATAAACTCCTGCCCTGGAGCATGGCTGAAATCTTTTTGATCAGCGTATTAGTCAGCCTGGTGAAGTTAACCTCTCTGGTCGATATCGAGTTAGGCATGGGCTTTTATGCCTACACCGGCTTTACAGTATTCTTTTGCCTGATGCTAATCCGCTTAGATTTGCCACAGCTGTGGCTATATTTGTTACGTCAGCCGTTGCCCGAAGCAGCACCTATAGATGCCAGACGCAGTATTCAAACCACCTGGGCATTGTTAATAGCCTCTGCCCTACTCTATTTACCCGCCAATTTTCTACCCATTATGCGCACCCGATTTATTGGCGCCGAGCAACCCAGCACCATCTTACAAGGGGTCGAGAGCCTTTGGCATGCGGGTTCCTATCCTATTGCTATTATTATCTTTATTGCCAGTGTGCTGGTGCCTGTCGCAAAGTTGTTACTGCTTAGCTGGCTGACCTGGACGGTACAAAAAAATACCGCGCTTATGCAACGTCAGCGCGCACTGTGTTATCGTTTTACCGAGTTTATTGGACGCTGGTCGATGGTGGACGTATTTGTAATCGCTATCCTGGCCAGCCTTTTGCAGATGGGTAATATCATCAGTGTCTTGCCTGGTCCTGCAGCTATCGCCTTTTGTGCCGTGGTGATCCTCACCATGCTGGCGGCAGAAACCTTTGACAGCCGTTTAATTTGGAACAAACAAAAATAACATGACTGAACACCATACCTCTGTCGCCAGTGAAACCGCACAAGTGCGCCCAAGTCGCCGGGTATCAATGGTCTGGATTTTACCGATTGTCGCCTTAGTCATTGCCTTATGGCTGGTATATCAGCAGTGGCAGCAACAAGGCCCGGTAATCACCTTAGAGCTGGAAAACGCACAAGGGCTGGAAGCTGGTAAAACGCCAATAAAAGCCCGAAGTGTAGATATTGGCCTTGTCAGCAAAATTGAATTAAAACCTGATTTATCCGGCGTCATTGTCGAAGCACAAATACATAATTTTGCCGCCGAACTGATGCGCGATGGCAGTAAATTCTGGGTTGTATCACCTAAAGTATCGATAACCGGTGTGAGTGGACTCAACACTCTGCTGTCAGGCTCCTTTATCGCCATGGAACCCTCGGCCCGAGGCGACATTGTTTATCATTTTGTCGCTCAGGATAACCCGCCAATTACCCCAGCAGACGCACCAGGACTGCATCTGACCTTAAAAGGGCATAGCGAAGACAGAGCGTATTCTCGTGGTGATCCGGTGATCTACAAAGGCATCAAGGTTGGTCAGTTTGAGGAAACCCATTTTGATGTGCAAAAGCAGCAAGTCTTCTATCAGATCTTTATTCAGGCCCCCTATCATCAGCTCGTTACCACCAATACCAAATTCTGGAATACCAGCGGCATCAAAATGCGCTTAGGCGCGGGTGGCGTTGCTATCGAAACCAGTAGTTTAGAAGCTTTGCTGACCAGTGGCGTGACCTTTGGCGTTCCAGATGGACTTGAACAAGGCGCACTCGTGGCTGATAACCGAGAGTTTGAAATCTACGCCAACTATGAGCAGGCGCTGGAACAGCGTTTTTCTCACAGTGCCTTCTATCTGCTAAAAATCGCCGATACGGTTCGAGGCCTGAAAGTCGGTGCGCCTGTGGAGTATCGCGGGCTGGAAATTGGTAAAGTAGTAGACATTAACCCTGGACGCTATATCAGAGAAAGTGATGAGTATGCCTTGAGGCCCCAGGGCTACACTATCCCGGTGATCATTTCGATCCAACCCGGCAGAGCGTTGTTACCAGATAACGAAATTGGTGTACTGCAAATACAGCAACAAATTGATCAATGGATCACTGGTGGGTTGCGTGCGTCACTGAAAGTCGGAAATCTGCTGACCGGTGGTTTATTTGTGGATTTACAACACTACCCAGACGATATTGAACATCCACTCGAAACGGTCAAAGACATGACTGTCATCCCAACTGTTTCCAATGAATTTAGTCAGATGACTCAGAAGGTCACCGCCTTGCTGGATAAATTTAATGCGTTGCCGTTAGATAAACTTGTATCAGAAGGTCGCGAAACACTGGGTAGCATGAGCGATACGGCCACGTCGTTAAGTCAAACCAGCGCTCGCTTTGACGCCCTGGCTGCGGATCTGCAAGACCGTGAACTGGGAGCATCCGTGTCTCGTCTGCTAAAACAGGCGTCGCAACTGCTGAGTGACTATAGTGCTGGCTCCGATAATTACAATCAGCTCAGCCGCACGCTACGTGAACTGCAACAAACGCTAGGGCAGCTACAGCCTTTAATGCTGCAACTGAATCAACAGCCGAACAGTCTGATATTTGGCGAAAGCCGTAAGCAGGAACGGATCCCACAGGTGACCCCCGCCTCTGAAGGAGCATCACAATGAGAGCACTCATCTTATTATCGTTGTTGGGTCTGTGTGCCTGCAGTAGCTCGGTGCCAGATATGCGCTACTATTTGCTGCAACCAGATGCAGCTACAGCATCGCGAGAAAAACTCGAACTTAGCGACCAGTCTGTGCGGGTAAGTGTAGAACTGGCAGATTATCTGCAGCGCAGTAATCTGGCCATGCTCATTCATCAGCACGAACTCTACTATGCCCCGTCGGATGTCTGGAGTGAACCGCTGGCACCGAGTATTGAGCAAACTCTGGTGTCAGACCTCAACCAAATTGCGCCTTCGTATCTGGCCTCGAACGATCCCCTATCATCACAGGCAGGTAAAACCCTGTTAGTGAATGTGCGCTATTTTGTCTCCACAGATCGCGGCACTGTGATTCTGTCTGGCGATTTTAATTTCTATGAAATTGACCAAAAAACAACAAAATACCCATTTTATTTTGAAGAAAAATTAACAAAAAACGGGTATGCTGAGGCCGTTAACCAATTACGTCAATTAGTGGCCAAGCTGGCTGCAAAAATACAAAGGGACACCACATAGCCTGGCCTGTGTGGCAGAGGATATGACAAGTAAGGTACAACAGTTAATCAGGGCTTATTTACGCGCAGGCATGCGCCGTGAAAATAGCGCAGACATCAACCATAAGATCTTTATGGTCAACATGTTTGGCCTGATCGGTTTGTCCTTAACCTGCGTACTGGGCCTGAACGCCCTGTATCACAAAATATGGCCCCTAGCCGCCGCCCTGCTCAGCGCCAGCGTCTTATTCTATCTGTGCCACGCCATTCAACGCCGCATTACTCATGCAATGGCGCACCGTATTTCTGCCAACATGTTACTTAGCTGCCTGGTATGCCTGATGTTATATCTGGTATATGAAGGAGGCGCCAATCAAACCGGTCCGCTTTGGATCTATTTAGTCGCCCCGGTTGCCATGTTTTTTGGCGGCATCCGCAATGGCTTGCGTGATATCGGCCTGTTTACCCTGGTCGTTGCTATCATGATGTTTGCACCTAATGACATGCTGCTAGCCACCAGTTACACCTGGGAATTCAAAACCCGCTTATTGCTGTCGTTTATGACAGTGACCTTTTTATCCGCGCTATATGAATTTTCCCGTCAGGGCTCATTAAAACGTTTGGAAAGCCTAAGCCGTCGCTTTGAAGCTCAGGCTAAGCAAGACCTGCTGACAGGTATCGCCAATCGCCGTGGTATGAACGAAACCCTGCAATATGAATACGCCCGCAGCCGTCGCAGTGGGCAGCCTATGGCACTGTTACTATGCGATCTCGATTACTTTAAGTCTATTAACGACAACTATGGCCATGATGCTGGCGATCAGGTTTTAGTCGAAGTATCTCAGCGCTTACGCAAGCAATTGCGTAAGCAAGATGTGGTCGCCAGGTGGGGTGGTGAAGAATTTCTGATTATGTTGCCTGAAACCGATAAATATCAGGCCTATCAGCTTGCTGAAAAACTACGTAAAACCCTGCACAGTTGTGCCGTAGACTATGAAGATAAACCTATCTCGATCTCTATCAGTATTGGCATCGCTGACATTCATCCTGAACAGGGGATCGAAAAAGCCATTAGCCAGGCGGATGGCTTCTTATATGCGGCGAAAAAACAGGGCCGTAATTGCTGTATGCCGGTATTAAGCAGTAACATCAGCAAAGCAGGGTAACCTTCTATTTCAATACATTGACTACAGCATCACTATCTAACGTAAAAAAAGCGAAAAAACCTTCAAGCAATTTTGCCTCGCGCCGATATGCTTTTCAGGTAAGTTTTTTCTTTTGGGGTTTGGCATGAACGTATCTTCCAGCGCTGCCAACACTTATCAGGCGCTCTCCCCTTATACGAACAATGCAGCAGCACCAAAAAATGCTGAAGACACAGACACCAAGTCTGCGGAGGCTGATGCGCCCAAAGAAAATGTTGATACAGGTGACGGCGAAGACAAAGCTTCAGGCCTCACCTCGTTCACCTACGGTGCCTTAGGTATGGACGACCCGGATAAGGCCGAAGAAACCCCCAACGAGTATCACAAAGCGGGTCAGTTTGTAAAAGCTGCCGCCACCTTGGGCACTATCCTGGCAGTATTGATCTGAGCCCCTTCTCTGTCGCAATTCCTTACTTCTGTTCCTCAATCAAAGACGATTGCACCACTAACCTGCTATGCAAGGTTTTATGTACCGGACACTTGTTCGCAATTTCCAGTAGCCGGTTGCGCTGCTCTGGAGACAGATTTCCAGTCAGCCGTATCTGACGAGTGATGCGCTCTGCATAACCATCGGGCTGCTCACAATTTTTGCAGTCTTCGTGATAATTCTTTTCATGGCTCAGCAGTACCTCAATATCCTCCAGCGGCAATTGCTTGTGGTTGGCATACATACGTACCGTCATCACGGTGCAGGCGCCGAGGGCTGCTAACAGATGTTCGTACGGATCCGGCCCCAGATTTAACCCACCAACTGCAACCGGTTCATCTGCCAGCCAGTGATGACTGTCGGACATCACATTCAGGGTAAATTTGTGATCTTTTTCATTCACCCGCACCATGCCCGGGGCTGCCAGTTTTGGCGCAGTCTGAGGTACTTGCTCCGCCAGATAACGCCCGACCCAGCCACTGATCACGTCGGCCACATACTGGCTGTCGGCCTTCTGGCTAAGCAAATGATCGGCATGGTCCAGGCTGATAAAACTCTTCGGATGACGGGCTGACTGATAGATTTTTTCGGCTTCGTGAATCGATACTGTTTGATCATAAGGGCTATGCATTATCAACAAGGCTTTACTCTGTAACTGACCTAAGTGCCAACCGTACTGCTCCAAATCCTGCAAAAATTCGCGCTTAATCGTAAACTCCCGCCCAGCCAGATTCACCTGCGCTTCTCCCAGTGACTCAATATCTGCAATGTCTGCGCAAAATTGCTTGCGCACATGTTCTGCGGTGGCCGGGGCACCTATGGTCACCACTGCCTTCACTTCAACGATACTGTCAGCAACCGCCAGCACAGCGGCGCCGCCTAAACTATGGCCAATCAGAATTTGCGGAGCCTGATGCTGCTGGCGTAAATAATCGGCTGCCGCCATTAAGTCAGCCAGGTTAGAAGAAAAATGGCTATTGGCAAAATCACCGTCGCTATTGCCCAGCCCAGTGAAGTCAAACCTGAGCACCCCAAAGCCTTTACTGACCAGCGCGTTTGCAATCCGCGAGGCTGCCGCGATATCTTTGCCGCAAGTAAAGCAATGGGCAAACAGAGCCCAGGCCTTCACGCCACTGGCCGGATATTCCAGCGCACCGGCCAGCTGATGCCCCTGACTGTCAAAATAGATTTTTTCTTTCATGGGTTGTCCTGTCTAAAGGGGGATAAACTCTTTATCGTCGCCGGGAATGGTAGGAAAACGCCCCGCTTGCCAGTCGCTTTTGGCCTGTTCAATCCGCTCTTTCGTAAACGCCACAAAGTTCCAGTGAATAAAAGGCACAGTGTCGAATTTATCTCCCCCCAGCAAGGCAAAGCGGGCATCCTCAGTGCATTCGATCTGCTCATCCTGAGGGTCGAGAAAAACAAAATCTCCGGGGCCATAGACTTCACCGGCGACAGAAACGTTGCCGTAGACGGGATAGATAGCCGTTTCTTGTTGTGCAGAGGGCACCGCAAGCACACTGCCCTTACTGCCAATCACATCCAGATAGAACATAGGAGAATAGGTTTTTACCGGGGAACTCATGCCGTAGGCATCTCCTGCAATCAGTCGTAGCATTACCCCTTCGATAGACTGATGTGGCAGGGCGTCCTTTTTCACGTGGGTAAAAGCAGGTTCTAATTCGGCTTTGTCTTCAGGCAAGGCCACCCAGCATTGCAGGCCATTTATCGCATGCTCAGACGCTCTGACTTCATGGGTTTCGCGCTCTGAATGCACTATCCCTTTACCGGCGGTCATCCAGTTCACATCGCCGGGCGCTATCTCCAGATGATTTCCCAATGAATCACGGTGCAGAATGTGCCCTTCAAACAAATAGGTGATGGTCGACAAACCAATATGAGGATGCGGTCTGACATTGATGCCCTGACCACGGGCAAAGGTATTGGGCCCCATGTGATCGAAGAAAATAAACGGCCCCACCATGCGCTTTTTCATATTCGGCAGAATGCGTTTTACATTCAGCCCGCCGATATCATGCTCGGTCGCCAATAAAATCGATGCCATCTTTATTCCCCTGTTCCTGTGCATATGGCTGCGAATAACACATCAGCACAAAGTGTAGTCAATCCTCACTAAGTGACCGTAACACAAGCAAAAGGAAACCGCCTCGCCAACATGAGGGATCTCATACACAGCGACCTAATGAGCAATATCTATGACCTATTTCGAACTACTAATATCGAAGGAAAAGCTCGCAAAACCACTGCCAATGAAACAAAGAAACCCGGCATAAGACCGGGTTTTCTTCATATTAGTGGCGGTGAGGGGTGAGTTCGGAAATCAGGCAAGCAAATAGTTTTGCTTGCGCCGAACGAACGCCTGAGGCTCTGCCGAAGGCTGGGCGCTTGCGACCGGCGCCCTAAAAGCAGAAAACCCGGCTTAAGACCGGGTTTTCTTCATAATTAGTGGCGGTGAGGGAGGGATTCGAACCCTCGATACGTTGCCGTATACACACTTTCCAGGCGTGCTCCTTCAGCCACTCGGACACCTCACCTAATTCTCCGCACTATTCTGAGTTGTGGTATCCCAGGAGCACTGCGGCGTGCTCGTTACAAAAGGCTCCTGCCTTTTGCCCTTCGGGTCATCCTGCGGATGCTCCAATTTGTTCCTGACAAATTGGTCAGCGACTCGGACACCTCACCACATTTTGTTCCGCTTTCATTTTGCGCGATACGCGGGCACTGCGGTGTGCCTGCTCGTTAAGAGCGCGCGTATCTTATGGAATTAGACTCTGTGAATCAAGGGAAAACTACCATTTCTGATTTGGTTGCCGATTTTTACGGCAAAATCCAGCTAAATCAGGCGTTTCCTTTTACCTTCAGTTTCATTTGTGCAGAGAAATCCAACATGCGATTCAATGGGATCATGGCTTTTTCGGCCAGATCGGGATCGACAAATATTTCATGCTGAGTAGCGTCTTCCTGTGTCAACGCATTATAGATGGCTGGCAGGCCATTCATCGCCATCCACGGACAATGAGCGCAGCTTTTACAGGTAGCGCCATTGCCACCGGTAGGTGCTTCGATAAAGGTTTTATTTGGTTCCAGTTGCTGCATTTTATAAAAAATACCGCGGTCGGTGGCCACAATGAATTTATCGTTAGGTAACGTGCGAGAAGCATTAATCAGCTGTGTAGTTGAGCCAACTGCATCGGCTAAGGCAACCACACTGGCTGGTGACTCTGGGTGAACCAGAATCGCAGCATCCGGGTGTAGATGTTTCATGTCTAACAGTGCTTTCGATGAGAACTCGTCGTGCACTATACATTCGCCCTGCCACATCAGCATGTCCGCACCCGTTTGTTTAGCGATATAACTACCTAAATGGCGATCCGGGCCCCAGATGATTTTTTTACCTTCAGAATCCAGATGTTCAACAATCTCCAGGGCGATACTTGATGTAACAACCCAGTCAGCTCGGGCTTTTACCGCTGCTGAAGTATTAGCATATACCACCACAGTGTGATCTGGATGGGCATCACAAAACTCACTGAATTTGTCGACTGGGCAGCCTAAGTCGAGTGAACAGGTAGCTTCCAGGGTTGGCATCATTACACGCTTTTCTGGGCTCAAGATTTTTGCCGTTTCACCCATAAAGCGCACACCAGCAACGATCAGCGTCTGGGCATCGCAGTCACGGCCAAAACGGGCCATCTCGAGTGAATCAGAGATACAGCCGCCAGTTTCTTCAGCAAGGGCCTGAATTTCGTGATCTGTATAGTAATGCGCAACCAGCGTTGCATTCTTCTCTTTCAGAAGTTGCTTAATTTTCGCCGTGTAATCTGCCTGCTGCTCTTTGGTTAGCGGAGTCGGCTTAGGCGGAAACGGATACTCAATTTTTTCGACACGGATTGGCTGGCCCATAACGTACTGTCTGCTTGCTGTTCTACTTGGGAATGGCGGCGATTATACAGGACTTGTCATAAAAATTACATACGCTGCCGTTAGCCTGCTAAAGCATAAATTATGGGAAAACAACAGCTGCTGTGAATGTCTTTACTGGAATTACCTCTGCAATAAAACAGCAATTATCCAATTAATCGCCCTACGCCATTCTGAAGCGCCTTAGTACGTTTTCTATATTGGGGATGCAAATTTATTTATATGGCGTCACTGAGCTACCAAGGCGCTTTATCACGACTAAAACGTGAAGAGTAAACATGCTGTGAGCTTTTGTTTCGCTAAATGCCACGCTAGGTACATTTCATCTGCTTACAGCTTATTCGAACAAGTAAGATTGACCAAACAGCGAAATGCAAAAGGCGATTCAGCGACGGTCTTACTGCACAAACATTGCTAGCGGTGTTTAGACATTAATTTGAAAGTACTTTTGGATGATGGTGGACGTACTGGATTACTCACTACATCCCGTAGCTCGCCCTGTGGTCCATGCTAAAGCATGCTCACCAAGCATAGTCGGAACCATGCAGAACAACTTCAGCTGGCTTGCAAAGCAAGTGGACTACATGGATGTAGGACATAAATTTGTTCCCGACAAATTGTTACTCGGGCTTTCCTGCCCTCGCCCTGCGGGCCGCACTAAAGCGCGTTAACCAAGCATTGTAGGAACAATGCAGAACAGCTTTAGCTGACTTGCGAAGCAAGTGGACTACAAGGGTGTAGGACATACATTCGTTCCATACAAATGTTTGCGAACCGCTTCGCTGGTTCTTATCCTGCGCGAACTTGTTAGGCTGTTTTTATATTTTCTTTGAGAAGGAGATATTTGATGATGGTGGGTCGTGCTGGATTACTCGTTACATCCTGTAGCTCGCCCTGTAGGCCATGCTAAAGCATGTTCTAATTTGTTCCCGACAAATTAGTCGAACCGCTTCGCTGGTTCTCATCCTGCGCGAACTTACTATGTAGTTTTGAATTTTATTTTTGGAGTCTTGCTAGGAGATGATGGTGGGTCGTGCTGGATTCGAACCAGCGACCAATTGATTAAAAGTCAACTGCTCTACCAACTGAGCTAACGACCCATCATAAAGGTGGCTTGATTCAGAAGTGGTGGGTCGTGCTGGATTCGAACCAGCGACCAATTGATTAAAAGTCAACTGCTCTACCAACTGAGCTAACGACCCAAATCTGAATCTATTACCAAGGTGACTGAAGAAAGTGGTGGGTCGTGCTGGATTCGAACCAGCGACCAATTGATTAAAAGTCAACTGCTCTACCAACTGAGCTAACGACCCTTTCTTCAGTTGCCCTAGGCAACGGCGGCATATAATACTCAGATTCTTTTTCGGTGCAACCTAAATATCACGATAAATTGCCATCTTTGGTTCGTTTGCCGAAATTACGCACGATCCGTATAAAAAGGGCGCAATAAATGCGCCCTTATAAGTCTTGATACCACCTGATTAGGTGATTTTTCCAAACAGTTACATGCTCTTCAGATAATTCTGAGCCATGCTACTGGAGCTGGAATTTGGGTATTCTGCTATCACAGCTTCAAATAATTGTTTGGCTTTTGCCAAATTTGAACGCTTTTGTTCGACTTGTGCCAGTTTCAACATGGAATCTGCACGCTTATTTGAATCTGAGAAATCCGTCACAACTTTATTAAATTGCTCGCCAGCACCTGCCCAATCCTGTTTATTGAACAATAATTGCCCAAGCCAGTAATGTGCATTTGGTGCATAAGAGGATGCAGGATAACTGCTAAGAAAATCTTTAAACGCCGGAATCGCCTCGTCGTACTTCTTCTCTTTGATGATCAGATTAACGGCCTGCTCGTAAGCGACGCTATCACTGACATTTGAAGAGGTGCCAGAAGTTGGAGTAGTGGCAACCGGAACACTCGGAGTCATCTCACTATCGAGGCCTGGCATACCTGCCTGAGGCTGACCTGATGTGAGTGCTTTTGCCGCTTCAAAACGTTTATCAATTTCCAGATACAGTTCGCGTTGGCGCTGCAGGATTTTTTCCAACTGGTAGTTGTGCTCTTCGATGTTGCCACGCAGAGTATTCACTTCCTGCTGTAATTCATCCAGTTGGCCTTGAATGCGATGTTGCGCCGTTGTGCGGCTCTCTACTACGCGTTCTAAAGCTTCAACCCGTTGGGTAAGACTGTCACTATTAACGTCAACCACAGGCGCCGGAGCCGCATTAACTGCGGCTCCGGTTGCGATTGTACAGGCCAGTAAAATACTACGCTTGATCATCGCGAATTAATTATCTGTAAACCAGAACGCCACGACGGTTCTTAACGAACGCAGCTTCTGTATTACCAAGTACAGCTGGTTTCTCTTCACCGTAAGAGACTACGGAAATTTGAGACAGGCTTACACCAGCGTTTTGCAGGTAAGTTTCAATAGATTTCGCACGACGCTCACCCAGGGCGATGTTGTATTCTGGCGTACCACGGCTGTCACAGTGACCTTCGATAACAACAGTTACACCAGGATTTTTCACCAGGAACGCAGCATGCTTATCTAGCACTGAGTAAAACTCAGAAGAGATGCTAGAACGATCGAAATCAAAATATACGGTTTGCTCTGCACTCAGGGCAGCGATATCTTTTTTCTGTTGCTCTGCAGGAGACAACACAGGCTCAACGGCACCAGTTTGAACACCGCTTTGATTCTTCGCAGCTTCAGCAGCGGCAGCTTCTTGCGCAGCTTTGTTTTGTGCTGCGATGTCCGCATCACTAGGGCTGGAAGAACAGGCCATCATGGTCATTACTGGAATGGCGATGAATAAGCTTTTCAAAACTTTGTTAGGTTGCATCCTCTTAATCCTTATTGTTATTCAATTTAAAACATCAAATGAGTTGAGATTTATAGCAAAAATGGCGACCAGCTTGGTGATTTCACCTGCCCGTTTACAGCTGGCAATCTGGCTTTAAAGCGACCGTCCAGAGAAACCAGAGAAAGTACCTGATTTCCTTCATGTAACGTGCTGTAAATGATCATACTGCCGTTAGGTGCAATGCTGGGTGATTCATCCAGATACGTTTGTGTTAGCACAAACATATTACCCGTCGCCAAGTCCTGTCTGGCGATGTGATAATTTCCTCTGGTCCGATTAACCAAAACCATCTGGTTGCCATTCGGTGTCACCGTGCCTCCGAGGTTCATGTCACCTGCGAAAGTAAGCCTGCGAACATCCCCTTTTGCTAAATTTACGCGATATAACTGAGCTTTACCACCCCGTTCTGAACTAAATATTAAGCTCTGACCATCAGGGGTCCAGGCAGGCTCAGTATCAATTGCCCGGTCGTTAGTGATCCGGCGCAACTGTTTGCTGGCCAAATCCATAACGTAGATTTCTGGGTTACCATCTTTGGATAAAACCATGGCCATTTTTTTACCGTCTGGCGAGTACGTTGGCGCGCCATTAATCCCCGGAAAATCCGTCAGGCGGGTGCGGCTCATGGTATAAATGTCCTGCTCGAAGATTTGCGGACGTTTGTTCTCGAAACTTACATAAGCAAGCTTGTTTGCATCGGGTGACCAGGAAGGAGACATCAACGGTTCACGAGAACGTAATAAAGTGGTCTCATTGGCGCCGTCATAATCGGCAACAACCAGCTCATACGGATATTCGTTGGCTTTTCTGTCGCGCACAATCACGTAGGCAATCCGTGTTAAAAAAGCGCCACGCTCTCCGGTTAAGGCCTGATATACGATATCGCTGATGCGGTGTGCATACTGACGAAAGCCGCTGGCTTTAATAGTCGTCTGACGACTTTCCAGAATATGATCCTTACTTTGGATCAGTTCACCATTACTTAAAATTTGCGCTTTGCCACCCGTAATCTGCCCACGCACCACATCAATCAATTCAAAGTTCACCACGTAAGTGTCGATTGACTGATTCTGTACAGAGCCGACCAAAATAGCTTCCGCGCCAGTCGCCGCCCAGGCAGCATAGTCCACTTCGCCATCGGCACTTGGATACTGGGGCATTTTCGACGCATCAATAGGATTGAATTTACCACTACGACGCAAATCATTGGCTATCACTGTAGTCAGGTTTTCTGGCATCACGCCAGGGCCATTCCAACGAAATGGCACAATACCAATTGGACGCGCTGAATCGACGCCCTCGGTAATTACGATATCCAGTGTCGCAAACGCACGCCCACTGGCACATAGGCTGAAGAGTAGACAAACTAACAGTCTGATTTTTGTCATTACAATCCCGGTTCTACAGTTAAATTAATGTCTTTTAGTTTTTCATAAACGTCTGGTTCTGGCGACACTGGTAAAGTATCTGCTCTGTACACGGCTGCCTGAGCCGCACGACAGAGAACATTATCACCGCCGAGCACATCGACTTTGGTCACCAATCCGTTCGAAGCCAGCTTGATATGCAGACGACATGACTTACCTTTCTGACTGTCATCTACAATCAGATTTTGCTGGATCGTCTGTTTAATCAGTGCCTGATATTTTTGCACTTCAGACAGCACCTGCTGGCTACGCTGACGCGCCCTGGCAGCTTGCTCCGCACGGATTTGCTCTTGCAGTAAACGCTCCTGCTCGGCCTTGCGCTCGGCTTCCGCTTTGCGTTTGGCTTCTTCTTTACGTTTACGCTCAGCTTCCTGCTTTTCAGCTTCGGCCTTTTTCTTTTCGTCCTCTTTACGAGCGGCTTCTTCACGCGCCTTTCTGGCATCATCTTCCTGCTGTCGCTTTTTAGCTTCAGCGGCGCGAATACGTTCCTGTTCGATTCTTTGTTTGCGCTTTTTTTCGGCTTCGCGACGTTCTAGCTCTTCTTTACGTTTACGCTTCTGTTCAGCAATACGCTGCTGTTCTGCGCGCTTTGCAGCTTCTTCCTGCTGGCGAACTTGCTCCAACTTCTTTTCGACTTCCGCTCTGTCCACTGCCGTGGCCTGGATCACTGGCGCAGGCTGCTGCACATTCAATTCAGGCTGAGGCATATGGTTCAGGTTGAAACTAAAAAGCAAGAATGTTGCCAATCCTGCATGCAACACCAAAGATGGACCTAACCCCGAGGGTAGTTGCGTCATTCCTTCGCTACCCCTGTCACTTTTTATCCGGGCTGGTTGTCATTAATCCAACCGAAGGCACGCCTGCATTTTGCAGCATCACCATCAACTGAATGACCTGATCATAACTCACGCCTTTATCACCATTCACCATCACCGGTGTATCGGGTTCTTTTTGTAAATGCGCAGCAACTAATGCACCGAGCTCAGCCGGTTGAATCGGGCTATCCTGATCACGGCCAACGTTGAGGTAATAATTCCCTTCGGCATCCACCGTTGCCACTAAAGGCGTTTTACTTTCTTCATCCAGAGGATTAGATTCGGCTTTAGGCAATTCAACCTTAACCCCCTGAGTAATCAGCGGCGCGGTCACCATAAAGATAATCAATAGTACCAACATCACGTCGATATAAGGCACTACGTTTATCTCGGACACCTGACGCCTGCGCTTTCTTACATACATAGGAAGCCGCCTTTACTGTTGAATACCGGATTGTGCTGATGCATCTGGTGAAGGACTGCTCATCACCTGACGATGCAAAATACTGGAAAACTCTTCCATAAAGTTGCCGTAGCTGTTTTCCAGTTTTTCAACCTGATGGCTAAAACGGTTATAGGCAATGACCGAAGGAATCGCAGCAAACAAGCCCATTGCTGTCGCGATCAACGCTTCTGCAATACCGGGTGCTACCATCGCCAGGGTTGCCTGTTGTACCTCACCCAGGGCAATAAACGCATTCATGATCCCCCATACGGTACCAAACAGACCGATGTACGGGCTGATAGAACCTGCGGTAGCCAAAAACGGTAAGCGGCTTTCAAGTTCATCCACTTCACGAGATAAGGTGACGCGCATGGCTCGGTAGGTACCATCCATAATGCCTTGTCCGCTGGTATGGCTGGTTTTGCGCAGGCGAACAAACTCTTTAAAGCCGCTACAGAAAATGCGTCCCATGCCTTGCAGACTTGGACGAGCACTCAGTTCCTGATACAAACGACTAAGATCAATACCTGACCAGAACTTATCTTCAAACTTTTTCATCTCTGCTCTGGCGGATGACAACGCTTTATTACGCTGAAAAATAAAGGTCCAGGACGCGATAGATGTAATCAGTAGTAGCATCATTACCAGCTGCACTAACAGGCTGGCTTGCATAAATAAACCGATTATAGACATTTCAGATGACACGTAAGATTTCCTCTTTTATAAATCCGGGGATGGCTTGAGGTCGCATGGTTGATGCATTGATACAGGCAACCTGAACTTGCGCGCTCACCATCGGAGCTTGCTCAGGGCCGAGAATCTGTTGAGAAAACAGTAAACTGGCACGCTTTAATTCTACTACCTCACTTTCAATACTCAATAACTGGTTAAAGCGTGCTGCCACGCGAAAGTCCAGTTCCATGGCTTTGACGACAAAAGCGATGGATTGTTCCAGTAAGGTATCTTGTTCTATGCCTAACTCGCGTAACCATTCAGTCCGGCCACGCTCAAAAAACTTCAGATAGTTGGCGTGATAAACAATGCCGCCGGCATCCGTATCTTCATAATAGACGCGTACGGGCAGTCTGTGTTTGATCCCCATTTGAGGCCTGTTGCTCCCTTCTCAAGTTGCAGTAGTTAAGCTAACACAACTTTTTTAACAATGGTATGTACCTATACCGGGTAAAAGTATAATTTTTAGCACTTTAAAAAGAGTTTTATTAACAGCCGCAATAATTTCAACTCTGCTGCGATAAGCCACTAAAAATATGGGCTATATCACCAGCCAAAGTACTAGACATGAATGCCAATTAGGTCATTAACTCAGTTTAAAACTTACAAAATATGCGAAACGAACAAATAATTCGCAAAAATGCACATTTCCACTAATCCAATCATAAGTATCAATAAAGATATTTATTGTTCATTTTTTACACCAAATTAACAACACCTTGTAACTAAAGGGATATATGACATTTTTTTGAATATTTATTCTTACATTGCTTTGTGTATATATAATTTGGATTAGTTTTACTAATCTGAAATTGAAATTTTTCTCAGTTGCGCAAGTTCGGATAATCTCTAAAATACGCTTCGTGTTCTGGCTAACACATTACGGTTTCTTTCCGATAGCCAACAAACATTTTTGTCAATTCTCCTGTTGACTTTGATGTTCCCTGGAATGAGTTTTCCTTCCTTCAACACTTGTTGCTTTGCCCGCTGAATTTTCAGCGGGCTTTTTTTATTCTGCAGCAATCAAACAGGCTCGCGCACTTTCTAGCACGTTCTCTCTGAATAGAAACTTAATCTTGATAAGCAATGCAATCCGGCGGCGTAGTTAGCGTCACCGCGCCTGACAATCAGATACCATCAGGCACGTTAAAAATGAGATAAGGAGTGAATTAATTGCTGGGGGTGTAATCTACACCAAAGTGTAAGTAAGCTCGCTGGGTCGCAATGCGCCCACGAGGGGTTCGCTGCAAAAAACCTTGTTGAATTAAAAATGGTTCAATGACATCTTCAATCGTATCTTTTTCTTCGCCAATGGCGGCAGCAAGGTTATCCAGGCCCACTGGTCCTCCCATAAACTTCTCGATGATTGCGAGCAATAGTTTACGGTCCATGTAATCAAAACCTTCTTTATCAACATCCAACAGATCTAATGCCTGAGACGCAACTTCTGAGCTGATTTTACCATTTGCTTTGATCTGAGCGTAATCTCGCACTCGACGTAATAAACGATTGGCGATCCGTGGTGTACCTCGCGAACGCTTCGCTACCTCATGGGCACCCTCCATTTGCATGTCCAGATTCAGGTAGTCAGCGGAACGCTGAATAATGGTCGTTAAGTCTTTAATATTGTAATACTCAAGACGCTGCACTATGCCGAATCGATCCCGTAGCGGCGACGTTAACGACCCAGCACGAGTAGTCGCACCTACCAGAGTAAAAGGCGGCAGATCAAGCTTAATCGAACGGGCAGCTGGCCCCTCGCCTATCATAATGTCGAGCTGATAATCTTCCATCGCCGGATACAGAATTTCTTCCACCACAGGGCTTAATCGATGAATTTCATCAATGAACAATACATCGTTTTCTTCCAGATTGGTCAGCAGCGCAGCCAAATCGCCAGCCTTTTCCAAAACTGGTCCTGACGTGGTTTTAATGTTTACACCCATTTCATTGGCCACGATATTGGCCAGAGTGGTTTTCCCTAACCCTGGAGGACCAAAAATAAGCAGATGATCGAGGGCATCATTACGCTGACGCGCCGCTTCAATGAAGATTTCCATCTGTGAGCAGACATGATCCTGACCTGTATAGTCTGACAGCATTTTCGGACGAATAGCGCGGTCAATCACCTCGTCTTCGCGACTGGCAGTGGGTTGGATCAGGCGATCAGCTTCAATCATGGGAACTCACAGACTAACAGTGTTTATTTATACAGTGTGGGAGTATAGGGCTTTCCTTGGATGAGTGAAAGCCCTAAGCAATAAGGGGGTTAAATCATCGCCCGTAATGATTCACGGATCAGATTTTCGCTGCTCATATCGTCTTTATATACCTGGTTTACCACTTTAATAGCCTGAGCAGACTTGTAACCAAGCGCCAGTAATGCACTGATAGCCTCTTCTTTGGCACCACCATCGGCCGCCACAAAGGTAGACTCAACACCCGCAGGCTGACCATCAAGTAATGGTAAATGCTCTCCACCATCCAAATTCAGTTTTTTCAGCTTATCCTTCATTTCCACCAGTAAACGCTCGGCGGTTTTCTTACCTACTCCTGGCAGTTTTACCAGAGATGATACATCTTCGTAGCTCACCGCCTGGATAAACTGTTTGGCCGACATACCGGAAAGAATGGTCAGCGCTAGTTTAGGCCCCACGCCATTGGCTTTGATCAATTCACGAAATAGCGCCCGCTCGGTTTTATCGGCAAAACCAAACAGCAGTTGGGCGTCTTCACGTACCACAAAATGAGTATAGATAATGGCTTCCTGGCCCAATGCCGGCAACTGATAAAAACTGGTCATGGGCAGCTGAATTTCGTAGCCCACCCCATTAGCTTCTAGCAAAATTTCCGGCGCCTGCTTTTCCAGTAACACGCCGCGAATACGACCTATCATAAGATTCCTACACGTTGATTAGCGCAAACGTCCGCGCACGGTTTTCCTGGCCTGACCGGCCAATTTAATTAAACTTTGTTGCGAATGACCATGGCAAATAGCGACCGCCAGCGCATCCGCCGCATCGGCCTGAGGTGCGCCTGGCAACTTAAGCAAATGGGTAACCATGTGCTGTACCTGGGTTTTGTCTGCATTCCCCTTGCCCACCACCGACTGCTTAATTTGTCGCGCTGAATATTCAGCTACGGCAAGGTCGTGATTGGTCGCCGCTACAATTGCCGCTCCCCGCGCCTGACCTAACTTAAGCGCAGAGTCCGGGTTTTTCGCCATAAACACCTGTTCAATAGCAAAATCGGTTGGCTGGTACTGACGAATAATTTCGCTGACGCCATCGTAAATCTGCTTCAGGCGCGGTGCCAGATCTGTACCCTGCACCCTGATACACCCACTGGCAACATACACGAACTTCATTCCCACCTGACGAATCACGCCATAGCCAGTAATACGTGAGCCGGGGTCTATGCCTAAAATAATCGACACATCAAAACCTGTTCAGTGAATGGCGACTGACATTGCCATCGTCGCCGCGAGATTATGCTAAAAACTCGACAATAGCGTCTTTATTGCTGGGAGACCAGACGCGTTCAATGGCAGCGTCTTTTTCCAGCCATTCAAATGCAGTGTGCTCTGTTAGCAAAATTGGCTCATCGCCTGCCACGTTGGCCGTGAACACATATTCGGTATTTTCAGTGACGCCTGGGGCATAACGGTGACGCCACAGGGTACGAATGGTGTAATGATTGGTGCGCTGACAGTCAGTCAACTGAGCAGGTTCCAACTGGATCCCGGTTTCTTCTGCCACTTCCCTGATGGCGGTTTGTGCTGGGGTCTCATCCCCTTCCAGCGAGCCGGTAACCGACTGCCAGAAGTTAGGATCATCTTTGCGTTGCAAGACCAGCACTCTGTGCTGTTGATCGTAAATGACCACCAGCACAGATTCAGGACGCTTAAACTCCAAACTTATTCCGCCTTGTCGGCGTCATCCGCTTTAACCAGAGTCGCGATAGCAAGCTCTTTGAGCTGCTCTGGACTTGCTTCTCCAGGTGCATCCGTTAATGGGCAAGCTGCAGTTGTTGTTTTCGGGAACGCCATAACGTCACGAATAGAACTTGCACCTGTCATCAGCATCACCATACGGTCTAAACCGAAGGCCAAACCGGCGTGCGGTGGCGCGCCGAATTTCAGGGCTTCCAACAAGAAGCCAAATTTAATTTCAGCTTCTTCATCGCTGATGCCCAGAATACGGAACACTTCAGCCTGCATCTCCTGACGGTGGATACGTACAGAACCACCGCCCAGCTCAACGCCATTCAGAACCATGTCGTAGGCATCAGAAATCGCGTTTACCGGGTCCGCTGCCAACTGCTCTGGCGTCATATTGCGCGGCGCAGTGAATGGATGGTGCAGGGCATATAAACGGCCATCGGCTTCTTCAAACATTGGGAAGTCAACCACCCACAATGGACGCCATTCGCCTTGCAGCAATTCAAGATCTTCACCCAGTTTCAGACGCAGAGCGCCCATGGCTTCGGTTACCACTTTGTAGCTGTCAGCGCCAAACAGCAGAATATCGCCATTTTGTGCGCCCGCGCGTTCAATGATGGCTTTGGCAACGTCAGCACCTAAGAACTTCAGTACCGGCGACTGCAAACCTTCTTCACCCGCGGCCAGATCATTCACCTTCAGCCAGGCCAGACCTTTAGCACCGTAAATACCAACAAACTGACCATAATCATCGATTTGCTTACGAGAAAGCGTCGCACCGCCAGGAACGCGAATAACAGCAACGCGGCCTTTAGCATCGTTCGCCGGACCAGAGAACACTTTAAATTCAACGTCTTTGACCAAATCAGCAATGTCAGTCAGTTCCAGCGGGTTACGCAGATCTGGCTTATCGCTACCAAAGCGGGTCATGGCTTCGGCGTAAGTCATACGCGGGAATTCACCCAGGTCAACATTCAGCATGGTTTGGAAAATATGCTTAATCAGACCTTCGGTAATGCTCATTACCCCTTCAGAATCCAGGAAGGTGGTTTCAATATCGATTTGGGTAAATTCAGGCTGACGGTCAGCGCGTAAGTCTTCATCACGGAAGCACTTCACGATTTGATAATATTTATCCATACCCGCCATCATCAGCAGCTGTTTAAACAACTGAGGCGACTGTGGCAGTGCAAAGAACTGACCTTTGTGGGTGCGGCTTGGCACCAGATAGTCACGGGCACCTTCTGGTGTCGCTTTGGTCAGGATCGGCGTTTCGATATCCAAAAAGCCTGCATCTTCCATATAACGGCGTACCGCAGCGGTGACTTTAGAACGGAACATCAAACGCTCAGTCATTACCGGGCGACGTAAATCCAGGTAACGGTACTTCAGGCGCTGTTCTTCGGAGTTTTCCTGATTCCAGTCTAACGGCAGTACCGCGCTCTTGTTCAGGATTTCGATGCCTTTACCCAGAATTTCGATTTCGCCGGTACGCATATTGGCGTTAACCTGACTCTCAGGACGCGCACGCACTAAACCTGTAATTGTTACGCAAAATTCATTACGCAGGCTGTTAGCAACGGCAAACACATCTTCTAAATCCGGATCGTAAACTACCTGCACGATACCTTCACGGTCTCGCAGGTCGATAAAGATCACACCACCTAAATCACGACGACGGTTAACCCAGCCGTAAAGGGTGACTTCTTGTCCAATATAAGATGCATTAATATTGCCGCAATAATCAGTGCGCATGCCCAGCCTCTGCTGTTTGAATTGTTATGGAAAATAAGGCCGCATAGTATAAACAAAACCAAACCAAAGGACAGCCGCCCAAGGCTAAAAAGCCTGCAACTGGTTGCGAATTATACCGTTAGCTGAAAAAGCCTGTGTTATTCTGCTTTTCCCTCACAGTATAAGGCCCTATTCCGCAATGCTTTACTTCGGTTGTCCGATCTGGACCCACGATGCCTGGTTTGGTCGTTTGTTTCCCGCGTCAGCGGCAAAAGCAGATGCCCTGTATCATTACAGTCGCCTGTTTAATAGCATTGAGGGTAATACCAGCTTTTATCACCTGCCCAACGAGGCCAGTGTATTAAAATGGCGTGACAGCGTACCTGAAACTTTTCGCTTTACGTTTAAGTTTCATCGCAGCATTAGCCACGATAAAGGCTTGTTTCAGGTTGAAGATGAAGTGAATCTGTTTTTGCAGCGCCTGACACCGCTGCAAGCCAAAATAGGTAGCTTAATGCTGCAGCTACCCGCCAGTTTTGGGCCGGATAAACTGCCTTTGCTGGCAATGTTTCTGCAACAGCTTCCTCCAGATTTTCGATATAGCGTAGAAGTCCGTCATCTGGGCTTTTTTGATAAGTCAGATAACGAACGCGCACTTAACCAGTTATTGATGCAACATGGAATTGACCGCGTCATGATGGATACCCGTGCGCTATTTTCCTACCAGGATCCCAATGACACCTTGCTGACAGAAGTACAGGGGAAAAAGCCAAAGGTGCCAACGCATGTTATCGCCACAGGTGACTGCCCAATTATTCGCTTTGTCGGCCACAGAGATAAAGAACGTAATGTAAGTGTTTATCGGCCCTGGCTGACGAAACTCTGCCAGTGGATCCGTGACGGCAAAACGCCTTACCTGTTTTTACATTTACCCGATAACGCTCTGGCTCCCTGGTTTGCAGAAGAAGTGATCACTGCGCTACAGAGTGTGTGGGAAAGTACTTCGATGAAGAATGCCGGCCCGTTACCATCGCTTACTCTCCCTAACCTGCAACAGCAAATGGGGATGTTTTAATCATTTGAAGCGGGATTGACTAATGAGGTAAGAACGTGATCCTGCCACTGGTCATTTATCTTCAAATAACGCTTGGCCAGCCCCTCGCGGACAAACCCTAGCCTGGCCAACAGGCGAGCTGAACGATGATTATCTGGCATGTAATTAGCCATCACTCGATTGAGGCGTAAATCATCAAACGCATACTGAATTGCATACTGACAAAGCTGTGACATGATACCTAGCCCTTGCCAGGCCTCTGAAATCGAATAGCCTAAATGCCCCGCCTGAAATACGCCACGAACAATGTTGGTAAGTGAACACTGCGCCAGGATTTCGCTGCCATCCTGACTGGTGGCGACAAAATACGCTGCCATTCCCAGATTAGCTTCGCGCTGACGTGCTTCTAATCTGGATTGCCATTGATTAGCAGTGTGAAACTGAGGATCACGCTTGGGTTCCCAGGGCGCAAGATGTCTCGAGTTATAAATATAAAAACTCGCCATCGCCTCGGCATCATCCGATGCCTGATGGCGAAAAACTATATCTGTGCACACCCCCATATGTTCCTCGACTAAGGTAATTGCTTTGGGAGGTTGGGTATGAGGCATAAACAATTCCATCCTTGGAGTCAGGTTTACTGAGCCAGATTACTCTTCGTGCCGAAAGTCAGCGGCCTGCAGATTATGCTTTTTCATCAGCTTGTGCATATCAGTACGATTACGTCCTGCGAGTTCGGCGGCTCGTGTCACGTTGCCATCCGTCATTTTCAGTAACTTCGCTAAATAATTGTGTTCAAAGTTATCTCGAGCTTCCGTCAGAGTCGGCCACTTCTGCTCAGATGACGACAGGGCCTGCTCCACCATATGTGCGGCAACAACTGGCGTTTGAGTCAAAGCCACGCACTGCTCGACCACGTTGACCAACTGACGTACGTTACCTGGCCATTCGGCTGTGACTAACAGTTGCATTGCATCATCAGAAAAGCGATTAACTTTGACCCGATGACGTTCCGCACTTTTCTGCAGTAAATAACGCGCCAGCAACGGAATATCTTCACTGCGTTGACGCAAACTTGGCAATGTCAGATTGACTACGTTTAAACGATAGTACAAATCTTCTCGGAAATTGCCTTCGGACATTTCCTGCCCTAAATCTTTATGCGTTGCAGAAATCACCCGAACATTGATTGGAATATTTTTGCTACTACCGACTGGGCGGATTTGTTGCTCCTGCAATGCACGTAGCAGCTTAACCTGAAGCGGTAATGGCATATCACCAATTTCATCTAAAAACAGTGTCCCACCATCAGCCTCACGAAAAAGGCCTTTGTGTTCCGCAACGGCTCCGGTAAACGCGCCTTTTGAGTGACCGAAAAGCTCGGATTCCAACAGATTTTCCGGCAGTGCACCGCAGTTTATTGCCACGAACGGATGATCCGCACGATGACTGGCCTTGTGCAATGCATTGGCCAGCAACTCTTTACCCGTGCCGCTGGCGCCGCTAATTAATACACTTACATCACGCTGGGCAACACGGAAGGCCTGATCTAATAACTGCTCCATTTGCGTTGAGCGGGTGATAATTTGATCGCGCCAATGTCCCTGCTGCACATGCTGGGTTTGGCTAACTGCCTTTTCAAGCAAACCACGCAGTTGATCGTTATCAATAGGTTTAGTTAAAAAACCAAACACGCCACGCTGGGTGGCTTCGACAGCATCCTGGATCGTGCCGTGAGCTGTCATTAGGATCACCGGAATATCTTTACGCAAACCAATCATTTGCTCGAACAGACTCAATCCATCCATTCCCGGCATGCGCAAGTCACTTAGCACAACATCAAAGGCATGAGTGTTAATCAACTTTAGGGCTTCCTGACCATCTTCAGCACACGTCACAGCATAGCCTTCTCCTTCAAGGCGAATGGTCATCAGACGCAGCAATGACTCATCATCATCTACCAGTAATACCCGTGGAAGAGGTTGCTGTTGTTCGGCGGTATTCATAGTTTGGCTCCTTCACTCTTATCAACCATGGAGGCCTCAATCTTCAATAATTGGTCAAGCTGTTCCTGCTTAACTTTGAGGTTTTGCTCCTGTTGCTGGTTGCGTTTTTGTAGCTCTTCAATTTGTCGTAACTGATTGGTATTTATCTTAGTCAGCATCGCCAGAGCTGATTCAAATTCCAGAAGTTCCTGATTAGGCAGATAAATCATAGTGTTCAATAACGCTCGGCCACGCTCAGTCATATCTGGCATCAGCTCATCGAGCAAAAACTGGCTGCGCAGGCGATCCTGATATGGCACCCCCCGCCCTTGCGACAGTAATACCTTTTGCAAACGAGCGACTTTGGAGTTATCCAGTTCCGCCAGAGTCTTCTTACGCTCTGGCCAGTTTACTTTTTCCAGCCCAATCCAGTAATTCAGCCAGTAATCCAAATCACAGTTATGGGGAATCGCATTATCCTGTCTGAACAGACATTCATCCCGATATTTCACTTGCGGCTGCGCTTCTAACGGCGCCAGCACTTCATCATTTTGTTGAGGTAACAGCTGACAGCCAGACAGTACACACACCACAGCCAATCCCTGGCACAATCTGTTTATCATAATTATTCCTCATCTACAGGGATGGAAACCCTGAAACATACATCAGCATAATCCACGTCGACGATTTCTACGAAACCGTGCATCATGCGGGCACAATCAGCCACAATGGACAGTCCCAATCCAGAGCCCACAACCCTGTCGTTACGCTTATTATTCCCGCGTTTAAAGGGTTCAAAAATTACATTGCGCATTTCCGCAGGAATCTGGCCGCCATTATTTGCCAGCTCCAGTATTTGTTTATTTTCCTGCCGATAAAGACGCAAAAATACGGGGCGCCCACGGGCGCCATGGGCCAACGCATTGGATAGTAAATTATCCAATACACGCCGAAACAGGTGACCGTCTACCCAGACCAGTTCCAGCTCACTGTTCACCTGCAGCTCATTACCATGTTGTTGAATTGCAAGTTGATTATCCTGAACAAAAGCATTCAAAATGGCTGCTGAGGGGTGCCATTGCAGTTGCGGCTTAGCCTGCTGCAATAGCAAATTGTAATCGAGCAGTTGTTCAATCAGCATATTTAAACGCTGGGTGCTGCTATTGAGTAAGTGCATGACTTCAACTTGCTGCTGATTCAATGGCCCGACAACTTGCTCCGTCAGCAAAGCACAACCTTCTTTGATACTTGCCAACGGTGTTTTAAGTTCATGAGCGGCATGGCGCAATAGCGCCTGCCGTAAATGTTCGAGTTGATTTAAACGCTCAGATAGCCAGTGCAATTTGCGCTCTAAGTCTATTAGCTCTTTGGGGCCAGACTTAGACACCTCAGGCAGCGGCCACTGCTGTCGGGCGATTGCACGGATCATGTTTTCGAGTTTCTCGACAGGACGCAAAATAATCTGGCTGCCCACCATGATTAACACCAGCGATACAAACACCAAAATGCCCATCAACCAGGCCTGAGTTTGCTGCACATCCCTTACATAGGCGCGCTGTTCTTCAATCCGTATATCCAGCTGACTATCGGTTTGCTTTTGCAACGCCAAAATTGACTGGCGAAATTCAGCCAACTGCGCATCCAGCAGCAGCGGATCCGCCTGGTTAAAGTCCATAATGCTATTAATTCGGCTGGTCAGGTTTTGACAATTCAGCTCAATGTCATCACTGCTGCTGGCATCACACAATTGATGCAGCAACTGATTAAAGCGGCTGACATAATTTTCAGTCAGGTCTTTTAATTCGGCTTTTTTTAACACCTGATACTGACGTACCAGGCGCTCGATATCCATCGACAACCCTTCCAACTGGCTGGCGTGACGAGTAATGCTCACAGCATACTCCGCCTCACTGGCGGCTATCTTTCCCAGGCGCCCAAGGGTAGTCTGACTATGAATTAAAAGTACCCCGAGAGGGATAAGCGCCAGCATAAAACTGCCTAGCGTAAGTTGTCTAAGGGATCCTAATTGCACACCCAAGTCTCTGACGGACACGTTAATTTGCTTCCATCCTATTGTCAGCAATGCTGATTGAAAAGCGAATCTCGATATTCACACAAACTTTAACGTTTTTTTACGTCAGCCAGTTCCAGCTTTTCGCTGTTTTCCTGTCCTTCTGCAATCGTGTCTTGCTTTATCTGTTGTCGAGCCTGCTCAAGCTTATCCAGCTCTTTTCCGCACAACTTTGCATCGCGGTTTTCATCGTATTGACCAAACACCGTCAGTAAGGCGATGTCCGGCACAGATTCCTTCAAACTGATACAGCCATCTTGATCCAAGTCCAGCGCATCTCTGTCTTCCTGCCTTGCCACGGCAACTGCAGCAATTAACAGCGCGATTGTAAAAAAGAATAACCTGACCATAGACTCCTCTTGCGCTACCAACCAATGCTGCTGCATCAGCGCCAAAATTCAAAAAAACGGCTTCCCTGCCGAATGAGAAGATCAGGGGATAAATAAACGACATATTTCTGATGCAAACGCCATCGCAACCAGCCTGTACATGCCTGAATTGTCTGATCTTCTTCTCCTTGTCCTGCATTTACTTTGAGGAATGGGTGCAAAGTAACAACAAGACCCAAAGACCATTACACAAACTGTGCCAGGTTGGTTTAATTATTGGAAAACATACAGTTAATAAGGGATCACGCGCAGATAGGAAAATACGCTGTCATACTTCAGACAAATAAATGTCGCAAAAATGAAACACCACTTTAAGCAATCAAATTATTTCAATAAAAATCATTAACTTATGCAGTCGCAAATTTGCAACCATGATTAATAATGCTACAAACAGAGGTTTTTTCAGCCTGCCTGAGCGGCTAATTTACTCTGAATAAACTGGCTATGGGGTAGATAAAGCAGATCGGCAATATGGCGAATGTATTGCTCTTCATGACCATCAAGGTATTTATCAGCATACGCTAAACGCCATAACGCATCGAGCAGACTACGTTTTTGTTCATGATCGCAGTACTGATTGATCAGGCGGGTAAACTGCACAAAGTCAACCGCATCTTCTGCCTGCACCTGAATATCAGCAAAAAAGGCCTCAAAATCCGTATCACTCAGTTGCAGTTCCTGCTCCAGTAGCGGCCTGAATAACGCAAGTTCTTCGTCGCTTACTGAATGGTCAGCACGCATCACTTCAAACATCAACACCCCTTTTGCCAATTCAAGCGCGGTTTTCGGGTCTTGTTGATCGGGTATGCTAAAACATCGTTCAATCCAGATATGGAGCTTTTTTAGCATCATTTGCCTCCGGGTTCAGCTTTATTCGCTTCAAGTGTGCGCCTTTGGTACAGGAAAGGCCAGTAGACCCATCCTGTATGCTTCGCACCTTATCGCGGCTTAAATCCGAAAACTGCGGGTCACCTGATGAAGATGCGCAGCCAGGGAAGATAGTTCGCCACTGGCAACGGAAATTTGTTCAGCTCCACTGGCGGCTTGTTCTGCCACTGAACTTATGGCCTGAAGATTCTCCCGGATATCTCCGCTAACCTGAGATTGTTCCTCAAGCGAAATCGAAATTTGACCACTCATCTGACTGATTTGAGTCACACCCTGCTGCATGCGGGTTAATGCATCATTCACCTGGGTCATGTGAGTGACGCTCTCGGTAACCCGGCGCTTGCCTGCGCTCATGACATTGACCGCTTCGGCAGAACCACCCTGCAGGCGCTTAATCATTGCCTCGATTTCACCAATGGAATCCTGGGTACGTTTTGCCAGGGTTCGAACTTCGTCAGCCACGACGGCAAAGCCTCGTCCCTGATCGCCCGCTCGTGCTGCTTCAATCGCCGCATTTAACGCCAACAGATTGGTTTGCTCGGCAATACTGCTGATAACCACCAAAATACTGCCAATGTTCTGACTGTCTTTTTCCAGTCCCTGAATCACATTCGCAGCTTGTTCTACTTCTGTGGCCAGTGCTGAAATGGCGCCTTTCGCTTCGCTAACTATTTTTCCGGCTTGTTGCCCATCGGTTAAAACCTGTTGGGTATTTCCGGCTGTCGCTTCGGTACTGACAGATACTTCCGTTACTGAGCTGCTCAGCTGAGTAAGTGCTGTCGCGACCAGTTCGATTTCCTGATATTGCTGTTGCAGACCTTCCTTTGACGCATCGGTAATAGCCGAAAGTTCTTCGGAGGAAGACGACACCTGCGACACTGCCGCCGCAACCTGTTCAATACTCTGCCTAAAGCTATCCAGCATGTAGTTGAATGCCTCGGCCATGCGACTGATTTCATCTTTCCCCTGAATAGGTGCCATCAGGGTTAAATCACGGTTAGCAGCCACTCGCTGCATAATGTCCAACAGCGCCTTTACCGGCAGCGTTATCCCGCGACTGATATAGAATGCACCTGCGAGCAGTACCAATAGCACCGCGATTGTCTTAAGAGCGGATGTAAAAAGCTTAGAGAAAAACACGCTGTCGACATCGTCAACATAGATACCGGTCGCGACAACCCAGTTCCAGCCATCAATCTTGCGGCCAAAGGTAATTTTGTCACTAAGGGCCCGCTCTCCGGGTTTGTTCCATTGGTAATCAATCTTGCCCTGCCCCTTACGATTTGTCTGTTCGAGCAATTCGCGCACGATATAAACACCGTTGGGATCTTTCACATTCGACCAGTCTTGATTTTCCTTCGCTAAGTTAACACCGTAGGCAAGCATGGTCATGGACTGGTCAAAGACGAACAAATACTGGTCGCCCTGATAACGAATCTCACGCATTAACGCCAGTGCCTGCTGTTTTGCCTGCTCTTCCGTTAATTGACCAGACTGCGCCTGCTGACGATAAAACTCAATACTGTCTGCGGCAGTGTCCACCACCGCCCGCAATTTATCGATCCTATCCTCTAACAAGCTAGCTCGCAGTGAGAACAATGAGGATTGTTCAATGGCGATCACAGACAATATTGCCAGACACACCAGCAACAGGAGTTTTAAACGAATAGATAGGTTTTGTAGAAATTCCATAGGGTAGCTAACACTCGAATTTATAGTTATTTTTCGCACTGGATTGGCTACGCCGAGCACTAAGCTATCGCTATTACCAATCCAACGTCCTTGTATGCATTTAACGAATAGCCGCGGCATGTTAGTGGCTAATTCGCAGTCAAACAACTGTTTGATTTAGGCAATAATCTTCAGAGTGGTGATCTCACCACGAAATTTCCAAACAGAGTGTAAACGAGGTGTAAACAATTGAAATTGTTAGGTTATTTTGAGAGCAAAAGCGGTAAGAAAAAGTGACAATTGAGGATTTTGTGTATAACCAAGAAGATCTAAATGAGAATAAGTTATATTTAACTTTTATAATGTTGTCAGGCTGTAAGCCTCAGAAAAAGGTGGACTAATTTAGTCCACCACTCTGTCTAATAAAGCTTTGGCTTCTGATTGATGCTCATCCGAGCCTTCACTGATCACTTCTTCCAGAAGTTCTCTGGCCGACTCTGTATCATCCATTTCCAGATAGGCCCTGGCTAAATCCAGTTTAGTGCTAATGCCTTTGTCGCTATCGACATCAATCACATCAGCATCACCTTTCATCCCGGTGAAATCCTCTAAGGACACATCTAAATCGAAGGCCTGCTCATCCAGTGGTGCCCCCTCAGCTTCCAGACTTTCCGCGAGTAAGGTATCGACATCCAAATACTGGCTAAGATCTTCTGCTTTGCCATCAACATCCAGCTCACTGAGGCCCTGTTCCTGATCAAGCAGACTCTCTAAATCCAGGCCATCATCCTTACCTGAGTCAACATCAGTATCATCTCTCAGGCTTTCGAGCATAGCGTCGAAATCAGCTTCTGACAGGCTTTCTAAACCTGCAAAACGGCTTTCATCTGTCGTGTCGACCGTTTCTTCAGTCTTAGCTTCCGGTGCCGCCTCAGGCTCTGTCACCGGTGATGCCTGTGCTGCCTGACGACTTTCTCCCAGCCAATCCCCCAAACCGGGTAAATCATCCAGCTCGTCCTGCATCGCATTGGCATCAGCCTGCGCTTCCATTGCATCTAGCTCAGCATCAAAGTCGGCTAGAGCCTGTTCTAATTCTGCATCATCAAATTCACTTTCACCCTGACCGATCTCAGGCAAATCGATATCACTGTCTTCCAAATCCGATGCAGCTAACGCCTCGTCATAGATTTCAAAATCTTCAGCGCTACTATCCTGGCTGTTTAGATTCAGCGATTCATCTAACGCCGCAAATTCATCCTCGTCGTCCTGAATCTCGCTGTTAGCCGGCTCACGCAGATTATCCAATTCATCTTCTAACGCAGGTTCTAGGTCAGCCTCCTCGTGAATCGCCATATCCGCCGATTCAAAGTCCGCTAACGCGGCATCAAATTCATCCGCTTCATCTTCAGATGCATCTGTCTCAGTAGCCGCCACATCATCCGGCTGAGTGGCAATATCGTCACTTAATTCGAATTCTGCCAGAGCGATATCAAAATCATCCTCTTCCGTAAGCTCATCTTCGACGGGCTCACTTAGGGAATCTTCATTATCTGACTTCGGTGCCGTATATGTTTCATCAAACTCAGCAAGTGCAGCATCCAGATCATCAATATCTGACAATTCTTCAGCATCTGATTCTAATGCACTTTCACTAACTGCATCCTCAACACTATCTAACCCATCAACCGCAATAATTTCGTTCTGAGATTCATCTTCAAGCGCAGACTCAAACCCTAATTCCTGTAATTCCTTCTCGAAGGCATCATCGGTAAGTGCGTCGTCGGCGCGGCTGGCTTTTTGTTCAAGTAACTGGTCAATGTCATCGACAGAAACGTCATCAGCCAATTCACTTGTGAGATCGCTATCACCTGCCAGCGGTTCATTCTCCGCTGCCGTGTCCGCTTCAGATAAATCAGATGGTGCCGAGAATTCCTGCTCTAACAAACTATCGATATCATCTGCTGCAATATCAGGTTCCTGAGACTGTTCTGGCGCTATAGAGTTTGCGGCCAGCAACGCATCAATATCGTCAATAGCATCATTCGAGTCCGACGCCTGCTCAGCAGTACTTTCGAGGCCAGACAAATCTTCAAGTTCGGTATCAAATTCATCATCAATCAGTTCATCAACTAAATCATCCAGGGGCTGAATGCTATGCTGAGGCTCGTCTGCACTGGCGACTTCTTCTTCCTCATCGAGGAATTCACCATCTGGCAACATGCTTTGCATCTGTTCAATTTGCTCAATCTCATTTAGCAATTGATCAGTAATACTGTCGAGTTCCTGATTTTTGCTGTTAATTTCCTTATCCAGCTGTTGTAGCATTTCTTCATTTACGCTGCCCGTATCTTCAACATTCACGCTGGCAGGTAATTCAGGCTCTTTAGGCGTATTAGCTTCAAGCAGGTCATCGATGCTGATTTCCGGCATTTCCGGTTCATCATCAAGCACAGGTGTTAGTTCAGTTTCCAGGCTGTCGTCTTCTTCAAGGATCGACTCTTCTGCCATCAGCTCAGCCACATCGTCTTGCGGACTGGAAAGCTCATCTAAACTGCTGTCATCGGCCTCTTCGAGTTCATCACCCTCTACCAATTCAGATAAATCGATGGCTTCTTCGGCTGCCTCGTCTTCAATATCAAATTCATCTTCTTCATCGAACAAACTATCCAGGTCGTCCTGATTCAGGGCTGCCGCCTGCGGTTCTTCGGGCTCACTTGGCACCAATAGCTCGTCTTCTACATCATCACCGAAGTCATCCCCTAAGGTTTCCTTCAATTCATCAGCTAACACATCATCTGCCAGATCATCCCCAAATAGCTCCTCATCGCTAATTTGGGCCCCCATATCATTGCTTAGCTCGTCACTTAAAGCATCGGCCAGATCATCCATTTCTGATGGCTGTTCAAGGATCGCCAGATCCATTTCTTTGGCGGATTCAGCGCGCGTTTGCTCAAGCTTTTGGCGCTGGCGACGCATCAACCAAACAACCAAACCGATCAGCCCTGCCATAGTGATACCGACCGAACCTATTATCAGCGTCATCGGATTCATCAGCCATTCGAACCCGGATTTTTCCATTTCTGCTCGACGGCGTGCTTCTTCATCCTGAGCCATTTGTAGCATCTGACTTTGGGTCGTCAGAATCTGCTCCATTTGCTTCTGCAAATCGCCATCTTCACTGAGGCCGTTTTTCAGGTTTTCGATTTCCGCATTGACCTGATCAAGCCGGTCATACAACTTTTGATTTTCATCCAGAATGCTTTTTACATTGGTAATCGATTCTGCGAATTGCTGACGAATGGAAGCAAACTGACGGCTTTGTTCTTCATCTAGCGCAGCAAGCTTTTCTTCCAGCGCAGATTTTGTCGCGTGCAGATCTTCTTTACTGACGCCATCAATGGGTTTAGGTTTCGGCGCGACTGCAGCAGCTGTTTCACCTGTCGCCGCTTTGACAGGCTGACTTTGTTGCCAGCTTTCGCCATCTGCAATGGCTTTCTGACGGGCCTTTTCTTCACTTACTCGCTGAACATAGCGACGAGAAGGTAACTTTAAAATCGCATCATTTTTTAACAGGTTGATGTTGTTATCTTCAAAAGCGTCAGGGTTCAGCTCGTAAATCGCCTGCATCACCTGATAAACAGAAAACTCTCGCCCCTGCCGGTAGCGACTGGCAATATTCCAAAGGGTATCTTGCGAAGTAATAGGGCCATAGGTGGCACCGGAATACTGATCTGATGAGGTTTTGGGACCTTTTAACGCAGTTTGTGCATAAAGTTGGGGGGCAGTCACCATGGCTGCCGAACTCATTGTCGCTATCAGTAAAAATACTGCGTGTCGCAATCTCATATTATTCCTTCATCGCCCCGCACACTTGGGCTGACAACCACTGACCTGAGTCTGAAAAATGGCGTTATTATAGAGAGTTATAATCGCCAGCGTCCTTAGCTAATCATCGGCTGCGAAAGCCATTTCCTTAGAAAAGTCAGCGACCTTTTTCATCTTTTTTAATCGTTTGGGTACGCACCTGATTACGGCGATGGTTTTGGTAAAACTAATTGAAAACCATGTAGTTAAGCTAACTATAAACCAGAAGGTTGGGATGTTCCAGATATCGGTGCTGGGCAAAGGTATGAAATACAGGAGGAATGCGGGATAGCGCTTTGCGCCATCCCGGGAAGACTTACATGTAATCGCGGATCAGTACTTCAGCGATTTGGATACTGTTAGTGGCAGCACCCTTACGGACGTTATCCGATACAACCCACAGGTTCAGACCATTTGGATGAGTAATATCTTTACGCACACGACCAACGTAAACATCATCCGTGCCACTGGCATTGCCCACTTGCGTTGGGAAATCTTCGCGTGCTTCCATTAGCGTTACGCCAGGGGCGTTAGCAAGCAAGGCTTTCACTTCTTCAACGTCGATTGGCTGGCGCGTTTCCAGGTGGATTGCTTCACCATGGCCAAAGAACACGGGTACACGCACAGCTGTGGCATTTACCAGAATAGAGTCGTCACCCATGATTTTCTGGGTTTCCCACGACATTTTCATTTCTTCTTTGGTGTAGTCATTGTCCAGGAACACATCAATTTGTGGGATCACGTTAAACGCGATTTGGCGGCTGAAGGCTTCTGGTTTTACTTCACGGGCATTCAACAAATCCGCAGTCTGTTTGGCCAGTTCATCCATTGCAGATTTGCCCGCGCCAGATACTGACTGATAAGTCGATACGTTAATACGGGAAATACCCACTGCGTCCTGAATCGGCTTTAGGGCCACCAGCATTTGGATTGTCGAGCAGTTAGGATTCGCAATGATGTTACGGTTACGGAAATCAGCCAATGCTTCAGGGTTCACTTCTGGCACAACCAGAGGAATATCAGGCTCATAACGGTACTGAGAAGTGTTGTCGATCACGACACAGCCAGCTTCCGCAGCCAGAGGAGCAAATTTAGCAGATACACTGCCACCAGCAGAGAAAAAGCCCAGTTGCACCTGGCTCCAATCGAAGGTATCTGCATCTAATACGGTAATCTCTTCACCTTTGAATTTAACCGTACCACCTGCTGAACGACTACTTGCCAGAGGATAAAGTTTATTCACTGGAAAACCACGTTGTTCCAGGATTTCAATCATATGTTGACCAACCAGACCGGTGGCCCCTAATACGGCGACGTCAAAGGCGCGTGACATTAATTACCTACTCCTTCAAATGGAATCTGTTGCGAATAATTCATTATTAGTTTTCAGGCCCGCTACGATTAGCCTCGAGCAAAGCCGAGGCCGTAGAGTGCCTGTAGTTGCGGGGAATTTCCAGCATTTAAAAAAATAGATGAAAATTCTCTGCGAATATTATAGTGCTTTCGGATATATCTGAAGGCATCAGCATCTGTATTTTCGCGCATGAAGTGTTCACTGTCGGCCGCAATGTCATAAATGGCAAATACCAATTCGGCCATTTGCGCCTGCGTCGGCACGCCAGCCCAGGATGCGATCAGCTCAGATACGTCGACCTCAACCGGTGGCAGAAAATCATACATGCTTAATTCGGCGTTCTTGCCCAAGCGCTGACAAACCTGCTGATACAGCATTTCTGTACCTCTGGCTTTACCTTCAATGGTATGGCCTGCGATATGCGCCGTGCCAAATATCACATAGGGCAACAGAGCAAGTTCAATCCCAGGTTCATTTTCCCATACATCTAATACCACCTTACCTTTCCAACCTTGCTCAAATTGGTTAAGCAGCGCCTGGTTATCAATGACTTCACCACGACAGGCGTTAATTAATAGCTGCTGCTCAGAGAGCTGAGCCAGTCTTTTTGCATCAAACAGATGCTCCGTAGGATAAGGTGCGGACGTCACCAGCGGTACATGCAGGCTAATGATGTCACACGCCATAATCGCTTCCATGTCCACAAAGTGGCGTGGATCGCCTGCATCGGCCAAAGGCGGGTCACATAGAAATACAGTTAATCCCATGGCTTCGAGCTTAGGCGCCAACGCACTGCCAACATGACCTGCACCGACAATCCCGACTGATTTATCCTGCAGATGCCAGTTGTGGCTTTGTGCAACCCGATAAATAGCACTGACCACATATTCGGCAACGGCCAGCGCATTGCATCCCGCCGCAGAATTCCAGGCAATGCCCCGCTCATCCAGATAGCCTTGATCTAAGTGATCGATTCCTGCTGTTGCCGTGGCCACATACTGGATCTTAGTGTTCCTGGCGAGTAATGCCTGATTCACTTTGGTGGTAGAGCGGACTAACAAAATATCGGCGTCTGCCGCCAGTTCAGGCGTAATGGTTTTGTGAGAAAAAAGCTCACATCGCCCTAGGGAAGAAAAAAACTCACGCCCGTACGGCAAACTGTCCTCAACCAAAATCTTCATAACAGCAAAATATAGGCAATAATTGGTGGCGGCAGTATCGCACAAAAGGCCAGAGGGGGCATCAGTCGTCTCGTGCTTTCGCTGACATGACCAGGAAACAGACTACTGACAACTGGCGGGGATCCAGGCTTGCACTTCGGTCGCAAAGATTTGTCGCCAAACCTTAGCAGCCTCAGAAATGGAATAATGCTGTCGCTCTATTAGCCATGAAGCTCTGGCCATCATCGGCTCGGTGAGTGAAATCGCATCCACTAATTCAGACGCACATACCGAAATATCCGCCAACTTCACCGACACCACTTTTAGAATAGGGGTTCTGACCGGATTGCCACAGTCATACAAGTGGGTTTTATTTGGCCCCCATGCCGGGTCCTGATGACATTCAGGGGTATAGGCAGGAAACGCTACAAACTCACCCGGTATATCAATTTGCGTCCAGTTTGGAGACCAGTTATAAGCAACGATTGGACGCTGTGCTTCGGCAGCAGCAGCAAGCAATTCCGTTAAAGCCGGACCGTTTTCTACTTTTTGGACGTGAAAATCTAATTTCAACGCATTAATCACTTCCTGATCATGCAATTGATTAAAGGCCGTCCAGAATAATCCATGAGACCCGTTCGCATCTGCAAACATTGCCTTACATTGATTGAGTGCCTGCCAGTCAGGTAATCCAGGGCATCTGGCTTTAACGTAGTCGGGATACCACCACTCCTCCCGTCCATAAGCTTGGTGCTGACCGACAACTTTAATCTGTGGGTTCTTTAAAAAAGCATCGGCATTGACGGTAGGATCTGTTTGCCAGAATTCAATTTGGATATGGGCCGCGCCGCGTAACAGAGCGCCTTGTTGTTCTCGCGTCGATAATTCCAGTAACTCTGCCGGGTGGCCGCTGGCATTCACAATGTCAGCCACCACCCTGGAAATCACCTGCTGACTCCCCCAACGGTTCATTACTACCACCACAGGTTCTGCCAACGCCGATGCCGTTAACATCATTCCCAGTAGCAGACACCATCCACGCATTATTATTATCATTCCATTTGTTGATTAAATCGCCAACACCCCACCATATTAGGTAAGCCAGTAAGAATTTTGCAAGCAAAATAGTCTGTTAGCGAATCACCAATAAAAAAGCCACCGCAATGCGATGGCTTTTTAGAATCCATATTCAGCTTCAGTACTTACTTCTGAAAACGCTTCATCACCAATGTTGCGTTAGTGCCGCCGAAACCGAAACTGTTAGACATCACAGTATTCAGCACTGCTTCGCGAGTTTCTGTGACGATATCCAGGCCTTTCGCCTGCTCGTCAAGGGTTTCAATGTTGATTGATGGCGCAATAAAATTGTGCTCCATCATCAGCAGCGTATAGATAGCTTCATTGACGCCGGCTGCTCCCAGCGCATGACCCGTCATTGCCTTGGTCGCACTGATCGCAGGCGAGTTTCCACCAAACACTTCTTGAATCGCCCCCAGCTCCTTCACGTCACCAACTGGCGTGGAAGTACCATGGGTATTCAGATAATCAATTGGTCCTTCTACGCCCTGCATGGCCATTTGCATACAACGCACCGCACCTTCACCAGATGGGGCAACCATGTCGTAACCGTCAGACGTTGCGCCGTAGCCAACAATCTCTGCATAAATTTTGGCGCCACGTGCTAAAGCATGTTCCAGCTCTTCGACCACCACCATGCCGCCACCGCCAGAGCATACGAAACCATCACGATCGGCATCATAGGTTCGTGAGGCAATTTCTGGGGTGTCATTGTATTTGGTTGACAATGCGCCCATGGCATCGAATTCTGCGCTCAGGCTCCAGTGCACTTCTTCACCACCACCGGCAAAAACGATGTCCTGTTTGCCCATTTGGATCATTTCTAAGGCATTACCAATACAGTGCGCACTGGTCGCACAGGCAGAACTGATGGAGTAGTTCACACCTTTGATCTGGAATGGCGTAGCTAAACAAGCTGAAACTGTGCTGCCCATAATGCGCGGCACCATGTAGGGTCCAATGCGCTTAACGCCCTTCTCACGCAGAATATCCGCGGCTTCTACCTGGTTTTGTGATGATGCACCGCCTGAACCGGCGATAATCCCAGTGCGGATGTTAGACACCATTTCAGGTGTCAGACCAGAGTCATCAATGGCCTGCTGCATGGCGACGTAGGCAAAGCCAGCTGCATCCCCCATAAAACGAATCGTTTTACGGTCAATCAGCTCTTTTAAATCAATATCAATATTGCCCCACACCTGGCTGCGCATGCCCATTTCGGCAAACTGCTCAGAGCGAGTAATGCCGGAACGACCGGCCTTCAACGATTCCAACACTTCTTGTTTATTGTTACCAATACTGGAGACAATCCCCAGACCAGTAATCACTGCTCGTCTCATTTCGAACCCTTTTATCTTTGTCGTTGATCACTATGGTAATGAATTTCAGAACCAAACTGGTCTGCTCTTTTGAGAATTCTTGTAGGCTGCCGTACACTATCGCGGTTTTTCCCCATAGGGCCGTTCGCCTTGAGTATTGAAACTGCAAAAATCCACTTTAACGAGCTTGGCACTCCCATTGCCAGCGACTTTGACGATGTCTATTTTTCCAACGCCAATGGTCTGGAAGAGAGCCAATATGTGTTCTTTGATAACAATGACCTATCTGCGCGCTGGTTACAATGGCAGAAAAATGAATTTGTGATCGCCGAAACCGGTTTTGGTACCGGGCTAAACTTTTTGCAAAGCCTGCAAAATTTTATGCACTTTCGCCAATCCACCCCAGATGCCGCTCTGCGTAACCTGTATTTCATCAGCGTCGAGAAATTTCCGTTAAAACAAACTGACCTGGAAGCCGCCCTTACCCATTGGCCACAACTGGCAGACCTGAGTCGTGTGTTGGTCGTCAATTATCCGATGCCAGTGTCAGGATGCCATCGCCTGCAGTTTGATTTGGCCCGCCTGACAGACAATGCAATCGGATCCGTTACCCTGGATTTGCACTTCGGTGACGTTGCCGAGGTATTTCCTGCCCTATACGCCGGGCGAAATGGCCGCGTCGATGCCTGGTATTTAGACGGATTTGCCCCCAGCAAGAACCCGGAAATGTGGACAGATGCCCTATTTGAGCAAATGGCCAGACTGGCCCGAAAAGATTGCACCTTTGCGACCTTTACCGCCGCGGGCTTTGTAAAACGCGGTTTAAAAGCGGCCGGATTTGAGGTTGAAAAGCGCAAAGGCTTTGGTCATAAGCGCGATATGCTCGGAGGTAAATTAGTCGAAAAATCGCCTGCGAGTAACCTAAGCTATCGATATCGTGCTGTCAGTCAGTTGCCCACGGATATCGCCATTATTGGCGGCGGCCTGGCCGCAGCAAACCTGGCATGGTCATTCGCCCAGCGCGGCCTTAATACGCAGATATATTGTGCTGATAACGCACTGGCCACAGGCGCGTCAGGTAATGCCCAAGGTGGCTTCTATCCGCAATTAAATGCGGATGCCAGCCCAGGTAGCCAGATACAGGCATTAAGCTTTTTATTTGCTCGCCGCCGCTATCTCGATTTACTCGCTTTGGGTTATTCCTTTGAGCATCAATGGTGTGGTGTGCTACAGGTAGGATTCAACGATAACGTCAGGTTGCGGCAGCAAAATCTTACCGATAAACGTAATTGGCCGGCAGAGCTGATCCATGCTGTTGACCCGCAACAAAGCGAGCAAATGGCAAATGTATCCCTACCTTACTCTGGATTATTTATCCCACAAGGTGGCTGGATAAGTCCGAAGACACTGACCCATGCCCTGCTGACAGCAAGTATTCAAAAGACAAATACCAGGGTTCATTTGAATAAGATGCTCGTCCAACTGACACGACGTTCAGATGGCTGGACACTTCACTTCGCAGACGGCAGCCAAAGCGATGCAAGTCAGGTCATACTGGCTTGTGGTGCTCAGCTCCCTAAGAATGACTTTTTGGACCCTCAGCTGTTTCGATTAGTCCGCGGTCAGGTTGAAGCGATTCCCGCTCAACAGGCGCTGGCGGGGTTAACCACAGTGTTATGCCACAAGGGCTATTTAACCCCGGCAGAACAGGGACGTCAGGCGCTAGGCTCAACCTATGTTAAGCAAGACGAAAGCTGCGACTATCGCCATACCGAAGGCGAACAGAACCTGGCTACTCAACGCAAATCTCTTGCAGATTGTGAATGGCCATCCGCGCTTGAGCACGATTTTGTTGGTCGTGCGTCAACACGTTGCAGCACACCGGATCATTTACCGCTGAGTGGCGGAGTACCTGCCTGGCACACCCAACGTCAATTGTTTGCAGAATTATATAAGGCCAGACCCGATGACTATTATCCACTGGCGGCCGAAATTCCGGATTTATACGTGTTGGGCGGATTGGGCTCCCGTGGTCTCACTACTGCTCCGCTATTAGCCGAACTGCTGGTATCACAGATACTTGGACATCCTTTACCGCTGGCACAGCCACTGTTGGATGCCACCAGCCCTAACCGCTTTCTGATTCGTAAATTGATTCGCCGCGAAGAAGATTAAGGTGCATTTAAAAAAGGCTGACTCAATGTCAGCCTTTTTTATACGCTTCATCAGACAGAGAGAATGAATAGCTCCTTCACGCTTCTCTTTCTCATTGTTCGCCAGCGTTATTCACCTTTAGCATCCGCCAGGCGTTTCAGGTTATCGTTAATCTTAAACAGTACAATCAACAATTCACACCAAATACGGGCACCAACACTTCCCCCCACAAAAATCAGTATCCCCATCAAAAATTTACCGAAGCTGAAGCCATCGTAACCACTGAACATAAACGAAAAGCCACTAATCAACGCCACTAGAAGCAATAGCCAGTAAACAAAAGTGATCAGTTTTGGCGTGAGCATGCTGTCAAAAAAGAAAATGGATTTCATAAAGAGTGCATTCCTATAACAAGATTGTAATGATCAATGTCTGCTTAGCAGACAAGGCAATATCCAGTTAACGAAGCAGAATGTGCTGTGCGAGATAAGGCAGGATGAGAAACAACCTTGTCTATGCCTGATAAGACATCCTGTCAACGGCAACCAATTGATTTAGCGGTAAAAGAATAACACGTTGGGTACACATAAACGTATGTGCCCAACACTCATAAAGGTAATTAATATACCCAAAGGAATTTACTACTATTTTCAGGCTGACGCACTGTCAGCCTGTTACATGAGATCTGGGAATTATTCTATCGGACGCGTAACAGGCACAAGCGCTGTCAGCATAAATTGCGGAATTTCAAGTGATGCAGCCGTAACCACAACTTTGGATTTCATATCGACCACCCGGGCATTCACCCGCACACCCCGTTCATCCTGCACTATTGTACCGGCAAGAACGTAATCCATCTTCAGAGACTTGGCCAGTGCAACGGCATCGCGGCTAAATACATAATCACCATATCGCGTTACCAGAACCGCATTTGCCATTTTAAAGTCCACCACCGACACACCATAGTGCTGAAGTTCGGTCATCATATATTCCGATAGCTGATTGCCCAAAATGGAGGTTTGCCTCAGGCTTTCATCCAAGCGCACGAAAGACGCGACGCCCACCAGACTATCTCCGTCAATGGATCTGGCGTTATCCATCAACTTCATGGTCAGCTGTTCTGCATAATCGTTCAGGGCTTTGTGGGTATAACTGGGTTGATAAACATTACGCGGGGTTAAATAGACCTCCGCAGCACTGGTGGTATCAACCTCCGGGGGCAGTTTATCACGCAGCTCAGGGCGATAGCGCAAACCGTTATCCGCGGTTTGCTTGGGCATTTCTTCGGGCGGCTGTTCCGGTGCATCTTCCCAAAAGCTGCTGAGATTATATGCGCAGCCAGAAACCAGCAACGCCATGATTGCCAGCATTCCTGCACGAATAGGCGTTAACATGCTTACTCCTGCACCAATGGCACACCATCTATGGTGTCGCTATCACTGGGTAGCAGCGCATCAACCACATAAAATGGGATCAGGCTTTGGGCACTGGCGACCACGGCTTTCGATTCCAGTCCCAGAATACGGGCGTTTACTAGGTATCCCCCCTGGTGCTTAGTCAGCGTCCCCGTCAGTATGTACTGCACAGGGATTTCATTACTCAGTTCCAGATAGTCACGGGTTAACAGAAAATCCCCGGCTTCGCCGATACGAATGTAGTCAGTAGCTTTAAAATCAATCACCGGAATCCGGAATTTATGCAGTTCATGCATAAAAGATTCGGCCAATTGATATCCCAACAAATTGGTTTTCTGCAAATTACTGTCCAGCAACGCCATATGTGTCACCCCTACCGGGGTTTTATCACTCAGGTATTCCATGTTTGAGATCAGATCCTGCGTCATATTCTGAACATAATCGCCAATATGTTTAGTCAGCACCTGGCCATGATACAACCCACCTCCGGTGGCATAGCCTGGCTGGCCTGACATCGCACCAAACGCATCGATTCCGGGTTGATTGGTTTTGTAATAGTAGTGCAGCGGTGTGGCAGTCTGTTCTGTTTCAGATTTAGGCTCCGATGTTTGATCGGGTTCTGTCGCCATCATCTGCGGCGAATAAATATTGACGACATTTTCAGGCTGGGGAACCACTGGCTGCTTTTGCTTAGGCACTTCTTTTACCCAAAACGGCGTTTGGCCGTTGGCGCATGCCGTGAGTAACGCTACTAAACACACGATTGAACAATTACGTTTCACTGCATTCCCCTGTCTTCGGTTTCGATGCGATAAATTTTACCATTTCGCTGACTGACCTGTTCAGCTTGCCAGAATAATTCAGCTGGAAAAAACTTGGTCGCTGCAGCAACCACATCTTTACTGTTCACATTTACAATACGCGCATTAACTATCGCACCACCCTGTTGTTCAGTGATGGTGCCAGTAATAAAAAAGTCTACGCCTGTGGCTTTGGTTAACTGACTGGTATCTCGGCTCATGCTGCGATCTGCCTCAGCACTGATGCGCACATGGTTGGTCACTTTAAAGTCCCGGGTGATCAGGCCACGTTTACTGGCCTCTGTCATCAAGCCTTCCTGCAACTGATGACCCAGCAGCATCAAGGGTTGTTGATCGTTAGGATTAAATTCCAAGCTGGTGACGGGCACGAATCCGGTCACAGCATAGCGATATTGCTGGTAACCATCTAACTGTGCAAATAGCTCTTCGGCCAATGCCCAGGTGTGATATTCCGCATTTCCCCAGGCTGGCACGGGTTTGGTGTCGGCAACGGGTTCGGATGTTCTAAAGATCTGAAAGGCACATCCAGACATCATGCCTGTGGCACATGCCAGAATGCTTGCTGTGACTACCTTCCTCAACATGCCTTTATTTTCCTTTCAATTACTGCCTTCGACTCGACAGCCTGCCTAATTGGTTAACCTGTTCAACAACCTTAGCAAACACTGGGCCAGTCCAGGCATTCAGGCACAGGTTCGGTTGACTAAAAACAGGTTTCGTTATCCCTGTATCGGTCTGAAGAATAGAAACTTAAATAAAATCCCATATTTCCCTAAGATTTGACTGACGCCGAGAGACACAAAAAAGGCGCCGTTTAGGCGCCTGTATATCGAAAACGTCATCAAGCAGCGTTGGGATAATCCGCAAATAATGTATCCCATAATGCCTGCACTTCCTGCGCATCTGTGCTAACCAGTTCTCCCTTGTCAAAGGCTGCATCCAAACTCGCCTGCATATGCTGTTGCAGCGCGTCCGCCACCAAGGTCTGAGCCTTTTCACACTCGGCCACAGCCAGAGAAAAATGCCCGCTTAAATAGCCGCTAACGAACAACTGCTGGTCGCTGCCAGCATCGACAATGCCATCAAAGGCATCTTGCACCTGATCGACAAACTGATAAAAGTGCACTTGGGCATTACTCATGCGAGTTCCTCATGTAAATTTGCTACCGGATAGAGTACTTCATCCCGATAGCCGGTAATAACGCTGACAGGGCCAGCCAATTGCTGATCGAGGGCGATATCCCCAGTATCTGCAATCAACGGACGTCCCTGCAATTGCTGTAATTTAGTTTTTGTGGCCACAATCAAAATGTTGTCCAGGCCCACCGCACGGATTACCGCAGGACTTAACTGTTGGTTGCCGCGGCCAAAGATATGTCCCTGTCCGCCAATTAAGGTAATGACCAGACGCGTGGACTGATTTGTAACCATATCGATAAGCTGAGGCGAGGTAACATCACTGGCATAAAGGCGCTGTTCGCGAACCACATCCACGCCCAGTAACGTATTTTCGAGACCGAGTTCCTGCATAATCGCAGCAACCGTTGAACCAGACCCCATCACATACTGACAATCAGGATGTTCCTGCATGTCATCAATGATCTGAGCTGCAATGTCCGCCAATACCAGTTCATCGGATTCTTTACCGCCCATTTTGGTTGCCTGCACATACCGTAATTGCTCAGGTACACGCATTTCGCCGAAGGCTTTGGCAATGACTTTGCCTTCACGAAAACGAGCTTCATCAATATCCATCACATCCGCTTGCTGAACACTGACAAGCTCACCTTTAATCATCATTGCTGCTACTCGACCAGCTGCCTGAGGAGTAATGGCATAGACGCCAGAATGAATTTTACAGCCGGCAGGAATACCCAACACCGGCAAATGTTCGCCGACCGCGGCATAAATGTTCCTGGCAGTACCATCGCCACCGGCAAACAGCAGTAAGTCGATATCTGCACCGGCCATCTGCTTAGCCGCAGCGATAGTATCTTCGGCTTCGGTTTGTGTCTGAGAGGGCTGATACACGACTGAACAGGGAATATTTAGCTCAGTAGCCAGATGCTCGCCCATATCGCCAGCCGCCACCAGGAGCTCAAATTCAGCGGCTAGGTCCAGACATTCCGTTAAGGCTAAGCGGGCCCGGCTCATAGCCTGTTGCTGTGCGCCCATGGCCAGGGCTTTTTCACGCACTTCTGCACCATCACTGCCTTTCAGCGCCAGCGCACCGCCTATTCCCGCATAGGGGTTAATGATTAAACCTAATCGAAACTTACGCCGCATCACGCTCTCCCTGACCAGCCGGTCCATAATCACGTACCAGACTGTCACTTAAGGGACAGGTACCATAATGCTCTTGTAAAATATGAATAAAACGCTGTGCCCTTGGCGGAAAGCCAACATCAAGATAATCTTCAAGCTGACGACGCACATTGGCGGTAAAGCCTTCACGATCCGGCTCTGCGCCATTCAGATTATCAGTACTCACCCGAAAGCGTTTGCCTGCGGCCAGACATAACCCCCATTCAATCGCCTGGGGTTTAATCTCAACCTGCTCAAAGGCCTTTTGCTGCTCGGCATCGCGTCCATCCGGGCAATACCAGTATCCATAGTCTTCAAGTAATCGTCGGGCCTGACCCGCGAGACACCAGTGGGCAATTTCGTGTAGGCCGCTGGCATAAAAACCGTGGGCAAAAATGATGCGGTGATGAGGGTACTGTGCGTTTGCAGGCAAGTAGACAGGCTCATCGTCACCTTTGACCAGCTGCGTATTCTCGGCGAGCAAAAAGGTTTGATTAAATAACCGGATCAGATCCTGGTAACAATGAATTTCAGCAGAGGCTTGCATGGACAACTCCGGTAAAGGCCATGAGGTTCGCACTGGGTACCTATAATAACAAGCCGGGCATTTTACCTGTTCAGAGGGCGAAAACTCAAGCTAAGCACTCGTCCGGTTTGGCTAACTCCCGTCTTCAATATGGGGTATGCTTGGCCTAATTGTTTACGCAAAATCATTTTTACAAGGCTGTTTATGTTTCGTGCAATCAACATCTTAAGCTTGATGTTAGTTTCTCACTTCGCGCTGGCAACCCCGCTTGTGGTGCCTTACACAGAGCGAGCACCGAGTATTGATGGATTAGATAATGATCCACAATGGCAGGCTGCCGCGTGGCGCCCCATGGACCAACTCATGGTTGGTAGCATGCCCGATGCAACGGATTTTAGCGGTGAATATCGCTTGCTCTGGAATGAAAAGGCCCTGTATCTGCAGGCCAAAATTCAGGACGATGTGCTATTTGACAGCCATGCCAATCCGTTAACGCAGTATTGGGACGATGACGCGCTGGAAATATTCATTGATGAAGATGCCTCCGGCGGCGATCACCAATACAACTACAATGCCTTTGCCTATCATGTGGCATTAGATAATCAGGCCATTGATATTGGCCCGGACCAAAAGCCGCACGCCTATAACAGCCATATTCAAAGTCGCTGGCAGCGTCAGAATGATGGTGAATATTACCTGATTTGGGAAGTTGCCATTACACTGTATGGGGATGATTATCAGGACGGCGCAGACAATCAGCCGGTTAGCCTGACGCCGGGTAAAATCATCGGTTTTATGCTGGCATATTGTGATAACGATGGCAGTGCAGAGCGTGAACACTTTGTCGGCTCTCAGGCGATTACGCCAGTTAACGGGGATAAAAACCGCGGCTGGATCGATGCCAGTGTGTTCGGGAAAATTCAGTTGAAGAAACCATGAGTCTGGATATTGATCAATTAGTTCGCCATTTGCATCAGGTGGCAACCCTTCAGCAAGAGGCCAAAGAAACAGACCTGTTGCCCAAAATCAGAGCCGTACAATCGTGGCAGTGTGACCGCCTGTTGGCCAGCCATTACGATTTATGGCAAAAACCTAAATTTCAGCCTGCCATTACCTTTTTCATCAATGAATTGTATGGGCCAAACGATTACAGCCAGCGTGATCAGGATATGGCTCGGGTCATTCCCAAAATGGCGAAACTTTTACCCAAAAAAGCCGTCGAATCATTAGAATCAGCGTTGCACTTGAATGCCCTGTCATTTGAACTGGACATGGCCCTGACCCAGCAATTGGCCGATATGCCGTTGAACCGAGACAGTTATGCCAGTGCATACAAACGCTGTGATAATCCCGGTTTACGGGCACAACAAATTGATTATATTGAATTACTTGGCCATGAACTGGCTGATGTGGTCAAGATACGCGGTGTCTCCACCTTAATTAAGCTGGCGCGAAAGCCAGCTCAGTTAGCGGGGTTACTGACATTACACGAATTTTTGCAGGAAGGTTTTACCGCCTTCAAGGAACTGGGTGACGTCGACGCTTTTATCCAGCCAGTGGTTGGCCGTGAGCGCCAAATCATGCGCGATCTGTTTAGCGAAGACTGCACCAATCCATTACCAGAAGGACTTTAAGTTTGCTCTCACTTCCCTGGCAATATCCCAATCCCCATTTAATGACCTGGCAGGTTCAGGCTGATGAAATCGACCACTATAATCACGTCAACAATGTGGTCTATGTGAGTAAACTGGAGCAAGTTTCATGGCATCATACCCATGCTCTGGGTCTGACCATTGACGACTATCGCGCATTAGATCGAGGCATGGCCATTTATCGTCACGAAATTGATTATCTGGCTCCGGGATTACTTGATGACAAACTGCTGTGCGCCACCTGGGTTACCATGTGTGACGCCAAACTCAGGCTGCAGCGCCAGTTTCAGATCACGCGACCTTCTGACGGCGCTACGCTGCTAAAAGCCCGCACAGACTATATTTGTATTGCGCTTTCCACCGGCAAACCCAAACGTATGCCTGACATCTTTGCCAGCACGTACGGCAAAGTAGCGATTTTAAAAGGCTACGACGAATAACAGGAGCAACCGGGACGTGAAACAAAGCTTCCTCTTTACAGCACTGCTGCTGTCCCTTAGCGCCAACATCTACCTGTTGCTGCAACGTAAAGATGTACCCGTGCTGCCCGTATCGGAATTGCCCCTGAATCAACTGCCGCCCCCCTTGATGACGCCGCAGCAAGATAGCAAGAATACAAGCCCACAGACTGTATCAAAAGCCAATCAAGCACAAATAGCAGCGTTACAGTGGCCGACAGCAGAATGGTTAAAAGCACAGCTAGAACGCGGGCATATGGTTATGGTGGAAGATATTCTGTCGGCCTACTTGCAGGAATTCCCTAATGATGGCGACTACCTTCTGGTAGAAAGCGCGCTGTATCACCAAACCCGCCCCTTGATTGACGCCCTGAGTTACGACTATCAGCTCCTCGACCGGCCCTTACCCGGTCAGGATATCGATCGGCTGCGCAAGTATATTTATCAGCAGGTGCTAGAAACTGTCAGTGCACTGCGTCAAAAGGCAGATTGGGTAGCCATTGCTGAACTGCTGGAACCGCTGCTGCAACTTGATCCACTATATAAACCTTATATTTTGTGGCTGGCGGAAGCCTATGCTGAGCAGGATTATATGAGCCTATTTGAAGACACACTGGCGAATATCCTGCCGCAGGATCCCGATGCTCTGCGCCTGCGCAAGAAATATCAGCCCACGCCACTTGAACCCATTACACCTAATCGCCAGACACCACCTGTCGGCATCCCGTTGACGCGCAGTGGTAGTCATTTTTTGCTTGATGTAAATTTGGATAATCACCCTCTCAGTCTGCTGATTGATACCGGCGCCAGCGTTACCAGTATTAGCAGGCATACATTTTTGCAACTACAGCAACAGGGATTGCGGGCGAAAAAGCTTGGTATTACACAGGTATCGACCGGAAATGGGAACACGCGCGCAGAGGTGATTCAGATTAATCGATTAACACTTGGGGAGTATCAATTGGAAAAAGTAAACGTGCTGGTACTGCCCGATTTAGCCCTGGATGGCGCAGATGGGCTACTTGGCATGAATGTACTGAAACACTGGCAATTTCAACTGGATCAGGTCAATAACCAGTTGTTACTGGATTAAAGGTGCTCTTCCTGAATTTTAGGTTGATGACGTAATTTATTTAACCCTTTATCCAGCGCCGCCATCATCGCCTCAATCTGCTCTTCATCTCTACCACGGCTAAAGGCGACATAAATATCACTGGTCTGATTCAATGCTCCACGGCGTATATGGTTAAGGGATAAAGCCATTGAACTCAATGTATAAGCCGCGACCTGATCAAACATGATCGCCATATCAATTCGACCAGCATCAAGCAGACCTATCAATTGACGCTGGTTGGCTACACGCACTTCGCGGAATCGATGTCGTTGCGCTTCGAACTCATTACCATACTCATACCCGGTAATGAGGCCTATGCTGGTGCCGCTGGGCACATCAGTAATAGATTCATACTCCTGGGCACTGCCTTGAGGGTAATAAAACGAGGCTGTCGCTTGCAGCAGTGGCTGCTGCCCAAACAGAAATTTCTCTTCAGTATCCTGTTGGCGGGTGACATTTAAACAACCATCCACCTGCCCATATTCCGCCATTTGCAAAGCGCGACTGTAGGGCACAACAATAAAACTCACATCAAATTCGCTGTCTTCCATTGCTTTTTCAATCAGCTGTCGAGAGATCCCCTGACCATCTGCATCAGCAAATGGTGGCCAGCTATTTTCAATCGCTAACACCATCCGCTGACCAGCGAATGCTTCTTGAAACGTCCCTATACACAGCAACAGACAAATAATGCGTACAAACATGACAACAAACAGAATGACGAAATCTTAATCAGATATTGGCAGGATTGTCTTCGCTGTCAACTGCGTAAGTATCTTTTTACTGGAACAAAATATGCTTTCTAAACTTACACACCTTGCTGAATCAGCAAACAAAAAATATCAATTCGTTACCTCAAGGAATACCAAATACAATATAAAACAAGGAGTTAAACAAAGGCATGAGTCACATTGAATTTCAATCCCTAACGTGGCTACTCCCTGTTTGCCTGCCCTTATTCACTTTACTGGGGCTTTTTTTAGTAAAACGCCTCTGTTTAGGGCGCGGACTGGCGCTGGCACAAGCTGGACCAGGGAAATTGCATACCATCATCATCAAATCCTTAAACTTGCCCTTAAACCTGATAATAGTGATGGCCTGCATTCTGATGGCTGAGTATTTGTTTCGTCAGGCCGGCTGGCTCAACGACTCTACGGATTCTGCCACCAAAATCAGCATTCAACTGCTCCTCATCGTTGCATGCTTAGTGTTTATTGATCGACTCGGCAGTGGTTTACTCAATCGCTATCGTGATAGCTCGGGCCTACTCAAAAATAGTAACGGCATTGCCAGAGGCCTGTTGCATGGCCTGGTTTACGGCATTGGTATTCTGGTGATTCTGGGTACGTTAGGTATCTCTATCACGCCCATTATTGCCTCATTAGGGATCACTTCGCTGGCGGTTGCGCTGGCTCTGCAACCCACCTTAGAAAACTTTTTCTCTGGTTTGCAACTGGTGATGGATAAGCCCATCCGTATCGGTGATTTCATCGAACTCGACTCGGGTGAACAGGGGTTTGTCGAAAAGATTGGCTGGCGCTCTACCTGGATTAAGATGCTGCCAAATAATTTAGTGATTATGCCCAACAGCGTACTGGCCCAATCCAAAATCATTAATTACTACTACCCGGAAAAGGAATTGTCCGTACCTGTGGAAGTGGGCGTGCATTATAACTCTGACTTAGAGCATGTTGAGCGGGTAGCGCTGGACGTAGCCCGAGAGATTTTAGTCAGCCACAAATGGGGCGTAGACGACTATGATACGTTTGTGGTCTTTCACACCTTTGATAGTTCCAGCATCAACTTTACCGTGATGCTACGAGCCAAAGAATACTTTAACCGCTTCTTTATAAAATCGGCCTACATCAAAGCCCTGCATAAACGATTCGCACAGGAAGGTATAGTGATCCCCTACCCGATCAGAGCCATTAATACGTCTCAGGAGGCCGCAGTCGTCAGCCGGGCCCCGTAATCACACCGGCCCTTTGTCGAAATTGTCCATGCTGGTCTTATCTGCCAGTTGTATCACGCAGGCAGCCAGCAGTGCCGTAATCGCCGCCGCGAGCAAAGTGACCGTCGCCCCCTGGCCCTGATGCCATAGCCGCCCGGCCAGATAACCACCCGCAACGCCACCAATCCCGAAACCAATACTGGAATACAAGGCTTGTCCCCTGCTTTGCCAGCCATGGGAGAAGTAGCGATGAATAAAGTAAATGGAGGCCGCGTGACATAAGCCGAAGCTAAACGCATGCAGTAATTGACTGATGATTAGCCACAAGATGGCCTGGGCAAATTCAGCCAGCAACCACCAGCGCAACGCCGTCAGTAGCATGCTCACAACCAATACTGCCTTCACTCCAATCCGCCCAATCAACTTACCAGCCACCAGAAAGATAGCTATTTCAGCCAATACACCAAGGGCGATCAATAACCCCGTGTGCTGGCCGCTGTATCCTAAATCCCGCATGTACAAAGAAAAGAATCCGTAGAAAGGGCCAAAGCTCACCTGTAACAAAATCGTGGCCAGCATAAAACAGATAAAAGTACGGGTGAATAGCTGCGGACGCTGTCCTTCGCCATTGTTTTGGGCTTTAGAAGACGCGTTAGAATTCAACAGCATTGAGATGAAAAACAGCATTAGCAATACACCAAAGCACAGATAGATAGTCGCCTCAGAAGAATAAAGATCGATGAATTTACCGCCCACTACCGTCAACACGATATAGCCCACACTGCCCCAAAGACGCAGGCGGCTATAACGATTCGCCTGACTATTGACTGCCCGCATGCTGATCACTTCCATTTGCGGCAGAATCGCCGTCCAGAACATCATCATCATGGCAAAGCTCAAGGTTAGCCCCCAAAAGCCATTAACAAAGAAAATCAGTGAGAAGGTCGCAACCGTGAGAAACGCCCCAAGTTGCAAAATAGATAAGCCACGGCCGCTTTTATCCGCCAGAAATGCCCACAGATTTGGGCCTGCAAGGCGGGTTAAGGTAATAAGTGCAGTGAGTTCACCAATTTCGGCCGAGTTTAGTCCTCGTCCATCCAGGAACACGCCCAGAAAAGGAACCAGCACACCTAAATTGCCAAAATACAGAAAGTAGGTAAGCGCCAGTAATATCAAATTACCGGCGCCAGAATGAAAGGCCTTAAACAAGGCGTAACCTGATAATTAGTCGGCTTGGGCAGGAATTACCGGTGTTGAACAATGCACATCGGCATTTTGAGCACGGTCACGCAACAGGTGGTCCATAATCACCAGCGCCATCATTGCTTCAGCGATCGGTACAGCACGAATACCCACACATGGGTCATGACGGCCTTTGGTAATCACTTCTGCAGCCTGGCCCTGAATATCAATGGTATCGCCCGGCACGGTAATGCTGGAGGTAGGCTTAAGCGCCATATGTACCACTAAATCCTGACCTGATGAAATACCACCTAAAATGCCACCGGCACTGTTTTTACGAAACCCCTGGGGCGTCAGTTCATCACGATGCTGTGAGCCTTTTTGCTCAACCACATCAAAACCGTCTCCTACCTCAACGCCTTTCACTGCATTGATCCCCATCATGGCATGGGCCAAATCGGCATCCAGACGATCAAATACCGGCTCGCCCAAACCTACCGGCATATTGGTGGCCACCACTGACACTTTCGCACCAATCGAGTCGCCTTCTTTTTTGAGATCGCGCATATATTCATCCAGCGCCTCAAGCTTACTTGGGTCTGGACAGAAAAACGCATTGGTATTGGTGACGCTGTGATCTACCTGATCGATTTTGATTGGACCAAGTTGTGACAGATAGCCTTGCACTTCAATGCCATGCACGGTTTTCAGGTATTTCTTGGCTATCGCACCTGCAGCAACACGAATCGCGGTTTCACGCGCAGAAGAACGACCGCCGCCACGATAATCGCGCAGGCCATACTTTTGCTGATATGTGTAGTCAGCATGACCTGGGCGGAAGGTATCTTTAATTTTCGAGTAATCATTACTGCGCTGGTCGGTATTTTTAATCAACAGGCCAATGCTGGTCCCTGTCGTTTTACCTTCAAATACACCTGACAAAATCTTCACTTCATCATCTTCGCGGCGAGCAGTGGTATAGCGAGAGGTGCCAGGCTTACGACGATCAAGGTCGATTTGCAGGTCTGCTTCACTGATTTCTAATCCCGGAGGACAACCGTCCACCACGCCACCAATGGCAATCCCGTGACTTTCACCAAACGTTGTCAGGGTAAACAGCTTGCCAAATGTATTTCCAGCCATGTGTAATTAATTCCTCATTTATCTCAGTCAGCAGAGATTGCCGACCAGTAGTCCAGCAATGTCTGACGGTTCACGGCAAATACGCCCATGCCACCATGTTCAAATTCAACCCACTGCAGGTTTAATCCCGGAAATGCCTGCTCCATATGCACCATACTGTTGCCTACTTCCACCAGGATCCAACCATCATCACTCAGATGGTCAGGCGCCTGTTCCAGAATAGTGCGGACCAAATCCAGTCCATCATCACCAGCGGCTAATCCCAGTTCAGGTTCATGGTGAAACTCTTCCGGCAAATCTGCCATGTCTTCCGCATCAACATAAGGCGGATTAGAGACGATCAGATCGTATTTCTGGCCTTTCAGGGCAGCGAAGAGGTCGGATTGAATCGGAAACACTCTATCATTGAGCTGGTGTTCCTGAATATTCAATTCTGCTACTTCTAATGCCTCAGAGCTAATATCGACAGCATCTACCACAGCCTCAGGGAACTGATGTGCCAACGCAATCGCAATACAGCCACTGCCGGTACATAAATCCAAAATTTGTGCAGGAGATGAGGTCAACCAGGCATCAAATGATGTTTGAATCAATTCAGCAAACGGAGAACGAGGCACCAGAACGCGCTCATCCACATAGAAAGGATAACCACAGAACCAGGCTTGATTGGTCAAATAAGCAACCGGCACTCGCTCCTGTACCCGACGGACAACCAAATCCGCAATACGCTGTTTCTCGGAACGCGTCAGGCGCGCCTGAAAAATCTGGTCACTTACCTGGGTGGTAATATCCTGCGGCAAATGCAATACCTGTAAAACCAGGCTAACCGCTTCATCCCAAGGGTTATCAGTGCCATGGCCAAAGTATAAGCCAGCGTCGTTAAAACGGCTGACCGACCAGCGCACCATATCAAGAATGGTTTTCAGGTCAGAGATGGCCTCTTCTAAATAAATTTTTTCGCTCATGTAATCAGTTACCCGGACAGCAATGCTTGTGGATGTCGTTCGATATCAACTTTGATAGAATAGCGCTTTTTGCACCCGATAGAGTTTGCCTAATGACAAAAAATTCGGCCAACAGCGATGATGATTTAGACCTGTTTAAGCAGACCTTTGCTGATGTCGCGCCGTTAAAGCAGGACAAAATACCCCCTCAGTCATTATCCAGCAAGCAAAAATCGGTGACAGCGAGGAAAAAAGCCGCCGCCAATGCGGAAAGCCGTCGGGCTTCAGCCAGCTTTGAATTTTCTGACCAGTATGAAGCGCATTTTGCGCCCGGCCAGACAATGAAATACGTGGCGGAACAGGGTTCCAGTGCCGAAGTGAAGCGCCTGCGCAAAGGCGACTATCCGCCAGATTTAATTCTCGATTTACATGGCTTACGTCGAGACCAGGCCAAACTTGAAATTGGCGCACTTATCGAAGCGGCGAAAAAGCAACATGCCTACTGTGTGTGTATTGTGCACGGGATAGGTGGGCATATTTTGAAGCTGGCCGTACCAAGCTGGCTGGTTCAGCATCCGGACGTATTGGGGTTTCATCAGGCCCCATTAGAATGGGGAGGCGATGGTGCTTTATTGGTGCTGATCAACCAGGGAGCAGAATCTCCCTGGGTGCAAAAACGCTAAACGAGCTTAATTAAACCAGCTGAAGAAGGATTCTTTCTTCGGATACAGGGTTTCATAATCCCCCATTTCCTGGACCTTTACCTGACAGGTACGGATTTCATTCACTTTGGCGTTTAACTGGTAAACATAGCCACCAGCAACATTCATACGAATACGGCGACGACTGGAAACAATAAAGCCATCAAGGTCTTTATAAGAACACTCTACCAGCAGTTCGTGCACGCCTTCAGTCAATGCAACTTCCAGGGTTTTGTAGCCCGTTTGAGCGCCATCCACTTCCTGGATTTCAATGCCCATCTCATCACCGATTGACACCATCGTATGATTCACATAAGCAATGTCGGTTCCCAAAACCAGTGCACTATTACCAGCAGCAATATCACTGCGATCATCGACACGGTTCGCACACGCCTGTAACAGTAATCCGGCAGCGGCGGCCATTAATACCCGTTTTTTCATCATTCTTCTATACAACCTCAAGCAGATCCCCATGGTAACGCCTGATAAGGCCATAAACCAGCAGAAAGGTTCCCTGCGTAAATACCTGGATTTAATGAGGGTAAAAAGCCAGCCCCACGCCTAACAGAATAAACAAGGTCGCCGTGACCTGATTGATGGCGCATTTATGATTGGCAAGACTAAGTTTCTTGCCTGTCTGACACATTAACCAGGCATAGCTAACGTGAACAACTATCACTAACACACTGTAACTGGCTGCGAAAAGGATTAGCTGACTAAGGGAATCTGCGGATTCGAAGGAAATAAACTGAGGGAAAACTGCGAAGAAAAAAAGTAAGACTTTCGGATTGGTAAACTGGAGTAAAAATCCCTGGGTGAAGCGTTTTCGATTTTTTAAATTAGGGTTATAGAGTTCTTGCTGTCCTCTTGCCTGAATCAATTTAATTCCGAGGAATATAAGATACAAGGCGCCAATAATTTTAATCGTATGAAACAGCCAGGATGAATTGGTGATAATCAGACCTAAGCTACTCGCGGAAATCATGGCGACTGCAAAGGTCCCGGTTGCAAGTCCTATTACCCCTCTCACCGCCCCTCTAAACCCAAATCGAGTCGCATTGGACAGAGTGAAGATAACGCCTGGACCTGGGCTTAACACCGTTAGCAGACACACAAGTAAATAAAGAAAATACAGTTCCATAGGCGATGGTGGTCGATGACCGGAAAGTTGCTGTTATTTTTGGGACGGGGATTCTAGCCCTGCTCAGAGTCTGGAGAAATCGGCAAAAAACGATTGATTAGAAAAAGAGGATGAAATAATACGATTAATACTTTTGCTTAAAAATGAAGGAATAGTCTATTCAAAACAAGAAAGAAGGCTTTCCTTAGCCGTGCTAAAGATTAATTTGTCTGATCCTGTGAATGAGATAAGAACAGGTAAACATAGTAAGCACAAATCGCGACAACTAGCCCAAGCCCCAACATTGAACCCCAGACCACAGGATCACTTAAAAACATATGGAACATTGCCCCCTCCAGTAACATTAAGTATGTGGCGTTAGTTTAGGAGGTCGGGCCAGATTAGCCTATGATCCAGATCAAGGTGAAGGCTATTTTTCATACAAATACAGCCATCACCATGAAATAAAATATTCTCATTAAAAACCTAACCAGCGCCACAGCCAAAACGTCTGCAAATCTTCTTCACAGGTTTTAAGCTGCTTTGCATACAGATAGGCACGGTCATTGACCTTTTTCGCTACGGTTTTCAGCCAGGCTTTCTGGTTATAGGTTTTGCGGCGATAGCCCCCCCAACCTTCATGATAGTTAAGGTACTGGGCATAAGCATCCCACTTAGATACGCCATTAATTTTGTAGGTTTTGGCAATAAACCAGCCCATGAAGTCAATGGCATCATCGAAATCATCACGGTCGGCACCGGAATTACCGGATTCTTTTATATAGTCACTCCAGGTCGGTGTTTTCGCCTGTGAGTAACCATAGGCAGAACTGACCCGGCCCCAGGGAATCAAACCGAAAAAGATATAGTCACGAGGAGGTAATGCATCTGAACGAAAAGAACTTTCCTGATACATCATGGCCATAGGCACGTGAATAGGCACGCCCCACTTTTCTTTCATGTCTTCGGCTGCATCGAACCAGTCTCGCTTTTCATAAAAGATCTCACACAGGTTTGAGATATCTTTTGGAGGAGAGGTTGTGCACCCTGACAACAACAGAATTGCTGCGGCCGATCCGAGGCTTAAACAAAAAAATTTAATTTTTTGTAATTTTTTTGTGAACTTTCCTTTCATTGCCTACTCTATATAAGCGTGTTCTAGTTGTTGTGTGTTTTCCTGGTAGGAAACTTTAGCCTGGCTTTACGCCAGGCTTTCTTTTATGCACAGCTTTCAATCTCTCCACTGGCATCACCACCCACTGCCGGGCGACCAAAATACCACTGTAAAAATGCTTCAAAATCCTGGCTGTCCTGTTCTTCAATCTGCTGTTGCGCTTGTAGCGAAGCTAATGCCATACGCTCAAAACTCTCTGCATCCAGCATTTGATAAGGCTGGTTAATCAGCTTTGCCTTATATTGCTCAGCTAGCGCTTTGCCCCAGGCACCATTATCCACATCCTGTTGCTGCAACAGACTAAGAATTTTCGCCGAAGGGGTCAACGTTGGATCAGCTACTTTCAGCCACTCCAGCTCGATTGCCTGAGAATATGCGTCAGTGCCATTCGCCTGATCCAGTACCTTGGCAACATCACGCATCTGAGCAAATAACATTTCAGCCCATTGCGGCAGACTTAGTTGTGTATCGCCCTGCTCCAGTAATAACGCTGGATCTCGACCTTCGGTCACTACTTTTTTCAGGTTTTTATCGGCCTGCAAGAATTGCGCTTTGTCCATCTCCGGGCTGGGTGCAACCACACAAGTCAGCAAAAATACATCCAGGAAATAAAACTGCTGGGCATCAATGCCCACAGGCGTAAATGGATTCACATCCAGCGCACGCACCTCGATATATTCTACGCCGCGATCCGCTAGCGCATCAGTGGGTTTCTCTAATGATCGCGTTGGTTGTTTCGGGCGAATTGGCGAATAAAGCTCATTTTCAATTTGCAGTACATTGGCATTTAGCTGTTTACGCGGTTGTCCTGCGGGTACTTCAAATTTCTGATACTCGGCAGACGGAGTATTAATCGCCGCTCGTAGCGAGGCGATGTAATTATCAACCTTGTTATAACAGACATTTAAACCAGACTGAGCACTGTTGGTATACCCTAAGTCACTCATCCGCAGTGACGTGGCATAGGGCAAATAATAAGTGCCTTTACCCAGCTTACGGAAATCGAACTTGCTTTGCTTACCCTGTAAAAAGGAACCGCATAAGGCGGGGGATGCACCGTATAAATAGGGGATCAACCAACACCAGCGGCGGTAGTTTCGCAGCAAACCAAAGTATGCAGCAGAAATGGTGTCTTTATCAGCCACCTGATTTTCAGAGGTTGCAAGCCATGCCTGCCAAAATGCTTTTGGTAACGAGAAATTAAAATGCACACCTGCAATCGCCTGCATCATGCTGCCATAACGGTGCTTGAGGCCTTTGCGATACAGTGACTTCATCTGCGCCACATTAGAGCTGCCGTATTGAGCGATTGGGATCTCGTCTTCACCCGCAATAAAACACGGCATACTCATGGGCCAGAGGGATTCATCCCCCAAATTTTCCAGCACGAATTTATGGATATCCTGCAATTCCGCCAAAGTATCTTCAACACGCGCTCTGGGTGGCGTAATAAATTCCAGCAAGGATTCAGAAAAATCGGTGGTGATAGATTCATGCGTCAGAGCCGACCCCAGGGCGGTGGGATGCGGAGCCTGCGACAATTTACCCGAGGGTTTGATCCGCAACGTTTCGCGCTCTACGCCGTGACGAATATCGACTAAGGTTCGGGCAACCTCAGATTGCTTCAGTCCAGCCAGTCGCTGGTCAAATGTGGAGGCAATTGACTGCAAAATACGTCTCTTGATGATTAGCAAACCTGAATAGTGGGGAGGATATTCCCTTTTTCAAGCAATTGCTAATTCAGAGGCCTAGAAAAAGTTGAAGCAGAGAATTTGTAAGATAGCTATCAAAAGCCCGCTATTGCGGGCTTTTGTTGTTTTAATAGTGAGACTGACGTCTGTAAATGCGAAGATTAATTAACCGACAACGGCACTATCTTACGACCAAGACTTTCCAGTTGTGGGGTAACCACACTGGCATCTCCAACCACCAGAATCTGCATGCTATCAGTATCCAGCTTTTTGCCGGCTAACTGATTCAGCTCATCCAGGCTAATCGAACGAATAATGGCATTTTGCTCTTCGGTGTAATGCCCATCCAGGTTAAACGTCAGCAAATGACGCAAGAAACCGGCCTTATCGCCTGGCGTTTCATACTTCAATGCATCGCTTTGGGTAAATGCACTGCGCATCATATCCAGCTCTTGCTCCGTCATACCATTGGCCTGATAATTTTTCACCTGAGCTAATAGTTCGGCAATGGCATCACCGGTATTTGGCTGTTTCACGTCGCTGCTGGCCATGAAAGCCCCAGTTTCCTTACCACCGGCAAACCAGGTACGGGCGCCATAGGTATAACCTTTTTCTTCGCGCAGGGCCATATTCACACGACTGTTAAACATGCCCCCTAAAGCAAAGTTCATTAGTTTACTGCGGAATTGTTCACCCAGTGCGTCATAAGGTAAATCCGGACGTAACAAGCGAATAACGGATTGCGCCGACCCAGGTTTATCAACCAGGTAGATACGTGGTTCACTGGCATCAAAATGGTTACTGAAATGCGGAACCGAATAATCACTACCCTGCCAGTTTGCCAGGAAGCTCAAACGGTTTTCTAGTTCAGTTGGCGCAATGTCTCCCACCACAACCAAAGACCCTTTTGCGGGTGAATAATAATCTGCATAGAAGCCTTTAACGTCATCCAGCGTGATATTACGGATAGTTTCAAGCGTCCCGCCGTCAGGCAAGCCTAAACGGCTGTCCTTACCGTACATCAGTTCATCCGTTGCCATACTGGCAAGGGTATCCGGGTCTTTCAGACCTTGTTCAATGGATTGCATCAAACGTTGCTTCAGACGATTGAAATCTTCCGGCAAGAACGCAGGAGTAAACAATTGCTGCTGCAAAATCGCCAGGGTTTTGTCCAGGTTCTTGCTCAGACTGCTTACCGTCACTTGTGTGGTACGTCCTGCCGCGCTGAATCGAATACTGCTGCCAAGTAACGCCAGCTGATTCGCTAACTCTTCATTACTCAGGTTTTCCGTCGATTCATTCATCATTGATGCCGTCAAAGAGGCCAACCCGGCTTTATCGATAGGATCGAGCAGGGAACCACCTTCCATTGCAAAGCTGATTGTCACGGTTGGAGTTTCTGAGGTCTGGCTCGCCAGCACCTGAATGCCGTTTTTCCAGGTTTGCTTAACAAACTCTGGTACCTTCACCACTGGGGTCGGTCCAGCCTTTGGCATCGCATTGCGATCGAAACTATCGTGAATGTCAGGCGCTTTCACATCTTCGGCCTGCACCTGAGCTGTTGCAGGAATATCTCTTGCTGGCGGCGTGAAATCCGCTTCACGCGCGGCTAACTGAGTCTGACCTTTCGGCACGATGCTCAGTACCACTTTTGCTTTGCCTTTGATGTAAGTGTTGTACACGCGTTTTACATCGTCAGCAGTGACGTTATTGTAACGGTCTAAATCATTTTGTACCTGATCCGGGTGATGGGTATAAGTCTCATCAGACGCCAGACTCGACACCTTGCCGGACACACTTTGCAATCCGAAAATATTGCTCGCCTCTATCGCCGATTTGGTACGTTGCAAGTCATCCGCGCTAATATCGCGTTGCTCAAATTCATCCAGAGTTGCCATCATCTTATCGAACAAAGTTGATAACTCGGTGACCTTGGCCGGGTTCGCCAGGGCAATCAACTGAAACTCGCAGGCAAGTTCTTCACACGGATGCGAAACCACGGCTTGCACCGCATAGCCGTCTTTCACCATGTTTTTATAAAACAGTGAGGTCTTGCCCCCCCCCAGAATATTTGCCAAAACATCAAGCGGTGCCTCATCCTGATGACGTACGTAAACCGTTGGGAAGGTCAGCTGTAATAATGGCAGATGCACTTCGTCTTCCAGGGTGACATAACGGTCTTTGTCTAAGGTAACTGGCGCTTTAGGCGCATCTTTAACTTCAGGCCCGGCAGGGATAGTCGCAAAATACTTATTTACCCACGCCAGAGTCTGGGTCACATCGATATCACCACCTATGGTCAGTACCGCATTGTTTGGCCCGTACCAACGCTTAAAGAAGGCCTTTAGATCGTTAACGTTTACTCTGTCTAAATCTTCTACATAGCCAATGGTTTGCCAGGAATAAGGGTGACCCACCGGATACAAAGCTTCACTATTTCGTTCTGCGCGCAAACCATAGGGACGATTATCCAAGCGCTGACCACGTTCGTTTTTCACGGTATCGCGCTGAATTTCAAACTTTTCCTGAGTGACCGCAGGTAACAAAAAGCCCATACGGTCAGCTTCTAACCACAGCACTTTTTCAAGCTGATTGGCAGGTACCGTTTGATAATAATTGGTACGATCAGAGTTAGTGCTGCCATTCATTTCGCCACCGGCTTCGGTGATAATTTTAAAATGCTGATCATCACCAACGTGTTCAGACCCCTGGAACATCATATGTTCAAAGAAATGGGCGAAACCAGATTTGCCAACCTCTTCACGGGCAGACCCTACGTGGTAGGTCACATCAACATGCACCAGGGGATCTGAATGATCTTCGTGCAGCACCACCGTCAGGCCATTGCTTAATTTATACTTTTTATAGGCAATACCGACCTGCCCCTGAGCGGGCTGATGGTTGTCAACTAACGTCACCCCATCGGGTAAAGCTGACGCTGTAATAGCGACATCCGGTTTTGGTTGGCATGCGGCAAGCAACAGGCTCACCGCTGAAAATATTGCGACTTTTTTATACATTGATACGCTTCCTTGAGATCCTCTCACGAATTAGTCTACCCTCTGCTAAACTGAAAAGTCAGTAGTAGAATGTAAGAAAGAATGTAAAATCGTCTTTTCAGACAGGCGCTTAGCCTTAGAGTTCACAATCAGGGAGATGTTGAATGCCAGCCGATACCCCACTGTTGGACCAGGAGTTTGCCCTTAAACAGTTCAGCGGCAACAAAAACTTCCTGGTAAAAATTCTACAGAAATTTTTTGACCAATATGCAGATTTCCAAAATTTGCTCAACAGCACCCTGAGTTCAGAGGGAACAGATCCCGCTCGGGCACTGGTTCACACCTTAAAAGGCGTCAGCGGGAATCTGGGTTTACAACGTTTGCATCAGAGCAGCCGCGAACTCGAAACCTCGCTCAAAAATGGTGAACAGGATAGCGCTCTGCAGGCCCAGTTTGCCGATATTCTGGCCAGCACACTTGAAGCGGTAACATCGTTTTTGAACGAATCCCAGAGTCCGGCTCAGGTTCAGCAGGAAGAAACCGAGCAAAGCCGGGACAAATTGCGCAGCATGCTGGCTCGCAATGAATTTATTGCGCCTGCCCGTTTAGATGAATTACTGCAACAGATTAACCTGTCTGACAGTAAAAAGGCCCAGTTACGGGAAGCCATTCAAACCCTGGAATATGATCAGGCCAGCGCTATATTAAATTAACCCGGGCTTAACGCCCGGTAAAAGCCATTTCTTTTTCGGCTGCTCTTACGTATCCTTTGGCGCAAATGCCTTTGATAGCGAAGTTCCCTTGTCGATTCCGATTTTATTTCAGCACCCTGACTTTATTGTGGTCAATAAGCCCGTTGGTATTAGTGTCCAAAATGAAGATGACTGTCCCGGCTTGTTACCGTTATTACAACAACAAACGGGAGAAGAAAAATACTGGCTGGTACACAGACTGGATAAAGTGACATCGGGTATTTTGCTGTTAGCCCGAAACGAGCGTGCTGCCAGCGAATTATCACAAGCGTTTGCCAAACGTCAGGTACAAAAATTCTATCTGGCCTTAAGCCCGAAAAAGCCCAAAAAGAAACAGGGTATGGTGGCAGGTGATATGAAAAAAGTACGTGATGGTAAATGGTTATTGGTCCAAAGCCTGAATACCCCCGCCATCAGTCAGTTTTTTAGCTTGTCTGATGGTCAGGGCAATCGCTTGTTTGTGCTTAAACCCATTACCGGAAAGACTCACCAATTACGGGTAGCACTGAAAAGTCTTGGCAGCCCGATTCTTGGCGATAATGGTTATGCCGGTGCGCCAGCCGATCGTGTGTATCTGCATGCTTATGCGCTTGCATTCCAGTATCAGAATGAACCATTTGCTTTTTTATGTGCGCCGGATTCGGGCGAGCACTTTATTAAAGCCGCAGCAGCTATTGCCGAATTGCCTACACCAGAAAGCTTTGCCTGGCCAAGCATTAATCCACATTTGCTCAGTAAAATCCTGCCCGTAACTCACAAAGAATTACAAAGTTAATGCGATATTCGTGGCTAACCATTAAGCATATTTTTCTGGCCTTTATCATCGCCGGCTTTGTGCTGATTTTAGTGGTGCCAACCCAGTATTTGCCGGTCAATATGGCTTACGACAAACTCTTTCACTGCCTGGCATTTTTTCTGTTACAGCTAGTAATGGTGACTATTTTTAGTAAGCCTTTATGGATAAGTGCCGGATTTGTAGCCGGATTTTCAGCCTTAATGGAATGGGTTCAATCCTGGCTGCCTTATCGCAGTGCCAATTGGGAAGATTTAGAAGCAAACCTCATCGGGGTCATACTGGCCTCACTGCTTTATCTTATGATCAAACTCAAGTTGAAGACGTCAACCAATGAACACTGATCTTACAACTATGATCGTTGGTAATGGCGCCATTGGTAATCTTCTGTATGTGCGCAGCCATCAGGCCGGTCAACCATGTCGCCTGCTTTGTCGGCAGAAACTCAGCCAGATACTGGAAGTCACCTGTCTCGATGGTTCAAAACACACATGCGCTTTTCAGAGCGACGAGCCTGAAGCACTCAGCCAATGCGACATACTGATATTACCGCTGAAGGCGTATCAGATTCTGCCAGCTTTAGACCATTTCAGCGTTTTGTTACCTGTACATACTACGCTTGTGTTACTGCATAACGGCATGGGTACTGCCGAGCAAGTCATGCAGCAATTTCCACATAATCCGATCATTGCGGCCACCACAACGCATGCGGCATTCAAGCCAGCAGTTAATCAGATTTGTATAACAGGTGAAGGCGCAACTCAGGCAGGTTGGTTGCGTCAAAGCCTACAACCAAAGCGCATTGAACAGCACCTGTCCTCTTTATTAGCTCCTTGCCATTGGCATCAGGATGTTTTTGCGCCTATGTGGAAGAAGCTGGCAATTAATGCGGTGATTAATCCACTCACCGCCCTATACCAAATAAAAAATGGTGAGCTGAGCGCCCCCAAATATCGTGCTGAAATAGAAGCATTAATAGCAGAAGTCTCTGCAATTATGACAGCCTCAGGTTATCCCGGCGACGAACAGGAATTGCTTGCCAGCATCCTCTCGGTTGCTGAACTTACTGCCGGAAACTTTTCCTCAATGAACCGGGACAGGTTTTATCAGCGCCAGACAGAAATTGGCTATATTAATGGATACTTGGTAAAAAAGGGCCAGGAACTGGGACTCAATACCCGGCTAAATGCCGAACTGGTTCAACGCCTGTCTTGCTAATTCCGACACAGTTCAGGAGTCATGATGAAGTTACTTCGCTTTATGCTGCCCTTACTGCTTGTTTGTATTTCATTAAACGCAGCAGCCTGGGAGGACCTCTCCCAACAGCAACTTGAACAGCACAAGAAAAATGCCTTAGTGCTGGATGTTCGCACACAAGAAGAATTTGCTCAGGGCCATGTTCCAGGCGCAATAAACATCCCCTTCGACGAGATTAGCGAGCGCCTGGATGAATTATTGGGATTTAAACAAGGAGATATTGTTGTTTATTGCCGTACAGGCAAACGCGCCGAAAAAGCCCTGACCACCTTAACCAATCAGGGTTTTGAACAGCTATTTCATTTAAGCGGCGATATGCAGGGCTGGCAGCAGGCGAAGTTACCAATAGAAACCTCGCAGTAATGCGTAATTTGACGCATTAGATAAAAAGTTAAATACAATCTGCAGCGCGCCTGTTCATGCTTAATCACCTGTCATCAGGTACAAAAAAGCCGCTATCAAAGCGGCTTTTTTATAGGGTTCGTTAAACTTATTCAGCCACAGGTTTCATGTGTGGGAACAGAATAACGTCTTTAATGGTTGAACTGTCAGTAAACAACATCACCAGGCGGTCGATACCAATCCCCTGACCTGCAGTTGGCGGTAAACCATATTCCAATGCACGAATATAGTCATCGTCATAATGCATGGCTTCGTCGTCACCCGCGTCCTTTTCTTCCACCTGCTTACGGAAACGCTCAGCCTGATCTTCTGCATCATTCAGCTCTGAGAAGCCATTGGCCAGCTCTCGACCTGCGATGAAGAATTCAAAACGGTCCGTCACAAATGGGTTGTCATCGTTACGACGTGCCAGCGGTGATACTTCCCACGGATAGGCGGTAATGAAAGTAGGCTGTTCCAATTTCTCTTCAGCTGTTGCTTCAAAGATTTCACACAGGTATTTACCCGCGCCCCAGATACCATCAACTGCAGGCTCTTTAATGTGCAGCTGTTTCGCCATCGCTTTTAATTTATCCAGATTGTTTTCTGGATCGTTAATGGCATCTGCATCTGCTTCTGGCCAGTATTTCAGTACTGCTTCTGCCATGGTCAAACGCTGGAATGGCTGACCAAAATCAAACACCTTCTCAGCCACTACGTTACCGTCGGCATCTTTCTGAGTGTTCTTCACTAAAGTGGTGCCCAGAATATCCTGCGCCAGGGTGCGCAGCATGTCTTCGGTCAGGTTCATCAGATCATGGTAATCTGCATACGCCTGATAGAATTCCAGCATGGTAAATTCAGGGTTGTGACGTGTCGACAAACCTTCGTTACGGAAGTTACGGTTAATTTCGAATACGCGCTCAAAACCACCTACAACCAAACGTTTCAGATACAATTCTGGCGCAATACGCAGGAACATATCGATCGACAACGCATTATGGTGAGTAACGAATGGCTTAGCTGATGCACCACCAGGAATTACCTGCAACATTGGCGTTTCTACTTCCATAAAGTCACGGTCCGTCAGGAACTTACGGATGCCGTTTACGACTTTACTGCGGATGCGGAAGGTTTCACGGGTTTGCTCGTTAGTGATCAAATCCACATAACGCTGACGGTATTTAGTTTCCTGATCCGCCAGACCATGGAATTTCTCTGGCAATGGACGCAGAGATTTAGTCAGCAGTTGGTATTCCGCCATGTTGACGTATAAATCGCCTTTACCGGATTTATGCAGTTCACCCTTCACACCAATGATGTCGCCAATATCCAGGCTACCGTAGCGGGCCTTGATATCAGCCTGAGCATTCTTATCTGCGTAGGCCTGAATACGACCAGTCATGTCCTGCAGCAACAAAAACGGACCGCGTTTCGCCAGAATTCGACCAGCAACAGACACTTGTTTGCCTAGCTGTTCCAGTTCTTCCTTTTCCTTATCACCGAATTCGTCCTGCAAATCCTTACTATAGAACTCGCGACGGAAGTCGTTAGGGAAACCGTTGGCTTTACACTGGCTACGAATCTGTTCCAGTTTTGCCCGGCGCTCTGCGATCAATTTGTTTTCATCTTGCTGCTGTACAGTCATTTTCCTGCTCTTTTCGCTTACAGACCTGATTTCAAGCTGGCCTGAATAAATTTATCTAATCCACCGTCTAACACGGCCTGGGTATTACGGGTTTCCACCCCTGTGCGTAAGTCTTTGATACGCGAATCATCCAACACGTAAGAACGGATCTGGCTACCCCAGCCGATATCCGACTTATTGTCTTCCATCGCCTGTTTCTGCTCATTTTGCTTTTGTAGCTCTAACTCATAAAGTTTGGCTTTCAATTGCTTCATGGCCTGATCTTTGTTTTTGTGCTGCGATCTGTCGTTCTGACATTGCACTACGATACCTGTAGGTTCGTGGGTAATACGTACCGCCGAATCCGTACGGTTAACGTGCTGACCACCCGCGCCTGAAGCCCGGTAGGTATCAATACGTAAATCCGATGGGTTAATCTCGATATCGATATCGTCATCGATTTCCGGATACACGAAGGCTGACGAAAACGAGGTATGACGACGGTTACCCGAGTCAAATGGCGATTTACGCACTAAACGGTGCACACCAGTTTCGGTACGTAACCAGCCGTAGGCATATTCGCCACCAAAGCGGATGGTCGCACTCTTAATGCCGGCCACTTCACCATCAGAGACTTCAATCAGCTCGGTTTTAAAGCCGTGATCTTCGCCCCAACGCAAATACATACGTAATAACATGCTGGCCCAGTCCTGGGCTTCGGTACCACCAGAGCCTGACTGAATATCCAAATAACAGTCATTGCCGTCATTTGGGCCAGAGAACATGCGGCGGAACTCCAGTTCTTCCAGCTTGGTCACTAATTCTTTCAGTTCGTTTTGAGCTTCTTCGAAGGTCTCTTCGTCTTCGGCTTCAACGGCCAACTCAACCAGGCCTTCCACATCGTCACAACCTTTTTCCAGTTCAACGATGGTTTCCACCACAGCTTCTAACGTCGATTTTTCTTTGCCCAATGCCTGAGCGCGCTCTGGCTCGTTCCAGACATCTGGACTTTCGAGTTCACGACTGACTTCTTCTAAACGTTCTTTCTTAAGATCGTAGTCAAAGATACCCCCTAAGCAGCTGCGTACGCTGCCTAACGTCTTCCAGGGTATTTTGTACTGGATTGATTTCAAACATAAATGCAGATCAATTCTACTGAGACTAAAGGAGCCGAATTCTAGCGGATTTCAGGCCCTTTTGACAGAGCACTATGCATATAAAATATGCGCAAACAGCAGCTGAGTTTTACTGCCGTTATTCGCACTTAAGACAGGTATTCCGGGGCTAAGCAGTGGTTTTATTTAACAGGCTAACCAATTCATTCGCAATGCTCTCTATCCCAGCCTGTTTAGACGCATCGGTTAGCAGGCCATGCTCGTCCATATGCGTATGAATCTGCGAAATCGCGAGTTGCTGAGGCAATACCAGCACACTAATATTCGACAATAACATACGTAAGGGTACTAACCCTCGCATACCGCCCAGAGCGCCTGGCGAGCAGGCCATAATTGCTGCTGTTTTCCCTTTAAACGCTTTTAATGCGGGTTCATCCTGACTCTGTACCCGCGATGCCCAATCGATGGCGTTTTTCAATGCTGCACTATAACTACTATTGTGTTCAGGCGTGGCAATCAGAAAGCCATCATGTTCAATCAGAAGCTGTTTAAACTTTTCAGCATTGGCCGGCATACCTTCTTCGGCTTCAAGATCCTGGCCGAACAAAGGCATAGGGTGCTCCGCTAAATCAAACAGAGTGACCTCAGCGCCCGCCTTTTCGGCCGCTGCCGCGGCTATTTTAACCAGTTTGTAGTTCCACGAGTCTTTACGATTACTGCCACTGAAGGCGAGAATTTTCGCCATAACTAAAATCTCCTAGCATGAATTAAAGCCGATTAACCAATAAACGCGGATCCACCGAACAAGCTGTGGCTGACGCGCTTCGAACATGTGTTTCACCCGGTAATAACGGCACCTGCTGTTGCCATTGAGGCCAGTGCTGAATGAGATGATCAATAAAATACCGCCCCACTAACGTCATATTCTCAAGCGCATTTTCAAACCCACCGGCGGTTTCTCCTGGCGCAGGATCTAAATGCGATAGCGTTGACTCGTTTTGATTACCTTGATCAAAATTCACCGCTGCGCGCAAACTTAATGCCCGGTTCTCAAACCCGTAACGGCTTAATACCTGCAACAACGCAGCCGCTTCCATTTCTGTGATTTGATAATGATCAACCTGATAAAGCTGGCTCATATATTCTGCTTCTGCCGATAATCCCGGACCATGAAAAAAGGTGTCGCCGGTCATATGTGTGCCAGATTTTACTCTCGGCTTCGCCAGTGCCGCATTTTGATGATAGCGCTTACGATAACGTTGCGCGTCATCACTGTCTTTCAAACTGGCATTCAGACTTAGCTTTTCTGCCCATACCAACAGTTGTGGGTTAATGACATAGCAGCGTATACCTTCATAACCACTGCGCGGCATAAACAAAGGCATATTTTCCGGTGTTTCTCCCGCGGCCCAGCGATGACCTAAATCGTAATCCACTACATAACTGGCCCAGCTCACATCACCTATCGTGCCGCGATCAGGCGGAATACCAGCCACTCCCGTGAGAACAAAATATGCCTGACTAAAGTCCAGTTCAGGTGATAACAGAATCGCCTGCAATGAAGCTGAGGAGCCCACTTTGCCCATACCCAATACCGAGCCACACACGCCATCGGCATTGCAATACACATCGGACTTTGCGCCTTTTACTTCAACTACCTGAGAGTCACGTAAATACTGTTCATACCAGAGTTGAAACTCCCCCGCACGATCGCCAGTGTTAGCGCCAATCTCAAACATACTGGCAATAAACACTTTAACTTTTAACGGTGATGCAGCAGCGTCAGCTCCAACACTGAACATCCACAACAGCAACAGAAAACTTACTCGCGACAGGCTCAACGTCATTTTTATGCCTAACAAAAATATTTGTTCTACCTTAGCCGAGAATTGGGGCAGCGGGCAAACTTACACGCGCAAATAACAGACATAAAAAAACCGGGCACTGCCCGGTTTTTTCTATACAAATCAAATATTACATTTTTTCCATTGTCTCAATACCGAGCAAATCCAATCCGGATTTCAGGGTACGGGCAGTCAAATTAGCCAGCATTAAACGGCTGTTTTTATCCGCTTCATCCACGCCATCTTTGAGCATAGGACAAGCTTCATAGAAGCTCATAAAGGCAGAGGCTAAATCATATAAATAGGTGCAAAGCACATGCGGAGTCGCTTCAGCAGTCACCTGATTAATCGCCTCTACAAATTGCAGCAACTTAGTCGCCAGCGTTTTTTCCTGCGTCGCTTCGATACGGATCTCAGCCTGCAGAACAGCTGCATCGACACCCGCTTTACGGAAAATGCTTTGCACACGGGTATAAGCATACTGTAAGTAAGGTGCTGTATTGCCTTCAAAACTGAGCATGGTATCCCAGTTGAACATGTAATCAGTGGTACGGTTTTTACTCAAATCAGCGTATTTCACCGCGCCAATACCCACTTTGCGGGCAACTTGCTTTTGTTCTTCGGCAGTTAAATCGGATTCGCGTTGACCGATTAGCGCTTCAGCGCGCTCCACCGCTTCGTCTAACAGTTCGACAAGTTTAACTGTGCCGCCAGTGCGGGTTTTAAATGGCTTACCGTCAGCCCCCAGCATCATCCCAAATGGGCAATGCTCGTAAGTTTGCTCAGGTTGAATAAAGCCAGCTTTACGGCCAACAATCTCTGTTTGTTTAAAGTGCAACGCCTGACGCGCATCCGTCAGAATCAGAGTGCGATCGGCTTGTAGCTGGCGCGAACGATAGCGCATCGCTGCCAAATCCGTAGTGGAATACAAATAACCACCGCCGGATTTTTGCACGATATATACCGCAGGATTGCCTTCTTTATCGGCCAGTTCCTGGATAAATACCACCTGGGCACCCTGGTCTTCCACTGCAATGCCTGCAGCTTTCAGATCGGCAATCACATTAGCCAAATCATCGTTATAGGCACTTTCGCCACGAATATCTTCACGCGTCAGAGTGACATTAAGCTTTTCGTACACTTCTTCGCTGTGGGCAATAGACACATCAATGAACTGCTCCCACAACGCCAGACACTGAGCATCGCCGCCCTGCAGTTTTACCACATATTCACGGGCACGATCAGCAAAGCCCTCTTCTTCATCGAAGCGGACTTTCGCTTCACGATAAAAGACTTCTAAATCGGACAACGCAGTCTCAGCCACTTCGCTATTCGCCAGCTTATCGCTAAGGTGTGCCAGCAACATTCCAAACTGCGTGCCCCAATCGCCCATATGATTCTGACGAATTACCTTATGGCCCATAAACTCCAGCGCTTTCACTACCGCATCACCGATGATGGTGGTACGCAAGTGACCAACGTGCATTTCTTTAGCAAGGTTTGGAGAAGAATAGTCCACTACCACGGTTTTGACAGATTCTTCGGCAATGCCCAGACGCGCATCGGCGGCCGCGCCAGCCAGCTGTTTCGCTAACCAGGCAGGTGACAAATGCACATTGATAAAACCAGGGCCCGCAATTTCAAGCTTCTCGGCGATGCCTTCAAGCTCAACGGCAGCAACGATTTTTTCTGCAATATCACGAGGTTTTTCTCGCAGAGCCTTAGCCAGTGCCATAGCGCCATTAAATTGGTAATCACCAAATTCCGGACGCGTACTGCGACTCAATGGCGCTTGTGCATCAGCTGGTGCGCCAATGGCTGCCAACGCCGCTTTAAACTTATCGATAAGAAATGCGTGTAAGTTCATTTTTTCTCAACTAATTCAATTAACAGTAAAACCTGAGCTTAGTGCTCACGGGTTTTCATAAATTCGATGTCCGGATAACGCTCTTGCGCCAAAGACAAGTTCACCATAGTTGGCGCAACATAGGTCAGGTTATCACCACCATCGAGTGCCAGGTTGGCTTCGCTCTTACGACGGAATTCGTCCAGCTTCTTAGCATCATTGCAATGAACCCAACGCGCTGTTGCCACGTTAACGTGCTCGTAAATCGCATCCACGTTGTATTCCGCTTTAAGACGCGCAACGACCACGTCAAACTGCAGCACCCCTACCGCGCCAACGATCAAATCGTTGTTTTGCAATGGACGGAATACCTGTACCGCACCTTCTTCCGATAACTGAATCAAACCCTTTTGCAATTGCTTTTGCTTCAACGGATCCCGCAAACGGATGCGTTTAAATAATTCCGGCGCAAAGTTCGGAATACCCGTAAAACGTACTTTTTCGCCTTCGGTAAAGGTATCCCCAATCTGGATCGAACCATGATTGTGTAAACCGATAATATCGCCGGCATAAGCTTCGTCGAGTACATCACGATCTCCGGCCATAAATGTTACCGCATCAGAAATACGGACATCTTTACCGATTCGTGGTTGATGCATTTTCATGCCCTTAGTGTACTTACCTGAAACGATACGGCAGAAAGCAATACGGTCGCGGTGCTTGGGATCCATATTGGCCTGGATCTTAAAGACAAACCCCGTAAATTTCTCTTCGGACGACTCAATGGTGCGGGCATCAGTTGCACGTCCCATTGGCGCAGGAGCCCATTCAGTTAATCCATCTAGCATATGGTCCACACCAAAGTTACCCAGCGCAGTACCAAAAAATACTGGGGTAAGCTCACCAGACAGGAACAACTCCTGGTCAAATTCGTGTGAAGCACCAACAACCAGCTCCAATTCTTCTCGCAGCTGCTCTGCCAGAGTGGATCCAACCGCCGTGTCTAATTCTGGGTTATCCAATCCCTTCACGATTCGGACATTCTGAATAGTGTGCCCCTGGCCACTTTGATACAGAATCGTCTCGTCACGGTGTATATGATAAACACCTTTAAATTCTTTACCGCAGCCAATGGGCCAGGTGATAGGCGCACATGCAATTTTCAGCTCAGTTTCAACCTCGTCCATCAACTCCATCGGATCACGGATGTCACGGTCGAGTTTATTCATAAAAGTGACGATAGGCGTATCACGCAGACGAGTAACTTCCATCAGCTTACGAGTACGATCTTCAACACCTTTAGCAGCATCGATTACCATCAGACAGGAGTCCACCGCCGTTAGCGTACGGTAAGTATCTTCGGAGAAGTCTTCGTGCCCCGGCGTATCCAACAGGTTGACCAAATGCTCACGATAAGGGAACTGCATCACTGAGGTAGTAACCGAGATACCACGCTCTTTCTCCATTTCCATCCAGTCCGACTTAGCATGCTGACTTGAGCCACGGCCCTTAACCGTTCCAGCGCGTTGTAACGCCTTTCCGTACAGTAAGACTTTTTCAGTAATGGTGGTTTTACCCGCATCCGGGTGGCTGATGATCGCAAATGTTCTGCGACGCTCTATTTCATGGGCTTGTGCGGATTTGCTCATAAGACTCTGTCATCGCCAACAGGCACGGCCTGCCGGTCTTTAAAATAATGGATTGCAAAATAGGCGGGGATTATACATAAGTGGCCGCCCAAGTGACAGGCCACTTTACAGGGCATGAGGGATTAGTCTGCCCAATAATATCTGAATAAATTCGCAGGGGCAGAATAACAATTATGCAATGGCCTAATCCTTGAACCAATTAGGTAAATTTATTAGTGAACTGGCAATTACTAAAAAAGAATTATTATCACTCACACCAATAAACGAAAAGTAAGCATAACTTATCAAATATAGAAATTAAGTTACCATCAAGGTGTTAATTCCTAACCCGGGAAGATTTTATACTTTTGTTTAATTAACAAAGAGCTACTTTAGAGCTAAATTGATAAACGTAAACAAACGTCAAGATCCGTCTAAACTTTGTAAGCAAGGCATTTTATTAAAGGAATTTTACGATTCCTACCCCCTACTCCCAAATGGCATTACTGGAAGCATTGTTATGTCAGTAAGAAAAAAATTTAGTGGGACACAGCTAAGAGCTCTAAGAAAAGAGGCTGGCTATACTCAGGAGGAGTTAGGAAATCGAATCGGAATAAGTCGAGAAACAGTCTCGGCAATCGAAAACGACAAGCCAGAAACTATGGGGTGCATTGGCGTAGAAATAATTAACCGATGGTGGTCTATCTGTCGCCAAAGAGCGACTGAACAAACCCGAAATTCCTTTTTTATTTCAGTAATGGATTACTTTGGCTTTAAACATATCTCATGATGAACTAAGTCAATCTAAACAAAAAGCTCTCCTCGGGGAGCTTTTTTTCGTTTCGCTTTCGTTGTAACGATATTTCCATGCACTTCACGATCGACTCACGCTTTACCAGCAGGTGGCCTCTGCTTTCTAAAACATCAGCTGCAACTCTTGCGGCACAGCTTGGTACATCACAGATAAGACCAGTGACCTTGTTTTGGTTTAGTGTCTGTGGAAATTTTGCTGTCGATGACGTCAGGTAAACTTAATTGCAATCAGAAGAATAAAACTTTCGCTCAAGTTGATTAGCTAACAAGAACATAGTTCAGCCTTTTCGACAGTGTAATTTCCACCGGGTAAGAAAACGTTTTCCCTTTTTAGAAAATCCAAGAATTGAACATAAATCCAAAAAAGCAGATACGAATATATTGGCATTACCTCATTCTTGAAAATTCTTGAAATCCCTCCAACATTGGAAGAATCAAATCGAACAACGCTTTTTATTTAATCTCTGTTATCGATAAATCAATTAAAAGACAACTTTTTATTCAGACAATAAAAAAACACTATCAATAGTACAAAAACATAGAGCCAGCGATAGAAAACTTACAAACATAATTGCAGGTATATCATCAAAAACATAACATTAAGTACAGACGATAAAAAAACAAACCACCTAAAATCTAAAATATCTCGACAGATAAAAACCGACTTTAATTGATAAAAATAAAACAATGGGGGAATTAATTAACCACACTGACGGTTAATTTTTTAACCAGTTAATAAACTTCATGATAAAAATATTTTCTTAACCGTTTCAATGCGTTAAATTAACCAGTGAAAAAACATTGCCATGTGGAACCGAATCCACACGGACTGTTTTAGAATTTGAAAAGCAGGTTATTTTTTTACCTTAAAGAAAACAATCTGCCTTTCAGTAACTCTCTTGAGGCAAATGAATTATGTATATTAATGGTGCAGACTTAAGAAAAATGCGTTTAGAAGCAGGGCTCACTACGGTTCAGATGGCAAAACTGGCTAATGTGAAAACGCGTAAAACATACGAAAATTGGGAAAAGAATATTGGTACGCCAAACATGAACCAATTTATTGCTATGTGCAATGGATGCAACTTTAACTCTTCGGTCATTGTGAAAATGGCGATGGAAAGAACGGATACGTCAGAAGCCTTCAACCTGTCAAAAGCCACACAGAAATAGCAGGCAATGGCGGCGCCAGAGATTGCAGTGGAAGTAACTGCTGGTGCCCAAACTCTCGTGTAAAGGGGGCTATCCCCGCTTCATAATTAAAGCGTCTTCCCTGCCTTCTGCCAAAGGATAATATCCTTTTCTTCTTTCGATAAGTTCAAAGCCAGCCTGTTCGTACAAGTGAATGGCAGCTAAATTAGATGCTCTTACTTCAAGCCAGATTTCAGTAATGCCTAAACGCTCACATTCATTCAAAAAATGCGTTAATAAAGCTTTCCCTAACCCTTGTCCTCTCAACTTAGCACTCAAACCTATGTCCATTAGGGTACCTTCATCCAGTACCTTCAGACCTACGTAATAGCCAACCACTCTACCCTGCTGTGCTAACTGAAAGGCAAAATACTGCCCATCTAAACAACTGGCAAACACAGACTCGGACCAGGGGTAAGCGTGACACGCCAGTTGCAATTCAAATGCAGCGTGATACTGAGAGCTAGAAATTGGCTGAATGATAAAACCTGCAGGAAAGTCTGTTTGCATTAATTATCCTGGAGTTGTTGCCACAGTTGTTTTTTATTTTCGGGTGAAAGTTGCTCTGGGTGTGGGGCACGAATGAGGTATTCAGTCACCATTAGCTCATCTGAGATCTGCCAAATATAGGCTGTATTCTTTAACTCTTCCGGACGATAATCTGCCAAATACAGAGCAGTTTCTAATTCCAGCACCTGCAGAATGTCGGCCAAGACCTGAGAATCTGATGCATCAAATAGACACACTAATTGCTGATGACAATCAACCAGCTCAGCTGGTATGGGCTGACTTTGCTCGATTGCCATACCAAGAGATTCTGTAGAAACCAACTGCTCAGAATCTAACACTTCAGTAACGACACCATCGATGCTCTCAGTCGGATGATTAGACACAACCTCAGGCTCAGATAGTTTTCCAGACAAAGCAATAAGATCTGGATGCCGAATTTTCCAGGTAGAAATACCGAGCTGTTTTAATAATGCAAGTTGATAATGGGAATACACCAGAGACTCTTAATTTTCATTAACTGATAAATTAGCTGGCGAGAGAATAACACGAATTGACAGAAAGGAAACTTGGCAGGGGCGGAGGGACTCGAACCCCCAACCATCGGTTTTGGAGACCGCTGTTCTACCAATTGGAACTACGCCCCTGCTGAAGTGGGATGCATTATACCTATGCAATAACAAAGGTAAAGCCATTCAAACCGGAAATTTCCCTATTCACGGTTCGTTTGCAGAAATAATAAACAGGCGGATTATGTTTTGCTGTATTTAGCCGCTAAATACCAGAAATCACTGGTTAAATTCAGCAAGGGTTGCTGACACTTCACGCGCTCAGTCAAGCCAGCTTCATCTACCTTAGTAATATCGGCATAAGCACGGAGGAAGATATCCTGCTGTGCGTCACTCAATTGGTTGACGGCAATTGCTGAGGCTAAATCAAAATGCAAATCTCCATAGGCAGCGTACTCCCAATCAAATACCCGTCGCTGATGATGAAAAATCTGCACATGATTAAAAGCTAAATCGTTATGGCAAAATGTTTTAGGGGCTTGTTCATTGGCTAGCAAGGCTTCTTCACACTGGGCTAATTTTGCCTTCATATCGGGCTGCACAGCCGTGTCACAGCAATGAATATAGTGCTGTAGGTGCTGACGTAACTCCAGGGGCTTAGTATCCGGGGTAAGCTGATGAATATCTGCGAGCGCCTCAGCCAGCAAATATAAACGTTTATCTTCATCCATCATCAGTACCGCTAAGCTTTGTCCGTCGATCCATTGTTCAATCTGGAAGCCCTGCTGCTTTCCAAGATAGTAAGGATTAGGTGCAATCTCCTGCTCCGCCAACTGCTTTTGTAAAGCGAACAAATGCTGACGGTCTAATGGTGCGAAATTGTCAGACAAAAATGTCTTCACAAAGTATTTCTGGGTCGGTAATTCTAATAGAAAGGAAAGATTCACGGCTCCGCAAGGCGCTGATAACAGCGTCGCCCCCTCGGGGAACCACCCTTCGCCCTTCAAACAAATCTCAAGCATCGCTTTGTTCATGAAATGAGAGCCTTTGTCTGGCGAAGTTCACTCGCAAGCCACTGACGATAACCATACACAGCAAAACCGATATAACTGATAAACAACAATCCGCTCAGCATTAATCCAGACGATAGATACAAGTAGGCGGCAAAGGCGTTTATCACTATCCAGAACAGCCAATTCTCAATCACCTTACGAGTAACCAGATAAGTAGCGTAGAGACTAAATATGGTTACCAGAGAATCCAGTAACACATGCTTACCGTTAAACCAGTTTCCCGCTAGCTCAGCCAATCCAAATGACAGCAGAAGTAATGGTATCGCCGCAATCAGATGGGTTTTCGGTGGCCATTGTTGCACTGGCATTTCAACGCCATCGCTATCACCTTTGCGCCATTGCCACCAGCCGTATACCGCCATCACCAGATAATAGGCATTTAACGCGCTGTTAAATGGCAGCGATACTTCCCAGAATATCCAGGTATATAAACCTGTGCTGATAAAGGCACACAACCAGCACCAAATGTTTTGCCTGGCTGCCAGCCAAACATATCCCAATGCCAATACCACCGCGATGAGTTCCGCCAGAGACTGGGCGGCAAGCTCCGCCCAGAGTTGCGCCAGCCAGTTACCTAGCATACTGGCTGACTCATTTTGTCACCGTTTAAAAACTTACACACAAAAATAGCCTGCCCTACTTCGTCATGGCTACGCTGCATTTCTTTGGCCACCAGCTCGATAGTAGGTAAGTAGTCACCCACCACTATGGTGCTGGTTGCGCTGGTTTTTACTTTAATTTGCGCGTAAGTATTCAGGCGCTCAATAAAGGTCTTAATTGGCTGCAGATATTCATCTTTAAGTGGATACATGGAAATCTCAATTACTACTGTCTTGGTCATAGTTGCCTCTTAAAACTGATAACTGGCGCTGATACCGGCCTGACGGCCATCGCCCAACTGATAATAGGCCTTTTCGCCTTCGTAATATTCACGCGGGTCGTTATTGAAGCCACCGAAACCGCGGGTGTAATAGGTTTTATCCATCAGGTTTTTCACCCAAAAAGAGACTTCCCAGTCATCGTGTAAATAACTGAGTTTCGTGTGCACCAGGGCATAGGCAGGGTTACGCTCGTCATGGCTATCGGAAAAGTAATAATCATCCTTACCTTCCACTTCCAGGTTCCATTTAAGGCAGTCGGTTAGCAGCCAGTCACTGCTCAGGTGATAGGTGTAACGCGGGGCCTGGGCCTGTTCACGGCTGTCGACGTAAGTGCCATCGGCCTGAGTATAATCTTTGTATTCAGCACGTAAGTAACCGAAGGCACCGGAAATTTCCCACGAGGGATTCACCTGCCAGCCCGCTTCCAGCTCCAGTCCCCAGTTAGTCCCTTCACCGGCATTATCAATAATATCGACAAACTCGGTACTCAGGTCTTCCCGGGTGATCAAATCATAATCATTTACCTGCACATCATCACGCTGCATATAAAAGACAGCGGCGCGCGCATAGCCATTTTCGCTGTAGCCTTTGACCCCAAATTCATAGTTCCAGCTATATTCGGGATCATAGATGCGCTGTGCATCGCTGACCTCATCGTTGGCGTTAAAGCCGCCCACTTTATAACCGCGGGAAATTGAGGTGTAGAGAGTTGCTGAAGGTAACTGATAGCTTAACGCCAGCTTTCCACCCAGCATGGTGTCATCGCTGGACTCAACAAACCCATTCACGTCATCGTAATCAATCTGGAAGTTATCTGCGCGCAGGCCAAAGGTCAGCAGCCACTGCGGCGCAAAATGGTTATCCAGCTGGGCATAAAGCGCGACATTTTTTGGCGTGTAAGTACTGCTAAAATCCGCATCATTATAGGTGTATTGGCGCAGCACAGACTCGTCGGTATCCTGCGCATACACACCTACCACCCAATCGGTTGTGTCAGCGAAGAGTTTGCTACTGTCGTTAGACGTTAAGCGCAGATCAACACTGGTAATGTCGCGTGTACGGAAATAGTAATCGACTGAGCTGTATTCCCACGGATGGAAGCCGACATAGGTCCAGTCTTCATCGTAACCGTAATCGAGATCTGAGGTGCTGTAGCTAAGCTGGGCGTTTAAGGTAGCGAATGACAATTGCTGTGTCGCCTGCAGTGACAGCGCATGAGTTTTCTGGCGATCAAAACCCGGCTGGTCCGAACGGGTATGGCGGTCATTCTCCAGCGAGAAGGCATCGTAGCCATTATCCATATCAAAATACTGGTAGTTCAAATCAATGCTCAGGCTGTCGCTGGCCAGATAGCGCAGTTTTAAACGGCCGCTGAATTCATCCAGATTATCGGTATCGTCCCGATCCAGATAGGTATTCTCAATAAAGCCATCACTTTTATACTGCTGCAGGGCAACCCGGTAAAACAGCTTGTCGGTAATGGCAGAGCCATAAGCCGCGCCCAGCGACCAGGTATCTTTTTGCGCTAACGTTAAGGCAACACGGCCTGAAGTTTCACCATCGGCTTCAGTGGTTTTAATTTTGATGGCACCGGCCATGGCACCAGCGCCAAACGCAGTGGCCTGTGGGCCGCGTAGCACTTCTACCTGCGCTACATCAAATAAGCTGGCAATGCCTAAAGTGCCAGAGAAATTCATGCCATCAACGAAAAAGCCTACTGAGGAATTGGTGGGTTCGCTGTACTGACTGCGCTCGCCAATACCGCGAATTTGCACGAAACGGCCGCGGGAGGCGCCTGAGTTAAAATTCAGGTTAGCCGCCACATTCAACAACTCGTCTAAATGTTGGGCATCACGCTGTTCTATCAGATCGCTGCCGATGACACTGACGCTGGCCGCCAGTTGCTGTACATCTGTGCCACGAAAATCGGAGCTGACTTCAATATGTTCAAGGTCGCTGGCTTCAGCCTGAGCATTCAAGCTCAGCATGGCGCTTGCCATTGAGAGTGCGAGTAAGGAAACTTGGGTTTTCATAGGATCTCTTCTTTTATTTGAAAAGACCCGGGTTACGGCAGATAGAAAAATGGGACGTGTTGTGCGGTTACCATTCCTACGCCGGTATTATCCGGATCAGGTATCAGGGTTCCCGCCTTTATGCGGATCTCAGCTTCTTAGCACCCCTTGGTTTACCACAGCCAGGCTGTGATGGCGGCGATTGTAGCAAGGCCTGCGTCTGGCGACAACGCAGACCTGACAGAAAGCCATCATTCTCTTAACCGTAAACTTAACCCAATAAATTCAAAGGTGTTTTTAGATAACTGACGCCATTGTCTTCTGCCACCGGAAACTGCCCGGCGCGAATATTCACCTGAATGCTTTGCACTATCAGCTTGGGCAAGCCCAGGGTGGCATCCCGGGCCTGACGGCTCGCAACAAAGGTAGTTTTATCAGTAGTGGCATCAATATGAATATTGCTGGCTTTATGCTGCGCCACCGTCGCCATGTACTGCAACGCCCGACCGCCGGGCTGGTAATCATGGCCGGTGTAAATCTCGACCTGATCGCCCAGGGCATATAAGCGCTGCACCGAATCAAACAGCACATTGGCATCGCCGCCGGGGAAATCACAGCGGGCAGTGCCAGCATCAGGCATAAATAAGCTGTCACCCACAAAGGCTTTGCCATCCACCAGATAGCTGACACTGTCATTGGTATGCCCTGGCGTGGGAATGACTTCTACCTCGTATTCGCCCAGCATAAAAGTTTCATGGGCAGTAAACAGCTTGTCGAAATCCTCGGCTTTAGGCAGGTTATCGCCGGTAAAGTTAAACACCCTGGCAAAGTGGGCCTGAATGCCCTGAATCCCCTCACCGATGGCGATTTTGCCCCCCAGCTGCTGCTGTAAATACTGACTGGCGGTTAAATGATCCGCATGGGCATGGGTTTCTAATATCCATTTCAGATTCAGCTTCTGTTTGTGAATAAAACCAATAATCTCATCAATAAAGTCAAGGCTGGTGCGCCCGGACGCAGCGTCATAATCCAGCGCAGGATCGATGACGGCTGCATCCCCCTGCTGTAAATCAAATACCACATAGGTCAGAGTTGACGTTGGTTGATGAAAGAAAGATTTCACCTGCACTGACATACACTTTTCCTTATTGATGAAAATTCACGCTTGAACTTTAGCAAGTTACGAAATAACATACAACCAAAGGTTATATATTATTCTATTGAGAAATATATGTGGTTAGTCCTAGCTGCTCTGGTCATTGGATTAAGTTTGGGCATCTTTGGTTCTGGCGGTGCTATCCTCACCCTGCCAGTGATGCTGTATTTGCTCGACCAACCGCCCAAACTGGCTATTGCGTCCAGCCTGCTAGTAGTTGCACTCGTGACATTCGCCACCAGCGTATTTAACTGGCGCAAACAAAAGCCTAGCCTACGTCATGTTTGGCTACTCGGTATACCCGGCATTGTCGGCAGTTATCTGGGTGCCTGGAGCTCAGTCTGGGTCGATGCCAGAGTACAGCTTATCGTGTTTACATTGCTATTATTCATTGCCGCCTCTTTGATGTGGAAAAAATCCTCATCCGTACACATGCAACGCCCTACGCATGCTGCTAAATCCCAGATTCTGGTATTACAGGGCGCGATCTTAGGTGCGGTCACAGGCTTTGTCGGCGTCGGCGGTGGCTTTCTTATTGTGCCTGCCCTGACACTTATGGCTGGGCTTGGCTTTGTGGAAGCCGTCTCAACCAGTATGGTGCTCATCGCCTTGCAATCCAGCGTCGCCTTCGCCAAGCATTACTACTTACTTAATCAGCTGCATGAACACCTCGACTGGCAGCCTGTGCTCATCGTTTCGGTTGTCGCCGTCATCACCAGCATCAGCGGTAATTTGTTGCTCAAGCACCTGCCCACCCAATTGCTGGGTAAGCTGTTTTCCGTTTTTTTAGCCCTCATCGCCCTAGGGATTGGCTATCAGCAGTTATAAAGGTGTAAATTAATTCCACTGAACCGATAGATTCATCATTCATCTCTCAAGGAGAAACAATGTTAGTGCCTTTCCCTAAAATGGTTGAAGAAGCCAAAACCCAAATTCAGGAAGTCAGCACAGAAAAGCTGGCCCAGTTGGATCCTGCCAGTCAGTTACTGGTTGATGTGCGCGAACCGAATGAAACCGCCAGCGGCACCATCGAAGGTGCTTACTGTGTACCAAGGGGAATTCTGGAAGGTAATGTGATGGAACTGGCCAGTAAACATCTGGGCAACGTAAGTGCCGATAGCCCTATTTACCTGTTTTGCCGCAGTGGCGCCCGTTCTGCGATGGCAGCACTGAGCCTGCAACAAATGGGCTTTACCAAGGTCTATTCAATGGCAGGTGGAATGCTGGCCTGGGAACAGGAAAAACGTCCTGTTGTTGCGCCGCGATAGCTAATCCAGTGCCCAACTGGCGTTACATAGTTGGGCAGAACTTGTCTTTCAAATGGCCGATAAAGCTCAGAGTATCTTTATCGGCAATCGAGTAGAACAGGGTCTGGGCTTGCTTTCGATAACTTACCAGGCCCTGATTACGCAGCACCGCCAGATGCTGCGAAAAGGCCGAGGGGCTCAAATCAAACGGCTCCATCAACTCGCCCACACTCATTTCTCCACCTGCCAGCCGACATAAAATCTGCAGTCGATGGGCATTGGCCAAACTGCGTAAAAAGGTCGCTGCCTGCTCAGCATCTTCTGTGTGTAAAGTAGGTAACGTTTCTGACATGAACCACTCTCCTGTGGCACCGCGCTGGCAGTGCCTATACTGCTTATTTTGCCTGGGTCGCAATTTCCACTTCGGTTTTTAAGCCAAAGACTTTGCGCATCACTATGGTCGCCGGACAAAATCCGCTAAAGGATTGCTGAAATAAATTGGCGCCAATAAACACCGTGAACCAGACAAATCCAGGGTGAACCCAGACCGTTAATGCTACCGACAGCAGCACCATAAAACCAGCAAAAGCTGTTAATGCACGTTCAACACTCATCGTTACTTCCTCAGTAGGCATAACGCAGGCGCAGCCAGGCGTTATTGTTGTCTTTAAACTGGGCGAAAAAGGCTGTATCGCCCTCGCCTCCAAACAGATTCATACCCGCACTGACGCGCCAGTGATCATCAACCCGATAGCTGACACTGGGGCGCAGATAGACATCCTTATCCGCAGGGGCATAAAAGGTAAACAGACTGACTGTCCAGTGATCCGCTTCATCACGCCAGGTTAAGCGATTGGTAATCACCTGGCGGTTTTGCGCCGCTTCAGCACTGGCAAAGGGGGAATTGGCCTGCAAGGCGGCATAGTCTTGAGTATGCTCAAGATAATACTGGAAGCCTGCGGTCAAACGGGTCAGCAACTCAAATTCATAGCCGACTAACAGACGATCCTGACTGTTGGATATCATGGGATTTTGCCCGTCGCTGTCATCCTTACTTTGATAGTGGCTGACTTCCAGGTTGATTAAGCCCGGCCCCACGGGCAAGCGCACAGATGCCCCCAGCGACCACATGGGCGCGAACACCGGGCGACCGTCAAGATTGATGCTTTTAGGGCTTTTTTCATAACCGTCATAGCCATACAGCGCCCATTCCACCCCATCGATGGTTTTGTAAATTCGTAACGCCCATTCATCGTCACCGGGTGTTTTGGCATTGATACCATCCGGCGCAATCACCGCCCCTGCCCAGGGATTGTAAAATGAGAAATACTCTCCATCGATGTAGGTATCAGGTTCAAATTTTGGCATCCAGGCCAGTTCAACATTGGCCCAGTCCCAAAAGCCACTGACGCGCACAGCATCCGCTGGCGCTTTTAGATACTCATCATCTCGTCCGGCAAAAAATGATTGCCAGTCTTTAGGAAACAGATCATTTAAAAACAGATAATCCCCTGTGCCCCAGGTCAGTACCTGACGGCCGGCTTTCAGATCGAAGTGGCTACCTAAGCTGGTTTGCATTGCCAGCTCACGAAAATTCATCAGCCACTTGTCTTTCACACCATCAAAAGCCAGATCGCCTTTGGCGCTAAGATTCAGATTTTGCCACTGATAACTGGTTTCTAAGCGCAAACGCGCATCCGCCAGGCTTTGACGCTGACTTAAACTCGAAGACGATAACCGGCTTCCCAGTGCACCTTCAACAAAGCCATGCCACTGCAAGCCCTGCTGTTCGGTCTCCCAGCCACTATCCCAGTCGTCATCGTTGCCCCAACCATCGCCGCTATCATTCTGTTGCGCCAACACATGCGCACTCAGCAGTAAAGATAAGATCAACCCGCTAATTTTGTTCATACCTTAGTCCTTCAGATTTAACCATTCTCGCGGTGGTGTGCGCAGGCTGCGTTCACTGAAGATATCGTCGGGTAAGCCCAGGTCATAACTGATGAAGCGAAACTGCATTTCGGTGCTGCCGCCATTTTTCAGATCCGATACTTTGGAGTGGGTCACAGTCGGATGCCCATCAATGGTTTCTACTTTTAATGCTTCCACCAAACGGTAGTTCCGGTTCTGCGCATCAAAAAAACGGATTTTCACAGGCAACATGGTCTGCTTATCTATGCTGACTTCATAACGCGTAAACTCAACAGACGCGGGATCTTTTGGCTTACCTTCAAGCACATATAGGTCACCATCACTCTTTTGCAGGGTAAAGTTATCTTCACTTACACTGCGGCCAGATACATCTTCATAAAAAAAGTGCGAGCCAACAAATGAGGTACGCTTATCCCCCGCAGAGATGCGTTTGACCAAATCTAATCCTGGTAAGTACAACCAGCGGTCATCATCACCATCCACCTGCTTCACTACCCGAAATACCGTGCCGCGCACATCCGCAGGACGGGAGAAAAACACCATCATGTCCTGAGTACCGCCATCTTCTCTGTCCTTACGCAGGATAATAAACTGCCGGTTTTGGGTGCGGCCCTGGGCATCGGTGATCAGCATTCGAGCCGCACTGCGGCCATCATCACCGGCATAGTAAGCGGCCAGCTCGGCCTGTTTTACGATACTACTGGCATCGGTTAAATCCGCCGCCTGACTCAGCTGGCTGCTAGCCAGTAACACGCCAGCCAATAAACACGTGAATGATTTCATTATCGTCTCCTTCAATTACTTAGTCGCAGCTGACTGGGCGTTGTTATCTGCAGCAGGCTGCGATTTAAATGCCCAGCGCTGAAGTACTGACATCAACGCCGGTAACATCAAAAGGGTTACCAGCGCCGAGATAGCCATAATACTGGCCAGGAAAATACCTACAGTAATGTAAGGCACAAGAGGTGCAAACAGCAGCGGGGTAAAGCCCATCGCTATCACGATGGCGTTGCGGGAGATTGCACGACCGGATTCTTCAAACATCAGGTGTAATGCCTGGGGCAAATTGCCGGTTTTACGAAAGGTCTCCCGGGCCCGCTCCAGAAAGTGAATGGCAAAGTCCACCGACAAGCCCAGAGTCAGGGCAGATAGCACCGCGATGGGCATATCGTAATCCTTACCAATCCAACCAATCAGGCCATAAATCAGGGTAATGGTCAGGGTAAGTGGCAACATGGCCAGCACCCCGTATAAGAACGAGCGGAACAGAATCACCATCATCACAAACACCATCACAAAGGCGCCCAATAAACTGTCGAGCATGCCTGCCACCATGGCCTGCTGCCAGACCACATTGAGGTAGGCTTTACCCGCCCAGTGATAACTCATGCCTTCTGGCAACGGATGCTGTTTCACATACTCTGCCACTTGCGTCACTACTGCACTCATGTCCTGATTATCACCACTGGTCAGCTGTAACCAGAGTAACGACTGCTGATAATCCGGTGTCACGAAGTGCCATAAATCGTTGGGGCGGTGGGAAGACTGGTACTGCAGCAACACCTGCGCCACGCCGTTCGCACTGGCAGGCAAGCGAAAGTCCTGCTGCTGGCCGGAACGCAGTTCACGGTTCACAGTTTTCACCACATCACTCAGGCTGTTGGATTTCCCAACCAGTCCGGTTTGTTGCAGATAGGCCTGCAATCCATCCAGATATGCAAGGTTCTGTGGCTGCAGGAAGGCTTTAGATGCGCTATTGATGTGTTCCAGTTGCAGCATCAGCTGCTCAAGTTTGTCCGCATCGTCAGTTGCTGCATCAAACAACAAATCGTCCAGCTGGGTTAATATTTGGCCAACATCGGTTTGCTCCGCCAATTCGCTCAGACTCTGTTTTAACCCGCTGTCTTGCACGCCAGCCGCAGCACTGCTAATGGCCTTCGCTACCACTGCACCTGTATCCCCCTCGATTTGGAAGACCAAATATGCGTTATAGGTACCGGCAAAGTGCTCGTTTAACACCCGGTCAGCCACGCGTAATTCGTGGTCTGCCTTGAACCAGCGCACCGGGTTATCGTTGATTTGAATTTTGCTGATACCCCAGGCCGATATGGCAAACAGGACGGCAAAGCCCAGCAACCATAACCTGGCATGGCCGCTGGCTAAACGCCCCAACCCACGAACGCTAATGGCCAGACGTGAACTGCTTTCATCGGGTAAATTGTGTTGCATCCGATCCAGGGTTTCCGGTTTCAGGCTCACCACATAGGCAGGGATAAAGATCACCGTCAGTAAAAACGCCAGCATAATGCCGAAACCAACAAACGCTCCGAAGATTTGCACCGGCGGAATCGGCGTTAACATCAGGGATAGAAAGCCCACGGTTGAAGTAATAGAGGTATACAGCATTGGCGTGAACATATGTGACATCACGTCTTCAATCACTTTACCCACATCCGCGCCCGGACGATATCGGTCGGAAAACTCCGACATAATGTGAATCGAGTCCACCACGGCAATGGGCATCAGGAAAATGGCAATCATCGACGACATAATATGTACGGTAAAACCCATGCCAATCAGCAAGCCCATGGTCACCAAAACGGTCACCATAGCCACAATCATAGGTGCGACGATAAAAGGGATATTGCGGAAAAACACCCAAAGCAAAATGAAGATCATCAGCCCGGCCAGTGGGGCGGAGATGCCCATTTGCACAAACATTTCGTAACCGAATCTGTCTTCGGCCACAGGTAAACCGGTAATATGCCACTGAGCTTTCGACGCAAAGGTATCAATCTCTCCTTGCAGTAAACGAGCTATGGCATAGCTTTGATTTTTATTGGCGATAGGTACGTAAATGGCAGCGGCTTTGCCATCGGCACTGACCAGGGTGTTATTCAACAGCGGCAGGCGCGACACTTTTTCGGCAATCGCGGCGGCATCAGCCTGCGTTTTTGGCAGTTGCTTCATCATCCATTCAAACCGAATGGCGCCCTCGCCTTCCTGAGTAATGTTGTCGACTTCAGATAAGGACATCAGATCCTGATCAATCACGCCGTCTAGACTCAGGGCATAATCTGACAACGCTTTAATGTCGGCCAGCAAAGCGGGCTGATACACACTGCAATCGTCCACCAGCCCCACCACAATCGCATCCGGCATCGCGAAGGTTTCACGGGTTTGGTTGTGGAACAGGCGCTCGGCATTATCCACCGGCAACATATTCTCAGGATCGGTATCAATCTGGATGTTGGGCAACCGTGCCACCATGACGGCAGTCAGCACGGCCACTGTCCAAAACACCCATTTTCGTTTCACCACTGCCAAATGCAGTACCCACTCTTTCATACCTTGCCCTTTCAGTTAGCTTTGCAATGAAGAATCATTAATTTAGAAAATACTAAATTAGAATAAAATGAAATATAGTGGAGATTATTTAACCTGTCACTTTTTAATTTAGACAAAGCTAAAATAAGGTGCCGAGTATTTAGCCATTTTTTTTATATGCAAAAAAAAGCGCGCCCTGTGGCGCGCTTGTGATGTCACTTAGATTTTATCTGACTTAAAAATCGTAAGTCAGGCTCAGGGAGAATGTTCTGCCCTCAGATGGTTTCACGACCACTGAGTCAAACAAGTCGGCTGAAGTGAAATACTCTTCATCCAGCAGGTTGTTCGCCTGTAACAGCACGTTGAACTGCTGATAACGATAGCTGACCGAACCATTCACAATAGAATAGCTAGGTAGTTCAATAGTTTGCAGAATATCCGTGTAAGTTGACTCTACCCAGGTAAAGCCCAGACTACCGGTAAACTCACCTTCGCCCATCTCCTGGTGCCAGGTTCCGTAAACACTGACGATACTGTCAGGCAGACCACCGCGTTCCAGCTTTTTGTTATTACCCACAAACGCTGAACGAGGACCGGCAATACGGCCACCGTAGACATCTTCCGGGTTTAAACCATTCTGTGCAGCAAATGCAGCGCCGTTGATTACCGCCAGCGCATCATTACTGACTTCTTCTGTATCAGACTTGGTCGCGGTAGCCAAAATTGACAGGTTGTCGGTCACCAGGGCGCGTAATTCCATCTCTAAACCGCTACCGTAAACAGCCACCAACGCATTGGTCTGGCTGTCACGGAAGGTCTTATCCTGATCATAGTAAGAAATGGCGCTGTACAGCTTGCCATCGAACAGATTGAATTTGACCCCGATTTCACTCAGGGTGGATTCCTGAATGTATTCACTGTTTTCAACCGTATCCGGCACAATACCGCCAGCCTGGTTGATACTTAGTGAGTTAGATACCGCGTACGTTACGTAAGGAATGACACCGTCGAAGTTGTACGACAAGCTGGTGTTGTAGCTAAAGGCATCATCGTCACCTTTTTTCACGCCGTCGCCCTGAGCTTCGCCCATGTAAGTGATCCAGCCATTTTCAGACTCGACATCAAACATATCGTAACGGCCGCCCAGTAACAGGCTGAGTTTTCCGTAGGTGAGGTCTGTCAGGAAGAATACACCCAGGTCTTTGGCCACCGAGAACTGCACTTCATTGTAGTTACGCTCGAGAGTGCCATCAACGCCGGTCACATTGCCTTCGTCGTCATACACCAGCGTCGCGTTTTTGTATGGGTTATGGGTCGCAGCTGAAATACGATCATTGGCTGTTGGCCCAACAGAGATATCGCGGAAATCAAAGGTTTCATCCAGCCAGGCATGGTAGTAATCCATATTTTCTACGCGGTAGTTCATGCCCGTTACCGACTTAGCCATAAAACCATCGCCTTCATAATCAAACTTCAGGCTGGAGCGGAATTCGTAGATATCATTGCCTGGATAATCCGCCGTAAAGCCCCAGCTTTGATATTTAGTATGATCCAGATAGTCGTAGAAGAATTCGTTCTTCCACACCAGACCTTCATCAAATTCGTGGCTGATATCAAAGTAGGCAGTAATGGCCGTGGTATCAGCAAAATCGTGATCATCGATAAAAGTGGTGCGATGACTCAGTTGAGTGGTGCCGACATCGGTTAGCGCATAAGGGTTGGTGAGGCTGCGGTCTGCCAGGAAGTTACCAAAACCGCCCGCACAGCTAATATCAAAACCATCATAGGTCGCATTACCTGCACCACTGCTTGCTGCAGTACACCAGCTATTAACGTTACTGTAAGCATTGTTCAGATATCCAGGTGCCGAGGCACTCACAAACGCAGACTCTTGCGGCAGCAAGGTATCGGCACCTATGCTGTTTGAACCATTACGCACAGGCGCTGCACCTGTGATATAGGTACCGTGGTCGATTAGATCCTGAGTCACGCGGTTCCAGCCGGGTACCTGAATACTGTCAGATACCTGATACTGCATACCAAACTGCACAGTGGTTTTGTCGCTTAAATCAATATCAAAGGCCGCTTGCACTAAGGTGCTGCTTGGCTCATAGCCATCGAAATAGGAACCTGAATCTTCCACTTCAGCAAACAGGTGCATACCGCCATAGCGGCCACCAATTTCAAACGGTACGCCGACACTGGCTGACAGAATTTTCTGATCGTAAGAGCCAACTGTGACCAGCACATCGCCCTTTACTTCATCGACATATTTACCGCCAGAAACTTTGGCGGATTTTGGTGTGTAGTTAAGCTGACCACCCACACTGCCGCTACCGTATAGTGGCGAAACCGGCCCACGCATCACTTCTAACTTTTCTGCACCACGCACGATCGTATTGAACGCGCCTGGGTTGTTGATACGGCGGAAACCACGGAAGTAGTTATCTGCCGATTCACCGCGAATATCCATTGCACCTTTAATCCCGAAGAATGAGCTGGTAAATGCGCCTGGCGTCAGACGCACCAGATCATCAACGCTGCGCAACGCGAATTTCTCAACTAAATCTGCGCGCACTTCGGTAACTGAACGCGGTGTCTCGTAAAGGCTTTTATCCAAACCGAACGCACTTGAACTATCCCCTTCCGGCATAATCGACAAGGCATCGACTTTCTGGCCTGTCACCATAATTTGCTCAATAGGCTGCTCTTTTTCGTCTGTGGTTTGCGCAACGCCCGAGAAGGATAATCCAGCCATGGCTACGGCCAGATAAACAGGATGAAGTGAGTGTTTTGTGTGTTTCATTTTCTTCCTTGGGAATGGTTGTTATAAGTGTTTCCAATCTTCCCAACGCAGAAAATGTGCCAATTGCGGTGATATTTTCACCCACACTTTAGTTAGCGAGATAAATTACCATACTGTTTCAATGGTTATTGATAAATGTTAACTTGACCAATCATTTACTTTTCATGCAGTTATATTTTTCCAAACAGTAAAAATCTTTTCTTATTCAGCGATTTAAATATTTTTTGTTTCATCCGAACCCCCATTGAAAATGCGCATTTATTCACCGCAAACTGTTTAACATCGCACCAAATTGATTCATAAAAGATCAATTTGAAACAAATGATTCATCATCACAGTGCGTTGTTTTTGTGCTCGCCATTGGTCCATTCATGCACACCTATACAACTAATATTCAGGCATAAAAAAACGCGCCATCGGCGCGTTTTTTAGCATAGAAAAAAGTACTGCAAAGCCAATTAGTAGAAGGTTTTACCTTCTGCTGCCATGGTCTTCAGAATAGCCGCTGGCGCGTATTTATCGCCCAATTGGCCTTTATAGAACTCCAAACGCTCGACTAAGTGTTTGGCACCCAAGGTATCCATGTAGCGGAACGGACCACCTAAGAACGGTGGGAAGCCGATACCAAAGATAGCGCCAATATCACCATCACGTGGGCTGCGAATCACGTCTTCTTCCAAACACATGGCCGCTTCGTTCAGCATCAGCAATACACAACGTTCAGCGATTTGCTCGTGGCTCAGTTTGCTTGACGGCGTTACGCCCAGCAGACTGTAGATGCTTTCATCCACTTCTTTACCTGGCTTTTTGCCAGTGTAGTTGTAGAAACCACGCTTGTTCTTCTTACCTTTACGATCGTCTGCCAGCACTTTGTCGAAGGCATCGGCAGATTTGAAACGCTCACCAAACTGGGCCATCAGAATTGGAATGATCTTGGTACCCACATCGATACCCACTTCGTCCAGCAGTTTTACTGGGCCAACCGGGAAGCCGAATTTGACTAAGGCTTTGTCGATTTGGTTAATTGGCTCACCTGCCAACAGTACGTTCGCCGCTTCATTCATGTAAGGGGCTAGAATACGGTTAACGTAGAAGCCCGCACCATCTTTAACCACAATCGGCGTTTTACCCTGTTTGCGGGCCAAATCTACCGTGGTAGAAATGGTCAGGTCAGAGGTTTTCTCGTGGGCGATAACTTCTGCTAATGGCATTTTATCTACTGGCGAGAAGTAATGCAGACCAATGACTTGCTCTGGACGTGCCGCTTTCGCAGCGATCTGGCCAATAGGGATAGACGAAGTATTCGATGCAAAGATAGTGCTTTCTTTACAGTTGGCTTCTATATCCGCCACCATTTGCTGTTTCAGGCCGACATCTTCAAATACCGCTTCGATCACCACATCGGTGTTACCAAAACCGCTGTAATCCACCGAACCTGTCAGCAGAGCCAATTGCTTCTGCATTTCAGATTTGCGCATAAAACGGCGTTTTACTTTTTTGATCAGCAAGTCGTAGCTGTACTTAATCGCATTAGCGATGCCTTCAGGACGAATATCTTTAATACGTACCGGTAAGCCCGCTTTGGTCGCAGTGACAAAGGCGATACCGCCGCCCATCAGGCCGCCACCTAATACGCCAACCTTTTCGATTTTCGCAGGGGCAACACCGACCACACCGGTTTCTTTTTTCATTTCAGTGGTGGCGAAGAAGATGTTACGCAGGGCTTTGGATTCTGGTGTCATCACCAGGTTACCAAAGTGACGCGCTTCTACCTCAAAACCTTTTTTCAGGCCTTTAGATACACCTGTCTCGATACAATCGATAATGCGCATTGGCGCAGGGTAATTGCCCTGGGTTTTGCTCAGAGTTTGCTTACGCGCCTGCTTGAACAGAATATTACGGCCCATCGGCGTGCGCTCTAAGAAAGCATTGATTGCGCTTAATTTCTTAGGCTTACGGTTTGGCTTCGCTTTTAAAGCGTAAGATTTCGCCACTTTCAGCAATACGCTGTAAGGCACCATTTCATCCACAATGCCGTATTTCAGTGCTTGCTTGGCACGCGCCGCGCCGCCTGTCAGCATCATCTTCATGGCTTGTTGAATACCGATCAGTTTAGGTAAACGCTGAGTACCGCCACTGCCTGGTAACAGGCCTAATTGCACTTCAGGCAAGCCCAGTTGGGTTTTGTCTGAATCAGAACAAATACGGTAGTGACAGGCCAGCGCCAGCTCTAAACCACCGCCCAATGCCGGGCCGTGAATGGCGGCCACAAACGGAATACGCATATCTTCGATACGCTGGAAAATATCCTGACCACCTTTGGAGATAGTCTCGGCATCGTTACTGCTTTGACAGGCAGCTAACATAGTGATGTCAGCACCGGCGACGAAAGAGCTTTCTTTGCCGCTGATCAGCACCACGCCTTTGACTTTCGGGTTAGCTTCAATTTCATCTAATACCGCGCCAACCTGCGCCACGAATTCCATTTTCAGGGTATTCATGGTCTCGCCGGGCACATCCATGGTCAGGATGCCAATGCCGTCTTCGCCGACGTTTAGGCTAAATGCACTTTTTACTTGGTTTTCAGTTTCTTGAGTCATGACCTACCCCTTATTCCGTTTCCACAATCATGGCAGCTGCCAGACCACCTGCCGCACAGGCTGTTAGCAAGCCAGTACCACCGCCACGACGGTTCAGCTCGTTCAGCATCTGGGTGATCATACGCGTACCTGTTGCTGCAAACGGGTGACCGTATGCAAGCGAGCTACCCATCACGTTGAATTTATCCATGTCGATTTCACCGGTGGCTTTGCTGCGACCCAGTTTTTCCTGAGCGAATTTATCGCTGGCGAACATCTTCACGTTAGCTAAGGTTTGCGCCGCAAACGCTTCGTGCATTTCAATCAGCGTCAGGTCATTCAGGGTCATACCGGCACGCTCTAATGCCATAGGTGTGGCATAGGATGGGCCCATTAGCATGTCTTCCCAAACGTCGATGGCAGAGAAGGCATAGCTCTTGATGTACCCGATTGGCGTATAGCCAAGTGCTTTGGCACGACTTTCCGTCATCATCAGTACCGCAGAGGCACCGTCTGTCAGAGGTGTTGCGTTAGCCGCAGTTACCGAGCCGTGTTTACGGTCGAATACCGGACGCAGTTTCGCATAGCCTTCAACTTTAGAATCGAAACGGATGTTGTTGTCTTTTTCCAGCGCACCTTTGAAAGGTTCCGCGTAGGCTGTCATGACTTCGCCAGCCAGCTTACCTTCATTCCAGCTTTGTGCGGCTAAAGTATGTGAGCGGTGCGCCAGTTTATCCTGATCTTCACGGCTGATATTGTGGGTCTTCGCCATTTGCTCGGCGGTTTGGCCCATAGACAAGCCGGTTGAGTATTCAGCCACCGCAGGCGGTACAGGCAGTAAATCTTTAATGCCTAAACGCTTCAATACGGCCCATTTCTGGCCCAATGTTTTGGTTTTCTGTAAATCCACCAGCGCACGGGCCAGATTTTTAGATACACCAATTGGCGACACAGAGGTAGAGTCAGCACCACCAGCCACACCTACTTCGATGTTGCCAGCCATCATAGACTCAGCAATATTCACCGTAGACTGGAAACTGGTGGCACAAGCGCGTGATACGCTGTAAGCATCAGTGTGAATGTTCATGCCAGTACCCAGCACGATTTCACGGGCGATGTTTGGCGCTTCTGGCATTTGGACAACCTGACCATACACCAGTTGCTCAACCAGCTTAGGATCGACGTTATTGCGCACCAGCAATTCATTCACCACCATCTTACCCAAATCAACAGCGGGTACGCCGTGGAAATAAGTAGCCATTTTTGCGAACGGGGTACGTAACCCAGCCACGATGGCGATGCGGTCGCCATTACGAGTTGTCACATTTTGCTTAGCGGACATTATCTACCCTTTTTTAACATGCGAAGATCAGTGGTCTGACCTGTTGATTGCATGGATTTTACAGACTGTTAAAGAAATTTCAAACGCTTGTGTGATCTTGGCCGCTTAATTGACCAAATAATGGAGGGTAAACCCACCTCCCTGTGCAAAATCGACACGCATCCTGGCCGATATTTTATTGCCTTGCCCCATGGTATAAAAATGTCACATCTGATTTGGGCGATATGTAATATTGTTTTTCAGTGACTGAACCTTATATAGGATAGCATTGTCAGTAGACTGTTTTCGTGAACTTGTGTTTCTGTCTATGAATGGGGTCAGAACAAGCTCACTGCATCAAAACGAACCAGAATAAAGGATAAGAAAGAACAACATGGCAACTGAGCAATTCCGACAGTTACAAAAGTACCTTGATAGCCAGGTACTGGGACAATCCTTTTTAACCCGTAACATTCTTGTTGCCTTACTGGCAGATGGCCATTTACTGGTTGAAGGCCCTCCAGGCCTGGCCAAAACCCGCGCAGTTAACGCACTGGCCAAGGGCATTGAAGGCGATTTTCACCGGGTACAGTTTACCCCGGATTTGTTGCCGGCAGATTTAACCGGTACCGACATCTATCGCCCGGAAAATGGCAGCTTTGTGTTTCAGCAGGGGCCGTTGTTCCATAATCTGATTCTGGCGGATGAAATTAACCGCGCGCCGGCGAAAGTACAATCGGCACTTCTGGAAGCCATGGCTGAACGCCAAATTACCGTAGGTAACAAAACCTATCAATTGCCCGAGTTGTTTTTAGTCATGGCAACCCAAAACCCGATTGAGCAGGAAGGCACTTATCCGCTGCCGGAAGCCCAACTGGACCGCTTTTTGATGCATTTAGAGCTGGAATATCCAGGCGCGGAAACCGAACTGGAAATTCTGCGTTTAACCCGCGACGAAGCCATTATCAGCAACAACAAGCCAGCCATCGAAAAGCCGAATTTGTCCCAGGCGCAAATTTTCGCGGCCCGTCAGGAAGTGTTACAAATTCATTTAGCGCCGGAGCTGGAACAATATCTGGTACAGCTGATTATCGCCACCCGACAGCCAGGCAAGTATGACCCGCAACTGGGCAACTGGATTGAATTTGGCGCCAGCCCGCGTGCCACCATCGCCCTGGATAAATGTGCTCGTGCCCATGCCTGGTTAGCTGGCCGCAATTTTGTCGGCCCGGATGATATTCAGGCCGTATTCCATAACGTGCTGCGCCATCGTATTTTACTGACTTACGAAGCGGAAGCCGAAGGCGTTAACCAGAATCAGGTTCTCGACCGCATCCTTGAACTGGTGCCAGTACCCTAGGATTCGCCATGACAGAGATCCAAGACTGGCTGCGCAGTCATCACAGTGACGGGGTGAATTTAAGCATCCCGGAGCTGCTGTATTACCGCAATAAACATAGTCTGCTGAGTTTACAGCCGCGCCGTTCGGTGCAGGCAAAAATGGCGGGCGGCTATCTGGCCAAAACCAAAGGCCGCGGCATGGAGTTTGACGAAGCCCGTCATTACCAGCCCGGCGACGATATTCGTGCCATCGACTGGCGTGTGACCGCGCGCACAGGTAAAACCCACACCAAACTGTTTCGTGAAGAAAAAGAGCGCCCGGTGTTTATCCTCACGGATTTAAGTGCTTCCCAGTACTTTGGCACCCAGTTGCTGTTTAAATCGGTACAGGCAGCGCATCTCACTTCATTACTGGCCTGGTCGGCCAAGCAGCGCGGTGATCGTGTCGGTGCCTTGCTGTTTAATCAATTCCGACATCTGGAATATAAGCCCTTAAGCCGTCAGAAAGCTGTATTGTCGATTCTGCATGGCTTAATGGAATTGCATCAGCCTGCTGCACATCTCAATGTCGATACAGGTGCCAGTAAGATTACCCTGGCCGACTCCTGTGCCCGTTTGCGCCGTTTAGCCCATCCGGGCAGTTTGATTTGTCTGGTCAGCGATTTCCAGCAGTTAGATGACACCACAGCCCAGCATCTGGGCCAGTTAAGCCGTCACTGCGAAGTCAAAGCCTTCCCTATTTCAGACCCGTTTGAACACAGCTTGCCCAAAGTGAAAGGTGCACGTCAGCTGGCGGTGACTGATGGAGTCGAAACCCGACAGTTAATTTTAGGAGATAAGCGCGCTGAGCAGCAGTACCAGTCTCAGCATGAAGCGTTTTTTGCTCAGCTGAATGACAAACTCAAACATAACCGCATTGATGTGCTGCCCATTAGCGCTGGCTTGCCGTTAGAAACCCAGTTACAACAGGTGCGTCGTGGAGTGATGGGATGAATCCCCTTGAGCAGTTAAAAGATATTCATCAGGCCACCCCACCGGGTTGGTGGCCACTGGCATGGGGTTGGTGGCTGCTGGCCGCACTCGTGCTTATCAGCCTGATCTTGCTGGTTATCGGCGTGCGCCAGTATCGCCTGCGTCGTGCCGCTAAACGTCAGGCGTTGGTTTTGTTAAGCCAGCTAACGCCCGATCAGAAGAATCTGGCCAGTGAACTGAATCAGCTACTAAAACGCGCCGCGCTGCATTACTTCCCTGCCAGCCAGGTCAGTAAGCTGCATGGTAATCAGTGGCTGAGTTTTTTGATCACTCAGTTACCTAAAAGCAAGCGCGATGCATTTGCCAGTCAGTGGCAGCAGCTGCAACAGGCGCAGTATCAGGCCGAGGCGACCTTAGCTGCACCTGAGCAGGTCTTTGCACAAACCAAGGTTTGGCTGAAGCAGGCCCTGCCGCCGAGCAAAAAGCAGCTCAACACGTCGTTTGTCGCTCTGGATGGAGGTGAACATGTTTGAGTTTGCCTGGTGGTGGGTGCTGTTCGCCCTGCCCTTACCCTTGCTCGTGTATTTACTGCCCGCCAAAGAACGCCCGCAGGGCGCTGCGTTGCGTTTGCCCCATTTAACCGGTATTCAGGTAACGGGCACCGCACCGGTTGAGCGTAAACGCAGCCGTATGATGTTGGCCTCACTTGCCTGGATTGCCCTGGTACTGGCAGCCGCTCGCCCTCAATGGCTGGGTGAACCCGTCAGTATTCCGGCAGAAGGCCGGGATTTGATGATTGCGGTGGATTTGTCCGGTTCGATGAAAATGGACGATATGGAAGTTAACGGTCGTCAGGTGGATAGATTGGTGATGATCAAACACGTACTGGATGATTTTATCCAGCGCCGTGTGGGCGATCGTCTTGGCCTAATCTTATTTGCCGATACCGCTTACTTGCAGGCACCACTGACATATGATCGCAGTACAGTTGCCCAGTTACTGGATGAAGCGGTAATAGGTTTAGTCGGCGATCAAACCGCCATTGGTGATGCCATTGGCCTGGCGGCACGTCGTTTTGAAAAGCGCGAAAAGTCGAACAAGGTGCTGATCCTGCTCACTGACGGCCAGAATACCGCTGGGGCCATCAGCCCAAGCGAAGCCAAAGAGCTGGCAGAACAGCAGGGCATCACTGTCTACACCATAGGGGTTGGTGCCGATAAAATGCTGGTACGCAGCCTGTTTGGCACCCGTCAGATTAATCCATCCCAGGAACTGGATGAAGGCATGCTGACAGATATCGCCAAGTCCACCGGAGGCCAGTACTTCCGCGCTCGTGATACCGAAAGCCTGGAACAAATTTATCAGACGCTGGATGAACTCGAGCCCATCGCCCGGGAAAGCCAGAAAATGCGTCCGCAAACCGCCCTGTTCTATTATCCCTTAGCTGCGTCGCTGCTATTAACGCTTTTGATAGCACTGGGGGCTGTTGTGGGTGGCCGTTTCGGACGTGCTCGTCAGGAGGCAAATCGTGCCTGATTTTAGCTTATTTCATTTTTTACGCCCGGAATGGTTATGGGCCTTAATCCCGCTGCTATTACTGGCATTGTTGCTGCGCCGCCAGGCCCAGTCTCGCTCTGGTTGGCAAAGCGTGCTCGCCAGCCATTTGTATCAACATCTGGTGACAGGCAAAGGCGGTAAACAAATTCGTCCGCCGTTGGGTTTACTGGCGTTTGGCTGGCTTTTAGCAGTCATTGCCCTTGCCGGCCCCACCTGGGAGCAACTGCCACAACCTGTGTATCAGTTGCATACTGGCAAAGTAGTAGTCATGGACATGTCGCTGTCGATGCGCGCCACCGATGTGACTCCAGACCGACTCACCCGCGCCCGTTTTAAGGCTATCGATTTAATTAATGCCATTGATGAAGGGGAAACCGGACTGGTAGCCTATGCCGGTGATGCCTTTACAATTAGCCCGTTAACCTCAGATGGCCAGAACCTGACCGCCCTTATCCCCAGCTTAAGCCCTGAGATCATGCCCGTTGCCGGCAGCGATCCTATCCTGGGATTAAAGCAGGCACAGGACTTGTTAAGTAATGCAGGCTATCAGCAGGGTGAAATTTATTGGATCACCGATGGTGTAGAGGCCAGTCAGCAAAAAGAAATTCAGGATTTCATTGCCAGCTCAACGTATCGCTTTTCGGTATTGGCAGTGGGTACGAGTGAAGGTGCACCTATTCGTCTTGAATCAGGTGAACTGCTGAAAGATAACCGTGGCGCCATTGTCGTGCCCAAGCTTAATCCTGGCGTGCTACAAGGACTTGCCAGTCAGGGACGCGGCCGTTACGCCTCAATGCAGGCGAACGATAGCGATATCGATTATCTGGTCAGCCAAACCTTGCTGAATCCGCAAGCGGAGCAGGAAAAACAAAGCAATCCACAACAGCAGCAAAGTGACCAGTGGAAAGAAATGGGCCCCTATTTATTGCTGCTGTTACTTCCTCTTGCGGCCTGGGGATTCAGACGTGGTTACCTGACCATGCTGGCGCTGTTTATGCTCATTCCACTGCAAAGCCCGCCGGCGGCGGCTGACTGGTGGACAGATATGTGGCAAACCCGCGACCAACAGGGCCATCAGGCCTTCCAGCAGCAGCAGTTTGAACAGGCCGCAACGCTGGCGGATGATCCTATGCTGCGCGGTGATGCTTTGTATCGTCAGGGCCAGTATGAGCAAGCCGCAAACGCTTATTCACAACTGGATACTCCTGAGGCCCATTACAATCTGGGCAATGCACTGGCACAACAGCAAAAGTTGGATGAAGCCATTGCGGCCTACGATAAAGTATTGGCCCAGCAACCAGATAATGCGGATGCAAAAGCCAACAAAGACTTGCTCGAACAGTTAAAACAACAGCAGCAACAAGATAAACAGGATCAGCAGAAGCAGCAAAATCAGGACGGTCAGCAAAACCAGCAGGGTGATAATAGCCAGCAAAATGACCAGAGCCAGAACTCGGATCAGAATCAATCGTCCGACCAAAATCAGCAGGACGGCCAAAAGCAGGATTCGGATCAGCAACAGGGACAATCGCAATCCGGCCAGGATCAACAGAACCAGCAGAGCAATTCATCTCAGCAGCAGGATAATCAGCAAAAAAATCAGGATGGCAGTCAGCAACAAGGTCAGCAGAATAAGCAAGACCAGACAAGCCCTGAGCAAGCTAAACAACAGGCGCAGCAGCAACAAGATGATTCTGAGCAAGACGCACCGTCTGGCAGCGCCATGCAATATCAGCAGGCTGAACAAAACAAAGACGCTCAGGAAGCTAAAGCCCAAATGGCCCAGGCCAGCGATGAGCCGTTAACCGATGAAGAAAAAGAAAACATGCAACGTATGCAAAATTTGATGAAACGTGTTCCTGACGACCCGGCATTCCTGCTTAAACGTAAAATGCTGCTGGAAAACCAAATGCGTCGTCGTCAGCAAATTCCGGCCAATACAGAGAGGAGTTGGTAATGGCAGGCTTTTTACGCTCTATCACGTCTGCTGGACTGTTAGTCTGGGCTATTTTAACCGCATGCTCACTTTCTGCCCAAGCGGCAGTGAGTCAGGTCAGTGCCAGCGTGGATAAAAACCCCATGCTGCTGGATGAATCTGTGACTCTCACGGTGACAGTAGATGACGATGTGGATCGCAACAGCTTTGATCCGTCGCCATTAATGAAGAATTTCGTGGTCGGCCGTACTTCGGTGAGTAGCCAGACCCAAATGATTAACTTTGATACCACCCGCACCACCACCTTTCAGACAGTGCTTATCCCGCGCAAAGAAGGCCAGTATACGATCCCAGCCTTTACCATCGACGGAGTGACGTCAGCGCCGATTAATTTGATGGTATTACCGGTTTCTGCACAACAGTCATCGCAAGGGCGCGATGTGTATATCACCACCGAAGTTGACAGTAATGAGGTCTATTTGCAGCAGCAAATCAGCTATACAGTGAAACTGTTTTTAGCCATTGATTTGCAGCGCGGCAGTCTGTCGACACCGACGCTGGACGGTGCCGATGTGCGTCAGATAGGCAAAGACAAGGAGTATCAGGATATCGTCAATGGCAAACGTTACCGCATTATCGAACGTAACTTTGCCATCATTCCCCAACACAGCGGCGACTTCACCATTGATGGGCCCATATTTGAGGGCGAAGTACGGGATAATAATCGCCCTGGGTTTGGCTTTTTCAATCAAACCAAAAGCCTAAACAGAGTAGCACCTGCACAAACGATTAACGTCCTACCGATTCCGGCAAACTATGGCTATCACTGGTTACCCAGCCAGTTTGTTGATATTCATGAAGAATGGCAGCCTGCCAAAGACAAATACACGGTTGGCGATCCTATTACACGTACGCTTACGCTTACGGCAGCTGGCGTGGTCGAGCAACAGCTGCCAGAAATCAATGGTACCTATCCGGACAATGTGAAGGTGTATCCTGAGAAACCAGATACCACCCTGATTGAACAGAACAATACCCTGGTGGCGCAACAAACCGTCAATGTGGCGGTGATCCCATCAGCACCGGGCATTCTGACCTTTCCAGAAATTAAGGTGCCCTGGTTTAACGTCAAAACCAAGAAAACGGAATTTGCTGTCTTACCCGCAAAAAGCATTCAGGTATTGCCAGGTGCGGCCTCTACTCAGCCTGTACCAGCAACACCTCAACCTGCGCCACAGCCTGCACCCGCAGTGTCATCCCAGCCTGCACAAGTTGACTTAACCGCAGTACCAGCACCTGTGATTCAAGTACAAAATAGTTGGTGGTCGGTAAGCAGTTGGGTGTTACTTGGGGTCTGGCTGGTCACCTTAGGCGGCTGGTACTGGCATAGTCGGTCATTTAAAAAGGGGGCGCAAACAGCAGCGCCTGTTAAGCGCCTTAGTAATGAATTCCAAACCTTGCAACAGGCGCTGAAAAGTCAGCAACCGGGACAAATTGTCGGACCGTTGCAGCGCTGGCTGGCCTCTTATTGTGGCCGTCCGGGTCAGCCTCTTGCCCGCAGCCAGCAACAGTTGAATAATGAAGAACTGAATAATGCCATTCGCGATATGCTGGCCAGCCAGTACGACCAACAACCGCAAAATTGGCAAAATACTTCACTAAAACAAGTTATTATGGACCTGCAAAAACAACGAAAGCACAGTCACCTTGAGGAGGGGTTGGCGCCTCTTTATTCGTAATCCCTCTATACTAGGTGACCGTTGCCAAAAAAGGCAGGAAACCTATGACCTTAAAAACCAGACTACTTCCGCTTAGCGCCGCCCTACTTCTGGCGCTAAGTGGTTGTGATAATGCTCCCCCCACTTCCGAACAAACATTGGCGAATGCAGAATCAGCCGCGCCGTTGGCTCAAGTAAGCGAATCAGAGAAGCTGGCTGCATTTTTTGATCAGGCCTTTGAAAAAGATTTGAAAGGCTCGCCCATGAGCCAGAGTTATCTTGGTTATAAATGGGATTATGACAAGTGGGATGATATTTCCGATAACAAACAGGACGCAGATATTGCCACGCTGAAGCAACGCCAAACTCAGTTAGCGACCTTTGATGCGAGCCAGTTATCTGAGCAGGAAAACCTCAGTATTGCTTTGTACCAGCAGGATATTCAACGTCGTCTGGCAAACGATGGATTCCGTCATCACACTTATGTGATGGACCAATTCCGCGCCTGGCATACCACAGTCCCCTCGTTCCTGATCAACATGCACCGTATCGACAATATTGACGACGCCAATGCCTACATTGCACGTTTAAAGGGCGTGAAACCATTATTTGAACAGGTCTTCGAGCAACTGGATATCCGCAGTAAACTGGGCGTGTTTCCACCTAAATGGTCATACGACCAAATGATCCAGGCATCCGCGAATGTCATCAGTGGTGAGCCCTTTGCCGAAGCCAGCAATGACTCCACTTTATGGGCCGACTTTAAAGCGAAAGTGGATAAACTGGAACTCAGCAAAACCGAGAAAACCGGCTTGCTGGCAGAGGCGAAACAAGCGCTATTAACGTCGGTTAAGCCTGCCTATGAAGCCATGATGGTTAAACTGGCAGAGCAGCGCAAGTTGTCGCCAGAAGGCGATGGTGTCTGGCGCTTACCCGATGGCGATAAATGGTATCAAAACCGCCTGGCCTGGTTTACCACCACAGATTTAACCGCAGAACAGGTGCATCAACTCGGCTTAGATAACGTTGCCCGCATTCACGCCCAAATGCAGCAAATTATGGACAAGGTCCATTTTGAAGGCTCTTTGCAAGATTTCTTTGAATTCATGCGTACCGACCCACAATTCTTCTATCCCAATACAGATGAAGGCCGTGAACAATATCTGAGTGAAGCCAAAGCCCTGGTCGACACCATGGAGCAACATCTGCCAGAATATTTTGGTCTGCTGCCCAAAGCTCGTATTCAGGTTAAGCGGGTTGAACCTTTCCGCGAGCAGTCTGCCGGAAAGGCCTTTTATCAAAGTCCGTCCAGAGACGGCAGCCGCCCGGGTACTTACTATGCCAACTTATTCGATATGGCCAATATGCCCACCTATCAGATGGAAGCGCTGGCATATCATGAAGGGATCCCTGGTCACCACCTGCAGCGTGCTATCGCCCAGGAACTGGAAGGTATTCCGCAGTTACAAAAGTATCTGAGCTTTACCGCCTACACCGAAGGCTGGGGCTTATATTCGGAAGAATTAGCCAAAGACATGGGCTTTTATGCTGATCCTTATTCGGACTTCGGCCGTTTAGCCATGGAATTGTGGCGCGCCTGTCGTCTGGTGGTGGATACCGGTATTCATTCAATGAAATGGAGCCGGGAAGACGCCATTCAGTATTTGCGCGACAACACTCCGAATCCGGAAGGCGACGTGGTTAAAGCCATTGAACGCTATATCGCCATGCCAGGTCAGGCCACTGCCTATATGATAGGTAAGCTAAAAATCATGGAATTACGTGATAAGGCCAAAGCCGCACTGGGAGATAAATTCGATATCCGCGGTTTCCACGATGAGGTGTTGAAAGACGGCCCGGTACCACTGAATATCCTTGAACAGAAAATTGATCGCTGGATTGCCAGACTCCAGGCCTAAGTCGAGTTCTTTCACTCTGCAGGCTGTTTATACACCTGACGAGCACAGAAAGTTATTGGCAACAGTCTTCTGAAAAGATGGCGTTTACAACACGTAAATGAAGGTTTTGAGAAGACTTTCAGTGCCTGGATATCCAGCGCCTGCGTTTATTAACTGCCTCAGACCCGAACTGTTCGGGTCTTTTTATTTAAAGTGCGCTATAACAACTGCGTCATCGCTGCAGGAAAAAATTCATGTTTTCGCGAAAGCGTTTTGCCCCATCATCGGTCTCTGCTCACATGAGAGAAAAACAACAACGCTATGAAACCCTGGTGCATGCCCTGCATGGTGATCTTTATCGCTATGCGGTGTGGCTGGTCAAAGATACCGCTGTGGCCGAAGATTTAGTCCAGGAAACCTTCTTACGCGCCTGGAAATCCCTCGACAGTTTACTGGATGATAAAGCCGCTAAAGCCTGGCTAATCACCATACTGCGCCGGGAAAATGCCAGACGTTTTGAACGTAAACAATTCGATTTGGTGGATATGGAAGATATTCCGCTGGCCGATGAAAACCTGCACACTGATGAACAACGTCTGCAGCACAGAGAAATCCGTCGGCATATGGCTGCTCTGGAAGAGGAATACCGTGAGCCATTAATGTTACAACTAATATTTGGTTACAGTGGTGATGAAATCGCCGAACTACTGCAATTGAACAAGAACACTGTGATGACCCGCTTATTTCGGGCCAGAAACCAGATTAAAGACGCCATTGAGGCACAATCTACTAACCGAGGTCGAAAAAATGGATGATTTAGAATTTCGTCGCACCATTTATGCCGATCCTCATAATGACAGCGATACGGTCAAACGAGCGGCCCTGGACGATCAGGCAAAACAACAGTTTCAAAAAGAACTGCAGCAGCTAGATCAACAATTACAACAAGCCAGTAAAGTCAAAGTCCCTGATGGCATGGCCCACCGGATTTTGCTTAATCATGCCATGGGTAAGCACCAAAAACGCAAAGAGCGCACGCTGCAGTGGTCACTGGCGGCCTCGGTGCTTGTAGTGGCTTTGCTGGTGGGGCAATTAGTCCTCAATTCACCGTCACCTGCATTACCGGATTTATCCGAGCATGCGCTGGCCCATGTGTATATGGAGGGCGAGCATGCCTTAGGCGCAGATGAAGATGTTACCCTGCAGCAGGTGAATGCCAAGCTGGCGAGTATGGGGGCTAACTTGTCTCAACCCGTAGGCCATATTTACTATGCCAATTTCTGTGAATTCCAGAATGTACGTAGTCTGCATCTGGTCATGCAAGGGCCTGAGGGCAAAGTGACTGTATTTATTATTCCCCACGCCAAAGACAAGCCTGCTCAGGTGAGTCCGCGCTTGAGTGATGATAAATTGATTGCCCGCGGCGTAAGATTGCAAAAAGCGGACTTAGTCGTGGTCAGTGAAAAAGATCAGGGCTTAGGCCAGTTTGAGCAATCGCTGCAAAAACGTTTGCAGTTCGCCATTTAGCCGCTTTCTTTAAAAAACTGGCGTAGATACACGGAAAACGTCTTCAAGAACCGCATTTACCATAGTGTAAGTGAATAATTTAAGAAGACTTTTCCGTCGCGGTTGTAAAAGTAATAGCAGCCCCGATTACAACACAGGGGTGAGATTCAACCACATATCCTTATGCAGGATACCGCCGTCGTCATAGGCATCCCCCTGCTCGGCAAAGCCAAGCTTCTGATAAAATGGCAATGCATCACACTGGGCCGATAACATCACATGGGGATACTGATGTTGCTGCTGACAGTACGCGAGAATTTGTTGCATTAACGCATGGCCTGCGCCGATACCACGCATTTCGGGTGCCAGCACTACTCGCTCAATTTTATAGCAATGCTTGTCTTCATTCCCGCGTAAACGCGCATAAGCGAGCAACTGGGCATCCTGCCAGTGACAGAAATGTAACGCCTGTTGATCAGCATTATCAATGTCTTCATAGATGCTTTGCTGCTCACACATAAAGACATCCTGACGTAATTTCAAGACTGCATAGAGCTGTTCTGCAGTCAATTCAGAAAAGCCACAAATCGCCAGTTTCATAACCAGATCCTCTCATTTCATTAACCACGACCCTTTAGTCTGTACCCAATGCCTGTTAGCATGTCAGGGTTCTGCCAAGCACGTGAAATAAACTAACCAAATCAAGCGCATAATAATAAGAATAATGCCGCGACATTATAACAAACAAAAAGGGTATCTATGGCTACAGGCACAATAATCTCTCTCGCACTGTATTTTATTGCCATGTTGGCAATTGGGCTTTATGCCTATAAACATTCCACCAGCGACGTACAAGAATATATGCTCGGTGGTCGTCAGTTAAGTCCTAAAGTGATGGCATTATCCGCCGGCGCATCCGATATGAGTGGCTGGATGCTGATGGGTTTACCAGGCGCCATGTATGTGTCCGGCCTGTCCAGTGCCTGGATTGGCATCGGTCTGACAATCGGTGCATTCTGTAATTACGTATTAGTAGCACCAAGATTACGGGTGCATACAGAAGTCACCAACGCGATCACCATTCCTGACTATTTCGAACACAGATTCAATGACCAAAGTCGCATTCTGCGTCTGGTTTCTTCTGCGGTGATTGTTTTGTTCTTTACTCTGTATACCTCATCGGGTGTCGTGGCTGGCGGTAAATTGTTCGAATCATCCTTTGGCTTAAGCTACGAATTAGGCTTATACGTCACTGCTGGCGTAGTAGTAATGTACACCCTGTTTGGCGGCTTTTTGGCTGTGAGCCTGACGGATTTCGTTCAGGGCTGCATTATATTCATCTCACTGGTCATCGTGCCAGCCATGCTGATTTATTTGCTCGGCGGCTTTGGTGAAATCAGCAGCAGCGTAACAGCCATTAACCCTAACTTGCTGAGTCTATTCAGCGACATTGATGGAAACAGCTTGTCTGCACTGGGGATTATATCTTTACTCGCATGGGGGTTAGGTTACTTCGGTCAGCCCCACATCATAGTGCGCTTTATGGCTCTGCGTTCAGTGAAGGATATGCCAACAGCGCGTCGCATCGGCATTAGCTGGATGATAGTGTCATTAATCGGTGCGTTAGCAACCGGCCTGTTAGGCTTGGTTTACGTGACGCAAACCCAGGCTAAACTGACAGACCCGGAGACCATCTTTATCTTCCTGTCACAAACCCTGTTCCACCCACTTATCGGCGGTTTCTTGCTGGCTGCAATTCTGGCAGCAATCATGAGCACAATTTCATCCCAACTGCTGGTAAGTTCAAGTTCTCTTACTGGCGATTTCTATCGAATTTTCCTGCGTAAACATGCCTCACAAAAAGAGTTGGTATTGGTAGGGCGTTTATCCGTTATTCTGGTAGCGCTGATTGCCATTGCACTGGCCTATGACAGAAACAGCAGTATTTTATCCTTAGTCAGCAACGCCTGGGCTGGATTTGGTGCGGCGTTTGGCCCGCTGATTCTGATTTCGCTGTTCTGGAAAGGGATGACACGTGCTGCGGCAATTGCCGGGATGATTTCAGGTGCGGTGACAGTATTAATCTGGATTTATGCGCCTATTACCCTGCATGGCGAAACACTTGGCAGCATTATGTACGAAATTGTACCGGGATTTTTAGTCAGCAGTGTGGTGATATTTGTTGTTTCCAAATTTACCAAACCGGTAGATGAGGTTGCCGGCTTAGCGTTTGATCAGGCCAGACAGGCATTGGCGCAAGACTAAATCACAGTTAATTTCTGTTCTCTCATCAACAGCCCGGGTTTTCATCCGGGCTGTTGCATTTCAGTTACACTTAATTCGTTGTTAAGCCTGAGTAATTTGACTAAATTAAGAAAGGCATTGTTGACCAAATCAAGGATTTAGCATTAAATCCCCTGTCAAAAATATGGGTATCTATTCTGACATTCTGGCTGGCAGCCTGACGCAGCATTAGCTATCTTAACAACATGGAAATGGGTCTGCTCTCGGACAGGACATCGAACACTCGAGGCCCACCAAGGACATTAAAAAAATGAGCTTTTACGCAGCGCGACAGCCAATATTAGACATAAATAAAGACGTATTTGCCTACGAATTACTGTTTCGCAACAGCCTTGAAAACGTCTTTCCCAAAGTCAGTGATCAGGAAGCCACATCGAAGATGGTCGAAGGGCTGCAATTTAATCTTGGCCTTGAAAAGTTAAGCCAGAACAAGCTCGCTTTTATCAATTTCACCCATGAGAGCCTGCTCGAAGGCTATCCTGAACTCTTACCTAAAGACCAAATCGTAGTAGAGGTGCTGGAAACCGCCCGTCCAACCAAGCGCTTATTAGCCGAGTGCCAAAAACTTAAACAAAACGGATACATTCTGGCGCTAGACGATTACGAACATGCCATACCCTGGATTCATTTCTATCCCTATATCGATATCATTAAAATTGATTTCACCCTGACGTCTCTTCAGCAGATGGAAGAAATTATTAGTGCAATAAAGCCGTTTCCACATATCAAGCTGTTGGCCGAGAAAGTTGAAACCCATGAAGAATTTCAGCAGGCTGTTGAAATGGGATTTAGCTATTTTCAGGGCTATTTCTTCAGTAAGCCTGAAGTGGTTGAAAGTGTTGCTCTAAAACCTTCCCATTTGGTCTTGAGCCAGTTAATGGCTGAATTATCCAAAGAGGACCCCGATATCCCAAAGTTATCAAGCCTGATTGAATCTGATGTCAACCTGTCGTTTAAACTACTGCGTTACAGCCAGTCTCCTTTGTTTAAACGTCGCGCAGAAGTCAGCAATATTCGTCAGGCTATTGTACTCCTCGGTTTGGGTGAATTGCGTCGCTTTGTGGCGTTAATGTTTGCAGCAGAATTTGGCGAAAACAAACCGGCAGAATTGACCCTGATGTCATTAATTCGGGCACGCTTTTGCGAATTACTGGCGCTGGCAGAAAAGAATCCGCAAAACGAAAGCGCCTTTCTAGTTGGCCTGTTGTCGCTATTAGACGCCATGCTTAACGCCAGATTAGACGAGTTGTTAGATAAGCTCCCGCTTTCTGAAGAAGTAAAACGTCCGCTAATGCGCCATGAAGGCAAACTGGCGACTTATCTGCATCTATGTGAGCAATTTGAGAAAGGTCACTGGGAAGCAGCAGAATACGAAATTGCTCAATTGAGCATTGAACATCAGCAAATTCAGGAACAATATTTGGAAAGCCTTAGCTGGGCCACCGAGAAAATGCTCTTCCTCTAAGTCACCATCATTTCAGCTGGCTGTTCCTTATGCCAGCCACCTATAAAACGATTATAAGTTAGTAAAATCCGATACTACTTTTCGCTGTTACCTATAGCGAATTGCAATATTCGTTAAGACGTGATTATGATATGGTTCTATGTATATAATCGTTTTGCATATCTAGTTTAACTAACCCTTTGGGAACCCAGCATGGCAGCAAACCAATCAACTATTACCCATTTAAAGCAGTTGGAAGCGGAAAGCATCCATATTATCAGGGAAGTAATGGCCGAATTCGATAATCCGGTAATGCTCTATTCTATCGGTAAAGATTCGTCTGTTTTGCTTCACCTGGCGCGTAAGGCGTTTGCCCCGGGCAAAATTCCGTTCCCTCTTCTTCACGTTGATACCACCTGGAAATTCCGTGAGATGATCGAATTCCGCGACCATATGGCGAAGAAATACGATCTGGATTTACTGGTACATATCAACCAGGAAGGCGTAGACATGAACATTAGCCCGTTCGTGCATGGTAGCGCCAAACACACAGACATCATGAAAACAGCCAGCCTGAAACAGGCCCTGAACAAATATAAGTTCGATGCCGCGTTTGGTGGTGCCCGTCGTGACGAAGAAAAATCTCGTGCGAAAGAGCGTGTGTATTCTTTCCGTGATGAAAACCACCGCTGGGATCCAAAAAACCAGCGTCCAGAATTGTGGAACATCTATAACTCGCAAATTAACAAAGGCGAGAGCATCCGTGTATTCCCTATGTCTAACTGGACGGAACTGGACATTTGGCAATATATCTATCAGGAAAACATCGAGATCCCTTCTCTGTACCTGGCTAAGCCACGCCCTGTTGTCGAGCGCGATGGCGTACTGATCATGGTAGACGACGAGCGTATGCCGCTTGAAGAAGGCGAAAAACCTGAAATGCGTTCGGTACGTTTCCGTACCCTGGGCTGCTACCCGCTAACCGGTGCCGTAGAATCTACCGCCAGCACCCTGCCAGAAGTCATTCAGGAAATGCTGCTGACCAAAACCTCCGAGCGTCAGGGCCGTGTCATTGACCACGATTCTGCCGGTTCTATGGAGAAGAAAAAAATGGAAGGATACTTCTAATGGCCACCAACATTGTCTGGCATCAACACGACGTCAATAAAGAGACGCGTAGCCAAGCCTTAAACCAAAAGCCCCGTGTGCTTTGGTTAACCGGCTTAAGTGGTTCCGGCAAATCCACCATCTCTAACCTGCTGGAAAAGAAACTGGTTGAAGCTGGTAAGCACACTTATCTGCTCGATGGTGATAACGTTCGCCATGGCCTGTGCGGCGACTTAGGTTTCAGTGATAAAGACCGGGTTGAAAATATCCGTCGCATCAGCGAAGTCGCCAAACTGTTTGTGGATGCCGGTGTAATTGTACTAACCGCCTTCATTTCACCATTTCGCAGTGATCGCGACTATTGCCGCAACCTGCTGGGCGAAGGTGAATTTATTGAAGTATTTATCGATACCCCTCTGGAAGTGTGCGAACAGCGTGACCCTAAAGGCCTTTATAAAAAGGCGCGTCAGGGCGACATCAAAAATTTTACCGGTATCGATTCGGCTTATGAAGCCCCAGAAGCAGCCGAAGTACATTTACGTTATAGCGGACAGTCTGCAGAAGAATCTGCTGAGCAACTGTTTGCGCTGTTAACCGAAAAAGGACTTTTAGATTAATGCAAAGCGTTGAATTAGCTGAAAAGATTAGCGAAATCGCGGTGAAAGCCGGGGATGCCATCATGGTCATCTATGCAAAGGATTTCGCTATCTACGAAAAATCTGACGAAAGTCCCCTGACAGAAGCCGATTTAGCCGCCCATAACATCATTATGGAAGGGTTGAAGGCGGTATCTGATTTGCCGGTACTGTCAGAAGAATCGGCCAATATCGATTGGCAAACCCGCCAGCAATGGGATGACTACTGGTTAGTCGATCCTCTTGACGGCACCAAAGAATTTATTAAGAAAAACGGTGAATTCACGGTCAACATCGCGCTGATTAGCCAGGGTAAACCTGTGCTAGGCGTAGTCTACGCTCCGGCACTGAAAACGACTTATGCAGGCGTTGCCGGTGCAGGTGCCTGGAAAATTGTTGACGGCGTAAAAACTGCTATCCAGCCAAAAGCCCATGACGGCGAAGAGTGCTGGAAGGTGGTAGGTAGCCGCTCGCACCAGAGCCCGGAAATACAAGCCTTGCTTGAAAGCCTGGGTGGCGAAGCTGAGTTGGTGGCGATGGGCAGTTCATTGAAACTGTGTCTGGTCGCCGAAGGCAAGGCCCATTTGTACCCTCGCCTTGGTCCAACGTCTGAGTGGGATACAGGTGCAGCCCAGGCCGTAGTAGAAGCTGCCGGCGGTAAAGTGACTGTCATTGATGACAGTGCTAATGCCTTGAAAGCCGACGCGGCGCCTCTGCTGTACAACCAAAAAGAATCCGTTTTGAACCCTTATTTCTTAGTGAGCTGCTAATCCATGAACAACGAAAACGAATTATTGAAAAGCGATATTCTCGCCTATCTGGAACAACATGAACAAAAGGACCTGCTGCGTTTTCTGACATGCGGCAGCGTAGACGATGGTAAGAGTACCCTTATTGGTCGTCTGCTACACGACTCAAAAATGATCTTTGAAGATCAGTTGGCTGCGATTACCAAAGACAGTAAAAAAGTCGGCACCACGGGTGAAGAAGTTGATCTGGCTCTGCTGGTAGATGGTCTGCAGTCAGAGCGCGAGCAAGGTATTACTATCGACGTCGCTTACCGTTATTTCTCTACTGAAAAGCGTAAGTTTATCATCGCTGACACCCCAGGACATGAACAGTATACCCGTAACATGGTGACTGGGGCCTCTACCTGTGATTTGGCCATTATTCTGGTGGATGCCCGTGGTGGGGTGAAAACCCAAACCCGTCGTCACTCTTTCCTGGTCTCCCTGCTGGGTATCAAGCACGTGATCGTGGCCATCAACAAGATGGACCTGAAGGATTACAGCGAAGAAGTATATGAGTCGATCAAGGCGGATTACCTGGAGTTCTCTAAACAGTTAGATATTCCAGACATCCAGTTTATCCCTCTGTCTGCCCTGAAAGGCGACAACGTGGTAAACAAGAGCGAAAGCATGCCCTGGTACAATGGCGACCCGTTGATGACGATGCTGGAAAATATCCAAATTGGTGATTACACCAATACCAGTGATTTCCGCTTCCCGGTCCAGTACGTGAGCCGTCCGGATCTGAACTTCCGTGGTTTCGCCGGTACTGTGGTATCGGGTGAAATTGCCAAAGGCGATGAAATCGTGACACTGCCTTCCGGTAAAAAGTCTAAGGTGAAGTCTATTGTTACCTTCGAAGGTGAACATGACAAAACCACCGCGCCTCTGGCAGTAACTTTAACGCTGGAAGACGAAATCGATATCTCTCGTGGTGATATGATCGTTAAGCCTGACAACATGCCGTTGCACAGCAATACTTTCAAAACTCACCTGGTGTGGATGGCAGAAGAAGCGATGATGCCTAACAAACAATACGGTATTAAATTCGCGACCAAATTTGTACCAGGTTCTATCACCTCTATCGATTACCAAATCGATGTAAACACCATGGAACATAAAGATGCTGTGCATCTGAACCTGAACGAAATCGCGGTAGTGGATCTGAAACTGACGCAACCTGTGGCCTGCGACCCGTACACCAAAAACCGTGGAACCGGTGCCTTTATCGTGATCGATCGCCTGACCAACAGCACTGTAGGTGCAGGTATGATTATCAGCGAAGCCGAAGATAGCGCAGCGAGTGATGCACAGTTCAGTGAATTTGAACTGGAATTAAATGCCCTGGTGAGAAAACACTTCCCACACTGGCAGGCACTGGATTTATCCAAACTGTAATTAACAGGAAGCAAACTACTTTATGGACTTTAGCCAGTTACTGGTTTTAGGGATATTTGCTTCAACGATTGCGGCGCTTATCTTATCCGATAAGCGCCCTTCTTTTATCTTCGCAGCGGCCATTCTGACACTTATCGCCGGACAGCAATTAACGCTGGAAGATATCGCGGCAAATCTGACCAACAAAGGCCTGGTCACCCTGGTTTTACTGCTCTTAGTCAGTAACGCCGTTGATAAAACCGCTTTTATTAAGCGCCTTGGTCGTACCCTGGTTACCAAAAGTTTTAACCGTAGTTTCTGGCGGTTATTTGGGATCACCTTTGCATCTTCTGCTCTGCTGAATAATACGGCAGTGGTCGCCAGCCTGATTGGGCCGGTGAAACAAAATCAATACCATCCATCATCACGCCTGCTGATCCCTCTGTCTTATTCGGCCATTTTGGGCGGTACCGTGACCTTAATAGGTACCTCAACCAACCTGATCGTCGACAGCTTTTTAGTTGAGCATGGTCATCCCGGCTTTGCCTTTTGGGATTTTACCCTGTTTGGTCTGGTGGCAGGTTTAAGCTGTGGCTTATTGATGTTCTTACTCAGCCCCTTATTACCCGCTCTGGAAAAGAAAGAAGCTCCAACCACCCAGTATTTTATTGAAGCCAAAGTCAGTGAAGACTCTGAGTTGGTCGGTAAAAGCATTGAACAAAATCATCTGCGAAATTTGCCTGAGTTGTTTTTGGTTGAAATTGTGCGTAACAACCAGCTTATCAGCCCGGTAACACCGGATATCGTGATTGAAGCCAAAGATAAGCTAATCTTCTCAGGTAACGTGCGACGGGTTGAAAACCTTAGCCATATCAAAGGCCTGACCCTGTTTGCCGAAAATGACGGCTTGTTACGGGAAAATCTAACCGAAGTGGTGGTCTCCAACCGCGCCCCAATTATCGGTAAAACCCTCAAAGCTGTCGGCTTTCGCGCCCTGTTTGACGCTGCCGTGGTAGCCATTCGCCGAGATGGCTCACAACTGTCCGGTAAGCTTGGAGAAATCAAATTGCAGGCCGGCGATTTTATGTTGCTGGCGACTGGGCCGGATTTTGCCAAACGTCACAATCTAACCAAGAACTTCTTTGTACTGTCTGAGCAAAAAATCCCGACCAAGCTCCCCTTATGGCAGGATGTGCTGACCTTGGGAGGCTTTGTACTAACAGTAGCACTTTCTGCTCTGGAACTGGTGCCTTTGGGAACAGGACTGCTGTTTTTCCTCGCTATTCTGGTGGCAGCGAAAATTACCGGCAGTAATGAAATTAAACGCAACCTTCCAGTCAATTTAGTCGTTGTGATTGTGGGCGCGCTCTCTTTGGCAACCGCGCTGGAACACAGTGGTGTGATTGTCGAATTAAATACCTGGCTGCAACCCATACTCGAAGGCTGTCCGCCCTTTGTTGCCTTAGTCGGTATTTATCTGGCAACGCTGCTGCTGACAGAGCTGGTCACCAATAATGCCGCCGCGGCACTGATGTTCCCCTTCGCCTGGGGATTATCACAGGCCCTGCAACTGGACATTATGCCCTTTGCGCTGGCCGTCGCCTTTGCCGCCAGTGCCAGCTTTATTTCACCTTTTGGCTATCAAACCAACCTGTTGGTATTCAGCGCCACCGATTTAAAGTTTAAGCACTTCGCCCGCATTGGCTTACCCGTGTCTGTCTGCTATTCCAGCATTGTGTTGGTATTGCTGAAATGGCAGTTTGGGCTGTAATAGAAGTCCTCAATACCACGAAAAAGGCTTACTCAGGTAAGCCTTTTTTCTTACGGAGCGTGCATGCTTCCCGTATCAATGTATGTGCTGCATATACTCCAACAGCGCCTTTTCTGTGAGGGGTTTACTGAATAAATAGCCCTGAAAATAATCGCATTCCAGTGACGCCAGGGTTTCTTTTTGGGTTGAGGTTTCTACCCCTTCAGTCACCACTTTAATTCCTATTTTCTTGGCTAATTCAATCACACACTGGCATAAGTGATAATCCAGCTGGTTTGATTCGATTGCAGAAACGAATACCTTATCGATTTTGAGGTAATCGACTGGGTATTTCCGCAAATAAGTGAGCGATGAATAGCCAGTACCAAAATCATCAATCGCTATTTTCACGCCTAAATCGTGATAGGCATGCAGCAGCTTTTGAGTTTGCGCAGAATCCTCTAAAAACGAATGCTCGGTAATCTCCAGCACCACATTTTCCCCTTTGAGTCCGAATTCGTGCAACTGCTGGCGAATGCGATCCACACATTCTTCATCCGCAAAAAAGCTAAACGGTGAAGCATTAATGGACACCTGAAAATCCAGACCAAACAGCCCCGTCCATCGACTTAGATGCGTTAACGCCTGTCTGAGCACAAACTCATCCACCTGACGAATCAAACCATACTTTTCCGCCAAAGGAATGAACACATCAGGCGGTACAAACCCCAACTCAGGATGGTTCCAGCGTACCAGGACTTCAACCTTATCAACCCGTTGATCCGAAGCGTGGCAGATTGGCTGAAAAACCAGAAACAAATCATCATTCTGTAATGCCAGTTTAAGCTCCTGTACCAACAGATTGTCTTGCTTCATTTCGGTTTCCAGTACACCCGAATAAAGCTGGTAGCGGTTCTTATTAGCCTTTTTCACCTGATACAGGGCGTTATCCGCACGATTCAACAGTACCGTCCGGCTTTTCCCGTCTTCCGGGAAAATCGAGATGCCAACGCTTGCAGTAAGTCCTACTGCAAGCCCCTGCACCTGTTGTATGTCGTTAACGGCTTTCATCACTTTCTGCGCAGCCTTTTTCACGCCCCCCAGATCGCAAAAGCCAAAAAGACAGATTAGGAATTCATCAGCCCCTAATCGACCGACTTCATCGGAACCACGAATATGGCATTGCAGCTCGTTCGCCACTGTCGCCAATACCTGATCACCGAAGGCTTGCCCATATTGCTGATTGATCTTGCTGAAGTTATCCAGATTCAGCGACAGCAGCGCAAACTTTTTGCCCCTTACCTGCGATAACTGAATGAGTTCATCCACACAATTTAGTATGCCTTCCCGGTTCAGAATCCCCGTCAAACCATCGTAATTACTTTGTCGGGAAAGTTGTTTTTCCTGTTCAATTTCTTTGGTGATATCACGGGCTATTTTTGAAAAACCCGTGACCCTGCCATACACGTCGAAGATAGGCGAGATGGACACAGACGCAAAAATTTTACGTCCGTCTTTATGCATCCGAGTAGTACGAAAATGTCGCACAGGCTTTCCGGCAAGTACACTTTTTAACAGCTTATCTTCCTCGGCATAGCGTTCTTCCGGAAAGATAAGCGTAATATTCTGGCCAATCGCCTCCCATGCCTGATAACCGAACATCTTCTCAGCTGCGGAGTTCCAGGTTTCAATGGAGCCATCCAGGGATTTACTGATAATGGCATCTTCAGAAGACTCAACTAACGCCTTGAACTGTGCAATATGACGCTCATCCTGGACCTGTTCAGTTATATCTCGCGCAATTTTTGATGCGCCGATCACGCATCCAGACTCGTTAAAGATGGGAGATACATTGACAGAGACCTCAATGAGTTGACCATCCTTACGTAAACGTTTTGAGCGAAAATGTTCGATAGACTCTCCCTGTGCGATGCGTTTTAGAATTTCAGCCTCTTCGTATTTACGCTCATGGGGGAAAAGCTTGAGCAGTGTATCGCCCACCATCTCCTGTTCACTGTAACCAAATATCCGCTCAGCGCCCTTGTTCCAGGTCAGCACTCTTCCATCCAGGGTTTTACTGACAATCGCATCATCACAAGACCAGACCAGGGCTTTAAAATGGGCAAGATGCGTCTCCTGCTGCCGATGCCCGGAGATATCACGGGCAATTTTTGATGCTCCCACAATTTCGCCCTTCAAATTGCGGATTGGAGACAGTTTCACCGATACAAAGACTGCATGTCCGTCTTTGTGGAGTCTGATTGTTTCAAAGTCCCGAATTGAGTCTCCCTTAGCGATCTTGCTTAAGAAAATCTCTTCTTCCTGATACCTGTCTGGCGGAAAGATCTTCAACATCTTCTGACCGATCATTTCATTGGCCGAATAACCAAACATTCTGCTGGCACCGTCATTCCAGGTGGTAATAGTGCCATCCAATGTCTTACTGACAATGGCATCATCAGCTGAGTTGACGATTGCCTCATAATGTTTGGAAATATGATCATGGCGAAGAAAGGGCGAGATATCACGAGCGATCATGGAAACGCCAACCACCGCACCATATTCATCCCGAATCGGCGACAGAGTGATCATCACATCAATCATCAGACCGGACTTAGTCACCCGTTTGGTATAAAACGCCTGGGCTGAGAAGCCAATTGTCACCCTGGCAAGGACTTCTTTGTCCTCGCTTTTTCTATCCGCAGGTACCAGCAACGAGACACTCTCGCCCAATATTTCAGCCGCTGTATAGCCAAACAAGGCTTCTGCTCCATTGTTCCATGTCAGTATGGTGCCATCCAGAGACTGGCTAACAATGGCGTCCGAGGCATGATTAACGATTCGCTGGAGTTGTTTAGCATGCAGGTCGAGTCGATTTTGAGCGCTGATATCTCTGACAACCAAAGACAGGCCAAGCAACTGCCCCGCAGCATCGTTTAGCGGTGATAAACAGACTGAGACATTTAAGGGTTTCCCGCTTTTATGTAATCTCACCGTTCGAAAATGTTCAACTCGCAGCCCTTGCAGGATTTGAGCTTGGAATTGTTCTTCTTCCAACATTCGCTCCGGTGGGAACAAGGGCGCCATGCTTTGCCCCAGCATTTCAGCACGCAGATAGCCGAACAGTGACTCAGCACCTTTATTCCAGCTGGTGATCACGCCATTGAGGGATTTGGTAATGATAGCGTCCTGACAATCACGGACGATGGATTCGATAAATGTGACAGTTGCGGAAGACTGAGAGTGTAGTGACATCATCAGTTCCTTCTGAGTTGTATGACTTGCCTGTCCATCGGCAGTAAAAAACTGCACCCAAGAGCAACGATTCGCCCTTAAAAAACAAGTCCACTAAAGATTATACTTTTCGTTTCTCAGCGCTCCTTACACCTTAGAGAATAAAATTCCACTTTGCCAAGTTTCAGCCGGTTTAAATGTGCGAAGGCAGAAATCGACTGTTTAGCCCAATAGATGAAATATGACATGAGGCAGAATCTGAGGTTGCTATCAGCGGATCTTTCCCCACGCCGATAGCAAGCCGAGATGTATCTACGCCGCCGAACTTTGGCTATAGCGATGGAAACCGTCGAAGTCCCGTTTTCCTAAAGAAACACCCTGACTGCGAGCGATAGCGTAAACCATGCTCAGATGAAAGAAGAAGTTGGGCAGTATGTAATGACCGATAAATTCCTGCGGCGGCAGAGCGACTTTACCTTCTCCTGCGTCATCCGTAATGACATCAGGCAAATGAATACGCTCACGTTGGCACAAATGCAATTGCTGATGCAGGTATTCAGTAGTTTGACTGACCTGTTGTTTCAGCGCCACTAAACCTGGTTCTGACGCATCAAAACGTAAAACCTCCTGCCCCATCAATGGGCAGGTACCACGTAAAGCAAAGTTGCAGGTAATTTTAACCTGAGTGGATAGCGGCATCATATCGTCGATTAACGCATCATCAACGATATCTTCACGCTGTTCTCTGGCGAGCTTATCCAGTATGCCCTGAAGTTGAGTTAAGTAACGAATAAATAGGCTAATGGTCTGAAACTGCATCCATGTTTCTCCTTAATGCTTATCGGAATAATACTTTTTCTTTGCTAAACCAATGCACACAAAATGCCAGAAGCGCGCCCGCGATCACCATGGTGGAGAGGAAAATCGCCACCAGGGCAAAGTAGTCCATGGTGCCTTTGATCAGCTCTTTCATTGCTAACGCGACATTGGTAAGCGGTACCCAGGCCCAGCCTCCTTCCAGGCTGACGCCCGGTAAGGTCGACAGTACCACTGGCACCACCACTAACATCACCAAAGGTCCCATATAACTTTGTGCTTCTTTAAACGAACGAGCATAGATCGACAGACTCAGCAGCAGAGCTGCGAAAATCGCGACAACGGGGATCAGCATCAAAAACATTAGCACAAAATCAATGACGCCGATTTGCCCCAAAAACTCCGACAAAAACGAAATGGCCATCCCCTGCGCTAAGCCGATGCCCCAGGCCGCCATACTAAACACCGTCAGTAATGCCGAAATGGTACCTGCCAGGCCAATGGTTAAGAACTTGCCTAACACTAGCTGGTATCTGGGAACCGGTGATAACAACAAGGTTTCCAGGGTGCCGCGCTCTTTTTCACCTGCGCCTAAATCGGTGGCTGGGAACATGGCGCCCTGCAGACACAACAAAAACAGCACATAAGGAATAATGCCACCTATCTTCTCTCCCCAGTTTTCGCGCTTATCCGACACATCCACCTTTTCCAGCTGAATAGGTTTCAACAATGCCTGCTGTTGCAGTTCCGATAATCCCAACTGAGCAAAACTGCTTTGCTGATAGCTCTGGCTAAACTCACTTACCAGACTGTTCACCCGTTTAAACACTAAGTTAAGGCCGGCGTCATTCAGATACAGCTTTAATTGATTGCTACCATGGTTGAGAACATCGGCGGAATAGCCTTCTGCAATTTCCAGCACAAAATCCAGCCGCCCGCTGTCTATCTGCGCCTTGATACTCACATCCGGTGTCAGACTCACTAGCTCAAAGCCCTCTTGCCGGGCCAGTTTATCGGTTAATTCAGGGCTAAACTGCGCGCCTATCAGGGCGTACTTTAGAACTTCGTTTTCCGCATCCTGAAAGGCCTTTGAGGTGAAATAGGTCACAGCACCAAAAATCAGTGGAAACAGTAACAACGGCAGCGCAATCATAAAAAACAGGGTTTTGCGGTCCCGCAGTAATTCACGAATTTCCTTTTTAACCACTAACCACATCAGCCTATCTCCCTTGACACTAAACAAGACAAAAATGCCTGATGCAATGACCCATCACCACATGCTCTGAATTCCGTCAGTTCACCCTCAAACTGCGTGGCTCCCTGATCGATAACAGTTACCCGATCACAGATCTCATTCACTTCATCCAGATGATGGGTTGAAAAGATCACAGGTTTGCCCTGTGCTTTGAGGCTGCGGATAAAACTTAAAACGGTTTCGGTCGCCATAATGTCCAGGCCGGTAGTGGGCTCGTCCAGAATGATCACTTCCGGCTCGTGCACTACAGTGCGGGCAATCATGGTTTTTTGCTTCATACCACTGGAATAATGTTCACTGCGCCGGTCTAAAAAACTGTCGAGTTCAAGCAAATCACTCAGTTCTTCAATGCGCTGACGGCACCTGGACTTACTCAGGCCCTGCAAACGGCCAAAATATTCGATATTCTCACGGCCAGTTAAGCGTCCATACAATCCCGTGGCGCCAGATAAAAAGCCGATTTTGCGTCTGGCTTCAATAGGTGTATTCACCACATTCAGACCATTAATTTCGATGGTTCCCGCATCTGGTTTTAATGCTGAAGAGAGTACCCGAAGCGTGGTGGTTTTTCCGGCACCATTAGGGCCTAACAATGCCAGCACCTGTCCAGGCTGACAGGCGAAGGACACGTTCTCCACCGAATGAAAAAAGCGTCCTTTCAGGCGCGGATCCTTTTTTTCTTGTTCGCTTAGCTTTTTAGGGTTTTCAACACTAAAGCGCTTCGCCAGTTGTTTAATCTCGATCATTCCTTTACCTTTAAACCACTGCTGCAAGGGGGAAAATAGCATACCCTATCAAATTTCGACCAGCATAAGTGTAACAAAATACCGTCGCAGAGCGTTGCCGCTTTGGGGCTCGCATGGAGTATGTACCAAGTGGAAACCGTGTTAAATCCGATTCAGGCCTGCAAAGACGTTTTTATCAAACCGAATCGGGTATTTGCCACCATTAAAGTGCGTGAGAACTGGTCCTGGTTCCCGTTTATCATTGTGGTGGTAATGGGCATTCTGCCCACCTACTTATATTTCCATCAAGTGGATTTTGACTGGTACAAAAATGTTGTGGTCAATGCCAGCTTACAGAATGTCAGTCCGGCTGAGCGCAAGGCCATGTTTGACCAGCTCACCCTTGAGAACACACAATTTTTCACTATCGTTGGCATTAGTTTCAGCTATGTCATTGTCAATGCCATTCTGGCCATATACCTGCACCTGGCCACCAAATCTGATGCCGAAAATGTACAGGGATTCAGCGATTGGTACGGCTTTACCTGGTGGACCTCCATGCCAGTAGTATTTGCCAGTGTTGCCAGTCTACTGGTGCTGCTGATCGCCGGCAGCCCACAATTGGCGCCAGATACTTTGCACATTACTTCACTGGCTTGGTGGGTAGGTTCAGAGCAAGGGGATGCCATGTACAACCTGCTAAGTAGCCTGCGACTGGAATCTTTGTGGAGCATTTACCTAATTGCGGTAGGCATCAGCCAGTGGACTCGCATTAGCGCACGTAACGCCTTTATTATCGCTTCTGTACCATTTGCAGTGGTATGGGTGGTTTGGGCGCTGTTTTTCTAGCACCCAGAATACGTTTGCGAACCCAATCACGACGATTACACCGTACTTTGCGATGCCTGTGGTTTCGGTCTGAAATAGTCAGTATTGGTATAAAAGTCTGGATCCTGATTTTGCGGCCACCAGCCCGGAATCCCAAGCAAGGGTAGCGGCTTCAGTGGTTTAGGTAAATTAAAACTGCCTGCCTGAACATGTTGTGTGACAAAAGCCTTATCTAAATACGCATACTGTTGTGCCAGCGACATTTGCCAGAATGTCGCTTCCACTTTGACCCCCAACCATTTTCCTGTGAGACCTGTAAAGGGATTGAGCAGCATTTCCAGATTGGCATGACCAAAGCAAAATGCATCTATTTGTTGCCCCCAGCGAGGTCGCTGCGCAATAAAGCTATCTTGCCACTGATGTTCCGCCAGAGCCTGAATATCCTGCTCATCCTCATAAGCCAGGATCACACCGCACTCATCAAAGTGGGTAATGTGATTGCGTCTGCGAGTACGTGGCGATAGACCGTGTTGACTAATATCGTCAATATGCAATCGATTCAGGGCCTGCTTGCTTTGCGGGAACAACATCCAGATCAGGGCATTAAAAAAGTCATGCCAGTTATCACAGCGGGTGGGAACTTTATGCTCCTGAAACACGATTTGTTCATAATACCCATCGTGATGAGCCATAGACTGTTGCGTCACAAATTCAGGAAACACTGCCCCAGACAGCGTCAGCGTATTCGCCATCTGATTTAATCCGCTGGCATTTGGCCAATGTTTAAATTCAGAAAACCCAAAAAGTTCAATTAGTTGCCTAAACGGGATGAGTTCAGACTGCACCTGTAAAGGCGTCAGCCAGAAGGCATTCGGGTGGGATAATTGATACAGCGAATAAGACAAGTGAACTAGAGCCTGTTTGCAGATTTACCTATACTGGTGCGGATTGTAAAACAACAAGAGTAATAAGATGTATAAAAAACTCGCTTACCCTCTGGGTTTGGCCGCTGTTACCCTAATCACTGCCTGTGCCAGCCATACAGAGACAGCAAAACAGCCCAGCAATTTTGTTGAGGCATATAACGGCATCTCTAGCGACGAACTGAAGCAACACACAAAAGTACTGGCATCAGACGAATTTGAAGGGCGTTTACCTACGACAGCAGGTGAAGAAAAAACGCTGGATTATCTGGTTAGCAACTTCAAAGCCCTGGGCTATCTGCCAGGCAATGGTGACAGCTATCTGCAACCGGTTGAGTTGATGGAAATCACCGCTGATCCAGATATGCACCTGAGCATGGGCAGCCACACCTTTGATTATCAAAAGGACATGGTCGCATCGACGAAACGCGAGAAGACTCAGGTGAACCTGAAAGACTCTGATATTGTGTTTGTTGGCTATGGTGTGAATGCGCCTGAATACGGCTGGAACGATTACGAAGGCCTGGACGTAAAAGGCAAAACCGTCGTGATTCTGGTCAACGATCCTGGTTTTGAGAACCCGGAAAGCGGTAAATTCCAGGGTAAAACCATGACCTATTACGGTCGCTGGACCTACAAATATGAAGAAGCCAGCCGTCAGGGTGCCGAAGCAGCGATTATCGTGCACGAAACTGAACCAGCTTCTTACGGCTGGTCTGTGGTTGCTAACAGCTGGAGCGGCCCACAGTATAGCCTGGTGACTGATAACGGTGGTGCAGATCGTGTTGCCGTAGAAGGCTGGGTAAGCCTGGATGCAGCTAAAAAAGTCTTTGCAGAAGCGGGCTTAGATTTTGCTGCTGAAAAACAACACGCTATGCAGGGGCCTTACCATAAAGCCCTGAACCTTAAGGCTTCAGTGACAGTTAACAGTAGCCTGAAAAAGTCTACCAGTCACAACGTCATTGCTACCCTGCCTGGCTCAGTGCACCCAGATGAACATGTGATTTTCACTGCGCACTGGGATCACTTAGGCAGCGATCCAAACAAAAAAGGCGATCATATCTATAACGGTGCCCACGATAACGCGACGGGAACTGCTGCCAGCATCGTCATGGCCAAAGCCTTCGCAGCCTTGGATCAGCGCCCAGCCCGCTCGACAACCTTCCTGATGGTTACTGCGGAAGAACAAGGACTACTGGGATCTCAGTACTATGCTGAACATCCAGTCATTCCTCTGGACAAAACCGTGGCTAACCTGAACATGGATGCCATGAACGTACTAGGTGCCACCAAAGATGTATCCGTAATTGGTATGGGTAAATCTGAACTTGAAAAATATCTGGCCAAAGCGACTGCCCGTCAGGGTCGTGAACTGGTGCAGGAACACCGTCCGGAAGCAGGTTACTACTACCGTTCAGATCACTTCAGCTTCGCTAAAAAAGGCGTACCAGCCTTATATGCAGAAGGTGGAGATGAACCTGCTAACGAAGAAATGGCCAAATACCGTAAACGTGCCAACGTTATCGTAACCGGCTGCTACCACCAGGTATGTGATGAATATCGCGAAAACTGGGATTTCTCTGGCGTACGCGAAGATACCCAAATGTTCTTCGAAGTGGGTTACGACCTGGTCACTTCTGATGACTGGCCGAAATGGAACCCGAGCAGCGAATTTCAGCGCAATAAATAAGCAATCATTTACCTCATCCCAAAGGCCGTCGATATGATGGCCTTTCTTTCATCTGATTATAAAAACACCAATCTGAAATATTTGTCCTAAACCGCATTGCGTTTGGCTTGGCTTATTCCTAACTGTTGCAAAAAAATGCCGCTTTATCCCTTGCTTTTTTTTGTCAGGCTGGCACATTCAGGGGGCGGGTGAAAACGGACATCTGTTATCCAACAGACTGCACCCTAGATGAAGACAGAACGATTATCTGTCTTTCCAAAAGAATGAAAATTGCAACAAGAGAGTAACCTATATATGTGCGGTATTTTCGGCATTCTGGACATCAAAACTGATGCTTCAGAACTTAGGACACAAGCGTTAGAGCTTTCCAAGTTGCTGCGTCATCGCGGCCCTGACTGGTCAGGTATTTGGAATAATAATAACGCCATTCTATGTCACGAGCGTTTAGCTATCGTTGACGTAGATAATGGTGCCCAACCTTTAATCAGCCGAAATAATAATAATATCCTCGCAGTTAACGGTGAAATCTATAACCACAAGGCACTGGAAAAGAATCTGGCGGAGCCTTACGATTTTAAAACTCACTCTGACTGTGAGGTAATCCTGCCGCTTTATCAACAACGCGGTGTGGACTTTATTGATGATCTGCAGGGCATGTTTGCGTTTGTTTTGTATGATCAAGAACAGGATGCTTACCTGATTGCCCGTGACCACGTGGGTATTATCCCGCTGTACACAGGTTACGATGAGCACGGTAACTTCTATGTGGCCTCTGAGATGAAAGCTCTGGCCCCAGTATGTAAAACCATTAAAGAATTCCCCCCAGGGCATTACCTGTGGAGCAAAACCGGCGAGCTGACCAAATACTATCAGCGCGACTGGATGAGCTATGACAATGTCAAAGACAACCATTCAAGCCTCGAAGAGTTGAAAGAAGCCTTTGAGAAATCAGTGAAATCTCACCTGATGTCAGACGTACCTTACGGTGTGTTGCTGTCTGGTGGCCTGGACTCTTCTCTGGTATCCGCCGTTGCGGCTAAATACGTGGCTAAGCGTATTGAAGACGAAGATAAATCTGATGCATGGTGGCCTCGTCTGCACTCATTTGCCGTAGGCCTGGAAGGTGCGCCAGATTTAATCGCAGCGCGTAAAGTTGCGGATATGATTGGCACTGTTCACCATGAAGTGTATTTCACCATCCAGGAAGGCATCGATGCCATTCGTGAGGTGATTTATCACTTGGAAACCTATGATGTCACCACCATCCGAGCATCTACTCCTATGTACCTGATGAGCCGTAAAATCAAGGCCATGGGTATCAAAATGGTACTGTCAGGAGAAGGTTCAGATGAAATCTTTGGTGGCTATCTGTATTTCCATAAAGCGCCAAACGCTAAAGAATTCCACGAAGAGACTCTGCGCAAGCTGGACCGTCTGCACATGTTTGACTGTGCCCGAGCCAACAAAGCAACCTGTGCATGGGGTGTGGAAGCCCGCGTACCATTCTTAGATAAAGAGTTTATGGATGTGGCTATGCGCCTGAACCCTCAGGACAAAATGTGTCTTGATGGCAAAATGGAAAAGTGGATCCTGCGTAAAGCCTTCGACAATGGCGATTACCTGCCAGCCGAAGTCTTATGGCGTCAGAAAGAGCAATTTAGCGACGGCGTAGGCTATTCCTGGATTGACTCACTCAAAGCCTACGTTGAAGAGCAAGTGACAGATCAGCAACTGGCCACCGCGGAATTCCGCTTCCCGGTCAATACACCGGATACCAAAGAAGGCTATTTCTTCCGCACTATCTTTGAAAGCTACTATCCACAAGAAACGGCTGCGAAGTGTGTACCTGGTGGTAAGTCTATCGCCTGTAGTACGGTTGAAGCCCTGGAATGGGATGAAAGCTTCAAAAATAACGCCGATCCATCTGGTCGCGCCATGGCGTCTGTCCACGGCAAGCAATAACGCTCAAAAAAGCCACCTACGGGTGGCTTTTTTATGACCTAATAACGCTGGTCTGCATTACGTGTGGTTACGGGTTTGTACCAGAGTTCGGGTCGTTCTAACGGGGTGTCATCCGGCAATAACGGGTTGTTTAATTCAAAAACCCGTCTTTGGGTCATACGTGCTTTTTCCAGCACAGGTCCATACGTTTGTTCAAACAAGGTATCAAAACTGCCATCTGCAATGGCGCGCTCCAGGCCTGTTTCAATTAACTTAGCCAGGGTTTTATTTTTCTTGTTTACGAAAAAGTACATGGCCGTTGGGTAACTGACCGCCAGACGTGTATCCAGTTCACAACAGGATTGGATCGCCGGGGAATCCAGTTCTCCCCATACTTCAATCACCGAACGAGGAAAGAAATCCCCTACCCTTTGCTGCAACAGCCGAAACAGCTGACCATATTCATTCCCAGTGATCACCTTAAAGCCATTTGCCTGTAAGATTCGGGTGTCGGGCCAATCCTTACCCTGCACAGGCGAAAAGTGCCGCAGCTGTTCTAGTGTATTAGTTTTATCCAGAATACCAGCATGCTCGGCTGGCACCAGAAACAAACGCCAGCCAATTAGGCCCTTATAAATTGGGATCCGGATCGGATGCAGATTACTTTCCCGCTGTCGGTCAGTCATACTCCAAACCAGATTAATCTCACGATTCTCCTCTAGTTGCTGTAATGCCCGTCCCTGCATCAAAATACGCTCAGATTGCATCAGACTGTATTTCACCCCGGTTTTTTCAAGAGCCAGAGTCAGCAGTGCCACCGGATACTGATAGCGTTGATCAAACTCGGTCAACGGCCGCGGATAGGTAATGGTCCAATTAGCACACAGACCACTCTGGCTGAGGCAGCTCAATACGCAAATACAGGCAAAGCGCAACATTAGCCTAGCCTTTTTCCATTAAACGATTAAAGCCAGCATCATCCTGATCTACCACAACCACCATCACTTTTAATCCTGTTTCGCCAATTTGCAGTGTGTAGGAGCAACAAATGTCATGCAGCACATCATCGTTTTGATCATAGACTCGCCAACTGAGGTAGCAAAAACGCATATTTTCGGAGAGTTTTAGCGTGGAATGAATTTGGGCCTGACAACGCGCGCCATTAAAACTGCGGTAATAGGCATTTAAGCCTGCACAATAATCCGCCACATCACCAGCAGAAGAGCACACCCGCCTTTGTTTTTGATACATGATCACCAGAGGCACCCGGTAAAACTCCACCAGAGGGATTTGCCCGTCATCCATCAACGCCTGGCCCATGTAATCAAAAAACTCGTCCAGTGAGACAAGCATGCCCTAACCTATTGTTGTTATTCGATTCCTATAAACTTATGTGTTTGCAGCGATAAACGCCAGTTTCTGGCAATACAAGTTGAAACCGCCAGCTCCGTCGCCCGTCTCTGCTGACTAATTGGCTGCAAATAAACCAGCGGTTGTGGTTTGTCTTTAATGCGCGCCAACAAGGCATCCAGTTCCTCGATATGCTTTTCCATCGCTACCGGATGTTTGATTTCATCGGCGCGTTCAAGCGCGCTGGTCAGGATCTCATATCCGCCTTTCATCTCAACTTTGGGTGATACTGTCACCCAGGTATCAGGATGAGTCAGCACTTCAAAGGTGCCACTGGTTTCAATAGCGACCGAATAGCCATTGGCAATGAGCAACGCAGATACAGGACGCAAATCATACATGCATGGTTCACCACCGGTCAGAATCACTTTTTTAGCAGTGTAGCCATGGTCTTTAAACAACGTCAGGATATCTTCCGCTGTCATTGCTGCCCAATGCTCAGATTCCTGCTGCTTTTGCATCAAGGTACCAGTACTGACTAACAATTCATCTTTTATCTCCCAGGTATGTTTGGTGTCACACCAGGCACAACCGACAGGGCAACCTTGCAAACGAACAAAAATACTGGGAATACCTGTATGTGCGCCTTCGCCCTGGATAGATTCAAAGATTTCATTAATTTTGTACGTCACTTGCGAGCTCAATTTAGCGCCTCTTTTCTGGAACATGGACAGGCCATTGGGAATTTTGTGGCAGATACCGTAAAATCCCGCCATTAATTATCACAGATTATAAAGAAGGCTGCGGTATGGCACAAAAGGTCGTTGTCATTTATTCCGGTGGAATGGACTCATTCACCATTCTCAACATGGCGGTTGCCCAGGGGTATGACGTTCATGCCTTGTCCTTTAACTATGGTCAGCGCCATAGTAAAGAACTGGATTATGCGGCTCGGGTTTGTAGCGAACTGAAGGTACAACATAAGATCGTCGACATTTCCGCCATCAACGAACTGGTCGGCGGCTCGTCGCTCACCTCAACAGATATTGAGGTACCTGAAGGTCACTATGCCGAAGACAATATGAAATCAACCGTGGTGCCTAACCGCAACATGATTTTACTCTCTATGGCCGTCGGCTATGCGGTTTCATTAGGCGCCGATAAAGTGATGTATGGTGCCCATTCAGGCGATCACACCATCTACCCGGATTGTCGCCCTGAATTCGTGCATAAAATGAATGATGTCTGTGCCATTGCTAACTATGAGCCAGTAGAAATCGTTACCCCATTTTTAAACGACAGTAAAATCGAAATCCTCACCGAAGGCCTGAAAATGGGTCTGGATTATGGAAAAAGCTGGACCTGCTATAACGGCCGAGAAAAGGCCTGTGGCAAATGCGGTTCCTGTCAGGAACGCTTAGAAGCCTTCACCGTTGTCGGCGCCACTGATCCGCTCGAATACGAAGACGAAGACGCCTAGCGCGCCATATGCATTCGGCACAAAAAAAGCTGACCTTGGTCAGCTTTTTTATTGAATCCAGTTTGGACGACAGCAGACTTACTTTTTAAACGCCTGCTGCACAAAGTAGGTAATTTCTTTAATACAGTGACGCAAAACAGGGTTCAGCCGAGTGTTTTTACCATTCATCACAAACAACTCATGACTGAATTTAAAGTAATCACCACCCACCGCGACCAAGCCTAAATCACGGGCCTGAAAATCAATCATATAATCTGGCAGCAAACCCACATATTCGCCCGTCATGATGGCAGCTAAGCAGGCATCGTAAGAATCGGAGAACGTCTGAATCGACATGCGACGCTCATCCTGAATGTAGTTCGCAGAAGACATACCCGAAATACCAATAGCCGGGTAATCTTCAATACGGACATCCGCAGGCAGATTAGCACCGTACTTAGCCAGTGGGTGACTTGGTGCACAGTATAAACGTCCTTCACATGCCACTTCCACTGGGTGAAAGGTCACTGATTCGGGTTTGACCATATCATAGGTAGAAAGAACCAAATGGCACTCACCAGATAATGCCACATGCTCCACTTCGTTGTATAAACGCGTCTGAATATTCACGTGGATATCATCAAATTTCTTCATGGTGCTTTTCACCGCTTTACTCACTGCATCGAGCACATTCAGCGGCAGGCTGGACATGATCACCAAAGTAATATGACCCGAATAATCATCATGCAGGCTTTTCAGGTTAAACACGAAGTTATCAAACGCATTAAAAATACGTTTGGTTTCCTGAAAGACCACTTCACCTTCTTTGGTCATCTGAAAACCGCCACGGCCACGATGACATAAGACCAAATCAAGACGCTCCTCAAGCTTCTTGATGGCGGCACTGATATTCGGCCGCTGCATACGCAAAACCGGCTCGGCAGCAGTAAATCCATTACAGGACGCAACCGCGTAAAACACCCTGAGCAGTTTGATATCCGATTCTTGTAGACGATTAAGCATAGAGCACCACTTTTTATAGGTATGGTATTTGATACTAAAGCTATAGTAGGACAGCGCGTTAACGAATACAACGCTAAAGTTATCAAATTCAACCTGTTTTCAACATTTACTGAACATGACGCCCAATTAACTTACCTTTGATTAGGTATTTTTAGCCCACCAGCACAAACGCTGAGAAACACAGATAATTTGTTAGCGGCCAACCGTCTCCATTCACCTACATTAATAGATATATTTAAATATACCCATTTATATCCACTCATCCCTTTAAACCCATTTAACGTAAGAAAAAAGCGCCGCTGGGGCGCTTCTCTGATCAGGAGTCAGGAGGTTAAGAAACTTTCACCAGCGTTTGCCGCAATGCTTCGATCTCGTCACGCAACGCAGCCGCCTTTTCAAACTCAAGATCCTTCGCCAGCTTGAACATCTCTTTTTCCAGTCCTTCGATTTTGCTCATCAGTTCTGTGGCATTTAGCGCGTGGTACTCGCCTTTGCTTTCGCCGACTTTACGCAATTTCACCGCTGGACCTGCATCATTCGCGGCGCTATCCCCGCCCAGGTCCATGATGTCGGTAATGGGTTTATTCAACTTCGTTGGAGTTATGCCGTTGGCCTCATTAAACGCGATTTGTTTTTCACGACGGCGCTCGGTTTCTTCAATGGCACGCTGCATCGATCCCGTGATCCTGTCACCATATAAAATCGCCCGACCATTTAAGTTACGAGCGGCCCGGCCGATGGTTTGAATCAACGATCGATCAGAACGCAGGAAACCTTCTTTATCCGCATCCAGTATCGCCACCAGACCGACTTCTGGCATATCCAGACCTTCCCGCAGCAAGTTGATCCCAACCAGTACATCAAATTTACCCAAGCGTAAATCACGAATGATCTCAATCCGTTCTACGGTATCGATATCTGAATGCAGGTAACGGACTCGAATATCATGCTCATCCAGATAATCACTCAGATCTTCCGCCATACGCTTGGTCAGGGTCGTCACCAACACTCGCTCATCCACATCCAGACATTTGCGGATTTCCGACATCAAATCATCCACCTGAGTCGTCACCGGGCGAACTTCAATCAGCGGATCCAATAAGCCTGTGGGTCGCACGACCTGCTCGACCACATCGCCGGCAGATTTCTCCAACTCGTACTTGCCTGGCGTCGCTGATACATAAATGGTTTGTGGTGAGATCGCCTCAAATTCGTCAAACTTAAGTGGGCGATTATCCAGCGCGGATGGCAAACGAAAACCATATTCCACTAAGGTTTCTTTACGTGAACGATCGCCTTTGTACATCGCCCCAATCTGCGACACAGTAACATGAGACTCGTCGATAAAAATCAGGCCATCAGCCGGAAAATAATCGATTAGGGTCGGAGGCGGTTCACCTGGTGGACGGCCGGATAAATATCGGGAATAGTTTTCAATGCCTGAGCAATAACCTAGTTCCAGCATCATTTCGATATCAAACTGAGTACGCTGACTAATCCGCTGCTCTTCAATCAGTTTATTCGCCTCTTTGAGCTGCTCGCGTCGCTCTCTCAACTCCAGCTTGATATGTTCAATGGCTTCAAGGATCTTTTCCCGAGGCGTTACATAATGCGTTTTCGGAAAAATCGTTGTCCTTGCTACCGTTTTATCTACGGCGCCGGTTAAAGGATCAAACAAGCTGATCCGCTCAATTTCCTCGTCGAATAATTCAACCCTTACGCCCTGACGCTCAGAATCTGCAGGGAAGATATCAATCACGTCACCACGGACTCTGAAGGTACCGCGTTCAAAAGCGACGTCATTACGGGTGTATTGCATTTCAGCCAGACGACGCAAAATATCGCGCTGATCCATCAGATCACCCTGACGCAAATGCAACAGCATTTTCATATATGATTCAGGATCACCCAAACCATAAATGGCCGAGACACTGGATACGATCACCACGTCACGACGCTCCATCAGCGCCTTGGTGGCTGATAAACGCATTTGTTCAATGTGGTCATTGATAGATGCGTCTTTCTCTATAAAGGTATCTGTGGTCGGAACATACGCCTCTGGCTGATAGTAGTCGTAGTAAGAAACGAAATATTCCACGGCATTGTTGGGGAAAAATTCTTTCATTTCTCCATACAATTGCGCCGCCAGAGTTTTGTTGTGGGCGAGGATAAGAGTTGGGCGCTGTTGCTGCGCAATCACATTGGCCATGGTGAACGTTTTACCTGAGCCAGTTACCCCCAGCAACGTCTGACAAGCAAGGCCAGACTCAAGCCCGTCAACCAAGGCTTCAATGGCCTTAGGCTGATCTCCGGCAGGTTGATATTTCGATACTAAATCAAATCCGCGTGACATAACTCTCTCTTATTTAGCGGCCGACAGCTGAGCATGAGATGATGCCGTCTGTTGTAAACGATGGGTAAACCAAACGGCTGCCACCATCGCTGCGCATAAATTAGCGCCAACGCCCCCCCAAAACAAACCACTTAGACCAAACCAAATACTGCCCACAATCGAAAGGGGCAAAAAACAAATAAACAATCGGATAATGCTCATCCCTAAAGCATGCATAGGGTGATGCAAAGCATTAAAGGATGAATTTGTTAACACTATCACTCCTTGCAAACCATAACCAAGAGGTACGATCGCCAGAAATAACCGAATTAGACGAGCCACTTCTGGCTCAGTACTGAATATCCCCGCAATCACAGGCGCCAGCAGCCACATCAGCATTGCGATTATCAATTGCCAGCCCATGACAAAGGCAGTTGCGATTTTATACGCCCCTTTAACCCGTTCAAACTGACCCGCCCCATAATTCTGACTGATAAAAGGTGGTAGTGACATCGACATCGCAAGCACCACAATACAGGCCAAAGATTCAAGCCGTCCGCCCACGCCCCAGGCAGCAACGGCTTCAGCGCCAAAACCTGCCACAGTTGCAGTTAATACTGCATTGCTCAATGGCGTAAGCATGTTGGCCCCCGCCGCAGGCAAGCCAATTTTTAAAATTGGCCGAACGGTGATCAGAAACTGCTGCATGCTTAATGGACGCGATTCAATTAACTGGCGCTTTTTGGCCAACAAATAAAGGATATAACTACAGCCACACAGCCAGGAAATTAAGGTGGCGATCGCTGCGCCCTGAATACCTAAGGCAGGAAATGGCCCAATGCCAAAAATCAATAATGGGTCCAGCACCGCATTGATCGCGCCCCCCATGGCCATAATATAGCTTGGCGTTTTCGTGTCTCCCGCGCCCCTGAGCACCGCATTACCAACCATAGGCAATGCCAAAAATACGGATGCCAAAAACCAGGTATGCATATAGCCGCGAATATAAGGCATTAGCGATTCAGATGCGCCTAGCCAGGCAAAGATGCGATCTGTCTGCCAATATCCCAGCGCAGCAAATGCCATAACAATATAGGTAGACAGCATCAAGGCAGATGTCGCCAGCGCTTTGGCCTGATCCAACTTACCCTCCCCCAGCGAACGTCCTACCACAGCAGAAGTGCCAATGCTGATACCGATATTTAAACTAATAAGGGTAAAAGTAATCGGAAAAGTAAATGAAATGGCAGCAAGTTGATCTGTCCCCAACATGCCAACAAAAAAGGTATCGACCAGTCCAAAGGTCATTAACATGATCATTGCCAGGATCATTGGCAAGGTCATTTTGATCAGAGTGGTAGGGATCGGCGCCACCAATAACGGGTTTTGCGATCCTGAAGTTAGCTTAGCATCCACGAACAACTATCTCATTTTGGCTGGAGCGGCATTGTAGGCCAGCGACACATAGTTCGCCATGGCACTCACCCCAGATTACGACACGCTGACGAATTTTCCGTCTGAAATCGATTAAAAAACCGAAAAGCCTAAAGTTTTCCACAATTGGAAAGCAGACTTAACAGTAAAAAGAATAACTTAAGAACTTTCGACTAAAGAATCAGCAAAGCTTATCGCCAAAAAGGTGCAATGATTGCTCTACAGGTCACGTAATCCCCGTTTTGGAGCAAATAACAACAACCTTTGTATATATCCACACCCACTGTCTTTTTCTTAATTTTTTGCGTCCTGCTACTTGACTTTACACATGTCGGGCCAGTTAGTCGCATGTCGAACAAAAAACAACCTAAACGTCCAACTTAACACCGAAATAAAAACTAAACCATTGATTTTAATAGATTTAATTCAAATAAAACCACAATTGCGTATTTCCTGTTGACACCGAGTTTACTGGGCCTGAAGCCTTCCTAATAAATTCATCAACATACTTATCCACAGATTTAGTGGATAACTCAAGGGGGCGCAGATTTTACCGGCACTGAACGGACATTGGATAAAATTTTAGGTAAGTCAACACTAACCTGACATATGTGGAGTTTAGGTGACAGAAATATGAATATATGTATTTATTTACAGTAGTCAAAGATCTTCTAATAACGAAATCATCTAGGTTCATCGTTAATATAACATTTAGATCAGATCACGATCCCAAAACGCAAACCGATGATCTTTTCAGCAAAAGTTGTTGAACTGATCACCAGCTACCGATCCAATCCATATATGAGAGCGCTCAAGTGATGAAAAAACCAGCTTTTGCGGTGCATAACTTTCAGGCCTCTAATTCAATCTGTGGATAGTTTCAACACGACCACGATGACTTCTTAGTATGAGCGCAAATCTGCACTATATAGTCAGTCAGCATTCCTCCCCTCTTGATAACGTTCTGCTAAGGCATACTTAAACAACGGTTTTGGCCTTCTCCTCGCATCTAAGCACTTTCATATTTAGCTTTCTTAAATCATGAACCTTCTATATTGAGGCACAACAAGGAATCAGACTGACACATGCTAACGTAATCTTCATGAACTCAATATGTATCGGCATCATAATGGCGTCTTTCAACTCGCACGCAATACCGCAGCGACGGATAGACATTTGCCATCTAATATCCATTCTCCGCAGCAATACTTTAAGTCACGTATCGATTTTCAGCTCACCGTTACCTTCCACGCTAACGAACACAACTTACCGTAGCTTTTCTTGCGGACAAATCAGGCCATATAACGTTATTTTGCTGCTTATTTTCCAAGCGATATCACCAATTTGGCGTAAAACCCAACAAGAAATGCACAACAAAACAGCAAACAAACTATTTCATGCAAAATAATGGAATCGGAGTGTTGACAGGTGTGAGGTAGCTCTTTAATATTCGGCCCCGTTGAAGTTCAGGTCCCCCTTAGCTCAGTTGGTTAGAGCGACGGACTGTTAATCCGCAGGTCCCCCGTTCAAGTCGGGGAGGGGGAGCCACTTCAAACCCAAGTAATAGCTGTTCCCCCTTAGCTCAGTTGGTTAGAGCGACGGACTGTTAATCCGCAGGTCCCCCGTTCAAGTCGGGGAGGGGGAGCCACTTGAGGCTCCAATTCAGTTTCCAGTACGCAAATACGTCCCAAAAACTATAAATTCCCAGCTCCAATTCATTACCGCAATAACCTTACGTTTTGTTTGTTTTTCTCCATTGGTCTACCTGCTATTCTTAGTACTTCGTAATCCGAACGAAAACTTATTGAAATTTCAACTTTTATCCGTGCGAATCTGTCGATTAATGACGCCTGTTGCATTGAGCTATGACCGATAAAAAAGGATAATGCGCGGGTTACCCTGATTAGAACAAATAAGACGAATTCCGAATGACAGACTTCTTACTTTTATTGGTAGGAACCGTCCTGGTTAATAACTTTGTGTTAGTGCAGTTTCTAGGCCTTTGCCCTTTTATGGGGGTATCAAGCAAACTGGAAACCGCCATTGGCATGTCCATGGCCACTACCTTTGTGTTAACTCTGGCGTCCATGACCAGTTACCTGGTCGAACATTATGTGCTGCTGCCATTGGGCATAGGCTATCTGCGTACCATGAGCTTCATCCTGGTGATTGCTGTTGTGGTACAGTTTACTGAAATGGTTGTGCACAAAACCAGCCCGACCCTGTACCGCCTGCTCGGGATCTTCCTGCCACTCATTACCACCAACTGTGCGGTATTGGGCGTTGCTCTGCTTAACGTGAATCAACAGCACAACTTTATTGAATCCGTCATTTATGGTTTTGGTGCAGCTGTGGGCTTCTCCCTGGTACTGACCCTGTTCTCCGCCATGCGTGAGCGCTTAGCCGTGGCCGATGTGCCGGCGCCATTTAAAGGCGCCTCCATTGCCATGATCACCGCAGGCCTGATGTCCATGGCCTTTATGGGCTTTAGCGGGTTAGTGAAGTTCTGATGACCTTAGTAAATGCTTTAATTGCCCTTGGGGTGCTGGCGCTAATATTTGGCCTTGTACTTGGCTACGCCGCCATCCGATTTAAAGTGGAAGGCGACCCTCTGGTTGATCAAATTGACGCCATTTTGCCACAAACCCAGTGTGGTCAGTGTGGCTACCCTGGCTGTAAACCTTATGCAGAAGCCATTGCCAATGGCGATGACATCAATAAATGTCCACCTGGTGGCGAAAGCACGATTAAAAAGCTGGCGGATTTAATGGGCGTTGAAGCCAAACCGCTGGATGCCGCTCACGGCGAAGAAGACGTTAAAAAAGTCGCTTTCATTCGCGAAGATGAGTGTATTGGCTGCACTAAGTGTATTCAGGCTTGTCCTGTGGATGCCATTTTGGGTGCCGCTAAGCATATGCATACCGTGTTAACGGATGAATGTACCGGCTGTGACCTGTGTGTCGAGCCCTGCCCGGTTGACTGTATTGATATGGTGCCTGTGGCACCAACAGCTTCATCCTGGCGCTGGGACTTTAACAGCATTCCGGTTAAGCAACTTGATTAAGGTGTCCCTTGCAAAATACATTTGACCAAATATTTGATCGCTTGCAGCAAGGCCGCCTCTGGGATTTTCCCGGTGGAGTCCATCCACCCGGCCGCAAAGAGCTAAGTAATCACTTACCTATCCAGCATATTCCATTGCCAGAAAAAGTTATCGTGCCGGTCAAACAGCACATTGGTATTGAAGGCAAAGTACAGGTATCCGTTGGTGAACGCGTACTAAAAGGTCAGGCCCTGACCAGAAGCAGCAACCCATTTGCCGTCCCGGTACACGCTCCAACCTCAGGAATCGTCACCAACATCGCACCGCATATCTCAGCCCATCCCTCCGCCCTGCCGGAAATGGCCATTGAAATTGAAGTCGACAAAGAAGACGAGTGGATCAGCCTTTCTCCCCTGCCGGATTATCAGAATGTGCCCAAAGCTCAGATAGTCGAAGCAATTTGTAATGCAGGCATCAGCGGCATGGGCGGCGCAGGCTTTCCTACTCACATTAAATCGACGCCGAAAAAAGACGTAGACTTTTTGATCATCAACGGCGTGGAGTGTGAGCCCTATATTACGGCCGACGACAGACTAATGCGTGAGCATGCCTGGCAGATCCGCCAGGGCATTGATGTATTATTCCACCTGCTCAAGCCTCGCATGGTGCTGATTGCCATTGAAGACAACAAACCACTGGCAATAGAAGCGATGCAGGTAGCCTGTCAGGAACGCAGCGAACTGAAAGTGGTTAGCGTGCCAACCAAGTACCCTGCCGGTGGTGAAAAACAGTTGATTCAGGTCCTTACGGGCCGCGAAGTGCCCAAAGGTAATCTGCCCATTGATGTGGGCGTGATCATGCAGAACGTTGGCACCTGTTACGCCATTGCCGACGCGATCTTTAACGGTAAACCGCTAATTCAGCGCGTGGTCACCCTTACCGGCCAGGCCTGTGAAAAACCACAAAATATGTGGGCCCTGATCGGTACTCCAGTCCGGCACCTGCTTGGTATTGCCCAATACCATAGCAATCGCCAAAAGACTCGCCAGTTAATTATGGGTGGACCTATGATGGGGTTTACCCTGGCCTCAGATGATGTGCCAGTAGTAAAAACCACCAACTGTATCCTGGCCCCCACAGCAGATGAAATGGTCACTGAGAACAATGAGCAGGCATGTATCCGCTGCAGTGCCTGTGCAGATGCCTGTCCGGCTAATTTGCTGCCGCAACAGCTTTACTGGCACAGTAAAGCCAATGAACTGGATAAGGCTCAGGACTACAATCTGTTCGACTGTATTGAATGTGGTGCCTGCGCCTTTGTTTGCCCCAGCGAAATCCCGCTGGTGCAATATTATCGCGGCGCTAAAGCCGACATTCGCGCCCAGCAGGAAGAACAACAAAAAGCGGATAAAGCCCGTGAGCGATTCGAAGCTCGTAAGGCACGCTTAGAGCGCGAAGCTCAGGAGCGCGAAGAGAAACATCGGAAGGCTGCAGAAGCGCGCAAACAAGCCATGGCTCAGCCAGGCTCCGATGCCAAAGATAAAATTGCCGCCGCGCTGGCCCGAGCGAAAGCGAAAAAAGCAGAAGCCGCAGATGTAACGACATCTGCGGATGCGCCCATCAGCAACCAGCAAGATAAAGTAGCCGCGGCCATTGCTCGTGCTAAAGCTAAACGCGCCCAGCAACAGGCAGAGTCCACAGCCACTGAAAACATATCTGCACCAGGCACTGACACTCCGGCTGTCGATGATAAAAAAGCGGCCGTAGCAGCAGCTATCGCCAGAGCGAAAGCCAAACGCGATGCCGCCAAAGCAGCTGAGGCAGGTTCAGCACCAGATGCAGAAGCCGCACAAAATGTCTCTGACGCCCCTTCCGTATTGGATCCAGAAGCAGAGAAAAAGGCCCGCGTTGCCGCAGCAGTGGCTAAAGCAAAAGCCAAACGCGATGCCGCTAAAGCAGCTGAGGCAGGTTCAGCACCAGATGCAGAAGCCGCACAAGACGCCTCTGACGCCCCTTCAGTAATAGATCCAGAAGCAGAGAAAAAGGCCCGCGTTGCCGCAGCAGTGGCTAAAGCCAAAGCCAAACGTGATGCCGCCAAAGCAGCTGAGGCAGGTTCAGCGCCAGATGCAGAATCCGCACAAAACGTCTCTGACGCACCTTCAGTAATGGATGCAGAAGCAGAGAAAAAGGCCCGAATTGCTGCAGCGGTAGCTAAAGCAAAAGCGAAACGTGATGCCGCCAAAGCAACTGAGGCAGGTTCAGCGCCAGATGCAGAAGCCGCACAAAACGTCTCTGACGCACCTTCAGTGATGGATGCAGAAGCAGAGAAAAAGGCCCGAATTGCTGCAGCGGTAGCTAAAGCAAAAGCGAAACGTGAAGCAGCAAAGGCTTCTCCATCATCCTCCGACGATAAGAATAAGCAATCATGAGTTTTCGATTAGCCAGTTCGCCCCACCAGCACAACCGTCGCACTACATCTCAGGTAATGGGCTGGGTGATGTTAGCAGCGATACCAGGAATATTGGCCCAAACCATCGTTTTTGGCTGGGGCACTATCGTGCATTTATTGCTGGCCGTGATCACTGCCGTCGCCACCGAAGCGGCATTTTTGGAACTGCGTAAAAAAGACTTTGAACGCGCCATCATGGATGGCAGTGCTGTACTCACCGCCATCCTGTTAGCGGTAAGCATTCCGCCATTTGCGCCTTGGTGGATTTCAGTGCTCGGCACTTTTTTCGCCATCGCCATTGTCAAGCAGCTATACGGTGGCCTCGGCAATAACCTGTTTAATCCAGCCATGGCCGCATACGTGATGTTATTGGTGTCCTTCCCGGTGCAAATGACCGGATGGCTCCCTGCCGCCGGATTAACCGAGTATTCTCATTCTTTGCTGGATGCGATCTGGATGATTTTCAGCGGTTACAGTTATGATGGTTATAGCCTGTTACAGCTACGTTCAGATATAGATGGCGTGACCATGGCTACCGCCCTGGATACCTTAAAAACTGACTTATCACAGGGCTTTACCTATACCGAAAGCCTGACTCGGCATAACGTATTTTACGCGGCGGGCGGTTGGCTGTGGGTGAATCTGGCCTATCTGTTTGGCGGCCTGATCATGCTGAAAAAAGGCATTATCCGCTGGCATATTCCTGCTGCGATGCTGTTAGCACTGGCTGCATTCTCCGGTGTAATGTGGCTGGTTGATGCCGACCGCTATGCTTCACCATTATTTCACCTTTGCAGTGGCGGCATTATGCTGGGCGCGTTCTTCATTGCCACTGATCCGGTTTCCGCTTCAACCACGGCTAAAGGTCGTCTTTGGTTTGGTGCCGCGATCGGCATGTGGATTTACCTTATTCGTACCTTTGGCGGCTATCCTGATGCCATTGCGTTTGCCGTAATCATCATGAATATGGCGGTACCCCTGATTGATTATTACACCCGTCCGCGCACTTACGGTCATGGTGTCAGCAAAACCCGGAGGCCTAAAGGATGATGCAAAACAGTATTGTACGAAATGGCCTGGTACTGACCCTGTTTGCGTTACTGGTGACAGGATTAATCAGCCTGACCTTTATTGGCACTCAGGACACGATCGCCGCCCAGCAACAACAAAAGCTACGCGACACACTGCATGCGATTATTGATGCCAATAGCTATGATAATGTGCCTGAACTGGATTGTGTTAACGTCAAAGATGCTGCGTTACTGGGTAACAACGACAGTAAAACCATCTATCGTGCCACTAAGCAAGGTCAGCCTGTAGCCGCAGCGATTATGACCACCGCACCGGATGGTTACAGTGGCAATATTCAAATAGTGGTGGGGATAACAGGTGACGGCACGGTCACCGGCACACGCGTACTTGAGCACAAAGAAACCCCAGGGTTGGGTGATAAAATCGATTTACGTGTTAGCGACTGGATCCTCAACTTTGCCGGAAAAGTCCTGAGTGACGATACACTGGCAATGTGGAAAGTGAAAAAGGACGGTGGTCAGTTCGATCAGTTCACCGGCGCGACCATTACTCCGCGAGCGGTCGTTGGCGCGGTGCGTCGGGCAGTCGAATATTATCAGCAGCACAAAGCCGATATTTTTGCTGACCAAAATGCCTGCGCTGTTCAAGGTCAGCCTTTCGAGGAGACAGCCCATGAGTGAATTCAAACAACTTAGCTGGCAAGGGTTATGGAAGAATAACCCTGCGCTGGTGCAGCTACTGGGCTTATGCCCGCTGCTGGCTACCACTGCAACCCTGATCAATGGTCTGGGTTTAGGCCTCGCCACCACATTGGTGTTGATTGGCTCCAATGCGACTGTTTCGTTAGTACGTAATCTGGTGCCGAATGAAGTTCGCATCCCTGTATTTGTGATGGTGATTGCCGGCTTTGTGACGATCGTACAATTGCTGATGAACGCCTTTACCTTCAACTTGTATCAGGCCCTTGGGATCTTTATTCCACTGATTGTCACCAACTGCGCCATCATTGGCCGCGCAGAGGCTTATGCCTCAAAGAATCCTGTCGGTTATGCTGCCTATGATGGCCTAATGATGGGACTTGGTTTTACCCTTGTACTGGTAGTACTGGGAGGTGTTCGCGAGGCTCTCGGTTATGGCACCCTTTTCGCGGGCGCTAACTTGCTACTTGGCGACTGGGCGACTGCATTAAAAATCACATTATTTGATACCGATAGTCCATTTCTGCTGGCCATTCTGCCACCTGGTGCATTTCTGGGGATGGGTTTTCTTATTGCCCTGAAAAATGCCTTAGATAAGCGCATAGAACGCTTAGCCGCAGACCCTAAACCAGAAAAAGTGGTACAGCGCGCGCGCGTTACTGCCGAAAGCTAACTCTGAATCATAAGCAGCAAAAATGAATAAAGAGAAACGTTTAGAAATCCTGACCCGGTTGCGGAATGAAAACCCTCACCCCACCACTGAGCTGAATTTCTCAACGCCGTTTGAGCTATTGGTGGCCGTAACCTTATCCGCACAGGCGACGGATGTCAGTGTCAATAAAGCCACAGATAAGTTGTTTCCAGTAGCCAATACACCTGAGGCCATTTATGCCCTGGGCGTCGATGGACTCAAGGAATACATCAAAACCATTGGTTTATATAACGCCAAAGCCGAGAACGTAATCAAGGCCTGTAAGATCCTGATTGACGAACATGGCTCAGTGGTACCAGAAAACCGTGAAGCTCTCGAAGCCCTGCCCGGTGTTGGTCGAAAAACGGCAAACGTCGTATTAAACACTGCCTTTGGCTGGCCGACGATTGCTGTAGATACACACATATTCCGCGTGTCTAACCGCACCAAATTTGCAGTGGGAAAAAACGTCGATTTAGTCGAGCAGAAGCTGCTTAAAGTGGTACCGAAAGAATTTAAAGTGGATGTGCATCACTGGCTGATCCTGCACGGCAGATACACGTGTATTGCCCGCAAACCCAGATGCGGTTCCTGCATCATCGAAGATTTGTGTGAATACAAAGACAAGATCGATATCTAAGTTATTTGTGCCATAAAAAAGCCCGCTGTTGCGGGCTTTTTTATGGCAATTTACACCAATATTAGAAGTCTGCCGGGGTGGCGCAAGACACCATCACACATTCTTCTTCAAACGGATTACGGAATCGGTGCGGACGGTTAGTATCTATATAATAACCCTGACCAGTTTCAATAACGTGGACCTTACCTTCGACGGTCAATTCCATCCGACCTTTAGTCACCACACCTGCTTCCTCGCCAATATGGGCATACATCTCAACCCCCGTATCAGCGCCCGGAGGATAGGTTTCCACCATGAAGGCCATATTGCGATTTGGAAAACTTTTACCGACTAACTGCAAGCTAATATCGTTTAAAAAGGTATCCTGGAATTCTTCTTCGGTATACACCACAGGCACATTGACCTTAGTCGTATCCTCTGCGTCAAAAAAGTCCATAAGCGACATAGGAATACCATCCAGTACCTTTTTTAGAGAACTGACACTGGGGCTGACATTATTTTTTTCAATCATAGAAATGGTTGAATTGGTAACGCCTGCGCGCTTAGCCAATTCACGCTGAGAAAGCCCAGCCTTTTTTCTTACCTCTTGCAGGCGATTGCCAACATCCACTCAACTGTCCTCAACAAAATAGAGCGTAAAGTTACTGTAGGTCCATGATATCAGCTTATTTCCAGACAATCAGGATTCTTTACGGCCTGTGCAAAAAAAACGCCATTTAGCCCTTACCTTTTCATGAGTTTCCGTGTATTGTCAATAAAAGAACACAGTATTTCAAAATAACGAACACCATAATTAGAAGATAAACACCATGGCAGTGAAAATCCGAAATCCCCATACGCATTCATCCACCTATCCGGACTCATATTACGTCGCCAGTGCCAATAATCTGCACGATTATCCTCAACTTACCGAGCACCTGAGGGCCGACGTATGCATCGTGGGCGGCGGATTTAGTGGCATCAATACTGCGCTGGAACTGGCTGATCGTGGTTATCAGGTTATCGTATTAGAAGCGTTCAAAGTCGGCTGGGGCGCATCCGGGCGAAATGGCGGTCAAATGATCCGTGGCATAACCCATGACGCAGAACGTTTTAAAGATCAAATCGGTAGCGATGGCGTAAAAGAAGTCAGTCGGATGGGCCTTGAAGCGGTTGATATTGTGCGCGAGCGCATCGCTAAGTTCGACATCCAGTGCGATTTAAAACTGGGTTTTGCCGACCTTGCCCATAAGCCGCGCGATATTGCCGACTTAGAAGCGGATAAAGCCTGGCTCGATAGTATCGGTTATCAGCACGAAACACGTTTGATCAGCAAAGCTGATATCGCCAATGTCGTAGGCTCAGATTCCTATTCAGGCGCTTTAATTGATATGGGTAGCGGCCATTTACATCCGCTAAATCTGGTGACCGCAGAAGCCAGGGCAGCATCGGCCGCAGGTGTGCAAATTTTCGAATATTCTGCCGTTGAGAGCATGGAGTATGGCGAGCCTTGCGTCATCCGCACCGCCAAAGGTCAGGTGACAGCGGATAAACTGATCCTGTGTGCCAATGCCTATGTTGAAGGGTTGGATAGCACTCTGGAAAAAACCGTATTGCCCTGCGGCAGCTACATTATCGCCACGGAACAATTACCCGAAGACTTGTGGCAAAAGATTCTGCCGATGGACTTAGCCGTCTGCGATATGCGTATTGCTCTGAATTACTATCGCCTCAGTGCAGATAAACGTCTGTTGTTTGGAGGTCGCTGCAATTATAACGGCCGCGATCCCAAAGATATTGAAGCGTCCATGCGTCCAAAAATGGAAGCCGTTTTTCCATTTTTAAAAAACACTAAGGTCGATTTTAAATGGGGCGGTATGATTGGGATTGGTGCCAACCGTATGCCCCAAATTGGTCGTTTACGCCCCAATGTTTACTATACCCAGGCCTATTGTGGCCACGGTGTAAATACAACCCATTTAGCCGCGCGGGTGCTGGCGGAAGCCATTCATGCCGAAAGCCATCGCATTGACGTGTTTGAAAAAATTAAACACTTCAAGTTCCCTGGCGGCCCCCTGCTACGCTCGCCCTTGCTGGCCATCGGCATGAGCTGGTATCAACTCAAAGATATGTTCTGATTTCCTTGAAGACGCAGCCCAGGGACGGGCTATTTTAACGAATGCAGACCAAACATATTGCCTTCGGTGTCCGTCACCAGGGCAATAAAACCGTAATCGCCAATCGACATTTTCGCTCGCTGCACCTTACCGCCGGCCGGAACAACTCTAAGCTGTTCCACCGCACAATCTTCGCAGGAAAAATAGACCAGAGTACTATTACTCCCAGGCTGAATACCTGGCATTTTTACCAGCGCCCCGCCGGCACCATAACCTTGCATATCAGAGGGAAAAGCCCACATTTCCAGTGCTCCCTCACCGGGTACACTGATCTGTTCTAAAAGTGTCTCGAACACGCTTTGATAAAAGGCTTTTGCCCGCGACATATCCTCAACATATAACTCAAACCAACCAACAGGATTAGACATTTTCGATTCCTTTTTCGGATAAGAAAACCGCCTATAACTGTAGATAGTCCCAACGTAAAAAACAAAAAGGCGCCACATGGGCGCCTCTTCAATTATTCATTCAACCGTTTAGAGCTTGATCCAGGTCGCTTTGATTTCTGAATACTTATCAAACGCGTGCAGGGATTTATCTCGGCCGTTACCACTTTGCTTATAACCACCAAATGGGGCTGTCATATCACCACCATCATACTGATTCACCCAAACGGAACCTGCTCGCAGGCCCCTGGCAAATCTGTGGGCCCGACTTAAATTACTCGTCCACACTGCAGCTGCCAAGCCATATTCCGTGTCATTCGCAATCTTCAATGCTTCAGCTTCATCGCTAAAACGCACCACGGATAATACGGGACCAAAGATTTCTTCTTTAAAGATGCGCATATCCGGGGTCACTTGCTCGAATACAGCGGGTTCAACAAACTGACCACCGCTAACCGGTTCAGCCTTTTTACCACCAACTGTGAGTTTCGCGCCTTGTTCCAGGCCCGAATCAATGTAGCTTAACACACGGTTTAACTGCGTTTCGTCAACGATGGCACCCACGTTTGTTGCAGGATCCAGCGGATGTCCTGGACGCCATTTTGCAACCGCTTCACGAACTTTTGCCATAAATTCGTCGGCAATACTCTCTTCTACCAGCAAACGAGAACCTGCTGTACAGACTTCCCCCTGGTTATAACAGATGCCTTCTGCAGCAGACTGCGCGGCAGCATCCAGATCTGGTGCATCAGCAAACACCACATTCGGTGACTTACCGCCCGCTTCGGTCCAGACCCGCTTCATATTCGACTGACCAGCGTAAATCATCAACTGCTTAGCGATAGCGGTAGACCCGGTAAACACCAGAGTGTCGACATCCATATGCAGCGCCAGCGCTTTACCTGTCGTGTGGCCAAAGCCAGGCAAGACGTTAAACACACCCGCCGGGATCCCCGCTTCCAAAGCCAGTCCGGCTAGTTTAATTGCCGTTAGTGGCGACTTTTCTGAAGGTTTCAAAATCACAGAGTTCCCCATGGCCAATGCCGGCGCAATCTTCCAGGCTGCCATGATCATCGGGAAGTTCCAGGGCACTATGGCCGATACCACTCCCACCGCCTCACGCGTGACCATGCCCAATTCATTGGGGCCGGTCGGCGCGATTTCATCATAAATCTTGTCTACGGCTTCCGCTGTCCAGCGCAATGCGCGCAATGTTGCAGGAATATCCACTGCCAGACAGTCACCTATGGGTTTCCCCATATCCAGCGATTCTGTCAGCGCCAGTTCTTCTGTATGCGCTTCAATTAAGTCCGCAAATTTAAGCAATATCGCTTTACGCTTAGCTGGCGCCAGTTGCGACCAGACACCGGCCTCGAACGCTGCGCGTGCGGCGATGACAGTTTGTTCAACATCGGCATCATTACAATGTGACACCTGCGCTATCACCGCACCATCAATGGGGCTAACACAATCAAAATGTTCCGCAGCCCTATACCACTGCCCATTAATAAATGCCCGGCCTTCAAAGGTCAGGCCTTTTGCCTTGTCCTGCCAATACTGAAAAGAATGAGAATCTGCCATGATGATTACCTTGTTGCTTACTTTTTTATTAACTATGTTATTTTCCCACTGTACTGCAATCGCCCCCTAAATTTCAATATTTTGAACAAAAACAACTTAAAAGGCCTTGGTTGTTTTATTTATTTGACATAGACTGGGAAAAATTCAGAACATCTGTAAGAGAAAAACAACAATAGGTCTGTATACATTACAGCCTCGCATACTTACTCAAAGGTTAGCTTATGATGCCACGTACTCCACACACAGGTTCCTATTATGCTGCGACGGCCAATGATAAAAATGACCGTCCCAGACTGCAATCCGCCATAGATTGCGACATATGCATTGTTGGAGCTGGCTTTACTGGCCTCTCCAGTGCCCTGCATCTTGCCGAAGCTGGCTTTAAAGTGGTGATTTTAGAAGGCGCCCGTATTGGTTTCGGCGCCAGTGGCCGTAATGGCGGCCAGCTAGTCAACAGTTACAGTCGTGACATCGACGTAATCGAACGTAATTACGGCTCAGAATTAGCCGGAGCCCTCGGAGATATGGCGTTTGAAGGCGCGAACATTATTCGCGAACGAATTGAAACCTATCAAATCCAATGTGACTACAAACAAGGCGGGATCTTCGCTGCATTTAATAAAAAGCAAATGCACGAGCTGGAAGAGCAAAAAGCCCGTTGGGAAAAGCTGGGCAACAACAAGCTTACCCTGTTAGACCAAGCGGCACTGCGTGAACATATCGACACCGATGCTTATGTTGGCGCACTGCTTGATAACCATGGCGGTCATATTCACCCATTAAATCTGGCTCTGGGTGAAGCGGCAGCTTTCGAATCCCTTGGCGGTCAGATTTTCGAAGACTCAAAAGTCATCCGCATTGATCGCAGCCCTCGTCCGGTCATACATACCAGCGAAGGACGTATCACCTGTAACTACCTGTTGCTGGCCGGAAATGCCTATTTGGGCGGCCTGGTCCCAGAACTTGCAGCGAAATCCATGCCTTGTGGTACTCAAATCGTCACCACCGAAATACTTGGTAAAGACAAAGCCCGCAGCCTGCTGCCAACCCAACACTGTGTTGAAGACTGCAATTACAAGCTCGACTACTATCGCATTACCGGCGACAACCGATTACTGTTTGGCGGTGGCACCACCTATGGTGGCGGCGATCCTGCGTCGATTGAAAACTTCCTGCGCCCTCACTTAGAAAAAGTCTTTCCACAGCTTAAAGGGGTTAAATTTGACTATGCCTGGGGCGGAGACTTTTTGCTAACACTTAGCCGCCTGCCCCAGCTAGGCCGTTTGACGGACAACATCTATTACGCTCAGGGATACAGTGGTCACGGAGTCACCACTACACACCTGATCGGTAAGCTGATGGGTGAAGTGATGAAAGGCCACGCAGAACGCTTTGATGCTTTTGCGTCTCTAAAACATTTTCCTTTCCCTGGTGGTCACTTGCTACGTGTTCCATACACCGCCCTTGGCGCGTTTTACTACGGCATGCGCGACAAGTTTGGGATTTAACTAAATTCATTGTTAAAAGCGGGCATTGACCCGCTTTTTTATTGCCTGCGCAAGAGATGGCGCGTAAACCAAAATCTTGAATCTGGTAACAGGCAATTCTGCGGTTTGTTGTCTAGCCTTAATGGTGAGTCCATCAACCCAGGAGATCACATGCCCTTACAAAGACATCAGTTAGTGCGGGAATTTCCTCAGTTCCGCGATCGCATTCAACATTTAAACCGTCACAATCAAACATTTCACTACCTCGCCGAAAAGTACAATCAGATTGATAAGCAAGTGTTCGAATTCGAACAGGGATATCAGTCTTGTGAGGATATGTACCTTGAGAGCCTGAAGAAAAAACGCCTTTATTTAAAAGACCAGATATTCGACATGCTTACCCATTAGCAGGATGATCGTGGTCGGCAGGGAATAGCCGACACAATGTATCGCATGAATTAACAGCGAACAGATACGATTTTGCTTACTAAACCAGCCTTCAGCGCCCGTCATTATTGACTTCATCGCTTGAAGCTTTATAACACTCGCGAGTTATAGATACCGCAGCCAGCCATGCATTCAATTACCATTACCTGTGACGACGGTTTTCCTCTAGCCGCCAATTTATTCCCACCGACCGGAAGATTGAAAGGCGCAGTAATGCTTTGTGGAGCCACCGGGATAAAGCGCAAGTTCTATCAACCCTTTGCAGAATACCTGGCCAGTCAGGGATTTGGTGTGATCAGTTTTGATTTTCGTGGCACTGGCGACTCTCTGCTGGGTAAAGTGCGCCAGAGTCCGGCCTCTCTGGTTTGCTGGGGTACCCTGGATATGCCAGCCGTTTTAGACACGCTAAAGCGCTGCTTCAACGATACCCGCTATCATCTGGTTGGCCACAGTGCAGGTGGACAGCTAATTGGTTTGATGCCAAATGCCCAGTCGTTAGACTCAATTGTCACGTTTGGCGCATCTGCTGGACGTCTGGCAAACTTCCATCCGTGGTATCGACTCAAAGCCCACATTTTTATGAACCTGTTTATTCCCGTAAGTAATTTAGTGCTCGGCTATACCGCAGCAGATAAGCTAGGCATGGGGCAGCCTCTGCCCCCCAAGGTCGCGGCCCAATGGCGTGCATGGTGCAGCGGTAAAGGTTATCCCGTAGCCGGATTTGGCAAAGAGATCAAACAACATTACTACCCTGAGTTGCGACAACCAGCGTTATGGATGTTTGCAACCGATGATGACATTGCCGGTGAAGCCAATGTGGAAGAATTGCTGATGCTTTACAGCCAGTTAAAAGTAAAAAGACTGCGTTTGACGCCCAAAGAATCAGCCTCAGGAAAATTAGGACACATGGGCTTTTTCCGACCTGATAATAAGCCGCTTTGGCATTATGTCAGCGACTGGCTGAATCACTATCACCCGCTTTAGCCAGGCATGATGATGCCGCTTCCTCCATATTACACAGACACGCTGATGCCATTGATTGAACACAGCGGGCTTTTACTACGCAAATACGCAGTATCCCCTGTTCAAAGCTGACGTTCATTGGCTGCTGTTGCAAAGGAGTAAAGCTCAATGGGACCCGACGGTATACGCTCTTAGCGTTAAAGGAGGAAAAAGGTTGCTCAGAAGGCCCTTCACGCGCAGAGTTCTCGGCACGGATCACAATCCAAGCAGGGGCCAGCTCCAGCCTAATATCATCACGCTTAAAGTCCTTTAGCTCCATGGTGATTTTCAGGTAATGAGGGTATTCCATCACATCAAGTGGCGGGCCTAACCAGTCCGAGTCAGAGATATCTGGCCAATCACGGAAAAAGTCATCAACCACATGACTTAAACGTCGGCGTAAGCCACTTACCCGCTGGCGTTTCATTCCACTCGATATTTTGCTCTGGCCTTTGAACATAGTCTCTCCGTCCATACAACACCGCCGCTCACCATTAACCTTTAGATTGAGTTAAGCGAATTCTCAAGCTGCTAAGTAAACAAAATTGCACCAGCTCAACGCTAAAACAAAAACGGGCTTCCTTCCCTTTATTTGTCTTACGTTATGCATGTAGTGAAATTGCTTATCCGGGAAAAGTAAAACCTGTGTAAAGCCTGTAGTGACTGAGAACGTTGATGTTTAGAGTTGAGTCCAACCAGACCATAGCGCTCATATTGAGCATTATTCAACTCAAGCATATTGAGGTATTTTCATGTCCAGAAACTATAAGCTTTTTGCTTACACTTTCTTTTACGCTATGTTCAGCCTGGTATCGCTCAGCGGATGCGGCAGCACTGATAGCACTGACACGTCTACCGAGACAACTACTGAAACGACCACAACTGATGATTCAGATACCAATGACTCATCAGATAGCTCAGATAGCTCAGATAGCTCAGATAGCTCAGATAGCTCAGATAGCTCAGATAGCTCAGATAGCTCAGATAGCTCAGATAGCTCAGATAGCAGTGATGATAGCACTTCGACAGATACTACCAGCACCGATTGTGACAGTGATGTTCAGCTCGAACAATTGGTATGTGCGGTAGATGCGTTTCTGGATACGTTAAGTTCCAGCGAACTTGCCGAAGCCCAATATGACTGGGACAACAGCCAGACAGATCGTACAACCTGGTCAAACCTCCCAACCGATTCTGTTCAACGCAACGGAATCAAATTTGGTGACCTCGACACCGAATCACTCAGTGCGGCGCTAAACGTAGCGTCAGTGTTGTTAACCGATGACGGCTACGAAGACTTTGAAGGCGTACTTGCTGCCGATGATTACCTGCAATCCATTGGCGGTGGCAACGGCTATTCTTCTGAAAAATACTACATTGCCGTATTCGGAACGCCATCTACGACCGACAGCTGGATGTTGCAAATTGGTGGTCACCACTTAGCCTACAACGTCACATTTGTTGAGGGAACGGGATATCCGGTTCCACATCACATGGGGACGGAACCTAAAGATAGTTTTGAACTAAACTCAACGACCTATGCCCCGATTGCAGACGAAGGGGATGCCATGGTAGCGATGTTCGATGCTCTGAGTTCATCGGAATTAAGCAGCGCATACCTCAGTGGTGAAAGCTATTCGGATGTCTTGGTAGGTCCGGATAATGGCAGCGGTACATTGCCGAATGACTATCCAACGGGTGACGATCGTGGTGGTATTCTGGTCTCCAGTTTAAGCAGCGAACAACAGGAAGTGGTCATCGCTTCAATCAAACAATGGGTAGAGGATTATCAAAGTGATATCTCTGAGCCCCTAATGGATGATTACACCTCAGAAGACGCACTGGCAGATACTTACATCGCCTGGGCAGGCAGCCAAAGTGCAGGCGTGGATGTTGACCGTAATGGTACCTACATGCGCATTGATGGCCCCCGTTTATGGATTGAATTGGTATGCCAAAATGGCGTTATTATCTCCAACAAAACCCATTACCATGCGGTTTATCGAGATAAAACAATGGATTACGGCAACACTCTTTAATCCAATCGGAGCGTATGATGCGACATTTTAGTCTGCTAATACTCTTATGCAGCCTGTGCGGTGTATGCCAGGCGCATCCTGCCGCCACCAGCGCGGTACTGATCGACTGGCAAGGCTCGGCATTACATGCCGAGCTTCAATTGCCACAGGATCAACTGCAAATGGCCAATCCAGATTGGCCGTTACTTAGCGAACACCAATGGGCTGATCAGTCTGCCTCGCTACTTTCGGGCTACCTGCAGGCGCATATCCACTTCTACGATGGTAATAGCGAGCTATCATTTACCTTGCAACACAGTGCACTCACCGAGCTGGACAGCCAATCCTATGTGGTGGCCCACATTCTGGTAAACCTGCCTGACATTGCTAACTCGCCCCACTTACGTCTGAGTGATGATGCTATCTTTCACCGGGTTCGAAACCATCATATTTATGTCAGTGTGCGTTCTGATTTTCAGCAGGGTATTTTCCCGGATGAACCCCGTATCCTCGGCATTTTAAAGTACAAGCATGCAGACATTGACCTGTCGCGCAGTTCACCCAGCCTCTGGCTTGGCGTAAAGAGTATGTTTGTGCACGGCATTGAGCATATTGCAGAAGGTGCTGACCATTTATTTTTCCTGTTCTGTCTGTTATTGCCCGCGCCCTTGCTGATATCGGCGTCACGTTGGGCGGGTCGTCGGACACTGAAACAGAGCTTGCAGCAGGTGTTTTGGTTAGTCAGTGCCTTTACGCTTGGCCATTCCCTTACACTCGCACTGGGCACATTTGAGATATTGACCTTTCCCTCTCAGGTTGTCGAAACCGCCGTTGCCGTCACCATATTAATCGCGGCCTGGCATGTATACCGGCCCATCCGCTGGCTGTCCGGAGTAAAAATGGCGCTGTTATTTGGATTAATCCACGGCATGGCATTCTCAGCAACGCTCTCAGGCATGGGTTATGACGGCCTGACCCGACTACTGGCATTACTTGCCTTTAATTTGGGCATTGAGAGCCTGCAGTTAGCACTGGTTGCTATCAGCATGCCGTTGTTGTTTTTGTTGGCTGAAACAGCGTTGTATCGCCCATTACGCGTATTAGGCAGCATCATCGCTGGTATTGCGGCAATGAGTTGGATGTGGGTGCGTATTAGTGGAGAGAGCCTGGCCTTCGCCAGTTGGGCAGATCAATTCCCACAATGGGGTGGCTGGATATATTTAGCCTTGCTATGTGTGGCTCTGGGCAGCCAACTGGTTAAACGTTTTAAACTGCGTCAGGTAATTGCCTGACCAATCTCCTCCCCAGATAAACACCTAACATCTCTCCAATCGGCAAAGGCCAGCAGGGTTGCTGGCCTTTTAGCGTTAACTCAAACATAAGGTAACAATAGTTCGTATTCCATTTCTGTGATCTGGTGTTCGAACAGTCTGACTTCGGCCCACTTACAGGCCTGATACATGGCCACAAAATCCTCGCCAAACCAGGACAGAATCCGCGGGTCAACTTCCATCAAACGTAATGCGTCACGCTGATTATCCGGCACTCTTGGATGTTCCTGCTCATAAGCATTACCTTCAACCGCAGGAGGCGCTTCCATTTGATTCACAATACCTTCAACCACACCCGCCAGTAAGCAGGTTACCGCCAGATACGGGTTAGCATCCGCGCCGGCAATGCGATGTTCCAGACGTGTTGCCTGCGGATCTCCAGCTGGAATACGCACCGCCACAGTACGGTTATCAAAGCCCCAGGTTTTAGACGTCGGCGCATAAGCACCTGGTGCCAGACGGCGATAACTGTTTAGATTTGGGCAGAAGAAAGCCACCGAACTGTCGGCCAAATCCAGTAATCCTGCCGCCGCGTGCTGGATAAGTTTATTTTCCGTTGGCTCTTCAGAAATAAACACATTATTGCCGTCCTGATCCATCAGACTTAAATGCATGTGCAAGCCATTTCCAGCTTCATGGATATATGGTTTAGCCATAAAAGTCGCCATCATTTCGTGATTTTTAGCCACGCTGCCGATGACGCGTTTGAGCAATACGGCCTGATCAGCCGCTGCCATAATGTCGTTTCCGTAATTGAGGTTAACCTCAAACTGACCCGGCGCATATTCTGCAATCACTGTGTCCGCAGGGATCCCCTGAGCTTTGGCGGTTTCCAGTACGTCACGGATGAAGAAGTCGTAATCGTCTAAATCATCCAGTGAATATACCTGCTTAGACGTCATGCGACGGTCGGTTCCAGGGATCAGAGGCGGCTGTAACTGGCCACGCTCATCGCGCTGCAAATCGACCAAATAAAATTCCAGTTCCAACGCCACACCGGGGATATAACCCAATTGTTCAAAGCGTTCGATGGCTTTGACCAGGATTTGGCGCGGGTCTGCGAAGTAGGGATCGCCTTCCTGCTCAAACATGGTGCAAAGCACCTGCGCTCTATCACCATTTTGGTGCCATGGAACCAGGGTTAAACTACTGGCAATGGGGCGACAGAGGAAATCTTTATCACCTATGTCCAACCCCTGCCCGGCCTCTTCCACCGTTGCCCCCGTCGCATCTAAGGACATAACGGACCCCGGGAGATAGAAACCGTGACTAAACACCTTTTCCAGTAGATCTCGCTCTATGCGTTTGCCCCGAATAACGCCATTGAGGTCGCACAGCAGCAATTCCACTGTGGTGACATCAGGATGTTGAGCTAGAAATTGTCGGGCGATATCAAGATCAGTCATTTATTCCACTCTTCTTATTGGTCGTCAAAATCCATTTTCCCACACTGACTAAACTCCTAAGACCCGCAAGCAGTCAAAGGAAAAAGCAGTGGTTAAAACCTTTTTTCGACGGTTTTTGCCAGGTTGGCACTGTTTTAGCTGTTCAATTTTCACAACACTTTACCAAGTTTTTTCAAAAAAGTGTTGAAAATATTTTATACCACCGTAGTCTAAATCAAACAATGTTCATTTAGGAATCAATTTGTGAACACGGAATCAACAAAACCTCTAGTCGGCGTAATATGCGATATTCAAACCATTTCGCCACACTTGTTCCATGTGGCTGGTGATAAATACCTGCGTGCACTTAGCCAGGCAGCGGATGTCATTCCTGTACTTATCCCCTGTTTACAAAACGACCAGAATATTGAACACTGGTTATCTCGTATTGATGGCGTATTTTTAACAGGTGCTTATTCCATGGTGGATCCTGTGCATTACGGAGAATCACGCATAGACGCAGATTACGGTTACGACTCAGGTCGAGATGAGCTGAGCTTTCAGCTTATTAACGGCGTGAAACAACGCGATATCCCGCTGTTAGGCGTTTGTCGTGGGTTTCAGGACATCAATGTGGCGTTTGGTGGCAGTTTGCATCAGGCGGTTCAGGACGTGCCTGGCCTAATGGATCACCGCGAGGATAAAAACGCCTCCCTGGAAGAACAGTATGCCCCTGTGCACGCTGTCACTGTCTCAGCAAACGGACTGCTCAACAGCATCATTCCCGACCCCGAATTTATGGTCAATTCACTTCACTCACAGGGCATTAACCGCCTAGGAACTGGATTGACTGCCGAAGCGTTTACTCAGGACGGCTTAATTGAAGCCCTGAGTATCAACGACATGACCTTTGGTCTGGCGGTGCAATGGCACCCAGAATGGAAGGTCATGCAAAACCCAACCCAAAAACGACTATTTGAGGCCTTTGGCAACGCTTGTAGAAAGCGTCTGTTCAACGGAAATTAATGAAAGAAATTACCAATTGGCTAAATGAAAACAAATTAACCGAAGTCGAATGTATCATGTCGGATCAAACCGGCATCGCCCGCGGCAAAATCATGCCGACAGCGAAATTTATTGCGGAGAAGGGCATTCGTTTGCCCGAAAGTGTCTTATTGCAAACCGCAACGGGGGACTACCCCGATGATGATGTTTATTACAGCCTGCTTGATCCGGCCGACATTGACATGGTGTTAAAGCCAGACGAGTCAGCCATGTATACCGTGCCCTGGGCCCACGAGCCGTCAGCGCAAATCATTCATGACTGTTACGATGCCATGGGCAACCTGATCGAGCTTGCACCGCGCGCCATTTTGAAACGCGTTCTTAAGCTATATGCAGACAAAGGCTGGAAGCCGATCGTTGCGCCTGAAGTGGAATTCTATTTAACCAAGCGTTGTACCGATCCGGATTTACCCCTGGAGCCACCTGTTGGTCGTTCTGGGCGTCAGGAAAGTGGTCGTCAGTCGTTTAGTATTGACGCAGCGAACGAGTTTGATCCCATTATCGAAGACATCTATGACTGGTGTGAAGATATGGGCCTGGATATCGATACGCTAATCCACGAAGAAGGCAGCGCACAGCTGGAATTTAATTTCCGCCACGGCGATGCATTAAAGCTTGCGGATCAGGTATTTATCTTTAAGCGCACTGTTCGTGAAGCTGCACTGAAACACAAAATCAACGCTACTTTTATGGCCAAGCCAATTTCTGGTGAGCCTGGCAGCGCCATGCACGTGCATCAGTCGATTGTGGATATGAAAACCGGCGAGAATATCTTTTCCAATAAAGATGGCTCTGCGTCAGCTCTGTTCCACAACTACATCGGTGGCCTGCAAAAATACATCCCTGAAATCATGCCGATGTTTGCACCAAACGTGAATAGCTATCGCCGTTACCTGCCGGGTGCCGACGGAAATACTCCGGTGAACATCGACTGGGGCGTAGAAAACCGCACCGTTGGTTTGCGCGTGCCACATTCATCACCAGTGGCCCGTCGGGTTGAAAACCGCTTACCTGGTTCAGATACCAACCCTTATCTGGCATTAGCTGGCAACTTAATTGCCGGTTATCTGGGTATGACCAAAGATATTAAACCACGTAAACCTGTGCAGGGACGCAGTCCGGACGAAGCCGAAGACGAATTGCCGTTTAACCTCGAAGCCGCCCTGGAAGCCATGTCGGAATCCACTGACATTCGCGAGGCACTTGGCGATCAGTTTGTCGACGGGTTTATCGCAACTCGTTGGGCTGAATATGAAGGGTTCAAACGAGTGATCAGCTCGTGGGAACGTAAGTTTTTGTTAAGTACGGTATAAGGAAGGACCAATGGCAGTTTCTCCTCCGCAAAACGATGTTTGTGCACACATTCTGCACCCTTTTGTAGACAACTATCAGCTGACACAAAAGCAGCCCAGAGTCATCACCAAAGCCGAAGGCGTTTACGTTTGGGACGCCAACGGCAAGCGCTACTTAGATGCCTTTGCCGGGCTATGGTGTGTAAATGTAGGCTACGGACGCAAAGAGCTAATCGATGCAGCCAGCAAACAAATGGCGGAACTGCCATATTATAACCTGTTCTTTAATACCAGCACTCAGCCGGCGCTGGCGCTGGCCGATGCCATCGCGGAGATTGCTCCTGAACATATGAATACGGTGTTTTTCACCAATTCAGGCTCAGAAGCAAACGATACGGTATTCCGTATGGTGCGTCGCTACTGGGATGTGAAAGGCCAACCAACGAAGAAAACCTTCATTGGTCGTCACAATGGCTATCACGGTTCAACGGTAGCTGGCGTCAGCCTCGGCGGCATGAAGCCTATGCACAAACAGGGTGACCTGCCCATTCAGGGCATTGAACATATCAATCAGCCCTATTGGTTTGGTGAAGGTGGCGATATGTCACCTGAAGAATTTGGCCTGCTGCGCGCAAAAGAACTGGAAACCAAAATACTTGAATTAGGGGCCGATAAGGTTGCCGCCTTTATTGCAGAACCCATTCAGGGAGCCGGCGGTGTGATTGTGCCACCCAGCACCTATTGGCCTGAAATTCAACGCATCTGTCAGCAGTACGATGTATTGCTGGTTGTAGATGAAGTGATTTGTGGTTTTGGCCGCACCGGCAACTGGTTTGGTAGCGATACTTTCGGCATTAAGGCAGATTTAATGCCTATCGCCAAAGGATTATCGTCAGGCTATCTGCCCATTGGTGGCGTCCTACTATCCGACCGCGTGGCTGAGGTGCTAAAATCGGAACAGGCGGGGGATTTTCTGCATGGTTTTACCTATTCTGGTCACCCTACATGCGCCGCCGTCGCCCTTGAAAACATCCGTATTCTCAAAGACGAACATTTTATTGAAACCATCCAGCAGGATACCGGGCCGTATTTAGCAAAACAGCTCCGGACGTTGCTGGATTTGCCGATCGTGGGTGAAATTCGCTCCGTTGGCATGGTTGGTGCTATTGAATTGGTTCGGGATAAAACAACCCGTGAGCGTTTTGATACTAATGGCAAAACCGGCAGCCTCTGTCGTGATATCGCCTTAGATCTGGGCCTGATCCTGCGTGCCACCGGAGAAACAATGTTGCTGTCACCTCCCCTGAGCATTAGCAAAGGCGAGATTGATGAACTGATCCAAACTGCCAGACAGGCCCTTGAGCTTACCTGGCAAAAGGTAACCAACGGGAAGTAAGGCAGTATCCCTCCGATTAATAACAAATCAACTGACAACAATAACGAAGGAAGGAAACAAGATGATGAAACTCAACCCCAAGTCACTGCTGGGTTTAGCAATGGCAAGTGCGCTGGCACTGCCTGCTGCCGCAGAAACCGTCCGGGTATACAACTGGTCTGATTATATTGCCGAAGATACTATCGAAAAGTTCACTGCCGCTACCGGCATTGATGTCACTTATGACGTCTTTGACTCTAACGAAGTGTTAGAAGCCAAAGTACTGTCTGGTCAATCTGGCTATGACATTGTGGTACCTACCACTGACTTTATGGCACGCCAAATCAAGGCGGGTGCATACCAGAAGCTGGATAAGTCCAAGATCCCGAATCTGAAAAACCTGGATCCTGAACTGCTGAAAAGCCTGGACAACTATGACAAGGGTGGTGAGTACAGCGTACCTTACCAATGGGGTACCAATGGTGTGGGTTACAACGTCGCTAAAGTGCAGGAAATCCTGGGCGATGACGCACCAACTGACAGCTGGGATTTAGTCTTTGACCCCAAATATGCGGACAAGCTCAAAGACTGCGGTATCACCATGCTCGACAGCGCCAGCGAGATTCTGCCATTGGCGATGAACTACCTGGGCTTGGATCCTAACTCTAAAAATCCAGCCGATTATGAAAAGGCGCAAGAGTTACTGATGAAAGTGCGCCCTGATATCACCTACTTCCACAGCTCACGCTACATTTCTGATTTAGCCAATGGCGAAATCTGTGTGTCAGTGGGTTGGTCTGGCGATATTTTCCAGGCAGCTTCTCGTGCCGAAGAAGCGGAAAATGGCATTGAAATCTCTTACTACATTCCAAAAGAAGGCACCCTGATGTGGGCCGATATGATGGTGATCCCAAAAGACGCCAAGAATGTTGATGCAGCACACGCCTGGATCAACTTCATTTTGGAACCCAAAATCGGTGCTGAACTGACTAACTACATTTGGTACGGCAGCCCCAATAAAGCCTCAGAAGAATTCATTGATGAAGAGATCCTGAGTGATCCAGGTATCTATCCTCCTAAAGGTACCAAGCTGTTCACCAACGAAACCATGCCGATGAAAATTGATCGCGTCATGACTCGTATCTGGACTGCTATCAAAAAAGGTTAATTAATCGCTGAAATTTAGGCCCCTGAACCTGGGGGCCTGTTGTTCCCTGGAGAAACATAATGCCAAGTGGTGCTGTAGCCAGTCAGCCGTCGGTCACGGAAACCGGGAAGGTATCCCGTGCCAGCAAAGACGTCCTGATTAAAATTAAAAATATCACCAAATACTACGACGATGCACTGGCCGTCGATGATGTCAGCCTGGACATTTTCAGAGGCGAAATTTTTGCCTTACTAGGTGCCTCGGGGTCTGGTAAATCGACCTTACTACGTATGTTAGCCGGCTTTGAACGCCCTACGTCGGGCCATATATTTTTGCGCGATCAGGACATTACTCAAATGGCCCCGAACCAGCGTCCGTTTAACATGATGTTTCAGTCCTATGCGCTGTTCCCGCACATGAGTGTTGAGAAGAACATCGCTTTTGGCTTACAACAACAAACGCCTAAATTATCCAAACCCGCCATTGCCGATCGTGTCAGCGAAATGCTGAAACTGGTGCACATGGAAAAATACGCACGCCGCAAGCCTTCACAGCTTTCCGGTGGTCAGCGTCAGCGGGTAGCGCTAGCGCGTTCATTGGCTCGTCATCCTCAACTGTTGCTGTTGGACGAGCCAATGGGTGCTTTAGACAAAAAACTGCGTACCGAAATGCAATTAGAAGTGGTGGATATCATTGAACGCGTAGGCGTGACCTGTGTAATGGTAACCCACGATCAAGAAGAAGCCATGACCATGGCAGATCGTATCGCCATTATGGACGAAGGCTATATTCAGCAAATTGGCTCACCTGTTGATGTGTATGAAACGCCACGCAACCGTAAAGTGGCCGAATTTATCGGCTCGGTGAATATTTTTGAAACCGAAATCAAAATCGACGAAGAAGATCGCGTTATCCTGACTTGCGGTGACGTATGCAGTGACATTTATGTGGGTCGCGGTGTGACCACCAGCATTGATGAAAACAAAATGTTGTTTGCCCTGCGCCCTGAAAAAACCTTTATCAGCAAAGACAAGCCACTGCAAACCCATAACTGGACCGAAGGCCGTGTCGCCGATATCGCCTATTTAGGCGGGCATTCTGTTTACTACGTTAAGCTTAAATCCGGTAAACAGATCCAGTGCTTCTGGGCGAATACAGAACGTCGCGCAGAGCGTCCAACCTGGGAAGATAAAGTCTACGTATACTGGACCGAAGATGCCGGTATGGTGATGCATTTATGAAAGGTCTGACTGCTCGCTTAAAGGAAAAACTGCCGAAAGGTAAACACAGCATTATCAGCCTGCCCTATGTGTGGTTGCTGGTGTTTTTTGTGCTGCCGTTTATCTTTGTGGCAAAAATATCTTTCTCTGAAGCGGACCTTGCCATTCCCCCGTATATGCCCATGTTTGAGTGGAGCGATAACCTGCTCAACATCAAAATCAATTTGGGTAATTACCTATGGCTGGCTGAAGATCCTCTTTACTGGGAAGCCTATGCAAACTCCATCAAAATGGCGTTTTGGTCGACCCTGCTATGTTTATTAATTGGCTATCCGATGGCTTATGCCATTGCCAAAGCGCCAAAAGAGAAACAGGCGGTGTGGTTACTGTTGGTACTATTACCCAGCTGGACGTCGTTTCTGATTCGGGTGTATGCCTGGATGGGCCTGTTAAAAGATTCTGGTCTAATCAACGGCGCGCTAATGGGTATTGGCATCATAGATGAGCCAATCCAGATGATTAATACCAACTTCGCTGTGTATATTGGTGTGGTGTATTCCTATCTGCCCTTTATGGTGCTGCCGCTTTATGCCAACCTGGTCAAACATGATAACAGCTTGCTTGAAGCCGCCAGCGATTTAGGTGCCATCAAGGCGGTATCCTTCTTCCGAATCACATTGCCATTATCGTTCAATGGCATTGTCGCGGGCTCTATGCTGGTGTTTATACCAGTGGTGGGTGAATACGTGATACCAGAATTACTGGGCGGTTCAGACACTATCATGATTGGTAAGATCCTGTGGCAGGAATTCTTCAATAACCGCGACTGGCCTGTGGCCTCGGCGCTGGCAGTAATCATGATTATGATCCTGATCATTCCCATCAGTCTGTTCCATCACTTTCAACATAAGGAAAGCCGCTGATGCAGGGACAAAAATTTAGCTTTGCCAATTTGATGTTCTGGGTAGGCATCGCGTTTCTCTACCTGCCAATGCTGGTGTTGATCGTGTATTCCTTCAATGAAAGCAAAATGGTAACTGTGTGGGCCGGTTTTTCGGCCAAATGGTACGGCGAACTGTTCCACGATGCCCAGTTAATGAGTGCTGTTGGCCGCTCCCTCGAGGTCGCCTTTTATTCCGCTACCTCAGCGGTGGTGCTGGCAATCTTTGCTTCAGTGGTAATGGTGCGCATTAAGCAGTTTAAAACCCGTACTCTGTTCACCAGCTCCATTACGGCACCTCTGGTCATGCCCGACGTCATCATAGGTTTATCTATGCTGCTGTTGTTTGTTGCCCTGCAACAAGCTATTGGCTGGCCTGAGCATCGTGGCCTGATGACAGTGTGGATAGCGCATACCACCTTTTGTATGGCCTACTCGACCGTAGTGATTAGCTCACGCCTGGTAGAAATGGACAGAAGCATTGAAGAGGCCGCCCTGGATTTGGGTGCCAGCCAAATCAAAGCCTTTGTGCAAATTACTCTACCGGTGATTTCACCTGCGATTATTTCGGCCTGGTTGCTGTCATTTACCTTATCACTGGATGATGTGGTTATCGCCAGCTTCGTAACCGGTCCAGGTGCAACCACTCTGCCGATCGAAGTATTCAGTTCGGTGCGTCTGGGTGTAACACCGAAAATCAACGCATTGGCGACACTTATCATTGGTGTAGTCAGTCTGGTGGCGTTTGTTAGCTGGTACGTATCAAAACGTATGAATGACAAACTTAAAGCAACGGCTGCCTGATAGATGTAAGGCGAGGGCCTCCCCTCGCCTCTCTCCCTTCTTTCTGATTTAACCTGACAATACAGGATGTCTTATGTCTGCATTTACCATTATCGACTTAGCTGAGGTTCAAACGGCGCTGGAACATTACCAGCCAGCTGAGGAAAAAATCCTTTCCGGTAATCCCCAGCAAAGTGTCAAAGATGCCTACACCAGCCCATGTGGCCAGTTTATGGTAGGCGAATGGTCCGGTGAACCTGGCTGCTGGAAGGTCAACTACAGCGAATACGAATACTGCGAGATTCTTGAAGGTGAATCGATCATTACAGACGCAGAGGGACAACAGAAACGCGTTGTGACAGGCGATCGTTTTGTGATCCCGGCAGGCTTTAGTGGTACCTGGGAAGTTATCTCGCGCTGCCGTAAAGTTTACGTAATTTTTGAAGCGAAATAGCTCTGCCTGCTCCATGAGGGCGAAGCAGATAGGCTTCGCCTAAACCTCATCTCTTTACATTTTATTCATATAAATTCCGCGATTTTTCATCCCCTTAGCCAAAAGGGTAATTATTTTACACGCCGCAAATCTCCGTATTGATGTACTTTTTCTAGTTACTTGCACACATCCTTGGTAACGGAGCAACCTATGAATCAGTTCACCAAGCAGTTACTTCTTTGTTTTATTGCCCTAATGTCTCTGAATGCCTGTTGGTGGGATGGCGACGATGATGACGATCCCATTTCCGAGCCAGAGCCCGAAGTCACAGAAGTAGACATCAGTGGTACCGCCGTAAAAGGCATTGTCAAAAATGGCATTGTCAGTATTTATGGCGTGACTGATGGTGTCAAAGATGAGACACCTCTGGTAACCGGCACCACAGATGCCAATGGCGATTACTCACTTACTGTTGAAGATTACACCGGCCCAGTAGTGGTAGAAATTACTGCAGGTGATTCCTCGACTATGGTCTGCGATGTGGTCAGTGGCTGTGGCGATGTCGCATTCGGTGAAGAAGTTGATTTAGCCACGTCAGATTTTAGCCTAAAAGCCGTGGTTGCCAGTGTGGCAGACGGAGAAGCGGTTACGACCAATGTTACCTCCTTAACCACCCTGGCAGCATCGTTAGCAGAAGATGAAGGCATAGACAGCGAATCTGCCGCTGCGGCAAACTCCCAGGTTGCTGCCTTGTTCAATATTACCGGCTCACTAACAGAGTTAGCTGCCGTTGATATCACCAGCTCGAGCAGTGTCAGTGGTGCCAGTAGCGAAGCGCAGAAAGCAGCCATACTCAACGCCGCCTTATTATCAGCGGCTCTTGGGGATGCGGCTGACGGTGAATCTCTTGGCACAACACTGAGCAACCTGGCCACCAGCTTTGTCGCCAATGGCGGACAGATGGTACAAAATGAATCGGAAGACTCTTCCGCAGTGACCCTGGCCGAGATATTGGCAGAAGCCCTGAACATCATCGCCGATGAATCCTTAGCGGATGTTTCTTTAGATGATTTGGAAACCACGACAGAATTACTGTTAACCGAAGCTGAAAGTGCTGAATCCGGTACTCTGACCGAGTCTGAGCCGACCACGCCGGAAGAAGAAGACGACACAGAGGCCGCCAAAGCTATGGTTGCCGCCCTGCGCACTTTTGCGATGGCAACGACTTACGATACTTCAGCAGAAGCCGCGTATTTAGATGATTTTGGCATGGCTGCTGACCTCATCAGCGAAGACGATCTGGACACCATCCTTGATAGCCTCGACCCCATTGCCGACATTCTGGTGACGGCTGTTGAAGCCAATGCCGCCGTGTTAGATGAAACTGGCGAAGCGCTTACCTCTTACGACTATCCAGTTACCGATGATGCTACGGGCGCTGTGCTGTTTACGGTCACAGTCGCCATCACAGAAACCGACACAGGCTACACCTACGCGATAGATACCAGCGTGCCTGCCACAGTCACCAATTCGGTGGCGATAGATGTGGATATCACGGCTACATTGAGCTGGGCGGTGGACGAATCTTCCGATACCAGTTTTGATGAAAGCAGCGGTACACAATCGGAATCCAATCTGTTTACTCTCGACGGCGAGCTGAGCATCAGTGGCAGTATCAGTACCAGCAATGTGAGTATGACCATGAATACCGCCACACTCGGTATTGATGTGGATGCAGAGTCGAGCGATAGCTGGACGCAAACCACGTCGGAGTATACTGAAAGTACCAGCGAAATCATCAATGTGACACTGGCGGAGGTAAATCTGGATGTCACCCTGTCCCAACTTACAGGTGATATGCCCATAAGCTTTACCGGCGCCATTGGTATTTCACTTGATGGCGTCAATGTAGAGAGCTCCGAATCTGAAACCGATAGCTGTGACAGCACCAGTTTGCCTGATGGTGCCACAGGCTGCGCAGGCGGTAGCTATTCGGGTGAAGAAACTATCGTTATCGATGAAATAGATTTGAGTATTAGTGGTACCTTCAGCAAAGGCGACGAATCCTTTACTGCCAGCCTGGTCGCCAACCTTGATCCCAATCCTGACTCCCACTCACTGGTGAATATGTGGGATGGCTACTGGGCCGAGTTTTATAACGATGCCGGCGAGTGGATATCCGGTGACTGGGCCGATAATTCCAGCTCTGAGCTATTAGGTGAAACAGAAACAGACTTTGTTGGGGTGTCTGCGGGCATAGCCTTTGAATTCGACCTCACAGGTGTCGATGACACCACAGGCATCATGCTCACCGCGACCCGCACGGGTCTTGAAGCTGCCCTGGTGTCTCTGAATATTCAGGTGGGCAGCGACAGACTGGATCTTGATCTCACCATTGATGGTGACGATATGAGCCTGTTAATCACAGACCAGAACAGTAATACCCTGACCATCACTAAAACCTACGATGACACCGCGGATACGGAAACCGTCAGCGGGGTAATTAATGTGGATGGCGAAGATATTGCCACCGTAAGTGAAGAAAGCGGAGTGTTAATTGTGCGTTATGCCGACGGCACCCTTGAATCATTCTAACTAACACACTAGACCTAAAAGGGCGGCCGCAGTCGCCCTTTTTCTTTACGCTTCAATACTAAGGATTTTCTGATTGCGCTATTCAACCAGCCTTTTGATATGGACGCTAGCAAGCCCGATAGCGCTGGCCGAAAACAATCTTTACTTCAACCTCAACACTGAAAACTTCAGTGAGCCCACCAGTATTGACAGCTTCAGACATAACTTACGCGGTGATATCCGTCATGGTGACCATGCCTATAGCCTCAGTCAGGCTGAACTTGGCAGTAAGTTTGGAGCCTGGCGCCTTAGCCTGGTCAGCAGACTGGAGTATTTCTTTCAATTCAGTCCGGATACCCCCTGGCTTTACCACGACTTAGAGCAAGGTCGCAGCACAAAAGGCCCCGACACCTACCAGATATCGCTAAAGGTGAATCATCTCAGGGCAAACGGCCTTAAACTGGCTTACCAGTGGGCCCCTACTCCAGATGTCAGCCTCTCCACTGCGGTGACATATTTAGACGCCCAGCAACTTTATCATGGTCAGTTAAGCGGCCAGGCCAACTGGCAGGCATCGGATAGTAGTTACAATCTGGAGGCAGATATGGCGCTGGTCTCATATCGGGATATCGCTCTGGAATTTCCCGTCACCTCTGAATCAGGTCGGGGCTATAGCGCCGACCTTGCGCTTAGCTGGCAACTATCAACCCACTGGTCACTTAATCTCAGTGCTAAAGATCTGCTTAGCCAGATTCAGTGGCAGGATGTGCTATTCAGCGACCTGAATGTAGCCTCTGACGTTGCGCAGATTGATCAACAAGGCCGTTTTCAGGTGCGCCCCTATTTGCAGGGGCGTCAGTTGCTAAAGGATCATCGGCAAACCCTGCCGAAACAGTATCGTGGTCGGCTGCTTTATCAATACAATGCGCATTCCAGCGGATTTTTGGATGTGATGCAAACCAGCTACTTTCACTATCAACGCGTGGGGATGCTTATCCGTCCTGTGCCTGACCAAATCTGGGAAATAAACTGGAACCTGCAACAACAAGCCCTCGGAATAGGCTACCAAACGCCTCGGTTTCGATGTCAGGTCATCTCAGATCACTGGAATATCGACAAGGCCAGAGCGCTGAGCCTAAGCACATCTGTTCATCTGGAATTTTAGCTAACTGATTGCAACGCGATTTCTCCGGGAATGTGCTGAAAACGACCAGCCAACGGACTCACAGGGTGAGCTTTAAGGTCATGACAAGAGATTTTTGATATCCTGTAAGCACGCGTTTTGTTCACACTATCATCTACTTAGGTTGAACCTGCGCAACAAATTTCAATCAAACTGACATATTTGAATGTTAGCCTCCGGCAAAGACAATAGGAGCCACTAATGCGAATGCTACACACCATGTTACGCGTGGGCAATCTGGAACAATCTCTGGAGTTTTATACCAACGTCATGGGCATGGAACTGCTGCGTACCAGCGTCAATGAAGAATACCGTTACACTCTCGCCTTCGTTGGCTACGGAGAAGAAGATAGCAATACGGTTCTGGAACTGACCTGGAACTGGGATCAGGACAGCTACGATTTAGGCTCAGCCTATGGCCATATCGCCATTGGTGTGGAAGACATTTACGCTGTCTGTGATGCCATCAAAGCCAAAGGCGGCGAAGTCTATCGTGAACCTGGTCCAGTCAAAGGTGGCAGCACGGTCATTGCCTTTGTTCGCGATCCCAATGGCTATGCCATCGAATTAATTCAAGAAAGTTAACCTCATAAGGAATCCCCCATGCGCAAAGGACTGTGGTCACTAATTTGTTTGAGTCTGTTTAGCCTGCCTCTGCTGGCAAAGCCTGTGGTCATCGCCCACAGAGGCGCCTCCGGCTATCTGCCTGAACATACCCTGGAAGCAGTGACACTGGCCTATGCCATGGGAGCCGATTATATCGAACAGGATCTGGTGCTGAGCAAAGACGATCAGCTGATGGTGCTGCACGATATTCATTTAGATACCGTCACTGATGTGGCAGAAAAGTTTCCTGGTCGCCAGCGCAGCGATGGCCGATATTACGCCATTGATTTTACGCTGGCCGAACTGAAAACCCTGACCGTCAGCGAGCGCCGTAACGACAAAGGTGAACAGGTATTTGCTAACCGCTATCGCGGTCATGCTCAGTTTCAAATCCCCACCTTTGAGGAAGAAATTGAACTGATCCAGCAGCTCAACCGTGAATTAGGCAAACAGGTAGGCTTTTACCCTGAAATTAAATCACCAGCCTGGCACCGCCAGCAGGGCAAAGACATTAGCCAGCTGGTTCTGGCGATGCTGCGTAAACACGGACTAGATAACGAGGATAAAGCCATCTATGTACAGTGTTTCGACTTCACAGAATTGAAACGTTTTCGCCAGCAGCTCGGCGCCCGCGTTAAACTGATCCAACTGATTGGTGAAAACAGCTGGGGAGAATCCGGCGACGATCATGTGCGTCTGCGTTCTGTGGTTGGGCTTGAAGAAATAGCCCAATTCGCTCAGGGCATCGGTCCCTGGTTACCCCAATTGGTAGACATGCAAACCCTCAAGCCTACCGAATTAGCAACCTGGGCCCATGACCTCGGTCTGAAAATTCATCCTTACACATTCCGCTTAGAGCAGCTTCCTAAAGGCGTCAGCGCAGAGCAAAGTCTGGACTTACTGTTTAAGCAGGTCAAGATCGATGGTCTGTTTACCGACTTTACCGATGTGGTGGTAAATTACCTGCGTCAGCAACCAGAAAACTAATTCGCCAACTGTGCAATGGTCGCCCGAAACCGTCGGGCTGCCAGCCAAAACAAGCCTCCGCCAATCAGACCGATAAACACAAACTGCGGCCACACCACGTCAATCCCTGCGCCCCGATATAAAATCGCCTGGGCCATCGCGACAAAATGCGTATTCGGGGCAAAGTCCATCACATACTGAACTGCCACCGGCATACTTTCCCGCGGACTGCGGGAGCCGGATAGAATCATCAGCGGGATCAGCAACATGATCATCAGCAGTCCAAACTGCGGCATCGAACGCGCGACTGTGCCTAGCGCGATGCCCATGCTGGTCACAGCAAACAGATGCAGTGCCGTACCCAGCATATACAGTGTGATTGAACCGTTAATCTGCACCCCCATGATGCCTTTTACCACCACCAGTAAGGCAAACAGGGACGCTAACCAGACGACCAGCGACATGGACCAAATCTTGGCTAACATAATCTCGATAGGGGTAAGCGGCATCACCAGTAAATGTTCTACCGTGCCATGTTCACGCTCCCGGATAAGCGCCGCGCCAGCCAGAATAATCGCCAGCATGGTCACGTTGTTGATGATTTCCATCACAGAGGCAAACCATTCCTGACTCAAATTCGGGTTGTACTGCACTCGAGTCACCAAATTGACCGGCAACTGAGTCGGGCCGCGCACCTTATTTAAAAAGGTAGCCACTTCCTGCGTTAACATGGTCTGAATATGTCCGCCGCCCGCCATGGCCACCACAGTCTGAGTGGCATCCACATTCAGTTGCAGCTCGGGCTCTCGCCCTGCCAGTACGTCACGCTGGAAATCTGGTGGGATAGTCAGAGAAAAGGTGATCTGTCCCCTGTCCATCAACTCATCGGCCTCAGCATCATTGAGTAATCTGGGCGCAAGAAAATCCGGCGGATAAAACGCATCCGTCAGGCGCTTTGATAGCTGCGACTGGTCCTGATCTACCACCGCAATCGCCACCTTATGCAGCGTGTCACTTTGCGCATGCCCCGCCGTATAAATGGCGGCTGAAAATGACCAGAGGATCAGCACCAGCATGGCAGGGTCCCGATACAGGGCCATAAATTCTTTAAGCCCCAACTGAAACACGTTTTTCCAATTCAGCATGATTATTTCCCCTGCTTTTTCAGCATCAGGGTAGCTAAGGTTAGCAGCACCGGAATGCTTGCCAGTAACCAGTAAAACTCCACACTCAGCACATCCCAGCCCAGCGCTTTAGAAAAAATACCGCGACAAATCACCAGAAAATGCGTCGTTGGGTAAATCATACTCGCCACCGCACTGCCCCCCTCCAACGCTGCCGTTGGCGAGAACAATCCGGAAAACTGGATGGCCGGGATCAACGTCAGCAAGGTAGTGCCGAAGATAGCGGCAATCTGACTTTGGGTCAGCGCCGATGCCAGCAAGCCAAGGGCAGTCGCACAACCCACGTACAAGAATGCAGCCAGGGTTAACAGGCCGATACTGCCTTTAATTGGCACCTCAAATAACCATAACGACATAGCCACCAGCAAAGCAAAGTTAACCATCGCCAGTGCCATGTAAGGCAGCTGTTTGGCCAGCAAAAATTCCAGCCGCGTCACGGGCGTGACATACAAATTCAGCATCGAGCCCATCTCTTTTTCCCGCACCACCCCAAGCGCTGTCAGCATGGCCGGAATAAACATCAGCAACAGCGGAATAATTGCCGGCACCATCGCTACCAGACTGCGAACATCCGGGTTGTAGCGAAAACGCTGTTCAATCCCAATACTGCTGCTGGGACTAAAACCTGTCGCGAGTTTGTATTGCTGTTGAATAAAGGTCTGATGCATCCCACTCAAATAACCACTGATGGTTTCAGCCCGTTGGGGCATGGCGCCATCGATCCAAACACCGATATCTGGCTGCAAACCGCGTTGTAAATCACGGCCAAAGCCCGAGGGAATCTCCAGCGCCACACTGATATCGCCACTGCGTAAACGCTTATCCAGCTGTTGATAATCGACAATGTCCGGCTGCTGCTCAAAGTAGCGAGAGCCGGCAATATTTTCGGTGTAAGTTCGACTGGCCAGGGTTTGATCCCGATCCAGTACTGCAAAGCGCAGGTCTTCCACATCTGTGGTAATGCCGTAGCCCATAATCAGCATCAGCAATACCGTCCCACACAAGGCCAGTAGCAGGCGCATAGGATCGCGTTTAAGCTCTAATGCTTCACGCCAGGCATAACTATAAAAGCGGGCAACACTGAACCTCGCTGTTTTCGACGGTTGCGCCGGTTGCGTTACATGCTGAACAAGGTTCGCCTGCTCAGGCTCAGCCTCACTGTTATCGTCGGTATCCGCGCTGGCTTGTTGCAGATAGTGAATAAAGGCGCTTTCCAAATCCGTCTGTGCACTTTGTTCAACGAGTCCTTGTGGGCTATTGGTGGCCAGAATTTCCCCTGCATGCATCAGCGAGATTCGATCACAACGCAGCGCTTCATTCATAAAATGAGTAGAGATAAAGATAGTCACGCCGTCGTTGCGGGATAGCTCGCCCAGTAACGCCCAAAAGTTATCCCGGGCCACCGGATCCACCCCGGAGGTAGGCTCATCCAAAATCAACATTTCCGGTCGATGGATCACTGCCACCGCCAGCGACAAGCGCTGACGAATGCCCAACGGCAGATTGTCGGGCAAGGTGTCTGCCACTTTGTGTAAATCAAAGCGCGTCAGCATCTCATCAACCCGCGCAGACAATTCAGGCTCAGGCATATCAAACAACTTGCCATGTAAGCGCAGGTTCTGCCTAACCGTCAGCTCGCTGTATAACGAGAAGGCCTGAGACATATAGCCCACTTTGCGACGGCTATCTAAATCCTCGGCAGCCACAGGCTGCCCAAATAAAAACGCTTCACCTTCGCTGGCAGGCAACAAGCCCGTTAGCATTTTCATGGTGGTCGACTTACCGCAACCATTTGAACCGAGAAAGCCAAAAATCTCGCCCTTGCGCACGGTTAAGTTAATGGATTTTACTGCGGTAAAATCGCCGAAGCGGCAAGTAAGTCCCCGTGCTTCGATGGCGATATCATGCTGTCCCTGCCAGTCTATCGGGGCTATGGTCAGGCTATGATGCTGATTACGTTTTTTCGCCGGCAGTAAGCTCACAAACGCGTCTTCCAGGCTATCGCTATTGGTCCGGCTAAGCAGACTTTCTGGCGAACCGGTGGCCAGCACTTTGCCATCATCCATCGCCACCAAATAATCAAACTGCTGCGCTTCTTCCATATAGGCCGTAGCCACCAGCACACTCATATGTGGGCGACGCGCTCGAATACGCTGGATCAATTGCCAAAACTGACGACGGGAAAGAGGATCCACCCCAGTAGTAGGTTCATCTAAAATCAGTAAGTCCGGATCATGAATAAGCGCGCAACACAAACCCAGTTTCTGCTTCATTCCCCCCGAGAGCTTGCCGGCAGGCCGATGTAAAAACTTGCCCAACCCAGTGCTATTCAGCACGTCTTTGGCCTGACGCAATCGCTGGCGTTTTGACAAACCAAACAAGCGTCCAAAGAACTCCACATTCTCCGCCACCGATAAGGTCGGATACAGATTTTTACCCAATCCCTGCGGCATATAAGCAATCTTCGGACAGCTATTGCGTCTGTGCGTGGCATTGGCAATATCCCCCTCCAAGACCTGCAAACTGCCCTGCTGTAACTGACGCGCCCCCGCAATTAATCCGAGCAAGGTAGACTTACCGACACCATCCGGGCCAATTAAGCCCACCATTTTCCCGACGGGTAATGCCAGACTCAGGTTATCCAGCGCAAGTTGTTTACCGTAGGCGTGGGTCAGTCCCTGACAGGCGACCACAGCGTTCATTCAGGCAGCCTGGTTTGCAGCCATTCTGGCCAGACTTCCTGACCTAAACGTACGTAAATTTTACCTGGCAGGCCTGTTTTCACGTATTGCTGGTACTGGCGCAGTAACGCCGGATCGATTTTCGCTTTCACCTTAAACATCAGCTTCTGGCGTTCATTGTCTGTTTCTACGGAACGAGGGGTAAACTGTGCCACACTGGCGACATAACTGATACTGGCGGGAATAACAAACTCTTGGGCGGCATCCAGCACTATTCTGGCTTCTGCCCCTAAGGCTACCTTGCCGGTTTGCTGCTCCGGCAAAAAGAAATTCATATACACATTTTCTAAATCGACGGTACTGAGCACTGCACCGCCACTGGCCACCACTTCACCGGGCTGCACCACCCGATATTGCACCCTTACGTTACGTGGTGCCGTCAATTTGGCATCTTCTAATTCGGCCTGTAGACGCACCACAGTGGCCTGATTCGCTGCTATGGCCGATTCGCTTTCCACCACTTTAGACTCGGCAGCAACTATACCTGCATCTACTGCTGCCACCTGCGCTTTAGCGGCTTCTAGTGCGGCTTTGGCACTTAAGGCATTGGCCTGATCGGTTTCGACATCCTGAGGCGAAGCGAGATTAGATTTCAGTAAAGACTGCGAACGTTTGTATTTACTTTGGGCCACGTTATACGCCGCCTGACGCTGGGCTACGGTTGCCTCGGCCGCGGTCTTTTGGCTTTGCTGCTCTTTGACGCCTGCCTGGGCGGTAGCTTTAGCATGCAAACTTTGCTGGACTAAGGCCTGCGCCTGTTCAAGTTGCGCCTGTAGCGTACGGGTATCCAGCTTAGCGACTAAGCCACCTTGCTGCACATTGTCGCCTTCATCGACAAAAATTTGTTCAACTCTTCCGGCTTGCTTACTGGCGATGACGATTTCGGTCGCCTCAATACGGCCATGTCCCTGGGCAAATGCGTCTGATAATCCAGGTGGTTGCTGCCACCACCAGACGCCTACTAACAACGCCACGACTAAGAGAGCGGGTACCGCCGCCACTTTCGAGTTAACCATGGAAAAATCCTTGTTTTATAATTATTTATACAATACCGAAACCCTGGTATGCGTACATTGACCTACATCAACGTCCCTCGTCCAAACACTAAAAAGGTAAGTTAATTTCACAACAGTACAGGTATTAAGCACATCAGGCAAGATACAAACAAGAATGTAGATAAACTATGTCATAGCCGACAACAGCAGCCAGCAGACAATAAAATAAGAATAAAACGACAAGAAAAACACGTAACGATATGTGGCTACGCGGTATGTTGGCGCCTGGAAGACGCCTGAGACAGAAAATTAAAAGCGGGTACCGATACTCAGGGTAAGGTTATCATCTTTTGACCCGTCGAGGTTCGCGATGGCATAGCGCACGCCAACAACCCAGTCGCTGATATTCAGATCAGACCCGAGGCCCCATTTCACTCCATTAATGGTAAAACGCGTGGCTAAATCTTCGACTTCTTCTACGCGTTCAAGTCTGGAAGTGCTGTAACCAATCAGGCCATAGGCATCGAGATTGATACTGTCGCTCAAAGTAAAGCGCCGTCCCAGCGGCACATTCACGTCAAAGCTGTAATTCTGATTAAATCCAGTGGCTTGCTCCAGTTCATCCCCACTCGGAAAACGCACCTCGAGTTCACCTGCCACCAGCCAACCATTCGGGTAGATGTCTTTCATCCCAAACAATGCGCCAGCATTGGTATTGTCAGTATCGTAAAAGCTCTGCTTGGATAGCGTAGCCATGACATACGCTTCGCTTTTTTCCACCCACCAGTCCTCAGCCAAACTCTGCGCTGAACACAGGGTCAAGGCGCATATTCCCAACACTCGTAACATCTTTCATCCTTAATCATTGAGGCTTCCCTAACGCTGAAAAATCGGCTAAGGGCTTGAAGAAAATGCAAAATGCCATAAGGGAATGTATGACTCAAGGGGTTTAGGTAAATTAAAATACCCACGAGATTTCAGGGGATTTATCAGAAAAGGGATACAGAAATACGCCCCAGGGACAAGCCTGCCCCGGGGCATTTATGAGTTATTACGCCAACTGTTTAAACAGAGCGCTGAATTTCTCCAGCCCTTCCTGCAAGTGCGCATCACTGATGGTCAGTGGTGGTAAGAAACGGATAACATTACCGTAGAAACCACAAGCGAGCAGGATCAAACCCGCTTCAGCGGCACCCGCAATAATGGCTTTAGTTAAGTCCATATTGGGTTGGTCGGCATCACCGTTTTGCAGCAGTTCGATAGCGATCATCGCGCCTTTACCACGCACATCGCCAATGATCTGCGGATACGCCTGTTGTAGGGCTCCTAAATGCTGTTTGAACTGACGTTCAATGTTCTGGGCACTCTCCACCAGTTGCTCTTCGGCAATCACTTCCAGCACCGCCAATGCCGCCGCACAGCCTAACGGCGAACCGCCGTACGTACCGCCTAAACCGCCTACTGGTGCACTATCCATCACTTCGCTTTTACCTACCACGGCCGCCAGCGGCACACCACCAGCAATGCCTTTAGCCATGGTCATCAGATCCGGCTCAACATCGGCGTATTCGCTGCAGAACATACGTCCGGTACGGGCAAATCCTGACTGGATCTCATCACAAATCATGACAATACCGTGAGTATCACAGACCTTACGCAATGCCTGTAAAAACGCAGGTGAGGCTTCATAAAAACCACCTTCCCCCTGAATGGGCTCAATAATAATCGCGGCAACATCCGTTGGCGCAATGGCAACTTTAAACAGGTTGTTGATGGCTTTAAGGCTTTGTTCCTCAGTCACACCGTGCAGCTCATTCGGGAAGGGAGCATGGTAAATATCCGCTGGAAATGGCCCGAATTTGTCTTTGTACGGGGTGATTTTACCCGTCAGCGCCATGGCTAGATTAGTACGGCCATGGAAGCCACCGTTAAAGGCAATCACGCCACGACGCCCTGTGTATGCACGGGCGATCTTAATGGTATTTTCGACCGCTTCTGCGCCGGTAGTGACAAAAATGGCTTTCTTCGGGGTATTGCCTGGGGCCAGTTCAGTAATCTTTTCTGCCAATTCAATGGCAGAGCCATAAGGATTGACCATCACACAAGTATGGCTGAATTTGGCCATTTGCTCGTTAACAGCTTTGACTACTTTCGGGTGGGCATGGCCGGTGTTACACACGGCAATCCCGGCACCAAAGTCCAGATAGCGATTACCTTCAACGTCCCATACTTCGGCGTTTTGTGCGCGTTCGACATAGACCGGATACACAGTCCCCTGACCTTGAGCAATCACCGCCGTTTTGCGTTGTTGCCAGCTTGCATTAGTTGCCACGATTGATTCCTCCTAAACAGCGGTATTGCACCGACATGTAATCATCTAACCCATATTTGGATCCTTCCCGACCATAGCCAGATTGCTTAACGCCACCAAAAGGCGCAGCCGGGTTGGAAATAATGCCTTCGTTAATGCCCACCATGCCAAATTCAAGGGCATCTGCCACACGGTGTACGCGACCAATGTCGCGGGCATAAAAATAGCTGGCCAGGCCATACTCAGTATCGTTAGCCAGCGCAATGGCTTCGTCTTCAGTAGAGAAACGCACTAGCGTCACCACAGGGCCAAAGATTTCCTGACTGAAAATATCCATCTCTGAGTTCACGCCAGATAAAATAGTCGGTGGATAAAATGCACCTTGCTGCCAGTCGCCGCCCAGTAACACTTGCGCACCCTGCTCGACGGCTGAACTCACCAATTTATGCACATTAGCAGCGGCTTTGTCTGTGATCAGCGGACCAATTTCAACGCCATCCAGTCCATGGCCACTGCGCAGAGCTTTAACTTTTTCACTGAGCTTAGCCACAAATTCATCAAACACCCTATCCTGCACCAAAAAGCGGTTGGCACAGACGCAGGTTTGACCGGCATTACGGAATTTAGACACCATGGCACCTTCAATGGCCGCATCAATATCCGCATCATCAAACACGATAAAGGGTGCATTGCCGCCTAATTCCATCGACACCCGTTTCACTGTGTTGGCACAGTCGGCAATCAGAATCCGACCAACGCGGGTCGAGCCGGTAAAGGAAAACTTGGCCACGTCTTTGGATTGGGTTAGCTCACGCCCTAAGCCTTGAGCATCGGTACCTACCACCACATTCAGCACACCGGCGGGAATGCCTGCCTGATGAGCAAGCTCGGCCATGGCCAGCGCAGATAACGGCGTTTCAGCTGCCGGACGCACCACAAAGGTACAACCTGCAGCGAGTGCCGCCGCCGCTTTACGGGCAATCATGGCATTAGGGAAGTTCCAGGGCGTAATCGCGCCGACCACACCGACGGGACGCTTGGTGACCTGAATACGCTGACCACCATTGGCGGCTGGCAGAATATCGCCATCGATACGGCGGGCTTCTTCAGCAAACCAGTCGATATAGCCAGCCCCATAAGCAATTTCGCCTTTGGCTTCGGCAAGCGGTTTGCCCTGTTCACGGGTGAGTAATTCCGCCAGTGCATCCTGATGTTGCATCATCAGGCTGTACCACTTTTTCAAATATTGGCTGCGAGCCGCAGCAGTAAGCCCTGCCCAGGCTGGGAATGCCACTTTTGCGCTGGCAATGGCCTGACGCATTTGGTCGGTGCTGGCATCTGCCACCAAAGCAATGGGGTCACCATTAGCCTTATCCACGACGGCAAATGACTGGTCGTTTTCCACCCATGCACCATCAATGTAGGAAGCATTGCGAATAAGCTTCGTTACCTCGGGGTTCATATTCTTTCCTTTCTTTGACCGATAGCCTATTGAAACAGGCGCAATAAGTTTATTAAATAGAGAACATTAAACCTTTAGTTTGAAAGTATAAAACAATGAAAATTGCTGGCCGTGCCATTACCGAATATGACCTCAAGCTGCTGAAAGTGTTTAAATCCGTGGTGGAAAACGGCGGCTTTTCTGCGGCAGAAGACGAGCTTGGATTAACCCGCTCAACCATTAGCGTGCACATGAGCAACCTTGAAACCCGCATGAAGCTCACCCTGTGTCACCGCGGACGCGGTGGTTTTGTGTTAACCCCTGATGGTCGTCGGGTCTATCAAGCCTGTTTGCCGCTGTTCTCAGCGCTAGGGGAATTTTCCAATGCGGTATCGCAAATTACCACCGAAATTGCCGGTACACTGGTAGTATTTCACTCCGATGTGTTGGATGACCGACGCCTGAACCTGCTTGCCGATACCATAGATAAACTCAAACAAAAGGCGCCCGACCTCAGCCTTGCCCTCGACAGTGACCGTATTGAAAATATCGAACAGGCATTATTGAATGACAAAGCCCATGTGGGCCTATTTCCGGATTATCGAAAGATGGCGGGACTGCGATATCAATCGGCCCTGAACGAACCGATTTATTTATGCTGCGCTCAGTCACATCCTTTGAATCAGGTGGATGACGCTGAGATTGACGATGTACTGCTAAAACAATATCCCGCAGTACTGCCAGGTGTAGAAGTCAGCCAGGAAGGTCGTGAGCAACTGAAAAAGCTGACACCCGGCGCTTACGCCTATCAATTTGATTCACGCAAAGCCCTGATTGCGTCAGGCCGTTACATTGGCTACCTGCCCCACAATTACATTGCGTCAGAGGCGGATTCAGGTGCCTTTCGGATCCTCAACCCCAACCAGTATTTCTACAATTTCGCCCAGTCGCTGGTGCGCAAACACACGCCGGCAGAACCTAAAAAAATCGCTCTATTTATGGAAACACTGCAGACCTGTCTGCAGGACTATCCGGACTTGCATCATAGGTCATGAATTCAGGACGTTCATCGCAGTATAGAAAATAATCCTATGAGCGGGTTCTCTGCCAGCCGTTATCCTGCCTGACTTACGCTTTTTAGGAAAATATTATTCATAAACAAGCTATTGATATAAAACATAAAAAGAGTATGTTTTAAAAAACGGTTAACAACTTCCTGGTGTGGTACTGCCTTCTCTGCACCGGGAGGTTTTTCCTTCGTTTATGGTTGCTTTACCCAGGGCGATGCCAGAAACGGATACGTTGGCAAAAATGCCTTATCATTGGTGGTTTTTCGCGGCCACTGCCAACGTTTCACATCAGCAAAAGATAACTCCCACAATAAACAGTCACCGGTTTGGCAGGTAATCGCTGCGACATCATCGGTTAACTGTCGTCCATTTGGAAAACCTACCGGCATCGCAGGGTTGTAAATCATCACATCGGCAAATAAATCGTAATCCCGAATCGCAAATAGCGGCGCCAAATACTTCATCAGGATCCCGTCGATCAAGCCTGGGTCATTGTGACGCTTTGCAATGGCACGAATATGGTGTTTAGGTGCCAGGGTATTGAGAAAATTCAGCCGAGGTTGCATAGTGCGGTTAGAACGGCCGACATGGTCAATTTTCTTTTCGCCATCGCGCAGTTCGGCCCACACAATAAAGGCCTGCTGATTAGCGGGTAGCGCACCTTGCGGTAATAAGCTAATAATGGCGATGGCATTGGTGCCAAAAAATTTCGGAAAAATAAACGGGTCATCAAATATACCAATGGTATGTTCTACTTTTGCCAGATTGGCAAAACTGCCTGCCGTAGTTAAATCGTACAAACTCAAATCGGCGTTAAGCTGATAAGACAAGCTGGCATCGGAATGGATCTTCTCAGGTTGATTGACTGTGCCCCCGAATCTAAGCCGCTGTTGCTCATCAGCAAAGCTTACTGGGGTGGTAAAATCGAAATGGAGTTGGTAGCGCTTACCGACCAGATGATCCAAATGCACCGTGGATGGTAGGGTTTCAGATGGCGCCCCTGCAGCTTTTAACAGTGGCGGCAAACCTGGGTAAAAGGTCAGGATCACCACTAACTGGTGTTCGCCGGTGGGCGCCTGCCAGGGAAACACAAACAGTCCAGCCAGACTTTGTTCAGGATTCTTATTAAATACAGGATCTGCGTGATCTGATGCCCATGCGAGTTTGGCCCAGACAAACAGCAGCAGTCCCAACGCCAACACCTGTCTGGCACAGTAATATTTACTTTTCATTGCCCATTCCTTTGTTTACTTACCGCTTTATTTTGGATTTGTCTGGATAATGACGTCGGCGGCCTTTTCGGCAATCATGTAAATGGCTGAGACGATAAATAGCCCGGGAATCCTTGGAAATACGCAGGCATCCACGACCCTCAGACCACTCACACCACGTACGTTGAAGTCTTTGTCTAATACCGCCATCGGGTCATCGTCAGTGCCAATCGGGCAGGTACAGGACGCATGATGGCCCCAGGCTCGATTACGAATAAAGGTCTTAATTTCGTCATCAGTTTGAACATCTTTTCCAGGTAATTCCTCTTCTTCAATAACACCCTCTTTGATTAATTCTTTGGTTAAACTGCGCACAAATTTGACACCTTCAACCACGGCATCCAGATCTTCCCCATCCTGGTCTGTACCTTCTTCAAAATAGCGGAAGTTGATGTAAGGGCGCTCCAAAGGATCAGCTGAGTTAAGGGTCACGTCCCCCCCCCGGTTTTTGGTATGGCCTTTAAGTACCGCCCAGGTTAAGTAGTCTAAATGCTCGGCGATCAAACGTGAATAAGTAGGGAAATAACCGCGAAATAGCGCCAACAGGGCAAAACAAAATAAATCCGGCGGCATGCCTTTAGCTTTTTGAAAGGCTTTCGATTTAATAATTGCCGCGATCACTGCGCCATTGGTGGTGTATACCCCCCGCTTATTTAACCACTGTTGGTACTGAGGATCAGAGGTGTCGTATTTGGCACCATCAAGTACTTCCCACTGGCGGCACATACGATTGACCACACCCACTTCGTATCTATCTTGCAAGTTCTTACCTACACCAGGCAAATGCACTTTGCACTCGATATGATGTTTGGCTAATTCGGCACTATCACCGATACCTGACAGCATGAGTAACTGCGGCGTATTAAACGCGCCGCCAGATAAAATCACCTCTCGCTTACAGTGTACGGTTTTCAGTTCACCTTGCGCCCCACTGGGCGGCTGAAAGGCCTTGTATAAACGATTGCCTTTGAGGTACTCCACGCCAACCGCGCGCTTATCATCGTCCAAAATAACCTTGGTCACGTGGGCTTGCATTTCAATGGTCAAAAACTGTGGAAAGCGCTTTTGAATATCCAACACCCGCTCCCGTGTACCATTACGTAAACGATCATGAGTCGCTAGCGGCGGATAATGTAAGCCAAAGGCATTGTCTTTAATTAATCGCCAATCATTGGGATCTCCTGCCCCCTGTATAAACCATAAAATGCGTTTTAATGGATTACGTAGCGAACTGAATGCCTTAAATGCCGACCACGCGACGCTTTCAATTAAGCCGGGATCCGTGGACACGGCTTTAACCGGAATCGCCTTTTGCGTGCCTAACCAGCCATTAAAACCATGGCGGGTGGGGTTAAAGCGAAAAAGTTTGTACAAAAAGCGATAAACAGGACGATAGCGGCAATCTTCCAGCTTCTGCCAGTACTTATTCATACTGACCGGTCCCCACGAGCTATCTCCGGTTAATTGCTCGAGGTACTCCCAATCCTCATTCGCCGGATAAACCGTGATCATCGCGTTATGAGACGTACACCCCCCCAAACAGCCCGCACGGGGGTACAAGATGCCATTGACCGGCTCCCCTTCAAATTCAGCGACGTATTTTGGATCCCGTTCTTGCTGAGTCTGGTCGGTGTAATGACGAACAAAATAATCCCAACGCATGGCATTATTTTCAGTGGAAAATGCATGAAACACGGGGACATGATAATCCTGTGGCAAGCGATTGTGGTCATACACCTGATCGCTGCCCTTATCATGCACAGGATCGGTACCAGCTTCTAATAACAAGGTACGAAAACCATTCTCAGCTAACCTTGCCGCCACAGTCCCACCGCCAGCACCCGAACCGACTACGATATAATCATATTCATCCATGACGCGGCCCTTACATAAGTTTGAGATATTCAATTAAGGCCCGTTTTTCCTCATCGGTTAACGGGGTTTCTCCTTCCGTTTCTGGCAGATAATCAGTCCCGAAGTAATGGCCCTTATTCAACACAAAATCCGGACAAGTGCTGCCATTGAGTAGCGGCTTCACTAAATTCGCAAACACTTTTTTGGCTTCTTCACCACTGGCATCTTCAGGCAGCTTTTTCAGATCTTTAATGATCTTGATAAACAGCTGCACGGCATTCCAATCAAGTTTGGATAAATCCGTGTTATACAGAAGATTGGTGGGTGTCCCGGCCGGTATAGGCCCTAACCGAATACTGCCATCTGGCTGCACAATCTTAGGAAACAGCTTTTCCAGCTCACCACTAAATTTCTGTACCACTTCAGGCAAAAAGCCCGGTGCCAGAGTCAAATAACTGTCTTCGGTTACCGTTTGGATATAGCCCTGATGGAATTTGCCCGATTTAGTTACCGTCACAAATGGATAAGGATATTCGTGTGGGTACTGACCATCATACGGCGCTGAGTTATAAGGATACCCACCAGATCCAACACGTTTTTCTGGCCACAGGAGTTCTTCGATCGAGGTATCAAAGGACGACATTCTGGCCTCAACCGTTCCTTTGTATTTAAACGGCCCAAGGTTGTTATTGAGTAAAAATGGTGCCGTACTCCAGAGGCTGACCAGAGAAGCTGGGCGAGTATAGCCCCTGCCTCCGGCTGGCATTTTCCACTGGTACACCTCACCCGTAATCGGGTTTTGTACCTGCACCTCGCCGACAGATGGCAAGGCTTTATATGAGCTGGACGAGAAGTTATCCCAGATATCATTGGCCAGCGCATTACGCGCCAGAGGGCTACACGCATTCGTTTCCAGCAAGGTAACTGGCACTCTTAATTCATTAGAGAGGAAGTTATTTTTGAGGAAATCAGGCTTGCGAGCTTCTACCAGCATGGCCTGTTTAAATTCATCGGTTTTACTGTATTGCCAGTAGTCATCCCAGCATTCTAAATACCCCGAACCAACGCATCCTTTAGGCGGATATTTAGCCGCATCAGTGTATTTTCCTTTGGTCGGAAAGAAATCCGTAAACACCTTGCTCGGCAACTTGGAGGAATGGCAGCGGGCGCATGTGGTAGCAAATACATCCCGCCCCTTATCCAACAGTGCCTGATCTTTTGTCAGGTAGCTTTCGCCTCCGGGTGCCTCAGCCAGATAATCCGGGGTCGCACTGCCCAAAAAGAATAACGCTACATCCGGTGTTTGATTCTCATTGGCCACCCAATAACTCGAGTTTTTCTCTGCCACAGCAATTTCAAACGGGCTAATAGGCTTACCCCCGACAATGGCATTAAAGTGCTCAAGCCACTCTTCACTGAATAAGCCAATATTCACATACACGCGGTTCAGCGCACCTAATGCCCCGACCGAATCCGCGCCGTCTTTTAACACTCTTGGTGTAAAGGCAATATCCGGCGGAGTGAAAAATGCGTCGAGCGGATGGCCCTCAGGCAGATAATCATTCAGCTGTTTGTTATTCAGCTCACCACCTTTTAGGACTTCCTGGCCCCACTTAGTCCCAAGCTCGAGACGCGCGCCTAGTTCGTATACAGCGTTCATGGTGCGGGGGTTATTGATATAGTCAGTGGATACCAGACTGGTATCCAACGCCCCGGGTTTAGAAGTATGGAAGAACTGATTTACATAATTGGTTTCATCTGGATTCCAGATAAAAATCCGGTCAAACCAAAAATACTGCGCGCCTGGATTAGAATTTAAGTCTGCCCACTCTGGCGCATTGAAGTCCTTTGGTGGATGACTGGGGTTAGGTCCTACATGGCAAAAACCACAAGACATGCCAACCCGATAAGGCTTGATTAAATCCTTACTGTTGTAATATTCAGGATCAGTGTAATACCTAACAGGGTCCCAGTTTTGCTCCGCCTTTTTGTTAAATGCGGGGTTTGGAAACAGACGCAAGCCAACAATCCCTGTCGCGTAGCCGTAGTAAGAACCCACCGGTATATTGTCCCCCCGGGCACCAATTTTAACTCCGGGGTACTTATTTTCGTTTTCGAACGGATCCGGAGAGCAACCTTCGGCCAGACTATCCAGCCATAAGCCGAATCGGTCTGCTCTTGGCCCTTGTTTATCTTCAAAACAAGGCTCATTCACCACTCCCAGGTAACCCCAGCGATTGCTGCGCTTTGCTGCCAAATTAGGGTGGTTAGAAATGACTTTGAGTAAATCCAGATTACCAAACGATTTACGGCTGAGTTCATCCCACAATCTGTCATTACCTGCCGTCCATACTACCCAGTTATTGCGACCATGAGCAAAGCGCTCAACGGCTTCATTTTCGGTAATACCGGGGAAATAAGGCGCTAAACGCGCTTGTAGGGTTGCCGGGTCTTTAGAGATGCCATAATCCATATCCGCATAGAAATCATCCTTAGCGCCGGATAAGTCCTCTGCGGTAACGCCTACACACATGGCTTCGTCTTTAATTTTTCCTGCGGTATCACCGCAAGGCGACTTCTCACAACTCACTAGCAGAGTTGCACACAGGAGCAACAAAACACGCAATAGAAATGGGGATGCTGGCATAGATACTCTCCCTGTAATCCATACTCAATCGGGCACGCAGGCAGATAAGCGGCATTAACCCGTGTGAGCATGAAACGAAAATATGAAGTTCAAACCTGATAGTTCGCTTAACAACAGGACGTTGCCAGATAAGACTTAAGTCAGACACCTAAGCATTCAGGGACAAATGCCATTTAATTGGATGGCTTGCATTAAAATTAGCCAAGAGAAAAGTATTTAGCAAACCCAACTAATTGATATTTTTAACAACCTACGGGAATGAAAAAGAAAAGCCCCACCGACTCTGGTTCAGTGGAGCTTTAAGGGGATTAAAGTTCAACTCACGTAGTTAGGCGTATTACTCGCTGGTCTTTGGTGCTGCAGGCTTTTTCACAGCTGGCTTACGTACAGTTTTCGTTGCTGTTGCAGGTTTTGCCACTGTCGACGCAGCTGGCTTTGCCGCGGGCTTTTTCGCTGGCGCTTTTTTAGCAACAGGCTTGGCAACAGTGGCTTTAGTAACGGTTGTTTCTTTTGGTTCAGCAACTGGCTCAGGAGCGGGTGCTGGCGCAGCTTTTTTTGCTACAGGTTTAGGTGCAGGTTTTGCCGCAGCAGCCTTTTCCTGAGTCAACCTGGCGACTGTATCTATCAGTTCATCCACCCGAGCGGTGAGCTCTTCCAGCTTTTTGTCTGTAGACTCAAACGGCCAGCTGAACTTCTTTTTCAGTGTTTGCAACTTCTCGTTGATAATGCCTTTTGGATTTATCTTCACACTGAGTTCGGCTTCCACGTCTTGCCCCGTTTGCATTAGTTGATGGATAAAATCGTTCGAATCCTGTTGAAATTTATCGAGCGTTTGAAAGGCCTTGTCCCGGCCTAAATCATAAGCCCCCATTCCCGCCAGCCAGGCTCGACGACTTAAATTTTCCAGTTTTTTTACAGCATTCATAGACTGTCCCTCCCGGGCATGGTTTAAGGGGAGAAGATGGCAGGGCTGCCATTGGCAGCCCTAAGATGCTTATTTGGCCAGTTTGGCAACGGCTTCGGTCAGAGCGTCGATTTTCGCAGACAGTTCATCTACTTTTTGCTCTGTACTTGGCTTATCCAGACCCAGTTTTTTACGCACTTCGGCAACACGGGCTTCTACTTTAGCCTTAGCCTTGAATTTCTCTTTAGCTTCGGTTTCCAGTTTTTCGCCTTTGCTCACCAGCTCATCGAAAACTTTACCAGCTTCTGCACTCAGTTTTTCGTAACGGCCTTGAGCTTCATCGAAGCTCTTACCATAGGCACCCAAACCAGCGAGCCAGATTTTGCGGGCCACTTCTTCTGCTTCAGAGACTTTGCTTTTCAGCGCTTCGAATTTAGTCATGTTCCTTTCCTCATAGTAGGGGTGACTGTCTTAACTATGGGTAAGGCTAAAGGAACAAATTAGAAACTGCATACTAATTAAACAATTAGCTGCAAATTATTTTGACGGGAAGAGATAACTGACTGAATAAAAAGGTAATTAATTTTCACCACACAGACATAAAAAAGGAGGTGTATTACCTCCTTCTCGTAGTCCAGCGCTTAGTCGACTAAGTCTTTTGGCATGGTAGAACGCATTTCATTCCACACCTTGCCACTTTCAATACCGTATTTACGGATCACTTTGGGTACGGATTCAAATTCACCATTGCTGGCCAAATCCAGCAAGCTTTGATAATAGTTACGGGCTAAATCGCGACTCTTTGGATTAGAAAAGAAAAATCCACCAATGCGGGAATACAAGCCTCGGAAGCCGTTCATCATCAGCACGAACACTGGATTACCGGAAGCCATCGCAAGGTCGTGAGTCACTTTATAATCGTACTCAGCGAATGATTTACCATCATCAGCAATCACTTTATAACCTTCGAGGATATCTCGTGCTTTATCCGGATTGTTACGAATCGCCCCACGGATAAATACGGCGCTTACGTTGGTTCGCGCTGCCAGCAAGTGATCCACTAACTCTGGAATGCCGTCCTGGTCTAAACGCGCCAGGGTTTCAAGGATATTTAATCCTGAGGTTTCCCAGAAATTATTGACCTTAGTAGGTTTACCATGCTGAATGGTTAACCAGCCATCCCGGGCCAAACGTTGCAGTACTTCACGCAATGTCGTTCGGGTAACGCCAATTAATTCTGAAAGTTCACGTTCAGCCGGAAGGATGGTTCCTGGAGGAAAACGTCCGCTCCAAATGGACTCAACGATATATTCTTCGGCAAATCCCGCCGGACTTTGTGCCTTGTAGATCATGCAACAGCTCGCTGTTTTATTTTTTATCTATGCTTCGACAGATTGTACCAGATGCAAAATAGAGGTAACAAACAAAGTTTAAAAAGTTGTTACACTATCTATAGCGCGGTAAATCACTTCCTTGTTTCCTATGTACAATTATTAACCTAAATAAATAGGGATTGGTAGAATTACCTTGCAATTAACCAAGACAAATTTTACAAAATAACAAATATTTACAGGCATATACTAAGGACATAAGTACATGCAAACATCTATGGTACATGCTCTTTATTCCAACTTTCTCGGCCAGGCGCCGCAGTGGTATAAAAATGCCATCATTGCATTTTTAGTCATTAATCCGTTCGTATTTATGCTCAGCCCCTATGCGGCTGGATGGTTATTGGTCATTGAGTTTATCTTTACTCTGGCAATGGCCCTGAAATGCTACCCCTTGCAACCTGGTGGTTTATTACTGTTCGAAGCGCTCTTTATCGGAATGACGACACCAGAACACATGAAGCATGAACTAGTGGTGAATATCGAAGTCATTTTACTTTTGGTATTCATGGTAGCCGGTATCTATTTCATGAAAGACCTGCTGTTGTTCCTGTTCACCAAGTTATTGGTGAGAGTCAAAAACAAAGTGGTTCTGGCGGTTGCCTTCGCTGGCTCGGCAGCATTTCTCTCCGCATTTTTAGATGCATTAACGGTTGTTGCCGTCATTATTAGCGTAGGCTTGGGCTTCTATTCGATTTACCATAAAGTCGCGTCAGGCAAAGATTTTCATCATTCTCACGACCATACTCAGGATGATCATATAGAACAGCCGAAGCGTGAAGATTTAGAACAGTTTCGCGCATTTTTACGTTCACTGATGATGCACGCTGCGATTGGTACGGCTCTGGGCGGTGTCATGACCATGGTAGGTGAGCCTCAAAACCTGATCATCGCCGATAAGGCTGGCTGGGATTTTGTGGAATTCTTCTTCCGCATGTCTCCCATTACGATCCCCGTATTTGTCTGTGGCATACTCACCACTATCGTTCTGGAAAAGACAGCGAGCTTCGGCTACGGTGCCAAATTACCTGAATTAGTCAGGGCGATTCTGGAAGACTACAACAATCATATTGATGCCGAATTAACTAAACGTGACAAAGCAAAATTATGGTGTCAGGGCATTATTGCAGTTTGGCTGGTTGTTAGCCTTGCAGGTCACTTTGCTGCCGTTGGTTTAATCGGATTGTCGATCATCGTGCTGGCTTCAACGGTTAATGGCGTCATTGATGAACATTCCATTGGTAAGGCCTTCGAAGAAGCACTGCCCTTTACCGCGCTACTGGCGGTTTTCTTCGGCGTGGTATCAGTAATTATTGATCAGGGGCTATTTACGCCTGTGATTGACTGGGTATTGACGTTTGAAGGCAAAACCCAGCTCATCATGTTCTATCTGGCCAACGGGCTGCTGTCCATGGTCAGTGATAACGTATTTGTCGGCTCCGTGTATATTACCGAAGTTACGACAGCTCTGAAACACGGCCACATTACCCGTGATCAGTTTGACATGCTGGCTGTAGCAATTAACACAGGGACGAACCTGCCAAGTGTTGCAACGCCAAATGGTCAGGCAGCCTTCCTGTTTATGCTGACATCTGCAATAGCACCGCTATTACGCCTGTCTTATGGTCGTATGGTTCTGATGTCACTGCCTTACACCGTCGTTTTGACACTGGTTGGCCTGGGGGCTACCTATCTGGCCTTGCACGATGTGACAGATTTACTCTACAACCTGCACCTGATTGAGCATCACAGCGCAGTTATGGCAGAAGGTGGCAGTAGCCACTAAGAATCAGGGCGGCTTGGCCGCCCTTTTGTTGTTTATTGATTGAGAAATTTACATGCAATTTTTGCGTTTTATCGGCCGCTGGCCCGATGCAAAAGCCTCATGGTTTTTGTTATTTTTATCTGCTTTAGGTCTGAATTTATCTGCCTTATATTTTCAATACGGGCTCGGACTTGAGCCCTGCATTATGTGTATTTATCAGCGCACGGCTGTCTATGGCGTATTACTCGCAGCCTTATTACCATTACTGTTCAATATTGCGCCTGTGCGTGTGTTGGCATACGTCCTGTGGGGTTATGCAGCAATCGAAGGCCTACTTGTGGCAATTGAACATGTGGATATTCAGCAGGCTGAGAATAGCTTCTTTGCTTTTTGCGAGATTGTCCCGAATTTTCCAGAATGGGCACCGCTACATGAATGGTTACCTGGGTTGTTTGCAGCCACCGGAGACTGTGGTGACATCAACTGGCAATTTATGGACATGAGTATGCCGCAGTGGATGATAGTCGTGTTTAGCATCTACACAGCTATTTTTGCGCTGGTGCTAATGTGTCGCTTATTTATCGTGCGTAAGATCTGATAACCAAAAGCCCCGCTGTTGCGGGGCTTTTTACTTGAATCGAATGGTCAGTGTTGGCTTAGTCCAAATCTTCCAAAGGCCACACCACAATAAAATCTTCAAACTGCTCCAAATCAACATCATGGTCATACACGGTTTTACCACGAACCGACATACCCGCTTTATGCATCGCAGATTTCTTGCCTTTATTCAGCAGCGGATGCCATGACGGCAATCCACGGCCTTCATGTAACCGGCGATAGCTGCAACTAGGCGGCATAAAGAAGATATCTTTGAGATTATCTTTGGTTAGTTTGACACAATCAGGCACTAACTCAGTACGCGTCTCATACTGGCTGCAACTGCAAGTTTTCGTATTCAGCAAACCACATACGATATTGGTAAAATGAATCGTCTCATTCTCATGAATGACATCCGTCGGCGCAGATTCTTCGATATCATCGTCTTCGATAAATTTATGTAGACAGCATTTTGCGCATCCATCACAGATGGACTCCCACTGGCTATCGCTCATTTGTTCCAGCGGAACAGTTTCCCAAAAAGGTTGTGACATCAGGACTCCAACAGCCAGCGAATGGCTTCCTCTTTCTCAGTAAAGTTTTTCATTGGCAATTCATAACATTCGATGATTTCACCAATCAGGGTGTTGGAAAACTCTTCCTTGGCCAACAGGCGCGCAATTTTACGGTTTTGCAGCCAGTTGTCATCCCTCAGGATACGAAAAAACTGCATGATGGTGTCGGCGGAATTGTGAATGTCTAACTCAACCACATCCACTAATACATTCAGGTTACCGTTTTGCGCAGATTGTTCCAGTGCGATCCGATAAGCTGTGACAATACTATCTAAATCCGACAATACGCCACAGCAGCGCAGGCAGACATAACTTTTATCTGCGGCCAGCGCGGATTCAAACTGAAACGATGACATTTATTTAACTAGAGACTCGGTCGCGATTAGATTACCTAAAGTCATAGAAAGTTTATCCCCATTTTGCAAGGGCCCCACGCCTTTAGGCGTGCCTGTCAATACAACATCACCGGGCAGTAAGGTAAAGACCTGCGAGATTTCAGCGAGCAGCTCTCCCAGTGGACGCATCATCATGTTGGTATTGCCATTTTGACGTAACTCACCATTCACTTTCAGACTAAAGGTAAGCGTCTCTGGCGCCGCAATCTGAGAGGCTGGGACAAATGCCGTAAGAGGACAGCTGCCGTCAAATGCTTTCGCCCGCTCCCATGGCTGGCCCTTAGCCTTAAGGGAATCCTGTACGTCGCGCAAGGTCAAATCTAAGCCCAAACCATAGCCCCAAATCGACGCCATGCAGGCGTCAGGTGAGGCTTTCGTTAGCGGACGTTCGATCAGTACGGCAACTTCTAATTCGTTGTGGCAGGCGCCCAGATTCGAATCAGGTAAACTCACACCATCGTCTACAGCAACGGCTGCCGTCGCAGGTTTCAGAAATAATAAGGCCTCGTCTGGCACCGCATTGTTTAGCTCCTGGATATGATCCAGATAGTTACGGCCAATACAGACAATTTTCCCCAAGGGCAACGCGATAGTTTCACCGCTCACATGCTTATGCTGATACATTTAGCCTCCTTTTCGAATACGATCTGACATATACCCAACCGCAGTGCCAAAATAGGTCGAGCGATTCCAATGCATTAGCGTATGGTAGTTTTCATAAACCAGATAAATTCGGCCTTTCTCATCATCGGGCATGATCAACGAGGCTTTAATCTCATTGGCAGGCAGATCTGAACCATCGTAACGGCGCACGCCTAACGCCTGCCATTCAGACAGGTTACGCATTTTGTCCTTTTCTAAGCCGGCCAGCTTAATATCAAAGCCCTCTGGGATTTGTACCTGACGTCCCCAGGTAAGCTGGTTGTTCCAACCCTCGGTTTTCAGGTAATTGGCAATGGACGCAAACACGTCTTGCTTGTTACCCCAAATGTCCTTTTTACCGTCACCATCAAAATCCTGGGCATAGGCAAGGAACGAGGTTGGCATAAACTGACTTTGGCCCATCGCCCCCGCCCAGGAGCCAACAAAATGCGCTTTATCAATATGTCCCTGATGCAAAATCTCTAACGCAGCGAACAATTGTTTCTTAAACAAGGCCTCGCGTCGGCCTTCGTAGGCTAATGTCGCCAACGAAGATAACACGGGGAATTTGCCCATAAACTGGCCAAAATTACTTTCGTTACCCCATAAAGCCACCACAAACCGCCCCTGGACCCCATATTCCGCTTCGATTTTATCCAGTAATGGCTTATTTTCCTGGTAAAGTTTTACGGCCTTTTGGACTTTCCAATCGGGTACCCGACTTTTCAGGTAACGGTCCAAGGTCATTTTAAACTCAGGCTGATTCTTATCCGCTTTCACTGAACGCTGATAAAATTCAATGCCTTCAAATGCATTGCTCACAAATTCCGCTTCGTAGCCTTTGCTAACTGCTTCATCTTTAAGCTGCGCTACATATTCTTCAAACGTTGGCTTGGCCACCGCAAAGGGGGACAGAAAACATAACGCCCAGATCCACTTTTTCATGTCAGGTCCTCTGGTTGATAACACAGGGAGAAAAGATTACTCAGGCTGCTTGCCCTGTTGCTGCAGGTGAGTTTTCAATAAATTTTCTTCTGGTGGCGGCAATTGCAAATAGAACCCTTTTTGCGCCAATTCGCCTTTCAACTGTTCTACATCCACCTGCGCCAGCGCTTTTCGCTGAGTCAGATTTAGCAAGGTCACTAACAGTGGCTTACCAAAGGTCTGCATCAAAGGTGCTGGTACGCGAGAAAAATCATCCTTTTTTTCCACATATAAATAGGTTTGAGATTTTTTAGGGCTACGGTAAACAGCGCACAACATCAGTGATTCTCACTCAGGAAATTTAATACCAAGGATAGTTTCAAATGGCTTTCGTAAATAGCTACCACGCCAGCCTAACAAGAGATCAGGTAACATACCCTGAACGCGGGTTTCATCTGGATCAAACCATAACCATTTGAGCAATTGATTGATTTGCTTTTTAGAGCCCATAAGTTCTACCGGCACAGCCAGGGCTTCCGCTTCCGTTAAGCACATCTGACGCATGGCCGATGACACCTTCTTATAGGCAGGGTAATCAATCAGACGAGAAATTTTTGGTGGGTACAACTCAGGTTCGACGTTCTTAGCATCGTTGACCGTCTGCACAATAAATTCACCATGCAGACGCGCCTCGTGAGCGGTTAATCCAGGCAATGCGAATAAAGCGCCTTTGCTTTGCGGCTGGCGTTTTGCAATCTCGACCAGCGCCTGTTCGCGGATCACAAAATTTAAGGCTAAATTGCGGCTACGAGCCTGTTCAACACGCCAGCGCGCCAGGGTTTTAAGGATCCAAAGCCCCCGCCCCTGCAGTTGCCAGTTGTTTTTTACACTTAAATAGGCAAATTCAGCTGGCATCACCATTTGCTTGCGCTTTGCCAGCGCGGCAATTTCAGCATAGACCCAGTCAACCCGCTGCAATGCGTCCACTTTGCTACGCAATTCAGGATAGAGTTTCAGTAAATAATAAACATCATTAGCAGCATAGAGACATTGCTCAGATGAGAGCGGACGCGCGAGCCAGTCTGTTCGTGATTCGCCTTTGTCCAAATCGACATCCAGCATATCACTGACCAGGCGGGCATATCCCAGAGTTGGGCCCATTTCACAAATAGCAGCAGCAAACTGAGAATCAAATACTGGCGTTGGTACCACATTCATCGCACTCCAGAAGGTTTCCAGATCTTCGGAACATGAATGCAACACTTTCACCACATTTGGCGCTTCTAATAGCGCCTTCAGTGGTCCCATATCATTGACAGACAAAGGATCCACCAGAGCAATCTGCTTTCCATCGTAGAGTTGGATCAGGCCAAGCTGCGGATAAAGGGTACGGGTGCGGACAAATTCGGTATCTACGGCAATTGCATCTACCTGCATAGCCTGCTGACAATAGTCCGCCAGGGCTGAATCGGTCTGGATATACTGGTATTCCATCGGGCTCCATTCACAAAAAAACCGGCTCGCGCCGGTTTTTCTTATTAGTTGCGCAATTCTCTGCGCAGTATCTTACCAACATTCGTCTTCGGAAGCTCGTTCCTGAACTCGACAAATTTGGGGATCTTGTATCCGGTCAGATGTTTACGACAATGTTCAATCAACATTTTCTCAGTCAGTGTTTCAGATTTTCGCACTGCGAACAACTTCACCACTTCACCTGAAGACTCGCTTGGTACGCCTATCGCTGCCACTTCCAATACATCTTCATGCATGGCAGCCACTTCTTCCACTTCATTCGGGAAAACATTAAAGCCTGATACTAAAATCATATCTTTCTTGCGGTCAACGATATAGAAGTAACCTTCTTCGTCACAACGGGCGATATCACCTGTTGCAAGCCAGCCATCTTCACTCAGGATTTCCGCTGTCGCTTCAGGACGATTCAGGTAACCTTTCATCACCTGAGGACCTTTCACGTACATTTCCCCTGGCTCACCTTTAGGCACTTCATTGCCTTCTTCATCCAGCAATTTAATATCAGTAGAAGGCATTGGCATGCCAATGGCACCACGATAATGACTGGTACTAGGCGGGTTACAGGTCACTACCGGTGAACATTCTGTCAGGCCGTAACCTTCCAGCAATACTTTTCCCGTCACCGCCTGCCATTTTTCAGCAACCGGACGCTGAACCGCCATACCGCCGCCAAGCGCAAACTTCATATTAGAGAAGTCTAATTCACGGAATCCCGGGGTGTTCAGCAAACCATTAAATAGGGTATTTACGCCTGTCAGCACCGTGAATGGGGTTTTCTCCAGCTCTTTCACAAAGCCCGCCATATCCCGTGGGTTAGTGATCAGCAGGTTTTTACATCCGTACTTCACAAATGTCAGGCAGTTCGCCTCTAACGCAAAGATATGATAAAGCGGCAAAGCGGTTACGACAGTCTCAGTACCCGCGGTAATTACAGGCTCAATGAAAGCCGAAATCTGTTCCAGGTTTGCCACCATATTACGATGTGTCAGCATGGCACCTTTAGATACACCAGTCGTACCACCGGTATATTGTAAAAAGGCCAAATCATCACTGGTCAGGTTAGGACGTGAATATTGCAGCTGGGCACCTTGCTTGATGGCTGTCACAAAATCGTCAGCATTCGGTAATGAAAATGGCGGCACCATTTTCTTTACACGCTTCACGACAAAGTTAACGATCCACTTTTTCGGCGCAGACAGTAAGTCACCTAGCTGAGTCAGGAAAACCTTTTGAATTGGTGTATCGGCAATCACTTCCGCCAGCGTACAGGCGAAGTTTTCGACGATGACAATCCCTTTGGCTTTTGAATCATTTAACTGGTGCTTCAGTTCGCGGGCGGTGTACAGCGGGTTAACATTCACCACGACCAGACCGGCACGTAACACTCCAAACAGGGCGACGGGATACTGCAACAGGTTTGGCATCATAATGGCCACTGCATCGCCTTTTTTAAATCCGGCATGTTGCAGAGTTGCGGCAAACTGACGAGATTGCTTGTCCAATTCAGCAAACGTCATGCTCTGCCCCATGTTAATGAAGGCAACTTTTTCGGCGAAGGATTTTACGGACTGCTCAAAAACTTCGACAAGGGAGGGATAATGATCTGGGTCAATTTCAGCCGGGATACTCGGGTCATAGTGTTCTAGCCAGATTTTTTCCACATTGCCTCCTGGGGCTTATCAATTTGTCACGCGCACCCGCTCATAACAACGCCATACAGGGGTTGTGAGAGATACGACCACTTAACAGATACGCTCAATGTTACCCAAAGCTAACGCAAAGATAAATAATTGTTTAAACAGGTGTTTACATTTTATCTGTCTGATACGTGTTTTTTGCACAAAAAAGTAACAATTGAATTTGCAACCGGGGCTGGAAAATCCATATGAAGATGATGCCCTCCCTCCAAGAGGATGGTTTCCAGTGTCCTTACTTTTGCCTGACGTCGTTCGAAATAGGTTTTTACACTTTCGTAGCCGTCACGCCCATAAATAAACAATAGTGGAGCCTGTATCTGTTGCAATACAGACTGAGCCTGATTCTCTACCACATGCTGAGAAGACGCGGTTTTCAGGCGTTTGTCAGAACGAAATTCAAATCCCCGAGCCGTTTGCTGTAAGTTTCGCTGGAGTAAGGTGCTGGCACTTTTCGGTGACATTTCCCCTGCCAGCAAACGCGCCTGCACTAATTTTTCGAGAGACTTGGTCGCCTTGGGTTTGGCCCCTTTTCCGCTTTTGCGTCCCTCGTCATAACGACTTAGCACCGACTGACGCAACTGCTCGGCAACATCGCTGGATTTTCGGCTAATGGGCCCAAAAGATTCGATACAAATCAGCTTAGATACCCATTCCGGAAAGGCACTGGAAAATAATGTTGCCACTATGCCTCCCATTGAGTGACCTAAAATTACGACGTTATGCCAGTTTTGCGCCTGAAATAAGGCATAAAGATCCTGAACATAGTCGGTAAGGTGATAATGAGCATCTCGCCCACGATGCTGCGAATGGCCATGTCCGGCAAAATCCAGCGCAATAAAATGAAAGTCATCGAGATACGGCGCTAAAGGTAAAAAACTGGCCGCATTATCTAACCAACCGTGCAACCCCAATAAAACGGGCTTTCCCCGCTGAGCATTGCTCAATCCGGTTAAACTGATGTGAGGTAACTGAAAACGTACTTCCTGCATACTGACTCCCAATACAAAAAAGCCCGGTTATCTTACACCGGGCTTTGAGAGTGAGCATTAATTCTTCGGCGCTGGCGGTCGCGGCGCTCGAGGTCTGACAACGTAAACTGGGCGATGATACCAGGGCTGCCAATAATAGTAGGGCCAAACGTGGACATCACTGATATCGACCGGCTTAATCTTGCTCCACAGGTAATAACCTTTGGCATGTAAGGTGGGGAAACGATATTTATGCTCCCCGACTTTACCGTCTTCGATACCCGAGACATCACCAGAAAAACTCATGGAACGGCCTTTGGTAAATACCAGCGGATCTAAAAAGCCATCCACATACACGCGAAAGCGGCCAATGCTGTCGTCGCTGACCTGGGGCCGACCTGAACCGCTCATGGGATAATAAAGCAGTTCAATCAAGGTTGAGTCTTCTAGGTTATCCAGCTTGGCAATCACTCCCCCCCACTGGGCTAGCTTGCCTTTAGTATCATCGGGCTTTGCTGCAACTTGCGGATACGTGACCAGCTTAGCTTGATCAGCTTCACTGAGTTTAATTTCCTCAGGCAGGGACGAACAGGCCGCCAGCCAAAGGACAGAAAAAACGAATGTCAGGCGTTTAAACATAGTTAACCCCTTGTGAGGAAAGATAAATTAACGCGATCTTATATTATCTGCAGAATAACTGAACAATGGCTGAACTCACACATTCAGCATGTAACAAGGTATTTAAGCGTAAATATCTACGCCCATAACTTGTTGGAATTCTTGTTTTTTCTCTGACAATGCCAAACTCTGATACGCATCAATGGCCTTTTGACCTTTTGCATCAGGTTTATCCTGAAAGGTTTGCTGGCGATACTGCTCGGCTTGCTGGTAGGTGTCCTCATTACCACTTCGTACGATCGCCTGGCGATTAGCAGGCGCAACTTGTCCGGCCGCTTGTTGCGACACCTTCTGGGCATCAGTTGCCGTACTGGCATTATCCTGCCGACGACTATCAATGACCTGACTGGCTGACGATGTAAGAAAACCGGATTCAATGTCCATAGACAGTTAACGAAAACGCCACACTAAATGAATAAAAAACAGCCCATACTATGCCATAGTCATGACCAAGCTCAATAGTTACCCTTGTCTAGTAACCTAATTTATAAGCATAAGTCACACCAGTCAGCTTGCAAGGGCAGCTGCAAGCTGAATTTACATAGGGTTATTCTCTTCCAGGTAATTTTTTCCAGGTCACTTTATCGCGCAGATATACGGGTTCAATGGTTTCGATTTCTCCCGCCTGCCCTGCAGCAATTGCCTGCTTGGCCAAAGGCAGCATATAACGCGCATCCGGGTAAAGTACTTCTCCCTCGACTTTCAGGTTAGGCGCAGACAATGCCTCTGTATACGCTGCCCAGCCCGTACCGACACCAATAAGTGGACGTTCTGAGTGCAATTGAGTTTTAGCCTCAGCCGGCGGCAACACCGCTTCTTCTCCCACCAGTTCAACGCAGGCTGACTGCGGATTCCACTGGTATTGACCAAAATAGACTTCGTCCATGCGCGCATCTATCGCTGCCACCAATCCAGTTTCCTGGGTAGAACCGTGAGTTTCAGCTGCCTGTTGTGCCATCGCCGCCAGGGTCGATACCCCAACCACATGCAGACCACTGCCTAATGCGAGTCCCTGGATCATCCCCGTCGCTATGCGTACACCGGTAAAACTGCCTGGACCTCGACCAAAACCGAGGTAGTCTAACTCCGACACTGTGCATTCGGCTTCCTGCAGGACCTCGTCAACCATTGGCAGTAAACGCTGACTATGCTGTTGCGGACACACTTCAAATCTGTGATACAGCTTGCCATCGACCTCAAGGGCCACTGAACAGGCTTCAGTTGCAGTATCAATTACAAGTAACTTCATTTCGCTTTCCTAACGGCTTATGCAGATTTCTCTGACAAGCGGATCTGTTTTAAAAAGGCCACGGCCTTATCCAGACTACGAGTCTTCTGCATTGGCGGCAGACTGGCCACAAACGTTTTACCATAGTCTTTAGTCACCAAACGATTATCGCAAATGACCAGTACGCCACGATCACCCGCATCCCGAATTAAACGCCCGGCCCCTTGCTTTAATGCGATAACAGCCTGGGGAATTTGAATCAAACCAAATGGGTTATAACCACGTTCACGACAATCATCCATCCGCGCCTGCAGTAATGGATCATCCGGCGAGGCAAATGGCAGCTTATCGATCATTACACAGATCAAATCATCGCCCTGCACATCGACCCCTTCCCAAAAGGCGCCCGTGCCGAGCAATACCGCATCTTTGCGTTTGAGATATTCATCGAGTAACGCTCGCTTGCTGGTCGACCCCTGCACCAGTATGGGATTTGGAATGCGATCTTCGAGTTTCTCAGCAATTTCCCGCAACGCTGCATGGCTGGTAAATAATAAGAAACAGCGCCCATCACTGGCTCGAACCAGCTGTTCGGCAATCTCAAGTAGTTTGCTACGCATGGTCATAGCGTTAGGTTCTGGCAAAAAACGCGGAACACACAGCATGGCCTGATTTGGGTAATCAAATGGACTATCCAGCGACAGGGTTTTCGCCTCCATCAGGCCCAGCTGACGTTGAAAGTGTTCAAACCCTTTACCTACCATGAGCGTCGCCGACGTAAACACCCAGCTACGTTGCGGTGAATTTACAAATGCGCCGAATTTACCGGCAATGCTTAACGGCGTCAGATGCATCACTAAATGACGCTGAGTAGTTTCGTACCAGAGGCTGACGCCAGTTTGCTGAATATCCACCAGCATCGCCAGCTTGTTGCGCATCTCACTCACGCGCTCAAACATGTTGTCGAGATCTTTGTCCCTGCCCAGATGTAATTTAATCACTTCGTACAACACGCCAAGACTTTCGGTCAACTTGCTGATTTGAATTGCTACATCATCACGCTCAAGGGCTTCTTTCCAGTTACCCTTTTGTGGATTGGGCGGAAACAGAATACGCAAATCAGCAGCAATCATGCGGGCTTTTTCCGCCGCTTTATGTAATTGCTCGGCGTCTTTCAACACAGTGCGGTAAAGCAATTCGACATCTTTTGCCAGATCACTTAATTGGCGGGTCGATAAGTTTTCACCAAAATACTCACAGGCGATATCAGGCAACTGGTGCGCTTCATCGAAAATAATCACATCAGCTTCAGGAATCAGCTCACCGAAACCTGTATCTCGCAGGGCCATATCCGCAAAAAACAGATGATGGTTAATCACCACCAAGTCTGCATCCATGGCATTGCGGCGGGCTTTAACCAGATAACAGTCTTCATAATCCGGGCAGTCTTTGCCCAGACAGTTATCGGCGGTCGAGGTAACCAAAGGCAAACTACGGGCATCTTCAGGTAATTGCGTTAATTCCCCCATATCCCCGGTTTTAGTGCTGTTCGCCCAATCTCGGATCTGCACCAATTCATTCTGAAGCTGATCGTCCGACATAATATGGCCGCCCTGCTGGCCAAGACGGTGTAAACACAAATAATTTGCCCGCCCCTTTAACAGTGCGGTTTTACGGAAACTGCCCAAGGCCTTGCGCAGGCGTGGCAAATCGCGATGAAACAACTGCTCCTGAAGGTTTTTGGTACCGGTAGAAACAATAACCTTTTGTTTAGCTACCAGCGCAGGGGCCAGGTAGGCATAGGTTTTTCCGGTACCTGTGCCGGCTTCCACAATCAGCGGGTGCTTTTTATCAATAGAAGCTTCTACCGCCAACGCCATATCAGTTTGGGCCTGACGCGGTGAAAATCCGGGTAAATTTTGTGTGAGCAGGCCGTCTTCGGCGAACAACTTGGATATTTTAGACATACGGCCTGTTAATCTGATGCAATCCGGTCATTATGCCAAAAAACACCAGCAATGTTCAGCATCCTATGGCAGATAGCTGGTAAAAACCTGATAACCCCACCCATCCAGGCTGAAAGTCGTATCTGTGCGCAACTCTTCCTCTTCCCCACTAAAAAATTCATAGTAGCGGCCAAGGTGCAGTGTTCCCTGCAAAGTGGCGGTTAGCGGTATATCGCTGATATTGATGAGCACAACTACCGCCCAGTCTTCCTTTTGACGCACAAAACTAAACAAACGCGCGGGCTCTGAATTTTCAAGAGCCAGCATACGTGCTCCCCACGCTCCATTAGCCAGGGCTGGGCATGTCTTTTTCAGGTGTATGAGTTTCTGATATAAATTACCAATAGGATGAGGTTGCCAGTCGATGGGATCCCGTTCAAAAAAAGCCAAACGTTTCTGATTACCGGCTTCCTGACCATTATAAATCAGGGGCATGCCTTCGCCGAGCACCGACAGTACAATGGCAGCTTCAAGCCCATTACCAAACTGCTCAAACTGGGTGCCATCCCAGGCATTCTTGTCATGATTGCTGACAAAGGTCATCCGAATCGCATCGTTTGGAAAGGCTTTTTCATTCCAGGAGTAATACTTAAACAACTTGCCGATGCCCACTCGGCCTTGGGTGAGGTCATGCATCAGCTCATTCCAGCTCCAGGCATAACTCATATCAAAGGCCTGATAATGCAAATCACGCGATTCCCATTCTGCCAGCATAAATACCGGCTTGGTCAGTTCAAGCTCTGCTCTCACCTGCTGCCAGAATTCAAGCGGCACAAAACCCGCTACGTCACAACGAAAACCATCAATATCGAACTGGCGTACCCAGTATCCCATTGCATCAGCCATAAAACGCCAGAGTTGTGGCTGGGAGTAATCTAAATCAATGATGTCGCTCCAGTCCCACCAGGGCGTCGGCGTAAAATTGCCCTGCGGGTCCCTTGCATACCAGTCTGGATGCTGTTCAACCAACACATTGTCCCAGGCAGTGTGATTAGCAACCCAATCAAGAATGACATACATACCCTGCGCGTGAATGGCCTCGACCAGAGCACGTAAATCTGCACCGTTGCCAAATTCAGGATTAATCGCCAGATAATCTTTAACGGCATAGGGGCTACCAAGGGTGCCCTTACGATTGACTTCACCAATGGGGTGGATTGGCATCAACCAAATAATATCCACGCCCAGTAGTTTTAAGCGCGGCAACGCTGGAATAACACCAACAAAACTGCCACTGGGACTAAATTGTCGCACATTGATTTCATAGATAACGGCATTCTTACACCAATCCGGATGACGTAAAGAGGTCAAGGAAGGAAGCGCAGCTGTTGGTATATCAGGCCTTTTATCCGTCACAATTATCCTCCAATGCCGATTATATGCAGAAACACCAGCTTATCGGCCTCAGCAAAAAAGGTCAAAAAACAGCCTACCAATAGCTATTTGCTGAATAACACTGCATAAAAACAGAAGCTGTCTCATTTGATCCCCATTCTGTCCAATGCTGGTTGGCAGTCTTGTTGCTAGCCCCTAGACTAGGGCATCTGCGCTATTACTGAGAACTGAATCGTGTCTGATTTTTCAAACGAATTTATACAACAACTGAACTGGGTTCGTAGCCAAATGCCTCGTACTCAAAAGGCCGTTCGCCAATTTAGTGCGCTGCCTAATGCCCGCATCGCCGTTTGTACGCATCTGGACATTAAAATGATCCCGGTGTTTGAATCCCTGCTGGAACAAGGCTGTCAGCTATTCATTACCACCTGCGATCCGAATACCGTACGTGATGATGTCGTCAGCTATCTGGTGTCTAAAGGGGCCGAGGCAGATGCCTGGAAAGGCATGCCTGAAAAGGCCTGGAGAGAATCTTTAGCCAACGCTGTCGCCTGGCAACCTGACTTCATTTGTGAGTTTGGAGGGGAATTGATCTCGTTGTATCACCAACAGCAGGGAGAGGGCTTGATTGCGGCAATGGAAGGCACCGGCTCTGGTGTTGTAAAAGTACGCCAGTTAGACCTGAAGGCTCCTGTACTTAACTGGGACGATTTGGATGCCAAAGAAGGCCTGCATAATCGTCACATGGTTGGTTTAACGGCCTGGCAGGCCTTTTGTCAGCGCACACACTTAACCCTGCATGAAAAGCGCGTGACCCTGCTCGGCTATGGTTTAGTTGGACAAGGCGTGGCGGCCGCAGCCAAAGCTTATGGCGGCAGTGTGACAGTGGTTGAACGTGATCCCGCACGTAAACTGATGGCCGCCTATGACGGCTGGAATACAGCAGAGCTAAGCGAAGTATTGCCCCATACCGATGTACTGGTTACCGCCACGGGAGCTAAAGGTGTTATCAGTCGCGAGCACCTGTGCCAGCTGAAAGCAGGCGCGTTTGTACTCAATGTTGGCCATGGTGCCGGTGAAATTAAAATTGATGAGCTCAAAGATGATGTTGCCAACGAAGTGATGCCACATATTTTTGCGTATCAATTTGATGGAAAGCCAGTGTATCTGCTGGCGAACGGTGCCATGTTCAATCTGACCGCGGGCTTCGGAGATAGCTTGAATGCCTTCGACGTTACCCTGAGCATTATGGCCGGTGGACTGCATTACCTGCTAACGCAGGGACATGAATTACCGGTGAGCCTGCAGTTATTGCCTGACGCCGCCTGGAAACCTTATCTGGCCTAACCTGTGAATGCTAATTTCCCTCCGGTTTGCACCGGGGGGATTCGCCAGGTTCTACACGTTGCGACTGTTGTCTCGATTGGATCAGAAAATCAGGGCCGACAAACCCAACAACATAATCCAGCCGGCGAAAAAGAGCTTTAAATTGCAGGCCGAAAATTTGAGCACTAAATGGCGGGCTAAGCTCCCCCCCACAACAGCACCTAAGCCAGCAAACAACACCACATCAAACGCGATCGCCTGGGTCGATAACAAATGGTAAATCAGGGCACTCCAGACACTAAACGCGCTGATAATCACCGCCACCGCAATAGCAAAGGTGACATTAAAGCGCCGCAGGATCAAATACACAGCGACCAACTCCCCGACCCCGACAGACAGCCAGGCATTGACCATGCCGCCAACGAAAGATAACGATGTTAGCCCCCACACATCCGCCTGCCTAAGTTCGCCGGCGAAGTGCTGACGATTAAGTAAGGGGACGGATGCGAATATTGCCAGCGCCAGTAACATAGAAAAAACACCGAAGCCCTTGTGTAACCAGGCGCCAATATCCATCTGTAACCAGGCAAACCCAATCCATTGCGTCAGCACCAATCCAGCCATTGCAAAAGGTACACACAGTAGCAAGGTCGGCCCCATGGCCGCCCAGTCACCACATGCACGATGCCGACTGCGATAAAAATGCCACCACGTCAGGGCGCCTGCCGTCATTCCGCAACACTGGATGGCAAAACTTGTCGCCACCGCGGTTTCGGCGCTAAACCCCAATTGATTAAAAAAAGGAATAAATACCACACCGCCACCTGCGCCCGTGCTATTGGCAAACAGCGCACCGATCACCCCTAATAGTGCAAAACCACCGAAGTCCTGTAGCAATTGCCAGGACGAATCCCGGCCCAGCCAGATAAATAGCCAAACCAGCAGCAACGCGATGCGAATGCGAAACGACCGGCTTAGATTTAGCATGAAAGACTCCCTGTCCTGTAGAAACAACACGAATAGTACTGGCGGTATAAGTGGTCTTGATGTTACTGGAGGCAGACAGGCACTGTCATCCCCTATCTGCCAAAGATGAAACCTGGTAACTTAATTGCCGGGTTGACGGGTAACGTCGACGGCAATATTCAGCTTAGGCGCTTTCCCCCCGCCAAAAATCACGCCCTTTAATGGGGTCACATCCAGATAGTCCCGACCCCAGGCCGTAATAATATGCTGTTCACCGGCGAGGCAGCCATTGGTAGGGTCGAATTCAAACCAGCCTTCAGTAGGTGAATACACTGAGAGCCAGGCATGGGTTGCATCCACACCTGTCAGTTTTTCCTGCCCTGGAGGTGGCAGCGTTTCGATATATCCCGACACATATTTGGCCGGAAAACCGAGGGAGCGCAAACACCCAATCTGTAAATGGGCGAAGTCCTGACATACCCCTTTTTTGGTCGCCAACACCTCTGATAAGGGGGTCGATACCGTAGTGGATTCAGGACTGTATTTAAACTCTGCGTAGATACGACGTGTAAGCTCAGCTACAGCTGACAGCAATGGCCGGTTCGCCTCAAAAGAGGGTAATGCATATTCTCGCAATGCAGCCGACGCACGCACTAACGGCGAATCGTGCAAAAATTCTCGCGCCAGACGAATATCGGCACTGCGAGCGTCTTGCAGCATGACAAGAGCGTCACCACAGGTCAGGCCCAAATCCAGACGCAAATCTGTATGCTGGGGACCGGTATCCACCTCACTATTGGCAATGATCACCAGCTTTTTATGTGGGCGGATAATTTCAAAATGGTACGCCAGATTACCGAAATAATCTTCGCGTTTGGAAGTGTAAGACGTGCCAGGTTCGACCTGAATATTGGTCATGATTGCACGCTGGCGCAAACTGGTACGTGGGATCATATGAGCAAGGTTGTAACAATGTGAAACTTCTTCCGAATACAAATACTCGGTCACATGGCGAATCTTATACAACATTATTTGCCCTCCCACTGGCTGTTCACCAACTGCTGTGAGGTTTCACGATGATCAAAGTATTTATCAGTAATTGCCAGACTGATATTGCCCAGTAATTGCGTGACCTTCTGTATATGTGTCTGCAGTGCCTGACGTTTACCGTCCTGACGCTGACTTAACTCGGTTAACAGCGACAGTCTGACAACACTGACAGCTTCGAGGCTGTTGCGGGCTTCAATCGATAACTGATGTTTGTTTTCGTTTGCTCTGGGTAAAGCGCGGATATGCTGGTCAAGCAAATTCAGCTGATACAAAATCGAACGCGGATTGGTGTCGTCCATCATCACCAAATCTAAACAGGACTGGACCCCCATGCGCGCACGATACCGGCGACGATAACTAATTAGCGCTTCCAGCATCAGTAGTAGCGCCTGAATAATATTAGACTGGTCTCGCTCGTTAACTTCGGGCACCAACAGGCTTTGGATCACGGCACTGGTCTGCATTGCTCGCTCCAGGCGACGACCGATATCCATAAAGCGCCAGCCAACGCCACGCACCATACTCTCCTGGGACAATCCAGAAAGTGCCATCAGCGCTGTGACCAATGGGTCTAATGCTTCTTCCGGTGCCGGGCCATAGGCATCCAGCAACTGCTCTAAGTCATTAATACCATCTCGAATATCGTTAATGACCCGCAGTGTATCAGAGGATAGCAGTTCCTGGGTCTGGTCAGCACAATACAGCATGGCATTGAGGTTAGCGCAGATACTTCCCGGACTGTTCGGATCCAGAATCACACGCAGCAACTCAGACTCAGGTGCATTGAATAAATCTGTCTCTGGTTGTAAAAAGCCGGGATAAGTCGTTGTGACGCGAGTCAGCATTTCCAACAAAATCCGACGGCAAGTCGGACTGGGTGGATCTTCACCATGCAGGATCACAAACAGGGTACGCACTATTCTCAGGCTGGCCTCAGCCCGCTCAGCATAGCGCCCCATCCAAAACAGGTTTTCCACCACTCGACTGGGCAAGCTAATCACATCGGCTTCTTTAACCGGTGCCACATCTTTGCTTTCCCACTCTTTCGCGCCGCGCTCAGGTTCAGAGGCGACAATCCAGGTGTCTTTGCTCTTAGCACCACGCTGGTTTGAAATGACCTGCTCGCCGGATTGCTGCGCCACCCGGGTTAAGCCCCCCGGCATAACAGAATAAGAATGATCGCCTGCAACCGCATAGGTACGTAAAATTGCGCCGCGTGGCTGCAAACCATCTCTACCATACGCCGGAATCCGGGTCGGAGAAATCATCGGCTGCGCCACATAATCCTGTGGTCGCGCAAGGATTTTTGCCATTAGCTTTTGCTGACGTTCTACAGGTAAATTCCCCACCACACAGCTGTGCTCACCGGTTCCGCGGTACACCGGCTTAATCACTAAAGAAGTAAACTTAGCTTTGACCTTAGCAAGGTCCTGTTCATCACCACACCAATAAGTATCCACCGATGCCAGACGTAACTCTCGTCCCAACAGGTTTTTACTGATTTCCGGCAGGTACTTTAAAAAGATCGGACTTTCCAGAATGCCACACCCCAACGGGTTAACAATCACCACCCGACCAGAACGCGCCACTTCTAGTAAATGCGGCACCCCAAGCTGAGAGTCACCGCGCAGTTCAACCGGGTCGCAGTACCAGTCATCCACCCGACGTAAAATCACATCGACCCTGGATAAACCGTCGAGGGATTTCATCCACACATAGCCATTATTGACCACAAGATCCTGGCTCTGTACCAGATGCAGCCCCATATAATTGGCCAGATAGGCATGTTCAAAATAGGTTTCGTTGCGTGGACCTGGCGTTAAGATGACGATACGCGGCTGATCCTGATTGGGTGCCAATGACGTTAATTTGCTGCGTAAACGTTGAAAAAAGATCGCCAGTCGGTGCACGTGACTATCACGGAATAAACTGGGTAACACCCGCGACATCACCATGCGATTTTCCAATGCATAGCCAGCACCGCTGGGTGATTGAATCCGGTCATTAAGTACGCACAGCTCACCATGCTGCGTGCGCATTAAATCCACGGCATGCAAAATGACTTCGTGCTCGCCTGGTGTTTGAATCCCATGGCAGGGGCGTAAAAATCCCGGGTGACAAAACAACGCATCGCCAGGGATCACTCCATGTCGGATCAATTCCCGAGGACCGTAAATGTCTTTGAGTAACAGGTTAAATAGTTCGGCGCGCTCTAACAGACCGGCCTCGACTTCTGCCCACTCCTGACTGCTGATAACAGCGGGCACCAGATCTAACTGCCAGGAATTATCCTTACCAGGACGATCTCCATAAATATTATAGGTAGCGCCGTCGTCTCTCAGAATGCGCTGGGCTTTATGCACCCGATCCAGAAACGCGTCTTCGCCCAACGTCTCTAAACTGCTCAGCAGGTATTGCCAATGGGGCTTAATGCTCCCATCGGCGCCGAACACTTCATCTTTGATACCTTCGCGCCGAGGATACAGCATGCTCTGGCGAGTTTGATCTGTCACGTCTATTGTCACAACCTGTTCCAAAACTGTTCTTACTGCTAGGGAAGAAACAACAAAATTTGTTTATTTCGCAACCCTTTGCTGATGATTATGACACCAGTTCGGTATCTTTTACATCTACTGGCAAGGACAGTTTTTTAACGCACTTGCGGAAACCAGGTTGCACCAATTTCATTGTGCAGCTGGGCTAACTGAATTTGCATCTGATTCAGGTAATCCCTGAAACTCATATCCAAGGCCAGATTAGACATACCGTCATCCAGTACTTTACGCATATCCAGCAGGTGCTTTTGTACGCCTTTTCCACGCGGCAATTTTCCAGCCGCATCGCCCATCGAATCCAGACAATAGCCCAGAGCCCGGGGCAAATATGGATCCTGCAACAAATAGTAGACCACGTCGACACCACTGACTTCAGAGCGCGTGGAACGGCGATAAGACTGGTCGGCATTTAGCGAGCGCAGCACATTACCCCAGATGATCTGACGACTGTTAACGGCACTCTCATCCTTGCCAATCTCCAGAATTGCAGCAATGCCAGCATCCAGATTACGGGTTGTCATATCCGCCCGCTCAAGCTTTCGGCCCAGCCGCAAAAACTGCCACGCTGGGTCATGGGGCATGTTACCGAACAATAAGCCAATAATTTGCTGACAGCCTTTAATCAAATCCTGCAGAAATTCATGGCGATTAGACCGCTTTATCCCATCGGCTAAATTCGCCTGCACAAAAATGCTCAGTTCATTCACGGATTCCCAGGTTTCTTCCGGCAACAGGTCACGGGTGGTGCGAATATTCTCACGCACAGCGTTAATCGACGACGTCACTGAAGAAGGATTGGTTTCGTCCCCCAGCATAAACTTCACAACATTACGCTCATCCTGAACCGAATAACGTTCATGAAAGTCTTTTTGCAGGCTATTGATGGTAATTAAGTTATACCAACTTAATTTGACGCTACGCGGCAAATCAAACAACAACATATCGTAGATACTCAGCAGACGAGCGGTACTTTCAACCCTTTCCAAATAACGCCCGGTCCAATAAACACGTTCAGCTACTTTTGACAACATGGCTTATTTCCCTTCCCCATCCGTATCGACAATCCAGGTATCTTTACTACCACCGCCCTGAGAAGAGTTAACCACCAGAGACCCTTTTTTCATGGCCACCCGGGTGAGTCCCCCGGTCGTCACGTAGGTATCCTTGCCCTGTAAAATAAATGGGCGTAAATCCAAATGGCGCGGTTCCATTGTAGCGCGGCCGATAACAGTTGGTGCCGTCGAAAGTGCCAGTGTCGGTTGCGCAATATAATTGCGCGGGTTCGCTTTTATCAGCTCAGCAAACGTCTCACGCTCTTTTTTGGTGGAATGAGGCCCCACCAGCATGCCATAGCCCCCTGATTCATTGGCAGGTTTCACCACCAGCTTATCCAGATTCGCCAGTACATACTCACGCTGCTTGTCGTCATAGCACAGGAAGGTTTCCACGTTCGGCAGCAAAGGCTCTTCACCCAGATAATATTTGATCACCTGAGGCACATAGGCATACACCACTTTATCATCGGCAACGCCCGCCCCAGGTGCGTTTGCCAGAGCGACATTGCCTGCTTTCCAGGCGCGCATTAAGCCAGGCACGCCGAGCACCGAATCCTTGTTAAACGCCTCAGGATCAAGGAATAAATCGTCAATACGACGATAGATAACGTCAACGCGTTCCAGACCGTTAATGGTTTTCATGTAGACGCAGTCATCATCAGGCACGACGAGATCGCTGCCTTCTACCAGCTCAGCGCCAATTTGCTGGGCCAAAAAGGCATGTTCAAAATAGGCGGAATTAAAAATTCCCGGTGTCAGCACGGCGATAATTGGCGTTTTAACCTTACGTGGCGACAAAGATGAAAGCATGGAAAACAAGTGCTCTGTGTATTCCCACACAGGAGCGATATCGACTTTTTCAAAGACTTCTGGCAGCACCCGCTTCATGATTGAGCGGTTTTCCAGCATATAGGATACCCCCGAAGGCACCCTCAGGTTATCCTCCAGCACATAGAATTCGCCGTCTTTATCGCGCACCAAATCCGTACCACAAATATGCGCCCACACACCAAACGGCGGTGATATTCCCTCGCACTCTTTGCGATAGTTTTTCGATTGTTTGAGCACGAATTCCGGGATAATGCCGTCTTTGATAATCCGCTGGTCGTGATACAAATCATCAATAAACATATTCAGTGCGCGCAAACGCTGCTCCAGGCCAGCGGCGGTTTTATCCCACTGCTTCTTGCTGATCACCCGGGGAATGATGTCAAAGGGCCAGGCGCGGTCAATGTTGCCCTGCTCGGTATATACGGTAAAGCTCACGCCCATTTCACGGATAGTGGCATCTGCGGCTTGTTTACGCAGGACAATGTCATCTTCTGACAGCGTTTTAAGATAATTAACTAGCTTTTGTGCGGGTTTACGGGGGTTGCCTTTAGGACTGATTAACTCGTCGTAAAATAGTCCTGGATCATAGGCTTTCCATGTATTGGTCATATTTCCTGCCTTGCACCAATTATGTTCTATCCTGAGCCATTAGCGCCAAATTGGTGCCAATGCGAATTCTAGACTCAACACCCCTGCGCGCCAAAAAAGGGCGGTGCAGACCACTTGGGTGACAACATGACCTCTAAGAGCTCACCTTATCAGATGCCAGCCTGAAAAATAAACAGGGAATGCAGGGATCGCACCAGTATTCTTTCGGCAAATCAAAATATTGGTTGGTAATGACGGCTAACTCGGGCTAAACCTGTAGATGCGTTATCACTTTTCTGACTCGTATCCTGATGGTGAATCTGTATTGCCCTCACCCGGCGCAGCAGCCCAAACATCTGGTGGTGGCATTAAGCCCCAACCGCTCCGCCAGCTGGCGACAGACCAGAGTGGCCATGCTGGTGTTTTGTTTACCAGGAATCATCATTGCAAGTATCTGGAGTTATCTGGGATTTTGGCCGGTGTTGCCCATTGCCGGGGCCGAAATGGCAATGCTGGCCTACCTTTGGTATCGGGTGAGCCGCTTTACCTACCAGCGCCAGACGTTATATCTGCATGCAGAACATATCGTCGCTCAGCGACATCAAAAAGACACTCGTCCACTTTGCTTTCAGCGCAGAGGCTGTTTTATCTGGGTACATGAACAAGCCAAACAGGAGCTGGTGCTTTCTGACGAACACCATTCAATAACTTTAGGGGAATTTTTAAATCAGCAAGAACAACAAAAGTTAGTTGATGTATTACGACATCAGGGCCTGAGAATCTGTTATCAGGCCTGGTGGAAGCACTAGTCCCAATTGGACTAGTGCACATCGGGTAAATTAATAATCACACTGACCTGCGGCAAAATTTGCGCCGCGCTGAGGATAATGATGATTAAGTAACGAGAGTAATCCAGCCTCAGCGGCTTTGGCTTCGGCGACCTCTTCATCACTCACACTCTTATCGACCTTTTGGTAGTGAAATCCATAGAAATTCACCCCTGCAGTCGCCAGTGCCTTTTGCATGTTGGTGATATTTTTCAGCTTATCATCAACAAAAATCACGTTGTCATAATGCTGATTAACCTTGGACAGTAAATCTAACAACATCACGCCCTTATTCATCCCACTGGCCATAAATACGCCTTGTTGATAGCTTACCTGCGCAGTGCGGCCATCCATAGTGACGTCATACACTAGCGCTTGCTTGTCTCCCAGCATATGTTTTGATTTGAAATCGAGATCGTTGCGTGCCAGTTCACGCATAGTTGCAGCGCGATATGCACCTGAACGCGCAGTTAAAATAACGATGTCGTTTTTGATGCTGTGTACAAGATTTGCCATATTTGCCTGTGTCGGCACATTAGTGGCAATCTCAAAACTGATCCCAAGGGTATCGAATAAACACGCTACTTTATCGCCATCTGCAATCGGCTGAGGTTGACCTTGCGCATCCAGTGCTCGTCCGCGCTGCCAGTCGTACCATTTATCGCTGCCAAAAAACTCCGTTGCCGTTAATAAGGTATCGTCAATATCAAACACCACCAGCGTTTTCTCTGCAGGCAATGTTTGTAGAGGGGCGAGGGCTTCAGCTAAATCCACGGTAGGGATAACTTTCGACACAGCTGGGGTAACTGGCGTTTCAACGGTGGCACAGGCAGACAGGCCAGCAACCATTACCAATGCGGAAATCAGTGCGTTTACTTTCATTTTTTTCTTTTTGGTCAAAGTGAAAGTATCAATGTTTACAGATTAGCCGTAAAAGGCAAGTAAAAAACCCACAGACTGCCAGCATTGGCTGTCTGTGGGTTCAAGCTGTTACAGGGACATTGCTACCAGTGTCCCCTGTTTAATCGCACGTTTAGCGTCAAGTTCAGCAGCAACATCTGCGCCACCCACCAGATGATAAGGCTTGTTTAAACCTTCTACCAATGCACGCAAAGGCTCCTGACCTGCGCAGATGATGACATTGTCCACTGGCAATACCTGAGTTTGGTCGTCGACCTGAATATGCAATCCTTCATCGTCGATTTTCTGGTACTGACATCCAGGGATCATCTTTACACCGCGCGCCAGCAGACCCACACGGTGAGCCCAGCCAGTGGTTTTACCAAGACCGGCACCAACTTTACTGGTTTTACGCTGCAGTAGGAAAATCTGACGTTCAGATGGATGCGGCTGTGCTTTCACGCCCTCCACTCCACCTCGGGCAGAGAAGGTCATATCAATTCCCCATTCATGCATAAACGCAGGAATATCCTGACTGGTGGATGGACCCGCATGCGCCAGGTATTCAGATACATCAAATCCGATACCGCCAGCTCCAATTACAGCTACGCGCTTACCCACGGGTTTCTTATCACGAATGACATCCAGGTAGCTCAGCACCTTAGGATGTTCAACGCCCTCTATGGCCGGCGTTCTGGGTTCAATGCCGGTCGCCAGAATAATTTCATCAAAATCACTGTCATTCAAACTGGCAGCCGTGACTGGCGTGTTCAGTTTCACTGTGACCCCTGTTAGCTCCAGCTGACGGCCAAAATAACGCAGCGTCTCATAAAACTCTTCTTTGCCAGGAATCTGCTTAGCGATATTAAACTGACCGCCAATTTCGCCTGCCTGATCAAACAGAGTAACCTGATGGCCTCGGCTGGCCGCCGTAGTCGCAGCTGCCAAGCCAGCTGGTCCGGCACCAATTACCGCAATACGCTTGATTACCGTTGCCGGAGTAGGGTTGATATCTGTCTCATGACAGGCTCGGGGATTAACCAAACAACTGGTCAGCTTGCCATCGAAGATGTGGTCCAGACAGGCCTGATTACAACCAATGCAGGTATTGATCTCGTCTGCACGATCTTCTTTGGCTTTAATCACAAACTCAGGATCCGCCAAAAATGGGCGGGCCATAGAAACCATATCAGCATCGCCACGCGCTAAAACGTCTTCGGCGACGTCTGGCGTGTTAATGCGGTTAGAGGTGATCACCGGGACAGTCAAGGCCGCGCGAAACTTAGCCGTTACCCAGGTAAATGCCGCTCTTGGAACCTTAGTCGCAATGGTGGGAATACGAGCTTCGTGCCAGCCAATACCGGTGTTGATAATGGTTGCCCCAGCCTGCTCAATGGCTTTACCTAACGCAATCACTTCCTCGGCGCTGGAGCCACCTTCAACCAAATCCAGCATAGACAAGCGGTAGATGATGATAAATTCGGCACCTACAGCTTCACGTACCCGTCGCACCACTTCAATTGGTAAACGAATACGGTTGGCGTATTCGCCCCCCCACTGGTCATCCCTGTGATTGGTGCGCTTCGCAATAAACTGATTGAGGAAATAGCCTTCCGAGCCCATGATTTCGACACCATCGTAACCTGCACGCTGTGCTTGCTTTGCGGTAAAGACGAAATCACTGATTTGCTTTTCGATTCCTTCTTCATCCAGCGCTTTGGGCTTGAATGGGTTAATCGGTGCCTGCACTGCAGACGGCGCGACTAATTCGGGATTATAGGCATAACGGCCAGTATGCAGAATCTGCATACAAATTTTGCCACCTTCGGCATGTACGGCATCGGTAACTTCTTTATGATGGGCGACTTCTTCATCGCTGTCTAAACGCTTAGACACCTTATGGGTTGCGCCTTCAGCATTCGGGCCAATCCCCCCCGTTACTATCAGTCCCACCCCACCACGGGCACGCTCTGCGAAAAAGGCAGCCATGCGCTTGTGACCATTTGGCGCTTCCTCCAGCCCCGTGTGCATAGAGCCCATTAATATCCGGTTTTTCAGTTGGGTAAAGCCTAAGTCGAGCGGGCGAAATAAATGGGGATAACGGGCCTCTCCGGCAAATTCACTCATATTCTTATCCTGTTTTTGCGCTGTTTTTAGCTATGCATTCAGGTCTGAAACGTGCCACCGGCCAGAGGACAAATCAGACATGCGATTAACTTGACATCGTCAAGATAGAACCCAAATTTGACGCTGTCAAGATTTGTGGTACTTTGTCTGCATGCAGGCAATCAAATCCAAATCCAGTTATCACCATGGTGATCTTCGCGCAACCTTACTGGTTGCCGCGCGTCAATTGCTGACAGAAAACGGTATTGAAGGCCTGAGTTTACGCAAGCTTGCTGACCAGGTTGGCGTATCGCGTACAGCCCCCTATCACCATTTTAAAGATAAAAATGCCCTGCTCAGTGCCATTGCTGAAGAAGGCTTTTTACACTGGCAGCACATTGCCAATGACATTTTTGCAACTAGCACGCTGCCTTTGCATGAAAAACTCAGGCTTTTCGTTCGCAGCTACTTACGTTATGCCGTTGATAACCCCCAGCTATATGACTTAATGTTCGGCCGCACCCTTTGGCAACAAGGGGAAGCCACCGACAGCCTGAAGCAGATTGCCTATCCCTGTTTTCAGCATCAGGTTGCCCTGACCCGTCAGTGGCAGCAGCAAGGGCTAATAAATACACAACAGGATACCCTGCGGCTTTCACAGGTAATCTGGGGCACCATGCACGGAATTGCCCGTTTACTGATTGACGGCATCTATGCTGATGCCAGTCATCTGGATGAGATGAGTGACTGTGCTGTCGCGGTATTTTTACAGCACAGTCCGGAATCAGGCACCACGTCCTGAAGCATAATCCTGTAGCACGAACTCTGCTGCACGTTCAGCAATCATAATACTCGGGGCGTTAGTATTGCCGCCCACCAGCGTCGGCATAACGGAGGCATCCACCACCCTTAAATTATCTACACCGCGAACTTTGAGCTTATTGTCTACAACTGCCATCGGATCTGAATCTGCGCCCATTTTGCAAGTGCCGATAGGATGATAAATGGTTTCAGCCTTTTTGCGGATAAAGGCCAAAATATCATCGTCAGACTGAATATCCGTACCGGGATAAAATTCTTTCGACTGATATCGCCTGAAGGTAGGGCAATTTAAGATATCCCGCGCTTTACGTACCCCATCAATCATCACTTTTACATCGTCAGGATGAGTCAGGTACTTAGGATCAATATGTGGATGATCAGCCGCATACTTTGAGCGTAATTTAATTTCGCCACGGCTTTTAGGATAAAGACAGCAGACGTGTAAACCAAACCCGTATCCCATGACAATTTGACGCCCGTGGTCTTCTAATATCGCAGGCAAAAAATGGTACTGTAAATCCGGGATGCCATTGGCATGCTGACTTTTAACAAAGCCCCCCGCCTCGGCAATATTGGACGAAAATATTCCCATTCTGCGAAACAGATAATTCACCGAAGCAATGGCATATTTAGGCAGTGCACTTAAGGCAACGGCATAGCCTTCTCTGACCTTACAACGATGCTGAACAATGGCATCCAAATGATCCTGCAAATTCTGGCCTACCCCTGGCAAATCTTTCTTCACCTCAACCCCAACCTGCTCCAGATGGGCTTTGGGACCGATACCTGAGAGCATCAGTAATTGTGGGCTATTAATCGCGCCAGCACTTAAGATCACTTCACGACGGGCATTAAGGGTATAACTCATGCCCTGATGAGAAACCTGAATACCGTGGGCACTGGAATTTGCGCCCTCAGTGGATTTAATCAGCACCTTTTCAACGTGGCAGTCTGTCATGATGGTCAGGTTTTTGCGTTTTCTGGCAGGTTTCAAATAAGCCTTGGCGGATGAACAACGCTGCCCTCCACGCTGGGTTACCTGATAAAAGCCCAGACCCGTACGGTCCTGCCGATTGAAGTCTTTCAGTACTTTTTCACCAACATGACCAGCCGCTTCCACAAAAGCGCGAGACAGAGGATTGGTATAACGCAGGTCGTTAACACTCAGTGGGCCGTCACTACCATGAAACTCATCAGCGCCATGCTCAAAGTGTTCTGATTTACGAAAATAGGGTAGTACATCCTGCCACCCCCAGCCTTCGGCACCCAGGGCTTGCCAGTGATCATAATCTTCTGTCGCACCACGGATATAACACATGGCATTAATTGAACTGGAGCCGCCAAGTGTGCGCCCTCTCGGCCAAAAGAGTGAGCGATTATCCAACTCAGACTGGGGCGTCGTGTTGTAATGCCAGTTGATATAGCGCAGGCGGGTAAGCAGAGAAATACCAAAAGGAATATGAATCAGCGGGTGCTTATCTTTTCCTCCGGCTTCAATTAAACAAACGGATAAGGCTGTGTTTTCAGATAAACGGGACGCCAGGGTCGCCCCGGAAGAACCGCCACCTACCACGATATAGTCAAACTCGAACTGATTAAAAGGGTACATTGTTTACCTTGATGTCGACAAATCTGTTTTACCCTGAGCGCCGGTAAACCTGCCGGTTCCTTCCGCACTCCCCTTTGTCCTGTCCCAGTTAACCTGGGTAAATAATCAATTTATCAACTGCTTTTAAATAGTGAGCACTAACCTTGTAATATCCCGAGGATCGTTTTGCTTCTCTCTTTTATTCAATATCTTATCAGTATAGTCAAGGCCAACGCCGGCAGATGACTGGAATATGAATTTGTGATGACTCGAGCAAAACAGTTGACAACGCCCGGCCCTTCCCCAAGGATAATTGCATAAAATAAGCACAATCACTGTGGTTACGGTTTTATCTACGTCCCCAAAGAGAACATTTTTCCAACAGCTAAGATAAACAGCCTCACGTATGAGAATCAAGGATAAAGTCAAATACCTCAGTGCCAGCTGGATGATTCGTCTGGGAAAGCGACCGGAATTTCGCTTACCCCAGTCACAATTTCGCCAGTTTATTCATTTGCCCCTGCCAATGGACGTGGATATCGAGGTGCCGGTTGGCAAAGGGCAACTTAGCGTGGATGACGTTGAGTTCTTTCTGCACAAGCAGGAAAATTTAATTCAAGCCCAGCTGCTGTGCAGTTTTCAGGTAGAAAGCATGGGGGCTACCATCTACCGTGGTCATGTAATTGCCCTGGTAGAAGGGCTTCCATACTACCATGCCGATGAACACTGGCTGGGCTTTCAAAACCTGATCGTCACAGATATTCATCTGGTCCATGATGAATATGCCCTGCTAAAAGACACCAGTGGTCTGCTGCAAAAGCTGATGCCCGCAAAAATCATGTCAGTGGTCACTGCCACTTTTAAAACCACCGTGAACCTGTTAACTGCCGGCACTGCAGCAACGGCCACCCGCTATCTGCAATTGTATCTGGATGGCAATAAACAAAAGGTGCTCGATTACCATATTCCGCAAATTGAAGCTCATCTGGCTGAACTGGCGGCGGGAGATCACTTACGTTACTACTTTGATGCCGGCGATTGGCAGCAAAAGCTGTTTATGCAGTTTGGCCAGGGTGTAACGGTTGAAGAAGGCACCCTAAAATTTTGTTTCTAGGGTGCCCGTGTCTTTACCCGGCTTTACGTTCAGGTAATCCCGGTTCCAACAGATGTTTTTGCCCGTCGGCTTCATCTGTGGTTTCGGTGTCATCTTCAGCATAGACTTCATCATCGACTATCGATTTCACATTATTGCGAACATTTTCGCCTATATCGTCGATATTCAGTGATGGATCATCAATACAGGCTTCAAGCATGTCAAAGGCTTCGCGGAAATAGGCCGCCATTGGCTCCAGCGACTTAATGTGCTTATCACAGCAGACTATGCCCACATTGGCCTGCGAATCGTAAGTCAGCAGCGTAATATTGACCCCGCCTCCGGGTGTCATGGTTGAAATGGGGTAGCAGGCCAGTAATTGACTGTCTTTCAGATAGCGTGTAGATGTTGGCCCCGGCAGGTTTGAAATCAAAATGTTACCTATCGGCTTGACCCAATCAGAGATGCGCAGCACCTCAAATACCAAAGCTATCGCCTGAATTGCAATGGTGTAATAACTGAAGGCTGCAGGATGTGAGCGCTTTGCTGCCCGCTTCACAATACGATGGTTCTCAATGATTTGTCGTAAGCGCAAATACGGGTCTTTCATACCGTGAGCCAGCCGCACTGGTACAATGGCGATTTTGTTGCCACCAACCTGTTCACCAGGTTTTCGCAGGTTAATCGGCATATTGGTATACAGGGCCTTATCAAACGTATGGCCGTAGTCCTTAAGAAAACGGTGAACGCCAATATCAAAAGAGCACAACAGAATTTCATTGGCTGAGGCGCGTGCGCGCTGACTTAACGCTTTCACCCGGGTAAAATCTAAATCCATAGTAGTGACGACTCGCCCCTGCGTCACTTGTCCGGTTAAGACAGTTTTAGTACCCGAAAACGGTACAGGCATATAGACAGGATTGATCCACAGCATTTTCAGCAGCAGTCTGAACAGGATCCATACCATGTCCTTAACCACTTTAATCAATTCCCAGGCACCGCCAATAACCAGTTTCCACAATGGTAACCCCGGGCGGTAGCGGCGTTTACGGGTAATTGCCCATACCGGGGTGAAGCTCTCTTCACCGGGATCAGCAGAATAGCCCGCCTGAAACCAACGCAGTAAGGTCGCACCATCACCATACATATGATGCACCTTGATATAAATTCCGAACTTAAGGCTGTTTTTGCATTTAAGTAAATGCACCTGCCATAAGGGCTTATCGCGATCCAGCCAGGTTTGGTGAAGCTTAGCAACATAGGCATGAAGTGCGGGTAAGTCTTCCATATCATCTATTTCATGCAGTTGCAGATGATACTCCATATCCAGACGTTTAACCGGATCCAGCCTCAGCGGGAAAAATCCCAGAAAGGTTTTTACCCGGCAATTAAAAGGAGAAACGGCCTTGGTAAAATTCCCCATTTGAGCATAGAGCCTGTCGACATAATCTGATGGTGAAGATTCTGGTCGCTGTAATAACTGCAAGCACGCCACATGTTTAGGATTATCTTTGGATTCAGTGATCCAAAATGCCCTATCGAGAAATGAAATTCGTTTAGCCACTGCGTTTTCCCTGTTATTGATTGCTTAACTCATTGTGCTGCCAAATCATGGCAACGAATGGCATCCTGCAAATGCCGTAATTCCGACTCTGGGAGTCGGGCATATGGCAATAAAGCAAACAGAACTACAGCCAAACTTTGATAGATGAAGTCTTCCTTGGTGACATCGTGTCCTTTCAAAGTGTAATAATTGCCAGCCTGACTGAAAACCAGTCCGATTAATTCAACTACTTGCACTTTCTGCGTATCGGGAATGGACAGCTGCTCCATGCGCACAAAATGCTGCAGCATGGTGGTCAGATGGTTTTCTAGTAAGCCTAGCTGACGAAAAAAACTTTTAGCAACTTTTGGGTATTTATCTGCGAGATCGCCAGTATTTAAGTAGAAAAAACGGAAGGTTTGCGCCTGTTCCATCAGCAGATAAAGGTAATAAAAAAACTCTTCAAGGCTTAAGGCATGATCTTTAGAGGCGTTTAACAAGGCGTTAAATTGCGTCTGATACCAGTCAAACAAGGCAGCGACAATCACTTCCTTGCCTTTGAAATGGTAATACAGATTGCCCGGACTGATGTCCAGCTCCATCGCAATATCTACGCTACTGACATTATTCTCACCATGCTGGTTAAATAATGCCAATGAGGTAACCAAAATACGCTCTGCGGTTTTCATAGGTCTCCCATCTGACCAACGACAGGCAATTTTTGTCGACTAACCCTTGTCTTGTTGGCCTTATCATTTCATATTGTTCATAGAATGCACAAGAACTAATCAAAAAATCATCAAAGCAGAACAAGGAGGTCCATCGTGATCCGGGTGTTGTTTAATAAGAAAGGTGGCGTAGGCAAATCGAGCCTGGCCGTTAATCTGGCCGCCATTTCTGCTCAACAGGGCTTTAAAACCTTGTTACTGGATTTGGACACTCAGTGTAATTCAACCGCGTATCTGAACATTACCAGTACCGAAGGCCCGACCATTGCTGACTTCTTTCGTCAGACAGTGACCTTTCATTTGCATCGCAAAGATCCAAAAGAATTTAGTCAGCCGACTGGCGTTGAAAATCTGGATATCATTGCCGGCTCGGAAGCCCTGGCAGAACTGGAAAGTGAACTGCACAGTCGTCACAAAATATACAAGCTAAAAGAAGCGTTGGAGAAATTACAGGAAGATTATGAACGGATTTATATCGATACTGCGCCCGCATTAAACTTTTACAGTTTGTCGGCGCTCATTGGTGCCAGCCACTGCCTAATCCCCATCGACTGCGACGATTTTTCACGACAGGGGTTATATAGCCTGCAACAACAAATTGGCGAGATTCAGGAAGATCATAATCCCAGATTAATCATTGAAGGGATCATTGCTAATCAGTATATGGCCAACGCCAATCTGCCTAAGCAGATTATTGAGGAACTCACAGAAGAAGGTTACCCGGTCATCCCACAATACATAGGTCAGTCAGTAAAAATGCGTGAGTCACATCAGGCCAAGCAACCACTGATCACTCTGGCCCCCAAACACAAACTGACACAGTCAATTTTGGGGATTTATGAATGGTTGGAGAAAAAGCCCGCTTAAGTCTTCAGATCAAAGCATCAGGCAAAGCTGCAGAAAACCCGCTCCCATGCCCAGCAAGGCACCACATACGATTAGCTTCCATTCATCGGCCTGGTAGGCAGGCCGCAACACACCTTCAAATTCTTCCGGTTCCAGCGCTTCCATTTTAACGCGAAGATCTTCGCCTATATTTAACGCCTGTTCAGCATAGGCAAATCCATACGCTAGATATTTTTCCGAGTCGTTGAAAATACGTTGGATCGCCATTTCTTTCATCCGGAAATAATTGTCAGATCCTACGCCCAAAGCAAAATAAGGTTGAGCGATGGCCACGTAGCGTTCGATGGCGTCGTTAACATGCAGTTCAATCAGTTCCAGTAACTGTTCTGAACCTGAGCCATGTAACATGATTTTGGTGATATTTTGTGGATTCAGTAGCTTAGCGGCGACAATATCCGCGTAAATTCGGGAGACTTCTTTTTGTCGCTTTAGAAACATTCCCTGAAATTTAAGCCCCAGAAAACGTACCGGACGTTTAGGTTCAAAGATGATCTTTATTGCAATCCAGTTGGTGGCATACCCAACGATTAAGCCTCCCAGCGGTAACAACCACCACATCTGGTAAAAATACCAAAGCAGCATAGTCGGGATACCAAATAAGAAACCAAAATATAGGCCGGAACGTTCGATAAACGGGAATTCTTTCGCCCCTGAACGTAAAAATATCTCGTTGATCAACTCAGGTTCTGCCACCAGCTGTTTGATGACTAACTCTTTAATATCAATGATTTCAACTACATTATGCTGAAAATCATTGACCATATTTCGCACCACCCTCGGCATATCGCGCTCAACCCGCATATACACCAGATTTTTCGCCTGTACTGGCAAGGATGCCCAAAGCGTTGGCGCAGACTCCTGCATCACGTCATTGACCACTTTACGTAACACTTGCTTAAGACGACGCTCGATGGTTTCTGTCAGGGTTTTGGCGTCAATTCGGGCAACAATATCTTTTACGCTGAGTAACTTGCCCAATACCAAATCGACCTCGATCTCCGCCATTTCACGGCGTTTTTTCGGGATAAGGCCTTGCCAGCCAAAGATGGGCGGAATACCGATAAATTCTATGGGATAGAACATCATCTTCACTGCAAGGTAGTTAGTTACCCAGCCTATCACCGCACTAATCAAAGGGATGAGTAAGAGGCTGAGGGTCTCGAAATTCCAATCCATAGTTGTTGATTAGCGCCTGTCCAATGTTTGTTATGTGTTTTCTGTGGGCGGTAAGAATGTCAGGCTAACCATTGTAGAGAATTTGGTCAATGGGCAAGATACGATTCTTTTTGAGCAAAAAAACAGCCGGCGTATAAAAAGTAGGATAATTAAAACAACTGGTAAAACAGTTAATTAGTTGTGAACACTTTGTTTCTATCCAAAGGTATTATTGAATAATTATCAGCATTTGATAGCTTTTTCTAAAGTTTAGGTAGTTAATAGAGCTGCGGAATCGCCAATTAAGTAGGTATTTATGGCCAAACAGAAAAGCCTTTATGCACTTGAAAAAGACATCGAACATGCCACCGATTATCAGGCTTATTTTGAAGCTTGTGTGGAGCATGATGCCAAGTCTGGTGCGGATGACTGGAAAGCCAAAGATGCCTGCCACGATTACGATTATCGTTTAATTCGAAAACGTGTGCAGCGTATTCGCCTGGCCAAGTCGCAGGGCGATGCCATTGGCCTGATGTCGATTTTACACGAAGGCATACATGGCAACTTGGGCAATATTTCCAACCCTGTTCTTAACCGAAACAGTAAAGTCGGTACCAAGTTTTTAATTCAGGAATTTCTCGACCAGGTCTGTGATGCTCTGGATTTCATCTATCATGCCGATGAGCGTGAAGTCGATTTCTATGAAAAATTGTCCTTTTTTGATGAAACAGCACACGCCTTTGGCCGCAGTTGCCTGATGCTAAGCGGAGGCGCAGGCTTGGGTTTCTTCCATTGCGGTGTGGTTAAATCATTATTTGAGCATGATTTATTGCCCGACGTTTTCTCGGGGGCGAGCGCCGGTTCTATTGTGGCAGGACTATTGGGCACACGTACAGACGATCAACTCTCAGAGACATTATCTCCTGAAAGCATCTACGAAAAATTCCGTGAATGGAGCATCTGGCATGGCTTTGGAAAAGACAGTCTGCTCGACAGCACGAACCTTGAAAATGCGCTAATCGAATTGTTCGACTTGATGACCTTTGATGAGGCTTTTGCTAAAACCGGTCGCCATATGACCATCACGGTTTCAGCCGCTGACTTACATCAATTTTCACGTTTGCTGAATGCTAAAACCTCGCCAAATGCCCTCATAGTGCAAGCAGTACGCGCCTCTTGTGCCATTCCGTTTGTGTTTACGCCAGTCCAGCTTAAAGCCAAAAATATGGCAGGAGACATCGTGCCCTATATTCCGAACAGGCGCTTTGCTGATGGGTCACTGATGGCTGATTTACCTTACCAGCGCTTGTCTCGTTTATATGGCGTAAACCATAGTATCGTCAGCCAGACCAATCCGCTGGCAGTACCGTTTTTATCCCGAAATAAGCGCCATACGAATAATTTTAAATCGATTACGATGCGCCACATGGCCAAAGTTGCCAAACTGAACAGTATCTACGCCTTCGATATACTGGAAAATTGGGTTGAAAATCGTCCGCTAAAACTGGGGATCCATAAACTCCGTTCAATTATCGAGCAGCAGTATGTGGGAGACATCAATATTCTGCCTCCGCGAGGACTGGGCAATTTGCGTCATATTGTTGCCAACCCAACTCGGGCGAGTATTGAAGAGCTAATTTTTAAAGCCGAAAAGGCCACCTGGCCGCAACTGGATATCATTAAACGCAATACTCAGATCAGTAAAACCTTCCAAAAATACCTGAAATTACTGAAACAAAGAGAAGAGCGGATTCTGCATCACCGTCCGGTTAAAGTGGTACGTCGCGCGAACGGCTAGTGCCGTTTACGCGCCCGCACCGGAAAAACTCGGCCAGTCATTTTCATCCAGTAGCTGATGCTGTTCCAACATCACCAACACCGCATCCTCATGTACAGGCGGGCTGATGAGAAATCCCTGAATAAACGGACAATTCAGGGTCTGCAGGTGTTTTAGCTGTGCTTTTGTTTCCACCCCTTCTGCAACAACTTCCAACCCCAGTTTCTGCGCTACCAGTAAAGTAGCCTCAACAATCGCTGCATCGTCATTATCTATGGTCAGGTCGCGGACAAAAGTTCTGTCAATTTTAAGTGCTGCAACCGGAAATCGTTTTAGATACGCCAGCGATGAATAACCCGTACCAAAATCATCCATCGATGCTCGCACACCAATTTGCTGTAAACTCTGCAGTATCTGCGCAGCATTATCGGGGTCTTTCATCACCAGGTTTTCGGTGATTTCCAATTCGAGCATGTCTTCCGGGATATCAAAATCCGAAATGGCACCATGGACTTTGTTATAGAAATCCTTGTCGATAAACTGAAATGCCGATACGTTCACGGCCAGACGAATATCCGTAAAACCCGCATCACGCAGGCGACAATGAAAGCGACATGCTTCCCGTATTACCCACTCGCCAACAGGAATAATCAGACTGGATTTTTCAAGTAACGGAATAAAATCCCCCGGCGAAACGAGCCCCCGCAAGGCGTGTTGCCAGCGTAGCAGGGCTTCAAATCCGACGATTTTACCTGTTTTAGCATCTACCTGGGGTTGATAAAACAGGCAAAATTCCTGTAACTCCAACGCTCTGCGTAACTCAGCCTCGAGCAAAAGATGCTCACGACCCTGTTCCTGCATGTCTGCTGAATAAAAGCGGCATTGATCAGACCCGGCCAGCTTAGCAGTATACATTGCCGAGTCTGCATGTCTGAGCAGCTCCTGGGGACTGTCGCCATCATGAGGATACACCGCTACCCCAGTACTGAAGCTTACGTACACCTCATGGGCATTTATCATGATTGGACGTTCAAACTCTTTGCGCACTTTCGACCAAACCGACATGACTGCGTCCAGATTGGTTAAGTCTCCAACGATAATAACAAACTCATCTCCGCCATGGCGGGCAACCGTGTCACTGGGACGCAACGAACTTTGCAGGCGACGACTGATTTGTTTCAGTAACTCATCCCCGGCTGCATGACCAAGACTGTCGTTAACCCGTTTAAAATCATCCAAATCAAGAAAATACACGGCAACCATGTCACCGCGGCGAGTGGCGTAATCAATACTGGAATGAAAGCGTTCCATCAGGCAAAAACGGTTCGGTAGATTGGTCAATGCATCGTGAGTGGCTCTATGCTGCAACTCGGCTTCAAAGGTTTTACGTTCGCTGATATCTCGGGCGATAAGCGACAGATAATCCGTTGAACCATCATTATCTTTATGCTCAAGCACCACCAAAGAAATCGGTAACGTCTCGCCACGGGCATTTAGCAACTCCGTTTCACCAGCCCAGGCACCATCACGATATACATGCGGAATAATGGTCGAACTCAGGAATGAAGCGACCTGTCCGGGGAAAATGTCTTTTATATAAAATTTAGCAATCTCGGCATTGCTGGCAATACCCAGCAATCGACGCCCAGCACCATTGAGATAAATAAGTGGACCAGAAGGCTCCATCATGGCCACAATATCCGGCGTCATCTCGAGAATTGAGGCCAGCTGATTACGAGACTCTTCGGCCTCAATCCGCTGGCTTATATCACGCCCGGTAAAAACAAAGTGAATGATTTCATTTTCTGAATCAAATAGCGGTGATACTGACAACTCTTCGTGAAAAACGCTGCCATCCCGCCGTCGACAAAGAATGACCCCACGATAACGCTCGCCATGGGAAACCTGTTGCCAGATATGAAAATAGCTATCAAATTTCTGATTACTCGAAAATAGAAATTCCGGCGTTTGGCCCTCAACCGTGTGAAAGGTGTAGCCCGTTTGCAGGGTAAATGCCGGGTTAGCATAAATCATATGCCCAAAGACATCCGTAATGAAAATGCTGTCTGATGTCTGCTCAACGGCCCGACTTAACTGGCGCAGTAAAGACTCATTTCGTTTGCTCTTGGTGCGCTCGGCAGCCTCCCTAAGCTCCCTTGAGATGACCGGCTTTAAGCGGCCTAACTGGTCCTTAAGAATGTAGTCATTGGCTCCTGCTTTGATGATCTCTACCGCCAGCTCTTCCCCAATCGTGCCAGACACCAAAACGAATGGCGTAAACTCATTAATTTCGCGAAAAAGTGCTAGTGCCCGCTTACCGGTAAAGCCAGGTAATTGATAATCTGACAGCACAATGTCCCACTGTTTATTCTCAATCGCCAGAACAAACGCAGGTTCATTATCTACGCATTCGCTTTCAATCTGAAAACCTGATTGCTCCAGTGCGTCTAACAATAGCAGGGCATCATCCCGGTTATCCTCCAGGATCAACACTTTAACCGGCGCTACCTCCCGCTGAGTGCTCCTTGCCACCGAAATCTCCCAAGGCCTTAATGCTTGGCCGCTTCGTTAACATGTGCCCAATAGACTCCCACTTTCGCGAGGGTCCGGTTATATTCATCAAAATGTACAGGCTTAGATATAAAGCTGTTAGCCCCAAAACGATAACAACTGAGTTTATCCTTCTCTTCGGTTGAAGATGTGAGTACCACCACCGGCTGTAGACTGGTAACCGGGTTTGCGCGTATTTGCTTGAGTACTTCAACCCCACTTATTTTAGGTAGACTCAGATCGAGCATCACCACAACCGGCAAGGGTGAATTTTGGCGATACTGGTATTTCCCCTGCGCAAAGAGAAAATCCAAAGCCTCAGCTCCATCCCTAACAACATTAATTTGACTTGGTTCAACGTGCTCATACAGGGCATCTAATGCCAGTGTTTCGTCATCCCCATTATCCTCTACCAGTAAAATTCCTTTTCTCATGCCACTTGTTCCCCAAAGGTAAAATAAAAGCAGGCTCCTTGTTCAGGCTCTGAGTTCGCCCAAATACTGCCACCATGACGAGTGATAATTCGCTGCACTGACGCGAGTCCTACACCAGTTCCCACAAATTCACTCTCGCTATGTAAACGCTGAAAGGTATCGAATAATTTGTCGTAATAACGCATATCGAAACCTACCCCGTTATCTTTTACAAAGAACACCGTTGCACCATCGTGCTCCGTTTCGCCTATTTGTATATCAGGCTTGTCCTTATTCGCTGAAAATTTAAGCGCATTACCAATTAAATTCTCTAAAACAGTTCTGATAAGGCCGGGATCACCTTTGGCTTTCATGCCCGGCTGAACCTTATAGTGCACTTGTGCCAACTGTCTTATGTCACTGATTTCGTTAAAGACATCTATGGCAAGTTGGCTTAGATCAACCTCCTGATACGTCATCTCAATCCGTGATACTTTGGCAAGATTCAGTAAATCATTAATAAGGTTCGCCATTCTCTGGGCGGCTTTTCGAATCCGTTGAAGGCGATCTCTCGCCTTATCATCCAAACTATTCGAATAATCGCGCAACAAAGCTTCGCTAAACCCATCCATTGCCCTTAGCGGCGCCCGCAAATCATGAGATACCGAATAACTAAAGGCTTCTAATTCTTTGTTACTTGCTTCTAATGCCAAAGAACGTTTACGCAGGCTAATATTCAATGAGCGGATCTTCTCTTCCTGCTCTTTTTCCTGAGTAATATCCTCCACTAAACCTTCAATTAAGGTACCTGAGTCCCGCTCACGCATCGTGGCGGTAATAGAGGCAATGAATTGATCCCCCTTCGCGCTGACCATTACCGCTTGCAAGCGATCGACCCATCCCTCCTTTGCTAAAGTCTCGTAGAAATTTTCCCAATCGCCAGTGAATCTAAAAAAATCTTTAAACGCACGTTCGCGAATTTGAGAAATACCGTTACACCCCAGTAATTCAATACAGTAGGGATTAGCTTCGATTAGCGCGGCACTTTTATTCACCGGAAGTTGAAACACGCCAATAAGAAGCGAATTAACCAGATCCTGAAACCTTGCTTCAACTTGCTTGCGTTGCTTTTGCAAGTGTTTTCGCTCGCTAATATCGCGGATCGCCACATGGACAACCTGTTTTTCATCCAGAGAGACCGGACTAAGGCTTATTTCGACTGGAAATTCAGTTCCATTTTTACGTAACGCTGTTAGTTCAGTAGAACTTGCCATCGCTCTAACCGAAGGCTTATTGGTATATCCTCGCCGTAAATCGACATGTTGATGACGAAAACGATGGGGAACCAACACCTCTACGGACAAACCGACGAGTTCATCCGCCGTATACTGAAACCAATTTTCGGCTTGTTTATTAACCACCATGATTTCACCACTTTCAGAGACAATGATGATGGCATCTGGTGCCGATTCAATAAAATGCCGAAACTCTTTGTCTCTGCGCTCTCGCTGTAACTGCACTGACTGAATGCGTTTATCATAACGGACTAGCAATAAATACAGGGTAAAAAAGGCGGTGAGAATAGCAATACCGATCCCTGTGAGGGCCAATACCCGTTCATGTAACAGGGTGCGTATCGCTGCTGGCGAAGTATATTTGATAAGATACCAGGCATGGGTTTCAGCATTACTGAATAACTCTGTTGAATGGATTGATTCCACCACAAATAAGCCATCATCGGCTTGATAAAAGACCGATTGACTTTCATCCTGCTGAGCCGATACCAGCCAACGCCATTCAGATGGAAAATCGTCGTGGAAAGTTCTGAGCCCTTTTTCAGGAAACATAAACGCCCAATCCAAATTGGGTTTAGGGCCTCGTAAGTATTCACCTGTTGCATTAACCATCCAGTTCACACGTTTATCGACAACACCCGGATGTTCAAGCAAGGTAAGAATATGATTGCCGCTGAAATTAACAATGACAACGCCTTTCAATTCACCCTGAGGGTTCCATATCTTAGTGGCTAAACGCAACGTTGGATTATAAGGAATTTCGATTTGCCCATGCTCAACATTCAGATCGAATGACGACAGATAAACTTCGTCATCCTCTAACTGCAACGTATCCTGAAAATAATAGCGTTGATATTTATTTTGCAGGTCGCTGTCAGAAACCACCTCTACACCGGTGCTGTTATGATCAACTCGAATTAATTCCATGCCATCAGGGCCGAGTACTCTGAGCTGTGCGTATTGCGGATGAGTATAGGCGAATGCTGATAACTCATTAGTGAATATGGACTTGTAAGTCGGATCCGCTTTATTTAACCAACGCTGGAGCACAGAGCTGCGAGCCAAAAACCGGACGTCTGCATGAAGACTTCGTAAAACAGAATGAATGCGCTGAGCAACCAAACCTAGCTGATATTGCTGCTCGGCCTGAGTCTGTTTAATGATAATTTCTTTCTCTCGGGTATAGCTGATGTAAAACATCACCGACACTAAAATGCAGGCCGGTAGCAGCATACGAATGAGATTATGCAGATAAAAATTGTATTGAAATCGCGATGAATTGCTTTTTACTTGCTGATTTAACGGCATTTTCCTTACGCCTGACAGATCGCTTGACGCGAGAAATTAAATCCAAATTCACTAGTCGACAGAATTAAGATTAGACATTCAGTGATGCTTTTACCATCTCTTTAAAGGGCTTAATTGTCTAGATAAGGTAAATAAAGAAACCCAAAAAAGAAAAGCCGGCATCGCCAGCTTTTCTCATATTTTATTACAGCAAACCTTTAGCCTAACAGAGACAAAACTTGGCCCTTGCTTTGATTCGATTGCACCTGCACCGCTAATGAAGATTGGCTCAAAATATTCGCAGATGCACTATCTGATGTCGCCTGTGCATAATCTGTATCTTGCAATCGACTCCGGGCTGCGGCCTGATTAACGTTGGCTTGTGACAGGTTTCGTGCCGCACTTTCAAATTGATTCTGGGTTGCACCCAAATCGGCACGAGTGCTATCAACATAATCAATGGCACTGTCAGCAGCGCTGAGCGCATCATCAATAGAAGACGCGTCACTCACATCAATACTGAGTAAATCGGAAATACCCGACGCAATATTCGATGTATTCACGCTTAGTGTATTACCGCTGTTTGCACCCACGAGAAAATCGGCGCTGCCATCTTCTGTCAGTAACTTTTTACCGGCAAACTCAGTATTTTCGATTGTTTGGCTAATGTTACCCTGTAACTGGCTAATTTCAGACTGTATCGCCTTACGATCCGCTGCGCTATAAATGCCATTTCCAGCCTGCACGGTAAGTTCACGAATTCGCTGAGCATCTTCTGTGATGCCCGATAGGCCGCCTTCTGCGACTTGCGATAACGACACGCCATCATAAGCATTAGACATAGCTCGGGAGGTGCCCTCAACCTGCGATGTCAAACGGTCAATAATCTGCTGTGCCGCTGCATCATCGGCAGCGCTGTTAACGCGTTTACCCGATGCCAGCTTTTCCATTAAACTGTTCTGCTTTTGCTGCACCTGTTGCAACAAAGACGAATTAGAACTGGTATTCAGATTGATCATATCTTTACCCCCTCAAACCTCACGTTAAGCATAGCAGAAGACTGAACAGAAACTAACCACCTTCAGGGTATACTCCGTCATACCGCTTATTCAACTTTGATACAAAATTTATACTCAAGTTTTCCTTGCGGGCACATTTCAAACTGAAAGCCTAAAGAATCAGCTAATTTACGCCAATTTTCTGGCTTTTCCGCTGGCCCGATAATTGCTGACATTATAAAGTTTTAGAAAAGATCATGGACTGCCGATAAGGCAGCGATTCCCAGCTAAAGGTTTATCTTGTTTTCATGTTAAAAAATATTCGCTTACACCTGCATCAGGACGAAGAACAACAAACTCAACTTGAGCAACAACTTGCCCAACATATCCTGGTGACCCACAAACAGAATATCAACGCATTTCAACGCAATATTCCTTCTCTAGCGGGCTTAGTCAAACAACCTAATCTACAAAATTACTCGTTATTCTGTAATAAATTTGGCGAGTACAATATTGTCGATTATGGCTTAGGGCGCACTTTTTACGGCTTCCATCCACACACGGAAATTCGGGCGCAGGTTGCTAATTTCAGGCAGCATAGCGGCAAAGTGAGCATGCTCAATGGTGCGAATATAATTCCTCAAACCATTGAAACAGAAGAAACGCTAAAACTCAGAAACTTGCCGGCCTATCAGTCGCATATAAAACATGCCCCATTACCACAGACTATTGATTGTTTAGTCATGCTAGGTTGTGGCCTGGCACAGCAAATAGAAGAACTGCTGCTAAATCATACAATCAAGAATCTCATTGTGTATGAACCTGAGCTTCAGTATTTTCAGTGTTCCGTTTTGGTTGGGCCATGGCAGCACATCTTTACACTCGCCCAAACCAAAGGCACCGCCGTCTTTTTACAGATACAAAAAGATGGTCGAGACATCATTTCCGACATGCGAGAGTTAGAGCAACATACTGGCATTAATAGCTTCTATCTCTATAAGCATTACAACCATCCGGTGTTTGATTCACTTTACGAAGACTTACTAAATCGAAACTGGACGGACATTGCGCAGCACGGATTTAGTTTTAAAAACGAGCAGCATTACACCCAATATGTGCCCACATGGACCCACCCGGTTAATGTGACGCAATTAAACGACGTATCGTGTGAAACCCCGCTGTTTCAACGAAATCTCGAGGCATTCAAACGCTACTTTCCTAAAATATACAACGATTACAAAGACTATCGCCCTAAACACTGGTTACCTGTAGCGACTGAGGCAGGCGAAGTCTCTCTGATTAAGCAAAGTAACTTGATCAGCTGGTACAGCGATTCACCAAAGTCTGATTGTGAATACAACTTTGACAACTTTAATGAACAGCCGAATAAAGACGGGCTGGTCCTCGGTTACAAAGGCAATAAGCTTGCGCACTACCTGCATTATCAGTTTGTAAAAGAAACCGAAGAATTATTGCAGCAAGCCGAGGATGAAATAGGTGCCCTGCCAGAAAAAGTCGCATCCATTATTATGTTTGGACTGGGTGTCGGTTATCAGCTTGAAAAATTGCTGGCCGAGCATGAAGTTGAAAAACTCTTCATCTGTGAACCGAATCAGGATTTCTTCTACGCCTCTCTGTTTGCCATTGATTGGCATAGCATTTTAACCAAAGTAGATGAGTCGGAAGCGCGCATTTACCTGAATATCGGCGATGATGGCAGCCATTTATTCCGCGATTTACTTAGCCAGTTCCACTCCATTGGCCCCTATATTCTGAACAATACCTACTTCTACCAAAGCTACTACAACGCTTCCCTAAACAGTGCCATCGCACAACTGCGAGAACAATTGCAGGTAGTGATTTCGATGGGGGAATACTTTGATCATGCTTATTACGGTATCGAACACACCAAAGCAGTGCTTGATCGGGGCACGCCTGTATTACGTAAGAATCCGTCTAAGCTACTGAGTTATGACGATAAAGAAGTTCCGGTGTTTATTGTTGGCAATGGTCCTTCGCTGGATTTATCCATTGAAGCCATCAAAGAATGGCAAGAACGGGCGATTGTCATCAGTTGTGGTACCGCGCTGCAGGCGTTACACAGAAACGGTATTACACCTGATTTCCACGCTGAAATAGAACAAAACCGCAGCACATTCGACTGGGCGTACCTAGTAGAGGACTTAGACTACTTAAAACAAATTACGCTGATATCCTGTAACGGCATTCACCCTGATACCTGTGATTTGTATAAAGATGTATTAGTCGCCTTTAAAGAAGGGGAATCCTCAACTGTATCAGCCCTAAATGTACTTGGGGAAGACAAATACGAAACGCTGAAACACGCCTTCCCTACTGTCAGTAACTTCGTCACCGATCTCATCTCTACGTTAGGCTTTAATAATATTTACTTAATGGGTGTGGATCTCGGCTTTATCGACGTGAAGCATCACCACTCAAAGTCGTCTGGTTATTATCAGCAAGATGGCAGTGAAACCTACAACTATGCAGAAAGAAACAACACATCGCTCATCGTCCCGGGCAACTTCCGCCCGACGGTAAATACCAAACACGAGTTTAAAATTTCACGTCAGATCATCGAACAGGTTACCTATAAACGCCCCAAATCACAGACCTTTTATAACTGCAGTGATGGTGCAAAAATCATGGGGACAAATCCCCTTAATATCAGCGACCTACTGATCGTAACGAACGCTGAAAACAAACATCACGCGCTAACAAACCTGAAAGATACGGTCTTCTCCCCCCAACTGACTAAAGGCTTTATCACAAAATTTGAAGATAAATTTTCAGATAATGTTCTGTTAAACGAACTCACTTCATTCAGAACATTGTTAGAGATAGAGATTGAAACACACAGCGATATTGAGTACATCATCAATAAACAAAAAGAGATGATGTTTGCTTCCTACAAATATGGAAAATCACTCTTATTTTATTATTTGTATGGTACGGCCAACTACGCGAATGCTTTGCTAACAAAACTTTCCAGCTCAAATATCGAAATAGTGGATAAAGCCATTACGCTCTGGCGCACCCTCATTGAAAAAATAATCAAAGAACTAAACAGAGATTACGAGAGATTTGATACATCTACGCACAATAATGCGAAACGAGAACAAATGGTGCTATCAAATCAGTGTCAGGGTGAAACCATCACGATTTATTCTAGCTGCAAGGTATTTATCACCTCGTGCTTCTGGTTATCTGACATTGCCTACCAAGGTAAGATAATTTTTAAAGAGGGAAATTTAGCTCAACTGGAACCTTCGGAATACTGTGTCATTTATTACCCTGAAAAATCCAAAGAGCAAAGTCAGGAAATATTAACAAATGTCACTCGAAGTAAATCTGGAATAATAGTGACTTCTTATACAGATTTGGATGACTCACTGATCATCCCTGAGTCAATGCAAGCCAATGACGACGCTGTCGTAAACGAATTCAAACTGGCAAACGCTGCAATTAAGGCGGCGCTGAATGAGCATCATGACAGTAAACTTTTATTCAAAACCATATCAAAGAGTGTGTTTGATATTCCCGAAATTCAAACTTTGTCTCTAGAGGCAGAGGATGCGATCGACCATGTCAATTACCTAACCTTTACCAATAAAGGAATCATACCAAGAACGTTATTAAAATCAGGTATACGAGGTGGTTACGTTCAGAATTTATCCAGTAAAGCCGTACTTAAAATCATTGATAAAAAAACCTATTTATTCCACAAAAATGACTTTAATGAATTTAAAAAACTCTATCTAAAATAGCCTCTACCAAGAAATAGAGATAATCTCATTTTCGAGGCCCGCGCGAGTCAATCTCGCGCGAATATCTTCATCATAAATCGTCGGCGTTACCAGTATGATCGAATCTTTAAACTCATAAAACTCTTCAAAACTAATCAATCTTAATCCCGACAGTTCATCATCCCTGTCGCTCAGCGCCTCATCAAAAATAGCGTCGATCAACGTATAGATATGTGGAAGCAACAGCTTCGCGACACTCCCAAAGCCATACAAAACGTAACGTTGAGATTTATCAAGATGACGAATAAAGGAATAAAGGCCAACAAGCGATGAATATTCGTCTCTTTCTATCACAGCGCTATTTTCGGGGGCACACATTTTGAGTTTAGGCACGAGTCGCGAGACCCGATCAATGCCCTTTTTGGCCCACAAAGTCATGCCAAATTCACTGTTTACAAAGATTTCTGCTTCTACCAGCCCCAATGAAATCAGGTGTGCCTTCGCAGACTCCACTTCATTGCAAAGCACACAAATAAGAGAGGCTCCCTGAATTGAGCGATGAGTTAGTTTCGCAAGACCTACCTTCTCGACACAAATCCAATCAAACGCGCTTTCTTCGAGTTTGCAATAACCTCTCTCAGGATCAGTGAACACCCGAAGGTAACCGCTAAACTTCACAAATGAATGAAATAATCTATCGGCAATGACGTGAGGTCCTTGTACTTCATCTTCTTCATCCCAGCTGGTGCACAAATTTAAGTGACAACTTGGATACAGCGAAGCTAAAAAATACGTCAGTTGACTATTCGTCACTTGAAAGTTAAATACACTATCAAATGGGTTGAAACTATTTAGCAAAGACAGTATCTGAAAACGAAAAAACTCCTTCTCCCCAATGACGTTCCACTTTGCCTTTACACGCTTAGTTTGCTGAACAAACTCATTAACGCATTGTTCCGCAGCTCGGATTGCATCATCATCGTTAAAGCTAACCTCTACATCATCGATACGACATTTATCAGGGAGAGAATTCTGTATTTGAATTGGGAACCCAGTATCTCCCCAAGATGCGTGATTTGTTATCAATTCACGGTTGATAATGTGTCTTGGCTGCGTCTTACAGATATTACTTCTAGTGCCGACTTTTGGTTGGTGCTCCATGTCATAGAGTTGAAAACCCACAGCAGACAAATCACGCCAATCATAATGATTCATTAATCTAAGCGTGAAATCGACATCATTCCATCCCCATTTGTCACCAAAACTTTCTGTCAGCCCCCTGCTTTTGCGCATAATATCTTTATGACACAAAATAAGACCCGCACCTCCCCGAAGAAAACCAGGAACTGCGGGAGACTTTTGTAGAAACCATGAGCGAGTGACTAAGAAATTTTCCCATTCCGTAATACTGGGCTTTGAATTAACAAATTGATATGGAACAGTATAGCGGCCACAATTAAAGTACTTGTCTTCAGGGGCCCCAATAATACTATCGCCTCTCAGAACAGAAAATAAGGCTCGTATTGAAGATGTAGGAATGATGGTATCGCCACCACAAAAACCGATATACTCGCCCGATGCTAATTTAAACCCAGTATTAGCGGCCAATGACAAAGGGATACGCTCATTTAGATCCATTGTAGAAGGCTTATCAACATAGATGAACTTAGTCATGAAGCTCGCTTCCTGACTCAAGCTCAATACATCCGACAACGGAGTGTCACTGTTCCAATCGACAACTAAAAACTCCATTTCTTCCAACACCCCAGCTGACTTAGCGGAGTGAGCGGTAAAATTTAATGTCATTTCCAATCGATATAAAAAATCGGGCGTATAGTTATCGTTTCTACCATGCGTGCACAATGAAACCTTTATTTTCCTAGTCATCTTACATTACGCACTAAAAATAATGTGTGAACCACGTTGCTCAAATCTAAAAGGCACGTGGAGTAATTCTGACAGTGCATCTTTGACCCGCGCTTGTTTTTCAGGCTCAACAAAAAGAAGCAGAAAGCCCCCTGCACCGGCTCCGCAAAGTTTTCCGCCGATAGCTCCAGCCTGGCGGCTTCTCGAATAAATATCGTCTATCACTGTATTAGATATTTGTTCCGTCAGGCTTTTTTTAACCATCCAAGATTCATGTAACATTTCACCAAAATGAAGAATCGATCTATCTTCAGCGTAAAGAATTTTAACCGCCTCAATCACCATTTGCTCCATACTTTTCAATTCACTGGTTTTAAACGGCGTCGCCTGAATCTGAGCTTTGGCTATTTCTGATGATATTCTCGAAAAACCAGTAAAAAAGAGCATTAAATGAGACTCCAGCTCTTTACGCCGCTCTCGAGTGATCGCGATTGGCGACACCACTGGATGCGTTTCGGCACAAAACCTGATGTTGTTCAGGCCACCATAAGAAGCAATAGTCTGATCTTGCGAGCCAACATTTTCCTTTAAAATTTGTTGCTCAATATGCAACGCATCCTGACACAGTTCGCTCTTGGTAATATCAATCTTTTCAAGTGCATACAAAGCATGCAATAACCCAACAGTAAAAGAAGAGCTGGAACCAATACCAGACATCGCGGGTATATCACTGGTATGCACAATTTCGATACCGCGTTCCATGTTTAAGTGATTAAGACATGCCCGTACAGACGGGTGAGAAATCTCGTTGATGGCATTCGTCTCTTCTCTTTCGGTGTAGCGGATGCGGTATTTATGATCAAAAAACGGAGGGAGCGTTCTGGCTGTAATGTAGCAATATTTATCAATGGACGTGCTCAGCACAGCGCCACCATGCTCTTCATAAAAAGCTGGATAGTCAGTTCCACCGCCGAAAAAGGAAACTCTAAAAGGTGTTCTTGTGATGATCATATCGCTTTTCATACCAGTCAATCGTTTTCATCAGTCCTTCTTCTATCGACGTTTCTGGATAAAAATTAAGCATTTCTTTTGCTTTATCGATATTAATCAGGCGCAGGGGGATCATGGTAGGTTTCGATATATCGAAACTCACGGTCACTTCCTGTAGGTTTTGCATCTCAATCAAACGCGCTAACAAATCTTTTAAACAATATCCCTGTCCCCCAGCAATATTGAATATTTCAAAGCCTTTCGTTTTTACCAGCGCCGCAAGTACCCCATCGACAACATCTTCCACATAAATAAAATCTTTAATATCCTGCCCATTCCCCCACACAGCGATAGGATCATGTCGCTCAATGACTCGTCGAATAAAGGCGGGTAGCACATGTGAAGATGCCCATTCAAAATCGTCAAATGGACCATACATATTGCCCGGTCTGATAACCACAACATCCATAGGCTTGTCGACTCGGTTTGCGTACATTTCACAAATTTGCTCTGAAAAATACTTCATGGATGCCACGATATGATATTTGTGGAAATACTCACCGGTATGGTCGGTTTCTCTCATCGGTAGGTCTGATACAGGGTAGACAGTATTACTGCTTATAAATGCTACTTTTTTAACCCCTTGTTCATACGCTGCTTCCATCAACTGAGCATTAATGATCAAATTTGGCGTCAAATGTACCAGTGGAGTTTTCTCAATAACCATCGCTCCGGCGGTCTGAGCTGCGCAAATAATTAACACATCAATGCCCTCACAGGCTGCTAAACAAGCATCCTTTTGGGTGAGATCCCCCCAAATCCATTCAACTTTGTCTGATTCTATTTGCGGCTGATTCTTATGCAGCGTTGCCCTGACATTTACGCCTTCCGACAATAAGCGCTGAATAAGATTTGAGCCTAAAAAGCCCGCGCCACCGGCAACTAAAACGTTTTGATTCTCAAACATCACTATACCCTGTATCCCAAATCATCACGTTGTGACAGGATCGGCTGCTTTATTGGCCACCAGATGTTAAAGGCAGGATCATCCCAACAATAGGTAAACTGGCCTTCAGGATTGTAATAAGTACTCTGCTTATAATGAAAAATGGCCTGTTCACTCATCACCAAGTGCGCATTACCATACTTAGGCGGAATAAGAACTTGATGGGCATTTGTCTCAGATAAATCAAATGCCAACCATTGCCCAAATAGCTCTGAATCCTTATCACAATTAACGACAACAAGCCGAAACTTTCCGTAGACACAACTCACCAATTTCCACGTTGTTTGATCGCCATGAATTCCCCGCAAGACATGTTTTGTAGACATCGAAAAATCATCCTGAACAAAATCAATATCGATACCATGTTCAAGATAATCAGTACGATTGTAAGATTCGATATATGTGCCTCGAAAATCCTCAAACCGATCCAATTCGATCAGCTTTACGCCCGGTAGACGTGTATCTGTCACTTTCATTCCTTTGACTCCTAGCGAAAATAGTTTTTCTTGTGTCTATATTCGTCACGATTTTCTAAGAACCACGCCCATGTCTGCTTTAAGCCTGTCAGTAAACTCGTATTATGTTGATATCCGACTAACTCCGAAGCAAGGCTAATATCCATTACGCGCTTGGGAAATCCACTCGGTTTAGAGCAATCAAACTGATAGCGAAAATCGATAAAGGATGCCAAGGTTTCAACTAATTCCTTTACGCTGTAGCCTTTCCCACTGCCTAAATTGATAAATGGGTGATTACCCGTTCCTTTGAGCAAGGTCTGCAAAATACCGACGGCCACATCCGTACTAAAGGCAAAATCTCGAATTGCAGAGCCGTCCCCCCATACCAATACCGGGTTTTCCTTATTAGCTATACGGTACATCAACGTCGGGATCACCATGGCGTTATCTGGATCGAAATTATCACCAGGCCCATAAACATTACATGGCCTAACAACTGAATATCCCGTTAAGCCATACTGCTGTTTATAGGCTTGAATTTGCAGCTCGGCCATTCTTTTCGCGTGCCCTGGATAAGTGTCCATTGGTTCACCGCTATTGCCATTACTCTCAACGAATACCTCTGAGCTGCTATAGGCGCCGATTGAACTGGTGTACACCAAGCGTTCAATACCACAACGTCTGGCAGCTTCAATCACGTTGGTATTAAACATTAACAGGGGCACCAAGAAGCTAGCTGGATATTTCATTGTGACGTCAATAGAGCCCTTGATACCAGCCAGGTGGCAAACAAAGTCCTGCCCACGGATAACGTCCAGACAGGTACTAAGTTCAGTCAAGTCTGCAAATACATGCTCTGCCCTTTGATCAACCTTGACTTCATCCAACGATACAACAGTTACCAACGCATGATGATCACATAACAGTCGAACGACTTGTCGGCCAATAAGCCCAGTCCCTCCAGTTACCAACACTTTCTTACCCGAAAACGCAGAAAATTCATCAATAAACATTTTTAGCATTACTCCTTTGGAACTGGGGTTGCCATAGTGTTAAATACATCATGGTAATCACATATATCTCGGCGCTGGTCGACAAAATGCCCAACAACTAAATTACTTTTTTCCGGAAACCTATTAAGCTGGGCTAGCATATCTTCAGCTTCTCTTTTCGTTGCTGCAGGATCTTTAAATGAAATATCTTGTATAAAACGCTGTATCGCAGTGCGTTCATCAGGTTGCTGCTCAGTTGCCCAGGTTGACAACGCGAGCTCTAGTGCAAAATCAAAAAAGCCCAACAACACGGCGGAAACAAATAAGGCTTGCGCCTGACGGTGTGAAAACTTGCGTAAGCCATCACCAGAATCTAAAGGATCACGAAAAAAAACAGCATCGGTAAAAAACGCACGCTCTCGGGTAATGTGATGAGATTTATCCAGCGAACGTTGAGAGCGCGAAAAGATAGGATCAAAACCGTAAAAGCTAAATCCACTTTTTCTCAGTAATTGTTCTACCTCTGAAAATAATTTTTGCCCTTGGTACAATTCCGCGAAAGAGACTTCGGTAACAATGGCCACAACACTGGAACCCAACGCATCTATTGCACCTTCCAATATTTCAAACTCACTTCCCTGGGTATCCAGCTTTAACAATTCCGGTTCAAATTTCCCTGCTAACGATGGGCTTGCTAACAAGGTATCCAACGATGTGGTTTCAAGGGTAAGTTGGTCAACTAACTGCCACTTCTCCATATTGTAGCGAGCAGTAAACACGGGGTTTGGAGGCAACAATGAATGGTTTGTTGGGGCAGATAACAAATGTAAAACACGTTCACCTTCGCCCGCATCTAACGCTTTGGCCAGTAAATTAAAATCCGCCCATGGGCCTGTCACCGCTTCTAACGTCAGCAACCTCTGACATTCGGTTTCATCTGGTTCAAAAGCAAGTACCGATGTTTTACTGGCAAAAGGTTCCACTAGGTCATGTACCCCACCTCGCGCGCCAACATCTACAAATTGAAAAGGCTTCTGCGCAAATTGTTTATTTAATAAAGTACCTTGCAGTGCAGGATGTGTGGCTAGTTCATTTAATTTCACAATTAAACTCCATCAGTGGAATTTCAACCCGCTTAGCATCACGGCCAGGGCGAAAATCTTCGCCCCGGCGAATGTAGGTATTAAGTAATACTTGCCGAGTCCGTGTCCCACTTTGATTGTGATTCGATGCATGAATGACATCACCGTGGATAAAGACGATGCCACCAGCGGGAATGGATAAATGCAGAGGCCGACACCCTTCAGGTATGACGGTTTCCGTTCGGTATGCATTGGGATCTTGCACACTTTCACTTTGAATTAAGGTTTCACGAACCGGTAAAGTGCCTTTAAGGTGTGAGCCTGGATAGACAATTAACCCCCCATTTTCTGGTGAAGTATCTTCCAATGCCAACCATGCCGAAGCAAAGGCCCCATAACCTGCTTGAACAAAATAATTGTCTTGATGCGCGGTAAACCCCCGAGTCCCGGGTGGAGAAAAAAAATATTGGCTTTGTAATCCAGAGATTTCACCTTCAAGTAAATTCTGCATCACATTGAGTACAACAGGCGTATTCATGTAGCGAAGGAACTCAGGCTGTTCCCGGTGCGGCATCATAATTGGCTTAAAATTTCCCTTTGACGGAAGGGTTAAATGTGCGGCTAACGTCTTAATCTCATCCAGCTCGTCTTCGCTATACACTCCGTACTCAACATGAAAACCATTAAGTTTGTAAAAGGCTAGCGCGCTTTCTGCATCGGATTGAAACGAGGGAATATTCAAATATTGCATTTACCTTGCTCCTGAAACAGGAAGCGTCGCCCCAGCAACATATGAAGAGGAATCAGACGCTAACCAACACACCACATCGGCAATTTCACTCGTCTTCGCACATCGCCCAGCAGGTAATATCCGCGCGAATTCGTCGCGCTTTTCTGGGGACAAATATTCGGTATCTACGACCCCCGGAGAAACGTTATTGAGCCGAATATTTAAAGCGATGAGCTCTTTTGCCATACCAATGGAAAAGCTTCCCAACGCAGCCTTTGCCGCAGCATAGTGTGAAAGTTCAACACCGCCATAAACAGCGGCCTGAGATAAAATATTAATAATGAAACCTTTACCCAATCGCACCATCTGCGGCACAGCAAGCTGCATGCATCTGACTGGTCCCTCATAATTCAACGCCATAACCTGCTGACATACAGACAAAGGAACAGATAAACCTGAATATCGACCAGCATCTCCACCGGCGTTATTCACTAGCACACACAAGTCTCCGTTGGCACAAACCAACTCAAACATAGCTTCTATCTCTTGCTCGTTAGTGACATCAGCTTGTGTGACAAATGCATCTCCGCCACCCTGAATGATTTCATCTTTGAGTGCCTCAGCGCGATGATACGAACCGCAGTAATGTATGGCGACGCAATATCCCCGTCGTGCTAGCGCCTTGCATATGGCTCTGCCTATATTCCCTGAACCACCCGTAACAAGAGCTATTTCTTTCATTATCTATCTCAGCACTTAATTAAGTAGGCGCCAGGATTGCTGCTCCAATCAAAGCGCTGTAACTCAACTTTCTTATCTTTGAAAAATTCATCGACGGCTTTAGCTTCACCTTCCCAAGGCGGTATTCCGTATTCATCAAAAACAACCACACCACCGGGCACAACCGCGTCCCAAAACGCTTCTAAAGCCACTAATGTAGGCCGATAAAGATCAACATCGAAATGCAGCAGAGAGATACGCATGCCTGGATTTTCTTCGATGTATTGCGGGACTGTTTTTTCAATGTCCCCTTTAACTAAATGCACGCGCTTTTTATATGGAATAAATCTATCTTGATCGAAAATACTGATCGCATCCCGCAGAGGCTCCTCAAACGAACTAGAATCAAAACCACCACTCACTTTTTGGAATTCTCCAACCGCAGCGCCATCTTTTTCGTCTAATTCACCAAAGCCCGCGAAATTATCAAAACCAACCACCTTTTTGTGGCGATCCCCCATATTGCGAATTTCCATAAAATTCGCCCACGACATCAATGAAGCGCCACGATAAACACCTAATTCAACAATATCGCCGGGTAAATGAACTACTTTTTGAAACAATTCATAATGAGCAAGAAAACGCTTCAACGTCGTTCGTCTGGCGTAAATAGGGAAGTTTTTCCAGACATCATTATGAGTTACCTGAAAGGTTTCGAAATGTTCAGACAGTCGCAAATCTACATCACCATCAGCAGCCCAAACTTTTCGGCCATTATCAAATGCATCATCTTTGTTTGTCGTCATGCTTTTCTCACAAATTTTTTATTAGCGATATCGTAGTAGTCTTTGCCGCTAACCATATGCGCTTTACTAACTAGGCGAAACTCGAGTGAACGTCTGGCGACATCACAATCATCTGGGGTATAAGTTTGATGGGGAACCAACCCACCGAAAATCAACGCATCTCCAAGTTCCAACTGAAAGTATTCAAAATCTGAGATGGTTGTACTTTCCTCAAAACCAGCGCCAAACTTTCCGAGAGGTACATGTTGAATGATGTCATCATCACCTCGATTAACAGCAAATCTCAGTGTGGTATGCTTTGCGGGTTCATCTTCAATAGGAATAAAACACGTGATGAGGTTTTCGTGCTTAAGTGGCATCAAACGGCCGTAAGCGATATCCTGATGCCAAGGCACATAATGGGATAGCTCTTGCACATGGCGCACTTGAGGAGGATAAATCACATAAAGATAATCCCCCAAAAAGGCCTGACTTTCCGCAGACAATCCCTCCCAAACCGAAAACCATGTTTTATCTAACCTGACATTAACTGGCTTTTCTCCGCGTTCCATTGCCTGCGTATCTTTTTCATTGATCACTGTTGCTTTAAGCTGCTCTAGATAATCTCGTAAGCGCACTAATTCCGCTGACGAGATAAACTGCCGCGCACAGGTATACTCGTATAATGCGTTTTCGCCATGGAAAGGGGATATTTGGTCAACCAATGGGGTTAACATTGCATTATTCATGATGCCTCCTTTCACGCACACGGTTGCCATACGACCAAAGAATAGGCTTCATGGTAAACGCCACCAAAGCCTAACCGAGTATTCACAAGTATGTTTATCTCCCCTGACTCTGCTTTTTGCTGAAGATAACCTAGCCAGCCGCTCAAATAATTGCGTTTGCGGTGATATGCAATGGCCAATTGGTCGAATTCCTTGGTTTCATCATAGTGATCCAAGATAGGCTCCAAATGCACGCATACCTGAGGTCTTGCTTGAATTAGCGCATCGGTGATGGGATAAAATTGCTCACCAAGCTGCTCAAAGGCATGAACAGATAAAACAGCAGTCGAAGAATCCAATATCAACGAATCCCAGCCTTCCATCGTCAACATATTTAAATGTTGCCCAGTCAATCTGGCTTTCGTTGCATTGGCGATTTGCGAAATAATTTTTTGTGATGACGTTGCCCAATCAGCACCAACAAACTCTTTTTCAGGGAACAGCTCCTGAAGCAAGTAAAGACTGTTACCTGTTCCGCACCCCAGCTCTACAATGCGCTCGGAACCCGACAAAAATGCTTTAAAAATCTGTTGCCTTATCCATCGGTCAAATTTGACCTCAAAGCTATCAGTAAGAGGACGAATAAAGCGCCCATCCAGGCGCACAAAGGGGTATTTGCCGAAATATTGAGGATGCAAATTCCGCTCACTCACCCCCTCAGATATCACCCTATCGGCTATTTCCTGCCATCCCTTTTCCCAAACATTATTGTCATTCGCTCCCGAAACCCGAAAGCGGTTAGATTGAATATCTCGTTTCAATTCATGCGTCAGGTATTGCGTTTCAGCTGCGGAAAGTTCGCTATAACGCAACTCAGGGAAATCCTCGGCAGAGCGGGCGAATTGCTGTCCCAATTTTTCGCTTATCCACTCATCACAATCCATCAAAAGTTCTGTCGGCTGTTCAGCAATCATCAGAACGGCCCCCGAAACTTTTTGTAAACATCAGACATAGAACGTTCATTCGGTAAAGGGATATCGCCCTCAGAAGCACCGACCATTGCAATAATCGCTTGTGCGAATTGCGCCAAATTTGGGTAATACATGTCTTCCATCACTTTGGCTGTGGGACAAGGGGTCGGCGCCATACCCAAGGATTTAGAAGGGACTTTTAATAGGTGGGGATTATGTTCAAGTACCAAGCGATTGATTTCAGCTGCGACACCATAACTAACCCAACTGGTATCTGCCACTAGCAATCTGCCCGTTTTTTCCAGGCTCTGAAGCAATAATTGCTGGTCGATATCTGTCGTACTATTTACATCGATAATTTCGCAATCAATACCATACTCGGCCAAATACTTGGCGACCCTTACCGCTTCAAGTACCATAATAGAGGTGGCAACTATGGTGATATCTTTGCCTTCTCTGGCAAGATAGGATGCGATTGCTTGCTCGCCAGTGCGCAAATTTGCGCGATCCACATCAAACTGAATGTCGTACATCAGCCGATGCTCTAAAGAAACCACCGGACCGTGATAATCACTCAGTAGATAGCGATAACTTTCTAATATAGATTGAGCATTAGAGGGCATTATCACTTTCAAGCCTGGAAAGTGAGAAAAAAGCGCCTGAGGACTTTGTGAATGTTGCGCGCCTTGTCCCCAACTCCGTCCAATCACTGCTCGAATAAAAATGGGGACGTTATAATGCCCTCCAAACATATACTTGTATTTCGCGGCCATATTCAGAATTTGGTTAAGCGCCAAAAACACAAAATCCGCGCGAATATGGATATGAATAGGGCGCAAACCATTTAGTGCGGCACCCACACAAATCCCTGTTATTCCCTCTTCACTAATGGGCGTATCCATCACTCTATGCGCACCAAACTTTTCCGCTAAGCCAAGGGTAGTTCCAAACGTTCCTTTGAAATCATCAACGCCCTGGCCAAAAATAACGGTGTTTGAATGATTAGCTAACGCATCGTGCATTGATTCTGCGAGTGCATCTCTATAACTCATGGTTTCCATATACTTCCCCTTAAAAACTAAAGTACATGTTTTAAAACATCAGCATAGGAAGGCAGCGGACTCGCCTCAGCAAATGCTATCGACTCATTTATTTCAATTGCAATTTGAGGTGCCAATTCAGCTTTGAGTGCCTCATCCTTAATCAAGGGATCCTGACGCTTCCATTCGGCTTGCTCCGCTGCTGAACGATATCCCCCATAGAAATCTTCACCTGTACCAACGTGCTCCATATAACGGCATGTATCGACTTCAATGAAAATAGGGCGTGGGCTTTCTTTAAAATCATTGCAGATATCAGAGAAAGCTGACGCTACTTCGCAAAAATCAAAGCCCTGTGAAATATGGTGGGTTTCAATTGCATATGCCTCCACATGCTTGCGCAATGAATAACTCTGCCGCTCATGCTGTCTCGAATGCACCGCAAATTGATTATTTTCACAAATAAAAATAATCGGCAAACGATGTAAAGAAGCGAAATTGAGCGATTCATGATAGACACCTTCTTCCGTTGCACCATCACCAAATACAGCCAGCGTCAGATTGCCCCTTCCGAGCATTTTTTCGGCGAACGCTGCGCCAACTGCATTGGGAATACCACTGGCAACCACCGCTGATGTCCCCATAAACCCAACCTGTGGAAAGGATAAATGCATCGATCCCCCTTTCCCCGAGCAACACCCATCAAGCCGACCGAACAACTCAGCCATCATTTGTTTTAAATCTCCGCCTTTTGCTAAATAGAACGCGTGAGAACGGTAAGTAGAAAAAAGCATGTCCTGTTCAGTTAGAACAGCACACAAGCCAACCGCAACTGCCTCTTGCCCTATGGATAAGTGCACCGGGCTTTGGACTTTATCTGAGGAATAAATCTTAATGATTTCCTCTTCAACCATGCGGATCCGCAATGCCTGGTAATAAAGATCTCGATAATTCCAACGGCTATTCATCTTTACTTACTCCGCTATTAACGTGTGAATCGGCTGAAAATGCTGTCTTAGCCAGTAAAAACCGGCTCACAAACAACGCTGATAAACTGACCTTAAGTTCTCCTTCCATAACCATTTTTGCTAATTGCCGAAATGGAAATAAGGCGAGGCTATCGATCTCTTGATCATGGGGAAGACGATTATCAAACTGACTTTGCGTCAAATATGCATAAAAGAGATAGGGGATGGTTGGCATCCGATTGGGACAAGGGATCGCAGATAGCATTGGTGAGAAATCAGATATCCGCAATGAAATCCCTGTTTCTTCTCGTAGCTCTCTTTGAGCTGCCTCTTTCGGTGTCTCATTTTTGGATATACCACCACCGGGAAGCTCCCACATAGCATCATTAAGTAACGGACGCTTAGCTTTCACCATGACAATGCCTGAATCCGCAACAATGGGCAGAATCGCAACTTGGTCTTCATTAGGCTGGATATAGAAAAATTTGTTTTTCTCTCGCACGTCAAACCAAGGATTTTTATGGTGTATTACGCATGACATCGTCAGGCTTACCTTTGCATCACAGCAGCACCGCTGGCTATGCGATGGCGCCAATATTCGAGTAAATCTCGCATCGTAGTTTCAAACGAAATTTCCGGTTGCCATCCGGTGTGGCGTTGAAATTTCTCCGTATTCGGTAATTGTAAATCCGCATCAAGCGGACGAACGCGAGCTATGTCCTGTTCTACCTGAATATTTTTGACACTTGAGAGACTAATCAAATGCATTAACATCGCCTCAACGCTACATGAATAGCTGCCGCCAATGTTGTAATACTCACCGGGGATAGGTTCGTGTGTCACTAGCAGGTAATAAGCTCTAACGGCATCACGAACGTCTGACCATGTGCGTAAAGACTGAAGATTTCCGGTTTTCACCACTGGTGGCAATAACCCTGCTTCAATCATCGCAATTTGTTTTGCAAAGCTCGACTCAGCGAAAACGTCTCCACGTCGCGGGCCTGTATGAGTAAACATGCGAGTTGAGATACATTTTTGTCCATACGCCTCGGCATGAAATCGGCCAATAAGATCAGTGCCAATTTTGGAGATAGAATAAGGGGATGCCGGGTGATAGGAGCATTCTTCATCGATAGGCAACTTCTCTTTCGGGACCCGTCCAAAAACTTCAGAGGAACTGCAAACATGAATGATAGGGTCATACGTACTTAAACGAAGTGCTTCCAATAATCTCTCGGTGCCAAGGATATTAGTATCAAGGGTCTGAATAGGTGAGGTGAAACTGGTACTAGGGTAACTTTGTGCGGCAAGATGAAAAACAAAATCCGGTTTTGCTTTTTCAATAGCATGTACCAGTGAAATGTAGTCGCTCAAGTCACCTTCAACAAAATATAAACGATCTTGTTGGTTAACTCTGGGTAGCAAATGGGCCACGTTATCAAGAGGGCTGCGCCAGCGGCACATACCATAGATATCCCAGTCGGTGTGTTCTAACAAATAATCTGCAAGGTGAGACCCCACCATGCCAGTTATACCGGTAATCAATGCACGTTTAACTGCCATAACGTTCCCATTTATCAGCTAAATATTGTTGTGCTTCACGGTAAGATGCTGGCGTACCAATATCGATAAACTCGCTGGTTTTTACGCCAAATAGTCCAACTGAGCACAAGGAAGGAAAAAGATCCTTTTCCAGAGAAAACTGCATCCTTGGCTCACGCTCAATGCAGCTGCGTTCCATGACATAAATCCCGCTGTTTACCCACCCCTCACAGGCATTTCGCTTTTCATTAAATGCCGTAATACGTCCTTGTTGATCAGCTTCAACACATCCAAAGCACTGGCAATCCTGTTTATAACTCAAGCTCATGGTGCAAAGTGCGTGAGCCTGCTGATGCTGTGTTGATAACAATTGCAAATCACAAGGACAAAAGGAGTCGCCATTCAACACATAAAAGGTCTGGGATTGAATTAAAGGAAGGGCGTGTTTAACAGCGCCGCCAGTATCAAGGGGGGAATCTTCGTGAGAAATAACAATGTCGGCATAACGTTGCCACGCGGGTACATGCAGAGAAATCGCATTGCCCATGTAACCAGTACACAAAACAATGCGTGAAACGCCTGCTTGGATAAGTTGGCGAATCAACAATTCAATAAAAGGTCTTTCACCAATCTGCGCTAATGGCTTTGGTCTGTCAGAGACAACTTCTCTGAGCCTGTGACCAAATCCACCACACAAGATCAGAGCCTCTGAAACCTTGCTCAATGGTATCTACTCTCATTGTTACTGCATGGAACGTGATACAACACAAATTCACGCATAACTAAGTCGATACTGCTGACTTAATGCCTTATCGGCAAAAGTAAAAATAACTTAAAGAAAGAACAGGTAAACTACCGAAGTTCACACATCAAAGAAAGGTTAAAAGTCAATTATTCCCTTAATTGATTTGTTTTAAACCATTGATATGCTTTATTTAACCCATCAGAAAGTGATACACGATGAGACCAACCAAGTGCATGTAATTTATCCACCGACATGAGCTTTCTTGGTGTTCCATCAGGTTTAGTTGTATCCCAGTGTATATTCCCCTCAAAGCCAACTGTTTTTGCAACCAACTCCGTTAAATCCTTAATACTGACTTCCCGCCCTGAGCCTACATTTATATGACTTAACATGGGACTGGTAGTGCTGTGGTAATCGCTCTTATCTAAAGACATAACAAATACAGATGCTGATGCCATGTCGTCAACATACAAAAACTCTCTTCTAGGGTTACCGCTGCCCCAAGCAGTCACCTGGTTCCACCCTTTAACTTTCGCCTCGTGGAATCGTCGAATCAATGCAGGGATAACATGAGAATTTTCAGGGTGATAATTATCGTTTGGCCCATATAAGTTCGTTGGCATTACAGAGCGAAAATCACAGTCATATTGACGATTGTATGACTCACATAACTTAATGCCTGCGATTTTTGCAATCGCATAAGGCTCATTAGTGGGTTCTAACGGAGCAGATAGCAACGCTGATTCCGCCATAGGCTGCGAAACATCTCGGGGATAAATACAAGATGACCCCAAAAATAGTAGCTTGCTGACTTGGGTTTTATAAGCAGCATGAATAACGTTAGCCTCAATCATCAAATTGGCATAAATGAAATCTGCCGGATAATTATTATTAGCGTGAATACCACCGACTTTCGCTGCAGCCAAATAGACTTCATCAATCTTCTGTCGCTTAAAAAACGCCATGGTGGCTTGCTGATTCGTTAAATCCAATTGCTCGCGATCTGCCGTAATCAGTTCAATATCATTCATTAAACTCAATTGGCGAACGATTGCAGAACCCACCATGCCTTTATGACCTGCAACAAATACTCGTTTCATCTATTCAAAATCACTCTTTATTGCTGCTTATTGAAAATCCATGACGCTTAAGTAAGGCGTTTTTCTTTGCCTCCGCAAGATCTTCATCAACCATTTCCTGACACAATTCTTGTACAGTAATCTCAGGCTCCCAGCCCAGTTTTTGTTTTGCTTTAGATGCGTCACCTAATAACGTTTCCACTTCTGCAGGGCGGAAATAACGCGGGTCAACACGCACAATTACATCGTCAATTGATATACCTGGCGTATCCTCTACTGTGACGATGTCAGTCACCACGGCAATCTCCTCAACCCCCGTCCCTTTAAACTCCAGCGTGATTCCCAGAGCCTCGGCCGCCATACGCACAAACTCTCTGACCGATATTTGTTGTCCTGTGGCTATCACAAAATCTTCGGCTTCAGTCTGTTGCAACATCATCCATTGCATGCGCACGTAGTCTTTTGCGTGTCCCCAGTCGCGCTTAGCATCCAAATTGCCTAGATATAAACACTGCTCTAACCCCTGAGCAATATTTGCCAATCCACGGGTAATTTTTCGCGTAACGAAAGTTTCACCTCGACGCGGGGACTCGTGATTAAACAAAATACCGTTACAGGCGTACATGCCATAAGATTCGCGATAGTTTACAGTTATCCAATATGCATAGAGTTTCGCCACCCCATAAGGAGAACGGGGGTGAAATGGTGTGACTTCCGTTTGTGGTGTCTGCTGCACTAAGCCGTATAGCTCTGAAGTTGATGCCTGATAAAAGCGCGTTTGCTTTTCTAAGCCCAAAAAGCGAATGGCTTCTAGCAAACGTAGCGTACCTAATGCGTCTACATCTGCAGTGTATTCCGGTGATTCAAACGATACAGCAACGTGAGACTGCGCCCCCAAGTTATAAACTTCATCAGGACGCACTTCTGCAAGAATTCGAGTCAAATTAGAACTGTCGGTTAAATCGCCATAATGCAAATGCAAACGAGGACTCTCCTCATGAGGGTCCTCGTAAATATGATCGATTCGCTGGGTATTAATCAGTGAAGTACGGCGTTTTATACCGTGCACTTCATACCCTTTGCTGAGTAATAGTTCCGCAAGATAAGAACCATCCTGGCCTGTAATTCCTGTAATGAGCGCTTTTTTCATTCTATTTTTTAATTATCCATTTCGAGGAAGCTACACCTTTTTCCAATCTCGACGTTCATGCATTAAATCCTTTTTTTACCGAAGCAGCTTCACCTTTGGCATAAGGATAAGCATACTTTTCCATAAACTTACTTAATGGTGACTTGTATTCACTATTTTTCAATCGAGGTGACAACCACAAAAATTCCTGCACAAGACCTTTATCAAGTAACGGATACCGCCCTTCGATTCCATGCCCGCCACTTACCGACTCATCTCGAATTAGGTAACTTGATTGGGCTCCTAAAAAGAAGTTTTGCCATGGAAAAACATCATTTAAGTCATCAGGGAAACTTCCTGGATTAGGTTGCCCAAAGGTATATTTCCCATAATTGCCCATAATTTCATCGCCACCCTGCCCAGATGCCATAACCTTTATACGCGGGTGCGCCTGCTTAACCTCTGTCAATAAATGCGCTAGCGCTTGAGCTCCGGGATCGTCTGAACCATTCTTCACATAATTGTTAGGATCTAAATCAGGCCCATAGTAAAAATCAGCACAGTGACTACGAATAAATTCGCAGGCGCTACGGCGATGATCAGATGTCAATTTATTGAAACTGTATTTATATGCCGTTTGAGGAGAGGTAACTCTCTCAAGACGAGCATTTAGAATAGGTAAATGTTCCTGACCTTCATAGCTATAGCTAATAAAATCAACGCCGAGTAACTCCAATCCACACGCAATAGCACCGCTATCATGGCCACTGCTTAGTGGCAAAATCAGCTCGTAATTCAAGTGTGTAAAACGCTTCTTTAAGCTTTGCAAAAAGGCTGCTTCCCAATCATCAAAATGTGTTTTGGTTTGCTGCAGGCAAAATTGGGTTACGGATTGCTTGTGAATTATCTTTTTAGCGTCGAGATTGAAGATAAGGGTTTCATTTGGTTGGCATCGTACCGCTTGGGTAGTATGTAATAACTCTATCGGCTCTGCGTAACTCGAGACGCTAAGATGTTCTGAATCACGAATATAATATAAGGGTTTTGTGCCAAAGGTATCGGTTGAAATCAGCAATTCGCGCCGCTTAAGATCAAACAATACAATTGCAAATTCACCATCCAAAGAGGTGACAAAATCGGCTCCTTTTACTAAGTATTGCTCGATGATATAGCCAATTTCGGTTTGTCCTTGGGGAAGCTCGTTATACAGTTCACCATTGAAACAACATGCGATATTTTCATAAACCAGTGGCTGCTGAACAAAATCGCCTGTCACACTTAATAAAAAGTGAGTCATGCAAATATCGTCAATGTTCAGCATAGATGCGCGATCTGGACCTCTGCGTCGCAATAAATCGACCGCAGGAATATCATCTACGTTTGTCAAAGATCGTGTGGTAAGAAAAATTGAGCACATAACTAACGTCCGTTAATCCAATCCCACATGCGCGCAATGCCCTGATGCATAGAAACCTTTGGATAATATCCCAAACGCGCTTGCGCGTGCTGGTAAGATGAGAAATTACGCAATACTTCGCCATTTCTAGCGGGCATTTGGACGAGGCTTAGTGACTTTCCTGCAACATATTCAGCCACTTCAATTAAGGCCAACAGCGTACTCTCGATACCAGTTGCAATATGATATGTTTCTAATGCATCTTTACTGTTATTTAAGGCTAAATGAATCGCGGTACAGATATCAGAAACATGAATGAAATCGCGGCTAGCCTGACCATCCCCAAACACATTTAACATCGCATCGGTTTGTAAACATTCAAGAATTTTATTTACCACACCTTTTTTATGCAGGCTATGCTCACCATATACGTTCCCAAATCGTAAAACCGTAATTGGAAGACCATAAGATGCTGAAAATGCTGAACAATACCCCTCACATGCTAGTTTACTGGCACCATATGGGGAGATGGGTTTAGGAATAGATAACTCATTCACTGGTGGCTGTGTATTCCCCATTAGCGCCCCACCCGTTGACGAAAAGACCAAGCGCTTAATGCCATGCTTTGCTGCGGCCTGAAGAATATTCAGAGTACCCACTACATTGGATTGTAAGTTTCCATAAGGATCCTGCATAGATTCAACCACGGACCCCTTTGCCGCCAAATGGACAACAAAGTCTACCTCAAGCATTGCGTGGTCACAGGTTTCAAGCGATTGAATATCGCCATAAATAATCTCTGCAAAACCGTCCAATAACGGAGAATTTTGACTACCTGATATATTGTTATCTAGCACGCGAATCTGATAATGATCTTGCAAAAATAAGGCTAAATTCGTTCCAATAAACCCTAAGCCACCCGTGATCAATACAACCGGTTTACTGCGCATTTTTTTCTTCCTTTACGGCTTGATTGATAACCGTGAGATAACGCTGAACTTGCACATTAATCGCATATTCGTTCAATGCTTTATTTCGACATGAATCGATAGAAATTTGATTTTTCGGCTGATTTACCAAAGCTTCAATGGCTTCAGATAACGCCGCTACATCAAATGGAGACACCAACCGCCCTAATGCTGGATGATTGACGATATCAGGCATACCACCTATCTCAAAGCCAACAACTTGTGTCCCACACGCCAACGACTCCATGGCCGCAAACGGCAGGTTATCCACTCTAGAAGAAACCACTGTCACACGTGCAAGGCTGTATAGCGCAGCCAGTATGGCGTTATTGTTGATGTTTCCGAGATAGTGAACTGGATACTGGCAATTAGGCGGGCATTCCACATCATCGTTACCAAATACAATCACTTCAATATCATCATGTGATTGGGTCATCCGATTAACTGCATTAATGCACAAATCAAACCCTTTGCGCATGTCCGTGTTTGCATGGGCTGCGCCAAATAAAATGTAAACTTTATCAGAATGAAACTCGAATCCCTGTCGCATGAGGAAATCACAGGGATCATCTAAAGGCTTAAATACATCAGTTTCAAGCGAACTGGGAATTGCCAAAGCAGAACAGTGTGAAAAGAGACGACTGATTTTCACTTTTTCGGTTAACCAGCGACTACCAGCTATAAACTGAACGTTTAAGTTTTTCCAAAAGCGCAGCTTTCTATTCCATATAAAAGCGTTTGCATCCTCAGTTAATGAGGATAATGGATATTGGTCACACCAACTTTCATCCGTATCTTCAACATAATGCAACGAGCCACTAAACGCCCATTCATCCGCTAATCGCCAAAGCATAGGCGCCTTAATATTGGCTAGCTCTTTAATGGAAATAGTATCGCCACCGATCCAATGTAACAGCACAAGATCAAACTGCTTTTCGTTCAGGTACTTATCCAGTCCCGTATAGCGAAGGCAAAAAGACTGATAACCAGACTGTTGGGCTCTCAATTGGGGGTAAAGCTCTGTACTTACCCAAGCGTTAAAGGCCTGTTTCTTGGGTGACAAAGGCAAATCATACTGCTCAATATCCGCTTCGTCTGAATATTTTCGGCGCACTATCATAGTGACATCAAGGCCACTCTCTCGCAGTCCCTTAAAAAGGCGAAATGCACCTCGCGCCGCACCACCTTTGTTATCACAAAAGCATACGTAGGCGACTTTCATCGCTTTGACTCATCAGGACGATAACAAAAAATATTAATCTGACAGTCAAAAAAGCCTCTTGGCTCTCGGTTTATTAGGGGGGACAAACGCTTATTGATCTGATGAATATGGTAGCGATATCCCTGAGACTCTAGGATCCCGATAATTCGAGCCAGCTGTTGCTTATCATTTTTACCAGAGTGAAATTCTAGAATTAGATGCTTAACCTTTACCAATTGCTCTTCGATATGCGGCAACACGTCATTTTCACTTCCTTCAATGTCGATTTTGAGAAGGTCAATGGACGAGAACTTTTCCAATTCTTTTTTAAAATCAATTGCTTGTACAAAAACACAATCATCAGAAGAATCTGCTTGAACATGTCCGGCATCTGTTCCCGTCGACTGAAAGCGTAATTCTTCTGCGTTGGTCCATGCAGCATGATTAACCACTGCCACATTACTGACATTATTTTTGCGCAAGTTGCGTTCGCAATAATCAAAGATAAATGGGTCGGCTTCATAGCCGTAAATGGATGCAGAGGGAAAAGACTTCGAAAAGAACAAGACACTCAGACCTATATTGGAGCCCACATCCACAATCACTGGCTGGTCGTTGCCAGGAATAAAATCGTACTCTCTTTCGACAAAAATCTCTTTTAGCTGAGAAAGAAAACTAGCCACATCGGGTACATCAACATTGAAGTCACCAAAGCAGATGTCGGTTACCGCTTTTTTACGAGGAAAGCCCTTATACTCTGCTGCCAATTGTGCGTATTCTGAATGACTGATCATCTCTTACATTACCTGGAATAAAACTGTCGAAGCAACGCTTCGCATCTTTCATTTGCCGCATAGGCATTAATGTCTGGGAAACTACTTGGATTAAAGTCGGGATCAAACAAATCGTAAGCGACCGATGTGACCCGGCAATTAACACCACTGCCATCCAAACCAATATTGGTTAGCAAACTTCTTTTCGGATAAAGCGTTAGCTTTTGATTTTCGATTTGCCATGCGCCCCGGCGAATGCCCCACACGTCAAGTTTGCCTGATAGATACCCTCTGAGAATCTTACTTCTGTCGTTTCCAGCCTGCTCCAAACGCCTAATAAATTCGGGTTGAAGCATCAAAGTCTCAAAATGACTGGCATCCCAATTGATGCTTAACCAATCCTGGCGTTTCATTGACCAGCCCCAAGTGGAACTGCGCGTTGAAGCAAATAAATCCATATCCGCGGTATCAGGTAACGAAGCAATTGATGGGGTATATCCAGTGATTACACCAATGTGAGGATTATCTTCGTAATAATCAAAAGACTGGCTCATGAAATCAAGAAAATAGCGGTTCACCAACATATCGTCTTCCATAACGATGACCCCGCGATAGTCTTTAATTACCTCAGTGACCGCACCTATCACACTTGACGCTAACCCTTGGTTTTCTGCTTTTGCGGTTACAATGCAACGACGAAACCCTTCCACTCTATTTGCGACATTCAGTGTTTGCTGTACAGCCTCAACGTCGCCCGCGGTTGCCCCATCCACAAACACATAAATATCATGCATAAAGGCATTATCACACTTGGCTAATGACGCAAGTGTTCGGCGTAAATGCTCTGGTCGGTTATAGGCTGTCACCACTATGGGTAAACGCTTCGCTTGCAATGTATATGCTCCTACTTCTTATGGTTAAAACCTCAATTGCTTAATCCAATATTGAGGTTCCGAGCACGGATACTTCCCTGCTATTTACACAACCATTTTGATTCACAAGGAATTTTGCTTCTATCTGCCCTTTCTGCGTATTTTTGAGCAATATCGACAACTTCTTCTAACAAGCCATCAGCCAACTTGGTGGGTTGTAAACCATCCTTCAAGAAACACTCATTCACCACATGCAATTCATTTTCAGGCGCCTCATTGCGCGGGTTTGCAATAAGACTCACTTCAACATGGGTCAAGGTCGAAACAATATCAGCTAAATCACGGATTTTATGGGTTTCCGTCATTTGGTTGTAGATTTTGACTCGCTCACCTTTTTTAGGTGGATTAGATAGGGCTATTTCAATGCAGCGGACAGTGTCTCTAATATGAATAAACGCCCGCGTCTGGCCTCCAGTTCCATGCACTGTTAACGGATACCCCACGGCTGCCTGCATAAGAAAACGGTTAAGAACGGTACCGTAATCACCGTCATAATCAAATCGGTTAATTAAACGCTCATCTCGTTTGGTCTGTTCCGTTTGGGTTCCCCAAACGATTCCCTGATGCAAGTCTGTGATACGCAATTGATCATTCTTGTTGTAATAAAAGAAAAACAACTGATCTTGCGTTTTCGTCATGTGATAAATGCTTCCAGGGTTAGCTGGATACAAAAATTCTGCTGTTTGCCCGGCACCAACATCGACACTAAGATAACCTTCCGGGATCTCCATTCCTGCAGTACCGTAGCCGTATACTCCCATAGTGCCTAAATGGACTAAGTGGATATCTAATCCAGTCTCAACAATTGCACAACACAAGTTGTGAGTTGCGTTAAGGTTGTTATTAACCGTATAACGCTTATGTGCTGGAGACTTCATCGAGTAAGGTGCCGCGCGCTGCTCAGCAAAATGCACAACTGAATCAGGGTGCCACTCTTTTAACAATGACACCAAGGCATCATAATCTTCAGCAACATCAAGATTTTTAAATTGAATATGCTTTCCGGAAATTTCCTTCCATGCATCAATACGAGTTTCTATTGCAGAAATTGGCGTAAGCGACTGAATGCCGAGTTCGTTGTCAATCCGTCTACGAGACAGATTATCAACTATCATTACATCATGACCATTATCTGATAAATACAGCGCTGTGGGCCAACCGCAGAAGCCGTCTCCACCTAAAATCAGTACTTTCATATGCACTACCTTTTCATTAAGCCCATTGAGCGAACAAATCTATGTTCATACAGTGATTCATCGAAAACTGCTTTCCCAACAACCCTGAAATTTTAACTATTCGACGAAGCCACTTAGCGTGATGCAACGTTCATCGTAAACGCACCCTAATCTTGTTATCGACCAATCAGAGGGTTACTAAAGTCTATCCAAACCCATTATTCACGGCACTCGCATAATAAAGGTCGATTTACTTACAAAATCTAACTCACCATCGCGCATTTATTTACTTTGCGAATTCGCGCCAGCTTATCACCTTAGCCTCGTACAAGACTTTGTTTATACTTTCACTGACCGCTTTCTCGTGGGCGCCTTCAATGCAATTGACAATAATATCTGGTTGATCCTGCGCTACCGCTTCAAGGCCTTTTATCGGAATATTACGAAGAAAACCTTGATTGTCAGGATGCGAAATTAAAAAGCACTCAATCTGTATCCCTTGCCTTTGCAACAATAAACAAACTATCTCCGATACCTCTCGGATACCAAATATAGCGATGCGCTGATCGGCATTGATGAGCCCATCAATAGCCAATTCCCCCTCGATTGACGCAAGTAGCAAACGCTTTAATTGCGATGCCGTGCTCATTGAAGAGGCCAACCTCTGCTCAAGAGATGAGCCATATGTGGTAACGCCTAAGGTTCGGTCAATAAACTCATCTTGAAGTAAAATATTAGCGCGATTTTGACTATCACTACTGATACCTAGCTTCGAAAAAATTGCTATGACCCGCTCGGTGAAAACACCTTGAAATTGTTGTATCGCACGCTTCATAAAATACATATCAGCGGCTATATTCAGGCATTCATTAAAGGGGCCTATGCTCTCAAAAAGCGCTCTGCGACAAAAAAAACCAGGATGAACGGGTTTAAACGCCTGAGGGTTGGCATGATAGGCAATGCTCTGATGACGCAATTTTGTGCTCTCATCATCCCAAACGATCGTGCCACTATAAAAATCGATATCATCCGTTAACTGGGCAATCACATCTTCAATTACCTGCGCATCATGAAGCTCATCATCGGAATTTAAAAAGTAAATAAATTCACCAGATGCCAAGGCAACTCCCTTGTTAAACGCATGATAAATCCCTCTATCCTTTGAAGATACGATTTGAGCAATATGAGGAAACTCTGCTGCAACTTTCAGTGTTTGGTCACTCGAACGACCATCAACAATAATATGTTCGATATCGGCAATCGCGGTTTGCCTTTCTACACTGGCTAAACAAGCTCGTAAGGTCTGCGAGCTATTATAGGTTGCTGTAATTATGGATATTTTCTTCATTTCACAGGCCTTTTTTCAAAACTACTGACATCTGGGTAAACAGTGGCTAGCGCTTGATTGATGGCAAATTTAGAATGCTCAAAATCAGCAGGAGACATATCTTCTTTGGTGTACCTTCCTTTAAAGATTGCATCATTGATACACAGCATTCTGTAGACCTTGTTGTGTATGTCACTTGCCACTCGTTCAGCATCGGCTTTTGTTCTCACTTCGACATACTTTCTTTGCTTTTGATACTGACGATAGTCTCCCGGCGAAAATTTTCCGGAAACCAATTGCCAGTATCGGAATAAATATTGACTGACATCCTGATTATCTCTGAAACGTGAATAAGTGGTTTTATTCAGTGCATCAGGTTCCCGTTTCCAGACCTCTTCAAGGGTCGACTTCAATAATGGCTGTGGATGATGATTAAGCACAAATCCTGTATGCCCTTTCCACTTCATCAACAACAGGTTTTGCAACAAGGAGGCAACCCCATACTTTGGCGAAAACCAGCCCTTTAGATTACCAGTTAAGACTCGGGACTTTGCCAATTCTGGTGCGACATGACGATTAAAATGCTTATTAATAATATCGATATTGTTAAGCACAATATGAGAAATGGTTCCATCATGAGTGACGTCCAGAAGCCCATAGTCAACGGGCTTTTGTTCTTTAAAAAACTCTGTAGGCTTTACTTTGTCGAGGATAAAACAATCGTCATTAAAGTAGACAAATTTCTCACTAAGCCCCTCAATTCTATGCAAATTGAGTTCTATCGGATGTGAGCTAAAAACAGGCAATGCGTCAGACGGAAGATAATCCTGATGGTTAACAATAACTAACTTTGGGTGCTCAGTATTGAGCCAGGATGGTAAATGGCCCCAGGTAATGAAATATATCTTATTCACCCAAGAACACGACTCTTCAAATGCTCTGAATAAATACTGCAGGTTATCCCACTCGGTAAAGCGGGATTGAGTATTGAGTAATGCATTACCCGGTGAATATTGTTGATACTCCGCTTGCCAACGCGGATCTCCTCCATCCACCCATGGCAAAACAAAATCTATTTTATCGTTATTATCCAATACTAAATCTCTGCACTATTAGCTATCCATGATCTGGTGCTGCTGCAACATACGGTGCAGAAAACTGCACACATAAGTACGTTTTTGCTGATTCAATGACGCCGCCTTTTGCCCTTCCGCCAGCAGATTCACCTGATTAAACAAACGATCTACCCAGTACAAATCCCCCTCAAATAACACGCCGAAATTGGCAGGCGTATTGCCTTTTAAGGTGGCGGAATGAAACAGGTAAGCAAAAGCTCGCTCATCGTTCGCCAGCGAGCTACCCATGCACTGGTAATCGTACTCAATGCCGAGTAAATCGAAAAAAGTCGGGAATAAATCGAAGTGACAGGAATGGGTGATCTGTTTACTGGCTAAATTCGGATGTGTCAGCATAAAGGGCACCTGCATCTGCGGCAGGATCACCGAATTGCTGTGAAAGCTGTAACCAAATTCGCCAAAGGATTCGCCGTGATCACCGGTAAACACCAACAAGGTATTAGATAAATCCACCCTCTCGCCCAAGCGATTAAGAAATTCATCCAGAATGTAGTCCACTTCTTCTGCGGCATTTAAATACGTGGCTTTGCCGTCTTTACCTTTGTGTCGGTTAAACCTGACTTTATCTACCACCTCATAAGGCATATGAGTTTGGTCATTGATAATGTGCAAGAAGAACGGCTGCTTAGCGGCTACTTCCGCCACCTTATCGACCATATTCCACAAACGATAATCAGCTTTGAGGCCATTATCCGGTAAATCATGGGTGCCCCACACATGATCAAAGCCAATTCGGCTTAACAGCTTGTGATAGTCATACAAATTGATGTCAGCCGAGTCCAGAAACATAGTGGTATAGCCTTGCTTCTGTAACTGCTTGATATGTTTGGGCTCGAGGCCAGGATAAAGGCTGTCGTCTTTGTTGTAGGGATTATTGGAATAGGCACCGGTATACATCTGGTTAGTCGATACCGTGGTGTTGGGGCACAAACAAAAATGCTGCTGACTTTTCCAACTTCTCTGGTTAAATCGCTTGGCTAAGCGGGAACGAATGCCGTCTTTGTCATCGTCACTCAGGTAATTACCTAACGACTCCATGGTAATCAAAATAATGTTGGCACCGGCACAGCGACCAAAATCCTGCGACGCTTGTTGAGGTGCCGATACTGCATTCACAAACGCCTGATGTTCAGGCTCAAGCACCAGCGATTCATCGCCCTGAAATCTGTCATCCGCCAACACTTTGCCCAGCAGGCTAGCTGAGGTGAAAAAGCCATGTTGTAAAGGCATGATCCAGCTGACGAGCTTTAATCCTGCCACCACAACAAAGGGGATAATCAGCAGCCACTGTAGCGAAATAGGCACCGACAAGGCATGAGCAACGCTGGGAAGTCCGAAGAGTAGGCCAGCCCAACATAACGGGATAGCTGCGCCCCACGGATATTTGTTTAACAGGCTAAACAGGTGCGGAATGCCTTTACTTAGTCCGCGACTGCCCGTCACGCACCAGGCTAAGGTTTGACGGTTCACTTCTATGCGAAACTGCACAAATAGCAGGGCATCAAACCACAATGCGAGGCCGTAAATAAACAATCCTGCTGCGAATATGTAGCTCAGAAGAGGTTGATACAGTGTTAGCCCAGTAAACAGCAAGCTTACCAACATCAGATAACACAAATCATCTAAATTCAGGCTTTGCCGCAGCGCACCACGTTTGGCGCGCAAGGCTTTGTTCAAGCGCCAGATAATAGCGGCACCAAACCAAAACAGGCCTGCTTGCAGGGTGAATGTGAGTAAGGTTTGCATGGTTAAATCACTACCAACCGAGACAATTGCTCAAACAGGTTATAGCCATCCCATTGGGGCGAAAAATCCAGTGCCTGTCCAACGGGCACAACTCTGTCTATTCCTGTTATCGACGGCTGGCGCAATAACTTAACAACGGCAGCTTTCTCGATACCCCAGACACTCAAGGTTTGTAACTTAGGCGATACATGCCCGGCCAGCGCATCGAGGCTATCCAACTGACAACACAACAACACCTGCTGGCCGTTATGCCATGCAAGCAGCGGCTCGGTTTGGCCCTTTGCCGATAACACTGACAAATGGCCAAATTGCTGGTAATCGCTGATCCAGCCAGAAGCCTTGGCCTGTTGTGCCAGCACTAGCTGCTCGTTTCGTTGATAAATAGGTGATTCACCCGCTTGGCTTAACTCACCCACGGCAGCAAATAATGCAGCTTGCTGCGCTGCGCTACCCAGCCAAAAAACCTGTCTGGGCGATGAACAAGCTTGCTGGGCGTAGGGCTGAATATCCCGCCACAGTAACTCAGCTAATTTAGGCACTTCTTCGGCCTGCAACACATCACCATTAATCAAACAAGCGGAATGACGATCAGCAAAGCTGATATCGCGACAACGGGGTTTGCTTGGCAATGCACGAATGGCGTTCACGCTATCATCGCCGCCCCAGATCACTCGCGCGTCGGCCTGCTGGCTGATCCACTCGCCAATCTCCGCCTCGCGCGGATACTGGCAAAACAAGTTGGTTTCAGCGATCAGCGCAAATTCAGGCTCGGCCAACAAAGCATTTAACTGGGCAAATAATGCGACTTGTAACGGGGTTAAGTTGGATGCCACCCGTATGAGATTTCGATTGCCCAGCAACAGTGAGCAGACCCAGCTGTAAATAAACATGGTATCTACATTCGCTGGCGTGTAATGCACCACCAGGCCCACAGCTTTGCGCAGGAAATTACCATTAGCTTCTTGCTGCAAGGGCGCAATATACTGTTGCAAATTGCCCTGACGTAACCAAAAGCCCAAAGCTACTAGCTCGCTGTGTTTACGGCACTCAGCATCTTTCAACAAGCGGCCAGACAGCACCTGTAAAAACGCTAATACCCGCTCATCTAATAAGGGTAAGGATGACGCAGAAAATAATGCTGCCTTTTGTAATGCAATCTGGCTTGGTGAAAAAGACGTCATTGGCGCTAACAGGATCACACTCATAGGCTGGCTCCTGTATCACTACAACCACGAATTTCGGTTTTGGGTAAACGCCCATCGACGGCGAAATAGCGCCCTTTGCGCCCGCAGCCGCAATCGTCTTCGCCTAAAATTCGACCGAGATCTTCAGTCAGTAAACTAAAACCGGGATAACTGCTGGGCAGCAGAGAAAGCACCTGAAACAAGCCTTGCTCGCCCTGTGCGCTTTCGGATAAATCATAGGGATTACGCACTATCACATCGGCAAAGAGCGGCGCGTGTAAATGGCCCTGTTCGCATTCCACAAACACCGAGCCCACCTGTTCGGCCATGCCATAGAAATTGTGTACTTTGGCAATGCCTGTGGCCTTGGCTAAGCGAGCTTTAAAAGTCGCATTATCGACTTGCTTATCCACCAGCTTTTTCCAACCGCCGCTGTGTACCAACACGCCTTGAGACAGGTTTAGGCTGTTGCCCTGCTGCTCTAATGCTTCCACCAAGGCTTGCCAAATCATAAAGGTAAAGCCAAACACCAACATCGGCTGACCTGCATATTTCTCGGCAAAGGCCTGAATCGCAGACAAATCCAGCTGCATATTTTCATCCAGCGCATAGGTATGGTCGCGACCAAAAAACGCCATGCCCTGAATACCGGCGCCACGGGCGCTGAACAAGGCTTTGTCTTTGAGTACTGCAGGCGAGTCGATGATCAGCATGGGTAAACGCTGAGTGCCAATAAAGGCCTGCATGATTTTGACTAAGGTTTTCGACTGACGGGCACTGGTATCTCGGTCTAAAAAGACTTCCGCTGGCGTTTGGCCTGTAGTGCCGGAGGAACGTAACACTTTGAAAATCTGCTCATCGGGCACAGATTTCAAACTGAATAGCTTAAACAAGCGCACCGCTAAATAAGACACATCCGCCAGCGACTGCCAGTTATCGGCATCTACTTCAGCAAACATGTTGTGATACGCCTCGCTATTGGCCAGATGATGCTGATGCAAACTACGTAGCAGCGGTAACAGTTGTTGTTGCTTGTCTGCCTGACGTAAACCAAACATCGGCTGTTCATATAAGGCTGCTAATTGTGCCTGATAGTCGGCAAGAAAATCAGTCATTTGCACCTCCGCTTGGGTTCTTAGCGAAGGCTATCAGGGCCGGATAATCTGTCTTGCCGTTAGCGGTTAATGGCAGACTCTCCAGTTCCAGCAGGCGCACTGTCGAAGGGTGAATATTCAGTGTTTGAGCAACCGCCAGAGAAGTAAGTGCATGCTCACCGGTGACACACACCAGCAATTGATTATCCCAGCCCGTACAAGCAAGGCTACTCGCCTGCGCAGCCAATACACTTTCAGACGCATCTAAACCGATACGCTGGCCGTGTATTTTGAGCATACGTTTAATGCGGCCACTGATATGAAAATCACCCTCGTCATCAAACCAGGCCAAATCGCCGGTTTCCAGTTCAGCCAATGGATCAAACTCGCTTAAATCGTTACGACAGCTGGCATAGCCTAACATCACGTTTGGGCCTGAATAGATCAGCTGCCCCACCTGATTGGGCTGGATTATGGGCTGCTTGAAATCGTCGATAAGCGTCAAATTTCCACCGGGAATGGCTGTGCCTATGGCATCGGGTTTATGTTTTACCTTATCAGGCAATAACCAGGCCATACGGGCAGTGGCTTCGGTTTGACCGTACATCACATAAAACGCCTTGCCCTGCCCTTCGGCATACTCGGCCAGCATAGTGACGCGTTTGGCATCCAGCTTGCCACCCGCCTGAGTGAAATAACGCAACTCCGGCAAGGTTTTACGGGTAAAGCCCAGGCGCAACAGCATTTCATAACTGTGAGGCACACCCGCAAAACTGTGAATGGGCAAAGATTCCAGCAACTGCCAGTATTCCCGCTGCATCACGGAATAAGGGGTAAACACCAAGGTCGCACCGCAAAGCAAATGGCTGTTCACCACCGACAAACCATAGGAATAAAACATCGGCAGGTTGCACAGGGTATTGTCTCTGGCCTGAATCGGCAGGAAGTCACAGATACTGGCCGCATTGGCCTGTAAATTAGTGAAACTCAACGCCACTTGTTTGGCGATTCCGGTACTGCCAGAGGTTGACAGTAAGATGGCCAAATCTGGCGCTAACTCGCTGGCGGGCTTTGCATAGTCAAAGCTCTGCTCGCGCCCTGCCCCGACAATACCATCTAACTGATACAGCTCTGCCAACTGCTTCAACTGTGCGTCGCTGATAGCAGGATCCAGCAACAAAGCCGCATGATTACCCCGCAGTACCGCCAGGTAATGAATTAAACCCTCTAAGGTATTTTCCAGCAACAGAGCCAGCAATTGCCTTGATGGTTTAGCATCAGTCCAATTCGCCGCTAGCCTATCCGCCGCTTGCGCCAGTTGCGCATAGGTCATGCACTGCTCACCGTCGATAACGGCTATGGCATCACCAAACTGTTCAAGCTGTTGGTAAAAAGGCTGCTGCATAGGCTTAGTGCCGCCCCTTACAGGCGCAGGCCGCCATCCACACCGATGATTTGTCCGGTGATAAAACTGGCTTGGGGTGAGACTAAAAACGCGATGAGTTGCGCCACATCTTCGGGCTGGCCTAATCGACCAAGGGCGGTTTTGGCTTGGATATCTGCGCGCTGCTGCTGATTATAATTGGCCACCAAAGGCGTATCGATAAAGCCCGGCGCCACTGCATTGACTCGAATGTTGAGTTTGCCCAGTTCCTGAGCCAAGGATCGGGTTAAGCCTTCCAGCGCCGATTTACTTGCGGCATAAGCGGATTGCCCCGCACTACCCTGTGTGGATACAACGGAATCTAAATTAACGATGCTACCGCCAGTGCGCGCCATTAAACGGCTGGCTAACTGGCAATGTTGGTAAGTCGCGAAGGTATTGATCGCAAACAGGCTTCGCAGCGCCGCCATGCTGGTCATAGCAATGGCACTGTCTTGCATCACACCGGCACAATTGACCAACGCAGTGATACCGCCATTTTGCTGCAACTGGCGAAACGCGGCTTTTACGGCGTCTTCATCGGTTGCATCATACACCAATACCTGCGCCAACTCGCCTAGCTCATCCGCCAGAGCATTCAGGGCTTCAGCGTTACGGCCAGCCAGCCACACCCGCGCACCTTGCTTTGCCAATACGCGCGCGGTTGCCTGACCTATGCCACTGCTGGCACCGGTAATTAAGATGGAAGTGGTGTCTGTCATTAACACTGGATATCGTATTTAGCCAAAATCTCTTTCGCCTTGGCTACTGAGCTCATGTCTATTATATCGTCCGTATCCAGCATAATATTGAACTGATTTTCCAGTTCAGCAATGAGGATCATATGGGCAGTCGAATCCCACTGGAGAATGGTGTTATAGGTTAGCTCATCGCTTACTTGTGCTAAATCAATCCCAAGGGCGGTAGCAAAGCTTTGTTTTAATTGTGCTTCTGCGCTCATAGCCGTCACTTTTTTATCCGTATAAAGGTCACGTAGTTACTTTACAGGAAAATATCCGACAGGTACCTATTTGTCGAGTTATCCGCAGACAATGGCCGAATAATTCGCCATTTTTTCATGCATTCTGAGCATGACTAAAATTAGCGAGATAAAAAGCGTTTAAAGGCGTGCGTTGCGGCCTCGTAATCTTGCAGTGACAAACTGATATCCACCAGCCCATCGGCTTCGCCCGTTACTCGATAACCCAGCTTTTGGTTGTAGTTTAATGCCGCCTGATTATCCGCTTTGACCACTGCCTTCAATTCAGGCGTGTTTAGCTGGGTAAAACAAAAGTCGTTGAGTACCAATGTAGGGGCAAAGGCCAGAATATTCTGGCGATAGCGGGGTTCACCTATATACAACCCCGGCATAATCGCCTGACTTTGCCATAATGGCAGATCATCTAAGCTACGAATATTCGCCGCGCCGATGGGGTGGTCTTTGTAATGAATCACAAAATGCTGTTGCTGATTGTCAGTTTCGATACGCTTAAACCAGGCATGTTGTTGCTGCTCGGAAATCAGCTCCTGAGACAACATAAAGCGGCTGATATCAGGATCGTTTCGCCACTGACGCACGCGTTCCAAATCGTCCCAATCCAAGGGCTTTAGCGTCACCTGATAACCCCTTAGGCCCTGCTCGCAGGCCTGAAGATAAGCGTTTTCTGCATCAGTCATATTTACGACTTCCATTAAGGGCTCTCAGACTGTCACGAATAATATTATTGGTGCCATCCAGATTACGCTGGGTTAAACAGACTTGATGCATCATGGTTAACGCTTCGTCGTCATGCCAAAGGCCAATTACCCGCTGTGCGAGGGCGTTAAAATCCGCGCTATCACGTACATCGACAAAATCACTACTGCCCAGCAGGCTGGCCTGCTCAGTAGCATTGAGCTGATTATCCGCCACCACCACCAACAATGACGGCGTGGCGGTGACACAAAGTTCAAACTGGCTGGAGCCTGCTGCAGAGACCACCAGTCGGCTATAGGCGAATAGCTCGGCGATTTGCTGGGCATCGTGAATATGCTGAATCGCCATTGGCGCAGCCGCAATCCAGTCTTTTAGCTCGGCTAATTTGGGATACGCTGCACCTGTGATAATACGTATTGGTGCATCAAAACCAGTCTCGGCGAGTGCTTGGGCTAACGGCAAAGTCATATTCATCGGGTCGCTGCCGCCCATCACAATAGTCAGGCCGTGGCGCTGTTCCATCGGGATAGTCTTTTGCTGCACGAATTCCTGACGCAGCACCCGATAATCACTGCCAACAGACAAACCTGCCTTTGGCGCAGTATTTTCGTAACCTAAGGAGGCTGCATTCTCGCTGCCATTGATGATCACTGTGGCGTAAAGCTGCCCATGCTCATTATTATCATCAAAGGTAATCAGCGGCACATCGGCATCTGCCAGCTGGCGGCGATAATCAGAGGAAAACTGATAGCCGTCTAACACCAATGCATCGGCACTTAACTGGGTATATAACTCCGCCAGCCATTGAGGTTCGTCTTGTATGGAAATGCTGTCTGGGATCAGGGTAATTTTACCCTGCCAGTCGTGACGGGCGCGGCAAATGGGCAATGATTCAGCCCGAATAATGAAGTGAGGCTCGATATGCCATTGCTCGCAGCCCTGTGCCAACGCCTGGCTGCGCATCAAATGGCCGATGCCCATTTGCGCACTGCCATCACAGCGAAAAAACCAGATCATTAGCTATCCTGTTGCAGCAAATGCCAGTCCAGCGGTGTGCCTTTCGGCAGGTCCTTTGTCACCACCTGACCTAACACCACATCCCAATGCTTGGGGGCTAAGCCAAACGCGGGGCGCACAATTTTGAGGTTCTCACGACTTAACACCTCACCGGCTTTAATGTCTTTGCTGACATAAATAGAACGGCGGTATTGCTTGGATTTTTCTTCGGCGGCACTGCCACCGTAGGTTACCTGTCCCATGGCCTGCCAGGCGCGCTCGGTTTCAGTCACCAGGGCGCTTAGCTCCTGTGGCTCCAATGAAAATGCCGCATCCACGCCACCGGCGTTACGATCCAGCACAAAGTGTTTTTCAATTACAGTCGCGCCTAAGGCAATAGCAGCAACGGACACACCGACGCCAGCGGTATGATCCGATAAGCCCACCTGTACGCCAAAGGCCTGCGCCATATGCGGAATGGTGACTAAATTGGTGTTGGTTGGCTGGGCCGGATAAGTGCTGGTGCATTTGAGTAGGATAATCTCGCTGCAGCCATTTGCCTTAGCACAGGCCACCGCCTGCTCAATTTCACTTAAACTGGCCATGCCGGTCGACATAATCAATGGCTTGCCCTTACTCGCCGCTTTGGCAATCAGGGGTAAATCCGTCAGTTCAAACGAAGCAATTTTAAAACAAGGCACATCCAGACTGTCGAGAAAATCCACTGCTGCTTCATCAAAGGGCGAGCTAAAAGCTTCCATTCCCAATGACCTGGCTTTGGCGAAGAGTTTTGCGTGCCATTCGTAAGGCGTTGCGGCTTTTTGATATAGCGCATGCAGCTTTTCACCTCGCCACAGGCTGTCATCTTCTTCTATCACAAAGCCTTTGGCATTCACATCCAAAGTCATGCTATCGGCAGTATAGGTTTGCAGTTTGATGGCATCCGCCCCCGCTGCTGCCGCAGCTTCCACCATTTTTTCCGCCAGAGCATAATTCTGACTATGGTTACCGCTTAATTCAGCAATAATAAAGGGCTTATGACCAAAACCGACATCTCGCTGACCAATACGAATAGCGCCAGATTTATCTTTAGGCGAACTAATGAACACAGGGCTCAGCCTCAAAAATAGATTCAATACTTTCAACTAAATCTGCAGCAGGTACAGGCTCTTCACTCATATCCGTGGCGTATTCAGGCATTAATGTGCGAGGATCTACCTGACCACTGATGACAAGAGAAGGACACCCCACAGACGTCGCCAGCCACTGTGGTGCAGACGGCACGGTCACGAGTAAATGGCTGGCTTTCAGCTTAGCTAACGTATCGCGCATTGAAATACTGCCATCAAAGCCCGTCCAGACATAAAAGCCTTTTTCTTCAAGCAGACGTTTCAGCTCTTCACCATAGGGATAACCACGTTCAGCGGTGCGGGCATCACAAGCAAGGGCGATGATTTTCTGCTTTTTACCCTGCTTTTTCAGTTGATGGTCAACATTGACATCAATGGTCATATCCATCTCTATGGCACCAAAACCGCAGCAATGACGTAAATAGAATTCAGGGTAACCACCTTCTGGTGTCACACCCGCTTCCCACCAGGGCATATGCCAGCGGCTCATGCCAAACCAACTACTGTGCATGTAGGTGTCAGGGTTGTTGACGTACTCGGGTTTAAGAGTCTGCGCCTGAAACTCGTCGATCAATTGCTGCACACTTTTACTGATAAAATTACCCTGAACAGGCTCACCCGCGTCTTTTAAAAAACGTGCGAGGAAACAAGGCATAAACCAAGTGTCCAGGTTCACAATCTGGGTGTAAGCCTCTCCAATAATGGTTTCAGCCAACCCCAGAAAGGCTTCCATCGCCGCCAGAATATTTTCCGGCCACTGACCTTTCTCAAGTACAATTTGCTTCACATTCGGAGCAGCGAGTTTGATCACCTCACTGCCTGCCGCATACGTCAGAAAATGAATCTCTGCATCGGGAAATTTTTGCTGAAAATGGCGTAACGCAGACACACCAATACAGGTCACATCACCTAAGCCCAACATACGGATCAACAGGATTTTTTCGGGTTTCGCTTCAGACAAAATTTACCCCTGAATATAGGCTTTATACATTAATTCGGCCCGCTGCCAGTCTTCCAGGGTATCAATATCCTGAACCAGATGACGCGGCAATACGATAGCTAGGCTATCGGCAGAAAACATTTTTTTGCCAGCCAAATAATCGGCCGAGCGGCCCCAATAAAACTGACCGGCATCATGATAGGCTTCTTCTAAATCTTGCGAACGTTTACCTATGTCGGCAGGAAACATTGGCGCTACCCCCGCATCCGTCATTTTGAGCGAACGTTGAATGGGGAAGGCAAAAGATGTAACTGAAAACGCAAAGGCTTTATGCGGCAGTTGCTGCAATTGCAACAGGCCTTGCTGTAAAGATTCAGCCTGTAAAAACGGCGCAGTAGCGTAAATACAGCAGGTAAATTCCGGCATCTCACCTTCGGCAGCATAATGCTCGATGGCATGGCGGGTGACAGGGGTTGTCCCGGTCATATCATCCGCCAACGTGTCGGGGCGAAGAAAAGGTACCTCAGCGCCGAACGTGAGTGCTACTTCTGCAATCTCTTCGCTATCGGTAGACACAATAATCTTATCGAACACCTCGGCCTTTTTCGCCGCTTCGATGGAATACGCGATGAGAGGCTTGCCACAAAACTCACGAATGTTCTTTTTGGGGATGCGTTTACTGCCACCTCGGGCGGGGATCACGGCGAGTTTCATACCAGTCACGCAATTGCCTCTTTCACGCAGTCAATCACATATGCCTGCTGCTCGGCCGTTAAATCCGGATAGAGCGGTAAGGTAATAGCGCCAGCGTAAAATTGCTCTGCATGGGGGAAATTCCCGGGTTCAAAACCCAGTTGGCGATAATAAGGCTGTAAATGAATAGGAATATAATGCACATTCACACCTATGCCTTTTTCTTGCAAACGAGCAAATATTTCCCTGCGACTGTGTGGCACTTCAATCATGTAAATATGCCAGGCACTCGCATTGCCATCTGTCACCACCGGCAATTTTAGCGCGGTGTTGGCAAAGGCCTGAGTATAAACCTCGGCTAATTCCGTTCTTTTTTGAATAAAGCGACTAAGCTTTTTCAGCTGACTGATCCCCAGTGCGGCCTGCAAATCACTTAAGCGATAGTTATAACCCAAGGCCACCTGCTGGTAATACCAAGGACCTTCACTTTCACCGACCATTAACTCCGAATCACGCGTAACACCGTGTTTAGCATACAAGGCCAGTTGTTTAGCCAAATACGCATCATTTGTGGTGACTGCTCCGCCTTCTGCTGTGGTGATAGATTTGACCGGATGGAAACTCAGACAGGTCATATGTGAATAGGCACAGCTACCAATAGCTGCCCCCTGATAATGCCCACCTAAACCATGGGCCGCATCTTCAATGAGCCAAACACCATATTGATCCGCTAACTGCTTAATACGCTGCATCTCACAACTCAAACCTGCGAAGTGAACAACCACCAGGATCTTGGGTAGCTTATCTTGTTGCTTCGCGGTAGCGAGCTTATCCGCCAACGCATTTGGGCAGATATTACGCGTCACAGGGTCGATATCAACAAAATCAATATGCGCCCCGCAGTACAAGCCACAGTTAGCGGAGGCAACAAAGGATATGGGAGATGTCCAGAGCCAGTCATCTGTTCCCAGTTCAGCTGCCAGACAGGCAATATGCAACGCTGATGTGCCTGAATTTACGGCCACACAATGACTGGCACCGGTGTAGTCTACTAGTGCCTGTTCAAATAGCGGTACCTGCTGTCCCTGAGTCAGGAATTGGTTTTCCAGTACATCCACCACAGCAGCAATATCGTCCGCTTCAAGATGGTGCTTGCCGTAAGGGATCATACCGTTGCTTTATCCAGCTCACGCAATTCATCAACCGTCAAAAAATGGGGATTGGTACCTGAATGGTACTCAAATTTATCCGCCACGGTTTTGCCGGCTTCGCCGAGCTTATTAAGGCTATAATCGATGGTACTGTCGAAGAACTTGATGGCAGGCGTGATCACATAATGATCGTCAAACTCGAGTGAATGGTGAGCCATTTCTTCTGGCACCATGACTTCATGCAGCTTTTCGCCAGGGCGAATACCGACAATTTCATATTCTCGATGTCCGCTCATGGCTTCGACTAAATCCAAAATACGAATAGACGGAATCTTAGGTACGAAAATTTCACCACCCTGCATGCGCTGGAAGTTCTTAATCACAAACTCCACACCTTCATCTAAAGTGATCCAAAAGCGGGTCATTTCTTCATGAGTCACAGGCAGTGTTTGCTTGCCCTGAGCCAACAGGTCGCGGAAAAATGGTACAACCGAACCACGTGAGCCCACCACATTGCCATAACGAACAACGGCAAAACGAGGGCCTTTGGCACCCGCAATATTATTGGCGGCGACAAACAATTTATCCGATGCAAGTTTGGTAGCACCATATAAATTCACCGGGTTCGCCGCCTTGTCGGTAGAGAGCGCTATTACCCGCTTTACATTAGTTTCTATGGCTGCATCAATGACATTTTGCGCGCCCATAATGTTTGTTTTTATACATTCATTCGGGTTGTACTCTGCTGCGGGGACTTGCTTAAGAGCAGCAGCGTGGATGACGTAATCCACATCACGCATGGCCTGAGCCAAACGCTCTTTATCGCGCACATCACCAAGGAAATAACGCATGCAGGGCGCATCGAAATGTTGCTGCATTTCGAATTGTTTGAGCTCATCTCGCGAGTAGACGATCAGACGCTTTGGTGAATATTCTTTCAGGACTCTGGAAATGAAACGTTTACCAAAAGATCCGGTACCGCCAGTAATCAGGATTGTTTTATCGTTTAACATATATTGATCTCTTCAAGCAGCGAACACCTGTTTGCTGTCAATTGGCTGACGCTGACACTCGCCTAGCAATCCGCCATATCATCCTTAATTCAAGCACGGATGCAAGCAAACCCTAAGTAAAACAATAGACTAGGTATACTTTTTAATCGCCTTTTTACCTTTAATCAGCTTTGATAGCTCATTAAAGGTATCTGTAAGCAATTTTTGCACCTGATCTTTAATTTGATTAGTTGTTTCCAGTTCAGCCTGAATAAATGCTTGTTTCTGCTCATGTTCCAGGCCATCTACATATACTTTTAGCCAGGCTTCGCGTTGCTCAACTAAAGCAAGCAACGCGGCATCATCAAGCGTGTCAGAATGATCAATCAGTTTTGAGATTTGCTCGTTTAATTCAATGAGCTCTGGGGGGGACAACGCGTGGGAAAAAGATGATTTACTCACACCACTTCTTGACGTTTCTTCTGCATCTGCTCGTACGCTTCCTGTTTCGCGGCTTCAGGAATCTGAGACCATGCAGTTTTAATAGGTAACATAAGGCTAATAACTTCATCCATAATGTTCAAGTTGTTCTGAACATTGGCGTCAATTAATCGCTGAATCATGTAATCGTATAAGGCGTAAAGGTTATCGCCCACTTCGCTATTAACTGATAAATCAATGGTATCGCGCAGGTTCATCAAAATTGCATTGGCCTTAGACAGATTCTGAGACTTGCCTTCAAAATCACGACGTTCCATACATCCTTTAGCAAAGGCCATACGATCCAATGCGCCTTGCATCAACATTAATGTCAACTGATGTGGATCAGCCTGGGCAATATCATGCTTAATGTTACCCTTTTTATATGCGTTGATACCTTTAAGTGCCATAACTACTTACCTAATGTTGTCTGTGTAAATGCGTTTTTATTAACCCAGTGCCGCTAACATCGCATTACTTGCGCTGTTCAGGCTGGCAACGGTTTGGTCCAAGTTCACATATTTCTTGCGCAAGGTTTCTTCAAATGACGTCATGTGCAGTTCGAAGCGCTCTCGCTCATCCGAAATTTGGTCCTTTTGATCTTTTAGCGCGTCTTCACGTAACTTTAATAGTCCGTTGTAGGTGGTATATTCTTTTACGTAATCGTAGAGGCGAGCCGCAATACCCTCATCAGAATCCGTCAGTATGGTGGCAATATCATCATAGTAATCGTCCATAGCATCACTAAGACGATCTTCACCACTACCGAATCCGTATTCATCGTAATCACTGATTTCCAGCTCACCATCATCGTTAAAGTCGATACCTAACTGGAACAAGCCACCTAATGTGGTACCACTGACATTCGATGTTACGATATTTGCCATACCAGACTGAATTGCCCGGACCATAAAGTCCCCCGCTAACTCACCGTCGTCTTCCAACTCAGATTGACCATAGCGGGTCAAGGTTGTGATGGTGCTATTTAACGAGTTAAAGGTCTCGATGAAGTCGTCGAGTTTCTCGCGCAAACCTTCCTTATCAAAACCAATGGTCAGTTTACTGGTGAGATAATTACCAGAAGAGTCGGTTTCGGAAACATCAGAGACTTCAAAAGATACGTTTTCAATCGTATTTTCAAACTCATTTGAGCTGCTCTGAACTTCAATACCATCTATGGTAGCGATGGCATTTTGTGCCGATTCGACTGCCGTCAGGTAAGAAAGTGTTTCCGTAGAATCAGTAGTAGATACAGCCTGTAAATCAGCCAGGTCGTTATCGTTAACAATGACTAGGTCATTACCTTCACCCGTGGTTTCTGAGGTAAAAACCAGTTTAACGCCGCCGTCGTCCGTACCTGTTGTAATAATGCTGGCAGTTACACCAAAATTATCATCAGAGGAATTAATGGCATTGCGTAATTGCTGAACCGTCATTCCCGCGGTGACGCTAATCGAAAAAGTATCGCCAGTAGAATCGATTTTGAAGGTCAGTGAACCACTGCCCGAAGACAACACTGAATCTGAGGAAGAACTGTAACCGCCATCTACCGCATCTGCTGTTTCAAACCGGCTGCCGCTGGCAAGTTGCTCTACCGCAATAGCATAATCACCTTCAAGGGCGCTATTCGACGCTTCAGCGGTAAAAGGCTCTACGTCTTCGGAAGGATTCTTAATGGTTGGCTCTCGGCCAGCTAGATTATATTCGCTCTTGAGTTCATAAACAGAATCAAGGAAGTCTGTCATTTTCGACTTTAACTGGCCAATAGCAGAGATCTCCGCATCAACGGTCTCCTCTTTTTCATTTAGCCGATCTTCTTTAGTACCGCGTTCTGCAGCAATAAGCTGAGTAACCAGGTCTTCTAATTCTAAACCTGAACCGACACCAAGAGACTGAATACTCATGACAAACCTCCAAACCTAAACTTGCCTGCTAAACAACACCCCTACAGCTGCACCCACATCATCCTGCAATGATTGAATACGCTCGGACAACTTCAGTACCTCTTCTGAAGGGATCTGACGAATGACTTCACCAGATGCCGCGTCCGTCACTTTCACTACAGGTTGCTTAGTGTTCTCATCGATGGAGAAATTCAGGGCTCTGCCATTACTATTAACAAAGTCACTGATTTCTTCTACCGCTGAGTTTAACGATGCTTTAGCCGACGCTTCATCTATATCGGCGCCAGAAAAATTAGCTTTAGCAGTTTTCTCTGACTCTGACACGATGCGAATTGAACCGTCTTCCTGCTCCGATTTTGCGCCAACTGGGTTGCGTTTAACGTCCGTTGCAGCTGAATTAAGCGAAGCAAAATTCTGGCCAGCTTGTACTAGATCGAGTTCCATACATCACCTCTCACGCAAATGGTGGCTACTACCCAATTATAGTAGCCAACGCATTACCCAAACGATCGAATCTGCTTATCATTAACCTAATAATGTTAATGCAGACTGCGGACGCTGGTTTGCCTGGCTTAATACAGACAAAGACGCCTGCTGAACGATCTGGTTACGAGTCAGTTCTGCAGTTTCTGTTGCAAAGTCAGTATCACGGATACGTGAACGTGCAGCAGATACGTTTTCAGAAATGTTACTCAGGTTACGAATGGTTGAACTGAAACGGTTTTGCAACGCACCGAGGTCCGCACGCACCGCACCTATGGTCGATATGGCATTATCGATTGAGGTTAATGCTGCTGATGCATCTGAAGCCGTTGCTACGGTCAAATCACCAATGCTCAAACCAGACGCACCGTAACCACCTGAACGAGACAGGTTTACAGAAATCGTTTGTCCACCGTTGGCACCAACCAAGAACGCAGCTGAGTAATCACCTGACAGCAGATCAACACCAGCGAACTGAGTGGTTTGTGAAACACGAGAAATTTCCGTTTTCAGGGCAGAAACTTCTTTTTGCAGCGCCGCACGGTCAGCAGACGTGTTGATACCGTTTTGTGACTGTACAGCCAACTGACGAATACGTTGTAACGAGGTAGTTACCTCGGCCAGCGCACCTTCAGCCGTTTGTGTCAGAGAAATGGCATCATTGGCGTTTGAAACAGCCTGATTCAAGCCTTGAATTTGCGTAGTCATACGGTCGGTGATCTGCAGGCCTGCCGCATCATCCGCTGCACGGTTGATACGAAAACCCGATGACAACCTCTCGTAAGATGTGCTCAGTGCGTTCCCTGAATTTTGCAGCTGACGCTGAGCAGTCAGAGACGACACGTTAGTATTTACGTAAAGACCCATATTTAAATACCTCCTGAGAACCGTCATCGAACATCGATGAATCAGTTCGCCTCAATTTCAACTTTATTGGACTACTCCGCCAAAGTTGCCTCACTATATTCAGAGATCTGGCACCTCTACCCGATCTCAGAATTTAAAATACTTTTATCCTCAACTAGGGTTATCGGCCTCCCCTTTAGAGACTTTAGTTTTTTTTCAAAATTTTTTTATTCACATAAACACATGATAAATAAGGATTATTTATTTAAATTAGGTAAGTAATGGAAAATAAATCTGAGGGGTATGAAAAATAATTGCGGAATTAATGAAAAGAATTAGTCTATTATTCGGTCAACGCCAAAGTATTGACGCCAATTATTGGCACAGCAAATGCTTATAAAACAAACAAAATGAGATCAATATTTAAACACATTATATTGATCGGGCAGGATATAAAAAAGGTCGGGCGACTTGGCCCGACCACATTGCTCACGTTAGGAGAAGGAGCAATTCAGCTTTGCCCGGCTGGCAGGTATTGGGAAAGAAAAACTGGCCTCTCAACCACTCTTCTACACTCTCGGTCCTGTTAGTCGGCGTTTTATTCCTCGGAGTCAGGGAACATACTCTGGCTCCGATTCCTTACTCACCGCTGGGTGAGCTAACACCAACCTCACTCAATTAATTACTGCAACAACTGCAATGCGGCTTGCGGCCTTTGATTCGCCTGGCCAAGTACTGTCACACTGGCCTGCTGCAAAATCTGCCAACGGGTCAATTCTGCCGTCTCGGAGGCAAAATCTGTGTCTTTGATACGAGATCTTGCCGCTGATACATTCTCAGAAATATTACTCAAATTTCGAATGGTCGATTGAAAACGGTTTTGAATCGCACCGAGATCCGCTCGTTTTGCATCGATAATTGAAATCGCCTCAGACACCAGTGTCATTGCCCTGGAAGCATCATCCGCCGTCGCGACAGACACATACTCGCCATTAAAGATCCCAGATGCGCCATAACCACCATCACGTGAAATATTCACACTGATATGCTGACCGGCATTGGCCCCTACCAAAAACTTAGCCGAATACACACCATCAAGGATGTTCACCCCACCAAACTGGGTAGTCGAAGCAACCCGGCTAATTTCAAATTTGAGTGCAGACACTTCTTTTTGCAGCGCTAATCGGTCTGCCGAGGTATTAATCCCGTTTTGCGATTGTACCGCTAACACTCTTATTCGCTGCAGCGCCGTGGTAATTTCTGCCATCGCGCCCTCTGCCGTTTGCGACAGCGAAATACCATCGTTGGCATTGCGCACCGCCATGTCCAGGCCGTTGACCTGAGTGGTCATCCGGTTGGAAATTTGCAGTCCAGCAGCATCATCTTTGGCGCCGTTGATACGGAAGCCCGACGACAGTCGTTCAAAGGCGGTATTTAAACTAACATTTGAGTTAAACAGTTGTCGTCTGGCATTTAAAGACGACACATTAGTACTAACATATAGTGACATAGCTCGCTCCTAACAAGGGTTATGCACCGTTATTGTTATTCTTTTCCGCGGCTTAACTACTTATTGGCACGCAGTGTGCTTATATTAATTTACCTGCCGATTATTCGACGGGTTGCGTTGTCCAGGTTTACCTCACCCAGGGCAGCTAAGATGTCAATGAGCGCAAGCTCTTGCCGGCGACAGGATTGATGGCCTAATACCTCAAACCTCTCACTACCTCCTGGCGTTAATCCAGGTCGTCGGCACTTTCCTTACTTTCCAACTTCTGATGACTTTTCTATTGCAACAACTGTAATGCAGCTTGTGGACGCTGGTTTGCCTGTCCAAGTACTGTCACACTGGCTTGCTGCAGAATTTGCCAACGGGTCAGTTCTGCCGTCTCGGAGGCAAAATCTGTATCTTTAATGCGAGATCTTGCCGCTGACACGTTCTCAGAGATGTTACTAAGGTTACGAATGGTCGACTGAAAACGGTTTTGAATAGCACCTAAGTCAGCACGTTTAGCATCAATGATAGAGATAGCTTCAGAGACAATCGACATAGCGCGTGACGCATCATCCGCCGTTGCAACCGACACATTTACCCCATTGAACAAGCCTGACGCGCCAAAACCACCGGTTCGGGAAATGTTGACACTGATAAACTGACCCGCATTGGCACCGACAAGAAATTTGGCGGAATAGAATCCATCCAGAATATTAACGCCACCGAACTGCGTCGTTGTAGCGATACGACTAATCTCAAACTTCAATGCCGACACTTCTTTTTGTAATGCCAGGCGATCAGATGAGCTATTGATACCATTTTGAGACTGCACGGCCAGCACGCGAATACGTTGTAAAGCGGTGGTCATTTCAGCCATGGCACCTTCTGCCGTTTGCGACAGTGAAATACCATCGTTGGCATTACGTACCGCCATGTCTAACCCGTTAATTTGGGTAGTCATGCGGTTGGAGATTTGCAGACCCGCGGCATCATCTTTTGCACCGTTAATCCGAAAACCTGAAGAAAGACGTTCAAAAGCCGTGTTTAGGCTGATATTTGAATTAAACAATTGACGACGCGCGTTCAATGACGACACGTTTGTGCTGACATATAAAGACATAAGTTTCTCCTAACGATTTTTATAAGTTACCGCACGCTTATTTTTGTTATTTGTTGCGTTGCGATCACACCCCTTGCTGTTATTTTTATTCGGGTGTGTATGCCCCTTGCTTTTATTTTTGTTCGGGCATTCGTCTGGCTGAACTTGCTTTGATTATTATTTGATCAACCTGACAACTTAGTTATCGTTCGGGCAGGAGAAATCCTTTAGAAAAATTTCTAAATAAAAAAATAATCCATATTTTTCAAAGGCTTGCATGGGTAAAAATGGCCGGAGAATTTTCTCCGGCCCAGCGCTCTTACGTTAGGAGAGAGTGAGCGTAACTCTCAGCTGTTTGGGGCTTATTAGCGGAACACTACCTCCTGGCTAGAAACTTCCAAACAGTAAAGGAGTTATTAACCCAGCAGAGACAAGGCTGCCTGAGGACGTTGGTTCGCCTGAGACAATACAGTAGTACTTGCTTGTTGGATAATCTGGTTACGAGTCAATTCTGCAGTCTCAGTGGCGAAATCTGTATCTTTGATACGAGAGCGAGCTGCTGATACGTTTTCTGAGATATTGCTCAGGTTACGAATTGTTGACTGGAAACGGTTTTGCAGGGCACCGAGGTCAGCACGGGTTGCACCGATTGTTGAAATCGCAGCGTCCAGTGATGTCAGTGCAGCAGATGCGTCAGCCGCAGTTGCAACAGACAGGTCGCCGATAGACAAACCTGATGCACCGAAACCACCGCTACGAGACAAGTTTACAGAGATTGTCTGTCCACCGTTAGCACCTACCAGGAATGCTGCAGAGTAGTTACCAGTCAGCAGGTCAACGCCGGCAAACTGAGTAGTAGAAGCAACACGTGAAATTTCAGTTTTCAGTGCAGATACTTCTTTTTGCAGGGCCAAACGGTCAGCAGAGGTATTGATACCGTTCTGAGACTGAACCGCCAACTGACGAATACGTTGCAAAGACGTAGTTACTTCGCCTAACGCACCTTCAGCAGTTTGCGTTAATGAAATAGCATCGTTTGCGTTAGAAACCGCCTGATTCAGACCCTGGATCTGAGACGTCATACGGTCAGTAATTTGAAGACCAGCAGCATCATCCGCCGCACGGTTAATTCTGAAGCCTGAAGACAAACGCTCGAAAGACGTGCCTAAAGACACAGATGAATTGGCTAATTGACGTTGTGCGTTCAAAGACGACACGTTGGTGTTTACATACAAACCCATTAGATCTCTCCTACACTCTCAGTCCAGACGTAGCTGGCAACCGAATGCTCATCGGTGGTTAAATAACACTAATAGAACAGTGACTTAGGTTTATAAGTTACTGTTACTGGCTCTCTCGAATAGGTTATCGACAAGGAAAAAACTCTCTTTAGTAAAAATTTGTTTTTTTTCTTTCAGCCACGCAAAATTGGCCTTGAGTCCTTGTTTTGATCTGATAAAAATCAATTGCAAGATCATCTGTTTAATGTGGTTCAGGGATCTTTTTTCTCATGCAGCTAATTCGAGCCAGACGCTTATGGCGAAAGGCCTCTCATAATGCTTTTACGGATTTTTGCGAATATCAACAACGTCTGTTTTGCTGTTTTCGTGAAGCCCAGGATCACGTCAGTGGCGATGGCAAAATCCGCATATTGCTCATTAATAAAAAAGGGCGTGTCAGCCAGAATATTGCGTTAACGATCCCTAATGCGGATCTGCGCGATCCCAAACTTTCGGTGACACCTGATGGCAAATTAATGCTGCTGGCATATGCCAGATTTGCTCAGCAGGAAAATTCGAGCCGCTATACCCAGCCACAATTTTGGTTGTCTGACGATGGACTAAGCTGGAGTGAACCTAGCGCGTTTAACGAAAAAGGTTGGTGGTTATGGCGACTTACCTGGCATGAGCAACTCGCCTACGGGTTTGCTTACAATCGCAATGCACAGCGAATTGATCTGTATACCGGCGATCCTCGTCAGGGAATGGAACGAAGGTGTGAAGGCGCACTAAGTCTTGAAAAGCACGAGTTAGGTTACCCAAACGAAAGCGATTTACTGTTTAACGCCAGCGGCGAAGCCATTGCTATCGTGCGACGGGATGCAGATAGCTGCACCGCTCAACTGGGTAAATCCATGGCCCCCTATTCATCTTGGCAGTGGCACGATCTTGATATCTATCTGGGGGGACCCGCCATGTTGCAAGTGTCTTCAGACCAGGTCGTGCTGGCGGGACGAATTTGGGTAAATGATGAGCCCAAAATGGCCCTGTATGGTTTAGATCTTCGAGACAATAGCTTGAGCAAACCGCTAATACTGCCATCGGCCGGCGACTGCAGTTACCCTGGGTTAGTGCTACAAGACAAGGTGTTATGGGTGAGTTACTACTCTTGTCACAAGGGTAACAAGAGCAGTATTTTTCTGGCGAGAGTTCGTCTGCCTAGAAGTTGGTGTTAAATATAGTCAAACAACGACATTTTGGTAACCATACCAAATGTCGTTTGTGCTGCCTGTAACGCGGTTTCCTGTTTAGATAGCTCAGATACCGCCTCTGCGTAATCCACATCTTCGATATTGGAGCGCGCCGTTTTATGCACAATTTCCATATCCAGGTTACCTTCATACACCGACTGAGCAACATTGCCACGACCACCGATAGACGCCATTTCTGTTTCCACCGCCCGCATGCCATTATCTATCCCAATCAACGCTTTATCTAACGATTCACCAAAATCTACACCGACTAAATCAGTGTTCGTCAGTGCAAGGTAGAAATCATTAAGTGTCTCGGCGACGTTTTTCTTCTCCGGCGGATCCAAAGTAAAATTCACGGTATCGCCTGCGGCACCCTCAATGGTGAACTCCATACCTTTGTAGGTAAACGCTGAACCCGAGCTAAAGCTGACCGTATCTACCGTGGCACCGGTGCCGACGTTAGTGAGCTGAATCTGATTTCCCGCCAAAATCGTCCACTGATACTCGTTATTCGCTGTAGTTACCGCATCATAATTATCTGAATGGAAACGCTCGAATGCCGCGTCCTGGGTAATTGATACGCTGGCAGAAGTCGCCCCTACCGTAGAAGAAATTGACGCTTCTCTGGCTGCAAACACATTTTCAAATACGGTTTGTCCGGAGCTGGACGATTGCAACGTAACTGTCGGTGAAATAGCGGTATTATTGGTCCCCTGATCACCAACAAACGTGTATTTGTTCCCCGTTGCGCTGGCATTGTAATCAAATGCGGCAGATTCTGTCTGATAGCCAGCAAAGATATATTCACCCGATGCATTTCTGGCGTTCATTAGATCAAACGCCTGATCACGAATCAGGCCAATTTCCGATGCCAGTGCCTGGCGATCTTCTACCGCATAAATACCATTACCCGACTGAATCATCAGCGTTCTAGCCCGCGTTAGCGCGGATGTCATACTGGTCAGAACCGCTTCCTGCTCTTCCAGCCTCGACTGCAGCATCGTATTGTTACGGTTGTACTGGGTAATCTGATCCAGTTCTTCGGTTAAACGAATCACCTGGGTCGCCCCTACGGGATCATCTTCGGCTGTCTGTAGTTTTTTACCGTTGGATAATTGCTGTTGTAAATCAGACATGCCGGACTGGCCGGTCATAATTGAATTCAGGCCGCGATCATAAAGCTGACTGGTTGAGATACGCATACTTATCGACCCCTGTTAAACCTTATCCAATTTGCAAAATGGTATTAAACATATCTTGGGCGGCACTGAAAATCTTGGCCGCCGCGGCATAAGACTGCTGATAACGAACCAAATTGGCCGCTTCTTCATCCAGGTTAACCCCGGAAACCGAATCAAATGCGTCTTTAGACTGATTATACATGGCTTCCGTCGCCTGTTTAGTTACATCGGCAGATGCCGTCTGTTCGCCAATATCACCAACGATAAATGAATAAGCTTCATGAAAAGACAAGGTTTCATCACCGCCAGTATTATTCAGCAGCACAGTGCCCTCATCCTGCAAATTTGCCATATTCAGGGCGTTGCTGTTATCGCTAAAGCCGTCGGTGTTAAAAGCAATGGTAAAGATATCACCGGCCTTAGGGCTGCCTTCAAGGCTGATGTCATAGCCGGGATAATCATCCAGGGCACTGAAGGCTGCTGGCCAGGTACCTGAACTTTTGGCTTGCGCTAACACATTTTCAAAGTCCGTTGCGCCCGTTACCGTCGCGATCACATTGCCCGCGTCATCCTGTACTTCATAATCAGTACCCGACGTGAATACAATTTGTGACGGCGCGCCATACACCCCGCCAGGGCCATTTGGTGCAACTTGTAATGCACCAGCACCGTCAAATGCTGATGCTTCACTGTCGGCAAACGTCGTATCGACCACCGTATTGGTCACAGTGGTTGCAGACACCACCGCATCCCCAAGATTGTCGGTATCAACCTGTGCAATGATCGGGGAAGCCAGCGCCAAATCTTCAGCCCGATTAGTTGCCAGTGTGATGTCATCACCGGTGTTTTTTGTCGGTTGCAGAAGGAATTTATCTCCGACGGCATAATTAGCACCGTCTGGAAATTCCAGCTCAATTCCCCCGAGAATCGAGGTAAAAGTATCTGACGCGGCATCCACGCCCGTATACGACTGAGTCATGGCATTGCCATCGGAATCGTAAATGATGGTGCCATCCGGATTTAGCAGGGTCACGGTAAAATCAACCGTGTCGGGAGTACCAGCCGTCACTGCATCAATTTCAATTTGATAGTCTGCACTGGTAAGTTCAGCCGCGCGTCCCTCTTCTACCCGGCCATTTACAACCAAGGCGGGATCTGAGTTATCGTCATAATTCAGCGCCTGCACTTCAGGTAGCGTGAATATATTGCTGCCTAACTGGCCATCAAAATCCATGCCCAGGCGGTTAACCGTATTGATAGATTCCGCAAAGGCCATCGCGATTTTACCCAGTTCGCGCTGAGTAGGTGCTAAAACGTCATTACGGTAATCTGTCAGACCACCAAGCTGCCCACCCAATGCGTCTTCATCAATCGACATCACAGTGGCATTTACGGTGGGTCCGGTACCACTTACCAGTTCAATCTTTTTAAAGTCTGGATCGGGATCACCGTTTAATTGGAACATATTGAAACTGCCATCTTCCAGTACCAGCGATTCACCACTGGACAAGTTGACCAGCACTTCGCCCTGCACACCGTCTCGGGTTTCAATTGACATGATTTTAGATAATTCCAGGATCGCCTGATCCCGGTGGTCCTTCAGGTCGCTGACCGAGCTTTCAGTGCCTGTTCCGGCAATTTTGATGGCCTTGTTTAAATCTGAGATAGATTCCACCAGATAGTTGGCGTCGTTGATCAAGCCTTCCATCTTGTCATTGGTATCATCTTCAGCTCGCTCGAGGTAATCCGACAGTACCGTAATCTGGCTGGTCATCGCCTTCGCCTGGCCCAGCACCAAATTGCGGGTAGACAAGTTTGCCGGATCATTGGCGGCATCATTCACAGCTTCAAAAAAGTTTGAAAAGCCCGTGGCTAAGCTGTTGGCTTCACTGGCCAGAATATTATCGAGCACCGAAATATTGTCGTAATAGATTTCCGCCTCAGAAAAACTGGTGGTATCGCGACGTAACTGGTTCTGCACAAAGGTATTGATGATTCGATCGGTTTCGCCCTGACCAACGCCACCATATTCGGAACTGGTAAAGGATGTACGCTGGCGCGTATAACCTTCAGAGTTCACGTTAGAAATGTTATTACCTGTGGTAGTAAGCAGTGCGGTACTGGCATTTAAACCACTGATGCCAATATTCATCAAATCTGTGGGACGATTTATCATGGTCGACTCCTTACCCGGTGCTATTCAGGCAGATAATGAGACACTGTGTCTGTGTTCATTACCGACTTGATCTTATTGGCATAATTAGGATCGGTGGCGTAGCCAGCATCCTGTAACGACTGCACATATGCAGCACCATCCGAGCCTTTATCCAGCGCCTCCTGATAGCGGCCATTTTGCTGAATAAACGACACATAATCTTCAACGGAATCGGCAAACGAATCGTAGGCACGAAAAGGCGACTTCTTCTGAGCCGCAACACCATCCTGATATTCCAGTGAATTCACCACCGCTTTATCGCCCTGCCAACGCTGATCAGCCTTAATACCAAATAGATTATGGCTGTTCTGGCCATTGCCTGCGTGGATCATAAATTGTCCCCAGCCCGTCTCAACTGCCGCCTGAGCCAGTAACGCTTTTGGGTCCAATCCGGCTTTGGCGGCCACACTTTCAATATGCGGCATGATTTCCTGTACAAAGGCTTCGGGGCTTTCGAAGGCTGATTTCTTAAATGCAGGAGACTCCTTCACCTGAGCTGCCTGAGCTGTGTCAACGCCTGACAAAGCATGCTGATAACGTGAGGATAAATCACCGTCGCTGCGTACGGCTGATGATGGCAGATAGCCTTCTTTGGAATGGCTAAGCTGCTGCACAATAATGTCGGCCAAGCCAATGCTGCCACTGGAAGATAAGTCGTTAGCCATTTGCTGATCATGCATGTCGCGGTAAAACTTTACCTGATCGCTGTTAAACGGGCTGTTTTCGTCTGCCAGAACATCTTCCGCCTTACGCATGCTTTTCAGCATCATTTGCACAAATACGGCTTCAAACTGCTGGGCCGCTTCGTGCAAGGCTTTGTCGTCGCCCTCTCTGGCGGCGCGACGCAAATGCTCCATGCTTTGGATGTCATTAACGTTGCGCGAGAGTTCTAACTGACTTTTAACCTGTGACGAATCCATTTTGGCCTGCCTTAGATAATGATCAGCTCGCCCTGCAAGGCACCAGCGGCGCGCAGAGCTTCCAAAATCGCCATCAGATCACCAGGGGCCGCGCCAATTTCATTCACCGCGCGCACCAGATCATCTAAAGTCACACCCGGATTGAATTTGAACATACGCGCATCGTCCATACGCACATCCACCACAGACTGATTAGTGACGGCCGTATTGCCATCCGCCAATGCATTGGGCTGGGTCACTTGTTGATTTTCAGAAATGGTAACTGTCAAACCACCGTGGGTAATAGCCGCGGGCAGCAGACGCACTTCCTGACCTATGACAATGGTGCCAGTACGGCTATTGATCACCACCCGAGCCGGTGCATCCGCCGGTGTAAAGGTAAAGTTTTCAATGGTAGCAATGAAGCCAACACGCTGGCCTTGATCTCGGGGTGCACTCACACGCACTGAGGTTGCATCCATTGGCGTGGCAATCACATAACCATTATTTGGATCGGCTCCCAAACGCTGGTTGATCGTGTCTGCCAGTGCTTTTGCCGTAGAAAAATCCGGGCTATTCAGATTCAGGGTGATGTAGTCATGCTGCATCAGGCCACTGGCCACAGCCCGTTCAACTAAAGCACCATTAGGAATGCGACCAGCAGTTGGAGTGTTGGAGATAATCTTTGAGCCATCGGCGCCCTGAGCACCAAATCCGCTTACCAGTACGCTGCCCTGAGCAACCGCATAAACATTTCCATCCAAACCTTTCAGGAAGGTTTGCAATAAGGTACCGCCCTGCAAACTTTTCGCCTGGCCGATGGATGATACGGTAACGTGGATGCTCTGACCGGGTTTTACAAACGCAGGTAATTCAGCACTGACCATCACCGCTGCCACATTGCTGATTTTAGGCTTGGTGGCACTGTCCATTTTAATGCCGAAGTTATTCAGCATGGTTCTGAAACTTTGTTCAGTAAAAGGGCTTTGTTCACCCGTACCGGCTAAACCAACCACTAAACCATAACCAATCAGTTGGTTGCTACGTACCCCTTCAATCGAGGTCATATCCTTAACACGCATCGCAAAACTTTGCGGTGCGCAGACCAAACTCATCACAACAAACCAACGAATTAGTGTTTTCATATTTCCTCCGACCTAGAAAGGCCACCACGCGGATGAAAAGAACTTAGTCAGCCAGCCTTGCTGCTGCACTTCCGCAAAGGTACCTGTGCCACTGTATTGAATACGGGCATTAGCAACTTTAGTTGACTCAATCTCGTTATCCGGGCTGATGTCCTCAGGGCGAATAATGCCGGTCAGGCGCACATACTCGTCACCATTGTTCAGGGTCATCCATTTTTCACCACGGATCACCAGGTTACGGTTCGCCAGAACCTGGATCACTGTCACCGAAATGGCGCCACTTAAGTTGTTGCTCTGATCAGTAGATGCAGCACCAGAGAAATCATTCGCTGACCCAACCCCCAACTGAATCGACTGTCCGCCAATATTGACGTTGTTGCCGCCCAGTCCGGTAATAGGATCCACCGAAGCTGAAGAGGATTTACTGGTCGTCGTAGTCGCCGATTTATTGGCGGTAGTGCTCTCACTCAGGATGATCGAAATAATGTCCCCTACACGACGCGCTTTCACGTCAGAATATAAACTGTTGGCAACATCGGCATGGAACAGGGAGCCGTTAGGGATAATTTCCTCGCGTGGCATATCCGGGATCACCGGTGCAAAATCCGGATCATCAGGTTTGGCTTTGGCATAATCAGGCATAGTCGCGCAGGCGCCTAATCCCATTACCATTACCAGTGCCATTAGTGTTCGCATCATCATTTTCAGATTACCTATAACTGCTGAATAACCTGACCAAGCATCTGGTCTACCGATGAAATCACTTTCGAGTTCATCTCATATAAACGCTGAGATTCAATCAGGTTTACCAACTCTTCGGTAACATTGACGTTAGAAGTCTCCAGAGAGCCCTGAATAATTGAACCAAAGCCTTGCAAGCCCGGTGTGCCCTGATTAGGCGCCCCGCTCACAGCAGTTTCCAGATACAGGTTTTGTCCAATAGGCTGCAGGCCAGAGGGGTTGATAAAATCGGTCGTAGTTAACTGCCCCACCACAGCGGGTTCAGCTTCACCATCCAGAGTGACGGAAACTTCACCTTCCTGAGAAACCGTAATTTGTTGCGCATCCTCAGGAATCTCAATAGTTGGCTGTAACAGGAAGCCCGCGCCAGAGGTAACAATCTGGCCCTGATCGTTAAGGGTAAACTGACCATTTCGGGTGTAAGCTAATGTGCCGTCAGGCTGCAAAATCTCGAAAAAACCTTTGCCTGAAATCGCCATATCCAATGCATTATCAGTGGTCAGCAGGTTACCCTGTGTATGCGATTTTTGCGTCGCGACTACTTTACTACCAGCCCCTAACATCAGGCCATTCGGCATTTCGGTATCGGCAGAAGAACGACCACCAGGCTGGTTAATGTTCTGATACAGCAAATCTTCGAAAATCGCCCTACCCTTTTTGAAACCAACTGTACTGGCGTTTGCCAGGTTGTTAGAAATGGTGGCCACGTCGGTTTGTGCTGCATCTAAACCGGTTTTACTGATCCATAACGCTGGGTGCATTATTCACCTCCAGTCAAAGTAATTCGTCTAAGTGCCATCATTAAATGATGCGCATTAATTCGTTGCCGCGGGTACTTAAGTCATCCACCTGCTTCATAAACTTCACTTGCATCTCGTAGTGACGCTGCAGGCTCATCAAATCCACCATTTCACTGATCGGATTCACGTTACTGCCCTCAACCATCCCACTTGAAACCCTCACTGTCGGGTCTTCCTGTGCATCCTGACCATTTTTCAAACGGAACAGGCCATCTAATCCACGCTCAAGATCACTTAGCTGAGGCTTCACCAGCTTCAGTTGCGCCACTGCTTCAGACACGTTTTCAGGCGCGCCCTGAGGGCGAATAGAAATGGTACCGTCAGCGGCAATATTGACATTCGACACTGGGATAGGCAGGTAAACAGGGCCACCATCACCTATAATCGGACGGCCATCAGAATTCAGTAACTCTCCGTCTGGGCCCATCTGCAGACTGCCTGCGCGGGTATAGGCTTCATTGCCTTGATCATCCTGTACGGATAACCAACCATCCCCCTGCACAGCCACATCTAAATTACGACCGGTCTGGATCATGGCGCCGCCTTCGTAATTATTTGACGGTGATTCCGTCATAGAAAACACCCGGGTTGGATAGCCTTCGCCAAATGCAGGCATGGCACGGGCTTGCTCCAACTGAGCTCGAAACCCAGTGGTTTTGACATTCGCCAGATTATTGGCGTGCACACCTGTGGCTAACAGGTCCTGTTTGGCACCGCTGGCGGCGATATAAAGCATTTTGTCCATAACCACATCCTGACAATTCGCTGACGTTAGATAGGTTTTTGCAATTTAAATGCCAGAAATAAAATCAGTCTTATTGATAAGCTAATAGCTTTTAGAATCATAAACTTAGAGAAGAATTTAAGAATGGACTCTGCGCCAGAACAAAAATCACACAACAGCGTCAGAGAAACGGCAATCAAAGAGGAAAACGCTTGCCGCTAAACTAAACAAGGTGGCAAGGCTCAAGGCCCCACCACCTAAATTTTAGTTAACTTGCTTGGATTAACCGATGTTCAGAATGGTCTGGTTCAGCTGGTTATTCACTTCCAGGGCTTTTGAGTTGGCCTGGAAGTTTCGCTGCGCGATGATCATATCAATCAACTCTGAGGTCAGATTCACGTTAGACTGTTCAAGAGTAGAGGAGTTGATTTTACCAAACTCACCTGCTCCGGCTTCACCCGCCAGGGCTTCGCCTGAATCAACGCTTTCTTTCCAGGACGTATTCCCCACCTGAGTTAAGCCTTGTTCATTGGCGAATTTCACCAGTGCAATACGGATAATAGGTTCAGTGGTACCGTTTGAATAGGTGGCAGTCACCAAACCTGTATCGTCAATCTCAATACCGCTTAACTGACCTACAGCTAAACCATTTTGCTCAAGATTATTGACTTCAAATGCAGACGCATACTGAGTCGGCTCATCATCTGTATCCAGGTTAAAATCGATACTTAACTGCTGTGTACTATCTGAACCGTTAGATAGAATACCAACGCCGAGTTGCTCAGTGATCAGCTTATCATCACTCATGGCTGCGCCATCTGATGCCAATACCGATGTAAAGTCACCAGTACTGTCAAATACCAGTCGTCCTGCCGCATAATGATTACCGGTATTTACACCAACTGAATCGATACCTGCCGTTGTAGGGTCCACGTCAGCGCCAGAACTATCAGCAATATCCACCATCTGACCATCAACTGCCGTCGCTACCACCCACTCGTTGGTCGCACCGCTATCTTTGATGAAATAGAAGGTCTGAATGTGACTTTCACCCAACGAGTCGTATACAGTTACCGACGTCGCCGCGTTATAGGTTGACGAATCTTCCGGATCAAAATCGTCTGGATCTAACGCGCTCTCACCCGCCGGCAGGTTCATACCGATATCCACTTCGCTGGTCGCCTGCGGCGAACCGGAAGAATCCGGGATACGCACTGGTTCTGCGGTACTCAAGGATACAGACGCTGAAGAACCGTCATCATTAACCGGGAAGCCCAGCAGGTTGTTACCGGTCGAGTTCACCACATAGTTATCTTCATCCAGCTTAAATTCACCAGCACGAGTATAGGTGTAATCCTGTGAGGTAATATCCGATACTGTGGTAAAGAAGCCATTCCCCGTAATCGCCAGATCCAGGGCGTTATTGGTGTATTTCAGGCTACCCTGAGAAAACTGTTGGGCCACTTCAGCCGTTAACACACCATCACCGACTTTGGTTTTACCGTTGGCAAGCAAAGAGCTGGCATAGACATCGGCAAACTCCGCACGAGACTCTTTAAAGCCTGTGGTATTCACGTTCGCAATGTTGTTCGCGGTAGTATCCAGATCTTTCTGGGCTGCTGACACGCCGCTTAATGCAATATTAAAAGACATAACTCACTCTCTCCTGTTAACCGCCGATGGATAAAGCATCAGACAATGAAATACTTTCATCACCGTCAAGATTCAGAACAATGCCCTGATTGCTGCTTGCCAGACTGACACTGTCGACATTTCGATAGATGCCTGTGGTCAGTGCGGTGTTGTCACCATTGACTTTACCCTGAGCCGAGACATGATAGGCACCGGCAGCCATTGGATTGCCGTTTGCATCTGTCCCGTCCCATTCAAATTCCACATTACCCGCAGCCTGAGTGCCTGCATCAATGGTTTTCACCACTTCGCCAGCACCATTGGTGATGGTAATTTTCATGTTTTGTACACTTTGATCCGAAATCACCATGCCAGACATTCCGGCACCGTCACTCTTCATATGTCCTGTATCACCCAGTACCAAAACGCTTTGGCCAATCAGACTTGATGCCTGAAGCGCCTGGTTAGATGTCATGGACGCAGCAAAACTTTCAAAGTTTTCGTTAAGGTTAGTGATCCCCTGAGCCATAGAGAAACTGGTCATCTGGGCCACCATCTGATCGTTATCAACAGGCTTAGAAGGGTCCTGATTGGCCAGCTGCTCTGTCAACAGCGAGAAAAAGTCTTCCTGGGTTAATTCACTGGTTTCAGTGCCGGTTTTGACCGTTTTCTCGTCCGTCTTATACAGACTGGCAAGGGGGTTGGTATCGTTGCTTACCGTGGACATGTCGTATCCTCTTAACTAGCCCTGTGACTACTGACCAGATCCAAGCTGCAATACGCGACGGAAAATCCGCTTTGTGGTATCAGCAACCTGCACATTGGTTTCGTATGCTTTTGATGCAGACATCATGTCTGCCATTTCTTCAACAACATTGACGTTTGGCTTGTAGATATAGCCATCCGCATCTGCCATTGGATGATTCGGGTTGTACTCCACCGTCAGAGGTTTGTCGCTTTCAACAATGCCCAGTACTTTTACTCCCTGGCCCTGATTGTCATCCAGTGCACGCTGCAGCTCTGCTGCAAACACCGGCTTACGGGCGCGATAGGTTTGGTCATAGCTGCTACTTACCGTATTGGCGTTGGCGACGTTACTGGCGGTAGTATTCAGGCGGATGTTTTCGGCACTCATTCCGGTAGAGGCGATATCCATCACATTAAACAGACTCATTAGCTTTGCCCTCCACTGATAGCCTTTTTCATGCCTTTAAATTTTCCACTGAGAAACTCGATGCCGGCCTGATAACGCATACCATTTTCTAAAAAGGCATTACGCTCAGTCTGTACGTCAACCGTGTTGCCATCCCCCGTATCAGGTTGGTCGGGAATACGGAACTGCACTGCCGATGACGATTGCATACCGCCGTCCAGGTGCTTTTCGTTGGTACGGGTAAGACGCTGGCCACGCCCCCCTTCAGCCTGACGCATCGCTTGTTTAAAATCGATATCACGCGCTTTGTAGCCGGGGGTATTTGCATTTGCCAGGTTACCGGCAAGGATTTCCATCCGCTCGGTGCGCACACTTGCGGCCCGTTGATGTAATCCAACCAACTTGTCCAGACTTATTGCCATACTTCGGTTCTCCTCTGTTACCAGAAGTATTAGCAAAGGGTGTGCCAGAAAAAGGAAAATATTCTGGCACAGGGGAAGAGTGCTGAATTATCAGTCTTTTTTGAGGTAATACAGGCCCGGATTGCAACGAACCATAGAGAAGAGATCAGAGACACCTGAGATAGATTCTGAGGCGCCGAGGAATAATATGCCGCCTGGCTGCAAACTGGCGGCAATTTGTTGCAGGATCTTCATTTTGACTTCAGCCGAGAAGTAAATCAGTACATTACGGCAAAAGACAATATCAAAGCGCCCTAGTGAGGCGTAAGAATCCAGCAGGTTAAACGGGCGAAACGACACCAGTTTTTTGACGTTGGGTTTGATTTCATACGTACCATCGACATGCGCCTGAAAAAACTCATTTCGACGTTGCTCTGACAAACCTCTGGAAAGTGCCAACGAGTCATAACGTGCCGCCTCACAGCGACCCAGCATGTCAGCGGAAATATCCGTCCCTATAATTTGAACGCCACCACCAAATGTACCGGGCTTAGTCTTTTGGAACTCCAGCAACGACATGGCAATCGAATATGGCTCCTGCCCCGACGAACAGGCGGCACTCCAAATTCTTAATTGCTTGCGATTGGCGGCAAACTTGGCAAACAGTTCATTACGCAACAGGTCAAACGGATAAATATCCCGAAACCACAGGGTTTCGTTGGTCGTCATGGCATCCACAACCTGGGCACGTAATTGCCGGTCCATGCCATTGACAACCTTATTGATCAGGGTCGTAACAGAATCAAAGCTGTGCTGGCGCGCTAACGGCGCCAAGCGGCTTTTGACCAGATACTGTTTATTCTCGCCTAATACAATACCGCACTGTCGTTCCAGAAAAGCACTAAACTGCTTGTAGTCGCCATTTTCAATTTCACGATTTACCACTCAGCAGATTCCTTAAGCCTAATCGTTGCCCAGCCATTTCTGAACCGCTGTTGCCAGCTCGTCAGGATGAAACTTAGCGATAAAATCATCCGCACCCACTTTTTGTACCATCGCCTGATTAAATACACCACTTAGCGAGGTATGCAGCACTACATGCAGACGCTGCAGTTCCGGCGTGTTTTTGATTTCAGCGGTTAAGGTATAGCCATCCATTTCTGGCATTTCAATGTCTGACACCAGCACGCCGACTCTATCGGTTACATCACCGGTTTCAGAAGCTATCTCTTTAAGACGACGCAACGCCTCAGCACCATTTTTGGCGACTTCAATCTCTAGTCCCAGCGTGCTAAGCGCTTTAACCACCTGATTACGAGCAACAGCCGAATCATCTGCAACGAAAATAATTTTGTTTTCGTTACCTTCAACACTGAGTGAAGACGCAACTTCTTCACTTACGTCAGTATTCAGCGGCGAAATCTCATTCAGGATCTTTTCTACGTCCAGAATTTCGATCAACTCTTTATCAACTTCCGTAACCGCCGTCAGATAGCTGGCGCGGCCGCTACCCTGCGGAGGAGGCATGATCGAATCCCAATTAGTATTAATGATGCGCTCAACCGAACCGACCAAAAAGCCCTGCACCGAACGGTTATATTCAGCGATAATAATGAAGGCTGTTTTCAGATCCTGGATCGGTTTACCACCGGTTGCCATGCTTAAATCGATAACAGAAATGGTCTGGCCGCGAATGTGGGCCACACCACGAACCAAAGAATTCAGCTTAGGAATTGAGGTTAACGGAGGACATTGTAAAACCTCTCGCACTTTAAACACATTAATACCGAATCGTTGACGGCTGTTGAGGCGAAACAGCAGCAGTTCCAAACGGTTTTGCCCCACTAACTGCGTGCGCTGATTAACAGAATCTAAGATCCCAGACATATAACCCCCGTGTGTAAAACCAAATCAGGCATAGTAATTGCCTCAACCAGCATAGAGCGGTGAAACGTAATGTGATTTGTCGGTTTCGCGTCTGATTTTTGACGCTGCTGAATAACTCCTATGCCCACTAAGCATAGTCAAATTGCTACAAAGTGAACATGAAAAAGTGGCTAGTACCATGAGAATACTACATTTTTTAGCTTTGCTGTCATTAACTTGCAGCACAGCTTCGATTGCAGGGCAGACTATATCTGCTCGGGATTCAGCGGTAAAGGCCGCCGAAAACTATATTTATCAAAAGCTTGGTAATGGTTCTCAATACCGGGTTGAGGTTGAGGTTAACGCGATTGACGACCGTGTAGATGTGCCTGTTTGCCCGCAAACCCTTGACGCCAGTGCCAGTGAAGAAGCCCTGTTACAAAACCTGGTAACGGTGAAAATAAGTTGCGACAGCATTGGTTGGTATTATTACCTGACTGCGCAGGTGCGTGAGATGGAAAAAGTCGTCGTGATCTCTGAGACACTGAGTCCAGGCACCCTGCTCGGCCCGGACAATTTGCAGGTCACTCGGGTCGACAAGCGCACCTTACATTCCTCAACATATCAAAGTCTGGATGAAGTCGATGGGGCCCGCGCCAAACGCCGCCTGCGTCCAGGTCAGCCTTTGACTCCAAGCAACATATGTTTCGTATGTAAGGGTGACTCTGTGGTGATCATCGCTAATACCTTCGGGTTGGAAGTTAAAGCCTCTGGCGTAGCACTGGAAGACGGCAATATTGGCGAAACTATCAAGGTACGTAACAGCAACTCAAACAAGATGATCGAGGCGCAAATTGCCAGCATGAATGAAGTGCAGGTAAACATCTAAACATTGTATGGACGTTGCCGATAAAGAGGTACGCAGGACAGGAATGTCATGGCAAATTGTTAACTGACCAACAAATGTGATTTCGGCATAAAATTTTGTTAAAGTTTTAATGGATAAGGCCGATAATGATAATGAGGTCTAACAGGTAATGAGAGTGTACCATGTCTATTAACAGCATTAATGGTAACGGGCAAAATCCGCAGTTAGAGAGCCAGAAGATAGCTCAACAGCAAGCCCAGAACCAAACAGCATCAGAAGCAGGCAGGCAGCAAGCCACTGCCACCAGTGTTCCTGCCCGTGCTGATTCCGTTTCCTTGACGCAATCTGCGCAGCAATTAAATCAGGTGCAGAAAAAAGGCTCGGATGCCCCAGTGAATCAGGAAAAAGTTGAGAAACTGAAAAAAGCCATTGCGAATGGCGAATACAAAGTAAATGCCGATGTTTTGGCTGATAAAATCGCTAAGCAGGAGTTCGATCTGTTTGGCTCAAGCAAAAACGGTACAACAAATAGTTAATGCGTAACTCACTGCAGCAGGCACTTGAACAGCAACACACTCATTTATCCAGATTAACTGAAATTCTGGATAGCGAGTTACGCTTGATAAGTGGTCGGGACCCGGAAGCCCTGATGGCCCTGTTGAAAGAAAAAGAGTTATTAATTGATGCTATCGTCAGCCAGGACAGCGAAGTAGCAGGCTTGTATCAACAAGCCAAAGACAACAATCTGTTAGACGACTCCATTGCCGTCGCCATCGACAAAGCCAAACGGCTGATGGCGACCTGTCAGTTTCAAACCAGCATCAACGAAAAAGCTTTGGAACAAAGCCGCCTCAAGGTGGACCATTTGCGTAATCTGATTCTGGCGTCAAAATCGAAAGAATCGATGCTTTATAACAAGAAAGGCAAAACCATTGCCGGCGCATCCGGTAAAGGCATCAGCGCCTAAGCTTACCTTCTTCAAAACATCCTGATATTGGTAGAAGCGGCAAGTCATTGCCACACGGGCAAATGCCACGCGCCCCACAACAACTTAATAGTAACGCACCTTATTAATACGTTTGGGCCGGGCGGTAGAGAGATACAGATCATAAACGCGCTTAAAATCGAGTTTTAATTCTGTTGCGTAAGTATCCTCGCCCACCGGATAGGTTTTGATCACTTCAGCTCCGCGAATTACGCCATCTACAGAGGCTTGCAAGTTACTGTCTGTTACCACCAGGCTGGCAAGTGACTGGCGACCATCAAGCTTTTGTCCGTATACCTGTTCAGCCAGCTCGCGATAGGCATCGAGCTTCGAGGCTCTAATCGCCATCAAGGTTTTGGCGGTTTCATCTTGTCCACGTTGCGCTGAAATGGGCGCATAACCAACCGCCTTAATGACCGGATAGCTTTCGGGCTCAACCACTTCCCATTCGATATGCTTATCGAACATGGTTGTGCAGCCTCCCAGGCCTCCGAATAGAGTCATTAATGCAAATACTGAAGCTCGTTTCATTTCTCACCACATCGTTGGTTAGCGTTGCCAGATAACGCGGACATTTGGAATTTAGCAAAAAGCATTCCCATTGTTTGTATCGGCCTTTGGCCGAATTTATTTAATCATTGCTCCAATTCATCATCAATTCGCTCTACTGGTACGGTATCTGCTTAGCAATGTTCAAAACTCAGCGGCGTCAAAAGTAAGTCACTCATCGATGTTGAAGCTAAATAACAAAACTACGAAAAACCTCTTAATCGCCATGGCGACAGTATTGATTACTGTTTCGCCTCTGCGTAGCGCTTATGCCATGTGGTTTGAAGCCAGTGGCAAAGCCACTATTCATGATGGCAATAAAGATCTTGCAAGAGAAATGGCAACGCAGGATGCGATCAAGCAGGCATTGTTATTTTCTGGCGCATCTGTCACCAGTGTTCAACAGATGGCAAATGGATTGCTCAAAGACGATAGATTTGAAATTACTGCCAATGGTGAGGTAAACAATATCGAATTGATCGATGAAACCTACCATGACAATTACGTCAGTGTGCGTATTCGTGCCGACATTTTCCCTAAAAACAATCAATGCAAAGCCGCCGACTACCAAAAGAATATTGTCACCACCTGGTTTCCGATTAAGCATAAAGATCAGGCAACTCCCAACAATCTTTATGACTTGGGCAAAGCCATGAGCGATCAATTTCGCCACCAGTTTGCGCAATATGGCCGCAACAGCCACATCAATCGTATCCACCCTGGTTATCTGGAAGTAGAAAGGGCCTCAACCACCGCCAATGTGATTCAACTAGCTCGCGAATATAACAGCCAGTATGTGCTGTTTGCCGAAATTGAAGACATTAGTCTGGACGACAAAGAAACCAATAGCTGGAGTTGGCTGGCAACGCAAAAACGTAATTTAGCCATTCGCTTTCAGTTAATGGATGGCACAACGGGCGCATATGTGACGGGAAATCAATACCAGATCCAGCCTGTATGGGAATTCGACAAATTCAAAAAACTGGATGTAGACAGCCAAACCTTCTGGAAAAGTGCATTCGGCGAACAAACGCGTAAATTACTGCAAAATATGGTCTTTGAAATCGATGATCTCATTGCCTGCCAGCCTGCCTACGCCCGAGTATTGCAGGTTCAACGCAATCAACTGCTGATCAATATGGGCCAGAATCAAGGCGTAGAAAAGGACGACAAACTTACGCTGTTCCAGCTTCAACAATATTACAGTGGTATGGGACGCCCCCAATATCGATACAGTTTATCGCCTTATAAATTGCGCGTGGCAGAGGTCTATTCCGATTCAGCACTGGTCATTCCGATGGATGATGAGATTCTGAGCAATATTCAGCCAAACGATTTTGTTACCCGTCAATAGGGTCTTCAAATACCCCTACGCATGGTCCATAATGCCATGCGTTTTTCGTCCCCATAGTTTAATGGATAAAACGAGCCCCTCCTAAGGGCTAGATGTTGGTTCGATTCCAGCTGGGGACGCCATCTCGATAATCTCGGTTAACCCAAAACCATTCAAACGCATCTAAATCAAACACTTAGCGTACTTTCCGCCATTTCCATATTGTATTAAGATTAACCAAAATACATGGTTTTTAATGCCTGTTGTAGCACCTGTGTTACAACATAATGAGCACCAACACTTTGAACTTAAAAAATAGCTCAGGGGTTGATCATCCGGCTTCCACCTCGCATTTGTTGAATGCAGGAAAGAGAGCGCTCATTGCGAATAGTGGATTGCATGAAAAAATAAACATTAATCCATTAATGCTCATTTTTCATGCATAAAGCAAACACCTGAGCAAAATCAAATTGCAGCGCGTTTCAGCCTTGCTGAAGAATATACTCCCGCACACTTTCCTGCTCATTCGCATCATTGCGCGCCACTATGGCGATAGCATCTTCTGTGTCACTCAGGTTAACCGGCATATGCGGTACCCCGGCGGGAATAAAAATAAAGTCACCTTTAGTGTTGATACAGAATTGCTTCAGACTTTCGCCATAGTAGGTTTGCACATCACCTTTTAGCAAATAGATAGCCGTTTCAAATCCCTCGTGATAATGCGGCTTTGCCCGCGCCCCGGCAGGGATAATTACTACATTCATCGATATACCCGACGCCCCCGCGGTTTTACCCGAAATACCAACGTAATTGGGTAATCTTTGTAAAGTGTCTATCTGAACATCCGGCCGAACAGTGACAATGCTTTTTTCAAGTTCCATCTTTATCTCTCCCATAACTCGCCAAAACAACACCTAACGAAGAAACCAACTATAAGAAACTATCAATTAATGTTTGCAGTAAACTATTAATAGACTGCCTAATTATTGTTGAACTTAGCCAGATAACAAAAAGGCTGAAATGTAAAATTAATCTACCCTTATAGATATCCACATTTGATAAGGATATCTGCTGGTGAAACAACTGATTTGTCTACTGCTTCTATTCTCCCTTGCGTCGCAAGCAGCCGAACCTCGTTGCGAAAAAGAGCGCTTAATCGTTGAGAATATTCAGGACCGAATGCGACAGGGCTATAAAATCGGCGAAGACTTGCGAACCAAAGAACGCATGGCCAAAGCAGATTATACGGCCTGTATGCGTCAACCAACCCCGTCAGTTTCAGGGCCAGTTAAAAAAGCTACCAAAAATAAAGGGATTCCCCCTGGAAAAACGCAAATCACACAGAGCGAACAACCTGATTTCAACCGCTTTACCAGTTATACCAACTTCAGTGGCGCCAAACTCAAAGCCTGGCAGCAGTTTTATCAGGAACCTGAACAATGCCTGGGTAAACACTATGAAATGCAAACCTTTGTGGCGTGCAGTAAAGCCCGCAAGGACGCCCTTAAATCATTTAGCCTGCACTGGGATGATGCCACGCAAACCTTGTCACCCGAATAATCATCCACACACAGAGCAAAGATTTCCTCCGTCCCTGAAGTCTGTTAGGATAAATCTATGAACAGATTCGCACGTTTTCTTATCCCAATTCTGCTTCTGGCGTTTAGCCTGGGCGGGCGTGCATCTGCGCAATCCCTTGAGTTTCAGCATCAGGCTAAGATGCAAATGATGATGCAGATGTCTGCTAACGAACATCATCATGCCATGATGGATATGCCTGATTCGTCCCAGCATGCCTGCTGCGAGCAAAGCGATAGCCAGCATGACATGTCTGGCGCGCAGGATTGTCAGCAAAAATGCGACAACTGTCCGCCATCCCATGCCAGCGCCAGTCTGCTGGATTTGGTGTTATTACCTAGTCAATCGATTCAATCAGGGCCATCGCCAACGCCCTTGCTTGGCTATTACCTTAGCCCGCACGAAACGCCTTATATTCCTCCCATTGCCTGATAGCCGGTTTGAGGGGATCAAATGATCCGAATACTCAACATCTCCGGCCCTTTTGTATTTCACTTTTAATTAAAACCAATTCGACTAAGAAATCGTTCTGCTCAGAACCCTGACGCTAGACGAATGAAAGTTCTTAGCAGCGTTCAGATGTCGCTTAGTCGAGTTGGTATCTATACAGAGGCAATGTATGAAGATTCAACAACTTATATTATTCGGCTTGCTCGGCCATAGCCTATTCACTCCAGCCGTGAGTATAGCGCAGCAACTTGATAAACAAGCTGCCCTAGAAAAACTCACTAAGGCAGACACAGCAACCTCGTGGCGCTGCCCCATGCACAGCGATATCGTGCGCGACCACCCAGGCAAGTGCCCCATTTGTGGCATGGATTTAGTGCCCTTTTCCCCTCATAGCGACCACCAGCAAAGTGAAGGGGTGCAGGTGTCCGGGCAAATCCAGCAAGCCTTGGCCATCACCACTGAAACCGCCCGCGTGAGTAAACTGTGGCGTTATATCGAAACTTTCGGCGAAGTCAGTTATGACGAAAACGGCCTAACCCATGTACATCCTCGTGCGTCTGGCTGGGTAGAGAAACTCCAAGTCAAAACCTTGGGGGAACGGGTGAAACAAGGTCAGCTACTTTACGAAATTTATTCACCTGAATTGATTGCTGCACAGGACGATTATTTGTCCCTCAAACGCAGCGGCATCAACAACCCAACGTTGTTGGAAAAAGGCCGAGTGCGTTTACGTTTACTGGGCATGGATGAGAGCCTGATAAAACAACTGGATGCGAATCAGCAGTCGTTTTATCGCGTGCCTTACTACGCGCCGCGAGATTCGGTCGTGGCGCGCCTGGATATCCGCGAAGGCATGTATGTCGAGCCAGCCAATGAAATGATGATGTTGGCAGATACCAGCCATATCTGGGTATTGGCCAATGTATTTGAACATCAGCTCGACTGGGTGCGTGAAGGCAAATGGGTCGAGTTTGATTTACCGGCGCTGGACATATACGCCCGCGAAGGCAAGGTGGAATACATTTACCCTGAGCTGGACCCGGCCACCCGCACCCTGAAGGTGCGCTTGTCTTTAGATAACCCGGACGACAGGCTCAAACCCGGCATGATTGCCAGTGTACGTATTTATGGTGGCCCCACTGAGCCGAGTCTGAATATTCCAGTCACCTCACTTATCCAAACAGGTAAACAAAACCGCTTGGTGGTCAAAGATGCGGATGACCGTTTTGTGATCCGTCAGGTGTCTGTGGGTGTGGTCACCCAGGGCCGCGCGCAAATCTTAAGTGGCATCAATGAAGGCGATGAGGTGGTTACGTCCGGCCAGTTTCTGCTGGATGCCGAGGCGAATCTGCAACAGGCAGCCCAGCGCATGCAAAACACCGATGGCAATAATGCAGAGATGGCAGGCATGGATATGTCTGGCCACCAGCATTAAGGAGGCGCCATGTTAGCCTGGATTATCAAACGCTGTTTGGGCCACCCACAGCTAGTGCTGGTATTTGCCCTGGTCGCTGCTTTGATTGGCGTTTCCAGTTTGAATCAACTGGCGGTGGATGCCATTCCGGATTTGTCGGATGTGCAGGTCATCGTCAAAACTGACTACCCGGGGCAGGCGCCACAAATTGTCGAACAGCAAGTCACCTTTCCGATGGCCAACGGCCTGATGGCCGTGCCCAAAGCCAAAACCGTGCGCGGCTTTAGCTTTTTTGGCGACTCCTATGTGTATGTGATCTTTGAAGACGGCACAGACCCTTACTGGGCGCGCAGCCGGGTACTGGAATACTTAAGCCAAATTACCGCCGACTTACCGGCGGATGCCACCCCAGAGCTTGGGCCCGATGCCTCAGGCGTAGGCTGGGTGTACCAATATGCCCTTACCGATCCAAGCGGTCAGCACAATATTCCCCAGTTGCGCAGCCTGCAGGACTGGTTTGTGAAACTGGAACTGCAATCCGTAGAAGGCGTCAGCGAAGTGGCCACCGTCGGTGGCATGGAGCAAACCTATCAGGTGGTGCTATCGCCCGCGAAAATGCTCCAGTATGGGCTGACCATCAGTCAGGTCCGTAATACCATGCAACAGGGCAATAGCGAAACCGGTGGCGGTGTGCTGGAGATGGCCGAAGCTGAATACATGGTGCGCGCCACAGGCTATGTGCAATCCCTGAAATATTTGGAAAATCTGCCCCTGGGCATTCGCAGTGAACAGGGTATTCCGCTGCTACTGAAACATGTGGCCACCATCCGCTTAGGCCCGCAAATGCGCCGTGGCGTGGCCGAACTGAATGGTGATGGCGAAGTGGTTGGCGGCATCGTGGTCATGCGACAGGGCGAAAATGCCCAGCGCACCATCGCCGCAGTAAAAGCTAAACTGGAACAGATTAGTCCGGGGCTTCCCGAAGGCGTCGAGATAGTGCCTGTGTACGATCGCTCTACCTTGATCGAAGGCGCTGTAGATAATCTAAAGCACAAACTGGCCGAAGAAATTGTGGTCGTGATTCTGGTGTGTCTGGCCTTTTTACTGCACCTGCGCTCCACTTTGGTGGCGGTGATTTGTTTACCGCTAGCGGTACTGATTGGTTTTATTCTGATGCAGGTGCTGAGCATCAACGCCAATATTATGAGCCTCGGCGGTATCGCCATCGCCATAGGTGCGTTAGTGGATGCCGCTGTGGTGATGCTGGAAAACCAACATAAGCATTTAGAGCACTATCAACAGCAACATGGCTATCCACCTCAAGGTGTCTCGCACTGGAAAGTGGTTGCCGAAGCCTGTGTCGAGGTCGGCCCAGCGCTTTGTTTGTCCTTACTCATCATAACCTTAAGCTTTACCCCGGTTTTTGCCCTGCAAGGACAGGAAGGACGCTTGTTTGCACCACTGGCACTGACCAAAACGCTGGTGATGGCCGCAGCCGCGCTGCTGTCTGTCACTCTGGTGCCAGTACTATTGGGTTATCTGGTGCGGGGGCGAATTCCGTCAGAACAGCAGAATCCCATCACCCGCATCCTGATTGCCCTATATCGGCCTGTGCTGAATAGCGCACTAAAAGCACCGCTGCTGGTTCTGGTACTGGCACTGGGTATTGCCGCATCGGCTTATTATCCGCTGACCCATACCAGCAGTGAATTTATGCCGGAGCTGGAAGAGGGGGATTTACTCTACATGCCCACTACCCTGCCCGGCATTTCTATCGCTAAAGCCGCCGAAGTGCTACAACAAACGGACAGACTGATTAAGACAGTGCCCGAGGTGAAAAGCGTATTTGGTAAAGTTGGCCGCGCAGAAACCGCCACCGATCCTGCGCCGTTAACCATGCTCGAAACCACCATACAACTTAAGGACAAAAGCCAATGGCGAGCAGGCGTCGATTTAGCCCATATCATCACTGAGCTGGAACAAAAGGTCACCTTGCCAGGGCTGACCAATGCCTGGGTACAGCCCATTAAAACCCGTATCGATATGCTCTCTACCGGGATTAAAACCCCGTTGGGCTTAAAGATCAGCGGGCCAGATTTGGCCACCTTGCAACAGCTAGGACAGGAAGTGGAAGGCCTGCTCAGCCAGCTGCCGCAAACCCGCTCTGTGTATGCCGAGCGCAGCCATGCCGGGCGCTATATCGATATTCAGCCGAAACGGGAAATGGCCGCGACTTATGGGCTGTCCATCAATGATATTCAGCAGGTGGTGAAATATGCCATTGGTGGTGCCAATGTGGGGGAATCGGTACAGGGTCAGGAGCGTTACCCCATCAACCTGCGTTATCCGCGCGAATATCGCGATTCCATCGAAGCGCTTAAACAGTTGCAGTTTGTCAGCCCCAGCGGCCAGTGGGTAATGCTGCAACAAGTGGCGGATATTCAGATCACCCAAGGGCCCGCAGTGATCAAAAGCGAAAACGCCCGCCCCAATGCACTGGTGTTTATCGACGTCAATCCCGGCACCGGCCTGGACGACTACATGCAGTTGGCGAAGAAACAACTGGCACAGCTCAAGCTGCCGCCTAAATACAGCATCAGCTTTACTGGTCAGTATGAGTATCTTGAACGGATGAAAGCGCGCCTGCTATGGGTAGTGCCAGCAACTTTACTGATTACCTTGCTGCTGTTGTATTTAACCTTTCAGTCGTTGAATCAGGCATTGCTGGTGATGGCTACCTTACCGGTAGCGTTAGCTGGCTCCTGCTGGTTTATCTATCTGCTTGGCTATCAGTTTTCGGTAGCGGTTGCCGTCGGCATGATCGCTCTGGCAGGCGTGGCGGCTGAGTTTGGTGTGGTGATGCTGATTTACCTGAATCAGGCATTAAAAACCCATAAGGATATTCATACAGGGATTATGGCTGGAGCCGTGCAGCGGGTGCGACCAAAAGCCATGACGGTGATCACTATCGTCGCTGGCTTGCTACCCATTATGCTCGGTAGCGGTGTCGGTAACGAAGTGATGCAACGTATTGCCGCCCCAATGTTGGGTGGCATGATTTTAAGCCCACTGGTATCTATGTTTATCCTGCCCTGTGCACTGATGGCATTCAAAGGCTTACGTCAGCGCCAGTTGCGCCCCAGCAAATATGGCCCGCCATTAACGGAAGAAAGTCAGTCGGGCTAACTAAAACGTTTCCAATAAGAAAGGCGCCAACCGGCGCCTAAGAGTGATGATAAAGCCCGTGCCTTTTGAGATTTATTACTCTGCAGGGTACTTACAAACGTCACGAGCGAAGAGAATTCTAGGCAAAAGCCTTTGAAAAACCGGAGTTTACACACAGTAAATGAGGATTTTGAAAAGGCTTTTAACAACGAAATTTCGAGCGCAGTAGTTTGTCTAGAATCTCAAGAGCGTTATGAGCGCCGCAGAACTAGGCAAACATCTTCGAAATACCGCAGTTTACAGATAGTAAATGAGGATATTGAGAAGAGGTTTAACGCCGTTATTGCAAGCGTAATAGCTCACTCCCTTATTCGAAGAATCCTTCGTTGGCTTTCACCGTCAACGGATGATACCCAGGTTTAGCTTCTTCAAAGGCGGCTTTACCAAAGGCTTTACCTTCTTCGGTTTTCGCCAGTGCGGCATACAAAGGTTTCACCAGCTTGTTACGGCCGATACGCACCAAATACTTGTGCAGCGTTGGATAAGCTGGTTTGTACTCATTGTTCACGCAAATCAACAGCCAGCTATGCAGGATCTCATTATTGCCCTGCTTGGTCAGGCCCATGGCTGCGTCCAGCTCAGCCAACTGCTCAACGCTCAGTTTTTCCGGCATCTTATTCAGGAAGTGCTTCCACTGATGATAGGTCCAGTTACTGGTATCAATATCAGCAGCACTAATGTCGCCAGCCAGCCACTGTTCACGTGCGTTATCCACCTTTACAAAAGCATCTGAGTGCGGCACAGGTGCCCCATCAGGAATACCCGGCTGATAAATCCACTGTTTAATGCGCGCTTCAGACAGCTCAGCATGGTCTTTCAGCAATGTCCCTTCCAGATAGGTCAGGAATTGCTCGGTGGTAATACTCTGGAAAGTGAAATGATCGAAGTAGTTCATTAAGAACTTGTCGAACGCAGCACGGCCCACAGTCTGCTCGATTTCACGCAGCATCAGCGCACCTTTTTCGTAAGGAATGTCGCTGAACACATCGTCAGGATCGCGGCCTTGCAGGTCGATGGCTAAACGCTCATCGGCTTCTTCCAGCGCGTCAACATCGTCTTGCAGATCTTTGTAACCCAGTACCGCTTCCATATTGAATCTGTCTTCACCGTAAACAATTTCCATGATGCGGTAAGTCAGATAGGTAGTGAAACCTTCGTTTAGCCACAGGTCACGCCAGGTGGCGTTGGTTACTGTGTTACCCGACCATGAGTGTGCCAGCTCGTGGGCAATCAAGGATACCAAGCTCTTATCGCCAGCAATCACCGTTGGGGTGATGAAACTGAGGCGTGGGTTTTCCATGCCCCCGAATGGGAATGAAGGCGGCAGGATCAGCAGATCGTAACGGTCCCAACGGTATGGACCAAACTGCTTCTCGGTGGCTTCCAGCATCTTTTCGGTGTCTTCGAATTCTTTTGCAGAAGCGTCCAGCAATGAAGGCTCCGCATAAACACCGGTACGCTTGCCCATAGCTTTAAATTCCAAGTCGCCTACTGCCAGTGCAATCAGGTAAGTCGGAATGGCCTGGGGCATATTAAATTCGTACACACCATCACGCTCAGTTTGCGGATCATTAGACGCACTCATGACCGCCAGTAAATCTTTCGGAGTATGAATAGTCGCAGTGTACGTCACGCGTACAGACGGAGAGTCCTGCAGCGGAATAAAACTACGGGCATGAATGGCTTGTGCCTGTGTGAACAAAAACGGATGCTGTTTACCTGCGGTTTGCTCTGGCGTTAACCATTGTACGCCGGATGCTTCAGGCGAAGTATGGTAATACACAGTCACCTGATTGCCTTTTTCCGGCAAGCTAATGTTCAGCGGTGTACCCAAATGCTCATCAGTTTTACCCATTTCGAAGGCCACTGGCATACCGTCAGCTTCAACCTTTTCAATGGTCAGTGCTCGCGTATCCAGCACCAGGGTATCGGCGTCGGCTTTAATCTTGTTGAAGTCTAACGTGACGGCACCTTTGATGATGTGCTGGTCAAAATCCACAGTTAAGTCCAAAGCCAAGTGGCTGATTTTCACCTGGTCAGGGTTAGACAGTGAATGATAATCCACACCCGGCTGTGCGGCTTCTGACGCCTTAACTTGAGCTTCAGGGGCTTTAGTTTGAACCGCTTCTGTCGTTTGCGGCTGACATGCACTTAGCAATGCTGCGGCAACCCCGGCGGCCACCAGGGAGGTTAAATACTTAGGCATTTGTTATTCCTATTGGTTGCATTGAGTCGATTCTTGCATAAAGCATGCGGGAACTGAATGTTATGCGCCCTGTTAGCTCTAAACTTGGTCGTACAAAGTGTAAAAGCATAATGCCGTTATCTAACACTTAGTATCCAAACGCCTCAACATTGACCTTCTGCATTTTGTGACTAACTTAAACAATCAACAAACCTGTTAACCAAGGTTAATTGAATCTATGAATATTGTGCGGCTGATTACGTTATTACTCGGCCTGATATTCGCTGGAATTGGCAGTGCAAGTGATGACAAATCTCATCTCCCCATCCGCTTTATTATCAGCGACTGGACAAGCCAAATCGTGCTTTCTCATATTGCTGCGCAAATACTCCAAACTCAGGGATACCAAACCGAATACGTCACTATGACCACCTCTGAGCAATGGGGCGCCTTACAACGGGGACTTGCCCATATTCAAATGGAAGTGTGGGAAGGGACCATGGCCGATGACTTCACGCCTCTAGTACATAAAGGCACAATATTAGACGCAGGTACTTACCAGGCCAAAACCCGAGAGGACTGGTGGTACCCTGATTATGTCGAGAAGCTTTGCCCCGACTTACCTGACTGGCAGGCACTAAATCGCTGTGCCTATTTATTTCGCGTCGATGACAGTCAGGAAAAAGGGACTTACTTTACCGGCCCCTGGGAAACCAAAGAAAATCTGCGCATTAAAGCATTGAAAATGGATTTCGTGTCGAAGCAACTGGCTCACAGTGAAGACCTTTGGAAACTGTTGGATGATGCAATCGCCGCCCAACGGCCAATCGTACTGTTTAACTGGACGCCAAATTGGGTTGAAGCCAAGTATGCAGGAAAATTTGTCGAATTCCCGACCTATGCGCATGCATGCGAAAGTTTGTTAGAATGGGGCGACAATCCAAACTTGCCTTTCGACTGTGGCAATACTCAGTCTGGATGGTTAAAAAAAGCAGTCTGGAGTGGACTGCCAAGAACCTGGAAATGTGCCTACCAAATCATTACCAATATTGATTTTAATAATTCCGACATCGCCCAATTAACCCTGCAGGTTGATCGGCTTGGACATACTTATGATCAGGCAGCATCAGAATGGTTAGCCGCCAATAAAGACCAATGGCTGGCGTGGTTACCAACAGAATGCAAACATTAACTAGATAAGATCCATAAGCTCTTTTCTCACGTTAAATAGCGAGAGTGCACATCGCTGTGAATACCTTGCATACAGAATTTGCGCGAACCGTCACCCAACTATTCAGAAAACTTTGCCACTCGCACAACTTGGGGTAATGTGAAATGGACAATCTGAAAAATAGCCAACTGGAGGAGTGTAAAATGAGCCAATCAGCCCACGATAACCAATTTTTCCTCGACGCTATGCAAGGGGTAAAACCTCTTTCCAACAACGACAAAATCTACTCGCCCAACGCTGGGGTAACACTAGCCCAGCAACTTAAACGCGAAGCGATAGAGCGGCAACAGCAACAGAATCGTAACTATCTGAGTGTCGAGAAGGTTTCGCCAGTCGATCCTTACGATATGCTTAGCTTCAAAAAAGATGGGGTACAGGAAGGCGTGTTTAAAAAACTACGTTTAGGCCAGTATCCAATGGAAACCACCCTAGATTTGCGGCAACACAAGTTTGAACAGGCCCGTTCGGCCCTGTTTGATAATCTGCTCAAATGTCACGAGCGCGGCACTCGCGCCCTGTTAATCCGCCACGGCATTGGCTTAGAAAGTAAGCCTTTTCCCGCCTTTTTAAAAAGCTATGTCAATCAATGGCTGATGCAAATGCCAGAAGTCATCGCCTTTCACAGCGCACAAAAGCACCACGGCGGCTTAGCTTCGACCTATGTTCTACTTAAAAAGAATGCCCAGCAAAAGCTGGAAAACAGAGAAAAGCATAGAAAGCCCTGATGATTCAGGGCTTTACCATGATCAGATGAGGCCCGGCTTAGCGACTTTGCTGTTGGGTCTGGGCTTGTACCGGCGCTTCTTCTGAATTTGCTGACGCGCTGACTACAGCGGCAACAACCAGAAATAGCACAGTTGCAAACACACCCGTTAAACCAAAACCTTTCGATGAGCGATTCATAAGCGTCTCTTTTTTACAATTATTGTTGTTATTGTGACTAGAACCCTGTCTCTCCCAACTGCTCGGATAAGAATAGCTTCCTATACCCTAGCGTATAAATAATAAACAGCTTTTTTAAATCCCACAAGCGCTAAAATTAAAGAAATCAAGGGATTGAGTAAAAAAAAAGCGCTATAGGTATAGCGCTTAATAAGTGAGCAAAGTGCTCAAGGTTGTCGGCATCTCCACGCTAATGAATTTGTTGTTGGTAAACAGACCAAATTTTATGTGGATTTCTTTCAACCTTGAGTGATTTAATTACCCCAAATATACTCGGGCATTGCGGAACATGCGCATCCACGGGCTGTCTTCCTGCCACGCATCCGGGCGCCAGGAGTTGGCTACCGCACGGAATACGCGCTCTGGGTGCGGCATCATAATGGTCGCGCGACCATCGGCAGATGTTAGACCGGTTATCCCCATTGGCGAGCCATTCGGGTTGGCCGGATAGGTTTCTGTCACCTGACCTTTGTTGTCCACATAACGCAATGCAACTTGCTGCTGAGCAGCGGCTAAATGCGCATCCCCAGCAAACTCCGCTCGACCTTCACCGTGAGATACCGCAATCGGCATGCGCGAACCTGCCATGCCCTTGAAGAACAAAGATGCAGAATCCACTACCTCAACCATCGCCACACGTGCTTCAAAACGTTCAGATTTGTTAGTCACAAAGTGTGGCCAGGCGTCCGTACCTGGGATCAGTTCTTTTAGGTTCGACAACATCTGACAGCCATTACACACCCCCAGAGAAAAGGTATTGGCACGTTCAAAAAACGTAGCGAACTGGTCACGGGCCAAACTGTTAAACAGAATCGACTTAGCCCAACCTTCACCGGCACCTAATACGTCTCCGTACGAGAAACCACCACACGCCACTAAACCGTCGAAACCAGATAGTTCAGTGCGACCAGAGAGTATGTCACTCATATGTACATCGAGGGCGGCGAAACCGGCACGATCAAATGCCGCTGCCATTTCCACGTGGGAGTTAACCCCCTGCTCACGCAGAATCGCGACTTTTGGCGCAGCACCCTTGAGGATATAAGGCGCTGCCACATCTTCGTTAATATCGAAGCTAAGCTCTGCATGTAATCCTGGGTTGCTGGCATCGGTTTTGGTTTGCCATTCCTGTTCAACGCAAGCTGGGTTATCACGACGCATCTGCATTTGATGGGTAGTTTCCGCCCAAATAGCACGATAATCATTACGGCTACGCTCAATCAGACGGTTACCGTTTTGACTGATGCGTACCTGATCATCAGAATTCAGTGTTCCCAGATCATGGGTCATCGCGGCTAATCCATACTTGGCCAGTACCGCTTCTACTGCCGCTTTATCTTCAGCTTTGACCTGAACAACCGCACCAAGTTCTTCGTTGAACAGTGCATCAAGCGCATCACCCGTCAGGCCTGCCAAATCAACGTCGATCCCCGTATGACCAGCGAAGGCCATTTCCACTAAAGTCGTGAATAAGCCGCCGTCCGAACGGTCATGGTACGCCAGCAGCTTTTGCTCGCTCACCAGCTGTTGTATGGCGTTGAAGAAACCTTTCAACAGCTCAGGGCTATCCACGTCAGGCACGGTTTCGCCTAGCTGGTTATATACCTGCGCCAGACAAGATGCGCCCATACGGTTTTGACCTGCGCCGAGATCCACCAGCAACAAGCGCGTATCGCCTTTGTCAGTGCGCAACTGTGGCGTCAGGGTTTTACGAATATCTTTCACCGCACCAAAGGCTGAAATCACCAAAGACAAAGGCGAGGTCACGGCTTTGTCACCCTGCTCGTCCTGCCAAGCGGTTTTCATCGACATGGAGTCTTTACCCACAGGAATGGTCAGGTCCAGCGCCGGACACAGTTCTTCACCCACAGCTTTCACCGCTTCGTAAAGACCTGCATCTTCGCCTGGGTGACCGGCAGCGGCCATCCAGTTCGCAGACAGCTTAATACGTTTCAGATCGCCAATATCGGCAGCAGCAATGTTGGTCAGTGCTTCACCCACGGCTAAGCGGGCAGAAGCAGCATGATTCAAAATTGCCACTGGGGTGCGTTCACCCATAGACATGGCTTCACCTTGATAAGTATCAAAGGCAGCTGCTGTCACAGCCACATCGGCCACAGGGATTTGCCAGGGGCCAACCATTTGATCGCGGCTGACCAAGCCCGTTACGGAACGGTCGCCAATGGTGATTAGGAAGGTCTTCTCAGCCACTGTTGGTAAACGCAGTACATGCTCAGCGGCGTCATTCAAATCAATTGAATCGGTCGCTAATGCCTTTCCAAGGATCTCTTGTGAGGCTACATCACGATGCATTTTTGGGGTTTTACCCAACAACACATCTAGCGGCAGATCGATAGGGTTATTATCGAAATGCTCATCCGCTAATGTCAAATGCTGTTCTTCTGTGGCTTCGCCTACAACAGCGTACTGAGCACGCTCGCGGCGACAAATGTCTTCAAACTGGGCTAGCTTATCTGCCGCGACTGACAGCACATAACGCTCCTGAGATTCGTTACACCAAATCTCCAACGGCGACATGCCTGGCTCATCATTAGGGACATTACGCAGTTCAAACTTACCACCACGACCACCGTCGTTAACCAATTCCGGGAAGGCATTCGACAGACCACCTGCACCCACATCGTGGATAAACTGGATGGGGTTGTCGTCGCCTAACTGCCAGCATTTGTCGATCACTTCCTGACAGCGGCGTTCCATTTCCGGGTTTTCACGCTGTACTGAGGCAAAATCCAGATCTTCAGTTGATTCACCCGAGGCCATGGAAGAAGCTGCACCGCCACCTAAACCGATATTCATCGCCGGACCGCCTAGTACGATCAATTTGGCACCGACAGTAATTTCACCTTTTTGAATATGGGATTTACGGATATTCCCCAAACCACCAGCCAGCATGATTGGCTTATGGTATCCACGAACTTCCTGGCCATTCACCGTAGCAATTTCCTGCTCGTAGGTACGGAAGTAACCGAGGATATTCGGACGACCAAATTCGTTGTTAAAGGCCGCACCGCCCAGTGGGCCATGGGTCATAATATCCAGCGCCGTCACAATCCGGTCTGGCTTGCCGTAATGCACTTCCCATGGTTGCTCATATCCAGGAATACGCAGATTAGACACAGTAAAACCGTTTAGACCCGCTTTAGGTTTAGCACCACGCCCGGTTGCACCTTCATCACGAATTTCGCCGCCAGAACCGGTTGCGGCACCTGGATATGGAGAAATCGCCGTTGGGTGGTTATGGGTTTCGACTTTCATCAGAATGTCGATGTCTTCGTGATGATATTGATATTGCAAAGAATCTGGGGAGGGGAAGAATCGGCCGGCAGTTGCGCCTTCCATTACAGCAGCGTTGTCTTTGTAGGCAGAGTGGACGTAGTCGCTGGTGTGTTCGTAGGTATTTTTAATCATTTTAAACAGGGATTTGGCTTGCTTCTCCCCGTCTATGGTCCACTCTGCATTGAATATTTTGTGTCTACAGTGTTCAGAGTTGGCCTGGGCGAACATATACAGTTCGATATCGTTGGGGTTTCTGCCTAGCTGGGTGAAATTCTGGACCAAATAGTCAATTTCATCATCAGCCAGTGCCAGCCCCAGGGTCTGATTGGCCTCGACCAGGGCTTGTCTGCCACCCTCCAGTATGTCAACGCTACTGAAAGGTTTCGGCGCTTCAGCCTCAAACAAGCAACAGGCTTGTTCTAGTTCGCTGAATACCGCTTCTGTCATGCGGTCATGCAATAACGCAGTGACTTGCTTTAACTGCGCAGGACTTAACTGGACGTCACTTTGCAGATAATAGGCACAGCCTCGTTCTAACCGTTTGACTTCGCGTAAACCACAATTGTGGGCGATGTCTGTGGCTTTCGACGACCAGGGAGAAATCGTGCCTGGACGAGGAACCACCAAAACTAACGTACCGGCTGGTTCACTTTCCTGAACTTTAGGCCCATAAGTTAACAGTTTATCTAAAACCGTTTGCTGGGCTTCGGTTAGCGCCGAAGTCAGGTCAGCAAAATGAACAAATTCCGCATAAATACCAGAGACTGGTAAATCATTGGCTGCGACTTGTTCCAATAATTTTTTAACTCGAAAGTCAGACAGGGCCGGAGCACCACGGAGCACTAACATATAGTCATCACCAATGTTTACGAAACCAACGCCCGAAAAGAATTGGTTTCCAGTTAGGGGTAGTTTTGAGCGGCGGATTATAGAGTAAATTCAATCGATTGATAAGTTTAAGCATTCACCTATGCCGACTTTTCTCAACAAGGGCACATTTATGTAAAGCCAGCCTTTACACCACCAGCATTCAACTCTGAAAAGACTAGATGAAATTCACTAATTTGGTCACAATACGCTTTTAAAAATCACTATTGAGGTGCCCTATTACCACTTTCAGACGTATTGCCACCCTGCTGTTATGTTGCGTTACTCTGGCCTGTACACCAGAACATAAACCCAACAGTTTACAGAAGATCCTGGATGCAGGGGTTTTGAAAGTAGGTACTAACTATGGCCGCACCACTTATTACAACGGCAGCACCGGACCGGAAGGCTTCGAGTTCGAATTAGCGCAGGGTTTTGCTGAGTTTTTGGGGGTGCAACTGGAAGTGTTGCCTTATTACACCCTGAATGAATTATTTCCTCAGTTAGAAAAGCAAAATCTTGATGTGATTGCCGCAGGTGTTTCCGTCACAGCGGGTCGCCAGCAACAATTTATTTTTGGCCCGGCGTATCAGTCTGTAAGTCAAAAACTGGTATTCAAACAAGGTCATCCCTGGCCAAAAACCTTTGATGAATTAGATGGTCAGTTAATGGTGGTTGCTGGCAGCAGCCACTCGGAAAGTCTAAACGATGCTCACTTAAATCACCTGCGTTGGCAGGAAACGGATGATCGCGATGCCGAAGAATTGCTGGAAATGGTGTTAAACGACCAACTCGATTACACCATTGCCGATTCCAATATCCTGGATGTAATGCGTCGACGTTATCCTGAACTTAGTATCGGTTTTTCGGTAACCCCGGAACAACCCATTGCCTGGGCCTTAAATAAAGACAGGGACGATGCCCTTTTAGCCGCACTAATAGAGTACTTCGGTAATATTTACGCCAGTGGTCGTTTGGCAGCACTGGAAGATAAATACTTTGGCCATGTGCGTCAGTTTAACTATGTCGATACTCGTGCCTTTATTCAGGCTGCGACGCAAACCTTGCCTGAATTTAAGCCGATGTTCGAGAAACATTCACTCGATCTCGACTGGCGCTTACTGGCTGCTATCAGCTATCAGGAAAGTCACTGGGATCCGAAAGCCCGCTCACGTACAGGTGTGCGCGGAATGATGATGTTAACATTGGCGACGGCTAACGATCTTGGCATTGCGTCTCGACTGGATCCTGAACAAAGCATTCAAGGTGGTGCCAGATATTTTTCCAGTTTACTGCGCCGTATTCCCGACAGAATTCCATCCCCCGATCGTATTTGGTTGGCTATGGCTGCCTATAACGTCGGTCTGGGACATCTGGAAGATGCCCGTGTGATCACGCAACGCCAGGGTGGCAATCCTGATTTGTGGATCGACGTTAAACAACGCCTGCCATTATTAAAACTGAAGAAATTCTATAAAACCACGCGCTTTGGTTATGCCAGAGGTGACGAAGCCGTGGCTTACGTTGATAACATTCGACGCTACTATGATACTCTGGTGTGGCTGGATGAGCAGGATCCTGCCCAGGTTGATGCTGCTGTCGCAGAATAAGCGCAAATTATCGTTCGGATATGAAATAAATCTTTACTCTGAAACTAAATTGTCATATTGGTGTTCTAACTTACTGACTATATGGTCAAGTAACAGGAGCAGTAATAATGAAAAAGAATTTACTTTCGAGACAACGCCGCCTAAGCGCAAATCGCGGCCGACGCACACAAATGCTAAAACACATGAAACAAAAGATCCGCCATCGCCGTTTTCAGTTTGTCGATTTCGACTGGGACAACAACGTCGCGATTGCTGGCTAACGCCCTTGCTTCTTAAGGGCTTTAATTTGCGCCCTACGCATTTTGAAAAATGCAGATAACTTGTCACCACATTCCTGCGCCAATACGCCTTCGCTGACGTCCACTTGATGATTCAACCGCTCATCCTGTAACAAATTCATCAGGCTACCGGCTGCACCAGTCTTCGCATCGCGTGCGCCAAATACCAAGCGTTTAATCCGGCTATGTACCAATAACCCTGCACACATAGGGCAAGGCTCCAGGGTCACATACAAAGTAGTATCAATCAGACGATAATTTTGAATCAGCTGCCCGGCCAGACGGAGGCATTGCATTTCGGCATGAGCAGACGGGTCATGCAACAATATTGACTGGTTCCAGCCCTCTGCGACGATTTGATCGTCTTTCACCAATACCGCCCCAACCGGGATCTCACCTTGCTCAGCAGCTTTATCTGCCAGCATCAGCGCATGCCGCATCCAGTGATTATCTTGTTGTTCGGTTAAGGTATCGTTGCTCATAAACTTGGGCCAACTTGCTGAATTTGAATAGTTTATCGTAAAGAGGCTGTGGCTGCGACATCCCCTAATCCAGCCACACAATTAAATTCACATTTAATTAACATTTTTTTAAGCATGGCTATACTCAACAAAAGCAGTGGTTATCTACGTTAGCTAATCTCTTGTTCCAAGGGAGTTTTACAATGGCCTTTACTGTATTTTTAATCATCGCCGTAGTCGGTTTGATTGTATTAGAACTCACCCGCAGCCACTATCGAGACCAGCAGATTGACGTCGCCGCCAAGGGCGTTAAAAGTTTGCAGGATGAAGTGCGGGACTTACGCACCCGGGTCGAAATTCTGGAAGCTATCGTGACCGACGAACGCTTTGAACTTAAGCGAGAACTTGACCGAATTATGCGTGGCGGTAAATGTGCCTGAAGAGGGCGCATTAAAAGCCCTCTAACAACACCCGCTCTGCCCGCTCTACTCTTCGCGGCTTACCGGCAATCACTACCACATCGCCTTTTAATAAGGGCGCCTGCGGATCTGGTACTGCAATTTCTATATTGTTACGGCGTAGACCGCGAATGTTGATGCGCATGCGTTCCAGCTGCAATTCTTCAATTGAACGTCCCACGGCAAAGGCGTCTGGCGTTAAGATCACCGCATGCATAAACTCGAGGTTGTCGTAAGTCTGGTAATTGAGCTCCGTCGTTTCGCCGGGGAAAAAACCATGCATATTACCGTAATGATTTTTACGTTCTTTACGCACCCGTCTTAATATCCGCGACATGGGGACACCTGAAAGATGCAGTACCTGAGATACCAGCATTAAACTACCTTCGAGTATTTCTGGCACCACTTGTGTCGCGCCCGCCTGATAATATTCCTGCAGATGGTGATCGTGTCGGGTTCTGACCACAATAGGCAATTCCGGATTCACGCTGGCAACCGATTTAATCACGTTGATAGCATGCTGATGTTCATCAAATGTCAGCAATGCAAGTTTGGCTTTATCGGCCCCTACCGCCAACAAAATATCTTTTTGGGTAACATCGCCAAAATAGACAGGTTGGCCGGCGCTGCGACTTTCGTGCACCCGCACCGGGTCTGCATCCACGGCAACATAGGGAATGGCCTCTGTACGCAACAAGCGGCTAACGGATTGCCCCACCCGACCAAAACCAAAGATCAGCACATGATCATGATAATTGCCGTGACCATGGGCCATCTCTGGCACAGTGCTCACCTGTGGAATTGCATCTTTCACCAGCCAGCGAGAAATACCCAGGCTTCGTGAAATTAGTAAAGGCGTAATGGCCATACTCATGACGCCGATAGAAATCATCAGCGAGGCCTGTGCTTGCGTCAGTACCTGCTCATTGACGGCCAGTGCGGCAATAACAAAACTAAATTCCCCCATCTGGCATAAGGTAATCGCCGCCGCCCAGCTATCCAATTTAGGCGCTTTGCCTAACCAGGCGGCTGCACGTAACAGCAATATTTTGAGCAGTAATAATCCGCCAAGTCCCAGTGCCGCCCAATGAAACTGGTGGATGAGCAAGGTCAAATCCAGTCGCATGCCAACAGTGATGAAAAACAGCCCCATCAGAATGTCTCGAAACGGTCGAATATCCGCTTCTAGCTGATGACGATACTGGCTCTCCCCCAGCATCATGCCCGCCAAAAAAGCGCCCAGGGCCATAGACAAACCAAATGAATATGTCAGGCCACCGGCAATAAGCGCCACAAGAATCGTCGATAAAACAAAGAGTTCGTCGGTTCTGGTGCGAGCAACTTCGGTGAATACACCGGGTAGTATCCATTTTCCGACTGACATCAGAATCGCTACCACTAACACGCCTTTAAGCAGCGCCATGCCTATCGCCAGCCACATGCTTTGATCACTGCCGTCTGCCAATAACGGCACCAATATCAGCAATGGCACTACCGCTAGGTCTTGAAATAGCAACACACTTACCGCTAATTGGCTGCGTGGCGCATTGAGTATGCCCATTTCAGCGGTTTGCTTAATCACTATTGCGGTTGAAGATAAAGCTGCCATACCACCAATAACCACGGCAGCATTGGTGTGCAAACCAAGAGCAAGTGCAATTAGGGCGAACACCACCGCGGTTAACAGTGTCTGCCCTAACCCTACACCGAATACCCAGTGACGCATTGCCAACATCTTAGGAAGTGAAAATTCCAGTCCAAGAGAAAAGAGCAAAAACACCACGCCGAGTTCAGCCACGACTTCGATTTCTTCCAAATGATCGAATAGTGCCAGTACATCGTCACCAACGATAATTCCGCACACCAGATACGCCAGAATGGCTGGCAGGTGCAAACGCTTAAACAGCCAAACCATTGACACTGCCACTGTCATCAATATCAAAAAATTGGCGAAATTCCCTTCCATCTGGCTAAACCACCTTTGTTTTCAGCTTTTTACCAACTGGGCACAAGTATTGCTAAGTCATATCTGAAAGTGACGTTTAGGTCACTCGCGTTATTAATTTAAACACTGTTTGTGAGGGTGGCTAATCCCTCGACGAGCAGCAGGAGTTTTCCCTTGGAACATGTCAGCCAGTACTATGAACCTGCGTTATCCGAGAATATGTTCGGCATCGGCGGGATAGAACAGTCATTCGGTCCGCGTGAACAAAATAGCTTGCTGCGTTCATTGCTGTCGACCATTGATCTGGAACAACTGACGGATATTTTCTTTCGTAAGCTCAATGCACACATGGCCCTTAGCCATCTCAGCATTGGTTTCGACAGTCTGCGCCTTGACCGGGGAAACCTCGATAATGTTAAGCATAGCAAGCATTTAGATTGCATTAACAATCATTCTAAGTTTGCCGACATTGAATACGGATTTAAAGCTCAATTAAGTATGCGTCAGTGGCAGGTGCTACAGGAATTTCATCGTTTCTTTAAACAACCGCTGAGCAACGCCATTGAGCACTATAAATTAAAACGTATGGCCCTTGGAGACTTTCTGACTGGCCTTGGTAACCGTGCCAGCTATGAAGAAACCCTGTATCGTCAGATTTCGTTAGCGCGCCGTGAGAAAGGTGATTTTGGCTTACTGGCCATAGATTTAGATAACTTTAAGCAAATCAACGACAGCTATGGTCATCAGGAAGGTGACCGGGTATTAGTTGCTATGGCAGGTGCGTTGAATACCAGTGTACGAGATTCTGATTACCTGTTCCGTTTTGGTGGCGATGAGTTTTGCTGCATTCTGCCTTCCAGCGATATAGAAGCTGTAATAACGGTAGCTCAGCGGATCCAGCAAGAAGTGGAACGTGTGCCCATTTTCAAAAACTACGGCATTACTACCAGCATAGGCGCCACAAACTTCGAGACACAGGATACGCCTCAAACATTATTTAACCGTGCTGATGAAGCCTTATACATGGCGAAAAAGGCAGGGCGTAACTGCATCAAGGTTATTTAAGCCAGCATTATTCATATTCAGGCTTTGCCGCGATACCTCGAATATGCGGCAAGGGAGCTGGCAAGTTATTGCCGCATGTAGATTCAATAATCTGCACCTGAATTTCCCTTAGCGGCGCTAACGTCTCGGTGTGGGCCATATAATTTGGCAGGCACGCTGCGTTAATCAACAATCCGGCTAATTCATCCTGTAACCATATTCCAGTAAGCGTTTGACGCTGCCAGGCTGCAACTCCCCATTGCTTGCACCACTGCTGAAAGGGTTTTGAAAATCCCTGAGGATGCCAGCGACACATCAGGTTAGCTGGCACGGGCGCAAAACGAAATTGAGGGGGATTTGAATAGGCACTATCCAGAATGATTCGATAGCGCAGCCTAAGCGACTCAATTTCAATTCCCGAATGCCAGTCGCCCTTCAACAAAGCAGTGTCATGATTGTCGTTTTGAATGCGCGTAACATACAAAGTGTGACGATATCGGCGAAACGCTATGCCTTGCCAGCAAAGCAGTGGATCAGCATCTGGCTTTGCCAGCAGTAAATCTTGCTTCAACTGAATCAACAATTGCTGTGATGGCATCGGTAGGCCCAGTTCACTCAACCAAAATCGGATAAGTTGATGTCGCCAGATATCTGACATGACCAACAGTTGTTCAATCGACAGGCCACCATCTTGCATTCTCACAGGCTGAATTTTCTCAGCGCTGACTTCATCCAAAAGTTGCTGCTGATCCGCACAAAGTTGTGCACTTCGGGTTACCGCTGAGGCAATACCAGGCCAGCGTTGGCGCAAAGCAGGGATGATCCGAAGTCGCAGAAAGTTACGATCATATTGCTCATCCTGATTAGATTCATCTTCGATCCAGCCATGCACTGTATCACGGGCATACTCTTCAATCTGTGCTCGTGTCACCTGCAAAAACGGACGACACCAGGTACGCCCGTCTTCATCAGTATACTCAGCAGGCATACCGGACAATCCCGTCGGGCCTGCTCCACGCTTTAACTGCAATAAAAAGGTTTCCAGCTGGTCATCCTGATGCTGCCCTAATAGTACAACACCATTATCAGCACTCATGGCTTTCAACGCTGCATAACGCACCTCGCGCGCGGCGGCCTCGGTGCTGGTACGATTGCCCTGCTGAACAGCAACCCGGCGAAAATCAAAAGCCACATGTAACTGCTGGCAAAGCCGTGCTGCATGCGCAAGCCATTCATCGGCATTCTGGCTTAAGCCATGATGCACATGCAAAGCCGTTAGTCGGGCATCGCTGAAACCCTTGATTGCTTCAACACAGCTTAGCAACAACACATAAGAATCCACCCCACCGCTAAACGCAATGTAGAAGTCTCGACATCCGCGTTGATAATGACGTTGCAATAGTGGAGTCAGATGTTGTTGCATGGGATCCCGTTTCATGAAAACTAAAAAGCCGCCCTGAGGCGGCCTATCTTAGCAAATTTTTTCAGTTACTTAGCAGTAACCAAATGACATCAGACGTTCATAACGCTGATCCAGCAATTCCTGTTGAGAAAGCTTTGTCAGTTGCGCCAGCTGTTGCTTGATCACAGCTTTCAGATTGGCCGCCATACCATCGTGATCACGATGTGCGCCACCGAGCGGTTCATCAACGATAGTGTTGATAAGGCCCAGTTCTTTGATCTGCTTCGCTGTCACGCCCATGGCCTCAGCAGCCAATGGTGCTTTCTCTGCGCTTTTCCATAAAATGGAGGCACAGCCTTCAGGTGAAATTACCGAGTAAGTGCTGTATTGCAGCATGTTCACGCGGTCACCCACACCAATAGCCAACGCACCGCCAGAACCACCTTCACCAATCACAGTACAGATAATCGGCACTTTCAGTTCAGCCATCACTTTTAAGTTATAGGCGATTGCTTCGCTTTGACCGCGCTCTTCGGCGCCCACGCCAGGATACGCCCCAGGAGTATCAATAAAAGTAATAATCGGCAGCTTGAAGCGCTCAGCCATTTCCATCAAACGCAGCGCCTTGCGGTAACCCTCAGGCTTTGGCATACCAAAGTTACGTTTGATTTTTTCTGAGGTATCACGGCCTTTCTGATGACCTATGATCATCACTGCCTGACCATCTAAAAACGCAGGGCCACCAATGATAGCTTTATCATCAGCAAAGGCACGATCACCTGCCAGTTCGTCAAAGTCAGTAAAAATACGCGAGATATAATCCAGGGTATAAGGACGTAACGGGTGTCTGGCCATTTGAGAAATCTGCCAGGCACCTAATTCTGCAAAGATTTTTTTGGTGAGTTCTGAGCTCTTCTCACGAAGTTTAGTAATTTCTTCTTCGATACTAATATCGAATTCGCCGCCCTGATTAACCTGACGAAGCTCTTCAATTTTCGCTTCCAGCCCGGCAATCGGCTGTTCAAATTCCAGGAAGTTTACGTTCATTCCGCACCCTATTCTGTGTTAAACGACCCTGCCTGGGCCGTATTTAATGGAGTTGAAGATGCACCTGCGATTTACCAAGCATCTCCGATAACTCATGTAATAACTGATCATCCGGGGTGACATACCACTGAGCGCCCAATGTCAGTGTGACTTCGGCATCCTCATGCACTACGCGCAAATGAACAGGGCAACTGCCCCCCTGATATTGCTGCAAGATTGCCTGAAACTTCTGAATATAGTTAGCATTACACAAATCAACCTGTGTTTGAAGCTGCAGCCACTTTGCGTTTTTCTCACGGGCCTGCACAATATCCATCGCATCACGCACGGTAATTGTATTGCCCCCGGAGAAATCATCAAAGCTGACCTGTCCGCTGACAAGTATAATTCTGTCGGTTTGTAATAGTTCTTCATACTGTTCATACAGGTCTGGGAACAGTCGGCAATCCACCCTGGCGCTCTTATCATCCAAGGTTACGATCGCCCAGCGGCGACCTTTTTTATTCACCATCACCCGCACGCCAATGACCAGGCCACAGGCGGTGATGCTGTTATCACGCCCCGTTGGTTTCAAATCCACCAGACGGGCGCTGCGGTAATGCTTTATTTCATCTTCATACTGATTGATAGGGTGACCCGTGAGGTAAAGCCCAAGAGTTTCCTTCTCGCCATTCAGCCAGACTTTTTCCTGCCACGGCGGCACATCTTTAAAGGCCTGGGCTACCGCTTCTGGCTCAGTGGTCAGTAAGCCAAACATATCGCTCTGGCCAAAAGATTCGGCTTTGGCGTGCTGATCGGCGGCAGCAATGGCATCCGGTAAGGTCGCCATCAGGGCTGCGCGGTGCGGGCCAAGCTGGTCCATGGCACCTGACCAAATCAGCTTTTCCAGCACACGCTTGTTTACTTTCTTCAGGTCAACTTTGGCACAGAAATCAAATAAATCAGTGAACTTACCTTTCTTCTCTCGGGCCTCAATAATGGCTTCGATGGGGCCTTCGCCCACGCCTTTAATGGCACCGATACCGTAAACAATACGGTCATTTTCATCAACGGTAAATTTGTACTGACCAGAGTTCAAATCTGGCGGCACAATTTCGATACCCATGCGATTACATTCGTCGACCAGGGTTACGATTTTATCCGTGTTGTCCATATCCGCAGACATTACCGCCGCCATAAATTCAGACGGATAATGGGCTTTTAACCACAGGGTTTGATAGGACACCAGCGCGTAAGCCGCCGAGTGCGATTTGTTAAATCCGTAACCGGCGAATTTCTCTACCAGGTCAAAGATCTTCATCGCCAGATTCGGATCTATGCCATTCCCTTTGGCGCCATCCTCGAAGGTACTACGCTGCTTGGCCATTTCCTCAGGCTTTTTCTTACCCATGGCCCGGCGCAGCAAGTCGGCGCCGCCAAGGCTGTAACCCGACATTTCCTGGGCAATCTGCATAACCTGTTCCTGATACAGGATGATGCCGTAGGTCGGTTCAAGAATCTCTTTTAGACATTCGTGCTGGTATTCAGAATCCGGGTAAGAGATATCCTCTCGACCATGCTTACGGTCGATAAAGTTATCTACCATGCCTGACTGCAATGGCCCCGGACGGAACAGAGCCACCAGAGCGATAATGTCTTCGAAACAGTCGGGCTGCAGGCGCTTAATCAGATCTTTCATCCCGCGGGATTCAAGCTGGAATACCGCGGTGGTTTCAGAGTTTTGCAGCATCTTAAAGCTGCGAGTATCTTCCAATGGGATCGCAGCAATATCGACTTTCTTGTTCTTGCCCTTCTCCACCATCTCCAGTGCCCACTGGATAATGGTCAGGGTACGTAAACCAAGGAAGTCGAACTTCACTAAACCGGCATATTCCACGTCGTTCTTATCAAACTGGGTAACCGGGTTTTTGCCTTCGTTATCACAGTACAAAGGTGAGAAATCGGTAATTTTGGTTGGCGCGATAACCACGCCCCCGGCGTGCTTACCTGCATTTCGCGTTACCCCTTCGAGGATACGCGCCATATCAATAAGCTCTTTTACTTCTTCATCCTGATCATATAACTCAGGTAAACGTGGCTCCGCCTCAAAGGCTTTGGCCAGGGTCATACCGGGATCAGGTGGGATCAGCTTGGAAATGCGATCAACGAAACCATATGGGTGCCCCAAAACACGACCTACATCACGCACCACAGCCTTTGCCGCCATAGTTCCAAAGGTAATGATCTGAGATACCGCTTCACGACCGTACATTTCAGCAACGTGATCGATAACTTCGTCGCGTCTGTCCATACAGAAGTCAACGTCAAAGTCGGGCATGGATACCCGTTCAGGGTTCAGGAAACGTTCGAACAGCAGGTCGAATTCCAGTGGATCCAAATCGGTGATTTTCAGAGCATAAGCCACCAATGAACCCGCACCAGAACCTCGTCCTGGCCCTACAGGAATATCGTTGTCCTTACTCCACTGGATAAACTCCATTACGATCAGGAAGTAACCAGGGAAGCCCATCTGGTTGATAACATCCAGCTCAATTTTTAAACGTTCGTCATATTCAGGGCGGCGCTGCTTGCGCACGTCCTCATCCGGAAACAAAAATTCCAGACGCTCTTCCAACCCTTCCTCAGATACTTTTACCAGGAAGTCTTCAGTACTTAGATCGCCAGTGGGGAAATTCGGCAGGAAGTATTCGCCCAGCTTGACCGTTACGTTGCAGCGCTTGGCAATCTCTACCGTATTTTCTAATGCTTCGGGTATATCGCTGAACAGCTCCGCCATTTCTTCCGGACTGCGCAGATATTGCTGCTCGCTGTAGCGCTTAGGACGACGCTTATCATCCAGGGTATAACCATCATGGATACACACTCGAATTTCGTGAGCATCAAAGCCTTCAGGCTCGATAAAACACACTTCGTTAGTCGCCACGACCGGCAATTCGTTTTGCTCAGCCCATGCGACAGCGGCATGCAGATAGCTTTCTTCACCTGTACGGCCAGTACGAATCAACTCAACGTAGTAACGATCAGGAAAATACTGCTGATAAAACCCGGTAACACTTTGTGCCAGCCCCTGATTGCCTTTGGTCAGGGCAATACCCAAATCACCGTCTTTCGCTCCCGAAAGAATAATTACACCTTCGGCAAATTCAGGCAGCCACTCCCAATCAATAACCACGCGATCTTGCACATGGCCACGCTGATAGGCTTTCGACATCAGCTCAGTAATATTTTTGTAGCCGACATTATTCATCGCCAACAGGGTCAGACGAAACTGAATATCATCGCCAATCAATTCACTTTTTACCCAGAAGTCTGCACCAATAATCGGCTTTAAACCGTTGCCGTGAGCTTCTGAATAGTATTTCACCAGACCACACAAGTTCATCTGGTCAGTGATTGCCACCGCTGGCATATTCATGGCCTTTACCTTTCCAATAATCGGCTTTACTTTGTTAAGCCCGTCGACCATGGAAAAGTCACTGTGTACGCGTAGATGAACGAAGGTTACTGGTTGCATCAGAGGGTCGTAGTCTCGTTGTCGTTATTTTGAATTCTGTCTGTCTGCCAGTGCTTTTTGCACTGGTTTAAAGCTCATGCGATATTCCGGAGTTGGCCCTAATTGGGCCAAAATATCCATATGCACTTTGGTCGGATAGCCTTTGTGCTGAGCAAATCCATATTGGGGATATTGCTGATCTAATGCAAGCATTTCGCGGTCTCGGGTAACCTTCGCCAAAATGGACGCTGCTGAAATCTCGGCAACTTTGCTGTCCCCTTTCACCACAGCTTCACTGGCATATTTCCACTTGGGGCAGCGGTTTCCGTCTACCTGTACAAAGTTGGGCTGAATATGTAATCCATCCACTGCCCGAGTCATCGCCAGCATGGTGGCCTGCAAAATATTCAGCTCATCAATTTCCGCTGGCGTGGCACGACCAATGGACCAGCTCAGGGCTTTAACTTTGATCTCGTCGAATAAGGCTTCACGCTTTTTTTCTGACAGCTTTTTAGAATCCATGAGCCCATCAATAGGATTGGCAGGATCCAGGATCACAGCGGCTGTTACTACGTCACCGACGAGTGGGCCCCGGCCCACCTCATCGACACCGGCAATTAGGTTTATCGTTGTCATCATGAATTAGCTTTTTAGCAGAGTGATTACGGCATTCGCCGCTTGTTCATCAGCGTCCTTTTTCAACGCTTGATGCAATTCAAAAAACTGGCTGGTTAAGGCTGTCTGATCTGTGGTAAGCATAGGCTGAAGTAATTCAGCAATATGAGCCGGATTAGCATCTTCATTAAGTAACTCAGGCACTAATTCTCTGTCTGCCAGCAAATTCGGCAAACTGAAAAACTTGGCCTTATACAGCCATTTCATTAACTGATGAGTAAGCCATTTCAGTTTATACGCCACCACCATTGGACGCTTGCACAGCATTGCCTCAAGTGTTGCCGTGCCCGATGCCAGTAATACCGCATCCGCTGCCATCATCACTTCTCGGGAATGACCAATGACTAACTGAATCTTCACATTAGGCTTAAATTCAGCCAAAAAACGGCGAATCTGACGATGACGTTGCTGGTTTACAACGGGCAACAACACTTTAAACTTGTCTATCTTGCTATTAAGGATTTCTGCCGCCTGAACAAACGTCTCGATAAGGGTTGCGACTTCACTGCCGCGACTGCCGGGCAGCAGTGCCAGAACCTTTTCGTCCTTTTCAATCCGCAACAGCTCACGCATAGCTTTTTTGTCTGGTGACATTGGCACTTCATCTGCCAGGGTATGGCCGACAAATTCACAGGGCAGTTGATGTTTATCGTATACCGCCTTTTCAAACGGAAACAGACTCAATACCAGATTAGTGGCTTTGCCGATTTTAAAAATACGCTTTTCACGCCAAGCCCAGACTGTGGGGCTGACATAATGGACGGTTTTAATCCCGGCCTGCTTGAGTTTCATTTCAACCGTTAAATTGAAATCAGGTGCGTCAACACCAATAAACACATCCGGGGGATTATCGAGGAAATACTGAATAACGGTTTTACGGATATGCAGCAATCTGCGAATACGGGACAAGACTTCAACCAGTCCCATTACAGATAGCTCTTCCATTTCAAACAAGCTCTTGCAACCAAGAGCCATCATTTTAGGCCCGCCGATCCCTTCGAATACAGCATCTGGATAGCGTTTTTTGAGACTGCGGATTAAACCCGCCGCAAGAATGTCGCCGGATGCTTCGCCGGCGACGATACCAATTCGCAAGGGTGTCGACATGGATTAACGGATGATCCCTCTGGGTGCATTGGCAACAAAATCTGCCAACAGTTGCACTTCTGGTGTGTCCTTGGCCATCTCATTCAGTTGCTCAACCGCTTCTTCGGCACGTAAGCCGCTACGATACAGCACTTTATAGGCCCGTTTGATTTGCAAAATCGCCTCAGCAGAAAAGCCACGACGTTTTAAGCCTTCGCTATTAATACCGTGAGGCGCTGTTTTATCGCCCCCCACCATGACGTAAGGCGGGATATCACGCAATACAATAGAACCACCGCCGCTAAAGCTGTGAGAACCAATCTTGCAGAACTGATGCACGGCTGTCATTCCACCTAAAATGGCATGATCACCCACATGAACATGCCCAGCAAGAGTGGCATTGTTGGCCAGAATATTGTTGTCGCCGATCATGCAGTCATGGGCGATGTGAGTATAAGCCATCAGTAGGTTGTTACTGCCGATCTGTGTCAGGCTGTTGTCCTGAACGGTACCACGGTGAACAGTACAAGATTCACGAAACACGTTATTGTCGCCAATCACCAGACGAGTCAATTCGTTGGCATACTTCTTATCCTGGCAATCTTCACCAATAGAGCAGAACTGGAAAAAACGGCTATTTTTACCAATCTGGGTGTCACGACGGACGACCACATGAGATTCAAGCACAGTGTTTTCGCCGATAACTACATTGGCCCCAACGACACAAAAAGGGCCGATACTTACACTTTCCGCCAGCTCGGCACTGGGGTCAATTATCGCGGTAGGATGGATCACTACTTACATCTTCCTCATGGCACACATAAACTCAGCGCTACAGGCTTCCTCTCCATCGACACTGGCAACTCCCTGGAATTTCCAAATTCCACGACGCTCTTTCACTAAGCGCACCGAAAAGTCTAGTCTATCTCCCGGAATTACGGGACGTTTAAATCTGGCATTATCAATACCAGCATACAAATACAGTTGGTCGGTATTACCCACTGTTTTAAAACCTAATACGCCAGCAGCCTGAGCCATGGCTTCTAAAATCAATACACCCGGAAAGATTGGCTTACCGGGGAAATGTCCCATAAAACACGGCTCATTAATGGTAATGTTTTTATAGGCCTCTACCGACTCACCCAGTTTTAGTTCTGTCACTCTGTCGACTAACAGAAACGGATAACGATGGGGAAGTAGATCCAGGATTTCATTGATTTCTACAGATGAGAGTTCGCTGGTCAAAGGGATATCTCCTCAAAATGTCCTTTTTGCCGAATGGCTTATTTGGACTGTGCTTTTTCCAATTCTTTGACACGCTGGTTGAGAGAGGACAAATTACGTAGTGCCACCATAGACTTACGCCATTCTTTATTCGGCGAAGCTGGCACTCCAGAGGAATACAGGCCCGGTTCATTGATGCTTTTGGTGATCATTGTCATACCGGTGAAATGTGCATTATCACAAATTTCGATGTGACCTGCGAAACCTGACAACCCTCCAACGGTACAGTATTTACCGAGTTTGGTACTGCCAGCTATCACTGCACATCCTGCAATTGCCACGCTTTCGCCCAGTTCCACATTGTGTGCAATCTGAACCTGGTTATCGATAATAACGCCGTCGGCAATCACGGTATCTTCAAGCGCACCACGATCAATAGTGGTACTGGCACCGATTTCAACTCGGTTACCAATGCGTACCCGCCCAAGCTGAGGGATCTTAATCCAACGTCCTCTGTTGTTGGCATAGCCGAAGCCATCACTGCCAATCACGGTAGCTGACTGAACCAGGCAGTCTTCTCCGATGCTCACCTCATGATAGATAGTCACATTGGCCCAAAGCTTGGTACGTTTGCCAATGATGGCATTTTTACCAATAAAGCAGCCAGCGCCAATCTGAACACCATCAGCAAGTACAACGCCGCTCTCAATAACAGCATTAGCACCCACAGCAACGCCTTCGCCCATCTGCACATCATCTGCAATCACTGCCGACGGTGCAATATCAACTGCAGCCGCAGGGGTGGTATCCAAAAGTTGTGCAATCAGCGCAAAACCCACATAAGGATCTTGGGTAACCAATGCGCTGCAGGGACAATCGGCTAAATTGTCGGGGTGCAAAATGACAGCCTGAGCTGCCGTATCAACCAGTTGACTACGATACTTACTATTCGACAAAAAGGAAATCTGACCATTGCCAGCCGACGACAAGGTACTAATACCTTGAATTAGCGTGCTTTCCTGGTCCTGAGGAGCGAGGACCAATTCCGCTCCGATATGGTCGGCCAGATCCTTTAAACTAACTGGTTGCATACTTAACTTGGCTTACTGATTATTTGATCTTACGAACTTGCTCTAACACTTTGTCAGAGACATCGTGATCGGGTTTGATAAATGCTACGGCTTCGGCGTTTAGGATCATATCGTATCCTTCAGCTGCAGCAACCGCATCAACTGACTGCTTAATCAAACCCAGCAGTTTATTACGCTCTTCGTTCACACGACGCTGGATTTGCTGTTGCAGAGGCTGGGCTTTTGCTGTGTAGTCCTTACGCAGGTCTAACAGTTTTTGCTCCAGATCTTTCTTTTCTTTATCACTCATGGTGGCGGCATCGCGCTGCTGCTTTTCCATGTAGTACTTAATATCTTTTTCCAGACGGCTAACTTCTTCAGTTTGATCCTTAAACTCATCAGCGATAGTTTGCTGAATCGCAGCAGCCTGAGGCATTTGCTGGAACACACTCTGTACGTTGATCGCACCAATTTTTTGTTCTGCGTTAGCAGCGAAGCTGCTCATAGCACCGGCTAACATAGCAGCGGCGACAATGCTCTTAGTGAAAACTTTCAAATGTAACTCCTTCTTACCTATGGTTTTATGCTGCACAAGGCAGTCTTGTTATTAGAATGTTTGACCAATGTTGAAAGAGAAGAATTTAACATCGTCGCCTTCTCTCTCCGTTAGTGCCCTTGAGAAGCTAAATACCATCGGTCCCATTGGCGACAGCCATTGTACCGAAAGACCCGTTGATGCTCTATAGCGAGAATAGTCTGCATAGTCTGCTAAACCATCACTTGATGCGCTAATGCTCAGATCTTTGTATTCATCATAATCAAATTCAGTGTCCCAGACGTTACCTGCATCTATAAACAGACTGGTACGCACAGAATTATCAAATTCAGCTTCTACGAATGGCGTAGGAACGATCAACTCAACACCACCCAGTAACATGGCATTACCTCCCAACGAACGGGAAGAAATTGCAATGTAATCTGAATCAGGGCTCAGAGAAATTGTTTCACCGTCTGGGCCTGTAGTAGATTGAGACACACGCTGTACGCCACGAGGACCTACTGTATTATTTTCGAAACCGCGCAAGGTATCGCTACCACCGGCGGTGAAGTTCTGGGTAAATGGCAGAATTTGCTCATCACCATTGATCGAACCGTAACCGTTACCATACCCGGCTTTTAAACGCGCCAGGAACGACCAGCGCTGGTTGCGGCTAAGGGGGAAGTAGAACTTAGTATCCAGTTCCGCTTTGTAATAATTCACGTCAGAGTTCGGCGTTGTAATTGAGAACGATGCACGCTGTGATGAACCCGCTGTCGGGAAAATACCACGGTTCAAGGTTGAACGGATCCAGGCCACACTAAACAGCAAGCTGTCGTAATCGATTGCCGCATCGGGATCTTCCGGATCAGCAAACTGGTCATAGAAACGGTCGGTTTGTTCGTAGTAACTACGGTTTGACAATTCAACACTTGAATAGGTCAGGCCATAGTTCAGGCGGTTAAATTCGTTAATAGGGTAACCTACGTTAACACCCACTGAGTACTGCTTACTGTTATAACGTACCAGGTTTGCGCTACCCGCATCGAACTCACTGTAAGAAATCGAGCCGCCTAAACTGATACCATCAATGGTAAAAAACGGATCGGTATAAGAAAGCTGGATGCTCTTTTGATAAGACACGGTACTGACGTTAAGAGCTACGCGTTTACCTGTGCCCAGGAAGTTATCCTGCTGGATACCCGCCTGCAGACTCAGTTTAGTTGTATCACCATAACCGATACCCGCGTTAAAGGAGCCTGATGGCTGTTCTTTAACGGTAAAATCTACGTCGACTTTGTCGTCCTGACCAGGCAGGCGCACAGTCTCGTAATCCACCTCTTCCATATAGGTCAGACGTGACAACGCGTTTTTAGATGAATCCAGCAACGAGTTGGATAACCAGGTACCTTCCATTTGGCTGACAGACTGACGCAATACTTCATCAGACGTCACATTGTTACCACTGAACGTAATCCGGTTAACGTAAATTCGACGACCTGGGTCAACAGACAGGGTCAGCTTAACCGTTTTATCTTCTTCGTTAATTTCAGGAATGGTGGTGACAGTTGGGAAAGCGTAACCAAAGCGGCCCAAATACTTACTGATAAACTCTTCTGTATACGTCACTTCTGCCTGATTATAGAGTTCGCCTTTGGTTAACGGCAAAATCTTAGACAGGTACTCTTCATGACCCAAGGTATCACCGGCCAGCTCAACACCTGAAATAGTGTACTGCTCACCTTCGCTCACGTTCATGGTGATATAAATGCCCTTTTTCTCAGGCGTCATGGAGACCTGAGTAGAATCGACATTAAATTTCAAATAACCACGATCCATATAGTAGCTGCGGATCTTTTCCATATCGCCGGTCAGGGTTTGTTTCTGATAACGCGTTTGCGATAGGAAGTCATACCATGGGGTATCAAATTTTAATTCGATTTGATCCAACAGTTCTTTGTCGGTAAATACACTATTACCTACGATGTTGATTTGCTCGATTTCGGCTGCATCGCCTTCTTCAAACAGGAATTTCAGATCAACCCGGTTACGTGGTAACGGCGTTACAATCGCTGAAACGTCGGCATTATATTTACCCACGCTGTAATAGAAATCTTTTAACCCATTTTCGATGGATGTCAGTACGGTTTTATCCAGAGGCTCACCGACTCGAATGTTGCTGCCATCAAGACTTTCCTGCAACTGTTCGTCTTTAATGTCGTCGTTACCTTCAAAGATAACGTTAGAGATGGTAGGACGTTCCTTCACTTTAACAATCAGGGTGTTGCCATCGCGCAGTACCTGAATACTTTCAAAATGGGTCGAGCTGTATAAGGAGCGAATGACCTGAGCAATACGGAACCCGTTCATTTCGTCGCCGACTTTAACAGGCAGATAAGTTAACGCGCCTCCCAGAGCAACCCGTTGCAGGCCTTCAACTTTAATATCTTCAACAACGAAGGTTTCGTCGCTGTTGGCTTGGGCAAAGCTAGCACTGGAAACGAATAATCCGGCTACAACTAACTGTTTCAACTTCATTTTATTAATATTCTTCCTAAGCGCACATGCGATGTTGTGCTCAGCCTAAAGATTCACAGCTTATGACAAACGGGTAATATCATTCACTATGGCAATGGTCATCAATAGCAGTAACACTGCCCCACCGATCTTGAACCCCGTTTCTTGTACTGATTCCGGAACCGGCTTACCGGTCAAAAGCTCTATAAAATAATAGAGTAGATGCCCGCCATCAAGCACAGGGAGCGGCAAAAGGTTAATTATCCCCAAATTCACGCTAATCAGGGCTAAAAAGCTTAAAAAATAGACTAAACCCTGAGCTGCGCTGATGCCCGCACCTTGTGCAATCGATATAGGACCACTTAAATTTTTAACGGAAACATCACCGGTGATGAGTTTACCAATCATCTCAACACTGAGTGTCATCCAACGCCAGGTTTTCACTGCGGCATGATAAATCGCATTAACAGGATTGAATTGCTGAACAAAGAGATAAGATTCGGGCCACGCCTCCTGCTGAGGAACAACACCTAAAAATCCTTTCACTTTACCATCAACGTCCTGGCGGCCTATCGAGACGGGTAATGTCACCTCGCGTCCATCCCTTAACAGGGTAAGTGTTACATCGGTGGCAGGATTTGCCTCAATGTAACCCACTATTTGTTCCCATTTGTTAACAGGAGTTCCGTTGAAGCGTAAAATTTTGTCGTTAACCTGCAAACCTGCCCGACTAGCTGGTGAGTCTTCGGATATCAGCGCCAGGGTCGTCGTAATATTTGGCGTCCATGGCTTAATGCCCAAACTGGCCAGTGAAGACTGTTTGTCTGGGTCAAATGCCCAGTTTGTAGTATCTAATTGATAATGATGAACAGCGCCGCTGGTGCTGACTTCTGTGGTCACCGGTAATTGCGCATTACCAATAAATGACATCAGCTCAATATTGATGGATTCCCAATCCGAGGTTTGCTGTTCACCAATAGCGATAATTTTTTCGTTGGCCTGCATACCTGCAAGCGCTGCGATACTTTGCGGCGCAACCGAACCAATAAGCGGATGTACCTTAGTCTGGCCAAGCATAAACATTAACCACAAGGCAAATATCGCGAAAATAAAGTTAGTGCCCGGGCCCGCCGCAATAATTGCGATGCGTTTTAATACTGGCTGATGGTTGAATGTATATGGCAGGTCCTGTTCTTTGACTGGCTCGACTCTATCATCGAGCATTTTGACATACCCACCCAGAGGAATAGCAGCGATGACATATTCAGTGCCGAGTTTATCGGTTTTACGCCACAGCGCTTTTCCAAATCCAATGGAAAATCGCTCTACTTTCACGCCACAGCGCCTGGCCACCCAAAAGTGTCCCCACTCATGCACTGCAACCAAAATACCCAGAGCGACAATAAAAGACACCAGACTGAAAAGGATACTCGTCACTTAGCTCATCCCGTTAATAATTGCCCCAGCCATACTACGGGCCTCGGTATCGATTGCAAGTATATCCGCCAGGGTTTGAGGCGTGCGGTTGGTATTTATGCGAGCAACGACAGCCTCGTTAATTTTGGCAATATCACAAAAGCCTATACGAGTTGATAAAAATGCCGATACCGCCTCTTCATTTGCCGCGTTTAATGCGGTAGTCGCTGCTTGTCCCTGCTGAAACGCGTCAATGGCCAGCATCAGGTTTGGATAACGCTGAGCATCCGGCAGGCTAAAACTAAAATCGCACAACTGACTAAAGTCTAGTGGTGCTACCCCTGACATCATGCGCTCAGGCCACGACAAACCATAAGCGATCGGTGTCCGCATATCCGGATTCCCCATCTGCGCGATGACTGAGCCGTCCACATATTGGACCATAGAATGAATAACACTTTGTGGATGCAGTACGACTTGAATATCATCCGCTTGTAAACCGAACAACCAACAAGCCTCGATAAACTCCAGCCCTTTGTTCATCATAGTGGCTGAATCTACCGAGATCTTCTGGCCCATGCTCCAGTTGGGGTGAGCACAGGCTTGTGCCGGTGTAACCGCTGCTAACTGCGCTAACGGTAAAGTACGAAATGGACCGCCAGAACCCGTTAATAAAATTTTACTGATACCACTGGCAGAAAGATCGCCATATTTAAAATCCGACGGCAGGCACTGAAATATCGCATTATGCTCACTGTCTATAGGCAACAGTGTTGCGCCAGAGTCTCTGACTGCCTGCATAAATAAATGGCCCGACATTACCAAGGCTTCTTTGTTAGCAAGCAGAACCTTTTTACCGGCCTCAGCAGCTGCCAGACTGGCGGGTAACCCTGCCGCACCAACAATTGCCGCCATCACCGTATCAACTTCAGGTAATGATGCGACATCAACCAGCGCGTCAGCACCACAGAGGATTTTAGCTTTAATGCCGGTATCATTTGCCAGCGAGGTTAATGTTGTGTAGCTATCCGAATCGCTGGTAACCAGATAATCAGGCTGACACAGCAACGCCTGCTCAATTAGCAGCGGTAGATTTTTATGGCCAGTAAGAGCGACTACCCGATATTTATCCGGATGACGAAGGACCACATCCAGGGTACTGGTGCCAATAGAGCCGGTAGAGCCTAAAACGCAAATGGCCTGCATTAGGCCATCCACATCACATAACAGAAAGTAAAGACAGGAAATGCAGCCGTCAGGCTGTCGATGCGATCAAGCACTCCACCATGACCAGGCAGAAGATTGCTGCTGTCTTTGATGCCCGCGCAGCGTTTAAACATACTCTCGTTAAGATCTCCGAGTGCAGACACTGCTACGGTTAATCCACCAATCAAGGCATGCATCCATATACGGCCCGGATCAACATGGTAATGCAAAGCAGCAAAAGCGATGATTGCCGATGAAGCCCCCACCCCACCAATCAAACCTTCAATGGTTTTACCTGGCGATACATTTGGACGTAACTTGTGGCGACCAAACTTCACACCAGTGAAAAATGCACCAATATCCGCCGCCCATACAATGCCCAGTACATAGAAAATTAGCGATGCACCGTAGAACACGTCAACTTCGTATAAATTGGTACGCAGAGCAATAATTGCGACCCAGGTAGGAATAAGCGTCAGAATACCGAAAATACTGCGAATAACGACAGAATGACGCCAAAACGCAGAGTATTTAGGATACGCAATGATCATCGCCAGAGATACCGCCCACCAAGCACAGGCAGCACCTAAAATGGCAGTATAAAAGCCATGTAACTGTCCCTGATACCAGATTTGCTTTTCAGGAATTACCAACGTCATCGCAACGCAAACCGCCCCTAAAACCGCAGCAAAGGTGTTTTTAGCCAAAGGGGTTTTATAGCCTGACAGATTCGCCCATTCCCAGGCACCAATAGCCACCACGGCAGCAATAGCCAGCTGAAACCCCAGCAGAGGCAAAAATAGGATCGCAAATAATGCGATTGGGGCCAAAATCAAGGCCGTAATTATGCGCTGCTTTAACATACAAGCAGACTCTTAAAAACTAACATGGAAAATTCGGGCTCCTATTTTCCGGCAACCTGCTCGCCGGTTTTACCGAAACGTCGCTGACGATCCAGAAAATCCTGCACAGCTAACTGGAACTCTTCTTCGCCAAAATCAGGCCAAAAGGTTTCAGTAAAGTAAAGCTCAGCATACGCAGCTTGCCAAAGTAAGAAGTTACTGATGCGATGGTCGCCGCCAGTGCGGATCAACAGATCCAAAGCGGGTTGCTCAGCAAGAGAAGTATATTGATCAAACAAGGCTTCGGTAATGTCACTAGGTTGCAACTCACCGGATTGGACACGCTCACAAATAATTTTACCGGCGTTGATGATATCCCAACGTCCGCCATAATTTGCAGCGATATTTAACACTAAGCCTGTATTGTTCTCGGTCAGCGTTTCAGCTTTTTTAATTTTTTGAACTAACTTGGCATCGAAGCGCGACAGATCACCTATCACTTTCAAGCGCACGTTGTTCTTATGTAGCTTTTTGACTTCCGTTGACAATACCAGACTGAATAACTCCATCAGCACGCCAACTTCTTCTTCGGGACGGCCCCAGTTTTCACTGCTAAATGCAAACAGGGTTAATGATTGAATACCGTGCTTAAGAGAGAATGCCACAGAAGAGCGCACAGAATCGACGCCCGCCTTATGACCAAAAGTACGAATTTTGCCTTTTTCCCTGGCCCATCTGCCGTTGCCATCCATAATGATGGCAACATGTTTTGGCATTTTTTCGGGCGCTGAATTCAATTCAGACCTCATGTTATTATTATATCCAGCCTTAGATTTCCATTAATTCTTTTTCTTTTTCGGCCAGAATGCTGTCCACTGATTTGATGAAGTCATCTGTCAGTTTCTGCACCTGATCTTCGCCTTTGCGGGCTTCATCTTCGCCGATTTCCTTTTCTTTTAACAGCTCTTTGATGTCGCCATTGGCATCACGACGAATATTACGGATAGCCACACGACCAGATTCCGCTTCACCGCGTACTACGCGGATCAGGTCCTTACGACGCTCTTCCGTCAGCGCGGGCATAGGAATACGCAAAACTGTACCTGAGCTCATTGGGTTCAGTCCTAAATCTGACTGCATAATGGCTTTTTCTACTGCCTGAGTCAGGCTTTTATCAAACACAGTTACCGCCAGAGTACGGGCGTCTTCAGCAATTACGTTAGCAACTTGCTTCAGTGGAGTATCAGCACCGTAATACTGAACCATAATGCTGTCTAACAGACCTGGGTGAGCACGACCAGTGCGCACCTTGCTGAACTGGCTTTTTAAAGCACTGATGCTTTTTTCCATACGTTGTTTAGCATCAGAAGTAATATCATTAATCACAATAGTTGTTCCTATTTGGCTATTTGACTTAATTTTTCAGGATGGTCGATGAGAGTACCTTCATCTTCGCCCATCACTACGGCTTTCAGGCAACCTGGTTTGTTCATGTTAAATACACGAATCGGCAAACTGTGATCCCTTGCCAGGGTAAATGCCGCCAGATCCATCACCTTAAATTCTTTTTCCAGCACTTCCTGGTAGCTCAGGTGCTTTAACAGCACGGCATCAGGGTTTTTGACTGGATCTTCACTGAACACGCCATCCACTTTCGTTGCTTTCAATACAGCATCAGCTTCAATTTCGATACCGCGCAAACAGGCGGCTGAATCAGTGGTAAAAAACGGGTTACCCGTTCCAGCAGAAAAAATTACAACTCGACCGGATTTTAACAAACTTATGGCTTCAGCCCAATTGTAGGCATCACATACGCCATTCAGTGGAATAGCAGACATCAAACGGGCATTAACAAAGGCTCGATGCAGTGCATCACGCATTGCCAAACCGTTCATGACAGTGGCTAGCATACCCATATGGTCGCCCACTACGCGGTTCATTCCCGCTTTAGCCAGGCCTTCGCCACGGAAGAGGTTACCACCACCGATAACCAGACCCACCTGGATCCCCAATTCGACTAGTTCTTTGATTTCCTGAGCCATCCGATCCAGCACTTTGGGATCGATGCCGAAACCTTCGTCACCCATCAGGGCTTCACCACTTAATTTTAATAAGATTCTGCGGTAGGCGGATTTAGGTGTGATACTCATACTGAGGACATCCTTTATTCGAAACGGGTGATTCAGACACAAAAAGGCACCTCAATTGAGGTGCCAGTAGTTTATATGACAATAGCTTTATGCAAAAGCCATTATTTGTTCTTAGCAGCTTCCATCTGAGCCGCAACTTCTGCTGCGAAATCTTCAGTTTTCTTCTCGATACCTTCGCCAACTTCGAAACGTACGAAGTTAACTACGTCAGCACCTTTAGACTTCAGCAGGTCAGCAACCAGCATTGAAGGATCTTTCACGAAAGGCTGACCAGTCAGGCTGATTTCGCCAGTGAATTTCTTCATGCGGCCTTCAACCATTTTCTCAGCGATTTCTGCAGGTTTGCCTGACTGCATCGCGATTTCCAGTTGAATTTCTTTTTCTTTCGCTACCACTTCAGCAGGTACTTGATCAGGCTTAACGAATTGTGGGTTGGCAGCAGCAACGTGCATTGCAACGTCTTTTGCCAGTTCTTCATCGCCACCTTGCAGGATTGCGATAACGCCGATACGGCCACCGTGGATGTATGCACCCAGGTTGTCACCTTCAACGCTGATAACGCGACGAGGGCTGATGTTTTCACCGATTTTAGCAACCAGTGCATCACGCACTTCGCTTACTACGCCGCTGTCAATTTCAGCAGCATTCAGAGCGTCAACATCGTTCAGCTTAGACTCAGCTGCTTTTTCGATTAATTTTTTACCGAACGCCAGGAAGCTTTCATCGCGTGCAACGAAGTCAGTTTCACAGTTCAGTTCCATCATAGTGGCTACGCCACCAGCTACTTGAGCCAGGATCACACCTTCAGCGGCGATACGACCAGCTTTTTTAGCTGCTTTGGCCTGACCTGACTTACGCATGTTCTCAATCGCCAGTTCGATGTCACCGTTGGTTTCAACCAGGGCTTTTTTACAATCCAACATACCGGCGCCAGTACGCTCACGTAACTCTTTTACTAGGGCTGCAGTCACTGCCATTTTCGTTTCCTCAGCATTTTGCTTAATTTGAATTCTTTCGATTAAAAACAGGGGCGAGTAACCGGTACCGCCCCTGTGGATTCATCAGACTAGATTGCCGTGCTTATATGACAGCAACATTGATCCGGATGACATTTTGCCTGGAGGCTACCTTATTCGGCAGCTTCTACAAACTCGTCTTGCTCAGCTTGTACTTCCAGGTTTTGCTCACGACCAGAGTTAACGGCGTCAGCAGCGGCGTTCAAGTATAGTTGAACAGCACGGATCGCGTCGTCGTTACCAGGGATGATGAAGTCAACACCGTCTGGATCAGAGTTAGTATCAACAACTGCAACTACAGGGATACCCAGGTTGCGAGCTTCTTTGATGGCGATGTGTTCGTGATCAGCGTCAACTACGAACAGAACGTCAGGCAGACCGCCCATATCTTTGATACCACCCAGGCTGCTTTCCAGCTTGTCCATTTCGCGCTGAAGCATCAGCACTTCTTTTTTGGTCAGCTTTTCGAAAGTACCGTCTTGAGCTTGCTGTTCAAGTTCTTTCAAACGCTTGATTGACTGACGAACTGTTTTCCAGTTAGTCAGCATACCGCCCAACCAACGCTTATTTACGTAGAATTGGTCGCATTTGTTAGCAGCTTCTTTAACCGCTTCACTCGCAGCACGTTTAGTACCAACGAACAGAACTTTACCTTTCTTAGCGCCAACGCCAGACAGGAAGCTCATTGCGTTGTTGAACAACGGAACAGTTTTTTCCAGGTTGATGATATGTACTTTGTTACGTGCACCAAAAATGAATGGCTTCATTTTTGGGTTCCAGTAGCGAGTTTGGTGACCAAAGTGTACGCCGGCTTGCAGCATGTCACGCATAGATACGTTTGCCATGATATTTCCTCTAATGGGGTTAGGCCTCCATACATCCCAGTTGTCGATCATCAGCGTGTTACGCCTCAGACACCCCGACCCCTGTGTCGATGTATGTGTGTTGTTTACATCATTAATTTAGTGGCTAAAAATTACCTGTTCGAGCCAGACAAAAATTTTAGCGCGCGCTTTATACCACGATGAGCATTTCGATTCAATCAAAAAGCGTCTCTGGTCTGCCTTTGCTATACATAGCACGGCTGAAAAGTTAACATAGTCCTCAATAAGTTAGATGAGACAAATAAGCGAGAAGCTCTGTGTCTGCAATTATCAAAACCCCCGAAGAAATTGAAAAAATGCGCGTTGCCGGCAAACTGGCTGCCGACGTACTGGAAATGATTGGTCCGCATGTAAAAAAAGGCGTCACCACAGACGAGTTGAATCAGCTTTGTCATGACTATATTGTTAATGTGCAACAAGCTATTCCAGCACCGTTAAATTACGGCTACCCACCGTTTCCTAAATCCATTTGTACGTCAGTTAACCACGTTATCTGTCATGGTATTCCCGCGGATAAAAAGCTTAAAGACGGCGATATCATCAACATCGACGTTACCGTCATTAAAGACGGCTATCATGGTGATACGTCGAAGATGTTTATTGTCGGCAAACCCAGCATTCTGGCTGACCGCCTGGTTCGAGTAACCCAGGAATCTTTATATCTTGCGATAAAAATGGTGAAACCGGGCGTGCGCCTTGGCGACATTGGTCACGCTATTCAAACCTATGCGGAAGGCTTCAACTATTCAATCGTGAGAGAATATTGCGGGCATGGTATCGGTGCCAGTTTCCACGAAGAACCTCAGGTAGTGCACTATGGCAAACCAGGCACGGGGGAAGAGTTAAAAGCGGGTATGTGCTTTACCATCGAGCCGATGATTAACGCTGGGAAACGGTATTCAAAATTGCTCAAAGATGAGTGGACTGTCGTCACCAAAGACCGTAGTCTAAGTGCCCAATGGGAGCACACCCTGCTGGTAACAGACAATGGTGTTGAGATCCTGACCCTGCGAAGCGATGAGGACATCGACCGCATTATTAGTCATTAACATATGATGATTAATTATTAAGTGCATCAATAAGTTATTTTGCACAACTGACCGCAGTCGTGAATCATGCACACCTGCTGTACAGTGCCCCGGGCAAGCGCATTACGGACGCATCCTGCCCGGGCTCAATATTTCAGCCCAGTTCGGCTAAATTAAATGGATTCATAATCAGGCGGAGGTGTAGTCGTTGTCGTTGCAACAATTAACGGCTGAAGTTGATCGCATTTCATCAATTTCAGATACCAAGGCATTTAAACAGGTTGTTATTAAAAGCTACACTTGGTTGGCGGAAGCCTTTCACGAGGTGGAAATAGAAAGCCTGGTTGAGGGACGTGCCACACTGGTAGATCACTTGCTTTGCCATGCCTGGTCATTATTAAAACTCGATCAGCAAAAGCATTTAAGTCTGGTAGCCGTTGGCGGTTACGGACGCGGTCAACTTCAACCTTACTCAGATATCGATTTACTGCTGCTGAGTAAGAAACCGCTTACCGACACGCAACAGGAAGCCTTAGGTCAGTTTATTACGTTTCTTTGGGACATTGGGCTCGATATTGGTCAGTCGGTCAGGACAGTTAAGCAAACCTATCAACTTGCTAAAGAAGACACAACGATTGCCACTAACCTGGTGGAATCACGTTTATTGTCTGGTTGTTCCGCCACCTTTGCCGCATTAAAGCAAAAACTATCCAGCCGCTATTACCTGTCGAGCAAAGACTTTTTCCTGGCCAAATATAAAGAACAACAAGAGCGTCATAGCAAATTCCACAGCACTGCTTATAACCTTGAACCAAACGTTAAGGAAAATCCCGGCTGTCTGCGTGATATCCAGACCATCGGCTGGGTAGCGAAAAAGCACTTCAAAGTATTCAATGGTCAGGAGCTGATCAAACACGGCTATTTTACGGCGGATGAACACCGCGAATTACTGGAATGTCGTTCGCACCTATGGCGTATTCGCTTTAGTTTACATTTAGAGGCTGGTCGCTCAGAGAATCGTTTATTGTTTGATTATCAGACCGGTGTTGCCAAGCGCATGGGATATGGTGAAGAAGGCAAGGATTCCGTCGAACGGATGATGAAAGACTTCTTCCGTATTGTGCGTCGGGTCAACGAACTCAATCAGATGCTGCTGCAGCGTTTCAAGCAAAATATATTGTCTGCCAAGGTGAAAAAGCAAATCCCCATTAATGTGGATTTCAATCTGGCTGACGGCTTAATTTCTCCCCGCCACGATGATGTATTTAGTTCACCAGAAAAAATCCTGTCTTTCCTAATGGTGGTAGCTGACAACCCTGAAGTCACAGGATTGGATACCCACTGCATTCGATTATTGCGAAATGCGCGTCGTCGCTTTAGTGATCACTATTACTGCGAGCGCCATGAGTGCCGCAAATTATTTATGCGCTTAGTGCGTCATACCACCTTTTTTGGGCTGGCGTGGGACATCATGCACAAGCACGGTATACTTCAGTCTTATCTGCCCGAGTGGGATCATATCGTCGGTATGATGCAGTTCGATTTGTTTCATGCATATACGGTAGACGAACATACCCACAGACTGATTAAGCATATTCACGCTTACACCTTAACGGACAATAACGAATTCCCACGCTGTAAGCGGATTATGAAGAATCTCGATAAAGCCGAAATACTGTTTTTGGCAGCGATCTTTCATGATATCGCCAAAGGGCGAAACGGTGATCACTCAACCCTTGGTGCCAGAGATGTCCAACGTTTTGGCCAAACCCATCAGCTAGATGAGAAGGATAGCCAACTGATTGCCTGGCTGGTTGAAAATCATTTGCTGATGTCAGTGGTTGCGCAGCGCCGGGATATCTATGATCCGGACGTGGTGAATGAATTTGCCAGTGCGGTGCGTTCTCATAATCACCTGAACTTGCTGTATGCGCTGACCCTGGCTGATATTCGCGCCACCAACGACAATCTGTGGAATGACTGGAAAGCTTCGTTACTGCGTGAACTGTATCTATTAACCCAAAAAGCCTTAGATAATGGTTTGGAGTGTCAGTCTGCGCTACAAGACCGCATCGAAGATAATCAGGAAAAGGCGAAAGAAATCCTGTGTAGCAACGGCTTTAACGAAGTACTGATAAACCAGTTTTGGCAGCGCCTGTCGTCTGACTACTTCGCCCGATTCCGACCAGAGCAGATTGCCTGGCATGCCAGTGTGATTCTGTCATCCCATCCGATGACAGACGATTTTCTGTTAGTGGATCTGAATGACACCACATCCAAGGCAGGCACTGAACTGATTGTGTACGGAAAAGACCGTTCTAATCTATTTGCTCAGGTTGCCTCGGTACTGGATAGCCGCAATTGCTCTGTTCATGATGCGCAAATCATGAGCACTCAGGATGGCTACATTTTTGACAGCTTTGTCATTCTGGAACAGGATGGCAGCCGCATTACTTCGCCAAGCCGTCTGACCAGCCTGAAACAGGCCATTACTATCCAGCTGAATAAGCCCGGTTTCGAGCATAAAAACCAGCGGAAAATGTCACGTCAGATGAAGCAACTGGACGTGCCAACCAAAGTGCGTTTCTATGAAAACCAATCAGATGTGACTTTGGTAGAACTAGAAGCACTTGACGCCCCCGGATTACTGGCTAAAGTGGGGCAACTTTTTGTTGAGCTTGAGCTCAACCTGCATATGGCCAAAATCGCCACCATCGGTGAACGCGCGGAAGACTTATTTATTATCAGTAATAATCAAGGCAGCGCACTTAGTCATGACCAGCAGGTTGAACTGAAGCACAGGATTACTCAATTACTCGATCAAGTATCAAGCAACGGTGAATCATGTCTGAATTAAAAACTATTATCGAAACTGCGTTTGAAAACAGAGACTCCATTAGTCCTGACACAGCGTCTCCTGAAATCAAAAACGCGGTACTGGAAGCCATCGCTAAATTAAATAGCGGTGAAGCCCGTGTTGCCGAGAAAATTTCTGGTGAGTGGGTTGTTCATCAGTGGCTGAAGAAAGCCGTACTGCTGTATTTCCGTCTGCATAACAATGCCATTATTGACGGTGCAGAAAGTCAATACTTCGATAAAGTGCCGTTGAAATATACTGATTACACCGAAGCACAATTCCAGGCTGAAGGTGCTCGTATCGTACCTCCAGCAGCCGTGCGTACCGGTAGCTACATCGGTAAAAACGTGGTGGTTATGCCGTCTTACGTCAACATTGGTGCTTACGTTGACGAAGGCACCATGGTTGATACCTGGGCAACGGTAGGTTCATGCGCGCAAATCGGTAAGAACGTGCATTTGTCTGGCGGTGTAGGCATTGGTGGCGTACTTGAGCCACTGCAAGCCAACCCAACTATCATTGAAGATAACTGCTTCATCGGCGCCCGTTCTGAAATCGTAGAAGGCGTAATTGTTGAAGAAGGGTCTGTTATTTCAATGGGCGTTTATATCGGTCAAAGTACCCGTATTTACGATCGTGAAACAGGCGAAGTACACTATGGCCGCGTACCTGCAGGTTCGGTTGTTGTATCTGGTACCCTGCCCAGTGCAGACGGTAAATACAATCTGTATGCAGCTATCATAGTGAAAAAAGTAGACGCCAAAACCCGTGCTAAAGTCGGCATCAACGCCCTGCTGCGCGGCGCAGAATAAGAATATTCTCTTAGATACAAAAAAGCCCTGAGCATTGCTCAGGGCTTTTTTTATGCCTTTAAACGGGCTTATTCGGCAGTCGCAGCTTCTGGTGCTTCTGCTTTTTCTTCGTCAACACGCAATTGCATGGCACGAATTGGCGCATCTGTATTAGTAGACAATTGCACCAGACGGTTTAGCTGACCCAGAGACAACAACATTGCATAGATACCGCCCAGGAAACCTGCTTTTTGCAGTTCCAGCACTGTCGCATCATCCAGCTCGTTCAAACGTTTTTCATTGATGCTCAGCATGCCTTTAACATTACGTTGCTGGCCGCTTGCATAGGTAACTGTCAATTGGATTGGATCCAGCAGGTTCAGCTCAGTGATTTTTTTGATAAAACGCTGAGTCGCCATTTCACTGTTGGTCAGATCAGTCAGCAAACGCTGACGGTTTTCCAGGAACGGACTTGCAGTACCTTCCTCAGTGAACAGAGGCTCACCATCTTCGCCCAGTAATTCACTGTTTTCATCCAGGAACACTCCCAGTTTGTCGCCGTCAGGGCGCACGTCAAACGGGTAACGTTGGATATTCAGAGGCACAGCATGACCTTGCCACTTACCATCATGGTGGAACAGGTTTTTACCTGGCTCTACACCTAAAATAGCAACGCTGTGAACCTGATCGCCGTCTGGGGCTTTGATAAATACCAGCGGCATACAGCTAGCAAGTTGTGGATATTCACGGAAAGATGCGGCTGCCAGATGAGTATCTTTGGCGAATTCGAAGTTATGACGAACTTGAACTTTGATATCTTTATGTTTTTCTTTATCTAATGGAATGTAGTTAATGCTCATTTGCTCTTCTCTTATTCAACATCCCCGCACTACCTGTAGCAGGGTTGCCGTCAGTATTCATTATTTGCGTATAGATGTCACGCGAACACTGGCGGCATTTTGTCCAGTTGGTTAAGTCTAATCAACAAATGTGACAAGAAAAGGAAACAAAAGTGCAAAATTTATAATGCGACCAACTAACTACCATATAACTCAATTTCATCAATCATCATGTGATTAGTTTTGTCTGATTCATATAATTCTAATTCCATCATAACTTCCGACGTTCTGATTGGAACAATACTCAAGCGCTGCCATCCCCACTTCTTTTCAAATTGGTAAGATTGAGAGCTCCCATCAGAAAAATAGAAATTAACACTCTTTATCGGCTGTGTTCCCGCATCTTCAGATACTGAAAAATTTACTTTGGCTAATTCAATTTCATCATCGAATACCAATTTAATAGTCTGCCCTTTCACTTTCTTATATTGTGAAATCCACTTTGTACCCAAATTTCCATCGACAAGATTGTTAGATGTCCATCGGCTTGAGTTCACAGTGTGATAAGAACTTACGTTATGCTCCTTAATTTTGAGCTTAGATAGCTTACCTTGAGGACTCGCTTTTGATGCACCATTGGGTTCGGGCACTGAATTTTTTGCACTTGTTAACCGCGTTTTTAACTCTTCATTCTGCCTTTCCAACTGCCCGACTTTGGCCGTCAATAATGCATTTTGCTTACGCATAGTTTCATCAACAGCGACGTTTACCTGAGTCGCCTTCGGCCCTGCCAACTGTTGTTTTAAGCTCAGGTTTTCCGCTTTAAGACTGGCTATCTGGCTCAGATATTTATTGTCGTCATCGGTCTGATTACTAAGAAATGCCGGTTTAATCTGATTATCTGACGTCTTTTGCTTTTTAAGTTCCTCATTTTCCAGCATCAATCCCTTGTTCTGACCTGACAGCAAGGCATATCTCTTTTCAAGATCCTGATGTTGCTGAGTAAGTGAGGAAAGCCCTTTGCTGCATTCGCCTTCAGCATTATTGCTGGCCTGTGTGTTTTGCAGTAGCTGAATCGCTTTATCCCGGTCGGCTAAAGAGGTTTCAAGCGCATCCTGCTTATCTTTCATCTCTTTTAAAGCTTGGGTGGCCTTTGCGATCAACTCGTTTTTGCGGGCAATCTGCACATTGCAGGATCCAGTTTCACGATCCAGCTCAGCAAAGGCCTTATCTACCTCGGCCTGAGATTGTGCATACACGTTTTGGCCAAACAATGATGTTAAAGTGAGAATGCCAAGAGCGGCAAATCGGCGGGGCAGATATGAAAAAGTGTCCATACAGATGGTCTCCGTTAAATATGACGATTCGGCAAGACCACAATTTACAACCAGGCTAATCCTTTGCCTTTCACTCAGAATGTAAAAGGTTATTACATCCGAATCAACTATAGTTTGCTCATTCCAAAGCACCTACCACTTCGCTAAATAAAATCGTTTCGCAACGCAGAATATCAGGATGCTGGACGAGGTCTTCCGCTCTAAACATAAGTGCAAGTTGCGTGCGACGACGCAATACATCCTCAACGCAAGTGACCATCTCCTGATCACGCATAAAGGCGACTTCGGCCACCAGTAGCTGCAAGTCAAATAAGGTTTCCAGCTCCTGATTCTCTTTCAGATACAAGAGCACATCCTGCGCTTTAGGACCATAACGTTGCCACAATGTCTCGACCCAGCTGTGCTGAGGAGTATGGCAAGGTAACGCATCCAGCCCGAAACGGCGGCATTGATGACGAAAATGCTCATAAATTGCCTCCAAATTATGTGGAGCAATCCATTGTTCATCGGCGAGAAAATAATGCTGTTGTTTGGCTTTCAAAAATCCACACACCTGAGAGGTCAAATCTTCCGCCACCGTCAAACAGTCGCTAAGCTTGCCTCCCATTATGGTAAAGGCGCCTTTATCGGGTTCAGAATGAATAAGGTGCTTGCGAGACAGATTAAACCAATCCTGATTTTCATCCCCTTGTGCAGCCTCTCGCACTAACGGCCGCACCGCAACTCGTTCAGCGATAATATCCTTTGGCTTCATCGGTTCAGGCAAAACAAAAAATCGGTTTATCTGCTGTAAAATAAACTGTCTGTCTCTTTCTGTGACGTTTACCTGAGGCTCATCCTCCCGCGTATCCGTGGTGCCCACGCAACAATACTTACCGAAGGGGATCACATAAAACAGACGGGCATCCTCCGCCAAAAAAGCCACCACATCGTCCAGTGCCAAAAACTTTGGCAGGATTAAATGTACACCTTTGGATAGCAGGAGTTGATTTGGGTTGGTCAGCTCCAGGCACTGACTTACCGAATCGCTCCAACCACCAGTCGCATTTATAATCAGCTGGCATTGCACCCTGCGCGGTGGTGCATTCGAATCACGATGATTAGCCAGTGTTAATCGCCACCCCTCGTTCAGATATTCTCCTGCAACCACTTCGGTATAGTTGCACAGTTGTGCTCCCTGCTCTTTCGCCCGGTGCAAAAATTGCCAGACAAAGCGGCTATCGCCCTGAGGAAGAAAGGCATCAAAATAGCGGATCGCTGAATATCCACGCAGCGGACCAATATGAGAAAAATGCTTTTTCAGCCAGGCAAAGGGTAATTTGCCCGGTGGACGGGTCTCACCTCGGCCAAACACCCAATACAGCCATGCCCCAAGCCAAACCTGCCAGGCCGGAGGCGAAGCTCGTTGGCCCAGAAGCAAATCAAAGGCGATCGGCTTTACTGCATAACCAAGGCGGTGTAACAAACGATTACGGCTATGGCAAAGCTGTGTAACTAATCGCCACTCTCGCTGCTGCAGATATTTAATGCCTCCCCAAATAAACATTGAGGAATTACCGCTGGCTTGACTGGCAAAGTCGGCCTTATCGCATACCAGGACCCTAAGACCGGCATGCGATAACGCGGCTGCACTGGCCGCGCCATTAATGCCACCGCCAATGACGACAACATCAAACGACTGATTCTCTGACTCCGGACCCATGTCATGGGGTGGCAGCATCATCACAATCCCTAACAAAAGCCAAAAAGGATGGTTTAAGTATTGGCACAAATTCCGGCTGTTGCGAAATGACAACAGCAGGATGTTGCACCCTTACCCCAAGCAAGGTAACTTTATTCTAATTCGCTGGTTTGCCTATGAATTCGAAGAATACTTCTGCTCATCTCAAACTTATCACCAGGCGAAAAATCAGCACCACTCAAAGGAGAATAAAAATGAAAACATGGGGAACTCTTTCTACAGTCGCAATGGCCGTTGCCATGGCCAGTTCCTGCGCACTGGCAGACGTATCAGAACAGGCTCGCGAAATTGCCAAAAAATACATCCTGGTCGATACCCATATCGATGTCCCTTACCGAGTGGAAGAAAAGTGGGTAGATGTTACCAAAGCAACGAAAGACGGCGACTTCGATTATCCACGCGCCGTAGCTGGCGGTCTGAATGCCCCTTTTATGTCGGTTTATGTGCCAGCGTCTCTGGATGACTCGCCTAAGTCAACCGCGCTTGCCGACAGACTGATTGATTCAGTTGAAGCCATCGTAGGCCGTGCGCCAGATAAGTTTGCTATTGCCACCAGCCCAGCACAGGTAAAAGAAAATTTTGCCAAAGGCCTGATTTCACTGCCAATGGGCATGGAAAATGGCTCACCTATTCAGGGTGATTTAAACAACCTTAAACATTTCTATGAACGTGGTATTCGCTACATCACCCTGGCCCATTCTCTAAGCAACCACATTGCAGATTCGTCTTACGATTTACGACGTAAATGGAAAGGCTTAAGCCCATTCGGTAAAAAACTGATCACTGAAATGAATAACCTGGGCGTTATGGTAGATATCTCCCACGTATCTGACGATGCCTTTTATCAGGCGCTGGAAATCAGCAAGGTTCCTGTCATTGCCTCTCACTCTTCACTACGCGCCTTTACGCCCGGGTTTGAACGTAATATGTCAGACGACATGCTCAAAGCGCTGGGTGAAAATGGCGGTATTATTCAAATCAACTTTGGCTCAGCCTTTGTTAGCGGCATGGCAAATAACTGGGGAACCAAGCTGAAAGAGAAAGGCAAAGATATCACCGAGAAATTTGGCAAAGACAGTAAGGAAGCAGAGAAATTCGAACAGGATTATAAAAAAGCCAATCCTTATCCTTTTGCTGACCTGAAAATAGTACTCGATCATATCGACCACGTTGTGCAACTCATCGGCATTGACCATGTTGGTATCGGTTCAGATTTCGACGGTGTCGGCGACTCCCTGCCAATTGGCTTAAAAGACGTATCTGAATATCCTAATCTGGTTCAGGGCCTGCTGGATCGCGGTTATTCTGAGCAAGACATTGCCAAAATACTGGGTGGCAACATCTTACGTATTTGGCAGCAAATTGAAGATTATGCAAGCGCCCAGAAAGCCTAACCAGGGTAATTCTGCGGCGATGGGTTAACTGCCTATTGCCTGCGCTGATAATGCTCAAAAACGCCGCCAATGCGGCGTTTTTAATTTAAGAGGATTTACTGATAATCGCTGGGTTAGCCAGCATCTGGCGGGTAGCAATGAAGGTATTTTGAATCAACTCAGCATCAACACTGGCGCGATGGCGTTTACGCGCAGACACTTTACTTAAACGCTGTTTGGTATCACGCCATTGCTCCATTTGCCCTTCTGATAAAATCATTTCCAGCGGACTGATTCTGAATGTCATATCCATTCTGGCACCATGAAACAGACGAATTAACCAAGGCTGATCCACAACCCAACCATCCGAATAAATGGTTTTACCCGTCAACATTTGATTCAATTCGGTGCAAACCTGTTGTGCCGGGACCCCATTTTGAAGCAGCAACCGTCGGCTAATCCCATGTAATCCCTCGGCTTCTTCACTCCAGTGTGTCCATTCAGGCAAAGGTTTAATCAAACGGCAGTAGCGCTTACGCTCTTCCGTTACCAGGCCGATTTCGATGGGATAACTGTGTGCGCCAAAACCACTGGCTTCGATATCGATTATATTTGGCAATGATTGAGAATTAATGACGTGATCTCCGCTCGGTAATAGCCATAACGTCTAATACCGCTGCTGCTAAGGCAGATAATTGCATTCAAAACACTCCTTGTTCAGCTTACATGCTCTCCAGAACATGTTACAACTTTGTAAGCGGAACAGAATGTTAGCGTCGTCACTGCCCCACTTGAAACACTGACCAAAAGGTCAATTTTAATCTATTCGAATCGACCTCACCAGTCGCCTCTATCGACTTACAATGCAGGTTTAAGGCCAATGTGTTTCATTGCACAAATATCCAACAACTTCCTTTAGCGATTAATTTAAGAATGTCATAAAGGAAAGTTATACCAACAATCTGCGGCTCAATTTCTGCTAGTCTGCCACGTTTTATTTAACATAAAAATAACATTTGGTGATTTATTTTAGAACCAACGCATTTTCTATTACCCACAAAAAAACCTCCCGCAGGAGGCTTTTATCTCTCAACCAGCTTTGGTTATCAGAGTTGTTCAGGGCGAGTAAACACCAGTTCAGTTGCTGAACTCTGGCTTTCATCAAATCGATAGCCTGCCACATCAAATGCCTTTAATTGCGCAACGTCTGTCAGTCGATTCTGTAGAATATAGCGCGCCATCATGCCGCGAGCCTTTTTGGCAAAAAAGCTAATGATTTTGTACTGGCCGTTTTTTTCATCCTTAAACACTGGGGTGATGATCATACCATCCAGCTTTTTCGGCTTAACCGATTTAAAATACTCATTCGATGCCAGATTAATCAGCACATTGTCGCCCTGAGCCGACAGCGCCTGGTTCAGTTTGTCGGTAATAACATCGCCCCAAAAGGCATATAGATCCTTACCGCGCTGATTGTCCAGCTTAGTCCCCATTTCCAGCCGATACGCCTGCATTAAATCCAATGGCTTGAGTAAGCCATATAAGCCAGACAAAATCCGCATATGTTGTTGAGCGTAGCTAAAATCGTCTTCACTAAAACTGGAGGCTTCCAGTCCAGTGTAAACGTCGCCGTTAAAGGCCAGAATGGCCTGCTTCGCATTTTCAGGGGTGAAATCCGGGTGCCACTCGGCAAAACGATCCGCATTCAGACCCGCCAGTTTGTCACTGATTTTCATCAGCGAACCAATCTGTGCCGGCGTTAGCTCCCGACAGCGCTCCATCAGCACCTGAGAATGGTCCAAAAGCTCTGGCTGGGTAAAGAATTGGGTTACCGGAGGGGTCTCAAAGTCCAGGTTTTTGGCGGGGGATACGACGACGATCATGGGTGAATTCCTGCTGCTTTATTCATGGACCAATGGTAACAAGAAACCAGCGCGAATGTGATAAGAAAACCTGACTGAGGCAATCTGGATAATCGATTCAAACCATAAAAAAAGGCCGGATAACCGGCCTTTCACTTACATCACGGATAGAAATTAGCGGAACTTGTATGACACTGTCATACCGAACATGCGGCCCTGACGAGGTTCAGCAACATACTGAGGATCACTGTTCCACAGATACTTACGGTAACCCGTAGATGGTGTGTCATCATCCGTCAGGTTATTCACGAACAGATTCACGCGGAAGTTTTCCATTTCGGCACCTACCACCAACTTGGCAGTTAATGCAGCTGGAAGCTCGGTGATGTTCATGTTGTCTAAGTACTGCATCGAACGATAGCTGAACGTCAGCTCGGCATAGCCATTAAAGGCACCGAAGTCTTGCAAATAATCCAGGCCTGTATTAACCGTCCAACGTGACGTACGAGGCATCATTTTGCCAGATACATCACCGTCAGACACCAATGCGCCTTCACCTGGAGCTGAGATAGTTTGACTCGCATAAACACCACGAATGTAGTCAATAATGTACGCGGTTTCTATATCATCTGCGTCAATTTCAACACCATTCATTCCCAGATCTTCGTAATCTAGATAGCCATAGTCGCCCGATAAAACGCCCGATTTTACGCGCGCATAATTCCAAGCCGCAGCCAAGGTCCATCCAAGGGTATCCGTCATTTGCCAACGGGTATCTAACTCCACCCCTTTGACTTCAGTTTTACCCAAGTTAGCCACGATATTGGTTGGAGACGCATCATTTTCAGCAAAGGTCGTAACCTGTTGATCGTCCCAGTCGATATAATAAGCGGCTAAATTGAAGCGTAGATCACCATCAAAGAAGAAGGATTTCATACCTAGTTCGTAGGTCCAGTTTTTCTCTGGGTCGTACATAGCTTCATTTTCAGCACCGCCTCCGTTTAAACCGCCAGACTTGGTACCTTTACCTGCGTTGAAGTAGTACATAGTGCTATCAGATGCACTCCAGTCTAACGTCACCCGAGGGGTAAAGTAGCTCCAATCCCCATCCATTTCACCGGTCGGTTCCAGATAGCCGACTGCGCGATTGTCCAGGTAATTATTTGCATACTTCTCTTCTCTGGTCCAACGCCCTTCAACCGTCGCGTTAATGTCATCGGTAAGATGCCATCCCAATGAGAAAAATCCGGATTTAGTTTCCGTTTCATAATAAGTAGCCTGAGACCAGCGCGGATTGCCATCTTCCTGGATGCCGTACCCTGCCGCTTCAAGAATATATTTTGAATAGCTGTCGGTACCTATAACAGAGTTCCAGAGCCATTCATCCAACTTAGTTTTGCTATAAAAGATACCTGTCGCCCAGGTCAAACTCCCCATATCACCGGTGAAGCGAATTTCGTGGCTGACATCAGTACGATCATCATTTGGCTGGCCACCAATGTCATAGCCCGTAACACCGTTGATCAACGAAATTGGCGCACCTGAATAAGCGGAGAGATCGGTAATTTCGATCGTTGGGGCATCAGCAAATGCAGACGGATCCGCTAAATAGGCCAGCGCACCGTTATACATCAGGATATAACCAGAATAATCGACCAACTGACCCACATTAATGCGGTATTTGGTTTTGTTATAACCAAACAGATAAGTCATCATGAACGAATCAAAGTCATACTCAACCGTAAAATTGGTACGATTCACTTCACGCTGCGTGCCTGTTGCTTCTGTGGGTACACCAGTAAAACTTTCATTCCACAAATCGTAATCGACTGTGCCCTTGTAACGCTCTGCCGTCGCATATTCATCAATGCTAAGCCACTCGTACTCACCCGTAGCGTAATTGTACGTAATGTCTTGATTAATATAAGCAACCGGACCGCCTAACTCGTAGGTAAAATCGTTTACAACATAACCAGCATTATGCTTGATATGGGCTGTTGCACGTGGCGTTTCATCGGTTTTCAGGTAGGTATGGCTCAACTTAATGCGCATATCATCCATAGGTTCAAATGCAAACGAAATGCGTGCCATATCGTTTTCTTGACGACCTAACAGACGATCATCAATCTTTTCGCCTGTAGTATGATCAATGTTCTCGATGGTGGATCCAGAATCCTGATGGCTAAGGTCAACCCGCGCAGCCAGCCAGTCCGTCAGGCCACCACTGGCATAAAACTGAATGCCGCTCATTTTGTCTGAGCCAGCCGTTGCTTCGACGCCAGCGGTAAATTTATCTGAAGGCGCTTTGGTAATGTAATTGATGGCACCGGAGAAGGCGTTACGTCCATAAATTGCAGACTGTGGACCGCGCACGACTTCTACGCGCTGTAAGCCTGCAGTAGGCAGGTTTGACGCATCACGGCCTGAGGCATAAATACCATCAATAAATACTGCCACGTTAGTTTCATCGCCCACTAACCCTGGCTGAGACATACCTCGGATCACCACAGTATTGGTGCCCATAGAACCGGCAGAATCATAGGTAACACCCGGGGTTTGGCTAATAATGCTTTCCAAACCGGTAATGGCGGTGCGCTCCATTTGTTCCCCGGCCAGAGCACTAACAGATACCGGGATTTTATTTAGCAACTCTTCTCGGTTACGGGCGGTAACCACGATGCGTTCATAGTTTTTCTTATCCGTTACTTCCGGCTTAGCGGCAGTATCAGTCGATTCCTGTGCCATTACGGTCCCGCTCAGGGCCGAAACAACTGCGCATAGGATGACAGGGTAGCGTAACTTGGGCATATGCATGCGCGACTCTCCTGGTTCTCTTTGTTATTTTTCACCTATACAGCTGACTTAGGCTTATTTGAACTAAAGATATCGTTTTATATCATTTATATAATTATTAGAGTGAAAGATAAATCTTTTATAAAACAGATACCTAATTATATCTCTTGGCAATCTCCAACAGACTATCGGTCGCGACTATCCGATTGATATCCTGCAAATCCAATGCCTGTTTTTCTTCCCAATTTAGAGATTCGTTTCGCCCCCAGGCAGCCAGACTGGCTATCCCAGCGGGGATCATCTGCTGCAACATTTGCAACGGATGTAATGCGATCGCAAAGCCCAGGTCGGCTAACGTCATAGCATCCACCGGACTATTTCCCCCTTTCACCAGGTTGTGAATGAGAGGAATTCGGTGAGCAAATTCCCGGGCAATTGCACCAACTTGTTGCCCAGATGCTGGTGCCTCAATAAATAATCCGTCGACGCCGGCCTGTACATAACGCTCAGCTCTGGCCATCGCTTCATCAAATCCCAGTACCCCCAGGGCATCCGTACGAGCAAATATCAATGTGTTGGGGTCTTCTCTGGCATCCAGCGCGGCGTGGAGTTTGCCCACCATTTCATTCGCGCTGATCACAGTTTTACCGGCCATATGGCCACAGCGTTTTGGCATTTGCTGATCTTCAATTTGCAGGGCACTGGCTCCGCAACGTTCAAGTAGCGCCACACTGCGCTGCACATTAAGCGCGTTACCGAATCCCGTATCTAAATCCACAATCAACGGCAGCTCGGTCGCTTCGCGCATCTGGCTGACACAAGTGGCCAGTTCACTTAAACTCACTAACCCCATGTCGGGTTTACCGAAACGACTGAACGCCAGTCCTGCACCTGAGACAAACGCAGCTTCGCAACCTGCCTGCTCCGCAAGTAACGCAGTGAGGCCGTCATATACTCCGGGTACCTCAAGTAAAGTGTCTTGTTTCAGGCGAGCACTAAGAAGTTGCGGCATTAGGCAGGCTCTTGTCCGGGCAGAAAAATATGTTCTTCGAGCAAGCTGCCAAAGCCATGAATACGGTCATGGATGCCGTTGGCACGTAACGCATGCCAAAAGGTAATGGCGTTAATCGCGAGTACGGGTTTACCCAGTTCTTTTTCCAATTGAGCTGCCAGCTCAACGAAGTACAGGTTAGTGCCAGCCTGTAAAATCAGATCCACATCCGCAGCATCTACCTGTTTCACCAACTGACGGGTTTTAGCAAAGGACTCGTGAGCGATTTCAACTGGACCAGGTGAACAATGTCCGGCGATATGCACCACTTCATAGCCAATATCGGACATAAACTTAACCACTTGCTTATCGCCTACCGGCATATAAGGACTGATCACACCGATACGTTTAACCCCTGGGTAGCAGCGCAACGCATCCATGATCGCCTGAGCACCGAAGGTCACGTTACAGCCGCCAACCTCCTGCGCGATGCTGTTGTATTTGGCAAATTCTCGGTCTGAACGGTCTTTACCATCCCAGAAGGTTTCGGCGGAATATCCGAAAATCACATGGTCGGGTCTGCAGGTCAGGGCATCACGTAAGCCCTGCTCGGTGGCGCCACCAATAGCGTGCACCATGGCAACAAACTCATCTTCATTAGTGACTTTAAAGGGAGGGATCACACAACCGCGGGTAGCCAGTACCACGCCTTCCGGACGCATTTTGTTGTATTCCAGTTCTACTGCTGTGTTGGTCGTAGGCACCAGCACTGCAAATTTTTTACGGTAGCCGTAGTAATCCACTGACATCCCTGAGACTCCAAATTACACATAATGATATATAGATATGACATTAATATAAATATATACTCAGGAAAAGGCCTTTTTGAAAAAATTTACACATTCCTTGATCTTTTTTTCATCAACCTAAGTAGCTGGCCCAACTCGGGTTTAGCCTAAAATAAGGAGCGGATATGACATCACCATCCAGCCCGGTAACCCTTATCACAGGGGCCAGCCGTGGCATTGGCCAGGCCATTGCCCTGCAACTCAGTCAGCGGGGTCACACAGTGATCCTGTCAGGACGTGATCTCGATGGTTTAGCCATTACACAGACATTGATCCGTGAACAGGGGCAGGAAGCCCATTTGCTGCGTGCGGATATCAATGACGCTGATCAACGCTGTGAATTGATTACTCAGATCCAGCAGCAATATGGCCGCATCGATGTGCTGGTAAATAATGCTGGTGTCGCCCTGGATAAATGGATAAAAGGATCTGATGTATCCCTGGAACTGTGCCGCCAGACCTTCGATACCAATGTTTGGGCCTGCCTGCATCTATGCCAGTTAGTGCTGCCTTCCATGCGAGAACAAGGTTATGGCCGTATTGTCAATCTGTCGTCTGAACTGGCGTCATTAACTGAAATGCAGATGGGCATGACCCTCGCCTATCGCGCCTCGAAAACCACCTTAAATGCCATCACCCGCATTCTGGCCATCGAGCATCAGGATTGTGACAACATCAAAATTAACGCCGCAGCTCCGGGCTGGGTAAAAACCGATTTGGGTGGCGATGATGCACCTTTAACGCCTGAGCAAGGTGCAGATACGCCTGTATGGCTGGCCTGCTTGCCTAAAAACGGCCCAAGCGGTGGCTTTTTCCGTGAGCGAGAGCTTTACCCTTGGTAACACGCTCTTGCCATATAAAAGGCGGGGCCAGGGCCCCATCTTATTTTACATCACAGGGTTTCAATAAATTGCCGCGTGGTACTAATGACCTGGGCAATTTGCTGCTGACGACTTATCAATCCACTTTGCGCATTCTGGCTGTCGGCATAAAAGCCAAATTGCCAGTGATTCGCCTGCGGGATCTGAATAAACTGCGTGCTCTCGGGCAGCTTGGTGCGACTGGCGGTAATTTTGTCCGGCGTCGATTGCTGGTCCATAGCGCCACTCACCGACAATACAGGCAAGTTAAGGCTATGCAGGTCACCTGCCGGGTAAGATGCCCAGAAAATTAGGCTGTCTAATGCCTGCGGATGTTTATCGGCGAACGATGCGGCAGCCACACCACCTAAAGAATGCCCGGCTAAATTCCAGTGGGTAATGTCCGGATAGGCAGCCATCACCTCTTCGGCTTTGTTAATCCCCAAAAACGCCGTGTTAAAGGGCATTGGCACAATCACCGCCAAATAGCCCTGCTCCGCAAACTGACGCATCACAGGCGCAAAGGTTAAAGGATCGGTTTTACCACCGGGATAGAAAATCAAACCACGGCTCGGTGTTATTGCTTTGGGCGCAAACACCAGCCAGGGTGTGGTACTTACCTGTACCATTTCATCTGATTGAATAGCGGCTGCGCCTGCTTCTTTGTTAAAGGGAAACGGCACACTCATCCAGGCAGCAGAACCACCAAATACCAGCACGATGACTAGCACCACGGCGAACAGAATTTTCTTTATCATAGCTATACTCCAGCGACAGTCAGGACTGTCTTTATTGTTGTTATCAGGATTCAGGGATTGCGACGTGACTCGCCATGTCTGATTTAGCCGCTCCAGCTTTTACCCGCAGGCTCCACAGGCACACTAAACCGTTGAGTAAACCAAACAGCACAAAGGGGCTGGCCGGGCCAAAGCTGGCGTATAAACTGCCGCCACCAGCGGTACCGACTAAAATGCCGCAGGCGCCGGCAACGCCAAAAAAGCCAATCACTACGCCGCGTTTTTGCGCCGGAGCAGCTTCACCCACCAGTGCCTGACTGGAGACGAAGGCACTGATTTCGGCCACGCCCATCACAAACAGCACGGCTTTTACCCAGCCTGCGGTAGGGTCTGACACTAAAAACATGCCGCCATAGGCAAGGGCTGCCAGGCCTGAAGCCAGGGTCACGGCCCGCACCCGCGAAATTCGATCACTGAGCCACCCCGTGAGCAAGGCGCCTACTAAGGCACCGGTCACCACCATCAGCACAGCAGGCACGGCCAAGCTGGCCATGGCTTCGCTGGGTGTCATGCCTTTACCAATGCCGGTTTGCACCAGCCATAAGCCGATAAAGGCGCCCGTCACTGCCAAGTCACCACGAGAAATAAAAGCCGCGCCAAACGACAGGCGAATAAGAGGCTGCCTAGCTTCGTGCGCGCCCTGATACAGCATGATGCGCCATCCCACCCGTTCGGTGACTTTGCCCGCCACTTTGGCGAGGCCAAAGCCCGCGACTATGGCGGCTATCAATCCCAATGCGCCAGCCACCGCGAAGGTAGCCTGCTGAGCATCTATTTGGGTCATGCCCTGCTGCACAAACTGTTGTGGCAGCGCGGCTAAAATAGGTGGAATAAACGCCCCAAAGGTAGCCGTTAAGCCCTGTAAGCCGTTGGCTTTACCACGACTTTTATTCTGGGCGTAATCGGCAATGACTGTGACCATCATGCCCACCATGGCTGCTGAACCTAAGGCCACAATCAGGCGATAGATCACCAGTTCGGTCATCGACGTTGATGTGCCATACAGCGCAAAGCCCAGGGCAGTAAACAACAGACCAAACACGTACACGGGGCGCCGGCCATAACGATCCGCCGCCGCACCAAATAAGGCCATACAGAGGATAAACACCAGTTCCTGCATGGCTCCGAGCATACCGGTGATACTGGCCTGCTGGGCATAAGGAATGCCTATCACCTGCAGCAAACCAGGCTGTAACACCGACATGGCCCCGGCATAACCGGACGACACCAGTACAGCCACCAGATATGCCCACAGGTTGCGGCGTTTAACCCCCGCCACCAAATGGATCCCTAATACCTTTACTGCGCGTTCCGACACTGCCATGGGTGTTCTCCTTGTAATGATGGCGTTGGTTTAAACTTTGGCGGCTGCCATTTGATCTTCCCCCATCCGCAGTGAAATCATGCGTTCCACTTCTTCTGCGCCAAACACATTTACCGCCAGTTTGTTCATGGGGTCACGGCGGTAGCTCATTTCGCGGATGGTGTGATCGTTTTTGCGGATCTCTGCCTGCTCTTCGGGTGAAAGCGGTTTGGCGGCATTGAGCCAGCCTAACCAGCGATCGACCATTTCATGCAGATAGGTTTCAAATACACCGATGTTTTCATCATTCAGTTCGCCCATCAGGCTTTGAGTGGCGGGGTTAATCAGGGCACGCATATAGTTGCCGTGGCTCACCGACCAGTGAAAACGGTTGTCACTGCGCAGTTTCATGTACCACTGGTTTACTTCGTCGCCGTAGTACTTATCCAGATACTCAATGTCTGTGAGCAGGTTGCGGCGCGGGGTGTAATCGGCGTAACAAAACAGATTCGGCACTGTGCCAAATACGATGACCAAATGCGGCACATCGGTTTGCTGATCTAAAAAGGCGGTGGTGTTCATATCCAGAATGCTGGCTTTACGGTTACCTATCCAGGAGTTCACCAGCCATTCCACACCCGGGCCGCTCCATGATTGAAACGAGCCTTCCCACTGGCCATTTGCTGCAATGTAATATTCGCGACCTTCGCAGGACGGATGCACGACCAGATGGGGAAAACGGGCAGCAATTTTTTCTTTCAAATCCGTCAGAATGCCCCAGCAGCGGCGCCAGTAATTACTCACATCCACATTCGGGTTTTCGGCTAAAAATTCGTCCAGGGTTTTGGTTTCCTGATTCTTTTGCATGTCTTTGTCCTGTTGTTGAGTGTTTGCAAAAAACCTTAAGCAGGCTGTCCTAGCGCTGCATAAGGATGGGAATGGGCAACCTGATAACCACTGGCATACAGCTTGTCCGAAGAAATTTTGCCGAGCGGCGCTTTGATTTGTGACAGGTAGCCAAGGGTTGGCCAGCCCTGCTCAGTACAAATCAGATCAAATACCTGCTGATTGGTCGGTGGCAGCAACTGGTTGTCGCACACGTTGTAAATGCCCGTTAGCTGCTGCTCGATGGCGTGCAGCACTGCCTGCACCACGTCTTCAAAATGAATGGCATATAAAGGCGCATCCGCGCTGAACAATGTCATTCCATTGAAATAATCCAGGGCCATACGCACCCGCTGCGGAAAATCCAGATCCCCCGGTGCGCCATACATATCCGGGAAGCGCAGCACGCAGCCTCCCTCACGGGTCAGGATGGCCTGCTCAGCACGCTGATAATATTTAGAAGAAGGTTCTTCGTGATTAGAAGTAGGGCTTTGCTCAGAAATGACCGCTTCGCCGGAGCCATCTCCATACACAGAAAAGGACGACAGGAACACAAGCTTGTTGCAGGCTTGCGCAACATGTTTAGCACTTAATTCCAGCACCTGGTGATAATGCAGCTCGCGCTCTTCTTTGGTTCGGGTCTGGCGCACATTCGGTGCCACCGTCAGTACCACCAAATCTATATCATTTAGGGCCTGATTGAGCTTTTCCTGCTCCTCGCCTTTTAATACAAAGACCTGATCGACCAAAGTCGACAGCTCCGCCACTTTAGCCTCAGTCGTGGTACTGCCATAAACAGTATGTCCTTTACTTTTCAATGCTTTAGCTAACGCTTTACCGACATGCCCCATCCCCAGGATGAATACTTTCATTGTAATTTTTTCCTTTCCTTCGTCTCGATTTAAATATAATGTAATATCATTATATCATTTAAAGCAAGCATTGATGATGACAGACCAAACCAACCGTAACGCTTCAGGCATGGATCATATTCGGGGGGTATTAGCGCCTTATCTGATTGGCCTGCGCCATGTGGGGTATTTGGTTGAGGACATGGAACATAGTCTGCGTCATTTGCAGGCCCTGTATGGAAATGTTGCTATCGCGCGTTTTCCTGATCCTAAGGCGGATGCAGAAGCAGCAAAGGCAGCGGGAACCTGGTTTGCCTTTGTGCAGGTAGGCGGTATAGAGCTGGAGCTGATCCAGGCGGTGTCCGAGCCTTGGCTGAGTCTGCTAGAGCCTTCGCCCTGTGCCGGTGGCGGCCTGAATCATCTGGCCTGGCAGGTACGGGATTTAGAGCAGGCCTATGCGGATTTGCAGCAGGCAGGTATGCGCGCCGGCCATGTTACCCCCTCGGGCATAGTGCAGTTTGGCGGGCGCAAAATGCTGTACCTGGACCCAACCACCACAGGCGGTCATTTGCTTGAACTTATTGAATCAATACCGGAAAGCCAGACTTAAAAATAAGGATAACCTGTATGCCAATCAACACTTTACCTACGACATCCGCACTCTCGCAGAGTCTGTTGCTGCTCGATCAGCATTTTAGTGAACCCTTAAACGAAGGCATGCTTTGGCAGCAGCAGGGCCATTATCGCTACCAGTGCGACGGACAGTTGCTGGATATTCAGGAGCCCTGGCGCATTGGCTGGGATCCCCTTAATCCCGATTATCAGATAATCCAGTCTCTGCGTTACAGCCGCGCCCAGCGCCTGTTGTTTATGGTGGAGCAGCACCGCAAAAAAGGCGGCCAGATTTCCCATACCAGCCTGAGCTGGAAGCATGGCGATCAGGCCCTGTGCCAGGCCGATTATCAGTTAGAAAAAGGCCACTGGTATCTGTATCACCAGTGCCTGCATCAGGTGCATGAGTTAAACCGCCCCATTCATTCGGCTTTTGCCTTTTATCCGGCCCTACGGGTGTTTACCGGCGAGATGCTGGCGGCCTGCGAAAACGAAGACACCCTGGTGCTGACACCGGATATCCGCGCCGACAGCGCCGAGCAAAACAAACTCAAGGCCAGCTTTGATCTGCGTCGCAGTCAGCAAGTACAAAGTCAGCCCCATCAGCAGCAGTATCAGCTTAGCGGCGGGCCTTATCAGCAAGGCAACGCCCTGTTCAGCGTAGGTGCCGATGGCCTGCTGACCCAATACCAGTTCCAGCAGGGCAAGCAGTTATGGCAGGTCAGCCTGGAGCAGTTAAGCCTAAAAAAGCCGATTACGGCGACCATCATTCCATTACAACAAGGAGGCCATTATGACCACTATCATCGTGCTGTTTAACTTAAAACCCGACGCCGATGCCAGCGCCTATGAAGCCTGGGCGAAAAGCACGGATCTGCCTACGGTCAATGCCCTGAGCTCCATCGACAAGTTCAGCGTGCTCAAGTCAGAAGGCCTGTTAATGAGTGATGCCACTCCGCCCTATGCCTATATCGAGATTTTACAGGTAGCGGATATGCAGGCCTTTGGCGGCGATATCCAGACCGAGACCATGGCCAAAGTTGCCGCTGAGTTTCAGGCCTTTGCCGACAACCCGCTGTTTATTCTCACCAGCAACCTGAGTGACTAGGAGGCAGCATGGCTAATTATCCGGAACTTAACGGCAAAGTCGCCGTGATCACAGGTGCAGGACGCCAAAATGGCCTCGGCGAAGCCATGGCCAAACGTTTAGCCAGTGAAGGCGTAAAAGTGATCCTGACGGATTTGCTGAGCACCACAGGCGAACACTTCCCTGATTCGGCCATAGGTAACCAGCAGGAAATCGACACTATCGTCAGCGACATCATCGCCGCCGGTGGCGAAGCCTGCGCCTTTGGCTGCAATGTGCTGGAAGCCGCACAAGTCAAAGCGGCCGCCGAGTTTGCTGTGGGTAAATACGGCAGCCTGGATATCTGGGTAAACAATGCTGGCGTGGGCTATTTAATGAAGCCAATTCTGGAGATGGAGGTGAGCGAATGGGACAGCGTGTTAGACGTGAATCTGCGCGGCACCTTCTTAGGCATTAAATACGCCGCCGAACAAATGGTGGCCCAGGGCAAGGGCGGGCGCATTATCAATATCGGCTCCCAGGCGTCTAAATCGGCCTTTGCCCATGCCTCTGCCTATACCAGTTCCAAACACGGTATGAGCGGCCTGACCCGCGTTGCCGCACAGGAACTGGGCAGTCAGCAGATTACTGTCAACCAGATTTGCCCGAACCATGTCACCACTGGCTTGGGTGCCTGGCAAAACGCGCACTTTTCCCAAGTGACCGGTAAAGGCTACGACAAATACATGCAGGATATGCGTGACCGTATCCCCTTAGGGCGTCCGGGTCTGCAAACAGATACCGCCAATGCCTGCGCCTTTTTATGTTCTGACCAAGCGGTTTATATCACCGGCGAATGCATGAATGTCTCCGGTGGCGAGGAGTACCATTAATGACTCATTTACTTCCCCATAGCACCCAATTCAGCTGGCCAAATAAAGCCAGACTGGCGTTTTCTCTGGTGATCAATGTCGAAGAAGGCTCGGAATACAACATTACCGAGGGCGATCGCGGCATGGAGCCGGTAGATGAATTACAGGTGCATGTGGGCAAGCCGATTCGTAACTATGGTAACGAATCTAACTACCGCTATGGCCTGAGTGAAGGCGCGGCGCGGATCTTAAAACTGATCGACAAGTACAGGATCCCCGCCACCTGGACAGCCGCCGCCGTTTCGCTGGAGCGCACACCATGGCTGGCCGATGCGATCAAAAGCCGTGGCGACGAAGTCTGTTCCCACGGTTATCGCTGGATCCACCAGTTCCGCATGAAAGAAGACGAAGAGCGCGAGTTTATCCAGAACGCCATCGACAGCATTACTAACACCACCGGCACCCGCCCCTATGGCTGGTTGTCCCGTTATCTGCTCACCGACAATACCCGTCGCCTGCTGCAGGAAATGGGCTTTACCTATCATATGGACGACTACAGTGGCGACTGCCCGTTTTGGTCGATGGATCAGGGGGTGAAAGAGCCCATGCTGATCATGCCTTATGCGCTGGATTCCAACGACATGAAGATGTGGGTATCGCCTGCCTACACGCCGGATATGTGGCTTAAATATGCCATAGATACCTTTGAAACCTTGTATGCCGAAGGCAGCGAACAGCCGCGCATGATGAGCTTAGGGCTGCACCTGCGCATTATCGGTCGCCCCGGTCGCATCTGGGCCTTAAAAGCCTTTTTGGATCATGTCAGCAGCAAACCTGGCGTCTGGTTCAGTACCCGTTTAAGCATTGCCGAACACTTCGCCAACGAGGTGCCGGTTGGGGAGGCGGTACTGTGAGCCTGGTGATCCGTTCCCTGCTGTTTGTGCCCGGTAACCGTCCCGAACGCTTTGAAAAAGCCATCAACAGCGGCGCCGACATGATCTGTATCGATCTGGAAGATGCCGTTGGGTTAAGCGAAAAAGATAGCGCGCGCGACAGCACTTTAGGTTTTGCGGCAAGTAACCCAACGCCGCTGTGTGTGCGCATTAACCCGCTGCAAAACGCCCTGGGTCAGGAAGATCTGGCCGCGATCGTGGCCATGGGCAAACAGGCGCCTGCTTATGTGATGCTGGCCAAATGCCAGAGCCCGCAGCAGGTGTATGAAGCCGCGCTGGCGCTGGATGGCTGCCCAACAAAGTTAATCGGCTTGATTGAAACGCCAGCCGCATTAGAACAGGCCGCCGCCATTGCGGCAGCCTCGAAACGCCTGTGTGCGCTGATGTTTGGCGGTGCCGATATGGCCGCTGAGCTCGGCTGTGAATTCAGCTACGAGCCGCTGCTGCTGGCCCGCAGTCAGCTGGTGATGGCTGCTGCCCGTGCGCGGGTACCCGCCATCGATGTGCCCTTTATCGACATCAAAGATGAAGCAGGCTTAGGTGCCGAAACCCTGCGGGTCAAAGCCCTGGGCTTTAGTGCCAAGGCAGCTATTCACCCGAAACAGATTGCCGCCATTCATCAGGCCTTTTGCCCAACGCCCGAACAAATCGAATGGGCAGAACAGGTGATGGCCGCTGCCGCCCAGGCCAATGGTGGCGTGGTGCAGGTGGCAGGTCGCATGGTCGATGCGCCGATTATTCGTGCCTGTGAACGCACACTGGCACTGGCTGCATTAAGCAGCAAAACCAACAACTAACAACTTCTGCGCCCTTAATCAACGCAGTTAAATGGAAGAAAAAATTATGGTGCAACAAGCAAAACAAGTCGGTGAAAACCGTTTCCGCGAATCATTTGGTCGTCACTACGAAGAATTCCATGTGGGCGATATTTACGAGCATCGTCCCGGTCGAACCATCACCAAAACCGACAACACTTGGTTCACTCTGCTGACCATGAACACGCACCCTATGCACTTTGACGACGAATACGCCAAAGCCAGTGAATTCGGTAAATGTATCGTGTGTTCACCGCTGACCGTTGCCTTAATGGTAGGCATGAGCGTGACAGATTGCAGCCAAAAGGCCATTGCCAACCTAGGTTGGGACGACATTCGCATGACCCACCCACTGTTTGAAGATGACACCCTGTATGCCGAATCGGAAGTGGTAGAAAAGCGCGAATCCGCCTCACGTCCGGGCGCAGGTATCGTCACCATCAAAACCCGTGGTTACAACCAAGACGGTAAGTTGGTGTGCAGCTTTATCCGCAAAATGCTGATCGCCAAACAAGGCCACTCTGTCGAAGACAAAGTGAATTACTAAGGCCTTTGGTCATAGACGAAATTAAGGACACACACATGAGTGAACTCTGGTCAAAAGAAGATGAGCTGGCGATCCTGGATATGATAGACAAGTGGGCGGAGCAAGAGCTGCGCCCTATCGCCCAAGAGCATGATCACAACGACATTTACCCGGCAGATTTGGTCGAGCAAATGAAAGAGCTGGGCCTGTTTGGCGCTACCATAGGTCAAGATTGGGGCGGCATGGGCTTACCTGCCAGCATCTATGCCAAAATCGTCATCAAAGTCGCCTCAGTTTGGATGGCGCCGGGCGGCATTTTTAACTCGCATTTAATTCAGGCATCGGCGATTGAACGCTGTGGTACCGAAGAGCAAAAAGCACGCTTTTTGCCCCGCATGGCCATTGGGGAACTGCGTGGCGGTATCGCCCTGACCGAACCCAATGCCGGTACCGACTTACAAGCCATTCGTACCACTGCGGTGCGTGATGGCGACGATTACATCATCAACGGCAGCAAAACTTGGATCACTAACTCCATCAACGGCAACAGTTTAGCCGTGCTGGTCAAAACCGATCTGAATGCGGTGCCTGCCCATAAAGGCACCAGTATGTTTATCGTTGAAACCAAAGACGCCGACGGCAACTTCCTGCCCGGCATTACGGTATCTAAGCTGACTAAGCTGGGCTATCGCGCCATCGATACTGCCGAAGTCACCTTCGAAAATGTACGCGTACCGGCCGCTAACCTGATTGGCGGTGAAGAAGGCAAAGGCTTTGTGCAGGCCGTGGGCGGACTGGAATTAGGCCGCATTAACGTGGCGGCACGCGGCGCAGGTATTGCCCGCGGTGCCACTGAGTTGGCCGCACGCTATGCCCAGGAACGCCAAACCTTTGGTAAGCCCATCTGTCAGCATCAAGCCATCCAGTTAAAACTGGGCGAAATGGCCACTAAAGTGGAAGCAGCACGCCTGTTGATTGAGCAAGCGGCGGCTAAATACGATGCCCATGAGCGCTGCGATATGGAAGCCGGTATGGCCAAGTATTTTGCCTCTGAAGCCGGGGTATTTTGTGCCAACGAAGCCATGCGTATTTTCGGCGGTTACAGCTACTCGGTGGAATACGATATCGAGCGTTTCTATCGCGACGCCATGCTGATGTGTATCGGCGAAGGCACCAATGAAATGCAGCGCATTATCATTGCCAAGCAGCTGATTGAACGCAATCCGGTGTAATAAGGAGCTGTAGATGACCACGCCATTGCCCCTCGCCGGAGTACGCATTCTTGCCATCGAACAATACGGTGCTGGCCCTTATGCCTCCATGTATTTGGCGGATTTAGGTGCCGAGGTAATCAAAATTGAGAATACTGCGGTAGGCGGCGATGTGTCGCGCCAAACCGGCCCCTATTTTCTCGGTGACAATGACAGCGAGTTTTTCCAGACCTTTAACCTGAATAAACGCAGTTTGGGCTTAGATCTTAAAGCCCCCGAAGGTCAGGCGCTGTTTAAGCAACTGGTGGCGAAAAGCCATGGCGTGCTCAACAATTTACGCGGCGATCAACCGGATAAACTCGGCCTGACCTATCAGGCCCTCAAAGAGGCAAATCCCGAAATCGTCTGCGCCCATTTATCGGCCTATGGCCGCGACAATGATCGCGCCAGCTGGCCGGGCTACGATTATTTAATGCAAGCCGAAGCCGGACTGATGTCACTGACGGGCGATCCCGCCAATGAGCCCTGCCGCTTAGGCGTGTCCATGGTGGATTTTATGACAGGCTCTGTCACCGCGCTGGGTATGGTTTCCGGCATTCTCGGCGCTAAGCTACATGGCGTTGGCCGTGATGTGGATGTGTCGTTATTTGATGTGGCCTTGCACCAGCTCAGCTATCCCGCCACCTGGTATTTAAATCAGGGCCATCAGACCCTGCGCAGCCCGCGCTCGGCACACCCGACAGTAGTGCCTTGTCAGCTGTATCGCTGCGCCGATGGTTACCTGTTTATTATGGCGATGACAGATAAATTCTGGCAGGCCTTAGTCAGCATTTTGGATGACAGCCGCTTAACCCAGGCCGACTTTGCTACCCTCAAAGGCCGCCAGACCCATAAGACCCGGCTGAATAATCTGCTGGATGAAATCTTTAGTCAGCACAATGTCAGTCACTGGCTCAAGCTTTGTCAGGGCGAACTGCCCTGCGCACCGGTCAGCAGCTTAGCACAAGCACTGGATAGCCCCTTTGTGGCCGCCACCGGCATGCGTCAGCAGATGCGCCACCCTGCCAGTAAGCCCCTGACCATGCTGGCCAACCCGATTAAATTAGACAGCCAGCGTTTGCCTGGCAAGGTCGCCAATCCGCTGGCCGCCGATACCCCGTCCATCCTCACAGAGCTGGGCTACAGCGAAAGCGACATTGCCGATTTGGCCGCCCGAGGTGTTATCGGCATTGGCAAAACCAGTGCTGAAATTGCCGCCGCTCAGGGAGGCAAAGATGAAGCTTGAAGGCATTAAAGTTCTGGATTTATCGCTGTTTTTACCCGGCCCCCATTTAAGCATGATGATGGCCGACCACGGCGCCGAGGTGATCAGTTTAGAGCCGCCCGGCGGTGAGCCCATTCGCAACATCGGCCTGAAAGCCAACAGCGAATCCGTTTGGTTTCGTAATCTTTATCGCGGTAAAAAAAGCATTAACCTGAACCTCAAATCCGAGGAAGGAAAAGAGGCTTTTTTGCGTCTGTGCGAACAGGTGGATGTGGTCATCGAAGCCTTTCGCCCCGGCGTAGTGAATCGCTTGGGCATTGACTATGGCGTGTTGTCTCAACGTAATCCGAAGCTGGTGATGTGCTCCATTTCTGCCTTTGGTCAGACCGGGCCAAAGCGTTTAAAACCCGCCCACGACTTAAGCATCGAAGCCGATTCCGGTGCGGTGTTTATCAACCAAGGCCAAGACGGTAAACCTGCTATGCCCGGCATGCCGGTAGCGGATATGGCCGCCAGCCTGATGGCCTTAAACGGCATTCTGATGGCGCTACTGCGCCGTGAAACCACAGGCCAGGGAGATTACCTGGATATCTCTATGCAGGATGCGCTGGTGTCCTGGTATGCCAATGTGATGGGTCCCTGCTTTGCCGAGCAGCGCTCGCCCGAACCCAAGCTGGAACGCAGCTGGGGCGGCAACGCCATGTATCAGCTGTATCAGTGCGCCGATGGTCAGTACCTGAGTTTAGGCGGCAGCGAACTGCATTTCGCCAAAAACCTGTTTACCAAACTGGGGCGTGAAGACTTGTACGCCCTGTGCAAACTGCCACCAGGTCAACAGCAAACCGCCATCGCGTTTTTGCGGGATACTTTTATTCAGCAACCATTGGCCTACTGGCAAGAATGGTTTGCCGATATCGATGTGTGCTGGTCGCCCGTGCAAGATTTGAATTCCGCCATTCGCGATCCTCATTTGGCCGAGCGTGAAATGTTGGTCAAAGACGCCGATGGCAATGAACATCTGGGTGTGCCGATTAAGTTTTTACACGAGCCCGCCCAACCCGAGTATCGTCTGCCTGCCTTCAGTCAGGACACACGCAGCGTACTGTTAAGTTTGGGCTATAGCCAAACCCAAATAGACGCAATGGAGGCAGCGCAGGCGTTCATCCCAAGCACAAGGGAGGAAGTGCAATCTTGAGTCATACCAGCGCCATACTCATCACCCTGATTGTCTATAAGCTGCTGCTATTAGGCATAGGTTTTTGGGCCAGTAAACGCACCCAAAGCGCCGAAGATTTCTTTATTGGCGGCAAAGGTTTGGGGCCCTGGGTCAGCGCCATCAGCGCCTGTGCCAGTGCCTCATCCGCTTGGAGTTTACTCGGTATGAGTGGCGCCGCCTGGGCCATGGGTTTGTCTGTGGTGTGGCTGTTTCCGGCGGTGATTGGTGGCTATTTATTTAACTGGCTATATCTGGCGCCGCGTTTACGTCATCTCGGCAATCAGACCGGGGCTATTAGTGTCACGGATTTGCTCTCTGGCAAGGGGCACTGGAAAATGCCAATTGCCGTGCTGTGCAGTTTTGCCATCGTCTTTTCCTTCGCCTTTTACATTGCCAGTCAGCTGCAGGCCGCCGGCACTACCTTCGCCAGCACCTTCGAAATGCCCGCTAGCGAAGCCATTATCTTAGGCACTGGCATTATCCTGATTTACACCCTGCTCGGTGGCTTTTGGGCAGTAGCAGTTACCGATACCTTACAAGGCCTGTTAATGGCTGCGGTGGCTGTCGCCTTACCCGCCACCGCCCTTTGGGTGATTGGCGGACCAGTGGCCTTGTTCGAACAGCTATCACAACTATTAACTCCGGAGCAGCTGAGTCTCACCGGTGGGCGCACGGGCGATCTGGCCCTGGCCTTTGTAGTCGGCATGTTAGCAGTCGGCCTGGGTAATCCTGGTCAGCCCCATGTGGTGAACCGCTTTATGGCGGTCAGGGATGAAAAATCCCTGCGTCAGGCCAGCATTATCGGCCTGATTTGGCCGGTGATCGTCTATGGCGGCATGATGGTGGTGGGCTGGTGTGCCCGTGTGCTGCTGCCGCCCGAACTGGCTACAGGTAACGAAGGTGTGCTGTTTGTGTTAACCCAGCAGCTATTTGCGCCTGTACTGGCAGGCATAGTAGTGGCTGCGTCATTATCGGCCATTATGTCTACCGCCGACAGCCAGTTGCTTAGTGCTGGCTCGGCCCTGAGCCATGATATTGGCTTAGGCAAACAACACGCCCTGCTCATTTCACGCCTGACCGTGGCGGTGATGTGTCTGGTATCTATGCTGCTGGCCATTTATGCCCCTGCAGCCATTTTCAGTCGGGTGCTATTTGCTTGGGCCGCATTGGGCTCGGCCTTCGGCCCACTGCTTATCGTGCTTGCCAGTGGTCGCAGCGTGCCTGGTTTATGGCGCTTTGCCGCGGTAGCCGCAGGCTTTGGCCTGACCCTGATCTTTAACTGGTTTACCCAATCCACCAGCAGTTGGCTGGAACGCTTAATTCCTTTTGTGGTTGCCTTGCTACTGGCCTATATGGGCAGTGTGCTGGCAAAACGCGCCACAGCAGTTTCGGAGCTAGCCCATGAGTCCTAATCCCGATGCCAGCCTGTTAAGGCGGTTTCTGACCAATATTCACGCAAAACCCATTACCGATGCCGATCGTGAGCGCGCCAGCTGGCATTTGATCGACTGGCTAGCCTGCGCCGCAGCCGGACGCAAAAGCCCCGCAGGAGACAGCTTTGGCCGTCTGCTCAGCGCCCATGGCCGCAGTCAAAGCTCCGCCCCGGGTGATGCCTCTGCTATCGGTACAGGCTTTGGCGACTGGGCTATGGTGGCCATGCACAACGGCGCATTGGGTAATGTGCTGGAAATGGACGATGTGCATCGCAGCTCGATTTTGCATCCGGGCCCTGTGGTGATCCCCGCGGCACTGGCACTGGCCGAAGCCCGCCAGTTACCTATGTCGGAACTGCTGGATGCCATTATCAAAGGCTATGAAATTACCATTCGTTTAGGCGAAGCCATAGGCCGCAGCCATTACCGCTATTTTCATAATACCTCTAGCTGTGCAGGCGCTGGCGCGGCCTTAGCCGTGGCCCATTTACTTGAGCTGTCACCTCAGCAAACCCTGTGGGCTATAGGTAATGCCCTGTCGCGCACAGGTGGCTTGTGGCAAATGCGCCACGAAAAAGTCTTAACCAAACAGTGGCATACGGCGCAGGCAGCGCACAGTGGCGCCCTTAGTGCTGAGCTGGCTGGATTAGAGTTAAGCGGACCGGAATCCATCTTAGAAGGCCAGCAGGGTTTTTTCGCTGCCTTTAGTGACGATGCCCAGCCCAAAGCCTTTAACGCCGAACATAAACACTGGCGCTTATACGATTGCAGCTTTAAACCCTGGCCTGCCTGTCGGCATGTACACCCGGCCATGGATGTGCTGCTGAGCATGCGCACTATGGCCCTGACTCAGGACCCCTTAGGTCAGGTGAAACGCATTGATGTGTATTGTTACGCCGATGCCCTGACCTTCTGCGACCGGCCCAAACCGACCACAGAGCTGGAAGCCAAATTCAGCATTCAGCATGCCCTCGCCGCCATCTTGCTATGGGGTGAGCCGAAAATGGCCCATTACCAGGCCGAGGCCTTTAATCACGACAATATTCAGCGTCTGCGCCAGCGTATTTACCTGCATGTCTGTGACGACATTGAAGGCGCCTACCCGGCCCATTTCGGCGCACGGGTAGAAATCAGCCTAAGCAGTGGCGGCCAGCTTAGCCGCGCTCATGCGGATACCCTGGGCGACCCGGAGCGGCCTTTATCCAGCGAACAGCTAGCCAATAAAGCGCGCATGCTACTTGAGCTTGGCGGCATGCCACTAAGTGCCTGCGAACAACTACTCAAGCGCGACTGGCTTGAAGATGCCAGCCCGGCGCAACTGACTGCATTACTAGGAAGTATTTTATGAGTACCAATAATCTGACCGCTGACGGCAATCTAATGGAACTGCTGCTGGACCATATTCAGCACACCCAATATGACGACCTGCCCGACAGCACCATAGCCGCAGTCAAAACCTTTGTCTGGGATTCTATTGGCGTGGGTATCAGTGGCTCGCGGGTGCCGTTAACCGCAGCGCTAATCAATACCGTCGAAGGCTGGGGGCAGCGTAACAGCAGCGCCTACGCCACCATCTGGCTCACTGGCCAGCAGGTGCCGGTGGGAAGCGCGGCCTATATCAACGGATTTCAGATGCACAACCAGGAATGGGACTGTGTGCACGAAGGTGCGGTTGTGCACCCTATGGCCACCATTCTGGCGGCTCTGCTGGCCTATGCCGAATATCAGCAAAGCACACCGCAGCAACTGATTTTAGGTATCGCCCTGGCGGTGGATGTGGCGACCTTGCTGGGTCAGTCGGTGACCTCGCCGCTGAAGTTTTTCCGCCCGGCGACTTGCGGTGCGTTAGGCGCTACCGCAGGTATTTGCGCCATGCTCGGCCTTAATCGCACCATTACCGCCAACGCCATGGGTATCGTTTATTCACAAATCAGCGGCACCATGCAGGCCCATACTGAAGGCTCTATTATGCTGCCGGTACAAATTGGCATTAACGCCCGCGCCGCCACTCAGGCGGTGGATCTGGCCTTAGCCGGCGTGTGCGGGCCAAAAGACATTCTGCTTGGCCCCTTTGGCTTTTTACATTTGTTTGAAGATGCCTACGATCTCTCCCGCAGCTTTCCCAAATTAGGCAAAGAATTTCAGATAGAAAGGGTGAGTCATAAGCCCTTCCCCACCGGCCGCGCCTGTCACGGCACCGTCGATGCCCTGCAAACCCTGCAACAGCAGCATGGTTTTAGCTGGCAGGAAATTGAACGCATCGAGGTCGAAGCCACACCGCTGATCATGCGCCTTGTCGGCCGTGAAGTGAAAGATGATATGGACAGTGCCTGGGCCAAACTCTGTAACGGTTATGTGGCCGCCACTGCGCTGCTCACTGGCAGTGTCGGCGTAGCGGATTTTGATGCCAAGTGGCTGCGGGATCCCCAGCGTTTAGCGCTGGCAGCCAAGGTACATACCCGCATCAGCGATACCTATCTCAACAGCAAAGACAAAAATGCCGGGGTGAATGATTTAGCGCCCCTCACTGTAATGGTGATCCTCACCAGTGGTAAGCACTACTCCATGACGTTACCGGCCGTACTCGGCCACCCGGAGCGCCCCTTACCTCTGGCTCAGCAGCAACAAAAATTTGAACTGGCCTGCGCCAGTGCGTTACGGCCATTACCCGCAGCGCAAATCGAACAGTTACAACATCAGCTACAGCATCTGGAACAGGTCAATTCGGTAAGAGAACTGGTGCAACTTACTGTGCATCCGGACTTTATCCAATCTCAGGGCAACACACCTGTTTCGGCCAGCGCATATGAAGGAAGCACACTATGAGCAGTTACCCCACTTATTATAATTCGTTTGATTACGAAGCCATGCGCCGGGACTATCCCCTCGGCGATGAGTTTATCCAGCGCTTTACCCAAATGCGTCCGGCAGAACTCAAAGTCCTGCAAAACCAGCGCTTTATGCAGTTGGTGGAGCGAGCCTGGCAGATCCCCTTTTATCAGCGCATCTGGGGCGAAGCGGGTGTTACGCCTTTGGATATTCAAAGCATCGACGACATCGAAAAGCTGCCGCTGATCAGCAAAAGTGACATCATGGACAGCGTGGCGGCGTATCCGCCCATTGGTGATTTTCATGGCTTAGATGACATTCCCGCCGCTGAGCGCCCGCCCATCGTGTTTCACACCACCAGCGGCACCACAGGTACACCGCAACCGCTGATTTTCGGGCCGAAAAGCCGCGAAGTACAGGCGCTGTTAGTGGCTCGCGGCTATCGCATGATGGGCTTAAAGCCTGCCGCCACCATTCAGTCCTGCTATGGTCATGGCATGATCAACGGCGGTCACTACATTCGTGAAGCCGTGACTAAATACACCAATGCCATGTTCCTGTCGGCCGGTACGGGGGTTGAAACCCGCTCAGCCCAGCAGGTACAGCTGATGAAAACCTTTGGCGTGAATGTGCTGGTTGGCTTTGTCGACTACATCAAACGTCTGGCGGAAGTAGCCAAAGAAGAAGGCCTGGTGCCAGGTAAAGACATTAAGATCGATATGATCATCGGCCACTTGGGCATGGAAAGCCGCGAGAGCATCGCCGCTGCCTGGGGCAACCCGGAACTGTTTGACTGGTATGGCGTCGGTGACACCGGTGCTATCGCCGCCGAAGGCCCGGATCATTCCGGCATGCACGTGTGGGAAGATGCCCACTACTTAGAGATCCTCGATCCCGACAGCAACAAGCCAGTAGCCGAAGGTAAACCCGGCAACATGGTGGTGACCTGTTTATATAAAAACGATGTGTATCCTATTATCCGTTTTAACACCCATGATGTGACCGAAGTGATCCCGGGTGAAAACCCGCTAGGCTTGCCATTTAGGCGTATCAAAGGCTTTTTGGGCCGTTCCGACAACATGGTGAAACTGCGCGGCATCAATATTTATCCGCAGGGTATAGGCGCTATGTTAGAAGAACGCAGCGAGTTCAATGGTGAATATATTTGCGAAGCGATTCGCGATGCCAATGGCCGCGATGAGATGATAGTGAAAGCCGAAGTCACTGCGCCAGAAAGCGACTACGCTGCCCTGGCACCCGTGTACAAAGATATCCTCAAACGTAAAATTGGAATCGAGGTGTTGGTGGAGCTATGTGCCCCCTCCAGCCTCAATAGCCTGACCCAGGTGGATATAAGGCAAAAACCCATTCGCTTAATCGATAACAGGTTTAAATAATGACAATCGCGGCCAACTCACAGACCAACCAGGATTTGATTGAACACTTACTCGAGCAGGATTTGTGCGCCCAATCCCGCGCCATCGAACTGGGGGAAGTGAGTGCCGATGCGTTGCGCCGCGCTCAGTATCAACGCTTACAGGCGCTTCAGCCGGCATTGCATGCAGTGATTAATCTGGCCCCTTTGGATTCAATGCCCATCAATCACGGCCCATTAGCAAACTTGCCTGTGGGCGTGAAAGACAACATCGATGTGGCCGGTATGGTCACCAGCTGTGGTATGCAGGTGTATGCCGAGGCTGTTGCCCGCAAAGACGCGCCCGTAGTGCGACTGCTGCGCAGCATCGGCTTATGGCCTGCGGCCAAACTGAATATGCATGAAGGCGCATTAGGCGCCACCAATCACAATAGCTGGGCCGGTGATTGCCAAAACCCCTGGCAATTAGGTTACACCGCAGGCGGCTCTTCGGGCGGTTCGGCTGCAGCGGTGGCCTCCACCATGTTAGCTGCCGCGCTGGGCAGCGATACCATGGGCTCGGTGCGAGTACCCGCCTCTTATTGCGGCTTGTTCGCCTACAAACCCGGTAAAAGCATGATCACCAATGATGGCAGCGTAGCCTGTTGTCATAGCCTGGACAGCATTGGCCCGCTAACCCGCTCGGCGCGGGATTTGGCCTTGCTCGGCTATACCCTGCTCGGCGATGATCTGGATCCTGATTTGCTCAAACCCGAAGCCGTGTCACCCCTGCAAGGCAAACGACTGTTAGTGCCAACGGATTTAGCCAGTATGGATGTAAGCAGCGATATTCTGGCGGACTTTACCGCTGCGCTAACGGATTTTCAGGCATTAGGCGCTGAAATAGTGCCTGTCAGCCTGAGCGAAGCTGGCCTGGATGCTGAAGCATTAGGCAAGGCGCGCCGCGCCGGATTGCTGTTATGCGAACGGGATATGCTGCGCACTCATGCTGATGTTTGGCAGCAGCAGCGCAGCGCCTTAACGCCCTATTTGCAAAGCATGCTTGGCTATGGTGAAAGCAAGTCCAACACCGACGAAGCCCGCGCGCGTCAGCAATTGAAGGAGGTTGCCGACAAAGTAAATACCTTGCTTTCTCTAGGGGATTTTCTGCTGATGCCGACCACGCCACAACGAGCTTTCCCCCTCACAGATCCGGTGCCAGCCAATCAGGCGGATCTGACCTGTTTAGCCAACATTGCCGGTGTACCGGCGATTAATCTGCCTATGCCCACTTCTCAGGCGTTGCCGGCAGGTATGCAGATACTGAATAAACGTGGCGAAGACAGGGTCCTGCTAACACTGGCATTGCACTGGCAACAGCAAAGTGGCTTTGTCTGGCAACTGCCCAACGCGGTGAAGGCACTCCTGCAACCTCAAGACACAATCCAGGCCTTTCATAGTGCCTGTCGGGATGGCCTATGAGCGGACCATTAGCGAATGTTATCGTATTAGATTTGAGCCGGGTACTGGCTGGCCCCTGGGCGACTCAGGTGCTGGCGGATTTTGGTGCTACTGTCTGGAAAATCGAACGGCCGGGCACTGGCGACGACACCCGTCAGTGGGGACCCCCCTGGCTCTCTGCCGATGCTGATGAAGCAGACGCCGCAAACCTATCGGCCTATTTCGCCTGTACCAATCGTGGCAAACATTCTTTTGAAGTGGATTTAGCCAGCGCCGATGGTCAGCACATTATTCGTCAGCTTGCTGCCAAAGCTGACATTCTGGTGGAAAACTACAAGGTCGGCCAGCTGGCCAAATACGGCTTAGACTATGCCAGCCTCAAGGCCATTAATCCCAAACTGATTTACTGCTCTATCACTGGCTTTGGTCAGGATGGCCCCCGCGCCAGTCAGCCTGCTTATGATGCCATGATCCAAGCCATGGGCGGCATTATGAGCCTAACTGGCGCGCCGGACACCGATGAGCAAAAAGGCGAGCCGCAGAAAGTCGGCGTTGCCATTACTGACATCATGACCGGCATGTATGGGGTGTCGGCCATGCTTGCCGCCTTACACCACCAACGCGCTACAGGTGAAGGCCAGTACATTGATTTAGCCCTGCTGGATTCGCAAGTGGCGTGGCTGGCCAATCAGGCCAGTAATTATCTGGTTAGCGGTAATGTGCCTAAAGCCATGGGCAATGCGCACCCAAATATTGTGCCGTACCAAAGCTTTGCGGTGGCAGATGGCCATTTACTGCTTGCGGTAGGCAACGATGAACAATTCCGCCACTGCTGCGAAGCCATGAACCTGCCAGACATTGCTAACCACCCAGACTTTGCCAGTAATGCTTTGCGAGTGGCAAACAAAGCCAAGCTTGTTCCAGTGCTTGCTGAGACGTTTGCCCAGCAACCGCTGGACTATTGGATTGCAGCACTCAACCAAGCTAAGGTGCCCTGTGGGCCGATTAATACCCTGGATCGGGTATTTGCCGATCCCCAGGTACAACACAGACAAATGGAAATGCATTTACAACACCCGCAGTTGGGCGATATTCCCAGTGTGCGTAACCCGGTGCGCTTTTCCGCCACGCCCATTGGTTATGAAAAAGCACCGCCCTTACTGGGACAAGACAACGCCCATTTGATAGATTTATTAACCCCCGGCAAACCCGAGTAACCCATTGATGTTAAATGCTGTATTTTTAGATGCCGCCACCTTTGGCGATGATGCGGATTTTTCTGCTCTGACTAACCTGCCCCTGAGCTGGCAATTCCATGCTGTGACGTCCCCTGCCGAAGTAGTAGAACGCTGTCAGGATTGCGAAGTGGTCATCAGCAACAAAGTGGTACTCAATGCCGACACCTTAGCCCAGCTACCGAAACTCAAATTTATCGGTGTAGCCGCCACCGGCATGAACAACATTGATTTAGCCGCCGCAGAAAAGCACGGCATTAAAGTACAGAATGTTTCGGGCTATGCCGGTACCAGTTTAGCCCAGCATGTGTTTGCGCTACTGACGTTGGTAACCAACCAACTGCACAAATACGCCGAAGATAACCGTAGCCAGGGCGACAAGAACTGGAGCCAAAGCCCACATTTTTGCCGTCTGGATTACCCCATTCGTGAACTGGGTAGCTTAACCTTAGGCATAGTCGGTGGTGGCGTATTGGGCAGCACGGTGGCCAAGGTTGCCGACGCTTTGGGGATGACAGTCATTTATGCGGGGCGCAAAGGCGAAAGACAGGTTGCCGACAATCGTGTGCCCTGGGATGACTTTTTAGCCAAGGCCGATGTCATCAGCCTACACTGCCCGCTTACCGCAGATAACGCCAAGCTGTTCAGTACCGCTGAATTTGCCGCGATGAAAAACGACGCCATTTTTATCAATACCGCCCGCGGTGGTTTGGTGGATGAAGCCGCGTTACTGGAAGCCTTAGATAAAGGCGACATCGCCGCCGCCTGCTTAGATGTGCTGAGTGTTGAACCGCCACCAAAAGATCATATTCTGCTGGCCAACCCACGCCCGAATTTATATATCAGCCCCCACAACGCCTGGGCCAGCCGCGCCGCACGTCAACGTTTGTTAGGGATATTAGCGGGGCATATAAAGGCGTTTTTAAACTAAAAGTAGATTAATTTAAAAGCACTTATCTATGATAAGTCGAGTTTACTGTCCTTAAGGAATCGACGGATCCCTTAAGGGCTCAACATTAAAATTTCGATCTATTGACCTAGTTGCTGCATAGGTTCAATTTCTGATGTATCACCTGCAATATGAGTTTCTGTATCCTCAACTTTCTCATGGCTAAAGCCTAGTTGAGCATCAACAGACACTTTCCAATCCAAATGCTCAACCAATACAAACTCATTCACACCCAAAGCACGGGTCAAATATTATTTAGGTATATCGCCCTTTAAGCTAAACATAAAAATCGAACACCATTCAAACAATCGTTTTAAAATTATTCAAAACACCTTGATTAACGAGCGCAAAGTTATTTAAATTCAACAAGTTACTATATAAGTAATGAGTATATTAAAAATATAATTCAGATCAACATGGAATATAGGGATAATGAAGAAGTTAGCAGTACTTTTTCTGGGATGCTTTTGCTATCGGGATGCTCATCAACAAGTAATATTGAAATTAAAAATATAGTTACCGAGAAAAACTACCATTTCATCGGTAGCATAATCCAAAAAAACGATTATGTTTTTGGAATAAAGTATCAGGAAGGGCAATATTTAATTGAAGAATCAGCCAATTACAATGAAGCGATTTACCTTAATCCTGAAAAAAATGAAATTGGTGTTTGGTTTAGAAACGCTAATCAAAAATATGATCAGGATGACTCATTCACTTGCTATAAAGGAGGGTTGAACAAAGATACCCATCCTCAACACTATATATGCGAAAGCGAGTTATCAGAAGTCAATATGCTCATTACATCTGGGATGAATGGCTTGTTAGCAGTGACGGGAATCGGGTTAATTAATGTAGCGATGGGAACCGCTCCGTACCAAGCGAATTTAAGCAAAAAGAAAATCTTTGAAGCAGCTAATAATGCGGGCATCCCACAATTGGCACTAGCAAAAAAACGTAAAATAACAATTCAAAATAAACTTACCCAAAAGATAGAGAATGAAGTTAAACAATTAGATAATAAAATGGAAGTTATAAAGGCTTATAATAGAGGCCAAGCCCATTCCCCCCTTGAACTTTCAATTAAAAATCAAGATGACACGGGTGTATTCAAAGGTGAATATACCGACATTGTCCTAAAATCTGCAAAAGTAACGGCAGAAAGCATTAATTTTCCAACTTTACCTAAGATAAAGGAAATTTCAGAATCCGAATTTCAACTTGGCAAACTTGAAAAATTAACCGAAATTTCTGAAATAAATGCCTTCAGCGATGAGACTGAATTAAAAATTAGTGAATATTTTAACCTTCAGGCACAACAAATTGATGACATGAAAAACCACTTAACTACCAGTTTTAAAGTAGATTGCTCCTCGGTATCAAAAGGCTTTTTCTGGTTTGATGTCTCTTGTGGCGATGGTGTCCTCAAAGATGGAAAAATTCATATTCCAGCGACAGTAGTCGCAAAACACGTTAGTTTTGGTCGTGTATACCCTGAGTACAGCAACCAAAATAAAGACGTGACAGTCACTCTTTCTGGTAGCAGCTTGCAAATCACCAACAACACCAATGATTTTGTTAAAGTGAAGTCAATTTCATCCTATGTAAATAAAGACGTATTGAGCACAGATCAAGAATCTAACGTGGGTATTCCTCCACAATCTACACGTACGGTGAGAATTGATGATTTCCTAAGTACTGATCAGAAAAACCAGCTAATATTTAATCAGTTAAACGCTTATCAAATAGCCAACAACAGTGTGGATTTTGGACTAGCAATTCAATATCAGCTATCACAATCAGCTACAGCTAATACACTATTTTCACAGAAAAACATTAAACTTAAGTCCTTCCTTTAGTTTGATAACTAACATTCCTTCGGCTAAAGCCGAAGGAATGGCTGAAAAATAGCCCCTGAATAGCACTACCCCATATCAAATGGGCTTTTTGTTTTTCCATCATGAAGTAACTCAGACGCGACGACATTTACCTTCCCCTGAACATACGCCCAATAATCAGGGTTATCCAGGGTTCTCTGTTTAATTTGCTTAGGAATAAAGCGGCTCATTTCCATATAGAAGTCATTGCGTACTTCCTGTTCTGACATTAGCTTGGCTAACGAAGCAGACAGTGCCTGTTGAAAGTCATCTGTTTGCTTGTGTCTGGCGCTGAGTTTCTTTGCAACCAAAGCCTTGGATAACCCAATCCCGCGCTGCTTAATCCAAACAATGTCCCAGATATCACGAGGCTTAATACGTCTTGCCCGATACGCTAACGCAATAAGCTTATCGGCCAGTGTTTCTTGTAATGACTGTACCGGAACCAAAATCCCTTCAGTCGGCACAACAATGTCGTAATGATTGATTAATGGACGCTTTTCAATATCGAATGAGGGAATTGCACAGACATCAATATGCATTTTCTGTCTTGGTAAATCAGGACGATTAGGCTCTTTTTCGATACTAATTTTCCACGAAACAGTATCCCCTTGCTGCTCGCCAGAAGGTTTATTTACCCACACTTGGGTTTCATATTTATTCTGAATATAGGTCTGGATTTCAAATTCCAACCCATCAAACTCAGATGGCTTGAAGTGATGACCGCCGTTGAAATCAAGATCTTCCGACAACCGGCTGCTGTTGTAACACATGCGTAGTGAGGTGCCACCAATAAAGGTTAATCGTTGCATAACCCCTTGTTTAATCAGCACGTCCATAATGTCATGATGCAAGATTTCTTTTTCTATGACGGGCGTTACTGCGGCATAGTCAGGGTTTGACTGTAGGATTTGGCGAATTTGTTGCTTCAACATACTTTATCCCTTGCACGCTTCATACTTAGCTCTCCAACATATGTAGATTGCGTCGGCAATGCTTGAGATCGGCGATTGCTTGTTCTTTGTATGCGCGATACATTTTGATGTCGGGGTCGTAGTACAAATTGGGGGCGATGTGTTCGACTGGCTTCTTCGTATGGGTAAATTCGATCACGCCATAAGGCGTATCAAAACAACCACTTCGACCTTTCGTCACCACAGTGACCCTGCCCATCACAATCTGCGCAATATCGCCGGTATAACTGAGCTGACTTTCTAAGCTGATGTAGTTCAATACGCCACTACGCAACTTTTTGACGATTTTATAAATAGCCGTCTCAGGCTCAGGTGGTGTAATCACACTTTCATACACGCCTTTCACCACACGTCTTATCAAGCCCTTTTTTACACTGTCTGCCAGGAACTTTCTAAACGCAGGATCACAAGACACACCCAACATAAAAGCAAGCTCTGTTGCACTGTGAATGCCTCCGCCAGCCTTAACCGCTTTGGCTAATGCATTTAATAGTTCATCCGATTTAGTCATTGATCTACACTAAATTACCAATTAAGTAACTTAATGTAGACCTAACATCGAACTCGCGCAAGATACAGGTCTACAGTTTGTTACATTAAAAGTAATTTAACGTTGACCCATCAACAGCGAGACAGTGTAATCAGATACAATGACCTGGAATTCACTGACGATGGCGCTTGCTCCTCGGCCTTCAGCACATTGCCCGCGAATGCTATCCTCAGAAAACTGCAGGGAATCAGAGCGATAGTGTTGCTGACTATCGGCGCATAGTTTCGCTACCCCAATCAATCTGAATTTCGCCTCGCCAATGGCAGCAAAAGGTGGGGAATCCTGCTTTTTATATTCGGGTTGATAGACAGCCAGATACGGCTGAACATTGTTACCGCCATTAAAGCCTTCGATGGAGAAAGTTACGAATACGCGCCCGGTCTTCGGCTCAGTTTGCTGCACAATAGACTTAGCCACCAGGCTGGCGTATTGGTCTGTCATCTGCCCGGCCAGAGTGCGGACGTTACCGTCAATGCTTTCCTGCGACTGCGCAGGCAGGGCCGTTAACAGCGCCAGCAGTGCGAGTTTTCTCATGTTCCGCTCCTTGTTGTTCTTATCCGTTCGCTCTGCTAGTCAGCGCGGCAATCTTTTATTTATCCTCTGGCAGCGTCGCGTTATGACGCTGCTTTAGCTTCTCTAAACTGAGTTTGTCTTTCAGGCTCATGATCATGGCCGATACTGCCAATAGTAAAATACTGCCCGATTCGTACAACAGGGCAATTTTGTCTATCTCTTTGCTTTGCAAAATGATCATGCGACTTAACGCCGTCATGGCGATGATCAGGGGTAAGGTCACGGGGATGCGACGGCTGGTGTAATAGGCCGCCAGCATGCCAATCACTTCGGTGTAGATAAACAACAGCAGCAGGTCTTCCAGCATCACCTTGCGGTTACCGATCATATGCACAATTTCAGCAATCACGGCCACCAGCGTGGCCACCATGATCAGAATCAATAACAGCTTTTCTACCGCTTCAATGAGTTTTGGCACCTTCATATCCTTTTCAGTCAATGAGCTCTAAGCTCCTGTTTCCTATCCAGATTTAGCATAACCAGTGGAAGAGAAAAATAGAATAGATAGTTATAGGCAAAGCCAATATTAACTGACTGCCTGACTTTTATCCCTGCACTGAACACGTTATGGTGGCGTAAAGCATATCTAAGGATGAACCATGGACGACATTAAAACCCTCAGCGAAACCACCATTTACCAGAACCGCTGGCTGAAACTGCGGGAAGATAAAATCCGCCGCAAAAGCGGAGCCGAGAGTATTTATACCGTGGTGGAAAAACCCGATTTTGTGGCGATACTTGCCATTGATAACGGCATGATCCATTTAGTCGAACAGTTTCGCTATCCGATTAAAAAACGCTGCTGGGAACTGCCTCAGGGTGCCTGGGAGTCAAATCCCAACGTCGACCCGGCCGAACTTGCTGCGGGAGAGTTGCGCGAAGAGACTGGTATGATTGCTGGCAAGATGACCTACGTAGGTCCTCAGTACTTAGCCTACGGCTTTTGTAATCAGGTATATCACATTTATCTGGCCACAGAGCTAACCAAGGGCGAACAGGATTTAGATGTCGAAGAAGAAGATCTGATCACCCGCGCCTTCCCACTCGAACAATTTGAACAGATGATTTTAAACGGCGAGATCATGGATGCCACCAGCGTCAATGCCTACGGCCTGGCGAAATTAAAAGGGCTGATTTAGTCAGCCCCTGCCTTTTGCATCCAATACTAAGCAATCTGATGACATGCTAATTTTCTGATCCGGCCTTACTGCTCTAATACAGGTGCCGCATCCAATTGGACGTTATTTACTTCACCGCTGCTTTCATTTGAGAATAGTCGCCAGACGAATCCCAACGCGGCGATAACGCAAATGATCGCGCCGAAGGATAACCACTCAATCCCCACTAATGTAGATTGCTGATTACTGCTGATCAGCATTGCGCCGCACATAGCTGCCAGACCCATAGCCAGATTCGACACACTGTCCTGTGCCGCCATAAAACCCGCTCGCTGACTAGGCGCAGGTATCTCAGAAGTCAGCATCATAGTGGTACTGCTTCTGACACTGCTAGCCGCCATGTAAAGACTAAACAGTACAAAAATCAGCGCCATGCTCAGTTGTGATTGTCCCAGTGGCAAGATCCAACTGACCAGCGTTAACACCAGTATCAGGCTGGCACTAATCAAAATAGGTTTACCTTTGCCCTGATCGGCCCATTTTCCGCAAAGGATCAACATCATCAGGCTAATCACTCCTGCCACGGCAAACAATGCTGGCAACAATGTACCGGAAAAACCAAAGTTAAACTGAAACAAGCTGGCAAAATGCGGTACCCAAAGGAAATGCCCGAACATTTGTACCGAAACCGTCGCCAACGCCAGCAACATAAGACGACTGAAAGCGGTCTTGCGATTGTCATGACTGGCAACCTGAGTCGGGGCGAGCAAGCTAACCGGGGCAAAGGCGGGCAATAACAGGGCTAACGCCATGCCAATACCACCAAACAAAAAGAAAGCATATCGCCAGTGATAAAATTCACTAATTGCCAAGGCTAAGGGCACGGTTACTACCGCCGCCAGTGACAGGGCTGCCGCCATTGCCCCCATCGCCTTTCCCCGTTGTTGTATCGGGGTAATATCAACCACAGCAGCCATCAGTAGTCCACCTATAGGGCCGCTAAAACAGGCTGCCAGAATATAAAGACCAAACAACCACTCCAGGTTTGTGGCAAATCCACAGGCACAAAGTAATAAAGACCGTACCACTAAACACATAGCCATCAGCGGCACCCGAGCCACCTTATCCAGCCAGGGCGCCACCAATAAGGCAACGATGGCCGACAACAGGGTTGCGCCTCCGGCAAGATAGCCAATCTGTTCTGGCGCCATATTCAAACTATTCACTAATGCAGGCGCCATTGGCATCACCATCATAATCCCGGTAATCGACAACAGGTTGACCAAAAACAGCAACAGGAAAAAGCCCTTTTCGGACGGTACAGATGGATCTTGCGCAGGCATAACAGACTCTCCCCAGGCATGGGCGACCAGATGCATCATCCGGTTGTGGTAAAAATTATATCAAGAGTGTGACATTAAGCCCATAAAGATGCAAATAAGAATCCTTATCATTTACACAAGGCAAAACTAACTCTGATAAACCCCCTTACAATTAAATGCCGTCACAAAGATCCAAATCTTCAACTGGCTGTATTAGTCTGTTCATGAAGCTTTGATAGCGTAATGCAACGCTAACAATTTCAATGGAGTGTGAGATGAAATTACTGCATGTCGCTGCTGCCCTGCTAACGTTAATAAGTGCTCAGGTATTCAGCGCAGAAGAGACAAACTCAGATAAAACAACGAAACAAGGCTGGATGTGGGGTGTCGGATTGGGCGTAAGCCAGGACATTTATAAAGGTTACGACCAACGCATTATTCCTTTGCCTTTGATCGGTTATCAGGGCGAGCGCCTGAGCGTTATTGGCCCCTTTGTACGTTATAAAGTAGCGGACTACTCGGGCTTATCGTTCAACCTGCTGCTATCTCCTCGCTTTGCTGGATATGACGAAAGCGACAGCGATGTGTTTGAAGGCATGGCCGACCGCGACTTTTCGCTCGACGTGGGCGCGGGTATCAGTATGCACAAGGATGACTGGAAACTGGAAACACAGCTGCTGGTTGACGCCTTAGGCCGCTCGAATGGCTACGAAGCCAAAACCCGTTTCAGCAAAAAATGGAATTACGGCCCTATATTTTTCGAACCAACCCTGGAACTCAGTTACTGGGATGCCAATCTGGTCGACTATTACTACGGTGTACGTGATGACGAGCGTACCGCATTTCGCTCAGCTTATCATGCCGGTGACAGCCTCAATTCCAGTATTGATTTAAGTGTATTCACACCGATTTTTGCCGGTGGCATGACGCGACTGAGCTTAAAACATTCCTGGTATGGTAGCAGCATGCGCGACAGTCCGTTGACCGATAAGGACACATCCTGGTCGATGTTTATCAGCTTTTCTAAATTCTTCTAATCTTATTGAGCTGATCTGGTCACAAATATCAGCCCAATTTCCAAGATGCATAAAATTTCTGTTTTTGGGAGCGAATCCCTCTTTCCCAAAAACGGAAATTCGCAGAGAATAATGCCCTTATTACTGTTAACTCACCCAACAGGAATATGCCTAAGTTGGGATTAGGACACTAAGATGCCAAAAGCCAGTGAAATCAAAAAGAACAACACAATCGTGTTCAACAACCGTACTTGTATCGTACGCACCATCGACCGCTCTGTACCACAGGGCCGTGCAGGTGGCAGTATCTACCGTATGCGTATGTACGATGTCGTAACAGGTGACAAGTTCGACGAAACTTTCAAAGACTCAGATATGCTGCCACTGGCAGACCTGGTGCGTCGTCCTGCAACTTTCTCTTACATGGACGGCGACGAGTACGTATTCCTGGATAAAGAAGATTACACGCCGTATCACCTGCACAAAGATGCTATCGCCGAAGAAGTTCTGTTCTTCAATGAAGAAACCGACGGCATTCAGGTGTTGATCGTTAGCGAAGCGCCTGTCGCTTTAGATTTGCCAGCCAGCGTTGAATTAGAAGTGGTTGAAACCGATCCTTCTATTAAAGGTGCGTCAGCAACATCACGTACTAAGCCTGCTAAACTGTCTACTGGCTTAGTCGTTCAAGTACCTGAATACATCTCTACGGGTGAGCGCATTAAGATCAACGTAGAAGAGCAGAAGTTTACCAGCCGCGCATAAGCGATTCGGTCATTACTCGCTTTACGAAAACCCCGGCATGTTCGGGGTTTTGTGTATCTGCAACAGGCTACTTCGCAACGCCAATGTCTTTTGTTTCCCTACCGTCAGCAAAAAACGTGTAGCTCAATGCTTTTTCAGGACGTTTCTTGCGCTTTCTTTGCTTGTTACGCTTGTGACTATGTAGATTGAAAAGATTTTGTAAATCATTCACTTGCAATAATTATGAAATAAAATTCACCCATCACTGTCATCTCACCTCGCTACCCTGATGGATGAAACTTCAACTCATCCGACCATTAAAAATCAGGAAGCAATTATGCATGGTGTCAAACCTGTAAACTCCCCTTTTACCCCTAGTTTAATCGCCCTGGCCGTTGGCCTTTCGTCACCGCTGGTACTGGCAGAGACTCAGGATGCTACCAACACAGATTCTTTTGAGAAGATTGTGGTAACCACACAAAAACGGGTGCAGCAAATCAACGATGTACCCGTGACTATCAGTGCCTGGAACGGCGACACCTTAAACCAGTTAGGCATCAGCGAGCTGGATGGATTGTCCGACATTACCCCAGGCTTAGTGATCCAGGAGCAAAGCCCGAATAACCCTGGCTATGTGATCCGTGGTATCACCTCTGACAGCGGTTCGGCCCAGGCTGCCCCCAGGGTTTCTATGTATTACAACGGCGTGGACATTTCCCGCTCGCGCGGCTCTTACTTTGAGATGTTCGACTTAGAACGGGTCGAAGTCGTCAAAGGCCCGCAGGCCACCTTATTTGGCACCGCTGCGTCGATTGGGGCATTAAGTGTTACCACCAATAAACCGCAGCAAGACCTGGCGGCGAAACTCAGCGTCAGCAGTGGCAATTACAACAGCAAAACCGCCGAAGGTTTTATCACCGGCGGTAATGATCTGGTGCAGGGACGTCTGGCGTTTTTATACCGCGATCGCGATGGCTTTATTAAAAACATCGCCGGTGATGCAGGCTCTCAATCGGAAGATGGCTATAAACAGCAGGACATGCAGGGCATCAACCGTATCGCTATTCGCCCGTCGCTGCGCATTACCCCGACCTCTCAGCTGACCATAGACCTGGTCTACGATTACGAGAAAAACGACGACACCGGCACCGCCTTTAAAAACGGCCTGCTGGCCCCCACGGGCGGCGATACCAGCCCTTTTAGCTATGTGGAAATGTCTGGCAGCCCCTACAGTGAAGAAGTGTTTGGTAAAAAAGACCTGGGCATTGAGCGCGAACTGCATGACTGGAACTTAACTGCCGAATGGCAGTTATCAGATCAGCTCACCTTAACCTCTATCACTGGCTATCGTGACTTTGATGCACTCGAAGTATTCGACGCCGATGGCAGCCAGGCCTGGTTTTTAGAATTTGCTGAACAGGCCACAGGCGATCAAACCAGTCAGGAATTCCGTCTGACCTATCAGGGCGAGGCCGTTACCTACCTGGCCGGGATTAACTATTTCTCGGAGAGCGCGAAAACCCGCGTGCCTTTTAGTACCGAAGAGTCTATCTACCTAAACTGCCTCGGTTACTTGGGGTCAGGACTGGGTTGTACCAATGCCGATGGCAGTGTCAATCAGCTGAGTTATTACCTGACCAGTGGCTACGCCAGCGAAATTCCTTATACCGCCGAATACACCAACTATGGCGATAACAGCAGCTATTCAGCATTTGTGGATGGCAGCTGGCAGGTAAACAAACAGCTGGAACTGACTGCGGGCTTGCGTTACCTCAAAGAAGATAAGCAAAGCGGCTACAGCAGTATCGTGCCTGACAGTGTGCTCACAAGGGGCGCTCTGCTGCCTATCGTTTCGACCGACGGCGAAATTTTTGAAAGTGACGCTGATTTCAGCGCCTGGCTACCCCGTTTCAACCTTTTGTATCGCCTCAATGACAACACCAATATTTACGCCACTATCTCTAAGGGCCGCCGCTCAGCCGTCATCGACGTGAGCGCGACTCAGGATAGCAATGGTGCGGTGGTTGCCGATATCACGCCTGTGCCCGCCGAGATTGTCTGGAACTATGAGGCAGGGATTAAAGGTGATGCGCTGGAGAAGAAGCTGAGCTATAGCCTGGCGGTCTACTACATGGACTACTCCAACTTCCAGGTTACTTTGCAGGATGACAGCGGCAGTTATTACACCGCCAACGCTGGCTCGGCCACCAATATGGGTCTGGAAGCCGAAGTTAAAGCCAGCCTGTTACCCGGTCTTAATGCCTTTGCCAACCTGGCTTACATAGATGCCACCATAGACGATGACAGCAGCAACGGTACGTTGGCGGGCAACCGTTTCCGTCTGCAGCCGGAATGGACAGCCGCCGCTGGCCTGATGCTGGATCAGCCGCTGACTGCCAGCCTCAACCTGACAGGGTCGCTACAGTACAGCTTCCGCTCCGATGTATTCTTTGAAGAAGATAATGCACCTATTTCTGGCCTGGACATTGCTCAGCCATCGCTGGCATTAGTCAATGCCAAACTGGGTCTGGCAGGCAGCGATAACGACTGGCGGGTAAGCCTGTACGTGAACAACCTGTTCGACAAAGAGTATCTGGTGGATGCGGGTAACACAGGCGGCAGCTTCGGCTACCCCACCTTTGTGCGTGGGGCACCGCGTTTCTGGGGCATTGAGTTAAGCGGCGAATTTAACGCGTTTTAAGTTATCGCTTCGCTAATGCAAAGGGCAGCTTACGCTGCCCTTTCTTTTTACAAACTACTGCGCTCTAAATCCCGGTATTAAAAGCCTTCTCAAAAGCCTCGTTCACGCTATGTAAGCTAATATTTTTCATAGACTTTTTCCTAGAATTTTATTCGCTCGTGGCCTTTATTGATAACCCGTCAGTTACGTTTATACCGTGTCTGTCCAGACTTTTGTCACCGGGGTCAGGGCGGTAAATTCCGTGCTATCAATTTGATCCACAAAACACCAGTTGCTGGTGATTTGAGACTGGTCAAACTGCACATGCAAATAACCACGGTGAGACATATCACAATACTGCAAATCATCAATCAGCAGGGTTAAGCCCTGGGCCAGCTGCGCGGCTTGCTCGTGGGTCATCGACAAATAGGTTTCCATGCCTGGCGAGCTGACCGAACTGACGCCCAGTTCAATCCCTAGCTCACTGCCATCGGCAGCTACCAGTTTGTTATACCAGGCGTTGTGGGTATCACCCGCCAGAACCACCAGCTTTTTATTCAGCTGCTTCACGGCCTGATAGAGTTTTTCGCGCTCGGCCGGGTAACCGTCCCAGGCATCCAGGTTGTAGGCCAGCTTTTGCTGTAAGCGGGCCAGCTGTTCAACCGGCAATTGCTCGCCCTGCAATACTTTCTGTTTCAGTGCGACTAACTCACTAATCATCGCTGGGACCTTTTTAAAGTCTCCCGCCGCGATGATTTCCGCCGGAAACAACATTTTGCCCATCAGTATCTGCTGGCCAAGCACCTGCCAGCGACAGTCGGATGTCGCCATCGCCTCCACCAGCCAGTTAAGCTGCGTTTCCCCCATTAAGGCCCGCTGCGGCGCCATCAAATCGCGCGCAAACGCAGCCTGATCAAACTTGCCGCTGTCTTTAGCAAAGTAGCCTTTGTAGTCGAGTTGCTCATCACGGGCGATCACCCGGGTATCGAGCATATAGAGGCTAACTAAATTACCGTAATCAAACTGACGGTAAATTTGCTGATGGGTATCGCCCATAGGTGGACGAATAGGCATCCATTCATAGTAGGCCTGAATTGCCGCCATTTTGCGGGCGAGAAAATCCCCCTCGCCTTCATTGTGATTTTCGGCGCCGTTTTTCCAGGTGTCGTTGGCAATTTCATGATCATCCCACACAGCAATAAAAGGCCGCGCCTGATGCAGCGCCAGCAGGCCCTTATCGGTGCGGTAAGTGGCATAGCGTTTACGGTAATCCGTTAAGCTCAGCAGCTCATTGGCATTATCTGCCGGCAACGCCCGTCCGATAGTGGCGGCCTTTTGGGTGGCATAACCGCCCATGCCATATTCATAGATGTAATCGCCCAGATGCAGTACCAGATCGATATCCGGGTTCTCTGACGCCAGCTGGTAAACGTTGAAGTGTCCGGCCGGGTAATTGGAGCAGGAAAAAACCGCCATGCGCAGGCTATCGGCAGTTTCGGGCAAGGTGATGGTTTGGCCAATATCACTTGATGCCGAAGCACTTAAAAAGCGGTAATAGTAGCGCTTTCCGGCACTTAGCCCGGTAACGTCCACTTTCAGGGTGTAGTCATAACTGACTTTGGCCTGTGCCTGCCCCTCGGCCACAATGCGTTTGAATTCAGCGTCTTCGGCCATCTGCCAGCCAATCCTGGCCTCTAACGCCAGATCCGCAGGCACGGCACGGGTCCAGATAATCACACGATCCGTCAGCGGATCGCCACTGGCCACCCCATGGGTAAAATTGGCCTGAGACAGCCGCCCGCCCCCAGCACTGACGCAGCCCGTTAACGCCTGCCCCACCACCAGCGAACCAGACAACACAGATGAACCCAGTAAAAATGCGCGACGTGAAAAAGGAATCATAAAATTAGCTACCAATGTTAAGTAAATAACTGAATATTCAATAATTTACATGGTATTTATGACGTTCTTATAACAGCCCGCATCCTCAGTGAGTAAAGTTATTCCTGGCCAAGGCTGGTCAGGCTAAAACCTTCATCCAGCCAGCCTGTGATGCCACCGATCATCTTTTTCACTGGGCGACCTAAGCGCGCCAGGCGGATCGCGCCACGTTCAGTGCCATTGCAGTGAGGACCGGCGCAATAGACCACAAACAAGGTATCGGCCTGATAGTCAGCCAACGTCTCGGCAGTAATCTGGCTGTGGGGCAAACTTACCGCGCCTGGTACATGGCCTTTGGCATACATTTCGCTGCTACGCACATCCAGAAGCACAAAATCCTGCAAATTGTTGTTCATGGCATAGTGCACATCCCAGCAATCGGTTTCGAAACGTAACAGGTTTTGAAAGTGAGCCAGGGCTTCGCCACTGGGTGCAGCATTGGGTTTGGCGACCATTGAAGGCATAAGCGTTCTCCTTTGATTAAGTGAATACCAATTTACGCCAATTTCCCTAACAACCGAATTGGCTAAAAAGCCAATTAACGATAAAATCAAGCCAAATTAAGCCTAACAGAGATTGACTATGCGTGTTGGCATCCTGGCCTATCCAGGCGTGGCCTTGTTTGAGCTAAGCTGCGCGGTAGAGCTATTTGCCCTGCCAAGGCCTGAATTTGCACACTGGTATCAAACCCAGGTCATTAGCCTCGAATCCAGTCCGTTAGCCACCACAGCAGGCTTAACCCTAAGCTGTGAGCAAGTGGCCGATTTTGCTGATTTCGACATGCTGATCATTCCGAGTTGGCCGGTCGCTCAAGCGCCTTCCTCCGCGTTATCGTTTGTACTTAAACAGTTTGCCCAGCGCAATGGACGGATACTCAGTTTCTGCTCAGGCGCCTTTTTACTCGGCTACTGCGGCCTCTTAGCAAATCGAAAAGCCACCACCCACTGGCGCTATGCTGATGACTTTCAGCAAACCTTTGCCGACAGTAATTATGTCGATGATGTGCTCTATGTTTACGACGGCCAGATTGGCTGTTCTGCTGGCAGTGCCGCCGGACTGGATTTAGGGTTAGAAGTAATTCGCCAGGATTTTGGTCAGGACAAAGCCAATGCAGTAGCCAGGCGGTTGGTGGTGGCCGCCCACCGCAGCGGTGGTCAGTCACAGTTTGTGCAAAAGCCGCTGGCTCCTCTCGTTAATCGATTTAGCCAGACCCTGGAGTGGGCGATTAAACACCTCGATAAAGACCTCAACGTAGATAAAATGGCGGCCCATGCCAGTATGTCGCGACGCAGTTTCGATCGACACTTTCGCGCTACGTTAAATATCACCCCGGCACAGTGGCTAAATGAACGTCGTATAGAAAACGCGAAAAGCCTGCTGGAAACCAGTCAATATTCGCTGGAACAGGTGGCACAGAGCGCCGGTTTTGATAACCCCATCACCATGCGCCAGTTGTTTCGCAAACAGCTAAATCTGTCCCCCAGCCGTTACCGCGAACAGTTTAATGCCCAGCAAAAGGTCAGCTAAATCATGCCTACAAATAATATTGGCAAGGGTCTGCATATCGCCTGTCCCAGTCCTGAACACCCATTTACCCCAGCTTGGACGAATCCAAACAATATAAATCTGTGGGTAAAGCGCGATGATCTGCTGCATCCTATTATCTCAGGCAATAAATGGCGTAAGCTGCGTCAGGCCTTAGAGCAATTACCCGGCAGCTGCGATCGCATCATCAGTTTTGGTGGCGGTTATTCCAACCATATCCATGCCCTTGCATTTTGCTGCCAGAAGCTCGGTATACCTTTGCATGCTATTATTCGCGGCGATTACTCGGCCAATCCCAGCCCGATGCTCCAGGATATCCAAACATGGGGATCGACCATCGAATATGTAAACAAGCTCACCTATCAACAACGGCACGACCCTGCTTATTTACAGCAATTAGAACAGCGCTATCCTGATGCAGTCATCATTCCCGAAGGGGGCTCACAGCAACAGGCGCTGGCAGGTATGGCCGATATGCTGGGCGAACTAACCCAAACTTACGATTATATTCTTGCGCCAGTGGCCAGCGGCGGCACCCTTGCAGGCATTATTCATGGGCTGACACAAACCGTAGATTGCCAATCAACCAAAGTGATTGGCATTGGGGTGTTAAAAGGCCAAGGTTATTTAGAGAATCTTGTGAGTGGGCTGTTGCCGTTATCACCATGCACCAACTGGCATATTGAACATGACTTTCATTTTGGCGGTTACGCCAAATCCACTGACGCATTGCTTCAGTTTTGCCAAGATCTTAATCAGCAATACCAACTCCCCCTTGAACCTGTGTATTCAGGCAAATTGTTTTGGGCCGTAAGAGAATTACTGGCAAAAGGGATTTTCCCTCCCAACAGTAAAATATTGCTTCTACACACAGGAGGGCTTCAGGGAGCTCGAAAGCTGGTCTTACCTGACTAAAAAATCATCCCCAAAATAGTGCCTGAATGCATCAACATGAAGCCAAACTGAATGTATTTATTCCTCACACACACGCAAAAACAGCTTAAATGTTTGAAAAACAAGTTTTTTTAAAAGTTGGCCTAGTATCTGCTTTATAGGTTCGTCCGGGAACATCCTGACACCCAAAGAATAAAAATAACAAATTGGGTCATCCTGGCTCGTAATAACAATAATAAATGCGAGCAGTTATTACTCATATAACGATAATAAAAAATGAGTTGAGCGAATTATTCGTTCTCCAGAAAAAGGCCCTGTCTCTATCCAAGACAGGGCCTTTTGTTTTGGGTCAGGGATACAATTACTTGCATCAACTAACAAGTGCCAATGACTCAGCCATTCGTGTGATGTCCTGGTGCTGATACCACTTACGACATTTAATTAAATACTTCTGCCGATATTTCATCATCTTTGTTTTCATCGTTATCTCCTTTCAACACAGTGAAATAAGTTACATTATTAACAAACGATCTGTGCGCTTTGGGTATCAACCTGTGGTTGAGCTTTAATCTTGTCCCAGATTCGCTCGTGGAAGAAATAGGCTACGGTATTAATCGCTGGTTCCACCAACGCTATCGCTCCGCCAACAATAAAGCTGCCACTTAACAAATAAGCAACGGTGAACGCGACACAAAAATGGGTGATGGCAAAGGTCATAGTTTTCAACATAAAAAATCTCCAAATCACTGTGTTGTTTTGACGGTCTCATCTTAGAATTTGCCCTGCTACCTCGCCAATTGATCCTACCTATCGGGCTAATCAATTAATGATATTAATTCTCATTAACTACTTAAACCGATACTTAGCCGTTGTTTCACCCTCTGTCCTGGCATGCTAACCTTAGTGCTGATTAATTTGGGGTGACCAGAACGCTGTCGTTGGATTAAATTTACAACGCCCAGGTCTGGAATCCGTTACCGGATGTAATTGCCTATTGCCGAAAACGAATTAGGTGATAGCATGCACCGGTTTTTTAGTCCCTCTTAATAAAAGGAACATGCTATGTCTCGTGTTTTGATCATTGGTACGGGCGGTGTAGGCCGCGTAACAGCAGTAAAATGCGCCCGTTTGCCCGAGCATTTCGATGAAATCTATTTGGCCAGCCGCACAGTATCTAAGTGTGAAGCTCTGCAACAGGAACTAGGTGCAGACCGCATTAAAGGTACATTCGCCGTTGACGCTGATGATGCCAAGCAAGTCGAAGCCTTGATCAATCAAGTGAAGCCAGATCTGGTTGTAAACCTGGCGCTGCCTTATCAGGATCTTCCTATCATGGACGCCTGTCTGGCCACCAAAACCGATTATCTGGATACCGCTAACTACGAGCCAAAAGAAGAAGCCAAGTTTGAATACTCCTGGCAGTGGGCGTATCAGGATAAATTTAAAGATGCCGGCATCATGGCGCTGTTAGGTTCTGGTTTCGATCCGGGCGTAACTAACGTTTACACTGCCTACGCTGCTAAACACTACTTCGACGAAATTCACTATCTGGACATCGTTGACTGTAACGGCGGCGACCACGGTAAAGCCTTTGCTACCAACTTCAACCCAGAGATCAACATCCGTGAAATTACCCAACGTGGTAAGTTCTGGGAAAACGGCGAGTGGAAAGAAACTGATCCACTGAGCGTACGTGAAGATCTGGATTACCAAAACATTGGTGTACGTGCCTCTTACCTGATGTTCCACGAAGAGCTGGAATCTATCGTTAAGCACTTCCCTACTCTGAAACGCGCGCGTTTCTGGATGACCTTTGGCGAAGCTTACCTGAACCACCTGCGCGTGTTAGAAGGTATCGGTATGACCAGCATCGAGCCTGTCGACTTCCAGGGCCAGCAAATCGTGCCACTGGAATTCCTGAAAGCTGTGCTGCCTAACCCAGGTTCACTGTCTGAAGGATATGAAGGCCAAACCTGTATCGGTACTTACATCACCGGCTTAAAAGATGGCAAAGAGAAAACCATCTTTATCTATAACAACTGTGACCACGCTGTGTGCCACGAAGAAGTTGGCGCGCAAGCGGTATCTTACACCACTGGCGTACCTGCCATGATTGGTGCAGCACTGATGCTAAACGGTACCTGGAAAAAGCCAGGCGTATGGAACATGGAGCAATTCGATCCAGATCCATTCATGGACATGCTGAATAAGCATGGCCTGCCTTGGCACGTCATTGAATGCGAACAAAGCCCATTTGCTAAATAAGCAAGTGAGTTAATTCGCGTAAGGGGAGTTCGGCAGCCTTGCCCAACTCCCCTTTTTCGTTAGAATCTCTACAAGAATTTACTGGTTCATTTTTCAAGGATATTCAGATGTCTGATCCTATGCTCAGCCCGGCTATTCCTTCGCCCTGTTACGTATGTGAAGAAGCCAAACTGGAAGCTAACCTGCAACTGATGCAACGTGTGCAGCAAGAGACTGGCGTTGACATTATTCTGGCCCTGAAAGGCTTTTCCATGTGGTCTACTTTTGACTTGGTAGGTCAGTATCTGAAGGGCTGTACCGCAAGCTCTGTATGGGAAGCAAAGCTGGCAAAGTATGAAATGGGCAAAGAAGTACATGCCTATTCTCCAGCGTATAAACCTGCCGATATGGATGAACTGGTCCAGTTGGTTAATCACATTTCCTTCAACAGTTTAGGCCAGTGGCAACGCTATAAAGAACAGGTACTTACTGCCGGTATTTCTGCCGGGATCCGGGTTAACCCTGAGCATCGCGAAGCCGAAACCGAACTGTACGATCCGAGCGCGCCAGGCTCTCGTTTGGGCATTATGGCCAAAGACCTGGAAGGCGTCGATTTAAGCGGCATTGAAGGCTTCCACGTACACAATCTGTGCGAGTGTGATTCCTTTGCGACCGAGCGAACCTTAAATGCGGTCGAAGAAAAATTCGGTAAATACCTGCCTACGCTGAAATGGCTGAATCTGGGCGGTGGTCACCTGATGACCCGTGCAGGCTACGACGTAGAGCATTTAATTGCCACCCTGAAAGCCTTTAAAGCACGCTACCCGAACCTGCATGTGATCATGGAGCCAGGCTCTGCGGTAGCATGGCAAACTGGGCCATTGGTGGCTGAAGTGGTCGATATCGTCGAGAACCGCGACAAGATCGCCATCTTGGATATCTCGGCAACTGCGCACATGCCTGACGTGCTGGAAATGCCTTATCGCCCTGTCGTGCGTGGCGCGGGTGAAGCCGGTGAAAAGGCCTTTACCTACAAGCTGGGCGGCAACTCATGCTTAGCCGGTGATGTGATCGATCTATATAGCTTTGATCATGAACTGCAAATCGGTGAGCGTATTATCTTTGAAGACATGATCCACTACACCATGGTCAAAACCACTTTCTTTAATGGTGTAGAGCATCCGTCCATCGGTATTTTGCACAAAGATGGCGAGTTTGAACTGGTGAAAAGCTTCAGCTACGAAGAGTTCCGCGCCAAGCTGTCTTAATCAGGCAGAAATAAAACTCTGAAAAAAAGCCGGCACTGTTCATCAGCACCGGCTTTTTTATTTATCTTACGTAAGAAAACCCGGCTACTTCACCAAGGCTGATAAACGTACATCTGCTCCCAACACCCGGGCAAGTTCCCCCCTGCGATTAAACACAGGCACCGCCACGGTAAAGCAGAAACCGTCTGTAGCAGCCGAGCGATAGACGTCACTGATATGGGCCTGTTGCTCTTGTAGTACCGCTTTAAACCAATGACGGCTGCTCCAGTCTTGTCCATGTGCTTTTTGTACCTGAACCCCCTTATTCAGATCAGCTAAAATATTGTCACTGATTTGATATCCCCTCGCATCAACCAAGTAGAAAAGCTCAAAACGCGAATCTTTGGCTATAGCCAGTTGCAACACCGTATTCGTTTGCTCCTGATTACCTTCCGCCAGTTGCTGGTTATCTGCGATAGCTTCAACAACACTGCGCGCTTCTTTATGCATCGCCAGCTTAAAGCCTCCCAAACCACCTTCCAGTAGCTGATCGCTGAGATCGTGCATGGCCCTGGCCATCTCACTGAATTGCAGTGCATTCTCCAGCATTTGTTTGGCCGAAGCCGACACCGTATGCACATCCTGATTCATAGCACTTACTGCACCACCTATTTGCTCGGTGCCTGTAGCAATCGCACTGACTTTATCGTTCAGTTCATCCATCGACTGACGCACATTGCTTAATTGCCCGCCCATACTTTTCACCCCGGCTTCGCCCGCCGCAACCGCACTTTGCATGGATTCACCGGCGCTGCGTAACTGCTCCATTTCACTTCGAAAGTGGCCTATGATGGTGGTGACCTGATCCGTGGCTTCAGTAGTGTGCTGAGCCAGGCGACGCACTTCTTCGGCAACCACGGCAAAGCCTTTACCATGCTCACCGGCACGAGCAGCTTCAATGGCCGCATTTAGGGAAAGTAAATTGGTACGTTTTGAAATATCCGCAATCACACCAATTACCTGCGAGACTTCTTCCACTTGTTCCTGCAACTGCGCCATTGCAAGCTCAAGTTTTTCCTCGCTTTGGCTGATACCACTAATATGGGATAACACCTGCTGACTTTCAGATTCACATGTTCTGACAGCATCTGTCACATCACGCGATAACACCGACATTTGATTGGTACCAGGCACCAATTCAGACGATAAGGTAGCTGCAATTTCTTCGCTGGTACTGGCAATGGTCGCCGACGCTTGCGATAAATTCTGCCCGGAGAGCTCGGCGTTTTCGCCCAAATTGCGCAACCTTGGTGCATGTTCTGCAATACTCACGGCTGCTGAAACACTTTGGGCTACGCGCTGATGCACATCCTGCAGAAACCTATTCAACGCCCGGCTTTGTTCATCTTCTCCCGCAATACTGCGGGTTAAATCCCGCTGGCGCAGAATCTCAGGTGTCTGCCGCTGCTCTTTACTGCCCAACCAACGTCGCTCAAATACGCCCATATCCCGACTTGAACCTCTTTTTATTCAACATGTTATCGGACAATACACGCAAGTTTTGAACCATGAATTTATTACCCTGTTAGGCGAAAACTGGGCATTCCGCACTACCGAAAACTTTTTTTGTCAGATGACGTTTAATTGAATTTTTCATTAAAAACTTGACCAATTGATCAATTTTTATTCACAGGATAGTTAACATGTGCAATATTTGACCAGCGGTAAAAATATAACCTTTACACAACAAGGAAAACATAATGAAAAAAACAACAATACTGCTGTCGGGCTTACTTGCGCTCAGCCTGAATTGGTCGGCATTCGCTCAGGTCAGCAATGGGGATTTTGAAGACTGGACGAGCGGAACACCCGACGACTGGACAACGATCGACTCGGGTATCAGCGTCAGTGAAAATACTAGCATCGTCTATTCAGGTAGTAGTTCGGCCGCAATCACAGTAAATACCACAACACAAGGATCAACAGACTTCCGCCAAACCGTCAGTGTCACCAGCGGTCAAACGTATACCTTCAGCGCATGGATCTACCACACCGAAGGCGGGGTATCAGCAAGACTATACGTTGATGGCTATCAAAACTACTCCACGCCTTCCACAACTGGTCAATGGCAACAAATCAGCTACAGCTATACCGCCAGCAGTACCACGAGCATAGAAGTAGGTTTACGCTTCTATGATCAGTCTGGGTTTGATGGTTCTGAAGTCGTCTATGTCGACTTGTTTGGCCCAACAACATCCTCCTCTTCCGGTGGCAGCTCTGGTGGCAGTTCTGGCAGCGGTCTTTCCAATCTTTCCAGCTACTACAGTGATGCAGAAGGCTTGAGTGGGTATACCCTAAAAACGGCGCTGTATAACATCATTAAAAATCACGCGACGCAAAGTTACAGCGATCTGTGGACCTTTTACAGTGCATATGAATACGACACCTATTACGAGAATGATGGCACTATCATAGATATCTACTCAGAAAATCCATCTGGCAGCGATTCGTATACCTTCAGTGCGGGTAGCGATCAATGCGGTTCTTACAGTGGTGAAGGCGATTGCTACAATCGTGAACATTCATTCCCGCGCAGTTGGTTTGGTGGCGCTGTCTCCCCAATGAATACCGACGTGCATCACATTTTCCCTACCGATGGATACGTGAATGCCAAACGCAGCAGCTACCCTTATGGCGAAGTAGGATCGGCAACTTACACCTCCGACAATGGTTCTAAATTAGGCAGTGCAGCTTCAGGCTTGGGCTATACAGGTACCGTATTCGAACCGATTGACGAGTTTAAAGGTGACATCGCCCGAGCCTATTTTTATATGGCAACCCGCTATGAAAATGTGATCTCAGGCTGGCAAAGCAATACCACATACGGTGACGCGGTGCTGGATGGGAGCAGTGATCAGGTATTCGAAGACTGGTTTCTGGCTATGCTGTTGGAATGGAACGCACAGGATCCAGTCAGCCAAAAAGAAATCGATCGTAACGAAGCGGCTTACAGCTTCCAGGGTAACCGCAATCCGTTTGTCGATTATCCAGATTTCGTGACTGAAATTTGGGGTAACTGATCCCCAAAAGTATCAAGCCCGCATAAGCGGGCTTGTTCTATTAGGCCGCGACGATTGGAATAAGGTCTTCCCGAATACCATGTTTAAGTCGCGCTTTTAAGCACTCCGCGGTCCCTACATCAAACTCGCGGCAGGTACTGGAACGTTGTTCGTAGATACTGCAGCCAATTTCACCTCCAACTTCCCCCACCAATGCAACGCAACGGGGAGACTTTTGGTTTGTGCCTAACATGGCGACCATAGTAGGGGATATTTTTTCGGTTAGCTCAGCCGGAACAGTACCGCCCATAAAGGGATCGGACTCTGCCCAATAAAAAGACACGCGATAAGTCGCGCAACACGCACCACAGGTTATGCAAGGATTCATGCTTGCCTTTTGCTCCACACAATGTGCACAACAGCCAGCGTAGTTCTGGGTTGGCATCAAAATACAAACCGGAAGATTTCCGTTAACTTGATTTACATTCGATGTCAGGCAGGTAACGGCAGAATGCCACAGAAAGAAGGAATCAATCTTGTTACCAGGACGCGCCATTATTTCACTAAATTGATTATTCAGGAATCAAAATCATCATCAACTGTAAGCTCTAATTGTTTGAATAGCAGCAGCTTTTTATAATTCAGGTTATAATGAGCGAACTATGAGTTATCCCGTTCCAAAAGCTTCGTTAGAAACCCTCTACGAAATCAAAAAAAGTAAGTTTTTCGCCTGTGCCGGCATGGCTGACAGTCGAGAATCCGCTATGGCATTTTTAGCCGAAATCAAAGCGCAATATCCCGATGCCAGACATCATTGTTGGGCCTACATTTTAGGAAATCCCTGGTCCCCAAAAAGTGCTGCCATGTCAGATGATGGAGAACCCAGTGGTACCGCCGGTAAACCTATTTTAAACGTGCTGCAGCACAAGGGGGTTGGCGATATCATGCTTGTGGTAACGCGTTATTTTGGTGGTATCAAACTGGGCGCCGGCGGCCTCGTTCGAGCCTATTCAGCCTCAGCCCAGCAAACCATGGAACAGCTGGAAATCGTCGAACACATATCCCTTACGCCTGTTACCGTGGAGCTGGATTTTAAACATGAGCAATATCTGCGCCTTTGGACAGAACAGCATGGAGGTAAGGTAGTGACGGTGGAATATCAGCAGCAGGTAAGGATGTATCTTGCCATTGTTGATTCATCGCTTGAGGCGCTCCAAGCATTAGCCGCAGGCCTTGGAGCCACAATCAGCATGCCTGTATAACGCCAGCATCGTGAGAACATAACTGAGACATCAGCTGGGCAAGGCGGAAGTGACAAAATACAGCCACACAAAGACACCACTACCAAATAACCAGAAACTAAGTAAGGCAAACGCCGATTGCAATGCAAATATCCTGGGTTGGTAACCTGCAGCTTGCCGCCAGGCACAAGCACCAACTTGTCGCAGCTGCGTCAGTTTCTCTCGCTGCCGTGTTAACCAGTGAAACAAAGGTTTATACGTCAATAATAAGTAAGCAATCGCCAGTTCCATACCGCCCAGATCCAGCAAAGGCATCAACTCCGGTGCGCCGGTCAGACTAATCACTATCACCACCGCAACCAACAGCCCTTTTTGCCAAAGGGGCACTTTCTTCCATGCGTGCATTTGTGTTCCTTTATTTACCCAAAGCTCTCCAGATAAATGGCGACATTTGTTTAAATTTCAAGCAGTAAAATATTAATTCAGCCACATTAGGGCTGAGATCAGAAATGTGTCATAATTCGCTCAGATTGATGTAACTGCGGTAAAAAGATGTTTGTACACGGAGAATATGTTTTAGACAGGCTGGGCGACCTGATTATCAGCTACGCTAAAGGCCCCTGGAACCTAGCCTGTGTTGAACAATTTCGTCAGGAATATCGGCTACTCTCAGCAGATCTTCGACAGAAACCTTTGTGTGATCTGATAGTTCTACATGGCGAAAGCCTAATGCCACCAGATGCTGCGGCAGAAATGCGTGATGCGGTAAAATCTGCCGCCGACTATGGCCTTACCAATGTCGCATTTGTATTAATCGACTCCACCGTTCAGAACAGCACCCGTTGGCAGTTTGAAGCCATTTATGACACAACGGGTATCAGCCGGGAATTCTTTAATTCCATTGAAGATGCCCTGAACTGGCTTGAGGCGAAAGGCTGTAACTTTGATAAACAAGAATTTGCTATACCCGACGAAGTCTCGCTCTGGTAATGTCACCACAGAGCTAGAACAGTTCGACCTCACCAAACTCAAAATCTTTTGAATCGTAGTAGCCGCTGCGCCCGTGACAATCAATCAGCCCATATGCTTGCTGTATATCCATATACCAGGTATCAAACACAAACATCAGGACAGACTCAAGCAAAGCATCATCAGCCACCATTTTGAACCGCTTTGATAATCTGACGATTTGCGGTGCAATTCGCATTAAGCAGATTTTATAAAGGGACAAAGGCACATTGTGTTCGGCACGAATGTAATCAGCAAACGTTCCATTTCCAACGAATTGATAATTGTTTTGGATATACGCTAAATCATCGCCAACAAAATCAGCCAGTGTTTGACCGACATTTTGCCATAAAGCCGCTGCACTCATCTTAGCCTCTCATTGTTGTGTAATAGGGATTACATTTAAGGGAGGCGGATTATACTCATCGTACCAGAAGTCTCAAGCGGGAAAATTTGAGTACGAGTCAGAAAATTCTCATTATTTCATTAACTTACAAAAAATTTACGCATTTTAGTTATCGTAAAATACACCTCTAAACAGCACGTTTCGCCGAATCGACATAAACTTAACCACTGAGTAAAACTCTGACAAGTGTTCGCTAAATTCATCTCAACAGTGGCGTACAGCCCAACATCTTTTGGATGCCAAAAAGACGCGTTAATTAATTGATATTAAATAAATTCTTCAGATGATTCCGCAGACTGATAGACCACCAGTGTACCGGCGATTTTGTCATGCCAGCCTTGCTTACGCTTATCTATCCCCACCCAGATAAAACCAAGGAACACAGCCAGCATGGAAAGGTAGTAACCCAAATACCTGACGATAAATTGTGCAGCATTTGGTTTTCCCCCTGTTTTTTCATCAATTATTTTCATCCCGAGCCAGAGTTTTCCCGGCGTGGCAGATTTGCTTACCCAAAATGCCAACCAGCCTAAAGCGGGTAAACCGTAATTGAGCAGGCTATCCATCAACCAGTGGGGTTTTGAATGGCCAAACCAATAATCCATGCCAAACAACCAGGTCATCAATGGAAACAACAATAACAGCAATAGAACGGTATCGATGAGAGAGGCTAATACCCGAGCCCAAAATCCGGCATAACGATATTCGCTGATATTTTCCATTTAGTTACTCCAATGCATCATCAGTCGATATGATGCTCACGCTACTGCCAGAGTTCCTGTCTGCCTATGCGGATTCGACCAACGGCAATAATTCGAGATATTCTCCATCAGGCCCCTGGCTAACCCCCCATAAAAGCGAGTCTGCTGGCAATGTCTGTACATGCCAGGAGATACATATAATCCCGGTACTTAGGCTAGCATTCGCAGGTTTGGCTTCGGCCACTTCATCAATTTCTATCAGGCTATCGCCATTGAACTGCAAGGTCGCGAGTGGGTACTGATGGCTATCGGGCTTGTCGTAGGTGCGATTGAGCACGCCAACGTAGGTATCAAAGCACAGAGCATGTTTGCCTTGATGCAGTTGCTGATAAAACTCCACACTGCGCGCGCGCGAACCCGCGCAAAGCACACTGATAAACAGCGGGCCGCTTTGTTCAGTGATCACCGGCAGTTCAAAGGGCGGCACAGGGCCTTTTACTTGGGTTAAATACAGCACCTCGCCGTTTTTACCCGCCACCTGCATGGCATGAATGTTGTCGCTTAAGGCCAGTGCCTGAGGCTCGCCAATAACCCTAAAGTAATCAGGGATGCCGGCTTTGCGCAGGGCATACACATCGCCCACAGCAATTTCCAGCGCCATCCAGCCATGCTGGCGAAAAGGCTCTCGCCACGCCGCATCAACACATTCAATCAAACGCAACAACGGGCTGCCATCGGCGGCAGCCAAAGTCACAACCGCACGTCCCAGCAAAGCAGGTTGGTTCAGACCATTAGCAAGTTCATCATTCACCTGCCCCTGGGCAATGACGGTAGTGCCCAGTAACTCGGCGTAAGCCGGCAGGCAAGCACTCAAGTTTTTTACAATCAGCGTGGCGCTCTGATAGGGGCCTAATCGGCCACTACTCATGCTCGGCACCGATGCGCTGATAATACTGACCCTGCTCGAGAATTTCCGGCGTACCTAACAAGCCGTTCAATCCAGTCAAATCCAGCATCTCGCCACGCCAAGGGTCGGTGGTGCCATTGGCTTTTAAACTGGAAAAAAAGCGCTGGGCCATATGAGCATGTGCCCGCACCAGCGCTCCAGGAAAAATCGCGATTTTGTAACCCAACTCACCTAAATCTGCGGCAGATTTAATCGGCGTATCACCGCCTTCCACCATATTCGCCAGCAGCGGAATACGGCCAGCAAAGCGCTGATTCAGCAATTGCATTTGCTCCAGCGATTCAGGCGCTTCCACAAAAAGCACATCAGCACCGGCCGCCACAAAGGCTTCGGCACGCCCCATGGCAGATTCAAATCCTTCCACCGCAATAGCATCGGTTCGGGCAACAATTAAGGTATCTTCACTAGCCCGAGCATCCACTGCCGCTTTCACTTTACCCACCATTTCTTCTTTGCTGACCAAAGATTTTCCGCGCAAATGACCACAGCGTTTCGGCATTTGCTGATCTTCTAACTGAATTGCCGTAGCGCCCATGCGCTCAAACAAGCGCACGGTGCGCTGCACGTTTAAGGCATTCCCAAAGCCGGTGTCGGCATCAACAATTAAAGGTAAATTTGTACGTTCGCGGATCACGCCCACGGTTTCAGCCACTTCCTGCATGCTCACTAAGCCTATGTCTGGCTTACCAAAACGGGTATAAGCCAGACTTGCGCCCGACAGGTACATGGCTTCAAAGCCTGCCTGCTCAATCAATACTGCCGACAGAGCATCGTAGCCCCCCGGCACTAACAAACATTCGGGTTGGGCTAAGCGCTGGCGTAAGGTTAAAGAGGAAATTTGGGTCATGCTAGTGTCCTGTTATTCTGTGTTCGCGCCATTTTCGGCACTGAATTTTTGTTTTAAATACGGCATTAACCCGCCTGCATTCACTATCACCATCAACTCGACTGGAATTGGCTCGCACTGATAACTTGTGCCCTGGGTATGGTTAGTCACCAGCCCCTGCTCCGCATCGACGGAAATGCTATCGCCATCGGCAATCTCGCCCGCTTGCTCACACACCAATACAGGCAAGCCTAAGTTCAGGGCATTGCGATAGAAAATCCGCGCAAAAGAGCGGGCAATCACCGCCGATACGCCAAGCTCCACCAGCGCCTGCGCTGCCTGCTCCCGCGATGAACCGATACCAAACCCCGTGCCGCCAATCACCACATCACCTGTGGTGATTTCGCCAGCAAATTCCGGACGAATCGCTTCTAAGCAGTGGCTTGCCAACTCGGCTAACGAGGATTTCATATAAGGGCCCGGTGCCAGCAGGTCTGTGTCGATATTGTCGCCAAAGCACCACGCTCGGCCTTTTGTCTGTTGTGTCATAGTCTGTCCTGCTGCTTAAGCCTTAAGAAGTTCGCGCGGATCGCAAATTTGTCCCGCCACTGCACTGGCTGCCACCGTATACGGCGATGCCAAATACACATTGGAATTGGGCGAGCCCATACGGCCTTTAAAATTGCGCGAAGTGGACGAAATACAGTTTTCGCCGTTAGCAATGGCCCCAGCGCCCATACCAGCGCACGCGCCACAACCTGTGGGCAGCATGATCGCGCCGGCTTCGGTTAAGGTGGCTAAGGTGCCGTCTTTGGCCGCCGCTTCGGTGGTTTTGGCCGAGGCCGGTGCAATCAACAGGCGTGTACCTTTGGCCACTTTGCGGCCTTTGAGCACTCTGGCTGCCATATGCAAGTCGGATAATTTGGCACCGGTACAGGCACCGATATAGGCCTGATGCATTCGGGTGGGTTCGTAAGTATCTACCGGTGCACTGTTTTGTGGGCTATGGGGCGCAGCCACCATAGGTGCCAGTGCTGAGGTATCAAACTGATAGGTTTTCTCGTAGGTGCAATCAGCATCGCTGCGCCAACTCAGAGCATCTTCCGCAGGGGTTTTGCCGGTACGTTCAATCCAGTCTGTGGTGGTTTTGTCCGCGGCGATAATGCCAGTTTTGGCGCCCAGTTCAGCAGACATATTGCACAGCACCATGCGCTCATACATGTTCATGGCATCGATAGTGCTGCCGCAGTATTCCATCACTTTGTAATCGTTGCTCATGCCTAAAGTGGCGCACAGCATCAGCATAATATCTTTGGCGCTACAGCCGTCCTGTAACTGACCATCAAACTGCAGTTTGTAAGTGTGGGGTACGCGGATCCAAATCTCGCCCGTGGCCAGTACGCCAGTCATTTCTGTCGCACCTATTCCCACCATAAAGGTGCCAAAGGCACCGCCTGTGGGGGAATGAGAATCGCCGCCCACAGCAAACATGCCAGGTTGCAAATGCCCCTGCTGAGGTAACATCACATGGCAAATGCCCTGCATATCGTAAAAATGCGCAATCTGATTGTTGTCCGCCCAGCGGCGCGTCAACGCCAGAATTTCCGCCGCTTCAGCATCGGTAGCAGGCACATAATGGTCACTCACCAGCACCACTTTGCTGGGATCAAACACCTTGGCGCCCAGCTCTTTTAAGCGCGATTCCACTCGGCGTGGTCCGCTGGAATCGTGCATCAGCACTAAATCGAGATTACAGGTGACGATCTGCCCTGGTGTCACCCTGGGCTTACCGCTGGCACGGGCCAGGATCTTTTCGGCGAGGGTGGCGCCTACGCGAGTTGCTACTGTCATAAATATTTAATTAACCTATTGATAATTATAGACTTTACTGTCTATAGTAAATAAAGCAGTGGGCTCAGTTAGCGCACTGAACGACGCACTAACCGGAGTATTCGAATGGAACATCTGACCCTTAGCACTGACGGCAAACTGGCGACCCTGACCCTGAATCGGGCGGATAAACGCAATGCCATGGATAGCGCCATGTGGCAGCAACTGCTCGATTACTGCGATAAGCTGCGCCAGCAACCGCCGAAACTGCTGAAACTGCAGGCCAGCGGCGAGCAGACGTTTTGCGCCGGTGCCGACATTGCCGAGTTGCAACAGCTGATGGCGGATAAAGCCGCGTTGCAAGCCAATAACCGCTTGATCCAACAAGCCCAGCAAGTACTGGAAAACCTGCCCTGCCCCACAGTGGCGGTGATCAACGGCGCCTGTTTTGGCGGCGGCATGGGTCTGGCGCTGGCCTGTGATTTTCGTATCGCTGCCGAGCACGCCCAATTCGCCATTACCCCGGCCAAACTTGGCTTGCTGTATACCCTGGAAGACTGTAAACGAGTGCTGGATTTGGTGGGCTTGGCCCGTGCCAAGCAACTGCTGATGACGGCCCAGCCCATTGATGCGCAAACTGCGTTTGACTGGGGTCTGGTCACTCAATTGCATATTAAGGAAGATCTGCATGCAGCCGCTGATGCCTTTTGTCAGCAGCTGCTGAGCCTGAGCAGCACATCTTTGCAGGGCATTAAACATACCCTGGCGCACTTGTGTGGTCGCGGTAACCAAAGTGCCGAAGACATTCGTATGCTGTTTACCAACGCCTTTGACGGCGAGGATTTCAGCGAAGGTGCAGCGGCCTTTTTGGCGCGCCGTCCGGCACAGTTTCCTTAAGCTCAATTTATCTAAGCTCACTGCAACTAACCCCATCCGTTTATTCCGCTGCCTGCTGGTGCTGCCAGCCGCTTAGGATGTCACTGGCAGAAGCGGTATAAATATCCTGCTGAGCCAGCCAGCCGAGTAAGCGTTCTAAATAACCAATACGGTAGGGTTGCCCCAGTAACCAGGGGTGAATATTCAGCCCCAGCATACGTCCGCCTTGGGTCTCGGCCTCTGTCAGCAACAAGCTTGCGGCATCCTGAATTTGCTCCACATACGAAGCTTCCGAATGCAGGTTAGACTGCAGAATAAACTGATCGTCCAGCTCGTTAGATAAGGGCATCGCAGCAATCGGGCCATTGGCCGTATTAAAGGCGTAAGGCATGTCGTCATTCACCCAGTTGGCGCAGTATTGCACCCCAGCTTGTTTGAGCAGTTCCGGCGTCAGTTCACTTTCATTGCGGGCCGGACTTAACCAGCCTGTGACGGGCTGGCCGCTGGCATCGCGCAGCGCCGATAAGCTGTTTTCAATCCACATCTGCTCTTGGGCGCTGTCCATACCGCCATAGTGAATACTGTCCATGTTCCAGCCATGACACAGAATTTCGTTATCCCGCTTGGCTAAATGCTCCAGCAACCAGGGATTACGCTGAGCCATTTCGCCGTTAATGGCAAAGGTCGGCACGATCCCCACGTTATCCAGCGCATCGAGAATGCGGAATAAACCAATGCGGTTACCGTATTCACGCAAACTGAAATGGCGCAAATCCGGATAAGGCATGGTCATACCGCCGGGTACAGCAAAGGGTTTACCCTGCTGATTTAACGGGAAAAACTGCACACACACATTGACCCACAGGGCCAGCTTTTTACCTTGTGGCCAACTGATAGGTTTACGATCCGTCAGCATCGACCAGTCGTAACGATCGTGATCCATGCCATAGCCCCGTTTGGGGTACATCAGGTGTTCTGCATCTAACGCCATTAGCCTTGCTCCTTGCCGTTAAAACCCGCCACATTTGCCTGTGCATCGGCATAGTAATGTTCTAAATAGTATTCAGCGATTTCCGCCCCTGTGGTCACCCACACATCGTCGTGACTGGTGATGTAATCCAGCGCCTCTTCAAAGGCTTTAAGCCTGTGTGGGCAAGACACCTGATAGTTGTGGGTAGGGATACACATGACAGTACCGTGACTATCACCTTCGGCGTACAAACGGTCGAAGTTATCTTTGAGCATCTGACCATAGCGGCGCGGCTCCACCTTATTCACCACGTAGGCAATGGTGTCGTTCATTTCCAGCGAATAAGGAATAGAGACAAACGGCTTGCCTGATCTCAGCTGGATCGGCGTAGGCTGATCGTCATGGAACAGATCGCAGGTATAAATACCTCCATCGTTGCCAAACAACTCGGTGCCCACTTCGGCAAACAGATCTAAGGTTAATTCTGAGTGGGACAGCGCCGGGGCTAAGTAGCCTTTGCACTGCTGGCCGGTATGGCGATAAATGGTTTCCATGGAGTCGCGGATCATGTCGCGCTCCTGCTGCTCACTCATGCCATAGGTGTAACGGGTGTTGTAAATGCCGTGGCTGAAAAACTCCCAGTTACGCTCCTTGCACATGGCGATAATTTCCGGGTGGTGCTCACACAAGGCTGTCGATAGTGAAATCGAACCCCGCACCCCGTACTTATCCAGCACCTCCATTTGGCGCATATGCCCGACGCGGTTGCCGTAATCACGAATGCTGTAGCCTTGATTGGCCGGATAAGGCTGCGGCCAGGCTTTACGATGAGGATTGGCCGGCGGATTCAGCTCATAAAATTCAATGTTCGGGGCTACCCAAAAGGCCAGCTTTTTGCCATCAGGCCAGCGGATTTTTGGCCGCTCGGCCCAGGGCCAGTATCCATAAAAACCGGGATCTGCTTTCATTAATCGCTACTCCTTTTCACAACGCCTTCGAGCGGTGTTATTCCGCTTGCAGGTAATCAAACACTTCCTGCACATCCACCACATCGGCGTACTTCAGCACCAAATCCGTCAGGTTCGCATAGTGATAAGACTCATGTTTATCTGCGGTGGTTTGCTCAGGCACGATGGCGCGATAGCCGCGGGATAAAGCATCCACCGCCGTGGCGCGAATACAGCCAGAGGTGGAACCGCCTGTGATGATCACAGTATCCACTTGATGCCACACCAGCAGGGATTGCAGCTGGGTTTCAAAAAACGCTGAGGGCATTTTTTTGCAATAGATCACGTCTTTTTCACGGTCGATGGTCAGGCGATCATCAAACTCGCTGCGACGGGAATGAAACTTAATGTTCTGTAGCGAATCTGGGGTATCGGTACGGGTACCCCAAATGCCGGCATCTTCTCCGGATTCCATATAGGCCACATGGGTCCAGACCACAGGCCAGCCCTTGACCCGAAAAGCTTCTGCCAGACTATTGATGTATTCCATTTGGCGCGGGTCGGTTTCATAGGCCGTGGCAAATTCATCCACACAGGTATAGGCCTTTTGTGGATCCACATTAATCAGCGCAGCCTTGCGCCCGAAACCAAAACGCTTGCGGGTGGGATTTTGTTTCAGCTCCAAATAAATCTGTTTGGCGGTTTTATCTGTGGTTTGCATAGCAGGTCCTTTTGTTATCTGTGCAGTGGCGAGATGGTGAATTTCTGCACAATAGTACTTGTACTGACTCAAGCAAATGTTATATTGATATAACAACAATATCAAAGCAATTTATTCACCACAATAGTTCGCTGATATCTCAACAGTTTTTTGCTTGTCGGATTGAGGCCAGCGGCGGAGACATTTTCATGAGTGACGCTTTACTCAACCATTGGCACGACCTGTTATTACTGGACAAACAGCTTTCTGACGAAGAGCGGATGATCCGCGATATGGCCCACGATTTCTGTCAGCAAGAGTTGATGCCGGGCATTTTAGAGGCCAACCGTCAGGAACATTTCGACCCGGCTATCATGCGCAAATTTGGCGAAGTGGGTTTACTCGGCGCCACCATTCAGGGCTATGGTTGCTCTGGGGTGAACTATGTCAGTTATGGCTTAGTGGCCCGTGAAGTAGAGCGGGTCGACAGCGGTTATCGCAGCGCCATGAGCGTGCAGTCGTCTTTGGTGATGCACCCCATTTACAAGTTCGGCAGCGAAGCGCAAAAAGACAAATACCTGCCCGGCCTTGCCAGCGGTGAGTTGATTGGTTGCTTTGGCTTAACCGAGCCGGACGCAGGCTCAGATCCTGCCGGCATGAAAACCCGCGCCACTAAGGTGGAAGGCGGCTATCGCCTGCATGGCAGCAAAATGTGGATCACCAACGCGCCCATTGCCGATGTGTTTGTGGTGTGGGCGAAAAATACCGATGAAGACAACGCCATTTGCGGCTTTGTGCTGGAAAAAGGCATGGCCGGATTAAGTGCGCCGAAAATCGAAGGCAAGCTATCACTGAAAGCCTCTATCACCGGCGAAATTGTGATGGATAACGTGTTTGTGCCCGAAGAAAATATGTTCCCCAGCATCCGCGGGCTTAAAGGCCCATTCAGCTGTTTGAATATGGCACGTTACGGCATTTCATGGGGCGCATTGGGCGCAGCAGAATGCTGCTGGCACGCTGCCCGCCAGTATGGCTTAGAGCGCAAACAATTTGGCAAGCCACTGGCACAAACCCAGCTATTCCAAACCAAGCTCGCCAATATGCAAACGGAAATTACGTTGGGCTTGCAGGCATCGTTGCGCGTCGGTCAGCTTATTGATGCTGGCGACTGGGATCCCACCATGATCTCGTTGGTGAAACGCAACAACTGCGGCAAGTCGTTAGATATCGCCCGTATGGCCCGTGACATGCACGGCGGCAATGGCATTGCCGATGAATTCCATATTATGCGCCACGCCATCAACCTGGAAACCGTGAATACCTATGAAGGGACTTACGATATTCATGGCTTGATTTTAGGCCGTGCGCAAACCGGCTTACAGGCCTTTTTCTAATCAGGATTTTAATAAACACGTGAAGGACCAAAACATGCAACACAGCAGTATCCGCGGCACCATTTTGTATACCAGTAAAAAGCCGGAGCGCATGGATCAGGAACGCGGACGTGAATATTTCACCCTTACCCGCCAGCGCGATAACGTAATGGTGCTACAAGCCCATTGCGAAATCGACGATGCGCCGAATGTGATCCGCGACGTGGTGCTGGCCATGCACAGCGACGGCGCGCCCATTGATTGCTCGGTACGTTTAAGCGTGGGCGACAAATACGAAGGCAGCGGCTGGATGCGTTTTGCCAAAGACTATGTGGAATGCGAAACCCACAATCAGCGCGATGGCCGTATGACCCAGCGCATTGAGCTGGACGCACCGGTGAAATGGCTGCAAGCCCACCCGATTTTTGGCGATGCCCAATTGATGCGTTTGTACGATTTGTCTCAGGGGCCGGGCAAAACCTTTTTCCCGAACTTGTTTTTAACCTCACCGGATCACCGCGGCGCCACCGGGCCTTTGCTGTTTAAAACCGGCTTTGGCATCCGTTATGTAGGCGAAGAAACTGTCACAGTGGCCGCGGGCGAATTCCGCGCCCGCCATTTCCAGATTGTCGATACCGCAGGCAACCTACCAGAAGAACATCCGCCCTATAACCTTTGGTGCACGGCCGATGATGACTACCTGTTTTTAAAAGCCGGGGTCGAAGGTTATATGCAAACCCATTACGAATTATTGGATTATGAAAAAATTGAGGGAGGCTTAAAATGAGCAACGAGACCCTGCCAAGTTGGCTCGCCCTGACCCAACATGAAGTGATGGCCAAAGCCAGTCACGACGATGTGGCGCGACTAAACTTTTTAACCCACTTAAATGTGCATTTAAGTAGCCAGATTTTGCCCGGCGTGCGCGAAGTGTACGAGCAGGAAGTAAAACCGGCGATTATCGAGGCAACCGGCAGCGAGCCACAAGATCGCCATCAGATCCGCAGCGCCATGCTAGACCACCCTTATTATCAGTTTTGGAGTGCCCTGCGCCGCAACACCATGGAAATGCGCCATCAGGTCGGCCGTGGTGTGGTGCTGGAGCAAATCGAAGATATCGTTGCTAAGGTCGATGCCTTAAATCAAGGGGCCGACACGCTGGAACTAGACGACGCTCTGCCGATTCCGGATAACGTCGGTTTGGTGGATATTCACTGTCAGCCGGGTTGTTACTATGAAGAATACTTCCCTAACGATGTGACGGTCGCCGCCAGCTACGATATTGGCTTGTTTGTCACTACCGCAGGGTTACTCGGCGGCTTAAGCGACGGTGGCGGTCAGGCCATTGCCAAATGGCTGAAAGAACAACAGCCGGGCTTTGCGCCAAAACGTATTTTGGATATCGGCTGTACCATAGGCCACAACATAGTGCCGTTGGCAGAGGCCTTCCCGGATGCCGAAGTGATTGCCGTCGATGTGGCGCGCCCTAGCCTGCGTTATGCCCATGCCCGCGCCAAAGCCCTGGGCGTAAACAATATCCGCTTTGTGCAGGCCAATGGTGAAGACCTAAGCCGCTACGCCGATGGCAGTTTCGATTTAATTTCCACCAGCATGTTTTTGCACGAAACCTCTCATCAAAGTATGCCGAACATTCTGGCTGAAATTCACCGTCTGCTGGCGCCAGGCGGCGTGTGCCTGCACCTAGAGCAGCCGCAGTATGACGGTATGCCAGTATTCGAGCAGTTTATGCGTGACTGGGATACCTACTTTAATAACGAACCATACTGGGGCCCGATGCATGAACTGGACTTAGCCCAAATGGTGGCCGACAGCGGCTTTGGCGCGCAGCCATTAGAGCAAATCGGTTTGGTCTCGTTAGTGGATGAAAGCATTTTTGGTAAACGCAGCGCCGGTGATGCCGGTGAAGATTACGGCCGCGCACCTGTGTGGAACGCCTTTTTAATTTGGAAAGCAGCATGAAAGCAACCGAGAAAATCAGCCTGGCCGCAAAGAAGGCCAAGGGCGCCCGCCCCTATTTTCTGGCCGACAAGCAAACGGAACAAACCCTGTCTATGGTGATGACCCTTGCTATGGAATTACAGGTAGCGAATGAACGGATCGCCAGCTTAGAAAGCTTACTGGTGCAAAAAGGCGTGCTCAGTCAGGGCGAACTGGACGCTTACCAACCGAATAAGGACGAAGTGGCGCAGCGCAGTCTCGCTACCCAGGCCTTTTTATCGCGCCTGCTGCGCTTAACCCAGCAGGGCAAACAGGAAATGGGCGAAAACCCGCCCAGCATGGAGGCAATTCAAGCCATCCTAACCCAAACGAAATAACCAGTCGTATTTACCTCCACACCTCATTCACTAGAGGTGTAGAGGTAAAGTTAAACTGGCTAAGACAGTAGTGATAACAATATTTAGTAGCTAATTGATATCTGCCTTGTTGTGCCACCGTTTTGGTGAAAATGGTAATCAACCATCCATTCAGATGGATCACAATCAACAACAAGGAAATATTATGAGATTCACTACCTCACTTCGCCAAGTTTTGGCACCTTTAACCCTGCTCGCCACACTCTGTTTTGGCAGTTCAGCGTTCGCTTATACCGACTACAGCTTAACCAATGGCGATGTGCGTGTGCATTTGCCATCGGGCAGCAACAGTAGCTGTGACGTGATTGTATTGGGCGTCGGCACAGCCATGTCTATCTCCAGTTACGATACTCTATCGGATGCCATCAACAGCTACGGCTATGCAACCGTGATCATGGATCAGAATGTTGGCGGACTGACCAAAACCGATGCGGATGACTACGCCGCTCTGGTAAGCGAAGTTAAAGCCAATCTGCCCACCTGGGCGGCAGATAGCTGCGATGCTATTGCCCATTACGTATTGGGCGGACATTCGGCTGGCGGTATGGCTGCCCACAATGCCGTGGCCGCCGATACTACATTGGCGGATGCCATGTTCAGTATCGACCCTTACGATATCAGCGACAGCGCCAACATCAGCCTGCCTTACATGGTGTGGGGCTTTAACTTCACCACCTGTTTTGTTACCAAGGAAGATGCCGCTCAGGCGGCCTATGAACACAGCAGTGGCAATCGTGCTTTTTATCGGGTGGAAGCCACCTATTCCTGGGGACCATGTGGTTATTCACCCAAGTATTTCCACTGCAGTTTTTGTGATGGTCATTGCCCCGCATGTACTAACTGCCAGTTAACCCCAGACAGCTTCTTTGACGATGTAGCCGCCAGCGTTGATGCGTTCGTGCAATCAGTATTTTATGGCACCTGGTCAAAAGCCGCGCTGAATATCAGCACCACCACACCACTGACCCTGTTTGTGGATACAGATACGCTCTGATTCGCTGACTCAGCACAAGCAAAAAGGCCAGAAACCTTTAGTCTGGCCTTTTATTTTCGTCCTACCTATTCCTGTAACACATTGGTATTATTAAATTTATACTCAGAGTCTGGTGATATTAGTGATGAACATAAGCCAGCCCAAATACCCAAGGAATGACGCCATGCAATGCCCAAAATGTGAATCTAACTTCGAGCAATTACATACTCCTTTCGGCGACGTAGAGCGCTGCCAGCATTGTCAGGGCCTTTGGTTCGATATGCTTGAACACCAGGACCTGAAGGATATCGCGGAGGGTGTGGATACGGGTAATCCCGAGGTTGGCAAAGAATACAACCAGATTGGCGATATTAATTGCCCGGTTTGCCCCAGCAGCAAAATGCTGAAAATGGTCGATATTAAGCAACCCCATATCTGGTTTGAAAGCTGTCCGACCTGCTATGGCCGCTTCTATGATGCCGGTGAGTTTACCGATGTTTCCGAGTACAACCTTGCCGATTTTATTAAGAAGTTCAGTGCGGTTGAACGTCCGTAATATCTCGCAAAGGGAGTGTTCATCTCCCTTTCTTTAACGCCTGTCGGATCTTGCTTGTAAGCCGTTAGCGCGGCTTTTATCCTGCATAATATTATTCGACGAGTTGTGAAAGGACAGACTGACTATGCTCTCTTTATCTCCTGAAAAAACGGCACTCATCATCATCGACCTGCAGCATGGAATCGTCACTGGTGAACGTCAGCCTTACTCAAGCGAGACCATCATTGCGCGCAACAAAGCGCAGGCTGATCGGTTCCGGGCAGCCGGTGCCAAGGTTGTCTGGGTTCGCGTCGGTTGGAATGCAACACTTTCAGATTATCCACCGGGTAACACTGACGAGGTGCTGCCCTATGTGACTAAAGGGAGTTTACCGGAAAACTGGTCTGCACTGGTGGATGGCTTAGCCCAACCAGGTGACTGGCATATTCTGAAGCATCACTGGGGCGCCTTTACCGGCACTGAGTTAGATTTGCAGTTACGTCGTCATGGTATCAACACCCTGGTGTTTGGCGGCATTGCCACCAACTTTGGCGTCGAATCGAGTGTACGTATGGGCTGGGAGTTAGGTTATCACTGTGTGGTAGCCGAGGATCTCTGTTCCACCTTTAGCACCGAAATGCACCAGTTTTCTTTTGAGAAAATCTTTCTGCGGATTGCCCGCACCGTGCAGGCTAACGAAATTGAACTGGCTTAACTGGCTTGTTTGAAATATGCCCCGAATCATTCGGGGCACACATAAACCCCTTAAAGTTTTACAATCAATTTGCCCTGATTGCCGCCAGTGAAAAACAGGTTCAGGCCTGTCATGGCACTGTCCAATCCTTCCAGTACATGGGCGCGATATTTAATCTTGCCTTGCATCACATAAGGCGTCAGTTTTTCCAGTAACTGCGGCGCTTTGTGTAAATGATCGGGCATGGTAAAGCCTTCAATATGCAGACGCTTTTTGATCACATTGATCCAGCTTGGCCCTGGTGTGGGCGTGGCTTTGGTGTAATCGGCAATTAAGCCACACACAGCAATGCGACCGTGAGCGTTCATACGCTCGAAAATCTGGGTCTGAATTGGGCCACCGGTATTTTCAAAAAACACATCGATACCATTGGGCGTGGCAGCCGCGAGTTGCTCAGCTAAGTTGTCGGCTTTGTAGTTAATTGCTGCATCAAAGCCCAGCTCGTTTACCAGCCACTGACATTTCTCATCACTACCGGCGACGCCAACAACGCGCAAACCGTCCGCTTTGGCTAACTGACCTACCATGCTGCCCACAGAACCCGCAGCGCCCGTAACAATCAAAGTTTCACCCGCTTTTGGCTGACCTATGCTATACAGGCCCTGTACGGCAGTTAAGCCTGGCAAAGCAAATATAGATAATGCCATTTCCGGATTGACTGAGGCAGGCAGTTTATTCAGGCCCTGCGCGCCCACCAGCGCATATTCGGCCCAGCCAAACATGCCAGTGACTTTATCACCCACAGCAAAATTGGGGTGTTCAGATGCCACCACTTCACCGTAACCAAAGGAGCGCATTACACTGCCAAGCTCCACCGGCGGAATGTAGCTTTCCGTATCAGGGTTCATCCAGCCTAACATGGCCGGATCTAACGACATATGCGATTGTTTTACCAGGATCTGGCCTTCTGCAGGCACAGGAATAGATAGATCCACCGGGGTAAACATATGTGGGCCAATAGGCTTACCATCAGGACGTTTGCTTAATTGAATAGCACGGTAGGTTTGCATGGTGACTCCAATTGGATAATTAACATAACGAAGTGCAATTATTTCTTACTGTTTTATCAAGATATATAGCCTAATATGCGAATAACTATTGTCGAAAAAGCAATAATATGGACGAATTACGCGCCCTAAAATATTTTGTCGCCGTGGCGAACCAGGGTAGTTTCAGCGCCGCTGCTCAGCAGTTACATGTTCCCGCCTCTTCTATTTCTCGCCGAATTGCAGACCTGGAACAACAACTCGGCGCCACCTTACTGCAACGTAACACCCGTTCGGTCAAACTCACCGAAGTAGGTCAGGAATATTTCCAACAAGTCACTAACCTGCTAAGCGAACTGAATCAGGCTAATGACTCAGTACGCACTTATCATAGTGAACCTATGGGCACTATGCGTATCAGCACCACCAATGGCTTTGGTGAAAAAATGCTGTTACCTGTGCTGGATAGCTTTTCGAAACAGTATCCAAAAATCCAGCTGGATGTGACCTTTAGTGATGAACTAACGGTACTGGAGCGGGACAATATCGATATTGCCATTCGTGGTGGTTACGTGCCGAATGAACGTATCGTCGCGAAACAACTGATGGATAATGCCTTTCAGTTGTTTGCCGCACCTGACTACTTACAGGCGTTTGGTACCCCCACCCACCCGTTTGAGCTGCGTCAGCACAAGGGCCTATACTTCCGCACCCCGTATGGCAAAACGCCCTGGTTGTGCCAGATTGATGAGCACTGGCATGATGTGTCGGCGCCGGTGATCTTTACTTCAAATTTGGGCCGCTGGTTAGTGGCAAAAGCGATTGCCGGTGAAGGTTTACTGATGCTGCCGCGCTGGGCCTGTCAGGACGCGATAGACGCAGGAAAGTTAGTTGAAATACACACTACACCGCCGGTCACCATCACGCAGCAGCCTAACTTAGGCATTTATCTGCTATACCAGAAACACCGTTATACCGTGCCGAAAATCAAAGTGATGGTGGATTATTTACAGGTAAATCTGTCTGAGTTTTAAGCCAGCTATGTACATATCACGCAACACATTTTCGATGGGATAATCGACTAAGTAAGTGGTAAATTTAACCAACATTTCGTTTAATCTATCGTTAGAAATGAAACATAAAAGTTCAAGCCGCTGATTTAAAAGAACTTATCTTTTGGCATCAGGATTGCTGCTTAGACGATCTTAACGAGATAAAAACGTCACCAGGTTTGTGCTTCACTCACATGCGCTCAAACCATAATTTTGTTCAGGGAGATACAAGATGATACTGGGTCCATTTGAAATTGCTGCGATCGCCATTATTGGTGGTATTGGCTACGCTGCCTATGAAGTGCATATGAAACATAAAGCTAAAGCGAATAAGGGCACGAGTAACGAGGACGTAAAAGCCCTCAAAGCTGAACTCATGGCGGTGAAAGAACGCTTATCTGTGCTGGAAGCCATAGTCACAGACGAAGGCTACCAGCTGAAAAAGCAGATTAACCAGCTTTAGCAGAAAGGCTCATCCTCTAGAGATGAGCCCCTCTTTCATTTGTTAGTTGCCTCGGTAAGTAGAATATCCGTAGGGGCTGAGTAACAGTGGAATGTGGTAATGGGGCAAGTCATCATTGGCCGCGAATATCACTGGAATTTCCGGGAAAAAGCTCGGCTGATGCTGACGGGCAAACCAGTCTCCGGTTAAAAAGCGCACCCGATAAATGCCTTTCGGCAATGCTCCCGCCTCTGGATAAAGAACAGGAATACGCCCCTGAGCATTCGTGGTTTTCCGTGCCAGTTCCTTCCAGCCTGACGCCTGCTGTACCTCCAAAATCACCTCGACGCCGGATGAAGGAAGCCCCGTGGTGGTATTAAGCACATGCACACTTAAGGGATTATTTGCGGCCTGAGTCATGGCGCTGAAGAAAACAAAGCAGGCTGTCAGTAGCACTGATTTACACATAAAGAATACCTCTTGTTGGTTTACGTCGCCGCTACAGACCGGCCTAACCAACAAGAGATTTCATCAAGGATGATTAACTGGCGTTGTGATAAGCAGAAAGGGTTTGTAAGGCTAAACGAAATACATTTGCGCTGTTATCACCGTCGACGTTTTTCACTACCGTTACCGCGCGCTGGTGATCCAAGCATAAAATGGTCATGGTAATACCGCCCATACTGCCGCCCGAATGCATCACCGCATGGGGCATATTTGCCATCATCGTTTGCGCTTCATGATCATCCCGATACTTTTTACCGTCTTTAATATCGTCAAACCCCACCATCCAGCCAATGCCGAAATTCACCTCTTGGCCGTTATTCAGTTTGGCTTTGGTAAACATTTGCTTAACTGTGTCGGGCTTTAAATATTCGCCCTGAGTATGCGCCACAGCAAAGCGGGAAATATCCGATGGCGTCGCGAGAAAACCGCCGCCCGCCCATTTATAGCTGTGATCCGTCTGGGGTGAATTGATCAGCTTGCCCTCTTTGACACTGTAAGGGCGCTGGCGGTTAGAGATGATTTGGTACTGATCGTCAAAGGCCGAATCTTGCATCTGCAGCGGAGTAAACACTTCCTGCTGGATGATTTGATGAAAATCTCTTCCGTTACCAACATAAAAACCATCGGCACCTTCCATAACGGCGCTTATCAAGGTCCAGGCAAAGGTAGAATAGCTGTGCCCTTCACCCGGTAAATACAACAAAGGATCGTCAGCAAACAACTCCACACCGGCTTTTACATCGGCAAAAGGACGGTTATACAAAAACTCATCTGCCCCTTCCTTGTAGTGGCGAATGCCCGCCGTATGCGAGGTTAACTGACGTAACGTCATCACCGGCTTATCTTTAGGCCAGTAGGGCACATACTCGCTGACTGGTTTATCCAAATCGATTTTGCCTTCGTCGTACAAACGCATCAGCCCGGCAGCAGTGATCAGCTTGGCCACACTGCCAATGCGCATTTTGGTTTTCGGCGACATGGGCACCTGATTTTCCAGATCTGCATAGCCATAGCCTTTAGCCCACACCACGCCGCCAGTATCTGCCACCGCCACATTGATGCCCGGCACTGTGGGGCTGGCCACCGCCTGGGTAAACCAGACATCAGCCTGCTGTGCGGGGGAAACATTGGCTGCCCATGCAGACAGAGTGAACACACTTGCCGATACAGCAAGGCCTAACGATTTAAACAGATCAGGCATACAACTCCCAATGTTTGGATAGATAACAGATTGATGTAAATGAAGTTTGCCCCAGTGAAGGGGCAAATGAGAAGGTCACTCAAAGAGAAGATTCGGCAGATCAGCGTAACTGAGTTAATCCACCACCATCAGGCTACGGTATTCGTCATAGGCGAATTGATCCGTCATGCCGCTGATAAAATCCTGCAGTAAACGGCAGCGATAATAAAACTCCCAGCTGTCATCACAGTCATTTTCCAGCGCGGCCACATAGGCGCGGATATGCTTGCCCGGCAGCTTTTTAATCAAGCGTTTATCCAGTAAACGGGCGGATTTTTGCTGATCTAATGTAGCCTGAAAAGCATTTCTGTCTAAGGTCAGTAGTGAACGATAGCAATCCAGCAGACCGGTAATAATTTTATAGCCCTTCAGCTCCGCCGCCTCCACTTCAGGATCGCAAAAGGCAAACTGCAACGCCACCCGTTTCAAACTCTCGGCAATGGCATGGGCGTAGCTGTTATCTTCTAGCAGCGCATGGTTAAAACTGCCCGCGTAAACGGCGTCGATATTATCGATAAAACGATGCACCGCATGCTGCACCAAAGGGTGGGTTAACCCGACCCGCAAGGTGATGAAATACTTGGAATCGCGGCTGATGCTCTCGCGCTGGCGCGCCGCCAGGGCCTTATCAATCACCTTACCCATATGCTCAGCACTGGCATCTAAACCAAACTCAGCGCAGATATCGGCATAGGCCTTAATCAGCTCCTGACTGAGTTTATCCGTATCTAAAATGCCCTTCTCTACCGCGTCTTCAATGTCGGCAATGCAGTAAGAAATATCGTCGGCGGCTTCCATAATGTAAGTGGCTGGATGGCGACATCCGGGGGCCATTTCCAGCGCGTCACTGATGCGCTCAACAATGCCCTGTTCACTTAGGTAATAACCAACTTTTTTATGCAGATAACTGAATGGATGCTCGCGCTCCGGCTTTGGAATGCCGCCGCAACGGGTATATTTTAAAATGCAGGCTATTTGCGCATAGGTCAGATTCAGACCCTGCAGGCTATGCACCAGCCGAATGGCCTGGGCATTTCCTTCAAAATGACACAGATCCTGATATTGCTCCTGACTTAAGGCGACGTCAGCGGGCAACAGAGCATCCAGATGATCGCTAAACCACTGGCTGATGGCGGCTTCACCAAAATGGCCAAAGGGTGGATTGCCGATATCGTGCATCAGGCAGGCCATTTCCACCAGCGTCTCCAGTGGCCGCTCCATCTCAGCCATGCCAAATGCAGCCTGCTGTTCGCTGCTGAGCTTGTCGAAAATACTCTGCACAATAAAACGGCCCACCTGCTGGACTTCCAGCGAGTGAGTTAAGCGACTGCGCACCGCAGCGTTACGCTCCAGCGGAAATACCTGGGTTTTCTGCTGTAACCGGCGCACCGAGGCCGAATTGATAATGCGACCACGATCACTTTCAAGTGCGCGACACAAGCCTCGTATATCACTGGCCTGAGTGGCGTTATGTTCACGTTGCGGGGTTATTTTTCGACGAAAATCCATAGGGCCTGCTGCATCTTTGTTGATGTAACGACCCTACACTAGTTGCCGCCTAAATTACACCAATCCGCCCATGAAAGTGTACACTTAGCCCTTACAGGGATGACAACATTCCTGAGGGCTATTATCCGCAATCATAATCACGCCACGGCCTTTTTTCAGCTTAAGTCGCTCACCGGTATACAAAGCCAGAATCGCTTTATCGGTCAGCTCCAGTTGTAGCTCTACCGGCGCCTGTACCTTATCCGCTTTATCCACAGCCACCAGCGATGGCAAAGGATCAGAAGGACTATCACAGCAATACAGAGTAATCATGCGCCAGCCGTGATTAGCACGGGGAAACTTGCCATCGGCGTAACAAGACTTAGACCAGGCAGCCAAAATTTTCAGCACATCAGGATCGTTCGGCGCAACGGCGCCAAAGAGTACACATGCCATTGTTATCTCCTTTTATTATTAGGAACGTTCAATCAGCATGGCGAGTGGTGGAGTAAGTATAGATTTAATGGCTCAAACATGAGCCATTAAATCACAGTTGGTTTATTAACGACCTGGCGTCAAATTTCGGTGTTAAAGGTCGTGTTTAAAGCGTCCTTTATGCGATTCAAACTGAGACGTTAACATCCTACATATTAGCTGGCGGATTTTGACTGACGCCGCTGTGCCTGTTGCCGCCAAAACTGTTGGCTTAGCCCCGTCAGTCGATTGCCTACCTCACGAATTTCATTGGCTTTGTTATGGGAAGCATTGAGGCTATGTAAATTGCGCTGCGTCACATCACGGATGGCACTGACATTCCGATTGATAGCTTCGGCAACCTGCGTTTGTTCCTCAATGTTTACCGCAATTTCATTATTGCGACTGGCAATAGACTCAATACTGCCCAACATACGCGCCAGCGACTCGATAGTTTCAAGACTGCTTCTTTCGCAGGCTTCAGATTTGCTGCTGGCATTACTGATGGCTCGTACAGCATCTGCCGTCACCTTTTGCAGCGCCGCAATCATTTCGCCTATTTCCTGCGTCGACGCCTGAGTTTTATTCGCCAGCGTCCGCACTTCATCGGCAACCACAGAGAAGCCGCGTCCATGTTCACCGGCTCGTGCAGCTTCGATGGCGGCATTTAGCGCGAGTAAATTGGTTTGATCGGCAATCGTCCCTATCACCGTCAGGATCCCAGAAATCTGCTGGCACTGGCCTTCAACGGATTGGATTTGATCACAGGCCTGTTGCATATCCCGCTGCAACTCACTGATCACAAAACCATTATCTTGCACCAGGCTCTTGCCTTTGGCCGCTTCATCGACACCACTAGTGGTCTCCTGCGAGGTTTCACTGGCGGCCACCGCGACTTGCTGAAAGCCACTGGACATCTGCGCCACCGCCGACGCAACCTGTTCGGTCTCGCTAAACTGGGCTTCGATTTCGCGTGCTGAAGTGTTTACCGCTTCGGATAGCTGATGTACGCCATCGCTTAAATGCCAGCCCGAGTCCGCTAACCTGCCGACCAACGCCGCTGTTTCCGATTCCTGTACTTTAAGCGCCAGTTGCAACTGACCAATTTCGTCCCGACGTCCGGTAAACACCCAACGTGCTAATGCATCATTGCTTAACTGCAAAGACTGTTGATGCAAGGCTCGCAACGGTTGCAGGGCAAGATAACCGCCAGTAGATGACAGCAACAGACCCAATAGCAGGCTCGCCCAAGCCCATAGTGACGGCAACTGAGTTGCCATCAAGGCGCAACATAGCAGGGGTAAAATGGTGCAAAGTAACACCTTAGTGCTAAAGCTTAAAGGCGCATTCAACCTGGCTGACTGGCCCCGATTAATGGCCTGATATAACTGCTCGGCTCTGCTGACATGTTCCGGATCCGCCATGCGACGTACCGACTGATATTCGCACACCTCACCGTTTTCACTGATCGGTGAAGCAAACGCATCCACCCAGTAATGGTCGCCATTCTTACACCGGTTTTTGACCACCCCCATCCAGGATTTGCCCGATTTCAGCGTTTGCCATAACTGACGAAACGCCTCTGAAGGCATATCAGGGTGACGGACAATATTGTGATCCTGACCAAGTAACTCCTTTTGGTCAAACCCGGATATCTCCACAAAATCCTGATTAACGTAACGAATCTTTCCCTGTAGATCGGTGATAGAGAGAATATTTGCCGCCTCTCCTACGGCTTGTTCTTTTTGAGTAACGGGCTGATTTATAGGCATTCGGGCTACATCTTTTTCTGTCTAACGTGACTGCCTTTAGGGCAAAACCGCAACCAGATATGGATCCCTCAAATAGAGAAAACCATAACTGATTATCACGTTAAATACGTTAAGCCAATCAGACGCAGTGTGGCTTGATATTGATCAAATCTAACCTTTTGCTGTAAATGAATGCAGATATAACCAGGAAAAATAGAGACATCAAACGCGGCGAGAATGGAAGTCAGTCGCTACTCAGACAGGCATATCAGGTAACGACTGAAAGACAAGAAAACGTTAGTCTTGTATAAATTCCAGGGCGGCACATACCACCGCAACCTGCGCGTCGATGCAGTTGTCCGGCGTGGCTTTGGGGCTGTCGGGATAGACTTCCGTGGTGGTTACATAAGTCGCATTGGTAACGCCACCGCACAACCCCAGCGCTTTTTTGGCATAGTTGATCACGCCGTGTTGCTCGACATTAGCACCAATGATCATACCCTTATCATCGGCGGGAGCGATGTGGGTGACCTTTTCTACCGCCTTGATAATGGCCTCTTGAAATTCAGGCTGGGGATTTTCGCTGTCGCCAACCAGATAGAAGCCATCCGGAATGCCCCATTCGGTAAATACTACGCCGTCACGGGCCGCCAGCGCCGGGCGAAATTCACTGTCGTCTGTATCTGTGGTCTCATGCAAATCCACATGCACTAAAAACTCAGCGTTCAGGCTGGCCAAATAGTCCATTACCGCTGCGGATTCAGGGGCTGGGCTGTCTGCATAAAACGAACGGTTGGGATCAATGGCTAATGGATTCCAGCGATTGATCGTCTCGTAACCCCACGGACTGATGCAGGGTAAGATCACCAGATTAAAATCGTCGCTGTATTTCGCCGCTTCGGTCAGTGCAAAATGAATCGCCCCCTGCACACCACTGGTTTCATAACCATGTACTCCACCTGTGACCAACACATATGGCTTAGCTGGATTAAAAGTCTGATTACGAATGGCAAACAAGGGGTAGTCTCCTGTGTAAGGGAGGGTACCGTATTGCTCTAATTGAAAGGCCTGTGGCAGGTGTTGTAATTTACTCAATACTTCCTGCTGATACGAACGTTTCACCAGCTGACCGGCTAACCATGCCGCCTTTTCGGCGTCGCTCCAAGGCGTGCCCGGCGTTCCAATGGGATAGTTTGATTGCATCATCTCATTCCAACATATGGCAGGCTGTTTGTAGAGTATAGTGTGCAAGGCACTTTTTCGTTTTATCTGCATACAAACAACGCGTTATAACAATTCAGTTAAGGCGCCAATGAGCCTCAACCACGACTGAATCGAATCCCCGAAGCCCGGGGTATTTGGGCGCGTATGATAATTGAAATCAGACATAACAAAATCCTATTCTTAGGAGAGATTTAGGACATTACACCTATCAAAACGCATCGCGTAGTGGTTCTCAGAGGTAAAAACAGGGATTCCATCCAAATTCACCAGGGAACGTAACTTGTATCTGAGAAATGCGCGGGCGGTTTGGATACGTCAGCTTTTGTCGCAGCGCCACAGTAACCTGAAAAGACTCATTCGGGAGACTAAAAATGGACGCACTTATGAACACGCATTCCGGACTCAATATTTGTGTGATTGGCGCTGGCGGATGTGGAGGCAATACTCTTACTACGCTGGCCCAGCATATCAGTGATAAACACGTAAAACTGTGGGCGGTAAATACCGATGCCGCCGCACTTAAACATTGTGAAGCCGAAAATAAATTACTGATAGGTGAGACCCTTACCAAAGGATATGGCGCAGGAGCAGATCCGGATATAGGTTTAGCCGCGGCCCGGGAAAATGAAGAAGACTTACGTTCCCTGATCTCAGGTGCAGATATTGTCATCGTCACCGCCGGTCTTGGTGGCGGCACCGGAACAGGTGTGGCGCCATTTATACTCGCATTGGCGCAGGAACAAGGGATTCATTGCATGGCCGTTATGACCCTGCCCTTTTCTTCGGAAGGAAAATTTCGCAATCAAATTGCATACGAAGGCCTGGAAAAATTAACCCAGCATGCCAATGCATACATAACCCTTTCTAACGACCAGTTACTAACCTGCCTGAATACCAGCGTTGGCATACAATCTGCGTTTACATATAGCAATGCCGTGTTGCGAAACTTGCTTGGCGCGCTGGTACAGATGCTGACATGCACAGGCATCATCAACGTAGATTTAAATGACCTCGCCAAAATTCTTTCATACCGCGGGGAATCCATTTTGGGCGTCGGCACGGCTATGTCGCAGGAAGCGTCCCTCGACGCACTCGAACAGGCACTTAATAATCCATTGGTATATCAAGCTGATATTTGTCAGGCCCGCGGCATCATACTGCAAATATTTTGCCGTGAAGACTTACCGATTAGTTGCTACGACCAGCTTACACAAAACTTATCAGCACGCTTAGGCAGAGAAAATCCATTGATTATTCAGGGCCTGACCATTGAGCCGGCACTTGAAAATGACATCGAAATTCTCGTCATTGCCTCGGGCATAGGTGTGCTCGAGAATGAGCAGGAAATGTCTGCAACCATTGAGGATGAGTTATTCGAAATCCCCGCCTTTGTCCGTGCGCTTAAACTTGGGCAACGTCAACACTAAAATTACGCCGGAGGTTGAGCATACATGCATGCAAGATGTTGGCTTAGGTTACAAAAATATTGACGTAAACTGGCGGGTTCGAGCACCTCGACCAACTCGCCTAAGCCTCGCAGAAACACTCTTAACTGACGGGTATCTGTCACCTGACTGGTTAAGATAACCCATTCTGGATCATCACTTTCCGTGATAGTTTGGGCATGGCCCAAAGTAGCATCGCGCAATAAAAACCGGCTAATTTTACGCACTTTAAGTTTCAAATGGATATCCTCAGCGCCGCGCTGGGTATCCCATTTCAAACGCTGCAAATCAAATCAATTAGGCGTCTGAACGGTCTGTTCGGTAATCGAAACTTCTTTAATAAAGCCCAGTGGAAAACCGTAAATGCGCGGATGAAGAGTACCGAAGGTACAAATAATCATCGGACTGCCATCTTTATAAATCAATCCAAGTAAATTAACCCGATCATACAGCTTCCACAGATACTCGCCGGTTTTTGGATAAGGCAGGATACGTTTGATTTTGGCGCTAATTTGCTTTTTATGCAGTAAGGCTTCCTTCACCAGATGCAAAGTATCCTTATCAGGCTCGGGCAGGCTGATCGGCAGTGACGAATTAAACATAGCGACCGACTGTGACCAGTGATGCAGCCAGCTACTGGCCTCGCTATCGATAATGCGCTGCGCGCGTGAAAAGTAAGGTGCGAGTTCAGCAAGCGTCGAATCCGGCAAAATCGGCGCTCCTACCTGATTGAGCACATTAAACGCCAGTGCCGTGTTTGCATCCATCAGATTAAGATTTAGCTGTTTCCAGCTGGCACTGATATACCAGCCAAACGGCTTGCTACGCTGATCCGATTCCACCCCAAACCAGCCCATTTGTTCCAGCGCAACCAAATCGCGCTGGATCGTACGGATATTGACTTGTTGATGGCCTGCTTGTTCAAGCAGATGAATAAGCTGCTCAACACTGATTTTACGCGGCTGGCGCGGCAAATACTGAAGAATATCTAGACGACGCTGAAAGGCTGACATGGAAAATTCCTTTTTCTTTTAGCCTAACGAAGGGCTGCGACAATTCCTGTCGCAGCTTTTTCAGAACATTAAATACGATGAACCTCAATAGTGACGTGAGCAAGCTTCACCTGCTCGTCGAGCAGTTTCTGATAATCAGATGCCACCTGATTGCCACTGGTTTCCACCGATAAAATCGCAGCTTTGTGTTGTCCGGACATTTTCCACACATGCAGGTCAAGCAGACGACTGTCGGGCTGCTGTTCAAAGAGTTCCAGGATGGCCTTTTCATCGCTGTCACTGTGGTTGCGATCCAACAATATCGCGCTACTGTCGGTAATCAGGTTGTAAGCCCATTTCAGGATAACAACTGCGCCAACAATGCCCATGACCGCATCCAGCCAGATCCAACCCAGGAATTTACCGGCAATCAGCGCCAGGATGGCAAACAACGACGTCAGCGTATCTGCCAGCACATGGAAATACGCGGCTTTGATATTGTGATCGTGGCTATGGTCGTGGTCGTGGTCGTGGTCGTGGTCGTGCGCATGATGATGGTGATGATGGCCGTGACTATGATCATGATGGTCATGCAGCAAAAATACCGAAGCTAAATTGACCAGCAAGCCAATCACAGCAACCGCAATCGCTTCTTCAAAATGAATATTGGCAGGAGAAATTAAACGCTCTACCGACTCCACCACCATAAACAAGGCCACCACCGCCAGGGCCACCGCACTGGCAAATCCCCCTAAGGACGTAACTTTCCCTGTACCGAAGGCAAACGCCGGATTATCGCTGTGTTTACGCGCATACCAGTATGCAAACATGGCAATCGCAAACGCCGCTGAATGGGTAAACATGTGCCAGCCATCTGCCAGCAATGCCATAGAACCAAACCAGGTACCCGCCAGAATTTCCACCACCATGGTGATGGTTGTCAGAATAAACACGGTATTAATGCGCTTTTCATTGTCGTGAGTATCGGCTGACAATGCCTGCGCATGACACAGCTTGCCCACATCATGGCTGTGATCTGAATGAGTATGAGAATGATGGCTGTGAGAGTGCATAACCTGCCTGCTTGTATCGGTAAAACTGCTTAACGTATACTATACCCCAGTATAGGTTTAACTCCAATGAGTAAGATGAATGGCGCATATTCTAAAAGATCAGAAAAAGCTGCTCACACGGGTACGTAAAATTAAAGGTCAGGCGAATGCCCTGGAAGTGGCCCTTGAACAAGCCAAAGACTGTACCGCTATTTTGCAGCAAATCAGCGCCATTCGCGGCGCGGTAAACGGCCTGATGACTGAAGTGCTGGAGCACCATATGCGTGAACACCTGGGAGCCGATGATATCAGCCCGGAAGCCCGCCAACAGGAACTGGAACAGGTAATCAGCGTTTTAAAATCTTATATGAAGTAAGGCTTAATCTGCTAATTTCGGCCAGCTAACAGATACACAGGCACCGCCTAAGGTGGTGGCCTTCCCCAGTTCAACCCGGCCCTGGTGCCAGCTCATGGCTTTTTCCACAATCGCCAGCCCTAACCCATAACCGTGCTGGCTGATCGCGCTTTGGGCAAAAGGTAACAGTAAATGGGATGGGTCGTCACCAAAGCCGGGGCCATCATCTTCAACTTCCAGTCGCCATCCTGCATCGCCTAAATCCGACACTCGTACCAACACCCGCTGATTTGCATATTTGCAGGCGTTACCTAGCAAATTATTGATTACCCGAATAAAAAGCCGAGGTTCAACTTTAACTTCCATATCAGTAGCGAATTCCGCGGCTATTTCACACTGACTAAACTGACGAAATTTAACCAGCACAGGCTCAAGCAATTCCGCCAGCGACAACCAACTCAGAAACAAATCCGGTTCCGTATTTTCAGCTCGGGTATATTGCAGGTATTCATCAATTAGGGCGTCCAGTTCTGCAATATCTGCCTGCATCGCCTGATGAATCTCCTGATCCTGCTTAGCGGTTAAGGTCGCCAGTGAAAAACGTAAGCGTGCCAACGGCGTGCGCAGTTCATGGGACAAAGTGTCAGACACCTCACGAGTAAGTTGCATCATTTCCGTTAAACGCACTGACATTGTCCGCAGCGTTACCACCACGTTTTTAAGATAAAACCCATGAGTAAAATCGAATACTCTGGGATCACGCTGTCTGGCAAACCTATCCACACTGTTACGCAGGTTCTGTAAATCCCGAAACAGCGGATACAGCAATACAAACAGCACCAGCGCCAACGCACTATAAAACAGTGCTGGTGCCAGCCACTCCTGATGCTCACGTTTGGGCAGCGGCCCGATTTCGGTCAGATGCTCATCGTCCTGATACACATAAAAATAATAGCCTTGGTTGCCATCCGTTACCCTGAGCCAACCCTGTTCAACCAGCTGTTGTTTCAGTTTGGCTGATAACCCCAGCTGTTCCATGTTTAACTGGGTCGGCCTTTGCCCTTCTACACTCAGTTCCACCACATCCTGTAAAGAGAACAACGGCTGTGGTTCGTACAGATGCCAAAACATCCGGTCGGCCCCGGCGATCACCGCAAAAATAATGAACAGAAACAGCAGGTAATAGCGCAGAAAAACCGATGGTAACCAGTGCAGCAACTTACTTTTCACTCAACATATATCCCTGGCCCCAGAAGGTCGATATCTGATGGCTAATCTTGTCGATACTATCAAGCTTGCGCCGCAAACGGCTGATCCGCCCATCGATGGTGCGGCTGACACCGTCATATTCGCGACCAACGGTGGCGTCGAATAGCTGGTTTCGGGTGATTTTGGTGCCTTGATGCTGTGCCAGTAACCACATTATTTCAAATTCGTAAGGCGTAAGATGCACATCTTCTCCCGCCACACTAAGTGCTCGACGCCCCATATCCAGCAATAAATTGCCGACCTGCATCTGACTTTGCTGACTTCCCCCGCCGCGCACAGCCTTAAGACGCGAGCGAATCCGCGCCAGCAGAATAGAGGGTTCCACCGGTTTGGCAATATAGTCATCACCACCAACCGCAAAGCCCTGCAACTCACTTTGGGTGTCACTTAACGCGCTCAAAAATAACAGCGGGCCATCAAAATGACGGCGAATATCCTTAGCCAGTTCAAAGCCTGAACTGCCGGGCAGCATCACGTCACATAAAATCAGATCATACTGCTGCTTCAACAAACGGGCGCTTAATTGCCGCCCCTGCGACAAGTGCTCAGTGCGCATATCGTGGGCATTGAGAAAACGGCATACAGAATCAGCCAGACGCTGATCGTCTTCAATTAATAAAATTCGCGCGGACATCAGAATACACTCCATGGATGTTTACGTCGCAGGCGCACGTCCTTGCCTACAAACAGCACTTTTACTTGTCGTCTGAGCGGGGTAAAACGGTTATCAGGTGAATACAGGGTGTATTCCGTCACCTGATCCAGCTCAACCTGCTCGATCCTGTGTCCTTGTTGCTCATCGGTGCAAAACAATGCCTGCTCGGGATTGCGCACACAAATGTGCTGGGGTTGCGCTAGGCGCCAAATAAACTCTAATCCGGTGACGCAGGTAGCATCCTGCTCACCGATACAAATACGCGGTTTGATCTCAAACCAATTGTGGTTATCCAGGTTTGCCTCTGCCGACACCGCTATCGGCAATAGGGTTAACCACAATGTCAGGAGGAAATTCCGTTTACCTCTTGTCACTACCAGCTCCAGTTTAGGCCAATGAAATAGTTAAAAAGCTCCGGCGATTCAATCAATGGACTACCAGCGATACCACTGCCCAGACGCTGATACTGCACCTCCGCGACCAACGAGACGGCATCTGAAAACGGCCAGCTCATGAAAGCTTCAACAATGTGATTCAGGCTAGAATGTCCCTGATAAACATGTTCAGGACGATAGATAAGATCCGGCACAACCTCGTAATCAAACTCCACCGTTTGATAAAAATCGTTGATTTTCGCCTTTTCCTGCTCCGTTAATACCTGCGCTGTTTCTTCAAATTCGAGCCCATAGTAATAATCCACCAGCCTGGCACTTTTTAGTTCGAGCATGACATTCACACCAAAGGCGACACTGTCAAAATGCCAGTCTTTTCCCGCCATGAGTTGCGCCTCATAACCTCGGTGAACATTGGTAATGTCTTTGAGAAGCTTTGCTCCAAAACGCATCTTATCGGCAAAGCTCCATCGCAACCCTGCCATGTAGGAATAATGGCGTGTGCGAATATTTTGAAAGCGATAATCTTTTGAAGAAACCAGAGACGATTCAATCGTTTCACTAAAACGGTTGGGGCTGTTTTTACCCACAAAAGACGAGATTAAATAGCTCTGATTGAAGTAGACGCCATCCACATTGAGATCGCTGACAAGATCAAGACTGGTATTCTTAGATTCGAATAACGCATACCCCAGACGGAAGTTTTCCAGGTAAAAGCGCTCCGAGTAGTAGCGCACTTTCGGCAACAAATAGAGAGGTTGAGGGGATTCATGGTTAAGGGGATTATCCCATTCGCCGTAACCGGCAGATAACTCAATTTGCCATTCTCCGGTCGGCGTATACAGCGTTTCGAGCGATGCCTGTTCGAGCAATGCATCTATTTCCTCTGCCCAGGCGCATTTAGGTCCGGTAACAAACAGGCAAAGTATTAGCCACTTGATACCAGATCGCAGATAGTTAGACTCAGAACGCAACAACATGCCCGCTTATCATTATTATTATTATCGGAAAATTTTAATTGCCCGAATAAACTATATTCCTGCGCACAATTCAAGGGGCTTCCCCCGCTCTTCCATACAAATACGAAGCTAATTGATGATTATTTCATCCAGTGCCAGCTTTAAAACTGTGACTTTCAGAATGTTTCATTCCTTCGTGAAGGCGTCACAAATGTTACATATTGGTACAAATTATCAGCAGCCCAGTCATGATAACGATTCGCCCACATTTGCCGTCCCAAGACACACACATTGATACATTTTTACCCGTTTTCACTTGCTAGCATCCCTGCACCGGTGCGCATTAGCCCGGATGAAATATCACAATAAATCAAAAATAAGAGGCAACTATGACTCCTTCCAGGAAACTCTCGTTAGCCGTAATTGCAGCGCTTTATGCGGTGGGTACAGGGACCACCGCAGCTGCTATCGGTGACGGTTCAAATCTAAAAGCCATTGAGCTGACAGATGCGATCAAACATTACAACGAGCAATTACAGGAACAACGCAAGCGTTCCAGTAATGGCAGCCTGAATAACAAACCGAATAATCATCGTAATATCGCCCTAAAACAGAAGGTCGATTTCCATTACGAAAACGGTTTAAATGGTGAATACACCTACATCGTCGAACTCACCGATGAACCTGTGGCTCGCTATCAGGGCAACCTGTCAGGTTTAGCCGCAACGTCTCCTCGCATCAGCGGACAGAAACTGCTGACGGCACAAACCGCGCGTAAAGGCACAAACCTCAATGCCGTGAACCAATACACGCAGTTTTTGCAACAAAAGCAACAGGGGATCCTAAGTCAGGCTGCAAGCCTGGGGATTCTGTCTTCTGCGACCAATATTAAAGCCAGCTATACCAAAGCGTTTAATGGTATGGCAGTAAAGCTGACGCAGGATCAAGCCGCTCGCCTGTCACAGCTGACTGGTATCCGCAGTGTGACCCGTGAAAAGCTATATAAACTGCATACCGATGTCGGTCCGCAGCACATAGGTGCCGATCAAATCTGGACTGCCAGTGCAACGGATGCTGAGTACAAAGGCGAAGGTATTGTAGTTGGCGTGTTAGACACGGGCATCAACAGCGATCACCCTGCGTTTGCAGATGTTGCTGCCGATGGCTATGACCATCAGCTGCCGTCACGTTATAACGGTTATCTTGGCGATTGTGCCGAGGAAGAATTTGCCGCTATGTGTAACGACAAACTGATCGGTGTGCATTCTTACAACGTTATCACCGACAGCTACAGCGATTACTATTGGATGATCAACGGCGGCCAGATGTCACTGCCGGTACGTCCACAAAACGGTGAAGACTACAACGGCCACGGCTCACACACCTCGTCTACCGCTACCGGTAACGTTCTGTATGATGTTGATTACAAAGTTCCAGGTCTTGAAGAGTCAAGCGATGGGGTCAGCACTGGCCTGGTGTTACCAAGAATTTCCGGTGTCGCCCCTCGTGCAAACGTGATCATGTATCAGGTCTGTTTCCCGGGCGATGGCTCTGTTGCAGGTACCGAATACTATGCAGGCTGTCCTAGCTCTGCCCTGCTTGCAGGTATCGAAGATGCCATTGCGGATGGCGTCGACGTTATTAACTTCTCAATCGGCAGCACCTACGGTTCATTCCCTTGGGATGATCCCGTTGAACTTGCGTTTTTAAGTGCACGTGAAGCCGGCATTTCAGTCGCGGCCTCCGCAGGTAATGCATATGATCCCGCTTATGCTTCTGAAGCCCGAGGTGCCATTGATCACTTCTCTCCCTGGCTAACCTCCGTTGCAGCAGCAACCCATAGCCGTGCATTTGAAGTGTCGGACAAGTTCTTAAACGCAGCAACCGCTGACGGGACGACTAACACCTTAGCTAATTTAAGTGGTAGTGGTATCGGGCCAAGCTACACAGGCCCCATCATTGCGGCAGCGGCTTATGGTGAACAATACACCCAATGTAATGAGAGCTTTCCCGCCGACTTTTTTGCTGCAGATCCTTCGGGCACGCCTTTTGAAAAAGCGCCTATCGTAGTGTGCCAGCGCGGTGAAATTGCGCGTGTCGCCAAAGCTGAAAACGTTGCCGCAGGCGGCGCCGGTGGTTTTGTGCTGTATAACGCCAACTACGGTGAAACCATGGCCGATGACACCTATGTGATCCCCGGTATCATGATTGATTCTAACGAGTGGTGGGGCTCGTGGGAAAATGGCTACTATGGGCTTCAGGCATGGCTTGCTGAAGGCAGTAATCACCAGATCACCATCACTGAATCTGAATTGCAGATCACCACACGTGATGCTGATCATATTGCTGACTTCTCGTCGCGCGGACCCAACTTCGATGCGCCGGATGTAATGAGTCCGAACCTGGCGGCACCAGGTGTGGATATCTATGCCGCCTATGCAGACGAAATGCCGTTCACCACCTCCCCCATGCCATCAGATTATATCGCCATTAGCGGTACATCTATGGCGGCACCTCACGTGGCGGGTGCCATGGCATTGTTAACCCAGGCCAAGCCTGAATGGACGCCGGCCCAAATCCAGTCAGCGCTGATGACCACAGCGTCGATGGAAGGCGTCACCCGCACCCTGGATGGCTCAAACGCATGGAATACCGGCATTGAAGATGCACAGTTCAGTGATGCTGGTAGTGGTGTGATTAACGTTGCCCGCGCGGTTAAAGCAGGCCTGCTTCTGGACGAAACGGCGGAACACTACAACGCTGCCAACCCTAAGAATGGTGGTCAGATTTACACCCTGAACTTACCTTATCTGTATAACGATAACTGCGATCGTAGCTGTAACTTTATCCGAACCTTTACCGCCACGACAGACGGTACCTGGGATATTGAAGCAGAGGTACTCACCACCTTAGGCGCGCCTTATCTGGAGCTGTCTGTATCGCCTTCCAGCCTGACATTGGCTGCGGGTGAAACCGGCGTCATCAGTGTCACTGCCAAAGTCACTGAAGTACAGGCCGTTGGTGCTGACACCTCAGCAGAGCAATTGCTCGGCAAAGTCACTCTGACACCGACCAGCAGTGAATTACCGACTCAGTACTTGCCTGTTGGGATTCGTTTGGGCACTAACGATCTGCCTGAAAGCCTGTCAGCCACCATTCATCGCGAGTCTGGTCACGTTCTGTTAAAAGATCTGATTACGCCGGATGTGAGTGAATTCAATGGCATGGTGCATGGACTGACCAAAGCCGAGATTAAGGAATTTACCTTAACCAGCTTACCCAATGAATATCGCGCTTATGGCGGCATTTACGGCAGCACCGACTGGACAGCAGCCGATTTAACCGCCACTGGCGGCGCCCACATCGAGTTCTTCGATGTGCCGGAAGGAACCAAACGCGTGGTGCTTGAGATTGCCGAAGCAGATCTCAATGCTTTCTCAGCCCTGGATATCGGTTATGACGTAAACGGTGATAACGACATTCAATGGACTGACGAAGCCTTATGTTACTCCGTCCTCGATGGTGGTGATTACTGCGCAATTAACGATCCCACGCCGGGCCGTTACTGGATGATCATCAGTAACTACAAAGACGAATGGTTAGATCCGGAGAATCTGGCTGACCACTTTAAAGTCGCGTTAGCGATGATCCCTGAAGGTGAAGGCAGCAATGCCACACTAACGGGTCCTGAAGGTGCGGTGGCAAGCGGAACACCTTACTCAGTTCAACTGAACCATCAGTTGTCTGAACTGAACGAAGGCGATATTTATTATGGCCTGGTTGAGTTAGGTTCTGATGCCTATAACACCGGTAATCTGGGCAACGTTGGCGTGAAGCTGAGCGTAGGTGGTGACGATGTCACAATCTCTGCCAGCCAGTATGCGGCTAAAGTTGGCGACGTTATCGCCTACGAGGTAAATGTGTTACCTAACCTTGCCGGTGGCGAGCGTGCATTGACTCTGGATATTGCCCTTCCTGAAGGTCTTCAGCTAATTGAAGATTCCGTCAGTGTGGCGAGCATTAATGATTTAAGCCAGGGTCTAAGCATCAGTGAGGGTCAAATCAGCCTGGCGGCAAGTCAACCGTCTTCATTGGATCTCGCCCGCACTTACGTGTTTACGAGCAACCATGAAGATGAGCAATGCCGTGTTCCTTACGGTGATAATCCTGCGTTCTATGACCTTGCGGCATATTACAGCCCTATGGTGGTAGAGGGTACAGCAGACAATGTGACGATCATTCCACGCGGCGTGTCTGGTCTGCCTTATGTGCCCTTATTCGGTATGGAAGAACAGCATGCAACTGACTACCTGGCCATATCTCCCTTTGGTTATGTGCAGTTCGATACTGGCTTCCACTTCTTCAACGCGGTCTATCCGTTTGATGAAAACTACAGCGAATACCCGGCCACCCAGGTCGCGCCATTATGGCGTGGTGACGTGGTGATGCCAGGCTATTACTGGGACTACAACCGTGGCCGTTATGTCAATGTGGCCTATGCCGCTGTTGATGAAAGCTACTACATCTTCCAGTGGGACGGTGGACAGGAACAGTTCATCAATATGTTGCAGGATAACCTAACCCCAGATGAAAATAGCTATTACAGCATTCAAAGCTTTGTATCCCTAGATATTAGCTTTGCCGCAGGTGACTATGAACTGGTGTACGCTTACAACAGCATTGAAACCGCTAACCCGCAATACGGGTCTATCGGGGTGAAAGGCTATGTAGGCGAGCTAGGTATCGCGGGTCCTTATCAGGGCTACTTAACCAAAGGCCTTGCGTATAACAATGTGGATGAAGTCATCAGTGAAGGCACTGTGTTCTGCGGTGACTATCGCGGTCCGGAACAGTCGAAAATTACCCTGAGCTTCAATGCAAAAGTCGTCGCAAGTGCCATTGGCGCAGATAACAGCATTACAGTTACCAGCCAGTATGCAGATTCTGAAGAAGTGGTCAGCAGCTACAAGGTAACTGCACCGTCTAATATTCAGCTGGCGACAATTGGTGATATCACCATTGACGAAAACACCCACTCAGACGCCATCAACGTCATGTACGTAGATACCCTGAACACCGCCAACAGCATTCGCGTTGAAGGTGAACATGTTTCTGCCGAAATCAGCGGTGATGCGTCTGGCAGCACCTTTGTGCTGACGCCAGATACTAACTGGCATGGTGAAACGACCGTGACCGTTACAGTGACAGATAAAGCCAACAGCGCCGATTCTGCCTCTGTTAGCTTCCTGCTGACGGTATTGTCTGATGGGGTAGAAGTAGAGGGCTGTACCGACAGCAGCGCCAACAACTACAACAGCGACGCTACGGTGGACAATGGCAGCTGTACCTTTGCCACAGAGACTCCAGCGAAGAAATCCGGTGGTGGTAGCTTTGGAATGCTAATGATGATGCTATTGTCGTTAGGTTTGGTACGTCGCTTTCGCGCCTAAACAACAACTTCTCATAAGCTAAAACATCATACGCCCTGAGGGATTCCTTCAGGGCGTATTTATTCGCTCAGACGCAAATACATCATCATTCGCTCAAACTCATCACTGGCCTTTAATGCAGCCAAACCTGCGTTAAATTCCTGAATGATTTTTTCATGGCCCGCAACTTTACGCGAAGCACTCAAATAGTATGGCTCGGTATAAACGGGTGGAAGCAGAGGTTCAATACCGTCGGGGAGATCCGGTGGTAAATCGCGACTGAGGTACAAACTGGATGCCTGTTCCGCTAAATAGGCATCGATGCGCCCATGGTGAAGCATGTGCAATCCCTCCAGTACGTCTTTTACGCCCACACTGAAAATGCCATGATTGGTCAGATACGTCTGCTGAAAACTATTACGCAGGACACCAACACGTTTGCGCTTTAGATCAGTGAGCTGAGCAACGGCAAAATCGCGCTGCTTCTGCAGCCAAATTACCTGACGCTCTTCCCCCACGATATCGCTGAAGACTCCCCACTTTTCTCGTTCAGGGGTTTTGTTGATCATGAAAATGGCGTCAACCTCACCATTTTCCGCCAGTTGCAAGGCTCTTGCCCAGGGAACAATAACTTTTCTGGCATGATAGCCCCGCTGTGCGAAGGCTGCTTTTACCACCGCCCAGGCACGATTTTCTTCAACACCGCCACGACCGATATAAGGAGGATATTGCAGGCTGGCCACGACAACGGTGGGTTCTTCACTGGCAACACAAGGTGGAATACAGGCAAACAGGAACAAGCTCAGGCAAAGCAATAACCCGGAACGAAAACAAGGCAACAACAGCTTCTCCGATAACGGTGTCTAGCTAATAGCCTAGCGGGAAACATAAGTCACGCCATATTGACGCGCCAATCCTATACCAAAGGATAAGGCCACGACCTATCTATTCAGCACGACACGCCTGGTTGCGGCCAGCCTGTTTGGCAGCATACAACGCCTTATCCGCTCTTTTCATCAGTAGGTCCGAGCTGTCTCCGTCCCGATAGGCAGTGATCCCCAAACTGATAGTGAACGTCGGCAATTCCTCAAACTGGCATTGTTCGATTTGCTCTCGCAATATTTCGGCCACACTGATGGCTATATTTTCATCGGCATGACGCAGCAATACCGCAAACTCTTCACCGCCCAGACGGAACAATAAGTCCGTTAAACGCAGGCGCGATTTAAGGCTTTCAACCAGGCGCTGCAGCACCTTATCCCCGACATCGTGGCCATAGCTATCATTGATGTGTTTAAAGCGATCGACATCCAGTACAATCAGGCTAAACATATTGCCTCGCTGCGCCAGTGCAAGCTCTTCACTCATCACGCTCTCCCATTTATGCCGATTAAAGGCACCGGTCAGTTTATCCCGTGTCGCCAGTTCCATCAGTTGCTCTTCGACTTCGTAGCGATTGCGCATTTCATTGGAGAAGCGCGCGACCATCTGACGTAAATCATTTTCCAATTCGGCCAGTTCGTCCCGCCCTTTTACCGCAGCCAGGTCCTGAGGTTGAATTGCGTCAGGATCGTGAATACTGTGTTGTAGCGTCTCTATTTGTCCCTGCAAACTGCCTACTCGTTTTCGAAAACTTTGCACCACAAACAACGTAAGATACAGGCCAATACCAAGGGCACTCACCCCTAAAGCAAGATTCACCAGCATAAATTCACGCTCATGCTTTTCGGTATAGTCTGAAATTTGCAGGGTGAGTGACTCAATATTTTCAAGTAACGCTTCTGACTGTGCATCCAGACTACCGTCCAGACCTTCCAGCGCATTCCAATGCAACTGATGCAGGCTCTTATCGGCAGAGACAAATTTACGAAAGGCCTGTTCAAAGGCTTTGCGATGCTGATGAAACTGATTGACCGCCAGCAGCACGGACTTATGCTCTGACACATCCAGCCTCACTCTGCCCTTACTCAATCCGGTTTGGATAATGGCGACAGCGCGTTCTAACTGGGTTTCCAGGTCACTGTCATAATCATCAAACTCCACTTCAAGGGTTGATTTTTCTTCAGTCGACTGGGAATCATTACGCACAATCTGACGGATTTTCTCCATCAGTAAATGCTGACGCATTTGCAGCAGTTCAATTTCAGAGACAACATCAGTAAGGGGAATATCTATTTCTGCGACTTCACGCATTTCCACGTTAATTGATTGCAGTTTAAACACTGAATACACAATCACGATAAACAGAAACGATAACAGGACCGTAGACAAGCCACTGATAGTGCGGGTAATCGAAGCGCTTAGCCAGTTCAGCATAATCACATACAAACAAGAACATCAAAGCTATAGGATAACAGAAGCTGATTAGCATATGAGGTAGTATCAGTGGAATCGCTTTGTCTATTGCCCATACTTGGTGCAACCCTACGCACCAAGAACATTCCAGAACGCCCCCCTTGAGCATTTTTCGGTTAAAAATCAAACCAATGCTAACAAGCTAAATAAAATGAGCCAGCCCGAAACCCGCTGTCTAGTGCCATTCCAAAAGATTGTTATTGCAATGACCAAATGTGGAATAAGCGTTGCTTTAAATTCTGTTTACCAGAGTCAGCTACCTCGCTTGCGCGATTAACAGTTGGAACCACGCCAACTAAATGTTGATGCAGTACCGTTAACGTTCGGAGCAAACATGAGCCAGCACAGTGATGCCACCCGCCGATTTTTACTTGCCGCAAAGCATGCAGAAATCAAAGCACTGAAACAGCTGACATCCAACTGTCGGGTTGTAACCAGTGTGTCCGAACTGATCCACCAGCTTCAGCGTGAGCGTGGGATGAGCAACATCTATCTGGCGTCCAAAGCCCAGCGCTTTCAAAATCAGCGGGCCGAACAAATTCATAACAGTCAGCAAAGCGAAGAACTATTGCGCAGTTTACTGAATGCGCAATATCTGATTGGGCATGAGTCTGCAGATAATATGCGCCTGCTAAACAGCATCACAGTGGCCTTGCAGGGCATTGATCATCTGTCCTTGCTAAGAATGCAGGTAGGCGATTGCAAGGTCGATGCACTGGCATCATCCCAAGCCTATTGCCGCTTGATTGCTGGACTTCTCTCGGTCGTGTTTGAAGCGGCAGACGTTGCTGGCGACCCCGTAATCACCCGTCTGCTCGTCGCCCTGTTCAATTTTATTCAGGCCAAAGAATATGCCGGACAAGAGCGCGCCTGGGGTGCCATCGGTTTTGCTGAAACCCACTTTGACAGCACACTCTGTCAGCGTCTGGAACAGTTACAGCAGGCACAAGAACACTGTTTCAGTAACTTTGAGGAATTCGCCAATCAGGCCGAGCGGAATTTATGGCAACAGGTGCAACAGCACCCCTCGACCCGGTCTTTGGTACAAATGCGCAGCATGATCCAGCAACTGGCAGATGGATCTCCCATTGCCGCAGAGATCAGCGAAGTCTGGTATGAGTTGGCCACGCAGCGCATTGATGAGATGCACCAAATTGAAGAACAGCTTGCCGAACGATTACTTAAAGTTGCCAATCAGCGGGTAAAAGAAGCCGAAGAAGAACTGTATAACCATAAAAAGCAGCTCAAACTACTCGCAGCCATTGAACAGCCGCTGGATTCCAGCCTGAGCATGTTGTTCGACCCATCTTTGCCTGGCTTACAGGGGATTGATGTGCAAAACAGTGTGTCAGTTTCGCAAACAGATAAGCTCGCGTTACACCGTTCATTCTATGACTTGCTACGCGGCCAGTCGGAACGAATTAAACATATGGCCGATGAGCTGAATGAAGCCAAACGCGCCATCACCGAACAAAAGCGCATAGATCGGGCCAAACTGTTATTAATGCAGCAGCTTTCCATGTCGGAGGCAGATGCCTATCGCACCTTACAAAAGCGCGCGATGGATGAAAAAGTGCGGATTGCAGATATGGCGGAACAAGTTATCAAAGCCTGTCCCCCTGGCGCGACAAAACTACGCGCATAACCCTGAGACGTTAGAGTTATCTTAGTTCTGACATTGCTGAATCAAAGGCTGGGTGTGCTTTTCAAGGGAAGCGGCAAATCTGCCGCTTTGCTTAAACAGCTGCAAGTGTTCATTAATCATTGGCAGTAGTGCCTGATTCTTTTTACTCAAAATAATACTCGCTGCCACAATATCCACGGGCTGTGGCGACTGGTAGAAAGTTTGATGACAAAAGTGAGAGGAATTGAACAACCGCAAGGCGTTGTATTCATTCAGGATCACATAATCGCAGCGTTGCTTTACCAGCATGTCCAGCATATTCTTTTGGTTTGCCGAATCAATACGGGCATCCTGTTTACGATCAAACAGTGGCATTAATGCCGGATAGACATAGCCGCGACGAGTACAGATGCGCTGGTATTTAGCATTGGCTAACGTAAAGTCTGGCGCAAAGGGCGTCAGGCTATACAGGTAAGTACGGTGTTCGATCACAGTATCGGATGCAATCACCTGCTCAGGATGGCTCAGCCAGCTAAGGCTGGATAAAAAAGCATCGGCTTTACCTTCATATATAAAGGCTTCATTGCGGGTACGATTGGAGTCCAGATATTCAACCGACAGCAGTCCCTGTTCCTTCAGGGTATTCAGAAAATCAGGTAACAGACCGACATAGGCCCCTTCGGAATGACTGTAATACACATAAGGGGCTGCACCCGGGGCATTTACCAGGAAGGTAAAACGCTGTTTATTGGTATCGGCAAACGCCTGATAGGCCAACCCCAAACTTACGCCAACAACCCAAATGAAACGTAATAACCCCATTGGCCCGCCCATTCCCGATTAACAGATGTGTCTTCTGACTATCGGGGGGTATTGTACTGGCAATGATCGTTAGCACAAGCTCGATAGCATCAGGCTAAGAACCACTGATTCTAAGGGGTAAAGGATTTTCTCAAGTCTGAGCCCACTGACGCAGCAAATTATGATAGACCCCTGTAAGCTGGATGATTTCAGGGCTATCATCCACCTGCTGACGTAACGACTGAATGGCGGTATCCATATCATATAGAATCGAACGCTTTTCATCGCTGGCAATCATGCTTTGTAACCAGAAAAACGAAGCCAGGCGTCGACCCCGTGTAACCGGAGTGACCCGATGCAAACTGGTTGACGGGTAGAGCACCATACTCCCCGCCGCCAGCTTGATTTTGTGCGATCCATACGTATCTTCAATGACTAATTCACCGCCATCATAGTCATCCGGCTCAGAGAAAAATAAGGTCATGGAAAGATCCGTACGCACTTTAACCGGCGTGCCAGGAACCTGACGAATAGCATTATCCACATGCACACCAAATGACTGTCCGCCCTGATAACAGTTAAACAAAGGCGGAAATATTTTCAGAGGCAGCGCAGCCGACATAAACATTGGGCTTTGGGCTAACGCCTGCATAATGATCTCACCCATCTCGTGAGCTTCAGGCGATGACTCAGGTAACTGCAAATTATTCTTGGCTTTGGCGGATTGATAGCCCGCGGTGATATTGCCGTCGGCCCACTCGGCTTTGAGCATTAGCTCACGACAATAGGCGACTTGTTCTTTGCTGAGCACATCGGCAACTTTCAGCAACATAACCACTCCATAGAAACTGATTCAAAAAAACGCAAAAGGCAGGTGAAACACCTGCCTTAATCTATACCTTATTTGCTACTAACCTTAGAAGGCGTAACGGGCAGACAGAGTAAAGGAACGGCCTTCACCTGGAATAAAATGTCCACCGCCGACCTGATCGATGTAGTCTTCATCCGTCAGGTTTTCACCGTTCAGTTGCAGACTTAATTTATCATCAAACTGATAAGATACCATCAGATCAAACAACAGATAATCATCTGCCACGCGGCGTGATTCAGGGTTAGAACTGTTATACACCTTACCCATATACTGAGCACCAAAGCCAGCAGCCAGTTGATCGCTCAACTCGTACTTGGTCCACAGGCTCCAGGAGTTTTTCGGCGTACGAGGTAATTCATTGCCCACCGTAATGGCCGAGCTGGCGTAACCGCCTTCTTTCAGCACTTCACTGTCCTGATAGGTGTAAGACGCTGTCACCAGCCAGTTTTTGTTGATCTGACCGGCCGCACTCAGCTCCAAACCTTCAACCTGATGCTCACCACCAATTTCGTAGTTACCATCAATATCACGGGTACGGACTTTATCTTTATTGGTACGGAAAATAGCCGCATTCAACGACAGTGCATCATCCATCAGTGACCACTTAGTACCAATTTCGTAGCTGGTGGTTTCTTCCGGTTCCAGTGTATTGTAGTTGGAAGAGACAGTTAAGCCTTCTGCTGATGGATTCAGTGAGTTACCGGCACCAAAATACACACTACCGTTAGCAGCAGGTTTAAATACCAGACCTAGATTCCAGCTCAGCATGCTGTCTTTGCTGGACACAATAGAAGACGGATCAGTGTAACTGTTTTGATAATCGACGCTGAAATCGTCATAACGCAAACCAACCGTCGCTTCCCATTGCTCAGTGAAGGTCACACTATCAAAGATATACACGGCTTTATTGGTGCTTTCTGCTTTGATAGACGTTCCATCACGACCATATTCGCCGGTAAATTCCATGTACGGATCCGGGTTATATAGATCGTTCAGGCCAGGATCATCATTCAGATTATCGGCTACCAACGCAACATAGTTCCAGCGTTTAAAGTCTTCGCTCGCCCACTCAACCCCCGTCACCAGATTATGTGTGGTCGCACCCAACTGATATTCACCAATCAAATCAAACTGCACAGCTGCCAGCGAATCTTTCGTATCACGGGTTTTCTCATCGCTCATGCGCACATCAGTTGATTCTGCAATCTTATAAAAACGCGGCGCAGTCACAATTCCCTTTCGCGCAACAGAACCTATACGAGCATTGGCACGCAACATAGTGCTGTCAGACAGATCATATTCATATGACGCCGTCAGAGATTTCGCATCAATTTCTTCAAAATCACGATACAGGTTGCCGTAGAAATTATCGAAATCGACAGGCGGAGCTTCACCGGCATAATCCGCCAGTTCATCCACGATATCTCCCGTAGCTGGAACCCAGGGGATACCATAATCAGGCACATTATCCTGTTTCTGCAGGTCGGCGTTTACACTGAAACGGCTATTGGTATTTAAACCGGTAGCGAAGGAAATCGCACCAGCAAAGGTTTGGTTTTCAACGTGGTCACGTCCGGCGACATCGCCGTCGTCAGCCAGCAAGTTCACGCGCAAAGCAGAGTTGTCGCCCAGCGTTTTGTTCGCATCAACTGTTGTACGGTAATCACTTTCAGTCCCCACACGGGCTGAAGCTTCAACAAAATCGTCCAGCTTCGCAGTTTTCAACTGCAGACTAATGCTACCACCTGTGGAACCGCGACCACTGACTGCAGACCCTGGACCTTTAGCAACTTCAACAGATTCGATATTAAACATGTCACGGCTATAGCCAGAAATATCGCGAATACCATTGATGAAAATATCTGTACGGGCACTAAAACCACGAATAGACATGCTATCACCACTTGGCGTACCGCCTTCCCCCGCAGCCATGGAAATACCTGACACGTTACGCAGTGCATCACGAAGGCTATCGACATTGCGATCGCGCATTAATGGCTGGCTGATTGTCGTAATGGTTTTGGCTGTATCCAGCAAAGGCTGTGGATATTTACGATTGGCCGATTCGTCGACTTTATAGCTGTTTTCTGTTTGTGCCGTCGCGTGTGTAACTTCAAGTTCACGCACTTCCTGGGCTTGTGCCCATGCTGATAAAGTGGCTGTAACTGCGACAGCGATTTGTGCTGGTTTGCTGAAGTGATTGGCCATGTAATCTCCCTGGAAAAAGACCGATTCCAATACCAGATCCTACGAACCCAGAATTGGCGCATCTATCTCTCAGTGAGCAGAGTAAAGCGCGGGGGTTCAGACACTGGCACATTGATTAAGCGGCAGCATCCTAGCACCATCAAAATATAATGTATATGATAATTATTCTCATTATATATAAAAATAAAATCTTCTGATTTGTGAAATTCAATAAGAAATCCCACATTTACGAAACTTTTACCTTTATAAACAAAGAATTATATTAAACGTAAATTCGAGCTGAATATTTTTGCCTAAGGCACAAAAAAGTCGGGTAATTCCCGACTTTTAGTTAAAACGCCTAAAATGCATTCTTAGGCTAAATATCTATGATACCGCTCAGGTACTTAACAGCTTGCCCGGAGATCCTCACACAAGTTCCCTCTACTTCACATTTCAGTTCCCCGCCTCGCTGCGAGACCTGATGAGCGAGTAGATGTGACTTATCTAAACGTTTGGCCCAGAAAGGTGCTAAACCGGCATGAATGGAACCTGTCACCGGATCTTCATCTCCACCATTCGCAGGCCAAAAATAACGCGACACAAAATCAACATGTTTTCCGGGTGCGGTCACCACAACATCGAAAGGAGCCAACTGTTTAAGCCTTTCAGCATCTTGTATTACCGTTGTTATCTCGTCTTCACTGGTATAAACCGCAAAATACGCCTGCTGATTACGCCATACCTCACTGGGGGGTAGCGACAATCCATGCAACAACGCCTCAGGTACCTCTGATAAAGGTTCAGGTGCGCGATTCGGAAAGGTCATCTCAATCCAGCCATCTGGCTTTTTCACCACGTCCAGGTTACCTACAGCAGCAGCGTAAAAGCCAACGTTGCTAAGCGCCGGCGCTTGCCCAAATAACACAAATGCTGTCGCTAACGTTGCATGGCCGCAAAAATCGATTTCTTTAAGAGGGGAAAACCAGCGAATCTGATAACGACCTTCATCACCACGCACGGCAAATGCGGTTTCAGATAAGTTATTTTCAGTGGCGATGGCCTGCATTTTTTCATCTGCCAGCCAACTCTCCAGCAATATCACGGCCGCCGGATTGCCCCGAAAAAGCTGCCCGGTAAACGCATCGACAACTGTGATGGTTAGTCTCATTAAAACTCCTTAGCAAATGCGCTAACGAGGAAATTCAAATCCGGTGTGATGAATGGATTTTGCGCTTCAGCCAGTGCGAAAATTCCGTTTGAAGTTGCGGTAGCCCCTTTGCAAGCACGGCTTCAATCTGCTCCTTCTGCATAAGCTGGCATTGATTATTGATTTCTTCAAGCAATAGCCCTGATAGCTTTTCACGCCTCTCGGGGGTATCCATCAGATAATAAACGAATGCCCAACTTGTACTATAAAGTCTTTCGCGTTTGGCACTATCCCAATCTTTATCCGAAGCTTTAAACAGCTGATCAAGGCTCACGGGTGCCATTTTCAATCCGTATTTTCCATACCAATGAGTATTGGGTGAAATTCGAGCACCATTTTGCACAGACTCAACTACCTCGGCATACTCCGCCAATCCCTCATTCAACCATTTGGGCATAGTTTTAAAATGCGTACGATTAATCGCATGTACAGCTTCATGTAATGCTGTTTTCATTCCCGCCTCAGGCTCGTTAAATAGCACATATGCTTCATGCTTGGGATAGGTATAAAAGCCAGCGACGCCCTGTCCAAGCCCCCTGGCTACTCGTTCCTGTTCGAATTGCTGCTGATTTAAAAAAAATCTGAAACTTAATTGTGTTTTCTTAAGTGCCGACTCTGGTAATAAGGTGCCATAAAGAGAAAAAAGCGTATCTATTTGTTCTAGTAACTGAATTTTTTGAGAATCCTGTAAACTGCCATCCAACACTGTAACGTTAAAATAGTCATACACTTTATCCTTAGCCATGGCGTAAAACTCGTACACATGGGCTGATGGCCTTTTATCTGTAATATGAGTAGTTCCGCGACTATCGGTCCATACATATAGTCCCTTTTCTTCTTCCGGCAGAGAAAACACCTGAGGATCGCGGCCACAAACAATCTTGGGCGGGCTAATCTCTTTAATGCTACCCGGTTTATGGCTAAGCATAGCCGGCAATAATTTCTCAGCCGTTGAGACCGATGCTGATTCCTCACGGGAGTTGATGGTGGGCGAATAGAGTTCTGACTTTAGAGCCTTTTCAGCGGATATATCTTGCCCAGATATACGCAAAAATGATTCAGCCCAACGCAAAGAAACTTCAAGCCAGTCAGGCATTTCAGGCGAACGTCCCCCCATCACCACCACAAACCAGAACAACCCAAGCCAAATACCAAAAATGCAAAGCCAAATCCGTAATTTCAATTCATATTCCTACTTGTGAACGTGGCACAACCAGAAAATATTTTACCCGCAATCAATAGGCAAGCAGTTTTGGCTCACGGCTATATAGCAACGTCGTACTGGAACAATAAAATGGCCTATAACAAACCATTTAACCGCAACCACTGTTGCAGATCCAAAAACCAATCGTAAGTATGACGCATACCAAAGCCGTGGCCGCCTGTTGGTAACAGCAGTAATTGCACGCTAATCTGCTTATCACGCAATGCCTGATAGTAAGCCAGGGAATTTTCCACCGGCACCGCTTTGTCATCGTTAGCATGAACAATAAAGGCAGCAGGACTGTCGGCATTTACCTGCAACTCATTGGAAAATGCATCTTCATCAGCCTTGCTGGCATTTTTCCCTAAGAGCAAATCATGGGAACCTTGATGCGTCAGGCCAGGCTGCATGCTGATAACTGGATACACCAGAACCTGAAACGCGGGCTTTACATCAGAGGCCTGACTACCTGTATCAACCGGTGTATTAAAATGCGTGGCGGCGCTCGCCGCTAAATGACCACCGGCAGAAAACCCCATAACACCAATCTGCGCAGGGTTTAACTGCCATTGCTGACTATGCTGTTTTACCGTAGCAAGTGCCTGCTGCAGATCCTGCAACGGACCAAACTGTTGCTGTGCCATGGTGGTGGCAGATGGCATGCGGTATTTGAGCACAAACGCCGTGACACCCAGCCCAGCCAATCGCTTGGCCACATCATGTCCTTCTTTATCAATGGCAACACCACGATATCCCCCACCGGGACAAATCACCACAGCGGTACCGTTACGCATTTGTGGATCCGGCCAGTAAGCAGTAAGGGTGGGCTGCGATATCTTTTCAATAAAGCGATTATTGATTTCGGTGCGGGAGACAAATTCATTATCTGCACTAACGAGGGCTCCTGGGATTACGCCTGGGTATAACGCCACGTTTTCCGCGACTGGTTGAAAAGGGCTCACCGATGCGCATCCCCCCAATAACAAAAACAACACCACGAAGGTTCCTAACACTCGACACATATCCCCACATCCCTTTGAATAAAGCACTCGGGCATTATGACTCAGGCCCACAATAAAGCGCGAAAAAGTCTCAAATTTATTAAGATAAGAACCAAGCCAAAAGTAAAAACAGCTTATGAATCAAACGATAATCCTTATGTAACCGTTACATTGTCGGTTACACTCGGTGCTTTAAAGGAATAAGAAGAGCATCTGTAAAGGAGTATTACAGTGACCAGACTGCGGCAATCCTCAGGGATAATGGGCATTTTCATGCTTGGGTTAATTTGGATAACGCAATCCGTTCAGGCACAAACTTCGGAGAATGGTTATCAATTTTCTCCCGAGCCTGCCTGGGTAACGCCTATCATCCTAAACGATGTTGCGGAATCCGTCGCCACAGCCCAAAGCAAAGAACAGGCATATTTACTGGTCGATCGTCAGTATAACGCCACGCTTGCCACGCCTGCCTCATATCATCACTTCGCAATTAAAGCCCTCAATCCTGCAGGCATTGAAGATGTCTCAAAAATAGAGATCGAGTTTGATCCCAGTTACGAAAGCATTCACATCAACCGTATTTTGATCCACCGGAATGGCCAAACCGAAAATCGCGCCCAGCGAGCCAGATTTCACCTATTCCAAACCGAAGACGAAGTGGAGTATCAGCTGTATAACGGCGATAAAACCCTGAACATCCTGCTGGATGATGTGCGGGTTGGCGACATCGTTGAATACAGTTATACCGCTGTTGGCACAAACCCTGTGTATGCGGGGCATTTTAGCCGCGCCCTGTCGTTTGCCTGGTCAGTGCCGGTTGATAATGTGTCCTATCGCATTTTGTGGCCGACACAACGCCCTTTGCAAATAAAAAACCATCTTACCGAGCTTGAATATCAACTTAAACAGCGCGGAAACACACTGGACTATCAATGGCAATCAGGTCCAACCGAGAGCATTAGCAACGATGATGATGCTCCCGACTGGTTTAATCCATATGCCACTATCTATGTCAGTGATATGCAAAGCTGGGCGCAGGTCGCAGACTGGGCTAAACCGCTCTATCAAGCCCAGCCAGGCAGTGTACAGACACAAATTGATCTGCTTGCCGAGCAAAATACCGGCGCAGCCAATCGTCTGCTTGCCGCCCTGCGCTTTACCCAGGAAGAGATCCGCTACCTGGGTATAGAATTAGGTGCAAACTCGCATCAGCCACATAGCCCTGCGCAAGTACTGCAACAGCGTTACGGTGACTGTAAAGATAAGTCTCTACTGTTGGTCAGCCTGCTCAAAGGATTGGACATTGACGCAAGTGTCGCGCTGGTAAACACAGAGAATGGCCGCAACTTGCCTGACTTACCCCCTTCGCCACTCAAATTCGATCACGCTATCGTTCGCGCCCAATTGAATGGAAAAAGCTACTGGCTCGATCCGACTCGTAAATATCAGGCCGGCGATTTAGCCCATATCTATCAGCCTAATTTTGATTTCGCGCTGGTCGTCAATGATGGAGAACTGATGTCGATGGCGCGGGATGAAAAGGGTAAAAACAACAAACGCGTCGAAGAGTTTTTCGATTTGCAGTCGAATCCGGATGAAGCACGCTACGAAATTGTTACCCGCTATCAGGGGTATTTCGCCGATAACTATCGCCGCCAGTTAAGCAAAAATACCCTTGAAGACCTGCAAAAAGATTATTTGGATTTTACCCGTGGCTATTATCCAAGCGCTCAGGTTCATCGCGATATCCAGGTATTTGATGATAAGAATGACAACCAAATTACCGTCAAAGAGTTTTATACCATCCCATCTTTCTGGCAAAAGGATGACACGAGCGATTACGTTTACCTTGAGTTCGTGCCGTTTCTCATCAGTGATCATCTTCAAAGCATCGAGAATACCGAACGAAAATCGCCGCTCGACGTGCAATATCCTATGCACTTAACCCAAACTTCCCGCATCCTGACGCCCAAAGATTCGAGCTTTGAAACTTATCACCAGGAGATTCAGGATGCCGCCTTTAATTACAGCAGCGATGTCACCTTTAGCAACGATATACTGGTGCTGGAATACCGCTTCGACAGCCTGACCAATACTGTCGAGGCTGGGCGGGTGGCAGAATATGCTGAGAATATCGAATCGATGCTAGACGATAATTATTTTCAGATAGAGATGATCGATCCTGCTCTCCATTTTGGCGAATATAAATTTGATAAGGATGATCTCAACTGGCCATTGGTAATGTTCAGCCTGTTATCGTTGAGTATGGCCACTTGGCTGGCAATCAAAATTACCCATTACGATCCCCCAGCACGGCAGACGAATACTAAGCCTGATGAGGCCAAGTCAGGCATAGGTGGCTGGTTAATCCTGCCCATGCTGGGACTCCTTATTGCACCTTTGTCACAGTTATTGAGCATCCAACAGCTGATGTATCTGATGTCTGCCAGACAATGGGCTATCGTCGCGTATGAATACTCGGGGCAGCTACAGGCAGTGCTCTATTCCGAGGTATTTATGAATATTTTCTTCTTCACCTGTTTGCTTGCGCTGCTTTGGCTGTTTTTTAAAAAACGTAGCAGTCTGCCGCACAGTTACATTGCCTTTACCGCACTTTATTTGCTGGTATTTGCTGTCGATCTCTACCTACTGGAAATGGTGGGAGGTGAAGACTGGGCCGTGACTCAGGAGGATCAAATCGCTCTAATCGCTGAGACCATTACGGCCGTTGTCTGGATTAGCTACTTTTTGCTGTCACAGCGAGTGAGAGGGACATTCGTCAATCGCCGTCGCACAAAGGCTCTGGCGGTTGACGACAATTATACATCTGATACGAATGCTCCTGAGACGTCATCGCTCAATTAAACCGAGAAGCGTGCCAGGCGGCTTTCCCAGTCGCCGTCATGTTCTTCTTCACAACGCTCTTCGCTATCAAAACGTACATGCCGATTCGGCTGCTTTAACACCACGCCCATTTTCAACAGTTGTGCGTGTACCGCTTTACAGAATTTAGGTTTTAACGCTTCTGCGGCCTGCATTTGCGCATCTGAGCTAAACACACAGGTAACTAATAGACTGCCAGGAAAATGGTTATAACGAACCGTGTGAGTGAGCCATTCAAAGCCATCTGCCCATCCCTTAGCATCTTCGCAGACTATGGTCAGGGCCTTAATTAAACTCGCTTCACGCTTTTTAACGGTAGTACTCATTGCAAAACAACAGCCTGTATTAATGTTACAAACCGCGAGTATACCTTATACACGTCTGATACTGGCAGATAATCAAACTGCGGGCTTTCACCCGCAGTTGTCGTAAATCAATATGACGCTTGTCTTCTGCGCAAAAACGCGGTCATCAGTGCTAATGCGAGTAACAGGGTCAGAAACGTTTTTGGCGCGGAGACATCTACCTGCGCAAGTTCAAACGACACCGGCACAATTTCAGTGTGCTGATACAACACACTAAGCGTAGAGCTACGCACAAACAAATCCCCCGACGTTACTGTAAGAACAACATGTAAAATACCGTCGAGTAACGAATCAACTTCCAGTTTGTAATTTGGCACACCGGTATTCACTTCCAGATAATCCACCTCACTGCCATCGGCAGTAATCAGCAGATACTCAGACTCGCCTGCGATACCCTGACGGGTATTGTCGGCATCACCATCATCAAATACATTCAGATTCAACCAGGCGGATTTAATAACATCCGTCAGGCTGTCAAAGCCTAGCGCGTTAATATCATGGGTAAAGGTATAGCTGGTACCCGCGCTTAACAGCAGGTCGCCACTTAACATTTGCTCGTCCTCAATTTTAAGAACCGCGGCAGATGCCAGCATAGGAAGGGCGCAAAAGACTAACGTCAGAAACCTATTCATTACTGCAACTCCAATTAAATGAATACTGAACCAATCGCCAATCTGATATGAGCATTCTATGTGCCAAGTTATATCTTGTTGAATCCACTATTGTTTATAAAACAATCAAAACAGAGTGTAAATTTAGCAGACACGCGGGGCTCAACTGTTCAACAAACAGACACCAAAGCCACTCCAGCTGCGCATTTAGACCAATTAACTGCCCATAACTCGAAAAATAGTAATCATTTTCAACGAATTGCTTGATTTTACGCACACATGCAAATGATAATAATTCTCCTTTGCAAAAATACAATTCGGGAATTCACACTAGAATGCGCGTATCAACTCTCACTTTAGCAACCCTTGCGGGCTTGTCTGCTAACAGTTTTGCTGACCAAACAGCTGAACCGCTCGAAACCATTCAAGTGGTGGGCCGTGCACAGCAGTTTTATCTGGACAGCAACACTCGCGTGGGCACCAAAACAGATGCAGAGTTGATGGAAATTCCATTGTCAGTGCAGGTACTTCCAAGACAGTTGATCGAAGATCAGGCTGCACGTGATATCACCGATCTGTACCGTGCCATCGCAGGGGTGAGCGAATTTAGCTATTCCGGCGTGACTTTCCGTGGCTTTCGCGACGACGGCAACGTCTTTTATGACGGCGTCCGCGGAGACCCGTTTTCTGGCTTTAGTGTGCCGCAATTATTCAATGTTGAGCGCGTAGAAATTCTAAAAGGCCCAGCGGCTGCCCTGTATGGCGGCGGTGAGCCCGGCGGTATGATCAATTATATCTCGCGTCAGCCAAGCTTTACTGAGAGCAAAAACCTGACATTGAGCACCGGAAATTACAATCTGGGTGGTGCCTCGCTAAACATGACTGGCGGCATCAATGATTCGGTCGCTTATCGCTTCGGCGCATTTTACGAAAAGCAGGACAGCTTCCGGAATAACGCCGATTCGGAAAACATTGAACTCGCCGGTGGGCTGCATTTCGCCCTGGGCGACAATACCATGCTGCGTACAACCTACGATTACATCGTCCAGAATCTTGGTGGCGCACGTTTACGCGGCGTGCCTGTGGATGACAATGGCAACTTTCTGGTCAGCCGCAGTTATAACGCCAATGAAAAAAGCGACTACCAGGATTTAGAAGCTCTGGTACTGCAAGCTAACCTCACCCACGATTTTAGTGAGCAATTAAGTTTTAACGGTACTCTACGCTATTTAGATAATGAGCGTAATCAGGCTTATCATGAATCCCAAAGCTGGGTTGATGTAAACGGTGATGGCGAAGCTAACATTGATGACCAAACCATACGTCGAGAATACCGTAAACAATATCGCGCCAATGATGAAATCAGTCTTACCCTGGATTTTGTCTACGATACAACGCTGGCTGGCATGAATAATACCCTGCTGTTTGGCGGCGACTGGCACACAGTAGATACCGACTATGACTACTGGCGTGCCCGCTATGAAAAAGACGGGGTCAAAAACCTGAATATTTTCACCCTCAATTATGGTGAAACGGATCCCAGTACGTATAACCTGACAAACCAAAACCGCGATGGTATGAAGCAAGAAAGAGCCAGTCTGTACTTGCAAGATACCCTGCACTTCAACCCGCAATGGTCAGTCATGCTGGGTGCACGCTTTGATCATTTCCAGGAAAAGAGCAAAGAAACGCTAAGTGAATACACTGATAGCGATATATCACCACGCGTGGCTGTCACTTATACGCCAACGGCAGATGCAACCTTTTACGCCAATTACTCAGAAAGCTTCAACCCTGTATCATCAGATGATTATGACGATGCCGGTGCCCAAACGCTGGCACCAGAAACCGGCAATCAAATTGAGCTGGGCGCGAAGCATAACTGGCTGAAAGGCAAAATCATGACCACCTTGTCCGTATATCAAATTGATAAAGAAAATATGGTGGCGTCTAACCCCGACTATATCGAAGGGGAAAACGATGATACCGAAGCCGCACTGATCAACTACGGATTGATCGAAAGTCAGGGCGCAGAATTCACCCTGGTCGGCGACATTGGTGAAAACATCAGTGTGACCGCCAACTACGCCTACAACGATACCAAAATTGTACGTGGTGACAGCTCTAACCTATCGGGGGAAACCGACCGTTTTGCCAATGCACCTCGCCATCAGGCCGGCTTATGGGCGCGTTACGCCTTAGCTGACATCAACTCGGCAGTGGCGTTAGGGATGGATTACGTCAGTGAGCAGGTCAGTTTATCGGGTCAGACCGTAAAACCTTTCACCGTATTTGATGCCAGCTGGACCACCGAATGGCAGGCGGTAACGCTGAGTGTGAATGTAAAAAACCTGTTTGATAAAGTGTATGCCGTAAGCGGTTTTAGCGAACGCAATGGTCATTTCCCAGGGGCACCAAGAGAAGTGGTAGTGCAGCTAAGCTACGATTTTTAAGCACCGCGACAAGGTTAAATTCCATTCATCCAGGAGGCCGGCATCCAATGCCGGCCTTTACTGTTAGTAATAGGCGAAAAAAGCTGCTCATGAAAAAGCATCAGTGGTACAACATTCATCATTGGGTCGGCCTGAAGCTATCGATATTGCTGTGCTTTATTCTGGCAACCGGTACCCTCGCCGTTGTCTCAAATGAAATAGACTGGCTTACCAATCCGGCGATTCGCGCTGAACACAGTCAGCCTGTCGATAACATGAATTGGACTGCTTTTTATCAGGCCGCTCAGCAACAGATTCAGCATGGTCAACTTTCCAGTTTGTCGGTGCCTTTACATCAGGGATTTAACGCCGAAGCCCTAATGCTGGACAGTGAGCAAAAACGCCATCGTCTTTATTTTGATCCCGTCACGCTGGAGTTTCAGGGAGAAGGTAGCTGGATGAACTGGCAAACGACGTTACGTCGTCTCCACCGTCATTTAATGCTGCCATTAAACTGGGGCCTGACTATCGTTGCCAGTACCGCCATCCTGATGCTGATCTCACTGATTTCAGGCCTAATCCTGCATCCCCATTGGTGGCGTGGGTTGTGGCGTTTGCCCCGGCGATCTCATCCTCGGCTATTCTGGGGTGACTTGCACCGCCTGCTTGGGTTATGGAGCAGTTGGCTGTTACTGATTATCAGCCTCACCGGCATTTGGTATCTGGTTGAAAAATATGGCCTTGCGGCAAACTACCCGAAAGATGCCAACGCCATGAGTCCGCAGGCGCAATATCAAGCAGTACGGGTAAGCGACGCAACCTTCAAAACTATCATTGAAGCGGCCAACCAGCTGCGGCCAGAACTGAAAATCACGCAGGTTTACTTGCCAACCAAACCTGGTGGTACTGTACGCATCGATGGTCAGGCGGGCGAACTCCTGGTCAGAGACAGAGCGAACAATCTGGTCTTTGATCCTGTTAGTGGGGAATGGCTTTCTCAGCGTGTTGGCACAGATCTATCTGCCCATGTACGTATTTCAGAAGCGGCAGATCCGTTGCATTTTGGTACCTGGGGAGGATATCCAAGTAAGGTAGTATATTTTCTGTTTGGTACTGCCTTAACCTATGTCAGTCTAACGGGAACCTATCTATTTGCCTTGCGGTTACTGCGCGCAAATATCAGTAAGAGCATGGGCCAGGGCGCACTGTTTGGTGCCGCTATCCGACAAATGGGAGGGATAAAATTTATTTCATCTGGCATCGTACTGATCGCCGTCATACTGGCCTGCTACCAGCTACTCACTTACTAGCCTTCGGTTATTCGCTGTCTTTTGTATCACTGAGTTTGTCATAAGCGCCCTGTGCAATACCGACATTGCCAAGGGTTAGCTGGCCGTTATCAATCCCCAGCACTTTACCGGCCAGGATTTCATCCCGCGTAGAAAATAAGAAATCAGTTACCTCATCTTCCGAAGCATCGCCTTCCTGTAGATTGCGCGCAAACTGCTGGCTCAGGCTTAACTCATTTAACTGAGACAATGAAGACACGCGCTCCAAGCGCTCACTCAGTCGCGTATCGCGATTGAGATAATCCAGTAACGCCTGCTGTTTATCCGTCGGCTCATCATCGGCAACCAATTGCCACTTTCCATCTTCCATGGCAATGGGTGGCACTGACTCAAGGCCAAGATCTTCCGCTTTATCCGCCACTTCGTCGCTGACTTGTTTAAAGTAGAACTCCAGCATATCCGCAATAGTCGACTGACTAACCTTCGAATCTCCAGCATTAATTTTATCCACCAGCGCATCAATGCTCTGTACGTCCGTCAGACTGTCTTCAACCGTCTGCGCAGCCTCTAACGGCGAGCTTTTCGACATGTCCACCACAGACTGTAATGCCGCAGCTGAACTATTATCTTTGTCGAGATAATCAAATAAAGTCAGGCGATTAGTAGTGCTGGTCGTTTGCATGGTCTTGTCCTTCCGTCGACGATTATTTGGCGCGAATACCTGAGATAGGCTAAGTTCAGCAAGATCAACGCCAACATCGTTTTCAACACCGAGCGATTTTCAAAGCCCTGTCCATATCATCGCCTCGCCTCGAACAATCAAAATTTTTTACAAGATGGGCGCGCCTTTATACTGATTGATTAAATTTCAATCTTTTCATTAAATTACAAGCCATTATACTGGTTAAAAATCATCTCCCGTTTGATATATGAAACACCTAAAGACAGAGGATCACAATGAACCAGACCCACTCCTTTTTTCAGCAAGTGAGTATTCGTAATAAATTACTCGTCTCGATCCTCGGATTACTGATCCTCTGTATTCTGGTCCTCAGTGGCTTTTCCTACCGCGCCATGCAAAATCTGTCGGATGACTACGCTACAAGCACCGAAAATGAAGTACGAAAATCGGTGCTAAATACAATGAAACTGACCGGCCAGAACGCCGCAGCTCAAGTGCAGGAACTGCTCAATGTGGCGAATCAGGTCCCTAAAGAGCTGACGAAAATGCTCGAAGACAGTGCCTTTCCAGACAAGCCTCTAAGCCGTGAACAAGTGATGGCGCTGACCAAATCGGCTCTGACCAGCAATCCAAAACTCAGTGCCTTATACGCCCAGTTTGAAGCCAATGGTTACGATAACAATGACAATGCGTTAGCAGGGAGTGGCGACCACACCTCAGACAGCGGCAGCCTGGAAACCTATTGGGTTAAGGAAGCCGGAACTTACAATCACTATGCTTCTGAGTCAGCCGAAAAATACGATGCCAGCCTGGATGATAATGGCATTCGCGCAGCAGAGTTCTATCTGTGCAGCTACGACAGTCACAAGGCCTGTTTACTTGATCCATATCTGTACGAAATTGAAGAAGGCAACAGCGAATTAATGACCAGCCTGATCCAGCCGGTGATGAAGAACAACCGTTTCATCGGGGTCGTGGGTGCCGATATCAATCTGCCGGTCGTACAAAACTGGCTAAAGAAACAGGCATCAGAATTCTATGGCGGCCAGTCACAACTGAGTCTGATCAGCCAACGCCAATTGCTGGTTGCGTCTACCCAGCATCCAGACAGCCTGAGTCAAAACGTGGCTACGGCAGCGCCCGAATTGAAAACGTTGCTCGATACCCAAAGTAGCGAAATCACTGATCCAGACTTCTGGCATGTCAAAGTAGCGCTGTCTGTAGAAGGCATAGATACCCAGTGGACCCTGATTGTATCTGTGCCGACAAAAGTGGCACTGGCCCCTTTGGCGAAAATGGAGCAACAAACCCAGGCGTCGTTCAGCCAGCTGACCCAAAGCTTTATTGTGATTACAATAATTGTGTTGGCTGTCGCAGCCATTCTGATTTTCTGGCTGGCAGGCACCCTGTCTAAACCAATCGAACGGGTGTCAGGTTCGATTGCACAGTTAGCCAGTAATGAAGGTGATCTTACGCAGCAAGTGGATGTCGCCAGCCATCAGGAACTGATCCTGCTGGCCGATGGCCTCAACCGCTTTATGGCCAAGCTTCGCGATATGATTTCTCATCTCAAGCAGGTGGCCGGCAAGCTGGACGAGCAGATGCATCATATGGATGCCAGTGCCAATGCTATACGCCATGAAACCGAAGAGCAGGATCAGAACCTCGACAACGTAGTGACCGCCATGAATGAAATGGCCACCAGCGCCATTGAAGTGGCCAAACTGGCCAGTCATACCTCTCAGCGCGCCGATGAAAGCGGCAAATTGCTGGTCGAAACCCAGCACAGCGTGAAACAAAATGTGGATGAGGTAAATGCCCTGGCCAGCAGCATGCAGACCACATCTGAACAGGTGGCGAATGTCGCCAACCGAAGTCAGGACATCACCAGCATCATAGGTACGATTCAGGCCATCGCCGAACAAACTAACTTACTCGCGCTCAACGCCGCTATCGAAGCCGCCCGCGCCGGTGAGCAAGGCCGAGGCTTTGCTGTGGTGGCAGATGAAGTGCGCAGTCTGGCGGCCCGCACCCAGGTATCCACTCAGGAAATTAGTGGTCTCATCAAAAATCTACAGAGCGATGTGGATGTTGCTGTGTCGGCCCTTGGCAGCATTCAGCAATCTGTACAGGCAACTGTCGGTACCACCATGGAAACCTTCGAGCGTTTATCTAAAGCCGCAGAGGGCATGGCAATGATCAACGACAACGCTGCTCAGGTAGCAACAGCCGCCGAAGAGCAAAGCCAGGTCAGCGAAGAAATCAACAGCCGTATTGTCGCCATCGGCGATGGCAGCACACAGTTAGCCAGTATGAGTGACGAGCTTAAACAATTAAGCAATGACGTCAAAGAGTTGGTCAATGGCATGAACACCCAACTGGGTCGTCTTAAATCCGGCGATTAACCTTTCTCTTTTTGGCCGCCTCTGACTGGGGCGGTTTGTTCTAATCTTGTCGCAAAGTTGTACAAGGTCATCGCGGGCAGGTATAACTTCTGGTTGTGTGTTTCTTGCAAAGGGTGACTATGTCAGCCAATCAATTTTCCAAAGATTATCTGGTGGTGGCGCAAAATGCGTCTGGCCGTAATATGAAAGTGCCACTGTATCGATTTAAAGGCGCAAAGCCTGGCCCTAAAGTCTATATCCAAAGTTCAATCCACGGCGCCGAGGTCCAGGGCAATGTGGTGATTTATCATCTGATCCAAACTCTGCAGAAGCAGCCAATTTGTGGCGAGATTACCCTGGTACCTAACTGCAATCCGGTTGGTACTAACATTAAGGCCGGAGAATATACCCTTGGCCGTTTCGATCCGGTTAACGGCACCAACTGGAATCGTGGTTATTATTTTGATCCCGACAATGTCGATGCCTTTGCTAAACGTGTTGGGCCAGATGAATCCCTGACTCAGATCAAAGCCCGCTTTCGCGACAATATTAAAACCCAGATCGATGAGCGCCTGAATAGCACCTGGGGGCTGGGACTGGCCCAGCAACTGAATCTGAAATTACAGCAGCTGGCCTTTGACGCGGATATCGTTATCGATCTGCACAATGGACCCGTATCCACCCGCCACATCTATGTACCTGAATACGCCAAAGCCGCCGCCAGCCTATTTAATATTCCCCATGTGATCCTGATCCCGAATACATTTGCTGGCGCGTTGGATGAAGCCACGTTTTGCCCCTGGTGGCGATTGCAGGATGCGTTATCGGCTAAACGAGGCCAGACAATATCTTTAGGTGTCGAAGCCTTCACTCTGGAAATGGGCAGTCAGGAGGTGATCAACTTCGATGAAGGCCGTTACGATGCCACCAGCATCCTCTCGTACTTGAATGCCCGCGGTTGTTTGCAGGATGCGAATTATCAGCCAGACAATATTCAGCGGGTGGCTGTATATTTGAAAGACTACAAAATTCTGTATACCAAACAGGGCGGCATGGTTGAGTATCTGGCCCGCCCAGGTAGCCGAATAAAGCAGGGCGAACCGCTGGCCAAAGTGCTAAATGTAGACGAGCTGGAAAATCCGCGCGCCACCGATACCATTTTGGCACCCTGCGATGTGATCCCGATATTACATTTCCCTTCGGCCTCAGTACTCAGTGGCACTCAGTTATACAAGTGCTTTACCCACTATTTCGATCTGGCCGAGGAAGCTTAAAACCATGAGCAGTGACACTCAGCAACATGTGATCTTCGGCGCCGGCCTGATTGGCGGCTATGTCGGCGCGATGCTGACCCATCAGGGCCTCAAGGTCAGTATGATCGTTCGTCCTGCCATTCAGGCACGCTGGCAGAATGGCATCACGCTGAGTGACTATCAGGGCAATGCATCGGAAAAAGTATCCCCAGTGCTTTTTAGCGAAAACTGGCAGCAGTTAGGACACTGCGATGTACTTTGGCTGACAGTGAAGTGCACAGGTGTGCAGCAGGCCGCGGCAGAAATCGCGCCTTTGGTGGGGCCGGATACCTTAATCATCTGCTGTCAGAATGGCCTGGGTTCGGATCAGATCCTGCGCCAGCACTACCCCAATAATCCCATCATCCGGGCCATGATCCCCTTTAACGTGATCGAGCAAACACCCGCACAGCTGCATCGCGGCTCAGAAGGGGCGTTTACCTTAGAACTTGGCGCAGCAAGCCAGCAAATAAGTAACATTGCCTCCCTGTTACAACACCCGCTCATGCCCGTTTCCAGCACAGATTGCATGACCGAATTGTTGTGGGCCAAGTTGCAGTTAAATATGGGTAATGCCGTCAACGCGCTTGCCGATATTCCGGTGAAACACATGCTGCTGGAGCAAGGCTACCGCCAGGTATTGGCGCTGCTGATGGAAGAATTGCTGACGGTCGCAAAGGCCAAAGGCTTAGCACTCCCAAAACTCAGTGCCGTACCTGCCAGCTGGTTACCCAAGGTTTTGCGCCTGCCGAACTGGCTGTTCCGCCGCCTGGCCAACAAAATGCTGGCCATCGACAGCAAAGTACGTACTTCTATGTGGTGGGATTTGCATCATAACCGCGCCACCGAAATTGATTATCTGAATGGTGCCCTAGTGGCAGAAGCTGACGCGCTAGGCATTCCCTGCCCTGCTAACAGAACCATTATCACCATGATTAAGCAGTTGGAACAAACAGAATCCAAATCCGCCATAAGCGCTCCTGCGCTGTTACAGGCGATTAAAAAAGCCATTTGACAGATCAAGCATTGCTAAATATTTGCTGCGACGCCCTGTAATATTTCTGTATGATAAATGTAATAATCGCCCCGGCGACGCCCCCGATTTCCCAAACGTTAGGCCCCTATCACAGTCAGGCAGAATGACATGAGCAGTACCCAGACAGCGCCCAGATATGCCAAAAGTATTCTTCAGTACCATATCCAGAAGTTGCAGCAGATGGGCCTGAACCTGCAGGAGATTGGCGAGAAAACTCAGCTGCAGATAGATAAATTCCTCTTGGATGACAGTTACTTTCATAGTAAGTCAGCGCAGGGTTATCGCATTATCAAATTGCTGTATGCCACCTCCTACCATCAGCAGTACGAGATTAAAGAAACCCTCGCCGTAGTCGAACAACCTACGGCCTTTAACGCCTATTTGCTCAACAGTGCAAACGCCGTCAGTATGCTGGATAAAATCTGCCAGTTTATCGGTGCCTGTTATCCCGACAATCAGATTGGCTGGCACGAAGTGGGCGATGACGTTGAATTTTTCCTCAAACAGCATCCGCTGGAAAAAGATTTTATCAGCCCCCAGGGCTTTCTTGCCTACATAGGGTTAATGCTCAAAGCTCTACTTCCTAACGACAAGGTTGAACCGCTAATTGGCGCCAACTGTCTGGCCTTTCCGGATCAGATTGGCTTTTTACAACATGTGTCGCGCAACGTACATTTTGGCTCCGCCTATTCCTCTATTCGTATCCCTAAGGAGTTGGCGTATCAGGATATTCCCACGTACAACGGGCGTATCAGTGCTTATTTGCAGGAGCAGTTTACCAGCAATTTTCCGCAATTTAGCGCGCCGCCCGATTTGCTCGAACTGATATACGCCGATATCAACCAGGCCATCACCCACGGCAATGATAAACGCTTTTTCAATGCCGATTTTATCGCTGCGCGCCACGGTTTAAGCAGAGCCACCCTTTACCGGCGCTTGGTTGAAAACCACACCAGTTTCACCGAAATAGTAAATAGCATTCGCAAAGAACAATCCCAACGCCTGCTCGCTAACCCACTGCTCAGCCTAAGCGAGATCAGCAGTAAGCTCGGCTACGCCAATCTATCTGCCTTTAACCGGGCTTTTCGGCGCTGGTATGGCATCGCTCCCGCCACGCTGCGCCATCACTGAAAAGTTCCCTGATGGTTATCCTTGCAACGATATGATCACCCGACTGCAACCAGAAGAGCAGAACAACTTTTCAACATCCAATTAACATAATCGCCTTGCAATAGTTCCCTCCATCACTAAATGGCAGGTGAGCTCAGGTGGTTTGCATGTGTTGCCAACATAACCCGAGTCTTCCCTGCACATGAGGAAAGACAGTCATGGCAATTCATACCTATAAAAAAACCAAACTTGCCTGCTGTTTACTGTCGATCACTGCACTGCTGTATGGCTGCGGTGGATCAGGCAGTAGCAGCGGTGCAAATACGTCAACCGATACCAGTATTCCAGCAGGGCACAGTGTCAGTGACGCCGAAGCCGATAGTCGCGCCAACTCCATGCTGGCACAACTGACCCTGGCGCAGAAAATCGATATCGTCCACGGTCACGGCTCGCCTGTGGGCCAGCTTGGCTACATTGGCTTAAATTATCCGTCTGTGCCCGGCGCCATGGATTTAGCCGTTGGCTATGTACCCGGAATTGATGCCATTGGCCTGCCGGAAAACAACATGGTAGATGCCTCCAGCGGCGTTACTGCCGAAGGCTTACAAGCCACATCACTGCCGGCGACTGTGGCACTTGCCTCGACCTGGTCGCCTGATATTGCTTATGCCTACGGCAGCCGTATCGGATTAGAAGCGCGTACGCTGGGCTTTACCACAGCCTTGGGTGGTGGCGTCAACCTGATCCGCGATCCACGTAACGGCCGTGGCTTTGAATACCTGGGTGAAGACCCGATTCTGGCTGGCGAGCTCGCCGCAAAGCGCACCATAGGTGTACAGGAAAACAAAATCCTCTCGACCATCAAGCACTTTGCTTTTAACGACATCGAGACCAACCGCATGATAGGTAACTCGGTCGTCGACGAACAAACCATGCGCGAGACCGAATTGCTGGCCTTTGAAATCGCCATCACCAAGGGCAAACCTGCCTATGTGATGTGCGCCTTTAACCAGGTCAACGGTCAATACGCCTGTGAAAACGACTACTTGTTAAATCAAGTACTTAAAGGCGAATGGGGTTATCAGGGTATGGTAATGTCTGACTGGGGTGCCCAGTCCAGCACAATCGATGCCGCCCTGAATGGTCTGGATGAAGAACAGCCGGGGCAGGATAAGCAGGACACTGAAATTCCTTATTTCATGAGCCTGTACATGGGTGGCCCCTGGTTTATCGACGATTTAGCCGATGCCGTCACTAATGGTGATGTGCCGCTGAGCCGCTTAAACGACATGGTATTTCGTAAAATCCGCTCCATGATTGCCATGGGTGTGGTTGATGAGCCACCACAAGCACCAGGTGACATTAACGAAAGTGCCGGTAACGTCGATGCTAAAGCCTTTGCAGATGCCAGCATCATCCTGCTGCAAAACAAAGTGCCAGCTAACGCTGAACAAACCAGCAAAGTTCTGCCTGCAAAAGCCGCCGAGATCAACAGCATAGTGGTAGTCGGTAACCATGCAGATAAGGGCGTGCTATCCGGTGGTGGTTCAGGTGGCGCGGCGCCGCTGATTGAAAACCAGGTAGATGAATGTGGTCAGTTGCCCATTTCACCTTACCCTTCATGTCCAACCTACATAGGCGTGTCTCCGTTAACCGCCATTGAGGAAGAATACCCCAACGCGACCGTAACCTACTTCGAGGGTGATGATGCCGACGCTGCCGCCGACGCGGCCGCAAATGCAGACTTAACGCTGATTTTTGCAGGTGCCTGGTTCAGTGAAGGTACGGATAACGCCGACATGAAACTGTCATCGCCTGCCAACAATGACACAGGTGTATACACCTATGATCAGGACGCCCTGATCGCCACGGTAGCAGCCAAGGCGAAACGTTCTGTGGTGGTGCTGGAAACGGGTCAGCCGGTATTAATGCCCTGGGTAGATAAAGTCGATGGCATCATCAATGCCTGGTATCCGGGTGTGCGCGGCGCTTACGCCATTGCCGACATTATCTCTGGCGATGTTAACCCATCAGCCAAACTGCCGGTAACTTTCCCCAAAGCAGAGTCGGATTTGGTGGCGACCTCTTTACCCACTAACTTAGGTACCTTCTTGGGCGCGACCGTCAGCATCAAAAGTCTCGCCAGCTACATCAAATACTATGTGGATCTGTATCTGGGCGATGGTGCTTACGACTATCTGCGTCAGGTCTTCTACACCGAAAAACTGGCCTGGAATGGTTACAAATGGATGGACAAAAACAACATCGAGCCGCTGTTTGCCTTCGGCCATGGCTTGTCTTACTCCACCTTTACCTATAGCGATGTGAGCGCCTCAGAAACCAGCGATGGCGACGTAGACGTTAGCTTCACTATCGCCAACACCAGCGACATTGACGGTACCGAAATTGCCGAAGTCTATGTCAGTCTGCCTGACAATGTGCCGGGTAATGAACAGCCACCTAAACGCTTAGCAGGATTCTCCCGTGTCAGCATCAATGCGCACGATTCCAGCAAGGTTACTGTAAGCATTCCGCGCAAATACATCAGTACCTGGGATGTGGACAGCCAAGCCTGGATCACCACCTCCGGAAGCTACACCTTTACCGTTGCCGATACTTCTGCCCTGGCTGATACGACCAATGTGTTAACGACGTCGATCACCATTAACTAAGCACAACAGATACCGAATTACATAGGATAACAATATGAAAACCTTACATACTTTACTCGCTGCATCAGTAACTCTGGCGATCTCAGCAAGCGCAGTGGCGACCGAACTAACGGTTAACGATGTAACCTTCTCGCCTTATGCCCGCGTTGTCGGTGGTATCAGCTACATCAATCATGGCTATGATGCTGGTGAAACCGGCAGCCTTACCGAGGTGGCGTCAAACCAATGGGGTACGTCTTATTTCGGTGCCAAACTGAGTGTGAAACTGGACGACCATTTCACTGGTATCGCTAACGTTGAAAGCGGTTTTGGCACCCTGAACGGCGAAACCAACGTCGAAGACACCCTGTTTAACCGTCAGGCCAACGTGGGGATTGCCCACGACCAGTATGGCCAGCTAACCTTTGGTACCCACCTGATGTTAAGCCAGGACATCATTGATATGGATCCCATGCGCTTCCAGTCAATCGGTATCAATACTCTGGTAAACGGCATCAATGATACCTTTGCCGAAAACTCTGTGGTCTACCGCTCCGCCAATTACGCCGGTTTCGAATTTGCCGCGATGCAAAAATTCGGTGGCGAAGTATCAGATTCAGAACGCGCTAAGGCTCAGGCAGTATCGCTGCATTATCAAAACGGCGGTTTAGCCGTACGCGCCATCTGGCAAGCCAGCACAGATGAATTCGGTCGTTATACTGGTGGTGAATACTATGGCCTGGGAACCCAAACCCAGTGGTTATACGCCAAAACAGCCATTGTCGCAGCGTCTTATCAGCTCGCCGATACCAAGATCAGCGCAGGTTTCGAACAGATAAAAGCCGACGATGCCGGCTACCTGCTCAGCTATACCTTTGACGATGCCGCCGATATGGGCTGGGTTGGCGTGAACTACCAAATCAACGATAAACTGGTTGCCAACGCTGCGTTTTACCGTATAACCATGTCTTACAGTGGCAAACAATCCAATCTGTATGCTCTGGGCCTGAACTATGAGTTCAATCAGCACTTCACCTTCTACAGCACCCTGGGCTACATAGGCAACAATGCCATTAGCAGCACCTTTACCAGTGATGTGGGCGTGAATAATCACTCGCTGGATTACAACGAAGTCGCCTGTGAAGACACAGCTGACTGTAACGGTGCATCTCAGTTAGGTGGCTATTTTGGTGTAGTATTAAGCCTGTAAGCACAAGCTTTACAGCCTCTTACGATAATTCATAGACACAAGAATCAAAAACCAGCCTTAACGGCTGGTTTTTTGCATTTAAAACAGATGCCCAAATATACAAATTAGTTTTCAACATCATTTGTTAACCCAGCTAAACGTGATAAATTATCCGCTGATTTACTATTGCCTAAAATACCAACGAAAAATGCATAATTGAGGTTACTTCCTCAAATAACGGAGCAACTTACCACACTTAGTTAAGTTTTTTTCGCTCCCATTGGTTGCGTGATAACTTCCGTTTCAGAGTCGGACAACGACGACCAAGGCATTACTACTATCGGACGCGTCGATGAATTTACCTAGAGTGATATTCGCGTTGCTAGCACTGTTTTGTGTGCAGCAACTTGTGTTGATCATTCATCAATATGATGAACCGAACGACGCAACTAGTATGCTCAAGCAAATTCATTATTTTCAGGAAGTCGATGCACAGTCGCTTTCTGTTGAGCAAGCTCAGCAAACCTTTACATCAGAGCAAAGCAGTCTCGCATCCAGTCCATTTCTTGCTTTTGGCATTGGCAGTCGACCAACCTGGTTGAAACTGCTGATTGAAAACCCCACCAACGAACACCTACACCAACGCTTGACCGCAGCCCTAACCTGGGTCGATAAGTTAGATATTTATCAGTTTGCAGGCCCACAACTGCTAAGCCAATGGCATGATGGCGATGAACAACCCAAATCCACTAATTTTGTGCCTGGCGTGGGATTTATATACGACATTCCCCTGCATCCTGGAGAAAACATAATGTATATTCGCGCCCAATCCCATGATCCTATGGTACTTCCCATACAATTAACCAGTTTTTCCCAGGCGACCGAACAAAGCATTTTACTCACACTGGCCAATGGGGTGTTGTATGGCATTTTACTCGCACTGATTAGCTATAACCTGATGCTATTCAGAACCTTTTCTCAGCCACGCTTTTTATATTATTCCATCTATATCGGCAGCTTTATGCTGCTGAACTTAAGCTACAACGGCTATGCTTTTGCGCTTATTTATCCCAATTATCCCTTGACTCAAAACTATTTCACTTTGTGTTTAATGGTACTACATGGCTGTTGCGGCATAGTATTTATCCAAAGCTTTTTAGGCTTAAAACACAGCATGCCAATTACTTACAAATCCCTCTTGGCTTACTCAGGCGTAGCACTGGCAGCCTCGATTTTACTCACCCTTACCCAACAGCATGTGTACGCAGCCCTGTTTGCCTTTGTGTTCCTGTCTTTTACCTGTGTAGTCATGCTGGTACTTAGTGCATTACACTATAAACGCGTAGCCGACTCAGAATTACTGGTCGTTGCCGTCACCTCCAGCACACTAGGCATGTTAATTACCGCATTATCCGTATGGGGCAAAATCCCCTTTACCCTGCGCGGATTTCATGGGGCGGAGTTTGGGTTATTAATTGAAGCCTTGTTACTGGCCATATTGCTGGCGAAACAGTTAAGAGTAAAAGAAGGTCAACGCACCCGTGCTGAGTATCTGTCGGCCTTTGATCCCCTAACCGACCTGCGCAATCGTCGCTCATTTTTAGAGGCAGCTAATCGTCACTTAAGCATTGCCAATCGCAAGCAGCGGCCCATCAGCCTGATCCTGCTGGATATCGACCTGTTTAAACGTTTAAACGACAGTTACGGCCATCATATTGGCGATCAGGCCCTGGTGCATTTTGCCCAGTTACTCAAAGCTAATGCCCGCGAAGGTGACGTGCTTTCCCGTTGGGGCGGAGAAGAAATGATCCTGTTACTGCCCGAAACCACGGGTCTGCAGGCAATTGCGTTTGCTGAACGTTTACGTAATACTATCGAACATTCTCCCTTTGCCATGGAACAGGCGCTGCTACAAATAACCGCCAGTTTTGGCGTAGCAGAATACGAACACAACACCAGTTTTGAGCACTTATTCGAGGAAGCAGATCATCACCTCTATGCCGCTAAACAAGGCGGTCGCAACCGGGTTGAACCCCAACCAATGCATCCCCGGGAACTCAGGGCCTGAGTATATTTTATACCAGTGGTAACCACACACTGCTGCACGAAGAGTAAGGCTAGCTTGCGCTACCGGGTTAAAGGCGTACCATTAACCATGGTAAAGCCAACAACCTAATGAAGACTCCAGTGAATCCGGCCGCTTTTGACATAATCCCCGCAGCCAGCTTTCCGTCGGTAAACCTGACGATGCTTGCGCCTGCCTCGGGTTTGGAACCCTGGGTGCAATGCCTGTGGATGACTACGGGAAATACCCTAAGTGCGCCCTATTTAGAAGAAAAACTGTATCCCGATGCAGGTGCCAGCCTGACGTTTGCTATCGGCACTACCGGGGTTTCCGCAGCCTATTTTCATAATACCCGTACCTGTCGTCACCGCTGGGACATGGCCCTGGATTTAATCAGTATTCGCTTACGTCCGGGTGCAGCCTGGAGCCTGCTAAAACTGGCGGTGAGTGAATTGCAGGATACCGATACTAATATTTTAGAACTCAAACCGTTCTGGCTTAGTGGCTATCAGCGCTTACTGGATGCTTTGCCCAATAAGCCAACGTTTCAACAGGTTGCTCTGATTCAGCAATGGTTGCTGTCGCTGCGTCCATCCGCGCAAACACCGGATCAGCGCTTGTTTATGCTGATGGCGGAAGTGAATGCCAATTTGGCTTCACCACTGGATTTGGCTGCCGATAAGGGCCTGTCCCGTCGTACCCTGGAACGTCATTTGCGTCAGAAATTTGCAGTCTCGCCAAACCAGATACTTGCCTATGCGCAAATTAAACAGGCCCGCCATCAGTTGATCCACAGTTCAGCGTCACTGGCCGACATTGCTTTGAATTGCGGTTATTATGATCAGGCCCATTTTACCAATGCCTTTCACGAGCGTACCTTTGAAACCCCGGCTCAGTACCGCTCGCGCAAGTTGTCGCAATTTTCCAATCGTAAATAAACCCTCAGGCGTAAAGTCAGTCCCGTCAACTAACCCGAGGACTTACTTATGCAAGAACGTATTACCCAATCTGCCCTATATCAGGCATCTCCCCGTTTAGTTAATCACTTAATGGGCCTGGGCGAACCGGATGCCAGTGCTGATTTATCTGCAACGTTACTCCATCTGATTAAGCTGCGAGCCTCTCAGATCAATCACTGTGGTTTTTGCCAGCATATGCACGCAGGTGAAGCCAGAGTAGATGGCGAATTACAGGCCAGATTAGACGTTCTGCCGGCATGGCGCGAAGTAAGTTGCTTTACCCCGCGTGAACGTATTGCCTTAGCCTGGACAGAGGCCCTGACGCTCATCAGCAGTGATCAGGTAAGCGATGAATTGTTCGAAAGTGCGGTGAAAGAATTTGGACAAACTGGCCTGATTGAACTGACGACCGTTATTCTGGCCATCAACAGCTGGAACCGTATTTCAGTTAGCCTTCGGTTCCAACCTGACATTGGGTAACGCGACATGGAAACACACAGGAGTACCAAAGCAAAACGTAACTGGCTGGGTATAACCTCAAGCATCGCCTTCTTCTTTGGCAGCATGCTGTTTTTACCTGTCTTCGTCACTTATTCAAGCGCTGGCGTCTGGCTATTTATGACAGGCTCTGCGTTAATGTTTGTGGATGTAATCAAGGCATCCTGATGCTTTCTATGTCTTTCCCCCTAGCGCGTTTGTCGATAAGGGGAAACTCCCTTGCCTAAGTATTCTTCTGCCACTCTTGCGCGTTGCTTTCGATATATCTGCCGATCGCAAATCGTTCGGGTTCTTGTCATTCAATGGTAATATTTACGTAACACTGACACACAACATGCAACACACAATTGGCCTCCTGCCAATTCTTTAGGAATGACTATGCAACAAGGACTCCCGCGAAAGCGCCTGCTCTCTTCTTTATTTACCCGATTTATTACGACTCCCACTCGCCCATTGGCCCTGATGTTTGCGCTGTTTGCAGGCAACGTTACTGCCGATGAAGTAGTGCTATTTGGAGGCTCCAGCGTTTATGCCAACAATAACGAGCGTATTTTGTCCGCCTCCTGGCACGTGGACACACCAAGTGTTGAATGGATTGACGGCATTGCTGTTACGTATGGCGAATTCAACGGCTTAGACCGCTATTACAGCCGCAGAAATCTGCCGGATGTACATTACTACTCGGTGGGAGCTTACTGGCGATTTCTGCAAACCGAAAACACGCGTTTACAGTTCGAGTTTGCGCCAACCTATCTGGACGGTACCTTCTATTTCGGTCACTACGTTGGGACTTACTGGCACTTTACATCAAGCCTGAATTATCAGTACATGTTCAGCAATTCCCCCTTGTATGTCGGGGTGGGTTATCAGCACACCTCAAACGGCGGCGTCAAAGCGCCTAATCCGGGCATTGATGGCCTGGGTTTACAGCTGGGCCTCCGCTGGTAATTAAATCCTTGCTGCCCGGCAAGGAAACAACCTTGCCGGCAGGTTTACACTCAGTAACATGTTTCAAAATTAACCCGCTTGATTGCCATTATCACTGAGGGTATAAAAACACTCAGAAATGGAATTCTATCCTGCCAGTTATACTTTCTCTGATTGAAGTCCATCTCATCACTTCATAACTTCGTTATGTTTAGTTTGTCATTGATGTCTCCAATAAGGAAAAACTGTGTTTAATCATACTTCTTCATTCGTTAAGTCAGCGCTATTTACGCTGATTGCCACTAGCATCATAAGTGGCTGCGCCACCACTTCATCAAAAGTCGTCGAAACCCCTACCGTCGCCAGCTACAACACAAGCTACACAGGCGAGAAAAGTAAGCTAGTGGTGGGGCAGTTCGTCAATCGTTCCAGTTTCCAGAACGGTATTTTCTCCAATGGTCAGGACAGACTGGGTAGCCAGGCCAAAACCACCTTAATGAGCCACTTGCAGCAAACTAACCGCTTTGTGGTACTCGACCGCGATAACATGCAAATGCTGGCCACAGAAGCAGAACGCACGGGCACGCAGCAATCGATCACAGGGGCGAAATTTGTACTTACAGGTGACGTGACCGAGTTTGGCCGCAAAACCGAAGGCGACCGACAGCTATTCGGGATTTTAGGCAAAGGTAAATCCCAAATCGCCTACGCCAAAGTTACCCTCAATGTGGTGGATGTAACCACTTCTGAAGTGGTTTACTCTGTACAAGGTGCTGGCGAATACAGCTTATCAGAACGCGAAGTGATTGGCTTTGGCAGCACCGCAAGTTACGACGCCACCTTAAATGGCAAAGTACTGGATTTGGCCATTCGCGAAGTCGTGAATAAGCTGGTTACTGGCTTAGAATCGGGTGCCTGGAAAATCTAAGCATGACAAGCCGTATCCCATTTCTTGCGGTAGCCTTATTGGCTACTGCCTTTCTAAACGGCTGTAGCACGCCAAAATCCTTGTACTACTACGGCCAGTATAACAGCGCCGTATACAGCTATTTTAAAGCAGATGAAGTCAGTATTGATGAGCAAATTTCATTGCTGGAAAGCATCATCCAAACGGCTGCCGCGAAGAATAAGGCGGTTGCGCCAGGCATTCACGCCCATTTAGGCATGCTGTATTTCGAAGCTGGTAACCCCGGGCTTGGCACCCAGCACTTTGAGCAGGAACAACGCCTGTTTCCCGAATCAAAACAATATATCGATTTTCTGCTGAAATCGGTCAAGGACGCCTGATATGCATAAGATTACCTGCGGACTTTTGCTCACCTTCATTGGCATGCTCAGTGGCTGTGTGTCCGCACCTGACGGCTACGATTACAGCTCATTCAGGCAAGCAGATCCTCATTCGATCATCGTATTACCGCCAATCAATCACACGCCAGAAGTCGTTGCGCCTTATAGCGTAATGGCCCAAATAAGCGCTCCAATTGCCGAGTCCGGTTACTACGTCTTCCCTGTTGCCGTGGTGGACCAAACCTTTAAAAGCAATGGTATGACGGTGGCGGAGGATGTGCAGTCAGTCCCCATCGCAAAACTGCATGAGATCTTTGGTGCAGACGCCGCGCTTTACACCACCATTGAAGAATACGGCACTACCTATGTCGTGATCTCAAGCGATACCGTTGTCACTGTCTCTGCGGCTTTGGTTGATTTAAGAAGCGGCGCAGTTTTGTGGCAAGGGAAAGCCCGTGCTTCCTCAGCAGAAACCCGCAATAGTAATAGTGGTGGTTTGATTGGAATGTTAGTAGAAGCCGCAGTAAACCAGATTTTCGAAACCATCAATGATAAAGGCTTTGAGATAGCGGCCATTACCTCAAATCGCCTGCTCTCATCCGAAGGCTATAACGGCCTGCTCTATGGCCCCTATTCACCTAAATATGGCCAGCCCGCACCAAGTGAAAAGAAACACTAACAGTGTAACGTTAGGATAAACAAAGCGAACCCATGGGTTCGCTTTGTTTATCTGCATACAGCACATCGCAGACAGGGTCATAGAAATCCTTAGTAAATGCCGGGTAAAAAAGTGGCGATTTTCTGTTTGTAGTGACGGTAAGTCTCTCCAAACTGTTTAACTAAATCCCGCTCTTCCAGATACAGGCCGATGGCGATATACAGGGTGAACAACGCCGCTAACACTAAGCGGGTAACCGACATAGTTGGCACCGACCACAGCAGTATCAGCATGCCTAACATCATAGGGTGGCGGCTGTAGCGGTACATAAATTTATTAGTAAACGCCAGTTGCGTGTATGGGCGCTGAATAAAGTACAGATAGACCTGACGCAATCCCATCAACTCGAAATGGTTAGTGACAAAAGTCGCCAGCAGCAGGTAGCAAATACCAAGTAAATACAGGCTGTAAATGCTACACATGGCGACCTGATTTTGTACCTGCCAGATCACTCCGGGCAGAGTTTGCCAAAAGTACATGGCGATGGCAGTCACCACACCCGACATCAGCATATAAGTAGCACGTTCTGCCGCTTGTGGGATGAACTGAATTAACCAGTTTTTAAACCAGGCTCTGGCCATAATTGAATGTTGCAGGCCAAACAGCCCGATCAGACCAATATCCACCAGCAGTGCTAACCATACTGAATCTGACTGCCACTGGCTGAGGCCAACAGGCGCAAATGCGCCTGCCCCCAGAATCAGCCAGAACAGTCCAAAACACCCCGCCGCGTACCCCATCAGGCCGTATGCAAGTACCGCTATACGCTTGCTCAGGTCGATAGCCTCATCGGCTACGCTGGCATTCGGGCTAAGTTCATTGATGCTTTTCATGGGCTTATCCTCTTTCGCAGGTGCAGCGGCTAGCGCTTTTGCACCACAATTTCCAGATACTCAGATGGCACCACAATGCCATTACCCACTGAGCGGTTAAACCGGGCAATCAGTTGATGAATGTCCTGTTCCAGTTCAGCACCTTTACTTTCATCAAGGGCGGCAAAGGCCTTATGCACCGGGCCATAAAACGTCCGGAACAAATCAATCCAGTGCTGGGCCGAGCGATAGCGGAAATTGAACTCGCGGGTGCGATAGGTAATTTCAGCAGCATGAGGAGCAAACTGCTCGTTAATAAATTCGCGGGTTCCCCACAGGGCGGGAGACTTCACCCCGGCAGGGGGTGTGATATAACCGCCGATCAGTTTGAACAGCTGGCCAATAAAGCCCTCCGGCGTCCAGTTCACCAGACCAATTTTGCCGTTCGGTTTACACACACGGATCAGCTCAGCGGCGCTTTGACGCTGGTTTGGCGTAAACATCACGCCAAAGGTTGAGACTACATTGTCGTAGCTGTTATCACTAAAGGGCAAGGCTTCGGCATCGGCAAACTGGTAGGCAATCTGCAGCCCTTCAGCCTCGGCACGTTTTTTTGACTGTTCCAGCCAGGCTTCGACATAGTCGGTAGACGTCACATCGCAAAAGCGACGGGCCGCGGCCAGGGTGACATTGCCGTTACCGCTGGCGATATCCAGCACGCTTTCACCGGATGCCAGATCCATCGATTCGCAAAGCTGTTCGCCGGTAATTTGCAGGGTAACACCAATGCGACCATAGTCGCCTGAGCCCCAGGTAGTGCGTTGTTTCTCTTTTACTGCTGAGTAGTTAATTTCATTGGTCGATTGTGGTTGTGCAACGGATAACATGGTTCTTCTCCTGAAGTTTGAATGGGTGTGAAACTGGATTGTTTCGACAGGAGCAATGATAGGACCCGACCAAATTCGTCGCTTGAAGATACCTTGCAGGTTTTGTGGGGATTTTGTGGAGATAGGGATTTAACCCAAACAGGCGCCCGCGACGCCCTGCTTTTTCCATTAAATTTATAAGGTTACGCGTTGTTTAACTAACTACGCTAACAAGGCATATTGCTGCATTTTGAGCATTTCATCCGGGCGCACAAAGCGTTTTATATCATCGATGCTCAGTTTAGGCCGTATCCGCCTGGCATCTTCAATGGCGGTAGCCGCCGCTTTCGGCTGATCTGCCTGGGCCAAAGCTACCCCCAGCACCACCCGCGGCAAAAAGATTTTATCGTCAAAGGCACAGGCATTTTGCGCCACCTCAATGGCCTCATCCACCCGGCCATAACTCAGCAATCCTCTGGCCAGCAAGGCTCCCCAGGCACCAATACGGTTATCCCGCGGACTGATGCGAATGCCATGATACATATTGGCAAAGCCCTGCTCCTGTCCCACCTGTAACTGTGCCGCGCCAAGTGCAGCCCAGCCCTGAGCATTGCTGGGATCAAGTTCGATACATCGCTCCAGTAGCTTGATACCGCGAAAATAGTCGCCCATATCGCTAAAGGCACAGCCCACATAGCCAAGCACGTCCGGGTCCTGACTATCCAGTGCAATCGCTCTTTCGCCTGCGGCAAGGGCTTCTTCATGCCAGCCATCATGGTTGACCAGCCCGACTAAATGGCCAATGGCCAGCGTAAGTGCCAGATAAGCATGGGCAAAGGCCAGTTCAGGATCTTTACTGATGGCCTGACGCAACAGCTCGGCACATTCCTGAAAACTCTCTTCGCTCCAGCCTTTTAACCCAAGTACCGCATGGCCCTGACGATATAACTCCCAGGCGGCCAAATCCACCTGGCGGCGCTTACGCAGCGAGGCAAATTCTACCCGATTAATTTCCGGTTCAATGGCGCTGGTAATGTTTAAGGTGATCTCTTCCAGTTGTTCCGTCAGGCTTTGCACCGGCATGTTTTTGCGAATTCCCCACAGCACCCGCTCGTTCTGGGTTTCCACCAGTTGTACCGACAAAATCGCCTGATTTCCCAGGCTACGTACCGAACCATCGACCACATACTGTGCCCCCAACTCCTGGGCAATGGTTGTCAGGCTGGCCTGTTGAGTGCGGTAGTAAGCACCAGTATTGCGTGAGGTGACCAAAAAGCCCGGCGTGCGGGCCAGGTGCATGTTGATCTCTTCGTACAGGGTTTCGCCGAAAAACGCCATCAGATCAGCCCCCGAGGTTTGAAACGGCAGTACGGCAATCACAATACGTTTGTCCGGGGCAAGATTGCGGATAGGAAACAGACAGGCATTACCGCTTTCTTCGCTGCCCGCCAGCACACTCTGGCGCAGCATTTCATCTACCTGCACAGCCTCACCCTTGGCATCTGTGCCAACCGTTACATCAGTAACCGGAGCAAGCTCACTGGCCGACGACACAAAGCGCACACCGCGCCGGTTAATGGTGGCGATGTACTTTTGAGTTTTGCCGCCGTCTCCCAGAGCCTTACGTGCGGCTTTAATACAGCTGCTGAGAGTCGAGTCGCTGATCACTTTTCCCGCCCACAGGGTATCCATTAACTCGGTTTTGCTGATAATGCGATCGCGGTGCTGAAGCAGATAAGCGAGTAAGTTAAACACCTGCGGCTCAATGGCCTGAGGTTCACCATGGCTGAGTAACTGAAAATTCGCCGTATCCAGTTCAAAGTGATCAAAACAGAAATTCATAACAATCCATCGTTGCAACGTAGTTACATAGAGCAAAGCCTAAAGATGGCGGATTGTCGACTCGAAATAGGAGAGCTAGGTACTCCTAAGAGGTGTGAGAGTTTAATCTGATTGCATTAAACCAAGCCCAAGGGCAGGCCGCTGCAACTTGCAGCGACCACTTTCGGCTCGACTTAACCTTGCTGTAAATACAACGATTTAAGTTTGGTGATGGCTTCCGGTGTCAGACCCACTTCCTGTTGCAGAAAGTGCTGTACCGAACCGTAGTCTTTTTCTATGCGCTGAAACACCAACGCCAGCAAAGGATAACCACTTTCCGTGAACAATGGCTTCACCACATCAGACTGCTGGCCTTTAGTAAAATGCAGCATGATTTTGGCGAAATCATTGTTAGCGGATTCAGCCTGTAAATCTACATTTCCCAGTTCATTTTTCGGGTTACGATATTCGGTTGTCAGCACATAATCCTGATAAATCTGGGCCCGGGGCACACCTAACACGTCCAGCATCAACGCCGATGTTATGCCGGTGCGATCCGACCCTGCCGAGCAGTGCACCACCATGGGTGCTTTGCCCTGCAGTGCAAACTCAAAGTAGGCTTTAAGCTGAGGTTTTATCGAATACGCCAGGCCCGCGTAGGACTCCTCTAAGTTGTAACTGGCTAACTTAGACATGTCACCCATCATGCTTTTAAACGAATAATCGTAGGCGTAATACTGAATATCGGTGCCCTGTACCCAGGAGTCAGGAAACAAGTCCCGCTCTTCGTTGGTACGCAAATCGACCACAGTGGCAAAATCGAACCCGGCTAAATAGGCCTGATCTTTTGGGGTCAGGCTCGACATTGCAGCCGAGCGGAATAACAGTCCTTTTTTCACCTGCTGACCATCCGCGGTAAAATAACCGCCTAAATCACGAAAGTTAGAGCCGCCTTCCAGAGGCAATACTCGCGCATAACTTGCGCCAACATCATGGCTTGCCTGTACCGCCAGGGCCTCGTCGATTGTTGCAAACGCATGACTGGAAAATGCCAACGCCAGGGTCAACGCCAGTCTGGATTTCTGCTTGAACATAATTGAGATACTCCACTCTCTGAATGAATACATCGCATTACCCCCAAAATGAATGAGATCGCTTGGGGTAACGCTGCAATGAGGGGAAATCTAATCTCGAACCATGACGGAAATGTTGCAGTCTGGCACACACCTGTGCACAGGGATATTTATTAAATTAACCTTAATAAAACCAATAAATTAGATACTAACCAAGAGGTTTTAGAGATATCTATTTTTCAAGATAAAGTGAAAACTTCGCTCATACACAAAGCCATATTTCGCTGCGCCCTACTTCAATGACAGATCCATCAGCAGAAATCTTGCTATTACGCATTTGCGAATAAATGGTAAAAAAAATGTAAAAACATATTAGTATTTTTGTATTATGAAACTACAATAGCCAGGCATTAACAAAGCGAGTCAATGTCAGCTGCTTGAGTGAACTGCTCTGTGGGAACAGCTTTATTGGCTCTCACAACATTAACACTCAAACCAAAAGGACATACTCCATGCTGCACAAACTCAAGCATCTGCTCTGTATACTCAGCATCCTCACTGCCGGTGCGGCCAACGCTGCCGTTACCCTCTCTGGCACCACAGATATTCACGACCCCTCAACCATCATGCGTGAAGATGGCGTGTACTGGACCTTCGGCACAGGTGGCGGCAACGCTACCTTGCCCATTAACGCCCTTTACTCTACCGATATGGTGAACTGGACCCGTGGCACCTCACCTATCGCTGCCGGTACGTACCCCAGCTGGATAGACGAAAAAGTACCGGGCTTTGACGGTAATTTCTGGGCACCCGATGTAATTGAAATGGAGGGTAAATATTATCTGTATTACTCGGCGTTCTCAGACAGTGACGGCATGCATTCTGCCATTGGTGTAATGGTGACAGATTCCCTCAACAACCCCGACTGGGAAGATTTGGGTATGGTGGTATCCACTGTGGATGAGGATTATTCCTCTGCCGGTTTTGCCGTAAACACCATTGATGCAGGTTTGTATCGCGATACTGCTGGCAATGTGTGGATGGTATATGGCTCACACTACGCAGGAATCTACATTCGCCAGATTAACCCGGATACTGGCTTACTGTTAAATAGCACCCGTTACGAAGCAGTCGGTAATGGCGGCGACTGGCACGAATTTGAAGCCGCGCAGGTGCAATACTTAGATGGCTACTATTACATGTACGCCAATTTGGCCGATTGTTGTCTGGGCAGCGACAGCACCTACTACATTGTCATGGGTCGCTCGACCTCTCCCACCGGGCCATTTTTAGATAAAAACGGCGTTGATATGTGGAACTACGGCGGCACAACAGTGCTGGCCACCGATGGTGATTATATTGGCCCGGGCCACTTCGGCTATTTGCGCTATGGCGATCAGGATCTGGCCACCATTCACTACTACGATGGCACTACCTCCACTGGCTGGCCTGCGCGACTGGATGTATTAGACATTGAATTTGGCTCCGACGGCTGGCCCTACTTTACACGCGATTTCAGCTTAGGCACAGATACCCGCCTGAGCGACGGCCGCGTAGTGATCACTTCAGTGTTAAGCGGCAAAGCGCTCGAAGTTGCCGATGCTGGCACCGCAGATGGTGACAATATTATTCAGTGGACTTACTGGGGCGGCACCAATCAGCAGTGGGATATTGTGCATATCGGCGGTGGCTATTACGCCATGACCAACGCCAACAGCGGTAAATCTATCGATGTGTATAACTGGAGCACGAGCGATGGTGGCGAAATCAGACAATGGGCATTCTGGGGCGGTGCAGGCCAGCGCTGGTTACTCCAATATGCAGGTAGCGGCAGCTATGCCATCAAAAGTTACTGGAGTGGCCTGGCCCTCGACGTTTACAACATGAGTACCGACGATGGAGCCGATATCGTGCAATGGACCTACTGGGGCGGCAGCGGCCAGCTCTGGACCATTAGCTACGTAGATTAAACGTTAAAAAACACACTAAAGGGGCCAGGCTCTCGGCGAAACGCTAACGCTTCGGCCCCGCTGACTAAAAAAAGGAATTTGTTGATGTTTCATCCTTCCCGCGCGTTTATATTCACCGTCACATTACTTGGTTTAACCGCATGTGGGTCAGGCTCTGATAGTCCTGCGGATTTTACCGCCCCGGTGATCAGTTTAAATGGCGATAGCCATATTCGCGTTGCTCAGGGAAATCGATACATTGAACCCGGTGCAACTGCGGTGGATGACACCGATGGCAATATCAGCGTCATTATCAGCGGCCAGATAGACACTTCAATCCGCGGTGAATACACACTCACCTATCAAGCTACCGATGCAGCAGGTAACAGCGCCAGTGTCAGCCGCACCATCTTGGTAGACGCCTTTAAGCCGTTTATTACTACCTGGAAGACCAATGGTTATGGTGCCAGCGATACCAATCAAGTTCGCATTGGTACCGCAGAGGGCGACTATGATTACAGCATTGAATGGGGCGATGGCAGCAGCGATACCCATGTAAATGGCGACATTACCCATACCTATGCCAGTACTGGCGTTTATAGCGTTTCCATATCCGGTACCTTTGCGCAGCTTTACTTTGTGACTGGACTGGTACCAAACGCCGAAGGAGTTTATGTACCTGGCTCAGACTATGGCAAGCTACAAACCGTGGAACAATGGGGTGATGTGCAATGGCAGTCAATGGAATACGCCTTTGCCGGCGTGTACAACCTGACAATCAATGCCACCGATGTGCCCGACTTAACCTCGGTAAAAAGTATTAGTCATGTCTTTGATAACGCTCAATTCTTTACCGGCGATCTCAGCCACTGGGACGTATCCAATGTTACCGATATGAGCTGGGCCTTTTGCAAAACCTACGATTTCACCAGTGATTTGAGCCTGTGGGATGTCAGTAATGTTACCGATATGTCAGCCATGTTTACGGAGGCTTTTTCATTTAATAGTGATCTGAGCAACTGGGATGTGTCTAACGTCACGCTGATGTCTGGCCTGTTTTCATCCGCAATTGAGTTTACCAGCGATCTCAGCCAGTGGGATGTCTCTAACGTGACCGAAATGAACGCGATGTTTTCATCGACAAGTCAATTTGAAAGCGATTTGAGCGAATGGGATGTTTCAAACGTCACGATGATGGAAATGATGTTTGGTGGCGCATCATCATTTAACGCCGATCTTAGTCGCTGGAATGTCGCAAATGTCACCAGCATGAGACTCATGTTTGCCAATGCACGTATTTTCAACTCAGATATCAGCCAGTGGGACGTATCCAATGTGACCAATACGCAAGACATGTTCAGTAATGCAAAGGAATTTAGTGGCGATCTCAGCAGTTGGGATGTATCACAGGTAACCAACATGAGAGACATGTTTAGTCAGGCCACACACTTTAACGGCAATATCAGCAATTGGGATGTCTCTAACGTGACCGATATGGAGAATATGTTTAATGGCGTTACTATCCCCACTGATACCTATGATGCCATCCTCAATACCTGGAGCGGATTGGTCCTGCAGCCAGATGTGATTTTCGATGCAGGCGATAGCCACTACTCTTCCAATGGCAGAGCCGCCCGACAATCCATCATCACCCACTTTAGCTGGACGATTGAAGACGAAGGCATATAGGCCAAACTTCTCGGTAGCGCTTGAATGTATTCCTGCGCTACTGATTACTCCTCCCTTTATTTCTCATTTCTCACGAAATTTACGCTGTAGCGCCCCTTACAAAACACCCAATATGCACAAACATCAAAAGATCGAACACCATGTGCCCCCCAAAACAAACCAGGGAGTGTCCATTTCACTCAGGAATTACACCTACACCGCGCAAAATCTCAGCTTATCAGCCAGATAAGACAACAGAATAGGCTAAATAATAGTAAGTTTTGAGATAGGATTTCTATCGCATAATAACGTCTAGTATATTCGTGGCGATTCCGCATTCGAACATTTGTGCTGCTAGTCATGATCAAGAAAATTATATATGCATGTTTAGGCCTGGCCATCCTGGTCGCAGGCACGATTACCACTAAAGCTGTTTACCACCTCTACAGTAAAAAAAGGGTGAGCTTCGATCCTCAGTTAAGTGAAATATCGGGTATCGAATTCGACAAGAAAAGGCGCCTGTGGGCCATTAATGACAGTGGCGATGGCCCCTTTTTGTATCAGCTGGAAAAAGATGGCTCGGTTGCCCGAAAGGTCGAAATCACCAATGCGAAAAATGTGGATTGGGAAGACATCACCCAGGACGCCTTCGGTCACTTTTTTCTCGGTGATTTTGGCAACAACGATCAAAAACGCAGGTGGCTGACGATCTACAAAATTGAAAACCCAATCGACATTAAAACCGATGCAGTCGAAGCGGAAATTATCAAATTTACCTACCCCGAACTGGATGGCTCGCCCGTTTTACCGTCGCAGCGAAATTTTGATTTAGAAGCCTTTGTCGAGTTTGATCACAACCTGTATCTGTTCACCAAAAACCGCACCTCGCCGTTTGATGGCATCACCAATCTTTACCGCATTGGTGACTACGCGGCCAACTTTGATGCCGAACATATCGGCTCGTTTCAAACCTGCACCACACTGGAAAAGCTGTGTTGGGTAACATCTGCGGCTCTCAGTCCGGATCGTAAAATGCTGGTGTTGCTCGACTCCACCAGCTTATGGCTGTTCAATCACTTTGAAGGCGACAATTTCTTTTCTGGCGACGTTTCCAGAATAGATTTAGGCATAGTTACCCAAAAAGAGGCCGTAACCTTTTACGACAGCAATACCATCGTCTTTACCGATGAAGAGTTTAATGGCATTGGTGGCAACGCCTATGTGATTAAACTGGATGAATCAGAGATCATCCCAGTAGTGAAGAAAGACCAAAACATCGAGCAGCCGTTACCGCTCAACTAAGGGGTAACCTTTGCCTAGTTCGGTTTTTCCTGGTCTCGCAGGCAATCCATCATAATCCAGGCAAACCGGACGTTAGAAGACCTAAAACACACGTGATACGGGTAACTGAGGCTTGTCCTCACGACGGGAATTTTCATGCTCAAGAGGCTGTTTTTGGCCGCGCTCTTGCGCATTAAAACGATACTTAGCAGTGCAAACTATGTAAAATTGGCTGCGCCAAATGAGATGTTATGCCGCATGTGTCTGCCGTTGCAGTTTGTCGGGTTTTAGCACGATGAAAAATCACCCAGTGATTGATGGCCCCCATGCTGATAGCCGGCTACACCGCGTTTCTGTAAAACATGATTTAGCACAACAATAAGAGAACAGACACATGATCGACTGGCATGTTGCATTCATTTTTATGCCCCTGATTGGTTTCATTCTGCTGTTTGCACTGGTACTGAATGATGCCCAAAAGAAAGGCCGTAATGTCGCCGCCTGGGGCCTGGGCAGTTTGGTTTTCCCGCCGGTGGTCTTCATTTACTTCATCAAAAATTTCATAGACCTGGCCGAAGGTACAGGCCGTAAGGCCGTGTTTGGCATGATACTGATGGCCGTGGGCGGCATTGGCTCGGTAGTCGTCAAGCCAGCCAACGATCCACAAGCGCCACAAGCAGCGAAGACGGTTGCCACACCTGCGCCAACGCCTCAACCGAAAGCAGTCACTCCAGCCTCCGTGGCCAAGCCTAAACCAACAGCGGATAGACCTGCGCCCGAACCAGTGCAGATAGCCAAAGCAACACCACAAAGTCAGCCCCAACATCGCGGCATTATTGTAGAGAACGAAGAAGGTGGTGACGCATGCGAAGAAGGCTACGACCGCATCGTCGAGAAGAAAGACACATTGCTCAAAACCCTGTCGGGTTTAAGACGCCGGGACGACGAACTCTCAGACGAACGCTTGTTTGTGATCATCAACGATGAAAGTAGTGTCAGACACTACAACAAAGGCGTAGAGGAGCTGCAAGCCGACTTTCGCGAATATAAGCGACAAAAACAAGGCCAGATCGATTTCATTGATGAGTGGCTGGATGTTTGCAGCGGCTGGCAGGACGACAGATACGCCAATATTGAGCTGCTACAACAAAAGTACACAGGCCAGTAAAAGGGCACATGTGTAATCAGGCAAGCAGGGTTGCGTCAACCTTTGGCTCAGCTTAGGGCTGAGCCAAATAGGTTTATACCTAATCCCTAGGATTGTTTGCCAACAGCGCGATACAGGCGCGATAACACCGTTAAAATGCTGGAACAACGCAGCAAATCTGATTAAGTTAACCGGGTTACATAACCTAAGGTGCGATCCTGTGCGGCCATTGTTTTTGCATTATAAACAACGACTTCAAACTAAAGCTCTATGTGCACTGGTATTGCTGCAAAGCGTTGTTGCATTCACGCTTTACGCTGAGCAAGCCCCAAGCCATCCACTGGCGAATATCACTCAGCGCCAGCAGTTAACCGAATTACTCAGCGACAGCTGTGAGCAACACCTGCCCCAGCATGCGGGCTTATTCATTATGTTTACCCCGCCGCCCATGCTTTGGGAAGATCAGGTCTATCGCTGTGATGATGAAAAGCTGTTTGATTTTAACCAGCGCAGACCGCCCATCAGCTTGCCAAAGGGCCTGTTCTCCGCCGACGATCAGGCCTGGCTGCTCGAAGCCTATCGCTTGATCCAGCAAGGCACCTATTCGTTTATGGGCGAATGGATCCACCCGCAAAAGCCGCAGGACATCAGCTTTTTGCACCGTGCCTTTGCTAAACATCCCTACATTACTGCACGGCTGATGGCCGCTGCTCCCGCGCCCCATGTGGGCGAAGAATGGTCAAAACTGTATCAGCATCTGGATCGCATTTTACTGGCCTCGCCCGATCGTGAAGATCAACGCCTGTTGGCATTTGCGATGGCGCGGGATGGCCGCGAACAACAGGCCCTTAACGTGATCCAAACCTTACTCGAACAGGGTGATAGCAAAAGCTTACACCTGCTGCCGCTGATTACGCTGGATACCCCGCAGCCAAGCGAGGATGAAATGGCCGATACCACCGAGCCAGAGATGGGTTATCAGGTGCTGGCGATGCTGGAAAACTACCTCTATCAGCAACACTACCCGCGTGAATTTTGCGACTGGGCCAATACCTTAGCCCCCAGCCCGTTAGCCGATTATGTGGCAACCTTGCTGGTGAATATGCAGGAACACCTCACCTGTCCTGCGAGGCAATAATGCCAAACCATGTCGCGATTACGGCAATGCTTACCCTGTTAGCTGGTTTGCAAGGCTGCGCCAAAGAAGGCGGCCCCTGTCACTATCAAACCTTTAGCGAACAGCATCAGATAACAGACATAAACGGCAATAACGTAAGCTTTGAGGCAGGTGCGTTTCCGACCATACATCTGCAGCACTTCAACCAGCCACCGCACATTGGTGATAACGTGCTGATCAGCGGCAAACGCATTGTGCAAGGCAGTTGCACGCCGCTGATGATCACCTCGATTACCGCAATACAAGCAGAGTAACGCCGTAACGCTCCGACTTTGGTTGGCTCAGAGAATTACGCACCCTTTCCTGTCACTAACGGTTGCTTGCTTTGCACCAGTCGCTCGAACTGGATCACAGTCGCCACCCCATAACCGGCTTCATCAAACGCCGATTCGCGCCACCTTTGTTTCAGTGCATCCAACGCCGCTAATACCCGCGCAAAGTATTGCGCTGGGTTTTCCGTTTCAGGCCACGCCACAATGCTTTGCAACTGGTTAATCGCGCGCTCGACCACATCGCCGTTATCGCCCCAGTGCCACGCATTTTCCTGCATCTTTTTGGCTTGCTGTTGCTGACGTGTAAGCTCTTGTTCCAGCTGTTTGCAGTAAGTTCGCTGGCGAACCGACGACTGCGAACTGGCGTATGCCTTTTCGTTGCCAAACCAGGACAACAGCCAATAGATTAACAACATAATGTTTTACCTTGCAGCGAACACGCCACCAGCCCGTGATGTAACTTGATAGCCATTATGGCTCCAGCCAGTCGGGATACGACAGTTGAGATTCTTCAATCACCTCAACCTGTAACCTTGCCATATCTAACCGCACCCAGGCGTTACGCCCCCACCAGTTACAGTCAGATGTACAAAGCACCGCCTCTACCTGATTATCTTCAATCACCGCAACATCAAACATGGGCGTAAAACTTTTGCTCGAAACACCCGCCCGATAAAACCAGTACCACTGGCCTTGCTGCTGCAACAAACCCACACCCAGCCGCTGCCAAAGGGACCCATCGTAAATAACATTCACCAGCTTACCCGCAGGCAAATCGAACTCGTCAATCACAAAGCCTTTATCTTGTTTTGCCTTAGCCAGCAAACGGGAAACCAAGGCCGAATCTTTTACCGGTATCAGACTAAAGTGATTCGCCGCCTTTGCTGACGCAAGGCCCGCAGGAATATTGTCGCCATTTTCAACAATGCTGTTTTCCAGCTCCAGCCACAGGCTTTCATCTGCATTCAGTAATACAGCATCTTCTGGCGTTTCTTGGGTTTGCGCCTGCACGACTGAACAAACCAATAGCATCAAAACAAAGAGTAAAACCAACCGAATCACATTTCCCTCTCACAGCGTACTGCGCCGCTCTATTTATCACCGCATTGCTTGCCGGCACTTTCTTCTTTTACCAGCTTAATCCGTAACGCCTTAAACACCAGAATCTGCTTATAACAGAGTGAGTTATCTTGCGATGAAAGCATCTGACAGTCACTGGCTTACCTGCATGTTTGGTGGTAAGTTTATAACCCTAAAATTTATCGTAATAGCACCATTACAGCCAAGGATAGCCAGAAATGGGCATGCAAGTTGTCATTTTACTCGTATCAACGCTCCCTATCGGGCTGTTAGTTGCTGTTACCTATCTCACATTAGTTTGGCGTAAACGCCGCTCGCGACTGCCTTTTAGTTTTTCAGCCACAAGTCGAATTCCCGGCTATCAACTACTCAAACAATACAATGACTTAGGATTTGATGCGGTAGGTGGTTTTGTCATGGTGCAGTTTCTTATCGCTTATCCTTTTATTGCACACTATGTTGCAGAACAATTTGGAAGTAGAACGTCTTTTCTAATGCTCTCACTGATCATTAGCCCTGCTATTATCTACCAACTGGTGAAAACCTGTAGAACTCTATTACGGCGCGGAAACATCCGCTTGGGATTAGAAGCAGAATGGTATGTAGGGCATCAACTGAATGAAATCAGTGAGTTGGGTTATCGCAGTTTTCACGATGTGCAGGGTGATGGCTTTAATATCGATCATTTGGTCGTTGGGCCAAACGGTGTATTTGCCATCGAGACCAAAGGCAGGCGTAAACCCGGCTCTGAGAAAAAGGCAAACCCACTTAAAGACAACAGCCATCAACTTAGCTTAAACGGCGAAACCTTGGTGTTTCCGCATATGACCGACAACAGCACCATTCCGCAGGCGATCCGCCAAGCCAAATGGTGTAGCCAATGGTTAACCCAAGCCACCGGCCAACCAGTAAAAGTGATGCCCGTTGTCGCCCTGCCCGGCTGGTTTATCAAACGCGAAAGCAAACCGATAATCCCAATTTTAAGCGCCAAAGAACTCCCTAACACTATACCAAAACTGCGCAGTGAACTACTCAGCGACAGTGCCAAATCCCAAATTATCCACCAGATAAAACAACGGATTAGCCGGGATAGCGATGAGTTATAAGTATTAGATGTGTTAAGAGGATTAATGACTAATCACTAACCCCATTTCCTAGAGATGTGAATAAAGTGTTCAGAATACCTACTCTATACTGCTAACTTAAGAGTAATTTACCTAACATCACTGATGATTTTTTTGCCGCCAAAAGGGGCAAACTCGCATGTTCGCCCCCTTGAATTATTTTTTATTGGCCTAAGCCCAATTTACTGCAAAGGACGAGCGCAATCCATCTATCAGTGGTGGCGCTTTTGCTTCACAAGAAATTCCTAAGTATGTCGCTGCTCGTGTTGCTCCCACGTAGAGGTATTTATCAATTAGGCTGGGTTTGCTGCTCGCGAGAACATCAACACCAACAAAAAATACAGCTTCAAACTCAAGCCCCTTGATGTGCTGAATATCAAAAACTCTCACGTCGTTCCCTTCACCGAGAGATTGACCATCTCTACATGCTACCGCTCTGATATTTAAATCTTCAAGTTCCTCATTTAAAGCATCAGCTAATGGTTTCACTTCGTCTTCACTGTTTACCAAGACTGCGATACTTGGAAGCTCTTCAACTTGGTTTTCTACTTCACCAATCCTATCTTTTAACCAACTCACTATTTGCGAGGTTTCATTAGTATGTTCGAGCAAAACAGGCATTACGCCCTTGTGATTGTAGCTATCGGGCAACTTACCTGAATACTTAATATCTCCTCCAACTTCTTTAAGTAGGCTGGTAGCAAAAGTATTTAATAACTCGCTCTGACGGTAAACAGTGGTGATTGTTTCAGTCACAATTTTAGATGAAATCCAATTCAGGTCAGTCGCTGACTTTGAACCATGCTCTGTAAGCCGCTGGTTAAAATCACCACAAGCAAAAAAGGAACCAATAGAAGGTTCAGCTAGTGCTTCCATACACGCTAACTGAATCGGCGTAAAATCCGTAGCCTCATCCACAAAGATTTGGTTTTTGAAGTTCTCATTTACTATGGATAGTTTAGAAAATGCCGCTCCATCCATCTTTTGTTGAACAAACCGTTGTGCCAACAACTCCTTCGAAACTCTTAGGTTGGCTAAAACCAATACATCAAGTTCTGCTTGTTCAATCTGATTCGGCTTCAGTGGCGAACTCTCAAACCATCTCTTGAAGTGTTCCTCTGTCTTTCTAAAAGCACGATAATTTTTAGAAATAGCTTTTAAGTATCGTAATTCGGCGTTTTTAAATTTACGCAGTTCACGTATTCTAATCGCTAAACTACCCAGCTTTATTAGCTTTTCAGATTCAGGCAGCCTTTCGTCTAACCACTGGATTATTGCTGCTGACAGAGTGTTACTTGATGGCGTTCGTTTTTGGTATTTCGCTCTCGCCAAGCCATTGATTGCCTTTTTATATTCACTAAATGCCCTTTGTTGCGGCGTAGTCAGATTTTCTTCATCCTCCTCATCTTCATCGTCATCTTCAACTGCGTCTATTGACTTCCGTTTCTTCCAATTGTCAATTACTGCGACTAATTCAGCGATGAACTCTCTATTGGTGTTCACTTGATAAGCTAAGGCTTCTCTAAGCCCTTTTTCGGACTCTTCTTTTGCGAGAGCAATAAGTGCATTTATTTCGTCTTGGTACTTTTCAAGATTACGATAAAACTCTATCAGATTGCTTTGTTCCAAACTTTGTCTGATGGATTTTATGTTTTCGACTAAACCTTTGAGCTGAGGACTATTGATATCCTCTAACTGAGCAATACTCGATAGTAGCTCTTTTATCATCGCTTCTTTGTGATAGCACAAAAATGAATCGAAGAAGATAGGTAATTCGGAGTAAGCATCGTCATTTAAATGCTGTACATTCTTTTTGACGAAGCCACTACTCCCAGTAGACTGTAAGATTGATAGAACATTCCTTCCTAGGTCATTACTGTAATTGTCCCACGTTTTAATCTGTTCTGATGATGCGGGAACCTGCTCCTTGGCGAAGGCTTCTTTCAAATAGTGTTTCAACAAGTCGGTAGGTGTAAACATTACCCAGCTAACTTTATGCCCAGCTTCCCCAGCTTGGGAGTTCTTAATTTTTAGTTGCTCAAGTGATTCTAAGCTTTCAATGTTAAGCTTTTGACCCAAGCGTTTTATCAGTGTCGTAGTCTTGCCTGTACCGGGTGGTCCCAAAATAACTAGCTTGCTATCGAGTGGCAATCTGAATATCTCTGACTGAAACTTATCCAAAATAGGTTGATCACGAAGGCTCATTGCCGACCTAACTTGATGTTTTAGCCCTTTTTCAACATCAGCGGTGCTATCGCTGCCACTTAGTAGCTGGTCCAAAAATGATGTATCAGATAGATCTGTGTCCTGTTGAAACAACCGTCGTAACGATGGAGAAATAGTACTTACTTCTTCATCTTCAGACGTATAAACGGAAAACGAGGAATCCCAACCGTTTTCAGATTTACTTGGCTTGATTGTTAGTGTTTCAATAACCTCTAATACATGAGGTGTTTCGCCCCGTCTAATGGTGACTTCATCTCCAACATTAAGGGACGCTAAACGTCCCATTGGAGAGTCATAACTTGCTAACTCATAGTTTCCATCAACTCGTAATGTACTTTTGCGTGAAATATAGAGTGTTTTTTCTTCCTCACAGTCGAGGTAAACGACACGGGCGATTGCAGGTTCGTGCTGCAATGCACTGTAGCCAGTTTGAATTGAACTGGCTATGTTATTCATACGACTTACGGCATTTGTATCAGTAAAGGTGTTGATGTTTGCTAACTGATCGTGCGTCGCGGATTGACTCGACTGGATTACTTTCTCTTTGGCCTTATTAGAAACTTGGTCTAAAACCTCAACCGTTTCCCTAGCGATTTCTTTTAATTGCTCTGATTCTTGCACTATTAACTCCATTTTGCATAAACCACTGTTCAAAGTTCCTTATATTTATGGTCGCATTTTTACCCAAACAGTCAATAAAAGTGTCTAACCAACTAAATGCTCTCTCCAAAAAACGATCTACTATCAACCTCTGCAAATGGCTCGTTTGACCATTCAGTATCTAAATTTGTTGATTTCCAACTAGAGTTGTAGCGTTCAATTCAGCTTACACTTCTCTATAACGACACAGCGTTGGGCAACTACGAATCAGGTTACAGTCGCCATATAGGCCGTCGAGACGGTTAAGTGTTACTCCAAACTCACATGGTCTGAAGGTACTAAAGCAACACACCAAATCATGTTCGAAGAAAACCAACTTTGTGCCCTTTTCCAGCGAGATAAGCTGGGCTATCAGCGATAAACACACCTGAGAAGCAGCATGGATGCGGCTTCAGTCAATGCCAGTACAGGATGTGCTGTCATTGACGTGCAGGTTTGTGCTGGTAGTTCGGCTTATGTTGTTCGCTGATAAAAGGCTGCGGGCTTAGCTCTTTATAAGTATTGGGAGGGAGGCGCACTCCTCCCTCTGGTCGCTGTCGGCGACCCGACAAAGCTAAAACCCAACTCCGATTTCAGAATCAGCCGCTTCTAAAACACAAAAAGAAAAAAGGGCCTTTCGGCCCTTTTCACAATCTTCTTTCAACTGAAATTTCAGTCTTACTCGTCTCTATAACTATCCAGCGTTGGGCAGCTACAAATTAGGTTACGGTCGCCGTACACGTCGTCGATACGGTTAACCGTTGGCCAGAACTTGTTGCGAGCCACTGCGGCGCTTGGGTAAGCGGCCAGCTGACGGTCGTAGCTGCGGTTCCAGTTAGCATCGCAGATATCGGCCAGTGTATGCGGGGCGTTGTGCAGTGGGTTGTCGGTGCCATCCCACTCGCCGCTTTCTACTTTGGCGATTTCTTCACGAATGCTGATCATGGCATCACAGAAGCGATCCAGTTCAACTTTGGCTTCAGATTCCGTTGGCTCAATCATCAGCGTGCCGGCTACCGGGAAGCTCATGGTTGGCGCGTGGAAACCGTAGTCGTTCAAGCGCTTGGCGACGTCCATTTCAGTCACACCGCTGGCCTCTTTAAGTGGGCGCAGATCGATAATACATTCGTGGGCTACGCGACCGTTACGGCCTTTGTACAACACTGGGAAGTGACCTTCTAAACGCTTAGCCACGTAGTTGGCGTTTAACAGCGCCACTTCGGTGGCTTTTTTCAGGCCTTCGCCGCCCATCATTTTGATGTACATGTAGCTGATAGGCAGAATAGACGCGCTACCCCAAGGTGCGGCAGAAACTGCACCAATACCTTTACCTGAGGTTTCGATATTCACTACCGCGTGGTTCGACAAGAATGGCGCAAGGTGCGATTTAACCCCGATTGGGCCCATGCCCGGGCCGCCGCCACCGTGTGGAATACAGAAGGTTTTGTGCAGGTTTAAGTGCGATACGTCGCCGCCAATCAGGCCAGGCGAAGTAATACCTACCTGGGCGTTCATGTTGGCACCGTCCATATACACCTGACCACCGTAGCTGTGAACAATGTCACAGATTTCTTTGGCGGTTTCTTCGTATACACCGTGGGTAGATGGGTAAGTCATCATGATGCACGACAGGTTGTCGCCCACTTCTGCGGCCTTGGCGCGCAGGTCGTCCATATCCACGTTACCGTTTTTGTCGCAATCTACTACCACCACTTTCAGGCTAACCATTTGCGCAGAGGCAGGGTTAGTACCGTGGGCAGAGCTTGGGATCAAACAGATGTTACGGTGCGAATCGCCACGGCTTTCGTGGTATTTCTGAATGGCTACCAGGCCTGCGTATTCGCCTTGTGCGCCTGAGTTAGGCTGCATTGAAAGGGCATCGTAACCTGTGATGTTGATCAACCAGTCGCTTAGCTCGGCGATCATTTCCTGATAACCCGCCGCTTGATCGATAGGTGCGAATGGGTGCAGTTTACCGAACTCTGGCCATGTTACCGGGATCATCTCGGCCGTGGCGTTCAGCTTCATGGTGCACGAACCTAAGGAGATCATGGAGTGGTTTAATGCCAAATCCTTGTCTTCCAGGCTCTTGATGTAGCGCAGCATTTCGGTTTCAGAGTGGTATTTGTTGAATACTTCGTTAGTCAGAATCTCTGACGTACGTAGCAATTCTGATGGGATAGAATCGCTGCCGTTTGCCACAATTTGTGCATCCAACGCAGCAACGTCTAAACCATGGCCTGCACCTAAGATCACATCAAACAAGGTAGCGATATCGTCGCGGGTGGTGGTTTCATCCAGCGCGATACCTACCGCGCCTTCTAAGTCTGAACGCAGGTTCAGGCCAGCAGCTAAAGCAGCGGCTACGATTTTGTCTTTGTCGGCACCGACATTCAGAGTAACGGTATCGAAGTAGTGGCTGTGGGCAAGACTTACCCCTTTGCTGGCAACACCTGCCGCCAGAATGTCGGCAAAACGGTGAATGCGGTTAGCAATGGTTTTCAGGCCTTGTGGACCATGATACACAGCGTAGAAAGACGCCATATTGGCCAGCAGCACCTGTGCAGTACAGATGTTGGAGTTGGCTTTTTCGCGGCGGATATGCTGTTCACGGGTTTGCAGCGCCATACGCAGGGCTGGCTTGCCACGGGTATCTACCGAAACACCGATAATACGGCCCGGCAGTGAACGTTTGTAGTCGTCACGGCAGGCAAAAAATGCCGCGTGCGGGCCACCGTAGCCCATAGGCACACCAAAGCGCTGAGCAGAACCCAGTACTACGTCGGCACCCATTTCGCCCGGCGATTTCAGCATGACTAAGCTCATGATATCGGCGGCAACAGCAACAATACCTTTGTTGGCTTGTACTGCGGCGATGATGTCGGTTAAGTCTTTTACTTCACCTGTGGTGCCAGGATATTGCAGCAGCGCACCAAAAATCTCGTGGCTAGCCGCATCTTCGGCTTTACCTGTGATGATCTCAAAACCGAACATTTCTGCACGGGTGGCCACTACATCTAAGGTTTGTGGGTGTACGTCATCGGCCACGAAAAACGCATTGGCTTTTTTAGCCTTAGAAACACGCTTGGCCAGCGCCATGGCTTCAGCGGCAGCAGTGGCTTCGTCTAACAAAGACGCAGAGGCTAAGTCTAACCCGGTTAAATCCAGGGTAACCTGCTGGAAGTTCAGCAGCGCTTCTAAACGGCCCTGGGCAATTTCTGGCTGATAAGGCGTGTAGGCTGTGTACCAACCCGGATTTTCCAGCACGTTACGCAAGATCACATTTGGCGTCAGGGTGTCGTGGTAACCCATACCAATGTAGCTGCGGTTAACGGTATTTTTGGCGGCAATGGCTTTAAGCTCGGCCAGTGCTTCGGCTTCCGTCTGGCTGTCACCCACGTTCAGTGGTGCCGGTAAACGAATGCTGGCAGGTACGGTTTGCTCAATCAAATCGTCCAGTGAACTGGCCCCTACCAGTTCCAGCATTTGTGCCATTTCGGCTTCACCCGGGCCAATGTGACGGCGGATAAAGTCCTGGCGTTGTTCTAATTGCTCTAGGGTAAAATTGGTATGTGACATAACAGACTTCAGGTTTCCTGGGGCAGCGGGACGAAATTCAAACCGCTTGCCGACAAATTAAGAGGGTATAAAAACACAAAACCCCGGAGCAGGCCCCGAGGTTTGGCGTAAAACAGATTAATCTTCGTCGATGCTGTTTGAGTAACCTTCAGCATCCAGCAGGTCTTCTACTTCACCGGCGTCAGAGGCTTTGATTTTGAATAACCAGCCGTCACCGTATGGGTCAGAGTTAACCAGCTCAGGCGAACCTTCCAGGTCTTCGTTCACTTCAACGATTTCGCCGCTGATTGGCGCGTAAACGTCAGAGGCCGCTTTTACAGACTCTGCTACCGCAACGTCATCACCTGCGCCGACTTCGCTGCCCACTTCTGGCAGTTCCACAAATACCATGTCACCCAGCAGGTCTTGTGCGTGTTCAGTAATACCGACTGTATACACGCCGTCACCTTCAGGACGCACCCATTCGTGGGTAGTGGCATAACGCAATTCAGATGGGATATTGCTCATTGTTTTTCCTTTAGTTTTTTAAGCTGAAAATTTAAAGAACACTTTTGCCATTGCGGACAAAACTGGGTTTAACCACTTTTACTGTAACCCACTTTTTGCGCATTTCCACTTCGGCTGTAGCGCCTATGGTAGAAGGCACGCGCGCCATTGCGATGCTGTATCCCAGGGTGGGAGAAAAAGTACCAGAGGTGATCACACCTTCGCCGCCTTCTACCTGAACTTTCAGGCCTGCGCGCAGTACGCCCTTCTCTTCCATCACCAGGCCGACCAGCTTTTCTTTGTCGGCTTTACGGTTATATTCTTCCACAGCAGTGCGGCCCAGGAAGTCACGCTCTTCTGGCAACCAGCTGATGGTCCAGCCCATGTTTGCTGCCAGTGGCGAAATGGTTTCATCCATGTCCTGACCGTAGAGGTTCATACCGGCTTCTAAACGCAGGGTATCGCGGGCACCTAAACCACAAGGTTTTACCCCGGCTTCCAGCAGTTGTTGCCAGAAATCCGCGGCCTGGGCTTCAGGTACCATGATTTCGTAACCAGCTTCACCTGTGTAACCCGTCGTAGCGATAAACAGATCTTCTGCCTGCACACCGAAAAATGGCTTCATACCGGCAACGGCTTCTTTTTGCGCTGCGCTAAACAAGGTGGCGGCCTTTTCTTTAGCGTTCGGGCCTTGTACGGCGATCATGGCAAATTCAGGGCGCTCAGTGATCGTCACGTCGTAGCCCTGGGCCACAGACATCAGCCAGCTCATGTCTTTTTCGCGGGTGGCAGAGTTAACCACTAAGCGGTAATCGGTTTCGTCAAAGAAGTACACGATCAGATCGTCAACCACACCGCCGGTCTCATTCAACATGCCGCTATACAGGGCTTTGCCTTTATCCTGCAGTTTGGCAACGTCATTGGCCAACAAGTAGCGCAGGTATTCTTTGGCCTGGCTGCCTTTTACATCCACGATGGTCATGTGCGATACATCGAACATGCCCGCGTCCTGACGCACTGCGTGGTGCTCTTCAATTTGCGAACCGTAGTTAATTGGCATTTCCCAACCGTGGAAATCTACCATCTTGGCGCCAGCTTCCAGATGCTTGGCATGTAAACAGGTTTTGTTGGTCATGATGTTGTACTCATGTTTATCAAGTGGCCTCAGTATAGGAAGCCTGCCTGTTCACAACAAATTGATAATTTTAATGCTTACATTTGAAACTTTAATGTATATCATCCTGAACATCAGATTATTAAATGTATTAATCATCCGCGTTTAACATGAAACAATTGTCTCTCGATAATTTGCGCACCTTTGTCACTGTGGTCGAGTTGGGTGGCTATGCCAAAGCCGGTGAATTACTGGGCCGTTCACAACCTGCCATCAGCCTGCAAATCAAAAAGCTGGAAGAACAATTGGGCAAGCGTTTGTTTCAAAAAGTGGGGCAACGTCATCACACCAATGGTGACGGGCAGGCGTTATATCAGCAGGCCAAAAACATGTTGCGGATTAACGATGACATTTTCCGCCAGTTTGAACAATCGTCGTTAACCGGGCGTTTGCGTTTAGGCATTCCGAGTGAATTTGCCACTACCCTGTTACCCAATATCATCGGCGATTTCAGCAAGTTGTACCCCGATGTAGCGTTAGAAGTGACCTCAGCATTAAGTAAGTCTTTACTATCAGATAATTACCGCAACGAATTTGACCTGATCATGGCATTGCGTAATCCGGAAGAAGCCGACGAAGGCGAACTGATTTTGGATGATGATTTGGTTTGGGTCGGTGATCGCCAGTTGCACCGCGAATTCGAACCTCTGGCGCTGGTGTTAGCCCCCAATGGCTGTGTCTATCGCAGCCGCGTAATCAACTGCCTGAAACAGCAAACCGGTAGCTGGCGTATCAGTTACACCAATGCAGATTTATCCGGCTTAACCGCAGCGATCAAACAAGGTCTGGGGATTACCGCGCTGGCCCGTTCAAGTGTACCAGCCGAATTGGATATTCTTCAGCATCCGCAATTGCCCCATTTGGGGACGATTAAGATTTGCCTGTTCCGCCCCGGCAGCCGTCACCCTCAGGCGAGTGATAAGTTAGCGGAATTTATTAAGGGCAGGTTAGCTCGTTAGGCCTGAACTATTGATGGTGAACTACAGCGCTTACCATTGCACGTACTGGGTTCATAACGTTCGTGTTAATTGGCGACTTAGGTTTGCATTGAAAAGGCGGGTTTCTTTGTGCTTCCCATGCCGATATGGCAAAGGAAGCACAGGGCAAAGATCAGAAATTGTATTCCATGCCCAATCCCAGCCACGACTGACTGACGCCATCTTCTGAACTTTCATACAGGCTGGTTTCGCTGTTCCAGACAACACTGGTGCGCTCCAGCTCGCGGTTGGTATACCAGAAATAGAATTTAGTCACCGAGTTGTAATACACATCAGCACCAAAACTTACTACGTAGGTGTTGTCCATGCTTTGCAGCTGCGACTTAAGGGTAATATTGTTCTGCTCATAGGCGACGCTGATTAACGCGCCCCCCATGCCATTTTCATGGGTATCGGTTTCCTGCTGATACTGAGCACCAAATCCCCATAAGGCATTGCCGATTTTAGTCTGGGTGATCACCCGGGCAACATCATAGCCACGTACGGCATAGTCCAGAGCCAATGCACTGTACCACTGACCTTGTTCGGGGTTTTCTTTACCGCCCCAAAAAGACACGGATTTAAAACCATTCCAGCTGCCTTCGCCAATGGCATAGGTCAGGCTCATGCCACCATTCAGATCTTCCGGGGTGGTATATGTCAGGGATTTATTGATCCAGTTTTCACCGGCCCAAATATTGCGGATATCGGCTTCATAGTGGTTGAACTGATCGGCAGTCGCCTGAGAACGTTTCAGGGCAGAATCATAGCGTCCTACCAGCAATGAGCCCCAGCTGGTACTTTCAAAGCCAAAATACTGGTTGCGTGCAGAAAGGTTGTCACTGTCGATGATGTCTGAAAAATCAGTATTCCATTCCATCAGAAACACAAATTTGGTTTCTTCGGTAAGCTGCAAATCCAGCGTGGCACCGCCGTAAGAATCATTACTGCGCGACTCAGTAAAGGCCCCCTTTCCTTCATCGGACGATTGCACCGACAAATCGAGACGCATATAAAGTTCAAGAGCATCGTCTGTGTGTTGATGACGATGATGAGAGTGATAATCTCCCGCAGCCAGACCGACTAACGGGTATCCTGCCAACGCAAGCAATGCTAATTTTTTAATCAATGTGACGACCCTTTAATCGGATGGAAGCGTCTGAGTTTTAAAGATAAATTTTTGCAGCAGTTTAACACAAGGGTAAATTAAGCCTGAAACGACTTTACGTTTAAATTACACAGATTGTGTTGCTAAATACGTCAAAATTTGCCAATCGAACACAGCACGTTCATCAGCCGAGTTTGGCCCCATTGGGCACAGGCAGATCCGGCACAGCCAGCACCACCGCACCATCCTGTCGATAAAAGCCGGTCACCAAACATTCCGACATAAACGGGCCAATCTGCTTTTTAGGAAAATTGACCACCGCCATTACCTGTTTACCAAGCAAGGCTTCGGCCTGATACAAATCGGTAATTTGCGCACTGGATTTACGCAGCCCAATCTCTTCGCCAAAATCGACCACTAATTTCCACGCCGGTTTGCGCGCTTCCGGAAAGGCTTCTACTTCGATAATGGTGCCCGCACGTAATTCAACCTTACTAAAGTCCTGCCAACTGATGTATTCCACGCCACGCTCCTGATTGTGTTTTATCATCCACACTAACAAGTTGTTTGCGACGCGGCAATGCGCACAAAAAAGGCCGCTATCGCGACCTTTTATTCGGTTAAGAAGAAAACCGCAGCTTAGAACAGATAGCTACCGTACTGACCCAGTAACTCATCTGCGGTAATTCTGCCTGCAACACATTTTTGAATATGGGACTGATTAAACACGTACATACGATCCTTTTTATGGCCTTGTTCATCTTCGCCCATATTAGGTAAACGAAAGCTCACGTGCTCCGCCATTGGCAAGGCTTTTAAGCCCGCTCCGTATTTACACAGCACATCGGCAAGGTTGCTTTCAAAGTCGGCCAGAAATCGCTTGTAGCTTTGCTCTCGCTGTATAGAACGTTCGCGGCTGCGCTGGCGTAACTTATCACTGGTTTCTTTGATGAATTTTTCAATTTCAACACGTTTGTCGGCAATACCCTTCAATTCTGAGGTGAGTTCTTTTAACTGCGCTTCAAGGTCTCTTTTCTGCTCGCCGTCGGCAGCCTGCTTCTCAAATTCCATGTCGCGCTGACGGCGTTCATACTCGCGTTCTTCCCATTTCAAATCACGGTTACGTTCTCGCAGTTCGCGCAGGCGATCCTGATAGTTTTCCGCTTCTTCGACCTGACGTTCCATTTCCTCTTCCTGCTCCATTTGCATCTCATGGGTCATTTCGGCCTTTCGCACCAGCACATTCGGACCATTCTTCTGTCCGTTGTCGTCAAAGGTAACGCCTTCTGAGGTGATCACAATATTGCTGTCTTCGGTATGCACCTGCACTCCGTCAGAACCAAAGAATTCCACCGGCATGAAATCGCCAAAGCTAAAATTAAAACCGCTGGATGAGGAAGTATTGATCGTAAACAACACCCCCTGATCACGCAGGTAGGTACTGTCGATAGAGCGCACTTTTACACTGGATTCGCGGCTCTGATTGCGCCCAAGAGCGGTTTGCAGAATGCTGGTCATGATGTCCATTTCCTGCTCCAGTTCATTCAGATTGGTCTGGGCCTGTCCGGTAACACTGAATAACATCCCGGCAAAGGTGGTGGCGTATACAATGGCTTTCATGACTTACTCCTGCGTTTGCGGCAGCACGCTTTCGTCTGGCTGCGCATACATCTGTTGCTGTAACTGGTTAATCTGGCGCGCAAAGAAGAACTGGTCATCCTGGCGCTGCTGGTTAATAAACTGAATTAACTCAGCAAAATCTTCTTTTCGTTCCTGACGACTGGAATTAAGCAAGTAACGGGTTAATTCCAGATTACGCTCACTTTGCTGTTCATTCAGGGCATTGGAATATTGCTGCAATGCCAGCTGCATAGACTGCTGTTGTGCACTGGTGGCAGCACTGATCTTTTTATCAACCAGGGCATCGATTTGCTGCTCACTTATCGCAGGCTGATTTGATACCACTAGCCCCTGGTCTGTGTAGCGAAACTGTACGCCGCTGACCACTAGCATCACCGCGAAGGCTGACGCTGCCATAGATGTCCACGACCAGACCGGCGACTGCCACCAACGGCTCGTGTTATGTTCAATAAACGTATTCTCTCGCTGCCAGTTAGGTACCGGGGCTGCAACAAAATCTTCCGCCTGCTGGCGTGCCCAATTTGCCGTTTCAACCTGCGCAGCAAAGGCGCTATCACTGGCACAACGCTGCTCAAATTCGGCCCGTTGCTCTGGGGTTAATTTGCCATCCAGCCATAACGCCAGTAAGTCGGAAGATGACATGAAATGCTCAGACATACTCAACCTCCATCAGGGTACGTAGTTTTTCAAGCGCGGCATACAGCCGCGATTTTGCCGTATTGGTGGAAATATCCAGTTGCTCGGCAATTTCTTCAAAGGTGAACTGGCCAAAAAATTTCAGCTCTACCACTGCTTTTTGCGCAAAGGGCAATTGCTGCATGGCTTGGGCCAGTTGCTTGTTTTGCTGCTGTTCACCGTGTCGTTGTTCCGGGCATGGCTGGGCACAGACGGGCTCATCGGCCTCATCCAGATCCAGGTGCTGACGCTTGCGCCGGTAAAACTCCATACAGCGATAATGAGCAATGCGATACAGCCAGCTTTTAAAGCTGGCATCGCCACGGAAGGTTGGCAGATTACGAAATACCGCCATAAACACTTCCTGCAGCAGGTCTAGCGCGTCATCCTGGTTACCTGTCATGCGCTGGGCATAGTTGAACAGGCCCTGCTCATAACGCTTCACCAGATTAAGCCAGGCCTTCTTGTGCCCTTTTAATGCAGCAGCAATGAGTTGTTCGTCGGACTTTTTAAACACCAAAGTTAAGCAGCCTCTAGTTATTCGTTATTGTCGAATACCGTGCGAACCGCCTGCGCAGCTTCAAAATCCTTGGCTTTACAGACAGATGCGGATATTCCGGCATTCTCTGTCTGTAAAGTCGTAGGGGGACAATAAAAAGTTTGAAGAAATTTAAATTTTTTATCGATCGAGTGTAGGAATGGGCATCAGAGGGGCAATCAGTTCAGCTAAATAACGGAATAAACGCATGCGCGTAGTGCCGTTTCGCCACACCAGACCAATCTCACGATAAGCCTGATCTTCTGACGGCATTGAGACCAAATGCGTGTGACTTAGGATCTTATTCTGGATCGCCAGTTCCGGCAGGAAGGTGAAGCCCATTTTGCTTTCTGCTAACTGCACCAGTGTGAACAAGCTGCTGGCCGCCAGTGAACTGACTTGTTCTTTATGTTGCAAACCGCAGGCACTGACTGCGTGGCCAGTCATACAGTGTTCCTGCTGCAGCAAAAACACGCTGTTTTTAGGCAGTGCAGATACATCCATCGGATGTGGCAGAGAATCCACTAATTCGCTGTGCGAAACCAAGTGAAATGGGTCATGGCCCAGCACCAGTTTCTTGCAGTTTGGCGTGTCCATGGGCAAGGCCAGGATAAGCAAATCCAGGACACCTTCATTGAGTTGATCCTGCAGGTTTTTAGTCGTGTCTTCCTGCAGTTGTAATGTCAGTTCCGGTAGCGCCGCATTGACCTTTTGGATCAGCTTTTCAAACACAAATGGGGCAATGGTTGGGATTACCCCCAACTTAAGTGTACCCGCCTGCCAGTTACCTGCACTTTGGGCAAAGTCCACCAGTTCATTGGCGTCGTTCAACAGCTTGCGGCTGCGCTCAACCAGTTCCAATCCAAATGGTGTGAACACAAAGGTTTTGTGATCCCGTTCCAGTAGCTGGCAGTTAAACTGGTCTTCCAGATTCTGGATGGCGGTACTAAGGGTAGACTGGCTGACGTGGCAGCGTTGGGCAGCGCGATTAAAATGCTGCTCTTGGTGAAGCGTGACCAGGTAATGCAGATGTTTCAGGTTAGGCCATTTCATCGAAACTTCCTATTCACTTAAAGCGATTGTGCTAATAGATTTAGATTACTTTATTTAATATTACGTCCATTGTCTATGCACGCCCTCAGAATCTGAAGGTTAAATTCATGCAATTCGGCAACTTATCGGTATTCAGATAGCAAAACGCCCGGCATTACCGGGCGCTTTTGTATATTTGTGTGGTTACAGGCGAATTTCCAGACCTGTTCCCAGCCAGTTACGATTATTACTGGCATCCACATCCTGATAGGTATACCAGGCGTATACTTTGGTGCCTTCCCCTAGCTGATAATCAGCACCGACACTGTAGCTACGATCATCTTCCATGGTTTGCGCCTGGCCTTTAAAGGTCCAGTCAGAATCCAGCTTATAGGCTGCGCTGATCAGCGCGCCCGTTTGGCTTTCGCCGCCCTCGGAAACTTCCTGACGCTGCGCCATCACACCCAGTTTCAGATTACCCATTTTGGTTTGTGCACCGGCACGAATAATATCGTAACCAGATACATCAAAATCTGCCGCTACCGCTGCATACCAGGCACCTTTTTTCAGATCTCTGTCTCCATAGGTAACCGCCACTGACTGGCCGCTTTCACCCTCTTCGTCACCTTTGGAGATGAAAGTAAGCTGCGCGTTAAAGCCATTGTATGTAGGCGATTTGTAGGCAACAGACTGACCCAGACGGTTATCCCCTTTCCACAGTTTTTTCAGATCGCCTTCGTAATCATTAAACTGGTCGATACGTCCCTGAGACAATTTCAGTGACGTATCTACACGGCCGGCCAATACCTTACCGAAATCACCGGCCAGGCCAATAAACTGGTTGCGTGAAGTGATATTCTCATCACTGGATAAATTGGCTAAATCTACGCCCCATTCCAGATTGTAAAACGCCGTTAGATTATGTTTCCCCAAGGCTTGCTCGCCTTTCACTCCAATCCTGGAACTATTGCTTTTCAATTCCGTAAAGCTGCCATTGCCCTCATCTGCTAACTGAAATGACACATTGCCTCTGGCAAAGAAGTCCAATGGTAATTCAGCTTCCTGAGAAGAAAGAGGAGAAAGAATCAGAAGCCCGCAGGCTAATAAGGATTTAGATTGCATAACACACCATCAGTGACTACGTCACACTACGACAAATTGAAGTGCGGCAAGTAAGGCCATTGCCAAACCAATTACAGCTGAGAGTTTATTATAGTTTTATTACAGTTATATTACTGCATGACATTTTTATGAAGGTAATATTACAGGCCGGAGTAAAAAAAAAGCCAGCACTCAGGCTGGCTTCTTTTGAAATTCAACTACTTATGCAGCGAAGATGCCTTTGATCATAAAGAAGAAAATGATCGACAGACCAGCACCTGCAGGTAGAGTAACTACCCAGGAAACCACGATATTGCGCACCACACCCAAGTTAAGGGCAGCGATACCACGGGCCATACCTACACCTAATACTGCGCCAACCAGTGTTTGCGTAGTAGAAATCGGCAGACCAGTACCTGATGCAATCACAACCGTACAGGCAGCGGCTAACTCGGCAGCAAAACCACGGCTAGGTGTTAAGTGAGTAATACCGTTACCGATGGTGCGGATTACACGGTGACCGAACAGGGCCAGACCCATTACGATACCCAAACCACCAAGAGGCAGAATCCACCATACCAGTGGTGATTTCGCCGCAATTTCACCGTTGTTGCTAACAATGCTAACAACCGCAGCCAATGGCCCAATCGCGTTAGCTACATCGTTAGAACCGTGCGCAAATGCCATACAACAGGCCGTTACAACCATCAGTACCGCAAACACTTTTTCAACGTTGGCATAGTGCATCTTACGGTCACTTTTCGGATCGTACTTGATACGTGAAATTGCATAACGGCCCGCAATACCAACGACAACAGCAATCGCTACTGCAATCAGGTAGCCGTCAAAGGTAGGAATGTTCAAACCAACGTGTGACAAACCTTTTTGGATGGTCACCAAAGACATCACAAAACCGGCCACGCCCATATAAAATGGTACATAGCGCTTGGCATTTTCAAACGGCTTATCCGTATCGAAAATCAGTTTTTGCGCACTTTGGAAAATCAGGTAAGCGATAAATCCAGAGATAGCAGGCGTAATAATCCAGCTACCGACAATCCCTGTTACCTTGTTCCAGGAAACCGCATCGCCACTGACACCAACCGCTGCGAAACCAATGATGGCACCAACGATTGAGTGTGTGGTCGACACTGGCCAACCCAGGTATGACGCGATCGCAAGCCAGATACCCGCAGATAGTAACGAGGCGATCATACCGTATACCAGCAGTTCAGGTGCATCGACAAAATATGCACTGTCGATAATGCCCTTACGAATCGTTGACGTTACCTCGCCACCCGCTAAATAGGCACCCGCAAACTCAAAAATCATAGCAATCAGGATTGCCTGTTTAATGGTTAAGGCTTTGGAACCCACAGAGGTGCCCATTGCATTGGCAACGTCATTCGCACCAATACCCCAAGCCATTAAAAAACCAACCGCAGCAGCGGTTACGATTAAAATAAAACCGTATGTGGAAAATATATCCATGCAATACTTCTCTTAGTTTGCGAGCATTAGCTCGAGTCGAGAGCCGACTCTTTCAGAAATGTCAGCGAGTTCGCCAACCCATTCAATGATGTTATACAGGAACATGACATCTACCGGATTTAAGGTAGATTCAATTCTTAGCAGGTGCTGACGCAGACTAATTTGCAATTTGTCTGTGTCATCTTCGATGCGATCTAACTCCTCAATCATATTCTCAACTAAACGCACTTCACGGCCTTTAAAGCCCGTTTCCAGCAGTTCGTCCAGCTCATTGATCACCTTACGAGCCTGACCTGTCGCTTGCAAGCAACGCTTCAGGTACTCCATAAACTCATCACGTAACTCGGATGGGATAACCAGACGACGACCCACCACTCGGCCAGAGATATCTTTGGCTTTATTGGCAATCTTGTCCTGGTGAGTCAGCAGGTCCAACACGTCCTGACGTTGAATCGGCATGAAAATACCACTTGGCAAGCTGATACGCAGCTCACGTTTAATGGTATCGGCCTGACGTTCCAGAGTAGAAATCTCTTTCTGGATTGTCTCTGCCGCGGTCCACTCCTCAGCAAATACCGCTTCGAAAAACGGCAATAAAGATCGACTACATTTGTAGACAATGTTGATGTGATCTTCTAATGGTTTGAGGGGAGATTTGGCAAATACCCCAAGAAATGAATTGTTAGGCATGGTTTGAACAGCCCTTATGTTGTTTCAGGTTAGCGTATTCGAGAATCACGCTTCTTACGAAAACGCGGATCTTACACGATGAAATATGACAAAAATATTACAATGTTGGTTAACCCAATAATTATAACCTTAAGCTACCGTAAATCCTCTAGTTTTTCTTGCAAGGATTCCATCGGCGAATGGCGCATATCTTTACCCTGGGTTAAATAAAATACATATTCACAGATATTCTTGCAGCGATCGCCGACTCTTTCCAATGCACGCACTGCCCATAAAACCTCCAACCAGTCTTCCAGCTTTTCACTATTACGTTGCATTTCTGCAACGGTGTCTGAGAGTAAGTTCTTGTATTCAGCGTCTATTTTTTCATCTTCACGGTACATGAGCAGTGCCGCCTGGCTGTCTAAACGGGCAAATGCATTGAGGGTACCGCGCAGCATTTCCATGACATGATTACCAATGCTGAGCATGTTTTTAATGATGTCCGCCGAGTCTGGCAGCTTACCTTTGGCGATCATTCGCGCAATCCGCTCGATTTCATCTCCGATGCGTTCAATATCTGTGGTGGTTTTGGCAACGGTTAATACCATGCGCAAATCGCTAGCCGCAGGATGACGCTTGGCAATAATGCGCAGGCATTCTTCATCAATCTGCATTTCCATCGAGTTGACGTTTAAGTCGTTAAACACCACCTTTTCCGCCAGACCACGATTGTTATCGCGCATGGCAATAAGCGTATCACTGAGCTGCTGTTCGATGGCACCGCCCATGGTCAACACTGAGTTACGCAGGTTTTCTAACTCAATGTTGAAGCGTGCCGAAATATGCGTATTTAGTTTAAATTTTGGCATAGCAAACTCACTTAACCATAACGGCCGGTAATGTAATCTTCCGTGCTCTTCTTCTGTGGCAGGGTAAATAAGGTATCGGTATCCGCAAACTCAATTAATTTACCCTGATGCATAAACGCAGTGTAATCAGATACCCTGGCAGCCTGCTGCATATTGTGGGTCACAATAATCACGGTGCACTGATGTTTAATCTTGTTGATAAGCTCTTCAATGTAAAGCGTAGTTAAGGGATCGAGGGCCGAGGTAGGTTCATCTAATAGCAAAATTTCGGGTTTAAGGGCTAACGCCCGGGCGATCACCATACGCTGCTGCTGACCGCCAGATAACGTTAAGGCAGAATCAAACAAGCGATCTTTGACTTCATCCCACAGCGCTGCATCTTTCAACGCCTGTTCAACGGTATTATCCAATACGCGGCGGGATTTCTCCTGCTGCAGCCGCAAACCATAGCTGACGTTGTCATACACTGACATAGGAAATGGATTAGGTCGCTGGAATACCATGCCGACACGGGTACGCAACAGGGCGACATTTTCGCGTTGATCATAGATATTGCGACCATCTATCAGCACTTCGCCCTGATACTGACAATCGGCAACCAGATCATTCATGCGATTAAAGCAACTGATTAACGTCGACTTACCGCAGCCTGACTGGCCAATGAGTGCCGTGACCTGATGCTTAGGAATGGCCATGGAAATGTCTTTCAGCACTGGCTTATTGCCAAACTGCAGAGAAAAATCCCGCACTTCAATGGCGGTTTTCTCGGCTGGCAAATTATGCAAATCCAGCACATTACGCTCAAACAGTTTTACCATGCTTTATCCATTCTACCTGATTCAGAGACAGCCTAATTCTGGCCGTATAAGCGTCTTAATTTAACCCGAATACCCACTGCGCACATGTTTAATGCAAACACAATCAGCAGTAATAACAAGCAGGCCGCAAACATAAATGGCGAGCCCTGACCAAAGTTTTGGCTATGAAACGCACCATCATAAATAAGCGCGCCCAAATGCATAAACTGACGTTCGAGGTGCAAAAAGGGAAATTCAGTATCAATTGGCAATGATGGCGCATATTTGACGGCGCCCACTAAGATCAAAGGCGCTACCTCGCCTGCCCCACGGGCAATTGCCAGGATCACACCAGTCATGATCCCGGGGCTGGCCATCGGCACTACGGTACGCCAGATGGTTTCGGCACGAGTAGCACCAAGTGCATAGCTGCCTAAACGCAACCCGTCAGGCACCCGTCGCAAACCTTCCTCCGTGGCCACAATTACCACAGGTAAAGTCAGCATCGCCATGGTTAAGGATGCCCAGAACAAGCCCGGTGAACCTAATGTGGGCGTTGGCAGATATTCACTAAACAAGAGTTCATCAATACCGCTCCCCAGGGTATATACGAAGAATCCCAAGCCAAAAACGCCGTACACCACAGAAGGCACACCAGCGAGGTTGTTTACGCTGACTCGCAACAACGCAGTCACCCAGTTATTCGGTGCATACTCATGCAGATAAATTGCTGCCAGCACCCCGATGGGGGTCACTATGATGGTCATTAACAATACCATCAGCACGGTGCCGAATAAGGCTGGATAAACGCCCCCTGCCTGACCAAACTGGCGGGGAGAATCAAACAGAAAATGCAGCAGATTTTCACCCGCCATCAACAGTTTTCCAAATACCGAATGCTGATTTGGCTGCTCTAAATTACGCACTTCGAAAACCGGAACCGTCATCTTGCTGCCATCCGCCAAAGCCAGTTGTAATTGATACTGGGCCTGCTCCTGCTGCAACTTAGTCACTTGTGCATCAAGCAAGTAAAAACGGTCCGTCAGCTTTTTCACCGCCGGAGCATCACTTTCTACCCCACGCAGGTTCAATTCCGCCAGTTGCTGATGAATATCCGCCAGTTCGCCTTCACGGATATGGTTAATGTCTTCGGATAACGTCAGTGCTGACTGGCGTACATCGTCAAAATCTCCCACCGCCATCTGCGTATTGTCAGGGCCGTGAATGTATAAAAGATTCGCCAGGATTTTGGTGCCGTCATCCAGAAAAATACGATACGCATCTGGTGCCAGCTCGCGTTTAGTAATCTGATCTTGAGTAATAAATAATGCGTGACTGGTGATTTGCTCAGCCGATGAAATACTGAAGCGCCACTCTATGCCCGATTCGGTATGTGATACTCGCCTTAATTCAGCAAACACTTGCTGCTCAGGCTCCTGTTGATGACTCTGATAATGCAGGCGATATAAAGGTTCAGGCCAGAAATAATCGCCACCACGGATCAGTACAAACACCACTAAAAATACCAACAAAATCAGCAAACTAGCAGCGAATAAACTGCTGGTACGTAAAATCGCACCATCAAAAATCCTGGAGGACATGCGAGTGTTACCCATGTTTGGCTCGCTTACGCAAATGGCCTCGTAAGGCTTCTGCCAATGTATTTACCACAAAAGTAAACAAAAACAGCAATAAGGCCGTTAAGAACAGGATCTGATAATGGCTGCTACCGACTTCCGATTCGGGTAGCTCGATTGCCAGGTTTGCCGTCAGTGCGCGCAACCCGGATAAAGGATTCCAGTCCGCGACGGCAGTATTCCCTGTCACCATCAGCACTATCATGGTTTCCCCAAATGCACGACCAAACCCCAGTGTGACGGCAGATAAAATCCCTGGATACGCCACCACCAGCACCACATTTTTAAGGGTTTGCATCGCCGTTGCGCCCAGTGCGAACGACGCCTGTTTCAAATGCTGGGGAACTTCATAGATGGCATCCTCGGCCAACGAATAGATACTGGGGGTAATGGCAATGCCAAGAGCAAAAACGACCACCAGGGTTGACTGTGCGCTGGGAAAGCGCTGCCAGACGTTGGACAGATAGGGCATGGCCCATTCATGAGCGGACTGAAAACTCAAGGTTGCCGCCAGACCCGCGGCAATTAGCACACCTAGGGCTAAGCCAAACCCTGGCCCGGTCACAAACGCTTTGGGTAATACCCCTAAACGCTTTACCACCGCGGCTAAAACAAAAAACAGGGGGATGTACCAAATCAATAATGCAATGGCCACCAGACCTTCTTCAGCCAGTGGGGTTAACCATATGGCCGCAATAAACCCGATAATAACCGATGGTATCGCTTCTAACATCTCAATGGCCGGCTTCAGCCAGCGACGCAAACTGGCATCGGCAAAATAGGCGGTAAAAATAGCAGCCCCTAATGCCATTGGGATGGCGACCGTCAACGCCATCAGTGCTACTTTGATACTGCCCATCAGCAATGGGGCAACGCTAAATTTAGCTTGCTGGTAATCTGCCGCACTGGTGGTTTGCCAGACATAGCCAGGCTTGGCATAGCCTTCAAACCAGGCCTTATCCCACAGGCTTGCCCAGGTATTAATGCCGGATATATGCTTCACTTGTGCCAGTTCGAGTTTATGCGCGCCTGCAAGTATCAGTTGGTGCCCATCTAAACGCGCCAATTCAATGCCCCCATCCACTTCGGGCAACACGTCAGACACTGCCTGAGTTGAGACCACTTCACCTGTGACCGTATTAAAAAATAACGCCTGTTCATCGGTGAGCATTAATCCCGCATTGGTACTGGCATGAAACAACAACGCCTGGACACGAAAGGCCGCGTGTTTGTGAGTGCCTAATGACCAAACCTGCTGGAAATGAAACTCACCATTTGCGTTGAAAATGGACCACTTTTGCAGCGCATTGCTGCTCGCCAGATAGAGAGCTTCCTGACCTGGCGCAACACTGGCAAAAGAGATTGCCTCAGCCAGTGGCCATTGCTGCACTAATTTGGCCTTTGTTCCAATAACGCTGACGTTTTCAGACTGGAGCGCTACCACTTGCTGTACACGCGGGAACAACAGGAGTTTGTCTGCGGCCCCCAAAAACTGATGGCGAATATCCGCCCGGTTGGCGGTATTCACCCAATACACATGCCAACCATCCCCCAGTTCGGCCGCTACGCCCACCCACTGACGGGCCATCGCCACCTGCCATTGCTTTAGTCCCTGCCATTTATCCACATCGCTGACCGCCAGCGCAAAGCTGTCCTGATGTTCAATTCTGGCCTGCATTTGCGACAACACTTCGCTACGCAATATTCCCCCGGCACCAAGACTAAACAGGTAATCCTGACCTTCAAAATTGACGATTTTCAGCTGTTGATCACAGGTAAATGGCCGGCGACGCTGGGCCGTTAATTTGTTCTGGGAACTATCCAGTTGCAGGTAGTGCAGCGCACAGTCTTTGCCTCTGGCAATCACCATCCGTGCTTCGGCAGGGTTATCTAAGGCCTGCACCTTCATATCCGCAGGAAGTTGCCACTGACTCTGAGGCTGGATCGCAGGGGAATACAACAGCGGCAACGTTTGACTGACCAAATGCCAGATCAGTACCAGCAGACTCATTAATACCAGCGCACCACCGCTATGCACCAGCACAGACGTTAATCTGTCCTGACGGTGGCGTTTACTGGAAATTCGGTCCTTGGCTGGCATCTAAATTCGGGTCTCTCTGTCTACAGCACGGCCCTGAATCTCAGGGCGGAAAAGTGCACCATTGTAATGAGCAAACAACACAATTAATAGTTGAAATGAAACAAGAAGTTCAAACATTGGCATTCATAAATTTGTCATTATTTTATGCTAGGCCACGGATTTTTCAGGCGAGTTAAGATCTGAATTTCTGTTTGCCTTTAGGATTGCAACTCACTTGCTATCCTCTAAGATGAAGTGACAACAAAAAAGAAGGAAGAAGTAAGATGAAACCCATGGTGTTTACCCTGGTTGGCAAAGACAAACCGGGACTGATTGAATCCTTATCGAAACAAATACTCGCCCTCGGCGGCAACTGGCTTGGCAGTAGCTTTTCCCATATGGCCGGCCACTTTGCCGGATTTGTGGAAGTGGAATTACCGGAAGACCAGCATCAGGCTCTGACAGACGCCTTCGCCAAACATCCGGACCTGAATATTCAACTGGTGAAGGCCGATAAGCGTAGCAACGTCCTGCCCCACACTGCGATCATTGATATTACTGCTAACGACAGAGCGGGCATCGTCAGAGAACTTACCAGCACTCTGGCTGGCTTTAATTTAAATATCCTGAAATTTGATACCAGTTGTGAAAGTGCGCCTAACTGGGGTGGCAATTTGTTTAAGGCCAGCGCCCGCATCGCCATTCCGGATGATTTTAGCCTAAGTGAATTAAGAGGCGCCCTTGAAGGTATCGCCGACGATTTAATGGTAGATATTCAGCGTAATGCCTAATCGTTAGACAGTCCGTCATAAAAGCGTCACAATGGGTTGTAAGGATACGCAGGATTTTCTCACCTCAAACAACATCTTAGCGAAAATTCATGAAGCAATACCCAGAGTTGTATTACCCCAAGGAATTAAGTTGGCTGGCCTTCAACGAGCGAGTGCTTCAGGAGGCCGCCGATAAGAAAAACCCCATCATCGAGCGGATCCGCTTTCTCGGCATTTATTCCAACAACATGGATGAATTTTACCGGGTACGCGTGTCTGACGTAAAACGTCAGATTTATATCCACATGAACGAAGGCGATGAGGTTTCCACCGGTATCACCAAGCATTTGATGGAACAGATCCAGCAAAAAGTGGTGGTAATGACCGAGCAATTCGACCGCATTTACGAGGATGTAGTTAACCGGCTGGCCAAATACAATATTTTGCTGATTCATCAGCCGGATCTGAATGATTACCAAACTCGCTGGCTAAAAGATTACTTTGAAAACAAAGTACTACGTCATATTGCGCCAGTGTTATTGCATGGCAAAGTCGATCTGGTAAAACGCCTTAACGACTCAGATACCTACTTAATGGTCTCTATTAGCAAAGCTGACAAGCCAACCCAGTACGCCATCATTGAGATCCCGACACGCTCCATGTCGCGCTTTATTCTGATCCCGCCAGAAAAAAGCCGTAAGAAAAAGCACATTATTCTGCTCGATGACCTGATCCAACTCTGTTTAGAGCGTATTTTTAAAGGTTTTGTCGACTTTGATAAGCTCGAAGCTTACTCCTTTAAAATGACCCGCGACGCCGAGTATTCCATCAACGATGAAATTGATGAAAGTTACGTGGATAAAATGTCAGAGAGTATGAAGCAGCGTTTGATCGCCGAACCGGTGCGCTGTATTTACGACAATGACATGCCAGAAGAAATGCTCAAGGTACTGAAAAAGCGCCTGAAGATTTCATCTTTCGACAGCCTGATTGCTGGCGGTGCATACCGTAACTTTAAGGACTTCATTGGATTTCCCAATGTCGGCCGGGAATATCTGGAGCATCCGAGTTTACCTGCTCTAAGTGCCAAAGACTTCACCCAGTTTGATACCGTGTTTGATGCCATCAGCGAAAAAGATATTTTACTTTATTATCCGTACCATCGCTTTTTGCATTTCACCGAGTTTTTACGTCAGGCGGCTTTTGACCCCAGTGTAAAACATATCCGCCTCAATATTTACCGGGTAGCCAGCAAATCCCGGGTAATCAGCTCGCTCATTGATGCGGTCGATAATGGTAAATCGGTGACTGTGGTAGTGGAGCTACGCGCCCGGTTTGACGAAGAAGCCAATATCGAATGGTCGAAGAAAATGACCGATGCGGGTATCAAAGTACTGTTTGGTGTGCCCGCACTGAAAATTCACAGCAAACTCTGTATTGTCAGCCGTGAAGAAAGCGGCCAGTTGCAGCACTATGCACATCTGGGCACCGGAAATTTTAACGAGCGAACAGCCAAGATTTACACCGACTTCAGCTTATTCACTAAAAATCAGGAAATCGCCCAGGAAGTACTGAGTGTTTTTGATTTTATTCAATACCCCTTCCGCCAGCATAAATTCCAGCATTTGCAGGTTTCTCCTCTGAATGCCAGAACCAAGATCCAATCCCTGATCAGACAAGAGATCCAGCATGCCAACGAAGGTCACGATGCCGAGATCACACTGAAGATCAACAACCTGGTGGATAAGCAATTGATCGATACCCTCTATCAGGCCGGTCAGGCGGGGGTGAAAATCCGGGCCATAGTCCGTGGTATGTGCGGTTTACTCCCCGGAGTGAAAGGCCTGAGTGACAATATTTCGGTGATCAGTATTGTCGATCGCTACCTGGAACACCCTCGGGTGATGATATTTGCCAATAAAGGCGAACCGAAGGTGTTTATTTCGTCTGCCGACTGGATGACCCGCAATCTGGACAATCGGGTTGAGGTAGGCTGTCCTGTGTATGATAAGCGTTTGATTGAACGGATTCTGGACATTATGGAAATTCAGTTTCAGGATACGCTTAAAGCCAGGGTCATAGATCAGCATCAGACCAACAAATATGTTCGACGTGGAAACCGCAAGAAATTACGTTCTCAGGTAGAAATTTACGACTACTTAAAAGCACTGGAAAGCCAATAATATGCCCCAACTCGAGACTGTTTTCAGCGATCTCAACCAGCCAGAGGAGCGTAAAGTTGCAGCTCTGGACATAGGTTCCAACAGCTTTCATCTGGTGGTCGCCAGAATTGTGTCTGGCTCCGTCCAGATACTGCATCGAGTGAAACAGAAAGTACGACTGGCCGATGGCCTGGATGCCAATAATCTGCTTGATGATGCCGCCATTGAACGCGGGCTGGAAACCCTGGGAATCGTTGCTGACAGTCTGAAAGGATTTTCTCCCGATTCGGTGCGTATTGTGGCGACACATACCTTGCGACGCGCAACCAATGCCCGTCAGTTTATTCGCGCTGCCCGCACTGTCTTGCCCTATCCTATTGAAGTTATCTCTGGAGCCGAAGAAGCCCGTCTGATTTATTTAGGTGTTGCACACACTAATCATGATGAAGGGCAGCGACTGGTCGTCGATATAGGTGGGGGTTCTACCGAATGTATTATCGGCGAAGGGTTTCAGCCGATGCTGCTACGCAGTATGCAAATGGGCTGCGTCAGTTACACCAATTGCTATTTCCCGGATGGCGAACTGAAAGCTAAGGCGTTCAACCGTGCGATTACTGCCGCCCGTCAGCAACTGGAAATGGTAGAAAAGAAATACCTGCAACTGGGCTGGCAAACCGCCATTGGCACCTCGGGTACAATTAAAACCATTGCCATGCTATGTAAAGAGATTGGCGACGTCACTAAGGACAACTGGATCACTTCGAAAGGTTTGAAAAAACTGATCAAAGAATGCTGTGACAAGGGCCATGTAGATAAGCTCAGTTTCACTGAACTGGCGGAAGAACGCCGTCCGGTGTTTGCTGCAGGCCTGGCGATTCTCAGTGCCATCTTTGACGCACTCGATATCAAAGAAATGGAGTATTCACCCGCTGCGCTTCGTGAAGGTGTACTTTACGAAATGGAAGACCGTCTTGCCCATCAGGATATTCGCGAGCGCACCGCCGATAGCCTGGCTGCCCGCTATCAGGTAGACATAGAACAAGCCAAGCGAGTGTTAGCGACGACCTTGCATATCTATCAACAAATCGCCCACGACTGGCAAATTGAAACCGAAGAACTACGTAGTATGCTGGCCTGGGCTGCGCTGCTACACGAGGTGGGTTTACAAATACATACCCGCGGCGTACAGCGTCACTCTGCCTACATTTTACAAAATGTAGAGCTGCCCGGATTTAACCAGGAACAGCAAAATTTACTCGCCACCCTGGTGCGTTTTCATCGTAAGAAAATTCGTATTGAAGAATTACCCGAGTTTACCGAATACAGCCAGACTCAGGTTATTCAGCTATTGTTCTGTCTGCGTTTAGGCGTCTTGCTGAATATCAAACGCCAGGACGATTTTGTGCCAGAATTAGAGCTTAAATTAATCAAGAAAGCGCCGGTGATCGCCTTTCCTGAACAATGGCTGGAAAGTAAACCGTTAATCAATGCGGATTTATTAAGGGAAGCGGAATACCAATCTGCGGTAGGTATTAAGTTAACTGTGGAAGAACAAAATACTCATTGATTATCAAGGTTTTCTTATAAAGCGTTTACAAAATTTGGCGTTATGATTAACAACCTCAGCATGTGAACATCGCCGACAAATCTAATTAAAATCGATAGATCTCGGTTCGTCACATTTGCTGCATTTAGAGGTAGTTTGTGATGAAGTCAAATTTGGTCTGGTTAGCAATCGGAAGTTTGGTCAGCAGTTCGCTAATCGCGCTGTTAGCTTACAACTTTCATTATGTTCCCAATCTTTGGCCAGTAATGATAACCGCGTGGCTAAGTGCCCTGACGTGTATTGTTATTGCCGTATTCTGTTGGCAACTTCCGTTTAGCAAAGCCTTTCAGCAGCTTGACAGCTGGTTCACCCAGTTGCGCGAAAATCACCAGCAAGGCATCACGCATCCGCCTGCCAGCAGCGGCGTATTATCTCCATTTATTCGTAACATCTCCGGCTTACTGACAAGCCTGCTTGGCAATGCCAGTGAGTTTGTCGATTCAGGTTATAAGGTGGCGTTTGGTTCCACCAAACTCGACACCTTTTTACGTAATCTGCGCAATAAAGTTGAACAAAATAGCGAAAATGTGACTAAGGTTGCCGCGTCGGTTGAACAGGTATCCCATACATCAAAAAGTATCCTCGATTTCTCCAACCAGATTTCTGATAACGTCAAAAAGACACGGGAATTAAGCCATCAGGGAGAAGTCTCTATCGAGCACATCAATGCCAGCATCAATGAAGTGCGTTTAAGCGTGCAGGATTCTAGTGAAGAAGTGCGCAATTTACAGGTGAGTTCGGAAAACATTCAAAAATTTACCGGCGTGATCAACAGTGTGGCCGATCAAACGAACCTGCTAGCCTTAAACGCCGCTATCGAAGCCGCCCGTGCCGGTGAACATGGTCGGGGCTTTGCAGTCGTCGCCGATGAAGTACGATTACTGGCCACCAAAACCAGCCAGGAAACTACCGAAATTGAAAAGATCCTTAAAGATATTCAGCATGCCGTCAGTTCTGCAGCAACTCGTATGCAGGCGCTGACAGATAAGGTTGAGCAAATTGTCATTGCTGCTGAGCAAACCGGCAGTAACTTTCATTCTATTTACACCAGCACAGAACTGCTGAATGAACAAATGGCGCAAATCTCAAACTCGATTAGCGAATATGCCAGTGCCACAGATGAGATCAGTCAGGCGATCCATACCATTCAGGACAACCTTGAAGAAGAAAATCAGCAGGCTAATGATTTACTCAAGGACACCAGAGATTTGTCGTTAGTTGGCGAAGATCTGATCCTGTATTTAAGCCAATATGACAAGGGGTCAGGACATAAACGCGTGCGTGATGGAGCATTTGATCTGGTTGCCCAAATTCGCCAAATCTGCGAGCAGGCAATACAGCAGCATCAATTGAGTCAGACGGCCTTGTTTGACGACAAGTATCAGGCGCTCCCGAATACCCACCCTCAGAAATTCTCGACCCAGTATGTGGATTTTGCTGACCAGAAAATTCAGCCATTACTGGAAACCTTTGCCAGCCAGTTCAGGGAAGTGGTGGTGGCCAGTATCTGGGACCGTAACGCATTTTATGCCACCGGGTTGCGCAAGTCGTGTCAGCCAATGACGGGCAATTACGAGCAGGATTTGAAAAATAGCCGTAACCGCCGAAAATACGATGAAGATGCCAACCTCTATTGCTGCCGCAGCCAAAAACAGTTCATTCTCAAAACCGTACAGCGGGATCTGGGCGATGTGTTTTTCGATCTGAATATCCCGTTGCAGTTTAATGGTAAACACTGGGGTGCTTTGCGGGTTGGCTATCAACTCTAACAGCCTCAACTGCGCAGTTATCAAATCCTCCCCTTGGCATAGTGAAAAAGATCTGCATAATCAGACGTTCACTATGACAAGGAAGCCCGATGAAAGCCTATTTATACCTAATCTTATGTTGCCTGCCATTCAGCGCATTTGCGATCCAAAAAGCGATAACTGATCAGGGTGACGTCGTCATTCTGAATGATGATGGCACCTGGCAGTATGAAACCAATAGCACAGACAGCATTCCCAAAATTGCGGAAAATCCCCAGCCATTCAGTAAACCAGACAGTAACAGTTTCCTGGTAAAGAGCAGTCATAATTCTTCGGCTTACTGGATTAATCCAAAGAAATGGGCTTTCAAAAAAGAGGAAAACGGTCACGAATCAGCTGAATATACCTTCCAGCTAAAAGGCAAAGACCTCTATGCAATGGCCATCACCGAAGAAGTGGAAATCGGTCTGGAAGAATTAACCGATGTGGCTGTGAATAATGCCCGCTCCGCAGCCTCAAGCTTGCAGGTTACCAAACGTGAGTATCGTCAGGTTAACGGTCACAGAGTGATTTATATGGAGATGGAAGGTCGTATTCAAGGCATGGACTTTACCTATCTTGGCTACTATTTTTCCAATGAAAAAGGCTCCACCCAGTTCCTGGCCTATACGGGTACAAAGCTGGTAGATAAATACCGTGATGCAATAGATGACATGCTCAACGGCTTTACCCTTCAGTAACATTCGCCACGAAAAAGCCCGCATGATGCGGGCTTTTTTAATTCTTAGCTTGGAAAGCTGATATCAAACTGACAATGGCATTAATTGTCCTAACGGCTTATCCAGGCTGGCCGGGGGCTGAGTAAACCAGCGAGGCCCTTTGGCTGTCATATAAATACAATCTTCCAGACGTACGCCAAATTCCCCCGGCAAATAGATACCTGGTTCATCCGAGAAGCACATCCCTGCCGCCAATGGCTGAGATTCACCATGAACAAAGTTCACCGGTTCGTGTCCTTGCATACCAATTCCGTGGCCAGTGCGATGGCTCAGGCCCGGTAGTTTGTATTCGGGTCCAAAGCCCTGAGTCTGGTAATAAGTACGCACCGCATCGTCCACCTTACCTGCGCTAACACCCAGTTGAGCAGTTTCGAATGCAATCTGCTGGCCCTTGCGTACGGTATTCCACACTTGCGTCACTTTGGCTGAGGGCTCGCCAACTACAAAGGTACGGCTAATATCCGACTGATAACCATGCACGCTGCAACCACAGTCCATCAGTACCACTGAGCCAGGCTTAATCACATGCTGCTGTTTGGTGCCGTGAGGATAAGCCGCCGCTTGGTCAAACAAGGCCATATTCCAGATATCATGGCCGCCCAAGGCAGCCTGAGCTGAGTACATCAGGCCTTTGACATCCTGCTGAGTCATACCCACTTCCAGACTATTCCAGACGACTTCATAAGCCTTTAACGTAACTTCACTGGCTTTATGCATCAGTGCCAGTTCATTGGCTGATTTGATCATACGACAGCCTCGGGTCACGGAATCAGCACTGGTATGCTGATAATCGCCCATCAGCTTCATCACACCATCCAGTACGAAGTAACGCACCGACTCCTCAAAGGCGATCTTGCCTCTTCCAATTTTGCGGTCTGTCAGGATCTGTTTAATCAGGGCAAAGGGGCTTTCATGTTCCTGCCATACACGCACATCGTTGCCCACTTTCAGAGACTCACGGATACTGGGTTCTTCAAAAAAGGGACAAACCACGCCAATCTCACCTTCGACCGGGATCACTACGGCAGTAACACGTTCGCTACGCCACCATTGAATACCAGTGAAATAATCCATTGCCGGGCCGGGTTCCAGCACCATGGCAGCAATGCCCTGCTGCGTCATCAACTGCTGCGCTTTGGCAATGCGGCTGATGCGTTCAGCTACCTGAATCGGCTGAGCATCAAGGGTAATATCATTAAGTCCTGATAAGGGTGAGGTTTTGGAAACTGCTGCGCCGGATGAGGCTGAGGAAATAAAAGGAGAAGCCGCCACACCTGCTAACGCAGCTTTAAGGAAATGTCTTTTATTAAGGTTCATCTTGTTATAGTTGTGAGTAAATGAAGGTTACATCATGGCACAAAAAAGGACCTCACTTAACCCCGATGCGATGAGGTAACGGGTTAACGTTACCTGTTGCCAGGATTTACCATTTCTCAATCGTCAAGGTTATGGATTGCGCGCCATCAGTCAGTAACCACTCACCCTCGATTAAGGTGGCGCTGATAGACATATTTCGCTGAGCTAATCCAGCAAGTTCACTCGCCTGCTCTGACCCCAGATGCCAGACATTCAGACGTTTCAGCGGTTTAAGTTCGGCACTGTTTTGCTGCCACCACTGCTGTGAACTTCTGCCGCCATAGGCAAACACCAGCACCTGTTCCGCTTTGGATAAGCCTTGTTTGATTCGCTTCACCGAAGGATCACCCAACTCAATCCACAACAAAATTCTACCATCAGGGGCTTTGAGCCACAGATCTGGTTCATCATCGGTGCTCAAGCCTTTAGTAAAGGCTAAATCTTCATGGGCATTAGCAATAAACGCCAACAATCTCACCATCAGACGTGTTTGAGTTTCAGACGGATGGCAGGCTAACGTAAGCTGATGCTCTGCATAATAATGCCGTTCTAAATCACTGATATTCAGCTGAGCTTTGTAAATGGTTGCACCGAGAGCCAACGTGCCTCCTAAAAATTAGTTGATGTAATGTCTCTAAAAACAAAAAAAGCGGCGTAAAGCCGCTTTTCGAGAGTGGCGAAAATTAGGCTTTAGACGCCTGATAGATGCTTTCAATGGCAGCATCTAACGTCGCATTAAACTCAGCATCACTTTGCTGAGCAGATACGCCTTCAGTCAGTGCGCGTGAGAAGCTGGCGATCATACCTGTATTTTCAGCTAATTTCGCATTGGCGTCTTCACGGCTGTAACCACCGGACAGAGCCACCACTTTCAGTACTTTCGGATGCTTAACCAAATCCAGATAGAAGTTGGCCACAGTGGGGATAGTCAGTTTCAGCATTACCACCTGATCGGCTGGTAAGGCATCCAATTCAGCCAGAATAGCGGCCTTTAACAGCGCTTCGGCTTCTGCTTTCTCTGGGCTGTTGATATCCACTTCAGGCTCGATGATTGGCATCAGGCCAGCGGCCAGAATTTGTTTACCCACTTCGAACTGCTGGGCAGCCACGGCTTTAATACCGGCTTCGTTCGCCAGTTTAACCACTGAGCGCATTTTGGTACCGAACACGTCTTTAGCATTGGCTTTTGCCAACAATGCGTCCAGGCCAGGCATAGGCTTCATCAACTGCACGCCGTCGGCGTCTGCTTCTAAGCCTTTGTCGACTTTCAGAAAAGGAACAACCTGCTTTTCTTGCCACAGGTAGTGAGAAGAGGCTTTACCTTCAATCTCGCGATCCAGAGTATCTTCAAACAGGATTGCACCCAGAACACGTTCACCGGTAAATGCCGGGCTGGTGACGATGCGCACACGCATTTCGTGAACCAGATTGAACATTTGCTCGTCGTTGCTGTAATCAGATTCCTGAATACCGTACAAACGCAGCGCTTTAGGAGTACTTCCACCACTTTGATCCAGGGCTGCAATAAAGCCGTCCTGAGATTGAATTTTTGCAAGCATATCTTTCTGTGCTTGAGATGCCATTAGCAACACTCCTTTCAGTGCTGAGAGCCGATGGGCAGTCGGCTCGGGTTACAGAGGTTAGTTTCGGGCATGTCAGCATGCCTCTTATTGTTCAAATTTATTGTAGGTCAGATGTTCTATCTGGTTATTACGCTTTTTATTATGCTTTGGCTCGCGCTTCAAGCATTGCAACAGCAGGTAGCACTTTTCCTTCTAAAAATTCCAGAAATGCACCACCACCAGTAGAGATATACGAAATCTTATCGCTGATTTCGTACTTGTCCACTGCGGCTAAGGTGTCGCCACCGCCGGCAATTGAAAACGCATTGCTGTTTGCAATCGCATGCGCCAATGCTTTCGTGCCTTCGCCAAACTGATCGAATTCAAAAACACCCACCGGGCCATTCCAAACGATCGTACCAGCTTTCTCAATTAAGGCTGCCAACGTGGCTGCGGTATCAGGGCCGATATCGAAAATCATATCTTCGTCGGTAACATCCGCAACCGACTTTAATGTAGCAGCAGCAGATTCAGAGAATTCTGTGCCTGTAACGACATCCGTAGGCACTGGAATATCACCACCAGCTTCTTTGGCGGCTGCCATCAAACGCTGGGCTTCAGGGATGAGATCCGCTTCATACAAAGATTTACCCACTGAGTTACCAGCAGCAGCGATAAAGGTATTGGCAATACCACCACCCACAATCAGCTGATCAACTTTAGTCGACAAAGATTCCAGTACCGTCAGTTTGGTGGAAACTTTCGAACCACCGACAATCGCCAACATTGGGCGTGCAGGGTTATCCAGAGCTTTGCCTAATGCATCCAGTTCAGCCGCCAGCAACGGGCCAGCGCACGCGATAGGCGCGAACTTACCCGCACCATGAGTAGAGGCCTGGGCGCGGTGAGCTGTACCAAAGGCATCCATCACATACACGTCACACAAAGCCGCGTATTGCTTAGACAGTGCTTCGTCGTCTTTATTCTCACCTTTGTTAAAGCGCACGTTTTCCAGGATCACCAGCTCGCCAACTGCCACTTCAAGACCGTTCAGATAGTCTTTTTCCAGACGTACCGGGCAATCCAGCGCCGCAGCCAGATAATCGACCACTGGCTGCATAGAGAATTCGTCAGCATATTCACCTTCCGTTGGGCGGCCCAGGTGGGACATCACCATAACTTTGGCTCCGGCCTCCAGAGCCAGTTGAATAGTAGGTAAAGATGCCTTAATACGAGCATCGGACGTTACTTTTCCGTCTTTTACCGGCACATTCAGATCTTCACGGATCAGTACGCGCTTTCCAGCCAAATCCAGATCGGTCATTTTTACAATGGACATGGTTCTCTTCCTATTTTGCTAACGTCGTTCCAGCCTGGGGAAACATGGCCATGGCCGTATCTAGCATACGGTTAGCAAAGCCCCATTCGTTATCACACCAGACCAGGGTTTTAATTAATTGTTTGTGACTAACACGGGTTTGCGTGCCATCCACTATGCAGGAGTGGGGATCATGATTGAAATCCACCGACACCAAAGGCTCTTCTGTGTATCCCAAGATACCGCTCAAACGGCCTTCTCTGGCTTGCTTGAGAGCGTCGTTTACTGCATTGATATTCACTTGTGCGCTTACGGTCACGCTCAGATCCATGGCAGTGACATTCACCGTCGGTACCCGCACCGCAATGGCTTCAAACTTACCGGCAAACTTCGGCAAAATACGTTCAATGCCGCGGGCAAGCTTAGTATCAACCGGAATAATCGACTGACTGGCAGCGCGGGTACGGCGTAAATCCGGGTGATAAGCATCGATTACCTGCTGATCATGCATGGAAGAATGGATAGTAGTGATCGTACCACTTAATACTTCAAAGGCATTATCCAGGGCCTGGATCACAGGCACGATGCAGTTGGTGGTACAAGAGCCATTGGAGACAATTTTATCGTCAGCCTTGAGCTGATCATCATTGATGCCATAAATGACGGTGGCATCCATGTCCGGACTGCCAGGCTGGGAAAACAGAACCTTTTTCGCTCCCTGAGCCAGATGTAGCTCACCGGCAGCGCGATCGCTGTAAATACCTGTACATTCCAATACCAGATCTATGCCCAGCTCGTGCCAGGGGAGTTCATTGATCTCGGCTTTTTGCAGTAACTGAATATCATCACCCGCCACATTCAAACGTTGTCCTTCCAATTCAACAGAAAAGGCAAAACGTCCATGGGAGGTATCGTATTTAAGCAGGTGGGCAATCCCTTCAGGCTCTGCCAGTTCGTTTATGGCGACTACCTGAATATGCTGATTGCGACCCGTCTCATATAAAGCCCGCAATACATTACGGCCAATACGGCCAAAGCCGTTAATCGCAATTCGTAACATCAACGTCCTACAGGAAAATAAAAGGCGCCACACAGGCGCCTTTCAAATATTGCTTAACCCAGTAACGACTGAGCCGCTTCAATCACTGCATCGCTGGTGATGTTGAAATATTTAAACAACTCACCGGCCGGGGCAGATTCACCAAAGGTGTCCATGCCAACGATTTTACCTGACAAGCCAACGTACTTGTACCAGTAATCGCGAATACCGGCTTCAACCGCAACGCGCTTGGTCACTTCGGCTGGCAATACAGCCTGCTTGTAAGCTGCGTCCTGACGCTCAAACACATCGGTAGATGGCAGAGAAACTACGCGCACCTTGTGGCCTTCAGCAGTCAGTTTGTCGTACGCAGCAACCGCCAGCTGTACCTCAGAACCTGTACCAATCAGGATAATTTCAGGCGTACCGGCACAATCTTTCAGGATGTAACCGCCTTTGGCGATATCAGCCACTTGCTGGGTGTCACGCTCTTGCTGTGGCACACCCTGACGGGTAAAGATCAGGCTGGTTGGGCCGTCTTTACGCTCGATGGCAGCTTTCCAGGCAACCGCTGATTCAACCGGGTCGCATGGGCGCCAGTTATCCAGATTCGGCACTAAACGTAAGGTCGCGATTTGCTCAACCGGCTGGTGCGTTGGGCCATCTTCACCCAAACCGATAGAATCGTGGGTATACACGAAAATGCTCGGCTGCTTCATCAGCGCGGCCATACGTACCGCATTACGGGCGTATTCCATAAACATCAGGAAGGTCGCACCGTAGGCTTTGAAACCGCCGTGCAGGGTAATACCGTTCATGATGGCAGACATACCAAATTCACGTACGCCATAGAAAATGTAGTTACCGCTGGCGTCGTCTTTGGTCAGGCCTTTGCTGCCTTTCCACAGCGTCAGGTTTGAACCGGCCAGGTCGGCAGAGCCGCCCATAAATTCTGGCAACAAAGGACCAAAAGCATTCAAGGCATTTTGCGACGCTTTACGGGTGGCAATGCTTTCAGGGTTTGCTTGCAGTTGGGCAATGTAAGCCTGAGAGTCGGCTTCCCAGTTGGCAGGCAGTTCACCGGCTGTACGACGTTCAAATTCCACTGCTAATTCAGGGAATGCCGCTTTGTAAGCCGCGTATTTGTCGTTCCAGCTGGCTTCACGGGCAGCGCCGGCGTCTTTAGCATCCCAGCCTGCGTAAACATCGGCAGGGATCTCGAATTTCGGGTAAGTCCAGTTCAGGGCTTCACGGGTCAGTGCCACTTCAGCTTCACCCAGAGGGGCACCGTGACAGTCTTCTTTACCCTGTTTGTTAGGTGAACCAAAGCCGATAATAGTGCGGCAGCAGATCAGGGTTGGCTTGTCTTTTTCCGCTTTAGCCGATTCGATGGCTGCTTTGATTTGCTCAGCATCATGACCATCAACCGCCTCAATCACTTGCCAGCCGTAAGCACGGAAACGCTCAGGGGTGTTATCCGTAAACCAGCCTTCTACTTCGCCATCGATAGAAATGCCGTTGTCATCCCAAAACGCAATCAGCTTACTCAAACCTAAAGTGCCAGCCAAAGAACAGGCTTCGTGAGAAATACCTTCCATCAGACAGCCATCGCCCATAAAGGCATAGGTGTAGTGATCAACGATATCGTGACCAGGCTGGTTAAACTGAGCTGCCAGGGCTTTTTCAGCAATGGCCATACCTACAGCGTTGGTAATGCCTTGTCCCAGAGGGCCAGTCGTAGTTTCAACGCCCGGGGCATAACCAAATTCCGGATGACCCGGGGTTTTAGAATGCAATTGACGGAAGTTTTTCAGTTCTTCCATTGGCAGTTCATAGCCAGTCAGGTGCAACAGAGAATAAATCAGCATGGAGCCATGGCCGTTAGACAACACGAAGCGGTCGCGGTTAACCCAACCAGGGTTCGCAGGGTTGTGCTGTAAAAAGTCTCCCCATAATACCTGGGCAATATCCGCCATGCCCATTGGGGCGCCTGGGTGTCCGATATTGGCTTGCTGAACTGCGTCCATACTTAGGGCACGGATAGCATTCGCGAGATGTCGACGTGTTGGCATTAAAGTCTCCTACATATACTTGTGGCCGACCTGACTTCGTTGTTATGAAAATTGAGGGCCCGGCAAATTAAGGCCGAACATTCTCCCCCAGCCGTCAGGTAACTGCAATGCTTAAAAAGCAAGGTTTATGACAAAATTGACAATTTTCTCTCTGGCAAGCAAAGTTAACAAACAGACATTTAGACGTCCAGATGGAAAGACTGGTATTTTTAACTGTCTACAGTACAATATTGGCATTAGCACGAACGAAAACGTCTATCACGAATTAAAGGGGGCCGTATGGCTAAACACCTGTTTACGTCCGAATCAGTTTCTGAAGGACATCCGGATAAAATCGCGGATCAGATTTCTGATGCCGTATTAGATGCCATTCTGGCTCAGGATCCAAAGGCCCGTGTTGCCTGCGAAACCTTCGTTAAAACCGGTATGGTACTGGTGGGCGGCGAAGTCACTACGTCTGCCTGGGTAGATATTGAAGAGCTAACCCGCAAAACCGTGCGTGAAATTGGTTATACCCACTCAGATATGGGCTTTGATGCCGATTCTTGTGCAGTACTTAATGCCATTGGTAAGCAATCACCAGACATCAATCAGGGTGTTGACCGTTCGCGTCCGGAAGATCAGGGCGCCGGCGACCAGGGTCTGATGTTTGGTTACGCCAGTAACGAAACCGACGTATTAATGCCTGCTCCTGTGACTTACTCTCACCGTCTGGTGAAACGTCAGGCCGAAGTGCGCAAAAACGGTACTTTAGAGTGGCTGCGCCCGGATGCAAAAAGCCAGGTGACCTTCATCTATGAAGATAACAAACCTGTCGGCATCGATGCGGTTGTGCTGTCAACTCAGCACTGTGATTCTATTTCGACCAAAGATCTGCAAGAAGCGGTGATGGAAGAAATCATCAAACCAGTGTTACCAGGTGAGTGGATCACACCTTCGACCAAGTTTTTCATTAACCCAACTGGTCGTTTCGTTATCGGTGGCCCTATGGGTGACTGTGGTCTGACTGGCCGTAAAATCATCGTAGATACTTACGGTGGTATGGCCCGTCACGGTGGTGGCGCATTCTCCGGTAAAGATCCATCCAAAGTAGACCGTTCAGCTGCCTATGCTGGCCGTTATGTGGCCAAGAATATCGTTGCTGCTGGCTTAGCCGATCGCTGTGAAATCCAGGTGTCTTACGCTATCGGTGTTGCAGAACCTACATCAATCAGCGTTGAAACCTTCGGTACCGGAAAAATCTCTGATGAGAAACTGGTGGATCTGGTACGTGCCCACTTTGATCTGCGTCCATACGGCCTGATCACCATGCTGGATCTGGAGCGCCCAATTTATCAGGCGACTGCCGCTTACGGTCACTTCGGTCGTGAAGAGTTCCCGTGGGAAGCGACCAATAAAGCAGAAGAATTAAAGTCAGCACTGTAATCAGCGCTTAGACGATTTCCCTAGGCCGGCATTATGCCGGCTTTTTTTTGCTTGTCAGGTAATCAAACCGTCAAAACTGGACAATTCTGAGTCAGGGCTAACACTTATTAGTGCCCTAATCATTGAGGAGTTTGGTATGCGATTTTGGTTTGTACTGATTAGTGTCATCTTATTAATGGCCTGCGCCACATCACCGACGGGTCGTGCCCAGATCAAACTGTTCTCTAAAAGCCAGCTAGATAATATGGGCCAGCAAACCTTTGCCAGCCTGAAACAAGAACAACCCGTTAGTGCCAGCAAAGTGGAAAATCGCTTTGTCGAATGCGTTGCCAATGCCATTACTGCTCAGGTTCCCGCCAGCGTGTTTTCCGGTAGCTGGGAAGTGGTGGTATTTGATGATAAGCAGGTAAATGCTTTTGCCTTGCCTGGGGGAAAAATTGGTGTCTATACAGGCTTATTGACCGTGACGGAAAATGCCGACCAGCTGGCCGCTGTGATAGGTCACGAGGTTGGCCATGTGATCGCTGAACATGGCAACGAGCGGATGTCGAATAGCACTCTGGTCGGCATTGGCCTCGAAGCCACAAATGCCATGCTTGATGCAAATCAGGTTGGCAATAGTCAGTTAATTATGGCTGCTATCGGTGCAGGTGCGCAGGTAGGTATCACTTTGCCTTTTAGTCGTACCCATGAATCAGAAGCTGATTTGATTGGTCTGAATTTAATGGCCCAGGCAGGATTTGATCCACGTCAGTCGGTCAATTTATGGCAAAACATGGCCAAAGTCGGCGGTGAAGGGCCAATGGAATTTCTCTCGACTCACCCTGCTCCACAAACCCGTATCAATGACCTGCAAAAGAATATGCCCCATGCTTTAGAAATTGCCTCTCAGGCAAAACAACATCCGACGTGTCCAAAATAGCCAGGGACAAAAAAGCCGCGATAATCGCGGCTTTTGATATAGCTCAGGTCTATTCCTGCTCTTTGTACAAATGTACATCCATTTGTGGAAACGGAATACCAATACCTTCCTGATCAAAACGCAATTTCACCTTTTCAGTAAAGGCAAATTTCACATCCCAGAAATCGGCCGTTTTCACCCAGGGACGAACGATAAAATTCACACTGCTATCTGCTAACTCTGATACAGCAACTTTAGGTGCCGGATCCGCAAGGATACGTTCATCTTCCGCAATCAGTTCATTCAGGATTTGCTTGGCTTTGAGTAAATCGCTGTCATAACTGATACCCACGACCATATCCACACGGCGTGTATCCTTGGCTGAATAATTGACGATGTTATCACCGTAAATTTTGCCATTCGGCACAATGATTTCTTTATTATCTGGACTGGTAAAAGTTGAATTGAAAATACTGATACTTTTCACTACTCCAGCCGTGCCCCCTGCTTCCACGTAATCTCCGGCTTTGAATGGACGGAACACTAACAGCATGACCCCAGCAGCAAAGTTTTTCAGAGAATCCTGTAACGACAAGCCGATGGCCAGGCCTGCTGCGCCTAAAATGGCTACAAGTGAAGTGGTATCAACACCCAATTGATCCAAAGAAGCAACGATTACGAATAACAGTAATACCGCACCGACAATCGACTGGATGAAATCCACCAGCATGTCATCGTACTTCGAACGCCGTAACATGGAACCAAATAGCTTAACCAGCATTTTGGCGACTATGCGTCCGACAACGAAAATCACTATCGCAAAGAAAATATTAATCCCCCATGGGATTACGTAAGTCTGCACCAACTCGGCCAATTTTTCTGTGTCAAACATAGGCGTCCTCGCTTTTTATTGATTGATCAGCATGTTATACGAAAATTGAAAACAGATCAGGCAAGCCTGCTTGTTTAGATCACACATCAGACCAAGCAGGCTTTGCAATACTATATCTTAGAGTAAATAATTTATTTCCATTAAAGTCGACGAATAGACATGCAAGCTTCATATGGCTCTGCAATACTTGTTTGCGCTTATGGAAGTTGGATTTCCCAAGGATGATAGCTAAACAAAGTCGATTCTTAGTGCTAAACTATACGGCCCAACGGAAAGACTTCAATTTTTAAACAAAATATTTTTAAGGGACTTGAAAATGTTTTTAGTAACACTCTTCGCCATAGTTGTCGCATTATTTGTGTTTTCTCTAACCAAGGATAAAGGAAAAAATACCATTCACGCCCGTCAGGACTCTTTCAGCGAGCAGTCTGAAGAGATGCCAGGGCCTGCAGTACCATCCCAAGGGATTCAGAAGGATTTAAAACGCGCTTAATTATCAAGCCGAAATGGACAGGGTCCGCAGTATTGCCCCAGAAGACACAGTAAATACAAAAATTAAGCAGGCAAAAGCCTGCTTTTTTGTACAAATCATTCAGGAAATATTCTCGTACTGCGCCTTGACTGATACCATTAAACAAAAAGCAAAGTACGATTTTCTATGCGCATTCCCAGAATCTATTACCCCCATACTCTCGCCGCTGAAACTCAAATTGAGCTAGAAAGCGATGCTGTGAATCACATTGCCAATGTATTACGTCTGAAAGCCGGTCATCCCATTGTGTTATTTAATGGTGATGGCAATGAGTACAGTGCCGAGTTAGCCGACGTGGCAAAACGCAAAGTCGTAGTCAGTGTTGATGCCAAACTCAGCATCAGCGTGGAAAGTCCGCTTTCTATCCATCTGGGTCAGGGAATTTCACGTGGCGATCGCATGGACTTTGTATTGCAAAAGTCGGTGGAATTAGGCGTGACGAAAATTACGCCACTGATTACCGAACGCTGCGGGGTCAAACTCTCTGATGACCGCTGGCAAAAAAAGCATGACCAATGGCAGAAGATCATTCAGGGTGCTTGTGAACAATGTGGCCGAAACGTATTACCCGAACTGGCTGAGCCAGTAACGCTACAACAATGGTTAGGGCAATCGACCAACCAGTTACGACTGACCTTGCACCCCAGAGCAGAGCAGACCATTAAAAATCTGGCGGTCCCCACCGAAGGTGTGCGACTCCTCATTGGCCCCGAAGGAGGCTTCAGTGATCAGGAGCTTTACCAGACTGAAGAAGCAGGCTTTCAAACCGTACGAATGGGACCCAGGGTATTACGCACAGAAACCGCAGCATTAGCAGCCATTTCGGCTCTCCAGTCCCAGTTTGGGGATCTGTAATTTCGTCGATACGGATGCCTTTGATTGACACAATCAGGGCATCTTATGCCGCTTATCAGAGGTTGGATGACTAAGATAAATTCCTTTCAGTACTTGAATTTGTCTCGTTTATCCCTACTTTAGAAACATAACTCCCCCGTCACTTCGAGAGACCATTTTGAGCATTAAATTAGGCATGGTGATGGACCCCATCAGCGCCATCAATATTAAAAAAGACACCAGTTTTGCCATGTTGCTGGAAGCACAGCGTCGTGGTTATGAACTTTATTATATTGAAATGGCTGACCTGTATTTGCAGCAGGGAAAACCCATGGCGCGTATGCGCGCATTATCCGTGCAACGTGATGCAGATAACTGGTATAGCCTGGGCGAGCCCGAAGAGCGCTTCCTCGGCGACATGGATACTTTGTTTATGCGCAAGGATCCTCCTGTCGATGGTGAATTTATTTATGCCACTCAGATGTTTGAACTGGCTGAGCAAGCTGGCACCCTGGTTGTTAACAAAGCCCAGAGCCTGAGGGATTTCAACGAAAAGCTGTTCACCTCCTGGTTCCCTAATTTGATCCCTGCTACGTTGGTCACCCGCCGCAGTGATTTAATTCGTCAGTTCCATCAATTACATAAAGACATTATATGTAAGCCATTAGATGGTATGGGCGGAGCCTCTATCTTCCGGGTAAAAGAAGATGGCAATAATCTGGGCGTGATCATTGAAACCCTGACTCAACACGGCGGCCGTTATGCGATGGTGCAGGAATATTTACCTGCCATTAAAGATGGCGACAAACGCGTATTGGTTGTCGACGGCCAGGTCGTTCCATATTGTCTGGCGCGCTTGCCTTCGCAGGGCGAAACCCGTGGCAACCTTGCAGCAGGCGGCACAGGCCGACCGCAGCCAATTTCCGAATCTGATCGTAAAATAGCCGAAACCATAGCACCGCTACTGGTCGAAAAAGGCCTGATGTTTGTCGGACTGGATATCATTGGTGACAAGGTTACTGAAATTAACGTCACCAGCCCAACATGCGTACAGGAAATTGAAAACCAATACGAAATCAGTATTACAGGTATGCTGTTCGATGCAGTTGAGCGCCGTCTGGCTCAGCGTGACAGTAAATAACGAGGTACAACGTGAGCGAGACCGCGTCTTTTCAAAGCCTTGAAAATCATTTTCTGATTGCCATGCCAACGATGGAAGATCCGTATTTTTCACGCACGGTAACTTACATTTGCGAACATAATGAACGTGGCGCTATGGGATTGGTAATCAATCAACCGGCAGGCATGACCCTCAAAGAACTAGTAGAACAGGCAGATAAAGACGCTATTGTGCTCGATACAAAAGCCAATGACATCGTGATGGCCGGTGGCCCGGTCAGTCAGGAACGCGGCTTTATTTTGCATACCAGCCAACCGGGCTGGGCTTCCAGTCTGGCATTAACCCCTGAAATTATGGTGACCACATCAAAAGATATTCTCAGTGCCATTGGCAATGCAGAGGGTCCACACAAAGCCATTGTGACTCTGGGATATGCGGGCTGGGGCGCAGGACAGTTAGAGGAAGAAATTCAACATAATTCCTGGCTGACGGTAGAGGCAGATTTAGAATTATTATTTGATATTCCTGTACATAAAAAATGGCAAACTGCGGTACAAAAACTCGGTATCGACGTATGGCAACTTGGCCCAGATGTAGGACACGCATAATGGCATCTATAGGTAACCGTACCCTGCTGGGTTTCGACTTCGGCATGAAAAGCATTGGCGTTGCAGTTGGTCAGGAGATAACAGGTACTGCTCAACCATTGGCGGCACTCAAGGCCCGTGATGGCATTCCCAACTGGGATCTGGTAGCAGCTGTATTTGAAGAATGGCAACCCAATTTAGTGGTCGTGGGATTACCCCTTAACATGGATGGTACCGAACAACAGGTGACCCATTCAGCACGCAAGTTTGCCAACCGTCTGCACAGTCGCTATGGAGTAACAGTAGAAACCTGCGATGAGCGTTTGACCACCGCAGACGCCAAGGCCAGGTTATTTGAGCTCGGCGGCTTTAAAAAGCTGGATAAGCAGAAAATCGACAGCACCTCTGCCTGTCTGATTTTACAAAGCTGGATGGAGAGTCAATACGACTAACGCCCCTCTCTTAGTTGGCGAGTTCAGTTAGCGCTAATTCGCCATTTACCGCCTGCAGCAGGCCATGCTTGGTAATGTCCGGACAACAACGTGGCGCATCCTCACTGTATTCCTGCCAGGTCAGTTTCAAACGCCCGTGATCCTGCTCAACCTTATCCATTAAGCCACTGAACTTAATGCTGTTTGACACACTGAAGCCTGCCTCTTTCAGAGTCAGTAAGGTCATACGTTCATTCCAGTAATTCGCCACCCGAAACACCCAGTGCACAGCAATGTTGTTCTCATTTAACGGGTAATAGGCCTTGAGTTCGCCATATTCATTATCCGATGCCATACCGGTACCGGCATCCACGTATTGTTGCTGGATAAAGGTCTGTACTGCCGCGTCTGCATCAACAGAATTGGCATCTGCATACGACAACCATAGGCTAAACATTAAAATGAGATACTTCATAACAACTCAGAAAATTAACGGCGGGTATATGACAATGCTGAGGCAGAAAAGTTTGCTCACTCAATTTTCATGCTCATGACCGCATTGCCAGCAGATTTCAAAACTTGGGGCGTTTTCTTCATGGCACTGAGAGCAACACCAATGTTCTCCTGTGCTTTCAGCAAACAGGCTTTCGACACTGCGATTGGCCTGAACCCACCAGTCATCATCTGTGATCCAGACCTCCGGGCAGGCATCAAAAGGCGACAATTCACCTATGCCCCCAATCGCGTATTCATTTTTAATGAAACAAGGTATTCCCCTAGCATCCAGTAATTGCTTTAAACGCCAGACGAGAAAACGATCTTCATGCCGAAATACCCGTTTCAATCATCCCTCGCATTAATCCATATCGATGGATACGTTAGACAGCGACCCTAGGGCGTTACCCTGATCTGAATCCAGTTTGATCATCAAGCGTAGATCATTAGGTGAATCTGCGTGATGCAGTGCCTGTTCCATACTCACTTTGCCTGCTTTATACAAATCGTACAAGGCCATATCAAAGCTTTGCATGCCCATTTCACGACCTTTTTTCATGGCTTCTTTGAGGCTGCCAATTTCGTTGCGCTGGATCAGATCCCGCACCAAAGGTGAGTTAAGCAACACTTCAATAGCCGCCATACGGCCTTTGCCATCTATGGTTGGGACCAGCTGCTGTGCGACTATGGCGCGCATATTAAGGCTTAAATCAAAGCGCAGTTTTTCATGTTGATCCGGCGGTGCCAGGTGCATGATCCGTTCAATCGCCTGGTTGGCATTGTTGGCGTGCAAGGTTGCTACACATAAATGCCCCGTATCAGCAAAGGACATGGCATATTCCATGATCTCCATCGAACGGATCTCACCGATCAAAATTACATCTGGCGCCTGACGCAGCGAGCTTTTTAGGGCGTCATCAAATGAACGGGTATCGATACCCACCTCTCGCTGAGTGACCACACAGTTTTCATGTTCGTGGACAAATTCGATCGGATCTTCAATCGTGAGTATATGCCCGCGGGAGTTTCGGTTACGGTGACCAATGAGGGCCGCCAGAGAGGTTGATTTACCAGTACCCGTTGCACCGACGAACAAAATCAGGCCGCGCTTGGCCATAATGATATCTTTAAGTACAGGCGGCAGACCCAGACTTTCCACTTTCGGGATTTGGGTAACAATACGACGCACCACCATGCCCGCCAGATCACGTTGCCAGAATGCACTGCAACGAAAACGTCCAACCCCGTCCACGGCGACGGCAAAATTACATTCTTTGGTGGTCGCAAATTCATCACGCTGTTTGTCGTTCATGGCGCTATGCACCAGTTCCAGCGCCATTTCATCAGTTAAACGCACATCATCTAATGGCATTAACTGGCCATTAATCTTTGCACTAACCGGAAAACCTACGGTAATAAATAAATCCGAAGCGCCCTGATTAGCCATGGCTTCCAAATAAGGAGAAATATTCATTGGCGGTCTCCGTTAAAAGCCCATTTTGGGTTGTTTGTCGACGGACTTGGCTGCCGCATCCTGTGCCGTTATCACGCCCTGTGCTACCAGACGTTGTAAACACTGATCCATGGTTTGCATGCCGTGAGCCTGACCAGTCTGGATCACCGAATACATTTGCGGCACTTTATCTTCCCGGATCAGGTTACGAATAGCCGGGATCCCGAGCATGATTTCATGAGCAGCAACGCGGCCGCCGCCGATTTTCTTCAGCAAGGTTTGTGACACCACTGCGCGCAGAGACTCTGATAACATCGAACGGATCATGGATTTTTCCTCCGCCGGAAAAACATCAATGATACGGTCAATGGTTTTAGGCGCTGAGTTGGTGTGCAGAGTGCCAAACACCAGGTGCCCGGTTTCTGCCGCTGAAATAGCTAAACGAATGGTTTCCAGGTCACGCAATTCACCCACCAAAATCACATCCGGGTCTTCACGCAAAGCGCTGCGCAGCGCGTTATTAAAGCTATGAGTATCTCGGTGTACTTCACGTTGATTGAGCACACAGAGTTTGTTTTCATGCACAAATTCGATGGGGTCTTCAATCGTCAGAATATGCTCACGCTTATGGGTATTGATATGGTCAATCATCGCTGCCAGGGTGGTACTTTTACCTGACCCTGTGGCACCAGTAACCAGTACTATGCCCGTTGGCTGGTTAATGATGTCTTTAAAAATCTGAGGTGCCCCCAATTCATCCAGGGTAAGTACGCGGCTGGGGATAGTACGCAGTACCGCAGCAGCTCCACGGTTTTGTACAAAGGCATTCACCCGGAAACGGGATAAATCTTTCACTTCAAAGGAAAAATCCGTTTCGAGATTTTCCTCATATTCTTTACGCTGCTTATCGTTCATGATTTCATAGATAAGCGCCAGAACTTCCTTATGCTCCAACGCGGGAACGTTAAGACGGCGCATCTCGCCGTCTACCCGGATAATAGGCGGAAGCCCTGCTGTCAGGTGTAGATCCGAAGCGTTATTCTTCACACTAAAGGCCAAAAGTTCGGTAATATCCACAACCAAATTCTCCGTTTTAATTCATACAATGGAAACAATAGCAGAACGTCTCAAAAGCACACTACAGACACTTGAGCAAACCGTTCAGGACGCTAAACGTCCTTCACATTCTGTGCAATTACTCGCAGTAAGCAAGACCAAACCAGTATCTGATATTGTTCTTGCGTATGAGGCCGGTCAACGTTGTTTCGGTGAAAACTATGTGCAGGAAGGTGCCGAAAAAATTCATGCGTTGCAACATCTTAGCGATATTGAATGGCATTTTATTGGACCACTGCAGTCAAACAAGTCACGCTTGGTGGCTGAAAACTTTGACTGGATGCAAACCCTGGACCGCGAAAAAATCGCCCTGCGTTTGAATGAGCAGCGTCCAGAAGAGATGCCACCACTACAGGTGTGTATCCAGGTTAATATCAATGATGAGAGCAGCAAATCCGGCGTACAGCCTGGGCAGGTTTTAGCGCTGGCAGCATACATCTCACAGTTACCCAAACTTACCTTGCGCGGCCTCATGACCATACCTGCCGTTGAACAAAGCGAAACACAACAACGTCAGACATTTGCCATGATGAAAAATCTGTTTGAACAATTGCAGCTGCATTATTCCCAGGTAGATACCTTGTCTATGGGGATGTCTGGCGATATGCAACTTGCAATCGAAGAAGGTGCCACCATGGTAAGGGTAGGCACGGCCATTTTCGGCAGGCGAAATTAACATCAGAATCCCTTATAATAACAAGCTGATTTATTCACGTGGAGATTTCATGCAACACAGACATGTAAGTTTTATCGGTGCAGGCAACATGACCCGCAGTATCATCAGCGGCCTCATCAAGCATGGTTATCCGGCAGACAAAATCACTGCCAGCAACCCTTCCATGCCGAAATTAGAGGCCCTGGCACAGGATTTTGGCATCCGTATTACCCAAAGCAATCACGAAGCTGTGGCTACCGCTGAGGTGGTAGTGCTAGGGGTCAAACCACAATTAATGGAAACTGTGTGTACCGATCTTGCTGAACATTGTCAGTTAGATGGAAAACTCTTTATCTCGATTGCAGCAGGCATATTAACTGATCGCCTGAAACGTATGCTGGGTGGTGATTATCAACTTATCCGCACCATGCCGAATACTCCGAGCGCATTAAGTAAAGGCTTAACCGGTCTTTACGCAGGTGAAGATATCGCTCAGCACGACCGGGATTTTGCTGGTGCATTAATGCAGCACGTCGGCGAGATCGTCTGGGTAGCGAAAGAAGAAGATATCAACGGTGTGATTGCCGCAGCCGGTAGCAGCCCAGCCTACTTTTTTACTTTCCTGCATGGGATGCAGCAAGAAGCCGAACGCATGGGTTTCGACCACGATACAGCCCGTTTAATGGTACAACAAGCCATGCTGGGCGCAGCAGAAATGGTCTGTGCCAATCCGCAACTTGAACTCACCGAACTGACGGCGCAGGTGACGTCTAAAGGTGGTACCACTGCCAAAGCAGTTGAATACTTCCTCGAAAACGGCATCAATGAGATGGTTGCCGGTGCCATGCAAGCGGCGGTAAGACGCGCTGGCGAAATGGAAAAGCTTTTTTAACAGGTAAAGGATCGATTCATTCATGAATGCCACCCAATTTCTTGTCAGTACCTTGTTTGACCTGTATTTGATGGTCGTAATTTTGCGTTTGTGGTTACAAATGGCCAGAGCTGATTTCTACAATCCCTTCAGCCAATTTGTTGTAAAAGCCACCCACCCAATCATAGCTCCGATGCGCAGAGTGTTACCTCCGTTCGGCCGCCTGGACACTGCTTCGCTGGTGCTGGCATTACTTGTTGCCGCAGCTAAGGTATTAATTTTAAGAGGCATTGTAATGGGAGACTGGGGAGCTAACCCTATTTCTCTGACCTTTACGTCTGTGTTTGTGGTGCTTAAAGAAGCGTTATCGCTGATGTTCTGGATCCTGATTATCCGCGCGCTGTTAAGCTGGGTGAGCCAGGGCTATAATCCTATGGAAATGGTGATGCAACAACTCACCGAACCATTCCTGGCCCCTATCAGACGCATTCTTCCTCCCATGGGTGGATTGGATCTGTCGGTACTGGTTGCCATCATTGCTTTGCAATTTCTGCAAATTTTGTTGCAGGACTTCATCGGTTTCTAAACAGAAACAAAGGGAGTGTGAAATGCGTAAGCACGCAATATTAGTGACCGGCATACTGTGTCTAATGTTGTCTTTGTTTAGTCATGCTGAACAAAAAGCGACAATCGGCCAATGGGATATTCACTATATTGCGGTAAACAGCGCATTTCTCACCCCCGATATCGCCAGAAGCTATGGCATAGTCCGTAGTAAATACAATGGTCTAATCAATATCTCCGTGCTGAATAGCCAGTCTCAACAACCTGTATCGGTGGTGATTACAGGTACAGCCAGAAATCTGCTCGGCGTAACCAAACCTCTGCAATTCAAAGAAGTCACAGAGGGCTCAGCCATCTACCAACTGGCTGAAATTGCCTTTCGGGATCAGGAGCAGTTCCAAATTGAGCTCAGTATTAATGATGGCCAAGAACAACACTCTTTTAGCTTTCAGCATAAATTTTATGTAGATCAATAATCTTGCCGTTGTATCGAGCATAAATATTCACTAGGAACATTGATGTTCGTCGTGCCATAACCTAATTTAAGGTTACATTCGGATGGATTCGCTGCAGCCCGCAAACGTTATGCAAACACCTTCACCTTCACGTCGTCAGGCACTCAAAACCTTGTTTAAAGCTGGCGTCGCCAGTGGCCTGGTCACTCAGGCGCCCTATGTTTTTGCCCGCAATAAAGTTACCGTTCGAATATTAGGTACCCATGTCACTTTGCAGGAAGAACTACGTCAGCGCGCCATGCAGGATTTAGGCATCAATCTGGTATACGAACCGAAAGGCAGCGCAGCGGTTTTGCAAAAAGCCTCAATGGATCCTGGCTCATTTGACTTGTATGAACAATGGTCGAATAGCATGCCTGTGCTTTGGCGTGCCGGTGCTATTCAGCCCATCGACAAAAAGCGCCTGCAGTACTGGCGTGAAATCAATCCTTTAACTAAAACTGGGCGAATAGTTCCTGAGGCTAAAATTGGTGCCGGTGATGCGCCCTTTAAACTGTTGCATATTCAGGAAAATGGTCAGTTAGGCGAAGAACATAGCGACTGGATTAGTTTCCTGCCCTATGTGCACAACGTAGACTCGTTCGGATACAACACAGAAGTAATACCCAAAGGCATACCCTACGAAACAGAAAGCTGGGGCTGGCTACTGGATGCGAATTATCGCGGAAAAGTGGGCATCGTAAATGCCCCTACCATTGGTCTGTTCGATTTAGCTTTAGCCACCCAGGCGCAAGGATTGGTGGCCTTTAATGACATTGGTTCAATCACGAAAGACGAAATGGATCAGTTGTTCGATGTGCTAATTGAACTTAAGCAACAGAATCATTTCAGCGGATTTTGGACCTCTGTGCCCGAATCAGTACGTTTTATGAGTAGCAATCGGGTTGTCATCGAAAGTATGTTTTCACCCGCAGTGTCCGCCTTAAACGGCGAGAATGTGCCAGTTACATTTGCGGCACCCAAGGAAGGCTATCGTGGCTGGCATGGGGTGATGTGTTTGTCATCCCGCACTCAGGGAAAGGTCAAAGATGCAGCCTATGATTACATGAACTGGTGGTTATCTGGCTGGCCAGGTGCCTTTATCGCCAGACAAGGGTATTATATTTCCAATCCTGAACGTTCATCCCATTATTTAACTAAAGCCGAATGGGATTACTGGTATCAGGGGAAAGCAGCTTCCGAACCATTAAAAGGAACAGATGGAAAGGTCTCTGTGCAGGCAGGAGAAGTGCGCACAGGCGGTAGCTATATCAAGCGTTTTAGCAATGTATCTGTATGGAACAGCGTGATGCCAACCTACGAATACAGTTTGCAAAAATGGTATGAATTCATCAGTGCTTAAGGAATGCGTTGCGGATGCTCGTTAAATCCATCAAATCTCAATTGATGATTGCATCAGTCCTGCTGGTTGCGCTGCTTTTCGCCCAAATTATCTTATCCAGAAATAACCAGCAAACCTACGAAAACAGCCTCGATATGACCCAGAAGGCCGTTACCAAGGTAAATTTGGTGCGTGAGTTGGAACGCGATGTGTTAGACCTTCAACGCACCGTGCTGATCTATAAAGAAACGGCCAGTAACTCCATCATTACCCGCTTCGAAAGCCTGGTTGAGAATACCCAAACCAACCTGCAGGAATTACAAAATCTGACAACACTGGAAGGTGAGGAAAATTACTACGCTGACTACATCAAACGCATGCAAGGTCACCTTGGTGATTATCAGGAAAATTTCACCAATGTCGTGCAGGGACGCCAGCAACGAGAAGATGTCTATGAAAAGGGCCTTCTGTTGCATATGGACAGCTTAAATAGAGCTCTGGACAGGCTACACGATTTAAAACAATCGAAGCAGTCTTTGCTTGATATAGACGAAGTAAAACTGAACCTGGCCGAAGCGGAAAACGCTTCTTTCTACTATCTGCTTAGCCCTGACTTTGAGCACATCAAGCGCTTTCGTACCCACATCAACAACGCCAAAAGCGCACTCCCCAAAATCAGCTCAGAAGAAACCTCAAGCTGGGAAGATGAGCTAAGCCAGCTAGAGTCTGAATTTATTCAACTAACCCAAATTACTCGTGGATACAATTTTTTAGTCAATGTGGTAATGGCGGGGTCTGCCAACGAATTTCTGTACTTAGCCAGAGAGCTAAATAAGCTGGTAACAGATAACCTGGTGCGTACCAATCAACAGGTCAAAGAAACCCTGCACCAAACCCAGTTACGAGGAGACATCTTTTCGGTCTTTGGAATTGGGCTTACTGTGTGTATTGGCCTGTTTCTTATCTATCGGATTATGCTGCCTATTAATGCCATTACCGATTTGTTCCGAAAACTTGCACGTGGCATGGAAGTGAAAGCCATTCCTGGCTTACAGCGTAAAGACGAAATTGGTGAACTGGCAAAAGCCGCCAGTGTTTTCCACGATAAAAACCAGCAAACCGGCTCGCTGTTAGCCGAAGCGCGCGTCCTTAATAACAAGCAGGAAGCCTTAAACCGCGAACTGGCTAAATCAAAAGCCAGGGCAGAACAGGCCACGGCTTCAAAAAGCATTTTTCTGGCGAATATGAGCCATGAAATCCGAACGCCGATGAACGGCATCATAGGTTTGCTGGATTTAACCATGAAAACCGAACTGAACGCCCAGCAACGTAATTACCTGAATAAAATTCACCAATCGACTCAGATCCTGATGAGTCTGATCAATGACATTCTTGATTTCTCTAAAATTGAAGCGGGTAAACTCGAAATTGAGCAAGCCGAATTTTCTATCAGTGAACAGGTTGAAAGCCTGCTTGCCAATATTCATATTCGCGCCCGCGAAAAAAATCTCAGTATCCGCTGCTTTATTTCGCCAGATTTACCTGAACATCTCATTGGTGACGCGCTGCGTATCAATCAGGTGCTGCTCAATCTATGCAGTAACGCCATCAAGTTCACACAAAAAGGTGGCGTCACTCTGCTATTGCATCATTCACCTACCCTTGATCCTCAGAAGATTCAATTACACGCCGAAGTCATTGATACAGGGATTGGCATGAACCCAACCCAACTGGAGAATATTTTTCAGTCCTTTACCCAGGCAGATGGCTCCACCAGTCGCAAATTTGGCGGTACCGGACTCGGGTTGTCCATCGTTAAACAACTCACCCAACTGATGAAAGGCGATGTGACCGTTACCTCTCAGGCCGGAAAAGGCAGTTGCTTTAAAGTCAGCTTTGAGCTGCAAAAAACCCAAAGCAGACAGCAGGCATTTCCAGCGGTTATTCCTAGCAGCATGCACCTGATGTATTTTGGCGAGGGGAAGGACAGCTTGCTTACGCACGATTATTTGGCCCACATGGACGAAGACTACCAGCATTATCCGCAACAGGCGCTTCAGAAAACTCTGGAACGTTTAACCCCGCAACATCTGGTTGTGCTCGATGTCTCCCGCCAGGAACAATTTATACGCTTAGATCCGCTGATTAGTGAATTGAAAAGTAAGCTAATCCCTTGCCTGGTTGTGACCGATACGCATCCTGAAAATCTGGTGCAAAAGATCCACAAACTTTGGCAGCTCGAAACCCTGAGTCATCCCTTCACACCTATGCAGTTAGCGCGGGCTCTTGCCAGCCTGCTTGGTATTGAACTACATATCTCTCATGCCAGACAATTGGCCATGCCTGCAGAAACCAGCAATAAATATGAAGGCCACGTTTTGCTGGTCGAAGACAATAATATTAATCAACTGGTGGCCGGTGAAATGCTCAATAATCTGGGGTTAACTTATGATATTGCGGAAGACGGTGAGCAAGCCGTAACCAAAATAACCAATTCACCTCACTATGACCTGATTCTGATGGATATTCAGATGCCGGTGATGGATGGCTATCAGGCAACTCGCCAATTGCGCGAACAGGGATTAAAAGAATTGATCATTTGTGGTTTGTCAGCCAATGCAATGCAGGAAGATTATCAACGTGCTGAAGAAGCCGGGATGAATGATTATCTGACCAAACCTATCGATCAGTCCGCACTGGAAACTTTGGTCTCACGCTATTTACAACCTGCCAGTGACACGGGCTCAACCAGTCTATCCCGACGCCATTAGCGCGCCGGGTCGACAACCCCACCGATACTATTGTTGATCCTAAACCAACCGGCAATACTATAACGATCACGATTAGCTTTTAGCACTTCGTGAGGAAAACGTTCGCTGAGAAAAATCACACAGCTGCCATACATAGGCGTCACTTTTAAAAAGTGCTCTCGCTGCTTTTGTTCATACATCAGCAACTCTCCACCATCGTTTGGCGTCCAGCCCGGATTTAAGTACACCACCGTACTTAATACCCGATTGCTTTTACCGTGAAATGCATCCAAATGGCGCTTGTAAAAATCACCGGGCGCATAATGGGCAAAATGGCACTCGTAGTCGAACAATCCCAGAAACAGGCGGCGATTTAACTCTAAACGCAATGTTGACATGAATTCCAAAAATCCAGCCTGGGCTTCGGTCTCACCATTTAACCAACGGATTTCATCGGTCCGCACAAAGTTGTTTTGCTGGTTTTGTTGATCGCGACCAATTCCGGCATCCTGAAACTCGGCTTTGTTCAACTGAGCAACTTCATTGAACAAACTATCCGTGAGTTCGGCTGGCAACAGAGAAGGCAGAATAATATAACCTTTGTCTTCTAGTTGATCGGCAATCTGGTCAAACAGTTCTGCGGTTATGTTGTCTTGAGCCGGAATCAGATTCACGGAAAGTTCTCTCGGGGTGAAGGTAGCGCTTTTTAGCCGAAATCCCACGCCCTGTCACCCGATATTTATGTGTTTTAGCTACTTTATTGATCCAGACTGAGTCCTAACTGATACAGACTATTTTTCTTGAGGTCAAAATGCTGGGCGGTAATAGCTGCGGCCTTTTTCAGCGGCAGTTCAGCCATTAATGCTTTCAGCAAATTAACGGCCTCTACAGGCACATCGTGCTCCTGCTTGCTGGCACCTGCCACCATCAGTACAAATTCACCTCGCTGGTGATTGTCGTCCTGCTCCAGCCATTCTTTGGCTTCGGCCGCCGAACCACTGAAATATGATTCAAAGGTTTTTGTTAGCTCACGCGCCAACACCACACCACGTTCACTTCCTAACAGCTCTGCAATTTGGCTGACCGTATCCAGCACCCGCCGCGGAGACTCATAAAAGACTGCCGTTGCGGTGACAGCTTCTAGTGCCTGGATTTTATCGGCTTTAGCCTGACCTTTGGCGGGTAAAAATCCGTAGAAAACAAAACTGTCCGTTGGCAAACCAGATGCACTTAATGCGGTAATCGCCGCACACGCGCCGGGTAAAGGAATAACATTCATCCCCGCCTCGCGGCATGCATTTACCAAGTGATAGCCAGGATCAGAAATCAACGGTGTGCCCGCGTCAGAAATAAGCGCCATGTTCACGCCTTCCTTCAGCTTTTCAATCACTTGCTGGGCCTTTTGGCTTTCATTATGTTCATGCAATGCGATAAGACGCGTATCAATCTGATAATGCTGCATCAACTTTCGGCTATGACGGGTATCTTCCGCAGCAATCACATCTACCTGCTTGAGCACATCTAATGCTCTGAGGGTAATGTCATCCAAATTGCCAATTGGCGTGGGCACAATATAAAGTTTGCCTGCGGTTTCCAAGGTATGCTCACCTGCGATTGTTTTCATCTGCCGGCCATTCTAAACTAGTCCCACGCGTAAGTGACAATTTTCCCTGGCTTTTATCATGAGAATATTGCGGCCATTGATGGCTCCCCTGTTAAGTTCGCTATTACTGGCGTGCGCAGAAACACCCCAGAATAATGCGGTTGGACCGATAAAAACGGCTCCTCAGGTTGCAGGCAGTAACACCAAGACAACCTTACAGTTATCGCCAGAAGATTATCTGGCGAAGGCCCAACAGGCGTTTACCAATAACGGCGATACCAATAGCCGCAATCAGTGGATCCTTCAGGCGGCAGAAGCATTTGCCAACCAACAACAATGGCAGCAAAGCCAGGGATTAGTGCATTCGGTGCTGCCATTGCTGGATGACAGTATGCAACTTACCCACGCCTACGTGCTGCTGGCGGAAGCTGGATTGCAGCAGCCTCAGCCTGACATTGAGCAAATTGCAAGCTGGCAAGGCAAAATGGGCTTTATGCAAGGCTTTGACGAGCGCATTCAGGCAGTTAGCGCTCAGATACTCACCTATCAGCATCGACCTTTCGCTGCCGCCAACGCCTGGCTGGCAACAAACATGAGCAATGAGGACAAAGCCACCAGACTTTGGCAGCTACTAAGTCCGCTGTCAGCCTCAGAACTGGAAACTGCCAGGCTGCGTGAAAATGCGTTACAGCCTTGGTTACAGCTGGCACTGATAGTCCAGCGATTTGGGGCGCAACCCAATTTATTGCAGCCCGCAGTTGCAGAATGGCAAATGCGTTTTTCTCACCATGCCCTCGCAAAAAACCTTCCTAATGAAGTAGCTAAGGCAATGCAAACTCCATTGATCGACACCTCGAATGTTGCAGTGTTGCTGCCGCTAAGTGGGCCTCTGGCCTCACAGGGTTTAGCGATTAAAGAAGGAATTTTGGCGGCTTACTGGAAAGCACAGAGCACAGACTCAAACAGCGTATCAACACTGGACTTCGTCGACACATACAATCAAAGCACGGAATCTTTGCTCTCTGCCGTTGCCAATGACCACGTGATTATCGGCCCATTATTGAAAGACCAGCTAAAAGCCATGAGCGAATCGCTCACGAATGAGAAAATTTTGCTTGGCCTGAACCGTCTGGATGTTCCAATTGAGTCAAATGCAACGACTGAATCCATTCCAGAGGCGCCTAAAGAACAGTACTTTTATGCATTAGCGCCCGAAGATGAAGCCATTCAACTGGCCTGGCGAGTACAACAGCAAGGCTATCGGCATCCCGTTATTTTTGCCGCGAATAACCCCACTACAATAAGAATGGCACAAACCTTCAGCGAGACCTGGAAGACGCTGATACCAGAGAGCAATATTGCTGCAGCGGAACTCTTTACCGATAGCAAAAGTATGCGCAACCGCCTCAAAGAAACCTTAGACTTGGGCCAGAGCGAAAAGCGGGTTAATCAGGTAGAACGCTATACCGCGAAAAAAGTCTACAGTGTTGAGCGCAACCGGCGTGATATTGATGCCATAATTTTATTTGCATCTGCCGAACAGACCGAGTTATTTAACCCTATGATTGAAGCCAGCATCAGTCCGTTTATTCAGCAGACCATGCCGGTATTTGCGTCGTCTCGCAGCTATACTCAACAAATTACCCCCAATAGTTTACGTGATCTGCGTAACCTGAGTTTTACTGATATCCCCTGGATGTTGCCGCAAAGTGATGCCAGCCAACTCGTCGAGCAGACGCATCAATTATGGCCAGAACGTCCTGATACCTTGCAGCGCTTATTTGCAATGGGATATGACGCATACCGAATTTTGCCTGAATTGCGCCACATGCACCTGTTGCCGCAGTTGAAATTCGCTGGCCAAACCGGACAATTGAGTCTGGATGCAGAGGGTCAGATTCAGCGACGTCTGCCCATGGGGAAAATCACCGCCGAAGGAGTGACTCTGGTTGCCCTGGACTGACTTGTTTGGCGCAGGAAACAAAGGCCAGCAAGCTGAACGTCTGGCCTGCCGTTACCTGCAGCAACAAGGCTTAATTCTCGTCAGTCAGAATTATCGTTGTCGAACGGGTGAAATTGACCTGATAATGAGAGACAATGATCAGCTCGTTTTTGTGGAGGTAAAATATCGCCAGCGCGCTGATTTTGGCCATGCCAGCGAATATTTCCATTCCCACAAGCGCCGAAAATTTATGTCGGCCATCAGGCATTATCTTGTTGAAAAACAACTAAATCCTGCATTTACTCCCCAAAGAATTGATGTAATTGCCATCGAGGGGACGGATATTCAGTGGCATAAAGCTGTCTGACAACACAATAACTACAAATACCCGTGAGTTGCCAATGATAGAAAAAATTAAAGCAAACTTTACTGAAAGCATTCAAACCAAAATCGCCGCCAGTGAGATGTTGCCAGAGTTTATCGATAAAGCCGCTATGATGATGGTAGAAGCGCTGATCCGCGGCAACAAAATACTGGTATGTGGTAATGGTGGTTCCGCCGGACATGCGCAGCATTTGGCCTCAGAACTGTTAAATCGTTATGAACGCGACCGTCCAAGCTTACCAGCCCTTGCGTTAAGTACAGATACTTCGACTATGACTTCAATCGCCAATGATTACAGTTACGACGAAATCTTCTCTAAGCAGGTACGCGCATTGGGTCAGGCCGGTGACATTCTGGTGGCCATATCAACCAGCGGCAATTCACGTAATGTCATCCACGCTATGGAAGCGGCTCTGAGTCGCGACATGACAATCGTTGCCTTAACCGGCAAAGACGGGGGTGAAATGGCCGGGTTATTGGGGCAAAATGATGTTGAAATTCGTGTCCCGTCAAATCGTACGGCCAGAATTCAGGAGGTGCATTTACTGGTAATTCATAGCCTGTGTGAATGCATCGACGACAGCTTGTTCCCGGATAACATGGAGGATTACTAAACATGGCCAAATTAGCATGTTTATTACTGGCAAGTTTAACCTTGTTACAAGGTTGCGCTGTGTTACTGGTAGGCGCTGGCGTAGGTACCGCCAGCGTAGCACATGATCGCAGATCACTGGGCACGCAACTGGATGACACAACCTTATCAAACCGGGTGTCACTGGCGATTTCCAACAATACTGAGTTAAATAAAAATGCTCGGGTAAATGTGGAAGTCTTTAACGGCTCGGTACTGCTTATCGGACAAACTCCCACAGAACAGCTGCGCAATACCGCGGAGCAGGTCGCTCGAGGTGTCCCTCAGGTTGAAAAAATCCATAATCAACTTCGGGTTGCGACGCCTGTGGCGGCCAGTACCATTACCCATGATGTATGGCTGGCAAACAAAGTGCGTGCAGTGCTGGTTGCCGATGCTCGCATAGACGGCCTGAATATCAATGTCAGCGTCGAAGACTCAGAAGTGTTTCTAATGGGTATGGTTAGCAATAAGGAAGCGGATATCGCCGTTGAAATAGTCCGTAATATTAATGGCGTTGCTCGCGTCGTGAAAGCGTTTGAAATTCAGTAAGCTTCTCTGCCGCCCCACATTTAGAACATAACCTCACGACCTTGGGCGTGTCACAATAGTGACATGCCTTTGTCAATTCTATGTAAATAAATTGTCATTAACTTTCTCTAGGCTGCCTGTCTTTGGAACAAGCATCGAAGGAAGAATAATGACAACGCTATCACTCAATAACTATTTAAAACGCACTGCAATTGCCCTTGCAATTGGCGCTCTGCTATCTGGCTGTACTTTGGATGGAGACGACGGTGAACAAGGTATGCAAGGCGAACAAGGGGTTCAGGGCGACACAGGCGCAAGTGGCAGTGATGGCCAGGATGCGACCCTTGGCGTAACACTGCAACTGATTGGCCGTGCAGCCCTGAATCCAGACGATCCAGAAGGCGCGGCTGAGATCGTACAATTTCATCCTGCTACACAAACCATTTACGCCATTAACAGTGCGGCGGATGCGCCGACCGTTGAAATACTCGATGCTAGCGGCCTGACGTCTGAAGCATTAACTACCCCATTGACGGCCAGTAACCTCAACAGCACAGCGTTAGTCCTGGAAAGCAGCGTTGGCGATGTCGCACTTGGCGGTCCAAACAGCATCGCGGTACACGATGACTGGCTAGCCGTTGCCGTTGAAGCCGACACTAAGACAGATCATGGCTTTATTCTTTTCTACAACGGTCTGAATGACAGCTCTCCCAGCTTTGTAAAAGCGGTTGAAGTAGGTAGCCTGCCTGATATGGTGACCTTTACGCCGGACGGCAGCAAAGTACTGGTAGCGAATGAAGGCGAACCAAGTGGTGATTACAACATCGATCCTGAAGGTTCGATTTCTATCATCTCAATGACTGAAACCGGCCCTGCTGACACTGCTACTACCCTGGATTTCAGCGCCTATAATGGCAAACAGGCGGAACTTGAAGCGCAAGGCATGTTGTTTCCTAATCCCAGCGGTCGCACCATCAATGGTAACCTGATCACCACGACAGTTGCGATGGACCTGGAGCCAGAATACATTGCGGCGACAAATAGCGTAGCTTATGTAACTTTGCAGGAAAACAATGGCCTGGCAATTGTAAATCTGGAAGATAACAGTCTGAAAATTATTGGATTAGGTGTGAAAGACTGGAGTCAGTACCAGTTTGATGGCATGGAAGATGGCACTGTTAGCTTTGGTAAATATGAGGATTTGTACGGGCTATATCAACCAGATACGGTGGCTGTATATCAATGGAAAAATGCAGATTTTATCGTCACCGCCAACGAAGGTGACGCCCGTGAGTATTTCTTCGATACTCTGAACTCTGACGGTGTGCAGGATGAAGATTTATGTGACGCAGCTGGCGGACAAGACTTTGACGACGATGATGGCTGCTTGTCCTATTCAGATGAAACTCAAGCGCGAAAACTGGACTATGTCAGTGGCTCCAATCTGGAAACCATTGCCGGCGACGACCCTGAAGACTTCGACTTTACAGCCTACCCTTTAGGTCGCCTGACAGTGACATCGGCTAAAGGTGACAGTGATGGTGACGAGGTTTATGAAGGACTTTATGCCTATGGTGCCCGTTCATTCACCATTTGGGACAGCAATGGCCTGGTCGTGTTTGACTCTGGCGATGACTTTGAACGTATTACAGCTTCCATCCACGGCAATAGCTTTAACAATAACGAAGACAAAAACGAAGGCGATTCTCGCTCTGCTAACAAAGGCCCAGAGCCCGAAGCCCTTGCCATTGGACAGGTGGGTGAACGTACCTATGCCTTTATAGGCTTAGAGCGCATGAGCGGCATCTTTGTATATGACGTTACTAATCCATACAGTGCCGAGTTTGTTGACTACGTCATTAATCGCGATACAACTGAAGGTGCCGAACCTCAGGGTGATTTAGCCCCTGAAGGATTCAAATTCGTGAGCGCAGATAACAGCCCAACCGGTAATGCACTGTTAGTGGTTGGTAATGAAATCAGCGGAACCGTGTCAGTTTGGGAGATCCTTGAACAATAACTGAAAGACTTTCAGTTTAAGTTACAGTTACGGGGGATCGTTAGATTCCCCGTATTTTTGACTGAAATATCACTCACTTAAACCAGTAGAAAAAATTAACAGAAAACTTACAAATCCACTTTCAAACTTTAATTAATCCTACCGCATGAATTAAAACATCTAAATTTGGTAGCGAAAATATCCAATACTCCTGCAAAAATCCTTAAAACCATACACATATAAGCCATTTAGCCGTTACCCTATGACCAATGTATTTACGCCTTAATTAAGCCCCGATCCATAAGAGCGCATACATTTAGAACAAAAAAGCATAAATACATGTTTTACCATCTGTAATGTTACAGTTTAACATACAGACTCAAGTAGGACTTTCGGCCTCTTTGTTCGCGGCTAGAGACTAAGGCTATCAGCAGCAATCGCTCAAGCGTGCTTTAATTGACATCGATGGGTCACCACTTGCATTAAACCCGGGTAATACTTTTTGGAGAATATGAAATGGCCTCACGTCTTGACCTCACCCCCTATGGCATCAAGGAACCTGCGGAAATAATTCATAATCCTTCCTACGATTTTCTGTACGAAGAAGAAACCAAACCCGGACTGGAAGGGTTTGAGAGAGGACAGGTTACTGAGCTTGGCGCGGTCAACGTAATGACTGGTATCTTTACTGGTCGCTCACCAAAAGACAAATATATTGTCGAAGATGATGTCACGCGCGACACCATTTGGTGGAACTCTCCCCGCGCTAAAAACGACAATAAACCCGTTTCTCAGGCGGTCTGGAATGACTGTAAAGAAGCCGTTGTAGAACAACTTTCAGGTAAGCGCTTATTCGTAGTTGATGCCTTCTGTGGCGCCAATGCCGATACACGCCTGAAAATCCGTTTCATCATGGAAGTAGCCTGGCAGGCCCACTTCGTTACTAATATGTTTATCCGCCCAACAGCAGAAGAACTGGAAAACTTCGGTGAACCAGACTTTGTGGTCATGAATGGTTCAAAAACGTCGAATGCCAAATGGCAGGAGCACGGTTTAAACTCTGAAGTGTTCACCATGTTCAACCTGACTGAGAAAACCCAAATCATTGGTGGTACTTGGTATGGCGGTGAAATGAAGAAAGGTATGTTCGCAATGATGAACTACTATCTTCCTCTGAACGGCATGGCTTCTATGCACTGTTCTGCCAACGTAGGCGAAAAAGGTGACGTAGCCATTTTCTTCGGCCTGTCTGGTACAGGTAAAACGACCCTGTCTGCGGATCCTAAACGTGAGTTAATCGGTGATGATGAACACGGCTGGGATAACAACGGCGTATTTAACTTTGAAGGTGGCTGCTACGCGAAAACTATCCGTTTAGACAAAGACAGCGAACCCGATATCTTTAATGCAATCCGTCGCGATGCATTGCTGGAAAACGTCACAGTGGATGCTGACGGAAAAATTGATTTCGATGATGCGTCAGTTACCGAAAACACCCGTGTTTCTTACCCCATCTACCACATTGAAAACATTGTTAAACCGGTCTCTAAAGCCGGTCATGCGAAGAAAGTGATCTTCCTGACCGCAGATGCATTTGGAGTGTTGCCGCCCGTGTCTAAACTGACACCTGAGCAGACCAAGTACCATTTTCTGTCTGGCTTTACAGCAAAACTGGCAGGGACAGAGCGTGGCATTACTGAGCCAACACCTACTTTCTCTGCATGCTTCGGCGCAGCTTTCCTGCCTCTGCACCCAACCAAATATGGTCAGGAATTAGTGAAGAAAATGGAAGCTGCTGGCGCAACAGCGTATCTGGTAAATACCGGTTGGAATGGCACAGGTAAACGAATTTCGATTAAAGATACCCGCGCTATTATCGATGCAATTCTAGACGGTTCAATTGAAGATGCAGAATGTCAAAATCTGCCCATTTTCAATTTATCGATTCCAACTGCTTTACATGGTGTGAATCCAGGCATTTTAGATCCTCGTGATACCTATGCTGACAGCAGTGATTGGGAAGAAAAAGCAACCGATTTAGCTGAGCGTTTCATTGCCAACTTCGACAAGTTTACCGATAACGAAGAAGGTAAAGCCCTGGTGAAAGCCGGCCCACAATTGGAGGAGTCATTGGCTTAATCACTTGCTCAGTTAAGTCAGGACATAGAGAAGTAAAGCCCGTTGACATCAACGGGCTTTTTTCTTGGTAGCAGAAATAAGCCTTAAAAGAAAAAAGCGCCCAAAAGCGCTTTTCTATCAATATCGGTCGGCTATTTAACCAACGTCAAGGTAGGCTTACCTTTTTTAGGTGGCTGAGATGACGTATCTGCTTCAGGCTCCATAGCAGCATCTACCAATGAATCATCATCAGTTTCGTCGTCATCCATAGGTTCAATGTCAAAAACCGTACCTGCGCCATTTTCACGCGCATAAATCGCCATAACGGCTGCACATGGCACAAACAGATTGCGGGCTACACCACCAAATCTGGCATCAAACACTACATCAACATTACCCATATGCAAATTAGTGCAGGCAGACGGTGAGATGTTTAATACGATCTGGCCATTTTTAACATGCTCCAACGGTACCTGAACACCAGGATAATCAGCATTCACCACTATGTGCGGCGTAAGATTGTTATCCACAATCCATTCATAGAAGGCCCGCAGCAAATAAGGTTGATTCGACGTCATAGACTTCTTACCACATCCTCTTACAGAGGGTTGTGGATCTCACGTTCCTGGTCGGTCAAAGAGGCTTTGAACGAGCTACGATCAAAGATGCGGTTCATATAAGCACGGACTTCACGGGCACCTGCGCCTTGCAATTCAATGCCCAGAGCAGGTAAACGCCACAACAGTGGAGCAAGGTAGCAATCGACCAGACTAAATTCTTCACTCATAAAGAACGGAGTTTCGGCGAACAATGGCGCCAGAGACAGTATACCTTCACGCAGTTCTTCACGTGCAGTGGCAACATCCCCTTCACGCTTCAGGATCTGCTCTGCCAGACGATACCAGTCTTGCTCAATACGGTGCATAGTCAAACGGCTTTGACCACGAGAAACCGGATAAACAGGCATCAAAGGAGGATGCGGGAAACGCTCATCCAGATATTCCATGATGATATGCGGTTGATACAACACCAACTCGCGATCAACCAGAGTAGGAACGGTACCGTAAGGATTTAACTCTAACAGGTCTTCAGTCAGGTTATTTGGATCTGTATAGCTAATCTCTACGCCTACCCCTTTCTCGGCAAGTACAATACGTACCTGATGACTATAAATATCTAATGTGTCAGAAAATAACGTCATGATAGAGCGTTTATTTGCGGCAACAGCCATTCACTATCCTCCAAAAATCAGCAAAAATTCATCTGTTTGCCCCGCAATTTCCCGTGCGCTGGGCATACAGGCAAGACCATATCGTCGAGCATTGACGAAATATTAATCCAGCATTATACGGCAAAAAAGGGGCTAGACAGCCCCTTTTTTGATTATACCTTAATTACAGGCACATTAATGCACATCACGCCAATATTCTTTCTTCAATAAGTAAACAAACACAAACAGTACCAACACAAAAATAATGGCCCAGCGACCTATACTTTCGGCTTCTAAACGTGATGGCTCGCCTGTGTACTCCAGATAATTCACTAAATCGAGTACGGCAGCGTCATATTCCTCCGGACTCATAGCACCGGCACCATCGGTTTTAATCCCGACATGACGCTCAACCATTTCACCATCAACCATCATCTCTTCTGTCGCTTCATAAGGTACCCCCTGCAATTCCTGCAAGACATGAGGCATCCCCACATCTTTAAACACCTTATTGTTAACGCCAAAAGGACGATTGGGATCCACGTAGAAAGAGCGTAAGTAGGTATAGATCCAGTCCGCTCCACGAACCCTGGCAACAAGCGTTAAATCAGGTGGCTGGGCTCCAAACCATTTAGCTGCGCTCTCAGAAGGCATAGTGTTAGTGATATGATCTGAGACTTTCTCTCCCGTAAATTGCAGGTTCTCCTGGCCTAAGGCATCTGGGATCCCCAAATCCTGAAAGGCGCGCTGATAACGCTGGTACTGCATTTGGTGACAGCCGAGGCAGTAGTTGTTAAACAATCTTGCGCCGCGCTGTAACGAGGCTTTGTCCGTCAAATCATAATGTGCCGTATCTAAATGCACTTCTCCACTTGAGGCCCATAGCAAGCTAGGCATCCAACAGGCCAAAAACATCATCCATCGCTTCATTTGGTAATCCTCGCTGGCACAGGTTTGGTATTTTCATTCTTGCTGTAAAGCCACAGCAAACCAAAAAATCCAAAGTACATCACAGTCAGAATCTGCGATGCGGTGATTTTCCAGTTTTCTTGCGGTGTACCACCTAAATAGCCAAGGAAAATAAACACACCTGCAAATACCAGTAAGTTCCACTTATGCAAACCACAGCGATAGCGCCAGGATTTAACCTTGCCGCGATCAATCCATGGCAGTAGCGCCAACATGATAATGGCAGCAAACATCGCAGTGACACCCAACAATTTATCAGGCACGGCTTTGAGAATGGCGTAGAAGGGTGTGAAGTACCACACTGGAAAAATATGCTCCGGTGTTTTTAACGGGTTAGCAATTTCAAAGTTCGGGTGTTCGAGAAACTTACCCCACATCTCAGGGTTAAAGAACAACACATAACAGAACCCCAGCAGAAACACACAGAAAGCCACCAAATCCTTCAGCACAATATGGGGAAAGAAAGGCACCACATCATCAATGATGTCGTATTTATTGGTGTAATACTCGTGCATTTTAAAAGACGTTTTCTCATCCTCTGTTAATGAGCCTTTTTTGCGTTTTACCTCAACGCCATCCGGGTTATTCGAGCCAACTTCATGCAAAGCAACTATGTGTAAAAACACCAGAATAACCAGCACCAAGGGCAACGCTATCACGTGAAGGGCAAAGAACCGGTTAAGAGTCGCACCTGAAATCACATAGTCACCCTGGATCCAAATCACAAGATCAGGGCCGATGCCAGGAATCGCTCCAAACAGCGAAACAATAACCTGAGCTCCCCAATATGACATCTGACCCCAAGGTAATACGTAGCCCATGAAGGCCTCTGCCATCAATGCCAGGTAGATGAACATCCCAAATAACCACAATAGTTCCCTGGGTTTCTGGTAAGAGCCGTAAATCATGCCTCTGAACATATGCAGATATACCACAATGAAAAACGCAGATGCGCCAGTACTGTGCATATATCGGAGTAACCAGCCATAGTCGATATCGCGCATGATGTATTCAACAGATGCAAATGCGCGTTCAGAAGACGGCTCAAAATTCATCGTCAACCATACACCAGTGACAATTTGGTTAATTAATACGACCGTAGCCAGAAAGCCAAACACATACCAGAGGTTCATGTTTCTGGGCGCCGGATATTGGATGGCATGCATATTTGCCACCCGCATCATAGGGATACGATATTCGATCCAATCAAGAAGGTTCTTCCACATATCAGGCTGCTCCCTCTTCTGATCCAATTAAGATCGTATTGTCATCAATGAAATAATACGGTGGCACCACTAAATTCAATGGAGCAGGCACGCTCTCGAACACCCTGCCCGCCATATCAAATTTGGAACCATGACAGGGGCAGAAAAAGCCATTAGGTACACCCTCTACCACTTCTGCAAAGGCACCGTCACTCAAATAACGCGGTGAACATCCCAGGTGTGTACAGATCCCAACGAGCACTAAATACTCTTCTTTCAAGGAGCGATAGCGATTTTGTGCAAACCCGGGTTGCTGTTCATTTTCTGAATTAGGATCTTTTAGACGGTCTTCATGGGTTGCCAGCTCAGCCAAAACCTCGGGCGTGCGTCTAACGATCCAAACGGGCTTGCTGCGCCACATCACTCGGATAAGCTGACCCGGTTCTATTTTGCTGATATCCGCTTCAATGTCGGCACCTGCGGCTTTTGCCTTAGCACTTGGATTCCAGGACGCAATGAAAGGTACAGCCGCACCAACAACACCCACACCGCCAACCACTGAGGTAGCAACTGTTAAAAATCGTCGCCTGGTATTGTCCTGAGGTTGGTTATCAGCTGCGGACGAATGATTCGCATCGACAGATACATCGCTCATTCAGGTTTCTCCGGGGTTGATTGAGAGTAACACTTCCTGACTCGCCAGAGTAATTCCAGCCTGACAGCAAGAAATTATAATTTTGTTAACAGCAAAAAATGATAAAAGAAAAACCTTAAAAAATACAAGGAATTCATGATTAAAATAACAGCAACACATACTGAGATAATAGTCGAAGAATCATTCCACTAACAAAGATACCACCCAGTATAGACCCGAATTTTGGTTATAAAAAAACCCGGCATTGCCGGGTTTTTGAAATTTTCCAAATGTAACGAATTAACGTTTGGAGAATTGAGGACGCTTACGCGCTTTGTGCAGACCCACTTTCTTACGTTCAACGCGACGAGCGTCACGAGTAACGAAGCCAGCTTTACGCAAAGCAGGACGCAGAGATTCATCGTATTCCATCAATGCACGAGTGATACCGTGACGGATTGCACCTGCCTGACCACTGATACCGCCACCGGCAACAGTTACATACAGGTCGAATTTCTCAGTCATTTCAACTAGCTCAAGAGGCTGACGAACAACCATGCGAGCAGTTTCACGACCGAAGAACACGTCCAGAGGACGTTTGTTTACTACGATGTTGCCGCTACCTGGACGAAGGAATACACGAGCGGTAGAGCTTTTGCGGCGACCAGTGCCGTAATATTGATTATCTGCCATTTGTCTCGCTCCTTAAATGTCCAAAACTTGAGGCTGTTGAGCAGCATGTTTGTGCTCAGAACCTGCGTAAACTTTCATCTTGCGGAACATTTCACGGCCCAGAGGACCTTTAGGCAGCATGCCTTTAACCGCTTTTTCGATGATCATTTCTGGTTTGTGAGCTTGTAACTTCTCGAAGTTAGTCTCTTTCAAACCGCCAGGGTAGCCAGTGTGTGAGTAGTACATTTTGTTCTTGGCTTTGTTGCCAGTCACAGTAACTTTCTCTGCATTGATTACGATGATGTAGTCACCGGTATCAACGTGAGGAGTGTACTCAGCTTTATGCTTACCACGCAGACGACGAGCAATTTCAGTTGCCAGACGACCTAAAGTTTTGTCAGTGGCGTCAACCACATACCAGTCGCGTTTTACCGTTTCTGGTTTTGCAACAAAAGTTTTCATTTATCAAATACCCGATAATTTTCAATTTAGTTACTAGCTTTCTGCCAGGCAGAAAACCGATAAAATCAACGTATTGGCCCCTTCGAGCCTGTTGACCATTCCGCTTTCCCAAAGCGGGGGTGTAACTGGGCAGGGCGCGAATTATACAGAGTTTCTGATAAAACGCGAGTACGAATTTTATCCTATTTGCATTTATTCCAAAAAATTTTCGCCTTCGCCTAAATTCGTTTCCCTCTTAGCAATCTAGCCATTGCTGTGTAATTTAGAGCTATGCTTACTGAAGTCATCTCAATGATGTGGTTCGTAAAGGAATGGTGCATGCCCATAGATAACGCCGCAATATCCCTGACCAGCAGAGAGCAGCTGCTTTCTATCATTCAGGCTCAGACAGATATTTTCCGATTACGAATGAATGCCTCACAGGCAATAACACGTTTGTGTGAGCTAGCGCAGGAACTTACCTATGCCCAGGGAGCTGTGGTTGAGATGATTGAAAACGATGAGCTTGTATACACCCACGCGACCGGCAGTGCCTCCGCTCAGATAGGGCAAAGGCTGAAACTAATTAGCAGCTTATCTGGCATTTGTATCAGTACGCATTCAATATTAATGAGTCAGGATACACTTAACGACCCGAGGGTAGACCAACAAGCCTGTCGGAAGCTGAATATCCGATCGATGCTGGTCGCACCGTTAGAATACGACGATGAAGTCATAGGTGTGCTCAAGGTTTACTCGCCGGCCACAGATACCTTCGATGAAGTAGATGTACAACTACTGGGGTTATCCGCGTCTATTATCGTAATCGCCATCAATGCCATGCCTGAGGCAATTAACGCGAGCTTCCCGATAATTTAGCCTGCGCCTTTACCCATTCCCAGGCGGCTTCCATCTGCGCTAAATCAGCCGTTTTAACTGACTGTTGTAATGATTCCAAACGCTGCTCAACGCCTCGAAAACGGGCCTCAAATTTATGATTAGCTTTTCTCAAAGCAGTTTCAGCATCCACCTTTACATGTCGGGATAAATTCACCAGAGCAAACAACAAATCGCCAATTTCTTCTTCTACAGCCTGTTGATTCAGCGTTTGAGCATCAATCTCAGCCTGCACTTCGTCAATTTCTTCACGAATCTTATCAAATACAGGTGCTAATTCATCCCAGTCGAATCCCACTTTTGCACAGGCCTGTTGCAACTTGGTCGCCCGCATTAATGGCGACATGGCTTTCGGTACATCAGCCAACACGCTGGCATCTGCTGTTTTACCCACGTTTTCCTGAGCCTTAATTTGTGCCCACTGCTGATTTAATTCCTCGTGACTCATGGCTTTGCCTGGTGTCACAAACACGTGAGGATGGCGTCGCTCGAGCTTATCAGAGATAGCCCCAGCGATTTTTTCAAAATCAAATGCCTGTTGCTCCTGGCCAATTTGGGCATAAAACACAATTTGAAATAGTAGGTCGCCCAACTCCTGACAAACATCCGTCAGGTCTCCCTGCTCGATCGCATCAGCCACTTCCCAGGCTTCTTCCAAGGTATAAGGCACGAGTGAAGCCAGTGACTGCTCCTTGTCCCAGGGACAGCCTATAACTGGGTCACGTAATGTAGCCATAATAGCAAGCAAGCGCTGAGTGTTTGGTAACGCCATCCCCGCATCATTTGTGTCTTTCATTTCTCGTCTCAAATTAACAAGGGGCCCGCAGGCCCCTTTCATCTATTTGCTTATAATCTAATGATCAAGGCGTTTTACGTCACTGACGCCTTTTACCTGTTGTAAACGGGTAATGGTCTTAGACAGGCTATGCAAGTCTTTCACTTCCAGCATCAATTTGATTCTAGCGGTATGATCAGAGGTATCACTCAAGCTGTTTACCCCAAGCAGAGTAACTTTTTCATTCGCCAATACCGTCGTCACATCGCGCAACAAACCGTCACGATCCGCTCCAAACACTTCCACTTCGGTTTTAAAGCCACCGGTAAGATTACTCGCCCAGTTCACATCGATCTGCCGCTCTGGGTGTTGATCCAGCATATGTTGCAACTGTTCGCAATCTTCGCGGTGAACACTGACCCCTCGACCCTGAGTAATAAAGCCGATGATGGGTTCTCCCGGTAACGGCTGACAGCACCCCGCCAGTTGTGTCATCAGGTTACCCACGCCTTCAACTACCACAGTATCTTTTTGCGGGCGTTTTTTATCTGACTCTTTCTTAACTTTGATTCGAGGATCAATTTCAGGCGGTGGCGCTTTTAGCTGCAGCAGATAATTAACCACCTGCATGATCCTGACATCACCACCTCCAATGGCAGCACAGAGGTCATCCATAGTCGCCATATTAAAGCGCTCGATCGCAGGATCCGCCTCTTTAATCGACAAATTCACCTTGTGCAGCTGCAGTTCAAGCATCTCACGGCCAGCTTGCAGGTTCTTCTCGCGATCCTGCTTTTTAAACCAGGTATGGATTTTGGCGCGGGCACGGGACGAATGCACATACCCCAGACCAGGATGCATCCAGTCTCGGCTTGGATTCAATTCCTTGCCGGTCAGCACTTCCACCTTATCGCCGGTTTGCAGTTGATAAGTAAAAGGCACAATACGGCCATCAACCTTGGCACCAATACAGCGGTGGCCCACATTGCTATGAATGTAATAAGCAAAGTCCAGCGGTGTAGAGCCCACCGGTAAATCCACCACATCGCCTTTAGGCGTAAACACATATACTCGGTCGTCGAATACCTGACTGCGAAGTTCTTCCACCAGATCACCGGATTCAGCCACTTCTTCCTGCCAGGTAAGGATCTTACGTAACCAGTTGAGTTTCTCTTCATAACCGGTTTTCTGGCCGATGCTGCCTTCCTTATATTTCCAGTGTGCAGCCACACCCAGCTCTGCATCCTGGTGCATTTGCTGCGTACGAATTTGGATCTCTACGGTTTTTCCTTCGGGGCCGACAATCACGGTATGAATAGATTGATAACCATTGGGCTTGGGTGTAGCGATATAGTCGTCAAATTCCCGGGGAATATGCTTCCAGTGGGAATGCACCACACCTAACGCGGCGTAACAATCCTGCAGACGGTCAGCAATAATTCGTACCGCCCGAATATCAAACAGTTGTTCAAAGGTCAGGCTCTTTTTCTGCATCTTTTTCCAGATGCTATAAATATGCTTCGGACGACCGTATACCTGCGCCTTAATATGTTGTTGGTTCAGGGTTTCCTGCAGATCGCTAACAAACGCCTTGATGTAATCAACCCGGTCTGCACGTCTTTCATCCAGTAATCCAGCAATCTGTTTGTAAGTTTCCGGATGCAGATAACGGAATGAGTGATCTTCCAACTCCCACTTTAACTGACCAATCCCCAAACGGTTGGCCAGTGGCGCATAGATATTGGCACATTCGCGCGCCACCAACACCCGGGTTTCTTCATCCGCTTCTTTGACCTGCTGCAGGGCACAAATACGCTCTGCCAGTTTGATAACTACCGCTCGAACATCTTCAACCATGGCCAGTAACATCCGACGAATATTGTCGATTTGCGTTTCGTCACTGACTTTTTTCTTAGTTTGACGGGTATGCAGGGTTTTAATCGCGTCCATTCGACGCACACCCACTACCAGCTTTTGAATTGCAGGACCAAACTGTTCTCCCACATCTTCATCACTGAGATCATGCATTTGGCAATAGGGATATATGAGTGACGCCTGCAGGGTTTCGTCATCCATGTGCAACTGGTGCAGAATCTCCACCATTTCCTGACCAATCAATAGAATCTCTGGTCGATCAGAAATTTCTCGCAGTTTTTGTTTGGTGGTATCGCTAAGGGTGAGGCTCTCCAGCCACTCATGGAACGGAGGGCGCGTCGGTTTATGTACCTTGCGGATAGAGACCATAAAACACTGTCCTGTTATCTTTTGCGTGCGGTCTGAACAAATAATGCCATCAATTCACTGTGACTGGTATACGGGAACATATCCATTAATCCAATCTTATCGAGTCGATAGCCTTGCTCTAACAACAATTTCGCATCTCTGGCAAAACTCGCCGGGTTGCAAGATACATACAAGATCTGCTGAGCAGCTAACTGCTTGAGATGCGGCATAACGCCAAAAGCACCATCCCGGGCCGGATCCAGCAAGACTTTATCGATCTTGAGCCGCCCCATCTGACTGATGCTTTTTTCGCCATTTAAATCCATTTGAATAAATTCAGCATTTGCAATCTGATTCAGGCGTGCATTTTTTGACGCCCGCTGCACCATTTCGGACACGCCTTCCACCCCAATCACATGCTGACAACGTTTTGCTAAAGGGAGACTGAAATTACCGAGTCCGCAAAACAAATCCAGAATATTTTCGTCTTGCTGTGGAGCCAGCCAATCCAGCGCCTGCCGCACCATTAGCCGATTTATCTCAGCGTTAACCTGAATGAAATCATTCGGCGCCACCAGTAATTGCACCCCATCATCCAGGGTATAGACTAACTCTCGCTCTGTCTCTGTGACCTTGTCGAATTCACCCGAACGAATTTCAAAGAGCAGTTGCACGTTATTCTGGTGAGCAAACGCTTGCCATAAGGCTCTGTCGCTCTGGCTAATATCCCGCGTCAGACGCACACTTACCTGCACCAGATTATCACCTTCAAGCAAGCCGATATGACCAATTGCCAAGGCACCTTGCAACGCCAGCATCAGCGTCTGTAGCGGTTTAAGCAGCGCATCGAGTTTCGGCGTCAACACTTTACAATGATGAATACCCACCACGTCCTGAGAGCCTTTGGCGCGCAGTCCCAATTTGGGCAATTTGGCGTTGCGTGCATCGAGCGCAAGCCGGGTTTTTCGACGGTAGTGATACTCATCTGCCACCAAGGCAGCTTGCCAAGGCAGCTCATCTATTCCCGCCACCTTAGTAAGTAATCCGCTAACCGCCTGTTGTTTCAATTTGAGCGCTTCTGCACTGTGTATGTGCCGGGTTTGGCATCCTCCACACTCGGCATAATATTCACAATCAGCGGTCTTACGCGCAGCCGAGGCTTGCAATACTTCAATCGCCTGCCCTTGCCAGACACGTTTTTTTTGTTCGGTTATACGTACCTTGCAGGTTTCGCCGGGCAAGGCGCCCTCAACAAACACCACAGGTTGATGACTGCGGCTCACACCCTGCCCCTGATGATCCCAGTCATCAATAAAAAGCTCTAATACCGATGTAGATACTGGTGTTGATTTCACCGCTGGATTTCGACGACTGGATTTGCCGGCACCGGATTTGCGACCGCGACCTGGCTGATAGATTTGCACCATGACTTACTTTTCCAGCACAACCGTGGCGACGGCGTAGTGCTGCTCATCCGACAAACTTAAAAACATCGCTGTGACACCTAAAGCTTCAGCGCGCTCTTTGGCGCCATCAGCAAACGTTAACTGGGGTTGACCCAGGGGATCGTGACTGATTTCAATATGTTGAAAGCCGACGCCATTACCAATGCCTGTCCCCAAAGCCTTTACTGCAGCTTCCTTAGCGGCAAAACGCTTGGCCAGATAGCGCGCAGGAAAACTGTGCTGTTCAAATTGAGTGAACTCAACCGCCGTTAATACTCGCTGTGCCAAGCGGTTTGAACGTTGTAACTGCGCTTCAATACGAGCAATTTCAACAATATCCGTACCAATTCCGACGATGGCCATCTTAGCTTCGCGCTTCCAACATCAGGCGTTTCATATCCGCCACTGCTTTACCTAGTCCATCAAACGCAGCTCTGGCAATAATGGCATGACCAATATTCAGCTCAACTATCTGAGGCATCGCTGCCAGAGGTTTGACGTTGTGATAGTGCAAACCATGCCCGGCGTTAACCTTTAAGCCCTGACTATGCGCATACTCAATACCGGCTTTCAGTTTTGCCAGCTCAACCTGCTGTGCATGCTCAGTGTGTGCCTCGGCATACTGACCAGTATGGATCTCAATATAAGGCGCGCCTGCCTCAACGGCGGCATCAATCTGGTTCTTTTCTGCATCGATAAACAACGACACTATGATACCGTCAGCCGCCAGACGACCACAGGCAGTGCGAATGCGATCAAGATTACCAGCTACATCCAGGCCGCCTTCTGTGGTCAGCTCTTCACGCTTTTCAGGCACAAGGCAGCAAAATGCCGGTTTTACCTGGCTGGCAATCACCAGCATTTCTTCGGTCACAGCCATTTCTAAATTCAAACGGGTTTGCACTGTTTGCGCCAGAATCCGCACATCACGGTCAGTAATATGACGACGGTCTTCGCGTAGATGCACGGTAATACCATCGGCACCATGGCGTTCTGCAATTTCAGCCGCGTGCACAGGATCGGGATAGCTGGTGCCACGGGCGTTACGCAGGGTGGCAATATGATCGATGTTTACACCAAGAAAAATTTCACTCATTTAAACTGCTCCCTCGGTAACTGCAAAAATAACTCCCTGCTTTTCAGAGGCTTGCGCCCAAGAATCAACACCAGAGTCTGACGATTAATGTATTTTGCCACTTTTAGGGCGGTGCTGTTCCATTGTTGTTCCGCAATGGCCAGTAAGGCACTGCCCGGCACCAATTTCCCCATCGGCATGGCATCCTGAATGCGGGAAAAGCCCTGTTCAGGATCGAAGTAATATCCCAATTCAGGCTGAATGATGTCACCATCAATACAATCTGAACTGAAATCCAGGCCGTAGCCTAATTGTTCTAACAAACCTAACTCAAACTCCCGCAAACAGGGTTCAAGCTCGGCATTTTCCAACAGGCGCGCTAAGGTATTCAGGTATAGAGTGTATGTGTCCGGCATGCACTCTTCCACTGCTAACGCACGGTTGAGCACTTCGTTCAGGTAAAAGCCAGCAAAGAGTGCCTGTCCCTGCAATGTTAGCGCCGGACTCAGCGCCTCGACACTGCGCAAGTTCTTCAGTTCATGCCGGCCACTAATGCTTAAACCGATAGCCTGGAATGGCTGTAACAGGCTTTTTTTATCGTTTTTACTGTTACGAATGCCCTTCGCCACAAACGACACTTTACCTAATTCACGGCTGAACACGTCCACCAGAAAACTGGTTTCCCGATAAGGGCGTCGATGCAGAACATAAGCTTCGATAAATTCGGCTTGCATAGGGCGTGCTGATTACCTGAAACAAAGGAATAAGACTAACTAGCTGCGTTTAATCCGCACTACTTTCATATACTCAAATACCAAACCCGCGACCTCTTCACTGGCCGAATAATAGGTAAGGTTAACCTTGGCCCCATTTAAACTCTGATAAGGCTGTTTGCGGCGATATTTAAACGGCACGTCAATGTTTTCAATCATCAGGGTATTTAACCACCAGTCGCCGTCTTCACGCTGCACATGAGAAATGACTTTCACTGCCACTGAGTGAGTTAACTTGTTATGTTTGGTGAGTAACTTATCTACCGGTGATTTAGCCATTGACGATAATTTGTACATTGCTTTAAGGTGTATCTTATCATTTGTCTACAGCGAACTCAGTGCTTTTTATTGTTCCGACAAGTGAATTAACTACCGGAGTTTCATAGAGTTTTATCCAGCTTTCGAATAGTTCAGAAAAAGTTGAACTAAATCAAAACTCGATTTCCTTTCACGCAGTAAAGTGATGCCGTCTGACTCAATTTGGGATCGTTATGTTTCGCAACAAACTGGTACGCCAACTAAGTTTACTGCTCGCCATCAAGCTGATAGCCGTTTTTACGATTAAATGGCTGTTCTTCAGTGAGCCGGTCGGCAGCCCAGCGAGACCACTCGAGCCTGACACACACATATTAGGGTCATCAGACCTACGCAACTACTAATAACACGCAAGAGCGGGAGCCACCATGGAACTCGATGTCGTAGAACTGTCACGGTTACAATTTGCCCTGACAGCGCTGTTTCACTTTATCTTTGTCCCACTTACACTGGGTCTGTCCTTTATCCTGGCGATAATGGAATCTGTCTATGTGATGACCAACAATCCTATGTACAAGGATATGGTTAAATTCTGGGGAAAACTGTTCGGAATTAACTTTGCCCTTGGTGTAACGACGGGTTTGACCATGGAGTTTCAGTTCGGTACTAACTGGGCCTACTACTCTCACTATGTTGGCGATATTTTCGGTGCCCCGCTGGCCATTGAAGGTCTGGTTGCCTTCTTCCTGGAATCTACCTTTATCGGTTTATTCTTCTTCGGCTGGGATCGTCTGAGCAAAAACCAACACTTACTGGCAACCTGGTTTGTGGCCCTTGGCTCAAACTTCTCGGCTTTGTGGATCCTGATTGCTAACGGCTGGATGCAAAACCCTGTGGGTTCTGAGTTCAACTTCGAAACCATGCGTATGGAAATGGCCAGCTTTGCCGAGCTGATTTTCAACCCGGTTGCGCAGGTGAAATTCGTTCATACCGTTGCGTCAGGTTATGTAACGGGTAGCATGTTTGTACTGGCAGTATCTTCTTACTATCTGCTGAAGCGTCGCGATGTCGCTTTCGCCCGTCGTTCATTTGCTATCGCTGCCAGCTTCGGTTTTGCCTCTATCCTGTCAGTCATTGTGCTGGGAGATGAAAGTGGTTACGAGCTGGGTGACGTTCAAAAAACCAAACTGGCCGCTATCGAAGCCCAATGGGAAACCCATGAAGCGCCGGCCCCCTTTACCCTGTTCGGTATTCCTAACGAAGAAGAAATGCGTACCGACTACGCCATCGAAATTCCTTATGTAATGGGCTTGATCGCCACCCGTTCACTTGATGAAGAAGTGATGGGTATTAAAGAGCTGAAAGTCGAACACGAACAACGTATCCGTAATGGTATGGTGGCTTATGACCTGCTGCAGCAACTGCGTCAGGACGGTAAAACCGAAGAACGTGTTGCCGCGTTTAATGAAGTGAAAAAAGACCTGGGCTATGGCCTGCTGCTGAAAAAGCACACCGATGATGTCGCCAATGCCTCTGAAGAGCAAATTAAAGCGGCTGTCGATGACACCATTCCTAAAGTTGCACCACTGTTCTGGACCTTCCGGATCATGGTAGCTGCGGGGATGGCGATGCTAGTGATTTTCGCCATGGCATTCTGGCAAAGCACCCGTCATCGTCAGGAGAAAAAGCGTTGGTTGCTAAAACTGGCTCTGTTCTCTCTGCCATTGCCCTGGATTGCTGCCGAGTGTGGTTGGGTGGTTGCAGAATACGGTCGTCAGCCTTGGTCTATCGCTGAAATCCTGCCAGTGGGCCTGAGTGCATCTTCTGTTAGTGCGGGCGATGTGACCTTCTCACTGCTGGCCATTTGTTCTTTCTATGTATTGCTGTTCATTGCCGAAATGTACCTGATGATCCACTTCGCCAAAAAAGGGCCTAGCAGCCTTGGCACAGGTAAATATCACTTTGAGCAAAATCAAGCCACGCCTGCTACGCAAACCGCGACAGCCTGATTGGAGAACAGATAATGTTAGATTACGAAAGCTTAAAATTTATTTGGTGGGTACTGATTGGCGTACTGCTGATTGGCTTCGCCATCACAGATGGTTTCGATATGGGTGTGGGTGCCGTATTACCTTTTATGGGTAAGAAAGACGAAGAGCGCCGCGTAATGATCAACACCTTAGGCCCACACTGGGAAGGTAACCAGGTTTGGTTAGTGACCGCTGGCGGCGCCTTGTTTGCCGCCTGGCCTCAGGTATATGCGCTGGCCTTCTCCGGTTTCTACATTGCCATGATTCTGGTGTTGGCAGCCTTGTTCTTCCGCCCAGTAGGTTTCGACTACCGCAGTAAAGTGGCCGATCCACGCTGGCGCAGTGCCTGGGACTGGGGCATTTTCGCCGGCAGTGCTATCCCAGCGGTCGTATTCGGCGTAGCCTTCGGTAACCTGTTACAAGGTGTGCCTTTTACGCTGGATGAATATCTGCGCGTTGACTATCAGGGTAGCTTCTGGGCCCTGTTAAACCCATTCGCATTGATTTGCGGCTTAGTTAGCCTGAGTATGCTGATTACCCAGGGTTGTACCTGGCTACAAATGAAAACCACAGATGACGTCCTGCTGCGTGCTCGTGCCACGGCGACAGTATCTTCTCTGGTATGTGCAGCATTATTCCTGATTGCTGGTTTATATCTGTACATGGCAGGTATGGGCTATGAAGTGACCTCTGTGATTGATCACAACGGCGCCTCTAACCCTCTGCTGAAAACAGCTGAAGTCAGTCACATGGCCTGGTTCAACAACTATGGCGAGTATCCACTGACCGTATTAGCGCCAGTCGTGGGAGTTTTGTGCGCCTTGTTAACAGCACTGTTCAGCCTGAAAGGCAAACACTGGCAGGCATTCTTGACCAGCTCTCTGACCATTGCTGGGGTAATCCTGACCGCCGGTATCAGTATGTTCCCATTCGTTATCCCTTCAAGCATCGCACCTGAGCATAGCCTGACAGCCTGGGACGCCACTTCTAGCGAAATGACCATGACCATCATGTTCTTCGTTGCCCTGGTATTCGTGCCTATCGTGCTTGGCTACACCTTGTGGGGTTATTACAAAATGGCTGGTCGTTTAAACAACCAGTTCATTCAACAAAACGATAAAACAGCTTACTAAGAGGAGTATTTAATATGTGGTATTTCGCCTGGATCCTCGGTGTACTTCTGGCCTGTGCTTTCGCCATCGTTAACGTGATGTGGCTGGAAAACACAGAAAACCTGGACCGCATCAGCGAGCTGGAGGAAGAATAAAATGACAGCAATGGCGATGCTAAACGCAGGCTGGCGCCCTCTTGTCAGTACGATGGACAGGCTCAGCCAATGGCAACAAGGCGCAGGGATGAAAATATTGTCTTTCATCCTGGCCCTCGCCACCATGAGCTGGTTACTGTTCTGGCCAAAAGTGCTGATTGAAGTGGACGGTTCAGTCGGGCATGGCTTTGCCAGCCTGCTAATGCTTACTGCCAGCGGTGCTTTTGTGCATGGCTTCGGCTATGTCCCCTCTACCGCCATTTGGCGCTGGGTGTTTACGCCGCTGTTTTGCTGGCCATTGCCTGTGTATTTTATTTATTCGTCATTAATGCAGTTAGGTCAGTAAAGACCCAAGCACTGCAAACAAAAAAACGATAGCCCAGGCTATCGTTTTTTTTTGCTCGCAAATCAGAAAAACTAAAGTGCTTCTAACCCATCAACCAATAATTGCAGACTGACTTTACCGCGAAACTCATTGATATCCAGTTTATATGCCAGCTTAATATTGCGCGCCTGTCGATTAGGCCAAATGGCAGTATCTACATTAAAAGCAATGGCATCCACCAGCACACCAGAGGGATGCTTCACCATCATCTTCAGATGACGCTCCCCAACAATACGCTGTTCCAGTAACTCAAATTCATCATCAAAACTCGGCTCAGGAAAACTTTGTCCCCATGGGCCACTGTCTTTTAGCAACTGGGCGAATTCCAGACTAAAGTCCGAACGCTCAAGACTGCCATCCGTTTCAATTTCTCCGACTAAGGCACGTCCTGCCAGTTGCTCTTCAGCGACCTGATGAAATAACTGAGTAAATCTCTCCAGATTCACCAACGGCAGCGATAACCCCGCAGCCATCGCATGACCTCCAAATTTGTCGATCAAATCCGGCTGACGGCGGTGCATTTCTTCGAGCAAATCACGAATGTGCAGCCCTGGGATAGAGCGGGCAGAGCCCTTGATGACATCATCATCCTGATGAGCAAAGGCAATGGTAGGTCTGAAATACCTGTCTTTAATCCGTCCTGCCAAAATCCCAATTACGCCCTGATGATAATCGGCCTGATACAACACCAAGCCTGCCGGGAGTTCATCATCCCCTAGGTTTAATTGTTCCAGGGCTTTGATGGCTTCGGCCTGCATAGACGTTTCGATTTCACGGCGCTCACGGTTTAAAGCATCCAGCTGCACAGCCAGACGACGGGCGACGCCGGTATCTTCGGCCAGCAGGCATTCAATCCCCATCACCATATCATCCAGACGACCGGCAGCATTTAACCTTGGACCCAGAACAAAGCCTAAATCGCTGGCACTGATGCGGCCTTTATCTCGGCCTGCCACTTCCAGCATAGCCTGAATGCCAGGACGACACTGACCACTGCGAATGCGCTGCAAGCCCTGATGCACCAATATACGGTTATTCGCATCCAGTGGCACCACATCGGCTACTGTGCCCAAAGCCACAATATCCAATAAACTGGCGAGATTCGGTAATGGAAGTCCCTGCTGTTCAAACCAGCCGCGAGACTGCAGATACGCCCGCAGCGCCAGCAACAAATAAAATGCCACGCCCACGCCGGCCAGATTCTTAGACGGAAAGGAACAACTCGGCTGATTCGGATTAACAATCGCATCGGCATTAGGAAGGCGCTCAGCAGCCAAGTGATGATCGGTGACAATCACTTTTAAACCAAGTTCTTTAGCGCGATCTACCCCGGCAAAGCAGCTGATGCCGTTATCCACAGTCACAATCAGATCTGCGCCCTGCTCAGCTGCCACATCAACAATCTGTGGACTCAGACCATAACCAAAGTCAAAGCGGTTAGGTACCAGATACTGGTGATTACGACTGCCGAGCATGGTCAGTGCCAGCATCATTAAACTGGTACTGGTGGCACCATCGGCATCGAAATCCCCAACCACAATAATACGTTGCCCTGCTGCCATAGCATTGGCCAGTAACTCGACAGCGGCATTTGTCCCCTGAAGCGCCTGGTAATGCAGTAAGCCTTTGGCCCCGCGCTCTAATTCCTGAATCTGAGTTATCCCGCGACTAGCATAAATTTGTCGGAGTTTTGGGTGTAACGAATCAGGTAATGCGCCCCCATCAGACAGGGGACGCCGAACAATATGTAAGGTCATGTTGAAAAATGAGCGGAGTGATTACATTGAAGAGAGAATGTTCTTCAACTGTGCAGGCGGCTGATAACCAGGGATCATACTACCATCGGGCAACATAATAGCCGGCGTGCCGGTCACCCCCACTTGCTGCCCGAAGTTATACTGGGCTGCAACAGTGTTTTCGCAAGTTTTCGCAGTAACACCTGAGCCACCTTTCGCTTCGGTCAGAGCCTCTTTAGGATCATCTGCACACCAAACGGATACCATGTCTTTATAGGTTTTAGAATCCAAGCCTCCACGAGGAAATGCCAAATAACGTACGGTAATACCATCTTCATTATAGGCTGCGATTTGGCTATGCAGCTTACGACAGTAACCACAGGTAATATCCGTAAATACATCAACAACGTACTTTTCGTCTTTGGCTTTAAATTCAATAGTGTCTGGCGCAAACTTTTGCATGCCATCTAAGCGCAGTTTAGTTAATGCCACTTCGGTTTCGTTACGCATGCCCTCGGCAAGGTTGAAAATACGGCCCTGTATCAGGAAATCACCATCTGCACTGGTATAAAACAGACCACGATCTGTAACTATCTGTACTAACCCTGCGACAGGCGCTGGGCCGATATCACTAATTTCCAAGGGTAATTTACTTTGGATAGCTTGCTTTAACGCTGTGTAGTTCTGCTCGGTGGCTTGTGCCGAAATGCTCACGCCTAGCAACAAAGCACTCGCAAGTAAGGTATTCCAGATTTTCATACGACTTCCAACAATTAATTTGCCTTTACCCAGACCGGCAAGGACGGTGTTAAATTTCATCCGCGATTGTCTGGCATTGTAGGCCATGCAGATTTCAGGTTCCAGCATCATTCACCGAATGATTATTGGCTCTCGGATGATGCTGCGCGACCAGACGCTGCAATCGTTCAGTGGCCACATGGGTATATATTTGCGTGGTAGATAAATCACTATGGCCCAGTAGCATTTGTACCGCGCGTAGATCGGCGCCATGATTCAACAAATGAGTAGCAAAGGCATGACGCAAAGTGTGAGGAGATAAATGACTTTTAATACCGGCCAGTTGGGCATAAAACTTGATGCGGTGCCAAAAGGTTTGCCGAGTCATCTGTACTCCACGATTGCTGGGAAAAACCACATCTGTCTCACGCTGCAGTAAATGCATGCGGCCTTCTTTTAAGTACTGGCGCAAATATTCAAAGGCCAGCTCACCAAAGGGCACCAGCCTGTCTTTATTGCCCTTACCTGTGACTCTAACCACCCCCTGTTCTAATCCTATCTGGCCTAAGCGCAGTGATACTAACTCCGATACCCGCAAACCCGTGGCGTAAAGTAACTCCAGCATGGCTTTATCTCTGAGCTGAATTGGGTCCTGAGTGTCAGGCGCATCGAGCAAGGCATCAACCTCAGCTTCACTTAAACTCGAGGGCAGCGTTCTTGCAAGTTTGGGATTTTTAATCAGGCTGACAGGATTATCTGTGCGTAATTTCTGCTGCAGTAAAAAATGGCAAAAAGCCCGCAGGCTACTGAGGAAACGAGAAGTGCTGCGTTCTGATAAGTTCTGGTCATATCGCGATGCCAGATACATCTGCAACTGTTCACTGCTAAAGGTAAGTAAAAGACTTTTTTTAGTACGACCAAACTCATGACCGATAAACTGACAAAACTTGGTAAGATCCGTACGATAAGCCTTTTGAGTATGCTCGCTTAAGCCTTTTTCCAGCCACAGCGTTTCGATAAAAGCTTCGATTTGTCTTACATCTTGCTCGCTAATACCCGAATCTGCTTTCTCTGATGAACGCTTCATTAACGCTAATTTCCCTCCCTTGTCCTGATCATTTGATGGTATCACTGCTAAAAGATTTTACGCAGGCCTAATACCGGCATTTTGGGCCGTTTAATTTACGCTTATCAGCGATTCAGCATAAATAACCTTATTCATTAACAAAAAAGGGCCAAAAGGCCCTTTTTCAAGTGTTGGAAGAGGTCAGCACTTACGCTTCATCATCCAGGGTTAACAATGCTCGACAAGCGGCATCGTCTGCTGGAATAGAATCATAAGATTTAATGCCATAATCAGTGTCGACCGAGGTATCGTCTGAATACCAGGTCGCATTATCACCATCCAGAGTAAACCGGAATTTACCATACATAGATTCAGCATCTGGTGTGATCCCGACTGATTCATCCACCTCGCTACCAGACACTTCACCCATTATTTTCATTTGAATGCTGTAGCCTTCAGCAACCATGGTCAGACGGTTCGGATTACTTGAATCCAAAGCAGACCAGGAACCCTCATAGCGCTGACCTACAATGGTATCATCGGCATCATTTGCCAAATAAGTGATACACATAGTCAAATCGCCATTCTGCGAATCATCGCCACTGAAATACAATCGAACCTGAGCTTCTTCATTACCGTTAATCACACCAGACAGATTCAACCCTTTACCCGGCCAAAAACTATCATCATCTGTCGTAATATCAGCCAAGGTTGAACTGCTCAACATATAGTTTATTTGCGGGATATCAATCACGGTATTTGCACGTACAGAGTCTCCCAATAAGGTGGTAACTCCAAGTAAATCAAATGTCGGAATGGTAGTATTTACTCTAATCACATTAACGACCGGTGGAATTTCTTTTTTTACCGCAATTGGCTCCACCCAAACGGTAGGAATAGTGCCAAGCCAATGAGTGCTTTGCAAAGTAGGACGGCCGGCTAGCGCAGGTCGACTGTAAAGAGCCCCATTTTCTTCAATAAACCGTTTGATTTCGATCAGGAACATTTCTGCGCCTAACGACGCAGCAATATAATCATTGGTTGTACTGACATCTGCAAACAACTCCTCAATCAGTTCAACCATCACGCCTGCACCTATGGCAAGATCTTCGTCCAGATCGTCACTTTGCAAGGCCTGAATCACACTATTGCTTTCGTCAACACCTGCGCTTGTTAATTGGCTAACAAAATTCGCCACTGCGTCAACAACAATGGTATCGATACCTTCAGCCAAATCAACGCCTGGGTTGGCGACCAGCCAGGATACTACTGCTTGCCATACAGCATCCGAACTCGACCATGGCAATCCTTCCGTGCCCAGTTCTAGCGATGATGCTTCGTTATCCAAAAACAGTACCATTGCAGCAACAAGTTTCTGCAATGTAATAGAGGTTACAAATAATTCACCTACATAATCACTGCTGCCATCCAGTTGTCCAAAAAAGTCAACTTTGAGCAAATCAGCATCGTCAACACCGCCAGGAACTGCAATACCCAGCGCAAGCAGGAAACTGGCAAGATCCGTACCCTCAGGCAGTTGCTCTGCCAGGGTGGTAAGCGGTGTAACCAAGGTCAGTAATTCATTTGCCTGCGTTTGCCAGGTACCATCATCATCTGCTGGTTTGGCGCCCAGTGCCTTTAATTGCGTCAGAAGAGTCTGAAGATCTATTAAATCAGCAGTTAGGGTTAGAGTACCTTCAAACAACTCACCTGTTGAAATGTCGATACCACCTTTCATTTTGATTTTGGCGTCGGTAATGCTACTCGAAGCCTGTAAACAGAAATTCTGCAAAGAAGTTGAATCTGACGCACAATAATCAACCCCCGTAATTGGGTTGTAGCCAAAGAAGCCCTGTGCGTCTGTATAGGCATAAGGTTCAAAGCTATCAATCAGGTTATTGTCTTTCAAATCTAACCAAACAACGGAATTTGCTAAGTAACCGTCAACACCTCGACCAGAGATTGTCGCACGCGTATCTTCAGCTCCTGAATCTTGTGTCTCGGTGCCGCCGCAACCGAACAAACCTATAGATACACCTAATGCCAATGCTGCGAATTTTGGGTTAAATAAAGTCATCTGAAATTCTCCTGGGACTTAGAATTGGCTCTGGAAGCCCAAGTTAATGTAACCACCACGAGGACCTGTCGAGTCATCAATCTCGACTTCGGTATCAGCCCAACGCACATCCAGATAGAAGTTATTCAACAGAGTCATACCGATATTGTAATAACTCAGCTCTGAGCCTTTACTATTCTGGCTGTAGCCCAAACGTAGCTGAGGGAGTACCCAGGTCCCTGTTTCAAAGCTCATCGACACAGTTGACCATTGATATAGATCACCCACAGGATCATTTTTGTCATTCAGATCAATTGAAGCATGCAACCCTAACCACTGGCTTTCACCAAAATAATAAGATGCTTCCAATGTTGCCTGGCTATTGGCAACGTACACTTCATTACCCTTAATTTTACCGGCCGAAATAAACTCTTGTGCGGAGAAGCAGTTATCCACTGTTGCGCCGGTTAAACCACTACAGTCACTCACAATACTCGCATATTCAAACTCAGGCTCATTCACATCCGTAACGGTCAAACCTACGCTGTAATTCTCACCAAGCCATAACAGACCTAAGTCAACACCAACTTCGGTACTGCGGAGGGAATTTTTTTCATATTCATCTTCAATAACATCAGCTATGTCTTCGTCACTATCTAACCCGCTGAAAGACAAGATATTCTTCGACATCTCCATGCTGGTGATATTTACTTTCAGACCAGCTATAAGTTCGCCTTGCTCAATTGCCCAGACAGAGCGGTTGTAGCCAAGGGCGAAATTCACCTGAACTGCACTTTTCACATACATGGCTGAATTTGTATTGAGTTGATAACCGTCATCCAGCACCAGAACATTAATATCATCTGCCAGTACGCTGCCTTTAAGCTCTCCACTGGCCATTATCTCGAAGCTAAACGTACCAATATCCGGATTGTGATACATGATTGGCATCACAGGGATCATCCCGGCCAAAGAAGCTTTCACGTAACCGTCGACTTCGGCTTGCTGCAAAAAGGGTTCGAAACGATCTTTTGCATCAAGAGCATCGTCAGCAGACAAATTGTCGTCATCAAGGATGTCAATAAGTTCATCCAGCTCATCCAGCAGATCATCCACCTGTCCGACTTCATAGCCAAAGCCTACGGGACCAAAAACGCCAATGCGCCAGCGTTCATCTTCTTCGCGGTTAAACATCACATGGCTGGCTGCGGGGTTATGCAGACTGGATGAAAGGTTGTATTTAGAACTGATATTGCCTTGCGTTAATGCTGGACCGATTGGGTGGTAGACAGGTTGTCCTGCCAGAGCGCAAGGTGCAAGTAACGCTGAGGCCAGTGCGGCCAAGCGGAAAGAGTTGCCCATGGCGATATATCCTTATTAAGTTGAGTGCTCAATTAGGTTAGCACTGTCAAGGAACATTGCCACAGGCTTATCGGGTATGACTTATGATAGCCGAGTGTTAATTAAGATAAAAAACAAACAATCGGAATGATTAACGCATGCCACGTTTTTCTTTGATCAACTCGTAAGCAGCTTGAATATCCTGAGCTTTTCCCTTAGCCAACTCCATCGCCTCTTTCGGTAATCCTTTGGGCATTAATTTATCCGGGTGATGTTCAGACATCAGTTTGCGGTAACGTTTTTTTAGACTGCTATCGTCATCGCTTCTGCTGGCCCCCAAAATTTTATAGGCATCATCCAGAGATTGTTCAGCATTATATGCCGGACCTTGCTGACGCCCGCGCTGCTGATACTGGCTATTTCCACGTTGGCGAAAGCGTACTTCTGCTTCGAACACAGACATCAAATACAGTAGCTCACGCTGTTTGAAACCAAGATGCATGGCCACAGTTTCCAGTACTTTTTGCTCAGCCGGGTCTAATCGGCCGTCGACATAGGCGGCCTGGATGACAATTTCCAGATACACCTGCAGAATATCGCGGCGATCAAAGCAGGAATCTCGCAATTCTTTCAATACATGCTTTAACGGAAAGTCAGACGCTTTGCCATCTCTGAAGGCCTGTTGTGCTTCACGGCGCATATCTCCGCTTAAGCCCATCTGATCCATCAGTTGCGTCGCCATTTGAATTTCGGATGGTTTTACCTGTCCATCGGCCTTAGCGATATGTCCCAAAACAGAAAATAAGGCGTGAAAAAACACGGCCTGCTGCTGAATTTTGTCCTGGCTGGTAAAGAAGCGCGCAAAGCCCCCCATCTGACTAAAATCCTGGGAATATCCTTTGTCAAACATATGCCCAACAATAAATCCAAGTATGGCTCCCGGAATTCGAGCCACCATAAAGCCGAACAAGGTACCAAGCACCTTTCCCCAAATGGGCATAACTGCTCCTTATTTTATTTGATTCAAACTGGCCAGACGCTCTGGCGTGCCAACATCACACCATATCCCTGGGTGATACTGACCGCTCACACGTCCATGTGCCATAAGTTCCCTCAATATAGGGGCTAATTTTTGATTATCACCAGTTTGGATGTCCTTAAACACAGAGGCGTGATAGCAACCGATACCGCTAAAGGTTAACTTAGTTTCTCCACTGCCGACCACGGCACCGGCAGACAAACAAAAGTCGCCTTGAGGATGATGCTCAGGGTTATCAACCAAAACCAAGTGAGCACTTTGTTCACTTAATGACATGGGAAGAGATGAAAAATCAAAATCCGAGAAGATGTCACCATTCACCACCCAAAAACTGGTGTCACCCTTTTCGCACAAAAGCGGCAAGGCTTTCGCGATACCTCCAGCCGTTTCAAGCGCTGGATTTTCTGCACTGTAACGAATTTTCACCCCCCAGCGCTGACCATCTCCCAGTTGCGCCGGCAATTGCTCCCCCAGCCAGGCATGATTAATGACCAGGTCCGTAATTCCTGCCCTTACTAACTTTTCAATGCTGTACTCAATCAGCGGCTTGCCATTAACCGGTAATAGCGGTTTAGGGGTATGGTCTGTTAGTGGCCGCATTCTTTCACCGCGGCCAGCAGCGAGGATCATGGCAACTGGCATTGCTTTTCCTTCCACACGGGCAACAATCGCTGAAACAGGAAATGATTCAGTTCTGTTAATTCACTGTATTGACTCGTCACCGCCTTAATATATTCCATCACTCTAGGCATATCTTTTACGTACCCTTGTTTTCCATCACGCAAATACAAACGCGAAAAAATCCCCAGGATCTTCAGGTGGCGCTGTAAGCCAGTTAATTCATACCAGCGATAGAATCGTTGGGATTCAACTTCAGGGAAAGTTTGCTTTTGCCAGTCGAACAGTACCGCTTTCATCTTTTCGTCGGGCCATGTGCAATAGGCATCGCGTAGCAATGAAACCGCATCGTATGTTGCAGGACCAATAACCAGATCCTGAAAATCAATTACGGCAATATCCTGCTCAACCAGCATCAAATTACGACTATGAAAATCCCTATGTACCGCCACCTGAGGCTGTTCAGCAAACAAGGCGACGAAAAAATCCTGCATCTCGTCCAGCATTTTTTGCTCTGCTTCTGACAGGCTAAGCTCCAATAAATGCTGGACAAACCACTCGCGAAATAACCCAAAATCACGCTCCACTAATGCCCTATCATAATGAAGCAATGACATGCACGAGCCGTCATGACAATGCTGCAGTTTATCTAAAACTGACAAAGCTTTTTGATAGTAATCACTGACGGATTCAAGATGCAGTAGGCTGGACAATTGCGTGTTTCCGAGATCCGTCAAACACATAAAGCCATTGACAATATCGGCCGCCAGCACCTGGGGAACTCGCACACCGGCCTGAGCCAATGCGATCGACACGGCAACAAATTCAGTATTTTTTTCTGTTGCAGGCGGCGTATCGACGGCAATATACGATTGCCCGTCATTTAAAAACCGAAAGTAACGGCGAAAACTGGCATCCCCTGAAACAACGTCGAGTTCATCACAAGCATAAGGCGTTTCTTGATTTAGCCAGGTTAAGAGTTGTTGCTGACGCAAAGTCGTCGAAATCATTGAAAGGAACTTTCCTGAGTCTGAACTGCCTGTTACAGGCAATGTCTGCCATTTTTCCAGACACTATTATCGCGCTTGCAGTATGAATAACGAATTAATTGCTAATTTGCTGCAAGGACAAAAGGTATTTTGACTAATATAACCAATGCAAGAATTGATGAGAAGCAAGTCAATCTGGCAATAATGATGTTTTTTGGCGGACTAAACTGGTAAATTTCGACGAACACCTTAGAATTGCGCCTTTGCTCATCCTAAGTCGTCCTAAATAAATATATTTTATACTTTTATATGCAATCAAAGCGGTTCCTTACATTGCTCGTGAGCCTTGCCTCTGGCCTAGCTGCGGCTCAGGAAAACATGTGTGCGGTTTCTTCATTACCATTTCCCGACACAGAACACCTGAAAGCACAGCAGACCGAAGTAAAAGCCCAGCGTACCGAGATCCAACAGGATCGATTAGCCAGTTTTAGCGGTGACGTAGATATTCTGAATCAGGACGCCCGCATCACCGCCCAGCAAGCCACGTTAGATAAGCAAAAACAGCGTCTAACTGCAGAGCAAGGGGTAAGTTACCAGGATCAGCAGATGCTGGTATCCAGTGATCATGTTGATGTTGATATGGCAACAGGTCAGCTGGTAATGGAAAACACTCACTATCAGCTAACCCAGTTAAACGGTAAAGGCGATGCCAAAACGATACGTCTGAGTCAGCAGGAAGGGGTATTACTGGAAGATGTTAGTTTCAGTACCTGTCCCATTGGCAATGAAGATTGGCGAATTGAAGCCAGTAGCATTGAGCTAGGTGCAGGAAACCTTTGGGGTGAAGCCACACATACCCGTTTTTATATCCGGGACGTCCCTGTACTTTATCTGCCGTATTTTGCCTTTCCGGTAACAGATTTACGCCAAACCGGCTTGTTGTTCCCCAAAATGAGCAGCAGCTCATCAACAGGGATCAGCTACGAACAACCATTTTACTGGAATATCGCGCCCAATTTTGATGCCACGATTGGCACCCGTCTCATGTCTGAACGCGGCTCACAGTTTAAAGGTGAATTTCGCTACCTGACAGAACATCAGGCGGGTCAAATCAATGTCGAGTATCTGGCAAACGATAGAAAACTGGACAACAGTGATGCGCGTTACTTCTATCGCTATACCCATACTGGCGATTTAAGTGATCGCTGGACCATTTCAACTGAATTAAATGGATTGAGCGACGATAACTATATCGTTGATTTTGGTTCTGACTATTACAACCGCGCTGATACGCATCTATATAAAACACTGGCTCTGAACTATTACTCAGATCAGCTGGACGTCAACTTTCAAACCAAAGACTTTGAAATCATCGGCGATCATCCGTCAACCTATCGAGCCCTACCCGAATTACGCCTGAACTATCATCAGCCACTACTGGGAGCGTTAGATTTTCGCCTGAATGCTCAGGCTGCACATTTTTCCAATCAGGAGCAAGACGCGCCTGAAGCCACACGGATCCACCTAGCTCCTACTCTGGCATTACCCTACAACACCAACTGGGGAGAATTCATTGCAGAAGCAGGTATTCTGCATACCCGCTATAACCAGTCTCATATTGATGGCACTGAGTTGGCTGAAGATGTCACCCGTAATTTAAGTCGGGCCAGAATCTATGGCGGCCTGACGTTTGAACGTCCGACCGACTGGTTTGGTATCAATACAACCCAAACCCTAGAGCCCAAAATTCAGTATCTTTACACTAGCTACCAGGATCAAAGCGAAATTGGTTTGTACGACACCACCCCACTCCTAAATGACTTTGAGGGGTTGTTCCGCGGCGAAGAATTTACCGGCCTCGACAGAATAAGTGACAAGAATCAGCTGACTCTGGGTGTGACTTCACGTTTTCTTGATGATAAAAATCGGGAACAATTTAAGCTAAGTTTGGGTCAGACCTTCTACCTGGCGGACAACCGCCTGCTCGCGGCTGCCAAGGAAGAAAACCGTTCTGCCCTTGCTGCCGAAGTAGACTGGCAAATGAGCAGTAAGTGGTTTGCACATTCAGAAGTGCAAATTTCAACGCTGACAGATAAGTTAGAAAGAAGTAACCTGTCGCTGGAATATCAACTTGCAGACAATAAACTGCTACAGATAAACCACCGGTACGTACGCGAACTTTCTGACGAAAAGATCAGTCAATTAGGTGTCACTGCCAGTTGGCCAATTGCGGAAAACTGGCAATGGGTTAGTCGCTGGTATCGGGATGTTGATCGTCATCGCACCATTGAAACCTATACAGGCGTAGAATACGAATCCTGCTGTTGGTCTGTGCGTATGATAGCTCAGCGCCACCTAACCAACCGCTATGATTCAAGTGGGCTTCAAAGCACCAACGAATTTGACTCCGGCGTCTCGCTGCAATTTATCTTTAAAGGATTTGGACGCAGCAATGGCAGCCGGGATATGCTAAAAGACGGGCTGTTCGGATATCGCCAGCCTTATTTAATGAACTAGACACGGGTCGCGACATCCGTGACAGCAAGAAGAAAAAGCAGCTCTAACTATGAAAAAACTGGTCGTCTTATTGTCTTTACTTTCCTGTCTGTCCCTGCCGGCATTGGCAAAACCCGAAGAATTAGATCGGGTCTCTGTTATTGTGGATCAGGGCGTAGTACTGGAAAGTGAAATCCAGGAACTGGTCGAAACGGTAAAGCGTAATGCTGTTACCAATAATCAAACTCTGCCTTCCGATCGCGCCCTGCGCACGCAAGCCATTGAACGTCTGATTGTGACTAACTTACAAATGCAATTGGCGAACCGTATGGGGATCCAAATTAGCGACCCACAGTTAGAGCAAACCATTGGTAACATTGCTCAGAGCGAAGGCATGGACTTGGCTCAACTGCGTGACAAACTCGCCAAAGAAGGCGTGAGCTATGACAAATACCGTGAAGACGTGCGCCAGGAACTGATAACTGGTGAAGTTCGTCGCGCCAACGTACGCCGTCGCATTTACATCACCCCACAGGAAGTCAATAACCTGGTAAAACTGATGGATGAGCAGGGAGCCCAACAGGCCGAATACCACTTAGGGCATATCTTGATTGGTTTCCCGCCATCACCTACGGATGAAGATATCGAATCTGCGAAACAGCGTGCACAAAAAGTCATGGAAATGCTGAACGAAGAAGATGCGGACTTCGCTAAAATCGCCATAGCATCATCATCAGGTGCAAAAGCCCTTGAAGGTGGTGATATGGGATGGCTGAACATCAACTCTATGCCAACCCTGTTTGCTGAAGCAGTTCAAGGCCAGGATAAAGGCAAGCTGATCGGGCCAATCCGCAGTGGCGCGGGTTTCCACATTCTGAAAATTATGGATCTGCGCGGCATCGACAAAGTCGAAGTAAACGAAGTAAATGCACGTCACATCCTGATCAAACCGTCTATCATTTTAAGTGACGAGAAAGCCAAAGAAATGCTGATGGGTTTCCGTGAAAAGGTGATGAATGGCGAAGCGGATTTTGCCGCATTGGCAAAAGAATATTCAGAAGATCCAGGCTCTGCATTAAAAGGCGGTGAACTGGGTTGGGCCGACCCATCAATCTACGTACCTGAATTTAAAGACGCACTGAATACGCTAAACACGGATGAAATTGGCATGCCATTCCGCTCGGTTCATGGCTGGCACTTAGTGCAAGTTCTGGGCAAACGCGTGGGTGATGCTACCGAGAAAGTCAAACAGGACAAAGCTTATCAGTTGCTGTTCCAGCGTAAGTTTGCTGAAGAAACTGATGCCTGGTTGAAAGAGATCCGTGACAGTGCGTATGTTGAAATTATTACGCCAAGGGATGCCGGATAAACCATGCAACTTAGAGTCGCAATTACCCCAGGGGAACCCGCTGGTATTGGTCCGGACCTGACCATTCAGCTAGCGCAGAAACCCTGGGACGCCCAGCTTATCGTGTTTGCCAGCAAGGCATTAATGCAGGAAAGAGCACAAATGCTCAACCTGCCACTGGAGCTAATTGACTATCAGGCTGATCAAAATCAACCGATTCAGCAGGCCGGGCAGCTATATATTGTAGATATACCGCTAAGTGTTCCGGTCATCGCAGGCCAGCTCAATAGCGAGAATGGCCATTATGTAGTGGAAACCCTGCGTCAGGCATCTGAGAAAAATATCTCAGGTGAATTACATGCTGTTGTTACCGGCCCCGTGCATAAAGGCATTATCAACAAAGCCGGCGTGTCTTTTAGTGGTCACACAGAATATTTTGCTCAGCAGTCGAATACGTCTGATGTGGTAATGATGCTTGCTACTGAAGGGCTTCGAGTAGTGTTGGCGACAACGCATATTCCATTGGCTTACGTGTCAAAAGCCATTACGCCTGAGCGTCTGGAAAAAGTCATCCATATCGTGCATACCGACCTTCGCCTGAAGTTTGGTCTGCGTCAGCCTCACATTTATGTGTGTGGCTTAAACCCCCATGCAGGGGAAGACGGGCATTTGGGCCGAGAAGAAATCGACGTCATTATTCCAACGCTGGAAAAACTTCGGGCAGAGAATATCCGTTTGACCGGTCCCTTGCCTGCCGACACTATGTTTCAGCCCAAATATCTGGATGATGCTGATGCAGTGCTGGCCATGTATCACGATCAGGGTTTACCTGTGTTAAAATACAAAGGCTTCGGCGCATCTGTAAATATCACCCTGGGCCTTCCCTTTATCCGCACGTCAGTCGATCATGGCACGGCATTGGATTTAGCCGGAACCGGCCAGGCCGAGGTCGGCAGCTTCATGCTGGCCCTTGAACAAGCAATCGAACTGGCATCCAATAAGCATGAGTAACAAACATCTTGGCCATACCGCCCGTAAGCGTTTTGGCCAAAACTTTCTGAACGATCCATTTGTCATTGATCAAATCGTCAGCAGCATCCATCCTCAGGATGGTGAGAACCTGGTAGAAATCGGTCCGGGTTTAGGTGCTCTGACAGAACCTGTCTGCGAGCAAATAAATCAACTGACAGTAGTAGAGCTAGACCGGGATTTGGCTGCGCGTCTGCGTACCCATCCGTTTATTTCCAGCAAACTTAATATTGTTGAATCAGATGCCCTGAAATTTGATTTCAGCACTCTGATGACGGACGAACGCCCATTGCGTGTGTTCGGTAACCTACCATACAATATTTCTACGCCGCTAATGTTCCATTTGTTCAGTTTTGCTGAACAAATCAAAGACATGCATTTCATGCTACAACAGGAAGTAGTCAATCGTTTAGCCGCGGGCCCAGGCCACAAAAATTACGGACGCCTTTCTGTCATGGCGCAGTACTACTGCCGTGTGATCCCGGTTTTACATGTACCACCGACAGCATTTAAACCGGCGCCAAAAGTAGATTCAGCCGTGGTGCGTCTGGAGCCCTACTCGGATAAACCTGTCAAGGTAAAAGACGTTGAATTGCTTAATACGGTTGTGGCTAATGCGTTTAATCAGCGTCGTAAAACGATTCGAAACAGCCTGAAAGAATTGATAAGCGATGAAGAACTCTCTGAGCTGGGTATTAGCCCTGAACTGAGGGCGGAAAAACTGAGCTTACAGGACTTTGCCCGTATTGCCGACTATATCAAAGATAAGGAGTAGTCATGTCGCTGACTGACGTTATCAGTGTGGATGTGAAATCAGAGTATCTGAAAGACAGATTGCCCGAAGAAGAAGGTAAGTTTGCTTTTGCCTATCACATTCGCATTCATAATGCTGGTGAGCAGGCGGTACAACTTATGTACCGCCATTGGCTAATTACCGATGCTAACGGAAAAACCTCAGAAGTCAGCGGCCCAGGTGTCGTTGGCCAGCAGCCTGTAATTGAACCAGGAAAGTCGTATCAGTACTCCAGTGGTGCAATCTTAGAAACCCCCGTAGGTACCATGCAGGGGCATTATGAGATGGATGATTTACAAGGCAATCAATTCCATGTACCCATTCCGGTGTTTGGTCTGGCTGTCCCCAATCTGATTAACTAAGCCCTTGGCTACCTTTGTTATTGGCGATATCCAAGGTTGTTACGATGGCCTCAGACAACTCCTGGATATCGCAAAATTTAAACCTGAACATGACACCCTGATTGCCGTGGGTGATTTGGTTGCCCGGGGGCATGATTCTCTCAGTACCCTGACATTTCTGCATAGTCTGGGAGATAGTTTTCAGTCTGTACTAGGCAATCACGACCTACACTTACTTGCACTGGCCAGTGGCATCAAAAAACCTCACCCGAAAGATTTTCTGCAACCGCTACTTGATAGTCCAATGCTCGACAGTTTGGTGCACTGGCTACGTCAAAAGCCTCTTGCACTTGAAGCAGCAACTAACACATTAGTCTGTCACGCCGGCCTATACCCTCAGTGGTCTTTTTCCGATGCATTACAATTGAGTCACGAAGTATCTCAGGTATTAAAGAGTGACAGCTGGCTGGATATGATTTCAGCTATGTATGGCAATGGGCCGGAATTCTGGCGCAAGGATATCCAGGGCATAGAACGTTTACGCTTTATCATTAACGCGTTTACCCGTATGCGCTATTTACACACCGATGGTGCGATGGAATTTTCATGTAAGCTGCCGCCTGAACAGGCACCAAAACATCTCCAGCCCTGGTTTACCCTCAACAACCCTCACTTGCAGCCGCAACAACGAGTTATATTCGGACACTGGGCAGCGCTGCTCGGCTTACGCCATCCCCAATTTATCGGATTAGATACAGGCTATGTTTGGGGCAATCAATTAACGGTGATAAAATTAACCGAAGAATCCGATTTTTCAGATCAATACTATCAAGTATCTGCCAATACGTTCGATAACTAAGTTGCCGAATAAAAAAGCATTTTCGAGTTTGAAAAATATAGTAGTATAACCAGCGTCGGATATTTAACGATTATAAGTAATAAACCGATCCCCGATCGGCATACTCATTCAGCCAGTTTTTGGTCAGGTCACAGAAGTCAGGAGCAACAATGAACATCACAGTTGCAATGCGCGTTTTTGGTGGGTTCGCAGTTATCACTTTGCTACTTTTTTTCGTGAGTTTATTCTCATGGACAAATCTAAGCAGCATTAATTCAGCCGTTCTCGATTTCAATCGCCTTGCCATCCCCACCCTCAATTCGAGTAATCAGCTAAAAATTTCCTTTGTCAGCATGGGTCGTGCGACTTTCGAAGCTTATTATGAGCAAGACTCAACAGCCCTGGACGAAAAGCTGCAACGCTTTGACACCAATAAACGTCAGTTTGAAGAAGAATTAAAAACCCTGAAAGGCGTGGTCAGTGGTCATCCTCAGGTACTTAAATCAGTGCAGTCTGTTGAGCAGATTTATCAAACCTATTTTACCAATGTCAGCAACATGTTTAGTAACCGCAAATCCGATTTGGAGTACGGTAAAAAGCTAAAAAGCATGCTGGGAGATATTGAAGATAACACCGACGATACATCCAGTCTGATTTTGGATTTCGCCGATTTAGATGACGTGCAGAGCAACAGCAAACTGAAGTCTGCAACAGCGCTAAATAACGAGCTAGAGTCAAAACTGATGGCGCTGCTCTCAGCGGCCATGGAGTATGTCAAAACCCAAAATCTGACACGAGCAGATACCATGGGAAGTGAAGTAAAGCTGGTGATTCAGCAAGTTGATGATTTGCTCAAAAAGCTAGACGACGATTACGTTGATCTGGATGATTCCGGCACTCTGATCGAAATACGTGACATGGTCAAAAGCATTCATCAGAATATCCTGTCTGCAAACGGTATTCTGGCGACTCAGGTACAGCGTTTAACTGCGCAGCAGAATGCAACTAACACTCTGGCAGAGTCTGAGAGCAATATTGCCTCCGCCAATGAGCTATTAAATAAACTGCTGGATCAAGCTGCCAATAAAGCAGATGAAATCGATGCTGAAGTCGCTGATCGCGTCTCTACCAGCAGCACCAGCACCATCATCATTATGATTGTCAGTGCCCTCATCGCCGCTTTCATCGCCTGGGTTAGCGTTCGCGCCATTGTCGTCCCTCTGCACAAAGTCAATGACATGTTGCAAGTGATTGCCTCTGGTGACTTAACTCGTAAACTGGATGACTCGTCTAAAGATGAATTTGGCACCCTGGCCCGCAACTGTAACCACCTGATAGATAGTCTTAAAAACCTGATTTCTGGGATTAGCTCTCGCGCGACACAGTTAGCAGCAGCATCCGAACAAACCTCTGCGGTAACAGCACAGACTACTAATTCAATCCAGGAGCAGAAGTCTCAGGTATCCCAGATTGCCACCGCAACCACAGAAATGCACAGCACTTCGCAGGAAGTGGCACAAAGTGCAGAAGATACCCTGAATCAAATCCGTCACGCTGACGCTGAAGCGGAGAAAGTGAAAGCCATCTCAATGGAAAACAAACGTACCATTGAAGTATTAGCCAAGGATGTTGAGCAGGCAGCTACAGTAATCAATAAACTGCATCAGGACAGCGCTAGCATCGGTAGTATTTTGGATGTTATTCGTGGTGTTGCCGATCAGACTAACCTGCTGGCATTAAACGCTGCCATTGAAGCCGCCCGCGCGGGTGAGCAGGGCCGTGGATTTGCAGTGGTAGCTGACGAGGTTCGCACCCTGGCCAGCCGCACACAGCAATCCACCCAGGAAATTAATGCCATGATCGAAGTACTGCAGTCAGGCGCAGAAAAGGCCGTTGCTGTAATGAATCAAGGTAAAGAACAGGCTGCTGTCTGTGTGAATGAAACCGAGAAAGCGACCCTGGCCCTGAATCTGATTACGGATGCTGTGCATAAAGCCCATGATGTCAGTAGCCAAATCCATCAATCTGCCCGTGAGCAGAACCTGGTGGCGCAGGAAATCAGTGAGAAGCTGGAAAGCATAGTCGGCATTGCCGAAGAGACTGCCATTGGTGCACAGCAAACCTCTGATTCCAGCACTGAGGTAGCTAAACTGGCCGAAGAGCTGCAAAACTCAGTGAAGCAGTTTAAGGTGTAAATACTCAAGCATAAAAAAGCCACTCAACTGAGTGGCTTTTTTATTTATCTTGGTTGGACTCAATGTGTGAGTCCAACTTCACATAACCGATTAAGCAGCTTGCTCTTCAAACAGCTTCTGATGCAGAACTTTAACCACATCGGTGCTGTCTTTATCGCTTACCAGGAATGACAGATTGTGGGGGTTTGCACCAAAGCAAATCATGCGTAGGTTATAGGCTGAGACCGCATCAAAAATCTTGCTGGATACACCTGCACCACTGTGCATTTTATTACCAACTACAGTCACCAGATCGAAGTTCTCTTCGACTACCACTTCACATAACGCACGCAGCTCTTCCAGTACTTTGCTGTTGAGCTTTTGCACGGCAGAATTTGGCGGATTATCCAGCGTAAATGACACTGAAATTTCAGAGGTAGTCACCAAATCCACACTCAGCTTATGCTTTGCAATAATGGTAAATACTGTTTGCAGGAAACCTTGTGCATGCAGCATTTTTGGGGTTTTCAGGGTGACCATTACCTGATCTTTACGGCGCGTAATAGCGCGGTAATGAGGTTCATGATCACAATTGCGTACTATCCATGTTCCGCCTTTTTCAGGTTCTTTACTTGAACCTACAAACACTTTGATATCCTGGCGCAATGCGGGCTCCATGGTTGCAGGGTGTAATACTTTGGCACCGAAGGTAGCCATCTCAGCCGCTTCTTCGAAGCTTAATTCTGGCAGCGGGCGTGCTTTATCGGTAATACGTGGGTCTGTTGTGTAAACGCCAATAACATCTGTCCAGATTTCACAGGTTTGGGCGTCCAGCGCCTCTGCCAGCAATGCCGCAGTAAAATCTGAGCCACCACGGCCTAAAGTTGTGGTATTGCCCTGTTCGTCGGCACCTATAAATCCCTGTACCACTTGGATGGCTCGGCTAAGTTCCGGCAACAACAGTTGCTGTGACAACGTTTTGATTTCAGCGATTTGAGGCGCACCTTTACTGAATTCGCTATCGGTACGCAGCACTTTGCGCACATCGAACTTCTCTGCTGGCGTGCCCATTTGGCTAACAACCTCAGCGAACAACAATGATGACATGCGTTCACCCAAAGACAGCAATTCGTCTTTTAGATCAGTCCGGTGCAGAATCTCTTCGTGATAAGCCAACTGCTCAAGAATATGCAACAGGGCTTCAAGTTTATAGGCAACCTCAGCAGGTTTGCCCAAATCATTCAGAATGCTGTACTGAATTTGGCGAATATTTTCGACAACAGTCGCAATCTGATCTTTATTCAAAGGGGTTTGCGACAGCTCCACCAAATAGTTCGTCACGCCAGCAGATGCACTGACCACAACGACTCGGGTGGCAGGGTTATTAATAACAATTTTGGCGCAATTACACATTGCCTGGTAATTGGCTACGCTGGTACCGCCAAACTTGGCGACATTAAGCTGAGAAACATCGGCCATAATAGAGCTCTGAGTGTTAAGGAAAATTTGCCTTAACTTACCAGTTTTTATAGGGATGAAAAGGGCTATTTAAGGCTCAGAGCAAGATTTTTTGGAATAGGATATTTCACTGATGATTTCGTCAGGGGATAGCCAAATTCTCCATCCCCTCTCAGAATCACAACATCACCATCTGTGCAGCGATGTAATGCATATTTGACTCAGCCGAGGGTCAATTAACTTAATGCGTAGGCAGGGTCAAAACCACATTATCGCCAACCTTTATGCCATGAGAGGCAAACCACCCCTGATTCATTTCCAATGCATAACGCACTTTAGAGGAGGCCGACACAGACGTCAGGTCCAATGGGTACAGCGGCAGAATATCAACAATCACGCCTTTATCATCAATAAATGCAACGTCCAGCGGGATATAGGTATTTTTCATCCACATACTGGCCTGTTTCGGAAAATCAAACCGGAACAACATACCGCACAAATCACACAACTCTTTGCGGAACATTAGGCCCTGGGCACGCGCCTCCGCAGAATCAGCAAATTCAACATCCAGAGCCAATGGGCCAAACGCAATTTTAGCCTGCGCAAACGTAACATTGCCTTCATTAGCCCAGCTTATCAAACTGGTAGCTAATAGCAGGGCTGCACCGAAGGCTTTCATTTTATTCAACATACTTCCAAACTCGCCATCAAGGTTAATGGATTGATTTAGCTACAGTCTCGCCTAGTTCAGCAAGATTAAAAAGAGAAAATCCGATTATTTACACAGGCACAAAAAAGCCGACCCTTAGGTCGGCTTTCATATACTTACTGATGTTGATTAGGCAACATTCAGAGTAGGAATGATCTTCGCTTTTGCTTCGTCTTCCGCTTGCTTGAACTCGTCCATACGGTCGAAGTTCAGGTAGCGGTATACATCACCAGCCATTGCATCAATCTTACTTGCGTATTCCATGTACTCTTCTGCCGTTGGGATTTTACCAACGATTGCACCTACCGCTGCCATTTCAGCAGAACACAGATATACATTCGCACCATCACCTAAACGGTTAGGGAAGTTACGGGTAGAAGTAGACAGTACTGTCGCACCGGCTAATACACGTGCCTGGTTACCCATACACAGTGAACATCCAGGCATTTCAGTACGTACGCCAGCACGGCCATAGATGTTGTAATAACCTTCTTCCATCAACTGGGCTTTGTCCATCTTAGTCGGCGGAGAAATCCACAGACGTGTTGGCAGAACCTGGTTGTACTGCTCCAGCAGTTTACCCGCGGCACGGAAGTGACCGATGTTGGTCATACAAGAACCGATGAATACTTCATCTACCTTGTCGCCAGCAACGTCAGACAGTGTCTTCGCATCATCTGGGTCATTCGGGCAGCACAGGATTGGTTCTTTAATATCGGCCAAGTCGATTTCGATAACTTCAGCGTATTCAGCATCCGCATCAGCAGTCATCAGTTCAGGTTTCGCCAACCACTCTTCCATCTTCTGAGCACGACGCTCAAGTGTACGAGGGTCGCCGTAACCTTCGTTGATCATCCAGCGCAACATGGTGATGTTAGAACGCAGATACTCAGCGATAGAGGCTTCAGACAGCTTGATGGTACAACCCGCAGCTGAACGCTCAGCAGAGGCATCAGACAATTCGAACGCTTGCTCAACAGTCAGATCTTCCAGACCTTCGATTTCCAGAATGCGGCCAGAGAAGGCATTGATTTTACCTTTCTTAGCAACTGTCAGCAGGCCTTGCTTGATACCGTATAAAGGAATGGCATGTACCAGGTCACGCAAAGTGATACCAGGTTGCATTTTACCTTTGAAACGGACCAGCACAGACTCAGGCATATCCAGAGGCATAACGCCTGTCGCTGCGGCGAAAGCCACCAAACCAGAACCTGCCGGGAATGAAATACCCAGAGGGAAACGAGTGTGCGAGTCACCACCAGTACCTACTGTGTCTGGTAACAACATACGGTTCAACCAGCTGTGGATGATACCGTCGCCAGGACGCAGAGAAACACCACCACGGTTCATGATGAAGTCTGGCAGGGTGTGCTGAGTTTCGATGTCGACTGGCTTAGGATAAGCGGCAGTGTGACAGAAAGACTGCATGGTCAAATCCGCAGAGAAGCCTAAACACGCCAGGTCTTTCAGTTCGTCACGGGTCATAGGACCAGTGGTATCCTGAGAACCTACGGTAGTCATCTTAGGCTCACAGTAAGTACCAGGGCGGATACCTTCAACGCCACACGCTTTACCTACCATCTTCTGCGCTAAGGTATAGCCTTTACCAGTGTCTTTTGGCTGTTCAGGTTTACGGAACAGATCAGAAGGAGCCAAACCTAACGCTTCGCGAGCTTTTTCAGTCAAACCACGACCGATGATCAGGTTGATACGGCCACCGGCACGCACTTCATCCAGGATCACGTCAGATTTATAACCGTACTCGGCCAGCACTTCGCCAGTTTCAGCGTTTGTGATTTTACCTTCCAGCGGGAAAATATCGATCACGTCGCCCATGTTCATTTTGTCTACGTCGGCTTCAAATACCAGCGCGCCAGCATCTTCCATGGTGTTGAAGAAAATAGGCGCAACTTTACCGCCGATACATACACCACCGCCGCGCTTGTTAGGCACGCCAGGCATATCTTCACCGAAGAACCACAGCACTGAGTTAGTCGCAGACTTACGTGATGAACCAGTACCTACTACGTCACCTACGAAAGCAACTGGGTGACCTTTGGCTTTGATTTCTTCGATTTGCTTCATCGGGCCGACTTCACCGTGCTTCTCTGGTGTTAAACCATCACGGGTCATCTTATAGGCCGCTAATGCGTGCAGAGGGATATCAGGACGAGACCAGGCATCAGGTGCTGGTGACAAGTCATCAGTGTTGGTTTCACCCGTCACTTTAAATACAGACATGGTGATCTTTTCTGGCAGATCAGCACGCTTAGTGAACCACTCACCCGCAGCCCATGATTCAAGAACGGCTTGCGCGTGCGCATTACCAGCTTTCGCCAGTTCATCAACGTCGTGGAATGCATCAAACATTAGCAGAGTATGCTTCAGTTCTTCAGCAGCCAGCGCAGCCAAAGACTCGTCTTTCAGCAATTCAACCAGAGTTGCGATGTTGTAACCACCGTGCATGTTACCCAGTAACTTAACGGCTAGCTCTTTGGAAATCAGTGGAGAACTGGCTTCGCCTTTTACTACTGCGCTCAGGAAACCGGCTTTTACATAAGCCGCTTCATCTACGCCAGGAGGCACGCGCTCAGAGATCAGTTCAACTAAAAACTCTTCTTCCCCTGCAACAGGTGCTTTCAGTAATTCAACCAAAGCAGCAGTCTGTTCTGCATTCAGGGGTTTAGGTGGAATACCTAATGCGGCACGTTCTGCAACGTGTTCACGATATGCTTCTAACACGATATGGCCCTCTTGTTAGCTGGATTCACAAAGATATGAATCAGGAGTATAGAAATGAAACGGCCCCAGTATAAGGGCTATGGGAAAAAATTTAAATTTATCAGCGGTTTTGTTTATTTATGACCATTATTCATATGAAAAATGGTGAACAACACTCATATTTCTAATGGTAAGACCATTCCGCCTTATTTTTATACCCAAATGGCACTGGCGAAATGGAAGAAGGAGTGGAGTTGGCCGTATAAGCCGGGTTCTGTCTCTCTTACGAGCGGCAATCATTCATCTAGGCCAGCAATCGCTCACTGACTCAAGCAACCTACCCGGTTCCGATGCGGGCCACACCAAGGAACCCTATTTGGTCTTGCTCCGGGTGGAGTTTACCGTGCCACAAACTGTTGCCAGTTGCGCGGTGCGCTCTTACCGCACCCTTTCACCCTTACCGGCGCTTGCGCGCTTAGGCGGTCTACTCTCTGCTGCACTTGTCGTCGGCTCGCGCCGCCCAGGCGTTACCTGGCACCCTGCCCTATGGAGCCCGGACTTTCCTCCCCTTGTTTACACAAGCAGCGATTGCCCTGGCCAACTCCGGCGCGGATTGTACGCGCTATTCCCGCCCCTTACAACGGCTTTACTGATAAGACCTGCCAACTGCTGGATTTACCTGCGATCAAGCAGACTTCAACTATACTTAGAAAGCCCTGAAACACACCTTTGGAGGTGAACTATGGCAATGTCTGATCGGGTCAGCCGTTATTTGGATGACCACCAAGTTCGTTACTGCATTATTCCTCATCCCCATAGCCGCAGCTCGGTAGGTACTGCCATCAGTGCCGAAGTTCCCATGCATCAGGTGGCCAAAGCGGTGATGTTAGAAAGCCATGAAGGCAAGCGCCTGATGGCGATAGTACCCGCCGATTACAAAATCAGTTTGAGCAAGGTAAATGATGAATTTCATGGACAATTTAAGCTTATCCGTGAACCCATGGTCTACCAGATGTTTGAAGATTGCGATCTGGGTGCCGTGCCCCCGATGCCAAAGCCTTACCACCTTGATGCTGTATACGATGAGGAATTAATGGCCTCCCCCTTCCTGTTTATGGAAAGTGGCGACCACGAGACTTTACTGCAAGTCAGTCGGGACGATTTTGTTCGATTAATGGAACAATATCCCCATACTCGCTTTAGCAGCAGAGCCATTCACTAAATTTATCTCATGTCTTGTAAACCAAAAAGCCGCTTATACAAGCGGCTTTTTATCCTATGTTAGGAGTTGAGCAATTTTAAAATTCAGCTACTCAAGGAAATTCATTTATTTTTCAAAAGATTATCAAATTAAATAAAACATCATTCCTGATTGCGTTTAACAACCTGATACAACACCTCCAGGCCCTGCTCGATTAGCGCTTGCTCGTCCGCCTTCGCGCCTTGCATGAGTTGTCCAAGGGCTTGGCTGGCATCCTGATTCATTACCATTTGGGCACCTTCTTTGACTTCCTCCGCCAGTACCACAGTCGTCACTCTCTTATCCTTGGCATCCTGAGCCACGATTGCCCAGCCTCGGCTAACTAACCCTTTAACGACAGTTGACACCCAGCTTTGCGCTAACTGGGTATGGGTTACGATTTCACGAATTGAACGAGGCGTGTCTTCCATCAACAGAAATTCAAGCACACTAACCTCACCCGGAGTGACAGGCGGATCCACTTCCACACATTCAGCATTGTCACGCAAAGCGCTTTGCAAATGCTTGGTCAGATAATGTAAATTTCCGAGAGTCAGCGTCATATCATTATTTCTCAGTGGGTGTCCCGGGCAGGCTGCATTGGATGCATTCCCTGTCTCAGGCGTAACAGTTTCAGGCAGCGATGTTTCAGCCCATCAACCTTTTCATATACAGCAGGCACCACTAACAGGCTTAATGCCGTCGAAGTGATCAGGCCGCCAATTACCGCGATCGCCATAGGCCCGCGAAACGCCGATGGCACGCCTAACTGAAGCGCCATTGGCAGCATACCTGCGACCATAGCAAAGGTTGTCATCACAATGGGGCGCGCGCGTTTATGACAGGCATCGATAATGGCTTCACGACGGTTCAGGCCACGATGGCGCGAGAGAATAGCAAATTCCACCAGCAGAATGGAGTTTTTACTCACAATCCCCATCAGCATGATCATGCCAATTAGCGAAGACAGCGACAAGCTATAGCCACACAACGCCAGCGCGGCAAAGGCACCTCCGGCAGATAAGGGCAGCGCCGTTAAAATGGTGACTGGCTGCAGGAAATCATCGAATAAGATCACCAGTACCGCATACACACACAGTACCCCAGCTAACATCGCCAGACCAAAACCAGAAAACAGTTCTTTTTGTTGTTCCGCATCACCAGAGGTAACCTGCTCAACCCCGGCAGGTAAATGTCTGAGCGCCGCTAACGCCTCTACCTGCTGGGTGACTTCACCTAATGGACGGTTGAGGGTATCAATAGTGATATTCACACTGCGCTTACGATCGAGGCGCTCGATTTGCGCAGGGCCATCCATCAGCTTCACCTCGGCAATACTGCTTAGTGGCACATAACCATTGTTAGCAGCAATACGCAGATTTCGGATCACTTCCAGATTCTGACGTTGTTCCTGAGCTAAACGCGTGCGCACATAGATTTGACGATTAGGCAGATTCAGACGCGGCAGATTCTGATCATAATCACTGTTGGTGGCGACGCGTACGGCCTGACTGATAGTTGCTGCGTTCACGCCTAAACGTGCCGCTTTGTCGTAATCCACCAGTATTGCCACTTCCGGACGCAGCAGGCTGGCGCTCGAATTGATATTGCCTAAACCGGGCAACGTGCGCAGTTCACTGACCACAGACGTCGCCGCCTGCTGGAGTTTTTCGGCATCATCACTTTGCAGTACCAGCTTAAGTTGCTGACCAGCCCCCTCAACCCCAAAGCTGAATTTAGCTGCAGGCACCTGCTCCAAATCAATACGCATCAAGGCTTCCAATGTTTGCTGGCTGCGTCTGGTCTGTTCCGCTAATGGCGTTAACTGGGCGATGATTCTGGCACTGCGCACATTACCGCTACTGCTGCCACCATTCATCATACCGCTGGAACCTATGCCAACCGTGGTATACACACTGATAACTTCGGGGTAAGCCGAAATCAGTCGCTGCGCCTGCTGGGCTACCCTGGCGGTTTGTGCGGCTGTCGAACCAGGAGCAGTTTCAAGGTTGATAATAATTTGTTCTTTATCATCAGCATCCACAAAGTTAGTCGGCAGTTGTGCCAGTATCGCGGCCGATGCAAACAGAAATACAATGGCAAGGGCGAAAGTTTTCCAGGGGTTGTTAAGACTCCAATGCACACTGCGCATGTATCTGCGCATAATCGGACCATCTGGCTGCGCTTGTTGATGGGGTTTGGCGCGCATCAGTTTTGACGCCATCATCGGCGTAAGTAAACGTGCAACGGCCAGAGAAAACAAAACAGCAATCGACGCGGTCCAGCCAAACTGACTAAAGAACTTACCAGCCATCCCTGTCATAAAGGCCGTCGGTAAAAATACTGCAACCAGGGTAAATGAGGTGGCGATTACCGCCAGGCCAATTTCATTGGCAGCTTCTAGCGCGGCTTTTTGTGGCGTGGCGCCGTTTTGCAAATGACGCTCGATATTTTCAATTTCAACAATGGCATCATCCACCAGCACCCCAATGATCAGGGTCAATGCCAGTAAGGTGATTGAGTTAAGCTGAAAGTCCATCACCGCCAGTAAGGCAAAGGTCGGAATAATCGATAACGGCAACGCCACAGACGCCACCAGCGTCGCACGCCAATCGCGTAAAAACAGCCATACTGCCAACACCGCCAGTATTGCGCCTTCATACAAGGCCCCCATGGCGCCTTCATAATTATTAATCACCGGGCCAATGGTATTGTTAATCTCGCGAATATCCACATAGGGATACTGTTCCCTTAACACATTCACAGCGTCACGCACCCGCTCCGCTGTTTCCACCTCACTGGCGCCACGGGCACGTTTAATTTGCAATGACACCACCGGTTGTCCATCCAGTAACGCCAGTTGACGCCGCTCGGCAGCGGTATCCTTCACCTGAGCAATGCTGTCTAAACGCACCCGATTGCCATTGGGCAAGGGGATCATGAGCGCCTGAATATCCGCTACCCGATGAAAGCCCGACAACGTCCGAATCGCCTGTTCCTGTCCGCCAATATTACTCAGTCCGCCGGGTAATTCCCGCAGTACCTGTTGCAAGCGGCTTGATATATCTGCGGCGGTAACGTTTAGGCCGTTGAGCTGTACCGGGTCTAACTCCACCCGTATTTCGCGTTCCAACCCACCCACTCGGGTAACTTCACCAACCCCGGTCACCGACAGTAACGTTTTACTGATTTGATTATCAACAAACCAGGAAAGCTCAGCTTCGTCCAAAGATGCAGAATGCAGTGCCAGGGTCAAAATCGCGTCCCCGGTCACGCTCATACGGGAAATAGTTGGCTCTTCCATATCTGCAGGCAACTGACTGCGAATTTTCTCAATGCCGTTACGAATATCACTGACGGCTTCCTGGGGATCTTTTTCCAGTTCAAACTGCACCGTAGAAATAGAAGTACCATCACTGACTTTCGAAATAATATGACGAATACCGCTAATGGCCGCCAAACTGTCTTCGATTCGTCTGGTCACTTCAGTCTCTAAGGTACTAGGGGTTGCACCGGGCAGATTCGCGGTGACAATAACCGTGGGAAAATCCAGATCGGGCAGATTCTGAATCGGCAGAGATTTAAACCCTGCTAAACCCGCCACACAAAACAAAAAGAAGGTCAGAATCGACGGAATTGGCCGCTTGATGGCCCAGGCCGAAAAATTCATTGGCTGCCTCCCATTAAGGCAGCATCAATAGTGGGCTGTGATACTACTTTCACCAAATCGCCCTGATTCAAAAAGGCCCCACCGGCAGAAACCACAGCCTGATGTGCGGCTAAACCGGATAACACTTCAACCTGCTCATTCATACGACGCCCAGTAGTTACCTTAACTAATTGCACCTGTTGTTCGTCGTTGAGTACCTGCACATACTGGTAGCCATCGCGAAAGACCAATGCTGATTCAGGCACGCTAATGGCATCACGCTCTCCAGTATAAAGTTTGCCTCCCGCATACATCCCAGCTTTAAATGGCGTGTTTGCCGGCAAATCCACATATACAGTGGATGTGAGCGACGAGGCATCTAATGCGGGGGCAATAGAGCGCACCGTTCCCTGTGCAATTTGTCCATTTGCGCTAATCGTAACTGCCTGGCCCGGGTGAATATTAACGAGTTGAGCCGCCGTCACTTCCGCTCGCCATTCCAGCCGATTTTGGCGAATTAACTGAAACAATGCTTCCCCCAGAGACGGCACATCGCCTAATTCGGCATTACGCTGACTGATCACACCCGCATCCGGTGCTAACACCTCTGTACGCGCTAAGCGCAGTTGCTGATATTCAAGGGCTGCTCTGGCTGAATCTAATTTGGCTAAATTGGTTTTTTCACTGGCTTCATCACTGAGCAATTTTTCATCACTCACCAGTTTCTGCGGCTGTAAACGACGACTACGCTCAGCCTGCTGATGGGCTAACTGATAACTGGCCTGGTTTTCCGCCAGAGTAGCCTGGGCCTTGGCCACATCGGTTTTTATTTCACGCTGGTCAAAACGCGCTAACAGCTGACCTGCCTGAACTTGCTGCCCTACTTCGACCAGGACGTCTGTTAATTTAATGCCGGATAATTCACTGGCAACCTGCGCATACTGCCAGGGCTGAATTGGGCCGCTGGCCTCCACATCAATGGGCCAGACCGTCTGTTGTGGTGACACCATAGATACGCTCATGGCCGGACGCAACACAGCTTGTTTTGCCTCCCCATCACCACACCCAGTTAACAATGAGGAGACCAAAAGCGCCAAACCTGCCGCATGAATTTTTTTACCGTACATACTTAAGCCATATTATCCATCAGTGATATGCCCGCAATTTACATCTTTAGAGATACATCTGTAAAGATGCAAACTAAGAATCCCAGGAAAGATTCTCACTAATGGTGATTAATCATCTGATTTATATATAAATTCCACTAAGTAAGATGACAGCAATCTGTGGCTTTTAAGTCATTTATTGCATGACAGTTTTTTGAACTTTTTTGCAAATAGGTAAATTTGCTGTCCCCTCTCCGTTGAATTTCATCTCTTAGGCCTTTGCATATCTCGCGGTGAGATGTGCCCAAAATTAAGGACATTCAGATGAAAATATCGACCTTTACGATTCTGCTTTCTACCATATCGCTAATAAGCCAGGCCCATGCAGATGACTTTGCCGCGCTAGATCAAGCTCTACCAACAGAAATTGATGCTGAGTCCATCGCCCCAGTATTTGATTTCGATACGGATGGCTGCCTACCCAGTGCAGGCATTAGCCGTGATGGCGATAAAAACGGAGGTCTGAAGCCCTCAGGTAGTATAGGTGGCAGCTGCCGATCCAGTAATTTTCTAGAAACGTCCAATACCCTGCACAGATATACCTGCGTCGACCAGGATGGCAGCAGCTACTGTGGGCATCTCTACGCCTTATATTTTGAAAAAGACCAAATCATTGACGGCATTGAAAGTGGTCATCGCCACGACTGGGAATTTGCCACGATATACACCACAGATGGCATTATTACCCACGGCAGTTACAGCACCCATGGCGATGTAGTCACAGCAGAGGCCGACGAGCTGCCATTTGAAAATGGTCACCTACAAGTGGTGTATCACAAAGATGGCGTCAGTACCCATGTGCTGCGTTTTGCCAAAACTGATGAAAGTGCCGAAAACCCATACGCAGCCTTTGTCACACCTAGGGTAAGCAGCTGGTTTGAGTTAACTGGAGATGGTATCGACAATGCCACAATGCGCGGTTATTTAAATTCTTTCGACTATGGCTCTGCTAACTTGCCTGTGTCTGATGCAAACTTTCTCAATAACCTCAATGAAGGCAAGCCCAGCAGCTATCCTAGCTTTTAGTTTATAGTTAAAGCCCTGAAATTACAGGGCTTTATTTTCTAAAGTAACGTATCAAACCTTTTGTATTTAAGTACGAATTCCGTGACAGTTTTTTGAACTTTTTACGAATTCATACTTTCTTCTGTCCCCTTCTGTGCATTCTCCCCCTCATCCCGTCAAATCACTTAATCGGGATCGGCTGTGACTTTAAAAAACCTTTTGACCTGGCAACGCATATATTGGCTGGCACTTATCTGTGCCTGTCAGTCTGTTATTGCCGCCCCCATCTCTCATTATCAGGTCATAGGCTCTCACAACAGCTATAAAAAGGCGCTGGCGCCACAGGTGCTGGCGTGGTTACAACAGCAGCAGCCACAACTGGCAACCCAGCTGAATTATGCCCATCCGTCGTTGCAGCAACAGCTTAATAGCGGCTTACGCCAACTGGAAATTGATGTGGTTGCCGACCCAATGGGCGGACACTACCTTCAGCCCTGGGCAGAAGAGGCCTTACAAGCGACCATGCTGACGGCTGAGGATAAAGCAATTCTGGCCCAGCCGGGCTTTAAAACCCTGCATGTACCAGGTTTGGATATGGGCAGTCACTGCCTGCTGTTTCGCACCTGTTTAGCTCAGTTGCGCGATTGGTCTTTAGGTCACCCGCAGCATTTTCCGCTGATGATTTTGCTTAACGCCAAGGAAAATCAGCCAGGCTTTGTCGCATCAGCTGCCCCAGTTGCCTTTACGGCCGAGAGCTACGCCGAGCTGGATAAGGTCATTGACGAGGAATTAGGCGCAAGCCTGTTTCGTCCTGACGATTTACGCGCCTCTGCCGCCAGCTTGCGCAGCGCAGTGTTACGCCAGGGCTGGCCAGAACTAGAGGATATGCGCGGCAAAATCCTGTTTGTGTTTGATGCCAATACCGCCCAGGCCGAGCTTTATCGCCATCAACACCCTTCACTCGCGGGTCGCGCCATGTTTGCCAGTTACCCGGCCACCGAGGCTGAGGCCGCCATTTTGGTGATGAACGACCCCGAAGCGCAGCAACAGCAGATCCAGCATTTTGTTGCCCAGGGTTTTATGGTGCGCACCCGCGCTGATGCCGACTTTACTGCCAGCGCCGCCCAGCGCCTGGCACAGTTTAGCGCGGCCAAAACCAGCGGTGCACATTGGATTTCCAGCGACTTTTACCCGGGTTCGCCCCAGCAAATTCACACCCAATCCGGTAGCACAGACGTCAGTTTTCACCCTGCTGAACGTCTCGATACCACCTTGCTGGTGCGACCCAACCCTCTTTTTAACCAATAAAGATTAACCATTAACACACGCTTTTACGGAGCACACATGCAACACCATAAACTTAACTTATCCAAGATCACTTATAGTCTGGCTCTGGCCGGCTGTTTATCGGCCTCAACCCTGGCCGCGCAGGCGCAGGAAGCCAGCAACGCTCAGGCAGATAACGTAGAGCGCATTGAAGTCAGCGGCTTTCGTAACAGCCTGATTAAAGCCAAAGATCTGAAACGCGAAGCCGTGGGTTCAAAAGACTCCATCGTTGCCTCAGATATTGCAGAATTTCCAGACCTGAACCTGGCCGATGCCCTGCAGCGCATTCCTGGTATCGCCATTACCCGTGAAGCCGGCGAAGGCCGCCAAATCTCTTTACGTGGGTTAGGCGCAGACTTTACTCAGGTACAGCTGAACGGTATGGAAGCCCTGGGTACGTCCGATTCGCCGATGGACAGCCGTGGTGCCGTTTCCCGTAGCCGCGCCTTTGACTTCAATATTTTCGCTGCAGAACTGTTTAACCAGGTAGACGTGCAAAAATCCTTTGCAGCCAGCCAGGATGAAGGCGGCATAGGTGGCACCGTTGGCCTGTTTACCAGCAAACCCTTTGATTACGATGGCTTTAAAGCAGCGGTCAGTGGCCAGCTGGGCGATAACTCCCTGGCAGATGGCACCAGCCCGCGTATTGCCGGTCTGATTTCTAACACCTGGGGCGACTTTGGCGCCTTGTTATCTGTGGCCTACAGCCAGCGCGACACGAATGAACAGGGTTACGATACCTACCGCTGGCGCCGTGTGACGTCAGGCGGTTCGGATCTGTCGAACCTGTCTGCGGCAGATCAGGAAAAGATTAACAATGCAGAGCTATATTTTGCCCGTGGTGCCCGTTACTCGACTTTCTTGAACGATCAAAGCCGTTTAGGCACGACCCTGGCACTTCAATACCGTCCAAACGATGCCTTCTCGCTGACCTTCGATGCCCTGTACGGAAAGTTAGATAACGGCCGTGACGAATACCACCTGCAAAGCCGCGGCTCACAAGGCTCCACCGCAATGGGCTGTGCCGGCGCGAAATACCTGTCTGAATCAGGTACCAGCGATAACCCGCTGTGCTCAGTACTGGTCGACATGGAGTACAACGACAACAATGAGGTGGTCTACTCAGAATGGCAGCAGGCGGCGGTACATTCCGAAAGCCGTACTCAATCATCCGTCTCTACCCTGGAACAGTACGTGCTGACAGGTAACTGGCAGGTAAACAGCGATCTGAGTGTGCGTGCCCTGCTGGGTCACGAGAAAAGTGAATTTGAACAAACCAGTGCCAAGGTTTATCTGGAAGCCTTTGGCGACCAAACCATCGACTTCACCCAAGACCCTATGTACGGCGTCAACACCTACGGTTTTGATACCACAGACGTGAACGAATACCGCTATCACGAGATTGATATCGCCGCCGACAAGATCACCAACAGCTTTGACTCTGCCAAGCTTGACATGACTTACGCACTGCCTTCTGGCGATGCACTGAAGTTCGGTTTGAGCTACAAAGCCTTTGAAAACGTCAACGATACTGCGGCCGACAACGACGAATACAAAAATGCCTGGTCACTGGGCACCGTCAGCGATGTGGTAGATGAAGATTTCACTTTCACCAACACAGCTCATAAACGCCAGTCCTGGTTGAGCATCAATGTGCAGGACGTGCTGGACAAATATGATCTGGATCGCAACCTGACTTACAGCATCAATGATCGCAACAAAGTAACCGAGAAAACGCAGGCAGCTTATGCCCAGTATGACTTTGACAGTGAATTGGGTCAGGGCATGCTGCGCGGTAATGTTGGCGTACGTTACTACAGCACAGAAATTGGCTCAGAAGGCTATATTGGTGATGAGTTTGTTTCTATCGATCGCGACTACTCAGGTGCTTTACCTGCCCTGAACCTGGCCTGGGATCTGACCGACAGCATAGTGTTACGTGCCAGCGCCAGCCAAAACCTGACCCGCCCGGCTCTGACTGATTTAGAAGTCTCGGGCACCATTAAAGGTTCTTCTGATGGTGCTGAGAACAATACCCTGACTGGCGGCAACCCGGCGCTGAAGCCTTATAAGTCGAACAACCTGGAAGCTTCGTTTGAATACTATTTCGAAGACGAAGGTTATGCGTCGTTAGGCCTGTTCTACAAAAATGTTCAGGACTACATCATCTCTGTGACCCAGACGATGACCTATGCCGAAACAGGCTATCCAGATTCGCTGCTGCCGGATGGCGTTACCAGCTCGGATACGTTTGAAGTAACCATGCCAGAAAACATGGGCGAAGATACTAAAATCAAAGGCTTTGAAGTGAACTTCCAGCATCGCCTGGACTTCCTGCCCGCGCCACTGGACAACCTGGGTGTGATCACCAACTACACATGGGCTGACAGTAAAGCGTATTATGACGATCTGGAGCGTGAGGAAAGTCTGCCTGGCCTGTCGAAAAACTCAGGTAACTTTACTCTGTACTACGACACAGACACCTGGGGTGCCCGCGTATCAGCTGCCTATCGCAGCAAATACCTGACCTCGGTCGCTCAGCTGTTAAATGAAGAAGATTACCATGGCTTCCACGCGACGACTTATGTCGATGCATCTGCGTTCTACAACGTGTCTGAGGCATTCAAAATCACTCTGGAAGGCAGCAACCTGACAGATCAGCGCGAAGAGCAGTTCTCTAACTCGACTGACCGTCTGTACAACACCACCCACAACGGCAGAACCTATTATTTAGGTTTCAGCTACAGTATGTAAGACGGGGTAAGCATGACAAAGGCAGCCAAGGCTGCCTTTGTCATGCTACAGATGAAAACTCATGCCCAGATAAAAGGAGCGGCCAAACGTGGTGGAGTTATACGCCCGATCTGAACTGTCGCTGTACTGCTCTTCCCTTTCATTACTGAGGTTGTTGGCATCGAGGCGCAGTTCCAGTCCGGGCCGAAACTGCCACGACAGGCTGGCATCAAAATACGTGGAAGGATGAAAACCGGTTTCGTCCTCATCTATCAGAGTATTGCTGTCGACGCGGGCAATATAACGATCCCGATAGGTAGCCGAGAGCCTGGCACTGAAACGATCAGTTTCGTAAAACAGCGTCATGGCTCCGGTATATTTGGACATATAGGGAAAGTTTTTACGAAACAGCTTTTGCCCATAGTCTTCGTCGTAATAACTGACCTTACCGGCATTAATGGCGCCCTGCGCCGCCAGGCCTAAATGATCAAAGGGCGCTGGCAAAAAGGTCCAGTCCCACTGCAGGCTCATTTCCACGCCCTGCAACCAGGCTTCTTCGGCATTTTGTTTGGTCACCAGGGTCAGCCACTGGTCATCGGCAAGGGGCTCGCCCTGCCACACAGACGCCAGTCCCGTATCAGCAAAGGTCATTTGCTGCGCCAGGCTGACGATATAGTCATCTATCTGCTTATAAAACCAGGCCAGGCTGACAAAGAAAGTGTCATCACCATAATATTCCCAGGCCAGATCCAGATTATTGCCCTGATAGGGATGCAGATTAGCGTTAAAGCCTGTCAGGGTCGCAGTATCCGCATCATAGGCAATGGCTTTGAGCATATCAGAGAGCAAGGGCCGCGCAATGTTGCGGCTCAGGCCTATGCGCACCTGGCTCTGCGGACTGGCAAAGTAAATCAGATTCAATGCCGGTAGCAGCGAGTAATAGCGCAGTTGCTGGCGTGAGGTTAGCTGCGACTGATTGTTCTGTACCTGCGTATTGTCCTGCTGATAACGCATACCGGCATTCACCTGCCAGTCATCGCCCTGCCACTGCCCCTGCACAAAGCTGGCCCAGGTGGATTCGGTGATCGCATCTGTGCTGGTCACAGTTTCGACGGCGTTATTCGCCAGATACCGCGGGTCCAAACCATACTGGCGCGCTACAGCCATTGGCTGCAACGCCAGCCAATCCAGCTGCGGATGTGCGTTTAACACATAGCTGTATTGTGCCGGAATTTGCAGGGCAGGATCGCCGCTGGGCAGACTCTCCCAGTCACTTTTCAGAATATCCGACTGCTCCACCTGATGAGCCGAGGATGTCATCCGGTGCCATTCCAGGCCAAACTGGTAATGGATCTGGTTTGACGCTTGTAAGGCCAGGCTCAGTTTACCCAGCTCCTGATCTGTGTCGGTGGCAAAGGATTCCAGCTCAATTTCGTGCATTTGCCAGAAATCCGCCTGGGTTAAATCGGCGCTGTATCTGGCATCCACGTAAAAAGGATCCTCACGATAATCCAGACTGACATCGCTGATGCCGCGCATATACACCTTAGCACTTAACGGTATGGCATAGCTGGCATCCTGCTGGCCCAGCAGCCAGTTAAGCTGCCACCACTCGGTTATCTGCAGATGCCCTTGCCAGACAAGCTGCTGGTAGTCGGTTTGCACCTGCTGATGGCGGCTTTCGGTACCCACTCTGGCATCGGCATAACGGGCATAGACAAGCTCATTGTCAGCATTTATCTCGGCCTCGGTGACCCGGGTCAGGCCCTGGATCACGGGTGTAGACTGGCTGCCTCTGGGGTAGAGATGATTTTCGTCTCGTTCACCACTTAAGCGCGCCACTATCGCATCCAGATCCATGCTCAGGATCTGGCTCTGGTACTGCAGACTCAGCCCCAGCCCCATGCGCTGCTGCTGGTTGCGCCAGACGGAATAACGGTTGCCCTTAGGGACCACCAGCTCACCTGCCTGCCATGCCTGTTGAATGTCTTCATCAAGGGCACTGATATCCGCGCCGGTGGGCAGAATATTGCGCCAGCGAAAGGTATTGGCGCCCTGCTCCTGCACCTCTCTGTCACTGTATGAAAACGCCAGCAAGGCCCCCCAGTGCTGCCAGGTATTGGATACCAGACCAGAAATACGGCTGGCCAGAGTGTCGCGATACTGGTTTTGACCCACAGCCGGCGACAGCATCAGATGCAGGCCCGGATCCTGAAAGGGTTTGGCACTGCCAAGGGCGATAGTGCCGGTAAGGCCACCCGCCGTTTGCTCGGCCGAATAGGTTTTAAACACCTGAATCTGATTAAACAGCTCAGAGGTAAAAACGTTAAAGTCAAAGGAACGATCCCGCTGCTTTTGGATCCGGCTATCCATGGGCGAGTCGTTATTGGCCAGCACCGGCATGCCGTTTAGGGTAACCAGGGAGAAATCCGGGTACGCGCCGCGCAGGCTCACCTGTCGCCCTTCCCCGGCTTCGCGGGTAATGGCTACCCCCGGCACCCGCTGCAGAGATTCCGCCAGATTCAGATCCGGATACTGGGCCAGATCCTGGGCAGCGATCACATCGCTGATTTGCTCGGCCTGCTGCTTAATTTGTTTGGACTTGGTCAGGGAGTGGCGTAAGCCAGTGACTGTCACTTCTTCCAACGAGGTTTGCTGGCTGTCGCTCACCTGCTCAGCAGGTACCAGCACCAACCCATCCAGGCTTACGTGGGCAGCTAGTCCGCTGCCTTTTAACAACAGTGCCAGGGCCTGCTGCAACTGAAAGTTACCAGTTAATGCAGGTGCCTGTTTACCGGCCAGCAGCTCAGTGCGCACCACAAAGGCGATTTGAAATTGTTGCGTCAGGGCACTCAACTGCGCCGCCAGCGATTGCTTCGGCAGGGCTAAATAGCGCACGGCTGAAGGAGATTCAGGCAACTGTGCTGCCCGTGCCTGCGGCGTGATGGCCAGCAATCCTGCCGCCAGCCAGCCAACCACAACAGGAGACACAGGCGCTGGGATCATACTCTGGCTTAACGACTGCTCAGATAGTAATGATCGGCCTGTTCAACCAAGCGCAACGCGTTGGCCTGGGCCAGCATGTGTAAAGCGTCCTGCGGTCTGGTCAGGGCAAAACGGCCACTCACCTCGAGCTGTTTTAGTTGCGGGTCCTTCAAAATCACGGGCTTATCAAGATAGCGCTCTAGCCTTGTCAGCACTTGTGCCATCGACTCTTGCTGCACATCCAGCCAGCCCATGCGCCAGTCGGGCAACTGGCTGTTGCCATGCTGTTGCTGTACCACCTGACCATTACTGAACACGCCAATGCGCTGGCCGGGGAATAAATCGTAGGTCTGTTGTTGCTGCACCTGCACATGCCCTGAGTAAACCGTCACCCAGACACTGTCTTCAAGTCTGTCGACGTCAAACGAGGTCCCCAGCACCTGAATACGGGCCAGCCCCGCGTCAATCACAAAGGGCCGCGACTCATCCCTGGCCACATCAAAATAGGCCTGGCCCTGGGTTAACGTGGCATTGCGGCGCAGCGCCGTTTCCGAAAAATGCAGTTCAGAGCGCGCATTTAAATGCACCTGACTGCCATCCGATAAAATTTGTGAGCTGGGCCTGGCAACCTGAGCAATCAGGGTTTGCGTAGCTGGAGATTGTCTTTCAGCCACATGCGGTGACGTCATATTTCTATCTGGATGCAAAGCCATTAACAGCAGGGCTAACGCTGCAAAGCTTGCGGCCATCATCCACCACGACTTAGGCCCAAATTGCTTGCGCTGCTTCGTAGCCGGGGTCTCGGTCTCGCTCAATAAAGATACCACTTTAGTATCTTCGTTTACTTTGGATGCCTTTGACATAGCTATGGCCTGGGCCAGTTCGGGTGCTCCCATCGCCCGACAAATACGCTGGTAGGCAGTAAGATGCCCAGGCTGTTCCAGCCAGGTAACAAAGCGCTGCAATTCTTGCGGACACAGCTCATCCTGGCGGTCAAACCAATCGGCTGCTTCGAGTAATAGTTCCTGCTCGGTCACGTTTTTCACTTAGATTCGGCCCATATAGCTACTGAGCCTAAAAAGCGGCAAAGGGGGACAATTAATCTGCATCATTCCACCCTTGCTGTTCTGCGGCCAGGGTAATATCGAGCATCGCCCGGGTAATGTGCTTTTTCACTGCTTCAGGAGCCAGGCCCAACTGCTCGGCGATTTCTTCCCGGGTCAGGCCCTGCAAACGACGCATCTCAAATACCTTGCGCCGAAGAACAGGCATAGCAGCCAGCACGGCAAGCATCGCTTCTAGCTTTTGTTGATCCATATGTTGCTGAGAAGGATCGGCGACATCATCGCGCAACTCATTTAACAACGCATCTTCGCTGTCATGCAAAGGCCGGCGCCACTGCTCCGCCAGCACAGATTTGGCCACAGTAATCAAATAAGCTAACGGCTGATGTAATTGATTTATGTCGCTGCTTTTGTAAGTGCGCGCCAGGGTTTCCTGTACTACGTCATCGACTCTGTCGGCTTCAGGCACCCTTGATGCCACAAAGTTGCGCAGCCGCGGCAGACAAGCCAGCAGAGGATCGTCATGAGATGTGTTACCAGACAATGCGGAAAGCAATGCAGATTCCAACCTGAAACAACGTTGCCAAAAGAAGTGGCAGCACGGTAGCAACGAATTATGACAAACTGATTAAAGTAAAGCTTAGTGCTTGATATAAAAGGCGGTCTCCAACATTTTAAGCGCAGTCGCGTCATCGTCAGGAGGCGACTTAGGACATACTACTGATTCGCTTTACGTTGCTGATACCAGTCATGCATCAGATATCAGGTCCGATGGAAATTCTGGAAGCCAGGCGCAGTGTTGAACCGGAAATAGCCGCCCTGGCTGCACAACGTATCTCGCTGCAGGAGTTACATGAACTCAAATTTCTACAACGACCAATGCAGCAGCAAAGCCAGCACAATCTGGATGCTGTGCATCAGATGGATCAGCAGTTTCACCAACTGATCGCCACCGCCGCTCGGAACTCAACCTTGTGTTTAATCGCTTATTACAACAGCGCGGCGCGAATCCGATTGCCGATGAACATAAACAGATTGCGCTCGCTTTAACCCGGCCTGATGCAGCATTAGCACGTCAGGCCATGCATGCGCATTTACAGCGGGTGATTGAAGAATTTTCAGCCTGTGTGTTTAACGACGAAGATGAATGAAAAAAGGCCCGGGCGGAAACTGCTCCGGGCCTTTTACGGGCGTGAAAATAATAAAGTGTAAAAATTACATCAGGTATTTGCTGCGCATTACCTGAATATCCTCATCAGATACCTTCAATTCCTGTTTAACATACTCTAAAACCGTACCGTGTTTGGCTTCCATTGAGGCGATAGCCGATTCGATCAGTGGACGGGTAACGCCCATTAACGGCTGCACCATATCTTTGGGCAAACTGGCAAAGAACTTCATCATCGCTGCATATTTAGGATCAAGGTTGCCGCTGTCTTTCGGCTTCAGTGCATCCGGATCCAAATACTGATTGGTTTTCAGGTAATCCTCGATGATGGTTTCTTTGTCTACGCCCAGCACAGTTAGAATCAACGCCGCACTGATGCCAGTGCGATCTTTACCGGCGGCACAATGGAACAGCAGGCCACCGTCGTTATGTACCAGGCGATCGAACATAGCGGTGTAATTATCTTTCTGATCTTCCAGAATGCGCGGATACACCTGCGCCATAAAGCCTTCCAGTTTGTCACGGCTTAGCTCTGGATCACGCAGGATCTTAGCGATAGCACCCATATCCGCCATTTCATAATCTTTGTTGATCATCTCAATCGGAGATGCTTTCCAGTCTGTTACTTCAGAGGCGCGTTCTGACGTCGTGCGAAAATCGACGATAGTGTCAATATTCAGACCTTCAATTAGCTGATAATCCGCATCGGTAAGATTAGCCAGCATGCCTGAACGATAAAGTTTCCCCCACTTCACTGTGTGGCCATCTGTGGTTTTATAGCCGCCCAAATCACGGAAATTGCGACCGCCATGCAGCGGGACCAAACGCGACGCCAAAGTCACCGTATCACCTTCTGCATTTTCCAGAGTGAAATAATGACGACTATCAGCCTGGGCTTGCCATTGCAGACTATTCTTATTGTTGTTGTCTGTCAGTGTATTTGACACATGGCTGTCGACCGAATTGACGATCACCCTTACCGGGCTGGATGATTGCCAGTTCAACAGGTAGCTGCCTTCTTTATATTCCACATTTGCGCTTAGTGTGCCTGCCAGTGCTGGTAAGCTAATGACGCTGGCCAGCAAGGTCGCCAGTGCCGATTTAGTAAATACATTTTGCATAATAATTTCCTGGAGAAAGGGGCAAGTGACTTGCCCCGAACAGTCAGATTTGGACTTAGTAGTTAACGCGGATACCGGCCATATAGCGGCGACCGTAGCGTTCAATCTGGTTAGGTGTGGCTTCTGTACCCACATAACGAATATCGATTTCATCCGTCAAGTTGTTGGCATTGGCGTAGAAGCTTATATCTACGTCATTGAAGCTTGGCAGTGTATAGCTGAATGACAGATCCAAACGCTTCTGGGCATTCCAATATTCACCCATCGAGTCATTTTCTGTGGTAGACAACCAGTCATCACGGAACTGGTAGTTGAGGCGCAGAGATACGCTGTCATTCTCATAGTAAACAGACGAGTTGAAAATCATGTCTGACGTACCTGGCAGGCTGTAGCTATTGCCACCTAAGGTGGTAAACTCACTATCCAGTAAGGTCAGGTTGGCAGTTAAACCAAAGCCTTCCAACTTATCTGAAATCAGGTCTGATGCCTGACCAATAAAGTTCAGTTCAAGTCCCTGGAAATGCCCCTCTTTACCGTTTACGTAACCTGAGTAGTCCCACTGCTCGCCCGCATATTCAGACAGATACAGACCAGCATCCACGGTAGACGAATCAGAGTAAATGACATTGTCGATGTGGCGATAGAAGGCGCCCACCGCGACCAGGCTGGCATCAGCTGCATACCATTCCAGTGACAGGTCACCACCGTAAGCTTCTTCTGCTTTCAGGCCTGGGTTACCACCAGAGATTTCTTTCTCGGTAGTATCCACAGTTGCCGAAGCACGCCATTCACTGTAGGAAGGACGGCTAATGCCTGTAGATAGTGACGCACGGAATTTCACATCGTCGGCCACATCCACATTCAAATGCAGACTTGGCAATACATTGGTAAAGCTGTCACTTTGTGAACCTTCTGGCCCCGTCGATGAATAATCGGTGCTTTCAATACGCACACCCGTCACCAGTGAGCCCCAGTCGAAGTCTGTGGTCAGCATACCGTAGGCAACGGTAATATCTTCATCAATGTTAATTTTAGTGTCGTCGCTGTAAGCCACTTCAAGCTCACCTTTAGCAGCTTCCAGGGCACCGCGCAGGCCTTTATTGTCGTAATAGTTACCGCCAATACTATTGGTAAAATCGGTATCCCAGCTTTCATCTGTCAGGTAATCGTTCGGATTCACACCGCCTAAATCATAGTCTAGCGAGTAGCCCCCACTGTACCCCACTGCTGAACGCGTATCGTACATCGCCCCTACCTGAAGACGACTGGGTAAGCCCGCAATATCAACGTAAGTTTCAGCGTCGACTTTGTATTTCCAGGCGTCAATTTCCAGCGACAGACCATAGTTAAGCAGATAGCTGTAAGCATAGTTATCAACGTCATTGACGCCGTTCACGGACGTCAGGTTCAGGATGGGGTCATTGATGTCAGATAAGTCATAGCTGCCCATCACCGTTCCATAGCCACTACTGATGATTGGCAGGAACATATTATTTTCGGTTTGGGTGTAATTAATGCGCCCCTTCACCGTCCAATCTTTAAAGGCTAAGTCTGAACCTAAAGTATTGGTAAACGTAGAGTTCTCGTATAAACCGTATTCAAGTGAGCGTCCCACAGTTGCCAGGCCAGAGCCGATTTCTCCGGGGGTAACAGTTCCCCCCATCAAGCCAGCGCCTGTTGCAAAATCAAATACATACTGGTTACGCTCTTCGTGATCCTGAAACTCGCTATATAACGAACTCAGGAAAATACGCTCAACCACACCACCTGGCTGATATTCAAAACGTCCACCGTACGCCTCATCTTCACGCTTTACTTTATAGCTACGGATATCCAATTCATTGACCACTAACTCGCCGTCTTCCTGTTCTAAGTCGAACTCACGGTTATCAGTGACTTGCTCACGGCTGTTTTGCGAACCAAATAACGAGAAACCCACCTTGTCGTTTGACCAGGAAGTACGCACTGACAATTTGGTGATATCACCACCGCCCAAATCCTGCTGGCCATAGCCCACATCTGTCGCAATTGAAAAGCCCTTGCTATCAAACGGGTTAAAGGTTTCGATATTGATATACCCGGCCACAGACTCTCCCGGCATGCTGGGTAGAATCGCTTTATTGGCTTCAATTTTACGAGTAATTACCGCAGGGAAACTGTCGAAACGCGGGACTCGGCCGTTTTCAGCACCTGGGATATAGATGCCATCAATGGCTAACGCCGTATAACGAAACGGTGTACCGCGGAAGTTGATATAGCGCGCCTGGCCCTGGTCACGTTCAATGGCTAAGCCAGGAATGCGCCCCAAAGAGTCCGCTAGGTTTTGGTCAGGGAATCGCCCAATGGTGTCGGCAGAAACGACATCGACAAAGTTGTCTGCAGACTGCTTTGCCATAATGGCAGCTTTTTGACTATCGCGGATTGGCGATGCCATCACCACAACTTCTTCCATCGGCTCAGCATCTGTCTGTTGTGCCTGAGTCGTTTCTTGTGCGTAAGCCAAACTTGCCGTGAATGATAAGGCAACCAGGCTGGCTAATTTTGTCTTGGAAAACGTCAACATGTGTTCTCTCCAGTTAATGCGAATATGTCGTGTATTTCGTAACTGGCGCTCATGCTGGCGATGAAATATTTCAGTAAGGTTAAAGGGATCTCTTTTCACAAAAAGAGATATCTCTAAAAGTATAAAAAACTTATAAATCAGAAAGTTAATCAATTTAAAAAAGGGAAACTGAGAAACTAATTTGCTGTTGTTGTAATGCTAAACGATATCGATTGCGGCCACTTTTGAGATCTCGCTCTGTCTCAAATAAATAATCTTGGGACAACTTGTCGCCGAGGATCGCAGAAAGCTCCGCTTTAAGTTTATTACGGTTCTGATCCAGGGTTTTGGCACGCAACCCGTTGTCTTTTAAATCGTTAATGGCTTTGGCATGCCCTCCCCATTTTTCCATTAACAGCAATAAGGTCTGAGCGTGCTCGGTATCAGCGCGATTAATCGCTGGATTTAAATGCCAGCCCTCATCCTGCTGACGCAGCCAGGCGTACCACAACAGATAGAAATAGGGCGTTTTACCTAATTTTAGTTCCAGACCGTGCAGGCGAAGTTGCTGATGTTCTGGCGCAAAGTGCAAGCCATCATCGCTCAAAGCCACCTCAAGGGCTCCTTGAAAATCGCCCTGCAAGTAGGCATAAGCCAGACTAAACCAAATCAGTCTGTCCTCGCTCAAACGCGCAACTCTGGGTTGAGTTATCCATTCCAACCACTGACGAGGAGTTTGCTGTGGTTCAGCAACCAGTTTCATCAGTAAATGTGTTTGTACCGGATTGAGTCCTTCACTGGCACTGGCAACCCAGGCCGCAGGTTCGGCCGCAATCCCCAACGACATCAACGCGTCTTTACGCTGTTTACAGCTATGACTTAACGGCCGGGGTAACCAAAGCAGCAATGCGAGCAATAGCGCCGCAATCACACCGGGATAGCTAAGTAAATTCTGCCAGTTTGGTTCACAGGAAAACGCAATTCGGGTTTGTTGTGGCAGCTTGCCAAAGGTCCATTCAATCAGTAACTGCCAGGAGCCAGCGACCTGATAAACAGGTGCATTGGCCATGATTTGCGCCACTTCGCCACGACACTGATGGAAATACAACACATCGGTAGACAGCGGTAAAATAGCCAAATCCTGGTTAAGCTGGTGCTGAATTAAATTTAATAACGGAGCATCATCACCTCGATAATTAAGCGCGTTTTTGAGCCTCTGGGGCAACTGATGCTGTAACTGATGTCGTAAATCCTGGGTCAGGCTCTGTTGTCCCTGCCAAAAACAAATAGCCGCCAACACACTGGTAAGCAGCAACCAAAGCAGCAGGATACGGGGTAAACGAATAAGTGGAAATTGGGTTAGCTGCACCTTGTTAACTCTTCTGGCAAGTGGTTAATGCATGCGCGTTAAAGTCAGCTCCAGGCAAGATTTGTTGCAACTGATTTAATGTGGCGATGAGTGCACAATCCAGTTCAGGTGGATGCTGACGACGAATAAATAGATCCGCAGCCGCGACCCGATCACTGATCAGTAAAGACGTCAGTGGTGCATCTATCATGCTGTTTAGCCACTGTCCGCCGGTTATCAGATCAACTTCACCATGGGCAAAGGCCTCATAAAGCGCGCGCGAATCGTCATAAATAACCAGTTGTTCCGGTCCCAACTCGATATGTGCCTTTTTCAGTGACATTAACGCCATCAGGTGATGACTATGGCTGAGACGATCACTCAAAATCCCTACGCGTTTATCCGAAAAATACTCTTGAGTCATTTGTGGCTGCAGGCCTTTGCTGTACCAGGAAATCCGATAATTATCGAACGCCATCAGCTTTTGATAAAAACTTTCAAACCAGGGCACGATCCCTTGCAAAGCACTCTCACGACTCCAAATCAGATCGTAATCTTCCGCCAGAATTTCATCAGGAGAAAGCAGCCAGCGAGGTTTCCAGGAGATAGTGACACCAGAGTAATGTTGTGCGATTTCCGGCTGATGGCACATTTGCTCGGCTATCTCAGCCGCATGCATGGAGGAAATTGTCAGAAAGCGAAAACGCGGTAAAACCTGATCAACAGAGCCTTTTTTTACTATCGTTCCGGTATCACAACGGTACTGGTAATAATCCCGCAAGGTGAGCGAGTTGAAACCCGATTGCGCAGACCAACCTAAACCAGCCAATGCCAGTAAAGGTAAAAAGATAAACCATGCCCAATAGGTCAGTGGGGTGCCACAAATCTTCGTCAACATAAGCCCTGTCCAGTGAAGTCACAGGCAGTTTATGGCGAATTTATGTCACCTTTATGACTAAAAGAATAATTACATCGCTACCGATATAGTTATATTTGGTTGCTGATATTACCAAGGGGGTGGCGGAGGCGAAGGCGGTTGTGTGGACTTAGGTGAATGACGAAAGATCCCGATTCCCCGAAGCAATAACGTTATCAGCATGTCCAGCCAGGCAGCGAATAAGATAGCTACGCCAATTCCCCAGACTAGCGCAGCGGGATTGAGTAACACGATATAACTGTATTGTTGCAACGTCGCCTGCAATAGCGGCACAGGAGGCATCACTAGCAGATGCCAAAGTAAAGCAAACTGTCCCTGCTGCACAATTTTCCATTCATTTGCCAAGTGCTTTTGCTCACTCACAAGCAATTGAATACTGTTGGCATCCTCCCGAAAAACCTTGTCCTGACTCTGACGATAATGCTGGACCAGCGCATCCAGATCTCCACTAAAATGGCGGCCCGCGGTTTGCCGGAATCCCTGTAAACTGGTTTCGGCCTGATGCAGTTGCGCCTCAACACGCTTAGCGAATTGATCGAGAAATCCTGGGATCTGGATCCCAACTAACAGGCCCAGACAAAAGCAACTCATTCTGAAGTAATGTCGAATCATATCTCCCCCTTCATCCTCAAAGGTGAAACAAATAGCCCATACCCTGTTGTCGGGTGCCATACCCTAAGCAGTTTAAATGCGGTTGCCCAATAACAAGCTAAACTCTATATTGACTGAAACCTTTATAAAATTCAGACAATTTGAAGTGATTATGGCCCGTCAAAACCGATCTCTCAGCTGGTTGCCGTTAATACCACTGTTATTCAGTTCTGTGCTTATGGCACTAGAGACGTCTACTGAACCAGGCGATATGACCGCAGAGCAGCAAATGCCGGCACCTGAAGAGCTGCCAAAAACACAATCTTGCCCACAAGATTTTCATGCCTTACCTCTGTATCCGGGCGCGCGCTTGTGTCAGATGTTTGACGATACTCTGCCTGCTACCATGATTTATCATGCAGACACTACGCCAGAACAGGCTCGTACCTTTTATCTGGATCAACTCGGCGAACCCTTTGCCGATCGTAAACTACGTGGTCGATTGGTGCTTGAATACGAAAACGCCGATAAAATCGTGGTGATTTCTGCCGATGGCAAAGGTAGCCAGGTCGACATTCTGATCAAAGCCCCCACAGAAATGCCAGAAGCCTGATCTTTTTGATCGTTCTGGCATTGCCTTTGCTAATTCCTTAATACTCAATCGATTTTGTTGCCAGTCGTCAGAATTCTGACGATCGTTAGGAGTCATTATGGAATTAGCCATCGTTCTGCTGATGTTATTAATCATTGTTGCTGTTGGTGCCTTAAAATTAAATGAACCCTCACTGGGATTTCCATTTAAACGTAAAACCAACCTGTTCACGCCGGTTGAATGCACCTTCTTAAAATTGCTGGAAGAAGCAGTGGGCCAGCACTACCGCATTGTCTGCCGGGTAAAACTCAACGATGTAATCGCTTTACGTCAGGCGACTGACAAAAAGGCGGCAAAAGCAGCGATGACCAGAGCATCCGGTAAGCAATTAGATTTTGTGCTGTGCAGCAAAGACGATATGTCGCCTGTAGTGGCGCTGGATTTGGTTCAGCCACAAGGTTATAAAGCCCAGAGAGACTGGTTCGTGAGTGGCAGTTTAGATGCGGCTCGAGTTCCTTACGTGCGCATTAAAATCAAATCAGGTTATAAGCCTCAGGATATTCGTGAATGCATTGAATCTAAACTAAGGGTCTATTACAGCCAAAGCAATATCCCCAAGCAGGAACCGGCTCATGCCCCGGTAATGAATAAACGCCCAACCCGCCCACTACGTTCTATGCGTCAAACGAGCCCGGAAGCAGCTTAGAGAAGATTTTTTTGACGTCAGCAGGTAAACTGACGCCATATTAATTCGCCGACATTCGGCCCTCGCGGGAACCAAATATGAAAAAAATCGGGATTCTTGGCGCAATGGAGCAGGAAATCACCCTGATCCAGCAAAGCCTGCAAAACCTTACCACCGTAAATCATCAACACATGACCTTTTACTGCGGCACCTTGCATGGCGTTGAAGTCATTTTAGCCCGCTGTGGCATTGGTAAAGTTGCGGCTGCCGTAGGCACTAGCGTAATGATTGAACGCTTTGCCCCAGAATGTGTGATCAACACAGGATCTGCCGGCGGCTTTGACCAGGACTTGAACATTGGCGATCTGGTTATCGGTGAATCTGTATTACATCACGACGTTGACCTGACACATTTCGGATATGCCTTAGGTCAGTGTGCCGGCGGCATGCCTGCGACTTATACTAGTGATGCCCGTTTAATCGCAGCAGCTCAGGCCGCAGCGGCAAAACTCGACGGTATTCAGTGTAAGACCGGCCAAATTTGTACCGGTGATGCGTTTATTGGTAGCGATGAGGCTGCGCTCAAAATTAAACACGCGTTTCCACACGCCAGCGCGACAGAGATGGAAGGTGCGGCCATTGCACAAAGCGCGCATCTGTTAAACACCCCCTGTTTGGTTATCCGATCTTTGTCTGATATCGCAGGCAAAACCTCCACCGAATCCTTCACCAGCTACCTGGAAAAAGCAGCCAAACACTCAGCGGAACTGGTAATGGACATGATTGCTCAACTGGCAAGCGACGCCTAAGACGAGTAGAAAATGGACTTTCTGTTCTGGCCAGCCATGTTTCCTGTTTGGGTAATGCTAATAGTCGCGTTACTCGAAAGCATTTGGCGCTGGCCAGAAAAATACCATCCTATTAGCTTATTCAGGCTTATTGCCCAGCGAATGGCGGATAAAGTCCATCCCCCATCACCGCGCAGTCACTATCAGCAACAAATATCAGGGGCGCTGGCGTGTTTAGTTTTATGGCTACCAACCGTGGTCATTTTGCAGTTACTGAAATACCTGGTGGAGTTTCCACTTCTGTTCGATGGCGTGCTGTTATTGGCCGCGCTGCAATTTCAGCCTGTACTGGATACCAGTAAAAAGCTTGAACAGCGCCTGATCGCCGAACAAAAGACCTGGGCCAGACAGACGCTAACCCCCTGGGTACTTCGACATACCGAACAGCTCAGTCCATTAGGCATGGGTAAAGCCTGTATAGAATCGATGCTTCTGCGGTTCCAGCATCAGTATCTTGCCACGTTATTTTGGTTTGCGGTGGCGGGTGGCGCAGGTGCTTTTGGTTATCGCCTGCTCTATGAATTTTCGCATCAGTGGCATACCAGACGTCCGCGCTTTAGCCAGTTTGGGCAATTCACGGCCCGACTAATCTACCTGTTACAATGGTTACCAGCACGAATTTTGGTGCTGCCTCTGCTTATTGGTGAAGGAATAACGTCTGCCCTTAAAGCCCGCTGGCGCGATAAAAACCGAATCAATTCAACTCGTCTTACCTTGTTAAGCCTTTGTGGGGGCGCTCTCGGAATTCAATTAGGCGGGCCTGCGTTTTATAACGAACACAAAACCCGTTTACCCAAATGCGGCGGCCTGCGTGAGTTACGCTTTGGTGACATCGCCCGCACCCGAATGGCAATTATTAAAGCCAAAGTCATTCTGCTTTGTTTGTTGCTATTTTTTGGTGCTCTTTCCTTTGCGGCCTATCAACTTCATTCCGGCCGATTACACCTGTAATCAGGTATTAATTCCTACAAGCTTCTAACAAATATTTAGCAGCACGAAAAATAACCACATGGTAGAATTAGGCCAGTTAAGTGAATCTTATTATTGAGATTCCTTGCAGCTACTCCTATGAACTCAGAGCACATACGAATTCTCCATGACCCCATATCAGTATCAAGATAAATACGGCAGCTACGAATTGTACTTCCGCGACAGAATCATGTTTGCCACAGTTAGCGGAGCCGTGGGGGAGAAAATGGCGACGACATTTGTTAATCATGTCAAAGCACTCGTCGATGCTGCTCAACCTGACAAGATGTGGGGATATTTAGGTGATTTACGTCAGTGTGATGGCTATACGCCGGAAGCTGAAAAGCAGCTATTAAAAGGCCATCAGTACGCCATGCTGCATGGCTGTGTTGTCGACAGTTATTGTTCTGATTCACCTCTGGCGTTGGGGCAATTAAAGCGCATTCGTCAACAGGCAGACATTACCTCTGATTTGAGCACTCATATCTTCCAGGATAAGAATGCTGCCATTTTGTTTATCCACCAGACAATCACCCGTTACGAAAAAGAAATTAATAAGGGCTAATCATGATTATCACGCTTACTACACCAGCAATGTTATTTCCGGCTGTTTCTTTGCTACTGCTGGCTTACACCAACCGTTTTGTAACTTTGGCGTCCATTATTCGCAATTTCGACCCAGACCAAAGTAACGAGAACACCCAACAGCAAATTGGTAATTTACGTAAGCGTATTCACCTCATCAGACGCATGCAGGAAGCCGGTGTTAGCAGCTTTTTTCTATGCGTAGTGTCGATGATGGCGATTTACTGGGAGTACCAGCAAGTCGGGAGTTACGTTTTCGCTGCCAGTCTGGTATTTTTGCTGTATTCTCTGTATCTGTCAGTCAGGGAAATTAATATTTCCTGTGATGCGCTGGACGTGCATTTGCGTAATTTCAATATGACTTTTAAACAACGCAAGAACCTGAAGTAATTCTCCCGGATGTAGTGTAGGTTTAATATGACAAGGATCAGACGTTTCGCCGCCCTTTCGCTGGCCATCATCGGCCTGATCTTGTCAGTGCATGCCAAAGCTGCACATCCCACCCAACTCTTATTTGTTGGCGAAGCCATCCCCCCGCTTCAATATCACAATCAACAAATGCAGATTACAGGTGCAGTTGCGGAAGAAGTACTGGCGCTGAAGTTGCCTGATACCCTGACGTCCAGTATCGTACTAATGCCCTTGGCTCGTGCAATCGAAATGGCAAAGCATGAACCAAATGTTATCCTGATGACATTGCTGAAAGATCCAGAACGTACACCGGATTTTCAATGGATTGGCCCCATCTTAAGTGCAAAAGCCAGCCTTTATCGCCTGGCTACGCAGACCCAAATCCAACCTGATTCAGTGACGGATTTAACCACGCTGCGCACAGCAGCAATGCGTGGCTACAGCTCCACTCATTATCTACAAGGTTTAGGATTAGAAGATGAACAGGCACTCACGCTGACATCTAACTATCGACAATTATGGGCAATGCTGTTTGAGCACAGGGTTGATTTAGTCCTGGCCAATACCAGTACGTATAAACAGGAATTACAACAGCTTGGATTCAGAGCGGAGCAGGTTCATGAAGCTTTGGCCCTGCCAGCGTTAAATCACGAATTGTATTTAGCCACAGGCAAAAATACCGCTGCCGAGGTAGTAACGCAGCTGAAAAGCCTGCTACTGGAAAATAAAAAAAATGGCACCTATGGTGCCATTCTTACAAAGTGGGGATTAGAAGGTAACGCTATCGTTGGTGAATAGCATTCAGACATTAAATGCTTAATGTCACCTTAGCGAATTTACGCTTACCAACCTGGAATACCGCTTCACAGGCATCCGAAAACACCAAGCGGGTGTCATCTACCTTTTCGCCATCAATCTTCACTGCGCCTTGTTTGATCATACGCATTGCATCAGATGTTGAAGAAACCAAATCCGCATCTTTCAACAGATTCGCAATAGGATAACCATCGGCTGGAATGGTTAAGGCCACTTCCGGAATATCGTCCGGAATCGCATTCTTTTGGAAACGCTGAATAAAATCCTGCAATGCGCCTTCGGCCGCTTCCTCTGAATGGAAACGTGCAATAATTTCTTTAGCCAGCTCGATTTTCACATCGCGTGGGTTTGCCCCCTCAGCGACAGACGCTTTCAAGCGTTGAATTTCTTCATTCGCCTTGAAGCTGAGCAAGTCGTAATAACGCCACATTAGCTCATCAGATATAGACATGATCTTACCAAACATATCGTTTGGCGCATCGGTAATACCAATATAATTGCCCAGCGACTTAGACATCTTCTGGACGCCATCCAGTCCTTCCAGTAATGGCATCATCAATACCGTTTGCTGACGTTGGCCCTGCTCTTTTTGCAGTTCACGGCCCATTAGCAGATTGAAACGCTGATCGGTACCACCAAGTTCAACATCAGCCTCCAATGCAACTGAATCCCAACCCTGTACTAATGGATATAAAAACTCATGAATGGCGATAGGCTGACCGTTGGCATAACGCTTTTTGAAGTCATCACGCTCAAGCATACGCGCAACGGTGAGACTGGCCGCTAACTTGATCATGCCCGCCGCACCCAGTTGATCCATCCACTCAGAGTTAAAACGAATTTGGGTTTTAGCCGGATCCAGTATCTTAAATACCTGTTCTTTATAGGTTTCAGCATTGGCCAGAACCTGCTCTTTGCTTAACGGCTTGCGCGTCACGTTCTTGCCGGTAGGATCCCCGATCAACCCCGTGAAATCACCAATCAAAAAGATAACTTCATGGCCAAGCTGTTGGAAAGTGCGCAGTTTATTGATCAGAACCGTGTGGCCTAGGTGAAGGTCTGGTGCAGTCGGATCAAAGCCCGCCTTAATTTTTAGCGGCTTACCTTCTTTTAGTTTTGCCACCAGTTCTTCTTCAATTAAAATATCCTCTGCACCACGTTTAATCTCTTCCAGTGCAGTCTGCCAGTCGGTCATCTAGATCCCCTCTAATTCGGCTCAGCTTACATTAGTGAATTGCGCATTCTACTTGGCCCATTGGGTCATGAAAAGCCAAACTGTATGTTTTCTTATAACAGCCCACTGCAACAAATGCGCAAATTTTAATCAATTTCAAATTCGTTCATGGAAAGTTATATTTAAACATTATATTCTGGACCCTTGAGCAGTATGTGAGTAGAGCCGATCGTGTTGAAAAAAACCTTTAATCAGTTACCAAAACCGCATAAATGGTTAATCAGTGCCTTTGCCTTTATTTTTTGTATCAGTCTGCTGTTACCTTCCGAAACTGCAACGGCTTCACGTAACAGTGAAGTGGCCGAACTGGAGATTGGAAAACGCTACGATCTACCCGTCGACTTAACACAATTTCCAAGCGAAGAATGGATGGCCACCAATGACCACGAGTGGCAGTCATTTGAAGTACGCAAAGGCGACAACCTGGCAAAAATTTTTCAGCGTGCCGGTTTAACCCCACAAGATACCTACAAGATCAGTAAAAGCGGCAACGATGCAAAAGCCCTGCTGAAAATGATGCCTGGTGATAATTTAGATTTACTGATTGATCAAGACGGGAATTTGCAAAGGCTGCGTTACAGCATGTCAGCTACCGATACTCTGGAGCTGCGCTTAAACGACGAAGGTAACTTCGTATCCGAAATTGAAGAAAAGGCCGTCGACATTCGCCTTAATTATGCCCAAGGTGAAGTAGAGAATAGTTTCTGGAATGCGGGTATGAAAGCCCGTTTAACTGACAATCAAATCATGAGCGTTGCCAACATCTTTGGCTGGGACATCGACTTTGCCCTTGAATTACGTAAAGGCGACAGTTTTTATGTGCTCTATGAGGAAAAGTATATAGACGGTGAATTCGCAGGATTTGGTGACATCTTAGCCGCGCAATTTGTTAATCAGGGTGAAACCTATACTGCTATTCGTTACAGCGATGGTAACTATTACACACCCGAAGGTCGCAGTATGCGTAAGAGCTTTTTACGTGCGCCAGTTAACTTTAAATACATCAGTTCAAACTTTAAAAACCGACGCTTCCACCCCGTTCAACAAAAATGGAAGGCCCATCGCGGCGTAGACTATGCCGCAGATACCGGTACCCCAGTCATTGCAGCCGGTGATGGACGCGTAATTAAATCAGCCTATGACAAATACAATGGTAATCACGTATTTATCCAGCACGGTGAAAAATACGTAACCAAATACCTGCACTTCAGTAAGCGCGCGGTAAAGGTTGGCCAAAACGTCAAACAGGGTCAGGTTATTGGTTATGTTGGGTCGACAGGTTTGGCGTCGGGTCCGCACCTGCATTATGAATTCCTGGTCAATGGCGTGCATCAGAATCCTCGCACTGTGCAACTGCCGAAAGCTGCCCCCATTGCCAAATCAGAAGCGACAGCGTTTGCTAAACTGGCAGAAGAAAGGCTGGCGCTGCTGAACAACAATAAGCGTATTATGCTGGCAATGAATAACTAGGATTCTTACATGAGCACTCTGTATATCGGCCTGATGTCAGGCACCAGTATTGATGGTATTGACGTGGCATTGGTCGATTTTGCAGATAATGATGCCCCCAAGTTACTCGATTGCCAAACCGTTCCGTACGAAAAATCGCTGCAGGAACAGCTTCACAAACTCTGCAGCCAATCAGAAAATGAAGTGATCAATGTTGGCAAAACAGACCGCAAATTAGCCGAAGCCTTTGCCGCAGCCGTACAACAGATGCTTGAAAAGCATGCTCTAAACGCAGCAGATATCAAAGCTATTGGCTCCCATGGACAAACCATCCGCCATGTTCCGGCTGGTGCTTACGGATTCAGTGTACAAATTGGCGATCCAAATACCATCGCGGTATTAACCGGCATTGACGTGGTGGCTGATTTTCGTCGTAAAGACATCGCTTTAGGTGGTCAGGGTGCACCGCTGGTACCCGCCTTTCACAAAGCGGTATTTCAGGACCATCAGCACCATCGCGCCGTCGTTAATATCGGTGGAATTGCCAATATCACCTTGCTGCCTGCGGATAATTCCTCAATTCTTGGTTTTGATACCGGACCGGGCAATACGTTGATGGATGCCTGGTGTAAGCGTCATACAGGCAAAGCCTACGACAAAGAGGGTGCCTGGGCTGCGACAGGCAACGTAAATCCATTGTTACTTAAGGGATTACTGGCCCACCCTTACTTCAAAGAAAAGCCCCCAAAAAGTACTGGTCGTGAGATGTTTCATCTCAACTGGCTTGAGCAATTACTGGCAACCCAACCAGATGACATAAAACCTGAGGATGTGCAGGCAACGCTTTTAGCGCTCACAGCCCAAAGTATCAGCCAGCACATATTATCTTTATCGCAGGTCAGCGAAGTGTTTATCTGTGGTGGCGGTGCATTCAACCCTGTATTGCTGGATGCTATAAAAAACGAAATGCCAGGTATTACTCTTACCTGCACGGACAGTCTCAATATAGCGGCGGATGCAGTAGAAGCAATGGCATTTGCCTGGTTAGCCTATGCCCATATCAAGGGATTACCCGGCAATATTCCTGATGTGACAGGCGCTTGCCGCCCGGCAGTACTTGGTGGGCTTTACCCCGCCCAATAAATGATGCTTAAGCGCCTGATATATAGACGGTAGAAGCCGATAGATCAGCAGATTTCTGCGACAAACTACCGTTAGCGCGCGAACAAAAGGAGTATGCTGGAGTCATAACAGTATGTCCTGTTCAATTGGTGTTTCGCATGTACCGCATCGCCCAAAAATCACAACAATCATGGTTTGCCTTTGGGCTTGTCATGCTTGTCGCGTTTTTGTTTGGCGCGTGCAATACCACTAACGTCCCAATTGAACGTACTGTTGCCACTGAGAACAGCTACCAGAGTCTGACAGACCACTTACTGGTTGCCGATGTTGATTCGAATGCTGAGGAAGATGATTTCGATCATCATCACGCAGCGTGCAGTACCCATTTCCATTTCCATTTAGATACTGCTGGTTACAGTCAGGTCGTGCATCCATGTGTACGAAGCCAGGCTCGACTGACGATCATTCCTCCTGCACGGGCGCCACCTGCCTATCTTGCTTAACTTTCCTATTTTTTTACGTTAAACAAGATAATTAAGGTGAATTGCCATGACCAATGCAAAATTAATTGATATTCAACCGCTGAACACAACTGAATTTGACCGTCACACTGACGATGAACTCACCCTGCAAAGCCCAGCTTCTATTCTGGTCACAGATTGTCGCGATGATAAAGCGCTGAAACTTTCTGTCGATCTGGCCGTAGACAGTGCTTTGTCTATTATGCGCAACGCGCACATTGCTGAATGTGTTGTGTTGGATCCTCAGGGGAAACTGGCAGGTATGATCTCTCTGACAGATTTGCAAAGTGCAAAAGTATTGAGCACCGCCAATCGCCTCGGCCTGCACCGCTCAGATCTCACTCTGAAAGACGTTATGTATCCAAAGGCAAAATTGCAAAGCATCAACCTATTTGCGTTATCGCGTGCCAACGTCAACGACTTGCTTAACAATATGCAGCGTTTAGGTGCCCCATACGTCATTGTAATCAATGCGCATGAGAATGAGATTTGTGGTTATGTGAGTGCACGTGAAGCGTCTAAACGTCTTAACCACCCTGTGCATATCAATGCATATGCCAGCGGCTTGAAGGAAGTGCTGGAGACAGTTGACCATCCACACTAAATAGAATTTTCCCTTCTGCTTCATCCATTAAAAAAGCTGGCGTTGCCAGCTTTTTTATTACAGGGTGATTAAGGTGAGTTTTTCAAGACATTCAATCCAGGCCTGCTGATGCAAGTCGCAGTTTTCTTTATCTGCAAACCCCTTGTGTACCAGAGTTAATGCTGAGGTCGTGTCATTGATCTTACGGAAAATTAAATCAACCTGTGTAATTTCGTCTTCATCCTGCCAATGCCAGGTGTAAGACAGTAGTTCATTGGTTTGAATATTCAGATACTCTCCCATCAACACTTGAGTACCGCCTTCTGGATCTTGCAGCACCATTCGGTATTTTCCACCCGTAGTGAAACTCGACATAAACTGACCCACCAGCATTCCCGCTGGTGCAAACCACTGTTGTAATAAATCTGGCAAATGCCAGGCCTGATACAAACGTTCAACACTGGCATTAAACTGCACATCCAGAGAAATCGAATACATAAGGCACCCTTCTAAAATTCGTTACTAACGGTATCGGCATTAATTCAATAAATTAAACCCTTAATTTATCCGTTGTGCTATCCATATTCAGGGATCGTCAACATCGACAATTGAATCTTGCCCGTTTAACATCTGCACAAGATTGCAGTGAACAAAAGGCTTAGTCAGGTGGCAGATAGTAAAACATGTGAGGAATTAAAGCTGGATAATCAGCTGTGCTTTGCGCTTTACTCCACATCACTTGCCATGAGTAAGTTATATAAGCCCTATTTACAAGCTATGCAGCTGACCTATCCACAGTATTTGATTATGCTGATTCTGTGGGAACAGGATGGCGTCACGTTATCTGACTTGGGCAAAAAGGTTATGCAGGATCTCGGGGCCTTAAGCCCTGTGATAAAACGCATGGAAATTGCCGGACTCATCTCCCGCCAACCATCGCAGGAGGATGAACGTAAAGTCATTATTTGTCTGACTGATGCAGGTCAGGCACTGCAGCAACAAGCCAAGCAAATCCCGGCGGATATTTTATGTAGTACTCGTCTAAGCATTGAGGGGATAGCAGAATTGAGGCAACAATTGCAAATGCTGCGTCAGCAATTAACTACCTCCACCAAAGACGAGTAGTGACTGGCTATAAGCGCGGATCGGTTATTTTAACGTCTTCACGCTGACAAAAGCGCTGATGCACCTCAGTTAAACCTGGATAAGCGTCCAGCGAAAGCAGTTCACGAAACATGCCCCAATCCAACATCGAGAATAAACATATACTCGGATAATGCCACTGTGTGAAAGCGCCCTGTTTAGACAGCGCTTCCAAAGCATCCAGCGATGTACTGATACGCTCACGCTGCAACGTAAAATACAGTTTATCAACGCTGGTATCGACATCCGTTTTCGACAGCAAAAACATCTGCACCATTGAATCATTTACGGCATCAATCAGAGTGAGTTGATTTTCGTCATCCCAGCTTAGCGCAGGCCATGAAAAACGCTGACTCAGATAGCGATGGATGACTCGAGAGTCGAACACATTCTGTTCTCCATCTACCAGCATAGGTACCTTCAGAGCTGGATTTCGATTTCTTAGGGTTTCCCTATCTGGCCCAGAAAAAATCTGCAAGTTCACAAAACTATGAGCAATGCTATGCAATATAATGCGAATGCGTCGGACATAGGGAGAAGTAGTAGAACCATATAATGTAAGCATCGAGTCCATCCAAACGGTATTAAGGTCAATTGAAGATAGCAAATTATGCGCATCCCACAGACCTGACAATAAAAATACTTTATAGTGAAATCATTAAGGCTCAAAGGAACTGTCGATGCCACGTCTATTTCGCCGAGCAGTCTGGCTACTTTGTATTTCTATGTTTTCGTTTGTCTGTCAGGCTGCAAGGCCAAATCTAACCCTTTTTACCCGTTATGAAGCTAACAGTACTGATAACATCCGCTCGGTTGGCGTCTCAACGTTTCAACGCCTCAATAATAGTTATCTGGGAGGAGAAGGCCTGGTCAGTCTGGGCTATGCCGAGGTCATGACCAAAGACGGTGTTATGGAAGATTATCTGGCATGGGAACTTGCCTATCGTATGGGACTGTACGGACCTGCATTTGTTTATATAGAAGCAGGGATTGATTTGGCAGAACTTACCTTTCGCGAAAAAGACGAGGATTGTTGCACCAGTGAATCTGAACGAGACGACAATATCGATGGTTACATTGGCTTGGGGGCAGGCTTTCAACCTAACCAACACTTGCGCTTAGAAACCTTTGTCCGCCTGCGTCAGATAGACAGTAAAATCTGGGCAAGTGAAAGACACACCTTTGCGGGCGTTCAGGTATCTCTGGTTTTTTAAACGACATAAAAAAACGCCCCGTAGGGCGTTTTTTCTAAACCGGACAGCACTTAGATGCTGAATGAAGAACCACAACCACAGGTGGTCGTTGCATTTGGGTTATTCACCAAAAAGCGGGAGCCTTCCAGACCTTCGGTATAATCCACTTCTCCGCCTACCAAGTACTGCAGGCTCATTGGATCGACCACTAATGTAACGGCTTCTTTCTCGATGGTGGTATCACCTTCGTTCACCTTTTCATCAAAGGTAAAGCCGTACTGAAAGCCCGAACAGCCGCCGCCTGTTACGTAAACACGCAGTTTCAAATTCGGATTCTCTTCTTCTTCAATCAGTGCTTTGACTTTTCTCGCGGCGGCGTCAGAAAAGTTGATGGGTAAAGCGGTTTCCACCGACATAACCGACCTCGTCATTTATCAATTACAGAGCCAACACAGACACCAAGCTCATTATCTTGGTCATGTGGGAATAATGATCAATTATCTAATACCCGAGTAATCTAATCAACTACTGCGGTACATTGATCGTCAGGATCCCCTGATTCAGCGATAAAACAGCCTTATTCCCCCTCAAAGGATTCCGGTAGATCTTGCTGTAACTGCCAGTTAAAACTGCGACTCAATTCACCTTTTTTACGCTTGAATTGGTATATATCCGCACTGACATCAACCTTTTCCGGAATAAAGTCAGCTGGTAAGCGAAACTGGCCTTCCAGTACCTGAAAATACTTAAATCCAAATACCAGCTTGGTTGGCTCTTGCTCACTCAGGAGTTTTTCCAGATCGAGTTTCGCTGGCTTGCCGTTGCGGCTGCCCTGCAATTTAATATCGATATTGCCAGTGATCATATTTTTGATCTTATCCTGCTGCGTCAGAACCAGCTCAAAACGATAGAAGTTTTCGCTTGCGGCAGGGTTGACATGAAAAGCTTCAATAACAAATCCCTGAGCGGTTAGCTCAGGGGCCATTACCTTTTGATAGAAGGCAACCTGGGTTTTTAATTCTCGGATTTGCTGCCACAGTTTACGGGTTTCATCATTGGCCTTTTGACTGGCAAGCTTTTCAACTTCCAGCGCGACTTCTACTCGATTCAGCTCTTCCGTCAGCCTGTTATTTTCAAGGCGTAAATTCTGACTGGATTGGGAAAGCTGACCGACTTTGTCAGTTTGCCAGTCCATCACGGATTTACTTAAAGAAAAACCGATATAGCCCGAGCCCAGCATGGCCAGCAAAATAAATAAATAAAATCGAAACGCCCCTGTACGTTGTTTTAATTGGGACAAACTCACATCTCACTCCTTTTACCACTGGGGCAAAGACAATGCGTCAGAAGTTATCTAATAACTCCATGTTTTACAAATACTTGTGTTAAGCTTATCAAGGCTTGGCCATGATCCCGCAAACACTGTCGAAATAAGCTTCTATTATGCTATTCAATGCCTTCAGACAAGAGCTTTCTCATCCGCGCACCTCGGTGCAGTTATGCTTGTTAGGCATAGTCGGCGGGGTGTGTGCCGCGACCCTGATCATTTTATTTCGTCTGGCCATTGAATATCTGCAGTTGCAGGTATTGCCCAAGTCGGACGAGTTTACCACGCTCTCAGGCTGGCACCGCTTTTTCCTGCCCCTGATCGGCGTATTATGTATTTTTGTGTTTGCCTGGATCACGGGCTTTAAACACTATCGTCTCGGTATTCCCTTCGTCATTCATCGGGTGAAACATTTCTATGGGCATATCCCCTATCGCACCACCCTAAACCAATTTTTCGGCGGTGCCATGGCCCTTGCCAGCGGTTTTTCAGTTGGCCGTGAGGGACCATCCGTGCACTTGGGGGCAGCAGGTAGCAGTTTCCTCGGACAGTGGTTAAAGCTGCCCTATAACAGCATCCGTATTCTGGCCGGCTGCGGCATTGCAGCCGGTATTTCAGCGTCCTTTAATACGCCTTTTGCTGCCGTGATTTTTGTGATGGAAGTCGTGTTGCGGGAATACAAAATCCACATCTTCATTCCGGTAATGCTGGCCGCCGCATGCGGTTCCGTCTTAACCCGTATTGTTTTCGGCGAATCCCATGAACTGGCGGTCATCCAATTCAGCGGCTTTAGCCAGTGGATTTATTTCTATCTGGTGATATTCGGTATTTTGCTTGGCGGATTGGCGACGTTATTCAATAACCAGCTAATGAATGTCATGCGTTTATTTCGTCCGCTGAATATGCTCTCCCGTTTATTGTTAGCCGCCGCGATTACCGGCCTGATTGGCGCCTTTTTACCAGAGGCAATGGGCTCCAAACTGGATAATCTGCATCCCTTAATCAGTAATGGGGAAGGCCAGTGGCTGCTGCTTGAATTGCTGATTGCGAAATTGTTTCTGACCATAGTGGCCATTGGATTAGGTGTACCAGGCGGCATCATAGGCCCGGTGTTTGTCATTGGCATGCTAAGCGGCGCTCTTCTGCTGGTGCCCCTCGAATATTTGGTAGACGATAGCGAAACCTATACCAGCAGCTTTGCCATTTTAGGCATGGCAGGCCTGCTCACTGCCGTGGTGCATGCTCCGCTGGCCGCCCTATCCTCAGTGATGGAGATGTCGTACAGCCCTGAATTAATTTTGCCAGCTATGTTGGTCATTGTGCCGGCTTACGTAACGTCAACCCAGTTACTAGGTAACCGCTCCATCTTTATTCGTCAGCTTGATTACCAGAAGCTGGCCTATACCAACTCCTCGATTCAGGAGACCCTGCAAAAAACCGGGGTAATGGCCGCCATGGACCCGGAATTTAAACTCTTTATTGATGCTCCGGATAAAGCCATTCTGGATTTCCTTGATTCTGCCCCCACCCATCCAGTGGTACAGCGTTCATCCTTTGCCATTGATGTCCAGTACGCTCTTGTGCAGTACGATATTAGTTTGGGCCATGATGCCAATCCGTTGCACTTTTATACCATGGAAGGGGTGCCGGCGCAGGCCACCCTGGCAGAGGTTTATGAGATACTACAGGCCGGTCGCCAGGGCGCGGTCTATGTGTATGATACTCACCCATCCGCGCTTCAGGGAGTAATTACCTGGAATAACTTACGCAGCTATCTGCACCGTGAACAATTCTAAGATGTGAATTTCAATGACAATATTTTGGCTTAAAGCACTGCACATTTTCTTTATGGTTGCCTGGATGTCGGGCATTTTTTATCTGCCCAGATTATTTGTGTATCACGCCCAAACACAGGAACAGGCCACCCGCGAGACATTTAAAATCATGGAACGCAGACTATGGTACTTCATCACACCATTTGCACTGCTAACCCTGGTGTTCGGTGTTGCGTTAATTTGGCAATATGGCGCAGCCTGGTTTAAAGCATCCGGCTGGCTGCACGCCAAACTGGTATTTGTAATAGCGCTGTACACTTACCATTTTTACCTCTTTCGTCTAATGAAAGCCTTTGCCAGAGATGAAAATACCCATTCAGATAAATTCTATCGTTTCCTCAATGAAGCACCGGTATTAGCCTTACTCGCCATTGTTATTCTGGCGGTGGTAAAGCCCTTCTAGAGTATTCTGATGCATGTTCGTTGGCACAATCTTGTTGACGAACCACCTCACTCACGCATCGAATTCATATAAATTAAAACCAAAGAATGCGCTCAATCACCGATTAATCGCCTTATCCGATTTAACCCCAGGGCCAGTCGGTGGTATGATGCCGCCACTTTTGGCAACCCGGCCGCTAAATCCCGCTAAATTCGCCTTTATTCGGCGCATAGTGATCCGGTCGCAAGTTCTCACGTAAGAGTTGCCAGACCATTCCAGATTCAGAAAGAGTAGCTAGCATATGTCTGACAAATTAACCGGCCATTATCAGGAAATTATCAGTATCTTAGGTGAAGACCTGAGCCGCGATGGTCTGCTGGATACCCCAAAACGTGCCGCCAAAGCCATGCAGTTTTTAACGGATGGTTATCAGAAAACCCTGGAAGAAGTGGTCAATGGTGCCATCTTCGAAGCCGACACCGACGAAATGGTGGTGGTACAGGATATCGAGTATTACTCTCTGTGTGAGCATCATATGCTGCCGTTTATCGGCCGTTGCCACATTGCGTATCTGCCCAATGGCAGAGTCTTAGGATTATCCAAATTTGCCCGAATCGTCGATATGTTTGCCCGTCGCCTGCAAATTCAGGAAGGCCTGACCAAGCAGATCGCCGAAGCCGTACTCGAAGTGACGGGTGCTAAAGGTGTAGGCGTCATTTTGGAAGGCAAGCACATGTGTATGATGATGCGCGGCGTACAGAAGCAAAATTCATCGATGGTTACCTCGGTAATGCTGGGCAACTTCCGCAGTTCTCAGGCCACTCGCGACGAATTCCTGCGTTTAATCGGCAAGTAAATCATTCTTAAGGTAACGTCTACTGACGTTACCTTAACGCCTTATTATTACTCACCTGCTGGCGATTCAGCCTGCACAAAGCTTTCAAACTGCTGCGGCAGGAAATCCGCCAACTCCCCCGCCAGGGCGACATAATCTGCCACCGCCTTAGGCAAGGATTTAAACACCTCCGGCAGTTTTTCAGCCAACGTCTTGGCAGACGCGCTGCGAGCAAGGGCCAATGGCACATCTGCAAAGGTGGTGAACATATTCAGACAATGTCGCAAACGCTTTGCAGCCTCAATACTGGCATCTGCATTTTTCGTCTGCATCCTGTCCCAGGCTTGCTGCCAAACATCCTGCAACGCCTGATGGCCAGCAACGACGCCATTGCACCAGGCCGACAACGCCGTTTGCTGCGCGCTAATCAATGTCAAATCTTCAGGCAATACCAGATGCGACGGTAAAGTAGTTTGCTCCATGCGCATTTGCGCCAATTGCTGCTGCAATAACCCCATCAGGCCATCACCAACTTGATCTGCCTGCACCTGAGACGCCAGCTGTCCTCGCATCGATAAGGCCCATGGCATCCATTGATCAGGCATCGGAATTTCAGGCGATGATGCGACAGCAAATACCAGCCCCTGAACATAATCACGACTATGCAGGGCTTTACGTAACTCAGCATCTTTGTACAGCGCGTCAAACGCGGCATGGAGTTGATCGGATAGCGGCACGTTTGCCTCTCTATGGACGGATTTAACCGGCATTATGACCGACAGCAGCTGTGAATACCAAACTGTCATTGGTCGTATATCTTCGCAGTTTGACGCAATTTTCAGCAAGCGCCGACATTGCCCCTTGACCAGCGCCCTGCCAGCAACGTTATACTATAACAAAAGAGACGTTATACTATAACAACCAAAGGAAAACCCAACATGCGCTTAAGCCGTATTAGTCTTATTGCCCTGGCGGTTACCAGCCACTATGCGCTTGCCGACGACGCAGCCACAGAGCAAAAAGACGACCAGCATATTGAAACGCTCGAAGTCACCTCTTCTCCTATCAGCCGCTCTGTGCTGACTTCAGCGACCCCTGTTTCCATTTTAGGTGGTGAAGAATTAGATCAGCAGCAAGCCGCGACGCTGGGTGAAACTCTAAAGAATGTCCCGGGCGTTCATAGCACTTACTACGGCCCGGTTGCCAGCAGTCCGATTATTCGCGGTATGGATGGTCCTCGCGTGAAGGTGGTACAAAACGGCTTGGATACCTCGGATGCCAGCCGCATGGGGCCGGATCACGCGGTATCAACCGAAACCTCTACCGCCAGCCAAATCGAAGTAATGCGTGGCCCAGCCACGTTGTTATATGGCAGTGGCGCCATTGGTGGTGTTGTTAACGTGGTTGATAACCGCCTGCCAACTCAGCGCACTGAAAGTATCAGCGGTGAATTTAATATCCAGCATGAAACCGTGTCAGACGGCAACAGTGCAAACCTTAACCTAAATGGTGGCAGCGGTGATCTGGCCTGGCACCTGGATACGTTCAAGCGTAAAACGCATGATTACGAAGTCCCTGGTTATGCTGACGCTGATGGCGATGGCGAAAAAGGGATCCTGGAAAATTCCTCGATGGATTCCGACGGCTATACCCTGGGCGGTGCCTGGATTAGTGACGACAGTCGTATTGCCTTCTCTTATGGCCGCTTAAATAACCTTTACGGTATTCCTGGACATCATCATCACGAAGATGAAGAAGAAGAGCATGAGGAAGAGGAGGAAGAAGGCGTATTTGGTAAGGTTAAGCAAGACCGCTACCAGTTAGTGGCAGACTGGAAAAACCTGGATGGCCTGATTCAGGAAGTTCACTGGTATAACGCCTATACCGACTATCAGCACCAAGAGCTGGAAGAAGGCGCAGTTAGCACCACTATCTCCAACGACACGCTGGAATCCCGCTTGTGGGCAAACCTGGCACCCGTTGATGGTTGGAAAGGTGTTGTAGGCTTACATTACACCAACAGTGATTTCTCTGCTTTAGGTGAAGAAGCTTTCAGCCCGGATACTAAAAGCGACACATTGGCCGCGTTTACCCTGCAGGAAAAACAGGTCGGTGACTTGTTATGGCAATTAGGTCTGCGACTTGAGAAAGTTGATCACAAACCAGACAGCAGCTTCTATGAAGATGACAGCCTGAATGTGTCTGACAGCAGCTACAATGTTTACAGCGCATCAGCGGGTGTGGTCTGGACACTGAACGACGCCCAATCTGTGGCCTTAAACTTTGCTCGTTCAGAGCGAGCCCCTTCTGCATCAGAAATTTACGCCAATGGCGAGCATGCTGGTACCAGTACCTTTGAGCTAGGTGCAGGCTTTGTCATTAGCGGTGATGACGACGGTTACACCATCGTTGCCTCTGACAGTAAAGTGGATAAAGAGATCTCCAACAATCTGGATCTGACCTTCCGCGATCATCATGGTGATGTAAGCTCGTCCATCAGCCTGTTTTACAACCAGGTCGAAAACTACCTGTATCAGGTGGATACCGGTCTGACTTACGAAGACGAATTACCAATTTACTGGTTCCAACAGCAAGATGCCAAACTTTACGGTTTCGAAGCTGAAGCAGATTGGCACTTTGCTGACGCCTGGCGTTGGGATGCCTTTGCCGACTATACCCGTGCCAAACTGGATGACGGCACCAACGTACCACGCATGCCACCGCTGCGCATCGGTACCACACTGCACTGGGAACAAGACCAGTGGCATGGTGAAGTGGGCGTAAGCCACTATGCGAAGCAAGATAAGACAGCGGTTGATGAAACCAGCACTGACGGTTACACCCTGTTGTCAGCATCGGTAAACTATTACATCAGTCTGCCTCAGACAGACCTGACCGTTTACCTGAAAGGCGACAACCTGACGGATGAAGAAGCCCGTGTGCATTCTTCTTTCCTGAAAGATTTAGCACCATTACCAGGACGTAACTTTACCCTGGGTGTTCGCGCCTCGTTCTAATTTCCTATCCCTTGTAGAACTAAGCAAAAGAGCACCCCAGGGTGCTCTTTTTTTAACTCAAAATCACAAAGCGAATCAGGCTTTTAGACGCTTAATCGCTTCTTCGAGATAGGCCCTCGGGCAGGCAAAGTTGATCCGCACAAACTGCTTGTCGCCAAAATCCGCGCCTGGAGACGGCCCCAGACCTTTACTTTCAAAGTAGGCTTGTGGGTTATCAATGCCCAAGCCACTGGCATCAATCCAGGCAAGGTAGGTGGCGTCCTGCTTTAACAAACGCAGTCCTGGAATCTGATTAATTTCCCTGACCAGATAATCGCGGTTATCACGCAAATACGCCAATTGCGCATCATACCAGTCATCACACTGCGTAAAGGCGGCTTCGGTAGCAATTAATCCCAGGCTATTTACCCAAGGGATCATGCCTGCACCCGCGGCAACAAACTGCGCACGTAGTCGGCTATCCGGAATAATCGCAAAGGCAGCTCCCAAGCCGGCAATATTGAAGGTTTTACTGGCCGCCATCAGAGTAATAGAACTGGTTTCCTGACCAGCGACTTTGCCCGCTGGCACATGGGTAATACCTGGCTCCAGGATCAGATCGCAGTGGATCTCATCTGAACATAACGTCACCCCATGACGCTGACAAATCTGACTAACGCGCTCCAGTTCTTCTGCTGTCATCACTGAGCCCACCGGGTTCATCGGGTTACACATGATGAACAGTTTACACTTAGGGTCCTCAGCAAGAGCTTCCAGGGTATCGAAGTCCAACGTCCAGCGACCATCCACTTCAACTGTTGGCACGTCTAAGCGTTCAAGTTGCTGATTTTTCGGCGCAGCAAGCATAGGTGGATAATTTGGGGTTTGCACCAATACTTTATCACCCGGCTCACAATAAGCCTTCGCCGCCATATTGAAGGCTGGCACCACACCTGGTACCCAAACGATCCAGTCTAATTCAACCTGCCACTGATGACGACGGGCTAACCAGTCGGTAATCGCCTGTTTACCCGGCTCATATTGCGCTGGCAGGTTGTATCCTAAAATACCGTGCTCAACCCTGGCTTTAAGGGCCTCTAAGATTGGCTCAGCGCAACGAAATTCAGAATCTGCTACCCACATTGGCAAAATATCTTTGCCTTTATATTTTTCCCATTTATACGAATATTCGTCTTTTCTATCGATAATCTGATCGAACTGCATGCGGGTAAACTCTCTCCTGTTGCCCATTACAAAGTATGGTGGGGGTTAGTCGATAAACCCCATGGCTAGTCTGACTTTACTGGTTAGTTCTTCGGTTGTGAATGGTTTGGCGATAAAACCGCTGGCGCCCATTTTCTTTGCAGCCAATACGGTATCGCGGGTAGCATTGCCTGTCACCATTAAAAAAGGGGTGGTGGGGAATCGTTGACGAAATGCCTGAAGAAGCTGTAAACCATTCAACTCGGGCATTTCCCAGTCACAAACCACCAAAGATAACTCTTGTACAGGAAGTGCTTTTAAATGCTCCCAACCATCCATACTACTGGAGAAGCCCTGAATCTCGGAAGAGTTTAAATCTTCTATCATATGCTTGAGTAATTCCAGGGTAATGGTGTCGTCATCAATGATGACAATCTGGCGCTTATCCATTTATTTCTCCCTATACCGCGATAACCAAAACGTTATACACAGAGTCTTGTCACCCATGCGATTATTTTTTAAACAGCGCATTCCATTTGACATGGATCAAGCCTCACACCAGCCAGTCGTCCTAGACTAAACACAGTTCCACAAAGGAGAAACTCTCATGAAACAGAATGTTGGTGTACTCGATACAGCCATTCGTTCAGTCATTGCTATTATCATGCTCGCCATTGCTGCTGAAGGCTTACTTCCTGGAACGCTAAGCATGATCTTGGTGATTATGGGGCTTGGACTTTGGATCTCTTGCGCCAGCGGCGTTTGTCCAATCTACAGCCTGTTCGGCATTGATACTTACAAAGAACAACGACCCACCTACTAAAGATTAACCGAACAGTCCCATTTGTGCGCTGTTGATTGTCGTAAAAGAAAGGTCGACGAAAGGTAAAATCGCTTCTGCGACAGGCTGGATCTGTTTTTCGACGTAATGTTCATAGTCGAGTTGACTTGTGACGTATTCCAAAGGCTGTGGGCCATTTAACGTAATCACATAACTGACCCAGCCTTTGCGCTGGTATTGTAAGGCCTTACCTAAGCGGGCATTTTCTTCGTCAGCCAGTCGTGCCGCGCGAACATGAGGTGGTACGTTCTTTACATATGCGCTTAGCGGCTGACGCAGGCGTTTGCGATAAATCAGTTGCGCATCTAACTGACCCGCGCGCAAAGCAGCTATGGTTTCCTGAATGTATGCTTCAACTGGTTGCTGACGAAATACGCGCTGATACAACTCCAATTGAAATTGTTTGGCAATTTGAGTCCAGTCAGAGCGCACGCTTTCCAGGCCTTTAAACACCAATTCTTCGCCTTTAGAAGATGTCTTAAGTCCGGCATAACGCTTTTTACTGCCCTGCTCTGATCCGCGGATAGTCGGCATTAGAAAACGACTAAAGTGAGTTTCAAATTCTATTTCCAGATGACTTTGCAAGCCAAAGTCCTGTGCTAACAAGTTCTGCCATTTACGATTGATATCCTGTTGCAAGCGCTTGCCAATATTCATCGCCTCATCCACGCTGCGCTTGCCTTTCAGCCAGACAAAAGTGGAATCCGTGTCGCCGTAAATAACGTCATAGCCAGCTTCTTCAATCCAGCCCGCCGTAGTTTGCATAATCTGATGGCCACGCATGGTAATGGAGCTGGCAAGACGGGTGTCATACAAAGGACAGCCGCCGGAACCTAACACCCCATAGAAGGAATTCATCAGAATTTTAATCGCCTGCGAACGGGCTGCATCTTTGGCTTTTTTGGCTTCATCTCGCTGCTGCCATAAACGAGTGATGATATCCGGCAAAAAGTGTTTTTCGCGATGAAAACGCGCGCCTTTGAAGCCTTCTATGGTATCGCTCTCCTGCTGCAAGCCCTCCACCAGCCCCAACGGATCGACCTTGAAGGTACGAATAATCGAAGGATACAGGCTCTTAAAATCCAGCACCAATACATGTTCATATAAGCCCGGACGGGAGTTCATTACATACCCCCCCGGGCTGGCCAAACCACCATCAGTCGGACGATTAGGCGAGATATACCCAGCCCGATGCAGTCGGGGTAAATACAGGTTCAAAAAGGCCGCGACTGAGCCACCACTGCGGTCCATTTCCAGGCCAGTAAGCTGACTTCGCAAGCTCAAAAAGTCGAGTAATCGAGTATGTTCAAAAATCTCAATCACCAGTAGACAGTCCTGCAGGTTGTAATTTGCCAGCTTCACCTTATTGTGACGAAAATCGTGATTGATGATTGCCATGCGATTGGCCACGTCTTCGGTCTCTTTGCCCTTGCCGAGCAACTCCTGCGCTACCGATTCGAGACTGAAGGATTCAAACTGATAAGTGGCAGTTTTCAGCCCGTCAATGCCATCGATCACTAATCGCCCAGGCATAGACACAAACCCCTGATTCATGTCACTGCGACTGTCTCGCCAGTAAGCCTCTGAACCATCGCGACCAAGGCTCAGTCTCACACCGCATAACTTGGCACGTTTGAGGAGTAGCCTGAAATCAAAATTGATCACGTTCCAGCCGATAAAGAGATCCGGATCCTGCTCAGTAACGCAACGCACAAAAGCCTGCAATAGGGCTTTTTCATCCGTCACCCATTCAATCCATTCCGGGCCAGGCTGAGGCCGGCCAATCATCAGCACACATTGATATTCCGCGCCCGCCAGGCCAATGGAATACAATTCACCATGCTCACTGCATTCAATATCTACAGACAGTAAGCGAAATTCCGGGCGAAATGCCGACGGTTTCATTTGTGCTTGCTGCAGCACAGGGTAAGGATGGCGAGCCGACTGAGGCTGTCCGACAAACTGAGCGCCGGCACAAACAAAACGCTCCATCAAATAACGATCAGCTAATCGAATATCACTTTCATAATGGGGAATACTCCGTTCCGTTAACAGATCCCGGCCGCGGTAAAAACTAGCCGTATCCTCAAAGTAACAAGCCGCTACAGCTTCCAGCTCGAAGGTACGTAGCGCCAGCGCAGACAGCGTGACTTTTAAGCCTGCCTTCTGAAGTGTTGAGGCCACCTTCGACTGATGTTCAGCCTTAATAAAAAAACAAGGTTGTTGTGGAGGGGTTGTCAGACACACTGGACCATCTGGCGTGAGTAACCAAAACTCTAGCCAGACTTTGCCTGCCTGCTCTTTTTGCTGACGAGTAAGAATATAACCTTGCTGTGACACTATTCTGGCAAAGCCGCCTGATAAATGGCTGCTCAGTATATCTAAAATCGGGATAGACTCACAGGGCCGTTAAGGTGACGGATGCCTTATCCGATATCACCTGATTTCTACCAGCGTGCTTCCCTTTATACAAAGCATCATCCGCGCGCAACAACATATTGCTGAGTCCGTCATGATGACGCATTTGAGTCAGTCCAGCCGAAAACGAGGTGCTCATGCCGTCATATTGCAGTTCAACGGCTAGTCGATTAAACCTCTCCAGCAGAGTAGTTATCACTTTTTCTGCACTTTTTAGGTGAGTATGCGGCAGCGCAATCACAAATTCTTCGCCTCCCATACGACCACATATATCCGTTTTCCTGAGCTGTTGTCGGCAAAGCTCACCGAACCTTTGCAAGACTGCGTCGCCGGCCTGATGACCAAACTTATCATTGATATATTTAAAGTGATCCAAGTCGACAATCGCCACACAAAACGGTAATCCATGTCGCTTAGAAAGCGCTAACTGCCGTTCTATTTTTTCAACCGCAGCACGTCGGTTAGCGAGCCCGGTCAGACTGTCGATATTCGCCAGTATCAATAAATGTTGTTTATGCTTTTTATTGCGCCACACCAGTAATAAACACAGCCCTACGATCAGCACAAGACAAAGACTGACGATGATCAGGGTGATATAGCTTCGGTGCTGGCTACTTAATTCCTGTTTATGCAATGCCACTTCTGTGGCTAGCAACTGATTTTCACGCTCGCGGCTTTCCATCTCGTATTGCACCCGCAACCTATGGATCCGCTCGCTGTTTTTATCATTGAAGATGATTTGCCGATGCTCGATATTTTGGCGTAACAACTCATACGCTTGCTCGTAATCACTATTCAGGGCGCTTAGTCTGGCTTTCGCCTGCTCAAAACTCAGCCTTTGCAAATCCATATCAAAACTGGCCAGCAGAATTTCAATCTCCGCTAATTTTTCACTCGCCAGGGTTAAATTGGAGAGATCCATCGCTACCTGGGCCTGAATACTCAAAATTTTGTATTTAAGGTAAGGGTTATCCGCTAGCGCCACAATCTCCCAAGCCTGACTGGCATATTCCATCGCTTGCCTGAACTGGCCCTTTTGCTCTGCAAATTCGGCCAATTGCAATTGCACGTAAGCAACCCCCTGTTGATCGCCAATATTGCGCGAAATTGTCAGCGCTTCAGATAAAGCGGTTTGGGCCTTTTCAAGCTGATGTAACGCGTAATAACTATTGCCTAAGTCAAACAGAACAATGCTTAGATCGAGCGGTTTGTCCAATTTTCGCAACAAGGCCTCGGCTTCTAACTGGTATGGCAGTGCCAACTTGTCTTCTTCCCGATACTGATAAAGCTGCCCCAGCGTTAATGCCACCGTCGCTTTACCTATTTGATTGGCATCAGGTTCCGCCACGCTCATACGATAAGCCTGCATGAGATCATCCAAAGCTGCGGTGTAGTCCTGAATATCCAACCTCAGCAGGCCTCGGGAAAATAATGCCATCGCCAGCAGTTCATTATCGTTGGTGCTTTTAGCAAATCGCACAGCAGCTAATACATCAGGGATCGCATCCAACGGACTACCTGTGGCGGATAACGCGCCACTTTTAATAAGTGCAATATGGCTCCACAACCAGGGCTGTTGGTCAAAGCGAATCAATGCCATGGCGTCAGTGGCGACTTTTAATGCTTCCCCGTGCAAAGACAGGGAGTAATAGCTTTCAGCCTGCAACAACATATATTGACTGCGAACAGAGGCTGGCGCGGAAGCGGGAGGGAAATGCGCATTAGTCCAGTCGAGAACCGCATTTGGATTTCGGCTAATCTCAACACGGTGCGAGGCGACATCGGGTAAAAATTCCGTGGTCATCACAAGGGCGTGCTGCGCCAAAGCCGAACTCATTACCAGCCAGCCAATTACTATGCCCGCAGTGTACCTGCGAACAAACTTACCACGCCACATCTTGAATTATACCCCTTTGAAAAACAGGGTAATTTTAACTTAAACGCAAGTTTGAAAAAACGAGTAAGTTAACATACCCAAATACCTGTCTAAGGCTTAAATACAGGCCTTTGGCTTCACTTAGATATTCCTAAAAAATCCCTCTGATAACATTCGTTTAGCCACGCATGATGATGTAATATTAACGACTATTATCACCCGAACCTTTGCTCGTCAAACATCCGATAGGGAGTATTATGTATACCCTTGATAATTTTAGTCTAAAAGGCAAGGTGCCCGCTGAAGAATGGCAGGCCCGCGTAGATTTAGCCGCCGCCTATCGTTTGGTCGCGGATCATCGCTGGGGCGACCTGATTTACACTCACCTGTCGATGCGCGTGCCTGGCACCCATCATTATCTGGTCAACGCGTTTGGTCTGGCCTTTGAAGAAGTAACCGCCTCAAATCTGGTAAAAGTCGATCTGGATGGCAATATTCTGGATGACACGCCATACAGCATTAATCCAGCGGGTTTTACTATTCACAGTGCCATTCATGAAGTACGTGAAGATGCCCACTGTGTGATCCATCTGCACACCAAAGCGACCATTTGTGTTGCCACGGTAGAGGGCGGTTTACAACCATGGAGCCAGTACGCCATGTTCTCGATGGCATCGATGAGCTACCACGGATACGAAGGCCTGGCAGTAAATGCCGATGAAAAGAAACGCCTGCAAGACGACCTTGGCACCAATAATCATATGCTGTTACATAACCATGGTGGCCTGACAGTTGGGCCAACCGTCGGTGATGCCTTTATGCGCATGTACGACCTGCAACGCGCCTGTGAAATTCAAATGGAATTAATGGCCAGCGGAGGCAAGATCATTGAAATCCCGCAGTCCATCGTGGATGGCATTTATGCCCAGGCCAATGTGGTACATTCAGGTCAAACCGGCGGCCAAAAGGCCTGGCCTGCCATGCTGCGCCGTGCTTACAAGCTTGATCCAGGCTTTTGTGAATAAGCCTTAGCAATCCGAATAACAGGAAACGAAAAATGAAAGTTACTCGCGTCGAAATTTTCGATATCCACTGCCCCAAACGCACCCAGTGGAATCCGGTGTTTGTGCGTATTCACACCGATGAAGGCATCAGTGGTGTTGGTGAAGCCGGCCTGGCCTATGACTGGGGTCACAGTGCTGCCGCCCACATGGTGAAAGAAATTGCTGAAGCTCTGTTAATTGGTTTTGATCCGTTCAACACAGAATTACTCTGGACCAAAATGCTGCGCGAAGGCTTTTGGGGCTTAGGTGGCGGACCGGTATTTTATGCGGCCATGAGCGCCCTGGATACCGCCCTGTGGGACATCAAAGGTAAAGCCTTAGGTCTGCCTGTGTATAAACTGCTGGGCGGTAAAACCAATGGCAAACTGCGCACCTACGCCAGCCAGTTGCAGTTTGACTGGGACAAAGAAGTCACCAAGCTCATTCTGCCAGAAGATTACGGCCGTGCTGCTGAAAAAGCGGTGGCCGAAGGTTATGACGCCGTCAAAGTCGACCCTATCGTGTACGATAAAGACGGTAACTCCTACTTCGATCGCACCAAGCTGTTTACGCAACCGGAAATGCGTTTATTCAAAGCACGTTTACAGGCCATCCGCGATGCCGTTGGTCCAGATGTCGACATTATTTTTGAATGTCACAGTTTGCCAGGTGCAAGTACCGCAATTCAGCTAGGTGAGATGGTCGAAGAAATTGGCTGTTTGTATTACGAAGAGCCTGTGAATTATCTGAATTCAAAATTGCACGACAAAGTAGCCAAACGCGTGAACGTACCCATTGCCGGTGGTGAGCGTTTGTATAACCGCTGGGGCGTGCGTCCATATCTGGAAGACCAGAGCATTGATGTATTGCAGCCGGATATCGGCTTGTGCGGAGGTTTTACTGAAGCGAAGAAAGTCTGCGATTATGCCGATGTCTATGATGTACGCATTCAGGCCCACGTATGCGGTGGCCCGGTTGCCACGGCGGCCAGCCTGCATTTAGAAACCGCTATCCCTAACTTCCTGATCCACGAACATCACACATACGCCATTAAAGATTGGAACCGTGAGCTGTGTATTCAGGATCCGCAGCCAGTAAATGGTTATATGGAAGTATCAGAAGAACCAGGTATTGGTATCGAGCTGAATGATGAGGTGGTTTACCGTTCTCCGCATATGGAAGTGAAATAAGGGTAAGCACTCAAAAAAGGCGGGGAAACCCGCCTTTTGCGTTTTATAGTGACAACGAAAAATGATGACTGGCGATATGCATGCCATGACGCAAATAAAAACGGTGGGCGTCAAAACGCTGTACCCCTGAATCCAGATGCAGTTGCTCACAGCCCTGCAGCCGGGCATAGTCTTTTAGCCACTCCAGCATCGCCGCTCCAACACCCGTGCTACGGGACGTTGGTAAGGTCACTAAATCATCCACATACAGATGCTTACCCCACGCCAACTTATGTCCAATCACAAATCCAGCCACCGCCAGCACTTGCTGACTATCATCCATCGCATATAAAAGCTGATAATTATGCTGTGTCCATTGCTGGGTCATTGCAGCCGTTAATTCCGCTTCGGCATATTGAGGCCGTAAAGCTGACATAACCGTTGTTAACGCGGCTATTTCGCTTTCCTGGCTAACTAATTGAATCTTCATTTGCGTTGACCCTGTTGGCTGAGATACCAACTAGTGTTACTTACAATGACCATGTGATTCAATCTATTACATCTTAAATCTGGAAAGTAAATTCACCACCTGTTCGGCATGTTGCTGAATCTGTTCTGCTGCCTGACAGTTATTGGTCGCCTGCTGCTGAATATGGCCAACTCCGACATCGATGGCATGAGACTTTTCACTGATTTGGCCAACGGTTACCGACTGCTGCTCAGCGGCCACAGCGACGACATTGATGGCCTCACTCAACTGATCGATATTGCTGCGGATATCCTCTAACGCTAGCCCCGCCTGCTGCGATAACTGGCTGCTCTGCGCCACCTGGGTTTCACACTGTTGCATGGCATCAAATGCGGAATTGGTTTCTGTCTGAATTCGGCTAATCACCGCTTCTATTTCTTTAGTTGACTCTGCCGTCCGCTGAGCAAGATTACGTACCTCGTCAGCCACTACAGCAAATCCCCGTCCCTGTTCACCAGCCCTTGCTGCTTCGATTGCCGCATTTAAGGCAAGTAAATTGGTTTGCTCAGAGATCCCCTGAATCACACTGATGATCTGGCCAATTTTATCCGCTTGCTGCTTTAAAGCGTCAATCTGGCCACTGGACACCCCAACGCTTTCTACGACTGATGCCATGCCCTGGTCAACGCTATCGACCACGTCTTTACCTCTTAGCGTCAATTTCAGCATAGTATCGGCACTGGTTGATGCATGGGTGCAGTTTTCAGCAATGCTGTGGGCGGTTTGGGCCATTTCTTCATTCGCAGTGGCCACATCTGAGGTTAAACCATGAATATCATCAATTTGCTTACTGATACTCCGCGTTGCCTCGTTTGTAGTAATAATGGCGCGGTGAATTGCCAATATAGCCTCTCGCATTTCCAGCATGATTTCGCGGAGTTTGCGCACAAACAGATTGAATCCATGTGCGACCTGCCCGACTTCATCCTGACGGTGAATACGCAATTGCTGCGTCAAATCACCACTGCCCTGAGACACTTCATCCATCCCACTGCCGACTAAATGCAACGGCTTAACGATGATTTTGCGGGAAATCACCGCAATAGTCGCGGTTAATGCCAGCCCAAGCAATAACACCACCCACATCACATTTTTGGCGACTGACAGAGTAGTATCACTCAGGCGTTTTTGCGACACGATAGCTTCAACACCGGCCTTCTCAAATTCCTGCATAAACAGTAGTAGTTTATCCGCCTGCTGTTCATAAGCCTGCTGAGCGCTATAGTAGCCACGATAATCCTCAGTAAGGGCCGCCACTTTTTGTTCGAGTAAGGCAAACATACGTCGGTATTCTGCCCCCATACTCCGCTTGGCAAAAGCAGGCAGACTGCTCGCCTGGTCGAAATAATTGGTGGAAAGCATTTCTTCCATGGCATTGCGCTGAAAAGTTAATGCATCCTGAATATCTCGCGCAATCGCGTCAGAGGGTGGGTTATTGGTGTAGCGCTGTAAATGATAGAAAAGAGTCAACAAGCCAATATTCGCTTCCATGCCCCCATCGGCCGCTCTCCAGCGCTGCGCCAGTCCTCCCTGCCAGCTTTCAGCCAGACTCGGTTGCTTCTCTAAAGCTTCAAACGCGCTGTCGCCAACTTCCTCCAACTCCTCTCCCAATTCGACAAACTCAGCTACCCAGCTATCAAAGGCCAATCGATTTGCGGTGTATCGATCAAAGTCATCCAGCAATGCATCGCGCTTTTGCTGATAACTGCCGAGCAACGTATCCAACTGCTGAATCTGTTTGGGGTCAATCACCCCGGCAGCTCGCAATTTCTCAACTGCCTGCAGCGTTTCGCGATGGGCTTCTTCCAGCCAGGCTTTTCCCTGTTCGCTGCCTTTTAAATGCAAACTGGTAAACAATAGTTGCTCGCGTATGCCTAACGTACCCGACATAGCGCCATCTGCAGTACTCCAGGCAGGACCAATAGTGTACTCCAGGAAGTCACCCAGGCGGTTCACCCCCCAGTAGCCCGTGCCTCCCATCAATACAAATAGCCCGGCAAAGGTCAACGTCATCAAATAGGTTTTTGCGGCAATCTTCATGGCTTCTCCTCACAAACTGACATCAATACGTAATGTCAGCACATAGGCATCGGCTATCTGGGCATCGGCACCAGGTTGATGGATATAATGAAACACAGGCTTGAGGGCTAAATACGAATTCAACTGATAGCGGTAATGCAATTCCACAGCGGTTTCATAATCAACCGGTTGCTCTGGCAAGCCAACCTTAACCCTGGAAATTCCAAGACCTATCAGGTCATCTGGACGATCGAATACTTGCTGAAAAACAAGCCCCGCCCCGTAATAACGTTGAAACTCACTGACCTGAGAAGGTCCTTTGCCCAATTGAGCAAATACCCCCAATTGCTCTGCTAGCGGATACTCAGCAATGACATACAAGCCATTAGCACCATTCTTTTGCCCTTGCTGATGCAACAGTTGCTGAGCCCCTTGCTGATGCCAGTAACCTAAGACCCATCTTTGCCACTGCGTCTGAAAAACGACTTCGCTGATCCAAAATGGATGGGCGAATTTCTGATTGTCATCGGAGTACACCGCGGCACTGAGTTGCCAGCTATCGCTAAACTGATAAAAACCATTGATGGATAGCGTAGGCAGTGGATAGGTAGGAAAAAACGCTATGGTTGGACTGAATCCCATGGACGCATGAATAAACTCTCCACCTAATTCGGCGTAAGCAAATTCCGTATTCGCATCGACCTTACCGATTTTTATGCGCAATTGGTCTGTCAGCTGTCCCTGCAGCCAGGCTTCGTAAAGACGGGTAAAATCGCCCTCATCAATGTTAGAGAATGCCTGAATATCGCCCGTGGCTTCACTACCGTCTTTACCTCGCTGTAATTGTCCCTGTAACAAGAACTCCCATTGCTCAGATACAGGCTGTAACCATTCAGCAATTACCAGTGTACGCAGGACACCGTCACGGCTGATTCCGCCTGACACAACTTTGGTCGCATCGGTAATCACATTCAACGCTCCATCCCTGGCGATTACACTGGCTGACATACCTATCAGACAGCACAATAACCACCACTTCATGAACTTTCACACCTGCTTCAGAATGAAAAAAGTATAGGACAGACTGACAGTTACGCGAGAAAGCCGTTCAAGTCAGCTAAAACAAGAATAAATACTGCATCTATAGAGAATTTAACTTACCAAAGTCTTCATCGCCTGCTGACAGAACGCCAAAAAACAACGCCGAAGCTGCTGGTTTTTCAAACAAAAGCTGGTTAAGGTGGAATCAAGGCGAACATGATTTGCTCTCATTTCATGTTCGCTGTTGGGGAACACATAATTATTCCAACCCCAACGGGCCAATCCGGCCGTTTTATTCCAATAAAAGAAAGGAAACTCACAATGAAACGCGTAGCTTATTTAACACTTATCGGCACGGGATTACTGGCGGGCGCAGCACAGGCAGATGTCACTCGCTACCCTCTTCCTAACAATAGCACTTTCCCGATTGCTGCCGCCGTTGAGACTTCAGCTAAAACTGATTTGGTCTTCGAAAGCGGAAAAGTACCAGCACCCAAAAATAAGGATGCTGAACCAGGCAGCGCGGAATTCTGGGGTAACACAGAAGATCAAACTGTTAGCGTACTAAATCGTATTAAAGAATCCCTTGAGAGCAAGGGTCTGGGTATGGGCGATGTAATCAAAATGACGGTGTTTTTAGTCGGTGATCCCGCCATGGACAATCAAATGGACTTCGCTGGTTTTATGAAAGGCTACACCCAGTTTTTCGGCACCAAAGAACAGCCCAACCTGCCTGCTCGCTCAGCTATTCAAATTGCTGGCTTAGCAGGTAAAGGCATGCTGGTAGAAATTGAAGTAATTGCTGCCCGCCCTTAAGCCAATATAACCGTCTTACCAAAACGCGAAGCCGGACTTCGCGTTTTTTATATCCGTAACTCAGCTAATGCTGCTGAGTTGCTGCCAATGCTGTCAGCCACGCCTGATACAGTTTGTCATCAAAGGCGCAGAACAGAATCTTACGTACGTGTTGTAGGCAATGACTCATTTCAACCGCAATCTGCATACTGAGTTCACAGGCAGCCGCAATGGGATAGCCATAGACACCGCAACTGATTGCCGGAAAGGCGATTGAGCGACAAGCCTGCTGATCTGCCAGTAATAAACTGTTGCGATAACAACTGGCCAATAACTCCGCCTCTTGTTGATGTCCGCCCTGCCAGACAGGTCCCACCGTATGAATGATAAATTTAGCCGGTAGCGAAAAGCCGGGAGTTAATTTTGCCTGGCCCGTTTCACAACCTCCGAGCGAACGACAATACGCGAGTAACTCTGGTCCAGCTACTCGATGAATGGCTCCATCGACTCCGCCACCACCAAGCAAACTATTGTTGGCGGCATTAACGATAGCATCCACGCTCAGTTGAGTAATGTCGTCCTGAATCAAGGTAATTTTTGCTGTCATTGGGTTTACGTCTGGCATCCACTTTGTAACAGTTATACCCTATAGCACCAAGTAAGTTAAACACCGAGTCATCCCTCTGTTGCCATCCAGTTTGGGTTCATAGCAACAAGGAGTTTGCTATGACGTATTTGAATAGTCAGACTTGGTAAAACGTTGTAAATTTACGCCAAAATCCCAAATGAGGTTCCTATGGCTAACCAATTAGAAGCATTAAGAAAAGTCACTACTGTTGTGGCTGATACCGGCGATATCGACGCCATCCGTAAATACCAACCCGTAGATGCCACGACTAACCCGTCATTGCTGCTTAAAGCCGCGGCATTGCCACAGTATGCACCGCTGATTGAAGAAGCAGTTACCTGGGCCAAGGCCCAGTCTGGCGACAAAGCACAGCAACTGATTGATGCGGGTGACAAACTGTCCGTCGCCATCGGCTACGAAATTCTGCAAATCATCCCAGGTCGTATTTCAACGGAAGTTGATGCGCGTTTATCTTTCGATACTGACGCCACCATTGCTAAAGCACGCAAACTGATCGCAATGTATGAAGAAAAAGGCGTTAGCAAAGAACGTATCCTGATCAAAATTGCCTCTACCTGGGAAGGTATTCGCGCGGCAGAACAACTGGAGCAGGAAGGCATCAACTGTAACCTGACATTGCTGTTTAGCTTTGCTCAGGCCCGTGCCTGTGCCGAAGCAGGTGTATACCTGATTTCTCCTTTCGTGGGTCGTATTCTGGATTGGTACAAAGCCAATACCGACAAGAAAGACTACGCCGCAGCAGAAGATCCAGGTGTAGTGTCTGTGACTTCTATTTACGACTACTACAAAGCCCACGGTTATAAAACCGTGGTAATGGGTGCCAGCTTCCGTAACATTGGCGAGATCCAGCAGTTAGCAGGCTGTGATCGCCTGACAATCAGCCCACAGTTGCTTGAAGAGCTGTCACAAAATACCGCTGAAATTGAAGTAAAATTACAAGATAAAGGCGTGAGCGAAACAGCTCCAGCCAGACTGACCGAAGCGGACTTCCGCTGGCAGCATAATCAGGATGCCATGGCCACAGAAAAGCTGGCGGAAGGCATTCGCAACTTCGCCGCTGACCAGGAAAAACTGGAAGTGGTGCTGGCTGCCAAGCTGTAATATCCCACAGGCCCAAACCTTCGTTTTGGGCCTTTTTTTGCCTATATCATCCGGAGGAACAAGAATGACAAGCCTGAGCACTTCACCTGCATGGAGCACCCTGGCCGAGCTGGCAAGTCAGATTAAGCATCAGCATATGCGTGACTGGTTCGCACAAGATCCAAATCGTGCAGAAAAGTACACAACCAGTGCCTGTGGAATCACCCTGGATTATTCCAAAAACCTGATCACAGATGAGGTATTGGACGCCCTGCAAACCCTGGCGAAGCAGCAACAGCTGGGTGCCAAACGCAATGCTATGTTTGCCGGTGACATCATCAACTACACAGAACAGCGCGCGGTTCTGCACACTGCGTTACGCAATTTTTCCGGTAAACCTGTGTATGTAGATGGGGTGGATGTGATGCCAGAAGTTCTGGCCACTCAGGATAAAATCCAGGCCTTCACTCACGCCATTCACTCGGGTGAACACAAAGGCTATACGGGTAAAGCGATTAAGCAGATTGTCAGCATTGGTATCGGTGGCTCATTCCTTGGTCCGAAGATCATGTCTGAAGCGTTAAAACCTTACTGGGTAAGCGGCGTAAAAGTACACTTTGTGGCCAATGTAGACGGTTGCCATATCCATGACGTGCTAAGCCAGCTCGATCACGAAGAAACCCTGATCGTGATGTCATCCAAGTCTTTTAGCACTCAAGAAACTCTGCAAAATACCTTAACGGCCAAAGACTGGTTCCTGTCTGCAGGTGGAAAGCAGGAAGACATAGCCAAGCACTTTATTGCTGTATCTTCCAATATCAAAGCTGCCACAGACTTCGGCATGGCAGAAGAGAATATTTTCCCAATGTGGGACTGGGTAGGCGGTCGTTATTCACTATGGTCTGCCATTGGTCTGCCGATTGCCCTGACCATGGGCTATGACAACTATCGCCAGTTGCTTGAGGGTGCGTATGCCATGGACACGCACTTTATCGAAGCCCCGGTAGAACAAAATCTGCCTGTGTTGCTGGCCTTGCTGGGTGTTTGGTATGTGAACTTCTTTGGTGCCCAAAGTCATGTATTACTCCCTTACTATCACTACCTGCGCGGTTTCCCGGCCTATGTACAACAACTGGATATGGAAAGTAATGGTAAGGGCGTGAATGAACACGGCCACGTAGATTATGCCACGGGCCCCGTAATTTGGGGTAGCGAAGGCACTAACGGTCAGCATTCATTCCATCAGCTAATCCATCAGGGCAAAGTACTGATCCCTGCAGACTTTATGTTGCCTCTGCGGGTACCGAATCAAAATGACACCCATCACGCCATGCTGGCTTCAAACTGTTTTGGCCAGACTCAGGCCCTGATGCAGGGTAAAACCTATCAGGAGTGTTTTGCAGACCTAGAAGGCAAAGGTCTGGACGAAGATACTCGTCATACCCTGGCGCAGCATAAAACCATGCCCGGCAATAAGCCCAGCAATACGCTGCTGTTTGAACAACTGGATCCGCATACATTAGGTGCACTGGTCGCCATGTATGAGCATAAAGTGTTTGTGCAAGGGGCAATCTGGGGAGTTAACTCTTTCGATCAGTGGGGTGTAGAACTGGGCAAAGTGCTTGGCAATCAGGTACTGGACAAGTTGGTGAATAAGCAAGATTCGCTCAGCTTTGATAGCTCGACGAATCAACTGATTAGCAAATTCCGAAGCGCGAATTAACACGTCGCCTCATTCCCTCTAAAAAAAGCGCATTTTTTAATGCGCTTTTTTCTGCTTTCAACTCTGCTGTTATGGCGTTGGCCACCCAATTTAACGCCTTATTTTTATTCACTTTGTGGATAAATGCAGCAGGATACTGAATTCATAAAAGCTTCATCCCTGGTTAATAAAAAAACAGAAAAAGTATTTTATTTTATCTGCTCCTGTGATATTCCTTGCATCGGATAGACGGATTTTTGGCCAGTAGAGCCACGAACATTGCCTCATGCGATGCGAACAATAAGTGAAGGAGATCCTAGTGGATAATCAAGATATTTTGTCTCTAATCGATATTGACTCACGTTCTAGTAAAAGCAGCAAAAAGAAACGTAAATGGAGAGAAATAGAAGCAATTCAGGATCAGTACCGTCTTCGCAAGGAACTTGCCGACATCGACCTCTCAATCGAGTTTGAACTCGAACAGATGGAAAGAAACCGTTAATACAAAAAAGGCTTTGCAACACGCAAAGCCTTTTTTCGTTTTGGGGTAAACAGAGGTCTCTTTACACCTGCCAGTCGATTGGGGCTTTGCCCATATCTGCTAACAACTGGTTGGTTGCTGAGAAATGTTTACAACCAAAGAAACCACGGTATGCCGATAAAGGCGAAGGATGCGGACCTGTCAGCACTCGATGGCGCTGTCTGTCTATGGCTTTACCTTTTTTCTGTGCGTGACTTCCCCAAAGGATAAACACCAGGTTTTCTGTGTGGGTATTCAGCTGGGCGATCACGTTATCGGTGAAAGTTTCCCACCCTATCCTGGCATGAGAATGTGCCTGGCCGCGTTCAACCGTCAATACGGTATTGAGCAGAAGCACACCCTGCTCTGCCCATTTTTGCAGATAGCCATGAGCAGGAATCTGGAACCCCGGAATATCCTCGGCCAGCTCTTTGTACATATTAGCCAAAGAAGGGGGTGCAGGTACGCCAGGCTTGACCGAAAAACACAAACCGTGAGCCTGCCCCGGACCGTGATACGGATCCTGACCAATGATAACAACTTTGACCTTATCTAATTCGCAGGCATCAAAGGCATTAAACACCTCATTCGCAGGGGGATATACCTCAACGCCGGCATCCCGGCGTTGCTGCACATAGTCCATAATTGCCTGAAAATAGGGCTGCTGTTTCTCAGCCCCAATCACATCACTCCAGGAGGTCACTTATTTACCTTGCAATAAAGCAAACAAATGCGCTTTCAGGGCTTGGTAGTCTGCTGGCAATTCCGCAGATAGGCTCTCTTTACCCGCCACTGCAGCAAGTTCCTCAGGCAAGCTGATGGGCTGACCTAACACATTTTCAACGGTTTCGCGGAATTTAGCCGGATGCGCCGTGCCCAGGAAAATACCAGCCTGCTCTTCTGACTTGTAGCGCGCCAACGCTTTGTAAGCGATAGCCGCATGTGGCTCACTCACATAGCCCAGCTGAGCCAGTTGCTTCATCGCCACCTGAGTATATTCTTCGTCTACGCAATCACCCGTAATCAGGCTTTTATCAATCAAACCCTTTTCCACCATGGCTTCGATACGCGGCCAGTTGTTTGGCTGGCTGACATCCATGGCATTGGATAAGGTCGCCACCGTCGCGTTCGGTGCCCACTCACCGGTTTTCAGGTAACGGGGAACAGTATCATTCAGGTTAGTGGCAGCAACAAAGTGCCCCACAGGTAAGCCCATGATTTTGGCAATCACACCCGCCGTCAGGTTACCAAAGTTACCGCTTGGTACCGAGATAACCGCATCGGCACGCTTTTCAGCTGGCAGTTGGGCTACCGCTTCAAAGTAATAACATACCTGTGCCAATAAACGGCTGATATTAATTGAGTTTGCCGAGTTTAGGTGCAAGCCTTCACGTACATCAGGATCATCGAACGACTGCTTCACCATGGCCTGACAGGCATCAAAATCATCTTCAATAGCGACAGTGTGAATGTTTCCGCCCAAGGTAGTGAATAACTTCTCTTGAAGGGCACTGATTTTGCCTTTTGGATACAGGATCACCACATTGATGTTGTCGATACCATGGAAGGCATGGGCAACGGCGGCGCCTGTATCACCTGACGTGGCCGTTAGAATCGTGATTTTCTCGCCCTTGGCGATCTCTGACAAACACTGGGCCATAAAACGGCCGCCAAAATCTTTAAACGCCAGCGTTGGGCCATGGAACAGCTCCAGACAATACACATTGTCGGTCACTTGCGCCAATGGCGCTCCAAAAGCAAACGCACGTTCTACCACACCATCCAGCACCGCTTTTGGCAGTTCATCACCAATCAAGGTACCCAAGATCAGTTTGCTACGCTCAACAAACGGCATCGCCAATACGGCATCGATATCATCAAACTTTGGCAAGGTTTCTGGGAAATATAATCCCTGATTTTTACCCAAACCACGTTTTACCGCTTCTGAAAAGCTGGCGGTATCTGAAGCATCTTTTAAATTTACCAATTCCACAATAAATTACCTTTTCAAAACTTGTCGCGTGTGTCGCAGTGCTATTCGGCCACTGCGCCTTGCATATCCAGCTGGCATACATGACTAAAGCCAGTCTCATTTTGTATATAGTTATCAGCCAACCACTGTTTAATGGTCTGGGCATTTTCCAAGCTATTGGTCACCGCAAATACTGTCGGCCCCGACCCAGAAATGCCAAAGGCCAGCGCGCCGTTTTCCATGGCGAACTGACGGGATTCATCAAAATAGGGTAGCAGTGATTTACGATAAGGTTCAGCCAACACATCCAGCATCACGCTTGCCGCGAGAGCTTCATCCTTGCGGTATAAAGCATCAATAAACACCGCTAACTGACGCCCAAACTGGATCGTCGTTTTCATCGGTACGTCTTTTGGCAGAATATTTCTGGCTGCCGCGGTCGATACGCTAATGCCTGAATAACAGGCCACCCAATACCAGTTATCAAATACAGGTAATGACAGCGAAATCTGATCAGGCTGCTCAGCCATTAAGGTCAGGCCTCCCACATAACAGGGAGCCACATTATCGTAATGAATACTGCCGCTGATTTGACCTTCCAGCTCCCCCATCATCAGTAACATATCATGCTCACTGAAAGGCGTATCATAGAATACATTCAGGCCGTGCAGCGCCGCTACAATAGAGCTGGCGCTAGAACCCAAACCACTGCCGATAGGCAGATGCTTATGTAATACCAAGCGTGCCGGACTAACAGATTTGCCCTGCTTGACCAGTGCTTCAACAAAATGGTGATAACACAGGGTAACGATATTTTGATCTGCGTCACCTGGTAGTTTATGGGCAAATGCGCCTTTCACTTCCAGGCTGTATTCACTGGCTGCATGCACTTCAACTTCATCGCCGAGCTTACTGCCGTCAATAGGCTTTAATGCTGCCCCCAGCAGATCAAATCCCAGGCTGACATTACCGGTTGATGCAGGTGCGTAAGCAATAATGGATTTCATACTTCAGTTCCTTCTTAACGGCTTACGCCAGCTTCCACGGCATAGTGCGTAATACGTCCGCAAACACACCCGCAGCCGTTACAGCAGCGCCGGCACCGTAACCACGGATCACAAACGGAATAGGCTGGTAATACTGGCTGTGAATGGCCAGTGCGTTTTCGCCATCTTTGATCACGTATAATGGGTGCTCTGGGCCAACGGCTTCGATAGATACCTTGCACTTGCCATTATCAATGGAGCCTACGTAACGCAATACCTTGCCATCGGCTTTAGCCTGCTGCACTTTTTGCTGATAGTAATCATCCAGTTTTGGCAGATTTTTCATGAACTGCTCAACCGAACCTGAATCATCGAACTCTGAAGGCAACGCAGATTCAATCTGAATATCAGACAGCTCCAAAGGCAAACCTGATTCACGGGCCATAATCAACAACTTACGCGCCACATCAGTACCACTTAAATCATCGCGCGGATCCGGCTCAGTGAAGCCATTTTTCTTGGCAATATTGGTTGCTTCAGACAGGCTCAATCCCTCGTCCAGTTTGCCGAAGATATAAGATAACGAACCTGACAAAATGCCTTCAAAACGCAACAATTCGTCACCGGCAAAAATCAGCTTTTGCAGGTTATCGATCACTGGCAAGCCTGCGCCTACAGTGGTTTCGTACAGAAACTGGCGATTGGTTTTTTGCGCCGCGTCGCGAAGCTTGCGGTAAAACGCCATCTCAGCCGTGTTTGCCTTTTTGTTCGGCGTCACTACATGGAAGCCCGCTTCAAGCATATCCGGATATTGCTTGGCGATTTTTTCGCTGCTGGTACAGTCGATAATCACTGGATTGATCAAGCTGTTATCGTTTACGAACTGGCGTAAACGCTCAAGGCTATAGCCATGTTCAGCTTCTTTCAGCTGGCCTTCCCAACCATTATTTAGATCAACACCATTGGCTTCGAGTAACAGCTTTTTACTGTTGGCGATACCGTAAACGCGCAGACGGATATTACGTTTTAACAATGTTGGTTGCTGGCGCGCAATTTGCGCCAACAGCTCTTTCCCCACAGTGCCACACCCCAGCAAAAACGCATCTATGCTGTGTAAATTTGTGAAAAAGTTTTGGTGCACGACTTTTACCGCTTCTTTGGCTTTATGGGTTTCAATAACAGTAGATATTGAACGCTCAGATGAACCTTGCGCAATCGCTACATTGTTCACTCGCGCCTGAGCCAGTGAACTGAAAAATTTAGCAGCTAACCCTTTGGACGAGCGCATACCATCGCCCACCAGAGTGACAATAGATAAGCCATGGCGCACTTCTAATGGATCTAGCAAGCCATTGGATAATTCCAATGCAAACGAGTCTTCCAACAGATCCTGAGCCTTGCTGGCATCTTTACTGTGAATACAGAAGCTGATGCTGTATTCAGACGATGACTGAGTGATCAGACAAATAGAAATATTGGCATTCGACATCACTTCGAATACGCGACTGGCCATGCCAACCATGCCTTTCATTCCCGGGCCAGCGACATTAAACATCGACATATTGTCCAGGTTAGAAATGCCCTTAACGCTGGTCCAGACAGTGCTGGCTTCATTACTGATCAGGGTGCCAGGTGCCGCTGGATTCAAGGTATTACGGATCAAACACGGGATATGATGCTGAGCGATTGGACCAATGGTTTTCGGATGCAATACTTTGGCACCAAAGTACGATAATTCCATGGCTTCCTGATAAGTCAGTTTATCCAGCAGTACCGCGCCTTCAACCTGATTTGGGTCAGCGTTATACACACCGTCTACATCCGTCCAGATTTCACAACAGCTGGCATCTATACAGGCAGCCAGAATTGCCGCGGAGTAGTCTGAACCATTGCGTCCCAGAGTGACCTTTTCACCTGCATCATTGGCCGCCACAAACCCAGGCATCACCAATAATTTTTTACCGCTTTTATCCACTTCGCTAAAACGCGCTTTGCTGCTGGATACATCGGCAATGCTATCCAGATAATCCCCTTCTGCCAGCACATACGTCACTGGATCAAGGATTTCGTTCTCCTGGCCAAGGGCGGTCAAAATGGCACTGAAAATATTGACGCTGATATATTCACCCAGGCTGATGATGCGGGCAGTAATCGGATCAGGAGCACATTTCAGCAAGTTGATACCTTCAAGTTGCTGACCCAGATCGGTCAGGACGGTATCAATATAGGTAGTCAGTTCAGAATGATTAAATTGTGGAAGAGAAGAAGCGAGTTCGTCGGCGATGCCTTTTAGATTCATTTGCAGCTTCGCCAGTAACTCGCCGTAATCGTTGCCAGCGGCAGCCTCATCGCACAACAACGATAGCGCATTGGTAACGCCTTTGGGGGCCGATAATACTACAGCGGCACCATCTTCACGGTGGGCCTCCAGGCTGATGTCTTTAACTCGTAAATAGCGTTTAGCGTCTGCCAGCGATGAACCGCCAAATTTCAACACTTTCATGTGTGCTCCTTCTTCTCGCCTGCGACTGATTGGTCACGTTTCTTGTTGCTGCTTATTAAAAATACAATGCCCAAATACAAAAAAGCCCGCTTGGTGTCGCGGGCTTTTGGTATTTTTTTTCTTTACGCACTAGCCAGCGACCGCCCTAACAAGGGTGGTGGTAATAATCATGCCGGTGGTGCTCATTATTGTTTTCATACGCCCCAATTTGCCGTATAGACGTCTATATGTCAACAGCAAGCTGAGCAAGTTTTATTATTTTATATGCTTTAGAAGCACATGCACGAGAATATCCTTGTATGCATGCAAAGCGCTGTCCGCTTATATCCAATGCAAAACCATATTGTCTCGCTATAACCCCATCTATACGCGAAAGCGCCATAGAGATTTGCTATGGCGCCTTTGATAAACCGTGTCCTGACGACCTGCAGTTACATGCGGTAACGCACACCCAAGGCAAAGGTGCGGCTGATAATGCCCGCATTCAGGTTCATCAGATTCTCATTTCCCTTACCATAATAGGTTTTGTAGACATCATCCGTCAGATTAGTCGCATCAAAGGTAACCGTTAGCTCTTTGGTGACATCATAACTTAACTGGAAATCCAGGCTCTGCTCAGGTCGGCTGTAAACAGCCAGAGGGTTAGCAAACAGCGCTGACTCAGAATAAGACATAAAGTTATCACGCCATACATACGACAAGCGCGCCTCAAAGTCTGTCTTATCGTACGCAACAACCACGCTGTAAGATAAATCAGAGACGCCATAGATATCATAAGTCGCATACCCAGTGGTCTCACCATCGTCAGCCACCACCGGATATTTCTGGCTCGAATCCAGAGCGGTTAAACTGGCCTGTACACCTAACCCATCCAGGACCTCAGGCAAATTTGACGGGAAGTAGACCAATCCAAGTTCAACCCCCTTCAGTTTACCATCGGACGCATTCTGCGGGGAGCTCATCACGTACTTCTCATCTTCGCCATCACCATCTTTATCCCGATAGACAATGGTTTTACTGGTCGTCACGAAGCCTTCGATATCGCGTTGAAACAAAGTGGTATAAATCGAACTGGCCTCAGCAAAATACCATTCCAGCGACAAGTCATAGTTAGTAGATTCCGTCGGCTTTAACTGATAATTACCGGCAGAGGCAGACGCATACCCCACATTACTGACATCATCACCCAGCACTTCCGTCGGGTTCAAACTGGCAAAATCTGGCATACGCAAGGTTTGGGTGTAAGCAAAACGCATCAGTAAGTCATCAGCGATATTCCAACGTACCACCAGGCTGGGTAACACTTTGGTCGTCTTGTTCGTCGCGGAATCTTGCGTGGTTTCTATGACTTCGGCATTTTCATCCACAGGTGTCCAGAAGCGCATATCCTGTTTATAGCTCACCGCTCTGACGCCAAATTCACCGTTAATTTGCTGACCTAGTCGATAGTTTGCACTGGCGTATGCAGCCAAACCTGTCTCTTCAATGTCATAGGTGGTGTAACGTTTATTCGCCGGATCCGTTAAACCATAAATACTGCGGAATTCATCAGCATGATCAAAGATGTAGAAACCATTCGCCACCGCCCAGCTGTCCGGCACTGCCGCACGACCATCAAAGAAATTTTTGGTAATATGCACCAAGCCATCGCCACCATCGTCCAGTTGCGTCATAAAATCACTAACTGTGCCCGAACCATCGGCTGACTGACTATAGGTTTGCTCCTGAGCGCCGCGCTTGTCGGCACGAAAACCGAAATTAACTGTACCGATAACGTCGCTATCCAACGCCCATTTCCCATCTAATGTATAGGTAAGCTCATCACCTGAGTTACCACCGCCATTGTCATACAGGTAAGACGCATTCCAGTTGTTAATATCGGTCAAATCAGATTCATCCAGTTCGGTGTCTGGATCATCCATAAAGCTCACAGCTGCAATGCCGTCATTGTGATTAAAGTCTGCTGATACTCCATAAGCTGTGCGTAGAAATCGCATTGCGAAGAACTGGGTAGTGTAATCACTTTTCTGATAAACCAGTTCAGAGTCCAGAGTCAAGTCATCAGTTACGTACCAATTTGCCCCTAAGGCGTACAACCAGCTATCGGTCTTGCCTTTGGTGGTATCGCCACTGGTAAAATGATAGGTGCTATAGGCATTGCGGGATTTCACCACATTAGTACCTTCATATAATTGGATCGCCGCATCATCATCGCTCAGGGTGCCATCCCCTAGGCCGTTCCATTCATAGATATTGGTAAAGTTCAGCGAGTTGAAGGATGTATTGCGATAGCCGTTATAAAAAACTTCCGCCACCAATTCCAGTTCCGCACTCGGTGCCCATTGCAGAGACAAATTAGCGGCCGGACGTTTGCGGGTACCTATATAGTCGTTCATGAAAATCGCATCACGAGACAGCATGTATTCGGTCTCGATACCATTCACATCCATGGTTGCGCCAGACTGAGTACTTAAACCCGCATCCAAACCTGCTGTCCACAACTCTTCTTCATAAGCACGATCATCAGAGGTGTATATACGCTCATAGGGATCAAAGCCATCCGCCGGATCATTTGTCATGTAAGGCACAAATGCCCCCGGTGTGATGTTCATATCGCGGTAATTGGTTTCCGCGTATGACAAATTTAACAGTGCGCCAAACTCGCCACCGCCCACTTCCCAACGATCGCTCAGTAACAAGCTCACATTAGGATCAATTTTATCGCGCAGTTCCTGATAGGTACCTTTCGCGGCCAAGACCACTTTTGAACCTTCAAAGTTAAACGGACGCTGGGTTTTAATATCGATACTACCGGCGATGCCGTTTTCCACCTGAGACGCCGAACGGGTTTTGAAGACCTCTACAGACGACAATAAGCTAGCCGGAATATCAGCTAATGCCACAGAGCGACCGGCTCCGGTAAAGACCTGACGACCGTTAACTGTGGTATTTACATCGGTTAAACCACGAATGGAGACGGTAGAAACTTCACCAGAACCTCTGCCGGTGGTTTGTACGCCAGTGACCCGTTGTAAGGATTCGATCACGTTGTTATCGGGAAACTTACCGATATCTTCGGCAACGATGGCATCAACCAGTTGAAAACTCTGGCGTTTAATATTTAGCGCTTTATTCAAGCTGCCCTTAATGCCGCGCACTTCGATCACTTCAACCGCAGATTTATCGTTATCGGCTTTTACCTCAGTGTTGTCATCCGAGGATTGCGCAAAGGCGGTCTGGTGAAACATTGCCAACAAAATTGCGCTGGCAAGGCTGGTTTTCTTAAACATTTTCCAACTCCAGATTAAATTCAACTGATTTAAAAATAATTAACCTTTGGGCACACAGAGGGTCTCTCAGGGGCGAAATCAGGCTGATACCCAAACCGGTCATGTTATCTAATTGTTAAGGTACATTATTAATATTGTATGATTAAATAGCGGATGACGGCCTTTACACTAAATTTACTTTTTTGCTAACACACCTGATTTATAAGGGTTTAACGGGAATTACTCTTACAAATGAAGTAAAAACGTTAACAAATCAAGGGGATCTTGTTAGTGGGATGATTGTAATCACTTCTTATTGTATTACGATAGCACAAATGAAATAACATTACTTTAACAAACTGTATTACTTAGATTTATAAAGGAGTGATAGATGAATAGACTTGCAAGCAAGATAGCTCTGTCGGTTTCGCTCGTCATGCTGAACGCCTGTGGTGATGGTAGTGATAGTACCTTGCCAGCAACAGATTTGGTCACCGAGGAAGATCAGCTGACGCTTGAGACAATTGATAATCCAACTCTGAGTTCAGAGTTTACTGGCTTCACCAATATTAGCGTGCATGATCCATCTATCATCGCTACCAGCAACAGTAGTGGAGATAAGGAATACTACATCTTTGGCTCCCACATGGCTTCGGCAAAGTCTTCCGATCTGACCAACTGGATCGACTTTGATACAGGTAACGATAGCGCCTCTACCAACAACGAATATGTATTGTGGAGCAACTTGTTTCTCAATTCTGACACGGGCACCGGTGCAGCAGACGGTTATTTAGAACAAGCGCAAGAAGGTATTTTATTTGCCAACGATGCCAATGGTGATGGTGTTGTCGATGACACACTCGCCGTGGATACCGACAGTGATGGCATCGCAGATACCACCGAAAAAGCCAGCATTGGTATGTGGGCCCCCGACGTTATTCAGCTGGATGACGGCAAGTACTACTTCTATTACGATCATTGTAACACCCCCGCCACTGGCAACTGCGACAGCTATCATTCTTACCTTGGTGTAGCCAGCTCTGACAATATTGAAGGGCCTTACGAAAATGTCGGCCTGATCCTGACCACCGGCAATGACGTCACATCAGGAATTGATGGGAATGCCTGGAGTGACACCAGCAATCCAAATGCTATCGACCCAACGGTTTTCTTTGATGCCGACAAGCGCCTGTGGATGGTGTACGGATCCTACGCAGGCGGTATTTGGATCATGGAATTAGATCCGGAAACCGGTTTACCGCTGGATTACCAAGAAGACACGCGTAGTTATGGCACCCACCTGACAGGTGGTTTTTATAGCGCCATTGAAGGGGCATACATCATGTACAGCCCTGAAACAGAGTACTATTACCTGTTTGCATCCTACGGTGGTTACGACTCAAACGGCGGATACAACGTACGCGTATCTCGTTCTGAAAGCCCTGACGGCCCTTATGTCGATTTACGCAACCACGATATGCTAGAGATGTTTACCGACAGCGATCTGACCAGCGATAACTACCTAAGTACTGACGAAACGGCCAGCTACGGCGTTAAGGTCATTGGTAGCCACACATGGAGTGCGGGACTGGGTGAAGTGTCGTCGTCGGCAAGCTACTATTCGCCAGGGCACAACTCTGCCTACTACGATGAAGATTCCGGCAAGTACTTTATGGTATTCCACACTCGCTTTACCTCGGATTCTGAAGGACATGAAGTGCGGGTACACGAGATGTATATGAACGAATACGGCTGGCCCGTACTATCGCCGTTCCGCTATGTACCGACCGAAGGCGACAATATCGTCGACTACGAAGATATTGTCGGTGATTACCAGTTTCTGTTCCAGGATCAGGACACCAACACCACACCCCATGCCTCGGAATATGCCTCATTAAATGAAGATGGCACCATCTCGGGCGCCTATACCGGCACCTACACTATTGATAATGATGGTAACCTGAAGCTAATAGTGGAAGAACTGGGCACCTTCCGCGCGAAAGCGACCTGGCAATATAACGAGTATCTGAACGAACCCCAGTTAGTTCCCACTTTCAGCGGTTATGCCACTGTTGAGTCGACAACGCTATGGGGCGCGAAATTACCGGATATGGATGCCGAAGAGGTCATGGCTGATATCGCCGATGCCGTTGCCGCTCAAATCCCCACCTCTACCGTACAAAGTCTGAACCTGTCCACCAGCGGTGCTCGCGGCGCCACAATTACCTGGGCATCTTCAGATAATACTGCAATCAACGCCAGCACAGGTGCGGTAACGCGACCTGCGGTAGGAGAGGCTGATGCAGCAGTCACGCTGACAGCGACAATCACCTTAGCCGATGGTACCAGCACCACCTATACCTATACGGTAACAGTGCCGGCACGTGTAGCCTATAACCGTATCGCTTCTTATAGCTTCGACGGCAATCTCAGTGATAGCTGGACATCGGATGGTGCCACATCTGCCGATGCAACGTTAACAGGTTGGTTTATCGCTGATGCAGAAACAACCGCGACTGCGACATACAGCAGCGATGCAATCTCGGGGCAATCCATTGAATTAGCCGGCAATGATGCTGATAATCTGCTCGGTTACTACGGTGTGGTATTGGATAGCGCCTTAACGCTGCCAACCTATACCATTTCCATGTGGGTGAAACCTGATTTACTGACCGCCTACACCCCTGCGTTTTTCGCCAACTACGACGCCTCAAACTGGTTTGGTATTTACCCACAAGCTTGGAGCGCAGACGGCTCAATGGTTTGGTCTTACAGTGCCGAATCTGGCAACTGGAACGATATCATTTCCTCAGCAGGCTTCTTTACTGCTGGTGAATGGACCCACGTCGCCTTCTCTTACGATGGCAGCACTGGCACTATGTTTGTCAACGGTGTGAAAGTCGCATCACTGTCAAACTTCAACGACATTTTCAGCTTGGGCAATGTCACTCTAGCCTTAGGCGTGAACTACTGGGATACCCCTTTCAACGGCCTGATTGATGAAGTGCGCCTTTATGATGACGCGTTATCAGCTGCTGAAATCAAAGCCCTAGATGTGGATATGAAATCTGACAGCGAGCTAATGTCAGTAGCCTTAGATGCAGTGAAGGAAGAGCTTGAAACTCAAGGTATTACTGAACTTCGCGGAGACTTAACACTGTCTACTGAAGGGCCGTTCACCTCCACTGTGGCTTGGTCATCCAGTGATGAAACCACCATCAGTACAGATGGCAGCGTCAGTCGTCCTGGTGAAGGTGAAACCGCCGCGACCGTTATTCTGACGGCGGCCGTCACCTTAAATGGTGAAACCTCAACCGTGGATATTGAAGTCACTGTTATGCCGGTTGAATTACCAGATCGCATTGCTGCATATAGCTTCGAGGACAGCCTGGATGACACCACCGGCACCTACAGCACTGGCACAGTAACAGGTAAATTGCTAAGCAGTTCATCTTCAGAAAGTGCCCAATACGATACCGGCATCAGCGGTCAAGGTTTGTACCTGGATGGTTCTTACGGTGTCATTCTGGGAACCGATATCTTCAGTGACGATACCTATACCGTATCTGTGTGGCTGAAGCCGGAAGCCTTTACCTCTTACACTACCGCCATCTTTGGCTACGAGGACGGGGATACCTGGTTTAGCTTTGTACCTTACAGCTGGGCCAGTGATTACTACTTCTGGTTATGGTCGCACACCACTGCCGGCTACGTAGATAATAGCTTTGGCACTGCACTCAATACTGATGAATGGGTACACGCAGTATTCTCCGTCAGCGGCAGCAAAGCTACCATTTATCTCAACGGTGAGCAGGTTAACCAAATCACCACCATGCCAAGCCTGTTTGACACCGAAACCACCAACTATCTGGCGGTCGGTGCAAACTTCTGGGATACCCCATTCCAGGGCATGATTGATGAACTGGTTATTTACGATGAAGCCGTCGGTGAAGCAGAAGCGAAAGCCATCTACGACCAAAATAAAGCCAATAAATAAGGTCTGATGCAACGTAAAAAGGCCACCCATCGGGTGGCCTTTTTTATTGCTAAGCGAGTAATTTAATCAGAGCCGTAGCCAAAGCATCGATGCTAATTAATATAATCCGAAATGTTCCAGTACCCGTTTTAATTTGTCGGCATCCACAGGTTTTTTAATGAAATCTAACGCGCCAAGTGCTTTGACTTTTTGCTGCATCATCGGCTGAATATCGCCACTGATCACAATCACAAATACTTCGAGTTTTCGCGCCCGGATGGCTTCAAGAACTTCAACGCCATCCATTACCGGCATGGTAAGATCCAACAACAACAAGGCGATAGGCTGCTGTTCCAGAATACTCATGGCCTCAGCTCCATTGGTTGCTTCTAACACCAAATCGCTGAATCCTTGTGGCAGGCTGCGCTGCACATTCCGCCTGGCCAGACTGGAATCGTCACAAATTAACACAGGAAAACTCACCCTAACTCCTCGCTTCTTGTTGTTATTGTTTTCAGACTGATTATATTTAGTAGCTCTGACAATTCGATGACGGAACGACCTTTTGTCACATTCCCCAATCACCAATACCCAGACCATGAACCGGGTCGCTTATCAAATCCTGCAGGGATTTGAACGTTACTTCCGCTGGTACAACCGCATTACCCGTGGCGCCCGCGAGCGCTTTGAACAGGGGCGCTGGACCGAAGTTCAAAGTGCCATGAAAGAACGCATCGTCACCTACGAGAAAACCTTGTCTAAAGTGGTGGCAGATCTGTATGAACAGATATTTCCAAACCAGCACAATCCCGACTTTTGGCGGCATTTAAAGACACATTACCTTAAATTATTAGATCATCATCCGCAATTTGAATTAGCCGAGACCTTTTATAACTCCGTCATCGGTCGTGTATTTAAGCATACCAAAATAGACGATGAGTTGATGTTTGTACTCCCCAGTCGCTGCTATTTATCAGGCCAGGATCGCCATAAAGTGGTGAACAGTTTTGATACCACCGGCACGGTACGCAGCATGCTGGAGGCAATTTTCAGCACTTATATTTTTAATATTCAGTTTGAACAGCGTGAGCAGGACATGCAGCAATTGGATGATGCCCTACGCGCCAGACTAGATCGCGAACAACTGGCCAGTGTGCATACGGTGGAAATCCTCAAATCGGTATTTTATCGGGGACGCGCTGCCTATTTAGTTGGGCGGATTTGCATGCCGGATGAAACCCTGCCTTTTGTGATCTGCCTGCGAGTCAGCGAAGCCAACCAATTACAGATTGATGCCCTGCTCACCGACAGGCATGACCTGAGTGTGATCTTCGGCTTTGCACGTTCCTACTTTATGGCGGAAACCGAGTACCCAGCTGAGGTGGTGGCATTTTTACAGGAACTGCTACCGAATAAAAAGCACTTTGAACTCTACATTTCCCTTGGCCTGTATAAACACGGCAAGACAGTGTTTTACCGTAACTTTTTGCAGCATCTGACGGAATCCGAGGATAACTTCGAAGTTGCGCCAGGCATTCGCGGCCTGGTCATGGCGGTATTTCACCTGCCCTCTTATGGCGTGGTATTTAAAATCATCAAAGACGAATTTGGCGAAAGCAAAAAGGTCACCCGCGAGCAGGTTAAGGCCTGCTATCGGCTGGTTAAAATGAGTGATCGGGTGGGCCGCATGGCCGATACCCACGAATATATGAATTTCCGACTGCCACGTAATCGGGTCTCAGATGAATTAGTCGAAGAACTGTTACGTACATGCCGTTCCAGTGTTGAACTCACCGACGACGAAGTCATCATCAAGCATCTTTATATCGAACGTAAGATGACCCCCCTTAACATCTATCTGGATCAGGAAACCGATGAAGATAAAGTCCGTCACGCCATTGATGATTTGGGCAACTGCATCAAACAAATCGCCAACAACAATATTTTCCCCGGCGACATGCTGCACAAGAACTTTGGCATTACCCGCCACGGCCGAGTGATATTTTACGATTACGATGAAATCTGCCCCATGGCCGAACGTAATTTCCGCGACCTGCCCACCAGTGACGATCCCTATGCCATAGATACCCTCTCTGTCGCACCCGATGATGTGTTTCCAGAGCAGTTTGAACACTTTATTGTCGGTAAATTCCACCTAAAGAGAATGCTCAAAGAGCTGCACCCGGAACTGATGCAACCCCAGTACTGGCGGGAAGTACAGCGTAAGGCAGCACGCAATGAACTGCAAAGCTTTACCCCCTATGCCCGGATTAAACGCTTTAAACGTTCCGAGCCAGGTGCCAGTGATGCGCCCCTCACCGATTAGTGAATTTTACAATTAGTTCACATGTAAACTGCTTTGGGATAAACACCCTCGCAATTGTCATACAAATAATGATACACCTTGTCCAGTGCCTGCATCTGCAGGCCTTTTGTTATTCCACAGACAAGGAAGCATTATGCGACGTGTTCTCTTTTCACTGCTGGCGACCACAGTTCTGGCCAGCCCAAGCCTGTTAGCTGCGCCCCATCAGGTCAAAATCGACGCTGATCTCACTCAGCAGGGGCCGGTAATTAACAAAGATATTTATGGCCAGTTTGCCGAACATTTGGGCCATGGCATTTATGAAGGGATTTGGGTAGGTGAAGACTCTGGCATTCCCAATACCAACGGCTTTCGCAATGATGTGATTGCCGCGTTAAAAGATCTGCAAGTACCGTTAATCCGTTGGCCGGGGGGGTGTTTCGCCGATGAATATCACTGGCGCGAAGGCATTGGTCCCAAAGACCAGCGCCCGGTAAAAGTGAATACCCACTGGGGCGGCGTTGAAGAAACCAATGCTTTTGGTACCCACGAGTTTTTTCAGCTGACGGAAATGCTCGGCGCAGACGCCTACATTAATGGCAATCTGGGCAGTGGTACAGTACAGGAAATGGCCGAATGGCTGGAGTATATGACCTCTGACAAAAACTCCACCCTGGCAAACGAGCGTCGCGCCAATGGCCGTGAAGCCCCGTATAAAATTGCCTATTTCGGCATTGGTAATGAATCCTGGGGCTGCGGTGGCCATATGCGCCCGGAGTATTACACCGACCTGTACCGCCAGTATGCGACTTTTCTGAAAGCGCCGCGCGGCCTGCGACCTAAATTCGTCGCCAGTGGCGGCCAGCAGGACCAAACCGAATGGACCGAAGTACTAAGTACCAATATTAAGCGGGACATGGCCGGTATCAGTCATCACTACTACACCCTGCCTAAAGGTGACTGGCAAAACAAAGGCGATGCCCTGGGCTTCCCCAAAGCAGAATGGCTCTCGACCATGGTGCGCACCTATAAAATGGATGCCTTTATTCAGGCCAATGTGGCAGTGCTGGATAAGAATGATCCCAAAGGAAAACTGGGCTTTTATCTGGATGAATGGGGTACCTGGTACGATCCGGAGCCCGGCCGTGAACCTGGCTTCTTATATCAGCAAAACTCCTTACGTGACGCCGTGGTAGCAGCAGTAAATTTCAATATTTTCCACCATTATGCCCAGCGGGTGCAGATGACCAATATCGCCCAAATGGTCAATGTACTTCAGGCCATGATCCTGACGGATAAGGAAAAAATGCTGCTGACGCCAACTTATCACGTATATCACATGTACAAGGTGTTTCAGGATGCCACCAGCATTCCGTTTAACATCAGTACCGATAACTATGGTGAGGGAGATGAGCAGGTACCAGCTGTCACGGCCTCTCTGGCCAAAGGCAAAGATGGCAAGCTTTATCTGGCACTGGTGAATCTGGATCCGGATGAAGCTGCCAGCATTTCGTTAAGCCTGAAAGGGTTCAAGGTCAGCGCCCTGAGCGGACAGATTCTGACGGCAGAGCAAATGGACAGTCACAACACCTTTGCCAAGCCCAATCAACTCAAACCTAAGGCGTTTAATGCAAAATTAAGCGCGTTGCGTCTGCCCGCCAAAGCCATAGTGGTGGCGGAGCTAAAATAGCCCGAAAGGTTGCAGGTGCCGGCTCAGTCAGCCGGGCCTGCCGCAACAATTTTCTGCTGAATGTCTTTTGGGCCTTCCTGCGCAGAGGTTAATAGCAGTGCGCACTTTAGTTGCTGTAATGGTTCCATAAACTTTGGCGCAAGCTTGTCGTAATCGGCTTGCTCCACACATAACACCGCCCGGATCTGATGATGCGCCACCAGCGCCAGCAATTCATTCGGATAACGTAGTTGTGCGTTGTGCATAAAGGTTCGGTGAGCCCATGGCGATTCGTTCAGCACAAACCGCAGTTCCAAATACCCGGGCGACTCGATGATACTCGCCCCCAGGGCGTAGGACGGATATTCAGTGCCAACCACTATGACTGGCAAGCCCGGGGCTTTGTTACGCCGCAACAATTTATCGATTAACCAAGCCATCGCGCCGTTACCACTTAATATTTTTTACTCCATCCATGATCGCATAGCCCCTGGATACCTGACCAGAGCTAATTACTCTGCCAATGGCACCCAGCGCTGCTTCAGCAAGAACCAGAGTTGCGCCAGCACCACCAGACAAACACTGCCCACCAGCACAGGGTCCAGCAAGAACCACCAGCTTTGACCAGTGAGCATAATCAACAGCGGATTAGCCCCTGCAGGCGGATGCGTAGTCCGGGTTAACAGCATCAGACTGATGGCCAGACCGCTGGCCAGCGCCAGCGTCAGGGGTGTGACATCGGTAAAAGTCACAAACAGCAAACCAATCAAGGCACACAATAGATGCCCGACAATCACGTTTTTCGGACTGGCCAGGGGACTATCCGGCACCCCAAAAACCAGTACGGCAGTTGCACCAAAGGGCGCCATCAGCCACACAAACTCCGAGGTTAAACTGTTTGCCCAACTCAGTAATCCAATGGCAATAAAAGCGCCGGTTCCGGCTAAGATGGCCTTACTAAAGTGCGCGACTTTTTTCATTTGTTTACCCTTTGCAACAAAGTAGACCAATCTGTCTACCCAATAAAGGGTAGACAAGTCGGTCTACCCATGTCAAGCTCAATCCAACAGGGGGAGAGTTATGCAAGATAAACGACAGCAACTGATTGGAACTGCACTAACACTTTTTTATCAGAGCGGCATTCACGCCGTTGGTATTAACGATGTGCTGAAGCAATCCGGGATCGCGAAGAAAACCCTGTACCATCATTTCCCGAGTAAAGAAGCCTTAGTACTGGCAACGCTGGAATACCGCCATCAGCGCTTTGTTGCCTGGCTGGACGCCCGGCTGAATGGACACTCGACGAACCTGGAAATCTGTACTGCCCTATTTACCGCGCTGGATGACTGGTTTCACAACCGCGTTGCTGAATTGATGCCGTTTCAGGGCTGTTACTTTATTAATACCGCCGCTCACTGCGGTGAGTCAGCAGCCCCCATTAGCCAGTACTGTGCCCAGCACAAACAGAGCGTCATCGCCTTAGTCGCGCAAAAACTGCATGCACCTGCTCCGTCGCTGCTGGACAAGCTAAGCGTGCTGATAGAAGGCTGTATCAGTATGGCCTATGTCAATCAGCAGCCGAATGCTGCGCAATTTGGCTTAGCCATACTCGCCGATTTACCTGAACTGAAATGAAAAAAGGGGGACAAGCCCCCTCAGGCTGTTAACAAACTACTGCGCTCGAAATTTCGTTGTTAAAAGTCTTCTCAAAATCCTCATTTACTCTATGTAAACTCCGGTTTTTCAAAGACTTTGTCCTGGAACTTTATTCGCTCGCGACGTTTGCAAACACCCTGCAGAGTAATGAATTTCTAAAATAGAGACGTTTCATCACTCTGAAGGGGGCCAAGCCCCCTTTCATCAACACAGGTTTGACATCAGTAGGTGATATCCGCTTCCGGGTCAGTGTTGTAAGTCGTGCCATCTGCCATGGTCAGTTTGAACATGTACCAGTAAGTAGTGCCTTCGCTCAGACTCAGGGTATCCACAAAGGTGCCTGAAGTGGGTGCGCTGGCATTTACCCGGGTGCGCCCCGACAACGCTGCCTTGGTATTGCGATAGATTTGCACGCCTTTCACCGCCTGGGGGAAATCCTGCAAATCCCAGCTGATCTGAATACCGCCATCAACTTTCACTGAGGTTAGATTGGTTTTCGGCGTAAGCAGATGCTCAGCGAAAATCGGCCCTTCGACTATGTCATCACCACCGTCACTGCGGGCAAATACCAGCCAGTACTGATACTGCTGTCCTGCAACACTGCCACTATCGGTCCAGCTATAGGCAGAAATCTCTGGCTGACTCACCAGCTCTGCATCATCCAGCGTAGGAGATGGCAGCAATTCAGTGATTTGCGCACGATAGATGCTGATGCTGGCCAGAGGAATATTCTGTGTAAACCAGTTTACTTCCACCGCATTGGCAGAGCTGACGGCGTAAGATTCAACCCGTGGGATCAGGCTCGACGTCAGCTTCGTTTTCGATGCCCCCAGCAACTCCCTTTGATGTTTAGGTGTCCCCTGCACTTCGGCCCAGTAGTAATAAGTCACGTCAGGGGATACATCGCTATCGATAAACTGTTGCTGATGATGATGCAAACGTCCGATCACTTCTGCACTTTCAGGATCATCCGAAGTACTGCGATAGATCAGGGCATTACCCCAGTGCGTCTGATGGGCGTAAAACCTGACCACCACCTGATCTGAGTATCCCTGCGCCACCAGTTTTAACCAGGGGCTGCCTTTTTCCACCGACACCTGAGGGTCTGCCACCTCTGTCATATCTGAGCCCAGATAAAAGCCTGGGTGCGGCGGCTGGTTATAGCCAACGTTTTGCCAGGCAATGGCCGCGCGATACTGAGGCTCTTGCATCAGGGTCGTAAAGCCATATTCGGTTGCAATGGGGCTGCTATATAACATCAGCGCGCTGCTATCACTGTTGGCCAGCAGCAACTCTTCGCGCCAGTCACCCAGAATATCCGCCGATAGTGCCGGTGTTGCTTTGGTGCCATTATTCGACACCGCCCCATCATCGCCAGCACTTAAAAGTGGCACTGACTGGCTGTTATCGTAATCCCATTTATAGATCGTGGTGCCATCGAGTAATTCGCGGGACAAATCCCCATCCCACCAGCTAACAAAGTTCATCTGATTCGGACGGCTATCGGTAATATAGGTGCCGTCTGCAGCCACCAGACCACCACGCGAGCCCCAGTTTTCATTACCTATATAACGCGGATCGATATCGGCACTGACACCGCGGCCGACATCTGCACCATTACTGGGTCGCTGCCACAGAATTTCACCTGTGGCGGCATCGTGTAATTCAACCCCATACTCGACCCCGTCTTTGGTGTAGCAGCTGGGGCATTCATGCACCATGAAAATTTCCATGCCCGGACGCTGCGGATCAATGTCGGTCATATGCTCGGCGTCACCATGACCAAGCTCAGTGCTATACAAAGCATGGCCATCATCATCTATGGTAGCTGCGCCATAAACTATTTCGTCTTTACCATCACCATCAACATCACCCACACTTAAACTATGTGCGCCCTGACCATAGACGATTTCATCGCCACCACCATTGTCCGTATCCAGCACCCAGCGCTCGGCAAAGGCACCATCTATCCAGTCAAAAGCCGCCACTACCGCACGGGTGTAATACCCTCTGGCCATCACCAGACTCGGGGTTTCGCCATTCAGATAGGCCACCCCCGCCAGGAAACGATCAACCCGGTTGCCATAGCTGTCACCCCAGGCACTGACACTGCCACGCTGTGGCACATAATCTATGCTATCCAGGGCTTCGCCAGATAAGCCATCGAACATGGTCAGGTACTCAGGTCCCTCCAGAATATAGCCAGCATCGCTGCGATACCGCGCATCGGCATCGCCAATGACAGTACCGCGCCCATCCACGGTGCCATCAGCGGTTTTCATCGCGATTTCGGCACGGCCGTCGCCATCAAAGTCATAAGCAATAAATTGGGTGTAGTGGGCGCCAGAGCGAATATTCGGGCCTAAATCAATACGCCAAAGCTGCTCACCTTTAAGGGTATAGGCATCCAGATAGGTGTTGCCGGTAACGCCCGCCTGAGAGTTATCTTTAGCATTACTTGGGTACCACTTGAGCAAAATTTCATACTGGCCGTCTCCATCCAGATCCGCCACACTGGCATCGTTGGCGCTGTAGCTATAAGTCTGTCCATCGACCCAGTCCAACGCAGGCTTATTCAACGGAACATTCAGATACGCGCCGTCCCAGGGCGTTACCGTATTCGACAGCTCTGCACCTTTCTCGCCTTTCTGTTGCGTCTTTTCGCCTTTACGGGCTTTGCCCATAAAGGCTTTGACCTGATAGCGATCATTGGCCTGGCCCTGCATATCCAGAAAAAAACTGGCTTGTTCATCGCCGGTATGCTGAATTGGGTGACCATTTCGATAAAGGGTAAACTCAACGGATTCAGGATCACTGGCAAGTTTGCGCCAGCTAACGGCATTACCCTGCTGCGTTGGGATCACCACCAGGCCGCGATCCAAATACTCAACCTGCTTAGCTGGCCCGGTGGCAATCTCTGACGCTTGCATATGTGCATATGCGTTCACGCTATGCCAGCCAGTACCCAGCAATGCCAGACCTGTAGCAAGGCTCAGATAGGTATGTTTTCGTAAGGTGGTTCCCCGTACATCTCGTCTTTGACTCATTTTGACTATTCCTTTTAACGCTGAAGGCGGGTTGCCATTACGCCGGTACTCCCCCCTCCGACGACGGACACTCACCTTTGAACTTGCTGTAATGATGACCGAATATGACCTAACTAGATTAGTTTTGATTGTTAAGCAGTTGTAAACTAATTGCAGATCTCAATATGCGCAAGGCCCCACCTAAACAGTCGAAAATTTTATTGATATGTGAACATTCAGAATTGATATCTGAGTAATAACCAGGATGACACAAGCTCTATTCTGTAAGGGATTGGCCGGGTAATCAGCGTAATTTGACACATACAGATCATCGCCAGAGGGGAGGTATAAAACACAGTTATTCAAATGATAACTAATCTCAACAAAGTTAAGATTAACAACTAAAAAACATTAAGAATACATTAATACAATACTACTTTTATTGCTGACGTGTTGTGTATGGCAAAAAATCAGCCCCACCTCGTCACACATCGCCGCAGCCAGGTGCTGCTGGCACGCCCTACAGATGATTCGCCTCACCAGCGAACCGTCAAAGCAAAAGGAAAAACAATGAAATATGTATTGCTGTTAACGCTGCTGCTTTTCAGTGCCAGTAGCCTGGCCGCCCTGTCCAGCGGGCGCTATGTGATAGTCTCAAAACTCAATGGTAACGCCCTCGACGTAGATAGTTTTGATACCAGTGACGGTGCCAATGTGATGACCTGGTTTACCCTGGGGTACAACAACCAACAGTTCGATGTCACCAACCTCGGCGATGGTACTTACTCTGTTCGCCCGGTCCATAGCGGTAAATCCCTGGACGTATGGGAATGGAGCACCGCCGACGGTGCCGAATTACGTCAATGGACTTACACAGGCGCAGATAACCAAAAGTGGATAATAGATGACAGAGGCGATGGTTATTACTCGATAATCTCTTACCTAAGTGGCAAGGCAATTGATGTCTGGGGCATGAGCATGTACGCCGGTGCTGATGCCCGACTCTACAGCTATTGGGGAGGTGCCGGTCAGTTATGGACGTTCCAAGAAGTAGGCAGCAGCAGCGATTGTTACGCCGGTGCAACCATCACGGATAAGTTTGTTGATTGCGGCGGCAAAACCATTGGTCTGAGCTGTGTGGGCGATGATGAATCTCAGGGAGCAGTATTAACCCTGGAAAACTCATCTATCCGCAATGTCTATCTTTCGTCTAGCGGCGGTGCCGATGGCATCCACTGTGATAGCGGTAACTGTACCCTGGCCGATGTGACCTGGAATGACGTGTGTGAAGATGCTGCCACCAATAAATCGGAAGGCGGCACCATGACCATTGTCGGCGGCACGGCTTATAACTCTACTAGCGGTTATGGCGGTACACCGGATAAAATCTTCCAGCATAATTCCAAGAACAGTACCACCATCATTTCCGGCGGTTTTACTGCCACGGGCACCCACGGTAAGCTCTATCGATCCTGCGGTAACTGCTCCAGTAATGGAGGTCCGCGCTATGCACTTATTTACGACGTAAATATCAACGCTAGCATTGGCTCAATTGCCGGGGTGAATTCCAACTTCGGTGATGTGGCCACCATTCGCAATTTACGCATACTCAACTACTCATCAGATGATACACCGGTGTGCGTCGAGTATCAGGGCGTACAAAGTGGCAGCTCGTCTACCAAATATGGCGAAGCCTGGAACTCCAGCAGTTGTGATGTTTCTACCTCAGATGTTACTGACCTCTAATGAACAGGGCGAGAGATCGCCCTTTGCTTTTTCGCGACCAATATCGTCTATCTCAGACCAAATTAATAACCATGAATAACAGCAAATAATTGCCCGGTAGGCCACACTTTATACAATAGCCTCATTGCCCACCGGCCAATCTGTTTAGCTAAATGATAAGGAAAAACTAAACGCAGGGAGTCGGTTACATCAGAATTCACCGGAGCAGGACAATGCAATCAAACAGCCAAAATATCGAAACACTTACCCCCGTGCCGACAGACATGCCCCAGTCAGCGTCGCCTTGTTCAGAGATGGCCAGTGCCCTGACCCGCGAATGCCAGGCTATGGTGCAGTATGCCTTGCTATCCGGCAACGGTGTCTCGCCACAACTGCTGGAAGAACTGCATAATATCCTGCACACCAAGCACATCAGTGGCAAACAAGTAAGTAAACTCGGCCAAATCCATCAGGATTTGAGTATTGCCATCGCCCCGGCTACCCCGGGTGGTATTCTGGCAATTCAGCACAATTGTGAAAAGCGCAACTGGCTGCGCTTTCTTGGACCGGTGCCGTTAGTCCGTCACCTGACCATTACCACCATGCTGTTGCTGCTAACCCTTATCTGTACCAGCCTGTCACCGCAGGTCAACTATCAAAGTATCAGTCAGGGTCTGCTGTCTTCATCCGGATTACAGCTGGTCCTGAATCTCATGTTTTTACTTAGTTGTTCCGGGCTCGGCGGAAGTTTCTCGCTATTGTACAAACTGAATCAGTTCATCATCGATGCCAATTACGATCCCAAATTCGACTCCACCTACTGGGTGCGACTGCTATTAGGTATCGTCGCCGGCCTGTTTCTGGTTGAACTGCTGCCCAAAGAGATGTTTTTAAATGAAACCAGCGGTGAGTTCTCTCACTTTGGTAAACCCGCCCTGGCTATGTTGGGCGGCTTTTCGGCCACTATGGTCTATCGGATTTTGCAGCGCCTGGTGGATGCGATGGAATCGATCATCAAAGGTGATCAGCAAAGTGTGCGTAAAGCCGAGAGCAAAATGCGTTATTTGCAGTTAGAGCAACAACGCCAGCAAATGAATATGCAGCACCTATCGACCTTTCAGGCAATTCTGGCACGGCTGGAAGAAGGCGATACCAAGGGTGCCATCGAAATGACCAACCAATCCATGAAGCAACTCCTGACCACCTCTGCAGAAGCCAGCATTTCTGGTCGACAAAACTAATCTCAGTTTGGCCCCCAACGGATATTCAGGCTGGGGGCTTTGGGGTATAGTGAGGGTATTATTTATCTCTCTGATTTAATTGATATGTCTTCAGTTGTTATCGAAAAAACGGCCTTTGGAACATTACCCAGTAATGAAGCTGTCTGGTGCTATACCCTGTCTCACCCTCAGGGCGGGAAGGTCAGCATACTGACCTTCGGCGCTGCCCTGCAAAGCTGGCAGGTTGACGAACAAACCGACATAGTCCTCGGCTACGATAACCTGGCCGCTTATCAGCAAAATCCCCATTATCTGGGCGTGATCGTCGGACGCTACGCGAATCGCATCGCCAAAGGCCAGTTTAGTCTTAACGATATCCACTATCAGGTACCGCAAAATCAGGGCGGTAACTGTCTGCACGGTGGCGAGCAAGGCTTCAGCCATCGAAACTGGCAGGCAGAGATAATTGAAAAAGACGGTCTGCCCTCGCTGGCGCTGAAACTGACCAGCGAAAATGGTGATCAGGGTTTCCCTGGTACCCTCAAAGCCGAAGTGCACTACAGTATGCCTGCAGCCAATCAGTTGCGGATTGAATATCGGGCCATGTCAGACAGAGACACCCTGTTCAATCCTACCTCTCATGGCTACTTTAATCTGGCGGGTCATCATTCTGGTAATGCCCTGGCGCAGCAGGTGCGCATCGCCGCCAGCAACGTGTTAAAGATTGACGAAACGGGGATCCCTTTAGGCCCCTTAAGCGAAGTTGCAAACAGCGTGTTTGATTTACGCAAGCCAGTCACACTGGGCGAGATATACTCCAGCATGCCAGAAGAACTGAGTGGCACCCGTGGCTATGACCATAACTGGTGTCTGGATGCTTACGCACCAGAACAAGCTGCCTGTTACGCGGGTAGCCTGATGGCCCCTGCGCTGGGCACAGAATTGCAGGTATATACTGATATGCCCGGACTACAACTTTATACGGCCAACTTCCTGGATAATGGGTTAAAAGGCAAAGACGGCGCCGACTACGGGGCCTACCATGGCGTATGTCTGGAATCCCAGTTGTATCCGGATAGTCCGAATCAGCCGGCCTACCCTAGCGCGTGTCTGGCTGAAGGAAATACATTCTACAGCCGTACCGAGTACCGTTTCATCACCACCAAGGCGGCTGAATAACCAAGGATATCAGCATGTTAAAAGGTAGTTGTTTATGCGGCGCCATCCACTATGAAATAGATGGCGACTTAGGCCAGACCATGATCTGCCACTGCCAGAAATGCCGTAAAGCCAATGGCTCGGCCTTTGCGGTGAATGCCGCCATCAATACCCAGCAATTCCGCTTTATTCAAGGCCAGGAGCTGATGGGAGAATTTGAGTCGACACCCGGCGTTTTTCGGACCTTTTGTCGTCAGTGCGCATCCCCTCTCTACAGTCGCCGCACCGCTATGCCTGAACTGTTAAGACTGCGCATTGGCACCTTAGATAGCGACGTCGATGTCAATCCCGAAGCACATATCTTTGTTGCGTCAAAAGCCAGCTGGGAGCATATCCATGACGATATTCCCCAGTTTGATGAACGCCCGTAATAGCAAGCCTGTTCCCTTAACAGGGGAACAGGCTGTTAATCGGCAAGGGCGTTTGATTTGATATTTTCGATTAATTTTTCCGTTCTGCGCTGATAAGCCTGAGTCACTTCAGTTTCTGTATATATTCCCTGATTCAGCAGCAACTGGATAGTATCTGGCCACTGCTTACCTTGCAGACGGAGCATTTCTAAGGATCGCCCGGCTCGACCTTCAATCAGTCTATCCAGCAGGTTAGATTGGGTAATAACAACCTCATAGTTCTTATCTGTGCGTGACGAAGTCCACTGGGTTTGCAGCTGATCTCCCTGCTCAAACAGGTAACGACTCAGATCTGTGTTGTCATCGAGAATGGCACTGGTGAGTAAATTTCGACCATATACATCGCCGATGTTTTGCGTATCCAGACCATACGCTTTTAATACCGAAATTGTCTCTACCGACTGACGTGACAGGCTGTGTCTGATGGCATAAAAATCAGGGGTTTCCACTATCGCAATCAATTCCTCCAGTTGTTCCGGGCTGATATCCCTTCCCAATGAAAGCGCCGCAAACCAGGGGGTATAATGAGGTTTCGCCGGTATCAGAGATGTCGTTGGTTCGATATCACCACTCTTTAAACGTTCAAGTAACACCTCAACGAAAGAACGCCCTGATTTTTAGTAGACAGAGCATCGCGTTTGGCTTGTATTATCAAGGCCCGCTGGAAGGCTTCTTCATACATGACATCGGCATCAGCCTGATTAAATATCAAATGTTCATCACCAATTTGAAGACAATTTTGCACTGGTGCTGGGCCTTTCTCCTGTTGCTGAGATGCAACGAAGGACGGCTCAATGACATCTTTATTTGGAAGCGACGGGCTGCTATCGGAAGCGGATGCAGTTAAATGGGTGTCAAACAGAGTGGGTTGCATTACCAACCCAGCGGTCAACCCGACAAGCATCCCTGTAATAAATGTATACTTCATTGTCCATGCGAGAGTTATATTTACCTTTAACAGGACCTTATCATGTGCATAAAGATAAGAACAACTCTCATTTAGATATAATGTGTAAGCAATATAGAGAAATCTCAATGTAAGATTTCTCTATATTTTCAAAGAACTACAAAGTAATAACGGATGTCAGGGCACCAATTACGCCACCGAACACACCGCCCCACACCACCAGCCAGCCCAGATGAGTGGCGATCATGTGCTGCACGATTTCTTTCACCAACTTTGGCGTCAATTCATTCAGACGTGCCTGCACCATCTGTGCAATTTTATCGTGCAGTTCGCCTTCAAGTAACGGGGTATCCAGCTCAGATTTCAACATCTCAGCAAAGCCAGGCTGCTGAGTAATGTCCTTTAACGACTGAGCCATTTTCTCGATAAACGGCTGACGCATAGGCTCCAGTGCCGCTTCGCCACCGAACATGGCCAGCATACCGCCAAATGACGAGCCTTTTACCGTTGCCAGCAAGGCATCAAAAGAGGGCGACAAATCCACTTTTTCCAGCACCGGCCCTAAATCAAAATGCAGGGCCTTTTCTTTATCTTCAAGGAAACGCTGAATATTGTTGGTACTGAAAAACTGTTCCATGATCAGGTTTTTAATGCCTGCTTTCACATCTTCAAAATGCAGTGGGATCACACCCGAACCGTACAACCCCGGCACCTTTTCAAATAACATATGCACCGCCAGGGCATTGGTAATGGCACCCGATAACGCAAACCAGCCAATGGTTTTAATCACATCGTTTTGCAAGCCATATCCTGCGATCACACACAGCAGTGCCAGGCCGTTGGTTACTACACCTTTATTCAATTCTGTTCTCCGCACCAGTTATCATTGTCAGTTGAGGCGACTTTTATATCAGGCCGAATTTATCTGTCAATCCAGTGTGGCTAATTGCCCAAAGATTCATCCACATCAATTTTCTTCGCCTATACTCATTGCTCATAACAACTGTAACTAAGATGATGATTAATAGGCTGATATTTCTAATTCTGCTGTTGTTCGCAGCACCACTGGCTGCGCAACAATCAACGGCTGTAATGTCGTCGTTAGGTTATTCTGTTATCGATAAGCAACGCTATCAATCGGGCTATCTATTTAACACTGCCGGTCATCCACGCATTCATTTGGTCACCCTGAACTGGCCCCCTTATGTGAGTGAAGAATTGTGCAATTTTGGCTGGGCCATGGAACTGGCGGTGACCGTATTAACCCATCAGGGTTACCAGGTATTCGTAGAGTTTTTACCCTGGGCTCGCGCGGTCAGCTATGCCGAAACAGGCAAAGCAGATATTTTGTTTCCTGAATATTTTATCGAAGAGTCTGCCCCCTCAGATATCTATCCCAACTTGTTCCGACGTGAATTGCTGGCACTGTCCGAGGCCATCCCTGGCGGAAAAGTCGGATTATTCAAACGTCGAGGTGAAGACACCCGTTATGACGGCACATTAATGTCGTTAAAAGATGCACAGATCGGTGTAGTTCGCAGCTATCAAAATACACCTGAATTCGACGCCCTGATGGACAGCCATTATTTCCGAAAATTAGAGGTTCTGGATGACTTGCAGCTGGCCCATGTGCTGGCCGAAAAGCGGGTAAATCTAATCATCGGCGACCCGACAGTGATCCACCATGCCATTGACAATGCCAGTCTGCCTTATACAGAAAAGGCCAGCTTGCATGAGAGCATTGAATTTATTCAACCGGAATTGCGCATTAATGATTTATATTTTGCCTTAAGTAAACGCAAACCCGACTGGCATCTACTGATGGAGAAAATAAACCTGTCTCTGACGCACCTTCGGCAACATGGTGAATTACAGCGCATTATTGATAGCCCGGCGGTCAGTTGCAGGCTATCAGAAGGGCCTTAACTCTCCTGATGGTCGATAACGGAATTACGTTCGACCAATTCAGGAATAAACAGGTGCGTCTGGCTGCCGGGTTTAAACTCCGGATTGCTAAGTTTAATCGCCAAATCTGCTGCATAGGCCGCCATTTCTTCAATGGGATAATGCATGGTGGTCAGGCGTGGTCGACAGGCGCGAGCCGCAGGCAAGTCATCAAAACCAAAGACTGAAACATCCTCTGGCACCCGCAATCCGGCGTCAAACAAGGCATGGATGGCGCCGATGGCCATCAAATCGTTATACGCCATCAGGGCGCTAAATTTCACCCCACGGGCCAGCAATTCTTTCACCGCCTGTTCGCCGCCTTCGATGTTGGCGGTGGACTCGGCAATGGCCTGCTTATCCAGCTTCAGGCCCACTCCTTCAAGACAGCTTTTCAGGCCCTGAACACGAATGCCAGGATCGCGGTTTTGGTAAATACTGGTCACCACGGCGAAATCACGATGACCATGGGCCAGCATATATTCGGCCGCACGCTGGGCACCACTTTGGTTATCCAGCCATACACAGCGGTTAGCTATGGCAGGAATGTATCGGTTTACCAGCACCAGACCGGGAATGTCTTTTGCCAATTGAATCAGCGTGTCTTCGTCCGAATATTCGCTGTGCAGAATAATCGCCTGACAATTGTGATTGCGCAGGGAGTTGATGGCATCCAGCTCCGACTGGGTTTCGTACAAAGAGTTGGCCATCAGCAGCTTGTAGCCTTTTTCACGGGCGGTGTGTTCCACACCACTGGCCAGGGTGCCAAAAAACGACATCGACAGCTTAGGCGTCACCACCCCTATGGTATGATTGGTTTTACTGACCAGCGCCTGGGCATTGGTGTTGGGGCGATAACCCAGCTCCTGAATGACCTTTTTTACCCGCGCACGACAGGCATCTCCTACCTGTCCGCCATCATGGATCACCCGTGATACGGTTGCTGTCGAAACACCGGCCACCCGGGCCACATCTTTGATGGTTACCATGCAATCACTCTTGTCACTTTTGCGCCGCCAGTTGCAGCGCATTTTTATTCTTTAAATCAATACGATAATAATGCAAACAGAGCAGAGATAATACGCCAAACAGCGCCGTACCTGCGGCTAAAATGAAACGCATGGCGGTAATGGTGCCCGCCTGCTGCGCCTGGCCCTGCAGCGCATCAAACCCAATGGCATTTAAGGCGAACCCCGATAACAGCATGGCCATAATCGCCGCCAGTGCACACACGCCGTTATACACAGCCGCATACATGCCCGCTCTCGGGCGTTTATCCAAGGCACTGTGCCTGTCGCTTAAATCAGCATTTAATACCGGCACCAGGGTCGTCATCGCGGTCCAGACGCTGGTGCAAAGTAAGGCATCCAGCGCAATCCACCAGCCAATTCCCGGTACAAACAAAAACCACTTAGCGATAGCGCCCACCACAGATAAGCCTAAAATCCAGCCCAGCGCCCGGGTTTTGCCTGTGCGTTTGGCCAGCAGATTCACCAGCGGCACACTGACAAACCCGGCCGCAGCATAAGCACTTGAAAGCACGCCTTTCCAGAACGCACCTTCGGCAATATCGCCACTGCTGACGTAATACACCAGCAGATAATAATCCATACTCGCCGCAAACACGCTGCCGCCTAATTGCAGCAGGCAAATCAGCATCAGCCAGGTAAGTGAGCGGTTACCTAACAAAGCTTTGGCACTGCGCCAAAAACCGACACTTGCCTCGCGGGTTATCACCTGTACCTGCTCGCGGCATACCCACACAGGCAACAGCCCCATCAGGCCAATAAACCCCAGCCCAACGCTCCAGCCGACCCAGTGGATCCCCGCAGCAATCGACCCAAACAGGGCAAGACTCGCCAGTGGAAACAACCACTGATACAAAAGCGAGGCGGTTTTAATGAAATAGGTGGTCACCGCCATAATCGAGCGTCGTTGCTCAGGCTCGCTGCTCAGTTCGTAACTCAAACTGGTGGTGGGGATGGCGACAAACAAAGACGCCAAATGAAACGCCAGATACATCAGGCTGAAATACCCTAACTGCGCCGCCATAGTCCAGCTTTGTGGCACCATCCAGATGGCACCAAACAGTAGCGCACTGACAATGGAACCGAGCAAAATAAACGGCCGACGTCGCCCCATCCTGCCCTGCCAGTGATCACTCAGATAACCAATCCAAGGCGTAATCAGCGCTCCTATCACCACAGGCAACGCCAGGGCCAGACTTAGTAAAAAGGGGTCGACCCCCAGCGTCATCTGATAAAACGGGATGGCCAGTACCATCACCGCCTGACTGGCAAAATGCATCGCAAAAAAGCCAGCGCCCAGCGCCAGCTTTTGTCCGTTCAACTTGTCCTTTTGCGCCTGGCTCACCCGGGCTCCTGTCACACTATGACTGCTCTATCCACCATGTGACCGAGTATACCCGCGTTATGCCATCGCGCCCAAGGGCCAGCACATTAAGGACAAGCACATTTCTGCGCTAGTACTGAATCAGCGCCAACTCAGCAATTTCAATCCCGCGGCTTTCGACACTGCGATTGCCGGCTAACTCCGGCATGATAAGCTGCACGCCCGATAACGCCGAAAGCGCAAGCTTAGTCTGGGCCTTATAGGGCCCGACTGTCACCGGCATAAAGCTAGGATAGGCCTGGGCCATCAGGGTACCGATAGGTGCAAACTTATCCAATGGCAACACCAGAGTTTGCCACTCAGATTTAACCGGAAAATCCGTGCCATACGCCAGACCATCCTGACCTATCAGCCCCAGTTGCACCCTGTCGGCTTTCCCCAGTGAACGCACCCGAATCGCCAGACCGTTATAGCCCGACAAGTCGCGGCCTTGCAGCTGATTATCCTTGGCCAAGGTGTTGCGCATCAGCGCGCCCGCCACCCGCTTGTCATCAGCGAAATAGGCCAGTTTCAGGGTCGCCCCTTCTTCTGTGGCTGCAGTAGCCGGCCAGGCCACCGGATTTTTCGGATTAAACAACGCGTCGCGATCCTGGCTTGGGTCCAGTAACCGAATCGGCTTGCCTGCTGGGGTTAACAAGGTATGGTAATAACCTGCAGCCACAAAATCCCAGTCGGCCGGGCTGCCAGCCTGATTACCCGGCCAGCTCACGCGCTGCTTACCGTCATTCACCACAAAAGTGTATTCGAGCACGCCTGGCTGCTGCCACGCTTTGCTGTTAGGTAAGGTCAGGCTGTAGGTATCGCCACCCTTAGCCTGCATAGGCAAAAACGTGAAATCCCGATGGCCCTGATAGCGAATCGCCAGCTCGACCTGATACTCTGCTTTCGCGCCCGCCACCTGCGCGCTGAAACGTAACACATCTCCCAGATTACGCTGACGCTGAGGCTGATGCACCAGGGTTAACTCGGGCTCGGCTAACGGCGGTAACAAATAGGTGCTATCCAGATCAGCCTTCGCTAATGTGGATAAGCTTGCCTTATCCGCTGCCAGCAAATACACGCCCGGCGTCACACTAACCTGACCCAATTTGGCCTGGGCCTGGGTCTGATTACCGGCATTGATGCCCTGCAGCAGATAGTTTTCCCCCAGGTCCGCCAAAAACACCGTCAGCGCGCGGCTGTGGGCATACAAACGTCCCACTTCACGTTTAAGGCTGGATGGCTGATGAGGATCCTGCAAACGCTGTAAGTCTGGGTAAACTTCTAAACGCCACACGCCCTCGGCCTGCTTATCCAGAAAATAGGCGCCCGTGCCGTCGTACTGCACCAGCGGCGAACTGCCGACACCGGCAATATGACTGACGCTATTCAAGGCTTTGGGTGGACGCTGGGTGTTGTTGGAATAGTAATACTGACTGCCATCATCAAACTGACTCAGGTTGTCGGCATAGCTTAAATGAGTCGCATCAAAGTCATTGCTGGCAGGATAATCCGGGCTTTGATAACCCTGTGGCAACTGACGAAACTCCTCGCCAGCGATCATCAGACTGATGGCCTTAGACGGGGTATAAAGCAGATTCAGGTAATGGGTGTTGTACTCAGAATTGGTCTGCGCCAGCACCGCCGGATCGTAAGCAAACTGGGTCGCCCACTGAAAACCCGCTTCACGGAAGCTGCGCGCCATGGCCGGATACATCACGCTTTTGGTGATATCGGCGGCGTCAAACTCGTACACCATTTTGGCCTTATCGGCACAGGCGGCAATGTCAGCAAACGGGTTCGTGTAATGGGCCACCGCCGGCAGCATATTGCTATCCAGCGCGGTGTTTTTCACTAAGCCGGTTGGGTACCACTGATAAGCCACACCATCGACACTGCTTTCACACAATGCTTTGGCATAGGCCTGATCGTCACCTTGCTCTGAGATGTTGTAAAACAGCGGCTTAGTCACGCCAAGACCACGCACAGTTTTCAGCAGCCCTTCCACGTAAGCGGCACTTTTGTCCGCCGAAGTGGTGTGCTTGGGCTCATTAAACAGCTCAAAGGCAATGACGTCTGGATCATCCGCCAGGGTCTTACCCGTGTAACGGTTTTTATGGGTCAGCAACTGTTTTAAATAATGATGAGTGGCGGCAATGGCCTTAGGATCCTGATTCATGTCGGCTTTAGAAAAATCCGCCGCAAAACCCGGCTCGTCCGGATCTGGCTCAGGGTAGCCTGAACCCCACCAGGCCACGGGGGTAATGATGGCTTTGATGCCGCGCTGCTGCAGCTTCATCAGCAGATAATCGAACAAGGCCAAATGCTCGTTATCCAGCAAATTGCCCTGCTTATCGCTGATCAGACGATCCCACACATGCACCCGGTAAGCATCCAGCTTTAAGCGGGCGATATGATCCACATCCATGTCGATGGCGGCTTTATGCTCCAGGCCTAAACGCTTAACGGCGCGATAACCATAGGCAAAGGGCAAACCATAGTTCACGCCGAATAAATGCAGTGGCTGGCCGTCGGCCCATTGTAACTGGCCGTCCACCACCTGCACCGGAGCAGGATGTGGCGCTGCCGCCAGTGCCTGTGTGCCCATGGCAGCGGCCAACAGGCCGCCTGCCAGGGTCAAAGAGATAGCGTTTCTATTCATGCTTACCACCAGGCAGAATAGAAGCCAACCAGGATCACACTCACCACTACTGCGCTGATGCGATAGCCACCGTGGGTGCGAAAATCGATATCATTCAGCTGGACGGCATTCGCGTGTTCTTTGCCCTTACCTTCGAGCAGAGACACCACTACCGCCAGTGCCAGACAGGTCAGGAACACATAACCCACGCGGTCCATAAAGGGCACTTGTGGCAGCCACATTTTGGCGGCGAAGGAGAACACCGCTGAACCCACTGCCGCGACTAAGGCGCCATTGGCGGTGGCTTTTTTCCAGAACAAACCCAGCAGGAACAGAACCACAATACCCGGCGTGAAGAAGCCAGTAAATTCCTGAATAAACTGGAACGCCTGCTCAGAGTTACCCAGTAGCGGCTGCGCCGTTAGCAGGGCAATCACCAACGCCACCACGCTGGCAATACGACCTACTTTCACATAGTGATGCTGGCTCTTTTCCGGCTTGGCCTGAGCATACAAATCCATGGTGAAAATGGTGGAGATACTGTTGGTCATCGAGGCCAGGCTCGACAAAATTGCCGCCACTAAGGCCGCAAAAATCAGTCCTTTTAATCCAACCGGCATCAGGCCCATTAATTGCGGATAGGCCTGGTCAGGACGATCCAACGGCGGTAACAGCAATACCGCGGCAATGCCTGGCAGTACCACAATCACAGGCATTAACAGCTTCAGGAAAGCTGCAAAAGCGATACCTTTGCGCGCTTCTCTCACATCTTTGGCGGCCAGCGCACGCTGGATAATGTATTGGTTAAAGCCCCAGTAAGACAGGTTCATCACCCATAAACCACCGACCAGCACAGAAATGCCCGGCAAGCTGGCGTAATGAGGATTATCCGGTGTCAGGATCATATCGAACTTCTCTGGCAGTTCGGTCATCAAACGATCCAGACCACTGAACATACCCGCGCCTTCGCCCAGCATATCCAGCGACACATAGGACAGGAACAGACCACCGGCCACCAGCAGTACCACCTGAATAATGTCGGTCAGGGCCACTACCTTTAAACCACCGTACAAAGAGTACGCCAGCGACAATACTGCCAGCACAATCAGGCTGCTGGTGATGTCCAGTCCGGTTAGGGTATTGATAGCCAGCGCCCCCAGCCACAATACCGCCGTCAGGTTAACGAATACATAAACGGCCAGCCAGAACAGCGCCATGGTCAGACGCACACGGTTATCGTAACGCTGCTGTAAAAACTGCGGCATGGTGTAGATTTTGCGCTTCAGGAATACCGGCAGGAACCAGGCACCGACGATAATCAGGGTGATAGCGGCCATCCACTCATACGAGGCAATGGCCAAACCTATGGCATAGCCAGAGCCGGACATACCGATAATCTGCTCAGCGGAAATGTTCGAGGCCACTAACGAGGCACCGATAGCCCACCAGGGCAGGCTGTTACCGGCCAAAAAGTAATCGTTGGTATTTTTATCGTGACCGTCTTTTTCACGTGATACCCACCAGGCGATACCCAGCAGGGCAACCACGTAAACGGCGAGTACGCCTAAATCTAACGGGGCTAATAACATCTTCTATCCTCTTTAGATGGCGTTATGGCTTGGCCACAACTTCTGCGCCCGCCGACGGCTGGCATACAAACACATCGGCCACCAGGCCGGTTTTCACTGGGTATTGTTCGGCAATGGCAGCTTTCACCGCATCGACCTTGGCATGGGGTACCAGCGCCACCACACAGCCACCGAATCCACCGCCAGTCATGCGCACACCACCACTGTTACCAATGATGCCGCCGACCAGTTCCACCAGAAAATCGATGGCGGGTACGGTAATTTCAAAATCATCACGCATCGACACGTGTGACGCGGCCATCAGGCTGCTCAGGGTGGCGATATCGCCCTGCTCCAGCGCCACTGCTGCGGCTTCGGTGCGGGCATTTTCGGTCACTACGTGACGCACGCGTTTCGCCGTGACTTCATCCAAACGGCTGCTAACATCGGCAATATCCCCTTCACACAGGTCACGCAGGGCCTTTACCTGATACTGTTCAGCACCGGCTTCACACTGGGCGCGACGGGTGTTGTATTCGCTGTCCACCAGACCGCGTTTAACGTTGGAGTTGATGATCACCACAGACAACGACTCCGGCATGGCCACCGGCTGACAGGCCAGAGAACGACAATCAATCAGCAAGGCATTGCCGGCCTGTCCTTCGGCGGAAATCAGCTGGTCCATAATGCCGCTGTTACAGCCAACAAACTGGTTTTCCGCCTGCTGTCCGTTTAAGGCAATTTCGGATTTGCTTAACAGATGTCCACTTAAGGTCGAAAAAGCCAGTCCCAGCGCCACTTCTAAGGCAGCCGATGAGCTTAAGCCAGCGCCCTGTGGCACGTTACCGCTAATGGCTAAATCACAGCCCACCAGCTTTACGCCGCGGGATTGCAGGCTCTTGGCCACGCCGCGCACATAGTCGGCCCACTGATATTCAGAGTGATGGGCAATCTCGGCGCTAAGGTCAATGCTGTCGGTCTGGCCGTCATAGTCGGCTGCCAGCACCTTGATCTGCTCGCTGCCGTTTAAACGCGCAACCACATGGGTTTCAAAGTCGATGGCACAAGGCAATACAAAGCCATCGTTATAGTCTGTGTGTTCACCAATCAGGTTAACCCGGCCCGGCGCACGGAAATGATAATCGGCCGCAGCATCAAATTGCTGTGCAAAAGCCTGTTTTAATTGTTCAACGGTAAGGCTCATGAGTCACCCTTAGTTAGTCTTGTTAGCAGATTTATAATGTACTGGTGCCTGTTCACGTAAACGGGCGGCGGCCTGTTCTGGCGTCATATCGCGCTGGGCTTCGGCCATCATTTCATAACCCACCATGAATTTTTTGATGGTGGCGCTACGCAGCAACGGCGGATAAAAATGACAGTGTAATTGCCAGTGCTGACGGGCTGCGCTATCGGCGTATTCAGCCGAGTAAGGCGCATTATGCCAGCCCATAGAATAAGGAAATGCACACTGGAACAGGTTGTCGTAACGAATGGTAATTTGCTGCATGATGTCAGCCAGGGTGGCCTGCTGCGCCTCATTCAGTTCTTCCATGCGGGTCACGGCAAATTTCGGCAGTACCAGAGTTTCAAACGGCCATGACGCCCAGTAAGGCACCACTACAATCCAGTCGGCATTTTCTACCACAGTGCGCTCACCATCGGCCATTTCGCGCTGGGCATACGTCAACAGCAGGTTCTTGCCATGCTTGGCCAGATATTCCGCCTGCAGCTGATCGGCACGGGCAGGTAAAGTCGGCACAGACGAGCTGGCCCATATCTGACCGTGTGGATGGGGGTTAGAACAACCGTTAATGGCGCCTTTATTCTCAAATACCTGCACCCACTGATAGGTTTGTGACAGGTCCTGATACTGCGCAATCCAGGTTTGAATGATGGCCTGGATCTCGGTCTGACTCAGCTCAGGCATGGTCAGGCTGTGATCCGGCGAATAGCAAATCACGCGGCTGGTACCTTCCACCGACGACAATACAAACAAGCCGTCATCGTCGCGCGAAGCTGCCGGCGTTTGCTGATGCAAGGCGGCAAAGTCGTTGGTAAACACAAATGGCGAATGGTAATCCGGGTTCACATCCCCGGTAATACGGGTGTTAGTCGGACACAGGAAACACTTAGGATCATAACCTGGGGTATCGTCCTTGGCGGCCTCTTCCACCTGGCCCTGCCAGGGACGTTTGGCGCGATGAGGCGAGACCAGCACCCAGTCACCGGTTAACGGGTTATAGCGACGATGGGGATGTTCAGTACTGTCGAACTCGGACATGAAAAAAACCTCAATTATTCAGAATCAGAAGAAGAACGGTAACCGTCAGGATTGCCCGACTGCCAGTGCCAGCTATCGGCGACCATATCACGCAGATCGCGTTTGGCCTGCCAGCCTAATAATTGCTGCGCTTTACTGGCATCGGCATAACACTGGGCCACATCACCGGCGCGGCGCGGGGCAATGGCATAAGGCACCGGGCGCTGACTGGCATCGGCATATGCCGCCACCATTTCTAACACTGATACACCGCTTCCCGTGCCCAAATTAAAAACATGACAACCAGCCTGACCATGCAAACGTTCGATGGCTTTAACGTGACCTTCGGCCAAATCGCAGACATGGATATAGTCTCTCACGCCCGTGCCGTCTTTGGTCGGGTAATCATCGCCAAATACCGCTAACTGCGCGCGTTTACCCACTGCGACTTGGGCAATAAAGGGCATCAGATTATTGGGAATGCCATTGGGATCTTCGCCAATCAGGCCGCTTTCATGGGCGCCAACCGGGTTAAAATAGCGCAGAATAATACCGTTGAAGGTCTGATCTGCCCTGGCATGATCCTGCATAATCTCTTCCACCATCAGCTTGCTACGGCCGTAAGGATTGGTGGGGCCGGTAGGAAAGTCTTCCAAAATCGGTACAGCATGCGGGTCGCCATACACAGTGGCCGAAGAGCTAAATACTATGGTGTTTACGCCAAAACGCTGCATGGCTTCAAACAACGTTTGGCTGGCAGTAACGTTGTTACGGTAGTAATACAGGGGCTTTTCAACCGACTCACCGACTGCCTTAGCACCGGCAAAGTGAATCACCCCATCAAAAGCATGCGCTGTGAATATCTGCTCCAGCAGGTCGGCATCGCCCACATCGCCCTGATACACAGGGATGCGCTGCTGGCAAATCTGCTCTACCCGCGCCAGAGCCTCGGGATGGCTGTTGCTGAAGTTATCCAACACTACCACCTGATGGCCTGCCTGCAGCAGTGCCACACAAGTATGGGTGCCAATGTAACCGGCGCCGCCGGTAACCAGAATATTCACGAAACCTTACTCCTGCTTCACTTAGATTATTGCGCCAGGCTCAGGCTGACAGGCGTCAGTCCTTCGCCAGCAACCGTGACGCTGGCACCCGCCAGACTGTCGCCGATACGAATTAACAACGCGCCCTTACCTTGTGAGGTGGTCACCTGATCCTGATTCATCAGTTCGATATCACCTGTCAGGCTCACCTTAAGGGCAACGTTATTGGCCGGTACGTTATTGCCATTGGCATCCACCAAATCCGCATACACAAACACCACATCATTAACCCCGGTTGCAGGGGCTTTACCACTGGTATCCAGTGACAATTTAACGGTGGCGGCATTACCCGGAGTGGTCACGCTATGGCTGGCCACAACCTTGCCAGCGATGATGGCGTCGGCGCGCAACGTGCCAGGGGTAAATGTATCCAGGGCAAAATGATACGGCGGATGCGCCAGATGCTGAGAATATTTATCCCGGCTGGCGGCTTTTTTGCTGATTAGTTCCCCATTTAAATACAGGGCGACCTCATCAGCATTGCTGAACACGCGCAGGTCGGTGCTTGAATCCGCTGTCCATTCGCTGGCGATATGCACCATAGGCCCACTGGGGAAGGCATCGGTTTGCTCGCTGGCGTCGCGCTGGCTGGCAAAAAAGTAGTAGCTGTATTTGGGCTGGCGATACAGACTCATGATGCCCGAGGCTTCAATGTCATCGGCATAGCCACGGTTATAATCAAACATCACCCAGTAACCATCGGCAAAGGCAGGCACGGTATGGTTGTCGTCATGGGCTTCCTGCAGGTTCATGGCCTGTTGCAGCAAACGCTTTTCACCACTATTTAACAGCTGACGACTGGTACGCTCGTCGTCTTTCAGATCGCCCCAGCTGTCCTGATTCAAACCGGCATTCTGGGCATAGTATTCCCAGTCACCGTACTCAGAGACTATGTAAGGGCGGTTGGGCGTTTCGTAATGCTGCAAACGGTGCTGGCGCGCCTGCACATAAATATCGTAGCCATATTCCCAGCCAGCCGAGTATGCGCCGGGGAATTCATCGTGGACTGTCTTATCCAGACGGGCAATAAAGGCATCCGGCATGTCCGATTCGTTCAGGGAACATTCCCAGGCCAGTACGCTGGCGTGGTTACGGTCGCGACGAATTAAATCGGCACAGCTATCCACAATATGCTGTTCAAAGGCCGGATTCGGGTTGTAATACTGCCAGCCCAAAACGGCATCCAGCAATACCAGCCCAAGCTCATCGGCGGCCTGCATAAAGGCTTTCGAATGGGGGTAGTGCGACAAACGCACATAATCAAAACCGGCCGCCTTAATCTTCACTGCATCGCGATAATCTGCTTCGGCAGACGTGGCATAGCCCACATTCGGGTATTCCTGATGACGGTTTACGCCGCGTAAAAAGGTCGGCTGCCCGTTGATCAGCAGTTCATGCTTGTCGTTAAAGCGAAACTCACGAATACCTATGTTACGGCTTTGGGTTTCGACTAAACGTTCACCGTCAAACACCTGCGTTTGCAGGGTATATAAATTCGGTGCCTTAGGGCTCCAGAGTTTGGCCTGTTCTACCGACAGCTGCTGATTGACATAAGCGGATGTTCCCGCCGCCAGTTCAACCTTCTGCAAGGTATGGGCAACGACCGCTTTTCCATCCAGCAACTGCTGCTCTATGCGTACGGTTTTGGCTTGGTCGTAACGGTTTTGTAGCTGGGTTTTTACCGCCACGTCAGATTTGGCTTCGCTGACAGTTGGGAAGGTGACAAACACTCCGCCACCCGCGACGTCGTTGGCCAGCATTTCATCTGTGATCATCAGTTTGTCTTTGACCAGCAGATTCACCTCACGGTACAGACCACCGTAAGTATTAAAATCGAGTAAATGCAGTGGTTTAGGGCCAGTAATTTCATTATCACGGTTATCTAAACGTACGCGGATGGTATTATTACCCGCCTGCAAATACGGACTTAAGTCCAGGGTAAACGGCAGGTAACCGCCCGTGTGCTGACCGACTTTCTTGCCATTCACCCACACATCGGCCACATTCATCGCCGCTTCAAAGCGGATAAGCACGGCTTTATCTAACCACTCTGCAGGCACATCAAAGACTTTTTCATACCAGGCGATGCCCTGCCACTGATCGTTAACCACTTCGGGCTCTAAACGCGGCGTGTGGGGCAGACTTACTGTTTGCCAGCCATCGTCGATAGCATCTGGGCCAACATCCTGGGTAGATTTTTTAAATTGCCAACCCTGGTTAAACGCTACCGTTTGCGCGGCTGGCTGCTGCGCCTCGGCGCTCAATGCGGTGCCCTGTTGTGCAGAAGCCTCGGATAAAGTGTCTTGCTGACAGGCGCTCAACCCCAGTACGCATAACAGGGCGGCGGAAATTTTAGTGGTGTGATGCACGAAACACTGTCCTCTTTAGAAAACTTGCCGGGGCCAGAGCGGCCGGAAATTGGCATAGAAAAAACGACAAAATTCCGGCCAGAAAGCTGGCCGGAGTATTTGCTGCCACCCGCAGGTGACTGAGTACGGAAATTACATTGAGTACTGGAACCCTAACAGGTAACGACGGCCCCACTCGGCATACTGACGAGGACGGCTGGTATCGTTATCAAAATAGGATTGCGACGCTTCGTTGGTCAGGTTTTGTGCCTGCAACATCACTTTAAAGTTGTCAGTGACTTCATAAGAGATGCTGGCATCTACCGTCGCTTCATCGTCAATAGTGTAAATTGAGCCGGGATCCCAACTGTTCACACTGGTGTAAGCGCTACGGTAGTTATAAGACACTTTGGCATCCACACCAGCCTTGTAGTACCACAACGTCAGGCTACCGACATCTTTGGACAGGCCACCGAGTGACAATGGATTTTCTTCCGGTTCAAACTCTTTCACGTTGCTGTCGGTGTAGCTGTAGTTCGCATACACACCTAAACCATCAAAAGGCTCAGGCAACATATTAAAGGCTTGCTGATACATCACCTCGAAGCCACGAATTTGACCACCATCACCATTTACCGGACCGGTAAACTGGTAATTCTCGCCATTTATATTCAAGGTTTCCGTCGATGAACCTACGTGGCTCTTCAGATCTTTGAAGAACAATGACACAGTGAATGCCGCATCTTCCGCGAAGAAGTACTCGTAACCCAGATCCAACTGATCCGCCACAAACGGATCTAACTGAGGGTTACCACCCGACGCCGTTTTCACGGTTGACGTGGTATTCAACTGCAGACCTGTGCGCATCTCGATCAATGGTGGACGAGACATAGCGCGTGACAAGCCAACACGTACCTGAGAATCTTCAGTGACGTTAAAGCGCAGGTTTAGCGATGGCAGAATTTCATCATAGTCATGATCGATAGACACTGGCGATAAGGTGCCACCATCTTCCTGCTGATAACCAGCAGAAGTAGACTCGGTACGCACATAGCGTACACCCGCATTACCCGTATAAGAAATACCCGCAACTTCACCACTCAGATTGAACATAAAGTACAGTGCGGTATTGGTTTCCTGCACATTCCAGCTGTTCAGTACATCGGCAGTGGTTTTATCGTGTTGATTACGATTATCGATGCCGCCAAAGGCGTTTTCAGCCACGGCAGACCAGTTGCGAATGCTGTACATGGCGGGGACATCATAGCCACTGCCCAATTCATAAGTGAATGCATCTACATCCGCACTGGAATCAACGACAGATTGATTCCAGCTCACCACATCATTATCTTTCTCACGATCTGTCCAACGACCACCGAAGCTCAGGGTATCAATAATGCCCCACTCTACCGGACGCGAGAAATCCAGCTTGGCCGTCACCATCTCGTCTTTAAGATCACGGTCATTGTCGACCTGCATGTAATTCAGGCCATAGTCAGACAAATCGCTAATGTCATAACCGGTACCAATCGACAGACGATCACCTCTGGTATCCCAGCTGTAATCCATACCATTGGCGTCTGCATCAGCATCCCAGTACCAGGACTGGATATTGACCCAACGCGATGTAATAGACGCTTCTGAGTAACCTAAATCAGCAACCACTTTCCAGACATCACCTAGCCACTCAGCGTTAAGGCCTGTACTTATCAGTTCATTAGTTTGGAACCAGGTAGAGTTATTGGCTGTGTGGCTACCGCCCCACAACATACCGCCGGCAACGATTTGCTCTGTTCCATCGTCTTTAGTGATGATGGTAGGAGCATTGCTGGCATTGGCAACGTTCCAGTTATTCAGACCGCCCCAGTTACCCCAGCCGTCAAACCACATTTGGTCTTCACGTTCTTCAATATCGAACTTAGAGTAGAACACGTCATAGGTCAGCTCTAAGCGATCGGTTGGCATCCACTGCAACACTGTCATGGCACCAATACGTTCATTGGTCCCCCCCTTGGTCGCGGTTTGCGCGCCCCAGGGAGCTGCTTCGGTAATACCGTTACCGTCAACATCGCCCTGTTCAGCAGCAACATTGTTGTATTCCCAGGAGGTCACATCTTTTTGAATCGATGGTTGATCCTGATAAGCCAAACCAAACGCAAAGCCAAAGGTATCTGATACAGGATTTACATAGCTGAAGTTAGCACGATAGCCTTTGCTATCCGCAGTGGGAATGTCATCTGCAAGTGGATAATCCATCACATGACCACTGAGGTTCAAGGTAGGCTTATCTTTATCCAGAGGCTTTACAAACTGCATATCGACTAAACCAGAAATACCGCCTTCGATATTGCTGGCCAGCGGGCTTTTAAACACTTCAACTGAGCTGATTAACTCGGCAGGAAATTGCTCGTAGCGCACACTGCGGCTTGGTTCACCACTCACAATCTCGCGACCATTCATGGTCGCCAGGTTCAGGCGCGGGCCCATTCCGCGAATAGAGATCTGGCTGGCGTTACCACGATCGCGGTCGGCAGCAATGCCCGGCAAACGTGCTAAAGCATCGGTAATGGTAACGTCAGGTAACTGACCCAAATCGTCCGTAGAAATGATTTCTACCGTGCTGTCTGCCAACTTCTTGTGCTGAAGCGAGCGAGTTAAGGTACTCCCAAAACCACGTACTTCGATGACTTCTGTTGAAACATCGGCAGTTTGATTGTCAGCAGCGGTGTCTGTTTCCTGTGCATTTGCAACAGACAGTTGCAAACACTGAGCAATAGCGAACGCAGTCAGACTCAGTTTGAACTGTGTTTTCATTATTTACCCCTTTAGGTAAGCGTGTTGTGTTGATGTCCTGATATTCAGACCGGATGTGTTGCTGAAACAGCATGTAGGTAGGGTACTCGGCCTCGAATAACAACTTTATAACATATCAAGGTAAACGTTTACCATAAAAACTTCACAATATTTAACCAATAAAAATTAAATCATTGAATTTAAAATAATTAATATAAAAGAAAACGGTTACTTAAATTAACCTTTGTAAGCTAGCGAGGTTAACAAGATTAAAATTTAGGCAGGGGCTGCAGATGTATCTACAGCCTTATACATGACAAAGACAGAAAATTAGCGCTGTTTCAACAGACTGATAGCGAGTTTGACGAAATCTGAAGAAGTGACTATTCCTACCAGCTTATTGTCGTCATCTACGACGGGTAAGCAGCCATGTTTATAATTGAGAAAATACTCTGCAATTTCCAGTAAAGGCTGGTCGGCCTGTACCGTGTCACAGTCCAGTACGTAGACCTCACTAATAGGAATCGACTTCTCCTGCTCCGCCAACTGGCTTTGAGGAAAACGTGTGGCCAGACTCATCACTTTCGATACCAGGGCTTTTTGGGTCACCACCGCGATAAACTTACCGGTTAATAAATCCACCACCGGAATATGCCGGATCCCATGTTCCCGACTTAAACTGTGAGCGTCTTGCAGGGTTGCCTGAGGCGTCAGGGTAAAGAGTTCACTGGTCATGATGTCTTTTACTTGCATTGTTACATCCTATATTGCTGCACCTGAATTAAGCATGCTTTGAGGATAGATTGCGCCGCTTTGGACTGCCATGATGCTGATCAAAATTATCCATTTTCAAACAGAGGATAGTTAACAAAGCCAATAAAATTAAGGAGTACAGAGCAATTTTAATTTTGATTTTCGTCAACATTAGGCCCAGACTGTTATCGTATTATCGCGATAATTAAGCAGTAACCGGACAGGAATCCTTAATGACGAATAGCGCCCAGGAATCAACGGACAATCTTTCCCGCTCGCCGTTATCAAAGCTCTTCAATATGATCGCCACCCCGGCAGGATTGACCTGTTTGTATGCGCTATTTTCTGTCCTTTGGATACTCACCACGGATAGATGGGCATTGCACTATCCCGAATTTAGCGAGCATGAACGCTTCGACACCTTTAAAGGCCTGTTCTATGTACTGATCACCAGCCTGGTACTTTGGCGTATTCTGGCGCGCTGGCGCAATCGCATAGATAACCAATCCACCCTGCTAATACGCAATAAACAACGCTTCAAACGCGTACTCAACGGTACTAATGACGGTTGGTGGGAGTGGGATTTACGCTCCGGCAACATGTTTTACTCCGACCGATGGTGGGACATGCTTGGCTATCAGCGTGACGAACTGCCATCCGGCCCTATGCTTTGGCGCAAACTCGCCCATCCGGAGGATCTGCAACATGCCGAACAGCTAATGGAAAGTAACTGGCAGGAGGTACATCAGGTCTCTGTCGAAATCAGACTGCGTCATAAGCTCGGCCACTACATTCCGTTGCTGGTTCGCTACGTCATTCAGCGCGATGAACAAGATCGACCTGAATATGTGTCAGGTTCCTGTACCGATATCAGCCCCATGCGTCAGGCTGAACAGCATCTGCAACTGGCCAATGTCGCCTTTGATACCACTCGCGAGGGCGTCATGGTGACCGACGCCAGACGCAGAATAGTGATGATCAACCGTGCATTTGAAGAGGTCACAGGCTTCTCAGAAAGCGAAGTACTGGGTGAGTCACCTAATATTTTGCAATCCGGTCACCACAGCCGCCAGTTTTACGTAGAAATGGACAACAGCCTGAAACTCGATGGCTACTGGCAGGGCGAAATCTGGAACCGGCGTAAAGATGGCCAGGTTTATCCGGAGTTGCTGAGTATTACTGAGGTAAGAGATAAGCACGGCGAAATTTGCAATTATGTCGGTGTGTTTGCCGACATCAGCAAACTCAAACATTCAGAGAGTCAGTTAGAATTTCTTGCCACCCACGATCACCTGACCGAACTCGCGAATCGCCCCCATATGCTGCAGTATTTACAGGAGCAGATACGTCGTTTTCCGCAGCAACCACAAGCCCTGATATTACTGGCTTTGGACCGTTTCAAAGACGTTAATGACAGTTTTGGTCACACCATTGGCGACGAACTGTTAAAACTGGTGGGACAAAGGTTACTGCGTTATTTCCCCAAAGAACAAATGTTAGCCCGACTCGGTGGTGATACCTTTGCGGTGGTGATGGACCATACTGCCAAAGCCGAAGATGCCGCCCGACTTGCCAACCGCCTGCTGGCACTCATTCGCGGCCCGTGGAGCCTTTCCAATGGCGAAAATATTCATGCCAGCGCCAGTATCGGCATCAGCCTGTTTCCGGATCATGGTGCCGACGCCGATGCCTTGCTGCAAAACGCCGATGCGGCTTTATATCTGGCGAAACAGGAAGGCCGTGGCAGTTACCGCTTCTTTTCGCAAGCCCTGACAGAACAGGCGCGTGAACGTTTAAATTTGGAAAGTAACCTGCATAAGGCGCTGGAAAACGACGAGTTACGGGTGTTCTTTCAACCACAGGTCGATATTCAAACGGGTAAGATTGTTGGTGCAGAGGCTCTGTTGCGTTGGGAAGATCCCTTGTTAGGTATGATTGCTCCCGACCGCTTTATCCCCATTGCCGAGTCTACAGGACAAATACTCCCCATCGGGCGCTGGGTGTTACGTCAAACCCTGAAACTGGGGAAGCGCTGGCTGAATGCAGGTCTGCCGCCCATTACACTGGCAGTGAACCTTTCCGCCAAACAGTTACAGCAGCCTTCATTGGTGGCGGAAGTGGCAGATGCACTGGCAGAATTTGAGTTTCCTGCCGAGCACCTTGAACTTGAACTCACTGAAAGTTTGCTGATGGAAGCAGACAGGGCACTGCTGGAACAGCTACAGCAACTCAAAGCCATGGGGATTACGCTGGCATTGGATGACTTTGGTACGGGATATTCTTCGCTGGCCTATTTAAAAACCTTCCCCATAGATATTCTAAAAATCGACCGTAGCTTTGTGGCCAATGTGCCTAACGATCCAAAAGACGAAGGGATTGTCTCAACCATAGTGGCAATGGGACGTTTCCTGGGATTTTCGGTATTAGCGGAAGGCATTGAAACTCAGGAACAACTGCGTTTTATCAAAGACCAGGGCGGTAATCGCTATCAGGGTTATTTGTTCAGTAAGCCCCTGCCCGCCCACGAATTTGCCCAACTGTTGCGGACCGCTGACTAAGCGGTTCGCCAGACATTGGGTTGTCTAAATAATCTACCATCATCCCCTCAAGATAAGTTGCCGTTCACCCAGGTAAGTTTTCTACCAAAGAGAAAAGACCTTCCCCATATTTACGATGAACTGACGAAATTTCCATTTTATTGGCAGAACCAAATATCTACTTAGCCTTCTAACTAAACAGGTATCAGGTAGTAATAAAAAGATTCATGCACACTTTCCACTCCAGAAGACGATTGGCTGCCGTCAATCGCTTTGCCCCCGCAATCGCAGCCTTGTTCTACACAGTCTGCTCATTGCTGTGGGTTTTTGTATCCGATTACTTGGTTTTCGACGAACTTGACGAATCCTGGTGGCTACATATTGAAAGTCTGAAAAGCGGTTTATTTGTGCTGCTAACGGCAACCTTATTGTTCTTTGCCATGCGCAGATGGCAACGTCAGATCCAACACTGGACCAGTCGCTTTTTCAATTCGGAAAGCCAGCGTCAGTTTCTTTTAAGTCATGATCAGCTTACCGGCATGGCCAATCGTAAATTTTTACTGGCCGAGCTGAATGCAAAATTTAATCAGGCACCTCAGCAACAACGAGCGCTGATTTTGATAGCCCTGGATCGCTTCAAAATGATCAACGACAGCTATGGCCATAGAATGGGCGATGAAGTCCTCATCCGCGTAGCTGCTCGCTTACAAAAAAATATTCCCACCGATTCAGTATTAGCCAGATTGGGCGGAGACACGTTTGCAGTAAGTCTAAACACACCACATCATGCAAAAGATGCAGCCAAACTGGCAGCACAGCTTATCCAGGTACTGCACGCGCCGCTAATGCTGACCAATAATGAAGTATTGCATCTGGGGGCCTCAGCCGGCATAAGCTGGTATCCCACTCACGGCCAGACAGCCGAAATTTTGCTGCATGATGCAGACGCAGCCTTACACAAAGCCAAGCATATCAGCCCGGGGAGCTATCAGTTTTACAGTGAAGATTTAACCAGCAAAGCGCAGTCACAACTGAGCATTGAAAATCAGCTACATGATGCACTTGAAAAGAATGAGCTGGAGGTCTATTTCCAACCGCAAGTTGATGTCAATACTGGAGCAATCAGCGGCGCTGAAGCATTGGTGCGTTGGCAACATCCCACCCGAGGCATGGTATCACCTGCGGAATTTATTCCTGTTGCCGAATCCAGCGGTTTGATTTTGCCAATTGGCCAGTGGGTCCTTGAGCAAAGCATGCAGTACGCCAAAACCTGGATTGCTAAAGGCCACCCAGATTTCGTGGTCGCGGTGAACCTGTCAGCACTGCAATTACAACAATCTCACTGGAGTGAAAAAATTTTAGCGACGTTAGAACGTCTTCAACTGCCGGCAAAAAATCTGGAGTTAGAACTCACAGAAAGTCTGTTAATGGAAGCCAAAGATAATGTCATTAATGGGCTCAATCAACTGCGTCAGGCAGGTGTTACCATTGCCCTGGATGACTTTGGCACCGGCTATTCATCGCTGGCTTATCTAAAAAGTTTTCCTTTGGATATTCTAAAAATTGACCGTAGTTTTGTGGCCAATGTGCCGCACGACAAACAGGATGAAGGAATCGTATCCAGCATCATCGCCATGGGTAAATTTTTAGGATATTCGGTGTTAGCCGAAGGCATCGAGTCTCAGGAACAACTGGCCTTTATTCGCCAGCTTGGCGGGCACAGATATCAGGGCTTCTTTTTCAGTCGCCCTCTGCCTGCGGCAGACTTTGAACGCCTGTTAGATGCATCTAACGACGGCCAGCAACAGCATAGTCGCTCGGCCTAAAGCTTAATACAGACAATGGGCCAAATGCCGTACAGCCGGTATTTGGCCATTTGCAATCCGGATGAATTCAGGTAATCTGCTCGGGTATTCATTCGAATGCGCCTGGATCAGCAGACAGGCCATAACTGAGCTGGCACATTGAATTCACACTCAAGGAGCCACTTATGTCTGTTGCATCATCCCGTACCCTTTGGATCAAAACCCCGCAAGCCTGCTTTACTGCAAATGATCAGGATGCCTCTGGCGGCATAGTCATTGCTGGCAATACCATTGTCGAACTGGTCGCGGCCAATCAGCAGCCTGTTACCCCCGTAAATGAAGTCTTCGATGCCAGTGATTTAGTCGTTATTCCCGGGCTGATTAACACCCACCATCACTTTTATCAAACCCTGACCCGGGCCTGGGCACCTGTGGTGAATGTTCCCTTGTTCCCCTGGTTAAAAACCCTGTATCCGGTCTGGGCGAAATTAACCCCGGACGCACTGGCACTGGCCACTCAGGTAGCGATGGCAGAGCTGCTGCTATCTGGCTGCACCACGGCTGCCGATCATCACTATCTGTTCCCAACGGGTATGGACAATGCCATTGATGTGCAGGTGGAGGTGGTGAAGCAACTGGGTATGCGCGCCATGCTTACCCGCGGATCCATGAGCCTGGGCGAAGATGAAGGCGGTTTACCACCACGGCATACGGTGCAAACCGGTGAAGTGATCCTGAAGGACTCAGAGCGCCTGATTAAACAGTATCATCAGCGCGGCGACGGCGCGCAGATTCAGATTGCCCTGGCGCCCTGTTCGCCGTTTTCGGTGACCCGTGAAATCATGGCCGACAGTGCCAGACTGGCTGAAGAGTTAGATGTACGTCTGCACACTCACTTAGCAGAAACTCTGGATGAAGAAGCCTTTTGCCTGCAAATGTTCGGCATGCGCACCGTGGATTATCTGGAAAGCGTCGGCTGGCTAAGCGATCGTACCTGGCTGGCCCACGGCATTCACTTTAATCCGGATGAAATCCGCCGCTTAGGGGCTGCGGGCACCGGCATTTGTCACTGCCCGGTGTCAAATATGCGCCTGGCCTCTGGCATGTGCCCTACCCTGGATTTGGAAGCCACTGGCGCGCCGGTGGGCCTTGGCGTGGATGGCTCGGCCTCAAATGACGCCTCCAACCTGATGTACGAAGCGCGTCAGGCCTTGTACTTACAGCGATTAAAATACGATGCCGAGCGCATTACGCCAGAGCGGGTATTAGGCTGGGCCACCAAAGGCTCGGCAAGGTTACTGGGCCGCACTGACATAGGCGAAATCGCCGTGGGTAAGCAGGCTGATTTAGCCATGTTTAAACTCGATGCCCTGCGTTTTTCCGGCAGCCACGATCCTATTTCAGCGCTGCTGTTATGCGGTGCCGAACAGGCGGAATATGTGATGGTGGGCGGCAACTGGCGAGTCAAACAAGGTCAGATTGAGGGTCTGGATATTGCCGCCCTGATCGCCAGACACAAAGCCGCCGCCGCAAAACTAGTGGCGAATGCCTAGGCCTTAATTCGCTTCATTGTTAGGGGCTGTTGATAGCAACAGCCCTGCGTTGACTCTGACGTTACGTCTCTGCTCCATCCCCAGCACAACTGCAAACATTACCCCAACCATGACATACGCCAGCCAGCTCATCTGCATGGATGCGGCTACGCCCCAGTGTGCGACTACCCAGCCAGATAAGGCAGGCGCGCAGGTGCTGCCAATATTGCCGCTAAAGAGCAGGAAGGTGATCAGCACTGGCGGTGCCTGTGCGACCTGCATCGAGCCCACCGCCATGGCGATTTTATAGATACAGGTGGTGAGAAAACCAAAGGCAAAACTCATCAGCAGGAAGCTATTGGCATCCCGGGTCAGATTAAAAAAGCCGGTAATCCCAATGGCAATCACCGCCACCACCATCAGCATGGTTCTGGCCGGGATTTTATTCACTAAAAGCGCTGCACTTATCAGGCCGAAGATCGACAGCCCCCAGTAATTGCCTACCACAGCGCCCGCCTGCTGGGCCGTTAAGCCAAAACTCTGCTGCAGATAATTCGGTGCCCAGGTCAAAAATGTGGTTTGCGCGATTAAATGCCCGCACACCCCAATCCCCATCAAAATGACAGGTAAGGTCATGATCTGCTTAAGCGGGCTAGCAGATGAACCTGCCATTTTGCTGCTTACAGCAACTGGTTCAAAGCTTACCAACAGTAGACATACAAAAATCAGCAAGGCCACCACACCAACGGCGGCATAACTCCACTGCCAGTGAATACCAGCCCCCAGCAACACAATTGCCAGAGAAGGGAAAATAAAACCTGCTGCGCTGAAGGCACAGTCAGTGGATAAAAACGCCGCCGCTCGCTGATTCTCCTGGTAAATATTGGAGATGATCACCGCACCGCCTGCCAGCCCGATGCCACAGCATAAGCCCAGCAGGAACAGGCCCGCCATTAAGCTGCTTGAAGACAATTCGGTTAATGCCAGTAGCCACATCAATACCAGTAAAAACAGGCCATAGGTCAGCTGCATTACCCTGGGAACGGCAAAGTGCGAGTATATAAAAAGCGAACTAAAGGTACCTGTCAGCGCGCCACCTGTCAGCCAGGAAAACACACTCACCGCCTGTGCGGGAGGCAACCCCATCTGCGCCGCCAGGTCATTCAGAATCACCCCAATCTGGGTCAGCAAGCCAGACATCACCATATAGGTCATAAAGGCAATCAGGGTAAGCAGGATGTTATTCTTATGCATTCTCTATCCAACAGCTCGGGCTTTTAGATAGCTACGCAAAGAGCAGGCCAGTAAGTATCAATGCTGCCTATTTCGCCATCAATGCCTTAATAGCTGAGATAGAGTGCAAATTGCGCATGAGAAGGTGACTGTAGGCTGAGACAGTTGCTGCAATAGCGTGCACGCCCCAAGGCAAATGCACCGCACTTGTCAGCCATTTCAGGCACAAAGCAGAAGTAAAAAAGCCGCCTAATCAGGCGGCTGTGTCAATAACGACACAGAGGGCATCAACCTTAGTTGAGAAGGAATTTATTAAGCATAAACCGGAAAGGCCTGACAGAGTTCCACCACCTGATTTCTTACCCTGGCAATGGTGCTCATATCAGCAGGTTTATCCAGAATGTCAGCAATCCAGTTGGCTAACTGAGTAACCTCATTCACGCCCATCCCCCGGGAGGTGACTGCGGGTGTACCGATACGAATGCCACCTGTCACAAAAGGGGAATTGGGATCATTCGGTACGGTATTTTTATTCACGGTAATATTGGCCGCCCCAAGACACATATCGGCCTCTTTCCCCGTCAGGCCTTTGTCGACTAAATTCAGTAAAAACATGTGGTTATCTGTGCCACCAGAGACAACCTGATAGCCTCGCTGAATAAGGATATCGGCCATTGCGCGGGCATTATCAATCACCTGCTGCTGATACTGCTTAAATGCCGGTGACATGGCTTCACGAAATGCCACGGCTTTTGCTGCAATCACATGCATCAGCGGGCCACCCTGCGTCCCTGGAAAGATCATGCTGTTGAGCTTTTTCTCCAGTTCAGGATTGGCTTTAGCCAAAATCACGCCGCCACGGGGGCCGCGCAAGGTTTTATGGGTGGTGCTTGTGACCACGTCGGCAAATGGTATCGGGTTTGGGTAAAGACCTGCCGCGATAAGCCCGGCAACATGGGCCATATCCACCAGCAGCCACGCGCCAACGCTATCGGCAATCTTACGGAAACGCTGCCAGTCAACCACACGCGAATAGGCAGAAAAGCCAGCCACTATCATTTTAGGCTGATGCTGCTTTGCCATTGCTTCAACTTGGGCATAATCAATCAGTCCAGTGTCGACATCTAAACCATACTGCACCGAATGATATAACTTGCCGGAAAAACTGGGCTTTGCACCATGAGTTAAATGACCACCGTGATCCAGGCTCAAGCCTAAAATGGTATCCCCAGGTTGCAGCAGTGCCATATACACCGCGGCATTAGCCTGGGAGCCTGAGTGGGGCTGAACATTGGCATAATCGGCACCGAACAACACTTTAAGACGCTCTATCGCAAGGGTTTCAATTTCATCTGCATGTTCGCATCCACCGTAATACCGTTTGCCTGGGTAGCCTTCTGCGTACTTGTTAGTGAACTGGCTTCCCTGCGCTTCCATTACCGCTTTGCTGGTGTAATTTTCAGACGCAATAAGCTCAATATGCTGCTCCTGACGGATAGTTTCAGCCGCCAAAATGGCAGCCACCTGAGAATCACTTTCCCCAATCAAGCAATTCAAATTATTCATACGTTTTCCTATTGCTTCTGAATTTTCCTCATGCTAATTCTTAGGGGGATATAAATAAAATCAATAAATCAAATAGGGTTATAAGAATTTAAAATAGTAACAAGCGGAAGAGGTATCATGAGAAATTTATCCATTGATTTTCTGCGCTCTTTTATCACGATTGCGCAAACGGGAAGTTACACCGCTTGTGCTGAAAAGCTTAAAAGAACACAGCCTGCAATTAGTTTACAAATAAAAAAATTAGAGGAAACAATCGGCGACAAATTATTTGAAAGAAATGGAAACCGCTTAAATTTAACCTTATCGGGAAGTAAATTATTAGAGTTCGGTATGAAAATGGTCAGGTTAAATGATCAGGCCATGTCTGAATTCGGCCGACCGCAAATCAGTGGTTACATAAAACTGGGGATACCCAGCGAATTTTCCACCTTTTTAATGCCAAGAATCATTGGCCGATTCAGCCAGAATTATCCGGAGATTTCACTGGAAGTGCATTGCGCATTAAGCCGCGATCTCCTCAGTGAACCCACCATGGAAAAATTCGATTTAATCCTTGCTTTACAAGAGTTTCCGGATGAAAGTAAACCGGGATATATCAAAACTGAACCCTTAGTCTGGGTAGGAAATCCACGTTTTAGCCGCAACTTACCCGAGAAATTGCCGTTGATTGCTGCACCACCGCCCTGCATTTACCGTAAGCGTGTGTTACAAGCACTCGAAAAAGCCAAAAAGGATTGGCATATTGTTTATACCATTTCAGATTTAACCGGTATTCGTTCCGCCATTGATGAAGGATTAGGTTTAACGGTATTGGCAAAAAGCACGGTACCACAAGGATTAAATATTATTGCCGACAACCCTAATTTGCCAGAAATGGGAAATATAGGCATTCAGTTAATTAATCCAAAAAATAAATCCAGCGAAGCAATAAAATTACTTTCTGAATCAATCATTTCTAATCTTACCAACGCAGGATCTCACATTTAAAAAATGTGGCACCATAGAAATTATGGATGCCACATTTTTACAATCATTCCTTTTTAATGGTTGGGTAATCAATCCCTAGCTGTTCCAAATAGCTATCGTATTTATTTGCATCATAATAATAGGGACGCATTTTCTCCCGATAACGCTGCATAATTTCCTGATTAAGTTGAATTTGTGGCAAGTCCTGCTCCCTCACCAACGGCTGATACTTCACTTCTTTGGTTTGCACATCGGTAAAGTACGCTTTAGCCTTATCCAATAATCCCGTATCCGTGATTAAATCGAACAAATTCAGTGCCTGAACTTTTGCCCCTGTCACTATGCCTTTATGAGCAATGGGCGTGGCCATAGATACCGCATTTGACCAGTTATGTCCGGGTAAATTAGGAATATTGGCTGGATACATCATAAAGATGGTCGGTGCATTCCAGGAAATATCCCCCACATCATCCGACGGCCCACCTGTCATATATTTTTCTGGCGGAGGGGGTCTCAGAGGAGACACCTCAGTTGCCAGCCCGGTTTGCGCCACACCTATCTCTTTTTGCAGAGCTTTGGCCAGAGTAAGGTCGTCCTGGCTCCAGCTAGGCATGCCCACTTTTTGCATATTTGCATATGCCTGTTCTGCCATTGGCTGGTTAAAATGCCCAGGCCATGCACTGCCAAGTAAGGTTGATTCCCAACGAGTGTCTGTCATCAACGCCGCACCTTCGGCCATCTTATCTGCCATCTCCCAAAGGCCCTTAATATGGGGATAATCCAGTTCGCGGAAGTAGTACCAGATACTGGCTTTGGGCGGCACAACATTGGGCTGATCACCGCCATCGGTAATGACCGAATGGATCCGCTGGGATAAACGCAGATGTTCACGACGATAATTCATCCCTACGTTCATCAGCTCTACTGCATCGGCAGCGCTGCGACCGCGCCATGGTGCTGCCGCACTGTGGGCCGATTCACCATAAAAATCATATTTAACCGACACCAGGCCAGACATGCCAACATTGCCATAAAAGGTCGACAGGCTGTTGCCCACATGAGAATACAGCACCGCATCAACATCTTTAAAATAGCCGGCCCTTACATAATAGGCTTTGGTGGCTAACTGCTCTTCGGCAATGCCAGGCCAGATTTTGATGGTGCCCTGAATGTGGTTTTTCTGCATCCACTGTTTCATCGAAAGGGCAGCAATAATATTCACAACTTCGCCGGAATTATGGCCTTCGCCATGGCCGGGCGCCCCTTCAACGATGGGATCGTGATACGCCACTCCGGGCTTTTGCGATGCTTTTGGGATCCCATCCAGATCGGAGCCCAGTGCGATAACAGGTTTACCGCTACCCCAACTGGCGAACCAGGCGGTCGGAATACCGGCAATGCCCCGCTCCACGGTAAACCCATTATCTTCGAGTAATTTGGTCAGGTAGGCGGAAGATTCCACCTCCTGAAATCCTAACTCTCCAAAGCTGAACAAGGTGTCATTCATCACCTGCGCCAGTTTGGCCTTTGCCTGCACCGATGTAATAAGCTGCTGCTTAATTTGCTCTCGCTCGGCATCACTGATGCTGGCGGCATGGGCTCCCAGCACCGCCAGGGCAAAGCAACTCCCCGCCAGAGCCCTGATTAAAAATTTCGACATATCAACCTCCTGAAAACGGAAAAAGCAGCCCACCTGATACCATCATCAGGGGACTGCAACTGGAGAATCGGTGTTACTCTTTCACGGTTGGATAGGTGATCCCCAACTGTTCCAGATAGGTATCGTACTTATCCGGCTGGTAGTAATAGGGTTTCATCTTGCTGCGATAACTATCCATGATTTCCACGTTCAGTTCCGTTGCCGGCTTATCGTCCGGGCGCAGCAGCGGCTGATACTGGGTATCTTTGTTCTGCACATCGCTGAAGTAATGCTTGGCATCGTCCATCAATTGTTGATTAGTCAGCAGATCGTAGAGGTTTAGCGCCTGCACTTTGGCGCCTGCAACTATGCCTTTATGAGCAATGGGTGTCGCCATAGACACGGCGTTCGCCCAGTTGTGACCCGGCAGGTTGGGAATGTTGGCAGGGTAGAACAAAGTAATGGTCGGCACATTCCAGGAAATATCGCCAATATCATCGGAGCCACCGCCCATGTTAAGCTTGGGATCCATGGCTTTTTCCTGCAGCGGACGAATCTCGGTATTCAGCCCCACCACCTCTGCACCAATTTCCTGCTGGAGACTTTTCGCCAGAGTCAGATCCTTTTCGGACCAGCTGGGCATACCTACCAGTTCCATATTGCTGTGAGCATCGACCGCCATAGGCTTATTCATATGCCAGGGCCAGGCACTGCCCAATACGGTGGAATCCCAGGTGGTGTTGGTCATCAGCGAGGCACCTTCAGCCATTTTGTCGCCGATATCCCATAAGGATTTAATGTGCTCAAAATCCTTCTCACGGAAGAAGTACCAGATACTGGCTTTTGACGGCACCACGTTGGGCTGATCGCCACCGTCGGTGATCACTGAGTGAGTACGTTGCGATAAACGCAGGTGCTCACGGCGATAGTTCATGCCGATATTCATCAGTTCCACCGCATCGGCGGCACTGCGGCCACGCCAGGGCGCGCCCGCACTGTGAGCACTTTCACCAAAGAAGTTGTATTTTACCGAGACCATGCCATTGCCCATGCCACCGCCCCACATCACGCCCATGGAATCCCAAACGTGGGAAAACAGCACGGCGTCGACATCTTTAAAGTAGCCTTCACGCACATAGTAGGCTTTGGTAGCTAACTGCTCTTCGGCAACGCCGGGCCAAATCTTTAGGGTGCCCTTAATGCCATGCTCTTCCATGTATTTTTTCACCGTCAGCGCCGCGATGATATTCACCACCTGACCTGAGTTATGGCCTTCACCATGACCAGGCGCGCCATCAACAATTGGCTCGTGATAGGCAACACCGGGTTTTTGGGACGCTTTCGGGATCCCATCGATATCAGAACCCAGCGCGATCACGGGTTTACCCGCCCCCCAGGTCGCCATCCAGGCAGTAGGAATACCAGCAATGCCGTACTCCACTACAAAGCCATTGTCTTCAAGCAATTTGGTCAAATATTTAGAGGTTTCAGATTCCTGAAAGCCCAGCTCCCCAAAGCTGAAAATCATGTCATTCATAACCTGCGCCTGTTTGGCGCGGGCATCGACGGCTGCAATCAGATCTTTCTTCACATCATCAGAGTTTGCTGAGGTGACTTCCGCACAGGCGGTATTGAGCAAACTGGTGGCAAGGATCAGGGCGCCCCATAGGGGCGTCCTTTTGGTTTTTATTAACATAATGAATTCCTTACAATTACTGAGAGAATGGCTTACATATTCACGCGTAGGCCGAGGGTGAAAACACTGCCCATAACGTCATACAGTGACCGGTTGGTCGGCGCATAAGCGGCAAAGTGTTCTGAGTACTGGTAGAAGGGGTAACTCACCATTGCCGGGTCGCGATTCAGCAGGTTTTTCACCGAGAAGAACACTTCAGCGTTGCCCTGAGCGAAACTGAAATTCTTCGACACATAAGCATCAAGGTACATGGCACCGGCGACGCTGTTATCGTTAATGGTGTAGTTAGGTGCACTGAAGCTGGTAGGACAATCGCTACTGCACTCAATGTATGCATTACTGATGGTACCGTCGCTTACTCCACGGGCGGTCAGGTTAAACATCCAGTCGTTGACATCGTAGGCAACCGAGAAACGGTATTTCCAGTCTGGTGTACTGTAGAAGTTTGAACCGGCTTCGTTGATGGCCGTCACGCCGTTATCTGTCGTGTTTTCCAGATAATTCGTGGCTAACACACGCAGAGTGATGTCACCGGGCATTCCACTGAGCAGGTCATCGAGGGCAAAGCGGTAAGTGGCGTCATAGTCGATACCACGCGCTGTTTTCATGTTCAGGTTTTCGTAGTAAAGATCGATGGTTTGCAGCACGCCATCTTCATCGAAGTTCATGTTGTCGCAGTAACGTTGCACACCGAATTCATTACAGTACTCAACGGTGCTGTCGGCCGTAACGTAATCAATCACGCCATCAATTTCCACTTCATAGTAATCTACTGTGGCCGAGAATCCGGGCAGGAAGCTTGGACGCAGGATCAGGCCCAGGCCAATGGAGTCAGCTTCTTCCGGTTTTACATCTGGGTTACCCTGAAGATTCTGAGTAAAAGATACTGCCACACCATCAATGTTGACTGAGTTTGTGCGGGCCGTACCCGCAGCGTATAACTCACTCAGGTTAGGGGCACGAATGTCGCGGGATTTGGTCACCCGCAGAGTGATGTCCTCAATCGGCTGAAAGGTCAGGCCGGCTTTCCAGGTGGTGACGCCACCCGAAGTACTGTAATCGGTGTAACGCACTGCACCGTTAAAATCGAGGGTTTCGAGTAATGGGACAGAGACTTCGGTAAAAGCTTCCGCTACATCGTAGTCGCCTTCGGTGACCTTGTAGTTCCCGTATTTCCAGCCCGACTGATACTGTTCTTCGACTGAACCATCCATTTGTTCTTTGCGCCATTCCGCACCAAAGGCCAATCCAATGTCACCGGCCCAGCCTTCAATATCCGCGATGCTGAAGTTGATGGCGGCAACATCCTGCTTAAAGGTTTGCGTACGATGAGGCTGACCCAGCACATAAGCCAGTCCCTCTTCACTGGCGACACCGGTACCCAAACGATTCAAGGGCACGCAACCGTTATCAGGGTCCGTCAGGGTAGAGCGACAAACGATTTCACCCGTAGCAGGATCTTCTACTGCATCTGTGGCAAGGGCCAGTCTGGCGATGTTATAGGTCGGAGTTTCCAGTTCGTCGGTGTCGGTTTTACCTTTTTGATAATAACCATCCCACTTAAAGCCAAGGCCAGCTAAATCGAAGAAGCCGTTAGCACCAATGACAAAACGCGTGGTTTCGCGGTTGTTGTTACTGCCCGATGCAGGCATATCACCGTTACTGGTGTTCATGGTGAACGAGGTTAATCCCTGCGTCGCCATCGCCGTTTTGATACTTTCTGGCAGATAGGCATTGTCGGCATAAATTGTGACGCCCGTGGTGGTTGGATTAATGTAATAACTCAAACCTTCATATTCGGCGCGCGAAGCCTGCAAAAATACTTCGGTATCATCACCCAGCATATAGCTCACACGGGCAAACTGAGTATTACGTTCCTCGTCAGCTGAAAGAGAGTTCTTACCTACCTCTCCGGAGGCTGTGTACTGCCAGTCTCCACCAATCATCCAGGTACCATTGGAGTTACCATAGTTTAATTGACCAACACTGCCACCTTCACCGAAATAGGTACCCGCCAGAGCGCCAGATGTAATCAATCCCCCCGGTGTGTAATAAGCAGGGCCGATGTTATTGCCAACGTAGAAATAAGGCTCACTTGAACCATAACTCCAATTAGGGTTCACAATGCCGAAGTAGCCTTTTTTCATCCAGTCGCGGGCTTTATTGTGCACCCCTTCCAGATTGTAATATTCGCCACTTAACAACACATGACCTTTGCCTTCTGCAAACTCGCTACCATAGGTAAGTACTAACTTTTGTTTATCGTTATCACCGTAATTGGTTTGACCCAATTGCAGTTCAGATTTAAAGCCAACGTACTGCTTATCCAGGATGAAGTTGACTACCCCGCTTACGGCGTCAGAGCCGTACGCTGATGAGGCACCACCGGTCACAATTTCAACGCGCTTAACCAGAGATTGTGGGAAGGTATTGGTATCTACTTCTCCCGTTGATGCGGAAACTACGGAACGCTGGCCATCAAACAAGACCAGAGTTCGCCCTACTCCCAGACCACGCAGGTTAAGTGCGGCGATACCTGAGGCGCCATTACTTAGAGAGCCTGACGATGTTGATGCGGTTGTACTGCCCGTTACCGATGGCATGGTATTCACAAACTCCGCAACACTACCTGGGCTGTAGGCGTTAATCTCCTCTTCCGTCATCATCGACACAGGGGCAGGCGTGTCGTAACTGTCACGTGCAATACGTGAACCTGTGACCTGAATGGACTCTATGTCCTTCGCTTTTGATGCCGATACATCGGTACTTTGTTCCTGGGCCTGTACCACGTTTGCAGCAAGCAAGGTGGAGATTAAGGTGGCCAGAGGCGCTAACTTATTCAACTTAAAGGTGCGGGTACTTTGCATTGGCAGATTCTCCTGAAAAGCATCACTTGTTGTTATGTGTCAGCGGCGCATTGCGATCCCCATTTTTGGGAATTGTTATTTCTTATCCTTATGCGTCGCACACTTTTCACTCAGCACAAACCGTACCCGCAGCAAAAAACAACATACCAAAGTGCAGGTAAACATAGCCAAAATCAGTCGTTAAACTTCACTATCCCGCCTTTAAAAAACACAAACAAAACCGTTTAAAATCAAAAGCATGCAAAGAAAGGAATAGCTAATACCAAAATGAAATATAAGAAAGGGGATTTGTAAGCGGAGACAAGTTAGCCAAAATAAACATTTTTTATAGCCCAATTAACTATTTTTAGAGGGCTAAATAGAACTGCACCAAAGCAAGACGGGTTACCCCAAAAATGTTCACAACAACAAGGAATTAAGAGATGTATCCCACGTTAAAGAGACACAAGAGAAGGAGAACAGAGATAAGCGTGCTTGGGTTAAGTAAAGGAAGAATTAAGTAATCTAAAGGTGAGAGACACTAAACAATCCTCGACCGAGCCTAACTGTGAGACTCGTCGCGACATCAATTAACCTCTTCACCTTCGTAGCGAGATGCCAGCTCATCTAATTCACTGGCGGTAGCATCAAAGCCTGCACCCTGCTGTAATGCGTAACTGACTAGCACTTTATCTCCCGTTCCACGTAATTTGGCAGTGACATCCGCGACCGCCCAATTGGTTAAGCTATTAAAAAAGCGGTTAGCAGATTGTGCATCAGGAAAGCGATAAAGGATCTGGTTTTTCATGGTTTACATGTTCTCAAATGTCAGGCGGCGCACTTTGCCAGATAATTATCTTATCCGCCAGTCTAAGTCCTTTGCTACCGGGTTACATCATGATAGTTTCGATTTTATTTTGTCAGTAAATATCATGCCATCACTCGTTCCCGCCACGGTAACCACAATGCAGCAATTGTCTCAATGGTTTCAAACGTCAGCGGATGCAAAAATTTGGGGGGGACCAGATTTTCAATATCCCTGTAGTCAGGACGTATTTGAGCAGCAGGCAAAATGGCAGGAAATTCCCAGCTGGGGCCTGGTTGATGATTTTGGTGCATTGCTTGGTTTTGGCCAGTTTTATCTGCGCAATCAGCGTTGTCACCTCGCCAGATTAGTCGTTTCACCGAATAAGCGCGGCCAGGGTCTCGGGAAGATGTTAGTCAACGCATTATTGGCGCAGGGCATGCTACAACTCGGCTGTAATGAAGCTTCATTATTTGTCTTTCGTCATAATCAGGGCGCGTATAGTCTCTACAAAAAACTTGGCTTTACTGTTGATATGACAGGGCCTGAACATACCCTGTACCCTGATATTGACTATCTGATTTATCGTCAGGCGGAGTAGTCTGCCAGAATAGTGCGATTTAAGCCTGGCGGGCTATTTGGATATCTGATTGGTAAACTGAGAAACCGCCTCGACGACCCGCTTGGCACCTTCCTGAATTTCCTCAATCACATCACTCACCTGCTTGATTAACACCAGGCTCTGCTCCGTTTTAATTTCTCCCTCACCGATGATGGCCACGGCTTCGGCTGCCAGCTTTTTGTTGGTTTCGACCACATCCACAATTTCAGCTGTCGCCTTAGTCGTATTTGACGCTAACTGGCGCACTTCATCGGCCACAACAGCAAATCCTCGTCCCTGCTCACCAGCTCTGGCCGCTTCAATAGCGGCATTCAGCGCCAGCAGGTTGGTTTGGTCTGCAATTTTGCTGATACTTTGAATGATGCTGCCGATGACCTGAGATTGCTTATCTAACGCTCCAATACCTTCGGTAGCCTTCTTCATTTGTGCGGCCAAAGAGCGGATAACTTCTTCAGCCTCAGCCATTACTTTGGCGCCACGTTTTGAACTTTCATCAGTCAGATTTGACGTTTGATAAGCAATTTGGGATGCGGATGTGATGGATGCCTCGCGTTGTACTTCGTCTGTGACCACACTGGCAAACTTGACGACTTTATAGAGTTTGCCATTGCTATCTGCAACAGGGTTATAAGACGCTTCCAGCCAAACTTCATTGCCTTGTTTATCCACCCGCTGGAATCGATCAGCAACATAACTACCGTGGCGTAATTTATCCCAAAAGGCTTTGTATGCCGCAGAAGTGCTCTCTTCTTTGGTACAAAACATACGGTGATGCTTGCCTTTAATTTCGGCCAATGAATAATGCATCGCCCCCAAAAACTTATCATTCGCGGTCAGCACATGCCCTTCCAGATCGAACTCAATGACCGCAGTAGAACGGCGCAGCGCTTCAACTAGATTTTCGTATTGGCGAGATGTTTCAATGGTTCGCGTAAGGTTGCTGGCAAAAATGCTGTATTGTTGAATTCGACCGCTTTCATCAACAATTGATTGCAAAATCACTCGGATCCATAGGTGCTCTCCTTTACTGTTTTCCAGTTCCAGAGCTCCCGCATAGTTTTTACGTTGTTTAAGCGCATCTAGGAAACGCTGATAATGCTTGGTATTACGGGAAGCCGCGGGCACAAAACTGGAGAGTTCCCGCCCTATAGCCTGCTGACTCGATATGCCGGTTTCTTTTTCAAATACATCATTCACTCGCTGGATTTTGCAGTCGATATCTAAACGAATAAACAGCAGTTCAGTGCGTAAGTTTTCGGCGACTTGTCCGAGCATGCAAAGCTCATTTTTGAGTGCCTTATTTTCCTGCTCAAGCTTTTTAGTACGAAAAAACATAATGCTCTCGACTCCAGAGGTTAGTAAAAGCTAAGCAGAGACCCTCAGATAGTGCAATTTACAGGTGTCACATAAACCCAATAACAAGAGATAAAACAAGATAGTTAGGAATATTTACCGGAAATATCATCCATTCACCAGTCGGTGACATACCGCAGCTATCTCATCCATCTGTTTTTGTTCTACGCGTTGTTGCTTTAGCTGCTGGCGCTGTCGCTGTTTGCTGTGTAGCTGAGTCAATCCGATATTATATTTTGCCTGGTGCTGACAGGCCTGTTGCTGCTTTAGATGCTCAATCTGGGCTTGTTGCACCTTTTCTTGTTGCTGCTGACAAAGGGAAAGCATCTGTGCCCGCACATTAGTGAGATTCTGCAATCCAAGCGCTGAGGACATGGTTTGCGCACCACCTAAACCCGCCATATGCAGGCTTAATGCATCATAGCGTTCCTGTTCAACAAACTGGGTTTGCAACAAGCGATGTTGACGAGCCTGCATGGTTTCGAGCTTGTCTTGCTGGCTTCGAATATAGTGCTCAAGCATTTTCATAACCTAATAACTCCATTAATTCTGATTCGCTTTTTGCGTAAGCTGCCTGTTCGTGCAGCCCTTGGGTTAAGAAGGTTTCGATGCTGGGGAAAAGGGCAACGGCTCGGTCCAATTCAGGATCCTGCCCTGATTGATAGGCGCCAAGCGGAATTAACTCTTGTACCTGCTGGTAACGGCTATATAAGCGCTTCATTTCATAGGCCGCTTTTAAGTGAGTTTCACTAACAATATTCGGCATAACCCGACTAATGGATGCACCAATATCAATTGCCGGATAATGACCTTTTTCAGCCAATTCTCGGGTTAAAACTATATGTCCATCCAGAATCGCACGGGTACTATCAACGATGGGATCCTGCTGATCATCCCCTTCAGCTAACACGGTATAAATCGCCGTCATACTGCCCTGACTTGCATTGTTGTTACCCGCTCCCTCAACCAGCTGAGTCAATTTTGAAAATACAGAAGGCGGATATCCTCTGGTCGCAGGCGGCTCGCCTACCGACAGTGCAATTTCACGTTGAGCCTGGGCATAACGCGTTAATGAATCCATCAGTAGCAGGACATCTTTGCCCTGATCCCGATAATAAGCGGCCAGTTTGTGACATAACTCGGCCGCACGAAGACGTAACAGCGGCGATTGATCTGCCGGTGCCGCAACAACAACCGCTTTTGCCAGACCCGCTTCACCAAGGCTGTGTTGAATGAAATCACGGACTTCCCAGCCCCGCTCGCCGATCAGACCAACAACAACAACATCAGCCTGGGTGTAACGTGTCATCATCCCCAATAACTTACTCTTACCCACACCTGAACCTGCAAATAAGCCCATTCGCTGGCCCTTACCAACGCAAAACAAACTATTTAATGCCCGAATTCCAACGTCCAGAGGCTCTTCAACGCCTCGGCGCTGTAATGGGCTGAGGGATAAATTATCATCAGGCAAAGGATGTCTGGCTTGTGCAGGTGGCATACCGTCGAGAGGGCGTAACATACCATCTACGACACGTCCAAGAAGCTCAGGCCCCACTTTCGCATTAGCCTGATCGTGGAAGCTTCTCACCCTGGCGCCAGCGCCAAGATCTGACGCTCGCTCAAGGGGCATCAAAAATGCCTTCCCCTGGTCAAATCCGACGACCTCGGCTTCAATCCAGCGCTTATTGGCAGCTTCAACCTGGCAACGCTGACCAAGCTGATAGCGGCCTCCGCTGACTGACAAGGTCATACCATTGACGCGATCAAGTCGACCAAAACTTTCAACCAGACCAGGGCTTCGAATATGTCCCTGCACCTGGTTTAGGCGGGACAAAAACTCAGAGTTCATGTAACGCCATCATGGCTGGTTTGATTTCAGCTAATACCTCATCCATTCGCTGACCAAAGGACAATAAGTGCAACTGGGCTTCGCCATCAAACTGCACCTCCCCTTCTGTCAGGGTTGCATCAATTGATACTGGGATACCAGCAAAATCTTCAATTTTTTGTTGCTGTAGCCACGCACCATGTTCAGCCGATACTTGAATGGTGCGGATACGATCACTGCCCTGAAGACTCTCCAAAGCTTGTTCAATAACTTGTTTATAAAAGGCGGGGGCCAGGGTTAATTCAGCGTCAAGTACAGCATGACAAACTCTGGCGACCAAATCGTAAAGAGAATCGCTGAGTTGCTTTTCCTGCAACAATGAGTGCTGCTGCAACTTTTTAACCAGGCTATCCAACTGCTTTTGATTTTGCAGGCTTTGTTTTTCAAGCGCCTGATGTAAATTCACATCCGCCTGCTGACTAAGCTCTGCATGAAGTTCCATTTTGGCCAGTTGTTTTCCTTGCTCAGCACCCTCAACACGCCCCTGTTCCAGACCCTGCTGAAATGCTCTTTCAATACGTTGTTCCATCGACAGCTGATTGTCGCTACGATGCAATTGAGGAAATCGAAAAACCTGGCTCATAATTACTCCAGTACAGCCTCGGGATAGAGGCGATATTCCACACTTCCTTGCTTCATCATTTCACGGATCATGCCCATAATTTCATTACGCGCAGCATCCACTTTACGTACTGGCTGGGCACCTAGATTATCCAGCTGCTGCTGATACACCTGAGCCAATCGTTTAGGCAAGGCTGACAACATTGCTTCAACAAATTCTGCCTTCGCCCCTTTCAGAGCAGTAACCCACAATTCATCAGGGATTTCATTCATCAGATAAATGCGGACTTCTTCTGTCTGGAAGGTCAATGTATTGAAATCAAACATTTTCTCTTCTACAGCAGCGGCCGTTTCCTGATTATGTTGCTTAAGCATAGTGATGACATCAGCTTTGTTTCCAGTGTAGCGGTTAACGATTTCCGCTACCTTTTCAACACCATCTAATCGAGCCCCTACCTGTTCACCAACAAACTCGATGCAGGCATCTAGTGTATGACGCAGGTCATCAATGACGTGCTCGCTCACTTCTCGTAAGCTGGCAATGCGGAACAACAGGTCTTCATGCCGGGATTGAGGCAGTTCAGCAATAATCGCTGAGGCCTGATCCGGAGGCAAGAATGCTAGCAATAGCGCCTGCATCTGAGCATGTTCATGTTCAAGGAAGCGCGCGATTAATTCAGCTGGCACCCATTCCAGACGGCGTAATTCGTCATTCATGGCACCACCATAGATTTCATCTAACATGCCTCGCGCAAGTTTCCGCCCAACAGCTTTATCCAACGCACGTTCTAAATAACGACGTGACGCGCCACTGACACCACTTTCCTGACGGTAGCTATCAAAAAAATCGGTTAAGGTATGCGACATGTCTTCCTGTGTCACATTTCCGATTTTGGCCATGCGTTGAGATATAGCCTGAACCTCTTTACGCCCAAGCTTACGGATGACATTCGCTGCATTTTCTTCGCCCATGCTCAGCAATAGGATCGCAGCGCGATCCAGGCTGGACAGGTTACGATTTGTTTCAGGATTTACTGGATTCAATTTCCACCCCCTGCTCAACCCAATATTTAATAACTGCTGACACTCGCTCTGATTCTTTACTGGCGAGATACTGCATGTGACGAATTTGTTCTTCGAATTCACTGCCAATGCCAGGCAGAGATATGCCAGTTGCTTCAGTTAATCCAGTTTCAGCTGCATTCGTTTGGTTGCCGGCTGTGACGTTAGCTCTTCCCTCAGAGGATTGTGCCAATTGCTGAACATGAGCGGACGCTGATGCCTGACTCAAATGGCGAGTTTCCGGTGAAAGCGCTAATTCCTTGCCTTCTGAGTTTTCAGCTGACTTTTTGCCATTCACTAAACTGGATACCAAAGGGCGTACACCGAATAAAATCAATGACAGTGCGATCAAGGTTGCGAAAACATAACGGGCATATTCCTGTACAATCGGCATTTGCCACCATGGCAAACCTGCAGTGGGCTCAGGGATGCCTTTGGCTTCAACAAACTGGAAGCTGGCAATATTGAATCGATCGCCACGATCGGTTTGAAATCCGGTGGCAGTGCGAACCATTTCACCAATCACAGCTAGACGGGCATCACTCCATCCGTCAGCCGTACCTGCTGCACCTTCATTCACTAGCACAGACACGCTCATCGTTTTCAAACGTCCCACTTCGTATTGGGTGTGAGTTACGGCACGACCGCTGTCAAACTGACGCTGTACTTCGTTTCGCTCAGTGGTGCGCTGGTTATCTGATTCCTCCTGGCCTTGCTGATTTTGTTGAGTCTGAGGTGGTTGATTAGCTAGGGAACCAGGTATTCCCATAGCCAATTGATCAAGGGAGCTGTCTGTCTTCGTGCTTTCATTCACTACAACTGTATTAGGATCAACACTTTCACGGGTTTCTTCGACCACACTAAAATCGACATCAGCTGACACCTGAATGCGGTAATTTCCATCGCCTAGAATCGGCAACAGCATGATAGAGGCACGTTGCTCAATATTGCGTTCAAGCTTGTCGATAAATGCTAACTTTTTGCTGCTGTCTTTGCCTACCGGCGTTTCTTCAAACAATTCTCCCGTTAGCAGTTTGCCACGCTGATCAACAACTGAAATGGTCTTAGGGTCAAGTCCCGGCACGCTGCCAGCCACCAGGCTAACAATGGCTTCGACCTGTTCTGGTTTAAGTTCATATCCTGGGGCTAAGTCGACCATTACGGAGGCAGCACTTTGCTGCTCCTGACGCCCGATAAACAGGCTACGTTTAGGGATTGCCAGATGCACTCTGGCGTTACGGATGCCTTCCATGTTGATCATGGTGCGCGCTAGCTCACCTTCCAGTGCATGCTGATACTGTTTCGTTTCCATAAACTGACTGGTGCCCATGTGAATTTTATCACCCACATTATTGACACCATCCGGCATTGCAGCCTTGATCCCCCGAGAAGCAAGGGTTATCCGTGCATCTGCTAATTTGTCTTGCGGCACCATAATATTGCCGCTATCGGTATCAATTCGAAACGTAAACTGCTCTTTATCCAGAATTTCCAGAATATTCGCTTTGTCGTAGTGCTCCTGATTGCCATACAAAGGCACGTAATTTTTAGCCGATGTCCAAAGAATCAGTACGATGGTTGCCGCCACTAACGTGGCTAACAAAGCGATGGTGGTTAAGGTGCGTTCACCACCCTGTAACCAACTGAAACGACTCGATATATTGACAACTTTTTCGCGAAAATTAGGGTTATTAATATAACCGCCGTCGCTCGTTGTTAATTCGCCTTTCATGATTTAGTCCTATAACGACATGCGCATGACATCGTCAACGCCGCTCAAAATTTTATTGCGCATTTCCATCAGCATGGAAAAACTCAAACTGGCCTTTTGACTGGCAACCATGGCTCCAACCACATCTTCAGAAACGCCAGTATCAACTGCCTGCATCATGTCAGATGCAATGTTCTGCTGGTCATTGATGGCGCGTACCACTTGAGTAAAATCTTCGCCAATTCCGGTATGAGTCGATGGGGCGATGCGTTCACTACTGGCCTGCAATTCCATAGATTGCATGCGACCAAGCATAATTCGTTGTGTTTCAATAGGTGACATCATTCATTCCCTCAGGCAATTGCATCGATATCCATACCCACTTCACGCATTGCAGCAATTTTGTAGCGCAATGCTCGAGTGGTCATGCCCAACGCTTCGGCTGTGCGGCTACGATGCCCACGAAAGCGTTGTAACAATTCATAGATATAATCAAACTCAGCTTGTTTTTTATTATTTTTCAGTTGGTTAGCGCATATTTCAGCCGCTTTTACATTACATTTTGGTAAACCCAAATCGTCTACCAGTAGTTCAACACCACGGGCCATTACCAGCGCACGCTGGACGACATTTTCTAACTCCCGAACATTGCCGGGCCAGTTGTAACTCAACATGACGTTACAAGCGTCTTCACTCAAAAACATTTTGCTATCGCCATATTTCCTAATGAAATACTTAGCCAGCGGTAGGATATCGTCACGACGCTCACGCAAGGCCGGCCATTGCAGCGGCAGTACATCCAGACGATAATAAAGATCTTCTCGAAATAAGCCCTGGTCTGCTAATTCGCGCAGGTTTTTATTACAGGCAGCAATAACACGAACATCCAATTTGATCTTTTGATGGCTGCCCAAGCGTTCAACTTCACGCTCCTGCAAAACTCTAAGTAACTTTCCCTGCAGTTCTAATGGCAATTCCGAAATCTCGTCTAAGAGCAAAGTTCCGCCATTCGCCAACTCAAATTTACCTGCCTGTTGGTTTACCGCGCCGGTAAAGGCACCTTTGCTGTGACCAAAGAGCATCGCTTCAAGCATATTTTCTGGAATAGCTGCGCAGTTAACTGCCACAAAAGGCTGCTCTGATCGGGCTGATACCTGATGAATAAATTGGGCGAGTTTTTCTTTACCTGTGCCTGACGGCCCCTGAATAAGCACAGTAGTCGAAGTTTGCGCTGCGCGATTAGCCAGCCGCAGAATTTGTTGGCTGGCCAATGATTCAGCCACCATATCAGCCATGCCTTTGAGCATGGTGCAGGCATTGCGAATAGAAGTTTGCAGTTGCGACAGAATGTAAGGTTTAAGCAGATAATCGATTGCACCATGCGCCAGTGCCTGAGACGCCAGCTCACTTTGCGCTGATTCCACCAAACAGATAATTTGTACACCACGTTGACGCTTAAACAACAGTTTGACCATATCAACCATCGACATGTCTTCCTGATTCGCATCCACAAAAATCATATCCGGCGACAAGTTTGCACAATGATCCAGCGCTTGATAAATGTTACTTGCGTAAGCGAGCTCATATCCCTCTCCTTCAATGCAATGTTGCACATCTTGATTGGGAGGACTCGTTTCAATCCACAGCAGATGTTTTACTGACATTTTGGTACTCCCTTTAACCAGCGTGTCGAATCAAACGCACGGTAACGCGTCGGTTTAAACCATTTTCCTTTGCTTGTTCTTCCGCCAGCGGATAACGCTGACTATGAGCCCGTACCTCGAGCATATTCAGCGATAAGCCGTATTCCAGCAGACGAGCGCCGACCTCGTCCGCTCTTTGCTGCGATAACGCTCGGTTTGCAGCGGCATTACCCAAGGTGTCCGTGTGACCATCAACCAGTACCTTGACGACCTTGCTATCCATGGAAATATAGCGAACCAGGTCTTGCAGGTAAGTCAGCACTTCGGCCGATTTCACTGTTTTTTCACCTGTTGCGAAGTAAATATCGTGCTCACGCGCCTGCTCCCAGGAAAGAGGTGCCATTTGGCGTACGCAGGCCTGAAAATCACTGTAACTTTGCTGAGAAAATAATGCGGTAAAGGTCAGTCCCACAGGCTGCTGCGCCGGATTTAAATAAAAATCCAGCCAATATCCCTTGGAAAAATCGATAAGTAATTGATGTGCAGGCTCTTTAAACAACACTTTGTTGCCTTCAAGCTGGCCTTCATACACCCCCTGAAGTCCTTCTGGACGCGTTTCGGCCTGCCAGTCAGCTCTTCGTGAACGCACAAATGCACTCGACAGTAGGGGCTCTCCTGGAGACAAAGACAACGCTAGCTTGACAGTTTCACCGGGTAAACGAATAAACTCTGCTGTTGCGCTGTTATGCAATGACTGGCTTAAACGACACTCGAAAGGGTCGCTGCTAAGTTGCCATGAGCCATTTTCATAGGCTTGCGTTCGCTGTTCAATGGCCTGGGCCAAAGGAAAATTCAGCATCGCACCTACAACCCACGTCCATGGGGATTTAATCAATTGAGTAACCATATAGTTATCCCCAATCTACTGGCGACGGGCGGATCTATCCCCTGCCAACCAATCGGTTAGTGATAAGCGGAAACACTCAGATGCAAACCAATAATCGGTGCACTATGCCGCTAAGTTAATGTAACCCCGCTATCATGATCGCAATACGATTTTAGACCGGAAGCTTTGCGTCCTGACCTTTCGATCAGTTTGCCATTTAATTGTCTTAGCCGATGTTGTTGCCAGAACGGAAACAAACAGAAGCTACAACTAAAGTATTACATTTACTGACTCTTTACAATGCATCCTATTGGTATAACCCCAGATCTTTGTTATGGGCTTTTATACGAGCGTCAGTACAGCATTCGTACTTTATTTCATCACCCTATTGCGCCCAAAACATTTACCCGAACTGAATCTGGAATTTCATTGTAAGATAAGACAGTTAGTGAACTCTGAGTAAAAGATTTTGCATATCTTGCCAGCAATGGGCGCAATTGCGGATTTGCGACCAAGACAGGCGGAGTTCCTGCTCGCTGCATATCTGCCTGTATTTTGGGCATCATGCGCTGAAACTGCGTAAGCAGATTTGGCGCTATCGGAAAACTATCCAGCGCAATTTTACCTGACTGCATGGCCTGAGAAAGCGATGACAGCAAGGTTTGCTCCAGTTTTTCATCCAAACTATAAGCGCTAAGTTCATCCCGCTCCCCCATCAACTGCCGCACTAGAGCTCGCTGTAGCGCGCAACGCACATCCGCTGTCAGCAAAATAGGGTCCTTGGTCACATCAATGCTATCGATTAAGCTATTAGCGATTGTCATTACATCTCGCAGAGGAACCTGTTCCCGCAACAACGCACGATAGACTTTAAGCTGCAAATTAGATGACACAGCTTTCTCCAGCGCATCGGCCAGACCTGGAGCAATTTCTTTTAAACGCTCATTGAAATGCCTGACATCCTCATATTGAAATAGCTCATCTAAATGGGCCTTGATAACCTTGCCTGCATGGGTGGCAATTACCGTCGCCAAATCAACTACTGAATAGCCCAAATTCAACGCCTTCGACTTTTCGTCTGGATTAACCCAAACAGCATTTAAACCGTAGGCTGGATCCTGAGTAAGCTCACCGTCTAATTTTCCGTAAACATCGCCAGTATCCAATGCCAATAACTGATTAGGGTTTAAACGTCCCTTGGCTATCGCGACACCACCAAGCGAGATTCTATATTCCTGAGGATTAAGTTTCAGATTATCCCTTACCCGAATTTCGGGCAGTAAAAAGCCCAGCTGTTCTGTCAGGGTTTTGCGGATCCCACGCAAGGTTTGAATCAGCTCTTCCCCTTTGTCTTTGTCGGCCAGATAAACCAAACGAAAACCAAGTTCTACACACAAACGGTCAACATGAGGAATATCTTTCCATCCTAATTGCTTTTGTTCCTGTGATATCGATTCAGTAAAAGATTCAGCGTTACCTAATTCATCAACGGGCATACGTTGCTGTAAACGCCAGGCCACGTAAAACAGAGGGATACTGAATCCCACAAACGCCAGTGTAGGCATGCCTGGTACTAATCCCAGTACCAGCATCACGATAGCCGCAGTAAAGACGACTCTGGGGGATGCTAATAACTGCCCACCAACTTCTTCCGACATATCACTGTCGTTATTCATGCGGGTGACAATGATCGCAGCCGCTACGGCCAACAATAAAGATGGTATCTGTGCAACCAGACCGTCACCAATTGTCAGCAATGCAAAACGCTGGAATGCTTCAGCCATGCTCAGGCCATGCTGGAACACGCCAATGCTGACACCACCCAACAAGTTGATTACTAAAATAATCAACCCGGCAATGGCATCACCGCGCACAAATTTTGATGCTCCATCCATCGAACCGTAAAAATCGGCTTCGTTAGCTACGTTGGCGCGGCGTTCCTTGGCCTGTTCAGGGCCAATAAGTCCTGCATTTAAATCCGCATCTATGGCCATCTGTTTACCAGGCATGGCATCTAATGTGAAACGGGCGGCCACTTCTGAAATCCGTTCCCCACCTTTGGTGATGACCACAAAGTTAATCACCATCAAAATTATGAACACCACTATGCCCACGACATAGTTACCGCCAATGACCACCTCACCAAACGCCTGGATCACCCGTCCAGCAACATCTGAACCTTCATGACCATTCAATAAGACCACCCGGGTAGAGGCAATATTCAGGGTTAACCGCATTAAGGTTGCGACCAGCAAAATGGTAGGAAAGACGGAAAACTCTAAAGGCTTACGGGTAGATACAGCCACCAGCAATACAATAATTGCCAGAACGATGTTAAAGGTGAAAAGGGTATCTAATATCCAGGCGGGCAATGGCAGTATCACCATGGCCAGGATCGCCATCAACAATATTGGAATTGCGGTATAAGGTCGAGTCAAACTACGCCAGTTCACAGCTTTGCTCCAAACAAACTCAGGATTTAATCAAATGAGATGGAATATCCAGCTCAGGGATGGGCGCTGGTAAATGTCCTCGCCCGGACTTATAGGCGTTAAGCTGCATCACATAGGTCAGCACATAAGCTACTGCCGTATACAAAGCCGCTGGCACTTCCTGATCCACTCGGGTTGAGTGATAGATGGCCCGAGCCAACGGAGGCAGTTCAAGGATTTCTTTATTATGCTTTTTCGCCACTTCGCGAATGCGAAATGCCATTTCATCAACGCCTTTAGCCACCACATAAGGTGCTCTAGCGTCACTTTCTGAATAACGAATCGCAACAGCAAAGTGGGTTGGGTTAGTCACAATCACATCGGCCTTGGGCACGCGGTCTTCAATTTTTCGATTGGCCAGTTGATACTGAATCTGACGGATGCGACTTTTGACTTCCGGACTGCCATCAGCGGATTTACGCTCTTCCTTAACTTCCTGACGCGTCATTTTGATTTTGCTCAAAATGCTATGCTGCTGATAAGGCACATCAATCGCAGCCACGAGTAACAACATACACGACGTGATCATCAACGCTAAGAACAGCATGCCCAATCCTTCATGCAGCGCAGAACTTAATGACATCATTTGCAACTGAATTAAACGTTCGGCCAACTGGCTAAGAAACGCGTATAAGCAGCTTCCAAGTAAAATGATCTTCGCAATAGATTTGGCTAATTCCACCAAAGAATTGGTTCCCATCATCCGACCTAATCCAGAGATAGGGTTGAGTTTGGAGAATTTAAAACCAAATAACTTGCGCGAAAATAGAAACCCGCCGGGCATTGAGCCGGTGATCCACATTACACCATAAGCAACACCAAGCATCGGCAAGAGTGAAGCCATCATATTCAGCAGGCTTTCACCAATAGCGATTTGCATACCTTCGGCAGTAAGATTCGATTTATCCAGTTGTAAGTTGGTAATGAGAACACCTTGAAACATGTTCCAGACCACATCGGCAAACCAGAGCATTCCAGCCAAATGCACCATAAGCAATACAACCGTGTTCAATTCTCGTGAACGCGCAACCTGTCCTTCTTCGCGGGCTTTGCGTAATCGCTTTTCCGTAGGTTTTTCGGTTTTATCCTGAGCGCTGTTCTGAGACATAATTTACTTCATTGCCTCGCGCATACTGGTAAGGGTGTGAAAGAGCAGATCCGAAAACAAACTTCCGGTTTGGGTCAGGGTTAAAAATACACAAACAAATCCCAGCAATAATGCCATCGGAAACCCCAGCACAAACAAGTTGAGTGAAGGCGCTGCACGACTGGCGATCCCAAAGGTCATATTTACCAACAACATGGCAATGACTGCCGGCAATGACAATAACAGTGCAGAAGCAAACATCCAGCCAAACAGTTGAATAATGTTGCCAAAATTCAAGGCATACAAACCTTCACCGATCTTCCATAAATCAAAGCTATCTACCAAAATTTGCAGACTAACCAGATGGCCATTTAGTGAGAAAAACAAAAGAGTGGTCATCAGCCAAAACAAATTACCAAGCAACGCCATTTGATTGCCGCTGCCCGGGTCCATTACCACAGCCATCGACAATCCCATTTGCATCGAAAGAATCAATCCAACCTGAGCCATTACCTCAAACAATAATCTGAGAGCCAGCCCCATAATGACGCCAAAAACTATCTGCTCTGCAGTAATCACAGCAGCATCCATTGAAAAAGGGTCTACGGCTGGCGGAGACGGAATTTGCGGTGCCAGCAGAAATGCCAAAAAGAAGGCCAGCAGTATACGGGTACGCGGCGTCACCGCCGGATTATCAAAGACAGGCATCGCCCAGAGAAATGCACTTAAGCGCACAAACGGCCACCACAGACTACCAATCCAACTGGTCAGTTCGGGGGCGCTAAGAGACAGTAAGGGTGTCATCCAAACACCCCGGGGATCATCTCCGATAAATTAGCAAACCATTCGACCAATGTTTCAATGAGCCAGTGACCTGAAAATACCACCATCATCAACGTTAAGATCATTCGCGGTAAAAAGGTCAGGGTTTGTTCTTGTACCGATGTGGCTGCCTGCACAACCGCGACCACAATTCCCAGTAATAAGCCGGGAATAATCAGTACCGCCAACATTTTCATGATGGTGTATACAGCAGCAGCGATCAGCTCAACCGCAAATTCTGGCGTCACCAACTACCTCCAAAGGTAGCCGCTAATGTACCAGCAACCATGGACCAGCCATCAGCCAGAACAAAAATCATTAACTTGAAGGGTAAACTGATAATCAATGGCGATAACATCATCATCCCCATCGACATCAATACACTGGCTACTACAAGGTCAATAATAAGAAAGGGAATAAATAGCATGAAGCCAATTTGAAACGCTGTCGTTAGTTCACTCAACACAAACGCCGGCAACAACACGTCAAACGGGACATCGTCGGCAGCGAGATTGGTCGACTCATTCGCAATTAACAATACCTGATGCATTTCATTTTCACGGGTTTGTGCCAACATAAAGGTTCGTAGCGGCTTCTCGGCCCGGGATAAGGCTTCTTCCATGCCAATTTGCTCCTGCTGAAAGGGCTTAAATGCATTCTGATAAATGTCCTGCCAGACGGGACGCATGATCAGCAACGTCAGCATCAGCGCGATACCAATTAGCACTCGGTTAGGCGGGCTTTGCTGTAGCCCCATGGCTTGTCGCAATATCGCCAGCACAATGACAATCCGGGTGAAAGACGTTGCCACCATCAACAGGCCAGGCAATAGCGTCAGCACTGTCATCAACAATAAAATCTGCAGCTTGACGTTGTAGTCCTGCCCCTGCTGGGTATCTTTAAGTGAAAACAGCGTCAGTTCCTGAGCCTGCAAAATGCCCGGTAACAACATCAAAGCAATCAACAGCAGGTATCGCATCCATTTCTTAGGCATTTGACTTGCTGCTTTCCTGTCCGTTTGTGTTTTGATTTACGAACTTTATGCCGTAACGACCATCCACCATGACCACTTCGGCCTTAGCAAAACGCAGCCCATTCACCATCACATCCAAAGGTTCACCCGCGAGTTTGTCTAACGGCAACACATCACCTTCTTTAACGCTGCTTAGTTCGCCCAAGGTTACTTCTGTGCTCGCCACTTCTAGCGTTACCGTCAGCGGCACATCCTGGAAAAAATGCATATCTCCACCAGGTAATGGAGCTGTTTCAAGAGGTTGCGGGCCTTCACCGACCAAGGCATCCACATCCATCAAATCTAAATCGGCCAGAGCCGCATCCAGGTTATCAGTCATAGTCTTACTCTTGTATTTGTGTGATTTGAAATGCCAGAGCGCCATTTTCTTCGGCGATCCGACCTTTAAATAAAGTCTGTTTATCTAACTTAAATGGCACCTGCTCGAGTAATTCAATTGGCATGATTTCACCATTTAAGCAGGCTTTCAGCTGTTGTAAGCTGACCCGTTTACGAGCCATTTCTATACGTCCGGTCACAGGAAATGCAGTCCATTGCCCATCTTTTAAGACCTTCGCACCTGTAGGCTCGGCATCTTTTGTTAGTAAAGGCTGGAACAATCCCACCGGCAGCCATATGAACCAGCTAAGCATTTCGTCGGCCAGCAGCAGACGTACTTTGCATGGTAAATAGGCGAAATTTTCCGGACACACAGGGTGTTTCAGCATTTGTGCCGGCAATGCCGTTTTATCCCGACGCAACAATTGTTCAATAGCCAAGGCAGTACGGTGCAATACTCGTCCCGCTACACGCACTTCTGTTGCGCTTAACTGCCCACGGTCCTGCGCATCTACCCCTTTGGTAATTGCACCGCCGAGGCAAAGATCGGCTAAATGATGTGCTGCGGTAAAATCCATGGCGGCATAAATACGCTCATCATCGCCACTGATTAAAGGGCTGGAGAGCATCAGACGACCAGCCTCTTTCAACCAGACATCAAGTCCTTTCCCATCGCATAAGCTCATATCCAGTTCAAAGGAAACTCCATTAATCAACTGCGCTAATTCGGATTCGATAACATTACGCACGTCCGTTAACGAGCCCTTCGCTTTATTGCTGGCAGCCTGGAATCGACGCTGTTCCTGAGTCAGGGCAAATACCTGAACATCAGCCAAATCAGCTCCCCGAAGCAGTTTTTGTTTATTTCTGCGCATTGATCGCCTCCCGCTGCTGAATCAAATGACGCTGTAATCCCTGCACATTCGCATGATCATACTTAGCCACTATATTCAGCATTTCACTGCGTTTACGTTCCGTTTCCTGACTCCAGTCCAGACCTAAAAACAACAGTTTTTCGGACACCTTATGGCGATGGACCACTCTGGCCCGCATCCGCAGCGTGTTTGAAACCTGCACCCGGATCCACTCTGGTACTTCTTTGTCAGAAGGCACTAACGCTCCTGCGCCTCCCAAACCAACATCTTTGATCACGGCATTACAAATTACCCAGTCAAACAGCAGTGAACGCAGCAGACGTACTGGCACACCGTCACTCTGGTTTTCAGCCGGAATCGAGCTATCGCTCAAATACCAGCGTTTAAATTTTCGTTCCTGATCAGGATGTTTATCTGTCATTGCATTGCTTCCAGGCGACTTACAGGTTGGTTATCCCGCGCGAGTTCAGCGGCGTGTTCAACCGCAGGGCTGGAGCTGTCAGAAGAGAACAACTCTTCCAGATAGGACTCAGCCTTTGGCGTTAAAATCAATAATTCGATACGGCGGTTTTCGCTGTTAGTTGGGTTATCCGGAGTCAGTAATCTGGTAGAAGAAAATGCAGCCACCTGAGCAACTCGCTGAGGGGGCATACCTCCTGCAGCTAATACCTGACGGGCCTGCAATGCTCGATTACCGGAGAGTTCCCAGTTGCTATAACTTAATCCGTTAAACGGTGAGGAGTCGGTATGGCCAGAGATAATCAACTGGTTATGTACTTTTTGAAACACAGGCCCAAGACTAAATAACAAATCCTCGAAGAAAGGCGTCATGTATTCCTGACCGCGCTTATACATCTGGTTATCTTTGTCATCTCGAATGATCACTCGTAGCCCAGATGGCACTATTTCAACTTCCAGGTTGGTCTGGGCCAACTGCTCCTGAGCCAGCTCTTCAAACACCTTCAACAACATACCCAGTTCGGATGGCGTCGCGAATGTGCCTTCCACCAGAGAATTTAGTGCTTCGCCCTTACCTGCATTTGGAAATTCTTCGCCGTTAGGCACATTCAGATATTCTGACATCCCAGGCTGGGGATTATCGGGTGGCACGCGATTTGATGCGCCCTGATCGACAATGGAAGGAGAGCCCCCCAGATCGACCGGGAAAGGACTATTCCCCGGTTCAAATAATGATGGACTGCCGTCAAAAATCGAGTGAGTACGCATGTAATGCGCGATTTCAGTACGCTCTTTCACACTGGATACTTCCAGAATCCACAGCACCATAAAAAAGGCCATCATCGCCAAGGTAAAATCAGCAAATGCGACTTTCCAGGCGCCGCCGGCTTTGGCTTTAGAATCTGGTCGTGACTGGCGACGAATGACAATTTCAGAATTCGTTTTCATCATGCCGCCCTGTTGTTAATCCACTCTTCCATTGTATTGAAGCTTGGCTTGTGTTCTTCACTGATCAGCTTTCGACCGGAATCTGTGGCCACAATGGCGACGTGACCTTTGGCATGAGCAACTAACATTGCACGCACACATTCAAGTACGGCGATATTCTTTTTCACATATTGCTCCATAGCTGTCGCCAACGGTGACATCAGGCAGTAACAGGCAAAAATACCCACGAAAGTACCTACCAAGGCGGCAGCAACGTGATAACCGATATTACTCAGGGGACCATCCAAGTGTTGCATGGTAATGATGATTCCGCCAACCGCAGCTAAAATCCCGAACCCCGGCATCGCCTCAGCGATAGATTCCATTGCATGGGATGGTTTAAGCTTTTGCTCTTCAATACAGTAAATTTCCTGTTCCAGCATGGCATCAAGGTCATGCGAACTAATCTTACCCATCGACAACAAACGTAAGTTGTCGCAAATAAAGGTAACCAACTGCGGAAACTCACTTACTCTTGGGTAGGCCAGAAATATTGAACTGGTTTCAGGGCTTTCTACATGTTCGTCCAGCTCTTTCAGACCACGAGATTTGGCCAGATCCAGTAAGGCATACATAACCATTAATAAGTCGTGATAAAGCTGTCCACGGTCCTTCTCTGAGCCAAACTGATAGCGTAACTGCGACAGTAATTCTTTCAGCACATGACTGGAGTTTCCGACTATCAGCGCACCAATTCCTGCTCCAAAAATGACAATGAACTCTGCGGGCTGCCACAGACTGGCAACGTTTCCACCGGCAAAGATAAATCCACCGATAACGGCGGCTAACACAACAACTAATCCAATTAACTTTTGCATGTGATCTCTTCCAGCTAGTTAGCTTTGCAATCTATGGGTTAATAACTCGACCGACTGTTTATGCAGCTGGCAAACCCGAGACTCGGTCAGCTTTAACGTCAGGGCGATTTCTTTCATGTTCAGCTCATGGGTGTAATAAAGGTGCAGCAATAACTTGTTGCGCTGAGGCAAACCTGACATGGCTTGCTTCAACATTTCCCGTTTTTCCAACGCATTTAGCTCATCCGATTCCGCCGCAATGGGACCACTCAGCTCCAGAACTTGCTCTAAACTTTCAACGGCTTCCGCCTGTGCGACATAGTGCAATTCCAACAACTGCTCCAGACTGATCCCCATGGCCTCGCACACTTCCGCATCACTGGCTTCTCGTCCTAACTCCCGACGCAATTTTCTCTGGGTGTCGCGCAGAACATGTGCCTGTTGCCGCAACTGGCGTGGACGCCAGTCAGTGCGACGAAATTCATCTAGCATGGCGCCGCGAATATATTTAAATGCATACGATTCAAATAACTCGTCCACATCACGTCCATAGCGTCTAATCGCTGTCAGCAAAGCCATCAATCCAATCTGATGCAGATCATCCTTATCCACCACAACACCGACTTGTGTGCGCATGTGCGACGCGGCGCGCTTAATCAAGTGACTGTAGCGACCTAACAATACGGACTCATTGGCGACAGGGAGTTGCCCTGGCTGGGCATCAACTTCACCCCATTGTTGCTGTGCTAGCATGCGCTTGATTCCTATTGAATAAAGACGTTTGTAACCAGAACCTGGTCCAGCTGCCCGCGCACCCCATTATCAAATAAGGTACGGTTAAATTTTTCTAACAACACTTTTTGCACTTCCGGCACATCTTCAAACATGCTCTTTGCTTCCTCGCGTTGAATTTTGGCGAAGTGGGTCACCAGCACATTGCGCAATAACGGCATCCAATTACCCAGGTTAGAAAACAAGCTGTTATCGTGTGTCGCCAGAGACAACTCTAATACCAGGTAACGTGAATAACCTTCGCTACCGACACTGACAATAAAACGCTCCATCGGCTGAAAATGTGTGAGATTCTTTTCTTCTACCTGCACAGGTGTGCTTTGCTGGCTAAGATAATAGCCACCGTATGCGCCGCCAGCGGCAATCGCCAAAGCGACAAGAATTGCGAGCAATATTTTCATTTCACATCATCTCCAAGAAATTCGATTATCAGGCCAGTCGGTCTAGCCAGGCATTCGGGTTAGCATGTTCTGTTTTGGTCGTTTCGATATCGTCCTGCCACTGGGTCGCAATGTGATCGCGACTGTTCGCATTCCGTTCCTGACTTGACTGACGATGACCTTCACCAGTCTGTACATCGACTTCCGTACCCAGGCGTCCAGCAAGAGACTGACGAAGTTGCTCAAGGGTTTGCATCATGGCTTCTTTGACTTGTCCATGACTGGCCGTTAAATGCACAGTTGTTTTGTCATGTTCCACGCTGATGCTGATTTCAATACTGCCCAACTGAGGCGGATCGAGACGTATATGTGCTTTTTGTAATTGCTGGCCAACCTGTAACTGCACCTTGTCACCTAACATACCGATCAGCTTTTTCCCCCACGAAGAGGGCTCACCAAGGGATTCTGACTGCCAAAGAAAGGTGTTTTGAGTCTGCGCAGCAGATTGGGAAACACCCGAAGTCATACTTGCCGGTAACGATGGAGACAATTCCGGTGAGGCGCTGGTAGCTTGCGTAAATACGCCATTCGATTGAGATTGAGTTAGAGAACGGTAAAGCGCGCTTTGCAGGTTAACCTGCTCCTGCCCTATTAGCGGTGAATTGCTTCCTTCGGTCTTAAAGAGCAGAGCTGGCTCATTTTGCTGATTGCCGATATTCACCATATTGGCACTATCATAATTCGCCAGACCGCGAACAGGCGTGAATGCCCCCTGAGTGCCAACTGATACTGCCGTCATTTGCCCGGCCATTGGTGCGGGAACCACTAAACCAGAGTTCAGTCCGCTCACACGATTCACATCCGCTAATGCGAACTGATCAGACTCTGATATCTGCAGGCCACCAGCGGAATCAGACAAAGCAGGTAAATCTGGCAAGTCTATGGGCATTACTCCCTGTAGATCCTCGCCTGCAAGTGAGATTTTGCTTAACGGCACATCTAACGTTTTCAACTCAGAAATACCAGTCTCTGCCACCTGCTCAACTTCCGTAAACTCTGTCAGCTCGATGAGCTCTTCTGGTATTGCTGGATGCTGCTGTCCTTCTCCCGTTTCCCATAGCATCTCTGTGGATACCTGCTCAGACAGGCTTTTCCCAGCCAGCGAAAATGACTCTGATGCGGCACTGTCAGCGCGCCCTGCTACGCGAGAAGACTGCGATGATGTGCCTGACGCGGGTGACGTTGAAACCACAGGCGTCATATGCCTTCTCCCTGAGTAAGCAACCCATAAGCAAGAATGCCTTCGCGATCGCGTAACTGTTGCTCCATTTTGACTTCCATCTCAGCTTTGCTTTGGCTAATTTGTGAAATAATCAATTGGTAATGCCGCTTAAGCTGCTCTGCTTCTGTCGATCCCGTCTTATTCCACCCTAGCGAGACAGCTCGTTGGCTTAACGTCTGAATTTCTCGATCAGCCTGACGCACCAAATGCCATTTTTGATCTTTTGCGGCCTGCTGCATGGCCTTTACTGCGACTAGCATGGCCTGAAACAAAGACTGAATCTCTGCTCGTGAGTCGGCGCGAAAAAAGGAACTCGATGCACTATTCAAAACGGATTGCCATTGCTCGGTTAATACTGAGAGCACTAACGCAACCTTCGCGCCAAAAATTAACTATATGTTTTTAAAAGACTTATCAGGTAATACAACCTAAAAGCGGAAGTAGCTTTTCCGCTGTGCGGAAAAATACCAAAGAGAGGAAGTTCCAGTGCAACAGGTAGGTATAAAAAAGCCACCAAAGAAGGTGGCTAAGGAGTTTACGCTCAAAACAGGTTATGCCGCCTGGCTGCCTAATCCTTGCCAGCCCTGCTGCAGATTCGTCATGATGGCGCGCACATCATCAATTGGCTGAGTAATGTTTTGCATACTGGCCTTTACTAACGCCTGACCACAAAAATCGTACAGGCGCTTCATATTCAACGCGACATCACCACCATTCTCCTGGTCCAAAGAAGCATCAAGGCCACCTAAAATTCGCAATAACTTATCAACGCCCTCCGCCTTTTTATCGAATCGGCGCGCGCCGATATGGCCGACTACGCGCTCTAATTCTTCCAAAAAGCCATCGAATAACATTAATACTAATTTATGAATATCCGCTCCGGCGGCTCGGCCTTCAACAGATGTAGATTGATAGGCCTGATAACCTGCATCAAACATGAAATATTCCCCTACTAGAATGAGCCCATGGAAGACTCAAGCTGTGAAATCGTAATCTGCATTTGAGTAAACTGACTCAGATAGCGGCTATAAACCTGTTCCATCTTATACTCATGTCTTTCTTGCTTATCGATAACCAAATCCAGACTCGCCTGCAGAGACTGAGTCTTTTTAGTGATCAGACCATAGCTTTTACTGTATGGCTCAAGGGAGGTCTGCAATGTGGCGAAAAGACCGTTGTCTCCACTCAACATATCGGACAAGGTTTGGCCATCCGCTTCCAATGCCTCCTGCAATCGATCACTGTCAATTTTCAGGTTACCACTGCGGTCGAATTCAATCCCCACCGAATAAAGCGTTTTACCTTCAAACATCCCCTGAAATGCACTACGCAATTGGCGTACCAGACTTTTAGACATGCTGTCACTAGACAGACTGTCACTGGTTAACTTATCCATCAGACCATTAAATTGGTCAACGAAGTCCTGAATATTCGATTCGGTTTGCTCTAAATCCTGACCTACTTCAATTTTAATCGAACTATCGCCAGCTTGCTGAGCAGAGGTAAGATTTATGGTTACACCTTCGATGACGTCTTCAAGTTGATTAGAAGCAGAAGTAATGCTTACTGTTGAACTAGAACCGATACGCACGATCGCGTCCTGTGCGGCAGTTAATTCCTGCTGAGCGGCAATCGCACTGGTAATATCCGCCCCGGCGGGATCCGCTCCTGCAGTAAAGTTAAGGCTAATATCGTTGGCGGCACCCGTTTCTTCACTCGTTAAGACCAGATAGGTTTCCGTTCCTGAGCGCATTAAGGTGGCGCTTACACCGGTATTGTCAGCACTACTGTTGATAGCAGATGCCAAATCGGAAATGGTTGCCCCAGCCGGAAGGGTCGACATATCAATAGTAAATTCATCACCACCGAGTGAAATACTAAATTCACCGTCTGTGGCCAGGGTCGCGTCCGGATCAAAGCTCAATGCCACCTGATGAGCCTGCGCGATTTGATCAACAAAAATTTCATAGCTACCGCTGACAGCGTCGCTGTTTGCCGTCGCTGATAATACATCGCTGTCACTGACTGTTGCCTGGTTAGCCAAAACACCAGTGTCACCAAGAATGTCATCAAGACTATCGACAAAGTCTGTTAAAGACGTTTTTAAGCTGTTAAAGGCTGAAATCTGGCTACTGTACAAACTGTATTTTGCGGACAATGATGCGTCTTTTGCAGCCCTTTCTATCGCCGTATATTGTTCGGCCAGATAACTCGGGTCGATACTGCTTGCAGCCATATTGTATTCTCCTCATTAAACCGCTAAAGGCCGCCACCAAACGGAAGCGGCCTTAAACCAGAATGACTATTCCGATTAACCCAGTAATGAACCAATCATCTGAGTCGTGCTGTTAGAAGCACTTAGTACAGAGATACCAGAGTTCATCAGCAGCTGTTGTTTAGTCATGCTAGATGTTTCTTTGGCATAGTCGGCATCCATCAACTGAGAAGCAGCGGCTTGCGTATTTTCAACCATGTTGCTTACGTTGTTGATAGTGTGGTCTAAACGGTTCATGCTGGCACCCAGACCTGCACGAGCGGCACCGATGTTATCAATCAGGGTATCAATAGTACCCATAGCGGTTGCACTGGCAGCCTGAGCTGTCAATGCTCCTGGGGCACCAACACTTGTAGATACAGCAGTGATTTCAGCAGAGATATCTACATCAAGTGTTTCAGCCGCGGTAGAACCTACCTGGAAAGTCACAGCAGCAGCGAATTTACCACCGTCCAGCAGCGTAGTACCTGCACCATAAGAGGTGTTAGTCATGATGCTATCCAGTTCTTCAGCCAAAGCCTGATACTCTGAATCTAAAGCTGTGTATTCTGACGCGTTGTTCGTACCGTTGGCACCTTGTGTGGCCAGTTCTTTCATACGGTAAGCGATGTTGGTCATTTCCTCGAACGCGCCTTCTGCAGTTTGCATCATAGACATTGCGTTGTTGGCGTTGTAAACAGCCGCTTCCTGACCAGTTACCTGAGCATTCAAACGGTTGGCGATTTGCAGACCAGCCGCATCATCTTTTGCAGAGTTGATGCGAAAACCGCTGCCTAAACGTTCCAGAGCTGTCGATAACGCGTCGTTAGTACGGCCCAACTGGTTCTGGATAGACAGAGAAGACATATTGGATTGAATTGATAAAGCCATCATTTTGCTCCTGTGAATTGATGCTCACTAGATAAAGGCGTCGGTCTGACTTCGAAACTAAAATTTATTTTCAAAAAATATTTAGATTCGAGCGACAGAAAACCATCAAACACAATAAAAACAATGAGTTAAACTGAAGATATTATTTATTGAATATAAAAAAAGGGGCCAATAGGCCCCTTTTAAATGATCATGTCAGACGGGTTTATGTAAGCTAAAAGACACTAGATTACGGGTGACATTAGCCTGTGACATCACGACTGCCACGGCTTTTGCACCCGAGGCATTCATACTACCGGCAACAGATTCACTTAATGCTCGCATATCTTGTGCTGACTCGACCCCTGCCATTTGAATTTGCTGTAATTCACTGCGCAAGGCCTGCGACTGACTAACTAAGGTTCGCAATACTTCGCGAATGTGCCCTTGTACCTGACGAATATGTTCCTGAAACACTTCTTTTACGGGCGTTTTATTGAGGATGTTAGATAAGCCATCTAAAGGATGTTCAGGCTCTGACAACGTGACCGATACAGGATTTCCGGCTGCCACTCTGACACCTTCACCGACCATAACCCAGGGTTCTTTTAACGGCCAGGCATGCGCGGTATCCGCAATAAACTGAAGGCGCTGCTGATTCCCCAGTTGAACCTGAATATTCAACGGTGCAAATGCCTGCTTTAGTGCCTGAAGATTTTCATCAGGTCCGGCATTGGCTGACAATTCAATCTGAGCATATTGGCCGCTTCGGCCCATCATTAGCTGAATTTTTTCTGTCATCGGACGCGCCGACAGGAAATCCATTTTTTCGGGTAATTGTCTGACAACGATCGGATTACCCGAATATTTTGGCTCAAGCTGATTATCCAGCCCTGAAGCGGGATGCGTAGCCATGCGTTTTAGTTCATGCAAATCTGTACGTGTCTTAGATGGGTTAAGATCTTGCACAACAGCAGGGTGTTCTGTCTGCTGACGTAGCTTTTCTAACCCCGCATAGACACGTTTGAGGGTACGTTCAGCGTTTTCATTTTCCGCCAAAGCTTTACTGACATCAGCCAACTGCGACCATTTAGACAAGACTTTAAATTGCTGTCCCTGCCCATTTCGCAATGATTGATGTCTGGCTTTTTGTGTTTCAGCCACAACACCACTCAGCCGCTCAGTGGCGGCTGTTTCAGTGCTATTGACGACTGGGGTAATACCGCCGGTCGATGTAGGCTGTATTTGCATAGATTAGATAAGTGAGAACAGTGATAATTCACTGATCTTAGAATACACCTTCAAACTTGACTCATAAGATGCCATGGCTTCATTCATTTTGACGTATGTTGAGGGATAATCCACTTCGGAAATATCGTCGCGCAATCCCTGCGTAAATAGCGCGATATCCTCGTTTCCTTCCACTATGGTATCTAACGACGATAACACTCCACCAATACGAGTGAGTTCACCGGTAACGGAGGATAAAAAGCCCGCAATACTATCAATCATGTCTCGGGATTCGTCACCTACACCAGTTGCAGGGGGAGTAGCAATCAAATCTAAATAGGCTTGCATATCATTCAGAAAGTCGGCATTTGGAGCGATATCGCTACCTACGACATTACTTATCACAGTGGAATCCGCTGATACGGCAACACTTCGAATGCCATTATCGCCCAGGTAACTCCAGTTCCCCGCCGCATCCTGTTGAAATGGCATAGTCCCCGTCTGACTGCCTGAGAAATAATAGCGGCCGTCACCATCTGTGGCATTCAGCAAATCAACAATACCGGGGAATAACACCTGCATTTCCTGACCGAGCGCTTCAAGTTCTTCAGTTCCCATACTGCCATCAGCAGCCGTAGTCACCAGCGACTGAAGCGAACTCAATAAATTCACTATACTGGAAATCTGTGACTCTTGTTGCCCCAGCGTAAATTCTACAGCTTCCATATTCGACTGATACTGATCCAAAGAACTTAACTCAGCATCCAAGGTCATCAACATAACCGTGCCGAGAGGATCCTCAGACGGCTTAGCAATACGTTCATTCGTCGCCAGTTGAACCGAGTATTTATTGTAGAGCGAACTCCCCTGTTCTATGTTGCGAATTGTTGTTTGATGAATTTGATTAGTACTTACCCGCATATCGCCTCCTTAGAAACTGGCCAGCAATGTATTAAACAACTCATCTGCGGTTGCCATGACTTTGGCATTCGCCTGATATAGCTGCTGGAAATGCAATATATTGGCGGCTTCTTCGTCTAAATTCACGCCACTCAGACTATCGCGAGCAGAGACGGCGTTATCCGTTAGCGCCTGTGCAGTAGCAACACTGCTCTGATTTTGTCGGCTTTCAGTTGCCAGGCGACCGACCAGGGAAGTATACGAGTCGCCCTGGCTTTCAAAGGCCGCAATAATGTTGCTTAGGTTATTATTATCGCCTGCCCCTCCCGTTGCTACCCAGCCACCTGCGCCATCATCTTCGCCACCAATGAAGGCAAGTGTCTCAACTGAAATCGTATCTGACAGGGCTAAACTGCCAATTGGGTTGGCTGCGTTGTATGTGAACATGGGTTCACCAGGAGTACCATTGAGATCAAACCCCTCCGCCAGTGCGTTATTCACGCCATCGGCTAGCTGCGTAACAATATCATTGAGGCTATCGATGGTGGGCTGAATGGCATCGTTTTCAGCGGTAATTAGCCCCCCCAAACGACCACCAATATCACCATGCAATAAAAAGGACTGCGTACTGAGCGTACTGGTCACCTCAGTACCATTCACAGATAAGCTTGCTGCCTGCCTGCCTATCACCAGCGGCGCACCACTGAGTGTACTTATGTCCATTTGGCCATCATCGCGATAATTAACATCGACACCAATAAACTCGGATAATTGAGTCACCAGTGTCTCGCGCGCATCCTCTAGTTCAGCCGTGGAGTCACCTTTAGCTTTAGCTAACGCGACTTTCTGGTTGTAATCCGCAATTTGCTCCATCACTGAAGAAGCATTCGTCGATAAATCCGACATTTCATTGCTCATCTTCTCCAGTTGACCATTAATTGCACTATTCAACTGAGCAAGATCCTGGATCAGAGACTCTGCCGCTGCCAGCACTTCCTGGCGATACGCTGTAGATTCAGGATTAGTCATGGAAGCATTCAGGGCAGTAGTGATATCCGCAATACTGTTATTCAAATTGAGGGAATCAGTCCCCATCAGCTCTTCTAAATATCCGAGATAACTTTGCAATCCCTCATAATGAGAAAGATCAGCCTGAGTGCGCCAGATATCATCGTTGTAGAAGCTATTTACAATGCGATCGACCGATACAACAGAAACGCCGTTTAAATTTCCTGATGATGTCGCCAACGTCATGCCCTGACGGCTATAACCTTCAACCGCTTCATTGGCAGTATTCTGGCCCGCAACAATTAAGCCTATGTTGGCAGCATTGAGGCCTGACAACGCATTGGATAGCAAGCTCATGAATTAGATATCCTCTTGACTGGGAAGGCGAGTTAACGGTTGTGATAACGCGCCACGCTGATAATCCAAAGCGACCGGCTCAGCCAATTGCTTAAATTTATTTTCAACGTCTGCCAGCCCTTCTCCAAGCTGACGCACTATATGCTCAGCTAATCCTACCTGGCCGCTACCCGCCATACTTTGAGTGATCTGTGAATCATACATATCGCGATAGAACTTTTGCTCTCGGCTGGAAAGCAATCCATTTTCGCCGGCAACTTCATCGCTCGCAGCATGCATACTTTTAAGTACCAACTGCAAAAATATCGCTTCAAACTGTTCAGCAGCCTGATTAAGACTCTGAGTTTTATCCAGATTGGCGTAAACCTGCTGAACCTGGGTTGGATCCATGGCCAAAGATTGGCTAAGGGAAGTATCAATCTGCATTGTCAGCTCCTAAATAACCACCAGCTCAGCGTCTATCGCTCCGGCCTGATCTAACGCGATAAGAATCGACATGAGTTCCGCCGGCGTAGCCCCCAATGCATTGACTGCCTGCACGATGACATCAAGGGATGTGCCTTCAGGCCACAGCATCATATTGGCATGTTGTTCTTCGACGTTCACATCACTGGCCTGAACCGGCACCGTTTTACCACGCGAGAATGGTGGTGGCTGCACAGCCCCTTCATTTTCGGTAATCGTGATGGTTAAATTGCCATGACTCACCGCCGCTCGGTTTACCCGTACCTGATCATTCATCACCACAGTCCCTGTGCGACTGTTAAAAATAATTTTGGGTCGCTCGGTGCCAAGCGTGACATCAATGTCCTGTAACATAGACATAAACGTATTCAGATTATTGGCATCTTTAGGAGCACTTAGTAACAGCCGCCCCCAGTTTTCAGCTTTGGCGATCTCTGGACCGAACACTTTGTTTACCGCATTTACGATATTACGTGCAGTTTGGTAGTTAGGTTCTTTTAAATTCAGTATCACCTGACCACTTTGCTCGATACGTTCTAACACTGAGCGCTCAACAATTGCACCATCAGGAATAATGCCTGAGGTCGGCACGTTGACTGTGACGGAGGAGCCATTTTTACCACTGGCATTAATACCTCCAACAACCAGGTTACCCTGCGCCAGGGCGTAAACGCGTCCATCGACGCCACGCAAAGGTGTGAGCATTAAACTACCGCCATGCAGGCTCTTTGCATCTCCGAGAGAATTAACTGTGACATTGATGGTTTGGCCAGGACTGGCCATAGGTGGCAAGGTGGCATGCACTGCAACAGCAGCGACATTCTTTGATTTGGGCAAATTGCCCTCATCCATTTGCACCCCAAATTGCTTAAGCATATTGTTTAATGACTGCGCGGCAAATTTCACCTGCGTCTTATCGCCTGAGCCAGGCAGACCAACCACCAAACCATAACCCACCAGCTGGTTATCGCGAACCCCCTGTACATCGACTAGATCGAGCAATGGTCTTTGGCTACCTGCATTTACCAGCGCACTAAATAAACACAGGTTAAGGAGTAAAACTAAGCGACGCATGACAGCTCCTTAAAACGGATTCAGATAGCGAGTAAATAAGGTAGTCAGCCAACCAGGTTCACTGGCGGACGCTAAGGTACCGGTTCCGGCGTAACTGATTTCTGCGTCAGCAATTCGTTGTGATGAGATACGGTTCGCCACATCTATATCTTCAGGGCGCACAACTCCTTTTAGTTCAATAAATTCGTCACCCTGATTCAGTCGGATCTGCTTGCGACCATGGATCACCAAGGCGCCATTCGACAGCACTTCTTTGACCCTGACCGTAATGGCACCGCTCAAATAATTTTGCTGACTGGCACTGCTTTCACCGCTGAAACTGGTGTCAGAATTTACTTCCAGTCCTAAGTCTGCGACGTTCAACCTTCCGGCCAAAGGTACTCCTAAATCCCAGGCAGATCCTTTGTCCAAATTGGCATCTGCACTTTTACTCGACAAGGTACGCTCATCCAGCACCACAGTTAGAATGTCACCAATACGATAGGCGCGTTTATCCGAAAACAGAGTGAACATGTAATGATCACTGTAGATACTCCCCTGAGAGGTAGGTTGCGGCGCCTGACTGCTCAGGCCAAGCGATGTGTTGCTCTCACTCACTTCAACAGGTACATCAGGCGCGCTGCTGCATGCTGCAATAAGTAAAACGGCCAAAATTAGATATAGGCTACGCATGATTAAATATTCTGGTTAATGAAACGCAACATTTCGTCGGCGGCGGACACTACTTTGGCGTTCATTTCATAAGCACGTTGCACGGCAATCATGCTGACCATTTCATCCACCACACTGACGTTTGAACCTTCCACCGTAAACTGCTGCAGCTCACCTAATGCGTCTTCACCCGGCACACCTTCAATGGCTTCTCCGGAGGCTGCTGTGGCGCGATATAGGTTTCCACCCAATGCTTCTAAACCCGCTGGATTGACAAAGTTAACCGTTAAAATCTGCCCCAGCTCAACTGGAGCTGCATCACCGGCAACTACAGCGGTAACCGTACCATCTGTGCCAATCGCGATTTTGGTTGTGTTTTCAGGTACCGCAATGTTTTGCAGCAGAGGCAAACCGTTACCATTTACAATCAGGGATTCTGAATTAAGCTGCAATTGTCCATTACGGGTATAAAGCACTTCGCCATCCGGACTTTCGATTTGGAAAAATCCCTGCCCCGCAATCGCCACATCTAACTGATTACTGGTAGTCTCGAAACTCCCTTCGGTGAATTCCTTTTGGGTACCGTTAATACGCACCCCCGTACCGACCTGAATGCCAGATGGTACCTGATTTAATTCATCTGCCTGCGTGCCTGGCTGACGCTGGACCTGATAGAACAAATCTTCAAACACAGCACGATCTTTCTTAAAGCCCACAGTACTGACGTTTGCCAGGTTGTTAGAGATAGTCGTCATACGCAAATCCTGCGCTGCTAATCCCGTTTTACTTACCCATAATGCAGAATTCATATCAGCTCCTGTTAAGCGTTGCCGCTCACCAGCTTGTTGCCAGAAACAGCAAGCTCGTCAGCAGTTTTCATCATTTTGACGTTCATTTCGAACTGACGGCTAATGTTCATGGTTTTGACCATTTCCTCTACCGCATTGACATTTGAACCTTCCAAGGCTCCCGTGCGAACGCGCACCGCTTCATCACGTGGCAGCAAGGCTCCTTCCGTATCACGTAACAATCCATCCAGACCTTTTACTAACTGACCATCAGTGGTAACCAGCTTAATCGTGGCTTCTTGTGCAATCACACCGCCACCGACAGGCAAAATATTAATGGTGCCATCGTCACCAATGTTGATATCGCCAAATTCAGGTAACTGGATATCTCCCTGTTCGCCCTGAACCCGATAACCGTTCACATTCAAAAAGCCATCTCCATCGACCTGCAAATTACCAGCTCGAGTATAAGCTTCATTCCCCTGGGCATCTGCCACGGCAATGTATCCCCCTTTGCTAACGGAGATATCGAGATCGCGACCGGTTTGCATCACTGCGCCATCCGCCAAATTCGTTGTGACTGGCATCAACTTCGCCTGATAACGACTACGATAGCCATCGCCGGACACCATATTGGCCTGCGCCTGTTCAAGATCCGCTTTAAATCCAGGGGTACTGATGTTGGCCAAATTGTTCGCAGTGATGCGCAACGCTGTATTGCTAAGTTCAGCACCGGAAACCGCGGTATAAATTAAACGTTCCATAACTCAGTCCTACACCGCGTTGAACAGCACTTGCATCATTTCATCTGCGCTGCTGATGCTCTTCGCATTGGCCTGGTAATTTTGTTGGAATGACATCAGATCAACCAATTGCTCGCTGATATCGACGTTAGAACTCATATATGAGCCAGACAGTAGGTCGCCAACTGTGCCTGTGCCGGGTGTGGTATAAAGCGCTTCGCCAGATTCAGTGGTGCCATACCAAACGGTGTTATTACCAGGTTCCAGACCGTCTACGTTAGCAAAGGTCGCCAGTACTAACTGGCCCTGCACTTTTGATTCACCGTTAGTGAAGGTGGCATAGATAAGGCCATCGTCATCCACTGTGACGCCGCTGAATTCACCCGCGGTGTATCCATCTGCATCGTTGTTATACATGGCAAAACCGCTGCCATATTGGGTCATTCCCGTCATATCTAACGAAATTGCCACATCGTCAGCGCCAGTGGCGGGTGTGAAAGCTAATTGAACCGTATAGTCATCTGTCGCAAATGGCACCATTTGTCCATCGGCATCAAAGCTGACAGTCATCACTCCGGCAGTAACCGTTGTGCCGTCAATATCAACATCCTGCGTACCAATAGTACCGGCTGATCCAGCCAGTTCTGCCGCCGACAAAGGTTCACCATCCACGAAGTACATTACGTTCCATTCGTTGGTGTTTGTGTGGTTAAAATACTGAGTTAATACATGGCTGTTACCTAACGAGTCGAACACTTCCGTCGACTGAGAAAAGTTGTAGGCACTACCATCGGTAGGATCAAATAATGTTGGTGCGGCCGGATACGCAATGACGTCACTGGCAGAATTGAGGTTCGCGGAAAAATCCACTGCGTCGCTCGCGTCGGCGGCAAGATTAGCGCCTTCAATTTGAAGATCGGTTAAGACGCCAGGTACGATATTTCCATTGTCATCTATCCCATATCCCTGCAGGTTTGCTCCATTTGCATTCACAATAAACAAATCGTCATCAAGACCAAACTGACCCGCCTGGGTATAAGCCAGACGGCCATTCTCAGCTAAGGTAAAGAAGCCTTTGCCAGTGATGGCCAAATCCAGATCTTCACCTGTATTGACGATTTCACCGGTGGTTGTGAAGTCTTCTGCGATATCAGAGACGGAAACACCGCCACGTTGCCCACCGTTATAGACGGCTGCAAATTCAGTACTGGCGGCCTTGTAGCCAGAAGTAGATGAGTTGGCGATATTGTTACTGGTGACTTCTAAAGCTGTCTGGGTACTTTTCAGGCCACTTAAACCAATTTGAAACATGGACATGGGTAGCTTCCTTATGGATTAGGCGCGTTCGGCCAGTTGATTTGTGTCTTCCAGGGTAAAATTCCCCAGACCATTTACTTGCAGCAATATGTCATCGACGCCAGACCCCACAGAAACCCGTTCTACGTCGCCACTCAGCCAGGTTGATAAATACGTCGGCACACCGGCGCTGATGCTGTAAGCGCGCACCTGATAGGTGCCCGCATCCTGCTCATCGAAATTAAATCGCAATGCACCCGCAGCGCTATAAGGCAGAGTCTGCTCTTCTACCAGCTCTCCATCTTTGTCATATAATTGCACTGTGACCGAATCTGCGGGGCTGGCTAAATTCACCAAGCCGCTAATATCACCATCTTGCTCTAGCACCAATGTATCCGCCTCGACGTCAACACGGGTGCCAACCAATGCTGTTGCCTCTAACACCATCATGCTGTCCATATAGTCGAGACTGTCACTGGTGTTCTGCTTGATGCTTTGCAGCGATTCCACGTTGCTAAACTCTGCCAGCTGACTGACGTATTGTGTGCCGTCCAAGGGATCTAATGGATTCTGATGGCTAATTTGAGCAACAAGCAGTTCCAGGAACATATTTGATAAATCTTCACCACTGGTGCCATTACCAAGAATACTGCTGGTTGTGGTGCTGGTCGCACTGGTATTGGTTACGCTATCAACGCTCATCATTCGCTCCTTATTGTCCCAGCTTCAGAATGCTTTGCTGCATACTGTTCACGCGCGTCATCACCTCAACCGAGGTTTGGTAACTGCGAGATGCAGACATCATGTCTGCCATTTCTTCTAACGGATTAACGTTCGAATAAAAAACATAACCATCAGCGTTGGCTAATGGATTATTAGGTTCATAGCGCTGCTCTACCTGACGGTCGGACTCCACAATGCCCAGCATCTGTACTTTGGCAGAAAGCCCCTGCCCATCCTGCGCCTGCTGATAAACGGCTGAAAAAACCGGTTTAATCGCGCGAAAGGCTTCATCAGAGGAGCTTGCAGCGGTGTCGGCGTTAGCCAAATTTGAGGCAATGGTGTCCAGGCGCATCACCTGAGCGCGTAATGCGCTGCCGCTGGTTTCATAAATGCTGTTAAATGACACGGTTAGTCTCCCTTGATGGCCTGATGCAGCCCGCTAATCTTCATATTTAAAAACGTCAGACTGGTTTGAAAATCCATGCTATTGGCTGCAAAGTTGGCTTGCTCAACATTCAATTCCACGGTATTTCCATCAGCCGACGGCTGATAAGGCGTGCGATACATAAGCGGATGTGTTTGGCCAACATTCAATTCAGTGCTTGCACTACGTTGCAAGTTACTGGCGACATCTTGCATTACGCTGCGATAATCCACATCCCGCGCCTTAAATCCCGGTGTGTCGACATTCGCAAGGTTGCCTGCAATAATTTCAGCCCTGTCCAATCGCAGCTGCATGGAGAAAGGATGTACACCAAAAGCCTTATCAAATGGACCCACGCTTACCTCATCACTTTGTTGTCTGATACATTTTGCAGTTACTACAACAAGCTCTATGCCAATTTTAAAAAGCCTGAAATATCATTAAATTACGCTAATAATTTGGCTAATGAGGAAGCAAAAGCGGAAACGCTATTTCCGCTGCGGAAGCGATCGAGGTTCCTGACTTCCTGTTACTTCCTCCTCACGAGTAATTCAGCTGTCTGGGCACAAACATCTGCGCTCGAAACCGCGTTGACTGACCATATTCAGACTGAGATAAGGCAATATGCTGCGGAAAATAAGCTTGATAGGTATGAGCAGGAGCTCGCTATATCGCTGCCCGACGCAGCCGCCGATATGGCTTGCGAGGAATTCAAGTTCGAGCAGGCAGGCAGTGATAGCGTCCCCTTGGGCAGGGTAAGCTATCGAATAGATTGTCTTTCACCACAGACCTGGCAGAGCAGGGCCGTCGCTAAAATTGAAATATGGGCTTATGTAGTCGTTGCAACTCAAACGCTCGAGCGTGGCGACACTCTAAGCAATTCTGCAATTGGCATGCAGTCCAGGGCACTTTCAAAAATTTATCCGGCACCTATGTTCAACATCAGCGCCGCCATTGGTAAGCAAACAAAGCGCCGCATCCCCCAGGGAGATGCGATAACACTGCGACTACTCAACAATCCACAGGTCATCCAAAAGGGCGAGCACGTCACCCTTGTTGTCAATCAGCCTGGATTTAGTGCCAGTATCCGCGGGATTGCGCTGGCAGATGCTAAACTTGGAGAAAAGGTGAAAGTGCAAAACCTGACGTCAGGACAAATTGTAGAAGGTGTAGCCATTCAACCCGGCTTAGTGGAAACGGAATTAAAAAATAATTAAAGAAAGGCGGAAATTGGGTCGCTTGTCACACTCAGGCAAATAATGAGGCAATCAGCATGAAAATCAGTACTCAGGGACTATCCCCAGTAGAAACCGTTAAAACGACTTCGACTGCAGTGACCAATGTGTCATCTGATTCCCCTGGCGCAAGTTCGTCATCAAACGCCGGAGCGATTGCCGCAGTAAGTGATATCAGCAAATCTGCTCAGCAAACCTACGACAACCTGGCATCAACAGATGATGTGGATATGGAAAAAGTCGAACAGATGAGACAGGCCATTGAACGCGGTGAACTCGAACTTGACGAAGATGTGTTAATCAATACTTTGCTGGACATGCATCGCAAATGAGCATTACGAATGTAAAAGGCTTTCTGTTGAGCTTACGCACCGATTTACAGCGATTAAATACTCTTACTCATACACTTGAGCATCAATATGAGCTACTCAGTATGCGTCGCAGTAACGAGTTGGAAGACCTGAATCATCAAATGGTGCTACTACTTGGTCAGCTAAAAATCTCTAATGATGCTCGCGATAACTTTATGCTTTCGCTGGGCTTAAGTGGCGACAAAGCAGGTATGGAAAAGTTACGTGACAGACTTCCGTCCCCGCTTAAAGAAGCCACCACAAAACTGCTGCAAGAGCTTTCATTAAAGTCCAGCATGTGCTGCATGATGAATGAGAAGTCGGGTAAACTTTTAGCGCATCAAAAACAGTTAATCTCACGCTTAACCGGGCAGCCCGATCAACGTAAATATCCAGAGCAAACCTATTAAATTAAAAAGCAGCAAATGAATTGCTGCTTTTTTATCGCATTGCAACATCATTCACAGCATTCTGAATAACATCAACAATCACTCTATTTTTATTCTTCCCTCTAACTTCAATCCTTAAATCATTTTCCTTTTTAAGTTCTATCTTCTTCTCAAGATAAATTTCGTAATCTGAACCTACGCCACCCTGATGTGGATCATCACGGAAAGGTGTTTCAACAGAAAAAGGAAAAAGAACTTCTTGAAAGATTAATTTTCCATTTAACCAAATATTCACAGATGATGTTTCTGATTGAGCATAGGCAGCCTTTGAAACATTTGCGCCAGACGCAACCACTTGTTTATAAATTCCAATTTTATGTAAATCACTAGATTCGCCAGCGTAACTGAAGTGATAGTTTCCTGTACTGCTTTCCCCCGCATAATTCATGACAACTTGACTATTAAGTAATGATTCTTGCGCGGCGACTGACGGTAAAAAACAGACCGTTAAGATACTACTCACTGAATATACAAATACACCTTTCATAAATCACCAACAAAATTAAACCCCTCTATAAGCTACCTAATATAGAAAAAGTCACAACGTAAACATCACCCTATCGGTTATGTGATAAAATACATATCAATGCATTAGAACAGGAATTAAATTAAAGATTTAGAGAAAAGCAAAAATCCAATAAAGGTAAAATTAAACACCATTAGTAACACTCCTCATTTGGTAGTAATTGCCTTACTATAACGACCCCATCATTTTCACCAGTATCAAGTCTGTTTATGCCTTCTTCGACCACATTACTTCATGGGCCAATCCACAAAGCGCTGCTTTCTCTGGCTATTCCAATCGTGTTAGGCCAAATTCTCCAGTCTGCCTATCAATTAACCGATGCATTTTGGGTAGGAAGGTTAGGTGCCGCTGAAGTTGCGGCAGTGTCGGTTAGTACTCCAGTGACATTTCTGGTAATTGCTCTTGGCGCAGGTTTAGCGATGGCTGGCGCAACATTGTCGGCCCAGTACATGGGGGCAGGCAATAAGGAACAAGTTAACCTGGTCGCGGCTCAGACACTCATAATGGTGCTGTTTATCTCTGTAGTATTGGGACTGTCCGGCTATTTGCTGTCACCATATTTTTTAACCCTACTCAATGTCGAGTCAGAGGTGTATGAAAACGCATTGAGCTTCATGCACGTTTCATTTATTGGCGTCATCTTCGTGTTTATTTTTGCCATGTTCCAATCGCTTATGCGAGGCATTGGCGAAGTCAAAGTTCCCCTATTTATCGTGCTCGGCACAGTGCTATTGAATCTGGTTCTCGATCCTTTATTTATCTTTGGTATCAGCAATTTTGATGGTCTTGGGGTAACTGGTGCCGCCCTTGCGACCCTCGTTACACAAGCGCTAGCGGCGATCATTGGCATAATTATCCTGCTTAAAGGCCGACATGGAATACACCTTAGCTGGGCCCACTTTGTACCCGATTTCACCTATATGCGCCGTGCGTTATTTCTCGGCGTACCAGGTTCCGTTGAATTGTCAGCCCGAGCGTTAGGGTTAATCATCCTATCTTTTTTAGTCGCAAGCTTTGGCACCGTCACCATCGCCTCCTATGGTGTTGGTTCTAATATATTGCAGTTCGTGACGATCCCGGCAATGGGACTTTCGATGGCGGTGTCGACTTTAGTTGGACAAAATCTGGGAGCAAAGCAAACGGACCGTGCAGCGAAAGCCGCCATAATAGGCAGTATCTGGGGCTTTGCAGCGTTAAGTATGATAGGCATTGTCTGCTACGTTTTTGCCCCACAAATTGTTGCCGTATTCGTTCCTCAGCAAACTGAAGTTATCCGCCATGGCAGCGAGTTCGTCCGCACCATGAGCCTAACATGGGGCTTTATGGCAGTTCAGCTTTGTATCACCGGCGCCTTCAGAGCATCCGGTAACATGATGAACAGTATGGTGCTATCACTGCTGGCCCAATGGGTTTTCCTGTTCCCGATTGCTTATTTGCTGTCTAAACACACCCGCTTAGATACCGCTGGTATTTGGTGGTCCTTTGCCGTCACCAATGTGTTGATAGCATTAGTCTGTATCTGCTGGTTTGCCCGAGGAAGCTGGAAGCACACCCGTCTCACTGAAGATGAAAAAGAAATTGCGCATATCACTGAGGAAAGCCTGATAGAAGTGGATGATCGGCATGTACCTTAGTTAGGCACTAAAATTCCAATTGATAAGTAGTCTGCCCGATAAAGGCCTGTGGGTTGACTAATCTCATGAAGGATCAGAGAGAAGTGCCTGTTAGCATTAACAATTTTCAGACACAAAAAACCGACACTAAGTCTGTTTGTGTATATCTGGGCTTAGCTGCAAGCTTGATGCACTGATGAGACGGACATTACCCTAATCACCTTACCGGACTTGAACCGGGGCGGTGTTATTAGCAATGGATTCTGAAGAGTAGAATCATCTGAAGATAAGAATCAAACCCCCCTTGTATACGCAACTTTTTACTCAGACCAACGTACATCTACAGACACATATGCAACTACTGAGTCTCTAAGACTTATTGGCTGGTAGCTGAAGCGTTAGGGAGAATTAAAAATGTCGCGTCCATTATCCATTAAATTTGCCTCTGAATGCGCATTCAGTGCCTTTTCAGACTGGGAGGACCTGATTGACCGCAATGCTACAACCAGTCTGGATCTGGGCGCGGGCAACATCATGCAGCTAGAGCCGACGACATTTAAAACCGATTTAAACATACTCAATGCCAGAACTTATCCTTTTCACGGTGGCACCACCCTGGCAAAGCGAGACCAGATGGGTGTCATCCGCAAGGGCACGGGCAGTCGTAAGAGTGAAGTACTGATTACCTTTCGTGGTAGCAGCCGATTATGGAACGACTATGTCCTAATCGATTGTGCCACCGCCTTAGGCACCAGCCCTCAGGGTTTCGCTGTGCATGGTGGGTTTGCCAAAGTCATTCAATCCTGCTTACCCGAAATAAAAACCATACTTGCGCAATTGCGGCCTTTTCATACGGTGCATTGTGTCGGCCACAGTATGGGGGGCGCATTGGCTACCCTCTGCGCTGAGTACTTCCTCGGTACTTACACAACCCCCTATTTATATACCTTTGGTGCGCCCAGGGTGGGTTTGTTACCTCATGCCCAATATATGCGCAAGAAAATGGGCAATCGCATCTATCGCTATTATTATGCGGGTGATGTCGTCACCTGGTTACCCATGTTTCCCTTTGCACATATGCCGGGAAAACGTTTGATCTCACCCGCAAACGTGTTCGCCAGTCACGTCGGCTATATGGAGTCCAGCGGCTTAGTTTTAGCCGATAGAGAAAGCGCACAAACAACCGCAGATTCATGGGCACAAGCCGAGCAGCTCATCGATCAGGGACACAATGTTGGTGGAGGTTGTGGAATGGAATCCATTTCATGGCGTTATTTTACCATCGCGCTGCATAAGATTTTATCTGCCATTGGCGCAGTAATAGGTACTGTTCTGATCCCCTGTATTACCGTTGTTGACCAGATTATTTCCTGCATTTCTTACTTAGTCACTCAAAACCCGGACCGGCGTCCACTGATCATTCGCTGGCTGGTTGGATCATTCAAAGCACTGGGTAAAGCGGTTGTATTCGGTACTGATAAGCTGGTCGCAATGTTGCGCTATATCCTTAGTCTGATGTTAAGCAATATAGAAACCCAAAGCAGGCGGGAACTGGCGAATGCGAACTATGTAGAAAACATCAATCGTAACCGCCGACCTAATATTCATTTTGCTTAACAACACAACCCAGGCTAGTGCAGTCCATCGCGCTAGCCTGCTCACCATTCGCGGCCCTGATTGCTTTCTCAGCTAAATGAATAACGAATTAGAACGACCGTTTCCAGTTGCGTCGTCCCCTGAAATTCACCCGGCTGTAGTCGTTCAAATTGCCCATGGTTCTGATCTCAGAGACTTTCATACCATGATGTGTGGCACTTTTAATCAACTCATACACTCGCGCATAAATCCTTGGGTTGGTGACGGCCTTGGCATTTTGATGGTTATAAATCGCCTGCGCCAGAATCGCCATGGTCTCCATCACTATCTCAACACTCTGGGGGCGGCCATTTTCGCTAACACCCACCTTGATAAGAGGGTTACGGCTGGTGTGGTTTCCACCTTCAGCAAAGTATTCATGCAATACCACCTTACCCATGGCATTGGCTTTGTTTTCGTATCGATAGCCGTTTAACTTGCGGGTCTTCTCGCGTCCGACATTTTCTTCAATGTCGTGTTGCTGAGTAATGTGACCCACTAACTGCAATTCTTCGGAAATAAAATAGACAGTTGGCAACCCGTGCAGGTCACCCGTGTAACCAATGATATTGTCATAACTGTAAAGATCGTCCCGATACGCCATAGTGACCTCTTACTGATAGTGTTTAAGGGTTGGATAAATTATAGGTTTGGCAGATAAGGTTGAGCATTCACACAACCAGCGCCAGGGGCGAGATAGCAACGACAACCTCGTTATCCTTCACCCTCTCATTGCCCCTGGCGGTATGTTCAGCTCAGCCTAAGAAGCGGTCTGTAACTCATAAATAAATTGCTCGCTTTCAGCTCGTACTGCCACTTTGCTGATGGCTTTGCCCTCCAGCATATGATTCAGAAACTGGTTGCTAAGCTCAGGTAACAGGGTGTTAGTCAAAATGGCGTCTATCATCCGGCCGCCACTTTCAAGCTCATGACAGCGACTCACGACTAAATCCACCACGCTGTCGTCATAATCAAAGTCGATACCATGGCCTTTTTCGATCCGATCTTTAATCCGATCCAGCTGCAATACTGTAATGGATTTAATCATTTCATCGGATAAAGGGTAGTAAGGTATGGTGACGATTCGCCCCAGCAGCGCCGCCGGAAACACCTGCAGTTGCGGCCCGCGCAATGCTTTGGCGATGCCGTCAGGTTCCGGCATTAATTCGGGGTCGCTACACATATTCATGATCAGCTCACTGCCGACATTGGAGGTCAGCAGGATCAGGGTATTTTTAAAGTCAATTAAACGGCCTTCACCGTCTTCCATCACCCCTTTATCAAACACCTGGAAGAAAATCTCGTGCACATCCGGATGGGCCTTTTCCACTTCATCCAGCAACACCACCGAATAAGGTTTACGCCGCACCGCCTCGGTTAAAATGCCGCCTTCGCCATAGCCCACATAGCCAGGAGGCGCACCCTTGAGGGTAGATACCGTATGGGCTTCCTGAAACTCGCTCATATTGATGGTGATCACATTTTGCTCGCCGCCATACAGGGCTTCGGCAAGTGTCAGGGCAGTTTCGGTTTTCCCTGTACCGGAGGGGCCACAGAGCATAAACACCCCAATTGGCTTATTGGGGTTATCCAGACCTGCGCGGGAGGTTTGAATGCGTTTGGCGATCATCTCCATACAGTGATCCTGACCTATCACCCGCTTCTTCATGATGTTGGCCAAATTCAGCACGGTTTTGACTTCGTCATTGACCATTTTACCCACGGGTATGCCGGTCCAGTCGGCCACTACCGCCGCCACCGCCTGAGTATCACAGGCAGGTAAAATCAGCGGGGATTCCCCCTGCAACGCCGCAAGTTGCTGGTGCTGTTGTTCCAGTTCGGCTTTTGCCCCGGCAATCGCGGCTGAGTTATCCACGGCACTCACCGCCGTACCATCCTCATTTAGTGCCTGAGCAGCAGCCTGCTGTGCACTGAGTTTCTGCTCGGTGATCAAATCCCGCAGGGCCTTTCTGGCCGCCAGCACGCCATCGACCACGGCTTTTTCCGCCTGCCATCTTGCATTCAGCGCCTGTTCTTTGAGACGCTCAGCCGCCAGCAATTCGACTATCAGCCCCATGCGCTTTTGATTATCGACCCCGATGGCGGCTTCTTTTTCCAGTAACTGCTGTTCCACCAGCAGGTTCTCAATCTTCTGCTTACAGTCTTCAATTTCTGCTGGCGTGGCAAACTGGCTAACCGCCACTCGCGCCGCTGCTGTATCCAGTAAACTCACCGCTTTATCCGGTAACTGGCGCGACGGGATATAGCGATGAGACAGTTTCACCGCCGCATCTATAGCAGAATCAAGAATCTCGACTTTATGGTGTTGTTCCAGCACGGCGCTGATATTACGCAGCATCAGCACGGCTTTGTCTTCGCTCGGCTCATCTACCTTAACCACCTGAAAACGGCGGGTTAACGCCGGATCCTTTTCGATGTGCTTTTTATATTCCGCCCAGGTAGTCGCGCCTATGGTGCGCAATTCGCCGCGGGCTAATACAGGTTTAAGCAGGTTCGCCGCATCACCCGTACCGGCGGCACCACCTGCCCCTACGAGCGTGTGGGTTTCATCGATAAAGGTAATGATAGGTTGCGGCGATGCCTTTACTTCTTCGATCACCTGTTTCAGGCGATTTTCAAACTCGCCCTTCATGCTCGCTCCGGCCTGCAGCAAACCCAGATCGAGACTGAGGAGTTTGACGTTTTGCAGGGCCGGCGGCACATCGCCTTTGATGATGCGATGGGCAAAGCCCTCAACCACAGCGGTTTTACCCACGCCCGCTTCACCGGTCAAAATCGGATTGTTCTGACGCCGGCGCATTAAAATATCGATCAGTTGCCGGATTTCATCATCACGACCTATGATAGGGTCTAACTTGCCGCTACGGGCCTGCTCGGTCAAATCCTGCGTAAACTGCGCCAGCGCATTCTGTTTACCAGCGGCTGTTGATGCCAGCGCCCCATGTTCAACGCCGGGTTCACCGCCCAGACTACTGCCATCGTTGGCACCCAACTCATCTTCACTGGAACCTGCCACAATGGCATGCAAATTATCGCTAAATTCGGCCAGTTTAATCTTGGCGAACTGACCTGAGATACTAAGCAGGGTGCTTTTCAGCTGCCTTGTCTGCAACATGCCTAAAATCACATAGGCCATACGTACTTTAGTATCGCCATAGGCCAGCGTGCCATACACCCAGGCCCGCTCTATGGCGTCTTCAATGTGGCTCGACAGGTCCGAAATGGAGCTGGCGCCGCGCGGCAGAGATTCCAGACAGTTGGTAATATCTTTGGCAAAGGCTGAAGGATCAAACTCAAAATGTTTGGCAATTCTGTGCAGATCAGAATCCGGTAACTGTAGGATCTGCTGCAACCAGTGCACCATCTCTACATAGGGGTTACCTTTAAGTTTGCAATAAACTGTGGCACTTTCCACGGCTTTAAACGCAATCCCATTAAGCTTTCCAAATAAATTGACGCGGCTAATTTCGGCCATGGGTGGATCCTTCTCGTTAACATTATGAATACTGCTGTCGGTAGGCGATATGGGCTTCACTCTGGTGCTGACTGCCTGAGTGCATCCAGCTGTTGATACCCAATAAACACTGTCCCAGTCTGGCTGGCTGCTTTTGGCGCGCCGCCAGTTTTAATTGAATGCTATAGCTATACTCACTGCCGACTATGCTGGCAGTGAGCTGATGAATTTTCTGAAACTGCTGCGGATTTCCCAGCAGTGCCATGTACTGGGCATAGGTGAGCGGCCCAACTATGATGCTGAAGTTAAAGCTGCGCTGAAAACTCGCACTGCCAAGCATGGCATCCTGCCCCAGACGCACATGGGAGAGGCCCAGGCGACTGGTTTCATCCCTGGGCAAATCGAACCACTGGCCTTCAAATTCTCTGATTTCCACTGGCTGTTGCAGCATCTCACTAAGGGCCTGCTCTAACTTCCCCGCGCCACTGTGTTTCTGACTTAATAACCCAGCCAAATATTGATTGAGATGGCCGCCCTGCTGGCGGTCTGGCGGGCTGTCTGAGCGCTCAACGGTACCGGCAAATACTGCCACTCGCCGGGCGAAATGATCGCCATTGAAATCAGTGCCAGTCTTGTCAGCATGGCGGTTAGCATGATCATGGCTGACGGCTGGCTGGGCATCGGCCCAGGCCCGGTAGAAAAGTGAAATAAAGCGGTGATGGAAAATATCGCAAAATTCCGCCAGGGTTTTATCCTGATGCCGGTATTGCCGCTCAATGGCATATTCGGTGAGGTGATGAGGCAGTGCCCCATTAATGCCAAACAATCCCCAGTACACGTTTTTAAGTTTGAACTGACGGCTTTCGGGCTGTTCAATGATCTCGGCAAAAGGTGAGGCATGAAAATGCAGCTGTGGCGATTGACCCAGTCTGAAGGCATCCTGCTGCAACGAGATGGAATAGCCCAGACGCTGATGCATAGGCGCATTAGCATCCAGATACCTGAGCAAGGCTTCAAAGCCCTGTTCATGCAGCTCTTGCGGCGCGTTGGCGAGCGCGGCTAGATAGTGCTTCGCGAGCCGATTCTGATGGGCCATTGATAAATCTCGCCACGCTCAGAGGAGCGTAATACAAATTTAGAGAATGAGTTGGTGCTGACGTATTGGGCGAAAAAGCGCTCCAATACCATCCCCAGTAAAAAGGCACTGCTACCGGCAAAGGCACTTTCATCTACCGTCAGGGTGATTTCCACCCCACGGCCAAAACAGATCGGCCCGGCAAACGGCAGGCGTGCGGATACGGTTTTGGTGGTAAAGCCAATCAGACCATCAACCTGCTTAATATGGGAATGATTATGCTTGTTGAGCATCAGACTCAGCAGACGTTTGAGCCCATTCAGCGCCGCAGATTCATCACCGTCGAAACCGAGAAAATTCAGCGACAGCAGATTAATCAAATCCCAGCTGATGTTGCCTCGGTTCAGAGGTGGGGTTGGACTGGTGGGCTCCCCCAGACAGCGCACCGCGGTACAGGGCGCGCCTGTATCTATGTTGAAGTCGGTACTGGCTTTACCCAGCGGCATCATTAAAGGTAAATCGCGGTTACAACACAGGGTTTCCACCGCCAGCTGGCGAAGATCCTCGGCATAAGGCGCCGCCTTAGGATCCACTATGGTCAAAAACACTTCCGAGCCGATATAGCTGGAACGATGGCCAAATTTGCGCTGATTCACGCTCATCGCCCGGGTCCGCCGGGTTTGGGTAAAATACGCCTGCTGACGATTCACACTGCTGGTCGCCGGGGCATATAAAGGCGCCATCGGTTTGGCCTGATCAATGGCACTGCCATAACCAGTGACGTTTTCAATGGCGCAGACTTCATAATCCAGCGGCCGCAGACGATCCGGGATCACCTGAAATTCATGTTCAGTGCCGGATAGATTGATCCTCTCGGCACGCTTGGGAAACAAATTGATTGCCGGCACCGCATGCAAAGAAAAGTTGCTGGCGCTGACGCGGTTCTCCAGACGACGATCATGATGATTGAGCAGCAGCATCAGGGTTACTGTCTGATGTTCGCAGCGGCGGATGCTGGCCTGCAAATTGTCTAAGGTCGCAAACAAAAAGCGCTGGGGAAAGGCAAACAGTTCCCGCAGTAACCTGAAGCCATCGAACTGGCGCTGACAAAACGGCAGCAAAGCCGCGTCGGGGTTAAACTCATGCGAGAGGATACGGGTGGGCGCCTGTTCATAGCGCCAGACCGAATCCCCGCTCTTAAACATCATCCCCGTGTAGCCACTAAACAGCGCTTCGAGCAAATAGAACGGAAAGGATTCTGTGCCACGAAGATGCAGATGCAGACTGTCCAGACTGAGATCAGACACTTTGATATTGGGCGGCGTTTCCAGGGTGAGTTTGATGGCACTTTTCGCCCCCTGCAAGGCATCAGATAAGGCACGATCGTCAGCACCATAAGAGAGCAGTTCCTGGGCGTTAATATACTCGGCATGAATCAGAGTTAAGGGCCACAGGGTCATTTCCCGCGATGTACGATATTCACAGGCAGTCTGCTCGTCCTTACCCAGTAAACTGAACAAGGAGGTTTGTTTGGCGATACTGACACCGTCAAGCAAGCTGCCCTCGTCGTAATCCGGCTGAAACTGGGCCACCAGCATCGAAGGCACAGGCTGTAAAAAGGTCGGAAACAGCAGCTCTAACAAATGCTGGGTAAATTCGGGAAAAGAGGCATCCAGTTTGTTATGAATACGCGCCGATAAAAACGCAAAGCCTTCCAGCAGCCGCTCCACATAAGGGTCGGCGCAATCAAAGCCATCCAGCCCCAGACGGCCGGCAATTTTCGGGTATTCCTGTGCAAATTCCGCCGCGGACTCGCGGATGAAGGTCAGTTCCTGATTGTAAAATTCGAGGAATTTCGCGTCCATTTATCCTCCTAGCGCCACTGCTTGACTGAGACATGGCCGTTATCCATGTCCACTTCCGTCTGCAGAAACAGTTGCAGCGGGATCGGCTGCGCCCAGACGTCGGCGTTGATTTCAAAACTCAGGGTATTGCCGCTCATTTCGTCGTGCTGGAACATGACCTTAACCTGCAACGAAGCAGGGATAATGCGTGGTTCATACTGCTTAATGCACTTCACCAGCTGGCGTTCCAGCGCCAGCGTATTCAGTGACGACGCCACCAGCCCGGACAAATCCGGAATGCCAAAATTCAGGCTTGAACTTAGTACCTGTGGGTAGCTGCTCAAATCCATACTGGCCTGGGCCGCGACGCAATTGAGCAACCAGGCCAGATCCCGTTGCACCAGCTCTTTTAAGCGCGCGACAGAAATCACCCGCTTGTCGCGCTGCTCAGTTTTCTTGTCGGGTTCATCGTCGGTTAAACGGTCCAGTAACGACAGCTGTAGCCGTTCCTTTTGGGATAATTCAGGCATGGCGGTCAGTCAAATTCGATGGTCTGAATCGCCAGCAGCGGAAATTCATCCGTGTCGCTGACCAGCACCCTTTGCCCCTGCCCGATATAAAAATCCTCGGCTGGCATCTGCCAGTCACAGCAGCGGGACAGCTTTTGCTGATCTGTGGTGCTTGCGTTAATCGGGTAACGCACGGGGAAAAACACAATAAACCTGGCATTATCTTTCAGGGTCAGCTGTGCCGGACGCCAGACCAGATCACGCAAGTCCTCAACGGCTTCAAAATCAATCCTGCGTACCGCCGCATAGGGCAGCTGAAAATAGCCGCCATTGAGCATCATCTCGAAACAGGGACCAAAACGCATATCGCCATCGGTAAGCCAGGTAAAGGCTTTTCCGTCCACCTTGCCGCTGATGGCAACAGCCTGCTCGGCACCTGTCATGGCCTCGGCTTGCGCCTGTGCAAATTGCTGCTGATTGCATAGCTGCATGGCCTGGGCAAAATGGTCCATCCATTCAGGACGCGGCCCCAGACAGGGACTTTGCAATTCTCCGGCCAGCACACTCTGACGTTTACGCTCACTTTCCAGCAGCGACAAGTAAGTATTTACTAACGGCAAATTCGCATCAGACAGGGTTTTTAACAGCGTCAGCTGAGACTGCGCTCGTGCCCAGTCCTGTTCGACGCAGGCCAGCTGAAACAAAAAGATACGCAACGCCATATTGGCCGGCGCCTGTTTAATTTGCGCAACCAGCTGGGCTTTACACTCATCTAACTGACCTTGGCGTAGCAATGCTTCCGCTAGCATAGAGGGGCCTTTTTGGGGTTAGCGTATGCACAAATGCATACAGAGCGGCGCTGCCGACCAGGTCGGCAGCATCACCGCCGTTACTTCTTGGTGTTTTCAGGAATGTTGAAGGCGAAATCAACCGCCGCTGCACCTGAACCGTCGGCATTCTGCGGCACGTAAGCCACTTTCACTTCAGCGAAGTTAAGGGTGATGTGCTCAGTCAGCAGATCTTCACCGCCTGAACCGCCAGTGGAATAGGAGCTGACAATCATGTCTTTCAGATCAATTTTGATGTACTCAAGGGGCTTACCGCCGGCTTTACGCACAATCAGCTGGGCTTTGGTAATATGATCACCGGTCGCCACGTACTCCATCAGGGTCGCTGAGGCTTTATCCACATATTTAGTGATGCTTAAGTCCTGGAAGCTGGCCTTGCCTGAACCACTACCACTGGCCAGGTGAGTGCTGCCAGACTGACTTAAACCCCAGCTCCAGGCCAGAACGTCAATGCTGTCTTTGTGCACTTTATCTTTCGATTCACCTTTGATTTTTTCCAGTTTCAAAAACATATCTACAGCCATAATAATTCTCCTTTAAGGTTTGATGGCATTCAGTTTTTTACCCAACAAGTGTTGAATAATTACCCCTGACCGGCTGGCAGCTTAGAAACTAATCTCAGAGATGCTGTCAAACCTTCCAACTGGTAATGGGGTTTCAAGAAAAATTTGGCGCTGTAGTAACCCGGGCTACCTTCTACTTCCTCCACCGTCACCGCGGCATCGGCTAATGGCTTACGCGCTTTGGTTTCTTCACTGGAGGTGGTTGGCGCGCCATCCACATAGTTGTTGATCCAGCCCTGCAGCCACTTTTGCATGTCTGTCTGGGACGAGAACGAACCAATTTTGTCGCGCACTATGCATTTCAGATAATGGGCAAAACGCGTGGTGGCGAATAAGTACGGCAGTCTGGCCGCCAGCGCCGCATTGGCGGTGGCATCGGGGTTGTCGTATTCCGCTGGTTTTTGCAGGGTCTGGGCACCAATAAACGCAGCCATGTCGCTGTTTTTACGGTGGATCAGCGGCATAATGCCACAGGCTGAAAGCTCGGCTTCGCGGCGATCACTGATGGCCACTTCGGTCGGACATTTCATGTCTACGCCACCATCATCACTGGGGAAGGTATGCACGGGTAAGCCCTGCACTGCGCCACCGGATTCGATACCACGAATACGTGAGCACCAGCCAAATTCCTTAAATGAACGGTTGATGTTTACCGCCAGCGAATAGGCCGCATTAGTCCAGGCGTAATTGGCGCCATCGTTGCCATTAACGTTTTCTTCAAAGGCAAAGCTTTCCACCGGATTGTCTTTACCATAGGGCAGACGCGATAACACCCGCGGCATGGTCAGAGAGATGTACTTGGCATCTTCGGTTTCACGCAGTGAGCGGAACGAGGCATATTCCGGGGTCGAAAAGACCTTGGTTAAATCACGCGGATTGGTCAGCTCATTCCAGCTGTCCATCTGCAACAGGCTCGGTGATGCTGCAGTCAGAAACGGCGAATGGGACGCGGCACAGATCTTCGACATACTGGAAAGCAACGCCACATCGCTGGCGCTGTTGTCAAAGTAGTAGTCACCAACGATTGAGCCGAATGGCTCACCACCAAACTGACCGTACTCTTCTTCATAGAACTTCTTGAAAATAGGGCTCTGATCCCAGGCAGTACCGGCAAATTTCTTCAGGTTTTTACCCAGTTCTTTTTTCGAAATATTGAAAACTTTAACCTTCAGATACTCGTCTGACTCGGTGTTATTCACCAGATAGTGCAAACCGCGCCAGGTGCCTTCTAAGGCCTGAAAATCTTCGTGATGCAAAATACCGTTGATCTGTTCCGACAGCTTTTTATCAATCTCCGCCACTATGGCTTCAATCGAGTGGACTGTGTCTTCAGAGATGCTTTGAATATTTTGTAAGGCATACCCCGCCAGGGTGGATACCGCCTTTTCGACTTCGTTTTTGGCGCGATCAGATTTAGGTTTAAATTCTTTCTGCAGCAGGGCCGCGAAAGAATCAGAATTAAGGGTTTCGACGCCCGATTCGGCGACCAAACTTGCTTGGTTCTCGGCCATGGTGTTATTCCTTATCGCTGTCAGTTACTGCATCGTCGGCTTTCGCGCTGGCGCTCAGGGTTTCCAACAGAGTTGGATCGGCTAACACCTTAGCGATAAGCTGCTCGGCGCCTTCTTTGCCATCCATATAGGTAACCAGGTTGGTCAGCTGGGTGCGGGCTTCGAGTAACTGCTTTAAGCCTTCGGTTTTTTTGGCAATGGCCTCAGGCGAGAAGTCATCCATGCTTTCAAAAGTGATTTCAACGGGCAGATTGCCTTCGCCAGTCAGGGTATTAGGCACAGAGAACTGCACTCTGGGCTTGGCCGCTTTTAATCTGTCATCAAAATTATCGACATCGATTTCCAGGGCTTTGCGTTCCGAAATTGATGGCAGTGGCTCGGCGGGATTGCCGGTCAAATCCGCCATCACCCCCATCACAAACGGGATTTGTACTTTCTTTTCGGCACCGTAAAGTTCAACGTCATACTCAATCTGTACTCGGGGCGCTCTGTTGCGCGCTATGAATTTTTGACCGCTAGACACCTGTATTCTCCTGTATCAATCGTTACTTTCTATGCCACATGGCAGCTGCACCTGTGTTTAACAGATGACCTTGGGTTACTGGCGTAACCCTCAAAGCTCGTTCTATTTAGGCGTTACCTGTTACCACGAATCGTCTTCACTGGACTCGCTTGCGACGTTTGGCGCATCCTCGGTAATACCGCCTAATTGGTGCAGTGCGGGTAGCGCGTCGGGATATATGTCTTTGATCACTTCAAAGAAGTCTTTGTTTACCAGCTTCAGCGCCCGCCCAATCAGCATTGGCAAAGGGCTCGAAGGCTCGTATTTGGCGTAGTAATCATTGATTGCACGTAAGCTGCGCTCCACCTCACCCCGAGACGAAATGACGCCCGGCACAGTGGTCGCCGACCTCATTCCCCCAGTTCCCTGAGCGTGAGCGTCATCAACATAAGACTGCCCTTGCAGACTGGCTGTGCTGCCACTTTGCTCAATTTCATCCTCGCCTGAAGCTGGTTCATCCTCTTGCCCACCAAGGTCAGCGTGTTCTTCCAACAGCCGATGCATTTTTGTCAGCAATTCCTCTGGCACAGAAAAATCCACTCTGTACTCATGCCCTGCCTGTGCAACCAGAGAGTCATTAATGCTCGACAGGCTTGCTAGGCTATACGTCACGGCGCTATGAAAAAGTTGCAGCTGCTCAGAACTATTTTGTGCAAAGATGACGCGCACCTGGCTGTCACTTAATGTGTTTTCATCCTCAATCGCGCCAGCCTGACCGAGGGAACTCAGTGATACTGTGCCTAACCCCCGCACGCTGGCGATGGGCAAATTCTTGAGGGCAATACTGACGAAGGCTTCACCCAGGTACGCTAGTGCCGCCACTCGCTCGAGGGGATCACCATCGTCTTCATCCAGAGGCGGATAAAGTGCCGTCCAGTGCTGCTCAAATAAATTCGCCAGGCCCTGTAAGCACTCGGCAAAGGCGGGCAGCCCTTCGGTATTGAGTACCGCCTGAGCCAGCACACACATCAGCTTGATGTCTTTGCTTTGTTCAAGATATCCAAGGGCCGTCTTTTTAACCGTGCGCCAGTCGGGCGGCTCGGCGGCTATGGTGTTCTCACCGTCGAAGCGCTCAGGCGTGCCCTGGGCTAAGAAAAAGAAATTCTGAAACTCGGCATCATCTTCCAGATTCTGCCCACAGGCAGCGTCCGCAGATAAGGGCTCAGACAGAAGTTGTTGATAGTTCATGCAGTGCACACCTTAGCAGGGCTCAACACTTTCACCCCGCCATCGGAGAGGGAGGGCAAAGTGTGTTTTGTTATTGCTGGAAGTTACGCGGGGAAAAACGAAATAGTTGCAGCCAGGCCAAAATGCGTCGCCAGGCAGGGTAAACCCTATTGCTTAACAGATGGCTGCAACTAATTGTGGCGAGATAACGTATGCCACTTAAGAACGACAAATGAACAGAAACCGGTAAACACCTGTAGATGGCATGTTGCCACTCGCCAAATCGGCCAATTTACCGATGTAGTAAGAGGCTGTTTATCTTTGTTCATGAATTATGCAGTCGGTCATTTTCCTGTCAGGCAAGCGCAAATGAGCGTGGTTTAGCGGGCTAAATGAGCGAAATTTGTGAGCAGTATGGCTGGAAAATGGCCACTGCCCTGAGGGTTGAAGCTAAAAAGACCTATGCCTGCGTTGTCAACGACTTATTTGGATGGCCAAACGGCGTCATCTCCGCCTTGGCCTAAGCCTTTTTTAGCGTTCAACATAAAAAATGAACAAAGATAAACAGCCTCTAGGGACCCCCATGCCAATTACCATTTCAGTCAAAGAATTTAAAAAGAAAACCTCGACCACCTTTGGCGAGCGCCCAATACCCTTGCTATGTGTCGATCGCAATCTAAAAAATTACCATGAACAAATTGCACGCAACGCCCCCCACAGTGAAGATGCCTTATATTATGTTGAGATGCTCTTGCTGCACCTTGCCGACTGGACGGCAGGAAAAGCCACAGTCACCATCAATGGCCGTATACAATACAAAGCCTATCGTGATCGCCACGGCCTGATCAGCGAACTTGAACGTCAGGCAACTCATACGCAACAGGAAATCTCGCAAAGGCATCAGAACCTGCTCAACCACCTGCGGCAAAATCTCGGCCGACGCCGTACATTAGATCGGCCTCCTGCGCCACCGCCAGGCAAAGACCCGCTGCCTTTTGTCTATTTTGGTCAGCGTACGCCTCCTGCGCTGCCACCGCGCCCCGGACAAGTCGCGGCTGCACCTCGCAATTCTGTGGCAGAACAGGCGGAGGTAAACCCACGAGTTTCTTTTGGCGCCAGAGAAGCCAATATGGAATTTATGGGTAACGCCAACCGGGCTTTGCTCGAAAACCACGCTTACGAAAATGCCGCCCATATGCTGACCCTGGTGACCCGTGCCAATACAACCCCTGACCAGGTCAGGCAAAATGCCATCACCCCGAAAATCCTCACAGGTGGCACTTTGACCATGGCCAGTCTGTTTTCCGCCATGAACAGCCTGGTAGAAGGCACAGGTAAGCATATTTATTACGAGCGACACTGCACTCAACAAGAGTATTTTGCCAATATTCTTGATCAATCCAGCGATCAGAATCCGGTCTTATTTGCTGTTACCGACAACGCCAATATCCAGAGCAAAGTGATAATTTGCCGGGGGCGACACCTTTATTGGGACGGGCAGCGACAAATCCACAGGTATTCGATGATAGATACCTCCCTTGGCTTTGGCGTAGCGTTGGTGACCATGGATCACCAGGGCGACATGGTGGTCGAGTCCAATGGCCAGGTGGCCAATTATGTGGCCGCCCGCGACCTGGGCTTTATTAAGATGAAATTGCGTCCCTGAGCTCGTCAGCTCTCTTACTTCATGAGTGCAACAGGGCGGCTCTCTATCTGGTAATCACCAGACGCCCGTCCTGGTTGCAACTAATTGGCGCTTTGCTGCGTAACTGTTTGCTGCGTAGCGGTTTGATTACGCCCTAATCAGGCCTATCCAAGAGACGAGGAAGTTGCATGCCCACTGAACAACGTTTGATTGCCATCAGTACCCCACTGCCAGAGGGGCAGTTAATCCTGCATCAAGCGAAGTTCAGTGAGACCTTAGGCCAGCCTTTTGTGCTGGAAGTGGAATTGGTCAGCCCGGACGAAAACCTGGCGTTTAACAAAATACTCGGCCAGAACGTCACCCTGCGTTATGAAACCGGGCAGCAAAGCCGCTTCATCAATGGGCTGGTGACAGCATTTAAACAGCATGAAAATCTGCAAAAGAATGGCTACTACACCGCCACGGTGCGGCCCTGGATCTGGCTGCTCAGCTTAAGTCAGCACTGCCGTATCTATCAGCAAAAAAGCTATCCCGAGATCATTAAGTCTGTGTTCGATGAAATGGGCTTTTCCGATTATCAGGACAAGCTGCGCGGCCAGTACCCGGCACAGGAATATGTGGTGCAGTTTAACGAAAGCGACTTTGATTTTGTCTCGCGGATCATGCAGCAGGAAGGGATTTACTATTACTTTGCCCATACCAATGGCAAACATACCCTGATCCTCACAGATGACAGTGTAACCTTAGAAGACGTGGGCAGTGTCAGCTATTTTGAACTGGATGATGAACAGCAGCATCTTGGGGTTGAGGGCATCACCCAATGGCAAAACCAGCAGCATTTGCGCACGGGCGGCATCAGTCTGGCCAGTTTTGATTTTATCACCCCGACCAAAAACCTCGACGCTGCCAGCAAAGATCCCCAGGTCGATGCCGTCGCCAACTATCAGAAATACAGCTACACAGGTAAGTACCTTGAGCGGGATGCCGGACAGCACTACAGCAAAGTGCTGATGGAGCTGGAAAATACTGAGTACGAAACCAAATCCCTGGCAGGTAATCAGCGGACCTTGTTTGCCGGAGCCAGATTCAAACTCACGGGGCATGCCCGCGAAGATCAAAACATCCAATACACGCTAACCCAATTTCAATGCACCCTGCGCGCCGAACAGTCAGCCAAGGACGCATCCCAGCCGGCGTTTGCATTCGAGGCCCAGGCCATTTCCGCCAAACTAAATTTCAGACCGGCTTTGTCTATCCGCAAACCCCAGATGCGTGGCCCGCAAACGGCAACCGTCGTGGGTAAAGCCGGAGAAGACGTCTGGACCGATAAATATGGGCGCATCAAAATCCGCTTTCACTGGGATCGTCAGGGCAAGGCCGATGACAGCTGCTCATGCTGGATCCGCGTCGCTCAGTCTATGGCCGGCAAAAACTGGGGCAGTATCTCGATTCCCCGGGTAGGTCAGGAAGTACTGGTGGACTTTTTACATGGCGATCCGGATCAGCCCATCGTCATTGGCTGCGTCTATAACGGCGCCTCACTGCCTCCCTATGAACTGCCCGCCCACGCCCTGAAATCCGGGTTTAAATCCCGTTCCGGCGGTGGAGTCAGCTTTAATGAGATTCGCCTGGACGATGGTAAGGATCAGGAGCAGCTGTTTATTCACGCGGGCAAAAATATGGATACCGCCGTACTTGGCAGCAGCTATGAAACGGTCGGTGAAGATAAGCATCTCACCGTCAAACAGGATCTCTTTGCCAAAGTAGAAAGCAGCCGCCACGAAGACGTTAGCAAAGATCATATTGAACAAATTGGTGGTGACTTCAATTTACGCATTGGGGGCAAAGAGGCCAAAGAAGTGGCCGCCTCCTCTTCCTTTAGTGTGCAGGAAGACCGTGCCGAACAGGTAGGAGGCAATGCCTCACTGGTGGTGACCAAGGACTATTACCTGAAAGCCACCAATATCTGTCTCGAAGCCTCATCCAATATCACCCTGCAGGTGGGCAGCAGTTTTATTTCCATGGACAGTGGCGGTATTTCCATTAAATCCAATGGCAAACTGGAAGTCATCTCGGGTGGCAACCTGACCGTTTCTGGCGGCGGCAAGGCCGATATCGTTGCCGGTGCGGCTGTGTCCATCAGTGGCGGTACAGTCAAAATTAACTAAGAGGTTGTTGTCATGCCAGGCGCTAAATCAGGAACGCCCGTTAACTCTGTCAGTGCTGCCAAGCCCGATGCCGTACATCAGGCCGACAGTGCCGATCCGGGTCAGGTTAGCAAAGCCAAAGCCGAGCAACTGACGCAAAAAACCGGCAAGTATGGCCAAACCAAGGCGCCCGCTTTTCAGCCGCCGCCCATTGCGGTGAGCAGCAAAGATAAAGCGGCCCAGGACAAACAGAAACAAATTCAGGAAACCTGGGTAGGGATTAGTCTGGTCGACGAAGCTGGCAAGCCATTGGCAGGTCAGCCTTACCGCATCACCCTGCCCGATGGCAGTGTGGCAAGGGGCACTACAGATGCCAGTGGCAAGGCCAGAGTCGATCAATTTGAACCGGGTAACTGCACCCTGCAACTGGATGAGCTGGATGAAAAGGCATGGTAACGACTAACAAAAACGGGATAGAGCTGTTGATGCCAACGGCTGTGTATCCGACCCCGAGCCAATGCAAAGGAACAACAGCATGCCACGCATAATTACCCAACCTGGCGACTGCTGTGCCAGCCTGGCCAAAGCACATGGATTACCTGATGGCGCGGCTATACATCAGGCGGCCGGTAATGAAAACTTCAGGGGCAGCAATCAGAACATGCATGTGCTGACAGCGAATCAGAACATCACCATTCCGGCAAAAAAACTGAAAACCGCGCCCCTGACGCTCAAGCAATATAACCAGTTTGTGGTCAAGGGCGTGGTGACTGAATTCATCCTGAGCCTGGAAGAGTTTAGTGGCGTCGCCATTGCCAATAAAGACTATGAGCTGACCATCAATGGGGTAAAACAAACCGGCAAACTGGATGCAACAGGCAAGCTAAAAGTAACAATAGATGCCGCTGCCAGAACCGGCGAATTAGTGGTGTATCTGGATAATGCCCGTAAAAACAATCTGTTCTGGCCCCTCGAATTTGGCGCCCTGCAGCAGGTTGTTGATATTCCGGGAGTGCAGGCCAGGCTGAATAACCTGGGCTACGTGTGTGATAACGAGAACAGCACTCTGGATGCAAGCACCCAATCCGCCATTATCAGTTTCAAGATGGCCCATGGCCTGAACGATGATTATAAGATTGACGCTGAATTCATTGAAAAACTACACCAGGAATATGGATTCTAAGGGATGTAAAACATGGCCAAAGTTGCCCGTTCAAGCACTGCAAAAAGCAATAACAATAAATTGCGCGTACACAAGGTAAAAGTCTATTTTCAGTTATACCCAGGTAAAGTGGGCAACGACACCGAGCGTGCCATTGCCACGGATGTGGAATACGAGCTGTATCTGAATGACCGCTTTTCACAATCAGGTACCTTGCAGGCCGATGGCAGTGCCGAACTGCTGATCCCGGCTGGCTATAAGGCAGAACTTAAGGCCCTGGGGACGAGTTACGAGCTGGAGCCACGCACCCGGCTGGCGCCCCACAATTCGCCCTTTGGCGCCCAACAGCGCCTGCGCCTGCTGGGCTACTATCCCCAAGAACCGGATGGTACCTGGGATGCGACCTTTGATCGGGCCATACTCAATTTTCAGGCTGATAACGGACTCGACCCCAATGGCCAATTGCAGGACGCCACCTACGACAGAATTCAGACAGTATTTGGAGAGTAACGAACAGTGACGAAGCAAATGTCGATTAAGTCAGAATGTCGGATGGTTCCGGTACGCTTTCAACGGGCGATTGTCGGTGCGCCCGATAAACGCTATCCAGACATAGATGAGCGTGGTTTTAACCACGCTGTGCCTGCCATGAATGGTTTACCAGCGTCTGCCGCCGTGCGCGGCAGTGCCGTATCGATTGCCCATAATCATACGGTTGAGATCCAACTGGTGCGGGAAGACATCGATGACGATGCAGTGATCTACGTCACTTCCTCAGACGAAAGTGTCTTTACTGTCGACACCCCCATGGGTCACGCCCCCTGTACCCCGGGCAAGACGTGTAATATCACGCTGAGTTCTGCGATGTTATTTAATCTGACACCGGCAGTGGCCAATCTGGAAGTGCGTTATCAGAAAAAAGACGGTCCCGTAATTGCCTGCCTGTTGGTGTATGTCATGCCACTCATGAGCGTCAATATTCAGCCTCACATAGTCGCAGTAAACAGCTCTTCAGCGCCTGGTGATATCCCCAGTCTCGCCTTTGGTGCTGTTACTCAAATGGCTGCTGACATTTGGCATAATGCCGGGATCAGCCTAAGTTTTGCCCAAACTAAATATATCTCGATTACCGCAAACCAAGCCAATATGCTCCTTTACAGTGAGCTTAATCGTGTTGTGGATACCGCCTGGACCCCAAATTACATCAATGTTTATATCGTAACGGCGCTGAGCAATGGCACGCTTGGCTATGGGTTTAGTGCCAGTGCATATAAAGGTTTTGGAATCCGTCATCCAGCGGTATTTTTAGCGCTGAAGAGCAATCATAGTGGCCATCACTTAGATCGCTCCGCTGACATTCACTATTGTGCTAACGATCTCGCCCATGAAATAGGCCACTTTTTTACACTATGGCATCCGACCGATGACCCTATGTCAATGGGCCTGGCAACCCAGGGCTGGCAACGCCGCGACAGCTGGTCGATGCGCTTTCTCATGTACAATTTTAATACCACCTGGCGTGATGCGAATGCGACACCCCATAAAGGGAACAACTGGCCAGATTTCAACAATTTTGGCTATGGCACAAGTGCCCAGGATCCCAGTGTCGCCTACCGTGGCGCCGCCATTCCGCTCAAATTGGTCAGAGCTGGCAAGGCGGGTATCGATGGCCAATGCGCTATAGCACGCAATCATATTGCCAAAGGCTTCACGACCTTATATGGCTAATAAGACATGGCACTAAAAGGTAAACCAACCACAGGCTGCACCAGCCAGGTCAGTCGTCTGGCACTAGCTGGACTGCTGGGGCTAGTGATGTGTTTCCCCGTTCAGGCACAAGCCCGGGACGATAGCCCAGGTTTGTTACCCACACAGAAACAAGATGGAGAGCAGAAGATGTCGAATTTGACCCAGGCGGTATTGGAACATAATACCGAGGCGCGCAATATGGCCGCGAGCATGGGACAGGCAGCGCTGACAGAATTAGTCCCTTTGCTGCAGGATCAGGACAGCGCCATTCGCATGCGCGCTGTGATGGCGCTGGGCGGCGTGGATATACTGATCACCAAAACGGCTCTGTTTAACGCCCTCGATGATGCGGATTTTAACGTGCGTCAGTCGGCCCTGGCAGAAATTGAACAGCAACAGGCCAAACTATCGGTGCCATTATTGGTAGGGTTATTAGACAAGCTGAAGGATGACAACAGCAAAAACCGGATTATTCTGGTCTTGGGCAAACGCCTGCCACTTACAGAAACGGCGCCACTGGAAAAATATTGTAGCGTTGAGCAATCTCCCATTGTTGCCCTGCACAGCATGGCAGCCTTGGCCAAAATTGGCGTCGAGCAGCGGCGCAAGCAGTTTGCGGCTTACCTGCTCAGCATTAAGCAAGACAATGATGCCCTGCACGAAGCCTTCCAGCTGGTCGAATATATCGAGCAACCCTGGCTCGTGGCCACCTTACGCCAGCTGTTATCCAATAAAGAGGCATACCGCTCTCTGGGCGGCCATGTTCCGGGTTTTCCAACCCAGATCCGCGTCTGCGATCAGGCGGTAATGCTGATTGCCCGGTTGTTACCACAACTGAAACTGAGTTTTAAGGCGACGTTATATGCCAACTTCAGTGATGAGCAGATAGCCGAAATCAGTTATGCCACCAGCAATCTTAGCTATTAACCAGACCAGAGAGGCAACATGGCAATTCCGGTAACTATGGGCGCAACCCTGACCTGTTCACAAGGCGTTGCCCCCAGCACTCTGGTAGTACCGCCCCTCAATCGCACCTTTATCGATGGCATGCCTGCCGCCACCATTGGCGATAACATTCCTATCGTCAATATTCCGCCCTTTGGCATGTGTCGCTCCATGGCGAATCCCACAGTTGCAGCGGCCACCGCCGCGGCCATGGGCACCTTAACCCCCATGCCATGCATGCCGGTGGTCGCCGCGCCCTGGTCGCCGGGTTCTGCCACAGTCATGATTGGCAACAAGCCGGCCCTAAACAACTCCTCAAAATGCATGTGCAACTGGGGCGGCAGTATTGCTATTGGCAATCCGGGGGCAAAAACCGTACAAGTCCCCTAGCCTGCGCGGCCAACACGCCAGCCATCAGCACGAGAAATTTTTAACTGCCTGCAACTAAAATCCAACTTTGCCGTATGTCCCTTTGTTAACGCTGACATCTATTTGAGCAAAGAGTTTTTGGACTACCAACGCATATGGCAAATTTGCACCTCGCTTTGATAACCTCTATCCCCGATCAGGCAGTAAGTACATTTCGATTCAATGAACGAGGTGGCAGCGTGGGTCGTGCCCAGGATTGCGACTGGACACTGCTTGATACCGAGCGATTTATCTCGAACAAACACATCATTCTGTCCTTTGTGAATGATCACTTTCTGGTCACAGATACCAGCAGCAATGGCACTTACGTAAATGACAGTCCGGCGCCATTAGGCAAAGGCAACAGCCATCGCCTGCAACTTAATGACGTGATTAAACTGGGCACCTTATCCTTGCAGGTCAGTGAGATAGACCTATCCCCTGCGTATGCGCCCGCCGCTATTCCCGTGCCGCCAGCCCCCGTACCAGCCAATGCCAGCAACCCCGTTTCTGCTGATGCAGATTTACTTGATTTAGTCTTTGGCTCCGCTCGTGCACCGCGCCCGGTTCCCGCGCATAATGGCTTTGGCGACAGCTCCCCTACACCAGCGCAGACCTCTGCCAGCCCCAGTCATTTGGGCCTGTTTGATATTCTTTCAGGCGACATGCCTGAGACACCATCAGCCGCCTCAGCCTTTTCACCAGCCACTCAGGCAGCCGCCTTTACCGAGCAGCCCGCAAACATTGCAAGCGCTTCGCCCTTTGCGCCACAGCAACAGAGTGGCCAGATCCCCGATAACTGGGACTTGGATGAAGAACCCACCTCTCCTATGCCTGCCGCACCGGCACAAACTTACCTAAGGGAAGAGGCTGAGATGCCGCCATCGCCTGCGCCAGTCGCGCCTATGCTAGAAAGTGTGCCGGAAGAGACGCCGCCGCCAATGCCTGTGACTGCACCCGTAACTGCGGCTGAGTCTGTAACGGCGACTGAAGCTGTGCCTGCAGTTGAAGCCACCCCTCAAAGCCCGGTAGCACCTGCGGTGACAGCCAGCAGCGACACAGATTTCTTTAGCCTGCTGTACCAAAGCCTCGGTCTGCCGCGTGAATATATGCACACTGTGGATCAGGCCGAATTTGCCCGTGATCTGACCCAGGTATTAATGACCTCAACCCAGGGCCTGATGGCGTTACTGGCCGGGCGCTCTGTATTGAAACAGGAATCGCGTTTGTCCATGACCATGATCAAACCGCAGTCCAACAATCCGATTAAGTTTTCCCTTGATCCCAGTGACACCCTGGAAATGCTGCTGGTGAAGAAAAAGCCCGGCTACTTAACTGCTCAAGCCGCCTACGCCGAAGCCATGCACGATTTACAACTGCACCAAATGGCATTCTTGTCGGGGCTGCAAGCCTCTCTCGAAGGCGTACTTAAGCAATTGTCACCCGACACTATCGAACAGGAAGCTCAGGAAAAGAGCCGCGGACTCACGGACTTTCGCGGACACTCACGCAAGTGGGAAACCTTTATCAGCCGACAAGAAAAGCTGCAAAAACAAATCAAAGAGAACCTCAATGACATACTGTCAGCGCACTTTTCGGCGGCCTACGAAGACTACATTAACAATGCTAAAAACAATCACTAGGGAGAGTTTCATGACGCGGACGTTGCAATGGCTGGGAGTACTGCTGTGCAGTGTTGTACTGGCCGCCTGTGCTACTTCAGCAAGCGAAAAGAAAGTCGATTTCAACTTTATCATCAAGGCAGAAAAAGACATCAACCCGGACATAAAAGGTGAACCTTCGTCTGTGGTGGTACAGATATACCAGCTTAGCGGCTCAGGGAATTTTGAAGCGGCGCAATATGAAGATCTCTTTAACACCGATGCCAGAATGCTGGCCAATGAATTTATCGGTGTCGATAAATACCTGATCGACCCCGATTCAAAACAAACCTTCGAAACCGAAATATCAGCGCGAACCAAATTCATTGGCGTGGCCGTCGGTTACCGGGAAATTGAGTTTATCACCTGGAAAGTGGTGCAGCCCATTGCCGAAGATACTTTGCTCGACACCATTAACGTCTTTGCCGACAAAGGCATGGCCATTTCAATCGACGCCCGCAATGTACGTATCAGAGCCAACTAACCTGGCGTTACCAAGGGCCGCCTGTCAGCAACAACTAACCCAAATTGACTAAGGATATCGCTTAAATGGCATGGGAAAAACGCGTAGTGTGGAGTGAAGGTATGATGCTGCAGCCACACCATTTTCAACAGCAGAGTCGATACCATGAAGCCCAATTAAGACAAGCTGTGAGTACCTCTATGCCTTATCCCTGGGGCATTTTGAGCCTTGAAATTGAGTCATCCTTACTCAAATCCGGTAAGTTTGGCATCAATCAGGCCGAGGGTATTTTCAGTGACGGTTCCCTGTTCAGCATTCCGGCGACGGATAAACTGCCGAATGTCATCGATATTGATCAGTCGCACCTCAACGCCATCCTCTATCTGGCACTGCCGCTGCGCAGGCAGGGCAATAACGAACTCAACCGCGAGCAGGCCAGCGCCGGACGCTATCAGTGGAGTGAGCAGGAAATCCGAGACGTATCGGGCCTGACCAACAATACCGCGTTTGTGGAAGTGTCGGGATTAAACTGCTCGTTTCGCACCAGCTTACAGGACAACAGCGAGTTTACCTGTCTGGCTCTGGCCAAAGTCGATGATGTCAGCCCTAACGGCGCCGTCAGCCTGAGCACGGATTTTCTGGCTCCGGCACTCAACGCCAAAACCAGTCCGTTACTAAGCCATTTTCTGAGTGAACTGGTCAGCATGACGCAGCACAGGATCCAGGCCCTGGCGGCCAGAGTATCGCTGGCGAGTTCATCCACCACCAGCGATATCACTGACATCATGATGTTACAAACCCTGAATCGGCATTTACCCATGCTCAGATACATGGATAAAGCCGACTCCCTTACCCCTTTTTATCTGTACGAAAAATTCGTCAGCCTGATCGGGGATATGAGCACCATCATTCAGGCCGACAAAATGGTGCCGGCGCTGCCCTATTACCAGCATCAACAGCTCAGTGAGGTATTTTTGCCACTGATGGAGCAGTTACGCCAGCAATTCAGTGTGGTGCTGGAACAAAACTCCGTCAGCATTGCGCTGGAAGAAAAGAAATTTGGCATTCGGGTGGGCAAAGTTTCCGACCGTTCGCTGTTCACCAGCGCCAGTTTTATCCTCGCTGTCAGTGCCGATGTGTCTGCCGACAACATTCGCCAGTTCTTCCCGCAGCAAGTGAAAATTGGTTCGGTTGAGTCCATCAAGGAACTGGTGAACTTGCAGTTACCCGGCGTACAGCTCAGTCATCTGGCGGCTGCACCGCGGGAAATCCCCTATCAGCGCCATTTTGTGTATTTTGAACTGGTACAAAGCGGAGAGCCCTGGCAGGTATTGGTCTCCTCAGGTGGTATCGCCTGTCATATCGGCAGCAATTTCCCCAACCTGCGCATGGAACTGTGGGCCATCAGGAGTTAAACCCCATGCACTATGATGATGACTTATCCAAGACCATGCTAATCCCCAATCCTGGGGGGCGCCGCAACCAGACCGTCGAGCCGGATATGCTCGGCAAAACCGTGATTGCCACACCCGCTTCAGCGCCACGGCCAACCCCCGCCGACAACGCCGGTTTAGGTGAAAATTGCCTGCTGGTGCAGGCCAGAGACATCATCAGCCTGGCGGGCAACCTGCGCACCCTGAGCCCGAGCAATAGCATTGACCAGCTACGCATTGACGTTGAAAACCTGTTTCGCCAGTTCGATCAGCATCTGAGCAACCTGGGCATCACAGACGAAGTTCGCCTTACCGCTCGCTACCTGCTGTGCTGCCTTATCGATGAACTGGTGTTAAGCACGCCCTGGGGCATCGACAGCCCCTGGAGCCAGCAAACCCTGTTAGGCAAGTACCACAATGAAACCGCAGGCGGTGAAAAGTTTTTCTTAATCGCCAATAAGTTACTGCAACAACCCCAGCGGAATTTAGACCTGATTGAGCTGTGCTACGTCTGTCTGGCACTGGGTTTCAAAGGCAAGTATCGCCTCAGTCAAACCTGCGAAGGCGATATTGCCCAAATCAGCAACAGTTTGTATCAGCCCATCGCCCTGCAACGGCCTGTCACTGCGGATTTGTCACCCCACTGGCATGCCGCACCTGCGCCCGGCCCCAGCATCGAAAAACGTCTTCCGCCAACCTTGCTGTTTACCCTGCTGAGTTTTGTATGCATCGGCTTGTTTATTGCCCTGCTTTCTCATTTAAATGCCAGAGTATCGCCGCTACTGGCAAAAATTGAAGCCATCGCCTGGGATGACTTACTCGCGCCTGCTGAAGTGGCAACACCACAGCCTCTGGCGATTGAAGACATGGTCAGCCAGATACGCGAGGCGTTACAGCCTGACATTGCCGCGCACAAAGTCGCGGTTTTAAGCGAAAACAACCGGGTGGTGATCCGCTTAATCAGCGAAGCGTTGTTTCCGCCCGGCAGTACCCAAATCAACCCCGCGGCATTGCCTAATCTCGATACTCTGGTGGACGCCATCCTGCCCTTCGCCAATACCCTGATCATTGCCGGACATACAGATTCAAGCGGACGCGCCGAGTCGAACTGGAGCATCTCGCGACAGCGGGCAGAAGCCATTGAAACCTGGTTAGTGTCGCGCACGCCAGGCGTTACCAACACCATTACTCGCGGCGTGGCCGACACGCAGCCCTTGGTCAGTGGCCGCAGTGCCAGCGAGAATCGCCGGGTCGAGCTGATCCTGTTACCCAAGGAATAAACCGAATGTTCGCGCAATTGCACAGGCTCTATTCACACCCTTTGTTTGTCCCGGTTGTTTGCCTCATCCTGGCAATTCTGCTGATTGTATTCGCCGGCCCCTTTATTGCGCTGGCAGGCTATGTACCGCTGGCCGACTGGGTAACACGCATTCTGCTAAGTGCCGCACTGGTTGCCGGATATGCCCTGTATAAATACATTCAGCATCTTAAATCCTTGCAACAGCAGGATAAATTAGTCGCCCAAATCACCGCCACCGACAGCAATGCCAGTCAGGCCATAGATGCCGAGGCATCTGCGCTGCGGGAGAAATTTACTGCCGCATTTGACGCCCTGAAACAGACCAAAGGCGGCCCGCTGTCTCTGACCAAAGTCCCCTGGTATATGATCATTGGTTCACCGGGTACGGGCAAAACGACTCTGCTGTCGAATTCAGGCCTGTCATTTCCCCTGGCTGATAAGCTCGGCAACAAAGCCTTAGTCGGTGTCGGCGGCACCAAAAACTGCGAATGGTGGATCACCAAAGATGCGGTATTGCTGGATACCGCCGGGCGTTATGCGTCCCAGGACAGCTATCAGAAGGTCGATGAATCCGGCTGGAAGCACTTTTTAGCCCTGATTAAACGCTTTCGGAAAAAGCCCATCAGCGGACTGCTGGTGAGCCTGAGCATGACGGATATCAGCAGCCTTAACGAATACGAGCTGAGTCAGCAGGTGGCGCAGATTAAACAGCGCATTGCCGAAGTAAACGACTATTTCAATACCCGCTTTCCCGTCTATCTGATTATCACCAAAGCCGACATGCTCGCAGGCTTTAGCCAGTTTTTTGAGACCTTTTCGCACAAAGAGCGCGAACAGGCCTTTGGCTTTACGTTTGCGCCGTCGGTATCTGGCAGCGAAGATGCCAGCCAGGAGTTTGCCCAACAGTTTTCGGCCCTGCATCAGTCTTTGTGTCGCCGCCAGTGGCACAGACTAGCCCTGGAACGGGATTCAGGGCGCAAGAGTTTACTCTACGGGTTTGGCGAGCAACTTGCGTCGCTGCAAACGCCGTTAAAGGGCATCATCCGCCAGTTAACCAGTACCGAAGAAGGGATGAGCACAGGCATACTACGCGGCCTGTATTTTACCAGCGGCACTCAGTCCGGCGCGCCCATCGACCGGATGCAGGCGCGGATCTCACAGGTACTGGGCATGCAGTCCAGCAACCGGCCTTTGTGGAACAATGATCAGCGCAGCTATTTCATTAAAGACCTGCTGCAACAGGTGGTGTTTGCCGAAGCCGACCGCTTTGGCACCCTGGCCGGATATGAGCGCCGCCAAAAACGCGTGAAGCAGTTTGCGCTGGGATTTTTTACCCTACTGTGTGTGATGACCTGCGCCGGACTGTTAACCAGCTTTAATAACAACCTTAACTATCTGGCTCAGGCCGATGCATCCGTTGATAGCTGGCTGGAACAGTTTACCCAAACCAAACGCAACGATAGCCTTGAGCGTCAGTTACCGGCGTTAAATGACTTTTTAACCACCATCAATGGTCTGGAAGATACCCAGCAACGGCATTTCGCCGGCATGGGTTTAAACCAGAGCCCGGCCCTGACAAGCTCTCTCGATGCCAGCTACCAGCGCCTGTTAACCACAGTATTGCTGCCCTTTATCCAGCAACAGCTGGAAAACCTGTTAACCCCGGGGCATCCGCCAGCCCAGCAATACCAGGCACTAAAAACCTATCTGATGCTGGCCGACAACGGCAAATTGCGTAAAAATCCTTACATCAAACAGTTCCTGACCCAAAACCTTAATCAGGACAAGCACTTTTCGACCGCCGAGTACCTGCAACTGCAGGCCCATATGCAGAGTCTGGTGGATAGCGGCATTCGCTTCACCAGCGTGAATGCGGCCCTGATTGCCGATGCCCGGCGCATTTTACGCGCCCAGCCACTGGGCGAAATCTATTATCGGGAATTTAAAAACACCCTGAGCAGTCAGTCCGCCAGTTACATTTCTATGGCGCAACTGGCGGGGTCTGACTGGCGCAATCTGTTTACGACAGGACTGGATGAGATCCAGACCATTGCCGGCATCTTTACCCCGGCCCAGTTTGGACAAATCATCAATCAGGCCATTCCCGACTATCTGGATGATCTGGCGGATGAAGCCTGGGTACTTGGCAGCGAGAATGTGATTGATCAGGCCGCCACCACCAAGCAATTGCGTAACCTGTATGTGCAGGATTATGTCGATAGCTGGCAGAAGCTCCTCGATAGCGTCGCTATTTCAGCCACCGAGAACGCCGCTACTTTGCTGACCCGTTTACAGGCGCTGACCCAGTCAACATCGCCGCTTATCGGCTTGCTCAACTCGGTTGCCAAAGGTACCCAGTTAATCAATGTAGCGCCCGAAAATCGTCTGGACTTTACCCAGCAAGCCAATGAACAGCTGGGTTCAGCCCGTCAGGCGTTGGGCCTGGATAAGGAAAAAATCTATGTTACGTCGCGTTTTAGCAAGCTGCATGAAGTTATGGCAACCCAGCAGCAGGCAGCACTGGAACAGCAGATCCGCGGCTTGATCCAGGACATAGTGGTAAACCTCAACTTCCAGTTGCAGAACACCCAGACCACCAATACTCCAATTTCATTAAATGCCCTGCAAGGCTTCGGCTTTGGCCAAATTGCGCCCCTTAACCGATGGACAGCCGAACTCGTCAGCACCATCAACACTGCCCAGCACCAGTTGCAAAAGCAACAGTGGAATGCCCTGTGGCAGAATCAGGTGTTACCCGCCTGTACCAATATTGTTAAGCTGAAATACCCCTTCCAGCGGGCGTCGGATGTCGATGCCAGCATCGCCGATCTGGTCCAGCTGTTTGCCGCCAACGGCAACCTTGCCAGCTTCTTTAATCAGCATCTGGCCAGCTTGGTCAATACCCAGGTGTCGCCGTGGCAATGGCAACGTAATGCCCAGACTGACTACCAGTTTAGTCCCCTGGTATTGGCTTTCTTTGAATCCGCTCAGCGCATCCAGCAAACCTTATTTGGCCCCAATGGCAGCGCCCCCAATACCCAGCTTATTGTTACGCCTGTCTATTTAGATCCGCGTCTGGCCCGTTTACGCATGAGCCTGTATGGCACCAATATCGATTACCAGTTTGGCCGCCCCACGCCAACCACTATCACCTGGCCTGCATTAAGTACCCAGGACAGCAAGATCAACTTTATCAGACGCGACGGCAGTGAAATTATCACCAGCAAACAAGGTATGTTTGCCCTGTCCCGCCTGATAGATGCAGGGCAGATTGAGCCAAGCTCAGGTGCGCAGTTAAGGGTGGGTTTCAAACAAAATGACTATAAAGCCATTTTCGAAGTCTCCTCCGCCACACCTAATACTCCGCTGATATTTAAGCAATTATCAGCCTTTCAGTGTCTGACCAGCCTATAGGTGACAAATGAAAGTGGGATTTTTCGGCAAGCTGCCCGGCTACGGTGACTTTGTTCAGCGCAACGTGTCACCTGAGCTGATTGGGTTTTGGGACAACTGGCTAATGCAGTCCATTGATACCTCAATGGCGCAACTCAAAGATCACTGGCGCGATATCTATTTTACCAGCCCGGTCTGGCGCTTTACGGTGCAACGCGGCGTTATTAACGACTCGACCATCTCAGGCCTGATGATGCCGAGTGTCGATGCCAGTGGTCGCAACTACCCATTTTTTGTGTTTTGTGAACTGCCGGCACCCGCCAATCTGTTTAGCCTGTCCGCCGAATTAGAGCCTTTGCATATTCAGGGCGAAGACCTGATTATTCCACTTCTCAGCCAGACCCGCCCCGACCTCGACGACCTTGCCGATATATTAGGCCAGCATTACGGCCAGTATCGCCCTACTGTAACTTCCCCAGCTTCATCTGATATCACTTCATCTTCCGCCGATTTATTTAAGCTCAGCAGCCCACAGCCAGTTTCAGCTCAGCATATGCATAATCTGTTTTGCGACGCCATGCTGGCCCGCCAACACCTGCGCCTTTCCATCTGGGCCCACTCTGCCAGTGAACAGTTTGATTACCTGCAACGCTACTTTCGCGGCATGCCGCCCGTGGATGCCTTCGCCTCGTTACTCAATGGCAACTAGCACTGGCATTTGAGTAAGGTGATATAGTTTACCTTTAATGCGCTTGCTGATATTTTTGATCTTAGAATGGATAATGACTGCTTTGAGCGAATTGCGGAAGAAAATCTAGTAGTTAAAAAAATAAAGGTTAATTGCCCATAGCGGACCTTCTGTACTCATACTTGAAACCCATCAAACTTGCTGACACCAAATAAATTCATTTCTTCCGGAATTACTGAGAATTCACATTAAAACTCAAATAAATCATTGGAAACTGGCTTGTAATCAGTGACCATCCCCCTGAATTAGCACCAATTTCTAGATGAGATTTTTCATATTATGCTGCCCGTTTTCTTGGTTGTAGCTGGTTACGATGACAAACAGATAGCTCCAGTGAACCACGGCATAAGCGAATTGCGAGTGTTTGGCGTTATTTTAAATTGAACGTGGTTGTTGCCTTCCTATCAAATTGAGCTAAGTGCATTTCAAACTTGAACGGTGGCGAGCAAAAAATTAGGAAATCCAAAACATTAAGTTTAGATATTTACAATTTGTAATAATGATATATATGATAATTCTCACGCGCTTGTGGGATTTCTTTCAAACCTTATGGTTGTTGTTGTGGAAACTTAGTGCATGTAACTAAATTTAGCCAGCAATCAAAAGGGATTCTAATGAAGGTATATTTGTCATATGTTTTAGCAGTGTTAATAATGCTGTCGGGAGTGAGCGTATCTGCGAACGCTGCAACGGGCGCGGATATGGTAGTTGGTGCAGCAGCGCTTGATACTGTAATTGATGAGGGTTTGAAAAAAACGGGGAATATGTTGAGTGATCAGCAGCGAGAATTGTTTTTCAGGGCAAGCGCACTTTTGGCGAGAGTTAAGTTAGAGGCACAGCAGGCCATGAAGGATGTGGATAGAACGCTCAATAGGGAGGAAATGGAAATATTCAATGAGGTAAATAGCTTAACTATTTCATTACAAATGCTCGCAGATGGTACGCTGGCGGATTTGAATCAATTATCTCTTAATTTAGAGAATGCAATGACGCGATTACCATTTTCGGATGATACACCTGCCCCAGTCTCATATGAGATTCCTATCTTAACGACGGTTCAAAACGGTAACTATGCCATCATTATCAACGGTGTTGAGCTGTTTAACGATAAGAATTACATTGTGTTTAATGGTAAGCGTATAGATACAAAGACCACTTTGACGAAAAGTCAGTTGCGCTTTGATTTCGGATTAACTAAGGATGATATCTTCGCTAATACCATCCATTCGATGGAAATACATTTATTTGAGAGTAAATATTTGTTTTGGGAAGATGAGCATATTTATAAGGTGGCGTATAATGTGGCCCCTGAAAAGATTGCGGACGTGAAAATAGTGTACCGCACATTTTCAAAAGAAAATGTATATGACAAAAATAGAGATACGGTTGTTACGTCAACGCCAGGAGGGTGTGATACTAAAGAAACGAAACTCACTATAAATCCTACAGAAAATTATTATATGGACGTGCAAACGGTGAATGTTTCCAAAATACAAAGTGCTCAAGGGTCTAGTAGTTGTCATTTTGATAGAAATGACAGTAACTCATCGTCTCTTCAGGTAAGAGCAAAAGGTAGTTGCAGTTGTAGCTTGGGTATTAACAATGGATGTAGCAAAACAAAATGTATGGTGACATGGAAAGAGTACAGGATCGTCGACAAGTATGTCGATGCTTCAGTCACTCATGAACTAAAATACGATACTTCTAAAGTAATCGAATTACCCCCGAATACCCATACATTTGTTAAAGTTGTAATTACATTCTATAACGGCAAAACAATTGAGATAATGGAACCACAGTTTGATAAGCATTATTTGTCTTTTAAATACGATGCGGTGGGTCATAAAGCGCAAATAGCGTTTAGTGGTGCGATTTAGTCACTGGATATAGAATAAGAGTGAAGTGTTGCCCAGCGAAAGTTGGGCTTTTTTTCGGCTGAAAGAGAGCCTTAAATCCTACTATTTCTTCATAGTCACCTCTTAAATAAAAATAAGATTCTCTAACTCCTGATTTGGAAAGATAAGTCTCGCGAGGTTCAGTTACGTAGTCATTTGGGTCTAACTCGTTTTGCCTCCATTGGCTAACTTGCCTGAACACTGGATGTCCGCTTTGGGAGAATTATTAGTACTAGAGTGAGCTAGGTGGATTTTATTGAAATGACCGCTTTTGACCAGAAGCGGAAACAACTCAATCCAACCTAAAAATCCCAGTCTGTTGTATCGTCCCTGCCAGCTTATGCCTGGATCCTGGGAGGCTTTTCAACGATCTTGTTCGCGGCTAAATTCTGCAGTTGGCCATTCACCTTTAGGGCATCTACGGCCATGAACCAGTCCCCCGGGCGGTTAAAGGGGTCGTTCACCCGGACATTATTTAAATTGACGCGATACTTCAATCCAAGCAACGCCAGTGTGGCGTCCAGTTCTTCCGCGCGCGCGCGATAATGCCCGGTTTTATTGGTGATACCCACAACCCGGCCGCCGGTAATGGCGATTTCACCACCGGCTTTGACCGGCGCTCCAGAGAAAAAACTGGAATGATGGAAATGATCTTTGCGGTGTGAACCCAGATAGAAATTACCGTTAAAATCTACCACAAATATTCCCCAGCCATCACCCGCATTCGATGACGTCAAATTGCCAGTGTGATAAAGATCGCCGTTATCGTGACGTGCTAAACCGCCAGTGAAGTAGACCCGGTAGGCTTGCCTGCCAGCATGATCAAGATACTGTACTCCGGCAGGAGGCGTGCCATCCCGGTCGAGAGTTTCACCATCTTCTTTGGCCCATCTGCGTACTGTATCAACCCAGGAATTTAAGCTCAGTTGCGCGCCACTATTGAGCCAGTCATTTATGGTTCCCTCGCCAAAGTGTCGAGAGGCGGCCCTCTCATAACGATAATCGTTGCCCAGCGTGCGCCCAACTGTTCTTCCATTCATTGCAACGTTGTCGTAAAAGCCTTCAAATTCCAAACGGTTGTTCAGGGTTTCAATATTATGCTGTTTATGAGCACCTAATAGATGTGTTGCTATATCAACGATTCTCTGATCTAAGGCCCCTTTTAACTTCTTTATTTTATCCTCCTCTAACTCGGTCAAGCCATTGTCCCAACCATTTATGGCGGAGTAACAGTTAACTCTGACCGCGCGCAACCTGTCTACAGCAGGCATGGATAACAAGGTGCGGAAAGTCTCAGCTCTTTTTAGGGTATCGTAGATATCATCAACCACGACATTATGTCGTTTAAAAGCACCCTGCATGCCGGTCCTGCCAAGGGTATATTTGAAGTGATAGGCCGTTGGAATGCCATTCACAATTTCATTTGCCATGCTTACTTCCCTCTGTTTCTGGCTCCGGCATCAGTGCACAAGCCTCGCCGGGCTATTCGTTGGCGGTTGCTGATACGCCACTTACAAGCCTACGCGTCTGCTGACGAAATAGTTGCAGCTGTGCCTCAGCGATTACTTTTCGCGCACACAAGCCAAAACGCTAACGCCGCAAAAACATAGCGAAATAAAGTCACAAACCTGCCGTAATCAGGACGAAAATACGGAAAACTCGCCTTGAATCCGGCTACGAATACAGCCTGTGAAAACGAAGCCATCAGATGAATATCTGGCGAAAGATTGGCGCAGGTGTCTGCCACTGAGGGTGAGCGCCAATCGCAAATGAAGTGAGGTAACGGAATTAACCCGGAAATTTTAACGGCAGAGTCGTATCCAGCGGTAATGTGCGATACATCTCCAGGCCCAGACTGCGGGGGTTATGCACGGCAATCACTGTCACATTATCACGGGCACCACGGCTCAGGGCCTTGTTTATCAGTTCGTTAGCAATGCCTTCGGGGGCGGCATGCAGCATCAGATATTCGAGTTCGTGATCGTTTAAGACTTTGTTTAACCCATCACTACAAAGTAAAAACTGATCACTGGGTAACAGCTCAAAGGTTTTGCATTCCAGCTCAAGTTTCGGGCTGGCGCCGACCGCACGGGTGATGACATTGGCCTTGGGATGACTCTCGGCTTCTTCGGCTTTAATCAGGCCCGCATCGACCATATCTTCGACCTGACTGTGGTCGCGGGTTAAGCGCTGAATACGCTTATTTCTCACCCGATAAATGCGACTGTCGCCGGCCCAAATGCAATGAGCGTGGGCCTTTGTCAGCAGTAAAACCACCACAGTACTGCCCATGATGGTGCGCTGTGCAGATGACATCTCGACCAGTTTGGCATTGACCTGAGTGAGACACTTTACGATGTCATTCACGCTAATCTCGGCCGGGTTTCGCTGTACCAGATTGGCCAGTTCCTGAGTGATCATTTCACTGGCTAAATCGCCCCGCTCGTGACCGCCCATGCCGTCGGCAACACACCACAACTGAGCGCTGGCATCATCAAAGAAGTTGTCTTCATTGACCTTTCTAACCTTGCCAATATCGGTTTTCGCCACGGATGACCAGGGGGACTTTTGCATAGTAATTTCAGACTCAGGTGCGAACTCTATTAATTAGATTACGCATTATTTTCGCAATAGCGCAACATTTTTAGCGTTGCCGGCGTACATGCTTCTAGCCATAGAAACATGAGTCACCTCAGCAGGCGACGGCCTGACCTCACTCATTTTTCTTTCGACCAAAATGCCAACCAGCCGCGCACAAGGGACCTTGATGTCTGAGAACATGCTAAACAAAAAAATCGGCCGCTATGAGCTTCAGGAAATCATTGGCGAAGGCGCCATGGCCATCGTTTATCGCGCCTACGACCCGGAAATTAATCGCTCGGTGGCATGTAAAATCCTGAAAAAAGAATTCTGCGTCGACAAAGAATATACCTCGCGTTTTTTACGCGAAAGCAAAGCCGCTGGCGCCCTGTCGCACTCATCCATAGTCACCATTCACGACGTTGGTGAAGTGGATGGCGCACCTTACATCATGATGGAATTGATCCAGGGCATGGATCTGGGCGAAGTGCTGAAACTGCGCAAAAAGCTGACGGTGAAAGAGACCTTACACATCGCCATCAACCTGGCCAAAGCCTTGGATTACGCCCACGCTGAGAACATAGTTCACCGCGACATTAAACCCGACAATATCATCCTGCTGTCTGACGGTGAGTCAGTCAAAGTCGCCGACTTCGGTATAGCCCGCTTAAGTGAAAGTGACGAAGCGCAAAAAACCCAGGTGGGTTCGGTGCTCGGTACTCCCAGATATATGTCGCCGGAACAGGCGCTGGGCAAAGACATTGATGGTCGTTCCGATCTCTTTTCCGTCGGCACAATCTTGTACGAAATGCTGACGGGCAGAAAAACCTTCGACGCTAATAATATGGGCACGCTGATGATGCAGATTGCCCAGGAGCAGCCCGAAGCCCTGAAAAAAATCGACGCAACTATTCCCACAGGTCTTCGTCAGATAGTAAATAAGCTACTGCAAAAAGCCCCGGAAAAACGCTTCCAAACCGGCGACGAACTGGCCAAAGCCCTCAAGCACGAATTAAATGCCCTGCGTGAACAGCAGGAAGAACAGACCAAACATAAATACATTCCGCTGCGCTACAAATGGACCCTCAGCGCCTCAGCCATCGTCACCTTTGTACTGCTGCTTTGTATGAACATTATGTTTAGGGTGCAGTCATCAGCGATGACCCAGCAGGCCATCGACTCGGGTGAATCGCTGGCGAAATTTATCGCCACTGAAACGGCTGTACCCTTGCTCAGTGAAGACTGGATCACCCTCGAATCTCTGGTCAATGATGCCTCAGGCCGAGAAACCTTCAGCTACTTAATTGTGACCGACCGTAACGGCATCATCCGTGCGGCCACCGACAACGCATTGCTTGGACAGGCGTATGAGGAAAACCTGAACGCGGAGACGATGAAACACTCCGACGATGTGCACACCACCAGCTCTCAAAGCGAGGATGGCAGTGGCATGTTTAACATTGCCACCTCTGTGCTGTTTCAAAACATCGAAGTGGGGCAAATCATTTTAGGCATTTCTCAGGCAAGTCTGGACCGGGTGAAAAGCATCACCGGGTGGCTGATGATATTGCTTGGCCTGATCACTGTTTCGTCGGTGTCACTGGTGATGTTTATCTTTGCTGGCCTGATCGCCAAACCCCTTAAGGCCGTTAGCTACGGCATGGCCAAGCTTGAGCAGGGTGATTTTGATGCCCGCATCTCCCTTGAGCGTAACGACGAAATGGGCAAACTGTTTGATGCTTTTAACTCTATGGCTGCATCCATTCAGACCCGCTACACCAAAGTTTCTGACGAACTGGCGTTATCGGGTATCTCGATAGCAAAAGATGACAGCGAACCCCGCGAGACTGCGCCTGCTTCTGCCGACACCCCTGCCGCTGACGAGCAAAACCATACGCCCGTTGATGAATATACTGTGCTGGCCATCAGCCAAATGAGCCAACAGCTGATTGAGGAACAGGATGACGGCACTGTGATGCTCAGCAGTCAAATTTCCTCAGAGATGCAAACGACTGAAGATGATGAACTGATATCCACCGAAGCAGAGGCTGAAACAGCATCCCAAGTTGAGACTGCCACAGAATTGAGCGGGGAAAATCCAGAAGCTCTGCCAGAGGCAGAAGCAGGTAGCGGTGAGAGCAATGCGGACACAGAAACCGAATTAACCACGGAGTCAGACCCGCAGACAGTTGAGGCGCAATCAGGCGATACGCAATTAGAAGCGGATACACCCGAGCAATCCCTGCCGTTAGAAGAAGCCTGCAGCGACACAGAAGCGGATCAACAACCTTCAACCGCAAAAGCCTGATGCCGGAACATAACGTTAAAATGCTATTTGTGCTGCTGCTCCTGGTGTTGACGCTTTCCGGTTGTGTCAGCACTCAGGATCAAAACCGCGTAGTGGCGCGCAATAAGCATTTTGTCATCGTGGAGCCTCGCGAAACGGATACCTACGCAAGCCTGGCCAAAGCCTTTATCGGCAATGAGGCCTATGCGTCGGTGATCGCGCGCTACAATCCGGTTCTCGCCGATGCGGCCTATGTCGCCATTCCCCTTACAGCCATTAACCCAAGTGCCGTGCTGCCCTCAGGTTATCAGCAAATTCCGGTACTCTGTTATCACCAGTTTACCAGCGACAGCCAGAGCCCTAATCGCATGGTGGTCACCCAATCTGAATTTGACCAGCAAATGCGTTATTTGCGCGACAATGGCTATCAGATCATCACCCTGAGCGAGCTCTACCAGTTTATTCAGGGCAAGCAGGAAGTCCCGGATAAAGCCGTGGTGATCACCATTGATGATGGCTATCGCAGCTACCTTGAGGTTGCCGTGCCGATTCTGCGCCAGTACCAGATCCCCTCCACCATCTTTGTCTATCCGGATTTTGTCGGGGCCGGTTCGGCCCTTAGCTGGAATGATGTCACTACGCTGGTGAATGACCCTTTGATTGATGTGCAGTCTCATTCTAAATCCCATGGTGATTTAGCCAAAAATGAGGCGACTGAGAACGACCAGCAATATCAAGCGCGCCTGCAGCAGGAAGTTGTGACCGCAGCAAAGCGTCTTGAGCGAAAAACCGGTCATGACAGCATCCATTTTTTTGCCTACCCCTATGGCAATACCAGTCGTGAACTCATCGACTTACTTGAACGCAACAATTACCAGCTCGGGTTAACCGTAGAGCGAGGCAGCAATACCAGCTTTTCAGACCCTTTCCTGCTTAACCGCACCATGATTTATGGCGGCGATAGTATGAGTAAATTTGTGCGCACACTGGATACTTTTGTACGAGTCGAGCTTAAGTGAATAAAAGCGCCATTATCCTGTTAACCCTGAGTTTAAGTGCCTGTGTCAGCAGGCCGAATATCAGCGAGTACAGATCGGATCCAAGTAAAGATCCGAGATACACCTATGCCCGGCAATTAGCCCAGCAGCATCAGTTAGCCCCGGCACTGGTGCAGTGGCAAATTCTGGCCATGATTTACCCTGATACCCCTGCCATCACTGAGCAGATCGCGGGGTTACATCAGCAGATTGATAAGCGCATCAGCGAACTGGAAAAGCAGCTAGCCAGACTGGCGTCAGGTAATGAATATGACAGCCGTCGCCGTTTGCTACAGCTTAAAATTCTCGCCTTAAGGCCAGACGATAATCCCGCCCTAAACGCCCTTAGGCAGGACAGCAGTAAACGCGAAATTGCCAAAGCCGAGCGTAAAGCCCAGCCGTCTGTCAAAGTCGCGAAAGTAGAAATAACCAACCCAGACAATGAACGCCTGAGTGATTTGCTCGCCAAAGCCGAGATGCAAAAAAGCCATGGCAACTTTACACAGCTGTTATTGTCTGTTCAGGAAATCGCCCAACTTGCGCCCCAGCATCCGGACCTGGAGCAATACAGATATACAGCCTGGTGCGGCCTGGCTGATAGCAATCTGCAGCAGGAGCAAATAGCACAAGGCCTGGCATTTTACGAAAAGGCGTTATCCTTCGCCGATAACACCCAAAGAAGTGTCCTGCTGAAAAAAATCGCCAGGCTGCGCCAGCAGGAATCGGAGCGCCTGTATGCCGATGCCATGAAGGTATTTTCCAGCGATATAGTGCAGGCTATTGCGTTACTTGATCAGGCGGTAACAGTAGACAGCACCAATATGCGCGCCAGGCAGCAGCTACTGCGCGCTGAAACTATCCAGAAAAACTTAAATCTGATCAGACAAAATCAGGCTGGGGTAAATTAGCAGGTGTGAATGTTGGCTTAGGCCAACTTGGAAATGGGCACAGGTTAAAGCGAACTGAAGCAGTCAAAATACAGGGGCAACCAGCTGAGATCTTTGCCAGTTCACGCCCCTGCATGGCGTCTAATTATTTAATCGCCTTTAAACGTTGCTGCAATTCTAACGCCTGAGTGCGATAGGCTGACACATTGGTATTGGATGGGTCCACATGCAGCACCAGATCCCACTTATCAATGGCTTCTTCGATACGCTGCTGGCGAAATGCGATAGAGGCTTCTCTATGGTATTTATCCACAATTTGCTGCTGAGTTTGCATCATTTTTTGTTGTGCGCTGGCATTTGCAGGGTCGGTATCAGCGGCAAGCTTGTAGTGATCAAAGGCACTGATGTCATCACCATTTTGCTGCATCAGGTCACCCGCCTGCAGATACATAGAAGCAGCAGTGGCAGGCTCATCATCAGCAATGGCATTTGCTCGGCCATCTAACGCCTGCATTGCTAACTGAAGCACATTATCATCAAACTCAACATCAAGGCTGTTGAGAGACGCTAACAAACTGACAGACAGTGCAAAATCTCCGCTTTGATTTGCCTCGGCGAGCCTGGCTTGCAGCACTTCCGGGGTCTCTGGCTCCTCAGGGATCGACAGGCTGCCTGCACCGCTTTGTGCTTCGACGGTTTCGGCAGAAATGGCTTCGGGCGCAGGAACCGCGACTGATTCGCTCTCAGGCGTATTGCCTTGCTGCTCTTTTTGTGCGGCTTGCTGACTGTCTTTTTCCCGCACCGATTTAGCATAGGCGGTAAGAGGTACTTTGATTTTACTGCCGGTATTAATTCGGCTCGGGTTTTCGATACCGTTATATTTAGCCAGGGCATAAAACTCCAGCGCATTGCCCAGGTAATGCTGAGTCAGGTTGCTGATGCTCTGACCAAAGGCCAGTTTAACGGTAAAAAATTCAGCAGGGTAAAATTCGCTGGCCGGGGTCACAATCTGTTTTAATAAATGCTTCGCCCGCTGACTATCTGGCGTACTAATCAGATACTCTTCTAACTCAACTTTTGCTACCTGTGAGTTTCCCTGTTCCAATTGCTGAATCGCCTTCAGAATCCGCTTTCGAGGGGTCAGGCCTGGTTCAGGCAACGGTTGAGCCGCACCATTTGCTTGACCCGACGCTTGATTGTTGGTTGCAGATTGTCCGTTATTACTGCCGTTACCGGTCGCGGCGCAAGCACAGAGTGTGGCGGTGACACCCAGCATAATCAGTGATCTGGCAGTTTTATTTAGTAGAAAAAACACTTTTCCTCGCTTCTTATTAGTCTGCTCTGGGGAGGGCGTAATGACCCCTTTTAACCTGGATGAGATATACGAAATTGAGGGATAAAAAGTTGCAGTAAATAAAACTGCATTTGCACTGCAACTTTGTTGCTAATCCATGCGTAAAAAGTGGGTAAGCAGTCAGAGGTCTTGAAACAGCGATTCTTTGGCAGGAACACGACACTTACAGATTCAAGCAGGCAGCAAACGGGCCTGTGAGTTTGGGAAAAATGCAGCGGATGACGGGATCAGTTTTTCTTCAGTTTGGTAAACAACAGGCCTTTATTTTCGGCTTTTTGTACGGCTTGTGTGCGGTTATCGGCATCAAACAACTGCAGAATTTTAGAAACATACTCTTTAGCAGTATGGGGAGAAATATTGAGGGCTTTGGCAATTTCTTTATTAGTCTTGCCCTGTGCCATGAAATTAAGGGTTTGCTCCTGGCGGGTCGACAACAAAATACACTGTGATTGGGGAAATTCAGGTTCAACCACAATTTCGCCCTGAAGCACTTTATCGAGCGCGCAAATCATTTGCTCCCTCGGTGACGCTTTAGAAATAAAACCGTTAACCCCAAGGTTCATGATATTTCTGACATTGGTTTCAAAATCCAGTGAGGAAATGACCACGATAGTCAACGTGGGATAACGATGCTTAATTGCCTGTATGCCATCCAGGCCGTTGGCATCTGGCATTTTTAAATCAATTAAGGCAAGGCTAATAGACGGCTTTGCTTCAAGCAGCGCCAGAGAGCTGCGAATATCCCGAGCCCTGAAAATTTCAGAATTTGGCAGGACCTCGTTAACCACAAGTGCAATACCATCACCAAAAAGGTCATGGTCCTCCGCAATTAACACGCCTTTTTTAATCACCAAGCACTCGTCCAACGTCACGGGCAACCAATTTTTTATTATAGGATTTTTAAACGATTATACATTTAAACCCGAAAAATTAAACAGATAGGTATTGGGCCTCAACATAACGTAAAAATGCCCGTAATTCCGCAGGCTCAAGGGTGGGATTGAGGCGGTGAATTTCAAGTTTCTCAACCACAACTTCTTTAATCGACGCTTTAGAAAATGCGCCAACAAAACGCGGAGAGACTGAAGCATCAAGATTATTGATATGATGAGAAAGATAGCCCTTAAGATTCGACGATGTATCGGTGAAATATATGCAATTTGAGGCCATATCCGCCGATGTTTTAGTGTTATAACCCCATTTATGTAAGTAAGTATCTACATTCTGTTTAAGATCGATATTCTCAATTAAATTGGTTATCGTCAGGCTTGGAGAACTGCTTTTATTCTGAATGTTTTTCTGCGCGATACAATTATTTATCTCAGGCAATTCAAGACGAAAAACTGTGCCTGTATTTAATTTTGATTTGAGTGAAACTTCATAGCCTAAGGCATCTGCCATTTGTTTCACATTCGCCAGGCCGATGCCCGAACCACTGACTAAATCTTTATAGTGTTTGGCGCGCTGATAGAGATCGAAAATAATCGGCTGCTCATGATCAGCAATACCACAGCCGGTATCCCAGACTTCAATGACGATACTGGTTTTACGACATCGGGTTGCAATAAGTACCCCACCGGATTGGGTGTATTTCACTGCATTCGAGATCAAGTTACGCAGAATACGGTTGAGCAGTATCGGGTCTGTGGTGACGACATAAGGCAAGGTCTGTATTCTGAGTTCAATGCCTTTTTCTATCGCCAGTGACGTAAATTCAGCCTTAATATCCTGCAAGATTTTACTGATATCGACTTTTTCAAGGTTGATATTAACCTTCCCTGCCTCTAACTGGCTCCAGTCCATCAGCGCATTGAAAGTCCGGTCAAATGACCCTTGCACGCGCTGTAACTGACCGAGCACCGATTTACCTTGCTGGCTCTGTACTTCTTTTTCTAAATGGCTGGTGAGCAACTGCATTGAATGTATGGGCTGACGTAAATCATGACTGACCGACGCCAAAAACATGGTTTTTGCCAGGCTCTTGGTTTCCGATTCCTGCTGCCTTTGCTTTTGATCCACCACGCGCAGTAACAGTGCGGCTAAATGAGTAAAGAAATGTATTGCTTGGTAAATGGGATCATAACTGGGGTTATAGACAATCGCCTCGCTACTGTAAGTCGGGTCGATATTCAGAGCGATAGCTTTTTCACCAATCCGGTACAAAATGGGCAACCAGCCTAACGAAAAGAGTATGTAGTATCCGCGCCGTTTGAACGCATAAATAGCTCCCAACCCTATAGCAATCGCCGCAATAATTAATCCAAAGAAAATACTGATCATTACCATGGTCTGGGCAGGTAAAAACAGTTCAGACAACACCAGACTGATAAAAACCGAAGCACTGATACCAATAAAGCCCTTGCTATAGAATTGGCGTAATAACGGGGAGTCCTTATCAGAAGATAAAAATGAAACAACAAACTTTAATAAACAAACCTCTGCCGCACAGATCAATAACCAAAACCAATCAGGTAATCTGTTATTCGGCTCAAAGAAAGTAATACCGATATAACTTCGGGATAGGGTGATTATCGCCATTAATGAAGAAGAAATAGCGAACCAAAAAAAGGTAGATTCTCGCAGTAGTAAAAAGCATAAAAAGGATGCCGCTATACTGCTAAAAACGATCCCCATGGTAAAAATAAAAAGGGTATTCGCTCTTCCGGTCATTTCCTGATACTTAGCTTCCGAATAAAGGTCAACTGAGACAGGTGGAACATAACTGTTAGAAAATAACACCACAAACACCTGTGATTGTGCGCTAACCGGAAGATTCAGCGGAACTCCCCGCCCGAACACACTCTTGGTAACATCCCTGGCATTTCGATCGAGAAAATTAGCCGTAAAGTATTGATTCCCATGCGGAGAAACCACGTAAATCTCTATTCTGTCGATTAAAAACCGATTGATATGCAGCATCCAATCAGAAGTATGGGTATTGTTCTGGATCGGAAGATAAAGCCCATAGGTTTTATGTTGGTCAAACTTAGGAATAGATACTGGCTCGAGCTTAGACATCGCCTGTTGAAAGACGGCAGGAATATCATCAGGCTTAAATAGCGTGGGCAGCATTAAGTAAGCCGCAGCTTCATGTCGGGCATTTAAACGAAACACTTCGTTTTCATCATCCAACATCAGCGCCTGTGTATCGAATGAAGATGTAGAAGATGGCTCTGGTATTGCCCCAATTCCGTCAGGACAAAATAACAACAGCAGTAAGATAATGATGAAGGTGAATTTCATGTTTGTCGTTATAATTGGTTCACACGCCGACTGCTCAAACATCCTTATAAGAGCAATAAAATCTTAAATATCAACATATTGAGATATAAGCAACGTCTGGTATTTTGACACAATATAACATACCGACTTTGACCTTCCACCCCCCCCATCTGTCGGGATTTTTTTTACGCATTGACTAGGTAGACTGAATATCTCTGTAGTCAGCAAGTAAAAACATTACCCAACTAAAAACATTGCTGTCTGCACTGAAAAACCGATTGTTTAGGCAAGCCAATATTAGGGATTTTTCGCCACACGTTCCGTTGTCGACAGAATAGTAAATTTAGAAGTTTAGTGACTAGAGACGGACCCGCGCCTCTTCTGCCACCTATTTATGTTTGCATGTGAATTTAGCGCATTAAATTCCACTTTATTAACCATTTTCCGCCTGTTGGTGGCTTTTTGGGTCTGTCTAAATGTATCGAATCTAAAGGGTATTTAGATCGCAATTAATACAAATGCGTTAACAGCAACGACTACTAGAAATCTCAGAATGTCGTTCTGAAACAATATTTTGTAAAAATTTTAGAGTCAGAATAATGGATAATAACGAATTAGTCTCCTTAATTACTCAATGTGCACTGCGTGATCAAAAAGCATTACAACAGCTCTATCGTAAGACGTCTACCTACCTGAATGCCGTTGCCTTTCGTATTGTTGGCTGCCATGAACACAGTAAAGAAGTCCTACAGGATGCCTTTTTGCAAATTTGGGATAGCGCGGGTGATTATACGCCCAATCAGTCTCAGGCAATGACCTGGATGACTAGCATAGTTAAATATCGTTCTATTGATAAAATCAGGCGCGAAAAGCACCACAAAAACCGCCCGGTATTTGAAGAAGAAGAAGAGATCTTACTGAATACGCCGTGTAAAGATGAACCCGAAGAACAATGCATCGATATGATGTTTGGTGAGGATATTGAAAAGCATTTAAATAGCATGAATGACAATTTCAAAAATAGTATTCAACTGGCCTATTTTTATGGCTACACCAGAGAAGAATTATCGGTGGTGCTTAATACTAATTTAAATACCGTAAAATCCTGGTTGCGTCGCGGTACTGTCAGACTCAAAGAACAGTTGGAAAGTAATTACAGTTAAACCTGTGATCCATTGTCGAAAATGATGACCCAGCTAAAAGTTAAGAAATAGCCAAACCGACACAGCCGATATTGCTGGAACGCATCCACCTTCAAATCCCAGCCTTTCGATGAAAACCAACAGACAGACCTGCTTCGCTGACAACGTCCGAAAGCATCAACAGACATCCTGTCTCATGCCGGGATAGCTGAACAAACTTTACGCAACAAGAAAAACAGACACAAAAAAACCGACACTAGGTCGGTTTGTGTATCTCTGGGCTTAGCTGCAAGCTAGCAGTTCTAAGGAAAGAGATGGTACCAGAGGCCGGACTTGAACCGGCACAGTATTGCTACCGGCGGATTTTGAATCCGCTGCGTCTACCAATTTCGCCACTCTGGCACTGAAAATGTTATTTTGCTACACGACTAACAAAACAACCATTTTATCGTTTTTCATTCTTTAAACCAGCCGTAGCCGGTAAGTGGCAGGCATTATAGCGTTGGTATTTTGCCTTGCAAGCGTTTTATTACTTCTTAATGACGGTTTGCGCATTTCTTCGCCGATTTATTTTCTGCGTCGATTATTGTTACACTGCCTCGCATAAAAATGTCGGAATATCAGCAATGAAGCAAAACTCGCCATCCTTTCCTCGGGCCGGATTTTTCCGTCGTGCGGCGGCCATGTTGTATGACGCCTTAGTAGCAATTGCCATCGGCATGATTGCCGCTATGTTGTTGATAGTGCCGTTGGTGGTGCTTATTGAAAATGGAATATTAGACAAACAAGGCTTTCAATACAGTAACGAAGTCATTCAGCATTCATTGCTGTATAAAAGTCTGATTCAGGTTTGGGTAGTATTTTGGGTAACGCTGTTTTTTTTGTGGTTTTGGCGTAATGGCGGCCAAACCTTAGGAATGCGCGCTTGGCGTTTGCGTCTATTCAGTTTAACGGATGAGCCGGTAGGCTATAAACGCGCATTTGTCCGTTTACTTTGCTCTGTGGGTGGGCTGGGTACCCTTTTGGTATTACTGGATTGGCGCCACAAGCAATCACTTCAAGACAGAATCGCACATACGGAAATGCTGGTATTAACCAAAGATGCAAACCACCACAAAAGCTGGAAAAATATATAAATTGTGGCGCTTACTAGCGCCGCAACATATACATAGCCACCCCCGCAAACAGAAGACTTGGTGCAATAGCGCCCAAGACCGAGGGTAACTGATAAACGAGGCTGAGCGGCCCAAAGACTTCGTTGGCAACAAAAAAACCAAACCCGGTTAAGACGCCCATAATGATACGCGCGCCCATGGTAACACTTCGCAACGGCCCAAATATAAAAGACAATGCCATTAACAGCATCGCTGCGATTGTCAGTGGTTGCAGAATTTTTCGCCACAAGGCCAGTTCGTATTGACTGGGATCCTGACTGTTATTTTCCAGGTAATTGATGTAATCCAACAAACCTTGAATCGACAGCGCATCAGGCTTGACCGTCACCACACTTAACTTATCCGGCGTTAATGATGAACGCCAAAGTCCCTGGGACTGCACTTCACTACTAATTTGGTCACTGGAAAAATAGGTAAAAGACGGGTTATTCAACAACCAGTAATCCCCATTAAATAAAGCTTCTTTGGCATAGGTAATTTGTTTCAGATGGGCTGCATCGTCAAATGCATAAATCGTTACGTCTTTGAGCTGACTACGACTGGCTACTTCGCCAATACTCACAAAATTATCGCCATCCTTTGCCCACACCAAACGATCACCCGAAAAAAGACTCCCGCCGGAAATGGCCTGAGTACGGATTTCTTTGGCCTTAGTTTCGCTGGCCGGTGCCACCCATTCGCTCACCGCCATGATCACCAACACCATTAACAGCGCGGATTTCATTGCTGAGGTAATGATATTCGCGCGGCTTTGCCCTGCTGCCTGCATCACCACCAATTCAGAGCTGCTGGCCAGCATACCCATCCCAATCAGGCCTCCGATCAAAGTTGCCATCGGGAAAAACTGTTCGAAATCTCTTGGTACACTTAGTAGTACATAGATAGCGGCAACCGACATATCGTAACTGCCGCGTCCAACACTCTTCATTTGCTCGATAAACTTAATCAGGCTGCTTAAACCCGTTAATACTGACAGGCTTAATGCCGTTGTCGTAAACAAGGTTCTGGCAATATAAATATCGAGAATTTTAATCATGAGTGGCGCTTCCTTAACTTGGAGCGGATCCACACACCCGCGCTACGCTGCTTAGATAACAACAAAATACCGATACAAAATATCAATACATGTACCCACCATAACCCCATAACGGCTGGAAGTTTTTCATCTTCCATCGCTTTACGCGCAGCGTTTAACAGCATGAAATACCCGAGGTACAACATTAACGCGGGAAACATCTTACCAAAACGTCCCTGACGTGGGTCTACGCTACTCAATGGCACTGCAACCAATACCAAAAACGGCAGAGATAGAGGAATAGCAATGCGCCACTGAAACTCAGCCATTGCATCGATGCTGTTTTGGTCCCAGAGTTGCGACAACGAATACGCCGATAACTTCCGGTTTTTTTGTTCAGCCTGACGTTCGGCAATTTCAATTTGATATTTATCGAAATCGACGACCTGATAATCGCGTTGACCCAAGCGTCCTTCATACTGTACGCCATCCGTTAACACTAATTGCTGATTCCCCTGCTCGCCTTTTTGGACAAAGCCACGCTGTGCGTAAACCATATGTACGCCTTTCACATCGTTCTGGGTATCATGCTGGGCTAAAAATACCTTTTGCAGTTTTTCTTCACCGCTGCCCATTTCGTGCACAAAAATAACCGCCTTTTTATTGGCAGTTTCCTGAAATCTTCCTGGAATAAGGGTCGAGAGACCAGATTCTGATTCTACCTGCTCTTCCAGCTGATATTCATGCTCTACAGCAAGTGGCGCCAACCAAAGAGTTAACGCACCGGTGAATAATGCCATCACCACAGACAGCACTAACATGACCCGTGTTACATACCATTCACTGATACCGCAGGCACGCATGACCGACATTTCACTATCTACGTAAAGTCGGCCGTGAGCCAGCATGATCCCAAGAAAAAGACTAAGAGGAAGGATTAATGAAGCTAAGACAGGAACCTTTAACCCGAGAAACCCCAATACCAATCCGGCAGGAATATCGCCACTGGATGCTTCAGCCAGTACACGAACAAATCTCTGGGTAATAAAAATAGCCATCAAAACGAGAAAAACCGCCATTTGGGACTTTACGGTTTCTTTCAGTAAATATCGGAATATCAGCACAATACGTCCCTGGGAAAAGTGGCATTTTTAGTGGAATGCTGCAGAATTTTAAGTAAACTTATCGTTTTAACAAGTTTCTTTTGCGAAATCGGCTTCATTATAGCCTTTTTTTGACTTGTATTTCACAGATTATGTCCGGCTTACCAGGCCCTTGCAAGCCGCAGCCAATAACTGTATCTGCCCGTAAGACTATACCAAGTTCCAGCAGATGCAATCCAAGTCAATTCGCAACACCTTTGAAAAGTCTTGTGTACGAGGAGCCAGCATGGAATTTAGTGTAAAAAGTGGTAGTCCGGAGAAGCAGCGCAGCGCCTGTATTGTGGTCGGTGTGTTCGAACCGCGCCGCTTAACGGCTGTAGCTGAACAATTGGATGAGATCAGCGGTGGATACATCAGCAATTTATTACGTCGCGGTGATTTAGAAGGTAAAGCCGGACAAATGCTGTTACTGCATCACGTCCCAAATGTACTAAGTGAGCGCGTACTTCTGGTTGGCTGCGGTAAAGAACGTGAACTGGATGAACGCCAATATAAACAAATCATTTCCAAAACCATCAAGAACCTGAATGAAACGGGTTCAATGGAAGCCGTCTGTTTCTTAACCGAATTGCATGTTAAAGGCCGCGATACCTACTGGAAAGTACGTCAGGCTGTCGAAACAGCACAAGATTCTCTGTATACCTTCTTACAGCTAAAAACCAAAAAGAGCGATGCTCGTCGTCCGCTGCGTAAAATCGTCTTCAATGTGCCAACCCGTCGTGAACTGACCGTGGGTGAACGCGCTGTTGAGCATGGCCTGGCTGTTGCGGCCGGTATTACCAGCGCCAAAGATGTGGCGAATATGCCACCAAATATCTGCAATCCCGTGTATTTGCTGGAACAGGCGAAACTGCTATCCGAACAATTTTCAAGTCTGCGGGTAGAGTCCGTCGACGAAGCGAAAATGCAGGAACTGGGTATGAACGCCTATCTGGCTGTTGGTCGCGGATCAGACAATGCCTCTGTGATGACCATTATGCATCACAATGGCGGCACACCAGGTCAGGCGCCAATTGTGCTTGTAGGCAAAGGCCTGACATTCGACTCAGGTGGTATTTCGATCAAACCAGGCGAAGCCATGGATGAAATGAAATACGACATGTGTGGCGCAGCCTCTGTACTGGGCGTGATGCACACGATTTCTAAGCTAAACTTACCGCTAAATGTGATTGGTGTAATGGCTGGCTGTGAAAACATGCCGGATGCCAACGCCTATCGCCCAGGTGATATTCTGACCACCATGTCCGGTCAAACCGTCGAAGTACTTAACACCGATGCGGAAGGGCGTTTGGTGCTATGTGACGCATTAACTTACGTTGAAAGCTTTGAGCCAGATACGGTCATCGACATCGCTACTTTAACCGGAGCCTGTATCGTTGCCCTGGGACACCATGCTTCAGGCGTAATGAGCAGCCATAACCCATTAGCCCATGAACTGATTAATGCATCAGAACAAAGTGGCGACAAAGCATGGCGTTTGCCTTTATGGGATGAATATCAGGAACAAATCGAAAGCCCGTTTGCCGATATGGCCAACCTGGGTGGCCGTGCCGCCGGTACTATTACTGCCGCCTGTTTCCTGTCTCGTTTCACCAAAAAGTACAACTGGGCCCACATGGATATCGCCGGTACCGCCTGGAAGAGCGGTAAAGACAAAGGTGCCACAGGCCGCCCGGTGCCCATGCTGACACAGTTTTTAATGAACCGTGCTGGCGTTGAGACGGAAGAATAAGCCGTCTCATGCCCCATGTAACCTTTTACCTGCAGGAGCAACTGCCAGCATCAGACGCTGACCCGCTATTGGTCAGCGCCTGTCATCTTGTCGCCAATTGCTACAGTAATAAACAATATTGCAGTGTAATGTGCGATAATCAGGCCCAAGCCGAGGCCCTGGACGAATTGCTCTGGCAATTACCCGCAGGGCGCTTTGTGCCTCACAACTTACAAGGTGAAGGACCCGCCAACGGCACGCCTGTTGAAATTTGCTGGCAAGCGCCGCAAAGATTCAATAAAGGGGTACTGGTCAATCTGGCTTCTGCTATGCCAGAATTCGCGCACAAATTTAAGCGTGTCTACGACTTTGTACCTGCCGACGACGCCGCCAAACAACTGGCCAGAGAAAGATACAAACATTATCGTGCAGCCGGATGTCAGCTAGTGACTCTGCCTGCCAGTCAGATCAACGAGAGCTAAGATGGATAAGACTTTTAGTCCACAAAATATCGAATCGAAATGCTACCAGTCATGGGAGCAGAACGGCTATTTCAAAGCCTCAGGTGAAGGCGAGCCATACTGTATTTTACTGCCGCCGCCGAACGTGACCGGTAGCCTGCACATGGGTCATGGTTTCCAGCAAACTATTATGGATGCCCTGACTCGCTATCACCGTATGCAGGGCGACAACACCCTGTGGCAATGTGGTACCGACCACGCCGGTATCGCCACCCAAATGGTGGTAGAGCGCCAGTTAAATGCTCAGGGTAAAACCCGTCACGACTTAGGCCGCGAAGAATTCGTCAAAAAAGTGTGGGAATGGAAAGAGCATTCTGGTGGCACCATTACCAAACAAATGCGCCGCTTAGGTACCTCTCCTGACTGGGAGCGTGAAGCCTTTACTATGGATCCTGAATTGTCCGAAGCGGTACAGGAAGTGTTTGTGCAACTGCACGAAGAAGGTCTGATTTATCGCGGCAAGCGTCTGGTGAATTGGGACCCGGTTCTGCACACAGCGGTTTCTGACCTGGAAGTGATCAGCGAAGAAGAAAATGGCCACATGTGGCACATGCGTTATCCGCTGGCGGATGGTTCAGGCGAACTGGTAGTAGCCACTACTCGTCCGGAAACCATGCTGGGTGATACTGCGGTGGCTGTACACCCGGAAGATGAACGCTACAAACATCTGATTGGCAAAGAAATCAAACTGCCAATCACGGGCCGTTTGATCCCTATTGTTGGCGACGACTATGTAGATCCTGAATTCGGCACAGGTTGTGTAAAAATCACCCCTGCACACGACTTCAACGACTACGAATTAGGCAAGCGTCATGATCTGCCAATGATCAATGTGTTTACCCCAGACGCGAAAATCAACAACGAATCCCCAGAACAATATCGTGGCTTGGATCGTTTTGATGCCCGCGAAATGATCGTTACCGACCTGCAGAACCAAGGTCTGCTGGTGAAAATCGACGATCACAAATTAAAAGTACCGCGTGGGGATCGTACCGGCGCGGTTATCGAGCCTTACCTAACCAACCAATGGTATGTAGCAGTAGAGTCTTTGGCCAAACCTGCCATCGAAGCCGTTGAATCTGGCGAGATTCGTTTTGTACCAGAAAACTGGAACAAAACTTACTACCAGTGGATGTACAACATTCAGGACTGGTGTATTTCACGCCAATTATGGTGGGGTCACCGTATCCCTGCATGGTACGACGAGAACGAAAAGGTTTACGTTGGCCGTACCGAGCAAGAAGTGCGTGAAAAGCATGGTCTGGCAGCAGATGTCGTGCTGAAGCAAGACGAAGACGTACTGGATACCTGGTTCTCTTCTGCCCTGTGGCCATTTGCCACCATGGGATGGCCGAAGCAAACACCAGAACTGGAAACCTTTGTACCAAGCGCAGTATTGGTTACCGGTTTTGACATCATTTTCTTCTGGGTGGCCCGGATGATCATGATGACCAAGAAATTCACAGGCAAAATCCCGTTTAAGGACATTTATATCACCGGTCTTATCCGTGATGAACAAGGTAATAAGATGTCTAAATCTAAGGGTAACGTCTTAGATCCCATCGATTTGATTGACGGTATCGAACTTGACGCCTTAGTTGAAAAACGTACCGCCGGCATGATGCAGCCGAAACTGGCCGAAGCCATTGCCAAACGCACCCGTGCCCAGTTCCCTGACGGTATTCCAGCTTACGGTACTGACGCCCTGCGTTTTACCTTTGTTGCCATGGCGTCTACCAGTCGCGATATCAACTTCGATATGGGCCGCGTGGAAGGTTACCGAAACTTCTGTAATAAACTGTGGAATGCATCACGTTTCGTGCTGATGAATACCGAAGAGCAGGATACTGGCACTAACGGTGGCGAACTGGAATTAAGCCTGGCAGATAAATGGATTTGGACCCAGTTCCAAAAGGCCGTAGCTGAATTTAACACTGCGCTGCAAGACTATCGCTTCGATATCGCCGCACAGACGCTGTATGAGTTCACCTGGAACCAGTTCTGTGACTGGTATTTAGAGCTGTCTAAACCTGTATTAAACAGCGACGCCAGCACAGATGCGCAAAAACGTGGTACCCGTCATACTCTGATCAATGTACTGGAAAGCACCCTGCGTTTGATCCATCCGTTTATGCCATTTATCACCGAAGAAATTTGGCAGCGTGTGGCACCACTGTGTGGCATCACAGGCGACAGCATCATGACTCAGCCATTCCCGCAAGTGTTGGACGAGCGTAACGATGCTCAGGCCAGCGCCGATATGGAATGGGTAAAACAGGTGATTGTGGGTATCCGCAATATCCGTGGTGAAATGGACATCTCGCCCAGCAAGCCTCTGTCTATTCTGCTGCGAAACGCCGCCGCAGAAGACCAGCGTAAACTGGCTGCCACCGAGAATGTGTTGAAGAAAATGGCACGTCTTGAAGAAATTGAAGTGCTGCATTTGGGTGAAAAAGGTCCGGCGTCTGCCACCGCCATTGTTGGCGACATGGAGATTCTGATCCCGATGGCAGGTCTTATCGACAAAGATGCCGAACTGGCGCGTATCGAAAAAGCCCTGGAAAAACTCGAGATCGACTTTGCTCGCACCAACGGCAAATTAAGTAATGAAGCCTTTGTCAGCAAAGCACCAGCTGCGGTTATCGATAAAGAAAAAGCCAAGCTGGAAGAATTCCAGCAGCAAATCGACAAGCTAAAAGAGCAGCGTGACACAATCTCTGCCCTTTAACAGCAGTATTTATTAAGCCAAAAGCCCGGTCATAACCGGGCTTTTTGTTTTTAAGCACCTTGATATTCAACGATAAATTCTCGCTATCACCGACAAAAATTCGATCATTTAATGATCTGCATCTATGGTTATCTGAGTTCTGCAATTGATGCCCCTTAAATTATACCAAAGCCTAATTGTATGAGCTGCCATCAACCAGTAATGTGCGCCAAAGAAAAGGTCAAACCAGTATAAAAAAATATACTGAATCAATGGGTTAGATTCGTTCTATCAATGGCCTAATTAGCGCATTTTGGTTAATGTGCGCACCAATTTTCTTATCGTCAGACACTCTCGATTTTGGAGTTATTATGTTCAAGACCAAACTGAAAAAAGGGTTATTCGCAGCCGGCCTTTTGGCTGTCTGTCAGTTTGCCAGTGCTGAAATGGTCGTGATTGTGCATCCCAGCAATTCCGATGCGCTGGGCAGCAAAGAGATTCAGCGTCTTTTCCTCGGCAAAGAGAAGAAGTTACCCAGTGGCACCAATGCCACTCCCATCAACCTACCGAATGGTGACGCTACGCGCACCGAATTCGATAGCAAAGTACTTGAACGCAGCTCCACTCAGGTCGCCGCTTACTGGTCAAAATTAGTGTTCACAGGCAAAGGCGTTCCGCCTAAAGAAGTCGCCAATGCCGCAGCCATGGTTGCCGCCGTCGCAGCGGATCCTTCCGCCATTGGCTATGTCGATAGCAGCGCCGTAACAGGTGCCGTTAAAGCCATCAGCATCAACTAATTTAGGGAGTCAGGACATGAAAAAGTTATTTCCAATTGCGCTAATTGCAGCTAGCGTCAGTTTCGCCAGTAACGCTGAAGTGCGTATTAACGGCTTTGCCAACATGATTGGCGGCATGACATTAAGTAGTGACGACACTATGTACGGCTACAATGATGACATTAGCTTTGACCAAAATAGTCTGTTTGCCATTCAGGTCAGTGGTGATATTAACGATAAAACGACTGCGACAGCGCAGATTATCAGCCGCGGCAGCGATGATTACTCGGCGGATTTTGAGTGGGCTTATCTGACCTATCAGGCAACGGATCATATGAGTGTCAGTGCCGGCCGTTTCCGTTCGCCGCTATTCAAATATTCAGCCACCTTGGATGTTGGTTACTCATATCATTGGGTACAGGCGCCAGAATCAGTTTACGATGTCACCTTTAACAACGTTGATGGCTTCCGTATCGACTACAGCGACTATGCCGGCGACTGGGAATATCGTGGCCAGTTAGTAATTGGTAGTAACGACAGCACCATCGACATTGAAGGTGTAGACGCGCAACAGGATATTTCAAACATCATTGCAGCATCAATTGAAGTGCAACGCGACTGGTTTACTGCCAGGGCGCTGGTAGGTCGTGGAAAACTCACTGTTGATGTTGATGGTCTGGAAGATCTTTTGTATGCAATTAGTGCATATGGTTACGGTGATCTGGCTGAAGGCATTCGTCTGAATGAAGACACAGGCGTATTTGCTGAGTTGGGGATTGATGTAGACCACTATGACTGGTTTATTAGTGGTGAATACACCTATCAGGATGTTGAAAAGTCTTTCTCGCCGGAAGCGAAGGCCTTTTATGTCACAGCCGGCTTGCGCGTTGGTCAGTTCACACCTCATCTGACCTTTGAAAACCGTAAGCAGGAAGCAAAATATCTGAATGACGCCCTGGCGCTGCCAACAGCAACCGTAGACTATAATGGCACCAGTTACCCGCTGAACCTGTTGACCTACTCGGTACTGAATCTGCGTGAATCAGATATTGATACTTATACAGCCGGCGTCCGTTATGATTTCGCACCTAATCTTGCGCTGAAGTTAGATGTAAGCCGTCAGAACGACAAGCTAGACAATAGTAATGACGCGACTTTGCTGCGTTTTGCTGTGAACTACGTGTTCTAAACGGAACTTAACCGAGTCTAGCCTGTCGTAAAAAGGCGTACTCAAGTACGCCTTTTTTGTATGCTCAGCTTAAGTGTTCGATATATTTATTTACACCTAACAGAGCGATAACCCATACACAATCTCACTTTAGCTATGGTAGGCTAGACGCGATTTTGTTTTAACTCAACGTGTTACTCATATGAATAAACGATTTATAGCTCTCATTTTCGGATTGTTACTGCCTCTGACCAGCTTTGCCGCCAAATACGAAGAAGGTGAGCAATATGAGGTGATCAGCAAAACCGCCACGGACCAACCAGAAGTGATTGAGTTCTTCTCATTCTGGTGTCCTCACTGCTTTCAGTTCGAACCATTAGTCGAACAAATCAAAGCCAAATTAGACAAGAAAGTAGAATTCAACAAAGTGCACGTAAACTTTATGCGCTTTACGACGCCAGAGATCCAGGAACAAGCGACCCGCGCAATGATGGTAGCTGAAGCATTGAAGAAAGACGACGTGCTGAACAAAGCTGTATTCAACTATATTCATGTGCAGCGCTCTCCCATTACCAGTCTGAAAGATCTACAGAATATCTTCATCGTCAACGGTGTAGATGGCGACAAATTTGACAAACTTGCGAACAGTTTCGGTGTTAACAACATGGTCATGCGCAACAACCAAAACATTGAAAAATATCGCAAATTTGTTTCAGGTGTACCAACCTTCATCGTCAACGGTAAGTACAAAGCGAAATTCACCAAAGGCATGACGCCTGACGACATGGTTGATTTGGTCGTTTGGTTATCTGAGCAAAAATAAGCCAGTATTATTGATTATTGAAAACGGGCCATGTGCCCGTTTTTTTGTGCCCAATTCATCCACACATAGTTAAGTAGAAATAAGTTATTTTTTTATACGAATTTCGCAAAAAATAACAAAAACCACACAAAATACCGACCTATCCCTCTTTATTAAAGGCCTCAAATACTAGCCGCATCAAAAAAAGTCATCTAATTCTGGCTAATTATCCTCTATAAAACCGACAATTTTAGGCTGTTTTCACTAAAAGTGCATTTAAACGAAAAAAGTGAATATGGATGCAGGCTATTTAAGCAAGACGAGCGCCAAGAAAAATGCTTAACACCTTGAATAACAAGGCCTGCTAAGCATTTGTAGACAAATGTCTAAAATGGATATTTTATGAACTGCCTTCAACTTTTCTATGCTGAGCAGGTGTTTCAAACTTATAGAATTTCGCTGCATTGGCATATATAAGTTGATGCATTAATGTCATCGGACGTTTTTCCAAACTCCTAATTAGCTGCAGCCAATATGCAGAATAAGGCAGGCTAAAAGTACACAGAGGGAAGTTACTCGCAAACATTAATCGGTCAGCCCCAAAGACGGATAACAGATCATCTAACACATGCTGACAGTGCTCAGGCTTCCAGTGTCGGTCCTGCATTTCCCAGCCGGAAAGTTTGACATATACCTGCGAAAAACGGCTCAGTAGCTGCATATTCTGTAACCAGAGAGTATATTCAGCAGATCCCACTAAAGTCGCAAAGCCGGCGTGATTAATCGCAACACTAAGCTGTGGGCAGCTATCCATTTTCGCAATAAAACTGTGTACGGCGTCGGTATTGTCCAGGTTGAACTGCGCTTCGAATATATATCCAGAAGTAGCAAGAATCGCCAAATTTTTGGCCACTTGTGGCTGGTTTAAAATAGTAACCGCATCCTCATCAAGAATATGCCGGATACCCGCGAACCCAGCGCGAGTTGAAAGGAGCCTGAGTCGGTCAGCAAATTCAGGTGACGTTATATCCGTGAAAGCAATTGCCCGATACGGCAAAGTGGATTCCGATGCCAGCCAGTCCAGTTCTCTTTCAGGCTGAGCATTATCGAATCCCGCTTCAAGATGAACATATCCCCCTAATTCCAATGGGGCTTCCAATTTTAAATCGGCTTCAGAAAAGTCACGGTTAATAAGGTTCTTATCTGGCCAAAAAGGCGGATTCTCGGGTTTCAGCCAGTCATACTGCCCTTTGGCCAGACAGAACAAATGCAAATGAGGATCGATAAGCTTCATTGCGCCGTGTAGCCACCATCAATGACCTGCAAACTGCCGGTGATAAACCCGGCTTTGTCGCTAGCCAGAAAACAGACTAACTCAGCCACTTCTTCCGGTTGTCCAAGCCGCCCTATAGGCTGTAATGCTGCTTCTTCAGCATGCACCTCATCAGGGTTGGCGCCAGATTTGGCCACATAACGATTTATGGCATTGTGATAAAGCGGCGTTTCTATGGTACCCGGACATACCGCATTAGCACGAATGCCAAACGGCGCATAATCCAGGGCTGTGGTTTTCGCCATCGAGGCCAGCGCCGCTTTACTTAGGTTGTAAGCAAACGAATTGCGTTTGCCAATTAATGCCTGGTCTGAGGAAATCAACACAATGGCCCCTTTTTGCTGGGCTTTCATAACAGGGATGACCTGCTGAACAGCAGCAAAGGCCCCTTTAACATTGATGTCCAGCACCCGATCAAAATCAGCTTCCGAGGTTTGCTCAATATTCGCCGAGAAGTGAATACCCGCATTCGAGACAAGTACATCTATTCTGCCGACAGTTTGTATCACCTTGGCCATCGCATTTACTACGGCCGGAAAGTCAGCCATATCGCAACTCAGCCAATGAGCATGATCTGTATTCACAGACTGACAAAATGGCTGCTGGTCCAAATTGAAGACCTGATAACCTTCCGCCAAAAAACGCTGACAAACCGCAAAGCCAATACCGGCGCTACCACCAGTGACGACGCAAACTGGCCTGGATTCTTGTTGAGACATACGATCCCCTCATTTTTTTTACCATGATAACGAAGTGTCACCCTTTAGGGTTAATGGCATTTAGCAAAAATAGGCTATTTTCTTTTTTCGTATATAAAACGTTCTAATTTTTTAACTGGCCAAAAATTAGTTATCGCGATAACATTATTTTGTAGCGTATCTCGCTGTTAACCTTAAAGGAGACAATGATGGAAATTTTATACAAAGCAGAAGCCACATCCGTTGGTGGTCGTGGTGGTCATAGCAAGTCTAACGACGGTCGTTTAGAGGTAAAACTGTCCATTCCTAAAGGCTTGGGCGGCGACGATGGCCCTGGTACAAACCCAGAGCAATTATTTGCAGCGGGCTATTCTGCCTGCTTTATAGGTGCAATGGGATTTGTTGCTCAGCAAGAAAAAATCAAACTGCCTGCGGATGTTTCAATCAAGGCTGAAGTTGGTATCGGCCCAATCGAAGGCGGCTTTGGCATCGATGTAGACCTGCATGTAAATATTCCAGGATTTGCTCTGGATGCCGCAGAAGACTTAGTTGCCAAGGCACATCAGGTATGCCCATATTCAAATGCTACCCGAGGCAATATTGACGTGCGTTTGCACACTACAGTATAAGCAAAAGGCCCCTTTTGGGGCCTTTCTTGTTTTAGTTTACTGGGGTACCTTCAAAAGGTTTAACGGAACAAAACTGCCCTTTTATCTTCAACCAGTTACACACCTTCAACGCTTCTTTTTCGGTGGCAAAGGGTCCAACGATCAAACGTTGATAATCGACCCCTTTTACATTTACCGGCGTACTTACCGCCGATTTACCTTCAAGCATCATCACGTACTTTTGTTGCACATCTTTCCACGCCTGATGCAAATGGCCAGGCTGAGAAAAGGAAGATAAATGCAATCCAAAGGCGGGCATAGCGGCTGTTTGCTCTGCAATCTCAGGCATCGCCGATTCAGTCTCTGGCGTTAGCTCAGAGGTTGCCGCGACGGGAATAGGGGCCGGCGTTGATGAACGCTGTGGCGCAGGCATTGGACGACTTTCTGACGGCGAAGTGATGGGTTGTGGCTGCTGTTGTGCCTGAGCGATGAGTTCCTGTTGCGTCATCCGTCTAACTTCAGGCGCAGATTCCATGGTTTTCGGCGCTTGTGACGTTGCGGGTTCATTTATCTGCATAGCCTGCTGAGCACTTGACCCCTCTCGTATCGCATGAGTATTTGCCTCAGACTTCGACGATGCTGAAGCCAGCGGCGGCAAGCCTAATCTTTCTCTGACAGGGATAGTACATCCAGATAAGAAAACCGACACCAGCATCACGCCAGTGGCCGTGCATTTAATGACTGAAGATTGCATACTTGCGGCCCGACAAACAAAACACTGCTTTCAGTGTACCCCAGATGCTCAAATACGCCCAATAAATCACGCTAACAAATTGAGTTGTAAAGTAATTCCTAAAACAACGGCGAGAAAAACCTTAGTGCGTTGGCAGGTCTCATCCAAATGAACCGTTCGTTTTTCTCGCCAATAATCATCAATATTCCCCGCTAGATCCTCGGGTTGTTCGTACCTACACTAATCATCAGGTCAACTCCAGAGACACAACAATGCCATTGATGCCTGTCGTATTTGTTCCCCACGGTGGTGGCCCCATGCCACTGATGGATGATCCCGCCCACCAGCAAATGGTCCACTATTTGAAGGGCCTTTCAGCACAACTGCCGCCGCCTAAGGCTATATTGGTCGTAAGTGCCCATTGGGAACAAACGCAAGTAACGGTAACCAGCAACGCGACACCTGAGTTATTCTTTGATTATTATGGTTTTCCAGAACAAACCTATCACTATACCTATCCGGCGCCTGGCGACCCGGCATTAGCCTCAGATATCGTAGATCTGCTTATAAGCAGCGGCATAGATGCTAAAACCGACAACAGCAGAGGCCTTGATCATGGCGTATTTGTGCCATTGAAACTGATATATCCAGAAGCAGCGATTCCTGTACTGCAGATATCCCTGCGCAAAGGTTTAGATCCCCATTTTCATATTGCTTTAGGGCAGGCCCTTGCCCCATTGCGTGAACAAGGCGTTCTAATTTTAGGCTCAGGAATGAGTTTTCATAATATGCAGGCATTCTTTCGCCCCAGTGCTCAAATGCAAGCTTACTCGGAAGCATTTCATCAGTGGTTAAAACAGACGCTATGTGATGATGATAAACCCTGGGAACAACGACAGGCTCTACTTGAGCAGTGGGAACAAGCACCATTTGCCCGCTTCAATCATCCCAGAGAGGAACACTTGATTCCTGCGTTGGTGTGCTTTGGTGCTGCCCAGCAATCTCCTCAGGCCCAGGCCTCATTTGATGGTGAAATCCTGAATAAACCTGCCCTTGGCCTGACCTGGCAATAGCTTTCTTCATAACAATAGTGTTGGTCAGTTCCCCGCTGACCATTTCTTAATTTCCCACAATATCTATAAACATCTGTATTTATGCGGCAAACATGCAGATATCAGCATGGAATTTCTTAGCGTAATAAATATTTCATAAATCGTGTTGCATCTCTAATAACCTTCCTTGATAATCCAAACGCGAATTATTATCATTAATAAACACAAAAACTGGAACATCATGCAACACTCACGCTTATCCCCAATTATGGGCGCATTAGTTTTGCTCCCATTGGTCACCGCTTGTGGCAGCAGCACCCATTCTGCACCTGAGTTTTCTCAAACGTCTTACAGTTTTACGCTGGATGAAGATAGCAGCATCAGCGATGCGGTTAGCGCAACGGATGACAGCGGTACCGTCAGCTATACAGTTGGCTCAGCCGCTAACAATGGCGTGTTTGCACTGAATAGTGATGGTAGCTTTAGCTATACACCAAGTGCCGATTTTAACGGCACTGATAGCGTGATTGTGATCGCCAGCAATGGTGATGCAGAAACTCAGACAACTATCACCTTTACTGTCGACAACGTTAATGATGCGCCAGTGTTGTCCTCTACAAGTATCAGCGTCTCCAGTGATGGAACTACCACTGGCACCCTCAGTTTTACCGATGTCGATGGTGACGCAGTGACCGTTACCCTGGTCAGTCAGCCAGAAAACGGCGAGATTACTCTAAATAGTGAAACCGGCGAATTTAGCTACACTCCAGAAACCCTGGAACAGGTAGACGGCAGCTTCGATATCACATACACAGATGGCCTGATCAGCGAAGCCATTAGTGCCACTATTACCCTTACACCATCTTATGCCACTAACGCAGATAAGCTGAGCTATTACTACAGTTCTGAAATTTCGCATCTGAAACTGGCAGAAGGTGCTATCAGTAATATCAATGACGATACGACCGCTGATGATGCCAAAATTAATTTAGCCATCGGTTATATCAAAGCCGGATTCGACGAAAAGGCCCTCGAGATCATTCAAAGCATTAGCGATATATTTACCCGAGCCAGCGCCTATATCAGTGCATCCAAGGTTTATGACACCCAGGAAGACAGTGAGACTGCTAACAGCTTTAGAGCATCTGCTTTAAGCCTGTTTAACCAATATATGGGTGATAAGGGCTGGGAAAATGCCCGTACATCCGATGCCAGTTTTATGCTGACACTTACCAACGCTTATATTAAGGCAGGCGAGTCGGAACTGGCGAACGAACTCATTACAACTCTGGTAGCCTATGCCGAAGCTGTGCGTGAAGAAACATACACATCCGCATATGGCTATTATTTGACCGCCCTATATAAGAATGCGACAGAGCAAGTAGAGACCTGGCTTGAAACACCAAACGACACTAACTTAAATCGCGCTGTTGATGCAGTCACCAACTATGCCGAGTTAGCAGAGCAAACAGGTTTGCAAACCTATAAAGGCTACACAGTCGAGCGCCTAAAAAGCCTGTATATTTCTTACAGCGCCGAATTTTTTGAGCAACTGGGCCAAACGGAACAGGCAAAATATTACACCGCTCTGGGACTATCTCTTTACGGTCAAACAGGTTATGACAGTGACAATAGCTTTACTGCATCTGCATACGCCGAGGCGAACTTAGCCACCTATACCTACCCACTGGAAACCTTCAGCGGTATGATTGCGGCCCTTTACCCGGATATGGAAACCAATGTCGCGCTGGCATTACTGGAAGAAGGTTCTGTCGATTACTACGATGCAAAAGAGTACGCGTTTAGCTTCGAGGCATTTAATGCATTGATGAATGGCAGCAGTATCGAAGATGCCATCGCCGAAGCCAAAGCCTACTTTACCGCAGAGGAAGAATTCGGCAGCTATTATCGTATGTTGGTGGAATACGGCTCAGCTAAACCTCGTCTGGCGCGTCGCTTAATCAATGCTGGTGAAACTGAACTCGCAAAAGACGTGCTCGAAACTGCGTCTGAACTGTTAGGAACCAGTGAATACGTCCATTCCCAAACCTACATGAACTATGTCACGGGGTCATACGGCTGTTACCGTCTGACCAAGATCGTTCAGTTGATAGATGGTGATACCGCCGCACAACAGCAAGCCTGTCAGCAAATTGTAGATAGCTACTTCCAACCCAATAGTAGCGCTTTTCCCACTACATCTATCGTTGCCACAAATAACCACATGGTCGCTACTTGGGGCCTAACGGAGAATACAACCCAAGTCAGTGCAATCGGTGAAACCCTGTTGACACTTACCAGCCTTTACGATGACGATTTGGATGATATTCAGGCCCAGGCAAACAGTGCTGCCTGGCTTGCCAGCCATGGTGATTTAACCCACGCAGTTACATTAGCAAACAGTGCGACAGATACCGCCAACAGCTTATTAGCTTCAGGTGAACTGGATGCCGATGGTCTCTTCGATGTGCTTACTGCACTGGAGAATTTACTCGGTGATTATTCAAAAACCTCTGATACCGAAGCCACAGATTCTGCTTACGATGTCTACAGCGTATTGACGGCTATTCGCCGTCAGGCTGGCACCTTAGAAGACTACGCCAGCATCCTGTCTAGCCAGTTAAGCGCGGTGCAGACAACCCTTACAGCGTTGAATGCTGCCTATGCAGACGCGAGCGCAGAGGACCAGCAGGACGATATGGAAAAACTGCTGCTCGTCAATCTGTACGCACGCATGTATGACAATGCTGATGCGCTGATTCTACGCGACGCCAACGAGGCGGCAGACCGACTTGGTTTGTATGCCACTATGGCCGATACCTATGCATTACGAGACGACCTGCCAGCGACAGATGTCGCCAACGTCGACACTGATGCCGACGGCTTACCTAACTTCTTCCTTATAAATGCCGACAATGACGCGATTCTGAATTCCGGTTTGACCGCCGATGATGACGCCGACAATGACGGAATTACAGACAGCCAGGACAACGATCCATTAGGCATTGGCGCCTAATTACAGATTAAGCAGTAAAGACTATGAAATATGCCCTAACTGGCTTAGGGCTTATCATGTGCACAACATCGGCGCTCGCCGATGTTGTCATTTCTGATAAGGCCAAGCAACTCGCCACCAAAAACAAAATTGCCGCCCAGCAGGCGCAGCAGTGTCTGGATCTTTTTCATCAGGATGATGGCATTAAGGCCTGCTTAAAACAGGCAAAAAATGAAGAATTTATTCAGGTTCAGGGCCGCTATATCGGCATGAAAGTACCTGAGATTGAAGGCCGCTTTCATCTAAACAAAGACTTCATCGACAATACACCGCGTTCAACCGGAGACATCAATGATCTCATTGGTCTATTACCTGGTGTTCAGCTTTCTGAAGATGCACTCAATGTTGAGAATGCGGGTGAAATTCGCGGCCTGCAGATTTCGATTGCAGGCGCTCAGCCCTGGCAAACAGGTTTTTACATGGATGGCATGAATTACAATAGCCGTCAGGATCCGAATGCCTACAATCTGGACATGAACGACCGTAACCTCGACGATATTAATGATGTCACCGGCGCCCCCCAGACATTCAACGTCAATAGTCGTATTGTGCAAAGCATCGATGTATTTACTTCGAATATTCCGGTGGAATACGGGGAATTTTCCGGCGGGGTAGTGTCCGTTGAAACACTGAATATTTTTGATAATAACCAGCCGAGATTCGCGACAGCTTACCGTACTTCGCGTAGTGCCTGGAACCAATACCATGTTCTGAAAAATCTAAACCAGGACACAACGGATACTAACGAAGGAAGTTCAGAGAATGAAAGTAACAGCGTTGTTCCGCCTGAATTTACCAAACAAGGCTACGACATCATGTTACGCCTGCCACTTAATGAACATCATGGTCTGCTGTTAGCGGCAAACCACACAACCAGTGATATATCGAAGCTGTCATTAAGTGAAATGGTGCCGACCTACAGAGAAAGCACCAGCCTGCTACTGAAATATTCAATGCGAGACCTTGGCATCAACGAGCTGGACCTTTCGGTTAATTACTCCCCTTACCAAAGCGATGAAATACTCACAGATGTAAAAGATGGAAATTACAGTGTTGATGGCGGCGGTTATGGTGCCACCCTGCGTCTAAAACACGACTTTGAACTGTTCAATCTCAATACAACCCTGAGTTACAGTCACAGTGACAATAGCCGCTCCGCGCCTCAGCATTATTACATGTGGTTAACCGCCAAGGGCAAAGAGTGGGGCCAGTTGGCCTCATCGACCTATAAAGCGGGGGAGAATGAAGATGATAAAACCGTTAATGTCTCCCTTCAGGGCGGCTTTGGCGACCTGGATAAGACCCAGTCCACTATCAACTGGAAGACGAAATTTAGCTTTAACGGGTTTACCTTAGGTAATAGCTATCATCAGATTTACACTGGCTTTGAACTAAACCGGGAAGACCTGCAACGGGTGCGCCCCTATGACAGTTATTATTACAATTCAGCGAAGCAATACAGTACGTCACTGGATTCTACGCCACTCAACTGCAGCGGCTACACCAATGACTGTGTGGAAATCAGCTATGTAACCCCTTTGGCCGATTTAATTGAAAGTCTGGGCGGGAGTATCGACTTCACCAATCTGGAACAGGCTCAGGCCTACGCCGACAATATCGCCACCACGCCTCAATATTTCTCGACCCGAAAGGTTTATTCTGCCGAAGATATTCAGGTTTCCCTGAATAAAGCAGGTACTTACATCAATGATTTCATTGAATGGAAAGCCATCACACTCAATCTTGGACTGCGCTACGATTATGATGACTTTTTTAAGAACCATAATATTGCTCCGCGTATAAGCGGCGGCTATGACTGGTTTGACAACGGCCGCAGCCTGTTTACGTTTGGTGCCAGCCGCTACTATGATGCGGGCTTAACCACGTACAGAATTCGTGAACAACAGATCCCCTATTACACGCAGTATCGAACTATTAAGGATAGTTATCTGCAGGGCTGGATCAAATCCAGCACCAATAGTGATAGCCGTTATCGTTACGAAAATGTGGCAACGCCCTTCAACGATGAAATTAGCTTAGGCTGGAAACAACATACCGATTCATTCGGTACATTCTCGATTGACTGGCAGAAGCGCTGGCAAAAGGATCAGCTCGCCCAAGCTGGCGATCCTATTTTGGAGAGTGATGGATTCGAATATATCTACCAGGATAATTCCGGCAAAGGTCATAGCCAGTACCTGAGCCTGAGCTGGAACGCCCAATGGCAAAACCATTCTTTTTGGGCCAATACCAGCTTCAGCGAAACTTACACCAGCAGTAATAGCTATGACGAAGATGCGGATACCGCAGATTCGGAAGATCTCGCTTACTACGAGGGCGAAATTACAACAGTGGCGGCACTTACGCGCATGAATACTAATTTCGGCCGCCCCTTAATTGTGAATTTTGGCTGGAGTACCTACTGGACTGACAGCTTATCCACTTCAGTATCAGGGAGTTACAAAGGCGGCTATAGTGCGGCTGAATCTACAGGCAATTACTACACTGCCAGTCTGACTGAATCAGCCTGTGATGATTGCGAAACCACAAAGGTGCAGGTATTAAAGTATGAGCGTGTTGATTACGATCCATTACTGCTACTTAACCTCAGCGCAAAATATCGAATCGATACCCGAAACTGGGGAGATTTACTGATCCGGACCGATATCCAGAACCTGTTTAATAGCCGCACTCACACGGTAAGAAGTGTCAATTCAGGTGTTGAAATTGGGCGTACCCTTTGGCTTAGTATGGAGTATCAGTATTGATGGCTCCGTTAACACGCACCATTCTCTTGCTGGCAGGCTTATCCCTGCCAGCATGGGCTGATTCAGCGCCAGATACTGATATGGTTGCCCTACGTGCAGCCTATACTCGGGCGCCCGCCAATTGGCCACAGGCCCAAACCAGCGATAATGTAACGCCAACTGCGCTGGCACCTATTCCTAAAGGAAACGTAAATGAGGCGAAAGCAGCGCTCGGCTCAATGCTATTTCATGATCCGATTCTCTCGAGGGATAACAGCATCAGCTGTGCCAGCTGCCATCAGGCTGAACGTCACTTTGCTGATGATGCTTCGGTATCAACAGGGGTTGAGCAACGCCAGGGCGCACGTAATGCTCCTCCAATTTTTGGTGTCGATTTATGGCAAAGCTTTTTTTGGGATGGACGAGCAAAAACGGCTGAACAGCAGGCACTTATGCCTATCGAAGAACATAAGGAAATGGACTTAACCATTTCCGAAGCATTATCTCGCTTGAATCAAAGCTCCGAATACTATGATTTGTTTCATCAGGTATATGGTGAGGACATTCAACGGGATGGCATTCAGCCCCAGCACTTGAGCAATGCCATTGTAGAATTCGAACGTACCCTCAACGCCCCGGCTACGCTGTACACCCAATTCATTACCACCGCCTACCAATCACCTGAAAAGGCTGTGGCAATGTTGAACGATCAACAGTTGCAAGGGCTGCATTTATATCGCACCAAAGCGAAATGTATGACCTGCCATGAAGGACCATTGTTAAGCGACAATGAATTTCACAGTACCGGCTTGCACTACTATCAACGAAGGTTTCAGGATCTCGGCCGTTACGATTTTACTGGAGAAGCTGAAGATGTCGGAAAGTTCAGAACGCCAAGTTTGCTGGGAGTAAAAGACACCTTTCCCTGGATGCATAATGGGCTGTTTAATCAAATGCTTGGGATTGTTCGCATGTATAACGCGGGTGGTGCACGACCAAAGCGAAAAGCCGAGCAACTTGATGATCCGATGTTTCCAGAAACCACAGATCTGTTGATTCCTTTGCATCTGACAAAACAGGAAGAACAAGATCTCGAAGCATTCTTGAATATTCTTTAAGAAAGGCGGACATTTGGAGAAATAAAAAACCGCCAGATACCGAGGGCCGGTGGTATTTGGCGGGTATGATGAGAATATAACCAAGTGAATCGTCTAATAAAACCCGTTTGCCAGCGTGACCTGGCAAAAGGGTTAACAGCAAAGACAGTTTTATAGTAACGAGAATTATTCTTATTTGCAAATATAAATTGATTAATTTTTGAAATATTTTCTGCCTTGCCAATTCGTCATTTCACAGCGATCACCATGCCTCTGCCGCTCAAATATTGTAATCTTCGCCTATCTGTCTTTTCATTTGCGATTTTGCAATGCTGTACTTGTCAAAACATGACCTTGCTCAATTAGATTGCCCTGCCGAAGCGGTATTATCGGTGCTTGAGCAAACCATACTCAGTGCCGACCCGCAATCTCATCATCCCTCAACATGGGCTGTCCCTAAGTCTGTTTTAACATTACCTGATGGTCGCTATTTGATGACCACTATGTCCGTTTCCGATAATCCGCCACTGATGGCGGTCAAATCGCTTTTGGTTAATCAGCACAACCCCAGGCAAGGTCTTGATGCCATTAACGCCTCCATCACGCTGTTAAACAGTCAAACCGGCTTAACGGAAGCCATGCTTGATGGCAATTGGGTCACAGCCATTCGCACCGCAGCGGCTAGCGCCCTGGCAGCGAGGAAACTGGCTCGTTCTGACAGTACCCACATTGCATTTATCGGCTGTGGTGTGCAGGCCCAAAGCCATTTAGCCTTATTTAAGCAACTGTTTCCGCTACGTCACGTTTTTGCTTTGGGCCGTGGCGCCAAAAATCGCGATGCTTTGTGCCACACAGCACTCGAGCTTGGACTTAATGCGACCCCATGTGACGACGCCAAACAAGCTGTTGAGCTGGCCGACATTGTTATCAGCTCTATCCCGCTGAATTACTCAGGTGAGGCATTCATTGATCCCAACTGGCTCAAGCCTGGCGTATTTGTATCCTCGGTAGACCTGGGTTTACCCTGGATGAAACAGGGCTTAGAAAACTTCAGCTGTACGATTGTCGATGACCTGGCCCAGGAGGCTGCAATGGCAACGCCATTGTTGCCCGTCAATCTAGTGCATGGGGATATCACCGATCTGGTAAGCGGACGCTTAGCAGGGCGAACCGACGCCGCACAGAAAACGGGCTTTTTCTTTCGTGCGGTGGCCCTGGGAGATTTTGCACTCGCAACTCTGGCCTACCGACTGGCCCGCTCACAACAACTTGGTACCGAATTACCAGCTTAAAAATTTTTACGACAACATTAAAACAAGCGTAAAGATGGATTAAAGTTGACTGTGCAAATAAAGATAGATGGTAAAATAAAATACCAATTTGGTACGATATTAATGTGGTTGTCGTCGCTGAGGTTAGGTGTGCGCGTTATTTTGTTGTGTATAGTGTGTTGGTTGCCCTGGCAAAAAGCATTTGCCCACAATGACCTTCATAGCAATGCATTTGTACAGGTTGATAAACAGCAAATCCGAATTACGCTGCAGTTGCCCCTGGCCCTTTTGAGCCAACTGTCTCCCGAACCGCTGACAACGGGGAATTTGCCTTCAGTCACGACATTCAAATGGCTAAAAGACTATCTGGGTCAGCATGTGATCATAAAAGACATTGAGCACATGCCCCTCACACTGGCTGAATTAGAAATAAACCCTTTTAGCCAGGAAGATAAACAATACCTGTTACTAAACCTGCAATTCAGAACCCACAGCGAGTTAAGTAAAAATCAGATACCCGCAGAATTCAAAGGTCTTAACCCAGCCTACCCTGAACATCGAACGTATGTCTATCTGATGCAGGATTTTGAAGACGGTAAACTGCTCGATTCACCACAAATGATTGCGTTACTGCAACATAGTAATCAGCAATTTACTATTGCACGCGATCATCCATCGCGCTTTAAGGGCCTGATTGAACTGTTTGTATATGGTGGCAAACATATCTTAGAAGGGATGGATCACCTGCTGTTTTTATTTTGCCTGCTAATACCTGCGCCACTGAGGATCAGAAATAAAAAATGGTTTTACAGCCGCTTCAGATCAATGCCGGCACACCGGATCACCTGGCTGATTACGGCATTTACCCTGGGTCATACCCTGTCATTGTTCGCTAATAGTCTTGGCCTGATCAATGTGCCTGAACAAACAACCGAAATATTGGTTGCATTCTCCCTGGCATTTGCAGCCATCTATACCATTAAACCCATCTGGCATGGATACTCCTATGCCGTTGTCACCTTATTTGGCTTTGTACACGGGCTTTCCTTTTCCAGTGCTATTTCAGTGGCTGGATTGTCTGTCAGCTCGCAACTTAGCTCTGTATTCGCATTTAATGTTGGGATTGAGATCAGTCAGATTGCTTTAATCTTTATGCTTTTGCCTTGCTTAAGCAGCTGGTCTGACAGTAAACAATACACGACCTTTCGCCTGTTTATGGCGGCAGTAGTAATTGTGTTTGCGGGCAGTTGGGGCTGGTCTCAGGTAACGGGCCAGAGCAACACCATCACCAATAGCGCAGACTGGCTGCATAGTTACTTACCTGTCATCTATTTATTTATGGTCTTAAGCACTTTAATTCGAGTAATTATAAAACCCGTACAGCCCAAGCATTTGCCTGATAGCTTCATTAGCGCAGCTCAACCTATTAGCCCGGAACGCTCCGTTCAGGCGGCTTTATCCGAAGGCGAAGATAAATAATCTAGCGCCAGCTGGCGCCCCATGTCGTACCCCATGATTAACTTGTCTTTGTTCATCGTCAGGCGTTTTACGGCAAAACTCTCATCTGGAACGATCATCCGTATGCGGCAATCTTTGGGCGGCGCTTTAATAAACGCGAGAGTCTCGTTATAAATGGCGTAACGCTGCAGCATAGTGTTGAGTAATTTCGGCTGATCCTTAAACATTTTTTCTAACAACCATGGTGCCTTGGCCGGCTTCTTTTCATACCCCAGAGGCTGCGACAGGATCACTGTAATATCTCTGGCTCCCATGGCATATGCCTGACGAACAGGAATTGCATCGGCAGCCCCCCCATCAACGTAAGGAATACCATTAATTTCAGGCTGATGCCGGTATACCAGGGGTAAAGCGCAGGACGCAACCATAACTTCATCGAGATTTTGTTCATTCACACGAATGTATTCTGCCTGTCCTGAATCCACTCGGGTGACCCCCACAAACAAGGGAAGACCGTGACTAATACGTGTGCGCTCAATCGGAATTTTTTTATCAGCGTAATGCCAAAGCCAGTGCACATCAGTCATGTGGCCGCCCGCCATTAAACGAATGGGGTTAAAGAATTCCCGACGTGTCGCATAATGCAAAATCACGTTCTTGCTTCGAATAGGTTGCTCTGTCACATAAGCTGCCAGATTAGTCGCACCGGCAGAAACGCCAAGGGCGAAATCAAACAAAGGTTCATGTTTTTCCATAAACACATCCAGCACACCCGCAGCAAAAATGCCGCGCATTGCCCCTCCTTCTACTACCAGCGCTGATTTCATTTCCTGTCCAACCTTGTCGTTAAGCCCAATTAATTACACTAAAAATGCTTAGCCACTATACAAAGTCCACGAGCAAATGACATTAGGGAAAAATTGATGGATTTAATCGAATGCCTGCAACAAAAGAGAAAGGTTTACCCAAGAAAACAATAAAACTAATAAAAAAGCCCGGTAATACACCGGGCTTTTTTAATTTTCATTCGTTTAAATGCTATCGAGTGAACGATAGATATTGCGCCTATTAGTCACTTTTTTCACATACTGACGTGTTTCATCGTATGGTAGCTGTTCGACTAAACGTTGGTACACCTGTTCCGGTGTCATGTTGTTAATCACCTCGGCGGCTTTATTGATATTGCGGGAGCCATCCTTACTGAAGGTTTTCGCAACATTACCACTGCCGGTGTTATAGGCGGCAATCACACAATAGGTGCGACTTTCCGGATTATCAATCGCCTTCAGATAACGGCTGTATAAAATGTGCATATAGGCGACACCAGCTTCAATATTCGGGTTCGCCTGCAACAACTGCGTTTCTTCCATCGGTGCATCTTTGTTATATAAAAAGCGATTCACATCAATACCAGCGGTACGAGGCACAATCTGCATCAAACCAAAAGCCGGAATATGTGACTGTGCTTTTGGATTGAAATAGCTTTCCGTATGCATGATCGCCAACATCAGGCTGGGTGGTAATTCCCAACGCTCGGCTTCGCTCTCCACTCTGGCCAGATAGGGTTTCGCTTTATCCAAATCGCGCTTATTTTGCAGCGGAATGGTGAAGGTGGTGACTTTTTTCTTGGTCAGTTCATCACGCTTGTTGTTTTCTACTGCCGCAGTTTTCTGTTTAAGTGCTGCTATACGCGCTTGTGATTCCTTATCAATTTGCGCTTTTTCTTGCTGCAGTTTTACTTCATCTGCTTTGGTTTCAGGTGTTTCGGTTTGTTCACTTGCCAGATCATACACTTTCTCCAGTTCACGCTTCTGCGCATTGGCCTGTTCAGCAATCAAGGCAACTTCTTTCTCTACCACCTTCTCCGGCTCTGCCACGACTTCAACTTTTTCGTCTTCTCGCTTGGCCTTCGTCAGCAAAGATTTCGCGGTACGACTGTCGATTTTGCTGCCAACAGCCTGTTTCAGAACTTCGCTACCGTCCTTGTCTTTCGCCGTTTTTTCAAGGGCCTTGACGGCTGAGTCCAAATCCACCGATTCAGCCGCATCATGCAACACGCTGATACGAATTTCGTTTTTCTCAAAATCCACGACAGTTTTGGTATCTGAACGATCGTCGTACTCAACAAACTTGGCCTGAGTAGATACTTCTGATTCTCCCCAGGTGTTGATCAGCTTGTCGCGTATATCGTCTAACTTTTGAAAATGTTCCTGACGGAATTTTTGATACTCGGCCAGATAACTTTCTTTCCACTGCTGGAATTCTTTCATCTCCGCTTCACTGCCTTCATTGTTCAATTCAGCAATCTCAGCATCTAATTCCGCAAATGGGTCCGGCTCGTCATTCGTCTGCGCGTACAATCCCTGTGATAGCAATAGGGAGAAACTCAGACAGATTGTTCCTTTCAACATAGGTTTCATCGTCTAATCCTTTTCAGTTGAGCACTTTAGCTTTGGGTGAACATCTGATACTCATATCGTGTTAACAGGCTTTCGGCCAATACTTTGGCGTCTACTTCTCCAATCGCGAAGAAATTAGGAAAGACCTGTTCACGAATTCGATTCAATTTAGTATCGATTTCACTTTCTGAACCAAATGTTTCAGCATCGTTCAATTCACGAACCGCATCAGTGATACGTTCATTATAATCGTCTTCGACCTTATCCGTTTGAGGTACGGCACCATATTCCACGAAGCCACGCACCAGAGTCAGAAACATTTGTTGCTTACCCAGCTCCTGAGCTTCGACGAAATAAATCAGGTTATTTACATCAAAAAAGTAACTCGATGGATTGTCGTTCGACTTCATCAGCGGAATTTCACCTAACTCTTCCGCAAATGGAATGGCCGGAGAAAATCCATCTTCTTTACTAAATACTGTGTAACCGACGATACGTTCATCATCTGTTATCAGCGTCAGCTCAAATTTCTCTTCTGAAAAATACTGAAAGCGCAGCTCAGGACGGTTACTGGAACGCTTAATAACGTAAGGCTCACCCAGTTCTTCTTTCACAAATGCCAGGCTATTGCCAACGTGAATGCCTTCGATCAATTCATATTCGAGCGAGTTGGTAAAATTTGCCAACACGTCTTCATACAAACTGCCTAATAATTCTTTGGTATCGTTAAACTGGCCTGAAGAAATCATCAAAGCGGCCAGGGTAAAAACGGTGGTTTGTAACTTTTTCCAGAAAGAAATCTTTTCTGAACTCTCGTCTACATCCACTGCATCGAGTTTATTTTCCGTGTTCATAGTGTGCTAATTTGAGTGCTGCTAAATCGAAGTAAAAGGGAGACCAGTGGGCCTCCCTGCATTTATTGTGCGCTGACGAATTAGTCGGTCAGACGCTTAATTTCTTTATCCAGATCCTGCTCAGCTTTGAATGCTTTAAATTCTTCGTACAGGAACTTCTCATCTTGTGGATTAACATTGCGCTTGCTAGCAGCAATGATTTGATCGAACAGATCTTTAGTTGCTGCTGGGCTCAGCGTCATCAACGCACAGTAATGTTGTACACCTGCGATATCGACCAAATCCGCTTTTACCACGCGAGAACCTGTCAGGGTTTGCTTGGTTAATTGCTTAGATACTGAGCTGAAATTAGTACCCACGGACGTATCTTCATTTGAATCCGTGCGACGAGAGTAGGTTTTATCCAGGCCTTCAACACGTACATCAATTTGCTGTGCCAGCGCCAAACGCGCATTCGCAGCTGCCATTTTTTGATCTACCGAGAAGTTACCAGACGACTTCACACAATCTGCAGCGGCAATTCCATCTTCCACTACTGGGTTTAATACCCATTGCGGGATACTTGCGGTAGGTTTGGCTGGTTCAGGCGCAGGTGTTGAACCACATGCGGCCAGTGTGCTTACCGCAGCAGCCAGAGTCGCCATTTTTAACTTATTCATCAGATTCCATCTCCATGTTTAGTTTTCTATTAACCAGGCATAAATTACCAGACTATCCGAATTGTCCACCACCTTAATATCCATCAGTTTAGCACTGACGAGACTCTGGGTAGATTCATCCGACTTGGAAAAAGTATACCAACCATTCGTCATACTGACTTGGTATTCATTCTCAATGACGATATTTTTAATCTTCGCCATTTCAATTAAGCCATTTTTGATAGCCCCGTTAAGGGCAGTACTGAAACGTCCATCTGCCGGGATCCCGTCAAAACTCCCAATCACACCCACTTTGTCTTTATATCCCGGGCTATGAAACCACTGTTTAAAGGGTATGTGTTCAGACGAGGAGTACGTAGCAACAGAAGGATCGCGAAATTGAGCAAATAAATAATGTGATGTTCGGCAGCTGGCAGTATGCAGCATCCTCTCGACATTCCCGACGGCATCTACCTGATTATTTTCATAGCTGACACCCCATTTCTCTACGTCACTTTGATAAAGCGTACGTTGAGACTGGCTTGTGACGTCTGACTGGACCAAATACGACGCCACCAGCTTGGCATTTTTACGCGCCAGTGCGAGCGTTTTCGCAGGCACACTGCTCATCTGGCTAACACCATATACATAAGCGCCGTCATCGTCACACAACCAGCTTGGCGAACACTGAGCGAATTCACATGCATCTGCAGTACACATTTGCTCGCCCTGACCAACTTTGTCAGCGAATTGATTCAACGTGGCATATGAGTAAAGTGTATCAACCGTTGAGAAAGGCGCAGAAAAATGTACGCTGACACCGTTATCTAAGGTCACATCAGCCTGAGTGACCTTCTTACGATCTCCATCCGTTAGAGGGTACTGATAAAATTCAGCAAGATGTTCTAACGCACGTCTACGGCTCGCATACAAAGAGCCTCCGGGAATACTGCTAAAGGGGCTCGCAGCACCAATAAAGCCCGTCACGTTGTCAGTGACGGGGGTATTCAACCAACAAGGAACTTGTTCAGAATGAGCCAGAGCCGAGTAAAGCATGAGTCCCCCTGCCAGCATCATTGCTGACAGGAGACATCTGACATTAATCATCCACGGCTGAGTTATCGGGTACAAAATAATGGTCCTGGCATCCTTCCAGAGAAAAATAATCAACGGAGCGATTCTCTTCCAAATCTGAGTCCGTATATTCAACTATAGCAATATACGCTTTATTGGCTTCGAGTTCGATTTCCTGAACCTCTCCCTTACCAATATAGATACTGTTGTAGTAAATGCTGTAGTAAGTTTCATCCGTCTCGTCATATTCACCAATCTGTATTGAAAAGGTTTCTGGTTGTCCCTGGTTTTGCAGGATGAACGAACCATAGTCTGATACACACACCGGCTGGCTGTAACTGGCACTGGCGCCATTGCTATCAGTGACTGTCAGGGAAATAGTATACTCGCCATCATCTGTGTATGTATAGGTACCCAATGAGCGTTTATCCTCTACCACTGTGCCATCACCAAAATCAAAGTCATAGCGTAAAATGCTGCCGTTCAAACTATATGACTTGGTCGCATCCAGATACACCAGGAATTCGCCTGTGTCAGGGTCGCGTGAACCTCTGATATCCTGAGGGAAATTGGTAATAAACTGAGCCACAGGTTCCGACGCTTCTGCGCTCGCTAACAAACTCATGCTGTACACGGGGCTTCGTACCGTGGCAGCCGGATAAGCCCCTTCAGAATCAGCTTCGTATGAAACCTCAAACTGAATATAAATGTCACCGGTCACATCAGGCAAGGTCACAAACGCAGAGCGAAATCCAGAGATACAATCTCCATCTGCATCCGCGTTATAACAACTCGCCCCCTCTTTGAGCAACTGCTCAACCGAATCTGGCGATGTGCCGTAATAAACCTTCGTTGGCAATGTGTCATACACGGCCAGGTTGATCGCTTCAAAATCAAAACGGTGTTCAGCACCTTTCACCGCCGACGGTAACTCGTTGTTAACATTAGCCTGATAGGAAATTATTGCCTCATCACCACTGCTGACTACGCGCTGATAAAACATCGAGATTTCTGCAGTAAAGGCCTTTGTGACACTGGTATCTGTCTGCTTCACCAACGTACCGTTTACTGCAAGGATACTGTACCCATACTGGTTATTCATGGGCGTTGTCAGATCAAAGGCTAAGTCACCGAAACTCGAATTTGCAAAAAAGGTTTCTCCATCGGAGATCACAGTGAAGATTGGCTGATAGGCATCTGCCAAAGTGAGTTCTGTGGTATCTGTAATGAATGCATTATTTTGCTCATCGTAAAGCAAGGTGACAGTACCAAAACTAACACCTGAACTGGCATCCGCCAGTGCCACACGATACACAGTGTAATCACTTTCATTGGTAGGCCAGTCGGCATAATCAGGGGCTTCTCCCGGCAAAACAGTGTAACCCTGAGCATAGGTTTTGGCAGTTAGTGAGGCATCGTATGTGTCACCACTGTCTCCATAACCAAACCCGGTATACTCAGGACCGTAACCACTGCCACCGTCAAGTTTATACGAATATCCTAAAATAGGTTTCACCAGGTTATTTTCATTCTCCCAGTTCCACAGAATCTCAACAATCCCAATACCGTCTTTCAGGTACATGTAATAGGCCACATTTTCTTTCTGAAATTTCAGCAGTACACAATTTTCTTCACCACTTGTAGGCGCCACTGCATCGTCTGCGACCAGCGTTCCTTTCCAGCCCAGATTGGCATCATAAAACCAGGGAAAAAAGCTTGCCTGTGATACCCAACTCTCCCCGACCTCAATCTGCGCTTTAAATAATCGCTTAGGCTCGGGCTGCAGATAAGGCTCGGGATCTGCTTGCCAGCGCTCCTGAGAACTTGTTTCTGTCAGATAGATATCTCCGTTGATATCTTTTGCCATGATATGAAAATCGGCTTCGCCAACTTCAGAGCTATTCGATTTAAATTGCGAGTATCCAATTCGGGTACCGTGAATACCGCGGGTGTCACTGACCTCTGAAAACCGGAAAACAGTGTCTGATGCTGCGTCTTCATCAAATCCATAACCATACAAACGCACGGAAGAAAGGGCTGCAAAATCGATAGTTTGTGCACCAAACGTCACTTTCATATCAGCACTGTCCGCACCAAATGTGACGTAACTAGGCACTCCCACAAAACCGTTGTCTAATAATACGGTACTAAAGGTGATAAAAGGCTCGGTATCGGCTCCGGGTTGCTCATAGGGTTCACCAATTTCTGTTTCCATATTACAACCAGCAACGACCAGCAAAGATGCCCATACGGCAAAAGGTAAATATTTCATCTTGGCAACTCCTTACAAACCAAAGCGATATTTGATGCCGAAGTTGATGATGGTGTCATCGTTAACTTCCACTTCTTCGATAAAATCAGAGAATTTCCTGTAGATGACCTCAGCAGAAGCTTCCAGGTCGATATCCAGACCAAACTGTTTGGCATTGGTTGTTAACTTGCCGCCGTACTGCACGTATTCAATAGTCGTCACATCTATGTAGTAACCGTAATCCTGGTCGAAGTGGCTCACACTCACACCATCAAGAATTTGCACATCAGCGTCCAGCGCATAGGTGTAATTCAGCAGTAACTGGGTGTATTCCGTGCCCATGCCGAGATCCACATAAATCCCGGTTGCGGTAAGCTCTGCTTCATAAATACGTTCTACTGTCGACAACACATCTGTTGCCATCGGCTTGTTATAGGTGATGTCTGCCACCCCCATGCCAAGCAAAAATCCACCGCCTTGGGTATGTTTAAGCGTAATTCCGGCTCGATATTCCTCGAATTCTGTCGCCACACTAAGGACATCTCCGGGGATAAGTAAGTTGACGTAATCGTCCGTCACAAACCAGTAATCTTTGTAGGATTGCACATCCGTCAGAAAGGTCTGCTTGTTGTAATCCAGTGAAAGGAAAAAATGGTCGCCATCTTTTTCGGCATCAAAAAACACACGACTTAAATCCATATCGAAATTCAAGGTGAGCTTTTTCCAGGCGTCTTTATCATTCTCTACCAACTCAACCAGTCTGTCCTGACTGGCACTGGCATTAGGCGTAAATTCGTATTCGATAGCGGGAATAAAGAAGGAAATGAAAGGTTTGTCTGCCAGCCAGCTGGCTTGTCCCAGATTCCATTTTATATCCAGTATGTTTAAACCTGTCGTTTGAACATAAGTGTCTGGAATAAAATCCGGTTCCCAAAACTGATATTTATAACCCACATCAAATTCACCAAGGTAGCGATAATAGCTATCCTCCGTCTTTGATGCAGCGTCCTGCGCCTGACTGATTAACGGTGCTGTTGCTAGAAAGCCAGCCATTACCGACATATAACCAAACTTAATCATACTTCTTTCCCTCACCCGTTTGGCGGATTTAACTATCTTGTCCAAGTTGAGATGGTTAAGCGTGCACTGATAAAGAATGAATCAAGAATGACTTCAGCACGAAAAAGTACCCGAAGTCAGCAAGGTCACAAGGCTAAGCTTCGGGTAAACGCATGAGCGTTTCGCAATGACTGCATTGATTCATGCAAATACAGGAACACACAAACCACAATTGAGTCTATTCACGGGCTGGATATGAAAGGGAGTAAAGAATTTTGAAATCTTTTGAAAGCTATTTTTTTCAATGAGTTAAAAGAAACTCAAAGCGCATTTAAGACACAAAAGGTTGCCTAACTTACTGAGAGCTACCAGAGGCAAGTTCAGCCGCAATTTGTTCATTCACCAGCTGAAATAACTCATCAGAGCTAAAGGCAACATTCTGGGCGCCATACTGTTTTGCTAAGCTAATTTTTTCATCAGAAGGCAAAATAGTGTAAATCAGATATGGCGTGTTATCGCCGCGATTACGCATCTTTTCCACTAATTTAAAGCCTGCTAATGAATCACCATGACGTCCCAAATCAGAGATGACTAAATCGTAGTGATGCATGGATAATAACATCAACGCTTCTTCAGAATTCGTCACCGGATAACTGGCTATTCCCTTTTCAGCAAGACGCTGACGTTCCGTTTGGTTATTTTGGGGATGATCATCGACCCATAAAACACGCGCCCATGTGTTTTGCTGTTCTGCGATTTGAAGTGACTCAGTGGGTTCAGATAAAAGTGTCAGCCCAATTTTGACAGATACGAGCACTAGCGTCAGGGTCACAGACAAAACTGATATCACTTTTCCTGTGGTGTAATTACGCACTCTAAAGCGCGGAACATCCTCAACATAATCGATGTCTTGTTCTGCATCACTTTGCGTCACCTGTGGGCCCGTGTTTACGGATTTCATCTGCAGCTGTTTGCCAATAGCGGCACTTAAACGATACCCGCGCCCATGCACAGTTTGAATCACTGGCGAAGCAATATAAGGTTTGAGCAATTTACGTGTATCTGATACCAGACGGGCGACTGACCATTCAGAGACCACTCTGTCTTGCCAGATTTCCTTTAACAAGGTTTGCTGAGAACTGCATTCAGGATAAGTTTTAGCGAGTGCAATCAATAAATTAACTATTTTAGGGTCTTCACAGATGCAAGCCCCCTTATACCAAACCTGATGATGGCCTGGCTCTATCGTGAATTCACCTAATATATATTGACTGTCCACACTATTTTACCGCCCCGTAAAATTTCACAAATATTAAAAATTGTTACATCTCAGAATGTTAACTTTAATTTTGAATTATTCTTCAGACAAATATAAAAAAAATCAAAATTCTAGAAAAGCAATTCTAAGCAATTACACATATAATCTGTCGTTAGCTGGCTACAGTCGGGGGAAAATCCCGCCATAAAAACCAAGTCAGCAATAAAACAATAAAAGCGCACAACGGACGAACCGTGGTAATGCTCAGCTAACTAAAGGAATGATGGCAATGAAATTTTGCATTCAACTTATGCTGCCTGTAATGCTGCTTACAGGCTGTGTATCCACAGAAAATCTCTTTGTAAAAAATCCAATCCCCGGCGAAGTACTTGCTAAGGGCGACATAGTCGGCGCCGAGCAGGCAACGCTAAAAGAATATACGCCCGATGGTGATGAGAAATTGCTTTACCATATGGAACTGGGACTCCTGGCACATTTGCAGGGACAATTCGACAAAAGTAATGAACACCTTGCTCAGGCTGAAAGCATTGTAGAAGAACGTTACACCATCAGTGTTTCGGATAAATTTCAAGAACTAATGTCCGGCCCCTCATTTAGTCCGTATAAAGGCTTTATTTTCGAAGACACCTTCATTAACTATTACAAAGCCTTGAATTATCTAAAGCAAGCCAAAAGCACAACCGGTACTGAAAAGGCCGATTTACTTGACGCTGCTATTGTCGAAATTCGCCGCATGAATCTACACCTGGAAACCCTGGTCAATGAGTCGGGCGGTTACAAAGCACCGGAAGAAGAAGGTGACGCAGGATTATTTGCAGAGTTACTCGGCATTTTTAACGCCATTGCCGGTGATTCGTTAGATAAAGAAGGCCTGGAATATAAAGACGATGCTTACGGCCACTATCTGTCTGGTCTGCTCTTTGAAATGGCCAATGATTTAGATAACGCACGTATCGAGTATGAAAAAGCCGCCACCGCTTATGAAAATGGCTTTGCCAAACAATACGGTCTGGGCGATCAAATTGTTCAACAAGCCTGGTATGACGCAATTAAAGTCATGAAACTTGATGGTGGGTACAAGAGTAAATGGACCCGTCTGGCCAAACAGAAGCTGACGGCTGAGCAAAAGAAATCCATTCTTGAAATGAAAAAGGCATCTCCTGAGTTAGTTGTTATTCAGGATTTAGGCATGGCACCGCAGCGTGACAGCCTGGAAATGATGATGACGATTGATGCATCTCAGCAAGCTATTGTGTTAAGTCCTATGCTAGCCTTTGGTGGTCGTGATGCAGCAAAACAACGTGATCAGCGCACCTGGTTTTATATGCTGTATGCCGATAATCAGGTAGGCGATGTCGTTAGAAACTATGTCACCGGTGATGCAATTACTGCTGCCATGGGCTTCGCTCAGAAACGTATTTCATTACCAGGCCCTATTTGGGAGAAAGCTCAGGACGTTGGTCTCATTGCTGCCGTGGGTAATGGTGTAAGAGTATCGGTACCATACTATCCTCAGCCTAAACAGGAAGTCGCAAAAAGCGAATTATATGTCGATGGCAAATTGGTTAAAAATCTGACGATGGCCCATTCTTTAGAGCAGGTTGCCGTTCAGGAACAAATGCGCGTGGCCAGTGACGAAATCATTGCAGCTATCGCACGTGAAACACTAAAAGCCATGACGGCAGAAAAAGCATCTGAATATGGTGGCCAATATGGCGCCTTGCTAAGCATGGCTGGTAAAGCCCTAAATACGTTTACTGCTGGCGCAGATACCCGTAACTGGAGCACCTTACCGTCAGATGTCATGTTTACCCGTATTCCTGTTACCGCTGGGCAGCATCAGGTTGAAGTTCGCACGTATCTGCTCAATGGTCAGGTATTAAAGCAACAAACATTGGTGAATGCAGATAGCAATCAACCTGTCATGTGGCACACACGTACCCTGCCTGAAGATATGAGCAAACCTGCTTTAACTGCTCAGGCAACAATGAAATAATCGTAGGACAACATAAAAAGGATCTTCAGATGAAAACTCAACATACTCTCGCTATGGTATTGCTCTCTTCACTCGTTTTACTGGGGGGCTGTAAGAGCACTCAGGTATCCCGTGTGGATTCAAATCAGGAAATTGCACTGACCGACAAATGGAACGCCAAAGATTCGCAACTGGTAGCAGATGCGATGATCACCGATATGTTGAGTTTTCCCTGGATTGACGATCACTTGCGCAAAGAAGGCAACAAACCGGCCGTTATCGTTCAGCGTATCCGAAATAAGTCCCATGAACACATCCCTGTTGAAACCTTCATTAATGATTTAAAACGCGCCATTTTGCGCAGCGGCCGTGCTGACTTTGTGGCTGACGCAACTGTCCGTCAGGACGTCCGCGATGAACGCGCTGATCAAGAGCTGAATTCAAGTTTCGACACGCAAAATGCGATGGGTGAAGAAACAGGCGCAGATTACGCGTTATCTGGCAGCATCAATTCGACTGTTGACCAATTGGATGGCGACCGCGTAACCTTCTATCAGGTTGATTTACGCTTAATCGATATGACTACCAACAGGGAAGTGTGGAATGGACAGAAGAAAATCCAAAAGCTGCAGGAAAAATCCCGTTTTGGCTTATAAACACGCCATCTTAGCCAGCCTGCTATTGATACTAGCAGGCTGCGAATCTACACAGGTTCACGCTAAAGCGGATAAGCAAACCAATGCGGCGCCCAAATGGGTAATGGTACCACCTGCATCTTCAAACGAGCTGTTGTATGCAGTCGGATCTGCGCCCATCACCCTCAATGAGGAATTGGCTCGCAAGGCAGCTGAAGAGTCGGCCAGAGCGGAGATCGCGAAACTCATCCAGGTTGAGGTAAATGCCACGACTGAGGTGAACATTGCATCCAGTAATGGCAGTATCAGCTCTCACTTTAATGAAGCGATTGTCAATCGGGCTCCCAGGCTTGAACTGAGTGGTATTCAGTTCAAAGACAGCTATATCGACAAAGCAAGGAATTCTGCCTATATCCTGGCAAGCTTTGATAAGGTTCAGGCCATTGCTGATTTGCAAACCAAAATCCATTTTGCCGATGGTGAGTTGAATGCCTGGCAAAGTGGAATGGGCGACGGTTTACAAAAATTGCGTGCCGCAATTGGCTTCAAAACTCAGCTATTTGAACGTCAACGTTTAAATCAGCAATTGGTGTTTCTGGCTAACGAAGGTATTTCTCTGGCAACAGGTATCAGTCTGAACAATCAACTGGCAGACCAGGTGCTAGATAGCCTGAGTTTCAGTATTGAAGGAAGTCGTGATGCTGCGCTAGAGAGCAAGCTAGCGGAGATGCTGAATCAACAGGGCATTCGCGTTGCCGCGTCTGGGCAATCTGATTTCTCTCTAACCTATCAGGTACGCTGGCGAGCCATGAGCAGAGACAATATGTTTTATAGCATCGCCGATGCAAATGTGAGCCTTAAGCATAAAAACACGATCCTCAATACCTTTAAGCAAAAGGCGAAAGGCGTATCAAGTGATCCTGATTATGCAAAAGACAAAGCGATTGAAAAATTAGGAGAGCTATTTGCTCAGGAAATGTCAGAGGGATTACTGGCAACGCTGTAAACATGTAACTGGACACCTGCAATCTGCAGGTGTCTCCATCTTTAATGTCGCACAGAGACATCTGGATGCAGAACGATTCGCTAAAAACACAATTCTATTCAACGTCCATTAATGAGCTCCCTACTCTTCTGGACAGGTTACAACAGCAGTCGCTGATATATCCTTACGAGCTGACTTACCTGCAACGACAAGTCGATGTTTGGCAAAGTCTTTCCCCTCAGGAACCGCAGAAATTTCCTGCTGTTTATAAAGATATTATTTTGCTCCCTCATGGCGATAAAATTGAATTAATCATTGATCGCTCCCAACATAAGCTTGATTACGTCACCCTGCTGCCCTCTCGCGTTACCTTATTTCAGCAATTAGACGATTGGTATAGAAACGACCCAGGCGCTAACGTCGCACTGTTTATTCTGGAGCTGGATAATTTCAGTAATGTAAATGATGTTGCCGGACATGCCACCGGGGATTTGATCCTGTTTGAAGTTGCTCGCCGTCTGGAGAAACTCGCGTTAGACAACAGTACAGTTGTGCGTTTACACGGAGATGAGTTTGGTGTGGCGGTAAAAGGCCTTGCTGATGTGAAAGCTATTTGGCAGCTCACTCGCGAATTGGAAGGGGTCTTTGCTCCTCCGTTTAAAGCTGCTCAAAACGAGTATTACATTACGCCGTCTCAAGGTGTGTCGGTTTATCCCCATTTTGCTAAATCACCAAATGAATTAATTAAAACCGCCTACGTTGCCCTGAATCAGGCCAAGGATGACCCTCTCGAGTCTGCCAAATTATATCAAAATACCTTTGACCAAAGCCTGAAAGACAGCGTTATTCTCGAAACTGAATTAAATGACGCACTGAAGAGCCGTCAGGGATTAGAAGTCTGGTACCAACCCAAACAACACTTATTAGATAATAGCGGAGCCGGGTTAGAAGCATTGGTGCGCTGGCGTCATCCCAAACTGGGTCTGGTATCTCCTGCAGCCTTTATCCCTCTGGCAGAAAAGACCGGACTGATATGTGAAATTACGAATTTTGTGCTCGAGCAAGTCTGCAAAGAGCTTCCCCAACTTCGGGCGATGGGTGCGGCTGGCAGGGTGTCGATCAATCTATCTGCTAAAGATTTTATTCGCAAAACCATCCTGCAGGATATCGATAACATTCTGGCCGGTCACCAAATATCCCCTCAGGAAATTGAACTGGAAATCACCGAAGGCGCTTTCATTGCTGACTTTGATAAATGTTATCGTCTGATTACAGCATTCCAGCAACGCGGATTCACCGTCTCAATCGACGACTTTGGTACCGGCTACAGTTCTCTGAGTTATCTGCGCAAGCTTCCAGTGAATGTGCTGAAAATTGATATGAGTTTCGTACGTGAAATTGAGACATCAAATCAGGCCAGAGCCATGTATCAGGCCCTGATCGATATTGCCAAGGCGCTTAAATTAGAAGTTGTCGCCGAAGGCGTCGACAATGATGCACAGAAGATCACTTTAAAAGCCATCGGATGCGATAAAATACAGGGCTATCTGCTAAGTCCGCCGAAGCCAGTTTCTGAACTTGAGCCCATTTTGGCGGGATTACATTTACTCACCTCAAAAAAAGGATAATTTATCGCCCTAAAAAGCGTTACTGTCTTGCACATACCTCTCAATCATCTAGGCTAGGGGGTATCCCAGTCAGGAAGTATCCATTTTTGCGGTCTTTACATCCATTGCTAACTTACATCCAGCGCGCAGCCAAGAGCTTTGAGCGCCAACAGCTCCGCATTCTATGGCCATATGCGTTGGGGATTTGCCTACTCAGCCCGACCATTGTCTGCGCACAGGGACGAGAGATTACCTTTATCAGTAACCAGGCCAATGATGATGATCCACAAAAGCAATATTTCATCAATATGCTGGCCCTGGCATTGGAAAAGCGCGGCAGCCAGTATCCCAGCGTTAACCTTCGTCCCCTTAATTTGAGTATGAGCCAGTCACAGCAATTCGATGAACTGGAAAAAGGTGAGATTGACGTACTGTGGTCGATGACTTCAATAGAACGTGAAACCAAAGCAATGCCAGTTCGTATTCCTCTGCTAAAAGGCTTAATGGGATACCGGGTGTTCGTGATCCGCCCATCCGAACAGATGCTATTTACCCAACTGGATACCACCGCAGCATTAAAGCAACTAGTCGCTATTCAGGGCAATGACTGGCCTGATACACAAATTCTCGCCAGCAATGGTTTTCAGGTGAAAACGACTGAACATATTGATGAAATGATGCTTTTACTCCAGCAGGGAAAAGTGGATTATTTTCCTCGAAGTGTGATGGAAGCCTGGTCGGAATTACAGCGTGACGATGCCAAAGGCCTGGTGATAGAACAAAAGCATTTACTTATTTATCCCACTGCCATTTATTTTTTCGTAAATCAAAACAATCAGGTATTAGCTCGACAACTTGAAATTGGTCTGCGTAATGCCATTGATGATGGCAGTTTTGATCGTTTGTTTAGCAACAACCCGAATCACAGAGAAGTGTTTCAGCGCCTTAACATCGACACCCGAAAAATCCATGTACTGGACAATCCGTTACTGCCTCCGGAAACGCCAATTAAAGATAAATCACTGTTTTTTGGCTATTAACAGCGCAGCTACGACAACATCGCCTGTGCAACCTTAGACCCATTGGCACGCCCCAACGCTTTGCAGATAAACGCCCCAGCCTGGCATAGGCTCTCTAAATGAATGCCTGTCGCATAGCCCATACCTTCGAGCATATACACCAAGTCTTCCGTCGCCACATTGCCTGATGCGCCATCGGCATACGGACAACCGCCCAGTCCGGCCACCGACGCATCGATACTGCGGATCCCTAACTGCAATGCCTCGGCAATATTCACCAGCGCCTGGCCGTAGGTATCATGGAAATGCACGGCGAGTTTGTCTGCCGACACATAGCGTTGCAAATGCCCAAGCAACGCTGCTACCTGCGTCTGAGTTCCGACACCAATCGTATCGCCCAGTGATATTTCATAGCAGCCCAATTCAAGCAGTTTTTCAGTGACATAACGTACCTGTTCAGGGGTGACGAGGCCTTCATAAGGACAGCCAAACACACAGGACACATAGCCTCTTACTCTCATGCCATCTTGCCGGGCCCTGCTCATCACAGGTATAAACCGCGCAATACTTTCATCGACAGAACATTGAATATTGTGTTGCGAAAAGCCTTCAGAGGCCGATGCAAACACCGCAATTTCCTTAATTCCACAATCAATTGCACGCTCATAGCCTTTAAGATTAGGGACAAGGGCGGAATAGATGTCTTGCTGGCTGAGATCATGACGCAGTAACTGACGGATCACCTCGTCACTATCTGCCATCTGCACAACGCGGGCCGGATTCACAAAACTACCTACTTCAATGTGTGTCAGGCCACTGGCTTGTAACTGTTGTACCAGACTGACTTTGGTCGCAACACTGAGTCGACCCGGCTCATTCTGTAAGCCATCTCTGGGACCCACTTCGGTGATTTTCACCTTTGGCTGACTCATGTATCTGGCTCCACTTCCACCAGCACTTTGCCCTGCTGTACCTGCATCCCCGTCTCCATCGATAGCGTTTTGACGACGCCGGCGTAAGGGCTTTTAATCGTGTGCTCCATCTTCATGGCTTCCATCACGACCAGTGCCTGCCCTTTTTCGACGCGATCCCCTACTTCTGCAAGGGTTGCGACAATGGTGCCACTCATAGGTGCCAGCATTGCCTGCTGTTCGTCAGCGATTGAGACTTTAGGCTGCAAAGACTCAGGCATAACAAGACATTCAAAGTTATCTGTCAGCAAGTAAATACCGCTATCGCAAGGCACAACCCTGATGACGGGCAGCCCTTCTATAAACAACTGATAGCCCCCCTGACGGATTTCGAGCGTAGCGATGCCATGCCAGGTACAATTTGGCAAAGTCACAGTAAAACCTTGCGGATCACTTTCTAGTCTTGCATGAATCAGGCGGCCATCCATTCGCACACGTTGCTGCATTAACGCAGACTGATTCAAACGCATACCAAGAGGTTGTTGCCAGATTATCTCTCCCGTAAATGTCTGTTGCTGCCAAAGTTGATTCGCAATGACAGCAGCAACTTCAATAGACGCTGGCTCAAACAGTTGTTTCGCCCATATCTGCTCGGAAAATTCAGCGATAAAGGCCGTTGAGAGATCTGCGTTAATAAAAGGACGGATTGCTATCAGCTTACGTAAAAATGTCAGATTCGTCGGAAGGCCTGAAATATGCGTCGCTGCCAACGCGAGCTGCAAGTGCTGACAGGCTTGTTCCCTGTTAGCCCCCCACACAATGAGTTTGGCAATCATCGGGTCATAGTGGACGGTGACCTCGTCTCCCTCAACAACGCCGGTATCAACACGACAATATGGCAGATGCTCAGGAAAACGTAGCAAAGCTAATTTGCCTGCAGCAGGCAAAAACTCCTGCTCGGGTTGCTCAGCGTACAAACGCACTTCGAGTGCATGACCCTTTAGCTTTATCTCATGTTGCGAGAGCGGCAAAGCTGCACCGGCCGCAATCCGCAACTGCCATTCGACCAAATCTAATCCCGTCACACGCTCTGTCACCGGGTGCTCTACCTGTAAACGGGTGTTCATTTCCATAAAGTAGAAGCCCCCCTTGTCATCGAGCAAAAACTCCATGGTACCCGCACCGACATAACCAATCGAAAGCGCAGCTTTTACCGAAAGCTCCCCCATCTGCTGGCGAATATCCTCACGAATGTTGACTGCAGGGGCTTCTTCAATCACCTTTTGATGACGACGCTGGATAGAGCAGTCTCTGTCGCCCAAATATACGCCATTGCCGTGCTGGTCACAGAATACCTGCACTTCGATATGACGAGGAGCGATCAAGCAGGCTTCCAGCAACACCTTGTCGTCTCCGAAACTGTTTCGGGCTTCATTTTTCGCTGATTGTAACGCTGCCAGAAAACTACCAATGTCATCAACCCGACGCATACCCTTGCCACCACCACCAGCACTGGCCTTGATCATCAGCGGAAACCCTATCGATTCAGCCTGCTGATATAGATAGTGCTCCGATTGTTCGTCACCGTAATAGCCGGGAATTAACGGCAGGCCGGCTTTCCCCATTAACGCTTTGGCAGCAGATTTGCTGCCCATTGTGTCGATAACGTCAGCGTTTGGGCCAATGAACGTCATTCCCGCCTGCTCACAGGCCTGACTGAAGCGCGCGTTTTCACTTAAAAAGCCATAGCCGGGGTGGATAGCATTGGCACGCGCTTGAATCGCCGCCTGGATCACCGCATCCATATTTAAGTAAGATTCCGTGGCACTGGCGCCTCCCAGGCATACAGCTTCATCTGCCATTTGCACATGCCGACTGTGTTTGTCCGGCTGCGAATACACTGCAATGGTATAGATACCCAATCGCCTGGCGGTTTGAATGACGCGACAGGCAATTTCGCCTCGGTTTGCTATCAATAAGCGTTCAAATGGCAACTCAGTGGTGAGATGATCATGTCTCATAACAGCTCCTACATCCTGAAGATGCCAAAATCGGTTTCGGTTACCGGCACAGTCAAACATGCCGCTAACGCCAGCGCTAATACATCGCGAGTTTGCAGAGGATCAATAATGCCGTCATCCCACAATCTCGCCGAGGCAAAATACGGATGGCCCTTGCGCTCATATTCTTCCAGTACCGGCCGTTTAATCGTCTCAATCGCCTCTTCTGACAGGCTCTCACCTTTGCGGGCCAGCTGCTCCTGCTTGACCTGCACCAACACATTCGCCGCTTGCTCTCCACCCATCACACTGATTCGAGCATTTGGCCAACAAAACAGAAATCTCGGATCATACGCTCGACCACACATACCATAATTGCCAGCGCCAAATGAGCCACCAATGATCAGCGTCAGCTTGGGCACGTTGGCACAGGCTACCGCCGTGACAAGTTTGGCACCGTGTTTGGCTATGCCTTGATGCTCATAGTCTTTCCCCACCATAAACCCCGTGATGTTCTGCAAAAACAGGAGTGGGATTTTGCGCTGACAACAGAGCTGTATAAAGTGGGCGCCCTTTTGCGCCGATTCGCTGAACAGCACGCCATTATTGGCCAGAATCCCTACCGGCAAACCATCAATATGCGCAAAACCACACACCAGTGTTTGCCCATAAAGGGCTTTAAATTCATCAAACAGGGAATCATCAACCAAGCGTGCGATGATTTCGCGCACATCAAAATGCTGCTTACTGTCTTTGGGGATCAGGCCATATAAATCGCTGGTGGGATAACGTGGCGTTTTCACTGGTTTACGCTCAAGTGCCAGTTGCTGGGTAAGGTTTAGATTAGCGATGCGCACCCGGGTCAGGGCCAGCGCATCTTCATCGTCTTCGGCCAGATAATCGGCCACACCTGATATCTGACAATGCACCTGGCCACCACCTAGCACTTCAGCACTGACCTCTTCACCCGTGGCAGCTTTCACCAGCGGCGGTCCGGCTAAAAAGATGGTGCCCTGCTCGCGCACTATGATCGCCTCATCCGCCATCGCTGGCACGTACGCACCACCTGCAGTGCAGGAGCCCATTACGCAGGCAATTTGGGAAATGCCAGCAGCAGACATTCGGGCCTGATTAAAGAAGATACGGCCAAAATGCTCTTTGTCCGGAAACACGTCTTCCTGATATGGTAGATTCGCGCCGCCGGAGTCCACCAAATAAACACAAGGCAAGCGGTTTTGAGCAGCAATCGCCTGGGCGCGCAGATGCTTTTTCACCGTCAACGGATAATAAGTACCGCCCTTTACCGTGGCATCGTTGGCGACAATAACACACAGTATGCCAGCGATTTTACCTATCCCGGTGACAATACCCGCTGCGGGAACCGCTTCAGGATAAACATTAAAGGCAGCAAACTGGGACAACTCCAGAAAAGACGAACCTGAGTCGAGCAGCATATCAATGCGCTCGCGCACAAAAAGTTTGCCTCGCTGATGGTGGCGTTTTAGCGCCTGTTCGCCGCCACCCTGACATATACTGGCGACCTGTTCATGTAAATCAGATATTAGGGTGTGATAGTGATGCTGGTTGTCTATCGCTGCAGAGCTTTGGGGCTGATACTGGCTTTCAATCACGCGCATATCCTGGCCTCAACTGGTTTGCTTAAATAATTCACGCCCGATCAGCATACGTCGTATTTCAGACGTACCTGCACCAATTTCATATAATTTGGCGTCGCGCAATAATCGTCCGGCGGGAAATTCATTGGTATAACCATTGCCACCAAGAATCTGGATAGTTTGCAGCGCCATTTGCGTCGCTTTCTCGGCGCAATACAGAATGACCCCGGCAGCATCTTTACGATCCACCTGACCGCTATCACAGGCCTGAGCAACCGAATAAAGATATGCCCGGCAGGCATTGAACTCGGTATACATATCGGCCAGTTTGGCCTGGATCAGCTGAAATTCACCGATAGGCTGACCAAACTGTTTGCGTTCGTGTACATAAGGCAAGACTGTTTCCAGACAGGAGCGCATGATCCCAACGGGTCCGGCTGCCAGCACGGTGCGCTCATAATCGAGGCCGCTCATCAATATACGTACGCCATCGCCTTCGCCAGCCACCCTATTTTTAACGGGCACTTTACAGTCAGTGAATACCAACTCACATGTATTGGAACCTCGCATTCCCAACTTATCCAGCTTTTGCTGACAGGAAAATCCTGCGAAAGCTTTCTCAATCAAAAATGCACTGATGCCTTTGGTTCCTGCACTGGGATCGGTTTTTGCGTAAACAAACAACACATCTGCATCGGGCCCATTAGTGATCCACATTTTAGTGCCATTTAAATGATAAAAATCGCCTTTTCGCTCGGCCCTTAAAGCCATGCTAACCACATCAGAGCCCGCATTCGGCTCCGACATGGCCAAGGCGCCCACCCATTCGCCATTGCAAAGTTTGGGCAAATAGCGCGCTTTTTGATCGGCATTCGCATGTTTATCGATTTGATTAATACAAAGGTTGGAATGCGCGCCATATGACAACCCCACGGAAGCGCTGGCGCGGGATATCTCTTCCATCGCAATAACATGCGCCAGATAGCCAAGACCACTGCCACCGTATTCTTCGCTGGCAGTAATCCCGAGTAAACCCAATGCACCTAATTCGGGCCAAAGTTGCCGGGGAAATCGGTTATCCTGATCGATAGACTGCGCCAACGGCGCAATTTGAGCTTGAGCAAAGGCACTGACGCTATCGCGTATCATGCCCAGCTCTTCGCTGGAAGAAAAACAAGGCTCGGGAAAAACCTTCGTCATGGCTGTCTCCTTGCCCCGACGAAAGTGAAGATCCGGTCGGGGAACTACTTCATGTTACGAAGTGCCTGCTGACACTTCTGCTCTGTGTCCGCCAGGTCCACCAGCATCATTTCAATATCCTCTAACTGGCCCTGTAAGGCCTGACGCTTTTCCTGGATCCTGCCAATTAAACGCTGAAGCTGTTCCGCACTGCCGGTAGCCGGGTCATACATTTCAATAATGTCGCGGCTTTCTTCGAGGCTAAAACCAAGGCGTTTTCCACGCAGGATCAACTGTAACTTAACGCGATCCTGTTCGGTGTAAACCCGGTTATTCCCCAGTCTTGCCGGCGTCAATAACCCCTTTTCTTCATAAAAACGAATTGTGCGGGTGGTAATATCAAACTTCGCCGCTAATTCGGAAATATTGTAGGTTTTTGACATCTGGAACATTCCTCAATCTGAAATCAGAATAGTTTAACCTTTACGTAAACGTCAACATAAAGATAACAAAAAATTAACACACTCAACCGGTATATCTACACAGACAATGGATTATTATATGTAGGTATATTCATATATACCTTACGAATTCTATACAACCCTTATTTTACTGGGGTTATAAAAAACACTCGTTTAAAATATTGCGCATAAAAGAGTGACTTCTATATTTATCAAACTCTTAACACAAATAACGATAATAAAAACGAGCCGAACTCTTGATCATCTCATTATTTTATATGTCCACCGGACTCATGCTCACCAGCGCTCTGCTGGCAGCAGGTGGATCAGCACAACAGCAATTTAGTCAGCGAGAACGAAAAGTCTCCCTCAGTTTTAGCCTGATGGCGACTTTTATTGGTATTTACCAATTTATCAATGGACATTACTACGCCTCAAACGACTTCACAACCAGCCTTCAATTACTCAATGCTTCCGTCTACCTTGGCCTTTTGTCTCAGGTATTCACTTTCATCTTTATTGGTCTGGTCACTCAGCAAACGCGCTTGCGCTTATGGGCGCTATTAGTGACATCGATTGCCGCCACGTTTGCACTGATCAATTCACTGTCGCCTGGCGTGTTCAGGTTGTCGCGTATTGATGGGCTGTTTGAAGTGGTCACGTTATGGGGTGATCATGTTCACATCATCATGGGTGAACATAATAAGCTCTCAAAACTGCGCGATATTATGAACATCCTATTTTTCTTATGGCTGGTATTTCGCATTTACAAAGTCAAACATCAACTTGAAAATCAAGTCGCCAAACCACTACTCATTTATACACTTTTTCAGTTAACTCTGGTTCTGTTTGATATTTACACTCGCATTTTCCATCAGGATTCAGTGCAACTAGGTGGTTTCGGCCCCGTTGCCCTGGTTCTTATCATGATGTACTACTTTGTTCAGGATAGAAAACAAAGCCATCACAGAATCAAACAGGAAAGCTCTCTGCGTGCAGAGGCAGAACACAGAGAACAGATGATTCGTCAGTCCTATCTGCAATCGCCAGCTCCAATCATTCTGTTGGATCGCGAGGGTAATGTTAAAGACTGTAACCGGGCTGCACAACATTTGCTCGACAGCGCTCTCCCCAAAAATCAGCAGCATAACTTTAAGCACCTGTTACATCAGCTGAACGTGGAAGAATGTGATTCCTGGTTTGATCCGTCCCGACTAAACATGGCGTCGTATTACGGTCCGTTTAAACTAACATCTATCACACAACCGAATCAGCATGCTCGCTGGCTGGACATAAGTCTCTACCCTCTTAGCTATGTAGATAATGCTCCCGAGATCATTTCGGCACGAATTCAGGACATGACAAAGCTCATGTATTTATCCAACGCCGTCAACTGTCTCGCCGCCAATCCATGGACAGGTCAGGATAATTTTACCCAGGCACTCCAGAAAATGGCCATTAGCCTGCAACAGATTCTGGAAACAGATTACATTTTTATCGGCCAGACCGATTGCCCGGAAAAACCAAGTCGAGTCGAAACGCTGTTTGTTATTAAAAATGGACAAGTCTCTGACAATTTCAGCTATGCCCTTGAAAACACGCCATCCACTTTCATGCTCGATCGGGAAAATCTGATCATCACCCAGGGGCTTCAGCGTTTGTATCCTCAATCAGAAGAGTTCAGACGTCTTAACATCGAAGGTTATGCCGGGCGACGTATTAAAGACGAAAATGGACATCCACTCGGCTTGGTGGCGATCCTTGATTCTAAGCCTTTGCAACATCGTCAGGAATTAGCCCAGGTACTGGAAATTTTCACAAATCGGGTAAGCGCCGAATTCCTGCGCCATTACGCCGAAGAAAAAGTGAAGAAACTTGCCTATCGGGATGAGTTAACTCAACTCCCCAATCGCGTATCCGCCATTGAAAAATTGGATGCGTTTATCGCCCAGTTGCAGCAAACACCCAGTGCAAGAGCAGTGTTGTTTCTACTAGATCTGGATCAGTTTAAGGTAATTAATGATGCCTTAGGACATGATGTGGGTGACACAGTTGTCAAAGAAGCTGCATGGCGGTTAAACCAAATCTGCTCGGATTCGCTTTTTCTGGCCCGATTCGGTGGAGATGAATTTATTTTACTTTATCGCCCCAGCGACGCCGACGATTTCAGCCTGCAAAATATTAACACCTTTGCCCAGCGCATTCTGGATAGCCTAAACGCGCCATTAAAAGTCGGTGACCACTTACTGGATCTTGCGGCATCACTCGGTGTGGTCATTATCAATGACACCTCCCTCACCCGTTCAGAATACCTTAATGCAGCAGAACTCGCGCTTTATGAAGCCAAACATAATGGCCGTCGCCAGTTTCGTCTTTACGAGCAACAGGTCAGAGATTCTGCACATGAAAAGCTGGCGTTGCAGCATGAACTCCGAGAGGCTATCAGCTCACATCAATTAGCCTGCTACTTCCAGCCCCAATGGAACCAGCAGCAAGAAATGATTGGTGCTGAAATTCTGTTGCGCTGGTTTCATCCTAAACTGGGCTTTATTGGCCCTGATCGTTTTATCCCCATTGCCGAGCAGTCGGGCCTAATTCACACCTTGGGTAATTGGGTGTTGGAACAGGCAACATCCTTTATTCAGCAACATACTCATGTTTTACGTCAAATGGGTGTGCGTATCTCGGTGAACGTGTCTGCCTGGCAGTTTTCTCGACATGACTTTGTGTCCCAATTGGAAACCCTCACCGCAAACAAAGGTATATCGCCGAGCCAACTGAAACTGGAACTGACAGAAACCGCGTTATTAAATGACGTACAGGATACCCGCAAAAAACTGGAACTGTTACGTCAGCATGGCTTTCGTATATCCCTTGATGACTTCGGTACCGGATATTCCTCGCTGGCATACCTGAGGGATTTTCCTATCGATGAGTTAAAAATTGATAAAGCCTTTGTCGATGAAATCGACCAGAATCCTGATTCAGCACTGGTGAATGCTATGATCTCCATTGGCCAACTTTTAAAGCTGAAGGTAGTGGCCGAAGGCGTAGAAAATCAGCAGCAATTTAACCATCTGAATAAACTTGGATGCCAGGCTTTTCAGGGCTATCTATTTGCTAAACCAATGCCAGAAAAAGACTTCATCGCGTTGCTAGAGCAGTTATCGACAAGCTAATGGGCTGACGCTAAAAATGTGCTTAATTCGACAAACGGCATTGGTCTGGCAAATAAATATCCCTGATAACTGTGGCAGCCCAGCTGTTGCAGAATATCCAGCTGAGCCTTTTCCTCAACGCCTTCCGCGATTAGCTCATACTCCAATCCTATGCCCAACGACGTAATTGTGCGTAGTAAGACCTGTTGGGTTTGTTGAGTCTCACAGTCATCCACAAACGTTTTATCTATCTTCAGAATATCGATAGGTAACGTCCTCAGGTATGCCAGCGAGGAATATCCGGTACCGAAATCATCAATCGCTATCTTTATCCCCTTGGCTCGCAATAACTCAAGCAAGGGGACAATTTTGTCGTGCTGACTCATTAATGCCGTTTCTGTGAGTTCCAATTCAAGATGTTGTGATGGTAAGCCAGAGGCAGTTAACGCTGCATCAATTTGATTAAGTAAATCAGCATGCAGCAGTTGATAAGCGGCTAAATTCACGGATACGGTCAAATGCGGATATTGCAGACGTAAGCTTTGGATCTGCTCACAGGCTTGGTGTAATACCCACTGCCCAATTTCATCGATCAAACCACTCTCTTCGGCAAGTGGAATAAACTTGTCCGGCGAAATGATACCTAACTCAGGATCCCGCCAACGTACCAGCGCTTCCACGCCCTGCACTTCACCTGTGTTGATTCGGCATTGCGGCTGATAATGCACTTCTAGCTGGTTACTTTTAATCGCTTCCTGTAAGCGGTTATCCAACTCTATTTTGTGCCGTGCCTGAACCAACATACTGGGATCAAACAACATAAAACTGCCACGTCTGTGGGCCTTAGCCTGATACAGGGCAGCATCCGCCTGTTGAAATAACACCTGCCCCTCTGCAGCATGATCCTTAGATATTGCAGCGCCCACCGATGCCCCCAGATACAAGCGAAGTCCATTTTCCAACGTCCATGGCTGTCGCATCGAAGCCAACACCCGCTCACCAAGATCTGCGATCGCGTCCGTTGGGTAGCCATGGCACATAATCGCAAATTCATCTCCGCCTAATCGACAACAAATAACATCTTCTGGTAAGGATTGACGTAACGCATTTGCGACTAAACATAACAACTCGTCACCTACTGCATGGCCATAACTATCATTGATGTCTTTAAAATGATCCAAATCCAGGATCAACAATGCAACCTGTCTTTGCTGTGCAAGCAAACTGTCAATTTGCTCAAGCATGCCACGCCTGTTGCGTAATCCGGTTAAAGGATCATGTTGTGCCAGAAAGGCTAACGAGGTTTGTGCCTGCTTAAACCCTGTAACATCTGTAAGCGCACCGACAAAATTTGCCTGTTGCGATACGCCGGCAGAAATCGATAACAAGCCAGTTTTATCCTCAGCATAAGTAACTTCCTGTAAATATACCGGCTCATTTAGCTTGGTATTAGCAGCGGTGAGTAATGTAGGTTCAAACGGAATGAACTCGCTAATATAGCGGCCTAACAAATCATTTTTAGTCACGCCCAGCATATCACTAAAGGCCGTATTCACGTTTTGGAAGCGAAGTTGCCGGTCTAGCACCAATAAACCTTCGAACGCATTATCGAATAAATCCGATGCTTCCTGTAATCGTTGTTCACGACTGCTTATTTCGCGTTGAATCTGTGCGGTTGAACGCAACAATAATGGCCAGTCAAAGGTCGGGCTGGCGACATACTGACGCACAGTTTTATGATTCAGCCAGATAAACAGAATCAGGGGTACAACAAAGGCAGCTGCAAGTATGAACTTGCCCGGCAAATTGCCCATCGCCACCGACAGGCTTTCTAAATTTGCCCCCAGTAATAACCAGGGCACTAATACCCCATCCAGCAGAATAATAATGCTGTAAACCACAGGATATGCCAGGGTATGCAATCCGAATGAACGGGTCACCCGCTTGAACTGCTCAAACAAATAAAACGCCAGCACCAGCTCGATAATGATCAACGAGCCACCAAAAATGATGATCATGCCAGAGTAAGCAAATAAGGTATCGGCCGTATGATGTGGATTGATGACCTCAGGTGCGAGTAATACCGACTTAAGACTCCACGCAAGTAGCCAGTTAAAGGTATCGACTATGATCACCAAACCGACAATATTCCTAAGAATCAGTAGGTTGCGCTCAATAAACACAAACATTAACGCAGACAGCATAAAGGCTGCGTAGGTGATATTGCCACCAGAGACTTGAATATCAGGAGAGAGAGGGATACTAAAAACCGAACCAAATACGCCCCCCATCAGGAGCACACAGCTTAAATATGCATAGAAGCAGACCTGTCTTACCGCCCCCTTCAACTGACTAAAAAGAAGAGGAAACACTGTGTACAACAGTACCTGTGCAATGAAAAGGCATGTCATTTAGTCTCAACCCTGAAAATATCTGGCATGGATAGATGTCCCGCGTTACTCCCCAGATACAAGTTTACGCCTTTGCATTTAGTTGTGTAAATGAATGAAAAACATACACATTGGTTTAATCAAGAAGGACACTTACCCGAATTCCAGACAGGGCGTTTTAAAGGCAAGCGAAGGATAGTAATAATTGCAAATAGCCCAGCCTACGCGAACTAGTGTTTGCCTGAAACAACAATAGAATGTCGATGGATGTTTGCAGCAACGCAGCACTTTAGCGCAAAAAGGAAATGGTCACGTAGGGAATATTAAAAGAGGAATGGTGCCCAGGGGCGGCAAACATCTGTCTGGAACAGAGGTTAACATCGCGCCAGCGATGGCCTGAAAGGCAAAATACACGGAAGTATTTTGTACCTGAACCGCACGCGCAGCGTCGGTTTAAGGCCGCCATTACCAGCACATGAAATAAACGATGGAATGTTAAATCTAAGGGAATCTATCGGAAAAAGAATGGTGCCCAGGGGCGGACTTGAACCGCCACGGCCGTGAGGCCACTAGCACCTGAAGCTAGCGTGTCTACCAATTTCACCACCTGGGCATGCAAAGTTTGTCTGTTTCTTTCGAAAGCCAGACACCATCTTAAGAGATGGTGCCCAGGGGCGGACTTGAACCGCCACGACCGTGAGGTCACTAGCACCTGAAGCTAGCGTGTCTACCAATTTCACCACCTGGGCTTTGCGTGGCGTGCAAGATATTCGGATTCCCTTTAGTTGTCAACTCTAATTTGGCGCCAGATGCCTGACTGCTGGATATTTGTGCGTCAAAGAAAGACTACGCCGATACATAGCGAATTGCGCCTGTATGCAGCAATTCGCCAAGCCTCAACTGTGCCTTGGGATCAAATTCATATAGCTGTGCAAACACTAACTGTAGCGTGGCGAATGCATCTTCCAGCGCATCATGAGCTGTTGCCAGGGGCAGTCCCAATCGCTGCCGACAAACTGTGAGAGATGCACTTTGCGAAGGTAACACCTGATGCTGTTTTGCTAACTGATAGACTGCAAACTGTAAGGTATCAAAAATGATGACCTGGGGTATCCTCAGGCCATGCTGTTGAAACTGTCGGTGTAAAACCGCCCAGTCGAGATTCGCATTGTGAAATACCCATATTTTGTCACGGCCCTTTTCCAGCAACGTCTGCAGACAATATAACAGAGGCTTGCCAGCCTTTAGATGTGCCTGAGTTAATCCGTGGATGACGGGGCTCTGATTCAGTGGCGCGAAAGTCATCACAACATGATGCTCACATTGATTTAATGCCATTTTTCCCGCTTTACCTTCAGCCCAGCCCACCGATGTAATTGCACTATCCTTTGGATTTAACGACGTTAATTCCAAATCGATGGCCATAAACTCGCAATCCAGCCAGTGCAAACTCGCTATATTCCCGGGCAAGTTACGTCCTGTAGTGAATATGCGAGAGAAAGCAGACAACCACCCCATCAGCCAATGCCGCCGGAAAACTTAACCACCACCGCCTGTTGTGCTCGCTTAATGCTCTGAAACGCGGCTTTTAACTGGTGCTTTTCAATGGAAGACAAGTCCCGCACGCGAATCAGGTTATCACTAACATGGTTACGAAGCTGATGCCGCCAGCGCAAACGATTCAATAACAACCAGATGTCTCTAAGGTTTTGCGCGTCTTTGGCACTCAGCGCACTGCCTTTTGCCAAGGCATCCAGACGTGCCACAGTGCCAGGCATCGTCAGGCCGGCAGCCAACGCATAAATGCGGGCCAAATTATTGATCGTCGCGACAGCTCTGGCCTTGATATCAATGCTGTCGGAGTACTTACGTCCTTTTTCATAGGTAAACTTTTGAAAGACAGAAAGTGGCACTCTGGCTTCGTTCGCATGTCGTGCCAACGCCGCCAAAAACAAGGGCTGTTTAAATACACCTAAACGCGCTTGATGGAGCTGGTCCAGTAAGGATTTATTCCCTGCTACTGCGCGCACATCCAGGTAAATATTAAACTCAAGAATCGCTTGTGGAGTCGGTGCCTGCAGCCAGCGGTGAGCCTCCTCAATCGCACCTTGGAGATGCACCCTGAGCTTGGGATTACTGGCCATAACATTGCCATCGCATAATTTTATGCCGCACTTACCTAATCCCTGACATACGTACTCGCCCATTTGTGCAAAGTACTCTGCTTGTTGCTGGGTGGGCTTTTTGGCTAGCAACAAACCATTGTCCTGATCCGAGCCCAGCGTTTGATCTTCCCTGGCCTGAGAGCCATATACCAGCCAGCAAAAATCTATCGGTGCCGGGCCGGATTGCTGTTGAAAGAATGTGATTAAGCGACGGGTCATGATATCGGTTGCCTGTGACAGCACTTTACCGACAATATCAAAATCCCCCATGCGTAACGCATGTTTGGTAAAATAATGCGGTATTTGCCAGGCTAAACGAGTCAGCTCATATAAGTTCTCAGCTTTGGCAAGCTCATCAATCAAAAACAGAATATTGCCACGCTGATGGCGGATAATATCTGTTGCCGAAACCAGCCCTATGGGGGCCATACTCCCCGCCTCCACGACCGGCAAATGATGTATGTTGTGTTCTGTCATCATACACAAAGCATCAAACATCGTACGCTGGGCAGTAATATGAATAGGCCTGGCGGTCATGATTTGGGTCACTGGCGTGGTGAAAGGCAACCCTTTGGCAACAACGCGATTGCGAATATCCCGATCCGTCACAATGCCCATCAGTGCATCTGCTGTTGTTATCATCAGCGATGACACCCCTGATGCCGACATCACCTGAGCAGCCTGTTGAATATCGATAGATGCTTCAGCGCATACTAATTTTTGCCCCAGCGCCTCACTCAGGGGTTTCGTTAGCCACAACGAGTTGGTGTCATTCACCGCCTGATGATGCAGGGTGTCTTCCTTCAGGTTCAGAAAAAATTGCTCACAGGTGGGATATGCCGAAAGCAACCTTTTAATCACCTCGCGTTTGATGGCCAAAATTAACCCTGGGCTATCTACCTGCAAGGTTAAAGCATGCTCCGTATCATCTAGTAAATTATGATACCCGAAGTAATCGCCTTCACTGATTGCCCGACTTTGCGACTCGCTGTCTCTCACCGAAAACTGGCCACTTTGGATCAGAAATAAATCTTGGCCTGGCTGACGTTTCCCGAGCAATTCAGACCAGTTTTCTGCAGTCACATACAGCAACTCTGACGAAACCGCGAGTTGATTCAACGCATTTGCTTCCAGGTGCTCAAAAGGTGCTGCACTGTTTAAAAATGTCAGGATCTGAGAAGGTACTTGTTGCATAGACCTAATTTCGACGTGAGATTAAAACGGCAAAAGGCCCGCAAAACGGGCCTTATACTTAGACTAGCGCATTAGTGAGCCTGAGCTTCACCGGCACCTTTAGGATAACGGATCCCTTCCACCAGCTCCTGAATCTCTTCCGGGGCTTCATTGGTCATTTTATAGACCGCAAACGCCACCGCAAAGTTAATGATCATGCCCAATGTACCAATGCCCTCAGGGGAAATCCCAAACCACCAGTTGGCAGGCACATTCGCCGCAGGATTCACAAACTTAAAGTAGATGATATATGCAGCGGTAAAGACGATACCGGAAACCATACCGGCAATCGCACCTTTATTGTTCATCTGTTTGAAGAAGATACCCATAATAATGGCAGGGAAGAAGGACGATGCCGCCAGACCAAAGGCAAAGGCCACCACCTGGGCCACAAATCCTGGCGGGTTCACTCCGAAGTAACCAGCAATCAATATGGCCACCGCCGCAGCTAAGCGTGCGAAGAACAACTCCTTTCTATCGGTGATATTCGGCATCAGGTTACGTTTTAGCAAATCATGAGAAACCGAAGTTGAAATCACCAGCAGTAAACCTGCAGACGTGGACAGTGCCGCAGCAATACCACCCGCAGCAACAAGCGCAATCACCCAGTTTGGTAAGTTAGCAATCTCTGGGTTCGCCAATACCATGATGTCGCGGTCAACTTTCATTTCGTTGCGCGCATCTCCTGAATAAAACATTTTGCCGTCGCCGTTCTTATCGTCCCAGCTGATCAGTCCGGTTTTCTCCCAGTTTTTAATCCAGCTAGGTGCACCCGCATATTCCGTTCCCTGCTGGTCAGCCCCATTGATAGTCTCAATCATGTTCACCCGAGCGAATGAGGCTAACGCTGGCGCCGTGGTGTACAAAATTGCGATAAACAATAAAGCCCAACCCGCACTGCGACGCGCATCACGTACTCTGGGTACAGTGAAGAAACGAACAATCACGTGTGGTAAACCTGCGGTACCCACCATTAACGCAGCGGTAATGCAGAACACATCAATCATGCTCTTAGTGCCGGAGGTATATTCATTAAATCCAAGTTCCGTAGACAACCCATCGAGCTTGTCCAACAAGTACATACCCGAGCCATCGGCCATGGTTGCACCAAAACCCAATTGCGGGAATAAATGACCGGTCATCAGAATCGAAATAAAGATTGCGGGAACCAGATAAGCAAAAATCAGCACGCAATATTGAGCAACCTGCGTATAAGTGATGCCTTTCATACCACCTAAGACGGTGTAGAAGAACACGATGGCCATACCGATGATGACACCAGTGGTAATATCTACTTCAAGGAAGCGGCTGAATACCACACCTACACCACGCATCTGACCGGCAACATAGGTAAAGCATACGAAGATGGCACAGATTACCGCTACCGTGCGCGCCGTCTGCGAATAGTATCGATCACCGATAAAATCCGGCACGGTAAACTTACCGAATTTACGTAAGTAGGGTGCCAGGCACAGCGCAAGCAGCACATACCCGCCTGTCCAGCCAAGCAAATACACTGCCCCGTCATATCCCATAAAGGAAATCAGGCCAGCCATCGAAATAAACGACGCTGCCGACATCCAGTCAGCTGCTGTAGCCATGCCGTTTGCTACCGGGTGCACACCGCCGCCCGCAACATAGAATTCCTGGGTAGAACCCGCCCGCGACCAAATCGCAATGGCGATATAGAGCGCGAACGAGCCGCCGACAATAATGAAAGTTAACGTTTGAATATCCATCTGGGCCCCCTACTCTTCATCGACGCCATAATGTTTGTCGATCTGATTCATTTTGTGTACATACACAAAAATCAGAATGACAAACACGTAAATGGCCCCCTGCTGCGCAAACCAGAAGCCCAGCTTAAAGCCAAAAAACTGGATGTTATTTAATACATCCACCAGCAGCACGCCGCATCCAAAGGACACCACAAACCATATGATCAGTAGCTTCAGCAGCAGCCGCAGATTGTCTCGCCAATAGGCGACTTTATCTTCTTCTGATTTGAACGCCATTGTCTTTATCCCTCATTTCAGAATGTTAATTTCGCGTTAACTAATTTAGACCTGCGAGTAAAGGGGGGGAATGCGACCATGGTCGTATGGGGTAGAATCAGGTTATGCTGAGGGTCTGTGCTACATTAGCCCAACAGGGTGAATCGTTGATAAACGCATACAGGTATGAGGATTTTTTATGGCGTTGGGCTGGCTATTATTAGCGTTATGTTACCTGTCGGCATTATTCTGGCTGGCCCGCTGGGGCGAAAGTCCGCGAGATCTTGCCCGTCGTATTACCTCTCATCCTGCACTTTATTCGCTGGCACTGGCGATCTACTGTACAGCATGGACGTTTTTTGGCGCAGTTGGCGAAGCCAGCCGTAATACATGGGCATATTTACCTATATTTTTAGGGCCAATTTTGCTCTATAGCTTTGGCTATCCGTTGTTATATAAACTGATTTTAGTCAGCAAAAAGCAGCACATTACTACCATCGCTGACTTTATTGCCAGTCGTTACGGCAAGCGTCAAACCGTTGCTTTGATGGTCACCATTATCGCCCTGATGGCCACCATCCCTTATATCGCACTCCAACTAAAAGCCATCGGGGCCGCATTTCTACAAGTTTCGGGCGGCCAGGATGCACAAGGCGTGATCCTGATGGCGACTTTATTTATCGCACTGTTTTCGATCTATTTTGGAACCAAACGAACAGACGTCACCGAGTTTCGCCGGGGACTGATCCTGGCGATTTCCTTTGAGTCAATTATCAAATTGCTGGCCTTGGGCTTACTTGCCTATACTGCCTGGGAACTCTGGCAAAACCAGCATTCTCGTCAAGTACTGATTCATTTTGGCGACAATGCCAGTATGGATAAACTGCTGTCTTTTTCATTTATATCTCAGACCCTGATGGCGGCTGGGGCCGTCATATGTTTACCCCGACAGTTCCACGTTGCCGTTGTAGATAATCTGAAACTTGAACACTTAAAAACCGCACGTTGGCTATTCCCGTTATATTTAGCTTTGATTGCAGTGACAATTCCCGTGATTGCAGCCGCCGGACAGTCTTTATTCGCCGGAACAGAGCTAGAACCTGACAACTATGTGCTTAACCTTGCCCTGTTATCTGACTCACTTATTTTACAAATTCTGGTATTTGTAGGCGGCTTATCCGCAGCGTCTGCGATGATCATTGTTGCCTGTTTAACCCTTAGTACCATGGTCACCAACGATGTGATTCTGCCCAAACTACTCAGTGCCTCAAGCGATCAAACCGTGCCGCCTAATTACAGTAAAACCATCCTGTTCTTGCGCCGTCTGGTCATTGGCGTATTGCTCTGTATGGCTTATCTGTATCAGCGTCAACTGGCCAATAGCACGTCGCTCGCATCCATTGGTTGGCTTGCATTTTCCCTGGTTATTCAGCTTTTACCGGCAATTATTGGTGGCTTATACTGGAAACGCGGCCATGCCCATGGGGTGTATGCGGGATTCATTTGTGGTTTGCTGACTTGGATTCTGTGGCTGATTTTACCTTTATTCGGCGCCTCAGAATTACATCCACTGGCCAATAACAGTATCAGCGAAGGCGCGATGCTCAGTCTGCTGGTAAACAGCCTGGCATACGTGTTGTTTTCAGTACTGGCACCGGTCAGACTGGTTGACCGAATTCAGGCCCAGGCTTTTGTGGTCCCCTCAGACCAGCGCTTACCGTTACCTAAAAATCCGTTTTCTAATGCCACTGTCGGCGACATTAAAACCCTGCTCTCGACGTTTCTTGGTCCCGGTCGCTGGCATGCACTGTTGCAGGATTATCAACAACGTAAACCTTTTATCGATTTGGGTGAAGATAGCCAGCCTCATCAGGACTTTATTACATTTAGTGAACGGGCTCTGGGCGGAGTAATTGGCGCCGCCAGTGCCAAAGCACTGATCGACAGCGCGCTTAGCGGTAAAAAGCTCGATTTTGAAGAAGTAATGAACTTCTTCGACGATACCACTCAGGCCATTCAGTTTAATATGAACGCGTTGTTTACCTCACTAGAGAGCATTGAACAGGGTATTAGTGTGGTAGACAGAAATCTGACCCTGGTGGCCTGGAATAAGCGCTATCTTGATTTATTCGATTATCCTGAGGGCATGGTCCAGGTAGGCACCCCAATTGAACGATTAGTCCGTTACAACGCCGAGCGCGGTGAATGTGGCGTAGGCGAAATTGAAGCCCTGGTGCAAAAACGCCTCGACTTTATGCGTCAGGGCTCCCCTCATCGTTTTATTCGCCAGCGTAGTGACGGAAAAATGATTGAAATGGTGGGTAACCCCTTACCCGGAGGAGGCTTTGTTACCAGCTTTAACGATGTCACTGAACATATTGAAATTCAGCAGGCGCTGGAAGAAGCCAATATTGATCTGGAAAAACGTATCCGTAAACGCACTGAAGAAGTTCAGGCCATTAATGCGGAACTGCGCACCGAAATTGGTCGTCGAGCCGAAGCGGAAAAAGAAATGGTACGTGCGCGCAAAGCCGCCGAAGCTGCCAATGCCAGTAAAAGCCGATTTCTCGCTCTCGCCAGCCACGATGTGTTGCAACCCTTAAATGCAGCCAAGCTCTATTTATCTGCACTGGCGGAAATCCATCTACCGGATAATGCTAACGATATTGTTAATAAGCTCAATGACAGCGTAAATGCCAGCGAAACCCTTATTGCCACGCTACTGGATATCGCCAGACTGGAACAAGGTGAACTCAAACCGAAGAAAGAGCCGATTAGCGTGCTTTCTGTATTAGCGCCTTTGGCTGATGAATATGCGATGAAGGCTGAACAAAAGGGTCTCACCCTTAAAGTAAAACTCTTAGATTGCTGGGTAAATACAGATAAAACCTATCTCCAGCGGATTGTACAAAATCTGTTATCAAATGCCGTGAAATATACCCAACAGGGCAAATTGCTGCTAAGCGTACGCAAACAGCATGGACGGATCCTTATCCAGGTCAGGGATACGGGTACAGGCATCAGTCCGGAAGAGCAGCAAAAAATCTTTAAAGACTTTTACCGGGTCGATGGAACCAAAGAACATGGCGTGGGTTTAGGCCTGAGTGTGGTCATGCGCTTAAGTCAGCAACTGGGTTGTCCAATTTGGCTGCGTTCGTTTAAAGGCCGAGGCAGTTGCTTTTCTATTTCTCTGCCGCCAGCAGAAGCCAAAATGGAGGTAACTGCACCGCGTTCTATCCCCCTGAGTCGCTTTAGTGATCTGGATGTACTCTGCATTGACGACCAGCAGGAAAATCTTGATGCACTATCGTTATTGCTTAATAAATGGCAGCTGCAAGTAGAAACCGCCCGCAGTTGGGATGAAGCTTTGGCACAGGTAAGCACAAAACAACCACAAATACTGCTAGTTGATTATCACTTAAATGAAGGCACCAATGGTTTGGATTTAATCAGCGAAATCCGTAACAGAACACATCAGGATTTACCCGCGGTGCTAATTACTGCCTCACAGGAGCCGGAATTAATCAGCCAGTGCAAAGATTTAGATGTAGGGTATTTAAGTAAACCGGTAAAACCAGCGAAACTCAGGGCCTTATTGCAAAGCTTACAGCGCCAGCAACATAAACAAAGTGCGTAAAGACACAAGTTAACTGAGGATACTGGCAGGTGGTTCTAATTCTAATTGCGAGGCAATTAAAACAGCCTGCGTGCGGTTATTAATGCCAAGTTTACGAAAAATTGCGGTAATGTGAGCTTTTACGGTGGCCTCAGCGATATCCAGATTATAGCCAATTTGTTTGTTCAACAGTCCATCCCGCATATAGCATAAAACTTTGTACTGAGCAGGCGTTAAGCTTGCCACCTTATCTGCGAGTTCGGCAAACGCGGGATCGTCGGTTAGGGCATTATCATCAAAGGACTCTGGCAGCCAAATATCACCATCCAACATAGTAGTCACAGCTTCTGCGATATGACTGGCATCAGTGGTTTTCGGCACAAAGCCAAGGGCTCCGGTATTAATAACCTTTGCAATCAGGCTAGGTTCTTCTAGCCCAGACACTACGGCAACCGGTAAGTCAGGAAATAACTTTCGTATATGAATTAACCCGTACAGATCACAACTGCCAGGCATATGTAAATCCAGCAGCAACAGATCGATATCCTGTTGCTGCTGTAACAACTCAACGGTATGCCCCAAATCACCTGCTTCAAGCAACGTCAGGGGCTCAAGCGTCGCAGACAATGCTCCCCTTAGCGCATCGCGGTACAACGGGTGATCATCGGCGATTAGCAAGGTTATCATTGTCTGTCCATCACTTAGCGGTTGAGTCGTCCTTCGATGAGTGTATCAACAACACCAGGATCCGCCAACGTTGAGGTATCACCCAGTTGCTGATATTCATTCGCAGCAATCTTACGCAAAATCCGACGCATAATCTTACCTGAACGGGTTTTAGGTAAGCCATGGCTCCATTGAATCATATCCGGTGTCGCAATCGGACTTAATTCCTGACGTACCCATTTACGTACTTCTGCCGTAAGCCCATCATTTACTTCAACGCCTTCAACCGGAATAACATACACATAAATGCCCTGGCCTTTAATATCATGGGGATATCCCACCACTGCCGCCTCAGCGATGGATGGGTGAGCGACCAGTGCGCTTTCAATTTCTGCGGTTCCCAGACGGTGACCAGATACGTTCAGAACATCATCTACGCGTCCAGTGATCCAGTAATAATCATCTTCGTCTCGACGCGCACCGTCCCCGGTAAAATAGACGCCGCTGTATGTGCTAAAGTAGGTTTGTTCAAACCGGTCATGGTCACCATAGACTGTGCGGGCCTGTCCGGGCCAGCTGTCTTTGATAATCAAATTACCTTCGGTAGCCCCTTGAAGCTCATTGCCTTCACTATCGACCAATGCAGGTTGAATCCCAAACAATGGCCGTGTTGCCGAGCCAGGTTTTAAGTCTGTCACACTAGGCAGAGGCGCAATCATGATGCCCCCCGTCTCCGTTTGCCACCAGGTATCCACGATTGGGCACTTACTGTTACCTATCACGTCGTAGTACCACTGCCAGGCTTCGGGGTTGATCGGCTCTCCCACTGATCCCAGCAAGCGCAACGTTGAACGACTAGACCCATCCGCGGCTGTCGTACCGTGGGCCATAAGTGCCCTGATCGCGGTAGGTGCAGTATAGAGAATATTCACCTTATGCTTATCAACAACCTGGCCAATTCGACGTACGTCAGGGTAAGTCGGAACGCCTTCAAACAGCAACGTAGTGGCGCCATTCGCCAAAGGTCCATAAACCATGTAACTGTGGCCAGTGATCCAGCCGACATCGGCTGCACACCAGTAGATTTCTCCTGGCTGGTAGTCGAAGACGTATTTATGGGTCATGGAAGCATAGAGCAGATATCCGCCAGTGGTATGCACTACACCTTTTGGGGTACCTGTTGAGCCAGAGGTATAAAGAATGAAAAGTGGATCTTCCGCGTTCATTACTTCAGGTGCGGCTTCTGTTGCACAATCCGATACGAGATCTTCCCACCAAATATCAACGGGGTTCCAGTTAACTGAGCCCCCGGTTACTTTGCACACAACATTGTGTTCAATCGATGGGCAGCGACCATTAGCCAAAGCAGTATCTACATTTGCCTTCAATGGCACGGCATTACCGCCTCGTCGACCTTCATCGGCGGTTATAATGACTTTCGCTTCACAGTCATTAATACGGTCAGCTATCGCATTCGGCGAGAAGCCGCCAAACACAACTGAATGCACAGCACCAATCCGAGTACATGCCAGCATTGCATAGGCAGCCTGAGGCACCATTGGCATATAGATCGCCACGCGATCGCCCTTATTCACCCCTAGTTTGCGTAGTCCATTAGCGAGTTTACATACCTCATCATGTACTTGCTGATAGCTAATCTGTGCATCGACCTCGGGGGAATCACCTTCCCATATAATCGCTGTGCGATGTGGGTCAGTCGCTAAATGGCGATCAATGCAGTTTACACTGACGTTTAGCTCGCCATCTTCAAACCATTTTATTGAAACATTACCTCGTTCAAACGAGGTATTTTTAATAATGGTAGGTGCCTTTATCCAGTTAAGAGAAGCAGCCTGTGTTTTCCAGAAACTATCAGGATCCTCAACGGATTGCTTATACATGCTGCTATAAGACTCTGGGGTAAGATGAGATTTCTTCTTGGCACTTTCGGGAACGGGAAACAAAATTTGACTCATGACACTCTCCATCAACATCTTAGATAACTATGCTTAACACCTCACTCTAACCTTGTTGCTACAGGATAAAATCCGACTTTAGTCTTACGAAGAGAATACGCCTTTTTTAACCATTTATTTACAACTTTAGTCTAACGCGAATCTCATGGTTAGGAATTTGGACTATAAAGGTAATTCCTTACACAATGGTCTTTATAGGAAAAATCATGCTTAAAACTAAAATATGCAAAGCAACTCTGGCCATCGCACCTCTCTTGTGTTGTAGCAGTTATGCTGCAACGATTGGCAACACCGATATTGGAATGAGTGGTTACATAAAAGCAGATGGTATGTGGAGCCAATACAGTGACGGTACACTATCCTCTGGCAATGTTGGGCGCGACTTTTATATACCGGGACTGACGCCGGTAGGCGGGAACGACGAAAGCACACAATTCGATGCGCACATTCGCCAGTCTCGCTTCCGCTTCACCAGTAAAACAGCCGTAGATGAGAACAATTCGGTAACAGGCGTATTTGAATTCGACTTCCAAACCACTGTAGATGGAAATGAACGCGTCAGTAATTCCTACACACCACGCATTCGGCATGCATTTATAAGTTATAAAAACTGGTTAGTCGGACAAACCTGGAGCACTTTTATGGATGTCTCCACACTACCTGAATCGTTAGATTTTGTTGGCACTACCGACGCTGCGATATTTGCACGACAAACTCAGGTACGTTATACCAATGGCAGCTGGGAATTCGCACTGGAAAATCCGGAATCGACTATCACCCCATATGGTGGCGGTGGTCGAATTGTCGCTGACGATAATGCAATGCCGGATGCCGTTGTTCGTTATTCAATGAAACAAGACTGGGGACACATATCCGTTGCCGGTCTGGTTCGTCAATTGAGTTATGACGATGGAGTCTCTATAGATGACAGCGAAACATCATATGGCATCAGCCTGAATGGCGTTTTTAAATTTGGTAAAGATGACCTTCGGGTTGCCGCCAATTATGGCTCTGGCCTTGGCCGTTATATCGGCTTGAACGTTGTAAATGGTGGTGTACTGAATGCAAATGGTGATATTGAGGCCATTGACTCATATGGCGTGAGCATCGCCTACCGCCATTTATGGGATGACCAGCTGCGCAGTAATATTATGTACTCTATGTTCAGTGCAGATAACGACACCGTGCTCACAGGTCTATCTGCAACCAAAGAAACCTACAGCGTAAGGGCCAACATTCTATATAACCCGATAAAACCAATTACGGTGGGTGCTGAACTAGCTTACGCTAAGCGCGAACTCGAAAGTGGCGCGGATGGTGACATGACAAGGTTACAATTCTCTGCAAAATACGCCTTCTAATCTTATTCTATACTCAAGCCCCTTTTTAGGGGCTTTTCTTTTACCTACATTCCTTTACTCTTGAATTGCAAAACATTTGCCTATTCACTGCATAGACACAAAGGAATAAATATGAAATTAATAAGGAATTATGCACTACTGAGCCTTGTTGTGGCGTCATCTGCATTCGCGACGGATAAAATTGCCAAAGGAACCTACATACCCGCGAGTGGCTGGATGAAAACAATGGAAGTTTCAGATGCAAACCAAGCTGAAACACCAGAACAAATTGGTAGCTATAAAATATACCTAGTTAACAGAGATTGGTTGAGCCTAAGCCGAGCTGAAAGAGCCTCAACCTTGTACCTGTTAACATTAGAAGGCTCCTTGCGAGGCAAGCTTGATATCAACACTTACACGAGTGACCATGTGATAACAACGAGCGATAGAGGAAGCATTTTAAGAACCACGGATGACGCCTTCCTGCCCGTACAGGGAGATTTAACCTGCAGCAACGGGGTGCCTATGATTGGCTTTGAACAGATTAACATCACCAGTGCTCAGGGTACATTGAGTAATTTATCTACGGGCACTCTTTACCTATCAGGTACTGTGAACAACTGTCCAGGCCAGGAAAATTATCTTAAAAATGATTTCTACGTTATCCCTGCAACGGGTGCGGTCATATTTGAATAATATCGAAGTATAAAGAATCAGGATAATTAATATGCCCGGAGAATATCTTTGGGCCTTTATAACCTGAATTGTGGAATAAAATATCGTATTACAAACGTAAAAAAGCCCCTGTCATCTGACAGGGGCTTTTTTGAATTGGGAGCCTGGCGGTGTGCTACTCTCACATGGGGAGACCCCACACTACCATCGCCGCAATTACGTTTCACTTCTGAGTTCGGAATGGATTCAGGTGGTACCGTAACGCTATGGCCGC
>LXWE01000010.1 GCA_001660395.1 Alteromonadaceae bacterium XY-R5
TTCTACTTGGTCTACAACCGCCAATTTAAAAGCGAGAGAATAATCACGCTGAGTTCGCTTTGTATATGATTTCATTACACTCTCCAAATTACGTTTGAAAAGTGTCAACGCTATTCAGGATGGGTCAGTGAATTTATAGTGCGTAAGCTAACACCAGACACAACACTAAACCGGTAACCCCAAAGAAACCATATTCGATTCTTTCCTTCATCAGGACACCAGCGGCAACCCCTTGCTTAGGCAAAAATCCCATGATCAGACTCGATGCCCCCAATACAAAACTGACAAGTGTTACACCGAATAAAATTGCTTCGCTCCAGTTTCCCATGTTGCTGTCACCTTTATCCAAATTAACTGATGATATTATGCACAATTATTAAAAAAAATGTGAAATGAATTCAATAAGATCACCAATCCCATGCTCGTTAGTCCAAACTAGATATACATTATGTTATTAGCCAATCTGACCAAATACTGGTGAATGTCACAAGATTAGCTTTAAACCAGGCAACCACAAAAAGCATAAAATCCATAAATTACAACAAGTTAAACTAATGGCCTAAGGCTTGCTCTCATCTCATAAAGGTTTACTGATTCACGAGGGAAACATGACTAAAACCATTATCTCAACGTTATTTGCGGCGACTTTAATCAGTCAGTCAGCATTTGCCCATGATGAATGCAGCATTAATTTGCAGGGACATCTGTATATGACGCCACAAGTGATCAAAATCACCAATAAAGATGGGGATAAGCTGGCGTTTCAACAAAACGATACCGTGTTACTCAATGGCAAATCCATTGAGCTGAACGATACACAGCGTCAATTGGCACATGATTACTTTGTTGGGATTCAAGCACTGGTTCCGCAGGGAGCTGCAATTGCAGAAGAAGCTATCGCACTGGCTGAAATTGGCGTGACAAAAGCTTTCATTGCCATCAGTGGCGATGACAGTGAGATTCCCGAGAAAATGTCAGATGCCTTTGCGGATTTACGCAAAGAAATACATCAAACCTTTTATCAGGGTGACGCCTTCCACTTTAATGGCCGCCTCGATGGTGACGACGGCGTCATGTCCACATGGGAAGAGAAACTATCAAACAACATTGAAGACCTGGTGCAACAATCGGTTGGCTCACTAATGATGGCGCTGGGAAGCCAAATGTTGTTTGGTGATGGCGATATGAGCGACTTTGAAAAGCGCATGGAAAATTTTGAAGCGGATTTAGAATCCAGCGTCGAAAAGCGGGCGGATGTGATTGAAGCTAAAGCTGAACAACTATGTCTTGCCGCGGTCGATTTAGACGACATTGAAAAACAACTGCAACAAAGCTTAACGGCCTTTCATGGATTGAATATGATAGAGACCACTCTTTCTCCCAGCAGAATGTAAACCTATGCATATCACTCTTTGCGGGTGTGGCTGGCTCGGTCAGCCCCTCGCAACGGCCCTGCTTTTACAAGGCCACACACTCACCGCGACCAAACGCTCTCAGGAAGGGTGTGATCAGCTGAACATCGCGGGTATATCCTGTGTCCCGTTCGATATTTATCAGCCGGCATCTCAACAATCTCTATCGGCAATGTTTCCCTGCGATGTGCTGGTCATCAATATTCCACCAGGGCGCAAACAGATGGAACGCGAGCGATTTATCTGCGCTATGCAGGCACTGATAGAAAAAGCTCATCAAGGCAATGCTACAAATATCCTGTTTATCAGCACGACCGCAGTCTATGGTGGGTTAACCGGTCAGATAACTGAAGATGTGCGCCCACAACCAGATACCGATTCAGCCATTGCTCACGTCAGTATTGAAGCTTATCTGCGTCAGCACTATCCAGCCGATGCTACAATTTTACGTTTGGCTGGTCTGGTCGGCGGCAAACGCCATCCGATCAATTTTCTGGCAGGCAAAACCGATCTGGCGAATCCGCATCAGGTCGTTAATCTGGTCCATCGAGACGATGTGATTCAGGCGATTACTCACATCCTTACTCTTAAGATCTGGGGCGAAACTCTGCATTTGAGCTGCACTGAGCATCCCAGCAGACAGGATTATTATCAATACACTGCGCAGAGCATGGGATTGCCAGGCCCTGAATTTCAGTTGGCAGACAAAACACTCACCGGAAAATGGATAGATGCCAGTCAGACACTTACCAAACTGAAAATGCAATTACTCTATCCCAGCCCGTACGATTTTCCCGGTGTTCAGGGCTAACGTAAAAAACGGTCAGTTAACAACAAAAAAGGCGCCTTAGCGCCTTTTTAATCTTACCGATTAGTTAGCCAATAAAGGCCATTCCAAAGAACTTCAACGCGACCGTATTGATAAATACCAGGGCTAAAATCACCGGAATGAATGTACGCAGGGCAAAATTGACATAACGTTCATACCAGCTATTTACATAGCCTTCAGCCCCTTGTTCTAGCTCCTTGTTCATATTCGCTTTGCGCCAGCGGTATGAAACAAATAAGCAAATCAGTAGTCCATTAAACGGCAGGATAGTGTCATAAAACACATCCACAATAATATCGAACAGTGACTTAGTTTGACCTGCATACTGAGTAAATTCAGTGAAAAAGCTCACCATACCAAATGAAGTGGCAGACACGACCGCAAGCACTACAACTGCTATGCCAACGTACGCCAACGCCTTTTTACGAGAAATACACTTTTCATCCATCAGGGCTGCCACGGGCACTTCCGCGATAGAGACTAATGAAGTAATCGCCGCAAAAAATACCAACAGGAAGAAAATGCTCGCCACCGCGCTTGCACCTGCATAGCCAATGGTGGTTTGTAAGGCCAGGAAGATTTTCGGTAAGAAGGTAAAAATCATACCGATTGATGAATCGCTTAATTGCGCAGTATCAGTATCAGGATTAAATGAAAACACCGCAGGCAAAATCAGCAGCCCCGCAATAAATGCAACGGCAGTATCCGTTAGCGCCACCAGCTTTGCCGCGCCCGGCACATCACTACGATTGTCAATGTAAGAGCCATACGTCAGCATAATCCCCATGCCTAAAGACAATGAGAAAAATGCCTGAGACAAAGCGCCACTGACAACACTTGCACTGATTTTACTGAAATCAGGCACCAGGTAATATTCGACCCCGGCCATAGCATTATCGAGCGTCAACACAAAAAACACCAATGCCACCAGCATCACAAACAATGCAGGCATCATGATTTTAGCTGCCTTTTCAATGCCTTCTTTTACACCGCCCTGAAGAATCAAATACACAACAGCAACCACAGCAATCATGTATGCAAATAGGGTATTGGAGTTAATAAATGTGCCGAAGGTAGTTGGATCTGCGAGCTGATCGAGACTGCCCGTCACTGACAAAAACAGATAACCAAACAGCCACACAGTGATCACCAAATAGAAAACGGCAATCATAAACGGAGTTAACACAGAAAGTGCGCCGGCAATACGCCAGCCAGGCTGACTGTTACTTAAGCGCGTATAGGCTCCGAGAGGATCTTTGCGAGTGTGACGCCCCATGCTCATTTCTGCCAGCATCACAGGGATACAAATCAGGACCACGAAGATGGCATAAATCAGCAAAAATGCTCCACCACCATTTTTCGTTGCTGCGACGGGAAATCCCACCATATTACCGATACCCACTGCCGACCCGGCAGCGGCTAAAATAAAGCCCAAACGTGAGCCAAATTGTTCACGACCCGTACTCATAGTTTTCCTTTTTTGTTCTTCTCTGAGGGTGTAGTTCTGGTTATAGAATGAATGATGGCGATACTAACAAGGCTTAGGATAAATGTCTTTGTTCAAATGATTTGTCTCGTCAAAGCAGCAATAAAGCAAGATGAATTCGCCTCGGCCATAGTATTTATATTGCAGATCTGATAATAAAGTGTCTGCTAAGGTAAGTTGGTTAGCGCATACGAAAACCAAGCATTGATAACTCGCCTTAAACATCACTCAGACCAATATCTTAATTAGCTTGCTCGTTCGGCATGTCAGGTTGCACCAACCGGCGTTGAGATCCTGTATGATAGGTGGGTTAAGAATAGTACCTTATGCTGTCTGCCTCAGCTTTCCGCGGTGCGATCAAGTACCAGCTTTCTATCTGAGGTTTGCATATAATTAATGCCAAAGAATGTGATGCGTTTATCCGTCATGAGACGGATAATGACCAAGTCACGAATGTTATTTCCATATTTTCGCAACATAGTTGTTCTATCTAGTGAGGGTCGAGATGTCTATTGAAGTTTTGCCTTTGGATATCACCGAACGTGGTGAGTGTCCGCAGGAATTTAGTTTTGGTGCTGTATTTGCCGATCATATGTTCCGCCAGGTCTACGACAAAGGCGTGGGTTGGCATGATGCGCAAATCGTCCCTTACCAACCACTTCAATTAGATCCTTCCGCGGCTGTACTGCACTACAGTCAGGAAATTTTTGAAGGGTTAAAAGCCTATCGTCGTGAAGATGGCAAAATTAACCTGTTCCGCCCAATGGAAAACATTCGCCGTTTTAACCGTTCAGCAGAACGCATGGTCATGCCTCAGGTTGACGAGCAACTGCATTTAGATGCGCTTAAGCAACTGGTGTCTTTAGATGCAGCCTGGGTGCCGGCAAAAGATGGCTCATCTTTGTATATTCGCCCAGCCATGATTGCCACCAGCAAAAAACTTGGTTTAGGCGCAAGCTCACAATACACCCACTTTATTATTACCGGACCGGCCGGTGCATATTTTGCAGGTGGTTTTAACCCCATTTCTGTTTATATCACCGACAAATATCGTCGTGCAGTAGTAGGTGGTGTGGGTGAAGCCAAAACCGGTGGTAACTATGCAGCAAGCCTGATGGCCTCAGAAAAAGTTGCCGAGCTGGGTTACTCACAGGTTCTGTGGTTAGATTCAGTTAACGGTCGTTACATCGAAGAAGTCGGCGCGATGAATATCTGCTTTGTGTACGAAGGCAACAAAATTGTGACACCAGCACTAAGCGGAAGCATTCTGCCAGGGATCACTCGTGACTCCATTTTGAAGCTGGCGCCAACGTTAGGTTATGAAATAAGCGAAGAACGCCTGGACGTAAACCAGGTGGTAGCAGACATCGCATCAGGCAAGATCACTGAGTGTTTCGGCTGCGGCACAGCGGCAGTTATTTCTCCTGTAGGAAAGCTTTGCTATCTTGAGAAAGATTACATCGTCAACAATAACGTTTCTGGTCCGGTGGCTAAGCACCTGTATGATCAGTTGACCGGTATTCAATACGGCAAAATCGAAGACCCGTTTGACTGGGTTGTCACCCTGGAAGATTAATCTCTTCAGCTCAAACATCTAACAACAGGCCACTTAACGTGGCCTGATTTATTTTCAGAGTCATGCACACAGATTACCAGGGAATCGATTTGCCCTGCCAGTCGATAAACTTCGCGCCTGTCTGCTCATGAGGCATGGTTAAATAACGAAATAAGCCATCCACACTCTGTGACGGCGTTAATAAGGGCTTGGTCCCCATGCGAGACTGAAAAGGTGCTGAGAGAGAGGTATCTACTGTGCCCGGATGGTAACACAGGATTCGGGCTTGCGGATTAAAGCGTATTAACTCAGGCGCGGCGCTTTTTACCAGCATATTCAACGCGGCTTTGGAAATTCGATAACCGTACCAACCGCCTAACTGATTATCCTCGATACTGCCGACTCGGGCGCTGAAAAATACGATCGTCAAGGGTCCTTTCGAAGAACACAAACGCGTCAACCTGGCTAACCAATTGGCAGGGGCAAGGGTATTGATCTGGAAGTACTCTGACAGACTCTCGGGCCTGACTTGCTGTAATTGTTTTTCAGGAAACCGCCCCGGCTGATGCAGCATACCAATACAACAAAATACCTGCTGATACTTCAGCGCCTCCTGCTCTCTCGCAAAGCAGAAAGATTCAACCGCATCGGCATCACAACTATCCAGGGTGAACACACGATCCTGACGACGAAATGGGGTACAAAAAGAGCGACTGACCAAATCTACCTGAGTGCACTCAGAAAGCAGATTGAGCTTTTGGTATATTGCCTGAGCCAGACCACCATTGGCGCCAATCAAAAGGGAGGTCATAACTTACTGATGATCAGCGTAACAGTTACATTTGAGACCACTGTCGAGTCCGAGTAAATCCGCCAGTTGCTGACGATGCCGGCTAAACCAATTGTAACCATAATCTGTCAATGACCTGATCAAAGGCCATCGGGTCCAGGCATACAGATGTGGTCTGCCAGCCCGACTCCAGACTTGATGTAAAGCATCCAAACCGCTCAATAAATTACCGTCTTCGTCCATGGCATGAATGCGTTTAGTCAGCATATGCCAATTGAGATCCGGGTAATACTCTTCGAAATCGAGTTTACGGATATTCACGAAGTGAATTTTTTCAAACCGATCGTAACGGGTCAGCTTAAACATTTCCGCCACACATAACGGGCAAAAACCATCATAGAAAAAGGTAAATTGCATTGTCGCGTCCTTTACTCCAACACCTGATAGGCGCACATTCCATGTATACGCAAAATATTTACGTATGGATGCCTTGAAGTTGCGGCCTTCCACAACTATTTAAAGGGCAAGTACCAACAACAATGAGCTATTCATGGCAAATATTCAACAGGCAACTTTGGCAGGCGGGTGCTTTTGGTGTATCGAATCTGCATTCAATTCCATCGACGGTGTCGAGAGCGCGTTTTCTGGCTATGCCGGTGGCCACTTGGCTGAACCAAGCTACGAAGCCGTATGTAAAGGTGATACCGGCCATGCTGAAGTAGTGCGGGTAAATTTCGATGCTGACAAAATCAGCTACCGCGATATTCTGGAAATCTTCTTTGCCTTGCACAATCCGACGCAATTGAATCGCCAGGGCAATGATATTGGCCCCCAATATCGCAGTGCTATTTTTTATCACAATGATGCGCAGAAGGCCGAAGCAGAAGCCATTATTGCTGAAATCGTTGCCGAGCAAATATGGCCAGATCCTGTCGTAACCGAAATCGTTGAGATCAATAATTACTATCAGGCTGAAGACTATCATCAAGATTACTTCAACAATAATCCTCAAAACCAGTACTGCAACATGGTTGTCGCACCCAAACTTCTGAAATTTAAAAAGAAGTTTGCAAGTAAGCTAAAAGGCTAAAGATACCAGACTGGGCCTGACATCAGGCCCATAGCACCTGAAGTACCATTTTTATGGCCAGTAGCGTTAGCATCCACTTAATCGCATTTTTCAGGTGACGTCCATCGAAGCGCCGACGGATAAGGGTTCCTGTCCAGGTACCGACAATCGCGCCGAAAACCATGGCCACCGACACCCATAGATAATCCATATAACTAAAGCCCGTCAGGACAAAGGTCGTAATTTTTATCACATGAGTTGCCAGCATCGTGAGCGCCATAGTTGCGATTATCTGCTCACTGCACTTGAGGGTTTTCGTCAATAACGTGCTGGCCAACGGCCCGGTTGCTCCGACCACTAACCCCAGCCCGGTTTGCAGAAACCCTGCCAGATAAAAACTCTCATAGCGCTGTAAGAGCCGATTAAACGGCGTACTCCACAAGCTCAGTAAAATATACACACCAATACAAGGCGGAATGTAATGCGCGGGTATGTTGTAAAAGAACCAGGCAAAGATCGCCACTCCAACCACCGAACCAATAAAAAATGGCGGCAGAACGCGCCATTGCACATGTTTTATGGCAAGCAGTGTTCTGGAACCATTACTGGCCAGCTGTGTAATTGAGTGCAAGGCAACGATTGCATTAGCAGGCACCAGACCAGGTAACAACGCAATCAGGATCATCCCACCTCCCAGTCCAACAACACCAGCGACAACCGACGTCATCATGCAGATCCCAAACAACACCAAAAGCTGGTCCAATCGGTTTTCCCCTCTATTGAATTCTCACAAATTACCACTGGATCCCTGCCAGACAAATCGGGACAATAGTGCTACGACTCATTAAATCTTTGTAAGTATGTCTGATTCTGCTGTCTCGATTGGCCTGTTTTACGGCTCGACCACCTGCTACACCGAAATGGCCGCCGAAAAAATTCAAAATGCACTTAACGATATTTTTCAGGAACCTGTGGTCTCTGTATTTAATATCAAGGAGACAGCCCTAAAACAATGCGAAGACTATGACATTCTGATTTTTGGTATTTCCACCTGGGACTTCGGTGAACTTCAGGAAGACTGGGAATCCCATTGGGAAGATATCAAACAGTTAGATCTCACAGGGAAAACCGTGGCCATTTTTGGATTGGGAGACCAGATGGGGTACGCTGACTGGTTCCAGGATGCGGTCGGCATGCTGCATGATGAAGTGATTTTACGAGGATGCCAGGTCATTGGCTACTGGCCAAATCAGGGGTATGAATTCGCGCACTCCAAAGCCCTTACCGAAGATAAACAACACTTTGTCGGGTTAGCATTAGACGATGAAAGTCAGTTTGATCAAACCGATGCTCGCATCGCGGCCTGGGTCGACCAACTATTGGAAGAGCTGCAAACGCTGGACGCATAAATGAGCCAACCTCCCAGACTCCAACGTCCATATTTTCGTAATGGTCCCGAGCATAGGGGGGGAGCAGATGTCAGCTTTCAGGATATCGTCAAACTGTTTGGCTTTCGCGCTGTCACCATAGGTAAATGGGTGGAAACTGAAGAACAGCAGCTGGCAGCTAACCTGTTTTTTGATGCTCTTTGTGATTTGAGTTTGATCCTGCAAGTACCTGATCAGGTACTCTCACTTAACGGTACCCTCTCGCTTGCATTTGGCAGTGGCGGTCAGAAGCACAGCAGTGCCCATTACGACAGCGCCACACGCACTCTGGCACTGGCCAAAAATGCAGGCGGTGGTGCCCTTGCTCATGAATGGTTCCATGCCTTTGACCATTACATCTGCCAGAAAATGTTTCCCAACAGCGACACAGCCGCATTTGCTTCAGCAATGTGGTTAGAAGATTTACCACTAAAAGCCCACCCACTGAATCAAAAATTAGACCTTTGGTTTGGACAGTTATTTTTGTCTGATGAAAGCCATTCACCTAACGCATATTTAATGCGTTCTGTCGCAGCAGATAAGGCCCTTGGCGGTTATTATTATGCTCGTCCTCAGGAGTTGGCAGCGCGTGCATTTGAGGCCTGTATCCAAGACCAGGCCTTGAAAAATGCCTTTTTAGTTCAGGGCACAAAGCAGAGCCCTGAAGCCCGCCTTGGAATCTATCCCGAGGGTGAATTTCGTACGAGTTTAGCAAAAGAAATTCTGGACTATTTCCGCCGTTTAGGAGAAGCTGTCGCCTTTAGGCTTGATGCATCCTCAAAAGCGTAGGATGATATATGGCTTGCATTTCCGTTCCAGAGTAACAAAAACAAAAGGTAATATGCCCAATGAAAAGAAAGCATAAGTTTGATGATGATGAGGCCGCTATCGACATGACGCCGATGCTTGACATCGTATTCATCATGTTAATCTTCTTCATTGTAACCACCTCGTTTGTTAAGGAAAAAGGCATCGAAGTTAACCGTCCTAAGGAAAACAACGCGCCTAACAAAACACAGTCTAAATCCTTAGCAATTCGTATTGATGATAACGGCGTCATCGTGATGAATGGCCGCGAAGTTGATATTCGTCGCGTGGTTGCAAACGTACAGAGCTTCCTGGCTGAAACTAACACCGAAAGTGCAGCAATTCAGGCAGGTTCAAAAACTAAACACGGTTTAGTGGTTGAAGTTATGAACCAGGTTAAAGAAGCGGGCATTAAAAACGTTTCTGTTCTGGTCTCTAAATAAGTATCTATTCTAACTGCCCTTATCATTAGGGCAGTTAACTCTCTCCCTCTCTGCTTTTTCTTCTTTCGGTTACATCTCTGTACAATTTAATCTGGCCTAAGTCTTGCGTTCTTCTTTCAAACAACTAACTTAGACAGGCACCCGGATTGAGTAATCAGGATTTTTCGTTTCCGGCGCCATCGAAAGGAGTATGTAATCATGGGCATCAACATGCGCATTTGCGCAGCAATTTTACTTAGCCTGACATTAGCGTCATGCGCTAACTTAGGCGGTTCAACCCGCACCGAAAAACAGCAAAGCATCCTGTCGATGAAAGAACAGGTGCTTAGTCAGCTCTTTCAGCTCAAACCCAGTGTTAAATCACAAGTCACGAACGCGGCAGGCTATGCCGTATTTGATAACGCCAATGTGAATGTGATTTTAGCCAGCTTTGGTGGCGGTTACGGCGTGGTGATAGACAATACGACAGGCGCAAAGCATTACATGCGTATGGCAGAAATTGGGCTTGGTCTGGGCGCGGGGATCAAAGATTTTCGGGCCGTGTTTGTGTTTCATAACCGTGACACACTAAGCCGATTCGTCGAGCACGGCTGGGCCTTTGGCGCGCAGGCTGATGCAGCAGCGAAAGCTGGTGATAAAGGCGCTGCAGTCGCAGGAGAAGTAACGGTAGATGACATTACAATTTACCAGCTCACCGAAAGCGGCCTCGCCCTCCAGGCAACCGTGAAAGGCACCAAGTACTGGTTAGACAGTGAATTAAATTAAAAAAGCGGCTCTAGCCGCTTTTTTAATGCATTTCTTCGTCATTAGTAACTATACAAAGTCTTTTACCAACTTATTAATTGAGGCATGTTCCAGAGGCAGATACATGTTCTTTTGAATACTGTCGGCGGTATACCCAAACAATCCGAAACGATTGTCCTTACAATGACTCACTATCACCACATAACGTACATGTTCTCGGATATCACAGCGCATGGGATCCATGACAGGTACGCGATAACGACCTAATTTCATTAAACCAAGGCGGCGACCATTACGATAGATGTACTCGTCAAACACAGGGGATTCAATCGTGGCATACACGGCAAATTGCGGAAGATAAATACTGATCCCCTGCCAGGAAAGTCGCACGACGTTGAGTCGATTGACCAAAGTCGAAATTGCATCAGGAAGATCCAACTGACTCATTGAGATATCCTTTTCACAAAGAGTGTGTGTTCATCCGGTCTATGGAAATAATTAACGTTCACTTGACATACCATATCCATGAAAACCAGGGCGGAAGATGGCGACCTAGCATCACCATCAGAGTCGGATACAGCTGGCTCTTAAATTCAATATAGCAATAAAGTTGTCATATTGCAGTCCGATGACCTGCTCATTCACACATCAAAAATTCAAATAGTAATCCCGACAAAGCAATTTATATGCATCAGAGTATTCAGTTTGTCTGGCATAGATAGTGAGTGTTTCTAGCGGTGCCTGCCCAGCCTCAGCAGACAAGCAAAAAAGTCCCCGTATCACTTCACTGTCGGGTCTGGCTTTTACCATCAGTTGACGATTGATATGCAGCCCATACTCCCTGACGAGCATTCTAAGGTTTTGGTGCTGCTCTACAGGCAACACCAAAAAGATACGACCTTTATCACTGAGCAACCTTAAGGCATTTTTAACTAAATCCTCTAAGTCCAAAGAACCCGTCAGTCTGGCCTGCTGACGCTGCTGATTAATAGCAGCCTCCTTTATCGCCTTTGCGTTAACTGAATAATATGGAGGATTGGAAATAACGACATCGAAATTATCATCAGATCTAAAGGCCTGTAGACTGGTGTGCTGAATCTCTATTTGCGCGGCCCAAGGGGATAAGGCTGCATTTTCCATTGCTTGCTCAACGGCCGCATCATCAAGATCAATTCCGACAATCCGGGTATCAGCAGAAGACTTTTGCGCCTGCATAATGGCCAGTAAACCACTGCCGGTACCAATATCGAGGATCCGCCCGGCGCCTTCCGGATGCGCCCAGCTACCTAACATAATGCTGTCTGTGCCGACTTTCATTGCACAGCGATCATGAAAGATTTGAAATTGCTTAAACTGGAATCCTGACCTTTTTGTCATCAACTGCCTCATTTCTCCATCGGTTTACATACTGCGTAAGTTTAGCTTTCCAACCTGCCCTAAATTACCGCCATTTTGTCCCGACAATCTGGCTACAAGTTTTACCTCGTTAGCATCGCCGATTACAATGGGCTGGTCAGATTTTGGTAATTTCAGGGAAAACAAACTGCTAAAGTCAGTTAAACAACCAAAGCAATATGTCTGGCCAGGGTGAAAATGATAAGAAAACAAACACAACTCAGGATAGTAACAAAGAATGAAAACACTCACCTGTGTATTGGCAGTATCAGGAGCACTCGCTATGCCTGCCAGTGCTGAAAACTTGACCATAGAACGTATTTTTCAGTCACCATCGTTAGATGGTTCGGCCCCCATTAACCTGCAGGTTTCGCCAGACGGCAAACGCGTAACGTTCCTAAAAGGTAAAGACACGGATTACGAACGTTATGACCTGTGGGAATACGATATTGCCAGTCATCAAACCCAGATGCTGTTCAATTCTGATGATTTGCATGCGGGCCCGGAAGAGTTATCCGACGAAGAAAAAGCCCGTCGTGAGCGTATGCGTGTACACGGCAGCGGCATCATGGACTACCAGTGGTCGCAAGACGGTAAAGCTCTGCTGTTTCCTATTGCCGGTGATGCTTACTATTATCGCCTGGGCGACAAACAAGCTAAGCGTTTACTTGATACGCCAGAGTTTGAAACCGACATAAAATTATCGCCTAAAGGCAATTTCATTTCCTACGTTCGTGACCAAAACGTATATATCAAGAATGTTCACACGGGTGAGGAAAAAGCCATCACCACTGAGGGTGGTGACAACCTTAAATTCGGTATGGCTGAATTTGTTGCCCAGGAAGAAATGGGTCGCATGACAGGCTACTGGTGGTCACCCGACGAGTCGAAAATTGCATTTACCAAAGTCGACGAAAGTCCAGTGAAAGAAATCACCCGTAGCGAAATTTATGCTGACTCGATCAAGATGATCACCCAGCGTTACCCAATGGCAGGCACCCCCAACGTCAACATTAGCCTGGCAGTGCAAGACCTAAGCAGCGGCACTACCGACTGGGTGGACTTAGGTGAAGATAAAGACATTTACCTGCCCCGCGTAAAGTGGATGCAGGACAGCCAAACCCTAAGCTACCAGTGGCAGACCCGCGATCAGAAAACCCTGAAGCTACAGGCTTACGATAGCAATACCAAAACCCAGAAAACCCTGCTGACCGAAACTAGCAATACCTGGGTAAACCTGCATAAAGATTTGCGCTTTTTGAAAAACAGCAAACAGTTTATCTGGGCTTCTGAGCGTGATGGCTTTAAACACCTGTACCTCTACAATAATGACGGTAGCCTGGTGCGTCAGCTAACCTCGGGCAAATGGGTGGTTAATGATGTGGAAAGCATCGATGAGGCGCAGGGTAAGATTTACTTTACCGGCCGTAAAGACACACCATTAGAACAACACCTTTATGCAGTCAGTCTTAAAGGTGGTCAGATTGAACGAATCAGTCAGCGCAGCGGGTTCCACTCAATCAACTTTAGCGACGATGCCTCTGTCTATATCGATAAGTTCTCTACTGCCAACACCCCTTGGCAGGTCAGCCTGCATAAGGCTGATGGCGAACAGCAAACATGGCTGGAACAAAACGCCATTGATGACCAACATCCCCTGGCGTCCTATCAGGATCAGTGGGTAAAACCCACCTTCGGTACCCTGAAAGCCGATGATGGTGAAACCTTGTATTACCGCCTGTACACACCTAAAAAACTGGAAGGTAAACATCCTGCCATCGTTTATTTATACGGCGGCCCACACGCACAGGTCGTCACTAACAGCTGGGGTGGAAACCGTGGTTTGTTATTTGAATACTGGGCCAGCAAAGGCTATGTCGTTTTCAGTATTGATAACCGTGGTTCAAATTATCGGGGCAAAGCCTTCGAAGATGCCATTTATCAAAAGATGGGCAGCATCGAAGTATCTGACCAAATTGATGGGGTGAAATTCCTACGAACCTTAGATTATGTTGATGCAAGTCGCATTGGCGTGCATGGCCATAGCTACGGCGGATATATGACACTGATGTCAATGTTTAAAGGCGGAGACTACTTTGCGGCTGGCGTGTCTGGCGCGCCAGTAACCGACTGGGCCCTATACGATACCCACTACACCGAACGTTATATGGGCAACCCTAACGAGGTACCTCAGGCCTATGAAGCCTCGTCGGTCTTCCCTTATGCCAAAGATCTGAAAGGCGACCTGCTGATTTACCACGGCATGGCCGATGACAACGTACTCTATTCACACAGTACCAAGTTGTATAAGCATTTGCAGGATATGGCGATCCCGTTTGAAGTAATGGATTATCCAGGCAAGAAGCATGGTATTCGTGGTAAAAATACCGGTATTCACCTGTACCATACCATCACCAATTTCTTCGATAAGCACTTCGGAATGAAGTAACCTCATCTTAGCAAAGGGAGCTCAGGCTCCCTTTTTTAATCTCGCCTATGCCACTGGCTCGGCCAAGATAAAGCATGCTAAGGTGGCACTCTAACAGGGAGAATAACTTTGGATTTCAATGCCATTTTGCAAAGTCATGGGCGCATCAAGCCATGGCTTAACCCTACGCCAATTGTGTCATCACGGTTATTAAACCAATGGCTTGGACACGAAATCTATTTCAAGGCCGAATGTCTGCAAAAAACCGGCGCGTTCAAATTTAGGGGCGCCCTGAGTGTCCTGACATGGCTGCAACAACAAAACGCACTGCCAACGCAGGTCGTTGCCAATAGCTCAGGTAATCATGCCCAGGCGGTCGCTCACGCAGCCGCGCTATTCGGCTGCCAGGCCAGTATCTATTGTGCTGAAAATATTTCTCCGGTAAAAGCCGCTGCGACAGAATCATATGGTGCGAAAGTACTGAAATACCCTACCCGATTAGAGGCTGACAAAGCGGTCCAACAAGCTGCCGCCGAGGCGGATACCGTTTGGATCCCACCTTATAATCATGAACAAATCATTGCTGGCCAGGGTACCGCCTGTTTTGAGGCACTATCAGAACTGGATGATGTGGATGCCGTATTTTCCCCTTGTGGTGGTGGCGGACTTACCTCAGGGACGCTGATTAGCACTCGTGCAATGCAGCCAAACGCAAAAATGTTTGCCTGTGAACCGCTGGCCGCCAACGATGCTGCTGAGTCTCTGCGCAAAGGCAGCATTCAAACGTTAACCAGCCCCCCCAATACGTTGGCTGATGGTGCGGCAACCCCCTGTGTAGGCGATCTCACCTTTCCATTCCTGCAACAATTAGATGGCTTGTATGAAGTCTCAGAAGCTCGTATTTTATACTGGACACAGTGGTTACAGCATTTGCTTAAACTACATGTGGAGCCTACCAGTGCAATGACGATGGAAGGCGTTGTAGAATGGCTACGTGACCAACCTCGCAAACAGCGGGTATTAGTCATCCTCAGTGGTGGCAATATTGATGCGTCAAAGATGCGCACCTTGTGGGACCAGGACACCTTAACCAAACTGCCGAGCCTGTAAGAACCAATAAAAACCAGGGAAGGAATACCCATTTGCGCCACTTACTTTGGCTGACGCTGATTGTTGTTGCCAGTTGTGTTTCAGCAAAGCCTCTTGAAACGAATAATTACCGCTGTGTCATTCTGTATGATTTAGATGGTCATGGATATCAGTCCATGCAGCGTCAGATAGGTCAGCTACGCCGACACATTATTAGCCAGAGCATCGCCCTGATTGATTTACGCCAGATGCTGGATCAGGCCCCTCATATTCCGGTGAGTGGTCGACAGGTACGTATGTTAAGGCAAGAATATGATATCCCCTGGCAAGAACAACAAGGCCTGACGCTTGATGCTGAAGGCAAGATACTTTTACGGCAAAAACAACTGGTGAACCTGGTTGACCTTATGATGGCGTGTCCGACCCGCTAACCCCAGCTGTTATTTGCCCTGACCTGTTCCAACTCCTGTTGCAAATGAGGTAGCTGAATAGCCTCGCTATCATTTCTGGACGCTTGAGCTGAAGAATCTGTGCGCAGATATTTAGGTATCAGCAGATAAGTTTCATATAAATCGTTGTTGAGATGCTTACGCCTAAATACAAATGCCTTACCATACAAATAACGCAGCGTCTTACGACAGTTTTCTGTGCCAATTCCAAAGCCTTTATTGACTCCCTTATCACACACAGTATTCGTCAGGCGAATACTGAGCTGATCCTGCTTCCCACCAATTTCCAGTTGAATTGGATTATGGTCCCGTTGCTGTTGCGAACCATGTTGCACCGCATTTTCCACCAGCGTATGCAGCAACATAAACGGCACCGGAAAATGCAAATATCCGTCTTCCAGTATCAATGAAAACGCCAACTTTTGTTCAAAGCGCATCTTTTGAATAGTGATATAACTGTCAATAAACGCGAGTTCTTCTTTGAGTGGAATTGTCATGTGATGCCGATGCTCAAGAACCTTGCGAAACATATGACTAAGCTCACTCAAGGCAGTAATAGCCTGCTCTCCGCGTTTCAGACGAACTAACCCTGCAACCGTGTTCAGTGTATTGAATAAAAAATGTGGGCTAAGTTGCGACTTCAGCGATTCAAGCTGCACCTGCAACAACTGGCTTTTTAACCTGTGATTATTGATCGCTTCTCGTCGGGCCCGCCGGGCATAGCCAATCGAATACCCCAGCATGGTAATGCCCAGATAAACCAGCGCATCAATATGCATTGGACTCAACAATACTTTGCCTAAATGCTCCCGCCAAAGCTCGACATTAAAGCTCCCATGCCCTTCGATAAAAACCAGTTCGACCAGCGTTAGCATCCAGTAAGCACACAAAAAGCCCATCATCAGAAACAGATTCGCGAGAACAAACCACCACCAGCGCAAACTCAGGCTATCCAGCACCCGCACAGCAGCAATAATCAGCGGACCAAAGAGCGCCCAATTCCCCCACCAGGGTAGATAGTCCAACCAGGTGTCCAGCCAGTCAGACGGCTTACCATAGCTCAGACGTAGCCTGTGTGTGTTATCAGCAGCAACAGAATTCAGTACCAGCCAGAACAGCAGATTAAACAACCACAGGGGCAATGAAGGTAAGTATCGAAAGTACAGTAATAACCAGGAGCGTCGTTTTTGCATCCTCTTAGCGTCCATTAAGACCCAAGCAACGCTTCGAGCTTGTCACGGTTGCTGCGAGACAAGGTCAGCGTGTCGCCTGAATGCAAGATAACGCTGTAATCACCTTTGTCTTTTGGGCGTAATTCAACTACCGCATCACGACGCACCAGGGCACTGCGATGGATCCGCGTAAACACCCCGGGATCCAAATGTGTCTCAAGGCTATTCAGGGTTTCACGATGTAACATGCGATGCCCGTTATCCAGATGCAGTTCTGCATAATTACCGGCTCCGGTAATATACAAAATCTGGCTTATATCCACTAACCGGATTCGACCAGGGTCTTTAATCACCAGGCGGCTACTATAGGGAATGGATGCTGCGTCAACGGGAACCATTGCGTTTCTGAGCCCCCCCTGCAAATAGCGCAGGGTCTTTTGCATCGCACCTAAAAAACGTGCGCTATCCAGTGGTTTGAGCAGGTAATCAATCGCATTCACCCCAAACGCATCAATCGCATGCTGTTCAAAAGCGGTGACAAAGACAATCGGAACATGTTCAGGCAACAACTTAGCCAGTTCCATACCCGTCATATCCGGTAATTGAATATCAAGAAAGACAAAAGCTGGCGATGCCTTAATCATCGCGGTGAGAGCCTCTGTTGCCGTGGCAGCCTGTAAGGGCTCACACTGTGGGAAGTGCTCTTGCAGAAGAACCACCAGACTTTCCCGGGCTACCTTTTCATCGTCTACTACTAAAACCTTCACCTGGCCTCCACAGCACCACGGCTGGCTGTTTTGTTAATTACATCACGCTGATAACACAACTTAGTTGGCATCCACAAATAACGCTATCCCCCGTCACATTTTGTAAACTTTTTTACGGTTTTAATCAGTATTCGTAATTAAGCGATAAGGTTTTAAAGGCATTCGCTATATAGCCAGTTCCCGTCCATCCCTCCGATCACTCTGCTCGTCACTTTTTCAAAGCTTCCTGCGTCTGGGCACTGGTGCCTTGGTTTCCTTGGGCAAAGCTTGGATTGGGGTACTAAGTGCCCCGCACACTGCGAAAAATATAAAAACGCGACTAATTTTTGGGACACAGGAGATCTGCATGTCTAAGTATCCTAACGTCACTCGTGCCGTGCGAATGAGCATATTGCTCGGCACTACCTCGTCTTTTCTGGTCACTTCTCCGCAACTGTTTGCTCAGGACACCGAAGCAAAAAAAGAAGATGTTGAAGTGGTTTCTATCACGGGTAGCCGCATTCGCTCTCCGGGAGCCGTATCAGCCAGTCCAATTTTTTCCATGGGCGAAGCTGAAATCTCGTTTCTACAGGAACCAGAAGTAGAAAAAATTCTGCGTACTCTGCCAGGCACGATCCCCGGTGACGGCGGCAACGTGAATAACGATACCGCTGGTGCGGCCACCGTTAACCTGCGAGGCCTTGGGCCCCAGCGTAATCTGGTATTAATGGATGGCAAGCGTATGGTGCCATTCAACTTCGATGGCCAGGTTGACACTGCCACCATCCCCACTGCGCTGGTTGAGCGTATTGATGTCGTCACCGGCGGCGCGTCAGCGGTTTACGGGTCAGATGCGATAGCCGGGGCAGTGAACGTGATCATGAAGAAGGATTTTCAGGGCGTTAAGCTAGAAGCCAGCCACTCGGAAACGGGTGAGAGCGATGGCGATATCGATAACATGTCACTGACCATCGGCTCAAACCTGGATGACGACCGAGGCAATGTGGCCTTGTCCATGTCTTGGATGAAACGAGATCCGGTGTTAATGGGACAGCGCCCCCTTGGCCTGTTAGGTATCGATACGGCAGATGGCACAAACTACGCAGAATATCTGGCAGGTGAAGACCCTGTCGCTGCGCCAGATGGTTGTGGCGGTCCTGGCTCGGTTGCCATTGGCGGCGGATCGACAACCGCAATCCCCACCCGCTTTGCCATTGTCGGAGGTGGCGCAGCTGCGTCAGGCCAGTTCCGGGAAGATGGCAGTATAGGTACAGAATGTAGCGAGTTTAACTTCAACCCTTACAACTATTACCAAACACCTTCCGAACGTTACGCAGCAACCGCTATCGCTAACTACGCGATAAATGACGATCTGGAAGCCTACGCCACTTTCAATTACACCAATACCACAGTAGTACAGCAAGTAGCGCCATCCGGCACCTTTGGCCAGAGTTTTGACTTACCCCTGGCAAACCCGTTAATTGGTGATGATGCCAGAGCCTTTATGATAAGTGCGGCAACCACCGCGTTGGGAAGTGGACTACTCGACAGTTCAAACTGGAATGACGTCAATGGCAATGGCGTGGTTGATAGTGCCGACTACCTCACGGTTCAATTACGTCGACGCACAGTAGAATTGGGTGCCAGAACCGAAAGCTGGGACAGCGACCAGTTTCAGATGATGGTAGGCCTACGAGGCGTGCTTTATGGAGACTGGGAGTTTGATGCGTACTTTAGTTATGGTGAGTCCAACCGTACCACCGTTCGGGATGGCTATACCAATCTGACCAATATCCAGTATGCGCTGGATACAACAGACGGCGTCACCTGTGCCAATGGCGACGATAACTGTGTGCCCATTAACCTATTTGGCGGATATGGCACGATAACAGAAGAAATGGCAGCCTATGCTACCGCCATTGCCCTGCAGCAACAGAAATATGATCAGACCATTGCCGGTATCAGCGTAAATGGCCCGATAGAATTCATCGAATTGCCCAGCGCTGGAACGCCTCTCTCTATGAGCTTTGGTGCAGAAACACGCCGTGAGAATGGGTCGCTGTCACCGGACGAATGCTTGAAGCTTTCACCATCTTCCTGTCAGGGCGGCGCAGGTGGTAACTTGCTCCCCATCTCTGGCGGCTATAAGGTGGATGAACTGTTCCTTGAAGGCTACCTGCCCTTAATCTACGGCTGGACAGGCGCTGAAAATTTGGACATGGAATTCGGCTATCGTTACGCTGACTATGATACTGTTGGCTCCAACGATACCTGGAAAATTGGCTTAAACTGGCGGCCGGTCGACGACATTTTAGTCCGCGTAATGCAACAGCAGGCTACCCGTGCACCAAACGTGGGAGAACTGGCATCACCAGTCGTAACAGGGTTAGACAATGCCAAGCAGGATCCATGTTCCGTGGCGAATGCCGCCAATATAGATGCAACCCTGGAAGCCCTGTGTATTTCCACCGGGATGACCGCCGCGCAGGTCGGTGCCGTTCAGGATGTTATTTCTGGTCAGGTGAATACCTTTGACGGCAGTGACCCGGATAACCTGCCTGGCGCAGAAGAGGCCGATACACTCACCGCAGGCATTGTTTGGACACCAACCTTTTCGTCCTTCAATAACTTTATGATTTCTATCGATTACTACGACATCGATATTAAAGATGTGATTGGCGAATACTCTGCACAGGAAATACTGGATGCCTGTTACGTATATGGGCTGGAATCTGAATGCGCCAAAATCACTCGTATCGGAGGTGATTTGACCATATCAGGAGCAGGGATTGAGCGCTACACCACCAACCTCAACTATCAGGAGGCAGAAGGCATCGAAATTGCCTTTCGCTTTGGTTTTGATATTGGAGAATGGGGAGATTTAACCTTCTCAGGTAACATCAATAAATATCTGACTCAGGAATCTCAAAGCTCTGACTTCGCTGATCCCATTGATTGTAAAGGATATTATGGCACCAGCTGCGACCCACTATCAGACCTGCGCTGGGTACAACGCAGCACCTGGAATTACATGGATTTCACCGTGTCACTGCAATGGCGACACATAGATGGTGTTGAGATTGAACCCGGTGAGCGTGACGGCGTCTACGCGCCTTTCCGTCAGATTGGGGGATACAATTATTTCGACCTGTATGCCAGCTATACCTACAACGAACATGTTTCGCTCAGTCTCGGAGTCGATAATATGCTCGATAAAGATCCCCCCGTTGTCGGTAATGAGGCAGGTGATACCAGTTCAAACTCTGGCAATACCTTCCCCAGTAACTATGACACTCTCGGACAGGTATATAAGGCCACATTGACCCTGCAGTTTTAAATGCCTTTTCACCTAAACAAAAAGGGCGCTGCGCGCCCTTTTCTTTTACTCGTCTGCGACGAAGGCGAAACGAGGAACACTCACTCCGTCTATCTCAACACTTTCGATAAACATAGATAAAGGCCGCACCCACAGTCCACCGTCTCCATATAGCGGGCGATAAACAACCAGCTCCGATTCATCCTCAGAGTGACGAGCCACACCAATCACCTGATAATCATTCCCTTTGTAATGGCGGTATTTACCTGGCTTAAGTGTTTGCATGCATTAGTCCTGATTACGTAAATAGCGGCTGGCGAAGGCAAGTACTGGCGCTGCAGTTGGTTTACCATGCTGCCAGTCTCCCGCCTCGACACCACTTCCGGCGATATCCACGTGTGTATACGCAAGTGGCTTTTCAGCATTATTGCCATGCATATCCAAACCTGATGCGACGGTCAAAAATGCCATAGGAAACTGGTGGCCACGCTTGGTCGCCACCGACGGTGCATTGTTAGACGAAATCACATCATCTGCTAGGGTCCGTGAACGGATAAAATCGAAATCTTCGCGACGTGACAAAGACACTTCGGCAGGATCCGCCCAGCGTTCAGCAACATCGGCAAGCGCTGCGCCAACGCCAGCCCTACGCGCCGGACCATTTTCGACCAGCGCAGTATACGGACCAAGAGCAATAGCGGCATGTCCGGTTAACGTGGCGACAGTGAATAGCTCCGCATTGTCATACTGGCAGGCTTCTTCACGCAAATGAGAGAGCATGTCCGCGAGCACTAAACGGCCTTCCGCATCTGTATTACCGATACGCACGCGTTTACCACAATGGGCACGAATGATTTCGTCTGGCACAAATGCTTCGGCACCTATGCTGTTACGCACAGCACCTAATTCCGCCACTACCTCGATACCCGCTGGCGCCAATTCAGCCAGAGTTTTCATAAACCCTGCTACCGCCGCAGCGCCACCTTTATCACGGCTCATACCCGCCATATGACCGCCCACTTTCAAATCAGCACCACCGGTGTCGAAAGTGATACCCTTACCGGCAAAATACAAACGCTTTTTAATCTCGCCAGCGCCGGTATAACGTAAACGGATCACGCGCGCCCGATGACGTTCAACTTCCACTGACGCTCGTGCAACTGCGTGTAACAGCGGATAATCCTGACGCAATTGCTGGTCGTCGCTGATAACTTCGACTTTAACTGGGCTATTGGCAAATGCCTGCTCACAATATTCAGCAAATTTAGGTGGAGCCATACGCTCTGGCTCAGTACCACAAAGATCCCTTGCTACCCGACGTCCACTTTCGGCGGCTGCCAGCCAGTCGACTGACCCTTGGTCAAGTTCTGGCAATCCAATGCTAACAACATCCTCAATGGCATCTTCGCCCAACGCTTCGCGGGCTTCCAACGGCTGCCACAACGCCTGACAGGCCCCCAGATAAGCAACCTCTGCGGCATGCTGATAAGCACTGTCTGTGATACTGAGATTGGTCAGCAGTAATGGATTACGGATACCTGCCTGCTGGGCCAGTTTCATAGCTTGCTGGGCAACATCATACACCCGACGTACATCGTCATAGTCGCGCTCTAGCAGACCGGTAGGCGCATGAACTAAACGACCGCCAGGCAAGCCTGGAGCGGCAACCAGTAACACAGCGTGCCCAATTCTGGCATCCAGTGCCTGTTGAGCCGAAAGTGCGTCCTGAATCAGGGAATACTGGCTTTGAATAGACTGGTCATTAAGGTAAATCACACCGTCCCATTTGGGGTCGGTAAAGGCAGCATGGATATCTGTCACTGCCAAAGGACGAGGAAAGGCCATAAGCTTCTTCGTTTAATTATAGGTGACACTATTGTCGTGACTGCCAGCCTCAGACTCAAGAGGTTCAAAGCAGAAGCTCATTTGTGAAATGTCAGTGTTTGTTGGCAAACCTACCGTTAGGCCAATTAATCGAATCCCCCTGCCTTGCTGACGAGCCAGTCCCTCGGCCAATAACTGCTGAAAAAAGGCCGGCGTAAATTCACTGACTTTGTGCTCCACGGTGGTTTGCACAAAATCAGCGAATTTCAGTTTAAGTCCCTGACTGGCCACTCGCTGGCAATCCGCCTGCTGCATCCGGCGTTTTAGCGTGGGCTGTAAACGTGCGACGACCTCCAAACACTGCTCAGGGGTATAGATATCCTCCGCAAACGTCCGCTCTACGCCAATAGATTTGCGTTGGCGCGATAAAGTCAGTGCCCGCTCATCAATTCCATGGCTGCGTTGCCATAACGCAAAACCAAATTTGCCCAATAACTCTATCAGGGTGGCCTGGCTTGAACGCCGGACATCGGCACAGGTAAACAGTTGCTGTTCATGTAAACGTACCAAGGTCGCCTTACCTACACCGGGAATTTTTTCCAACGGCTGACGCCTGACAAACGCGTCCAGTTGCGCGGGGGTCACAACACAAATGCCATTGGGCTTATTTTCATCACTGGCGATTTTCGCCACAAACTTGCAAGGAGCCACCCCGGCCGAAGCGGTTAGCCCGGTTTCACTCAGGATATCCTGACGAATCTTCTCGGCAATCAGGGTAGCACTGCCTTGACAGGCATCGGATTCGGTAACATCCAGATACGCTTCGTCCAGCGAGAGGGGTTCAATTTTGTCAGTATACCGGGCAAATATTTGGCGAATTTGCGCCGAAACCTGCTGATAAACGTCCATACGCCCGGGTACCAACACCAAATTTGGGCATAAACGCAGGGCCGTTGCCGTCGCCATCGCAGAGCGCACGCCGAACTTACGCGCAGGATAATTACAGGTAGAAATCACACCCCGACGCTCACGACTCCCGCCTATGGCCAACGGCACATTTACATACTGAGGATTGTCCCGCATTTCTACTGCAGCATAGAAGCAATCCATATCGATATGAATGATTTTGCGCATGGCCGACAAAACACTGTAAACTTATACAGCATTATGCCAAAATTTATCTTCAGTGCAAGTGTCTCGATGTTCCTGTCAGAGTTTCACAAACCAACGCTTTTGGTACATACACCAGGCCACGAGATAAAACAGCATAACCACACCGAACGCAAATAGCAGAGAAGCATCTTTTGGATGTAGATATTGCGCCATAATGCTATAACCAAACTCATAACCATTCATTACAACACCATTTAAATTAGCTGTTATATTGAAAGTAAGTACCAACGCAACCACCTGCGACCCCACATACCCAACCAGTGGGTTACTTCCATAAATCCGCAACGCATTAAGACCAACACGTATCTGCCTGTCCTCCCACAACCAGATGATTGCCATCAGCAGCAACATCGCAATTGCGCCTGTAAACAGCACATAAGAACCTGTCCACAAACTTTTGTTGAATGGCTGTAACACCCGCCACCCCCATGACACAGCTAACAGGGGCAAGGATACCTTGAGCAACCAGTTAATTTGTGCGAATGCTGAAGCTTGCTTCGCCAATCCACAACAGGTGAGATATCCAATCAATAAAGTGACTAGTGCAGGGAGTGTACTCAGCAGGCCTTCTGGATCAAAGGGAATCCCTTTGCCCTGCCATAGATGGTTCGGTCCCCACAACACGAGATCAAGCTGACGTACCAAATTCGCCTGCAAACCGTAAGGGTCGTGACTACCAATTTCCAACACTCCCCAATAACACAGCAAAATAGCGCCGCATAACCGCACTAAATACAAAGGCCGCAAGCGAATAATCAATATTGCTGCCAACAAATAGCACACTGCTATTCGCTGTAACACGCCCATAAGGCGCCAGTGAGAAGGATCTGTTTGAAATGGATATAGGTTCAGTAAAAGGCCAATCAGAAACAACATTCCTGAACGTTGTAATAAGCGTCTCCAGGGAATCTGGCCGGTGCTGCGGGCATCAGAAAGCGAATAAAACATAGCTGCGCCGACAATGAAGAGGAACAACGGGAACACCATATCCGTGGGCGTTACCCCATTCCATTCTGCATGCAACAACGGCCCGTAAACATGAGACCAGGAGCCGGGGGTATTCACCAAAATCATCAAGGCGATGGTTAACCCGCGTAATATGTCCAGTGCAACAACCCTTGAGGAGACTAAATGTGTCTGCATATGGCGACTCCTTTTATAACTCATTCTTCCGTATTGGCTTTTTTAAACTTTTTTGTTCTTGTTATTTTTTACTTAGATTGAAGAACAATAAAAATGACAGCGCTGTCATAAAATAATGCAGATAATTGAATAGGTCAATTCATCACCACCTTTAGATTAGGGTAAATAAAGCTCTCTACAGCCGAGTTTAATGACTAAAAAGCGTACACTTGAGTACCCCAATCCACACTGTCGTATATTGACGACAATTGCTGGCGTAGGTTGTGAACACTAAGATCACAACTGTAAACGCCATTTACACGACCAGACAGTTTTGAAAACTCGTTGTAGAACATTCATCTACAACGCAGCAAGGTAGGAGTTATTACTAATGAAAACCAAAATTTGTCTATTGAGTTCGCTTATTCCTCTGTTGTTAGTAGGCTGCGGTTCCGGCAGTAATAATGATAACGACGACACCATGAGTGAAATTCAACCCAGCTTCTCACTTGCCATCAGTGATGCGCCAGTGGACAACGTTCTATCTGTCGTTGCCTGTTTCAGCGATATCGAATTGCGCAGTGATGACAGTGATCTGAATACCACCTTTACAATCGGTGATACCGAGGGTGCTGCAGACGCCAATGATATGTGTACTGACGATGACGGCAACGTTGTGGCGAATACCCGCGGTATCGATTTACTGGCTGTATCAGGCTCAGATTCAGAGAGCCTGTTATCAGACATTACGATTGGCGCTGGCGAGTACACCCAAATTCGTCTTGAAATGACACCATATTCATATGCCCTGGTTGACCTCGATGGCGATGGTGTTGCGGATGATGAAGATGGCGACGGTGAAGCCGATAAAGTGCCTGTACGTGTACCTTCTAACGAACTCAAATTAGATGGTTTCACAGCAACTGTTAATCAAACCCTCAGCTTTACTCTCGAGTTTGACCTACGTAAAGGTATGACAGATCCGGTGGGACAGGAAGGCTATATCCTTAAGCCTCGAGGCGTTCGTCTGGTGGATAATACAGAAGCAGGACATATTGCCGGCACAGTATCTGAAACGTTACTGATTAATAACAGTTGTAGCGTTGCGCCGGAAGACATCACCACGCCTGTAGGCTATGTATATCTGTATGAGGGCACCGAACTGGCTATTGAAGACCTGGCAGATGAAGGCGGTGCAGAGGCCATCGAACCAGTGACCAGCGCTCCGGTGTATTTCGATAACGTTGACACCTACGCTTATGAAATCGGCTACGTTAACAGCGGTGACTACACTCTTGCACTTACCTGTGACGCAGAAGCTGATCCTGAAGCGGATGATGACATTAGCTTTATTCAAACAGAAGAAGCAACTGTGGGCAGCGATTTAGCCACTACCGAAGTCGACTTTATTGAAACCGTAGAAGAAACCGCTGCGGAATAATCATTTCTGTGATGATGAAAAAAGGGCCTTACGGCCCTTTTTTAATATCTTGTGATTATAGAATCTGTTCTTTTCGCCATTCTTCCAGTTTCTTGGCGCGTGCTTCTTCCCTTTCCATCCTTGCTTTTCTGCGGTCACAGGGTTCTGGACAATCACAGGCTTTATCAATCCCGAGGGCGCCTAAACCACCACAGCTACCGGAAATGGATTTGCGTTGCAGCATATATCCAACGGCCATGGCTGCTGCCACTACCAGGAAGAAGACAAATGCGAGAATAAAAGTCGTCACAATATTTCCTTGGGCTAAATCAGGTTGAAACTATTTCTGCAAGTAAGGTGCAAAAGCCGGACTAGTATACTCTTTAAACTCACCATTTTCCCGCGTAATCAGCAGTAATGGCATATTCTCCTGAGCCGCCAGGGCCAGAGCCTTTTCTTTACCCATCACCATAAATGCCGTCGCCATACCATCCGCCGTCATACAGGAAGGCAGAATCACTGTGGTAGAAACTACGTTATTCTGAATAGGCTTACCGGTTATTGGATCGATAATATGAGAGTAACGGATGCCGTCTTCTTCAAAGTAATTACGATAGTCACCAGAGGTAGCAACAGCGTTATTACCTATGCTGATCACATCCTGCACCGCACGTTCAAAGCTTACCGGTTTTTCAATGGCGATGCGCCATGGGCTACCGCTGGCTTTATTGCCTGCAACGCGCATCTCTCCACCAATTTCGACCAGGTAATTGTGCAGACCTTCGGCTTCAAGCAATTCAGCTACCGCATCCACACCATAGCCTTTGGCAATGGTCGACAAATCCACATAGAGTTTGTCATGTACTTTTAGAGCTTTGGCCGGCGCTTGTAAATGCAATTTATCCAGACCAGTGCGCTCTCGCGTCGCTTCAATTGTGGCTTCATCTGGCGCTTTCTCAGGACGGGCGTCCGGGCCAAAGCCCCAAAGATTAACCAAAGGACCCACTGTCACATCCAGTACCCCACCCGTTAGTGCTCCGATGCGTTTTGCTTCGGCCATCACCTTAAAGGTTTCCGGATCCAGATCGAACCAGCTATCGGCCTCGAACTGGTTAAATGTCGATAACTCAGAAGTAGGGTCATATGTCGACATCAATTTGTTCACATGCACCAGCAAAGCGTCGATTTTAGTCTGAATCGCTTCGGGATCATTATGGGTGTCATTGACGTATTTAACGTTATAGGTAGTGCCCATTGTCCGCCCACTCAGATGAACATCTTCCGGGGCCGATGGTGAGCAGGCTATCAGCATACCCATCAGTAATGCCATCAGCCATAAGCGACTTTGGCTTACAATTTGATTCATTTCTATACTCGCTTTATAGAAAAAGGGGCCGATGGCCCCTTTTTAAAATGATTATGCGTGGTTAACCACCGAAGTCATCCAGCAGGATGTTTTCATCTTCAACGCCCAGGTCTTTCAACATGTTGATAACCGCAGCGTTCATCACAGGAGGACCACACATGTAGAACTCACAGTCTTCTGGTGCTGGGTGGTCTTTCAGGTAGTTCTCAAGCAATACGTTGTGAATGAAACCTGTATACCCCGTCCAGTTGTCTTCTGGCTGAGCATCAGACAAGGCCACGTGCCAATCGAAGTTTTCATTCTCGGCAGCCAGCATATCGAAATCTTCTACGTAGAACATTTCGCGCAGTGAACGGGCACCATACCAGAAAGAAATCTTACGCTTAGACTTCAGACGACGCAGTTGGTCGAAGATATGTGAACGCATTGGCGCCATACCTGCACCACCACCGATGAAGACCATTTCAGCTTCAGTCTCTTTCGCGAAGAATTCGCCAAACGGACCTGAGATAGTCGCTTTATCACCCGGTTTCAGGCTCCAGATGTAAGAAGACATCTTACCCGCAGGCAGGCTCAGGTTATTAGGTGGCGGCGTAGCAATACGCACGTTCAGCATAATAATCCCTTCTTCTTCTGGGTAGTTCGCCATTGAGTATGCGCGGATGGTTTCATCATCCACTTTAGACTCAATATTGAAGAAGCCAAAACGCTCCCAGTCACCACGATATTCTGCAGGAATATCAAAGTCTTTATACTTAACATGGTGGGCTGGTGCTTCAATTTGGATGTAACCACCGGCACGGAAAGGTACGCTTTCACCGTTAGGAATCTTAAGCTTCAGTTCTTTGATGAAGGTCGCTTTATTATCGTTAGAGATAACTTCGCAATCCCACTTCTTAATACCAAAGATTTCCTCTTCCAGCTCGATGTCCATGTCTTGCTTAATAGACACCTGACAAGACAGACGGCAGCCTTCTTTCGCTTCACGCTTGTTAATGTGATCCAGCTCAGTTGGCAGAATTTCACCACCACCGGCTTTGATGTGCACACGACACTGACCACAAGAGCCACCGCCACCACAAGCAGACGATACGAAGATACCTGAGTTAGCCAAGGCACCCAGCAGTTTAGAACCAGGCTGTGCTTTGATGGCCTTCGCAGGATCACCGTTAATACTAATAGTCACTTCACCAGTAGGAACCAGCTTAGACTTGGCAAACATGATGATCAGTACCAAGGCCAGTACGATGGCGATAAACATTCCTACGCCAAGATAGATGTCAAACATTCAGTTAACTCCTTACTGGTCTTAGATTGACACGCCTGAGAAGGACTGGAAACCCAGCGCCATCAGGCCAGCAATCATAAATACTGAACCCAGGCCACGCAGACCGTCAGGAATATCAGCATATTTCAGTTTTTCACGAACCGCGGCCATCAGCGTAATTGCCAATGCCCAACCCGCACCACTACCAGCACCGTAGAAGAAGCTCTCAGCGAAGGTATAATCACGCTGAATTGCGAAGGCTACACCACCGAAGATGGCACAGTTTACGGTAATCAGCGGCAGGAAAATCCCCAGTGCGTTGTACAAAGCCGGGAAGAACTTATCCAACAACATTTCCAGAATCTGAACCAGCGCAGCGATAACGCCGATGAAGGTCAGGAAGTTCAGGAAGGTCAGGTCTGAATCCGGGAAACCAGCCCATGCCAGTGCACCAGGCTTCAGGATGTTCGCATAAACCAGTTGGTTTACTGGTACAGAAATCGCTAATACCACGATAACTGCAACACCCAGACCCATTGCGGTTTTTACTTTTTTCGATACCGCCAGGAATGTACACATCCCCAGGAAGTAGAACAGTGCCATGTTCTCCAGGAAGATGGAACGAACGAATAAGCTTAAATAATGTTCCACGAATTACTCCTTAGGCTCTACTTGTTCAGGCTTAAAGGTACGGATTGCCCAAATCAGGCCACCGATCAGGAAGAACGAGCTGAATGGAAGAATCAGCAAACCGTTAGCCTGATACCAGCCACCGTTTTGTACCAGAGGCAGAATTTCGAAGCCCAAAATCGTACCGAAACCGAATAGCTCTTTTACTGTACCGATAACGATCAGTACGCATGAGTAGCCTAAGCCGTTACCAATACCATCCAGGAAGCTCATTACCGGTGGACTCTTCATCGCATAGGCTTCTGCACGACCCATTACGATACAGTTTGTAATGATCAAACCAACAAACACCGATAACTGTTTCGACACATCGTAAGCAAATGCGCGTAGCACCTGGTCAACCACGATTACCAAAGACGCGATTACTGTCATCTGAATGATGATACGTACGCTTGATGGGATCTGGTTACGAATTAACGAGATAAACAGGTTAGAGAACGCGGTTACAGAGGTCAGGGCCAGCGCCATTACCAATGCCGTTTCTAACTTAGTGGTTACTGCCAATGCCGAGCATACACCCAGTACTTGCAGCGCAATCGGGTTGTTGTCCAGTACCGGACCGAACAACACCTTTTTCATTTCTTTTGTATCAGCCATGATGCGGACCTCTTAAGATTTCCAGGGTTGTTTTTTCAGGTAAGGACCCCAACCGTGCTCACCTAACCAATAATCCAGGGTGTGTTGAACACCTTTACTGGTCAAGGTAGCACCTGACAGGGCGTCTACTTCGTAAGGGCTGCTTGAGTTAGCGCCTTTTTTCACTTGGATAGCAGTTTCGCCATCTTTGTAAAGTTTCTTACCGTTCCACTTGGCTTTCCATGCAGGGTTCTGCACTTCGCCACCCAGTCCCGGAGTTTCAGCTTGATCGTAGTACACCAACTCACGCACTGTGTTACCGTCGTTATCAACCGCCAGGAAACCATACATCAGGTTCCACAGGCCGCTACCATTAATAGGCAATACGATACGGCTTGGCTGACCAGCGTCATCTTTTACGATGTACACACTGGCTACATTCATGCGACGCAGGATACCAGCAGTATCAGGCACAGGCTTGATGCTGGTTTCAGGCTTACGGGCAGCGGCGTACATGTCATACACTTTGCCTTCACCTTCAGGATTAGCCACGTAGCTACCTGTATCCAGCTCAACAAACTTTTCTTCTACAGACGCTTGATAAGCATTGGAAATGTCTTTAGCTGTCATACCAGCTTTCAACAAACCGGCCGCTTCTAAAATGTTAGTTTGCTTATCTAGCTGTGCATTCGCTTTCTGTTGGGTACGCAGACCTACTGCAGCACCTGACACGACGATAGAACACACTAAACATACGGCAACAACAACACCGATAGTTTTTCCGAACGTTTCTTTTTTAGCGGACACGTGCCAACCTCCGTTTGATATTGCTCTGAGCAACGAAGTAATCGAATAGCGGTGCAAACAGGTTAGAAATCAGAATTGCCAGCATCATACCTTCTGGGAATGCCGGGTTCAGTACGCGGATCATCACGCACATAAAGCCGATTAATAAACCGTAGGCAAATTTACCTTTGTTGGTGAATGACGCAGACACAGGGTCAGTTGCCATAAACAATGCACCAAAAGCAAAACCACCGGTTACCATGTGCCAGTACCAAGGCATAGCAAACATCGCATTCGTGTCACTACCGATCATGTTCAGCAGGCTACTGAAAATTGCAGCACCCAAAACTACACCTGCCACGATGCGCCATGAAGCGATACGCAGGTACATGATGAACAGACCACCGATCAACAGGGCCAGAGTAGATACTTCACCTACAGAACCTTGAATGTTACCGTAGAACGCATCCCACCAAGCCGCATTCATGCTCCAGTCAGAGATTTGACCAGCAGCAGCCTGGCTCAGTGTCGTCGCACCAGAAAAACCGTCAACGGCAGTCCAGATTGAGTCACCAGAAATTTGCGCAGGGTAAGCGAAATACAGGAAAGCACGGCCAGACAGCGCAGGGTTCAGGAAGTTACGGCCAGTACCACCAAAGATTTCTTTAGCGATAACCACACCGAACGAGATACCCAGGGCAACTTGCCATAAAGGAATAGTCGCTGGCAGCGTCAGTGCAAACAGGACAGAAGTAACAAAGAAACCTTCGTTAACTTCATGTTTACGGATAGACGCGAATAACACTTCCCAAAAGCCACCTACCAGGAAAGTGACTGCATAGATAGGCAGGAAGAAACAGGCACCGTAGCCAAACATGGCCAGCATACCGGTACTTTCTAGGCCAATTTGACCGCCGAGAGCAGTAAACAGGCCAGCCTGCCACATATCAGGTAATGTACCTGCGCCAGACAGTATAGCATTGTGTGCCTGATGACCCACATTGTACATGCCGTAGAACATAGCTGGGAAAGTCGCCATCCATACCATGATCATAATACGCTTCAGATCGATGCTGTCACGTACATGGGTACCGGCTTTGGTTACTTTACCAGGAGTGTAGAAAATGGTCGCAACTGCTTCATACAGGGCGTACCACTTTTCGTATTTACCGCCCGGTTCAAAAGCCGGTTCGATTTTTTCTAAATACGCTTTTAAGCCCATTGATTAACCCTCTTTCTCAATCTTGGTCAGACAGTCACGCAGAATCGAGCCGTACTCATATTTGCCTGGGCAAACGTAAGAACACAGCGCCAAATCTTCTTCGTCTAACTCTAAGCAACCCAAGGTCTGCGCAGAATCTGTATCACCAGAGATCAGGTCACGCAGTAACAGGGTAGGCAGAACGTCCAGAGGCATCACGCGCTCGTAGTTACCAATTGGCACCATTGAACGATCAGAACCGTTCGTAGAGGTAGTCATGGCAAACAAACGCTTAGGCGACAGGTGAGATAAATAAGCACGAGTTACCGAGTGCTTGTTTGCACCTGGAGACAACCAGCCTAAGAATTCTTTTTCACGGCCTTCGATCAGCAGAGACAATTGGGTGTGGTAACGACCCATGAAGGCATGCACGCCGTGAGCTCGGCTACCGTGTAACACGGAACCAGAAATCACACGAACTTCACCCTCGGAAACTTCGCCTTTGGTCAGTTCATTGGTATCGGCACCTAACAGGGTACGCACCAAACGTGGATTTTTCGCCGCAGGACCACCCAGGGCCACAACACGGTTACTGTCCAGCTGACCTGTTTTGAACAACGCACCAAATGCAATCACGTCCTGGTAACCAATGTGCCAAACCGTTTTGCCAGCGCCAACAGGCGATAAGAAGTGAATGTGTGTACCAACCAAACCTGCAGGGTGAGGCCCTTCAAATTCGTTGACGTCAACTTTCGCGGCACCGGTAGGAATATCTGCACCAGCTGCTTTACTGACGAACAAAGTGCCTTCTGTCAGTTTGGCCAATACGGCTAAACCGAACTCGAAGTCTGCTTTGCGATCTGCGATGATAACCGCAGGGTCAGCTGCCAGCGGATTGGTATCCATGGCATTTACGAAAATGGCGGCGGCAGCACTTCCTAATGCAGGGACTTTGCTGAAAGGACGCGTACGCAAAGCAGTCCACAAGCCGGAATTGACCAGGATGTCTTCTACCTGTTCACGGCTGGCAGCTGCCAGTTGTGCGCTGTCGAAGCTGCTGAATGTCTCAGCTTCGTCACCCTCAACGGCAATCACTACAGATTGGAGTACCCGTTTGGCACCACGGTTAATTTCAACCACATTACCAGCAGCAGGTGCAGTAAATTTAACGCCAGGATTCTTTTTGTCTTCAAACAGAACCTGACCTTTTTTTACTGTATCGCCTACTTGAACATACATAGTTGGACGCATGCCAACATATTCTTCACCCAAAACTGCGACCCGCGAGACAGCGGGCCCATCCTGGATGTGCTGTTGTGGCGCTCCCGCAATAGGGAGATCTAAGCCTTTCTTGATTTTTATCATACGCTATTGCACTACTCTAAAAGCCATACACATCACCAATAAACTCTCGCGCCGAATTTGACCGGGGGCGTCAAAAGCTTACTCGAGATGGGTATAACTAAAGGTTAAATTGTTGTTTTGGAATTGCCTGGGTTGACACCTAGGCGGGGATTTTTAGCTTCCACCTAACTTCGGAATTTTAGCATTAACCCGAACAAATCTTCCACGGTTAATGTGGTTAACTTACTTTTTTTGTGAGAATTTCGACCAAACAGTGAAATTTATTGATTAATTGTCATAGGAAATGAAAAAAACCGCCATATCAGACGGTTTTTTAGACAACTATATATTTTCCACTGTTAACTGATTACCAGCTCACCACAGGGTCGACATCTGCTTCGTAGTCCACTCCGGCCAAATCAAATCCAAACAGTTTCAAAAATTCCTGATGATAGCCTTTGTAATCGGTCAATTCGTCTATGGTGTCCGAATCTACCGCATCCCAAATCGCTTTTACGCGAGATTGAACATCATCTTGCAGCTCTTTGTAGTTTTGGAATAAATGGCCACCGGCATCAAAGCGTGGCGTTTCACCAAACAGGTTTTCAGTAAACAGATTGAATATCTGTGCAATGGTGCCCTCATAGGTGCCATCACCTTTCATGACTTTAAACAGACCCGAGATATATAGCGGCATAATTGGGATTGCTGAACTGGCCTGTGTAACGACGGCATTTAATGAAGACACATAGGCTTCACCCTTCAGACCTTCGGTGCTTTGACGAATCGCCAGCACTGCACGGTCCAGATCTTCTTTGGCTTTGCCGATAGTTGCATGACCGTAAATTGGCCAGGTCAGCTCTTTGCCGATATAGGTATAAGCCGTGGTTTTAAAGCCTTCACTCAGCACATCCGCGTCTTTAAGCGCATCAATCCACCATTCCCAGTCTTCTCCGCCCATCACTTTAACCGTATTCGCGATTTCATCTTCATTCGCGGCTTCTACCGTGACTTCATCAATGATGCGTTTCGATGTATTCAGGTTTTTAGTGGTGATCGGCTCACCGATAGGCTTTAAGGTTGATGAGTACGTTTCGCCACTGCGTGGGTCAGTCCGGCGAGGTGATGCCAGGCTGTAGATAACCAGATCAATTTTGCCCAAATCAGCTTTAATTTCAGCAATGACTTTATCTTTCATCTCATCTGAAAACGCATCACCATTTAAGGTTTTTGCATAAAGACCAGCCGCTTTTGCTTCTGCGTGATAGGCTGCTGTGTTGTAATAACCTGCAGTACCGGTTTTACCTTCTGAGCCTTCTTTCTCAAAACAAACGCCCAACGTAGCAGCGCCATAACCAAAGCCAGACACAATTCGAGACGCTAAACCATATCCAGTTGAGCACCCCAAAATCAGCACGTTCTTGGGCCCCTGGCCTAAGTCACCCTGCTGTTTTACATAATCGATTTGCTCTTTCACGCTGGCTGCGCAGCCAACCGGGTGAGCATTGGTACAAATGAACCCACGGATTTTCGGTTTTATAACCATGGTGTGTTTCCCTTTGGTAGTAAGAAAGTCCATTGTAATTAGCATTGCCTAATTAACAACTCTGAGCAGATGACACTTTGATATTAAAAGGAAAAATCTGGTTCTGTAAATGCTGTTTAAAATAAAGGCGCTTAATAGCGCCTCTATTTGAACCATTACTGGCGATTCAGGTAATACTCTAACTCAGAAATCTGATGGTACGCCTTCACTCTGTCGTAAAAGGCTTTATAAGATTCATACACCCGGGCAAACACAGGATCTGCCGCAGCTTGCTCTGCTAACACTTCCTTAGTTGCCTTCTTCAGCGCTGACATCACATCTTCAGGCAATGGACGCACGTCTACACCTTCCCGTTTTACCAACGTATCCAACGCTTCATTGTTTCGCGCGGTATACTCATTCAGCATATCCAAATCTACCGCCTGAGTAGCAACATCAATGATCGCCTGCAAATCTTTCGGCAGGCTTTCATAGGCGTCTTTATTAACCATAAACTCCAGTGCCGTGCCCGCTTCATGCCAGCCAGAGTAGTAGTAATAATCCGCAGCTTTATTCAAACCGAAGGCCAAATCGTTGTATGGCCCTACCCATTCAGTCGCATCAATCGCACCCGATTGTAGTGCGGTAAACAACTCACCACCAGGCATAGATACGGGGATACCGCCTAATTTTTTCAGCACTTCACCACCTAAGCCTGGAATCCGCATTTTCAGACCTTTTAAATCGTCAACGCTATTGATTTCCTTTTTAAACCAGCCTGCCATTTGCACGCCGGTGTTGCCGCCAGGGAATGGAATGATATTGAAAGGCGCGTAAACCTCGCGCCACAATTCGAGGCCACCACCATAATAGAACCAGGCGTTAAGCTCCTGTGCATTCATACCAAAAGGAATTGCGCCAAATAGCTGCGCGGCAGGGGCTTTGCCCTTCCAGTAATACGCTGCTGCATGGCCCATTTGGACCGAGCCCTGTGACACCGCATCAAACACTTCAAATCCGGGCACCAATTCACCCGCGCCGTAGACTTTTACCTTCAAACGCCCGTTGGACATCTTATTCACATATTCAGCAAAGGTTTCTGGCGCACGGCCTAACCCCGGAAAGTTTTTAGGCCATGATGTGACCATCTTCCACTCATATGTTTTGACTTCTGGTGCCGCCGCAGCAGCTGTGCTGGTATCACCGGCTTTCTCTCCACAGCCAGCCAGTAGCAGAATTGGGACTAGCAGTCCCAGGCAGTATCGTGAGAATGGCATTTTCATTTTTCGTATCCTGTTTTATCCGTAGACCATCTCTGGCAACCAGGTGACTAACTGCGGCCAAATTACCAAAGCCACCAATAACATTAGCTGCAACACGATAAAGGGAATAACCCCTTTATAGATTTGTGCAGTTTTGACGTCTTCTGACACCACCCCACGTAGATAGAACAACGCAAATCCAAAGGGAGGCGTTAAGAAACTGGTTTGCAGGTTGACGGCAATCATCACCCCCAACCAAATAGGATCTATGTCCATGGTCAGCAATACAGGTGCGACCAAAGGCACCACGACAAAAATAATTTCGATGAAATCGAGAATAAAACCCAGAATAAAGATCACCAGCATCACCAACGCCATCGCCCCTATGGCTCCGCCCGGCAGCTGACTGAAAATATCTTCAATTAATTCTTCACCACCGTAACCACGAAACACCAGGGAAAACACCGATGCACCAATCAAAATGAGGAACACCATGCAAGTGACATGCGTGGTGCTGGTCATAATATCTTTGAGTTTGGCCAGATTAAGCTGTCGTTGCGAAAGGGCGATAACTAAGGCCCCGGTGGCCCCTACACCTGCCGCTTCAGTTGGTGTCGCAAAGCCCGCCAGAATGGCTCCCAGCACCAAAACGATCAGAATCAGCGGTGGCAATAAGGCTTGTAGCAATACAGACAAACTCAGTTTGTCCTGTTCATCAATAACAGAGGGGACTTTCTGCGGATGCACTATGCCCATATACAGGGTGTAGGCCAGATACATCAACACCAGCAGTAGACCAGGAATTAAGGAACCGACAAATAAATCCCCCACCGATACAGACTCAGGCGAGAAAATGCCCATATTGAGTTGAGCGCGTTGATAGGCGCTGGACATGACGTCACCTAACAGTACCAGAGCGATCGATGGCGGAATGATCTGCCCCAGGGTACCGGTGGCGCAAATACTACCCGCAGCAAAAGCGGGATCATAGCCGCGTTTGAGCATAGACGGCATAGATAGTAGCCCCATCGTCACGACCGTCGCGCCTACAATACCGGTACTGGCCGCCAAGAGCATTCCCACCAGCACCACAGACACCGCCAGTCCTGCGGGAAAACGCCCAAACACCTGTGCCATTGCCGTCAGCAAACGTTCCGCGACATTGGACTTTTCAAGCACTACCCCCATAAACACAAATAAAGGTACGGCGATTAATGTCTGATTGGTCATCACGCCATATAAACGACTGGGCATAGTGACCAGATACGTACTTTCAAAAGTACCGGTGGCAATTCCGATAACGGCAAATAGCAAGGCGGTTCCTGCCAGTGACAGCGCCACTGGATATCCGAGTAACAACACCAGGCATACGCATAAAAACATCAGCAATGGCATAAACTCAATCATGCTGTTTCTCCATAGTGCGTAGCACCTTAAGATTGCGAACAATCTCAGACAGTCCCTGTAACAGCATCAGGCCAGCGAACAATAGCAACAGCGTTTTTAACGCAAATACCAGTGGCAAACCGCCTGTCTCCGGTGACACCTCAAATAACGCCCAGGAATCCATCACATATTTCCAGCTCACGCTGAGGATGAACAGATTGACCGGAACTAATAAAAATAACGTCCCAAATAAGTCCACCCAGGCCCGGCCTCTATCACTAAAGCTGCGATAAAAGATGTCTACACGCACATGCTCGCCCTTTTGCAGACTGTATGCAGCCCCCAACAGAAATACCATGCAGTGCAAGTACATGACAGACTCCTGCACCCCAATCCAGCCAAGGTTAAAGCCGTAGCGAAGGATGACGATCACAAAGGTAATCAGCACCATAAACAAGGTGGCCCAGCGTACCCACTCCGAGATCGTTTGGTTTAGCCTGTCAATCCAGGACATGTATTACCCCATTCACTTTGTGCAAAATAAAACCAAAGAATAACCAAGAAAACACAGGTTAGTAACAAAAAGATAACACAAGAAAGTAAAAAGTGAGGCGCTAACTGTATGAATTTACGACACAAGTCTTAGACGGCAGGCGAAAGTAACCATCAGATAAGAAAAAAGCGTCTCACGACGCTTTTCTGTTCATACCACCTAAGCAACGGGGTGAATCCGGTGCTTTGCCATACAGACCATGCCATTCGTCGTCTGTATAAGTATGCAAAGCTAAAGCATGTATTTTAACTGCCAGCTCTTCTTTCAGAACTTCGTTTACCGCACGATGACGTTGGATCAGTCGTTTACCAGCAAACTTCGGCGTCACCAGCACCACTTTAAAGTGAGTTTCTGCACCATTCGGAACATTGTGCATGTAACTTTCGTTAATCACTTCCAGATGCGCCGGTTCAAAGTGCGCCAGCAATTTTTGCTCAATGTTGTTTTGGATATTCATTGTCTCTCCTCAGCACAGCTCTGGCACTGTTTGCATCCATTGGTTTGATCAGCATCTCTGTCCAACACAAATTTTCTGAACCGTGAAATGCGCCACTAAATAATTTTTCATTATCGCTCAGTAGGTTAGGGAATTCCTCCTGTGTATTCCCTGGTTTGGACAGGCCGCTTCTGACAAACACGTTACCCTGATTGCAACTGACAGTGCCCCCGCATTAAACCAGCCAATCACCAGCAAATTTCATTCTGCTGTAAGCTAAATCTAGCCTGTCAGAAGCGCTTTACCTACCAAAAAAATTGCCCAAAGCAGACCTTTGCAGCTAACCCTTTGAGGGTCAGTCTTATATTTTTGCGATGAAATTCGGGCGGCGATTATAACCACTCATTGGCCACAATACACCCAACGAAAGGTGAAATTGAGCCTTGGGCCTTGCCCGCTGCGGGTTTTAGGGAGGGCGTGTTGCCAGAAGTGCTGTGTTGCCCCTGACATGATTAACAGACTTCCATGTTTAAGGTGAATACGATGTTTTTGTCCACTTACCTGATGCCGTAAATCGAACGCTCTGGCTTCACCCAAAGTCACAGACGCAATCACAGGGTTAAGACCCAATTCGGGTTCATCATCTGCATGCCACCCCATACTATCAAGGCCATCTCGATATAAATTCGCCAGGCAAGCATTAAACTGACATCCGCTACACATTTCGATATGTGCTTTTAAACGCTGTAATACCTGTGGCCAAGGCAAAGGCTCCATTACCAAGCCAGAATAAGTATAAGCTGTGCCCGGATCGCCAAACCAGCACTGCAGACGCGGTATGTTCACGGATTTCCCGTACAATCTGATAGAATCCTGGCGCCAGGGGATTTGCTGCTGAAAATAGCTCAGCAGTTTATCGGCAACATTCGCTGCCAAAAAGGTTTCGTCATACTGAATTTCTGCATCCGGCAGCACAATGTTTTGCACCTGAGCCGGGTCAGAATCAAAAAGATCAAACTGCACCTGGTAAGCCTAACGTCCTAATACGAGATTATCGCAACCTATGAATACCAGTTTAACCCTTTTAGACAGGCAACTTGAACTCTGGCGCTATCCGGAGAAATTCCAACATCCCAGTTTACAAGCCTGGGATGCTGCCGACGAGTACCTGATAGAAACGGTTGAAACCGAGCATCCAATTAACACGGACCAGATAATTCATATATTCAACGATAACTTTGGTACCCTGGCCTGCTGGTTTGCGGCGTTTAAGCCAGAATGCTGGCAGGATTCACTGGTTGCCACTGTTAGTACCCAGCGCAACTTAAGCCGTAACGGTCTGGAAAATGCGGATGTAACCCTGCACTCTTCAACAGTTTTACCCAAGACTCAGCCTGACGTTGTGCTGATAAAGCTACCGAAAAGTCTGGCCCTGTTGGAACATCAGCTAATTTGCCTGCAACAGGTCGTCAAACCTGATACAGTCATCATTGCTGCAGGAATGGCTAAACTCATCCAAAAATCGACGCTGGCCCTGTTCGAAAAGCACCTTGGAACAACCACAACCTCTCTTGCCAAAAAGAAAGCCAGGTTGATTTTCGCTAAGGCAGACGGCAATAAGACATCCAAAAATCCTTACCCCACTGAGTGGAAGACTGAACGACCCACATTCACTCTGGTCAATCACGCCAACGTGTTTTCACGCCAGCAACTGGATATCGGTGCCCGTTTCTTGATGGAATATTTACCAGATTCCAATGGCAAAAAAGTCATCGATTTAGGCTGTGGTAACGGCGTTTTAGGCTTATCAGTATTACATCACTCTCCCGACAGTCGCATTTTGTTTGTCGATGAATCATTTATGGCGGTTGCATCGGCGCGCGACAATGTGGCGAAAAACTTCCCCGATAAACTCAACCAATGTGAATTTTTGGTCAGTAACTGCCTAAGCCAGCTCCCTCAGGACAGCGACTTTCAGCAAGTCGACTTAGTGCTATGCAATCCGCCATTCCATCAGCAAAATACCATCACCGACCATATTGCCAGACAAATGTTCAGCCATGCTAAGCGCCATTTGGTTAAAAACGGGGAACTTAGAGTCGTCGCAAATAGTCATTTACCGTATCCAAAAGAATTGAAAGCCCTGTTTGGTGGATTCCGTCAGGTTGCAACCAATCGAAAATTCAGTATTTTATCCAGCCAGAAAAAATAAAGGAGTAAGTATTCATGTTATCACGCATGCTGCGTACCGCCCTGGCCGCCCTGTTACTTTGCAGTTGTCAGTTGGCACAAGCCGCGATTAAGGATGATGGTTCTCAGATTCAGCCGGATAATTTCTATCCGCGCGTCAAAATAGAAACCACGATGGGAAATGTTGTGGTCGAGTTAGATCGCCGCCGCGCGCCTATATCGGTTAATAACTTCCTGCATTACGTCGATAAACGCAGTTACGAAGATACCTTGATCCATCGCGTTGTACCTGGATTTGTGATCCAGGGCGGTGGCTATGACACAGAGATGAACCAAAAGCCGGCTTTCCCGCCTATTTTCAATGAATCTGGTAATGGCATGAAAAACGCGCTTTATACAATTGCGATGGCGCGTGAAACCGATCCGCACACTGCGACTCGTCAGTTTTATTTCAACATGAACGATAACGAGAGTTTAGACCCTGGCCGTAATTGGGGCTATGCGGTCTTTGGCACTGTGGTAGAAGGCACCGAGGTGCTGGATAAAATGGTTGAAGTCAAAACGGATTACGATGACAAAACCGGTTGGGCTGATGTGCCTGTAGAACCCATCCTCATTAAAAAGACGACCGTCTTACCTGCAAATTAATGGCGGAATTGGTGAGCAGGCTAAAATGCCTGCCACTTATACAACAGACTTTCGGGGCTATGCGGCCCCACTTGTAATCTGCCCTGACAGCAAAATCTCAGTTTCTCCAGCACCCGTTGTGAGCCTATATTTTCCGGCGAAGTCATTGCTGCTAATTCCGTTAACTCAAGACGCTCAAATGCATCCTTCAGCACGACCTCAGCCGCTTCCGTCGCAAAGCCCTGTCCACAATGCTCACGCAAATAGGCGTAACCTAGATCCGGTGTACGCAAATAAGGGCGCTTGAGCAAGCCACACATCCCAAGCGGGGTATGATCGTCCCGACGCTCAACTAAATACAGCCCATACCCCTTTTCTTTATACATGGCCGCCGGCCCCTGTTGAATGTATTCCAGCGCCCCCTGGCGATCATGGATGCCGCGATTGCCAATAAATTTCAGCCACCCCGGATCATTCAGTAACGCCAGAATAAAATCCGCATCGCTATTTCGTAGCAATCGTAATCTCAGTCGCGCGGTTTCTATCTTCACACTTAGGCTCTTCATCACAGGCATTGCCCCAGATTAAGCTCTGTCGATAGCAAAGGGCAATACCTGGTCAATACGAGACGCTTTCAGGGCCAGCATAATCACACGGTCGATCCCTACAGCTACGCCTGCACACTCAGGTAAGCCATGCTCAAGGGCAGCCAGAAACCGTTCATCCAGACGTTGTTCCGCTAACCCTACCAGGCGTCGTTTGGCATTGTCTGCCTCAAAGCGCTGACGCTGTTCCGTGGGATCTGAGAGTTCATAAAACCCGTTTGCCAGTTCCAGTCCCCCGAAATACAACTCGAAACGACGGGCAACTCTGGGGTCACCTTCATCGATACGTGCCAATGCCGCCTGAGAAGCTGGAAAGTTATAAACAAATACCGGACGTTGCTGACCAATCAAAGGTTCAATGACACAGCTAAATAACAGCTGCAGCAGCGTATCTCTGTCTTGTTCATTCGCCGCAATGTCTTCGAATCCCTGGGCGGATGCCAGTTGTCGCAAAGCCATCAAATCAGCCGTTAATGGATCACACTGCAGATGTTGCAAAAATGCCTGCTGATAAGTCATCTTATCTGCTGCTTCGCAGCCAACTAGCAATTGCATCAACTGATCGAGCTCCGCCATGAGCTGGTGATCATCAAAGCCGAGACGATACCACTCCAGCATAGTGAATTCCGGATTGTGGTGACGACCCGCTTCTTCATTACGAAATGCCTTAGCCAACTGATAAATACAGCCACTACCAGCAGCCAGTAAACGCTTCATGGCGTATTCCGGCGACGTTTGCAGATACAGCGTTTGCACCTGCGGTGATAAAGGATTGTTAAACCGCGTCGCAAAGCCCGCCAAATGCTGATCTGTTACCGTAGCAGCAGAAAGGGCCTGGGTATCCACTTCCATCACTTGACGCTGAAAGAAAAACTCGCGGATTTGACGCAGGATAAAGCTACGTTTTTTTAATACTTCCAGACTGGCGCTGGGCTGCCAGGCAACCGCATGACTCATAATTGAATTCCAATAACGGGATTAAACAAAAAAGCTCACCCTAAGGTGAGCTTTTCACTGGCATCAAACCAATTATTTTTGAACGCGAGAAACGTAGTCGCCAGTGCGGGTATCTACCTTAATCACTTCGCCAATTTGCACGAACAAAGGTACGCGCACCACAGCACCTGTAGTCAGAGTGGCTGGTTTACCGCCCGTACCGGCTGTGTCACCTTTAAGACCTGGGTCTGTTTCCGTGATTTCCAGTTCAACAAAGTTAGGAGGAGTAACAGAGATTGGGTTACCGTTCCACAGCGTGATGGTGCAATCATCATTTTCCACTAACCATTTGACATTTTCGCCCACGGCTTTAGCATCTGCGGCGATCTGCTCAAAGGTCTCGTTATTCATAAAGTGCCAGAACTCACCGTCGTTATACAGGTAAGCCAGGGTGGTATCCAAAACGTCAGCACCTTCAAAGGTATCACCCGACTTGAAGGTTTTCTCAAGCACTTTGCCAGAGATCAATTTGCGGATTTTGACGCGGTTGAATGCCTGACCTTTACCTGGTTTAACGTATTCGTTTTCCAGGATGTTACAAGGCTCACCGTCGAGCATGATTTTCAGGCCCGCTTTAAATTCGTTAGTGCTGAAATTCGCCATACTTCCTCTTTATCAAAACTGTCGTAGAGTATTTCGTTGGTGCAAATAATACCTAAAAATCCTGAATCTGTAGAGCGTAACTGGCAAAAAGAGCTGGCATCCGCCTTTACTGACCCAAATGCGCTGCTGGAATACCTGCAAATTGACCCTTTAGCGCACCAGCAGCACGTTGAAGCCCGCAAGTTTTTTCCTATGCGAGTGCCCAAGCATTTTGCCTCTTTGATGGCAAAAGGAGATATTCATGACCCGCTGCTACGTCAGGTATTTCCACTCGTCGATGAGTTTGCTCAGACTCAGGGATATAGCCTTGACCCATTACAGGAACAGGACAATAAAACCCCAGGGTTGTTACATAAATATCTTAGCCGCGTGTTGCTGATCATTCGCGGCGGCTGCGCCGTGAATTGCCGCTACTGCTTTCGACGTCATTTTCCATATGCAGATAACAGCGTCAGTAAAGCAGGCTGGCAACAACATCTGGACTATATCGCTGCGGACCCACAGATTGATGAAGTCATTTATTCTGGCGGTGATCCATTGATGGCCAAAGATGATTTTTTAGCCTGGTTAAGCGCCGAAATGGCTGCGATCCCGCATCTGAAGCGGCTGCGTATTCACACCCGATTACCTGTGGTTATTCCCTCTAGAATCACCCCGGAATTCATTCACTGGTTTAGCCAAAGCCGATTAAAACCCGTGATGGTGCTGCACATTAACCATGCCAATGAAATCAGCCCTGAACTTACAGAAAAACTAACGCTGTTGCGTCAGGCCGGTGTAACCCTGCTGAATCAGGCGGTGTTATTAAAGAGCGTCAATGACAATGCAGACACGATCATTGCTCTGAATGAGGCGCTATTTAGGGCCGGCATCATGCCCTATTATTTGCACGTATTGGATAAAGTCGCGGGGGCTGCCCACTTTGATATAGACGATAATGGTGCCAGAGAGATTATGGCGGAAGTAATAAGGCGCCAACCGGGCTATTTGGTTCCCAAACTCGTGCGTGAGATCGGAGGCCAACCCGGCAAGACGCCGATAGACTTACATCTACATCCCTGATTAGGCGAATGTGTCGATCATCGACCCTTTGCCGTCCTCAGATGCAGCTTTTGGTACGTCAGCTGACTCGATCAGCTGAATCTGCGCCTCTCCATCTTTTTCCTGCTGCTGCTTTGCAAGTTGTAAAGATTTCACTTCGAGTGCAGAACCGGACGTTCCAGAGGTGCTTGACCCTTGAATTTCCATACCAGATTCCTCAATTGCTTGTGGCATCAACTAAAAGCAGGCAGAATTACCGGCTCTCGGTACGTTATCGGCCATTCTTAAGTCAACTTTAGATCTTTTTTCAGATATTTTTCAGATGCAAAACCTTCACGACAAACTCCGCGAAAATTTACAGTTAATCTACCGCAAAGCCATTGATGCTGACGCAGCGCTGGGCAAACTTCATCAACAGGGCAAAGGTAAGTTTCAGCACATCTTTGGCGACGATAGTGGCTTTAACACCCGTAGTAAACGTTTTGGCCCTTACGTGGAAGAACTGGGCTTGCAGATAGCCGCACTTGAAACAATGGATGAAGCAGGTATGAAAACTGCCTTGCCCGATGTTATTAAGAAGCTAGAGCAACTGTTCAGCACCCTGGCACAATTTCAGCAAAGCATCAAAGACTAACCACATCCCCACTTTTCACCGTGCAAATCAACCGACGGACGCGCGGTGAAAGTTGAGATTTAGAGGTTTTTTACCATACTTAGAGCATGAGCCAGCCTTTATGCGGGTGTGCCTATGGAAATCTCCACGTCGACCAGCATTATTAACGCCTCCGTCACGCGTAAGGATAGCTCTGCGACTCAGGAAAAAGCCAATGCCTACGGAATTGGCAGTGCCAACCAAACTGAAGTCACGCTATCGGCCCAGGCCCGAATTCTTCAGCAAAATGAACAACAACTCCGTTCTCGTCAGGAGGCGGTAAACGCACAGGCTGAGAGTACGCCTAAGCCCGGTGAGAATAATGACTATGTCAGAGTCTCAAGTTCTGTCGGCACCGCACAACGTAATAATCTGCCCAACGACAAAGCGACCGAACTCTACCGCTCAATTGAAAAAATGCTTTAACTCTGTGGAGCGGCATCCCGATAAAGTGCAATTTTATCAATGCGAGATTCCACTTCTTTGACCATTGCCTGATACGCCGGGCTATCCACTTCACCAAATGACTGGGTAAAAGCCTTTTTACTGAACCCCTCAGGTAAGCCATGGGTGGCGGGCAATAAGTCCCGGTCAGATTTTACCTCGCGTAATTTAGCCAGGACGGCTTTCGGCGAGCCAGATTCCGTGATCAACTGACCCAATCGTGTGCCTGCCATATCCGCTGTCAGGTCAACAAAACTGTAACCACTGCCGCCCATGCCTCTGTCCATCAGTTCTTTAAATTCTCCGACCGCCAGGCTCACGCCAAATGCCGAAGACAGTGTGATGGCGGCAGACACCAGATAGTGCTGACATAAGTCCCGGCGACCCGCCAGCATGGGATAGTAACGGGGCTTTAGCATATTAGGAGAGGCTTGAACCGGCAGTTCACCCACCAGATTTTCAACTCTGTGATGACCCGCGTAAATAGCCAGCGCCATTACCGCGGCCGTCATTTCCTCTCGCACATTATCCTCACCTGACTGCTGTTCAACATAATCGAAAAGCGGCTTAAAGAAGTCAGATAAAGAGGATGCCTGCGCAAGCTGATGCTGTGGTAGCTGAGTTAACCAAAGCAGATAGTCACCGGTGCGTCTGGCCAGCCATTCTGGCTCTTTTTGTGGTAATTGATTTTTAAACTCATGAAACGCCTGTAACCAGAGTTGCATCGGACGCAATCCAATATTCACAGACTGATGCTGGGTTTCCACCCACAATACCTGCTGTAAGGTTTGTTCCGCCAAAGCACTGTTAAACCAGCCATCAAACAGGCGCGAGCTAAGTGATAACAAGGCATTACCTGGGAGAGGCAGACTTCCTAACGATAATTGGCCAATCGTAAAACCTTCTCCTGCAACAACGTCTGCTCTCACGTTCAGATAGAATTGCCATGGTCCAAGTACCAAGGGATAACTGGTTTGCAAGCCCACTCGTTCAGATTTCACCAGAAACTGGCTGTGTAATCCGGGTAATGCCCGTTGCACAAATCCACTTAAACTATTGAGTTGCTCTTCAGCCAAGGTGATAGTTTGAAACTGTTCAGGTTGGTCAATTAACTGGTCAAGGCGATTCAACAGAGGTTTGAGTGTATCTGCACCATTGAGCTGTTTGTGCGCACTGACTTGCACAGAAGGTTCACGCTCCAGTATTAGCAAGGCCAGCACGATAATCATCACGCCAATACCTGCCAGACCTGTCAAACTCCATCGCAACACCCGTATGCTTCCTTCCGTTATCAACAACTCACACAGAGTAAAGGCAAAGACGGCATTATTAAAGGGCTGAGATATGACAAATGCATCATGCAGAGACAAAAAAGGACAGTCAACACTGCCCTTTTTCTTGCAACGACTGGCTTAAACGACGGCCAGGTTACCCTTGGTTTCCAGCCAGATTTTACGATCACCAGAGCGTTTCTTATTCAACAGCATGTCCATAGTTTCAAGCATCTCTTCGGCATCATCCGACGTGAGCTGCACCAGGCGGCGTGTGTTTGGATCCATGGTGGTTTCACGCAACTGCATAGGGTTCATTTCACCCAATCCTTTAAAGCGTTGTACGTTCACTTTGCCGCGCTTTTTCTCGGCTTCAATACGATCGAGTACGCCCTGTTTCTCGCCTTCATCCAGGGCATAGAACACTTCTTTACCCACATCGATACGATACAAAGGAGGCATAGCAACGTAAACGTGGCCTTCGTCCACCAGCTTGCGGAAATGGCGAACAAACAAGGCACATAACAGGGTCGCAATGTGCAGTCCGTCTGAGTCAGCATCGGCAAGAATACAGACTTTTCCATAACGCAGACCGGACAAATCATCCGAATCGGGATCAATCCCCAGAGCCACCGAAATATCGTGGATTTCCTGGGATGCCAGCACCTGAGTCGATTCGACTTCCCAACTGTTGAGGATTTTACCGCGTAGCGGCATGATAGCCTGGAATTCACGATCCCGGGCCTGCTTCGCTGAACCACCAGCAGAATCCCCTTCCACCAGGAACAGTTCCGAACGGGTGATATCCTGACCGGAACAATCAGTCAGCTTGCCTGGCAGAGCAGGCCCCTGAGTGATTTTCTTACGCGCCACGGTTTTATTCTGGCGCAAGCGACGCTGAGCGTTGCTAATGCACATATCCGCCAGCTGTTCGGCAATATCAGTGTGTTGGTTCAGCCACAAACTAAACGCATCTTTGACCACGCCCGAAACAAACGCGGCGGCCTGTCGTGATGACAAACGCTCTTTGGTCTGGCCCGCAAACTGCGGGTCCTGCATTTTTGTCGACAGAATGTAACTACAGCGATCCCAAATATCCTCTGGGCTCAGTTTCACGCCGCGTGGCATAAGATTGCGAAACTCACAGAATTCCCGCATAGACTCAAGTAGCCCCTGACGTAACCCATTGACATGAGTACCGCCCTGAGCGGTCGGGATCAGGTTGACGTAACTTTCTGTCACCATCTCTCCGCCTTCTGGCAGCCACATAACCGCCCAGTCAACGGCTTCATGATTTCCCGCCAGTTGACCAACAAACGGACTGTCTTCAGGCAAAGTAACGTAGTCTTTCACTGACTGGTAAAGATAATCACGCAAGCCATCTTCGTAATACCATTCGGTTTGCTCTTTGGTCACTTTATTGTCAAAACGAATCCGTAGTCCCGGACACAAGACGGCCTTAGCGCGCAACACATGCAATAAGCGAGAGACAGAAAACTTAGCAGAATCAAAATATTGAGCATCCGGCCAGAAACGCACACAGGTACCTGTGTTACGACGGCCACAGGTATCAATCACGCGCAGTTCTTCGACTTTATCCCCATTTTCAAACGCCATTTGATAAACATTACCATCACGACGAATCGTCACTTCAACCCGTTTCGACAGGGCGTTGACCACTGAGATACCGACACCGTGTAAACCGCCGGAGAACTGATAATTCTTATTCGAGAACTTACCACCCGCATGCAGCTTGGTCATGATCAGTTCAACCCCAGGGATCCCCTCTTCCGGGTGAATATCCACAGGCATACCGCGACCATCGTCCGTCACTTCCAGGGACTGGTCTTCAAATAACACGACCTTGATGCTGCTGGCATGACCCGCCAATGCCTCATCGACGCTGTTATCGATGACTTCCTGGCTAAGATGGTTTGGGCGGGTTGTATCGGTATACATGCCTGGACGGCGTTTTACCGGATCGAGTCCGTTAAGGACTTCAATTGCATCTGCGTTGTACTGATTCGTCATAATTATTGTTTTCGTCGTTACTGCCGTTTCCGGAGAGCTGAATAGTCTGACTTTTTATTATTGTCACTATATCGTGGAAATCAGGATGTTACCACATAGGCGAAGATGCGTAATTTGAGATAGGTATAAATGGGAAAGCCGCTATCCTTCGCGCCCATTTAATAGAACGGAAAACTTACTCGAACAGCCCTAACACGCGTAGGGTTTCATTGATAAACAATGCGGCCTGATCTTCATGACTGATGGTAGCTGTACAATCTCCTTCAGTACTGTCAGTGTACCAGCCAAACTGAGGGTGGTTAGCGCCGGTGATTTCTAAATAGGTGGTTGACGCCGGCAGGTTATCCATTGATTCATCAATGTCGTCCAGAGTCGTTTGGCAATCGCGAGTACCATAAATACTGCTAACAACCGTTGATGTATCAGCGATGGAAGTACTGTCCTGAGGATAAGAGGCTAACAGTACCAAGCCGTCTTCTGGGTGATCAACAATGTATTCAACTGCAGCAACACCGCCAACGGAATGTCCGCCCTCGACAAATGCCGTGCAGCTTTCCTGAGCATAGTCGTCATCTTTCGCATCATCCGCCGCATCAATTTCTAACAACGCGAAACCAATCGGAACTTTCAGAATAAAACTAATATAACCGGCTTCGGCAAGAGCCCGCGTATAAGGTGCATACGCATATGGACTAACAAAACCACCTGGATAAAATGCAAAGCATACAGACTTACGCGCACCTGCTTCAGCAGGTAAAAAGCGAATGTAATCCCATTTATCATCGACCTGTACCAGGCTATCGGTTTCCATTGCCGTCCAGGCTTCATCCAATACTGCCCCTTGACCACCTGCCCATAAAGAGCCGGAAGCCAGCAGCATCACCATACCACTGACCAAATTTTTTATTTTCATCGTTATCTCCAATGTTGGTTGATTGCCAATGCTTAGCAAAGGCAACTAACAACCTACACCAGATGAATTGACATAACAACATATCAATGAGTCATTAAAGACAGAGTCAAAAGAGAAAATTAATAATTTCAGGAAGATACTGCTGATAATTAGCAAACCTGTGATTGCCGCCCTGTTCTATGGTTAATTTTGCGGCCGCATACTTATCTGCCGCCTGACGATAATCCAGGGTTTCGTCTCCGGTTTGCAAAAGTACCCAGTAATGTTCTGGATGGGGAAGATCAATCACTTCAGCCTTACGCAACTCGCTCATATCGTCGGGTACCAGGGTGAATCGCTCATTGGTGTAGGGGTTGGTCTGGGGTCCCAGATAATGCTGTAACAAATCGTATGGCTTGACCGCTGGATTCACCAGCACACCGTGGCACCCAAGCTTATTCGCCAGATAATGGGTGAAATAGCCACCGAGAGACGATCCTACAACACCGACTTTCTGGTGAGCGTAGTCTGCAGCTAACTGATCCAGAGTCACCACGGCTTCACCTGGTTTATTCGGCAACTTAGGCACCCTGACCTGTATATCCGGTCGATGCCGTTGTACATAATCGAGTGTTTCACGGGCTTTTTCAGACAGAGGCGAACTCATAAAGCCATGTAAATAAATTAACGTGGTAGGCATAGCAACATCCATGTAGACAGAGGAAATCAGGCTGGAGAACTATCGCAACGTGTATGGCGTAAACAAAAACTCAGCCACTCGGCCAAAAAGCGGTTCATCTGTTCTTTTTCGTTGGCGTGATGCATGTCTTTGTTTGGATAAGGATAACTTCCGCGTACGGCACGTTTGCGCTGATATCTCAGCACTTCGGCCATTTGCGCATCATGATACAAACGCACTTCCATCTGCTGGCGCATAAAGGCCGGCTGCCGCTGGTTTTGTTGCTCAATTTCCACGGTCGTGGTGTAGCGACTGCATTCAACAATACGAATTTGGTAAACCTGGAGTGGGGATACTTCAAAGCGATAAATCAAATCTTCAGTATCGCAGTCCGGCAGTAAGCGCAATAGACGCCCATAATTGTGCTCACACACCTGCAACAAGCTTGGCAGGTGAGGCACATATTTCCGACCAGGGTTATGCAGCAGTTTGCCAGTCATCAAGTAACCTTTGTTTGTTCAATGCAAACCATTGTAGTGCAATCACAGTAGCAGCGTTATCTATTTTACCCTGCTCCAACCACGCAAAAGCTTCCTGCTCGCTCACCCGATGCACCAAAATATCCTCGTTTTCATCCTCTAAACCATGGATTCCACCAGCATGTAACGCATCGACTTTTGCCAGATAGATATGGATACGTTCGGTTGTGCCGCCCGGGCTGGATAAATAGCTCATCGCCTTAGTGAGGTGCAAAATCTCAAGCCCGGCTTCTTCCATTGCTTCGCGTTCGCACACATCTTCAGGAGATTCACCTTCTTCAAACATGCCGGCTATCACTTCCAGTAACCAGGGGGATTCACTGGTCGCCATCGCGCCAATCCGCAGTTGCTCAATCATGACGAATTCGCCTCGCACCGGATCGAATGGCAGGACAGCAACCGCATGACCCCGCTCAAATATTTCACGGCTAACCGGCTGACTCCAGCCTCCGGCAAACAAACGATGCCGAAAACGATAGTGCAGCATCTTAAAGAAGCCCTGATATAATGATGTTTTTTCCAGCATTTGAATATCCTGCTGGCGATACTTTTGCGGCGTAGGTTTATGATTTTGCACGGCGAACTCCTTGAAAAATGCGAGCCGGTCCCCTTATATGTGATAGCAAAGCAGCTTATCACAATTGTGAAAACATATTCTGTTACACTTTGCTCGCTTGTGTTACGACAAAAGATTGTTTATTAGCGTTTGATTTCAATAGACTTTGCCGTGGTAAAAACCACTATTATAACTAGCGTAGCATTCTAATTTTTAAAGATAGGAAGCATCATGAAAAAAACTTTTCTGTCGTTACTTGTAGGCTTTAGCGTGGCCACACAAGTACATGCAGACGACTTATATCAGGTCTACCAACAGGCCCTGAAGAATGATCCCACCACTTTGCAGGCACTAGCGCAAAAAGAGGCTGCAAACAGTGATATCAAAACCAGCCGTGGCAGCCTTTTACCTCAGTTGTCCTTAGACGGAAACTGGACAGAAACTCGCGGTGACAGTACCTCAAAAAGCTTCACCGTTGGTGACAACGCCCTGACTAGCTACCCTGCTGGTACTCCAATCGGTTCATATGATTCCGACGTAGACAGCACCAGTAAAAGCCTGGAATTGAACCTAACACAGGTGATCTATAACCGTGCTACCTGGGTCGCACTGGACCGTGCCGAAAAAGTCGCCAGCCAGTACAATACCCAATACGAGCAGGTGAAACAGGAACTGATCGTACGCGTGGTTAGCGCCTACTTTGATGTGCTGCAGGCTCAGGACGATCTTGCCTTTGCCAAAGCAGAAAAGCGCGCCATTGAACGTCAGTTAGAGCAAACCAAGCAACGTTTTGAAGTGGGTTTGACTGCGATAACCGATGTTCACGAAGCTCAGGCCCAGTACGATACAGCGGTAGCGAGCGAAATCAGCGCTGAAAACAATGTGGAAATCACCAAAGAAGCATTACGCGAAATTACCGGTGAATACCCACAAAATGTCAGCATTCTGGATACAGAAAAATTTGCCGCCAGTGCACCTTTCCCAGCTAAAGTGGAAGATTGGCTGACGACTGCAGAAACGCAGAACCTGAGCCTGCGCGTAGCATCAGCGTCTGTTGACATTGCTAAAGATGACATTGAAAACGCTCGCTCTGGACACTATCCAAAAGTAAGCCTGTCTGCTTCTATTGGTCGTTCTAAGGCTGATTCATTCAGCTCAACCTACGATGCGAATACAGGCTCAACAACTGACTCCTATTCAGCAGGCATCAATGTCAGCATTCCTCTGTACAACGGTGGTTCAGTTACATCCGCTACAGAAAGTGCTCGTCACTCATTTGTCGCCACCAGCGAAGCCCGTGAAAAGACACGTCGTACGGTAATCCGTGACGTGCGTTCTAACTTCTACGACGTTAGTGCAGCTATTTCGCAAATCAAAGCCTTTGAACAGGCCGTGATTTCAGCAGAAAGCGCATTAAAAGCCACTGAAGCAGGGTTTGAAGTAGGTACACGTACTATCGTTGACGTACTTAACAGCACCCAGAATTTGTACGATGCCAAGCGTAACCTGTCTAGTGCACGTTATGGTTACGTGAACAGCATGCTGAGCCTGAAGCAAGCAGCCGGTTCATTAAATGAAAATGACTTGCAAGGCATCAACAAAGGCCTGAAGGCGGCGATGTAATCGCCATTAAGCATAAAAAAAGCAGCCACTAGGCTGCTTTTTTTGTATCTGAACATTCAGATGAAACTAACGTTCAGAATCCCGGGATAAATTACCCTTAATCGATTCAATCTCAGTCAGCATATTCTCCAACTGAGACTTCACCTCGGCCAGCTCATCAAGTGAGTCCGGGGCTCGCTGTAATAACTGATCAAGATTTGCCAGGGTATGCTGCAATGAGCGAGGCGATTTAACAAACACCAGTGACTCCTTCACCTGATTCTGTTTACGGAAAAACGACATCCATTCGCCTTTAGTCTAACCCAAATGCCCACTTTGATCGACATCACAGCATGTCATTCATCTCAACTGGCGGATATTTACCCAACACTGACAAAGCGACGGCATGCTTACTCGCTAGTGTCTTGCAGGTTTAATTTCATTTGTTCTCTTTACTGAGTAACGCATTCAAACTCGCATGCAGGGTTTGAATCTGCTTTTGCAAGTCTGCCATCGTCGGCTCAGCACCTTTATTCTGCAACTGCTTAGACTTGGCGTGCTCTTCTTCCATTACATTCACTACAATCCCTATGACCATATTGAGAAACGCAAATGCGGTAAAAAAGATGAAGGTCAGATAATAGATCCAGCTGAGGGGATATACCTCCATGGTTTCGTACTGCACATCAGTCCAATCTTCAAAAGTCATAATACGAAATAGTGTCAACATCGAAATGGCGATGTTGTCCCAAAGATCCGGGTTAATCTCTTTAAACAAAAAGCTGCCAATAGCGGCATAGATATAGAAGATAATAAACATCAACAGCACGACGTAACCCAGTTGAGGCAATGCTCTAAGCAACGAGTTAATAAGCACTCGTAATTCCGGGATAACCGATACCATCCGCAATACCCTAAATACCCGCACTAAACGCGCCAGCAGCGCCATTTCTGTATCATCTACTGGAATCAGACTGATCACGACCACCAGGGTGTCAAACAGATTCCAGCCTGAATGGAAAAAACGTTTTTTGTTCGGTTCAGCGATAAATCGTACAGCTAACTCAAACAGAAAAAACAGAGTTACAAAAATATCTAACACATGTGTGGCTGTTGCTGCTAATGGCGGCAATTCATAGGTCTTAGCCCCAATTTCCAAGGCCGAGATGATAATTACTGCCACCACGAACAATTCAAAAATTCGATTATTTTTTAGCGCGAGTAAGTTTGCTTGCAATTGTTGATACATAAATAGGAAACATCAGGATTGAGATCTGGGGCCAATGTGGGGCGTGCGGATAACATTTTAAAGAGGGGCGCAGACTCGCCCCTCTAAATTCTTCAAAGACCGAATTGCTGCTTTAAGCTATTAGCACGTTGCACCGAAGGTGCCTGGGTGAAAGTACGTTCAGCCAATTTGCGTTGACCTAACATTTTATCGCCATTCTTAAGCAACAATTCAACGTAATTCAGATAGATTTCATCACTCACCTGACCATTACTTAAGGCGACCCGATACTGTTCAAGGGCCTCTTTAGTGCGGCCAGAGGCTGCCAAAATCTGTCCTAAGGTATCTATCGCATCGGCACTATCAGCTTTGAGTGTTATCGCCTGGCGCGCATATTTCTCCGCATCTTTTAACTGATTCTGTTCATACAGCAAAAACGCCAGATTGTTCAGTACCACAAAGTTGTCTGTATGTACTTGCAGATATTGTTGATAGGTTGCAATAGCCGCCTTGCGATCACGACCAATTTGACGCTCAGCCAGCAATAACATCGCTGCCGGATCATTCGGATTGCTTTGCAGATGCTGTTGAATCAACTCAAATGACGCATCGTTCTTACCTAATTGCTCTAATGCATACACGAGCACCAATAAGTGTCGGTGATTTGGCAGCGCTTGATAAGCCGCCTGAGCTTCCGGTAAGGCTTCCAATGTCTTTTTATCCAACAACAGGATTCTGGCATGCAAACCTTTAACTAAAGGCAATGCCAGCGCGTTTTCGGACAGCCCCGCATAGAGTTTCTTAGCCTTAGGATTTTGATTACTTTGCAAGGCAAAATACACCGCCAGGATTTTAACCTGTTCGTCCTGACGTTCCTGCAAATAATTTTCAGATAAGGTCAATGCATCGGCAAAACGCTGACGATGATCTAACAACATCAGTTTTCCCAGCACCGCCAGTTTGTTATTGGGTGACAACTTAAGCCACTGATCATAATGGCTTTCTGCATCTTCGAGCTTATCCAGCTTGATCAAGGCCTGGCCTTTGGTTTGCCAGTAATCATTCGGCAAACGATCAGACGCTTTAACTTTACTCAGTAAATCAATCACTTCCTGAAAACGTTGTTCAGATAAGTATCCCATCGCCAATAATAAGCGCACAGACAGATTATCAGGAGAAGCCTTTTGCGCCTTTTCAATTTTGGCAATCGCTTTAGCTGCTGCATTTTGCTGGCGTTCAATCAGGAAATATAAGGTTAGACCTGGGATATATTCGGGGCTCTTTTCCAGTAACGTCTCAATCTGAGCAAGTGCAGCCTGCACATCGCCCTGCTGCAACGACAAGTTTGCCAACGATAACGCAGCAGACGGATCACCTGCATCAAGGGTTAACGCTTTTTCGTAGGCAACCTTCGCCTGGTCTAGCTTACGCTGCTTAAGATAGACATGCCCTTCCAGTACCCAACCTTTCACTTGCTGAACAAGAGTGTCGGCACTCTGCCAGTTTTTGGCCAGACTTAACGCCTGTTCGAATTGCTGATTAGCAAGATACGCCGTAGCTAGCGTCTGCTGAATGTTCGGCAATTCGGGTTGCTGTGCAATGGCTTTTTCTAGATTCAGAATCCCTTCTTGATTATTCATCGATAACTGCAGCAAACCCACCCTGGCGAGGTCTTCGGCCGAACGACTCAGCTCAGATGACGTAGAGACAAGATCAGCAGCTTTATTTAGGTAACCGTCTTTAAGCAGTTGATAGCTGGCCGCTGAAAATAATGCGGCATCCTGTTCACCCAAATTATCAATCCGTGCGAGTACTTCATCCGCCTCTACACTCATACCAAGCTTGATTTGACTTGCTGCCAAAATGCGCAGCGCAGGATGATTCACTGGCAGACTGCTGGCCACCAGGGCCAAATGGAACTGCGCGGCTTCGTAATCTTCTAGCTGATAGGCAATAAATCCAGCCAACAGACGCAAACTCAGTTCAGTGCCGCCATTATCGATGGCCTTATCGGCATATGTTTTCGCGGCAACAAAATCTTTCGCCTCAACCCTTGCTAATGCTTTGATTTGATTGAGTAACGGAATCTTATCATTGACTTTTAACAACAGATCTACGTGAGGTTCTGCGAGTAACGGACGTCCCAAATCCGCCAGCAATTTTGCCAGTACAAAGCGCATTTGATGGTCATCAGGAAACACTTCTACATAGGCGGCATAGGCCTGCGCAGCCTGTTCCAGGTTTTGTGCACGTAGGTAGAGTTCCCCCTGCAGTTTAAGCACCTCTGCGTGTGCCGGATAAACTTCTTTTAATGCTGTCAATTGCGTCAGCGCAGCATCCATATCATTTGCTAACACCTGTTTTTGTACACCAGCAAGCTGCCCAAAAAGACTGTTTTTATCCAAACGGTCCAACTTATCAGCTTCGGCTTTCGCGTCCGTCACCTTGTTCAGGCGCATCAGAGATACCAGCTTGTAATAGCCTACTTCTAATTGTTCTTCTTTACTCATCATTGCGTCATCGCTGGCCAGTTCCGTCTGTGCGACGTCTGCACCGGTCTGTCGATACGCTCTGGCTAATAAAGGTACAACTTTGGCACTGTCGTAACCAAATTCGAGAGCTCGATTGAATTCTTTTTCTGCGTTTTCATATTGTTTGAGTTGCAGATAAGCCACGCCCAACTGGAATCGAGCGTCTTTGTTTTGAGGCTCAAGCTGTAACACACTTTTTAATTCAACCACGGCCGCGCGAAAATCATTTTGTTGCTGATGCTGCTGGGCAGCCTGGAGATAGTCTTCAGCGTTCTTCTTTCCGCAACCACTTAATGCAAATAAAAGCGCAATGGCGAGACTAAAACGAGATGGCTTCACTAATATTTCCTTTCACTAGTAGAGAATCACGGCATTAGCCCATTTGCTCTGTTTATGCCGGATAGTATTTTTCAAACGGTCCAATGCGTAGGCTACGCGTAAAACGTCCTACTATATTTTATCGATATCGTGAGACTTTTACCTAACCAAATGGTCAGCTTTGACAACCATTTACTTGCCAAGGCTAAGCAATTAACCTCAATGCAATTTAGTTGCAACATTCTCGCAACGTTTCCACCGGCGATTTCGACTAAAAATGTCAAAATCAGTGGCAAAATTAGGTTTTTCTGGTCTGCAACATGGAGTAAAGGTTGCTTATCGAATATAATTGCGTCTTAACCAATCTGGCTATTTTTACACCTTTTCTATAGCTGTGCCAGCTAGTAACCGAGAACGCAATGACCACCGACGCCGAATTAAGCTTTAAAGACCTTAACTTACCTGAACCCATCCTCCAAGCACTTGAGAAAGTTGGTTACGAAAAACCATCTCCGATCCAGGCAGAGAGTATCCCTCTGTTGTTACAGGGCCATGACTTGCTAGGCCAGGCGCAAACAGGTACAGGTAAAACTGCCGCCTTTGCTCTGCCAATGCTGGCCAATATTAATGCGGACGAAAGCTTCCCTCAGCTACTGGTGCTGGCACCGACGCGTGAGTTGGCTATTCAGGTCGCTGAAGCGTTTCAGGTTTATGCAAGTTTCTCGAAAAAAATCAAAGTATTGCCGGTTTACGGCGGTCAGTCTTATGACAACCAGATTCGTCAGCTAAAACGTGGCGTACAGGTAGTTGTAGGTACTCCTGGTCGTATCATCGACCACATCAAGCGTGGCACGCTGAAATTAGATCAATTGAAGTTCCTGGTGCTGGACGAAGCAGACGAAATGCTGCGCATGGGCTTTATTGATGATGTCGAATGGATCCTGAGTCACGCGCCAGAAAGTCGCCAAACAGCCTTGTTCTCGGCCACCATGCCAGAGCCGATTCGCAAGATCACCAAAAACTACCTGAAAGATCCTAAGCAGGTAAAAATTGCGTCTAAGGTAACAACGGCCAGCACCATCCGTCAGCGTTTCTGTCAGGTGGCAGGTCCACATAAACTGGAAGCCCTGACCCGTATCATGGAAGTCGAAGAATTTGATGGCGTCATCATCTTCGTACGTACCAAAACAGCAACACTGGAATTGTCAGAAAAGCTGTCTGCTCGTGGTTATGATGTTGAACCCCTGAATGGTGACATTCCACAGAAAAGCCGTGAACGTACCGTTGAACGTCTGAAGAACGGACAGATCGACATTCTGGTCGCTACAGACGTAGTAGCCCGTGGTCTGGACGTTGAACGTGTTAGCCACGTTATTAACTACGACATTCCATACGATACTGAATCCTACGTTCACCGTATCGGTCGTACTGGTCGTGCTGGTCGTCAGGGTGATGCCATCCTGTTTATCTCACACCGCGAAAAGCGTCTGCTGTTCTCTATCGAGAAAGCAACTAAACAGCGTATTGAGCAAATGCCAATCCCATCCATCTCTGAGCTGAATGAAACTCGCTTAAGCCGTTTCAAAAATTCAGTTCTCGATGCAATGAAAGACGCCAGCATTGAAACCTTGATCCCAATCGTAGAACAGCTTCAGGCTGAAACCGAAGCTGCACCAGAAGTGATCATGGCGGCTCTGGCCAAATTGGCACAAGGTAACGAACCTCTGATACTGAAAGAAAGCGATCGCCCGGATCTGAATGCACGTCCTCAACGTGACGACCGTGAGCGTGGCGAGCGTGGTCCTCGTCGCGAACGTGGAGAGCGCGGTGAGCGTGGAGAAAGAGGTGAAAGAGGCGAGCGTCAAGAGCGCGGGCCCCGTCGTCGCAGCAAACCTGAAGCTGGCATGCAGCGTTTCCGCATTGAAGTCGGTCACGTTCATGGTGCCAAACCAGGCAATATCGTAGGTGCCATCGCTAACGAAGCTAATATCAGCAGCAAGCACATTGGTGCGATCGAAATTTATGACAATTTCAGCACTGTTGATTTACCTGAAGGCATGCCTGTAGAAACACGCGAGTTACTTCAAAAAACACGCGTTGCGGGCCAGCGCCTGGGCATCCGCGAATGGCAGGATGAACCACCGCGTCGTCGTCCTCGTCAGGATAACGACAGATAAACGCTTTAATAACCCTGCGGCAAGCCGCAGGGTTATTAAAATCAAACCAATTAGAACGAAAAGAAATATAAGTTCTAAAGATTTTCCTTCTTTTTCCCCGTCAATCCCGCACAATAGCCTTGTCCTAGGCCAATTGTTCAAGATTCTGTATGCGTTATTTTCCGCTTTTTATTGATACTCAGACACTACCCGTTTTAGTCGTGGGTGCTGGCGAAGTTGCTGCTCGTAAAATTGAATTACTGCTGAAAACTCAGGCTCAAATCACGGTTGTGGCGCCTGAAGTGTGCGATACAGTCAGGCAATTTGCCGAACATCAACGTATTAACCTCATCCATGCTGACTTCGCTGAAAATATGCTCGATGGTAAAAAACTGGTCTTTGTTGCGACTAATAACCAGGCTCTTAACCAGCAAATACATCAACATGCCACTGCCCGCGGCATTATGGCTAATGTGGTCGACAACCCTCCATTATGTCATTTTATTACCCCATCCATCATTGACCGCTCGCCGTTAGTCATTGCCATGAGCAGCAGCGGAGTTGCACCAGTACTACTGCGTTATATGCGTCAGAAACTCGAGGGGCTCTTGCCACAAAACCTGTCGCTTCTGGCTAAGTTTTCTGAGCGTTTTCGCGAACAGGTAAAAGGTGCTTTAAAAACCGTTACCGAGCGTCGTTACTTTTGGGAAGACGTACTGGAAGGGGATATTGCAGAGCAAATCGTCCAAGGCAACGAGCAAAAAGCCGAAAGCATGTTTCTGGAGCGTCTGGCGCAAGGTCAGCCAAGCCAGGGGGAAGTTTATCTCGTCGGAGCAGGCCCAGGCGATCCCGACTTACTTACCTTTCGCGCATTACGTTTAATGCAAAAGGCCGATGTTGTGCTGTATGACCGATTAGTGTCCCCACAGATTTTAGAGTTGGTGAGACGTGATGCAGAAAAAATTTATGTGGGTAAAGCCAAGAATCTGCATACACTGCCACAGGAAGATATCAATCATCTATTAGTGCGTCTGGCTAAAGAAGGTAATCGGGTTGTACGTTTAAAAGGTGGCGATCCTTTTATTTTTGGTCGAGGTGGCGAAGAACTGGAAACCTTGATTGAGGAAGGCATCCAATTCCAGGTTGTACCGGGCATTACCGCTGCCAGCGGTGCCGCGAGTTATGCCGGTATTCCCTTAACCCATAGAGATCATGCGCAGTCAGTAGTATTTGCCACTGGCCATTTGCAAGACAATACTATTAACCTGGACTGGCCTGCCCTTGTACAAAAAAACCAGACCATTGTGTTTTATATGGGCCTGACCGGATTACCCGTCATTTGTCAGCAATTGATCGCCCATGGTATGTCACCACAACAACCTATTGCCATTGTCACCTCCGCGACCCTGGCCAAACAAAAAGTAGTCTGTGCCACCCTGGAAGATATTCAGGAAAAAGCGGCCGCCGCCAATGTTCAGCCTCCCAGTCTGATTATCGTTGGCAGTGTTGTCACCCTTCATGAAAAGCTAAATTGGTTTGATGGCGCTACCGCAGCGTCAGCTGTGATTACCAATAACGCTCCTGTGTAATCTGACCTGGGCTGCGCCGCAAATGCTTGCGCAGTCCTAACTTTTCCAGGACCTTAAAACAATCCTCTATCATGGCTGGATTGCCGCACAGCATTACCTGACTGGAGGTGGCATCCAACAATTGATGACTCTGGCTTTGAATCACCTGTTGTTCGAGCAAGGCCGGAATACGCCCATGTAGTGCACCCGTGACCTTTTCCCGACTGACAACAGGGATAAAGCAAAACTGATCCGCATAATCCTGTTGCCACAATGTAATGTCATCCAGATAGGCAAGGTCCGCCCCCTGACGCACCCCATACACTAAAGTCACCATATCAAAGCGCTGCCAGACTTCACTTCCGGATAGAATCGAAATAAATGGTCCAACGCCTGTACCAGTTGCCATTAACCACAGGTTTTGGCTCTCCGGCACTTCATCCAGGGTTAAGTAGCCGGTGGCCGGTTGCATGATTTGGGCGCTGTCGCCCAGCTTTAAATCCTGCAATCGAGGGGATAACAAGCCATTTTCTACTGGCACCAGCAACACTTCGATCAATTCTGGCTGGTTTGGTGAATTGACGATGGAGTAGGCACGCGAAATCAGCTTTCCATCCTGTTCCAGGCCAATTTTAGTAAATTGTCCGGCAACAAATGACGGAAACCCCGAACACTGGAAAGTCAGACTGAATAAGTGTGGATTCCAATCCCGTCGTTCTATTAAAGTGGCGCTTAACCAGCTTGCCATGCAACGCTCTCCGTTTTGAATTTACCTTAACGCTAGCAGGCAGATCCATTGTTGGCGAATTCACACAACAGTTAGTCTTTGGTCACCCCGCTTATCCGACTAATGACCGGATAAATGATGCTATCCCTATGACATCTGACTATAATCGTCGGCTATTCACTTAATTTTAAACAAGGCATTTTCGTTCTATGTCGTACCCAATGCGATTACTGCCCGAATGGGCACCCCAGGAAGCCATTATCCTGGCCTGGCCTGATCAACATACCGACTGGGCCCCATGGTTAGACCAGGTACAGCCTCTGTATATTGAGCTTATCCGTGCTATCAACCAGGCTGGCACAGGCGTGCTGCTGTTGATCCGTGATGAACAGCTCGACAACTTCCATGCGCAGGCCGAGGGCCTGGACAAAGTGTTGTTACTTAAAGCTGATTACAACGATACCTGGGTACGCGATTACGGCTTTTTAACTTGCCAAAGTGAGCAGGGCCTGCAGCCACTGGAATTCCAATTTAACGGCTGGGGCAATAAATTTGATGCCTCAAAAGATAACCAAATCAACCGCAGTGTGTTGGCCCCTTTGTGCCGGCTGCCGTTGGTGAGTGTTAATCTGGTAGCTGAAGGTGGCGCGTTGGAAATTGATGACAGCGGGCATTTATTATCGACTGAATTTTGTCTGTCGAATCCAGAGCGTAATGGCGATATCGACATGCAGCGCTATCGTGAAATTTTCCAGCAATATCTGGGCGCCAGCAAAACGACCATTTTCATTAATGGTCATTTAGAAGGTGACGATACCGACGGCCATATTGATACTCTGGTGCGTTTTACCGAAGACAAAGGTCTGGTGGTTCAAAGCGCCTTTAACCGCCCTGAAGACAGCCATTTCGCGGGTCTGGCGGCACTGGTAGAAGAATGCCGTCAGCAGCTTCCTGAACACCGGATTTTTGAATTACCTCTGCCAGAGATATATAGTGCAGAAGGTGATCGTTTACCTGCATCTTATGCAAATTATCTAATTAACAATCAGCAGGTACTTTGCCCTGTGTATGGCCAACCAGAAGATCAACTGGCAATTGCGGTTCTGCATCAGGCCTATCCACAACATCAAATCGTGGCATTAAATTGTGCGCCATTAGTCCAGCAATATGGCAGCCTGCACTGCATTAGCATGCAAGTGCCTCAGGGTACCCTGAATGCCGATGTGCTGAGCCAATTAATGCAAGGAGTGAGTCAACGATGAGCAAAACATTGAAAGTCGGTCTGGTTCAGCAGGCCATCGCGGGTAACGACAAAGCCACCAATTGGGCTAACAGTGCCGAGCAAGTTAAAGCCCTGGCAGCTCAAGGTGCAGAACTAGTGATGCTGCAAGAACTACACAGCACTTTATATTTCTGCCAGGAAGAAAATACCGATTATTTTGATTTGGCAGAGCCTATCCCTGGCCCTGCGACAGATTACTTTGCCAAATTAGCGGCAGAACTGAATATCGTGCTGATCACTTCATTATTTGAAAAACGTGGTTCAGGTCTGTATCACAATACCGCAGTGGTATTTGATCGTCAGCAGGGTATGGTAGGAAAATACCGCAAAATGCATATCCCCGATGATCCTGGTTTTTATGAGAAGTTTTACTTCACCCCGGGCGATCTGGGCTTTGAACCGATTCAAACCAGTGTAGGAAAACTGGGCGTACTAGTGTGCTGGGATCAATGGTATCCGGAAGCCGCCCGCCTGATGGCCATGCGTGGTGCCGATATGCTGTTCTACCCAACCGCCATCGGCTGGGATAAAACCGATACGCCAGAAGAACAACAACGTCAGTGTAATGCTTGGCAGACCATTCAGCGTTCGCACGCCGTAGCTAACTCCGTACCTGTGATCGTTGCCAACCGAACTGGCTTTGAAGCCTCGCCAGTAGAAGGCGATCCTGGTATTCAATTCTGGGGCAACAGCTTTATCTGTGGCCCTCAGGGTGAAATATTGGCCCAGGCATCTGCGGAGAAGGAAGAAACCTTATTAGTTGAACTGGATATGGAGCGTACTGAAAAGGTGAAACGTATTTGGCCATACTTCCGTGACCGTCGTATCGATGATTATCAGGATTTGACCAAACGTTGGCGCGATTAATTGCCATAGAACCAGAGCCGCTAATGCGGCCTTTTTTGTATCTGTTTATCAGGCTGATATTACATTTTACGCATTTATCGAAGGTCTGATTTTAACGCGTTCATACCAGGCTTTTAAATTCGGATGATTATCCCCTAAACGAATACTTACCACCCGCGCAAACTCAAGGGAACAAAACAGGGTGATATCGGCCATACTGAAGGCCTCTCCGGCAACATAAACTTTGCCATCGAATTCGGCTTCGAGTTTGTCTAAAAATGTCAGCACATCCAAACGCGCCCATTCGGCAACAGGCGTGACGGGTGTCATACGGTCAGCGAAAAAATCGGTACCGTGCTGAAAACATAATTCCACTTTGGTACTAAAACCCAATTCTACCCGACGCTGCCACATTTCAATTTCAGCTTGTTCAAGGGCGGATTTTCCTAGTAGTGCAGGTTCAGGCTTTAGCACCTCAAAGTAACGACAAATGGCCTGAGTCTCTCCAATGCAGGTACCATCCTCCAACTCTAGCAAAGGTACTTTCGACCAAGGATTTTTCCTAACAAAATCATCGCTAAGATTATCGCCACCTTGCAGATTCATCGGTACATATGTCATCTCGATGCCTTTTTCAGCCAGAAAGATTCTGACCCGACGAGGATTTGGGGCACGTTGAGTATCATAGATTTTCATGATGATTCTCCTAACTCAGGGCAAAGGGGAAAGGGCAAATTTGGTCATCCAGCCTGATGCAGTGAGCAAATTAATCATCACCAATCTGCAATTCCGTTAGCTGCTGTTGCGTAAATTGGCGTATTTTCGCGCCTTGTTGCTGCATCCACCATTGGGTCAATAAGGTCGCGTTCTTGCTGTTTGCGCGATAGCCGATGTCGATGATATCGCCAATCACAGGAACCAACCCAAACAAAAAATCCAACCCAAGGTTTTTCAGCATCAAAAGCAAAATGCCAAAGGGCGCCCCTATACGTTTGGCTAACCAGAGTATTCGTAAAGCCGGCAGTAAACTTAACGCATCGCCAATCACGGGAATAAGCCCCAGTAAGCCATCCAAACCAAGCCGAATGCGCGTGAAAGGGATGCGCCAGCGCCCATCGGTCCACCAGGCAATTCGCTGCACCGCCAGCAATTCAGGCGGCGCTTTTGGCCTATTGCCCTGAGAAATCGTTTGCTCCATATTTATCAGCCTCCCGCTGACGTGCCTGAGTGACAGGCTCAACGTCCCAGCCCTGTAAATGTTGCTCAATTAAACTTTGTAATGCATCTAAATGTGCAGCATCACTGTTGAGGGCCTCAATGTATTCATAACGCTCGCCACCTGCTTCGATAAAATAGCCTCGGTTCTCTACACCGATTTCTTCAATGGTCTCTAAGCAATCAGCTGAAAAGCCAGGGCAAACCACTTGAACCGATTTTACGCCCTGCTGAGGCAGCGATTTTAGGGTCATATCAGTGTAGGGTTGTAACCACTCTGCCTTACCAAATCGAGACTGGAAAGTGGTCAGATATTCTCCTTGCTGCAACCCTAATTTTTCAGCCACCAGACGTGAGGTTTTATGGCACTCACAAAAATAGGGGTCGCCTTTTTCCAAATAGCTTTTCGGTACCCCATGATAAGACAACACCAACTTATCGGCACGGCCATGGGTTTGCCAATGGGCCTGAATCTTCTCAGCTAATGCATCAATGTAAGGGGCAAAATCATGGTAATGGCTAATAAAGCGCAGTTCAGGTAGCCAGCGACGTTGAGTGAAACTTTGGGCTAACGCATCAAAGGTTGAGCCAACCGTAGAGGCGCTGTACTGTGGATACATAGGCAACACTAGTAACTTACGCACCCCCTGGGCCAGCATCTTATCTGCAACCGCCTCGATAGAGGGCGAACCATAGCGCATGGCGTAATCCACCACCAAATTGTCGCCCCAACCAGCCCGCAGGCGTCTCGCCAGACCTTCGGCCTGATTTTGCGTATGTAGCAACAATGGAGAACCTTGTTGTGTCCAAACTGTGCTGTAGGCATGCGCTGAACGCTTCGGGCGAGTATTCAGGATGATAAAATTTAGGATAGCCCACCATAAAGGGCGAGGCACCTCGACTACGCGAGGGTCCCACAAAAACTGTTTAAGGTAGCGCTTAAGGGCTGACTTTGTTGGTGCGTCTGGTGTGCCCAAATTCGTAATGAGCACACCGACTTTGTCTTGCTGAGAGTGAGTGAATCCTGAATTACCGCGAAACTTCATTCCTACTATTCCTGCAACCGGGGCATGGACGCTATGGTACTGAAATTTCGCAGTAAAGGATCACCTATTGATGCGAAAAATAGGTCTCCGCACCGGGTCCTACTGGCATTCCTAACAGGAATACCCATACGTAAAACAGCACCGTCCAGCCGATAATAAACACCATACTGTATGGCAACATAGTAGCAATCAGCGTTCCCATGCCTAAATTCTTTTTATAGCGACTGCCAATCGCTAATATCAATCCAAAGTAACTCATCATGGGGGAAATTACGTTTGTGACAGAATCACCAATACGATACGCCGCCTGAATTACTTCTGGCGCATAGCCAATCAACATCAGCATGGGCACAAAGATCGGTGCAGTTACCGCCCATTGGGCTGAGGCACTGCCAAGAGACAAATTCACTATGCCACACATGATGATAAACAGAACAAATACTTCCGGCCCATCCAATCCTAACACCTGTAACAGCGTCGCGCCTTTAACTGCCAGCACCGTACCTAAATTAGTCCACTTAAAGAACGCAACAAACTGCGCGGCAAAAAACACCAAGGTAATATACAGGCCCATGCTGCCCATACTTTTCGACATAGCATTTATCACATCACGGTCATTTTTCATGGTGCCAGCCACGCGGCCATAAACAAATCCCGGAATCGCAAAGGTGATAAAAATGAAGGCCACGATACCTTTAAGAAACGGCGATCCCGCTACTGCGCCGGTGTCTGGGTGGCGTAAAATGCCCGTATCAGGCACGATGGTTAGTGCTAATACGGCTAATAATGCAATGAAGGCCAGGCCAGCTGCTTTGAGTGCTTTTTTCTCTTGCGCCGTAGGCGGATTCATATCCTGCTTTTCTATGCTATCGGAGGCCTCCGAGTGATCATATTCCCCCAGTCTAGGCTCAACGATTTTCTCCGTCACCAAAGCGCCCAAAAACGCAATGACAAAGGTACTGACGAACATAAAGTACCAATTCACTTCTGGACCCACTACGTAGCCAGGAGCAATCATATGAGCAGCAGATTCCGTGATCCCGGAGAGTAGTGGATCTACCGTACCTAAGAGTAAGTTAGCACTGTATCCGCCGGACACCCCGGCAAACGCCGCGGCTAGTCCAGCCAAAGGATGGCGTCCTAGCGAGTGGAATATCATTGCGGCCAATGGAATTAACACCACGTAGCCAAGTTCGGAGGCGGTATTAGAGATGATGCCAGCAAACACAATGGTAACTGTGACCATACGACGCGAAGCATTGATCACTAATGCGCGCATTGCAGTTGAGAGCAAGCCTGAATGCTCGGCAATAGACACACCGAGCAGCGCAACTAACACAGTCCCTAAGGGAGCAAACCCCGTGAAGTTAGTCACTAAATGCGTCACGATACGCTGCAAGCCTTCAGCGTTCAGTAACGATATTACTTCTATGCTGCCATCCAACTCACGCCCTTTCGCCCCAACCGGACGAGGGTCTGCGACACTCACATCAAAATAGCCAAGCACGCCGCTAATAAGCACGATTGCAAAGGCAAGTAATGCAAACAAGGTAATGGGGTGTGGGAGAAGATTTCCCAGCCACTCAACAGTGGCTAGAAAGCGATTAAATAGGCCTGAACTCTGGGCCTGCTGTTTTTGCGTGTTTTCAGCTAACAAACGCGGTCCTCTTTAACTCTTGGTAAAATTCCGCAGGGATTCTACTGAAACTGAGGCGCAATTTGCAGTGACGCAGGCTAATTCCCTTAGTTAAAAGTGTAAACCACCCTCAGGAAAAGCATTGTCTGACTAAGAAAAGATGCGTTTCTCACGATATCGACGTTCATTAAATGTCAACGCCAAGGCAATTAATGCAGGCACAACCTGGTAGAGTAAGTAAGCTTCATCCATATTAATGGCAGACGCCAGTCCCAACAGCGCTGAACACACCAGGAAGTAACGCTTAACTCCGACCTTAGAGGCGATTTGCCCCCAAGCCAGGCCTATGGCTAAAAAGCCCTGACACAAGCCAAGTTGCAACGCAAAGCTAGCATTCGGGTTATCTCCTGAGGAAATCCCCCAAAGTAACCCAGTAAGTTGATGTTCCGGATAGAAACCCGCCATAACAGCCAGAAAGCTGTGTAACCCTAAGCTCCAGATAATCAGAATATTGGCGATTATTGTCATTATTTTGCTGCCTTATTGTTTTTATTGTTGCCGAACTGGCGAGTTTTATTGGCGAACCCGTCAGCAACCAAAATTGATATTACCTCAGCCTGTGATTAAAAAACAAACATAAAAAAAGCGCCTCTTCTGGCGCTTTTTTATTTAGATATCATTTATTTAGCATTTGGGTTTTGCATGTACTTAAAGAAGTCACTGTCTGGAGAAACCACCAGGACGTCTTCTTTGCTGGCAAAGCTTGCTTTATATGCATCCATACTACGCAGGAAATGGTAAAACTCACGGTCTTTGGCGTAAGCTTTCGCATAAATTTGCGCTGCCTGTGCATCACCTTCACCCTTTACTTTACGCGCATTTTTTTCAGCATCTGCAAGCATAACCGTCACCTTGGCTTCGATATCAGCACGGATGACTTCTGCCTGCTCCTGACCTTGAGAACGGTGCTCTTTCGCAACCGCTTCACGTTCAGCACGCATGCGCTGGTAAATAGAGTTACTGACTTCTAGCGGCAGGTTAATTTGCTTAACCCTGACATCAACAATCTCAATACCGATTTCATCAGAGCTGGCAGCAGCCTGCTGCATCGCCTGATTCATCAGCTCAGAACGCTCTCCAGACACGATTTGCGTAATAGTACGGTTACCAAACTCAGAGCGCAGACCGTTATTCACTTTTTGCTTTAACAAGTCTTCTGCGCGATCTTTCAAACCGCCGGTTGATAAGTAATATTTAGCAAAGTCTTTGATACGCCATTTCACATAGGAATCGACGATCAAGTCTTTCTTCTCAGCCGTAACGAAACGGTCGGGCGTATCATCCAAAGTTTGTACACGAGCATCCAACGTACGCACGGTATCAATAAAAGGCAGTTTAAAATGCAAACCGGGTTCAAACACCACTGTCTGACCACTGCTGTCACGCTGAACTTTACCAAACTGAATCACAATGGCTTTATTACCTTCTTTGACGACAAAGATTGAGCCAAAACCAAACACCACCAACACCACAACCAGGGCGATTAATAAATTCTTCATGCCTTATTACTCCCTACCGCTGCGGAATCTGTCGCTGCTACGCAGCGTGCCACTGGCACTGCTGTTAGCCGGCTGATTCGTCGTTGAATTACGTAAGCCTTCCAACGTGTTCAGTGAACTTGGCTTATTCGCCGCATCCGTTTGACGCTCAAGGATTTTATCCAACGGCAAATACATCATGTTGCCAGATCCTTTGGTATCTACAACGATTTTGCTGGTATTGCTGTAAACCTGTTCAATGGTTTCCAGATACAAACGCTGACGGGTAACTTCAGGCTCGGCCTTATACTGCGGCAACAACTCTTCAAAGCGAGCAATCTCACCTTGCGCTTCCAGTGTTACACGCTCTTTATAAGCTTTGGCTTCTTCCGACATACGATTAACCTGACCACGGGCACGCGGTTCTAGCTGACGGGCATACGCTTCGGCTTCACGAATAAAACGCTGTTCATCTTCCTGAGCGGAAATAGCATCATCAAAGGCTGCTTTTACTTCTTCCGGTGGGCGCGCATCTTTAAAGTTCATATCAACAATAGAGATACCCATATCGTAAGGTGCAATAACAGTTTGTAATTCTTCCCATACCTGTTGACGCGCAAGCTCACGGCCACTGGTTAGCACATCATCCATATCGGAATGACCAACCACATAGCGAATTGCACTGTCTAAAGCCTGACTCAGACTTTCCACAGGACTGGTGACCGCATACAGGTATTTGTATGGCTCAATAACCCGATACTGCACTTCCATTTCTACGCGAACGACGTTCTCATCGCCGGTCAGCATAAAACCAGATGCAGGCATATGACGAACGCTCTGAACGTCTACTGGAGTCACATTATCAATAAAGGTCGGTTTCCAGCGTAAACCAGGCTCGACCAATTGATGGAACTGACCAAAACGCAGCACAACGCCACGTTCAGCCTCTTTGATGGTATAGAAACCACTGATAAACCAAACCACTACCAGAATGGCGGCAATCAGTCCAAGGCCAATACCACCGAGGCCTTTGCCACCGGTACTGCCTGAGTTTCCACCCTGCTTTCCAAACTTACGGAACAGGTTTTTAAAGATTTCGTCCAAATCCGGCGGCCCTTGATCATTGTTGCCACCGCGATTTTTCCACGGATCATTGTTATTACCACCAGGCTCATTCCAAGCCATGTTTCTTCTCCATTTTTATACTGAAAAGCTTTTCAAAATTACCTGATTCACCTTACTGCTGAACCACATAATTTGCCAATTCATTGTCGACCCGTTTAAGCAACTTTTGCCAGTCGCTACTGGGCATACGGACCTTTACCAGCCAATCACCATCTTCAGTGTAAGATTCGGATGATATGCAATTCAGTCCAAATAACACACCCCGAAGCTTGCTTTTTGCAGGGGGAATTTGTAGCTGATAGTCCACCATTTGCTGCGCAAGGCAATCACTCAGGGCCTCAAACAGTAAATCGATGCCGATGCCGTCCTTTGCAGATAACCACACACGCTGTGGGACGCCATTTTCATCACGGTCAATACGCGGCTCGACCCCTTCCATACGGTCTATCTTATTACAAATCATCAACTGTGGGCGGTCAGATGCGTCAATTTCTTCCAGCACATTATTGACCTGATCGATATTTTCACGAAACTGCTGATCCGAATAGTCCACCACATGCAGCAATAAATCCGCTTCCTGGGTTTCCTGCAAGGTTGCTTTGAACGCCGCGACTAAGTCGTGGGGCAAATGACGAATAAAGCCTACCGTATCAGCAAGGATAGCTATACCGACATCCTGTAACTGAATTTTTCTTAAGGTCGGATCAAGGGTAGCAAAAAGCTGATCCGCTGCATAAATGCCAGCCGAAGTAATAGTGTTAAATAGAGTGGATTTACCCGCGTTGGTATAGCCCACCAGGGATAAGGTAGGGATTTCAGCACGGCGTCGAGAACGCCGACCTTGTTCACGTTGTTTTTGTACTTTTTCCAGGCGCTTAAGAATGCTCTTAATACGCTCACGCAGTAAACGTCTGTCGGTCTCAAGCTGAGTCTCACCCGGACCACGCAAACCTATCCCGCCTTTTTGGCGTTCTAAGTGGGTCCAGCCTCGAATAAGGCGGGTAGATATGTGGCGAAGCTGAGCCAGCTCAACCTGCAATTTACCTTCGTGAGTACGCGCTCGCTGAGCAAAAATATCCAAAATCAGTCCCGTGCGGTCTAACACACGACACTGGCAGATTTTTTCCAGATTTCGCTCTTGAGACGGTGAGAGACTATGATTGAAGATCACCACATCCGCCTCGTTAGCTCTGACAGCATTAGCAATTTCTTCTGCCTTGCCCGAACCTACGTAATACTTTGAATGTGGTGCTGTGCGAGAGCCCGTGATTACGTCGACAGCGTTAACCCCTGCCGACGACACTAGCATCTGCAATTCGTGTAAGTCTTCTTTACTGTTTTCGTCGGAAAAATCAATATGAACTAAGACAGCCTGCTCACCTGCTTCATAACGGTCAAACAAGCACTTCTCCTGTCAACTTCTTCAAATTCCTTAATTATCCGACTCTGACTGTGGATTCGCAACCATCTGAATCGCCCGAGAAGGCACAACTGTTGAAATGGCGTGCTTATAAACCATCTGACTTACGGTATTCTTCAGTAAAATGACAAATTGGTCGAATGATTCAACTTGTCCCTGTAATTTAATCCCATTTACGAGGTAGATGGAGACTGGAATACGCTCCTTGCGTAATGCATTCAAAAATGGGTCTTGTAATGATTGCCCCTTAGCCATTTTTTATCCTTTTCGTATTATTTTTCACGCGTGTTGCGCAGTATACAGTAAATCACCTCTCTGTATATGCCGCGCACAATGTCAAATATTGGTTATTTTTTGTATTTTAACAAGATTTTTCGAGTCAAAGGTATCCAACCAGTTCAGGTCTTGCCAACTTCGCAACCAGGTTAACTGACGTTTTGCCAACTGGCGCGTTGCCGCTATGCCCTGCTCTACCATTTGAGAAAAATCCACCTCGCCCTGCAGGTACTGCCACATTTGACGATAGCCCACACAACGCATACTGGGCATATCCAAATGTAAATCACCCCGGGCCTTTAATGCCTGGACTTCCTGTTCAAAGCCTTGCTCCAACATCTGCGTAAAACGCAGAGCGATACGGTCGTGCAATACGCTACGTTGCTCGGGCGCAATCGCAAACTGCGTCACCTGGTAGGGAATCGGCGCAGATTTTTGTTGCAGTAGTTCCGTCATCGGCTTGCCAGTCAGACGAAATACTTCAATTGCTCGCATCAATCGTTGCGGGTCATTTGGGTGGATACGCTGGGCTGAAATTGGATCAATTTCGACCAACTGCTGATGCAGCGCCTGCCAGCCATGCGTTTGCGCTTCCAAATCAATGCCCTGACGGACACTTTCATCAGACTGAGGTAAGGGCGATAGGCCATCTACCAGCGCTTTGTAATACATCATGGTGCCGCCAACAAGCAGCGGTATCCGTCCCCGGGCTGATATTTCGGCCATTTCCCGCAATGCGTCATTTCTAAACTCAGCAACAGAATAACTCTGAGCTGGCTCCAGAATATCAATCAATCGATGCGGTGCAAGTTGTAACTCTTCTGGACTGGGTTTAGCAGTCCCAATATCCATACCCCTGTATATAAGGGCGGAATCCACACTTACAATATCACAAGGGAATAAATTGCATAGATCTATAGCCAGCGAAGTTTTGCCACTGGCTGTTGGTCCCATTAAAAAAATTGCCTTCGGCAATTGGCCCACAGGGCGCGATTCACTCATTCTCAGATAACCAGCGAGTTAAAGGGATACTCCTTCCCCAACGTTCCAACCAGAAACAGCCTTGTTCTTCGGTTTGTGTGCTTAACCAACGCATTCCGGCCTGCTGAATATTTGCAGAGACAGGTTGAGGCAGTTGGGTAACGGCTTTTGCCAGCATATGCACATAGCAATTAACGCCGTCATTTATTTTGATCAGGTCAGGCAGTAACTGACTCCAGGGTAACTCCCTCAATCCTGCTGGTACTTTTCGTAGTAGCCACCGCCCATTCATCAAGGCAATGTCTATGCCTATTGGCAACAAACCCGCCTGTAAGTTCTGCTCCTGCACGTCAGAATTTGTTTCCGCCGCTAAGGCTACTGGCATTAACAGAGGCTGGCTGACAGGTTGCTGCTGTTTCTCAATCAAACTCCCCAGGCTGGCTTCAACAAACGCTGCCACTATATGATTATGGGACAATTGAAAAAATTTGCTGCCGATACGCACCAGCATTTGTTCATTTGGCAGTGGCAACCAATAAATCTGCTGAGATGCAGCCGATTGAACCGGTGCATCAGGGGTTTGCATCAACGTTTGATAATGAGCCGCCGCAGTCGGTTGCTGCGAAACATCAACCGCACGCGCATAACCAGAGGTTCCATGTGTGGCCGCCGGGCGTAGCGGACGAATATAATTATGGGCAGGTTCGTATTCCCGCACCTGAGAAGCCTGCTTTGTAGCCTGCTCAGCGACTACGACATGAGCTTCGCTGTCATCAGCCTCCTCTGCGACCAGCAAGCCCGCAGAAATCGCGTTCTCCAACGTGCTGTTAATCACTCGATAAACGAAATCATGCACGGTTCTGGCCTGGTGAAAACGGACTTCATGTTTGGCCGGATGCACATTCACATCTACCTGGCGCGGATCCAAGGTCAAATACAGCACATAGGCAGGATAACTCTCACCATGTATCAGTCCTTCAAAGGCCTGGCGAATGGCATGATTGAGCAATTTATCCCTCATCATGCGGCCATTCACATAGAAGTACTGCAAATCGTTTTGCTCTCGTTCGCCCCCAGGGCCAGCGAGCCAACCACTTAACTGCAAACCTTCGTAATCTGCATCAACTGAAATGGCATTTTGCTGAAAACCGCTTCCACATACACTCATGATGCGTTTGCTTTGAGCCGCCTTAGAGTCAGCCAGTGGAAACTTTCTTACAACCTTGCCATTGTGACGTAACGTAATGGCCACATCGAATCGACTCAAGGCAATACGCTTTACCAATTCATCAATATGGGTGAATTCGGTCTTTTCAGTGCGTAGAAAACGTCTTCTGGCTGGCGTGTTATAAAACAAATCTAACACATCGATACTGGTTCCATCAGGATGGGCCGCGGGCTGCAATTGCACCGCCATATCACGCCCTTCGCAATACGCCTGCCAGGCTTGCAATTGTGCTTTGGGTTTCGACGTTAGCGTAAGTCTTGAAACGGAACTAATACTCGCCAGAGCTTCACCACGAAAGCCTAAGCTCATTATTTGCTCAAGGTCATCTAAGCTACTGATTTTGCTTGTAGCATGGCGAGACAAGGCCAAACCAAGCTCATCCTTTACGATGCCCTTACCGTTATCCCGAATACAGATTCGTTTATGTCCACCGCGCTCGATGTCGATATCTATTTGGGTGGCCCCGGCGTCCAGGCTGTTTTCCACCAGCTCTTTGACCACCGATGCCGGACGCTCGACCACTTCACCAGCAGCAATCTGGTTAGCCAGCATGGGGGGCAAGATTTGAATAGGCAAACTGAAACCTTTAATTAAGTGCGAAAACAACTGCAGGATTAACTGCTGGGTATGGTTAATACCTGACCGATACGCACCATATCTCCATTGAGATTATTGGCGGCCTTAATCTGGCTCACATCAACATTATATCGCTGTGCTAACAGAGATAAAGACTCACCACTTCGTACTTTATGAGTCCGGTTCGTTTTTCTCTGTTTTGCCCACAAGGTGCCGTCAGGTGGAACATTCTGAAAATGACTTTTCACTGCGCTAAAGATTGACGTTGCAATGCGCTGACGAAAGGTTTCCCAGTTCAGATTCTTCTCTTCTTTTGGATTCGAGATAAAACCAGTCTCCACCAAAATTGAAGGAATATCAGGGGATGTCAGTACTGCGAGGCTCGCTGCCTGCGGCGTATTTTTATGCAAACTAGTCACAGATTTGAGACCTCGAATCACTTCACGCCCAACGGTGTAGCTCGTTGTCATACTGTGATCCATCGACATGTCCAATAATGCCTGCGTCAGGTAGCGTTCACTGGCAGTATCTTCAATGACCTCTGCCGCACCGCCGAGCAATTCGGAATGCTTTTCACTTTTCTCCATCCAACGCCCGAGTTCGGAGTTGGCTCGGCGCATAGACAATACCCATACCGAGGCACCATGAGGCTGGGGAGTGGTAAACGCATCCGCATGCACTGACACAAGTAAATCCGCCTTGGCCTGACGAGCGATCTCCGGACGCTTGTTCAATGAAACGTAATAATCGCCTTTGCGGGTTAAAATCGCTTTCATCCCAGGTTCGGCATTTATCATTGCCTCGAGCTTACGCACAATACTTAATGTAATGTCCTTCTCGTATGTTCCAGCACTTCCGATTGAACCCGGGTCTTCACCGCCATGCCCAGCATCCAGGGCAATGATAATTTCGCGTTCTTCGTCATCCTTTTGCTGAACGACCTGCTGAGGAGCGGTTTCGTCGGTAGCGAAGTCAACGACCAGGCGATTGCTGTATGGCGGTGTCGGCGGCAGGGAAAATACATTGGTGCTGGCCTTAGCATTTAACTCTATGACCACACGTGTCGAGTTTTTATCTTTCGGGTTGCTGTAGCGAATTCGTTTAATTAACTCACTGTCGTTAGTCAATTTTTGCAGGTCGATACTGTCATCTGTGCCACCAAGGTCAATCACCAGTCGATTGGGCTTAGATAAGGTAAAATAGGAGTAATCGGGCGCGCTCTTTAAGTCGAATACCACCCGGGTACTTCCTGGTGACGGCCAGATCCTAACGGATTGAATTTTATTTTGGGCGAATGAAGCAAAGCTGACAAGGCATCCCAGCAGGCAGATAAGGCTCCAACTCACTTGCTTATGTTTACGCTGAATCATTTTCTTGATGTAGTTGTGTCAGTAATCGCTCGCCGCTTTGACTCAAAGCGGACACAGTTAAACGTCTTCCATTCTCAGTAAAATCAATACTAATGGTTAAATCTGGCGCTGCCAATAGACCTGCGCCTTTTGCCGGCCACTCAATCAGACAAATACAATCTTTCTCGAAGTAATCTCGGATCCCCATAAACTCCAGTTCTTCGGGATCGGCCAGGCGATATAAATCAAAGTGAAAGACCCGCCAGCTTTCAAGCTCATATGGCTCGACCAAAGTATAGGTAGGACTCTTAACCTTACCTGTATGCCCCAAAGCCTGGATAAAGCCGCGGCTAAAAGTGGTTTTACCGGCGCCTAAATCCCCTTCGAGATAAATTACCGTTTGTTCGCTACAGGCGTTCGCCAACGAAGCGGCTAAGCGCTGGGTATCCTGTTCATCTACTAAATCAAACACTGCTTTCATGTGATATTTACAAGTCTGTGTATGTGGTCAAACAAATCGCTGGCTAGGATACCACGTTGACCGTTTTTTTCAGCCGCCAAATCACCAGCACGACTATGAATACAGGTACCGTAAATAGCAGCCGACTGCGCGCCCATGCCCTGAGCCATTAAGCCGGCTATTGTCCCGGCCAGCACATCCCCCATACCGCCAGATGCCATACCCGGGTTGCCGTTACTGCAAACATACAAGGCATCCTGACTGCACTGAATACTGCCAGCGCCTTTCAGCACAATGTGGGACTGATATTGATTTGCGAGTTTTTTAGCTGCCTCATAGCGGTGTTGTTCAATTTCGTTATTGCCAGTATTAAGTAATCTGGCGGCCTCTCCGGGGTGAGGTGTTAAAACCCAATGCACCGGACGTTCCAACACCCGCTGCTTTGACAACCAATTTAAACCATCAGCATCCACCAACAAAGGCAATTGTCGCTTCACCGCAGACGCCAGTACCTGTTCACATAATTGTGCTGCCCAGACATCCTGACCCAATCCTGGCCCTAGCAATAGACAGCTTGCCCATTGTAAATGCGCGTCGATATCATCTGTGACCACCATTAGCTCGGGTCGCCCCACACTAATACTTAACTGGCTCTGCGGATGACAATAGACTTTTACCAAACCTGCGCCGCTGCGCAAAGCAGCTTCTGCAGCCATCCGAATGGCTCCCGGCATGCCCTGATTGCCGCCTATACAGAGTAAGCGCCCAAACATACCCTTGTGGCTGTTCTGCGGACGCTTTTGTAAAGGCTGCAAATTTTCATGGCCTAAATACGTTGCTGTGGGTGTCGCCAGCTCGGCAAACACCTCGCCAATCCCTAATTCATCTACAAATAAGCGCCCGCAATATCCTTTGCCGGCCCCCGTTACCAGGCCGCTTTTTATCGCCACAAACGTCACGGTCATACTGGCTTCGACGCCTTCGGACAAGACCCAGCCAGTATCAGCATCGATACCGGAGGGAATGTCCAGGCTGAGTACGGGTGCATCAGAGGCATTAATACAGGCAATTAAAGAACGGTATTCCGTCTTGGGCGCACCTGATATGCCAGTCCCCAACAAACCATCAATGATCACGTCCTGTTGATGCCAGTCGGCTTGCTCAGAAGCACACACCACACCGCCAGCCTCTGTCCAGGCCAGCTGAGCAGTCAAAGCATCACCTAGTAACGACTTTTTGGGATCTACGGACACCAATTGCACATACAGATTATCGGCGTGCGCCAGCCTTGCCAGTACATAGCCGTCGCCGCCATTATTGCCGGTACCACATACGACCAAAATACGTCTGGCCTCCGGCCAGTGGCGTCTTAACAGCGCATAGGCAGCAGCACCTGCGGCTTCCATCAGGGCATACATACTGAAGCCGCAACGTTTAGCAGCTTCTGGTTCCCAACGTCGTACCTGCTCTGCGGCAAACACTTTATGTGATAAACTAAACGCCCTTTGATCACGCAAATAATATTCGGATGTCACAGCCTGCTACTCCTTCCCTCTCAGAGGCTCAATTGCGCCAATTAGTCCAAGATATCAAGGCCTGGGGGATGGCGCTAGGCTTTCAGCAAGTGGGGATCAGTGACATAGATCTAAGTCAGCATGAAGCAAAACTGCAAGCCTGGTTGGATAATCACTATCACGGTGAGATGCAGTTTATGGCCGAACATGGCATGAAACGAGCTCGACCAGCAGAATTAGTCCCAGGCACGGTGCGGGTGATCAGTGTACGCATGAATTACTTGCCGCCGGATGCCCGCTTTGCCAAAGATTTGAAACAACCGAATACGGCCTATATTAGTCGCTATGCTCTGGGACGCGATTACCATAAGTTAGTCCGCAATCGCCTCAAGAAATTAGGTGAGAAAATTCAGCACGTGTGCGCCGAGGTAGCGTTTCGCCCTTTTGTCGATTCTGCCCCAGTGCTGGAACATGCCATCGCCGAAAAGGCTGGCATAGGTTTCACCGGAAAACACAGCCTTACCATCAATAAAGAAGCCGGTTCCTGGTTCTTTCTGGGGGAACTGTTTATTAACCTGCCTTTGCCTGTTGATAAGCCGGTTGAGGAAGGCTGCGGAACTTGCAGTGCCTGCATTACGATTTGCCCTACTCAGGCCATTGTAGAACCTTATGTGGTCGATGCCCGCCGCTGCATTTCATACCAGACCATCGAGAATAAAGGCAGCATTCCCGAAGAATTGCGGCCACTTTTGGGCAACCGGATTTACGGCTGTGACGATTGTCAGTTGATTTGTCCCTGGAACCGTTTTGGCCAGCTTACCGATGAGGCTGATTTTCATCCGCGTCAGTCACTGGGTTCACAGCAACTGTTAAGCTTATTTGACTGGAATGAAGCGACATTTTTGCGTAACACCGAAGGCAGCGCGATTCGGCGAATTGGCCATGCCCGCTGGCTACGCAACATTGCCGTGGCCTTAGGGAATGCCCCCTACAATGAAGACATCATTAACGCGCTTTACACACGCAGTGAGCATCCTGATCCAATTGTGGCAGAACATATCCGCTGGGCCATTGCGCAACAGCAGCACAAACAAAGTCTTGCGCAGGAAACCAGCCGTCAGCAATTACGGCTGGTAAGAAGTATCGAGAAGGGGTTACCCCGGGACGCTTAATCCCGGCGTTTACAATTTACTTGTGATACTGGCGGCTGTACTTGTGTACTGCATCAACAAATACTTTGGCGTGTTCTGGTGGTACATCCAGATGGATGCCATGGCCCAGGTTAAACACATGACCTGAACCTTCACCAAAGCCAGCCAAAATCGTTTGTACTTCTTCTTCAATACGCGCAGGTGGAGCATACAGCATAGAAGGATCCATATTGCCCTGCAGCGCGACTTTATCCCCCACTCGGGCTTTGGCCTCGGCGATATCAATGGTCCAATCCAGGCCAACGGCATCACAGCCAGTAGCCGCAATGGCTTCGATCCAGGCACCACCATTTTTGGTAAACAGAGTGACGGGCACACGGCGACCATCCGCTTCACGGGTTAACCCGTTAACGATTTTTTCCATATACTGCAATGAGAAGTCTTTGTAATCACGCGGTGACAGCACACCACCCCAGGTATCAAAGACCATCACCGACTGAGCACCCGCCGCAATTTGTGCATTCAGGTAAAGGATTACTGAGTCGGCTAACTTATCCAGGAGTAAATGCAACGTTTGCGGTTCAGCAAACATCATTTTTTTAATCTTGGTAAAAGACTTACTGGAACCACCTTCGACCATATAAGTCGCTAGCGTCCAGGGGCTGCCAGAAAAACCAATCAATGGGACCTGACCCTGCAGATTTTTACGGATGGTGCGTACCGCATTCATCACATATCCCAGTTCATCTTCCGGATCCGGAATCGGTAGCGCATCCACACTGGCTTTATCAATAATCGGCTTTTCAAAACGCGGGCCTTCACCGGCCTCGAAATACAACCCTAAGCCCATGGCATCAGGAATAGTCAGAATGTCAGAAAATAGAATGGCAGCGTCCAACTCAAAACGACGCAGTGGCTGCAATGTCACTTCACAGGCCAGCTCCGCATTTTTACACAGCGACATAAAATCTCCGGCCTCAGCGCGGGTCGCTTTGTATTCTGGCAGATAACGTCCAGCCTGACGCATCATCCATACAGGCGTCACATCAACGGGTTGGCGCAACAAGGCACGCAAATAACGATCATTTTTCAGTTCTTGCATTTCTAACTCTATTCCTGCCATTGGCTTATCTGGCGCGCATTCTACATGAAAAATTCACCATCCCCTCGCATTTGTGATCAATTAACTCAATCGAAAAAACCGTAGAGCTGACGAATTAAACTTGTCCATTTGCACAAAAAATTTGCACAGGGCTGCAAACCTCTGTTATAAAAATATCGCGCTAGTAAATTACAACGAAAAGAAGCTCGTATTAACGAGACCTCCACGCTAAAAAATTCAAGCCCTACCTAGTAGGGCTTTTTTATTGCGCAAAGAGTTTAGTTCTGCGCATTCCGCCATGCCTTGATCTCAGTCATGACCTGTTCGATTATTTGCCCTGCAATGGATATTTTTGCTGGAATATTAGGTAGTTGTTCGGGCAAATACCAATCCGCTTCGAGAATTTCTTCGCCATCTACCTGGATTTCTCCACTATCGTAGTCAGCTAAAAAACCCATCATTAATGAGTGCGGAAATGGCCAGGGCTGACTTGCAAAATAACGTAAATTTTTCACTTTTATGCCCGCTTCTTCGAATACTTCTCTGTGAACAGCCTGCTCTAAACTTTCGCCACTTTCGACAAAGCCAGCCAGTACTGAAAACAGGTTGCGGTTTCGCTGGGCTTTGCCCTGAGCGAGCAATATCTTGTCATCTTTGCGGATCCCCACAATGATGCAGGGAGAATAACGTGGATAACAGCGATGGCCACACTGAAAACACTGGCGAGCCATTTCCCAGTCAATTTGCTGCATTGGCATGCCGCACTGGCCGCAAAATCTGTGCGTTCGTTGGAACTGCGCCACTTGCCAAGCTCTGGAAACTAATTCCAGCCAGCTGCCCTGATGCTGTAGCAAAAAATTGCGCAACGATACCAGTAGCAGATTATCCGTCAGTTCAATCTGTTCAGCTCCCATGTCCACCATGATACAGGTCTGCTGTTCAAATTCTCCCACTTCAACCATCTGCTCTTGATAAGCATCGACAAACGCCAGACTTTGCAATTGGCCAAACGGAATCTGCCAATCCCCCTCAGCAACCTCTCTGACCAACAGCTGGTCTCCAGAGAAAACTAACCAATGCACATTATTTGAATGAATAGATTGAAGATTTTGTCTGATCATGATCTGTCCTGCTTCTGATACAGCTGAGCTAAAGCTTATCACATTCTTCGTCTTACCCGTTTTTAACAAAAACGAAATATCTCCCTCAAATATTACCTAACTACTTTCAATATAAAGCGTTTTATTTTTTTATTGGTTCTGCACGAATGTTATACTCTAGGCTTCTGTGACCAATGGAGATGCAAGATGCTAACCCAAGTAGAAGCAGCAAAACAAAAATGGGGTGGGGCCCACCAGGCAATCGATACCTGGTTAATCGAACGCAAACAATTGCTAGTCCAATATTGCCAGTTACTGGGTTTACCTCCTTATGAGAGCACAAAAGGCACGTTGCCTTCGGCTCAGGACATCGAAGAGTTTTGCTTGATTCTGATGGATTATATTTCCGCAGGTCACTTTGAAATTTACGACAAGATCGTCGCTGAAAATGCAAACGGCAACGGTAATGGCCAGCACATACCGACCAGCATTTACGATAAAATCGTCGAAACCACAGATGCAGCATTAACGTTCAACGATAAATATGCCAGCATTGATGAGCATCAGGATGTGTCCCGTTTTGATATCGACCTGGCAGAGTTGGGCGAAAAATTAGAAGAACGCTTTGATCTTGAAGATCAATTAATTCACACCTTACACTCAGAACACTTATAAAAGCTGGTAATTCTGTTACCCGCCCCAAAAAACATTAGACAGAGTTAAGATGACGACAACTACTCAAATTGATAAAGCACGCGACTACTGTGAAAACAAGGGGGCAAGATTTACCCACCTTAGGGAAAAGGTCTATGGCTTACTGCTTGAAAAAGAAGGCGCAGTGGGAGCCTATGAATTACTGGATACCCTTAAACTAACGGAATCCAACGCAAAGCCAGCAACGGTTTATCGTACTTTGGATTTCCTGCTGGAGTTTGGTCTGATTCACCGCTTAGAATCAACCAATGCATTTGTTGCCTGTCATCACTTTGGCTGCAGCCACCCGGTGCAATTTTTGATCTGTGACCAGTGTGGCTTAGTAAAAGAAATTCAATCATCTGGTTTAAAAGAAACCCTGGACAAACAAGCAGCATCTTTTGGCTTCAAAGTGAAGAAGCAAACTATCGAAGCCCACGGCACCTGCGCCGACTGCCAAAAACTGGCCTAAGCCCAATCACAAAGGGAACATGTAAACACCATGAATGTAGAATTTATTAATCCGTTTATTTCCGCATTATTAAACGTACTTTCAACGATGGCTCAGGTAGATCTGAAACCTGGCAAGCCAGAAAAGAAGAAAGATGAAGTTGCACGCGGTGATGTATCCGGATTAATTGGCATGGTGGGCCCACAAATGAAAGGTTCTTTCTCAATCACCTTTGAAGAATCACTTGCGCTGGAAATTATGCAGCGCATGCTGGGCGAAAAACATGATGCCATCACCCCTGATGTTACCGATATGGTCGGAGAAATTACTAACATGGTTACAGGTGGCGCCAAGTTAGAACTGGGCCATAAAGGTTACGATTTCGATATGGCTACCCCCGTAGTAGTGTCAGGAAAAAGCCACACCATCACCCATAAAGTTTCTGGTCCTAAACTGATCATGCCCTTTGTCAGCGATGCAGGTAAGGCATATCTGGAAATCTGCTTCGATAAATAAGATGCAGACTGTCTGGCAACAACAGATTAGCTTACGCCCTTTTGGCAGGGGCTTTCACTTAATCACTGACCTGATATGTAACCAGTTGCCTCAATTGCGCGATGCGCAAATGGGAATGCTTAATTTATTTTTGCAACATACCAGTGCCAGCCTCACCATCAACGAAAATGCCGACCCCACTGTGCGTGCAGACATGGAACGCCATTTCACCCGCAGCATCAGCGAAGATTTACGCTTATATCAGCACAACTATGAAGGTGCTGATGACATGCCTGCACATATCAAATCCAGTTTACTGGGTGTCAGTTTAAATATACCGGTGACTCAGGGACGATTAGCACTTGGCACCTGGCAAGGTATTTATCTGGGTGAGCACAGGGATCATGGCGGTGCGCGTCGCATTCTGGCAACATTTAAAGGATGCTGATTTAAAAGCGTTTTCTTTCTCAAAAATTTGATGGAGCAACTATCCTGTATAGGGCACATCAATCAGAAGGGAAACATAATGAAACACACAGTTCGCCTCCTGGCGCTCACGCTTCTTCTCTCGCTCATTCCTACTTCTTATGCGCAACAAGCTCCTTACGATATATGGGTTGGCGCATTCGGCGAATATTATTCACCAGACAGCGACAAACCTGAAGGGTTTGGCTATCTGGATGATGGTTACGGCATAGGTCTGGAAGCAGGGTTCCGTTTTACCCCCCATTGGGCTGTCAGGCTCGACTATTCTCACCTCAAACTGGATGCTAACCGAGTTGGTGACAGTTCAGAATCTGGAGATAAGGTAGGTCTGGATGCCATGTATTTTCTAAACAAAGACTTACTATATGTGTTTACCGGATATAAACATGAAACGCTTGATGATGGTTATAACCTGGCCAATCTGGGTGTAGGTAAACATTGGAACCTCAAGAAAAACTGGAAAATTATCAGTGAAGTCGCCGCTTATCATGATTTTGGGGAGGGTTTTCGTGATTACAGCCTCAAAGTCGGGATCGCTTATATAATTGGCCCCGATATTATCCGCCCAAGCAAAGACAGCGACAAAGATGGCGTTAAAGATAGTCTGGATCAATGTCCGGGCACTCCCGAGGGTCGTGTTGTCGACGGAATGGGCTGTGAGCTGGACGCGGATGGCGACGGCATTAAAGATGGTGATGATATGTGCCCTGGAACGATCACAGGCACAGCCGTAAATAGCCATGGATGCCCGTTGGATGATGATATGGACGGAGTGATCAATATCGCAGATGCATGTCCAAACACACCGCGGGATACCAGTGTAGACATTAAAGGATGCCCATTAGTCATAGATAGCGATGGCGATGGTGTCAGCGATAAAGACGATGTCTGTCCCAGTACGCCTGCCAGCGATAAAGTCGATGCCAAGGGCTGCAGCATATTTACAGATAAAGAAGTCGGCTTTACCTTAAAAGTTGAGTTCGGTAATAACAGCAGCGATATCAGCAATCCTGGTGATGCACAGTTTAAACAGTTTGCTGACTTTATGGCGCGTTTCCCCAACACTCGCGCAACCATCGAAGGCCATTCTTCTGCCCCGGGTGCAGCTGACTACAATCTGATGTTATCGCAAAAACGCGCAGATGCGGTGAAAGCACTTCTGGTCAGCAGTTATGCTGTCGCTAGCAGTCGTTTAACCGCTATCGGTTATGGCGAAACCCGATTGCTCGATACCAGCAACACTCAAGCCGCCCATCAGAAAAATCGTCGGATTGAAATTAAGGTCACCGCTCTTGAGCAGGTAAAGCTGGAAAAATAAACCTGACCATTAATAGAAAGGGCTCGTTGTGAGCCCTTTTTTGTAATGATTATTTTCGCGTAGCCCGCAACATCCAGGCAGTTTTTTCATGAATACGCATACGATCGGACACCAGAGACGCTGATGATTCATCATCGCCCGCCTGCGCCAGCTTCAGCACATTCCGGGCAGTCCGCACCACCTGCTCGTGACCTTTCGTCAATATATCTACCATGTCACCCGCAGACGGAATCTCTTCTACTTCTTCGATCGATGACAGCTTAGCAAAAGCTTTGTAAGTGCCCGGAGCAATCACATCCAGGGTACGAATACGTTCAGCAATATCATCAACAGCCACCGCCATCTCAGTGTACTGTTCTTCAAACATCAAATGCAGCTCACGAAATTGCGGCCCAGTAACATTCCAGTGAAAATTATGGGTTTGCAAGTATAGGGTGTAAGTATCTGCCAATAAGCGCTTTACACCCCCGGCAATTGCCATGCGGTCTTGTTCGTTGATACCAATATCCACATCTGTCATTGCATCTTCCTCTTAATCGCGACGTAATCTGTTTTTCGTTGCCAGGTAATTCCTGACTCAATCTGATGGTAAGTATGAACACAGAAAAAATTGCTTAAAAATTAAATAAACCGATGCAGCCAATAGCAATTGTTGAAACAGTCGGCTACCCTATTAGCGTCCGTCAACAAGCCTTCAATTTGTTGGCAATAATGAAACCCTTCCCGCAAGCTTAAATTTCAAGGTTGACAATTTTTATTCACAAGCTGAAGAAAAAACAGTATTCCATCCTGAAATCCTGTATACTTGCGCGCGATTTTTTTATATTAACGAAGTGGAACAATGGCAGATTTATCACTCTACAGAAATATTGGTATTTTCGCCCACGTTGACGCGGGTAAAACTACCACCACAGAACGTATCCTGAAACTAACAGGTAAAATCCATAAGACCGGTGAAGTACACGATGGTGAATCTACCACTGACTTCATGGAGCAAGAAGCCGAGCGCGGTATTACTATCCAGTCAGCAGCTGTAACCTGTTTCTGGAAAGGTCACCGTTTTAACGTTATCGATACTCCGGGACACGTTGACTTCACAGTTGAAGTTTATCGTTCTCTGAAAGTATTAGATGGCGGTATCGGTGTATTCTGTGGTTCTGGTGGTGTTGAACCTCAGTCAGAAACTAACTGGCGCTATGCGAACGACGCAGAAGTATCACGTCTGATCTTCGTAAACAAACTGGACCGTATGGGTGCAGATTTCTACCGCGTTGTAGACCAGGTGAAAAAAGTACTGGCAGCTAACCCGCTGGTAATGACCCTGCCAATCGGTATCGAAGACGACTTCAAAGGCGTTGTTGACGTTCTGACGCAAAAAGCTTACATCTGGGATGATTCTGGTCTGCCAGAAAACTACGAAGTAGTTGATATTCCAGAAGACATGAAAGAAAAAGCGGCCGAATACCGTGAAATGCTGGTTGAAACTGCTGTTGAGCAAGATGACGACCTGATGATGGCTTATATGGACGGCGAAGAACCTTCAATTGAAGATCTGAAGCGCTGTATCCGTAAAGGTACTCGTGACCTAGCCTTCTTCCCAACTTTCTGTGGTTCTGCATTTAAAAACAAAGGTGTTCAGCTGGTTCTGGACGCAGTTGTTGATTATCTGCCTGCTCCAACTGAAGTTGAACCTCAGCCTCTGACTGACGAAGCTACTGGTGAACCTACTGGTGAAGTTGCAACAGTTTCTGCTGACGAGCCATTCCGCGCATTAGCGTTCAAAATCATGGATGACCGTTTCGGTGCCCTGACTTTCGTACGTATTTACTCTGGTAAGCTGAACAAGGGTGACACCATCCTGAACTCTGCTACCGGTAAAACTGAGCGTATCGGCCGCATGGTAGAAATGAACGCCAACGACCGTACTGAACTGCAATCTGCGCAAGCTGGTGACATCATCGCTATCGTAGGCATGAAGAACGTTCAAACTGGTCACACACTATGTGATCCGAAGAAACCTTGTACTCTTGAACCAATGATCTTCCCTGAGCCAGTAATCTCTATTGCTGTTCAGCCTAAAGATAAAGGTTCTACAGAGAAAATGGGTATCGCTATCGGTAAACTGGTTGCTGAAGACCCAACGTTCCAAGTTGAAACTGACGAAGATTCTGGTGAAACCATCCTGAAAGGTATGGGCGAATTGCACCTGGATATCAAAGTAGACATCCTGAAGCGTACTTACGGTGTTGAACTGATTGTTGGTCAGCCTCAGGTTGCTTACCGCGAAACTATCACCAAAGCCGTTGAAGATTCTTATACCCATAAGAAACAGTCTGGTGGTTCTGGTCAGTTCGGTAAGATCGATTACCGCATCCGCCCAGGCGAGCCAAACTCTGGCTTCAACTTCAAGTCTGTGGTTGTTGGTGGTAACGTTCCTAAAGAATTCTTCCCTGCGATCGAAAAAGGCTTCGCTGGTATGATGGACAAAGGTCCATTGGCTGGCTTCCCAGTATTGGACGTAGAAGTTGAACTGTTTGACGGTTCTTACCACGCGGTTGACTCATCAGCCATCGCGTTCGAAATCGCTGCTAAAGGCGCTTTCCGTCAAACCATGCCTAAAGCGGGTCCGCAACTGCTTGAGCCAATCATGAAAGTTGATGTGTTCACGCCAGAAGACCACGTTGGTGACGTAATCGGTGACTTGAACCGTCGTCGCGGCATGATCAAAGACCAAGAAGCTGGTGCAACTGGCGTTCGCGTTAAAGCTGACGTACCACTGGCAGAAATGTTCGGCTACATCGGCCAACTGCGTACTATGACATCTGGTCGTGGTCAGTTCTCTATGGAGTTCTCACACTACTCAGCGTGTCCTAACAACGTAGCTGAAGCTGTTATTGCTGACGCAAAAGCTAAAGCAGAGAAGAAGTAAGTTTCTTTTCTAGCTGACTAAAAAAGCCCGGCAACGCCGGGCTTTTTGTTATCTTTACTACAGTATTAAAACGGTATGGGATACTGGTGCAGCACCTGTCCGATTTCCTTCATAACCTCATGTGATAGCGTTAACTCAAACGCCTCAATGTTCTCTTTCAGTTGTGACAGATTTGTCGCACCAATGATGGTAGACGTTACCCCATCCACCTGATTGACCCAGGCTAACGCTAATTGCGCAGGCGTAATTCCCGCTTTGATAGCAAGGGCGACATACTCAGCCACAGCACTATGAGTATTCTCCGTATCTCTGAACAGTCCATTGCGTTGCACCAGTGTCCAACGCGTGCCATCAGGACGGGCTCCATTAAGATACTTGCCGGCTAAAACACCTGTAGCCAAAGGTGACCAGGGCAAATAGGCCACATCTTCATGCACACAGTTTTCAATTAAATAGGGCCAATCTTTAGCGTGCAGCAAACTAAATTCGTTCTGAATTGAGACCATGCGCGGCAAACTATACTTTTCGCTTAAACGCAGATAAGTATTAATCCCCCAAGGCGTATCATCTGAAAGACCGCAATAGCGGATTTTCCCTGCCTGCACACATTCCTGCAGCGCCTGCAGAATTTCCAGCATTTGATCCGTATGCGCCTTAGTATCAACATCGCTATAAGTCACCTTGCCGGGCCAATGCTTGCCGAAATGGGGTGATGTACGGTTTGGCCAATGTAGTTGATATAAATCGATGTAGTCGGTCTGTAGACGTTTTAATGAGGCATCGACGGCCTGGATAATACCTTCTCCGGTAATATCACCACCGCCACGAATATAAGGCAGACCATTTCCCGCAATCTTACTGGCAAGCACAATGTCTTTTCGCTTAGCCGTATTTGCCGCTAACCAGTTACCTATGATGGTTTCGGTTTTACCATAGGTGGAAGCATTCGGTGGGATGGAATACATCTCAGCAGTATCAATAAAGTTGACACCCTGAGACAGAGCGTAATCAATTTGTTGATTCGCGTCTTGCTGGCTGTTTTGGGTGCCCCAGGTCATGGTGCCCAGACAAACGCGAGACACCTGTTGGTTGCTACTTCCCAATCTGGAATATTGCATGTTACCCCTTCGCTAAGTCGATTTGCTCAAACTGTTAAAGTATGTCCACTGCCTGGCAAACCCAACCCGATAATCACGCAATGCCACAAACAACCCGCTATTTGGGATGAATTGCCAGATCACCTCTCAGCAATGCAAGTTCAGCTTCCGCCTGCTTCAATTTACGCTCCATCTCCTGACGCGCATCGACCATTTCATTTGCCACCACTGCCAACGACTTGAATTCAGCAAACCCCAATTGCTTTTCATCCAGATGCTGGTATTCACGTTTGCAACGGTAAAAAAACATGATGAAGTTAGAAAACGCACGTTGGAAAGTATTAAAACTGCGGAATAGCGCAAATAATAGAGCGACAGCCGTCACCGCAACGATGATAACGCCATTCACCCTTACTCTTTGCTCTTCTTCACTAATTAAAGGCAACAACACGCTCTGCACATTACCCAATCTGGCTTCCAATTGATGTACCGCTCCTCTGAATTGTCCCATCAAGCCAACATTATGGTTCAGGCCCATTTCAATCCGAGCATCCACTAACTGGTGAAATCTTTTCTGATAACGCTTTAGCAGTTCAATGGAATCACTTTCCAGCGCCTGTTTGCTTCCGGCAAGAGCGGCGCTTAGCTGCAAGTAAGTCTGGTCAAACTGATCGACATAGCGCAAGTCTTTACGCAGTAAAAAGTCTTTTTCATGGCGGCGCAGTTGCAACAACAGCAGTTGCCATTGCGTTGCATCCAGACGGCTAAATTGAGCTTCCAGTGCATGGGCTGTATCTCTGAATTGCCCTTGTAGTCCAAGGTTTTCATTCAGGCCCATACGGTTTTGTAATTCAGCCATGCTAGAGAAGCGCTGTTGATAATTATGAAAGTCCTCAGCCAGTTCACCGAATTCAGCCTGATCAAACTGACGCTGCTGCGTCAGCGCCATCAGCTGCTCTAAATCGCTGACAAAATCTTTGGCACGCTGCTCAAACAAATCAAAATACTGATTGTCCTGACGTAACAAAAAGTCCTTCTCATGTCGACGTAACTGCAACATATGACTTTCAAGGGACTGGAGATTGCGAAACTGCTGATTCAGCTCAATCAAGCGGTTAGCATAATGAATCTGACTGATTACCAACAGCAACATGCCGGCTAAGCATAAGGCTGTTATCAGCAGTAACCGGTACTTTATTGAGTCTAAACGCCACATATATCCGCTCCGATAATCAAGAGGCGTTAGTATCGGTGGCAATTATGAAGGAAAAAAGACAGTAGCTATGTCTACCGACATTTCGCTGTGTTTACACACAAAAAAGCGCTCAGTGAGCGCCTTTAATAATCCCCTCTGCTTTGGGAAATGTTATTCATCATCGTAGGCCGGACCGGCATAGTTATCGAAACGCGAGAACTGGCCCTGGAAGGTTAAACGTACTGTACCGATTGGACCGTTACGCTGTTTACCGATAATAATTTCAGCAATGCCTTTTTCTGTTGAGTTCTCGTGATACACCTCATCACGGTAGATGAACATGATCAAGTCAGCATCCTGTTCGATAGAACCTGATTCACGCAAATCCGAGTTAACAGGGCGCTTATCAGCCCTTTGTTCCAAACTACGGTTAAGCTGCGATAAGGCAATCACCGGGCATTCCAGCTCTTTGGCCAGCGCTTTTAATGAACGGGATATCTCGGCAATCTCTAACGTACGGTTATCACTTAATGCCGGCACCTGCATCAACTGCAAATAGTCCACCATGATCATGGCAATGCCGCCACGCTCACGGGCCAGTTTACGCGCACGAGTACGCACTTCCATCGGTGTTAAGCCGGATGAATCGTCGACAAACAGATTGTCTTTATCTTTGAGCATGGCCATGGTGTTAGAGATACGCGCCCAGTCTTCATCGTCTAACTGCGCGGTACGGATGCTGGTCTGGTTAACCCGACTAAGAGAAGCCAGCATACGCATCATGATCTGTTCTGACGGCATCTCTAAAGAAAATACCAACACCGGTTTTTCTTCGGTGAGCATGGCATTTTCCACCAGGTTCATAGCGAAAGTGGTTTTTCCCATGGACGGACGAGCAGCGACGATAATTAAATCTGACGGCTGCATGCCGCTGGTTTTTTTATCTAAGTCGACATAACCAGTGGATACACCCGTTACATCTTTGTTGTTCTTCACCAGCGCTTCAAGACGATCGATGGTTTTACCCAGCACTGCCTCAATGTTTTTGGGGCCTTCGTTGCTACCAGTGCGCTTTTCAGCAATTTCGAAAACCTTGCTCTCAGCCAAATCAAGGATCGCGCTGGAATCGCGGCCCTGCGGGTTGTAGCCTACTTCCGAAATTTCGTTGGCAACCCCAATTAGTTCACGGGTGATCGCACGCTCACGGATGATTTCCGCATAGGCGACTACGTTAGCAGCGCTAGGCGTATTCTTGGCCAGCTCACCTAAATAGGCAAACCCACCGGCTTCTTCCAACTGCTCTGTATGTTCCAACGCTTCAGATACGGTAATTAAGTCAACCGGCTGGTTAGCGGATAACAGTTTAAGAATGGTTTTGTAAATCAGCTGATGCGAGCGATTGTAAAAGTCGTCTTCCACCAGAATTTCAGCCACTTTATCCCAGGAATCCGGCGCAATCAGCATACTCCCCAACACAGATTGCTCTGCCTCAATGGAATGGGGGGGGATTTTCAGCTTTTCAACTTTTGCGTCTATGGCTTTTTGGGATACGATTTTCACAGTAGAGTGGCCTTCAGAAAACTGTCTTTTATTATGCCCCATGGCGAGGTTTAAAGAAACCAAAAGGGAGCCTTCCGGCTCCCTCTGATATGCTGTTGATTATTTTTGATAGCCCACTTTTAGGTGGCCTGATACCGTTGACATTTCTACCTCTGCTTCGCCTTTGCCGACGTTAAAATCCAGTGAACGTGACGGTCCGTATTTCTCTCGCTGAACGGGATCCTTGGTTAATTCATTTTCCAAATCTCCCCCGGCATGGCCTTCAAGCTCAAAACGTGCAGATAAAGGTTCCGCAAATGCCAGTTGAATACTGCCACCGACACTACTGGCTTCAACACTTGCTCCTGGCGTTAGTGTCAATGACACTTTGTGGGTACCGTTCACTGTGCTCAGCTCAAACTCGTCTACCGTAGCTAATTCCAGCTCACTGTCGCCATTCACCGTTTCGATATGTACCTCACGAGCATCGGCATACACTTCAATATCGCCATTAACGCTTTCAATCGATAATTCACGCCCCTGAGATACCTGCACATCGATATCACCGTTGACACTCTCGATGCTTAAATCCCCTTCTAGTTGCTTCCCCTTAATGCTGCCATTCACCGTCGTTAACATCAGCTTGCCTTTGAGTTGCTGTAAATCCATTGCACCGTTAACGGTTTCAAGTTGATTACCGCCACTGATACCAAAAGCCTTTACATCTGCGTTTACCGCACTGTAATCCAGTCGGCTAGCGGATGGCACAAATATCTCTAAATCATCACCCTCGTCACTGCCTGAGCCAAACGACCAGCTTTTATGCTTTGATTTCACCTTGATCAGCACCCGGTTGCCATCCCGCTCAAAAATAAATTTTTCCGCTTTATCTCCAAGCTCCCCCGACACCCACACTTCGTTTTTCTCCCAACCTTTGATCACGGCTTTTCCCGACTCGTGTTCGATCTCAACTACACCATCACTACTGGCAGCCAGACGCTTATCGACTTTCTCTCCAGCAAAAGCCTGGTGAATAGTGACTAGCGCTAACAAGGCTAATACATATTTGGTTTTCATCATTTTTCTCTCGTCCGCTAAATTTGTTGCCATTTAGGTGTATGCACCCGTTCGATCAAATTAATTTGTTGCTGATATACCTGCTGCAGCATCTTTAGTAAGGCCAAATTATCTGGTTCTTCTGCCAGGGCTTTTTTGATTGCTGCGGCGGCCTCATCTAAGTCGCTAAGTTGCTGTTGCCAGTTATCTGTCAGAGCTGGCTGGTCTTTAAATGCCACCAACAAGGCTTGTTTCTGCTGCTCATGTTGAGCCGATAAACTCGCCAACAAGTTCTGGCCTTGATCGCCTGGACGCAAGCCAAACATCAGCACAGCCACCAAGGCCACTGACGCCGCTAATGCCATCGGAGCCCAGTTTTTGTAAGCCGGTTTCTGTATGTGCTCTTGGGTAGATTTTGCCAATGCCATTTCAATACCCGGCCATAAATCCCGTTCTGGCTGTACCTCGTTTGGAAGTTGTGCCAATTGCTCGTCAATCTGCTGATCGAAATGGTGCTTACTCATGGCCCATCCACTCCCGTAATAATTGTTTCGCCCGATGATACTGCGCTTTGCTGGTGCCTGTTGCGATGCCTAACATCTCAGCGATATCTTCGTGGCGATACCCCTCTACACCGTGCAATACAAACACGATCCGAGCTTTTTCTGGCAACTGCTGCATAGCTAATTCCAAGTCTCGCTGATGCCCTGGTTGAGCAGGCCTTTCATCTTTCAGTTCAACGTCTTCAATATCAAACATGCGCTGCCACCACGATTTCTGCTTGCGCATATAGCTAATCGCAACGTTAGACGCGACACTGTGCAACCAGGTCGAGAATTTACTTTGACCGGCATAGTTATCCAGCTTGCGCCACAGTTGAATAAACACCTCCTGGGTAGCATCCTCGGCCAGGGCGCGGTCAGCCGTCAGACGCAAGCAAAGTGCATACACCCGCCCAACATGACGCTGGTAAAGTTGCTCGTATGCCTGCATATCGCCGGCTTTTACTGCCTCGATTATGCGACTCTCGGCTTGATCGCTGAAGCGGGATGCCGCCACTACGACATTACTTTGTTGATTCAAGAGTGTTCCATTTTGTTATCGTTCTGTATCCTGAGTCGCAGGTTATCACCCAAAGGTTTAAACCGTAGAAAAACTTTTTAAGGCCAATTATGACACTCACAGGACTCTATGCAGGTAAGGCTGAAATCTTTGGCCCGCGCGAACAACTCAGTGCGATTAGCAAGTCGCTCGTTCTTGAAGCTAACGTAGGACAATTAGGATTAACGCATGATCAGCAGGCCGACAAACGCTACCATGGTGGTTCGGAACAGGCATTGCACCAGTTTTCCTGGCACGCCTATCAAACCCTGACTAACGCCTTTCCTGAGATGAAGGAGCAATTTATCCCTGGCGCATTAGGCGAAAATCTCAGCGTCGAAGGTATGCACGAACACACTGTCTGCATTGGTGACATTTGGCAGTTTGGCGAGGTGTTACTGCAAATCAGCGGCCCACGCATTCCCTGTTGGAAAATCAATCATAAGATAGGGCTGGAAAAGCTCGATAGCTTTTTGCTTAATCAAGGCTGTACGGGCTGGTATTACCGAGTACTAAAAACAGGGAGCCTGGCGCTAGGCGCTGAAGTAAGTTTGTATCGACGCTTAAATCCAGAACAAGACTTGTTGAGTTTTATGCAGCTAGTAAATGGCAATCAAAAAGATCGCAAATTGTTACAGGCAGGTGCGGATGCCATAGACTTGGACCCTAAATGGCGAGAACGTTTACTCAAAAAGCTTGAAGCCTGATAGAAACAAAAACACCGCCCGAAGGCGGTGTTTTTAGAAACGAAAGGAGTATTCCTTAAGCTTCTTGGATGATTACAACTTTGATAGTTGCATCAACTTCTGAGTGCAGTTGCAGGTCAACTTCGAATTCACCTGTTTCACGCAGAGTACCGTTAGGCAGTTTAACTTCGGCTTTAGATACAGCAACACCGGCAGCAGTAATTGCTTCAGCGATGTCACGAGTACCTACAGAACCGAACAGTTTGCCTTCGTCACCAGCAGGAGAAGCGATAGTTACGCTACCCAGCTCAGCAACTTTAGCGGCACGAGCTTCAGCAGCAGACAATTGCTCAGCAATTTTCGCTTCCAGCTCAGCACGACGCTGTTCAAATTTTTCAACGTTTGCTTTAGTTGCAGGTACAGCTTTACCCTGTGGGAACAGGAAGTTACGTGCGTAACCAGCTTTAACTGAAACTTGATCACCTAAACCGCCCAGGTTGGCGACTTTGTCTAGTAGAATGATTTCCATCTTTGCTACCTCTTAATATACGCCAACAATTACTTATGAGAATCAGTGTAAGGCAACAAGGCCAAGAAGCGAGCACGCTTAATAGCACTTGAAAGCTGACGCTGATACTTCGCACTGGTACCGGTAATACGGCTAGGTACGATTTTACCACTTTCAGTGATGTAGTTTTTCAGAGTAGCGATATCTTTATAATCGATTTCCGCTACACCTTCTGCAGAGAAACGGCAGAACTTACGACGTCTAAAATAACGAGCCATTTATCTGTCCCCTTATTCTGAAGCTTCAGAAGCTTGCGCTTCAACAGCTGATCTATCTTCACGCTTTTCACGACGCTCTTCACGAGCCATTGGAGAAGGCTCAGTAACAGCATTTTTAGTACGCATAACCATGTTACGCAGTACGATGTCGTTGAAACGGAAAGCAGTTTCTAGCTCTTCAACAGCTTCAGCAGTTGCTTCAGCGTTGATCAGCACGTAGTGTGCTTTGTGCAGCTTTTCGATTGGGTAAGCCAGTTGACGACGACCCCAGTCTTCTAAACGATGGATTTTGCCTTCGTCTTTTTGAAGAATTTGGGTATAACGCTCGATCATACCTGGAACTTGTTCACTCTGGTCAGGGTGAACCATGAATACGATTTCGTAATGACGCATCATTGCTCCTTACGGTTGTAGCCTCAAACAGTTCAGCCGGACTGTCATAGAGACAAGGAACTAAAATAGGATGGCTGATTAAGGGCGCGCATTGTATATAAAGCAGACAGAGCACACAAGCACTATTTACGCTAAGGGAGCAGAATTACTGGGGAATTTTAACCCATCAAGAAACTGACTCGGTGCAACTCAGAAATTCGGACCCTAAAAAGAAAAACGCCCCGATATAATTCGTGGCGTTTTTACGTCAGGGGGGTTCAAGGCAGATTTATGGTTTTGAGCGCACGTAAAGCTGGCCTACCTGCACTTCAACAACCTCAACCTGTGTCCCCGCGGGAATACTTTGTAAACTCATCAGTTTCCAGTCGACACCTGAGTATCGAAATTTGCCTGGCTGTGTCGGCCCAATATCATCCGTCAACACAAACCGATAACCGACTAAATCACTGCTTACAGGCTTGTTTTCGACCTGACCCTGCATCCGTTTTAATGGCTGCCAAAGTAGCACAGCAAAGGTCAGTGTCAGCACCGCTACCGCTAAAGCGGCGTTCAGCAGGGTGGCATCAAAGAGACTCAGTGACATCAATACCCCCGTCACCACCGCCGACAATCCAACAAAGGCCAGTACAAACGTACTGAATCCCAATACCAAAATTTCCACTGCCAGCACTAACAGGCCAACGACTATCAGTAATTCAGGTAAATGCTTGGCGATCCAATTCATGCATTTTCCTTTTGCAGTCGCGAAATAATGCTGGTCGCCTGTGCCACCAACGAAGCAGGGTCGGTGCCATTATCCGGCAGCAACACAATAGACGATTCTTTGGCAATGGCTTGCTTGGCTTCAATCGCTTTGGTAGCCAAATCCAGCTGAATGGCTTTTTGCCCTTCTTCGGTATTGGCGGCTTCGCCGACTTTACGCAAAGCTTCGGCCTGTGCTTCTGCCACTGCCAAAATAGCCTGCGCCTCACCCTCAGCTTTTAATACCTGTTGAGACTTTTCGGCTTCAGCGGCCAGTACCACCGAGGCCTTTTCACCCTCGGCACGGTTGATTGCAGCCTGTCGGTCTCCTTCGGATTCCAGAATTTGCGCCCGCTTGACCCGCTCAGCTTTCATTTGGGCTTCCATCGCTTCCATCACCGAATTGGGTGGCACTATGTCCTTAATCTCATAGCGCAGTACCTGGATCCCCCACGGACCTGAGGCTTCGTTAATGGAACTGACAATGTTGGTATTGAGCTGGTCCCGTTCTTCAAAGGTTTTATCCAGCTCCATTTTCCCAAGTTCTGAACGCATGGTGGTTTGCGCCAACTGCGTCACGGCAAAAATATAGTCATCTACGCCGTAAGTGGCCTTATATGGATCAAGCACGCGGAAATACAACACGCCATCCACATGCAGGGAAATGTTGTCTTTGGTAATGGCACTTTGTTCGGGCACATCCACGGCCTGCTCTTTCAGGGAACGATCGGCAGCAACGCGGTCAATAAAGGGGAAAATGAAATTCAATCCGGCTTCTTTGGTCGACTGATATTTACCAAATCGCTCGATAATGTATGCGCGGTTTTGTGGCACAAACTTAATAGAATTCTTCAGCATCACGATCACGAAGATCAGGATGAAGGTTTGTACAGTCAGCAAGTAATCAAAAATGATATCCATATAGTCTTCCTTAGTACTTCCATTTGCCCGATAAGCATACGCTAAGTTGCGGATAAAATATTCAAATTTCGACCAGCGTCGGTGGAATTATTGTTCCATCCCGCCAGAGAACGCACATTCCATTTCAAATTAAAATTTTTTTATGTGCATTAACCCCTTTTAACGTTCTGCATCGTTTCTCTAATAACAACAAGGAGATAATGCTATGCAATCCACCTACCAGATGACGTTTGAAGAAAACAAGCCGACCAAATCAGCCTGGCTGCTTAGCCCATTTTTGGCCGTCGTCATTACCTTTGCTCTGTTTGCCCTGATGGCGAAACTTGTGGCCCAACCTGCCAAGCAGACACCTGTTGACCCTATTCCATACTTTGACCCAACTTATGCCTTTAACGAAGAACCCACAATAGAGAAGACTAAAGCACTGCCGCAGCCCCCCAAAATGCACACGCCGCCCCCCGTAGAAAAGACCCTACCCGAAACCGGTAAACAAGATCCTAATGGTTACATCCCGGTGATTGAGGGGCCTACTATCGAAACAAGCATCACCAGAGAAACCAACTTTGGCCAGGGGCAGGGGCAAGCAACACCTATTGTTAGGGTAGAGCCAAGTTATCCGATTGATGCCGCCCGCAGAGGTATCACTGGTTGGGTAAAATTGGCCTTTACCGTTGCAATGGACGGTTCAGTAACGGATATTGAGGTAATTGATGCTGAACCAAAACGCATTTTTGATCGCGATGCCAAACGCGCTTTGGCCAAATGGAAATATCGCCCTCAAATCATAAACGGTAAACCTATGGCACAAACCGGGATGAGCGTGATGTTGAGCTTTGCCCTGGAAAACGAGTAAGGAAAACGGATTGAGCCTGACCCTCGCATTAAAAGGTCTGTTCCGCCCACTGGCCAGCTGCGAAGATTTGATGCTGCTGTATGCAGAACACGGCAGCGCTGATCTTCTCTCTGCTTTGTACGAGCGCAGTGCGAATGACCTGTATCACTTTTTGTTGACGCTTACCGATGCCGGCATGGCAGAAGAGATCAGTCAACGCACCTGGCTACGCTTAATGGAAAAGCGCGCGACTTATCACGCAGAAGGCAAATTCAAAGCCTGGCTTTTTACTCTGGCCAGGCATTTACTGATGGATGAATGGCGGGCTCAGCAGCGACTCACAGATGAACTTCCCGAGTTAAGCGCGCCAGCAACAGACGAACAGACCGATATCCAGGTTTTGTTCAATCGCGCGCTGCTTGCGTTACCCTTTACGCAGCGAGAAGCGTTTTGTTTGCAACAGGAAGGGTTCAGTTTATCTGAAATCGCCAGCATTACTGGCAGTGAACAAGAAACCGTAAAAAGCCGGTTACGTTACGCCAAAGACCACCTCAAAACTCTTCTTCGAGGCCACCTATGACAGCCAAACGCACGCCCAACGAGCAGGATATTGCCACCCTGTATCAGGCGCGAAAACAGCAACATACTGCACCTGCCCATCTTAAACGTCAGATTTTAGCCCGTGCGAAAAAGCGAGAACGCCAGATTTTGGGGGGAGCAACAGGCCAGCGCATGGGATTCTGGTTAGGTATAGCAGCAACCTGTTGCCTGTTTGTGATACTCATCGTAAACCAACAATCTCACCTAACAGACAATAGCAGTATGCAAGTGCGTTTGATCCAGTTGCATGGCCTGTCGCCTCAGGATCTCGCCATGAATACAGCAGGGCAACACCAAGAGCAGGTTTACGATGATTATCTCAAGCAGAAACTGACCTTCAGTGCCCACCACCAGCAGGCAGTGTTGGCAAAAGCTGCGGATAACTGGGTGATTACTACCTGCGATAACCAGATTATGCAGGTTACCCCGGGGCTGATGGATTGGCTGGTTGAGAATCAGCGCGTGACGTTACCCTCTGGTAATGGCGCAGCCGTGAGCGTGTCGCTGGATAATGCCGGGCATATTGTCGCGATTGTGCCCTTGGATCAGGCCCCACACTGTTAGTATTGGGGCCACGTAGTTCGGGCGTCTCAGACGCAGGAGTGGCATGCACGTCAGTCTTCTGACCAACGCGCTTTGATTTCGAGTATTTTGTCTAACTCTTGCTCTAACAATGTGACCAGATGTGGATCAAAGTGACGACCACTCTGTTCGCGAATAAAGCCAAGGGCCTGCTCGACACTCCAGGCTTCTTTGTATGGGCGCTTAGAGGTTAATGCATCGAACACATCCGCCAAGGCAACAATGCGGGCTTCTACGGGAATATCGGTTCCAACCAGTCCCTGAGGATAACCACTGCCATCCCATTTTTCGTGGTGCCCCAGAGCAACTACTCGGGCTAATCGCATCAAATCTGAATCACAGTCACCCAGGATTTCTGCTCCAATCTGCGGGTGATGTTTCATCTGGGCAAACTCTTCATCCGTTAACTTACCCGGCTTTTGCATGATGTTGTCAGGAATCCCAATTTTGCCAACATCGTGCATCGGTGCAGCATGGAGCAAATCATCTGCGACTGTCTCGCTAAACCCATATGCCAGTGCAATAATCCGAGAATAATGGCTCATACGCAGAATATGCAAACCGGTTTCATTGTCTTTGTATTCCGACGCCCGCCCCAAACATTGAATGACTTGCAAACGTGAACGCTTCAGTTCATCAGCCTGTACCAATGACAGGTGGGTTTTGATACGCGCACGGACGATGGCGGGGGAAATAGGCTTAGTAATGTAATCCACCGCTCCCAAATCAAGTCCCCGGGCTTCATCAATTTCATCTTTTAATGCGGTCACGAAAATAACAGGGATCGCCCGCGTGTTGTCGTCCTGTTTAAGAGATGCACATACCTCAAAACCACTCATTCCCGGCATCATTACATCCAGTAATATAAGGTCCGGTAATTCACGCTGCGCAAGGCGCAATGCCTCTTCCCCACTTTTGGCAAACAACAGCCGATAATCTTCTGCCAGTAATTGCTTTAAAACACGCAAGTTGGTGGGTTCATCGTCTACAACAAGCAAGCGTTTCTGAACCATACGTTCGTGCATCATAATAACCTCTAGCTACCCGCATCCGCGGACAACTGTTGCTGCAAAGTTTGTTTTAGCGCCAGCAATCTGGCCATCGCTAGATCAAACTCAAAGTCATTAAAGGCCTCTTCGATGGCACTCAATTGCCAGGCATCACGTTGTCCACAACCCTCATACAGATCGCGCCAGGTGGCTTCATCCAGTTCATTCGATAAGGCAGCCTGTATCAATATTTCTACCATTTCATACTGACGCGCCAATGGCAAACCAACGGCGGATTCCAGCGCTTGCTCATCTGCCCGGCCTTGCTGGTCACTCAGCATCTTAGCTAATTGTGCAAATTGCCCTTTGATTAACTGAGTCAGTTCGTAACATGCTGGTACATTTCCTTTGGCCGCTTCCAGTTCCAGCTGACCAAACAAACGCATCATGGCCGGTAAGGCCAGATTGCCACTTAGGCCTTTTAAGGCATGCGCTTTATCTTTGATCAGCTCCAGATCGCTAGCCTCAATAGCCTGTTCCAGTTGTAAACCGACGTCATCTTGTTCCCCCCTAAAACGGGCAACTTCGCGTAAATATTCCGACTCACTGCGCCACAGCAAGACCCCTTTTTCCAGATTCATCAATTCTGATTCAGAATCCTGGCGCTCCCCATGTACCAGCGCGATGTGAATATTCAGCACCCGGGCTAATTCACCAGTGAGTTCAGCTACATCGATAGGTTTGCTGGCAAATCCGTTCATCTGAGCGGCACTGGCTGCGGCTTTATCCTGGGCAAGCACACTTGCCGTCAGGGCAATGATCGGCATCATGGCCTTGCCTTGTTCAGCTTCCATTGCACGAATGGCTCTTGATGCCGTCAAACCGTCCATCACCGGCATTTGAATATCAAGCAGTGCAGCATCAAAGTCGTGCTCACAGGCTGCTTCAAAGGCTTGCTGACCATTTTTCACAGCAACTACATCATGACCCGCCCGCGTGAGTAGTAGCGTTAATAAATCCAGGTTTTGCTGAATATCATCTGCGATCAGCAATCGTAACGGCGGCAGCACATCTAAGCCCGCGCCCGCCACAGCCACTTTAGGTTGTTGTCCGGCAGCAAAGGGAAGGCTCACATAAAAGCAGCTGCCTTTACCTTCTTCGCTAGTGGCCCAAATACGGCCTTGCATTAATTCAACTAACTGTTTGCTGATACTGGTTCCCAGACCTGTCCCCCCAAAACGGCGGGTCATTGAGACGTCGGCCTGAGTAAAGGGATCAAAAATTTGTTCTAAACGGCTGGCTGCAATGCCAATACCAGTATCTCTGATACTAAATAACAAATTACCATCGGCTTCTTTTAGTACACTGACCTGAACTTGCCCCTGTTCAGTAAATTTGATGGCATTACCGATCAGATTGGTCAACACCTGTCGCAAACGGTCTGCCGCCCCAAAATAGTAGCTGTCCAAGTTAGGATCTAATTCCAGCTCCAGTGCCAGGCCTTTTTTACGCGCCTGTATCCATAGGGTTGAAATCACATTATCGACCTGTTCCGCCAGTGAAAAGTCCACCAGCTCCAGCTCAAGTTTGCCTTTTTCAAGTTTGGCGCTGTCGAGAATGTCATTAAGCAAATGCAGTAATGATCCTGCTGATTGCTGTATGGTATGGAGATACTTTTGCTGTTCGCTCGTCAGATTCGAGTCATTCAGTACATCAGCAAATCCAATAATGGCATTCATTGGCGTACGAATTTCATGGCTCATATTGGCTAAAAATGCACTTCTCGCTTCTGCAGCCTGCTCTGCTTTATCTTTTGCTTGCGTGACTTCTTCTTCCATCACCTTTCGGCCAGTGATGTCCATCATGAATCCATCCAGCCATTTGACCTTGCCCTGCTCATCGCGAATATGATCGCCCTGCTCCAGGATCCAGCGAACACCACCGTCTTTACGCCGTATCCTGTATTCAACCTGAAAGGCACCCTGATGGGCCAATGCCTGCTCAATTGCTGGTGTATCTTCCGCAAAAATTAACTGGGAGAAATGACAACTTGCCTGCTCACCAATAAACTCATGCGCGGCATACCCTGTAATTTGTTCGACAGCCTCACTGATAAACAGCATGCTCCAGTTGGCATCGTTGCGACACCGGTATGCTGCCCCGGGAATGTTGCCAATCAAACTACGGAAGCGCGCTTCGTTTTCCCGCAGGGCATTTTCCATTGCCAATCGCTCAGAGATATCGCTGACAAAGGCAACAAAGGTGTCACCTTCTGGTAATTTTGCGTGCCCGATAGCTAATCGCACCGGAATCTCATGACCATCACGGTGTTTGGCGACGACTTCCCGACCAATGCCAATAATCTTGGCTTTACCGTGAGCCAGATAATCAGAAAGATAATTGTCGTGGTCATTGGCAAAGACCTCTGGCATCAGCAGGCTGACATTCTCGCCCAATAGCTGTTGGCGCGACCAACCGAAAATACTTTCCGCCGCACGGTTAATACGTAAAATATGACCACTGCTATCAATGGTCACGATGGCGTCAACCGCTGTGTCCATCAACGTCAGCATACGTTGCTCGTTGGTTTTGGCCGCTAATGAAGCGTCTCGATATTTCAAAACCAGATTCGTCAGCAACACTATGCCAATTAAAATCAATACCAGAGTCGCAACTGCCAATGCCAATAGCGTAGGGGTATTGATCCCCGGCGGATCAGCGACAAAATTCCCCGGGGCCACAAAGCGGGCAGCCGCCATTCCCAGGTAATGCATGCCGGATATCGCCAGGCCCATCACCAATGCACTGATCGCGTTAATGACCCAATTAGGAATGGTGAACCATTTGGCACTTAATATTCCAAATCGAAACCACAGTGACAATACAGAAAACACTACGGCAAACAGCACCGAGGAGACAAAAAGGCTAAGGTCGTATCGCAGCTCCGGCGCCATTTCCATCGCCGCCATACCCGCATAGTGCATAATACCAATACCTGCCCCCATCAACACCCCGCCCGTCAGCAACTGGCGCAGTCTGACGCGCTGTTGAGAAATAATGCCAAGGGCGATTCTGGAAGCCGCGACGCTGGGTAACATGGAGAGAAACGTCAGTCCAAGGGCATAATCCACCTGGGTACACAAATCGAACGCCAACATACCCAGAAAGTGCATCGCCCACACCCCGGCTCCCAAGGAAAAGCTGGCCGTAAACAGGGTCAACTGCCTGAATTTACGTAAACGAATTTTCTGCGCCTGATCCGCAATGCTAAAAGCAATAAAAGCGGTAAAAATCGCAAACAGCACCGACAGGCACACAAGCCATGGATCATAAATGCCAAAAATCAGAAGAGAATCAGAAGGAAGGGAAAACCACTGTGTCAGCCACTGCATCGTTATTATTATTACCTTTTACCGCATCGCTTAATCATACTAACGGAATACCAAAAAGGATCATATGCCGCTTGGCGAAGTTTTCAGCAACCCGCCTCTATTATGCCGGATTATCTATTCAACCCGGCCATGTTTAAGCGTATCAGCCCCATTAAATAGTCCTGAATCGCGCGCTAACTTTGACGATCTAAGTTTGTCTCGCTATATTGACCCGCCGCACTTATCACCCGGGCCATCGGCCAATCATGTTATGACCAAGAAGGAAATCTCCATGAATTCTGCCCGCCAGATTTCACCCACACTGTCTCAAGCCACTCAGGAATTGGTTCACTGGATGCAAGATTATGGTCTGCCGCGCTGGGGAAGCACAGGCATCCGTGCAGATGGTGCGAGTATTGAACGTTTCAACGCTGAAGGAAAAGTTGAAACAAGCGTGCCGCTGCGAGCCCGGGTTCAGGCGAGACAGACCTTTTTGTTTGCCGCCAGCCACGTATGTGGCTGGACAGATAAAGGGCAAACATTGGTCGAGGGTATCCAATGCTGGTTACAACAGCACGCCATCAACGCAGATAAACACGTCGGTTTTGCTCATCAGCTCAGTCAGGACGCTGAAATTTTAGATACCCGTAAAGATGCCTACGATTATGCGTTTTATATTCTGGCTTGTGCCTGGCAAAAAATTGCATTCGATAATGATACGGCAATGGATCAGGCTGATCAGCTTCTGGCAGAAATTGAAGTGCATTTAACTGCTCCAAACGCTGGCTGGCTTGAAGGTGATTACCCCGCTGATTACCGCCGTCAAAATCCACATATGCATTTATTTGAGGCCTTTTTAAGTTGCTATGTTGCCTCTGGAAAAGGCAAGTGGCTGGCGAAAGCAGGTCAAATCTATTCCTTATTTGAAAACTGCTTCTTTGACCCTCAGCATCATGTTCTTTACGAATATTTTGAACTGAACTGGCAACGAAAACCTGACGCTCAGGGCAGTATTGCGGAACCTGGCCACATGTTTGAATGGATTTGGCTGTTACGCTGGTATAGCGAGCTCACATCAACGCCGGTCGACCATTACTGTGACGCCATGTTCAGCAAAGCTATTGCCAGCGGATTTGATCCAGCTACAGGGCAAATCTTTGATGAAATGGATCCACAGGGTAATGTCACCAAAACCGACAAACGCCTGTGGCCACTGACAGAATATATTAAAGCCAGCCTCGCGCAGGCAAAAGCCCATCCACAACAAGCCGCGTATTATGAGCAACTTGCTACACAGGGCATTAACACATTAATGACTTACCACTTCACGAAGCAAGCTGATGGTGAGTTTGATGGTCTGTTCAATGAACACTTCAATCAGGACAATGCATTAATTGTCGATTTCGCGCCCGCCAGTAGTCTCTATCATATCGCGATGGCTGCCATGGAAGCGCAACATTATTGTCAGCAATAGCAAAAGGTTACTTTTGATAACAGATGGAGTATCTTTTTAGTCAGGTGTGAATCCTCGCACCTGACTGCACTGCCTCTGATGCCGTAATATGTGGTTCGGCCTGAGTGTCTGAATTGCAGATAATGATTACTCGGGTGTGAATACGTTGCGGCTTATTTTCTGGATTTGGTTTGGTTTAATCGTGGTAATGGCAACGCGTGCCAATGGCCAGCAATTGAACTTTAACAAGCAAATGGCGGAGGATGAAATCCAGTTCAATTATAACTGGCTGGATCAGGCTCAACATGAACAGCAACTGCATTTTGCACTGCCCAAAGATTTAATCCTGCAGCAAAGTAACAAGCACACTCGCTATCAGCCAGAGCAAGCCAAACGCTATATCTATATTGAACTGATGAAAGCGATTCGTGCTGTCGATCCGAAAGAAGCGAATATTCATCTCCAAAAGCTCGGACAGGAATTACAAATTCGGGTGCGCAGTCGGCAGCCTCAGAATATCGAAAAATGGCGTCACTATATGCTCGATGCCAAAGAGAAAGCACTCCAGGATTACCTTCAGGAAAATCACTATACCCAGTTCCGTTCCTTTCAGGGACAGGATGCCGTCAAACCAGACCATATGCGTTATATCAAGGAAACCCTGCCCATGCTGGTGCCTGTGGCCAATGCGATATATCAGCAGATTCCGGAAAACAGCGATGCCCGTATCTATATCAATTTTATTCTTGGTTGGTTACAGGCGGTCCCTTACGATGTTCTTGAAGATCGTGTAACGTCAAACGGTGCAGGATATTTGCCACCTCTGGACGTAATTATGAGTAATCGTGGCGACTGTGACAGTAAGTCCACCTTAGCAGCGGCGCTTATCCGACTGTTATTGCCTAATGTGCCGATGGTGATGTTGTACTTGCCTGACCATGCCTTACTCGGGATCCAGCTGCCCTACCGCGATACCGATCCGATAATCGAAATTGATGGTTTACCCTATTTGCTGCTCGAACCAACGGGCCCCGCCAGTATGAATGTGGCAGAAGCCGCGTCCACCAGTTTACAAGCCATCAACGCGGGTATGTTTATGGCCGAGAAAGTGCCGTAGACACACTCAGCTGAGTGCTCATAAAGGTGTTACGACCTTTACCTTTAGCCAGATAAAGCTGCTCATCCGCAGCATTGATAAACTCTTTTTTATCCATGTCCTGAGTGGGAACCAGTGTCGCAGTTCCAATACTCACGGTAACCATTTCTGAGCAACCGGATTTCACATGGGGAATATTCAGATTTCGTATTCCGTGACAAATACGCTCGGCGATAGATGCCGCTGCCATGGCATGTGTATCCGGCAGAATCATGGCAAACTCTTCGCCACCATAACGAGCAACAAAATCTCCAGCGCGGCGAGCCTGCCGAGATAGCTCAGCCGCCACATCCTGCAGACATTTATCGCCACCACTGTGTCCGTATTCATCGTTAAACTGTTTAAAGTAGTCAATATCAATTAAACACAACGAAATTTGATACCCCTTGCGAATGGCCCTGCGCCATTCCAAATCAAAGGTGTCATCAAAACGACGTCGATTGGGAATTTGAGTTAAGCCATCGAGGTGGGCTAAGCGTTCGAGTAGCTCAGTTTTACGTTTCAATTGTACCTGATTACGCAGGCGCAGAATGACCAACGCCATATGATAAGGCTTGGTAATATAATCAGCAGCACCGGCTTCAAGACCTTTTATTTCATCATCGCTGGAGTCACGACCGGTTGAAAAAATAATCGGAATATCCCGGGTTGCCTGTTCCCGCTTCAAATGGGCGCACACTTCATACCCACTAAAATCAGGAAGCTCAATATCCAGCAACACCACATCAGGGTGATGTCGGTGACATAATTCCAGCGCCTCAGCGCCATTAGCAGCAAACAGCAGCAAAAACTGCTCTGCCAGCCCCATCTCAAGTATGTCCCGGTTAATAGGGTCGTCTTCTACCACTAACACAGTTGCCTGATTTGACGCTGGCATTGCATGTTCCTTCAAGTTTACTTGGATCCTATCTGCCGCTTACATTTGCTGTTCGGCAAACTCTGCCAGTCGGCTACGCACTACCCCATCCAGGTTCACAGTGGCACTGCCAGAGAAGTCTTTAAACTTCTCGACTAAATACGTCAGACCGGAAGTCACTGGGGTTAAATAGTTACTGTCGATTTGCGCCAGGTTACCGCCACAAATCAATTTGGTACCTTCACCACATCGGGTAATAATAGTTTTTAATTGTGACGCCGTCAGGTTTTGCGACTCGTCCAGAATAACAATGGCGTTTTGAATACTGCGTCCGCGCATGAAGTTGACCGACTTAAACTGAATGTTGGCCTTTTCCATGATGTAATGCATTGAGCCTTTTGTATTCTCGTCATTCTTATGCAGCACTTCTAAAGAATCGGTAATAGCTGCCAGCCAGGGCGCCATCTTTTCTTCTTCGGTACCTGGCAAAAAGCCGATAGACTCCGCAATCTCGGGGGTACTTCGTGTCACGATGATCTTGTCGTACATATTCTTCTCCACCACCATTTCCAGAGCGGCTGCCAGGGCAAGCAGGGTTTTACCACTTCCTGCAGGGCCTGTCAGAATCACTAAATCAATGTGTGGATCCAGTAAGGCATGCAACGCCATCGCCTGGCCAATGTTTTTCGGATGGATTCCCCAAGCACTTCGACCCATTAACCTGTCTTTACCGAGATCAAGCACTTCCAGCGTTTCTGGAGTGATCGCTTCAACTAAACCAGCAAAATCGCTGTCCTCATCCAGCAAAAACTCGTTGATATAGGCTTCGGGCAGTAAGCGCTTATCCAATGTATGGATAGTATCCCGACCTTCACTTCTGCTATCGACTGATTTGATTTTGTGCCAAAACTCACCTTCAAAGGTGTGATAGCCCTTCGACAAATATTTAATGTCACTGATCAGTTGGTCAGTACGATAATCCTCAACATGTGCTAACCCTGCGCCTTTAGCTTTCAGGCGCATATTGATGTCTTTGGTTACCAGTACCACTTCTCGCGGCGATAACATGTTTTGCAAATGCAACGCAGCATTAATGATGCGGTTATCATTTTCGTTACTGGTAAATACCTGATGGGTTTCTGCCAGACCATGGTCAGAAAAGATGGACAAGTCTCCGGTTGGCGCTGCATCACCATGGGCGTAGCCCTTCATCGATACACCAGCAATGAGCTGATCCGGGGTCGCATTATGTAGCAGGTCTTCCATCGCTCGAATGGATACCCGCGCATCTCTGGCCACGTCCTTTTTGCTGTCCTTAATGTAATCCAGTTCTTCCAGCACTGTCATAGGCACGACAACGTCGTTTTCTTTAAAGGATAAAAAGGCGAGAGGTTCGTGAAGAAGGATATTAGTGTCTAAAACGTATAGGCGTTTATCTGTGTCTTTTTTTGTTGGCATCCGTCGCTCCAAACAATTACCACTAGCGTCACCTGCAGATAAAAGTCCGCAGGCGCGTGACAGGGTTCGGGCTAATTGTCGACATCAGACTGACAGGCTTAGCTCGGCCTTGGAATCGCTTTTCTTTCCTGTCTGAAACGGATTACACCATTTAACCGGGCCGGTTATTTTCCTGGAGGGAAATTCCCATCCCGCCAGAGCAAGGAAAAAGAAGCAGACCCTGAGTTCACAATAAACCACTTTTCCGCCATATTCATCTACTTTTAAGCAATGATTCACAGCAGCATACGCTTAAAAGGCGCGGCGCTTCTTTAGATTTTAGTATATGATCCCGCGCCCTTGGGCCGACCAGTGGCCCCGATGCGTATTTAAGAAGTAGAATTGGAGTTAAAATGACCAACCAAGCCGAATTTGCCCTGGGTCAACGTTGGCTAAGCAATACCGAGACCGAACTGGGTCTTGGCACTTTGGTAGGCCTTGAGGGCCGCCGTATTACCTTGCTTTTCCCATCCACCGGCGAAACCCGGGTTTACGCCAGCCAATCTGCTCCCTTAACCCGCATTCAGTTTAAAGCCGGTGAAATTGCCAGCAGCCATGAGGGCTGGAAAATGCGCGTCATCGAGCTAGCTGAAAATAAAGGTCACATTACCTACACAGGCGAGCGCCTGGATACCGGCGAGGTGACTCAGCTAAATGAAACCATGCTGGATCATAATTATCAGCTTAACCAACCTGAACGCCGTCTGTTAACCGGTCAGTTCGATAGCCCGAAGTGGTTTGAACTGCGTCAGCAATGCTTAAGCCATCAGTACCAGCACGCCACATCTCCGCTGTTGGGCTTTGTGGGTGCTCGCGTGGATTTGATCCCGCATCAGCTGCACATTGCTGCCGAAGTGGGCCGCCGCCATGCGCCACGCGTCTTGCTGGCAGATGAAGTAGGCCTGGGTAAAACCATTGAGGCCGCTCTGATTATTCATCAGCAGCTACTGACCAATCGCGCCAAACGGGTGCTGATCGTTGTGCCGTCAAGCCTTGTACACCAATGGCTGGTAGAAATGCTGCGCCGGGTGAATTTGCCTTTTTCTATCTTCGATGAGGAACGTTGCCAGGCCATGGCAGGCGAACAGGGCAACCCATTTGAATCTGAACAGTTAGTGCTGTGTAGCCTGGATTTTCTGACGCATAACAGCCGTTATTATGAGCAGGCCTTAGGAGCAGAATGGGATCTGTTAGTCGTGGATGAAGCCCATCACCTGACTTGGTCTGACGGTCAACCATCTCAGCAATATCAGGTAATCGAAGCCCTGGCACAAGTCACCAAAGGTGTATTACTGCTTACTGCAACACCAGACCAGCTAGGCCACGAAAGCCACTTTGCCCGCCTACGTTTGCTCGACCCTGCGCGTTTCCATGATTACCAGGCATTCATCAATGAAGAGCAGCAATATAGCTCGCTGGCAACAGCCATTAAGCCGCTGCTGGGTGGCGAAGCAATAAGTGATGACGCCAAACAAGCCATCGCCGCCTTCGCGGGTGATGAGTTGCTGAAAGATTGTGACCTTTCCGATGAGCAGGCTCGTCATAGTCTACTGAACGATTTGCTCGACCGTCACGGCACCGGTCGCCTGCTGTTTCGTAACAGTCGCGCTGGCATCAGTGGATTCCCAAAACGTCAGCTATTCAGCTACGCCCTGGACATTCCGAGCCAGTACGCACAGATACTGGAAAGCAGCGATGATCTGATTATTCACATCAGTCCTGAGCGCCATCAGGCCATCGGTGACAGTTGGGTGAATTTCGACCCTCGGGTGAGCTGGTTTGTGGATAAACTGCAGGAACTGAAAGGCGAAAAGGTACTGACCATCTGTGCCGACGCCAATACCGCGTTGCAACTGGCAGATGCGGTCAGGGTAAAATCTGGTATCCCTGCGACCGTATTCCATGAAGGTATGAGCATTGTCGAACGTGACCGCGCTGCCAACTTCTTTGCTCAGTCGGAAGACGGTGCCCAGGTACTGATTTGTAGCGAAATCGGCAGCGAAGGTCGCAACTTCCAGTTTGCCCACCACTTAGTCCTTTTTGACTTGCCACTGGTTCCAGACTTACTCGAACAGCGCATTGGTCGTTTAGACCGTATTGGCCAAACTGAAGATGTCTGTCTGCATGTGCCTTATTTCAGTGGCTGCGCCAGCGAAGTAATGATGAACTGGTACGACAAAGGCCTTGAGGCCTTCAGCCACACCTGCCCAACCGGTACTGCCGTGTATGAAGAAGTGGTAGAGCAACTGCAAACCTGTTTATTTAGCCCTGACGACAGCGAACAAGTGGATGCGTTGTTAAGCCTGACGAATAAGCTGCACTTGGAATTAAAAGCCCGTTTAGAACAGGGCCGCGACCAGTTACTGGAGCTGAATTCTTCTGGCAAAGGCCGTATCGAAAGCCTGCTTAGCGACATTATGCAGTCCGATCAGTCGCCAACCCTGGAAACCTTTATGACCCGTCTTTTCGATGCTCTTGGCGTGGTCCAGGAAGAAAAAGACGACTCTTGTTATCTGCTTCGCCCCGGTGAGTCCATGCTCAGCCAGTTACCAGGCTTAGATGAAGATGGCATGACGATTACCTATGAGCGTGAAACAGCGACACAGATGGAAAACGTCCATTTCTTTAGTTGGGATCACCCCATGATCCATCACGCCATGGATATGTTGACAACGGATGTGGTCGGAAAAAGTGCTCTGGCAATTGCTAAGGACCACAGTCTGCCTGCTGGAGTGTGGTGGCTGGAATGCTTATTTGTACTTTCGGCTCAAGCCCCAGAAGAGCTTCAATTGCAACGCTTCTTACCGCCAACGCCGATTCGTGTCTGTGTGGATGCTAAAGGCGGATTCCGTGAAGAGGCCTTCCCTCAGCTACATAAAATCAATAAACAGACGGCAAATCAGCTGGTGAATGCGCTTAAGACGCAGATTGAAGCCGCAATTAAACAGGGCCGTGAGCAGGCAGAAAAAAATGCAGCCAAGATAGTGTCCAGTCAGACCAAACAGATGCAACAGCAACTGGGTGGGGAACTGGCACGTCTGACCCATCTTAAAGCGGTTAACCCAGCTATTCGTGATGAGGAGCTTGCTCACCTAGAAGCTCAAATCATTGTATTGACTGAAATCATGGCTGAGGCAAATGTGAGCCTGGAGGCGGTACGCCTGGTGATCAACAATCCGTAATTATGGCATTGCTTAACTATCAGCCTCCGATGACCCCTTATTTGCGCATTCTGTATCAGGATGCGCAAATGTTGATTCTGGATAAACCCAGCGGGTTACTGTCGGTACCGGGGAAAGCACTGGAACATAAAGACTGTCTTGAGCTAAGGGTAAGACGAGTATATCCGGATGCCCGAATCGTTCACCGTTTAGACATGGCGACGTCTGGTGTGATGGTAATGGCGATGAACCCAGACAGCCATCGCCAACTCTCACGTCAGTTTGAATTACGTCAGACCAGCAAGCGTTATCTGGCCCGCATCTGGGGAAATCCAGAGGCAGATGCCGGCGCGGTAGAGCTGCCACTGATTTGTGACTGGCCCAATCGCCCCAAACAAATGGTGCATTTACCACGCGGAAAAAAAGCGCTAACCCATTGGCGAGTGTTAAAACGAGATAGCGATCATTGTCTGGTTGAACTCGAACCCGTCACCGGTCGTTCTCACCAGTTGCGAGTGCATATGCTGAGCATCGGGCATCCCATATTAGGTGACAGACTCTATGCCCATCCCGATGCACTGGCAATGGCGCCCAGGCTGCAGCTTCATGCCTGTTATTTAGGCCTAAGTCATCCTGTTAGCGGTGAATTTATGGACTTTGCCTCGCGCCCTGATTTTGCGCCTTAAGCAGAATCAGGTTAAAGTCAGGCCCAGATATTTCCGATATAAAACAAACGGATCATTTGGGCCAAATGTTGAAACTCACCTTTTCTAAGTGTCTGCTGGCAGTATTGCTGTCAATGTTCAGCATGCTCAGCGCCGCTCAGGCCAATCTTGAACAAATTAGCGATGATATGGCCCATCATTTAATGCCGCAGGCCAGTATCGCTCTGATGGCCGGAGATACCCCTTTTACACTGGCGTACCATGACGCCAATACCCCCATTACCCGAGGCGTTGCCGTGTTAATCAGCGAAACCGGTGATGCCCCCATCAGTGATTTAAGTCTCGGTCCGATTGCCCGTCAGTTAAATGATCTTGGCTGGGTAACCTTAGCCATGCCAGTCGGCAACTTTGGCTTACCGACCCCAGTGGCTGCGCCTGTTAATGATAATAATGCCAGCGAAAATCCAACCGATACACCGGCAATGCCGATGCTAGCTCCGCAGGAACAGTTGATGCAGATGCAACTGCAGGCCACATTGCAAAAAACCCGTGATTACCCAGGCTTTACGTTGTTCATTAGTGAAGGCACTAGTGCCGCCTGGATCGCCAAATTGCTGGCCGATAAATCCCTTACCAATCCAGATGCCCTGGTGGTACTAAATCCTTATTGGCCACGTCGAGAGGACAATGCCAAAATTGCAGGATACCTCGCAGCCACCCAGGTTCCTGTACTCGATTTGCGCACTGAAAATGAAAATCTGTGGGCTAAAGAGTCTGCTTCACAGCGCAAAATAGCGGCGCAAAAAGCACTAAAACTTCACTATCGCCAGCGCTTATTACCTATGCCCAGACAACACGAAGCATATCGTGGCGTTCCCCTCAGCAAGGAGATTTACGGCTGGATTACAAACATGGGCTGGTAACCATACTGTTTGTCTGAATTGTAACGAACGAACCTAAAATATTCCTAAAAGTATCAAAAATTTACCTCACCTCCCCTTGTTCTTGAACTCTCCAATTGGTAGAACTGTCTATACTAGAATAAGAATTAATCATAATAACAACATCAAGTAGTAACGCATGACAGTGACCTCTTTCGTTAATCGAAAAGCTCTGCAGCTAGTGTTTTTCATACGGGGTTTTTGGGATAACCGTATTCCCTATACAGAAATGAATCTGTATTTCTGGGACACATTGGAAGAGTGGGCACAAGTTGAGGAAGGCAAATCTGCACCCTGCTCCCGAGAGGAACAGGTGTTTTGGCATTTGCTGCATCAAATTCATTTTTGGCCGGAACAGAAATTGTTGCTGGATGATGAGTTGCGCGCAGAACTCAATATCTGCATGGATTTCCTCGAAGGACAGGGACATTATCCATTCGACTGCATTGGTATTCGTCCTTAGGACACCCACTCCTCACTTGCCTCTTTCGCAGACGCATTGCCGTTCCAGGGCGCGATTTTCAGCAACATCAACATCCCCGGCAAGGCACAGACAAAACAAATAGCAAAAAAACTGGTGTAGCCGACAGCCTCGATAATATAGCCCGTCGCCGCATTCACAAAGGTGCGAGGAACTGCAGCGATACTGGAAAACAAGGCAAACTGTGTAGCAGTGAAATGTCGGTTGGTCGATTTGGCCATAAACGCAATTAACGCCACTGAACCTAGCCCTACACCTAAATATTCAAAGCCACTGGCCAGCGCCAGCATCAAGTGGTTGTAACCCACCATAGATAGCGCCACATAGCCCAAAATGGAGACGATTTGAAATCCACCGAATATCCACAGACTGCGATTAATCCCAAGTTTAATCATCACAATACCGCCCAGGATCGTCCCCACTGTGGCGCCTATAGTTTTCGCCACTTTGGCAATTGACCCGACTTCAACAGTCGAGAAACCCATATCCATAAAAAACGGCGTTTCTAAGGCTGTCGCCATGCTGTCACCAAGCTTGTACAACATAATAAACAACAGCACCATCAGCGCTTGCGACCAGCCCTGACGAGCGAAGAATTCCTGAAAGGGCTCAATCACGGCAGCACGCAGACTTGATGGTTCTTCGCCGGCGCGGGATGTTTCAGGGATGCACAAGGTGGTAATAAGGCCCACTAGCATAAAGGCGGCAATGGTTAAATGCGCCATCCCCCAGGGAACAAAGCCCACCATGATCATCGCCAGCGAACCAGGGACAAAAGAAGATAAACGGTAGGCTTGCGCGGCGAAACCATTCCCGGCTCCCAACTCATCATCCGGCAGTAGCTCGCGCCGATAGGCATCAATCACGATATCCTGGCTGGCACTAAAAAACGCTATCGCGGCAACTGTCATCACCACCGCCTTCAGATCGGCCACCGGGTCAAAAAGAGATAACAGTGCCATTAATCCCATCAGCCCCAGCTGGGTTAACAGCATCCAGCCACGCCGACGTCCAAGAAATGGCAACACGAACCTGTCCATAACTGGAGACCACACAAACTTCCAGGTGTAAGGAAACAACACCAGATTGATAAGGCCTATGGTGCCTAAATCAATTTCATGAGAGCGCAACCAGGCAGGTACAAACTGCAGCAGCAAATACAGGGGTAAACCCGACGAGAAACCCGTGGTGATACAAATGAGCATTCGCTTGTTAAAAAGCGCCTGATACAGCGATTTTGGCACTGTGCTATTGGCCATGTGCAATCCGTTTCCTTATGGCTGCCCTGGCAGCAAACGACAAAATACCTGACCCAACATCAGGCAATACGTACCTGATTTCGCCCGGATTCTTTGGCCTGATACAGTGCCTGATCGGTTTTCTCTAACCAGGTAACGGGACTTTGGATAGTATGATTTAATTCTGCCAGACCCAGACTGACAGTAAACTGAATTTGACGCTGTTCAAAGTGGACCAGCGTTTCCTGCACCTGATGCCTTACCCGCTCGGCGACCAGACGCGCCCTACGCGAAGATGTTTCGGGCAGCAGAACACAAAACTCTTCACCACCGTAACGACCACAGATATCCGTTTCTCTGACCGTATGCCCGAGAATCGTCGCCAGGGTTCGAATCACCTGATCACCAGCTAAATGGCCATACTGATCATTAATCGATTTAAAGTGATCTATATCCAGCATCATCAGTGATGCAGGTTTTTCATTGCGGCGACTGCGTTTAAATTCCAACTCAAGCTGTTCTTCCCAGAATCGTCGGTTATACAGGCCGGTGAGACCATCTATACGTGAAATTTGCTGAAGTTTATGATTAAGCGCCTGCATGCCCTTTTTACTGAGGGCTTCATCTGTCACATCAAACACCATCAAACAAACCTGCTCAACCTCGCCACTTAGCGATGTCAGCGGAAACATGGTGATGTTCTGGTACATGAATTCTGATGCTGAAGAAACCGGTCTGCTGGGGAGAAACTTAAACAGATAAGGACGCTGTTCCCATATCAGATAAGCCGGGCTGCGCAGTCGAAACAAAGGCTGGGCTTTTGCTCGAAACCAGTCTGGATCGATTTCATTGAAATGCTCAAACAAGCTGGTATCGATAATTTCCTGCTCGGTGATATTACTATGGTTTTGCATAAACTGGTTCCAGACCTTAACCTGAAAGTCCCGGTCTAACACCACAATGCCTACCTGAATAGAGGAAATCAGATCATGCTTCCACTGCCAGTCTGACAAACTCAGACTATTTCCCATTAACATTTTCGTTAGTCTCCTGTCGCCACCAGCTTGTTAAACATGGTTGTGATGGATTTGTCCGGAAACAACAGTAACAAATCAAAGTTGATATCCCGATCAGGAATACAATAACCAATCTCAATCGCCAAAATACGGTTCCAGCGAAAACCATTATTCACCAGCAAAGAATCTAAATCGCAGTGACGGCCAAGGACGATGGGATGATGCTGACTAAACTCCACCTGAAGTTGTTCAGCAATCGCATTGACGCAGGCTGATACCAGGATATTCGAGACATCCATCAGCGCCTCGACTTCTTGCTGGGCACTGAGTTGACGCTGACGGTAATTCAGCAGCTTAGCCATATTGGTAAAATTGGCGTCGTTAAAAATCAACAAAGCTTCGCCAAAAATACCCGAACTGATAAACCCTTGAGAGGTGGCTGACACCCTGTCATTCAGACGAATTTCATTGATAGCCATATTCAGCTCGTTGGACTCGAGCAAATTAACATTCGGAATCGGCAAATGGATAAACACATCGAGCAAGTTTGCCAGGTTCTCACCTGCACGGCCCATGGCGATATTAGCCATTTCCCGAAACACGTCGAGCTGGTCTTCTACCCCCAGGGGCTTAATATGATCAATACGGCCGCTATTGCTGGATTCACCTTCGTAAACACCGTAGCTACACAAAATCTCATACAAACGTGTGTTATCGACGGGCTTGCTGATGAAATCCAACGCGCCCATGGCGAGCATGCGCTCCCGGGCCTGAGGCTGCACATCACCGGATACGACGATCACCATGGCGGGTAAATCTTCATCACGAATGATGCGCATGGTTTCGTAACCATCCAGTTCTGGCATGTTTAAATCCAGAAAGGTCACATTCCCTTTGCCCTGGCGGATCATTTCCAGGGCGCGGTGCCCGTTTTCGGCGTAATAAACATCTACATCCCATCCGTCGGGTAAACATCTTTCCATTTGCCGACGAGCAAAACGGGAGTCATCACAAATCAACACTGTGGTGGTCATTGTTATTTCCCTGCCAGTATCCTCTGGCTCGCGGTTTATTATTATATGGCTACAGGTGCTTTTATATGCGGATGCGCCTCATAATTCAATAAGTTAAAGTCTTCGAAGGTAAATCCAAAGATATCCTTCACCTCTGGGTTCAACGCCATAGTCGGCGACGCATAAGGTGTTCTGCTCAGCTGCAGCTCTGCCTGTTCCAAATGATTCAGGTACAAATGTGCATCTCCCAGGGTATGCACAAAGTCTCCCGGCTCCAATCCGCAGACTTGCGCCACCATCAGCGTCAGTAGCGCATAGCTGGCGATATTAAAGGGAACCCCGAGGAAAATGTCGCCGCTACGCTGGTACAATTGACAGGACAATTTGCCGTCATTCACATAAAACTGGAACAAAGTATGACACGGTGGCAACGCCTGACGACCATTGGCAGCATTCTCTTTCGGCGACACGGACACATCGGGCAATACCGATGGATTCCAGGCACTTACAATTAACCTGCGTGAATCAGGATTACGCTTAATTTCATCAATCAGCCAGCTGATTTGATCAACGACCTGGCCATCTGCACCCGTCCAGCTGCGCCATTGATGGCCATATACCGGCCCCAGTTCACCATCTTCCGTAGCCCATTCGTCCCAAATGCTGACACCATTTGCTTTCAAATAGGCAATATTTGTTTCGCCTTTTAGAAACCAAAGCAACTCATGAATGATAGATTTAAGGTGGCATTTTTTGGTGGTTACCAGAGGAAATCCCTGACTCAGATCGAAGCGCATCTGATATCCGAACACACTAATGGTGCCCGTGCCGGTACGGTCTTCTTTCTTATGGCCGTTTTCCATCACATGGCGCATTAAATCCAGGTATTGCTTCATCGGGGATTAACCTCTGCTGGTCGTAGTCGTTGTTTCAAGTTTTTTATGTCTGGCATATGCCCAAATTAATAAAGCGATGCCACCAAGGATCATTGGGGTCGACAGAATCTGTCCCTGTGATATCACACCGCCATACAGGCCGATTTGCGCATCCGGTTCACGGAAGTATTCTACGGTAAACCGGAAACAACCATAACCCGTTAAGAACAGTCCACTGATAGCGCCCAGGGGACGAGATTTACGGGAAAACAGCCATAAAATCGTAAACAGTAAGACACCTTCAAGGGCAAACTCGTATAACTGTGACGGGTGACGTGGCATAGGTCCGGCATTCGGGAAAATGATCGCCCACGGCACATCGGTAGTCCGGCCCCACAATTCTGCATTAATAAAATTACCCAGACGCCCGGCCCCTAAGCCAATAGGTACAAGCGGTGCAACGAAATCGCCCACGGCTAAAAAGTGACTTCTCTTCTTCCGGGCAAATACCCACATTGCCGTGATAACACCGAGTAAGCCGCCATGAAACGACATCCCCCCGGTCCAGATCTTAAACAGATAGGTAGGGTCTTGCAGAAAGAAATCAAACTGATAGAACAACACATAGCCGATTCGTCCCCCCAGGATCACCCCCAGGAAGCCCCAGAACAGTAGATCGCCCAGTTCCTGTTCATTCCACTGGGTACGTGGCAAACGCTTTTTCGCCAGCCACCAGGCTGCAATAAAGCCAATCAAATACATCAGGCCATACCATCTTGGGCTGATGGGACCCAGATTAATGATGGTCGGGTCAATATGGGGAAGGGTAAAATACTGATTCGACATAGTTGTTCTTAAATCCTTGCGGCTACCAATAATAGCCCGGCCATCAGCACCGGGCGGCCTATTGTAGCCTTGTCTTGTGTGGGAAATACAGGGTTAAGACCATCGAGTCCCATGAAGGTTGTATGACATTGGCTTTTTCTGGTGCAGGGATTAGATCCCCGCGCGCACCAGTCCACCTAATCCGATGGTCTCAAGATAATGATTAATGCGGTTTTTAACTTCTCTGGGTTCATCCAGCGCCAGCACCTCGGCCAGTAAGGCCTTAGCATCAGACAAATCGACGCTGCGGATCACCCATTTCACTTTGAGCAGATTATGGCTGTTCATGCTCAGGCTTCGATACCCCATAGCCAACAATAAAATCGCGCCACCAGGTTCACCGGCAAGCTCACCACACACAGTCACCGGCGTATTTAACTGATTCGCCTGCTGTACTATGTTATTCAGGGCCGCCAACACCGCCGGATGATAACTATCATACAAAGGTGCAACACGTGGGTTATTGCGATCCACCGCCAGCAAATACTGAGTTAAATCGTTACTGCCAACAGAAAAGAAATCCACTTTCGCTGCCAGTTGTGGCAAATGATAGAGCACAGAAGGTACTTCCAGCATGACCCCAATCTTGGGCATCAATAAGGCGCCTTCCGGCATTTTTTCTTCATCAGCCACTTCGTAGTAAGCCTGCTTAATCAAGCGCTTGGCTTCCACTACTTCAGAGACTGTAGTGATCATTGGCAACATGATTTTCAGATTGCCGTAACCTATGTTGGCGCGCAGCATCGCGCGTACCTGTACCAGGAAAATCTCCGGATGGTCCAGCGTCAGGCGGATCCCACGCCAGCCTAAAAATGGGTTTTCCTCGTTAATCGGAAAATACGGTAACGGCTTATCACCGCCCACATCCAGGGTGCGCATGCAAATTTCTTTGCCTGGATAAGCCTTCAGCATTGAACGGTATAAACTGCACTGCTCCTGTTCCGAAGGAAAACGCTGGCGCAACATAAAGGGCACTTCGGTCCGATACAGACCCACGCCCTCGCCGCTATGCATATGGCTATTTTCAAGCTCAGCCGACAGACCTGCGTTAATCAGTAAACTGACGTCACAACCATCAATGGTCACAGCCTCAAGGTCTGCCTGTTTTAATATCCGTTCTGACAGCAACTGCTCTTCGGCGACAAGCTGTTTAAATTCTTCACGTACGCTTTCAGATGGCGCAACAATCACGGCGCCCGAATAACCATCGAGCAGGATTTCCTTGCCTTCCAGCAAGCTCAGAGGTACATCCGTTAAGCCCATTACCGCAGGTAAGCCCATGGCTCTGGCGAGTATGGCGGCGTGAGAGTTATTCGAGCCACGCATGGAAATAATGCCGCGCAGCTTATCCCTGGGGAACTCCGCCAGCATCGGGGCGCTGACTTCTTCCGCGATCAGAATACTTTCTCCGACCGAGGCCAGTTTTTTGGATAGATCCTGTTCTGAATGCAGTAAATTGACCAACACCCGGTTGGCTAAATCTTCCACATCAATGGCACGTTCCTGCATGTAGGGATCGTTCATGCTTCGAAACTGATTCACATACACATCCACCACCAGTTTAAGTGCCGATGGCGCATCCCAGCCTTGCTGAATTTTCGCTTCAACTTCGGTGCCTAAACTGTTGGCATCGAGTAATTGGTGATAAAGCTGGAAAATCCCCTGTACATCATCAGGCACAGACGTCGCAATGCGCGAAGACAAATCGGCCACCTGTTCGCGGGTTTGGTATACCGCCTGTTTAAATCTGGCCAGCTCGCCTTCCGCATCATCACTGCGTCGGGCAACATGATTACGTAAATTCACCTTAAGATCGGCAATATAACCAATTCCTATGGCCAGACCGGTTGAACCAGGTACACCGCGTAATGGCTTTTGCCAATGACTGGTAGTGCCAGAGTCGTTAACCGTTAGAATGCCACGCGCTTCCGCATGGGCAATCTCGAGTGCCAGCTGAGTTGCCAGCGTGACCAGAAAGGCTTCTTCATCTTCACTGAATTTACGGCGCTTACGCTGCTGCAGCGTAATCACACCCAACACCCTGCGCTGATGAATAATCGGCGCACCAAGAAAGGCGTGGTAGTTTTCTTCTTTGACTTCGGGATAGTGTTTAAATCTGGGGTGAGCAGGTGCATCACTGATGTTGATGGGTTCTTCCCGCTGGCCGATTAAACCAATCAAACCTTCCGAGAACCCAATAGCCACATGACCAATGGCGTCGGGCGCCAAACCGTCTGTGGCCACCAACAACAGATTTTGCTCTTCGTAATTGGCCAAATACACCGAGCAGGAATCCACCTTCAATGCATCTTTCACTCGTGATGCTACGCAGCTCAGGGCGTTATCCAGATCAGGGATCTGATTCACTTCCTGCACAATACGTTTGAGGGTGGTTAACATAGTTTGTCCTGCGTTACCTGGGTTAAGTCTGAGTAAGCTCCGTTATCTGACGCGTATCATCTTTCTTGATGATGACGACGTCGACGTTTCGGTTTTGGGTTCCCCCCTTGCGGACCGATTTTCACCGGCATGGCAAAGGACGCAAATTCTTTTAATACACGACGATAAACGTCGCGCTTGAAAGACACTACGTTGCGAATTGGATACCAGTAGCTCACCCACCGCCAATCATCAAATTCAGGGTGGCCAGACTTCAGTAAGTCCACATCCTGTTCTTTGCAGGTAAGCTGGAGTAAAAACCATTTTTGTTTTTGGCCGATACATACCGGCTCTGATCCTTGACGAATCAGTCGTTTTGGAAGTTTATATCTGACCCAATTTTTGGTCACCGCGATGATTTTCACATCTTGCGGGGATAATCCGACTTCCTCATGCAGCTCGCGATACATCGCCTGTTCAGCAGTTTCACCTTGATCGATTCCGCCTTGTGGAAACTGCCATGAATGCTGGCCATAGCGTCTTGCCCAAAATACCTGCCCCATCCTGTTGCAAATCACTATGCCGACATTCGCGCGGAATCCTTCGGCATCAATCACTTAGACTCCTGGGCACACAAATCTCTTATGTCAGGCATTCTTCCACAAACTCCGCCGCTTTCAAAGCACTAATATTTTTGCCGATTTATCGTCTCCTTCTGACCCATCCCTTGACTGCTGTTGCCCGAGCGTTACCATGCCAGCCAAGCAACCGAGGTTTCCGACAATTATGATGCAGCCCCCCGACAGTCCCCCTAGCTCAGAACAGCAACTGATGCTGCGTGCCAGCGCGCTGGCAGGACTGACACTGGGTGAATTAGCCGACTGGGCAGGCGTAGCTGTGCCACAGGATTTTCGACGTGAAAAGGGTTGGACCGGCCAGCTTATTGAACGCTGGCTTGGTGCTGAGGCTGGTTCTCGGCCTGAGCAGGACTTTCCTGAGTTGGGCATCGAGTTAAAAACCGTACCGATTGACGCGCTGGGCAAACCGCTCGAAACCACCTATGTATGTTTTGCCCCTTTAACCGGGATTGCCGGACAGCGTTGGGAACAAAGTAATGTTCGGCACAAACTGGCGCGGGTACTCTGGCTGCCCGTAGAAGGGAGTCGCGACATTCCACCTGGACAGCGCCGAGTCGGCGCCCCGGTTTTGTGGTCTCCCAACACAGACGAGCTTCTTTTGCTGCAACAGGACTGGGAAGAACTTATGGATATGATTTCCTTAGGCCAAGTGGAACAAATCACCGCCAGAGTAGGTCAGGTATTACAGTTGCGCCCGAAAGCTGCCAACGGGAAGGCCCTTACTCAGGCCATTGGATCCCATGGCCAGCCAATCCAAACGCGGCCAAGGGGCTTTTATTTACGCAAAAACTTTACTCAAAATATTTTGCTGCAACATTTGTACTTGTCCGAGAACCCGTTAGCATAGGCTGAGATAAATTAAGGGAGATACACCTGATATGCGTATTCTATTGTTAGGATTATTCGGCGCGTTACTTTGCGCCTGTGCCGAAATGCCATCTGAAGACCAGGCAAAAGCCGCCGACTACGGCAGCAAGCCCGAGAACTACCAGGAAATCGTGAAAAACTATTATAAGTTTTCCCTGAGCGATCCTGATTCTGCCCTGTATGACACTATTTCCGAACCCCGCCGCTACTGGCTGGCGAGCAAACTGGAAGGGGCCAAATACGGCTATCTGGTATGCGCAACGCTGAACAGCAAAAACATGTTTGGTGCCTATTCAGGCTATGAAACCAACGCGCTGCTGATCCACAATGGCGAAGTCATCGAGCATATTTCCGGGGGCTCCTGGGGTGGACAAAACATCTGCCCTAAAGCCGAATAAACGGTTCAAATTCAGGCGTCAGAGCGAGGGCTTGCTGTCATCGGCCAAGCTCTCTCGCTGGCCCATCTTCTCGACGTATTTAATAAACATCCCACTCAGAAATTTTTCTGAATTGAACCCCAACCGTTTGGCTACCGAAGACACTTTAGCATCCGTACGCAGTAACACTTTTTTCGCATACTCTAGCCGGTAATGGTAAATAAACGCGCGGAAGTTACGTTTGAGCAATGTACGAGTCGCAGCGGCCAGTAACAAAGGCTCAACCCCTGCAGCATCGGCCAACTGGCGTAACCGTAAACCAATTTTCTTGTAGGCTCGATAACGAATAATGGCCTGCTCTGCGCGACCAAGCGCAACTCGCATCTGCTCCTGACTGAACTGACTTTGCTCCAGTTGCTGGTAACTGAAAGGCGCCGGAGAAAAACGGCTGGGCAACATCAGAGTTTGAAACAAAACTAAAAACACCGCCGCATACAACAGATTAATTATCGTCGGCCAATGGGGCAGCATAACCAGGTCAAAGCCAATCAGGGTTACCATAATCACCACGGCAAACGCCAGGCTGACCAGACCACCAAATGCCCCCATGGCTACCGGCATTTTGTAAAACTGAACGTCGACAACCTGATCAGATAAACAATGTCTGTACTCCTGTAACCGTTCTGTCATTTGCACCGCCAGTACCAACACAGTGAAACCGTTGAGTAGATACAGGCAGTAGATAGGCCAGTTATTTTCTATGCCTCCACTGGGGGGACTTTCCAGTAGGGCCAGCTTGGTGTCGGCAGGCAAGATTGCCAGAGACAGCTGCGCCAGCGCCAGCACCGCAATGATACCCGGAAAAATCCAGTTACTCGGCGGCGGCGTTTCCAGCACCAGACGATTCACACTCAGATTTAATAGCCAGCTTTGCAAGGTGGGTATAAACAACGTGCACCAACTGAGTACGCTCAGCTCTGTTGTCAGTCCAAAGGCACGAATATTGTCATCTATCAGAATCAGCGGCCACAACAGCAACGCTATCAGCAGGGGGGTACGGTAGGGTAATCGTTCAAACCTGCCCCAGACCACCAGCAGGGTAACAAGCCACAACAGGCCCATACCCATAAGGATGCCCTGAAGCCATTGGGGCAGGCTTTGCATCTTAGGTTACCAGTACACGTCTTGTTGCAAAGCAGCGTTGCGGCTTTGCTCCATGACTTGCCAAAGTGCCTGTAGCTTTTCCTGACTCCAGGCCATTAACGCATTAGTATCCTCAATACCGGCAGCAGGTAATTCAAGCTGCAATGACTGCAGCATTCGCAGTTCTTCAATGCCATCGAGAATATCAAGCCAGGGGGCACGGAATTGATCCGGCTTATCAGAAAACACATTCGCCAGCAGGAACCCTTCATATAAGGCCTGTCGAATAAGCCCCTCATTACTCATGTAGGTTGAAACACTTTGTGGGATTTGGCCCGGTAACGCTGCCGCCACACTTTGCCAGCGCTGTTTCAGACATTCTCTGGCTTCGCGCTGCAAAGGCGCCTGCCATGCATCTCCAAGTTCACGCCAGGGCTTTTGCCAAAGCAACTTACTCAATGCCAGTTGAACTTTACCACCATCACCAGTCAACAAAATCTGCTCGGGCTGATACTGCTGTAAAATCCCCTGCTGACGTCCATGCAGGTAGCTAAGCAGCTCCGGTGACTTACCCAAACGTTTCTGATAAGGGCCTTTCTTTGAACGCAGCCCTTTTATCGCCAACAGGCCCTCCAGCCAATGCCAGCGCTGACGATAGAGCGTTAAACTTTGTTGACACTGCTGTAACACTTCGGCACCCAGCAATGGCGCATACAGTTGCATGGTTTGCTCTAGCATTGCCAATGCCTGGTTCAGACGACGTAAATCTTTTAAATGGGTAGAATCGAGATAACAAGCTTCCTGATGCAACCACTGACTTAAGAGTGTTTCCAGCGCCTGGCAAAGCCCGGTTTCCACATCCACATTATCCGTCAGCTCGAGAAAACGCGGTAACTCGCGCCCTTCAAGCTCTTTGCCCTTCGCTAACATATAACCACGGGCTGCTTTGCTTTGCTGGCCCAAACGGCAGGGACACAGGGCCATCAATGCTTCTGCGACGTCGAAAATATCTCCGGCGTTACCGCTCAGTAATTCAAGTTCCACTTCACAAATGGCTTGCTTGCGCCCATTTGCCAGCACTTCGCCCTGATCAAATACCAATTCAATTTGAGTACCATTCGTCAAGGTGAGCTTATAACTGGAACGCAAAAAATGCGTTGTAAACAGGGGAGCTATTTGCTGTTGCAACAGACTAACATCGGTATTCTCGGGCCAGATGTGTTCAGGAAATAAACTTAAATCGGGCTGATTGTCTTGTAGCGGGATATTGTATTCAGGTCGCTGATGCAGGCCACCTACAACCTTGCCGGCCGTTTTGATGGTTTGTTCGAAACGACCATTTACGCCACGCACGCGCATACCGATATCGGCCTGACGCAGAGCCTGTTCTGGCGTATCAAAATACTGGTTATATAAATTAGCCTGGTGTTGCTCAACCTGTGCGTCAAGCTTCGGCAGAAGCTGCTGTTCGATGATGTGGCCGGCATTTTCCGGCACTATGAGCTTAAGCTCTATCTCAGTGTCCATAAAAAGACAGATGTTACCTATTATATCAAAACCCTAACCATACCCCGAAATGTCCCTAGAGTGTTATTCTAAATTGGTATTTTCACCAGATTAAACAACAAGGTATTACGGGGTGGCTGAAATCTGGTGCTTGCCTTTGTGACAGCCTCGCCCTACCATTTTAGCCAATTAAGGAATTCAGTAGGTTACCATGCGTAAGATTATCGCTCTTCTTTTCTCCGGCTGTTTACTCAGTCTGCCTATGCTGTCATTGGCCCAATCCAACGAACCCAATGATGAAAATGGGGAAATTCGTTACATCAGTGACGACTTGTACACCTATCTGCATGCCGGTCCCGGTCGCAACTATCGGATCCTGGGTTCAGTCATCGCTGGCACCCGCGTCACTATGCTGCAGCAGGACAGCGAAAGTAATTTCATTGAAATCATAGATGATAAACAGCGCACTGGCTGGGTAGACGGAGACTTTATTTCAGCACAACCCAGCCTGCGTAATCAGCTTCCCAGTTTGCGCAAAAAATTGGATGAGACAGTTGCCAACCTCGAAGATGCGCAACAGAAAAACCTGCAGCTAAACCGCCAACTGGTTGAAGTTAATTCACAAAATGCGGATTTCAAACGCGAGTTAGATGAACTGCAGGTGAGCAATCAAAAACTGCAACGCAAACTGGATACGCAGGATAAGTCTGAACAGATGGAATGGTTTACCCGCGGCGGCATTATTGCAGTGGTTGGGCTGGTGATCGGTATCATTATTACTTATTTGCCGAAGAAACGTCGTCGTAACGACACCTGGATGTAAGCACAATTGCTTACATTTGCGTCAATACTTGCATAAAAAAGGGCCCGTTGGCCCTTTTTTATTGTTCCTGCAAATATAGGCTAATCAGCGTACTGACTTTGTCTAGCTGATCTTGTAAGCGTCCGGGAAAGCGTTGTTCCAAATCATCGAGACGATCGTGGCGGGTATGCCAGATTTTACCCCAATGCGTTTCCGACTCACGATCACAGGCCCCCAAACTCTTAGCCTCATAGCAATCCCACAGTCCGGCTTGAGTAGACTGAGAATAACCGTCATATCCCTCTTCACCATTTAACGCGAAGTTAGTTGCTTCAATATACGCAACAGGCACACCGGCACAGGCAAAGGGAGCATGATCAGACCAATCTCCTGTTTCCCCTTGAGGATAGCCTGGGTAGTCAGGATGCAGGGCAAAACCAAGTTGCTGTTGCTCAGACAGCGTTAGCAGACGGTCACGTAATATTGCACTCGACTGATACTGGTCTGCGTCTGCGCACAATTCATAAGGCTCTGACGCCGCACTGTGCACATACAGCACGTCACCACCACCGATGGTATCCAGATTCAACATCACATCGGGCAACTTAGTTACCTTGCGCCCAACAAACGCTTTAGATCCCTGCAAGCCCATCTCTTCACCACCAAACAGCACCAGAGTCACCGACATATTTAACTGCTGCTGTGCCAGTTGTTCTCCCAATGCTGTCACTAACGCCATCGCCATCCCGTTATCGGTCGCGCCGGTTGAACCTAATTGTTCCCCCGTAGAATCATAGTGAGCGCCAATCAACAGATGTTGCTGTCCACGTCCGGGCAAGGTAACCCAAAGGTTTCGGCTCTGATATACCCGTCCCTTTAACGAAAATTCAAATGCCTGCTGCTGTACTTTTAAACCCGCCTGTTGCCAGATAGCGGCCAATGTTTTGGCGGTGTCCTGCTCCGCCTGACTGCCTGCCGGTCGCGCCCCAATCTGATCTTCAATTTGATGTAAAATCTGCCAGGCTCGCACGCTCAACTGCTTTGCAGACGCTACCTCCGCATGGACAAACTGTGATGCCAAACAGGCACCGACGACCAATAAAAACTTCATTCTGCCGATATTCACACAAGGCTCCGAGGGTATATAAAGGGGTATATGGTCAAATGACATATAGGTTCAACAATCAGCCGAAGCTTGCACTTTGGACCCGAATTGCTCAAGCTAAGATTCTCATTTTTCGATAAAAAGTGCTGCAATGTTAGTTAGTCCTGAAACCCTGATGACCTTTGCTGCGGCGACCTTACTGATGGCGCTGTCTCCGGGCCCGTCCAATTTATACATCATGGCGCGCAGCATCAATCATGGCCATCACAGTGGTATTGCAGCTGCCTCAGGCATGGCAATTGGCTCGTTGATATTTGTATTTGCAACAGCCTTTGGTCTGGCAGCCATATTTCATTACTCGCCGATGGCATATACCACGCTTAAAATTGGCGGCGCCTTATATCTGATTTATCTGGGCTGGCAGTATTTTGGTAATGGGTCTGCTGATCAGCAGCTGCAAAAGCTGGCGCCAAGTTCATTCTTATCGATTTTTCGGCAAAGTATTTTAGTGGAACTGACAAATCCAAAGACTGCGCTGTTTTTTATGGCATTTTTACCACAGTTTGTGGTCGTGAATAAGGGCAGTGTTATTGAACAAATGCTAGTCTTAGGAGCTATCTATACAATAATTTGTCTGGGCTGCGACCTGTTGGTTGCCATTGCCTCTGGCCACTTGGGCCGGTGGCTGGCGAAGCATCCTAAGTTTGCGCGCTGGCAGGACAACTTGGCCGGGACAATTCTGGCCGCACTGGGAAGCTATATTTTATTCACGGAAATCCGCTTAAAGGACTCCTCTGCACTACAGTGAAGCAGCAAAGACCTATCGGCGCAGAGCCGAGTCATTAGTTGAGTGGTTGCTGTAACAAGAACGAAAAAGGGAAGCACAATGCGATTGTTATTGAAGTTACTTAAAGCCCTGAATTCAGATGCCAGCCCATGGCAACTGGCATTTGGGTTAACCTTTGGCATGATAGTAGGCCTGACCCCAATCCTGCGTTTGCACAACCTAGTGATCTTGTTACTGGTACTATGTTTTCGCGTCAACATTAGCGGTTTCTTGCTGGCACTGGCGTTTTTCTCTGGCGTGGCCTGGATTACCGATCCGTTGGTTCTTGGCTGGGGAGAAAGTGTGCTAACCGCTGCCAGTCTGCAGGATATCTGGACAGCCCTGTATAATACCGATCTGGGTCGCATCAGTCAGTTTAACCACACCCTCACCATGGGTAGTCTGTTACTTGGATTGCTGCTTTCTCCCATCATGCTCTTTGTCAGTCGCTGGTTAATTGTCAAATATCGCGAGCGTTTTATGGCGTGGGTAACCAAACTGAAAATTATCCAATTTCTAAAAGGCAGCAAGCTTTACCAGTTGTATCAGCAGTTACAGGAGTAACCCATGAAATCGATTATCCGTTTGCCAGGAATGGCCGCCTTTGTCGTTATTATTGCCCTGTTTAGCCTCGTAAGCTGGTTATTTTTAGATAGCTGGATCCGCCTGGCGGCACAATCCGCGCTTTCGCAAGCCAATGGCGCAGAAGTAAACATTGCCTCCGCAAGTCATCAGTTTTTTCCTTTGGGAGTGAGTCTGGCAGGCATTGAAATTACGGACCCCGACATGCCTGAACAGAATCGTGTCAGCGTTGGTGGTATCGAAGCCAGCATTGAGCTGCTACCGCTGTTTAGCCACAAAGTCATCATCGATGCATTATCGGTTACCGACATCACCTTTAATCAAGCACGCAAGCAGGCTGGCTGGGTGAATAAAGACACGCTTGATGCCGATTCCTCCGAGCAAGAACAAACCTCCGCGCAAACAGACATTGAGTCAGATTCCGGTGAAGGCAAAGACATAGACGTTGATGCCATTATTGCCAAAGCTCCACTGAAAACAGATGATGCAATCAAATCCGCACAACAGGTATATGCAGATAAGCAACAGGCACTGAAATCAAGTTATGAGTCACTGCCTGACACAGCCAAACTTAAAGACTATGAAACCCGAATCAAAGCATTGAAAGAGGTTGATTACAAAGATCTGGAGCAACTCACAAAAGCGAAAGAAGAGCTGGATAAGATTAAAGCCAGCTTAAAAGCCGATAAAGCCGCTATCAAAGCCTTTCGTCAGCAGGTTGGTGATGCCAAAACAGCCATCACTGACGCCGCCAAATCATTACGGCAAGCACCTCAACAAGACTATGATCTGCTTAAAGGCTTAGTCAGTGGTGATGCAGGCGCCATTGAAGAAGCCACCGCCATGGTGTTTGGTGACCAGATGGGTGAATGGAGCCAATACGTCCTAATGGCCATCGAACAGGTTACTCCCTTACTCAACAAATCAAATAAACAAGCTGAACAAAAGCAGACCCGTGGAGAAGGACGCTGGATAAGCTTTAATCTGGCAGAGCCTCAGCCCGACTTTTTAATTAAGAAGGCCGATATTTCTTTACAGGTCATGGATGAAACGTTGACCAGTTACTGGCGTGATATAACCCACCAGCATCAGCTACTGGGACGACCTACTCGATACGAAGTGGACTCACGTAACACCCAACACTGGCAGCAACTCACCCTTAACGGGCAGTTTGCTGTGTTAGAGCAGGGTTTGAAAGGCGAGCAACGCTGGAAACTGGCAGGTATTAACGTCAAGGATCAAAACCTTATCGACAAGCACACCTTAAGCAGCAGCATCCGTTCTGCAAACATTGCCAGCGAAGGCCAGTTGCAACTCGAAAATGCGCAGTTACATGGAGCATCCAAGATTCAATTGGCACCGTTATCTTTATCTGCCAAAGGATCTGGCAAGATTATGCAGCTCGTTGCCAAAAGCCTGACACAACTGGATAGTCTGAATATTCAGGTCGATATTAGCGGCGAAGCCAAACACCCTTCATTGGCGATTTCTTCGGATTTGGACAATAATCTCAAAGCCTCAATCAAGCAGAATTTCAGTGCTGAAAAGCAGAAAAAGCTCGACGAATTAAAGGCTAAACTCAATGACAAGATTAATGCGCCATTATCCAAACTGGGTATCGACGATTGGCAAAGCTGGGATCAGGATGCCAACGGCAAAGAGAGCAGCATAGACGAAATGCTGACAAGCCAGCTCGACAATTTGGTCGATAAAAAGAAAGATGAAGTTAAAGATAAACTGAAGGACAAGCTCAAGAGCAAGTTATTCAAATAGCAAAGGGGATTGTCAGGTAGTCAAGGCAGGAAAAGCTCGGCATAATAGACCGCACTAATTAGCTGCAAAAGGATCAGGTCAATGCGATGGGTAACGATCATTCTCGTTAGCTTGCTGTGCCTGTTGCAGTATCGGTTGTGGTTTGGAAAACACAGCATCCCCGACTACCTGGGCCTCAAACAAGAGGTACAGCAACAACAATTGCAGAATGCGAATCTGGAACAACGTAACAGCCTGCTAAAGGCGGATATCCACGATTTAAAAATCGGCCTGGAATCCATTGAGGAACGTGCCCGCAACGAACTTGGTTTGATTAAACGCGGCGAAACCTTCTATCGCATTCTGCCCAGCCAGTAATTGTATTCATGCACTCAACTATTCGCTTTCCTGCTGTGGTCGCTGCCGCTGGTATTGGTAGCCGTATGGCCGCAGATAAGCCCAAACAATACCTCTCTATCGCCGGCAAAACCGTATTGGAGCATACCCTTGAGACGCTGCACCAGCATCCTAACATTGGTGATATCGTCGTCGTCGTGCATCCTGAAGATGCATATTTTCAGTCGTTGCCACTCGCAACCGCTCCCTGGCTCACCACAGTCATTGGGGGAAAGGAACGCGCCGATTCTGTATTAGCCGGATTAAAAACCCTAAATAATGACGGCTGGGTGCTGGTACACGATGCAGCTCGTCCTTGCATTAGTCATCAGGATATCGACCGACTGTTAGCAATTTATTCTGAAGGTATTGGCGGGATTTTAGCCACACCTGTGCGTGACACAATGAAACGTGCAAGCATACAAACACCAGCACAAATTGCACATAGTGAAGATCGTGAGGGACTCTGGCATGCTCTGACGCCGCAGTTTTTCCCTCGCCAACATCTGATAGAGGCACTGGAGCAATGTCTGGAGAAGGGGCTGAACATTACCGACGAAGCTTCAGCAATGGAACAAACCCAGCAACCCGTTAAACTGGTGGAAGGTGCTGCGTCCAACATTAAAATTACCCGACCAGCTGACCTGGCACTGGCAGAGTTCTACTTATCCCGGAGAGAGATGTAATGCAGTTACGAATTGGTCATGGCTACGACGTCCATAAATTTGGCGGCGAAGGCCCAGTGATTTTAGGTGGTGTGGCAATTGAGCATGACCAGGGCCTTATAGCCCATTCTGATGGCGATGTTGCCCTGCATGCCCTGTGTGACGCACTGTTGGGCGCATTGGCCATGGGTGACATCGGCCACCATTTTCCCGATACAGATGCTGCATATTCTGGAGCCGATAGCCGCGTATTACTTCGCCATGTCTACGCCTTAGTGAGAGCTAAAGGTTATCAAGTAAATAATCTGGACTTAACCATCATCGCCCAGGCTCCGAAAATGGCACCGTATATTCAGACCATGCGTGAACGTATTGCAGCTGTTCTGGAAGCAGACATTGAACAAGTAAACGTCAAAGCAACCACTACAGAGAAGCTGGGGTTTGTTGGGCGCAAAGAAGGTATTGCCTGCCATGCTGTGGCATTGTTGACGAAAGGGTTGTAGTGATGGATATCTCACATTGGCACTATTTGCACGGGCAACCTGCCTGGAAGGCCACATTTAAACAGTTTCCTGCTGATTTTCAGGTGACTGAGATTTTAGGCTATGACCCTTTAGGAGAAGGTGAACATATTTACTTGTGGGTCGAAAAAGAAAACCTGAATACCGCGTTTGTAGCAGAGCAACTGGCCAAGTTCTGTAAGCTGCCTTTGCGCGCCATCAGTTACGCAGGTCGCAAAGATAAATATGCGCTGACCCGACAGTGGTTTGGTGTACATAAGCCAGGCAAAATCGATTACGACTGGTCACAATGGCAATTGGAAGGCGTTAAGGTCCTAAAGGCGATTCGCCACAATAAAAAACTCCGTACGGGCGTTCTCAAGGGCAATACGTTTGCCATTACGCTGCGTGAGGTTGAACTGCTCGCCAAGCCAGAGATCGAAAAACGATTACAGCAAATCAAAGTTTCAGGTGTACCAAACTATTTTGGTGAACAACGTTTTGGCAGCAGTAAATATGCCCCTCAAGGCGCAAATTTAGTGTTGGCGCAGAAAATGATTGAGGGTGAAGAAATTCGCAATCGCAACAAGCGTTCAATGGCCATATCGGCCCTGAGAAGCTGGTTGTTTAATGAATTTATTCATGCACGCCTGACAGCAGGTAAATTCGCCACGCCTCAGCAGGGCGATGCCATGCAGCTCGCCGGTAGCCACAGCTTCTTTATCGTTGAACAAGTCGATGAGACTATCCAGTCTCGTTTAAAAAGCGGCGATATTCAAATCACCGCACCTATGTGGGGAAAAGGAGAACTACCGAGCCAGTTTGACGTAAACGTTCAGGAACAAGCCCTTGCGGGTCAACATGTCCAGATATGTCAGGCTCTGGAAAGTTTAGGTCTGGAACAAGAACGCAGAGCCATTCACTTGGCCCCCCAAGACATGCAATGGCACTGGCAGGACAATGACCTGGTATTGAATTTCTCATTACCTTCAGGTGCATTTGCCACCTCAGTATTACGTGAAGTATTTGAATTAATTACAAGTGGAGATGGCGATAATGAAAATTCTGCTGAGTAATGATGACGGCGTGTTTGCCGAAGGTCTGGAAACTCTGCACCGCCATTTACAGCAACAACACGATGTGACAGTTATTGCCCCCGACCGCAACTGCAGCGGCGCCAGCAATGCATTATCGTTAACCAATCCATTGCGGATTCAGCAGCGACACAATGGATTTTACGCAGTCAATGGCACGCCTTCCGATTGTGTGCATCTGGCCATTAACAGTTTTTTAGATGAAGACCCGCAACTGGTTGTTTCAGGCATTAACCATGGGCCCAACCTCGGTGATGACGTGGTGTATTCAGGTACAGTTGCGGCGGCCACTGAGGGCCGTTATATGGGCTTACCCGCCATTGCTGTATCGCTGGCTGGCCACAATGGCAAACATTTTGATACCGCGGCGAAAGTAATCTGCCAGATAATCGAACACTTAAAACAGCACCCTCTGCCAGCGGACCAAATTCTGAATGTCAATGTACCAGATGTACCCTATGAAGAGCTAAAGGGAATTCAGGCGACGCGTCAGGGACGCCGTCATCGCGCAGAAACCATGGTAAAATCTCAGGACCCCTGGGGACGAGATATCTATTGGTATGGCCCTGTTGGCACAGAGCAGGATGCTGGTCCAGGCACCGATTTTTATGCTGTCGCCAACGGCTATTGCTCGGTTACACCCTTATCCGTAGATATGACGGCTTATCGCAGTCTGGACGACATGCAATCCTGGCTGAAAAAGATACAATAAATTGCCCTTACCGCCTGGCTGTCATAACATGGAGTGGCTCAACCTAGTGGTAATAAAAATAAACATTTCAATAACATAACAAATTTAGAGAATGGAACACGAGTGACATGAGAGTCTCGCGCAAAGGGGAGACCCTGGCCCAACAGCTACATGCCGATGGTATCCGGCATTCCGGCGTACTGACCGCCATCGCAGCAACGCCACGAGAATTATTTCTGCCTGATGCTCTGCAGCATAAGGCCTATCAGAACACCGCTCTGCCCATAGGTCAGGGACAAACAATCTCTCAGCCCTATATTGTCGCTCGTATGACAGAACTATTATTGCAAAGCCAGCGACCGGCCCAGAAAATCCTCGAGATTGGGACAGGTTCAGGTTATCAGACCGCGATTCTTGCCCAGCTATTTGATCACATCTACACAGTAGAGCGAATTAAGTCTTTGCAATTTCAGGCAAAACGCCGCATGAACCAACTGGATTTGCATAATGTCTCAATGAAGCACGGCGATGGCTGGCAAGGATGGGCCACCAAAGGTCCTTACGATGCAATCATCGTTACCGCTGCGGCAAGCTCATTACCACAGGCCCTTGTAGAACAGTTAAATGATGGTGGAAGAATGATTATTCCTGTTGGTGATCAGCAGCAAACCTTAATGTTAATTGAACGACAGGGTGACACCATAGACACCAAAGAAGTGGAAGCCGTAAGATTTGTACCGCTAGTAGCAGGTGCACTGCTTTAATCCAATAATCCGTGACCCCAGGAGAGAATCAGATGGAGTTGACGCGCAGTTTTAAGCACTACCTTGGGTTAATCGGCAAAGGAGTGTTGATGGGAGCCGCAGATGCCGTACCGGGCGTGTCCGGCGGCACTATTGCGTTTATGACAGGTATCTATGAAGAATTGCTGCATTCCATCAAACTTTGTGGCCCTGAAGCATTAATCACATTGTTTAAACAGGGACCCAAGGCTGGCTGGCGACATATCAATGGCAATTTCCTTGCCTGTGTTTTCGGCGGTATTCTGTTAAGCCTGCTCACACTTTCTCATTTAGTCCTTTTCTGGCTTGATCATTATCCACAGCTACTTTGGTCGTTCTTTTTCGGTCTTATTCTGGCATCTGTGTATTTTGTCGGTAAACGGGTTCCCCATTGGAACTTGGCAACCACAGCCATGTTTATCACAGGTACACTATTAGCCTACGGCATCACCAGTATTACCCCTGTCGAAACCGTTGCAACGCCTCTAACGGTATTCTTAGCCGGTATGCTAGCCATTTGTGCCATGATCCTTCCCGGAATATCCGGCAGTTTTATCTTGCTGCTATTGGGCCTCTACAGCAGCATCATGCTCGCAGTGAAAGAATTTCAAATCGTCACGCTTATCTTATTCGCAGCTGGCGCAGTGATTGGCCTGCTCAGTTTCTCCCGCCTACTGGATTGGATGTTCCAGCGCTACAAAGCCACAACGCTCGCGTTGCTGACAGGGTTTATGCTCGGCTCACTAAATAAAGTTTGGCCATGGAAAGTCACCCTTGAAACTATGCTAAATCGCCACGGTGAGACCATTCCAGTGGTTCAGGAAAACGTATTGCCGAACACCTTTAGCCAGGTTAACAATGTCCCCGCCTATTTGAGTCTCGCGTTAGTTCTTATGCTGGTAGGCGTAGTACTGGTTTGGATAATGGAAAAACTCGCCCCAGCGGAAAGCGATTCGTTTTAGTTTCTTATGTATCACGTTTTTTCTCGTCGCAGTCTTGCGATAAAAATTGCCACTACGACGTTAATATGGCTGAGTCTGAATGGCTGCAGCCAACGAACAGCGCCTGCTCCAGTTATCGAGATCTATCAGGGCAAAAGCTATCAGGATTTCGAAGAAGCAGGATTTAAGGGCGATAATTATGTGGTTCAAAAAGGGGATACGTTGTTTTCAATTGCTTGGTATGCAGGAGAAGACTATCAGGATATTGCCCGCCTGAATCATTTGAAAAAGCCCTACAATATCTTTCCAGGTCAACAACTCAAACTGCGTAATGGCAGTAGCAGAGCTGCAAGCACTACTCAAAAAAATTCTGGTCAGACCACCAATCACACAACCAAACAATCCGTTGACCATAAATCGAAGCAGGCGTATGGTACAGGTAAACAATTTGTTAACAAAGGTAAGCAATCTGCAAATGTTGACCAAAATATAACCAGCGTGGCAAACTGGTTATGGCCGACAAAAGGAAGATTACTGAAAGGCTTCTCGTTAAAAGACGAAGGTAATAAGGGAATCGATATTGCTGGCGGAAAGGACCAGCCCATAGTCGCCGCTGCGGATGGGAAGGTGGTGTACACGGGCAGTGCTTTGCGGGGATACGGCAATCTCGTGATTATCAAGCACGATAACGAGTATCTCACTGCTTACGCTCATAACAGTAAAATTCTGGTTCATGAGCAACAGCAAGTAAAGGCCGGGCAACAAATTGGTTTGATGGGGAGTAGTGGTACAAACGAGGTGAAACTTCATTTTGAAGTTCGCTTTAAGGGGAAATCTGTAAATCCTCTTAATTACTTACCCAAGCAATAAAAACAATAAATAATAATAAGATCGATGGAGAAAATGGAGAAACTTAGAGAGAACATTTGAAGACACTTCAGGAGTGCAGTTATGGGTCAAAACAAAACACCAGTTGTAGAGTTAGTTGCTGCCGACGAACCAGATGACGATATTATCGAAGCTGAGCTAGAAGATATTGAAGATGATCTGGACCCCTTTGAAGAGATATTGGCAAACCAGGATGAAATTGCCAAAAACCTCGATGCCACCCAATTATATTTAGGCGAGATTGGCTATGCGCCACTCCTCTCAGCCGAAGAAGAAGTTTATTTTGCCAGACGCGCACTCAAAGGCTGCGAGCCCTCTCGTAAGCGCATGATTGTGAGTAACCTACGTCTGGTTGTCAAAATTGCACGTCGTTATAACAACCGCGGTCTCGCCTTACTCGATCTTATTGAGGAAGGAAACCTAGGTCTCATACGCGCAGTAGAGAAATTTGATCCTGAGCGAGGATTCCGTTTCTCCACGTACGCGACCTGGTGGATTCGACAGACCATCGAACGCGCAATCATGAATCAAACCCGCACTATCCGCTTGCCTATTCACGTGGTTAAGGAACTCAATGTTTATTTGAGAGCCGCGCGCGAATTGGCGCAAAAGCTGGACCATGAGCCGACAGCAGAAGAAATTGCTGAAGCACTGGAAAAACCCGTTGATGATGTCACCAAAATGCTGCGTTTGAATGAACGCATCGCATCGGTCGATACCCCCATTGGCAGTGAAAATGACAAAGCCTTATTAGACATAATCGCTGATGAAAAAGGGTCGGGTCCCGAAGAAGATCTTCAGGACAAGGACATCAAATGCAGTATCGTGCGATGGCTGGAAGAGCTTAATCCGAAGCAAAGAGAAGTACTTGCAAGACGCTTTGGGTTAATGGGCTATGAGCCATCTACCCTTGAAGATGTAGGTGCTGAAATTGGACTAACACGTGAACGGGTACGCCAGATACAAGTCGAAGCGCTGCGCCGGTTACGCGATATGTTGGGCCAACAGGGTCTGACGTTAGAAGCCTTATTTAATCGGCCTATCTAATGGCTTTGACTAGTCCTGAAATAGGTTGACACTTATTTCAGTTAAAACGCCTGATGTATCTCATCGGGCGTTTTGTATTTTAAGGCCAGATGTGGCCGCCTGCCATTGTATATTGCTACAGATTGAGCAACCA
>LXWE01000100.1 GCA_001660395.1 Alteromonadaceae bacterium XY-R5
CTACCCATCCAACCGGTAGGCTCACCACTAAAGCCAGTGGTATTCAAATCGGTATTGGCAAAAATATCGGACCCCGTAAAGTGGGACAGACTTTGGTTATCGTACCCTACACCGTGAACGGCTTTGAATTGACCTTCGCCCCAAAGTGGTTCCAAGGAGCCCATGTAGGTGGGTACGCCAAAATCATCGGTTAGTTTTAGGATTTTACTCTCGGGAATGTAAATGTTGGGTCTTGCGTTGGCATACGTATCATATTGTTGAATCGGGATAACCTGGGTCAATCCGTCATTCCCCCCCGAGAAGCTGATGAGGATCAATAGATTATCGGGTTCAGCAGCAGCAATGGCAGCTGTAAGAGGGGACGGGGCGGAGGCTGAGATAAAATGGCTTCCCAAGAACATGGATCCCGAACCAGCAATTCCCAATGCTTGGATAAAGGATCTTCTGCTCCAATTTTTATGTTCCAAATCGTGGCCTTCGTGTTCTAGACCTTTGTATGGAGATGTATGGTGGGTGTGGTGATTA
>LXWE01000101.1 GCA_001660395.1 Alteromonadaceae bacterium XY-R5
CCGGCGCCACCACCAAATTGGTAATCGTCCACCTGCTTATAGTTTCCCGACGAGTAATCCCTGAGGTTGTGCAGATGCACTTCAACCAAATCCTTTTCAATGGCTCTTTTTAAAATGGAGGCCTCAAACGGGCTCGCCAATAACTCTGGAAGTACTGTTATGATATCTATCCGCATGGGTGCAGGTGAAAATACGTAAATGGATTAAGCTTTAGAATTTCTCCAAAAGTAGTGAATGTAGCTGTCATCTTTTTTCCAATCCAGGCGTTCGTATAATTTTTGGGCAGGATTGTCCACCGCAGTTTCCAAAGCCAATCCCTTAAAACCAAGTTCTTGGCAGTGCAATTTAGCCTGATTCAACAGTGCTTCCCCAATTCCTTTCTTCCGATGGGTCGGAGATACAAATAAGTCGTTCAGAATATAGGAGGGTTGAAGGGATACGGAGGAAAATGTCTTGTACAACTGGGTGAAGCCTATGGGCTCATCATTTTCCAGGGCGATAAAAATCACGGTCTCGTTTTGTGAA
>LXWE01000102.1 GCA_001660395.1 Alteromonadaceae bacterium XY-R5
CAGAATGGTGGGTGCCTCAGGTTGTATTATGGGAATCTTGGCCGCTTTTGGAATGATGAACCCGGAGGCGAGACTCATGTTGATTTTCTTGCCAATTCCCATCAAGGCCAAGTATTTCATTCCGGGCATTATTCTTTTGGATGTTATCTCAGCTATTACAGGGCAATCCTTTTTCAGTCCTAGCAATACGGCGTATATGGCCCACGTTGGGGTTGCCATTATTGGTTTTCTGATCATGTGGTATTGGAAAAAAAATCAGTTTAACCAAAATCGCTGGGATTGATTTATGGCGACAGGAGGAATACGATACTATATGGCCCGAATGAATATCGCTGAAAAGCTGATAGCCATCAATGTACTTGTTTTTATTTTGGATGGGCTCTCTGTGGCCCTTTTGGGTTATTCCGTGTCCCAATGGTTTCAGTTACCAAAGGATTTCATGGACTTTTTCGGTCAACCCTGGTCCTTGGTGACGTACTCCTTTTTTCACGGAGGACTGGGGCATGTCTTTTGGAATATGCTGA
>LXWE01000103.1 GCA_001660395.1 Alteromonadaceae bacterium XY-R5
TTGATAAAAGCCGAAATGATATCGTAGTGTTGCTCTCCCGTTTTGGCGTAAAGCACTGTGTTCTTCTGTACCTTGCTGAGCACCAAATCATTGGTAATGGTGACTTCTTTGGCGTTTTCGGAATTGACGATGAGTTCAAAAATGTTCAATAATTTTCTCCCGTCCCCACCCGAAAGGCGAAGTAAAGCTTCGGTTTCCTTCAGATTGATTTTTTTGTCTTTCAGCACGCTGTCGGTCTTCATGGCCCTGTTCAACAGTGCTTCCAAATCCTCCTTGTCAAAAGGGTTTAGTATATAGACCTGGCATCGGGAAAGAAGTGCGGGAATCACCTCAAAGCTTGGATTTTCAGTGGTGGCACCTATTAAAGTCACCCAACCCTTTTCCACCGCGCCCAATAAGGAATCTTGTTGCGATTTACTGAATCGATGGATTTCATCAATGAACAGAATAGGATTCTTGGCCGTGAACAATCCTCCGCTCTGCTTGGCCTTTTCAATCACCTCCCTTACGTCCTTTACACCAC
>LXWE01000104.1 GCA_001660395.1 Alteromonadaceae bacterium XY-R5
AAAATCCAACAAAGACACTTTTTCTTACTGCTTGGTGGCATCAGTGCTTGAATTTTGGGGTTGATAATAATTGGGCGGGAAACCATTGAGTTGTCTCCATATTTCAAACCAAATCGGAACATCTTCCAACAAGGCCATGGTACTAGCTCCCGAGCCAACACGGATATCCTTTGGCCACTCCGCCTCTTCTTCATCTGGGGCCAACAGCACCCTATATTTTCCATTTGGGCTGATAAAGGTTTCAATGGCCACAATTTTGCCTCCAAAAGTACCATAGGACACGTTGGGCCAACCACTGAACACTATGGCGGGCCAACCGTCAAACTGAATCCGGACCTTTTCTCCCACATGAATCAACGGCAAATCAATGGGGTCCACATAGGTCTCAACGGCCAAATCATAGCTTGCAGGCATAATGCCCACGAGCCTATCCCCTTCTTTGAAGGTTTCTCCCAGACCAGATTGCAAAGCCTTGTTGATGTAGCCACTTTGGGGCGCTCTAACAAATAGTAGGCTGTTTCG
>LXWE01000105.1 GCA_001660395.1 Alteromonadaceae bacterium XY-R5
TAAAAAAATATTTTTAACATGTTGTGCGTTATTGGATTATATACTTTTGGCTAGTTTTTAATACATGGTATTTTAATGAGGAACATCCTGCTTCTACTTTTCCTTTTCGCCCTGTGCCCGCCAATTTCAGGACAGCAGACCCTGCCATTGAAAATTGGGAATGAAAACATTAAGCCCCTGACAAAATTGGTGGATACGTCCCTCCAAGCCAACTTGGAAGAGGAGATGTTGAGCAATGAGGTGTGGTCCCATTTGATCGCCCAAAATAAAATGGCCATTGGCATTGTGGACTTGAGCGATCCTGAAAAGGTTCGCTTTGCACGAATCAATGGAAATTACATGATGTATGCCGCCAGTCTCCCCAAAATTGCCATTCTCCTTTCGGCCATGGATGCCATTGAAAAAGGGGAACTCGTAGAGACTCCAGAGGTGAAAAAAGATATGCGGTTGATGATCAGCAAATCGGACAACGCCGCCTCCACCCGTATGATTGACCGAATCGGGTATTCCAAAATAGAAGC
>LXWE01000106.1 GCA_001660395.1 Alteromonadaceae bacterium XY-R5
CGCGAAAAATAGTCCCTGAAAGTAAAATTGTCTATATGTCCTCTTTCAGTGACAATTACCGCATCAACAGTATTCTAAAAACGGTTGACCCTGATGGGTATTTGGTGAAAACGGACATTGACCCAAAGACCTTGGAAGATGCCGTGAAGACCATTGTGCTGAATCCACCCTATTACTCCTCCAAAGCGCTCTCAGCAATCCGAAAGAAAATGTCAAATGACATTGATTTGGATGAAAAGGACAGGCAGATACTTTATCACCTATCCAAAGGGACCAAAAACAAGGATTTGGAGAAATTTATACGACTCTCCCCTTCTTCGATTGAAAACCGAAAACGCCATCTAAAAACGCTTTTTGGTACCGAAAATGAGAACGACCTGGCCCTTATCCTAGCGGCTAAAAACAGAGGATTCATTTAGAGGGCACTCAGTTCACGAGCATTGCATTTTCGGGCATTCGTAATTCATATCAGCTATTTTTGAGGTAAAAACCCTACAAACCAAGGAAAACCCACAAAATTT
>LXWE01000107.1 GCA_001660395.1 Alteromonadaceae bacterium XY-R5
TCGTAGCTTCAGAACGGCCAGCGATTCAAACCGTCTTTAATGTACAGTATGAGGATGTCAAGGAATTGGATCCCGGACATGCTGTCATCGTCAAGAAAAATGGTTCTTTTTCGGTAAAACAGATTCAAGAACCTACAGAACGGAAAGCGTGTTCCTTTGAGCGCATTTACTTTTCCCGCGGAAGCGATAAGGAAATCTATCAGGAGCGAAAAATGTTAGGAAAATTGGTCTTCCCGGACATCTTAAAGTCCAACAACAACGATATGGAAAATACCGTGTTTTCCTATATCCCCAACACAGCGGAAACCTCCTTTTTTGGAATGGTAAAAGAGGCACAGAACTACCTCAACAAAAGAAAAGGGGAACAAATCCTGGAGTTGGGACCCACTATCACCCAGGAACAACTGCAAAAAATCTTGGAAGTGCGCCCCAGAATTGAGAAGGTGGCCATTAAAGATGCAAAGTTGCGCACCTTTATCACACAAGACAGCAGTCGGGATGATTTGGTCACCCACGTCTAT
>LXWE01000108.1 GCA_001660395.1 Alteromonadaceae bacterium XY-R5
CTTGGCCTGCATCCAGTTCACACCCACTACAGGGTAATCGCTGTATGCATCATGCCAAAAATAGTCATTGTGCATGGGTTCGTTATAGGAATATTCAAAATCCCTGATCCACACCGTAGTATCTGGATAGATTCCCAATTCTTCTTGTTTGATGAAGTCTTTTCTGCTTCCGGTTCGGGCGCGGGCAGCGGCCTCGATGTCCATCCAACTGTATTTGTACTTCAATTTTGTTACGTCTATGGATCTTAATCCATTGTAGCTCTACTCCTCAGGAAGGTAAATGGAATCCATTACTTCGGCATAGTACTCATCTGGATAATCTGAAGTATCCCATACCAAGTCAACATCCGTGTTCAATGCCCTGCCTTCATACCCTGTCTCACCAAGACCGGCATAATTATCGAGCATATACTTGTCGTAGACAGAAAGTTCGGTGGTATCGGTATCCTTAAAAGCATACTCCCCAATACCTTCATCTTCTGGGCCTATGCCCAATTCATCGGCCAAAATGGCCAATCTGG
>LXWE01000109.1 GCA_001660395.1 Alteromonadaceae bacterium XY-R5
GTTGACGGAATTTGATTGGGATGTGGTTCAGACCAAAAAGGCGGTGATAAACGCTTCCAAACGAACGGTGCTTTTGTGCATTTCGGAGAAATTGAACTCCCAACATCGGTTTAAGACCTGCGATTTGAACGTAATCAACACCATGGTGACCGAGTTGGAACCTTGGGATGAAAAACTAGCCGCTTTTAAGAATATGAACATTCAATTATTGTAACCCCTGTGAAGAAACACGTCAAAATAACAGAAGAACCCTCGTTGTATGACCAGCTGGAAGAAATGTCAAGCTTGGATATTGTGAGCAACATCAACAATGAGGACAAAAAAGTTGCGGAAGCTGTCGAGAACGTATTGCCCAAGGTGGCAAGATTGGTGGATGAGACCGCAATACGATTTGAAAAAGGAGGGCGCTTATTCTATATTGGTGCCGGCACTAGTGGGCGTTTGGGTATTTTGGATGCTTCGGAAATTCCCCCAACATTTGGAATGCCTTATGATAGGGTCATTGGGTTGATTGCTGGCG
>LXWE01000011.1 GCA_001660395.1 Alteromonadaceae bacterium XY-R5
TCTACTTGGTCTACAACCGCCAATTTAAAAGCGAGAGAATAATCACGCTGAGTTCGCTTTGTATATGATTTCATTACACTCTCCAAATTACGTTTGAAAAGTGTCAACGCTATTCAGGATGGGTCAACGGAAATAAAAAAGGTAGCTTTTAGCCACCTTTTTTTGAATTTTAATATATCGGTTGGCCTTAAATCGGCAAGACGAAGACTTTAGAATTACGCTGATAATTATAAAGTTCTTTTTTCCTTGGTGGGAGAGCATCTAGTCCGGCAGCGATAAAGCCTTGTTCTAAAAACCAATGCGCTGTCACAGTGGTGAGAACAAAAAGCTTGTCCATACCGAGACTAATCGCCTGTTCCTTTACAGCTTCCAGGATACGTTCGGCTCGTGAAGACCCCCGATAATCCTGATGCGTGGCAACACAGGCGAGTTCAGCCATTCTTTCGTCTGGATAAGGATAAAGAGCCGCGCAACTTATGATCATGCCATCACGTTCAATAATGGTGAACTGCTCGATTTCACTTTCGAGTAGCTCTCGTGAACGTTTCACCAGGATACCTTTCTCTTCCAGTGGATTAATCAACTTTAGAATGCCACCTACATCATCGATAGTCGCTGGGCGAAGTTGCTCATAGTAGCTTTGAGAGATCATGCTACCTGCGCCATCCCGGGTGAAAAGCTCCTGCAGCAACGCACCATCCTGACGATAGCTGACACAGTGACATCTTGGAATGTCCGCTTCTAAACTGCTAACAATGGCCTGTAATACGGTTTTTTCATTCACCCTTAGCGGATCGTTAAGCATCTCTTTCAAACGGCGAAGTTCAAGGTTTCGTAGAAGTTTGCCATTCTGATCGACAATACCTTCCTGTTCACTGAATACAACCAGCTTATCTGCACCCAGAGCGATAGCGGCCTGAGTGGCAACATCCTCATGGGATAAATTGAATACTTCACCTGTCGGTGAATATCCCATGGGTGATAGCAGTACAATAGAACCATCATTTAAATGATCATTAATACCATTTACATCGATACGACGAACAATTCCTGTATGTTCAAAGTCGATCCCTTCACGCACCCCAATTGGCATAGCGACCACTAAATTGCCCGAACAAACACGAATATGAGCACCGTGCATTGGAGAGTTAGCCAAACCCATGGTGAGCAGTGCTTCGATTTGGGAGCGAACTGACCCTGCTGCATCTTTGACACATTCCAACGTCGCTTTGTCGGTTAAGCGAAGTTCTGATTCGAAACGGCCTGGTAATCCCCGCAATGCAATACGCTGATCAATTTGCGGGCGAGCTCCATGGACGATAACGAGCTTTACTCCTAAGCTGTTGAGCAGCGCGATATCGTGAATAATGTTTGCGAAGTTTTCGTCTTCGACGGCTTCACCGCCAAACATCAATACAAAGGTTTTACCCCTGTGTGCGTTGATGTAGGGTAAGGAATTGCGGAACAGTTTTACGCTGTCATGATGAGAAACCACCACGTTGTGACCCTCTTAAATCGCATCAAAAAAAGCTGACCCTGTTACAGGTCAGCTAGCATTTGTTTAGCGTTAGCTAATGCGTCTGACACTGGATTGATACCTGTGCCGCCGGCGATATTTCGTTTGTCCACCAGATATTCAAGCTGTAGTACAGCATAAACATCCTCTTCAATTTCAGTGGCAAACGTTTTGAGTTCAACGAGGCTGAGCTCCTCGATTGCCTTCTTCTGTGCAATTGCCGCTAATACCACCTGACCGGTGATATCGTGAGCAGTTCGGAAAGGAATGCCTTTGCCTACCAGATAATCGGCAAGCTCAGTTGCATTTGCATATCCTTCACGGGCAGCCTTTTCGCAACGCGCTTTATCCAGCTGTATGGAGTCGATTACTTCACAGGCAATACACAAACAAATGTGCCATTGCTCCATAGCATCGAACAGACCTTCTTTGTCTTCCTGCATATCTTTGTTATACGCAAGTGGCAAACCTTTCATTGTGACCAATAAGCCCTGTAATGCCCCAAAGACTCGACCGCATTTACCTCGCATCAATTCCAGTGCATCGGGATTTTTCTTCTGTGGCATCAATGATGAGCCTGAAGTGACCTGATCGCCTAACTGGATAAAGCCGGCTTCGCCAGAGTTGAAGAAGATTAAATCTTCAGCCATGCGCGATAAGTGCATCATGCTGGTACTGGCAATAAACAGTAATTCCAGAACGTGATCACGATCTGACACCGCATCCAAGCTGTTGTAACAGATATCACTAAAGCCCAAATCAGTCGCCAGTGCTGCACGATCGATTGGATACGTCGTTCCTGCTAATGCGCCTGAACCAAGAGGACTCTTATTAAAGCGCGCTGTGGCATCGTCTAAACGGCTCAAGTCACGTTTAAGCATTTCCACATAAGCTAGCGCCCAATGTGCAAAACGTACAGGCTGTGCCCGCTGCAAGTGGGTGTAGCCAGGCATGATCACATCAAGATTGGCATCGGCAGCCTTAACCAAAGATGTAAGTACTGCGACCAGATCCTGACGCAACATTTCTACGTGATCACGACACCATAAACGCAAATCGGTGGCTACCTGATCATTGCGGCTGCGACCCGTGTGTAGCTTACGTGCAACGTCGCCAAGCTTTTCGATCAACGCCGCTTCAACAAAACTGTGAATATCTTCTTCCGGGCTGGAAGCAAAATCCAATTCACCGGCCTTGGCCTTTTCTAGAAGTTCGTTTAGCGCACTTTCAAGTTGTTGCTGTTCGTCAGTGCTTAATACGCCGGCTTTAGCAATGGCCCGTGACCAGGCGATAGAGCCAGTAATATCCTGGACTGCTAATACCTGGTCAAAGGGCAGGGAGTCATTTACCGTGCGGAACATGGCACTGCTGCCAGCCTGAAAACGGCCTCCCCACAAACTCATGCCTTTTTCTCCTTGTGCAGCGCAGCGATACGGCTCGACAGGCTGTACAGACGGATAAAGCCTTCAGCATGGCTTTGATCGTAAACATCATCGGCACCAAAGGTGGCAAAATCTTCAGAGTACAGGCTGTTTGGCGAGCGGCGCTGAACCACAGTTGCCTGACCTTTATATAGTTTCACCACGATATCGCCGGTCACCATTTTAGCGAACACGCTTGCGCCAGCGAGTAGTGATTCTGACAATGGAGTGAACCAACGGCCGTCATACATTACGTGAGAGAATTCCAGACCCAACTGCTCGCGGTGTTTAAGTGCCGCTTTATCCAGTACCAGTGTTTCCAGTGCTTTATACGCAGCAACAATCACAGTGCCCCCCGGGGTTTCATAACAACCACGAGATTTCATACCGACCAGACGGTTTTCAACGATGTCGATACGACCTACACCGTGGGCGGCAGCGATATCATTTAGCTTAACCAGCGCTTGATACGGAGACAGGGCTTCGCCATTCACTTTGGTTAAACGGCCTTCTTCAAAACTCAGTTCAACACGTTCGGCAGTGTTTGGCGCATCTTCTGGATCCACTGTCATGGTCCACACTTGCTTGCTTGGTTCGCACCATGGATCTTCCAGTTCGCCACCTTCGTGGGAAATGTGCCAGGCGTTGGCATCACGGCTGTAAATCTTAGTCGCTGATGCGGTGGTTGGGATGTTGCGCTCAGCCAGATAAGCCAGCAGGTCTTCACGCGATACCATATCCCACTCACGCCATGGGGCAATAACAGTCAACTCTGGCGCCAGAGCCGCGAAGGTACCTTCGAAACGCACCTGGTCGTTACCTTTACCGGTACAACCGTGGCATAGCGCATCGGCACCTACTTTTCGCGCTACTTCAACTTGAGCTTTGGCAATAATAGGGCGCGCCATCGACGTACCGAGCAGGTATTCACCTTCGTACACCGCACCTGTAGTCAGTGTTGGGTAGATATAATCTGCGACAAACTCTTCTTTCAGGTCAACGATGTAGCACTCGCTTGCACCTGATTTGATGGCTTTTTCTTCCAGGCCTTTTAGTTCTTCATCGCCCTGACCAACATCAGCAGCAAATGCAATAACTTCACAATCATAGTTCTCTTTTAACCATGGAATGATGGCTGACGTATCCAGACCACCAGAATAGGCGAGAACGACTTTTTTGATATTTTTCTTGGTCATGTTAAGTAACTCCTAAATCACGTCTTTCGCCAACAGGTGTAGCAAAATGGCGTTTTGTGCATGCATTCTGTTTTCTGCCTGTTGCATTAATAGAGATTGTGGGCCATCAATCAACTCGCTGGTGATTTCTAAATCACGGTGGGCAGGCTGACAGTGCATCACATATTCGGCTCCGGTCTGTTGCATCAGTTCTGCATTGACCTGATAAGGATCGAAAACGGTCTTAATCTTTTCCAGAGGGGTGGTGTCGCCCATAGAAATCCAGGTGTCGGTATATAAAACATTAGCGCCTTCAGCCGCGGCTAAATCGTTGCTGGCAGTTACGCGACCACCAAATTTCTTCGCCAATTCCTGCGCCATGGCAGTCATGGCAGGATCTGCTTCATGGCCTTTGGGGGTCACTGATACCACGTCACAGCCAAGAATAGCGCCAATAATTAACAGTGAATGGGTAACGTTATTACCATCACCAATATACGCCAATTTCACCTGGCTTAAATCATCGTATTGTTCCTGCAGAGTCAGATAATCGGCTAAACCCTGGCATGGATGGTACTTATCACACAGCGCATTGATCACGGGTACTCTGGCAGCAGAAGATAATTCTTCCAATGTGCTATGAGCAAAAACACGCGCAACAATGGCGTCTGCCCAACAAGACAGATTTGCGCCCATGTCTTTCATGTCTTCACGACCTGCCAGCTTGTTTGACTGGCTGTCAAGGTACACAAGATGTCCACCTAAACGGTTGATACCAATATCGAAGCTCACGCGCGTGCGCAGAGAAGGCTTCTCAAACAAGGCAACAACCGACTTACCGGCCAGGGCCTGATTATAGTCCTGTGGGTTAGTTTTAACTTTGCGCGCCAATACCAGCAGTTGGTACAAATCGTTGGCGTTCCAGTCTTTAAAGGTCAGGAGATCCTGTTTCATAGCGCTTCCTTAACTTGCATTTTCAGGAATAATTAAGGTACCGACACTCTGCCGGTTCTTCAGGCCCAGTAGTTGTTCCGGGCTCTTCCAACTGGCAATGGTGACTGGGTGTTGCAGGCTACTGGCGGCATCTAATGCGGCCTTTACTTTTACCTGCATACCGTCACGTATGACGTTGGTGTCAATTAATTGTTGAATTTGGTCTTCTGTCAGACTTTCCAGCAACTGCTTCTCGGCATTCAACACCCCTGGCACATCTGAAAGCAACACCAGGTCGGCGCGGGTCAGCTGGGCGATGACAGTTGCAGCCTGATCGGCATTAACATTGAGCAAACGTCCTTGCTCATCTGCTCCGATGGAGCTGATGATAGGTAAAAAAGCTGCACTTAGTAAGGTGCTCAGTAATTTGGCTTCGCCAGCGGTTGCTGTGCCGACTGCACCGAGTTTAGGATCCAGCACTGCGCACTTCACCATACCACCATCGGCCAGGCTTAAACCGACGGGCGATAAGCCACTCTTAATGGCTAATCCGCACAGTTGCTTGTTGGCAGTACCAGCCAAAGCGCCAGTGATGTAAGCCATATGCTCATCTGGTGTGACGCGCAAACCGTTAATTTTCTCGCTTTTCAGATTAAGTGCAGCCAGCAATTCTTCAACCATTGGGCCACCGCCATGCACCAAAATTACCGGACGCGTCTGTTGGATATCAGCAATGACTTTTAACAGGTCCAAGGCGGCTTGTTCTGCCTGCATAAAGGCGCCGCCAACTTTGATCACTAAAGCTTGCATGATGATTTCCTAAATCAGACCCAAATGGTCCGGATAATTAAAACGAATATTGGCACATTGCATTGCCTGTGAAGCGGCACCTTTTAGCAGGTTATCGATGGCACTGGTGGCAACCAGATAACCACTGCTCGCATCAAACTTCCAGAACAGATCACAGTGAGGTGTCTTGACTACGTCATCGAGTTTTGGCCAGCTCTGGCAAATGCGCACTATGCTGCTATTGGCATAGGCATCTTGATAGGCATCGTTAATTTGTGCCTGAGTGACACTGTCTTTTAACTTTACGGTAACCGTGGCAAGGATCCCGCGCTTAAAATTGCCTAAATGTGGGGTGAAGATAACGTCAGTACCCAAATGCGCGCTGATTTCTGGTTGATGTCTGTGGCCCAGAACGCCATAAGCCTGCAAGCTGACTTCACATAAACTATTGGTCATAGTGGCCTTACGGCCAGCACCACTTACGCCTGAGGTGGCGTTAATGATAGGGCGATGGCCAGCATCGAGCAGTCCTGCATTGTGGAGCGGCTTAAGTGCAGTAAGTGACGCGGTTGGATAGCAACCAGGCACAGCTACCACATCTGCGCCTTTTATATCGTCAGCGTACCAGTCAGCTAAACCATATACGGCTTTTTCCAGAATCGCGCTTTGCTGATGAGGAAAGCCATAAAAATTGGCGAAGGTAGTTTTATCTTTCAGGCGAAACGCACCTGACAAATCAAAAACACTGGCTTTGTGTCCAATTAGTTGTGGCATCCAGTCATGGCTCGCTTCATGTGGCGTTGCCAGAAAAATCGCATCCATTTGCTTGGCCAGACTGGATAATTCAGATTCCGCTAATGCCACCAGAGGTTGATCAAGCTGACCTTTAAACTGACCATGTAAAGCACTTAAGGGTTTGTTTGCATCCAGGCTATTTGCTGAGACGAATACACCTTCCAGCGAAAAATGTGGATGCTTGTGAAGTAAGTAAGATAACTCAGCGCCGGTATAGCCACTGGCACCGATAACACAGGCTTTAATCATTGGATTTAGTATCTCGTAATAATATGAACAAATAATTATGGCAGAAAAAAATCGCCCCTTTCCTTTACCTACTGCACAATGACAAAGGAAAAGAGCGTGCTATGCAAATAACGCTTAGTATCGTCGTCGGACGGCTATGGGGGCATAGCAAGGCAGGGAACTGTAAACTTGTGTTAACTGATGCATGTTGCGTGTTCTGACCAAATTGCTTTAATGTGATGCGGATAGCGTTGGCTTTATGCCGCTCTGTCAATTGCGCGTAATGATGACATGTCATGTATAGTTATGCAATAAAAGTGAATAAATATATTTTAGGTTTTTTATGTCCAATTTGTCTTTTATAGATCGCTATACCCAAATCATAAACTCAAATTCAATCAGCGCTTTTGATGAAAAAATAGACGTATCTAACCGTCCGATAATTGATCTCCTGGCGACCTGGTTCAGGGATTTCGGCTTCGACATAAGTATTCAGCCGGTGCCAAACACCCGGAATAAATTCAACCTGCTGGCCAAAATCGGCAGTGGCGAAGGCGGCCTCTTGCTAAGCGGCCACTCAGATACTGTACCTTTTGATGAAGGTCGCTGGTTACAGGATCCCTTTAAACTTTTACAAAAAGATGATCGTCTTTACGGGTTGGGCACCTGTGATATGAAAGGTTTCTTTGCATTCATTCTTGAAGCTTTGGCGGATGTGCCGTTAGAAAAATTACAAAAACCGTTGTATATACTGGCCACCGCTGATGAAGAAACTTCCATGGCGGGAGCGCGTTTTTTTGCTCAGCAACAATTAATTAAGCCGGATATGGCGATTATTGGTGAGCCCACCGAGTTAAAGCCCATCTGTAAACATAAAGGCCACATGGCGCACAGTATCAATATTGAAGGTAAAGCCGGGCATTCAAGTGATCCCGCCAAAGGCGTAAATGCTATCGAAATCATGTATCAGGCCATCGGTCAGTTGCTTGAACTCAAGCAGTCGATTGCTGCGAGATATCAGGATCCGGCTTTTAGCGTACCTGAAGCGACCATGAACCTTGGACATATTCATGGTGGCGATGGAGAAAACCGCATTTGTGGCCACTGCCAGCTGAATTTTGATTTGCGCGCAGTGCCGGGGCTGTCGGATGACGAGGCAATTGAATTGATTGATGCGGCGCTGGCACCCGTGCAGTCTGCCTTTCCTGGTCGTTTGACGCGAGAGTTGATGTATCCGACGGCGCCATCTTTTGCCTGTCGCGATGAACACGGCATTATCGACCTCGCCAGTGCTATTACTGGGTTTGAGGCTGTCAGTGCCAATTATGCGACTGAGGGACCTTTTATTAATGAATTAGGCTGCGACACACTGATCCTTGGCCCAGGTAGCATCGAACAGGCGCATCAACCGAATGAATTTATCGATTTAAGTTATGTACATCCAACGGTCAGAATTTTGAAGGGTTTAATTAAGCAAGTCTGTTGTTAAGCTAAAGCCGACCGCTCGCGTTAATCATGGAAACGAACACATGCAAAAAACCATAGCCCTGGTGGCACATGATCATAAAAAGGCGGAGTTAATCGCCTGGTCTCAACAGCACAAAAGTGTGCTGGAGCAATTTAATTTAGTCGCTACAGGCACCACTGGTGGGTTAATCCAGGATAACCTGTCCTTGCCTGTACATAGATTTAAGAGTGGTCCTTTGGGAGGGGATCAGCAGATAGGAGCCTTGATTGCAGAAGATAAACTCGATTGTTTAATTTTCTTTTGGGACCCCCTGAATCCGGCACCGCATGATCCTGATGTGAAAGCACTACTGCGTTTGTGTTCGGTGTGGAATGTGCCTGTCGCCTGTAATCCGGCAACGGCTGATTTACTGATAACGTCTCCTTTGTTTATCGACAAAGAGCACCAGCGCAGTAAGCCTGACTACGGCAAGTAATCCATAACGAAAAGCCCGCATACGCGGGCTTTTTAATGCAAGTTGGGAATTAGCGTCCCATATCGGAGCCAGGCATATTGCCTTGTGGTTGTTGGCCCGGCGCGGGGCGTCCCATCGGACCGATGTTAGGACGATGTAACTGCTGGCGTTGCTTTTCTGTCAGGGTCAGCCAAATGTCATGATGAAGCTTGGCTTCTTCCGTGCGCAGCTTAACCTGCTGCTCATCAAGTGACTTCAGCATTTTCTTCCAGCTCTTTTCATCTAAATCAGCGGATTTAATCGCACTCAGTTCCTGCTCACTGTATTGACGTTTAAGGGCATGAAGGGCTTGTTGTTTAGCTTCCATATCCTGTTGAATTTTAAGGATTGCAACCAATTGCTTTTTGGATAAATCCAGCGAGCCGAACGGAGTTAGTCCATTCATCGGCGGACGCATATTTACGCCGGGCGCTCCTTGAGGATGAGTGTTTTGCTTACCCTTGGGGGCTTCAGCGAGCATAGGCGTCAGAGGCTGTCCTTGTGGCTTAGCTCGATTGTCTCCCTGACCTGCTTGTGGGCCTGACATAGGTGAGAAATCACGGTTATTCTTTTGGGCATTTTGTGGTGCTGGCATTGGTGTATCAGCTCTACTCGGGCCCTTGGCGTCGAGGCCAAAGCTTAATTGCTGTTTTAGCAATTGGGTTTCGAATGTTTCTTTTTGATCATCAGTCAGTACTTGCCATAAAAGTTGTTGAGTTTTCACCCGCATATAACTGGCTGCTTGTTGTTTTTCTGTCATGTCTTTAATTAAATCAGTGACTTGCGTTGATTGCCACTGGTCACTTTCAATTAAACAGCGAATCTGTTCGTTAGCGGGAAAAGGTGGCAGCATGGCCTTGTCTGCCGCTGCTTTGACTAGTCCTTTCGCCAGTTGAATCTTTTGATCGCAACTTAAATCCAGTCCCGTCATTGGCATCATAGGGTGTGCGAATGGTGCATCGTGTGGGACAGGTTGCGCATAACTTAGTGCAGAAAGGCTGGTAAGAGCAAACAACGCCAGTCCTTTGAGCGGAAAACGAGATAACGTAAATCTGAGCATGGTGGACTCCAGAAAATTCAATGGATGAGTGGGCAGTGTAGGAGCGCCAGAGCAAAGAAACGCAAATCGAGTGTAAATTCAGGGTAAAGGTGTAATATTCTTACTAGCCTATAAAATGTCCGGACTATAGGATCGAGACCTGTATTGAGGAGTACCTATGTCGAATAAATCTTTGTTGCTGATTGATGATGATGTTGAATTAACCGATCTGCTAACAGAGTACCTTTCCCCACAAGGATACGATATCACGGTTGCCCATGATGGAGAGTCTGGGTTAGCCCGAGCGACGGGGAGCGAGCATTTTGATCTGATCCTATTGGATGTCATGTTGCCGAAGCTGGATGGCTTTGAGGTACTGAAGCGCATACGCGTCAGCCATTTAACCCCTGTTTTGATGTTAACCGCTCGTGGTGACGACTTTGATCGTATTTTCGGACTTGAGCTCGGTGCCGATGATTATCTGCCCAAGCCTTTCAACCACCGTGAATTGTCAGCCCGTGTAAAAGCCATTGTGCGTCGCATGGACATGTTGCCTACAGTCAGTCGTCAGCAAAAGTTGCAGATTGAAAATGTGGTGCTGTGCCCTTCAACGCAGCAGGTAAGCTGCTCTGAAAATGCGGTTGAATTAACCGGAACTGAGTTTGCCATTTTACAGTTGTTGATGATCAATAAAGGTCAGTTGGTCAGTAAAAGTGACATCAGTGAGAAAGTATTAGGCCGCCGTTTAGCCGCCTTTGACCGCAGCATAGATATGCATGTCAGTAACATTCGCAAAAAGCTGGGACGCTACGCCGAAGATGAGAAAATCAAAACGGTGCGCGGAGCTGGCTACATGTTTATGGTGCAGATGTGATCCTCTGGAAAAAGGTTAATCCTCTCAGTTCTCTGTTTGGACGCATTTTTCTTTGGTTCTGGCTGACATCCGTTTTTTTGGTCGCCACCACCTGGTGGCTGGCGGACCAAATCCGTTCCGAGACGCAAATCAGCGCCATTGACCCGCAAAGTAGCCAGAATTTGTCGCAACTAGCCAATCGTATCAGCCGACTTTCCGTCGCTTATGGTGAAGATGCTCTGGATGATGCCTTGCAGCAAATCGATCGCGAACTGCGTCAGCCTATGGTGCTGGTGGATCGTGAAACGGGTAAATATTTTTATAGCTTCCCGCGTCCTCCAATGGAAGAACGCGAAAAAACCTATTTAGATCCATTGTTAAAGCTGAGTGAGCCGGTGGCTATTAACTGGGAGTTTGGTCAGTTTGTGGGACCAAAGCGACTCACCTTATTTAACAAGGATTTTGTACTGTTCGTTGGGCGACCTATGCCGCCGGGCGGTATTCGTGAAATCCATCGCCAACATCCAGTATTGCTGATTAGTCTGGCGATTATTATCAGTGCCAGTTTATGTTTTTGGCTGGCCTGGTCGTTATTACGGCCAATTCGTGAAGTGCAGCGCGCCGCCATTTTTATGTCCGAAGGCGATCTGTCAGCCAGGGCTGATAAGGCGTCCCTGCGTGCCGATGAAATTGGTGAATTAAGTCGGGCATTTAACCGTATGTCGGAACAGGTTGAGCGTTTGCTTAATAGCCAAAAGCGTTTACTGGCGGACATTTCCCATGAGTTACGTTCGCCTCTGGCTCGTTTACAGGTGGCGATTGGGATCGCACAACAACAGTCGGAGATGGAGTTATCGCAGGTTTCACGCATTCAGTTAGATCGCATCGAAAAAGAAGCCCAGCAAATCGAGCAGATGATTGCGCAAGTGTTGCGCCTGTCACGTTTAGAAGCTCAGCAACTCACCATTGAAAAAGAAGAATTTTCATTGTCGTCCGTGGTCAACGCAATTATCAGTGATGCCCGCTTTGAAGCCAGTAGCCTGAATAAGCGTGTTGAAGGTAAAGTATCGTCTGAACTGGTGTATCAGGGCGACCCTCAACTTATTGCCAGTGCAATCGAGAACGTGTTGCGGAATGCGATTAAATACGCTTATACCAAAGTGGATATAAGCGTTGAGGCTGATGAGAAGAACATTTCAGTTCGTATTCGTGACGATGGCGCAGGCCTTCCCGATGATGAATTGGCACATATCTTCACACCATTTTATCGTTTATCCAGTTCTCGCACGCGTGATACTGGTGGTGTTGGGTTGGGTCTGGCCATTGCCCAACAATCCGTGGCATTGCACAGTGGTGAGATCAGTGCCAGCAATATTGCCAGCGGTGGATTGGATGTGGTCATTCGTCTGCCCCAAACCAGCGCCTCTTCAACGAGCAAAGATTGAGACATCAGTCACCCCCGGCTAGAATGGCTCAGCAACGCTGAACACATTTTGGGGGTCGCTTGTCTGAATTTCACTTATCGCTCGAACCAGGGCTTTTTCATCGTTACCAGCAAGAGATTTGGCCGTTCTGGCAGTCATTGGTTCGTCAGGGCAGTTTTGCGGGCGTTGGAAACTGCTCAATCGCCTGGGCGTTTGTGTTGCATCCGCAGAGCAGGGGGGATGTGGTTATCTCCTCTGGGCGAATTGAGGGCCTGATTAAATATCAGGAAGTGGTATTTGACCTCTATCAGCAAGGGTATTCCGTCTTTATCCATGATCATCGGGGACAAGGGTTCTCAGGGCGCTTAACCACCAATCCTCAGCAAGGTTATGTTGATAGCTTTGATGATTATGTGCATGACCTGCAAACTTTTCTGGAGCGGGTAGTGCTACCAAACAGCCATGCTAAACCCTTGTTGCTATGTCATTCCATGGGGGGAGCCATTGGCAGTCTGCATTGTTTAACCTATCCGGATACTTTCGCAAAAGTGGCGTTTTGTGCGCCGATGTTTGGTATTCGGCCAGCATTACCCGACTGGATGGGCAAGGTCTTCGCCCATGGTAGTCACTGGCTGGCAAACACCTTTTCGGACCAGCCTCAGTATATTGCCGGGCAAGGGGATTATGAGTCAGTCAGCTTTGCTGAAAACCGCTTAACCCACAGTGAGATTCGATATCAAATTTTCCGGGACCTCTACGAGAATTATCCTCAGGCTAAATTAGGTGGTGTGACGAGTCAGTGGCTGGTGGCGGCAGTGGCTGCGATGGATGAGATTGAAGTGCGCGCTAACCAGCTAGTATTACCTGCGTTAATGCTTCAGGCGGGGGCTGATGAAGTCGTGGATAATCAGCGTCAGGATAAGGTGTTTGCTCAATTTCCTAATGCCCAAAAGCGGCGCATAGAAGACAGTAAGCATGAAATTCTGATGGAGAGTGATAGATACCGTGTACCTGCTATGCAGGCTATCCTGACGTTTTTTAACGGTTAATGGCTATGGTCAATGGCGCGGGTTTGTTACACTTCGCGCCAATTCCAGTCGCATCTGAGTCGCTATGTTAGATATCGTTTTATTTCAGCCCGAGATTCCCCCCAACACCGGTAATATTATTCGTCTGTGTGCCAATACCGGCTTTGCCTTACATCTGATTGAACCTTTGGGATTTGAATGGGATGACAAACGCGTTCGCCGTGCTGGGCTGGATTATCATGAATTTGCTGAAGTGAAACGTTATCCGGATTTGCAAAGCTACCTGGACGCGCGTCAGCCGAAACGCGTCTTTCCTTGCACAACTAAAGGTAAATCCAGTCATGCGGGGGTGCACTATGAGAAAGGTGATGCCCTGTTGTTTGGTCCTGAAACCCGAGGCTTGCCGCCTGAAGTGCGAGAGATGTTTCCGACAGAGCACTGGTTGCGGATCCCAATGCTAGCGGATAGTCGCAGTATGAATCTGTCTAACGCGGTGTCGGTATTTGTATATGAAGCCTGGCGGCAGTTGGATTTTGAAGGTTCGGTATAAATATCCAGAGAATAAAAAAGGGAGCTAGGCTCCCTTTTTTATTCTCTGGATAGTCGCCATTATTCAAATTTTTGTTCACGGCTAAGAAGTGCTATGGCAGCTTCTTTCGGCGCTTTGCCCTCGTACAATACTTTGTATATCTGTTCACAAATAGGCATTTCGACCCCCATACGTTGTGACAGAATATGGACCTCTTCGGTATTGCGATACCCTTCAACCACCTGACCGATACTGGTGATGGCATCTTCAACCGACATGCCCTGGCCCAATGCCAGACCAAATCGGCGATTACGCGACTGGTTGTCGGTGCAGGTTAGCACTAAGTCGCCTAAACCTGCCATGCCCATAAAGGTTTCCGCCTTGGCTCCCAGTTTACAGCCCAAACGGGTCAGCTCAGCCAGTCCGCGAGTGATTAATGCCGTACGGGCGTTGGCTCCAAAGCCAATACCATCCGCTAATCCGGCACCAATAGCGATCACGTTTTTCACCGCGCCACCCAGTTGCACACCGGTGAAGTCAGCATTTTTATAGACCCGAAAGCTCTTCGGACAATGCAATTTAGCGGCAAACTCTTCACAGAATGCATCATCCTGAGACGAAAAAGAGATAGCGGTAGGTAAACCTGCAGCCATTTCTTTGGCAAATGTTGGGCCTGATAACACTGCCAGCGGAATATCATCGCCGAGAATTTCTCTGGCGACTTCATGCAGCAATTTGCCTGACTTAGGCTCCAGACCTTTCGTCGCCCAAACGATACGTTGTTCGGGGCCCAGCATGGACTTAATCTGACGCAATAAATCACTGAAAGCGTGGCTGGGAGTCACCACCAGAATATCCCGGCTTTTACTTACCGCATCGGCTAAGTCCGCCGTCGGATGCAAATCTGCCGGGAAGGTGAAATCGGGCAGGTAACGCCGATTACAGCGACTAGACGCCATATCTTGCATTTGTGCCTGATCACGACCCCATAACCAGGTTTCAACGTGATTGCGGGCCAGACAAAAAGCAAGGGCGGTGCCATACGACCCCGCCCCTAATACAGTTACAGAACTGTTCATTACTTATGCGTCAGCTGGTTTGTTTTCCTGAGCCTGTTGAGCGCGCTTTTGCATATATGCAGCAAAGATTGCGTCAAAATTCACAGGCGCCAGGTTCAGCGGAGGGAAGGTTCCGCGGTTAACCAGATTAGAAATGGTTTCACGGGCATATGGGAACAGAGTATTCGGGCAGAATGAACCGATCATATGCGCTTTGTTCTGCTCTGGCATATCGCCAATAGTGAAGATACCGGCCTGGTGTACTTCGCACAGAAACGCAGTCTCGTTGCCGATGGTTGCGGTTGCGGTGACGCAAAGCACGACTTCATACAAGTTGTTTTCCAACACAGTGCTGCGTGTATCGATGTCCAGCTTAACTTCTGGCTGCCACTCTTTTTTGAACATTTCTGGCGAGTTTGGAGCCTCGAAAGAAATGTCTTTGCAGTAGATACGCTGGATGGCGAATTGAGGCGCCTGGCTTGCTTGTTCTGGTGCACCAGCACCGTTCATTTTAATGTCGTCAGCCATAATTACTTCCTATTTTGCTTGTTGGGCTACCTAGGCAGCCAATAAGGGGTCCAATTTATTCTGGCGCTCCAGCGCCAGCATGTCGTCACAGCCGCCAATGTGCTGCGCATTGATAAAGATCTGAGGCACAGTTGATCCACCGTTAGCACGTTCAATCATCAGGCTGCGCAATTCAGGCTGAACATCGATACGGAATTCAGTGTAATTCACGCCTTTTTGGTCTAGCAGCGCTTTGGCACGGACGCAATAAGGGCAATACGCTTTGGTGTAAATTTCAACTTTGCTCATAAGTATACCTTAACCTTAAAAACGGGTTATTTGGCAACGGGAAGATTGGCACTCTGCCAGGCACTCATGCCACCTTTCAGCACCACGGCTTTGGTAAAGCCGGCTTTGAATAGTTTCATGGCAGATTTCTTCGCCGTCATTCCCATTGCGCATACCAGAATAATGGGTTTGTCTTTGCTATTTTCAAGGTATTTAAGCTCACCCTTTTCAATTTGATCAGCTTTAACCTGTTTGGCACCAACTATATGGCCCTTTTTGAACTCTGCCGGCGTTCGGATATCCAGAATGATGGCATCTTCTTTATTGATTAGAAGCGTTGCTTCGTGGGTGCTAAGCTCTTTGACAGGTGAAAATGCACTGCTGACAAAGCTGGCAATAATTGCCACTGCTAATGCCACCCAAATCCCTGCCAACAGGTAGTGATTACTAATAAATTCGATCAGCTGTTCCATAACAACACTGCCTTAAAACCGTACTGGTACTAAAAAACAGCAGAGTATATAGAAAATCGCCCTGGATACCAGCCTTGAAGGCGAGATTCTGGTGGCCTGTATTTGTCCGTATTCTGTTAGGCATGTGATATGAAAAATGGGCGCTGGTAGTTGAGACTTTGACGCGATAATATGTAATAAAATTACAGAATTTAGTGATCAACCCAGATTGGTGTTGCCGTCAGCTAAAGTGTCAGCAACAAAACTATGAGGAAAGACCCATGAGTCAGACGAAGAAAACGCTTGCTCTAATCATTATGGACGGTTGGGGATATCGTGAAGATACCGATAATAATGCTATCGCGCATGCCAACACGCCTGTATTAGACGAATTGTGGCAAACCTGCCCGAGTACGTTGATTTCCGGTTCTGGTTTGGATGTCGGTCTGCCTGATGGACAAATGGGCAACTCTGAGGTTGGACACGTGAATTTGGGCGCCGGCCGTGTGGTTTATCAGGACTTCACCCGAATTGCCAAGTCCATCAGTGATGGTGAGTTTTTCCATAATCCTGCCTTGGTTGAAGCCGTAGATAAGGCGGTTGCTGCTGATAAAGCCGTGCACGTGATGGGGTTACTGTCGCCGGGTGGCGTGCATTCGCATGAAGAACATCTGTTTGCAATGCTCAAACTGGCGGCGCAGCGCGGGGCCAAAAAGGTTTATTTACACGCGTTCTTGGATGGCCGAGATACGCCACCGAAAAGTGCAGAGTCGTCGTTACTGGCAGCCGATAAAGTATTTGCCGAAATCGGGGTAGGCAAAACTGCGACGCTGGTAGGGCGTTATTATGCGATGGATCGAGATAACCGTTGGGATCGTGTTCAGGCTGCTTTCGATTTGATCGTATCCGGTAAGGGACAGTATACGGCTGATTCTGCAGTGGCTGGCCTGGAAGCGTCTTATGAGCGCGGTGACAAAGATGAATTTGTTAAACCTACTGTGGTTGGCGATGCCGTATCTATTCAAGACGGCGATGCGATAATTTTTATGAATTTCCGTGCAGATCGCGCACGTCAATTAACCCGTGCTTTTGTTGAGCCCGAGTTCAACGGATTCAGTCGCGAAAATCTGCCGAAGTTGAGTAGCTTTGTGTGTCTGACCCAATACGCGGCGGATATCCCGGCACCTAGTGCGTTTCCACCAGAAGATTTGAAAAATGTGATGGGTGACTGGTTGGCACAGCACGGTAAAACTCAGCTACGTATTTCTGAAACTGAAAAATATGCTCACGTCACATTTTTCTTTAGTGGCGGTCGCGAAGCGCTGTTTGATGGTGAAGAGCGTGAATTGATTCCATCTCCTCAGGTCGCAACGTATGACATGCAACCAGAGATGAATTCTGAGTTGCTGACAGACAAGCTGGTGGCAGCGATAGAGTCAGGCAAGTTTGATGTGATTATCTGTAATTATCCGAATGGTGACATGGTTGGTCACACAGGTAACTTTGATGCAGCAGTTAAAGCCTGTGAAGCGGTTGATCATTCAATAGGTCGTGTTGTGGCGGCCTTGCGTAAAACCGGCGGCGAATGCCTGATTACTGCCGACCATGGTAATGCCGAACAAATGGTAGATACCAGTACTGGCCAGGCACATACCGCACACACCAGTGAGCTGGTGCCCTTTATTTACGTTGGTCGTGATGCTGAAACCCGTAAAGGTGGCGTATTAAGTGATGTTGCGCCAACCATGCTACATCTGATGGGCATGGAGCAGCCTGTAGAAATGACAGGTAAACCCATCGTTACTCTTAAGTAATCTGCGCTAGTGGTATTGCAAGGACGATTAATCAACCAGGCTCTCCTGATAGGGAGCCTTTGCCTTTGCTGTACCAGTGGTATTGCTCAACAGCAGGATGAGCTAGAGGCACTGCAACAACAAATCAAGCAAAAGCAGCAAACCATTGAGCAACGTCTTTCTGAGGCAAAAGCCTTACAAGCGCAGTTGCGTAAAGCCGAGTTAAATGTGGCCGAGGTGGCTAAACGCCTCAATCAGACTCAGGTGAAGCTGGAACAGAATCATGCCGAGCAGAGCCATCTGCAACAACAGCAAAAAGACTTACTGAAACAGCTTTCCGGCCAGCAGGATATGCTGGCGGATCAATTGCGTAGTGCCTTTATGGCGGGCAATTACGACTATGTGAAGATGCTACTCAACCAGCAGGATGTGGGTAAATTTGAGCGCGTGCTCAGTTACTACCAATATGTGAATGAAGCCCGGCAGAAAGAGATCGTACATTTTCGTGAATTGGTAGCGGAAGTGGAGAAGGTCAAACAGGCGCTGGTTGTTAAGGCAGAAGAACTCAAGGAACTTACGGCTAAGCAGGCAGAGCAGCAACAGAATCTGGAAAAGGAAAAGCGCGCGCGCGAGGTGACACTGGTACAGGTTAACCGTCAAATCGCATCTGACTCGGCTCAGGTTGAGCAATTGCAAATTAATGAGCAGGCGTTGATAAAGGCCATTGAAGAGGCCCAGCGGCAGGCTCAAACGCCCCAGGCCTTGGAAGGCTTGAGTAAACAAAAAGGTAAGCTGCAGGCGCCAACCAAAGGGCGGGTTCAAAACCTCTTTGGTTCCCGCCGTCAGGGGCAGGTGCGTTGGAAGGGCATTATCATTAACGGTAATGAAGGTAGCTCGGTTAATGCTATCTATTATGGCAGGGTGTTGTATGCAGACTGGCTACGTGGTTTTGGTCTGGTCACGGTAATCGATCATGGTGATGGTTACATGAGTTTGTACGGTCATAACCAGGCACTGTTGAAACAGGTAGGAGATACGGTTGAAGCCGGAGAAACCATCGCTTTAGTCGGACAAAGCGGTGGCCAGACATCGCCCAATCTGTATTTTGAAATTCGCCATAAAGGGGCCCCGCTTAACCCTGTGAGCTGGTTAAGCAAGTAGCCAGAATGCCGGATTGCAATCTGTAGTTGCAGGCATATAATCAAGTCACACTCAGACAATCATGTCTGGCAATAATAAAAACCAATTAAAATAAGACACAGAGTCGTGCGAAGATTTGGGTTAGGGGTGCTGTTACTGGCTGTGCATTTGCTGGTACCAGTAAGAGCGGCAGAAATTGCGCTGATCATTGATGATATGGGGAACAGTATCCACGATGCTGCAGCCTTTGATTTGCCCGTTGCCGTGACATTTTCCATCCTACCTTTCACACCCTTATCACAGCAATTTTCCCATACCGCAGAGCAGCAAAGTCGGGAAGTGATGTTGCATGTACCCATGGAAGCCTTAAATGGCAAGGCTTTGGGGCCAGGTGCCATCACTTCTGATATGTTACCGACGAATATTCAGGATACCTTGCAGGCGGCACTGAATAATGTGCCCAATGCGGTGGGGTTGAATAACCATATGGGCAGTAAGCTGACGCAACTGACACTGCCAATGCAGTCCACAATGCACTTTTTGCAACATAGTGGTTTGTACTTCATTGACTCCAGAACTACCCGTTATAGCAAAGCTGAGCGAATTGCTCGTCAAAATGGGGTGCCTGTGGCGCATCGACATGTATTTTTAGATCATGTTGCCGATGAAAAGCATATTGATGGGCAGTTCAAACGTTTGCTTCAGCTTGCCAGGAAACAGGGCATTGCTGTCGCTATTGGTCATCCATATCCGAAAACGCTGGCATATTTGCAAACACACTTACAAGATTTGCAGCAGCAAGGTATTCGCCTGGTTCCTGTAAGTGAACTGGTATTGCCCAATCAGTCATTGTGGGCCGCCTTAAGCGAACCTAAAACTTCACCCCCAAGTCAGACTGCAGAGGAACTGCAGGAATAAATCACAGGAGGCCGAATGGCCAGTAGTTTGTTTACCCTTCTCGATGATATTGCCCTGTTACTGGACGACGTAGCGGTATTATCAAAAGTCGCAGCCAAGAAAACCGCAGGTGTTTTAGGTGACGACCTTGCATTGAATGCCGAACAGGTATCTGGTGTAAGGGCGGAACGTGAGTTGCCAATTGTCTGGGCCGTTGCTAAAGGTTCGCTGTTAAATAAAGTGATTCTGGCACCGGCTGCCATTCTGATTAGTTTGTTTGTCCCCTGGCTGGTGACGGTTTTATTGGTGATTGGTGGGCTTTATCTGTGCTTTGAAGGCGTGGAAAAGGTTTTACATAGCTGGCTGCACAGCAAGGAAGAACGTCAGGCTGACCAGCAACAAAAAATGGCGGCGTTGATGGACCCCGATGTCGATTTAGTCGCCCTGGAAAAAGATAAAATACGCGGAGCGATTCGTACGGATTTTATTCTTTCCGCCGAGATCATCGTCATCGTGCTGGGCACGGTGACAGACCAACCAATTTTGACTCAGGCAATGGTTGTGGCCGGGCTGAGTTTTCTCATCACAGTATGCGTGTATGGCATTGTCGCTTTGATTGTGAAGCTCGACGATATGGGCCTGTTGTTGCTGCGCCGTTCCGCGACAGGACACGCGCCGGTTAGTCGCATTGTTGGCAGAGGATTGTTGACGGCCGCACCTATGTTGATGAAGTTTCTTTCGATAGCTGGCACCTTGGCGATGTTTTTAGTCGGTGGGGGCATCTTATTGCACAGTATCGGCGTGTTACATCATCTGCTTGATGGCATCGAGCAGCTTTGGCTGCAATACTGGGGAATGGAATTACCTACACTGATAACATTATTGGTCGAAGGCATTACTGGCTTTTTGGCAGGTACACTGGTACTGGCTGTAATTACTCTTGGGGCCAAGTTAAAACGCTAAACATTGGGCGCGAGATGAACACGCCGACTTAACTCTTCACAGGGAGTGGTTATATGTTAATTCAGGGCAAAACCGTTTGGATTACTGGGGCATCATCTGGCATAGGTGAGGCGTTGGCTAAAGAACTGGCGATATTGGGTGCGACGTTGATTTTGTCTGCGCGTTCGGCTGATAAGCTGGAGCAGTTAAGGTCAGTGTTGCCTCACCCGGAACGACATCGAATCGTACCATTAGATTTGGCCAGTTGTGACAGTATTCGTGCCGCTGTGACACCTGTTTTAGAGCAGGGCATTTCGGTTGATATTCTGGTGAACAACGGGGGCATCTCACAGCGTGGTCTGGCCCGAAATACCTGTATCGAAGTGCAGCGTGAAGTCATGGAAGTGAATTACTTCGGTATCATTTGTTTAACGCAGTTACTTCTGCCAGCAATAGTGCAAAATAAAGGCATGGTGGTAACAGTTGCCAGTGTCGCGGGCAAAGTGGGCGGTCAGAGTATGGCGGGTTATGCTGCGTCTAAGCACGCTATTATCGGTTACATGGATTGCCTCAGAGCTGAAGAAAGTCAAAATGGACTGAAGGTACTGACCATTTGTCCTGGTTTTGTGCAAACACAGATTTCGGTTAACGCGCGCACGGATGACGGCCAGCCCTATGGCCGTATGGCGGGATCTATTGCTGGTGGTATCACGGCTCACGACTGTGCTTGTGGAATTTGCAACGCCATCGAAAAAGATAAACGAGAGGTGGTTATTGGCAAGGGCCTGAGTGCATTGGCTCCAACCATTAAACGTATCTGGCCAGGTTTACTTATGACCATCGCTGCTCGCAAAAATATTCGATGAATCTTCGCCGGGATCATTTGCAAACGCAGTAGAATGTTATATTATAACGTCAGTTTCAAGTGGGTGAGTCATCATGGCAAACGGCAGTCCAAAAAATGTATTAGACAGATTAGGCATCTGGGCTTCAAGCCTGTGTGCTTTGCATTGCCTGTTGCTGCCTATTTTGATCCCGTTGATTCCTTTCGTTAGCGCCAGCTTCTTTGCAGAAGCCTGGTTTGAGCGCACTATTCTGACCCTGTCTATGATCGTCGGGTTCTGGGCATTGCTGTCTGGTTTCTATCGTTATCACCGTCAAATCTATCCCTTGTACAGCTTAGTCCTTGGGGTGCTGATTTACTGGAATAAAGATATGTTCGGTGCGGCGTATGAACCCTTCACTATTACTATTGGTGCACTGTTAATTGTGGCTGCTCATGTAGCTAACCTGAAACTTTGCCAGCGCTGCCATACCTGCGACGATCACTAAAACCTCTAGCCCGGCATAGATAAGTCTTCGGCAATATCTAAGTAAAAGTCGCGATCAATGCCGAGGTAACTATATACCTCGTGCTCAATATACGTCCATTCAGGAATATTGCGATAGCGCTTGCTTGAGTACACAATATTTTCCGCCATTTTTAATACCGCAAACTGTATCTTCTCTTCATGAGTATTGCTGGTGAAAAAGTCCATCGCGTGATGGTTTAAGATCATCTTGCACAGATGTTTCGGCAGATGCCAGGACGAGGCCAGATAAAAACCTACGATGGCGTGATTTGTGGGGTAGCGCTTTTCTTCCAGTTCAACCAGAGTTCGATTGTCTGAGGTGTTGGACTCTTGCAGTACATCAACGTAATCGTCGTATTTGATCGCCAGTGCAGGAATGCCTGCATCATGGAACAAGCCCAGGCTATATAGGTCTTCCAGTGGGATTTTGTTCTTCAACTGGTTACCAATAAACACCATTGCGTTGGCGATTTCGACGGCATTGTCCCAAAACAGTTCCAGTGAAATACAGGCTTGGCCAATATATGCTGTACGCAGTTTCAATGCTGTTACCAGCGATGCGACGGCATTTAGACCCAGAATAAAGACCGCCTGATTGACGTCACTAATACTGCGTTTCATGCCGTAAAATGGGGAATTAATGACTTTCAGAATGGCGGATGATATGCCAACATCGGTGGCAACTAACTGGGATAAATCGGTTAGAGACGGGTCATCGCTTTGAAGTATGGCTCTGATTTCATCCAAAATCGCCGGTTTAGGTGGGATCATAAATCCCGACTTAATATCTTCAAGCACCTTATCGTTAATTTCTATCATATTGCAGCCCTTAAAATGCCTCGAGCGTCCTTCCTGCCGATAGGGTAGGTCAGATATTAGCCTGGCGAAATTAAACTTTAGTTGAGACTTTATTGGCGCGCCTTATCCGCGAAAAAATCGTGTGATAGCTTTTGCTATTTTGGGTAAGGTTTCTACGTGATCTGCTCCTCCCATTGCGACTGCGGAGCCTGGCATTCCCCATACCACACTGCTGGCTTCATCCTGAGCAAAGGTCTCGCCGCCTGCCTGGCGAATATCACACATACCTTGTGCACCGTCTTTCCCCATACCGGTAAGCAATACCGCCATGGCTCGATTCTTTACCTGGCTGGCGACTGACTGAAACAGCACATCCACGCTGGGTTTGTGCATGGTGACCTTTTCACCGTCGTAGACACTGGTACGGTAGCCCCCCGGAACACGCTGAACTTCCAGATGTAAACCTCCTGGCGCCAAATAAATGCTGCCTGCCACTATGGGTTCGTTATCCGTTGCCTCTTTCACATTTAGTGGCAACAAACTGTCGAGACGGGCGGCAAAGGATTGAGTAAATGCGCCGGGTAAATGCAGGCAAATGACGATGCTCTCATCCCCTTGATACTCGACCTGACAAAGTAGGTTACGCACAGCTTCCAATCCCCCGGTGGAACCACCGATCGCGAGCACTTTGCCATCTTTGCGGCTCGAGCCTTTGTGGATAGAGGGAATTTTGGTGACATGGGCGGCGGGAGCTCCGACATCCTGGTGCTGACGTTTGAGCTGATTTTGGATCATCAGTAATTTGGTTTTGGGCACCGATGCAGCTGTGACGACTTTGCTGATAATGATTTCGCGATATTTTTGAATTTGATCACCCAGGTCGACCGGCTTAGCAATAAAATCAATGGCTCCTAGATCCAGTGCCTGCATGGTAACGTTAGAGCCTGCCAGGGTAAGGGTTGAAATCATCACCACAGGCAAAGGGCGCAAACGCATAAGGTTTTTCAGAAAACTAATACCGTTCATTTTGGGCATTTCGACATCCAGAGTGATGACATCCGGCTGCAACGCTTTGATCATCTCTCTTGCATCATATGGGTCAGCCGCCGCCCCTACCACCTGAATACGCGGGTCAGACTCCAGAATGTCCGTGAGGATGTCGCGAATAAGGCGCGAATCATCCACAATCAGTACTTTTATTTTTCCGCTCATATTAGTCGAACAAATCAATGTCCCCTGCTGGTTCAGGTGCTCTGGTAATTTGAGTCTGATAACGTGACTCACGGTTAATGATGGTATCGTTATGCAGTTCCTGCAGCTTGCGAAGCATGACTTTGCCGGTTTGGGGAAAGAAATTGATCTTTCTGGGCCAGGGACCGCCAAAGTCGGAAGCACTCAGTTTGTAGCCTTCCATCTGCATAAACCGTTGCAGGAATTTCACATTTTGGTCGCCAATCGCCGTCATGTGCCGGATGATTTGTCCACCACCAAAGGCTTTAAACAGCATTCGTTCTTTTGCTGCACCAATTTTCAATAAGTCATTGATTAAGCGCTCCATGGCGACATCGCCATAGCGGAACGACTCGCTGAGTACACCCATGTCCTGGTTTTTATTGTTCTGCGGCAACATAAAGTGGTTCATGCCACCAACCTTGGTCAATGGATCATAAATACAAACCGACACGCATGACCCCAGTACGGTAGTGATCATTTCATCGCTACGGGTGACATAATATTCGCCGGGTAATAATTTAGCAGCAATCAGGTTACTGTGTTTGTCCTGGTAGCGGTTAATATGCTCGAAGCCAGAGATGCAAGGGCGAACAAGTTGGCTGGTGGACATCATCACAGGGGCTTTCCTATTGCTGCTTTGCATAAATGGTTTTTCCGACGTTATCAAACCGCTCAGATACTTTATGCAAGGATTCGGAATGGCCAAGAAACAGGAATCCTCCCTGAACCAATGAATTGGCATAGCGCTCAATGATGCGTTTTTTGTCGTCCATATCGAAATAGATCATCACATTTCGGCAAAAAATAGCGTCAAATGGCGTTGGATGTGACCAACTGGAAATGAGGTTAAGTTGCCGAAATGTAATGAGTTCACGCAGTAATGGTTTGACCCGGCATAAGCCGTTTTGGCTGCCGGTGCCTTTGAGGAAAAAGCGGCGTTTGGTTTCCAGATCATAGTGTTTAATTGCATCCAGTGGGTAAACGCCCCGCGAGGCCCGATTGAGTACGTCGGTATCCAGATCGGTGGCCAGAATAGTTAATTTGATCCCTTGGCGCTGGCAGATTGGCAGCAAATTTAACACTATGCTGTAAGGTTCTTCGCCGCTCGAGCAACCTGCAGACCAAATTGCAAAACTGCCACCTTTACGGGTTTTTAAAAGGTCTTTGAGAAAGTCAAAATGGTGCTGTTCACGGCCAAAGGCAGTGACATTGGTGGTGATGGCATTGATAAAGTGCGGTAGCTCAGCTTCTGTATGTTTTACCATTTCCACATACTGGTCAAAGCTTGTCATCCCCAAACTGCGCAGGCGTTTAGATAAACGGGTGTAGTACATCTGAAATTTTTCTTCACCGACGGAAATGCCTGCGTAGCCTTTGGCGATTTTACGCAGTTGGTCGAAATGTTCGCGCTTAAAAATAAACTCCTGTGATGAGGACGAATTGGCACTACGCATCTTGCACAAACTCGCTGATATAAGGCCAGATACCTGCCGTGTTTAGGGTTGATTGCACGTGAGGGCTTACTTTTATTAGGCTGACCTGACCAGGCGACTTACTGTGCAGTAGCGATAGAATGAGTTGTAATCCGGCACCGTCAATATCTTCCAACTCGTTGCAATTCAGTACAATGGGTTCATCTGGCGACTGTTGTAAGAAAGTAGCCCAAGCCTGGTGATAGCTTTCTATTTGTTGAATACGCAGTTGTGGCCCAGGGGTGAAGGGATCCGCGATGAAATCGCCTTTCTGTTCAGGTTCCTCGTTTTGGCTTGTAATAAGGGGATCCCCCGGGGGAATTTCCTCAGATACCGGTGAAGAGATACCCGCATCGTCGTTAAGTGTTTTTGTACTAGATACTGGCGCAGGCGTAACTGGTGGAACGGCTGGTGTGTATTCCGATTCGTCGTCATCTAACCATTCCAGTGGATCATGTCCTAGGCGGGGTTGGTTATCATCCTGCGGATGTTTGCTCATGCCAGTGTCTCCAACAGAGTTGCAGCAAGCTGCTGAAATTCTTTGCTGGCAGGGTTTGATGGCTGATATTGGTCAATGGGTTTACCGTGACTGGGAGCTTCTGCCAGAGCGGCTCGTTCGGCAATTTGAATATCGACCAACTGGGAGCCAAAGTAATCCGCCAGTTTCGTTTTTACTTCGTTACTAAGTCGGCGCTTTTGCCACCGACTTATTACCACCCATTTATGTTTGTATGGTCCCAGTAATTTCTCAAATTTACGTATGCTGGCCATTAGATGGGCAATGCCTGCCAGGCCTAAATAATCGGCGGTAACCGGAATCAATAACTCATCTGCGGCCGCCAGCGCATTGACCACCAAAAATCCTGACGAAGGAGGGCAATCCATTAGTACAAAATCGTATTGCCCTCCAAGGCTAGAAAGGCATTTTGCCAACAGCTTACCTTTGCCTTTCCCCATTGGGGTCGATTCTAATTGTGTCAATGTTTGTCCTGCTGGGATCAGGGTAAGTCCAGGGCGAATGCGCTCGCACACTTGTTCCAGTCTGGCTTGCTCCCGCAATACTTCGCTGATGCCATTAATATGGCGTTGGGTAATACCAAAGCTGGCCGTTAATTGGCCCTGAGGGTCCAGATCAATGGCGAGTACTGTGTGGCCAGCCGCTGCCAGTGCTGATGCCAGATTGGCACAAACTGTGGTTTTCCCCACGCCTCCTTTTTGATTAACACAGGCGATCCTTCTCATTGGTGCTACACATTTAAGTCCTGATCAAACAACTGCTTAATCTCTTCTACTGTGTCGTCATGGAGCAACTTATCAATGGCGAGTACCAAGATGATTTTATCGGCATTTTTAAACATGCCCTGGACGCATGGATTATCAAATGCCCGGTTCATTTTAGGACTCTTTTTGATTTGCTGCAGACTCACGGAACTGACATCTGATACCGAATCCACCACGAGTCCCAGTAATTGATCGACATCCTGCAAATTGACGATAATGACCACGGTTTGTTCCGACAACGCTATTTGGGGATAGCCAAAGAATGCACGCAGGTCCAAGATCGGCACCATGCTTTGGCGAAACTCTATAACGCCCAAACAGTGGGTGGGAATGTTAGGGATCGAGCGCACTTTACCCAGAGCCCGAATTTCCTGAACCTTGGTGATATCAATGCCGTAGACATTATCTGCCAGAGTAAAATTCAGTAACTGGATTTTTTGCTCGTTAGGCGACGATCCCTGCATTTAGAATTCTTCCCATTCTTCATCATTCTTCGGTGTACTGACGATTTCCTTGGCTGGCTTCTTCGCGGCTGGCTTGGCTGCTGGACTTACCATTTTGGCAACAGGGGCTTTGGCCGTCGGACGCGAGGGTGATGGAGTGCTGCGAGACAAACTCACAGAGCTGCCGGAGACGGTGAAGTAGCTCACCAGCTCTGCCATTTCATCCACTTTGTGCACAGAGGACTGGCTTGCTGATGACGCTTCTTCTGCCAGGGCCGCGTTTTGCTGGGTAATGTCGTCTAAGTCTGCGACGGCCTGGTTGACTTGTTCGATACCTGAGGCCTGTTCATTGGTCGCATTGGTAATATCAGAAATCAGCACGCTTAGCTGATTGACCATTTTCAGAATATCCGTCAGTGACTCACCACACTGATTGACCAAATCGCTGCCACCTTTAACCCGGGTCGAGCTATCGTCGATCAGTTCTTTGATTTCTTTGGCAGATACCGCTGAACGCTGCGCCAGGTTGCGCACCTCAGTTGCAACCACAGCGAAGCCTCGACCCTGTTCACCGGCCCGGGCAGCTTCAACCGAAGCATTCAAGGCAAGCAGATTGGTTTGGAAGGCAATATCGTCAATGACACTGATAATCTCAACAATCTTATTACTGCTTTGCGTAATCGCCTGCATAGATTCCACAGCTTGGGTGACAATACGTTCACCGCGAGTTGCCTTATCTCGGACGTTATTGGCTGCGTCGTTAGCGGTATTGGTGTTGGCAGCTGTAGTGCGTACATTACTGGTCAATTCCTCCAGGCTAGCTGCGGTTTCTTCCAGGCTGGACGCTTGCTTCTCGGTGCGCTCTGACAGCTGATCGTTACCAACGGAGAGCTCGTGGTTAGTTGAGCGGATACTGTCACAAGCTTCAATAATGCCGCCAACAACAGAGTTGAGTTTATCGGCAGTGGTATTGATAGCGTCGCGAACTTCGCCAAACATGCCTTGATATTCATTGGTAATATTGACGGTCAAGTCACCGCCCGAAAGACGTTGTAAGCTGCTGCTTAGATCACCAACAAAGGCATTAACGGTTTGGGACAGGTTGTTTAGGCCTTGAGAGATAGTTAGGAAGAAACCATCTTTACCTTCTGTGCTGATCAGTGCACTCAGGTTACCCTCAGAAACGCTTTGTACCAGGCGTTCTACCTCGCCCTGTACTCTGACCTGATTGGTAATATCATCCCATTCCACTACGGTACCCAGGCGTTCGCCTTCTTCATCGACCACCGGGTTTGCAATCAATTGGAAATGGCGACCACCCACAATAATCTTTGTGCGATAAGTGGAATCCAGTCTCGCTAACATAGTGCGCTGATGGGCCGGATTCTTATGGAATACATCGATATTTTTTCCGATGAGATTTCGGGCATCAAAATGGGGCAGTTCTCGACGTATTTCTTTCTCGGCATTTATCAGCATGGCCTGAACACTGTCATTGATATAGACGATATTCAGATCTGCATCGGCCATCATGACATTCGAGCTAACATTATCCAGTGCCACTTTGACTCTGAAATTATCTTTGGCTGCTTGTTGCGCTAGTTTATTTTCGGTGAGGTCTGCCCATTCCAGCGTTGTCCCAAGGCGTTCTCCTTTTTCATTTAATACTGGGTTGGCAGTAAGACCAAATGTTAAGCCTTCAAGGGATATTTCAGTGGAGTAGGTCGACTTGAGGTTATCCAGTAAGGTGCGCTGATGTGCTGGTACTTTGTGGAAAACATCGATGTTAGTGCCGATGAGTTTATTGGCGTTGAAATCGGCTTTGAGTTTGCGGAATTTTTCCTGGTGCTCCTGCATCATAGCGCGCAGGCTTTCGTTCATGTAAATGATGTTGTAGTTAGGATCGGCCAACATCACGTTGGTCGATACTGCACCCAGTGCGGTGCGTATGCGTAAGTTCTCTACTGCTAAATCTTCGGCCTGCTTGCGGTCGGATAAATCTGACCATTCAACCATGGCGCCTACTTTCTGATTGCCATGCATTACCGGAAATATTTTAAGCCCGAAGGTCATGGTGCCGACGGTAATTTCTGAGCTGTGACCACCGTGAAGATTGGTAAGGATGTTTCTTTGGTAGCTCGGATTTTTATGGAAACGATCAATATTGGTACCAATTAAACGCTCTACATCAAAGCCGTTAAAATACTTAGCCAGTTCGTCCTGATGCTTTCTTAGCATGGTTTTAAGAGTGTCATTCACATAGATGATGTGAAAATTTTCATCGGCAATCATGACGTTAGTGCCGACCTGATTCACTGACGTTTTGAATCTGGCTAATTCAATTTCGATATCGTTTTGCTTTTGGCCATGTTTGACCAATGTCTGGGCTGCACTCTCGAGTAAGTCACCAAGGCTGCGGGCAATATCTGAAATCGGTCCTGCACTGACATTATCGTGAAAAGCGTGGGGTTTGGTCAGAACCGCATCGGGATTCAGGCGCATGCGTTCCAGGCCTTTCTCCAGTTCAGTAACGGGTTTAAGCAGGCTCTGTTGCAGTGATTGCGCCAGCATCAGTGTTAGCACTAGCCCAATAGCACATATGGCGCTAATGACCATTGCCATGTTGGCGGGCAAGCCCAGTAACCAACTGGCAATCAATGACGCACCCAGACAACATGCGATGAGTGTGGTGAAGAGGTTTACCTTGTTACTCATTATGAGCTCCTCGTTAACTGTCCTGTGAGAACGCCGGCATCTCTAGATCCAGCACTCTGTCTACATTAAGCAGAACCAGCATGCTGGTTCCGATATCTGCAATACCACTGATGAAATCTCTAGGGATCGCCAAATCGAAATCGGGATCCAATTGGCTATTGTCGGATGAGGTTTCTACAACCTCAGAAATGGCGTCTACCACCATACCGACAGTTTTCGTTATGCCTTCGTCATGGATGTCCATCACCAGAATGACGGTTTCTGCTGAGGGCGGCAGGCTTTCTAAATGAAAGCGCAGACGCAGGTTAACCACAGGGACAATGGCACCTCGTAAATTGATCAAACCCGAAACAAAATGCGGCGAAAAGGGAACGCGGGTAGCGTCTTCCCAGGCTCGAATTTCTTTCACTCGCAAAATATTGACGGCGTAATCCAATTTATCCAGTCGAAACGTCAGCCATTCGCTGGTGGGAGATTTAGCGATAATTTCCGTATTAGAAGTATCGTTACTCATGATCAATGCACCCGAATTCTGGCACTTAAGGCTGATACATCGATGATCAGGGCAACCGAACCATCACCTAGTATGGTTGCTCCGGATAACTCACTGACTTTGCCATAATTAGCTTCTAACGATTTCACCACCACCTGCTGATGCGACGTCAGTTCATCAACATGAATACCGTATTGCTGGTTGTCACTTTCCACCACTACGACCAGGCGCTTGTCCTGCTCACCAGCCTGTCGCTCTGGGCAGCTAAAGACGGCTGCCAGATCGAGAATGGGAATGAATTTTCCGCGCCACTTGAACGTAACCCCACGGCGGCCAACTTTGTTGATGTCTTTGTCGGAAAGCTGAATAGATTCGATGATGGAAAGCAGTGGAATTATGTAGGTTTCTCCGGCCACTTTGACTAGCTGACCGTCCAGGATTGCCAGTGTCAGAGGCAGGCGAATATGAAAGCTGCTGCCTTTGTCTTTTTGTGAGCGAACCTCAATCGTACCGCCGAGACTTTGAATGTTACGTTTCACCACATCCATGCCTACGCCGCGGCCGGAAAGATCGGTGACCTGTTCGGCGGTGGAGAATCCCGGAGCAAAAATGAGTTCATTGATTTCCTGCTCGGATAATTGCGAGTTTTCGTGGATGATGCCCGATTTAATCGCTTTGGCGTGGATTTTCTCTGTGTTTAAACCGGCACCATCATCGTTGATTTCGATGATGATATTGCCTACCTGATGGAAGGCTTTCAGGGTGATCGTGCCCTCTGCCGGCTTGCCCTTCGCCAGACGCACATCGGGGGGTTCAATGCCGTGATCAACACTATTGCGGACCAAGTGTACCAGCGGATCGGTCAGCTCCTCGATCACCGTTTTATCGACTTCTGTCGACTCACCAATGATATCTACGCGCAGGGATTTATTCAGTTGTTTACCCAGGTCTCTGACCATGCGGGGGAAACGACTGAAACAAAAACTGATCGGTAGCATGCGGATGCGCATGACGCCATCCTGAAGGTCTCGGGTGTGACGTTCTAACTGACTGAGACCTTCGCTCAGACGTTCAAACTGCGGGTATTTTTCTTCATCATTAAAAATACTGAGCATGGACTGGGTGATGACCAGTTCACCCAGCAGATTGATAAGGCTATCGATTTTATCCAGGTCGACCCTAATTGACTGAGATTTTCGGCCCTTCTGAGCTGCTGCGGGTTCGGCTGCTTTCGCTACCTCGGCAGAGGAGCTTGTACCTGACACACTTTGTGCTGGCGTGGATCTAGTCTCTGTTGCCTCGGTATTGTCTGTCGTTTTGTGTGTGATTGGGGTGAGGGTTAAATCACATTCATCCTCTACCCACATGAAAATGTCGCTGATTTGTTCGGCTTCGACGGGCTTTTCTGCCTGCAGCTTAATCTCCCAGCTTAAGTTCAAATCTAGCGGATTGAGCTCTGATATATCTGGAACCTTGTCGTAATGACAGATGACTTCGATGCTGCCAAGCTCCTCTAGTTCTTCAATGAATTTTAGAGGGTCATTGCCTGTATGCATCAGATTGGCGTGTGGAACAAAACTAATCTGCCATTGTTTGTGGCCTGCTACCTGTTCGTTTGCATTGGCTGGGGTGGGGGCAGCGCTTCCTCCTCCCAGTAAAGCTTCAAGTTCATTACGCACCGCCAGCATCTTGCTCTGGTCAATTGCATCTGAAAACTGGTAATGACTAATTAAATTTCTGAGGATGTCGAGCGATGAAAATAAGCAATCGACAATTGGTTGAGACAAACTCTGGCTGCCGGAACGTACTTTATCCAGCAAGGTTTCCATGACATGGGTAAATTCAGTCAGGGCCGTCATACCGAATGTGGCGCTACCGCCTTTCAATGAGTGTGCGGCACGGAATATGTCATTGATCGTTTCGGGATCGACGGGGCCGCCATCGATTGAAAGCAGATTATTTTCGATAGCGTCGATAGCTTCGGCACCTTCTTCGAAAAATACTGCTTTAAACCGCTCGATTGGATCGCTCATTCTGCATCGTCCCTGACATTATCTCACTGGCTAACGCATTACCTTGGCTACAACTGCGGCGAGCTTTTGCGGGTCAAAAGGTTTGACGATCCAGCCTGTTGCGCCAGCGGCTTTGCCTTCCTGCTTTTTATCTAAGCCGGATTCGGTGGTTAACATCAGGATAGGCGTAAATTTGTAGCTGTCTAATTCTCTCAGTCGACGGATAAATTCAATCCCATCCATAATCGGCATGTTCACGTCCGAAATTACCAGATCGTATTTTCCCTGACTGGCTTTGGTTAAGCCTTCTTGTCCATTTACGGCCTCGGTAACGTCATATCCCTGGCCCTTCAGAGTGAAGGTCACCATGGCGCGCATCGAGGCGGAGTCATCTACTGCTAAAATTTTTTTCATTCGTTCTCCATGACTAACACTTTGATGTTGACTATAAAATTAACTGGTCAGGGAAAAAGGTCGGGTGATTTTTGACCTTTGCTTTAAAAGCTAGCACAAAGTTTTTGCAAGTGTAGAAAACACATGGATAAATTTTGTACTGATTTTGTTGGCTTTTTTCTTACCTGATTTACATGCTTGTTTACGCTTGGATCGGATGGCTGGGAGCCATTAGGTTGCAAGGTGTTTGCAGAAAATCGTCAGAGGATGGATATGACTGATAAGCAAAAATTGCTGATAGCCGAAGACGACACAAATATTCTGACACTACTTAAAATGATGTTGGAAGAATCATTTAGCGTGGTCACTGCTGAGGATGGATTGGCAGCGGTTGAACTTATTGAACAGCATAATTTTGATTTGGTGTTACTGGATATCCATTTGCCTGGTAGGGATGGATTGAGTATTTGTGCCTGGCTCAATGCGTTGGACGTCATCCAGAAGCCTGTCGTCATCATTCTGAGTGCGGATGATAACGAAGAGACCATTAAAAAAGCCTATGACTTAGGTGCCAGGGATTATGTTTGCAAGCCATTCAATATTGTTGCATTTAACGAACATATTTCGCGCTTTTCTAAAGATTTAGAGCACATCAGACAGCTCGAGCAGAATGATAAACAGTATCAGAGTCTTGCTGATACTGCGATGAAGCAAGCCGCGTTTTATGGTCAAGGGCTGGAAATTATGGCGGCCCTGAACAGTTGTGTCGATGAACTAGCGATGGCGCGGATGGTGACTAAAGCATTGATGTCTTTGGGCTTTCATACGGCAATCGAGCTGCGTAATGAAAATGACAGTGTCAGTTATGATGTGGATAATGCTGAGTGTTCGCCTGTGGAGTTGCAGGTATTTGATTTACTGAAAGACAAGGGCAGAATTTATCATTTTGGACGTAGGGCTATCTTTAATGACCAGTATGTGAGCTTGTTGGTAAAACTGATGCCTGCGGTTGGTTCGCCCAGTTACGATGCTATGCTGGATTTGGCCGCTAAGCTGGTACCCGCAATTAATTCCCGGCTGATTTCCTTTCATTATCAGCAGCGCATGCTGGATACGAAGGATCGTCTGATGATGGTGATTGATATGGTCAATCGCGGCATTGGCGACATGGAAAAAGAGCGACAGATCTTGCTTGAGAGCATTGCAGCGAAAATAGGCATGAGCTTCCATGCGCTTGAATTACAGGAGCATCAGGAGGCGTTCTTTTTAGAATTGATAGAGAAAGAGCTTCAAGCCAATTCCATCAGTGAAAAATTTATCGAGCTGCAACACGTGATTGCAGATTGTATTCAAACACTTCAACTCGACAATCTCACAGCGGCGTCAAGCAACGAGGATGATGCAGTCAACACTCAGGACATAGAGTTGTTCTGAGTTACTGGCTGGTAAGGAGTTGTTTGCTTCTGGCTGGATAATTGGTGAATATCCCATCAACACCCCATTGGTGCAGGGTCAGAATGTCTTCCGCCTGGTCTACCGTATACACATATACTTTTAAACCCCTCTGATGCGCGTCTGTAACCATCGCCTGGTTAAAGGCACTCATATCACAGTTAACCGCACAGGCATCTATTTCTTGCGCAAAGGCTGCGTAATCGTGCGGGATACTGGCGGTTAGTGCGCCAATGCTGAGGGTAGGCCGTAGCTGTTTGAGGGTTACCAGTAGTGGGTGGTCAAAGGACGAAATCAGAAATTGTTCTGCACTGAAACCATAGTGAGTTATGGCGTAATCAATGGCATCCAGAAGCAGACTTGGCTTGTCTAACGCTTTTACTTCGATGTTAAGAATGCATTGGCCCTGGATACAGGCTAATACTTCAACCAGGGTTGGGATCTGCTCACCGTTTCCAGCATCTAACTGACGAATCGCTTCGAAAGGTTGCTGATATATCAGTCCCTTACCGCTAGTGGTTCGATGCAGCCAGCGATCGTGGATGACCATCAGGTGCTCACCTACCTGATGTACATCGATTTCAATTCCATCGGCCTGTTGGGTAAGTGCTAATCGTATGGCGGACAGTGTGTTTTCTGGTGCGTCTTTACTGGCACCACGGTGAGCAAAAATGAACATATAAGGGATTATTTTTGGTGGAGTTTTTGGGCGTTAACAGTTTCGTATATAGCGGCTGAAATTACCAGTATACCGCCTATCAGAGTTTGCCAATTGGGCTGTTCATTCAAAATTAGAACCGCAAATATTACCCCATAAAGAGGTTGAATACAGGCAACCAGAGAGAAGGTTTTCGCACGCAAATGGCGAAAGCTGGCGGCAATCATGGCATGGGGTAGCGCGGTAAACATGGACCCCAAAACTGCAATATAGAGAAGGGTTGTGTTATCAGCATTACGTATGTCATCGCTGATAAAAAACACCAGTAGAAAACTGATCACCAGGGTTTGATAGGTCATCGCCTGCGCGCCGGTATACTGCGAGAAATACTTGCGATGGAACAGATTGCGCAAGGCATATAACACGGCTGATAACATCCCGGTGGCAATTCCCAGAGTAACCTCGTTGTCAAAGGAGAGATCCGGCAGTATAAAGCCCACTCCGATTAACACCACTATGGTGCTAACCATGTCCTGCCAGACAATGCGGGTTTTCTCGAACAAAGGCTCCAGGAGAACGGTAATCACCGGAAAGGTAAACAGTGCAATCATGCCTACTGATACAGTGGAGAACTGCATAGCGGCAAAGTAGGTGACCCAGTGAGATGCCATCAATACACCCAAGGCGATGGCTATGAGATAGTCTTTGCCACGTTTAAGTGCTAAGCCTTCTCCTGCCAGTTTAACCATAAACATCAGGGTGATACAGGCAATAACAGAACGGCCAAACGTGATCTCTGTGGCCGAAAGAGGGATAAGTTTAGAGAACAAAGCGGTAGCGCCAAGCAGCACTACCGACAGGTGCAGCGAAACTAAGCTGCGTTTGACCGGGTCCACGGCTTAGTCTTTTAACTGGCCGAAGACATTACCTAGTCGGGTGACTTCTCCTGGGCCGACGTCTGCAAATTCGACCATATCTGGCTCAAAACAGGCAACAATGGTAGAGCCAAGTTTAAACAGGCCCATTTCCTCGCCCTTTTTCAGGTGTACAGCATTCAAGCCAGTTGCTGGATATGTCCAGGTTTGGACTTTTTTGCCTGCTGGTGGTGTCACTGTGCCAGCCCATATTGTTTCGATGCTGGCAACAATGGTTGCACCAACCAGTACCATTGCCAGTTTTCCTTTCGGAGTATCAAATAAACACACCACACGCTCGTTGCGGGCAAACAAGCCAGGGACGTTCGCGGTAGTGAGCGGATTAACTGAAAACAGTTCTCCTGGCACATAGGTCATGTGGGTCAGGGTGCCATCGATAGGCATGTGAATACGGTGATAATCTTTAGGTGATAAATAAATGGTCGAGAATTTACCATTCTGAAACGGTGCAGCATGCTCGCTATTGCCGCCTAATAGGGTCGTCAGGCTGTAATCATGGCCTTTTGCCTGAAAAATCGTATCCGCTTCAATCTTGCCTAACTGACTAATCGTGCCATCTACTGGGTAGATGAGTTTCTGTGGGTCGTCGCACAGTGGACGGGCCCCCGCTTTTAGCTCGCGAGTGAAGAATTCATTAAAGGTGGCATAAGCGGTAGGACTCTCATGCTTTGCTTCAGACATATCTACTTGATATTGCTTGATAAAAAGACGAATAAAGGCCTGAGTTACAACGCCCAGACGCGCGGCTGCCAGTTTACCAACTAAACGAGATAAGGCGTGTTTCGGCAACACGTATTGCAGCTTTACTTTTAAGGTATCAAGCACTTAAGAATACTCCACTAATAGTCCGCGGCGGATTGTACAATAAACTCACCGCATGTGTCAGAGTTTGTCAGTCTAATGCCTTACCCTTTGCTATAAGTGGGGCGCTGTTCTTCCATACCATCCAGAATTTTATGGTAGCTATGATAGCGTTCTTCGCTAATTTTCCCTTGGTCTACTGCATCACGCAGCAAACAGCCTGGGTCGTCTTTGTGTTTACAGTCTCGGAATTTACAGCCACCAAGATAATCGCGAAATTCGATGAATCCCCACGTGAGCTTTTCGGGCGGCAAATGCCACAATGCAAATTCACGTACCCCTGGAGAATCAATTAAATCACCGCCGCTAGGGAAGTGCATCAGTTTTGCGGCCGTAGTCGTGTGCTGGCCCAAGCCCGACGTACTGGAGATTTCATTCGTCGCTTCTTCTGCATCTGGCAGCAGTTGGTTCACTAAGCTGGATTTTCCTACGCCCGATTGCCCAACGAATACACTGGTTTTGTCTTTAAGAAGGTCTGTAAGGGTTTCCAGGCCTTCGCCAGTCTTACAACTGGTCATGAGTACCTGATAGCCTATGTCTTTATATACTTGCAATACAACTTCGGTTTGCTGACGTTCGTCCGGACTGAGCAGCTCGACCTTGTTCAATAAGATCAGAGGCTTAATAGACACATCTTCAGATGCGACCAAATAGCGGTCGATAATATTGGTCGATAGCGCAGGCAAAACCGCGCTGACGATCACAATTAAATCAATATTGGCAGCAACCGGCTTAATTCCATCGTAATAATCGGGGCGGGTTAGAACTGAATGGCGGTCTAACACCGCTTCGATGATACCACTTATGCCTTGGGTGGTTTCCAGCCCCGGGCGAAACAACACGTTGTCACCGCATACCACCGAATCGACAGTGCGACGAATGTGGCATTTATGCAAATTGCCTAGTGCGTCTTCTACATCCGCATGCTTCCCAAAACGGCCGATAACTTTTGCAGTTTGCTGCTCACCCAGATTTTCGGTATCGGGTGCTGTTTCCTGCTTTAATCTTTTAGTACGGTTAGTCGAGACTTGGCGTTTCTGTTTATGGGTAAGTTTTGGACGTTTGGCCACGTTTAATCTTTGCTTTGCTTGGTGCTAATACTCTTTACATGTTAACGTCAGCGGCACAGGAATGACACCTTTAGTGCGCGACTGCTTACGAGATTTTTAGATTTTCAGAGGTAAACCCCCCATGACATTGAGTAAAGACAATCTAGTCTGGATTGATATGGAAATGACAGGCCTGGATCCTGACACAGATAAGGTGCTGGAAATTGCGACTCTGGTAACTGATGGAAATCTGAATTTAATTGCAGAAGGGCCTGTGTTGGCCATAAAGCAGTCAGATGAAATTCTCGATGGTATGGACCCATGGTGTGTTAAAACCCATGGTGAATCGGGTTTAACGGCCCGCTGCCGCGCTAGCCACATTTCTGAAGAACAAGCTGCTGCACAAACCATTGCTTTTTTACGCCAATATGTCGATCCAGGTGTATCACCATTATGCGGTAATACGATTGGTCAGGATCGTCGTTTTATGTTCCGACATATGCCGGAGTTAGAAGCCTATTTTCACTATCGAAGCATTGATGTGAGCACGATTAAAGAACTTGTGCGTCGTTGGAAGCCAGATTTATTGCAAGGTTTTCAGAAAAAGGGAACTCATCAGGCGTTAGATGACATTCGTGAGTCTATTGCTGAACTGGCGTATTATCGCCAGCATGTGTTCTCTATTTAATCAGCATTACATTGAAAATGGGTTTTTTGTTGGTAAATTAGGCAAATGAACAGAAAACCCGATTTTTTTGACATTTAATGCTTGCAAGCCTCGGTGGTTTTTGTAAAATGCGCCCCGCTTCAGTCATGAAGCACAAGATTTTGCGGGAATAGCTCAGTTGGTAGAGCACAACCTTGCCAAGGTTGGGGTCGCGAGTTCGAGTCTCGTTTCCCGCTCCAAATCTTCTTTATACCTCCTATGCGGGAATAGCTCAGTTGGTAGAGCACAACCTTGCCAAGGTTGGGGTCGCGAGTTCGAGTCTCGTTTCCCGCTCCAATTTCTCTTACAATATCCAGTAAACTATCGTTTTTCTTTAGCTGATTGAGTTCAGATTTTTGCGTTTCCACGTTTCCACGTTTCCACGTTTCCACGTTTCCACGTTTCCACGTTTCCACGTTTTTCATCTATTTGTCGAATCACAATGCATTTCTCAATTTAAATTAAATGGGTAAATAAAAATTTTACCTAAATAATTCTGCCGTCAATAAATTTGCATATTCATTCTGGTGTTTTTTGCACAAATTAGGCGCATGTTGCTAAGTAATTTTTAATTTAAAATTTAAGTTTATGATTTTATTGATTATTTATTTTTAGTTTCATGTTTAAAATAGTGCAAAATACGCGCCTTCCAAATTCTTTGGTTTTATTTTCATTTATATTGAATTTTTATTCGTAAATAATTTTATTTGGGTAATATTTTTTATCTAATTTGAGAATCTGACGGGCACAGTTATTGCTGATTTGTGGCAGAAAAACACCAAGTCACCTAAAAATAATGAAACCGTTTGAGGTCTCAGTTAACTAAAGAGCGATACAGCAGTATGAAAAAGACGAGATTGTTTAGTTATTCCGTTCTGGCCAGTGCAATAGCCACCAGTTTTATTCCTCTTTCTGCAGCCCATGCTCAGGAATCTGCGGATAAGCAAATTGAAACTATCCAGATTACCGCGACGCGCCGTTCAGGTTCAATCCAGGAAACACCTCTAAACATCTCGGCGATGACTTCTGATGTCATGGACCAGCAAGGCATTAGCGATCTTGATGATATGGCTCGCTGGGTGCCAGGTTTGACGATTACCGACCAGGGTGGACGCGAAGGTTCGCCAATAATCGTGCGTGGTCTGAATACAAACTCTTCTGGCCCTGACAATGATGCGGGTACTGTTGCGACTTACTTTGGTGAAATTCCATTATTTGTGAATGTGCGTCTGGCGGATGTTCAGCGTGTAGAAGTTCTGATTGGTCCGCAGGGGACGCTGTATGGTGCCGGCACGTTAGGTGGTGCGATTCGCTATATTCCTAGAGAAGTGGATTTGGACCTGACCACTGCTGAAGTGTCTGTAGATGCATTCAAAATGAACGAGAGTGACTCTGTTGGTAGTGAGAGCAGTTTTGTCATTAATGCGCCGTTAATTGCCGGCCAGTTAGGTATTCGAGCGTCTTTGAATTACTACAATGACCCGGGCTACATTGATTACAACTATTTGGTCAAAGAGCCGGGCGTATCAGTGGCGGATCCTGACTGGAGCGATGCAGATGATGTGGCTGCCAATATTAAGACGAAGAAAGATGCTAATGGTGAAGATACCCTGACGGGACGTATCGCCCTGCGCTGGACACCAACGGACTGGCTGGATGGAACGCTAACGTATTTCTACCAGAAGCAGAAGGTAGAAGGGCGCTCTATTACCCATTACAACGCTTTGAGCAGTGAGAACCCGCTGTCTGAGATCATTGGTAAATATGAGTCGGCGTATCGTTATGCAGAGCCTAATGATAAAGAAGACTCTTTACTTAGCCTTGAGCTGAAAGCGGATCTGGGGTTTGCTGAATTGGTTTCTGCAACGGGATTTGCCCAGTCTGACGAAGAAGGCCAGCGAGACCAGACGGATTTATTGATTCGCTTGGATTACAGCTATGAAGAATTCCCAGCGTTTTCTGCTTATACAAAAGAAGTATCTTCTGAAGATAACTTTACTCAAGAGATACGTTTAGTTTCAAAAGGCGAATCTGATCTTTCCTGGATTGTCGGTGCTTATTACAACAAACAAAAGAGCGACGGCAGCAGCAAAGAGTTCACACCAGAATTTGATGTATATGCTGTAGAAGTTTGGGAAACCGGTGGTAATTATCGCCCGGATGAACTGGAGTATTATTCAGTTGATAAAAGTACGGTAAAAGAAATGGCTCTGTTTGGTGAGCTTTCATATCAGGTTACCGATAAATTGAGTGTTACGGCAGGTTTGCGTGCGTATAAGTACGAGGTTAAAGCAGAATCTGCGGTTGATACGCCATTGTATTACACGTCTATCGGCTATGAAGATGATTTTGGCGTTATGATTTATCGGGAAGATGCCGATGCTATTGAATTAGATTTTGAAGATGCGTCAGCCGACGATAGCGGAAACCTGTTTAAATTGAATGCCAGCTATCAGTTCACAGACAGCGTCATGGCTTACGCAACTGTGAGTGAAGGTTTCCGTATTGGCGGGGCGAACGGTGTCGCAGCCTGTCCGTCTGATACTTCGAGCCTGGCTGGCCAGACTGTGTGTGCGCTGCCAGAAGAGCAGTTATTTGACGCAGATAAAACGACTAACTACGAGTTAGGCTTCAAGAGCACCTGGTTGCGTAACAAACTGCATTTCAACGCAGCCTTATTCAATGTCGATTGGGATGATGCGCAGGTTCAGGGTGCCACGACCTTCGGACAGCAGCCTATTACGATTAATGCTGGCGGTGCAAATTCAAAAGGGGTTGAGATTTCAACTCGCGCTATCCTGAGTGATGAGCTGACCATGTATGCCACTTATGCCTACACCAAAGCCGAATTAACCTCAGATGCGCCTTACATGCTAGGCATCTTAACTGAAGACGATATCGAAGCTCTGGGCCTGACTGCTGCTCGTGCTGCAGAAATTCAAGCCAGCTACGATGGTGCCGATGGCGACCGTCTGCCAGGTTCGCCTGAGCATCAGTTCTCATTCGGTCTGACTTATTCTACTGAAGTGTTTAATGATCACTTGTTGGATATTAACTATGGCATCACCAGCCAAAGTGATATGTATTCTACCGTCGGTCTGAAAGGCAATGGTGAGGTGATTCCTGGTTATTCACTGAGCAATATTAGTGCGCGCATTTCAGGTGATGCCTGGTCTGCCAGTTTGTATGTAGACAATCTGTTTGATAAATACGCTTATACCTCGGTGCGTCGTGATAAAGGCGATATAGGTGAGGCGACATTCAGCGAGATGAACTCAAATGCGAGCGAAATGTTACGCAACTATGGCCACTATTTGCTGAAGCCCAGAACAGTGGGTGTGAAGTTCAAATATTTGTTTGAGATCTAATCTCGGCTTAACATCTAGAGGGCACTGCGGTGCCCTTTTTTATCGCTCTAAACCTGTAAGTAAGAAGTCAGTTTTATGATACCAGCCGCGCCCGACTTTCAGCCTGTTATTGATGCTATCAACCGACGAGACTTTGCGACAGCGCATCGTCTTTGTGTCGCTATGCTAAAGGCGTTGGGAGAGCATCCTTGGCTGTATTTCTATCTGGGCATAATTAACACTGAGGTGGGCCAGATAAATAAGGCAACCCAGCTATTTAGTAAAGCGCTGGAGCTGGAGCAAGACCCCGAGTTTATTGTTTATCTGATTAAATGCCATGCATTAAAAGGCGATATGCAACAGGCCCTTAGGTTATCTAAACGGGTGCCTGTTACGTCGCTTTCATCCCCCCTGGCCCTGGATACTATGGGCGTGGCGATGAGTCGGGTAGGGTTACATCAGCAAGCCTTGCCGTACTTTGATCAGGCTCTTAGGATGGAAACATCCAACCCCAATTATTATTACAATCATGGCGTGTCATGTAAGTTTGCCGGCGACTTTGAAAAAGCTCGCGACAGTTTTGAACGCGCAATCGCATTGAAACCTGATTTCTCGCAGGCACACTTTGCGTTAGCTGACCTTGGTGGGATTACTCCAGGAAATAATCACATAGCTCGTTTAGAAGCCTTGTTATCTGAAGCAAATCAGGTTGACGCCAAGTTACACCTTGCTCATGCACTTGCTAAAGAATATGAAGCCCTTAAAAATTATCAGCAAGCATTTGAAGTGCTGGAGCAGGCAAAATCGGCTAAACGGACTACCCTGGGCAACCAAAACCAATTTAAGGATATTTTTGCCTGGTTGAAATCCTCCGGGCAGATCACCGAGTTGAATCAGGGAAATACCTCCTCTCGTCCCATTTTTGTGATGGGTATGCCCCGTTCAGGTACGACGCTGGTGGAGCGAATATTGACCAGTCATTCATTGGTGGCCTCAGGTGGAGAATTACAGGATTTTGGCGTGGCAGTAAAAGAACTCACCCAAACCCCTTCGAATATGGTGCTTGATGTAGAGACGATGAAATCTGCTGAGTCGCTCAATTTTACCGAATTGGGCCAGCGATATTTGGCTCGTACGGAGTATCTCACCCAGGGAATGGACTATCTAGTTGATAAGTTACCGTTTAATTTCTTCTATGTTGGACTCATCCGCCGGGCGTTGCCAAACGCCAAAATTGTCTGTCTGATGCGCAACGGCATGGATACTTGCATCGGTAATTATCGCCAGCTTTTTTCGATTAACAGCCCCTATTACGCTTATGCTTATTCACTTACCGAAATCGGTGAGTTTTACCTTGAGTTTAAAGCCCTGGCTGAATATTGGCATCAGCAGTTCCCGGATGCTGTATACCTGCAGAATTATGAGGATTTGGTCAGACAGCCCGAGCAGCAGATAAAAACGCTACTCCAATTTTGCCAGCTGCCCTGGGAAGATGCCTGCCTACATGTAGAAAAAAACCAGAAGCCAGTTTCTACTGCCAGTAAGGTACAAGTGCGAGAACCAATCAATGATCGATCGGTCGGCCGCTGGCGCAATTACGCCGGGAATACGCAGGCGTTGCAGGAATTATTAGGACAATCTGATCACTAATCTGGAAAACAGACAAGATTCTGATTGTGTCAAGGAGCGGCTGTTGGCACACTACCAACTGGTCAAACCAGAAGAAGAATATTCATGTCTAAAACCAATCCTCTGCGCAAGTTTGTCGATAAGGTTAATCAGTATCCAGACTGGCTAAGTCGCCGCTTAATGACGGCGATGTTTCGTTATAAGGTAAAACTTGCCGGCACCACGAAAATAGAAGTAATGGGTACAGATGGCCGTTCAGTCACTTACCGTCAGCGTAATTTACGCCGCGCTCAAAACCATATTGGCAGTGTGCATGCCGCTGCGATGGCGCTTCTTGCAGAATCTGCCACTGGGTTTGCCGTTGGGATCAACCTGCCTGGCGATAAATTACCTTTGATCAAAAGCATGAAACTGAATTATGTGAAGCGTGCAACGGGTGATATGACGGCTGTAGCGTCGCTAACAGACGAACAAATTCAACTGATGCAAACAGAGCCCAAAGGTGAAGTCACCGTACAGGTAAAAGTGACGGATGCTAATGGAATTGAGCCAGTTGAATGTGAAATGATCTGGGCATGGATCCCTAAGCAAAGATAATCGGCATATTTTGGTGCAGATTTTTAATTTGCTTATTGTTTTTTGACATTTATTTACTAGAATCCCCGCGACTTTTCTATACTCCGTCTTTAAACCTGCCAGGATGCTTTGCGCCCTTTAGTGGTGCACCTTGGCGGGAAACCGAGCGAAGACGGAACTACATGAATTTTCGGCATAAAAGTTTCATCAAATTTTTATTGACAGCCTTTGTATTTGATTCTATTAAAGCAAAGGCAGTGGCCGATTAAATCTTGTTTAAAATCTGTTTAACTGGGGATGCCCATCATGGCAAAACTAACAAGAGAATCATTGATCAAACGCGTATTCAACGATCCAAAAAACTACCCATATGGGTTTGGCCGCTCGGGTGATTTCTCAATCACTGAAAGCAAAGCCCTAATGCAGTTTGGGAGTTTGTATGCGGCACTCGTAGATGGGCTTTTTGCGCCTGAAACTGATGAAGACAAGCGCATGCTAAATGTTGCATTGGGCGGTGAAGAGCCGGTAAATGTAGCGGATAAAGCATGGTTGAAGTATCAGAAGCGCATCAATCGTCCTAAATACGGTAGCATCTACGGCAGCAAAGCATCTGTGAATGATGAAGAGATGGATACCGTAAGCGAAGACAGTGATCTTGAAATAGAGATGGATGATTAATTTCGATAAGAGTTATCACAAGTAACTATTTATCCTTCAAATCGTCGATTGTTCGCACTCTTATAGGATATATATCCTAATATTGTTATATATTGGGATATATATTTCACTTTTCTGCCATTTTTTGTTTTCTCTTCCTATTCCCTACAGTATAGTTTTCGCTCTTTGAACGTGGCGAGGTTCGCCATATTTCCTAACCCTTGTAAGCAGGAGATAAAGTGGTGGAAATGATGTCAGGCGCGGCAATGGTTGTACGGGCGCTAAAAGATGTAGGAGTCAAACATGTATTCGGTTACCCAGGTGGTGCCGTACTTGATATTTATGATGCACTCTTTGCACAAGATGACGTCGAACACGTGCTCGTCCGCCACGAACAAGCCGCTGCGCATATGGCGGATGGCTACGCGCGTTCGACCGGCAAAACCGGTACTGTCCTGGTAACTTCTGGTCCGGGAGCAACGAATACGTTAACTGGTATTGCAACAGCCTATATGGACTCAATCCCTATGGTGATTTTGTCAGGTCAGGTTGCGTCATCTCTGATCGGTGAAGATGCTTTCCAGGAAACCGATATGGTGGGATGTTCTCGTCCTATCGTTAAGCACAGCTTTTTGGTTAAGCGTGCAGTAGATATTCCGGAAGCGATTGCTAAGGCCTATTACATTGCCAATACCGGTCGTCCCGGTCCGGTTGTCGTCGACTTACCTAAAGATATCGTTAACGTTGCTGAAGAACATCCTTATGTTTTTCCAACGGAAATTTCGTTGCGCTCATACAATCCAACCCTGAAAGGCCATAATAAACAGATTAAAAAGGCTGTCAGTGTACTGTTGGAAGCGAAACGTCCTGTTATCTATGTGGGCGGCGGTGCGATTGCAGCTGAAGCTCAGGAAGAATTGCTGGAACTGGCGGAAACGCTGCAGGCACCGGTAACCACTACCCTGATGGGCTTGGGTGTATTCCCAGGTACCCATAAACAGGCGATTGGTATGTTGGGCATGCATGGTACGTTCGAAGCGAACAAAACTATGCACAATGCAGACTGCATTTTAGCCTTGGGTGCGCGTTTCGATGATCGCGTAACCAACAATGTTGAGAAATTCTGTCCTCACGCCACCATTATTCATGTGGATATTGATCCGGCGTCGATTTCTAAAACGGTAAATGCCCACGTACCGGTAGTTGGTTCGGTGGATAAAGTTATCAAACAGCTGATGACGCATCTGGACAAAATCGATAGCAAAAAGCAGCAAGAAAAGCTGGCTGACTGGTGGCAGCAAGTTGAGCAATGGCGTGAGCGTAAGTGTTTGTCTTACCAAACATCCGATACCTTGATTAAGCCTCAACAAGTGATTGAAGCTTTGTATAAGCACACCAATGGTGATGCGTTTGTTAGTTCTGACGTGGGTCAGCACCAAATGTTTGCTGCTTTATACTATGCCTTCGATAAACCACGTCGTTGGATCAACTCTGGTGGTTTAGGCACCATGGGCTTTGGTTTACCTGCGGCGATGGGAGTCCAGTTTGCTCATCCTGGCTCAACCAGTGTGGTTGTGACGGGTGACGGAAGTATTCAAATGAACATTCAGGAGCTATCTACCTGTTTGCAATACAACCTGCCGATTAAGATTATCTCTCTGAACAACCGTGCATTGGGCATGGTGCGTCAGTGGCAGGATATGATTTACAAAGGCCGTCACTCACATTCATACATGGAATCTATGCCAGATTTCGTAAAACTGGCAGAGGCCTATGGTCATGTTGGTATTCGTGTCGATCATCCTTCGGAACTGGATGATGCCATGACGCGATGTTTTGCAGAAAAAGAGCGTCTGGTGTTTATGGACATCAACATAGACCAAAGTGAACATGTGTATCCAATGCAGATCAAATTTGGTGCGATGGATGATATGAGATTAAGTAAGACGGAGCGCACCTGATGAGACGTATTATTTCAGTATTAATGGAAAACGCCCCAGGCGCACTTTCACGCATCGTGGGTGTGTTTTCCCAGCGCGGCTATAACGTAGATTCATTATGCGTAGCCCCAACGGAAGATCAGAGCCTGTCACGTTTAACTATCGTGACACATGGCGATGATCGCGTGATTGAGCAAATCACCAAGCAAATGAACAAGCTGATTGATGTGCTTAAAGTGGTAGACCTGACCGAAGGGACTCACATTGAACGTGAGATGATGCTGATCAAGGTCGCTACTCGTAATGAGCAAGAACGCACTGAAGTCATGCGAAATGTGGATATTTTCCGTGCCCAGGTTCTGGATGTCGATTTAACCAATTACACGATTGAAGTTACGGGAACCACAGATAAGCTAGATGCTTTTGCTACATTGATGAAGCAGACATCTGACATTATTGAATCGTCTCGTACAGGTGTGTGTGGCTTGGCGAGAGGCGAGAAGGCTTTGCGCCCGTAAGCTTGAAGATTCCCCAGCAAATAAAAAATCCGATGCGCTTAGGCCATCGGATTTTTTATTTCAACAGGGTAAAAAAGCCTTAGACTTTGTCTTACCTGTTAGTCCAGATAAGTACAGCAGTAGTCGCTAACACCGTTTACAATCAGCTTGAAGCTGCTATTGGCTGGTACATTAAAGCTGTCGCCATCTGATACTTGAGTCCAGTGACTGTTCTCGGGCAAAAGCACTTCCAGATCTGCCTTGGCAAATTCCATGATTTCGGCCTGCTGAGTAGAAAACTCATACTCGCCCGGTAACATAATGCCCAGGGTTTTCTTACTGCCATCAGCAAAGGTGACGGTTCGGCTGGTTACCTTGCCACCAAAGTAAACATTTGCTTGTTTGGTCACTGATACATTTTCAAAGACGTCCATAGTACTCCTGTTAGGCTCAGCCTGAATAAGGTAAATCGAAGACGCAGTTTGTCAGTCTTAAACCTTGTCTGCTAATACTCTTTTTGTCTGATATGTAATCAGCTTATTGGTTTTGCTTATGTTTCTAATTAGACAGGGAGTGCTGTGGAATTGACGGGGGATTTGAGTACAAATGATGAGTGAACTCCACTGACGCCTTCAATGCGGGTGAGCTTGTTCAGTAAAAACTGCTGGAAGTCATCCATATCCCTGACAATCACTTTCAGCAGATAATCAGCAGATTGTCCGGTAATTAAATGGCACTCAAGCACCTCAGGAAAATCTGCCACGGTATTCTCGAACAATGCAAACCGTTCTGGTGTGTGCTTATCCATGCTGATTTGAATAAAAGACAGCAGTGTCAGTCCTAGTTTGCGAGCGTTTACTAATCCAACATAGCCATCAATTAAGCCGCTTTCTTCTAATTGACGTACCCTTCGTAAACAAGGTGACGGTGATAAATTGATGGCTTCAGCCAGCTCCTGATTCGAAATGCGGCCGTGTTTTTGGATAGTTTCCAGAATTAAGCGATCGTATCGGTCTAGTTGCATGATGATGTATCTTGTTGAAATTTTATGCCAATAAATCTTTATTTTATGAAATTAAATTGTTTAAAAAAAGCGTGAGTTACGCTTGTTCGCAATAAAATTCCCCTGCTTCTGGATTATCCTTGTCAGCGTTGAAAATACCAGCAAAACGCGGAGCCCATCATGATTGCTAACCCGGAAACTAAGTACAAACCCTTTATCGGCGTTAAATTGCCTGATCGCCAGTGGCCAAATCAGCAGATCACCCAGGCGCCTATTTGGATGAGTACCGATTTACGTGATGGTAATCAGGCGCTTATCGACCCTATGTCGATTGAAACCAAACTACGCTTTTTCAAAGAACTGGTGAAAATTGGGTTTAAAGAAATCGAGGTCGGCTTCCCGTCAGCCTCAGATATCGATTTTAATTTTGTACGCTTGCTGATTGAAGAAAACCATATTCCGGATGACGTCACTATCGAAGTATTGGTACAGGCACGCTATGAGTTGATTGAGCGTACTGTCGAAAGTTTGCGTGGGGCTAAGCAGGCTATTCTGCATATGTATAATCCGCTGGCGCCAGATTTCCGCGAAATTGTTTATAAGACGGATAAGGCGGGGGTGAAAGAAATTGCAGAACGTGGCACCCGTTGGGTCAAAGAGTTAACGGCCACAGCCCCAGAGGTAAGTTGGACGTATCAATACTCGCCGGAAGTGTTTTCCAGCACTGAAATCGACTTCGCTAAAGAAGTATGTGATGCCGTCTCTGCTATCTGGCAGCCTACGCCTGAGAATAAAATGATCATCAACCTGCCTGCTACGGTCGAAATGAACACCCCCAACACCTATGCCGATCAGATTGAGTGGATGCATCGTCATTTAGATAATCGTAATGCGATTATTTTGAGTGTGCATCCACATAATGATCGGGGTACAGCCGTCGCTGCAGCCGAATTAGCAGTGATGGCTGGGGCGGATCGTGTCGAAGGCTGTTTATTCGGTAACGGTGAACGTACGGGAAATGTTGATATTGTGACCCTGGCGATGAACATGTATTCACAGGGGGTACATCCTGGTCTGGACTTCTCAAACATGGACAGAGTGCGCAAACTGGTGGAAGAGTGCAACCAGTTGCCGGTTCATCCGCGTCATCCGTATGCCGGCGAACTGGTGTTCACGGCATTTTCTGGCTCTCATCAGGATGCGATTAAAAAGGGACTGGCCATTCAGCAGCCTGACGCCCAGTGGCGAGTACCGTATTTGCCGATTGATCCGGCCGATGTCGGTCGTGGTTACGAGGCCGTAGTGCGAGTGAATAGTCAGTCGGGTAAAGGTGGTGTGGCGTTTTTGCTGGCGCAAGAAGGTGGATTACAGTTACCGCGCAAATTGCAGATTGAATTTAGTCGTATCGTCCAGCAGGTAAATGATAGTACCGGTAAAGAAATGACGGCAGCAGATATGCTGACATTGTTTGAGCGTGAGTACTATCAGGCTAATTCCCCCATGGATTATCAACGTAACTTTATCCAGTCGGTCGGAGAAAATGCTCAGCAAATTAAGATAGATTTTAGCCATCAGGGAGAAGTCTATCAGGTTGATGGTCAAGGCAATGGGCCTGTCGATGCTGCTGCACATGCCTTAAGTGCATTCCTGAAACGTCAGGTTGAGGTGGTGGATTACCACGAGCATTCAATTGGTGAAGGCTCAGGTGTCATGGCCGTTTGCTACATTGAATTAAAAGTGGATGGAAACATCAGCCTGTTTGGGGCGGCAAAAGACAGCAATATCATGACAGCGGCAGTGAAAGCCTTAATGAATGGCGTAAACCGCGCAATATCAATGGTATAAGGAACGCTTAAACTATGCATGCGGGTGGTAATAACTAAATTGGTTTTTGCCACCACGTTTAGCGTCGTACATTGCCTTGTCAGCATACTTTATTAAATCGGACACACTTGCGGCATCTTTCGGGTAACGACTGATGCCGATACTGACTGAAATACTCAAATCGACCTCTTCAATTTGATACGGATTTCCTAAACTGGTGATGACACGCTGCGCAACCCGTTCGGGCATGCGTTCATCATCTTGTCCCTCGCCAGTTTGCGGCACCATTACAATAAACTCATCGCCACCCAGACGGGCAACTACATCGCCGTCGCGGGTACAATGTTTAAGTCGGAAAGCCACCTGCTGTAACAGGGTATCACCCATATCATGACCCCAACTGTCGTTCACTAGCTTAAAGCCATCCAGATCAAGGAACAAAACTGCAATTTGGCGTTGGGATCGTCTGCTCTCGCTGAGTTGTTGCTGCAATAACTGATTAAACAATGTTCTGTTCGGTAGCTGGGTTAAATCATCATGCAGTGCCATAAACTCAATTTGACGAGTGCGTTGCGCTAACTGGGCTTCCAGCGCTTTCATTCCTCGCCGAGCGGCCAGAATAAACAGCACAACAGTGCCGAGCACTACCGCAAGCAGCAAGACAACATTTTTCAAAAAGCTGAATTTAATACTGGAATAGAAGTCGCTGATATTGATGTAAGTGATCAGCAAGCCTTGTGTATTGCCGCCGACATCCTGAAATGGGCTCATGCCAACCGCAAAGTCATTATCATGGTAGCGGATAAAGCGGCTACCAGCTTGTTCCAGATATGCCGATAGTGATAACCCGGTTAATGTTTCTAGCATCATCGCAGGGTTGGTGCTGTAGAGCAGATCAAATTCGTTTAAGGGCAGAGGATTGATGGATGAATCGGCGCTTTGAACAAACTGGTCTGAGAGTAATAAGCCTAGTTCGTTGCCATTGGTTGCTTTAATTTGGGTAAAGATATGATCAATTTCTTCGGCAAGCTCTATAAATCCCAGAACCTGATGGTCAGCCATAATTGGCAATACGCAGCGCAGAGAGTAAAAGTTTTTGCCCATCTCTATCCCACACGCAAGGCGATTACTGGATGCTGCCTGTTTATAGGTCGTTCGGGTGAGCTGATCATCAAATTGTTCAGGTTTGTGTAGGCGCAGAAACACCTTGCCATCACTGTTGATGAAGTAAGCATGCGTGATCCCTTGCTGCTGCTTGAGCTGTTCAAATAAGGGCAGTGTGGCGTCGTAAAGGGTTTGGCGGTTCTGAGAAATAAAAATATCTATTAGTGATTTATTCGCTGCTAATACCAGCAGGCCACGGCTTAAGCCATCTGCATCACTTTTGACTAGTCGATCGAATAGATTGCTCTGGGACTTGTGTAGCCACAGTGCTGCTCTGTGCAGGCGTTCGTTTTGATCCTGATAAACAATGGCCGAAATGAATATCCCCGCCAGAAACAATATTACTAACAGAGATAGCTCGAGTCTCAATCTTGTGCTGATTGCCCGTATGCTGATTTTCAATGTCGGTTGGCCAGAAAGGTAGACGGCAGGTGAAATAATTGAAACAAATACAGTGGTGGAAACAGCATAGCGGTACCCAGAATTACACAGCGATGGGAAAGCATAGTTAGAGCCTGGCAATCTAACAAATATGGCCGAAACATTCCGACCATATTCTGTTTATTTAACCACTCAGGGCCTTATTTATTGCGGCTTTTAATCGTTGCCCGCTGACCTGGGGCAGACGTATTTTTTGATTTCGCCGGGCGGTTATGGGGCTGGTTATCGCTAAAGCGGGTGAGTGCAACCTGACCACCTTTGCCCTTGGCTATTTGCTTATTTACTGAAGTGCGGGCCAGGCGTTTTTGGTCTCGGCTATTCATTTCATTGCGACCTTCTAGCGGCACCAGGTGCTTTTTACCGTTACCAATCAGATGCGCTTTACCCATATCCCGCAGGGCCTGACGCAGCATTGGCCAGTTAGCCGGATCGTGGTAACGCAGGAATGCCCGATGCAGACGACGCTGGCGCTCACCCTTGGCAACATCCACTTTCTCGCTCTTGTAATTCACCTTATGGATTGGGTTTTTACCCGTGTGATACATAGTGGTGGCATTGGCCATTGGTGAAGGATAGAAGTTCTGTACCTGGTCCAGCTTAAAGTTGTTCTCTTTCAGCCACAGAGCCAGATTGAGCATATCGATATCCCGCGTACCTGGGTGCGCAGAAATAAAGTAAGGGATCAGATACTGCTCTTTACCCGCCTCTTTGGAATACTTATCGAATAGCTCTTTAAAGCGATGATAGGTGCCCATACCGGGTTTCATCATCTTTGACAGAGGTGCTTCTTCGGTATGCTCAGGGGCAATTTTTAGATAACCGCCCACATGGTGAGTCACCAGCTCCTTCACGTAATTTGGATCTTCTACCGCCAGATCGTAACGTACGCCTGAGGCAATCAGGATTTTCTTGATGCCTTTAACTTTGCGGGCACGACGATAAAGCTCAACAGTTGGCGTCTGGTCTGTGTCCATATGGCCACAAATATCCGGCCATACGCAGGACAGACGACGGCAGGTTTGCTCAGCCTTAGCACTCTTACAACGTAACTTATACATGTTCGCTGTTGGGCCTCCCAGGTCTGAAATTACCCCGGTAAAACCCGGTACTTTGTCACGGATCTGCTCAATTTCACGGATGATAGAATCTTCGGAACGGCTTTGAATAATCCGGCCTTCGTGTTCGGTAATTGAGCAGAAAGTACAGCCGCCAAAACAGCCGCGCATGATGTTGACCGAAGTTTTGATCATGTCAAAAGCCGGGATTTTGGCTTTTCCATAGCTGGGGTGAGGCACCCGTGCATAGGGCAAATCGAATACCGCATCCATTTCTTCGGTTTCCAGTGGAAACGCGGGAGGATTGATCCAGACTAAACGATCGCCATGACGCTGAGCTAACGCACGCGCGCAGCCAGGGTTGGTCTCCTGGTGCAAAATTCGCGACGTATGGGCGTAATGGGTTTTCTCTGCCCGCACTACATCATAAGGGGGCAGCATCACATACGTTTGATGCCAGGGTTTGCGTCGCTCCGCGCGAGGATTAAAGGGCTGGACCACGATAGGTTTGGCCGTATCTACAGGCTCTTCAGCCTGGGCTTCGGTGTTGGTGGCGCAGGTTTCTTCCATGTCCTGATACGGGCTGGGAATAGGATCAATCTTACCTATTTGATCTACCACGGTGGAGTCAACACCCAGCCAGTCGGGCAATGGCTCTTTACGCAATACCGCAGTGCCGCGGATATCCTGCATTTCTTCGACAGTCTGACCTAAGGAGAAACGGTGGGCCACTTCAAGCAGAGGGCGCTCGGCGTTACCGTAAATCAACATGTCAGCTTTGGCATCAAACAGTACCGAACGACGGACTTTATCTGACCAGTAATCATAATGGGCGATACGACGCAAACTTGCCTCGATACCACCAAGTACCACAGGTTTTTTATAGGCTTCTTTACAACGCTGGGTGTAAACCGTGACGGCGCGATCGGGACGCTTACCGCCTTCATTATTTGGTGTGTAAGCATCGTCGTGACGAATTTTACGATCGGCTGTATAGCGGTTGATCATCGAATCCATGTTACCGGCGGTCACGCCGAAAAACAGATTCGGTTCACCCAGTTTCATGAAATCGTCTTTGCTGTGCCAGTCGGGTTGGGCAATGATACCAACGCGAAAGCCCTGGGCTTCCAGTACTCGGCCAATCACAGCCATACCAAAGCTGGGGTGATCTACATAAGCATCGCCGGTAACTATGATGATGTCACAGCTATCCCACCCAAGTTGGTCCATTTCTTTTCGGGACATAGGCAAAAACGGAGCCGGCTCAAAGCAAGAGGCCCAGTGTTTGGGAAAAGAAAACAAGCCGCGTTCAGCTTTCATACGCTCAACGACGTTACGGGTACGGGACATAAATCAACCTGCGGTGGAGAAAACCTGCGGATTATACCAGATGCGATGGGGCGAAGCAGGTGCTTTTCACACAGGGAAATTTATGCTTCTCAGGCAGATATTTAGCTTAATAACCCGGCTTTTTAGCGGCGCTGGGTAAACGTAAGCTGGGATCTGACTTTTCTGTTAATACATCCTGTTTATTTAAACGACGCTGAATGAATTTCTCCGGGTCGCCATGATCAGCACAGGTTACGTTGCCACCGGTCAGACCCATGGCTATACGACTGATATTATTGACCATACTGGAGCAATCGGTGGTGATTTGATTACTTTGCATGAGCTTTTCTTCGTCGGTCGTAAAGTCGTGTCCGGAGAAATGGGGAATCGCCGGACTTGATTGCTGATAGTTAAACTCTCTGGCCGCAGCGGCGGCTTCTTCCTGCTGCTTTTGTTCAAAGTAGCCCTTTAGCTGACTGGCAGCACCGGCCTTAAATAAGTCTTCATTAATGCTGACATCGGTATTGGTATCACTGGTTAGCGGCATTAAATCTGAAGCCGGTACGTCTAATGTCGGAACGGTAGCCTGTTCAACAGGTGCTTCTTTAGGTACCTCTGACACTTTAGGCTCAGTCTGAGGTATTGGCGCAACAGGGTCTTCGTTGCTCGCGGGCGCTTCTTCTGTCGCAACTATGTTGTCTTCAGGCACTGTTGCTTCGGCCGGTTGTGTTTCGGCTGCTTTCGCTGCTGTTGGTGTCGGCAGTTCAGATATGTCTGAGGTATTGGGTTGTTCAGGCACGAGCGCGACAGGCGCTTCGGCTTTAGGCTCTGGAGTGACCGTAGGGGGGGGAGGAACCTGTGCCTGCTGGCGCACGGGAGGCAATACAATATGGGCCTGAATCACTTGAGGCTCAGCATCACGATGAGTGCTGGGTATGTTTACATTGTGGCTGATAAGCAATAGAACCAGTACATGCAACACAATTGAAAGCACGATCATCGGCACTGGATTTTTGCTTTCAAATTGCGGGGGGAGAGCGTCTGCTTGCATGTTCACCGTGGATTCATAAAAACCAGTAGACCGTCAGCGAGCCTGCGAAGTTCCCTCTCAATCAGACTAACCAGACCTGAGCCGCTGTTCAGCAGCCTTTACTGATTCTGCCATTTCCACTTTCCAACTTGTACCAGCAAATGTAGCGGCAAATAGCTCAATCAGATTTCTGGACCCTGGATGGCCTGGAACGATGACCAAATGCAGATTCGGAACGTTATCGATATCACGCCGGCCCAGTAATGCCAGACCGCTGGCATCCTGAGCATCGAATTGCGCGCCTGTCACGCGAGTGAAATCCTGCAGTACTTTGGGATTTACTCGTCCCTGCAGAGCCTGCTTATATGCGGCTGACTGAGTTAGCATGATTAGGTCGAGGGCATCGACATTGCCGGTAAATGTAATTCTTATCAGCTCTGCCTCTTCGGTTAGGGTAAATGCCATACTCACCTCTTAGGGCAGTCGGGAATTACAGAAACGAAAGTTGAATCCCCAGGCCCACCCGCTGCTGTTGGCGGTTATAATCAATTAATGAATCGCCATATCCGTTAAAGTATTGGAACAGCAATTCATACTTTTCAGATAAAGGATAGGTCAGATTCAGCTCCACACTGCCTTTATTGTCGTGCAAGTTTAGATTGTTACGCCAGCTGGTGGCTAACTGCCAGTCACCGAATTTAGCTGCATGAATAAACTCGAAGTGACCTAAATAGTGAGTGATATCGGGATTGTCATCGCCGACAGGATCAGTGGGCTCATCTTTTGGATCTTCCTTAAAGCGATACCAGACTTTCAGGCCATACAGGTCATCATTGTCGGTAAACAGGAAATTCACATATGCCCGGTTCCAGCTGCGTGACCGATCGCCACTTTGGCCGTTTGACTGGTGATTCAATCCCAGTTGCACGAAGTTAAATTTCACCCCCAGAATGCGCAGGTTTTGCTGCCAGGTGTAGTAAACCTCGGGTTCATAATTGGTTTCACGAAAGGGCTTCGAGATTTCGCTGTTGTAAACCTGCCAGTAAGACACAGCGGTAAACCCAAAATACAAGCCTTCCAAAGAATCTGAACCAGGGTTGTACAAAGGCATTTTAACACTGAGCTGATATTTCGCTTCGTTGTGTTCTATGTTTCCTTCGTTGGACTCACTGCTACCTAGCTGGTTGGGATTGTCGATATAGGTGTAAGGCAAAATGTAGTTTGGGCGCATTTGTGTGATCACAAAGGGATCATTGATCGCCTTCTTCTCTGATGCGATACGCTTTTCGATAATACTGGGTTCAGTCTGGGAAGTATCTTCCTCATTGCTGGCTAATTGTGCATTTGCCTGAAAATGCGCCGACATGGCGCTAATCGCCGCGAACCACAAGTATTTTCCCTTCATTTTGGTTCTCCCGAAAATTTCTTTATTTATAGCAACATAGCATAGTTTATTCGACTGGAATATGAACAAGGTGGGATAGTTAGTATCTGCTATGCTTTTTTTTGGTGCATCAATTGAATGATGATTTATCTTGGTGCATTAAATTGTTGTCTTTTCTATGCTTTTGTGTGTAACTGCATGTTTTTTATGTATTTTAATTTGTGGCATAGCTTTTGTTCATAGTTAACTGCTAGCTACAAAACTCAATAATAACCGGGAGCAACACAATGAAATTAGTCACAGCGATCATTAAGCCATTCAAGCTTGATGATGTACGCGAAGCAATCTCTGAAATCGGTATTGACGGTTTGACCGTTACCGAAGTGAAAGGCTTTGGTCGTCAAAAAGGCCACACTGAGTTGTATCGTGGCGCAGAATATCAAGTCGACTTTCTGCCTAAAGTAAAATTGGAAATCGCCGTACAGGATGATCAGGTAGAACGCCTGGTTGAGGCTATCGTAGGCGCTGCGAAGACAGGCAAAATCGGTGACGGAAAAGTATTCGTTTACGATTTAGAGCACGCTGTTCGCATTCGTACGGGTGAAACTGATGGCGATGCCATCTAAAAGAAGTAGAGGATAATAATAATGGAACAAGTATTTCACCTGCAGTACGCACTAGATACTTTCTATTTCCTGGTGTGTGGCGCGCTGGTTATGTGGATGGCAGCTGGCTTTACCATGCTGGAAGCTGGTCTGGTTCGTGCTAAAAACACAACTGAAATTCTGACTAAAAACGTCGCGTTGTATGCGATTTCCTGCATCATGTACCTGATCTGCGGTTATGCAATCATGTACGGTGGTGAAATCTTCCTGTCTGGTATCGGTGATGTAGATGTTGCTTCTACCTTGTCTGATTTCGCAGGCCGTGAAGATGGTTTTGAAGGCGGTGCTATTTATTCTGGTGCCTCTGACTTCTTCTTCCAGGTTGTGTTTGTTGCCACAGCTATGTCAATTGTTTCCGGTGCTGTAGCTGAGCGTATGAAACTGTGGGCTTTCCTGGTTTTCTCGGCCGTAATGACAGGTTTCATCTACCCAATGGAAGGTAGCTGGACTTGGGGTGGCAATGCTGTATTTGGCATCTACACTCTGGGCGACCTTGGTTTCTCTGACTTTGCTGGTTCTGGTATCGTTCACATGGCAGGTGCTGCTGCAGCCCTGGCGGGTGTACTGTTGTTAGGTCCTCGTAAAGGTAAATATTCTGCTGATGGCAAAATCAATGCTATCCCAGGTGCAAACCTGCCTCTGGCGACTCTGGGTACCTTCATCCTGTGGATGGGTTGGTTCGGATTCAACGGCGGTTCTGTACTGAAACTTGGCGATATCGCTAACGCGAACTCTGTTGCTATGGTATTCCTGAACACCAACACAGCTGCTGCTGGTGGTGCAATTGCAGCCCTGATCCTGGCAAAAATCCTGTTCAAGAAAGCTGACCTGACCATGGCGCTGAACGGTGCTTTAGCTGGTTTGGTTGCCATTACAGCTGAGCCTTCAACACCTTCTGCGTTGGAAGCTACCATCATTGGTGCAATCGGCGGTATCATCGTTGTATTCGCCATCATTGGTTTGGACAAACTGAAAATCGACGATCCAGTGGGCGCTATCTCTGTTCACGGTGTAGTGGGTCTGTTCGGTCTGTTGGTTGTTCCTGCAACCAATGGCGACGTTACTTTCTCTGGTCAAATTATCGGTGCGCTGACTATCTTTGGTTGGGTATTCGTGACTAGCCTGATTGTGTGGGCCATCCTGAAAGCCGTAATGGGTATCCGTGTAACTGAAGAAGAAGAGTTCGAAGGTCTGGATATCAGCGATTGCGGTCTGGAAGCCTATCCTGACTTCACTGGCAGCCGTCAGTAAGCAGACTTCTCAACGGGATATAATAATAACAACTCCGTTGTAGACTCAGGGACTGGGTCTCTAAAAAGCATCTTTCTACCCCGGCTTATGTCGGGGTTTTTCGTTTTATCAGCCAGGAATTCTGATTTATCCGATATGCGCTCTTTCCTTAGTGCTTTGTCGTTGTTAGATAAGGCAAAAGTGACGTATATTTAAAGCACAGCATGGCGCTAGATAACAACATCGGCGCGCTGACATAATGACAAGAATAAGCTGCAGTTGGGGCGGCGAGTGACAAGGGTTAGGGTAGATGGCACAACCACAAAAGGGTATTTGCGCAGAGCCAAATCTGCATAGTGTATTTTTAATGTTGAATGTGGTCGAGGATGATGATGCTACCATGCGTCGCAAGCTCGCAGATATTCTCGCGTTATTCGATTATTACGATAGTGAACATTACGAGGCGATGGTATCCGGCGTGATTGCCATTGGCAGTGGCTATTGGCTGGAACTGTACCCGGGCTTATTGCCTATTGAGTTGTCTCCCTTCCCGGATATGCATTGCGATGATCGTCACGCCCCTGCAACACCGGCTGATCTCTTTATTCAGGTACGTGCGGACCGCGCTGACATTTGTCACGCTATGGCTACCGATATTTTTGATTTACTTCAGGAGCAGGTAGAGCTGGTCGAGCAAATTAAAGGCTTCCGTTATTTGGATGGGCGCGATTTAACTGGCTTTGTGGACGGTACTGAAAATCCCAAAGGCCTGCATAAGCTGGATGTCGCGATTGTCGGTGACGAAGATCCGGATTTTGCCGGCGGCAGTTATCTGCATATTCAGCGCTATCGTCATTTAATGAAGCGTTGGAATAAAGTGGAGGTAACAGACCAGGAACAGATCATCGGTCGCACTAAAGAAGATAATGTTGAGTTTGATAGTGCAGACAAGGCACCGTTTGCTCACACCAAGCGCACCAGCCTCAAAGATGAGCAGGGGCAAAGTATCGAGATGTTACGTCAAAGCATGCCCTACGGTGATCTGAAGGTGCAGGGACTGTATTTTATTTCCTGCGCTGCCAGTCCTAAACCATTCACTAAAATGCTGCATAGCATGATCTATGGTGATGAAAACGGTGTTTACGACAGATTGCTGGATTTCACCGTTGCTGAGACTGGTGCAGCGTTCTTTGCGCCATCAGCAACCTTCATCAAGCGTCAGGCTAAGACATCGATGTCCGCCTGAGTTACTCCTTATAGGTATCAGGATTGACGATTTCCATCATCTTTTCTGGTGCCGCCAGCGGCATAAATCCAAATTTAGCGTAGAGGGGTCTGGCATCGGAAGATGTCAGCATAAAACGACGCAGATGCTGCAATTCTGGATGTGACATAACACAGTCCATCATCCATTTGCTTAAACCTCTTCCACGCCATTGAGGCAGCACGAACACATCCGCCAAATAGCCAAATACGGCGTAATCCGTCAGTACTCTGCAGAAGCCAATTTGCGATCTGTGTTCACTGCTGAATTGATAAATGCCAAAGCACAGCGAATGTTGAATACTGGTTTTGACCCTGTGCATTGGTATGCCTTTTGCCCAGTTGCTTTCCTGGTTTAAAAACTGATGCACAGTGGCGATATCGAGTAGGGTTTTATCGGTACTGATAATAAAGTCTTGTTGCTGCCAACTTATTGCCTGCATGGAACCTTCCTTGTTTTTCTGCATGGTTAATCTATTGGTTAATGGCACCGTCCCAATCTGAGGAAGGATGCGTTGCCTGCACCTGACTGCATTGGTACAAATGATGTTGCACTAATTTGTCTTTGGGCGAGATTTGCTGGGCCTGACGGAAGTAGGCCAATGCCTGCTGCCAATCCTGACGAATGCGTGCCTGGATGCCTTTTTGGATCAGTGGCGCGATGGTGAGTTTCTGCTGTTGAATCTCAGGCGGTAAATGATCCAAAATTTCATAGATTTCGATGGGTTTGGTGCGTCCTTTCACTCTCACCCAGTCTAATAATCGAAAATTAAAACACCCTTGCACCTTGGCGGTATTTAACAACTGTGCGCTCACCAGAATATCTGCGTGATAGACAGGCGCTAAAGATTCCAGCCGATAGGCAATATTGACCGTATCGCCGATAACTGTCGTGTCCATGCGATCATCCGACCCAACTGTGCCAATGATCACCGGGCCAAAATGTATGCCCACACCAATATTAATTGCCGAGTAACCCACTTTACTGCGGTGTAAATTGTACAAATCAATTGCGCTGCGTAAGTCCAGTGCAGCCTTTATGGCATCAACCGCTTTGTCTTTATTATTGCCATCCGGGTGGTCAAATAACGCCATAATCGCGTCACCGATAAATTTATCGATAAAGCCATTGTTCTGATGAATTGGGTCATTCATCCGCAGAAAATACGAATTGAGGAAATTCATCAGTTCCTGGGGGGACATGCGTTCTGATAAGCCAGTAAAGCCGCGAATATCACAAAATAAGATGGCCATTTCATCTTCGTCGGCCCGGCCGAGTTCAAGAGATTTAGAGCCATGTTTGGCAAAATGATCGACAAATTGCTTGGGGACGAACTTTTGAAACGTCTGATTCAGGCGCATGGCCTCATCAGCCTTTTCCCGAAAACGTAAATCCGCCTCGCTGATTTTGGTACTCGACGGCAGAGACAGAGGACTTTTGTGGAAGGACAAGCTTGGACGGTTAAGACGTTGCCAAAGTGTGTAAGCAATAAAACTGATCACGATCAGCATCGCGCTTAACAACAGTATAACGAGCAACATCCAATTCTGAGACATAACACACTTGGCCTGACAACAGCATTAACCTTGGCAGATTTTAATGCTGTTGCCAAGCAATTGTTTGTAAAGGCAAACTTTACGATAAACTTATTTACCGGCGAGTTCTGCGAAGACCTGATCGGCAATTTCCAGGGTCTGTTCAATTACATTTTCATCGTGCATTTTAGACACAAAACCGGCTTCATAAGAGGCGGGGGCCAGATACACGCCTTTGTCTAACATGCCGTGATAAAACTGGTTAAATTGCGCAGTGTTGCAGTTGATCGCTTGCTGGTAATTGGTGACCTTGTCTTTATCCGTAAAGAAAATGCCAAACATGCTGCCGGCGTAATTGACCGTTAACGGAATACCGTGCTTGTCAGCCAGGGCTTTCATTCCTAAAGCCAGTTTTTCTGTGTTAGCACTCAGGGTTTCGTATAATCCGGGTTCCTGGATTTCCGTCAATGCGGCTAACCCTGCTGCCATCGCCACAGGGTTACCAGACAGTGTGCCAGCCTGATAGACAGGGCCGTTGGGGGCAATGTGGTCCATAATGGCCTTCTTACCACCGAAGGCACCTACAGGCATGCCACCACCGATGACTTTACCTAAACAGGTTAAATCTGGCTGGATGTTATAAAATGCCTGTGCACCACCTAATGCAACGCGAAAGCCCGTCATTACTTCGTCGATGATCAGCAGGCTGCCGTATTCATCACAAATCTCGCGCAGACCTTCTAAAAAGCCCGGGACTGGCGGAATACAGTTCATGTTACCGGCAACAGGTTCAACGATAATACAAGCGATATCATTACCGTGGGCGGCAAAGGCTTCCCGTACGCTGTCGATATTGTTGTATTCCATGGTCAGGGTGTGCTGGGCAAAATCCGCAGGAATGCCGGGCGAACTAGGCACACCCAGGGTCAGGGCGCCAGAACCGGCTTTGACCAGCAGAGCATCAGCATGGCCATGGTAGCAGCCTTCAAACTTTAGAATTTTATCGCGGCCGGTGTAACCTCGGGCCAGACGAATAGCGCTCATGGTGGCTTCGGTACCCGAGTTGACCATGCGCACCATCTCCATTGATGGCACCAGTTTGCTGACCATCTCAGCCATGATCACTTCGGCTTCGGTGGGGGCGCCAAAACTCAGGCCTTTCTCGACGGCGGCGTGAACTGCTTCGCGGATCACCGGGTTATTGTGGCCCAATACCATAGGACCCCAGGATTGCACATAGTCGATGTACTGTTTGCCATCGGCATCATAAATGTAAGCACCGTCTGCACGCTCGATAAATGGCGGCGTGCCGCCTACGGCGCGAAAGGCGCGAACAGGCGAGTTTACGCCGCCAGGAATATGTAACTTTGCGCGTTCAAATAACTGTTGGGATTTTTGCATTGTTCTCACTTTGACTTGTTGCTGTACCAGTGCACGTCGCAGTCATATTGACTTACCAGGTTTTCAACGCCCAGGGTTAGTGCAAATAAGGCCATACGCACTAACACGCCATTATCTGTCTGGCGGAAAATAGCCAGATTCGGATTTTGGTTCAGGTCATTGTCCAACTCGTTAGCTTCGGCACGAGAATCCCTTGGCAGAGGGTGCATGATGACAGTTTTCGATTGGAAGTGTTTGGTGTAAATCTGCTGATTTAAACGGAACTTACCACGGTATTGGTTGGCTTCTTCCTGGGATGGAAAGCGCTCTTCCTGAATACGAGTCTGATAACAGATGTCCGCATCCATGTTGCCTTCTAACTGATCTGTGATGGTGAGTCGGTGGCCGGCATTTTCAATCACGCTCAACACGCTGTCAGGCATGGCCAGTTCTTTTGGTGAAATCAGGGTGAAGCGAATGTTTTTGTACAGGCTTAACAGTTTCGACAGGGAATGCACTGTACGACCAAATTTCAGGTCGCCGATCATGGCTATGTGCAGCCCATCAAGGCTGCCGCCGTGATAATTGATTTCTTTTTCGATGGTATATAAATCGAGTAGCGCCTGAGTCGGGTGCTCGTTAGAGCCATCACCACCATTGATTACCGGTACCCGACTGCCCTCAGCAAATTCTGCCACAGATCCGTTCTGTGGATGGCGCATGGCAATAATATCGGAATAGCCACTTAACACGCGGGCGGTATCAAACAGGGATTCACCCTTGGCCAGTGCTGAGCTTTCCATCCCGGTTGTCTCTCGCACTTCGCCACCCAGCAAGTTAAACGCGGTACCAAAACTCACTCGGGTACGGGTGCTGGGTTCAAAAAACAAATTACCCATAATGGCACCGTCCAGCACCTTAGTGCGTTTTTGACGTTTGGCATAGGGAACCATTTGGTTTGCCACCTGAAATACCTGCTCTATGGCGCTACGGTCAAATTGATTGACGGAGAGGATATGACTGCCTTCGAATTTCATCTTTTGATCAAAAACTTATGTGGGGTGAGATTAGGGGGATTTTAGCAAATTTCACGCAAGAGTGATGGGAGAAATTACTGCGACAATAAATAAATTGTTGGCGTTATTGCCGCAGGGAAAGGATCACTGTGATTCGCTTTTCAGACAGGCTCTGAGGACAACGGTATTATACTGACGGGCGTACTCACGTAATGCTTTGCGCGGCGTGAGATCTTCGTCAATCCTCAAGCTGTCACCAGTACCTGATAATACTTTAACACCACAACGTTGTTGCAGATCTTCCGCAGGATACTGTTTCGCATCGATGCCGGGGAATGAAATCATTCGGCTGGCAAAGGCCAGCAGTTTAAAATCTTTTTTGCCGATGGCGAGATTGGCATCGGCAATCGGATCCGCATAGGCTAACCAACGAAAGTCATTACTTTCGTCCTGCGTTGACATGCTATCCGGCTTCGCCACAGATTGCTCGGGTGCTGATGTACTAACAGAGGAGCCAGTGGAGGTACAGCCGATGGCCAGTACCAACACACTTAGCATGCTTGTATTGCGTAAAATATTGATAAGCATACTGAACTTAAAATGGGTTAGTTTGTTGGGCTCCACTGTGACCCAGCCTTCGTCTGATTGCAAGCAGACCAGTCAATAAGGTGATCCAACCTAAACTGCCACCAGAAGAACCAGAGCCTGACGTATCTGTGCTGGTGCCTGAGTCTTCCGTATCAGTATCATCACTGCCACTGTTATCTGTGCTCGAATCGTCGTCTGAATCGTCAGAGCTATCATCGGTGCTTGAGGCGGTAATTGTAATGCTGACAGTGGCAGTATCTGTGGCTTCGCCGTCACTAACGACGTAAGTAAAGCTATCACTTCCGGATGTGCCACTGGCCGGCGTGTAAAGTACTGATTGGCTATCGCTGGCAATGCTCACTGTCCCGGCGCCGGAGTAGGAAACGCTGATGATGGTCAAATCACTGCTATCCACATCACTGTCATTATCCAGCACCGCCAGGCTGTTTTCAGTCGAATCCTGGGCTACGGTGTAGCTGCTATTTGATGCCACTGGCGCATCGTTTACCGCATTCACCGTGATATCCAAATAGTAGATATTACTGTCATCGATACCATCGTTGACGTAGGCACCTACGCTCAGGTTGCCGTTAAAGTCAGAATCCGGCGTAATCGTTGTATCACTAATCGTGTAATTGGAGCCTGCAACCAGCGTTAGGCTATAGCCTTCAGGATAAGCCCCATCGCTGTCGCTTACAGTAAGATCGTCCAGGCTAATGGTCAGGCTGGTATCTTCATCTGTACTTAATGTGTTGGCTTGTGCGGTGATAACAGGCGCAACGTTTGTACTTGATTGTGAAATACTGAAACTGCCACTGACGGCATAGAAAATATTATCATCACAGCGCAGCATTAAACGGGCACTGCTGGTGGTTAAATTCGGCGCGGTAAAGGTTTCTGTACCATCGTTATCCGTACTGGCAAGCAGGGTGGTGGTAAATGTTTTGCTGTTGCCGGTATCCAGATACAGGCTGACGCTGCTACAACTGATGGGCGAAATATCCGTATCGGCAGTGGCCCAATTCACGGTGACGCTCTCTCCACCCGTCCAGCTGCTACTGGCCACAGGCGAACTAATCGCAAATGCAGCCCCAGTATCGACCACACTGATACTGACTTCCGAAGCATCCACACCACCATTGCTGTCGCGGGCGGTTAGACGGAAGGTCAGATCACGATCGGTGGAAGGATAAATCTCCCCTTTGGTCGTGGTGCCGTTAAGCACATAAGAAAGACCCGGGAAATAGCGGGTATAGCCATCTTCACTTGGCTCGTACGAGCGGTAAAGCGGGTTATAGCCGTTATCGGTATTCATCGCCGACTGGCTGGTGGTGACGCCATTGGTACCACCTGCATCGATTTCTTCCCAGTTATAGGTCAGAGTGTCGTCTTCACTGTCGGTGGCAGAACCGGTCAGAACAAACGGCGTATCCGCGGGAATCGTATAACTGCTGGCGGTGACACTGATAACGGGCGCTGTGTTACTTTGACTTACGCTGGTGCCGCAACTGGGGCGAGAATCCAGATAGTCGCGCATTTGCTCAATAGAACCGGTGTGGTAATAGGGATCGCTGTAGGTTTGCAGGTTCTGTGAGCCGCACAACCCGGCGTATCCCATAATGGTCGAGCCACTGCCGGGCTCCCAGGCACTGCTGCCGGAGCGCTGTGAACTGTCACAATTCGTGGTTTGACCATTGAATGAGTGGGTGGCATCAAGTTGATGCCCCAACTCATGGGCGACTAAATCAATGTAAAAACTGTCACCAGTGGGGGAAGGGCTACCGGTATAACCCTGGGCTTTATATGTGCTATTACACACCACCCCCACATAGGCCAAGCCGCCGCCAGCCGTATCAACCAAATGACCAATATCATAATTGGCGCTGCCGATAACACTATCGACGATGCTTTGGTTGGCTGCTAAGTCATCGGTACTGCCATCATTCTCAAATGGATCGGTATCGGCATCCAAATAGATTAACTCGTCGTTGTTATCGACCAGTTCAAACTGAATGGCTAAATCTACCAGCAGCACTTCGTTAATTCGGTTGACCATATCGACGATGGCAGCGAGGGCACCGCTGGTGGTGCCGCCAAAATAGGCTGAGTACTCACCGCTGGCTGTAACGGCAAGGCGATAAGTGGTAAGGGTATCGCCCGTTGCTGTTGCTTTTGCACTGGCTTTTTCACTGAGCTGACTGGCGCTTTCATCCTCGATTGAGAAGACCTGTTCGTTAAAACTTTTAGCCGCCAGATCGGTCGTATAGGCGCGGTAATAACTGGCGTAGGTGCCGTCCTCACTGTCACCGTAAGGGCTCAGGTTGGCCCATTGTCCATTTTGCTGAAACATGCCGGTCAGTTCTGACCCCGTCCAGGTAAAACGGGCTCGGTTGCCGTCGCTATCGGTACCTGAGTAGGTTTTAATTTGAGAGTATTTGGCTGCCAATCCGGAGGCCATGACCTGAGTTTCTGTCAGCGTAAAGGTCACATCGTTGCCATCCGGTGTCGGTACTGACATTTGCAAAGAGGATTTGCCCTGTGTAAAGACGTCCGCCAGTGTGTCGGCTGAGGTTTGCACCAGGCGCTCCTGGCTGGCATAGACCTCTGTTGTCGATGTTGTATTACTTTTGGCGGATAAAGAAAGGGTTTGCCAGGTCACCGGCGCTGCAAAGGCCAGGGAAGAAAACAAACTGCTAAGAATAACAATAGACGCGGATTTCATGCGAATAAGGTTCCCTATGATGGTCAGGGTAGGTTTATTATAGACGTCTCTTGCGCAAGCGGCGGTGACGACTAACAACAGATAATGGCGATAGAGTAGGCAAAATGTTTGCTGTGGGCAATCATCTATCTTGCTGTTGTAGAAAAGATTTTTGTGAGGTCCGCCTCTAAGGTTGCGGTTTTTCAGGTTTTTTTCGCAGTGCAGCGGACCTGATGATTCAATGGTAAAATTTAGGTAAAGAGTGAAACGGGCATTCGGGAGTCAGCTATGTCGTCTAAACCCAAGGCCTCCTGGTGGCTTACCCAGTGCGAACAATGTCGTCGCTGGCGCTACATTCTTCTGTGGGGCGTAATCATGTACCTTTTTCTTGTTTATGTGTGGTGGTAAATGTCCGATGTAATTGAGATTCGCGCGAAAAGTAAGGGCAATACCTTAACCTTTGCCTTTGGTGGAGCAGGACTGATCCTGGTCGGCTGGATAATGACAGGCGTATTTCCTCAGCAGTTATTTTTACCCGGGGTATTGCTGATGTGTCTTGGTTTGGTGGGGGTGATTGTGAGCTGGTACAAAGCCAGAGAGCCAGGGTTTAGTCTGTTAATAGGTAAAGATCAGATTCATTATCACCACAGGGTAGGCAAATGGCAGTTAAGCTGGGACAACATCCAGCGAATCGATGTGCCTCGTTCTGAACGAGCCGGAGAATGGCAGGATTTGGACATGCTTGGCATCCGCTTGAAAGATTATACCCCAGTGCTGAACAGCTTTTCGCCACGTCTGATTAGCCATATGTTACTGGAGCAGCGCGCGCTGTTATTGCATAACGATGATTGCAGTTCAGGTCAGTGTTATTCGATAGGGATGATTGAAGACGACCAGTATAAAGATCCACAGGGCAAAGTCTGGAAAGGGTTGCAGGCGATGCTGGCGAACAGAATGCAGCGTTTACGCAAGCAACTGGGATACGACCTGTATATCAATGCCGCTGAGCTGGATCGGCCGGTGGCTGATTTTGTGGTTTTACTTAAACAGTGTCAGGAGCAAATTACCCGCTATCAGCCGCAGTCAGAGTCCGCTTCTCAATGATGTGAGAAGCGTTCGTACTGTTCCAGTATTTCCACTTTCTGCCGATGGAAGTTGGGCATCTGCTGTTCGATTAATCCCCATTGCTGGCGTTTTATCGCCCCTTCCACTTCGTTGCACAGGGCCTGTAGCACGGGGACGCCCGTATAGCAGCTAACCCCATGCAATCTGTGTACATGCATGGCCAAATCATTGGTACGCTGGGCATCCCAGGCCAGTTCGATATCCAGAATCCATTCTGGTAGGTCTCGGACAAAATCACGCAACATATCCCGGGCCGCATCTTCATTACCATTGGCTCGTTTTACCGCGAGCTGCCAGTCCAGTGCCGGTAATTGTGGTGGTTCGTGCTGAGCGTTCATACACCAGCGGGCAATCAGTTCGGCAAGGGCGTCGAAATCCAGAGGCTTGGGCAGGTAATCGTCCATGCCAGAGGCGAGCAAACGCTCTTTCTCTTCTTTAAAGGCATGGGCGGTAACGGCGATAATGGGCGTGCCCATATTGAGGGACGTTTTACGGATCAGCTGGGAAGCCTGTAAGCCATCCATTTTTGGCATTTGCACATCCATCAGGATTAAGTCGAATTCTTGCTGCTTACATAACTCAAGCGCTTCTTCGCCATTGTAAGCTTTGGTCAGAATCAGCGGTGAACGCGACAGCCAGGTCTCTAACAAGCGCAGGTTCATTTCCATATCATCTACTGCCAGCACCCGGGCTTTAGGCAATTGTTCTAATGAGACTTGCTGGGCAGGGCGTTGTGCCATTAAATTCCCTGATGCCAACTGTTCCAGTTTTCGTGGGGTTAATGGCATGCGTACCTGACTCAAGAAATACTGGCTTAATGCCGGTAACTGGGTAAAGGGATCGGCTCCTGAATAGAGCAGGAATTTTTGCGTCGCCGGAAATTCGATCAGAGCTGGCAACAGAGCTTCGCGTTTATTGCGTTTGCTAATGGGAAGCGTGGCAAGCATCGTATCGAACTGGCGATGGGTGCGTAGATACTGTAAATAGGCCAGAGACTCGACACTGGTCACATTAGCACCGCAGGCTTTAAGTAATTTTGCTGTGGTATGACGGGTATGGGGATAAGGGTCAAACAACAGGATCTCTTTCCCGCGGCAATGGTTAGATGTATGCAGCTTTGATTTGGCGCTAAGCAGGTTGGGTTTAAGGCTTAGGGTAAAGCTACTGCCCTGACCCAGAGTACTGCGCATGGAGAGTGAGCCGCGCATCAGCTTTGCCAGTTCCTGCGAGATAACCAGCCCCAGGCCGGTGCCCTGATAGGTGCGGCTAAGGGCGTCTTCTACCTGTGAAAATGCACTGAAGAGCTTTTTCTTATCTTCCTGGCTAATCCCAATACCTGTGTCTTCAACCCGAATTGTAAGCTGATAAATGCCGTGTTCCAGCAGTGAACCATAGGCTTGTATTTTGACATAGCCTGAATGGGTAAATTTGATTGCGTTACCCAGCAGGTTATTCAGTATTTGTTTGATTCGGAAATCATCGCCAATCAGCTTTTCCGGCAGGGGCGAGATATCGTAGATAAACTCCAGATTTTTCATATGGGCCGATTTGGCCATGACGCTGATCACGTCTTCTAACAATTCATCCGGAGAGAACGACTCGGCCGAAATTTGCAGTTTCCCGGCCTCGATTTTAGAAAAATCGAGGACGTCATTTACAATACTCAGCAGGTTTTGCGCCGCACTATTGATGATCTGTACCTGTTCCTGTTTTTCCGACGGCAGTGACAACTGACTAAGCTCGTTACTGAATCCAAGAATGGCGTTTAACGGTGTGCGGATCTCGTGGCTCATATTGGCCAGAAACTGGGACTTAATGCTACTGGCTTTAATCGCGTCTTTACGCGCAATGTCGAGACGGGCGTTCTGTTCTTCGATGATCTCCATATTATTACGCAAATCATCTGTAGCCTGTTCGATTTCGGCTTCCAGCTGTCCGTGGCTTTTGTCCATCAGAGCAATAGAGAACAGGCAGGCCTCGAGGAACACCCCAAACTGAAAGCAATAAGTGGTAAAGCTATTCGACGGCACAACACCTGTCAGGCTGAGCATGCCGATAATGGCGCAGCTGGCAAGTATGCTCCAGGCAAAGATAAAATAACGGGCTGGCTTAAACTGATTAAAGTAACTTTCGAATCCCGCAAGGGCATAGGTGACAATTGCAAACAGGCTAAACAGATACACCAGGCCACTTTGCCACATTGGCGGCAGCATGCTAAAGCCGGAGGCAACGCCCATCAGCATCAGGGTAATCATACTGACGATAATCAGCTTAAAAAAGCGCGGAGCTGTGTTCCAGGCCGTTAAGAAGAACAAAGTGAAAATGCCCGAGCCTATGCCAATGACACAAAAGATCACGTCGATATGGGCACTCAGCCAGCTGGTGAAGCCTGAGGGTGTGAATAGCTGGCTATGGCCGCCCCAGACGTACTGCCATATGAGTACGGTACAGGTATAGAGTACATAGGCGAGTAAGCTGTATTCCCGATAGCCAAAAAATAACACCAGGTTATAAATAGCCAGGATCAGTAGACCACCGTAAAACAGTCCCCACATTAAGTTATCTACGATTTGCTGGAAATCGTGCTTTTCTGCGGTCTGAATGTCTACAGGAGCAATTAAGCTGGAGTTAGCGCTTTGCACCCGAATATACATTTCCACTTCGGTGGCAAAGGGCAATTCAACTTCGAGGGTGGGGAAACGAAAACGTTGGTTGGTTTTGATTTTGCCTTGTTTGGCATAGGCAATCAGAGTTTTGTCGACGAACAGGTAGATATCGACTTTATCCAACTGGGCGAAGGTGACATCGACTATCCAGTCATTGACGTCGGTAACGTTACTAAAGGTGGTATACAGCCAGAGCCCTCGCGGCGAAAAGCCGTAGTTGGGGTTATTATCTCTGGGCCAGTTAAAACTGCCTTTTAATGCACGGATTTCATCAATGTTCAGTTCCCGATTCTGTTCCTGCAGAATCCTAAAATGTGGATTAAGACGCAGTACCTTATTGGTATCGATAAGCTGAATATGGTTTTCCATTTGCGCGAACGCCGAATTGCATACCATCAGCAGCATACAACAGGTTATGGCGCGCCACAGACACTGTAAGATCTTTTCGTGCATTGAATTCATTGATGTTTTATCCAGTCATCATTAAACCACTGCTGCTAAGATAAAGCCAATAGGTGACTTTCATTTAAGCTGTAGTCAGCACCGTGAATTGCTTGTAGCCCTGCAAACAGAGGTATCAAACAGGATTTTGGTAATTGCAGGTTATGGGGTAATCTAGCGTGTCACCGTAGGAAAAGGTATCAACCCGCCTAAGCCTGCAGCGATTCTCGTTGAAAACAATAACAAAAGGGCAGAACCAGTTTAATCATGAGCGACCAGAGCAGTATCAATACCGAAGGCGTAGAACAGCTACCGCTGCGCCGCTTTACCGAAGATGCCTACCTGAACTACTCCATGTACGTGATCATGGACCGGGCTTTGCCACATATTGGCGATGGCCTGAAACCGGTACAGCGCCGCATCATTTATGCTATGTCTGATCTTGGCCTCAATGCCAGTGCCAAGTATAAAAAATCCGCTCGTACCGTCGGTGACGTGCTAGGTAAATTCCACCCACATGGTGACTCGGCCTGTTATGAAGCAATGGTGCTGATGGCGCAGCCGTTCTCTTATCGTTATCCATTAGTGGATGGACAGGGTAACTGGGGGGCGCCGGACGATCCTAAATCCTTCGCGGCCATGCGTTATACCGAGGCGCGTTTATCTAAATTCAGCGAGATCCTGTTAAACGAATTAGGCCAGGGGACGACTGACTGGCAACCAAACTTTGACGGTACCCTCGATGAACCCAAGGTTTTGCCAGCACGTTTACCGCATATTCTGTTAAATGGTATTACCGGCATTGCCGTGGGCATGGCCACGGATATTCCTCCCCATAACGTGCGTGAAGTGGCTAACGCCTGTGCCTACTTGCTGGATAACGGCCGGGCAACAACGGCGGATTTAATGGAATACGTGCAAGGCCCGGACTATCCGACAGAAGCGGAAATCATCACCCCGAAAGAGGATATCCGCAAGTTGTACGAGACGGGGCGTGGCTCAGTCAAAATGCGTGCAGTCTATCAAATTGATAACGGTGAAATTGTCATTACCGCACTGCCGCATCAAGCATCGGGCGCCCGGATTTTGGAACAAATCGCCGGCCAGATGACAGCTAAGAAGCTACCGTTTGTCAGTGACCTGCGCGATGAATCTGATCATGAGAATCCCACTCGTCTGGTGATCACGCCGCGTTCTAACCGCGTAGATTTAGACCAGGTGATGCAGCATTTGTTTGCGACCACAGATCTGGAAAAGAGCTACCGGGTTAACATTAATATGATTGGGCTGGATGGTCGTCCGCAGGTCAAAGATCTGGCGACTATCCTGACAGAATGGCTCGAATTCCGCCGTAATACGGTAGTGCGCCGCTTACAGTACCGTCTGGATAAAGTACTGGCGCGCCTGCATATCCTTGAAGGTTTGCTGGTTGCTTTCCTGAATATCGATGAAGTGATTGAGATCATCCGCTTTGAAGACAATCCTAAACAGGAGTTGATGGCGCGTTTCAATTTATCCGATAAGCAGGCTGAAGCGATCCTGGAGCTGAAATTACGCCACTTGGCTAAGCTCGAAGAAATGAAGATCAAGGGGGAGCAGGACGAACTGGCTGCCGAGCGCGATAAGCTGGAACAGTTACTGGGTTCTGATCGTCGATTGAAAACCCTGATCAAAAAGGAAATTCTGGAAGATGCAGAGAAGTATGGCGATGACCGTCGTTCGCCTATCGTTACCCGTGAAGAAGCCAAAGCCTTAACGGAAAAAGAACTGGTGCCGTCAGAAGCCGTGACTGTAGTGTTGTCGGACAAAGGCTGGGGTCGCTGTGCCAAAGGCCATGATGTTGACGCAGAAGGCTTAAGTTACAAAGCTGGCGATAGCTTCCTGGCCATGGCCAAAGGCCGCAGCAATCAACAGGCCGTGTTTGTGGATAGCTCCGGTCGAACCTTCTCCTGCGATGCTCATAGCTTGCCATCGGCCCGTTCACAGGGTGAGCCGATGACAGGGCGCTTTAACATTGTTGCCGGTGAAAAACTGGAACATGTGGTGATGGGCAATGACGATGCTGAGTATTTAATGGCATCAGATGCCGGTTACGGTTTTGTGGGTAAGTTCGTTGATATGGTCAGTAAGAATAAGGCGGGTAAAGCCTATCTGACTTTACCGACCGGCGCGAAGGCTTTGCCGCCATCACGCATTCAAAACCTGAAAACCGACAACTGTCTGGCCATATCCAGTGAAGGTCGCATGCTGATGTTCCCGCTAACCGAGTTGCCTAGCTTAGGCAAAGGTAAAGGCAACAAGATCATCAGTATTCCGTCGGCGAAAGCGGCCAGCCGTGAAGAAATCGTTAGAGTGCTCGCTGTCGTGCCACAGGGAGCACAGGTGAAGATCATTGCCGGTAAACGCGCAATGCAACTGAGCGCCGCTGACCTTGAGCATTATCAGGGGGAACGTGGTCGTCGTGGTAACAAGTTACCGCGTGGATTGCAGCGTGTGGATGGCGTTGAAGTGATCCTGGCAAGCGGCAAAACGGTGGTCGAAGATGAGGCACCAACAGATAGTCCGGATGCTGAATAATCCTGTATTTGTGGTATAAATAAGCAATAAAAAAGGCCGTAGAAACGGCCTTTTTTGTGCGTGAAAGCTTGGTTTACATCGCGGGTGCAACGTTGGTGCTTTCGAAGATTTTATCCGCGGAAGCCGCCACAAAGCCCTGATATAACTTGCCGTCTGCCATAGGGTAGCGCTGAGCAAATTCATAGAAGCAGCTAGGAACTGTCAGCCTGCCGTCAGTGAAGCTGACGTCGATTTTATCTGCCATCGTTGATGACTGGGCCAGACACACATCTTCACCACCTTTGATTTCACCGCCTGAGGCATTAAGCACAAAGCCTGCCTGCTTAAGCAGTTCATTCACGTCTGAGAGCTGGTGGATTTTGTGTAAGTGATTCACACTGACCGTAAAGTGGTTGGCACGGAATCCCCATACCGACATCCAGGCCGCATATTCAGAGACGGCCAGCAGAGTTTGGTATTCGGACTGGCTGACTTGCCAGTGAGTACCTGAATACAGGAAGCTGGCATCGGCAACTTTAGCAGCATCAATCTGATCCACCATCTTGTGAATAATGGCCTGTACCTCTGGGCTGAATTCTTCCACCAGTAATTCACTGATAAAGACTTTCGGCTTAGTATCATCCGGGTGTTCAAAGTGTTTGGCTTTGAGCTTCTTCTGCTCAAAGTCATACTGACCTTTTTCTTCATAGCCAAGCGCCAGGAAGTGCGCACCCAGTTTATCTAGTCGTATTTTATCTAGATTAAAAGTACGCAGGGCGATGTGATCATTGATGATCTCTTCGCTGCCATCCTGCTGTTTCAGCAGTTGATGGATGTTTTCTGCTGATGGGGTAATAGCAATATAATCCTGCCACAAGGCTGCAAATAAAGAATCTACGCTTACTGACATAATCAAACTCCAAATACGCCGATTAAAACGTTAGGCCCGGGCTTAAACTGCCTGGCATAGTGACCTTTTCCAGTTCCACTGAAGCAACTGGGTAAGCACAATAATCCGCTGCATAATAGGCGCTGGCTCTGTGGTTACCACTTTCACCGATACCACCAAAAGGTGCTGCGCTGCTGGCGCCTGTAATGGGGCGGTTCCAGTTCACAATACCCGCGCGGATGCGGCGAAAGAAATGCTGATACTGGCTCTCGTCATCACATAATAGACCCGCGGATAAACCAAACCGGGTATTGTTAGCTTCGTCGATAGCCTGATCGAAATCGCTAAAACGGATGACTTTCAGCAGTGGGCCGAAGTGTTCTTCGTCCGGCATACGCTTGAGGATGTCGGTGACATCAACAATGCCCGGGGTGACAAATCCTGTGTCTGTGTCCTGATGGGTCAAAGCCACCAAAGACGTGGCGCCCAAATCCAGCAGTTCCTGTTGGGCAGCTGCCATCATCGCCGCTGCGCGGGCAGAAATCATCGCGCCCATAAAGGGTTGTTGTTCGGCGTCATAATGGCCGACGGCGATTTGCTTGGTGACCTCAATCAGACGCGCCAAAATAGCATCGCCCTGTTCGCCAGTTTCGATAAATAAACGGCGGGCACAGGTACAACGCTGGCCAGAGGTGACAAAGGCTGACTGGATAATGTCGTGCACAGTCGCATCAATATCCGCGACGTCTTTGACGATCAATGGGTTATTTCCGCCCATTTCCAGCGCCAGAATCTTGCCTGGGTGACCGGCGAATTGTTCATGCAGTAGCTTGCCTGTGCGTGAACTGCCGGTGAAAAACAAACCATCGATTTGAGGATGAGAGACTAATGCTTTCCCCGTTTCAACTTCACCCTGAACCAGATTGAGCACGCCTGCTGGCAGACCAGCCAGATGCCACAATTCAATGGTTTTCTGGGCCACTAACGGGGTTAACTCGCTGGGCTTGAATACCACAGTGTTACCTGCCAGCAGGGCGGGTACGATATGGCCGTTGGGCAAGTGCCCGGGAAAGTTATATGGGCCGAAGACTGCCACCACGCCGTGGGCTTTATGGCGAATAAAAGCCTTGCCCTGTGGCATATGGTTTTCCACCGTACCAGTGCGCTCATGGTAAGCACGCTCTGAGATACCGATTTTACCTATCATGGCTGCCACTTCTGTAGCCGTTTCCCATAATGGTTTACCGGTTTCACGGGCGATAGTCAGGGCTAGCGCATCTTTGTTTTCTGCCAGTAATTCGCCAAAACGTTTGACGATCGCCAGACGCTGTTCAAACGTCATTTCAGTCCAGGCTGTGAAGGCACTGCGTGCTGCGCCAATGGCCAGCTCAACCTGTTCAGCACTGGCGCTATGGCCTTGCCAGATAACGGTGTTTTTTGCCGGATCGATGGACGATACGGCATGGCCAAGGCCAGCTTGCCACTGGCCGCCAATATAATGGATTTGTTCTGTCATAGTGCTTCTCTTGTTTATACCGGGGCGAAGCGAATATGCTCGCCGTCAGTCAGTTCAAGGGCATGTGCGGTTTGTGCATCTATGCAGGCGACTTGATTGTCCTGGTCAACCCACACATTGGCACAACAACCCCGAAAACCGAGAATTTTGTCATTGATTATGTAGCAGTCCTGGCCTTGTTGGGCCAGAGCTTCGTCGATACGCACTGGCAAAGCCTGACTGCGCTGAACGGTATGAATATGTTTTACCTGACTTTCTACCGTTGGACCGGCATCAAAGATGTCGACATAACCGCGGAAGATAAAGCCTTCCTGTTCCAATAGACGTAGAGCCGGTTTCGTTTTTTCATGCACGTGGCCGATAACCGCCTGGGCTTCCGGACTTAACAGGCTGACATAAATGGGATATTTGGGCATCAACTCGGCAATAAATACCTTGTTGCCGATTCCGGTCAGATAATCTGCTGTGGGGAAATCCATTGAGAAAAAGTGCTCTTCCAGCCATTGCCAGAACGGCGACTTACCTTGCTCATCGCTAACGCCACGCATTTCGGCAATGACAGTATCTGCAAAACGCTCCGGGTGCTGCTGCATAAACAGAAAACGGAACTTTGATAACAGTCGGCCGTTATTGTCTTCCCGGGCTTCGGGACGCAGAAACAGGGTGCAGATTTCGGATACGCCGGTGTAGTCATTACACAGGGTCAGAATATCGACAGCATTATGCACATCCAGTTCGCGGGATGCGTGCACGACTTTACCTAAGTGATAATGGTAGAAAGGATCATCCTGGCCAACCATAGCAGCTATGCCGCTGGTGCCGACAATGCGACCCGTGTCAGTGTCTTCCATCACAAACAAATAGCTTTCGTCGAAAGGCTCGCTCACGTTTTTTTGGAATGAGGTTTCGGAACGCTCAATCTTACTGCGCAGCAACGCTTCGTTTACGGGCAAAGAAGTAAATCCTATGCCCGATTCGATAGCGATGTCATGCAGCGCAGGGTAATCCTGCGCCTGAATAGGACGAATAATCTTCACGAGGGGACTCGCTTATTTTGCCGTAGCAACCCTGGCCACAGCGCGCTCAAAGCGAGCCAGACCTTCCTGGATTTCTTCGTCAGTGATGACCAGTGAAGGCGCAAAACGTACTACATTAGCACCTGCAACCAGACACATAAGTTTTTCTTCATTGGCAGCAACCAGGAAATCACGTGAGCGGCCTTGATAGTCGGCATTTAATGCCGCACCCAGTAATAGACCCTGACCACGTACTTCGCTAAATACATTGTACTTAGCATTGATGGCTTGCAATCCTTGACGGAACAGTTGTTCTTTCTGCTTTACGCCTTCCAGTACTTCTTTGCTGTTGACGATATCAAAGGCCTTTTCAGCGACAGCACATGCCAGCGGGTTACCACCGTAAGTGCTGCCATGAGTCCCTACTTTCAGGCTGGCCGCGATAGCGGTAGTGGTTAGCATAGCGCCGATAGGGAAACCGCCACCTAAGGCTTTAGCTGTGGTCAGGATATCAGGTGTGACGTCCAGACCCATGTAAGCATACAGGTTGCCAGTGCGGCCAACACCTGATTGTACTTCGTCGAAAATCAGCAGGGCGTTGTGTTTATCACACAGAGCACGTACACCTTTTACGAATTCAGCTTCAGGGCTGATGATACCGCCTTCGCCTTGCAGAGGCTCCATCATTACGGCACAGGTTTTATCCGAAATCAGTGCTTCCAGCGCAGCCAGATCGTTATAATCAATGTGATCTACCCCTGCAGGCTTTGGACCAAAACCATCAGAATATGCCGCCTGACCACCCACAGTTACGGTAAAGAAAGTACGACCATGGAAACCCTGATTAAAGGCGATGATTTGATCTTTTTCAGCACCAAAGTGCTCCAGTGCATAACGACGTGCCAGCTTAAGAGCGGCTTCGTTGGCTTCTGCACCCGAGTTACAGAAATAGGCTTTCTCAGCGAACGTGGCATCGGTAAGCTTTTTAGCTAAACGCAGGGCTGGTTCGTTAGTGTATACGTTGCTCAGGTGCCAAAGCTTTTCGCTTTGTTCCTGCAATGCCTTTACCAGCTCAGGATGGCAATGGCCAAGCACGTTTACGGCAATACCACCTGCCAGGTCAATGTACTCATTGTTTTGCTGATCCCACACACGTGAACCCTGGCCACGCACAGGAATAAAGCTGGCTGGGCTGTAGTTTGGAACCATAACATCATTAAACAATTCGCGAGTGACTTGCATATTCGCTACCTCTATAGCTGGTAATGTGCGCCAAAACGGCGGAAAAAGTAGCAACTATTATTTCAGATAAAATGCGGCTTGTCTTTAGCAAGGCGTGCCGGAACACCTTGTGTTGCAAGGGTTTTGGCTAATATTTCATAGAAACTGCATAACTATGAATGAGGAGAAAATTTCCATCAAAGCAAAAGGGGGGGCGCGTTATGGGCCATGCTTGCCCATGTGGTCATTTATTACCCGTGCATGTTTATGATGAAAAAAGTTTGTTAAATTTCTGCCAGATAGACGAAATTTTCGTCTAAGGCATGCTCAGATTCAGGTTGCGAAGGTTGGTTTTTTGCAACTCAGCGATTGCACCGGGGGGAAATTGAAACTGGCGTAACCACAGTTTAGCTTCATCTAGTGTCACCATGCCGTGGCTATGCAACAGGCGGTACTTTGAATAAGCTTCAGCCTGCACACAGGTCAGCGCCATTGGCGACATATCCTGGAGTGGCACATTATTAGCGATTTCTTCCATGGCTTGGCCAATGAATACCCGGCGCATATCCATGCGTTGAATTAACAGGGCGACAATTTTATGCCCATGTTTATGATACAGATCGACCAGGAATTCTGCTCTGGGCGTCACTTTAAACAGTGCGTCATGTTCATCGCGTTTTCGATCACGTTGCGCTTCGCGCAGAGAGTCTTGCTGGACGGTTTCAAATTCGCGTAAATACAGCCTGGTCAAAGCCACTTTACCCAGGGTCATCAGGGTGCCAAGCGTAAAGGCCTGATAACTGCTAATATCATGATGGCTGGCTAAGACTTTGGCACTGATGGCCTGGCTTAATCCCAATTCCCATAAGCGTAATTTGTTTTCTGGGAACGGGTCAGTGATCTTCGGAATAGCACGGCGTAACACCAGCGATGGGATGACGATACGCAGGTTGTCTACACCCAGATAATTTAATGCCATCCGCAGCGTTTCGATGTTAACTACCCGGCCTTTGGCATCGGTGCGTCGATATTTAGGCTGATTTACCATTTTAATTAAATCATCGAACGCCCAGGGAATATTGGCGGCAATTGGTTCGATACGAGATACTGAGGTGGCTTTGACCGCCATCACATCCAGTAAATCTGGCAGGCTCTCGTGAAGTTGCAGCACCTTTGAATAAAGGGCCTCTGCATCTTGCATTTGGGGCGCTAATCGGCGGCCGATTTCCTGATGCACCAAATCGGCGATGCCATTCACAAAGTGCTGTTCAGATTTTTGATTGAGTTCTTTATCGCGGTTGGCCAGCTTTTCAATGCGCAAAAGTTCACGGCGGGCATTTGCCTGTTCGGCTTGTTCAAAACTCACCAGACCTTCAATCTCCATCCCTTCATTTTGCTTAGCGATCACATTGGATAAGCAAAGCAAATTGAATCTGTGGTCGATTTGTTGGTAAAAATTGTCAGGCGAGTTCATGAATTATCTTGATTATAGTTAGGTGAATTTATTGTACTTTTTAATTACAGCAGTTTTTATACCGCAGTGACAAGTCGGACCTAAGATAACGGCACATTTTTCCCAAGATTGAGGAAATTTTGCAGCAATTGATGGCCGCTCGGGGTCAGGAGCGATTCAGGATGATACTGCACTCCCCAGACTGGCAAAGATTCGTGGCCAATTGCCATGATTTCAGGATGATGAAATTCTTCCGTCCAGGCAAGCACGTTCAGCTCAGCTGGCAGAGACGCATTTTCCAGAATGAGAGAGTGATAGCGCGTAGCCTCAAAAGGATTACTAATACCGTTAAATAGAGGCGTACCGTTATGAAATACCTGAGAGGTTTTGCCGTGTTTGATTTGCGCTGCTCTGATTACGCTTGCCCCGAAGATTTGACCAATGGCCTGATGGCCCAGGCATACCCCTAATATTGGGATTTTACCGGCAAATGTCTCAATGGCCTTGAGACTGACACCTGCGTCGTCCGGTGTTTTGGGTCCAGGGGAAATCACCAGATAGTCGGGGGCCAATTGCTGTATTTGCTGACAGTCAATATGGTCATTGCGCACGACCTGTACCTGTTGCCCTAGTTCGGTGAAGTAGCGGGCCAGATTATGAGTAAATGAATCGTAGTTATCGATTAACAGCAGCACTGTCACATTCCATTCTAAAGCAAACACTTAGCCCCACACGGCAATTGGCGCAGGGCGGGGCGAGTTTACCAGTAATAACCTTAAATATCATAACGGGTTTTTGCTGGTCTGAGCATAGATACGAACGTGTAAGATTAGGGACAAATTAAAACGCCCGAACTGATCGGGCGCTGCTCTGGATTAGAACTGATAATTGAGGGTCACCCTGAAGCTTCTGGGGACCAAAGGATGGTAATGCAGATCGTCTTTGCCTTCGTCAGGCTCACCAGATAAACGCGATGTATAGTAATAGTCGATATCGTGATCATTGCTGTCGAGCAGATTCAGTATCTCAAGTCCAATCTGCAGGTGCTGCCACTGATACAGGGCATTGGCGTTTACCACGGTACTGCTTTGGGCCTGTACCTGGTTGTAGCTTTCCAGTGCGCGTTTGCCGAAATGACGCAGCCGCAGCGCGCCCTGCCAGCCCATCTGATTAGCCCGGTAATTTAATCCCAAGCTGGCTACCATCGGCAATGCGCCATCGATGTATTGACCTTCATCAGCCACTTTGTCGGTGAAGCGGGAATGGGTCCAGGCTAACTCGCTGTCAAAACGCCAGTCATTGCCAAACCAGAAATACGCTGCCACCTCTGCACCGTAGCGACGAGAAGGACGACTGGCTTCGGTATTACCGGCATCACCTACAAATAACAGTTCAGAGTCTAAATCCAGTAACCATAATGATGCTGAGAGGTTGAGGGTATCTGCCAAAAAGTAGCGAAAGCCCAACTCGCCACCCTCAGAGCGAACCAGAAGATCTACCGGGCTAACGTTCTCTCCACTGGCTGGGTCGACACTAATAGTCGCCCCGCGTACATCATTGGAGTGGTAGCCTTGCCCATAACTGGCATAAAAGGCCAGATCATCGGTATGTTGATAGCTAAGGTTTGCTTTGAGGCTAAATAAGCCATCGTTTGCATTACCACTATTGGCAGTTAAGTTGCTGTCGACATCCGCCCACAAATGGTCGTATCTCAATCCTGTGGTCAGGTGAAATTGTTCGGTAAAGGCCAGCGTTGCCTGATAGAACAGACCAAGAGAGTCTTCCATCACCTGATCTTCGCGAACTGTACTCAAACGAACGCGTTCGGCTGTGTGATACAGGCCCACTTTGCCAATATCGTCGCGGCGCCACTCAATCCCGCTTTCCCAATCAACAGGCAGTGTGCCAAGTAATGCGGTGTTGTTGTACACCCACTTGCTGCCATACTGATGGCGTTGGTCTTTTTGATTAAATTCGTCACCATTGATGGGATCATCAAGGAAGTAGGTAAAATTGGAATACAGATCCATGCGGTTATCGACCGCATAGGCATTCCAATGCCAATTTTCGGTTTCCCAGTTCATAGACAGACTGTAACGGCTGGCACTCCCCCCTAAATCGGTATCGAGTGATCCATAGCGGTCTATCAATCCCTCTGATACGGCTCTGGTCGGAATTTGGTCTGCAGAGCGCCATTGGTTGTCGTAGGCCATAAAGGTGAGGTGAAAATCGCTTCTGGCTAATGGCAGGGAATAACGGGCAATTAGGTTCTTCTTGCCAACATCTTCGGCAACATCACTCCAGGGGCCATCATATTGCTGATATTCTGCCCCAACGACCAGAGAGCCTTTGGGTAAAAATACATTCGCATTCAACGCAGTACGCAGGTAATTATCATCTCCGGCGGTGATGTTGGCCTCGTTGTGTTGCAGACTGTTTTTTAAATCGAACTGTGCCGCTCCTGCGGCGGAAAAATCACCCACTTCGGCATAATAGTTACCTTTACGATAGCGAATGCTTTTCACCAGTTCCGGGATCAGAAAATTTAGGTCGGTATAGCCCTGGCCGTGACCATGGGTACGCATATTGATGGGCATGCCATCGATGGAGGTGTTGAAATCTGTGCCATGATCCAGGTTAAAGCCACGTAGAAAATACTGATTGGCTTTGCCCGAACCACTGTGCTGGGTGACCACCATACCTGGGACGAATTCAAGTAATTCACCTACTCGCAGCATAGGTCGGGTACGGATTTCCTGATCGCCAACGATACCTTCTGAGGCGCTGATTTCACTGCCCAACGTGTTGATTTTACGTCCCTGAATCAGGATGTTTTCGGTGCCATCATCGGCATTTGCCGGCTGTGCTAAAAGGGAAAAGCAAGGTGCTAACAGACTGAATCTGACAAGCGTATTTTTAAAAAACATGGTGTTGTGCTCTGTCGCTGAGTACATGGGCGATGCCCTGAGAATGTGCAGAGGTAATTGTATTTGAGAAAGTTTTGAGGCTGCAAGCCGGAGTGGTGATAAAACGAGCTGTCAGGTCAACAGCTCGTCCTATTTTTTAGGGGCTTAAACGCGATTAAGGCTTAGCGATAAAACCGACGGCCTCAAACGCTTTTGCCAGAGTAGGTGCGGCGCGCTCGCTGGCTTTGTCTGCCCCGATTTTCATTAAGCGGTTTAATTCTGCCTGATCGCTACGCAATGCGTGGTATTTCTGCTGGATGGGTTCTAGCAGAGCGACAACTGCATCGGCCACATCGCCTTTCAGATGACCGTACATCTTGTCTTCATATTCAGGGACAAGATCGTCGATACTGCGACCTGTAGCGCAAGACAGCAGACTTAGCAGGTTTGATACTCCCGCCTTTTCTGCAGGATCAAAGTAAATGCGAGCTTGCTCGTCAGAATCGGTCACTGCACGTTTGATTTTCTTGGCGATTTTTTTCGGGTCTTCCAGTAAACCTACAAAGTTATTTGGGTTTTCATCAGACTTGGACATCTTCTTGGTTGGATCCTGCAGACTCATAAAGCGCGCACCCACCTTTGGAATGTACGCTTCTGGCAGCGTAAACACATCGCCGTAGAGGTTATTAAAGCGAGTAGCAACATCGCGCGTCAGCTCTAAGTGTTGCTTTTGATCTTCTCCTACGGGCACCTGATGTGCCTGATACAGCAGAATATCTGCGGCTTGCAGTGCCGGGTAGCTAAATAATCCTGCATTGATATTGGTTTCATTTTTAGCGGATTTATCTTTGAACTGCGTCATACGGCTCAGTTCACCCATTTGGGTGTAACAGTTCATGATCCAACCCAGCTGGGCATGCTCAGGTACCTGAGATTGCATAAATATAGTGCTTTTCTCTGGGTCAATTCCACAGGCCACATACAGAGCAAGGCCATCCAAGCAAGCTTCGCGCAATTTAGCCGGATCCTGACGCACCGTAATCGCATGCAGGTCTGCCAGCATATATAAGCACTGATAATCGTCCTGCATAGCCACCCACTGACGGATCGCGCCCATATAGTTACCAATAGTGAGTTGTCCGGATGGCTGGCAGCCACTAAGTACGATTTGTTTGCTCATAATTTGCTTCTTTAGTTATCTAAATTAATCTCGTGATGCGAGACTGAGTTCATGGCGCATGGCGTCAACAACAGCCTTATAGTCGGGTTGACCGAATATAGCTGAACCTGCCACGAACATATCGGCGCCGGCTTCGGCAATGGCGCGAATATTATCGACTTTTACGCCTCCGTCAATTTCAAGACGGATATTCTTGCCCGTTGCCTGAATTCGCTGTTTTACCTGGCGCAGTTTATCCAGTGTTGCAGGGATAAATGACTGTCCACCAAAACCAGGGTTCACCGACATTAGTAATACGTGATCGAGTTGTTCAAGGGTGTAATCAAGGTGATGCAGAGGCGTAGCAGGATTAAATACCAAACCCGCCTTACAGCCAGCCGATTTAATCAATTGAATACTGCGGTCCACATGCTCAGAGGCTTCCGGGTGAAAACTGATATAGGTTGCCCCCGCTGCTGCAAAGGCCTCAATCATGGCGTCGACGGGTTTTACCATCAAATGCACATCAATATCAGCAGTGACACCATACTGGCGCAACGACTGACAAATCATGGGGCCAAATGTCAGATTAGGCACATAGTGATTGTCCATTACATCGAAGTGAATGACATCTGCACCCGCCGCTAACACCTTATCAACTTCTTCTCCCAGCCTGGCAAAGTCGGCTGACAGAATTGAAGGGGCAATCAAATAATCCGCCATCAAAATACTCCCCGAAAAAGAAAGGCTTACTTTACCTAAATTGCCGTGATGGAGAAAGCATCTAGGAATGTGCTTTTTTGGTGAATTTGCACACAGATGGTGCATTTTTTATTCTATCGGCTACATTATGCTTAACAGGGTTAACCAAGGGAGTGGGTGAAAGTGCTTAATAAACAATAAATTAAGCTGATTTTTTACAGTGTTAAAAATATTGGTGCAGTAGGCACCGCTTTTGCCTTAGTGATGTGGAGAATAAAAATACCGCTCATCAAGGCGGAAGAAAAACAACAATGAAGAAAACTCTTTTGAAGGCACAAAATTCCAACTGGAGAAAACGTATGAGAAAATTGAAAGTCGCCTCTATTGCAGCAGCTGTTTTGGCAGCCTCTTCTTTTAGCCAATTTGCCGCAGCAGAAGTGAGCGCCAATTTCGGTGTAACCAGCAACTATTTGTGGCGTGGTGTGACTCAGAGCTCTGATGGTCCATCTATCTCAGGTGGTATCGATTACTCTGATGAAAGCGGTTTCTATGTCGGTACCTGGATTGGCTCAGTAGACTGGGGTTCAGCAGGTACTGAGAACGATCTGTATTTGGGTTACAGTGGCGAGTCTGGTGACTTCGGTTACGACGTTGGCTATGTATACTACCTGTATCCAGAGGATGAATATGAAGATTCAAACTTTGGTGAGCTGTATTTCAATGGTTCTTACGGTGACCTGTCCTTTGGTATCGCTTACACAGTGAACAGTGATATCGCTGACGACGACCCATTTGGTACTGGTGATATCTACGTAAGTGCTGGCTATAGCTTTGCACTGCCAAATGACTTTGGTCTGGACCTGACTGTTGGTCACTATGCGTTTGATTCAAAGGGCTATGACGATGATTACACGCACTTCCAGGCTGATATCAGCAAAGGTGACTTTGTTCTGACTATTTCTAAAGCAACTGATGCTGCAGATATGACAGACGATGACCTGAAGTTTGCAGTTAGCTGGAGCGCCAGCTTCTAAGCATCGCTTAGACAATTTTGAGTAGCTAGCAGAAAAAGGCGCCAACGGCGCCTTTTTCTTTACCGTACGGTTAAGTTGACAATTTCTGCGATGGGCGCAGGTTGTCTAAAGTTTCACCACTGATATAATCCTGATTCAACCTGAAACAGGAGAATGTCATAGTGAAGATGCAACAAAAGGGATTATTTGCTGCAGTCATCGCGACTACGTTGGGCGGTTACTGTGTTTTATCTGACTCGGATAACGATACGCTTGTTAGTGCCAATATGCCCGTATGCTATGCGTCAGTGATGGACGTTGAAGAGAGTAATGACAGCCAACACACGTCTGGCTGTGAACTTGCAAAAGAACAGCAAGTAAGTTGGGTAAGTTGGCTTGCTGGGGGAAGTTCGTACCAGTTTCATTATCTGGATTTACTTGAGCTACTCTCGCGCGATCCTGATAGTCAACATTCGGCTACTGTCACGCCAAGATGAAATCTATTTCCAAGCAGACTGGCTGGCGCACGTTACTCAGTGTGTTAGCGGCTGCATTTGGTGTCCAATCTAACAAAAATTATCAGCATGATTTTCAGATGAACAGCCCTGTACCTTTTATCGTGCTCGGGGGACTATTTGTGCTGGGCTTTATTTTACTGCTGATGCTCGTGGTGCATTGGGTGATAGGTTAGTCTGCTTTTTGGCAGGTTGGTAAAGTGCCATAAGTTCTGCCACTTTCTTTCTGCCGGAGCCTTTCTGGCTGATAAAACGGTTTACCTGAAGATTACTAATATTCGCACCTGAGTAAATCTCACGTGTGAAATCGGTATCGTGGTTACTGATCAGTACAGGAATTTTACGTTTGACGGCTGTATCTGCCGCGACGTCAGCCAGGATACGCTGGTCCTCAAGGTTAAAACCATTGCTGGCGTAACTGGTAAAGCGCGCCGTTTGGCTAATAGGCGCATACGGTGGATCGCAGTAAATAACTGAGCCTGCCGATACCATGGGAAAGATTTGGGTAAATGGCTGACAGGTAAACGTGGCATTTTGTGCTTTTTCAGCAAAGAATAAGAGTTCCGCTTTGGGAAAATAGGGCGCTTTATAACGACCAAATGGCACATTAAAGATACCAGACAGATTATAGCGACACAGGCCGTTATATCCGTAGCGGTTCATATATAAAAATAACAATGACCGCAGATAAGGATCTTTACTGGCGTTAAACTCTGCGCGCAGCGCGTAATACGCATCGGGATTGTTATTCGCGGCACAAAAATAGCGTTCAGCATCCTGTATATAAGTATCAGGCTTTTGTTGCAGAATTCGGTACAGATTAATCAGGTCAGGATTGATGTCATTGAGCAGGTAATGCTTAAAATCAGTGTTCAGGAACACCGAACCTGCGCCGACAAATGGCTCAACCAGAGTATGTCCCTCTGGTAATAAACTTCGGATTTGCTCAACCAGAGTGTATTTACCGCCTGCCCATTTCAAAAAGGCGCGTTTCTTATTGTTCTTCATCTTTTTAAAATTAATACAGGCTTGGACCGCAGGAAACTGAGATTGTATCGGGCATTGACGCAAACGACAATGTGCGGATCAGTCCTTGGCGAAGATTTTGCTAATCTCCGCATGAACTTTGTCCGCCGGCTTAATAAATGGTGATTCGCTAAGCATTACCTGAGGCAAAAAGTTAAGAGCACCCTCAGCCTCATCCACATTGGCATAGGCTTTTTTATACAGAGCAACATACCAGTCTTTTTCGTTTCGTTTGGATGCGTACACCCAAACTTTATCGGCCAGTTGGTTATCGAAAATGTAATCAGCCAGTACTTGTTCGCTGGCAGTCGCCATTAATTGAATAAACTGCGTAGTCGGCGGGAATTCCAACAGTGTGGCTTCGTCAAACAAGTAACTGCGGCCATTTTCTTTTGCCTGTAATGCGAGTACCTGTGCCTCATTGACAATATCTTCTACTGGGTAATCTTGTTCGGTTGGTTCTACTTCAATGAGTGACGGCGCAGTCGTATTAATTTCACTGCCAGTATTGGCAATTTTATAGTCATCATTTTGGCTGACTTTACTTGCTGTATCAGCGATCCTAGTCGACGCTGCCTGAGTTGCAGGTGAAGTCATTGTGGCGTTGTCGATACTGTTTGAGTGCTCCAGAGATTCAGGTATCTGAGTGTCAGCACTGCTTTCTGCAGATGAGGGCGAAACGCTGGGCGTTAATGGCGATGGGCTTGCTTCGAGTTTTTTGACCGCATCGGACCAGGTGGTTACTGTGCGACTTGTATCGGAACTGGTATCGTCTGCCTGAGGCGAAGCATCAGCCGCTTCGATTGTCTCAACAACACTTGGATTTTCAGTTGTGTTATCAACCTTTTGTGTCTGCGTATCTGTTGCACCCGATGTTGTTTCAGAGGGCTCTGTTGGTGCTGAAAGTACATCTACTAGCTTACCGATACCGCCGTATTGCCATGAGAGGATACCGGCAAATACGCCAACAAATATGCAAAATAGCACGAGTCGGAACCACCAAAGTCCGACAACCTTTGGTTTGCTAACCTCGGGTTGCTGAGCGGCATGACGTTGTTCGATGTGACGTTGAAACTGTTCGCGCCTGGCTTTAATAAACGCATCTAATTCGCTGCCGCTTTGCTCTTGTGCAAAAGACTCACTGCGGATAATTAATGGCTTTTCTTTGCTGTTTGCCGGCAACCAGCTTTTAGCCTGTTTCGCCCACCAGGTTTTGCCGAACAGCAGGACGTTTAGATGCTGACGATTTCGCGCAAAGCGACTTTGTAGAACCAATTCCCATAGTTCTTGCAGGATTTGTCTGGGCAGATGTTCTGCGCGGCAGATGCAGATAATTACAGGCCCTTCGTGGAAATTCAGATGGGACAATAATTCATTTAACGGCCGATGAAATTGATGACCATTGGCACCCAACTGGCGACAAAGCTGCTGGCGATAATCAGGGGCCTGAAAACTTTCATTTGCAGAAAAATAGGCGATTTCGGTACCGTCATTTTGTTGGCTAAGGAAACCTTCGACGGTGGCGACTTGTTGATCAATGGTGTCACTGCTGACAAATAGCAGCTGTGAAGAATAGCTGACTAAGTGTTCTAAGCGACTATGCAATTCAGACAGTGCCACCATTCTGCTCTCAAGTTAGGGAGTTAAAATTGCCTCCAGCAAAGCATCCTCTACGTTATCCGTGACTACTGCTTTACCAATGCCTTGAGGCAGTACAAAACGGATTTTACCTGATTTGACCTTTTTATCGTGGCGCATATGGCGCATGAACGTATCGTAATTCATGTCCTCTGGCGCTTTCACGGGTAAATCAAACGCGGCTAGTAGGTCGATAACGCGACGAACTTCTGACGCACTTTGCCATTGTTTCTGTTCTGCAACTAACGAAGCAATTACCATGCCCGCCGAAACGGCTTCTCCATGCAACCAGTTACCGTAGCCTTGCTCTGCTTCTATAGCGTGACCAAACGTGTGTCCCAGATTCAATATTGCCCGTAGGCCCGACTCAGTCTCATCCTGAGCCACAACATCTGCTTTAATCTGGCAGCATCGTTCAATCGCGTAAGCCAATGCTTCTGGTTGCTTCGCTTTTAACGCGGCCACATTGCCTTCTAACCACTGGAAAAAGTCAGCATCATAAATAATGCCGTACTTGATCACTTCGGCCATGCCAGCACTAAATTCTCGCGGCGGCAGGGTTTCGAGCGTGGTGGTGTCAATCAACACGGCTTTAGGCTGATAAAAGGCGCCAATCATGTTTTTCCCAAGAGGGTGATTGACCGCCGTTTTACCACCAACAGACGAGTCGACCTGAGACAGCAATGTCGTCGGAATCTGGATAAAGGGCATGCCACGCTGGAAACTGGCGGCTACAAATCCGGTTAAATCACCAACTACGCCCCCACCCAATGCAATTAAGGTGGTATCGCGAGCAGCCTGCATTTCGAGCAAATAGCTGATTACCTTTTCGAAGCTAGCCAGGTTCTTATGCTGTTCGCCATCGGGCAGGATAAAGTGTGACACGTCTTTATCTCCCAATGCCTTGATAATGGTTTCAAGGTAGAGCGGGGCGATGGTGTCATTGGTAATAATTATGGCTTTTTTACCTTTTACCGCTGAGGCCAGCAAAGTGCTGTGGGCAAGGGCGTTAGCCTGGATTGTAATGGGGTAACTGCGCTCCCCCAACTCTACAGTCAATGTTGTCATGAGCGCAGTCCTCCTGATAATGCGAGAATTAAAGTCCGATTTTTTCGATGATCTGATTGGCTACTGCACGAGCGCTTTGGTCGTCGGTCGTGACGACATAGTCAGCCACTTCTTCATAAAGCGGATTACGCATGTCAGCCAAATCCTTTAGTACTTGTTCAGGATCATCTTTTTGTAACAACGGACGACGTTTGTCTCGTTGTGTACGTGCAACCTGCTTTTCGATAGTCGTTTGCAGATAAATCACGATGCCACGAGCAGACAAGCGGTTACGTACGGCTTTATTGATAATAGAACCGCCGCCGGTTGCCAGGACTATGCCTTGCTTATCGGTCAGATCGTTAATTACAGTTTCCTCGCGTTTACGGAAACCTTCTTCACCTTCTAAATCAAAAATCCAAGCGATGTCGGCACCAGTACGTTTTTCAATTTCGTGATCCGAGTCATAAAATTCTAGGTGAAGTTCGTCTGCGAGATGTCTGCCGATAGTGCTTTTGCCTGCCCCCATAGGGCCAACAAGAAAGATATTACGTTTTTCAGCCATTTTTGCTTATATCACAACTTTTGTTCAATTAACGGGGTAGATAACGTGCTTGCGGCTACCCTTTCAACGGATTAACCAGACCTCGTAAAAATTTCGAGGGCGGGATTATCTCAGGTCTAAAGCGTGATTTGCAAGCACTGATCGCCCAGAGATGCTGGATTTGGGCAAACGTCTAACGGACTAGTATAGCGGGCTTTAACCAGAAGGGTTAAAGCCCTGAATTTGTTATTAAAACTTATCGGTCAGAATTTTAGGGGTAACGAAGATTAAAAGCTCTCGTTTTTCATTTACGCTGACACTATTACGGAACAGGAAGCCAATTCCGGGTAAATCACCGAGTAATGGCACCTTACTGACGTCTTTGGTAGAGGTTTGCTGGAAGATTCCACCCAGAACGATGGTTTCACCATTTTCTACTAATACCTGAGTACTAATTTCCTGAGTATCAATAGAAACAGCATCACCGGTTGATGTAGAAACTGTTTCACCACGAGTATCCTGAGTAACGGTCAAATCCAGGATAATGCGGTTGTCAGGCGTAATATGTGGTACCACTTTCAGGCTAAGTACCGCCTTCTTAAATTCAACAGATGTCGCTCCGCTTGACGTTGCCTGTACGTAAGGAATTTCTGTCCCTTGTTCGATGTAAGCTTCGTGTTGGTTTGCAACAGTAATGCGTGGACTCGCGATAACTTCACCTTTATTTTCGGATTCAAGCGCCGAAAGTTCTAAATCCAGGATAGTGCCGTTGGCAAGTTTGGCGACTTGCAGACCAATACTCCCGGCAGCGCTGGAAACAGGAAGGTTAACGTTTAGACGGTCAGATAAATCAGGCACTACACCACTTGCAACACTATCCGCACCCTCAAGTGTGCCCGATACGGATGTGTCATTCTGGCTGCCGCTGAATCCCCAACGTACGCCGAATTGTTCATCTATGTTATCGCGCACCGTTACCATACGAGATTCAATCAGCACCTGCTTAATTGGAATATCCAACGCTTTGATAAGGGATTTTGCTTCATTGATAGATACTTCGGTATCTTTTATCAACAGCGTATTGGTACGTTCATCTACTGTGACTGAGCCGCGCGAACTTAAGATGCTGGCATCCGAGGTTTTCAATATGGTCGCCATATCCGCCGCCTTGGCATAGTTAATTTGGATGTTTGCCGACATCAGTGGTGCCAGTTCAGCAACTTGTTGCTGAGACTGTAATTCCTGCGTTTCGCGGGCAGTGAGTTCGCTTGAAGGGGCAACTAACATAATGTTGCCTTCCATACGTTTGTCTAAGCCTTTGATTTTTAAAATCATGGCTAGCGCCTGATCCCATGGAACACCTGATAAATTGATAGTAATGTTGCCGCTAACGGTATCGGTAGTTACCAGGTTGAAGCCATTTACCTGAGCAATAATTTGTAATACCTGACGTACAGGTACATCCTGAAAATCTAAAGAAATGGGTTCGCCTGTAAACGGGGATACCTCTTCCGGCGCTTCTTCAGCCACTTCGGCTACCAGTGCTTCATCAACATTAATTACCAGTACGTTATCCTGGCGCTGATGTGTAAAGGTCACATCCGTATTCAGATTAAATTCAATGTGGCTGGCCTGGTCATCCTGGAAGGTTTCAAGATTCAGTACTGGGGTCGCAAAATCGGTCAGCTCCAGTGTGTAGAGCTGGTCTGCACCCAGTTCAACCTCCGGAAGAGTAAGTACTAGTTTACCGTCCTGCTTAGCTAGCTGAAGCTGATAATCGCCGTTGTTAAAGGTGATGCTGATTTCTGCACCCCCAGTTTCCAAACGATGAAAATCAATACCTTGCAATTGCGAACGGTAATGGAATTTCTGACTCTCTGCCGGATCAACCAATACCGTATCATTCACCTGACTGGCAGCCTGAAAAGACGCCATCGCGCCAACAGAGATGAGTAATCCCAGCAGCAGATACGGCAGCTTGTTAGAGCGATTGAGCTTTTTATTAAAAATATAACGTTCAGACATTTACATTTCTCCTGCCGATTTGGTCATGCTGAGCCTTGCCTGTTTTTTTTGCCAGCATCCTGCGCCATCAGGCAGCATTTCGGTAAAGGTAACAGATTGATTCTCTATGTTGATAATTTCACCAAAAAACAAGCCTATACGGCTACCTACGGTGGCTTTATGCAGGCTACCATCATTGGCAGTAATCAACGCCCATTTGCGTCCCTGACTGGTAAAGGTACCACTCAGGGTTAATGAATCGGTTCCATATTTCTCAAGCATTTGCTTGGGTTTTGATGTGTCTGGTTGCAGACAGTTTTTTGCCTGAGTTTTAATTGGCTCTAGCATCACCTGGCTTTTTGGCCGTTCAAAAGGGCTGCGCAGTTGAGAAGACGAATATTCAAATGCCGGCACGCTTTTAAACTTCGGATAAGGTTCAACGCTCACCGCGGTGGAGCTTTTCACTTCGACCACAAATGCTGTTAAGTCATCCATTTGCGTATCGCAACCCATTAACAGCCATACAGGAACGAATGAAAGGAGAAGCGGCTTTTTCATTGGCTATCTCCTGTTGATGCGGTGCGGTAGGTTTTCGCACGCAGGGTTAATGTCAGTGCCTGGCCTGACTTACTGGCTATATCGAAATCATGCACGGTTACGATACGTGGCAGGCTGGCGATATCTGACATAAATTGTCCAAATTCGTGGTAGTCGCCTTGTACCTGAATTTCAATGGGAAGTTCTGTATAGAATTCCTTTGGCACTTCTTTTTGCCAGTTCAGTAACTTAAAGGTCAGTCCTGCGGATGTGCCTACAAAGGTAATATCATCTAATAACCCAGGCGTTTCATTGCGGGTCGGCAGCGACTTCAGCATAGATGAAAAGTCTTCCTGAATTTCATCCAGTTGCTTTTGATAGGCTTCTAGATTGACTGCAATGCCGTACTTTGCACGATAATTTTGTTTTAATTCAGCTTCTTTGGACTCTACGTTACTGAGCATTGGCAGTTTACTGCTGACTAAGCCGTAGTAACCACCAATCGCAGCGAAAACAGCGACAAATGCTCCAACAAACACTTTAACTTCAAATGGCCAGATGGCGATTTGTTCAAAATCGAGTTCATTGAGTTCTTTGAGTTTATTGACATCAAATTTCATTTCTTCGCCTCCGGCAGGCGATCTACAACTTCCGGAGCAATTGCCTGACTTACATTAAATGTCAGTTTGAAATCACTCAGGGATTCAGTGCGTTTTTCGTCGGCAGTAATCGACGACAAAACCCCATTTGTAAAGACTTTCGATTGTTCAAGTCGACGCATAAATTCTGATAAACGATTATTTGATTCGCTAACGCCTAAAATTTCAATGCGATTACCTGAACGGGTCATGGTTTGAAAGGAGACACCTGGCGGCAGAATTTTGGCTAATTCATCCATAATGTGCGGCGCAGCATTGCGACTTGCCTGCAATTGTTCAATGAGGCCCATACGCTGTTCAACAGCTTTCTTGCTGTCTTTAATGTCGCGAATCTTGCTGATTTCACCATCAAGTATGGCGATTTGCCCTTCTAAAAACTGGTTACGTTGCGTTTGATTAGTGATTAACTGATTAATAAATGATGCGACTAGCCAGTTTATCGCTAACATCACCAACACCACCATTACCAGCGTCAGGATGTATTGCTTTTTCTGTTGAGCACGCTGGGCTTCACGCCAGGGCAGTAAGTTTATATGTGCCATGGAGAATTGCTCCGTAAAGCCAGGCCCGTTGCAATTGCTAGTTGAGGAGCACTTGCATCTAATTGTTTAGCATCCACTTTTTCATCAACCAGGAAGTTTGCAAAAGGGTTAAATACCTGTATCGGCATAGCCAGTTCAGATTCAAGATCTTTTGCAATGCCCGGGATATTCGCCGCGCCGCCTGCAAGATATACGCTGCCAGGGCGCTCCTGATGGGTTGAGCTGACATACATTTGAATCGCGCGAGAAAGGTGCTGCTGTAAATTGGCTAAAAAGATTGGGTAGTTGTTCTCACGCCATGTGGCAGGCAAGGTACCCTTTAATAGTTGTTGCTCGGTTTCCGTGCGATCTTGTCCCAGAACGATACATAAATCCTGGATTAAGGAATCTACGCCAAACATGTGTTCTTTCTGATATATCACTTTATCCTGGTGAACAACCACAACCTGTAATTGATTGGCGCCAACATTCACACACATCACCTTATTTTCCTGCGCTTCAGGAATAAGGGCGATTGCCGCATTCGCTAGGGCGTAATTTTCGATATCCATAATCTTAGGTTCGAATTCAAGCTCGCGAATAAGCGTAATGCGTTGGTCGATGATATCTTTGTGGGCTGCGCTTAGCAGTACTTCCACTTTACCTTCATGGGATTTGCTTGGGCCTAGCTCTTCAAAATCGAGATAGACATCTTCAAGCGGGTGGGGGATAAGGCTGTCGGCTTCAATTTCAATTTGCTGCTCAAGTTCATAATCGCTTTGATCCGGGTCCATATATACCACCTTGGTCAATACAGACGAGCCAGACACTGCGATAACGACATCTTTGCCGCGAACCTTCAGGGCCATTTTCACTTTGCGCAGGGCATTACTGACCGCGTCAAAGTCTTTGATTTCCCGGTCAGCAAATGCGTTCCCGATTATGGGTTCACATGCGAAGGCCTGAACTTTATACTGCTCACCAGTTAAATTTAATAGTACGGCTTTTATGGCTCGGGAACCGATATCCAGGCCAATCATTTGTGGTACTTTTTTTGACAATAATTTTTTCAGCACAACGACATCCGGACCATAGAACGTTTTACACTCAATTTATTATTACCGAAAAATTTGAGTATGATGGTTCTAATAACGGTACATAGGTATAAAATATAAGCCATTTCAACAAATTTGCCCTGGTATAATTGCATTTGTGAAGTATTTTAAGTTCTTATTTATAAGCTTTTTAGCGCTTTTTGTACTAGGTGCAGCGGCAACAACAGGTATTTATTTTTATATCAAACCTGATTTGCCCAGCGTCGACGTATTAAAAGATGTGCGGCTACAAACACCCATGAAGGTGTACACCCAGGACGGCAAACTGATTTCTCAGTTCGGCGTGAAGCGTCGTATCCCTGTGACATTGGATCAGGTTCCCCCTCAGCTTATCCATGCCATTCTGGCAACTGAGGATAGCCGTTTTTATGAGCATCCCGGTGTAGATCCAATTGGTGTATTGCGTGCAGCGGTTAATCTGATATTGACAGGGCGTAAGGGACAGGGGGCAAGTACCCTGACGATGCAGCTAGCGCGTGGCTTTTTCTTAAGCCGAGATAAAACCTATATCCGTAAGATTAAAGAAGTGTTTATTGCCTGGCATATGGAACAGCTTCTGACCAAAGATGAAATCCTGGAACTCTATCTGAATAAGGTTGAACTGGGACATCGGGCATTTGGATTTGGTGCTGCAGCGCAGGTGTATTACGGTAAGTCTTTGAATGAATTGAATCTTGCCCAGATCGCAACTATTGCCGGTTTGCCGCAGGCGCCTTCAATTCTTAATCCTATCAGTCGGCCAGAGAGATCTAAGGAACGTCGCCGAGTGGTATTACTGCGCATGTTAGATGAAGGCTATATCACCAAAACTGAATTCAATCAGGCGGTAGCCGAGCCCGTAACTGCCAGTAAGCACGGTGCTGAAATCGAGCTCGATGCCCCTTATCTGGCGGATTTAATCTATCACCAGATGATTGACCGCTATGGCAAAGAAGAAGCTGAAACGGGCGGATATCAGGTGTATGCGACTGTACCATCTTATTATCAGGCTGCCGCGCAGCAAGCGGTGCATCAAAACCTCTATGACTATGATGAGAGACATGGCTATCGAGGCCCAATTAAACAGTTATGGGAACCATTAACGGTTGATGAAAATGCAGATCCGGATTTAGCTACAACCACACTAAACGATCCGTCCTGGTCGGAAGAACAAATGCTGGAGGCCATGCACGAGGTGACGGTTGTCAGCGAAGTCGTGCCAGCGGTAGTTACTCGGGTAAATGAGAATTCGGTCGTTGTGTTTAACCATCTGGGTGAATATCAGGTGATTGATTGGGACGGTCTGGACTGGGCCAGAAGCTGGATAAACGATGAACGTCAGGGCCCTGCGCCCAAGGTCGCGGCAGATATTCTCAGACCTGGTGCCATGATTTGGATGCGTAAAAATCAGCAGGATATCTGGCAATTGTCTCAGTTACCTGAAGTGAGTGGTGCTTTTATCGCCTTGAATCCGAATGACGGGGCTGCACAGGCCGTCATCGGGGGCTATAGCTTCTACCAAAGCCAGTTTAACCGCGCGACGCAGGCCAAACGTCAGGTGGGTTCAAACATCAAACCCTTTATCTATTCTGCTGCAATTGAACAAGGCTATACACTGGCTTCTATTATCAACGATGCGCCAATCAATCAGTGGGACAAACACTCTGGCACGGCATGGCGTCCGGAAAACTCGCCCGCAATTTATGATGGTCCGATAAGAATGCGGGTAGCACTGGGTAAGTCGAAGAACGTGGTGTCGATTCGATTGTTACGTGCGGTGGGCATAGATAATGCGGTTGAACATCTTAGTAAGTTCGGTTTTGAACCTAATGAAATTCCACGTGATGAAACCATGGCCTTGGGCTCAGGGTCACATACACCGTTAGAGGTGGCGCGGGCCATGGCAGTCATAGCCAATGGTGGCTATCTGATTGAACCTCATTTTATTGATCGAATTGAAAATGAGTATGGGGATGAAATCTGGCATTCAGATGCTCCTGTCGCTTGTATGGATTGCGATGCCGCTACAGAGAATGATGCTTCGGATGATGCTAATGCACAATTAGAGGCTGCCTTAGCGGCTGAATTTGGTGTACATGCGGAACAGGCAAATAACGCCGATAAACGTCAGGCACCACGAGTCATTTCTGCACAAAACGCGTTCCTGGTTTCCGAAATGATGCGTACGGCTGTGCGTTCAAATGGTAACTGGAAGGCGAAAACCTACTGGATGGGGACGGGCTGGCGGGCGCGTAATATTCTCCATCGAGATGATTTACATGGTAAAACCGGGACAACTAACGATTCGCGGGATACCTGGTTCAGTGGCTTTACCCGCAATTTGGTTGCAACTACCTGGGTTGGATTCGACGAAATGAACCGTGCTTTAGGTAAATCAGAACCAAATCAAAATCTGATTAATAAAGATCCCGACCGTTATAACTGGATTGGTAACGCGATGATTGGCGGCGAGGACGGTGCCAAAGCTGCTGAGCCTGCCTGGATTCGCTTTATGCAAGTGGCGCTTGCTGATACGCCGGAAATGCCGTGGCCAACGCCGCCGGGGATTATTACTACGCGTATTGATATCGAGACGGGTAAACTGACCAAACGAGCAGATTACAGTTCGATGTTTGAGTATTTTATTAAGGGAACGGAACCCCAGTCTTATGTTCAGCAAGATCAGGTAATCGATCCCTTCTCATCACAGAGCGGTGATCAGCCTGTTACGGAAGATATTTTCTAGCATGTCTGACCAGAAGGTCAGACCATGCACGTTAGAATAATGGGGTAGCTGTACCCCTATTCACAGGAACCATTTTTCATGAGCGAGAGCGACAAGAAGAGCGCCTTATATATTCCCTACTCAGGCCCCTCTTTATTAGAAACCCCATTACTGAATAAAAGCAGCGCCTTTACCAAACAAGAGCGCCGCGATTTTAACCTGACCGGATTGTTACCTCCTCGTTATGAGACAATCGAAGAGCAGGTCGAACGTGCTTATATGCAATATTCCAGCTTTTCAGAAGCCATCAACAAGCACATTTACCTGCGCTCTATTCAGGATACTAACGAGACTCTGTTTTACCGATTGGTTCAGCGCCACATCGAAGAGATGATGCCCATCATTTATACCCCAACAGTGGGTGATGCGTGTGAGCAGTTCTCAGACATTTATCGCAGTTCACGTGGTTTGTTTATTTCTTATGAAGATCGTCACCAGATGGATGACATTCTTCGCAACGCCACTAAACGTAAAGTGAAGGTTATCGTAGTTACCGATGGCGAGCGTATTCTGGGCCTGGGTGATCAGGGCATTGGTGGCATGGGCATTCCTATCGGCAAGCTGTCTTTGTATACCGCTTGCGGGGGCATCAGCCCTGCTTATACTCTGCCAGTGATGCTGGATGTGGGCACGAATAATGAAAAGCTGTTGAATGACCCTATGTACATGGGGGCGCGTCATAAGCGTATCGGTCAGGATGAGTACGATGAATTCCTGGATATGTTTATGCAGTCGGCGAAGAAACGCTGGCCAGGTGTGATGATCCAGTTTGAGGACTTCGCCCAGCCTAATGCAATGCCACTGCTTAACCGTTATCGTAATCAGGTTTGCTGTTTTAACGACGATATTCAGGGCACCGCGGCGGTTACGGTTGGAACATTACTGGCCGCCTGTCGCAGCACTGGCTCTAAATTGTCTGAACAGCGTGTTGCTTTTGTAGGTGCAGGTTCGGCTGGTTGTGGTATTGCCGAGCAAATTATCCGTCAGATGTGCGCTGAAGGCTTAAGCGATGAGCAGGCTCGTAAGCAAGTCTTCATGGTCGACCGATACGGACTTGTTACCGAAGGTATGGCGGATTTGCGTGACTTCCAGGATAAGCTGGCGCAGAAAAAAGCCGATATCGCAGACTGGAACTACAGTGGTGAATACGCCTCACTGCTGGATGTTATCAACTGCGCCAAGCCGACGATTTTGATTGGTGTATCCGGTCAGGCCGGTCTGTTTACAGAGCAAGTGGTGCGCACCATGAAACAACATTGCGAACTGCCGATCATCTTCCCATTAAGTAACCCTATTCGCCAGGTCGAAGCGACACCTGAGCAGGTCATTGAATGGACCGAAGGTAAAGTGGTGATTGCGACAGGTAGCCCATTTGCACCGGTGGAATTCGACGGTAAGTCTATTCCGATTGCTCAGTGTAATAACAGCTATATCTTTCCGGGTATTGGTTTAGGGGTATTGGCCAGCAAAGCCAGCCTGATCAGTGAAGAAATGTTGATGGCAGCGAGCGAGGCGTTGGCTGATGCTTCTCCTTTGGCGAATGCTGGACAAGGTAGTTTGTTGCCTCCATTAACCGAGGTCGCTAGCCTGAGCAAAACGATTGCGTTTAAAGTCGGTAAAGTTGCTCAGCAGCAAGGCTTAGCATTGGAAATGACCGATGAACAGCTTGAAGCGGCGATCGAGAAAAACTTCTGGAAACCAGAATATCGACCATATAAGCGTGTAAGTATGTAACTACTTACTTTTACTTCAAGGTATTAAAAAGGCCAGCAAATGCTGGCCTTTTCTCTATCTGGTGCCCTGATTAGGCAAGTTTATCGCTGGCGATTTTGTAGCGGGGGTCTTCATTTACGTTAATTTCAACGTATTCCTGTGCTTTGGTAAGCAACTGGCGGCACTCATCGCTGATATGACGAATATGCAGGGTTTTGCCCTGTTCTTTGTATTTGTCTGCCAGACCATCAATGGCATCAACGCCGGATGAATCCCAAATACGTGAATTATTGAAATCTATCACCACGTCCTGAGGGTCATTGATCGCATCAAACTGATCACGGAAATGCTGCACAGAACCAAAGAATAATGGCCCTTCCAGTTCATAAACTTTCCAGCCATCTTTATCCGTGTGGGTTTTTACTGCGATATGGGTGGCATGTTTCCAGGCAAAAACCAATGCGGAAACAATGACACCAATGACCACGGCAATGGCCAAATCTGCGATGACTGTTACTGCCGTTACCAGAAACAGCACGAAAGCATCTTCTTTATTGATGCCACGGATAATGCGGAAAGATGCCCATTCAAACGTACCGATTACCACCACAAACATTACACCGACCAGAGCCGCTAATGGAATCATTTCAATAAATGGAGCTGCAAACAGGATAAAGCCAAGCAACACTAACGCCGCTGTGATGCCTGACAGTCGTCCACGGCCACCGGAGTTAATGTTAATCATGCTCTGGCCAATCATGGCGCAGCCACCCATTCCCCCGAAAAAGCCATTAACCGTATTGGCAACGCCCTGACCAATACATTCTTTGTTGCCACGACCACGAGTATTGGTCATTTCGTCAATCAAAGACAACGTTAGCAGGGACTCTATCAAACCCACTAAACAGATGATGACGGCTGTTGGCAAAATGATGTAAAGGGTTTCCAGTGTAACTGGCACCATTGGTATGCTGAAGCTAGGTAACTCACCTGCCAGTGTGACTGTGGCCTTTTGTGCTTCAGGTACCATGTCACGAACAAAATCGATAACAGTGCGGGTATCCAAATCCAGACCGTGTACCAGCAGGGTAATGGTCAGGATTGCCGCCAGAGAAGAAGGTACTGCGGTGGTGAGTTTAGGCAGCAGATAGATAATCGCCATGGTCAGGGCAACCAGACCCAGCATCAGATAAAGTGCATGACCCTGCATCCAAACATGATTGCCCAAATTATCCAGGATCTTAAACTGACCTAACTGGGCCAGAAAAATTACGATAGCCAGCCCGTTAACAAAGCCAAGCATGACAGGATAGGGCACTAAGCGAATAAATTTACCGAGCTTGAAAATTCCCGCTGTGATTTGCAGTAAACCCGCGAGTATCACGGCGGCGAACAAATACTGAACTCCATACTGTGCTACAAGGGCCACCATGACGACCGCGGTTGCACCAGTCGCACCAGAAATCATACCCGGACGACCACCGATGGCGGACGTAATTAATCCCATCATAAAGGCAGCATAAAGGCCTATCATGGGTTCGACACCGGCAACAAAGGCAAAAGCAACCGCTTCAGGTACTAATGCCAGCGCAACGGTAATGCCAGATAAAACGTCGTTTTTAACGTTCCCCGGCTGAGTTAAGGATGAAAGCATGTGTGTTCCTCAATCCCGTAAACTATTGGAGTAATTGTAGTTGGATGGTTTTTATCGGCGCGAAGTGTAACAAATCGCCAATGTGGATTCTTTTAACAAATTGTTAATACCGGTAAAGGCCACGGGATTTAGCCCGCGGTGTAATAGCGAAGTGAAGCGTGAATAAATGATTATGAGAAACCCAGGCTGAGAAAATGCCGGCTAAAAACGAAAAAACCGGCCAGAGGCCGGTTTTCACAGAAGATTCTGACGGAATTAACCGTTTACGAAGTCAACACCGATTTTGATGTCGCCACGCAGGCCTTCCAGCATGTCGTCTTTGGCTTTTTGCTCAAACGCGCTCAGTTCGCCGTAAGGCAGAATTTCTTCAACGCCATTTTTGCCCAGACGTACTGGGTGAGCGAAGAAGGCAGCGTCATCGCTGTTTACTTCAACGTAAGTGTACTCAACTACGTTGTCGCCACGCATAGCGGCAACCAGAGACAGACAGAAGCGCGCTGCAGCCTGACCCATAGACAGAGTTGCAGAACCGCCACCTGCCTTAGCTTCAACTACTTCGGTACCCGCGTTTTGGATACGAGTTGTCAGGCTGGCAACTTCAGCGTCAGTGAAGCTTACGCCTTCAACCTGAGACAGCAGAGGCAGAATCGTGGTACCAGAGTGACCACCGATAACTGGCACGTGAACCGCTTCTGGGCTCAAACCTTTCAGTTCAGCTACGAAAGTTTCTGCACGGATAACATCCAGAGTCGTTACACCGAACAATTTGTTCTTGTCGTAAACGCCTTTGGCTTTCAGAACTTCGGCCGCGATAGCAACTGTAGTGTTTACTGGGTTGGTGATGATACCAACACAAGCAGCAGGGCAGTTGTCAGCGATGGCTTCAACCAGGTTTTTCACGATGCCGGCATTGATGTTGAACAGGTCTGAACGGTCCATACCAGGTTTACGAGGAACACCTGCTGGGATCAGCACGATATCACAACCTGTCAGCGCGTCTGCCAGTCCATCTTTACCAAAACCCTTAACTTTAACGTCAGTTGGGATGTGGCTTAGATCGACAGCAACACCTGGAACAACGGGAGCAACGTCATACAATGATAGTTCTGAACCCGCTGGTAATTGGGTTTTCAGCAACAAAGACAACGCTTGACCAATACCACCGGCAGCACCTAATACTGCTACTTTCATAATTCTCTCCTGTGGGATAGATAGTTCGCAAATTGCGGGGCAAAACAGTAATGCAACCAACGCGAAAAAACAATGAATTAAAAAGTATTTAACTTTTAAAAATGCAAGAAAAAGACTTTCTGGTCACACCAGTCCAGTATATAGGGACGAAATTGCTTAACTTCAAGCATTGGGGCAAAATACGCTCTCATTTTGTGAGGATACTATGGCCAGTCGTAAACAAGAAGAACTGATAAAAGCCTTTAAAGACATCCTGAAAACGGAAAGTTTTGGTTCACAGGGTGAGATTGTCGAAGCTCTGAAAGCACAGGATTTCGACAATATCAGCCAATCTAAAGTCTCACGTATGCTGAGCAAATTTGGTGCCGTTCGCACCCGTAATGCCCGTGGTGATATGGTGTACTGCCTGCCTCCAGAGCTGGGAATGCCCACTGCTAAAAGCCCATTAAAACAATTGGTACTGGATATAGTGCACAACAACGTGATGATCATTATTCGTACCAGCCCGGGCGCCGCCCAACTGATTGCTCGTCTGCTTGATTCACTCAGTGTTAAAGACGGTGTTTTGGGCACTATTGCTGGTGACGATACGATTTTTATCGCACCGGCAGATGTCACCTGCATTGAAGATACACGCAAGCGGGTAGAAGCGCTTTTCGAGAACGTTTAAATTAAAAAAGGCAGCGTTGCTGCCTTTTTTAATCTCTGTGTTAATCAGTTAATTCCACATCTATCCACACCATCCGGTGGTCGGAAGACATTTTACGGTTCTCAACCAAGGGATAATCGGCATCTGTTTTGGTAGGCCAGAATACGCCTTGATTGACCTGCTTCAAGCCCTGCTTGGAAGGTAAAACATAGTCAGCACGCATACCCCAGTGAGCCGTAAAGTATTGGGCATTCGGGTTCGCTGGTTCATGGGCCTCTCCGCCTTTGCTGGTAGGCTTAATGCTGCTGTTAACCGCAGGGTTATTGAGTAGACCACCAATACCCGAGACCATGGCATTACCGCCATCAACCGAAGCATTCATATCTCCCACCAGTATAAAGCGTTCTCCACGAAAGCCGCCGGTCTGGCCCTTGTCATCATAGATATAAGCTGCTTTGCCAGGGGTGATGTAGTCGCTCCAGAAGCGAATTTCATCATGGTTACGTTTGCCGTTTCTGTCTTCAGGCCCGTCAAATACTGGTGGGGTAGGGTGCGCGGCCAGAATATGTAAGGTTTGGCCGTTGATTTGAATCGGTAAATCCCAGTAGGATTTGGACGATAAACGCAGAATTTGCTGTGCTTCCTGGGAGAAATAGTCCTGACCTTGTTCATCTTTTATGCTGGTCAGCAGGTTGTCGGGCATGTCTTTCCACAAGAAATGCTGGAAGGTACGCACATGCTCAGTGTCGATAGGGTAGCGACTTAACACCACCATGCCATAGTGACCAGGATAAAAACCAAAGCCGAAGGCATCCGCCCCTTTACCGCTGGCAATGCCGTCCTTGTCTAAGTCTAATCCTGAATCTACCCCTGTATTCACAGGCGCGGTGTAGAAATAGGAGTAATCAATTGGTTGGCCTTTTCCCTGTGTTCGTTGCAGGTAGTTTTGGATAAAGGCCTGCACACCTTTATTGCTATCAGGGGTGTAATCAAATTCATTCAATAAAACAATGTCGGGGCGCACGTGCTGAATAATGGCGGCAATATTTTGAATTTGCGGGTGGATGCCGGTTGCCAGGTTATCAAATAACTCCTGCCCACTGACAGACGCTCCTTCGACTACATAATTAGTCGCTTCCATGCTGACGTTAAATGTCGCTACCCGAAGGGTTTGCGCATTAGCTGTGGCCATTGATATGGCTCCTAAGGTAAATAAAAGAAAACGAGTAAACATCATGGATTATGCCCTACAAAGAAACAAAAAAGCCGATCCTAAGATCGGCTTTTACTTTTCAACTTATTCTAATCACGCGGGATTAGAAAGTGTATTTCACACCAATTTTAACGCGCCATGTAGACTCAGACGTGTCGAAAGTATCAGACGTTGAAGTATCAACATGTTTCACGCCATCTTGACCGTAGTAGCTATTGTAGTAAGGCATTTGATATGCGTACTTACCGTCAACAGTTTCCAGGTCAAACAGGTTTTTGTTGGTATATTCAGTGCGATATACCTTGCCCCAGTCATCGTTGATCAGGTTAGCCAGGTTCACGATAGTGAAAGTGATCTTACCTTTGTGACCTTCTACGAATCCAGGAACTTCTTGGCTAATTGCCAGGTCCATCGTGGTTACCCAAGGCTGATTTTGTGCACCTTTAGGAATATAACCACCCGCGTATTTAGCCACACCGGCAGCAGAAGCGATTTCCATGATTTCTTCGTAGCTTAGGCCATTTTCGAAATCGAAGGCATCGTCATCAGCACCTGATGGCAGATAAACTTCATAGTAGCCTGAGCTATAGAATGAAGATTGGTCACCAAAGTCAGCATCTTTGTAAGAGCCAAGAGTCCAAGACATTGGACGGCCGGAGCGACGTTCTACGAATAGGTTAAAGTTAGTATCGTAACCTGTGAAGAACTCATGCTTGTAGCCAAGGTTTAGCACTAAACGATGTTCGATTTGATAGTAGGCTGTACCAACGTTTGGAATATTACGGTTAACTGCTACATCATACTGGTAGTTAGATTCAGCTGTTGAGCTGGTACCAGCCATTGCTTCAGTCACGTCTTGGTGAGTATATGAAGCATTGAATGAGAAACCATTATCCCACTGCTTGTTCAGCGCAGTACTGATGATTGTGCTATGTCCACCCTCTGAGTTAGTCAGCATGATGTCATAGTTACCTTCATAATCGGTACCGTCGTATACGCTATCCCAAATGATACGGCCGTCAGCAATACGGTTACCGTTATCAACACGTGAGATATCTTTCCAGAATGCAGCGTCCTGTTTGTCAACATAAGTTAACTCAGTAGTCCAACCAAAGTTGTCACCCAAACCAGGGATATCGAACGTGAAGTCTGCACCCAATTGATAACGCCAGTCAGATGGCAGTTTGAAGTCTGGGTCGATAGAGTTTGTGCTACCAGCACCCTTCTCAAGAGCATCTTGCAGAGATTGAGGAACTGATGTGAAACCTACTTCGCTCGCGTCTAGGCTGTAGACAGATACTGAGTCTTTGGTTGAACCATCGTTAGTGTATGCGTTAGATACCCAAACTAAAGGCATACCTCCAGAGAAACGACCAACACCACCGCGAACAACTAAGTCTTCGCTTACGTCCCAGTTAAAGCTAACACGAGGCAGGAAGATATCGAAACCGTCTAGGTTTTCAGTGTTGTCAAAACCGTAAGTAGAGGCAAAGTTACTGTTCAGATTTGGAGTATCACCTACGCTGAGGTATTCATAACGCAAACCGGCAGAAACTTGGAAATCTGGGAACAGTTCAAAGTTTGCTTCACCATACAGCGCGTAAGTAGTAGAGCTTACGTCGTATGCGATATCTTGGATGTTGTTAGTGTATGCGTTGCTGTATTCAACTAAAGATGGAGCCTTATTAGCAAATTCTTCCAGGCTATCAAAAGCCCATGTACCCGCTGAATCACGACCATACAGGTTGTAGTTCCAAGTATCTTCAATTTCGAAACCTGCTTTTAGCTCAACATCTCCTAGCAGATAAGTCGCATGGACAGCAAAGTTCCAAACTTCGTTAGCTAGTTCGTTGGCCTGACGAGATTCGTCTTGACCAGCAACAATAGTACCAGTGCCAGTTTTAACATTGATCTCACCCCAATTTGAATTGGTGTTTGATGCTTGTTTGTAGTCTTTATACGACAAGCTAATTTCAGTATTGAAATCAGATGTCCAGTCTGAATATAAGTGGGCAGTGTAGAATGTAGTTTGCTGCGCCAATGTATACAGGTTTGAATTCATGTTCAGAGTACTATCACTGCTGGTGTAGTTACGAACAGAGTTAGTATCTTGGTCGCTGTATGTGAAATCAGCACGGTGATCTGAGTTGATGTTCCAGTCCAGCTTAATCAGAACTTTTTCATCATCATCTGGTGCTGGAGCTGCACCAATGCTGTCTTCTAAACCGTAAACGCTAGATAACGTGCTTAGGAAAGTATCAACTTGGTCTTGAGTTACATTGTGACCTTCCAGAGTGTCCATGTTGTAATCAAATTCAACATCTTCTTCCCACTTTTCATAAGATGCAAAGAAGAATAGTTTATCTTTGATAAGTGGGCCGCTGAAAGTCAGACCTAAAGTCTTTTCTTCACTATCGATATCATACTCAAGAGATTCGCCGTCATTAGCGTCTTTAGTGAAGTATGAATCGTCTTTTGCTGTACCAGCCCATGGAACAAATTCATAGAAAGCAGAGCCGTGGAATTCGTTCGTACCAGATTTGGTTACAACGTTAACGTTACCACCGCTGAATTTACCAGCACGAGCTGAGAATGGTGCGAATTCAACAGAAACCTGGCTTACCGCGTCCAGAGAGATTGGTGGACGAGCTGATGGGTAGCCATTTGAAGCCAGACCGAAAGTATCGCCAATTCCCACACCATCAATCGTCAATGCGTTGTACTTAGGGTTGCTTCCTGCGATTGTCAATTCTTCTCCGTCTGGGCTAACTGTCGCCAGAGGGTTTGCGCGAACAATGTCTTTCAAATCGCGGTTGAAAGTTGCAACGCTATTGATAGTGTCTTCGCTAAATACAGAGGTTGAACCAGAGTTTGCAAAGAAATCTGCAGAACCAGTAACAGTGATGCGTTCTACGTCTGATTTATTTTTAAGTTGTGTATCCAGTTCGAACGTTTCATTCAGTTCGAGATATACATTTTCGTATACCTGACCTTCAAATTTGTCAGATGCCACGATGATGGTGTACGGACCACCTACACGCAGACCGCGCGCAGAGAATGCACCTTCGCCATTAACTGTAGCTTCTTTAACAGTACCTGACGGTTGGTGAATAATTGTAATTGTTGTGTTGGCAGCTGGATTACCTTGAGGGCCTACGATTACACCGCTCATTGCAGATGACTGACCGGTGGCAGCCATCGCACTAGTCGCCAGGCCAACAGACATGGCAACCGCAAGCGCGATGCGATTCATTTTGGTTTTTCTTAACATAGTGGTTTCCCTAAATTAAATGTAGGTGTGTTCTTTTGTGTAGAAATACGGATATGTCCCAGTTTTTACCGGCAGCCTGCTGCTTTGGCGACTTCGCTACCATTAATTGTACTTCTTGACTATTTGGACAAGATTCTACCAGATTGATTATTACACTATTATGACACGAAGGACAACTGCTATATTTTCAGGCAGTACTAAGGGTTAGCCCTTGTACAGTAAGGTCTACAGCACAATGTCTTTACCAATGAGAAAATAGCTTTTTTTACTCTCCGGTAAACTTATCGGGAGGCAGTGTACGCAGTTGCTTTTATTTTTGGATGAATTTTGTGTGAATTACAAATGACACTGGGAATTACCTGAAATAGGCGAGCATTTGATTATTTGGCTTAGTTTTATGATGGATTGAACACAGTTTTCCTTTTTGATTTCTAATTAAAAAGGTTTGTCCCGGTTAGTCGTTGTTTACTAAAAACTTTCATTTGTTAAATTTTTGTATTTTGAGGGCTTTAGCAAGAGCAAAGCATGATGTCTGTAGGGATTGCGCAAGGCTTGAGTTTGCATGCGCCGATACGAAAAACGCCGCCATAAAGGCGGCGTTACGGACTTACGCTAAGAGGTTAGAAATTATATCTGAGACCGACACGAATCTCCCACAATGACCCATCAGCATAGATGGATTGTGCCGCATTACTTGGATTCACCTCGTTATAGGTATAGGTACCATCATCATTCATTTCTGCATCCACAACAGACGCAGCATTAAATGGTCCGCGACGTTGTACACCCCAATCATCGTTGAGTAAGTTACCCAGGTTTTTGATCAGCAGATAAGCACTGGCGTTGTGATCTTCCACAAATCCCGGTAATTCCTGCGATACCTTAAAGTCTACCCGAGTCGCCCAACTTGATTCGCCCGCATTTCGAGGAACAATTTTTCCTCGGTACTTCTCCAGTCCGGCTGATTCGACAAAGTCATCGAAGTCAGCTTGTACCTGCGCGTCAGCAAAAATGACGTCTGTGCCATATTGCTCTTCAGTCGGGATATATAGCAGTGAGCGATAATCTGCCAAATCTGTCCCTGCCTGGAAGTTGTCAAAGGTATAGGAGAAGTTGCGGCCTGATTTACGATTAGCAAAAAGCGTAAAACGAGTTTTGTAACTTGAGATAAGTTCAGCTGAATATGACAGGTTAAGGGTAAAGTTATGCGGAATCTCATAGTTTGAAGTACCGATACCAGGATCATTCTGGTCAGCGTTAGAGATATTCGTAAAGTTAGAATAGGCCACTGAACTGGTCATTGGGTTGTAGTCCTTTGACTTGTTGTAGGCATATCCGGCTTGTACTTCTAAACCGAAATCAAACTCCTTTTTCATCGATAGAGAGAGGGTAGTGGCTTCGCCATCTTTAGGGGCGTTGGTCAGCAGTAAATCACTGTAAAAGCTGCTGCGGGTGACGTCATCTCCATCGTCATCCTGACCAATCACCAGCGCGGCATAAATAGGACGACCATCAATCGTTACTGCACCTGAGTCGTAGGTCGCCAGGTTAACAATGGTTGCCGAATCTTGTTTCTTGGTATAGAGGAAGTCAGCGGCGAAGATATATTCATCTTCAGTGACATAGGTGAGACCTATATTATATTTCCACTCAGAAGGCAGGTCGAAGTCCGGATCGATTGCGTTGGTTGATGGTTCGGAGCCAAAGCTTGGCGATGCATCTGTTACTTGATCATACATAGACTGCAAAGGGCTGAAGATAGGGTCACCGTCATTCACTCTGTCAGCGTCAAATATATTGATGTTAGAACGGTAAGCATCAATGTTAGTGACACCATCATTTGAGTAGCTGTTCGATAACCAAACGTTGGGGTTACCTCCTGAATAGAGACCAATCCCACCACGCACTTCCATATTGTCGTTCACAGTCCAGTTAAAGGCGAAGCGAGGCTGCAGCAAGTCGACACCGTCAAATGTGGCCTGGTTGGTGAATGCATAGCGTTCATAGAACACTTCATTGAAGCGCGGTTTATCGCTGCTGGAAATCCAGTCGTAACGCAATCCGAATAGCAAGGTAACATCGTCTATTACCCATTCGTCCTGAATATAAGCAGCATAGGTTTGATAAGAAAAGCTCGCGGCGGCATCATCTGGATTATGCGTACCGGCAGAGTTGTTATAGTAAACATCGTCGGCGAGACCTGTTTCAAAGTCATCCAGGCCACTGTAGCCTCCGAGGGTATTATGGGTGTAGTCACCCCCAAAGCGATACTCACCAATGGTGTGTTGCATAAAGAGGTTAAAGACATCCAGGCTCTCGACTTCGAAGCCGCCTGTGATGGTATGGTCGTCGGCATAATAAGTACCGGCCAGTTTGAAGGTGGTATTGTCCCAGTTCAGTTCGTTAGATTGGCGTGAATCATCGGGGCCAAGGAAGATTGTTCCGCCATTTTCGAGTGAACTGATTTGGACTTCGCCAAAGCCACTGTCTGCGTCAATAGATCGCTGTTCGTTATCCAGTTTGATGTAGCCGATACGCACTTCGGTACTGAAATTATCGGTCCAGTCTGAGTATACCGAGGCAACGACAGAGTTTAATTTTGCCCCGCGTTTGTAAAAGTGATTCGAAAGAGTGAGTTGATCGTTATCATCGTCAGACTGGTCGAGATCATAGCCATCGTTATAGTTGTATACCAACGAAGCCCGGTGCATATCGCTGATGTTCCAGTCTAATTTAATCAGAAGTTTTTCATCTTCCACAGGCGCAGAGGATGGCATGCCCCCGGCATCGTACCCATAAACATCCTGAGCAATTTGGATCGCACGATTCACTTCTTCTAACGTGACAGCGCCGGTTTGCAGGGCTTCGTAGGTGAATATCTTGGCGCCTTCCAGTTTCTCATAGGAGACAAAACCGAACAGGGTATCTTTTAATAGCGGGAAACCAACGTTAAAGCCATAACGTTTTACCGAATAAGAACCGTTGTCAAAGTCGGTGCCGTCAGACTTATCGCCTTTCATGGAATCATTAGTGTAATCAAAAAACACACCACCATGGATTTCGTTGGTTCCCGACTTGGTTACCGCGTTGATGTTACAACCGGTAAATCCGCCGTACTGAACATCAAATGGCGCGATTTCTACGGCCACCTGATCGATTGCATCAAAAGAGAAGGGCATGCGGGTCGTTGGATAGCCATTATAGTTAAGGCCAAAACTATCGTTCATTCGCACACCGTCTATGGTCAGGCTACTAAAACGAGGGTGACTACCTCCGCAAATAATCGATTCTGAGCCGTTCTCTTCTGACACACTGACGCGAGGGTCGATACGCACCAGATCTTTGATATCACGATCTGATGAGGCAGCCACTTCGATTTGGGTTAAGTCAAAACTTGAACCAGGACTGAGCTGGCCAAACTCAATGCTGCTGACTTGCGACCCTGTTACTGCAATCCGTTCTATATTCTGGTCTTGTAAGGTCAAATTAATGGGGAGGGTTTCACCAAGCGTCAGATAAATATCACTGATCATGGTTTCGCCGAATTGTTTCGAATCAATTTCGACACTGTAGGGTCCACCTACCCGCAGGCCTTGAAGACTAAACACCCCATTGTCACCTATCGTGACGGTTTTGGTGGTGCCAGTGGGCACGTGTTTAATAGTCAGTACTGTACCCGTGGCTGGCGAGCCTTCGGGGGTGAGGATTTTTCCTGATATACCTGACGATGTTTCCTGAGCCATGGCACTCGCCATTAATCCCACTGAAACAGACACAGCTAAAGCAAGACGATTGAGTTTTCGTTTGAAAATCATGAGCGTTCCCTTTAATACATAATGTTGAGTGTTATTTTGTTGATAGCCTGCGGAACGCGACTGCGCTATCAGCAATGAGTGCATCTGTGTATTCCATATTGAATAGTCAAATGATGACAATCTCATTGCCCATTAAAGACTAGTTCAAAAATTCTAAAATCTGGCTTTTTTGCGCCATAATTGGCCTGAAGTGGCCTAATCAGGCCGTTAAATTCACACCGGCGCAGGCCAGAAAAAGCCTGACGAAAAGCATGAATTCAAAGTTCTGACTTTTTGGTCAAATTCTGATATATTCGCCGGAATTTTTTGTAACTGTTTTGAGAGCATTCATGTCTTCGCCTTTGATTATTGCAATATCTGGTGCGTCTGGTTCTGGTAAGTCTTTGTTTACTAAGAATCTTTTGAATGAATTTGCCGAGGAAGGTAAATCTGTACAGGTGTTGAGGGAAGACCATTACTACCGTGCTCAGGATGAATTACCGATGCAGGAACGGGAGAAGGTGAATTACGACCATCCCAATGCATTTGAACACGAGTTGCTGGTTCAACACCTGGAAACCCTAAAAACAGGTCAGAGCATTCAATATCCACAATATTGTTACAAATCTCATACTAGGTTGAAAAAAACAGAGACGTTAGAATCTGCGCCTGTCATTATTGTCGAAGGCATCATGCTGTTAGCATCTCCTGAATTGCAACCTCTGTATGACGTTAAAATCTTCGTTGATACGCCGCTGGATATTTGTCTGTTGCGCCGGATGAAACGGGATATTGCTGAACGTGGGCGTACCATTGATTCTATCGCCAGACAGTACGAATCAACGGTAAAACCCATGTATCATCAGTTTATAGCGCCAAGTCGCTTTACTGCTGACGTGATAGTTACCCAGGGGGGGGAGAACAGGATCGCTCTGGATGTGATCAAGTCACACATACAGCAGGCCCTGTTATAAAAACAAGAACGTAAATAAGAAGGAATCATCATGTTGAGTCTTTTGGGCATTTTAGTGCTGTTTGCACTTGCCTTTTTGTTGTCGGGACATCGCCGACACGTGAATTGGCGAACAGTAGGCGGCGCATTTGCTATTCAGGCATGTATCGGTGCGTTTGTACTTTATTTCCCACCGGGGATTGAGTTTTTACTGTCGCTCACTGAAGGGGTTAAACACATCCTTAGCTATAGCCAGGAAGGTATAGATTTTGTGTTTGGTCCTTTGGGCAACAAGTCTCTGGGCTTCATTTTCGCCACTAACGTATTACCGATGATCGTGTTCTTCTCGTCACTGATCACTGTGCTGTATTACCTAGGGGTCATGTCCTGGATCATCCGCATTATCGGCGGATTCCTGCAAAAGGTACTGAAAACCAGTCGACCTGAATCTATGTCGGCGGCTGCCAATATTTTCGTTGGACAGACAGAAGCGCCGCTGGTGGTGCGTCCCTTTATTCCGCAAATGACCCGCTCTGAATTGTTTGCCGTGATGGTAGGTGGAGTGTCATCCATTGCAGGCTCTGTGATGGCAGGTTATGCCGGGATGGGAGTAGAGCTGAAGTACCTGCTGGCGGCCAGTTTTATGGCGGCGCCGGGTGGCTTATTGATGGCCAAAATCATCATGCCGGAAACCCAGAAGTTTAATAACGAATTGACTGACCTGAAAGACAGTGGCGACCAATACGCGAATATCTTTGATGCCGCTGCCAGTGGAGCATCATCAGGCTTGCAGTTGGCACTAAATGTTGGCGCTATGTTGCTAGCCTTTATTGCCATTATTGCGCTGTTTAACGGCATCATCGGCTGGGCTGGTGGTCTATTTGGCTATCCAGATTTGAGCTTCCAGGTCATTCTTGGTTACTTGTTCCAGCCGTTAGCCTGGGTGTTAGGCGTACCCTGGAATGAAGCCAATGCTGCCGGCAGCTTCATCGGCCAAAAAATGGTGGTAAATGAGTTTGTTGCCTATCTGGATTTTCTGGATGTGAAAGCGCAACTGTCTGAAAAAACACAAGCGATCGTGACGTTTGCTCTTTGTGGATTTGCAAACTTTTCTTCCATTGCAATTTTAATGGGCGGCATCGGTGCGATGGCCCCCACTCGGCGTAAAGAAATTGCGCAATTAGGTTTGAAAGCCGTTTTGGCGGGTACCCTTTCAAACCTGATGAGCGCCGCGTTGGCAGGCTTCTTCCTTAGTCTGTAAGACCTGTCGCGCAACCGTAACGAGGTGTTCGGGCAAAGGAAGCCGCTCATCTCCTTACGGTCATTTGTGATCATTGATAATTGAGGCGTTTCGACGACGTAGGTTAGCGGTACAGGGCAGACGTTAAGTCTGAGTATCGTTGGCAGGCCAGGGCGACCTCCCTATGATTGAACCACAACATATAGGTGTAAAGCACATCAACCTAGTGCGCACCTTGCTTTATGCGAAAGGAAAAACCAATGCAATTAGTAGCGGTTGATTACCAGTCTGAAACAGCAGCCCAGGACTTTGTTGAATCATTACATCAAACTGGCTTTGGGGTCTTAAAAAACCATCCCATTCAGCAACAGACGGTAAATTCCATTTATCAAAACTGGCAATCCTTCTTCAACGGTGATGACAAGGAAAACTACCTGTACAACAAAGGTAAACAGGATGGTTTCTTTCCTACACGTGTGTCAGAAACGGCGAAAGGGTTTAAGAAAAAAGATATTAAGGAATACTTCCACTATTATCCTTGGGGTCAGTGTCCGGCGGAACTAAAACAACAATTGGCAGATTACTACGCGGCTGCCAATAGCCTGGCGTCTGAGCTGTTGTCCTGGATTGAGAATTATTCACCTGCTGATGTAGCGAGCAAATACAGTCAGCCGCTTTCTAATATGATCAAAGAAAGCGACCAGACGTTACTGCGTGTGCTGCACTATCCACCTCTGAAAGGTGACGAAGAAGCTGACGCAATCCGTGCGGCTGCCCACGAAGACATCAACCTCATCACTATTTTGCCTGCAGCAAATGAACCTGGTTTACAGGTGCAGTTGAAAGACGGTAATTGGTTGGATGTACCGTGCGACTTCGGTAACCTGATTGTAAATATCGGCGATATGCTACAAGAAGCCTCTGGTGGTTACTTCCCGTCTACATCACACCGAGTGATTAATCCGGAAGGGGCTGATCAGACCAAGTCACGCATTTCACTGCCGCTGTTCCTGCATCCGCGTCCGGACGTAAAACTGTCTGAGCGCTACACGGCAGACAGCTACCTGAAAGAGCGTCTGCGCGAACTGGGCGTGGTATAACATCATCATTATGTAAAAGGCGGTAACTACACCGCCTTTTTTGTAGATTGTTGCTTTTCACTTTTCGTACTTTATTCATTCGCTAAACTTTTCATTTCTTACAATAGTGTTTCTAGGTTTTCACCACAGATAGCAATTATCCGGGCTAGTTTCGTTGGCTCAGTAAGGCTTGTTTTTCCTGATAGCGTTTAATTTCTTCAGGTTTGGACGCATGTTTAATTGCTTCTTCTAAATAGCGCTGACTCCGGGATACATCTCCGAGTTGGTAGTAGCTTTTTGCCAGGCCGAAGTAAAATTGATGTTTACTGTTATCCAGTCTTAATGCCCGCCTGTAATGGGCGATGGCCTTTTCCCATTGGTCTTTTTCATAGGCTTCTTCGCCCAGGATGAAGTGGTAAAACGGATTATCCTGACGGCGTTTATGGATCATTGCCAGAATGTCATCCGATTCGGTTTTACGCTCGGTAACCAGATACAGGTACGACAGGTTTTCCCAGGCGGTGAGATTCTCCTTATCGAGAAAAATAGCATGTCTATAGGTGTCTTCAGCCAACTGATACTGCTGACTTAAACGGTACAAAAGTCCAAGGTTAACCCATGCCCCATCAAACATGTCATCCAATATCACCGCCTGGCGAAAGAGGGCATAGGCATAGTCATATTCCCCATTGATCATGGCATCAGCGCCTTTATTGTTGTAGTACATAGCCATGATTTGGCGTTTACTTACCTGCCGTGACGGGAAGTGTTTACGGGTTTCAGAGGGATCAAAATCGACTTCAAAGCCATCGGCATAAAGATAGAGGTTCGTCAGGTCATTGCGGGGAAACAGGCGTAAGTTTACATGCCCATTTAGTAGACTAAAGCCTTCTCGACGTGTCCAGTATTCCGGAATTTGAATTTCCTGAAAGCGCGCATCAAATCCAGCATAACGTGCCATTGCCCAAGTCATAATGGTGAGTGAAAGACAGTTTGCCGTCTGACTTTCAAAGGTTTCAGTGGCGGTGGTGTTTGCTGTCCCTGAATAGGTGAGGTTGAAATGAGATTTATCAAATATCGCCCATACCAGCTCACGGATCTGGTCTTTGGGCTCTGCTCCAGCACGGTAAACAATTTTATCTACAAACAGTTTAGCGTCTTGGCTTAGCTGAAAAACGTCCTGCTCAGTGTCCAGTTGATATGACTGATAAGAAGGAAAACCCTCATCATTCAGCAGCAACCGGGTGTCCTTAGTAATGTCACTGGTAGCGGCACAGCCCGTCAAAATCAACGCAAGCCCCACCAGTAAGCAAGTGTTCAATGGATAACTACGCATCGCACTGCTCCTAAGGTGTGTAAGCACAACCTTAGTCGGCAATTTATCGGGGGACCAGTTTTAAAGTTAACGAAAAATTTACAAGTTGAGCGCGTAACGAATGCTATCGCTGTATGTATATTTATTTTCTTTTAAAAACATATCGTTAATTCAATTTGTGAGTGCATTATTAAGTTATGTAATGGATATTTATTTAACATATTCATTACATAAATCTTATTAATGACCATTAAACTACCCTGAGTTTAGGCCCAGGCTATCGTGTCGAAGTGCCTGATATGGGGTTGCGGATAATCTGAGCTGAGGTGATTCGGCTCCACATAAATGCCCTGCCATTGTTGTTGATGATTGACTTGCTGAGTGACTTCTCTGATTGCGTTGATAACGGCAGAGGAGGCATTTGATGTGGGGCGTTCATTCGGCGTAATCAGGTATACACTGCGTCTCATCGGTGGGTTGATGATTGGCAGGTTTTTTACCTGGTGCTGACTCTCCAAATGAAAGGTGGCCGATGAGGGCAATATCACTAAACCGTGACCTTCACTAATGTAGCGCAGCGTTGTCATTAGTTGTCCGAATGTCGCCCGACGTTTTACGCTGATTCCTGATTTTGCTTCATATTTGTGCAAGGTGCGGCTCAGCGCATCTTTTTGATCCGGCATAATCACTTCGTATTCAGCAAGATCGGCAAGGGTAACCTGATGTTTGCGTAACAGTTTGTTATAGCGAGGGTTATTATGTTGTGTCCCAACGACCAGAAAGATTTGCTCTTCCATCAACATTTCATAATGGCCGGGAGGGGCATCGCTGGCTTCGTCATAGCCAATGGCAATATCTACGTCGTTGCGCTCGACCCATTTGCTGACGGTACTTGAGTTGCCTGACAGGATATTGAGTTCAATTTGCGGGTACTTGCGTTCCATTAATGTCATCAAGGGCATTGCCAGTACATTACAAACTGCCTGAGTCAGTCCCAGGGTAATTTGACCGCTGGGTTGACGGTCACCACGGCGAATCTCGCGCTTAACAAAATCAAGTTGGTGCATGATGGATTGGGCATGGCTGAGAAATAATCGTCCACTCTCTGTCAGGCGTACTCCCCGAAAATCGCGTTCGAATAACTGTGTATTCAGCTCGTGTTCCAGATTGGCCAGTTGCTGGCTTACCGCCGGTTGGGCCACATCTAACTCTCTGGCGGCCGCGGCAATACTGCCTTTGGCAGCTGTGGTAAGAAAGTAGTGCAACTGTTTGGTATGCATATGTGAATCGCCTCCTGCAGATTGAAGATGCTTTCTCAAAACTACCCAAAATGAGAAATTTTTTATTCTGACTACCAAAATAAAATGAAAATACGTGAAGAAAAATTACCCGTGAGGGCAGGTGTATACACGACTTTAGAAAGATTTATTCAATTTTTACGCCACCTTCAAACTTGTATGTTCAGTCAAATCGCTGCCTGCTGACAGGGGTATAAGAATTTCCTTTACCCCCTGCATATTTCTTTTATTTCTGCGCCATTTTTCATTTCGCTAGGATGAATTGCGACAACAACAAGCAGTTTTTTACTGTCATTAAGCGCTAAGGAGTACGCATAAATGGCGAATGTCACCAGAAGACATTTTCTTAAGTTGGTCGGTGCCGCCGGGGGCGCATCGGCTGTATATAACGCCAGTCTCGCCATGGGCTTGATGCCACAGGTTACCGCCAGAGCAAATATTCATCTTCAGCCTGCTCAGGTCGGTAAAAATAATAAAGTGGTGATATTGGGGGCGGGTATTGCCGGTTTATCCGTCGGCTACGAGCTGGAACAGGCAGGCTATCAGGTTACTTTTCTTGAAGCTTCCCATCGAGCGGGAGGACGCAACCTGACACTGCGCAGTGGAGATTTGGTCGATGAATTAGGCTATCGCCGTTACTGTCAGTTTGATGATAAACCCAATTTGTACTTTAACGCCGGGCCTGCGCGGATCCCTGGGCATCACAGACGTTTGCTGCATTACTGCAAGCAATTTTCAGTACCGTTACAGATAAAAGCCAACAGTAACAAACTGGCTTACAACTACGAGCACGGCAAGTTTGATAATCAGCCTGTCAGAGTGGGTAAGTATGTCGCCGATGCCCGTGGTTTTATGTCGGAGTTGCTATGGAAATCGGCAGGCACAATCAATTTTGATGCGCCCCTGAGTGAAGAAGATAAACAGCGCTTACTCGATTTTGCCCGAGCTTATGGTGATTTACAGGAAAACGGTCACTTTATTGGCACAGACCGCAGCGGGTCTAAAACCGACAGAATGCTGGAAAACAGCGTGCCGAACACGCCTATCACTATGGAGCGTTTACTCGATTCGAATTTTTGGCGTTATTCCATGCATGCGACTGAGGAATATGACTGGGGTGAGCCATTAATGGAGCCGGTAGGCGGCATGGATGGTGTAGTGAGAGGTTTTTTACGCAACATTAAGTCACCCATTGTGTTAGGGGCGCAGGTAAAGGGGATTCAGCAAACTGCTTCCGGGGTACAGATAAGTTATCAACATAAAGGTGAGCTGAAGCAAATGGATGCTCACTTTGTATTTAACAATATTCCTTCACATTTCCTTAGCGGGCTAGAGACCAACCTGCCTGCGGATTACCTGTCTGCAGTGAGTACGATTAAACGCGGCAAGCTTTTCAAAGTAGCGTTCCAAATGAAGCAGCGCTTCTGGGAAGACGAGGGGATCTATGGCGGCATTTCGTACACGGATCAGGAGTCCTCTCAGCTGTGGTATCCGTCGCATGACATTAACGCGGAAAAAGGCGTGATGTTGGGGGCGTATGTATGGCGTCCGGACTATTTAGCCAAGTTTGAAAATCTCTCTCCCGCAGAGCGTTTAAAGCTGGCCGCGCAGAATGGCGAGCAAATTCATAAGGGCTATAGCGATTACATTGAGGTCGGTGAAAGCATGGCCTGGGGGCGCATGAATTTCATGATGGGCTGTGGCAACTACATGACAGAAGAAGATCGAGAGCATCATTTTGCCAGATTGCAGGCACCAGAGGGCCGCCATTATTTGATCGGTGATCAAATGAGTCATCACGCGGGCTGGCAGGAAGGTGCTCTGGCATCGGCCGAACATGCGTTACTGGATTTCAACCAGCGTCTTGCTTCGGGTCAATGGGTGTAGGGAGAGAAGTATGAAATTACCTAATTATATAGCCCTGTTGGCAGGTGCGTTGGTGATGGGGGGGAACCTGCATTCTGCCGTTGCCGCAGACCTGAGCCAGACCGAAGAACGCTTTGTTTATTGCACCGTATGCCATGGCAGCAATTTGAAGGGCAATGAAGATACCGGCGCGCCGCGCTTAAGCCACTTGCCTGAGTGGTATCTGTTGAATCAGCTTAATGCGTTTCGCCATGGCTGGCGAGGAGTGCATATGCAGGATGAAGGCGGGATTGAAATGCGTCCAATGGCAGAGGCGCTCAGTGAAGACGAGTTGAAAAAGGTACTCGCCTTTGTTGGTTCAAAAGCCTCTGACATCCCTAAAGCGACCTTTAGTGCTGATTTGGCTCACGGTAAACAGCTATTTGCGGCATGTGCTGCCTGTCATGGGGCATCGGCTCAGGGGAATCAGGCTTTGAATGCTCCGCCGTTGGCCGGGTCCAGCGACTGGTATCTGAAGCGCCAGTTGATGCATTTCAAGCAAGGTCTGCGAGGTGATGATGGTGCTGACATGAATGGAAACACGATGCGCGCGTCAGCCGCCTTATTGGCTGATGAGCAGGCCGTGGATGATGTGGTCGCATATATCCAAAGTCTGAACTGATTTCCGGGTAACCGGATCCCCGTCAGTGACTCACTGACGGGCAGCGAGTCCCTGAGTATGAGTGGTATCGGGTACTGCAACATAAAGAAAAACACACAACGAGAAACTCAATAAGAACGACGAGGGAAACACATGACAAAACCAACCAAATTAAGCCGGGCAGTCAGAAGGGCTTGTTCTTGCGCCATTGCAGTAGGTTCATTCGGTATGATGACCAGTGTTGCTCTGGCCCAGGAAGCTGAAGTACCCGATACAGCTGCGGCCAGTGTGGAAAAAATTGTAGTCACCGGCTCACGTGGTGCGCCGCGTTCATTGTCGGATTCGCCGGTTCCTGTCGACGTGATTACCAGTGATGAACTTACCGCGGTAGCCTTTACGGATACCAACGATGTGTTGAAAACCTTGGTGCCTTCGTATTCATTAAGCCGCCAGCCAATTTCTGATGGTGCCTCTTTTATTCGTCCCGCGTCAATGCGTGGTTTGGATACAGATAAAACGTTGGTTTTGGTGAATTCTAAGCGTCGTCACCGCGCCGCTCTGGTGCAAATTGGCGGGTCTGGTACCCAGGGTCCTGACGTGGCCACAATCCCAACCGTCGCCTTAAAAGGCGTGGAAGTGTTGCGTGATGGTGCCGCAGCTCAGTATGGTTCGGATGCGATTGCCGGGGTGATCAACTTCCAGCTTAAAGACAATGATGAAGGCGGCACGTTAACCTTTGATGCCGGGCAGTATTATGAGGGCGACGGTGAAAACTTTGTACTTGCTGGGAACATGGGGTTCTCTTTGGGTGATAAAGGTTTCTTAAGCCTGTCAGCTGAAATTTCTGATGCTGCACGTACCTATCGCGGTGAGCAGTACTGTGAAGAGTGGTTCTGTTTAGACCCCGAAAGTGAATATTATTCAGCTGAGTATATGGACGATCCTACATTTGCGGCAGGCATTGAAGATGCTTCGACGACTGATGGCAGCATCGCTCAGCCGTGGGGACAACCGGAAACTGAGGCCTACCGTTTGTTCTACAACGCCGGCTATGAAATTACCGATAAAATGAAGCTATACAGCTATGGTAACTACTCACAGAGTAAAGCCAACAGCAACTTCTATTACCGTTATCCGGGCAATGGCACCATTGAAGATATCCGCCTGTCTGATGGTTCTGTCTGGAACTTCCTGGAAATGTTCCCGGGCGGCTTTACACCACAATTCTACGGCAAGGTTATCGATTACTCATTCCTGGGGGGATTAGAAGGCGAACTGGCTGGCGGTATCATGTATGACATCAGTGGTCGTTTTGGTCACGATGAAATTCAGTATACGCTGAAAAACACGGTTAACCCGTCAATGGGACCAGATTCACCTACGTCATTTCATCCTGGCGATCTGATCAATGAAGAGACGCAGTTCCAGGCTGATTTCAGCAAGGAAATTGATGCTGGCTTATATATGCCGGTATTGTTCGCGTTTGGTTTGAGCTACATGGATGAATCTTATGAGCTGGTTGGCGGTGACGAAGATTCGTATACCGCAGGTGATTTCGCGACTGCGGATCCTTTCGACTTCTGTAATGATGATGGTACAGCCACCACTGAGGGCTTAGCGGTAATTGCTGCGGGGTCAACTCTGGACTGTTCTAACGAAGATGACCCCGTTTATACAGCGGTAGGCGTGGGTTCAAATGGTTTCCCTGGATACTCACCAGCATACAGCGGTACCTACGATCGTGATTCTTATGCTGCTTACATTGACGTGAGTGCAGACATCACTGAAAAACTCTTTATGCAGGCCGCCGTGCGTTATGAAGACTATTCAGATTTCGATTCTGAGACAGTGTGGAAACTAGCTGGTCGTTATCGTCTGACCGATGACTTCGGTATTCGCGCTTCAGTCGGTACAGGTTTCCGTGCACCTACTCCAGGTCAGCAAGGTACCACTAACGTATCAACGCGACTGCCTGAGGGCTTACCTGTTGCAACTGGCTTATTCCCCGCGGGTGGCGCGGTTGCTCAAGCCCTGGGCGCAGAGGAACTGAAACCTGAAACCTCGACTAACTATACGTTGGGCTTTACCTATGATCTCGGCAGTCTGTCGATGACATTGGACTACTATCGTATTGATCTGGAAGATCGCATGTACGCAGTGTCAACCATGAGTGTATCAACCTATATGCCAACAGATACCTCAGACGAGGATTATGAGAGCGATCTGGATGCGTACAACAACTATCTGGCATTAGAAGAGGCGGGTGTTTCTGGTGCCAATACCATCGGTGGTGTGTTCTTCTTCCAAAACCTGTTTGATACGCGAACAGAAGGTGTGGACTTTGTGACTAGCTACAATATGGAATCGGAACTGGGTCATACTACCTATACCTTATCTGTGAACTATAACAAGACCGAGATTACGGAAGATGCTACCGGCCTGTTCAATGCCGAAGACGCTTTCGATCTGGAAAATGGTAATCCAGAATTCCGTGGTGTGTTCACGGTTAAACATAGTATGGACGCTCTGACGCTGGTTGCGCGTGCAAACTACTACGGTTCGTATGAAAACTCAGATGGTAGCAGCACGATTACCAAGATTCAGGAGTTCAGCCCGGAAGTATTGATGGATCTGGAAGCTAGCTATGCCTTCTCTGATAGCCTGAGCCTGTCGGTAGGCGCCCGTAACATCTTTGATAACTACCCGGATAAAGATGAAACTGGCGATGCTTGCTGTGGTGAAGTGTATCGTTCTGACTCTATCGTTGATTGGCAGGGGGGTTACTACTATATGCGTCTGACAGCAGCTTTCTAAGCGCGCTGATTTGATATTAAGCGCCGGATTGGTAATCCGTCCGGCAATGGTTAAAATGGCCTCCAAATGTATTTTTGGATGGCCATTTTTGTTTTCACTGACACCCTTACACACCTTCGGACTGCCTGCTGCAACTAAACACTTACTCATATTTGAGGATGTGCCTGCGTTACAGCATTATTTTGCACATGATCATGATGCGCGAGCCCCCTGGTGCATACTTGCGGGTGGAAGTAATACCATCTTTCTGGAAGATTTTGCTGGTATGGTGATTTGTCCAAGGCTAATGGGGATCGAATATGCTGAAACACAAGATGCGTGGAAGGTGGCCGCTGCTGCAGGAGAAAACTGGCATGCTCTGGTGGAAGCCTGTTTAGCCAAAGATATTCGAGGCCTTGAGAATTTAGCTTTGATTCCTGGCACGGTTGGCGCTGCGCCGATCCAGAATATTGGTGCATATGGTGTCGAAGTCGAGCGTTTTATCGAACGTGTTGAGTACCTGGATATTCAGACGGGAGAATTGCGTAGTCTGCGTCGTGGAGAGTGCCAGTTTGGTTATCGCGACAGTATTTTCAAGCATGAACTGGCGGGCAAGTATTTGATCACTAAAGTCCATTTTGCCTTTAGTAAAGACTGGCAGCCAGTGCTTGGATATGCCGAGTTGCAAAAGCTGGATGCCTCTACGGTAACCGCGGTGCAAATTAAAGAGTGCGTGATTGCGATGCGCCAGTCCAAATTGCCGGATCCGCAAGAACAAGGCAATGCCGGCAGCTTTTTTAAAAATCCCATTATCCCAACCAAGCAATATAAGCTGCTTAAACAGGCCTATCCTGATATCCCCAGTTTTCCGGCTGAAGCGGGCTTTACCAAAGTCCCGGCGGCCTGGTTAATTCAGCAGGCCGGATTTAAAGGGCAGGAACGTGATGGGATTTGCTGCCATCCCTGCCAACCTCTGGTGTTAACTAATACTGGCAAGGGCACAGGTAAGGCGCTGGTGGCATTTGCCAAAGAGATTATTGCAAAAGTAGATGCGATGTTTGCGATTGAATTAGAGAATGAAGTCAGGCTGATGCAAGCAACAGGACTGTACGCCCTATGAGTAAACAAAGTGAGAGTGTGCGTAACCAAATCATTTTGACCCTGGTGGATGGCAAGTTTCATTCTGGCGAGGAACTTGGGGAAAGCTTGGGTATCACGCGTGCTGCCATCTCCAAATATATGAAATCACTACAGTCCCTTGGACTCGACATTTATAGTGTGACGGGAAAAGGCTACCGGTTGGCCACGCCGCTGGAACTCTTGGATCAGGAAGTGATCCAGTCGCTGCGCCAGCATTCTCAGGATACTCCTCTCGAAGTGCTGAATATTGTTGATTCCACCAACCAGTTCTTAAAGCAAAAAATTGGTGGTTTGCGTACTGGCCATGCTTGTGTTGCTGAAGCGCAAACTGCCGGGCGGGGACGGCATGGACGTAATTGGATTTCGCCGTTTGGCGCGAACTTATATTATTCGATGTATTGGCGCTTTGACGGCGGCTATCAGGCATTAAGTGGATTGAGCTTGGTGGTGGGCGTTGCAATTGCTAACAGCCTGAACCTGCTAGGGGTTGCGGATGTGCAGTTGAAATGGCCGAATGATGTGTATGTGTATGGGCGTAAACTTGCTGGCGTGCTGGTAGAAGTGGAAGGACAAATAGGCGGGCATTGTGATTGTGTGATGGGCATAGGCATTAATGTTGCCATGCCAAAGGATGTTAACGGCATTACCCAGCCTTGGATAGACCTCGAGGAGATTCTCGGTGAGCGTATCGATCGCAATCGCCTGTGTGCGGTATTAGCTGATGAGTTAATTACTGTGCTGCAACAGTTTGAACGTGAACAGCTCACGCCTTTTATACAGCGTTGGTGCGAACTGGATTGTTTCCGTATGCGTCCTATTCATCTCATTAATGGTAAGCAGACAATTTCAGGCATTGGCCGTGGTATCGATAAAACGGGCGCTTTGCTATTGGAGCAAAATGGCCAGATTAAACCCTATGTTGGAGGGGAAATCAGTGTCCGCAGTGCAGAATAGCTTGTTAGTTGATATTGGCAATACGGCGTTAAAGTATGCGTTGGTGAGACATTCAAGTGACGACTTAAATGTACGAAAACTGGAAGGTGACATTGAATGGTTGCAGAACATTGGCCCATGGCAGCAAATGCTGGTAGCTAATGTGGGCAACAGCGCCCGCCTTGAAGCGCTTACGGCGTTATGCCAAACCCTGAAACGCCCGATTAAAATTATTCACACTGAAAGCGAACATTTTGGAATTCGCTGTGGATATGAACAATTCGAGTATCTTGGAGTGGACCGCTGGCTGGCTGTTCTCGCAGCCAGAGCGATTACAGAAAAAGCCGTGGCAGTCATAGATGTTGGTACGGCGGCAACGTGTGACATAGTGGTGGAAAATCGCCACTTAGGCGGTTGGATCATGCCAGGCTTTAAATTAATGCGGGAAAGTCTTACCCGTAATACGGCAAAAGTATTTGCCGATGAACATTATCCTAACCATCTAGCGTTCGGCGAAAAAACCAGTGATTGTGTCAATTACGGATGTCTGGCTGCTCTGCAAGGCATGGTGCTAAAGGCTGAGCAGGATTTGCAACGATTGTCGCCTGACTATCAAATTATTCTCGGTGGTGGCGGCCAATATGTATTGAACGATCTGCAGGGAGAGCATTATTTGCGTTTTGATAACCTGGTGTTACTTGGACTTAAGCGCTTTGTTTAGGGTTGTTTTCTCGTTGAGTTGAAGTAATTTTCTCCAACTTGGTTTGAATTTAAGCAAACAAACGCAAAATACAGACTTTTTTAGTTTTTACACTTGCACCGCCCGAATCATTACTCTATTATCCGCACCACTTGATGCAGTGCCGACTTAGCTCAGTTGGTAGAGCAACTGACTTGTAATCAGTAGGTCGCCAGTTCGACTCCGGCAGTCGGCACCATCAATCTCTTGGAGGGGTTCCCGAGCGGCCAAAGGGATCAGACTGTAAATCTGACGGCTCAGCCTTCGCTGGTTCGAATCCAGCTCCCTCCACCACTTTTCTGTGATGAGGTGGCCAGAGAATGGGTTTCGCGGGCATCGTATAATGGCTATTACCTCAGCCTTCCAAGCTGAAGATGCGGGTTCGATTCCCGCTGCCCGCTCCAAATCAGTGCTGATATAGCTCAGTTGGTAGAGCGCACCCTTGGTAAGGGTGAGGTCGGCAGTTCAAATCTGCCTATCAGCACCACATCACCTTTTCTCCCCAGCTCATTTTTAAGTTTTCTTTAAATTCTTTGCTGGGGAAGAAAAATGGCAAAAGAAAAGTTTGAACGTACGAAACCGCACGTTAACGTAGGCACAATCGGTCACGTTGACCACGGTAAAACCACTCTGACTGCAGCTATCACTACTGTACTGGCTAAAACGTACGGCG
>LXWE01000110.1 GCA_001660395.1 Alteromonadaceae bacterium XY-R5
GAAAAATCAATTTTAGGGATGAAATTTTTTCCCCGCTGGAAGAACTGGAAAACATCATCAGCATTTACCGCCCCAATGCAGAGGAAAAAGGACTTTTCATAAAACTTGACTCGTCTGCGGAAAGTGAGCATTACGTTAAGGCCGATGTTGGTAAATATGGGCAAATACTCACCAATATTCTTAGAAATTCCCTCAAATTCACTGAAAATGGTGGAATACAGGTATTCTTCAAGGAGACCGTAAAAGAAAAAACCTTGGCCATCGAAATGGTTTTCAAGGATTCAGGAAACGGAATTCCCAAAAACAAGCTGAAGACCATATTTGACCGATTCACCCAAATAGATGCGGGTAAAGCAAAACGGCACGAAGGCAGCGGACTTGGGCTTTACATCACCCGGAGGTTGGTAGAACTTTTTGGGGGCAATATCACCGTTGAAAGCGAGGTGAACGTGGGTACCGAATTTTGCCTAACCCTAGAACTCCCCATTTCCGAAGCAAAACCGGACACCTCCTTACCAAG
>LXWE01000111.1 GCA_001660395.1 Alteromonadaceae bacterium XY-R5
GAAAAAGTAGAACTTTCTGTTGCTTTTGCCTTCAATAATGATGAAACGGCACAAGCATCACAATATGTTGCTGCGGCATCCCATTATTTAGAGTCTTGGGGTGATGCGCAATTTAAAAAAGGACAATACAGTTTAACGCAGCCCGCTATCCGTGAGTTGTTTGACACCAAACAATTTCAGTCAGCACTGTTGACATGGATGGGCAGCGAAAAAACCTATTACGATTACCTAAAAGAAACGTGGAGTGCCGAACACCTTCAAGGAGGTTCTTGGAACCAAGCACTTCAGGATGGTGTTTTTGTGCCATCCGTAGCTGCTCCCGTCGAGGGCGAGGAACAACCTGCGGTAGCTTCCACTGAGGATACTGAAGAGGAAGTTGAGCCAAGTATCGTTCCAATAGCCTCTGCCATCCGTTCCTTGGTAAATTCGACCAGTACAGGTACTGAAATGGTATTGTACTCCAAAGTGGGTATGGGTGATGGTCGTCAGGCCAACAACCCTTGGTTGCAAGAGTTCCCT
>LXWE01000112.1 GCA_001660395.1 Alteromonadaceae bacterium XY-R5
TGGTTTTTTTCTGAGGAAGAACCAATAGACCAACCCGCCTACAACGATCAATCCCAAAAGCACCCAAAGTAGTGTCCGCCAAAGTTTGGCGTGACTTTTCTCCACCTGCATCAACGGTTTGATGTCGTACATCTTTTGCTTGGTGGTGTCCACGGCCACATCCGCCACCTTTATGTTGAAGGAATCCGTAAAGAAGGGCTGCTCGTTTATGGCAATGCGCTGTTGGGGGATGGTGTATGCCCCGCTATCAAATTGGGTAAGCGCGTAAATGCGTTGAAGGGTGACCTTGTCGTTGTTTTTTAGGGTATCGCCAATAACGGCCTCCACGGTTTCCAAGGGAGAGAAGGTTTGTCCTTCGGGAAAATGGACCACATCGGTGGAATCGGCTTCGACTGTAATTTTGTAATGGATTTGTTCTCCGATTTTCATGGAAAGAGTGTCCAATTCCACGGAAACCTTGGGACTTTCTTGTGAAAATCCGGAAATTGGTGCTAGAAAAAGGCATAGTAAAGCACC
>LXWE01000113.1 GCA_001660395.1 Alteromonadaceae bacterium XY-R5
AAATTTTCATCGGAACAATCAAAGGAAAAACCTCTAGGCGTAAACCCTCCTGAATCACTCTCCAAGGCAAAAACATGGTTTTCCCCATTAGTTTGGGCCACTTCCGCATATTTATTTCCACCCCTGAGTCCATTTTCCTCATTCATGAACAATACCACACGAAGGGTACGCTTGGGTTTATATCCAGTTTCCTTCAATAAGCGCAGTACATCCATACTTTGAACACATCCAGCACCGTCATCGTGGGAACCATCTCCCAAATCCCAAGAATCCAAGTGGCCTCCAACCACCATGACTTCTTTTGGGTTGGTGCTGCCGGTAATCTCGCCAATGACATTGTAAGACTGAACATCTTCCAGCTGTTTGCAATTTTGTCTAAAATAGAACTTGATATTCGGGTTTAGTTTCAGGGTGGTACTCAACAGTTCGGCTCCTTTGGTACTGATGGCCGCAGCGGGAATCCTATTTTTTACCGGGGTATCCCCGTAGCCCATGGTACCTGTATGTGGAAGGTCA
>LXWE01000114.1 GCA_001660395.1 Alteromonadaceae bacterium XY-R5
ATTTTTAAACAAGCTAAAGAATTAGGCATAAGTTCTTTTGCATTATTAGTTCGTGCTTTAAACTTAAATTTAATTTCCCAATCTCAATATAAAATTCTAAAACAAGATGCTCAAGATGAATTTGAGAAGTTTTTGGAAAGAGAAAATATAAAAAAGGAAAAACAAAGAGAAAGAAAAGGTGGGCCAGACACATACCTTTTACGCCTAAATAAAAATAGCAAACTATTCACGAGAATTGTAATGGATTCTTTTAATAACGGTTCGTTGTCACCCTCAATTGCAAGTAATCTTCTTAATACGCAGATTAATAAATTCAAAAAATTTGAAAAACTGCTTGCCTAATGTTCGAAGATGAAAAAGTGGTTTATTGTATTGATTCCAATGTTCTTATTCAAGCTTGGCAAAAATATTATTCCCCAGAAATCTGTCCTTCTTATTGGGAGGTTTTAAACGATTTAGGTAGAAAAGGTAAGATTTTCATTCCCGAATTAGTTTATGAAGAAATAGAGAAAGGCG
>LXWE01000115.1 GCA_001660395.1 Alteromonadaceae bacterium XY-R5
CCTCACCTAGCGGTTTGGCTTCCAATGTAATGGCGTATATCGGGAAGGCCAATTTGGCCCTTTCGGTGACCTTGACCACAGTGGCTACGCTACTGGCCCCCTTTGTGACACCCATTTTAATGAAGACATTTGGCGGTCAATTAATTCCTATTGACCTATGGGGAATGATGTGGAGTATTATCAAAATCACTATTTTGCCTATTGCAGGCGGACTAATTTTCAACAAACTTTTTCATGGAAAAACAGAATGGCTCGATAAGGCCATGCCATTGGTTTCCATGGGTGGAATTGCCTTGATCATCACCATTATTACGGCAGCAGGTCGTGACAACTTATTGACTATGGGGGCGGTGCTCATATTGGTGGGTCTCATCCACAACATATCCGGATACTTTTTTGGATATTGGGGATGCCGACTATTCAAACTCGATGAACGTTCGTGTAGGACGATCGCTTTTGAGGTAGGCATGCAGAATGCTGGTCTTGCTTCTGGTCTTGCCAATGAAATGGGCAAG
>LXWE01000116.1 GCA_001660395.1 Alteromonadaceae bacterium XY-R5
AATCGAGGCCCACGGTCATTAGTACCCAAACCGTAATGCGATATACCGCCACCATTACCAAAGCAGGAAATAATTCAGAGCTCCCTCGGTTTACCGTGGTGTGTATGAGTCAGGCTGCCAATTTAGTGGACGACCTTATCGCTGTCAATGAGGATGTATCCGTTGTTGTGCCCATTTTCGACAATGATTCTGACCTGCCAACAACCGGTACACTCACTACAACAAGTCCATCAAATGGGTCGGTATCCATCAATGAAAATGGAACTGCAAACGACCCGTCAGATGACATTGTGACCTATACGCCAAACCCTGATTTCAATGGAAGCGATTCCTTTGATTATACCGTTTGTAACGCTATTGGGGATTGTAGTACGGCAACGGTCACCGTAGATGTGCTTCCAATCGTGGATACCGCGGATGATTCTGTTTCAACCGATGTAAACACAGATATTGTGGTACTGTGGAGAGGAAACGATAACGATATTCCTACCGCCGGTTCTATAACAACCACCCT
>LXWE01000117.1 GCA_001660395.1 Alteromonadaceae bacterium XY-R5
AGTGAGGGCCTTTTCGAAATCCCCTGTTTTCTCATACACTTTTGAAAGAATCCTGAAGTTGTCCTGAAGCTGCGCCCGGGCCCCGATCTCCTCCGCAATGGCTATGGAGGCATTGATATTTTCTTGGGCTTGCTCATAATTCCCCATTTCAAGATATATGGAGCCGATTTCGGTATAGCTCATGGACAGCTCCAACCGTTGTCCCAACTTTCCCCGAAGGGCCAATGCTTTTTTATGGTAATCCAAGGCTTGGGCATACCGTTTTTGATGGCCATATACTTTTCCCAATGCCTCGTAGTCAAAAGCTATGCCCCAATCACTCTGGGTTTCTTGGTCCAACAGCAGAGCCTCTTTAAAATAGCGCAATGCCATTTCATAATCTTGTTGCAACAGATAGGTGTCCCCTATATTGAACAGGCAATTGGCTATCTCCAGTTTCTTGTCCAAGGTTTTGAAGAGTTCCATGGCCTTTTGATAGCTTTCCATGGCTTGTTCCATTTTACCGGTTTGCTT
>LXWE01000118.1 GCA_001660395.1 Alteromonadaceae bacterium XY-R5
GACAGTGCATAAATGGACGCGGAGGGCTTAAGCGTAAGCGGATAACGCAATTCCAGCGAGAATTTGTTGTAAATGGTTCCTCCGTCCCTTTCTTGGTTTCCTGTAATTGGATTGGTGCTATAGGGAGTTAGGGAACTGTTCTCATAACCGCGCAACTGGATTACATCCCTGCCATCCAAGGTAAAGTTTCCAAGACCATCACCTCCAACAAAGAAACGTTCAAAAGGTACGTCGCCTATGTCGTGGTTGTAAGCGCCCAAAAATCCAAATTCGGCATTGGTCCGCAATACCAATTTATCCACGATTGGGGTATACCAGTCTCCCTTAAACTTTATTTTATAGAATTCCAACAGTTTAAAACGCTCCTCCTCCATGCGCTCCAAATTGTCGCTCAATTGGGCAAATTCAAGTCGTTCTTCTATATTGTCAGGGTTCTGCCCAATTTCCAAAAGTCGTTCCGTGGTTGTTCTGATGTCATCCTTAAGCTGCTTATATTCTTTTGAACTGAATAGC
>LXWE01000119.1 GCA_001660395.1 Alteromonadaceae bacterium XY-R5
TAATTGAAATTGGAAAATAGCTAGTTGGAGGGTTAGATTGTTGGACGGTGGTATTCAGATGTTAGAAGTCAGAAGTCTGATGTCAGAAGTCTGATGTCTGATGCCTGATGTCAGATATCTGAAATTTAAATCCCAAGGTCGCGTTCTATTTCTTCCATTTCAATAAGATCTTTGGCCTCTTGAATGGTGGGCACTACGCTGATCTCATCCGGAACCTCATCATACGCGACTTTATCGGTGACCAAAACAAAGGATTGCCCTGATTCTTTATGGGTGTTGGAAATATCCAAAAATTCCAAAATATCCGCCTCCGTTAACTTCTTGAAAGAAAAAAGGTTGATGATAATATTGTCGTGCTTGATTTTGGGATAGGCGTTGTTCAAATTTTCCATGAAGGTGGAAAGTGAGGTCTTCTCCTGAAAAACGATTGTGGTTGTACCTTCTTTGTCGAAAATCATCCTATTTGATTTTTGAAGCCAATAAATATAAAACTGCCATACGGATGGCCACCC
>LXWE01000012.1 GCA_001660395.1 Alteromonadaceae bacterium XY-R5
TACCCGAAGGTCTCTCTCAAGCGGGATGCGCATTCTACGCCAACCCTATCAGGAGTCAAGCGATTTTTTCAAAATTTCTTTCTACTTAATCTCGCTCTATCCCGCTTCCCGTAAGCCTCCGCAGAGTCTTTACTCAGCGAACCGGAACCCGTTGGTTTTTGATTCCCTGCGGGGTATCCCCCGGAAGTGCGGCGCATTCTACACGCATCCTAAACACCGTCAACACCTTATTTTAAAATCCTTTCTGACTGCTGCTTTAATGTTCAAAAACAGCTTTTTTGTCCATAAAACCAGCTGTTTTTGCTAGCATGAGCAAAGTTCTATTTCTCAGAAAGGTAATTTATGCCAATTCGTCCTTATAAAGGAATTACTCCTACCCTCCCTGAAAGTTGTTATGTTGATAATAGTGCAGTCTTAGTAGGCGATATTATTTGCGGAGATGACGTCAGTATCTGGCCGTTAGTCGCGGCAAGAGGAGATGTAAATCATATTCGTATTGGCAATAGATCAAATATTCAAGATGGGGCGGTATTACATGTCACGCGCAAATCGGCAAGTAATCCTGATGGCCACCCACTGATCATTGGTGAGGATGTCACGGTTGGACATAAATGTATGTTACATGGATGTACCTTGGGTGATCGCATTCTTGTCGGAATGGGCGCCATTATTATGGACGGTGCAATCGTAGAAGATGATGTCTTCGTGGGTGCAGGATCATTAGTACCTCCAAATAAGCGCTTAGAGAGTGGCTACTTATATGTAGGTAGTCCGGTTAAACAGGCAAGACCGTTGAATAATCAGGAAAGAGCCTTCCTAAAGCAATCCGCTGTTAATTATGTAGAACTAAAAGCAGACTACCAATAACCGCCCTTTTTAATAGAGGGTGACCTGGATTTTCGAACAAGTCACCCTATCCACGCCTTCATAATCTTCAATAATCTCAGCAAACAGCTCTTCCATTGAAAATTGGTATTCTTCGTAAAAGCACTTTGCATCGTTCGAATAGATATCAGTAACAATACATTGCACCAATGCACCACTCACCATCGCGGTCAATATCAAGCCTTCTTCATTCACACTGAATCCATCTACGAATAAGATCCTCTGGTTCATAAATTTTTCCGCAGCAAATCAATAACCGGAGATATCTCTGGCATACGATCATGCCAGATGCGAAAGCTTTCAGCCGCCTGCCCGACCAGCATACCCAAACCGTCAGATACATTTATCTCTTTATTTACCTGCTTTGCCCAGGACATGAAAGCGGTATCCCCTTTTTTATAAAACATATCGTAAGCCAAACACGCTCTCTTAAATATGGCGTCAGAAACGGACGGTAAGTCGCCAGACACACTTGAAGAGGTGGAGTTTATCGCTATATCGAATACGCTGTTATCGATCAGAGCCTCAGTGGCCATATAAACATTCTGCACATTTGCGTTTGCAATAAGCTCATCTACTTTACTCTGCGTTCGGTTATGTACAGCGATATCTGCGACGCCTGCATCCAACAGTGGAAGTAATACACCTCGTGCAGCACCGCCAGCGCCAAGCAATAGCACACGTTTTCCAGATAAATCACCAATAATGCGAATCAGATCTTCAACCAAACCCTGCCCGTCAGTGTTGTCTCCCTGCAGCTTTCCATCAGCGAGACAACTGAGTGTATTTACCGCCCCAGCCATTTGGGCACGCTGTGACAATACGTCAGCCATCTCGAATGCATCGAGTTTAAATGGCAAAGTCACATTCGCCCCTTTGCCTCCAGAGGTAAAGAATGCCTTTGCTCCCTCGGCAAAGTTATCCTTGGGTAAACACACTGCATCGTACTCCAGCGTAATACGAAACTGCTTTGCAAACATCTGATGAATGGAAGGTGATAGACTATGGCTAATTGGATTTCCAAACACGGCAAACTTATTCATGGGATTGGTTTCTTTAATATCTAAGCTGGGTAAAAACTCCTCGCACTCTACTTCGACTCAAACGCCCTATCAAGCAATCGGTGGCGAAAAAGCCGTGTTTGCTTTAGCACATGGATTTTACGACATTATGGAGTCAGATCCGGCTGCGGCTGAGTTACTGGCCATACATCCACAACCCATGGCTAGAATCCGTTCCGTATTTGTGCTGTATCTTTCAATGTGGCTAGGTGGACCTAACGAATACGAAAAGCAATTTGGTCATCCACGATTACGCGCGCGCCATTTACCTTTCACAGTCACACCAAAATTAAAGGAACAATGGATGTATTGTATGCGTAAAGCTATGCATCAACACGTTAAGCAGGAAGCGATCGCCACACAATTGCTGGCTGCACTCGACCAATTGGCCAGCCATATGATCAATAGCCCAGATAACTAACGTTTGGTATGGAGTAAAAAGGAAAAATGGCCCGAATTTTTATCGAGCCAATTAAAGTTGCAAATTACTGCTATTTAGAAGGTGTAACCCAAAGTGATCGAATACACCCAGGGGTCAATAGTAATATCGTTCACCTTGCCCGCAGTACCGTTCAGATTAAAGGAAGCTTCAGTATCGATATCAATCCACCGTACTGAAGCATTCACATACCAGTTATCTTCTAACTTATAGTCAGCACCAACTTGCGCTGAGAGACCAAACGAATTATCCAGTGATAGATCAGCAAGTCCCGCATTGTCGTTAGCAGATGTAAATTGCTCATCAAAAAAGATTGTGTAATTTATACCAGCGCCAATGTATGGCTGAAATGCCGAGGAGGCATCGTTAAAGTAATAGTTAACTGTCACTGTTGGAGGTAAATGCTTAACCTCTGCTAATTTATCACCCGTGCCTAAAGGATCGCTGACACTGAAATTTACATCGTGGCTAAAAGGTGTTGCAGCCAATACTTCAACATTAATGTTATCTGTTAAAAAATAGGCAAAGTTAAGGCCAAGCTGCGTATTGTTGTCGACGCTAAGACCTACGCCCAAGTCAGCCCCACCTACCTCAATATTAGAAGATGAATCGTCCGGTGCGACCGTTGTTAAGCCGACTCGAACCAGAATATCACCAGCCTGATGCGCTAATGCAGAAAATGACAGCAGACCTAAAGAAGCACAGATACATGCAGAAAGAATAGATTTTTTCATGGTAATTTCCCTTCGTTAACTTAACGCTGATTGTAAGCTTCACTCTGGGCAAGAGATTGATCTGGCACAAATTTCAACGGGGCTAAAGGGACAGACTGAGCTATCCCTTGAGGTGGATCAAATTACCCTTCAACTAACCAGTCTTGAGGAGACAAATAATCTTTATATAAAGCCTCCTCTTTTGAACCGGGAACCGGAGAGTAATCGTATTCCCAACGCGCTAATGGAGGCATAGACATTAAAATTGATTCGGTTCTGCCACCGGTTTGCAATCCAAATAGAGTACCTCTGTCGTAAACCAAATTAAATTCGACATAACGACCACGACGATATAGTTGAAACTGGCGTTCAGCATCGCTATAAGGCGTCTCTTTTCGACGTTCCAGAATAGGCACATAAGCATCTAGATAGCCGTTACCGACAGCTTGCATAAATTCAAAAGACTTTTCGAATCCCCATTCGTTCAAATCATCGAAAAACAGGCCGCCAACACCTCGTGTTTCAGCACGGTGTTTTAAATAGAAGTATTCGTCGCACCATTGTTTGTACTTGGGGTAGACGTCATCACCAAACGGCATACACAACTTATGCGCTACAGTGTGCCAATGCACCACGTCGTCCTTTACTGGGTAAAAAGGGGTAAGGTCAAATCCTCCACCAAACCACCAAATAGGGGCTTCCCCCTCTTTCTCTGCAATAAAAAAGCGCACATTGGCATGAGAAGTAGGAACATGAGGGCTTTTCGGATGGATAACTAAAGAGACCCCCATTGCCTGAAAATTCCTGCCTGCCAGCTCTGGACGATTCGCAGTAGCTGAAGGCGGCATCTGAGACCCAAACACATGGGAAAAATTTACCCCACCTTGCTCAATAACATTACCATTAGTGAGCACTCGTGTGCGACCGCCGCCGCCCTGTTCTCGTTCCCACAAATCTTCAACAAAATTCCCCTTTCCATCTGCCAACTCAAGGGTATGACAAATGTTATCCTGTAATTTAAGAAGAAATTGCTTCACCGTTTCGATTTGAGAAGATACTGAATCTGACATTGTTAGCTTGCTCTTATTATTTCACCAGTGATGCTATGACGTATCTGAGTAGGATTGTTTGCCCCACCAACTTCACCAGCAACCACCACAATAGTATCAGCAAACTGCGCAACCACATCAGCGGCAGTTCGCGCCGGCTCTTCCCCGGTTTTGTTGGCACTTGTTGATACAATTGGTTTACCCAATTTCTCACAAAGAGCCCTTACCCCAGGATGCGCACTTACACGCACTGCAATCATATCTGAACCTCCCGAAATCCAATCAGGAAGACCTACTTTTTTGGGCAATAACCAAGTAACAGGGCCAGGCCAGGAAGAAAATATTTCCGTTCTCTTATCCATAGGAATGGCATTGTCGTCAACATAAGGAAGTAATTGTGAATAGTTACTGGCAACCAAAATGACACCTTTACTCATTGGTCTTTGCTTTAGAGACAGCAGCTCCATTACCGCCTGTTCGTTATCAGGATCACAACCTAAACCAAACACAGCCTCGGTAGGGTATGCGAGTAACTTGCCCTGTTGAAACGCCTCTAAAATAGGATCAATAGTGGTCGGATTTTGCGAATTGCTCATTATTCAATTACTTCTTTTAAAGGGGGACGGAAGTGTAATGGATTAAAACTGCCGAAGAAAACCCTCAATAGATGCAAATTTCCTATCGGACAGATAGATTATTCTGGCACAAATTTATGCTGACAGGATTTAACAGGGCATATCAAACCATCTTTACCGCTGATTTTCTTTTTCAGCATTATTGGCCAAAAACACTCGGGGCATTGATAATTTACCGGCTCGGAGTTCACCGCATATCGACACTTTGGAAAACCATTACAGGCATAAAATGTCTTCCCAAATTTACTGGTGCGCGAAACCAAATGCCCACTTTTACATTCTGGGCAACTGATGTGAGTGTCAGCCTGAGGGCTCTTTAAAGAGCCAATGTAATGACAAGTAGGAAAATTTGAACAACCGATAAAAAGCCCGAACCGGCCTTTTTTAATCGCGAGTTCGGATGCACATAGCGGGCATGCGCTGCCATCCAGACGTTTTATCTCAGACGTCTCATGTTCGTGCAGGTTTTTAGTGTAGTGACATTCCGGATAATGCGAACACCCTATAAAAGGGCCGCTTTTTCCATGTCTAATACAAAGTTTGCCACCACACTCTGGACAAAGGCCATAGGCTTCTTCCAATGCATGTTCATCGGCAGCAAATAAAGAATGATCAATCTTAGACATCTATTCCTAACGCAATTCGCTAGTGCAGCGGCCCCTCAGGCGCTTCGAATAACAAATCTTCCATCTGAGCATAGGCATTTTCCTTTCCTGGTACGTTAAACAGCACCATCAAGACTACCCATTTCAAATCTTCAAGGCAGAACTCTTTTGAGTCGATTTCCATTACCCGGTCAATTACCATTTCTCGGGTAGCATTATCGAGTACATTAATTTGTTCTAAAAAGATAAGAAAGCCTCGGCACTCTGTGTCCAAACGCATTTCTTCTTCATGTGTGTATATACGGGTAACAACATCCGTAGTGCCCCTAACAAGATAAGGATTAATGTCCGTTTCTTGTAATGCCGCAAGTTTCTCTAACCAAGCTAGCGCTTTATAAATTTCATCATGATGAAAACCAGCACGTACCAATTCGTCAGTCAGGGCATCCTGATCGACGTGGATTTCTGTTTCACTATGGATGAAGTTCTCGAAGAGATACATGAGGATATCGAACATGTTAATTGTCCCCCAATTTGATGTAGCCACCGGGAACGGCGGATACTAAACCACGCAACTCATATTCTAATAATTGTGCAAGTACGTCTGTTACTGCCATGCCGCTGCGTTCAGCTACCAGGTCAACGGATGTAGCCTCATAATCAACACTATCTAACAATTTGTCCGTTGCCAAGTTTTCCTTATCAGTTTTTTCAATGTTTTTTCGCTCCCTGATAGGTGGAATAAGATTAAGATGATGAAATTCCTCATTAATGTCACAAATATCTTCTGTCAACTTGGCACCTTGTTTGATCAGGTGATGGCACCCCTTAGTTTGCGGGTTGCGTATATTCCCAGGTATCGCGAAAACATCTTTACCCTGTTCAACGGCATACCTCGCTGTTATCAGTGAACCACTTTTAATCGTTGCCTCTGCCACCAAACATCCAAGGCTTAACCCGCTGATTATACGATTCCTACGAGGAAAATGATCAGAGCGAGCTATCGTGCCAGGAGCAAACTCAGTAAGCAAACAGCCTCCATTATCAAGAATGTCATTCGCTAGTGCATGGTGACGTTTTGGGTATATAACATCAGGACCAGTCCCCATAACAGCTATCGTAAACCCATTTACTTCCAGTGCGGCTTTGTGAGCCGTCGCGTCAATTCCTGCAGCAAGCCCGCTGGTAATCACCCAACCAGACGCACATGCATCTTTAGCTAACTGTCGGGTAACTTCCTGACCAGATAGACTGGGGCTACGCGAACCAATAATGGCCAATTGAGGCACTGACAATAATGACTGATTACCTATACCGAACAGCACCAATGGTGGATTAGCTATTTGTTTTAACTGATTTGGATAATTGGGCTCCCCCAAAACGACAACGAAGTGCCCAAAGCTTTTACCAAGCCATGTTTCCACAGAATGAATAACGCCAGAGGACTGCTTAATTGCCGTTGTTTGTTCGGAACTGAATCCCAGCTTCGCCAAACTGGCAGGCGGCAACGTCATAACGGCTTCAACGTTAAGTCCATTTTCCAATAATGCTTGTAAGCGTTTAGGGCCAATACCAGGAATGGACAGAAGAGTGAGATAAGCCTTTTGTAATGATGTTAGAGGAGAGTGGCCTTTTTTTAAAACGTATTGTTTCGTCATCCACTCTCCTTAGTCCTTTAAGGGTGAGCTACAATCGCTCCTTTACGGATAATTTTAGCTGACTCAGTAATGAGTGCATAACTCACCTTATCAAAAACCTGAAAAACAACGAGCTGCCCCGTTTTTACAGCGGGTTGCTCCATTTCATCGCCAAATAAAAAGTTAGTCACTTTATTTCCTTCATTAGCGTATGAAGGCGATGATTTATCGATAATGTTGGGACCCTTTTCATAGATACCCATAATCGTGCCAGGCTGAACATCACTCTCACCCAAATCCAGTACAACCACATTGTACTTTCCTAATAGGCTATGTTGTTCAAGACTTTCAATAATAAAACCTCGCTGCTGATCAGCACTGACCAAAGGCAGGGCTTGTTCCTGCTGAGGCGGTGCGCTCATCAGCTTATCACCTCTTCTAACTTCAAAATTGGATGTCGTCAGAGTGACGTAATCATTTGCTGACGATGATGGCTCTACTTTGGCATCAGCGACATGTCGAACCTGAATACCTAATTCATCGCCATTTTTGTCCATTAACATAGACTGACGACGAATAATGACTGGCTTATCTCCTGGGTTGAATACATTGCCATGACTCAGCAGGAAATCCCCTGGCGAATACTGCATATAACCATCCTGGTTACCGAGCACATATGGTAAAGCGTCATAGTCATCTTCGCTCATGACCCAATTATTTTGCACATACGGAGCAATCACATCCCAAGGTAATGTAGGAATGGGAGCCGGCATTTTTGCTACCTTTTCACCGCTCGGGCTAATATGAATGACCGGCTTAGGTGGCTGACGTACTACTTCAACTTCGGGTTCACCTTGTTCGTTATAACGCAAACGCAGTTCATCTCCCGGGTAGATTAAATGCGGGTTAACTAACTGGACGTTATTGCGCCATAACTCAGGCCACAACCAAGGACGGTCCAGGAACATATTTGAAATATCCCATAAAGTATCGCCCGGCTTGACTATGTAAATCTCCGGCGCATCATTTTTTATGGTAATTTTGTCCGCAAATGCCATAAAAGGTACTAGTAACAATACCAATAACAGCTTACCTATATTCCTCATCATCTCGCACCACCCAAGGATTACGCCTTGTACTATTATGTTTTTTACCCAATTACGCTAGAATAGCCCCATATATAGGGGATTAAATAGCCCTTTCCATGGGTTAGTATAGGAATTGATACAATCCCTACGTTATCAACCAATTGTAGCTGAATTGAACCATGGCAATACTAGAAGTACTAAGATTTCCCGACGAGCGTCTTCGAACCGTAGCTAAACCGGTAGAAAAAGTTGACGCTGAAATAAAACAATTGATCGCAGATATGTTCGAAACCATGCGTGACGAACGCGGTATTGGTTTGGCTGCAACCCAAATCAATGTCCACAAACGCGTGATCGTGATGGATGTTTCAGAAGAACAAAATGAACCTCTTGTTTTTATTAATCCTGAACTAATTGAAAAACAAGGCTGCACTATCAGCGAAGAAGGCTGTCTGTCGGTACCAAATAACTACGCAAAAGTTGAGCGCGCTGAAAAAGTTACCGTTAAAGCGTTAGATAAAGACGGAAATCCTTTTGAACTAGATGCTGAAGGATTGTTAGCCATTTGCATCCAGCATGAAATGGATCATTTGATGGGTAAGCTTTTTGTTGATTATCTATCTCCACTAAAGCGCCAGCGTATCCGCGCTAAGCTTGAAAAAGAAGCCCGTCTGGCGACGAAAGCCTGAGGAATAACCTTGACGACACCACTCAAAATTATTTTTGCCGGTACACCGGATTTTGCTGCTGGCCACCTGCAAGCATTGTTAGCGTCTGAACATGAAGTTGTAGCTGTATATTCTCAACCTGATCGTCCTGCTGGACGTGGGAAAAAACTGCAAGCCAGTCCGGTTAAGCAATTAGCGCTCGAGCATGATATTCCAGTCTATCAACCGATTAGCCTGAAAACTCCTGAAGCACAGTCAGAATTTGCCAGCATCCAGGCAGATATAATGGTGGTCGTCGCCTATGGTCTGATTCTCCCCAAGGTAATCCTTGATACTCCGCGTCTTGGTTGTATCAATGTACATGGGTCTTTATTACCCAAATGGCGCGGCGCGGCGCCTATTCAGCGATCTATATGGGCCGGAGATAAAGTTAGCGGCGTGACCATTATGCAAATGGATGAGGGACTGGACAGTGGCGCCATGTTACTCAAACACGAGGTTGTGTTAGCTAAAGATGAAACCAGTGCATCTTTATATGCAAAACTGGAAAAATCCGGTCCACAGGCGCTAATCGATACCCTTTTGAATCTTGAAAATATTAGTCCAGAGCAACAAAGCGAAGCTGATGTTACTTATGCAAAAAAGCTGACTAAAGAGGAAGCAAAAATTGACTGGCAGACAAGCGCAGTGCAAATCGAACGGAATATCCGCGCATTTAATCCATGGCCAGTCGCCTTCTTCGAACATCAGGAACAGGCCATCAAAGTGTGGGCCGCAGATGTTGTTGATATAGCCCCAACACAACGCCCAGGCACAATTCTACAAGCAGATAAGCACGGCATTTTGGTTGCAACAGGTAATCAGGGCCTGCTGATCACCCAATTACAATTGCCCGGTAAAAAGGCTATGGCCAGTCATGACGTTTTAAACTCCAGAGCCGACTGGTTCATTCCCGGAACACACTTAAAATGAGCACCAAAGTTAAGAGTCTCAAGCACTTAAGAGCCGATGCGGCACAGGCCCTGTTTCTGGTACTTGAGCAAGGCCAATCTGCTTCTGACGTACTACCTTTCTTGCAGGAACAACATAAAGATCAGGATAAGGCCTGGTTACAGGAAATGGTTTACGGCGTGCTCCGCCAACTTCCACTACTGCAGCACTGGTTACGACAGATGCTGGATAAGCCGCTGAAAAATAGATTCAAGATAACCGAACACCTACTTATTCTCGGCTTCTATCAACTTGCTTTTAGCCGTGTGTCTGAACATGCCGCGGTATCAGAGACCGTTGACGCTTGCAAAGCTCTTAACATTGAAGCAATGCGTGGTTTGGTAAATGGCGTATTGCGTAATTTCATTCGCAATGAAACCAAACATCAGCTCCCTGATAATCCCCAAGTACTTTCAGGGTTGCCCAAATGGTTATACAAGCGCCTTGAACAACAATATCCGGAAAGTATCACTCAAATCGCAGAGAACCTGCAGGCTCGCCCACCCTTGTGGTTACGCATAAATCAGCGCATCAAAACTCGCGCGGAATATGCAAAAGCATTGGAACAAGCAGGCATTAGCTTTCAATTATCACCTGAACATCCTGATGGCCTGATAATCGAAGATAAATGTGATATCAAACAATTACCCGGCTTTGATGACGGCTGGTTTGCAGTCCAGGATGGAGCAGCTCAGTTAGCCGCCTATTTACTTTCACCAAAAGCCGGCGAACGTGTATTAGATTGTTGCGCAGCTCCGGGCGGCAAAACCTGCCATATCCTCGAACTACAGCCAGATTTAGCGAAATGTATAGCCCTGGACGCCAGCGCCAATCGACTCACACGCGTGCATGAAAATCTGCAACGGCTAGGTCTCGAAGCGGACGTCATATGTGCTGATGCTGCCGACCCGGCCAGTTGGTGGGATCAGCATCAGTTCGATCGAATTTTGTTGGATGCCCCCTGTTCTGCCACCGGAGTAATTCGCAAGCATCCAGACATCAAATGGCTACGCAAATCGGCTGACATTGAACAACTGGCGTCTCTACAAAAAGAGATGTTGGATGCAATCTGGCCTCTACTCGCACCTGGTGGAACCCTACTCTACGCTACATGCTCGGTTCTCTCACAGGAGAACAGCGAACAAGTCGCCAACTTCTTGCAACGTACACCAGACGCTAGGTTAAGCCCGATTAGTGAGAACGAATCAGCCGAATTGCCCGGCCGTCAAATTTTACCCGGTGAACAACAAATGGATGGTTTCTATTACGCCAGACTGGTAAAGTCTGATGAATAAAAACACAATGAAATTAAGCGTTAGCAAACCTACTCCACTATGAAGATAATCATTCTCGGCGCCGGTCAGGTTGGAGGTACCCTTGCAGAAAACCTGGTCGGAGAAAAAAACGAAATTACCGTTATCGATGCGGATCCAGAAAAGCTGCGAAATCTGCAGGACAGATTGGATCTTCAGGTTGTTACCGGAGTCGGCTCACATCCGGATGTGCTGAAAAAAGCAGGTGCTGAAGACGCGGACATGCTTATTGCTGTTACTAATAGCGATGAAAGTAACATGATGGCGTGTCAGGTCGCCTATAGCTTATTCAAAACACCGACCAAAATCGCCCGAGTACGCTCTGAACAGTACATTATCTATCAGGAACAACTGTTCAAACATCAGGACATCCCTGTTGATCATTTGATAGCCCCTGAACAGCTTGTGACTAACGCCATCAAACGCCTAATCGATTACCCTGGAGCGCTCCAGGTAGTAGAGTTTGCTGAAGGAAAAGCCAGTTTGGTCGCAGTAAAAGCCTATTATGGAGGTTTACTCGTTGGACACGCCCTGTCTGCGTTAAAGCAGCACATGCCAAATGTAGAAACCCGGGTTGCGGCTATTTATCGTCGTGGAAAACCCATTCGCCCGTTAGGCACTACCGTTATCGAAGCTGATGATGAAGTCTTTTTTATCGCAGCCACCAAACATATTCGTGCAGTAATGAGTGAACTGCAGAAACTCGAGTCATCTTATAAACGCATCATGATTGCCGGCGGTGGTTTAATCGGTGCGGGTTTGGCCAAACGCCTCGAGCATGATCACAACGTTAAACTCATCGAATTCAGCCCAGAACGAGCCAAATACTTATCAGCCCGATTAGATCGCACCATTGTTTTTTGTGGTGACGCATCAGATCATGAATTACTGACCGAAGAAAACGTCGATCAAGTGGATGCGTTTATTGCCGTTACTAATGATGACGAAGCCAATATTATGTCGGCGATGCTGGCAAAACGTTTAGGCGCGCAAAAGGCCATGGTGCTGATTCAGCGTAGCGCCTACGTAGACCTGGTCCAGGGAGGGGAAATTGACATTGCGTTCTCGCCCCAACAAGCGACGATATCGGCCCTGCTGACCCACGTGCGCCGCGGTGACATTGTTAATGTATATTCACTCCGCCGCGGTGCTGCGGAAGCGATTGAAGCCATCGCTCACGGGGATAGAAATACCTCAAAAGTGGTGGGCCGTGAAATCCGTGAAATCCGACTACCTCCAGGTACGACTATTGGTGCCATTGTGCGCGGAGACGAAGTTATCATTGCCCACGGTGATACCCGTATTGAGGCCAATGATCACGTAATCCTGTTTTTGGTAGATAAGAAATTTATCGGCGATGTGGAAAAACTATTCCAGCCCAGCGCTCTATTTTTTGGTTAACAAAAGGCCCGCTAATGCGGGCCTTTTTAATTAGAATTAGCTACGCCAGAAAGTCGGAGAAAACAAAACAAGCAAGGAGAAAACCTCCAAGCGTCCGAAAAGCATTGCCAATATCAATAACCACTTCGCACCATCAGACACTTCTGAAAAGGTGCCAGAAACAGACCCTAATCCCGGTCCCAGGTTATTTAACGTGGCTGCCGTGGCCGAAAATGCGGATAAATCGTCCATGCCTAAGGCAATTAGCCCAAGCATGATCACAACAAAGACTATGGCATATGTTGAGAAGAAGCCCCACACAGCCTCAACCACTCGCTCCGGAAGTGCCCGATCTCCCAACTTGACAGAGTAAATAGCTTTAGGATGAATAAGGCGATTCACTTCACGTTTTCCCTGCAAATAGAGCAGGAATACTCGAATAACTTTTAAACCACCACCGGTAGAACCGGCACATCCACCGATAAAACTTGAGAAAATCAGTAAGATAGGTAAAAACACTGGCCAGTTTGCAAAATCACTGGTGGCAAAGCCCGCTGTTGTACTGATAGATACTGCCTGAAACAAGGCCTGATCCAGTGCTTCTAGTCCAGTTTCAAATCGATGATGGCTCATTAGTACCAGAAAACAAATCGCCACTAACGCCAGCTGAATAACAAAAAATGCCTTCAATTCTGGATCAGCAATGTAGTTACGTAATGTGCGTCCAGAGACTGCTGCATAATGAAGTGCAAAATTAAGGGCTGCAATCCACAAAAAGACCACGCATACAAGGTTAATCGCAGGGCTATCAAAATAGCCCATGCTGGCATCGTAGTTAGAGAACCCGCCTATAGCGATGGTGGAAAACGCGTGACATACCGCATCAAACCATCCCATACCCGCAACCCAGTATGCGAGAGTGCAAGCAATAGTTAATCCTAGATAGATATACCAAAGGTGTTTTGCAGTATCGGCTATTCTGGGAGTCATCTTAGAATCTTTTACCGGCCCAGGCGTCTCCGCCCGGTAAAGCTGCATGCCACCTACGCCTAAAATAGGCAGAATCGCAACAGCTAAAACAATGATTCCCATGCCGCCAAGCCACTGTAGTTGCTGACGGTAGAACTGAACAGACTTAGGCAAGTAGTCAATGCCCTCAATAACAGTTGCACCAGTTGTAGTCAGGCCTGAGAAGGATTCAAAAAACGCATCCGAGACGGACATGCTCGGCTGATCCAACAACAAAAACGGCAACGCCGCAAAGCTCGCCAGAACAGACCAAAACAATACAACTATGAGAAAGCCTTCTTTGGCTCTTAGGTCTCGCCGGTGCTCACGATTTGGGTACCAAAACGCTATCCCAGTGATTAGGCAAAGTATAAATGCCATTAAAAACGGTAAACCGCCACCATCTTTATATATAAGCGAAATAGCCGCTGGGGGAATCATTGTGACACTGAATAACGCCACGAGCAGTCCAAGAATACGAATAATCGTACGATACTGCATAAACCTAGCAATCCTTCGCTATAAGTGAAGCTTCAAAATATAAAGCGTATATGAAGACCATGTTATCTTGCGCCTGGGGCTGAGTTATGTGTTCCATCGATATAAAGCTTGCTCGCGCTGGCAGAAACAAACCCTCCGCCATAATACCAGCGTAATGTACCCCAGTTTAACCAGTATCACACGGTTTATATACTAGTTGTCCTGACTAAAGCCTTGTTCAAGAAGCCATTTATTTGCTTCTTTCTGATTATCAAAAATTCTAAAATTTGCACCTGCAGCACGATAAATTCGACTAAACTGGGCCTCAACTACAGACGGTGTATCAGTGTTACCTACAACAAGTGCACATGCTTTCATCCCTTTAGCAATCCTCCACTTTACGGTATCAATTAGCGCCTGCTCAGCCTGAAAGGGCATTACGCCCGAGCAAAAAAAATCCCCTAGAAACGCCCAATCGTTGCCTTTTATTGTATCAATCGCACGCTTTAACTCTTTTGTGTAGAGGCTTACGGTGATCTCCCCCCACTGACCATAGCCAGTAAATAATAGGACATTACCGACTACGCTAATTTCATAGGTCTTTAATCCCATAGCCTTAGTGCTCCTATCAGAACATTAAAACAGCAATTAGCGAATTGCGATTCGATATGCACAACGACGCTGTCCAGCAAGAATATGTTCACTGCGACTAACGGCAACCTCGTCACCAAAATAACGCTGCAACAGATTAAGTTCACTGCCACAAAGATGGTGGCATCGACTTGCAGCAGAACCGACTGGGCAGTGATTTTCAATAAACCACCAGTCTTCACCCTGCTGGTAGAATTCAGCCATATAACCTTCTTGATTTCTTAGCATCGACAGCATACGAAGTTTAGCTTCCAACGAGGCTCCAGAATCTGAATATTGCAGATATTGTTCAAGCATATCTGTCTCTCTACGCTGAATAAGACGCGCCAGCCCCTCTTCTCCGAATTCACGCTCCACGGCCCCTAACATAGTGATCAGTAATTGCCCGTGGCTATCTGGAAAATACTGCTCAGCGTCATCCGTTAGGCACCAGTATTGAATTGGGCGCCCTACTTTCTCCGAACGCATGTCATGCGTCACAATGCCGGAGGCCTGCAATTGCAATAAATGCTGCCGAGCCCCCATAGGCGTCAACGCCAGATTATCAGCCAGCTGCTTTGTCGTTTGTGGGCCTTCGCTTTTCAACACATGCAGAATACGTCGTGCCCTTTCCGATAAGGTGCTCATAAACTCATATTAGCTTAATAATTCGGCCAACTTAGCAATCATATTATCGATACTGTTAGCCGCTTCGCTAATTGATCCCGCAAGCATGTAAGCGGGTGTGGACAACACTTGATGTGCCTGGTCGTAGATCACATCGGCTACATTTGCAGGTTTATGCACGGCTCCCATTGATGCTAACGCCTTAGCAGTATCCGGATCATTCCCAATTGTTAATTCAACGCCTGGTCCATAAACATTTGAAATTAATGCAGGCGCAATACATGCGTACGCAGCGGGTTTTCCAGCTTTAGCAAATGCCTGACAAGCAGATAAAACATCCGGTGTCACTTTGCTGTCAGGGCCAACCAAGGCAAAGTTACATAAGTTCTTTGCAGCCCCAAATCCACCTGGCACTACTAACGCATCAAATTTATCCACATCAAGGGTTTTAACATCCTTTACATTCCCTCTGGCTATGCGCGCCGATTCAACTAACACATTACGTGATTGTGTCGAATCCACCTCACCAGTGAGATGGTTAATCACGTGTAATTGTTCTATGTCCGGAGCAAAACATTGATATTCAATTGCACGCTTATCCAAACCATAAAGAGTAAATACTGCTTCGTGAATTTCAGCCCCATCGAACACTCCACAACCACTTAGAATAACCGCCACCGATGCCATATGTGTCTCCTATGCCCTTGAATTATCGACTTATACAATTAGTTACGACTGATAATAAATATTGAGTATAAAAAAAATCATTTCCGAGTATTTCAAAGCTTACAGGTTATGGTAGAGTAACAGACCGTCCTCGCCAAGGAGCAATTCTTTGGTAAAGACGTTATCCACATGGAACCATAAGAAAAATAAACGGACCTGTGCTTCTCCTTTATTTTCGCAGTCTACAAATTATAAGGCTTATCGATACTTTGTCGGGATCCGAATAAGGTAGGATCTGTCTTAGATCAAACTTTTAATCAACAGAGTTATCCACAGATCCATTAATAGGATCCATAGTCTCTGACATTATTCTGTGGCATCCTAGCCACCAATTTCTAACGAATTAAGTTTTCCTATGAGCAATCACACCAGCAGACCGTTGATTTTAGTCGATGGCTCCTCTTATCTATTTCGCGCCTTTCATGCGATGCCCGACCTGACAAACTCGAAAGGCCAGCCAACTGGCGCTATTTACGGCGTCGTCAATATGTTGAGAAGTTTGGTCAAACAATATAACCCCAGCCATATGGCCGTTGTGTTTGATGCCAAAGGAAAAACGTTTCGCGATGATATCTATTCAGAATACAAGGCTCATCGTCCACCGATGCCTGATGATCTGCGTAGCCAAATCGCACCATTGCACAAGATCGTTGAAGCCATGGGATTTCCGATCATCGTCCTGGAAGGAGTTGAGGCGGATGACGTCATCGGTACCTTATCAAAACAAGCGAGTGAACAAGGAATTGAAACTGTCATTAGTACTGGCGATAAGGACATGGCGCAACTGGTTAACACCCATGTAACCTTGATTAATACCATGACCAATACCACGATGGACTCACAAGGTGTTGTGGAAAAATTTGGTATTCCTCCTGAGCTGATAATCGATTTCCTCGCGCTTAAAGGCGATAAAGTTGACAATATTCCTGGTGTACCGGGTGTGGGCGATAAAAGTGCGCTCGCGATGTTACAAGGAATCGGTGGAATTGAAGCGATTTACCAGAACCTGGAAAAAATTGCCGACTTAGATTTCCGTGGCGCCAAGAAGATGGCCGATAAAATGCGGGAATTTGAAGAACAGGCTCGACTGTCATACTTGCTAGCAACGATTAAGTTAGACGTTGATATGCCCTATCAGCCAGCCAAGCTAGCTATTCAGGATCAAAATAACAATGCATTGGCCGAATTATTTCAGGATCTTGAATTCAAGCGCTGGTATCAGGAAGTCAGCGGCAACATCAGCAGTGACACAACAGCGATTACACAAGCTTCATCAACGCAGTCGGTACCGGTAACCGTAAGTAAAATCAATCGCGAGGCTTATCAAGTCATTCTTACCCAGGCTGATCTCGATACCTGGATTGCAAAGCTCGAAAACAGTGAACTGTTTGCCATAGATACAGAAACAACCAGCATCAATTATATGGAAGCGGAGTTGGTTGGTTTTTCATTCGCCGTTGCAGAAGGTGAAGCTGCCTATTTACCCCTGGCTCATGATTATCCCGATGCTCCAGAGCAACTTGATAGAGCGGCGGTATTACAGCAACTTAAGCCTCTATTAGAAAACACAAAACTGCAGAAAATCGGCCAGCATATCAAATATGATAAAAACGTATTGGCCAACTATGGTGTTAACCTCAGCGGTATATTCTCCGACACCATGCTGGAATCTTACGTGTTTAATAGTGTGGCTAGTCGTCATGACATGGATAGCCTGTCCTCCTATTATCTGGACCATCAAACGATTAAATTCGAAGATATTGCCGGAAAGGGGGCTAAACAACTCACCTTCAATCAAATTCCATTGGAACAGGCAGCCCCTTATGCAGCGGAAGATGCAGACGTTACATTGCGATTGCACCACGCCATTTACAATCAGCTTGAACCCATTTCTACATTGAAGAGTATTTTGTTAGATGTTGAAGTTCCCCTGGCCAGCGTTTTAGCGAGAATGGAACAATTTGGTGTCTTAATCGATAGCCAGCAACTTGGTCAGCAAAGTCAGCAGTTAGCCTCCCGAATTCTAGAATTAGAAAAAGAAGTACACGAAATTGCAGGTGAAGCCTTTAATTTGAGCTCAACCAAGCAACTACAAACCATCCTGTTTGAGAAGCTGAATCTACCGGTTTTGAAAAAGACACCTAAAGGGGCTCCATCAACATCAGAAGAAGTATTGCAGGAACTGGCGCTGGACTACCCTCTGCCCAAATTACTGATGGAATATCGTGGATTAACTAAACTGAAAAGTACCTATACAGATAAACTTCCCAAGATGATCGATGCTCGTACGGGTAGAGTGCACACTTCATATCATCAAGCGGTTACTGCAACGGGACGTTTATCTTCCACAGATCCCAATCTACAAAACATTCCGATTCGAACTGAAGAAGGACGCAGAGTGCGCCAGGCGTTTGTGCCCCGTCCCGGATATAAAATTGTTGCGGCTGATTATTCTCAAATCGAGCTACGTATTATGGCCCATCTCTCAGGAGATGAAGGCTTGGTTAAAGCCTTTGCAACTGGCCAGGATATTCACAAAGCGACAGCTTCAGAAGTGTTTGGAGTAGCATTAGAACAGGTCACTACGGAACAAAGACGTAATGCCAAAGCGATTAACTTTGGTCTGATATACGGCATGTCTGCATTCGGATTGTCTCGTCAATTAGGTATACCCCGCGCAGATGCCCAGCAGTACATGGATCTGTACTTTAAACGTTATCCCGGCGTACTCGATTATATGGAGACCACTCGCGATACGGCAAAAGCACAAGGTTATGTAGAAACTGTATTTGGCCGACGTTTGTATCTGGCGGATATTCAGTCGAGCAATGCCATGCGCCGTAAAGGTGCAGAACGTGCCGCTATCAACGCCCCTATGCAAGGTACCGCGGCCGATATAATTAAAATGGCCATGCTCGCAGTAGATGATTGGATTAACAACTTGCCTGTAGATGAGGTCAGAATGATCATGCAGGTTCACGATGAACTGGTCTTTGAAATCCGTGAAGACGTTTTGGACACCCATGTAAAGCAGATCGTTAAGCTGATGGAAGAAGCCGTTAAGTTATCCGTTCCTCTGGTCGTTGAGGCCGGCGTCGGGAAAAACTGGGACGAAGCGCACTAGTCGTTAATGGTAAAAAGCAACGCATTCTGTAATTTTATTACAGAAACAACTTGATTTTGCTTTGCTCTGCGCTATTATTGACCGCGTAGGGTACAGAGGTAAGATGTTCTATCTTTCAGACCTTTGCTTGAACCCCGGCTATGCCGGGGTTTTTTTATTCTTGTAATAAACTTCCAATATCTAATTAATTTACGACTTCGTAATTTTTTTACTTTATTTAAGAACGTTAAGTATGTGTTCGGCTAGCGGCTTATAATATAATTTGGAAGAAAATGAATAAAAAATGCGAGGGGAATGGAACTAACTGGAACAAGGGGACTCTGACTATACGGTTTTTATGTGTTTTCTCTCCTTATTACATCCCCGGTTTTTAACCGGGGATTTTTTTATCTGAATTATTCAGCTTCGTCTTGGTCCTGATCCTTAAGGTATCCAAACCAGGCATCAAGTACACCCTCGACATTGTCTAAACCCAATCCGTTTAAAGAAGAAAAAGCATGTACAGTCACATCGCCACAAAATGCGAGTGCAGCTTCTCTTGCCATCAGCAAAGTGGCTTTACGCTTACCTGATTTTAACTTGTCTGCTTTAGTCAGTAACGCAAGAACGGGAATATTCGCATCAACGGCCCATTGAATAAGTTGCTGGTCTAAATCTTTAAACGGATGACGAATATCCATCATCACAACTAACCCTTGCAGACTATTGCGGCTCTGTAGATACTCAGATAAAGCCTGTTGCCATTTGAGTTTCATCGCCAGCGGCACTTGCGCAAACCCGTATCCAGGTAGATCAATCAGTCGACGCGTTTCATCAAGGCCGAACACATTGATCATTTGCGTACGCCCTGGCGTTTTACTGGTTCTGGCCAAACTTTTCTGACGGGTTAACCGATTTAAAGCACTGGATTTACCTGCATTTGAACGACCAGCAAAGGCAATCTCAATTCCCTCATCTTCACCAAGATGACGAATATCCGGTGCACTTAATTCAAATTTTGCCCGACTGTAATGACTCACTCTACCGCTCTCTTATGCCCGCCAGCGCCGGCAACTGAAATGAAAATTTACCCCAATTCGGCATTATATCATTTCCATCAACTATAATAACGCCTTGTAAATCTGAATAATTCCTTACTTTTTGTCCGGAAAATATTTTAACACTGTAGTAAATGTGTAGAATAAAATCACTCGGCTAAAATATAGCCAGTATTACAACTGCTTGGTGAGAATTTTATGAAAAAAACGGGCCTGTTACTCTTCATTGGTTTAAGCATTTCTAATTATTCACTTGCGCTAGGTGACGCAGATGCAGGTAAAACAAAATCGGCTACTTGTGCCGCATGCCACAATGCAGATGGTAACAGCGCCATTGAGATGAATCCTAAACTCGCAGGGCAGCACGCCAGTTACTTGCTCAAGCAGTTACAAGAATTCAAACTTGCTTCTCAGACAGGCGGTGAACAGGGTCGAAATAACGCCGTTATGAATGGCATGGCAGCCCCCTTATCGGAACAGGATATGGAAGATCTTGCTGCGTACTTTTCCAGCCAAACACAATCCCCAGGAAGTGCGCCAGAAAATATCATTGCAGCAGGAGCAAAGTTATATCAGGGAGGTGATTCTTCGCGTGGAATAACCGCCTGTATAGCCTGCCACGGTCCCCGCGGTGATGGTATGGGGTTGGCGAAGTTTCCAGACATTAGTGGCCAACATCCAACTTACATAAAGGCCCAGCTGGAAGCGTTTCGTTCAGGTCAGCGAGCAAATGACCCTAATGGAATGATGCGTGATATAGCCAAACGCTTAAGTAATGACGATATAGAACTACTTTCCAAATATATCGCGGGTCTATATTAATCCCATAGATATACCGGAAGTTATTAATTAAAAAGCAGTTTTCAGATAATTTTGTAAAACAATTGTAAACAAAATAATTTCGTGTATTCTAATGCGGCATTGCTTTTGTCATAGTATTGTCACTCAAAAGCATTAGTCTCGTGCGCGATTTGTCAGTAAGACGAATCTGAAAAACCAAAGGAAGCCCAATAAAGCGTCAGGAAGACCGATAACGATAATATGTCTTCGTTAAGAAAAGCAAAAAGAGAAGGCTCGCCAGGAAGGCAATGTTGTTTACGGAAAAACTTGGAATGGGAGCTGTGTCTTAGGACACCAGAACATAGACAAGGTGGCTTTATGCCACCTTTTTCTTTAGTATCCCTGCCATGAAAATACCTAGTCTCTGCCCTCTCTGTCACCAATCCAGCATCACACATTATCATCGGGATAAACGTCGCGATTATTTTCAATGCACTAACTGCCTTCTAGTCTTTGTGCCACCAGAACAATTACCCCAAACAGCATCTGAAAAGCAGGAGTATGATCTTCATATCAACGAAATAGACGATCCTGGTTATCGCCGTTTTTTAGACAAAGTGTTTACACCACTTGTAACTAGACTCACAAGTGACGCTCAAGGCATAGACTTTGGCTGTGGCCCAGGACCTGCACTCCAGGCGATGCTTATTGAAGCAGGCTTTCCCACTAATGTTTATGATCCATTTTATTTTCCTGACAGCCGCGTATTAGAGCAACAATACGACTTTATCAGCTGTACGGAAGCCATTGAACATTTTCACACTCCTGCAAAAGAGTGGGAAATGTTTATGAAAATGTTAAAAGTTGGGGGCATTCTTATAATTATGACTAAACGCGTCATTGACCAAACCAGATTCGCTAACTGGCATTACAAAAATGATCAGACTCACGTTAGCTTCTTCAGCAAGGACACATTCGAATATCTCGCTCATCAAGGGCAGCTTTCCATAGAATTTATTAGTGATGATGTAGTTCTAATGCAGAAGCACAACAAGAAATAGGGTAAAATAGGCGTATAGCCATTATGGCAATCCTATTGTTCTGTGTTTTGAGGTCAGCATGTCCAGACAGAAGAAATCACGTAAAGTCGGCACCATAGGCGTTAAGAAAAGCCCAACCCGACCAACGACTCCCGCAAAAGTTAAGAAATCCTGGAAGAAACCCTCAGGAAAGCCTGCTGGTAGTCGCCACAGCGCCACTGAAGTTATTACAGCATCCAGAGGCCCACAGAAGAAAGATCCCAGAGTTGGCAGCAAAAAGCCCATCGATTTATTTGCGTCTAATAGTCCTAAAAAGGAAGTAAAGAAAAAGTATTACTCCCCTGCCGAGGAGCTTGCTGCGATTGAACAAGATGTACGTTTAGAGAAGTTGCTGGATACTCTTGATAGTGGCACTCGCTTGTCACTTGAAGAACAGGCTTATGTCGACCAAAAGATGGCCCGACACCAAATTTTATGTGACCTGTTAGGTATTAAGCCAGAAGATGAAGAACAGACTGAAAGCCAGATTGACGAAGAAGATGATCTGCTCACTCAGTACGATAAAGCAGACCTAAGCAAATATCGTTAGTTATGTCACTATTTTTACTAAAGATAATACTCTTGGCTATCGGACTGCTGATTATTGCAGGGCTGGCATACCACGCGGGAAAGCTGTTGTTTCAACTTAAGCAACAAACCATCAAACAACAGCAAATTCGCGGCGAAAGAATCGCTTCTTTAACCGAAAGTATCCAAGTAATTGCCAAGGCAATGCAACAGCAACAATGCGATATATCCGAAGGGTGCATTCGTATCTATCATCTGTTGGAATGTATGCCAGTATTACCTTTACCTGATTATCGCTCGCTTTATCCAGCGGTTTATACACTGTACGACCAGGTTAAAGATTTTGACATGCTGGATGCCAGAGCCAAGTTAACCAAGCAGGAACGTCGCCGGCAAGATAAAGCGCGAGAGGAAATCGAGTCTCAACATGAAAGTCTGGTGCTCAAAGATTGTCACCGTCTGGCTGAGTTTCAGGCCTTTTAGGTTCGCGCTAGTTCACAACATTGCTGGTAACAATCACAGTCTACAAGGTGGTCGTTCACCAGCCCTACTGCCTGCATAAAAGCATAACAAATCGTTGTTCCCACAAAGTTGAATCCCGCCTGTTTAAGGCGTTTTGAAAGCATATCTGACATCGCCGTAGATGTGGGAAGATCCTTGTGTATCTTCCATCCATTGATTACGGTTTTCTGGCCAACTACATCCCAAATGAAATCTGAAAAGTTGATGCCCTTTTGCTCCATAGCAAGATAGGCTTTGGCGTTTTTGACAATAGATGCCAATTTCAACTTGTTACGAATAATGCCAGGATTTTGTAACGCTGCGTTGAATTCGAATTCTGACATTGCGACGATTTTGGCAGGTAAAAACTGATGGAATACCTGCTCATAATTAGCCTGCTTTTTCAGTATGGTTAGCCAGCTTAGGCCGGCTTGTTGACCATCTAAACATAGTTTGGCAAAAAGCTGCTGTGAATCTGTCACTGGTCTTCCCCAAACCTGATCATGATAATCCTGGTAGATTTTGTCCTGCGTCACCCAATCACAGCGTTTCATAAGCTCTCCCAACACATTTTTTCAGCGATCTTGACTCAATTATTCAACGATTTAGCCTACATTCAAGCGCAGACAAAAGGTATACTTAGCGACATTTTTATGAAGTTATTTTTGGCAGCAAGTTCATGCAAAAGTTTGATATCAACACCTTTCAAGGCCTGATCCTCGCCTTGCAGGATTATTGGGCGCGCCAGGGGTGCGTCATTATTCAGCCGCTAGACATGGAAGTGGGTGCAGGTACTTTCCATCCCATGACGTTTTTGCGTTCTATTGGTCCAGAACCTATTAGCAGCGCTTATGTACAGCCATGCCGTCGTCCAACTGACGGACGTTACGGTGAAAACCCCAATCGCCTGCAGCATTACTATCAGTTCCAGGTAATGCTTAAGCCTTCTCCTGATAATATTCAGGAACTATATTTAGGCTCATTGCAGGAGTTGGGATTCGACCCACTGGTTCATGACATTCGTTTTGTAGAAGATAACTGGGAATCGCCCACCCTTGGCGCCTGGGGTCTTGGCTGGGAAGTATGGTTAAATGGTATGGAAGTGACGCAATTTACCTATTTCCAGCAAGTTGGTGGGATTCCCTGCTCTCCAGTCACCGGTGAAATTACCTACGGTCTCGAGCGTTTGGCCATGTATATTCAGGGTGTAGACAGCATCTATGACCTAGTCTGGACTGATGGGCCTATGGGCAAAGTGACCTATGGTGACGTATTCCATCAAAACGAAGTAGAACAATCTACATATAACTTTGAACATGCAGATGTAACTGCACTTTTTGGTGCTTTCGACCAATGCGAAAAAGAAAGCCAGAAGCTGCTTGAACTTAACCTGCCGCTACCCGCTTATGAGCAGGTTATGAAAGCTTCGCATGCTTTTAACCTGCTAGACGCAAGACACGCTATATCAGTTACAGAGCGTCAGCGATATATTTTGCGAGTTCGCACCCTCGCCAAAGCTTGTGCCGAAAGCTATTACCAAGCCCGTGAAGCGCTTGGTTTCCCAATGTGCAAAAAGGATCAGTAACCGTGCAATACGAAAACCTACTTATTGAAATTGGTACCGAAGAGTTACCTCCTAAAGCCCTTAAAGGACTTGCTGAAGCTTTCGCCGCAAACATGCAGGCAGAATTAGAGAAATCAGATTTAGCATTTGAATCAATTGAATGGCACGCAGCTCCTCGTCGTCTGGCCTTGTCAGTCAAACAGCTGGCCAGTCAGCAACAAGATAAAGTTGTTGAGAAAAGAGGGCCTGCAGTAAATGCAGCATTCGATGCAGAAGGGAACCCCACAAAGGCCGCTGACGGCTGGGCACGTTCCAATGGTATCACTGTAGAGCAAGCCGAGCGTTTGACCACAGATAAAGGCGAGTGGTTAGTTTTCCAAGCCAACGTAGAAGGCCAACCTCTTAGCGTATTACTCGCCGATTTGGTAAGTCAGTCTTTGGCGAAATTGCCGATCCCAAAACCTATGCGTTGGGGTAGCTACACCACTCAGTTTATCCGTCCTGTACATAGCATTACACTGTTATATGGCAGAGAAGTAATTCCAGGCACAGTGTTAGGCCTTAATGCTTCAAACATTGTTTTTGGTCATCGATTCCATGGTGAAAAGCAATTCACATTATCTCACGCTGATAACTATTTAGCTGAGCTAGAAGCCCATTACGTCATTGCTGATTTTGATAAGCGTCGCCAGGCAATCAAGTCGGGCATTGAGCAGCAAGCTGCTACATTAAATGCAGTTGCCGACATTGATAGCGACTTACTCGACGAAGTGACTGCCTTGGTAGAGTGGCCGGTCGTCTTAACAGCCAATTTTGAAGCGTCATTCCTTCAGGTGCCTAAAGAAGCTCTGATTTACACGATGAAGGGCGATCAAAAGTATTTCCCTCTGTTGTCTGTGTCAGGGGAATTACTTCCAACGTTTGCTTTTGTCACTAACATTGAAAGTAGTGATCCAATCCAGATTATCAAAGGTAATGAAAAAGTAATTCGCCCTCGTTTAGCTGATGCCGAGTTTTTCTTTAATACCGATAAAAAGCAAACTTTAGAGTCTCGCTTGGAATCATTGGGCACCGTATTGTTCCAAAAACAGTTGGGCACATTAAAAGATAAATCCGAACGTATCTCCGCGCTATCTGGTTATATTGGCAAGCTGCTTGGCGCCGACGTTGCACTATGTCAACGCGCAGGACTGCTGTCAAAAACCGATTTAATGTCCAATATGGTCATGGAGTTTCCTGACGTACAAGGCATTATGGGTATGCATTATGCGCGTATTGATGGAGAGAATGAAGCTGTCGCAGTGGCGCTAAATGAGCAATACCAACCTCGATTCTCAGGTGATGTGCTGCCTAGTCAGGATGTCAGTCGTGCTGTATCTCTTGCAGATAAACTCGATACACTTGTAGGTATATTTGGTATTGGCCAGATACCAAAGGGAGATAAAGATCCATTTGCGCTTCGTCGAGCTGCAATTGGAGCGATCCGTATATTGGTTGAAGTGGAAAGCGCAATCGATCTAAATGATTTGGTCGCAGAAAGTATCCTTCTTTACGGTGAGAAAGTAAGTGCAGAAAACTTACAGCAATCAGTCGTTGATTTTGTGTTGGCGCGCTTCCGTAACTATTATCAGGAACAAGGTATTAGCGTAGATATCATTCAGGCAGTCATGGCCCTTACGCCAACTCAGCCTGCAGATTTCGCAGCTCGTATTAAAGCTGTATCTGCCTTCAAAGCTCTTCCTGAGGCAGAATCACTTGCTGCTTCAAATAAACGAGTAGCCAATATCCTCGCTAAAAATAGTACATCGCAAACTACCATTGTAGATACTCTACTTACCGACCCTAATGAAATAGCACTTGCTTCAAGACTAGACGCATTAGAGGTGTCTACAGCGGCTTTAATCGAGGCTCGAGAGCATGAGCAGGTGTTGACCCTGTTAGCAGCTGTTAAAGACGACGTTGATGCGTTCTTTGATAATGTGATGGTAATGGCTGATGAGGAAGACGTTAGAAACAATCGTCTTGCCTTGCTGGGCAAATTGCGTACATTATTTCTGTATACCGCGGATTTATCCCTCCTCAACGGATAGAGAAGGTCGCATTTACTATGTTACATAACCTGAGAAATACAGGAGCCTTAGTCAGGAAGATAGCAAAAGTGTCTTCCTTTACTATGTTAGGTTTATTGGGGGGCTGTGCCAGCCAGGTAAGCTTACCCTTTTCCCAACCCAGCCAAGATTATTCCCAGTTATATTTACGAGGAGTATTTAGCTGGTGGGAAGCGGAGGCGCAATTTAAAGTCGTAGAAAAGGATGATGATAGATTCTCAACCAGCATTAAGCTGATTGCAGATGGTCAGCCTTATGACTTTAAATTTGCCGATGCGAATTGGACGCCAGGACTCAGCTGTGGGACAGCATCAGGCACCAAGGAAGATATCCAGTTAGACGTTAAAGCCGAGGCTAATTGTGATGGTAGTGGTGAAAATTTCAGGTTTACCCCTCCTGAAACCGGCACCTATGAATTTGTTATCGATTTTAGCGACGAGGATGAACCATTAGTCAGTGTTGTACGCATAGGGTAAAGCGAGATTGATTACATAAAAAAGGCCTGACATTCAGGCCTTTTTATTTCCTATCTCGCCTATTCACAACTCTATTTCCGTCAAAAGACTATCCAGAATTATAGATTCCCCCGGCTAAAGCCGGGGTTCTTTCAGTTACAGCTCCATTCGGAGCTGATCTGAATCCTTTCGACCTTGATGCTCAACGTAATTACGTATTGTGCGATCGTCTAAGCCTACGCTACTTACAAAGTAACCCGGCGACCAAACAAGATTCTCATTCCAATAAACTTTTGATAACCATTTGAACGTCTTGCGCATATTTGACGCAGACCGGGCGTTGAGTTCGCCCATCACTTGAGATATTGAGTATTTTGGAGGGATTACCATCACGAAATGAAGATGGTCATTATCAAAGCCCATCTACTCTATCGTTACGCCGGGCATACTTTACAGCAGCTTCGGCAACACTTTGCGCAAATACTCCACAACGAAAGGCTTCAGTATCCGACGTCTGTATTTCGTCACCCAAACTACATGATACTGAAGTCGATATAATCTATGTGATGAGACTCTGACTTCCATAGATACAGCATACAGACGTAGGACTCATTCATCCACGGGTAAACCCGTGGTGTTCTGTCGCTTCGTGACCGCCTACATAAAAAGCCGGCAATTAGCCGGCTTTTCTTTAATAAACAATGTGTTAGATTTTAAACATCCAAGTTTTCTACGTATAATGCGTTACTTTCGATAAACGCACGTCTAGGTTCAACCTGGTCACCCATTAATGTCGTAAATAACTGATCCGCACCGACGGCATCTTCTATCTTCACTTGCAACATTCGACGTGAATTTGGATCCATTGTGGTTTCCCACAATTGATCAGGGTTCATTTCACCCAATCCTTTATAGCGCTGGATATACTGACCACGTTTAGATTCAGCCATTAACCAATCCAAAGCTTCTTCAAACGAAGATACTGGTTGGATTTTTTCACCGCGCTGCACAAAGGCAGTCTCTTCCATCATATTATTGATAGCCGCATTCAAGTCAGCTAAACGCTTATATTCCGACGATTCAACAAATTCACGATCAATTGCATAGGTATTATCGATACCATGCAAACGAATAACTAAGTTGATTTTCCAGCTATGAAGTTCAGTATCTTCAACTAACTCATAGTTATAGATTGCACCATCTCCAGCTGACTGATTCATTTGATGTACAAATGATTCTGCAAATTGATTCGCAGCATTTCTATCTTTTAACAACTCAGGCGTAACGATGTCGCTGTATATCATACGTTTGGTAACGTCGACCGGCATTAAACGCTTGATACGTTTGATCATCGTGTGAGTCGACTGGAACTGATTAACCAGATTCTCCAGTCCAACACCAGATATCCCTGGAGCGGCATCACTCACATGAATAGAAGCGTTATCCAATGCAATCGAAGTCAAGTAAGAAGTCAGAGCATCATCGTCTTTCAAATAGTGCTCTTGTTTACCTTTCTTCACTTTATATAGAGGAGGTTGAGCAATATAAATATGACCACGCTCCAGTATTTCTGGCATTTGACGATAGAAGAAGGTCAGAAGAAGAGTTCGAATATGTGAACCATCAACGTCAGCATCCGTCATAATAATGATACTGTGGTAGCGTAATTTTTCTGGGTTGTATTCATCTCTACCGATACCACAACCAAGAGCAGTGATAAGAGTTGCAACTTCTTGTGAAGACAGCATCTTATCAAATCGCGCCTTTTCAACGTTCAGGATTTTACCTTTTAACGGCAGAATAGCCTGATTTTTTCTGTTTCGACCTTGTTTAGCAGAACCGCCGGCCGAGTCCCCTTCCACTATATATAATTCAGATAATGAAGGGTCTTTTTCCTGACAATCTGCAAGCTTACCAGGTAAGCCAGCAAGATCTAATGCCCCCTTACGACGAGTCATTTCACGAGCCCTACGTGCAGCTTCTCGAGCACGAGCCGCATCAATAATTTTTGAGGCAATGATTCGACTTTCAGTCGGGTTTTCTAACAAGAACTCGGCGAGCTTCTCACCCATTGTAGACTCAACAGCCGGCTTCACTTCTGAAGAAACCAATTTGTCTTTTGTCTGAGAAGAGAATTTAGGGTCTGGCACTTTTACTGAAACAACCGCGGTTAAACCTTCGCGAGCATCATCTCCGCTAGCGTTGGTTTTAGCTTTCTTATTTAAGCCTTCTGTTTCCATGTAGTTATTTAGTGTACGTGTCAAAGCTCCACGGAAACCGGCAAGGTGAGTACCACCATCACGTTGAGGAATATTATTGGTAAAACAATAAATGTTTTCCTGAAAGCCATCATTCCACTGCATAGCAACTTCTACGCTGATACCATCTTCACGTTGGCTATCAAAATGGAACACTTTCTGATGCACAGGTGTTTTATTTTGATTCAAGTATTCTACGAATGCCTGAATACCACCTTCATACTTGAAGTGATCTTGTTTGCCATCTCGTTCATCTACCAAAAGGATAGATACACCAGAGTTTAGAAAAGAGAGTTCTCGAAGGCGTTTTGCCAAAATATCGTAATGGAACTCCACATCAGAGAATGTAGCTTCACTAGGCCAAAAGCGAATTGAGGTACCTGTAGATTCAGCTTCGCCAACCACCTTTAGCGGCTCTTGTGGTACACCATGTTGATACTCTTGCTCGTGTAATTTGCCTGCACGTCTAATCTTAATCTGTAGACGTTTAGAAAGCGCATTTACTACTGATACACCAACTCCGTGAAGACCACCCGATACTTTGTAAGAATTGTCGTCAAACTTACCACCGGCATGGAGCACTGTCATGATAACTTCTGCAGCAGATACTCCCTCTTCTGCGTGAATCTCGGTAGGAATACCACGACCATCATCTTTTACAGAGACTGAACCATCGGCATGAATTTTTACAACTATTTCAGAACAGTGCCCAGCAAGAGCTTCATCGATAGAGTTATCCACCACTTCAAATACCATGTGGTGTAAACCTGTTCCGTCATCCGTATCACCGATGTACATGCCTGGCCGTTTACGAACCGCATCCAGACCTTTTAGTACTTTAATACTCGATGAATCGTAATTACTTTGTTCTGCCACTAGATTAAATCTCCTCTTCCACGTGACCATGTTTCACGTGAAACAATTTTTTTTCAGTGTACTTTTCAATAAACTGTAATTGACTTACTTCAATTGCAGTAATAAAAAGCTGAGCCTCTGTCTCGATCAGTTTATCGATAAACGCCTGACGTTTAACGACATCGAGTTCTGCACCAAGGTCATCAAGTAAGAAAATGCAATTCTTATTTGTTTGAGCTTTAAGATACTGCACTGCGCCTAATTGAGTAGCTGCAACAAGCATCCTAAGTTGTCCCCTGGATATCACCTCATGAGCAGCTACACCATTCACCTTAAAGCGGATATCTCCCTTGTGAGGACCGCATCCTGAATGCCCATATTTAGCATCCTTCGCTTCATTGTTATGTAGTGCTTCAATAAGGCTAGAGCCTTTTTCCCAACCTCTATAATACGAGATTTCGAAGGAAAACTCAGGTAAAAAATCCTTTAGATTGTCGATTATATAAGGCTTTATTGCCTCAACATATGTCTCTCTATAATGGTCAACGAACTCTCCAAACTTAGCTTGTAACTCAAGCCAGTATAGTTTGTCTGCCGCTGCAAAATACCCCCGCTCCTTTAGCAAAGCATTACGATGCTTAAGTACTTTTGTATACTTAGACACTGCGTTTAAGAAATGATGTTCCACGTGAAACAACCCCCAATCCAACATGCGTCTGCGGGATTTAGGACTGCCAGTTAACAAATCACTGCTTTGTGGTGTAAACACCTGTAATGGAACAAGGCTAACCAGTTCCGATGCTCGTTTACTCTTCTCACCGTTCACGTTAACCGTGACAGCGTCAGACATATCTCTCTGAATACCTAAACGGAGCCCTTCACCATTGTTCGTGCATTTTGCAAATACAGTAAATGCATCCTTCTCGTGCTGAATAACGTTCTTGTGTTTACTTGAACGGAAAGATCGAGCAAAACCTAGATAATGAATTGCTTCCAAAATAGATGACTTGCCGCTGCCATTAGCACCAATGATAAAATTGATGCCCTGGCAGGGTTCGATAGATACATTGACGAGATTACGAAAATCTTTGATCTGGACGAGGTCCAGTTGCATACAATTGCTCTGTTAATTAAAGACGCATTGGCATGATGACGTATAACGCCGAATCATCGTTAGCAGCCTCAATAAGACCACTGCTATTAGCATCTGATAAACTAATCTTAATATCGCCACTGGCCAAAGCATTAAACACATCGATCAAATAGGCTACGTTGAAACCAATTTCTAAACTATCGCCTTGATATGGAATATCCAGAATCTCTTCTGCCTCTTCCTGCTCTGGGTTATTCGCTGTAATTTTAAGTTCGCCAGAACTAAGGTTTAAACGGACCCCTTTGAATTTCTCGTTAGACAAAATTGAAGCGCGAGCGAACGCATTCTTTAGTACATCTTTACCGGCGATAATTTCTTTATCACCATCTTTAGGAAGCACTCGACGATAATCTGGAAAACGGCCATCCACCAACTTACTCGTGAAAATAAACTTAGTAGAAAAAATTCGTATATGATTATCACCGATCTGGATTTTCACGGCTTGCTCATCATCTTCGATAAGTCGTGAAATTTCCATCACCCCTTTTCGAGGAATGATAACTTGCTTCTCAGGTAATGGCGCACCTTCATACTGTAAACGACACAAAGCAAGACGATGGCCATCAGTAGCAACAGTGCGAATAAGGTTGCCTTCAGTTTCCAAAGACATCCCGTTTAAATAATATCTAACATCCTGCTGCGCCATCGAAAAACTAGTAGCGTCAATTAATCGCTTCAAAGAAGATTGAGACACTTCGAATTCGACCTGTCCCTGCCAATCTTCTAAGTTTGGATAATCATTAGCAGAAAGCGTTGATAAACTGTATTTACTGCGACCAGATCGCAAAACAGCCTTACTGCCATCGACTTCAAACGTAATTTCGCTTCCGTCATTAAGACCACGGCAAATATCGAGTAATTTTTTAGCGGGTACAGTTATCTCACCATCTAAACTTTCGCCCGATAAGGCAACGTTAGAAATCAACTCAACCTCTAAATCTGTACCGGTTAACCAGAGTGAATTATCACTAACCTTAATCAGAACATTGGCCAATATCGGTAAAGTATGCCGTCTTTCAACGGCTCCTGAAACCAGTTGAAGTGGTTGTAAAAAGTTTTCCCTACTAATGCTAAATTTCATAACTCACTCTATCTTCTGGTTAGGACGATAAGGTACGAATCAAGTTCTGATAATCTTCTTTGATATCATGACTTTCTTCACGTAGTTGTACGATTTTACGACACGCATGCAGCACAGTTGTATGATCCCTGCCGCCGAAGGCATCTCCAATCTCAGGTAAGCTGTGGTTTGTTAACTCTTTGGCTAATGCCATCGCTAATTGACGAGGCCTAGCTACACTTCTGCTTCGGCGCTTAGATAAAATATCAGCGACTTTGATTTTGTAATATTCTGCGACAGTTTTCTGAATATTTTCAATGGTGACAAGCTTTTCTTGCAGCGCTAATAAATCGCGTAATGCTTCTCGAACAAAATCGATAGTAATAGGCCTACCCGTAAAATTAGCATTCGCAATTACGCGGTTTAAAGCCCCTTCTAATTCCCGCACATTGGAACGTAAACGCTTAGCAATAAAGAAGGCCACTTCATCTGGCAATCGAATATTATTTTCTATCGCCTTTCGCATCAAAATCGCGACTCGAGTCTCCAATTCCGGAGGCTCGATCGCGATAGTCAAACCCCAACCGAATCGTGACTTAAGACGATCTTCAACCCCATCAATTTCTTTGGGATAACGATCTGAAGTCAAAATGATCTGCTGGTTTCCTTCTAACAGAGCATTAAAGGTATGAAAAAACTCTTCCTGAGAACGTTCTTTATTTGCAAAGAACTGAATGTCATCAATTAGCAGTGCATCTACCGAACGATAATAACGTTTAAACTCTTCAATCGCATTATTCTGTAATGCCTTTACCATATCCTGTACAAAGCGCTCTGAATGCATATACACCACTTTAGCGTCTTGCTTACGCGCCATGATGCCGTTCCCAACCGCATGTAATAAGTGGGTCTTACCTAGACCAGTACCACCATAAATAAATAGCGGGTTATATGCGCCCCCCGGATTGTCAGCGACCTGAGTTGCAGCAGCTCGAGCTAACTGGTTCGACTTACCTTCAACAAAGTTATCAAACTGATAATTAGGATTGATATTACTTTTATGATCTGACGGATGTCTCTGATCTGGTAAAACTGAAGATGGACGCAAACCAGGATGAGCTTGTACTTGAGGCTGAACCATAGATTGTTGAACTAGAGGCTCAGGATTTCGATTTACGACCGGCTGACGATCACCCACTTCTAAACGTAATTGAGGACGATCAGGGCCACAAAACTCTGTAAACAGTTCTGATATTTTCCCCAAATACTTGTCACGCACCCAGTCAGCAACAAAACGATTAGGCGCATACAAAGTCACAGTCGATGTGTCCTCACTGGCTTTTAGCGGCCTTATCCACATACTAAACTGCTGAGTTGGCAAATCTTGCTGTAACCTGCCAAGGCACTGATCCCACAAGGAAGTCAAAATATCCTACTCCAACGCCGGTCAATATTAAGACCAGAAAGAAAATTGTCCCCAAATAAGAACGGCTTCTACATTTAAGAAAATTGATGTGAAATACACCAGTTTTAAGACTGGTTTTCATCAGGCTGTGAATTATGGCTCTAAACCAATATAGACTGCAACCCGGCAACTAAAATAAATCAACAAAGCTCAAAAAATAAAAAACAACACATTGTTTTAAAAGAATTTTTTAAAAAACACCAGACATAAAAGACCGCATCATCCAAGTACATCAAAACGGGAAAATTCACCTAAACGGAATGCACTATTTCGGCCAACTACAGATGATCTGTGGATAATTATATCCAATAATCAAAAATTACTAACAGATCAGCTTAGGATCTAGGATCAATAATGCGAAATGCGCAATTGACATTCAATGACGAGATCTCTAGAATGCAGCGTCCTTTTACTGGGGTCTTTAAATCATTAGAGATAAAGGTCCTTAATAGCAATCCTTATGTAGCGAGACTAGGTCATGAAAAGAACTTTTCAACCAAGTAACTTAAAGCGTAAGCGTTCACACGGTTTTCGTGCCCGTATGGCGACAAAAAATGGCCGCAAAGTTTTGGCTAGTCGTCGTGCAAAAGGCCGTGCTCGTTTATCAGCCTAATCATCAAAGTGGGTGAAAATCATTTTTCAAGGGAGTTAAGGCTTCTTACTCCCTCCCACTTTGAAAATGTCTTCAATCAAGCCATTCCAGCGGTTTCTCCGCAACTCACTTTATTAGCCAGACATAATTCCGTTAATCAACCGAGATTAGGGATTACCTTGTCTAAAAAACGTGTTAAAAAAGCCCATGACCGAAATCGTCTAAAACGCGTTATTCGGGAAAGCTTCAGAACCACACGTAATCAACTTCCGGCAGTCGATATTGTCGTTGTTGGTAAACAAGGTCTGGACCAATTAACAAACCAACAATTGTTCTCATTGCTAAATAAACAATGGAAAAAGCTCGCAAAGCGTTGCAACGATTCTTCGTCGCGCTAATAAAAGGCTACCGACTTTTCATTTCACCTTTATTAGGTCCGAAGTGTCGTTTCCATCCAAGTTGTTCAGAATATGGTATTGAGGCAATAAATCGCCACGGAATTAGAAATGGTGGTTGGTTAACCGTTAAACGCATATTAAAATGCCACCCTTTGCATCCCGGCGGGATTGATCCTGTACCGGACAAACAACACGACAATCATTCGTAGTTAAAGAGTAAATATGGAATCCCAACGCAGCATATTGGTTATTGGCCTGCTTTTGGTCAGCTTCTTATTATGGCAGCAATGGCAAGTAGACCATGCCCCAGCGCCAGTACAAGCCGTCGAACAACATTTTGACGACACTCCACAAGCATCGGACGCCGACGTCCCCGCATCAGGAAGTGATGTATTACAAGCAAAGCCACAGGCTACTAGTCAATACAAAACCATCTCAGTCAAAACTGACACACTGGATGTAGTGATTGATACAACAGGTGGAGACATCATATCTGCTAACCTGGTGAAATTCCCTGTCAGTCAAAAAGGTCAGGAAAGCTATAGCTTGCTGCGTTCTACAGGTCATCTGTATATCGCTCAAAGCGGGTTAATTGGTGCAAATGGTCCAGATGCTAATTCAACTGGGCGTCCAGCTTATTCAGTACCACAAAATAGCTACACTATGACAAGTGGCGAGCTAGACGTACCAATGACGTACACCAGTGAAGAAGGACTACAGGTTACTAAAACTTTCATCTTCACTCCGGGTGAACATCAGGTAAAAGTACAATATACCCTGACCAACACCAGTCAAGGCAATAAGAGCGTTAAACAGTACGGTCAGTTAAAACAAAGTACCGCCAAAGATGACAGTGGCAATATGTTTATGCCGACTTATCGTGGCGCAGCTTTCTCAACTGCCGATACTCGCTATGAAAAATACAGCTTCGATAAGATTGCCGATAACAATCTTAATGAAGTAACCGTTGGTGGCTGGGTTGGCATGTTAGAGCATTATTTTGTCTCTGCATGGGTTCCCCCCCAAGATCAAACGAACAAGTTAGAAAGTCGTGAAAACAGCCGTGGTGACGCCATTATTCGCTTCATTGGTGAAGACGTAACAATTGCTCCGGGTGAAACTAAAACGATAGAGTCTACCTTGTATATGGGTCCGAAAGATCAGGACAAACTAGCCGCTATCGCCCGCGGCCTTGATCTGACTGTCGACTACGGCATTCTGTGGTGGATTTCTAAACCGCTGTTTGCATTACTTCAGCTTATTCATTCACTGGTCGGCAACTGGGGTTTAGCTATTATTTTGATCACACTGGTAGTTAAAGGGGCTATGTACCCTCTAACAAAAGCACAGTATGTATCAATGGCCAAGATGCGCGGTTTAGCACCGAAGATGAATGCAATTAAAGAGCGTTTTGGCGATGACCGTCAGAAAATGTCTCAGGCAATGATGGAGCTTTATAAAAAAGAAAAAGTTAACCCTATGGGTGGCTGTTTCCCACTATTACTTCAAATGCCTATCTTCCTGGCACTATATTGGGTATTCCTGGAAAGTGTAGAACTGCGTCACGCTGACTTCTTCCTTTGGATTACCGATTTGTCTGTTAAAGACCCATACTTTGTACTTCCAGTACTGACAGGTGCAACCATGTTCCTGTTACAAAAACTTCAGCCGACTACAGTACAAGATCCTATGCAGCAAAAAATCATGCAGTTTATGCCTGTATTTATGAGCATATTCTTCCTGTGGTTCCCTGCAGGTTTGGTACTGTATTGGTTTATTAGTAACGTTATCACCTTAATCCAGGCGAAGATTATTTATCGCGCAATGGACAAGCAAGGGTTGAAACGTTCCTAACCTAGAACATAAAAGGCCCGCTTAAGCGGGCTTTTTTAAATCGTTTACACTAATGACAAGACACTCAAAGACAATGAGGAATCTTCATGCCATCTTTTGATATTGTTTCCGAAATCGATTTAGTAGAGGTTCGTAACGCCGTAGAAAACGCAGAACGAGCTTTAGCGGGTCGTTTTGACTTTCGAAACGTTCACGCCTCTTTTGAACTCAAAGAAAACAACGTAGTTCTGACATCAGAGTCAGATTTTCAAATTCAGCAGCTTATCGACATCCTGCGTAATAGTTGCGCCAAACGCAATGTTGATCCCAATGCTATCTCTGAAAAAGATACTCAGCGCGAAGGCAAATATTTCAAAGTTACCATCGAGTTTAAACAAGGGATCGAACAAGAAATTGCGAAGAAAATTACAAAGCTCTTCAAAGAATCTAAAATCAAAGTCCAGGCCAGTATCCAGGGCGATAAAGTGCGCGTTACTGGTAAAAAGCGCGACGATTTGCAAGAAGCGATGGCAATGATTCGTGCTGCAGACTTAGGCCAGCCTTTCCAGTTTAATAACTTCCGAGATTAAGTTTTGATGCAACAGGACACCATTGTCGCGCAAGCTACCGCTCCTGGCAGGGGCAGCGTAGGGATAATTCGCGTATCCGGTGCGCAGGCTGAAACGATTGCACTTCGTATCCTAGGTAAAGTACCTAAGCCAAGGCAGGCCGATTATCTTCCGTTCAAAGACAGTAATGACATGATAATCGACCAAGGATTAGCGCTCTATTTTAAAGGACCTAATTCCTTTACCGGTGAAGATGTACTTGAACTCCAGGGGCATGGTGGTCAAATTGTTATGGACCTGTTGCTTCAGGAAATCCTGAAAGAAAAGAATCTGCGTCTAGCTCGCCCAGGCGAGTTTAGCGAACGAGCCTTTCTCAACGATAAAATGGACTTAGCCCAAGCGGAAGCCATTGCAGACCTGATTGATGCCAGTTCTATTCAGGCAGCGCGAAGTGCGATGCGCTCACTGCAAGGTGAATTTTCGAATCAAATTCATAAGCTAGTAGAACTCGTCATTCACCTGCGCATGTATGTCGAAGCTGCCATCGATTTTCCGGATGAAGAAATTGATTTTCTCAGTGATGGTAAAGTCATGGGAGATCTCGATACCATTATCGAACACCTAAACACTGTTCAGCGTCAGGCCAAACAAGGCAGCTTATTACGAGAAGGTATGCGGGTAGTAATTGCCGGTCGTCCCAATGCAGGAAAATCCAGTTTACTGAATGCCCTTGCTGGTCGAGAAGCCGCCATAGTAACCGACATTCCAGGTACAACCCGAGATGTATTAAAAGAGCATATACATATAGATGGCATGCCCTTGCATATCATCGATACCGCTGGCCTGCGTGAGAGCCCTGATAAAGTTGAACAGATAGGTATTGAACGCGCCTGGCAGGAAATAGAGCAAGCTGATCGTGTACTGTTTATGCTTGATAGCACGCAAACATCGATTGAAGACCCAATGCAGATTTGGCCTGAATTTATGCAACGTTTACCAGCGCATATAGGAGTAACAGTGATCCGAAACAAAGCGGATTTATCTGGTGAACCTATTGGCAAACATATGCGTGGGGACATGCCGGTATTTCATATTTCTGCCGCTGATAAACAAGGCGTTGAATTGGTAACCGAGCATCTGAAAGAATGTATTGGATTTGAACATGCCGGTGAAGGTCAATTCATTGCCAGAAGACGTCACCTTGATGCATTAGACAAAGCCACAGAACACCTATTAACGGGTAAACATCAGCTTGAAGAAAATATCGCGGGTGAATTATTAGCAGAAGAACTGCGTCTGGTTCAGCAACATCTAAGTGAGATTACCGGCGAGTTTAGTTCGGATGATCTTCTTGGCCGGATATTCTCTTCATTTTGTATAGGTAAGTAATACCTCAAAGGCAGGCTTTATAGCTTGCCTGTTATCTCTCCAGGCTAAATCCTTCCTCTAAAAATATTGTTCGTACATCATATAAATCTGCAGATTTCCTCATACCTCAGAATTCATTACACTAAGCGCATAATAATGATTTTTCCACCATTTAAGGGGAGTAACATGACGCAAGTCGATATCGTGGTAGGTTCAATGCTAGGAGCCAGTGAATATGTCGCAGATGCCCTTAAAGCACTTCTGGAAGAACATGACTATCAGGCAACCATCCATCTTTCGCCTGATATTAAGGATTTGGCAGTCGACAGTATTCTCCTAATTTGTACCTCTACCCACGGCGCAGGAGACTATCCCGACAACATCCAAAGTTTTGCTAGCAGTATTGAAAAAAAACCAGCCAACCTAAACGGACGCCATTTTCTACTTATTGGCTTAGGCGATAGCAGTTATGACACCTTTTGTGAAGCAGGTAAAAACCTGTTTAGCATGTTGAATAGCGCTGGGGCTCGCCCACTTACCGACCCACTCTATATAGATGTGTTAGAACATGCTATTCCTGAAGAACATGCTACTGAATGGTTACAAAACTGGTTGTCAGCGTAATGAATGACTCTGAGTTAGAGATTCTGACCAACTATCCACTTAGCAATGAAGCAAAAGTGCTCTATTGCCTCGGATTGCGGCCGGGCATTAATCACCAAACAGGTGAGAGCCAACCATTAAACTATAAAAAACTCCTGCACCTGCTTAATGGTAAAGAAGAAAAGCTAACATTAGGTCGCCAAATCAATTCTTTACTCAAAGAATTACATCAAGCTCAATTAATTACATTAGATTCTGACCAGAATCTCAGTCACAGTTTTAATGGTAAAAAATTATGTTTACCCCTAGCTGCGGACTTAACCAATAGTTACCAGCTGCTGCATATGCAATGGTCAAAAATGACTATGCACTGGTGCCCCAACCTGCCATTATTAGACGAATTGGCTAAGCTGGTCGGTATTATTGATTGCAGCTATTCTCCTGAAGAACTGGGGGATTTTGTTGCATACTGGCTGGGCAGGCCAGAAAAGCAATTTAGCGATTTTCAATGGACGCAAAAATTTGTGTTTCATTTAAAACAAAAACGCCTGATTTCAGGCAAAACCATCAAACATCAAGTAGGGCACCAACTTGTTACACCACAAGCAACTGTGGAAGCTGACGACAATGCCAAACAACTTGTAGCCAAATACAGCAGAGACAATCGTGAAAAGCCTTAAAGACCGTATTCAGGATCTGGCAACCACATTAGGTAAACCATCGACAAGCGAAAGCTACACTGATTACCGGGAGCTTCGCAAGGTCTACGAGCGCCAGGCTAATGAAGAAATCCGCAAACTACAGCAACAAGGTAAAATTGAGCGCATCCAAGCAATACATGGACGTTCCGATTTAAACCCTAAATGGACCTTCGCTAATTTACAGGAAGACAGTACCGACGTGATTGAAGCAGTCAGTATTGCCAAGTCATTTATCGCTGCACATGAGGATCCTAGCTGGCGCAATGACGGCTCACATATGATGATATTCTACGGTGATTATGGTCGTGGAAAGTCGCATATTGCCGGGGCTATTGCGCATGAATTAATTGATCAATATGAGATCAGCGTATTGTATCGACAACTCACTAGCTTGTTAGAAATGCGTTTCTTTTCATACGATTATTCTGCACAAGACAATATCGGTGAAAAATTCAGACAGGCAAACAAAGAATTGTTAGATGTTGATCTACTGATTCTGGATGAAGTTGCCGTAAACGAAACCATGCTAAAGAAAAGTGCGCAGAGTTGGCTCGGTAACGTACTACGTCAGCGCTTAGTCAATCATAAAAATTGCATACTAATCACCAACCATGGCTTGGCTGAATTAGAACAAGCACTGGGTCCATATTGCTTTGAATCCATCAAAGAATACGATACATACAAGGTTAAATTTTCCGGCCCAAGCCGACGCAAAGAAATCGTACCCACAACTCCAGAACCGGTTCGTTATCGCGGTGGCTATCAACCCAATCAGGTAAAATAGCCTTTTAGAGCCACCAAATAGAGCTGGTGGCTTTGCGAACAGCTAATTACCACTTCCAAATTCATCATAATTAGTCCGAAAACTCGCCTGCATTTATCTCATTTGCTAATAGATAAAAACAAACAGATCAGATACTTTGATCGGCTTTCCCGATCTTATCCACATGTTGTGATCTAAATGCTCAATTCAGCGCCAACACGCTTAAATACTGATAATTAATCGCCACAAAAGCTAGTATACACTCTGCGATACAACTGATCTCTTGATCAAAGTTTGATCCAAGTTATACCGATCTTATCGATAGGCAGATCACACCTTACACACAGTTAGATCAGATCAGCTATCCACATGTTGATAAAACAGGTGAAAACCTCTTTCAAACCTATAGTTATCCATTTAATTAAATTTAAAGCATTTGCACCTGTGGATAAAACAGCGACTTGATCCCACCTTATACCGGATAGATCAAACCTTACTCACACGATCTGATCTATAATAACCTATTGATATAAAAGACTTAAATAAGCTTACCCACAGATCTCGCCCTCCCTAATAGATCAAATAATAAAAGATCTCTAAGAGATAAGATCATAAATACAAGCCAGCTAAGATCTTAATCTCGTATTTTGATCTTAACCAAACGATCAAAACACTGACGGCCAATTCAAATGCAGGTAGAATAACGTCTCGCTAATGATCAACGGATACTTTTTAACCGTTTTCAAATAGTCCAATTCCATATAGAATACGCGCCCCATTTTCCCGGGTAACAGACTTGAGGTCCTTATGTTCTATCAGCAACAATTTGATGTGATTGTCGTCGGCGGTGGTCATGCCGGTACAGAAGCCGCGTTGGCTTCAGCACGCATGGGCGTTAATACCTTATTGCTGACTCACAATGTTGAGACATTGGGACAAATGTCTTGTAACCCAGCTATCGGCGGTATTGGTAAAGGACACCTGGTAAAGGAAATTGATGCCTTAGGTGGTGCTATGGCGCTGGCTATTGATAAGGCAGGTATTCAGTTCCGAACTCTAAATTCAAGTAAAGGCCCTGCTGTGCGTGCAACGCGTGCGCAAGCAGATAGATCATTATATCGATCTACTGTCCGCGGCATGCTGGAACAACAAGCAAATTTAACCATTTTCCAGCAGGCTTGTGATGATCTGATCGTTGAGCAAGATCGCGTAGTGGGAGTGGTCACTCAAATGGGCCTTAAATTCCACGCGAAAGCCGTTGTACTGACCGTTGGTACCTTCTTAGGTGGAACCATTCATATTGGTCTGGAAAACTATCGTGGTGGCCGTGCAGGCGATCCTCCGTCTATTGCCCTGGCAGATCGTTTGCGCGAATTGCCGTTCCGTGTTGATCGACTAAAGACCGGTACACCAGCGCGTTTAGATGCGCGAACCTTAGATTTTTCAGTGATGCAGGAACAACCTGGTGATACACCTATCCCGGTTTTTTCATTTATCGGTAAAGCTGAAGATCATCCACGTCAGATCCCTTGTTACATTACCCATACCAATGAGCGCACTCATGAGATTATTCGTGGTGGTTTAGATCGGTCACCTATGTACACTGGGGTTATCGAGGGTATTGGACCGCGTTATTGTCCTTCGATTGAAGACAAAATTAATCGCTTTGCCGATAAAGACTCGCACCAAATCTTTGTTGAGCCTGAGGGCCTGAATACAATTGAGGTTTATCCTAACGGTATTTCTACCAGCTTGCCGTTTGACGTTCAGTATGCTTTGGTGCGTTCCATCAAAGGTTTTGAGAATGCCCATATTATTCGTCCGGGTTATGCGATTGAATATGATTTCTTTGATCCGAGAGATCTGAAGCAAACCTTTGAAACCAAGTTTATTAATGGTTTGTTCTTTGCTGGCCAGATTAACGGTACAACCGGCTATGAAGAAGCCGGTGCACAGGGACTAATTGCCGGCGCAAATGCTGCATTACAGGTTCAAAACAAAGATCCTTTGATCCTACGTCGCGACGAAGCCTATGTTGGTGTGTTGATCGACGATCTGGCTACCATGGGGACGAAAGAACCTTATCGCATGTTTACCAGTCGCGCTGAATACCGTTTGTTACTGCGTGAAGATAACGCTGATATTCGTCTAACCGCAAAGGGTCGAGAGATAGGTTTGGTTGACGACTACCGTTGGCAGGTATTTAACGAAAAGATGGAAGCCATTGAGCTGGAACGTCAACGTTTACGTTCAACCTGGGTTCATCCAAAGCACGTCGCCGTTGATGAATTAAACGGCGTGTTGAAAAACCCCATTACTCGCGAAGCGTCTTTGGAAGAATTAATTCGTCGCCCGGAAATGACGTACGAACAACTAATGTCTGTGCCATCTTTAGGCCCAGGTATTGAAAATCCGTTAGCTGCTGAACAGGTAGAAATTCAAATCAAATACGCGGGTTACATCGAAAGACAGAAATATGAGATCCAGAAAACGCAGCGTAACGAGAATACTTTGTTGCCAGCTGATTTTGATTATAAGCAAATTTCTGGCTTGTCTAATGAGGTTATCGCCAAACTGACAGATGCTCGCCCACAAACAATTGGTCAGGCATCGCGCATTTCTGGGATCACGCCTGCCGCCATCTCGTTATTACTTGTTTATCTTAAAAAGCATGGCCTGCTGAGAAAATCTGCCTAATGCAAACTGACATCACGTTATTGAATTTATTGCGCCAGCATCTGGCGCAAACCTCTCTCGAAGTCTCAGAACAACAACTCCAACAGTTGGTGCAGTATGTTCAGATGATGGATAAATGGAACAAAGCCTACAATCTCACTTCGGTGAGAGATCCCAAGCAAATGCTGAGTAAACACATAGTGGATTCTGTGGTCGTTGCCCCGCACCTACAGGGGACATCTTTCATCGACGTTGGTACCGGACCTGGATTACCGGGTATTCCCCTGGCAATTATGTTGCCTGAAGCACACTTTGTGTTGCTTGACAGCTTAGGTAAGCGTGTCCGTTTTATGAAACAGGTGGGCTTTGAACTGGGCTTAAAAAATATAGAACCTGTGCAGTCCAGGGTCGAAGAGTACACTCAGCATGCACCTTTTGATGGTGTTTTAAGCCGAGCGTTCGCTTCTCTAAAAGATATGTTGCACTGGTGCCAACATCTGGTAGATTTTCAAGGAACATATTTTGCCTTGAAAGGGCAATATCCCGAAGACGAACTTGCTGATCTACCTCAGGGCTTTGAATTTAAACAAGCGATTAAGCTTGATGTACCTGGATTGGAAGGCGAGCGTCACCTGATCAAACTTGCTAAACAGTAATGGAAGCTTATTTTGGCTAAGGTAATTGCAATTGCGAATCAAAAAGGTGGTGTGGGCAAAACCACCACCGCGGTGAACGTGGCTGCATCCATGGCGGCAACTAAGCGTAAAGTGTTGCTGATTGACTTAGATCCGCAGGGAAATGCCACTATGGGAAGTGGTGTAGATAAGTATGATGCACCAGCAACTTGTTACGAGTTATTGATCGAAGAGATGCCAATTGAGCAGGTGATCATCCGCAATACTGTGGGTAAATACGATTTGATTGCGGCTAATGGCGATGTTACTGCCTGTGAAATCAAATTAATGGAAATGTTTGCCCGCGAAGTGCGTTTGCGCAATTCCCTTAAAGCCGTTCAGGACAAATACGATTATATATTTATCGATTGTCCACCATCACTGAACCAGCTGACCGTTAATGCCATGGGCGCTGCGGATTCGGTATTGGTTCCGATGCAGTGTGAATATTATGCTCTGGAAGGACTAACGGCGCTGATGGATACCATCCAAAAACTGGCGTCTGTGGTCAATCCCACTTTGGCTATCGAAGGTGTGTTGCGTACCATGTACGATCCGCGTAACCGACTGGCTAATGACGTTTCAGAGCAGCTGAAACGCCACTTTGGCGAACAGGTTTATCGTACAGTGATCCCGCGCAATGTCCGTTTAGCTGAAGCGCCTAGCTTTGGTACGCCCGCCATGTATTACGATAAATCCTCCAGCGGAGCGAAAGCCTATCTTTCTTTGGCCGGGGAAATATTACGCCGCACAGATAAAAAGGTAGCTGCCAGCGCGATAGCTGGTTAAATACCTCACACAAGATTACAGAGGAAAAGATGTCTCCAAAGAAACGAGGACTAGGACGTGGTTTAGACGCTTTATTGGCGACCAGTCGTGCATCTGCTGAAGCTATAGACAGTGATGTTGACGTGGAAGTGCCGAAGGGCGAATTACGTAAACTTGCCATTGAGTTACTACAACCTGGTAAATACCAGCCTCGTAAAGACATGTCTCCCGAAGCTCTGGAAGAATTGGCTTCGTCCATTCGTGCTCAGGGCGTTATTCAGCCCATCGTTGTGCGCACTCTGGCTGAAAATCAATATGAAATTATTGCTGGTGAGCGCCGTTGGCGAGCTTCACAACTAGCTCAGCTGGATGTTGTTCCTTGTATAATCAAAGATGTACCTGATGAAGCTGCCGTTGCAATCGCCTTAATTGAGAATATTCAGCGTGAAGACCTGAATGCGATGGAAGAAGCGGTTGCATTAGACCGTTTAATGAATGAATTTGAACTCACGCATCAGCAAGTAGCAGATGCTGTGGGGAAATCTCGTGCTGCTGTAACCAATTTACTTCGCCTTAACAATTTGAATGATGATGTTAAAATCATGTTGGAACATGGCGATATCGAAATGGGGCATGCGAGAGCATTATTAGCACTTGAAGGCCTGACGCAAACTGAAGCTGCACAGACTGTTGCTGGCAAAGGTTTGACCGTTAGAGATACCGAATCTTTAGTGCGTAAATTGTTGGAGCCCCCCAAGCCCAAAGCCCAGACTACGCCTGACCCGGACGTAAAAAGGTTAGCCACGCAACTATCTGAAACCCTTGGTGCTCAAGTAGACATTACTCACAATGCCAAAGGAAAGGGTAAACTGGTAATTAACTTCGCGTCTCTCGACGAGTTAGACGGCGTTTTGTTGCGCATTAAGTAAATTTCCAATATCAGTAACATTTATCCCGTTTTGGTTGTAAAAGTTTACTAATTCAGTATACTTTTGGCGCTTTTTATGGGGTTTTGAAATAAAGAGTAGGCAAGTGGTCGCCAAATTGGCCGCAACAGGGCAAAAACTATCAATAAAAATGCTGTTGTCGCAACTTGCCATTGGCTGTTTATTAGCCGTGGTTTTGGCAATATTGTTTGGACACAAAGCTGGCCTTTCAGCCTTTTATGGCTGCCTTATATGTTTGTTACCAAACCTAATATTCGTCCGATTTGCGTTTCGTTACGCTGGCGCCAGACAAAGTAAACTGGTCGTCAAGAGCTTTAATCAGGGACTAAAGCTCAAGTTATGTTTAACGATAATTCTTTTTGTTGTTGCGTATCAATGGCTCAAGCCTGAGTTTATCCCACTATTTAGTGGCTTTGTCGCAACAACCATAGCTCAGTGGTTAGGCCTGTTGGCAAACCCTAAGCTGAAATAGACCGATTTTTAAATTAAACATTAGGTTAAACAATGGCATCAGAAGCTTATACTACCGGAGATTACATTCTCCACCACCTTACCAATGCCACCATGTGTTCAACTGATGCAGGCTTTGCATTCAATGAAGGTTGTAAAGATGCAGGTTTTTGGGCATGGCATATTGATACCTTAGCTTGGTCGATTGGCTTAGGTTTTCTATTTTTGTTTTTGTTCCGTCGAGTTGCAAAAAAAGCAACAACCGGCGTGCCTTCAAAAATGCAGGCTTTCGTCGAAATCGTGATCGATTTTGTTGATTCGAACGTCAAAGATACCTTTCACGGTAAAAATAAACTGATCGCGCCACTTGGCCTGACGATTTTCGTGTGGGTATTCCTGATGAACCTGATGGACCTTATTCCGGTAGATTTCCTGCCTTGGATTGCTGGTCTGATTGGTTACCATGGTTTTGGTGTAGATCCTCATCATGTTTATATGAAAGTGGTACCTACTACAGATGTAAACCTGACATTGGCTCTGGCTATAGGCGTGTTTTTCCTGATTATCTTCTACTCAATCAAAGTAAAAGGTATCAGTGGCTTTACCAAAGAACTGACCATGCAGCCATTTAATCACTGGGCATTTATTCCTGTGAACTTCATTCTGGAAACCGTGACACTGCTAGCGCGTCCTATGTCTCTTGCGCTGCGTTTGTTCGGTAACCTGTATGCGGGTGAGCTGATCTTCATTCTGATTGCAACTCTGGGTGTTTGGCAGTTACCGCTGCACTTCCCATGGGCTGTCTTCCATATTCTGGTCATCGTGTTGCAGGCCTTCATCTTTATGATGCTGACCATTGTTTACCTGAGCATGGCTCACGAAGATCACTAAACAATTTCCTTTAACTTTTAACTTTAAACTTAACAAAAACTGGAGAAATACATGTTATATATCGCTGTTGCTCTACTGATCGGTCTGGGTGCCCTAGGTACTGCTATCGGTTTCGGTCTGCTGGGTGGTAAATTCCTAGAATCTGCTGCACGTCAACCAGAGCTGGCCCCTCAACTGCAAGTTAAAATGTTTATCGTTGCAGGTCTGATCGACGCCATCGCGATGATCGGTGTTGGTATCGCTCTATACCTGTTGTTTGCTGTTGGTGCTGCTTAATTAGTTAGCCAATTCCGATTTTAGCGAACAACAACTGAGGAGGAGCGGTCGTGAACATTAACGCCACTCTAATAGGTCAATTAATCGCATTCGCCGTTTTCGTTTGGTTCTGCATGAAGTATGTATGGCCGCCGTTGATGGCTGCGATTGAAGAACGTCAGAAGAAGATAGCCGATGGCTTGGCCGCTTCTGAGCGTGCTGAAAAAGATCTGCAGATTGCTCAGGAGAAAGCGACTGAGCAATTGAAAGAGGCGAAAGCGCAAGCCGCAGAAATTATCGAGCAGGCCAAGAAACGTGCAACTCAAATCGTTGATGAAGAGACCACACGTGGCCATGCTGAGCGTGAGAAAATCATTGCTCAAGGTTATTCTGAGATTGAAGCTGAGCGCAACCGTGCAAAAGAAGACCTGCGTAAGCAAGTTGCTGCGTTGGCAATTGCCGGTGCCGAGAAGATTCTTGAGCGTCAAATCGATGCAGCTGCACAAAGTGACATAGTTGAAAAACTTGTCGCTGAGCTATAAGGGGAACTGAGCTATGTCTGAATTAACGACTATTGCTCGCCCTTATGCTAAAGCAGCTTTCGATTATGCGGTCGAAAACAACGCCGTAGCACACTGGGCTGAAATGCTGGTGTTTGCGGCGGAAGTTGCCAAAAACGACACCATGAAAGAACTTCTTTCTGGTGCCGTGGCAGCGGAAACATTGTCAGAATTGTTTATCAATATCTGCGGTGAACAAATCGACCAAAATGGTCAGAACCTGATAAAGGTATTGGCTGAGAACCGACGCTTACAAGCGCTTCCTGATGTTGCTTTTCAATATACTGTATTGAAAGCGGAATATGAGAAAGAAATCGATGTAGAAGTGACTTCTGCTGCCGAACTTTCTGATAAGCAAAAAGCTGACATCAGCGCGTCTCTTGAGAAACGTCTTGCACGAAAAGTTAAGCTGAATTGTAACGTAGACCCTAGCCTGGTGGCTGGCTTTATTATTAAAGCTGGTGACACTGTGATTGACGGATCTGTGAAAAGTAAATTAGACCGTCTGGCCGACGCGTTACAAGCATAACGGGGAAAAGAGCATGCAACTGAATTCCACTGAAATTGCTGAACTGATCAAAAAGCGAATTGAGCAGTTTGAAGTAGTAAGTGAAGCTCGTAACGAAGGTACTATCGTCGCAGTAACTGACGGTATTATCCGTATTCATGGCCTTGCTGATGTAATGCAAGGTGAAATGATCGAGCTTCCTGGTAATCGCTATGCTATTGCATTGAACTTAGAGCAAGACTCTGTAGGTGCAGTAGTTATGGGTCCTTATGCAGATTTGCAGGAAGGCGTAAAAGTTAAATCTACTGGTCGTATCCTAGAAGTTCCAGTTGGCCGTGGTCTGTTAGGCCGTGTGGTTAACACACTAGGTCAGCCAATCGATGGTAAAGGCGCTATCGAAGCTGACGGCTTTGAGCCGGTAGAAAAAATTGCACCTGGCGTTATCGAGCGTCAATCAGTAGATCAGCCAGTTCAAACTGGTTATAAGTCTGTTGATGCCATGATCCCTGTAGGTCGTGGTCAGCGTGAGCTGGTTATCGGTGACCGTCAGACAGGTAAAACTGCATTAGCAGTTGATGCCATTATCAATCAGAAAGACTCTGGTATTAAGTGTATTTACGTAGCGGTTGGCCAAAAAGCCTCTACTATCGCTAACGTAGTGCGTAAGCTGGAAGAGCACGGTGCAATGGATCACACTATCGTGGTTGCTGCATCTGCGTCTGAATCGGCTGCACTGCAATACCTGGCACCATACTCTGGTTGTACTATGGGTGAATACTTCCGTGACCGCGGTGAAGATGCGCTGATCGTATACGATGATTTGTCTAAGCAAGCTGTTGCTTACCGTCAAATTTCATTGTTACTGCGTCGTCCACCAGGTCGTGAAGCTTACCCAGGTGACGTATTCTATTTACACTCGCGCCTGTTAGAGCGTGCTGCTCGCGTTAACGCTCAGTACGTTGAAAAGTACACTAACGGTGAAGTGAAAGGTAAAACAGGTTCTTTGACTGCTCTACCTATCATTGAAACTCAAGCGGGTGACGTATCTGCATTCGTACCGACCAACGTAATCTCTATTACTGACGGTCAGATCTTCCTTGAAACTGATCTGTTTAACTCAGGCATCCGTCCTGCAGTAAACGCAGGTATCTCTGTTTCTCGTGTAGGTGGTGCAGCGCAGACCAAAATCATCAAGAAACTGGGCGGTGGTATCCGTCTGGCATTGGCTCAATACCGTGAATTGGCTGCGTTCTCACAGTTCGCATCTGATCTGGACGACGCCACTCGTGCACAGTTAGAGCACGGTGAGCGCGTAACTGAACTGATGAAGCAAAAGCAATACGCTCCACTGTCAATCGGTGATATGGGTGTATCCTTGTTTGCCGTTGAAAAAGGCTTCCTGAAAGATATCGAGCTGAACAAAGTGCTTGATTTCGAAGCAGCCCTGCACTCGTTCATGAACAGCGAATATGCAGAGCTGATGGCCAATATCAATCAAACCGGTAACTATAACGGCGAGATCGAAGCCAGTCTGACTGAAGCTTTAGAGAAATTTAAAGCGACGCAAACTTGGTAATCAATCACCCCTTGTAGCTTTGGCTGGAAGGGGTTGTCGTTGAGAAATCGGAGAGATAGTTATGGCCAGCGGTAAAGAGATAAAAGGTAAGATCGGGAGTATCAAGAATACTCAGAAGATCACCAGCGCAATGGAAATGGTTGCTGCGTCAAAAATGAAAAAGGCGCAAGACCGTATGGCATCAAGCCGTCCATACGCTGAAAGCATGCGTGCAGTGATCGGTCACCTGGCAAACGCTAACCTAGAATATCGCCATCCTTATCTGGAAGAACGCGAGGTTAAGCGTGTCGGCTATATCGTCATCTCAACTGACCGTGGACTGTGTGGTGGTTTGAACACCAATGAGTTCAAAAAGGTCGTACAAGATGCGAAGAAATGGCAAGACCAAGGCGTGGGCATTGATTTTGCCGCGCTGGGTTCTAAAGCCTGTGGCTTCTTTAGTCGTTTCGGCGGTAACGTAGTTGCTGCTGAATCAGGCCTTGGCGACGCTCCATCAGTAAGCGACGTAGTCGGTACTGTTCGAGTGATGCTGGATGCCTTCGACGAAGGAAAAATCGACCGCCTGTTTTTAGTGTATAACAACTTTGTTAACACTATGGCGCAAACGCCGAAGATCGAACAATTGCTACCTTTGCCAAAATCAGATGATAAAGCACTGAAGCACCGTTGGGACTACATCTATGAGCCAGATCCAAAACCTATTTTGGATACGTTGTTGGTTCGTTACGTAGAGTCTCAGGTATATCAAGGCGTAGTTGAAAATGCTGCCTCAGAACAAGCAGCACGTATGGTGGCGATGAAAGCCGCTACCGATAACGCCGGTGACCTGATCGACGAGTTGCAACTGGTATATAACAAAGCCAGACAAGCCGCTATCACACAAGAAATCAGTGAGATTGTTGGCGGCGCAGCAGCGGTGTAGGCAAAAGGTTTTAAATTAACGAGGACAAATTATGAGTCAAGGTAAGGTCGTCCAAATCATTGGCGCCGTTGTGGACATCGCGTTTCCACAAACAGCGGTACCAAAAGTTTATGACGCACTGAAAGTTACTGAAGGCGAATTGCAGGGTTTGACTCTGGAAGTGCAACAGCAACTTGGTGGTGGCGTAGTACGTGCCATTGCCCTGGGTACCACTGACGGTTTGCGTCGTGGTCTGGCAGTAGAAAATACAGGTGCTCCAATTAGCGTTCCAGTAGGTAAAGCGACTCTGGGTCGTATCATGGACGTATTGGGTAACCCAATTGATGAAGCAGGCCCTATCGGTGAAGAAGAACGTATGTCTATTCACCGTGAAGCGCCAAGCTATGAAGATCAGTCTAACTCTGTTGAACTGCTGGAAACGGGTATCAAGGTTATCGACCTGGTATGTCCGTTTGCTAAAGGTGGTAAAGTAGGTCTGTTCGGTGGTGCCGGCGTAGGTAAAACCGTAAACATGATGGAACTGATCCGTAACATCGCCATCGAGCACAGCGGTTACTCTGTATTCGCTGGTGTTGGTGAGCGTACGCGTGAAGGTAACGACTTCTACCACGAGATGAACGAGTCTAACGTATTAGACAAAGTATCTCTGGTTTACGGTCAGATGAATGAGCCACCAGGAAACCGTCTGCGTGTTGCTCTGACTGGTCTGACGATGGCGGAAAAATTCCGTGATGAAGGTCGTGACGTTCTATTCTTCGTAGATAACATCTATCGTTATACTCTTGCCGGTACTGAAGTATCAGCCCTTCTGGGTCGTATGCCTTCAGCGGTAGGTTACCAGCCAACATTGGCTGAAGAGATGGGTGTACTGCAAGAGCGTATCACTTCAACGCGTACTGGCTCTATCACGTCTATCCAAGCGGTATACGTACCTGCGGATGACTTGACGGATCCGTCTCCAGCGACCACCTTTGCTCACTTAGATGCAACGGTAGTACTTTCGCGTGATATCGCATCTTTGGGTATCTACCCTGCGGTGGATCCTCTGGATTCAACGTCACGTCAGCTGGACCCTCAGGTTATCGGTCAAGAACACTACGACACTGCTCGTGGCGTTCAGACTGTTCTGCAGCGTTACAAAGAGCTGAAAGACATTATCGCGATCCTGGGTATGGACGAGCTGTCTGAAGAAGACAAGCAAGTCGTATCTCGCGCTCGTAAGATCCAACGCTTCCTGTCTCAGCCGTTCTTCGTAGCTGAAGTATTTACTGGTTCACCTGGTAAATACGTATCGTTGAAAGACACCATCAGTGGCTTCAAAGGCATTTTGGCTGGCGATTTCGATCACCTTCCAGAGCAAGCCTTCTACATGGTGGGTTCTATCGACGAAGCTTTGGAAAAAGCTAAGAGCATGTAAGACGTATCCTCGGATACGTCTTTCTAACCCCAGGAGGTTTGGAGAATGGCAGCGATGACAGTACATCTGGATGTGGTAAGCGCAGAAGAGAAAATCTTTTCTGGTCGCGTTGAGACCCTTCAGGTGACGGGAAGTGAAGGTGAGCTGGGTATTCACCCTGGCCATGCACCTTTAATTACTGCCCTGAAACCTGGCATGGTGCGTTTGGTTAAACAACACGGTCACGAAGAAGTGATTTATATCGCCGGTGGTGTACTTGAAGTACAACCGGGCCAGGTAACTGTGTTGGCTGATACTGCGGTACGTGCAGACGATCTGGACGAACAGGCAGCATTAGACGCAAAACGCCGTGCTGAAGAGCACATTGCCAATCCAGGCACTGACCTGAATTACGCTGAAGCCGCTGCAGAGTTGGCCGAGGCTATTGCCCAGCTTCGATTAATTCAAAAGTTGCGCAAGTAAAATTCATTGCAGTAAAAACCCGGCAGATGCCGGGTTTTTTTATGCCTTAAATTAACTCACACATTTGGAGGCCTGCGTAGATCAAGGGTGTGCAAACTTTCCGGGTGACTGGTTTCAGGTATGATCTGATAATGACCCGGAGTATGTCCAAAGGCGCTAAAGCGGGCTAAACGGCGGGCTTCGGCCTCGTTGCTGTTTACCGGGAAGGTTTCATAATTGCGTCCTGCTGGGTGCGCTACATGATAGGTACAGCCACCAATCGCCCGCTGCGACCAGGTATCATAAATATCAAAGGTTAGTGGTGCGTCGACTGGCAATACCGGGTGTAATGCCATGCCTGCCTGCCAGGCTTTATAACGCACACCACCGACGGACACGCCATTAATATGGGTTTTCTGAAGCGGTATGGGGCGCTGATTGCAAGTGACGATATAACGACTGGGATCGGCACAGGTCAGTTTTACCTGTAAGCGCTCGGTCGAGCTATCGGTATAGCGCACTGTCCCGCCAATGGCGCCAGTCTCGCCCAGCACATGCCAGGGCTCTAAGGCCTGACGCAATTCCAGATGTACGCCCTCAAGCTGGACTTCACCACAAAATGGGAAGCGGAATTCTGCCTGAGCTTTAAACCATTCAGTGTCCATATCAAAGCCGTGCTGTTTCAGATCTTCCACCACATCTTCAAAGTCCTGCCAGAGATAAAATGGCAGCATAAAGCGGTCGTGTAAGTTGGTACCCCAGCGCACCAGATGGCCTTTGGCTGGGGATTGCCAGAAGCGCGCAATCAGACTGCGTACCATTAATTGCTGGGCCAAACTCATGCGCGGATCCGGTGGCATTTCAAAACCACGGAACTCCACCAGCCCCAAACGCCCCGTAGGGCCATCGGGAGAATAGAGTTTATCGATACAAATTTCGCTGCGATGGGTATTACCCGTCACATCCACCAGCATATTGCGCAGCAATCTGTCCACCAGCCAGGGCGCAGGTGAATGGCCTTCACCCGGGGCGGTAATCTGTGCCAGGGCAGTTTCCAGTTCATACAGATTATCGGTACGGCCTTCATCTACCCTTGGTGCTTGGCTGGTGGGCCCAATAAATAGCCCTGAGAACAAATAGGATAGGCTAGGATGACGTTGCCAGTGTAGGATCAGGCTTTTGAGCAAGTCTGGTCGGCGTAAAAACGGCGAATCCATAGTGGTGGCACCGCCTACTACCACATGGTTGCCTCCACCTGTGCCAGTGTGACGGCCGTCAATCATAAATTTATCTGCGCCTAACCGGGTTTGTCGCGCTTCTTCATATAGAGCTTCGGTGGTAGCGACACAATCTCGCCAACTGGAAGCCGGATGGATATTGACCTCAATTACGCCAGGATCCGGTGCCACGCGGATCACATTAATACGTGGATCAGATGGCGGTGGATAGCCTTCTATGTGAAGACTTACTTTCATTTCATTAGCCGATTTTTCAACCTTTGAGATCAATTCTAGATAATCTTCAAGCGTCTCCGTTGGCGGCATAAATACACACAATTTGCCATCTCGCGGTTCAATGCTCATCGCTGTTCGAACTGCGGTAGTGCTGGTGCTGACAAAACCTAATTGTTCAACCCTGTTCTGACGCTCATTATCCTCGCTACTGCGGTAGACAAAAGGCTGCTGATGGAAATCTGGTAAAGGCTCGAGTTCTTCGGTTGGATCCGTTGGATGTATATAGGGATATTGGGCCGGAGACACATAAGGAAGCGATTCAAGTGGTAAACGAAAACCCGAAGGGCTATCCCCGGGGATAAGGTACAAATGTCCACGACGCAGTGACCATTTCTCTGAGCGCCATTGTCTTCCCTGTGCTTTGCTCTGCCAGCGTTGTACCGGCAGGACATAGCTGGTGGGCTGACCTAAGCCCCGGTTGAATACCCTGGCAAGTCTGTGTCTTTCCTCAGCATCTTTGAGCTTGTTATTGGCCGGACTTACATTGTCAGGCAAATTGGCTTCTTTGAGTAACCAGTGGGCAGGATCTTCATAGGCTGGTGTCACCATGTCAGCTTCAATGCCCAATTGTTCGGCGACACCACGTAACAAGGATTCCGCATGTGTGACTGTTACATCTTCTTTGGGCGCTTCTAAGGCAATTAGATCCTGATCCTGCCAAATTGGCAGTCCATCTTTGCGCCAATACAAAGAGAAGGTCCAGCGAGGTAGGGATTCTCCCGGGTACCATTTTCCCTGACCATAATGCAGCATGCCCCCAGGGGCAAACCTGTTACGCAGGCGACGGATTAAGCCGTCGGCTAATCCCCGTTTAGTTGGGCCCACTGCATCAGTATTCCATTCACCTGACTGAAAATCATCAATCGAGACAAAGGTGGGTTCGCCCCCCATGGTCAGACGCACATCCTGTTGCTGTAGAAGCTTGTCAACTTTATCGCCAGCACTTAGCAGGCGCTGCCAGCTTTGGTCTGAGAACGGCTTGGTAATACGTGGGTGTTCGGCAACACGATTCACCTGCATATCGAAACTGAAATCGACTTTGGCTTCGCTGGCAAAACCACTGATGGGAGCCGCGTTGCGAAAATGGGGGGTTGCAGCCAGAGGAATATGACTTTCACCTGTCAGTAAGCCTGAGGTGGGATCTAGGCCTATCCAGCCCGCTCCGGGGATATAAGCTTCAACCCATGCATGCAGGTCGGTAAAGTCGTGATCTGTACCCTGAGGGCCATCCAGGGCCTGTAAGTCGGGCTTTAACTGGATTAAATAGCCAGACACAAAGCGTGCGGCTATGCCTAAATGGCGTAGCACCTGCACCAATAACCAGCTTGAATCTCTGCATGATGCACTGGCTTTTTTCAATGTTTCTTCTGCCGTTTGTACCCCTGGCTCCATCCGAATCACATAGCCGATGTCCTGATTAACTCTGGCGTTTAAGTCCACCAAAAAATTCACCGTATTGTCAGCGGATTTCGGCAAGGTACCTAGAAATGCCTGAAGCAATGGCCCCTGCTCTTCAGGTTGTAAATAAATACTCAGATCGTCGCGAATTTCCTCGGCATACTCAAACGGCCATGACTCAGCTTGCTTCTCAACAAAGAAATCAAAGGGATTATAAACCGTCATATCGGCAATCAAATCCACTTCTATCTTGAGCTCCATCACAGGTTCAGGAAATACAAAACGCGCCAGCCAGTTACCATATGCATCCTGCTGGTGGTTCACAAAATGATTATCCGGTGACACCTTCAGGCTGTGAGAGAGCACTTTGGTGCGAGAATGGGGCGCAGGTCTCAACCGAATAATTTGCGGTTGTAGTGTTACTGGCCGATCGTACTTGTAATGGGTCAGGTGATAAATACTGGCTTTGATGGACATGGGGTGTTCATCCTTGAAGAAGGTTACATCAATCGCTGGCGAATTGTTCTTATTTGGACAAAAACCCATCAATTAATCAATAGCCTGCGATTAATATTTATACTGGCAGGCGATTGGTTAGTCGAACAGATGTATGGAGTTGGAATGAAGCATTTAGGAATTCTGTTTTTGCTCGTGCTACTCGCGGGGGATTTCGCGACTGCAGCTGTTGCACCCGTTCCCCTATATCGTGATCCTGTGTTTGACGGTGCTGCTGATGTGTCCATTGTCTGGGATAAACAACAGCAGCAATGGCGTATGTTCTATACCAATCGCCGTGCTAGCCTAAGGCTGGATGACCCGAAGGATGTAGCCTGGGTGCACAGCACAAAAATTGGTGTCGCTGTATCGCAAGGCGGCAGCCAGTGGCAATATCAAGGTACGGCTAATATTCCAACTGAGTGCACCGGCGAAACGCTGTGGGCACCAGAAATCTTCACCGACGGTAACACTTACCATATGTGGTTAACTGTGGTGCCTGGGATTTTTCATCGCTGGGGGGAAAAAGAGGCAAAGGCCTTTTTAGTGCATTTAACCAGTCAGGATCTGAATCAGTGGCAATGTGCGGACAGATTATCCCTCGATTCTGACAGAGTGATTGATGCCAGTGTGATTAAACTCGACGACCAATATCGTCTCTGGTTTAAAAGTGAGCACGCCGGGAGTCGCATTTATGCGGTTAATAGCCCAGACCTGGTTCACTGGTCATCTCGACCTGAGCACCCCATTCTGGATTTGCGTGGTGAAGGCCCCAAGGTATTTCGTTTTAAAGGCCAATACTGGATGATTGTAGATGTATGGAAAGGGTTGGCGGTACTGAGATCAGATGATGCTGAAAACTGGCAGCAACAACACACCAGGCTACTGGCAACTCCTGGCATAAGGCCCACTGACACAGCCAAAGGTCAGCATGCGGACGTGGTGGTTTCCCGGGGGCCTGATGGAGACGAGAAAGCCTATATTTTTTATTTTGTGCATCAAAGTGAAGAACCTGAAGCAAAAACTAGCAGAAGTTGGGGGCAGCGCACTGTCATTCAGGTGGCAGAACTTCAGTATCAAAACGGTGAATTAATTGCTGAGCGCAACTCACCCACCGACCTGGCGTTGTACCCGCCTACTGCAGATTAACCGGTGCGTTTAAAGCTTTCGCTAAAAGACTGACAACCTTGAGTGACAGTAAACACCGCCTGCTCAGGTAATTCGAATTCTTTACGGAAATTCGCAATCGCCTCAGCGGCGCTTTTGGCGCTGACATAATGACGAACCCACTTATTGCGGGTATAGACACTAATGGTAAATACAGACATGGAAACTCTTAGGGTTACGCCCATCCTTGTGCCTGAACAATTCATTGCGTTTGAATAGACAGATTGTCGATATATCCGTTCACTCAGTTAAGTGTCTTTGCACACTCTTTACGCACTTTTACCAGCCTTGTTCATTTCTTTGCACTCAGCTCGATAGACTAATTCGTCAGCCCCGGTGGATGAGTCAGTGTAGAGGTTTAAGTGAAAATTCGTCCTGTATTTATTATGGGGTGCCAACGGAGCGGTACCACAATGTTAGCTTCTCAGCTTGGCTTAGCCGCCAATGCTGTCGCATTCCCCGAAATGCAATTTGTCCATCGTCTGTTAAACGCGGAATATCGCCAATCTCGTTCTGTAGAGCAGGCCTACAAAGACTTGGTTGGGCATTTCCGCTTCCGTGCAGCTGGCCTGAAAATGGAAAAACAGTTATTTATCCGTGCTTATGAATCTTCGTCACTGGCAGAAGTCATCTGTTCGTTGATTAAACAAAATGCTCCCCATCTTGCGGATGCCAAAGAAGTTGTGTGGATTGAACATAATCCACATAACCGGGACGGTGTTATGGATCTGCTTAATGCCTTCCCTGAGGCATTGTTTGTGCATATTTATCGCGATCCGAGGGCTGTTTACTGGTCGATGAAATCCAATCCGCGCTGGAAATATGGCGAGCCGAGTAAGTTCGCCAACCTCTGGAATGATGCGGTTAGCAAATGTTACCTGTACGCACAGCAACTTACCGATCGTTGTCTGGAAATTTGTTATGAAGACTACGTCAGCCATCCGCAGGAACAACTGATCCGCTTGTGTGAATTTGTGAGATTACCTTATCAGGAAAGTATGCTGAATGGCGGCGGTGTGCGTCTGCCAGGCTACACCGAACAACAACATAAGCTCACGACCAAACCGGCTGATGTCAGCCGCATTGGGCGATGGCAGGGGCGCTTATCTGAACTAGAGGAAAGCTATATCAAGGTGCATTGCTACGACTGGATGCGACAGTATGGCTATTTGACTGAACAGCGTCAGATCCGTAAGTTTCGTGGTAAGGAAAAACTGCAATTCTACTTTTCAGGTCTTAAAGCAAAATGGCAGGCCAAATTTGTACGAGGCTACCAAAATCGTATGAGCGTGTAAGATTAAATATGTACTATCTGATGTCGCATCGGCGCTAATCTGGCCAACAATAGATTTTGGGTAGGCAGTGGCACCTGATTGGTTGTCATTGCCTGCTGTAATAATTCCACCATACGGTTAAAGTCAGCTTCACTGATGTGCATGCCTGTATGCACATCTTCCATGTTATCTCCTGTATAGACACATGGCCCATCACTGATAAAACAAAGATGTTCAATCAACTTGTTTCGAAAACGACTGACTTTAGTTTCTGCAAAAAAATGGAATAGCTGCTTATCCTCACCAATTAATCCGATTAAATCCTCAACAATTGCGCTAATTCCGGATTCTTCGCCCAACTTTTCATACAATGTGCCTGAGGATTGCAGGGAACAGGCGCTAATGCTGATAAGCAGACTTAATATGAAAAAGAGCGTTTTCATTATAAATATCCATTCACGGACAGATACCAGCCTGTCTGATTGTTCGCCCCGGCAATACTGCCCAGATCCAGCCAGGCCAGAGTGAAGCTGACCGTTTTATTCGGAAACCAGGCGATGAAAATATCCTGCCAGTCATCTTCTTTTATCCCAAGTTGATCGGGCTTTTGTCGATATTCGATACCGAATGCCAGATGATTGTTAAGCAACACAGCGGTAGAGGTCTCAAATTGGAGACTTGCATGTTTATTCTCTGCTCCGAAACCTAATAAACCGAGCTGATTTGCCTGGGTATAACGACCCGTAAGGTTCCATAGCCAGTTGTAACCAAACGCAGCACCTAAGTGCAGTTTACTCGCAGAAAGGTAAAGGTCTGTTCCTTGCTCATGGCGGGCACCTAACAAATTAGCCACCAGCGGGTCCTGTAGTCTTTTATGCTGAATGCCGGCACTTAACTGAGGCCAGCGACTGTAGACCAAATCACCATATATACGGATCTTGGCTGCGAATATATTCTGTTCTATTTGCAGTTCCAGCGCTGGCACATCAAAGCGCTGGTGGGCATATGACAATTCTATCCGATCATGCCAGTTCAACTGGGCGCCACACACATCCAGGCGATAATCCGATACGCTGGCACGGCTACAAAAACCATTTATCGCGATTTCATCTTCACTGGCATATCCGGCCAATTGCGCCCAGGGCACTAAACCGCCACCAGCACTGCCTTCGACCTGACTAACCCCTGGCGTGGCCAATAGTTTGCCGTTTGCAGCGCCACATAGGTGGCTGAAAAATAACAATGTCAGCGGGAAAAGATATAAGTACTTAGTCATCCACTGTCATTCCTTTTTCGTGTGGATTGAAGTTCTTCAACCACGAGCAAATATCCTGTCCCGGTATAGGCTTGCTTAAGTAATAACCCTGAATACTGTCACAACCCATTTGTCTTAGCAGGTCTAAAGATGCCTGATTTTCAACGCCTTCAGCCACGACACTGAAGCCAAGTTTGTGCGCCAGTTGAATGGTGGAACTGACAATTGCCTGATCATTGGGGTTTTGATCGAGCTGAAGCACAAAGCTTTTATCTATTTTCAGTTCCTCAATTGGCAGCATGGTCAATTTAGAAAGCGAAGATTGCCCTACACCATAGTCATCAATGGAAATACAAAAGCCGATTTCACGCAGTCGCTCTAGCAGTAAGGTGGTATTGGCTTCGTTGGTCATTAAATCCCGTTCAGTCAGCTCAAGGGTGACGTGTTCTGGGGTGATATCAAAATGGCCAATGCCGGCGAGCAAGTCGCTGTAAAAGCCCGGGCGATTAATATCCTGGGCGGAAAGGTTAATAGCAGCCTGAATCTTTACTCCCTGCTTTTGCCACTCAGCTAGCTGTTTCAGCACTGTGGATATCACCCATTGGGTCAGTTGTTGAATCAGCCCTGCTTGCTCCGCCAAACTCACGAATAACTCTGGCGATACCCAGCCATGATTAGGTCGCTGCCAGCGGATCAGACTTTCTACCTTGTGGATCTTACCGTCTTTAAGGTTCATTTTGGGCTGATAGACCATGCGTAATTGACCATCATCCACTTTTAATGCTTCACGCAAGTCTTCGAGCAGACTTAACCTTTCCATATGGGCTTCATCTTCGCCTGTTACATACATGCGTAAATCCAGACCTTCGCTGTGCGCCAGATCCATGGCGATTAATGCCCGCTTAATGAGTTGAATGGCATTTTCGCCGTCCTCAGGAAAGCGACTGATACCGCAGTGATAAGTGAGTTTGAGGTGCAAATCATCAATATCAAAACTATTGGCCATTAAGGCGGAAAATTGCATCAGGCTGAGGGATTCAAGCTGATCATCTGCTAAGGGCAAAATGGCAATAAATTCGTCACCGCCAATGCGTGCATAAAGGCCCTGCTCGTGCATTTTGCGTAACCGAGCTGCAATTTCTAGCAAACATTTATCCCCGGTTTGTGGACCAAAGCTATCGTTGACGTGCTTAAATTCGCGAATGTTCAGGGCAAAGCATAAATAGGTGCCCGGTGTATTATCCAACGCCTGTTGCAGGTATTGGCGTAAGCTATAGCGATTAAGCAGTCCGGTCAGTTGATCATGTTCGGCCTGATAGCGTATTTGCCGCTCTCGGGCATACACTTCATTGCCCATATCGATCATCGCCTGGCTGAGGGTTTGGATTTCCTCGGTGCCGTTTGGGCCTTGCTTATGTTGGTAATCTCCCGCTGCAAACTTTCGCGCCATATTCAGGAGCTGTTGTAATGGGACTGTCAGATTACGGGCTAATAAAATGCTGGCGGTGACAGCGATAACGAAGATGATGCCCGAAATCAGCATAATACCCAGTAATAAGCGGCTCATTTGGGATTGGCGTAAATGCTGATCCGATGACAACATCACCGAAATATGGCCGTCTGCGGTAAGCTCTTCACGACGATGAACATAGTTAGAATGATTGAGTAACGAATACTCAGGCATATCCGCTTGCGACAATATTTCCGATGGTTGACCCAGCGAACTCACCAGTAGCTGACGTGATGGCCCCAGAAAACTGATCCCAAGATTGGTCAGACGCGACAGCTCCATAGCCACATCCTGGTTAATCTGAAAACCAATAATTGCATATGCGCTGGGTCTGGGGGTGTGCACAGGCAATAATAACAATTGATATAAGTGTCGATTAAATATCACAAAGTCTGTGCTACCTTGCTTGCGGGTGAGCTGACTAACGGTGGCCAGTAATTCCTGGTCATTGGTGATACCTGCCGGACTGGCGCTGATCAACTGGCCCTGCAGATTAGTCAGGAGCATGATTTGGCTGCCAATGCGGGCCGCATGATTTTCGAGTACGCTGACGATGGTTTGCTTGTCTGCGCTGACAATGGCCTGTTTAAAGCCAAAATCTGCGGTAAGTACTCTGGCAGCGGTCAATAATATCTGTTCTTTCGCCCGCAGATACTGCTTTAAAATTTCCTGCCCCTGGGTGACATCCTGCTCAACCTGAATGCGGCTGTATTTCTCTGTCGACCACCAGGTCACACTAAGTATGGCTCCTGAGGTAATGAAAATTAACCCGCAGCATAACCAGATAATCTGACTTCGAAGGCTATGGTTTTTCATGAAACCTGCTCTCAAAAGTATCTCTTGGCGGCGGGGACTGTGTTGGGATTGATAATGTAATTTCACCTGATGCATTTGCTGTTGGCAGCTGCGCCAGTGGCAATTGCTCGCGAAACTCCGGGCGTTGTTGCTGCATGGCATGCCACAGACTGATCACTGTGCTGTCAGCGGGTAGTGTTAAGGTAACAATGCCGTTTTTATCGCTACTTGCCACCGGGTTATTATTGGCTACATAGATATAGCCCACCATAGCATCATGTATGTTGCATCCTAATACCACTACGCCAGCCTGTTCAAAAGCCAGGGGGTCCTTGGGCTGACCTGCATAAAGTTTCAATTCAAATGCTTTGGCCGGAGAAAATGAGTAAACATGATGTCGAATATCATCACTATTAGGAAAGCTGACCAATTGCCCTTTTTGCACCAGCAGGAGTGTTGGCACAAAGCGTTTATTCTGCTGATCCATGATCATATTCGATGGGCTGGGTGCGTTTATGTTTAAAGATGAAAAAGCTTCTACAACTGCGTTCTCGAGAGGATGACCATGCTGGTCAGTGATGTGTAAGGTTAAGCTGGTGGCAAGAGCAAATGGGCAGCTTACGAATCCCAGTAACAGCAGCGCTATGTTCCGTTTAGCCAACTTAATCAATGGCTTGTCTCCTTTGTGTCTGCAATTGGCTGACAGGAATATGTGGATGTTTTCCTTACTCTCCCAGTCTAGACCAAAAAATACAAAGGGGGCGCAGACGACTTAAAATCGTCTTGCGCCCTAACACTTACCAGTCCAATACCTGATGGAATTTCAGGCCAAATTCACTTCTGTCATTGCTGCGCATTACGCCAACAAAGCCAGTTTGTACCAGTCGGCCCTGGTCATAGACTTCGTTGAAAATATTTTCGCCATACAGGGTCAGGCGCCAGTCCCCGCCTGCATTTTCATAGCTTAGGCTGGCACCGAAAATTTCACGTGAATCTATGGTTTCATAAGGGCTGTAAGCGGTTTGTCCCTGCATCTCATCCCGGAACGAATAGTCAGCGCGCGCTGTTAGGCTGGCTCCGCCCTCCAGCTCCATCACATAACTTGGGGCAATAGATACCGTCCATTTTGGCGTTAATGCCAGGCTATCGCCTTTGTTTATGCCGATAACCGAATCATCCACTTCGGTGATCTCTGCATCGATATAACCAACCGCCGCTTTAAGCGATAAACCTTCAATAAGCTGTAGTTGGGTTTCAATTTCCAATCCCTTGGCTTCGGCTTTTCCGGCATTTTCGACAATAGTGACAAAGCCGCCACCCGAGGTGGTATCAGAAAATGGTAACGCCAAGTCTGTGTAGTCAGTGAAAAATGCCGACACCATTAGCGTGCTGTGGGCATAAAGCTGACCTTTGAAGCCAATTTCATAGTTCGTTGCGTGGGTTTCGGCAAAAGGCTCAAACTGGGCTGAGCCGCCAAAGGGGCGCGGCGGTAAGCCGCCGGTCTGATAACCGCGCTGGACCTGGCCATACACATTCAGGTTTTTCGCCAGGCTGTAACTCAGGTTCACGTCCCAGGTCAGCGCATCTGAGTCGACTTCGCGGTACGCTCTTTCAGCAAACGTCGGGAATAGGGCATTGGCATCTTTGTGATCGTCCGAGTAACGCAAACCACCCCCTAAAGTTAACTCCTCACTCAGCTGATAGGAGGCATTGGCATAAATGGCATAAGAGTCGGTTTCCTGATGAATATCAAAGTAACCATAGTCGCCAAAAGAAGGGGTTACACCATCATTTAACAGGCCATCAGGCGTATTCCACGGGCTGAACACCCAGGGACCAGATTCGGTATAGCCGTCTTCATTAAAGTAATACACACCTGAGACAAGATCCCAGTTGGCAAAGGTAGCGTTAACTTGTAGCTCCATTGAGTACTGATCAGCACCACCTTCCTCGGGAAATTCAGACAGGTTAAGTGCTGTGGCGTCATCATCCAGGCCACCTTCGTATTCTGAACTGCGGTAACTGGCGATAAACTTACTTTCCAGATGTTCCGAAAGCTGCCAGTTGGCGGTCGCTGCTGCGCCCCATACTGAGAAGGATGTCGACTCTATGCCTGCAACTGTAGTGGCGAGATCATCTGGGTTATTCGGCAATAAATCTTCGGATAAACGATAAAATTCACCCACGGTAATGTCGGAGGAATCCAGGGGCTCTGTCAGTTCAATGGTATAAGGTGATTGCCCTGCTTCGTTATCAACACCATCAAGGGCCAGAACCAGTGAAAAATCCTGACTAGGTTGCCATTTCAGCGCTAAACGCCCACTGACTTCCTGTTCTTCACCGATTTCCTTTTCGGGATTTGCCAGGTTAATGGCCTTCCCTACGCCATCTCGCTGGGTATAGGCGACACTGGCAGAAACTGCCCATTCTTGATTAATCGCCTTATTGGCATAGACATCGGCAGCCAGACGACCGCGGCTACCGGCTTTTACTGTGTAATTTAAGGTGGTGTCATCACCGGGTTGTTTGGTGATGATATTGACTGCCCCACCCAGGGTATTGCGGCCATACAGTGTGCCTTGAGGTCCTCTGAGCACTTCGACCCGTTCAATGTTGGGTAGGCTGAGGTTGGCGCCCATCTGACGGCCCAGATAAACGCCATCGACATACACACCCACGCCTGGATCTGTGGTGATAATGTGATCCTGCAAGCCAATGCCGCGGATAAACACCGAAGCATGGGCGCTGTTACCCACGCCATAACGGGTAATGTTGAGATTGGGCACATATTTGCCAATGTCGTCCAGATTACTGATGTTGGCGCTGGCAATATCATCTGCACTTACCGATGTAATCGAGGTTGGGCTTTCAAAAATACTTTCGGTACGCTTGCGTGCGGTGACCAGTATGGTATCAAACTCATCGTCACCATCAGCTGCGGGGGCGGTTTGTGCATTGGCGGTTGCCATCAGGCTTAAACATACTGCGACTGACAGGCAGGCAGGCGTAAAACGCCTGGTATGGGCGAATAAAGACATGGTAATTCCTTTTAAGTGTAACGGGCGCAAACGCGCCCGTGTAATCGGCTAGAAACGACGTTTCACTGTCAGACCAAAGGTTCTGGGTTTGGCGTAAGAAATTTGGGTCGTGCCATAAAAGCCAGACACATCAAAGCCTATCAGCTCGTGATCTGAGTCGGTGAGGTTGTCCACATAGGCCGCAACTTCCCACAGTTTGAGCTGATCCTGCCAGGTGATTCTGGCATCGGCGGCAAAATGGCTTTCTATGGTATGAGCTGTGAAGTTACGGGCATTGTGGTAGCTTTCAGACTGATAAGAACCACTTAACTGTGCCGCGATACTGCCGCTGCTCAGGTCCCAGGTGTAGCGCACTAAGCCTGAAGCTTGCACCTCAGGGGTGTAAGGCGGGGTGGTATCTTTAAAAATCCCGGACGCAACTTCTAAGTCCTCCACCACTGCATTGGTATAGGACACGCCCAGCATGACATCCAGGGCCGCTGTGGGATTTAAAAACAGTTCTACTTCGGCACCGCTAAAATGGGCATCTTCGTTGTAAACGACCCCAGCGTTATTCACCCAGGAGAATGACTGGTAATCTGAATAGTCGTAGTAAAACAAGCTGGCATTCAACTGTACTTTGCCTTCCTGCATTGTCAGTTTAGTCCCTGCCTCATAAGACAAGAGCACTTCCGGATCGTAAGTGCTGAAACTGCCACCCAATGGCGCATTGAAGTTACCCGCTTTTACTCCACGGTTGATACCTGCGTAATACAGGGTATCGGCATCGGGTTTGTAGTCGAGTTGCAGCTTAGCCGACCACATGGTCTTGTTATTTTCCAGGTTTACTTCATTCAGAGGTGTCAGGCTGTAATCCACTTCAATCTTGCGATCGTCCGTATTGGCGTTTTGCATTAAACGTCCCCACAGGCTTTTATTTTCGCGTACCACGCGTAAACCTGCCACCAGCACTAAATCGTCCTGAAGATCGTAATCGACCTGACCAAACAGCGAGTAAGAATCCGTATCCACTTCGGCCAGGGTGTTTTGTTCTTCGCCGGCCAAATAGCCACCGGTCGGACTTGCCGCCAATCCTTGTAGGTAGTCGGTTTCAATACCCAGATAATAAAACCCTGTAACCCATTTCAGCGCCATGGATTCACCAGACAAGCGCAGCTCTTCACTGTATTGAGTAATGTCTCCATCTGATTGGAAAATCAGCTCGGGTGAAGCGGTTTGGTCTGAATCCAGGCCAATCACACGGGTGAAGTTTTTGTAGTCGGTCACCGAGGTGAGATGCATGGTGGTAAAGTCGTAATCGAAGGTGGCTGACAGGCCTTTGGATTTGATCTTGTTCTGATCATCAAAAGCAAAGTCCTTGTTGACCTTCACACCACTGCCATCTGGGTCGATATTGCCGTTGAAATCGCCCCCCTGTACCGGACGATAGGGGTCGCCATCGTAGTTACCGTCTACGCAGACGCCGGCCTGAATGGTGTCGCAGCCCATAGGATCGTCGGCGGCATAGATCACATCAATCACATTGCCCTCGGCGTCTTTCACTTCGGTGGTATTGACCACCTGATAGGGGCCTTCACTTTTGGTGGTATCGGCCCAGTTGGCGCTGAGTAACAGGTTGGCATTGGTACCCAAATTGAAATTCAGCTGGGCCCTTAATGCTTTGGTATCGTCGTTGTAGCCATCTTCGCCGCCACCCACTGAGCCTGCACGGGTATCGGGTGCAGCCCCGTCTTCATATATGTTTTCAAGAATGTTGCCCATCTTGTTCACCAACACAGATAAGCGGCCCTGAACATGTTCGCCCAGTGCGCCAGATACGGCGCCTTCAAAGCGCTTTTGTTCAAAACTGGCCAGCGTACCTTCGGCATAGCCTTCGAGCTTTTCTGTGGGTTTAGCGGTGATGGTATTGACCAGGCCACCTGTGGCATTGCGGCCAAATAAGGTGCCCTGCGGGCCTTTAAGAATTTCTACCCGATCGATATCGAATAAACCAAAGGTTTGCGCCTGAGTACTGGCCAGATAACCCCCATCGACGTAAACCGCCACAGGGGCTTCAGCCAGATCTGCATAGTCGTTTTGTACTACACCGCGAATATTAAAGATGGCGCGCTGTCCGCCAATATCGCCGGCTAAAGAGACACCGGGTGTAAAGGCGATGAGGTCGGTGCTGCTTTCCAGGCCCAAAGCATCCATTTGTTCACCGCTAAAGGCGGTCACAGCGATACTGACATCGTTCAGGTACTGTTCGCGCTTTTGTGCGGTGACAGTAATTTTTTCCATGATCACTGAATCTGCGGCATAAGCCGATGGATTGCCCAGGGCAATACCAATGGCCACAGCACACAGGCTGAGTTGACGTTGCATGTGTTTTCCTTTTTGGCGGTTTAGGGACAACTTCATGTCCCCCTGTTGTTGTGTTGGGCAATCTGCGTTGCCTGGTATTCGAGGTACAACAGCCAAAAATACAGCAGGGCTCTCCGTAAAATACTTAACCAACTTAATAATTTATTTACCAAAGAGTAAATGTCTATTTGTCGAAGTGATGTTTCATATTTATGAAACTATTAAGCTGGGTAAGGGGTGATGCATGATCAGGCTGGAACAGTATTTGCGATAGCGTTGGCAATACCAAAGATCACGCAACGAAGAGGTTATGATGAGATATGTGATCCTGATGCTTGTTTTTTCCCTAACATTGGGAGGATGCGCAAATATAGACACCGCCAATAACACCCAAAAAGGCGCTGGAATCGGCGCCATTGTTGGAGCGCTGCTGGGTAAGGCAACGGGAGACAATGATAAAAGTCGTTATGTGTGGGGGGCGGCAGTGGGTGCAATTGCTGGTGGTGCCATCGGTAATTACATGGATCAGCAGGAAGCGGCCTTACGGGAAGAATTAGCCGATACTGGCGTAGAGCTGGTGCGAGATGGCGACAGCCTGCATTTGATCATGCCCGGCGATATTACTTTTGGCACTAACAGTGCGGCGATAAGTCAGGACTTCTTTCCTGTGCTGGCAGATGTGGCCAAAGTGCTGAATCAGTATCAGCAGACTACCCTGGTGATCGCGGGTCACACCGATGACAGAGGTAGCGAAGCCTACAACCAGAATCTGTCTAAACGTCGGGCGGAAGCGGTAAAAGCAAGGCTGATCGTAAATCAGGTCAATCAGGCACGCATGACTACCATTGGCCTGGGCGAATACCAGCCAAAAGTAGCGAATACTGATGATGTCAGTCGTCAGCAAAATCGTCGGGTCGAACTGGAAATTCAGCCTGTCAGTTAAGTGATGCTGTCGGTAACTGATAACAGCTGAATCAATATTAAAATATCATTTAAAAACAATGAACTAAATGTGTTTGTTTAGCGTTTGTTCGATTTTAGGTGGGTGATAGGCAACAAAAAAGGGAGCATGCCAACTGGAACATGCTCCCGGATAGCAACAAGGCACGGTTGTTACTTAAACTCGGGGATAATCTCCTTGCCATAACGGGCGATGATGTTTTCTTCATCGCCGTTATCCAGATAGATGTTGAACTGGGTGGTGCCCGCTTCTTTGAGCTGCTGGATTTTGGCAATGTGGTCACTGGCTTCACCCAGTACGCAGAAACTCTTCACTATGTCTTCGGTAATAAAGTCCAGGTAAGGGTTGTCGCTTTGACCGTGTTTGGAATAGTCGTAACCGCGGCGTTGTTCGATATAGTCCGTCAGGCTTTTCGGCACTAAACCGGATTCTGTGCCGTACTGTTCGACGATATCTGCCACATGGTTGCCAACCATGGCCGGGAACCATTTCGTTTTTTCGATACAGGTGGCCATATCACCAAAATAGGCAGGCGCAGCCGCCTGTACCTTAAATCCAGACATATCTTTGCCTGCTTTTGCGCCAGCATCTTTACACTGCTGCTGGAACCACTGGACTAAGCTGGGTTCGGCAATTTGCAATACTACGCCATCGCCATATTCACCCGCAGTCGCCAGCGCTTTAGGGCCATAGGCAGCAATCCACACCGGCAAGTCGTAACCGACGGCCCAGGGAAATTTTACCGGCACTTCACATTCGCCATAGGTGACTTCGTCACCACGCACCATGGCTTTTACCTTTTGGGTAAATTCCGCCAAACGCGCTAGATTCGCAGGCTTCTTGCCCATCACGCGCATGGATGAATCGCCACGGCCAAGGCCAATGTCGAAACGGCCCTTGCTCTGGAGCGCCAGACTGGCGTACAGGCTGGCCGCTAACGACCAGTCACGAATATTAGGGTTGGTCACACAGGGACCAAAACGCATTTTCTCAGTGTGTTCCATACACATGGCCATGGCGACAAAAGATTCGCGCCACAGAATATGTGAATCGTAAAACCAGCAGTAATCAAAGCCTGCAGCTTCAGCCTGTTTTACCAGGCTTCTGGCGCGGTCCGGGCTCACAAAGCCTTTAAAGGTTATGCCGAATTCCATCATCTTTTCCTTGTCGATTTAGTGTTGAGGTGCCCATATCCGAATGCCGGCATGACTAAACGGAACCGCTTTGGACATATTGATACGAATCAGTATTGGGGTAATCGCCTCAATGCAGCGGGCGCTTTCTGCCAGACCCGCGTTGTAGGCTTCAACCCCTATCTGTTTAATCAGTGCGATCACTTTTTCCTTGGCGTCGAGCTGATTACCGCACACCAGCACATCACAGTTAATCGCTTGCTCGACCTTATTAAGAGTGACGGCGGACACATTGTGTAAGGCGCCAACCACAGCGATTTCATCGCCTAGCAGCGCCTGCGCGGCTTCGGTGGCAGATCCTTCTGGTGGCATGGCTACGGCTTTTGGATTGCCTTCTGCCAGCGGCACGACGATATCGATGAGAATTTTGTCGCTGAGCAGCGTTTTGAGCTGTTCCAGGGTGGAATTGTGAGCCGCCCAGGGCACCGACAAAATCACAAACTCGCTGGCTGCAGCCACCGCCGATGCTGTGTCAGCCCCTGAAATGCTGCCGCTATTGGCAGGCAAGGCAGCGTTAAGCTCACTGGCTAATTCTGCGGCTTTGGCACCATCGCGAGAACCAAGTACGACGTCTACTCCGGCTGCAGCAAAACGCTTCGCCAGTCCTTTTCCCTGTGGGCCTGTGCCGCCTAAAATGGCAATCGTCATTGAAATAAATCCTCTTGGATAGGTCGAAGTAATTCCTGCGCTGAGCTGCATTGGGGTTGCCAATCCAGTCCGCGAAATATGATCACCGGGCATTTGCCCTGTTTACTCATCAGTAAGCCCGATGCTGCGGCTAACTCGTCGGCCAGCGCCGGTGCGGTGACTTTTAGTGGCCTGCCCCAGGCATCGGTTTGTCCGGCCATCAGATTCAGTGCCGGCACATTGGCCAGGCCAATGGCGACATTGGTTTGGCCAAGGCGCCAGGGACGACCGAAGGTATCGCTGATGATCACGCCTAACTGGCATTGAAAATGGTGTTCCAGGCGCGCGCACAGGGCGCGGGCACTGGCATCAGGATCTGTCGGTAAACAAATCAGCTGGCCGGCTTTATCGGCGTTGGATTCATCCACTGCGGCATTGGCACTGATAAAGCCGAGCCTGTGCTGGGTGATCAGCACGCCTTCGTCGGCTCTGGGATGTTTGTGGGCGCGCAGTACCCGCGAGGACTGCTGTAATACCAGCTCAACTTTGCGTGGATCTTTATTTAACTCGGCTGCCAGGCTGAGCGCGTTATCACTTGGGGTTAGGCTGTCGATATGGACGATGGCGTTTTCGGCTTTGGATACCACCTTTTGTGCAATCACCAGAATATCGCCTTGCTGTAACGGACGTTGCTGGCTTTCCAGCGCGTCTATCATCAACGCAGCCAGATCATCGCCTGGGCGGATATCCGGCAGATGATCCAGGGTAAACAGGGTTAATGCAGTCATCATGTATCCTCAAGCCAACATGGCTTCGGGCAGTTGGGCGAGATCATCTGGATAATCGATGTCCTGGCTTAAATGCTTGAGCAACATGGCATAACAAGGCAAACGGCGCTGCGCTGCATACTGGCGGTGGATCAGCGATGAGCGTGGCCCAAAACTAAATGGAATGGCATTGGGCGGAGAGGTAAGTAGCGCATTGGTGCCCAAATCCTGACTGGTACCTATCACTACCCCTTTTTGCATCGGTAGTGCATTTATCAATGATTGCAGCTCAATCGGATCAAGGTGGGCGATATCCGCCGGCAATACCAACTGGCAATCAAATCCCTGTTGCAGGCTCCACTGGGTGCCCGCATTTAACGCGCTATTTAATCCACTGCCTTCTGTTTCTATCAGCACTTCGCAGCCATGCTCACGGCTAAGGCTGGCAATGGTATCTGAAGGTGTGACTACCAGTATGTGTAGCTGTGGAAAATGCTGTTGTAATACGCTGATGGTCTGGCGAAACAGGGCAATAGCTAAGTTCATGCGCTGTTCACGCCCCAGCGCTTTGGCTAGACGCTGCTTGCTTAAGCGCGGGTCTTTCATGGGGATCAGCACGTTAATGCGTTTGTCGTTCATGCCAGACTCCCCTGCTGTTGTGCCAGACCGACGATCAGTTCCATCAACTGGCTTTTTTCTGCGTCCGTTTGCATCAGGGTATTGGTGCTGAAAATATCCAGTCCCATATTGCGTAAAAGGGGCGAATCTTGCTGATCCTGCTGGTGGATCACCAGGCCATCGGCATAGTGCTGGTAAAACTCACCTATGCCTTCATTGCCAGCGCTGTAGCCCATGCTGAGCATCAGCCTGTCGGCTGGGCCTTTCACGGTTTTGCCGCCAATCAGGGGGGATATGGCCAGCTTGTAGGCGTGACTTTGTTTGAGTGCCCGTTGCAGGTTTTTAATCGATAGCATAGGCGCGATGCTTAGCAGCGGGTTACTGGGGGCAAACAAGATGATGTCGGCTTGTTCTACAGCACTTAACACTTCGTTAGTGACGCGGGCCTGTTCGCAACCCTGATAACGAATATCGATAATCTCGGGCGCACAGCGCTGGCGTACAAAATAATCCTGAAAACTCAGCCAGCCTTCACTGCTGCGCAACTTGGTTTGCAGAATATGGTTGGTCACCGGCAGCAAAGGCACTTTCACGCCTAATTGCTGGGCCAGTGTCAGCGCGATTTGGGTGGCATTTTTGCCTAACGCTTTTTGCTGGCTGCGGAAAATATGGGTGGCAAAATCCAAATCGCCCAGCTGCATCCAGGTATCGCATCCCAGCGCTTTGAGCTGATTCAGTACCACCTGGCTATCCCCTTCTAAGCCCCAGCCTTGCTGACGATTAATTTTTCCCGCCAGAGTGTAGGTCAGGGTATCCATATCCGGTGACACCCACAGGCCATGAAAGGCTTCGTCATCTCCAACATTGCCGACTATGGTCAGCTGACTGGCATGGCGTGATAGGTAAAGGCCAAGCGCAGCCTTTGCCCCGCCAACGCCTCCAGCAAATAAAACGATACGACTCATACGGCCATCCTTACCGGAATATCCCCAAGCTGAGCAGGCATAAAGGCGGGTTTGGGATAGTGGCGGAGCGGCTGATACAAGGTATTCCGCTGAAAGGCATCTAAACCGGCTGAATGAATAAAGCTGACCATATCCTCGGGCTGAATTTCCTGACCATGGGTGGCGCCTGCGGCGCGGGAGATGCTTTCGTTCATCAGGGTGCCGCCCAGATCATTGGCGCCGGCGCGCAGCATCTGGCTGGCCACATCCGGGCCCATTTTCACCCAGGAGGCCTGAATATTGTCGATACTGCCCTGCAGCATCAGGCGCGCCACAGCATGCATTTTAAAGTGCTCATCCCGGGTGGGGCCGGTACGCACTTTGTCTGGGTTTTCTAAGTACAAAGGAGTTTGATAATGAATAAAACCCAGTGGCACAAATTCGGTGAAGCCCTGATATTGAGACTGAATGCTGCGTAGCAGCGCGATATGTTCGCTCCAGTGTCTGGGGCTGTCCACATGACCATACATGATGGTGGAGGTGGTCGGCAAACCAAGTTGATGAGCGGTTTCGATGATCTCCACCCAGGCTTCAGTGCTGAGCTTATTCTTAGTTAACTGTCGGCGTACTTCGGTATCTAAAATCTCCGCCGCAGTGCCGGGCATAGAGGCTAAGCCCAGCGACATTAATTCTTGTAAGTAGTCGCGATAGCTGAGTTTGGCTTTGCGCGCGCCATACCAGATCTCAAAGGGGGAGAAGGCATGGATATGAATATCCGGAACGGCCTTTTTCACATCGATAAGTAACTGGCGGTAGTAGTCGGCGTTGATATCGGGGTGCAAGCCTCCCTGCACACAAATTTCGGTGGCACCCCGTTGTTTCGCCTCCAGGGCGCGACGCACCACTTCGTCTGTGCCGAAGAACTCTGCGGAAGCATCACTTTTACTGACGCCAAAATTGCAAAACTGACAGCCCATGTGACAGACATTGGTGAAGTTGATATTGCGGGTGATCACAAAGGAGGCCTGATCGCCACAGCGTTGCTGGCGAATCAGATCGGCGACCTGAAACAGGGCCTGCGTATCCTTTCCCTGAGTGTAAAACAGCTGCTCACCTTCGATGGCAGATAAGGTATGTCCGGCCAGCGCCCGGTCCAGGATGTGGGCGATACTGGCCGAACAAGAGGCAATCGCCCGTTCAAGATCCTGATGCTGATAAGGTGTGTTCATCTTCATCGCTTCCTTACGTTTGAACGGCTTAAGGCTGACACTGCGCCACTGCCAGGCCATCCAGTGGACGCCAGGCAGGCAATGCGGCCTGAATCGGTTGACTGATATAACGGGCTGACTGTTGCAGGTACTTGGGATACACAGTTAGCCGCTCCTGCAATTGGTAACCTTGCTGTTTGCCTGCATCCGCCAATGCCTGAATTTGTGGCCAGGTGCGTTCAGGGTTAATAAAGTCTTTGGTCAGCGGTGATATACCGCCCCAGTCATTAATGCCAGCGGCGATATAATAGGGATACTCTTCGGCCAAATTTGGTGGTGCCTGCAGGCTGATATCCGCATCCAGCACTAATCTGGCAACAGCCAGAGTGCGGCGCATATCGTCTAAATCAGGTTCTGGATGATTGGCCATGGGAGTCCCCGCTTTGGCGCGGAAATTCTGTACGATCACTTCCTGAATATGGCCGTGTTCACGATGAATTTGATTGATGCTGATGAGGCTGTCGATGCGTTCCTGCCAGGTTTCGCCAATACCGATCAAAATACCCGTAGTAAAAGGCACATCCTGCTTACCTGCATCCATCAAGGTTTGTAAGCGCAAACTGGGCTTTTTATCCGGGCAGCCAAAATGGGCCTGACCGGGCTGACATAACCTATCACTGCTGCATTCCAGCATCATGCCCATACTGGCACTGACAGGTTTTAACTGGGCAATTTCTGCCGGCGTTAAGGTGCCGGCGTTCACGTGAGGCACCAGCAGACTATGTTTGAGTACCAATTCGCACATAGCCGTCAGATAATCCACTGTGCTGCGATAGCCCTGATCGGCAAGTAAGTCTCGTGCGAGGCGGTAACGCTTCTCTGGTTTTTCACCGAGAGAAAACAACGCTTCTTTGCAACCTAATTGCTGGCCCTGGAGCAAGGTGGTCAACACCTGATCCGGTGTCATCAGATTGGCTTCGCCGGATTCCGGTGTTTTGACAAAGGTGCAATACCCGCAATCATCCCGGCACATATTGGTCAGGGGAATAAACACTTTGCGCGAATAGGTTAGGGTGTTAGACCAGTGGCTATCTCTGACATTTGCAGCCGCCTGGCATAAGGCATCGAGTTGATCGCTATGACAGCCATCAAGGGCTAACGCTTCATTCCGTGAAAGCATGTCGATCTCCTTTTTTGCCTACTTGCATGATTTTGGTTATTTGTTGTACTAGGTGTAGCACGTCTTTTACCAAATGGTAAAGTGTTTTTTGAGCAGTTATTTTGGTGCGAAGCTGGGATCAAATTGGCGCAAACTCACCAATTTATTGTTTTAAATCTGGTTGGATTTTGATCTGAGGTATGGTTGATAAATGTTTATTTATCAATTGGTTGTGATTGCTTTATTGGTTTTGGTAAGTAAATAAAAAAGCGACCGTTAAAGTCGCCTTTTGGATGAAAATCTTTAGCTAAATCAGCAGATTAATTTTTTGTGAAGCACTATTTTTGTGCACCAAGGGCATTTAAAACGAAATGACACAGAAAATCGCTGGCGCGATCAAAGTCTTTCTGGTCCAGTTTGGGTTTACCTAACAGCAGTTGGATCTGAGTTGAGAAGTCAGCATAGGTTTGGGTTGATGCCCAGATAGTGAAGAACAAATGTTCAGGATCGATTGGGCGAATCTGGCCGTTTTCAATCCATTTGTTGATCAGCTGAATGTCTTTTTCAAACTGAGGCTTAAGGTGATCGAGCAGGTAATCTTTGAGTACCGGTGCACCATTGATGATTTCATGGGCAAAGACTTTCGAACCATTGGGATAGTCGCGCGAGAGTTCAATTTTCTGGCGAATATAAGCTTCGATTATCTCTGCTGGTGAAGCGTTAGGATCGTCAACGAAGGTCATTTTTTCGATCCAAATATCAATCATATTGCGCAATACGGAGTGATATAAAAACTCCTTCGACGGAAAATAATAGATCAGAAGCTGCTTGGATAAGCCGGCCTGGTCGGCAACAGCATCCATAGATGAGCCACTAAATCCCTTTTGAGCAAAAACTTTTTCCGCTGCCCGTAATATTTTTGCTTCAACCTTAGCTCTGTTCGCTGAGGTTTTACGTGGTGCCACCTGGTTCATAGTCGTCTATCCTGAATTTCTCTGCTTGTGCAGGGCTGTAGTCTGTGTCCTATGCCGAATTATTATTGTTATTATCTCAACTGATAGTGTTGTCAGTTGGTTGATGTGCATCGGCAAGCGCATCTAGAAACATTTTAACCAAGCGGGTTGGCTTAGGTGATTTTCGATTAATTGCGGCAAACTGGCAATGATATGCGAACTTTTGTTGGCTCAAAGCGCACATCTGGCCCTTTTCGACAAAACTTCTGGCGTAATGTTCGGGTAAAAAGCCCAGATAACCGCCTGAACGAATTAAAGTTGCAATGCCTTCCTGATCGTTAGCAACCGCCATTTTATTCAGTCCTAATGCGGCACTTTTGTCCATATTTGGGCTGTGAAAACTCAAGCCAGCGTATCGAGCTGCAATAATATCCTTATCACTGGGGTTTGTCTGGTCGAACAAGGGATGCATATTGCCACAATATAAGTACATTTGTTCGCCAAACAAAGGCATATATTCGAGGCTGGTGGAGGCTCTATGGGTAGGAATGATACCGACATGGTAACGTCCATCCAGAATACCCTGCTCTATGCTATTTACGGGGACCACATGGATCTCGACATTTACCTTCGGTGCTAACTGCTGGTATCGGTGAATGGCTTCATACACATAACATTCAGGGTTGCTGACGGTTTTATCAAACATAGCAATCACCACATTGCCTTGCAGACTGCGGTGCATGTCATTCACCTGATTGCGAAAATCCTGCAGAGATAGCAGCAGGCGCTGGGCGCCGTCATAGATCCGTTCGCCCTCAGAGGTTAATGAAAAGCCGCTGCGCCCGCGGTGGCACAGGGTCATGCCGAGGCGGGTTTCCAGATCCTTGAGGTGGCGGCTAATGGTAGAGCGGCCTATATTTAACTCTAGTTCTGCAGCGGTTAAGCCCCCAGCCTGCACAACTGTCATAAACACCCGCAGCAGGCGAATGTCCGTATTTGAAAGATTCCCTAGGATTGCACGCACAGTTTCATCTATATGAAAGTGAAGATTGATAACTTGTAATTTATCGAACTTATATGACTGGGTAAAGTGACGCCGATTTGAATCCTTTTTATATCAGGTAAACAGACATGCCGTTATCTTCTCCCAGCCTTACCAAGGCGCAGTTAGATGCTTACTGGATGCCCTATACGGGTAACCGTGAGTTTAAGCAAAATCCTCGTATTATCAGTGCGGCAGATGGTTGTTATCTGATTGATGACAAAGGCCGTCGGATTCTGGATGGCCTTTCTGGCTTGTGGACCTGTGGTGCTGGCCACAATCGTCCTGAAATTGCCGAAGCTGTGGCTAAGCAGCTTAGTACTCTGGATTATGCGCCAGCGTTTCAGTATGGCCATCCTCTGGCGTTCCAGCTGGCAGAGCGTCTGGTGAATATGGCGCCGGGCGACATTAACAAGGTGTTCTACACCAACTCTGGTTCAGAATCTGCGGATACCGCGACCAAGATTGCCCGTGCCTACTGGCGTCAGAAAGGTCAGGCGACCAAAACCCGGATTATCGGCCGTGCCAAGGGATATCACGGTGCCAGCTGGGGCGGTATTAGCTTCGGTGGTATCGGCGGTAACCGCAAGTTGTGGGGCCCGGCGATGGAATCTGACCATCTGTCCCATACTCTGTTACCGGAAAATAAATTTGTGAAAGGCATGCCTGAAACCGGTGACTATCTGGCTAACGAGCTGGAAGAGTTGGTGGCACTGCATGACGCGTCGAATATTGCTGCGGTTATGGTTGAGCCTATGTCGGGTTCCGCCGGTGTGATCGTGCCGCCCAAGGGCTATCTGCAAAAGCTGCGTCAGATTTGTGATAAGCACGACATTTTGCTGATTTTTGATGAAGTTATTACGGGGTTTGGCCGTATGGGCAGCATGTTCGGTGCGGATGCCTTTGATGTGATACCGGATATGATGAGCGTGGCCAAGCAGATCACCAATGGTGCTATCCCTATGGGCGCTGTGATGGTACGAGAAGGTATTTATGATGCAGTAATGGCCGCTGGCGGCCCGGATTATAACGTTGAGCTGCCTCACGGTTATACCTATTCAGGCCACCCTGTAGCCTGTGCCGCTGCGATGGCGGCGCTGGATGTACTGGAAAAAGAACAACTGGTGCAACAGGCCGCTGATTTAAGTCCCTATTTTGAACAGGCAGTGCATAGCCTTAAAGGTAGCCCTTACATCAGTGATATTCGTAACTTTGGCCTGGCGGCTGGTTTTAGCATTGAAAGCTATCCAGGCGAGCCAGCTCGTCGTCCATACGAAATTGCCATGCGCATGTGGGAAAAAGGTTTTTATGTGCGCTATGGTGGTGACACCATTCAGCTGGGTGTGCCTTTTATTATGCAGCCAGCACAAGTAGACAGTTTAATTAATGCATTAGGCGACACCCTTCGTCAGTTGCCGTAACGTGAGGGAAAAATCATGAGACAAATAGGACATTTTATTGACGGGCAAAGCCTGTCTGAACCAGGCGGTCGTAAGGCCGACGTATTTAACCCCGCTACCGGCGAAGCCATTGCCCAGGTATCCCTGGCACCGGCAGAAACCGTACATCAGGCCATTGAGGCTGCTCAAGCGGCTTTTCCGGCCTGGCGTGCGACGCCACCGGCTAAACGTGCACAGGTAATGTTCCGCTTTAAACAATTGCTGGAAGATAATGCTGACGCCATTTGCGCGATGATCAGCGAAGAGCACGGTAAGGTACTAAACGATGCTTTGGGTGAATTACAGCGCGGCATTGAAAACGTGGAGTTTGCCTGCGGTATGCCGCAGTTGCTTAAAGGCGAACACAGCCGTAACGTGGGTCCAGCCATTGATGCCTGGAGTGAATTTCAGCCACTGGGTGTAGTAGCTGGGATTACCCCATTTAACTTCCCTGCCATGGTGCCTTTATGGATGTGGCCGAGCGCCATCATGTGCGGTAATACCTTTGTGTTAAAGCCATCAGAAAAGGACCCTACCAGCGCTATGTTTATCGCTAGCCTGGCATCTGAGGCAGGCTTACCCAATGGGGTGTTGAATGTGGTTAACGGCGATAAAGAAGCCGTGGATACCTTGCTACATGCACCTGAGGTAAAAGCCATTAGCTTCGTTGGCTCAACCCCAATTGCTGAATATATCTATCAAACTGCAAGTGCTAATGGCAAGCGTTGTCAGGCCTTAGGTGGCGCGAAAAACCACGCTATCGTGATGCCGGATGCTGACCTGAACAATGCCGTTAACGCACTGATGGGAGCGGCTTATGGCTCATGTGGTGAGCGTTGTATGGCGATATCTGTGGCAGTGGCTGTAGGTGATGAAGTTGCCGATGCTTTAGTTGCCAAACTGAAAGCGGAAGTTGAACAACTTAAGGTAGGCCCAGGGTCAGATAACACTAACCATATGGGACCGCTAATTAGTCAGCCGCATCAGCAAAAGGTGTTGAGCTATATCGATGCGGGCGTGGAAGCGGGTGCAGAGCTGGTTTGTGATGGTCGCACATTGAAGGTAGATGGTCACGAACAGGGCTACTTTGTTGGTGGAACGCTATTCGACAAAGTGACACCTGAGATGAGCATCTATACCGATGAAATTTTCGGCCCCGTGTTAGTTGTGGTGCGTGTTCCTGATATGCAGGCGGCGGTTGATCTGATTAATAGCCATGAATATGGCAATGGTACCTGTTTGTTTACCCGTGATGGTGAAGCCGCACGTTACTTCGTTGATCAGGTCGAGGTGGGTATGGTGGGGATTAACGTACCTCTGCCTGTACCGGTTTCTTATCATAGCTTTGGTGGCTGGAAGCGCTCTTTGTTTGGAGATTTACATGCCTATGGGCCTGATTCTGTGCGTTTTTACACTAAACGCAAACAGGTAACACAACGTTGGCCTTCAGCCAGTCTGCGTGAGGGGATTCATTTTTCTTTCCCCAGCAACCAATAACATAAAGTTAGTTGGCATGGTTATTGTTTAACCATTTCTGCAAGGAAAGAAATTTGCAGAAAAAATAACAATAGCTGTGAATTCAGGGAAACGAGTTTTCTGTTTAAACAAGCAAACGGGATGTTGGCTTAACCAGAAAACTTACCAGTTCGGTGCAAGGAATTTGCTATCGAACAGGCGCGATGGAATCGCCATTGGGGATTATCCCAGCGACAGAAAAACGCCGGACGGATGGGCCTTGTAGAGGAAATTTCGATTTTTTCTACAAGGCCGTCTGCCTTGTTAGCAGGGTCTTACCAGGGGGCACTGGTATTGACTGTTAAAGACTGATGTCTTGCTACAAGGGTGGCGCTTTTTTTTGCTCTTTAATTTTACCTTTTGGTAAATTAAGTCTATTTTTTATGCACCTCATTGGTGGGGGAATGCGCTTTTTTGGGGCGAATTAATCAGAAATGCTGGCAGCAGTATTGGCCAGGGACAAGAGGATGTGAGCATGGATCAGTTACGGGTAAATGGACAACGACTGTGGGACAGTCTGATGGAAATGGGCCAAATTGGCGGTACAGAAAAAGGTGGATGTAAGCGCCTGGCTGCCACCGATTTAGACCGTCAGGCCAGGGATCTTTTCTGTCAATGGTGTGAAGCCTCGGGCTGCACTATCAGCGTCGATAAGTTTGGCAATATTTTCGCTAAACGCCCCGGACTCAATAACGATCTCCCCTCTGTTTGCACTGGCAGCCACTTAGATACCCAGCCCACCGGCGGTAAATTTGATGGCGTCTTTGGTGTGCTTTCCGGTGTCGAAGTGCTGCGTACTTTGCACGAAAACAATATACAAACCCCAACCCCAATTGAAGTTTCTGTCTGGACCAATGAAGAAGGCTCCCGTTTTCAGCCAGCGATGCAGGGTTCTGGTGTGTACGTTGGTCGTTTTGACCTGGAAACCGAATTGAATAAAACCGATGTGAATGGCTTGCGCCTGGGTGACGAACTCGAACGCATCGGCTATTTGGGGACAGAAGAAATCGGCAGCCGCAATATCGGCGCCTTTTTCGAAACCCACATTGAACAGGGCCCCATCCTCGAAGACGAAGACAAGATGATCGGCGTAGTGCGTTTGGGCCAGGGGATCCGCTGGTACAACATCGAAATTCAGGGCCGCGAGTCTCATTCGGGCACTACCCCCATGCATTTGCGTAAAGATGCCATGGTAGCCACAGGCATTATTGTTGCTGAGATCGAAGCGCTGGCCAATCGCTATGAAAATGGTTTGGGTACTGTGGGTTTTATGCAGGTCTATCCGAACTCTCGTAACACTATTCCGGGCAATGTGAAGTTCAGTGCCGACTTGCGTAACCCGAATCCCGACGTGCTGAAAACCATGCATGAAGAGCTGGTGGCGTTTTGTGAAAAAGTCGCTGCCGAGCGGGATTTAAGCATTAGCGTTGATAACTTCTGGTATTTCGCGCCGGTGGAATTTAGTGCTTCTAACGATGTGAAAGCAGCGACCGAAGCGCTTGGCTATTCGCACATGGATATCTATGCCGGAGCCGGACATGACGCCTGTTATATGGCGGATATTGTGCCTTCTGGGATGATTTTTACGCCGTGTGAGAATGGCATCAGCCATAATGAAATAGAAAATACCACGCCAGAGCAATGTGAAGCCGGTGCCAATGTGCTGTTGCATACTATGTTAACGGCCAGTGCCCGCATCGCAGCAGAAGCTAACAAGGACTAATCCACAGACACATAATAACCATAAACAAGTCAGGAGACGCGGATGAGCAACGACAGATCAGACAGCAGTTGTGACTTTGAAATTACCACGGAAGTACAGCAAAGCCAGTATTTTAACCATGACCTGGCACCAACTAAAAAAGCTGAACGCAATTGGGGCATGAGTAATATTGCAGCCCTTTGGGTGGGAATGGCCATCTGTGTGCCCACTTACACCTTAGGGGGCGTGCTAACTGCCTACTTTGGCTTATCGGTGAGCGAGGCGCTGTTAACCATTCTGTTGGCCAATATTGTGGTGTTAGTGCCGTTAACCCTGAATGCCTTTCCTGGCACTAAATTCGGTATACCCTTCCCTGTGGTGCTGCGCTCGTCTTTCGGCATAGTCGGCTCGAATGTACCCTGTCTGATCCGTGGCTTTGTCGCCTGTGGCTGGTTTGGTATTCAAACCATGTTTGGCGGACTGGCAATCCATCTGTTGCTGTCATCGTTATTTGAAAGTTGGGCCGCGCTGGGTGGTGTTGGTGAAGTGATCGGCTTTTTCGTGTTTGGTGCTCTGAACATTTATGTGGTGATCCGCGGCGCGGAGTCGATCAAATGGCTGGAAACCCTGGCTGCGCCTCTGCTGCTGCTGGTGGGCATTGGCCTGATTTGGTGGGCCAGCGATAAGGTGTCGGTGGCTGAGGTGTTGGCCACGCCAGCTAACCGTCCGGCAGACGCAGGGTTTGCCAGCTATTTCTTTGCGGGATTAACCGCCATGGTGGGCTTTTGGGCGACCCTTTCCCTGAATATTCCGGATTTCAGTCGCTACGCTAAAAGTCAGAAAGATCAGATTGTGGGTCAGGTGATTGGCCTGCCCCTGACCATGTTTTTGTTTGCTGCCCTGGGTGTGATCATGACGGCAGCCTCCGCCAGTCTGGTAGGCGAAACCGTCTCAGACCCAGTCACTCTGATTGGCAAAATTGACAACCCCTTTTGGGTGGCCGTGGCCATGGTGCTGATCATCATTGCGACTATATCGACGAATACAGCCGCAAACGTGGTCTCGCCCACTAACGACTTTCAAAATATCGCGCCTAAATACATTAATCATACTCGTGGTGTACTGCTGACAGGATTTGTAGGCGTGTTACTGATGAGCTGGGAGTTGCTGAAAAAGGCTGGCCTGATTGAATCCGATATCAGTGTGGAAAGCATGTATTCCAACTGGCTACTGGGTTACTCCAGTTTGCTTGGCCCTATCGCCGGGATCATGATTGTGGATTATTTCCTGATCCGTAAACAGCAGTTGGATGTGACGGCGCTGTATATAGGTAACAGCGCTTATCCTAAGTTGAACTACGCTGGCTTTATCGCGTTTCTGGTGCCTGTTGCCATCACTATCCTGTCTGTCAGTCTGAATGTGATGACCTGGTTTTACAGCTATGGCTGGTTTACTGGTGCATTTTCAGGTGCCCTGCTCTATTACTTTGCCGCCAGTGGTTATCGTGTTTCAGCATCCATAGGCGCTGAGTCTCTGGCTAAAGCGTCGTCCTAACCTAGACAGTATCTGAAAAAGGAGTAAATCGTATGTCGTTACTGCTCAAAGGCGGAACCGTAGTTACCCATGAGATGACCTTTCAGGCCGATGTATTGTGTGACAATGGCAAAATCGTTGCGATTGGTCAGAGCCTGAATGCGCCAGACGGCGCTGAAATTCGTGATGTAGCAGGCAAACTTATTATGCCCGGCGGCATTGACCCTCATACCCATATGCAGCTGCCCTTTATGGGCACAGTTGCGGCTGACGACTTTGCCTCCGGTACCGCAGCAGCCCTGGCTGGTGGCACCACCAGCATTATTGATTTTGTTATTCCGAATCCCGGTCAGCCGTTAATGGAGGCTTACCATCAGTGGCGAGACTGGTCGGCCAAAGCGATGGCTAATTACAGCTTTCATGTGGCCATTACCTGGTGGGATGAATCCGTACATGCAGATATGCAAACTCTGGTAGAAGAATACGGAGTAAACAGCTTTAAACATTTTATGGCCTATAAAAATGCCATTATGGCCACGGACGATATTCTGGTGGCGAGCTTTAGCCGCTGTCTTGAACTGGGGGCGATCCCCACAGTGCACGCCGAAAACGGTGAGCTGGTGTATCACCTGCAACGGCAGATGCTGTCTCAGGGCATGACGGGCCCGGAAGCGCATCCATTATCACGTCCGCCTGAAGTGGAAGGTGAAGCTGCGCATCGTGCCATTAGCATTGCTGCCACGTTGGGGGCGCCTATTTATCTAGTGCATTGCTCGGTAGAGGAATCCGTTGATGCTATTCGCTATGCGCAGAACAAAGGTCAGCATGTTTACGGTGAATGTCTGGCCGGGCATCTGGTGGTGGATGATAGCGTCTATCAGGATCCTGACTGGGATAAAGCCGCAGCCCACGTGATGAGCCCGCCGTTCCGTCCGAAAAAACATCAGGATGCATTATGGCAAGGCTTACAGGCCGGTACCTTGCAAACCACTGCAACGGATCATTGCGCGTTTTGTACAGCGCAAAAAGCCATGGGTGAAGACGATTTCACCCGAATTCCAAACGGCACCGCGGGCGTGGAAGAGCGCATGGCGGTGCTATGGGAAAAAGGCGTGAACAGCGGCAAGCTGACACCGAATGAGTTTGTGGCGGTCACCTCAACCAATGCCGCGCGCATCTTCAATATCTATCCTGCCAAAGGCTCGGTGACGGTAGGTGCAGACGCAGATTTGGTGGTGTGGGATCCCGATGCCAGCAAAACCATCAGTGCGGCCACACAAATGTCGAACATTGAACACAATATCTTCGAAGGTATGCAGGTCACCGGTTTGCCAGTGCTGACCATTTGTAACGGCAACATTGCCTGGGATAATGGCACCCTGCTGGCCAAAGCGGGTGACGGAAAGTATATCGACCGCCCTGCCTATGCGCCTTACTATCATGCGCTGCAAAAGCGCAGACAGTTAGCCACCCCAGTCCCTGTTGTTCGTTAAAAACTACTGCGCTCGAGACGTTTTTTAAAGGTTCGCTAAAAGCGTCGCGAGCGCAGAAATTGCAGGGTAAAGTGTTCGAAAAGCCCGAGTTTACCCAGAGTAAATGAGGACTTTAAAAGGACTTTTTACACCGCAATTTCGAGTGCAATAGCTTTTAATATTCTAGGCTTGCCAAATGAGTGTACTTACGCCCGTAGCGATAAACAGCACACAACAGATACGGTGCATCCACTGCATTGGAATTTTGGTTACCAGCCAGTTACCCATGTAAGCTACGGGGACGTTGGCCAGCATCATACCCAGAGTTGTTCCGGCGATAACCATTAATACGTCATCGTACTTGGCTGCCAGGATAACAGTAGCAATTTGGGTTTTGTCGCCCAGTTCTGCCAACGAGAACAGGATCAGGGTCGCCAAAAATGCGCCTAAGCCAAGGACTTTGTTATTGTCATCATCATCGGCTTTATCCGGGATCAGAATCCACAAGCCAACGGCAATAAAGCTAAAACCGACAATCCATGGATAGGCTGCGACAGGGATCCAGTCAACGGCCACATGCCCAAACCAGGCAGAGATTGCATGATTGACGATAGTGGCGAAAAAGATAGCGCTGATAATGGCAAATTTGTTGGCAAAGCGCGCGGCCAGCAATAAGGTAAGCAGTTGGGTTTTATCCCCCATTTCCGCCAGAGTGACGATGGAGGTTGCAGACAGAAAAGCTTCCATAATAATGATTCCGGCGGGCTGATTGATCCATAAGACAACGCGCATCGGCCCGCTCGTGAGCAATGCATGTTGTCTTAGGTCTCATTAATCCCGGAATGACAGGACGTGATTACCATGAGCAATGAGGCTCAATTATGTTGATAATCACCCGCAAGCGCGTGGCTTTTGGAAATTACTCCCCTAAGAGTTGCGCGGATTCTACCTTGCTAAGGTTGGAAAGGCAAATTGGACCTGTTTAGCCAAGTCGATGTAAACGTTGTAGCACCTGCTCGGGAAAGCGCACCTGACGCCACAACCTCTCACATATTGCTTGGGGATTGTCCCAATCCTTGCTTATTAGCCAATCAATCAGCTGGCTGGGATCGTTGGGAAACTGCACCGCCTCTTGCCCTGGCTGATGTAACCATTGCTCGACAATATCGGTATCCAGTTGGTGCATGGGGTGGCATAGGCCGAGCTGTTGCAGGGTAAGCAGATTTGATAATTGTTCAAACTGGCCATTGAGGGGTTTGATCAGCAGTTTTTTGCCTAGATGCAAGCATTCACTGGATAGCTCAAAGCCGCCATTGGCAATTACTCCCTGGCAGCGTTTCAGCCGCTGATGAAAGCCACTTTTGCTTGGTTTGAACCATTGAATATGACCTTGTTGGCGATCCTGCTCGATATTTGGGTGAAAGCAGGCAAAGTTATGTTCGCTCAATGGTTCCAGCATGTGTTCGATATCGTCCAGTTCTTCAAACGGCAAATAGACTAAGAAAAGATTATCTGTCATTTCTGTATCTGGTTGATCTTCGATAAAGGGGGGCATAATTGGGTGGCCGAAATGGTACCAATGTACACCCAGAGCAATATCCGTAGGTGCGAAATAGCGCATCACCGTTTTATCGAAAAATGTTGCCCCTTGTTTCGGCACCGCATGAGTGAATGCGGCCTGATGGCTAATGGATATTGATGGTAGTTTCTGACGTCTGGCTGCCCACGCCGTAATCGGCTCAAAATCATTCAGTAGTAGGTCATAGCCACTGACATCCAACTGTCTCACGTCACGTATAAATTTAACCGGATGTGATTGCTTTAATGTTTGCAACTGACTGATTGCGCCATCTTTGGTGGCAAATGTGAGGCCTGTGCGGGTTCGATAATCACCGAACACTTCCATATCAAAGTATTTACTCGGATCCCGACCAGAAAACAGAAAGTCGACCTCAATATCATCACGTTGATTTAAGGCCTTAGCCATGACGCGAGCACGGGTAATGTGGCCATTGCCTGTGCCCTGCACACCATACAGAATCTTTATCATACAAAGGGGATCACTACAGAATATTCATGCTCAAAAATGAGATGGTTAAGCCCAGGGTGGCACCTGCCAGAATATCACTTGGATAATGCACACCAAGTAACACTCGAGAGAGGCCAATGATACTGGCCCAGGCAAACGCTAATAGGGTTAGGCTGGGATAGAAATGTGCGATTAATGCTGCCATTAAAAAGGCGGCGGCCGTATGTCCAGAGGGCAAGCTAAACTTGTCTGAAGGTTTGACATGGGCGCGGAAATCTTTAAATAAGTCGCAGGGGCGCTGGCGTTTAAACAACTTTTTCAGGATCACATAAATGGGGAGTTCTAAACCATAGGCCAGTAAGCCGGTGTAGAAAAACAACGGGCCATCCTGAGGATCAAGTAACCAAAGAATCAATCCCGTTAACAGGTAAAGATGGCCATCACCGGTTTTTGAGATCATTTTTACGACGCGGCAATCGCGCTGAGCGGTCTTTTTAAACAGCCAGTAAAATAACTGCGTATCTGCTCGGGCTAACAAGTTCATGGTGACACTTCTTGTCGCTTAAATCTTGAGCAAGTGTAGAAAGCCAATATGACGCTCGGGTGACAGTATTTAGAAGGGTATGTGACAATTTCAACTAATTGCTGAGTGGGAATAAATACTGCCATAAGGCATTGCTACCACAGGCATTCCTATTATACTGACAGTGTCATTTAACCAGCCGTTAGGATCCCTTATGGAGTACAACACCTCAGAACTGTGCGATTTGTTTGCCGATAGTGTAGATGTGGTAGAACCCATGTTTATCAGTTTTGGAGGCCGCACCTCCTATGGTGGTGAAATCACCACGATTAAATGTTTTGAAGATCTGGGGTTGATTGAGCGGGTATTAGCTGAGCCTGGCGCTGGCAAAGTGTTGTTGATTGACGGCGGCGGATCGACTCGTCGCGCCTTACTTGATGCATCTATTGCGCAAATGGCGATGGAAAATGGTTGGGAAGGTATTGTGTGTTACGGCAGTGTGCGTGAAGTGGCTGATCTCGAAGAGTTAGATATCGGCGTTCATGCGATTGCATCCATTCCGGTTAAGGCTGAGTCCGAAGAAATTGGCGAAGTGGATGTGGCGGTTAATTTCGGAGGTGTGACCTTTTTGCCTGAAGACCATCTGTATGCGGATACAACAGGTATTATTCTATCGCCTGAGCCACTCGATATAGAGTAACGAAATCGCTAAAAAGAAAAGCCAGCGTTACGCTGGCTTTTTTGATCTTGGTAATTACTTATTTTGCGAACAACTGATTCAGATAAGCCGCAATGCGTACACCAGCCATTTCCAAGCGTTTAGATGCGGTTGGCAAGAACACATACTGATAGTCGTAAGACAGTTCTTTTTCTTCCGGATAGATGGTATCGCGAATTTTCGTGCTTTCGGCAATCCAGACCATAGGATCGGTAGTGCTCCAGCCTTTGATATCGGCAGGTTTAATTTTGCGGCTCAGCCAGTCTGTCATTTCTGAGTATGACAGTTGACGATTGTCCAGCATTTCGCTGTCCCAAACACGGTGTAGGTTTGAGTCTTTCCAGAAGAACTTCACTTTAAAATCGTTGCCACCTTTATCCGTGCCATTACCTGCGTGCAGTGGTTGGTGTAAATCACCAATAATATGCACGATAAAGCGCAGAGCCAGTTGTTTGTCAGCCAGGCTACTGTTCTTGTCTTTTAATACTTCAGTGAAATGCGCTAACGCTGTTACTGAATCGCCTTGTTTAGGTGCGCCCACTTCTGCATAGGTTTTACCAACAGGTACTGTCACGTAATGGTAAGGAGAAGCTGTTTTGCGCCAGAATTCGCTAGGGTCTGAACGCATTTCGTCAGGATAGGTTGAGGCTTCGGCCAGGCTTTCGTCCGGTAATATTGCATTCACTTGGGCTTTAGCATTCGCGTCTAAAAATTTTTCCGCAATTGCGCCTGTAACGCGGTGACCTGTTTGGCCCCAAGCCAGGACAGAGCCACTAAAGCTGACGAGTGTCAGTAATAAGGCATATTTCTTAAACATAGTTTTTCTCGTTGTTAGTGTGATTTTTATCTGGCCGAAGGCTGATAGCCCCAGCGGTTTGTTAACGTGTGCGTTACGCCTAAATGGTCGAGAATACGGGCGACAACAAAATCCACCATGTCACCAATACTGCTGGGCTGATGATAAAAACCAGGACATGCCGGCATTATGGTGGCCTGCATATTCGACAGCGTTAACATATTTTGCAGGTGGATACTGGAAAATGGCATTTCACGCGGGACAAGTATTAGTTGTCCGCGTTCTTTTAGCACGACGTCTGCCGCTCGCTCGATAAGGTTATCACTGGCGCCGTGAGCAATGGCTGATAACGTACCGGTAGAGCAGGGACAGACGACCATTTGTTTGGGGGCTGCGGAGCCGGATGCAACTGGTGAAAACCAGTCGTCTTTGCCAAATACTTTGAGTTGTTCCGGCGCAACCTGAAAACGCTGCTGGAAAAACTCGCTGGCTTTATCCGGGCTAGCGGGAATTTGCAGCCCTTCTTCAGTGGCAAATACGACTCGCGCTGCACTGCTCATCAGCACAAATACCTGATATCCATTTTCGAGCAGGCATTCAAGCAGACGTAACGCGTATGGGGCGCCAGAAGCGCCCGTTATCGCAAGAGTAATGCGCTTATTTTGCATAGCGAGCCTCTAGTTTCTGCTGCACTTTTTGATGCAATCCGCCAAAGCTGCCATTACTCATAAACAGTAAATGATCGCCCGGTAGTGCTGCATCGACAACGGCATCCGCCAAGGCGTCTAAATCCGTGAAAATGGCGCTTGGGATGCTGGCTTGTTCGACCACTGCATGCATATCCCAGCCAAGCTGACTGGGTTCAAAGATATACGCCAGATCGGCCTGATGCCAACTGCCGGCGAGCGATGCTTTATGCACGCCCATTTTCATGGTGTTGGAACGAGGCTCTAAGATCGCCAGAATTCGTTGCTTACCGACTTTCGCACGTAACCCAGCGATGGTAGTGGCAATGGCCGTGGGATGGTGAGCGAAGTCATCGTAAAGGGTGACCTCATTAACCACTGCTTTGATTTCCATGCGGCGTTTAACATTGGCAAACTGACCTAATGCTGCAATCGCGACATCAGGCGCAACACCCACATGGCGGGCTGCGGCAATTGCCATAGTAGCGTTATGCATGTTGTGCTCACCGAGCAAATCCCAGGATACTGTGCCTACGGATGCCTGATTAAACAAGACGTCAAAGACACTGCCATCCGCTTTTAGTGGGATAAATTGCCAGTCTGCTTGCTCGTTACCAATGGCCTGAGACTCAGACCAGCAGCCCTGTTGCAGTACCTGCTGCAGCGCTTCATCATTTTGAGGAAACAGGGCTAAGCCATTACCGGGTAGCATGCGCATCAAATGATGAAACTGGCGCTGAATATCAGCCAAAGAACCATAGATATCGGCGTGATCGAATTCCAGGTTATTCAATATCAGGGTTTTAGGACGATAGTGCACGAACTTAGCGCGCTTATCGAAAAAGGCACTGTCGTACTCATCTGCTTCGATTACGAAAAACGGGGACTCCCCCAATCGCGCTGAGATGCCGAAGTTTTCCGGGATACCGCCGATTAAAAAGCCGGGGTTTAAGCCTGCGAACTCGAGGATCCAGGCGAGCATACTGGAGGTGCTGGTTTTACCGTGAGTGCCTGATACTGCCAATACCCAACGGTCTTTAAGCAGATTTTCGAGTAGCCATTGTGGACCACTGGTATACGGCAAATTGCGATTAAGCACATATTCTACGGCCGGATTACCTCGAGACATGGCATTGCCTATAACGACTATGTCTGGCTGTTCGGCAAACTGTTCCGGCCCGTAACCCTGGGTTAATTCAATTCCCAGTTGTTCCAGTTGGGTGCTCATTGGGGGGTAAACATGTTGGTCTGAACCGGTCACCTTGTGGCCCATGGCCTTGGCAATGGCAGCAATGCCACCCATAAAGGTACCGCAGATCCCTAAAATATGTATGTGCATAGCGCCGTTTCAGGATTTTACCAAATGGAATAAAACTTAGGTTAACAGATCCGCTCTGCCTAACCCACTGAATTTACTAGCTGAGATTTTAACCATTCAAGGTTACAATCCCAACCGATAGTTAAATAATAAAAACAATAGACTGTCAGTTACCCTATGAAAATCAACTGAATGAGAGCAAAGGTCTAAACATGAAGCGACTCAACTCACAATTGCAAGAAGATGGCGCCCCCCTCGAACTGATCCTGTTGATCAGAACCTTACTGGCTGGATGTAAAGAAATCGCCTTCCGTGTCAGTCAGGGAGCTCTTGCAGGCGTATTGGGATCTACCCTGAGTGAAAACGTACAGGGTGAAACCCAGAAAAAATTGGATGTGATTTCAAACCAAATCCTGAAAGATATTCTGAGTGAGTCTGGTTATGTTAAAGCTATCTCGTCTGAAGAAGAAGACGATGTGGTGCCTTGTAACCCCGATGGAAATTATCTGGTCAGTTTCGACCCGCTGGACGGATCGTCAAATACCGACATTAACAGTCTGATTGGCACTATCTTTTCGATTGCGCACGCGCCGCAGTGGATGAAGCCGGATGATCCTTCTGCTTTCCTGCAACCAGGTACGCAGATGGTGGCAGCGGGTTATGTGCTTTATGGGCCGTCTACCATGCTGGCGATGACTACCGGTAAAGGTACCCACCTGTACACTCTGGATAAAACCCACGGTGGTTTCCTGTTAACCAAAGCCAATGTGCATGTGCCAGAACAAACGTCTGAATTTGCGATTAACGCCTCTAATCAGCGCCACTGGGAACCTGAAATGCAGTCTTATATTGGGGATTTGTTGGCAGGTAAAGATGGCCCTCGTGGCAAAGATTATAACATGCGCTGGGTTGCGGCCATGGTAGGTGATATTCACCGAGTACTGTGTCGTGGTGGTATCTTTATGTACCCTTACGATAAACGTGATCCGGGCAAACCGGGTAAATTGCGCTTGTTGTATGAAGCAAACCCAATGGCATTTCTGATGGAACAGGCGGGAGGCTTAGCCAATACGGGTACTGGCCGTATCATGGAAGTGATGCCGACTGAAATCCATCAACGGGTCCCGGTATTACTGGGCTCGAAGGAAGAAGTTGAAGCCTGTCTGGGCTATCATAATCAGGCCTGAGGCTGATCAAACTGGCCTGGCAGCTATCGCTGGGCCATTCACGATTCCATATTGCTGGCCATGCCGATATAATCCGACGACTTTACTGAATTACTGACAAAATTAAGGGAATCCTAATGAGTCTTAACGCTGTGCCTGCAGGCAAAAACCTGCCAGACGAAATTAACGTTATTATCGAAATTCCAGCCCACGCTGATCCAGTTAAATATGAAGTGGATAAAGACACCGGCGCAATCTTTGTAGATCGCTTTATGGCGACCTGTATGCACTACCCGACTAACTACGGTTATGTGAATAACACTCTGTCTGAAGACGGTGACCCGGTTGACGTACTGGTAGTAACACCTTTCCCTCTGTTGGCCGGTTCTGTGATCCGTTGTCGCCCAGTAGGTGTATTGAACATGACTGACGAGTCAGGTAAAGACGCGAAAGTTCTGGCAGTGCCAGTAGACAAACTGTCTACCATCTACCGTGGTATCACTGAAGTTGAGCAAGTGCCTGAATTGCTGCGTCAGCAAATTGAGCATTTCTTCGAGCATTATAAAGATCTTGAAGCAGGCAAATGGGTAAAAGTAGACGGCTGGGCCGGTGCTGCTGCAGCCAAAGAAGAAATCGTAGCTAGCGTTAAGCGTTACGAAGAGTCTAAGTAAGTTTTACTCTGACTAGTCCTGAAATAGGTTGACACTTATTTCAGTTAAAACGCCTGATGTATCTCATCGGGCGTTTTGTATTTTAAGGCCAGATGTGGCCGCCTGCCATTGTATATTGCTACAGATTGAGCAAC
>LXWE01000120.1 GCA_001660395.1 Alteromonadaceae bacterium XY-R5
ATCCTCATAGAAAATAAAGATCAGGACTTGGCAGAATCCGAGACATTGATTTTTAATGAGTATATTGATAAATTCTCCCAATTTGTAGGAGAAGAGGAAGACGGTTTGGATGATCTTCCAGAACCCAACCCAGATTTGGAAGACTCCATTCCTTTGGACACGACCGAAGCTGCTCAGGACAATGCCCAAATTGAAATGGAACCGTAAAAAAAGCGAGGTGAAAACCTCGCTTTAAATATACTCGTTTAAGATGCCGATCAGCGTGTTGGCGTCCTGTTCGCCGCTCTGTCGCCAGACATTTCACCTTTTTTATAGATCATTAGTGTGGGCAATCCTTTGATACGAAGTGCTTGGGAAAGCTCTTTGTTCTTGTCCACATCTATTTTTATCACTTTTCCCTTATCGCCAAGGGCTGCCGCTACGTCGCGCAAAACAGGGTGCATGGAGGTGGACTGTTCGTTCCACTCTGCATAAAAGTCCAACAACACAGGGACCTTTAAATCTATGAGTTC
>LXWE01000121.1 GCA_001660395.1 Alteromonadaceae bacterium XY-R5
TGTACAAGGAAATAGTCACTTTTGAAGGTGATGATTTTTTGACCAAGGACGGTTACATACCCCTACCGAATAAACCTGGGCTTGGTGTTGAAATCAATGAGGAAGCAATGCGAAAATATGCTTCACCGGGAATACCTTTTTTTGAATGAGATTTTCTTTTTAGAAAATCAGGTTTGACCAAACAAACGGAAAACCCCGCAAAATCTAGGATATTACGGGGTTTTTCTTTTATTCGTGACCGCGGCAGGATTCAAACCTGCAACCTTCTGAGCCGTAATCAGATGCGCTATTCAGTTGCGCCACGCGGCCTAATATGTAATTTTCTCCATCTTCTTCCAGCAGCCGATTTCAAGTATTTTTCTCTTCTTCGGGCCTAAGGCAGAGTATAAAAATTTTCTTTGTGAACTATCTCCCAAGGAATAAATGGCTTAGTCGATGGGTTTTTTCCAATGTTATGCTTCTTTAGTCATCTAACAATATCTGTGTTGAAACCAACGTAATATCGTTCAAA
>LXWE01000122.1 GCA_001660395.1 Alteromonadaceae bacterium XY-R5
GATTCACTACCACAGGAATGTAAGGCCGACTATGTGTTGTTCAAAAGGGACTTGGAAAAGGAAAACGCCGAGGCTAAAGAGCAAGAGGCAGTGTATCAAAACATTAAAAAGTGGTTTCCGTTTTCCGATAATATCTACTCTTATCTCGAATTACGAAGAAGAGGTCATCAACCTGATGCTACAAAAATGGCAAAAGAATGGAACGATGTAGTAGAACAAATGTCCACTTTGAAGAAGGAACTGGAAGGAACAACAACCTTGGGCAAGGATGAGGTTGAAGAAGCACTACGTGTGATCACTGACCTTAAAAATTCAGCAGAGAACGTATACTCCTTCTATAATGGATATGATCCCCTGGTCACCTGGTGGATGCCCACCATTTATGAGGAGATGGGCAAAGGTTTTGATGCCTACTCAGAGGCATTCAAAGGCAAGTTTGATAAAGGAAAACCTGTTGATGAAAGTGGTATCGTAGGAAACCCTGTGGGAAGGGAAGAATTGATGAAGCAAT
>LXWE01000123.1 GCA_001660395.1 Alteromonadaceae bacterium XY-R5
AACAGAGAAACCGAAATTGACACCCTTAATTTTGAGATCTATCGCATGGCACATGCCATGAATCTATCGAACCATGTGAAAGAAACCCGACTGCTGGGGGAACTGGTAAAACTAAAATCAGAACTGCATCGATAAAAAACTATAGAGATCACTGCCATGGATAAGTTATTTTGGATAAAATTAGTTCACACGCTTATTTGGCTTTTCTTCGTTATCGTGATCTTTTACGTGCTGTATTCTGGGATTACTGGAAATATCAATATCTACACTTGGGTGGGGATAGGATTGGTTATTGGCGAAGGAGCGGTGCTCCTGATTTTTAAAATGTTCTGTCCGTTGACCCTATTGGCCCGAAAGTATTCCGACTCCACAAAAGACAATTTTGATATTTTTTTGCCCAATTGGTTGGCCAAGAACAACAAACTCATTTTTACCACTATATTTTTGGTTGGATTTATTTTGGTTTTGACTCGCGCTTTTTTCGGACCATAGCTTTATAATTGGTTTCAGA
>LXWE01000124.1 GCA_001660395.1 Alteromonadaceae bacterium XY-R5
AATATTACAGACGGGTGCTCTGCAATATTTTGGGAAATGATCTAAAAGCCGGACTTCTTCCGCATGACATGAAATGGATTGGAAAAATTGTTCAGGACATTACCTATAACAATGCCAAGGAATTTTTTCAGTTTCCGAGTCTGGTGGAAAAGCTGAGCCTAAAGCGATAGGTGCCGACCCATTTCAAAAAAAATTATACGACTAATTAGCAATGCACATGAAAAGACATTCGAGATACAATGTTCTTAAAACAATGGAAGAAACCGGTTTTGTTCCATTATTCTATAATGCCGACCCCAAACTCGTCCAAAAAGTGGTAAAAGCCTGTTATGATGGTGGGGCACGCCTATTTGAATTCACCCACAGAGGGCAAAATGCCGAAACCGTTTTTGCCGAGCTCGTTACCTTTTGTGAAACCGAATGTCCTGATATGATTTTGGGCGTTGGTTCCGTAACAGATGCGGCAACCGCTTCGGCTTTCATCAATATGGGGGTTTCTTTTGTGGTCACC
>LXWE01000125.1 GCA_001660395.1 Alteromonadaceae bacterium XY-R5
ACTTCCCGAGTCATCGTCACGTAGGTAGCAGATTCTGTATTTCGCAAGTCTTGTGAGAGACACAGCGAGCAAACTAACGAGTTTTTTGTGCTGATGATTAGTTTAGGTCACGTGTTCAAACAGGATGTAGTAAATAAATGCGCATGCGCAGGCGCCACAATTCTGGAATGCAGCATCTTGCGTGTGCCGTTTACATAATTATCAATGCCCTTTATCCTCTCTCTTACTATGCTTTGACCTCAATACCTGCCCTGAGCAGCCCTACTTGACCTGTCTCTACCACTTTGTGTACACATACTCATACACTGCTACTTACAGATGCTTTATCAACTGTTCTGAGTATTCTACATGGCTCATATATATATATACAACTCTGTTGTGTGTTTCTACATGCAAACATACGACGATCAAGTGCAGCAGGGGGGCGAGCGAAGCGAGCCACCCTGCTTGTAATGTTTAATATTATGACTTAGCCTTGTATCCTAGGTAACAGCCATGGTATAACTCCC
>LXWE01000126.1 GCA_001660395.1 Alteromonadaceae bacterium XY-R5
TGATCACGTGGACGGGCAACGACCAAAAGGCACTCGATTTTGCGGTGGCCGCTTCCTGTTTGAAGCACACCATTGTTGGCGACGCCAACCGGGTGACGGTCTCCGAAGGGGAAAAATTGATGGGGGGCGACGCCTCTGGAAGGGTATCACGATAAAAAAAGTAAAATGGCAAGATATACGCGGATAGAAGTAATAAACACAATGATTGGGACAGGCATGGTCCCTTTGTTCTACCATCCCGATGTGGAACTGGGAAAAAAAGTACTCAAAGCCTGCTATGACGGGGGTGCAAGACTGATGGAGTTCACCTCGCGGGGTGACTTTGCTTATGAGGTGTTCGCAGAGCTCAACAAATATGCCCTTAAGGAACTCCCCGGGATGATGATGGGCGTGGGCTCGGTGACCGATGCGGCAGCGGCCTCGCTCTATATGCAATTGGGGGCCAATTTCGTGGTCACGGCCTCCCTAAAGGAAGATGTGGCCCTTGTCTGCAACCGAAGGAAGGTTCC
>LXWE01000127.1 GCA_001660395.1 Alteromonadaceae bacterium XY-R5
TTGGGTTTGTTGGGTTACGGGGAGAGAAAAAACACCGAGGTAATTCGTTTAGACCAATAAAACAAGAGGTTTTCTATGCTCTCAGGAATGCTTGCCATTGCAGGAATCGGTCTGGTGGCCTCTTTTCTTTTAGGCATCGCTTCAAAGGTATTCTATGTGGCGGTGGATCCGATGGTACTCTCTATTGCCGAGGCCCTGCCCGGGGCAAACTGTGGGGCCTGTGGGTTTGCCGGATGCTCATCCAACCAAAGCAATGCATATTCCAGATAATTGAAAAGGCTTTCGTCCTGTTCCTCCTCATGGATGCTATTGCCCAACATTTCGGCCAAAAAAAGGACAATGCTGTTTTTAACGATATCCGTGTGGAGTGATTTGTAGGGTGTTGCCACCTTCACCTCGCGTATACTTTCCAATGTACCTTTGTTCTTATGGTTGGCCACGATTTCCAACTGCATGAGGGGTTGAAAATAGCCGGGCTTCAATTTTCCTCTTTTGGACCCCATAACCCC
>LXWE01000128.1 GCA_001660395.1 Alteromonadaceae bacterium XY-R5
AACGATGGTAAGGAAAATCAATACGCCCCATATTTTTTGGACGTTAGACTTAAATTTTAGCAGTCCTCTAAAAATCTCAAGTTTATGATCGTGTGCCATTATATCATCAATGTTTTAAACCAAGTAAAAGAATGTAAATACGAATACCCATACCAAATCCACAAAGTGCCAGTACAGACCAACCTTTTCTACCATTTCATAATGTCCTCTGCGCTCATATGTTCCCAGAATAACATTAAAGAATATGATAATATTGATCACCACCCCGGAGAACACGTGGAATCCGTGGAATCCGGTGATGAAGAAAAAGAAATCGGCGAACAAGCGGCTACCGTACTCATTATGGACAAGGTTCGCCCCTTCCACAACTTGTTTGGCATCCAAAAGTTTGGCCAATGATTCTTCACGATTCAATACGGTTTTTTTACCATCTTCATTGATGGTTTCGGTACGGATAAGAATGTTTGGTGTGGTCTTGAAACCTTCCACGACCTCATTCAAGGAAAAT
>LXWE01000129.1 GCA_001660395.1 Alteromonadaceae bacterium XY-R5
AAAAATGTATAGGGTTTTTGAGCAAATAGAAGCTAACACATCCTATAAATCCCTACAAAATACTGAGAAAATTGATGCCGAAAGACGGGTAACCATCAGGGCCAAGGACAAACCTCTGGAAGAGGTATTGAAAGACCTCTTTGAAAACAGGGGGATCGACTATGTCTTCAAAAATCAGCAAATTATACTAAAGCCAGTACAGATTTCGGACGCCATTAGGCAAAACGGCTCCGGTATTGATGAAGCTTCCCTCGAAATCGCGACAGTGCAACTGACCGTTTCGGGCACCGTTTCGGATATGGGGGGCGAACCCCTTCCCGGAGTGTCCATCGTGGAAAAAAACACAACCAATGGTGTGGCCACGGATTTTGATGGAAACTACAGCATCCAAGTATCCTCTGCTTCGTCGGTATTGGTGTTTTCCTATGTGGGAATGAAGCAAATTGAACGAACAGTTGGCAACAACACGACCTTGAACATTCAAATGCAGGAGGACGCCGAAGCGCTC
>LXWE01000013.1 GCA_001660395.1 Alteromonadaceae bacterium XY-R5
TGGTTGCTCAATCTGTAGCAATATACAATGGCAGGCGGCCACATCTGGCCTTAAAATACAAAACGCCCGATGAGATACATCAGGCGTTTTAACTGAAATAAGTGTCAACCTATTTCAGGACTAGTCACGCTCTACCGAAAAACTCCCCTCAGATAAATTGTTGCAAAGCGTGTCTGTACAGTAGTACCACGGCGAAAATGGGTTACTATGGCCGTGATTTTAGAAATGAAACTTATTTTTACTTAGTAAAAGATTACAGAGTAACAATTTTTAAAAAGAGGGTTTTCTGATTCATGTTATCTGTGCTGGTTCGGGTGTGCCTGGTATTGATCATTGCGGCGGGCGTGATTGCAGCGTTAGTGGTCCCTCAGCCAAAACTCGTGACTTATAAGAAAGCAAATCTGGTCTCAACCAGCATTTACTGGGCAGGATTAGAAGGAGATGAACCTGTACTATTAGACACAGATGCAGACATCGTTCGACTGGATGAAAATACCGGTTATTTGCATTTGTGCCATCAGGAAAGCGGTAAAAATTACTGCCAGAAGTTTAAGGTAGTAACCATTCAGGGCGCTGACGCCGTGCTCAGTCACTGGCTCAGCCACTGATAAACTGGTGAAATTGTCACCACATCGTCAAGCAAACGTCACCTAATCGTCAAAAACTCTTCCTAGTCTCTTTCAGGTAAATTCCTGTAGGAGATTGGGTCGTGAAACAACAACACTATCGCACTGTCTGGTTGTCTGACATTCACCTTGGCCATAAAGACTGCAAAGCGGAATATTTGCTGGATTTTCTGCATCACAGCAAAATAGATACCCTGTATCTGGTTGGTGACATTATTGATATGTGGGCAATGAGCAAACAGTTTCGCTGGCCACAGGCCCACAATCAGGTATTACACACACTACTAAACCTGTCTGAAAAAGGTACTCAGGTGATTTACCTGCCGGGAAATCACGATGAGCCGCTACAAAAATACAACGGTATGAACTTTGGCGAAGTAATCATAAGCCGTGAATTTATTCATACCACCGCGCAGGGAAAGCGTTTGTTGGTGCTACACGGTGACCAGTTTGATCAGGAAGTGTGCTTTGGCCCCCTGCAAGCCTGGATCGGTGATAAAGCCTATGATTTATTGCTATTTTTAAACCGCTGGTACAACAAATACCGCGCCAGTATGGGGTTTCCTTATTGGTCACTGGCCGGCTATATCAAAGGCCATATAAAGGGAGCAAACACCGCAATTGCGCGTTACCGTGATGCATGCTGCCAACGTGCCCGCAAAGATAAGCTAGACGGCGTAGTTTGTGGCCATATCCATCATCCTGAAATCAGTGAAATAGACGGTATCACCTATCTAAATGACGGTGACTGGATTGAAAACTGCACCGCGTTGACAGAATCGATAAAGGGCAAATTAGAATTAGTCTCATGGACTCAAATTCTTACAACAGCCAGTCTCCATGATCTGGAACATGCAAAGAGCAGACGGACAGACCAGGCGGCCTAACCCCCGCCAGCTGTCACAAAAGCGCCACTGAAACGGCACCAAAGCGTCATATTCACTACATAGAATTCATCTGGATAAAAGCAATTATCCAGGTGCACTATGTTTACAGTTGATGACGTATTAACCAAACACTACCCCCAGGTTGCCGATAAACCCTGGCTTTTTAAATCCCTCAAATTCGTCCTTCGCCACTTACTACACGAAAAAGAAATCATCGAATTTGGTCAACAATATCCGCATATTCAGGGGTTAGACTTCATCGAGCAGGTGCTGGAGTATTTTAATCTTAGCTATTCTGTTCGTGACGTTGAGAAAGAACGCATCCCATCGCAAGGTCGTATCGTCATCATCGCTAACCACCCCATTGGTTCATTAGATGCATTGGCACTAATCAAATCAGTGTCTGAAGTCAGAACCGACATTAAAGTTGTGGCCAACCAGATGTTGATGGCGCTGGAACCCCTGCATGAATTGCTGTTACCCGTAAATAACATGCAAGGAGGGACACCCAAAGAGCACCTGCAACGTATCAATGCCCACCTTGAGAATGAAGGTGTAGTGCTCATATTTCCTGCAGGTGAAGTGTCTCGACTGCGTCCTCAGGGAGTCAGAGATACTCGCTGGCGCAGTGGCTTCCTTAGGATCGCCCGTCAAGCTGAAGCCCCTATTCTGCCGGTATTCATCGACGGTAAAAACTCACCATTGTTTTACGGTGTATCGATGATCTATAAACCTCTGGCCACCATTCTGCTGGTCAAAGAGATGTTTAAACAGCGTAAGAAGCACCTGCCTATTCGCATTGGCGAACAAATTCCGTTTGAAAGCTATCATGGCCAGCGCATTTCCTTACAACAGCAGGTTCGACTGTTTAAAAAGCACCTCTATCTGATTGGTCGTGGTCGTAAGGGTATATTCGCCACCCAAACTGCCATAGCGCTGCCGGAAGACAGAAAAACACTAAGCAAAGCCATCAAAGAGAGCTGCGAATTATTAGGTGAAACGGGTGATGGAAAAGGTATTTACCTGTATCAACATACCTCGAGTTCACCTGTTATGCGCGAAATAGGACGTTTGCGCGAACTCACCTTCAGAGCCGTTGGCGAAGGCACGAATAAGCGTCGTGATATCGACCACTATGATAACGATTATTATCATCTCATTTTGTGGGATAAGGACGATCTGGAGATAGTCGGAGCTTATCGCTTTGGGGACGCCCAACGCTTGTATCGGGAAAAAGGCCTGGCAGGCATCTACTCGGCAAGTCTATTCAAATTCAACGAAGAAAAGATGCAACCATATTTACAACATGGCCTCGAATTAGGCAGAAGCTTCGTACAGCCCAAATACTGGGGAAAACGCAGCCTGGACTATTTATGGTATGGTATTGGTGCTTTTCTGGTACGTCATCCCCATTTCCGCTATCTATTTGGACCATTGAGCCTGAGCAACAGCTATCCTAAGGCCGCCAAAGATATGATTATTCATTTCTACCAGACTTATTTCGGTGGAGATGGCAGTTCAGCCACCGCCAATTACCCTTATCAAATTTCGAGCAATAGCAGCCTTAATCTTAAAGGGGATGACTATAAAAAAGACTTCACGTTGCTTAAGCACAACCTGGCGGCAATGGGTGTGGCTATTCCTACCCTGTACAAGCAATACACAGAAATATGTGAATCAGACGGGATTGAATTTGCCAGCTTCAGCATAGATCCTGATTTTAACGACTGCGTTGATGGCCTGGTACTGGTTGAAATTGACCGCCTCAAGAAGAAGAAACGTGAACGTTACATGTCTGACTTTTCATCAGGACATTCAAAAAAATCAGATTTGAAAAAGTCTGCTTAATTTCTACTTAGATATCAATTCTCGTAAAAGGGAGGTTTACCCCTCCCTTTTTTCGCGGCAAAATGCCCAAAGCTGCTCCATTTATCACCTATACAAGGAATAATCGATTGATTCGTTTATTGTTTCTTATTCCGTTGTTACTGTGCCTGAGCTGGTATGTTTATCTTCGTTGGCACGGCTATACACCGCGTCAGGGAATTAAAGGCTTTATCTATATTTTAGTCTTCTCAGGTGTCATCGCCGCCTTTTACACAGTAATGCTCATCCTGACTCACAGATAAATTTTTATCTATGCAATAAAAAAGGGCCTTTCGGCCCTTTTTTAGTATGCATTCACATAGTCATTAAATATGTGTTTTGATGCTGGCATCTGCTTTTAACGCTTCAATTAACGAACTCATAGCTCGCTGTGTTTCGCTGCTTTCCAGACGCTCTACTACTGGGCTTAACACATCGGAATTAGGGGCTTCAGCATTCTTAACACCGGTAAGCTGCAGCAAGCTCACATCGCCTGTAGCCAAAGAAACCACTTTAGCATTGTTGTCTGCAGATAAACCAAATAACGCCTCAACAACTGCATTCGGCAGACTATTATCGAAACGCTTCACTTCGTCCTGTTCAATCCAGTTCAGTCCTTCTTCGGTAAGCGCCGCATCAATGGCATCACCTGCATTCAACTTAGCCAGCATTTCATCTGTCCAGCCTTTAGCGGCTTCTTCTGCCTTTTCCTGCAACAACGCTGAGGAGATGCTTTCCTTAACTTCGTCCAAAGACTTAGTATGGGAGGCCTCGTGTTCCTGAACACGCACAACAACGATATGATTTTCTTCAAGTTCAATCACATCACTGTTAACACCTTCATCAATCAGTTCTGATGAAAATGCAGCTTTAATCAGGTTTGCATTGTTCAGATCTGCTGGAGGATTCGCCTGACTAAATAAGGCCGTTTCCTGAACACCTTTATTAAGGAAAGTCGCAACTTCATCAAGACTATCTGGCGTTTCAAATGCTAACTCAGATGCACGTTGTTGTAAGCTGTAAAACTCTTCTTTGGCTTTGTCTTCACGCAGCGTTTGCTCGATACTGCCTTTCACATCCTCGAATGCCGTTATCTGCGCCGGTTTAACATCGGTCAGTTTGATAATGTGGTAACCAAATGCACTTTTTACCACACCAGATACATCACCTACTTTAGCCAGGCCATAAGCGGCATCTTCAAATGCAGGATCCATAATTCCGCGACCGAAGAAGTCAATATCGCCACCATTTTCTGCACTAAACGTATCGTCAGAATTTTCCTTAGCTAACGCTGCAAAATCGTCACCTGCGCTAACCTTTGCCAGCAATGCATCAGCCTTGCTCTTTGCGGCAGCGTCGTCATCACCTGCTTCAATCAGGATATGAGACACTCGGCGTTGTTCTTCCTGCTGATAATCATCCAGATGCTGCTCATACCAATCTTTGGCTTCAGCTTCATCAACGGATACTGTAGCCATTACGTCGTCTAACGTCAGTTCAACATAGGCAAGCTTAACTTGTTCCGGTGCGTCGAAACTAGTGATGTTCTGATCGTAATATTGCTTAACCTGCTCATCCGAAATGACGATTCCGTCTTTAAACTTTTCGGCTGCCACCGTGAAATAACGAACACTACGACTTTGTTGTTGCAGCAGATAAGCGTCTAACGCCTCAGACTTCAGTGCAAAATCGCTTCCAAACAGACCTTGTGCAACCTGCTGACGAGTCAACTCTTTGCGCATGTAATCACGGAATTCATTCGCCTGAAAACCTGCCTGACGTATAACAGCCATATATCTGTCGTTATTAAATTCACCGCCAATCTGAAACTCGCGCATCGCGACGATAGCTTGTTTCACCTGGTCATCGCTGGCGCGTAAACCCAGTTCCTGAGCCTTTTGATCTAACAGAGTTTGACCAATCAAACGGTCTAAAATACCACGACGAAATTGCTTCAGATAATTCTCATCCGCAAAAAGCGTTGCAATAGCGTCACCAAACTGGCTTTGCATGCGAGCACGCTCAGATTGGTATGCCTGCTCTAGCGTAGCCTGAGAAATGATATCTCCATTCACTTCCGCTGCTGGCACATCCGATTTTGAGTTGATATAGCTACCAACACCCGCAAATACGAAACTCAAGATTACTAAACCAAGGATCACTGCGGCCCAAAAGCCCTGCGCGCCTTCTCTAATTCTTTCCAACATGATAATTCTCAAACTCCATAGGAACTACTGAGGAGTGGCTAGTTATGCCGAGGGGCCATATCCATTACTGACGTAACTTGCTGCAGAGGAGGACGCTCGATAGCCGGTGTAATTCACAAGGGACAGATAAACGAAAAGGCGATGAAATCTCATCGCCTTTTCTTCAATTCGAAATCAACTTAGTTACAAGCGTCTTTCAGTGCTTTACCTGCTTTGAAAGAAGGTACTTTAGCAGCAGCGATTTGGATTGTTTCACCAGTCTGAGGATTACGACCGCTACGAGCAGAACGTTCACGAACTGCGAAGGTACCGAAACCTACCAGAGCAACTTGGTCACCTTCTTTCAGTGCAGCAGTTACTGCATCAGTGAAAGCATCCAGAGCGCGTCCTGCAGCTGCTTTAGAGATATCTGCGTTAGCAGCGATGGTATCGATAAGTTGAGACTTGTTCACAATATGATCCCCTTCAATTGTTATTATATTGTCTGTTTCGCAAAGTAAATGCCGCCATTGTTATAACAATCTTGCTAATCAACATCAAGCGAGGCTTTACCACTAAATTAAACGTTGTTGAGTCGCCGCCATCCCTTTTGTGGCAAGGCCTAAAGCGAATCTGTGCTAAAGGCTACCACAACTTTTTAAGGATGAAAGCCCTATTTTTTAAAAAAGTTTAAAAAAAATGGGCTTAAACGACTACTTTTTAACAATTCAAGCCTTTACAGGCTCGAAACCGTTAGGATTGTTGGCCAGAGCGAGTTCCAGAACCTCATCAATCCACTGTACAGGATGGATACTTAGGTCTTGTTTTACATTCTCTGGTATCTCTTGCAAATCCCTTTCGTTATCTTTTGGAATAACGACCGTCTTAATACCGCCCCGGTGAGCAGCTAATAATTTCTCTTTTAAACCGCCAATGGCCAGCACTTCACCGCGCAGGGTAATTTCGCCTGTCATGGCAACATCACACTTCACAGGATTCCCTGTCAGAGTTGAAACAAGTGCAGTACACATTGCAATCCCCGCACTCGGACCATCCTTCGGTGTCGCACCTTCAGGTACGTGAACATGGATGTCTCGCTTCTCATGGAAGTCTGCGTTGATGCCTAGTTTATCAGCACGGCTTCTCACCACTGTCATAGCTGTCTGAATCGACTCTTGCATGACGTCACCTAACGAACCGGTAAAGGTTGTTTTACCTTTACCAACAACAGACGTTGCCTCAATCGTCAGTAAGTCACCACCAACCTGTGTCCAGGCCAATCCAGTCACCTGACCAATCTGGTCATCATTTTCAGCTTTACCATAGTCAAAACGTCTGACCCCCAGGTACTCTTCTAAGTTCCCGTCAGTGACTTCAACTTTCTTCAGCGATTTATCCAACAGGATATTCTTCACCGCCTTACGACAAATTTTAGAGATTTCACGCTCCAGAGAACGTACTCCGGCTTCACGAGTGTAATAGCGAATAATGCCTATCACCGCTGACTCAGCAATGATTAATTCGTTCTTTTTCAGACCGTTGCGTTCCATCTGTTTTTCAATCAAATGGCGAGTCGCAATATTTAACTTTTCGTCTTCGGTGTAACCCGACAAACGAATCACTTCCATACGGTCCAACAATGGACCTGGGATATTCATGCTGTTTGACGTTGCTACAAACATCACATCGGACAGGTCGTAATCAACCTCCAGATAGTGATCTGAAAAACTGGTATTTTGCTCTGGGTCCAGCACTTCCAGTAACGCGGAAGCAGGATCACCACGCATATCAGATGACATCTTGTCGATCTCATCCAACAGGAAAAGTGGGTTCTTTACGCCTACCTGTGACATTTTTTGGATTAGCTTGCCCGGCATTGAGCCAATATAAGTGCGGCGGTGACCACGGATTTCCGCTTCATCACGCACCCCACCTAATGCCATACGCACATACTTGCGCCCTGTGGCTTTGGCAATTGATTGCCCCAAAGAAGTTTTACCTACCCCGGGAGGACCGACTAAACATAAAATAGGACCCTTAAGCTTCTTCACCCGTTGTTGAACGGCCAAATATTCCAGTATGCGTTCTTTGACTTTTTCCAGACCGTAATGGTCAGCATCCAGCACTTCCTCTGCGGCAGCTAAATTCTTTTTCACCGCACTGCGTTTATGCCAAGGCACATTGGTCAGCCAATCAATATAACTGCGCACAACGGTAGCTTCTGCAGACATCGGTGACATCATTTTCAGCTTCTGCAATTCTGAAAGAGCTTTATCTTTGGCTTCCTGAGGCATTTTCGCCTCATCTATTTTCTTGGTCAGCGCTTCAAACTCATCAGGAGCGTCATCGAGCTCACCCAGCTCTTTCTGGATGGCTTTCATCTGTTCATTCAGATAATACTCACGCTGACTTTTCTCCATTTGTTTTTTCACGCGGGTGCGAATTTTCTTTTCCACCTGCAACAAATCGATTTCGCTTTCCATTAATGCCATCAAATATTCAAGACGTTCGTTAACGCCTTGCATTTCGAGCACTTTCTGCTTTTCAGCCAGTTTCAATGGCATATGTGCGGCCATGGTATCAGCCAAACGCGCAGCATCATCGATACCATTTAGCGAAGTCAGTACTTCTGGTGGAATCTTTTTGTTCAGCTTAACGTAACCTTCAAACTGAGAAATTGCCGAGCGGATTAAAACCTCCTGCTCACTCTCAGCCACGTTTTCATCTTCCTGACGGATTACCTCAGCAACAAAATATTCTTCCGTCTGTAAATAGGCCTGAATCTGGCCGCGCACATTACCTTCCACCAGGACTTTAACTGTGCCATCAGGAAGCTTAAGTAGCTGTAAAATGGTCGCGATGGTACCGACGTTGTAAATATCGTCAGTTTCAGGCTCATCGACACCGGCATCTTTCTGTGCAACCAGGAACACTTGTTTATCGTTGTCCATGGCGGCTTCAAGACAACGGATGGATTTTTCTCGCCCTACGAACAGGGGAATAACCATATGTGGATAAACTACTACATCACGGAGAGCCAAAACTGGCATTTCAATGCGATCGGGTCGCTCTGCTGTCATGCTATTTCTCTTATTTTTGCTGCTAGAGGATATATATAACTGCTATATGGGGATGGGCAAAGAAACTTCAATGCTTTTCATCCTTGATGCGAAAAAGGCCCTTCCCGGGCCTTTTAGTTGTTCGCTTATTCTGACGCCGCTTTTTTATCAGCGTTGTCGTAAATCAGTATGGGTTTCGACTCGCCTTTAATCACAGCTTCGTCAATGACCACTTTACTGACTTCCGGCGTTGAAGGCAGGTTATACATGGTTTCTAACAACACACCTTCAACAATTGAGCGTAAGCCACGCGCACCGGTTTTACGCTGCATCGCTTTTTTAGCAATGGCCTGCAGTGCATCATCACGGAATTCCAGCTCACTGTTTTCCATTTTGAAAAGTGCTGCATATTGCTTAGTCAATGCATTTTTAGGCTCTGTCAGAATTTGAATTAAGGCTTCTTCATTCAATTCTTCCAGGCTGGTAACAACAGGTAAACGTCCGATAAACTCCGGAATAAGACCATAGCGCACCAGATCTTCCGGTTCTACCTTCTTAAACAGTTCAGACAACGCCTGTTTGTCTTTCTTACCTTTAACTTCTGCGCCGAAGCCGATGCCAGTCCCAGTATGAACACGTTGTTCAATCACTTTATCTAGTCCAGCAAATGCGCCACCACAAATAAACAGGATCTTAGAGGTATCTACCTGCAGGAATTCCTGTTGCGGGTGTTTTCGTCCGCCCTGAGGTGGAACAGAAGCAATGGTGCCTTCAATCAGCTTCAGCAACGCTTGCTGCACGCCCTCACCCGATACATCACGAGTGATAGAGGGGTTATCTGATTTCCGTGAAATCTTGTCGATTTCATCAATATAGACGATACCACGTTGTGCCTTCTCAACGTCGTAATCACACTTCTGCAATAGCTTCTGAATGATATTCTCAACGTCCTCACCCACATAACCGGCTTCGGTTAAAGTTGTGGCATCAGCCATCGTGAAAGGCACATCCAGCAAACGCGCCAGGGTTTCCGCTAAAAGCGTTTTACCGCTGCCCGTTGGGCCAATTAGCAAAATATTACTTTTGCCCAATTCAACACCGTCGTGGGTATCGCCATTGCGCAAACGTTTGTAATGGTTATAGACAGCAACAGAAAGCACTTTCTTCGAATGCTCCTGACCAATCACATAATCATCCAGATGTTGATGGATCTCTCGTGGCGTCGGCAGGGCATCACGCTTCTTCTTGTTTGGCGCAATTTCCTTCACTTCTTCACGAATAATATCGTTACAAAGCTCTACGCACTCATCACAAATGAAGACAGATGGACCCGCGATGAGTTTACGTACTTCATGCTGACTCTTGCCACAAAATGAACAGTACAACAGCTTGTTGTCACCATCCCCACTCTGCTTGTCACTCATGTATCACTCGCCTCTTTACATAGGTGAAGTTACTAATACCTAGTCGAAAAAAAGGCATTAGTCCAACACTTGAGGGTTAACTTACTTACTGACGAGGGCGTCCGCTCTGTTCGCCAATACCTGATCAATCAGACCATATTCTTTAGCTTCGATTGCACTGAGGAAATTATCACGATCTGTGTCGCGTGCAACGGTTTCATACTCCTGACCAGTATGCTTTGCCATTAAACGATTTAGTTTTTCTTTAATAGACAGGATTTCACGGGCGTGAATTTCAAAATCGGATGCCTGGCCCTGGAAGCCACCTAATGGCTGGTGAATCATCACACGAGAGTTAGGCAAACAGTAACGCTTACCTTTTGCCCCTCCAGACAACAGGAACGCGCCCATACTGGCGGCCTGACCAATACACACTGTGCTGACGTCAGGTTTAATAAACTGCATGGTATCGTAAATAGCCAACCCTGCAGTCACCGAACCACCAGGAGAGTTGATATACAAATAGATATCCTTCTCTGGGTTTTCTGCTTCAAGGAATAGCATTTGCGCAACAATCAGGTTAGCCATATGGTCTTCAACCTGGCCAACCAGAAAAATCACATTTTCCTTTAATAGACGTGAATAAATGTCGTAAGAGCGCTCACCCTTAGCGGTTTGCTCAACCACCATAGGTACCAAAGCGTTTAACGGGTCCATGGGTAAATTCATCATATCTAATGCTTCTTCACAAATAAAAATGCTCGGTAGTTACCGAGCATTTAAGCAGTTGCTAAGCTGTTAAGTCAATCAACAAACAGTAATTTAGGCTTGTTTGTTCATGATCTCACCAAACGCCTTTTTGACTTCGGTGACTTTAGCTTTCTCTAACAACAGGTCGATTGCTTGCTCTTCAAGAGCCAGATTGTTCATCTGCTGCATCAATTCTTTGTTAGTTTTGTAGTATTCAACCACTTCTGTTGGATCTTCGTAAGCAGATGCCATGGTCTCGATCAGGCTGGTCACTTTCGCTTCATCAACCTTCAATTCGTTACCCTGGATAACTTCACCCAGTAACAGACCTACTTTAACACGACGTTCCGCATTATCTTTGAACAGATCCGCAGGCAGTTCTGGCAGGTTATCTACATTGCCACCAGTTTGCTGAGCGAAACGTTGTTTAGCTTGCTGACGCAGAGCATTGATTTCTTGATCAACTAACGCTTTTGGCAGGTCGATTTCGTTTTTCTCAATCAGACCAGCGATCACAGCTTCTTTCACCTGAGTTTTCAGATTGTGATCCAATTCACGTTGCATGTTCTTACGTACTTCTGCACGCAGAGAATCAACCGCACCATCTTCAATACCGAACAGTTTAGCAAACTCTTCGTTTACTTCTGGCAGCTCCAGCTCTTCTACTTTATTCACAGTGATAGTGAATTGAGCCGCTTTACCTTTCAGTTTTTCTGCATGGTATTCTTCTGGGAAGGTTACGTCAGCAACAACAGTATCACCTACTTTCGCGCCTACGATTGGCTCTTCAAAACCGGGGATCATACGACCTTTGCCCAGTTCCAGAGGGAAGCTTTCAGACTTACCGCCTTCGAACTCTTCGCCGTCGATAGTGCCAACGAAAGCAATTGTTGCACGGTCATCCGCTTTCACTTCACGCTCAACTTCTTTCCAGCTCGCGTGTTGCTTACGCAGAGTTTCCATCATCTCGTCCAGATCAGCGTCAGTGATATCTACCACTGGCTTTTCGATTTCGATGCTTTCTACGTCTTTGATTTCAACAACAGGGTACACTTCGAAAGCTGCAACGAATTGCAGATCTTCACCGGCTTTGTCCTGAGTCAGTTCGAATGTAGGCGCGCCAGCAGGAGACAATTTTTCCTGAATGATGGCCTGATAGAAGTTGCGTTGCATAACATCGCCAGCAACTTCCTGACGTACAGCTTCACCGAAACGCTTTTGGATTACTGTCACTGGTACTTTGCCAGGACGGAAACCGTTAACGCGTTGTGTTTTTGCTAATTGTTGTAAACGAGATTTCACAGCAGTGTCTACTGACGCAGCAGGTACTGTGATAGTAAGACGGCGTTCTAAACCTTGAGTCGTCTCTACTGAAACTTGCATTCTTCTACCTCAACTTTGCGCCCTTGCGCATTTTTCATTGTTACTCAAAGGATTTTTATCGGCGGGACAAGAAGGCCAGGGTAAACGGAAACTTACCCGCCATTCCCTTGTAACGAACCTGACAAATGTTGTCCGTTTGAATAGCACCTGATAAAAAGACGCAGCATTATAGCGACAGCTTGTAGCAGAGTCGAGTGGCGATAACCAAAAAGTTACAACACAAGTTCGGCGTTAACGCAGGAAATTTAAGGGAAACAGAGGGAAAGATGGTCGGTGAGATAGGATTTGAACCTACGACCCCTTGGACCCAAACCAAGTGCGCTACCAAGCTGCGCTACTCACCGACAGATATCGAGATGATATATAGCTGACCTAACATCAAATGCCGTTAACATTTGAAATTCGCCGAAAGAATGGGGTGGACGATGGGACTTGAACCCACGACAACCGGAATCACAATCCGGGGCTCTACCAACTGAGCTACGCCCACCAGCGAATTAGTCAAGATTACGAGAGATGGTCGGTGAGATAGGATTTGAACCTACGACCCCTTGGACCCAAACCAAGTGCGCTACCAAGCTGCGCTACTCACCGACTGTATTGACTCGATGTAATCTTTAAAACCGAAGCAACTTTCTCACAAAGGAGAAATGGTGCGGAAGGAGAGACTTGAACTCTCACGCCGTGAAGCACTGGAACCTAAATCCAGCGTGTCTACCAATTTCACCACTTCCGCAAAGAATGGGGTGGACGATGGGACTTGAACCCACGACAACCGGAATCACAATCCGGGGCTCTACCAACTGAGCTACGCCCACCATATTGCTTCACTTTTTATGTTCTACCAGACTCGCGATGGCGCGCCCGGCAGGATTCGAACCTGCGACCCACGGCTTAGAAGGCCGTTGCTCTATCCAGCTGAGCTACGGGCGCTCGGGAACCTGCTTCAACATAAAAAGTTAAAGTGGTCGGTGAGATAGGATTTGAACCTACGACCCCTTGGACCCAAACCAAGTGCGCTACCAAGCTGCGCTACTCACCGACTGTGTAACTAAGAGAAAAGTCTCTCCGTTACGGGGCGCGAATATTACCTACTACCCCCTACCCCGTCAAACACTTTTTTGCGCCAAAACAATCAAGCGTTCACAATTCAACCACACTGGGTGTAATTACGACTCATGCCACAGAATACGCTTATTAAAAGCGCAAAAATCATTCTGAATCAGTAGCTTGGAAAAACCATAAGCCGCCACTGTGTAATTTAGGCTGCATACCTAACGTTTGCAGATAACGTTCGTGCTCCATGCTATCGGCTTTTGCAGCTACTTGCGGATATCCACACTGTTTAGCAAACGCCTGTTCTCGGCCTAATAACCAATGGCCGAGGCGAAAATCCCGATATGCTGCAGTAACAAAGTCGAAGTCAACGACAAAACACTCTGTCGAATGCTCATAGCCAGACAATACACCGATGACATCCGTGCCCTGCATCAAAAAGTAGTAATGGCGTTCCGGGCTGTGGGCACTTTTAAAGAAACGCGGGAACAAATGGGATATTTCCTTTTTATGCTGACCTAAAAAGAACTCGACGTAATTTGACGGACGATTGACAGCCAAAATCGTAAAGTTATGGGATTTGCTCCGCAGCATTCGGCTTAAAAAGATGACGTTTGTCGTTGCGATAAAGCCATTCAATATTGCCACTGGATAGGCATGAATAATCAGTCCATACAAACAAAATGAGGATGAGCCGAACAGGTTAAACCATCGCAGTTTTAATATAGAACTGCGAGTCAATGAAAAGGCAATGATCGCCGAAGCGCAATAACCGAAAATTTCTACGCCTGAAAGTTGCAACGGGAGGATTCCTAAAAAGACAGTACAGATACCAATTTTAACCAATTCGCGAATGGTTAGCAGTTGAAATTACCAACAAATATTCGAAGCAGAGAGAAAAGGCACAAGTCGAATAAGAATGTAACCACAGCGTTGCGGCCCCTCCGTTCCTTGTGGGAGAATAGCGCCTCTTTTGGATACCAGTGACAAGAAGATATGCCCGCTCAACGAATCGATGGTAAGTTAGTTGCCAAACATATCCGCCAACATGTGGCCGCTCATGTTCAGTCTATAACCTCCTCCGGGCGCCGTCCGCCAGGCTTAGCAGTCATTCTTGTTGGTAGTGATCCAGCATCACAAGTGTACGTCGCGAATAAACGTAAAGCCTGTGATGAAGTAGGATTTGCCTCACGCTCTTACGACTTGCCAGCCGATACTGATCAACAGACGCTATTAGCGCTGGTAGATCAACTCAACGCCGATCCAGAGATTGACGGCATTTTAGTGCAGTTACCCTTGCCTGCAGGATTAAACGCAGAACAGGTATTAGAGCGTATCCATCCGCATAAAGATGTGGATGGCTTCCATCCATATAATATCGGCCGTCTGGCTCAGCGTATCCCTGCACTACGCCCATGCACACCGAAAGGTATCATGACGCTGATAGAATCCACCAAACGCCCAATCAAAGGCATGGATGCAGTTATCGTAGGCGCTTCTAATATTGTTGGTCGCCCGATGTCACTGGAATTGTTACTAGCTGGCTGCACCGTGACTACCTGCCATAAATTCACCCAGGATCTGAAATCTCATGTTCAACGCGCAGACCTTTTAGTCGTCGCAGTGGGAAAACCTGCCTTTATACCAGGTGAATGGATTAAAGAAGGGGCGATTGTTATCGATGTAGGTATTAACCGTTTAGATGATGGTTCTCTGGTAGGCGATGTCGCTTTTGAACAAGCAGAACAACGTGCAGGCTGGATAACACCAGTGCCAGGCGGTGTAGGTCCGATGACGGTCGCCAGCCTGATCGAGAACACCCTGGAAGCCTACGTTAAATACCATTCCTAGTCGCTATGTCGGACAAGGTGTCACAACAGGCTATCGACGCAACCCGGAACTGGCTGTTACGGGTTGTAGTTGGCTTAAATTTCTGTCCATTCGCTAAGCCTGAAGTCGATAGACATTCCATTCGTTATCAGGTTTCGTCTGCGGACACGCCTGCGCAGGCCATAAGCGATTTGCTCAGTGAAGTGTATTTACTGGAAGATAAGCCAGAGATTGAAACCACGCTGCTTATTTTCCCTTTTGGCTTTGCCGACTTTGATGATTTTCTGGATATGCTTGGCATGGCCGACGGCTTTTTAGATCAGTCTGGCTATCGCGGCATATATCAGCTTGCCAATTTTCATCCCGACTATTGTTTCGACGGTGAAGAACAGGATGACCCTGCCAATTTTACCAACCGAGCGCCCTATCCGACGCTGCATTTGATCAGAGAAGCCAGCCTTGAAAATGCATTAGCTTCTGTCAAGCATCCGGAAAAAATACCTGAGACCAATATTAATAAGGCCCGCAAACTGGGATTTTCCCATATGCAGGCCTTACTCAAAGAGTGTTTAGATACTCGCCAAAAGTAATATTCATAGACTTAATCTGGTCTGTGCACAGATTACCCTGCAGCGCTATATTTAAACGCTACTTCAATGCAGCTTCCAATCCCTTGCCATCACCATCGACTTTCGATAGCAATTTAATTCCTAAAATTTTGGCGATAGTTGGATAGACATCCAGGTTCGGGAACTCAGGAATAATGATCCCCTGCTTAAATGCCGGACCTTCAGCAATAAACACTGCCCCCATATCAGCAAAATAAGTGAACCCATGGGTGCCACCATCGTGACGCTTGTTTGCGTCTTTATTTGTGAAATAACGGGGCGCCTTAGTTTCAAGAATAATATCAGCCACCCGTGGACTGTCCTCGAAATGGCGTTGATGCAAAGCTTCTTGCGTCATATAGAAAAAACGAGGATCTGTATCTTTAGCAAACTGCTGTTGCAATGCCTTTAGTTCGTCGGCACTGGTTTTAGGTGTGGCGTAAATCATCAGGCGCGTGCTGGCGTTCACGACTTTAAAACTCTCGGGAATGTTCAGCTCACGATAGTCGATGGCCTGATCCGCCTTTATATCCGTCATACCATGGTCGGCGACAATCACCAGATTCACGGGTTGCTTCACTTCCGTTTTCAAACGCTGTCTCAACTGACCAATTAAACCGTCCAGATATTTAACTGCTGCTTTGGTTTGCGGTGCACTTGGCCCAAACTCATGGCCGGCTGAATCAACCTGATGAAAATAACTGGCGATGAAGCGTGGGCGTTTGTCTGAAGGTAATTGCAACCAGCGAATAATTTGATCAATGCGTTCCTGAGGATCGGCATTGTGTGAATACGGATAGTAGTAAGTAGGGGTTTTGCCACCAAATCTTGCGTCTGACTCTGGCCAGAAATAGGTCGCTGAAATAAGCCCCTGTAGTTCTGCCAGGTTCCATAACGGAATACCGGACAACCAGCTCGAATCATTATGACCATCTCCCAGGTCATAACACTCATTCCGCACTTTATCGCAGAAATGGTTGTCTACGATGCCGTGATGGGTCGGATATAACCCCGTAATTAAACTCAAATGGTTAGGAAACGTTTTTGTTGGATACACAGGTTGCATTCGCTCGGCTCTTACCCCCTGTCTGGCCATCTCAGCCAGCGAAGATGCACCATGCTTTTCAACATAGTCCCAACGAAACCCGTCTAAAGAAATGAGTACCACCGTTTGCTCATCTGCTGGCTTAGCCCAGCTGGTTACGGGGATTAAAACGACACTGACCATCAATGCCAGTATTACGGAACAGGTTCCCATCCTTTTAAAAATTCGCATGTTACAGCCTTTACTTATTTATTGTTGAAATTGCCCGGCGAAAATAAAAAACGCCACTCGTAGGTGGCGTTTGTGATGTGCGGTGAACCTGTTAGCGTGGTGCTTCACCTTCATCTATCACTTTCACCGCACCACCGTTAGGGGTGTTTTGTGGCAGCAAAAAATCCTCAACGGACTTATTTATCTGACTGGCAGAAAATTCAGATAGCCCATAAAACCAATGTTGCCAATACCCTGGCGTATCTGAGCTGACCGTTAAACCATACTGGCTTTGCTGATCTTGCCATAGATGCAACACGAACGTGCCGTACTCTGCACTTTGAATATCTAATACTGCAACTTGTGTCATCTCTGCCGTAGAAGTATCCGCGAGCGGCTGCAAACGATCAAATCTAAGCCCGGTCAAATTATCGATAACCCCGGCCAGAACCGTATCGTATTTCAGAGCTCGCCCGGCTGGCAAGTTTACCAACTGGTAATTTACATTTTCCTGCGTTTCGGACACGCCGGGTTCAGTTTCAATTTGCCATGCTTTAGCATCGGTACGCGATAACGTGGAGACTGAGATGCCTTCAGGCAGAATCTGCTGCCACAACCAATCCTGACTGTTCACCGGCAACGGAATCGCAGCATTGATCATCCAGCTCTGGGCTTTGTTAGGTACCCGCACATACTGTCCATTACCTACACTGGCGCGTTTTCCCACCAGCACAGACCATTCATGCTGTTGCGATGATAGTGTGACGAAACGGGCCTGGCTGTCCTGGGCCGTTAAATCTTCCACGCCGAGGTGCACATAATTTTTAGGCAATGCCGTTTTCGCTTCGCTTAATCTGGCACTCATCAAGGCTGCAACAAAACTCGTTAGCTTATTTTTATCCAGAGGATATTCTTCCCCTTTAAACTTACCCAGCCAGTTTTCTCCCTGCTTATGTGCATCCAACAGCGTTTCTGAAGCCGTTTTGATTTGGATATGAGATACCTTGTTTGCATTTTCAGCTAACTGACTAAACAAAATACCCTGTGTCGGCTGACTGGGTTGCTGTGGCGCTTCCAGCCAAATCCCCACTGACACCGCTAACAATGCGAATACGGTAAGCGGTAATAAATGTTTCTGCACAACCATCTCCTATCCATGGCCCTTAAGCATTTTTGATTTGCTGCGCGTTAACCGCATCAACAACGATAACAGCATAACCAGTAACAATGGCGCCACGGCGATATTGATAAACTTCAACCAGTTTCCCAGTTCTTCAATGTCCTTATCCAATTGATGGCGCACATCCCGTAAGGCCTTACGGATTTCAATCCGCTTATGCATAAATTGCTCAACGGCCTGCTGCTGGTCGGGTGTAAGTACCAGGTTACTGCCCTCTCCCTGTTGGTTCTGCAACTGACTTAATTGCTGTTCCGTGTCGTCCAACTGCTGCTGCAACAGTTGCTCCTGCTCGCGGAATTTTTGCTCAGCGGCAACTGTCAACGCATCGACTTTGTTAAACGGACGGGCAAATGTACCCCGACTACGAATACTGATAAGCGCATTACTACCACCGAGGTTTTCAACACTGTTGGTAATAAAATCACCATTATTCGCAAATGGGGTCATGATGGTTTGTCCGAAAAAGCTGGACTGCTGCACCCAGAAGCGGTCTGAAAGCAAATCCGTATCAGCTACCACAATCACATTTAACTTGCTGGTCTGACGCACTTGCTGTGTTGCATCAATCCCCTCAGGTACCTGATTAAAAGCAGAATTCGCCTTACCCGAAACGCGAGCTGCCAGCACATAGCGTTTATGTTGATCGCTAAACAGATCCGCTAATTTCGTCGCATCCTGGGTGGCAACATAGGTTTGGACATCCAGTAAATCTGCATGCTCACTTGATTGCATCAAAGGCGTCCAGCTCAGCTGACTGCCAGCCGCTTTGCCTAGTACCCCAAATGAGGCGCCATTAATCACTTCTAAGCCTGCGGTAGTGACATCTGAGCGATCCAGCTGCTGTGCACCCAGGCCCAAAAAGCCCATATGTCTGGCAACACCTCCCGCCTGGGTACGAATATCCAACCCAGCTTGTGCATCCAATACCACCTGCTGATGATTAAACTCAATGCCCCAACTGCTGAATAATCGGTCAAGGTTAGAACTGTTCGCGCCCATCCCCGACATCATTGCCATGCTGTCGGATTCATTATGTGGATCTAAGAAGGCCAGGATCTTACCGCCGGTCATCGCAAACTGGTCGATAGAATACAGCATGGCTTCTGATAAATTCTGCGGGTGCACTAGCATTAGTACATCTGTATCAGCAGGGATATCGCTGGCATCAGACCCAAGCGTTTCAACCTGATATAGCTGCTGCAGTTGTTGATAGAACACCCAGGGAGGATCAAAACGTCCTGTCATAGGGTTTTGACCGCCCTGCAGGTTCAGGTCAGTAAGCAAGGTCACTTTTACCGGCTTAGTATTGGTCAGCTTATGCAACAACTTGCTGATTTCATACTCCAGAAAGCTTTCCTGCTGTGGGTCAAAAAAAGCGATGGTCTGCTGATCATCCAACGAATTACTGGCAGCCAGGCCCAGATATATAGCATCCCCACTTTGGCCAATCGTCGCCGCTGTCAGGCCAAATTCATTGGCTTTGTCTTCGTTTTCAGAAAAAGGCTCCGGATCAATAATTTGTAAATGTACTTTTCCCTCTGACACATTGGCGTACTCCTCAAGCAGACTCTGTACCCGGCTGGCGTAGTTACGCAGGGTCGTCATGCCCCGAGAGGCCTTATCGGAGAAGAAAAAATACAGATTAATCGGCTCATCGATTTCTTTGAGAATGTCTTTGCTGCCCTGCGAAAGTGAGTAAACCTGATTTTCCGTCAGGTCGAGTCTAAAGGGTGACAGCAATTGATTATTAAGCAGCACAAGTGCAAAAAACAGCACCAGCAATAATGACAAACTTAACGGTGTAGATACTTTTGAGGTCATCATTATTCTGCCTTCTTCTGTTCAATGACCAGTAATCCGGCATACAGCCAAACGCCTATGACAATCAGGAAATAGCCCACGTCATTAAGGGCAATCACCCCTTTTGAAATAGACTCAAAGTGACTTAGAAAACTAAATGAAGCGATGGTATCGAGCAGAAGCAGAGGTGCCCAGCCTTTGAAGGCATCAAGAATGATACCGCTGCCACTGACCACAAAAATAAAGCAAAGCACCACGGCCAAAATAAAGGCAACTACCTGATTCTTGGTGAGGGCCGACATGCAAATGCTCACCGCTAAAAAGCCTCCGGCCATCAGCCAGCTGCCAATATAAGCAGCAAAAATAATACCGTTATCCGGCGCCCCCAAATAATTCACCGTTAACCACAGCGGAAAAGTCAGTACCAGGCTCAGTCCAAGCACCGCCCAGGCAGCCATAAACTTCGCCAGCATGGTCTGAAAACTCGACACTGGTAAGGTCATCAGCAGCTCAATGGTGCCACTTTTCCGCTCTTCGGCCCAACTACGCATGGCTATAGCTGGCACCAGAAATAAGTACAGCCAGGGATGGAAGTTAAAGAATGGCAACAAATCAGCCTGTCCTCGCTCGTAAAATCCCCCAATAAAAAAGGTAAAGACCGCCGATAGGATCAGGAAAATAGTAATGAATACAAAAGCCACTGGCGTGGCAAAAAAGCTCGCAAATTCGCGTTTAAATAAAATAGACAGCTTACTCATCGTCCTCAGGCCTCGCTGGTCAGTTCGCGGAACACTTCATCCAGACGTCCGGCTTCTACAAATAAATTGTCTACTGGCAAACGTCTCTGCTGAATATGCGCAGTCACACCATGTAAAATGTCTTTCCCTTCTTCGGGAAATAACGTGACTTGCCCAGAAGCCTGATCGACTTCCATCTCTTCGACCCCTGCCACTTCTGCCAGCCCGGAAATATCAGTTGGATAACTAAACTTCAGTGTCACCGCCTGATAGTAACGGGACTTACGTTGCAATGACTCAGGCGAGCCATCAAACAGCATTTGTCCTGCTGCAATAATCATCACCCGATTACATACAGCGGTAACTTCTTCCAAAATATGCGTGGAGATAATGACGATTTTATCTTTGGAAAGATTCTGAATTAGCTTACGCACCTGATGTTTCTGATTTGGATCCAGACCGTCTGTGGGCTCATCCAAAATCAAAATCTCAGGATCATGAATAATTGCCTGGGCTAGGCCTACCCGGCGTTTAAAGCCTTTAGAAAGCGTTTCGATGGGACGGTCGAGGACACTTTGTAATTCAACCTGCCTGACGACATCCGCCACCCGCGCTTTCATTTCAGCGCCTTTGTAGCCCCTGACTTTGGCGATAAACAACAGAAACTGTAACGGCGTCATGTCTCCGTATGCTGGCGCACCTTCGGGCAAATAACCGATTTTCTCCTGAATTGCCTGAGCACTGTCCTGTAATGCCATATTGGCAATGCGCACTTCCCCGCCAGATGGCGCTAAAAAGCCCGTCAGCATTTTCATGGTAGTCGACTTCCCGGCGCCATTTGGCCCCAAAAAGCCCACCACATCGCCCGGCTTTATATCAAAATTTAAATCCTTTACGGCGGTAAAATCGCCAAATGATTTTCGCAAGCGTTTTACTGAAATCATAGGGTTCCCATTGTTCATCCACACAATGACACGTATCACAGGGGATATAATATTGTTTGAAACGATTTCAACAAGGAGGGGCTAGCATAACGGATAAAAAAACGGCTTACACTGGGTAAGCCGTAAGAAGTCCAGGAAACACATAATCCAAAGTGGGATTTCATGCGCAACAACAAAAAGATACCCTTTCGCTGTTGTTTCACAGGCTAGCCCTCAGCTGTGATAATATGATGACACTTATAGGAATAATTTGTTTCATCAAATCAGAAAAAAATTCACTATGAATCAGCCTCTTGTATTTCACCCCATCGCGCATATTCAAACGCCCTATAAAGAGAAGTTCGCCATTCCTCGCCAGCCGCGTCTGGCAGATGCCGCAGAGGGTGAAATCCACTTTTGCGCTGACTATGCCGATCCCAACAGTCTGCGCGGAATAGAAGGCTTTAGCCATCTGTGGTTACTGTTTCACTTTCATCAAACCGCCGAGCAGGGCTGGTCTGCGCTGGTACGTCCACCGCGCCTGGGTGGCAACAGCAAACAAGGCGTATATGCAACCCGCAGTACATTTCGCCCCAACCCCATCGGCATGTCGCTAGTTTCCTTTGGCGGCATTGAACAACGTGGCAACCAAACCATACTTAAAGTTGGCGGCGTCGATTTGGTCGATGGCACGCCTATTCTGGACATCAAACCTTATTTACCCTGGGCAGAGAGCCTGCCAGGTGCTGAAGGGGGATTTGCCAGCGAAGAACCTGAGTTGATGCAGGTTGAATTTAGCGCTGCATCCCAGGCGCAGCTGCAAGCCCTTAACAATCCCCCCGCACAACTTGAATTACTGATCACTCAGGTACTGAGTCAGGACCCTCGCCCTGCCTATCAAAAAGGCAAGCAAAGCGAGAGAGTCTTTGGTGTGCGTCTGTATGATTACAATGTCCGCTGGCAGGTACATGGGCAAATCAATCTGGTCGTCGCAATCGAGAAAGTCAGTTAGCCTGATTTCGCGTTTTTTAGCCATTTAAAAGGTGGTTTTACTACTTCGCACATTGGTTTATGGCTGGTAGAATGGCCGCCGTTTTAATCATTCTAAGGGTCAATTACACAGATGCGTACCAGCCAATACCTACTCTCTACGCAAAAGGAAACCCCGGCAGATGCAGAAGTCATCAGCCATCAGCTAATGTTGCGTGCGGGCATGATCCGCAAACTGGCGTCAGGTTTGTACACCTGGTTGCCGACAGGATTACGGGTATTGAACAAAGTCGCGGATATTGTGCGCGACGAAATGAACAAAGCCGGTGCCATCGAAGTGTTAATGCCAGTGGTTCAGCCTGCTGATTTATGGGAAGAATCAGGACGCTGGGAACAGTATGGCCCAGAGCTGTTACGGATCAAAGATCGTCACCAACGTGACTTCGTTTTAGGTCCAACCCACGAAGAAGTCATCACCAGCCTGGTCAAAAATGAAGTCAGCAGCTACAAACAACTGCCTCTGAACCTGTACCAGGTACAAACCAAATTCCGTGACGAAGTCCGTCCGCGTTTTGGCGTAATGCGTGGCCGCGAATTCACCATGAAAGATGCTTATTCTTTCCACCTGACTCAGGACTGTCTGGAAAAAACGTATCAGGACATGTATCAGGCTTACTGCAATGTATTTACCCGCATTGGTTTGGAATTCCGCCCGGTATTGGCTGACACAGGCTCTATCGGTGGCAGCATGTCTCACGAATTCCATGTATTGGCCGCATCAGGCGAAGATGATATCGCTTTTAGCGATAGCTCAGATTTCGCTGCCAACATCGAAATGGCAGAAGCAATTGCCCCAGTCGGCGAACGCCCGGCGCCAGCGGCTGAATTAGCGACCGTTGATACCCCGGATGTTGCCACCATCGAGCAGGTGTGTGCCTTCTTTAGCACCACTGCCGACAAAGTGGCTAAAACGCTGTTAGTACTGACAGAAGCGGATGAAGCCGGGGTACAGAGTGTTGCCGCTTTGATTGTTCGTGGTGATCACGAATTAAATGATATCAAAGCAGAAAAATTACCGGGTATCGCTGCGCCTCTTACCTTCGCGTCAGACGAACAGGTGAAGGCTGCTGGCAGTGTGGTTGGTTCTGCAGGTCCGGTTGGTCTTAACCTGCCTGTATTTGTAGATCGCAGTGCGGCACATTTGGCAGATTTTATCTGCGGTGCCAACGAAGCAGGCAAACATCTAACCGGCGCTAACTGGGATCGTGATATCAACACTTACACTGTAGTGGATATCCGCAACGTCCAGGCAGGTGACCCGTCACCATGTGGCAACGGCACTCTGGAAATTAAACGCGGTATTGAAGTTGGACATATCTTCCAGTTAGGTGACAAGTACTCTAAAGCCATGAACTGCGGCGTGCTTGATGAAAGTGGTAAACACCAAATCCTGACAATGGGTTGTTACGGCATTGGTGTTTCCCGTATTGTTGCTGCGGCCATTGAGCAAAACCATGATCAGTACGGCATCATCTGGCCAGACGCCATCGCACCGTTCAAAGTGGCCCTTATTCCAATGAATATGCATAAATCTCATCGTATTCAGGAAGTTGCTCAACGTCTGTATGACGAATGTAGAGCAGCGGGAATCGATGTATTGTTTGATGATCGTAAAGAACGTCCAGGCGTAATGTTTAATGACATGGAACTGATCGGCGTACCTCACACCATTGTTATTGGTGAGCGTAATCTGGACGAACAGAAAGTCGAGTACAAAAACCGTCGTACTGGCGAAAAGCAAATGTTAAGCATCGATGAAGTCGTCGCGACCCTTGCTCAACTGTAAATAGAGCTACCAACTTAGCAAAAGCCGGCAAAATGCCGGCTTTTTTATTTCGACTTTACTTTACGTATAAATAATTAACCAACAAAAGGCCTGTATCAGTCACTGCCCACTTTATCTACCACAGCCAAAACATCTTCTTTTTATTAGACTTTTTCGTTACTTCCAGCATACCTGAGGATATTCTTTAATCTTATTTGCCTGTGGGCAAAGTGCTAAGCTAAGTTTGTAAGTAAATAAGAAGATAAGTTGTTTAAGGTCAATCCGACTCTGCAGCTGTCTTTCGCAATCGCAGCAAGGAACAGAGATAATTCTATGCAACTGACCTTTTATGGGGTGCGGGGCTCCATTCCGACACCTGGCAAAGAATTTGTCAGGTATGGCGGGAACACCGCATGCGTGCATGTGGTATTAGACGACGGCACCGACATCATACTCGACGCAGGAACAGGGATCCGTAACCTGAGTCGCGAATTCATGGCAAAGAAGGACGATATTCATATTCTTCTGAGTCACAACCACTGGGACCATATTCAGGGTTTCCCGTTTTTTGCCCCCATTTATCAGCCTGAGCGTAATATCTTCATTACCCCAGGCCTGACACGTCCACATCAGCCCAATGCGGTGATCGAACAAATGACCGGCAGCCTGTTTCCAGTCCATTACGACAAGCTGACATCGAATATTCAGATTCAACCGAAAGGTCCTGACATCCAGAAGTGGCAAATTGGCAGCGCCGTGATCAGTCGCCATCCGATGAATCACCCAGGTGGTGGTAGCTCCTATCTGATTGAGGCTGATGGTAAAAAACTCGCCTATATTACTGACAACGAACTCTACCCACCTTATAAAAAAGAAAGCGATTTTCTCGATTGGGTTGAGTTTGCTCAGGAAGCCGACCTGATCATCCATGATGCCCAGTATATGCTCTCGGACATGCCGGCTAAATCAGGCTGGGGGCATTCTGTCGCAGAAGAAGCGGTAAAACTGGCAATGGCAAGCCGAGCCAAACGTCTTGCATTATATAGCCATGATCCAATGCGCACCGATGACGACATAGATGCCATCGAAATTCATTGCCGTGAATATATCGAAATCGTGCATTCTGATTTAGTCCTATTTGCGTCCAGGGAGGGGCAAACCCTTACCCTGTAAATAAAGAGGCTGTGAACAAGGATATGATGCCAGACAGACATAGTTTTGCCTTGTTACTTTCTGGTGGCGGTGCACGTGCCGCCTATCAGGTTGGCGTACTCAAGGCAATTGCGACCCTATTACCGCGCAATCATGCCCTTCCCTTTCCAATCCTGTGTGGTAACTCTGCAGGGGCCATTAACGTCACGGCATTGGCCTGCTATGCATCTTGTTATCATCTTGGTGTTCGGCGTCTTGAATGGGTATGGAAAAACTTTCATTCAAACCAGATTTATCTGAGTAGTATCAGTGGCGTATTCGGATACCTGCTCAAGGGCTACCTGCATCGACTTATTGCGGATTATCCGGGCAAACCCGCCAGCAGCTTACTAGACAATCAGCCACTGAGAGCGCTGATCAACAAAACTATGGATTTCCATCGTATTGATCGCAATCTTATGCGGGGCTATTTGCGCGCTTTGTGCATTACGGCTTCCAGCTATACCCACCACGAGTCCATCAGCTATTTCCAGGGACAGCCGGATCTAAAACCCTGGCAGCGCCATCAGCGCAGTGGCCGGGCTTGCGTACTGGATACCGATTATTTGATGGCGTCGTCCGCTATCCCTTTGATTTTTCCACCCGTCAGAATCAACGGAGAGTATTTAGGTGACGGCTCGGTCCATCAATTATCTCCCCTCAGTCCACCAATACACCTGGGAGCAGATAAAATTCTGGTCATTGGCGTTGAACAGCCAGAAATGAAGAAATCGTTAAGTAACAGTAAGATATTTCCGAGTAATTTGGCCATTGCCGGTCATCTGCTAGACACAATTTTTGCCGATTCGCTGCATACTGATATTGAACGGATGCAAAGGGTCAATCAGACTCTGAGCATTTTCACCCCCAAACAACGCAATGCCACACACTTAAAACCCATCGATTGCCTGATGGTGAATCCCAGCAAAAATTTTGATGAGGTGGCCAACCGCTATTTCCACCACATGCCTGCCGGTATCAAAGCACTGCTGCGATTACTGGGATTACGCAACAGTAACGATGCGGGCTTTCTTAGCTACCTTTTGTTCGAGAAAGGCTTCTGTCAGGAGTTGATCCAGCTGGGCTGGCAGGATGGCATGGCTAAACGCGACGAAATCAAAACCTTCCTGCAACTTTAAGCAAAGTTGACTCTGAGATAAACGTAACAATATAATAAGCAAAACTTATTATCTCTTTACCTTATAAAAATGAAAAAAAGCAATGATAGCTTTGGCTTTTTAGTCAATGACATCGCTCGGTTAATGAAGCAAAGCTTCTATGCCAACCTTGAACACGGCAATCTGACACTGGCGCAATCACGGGCGCTGATTTTCATATCTCGTAATGAAGGCGTCAGACAAGTCGATATCGCTGACATGATGGAAATTAAGCCCATAACACTCGCACGTCTTATTGATCAACTCAGTGATGTGGGTTTAGTAGAACGACGTCAGGATCCGAATGATCGCCGTGCCTATCGCTTGTTTTTAACCAATGAAGCTGCTCCTCATTTGGAAAAAATTGCTGAATATGGTGAGAGTTTACGGGTAAGTGCTCTGGCAGGCCTGTCGCCGGAGGAAGAGGCTCAGCTTATGGCTGCCCTATTCAAAGTTCGTTTAAACCTGATCAATAACTAATTTTCTTTTATCGCGGAAGTTGTCTTATGTCGCAAATACAAGCTCAGCCCAAACGCAGCAAACGTTTTGTACTGATGGTCGTCATTCCCGTCATTGCTGCGGTAGCAGGAACCTATTTCTATTTAAAAGGTGGCCGTTTCGTTGAAACCGAAAACGCCTATGTCAAAGCCGATAAAGTACAGGTAAGCGTGGAGGTGACCGGTCAGGTGCAACAGGTATTCGTACACGAAAACGATACTGTTGCCGCCGGTCAACTTCTTTTCACCCTGGACCCTGCCCCGTACAAACTGGCAGTCACCAAAGCCGAAGCCAATCTGGCACAGGTGCGCACAGATTTAAACGAGTTGAAGCAAACCTATCTGAAAACCGAAGGTATGCTCAAACTGGCCTCGACACATCTGGGCTTCGCAGCCAAAGAAGTGAAACGCCAGTTAGATTTACTCAACGATCACTATACCTCAGGTTCAGACTTTGACGACGCCAATCAGAGTGAGCAGCTTGCACAAGTAGGCGTGGCTATCGAAACAGCCGAATTAAAACGTATCGAAGCGTCACTTGGCGGCTCTGTCGATACTCCCATTGAAGAACATCCAAATTATAAAGCGGCCCTGGCGGTGCTTGAACAGGCGAAGCTGGATTTAGCCCGTACCGAAATTCATGCCTCGTTATCCGGTCAGGTCAGCGCACCGCCTAAACCAGGCCAGTTTTTAAGCCCGGGGAAAGCTGCGATGACGTTGGTTGCCAACGCTGAATTATGGATTGAAGCTAATTACACTGAGAAAGAACTGACATATGTGCGCCCGGGTCAGTCAGTCGACATCAAAGTGGATATTTATCCGGATGAGACCTGGCACGGTGTAGTTGAAAGCCTGTCACCGGCAACCAGCTCAGAGTTCTCTTTGCTGCCGGCACAAAACACCACAGGTAACTGGGTGAAAGTAGCGCAGCGAGTACCCGTGCGTATTCGTCTGGAACAGGATCGCAACCTGCCGCCTTTACGTACCGGCTTGAGCGCCATCCCGGAAATTGACACCAAACATCAACGCGAATTGTTTGGCATTACCCTGTAACGGTCTGCCACGATGAGTGTAGAAAGCAATGCCGCTAAGGTAGTAGATCAGGAAAGTGGTAGCCGCGGTTTGGTCGCCATCTCTGTCATGCTGGCGACCATTATGCAGGCTCTGGATACTACGATCGCCAACGTTGCCCTGCCACATATGCAGGGTGCAGTGGGTGCCAGTCAGGACCAGATATCCTGGGTATTAACCTCTTATATCGTCGCGGCCGCTATCTTTATGCCGCTAACCGGATTCTTAAGCGCCCGTCTGGGCCGCAAACGTCTGTTTTTATGGTCTGTGGTTGGCTTTACACTGGCATCTATGCTCTGTGGTGCTGCCCAGTCACTGGACCAAATTGTTCTGTTCCGGATGTTACAAGGTATCTTTGGTGCCGCGCTGGTCCCCTTGTCCCAATCAGTGTTGCTCGACACTTATCCCAAAGAACAACACGGCGCGGCGATGGCCATGTGGGGTGTTGGCGTGATGTTAGGGCCGATTTTAGGCCCGTCACTGGGTGGTTGGCTAACGGAATACTATAACTGGCGTTGGGTGTTTTACATCAATCTGCCATTTGGTATTTTGGCGTGGCTTGGGATCATGACATTCGTGAAAGAAACACCGCTGAATAACAGCCGTAAATTCGATTTGCTCGGCTTTTTCCTGCTTAGCGTCGGCATAGGTTCGCTACAGATGATGCTGGATCGCGGTGAATCTCTCGACTGGTTTTCCAATCGCGAAATCGTTATCGAAACTTTGATGGCCGTTGCCGCATTTTACCTGTTTGTGAGTCACATGCTGACCCACAGACATCCCTTTATCGACCCGGGTTTATTTAAAGATCGCAACTTCAGTGTCGGCCTGATATTTATGTTTATCGTCGGCATTATTCTGCTGGCGACCATGTCATTGCTACCACCTTTTATGCAAAATCTAATGGGCTATCCGGTGATTGATGTGGGCATGGTCATGGCCCCAAGGGGACTAGGTACCATGGTCGCGATGATCACCGTAGGCAAACTATCCGGCAAAGTTGATCCGCGCTATAAAGTGCTACTTGGGTTATTACTGAATGCCCTGTCTATGTGGCAGATGACGCACTTCACCACAGATACCAGCACCAGCGAGATCATTGCCACAGGCGTGGTTCAGGGCTTTGGGTTAGGTTTTATTTTTGTGCCTTTAACCACTATCAGCTTCTCCACCATAGATGCGAAATATCGCAATGAAGGCACCGCTTTATTCAGTCTGGTGAGAAATATCGGCAGCAGTATCGGCATATCAATCGTGATGTGTTATCTGTCCCAACGCACTCAGATTAACCATGCTGCCTATACAAATTTTATCACTCCATATAATAATGCACTGCAACAAGCCAACCAGATAGGACTGCTGGATAGCAGCTCTTCGACAGGTCTGGCGCAGATTAATCAGGCGGTAACCGCTCAGGCCGCAACCATGGCCTATTTACAGGATTTCCGTTTAATGATGTGGTTTGCCCTGGCAGCAATTCCGTTGTTACTGCTGTTACGCAAGCAACCTAATACGGCAAAAATCTGAATCAAATCGCAGTTGCAGTTAGCACCAGAAAAAAACGCTCAGAAAGTAAACCTTCCTCGAGCGTTTTTATCTCACACTCACTTCCATTGGCTCAAAAGTAAGTCACTCAATTTGCACCTTGTTCGCAAAATTACCGACGGGTTAAATCTCGCTGATGTTGCTTACGCCACGCCGATGGCGATAGCCCTTTGTTGCGTGTAAATGCGCGGCAAAAGTTACTGTAATCTGCATAACCCAACACATCCGCAACTAAGGTCAACTGCAACTGACTGGCCCCCAAATACCAACAGGCATTGTTCATCCGAATCTCATTAACCAGTTGCTTAAATATCACACCCTGCTGTTGCAGCTTGCGTTGTAAGGTACGGGTGTGCAGATTCAGACAGTTGGCAACCCATTCAATGTCGGCTCCCTTGGAACTTAGGTGTTGTTGAATCAATGCCATCACCTGTTGCAGCAAATCTTGCGGAGACACTCGATGTAACTGTTGCAAATAGTCTGTCGCCACCTGCTTTAATCGGCTGTCTGACATTTGCAGGGTCTGCTCAAGAAAACCTTTTTCTAACACCAGTTGATCTTGTGGACAATCAAATATCACCTCAGCATCAAACACTCGCTGATAACAAGATAAGGGGGCAATGGCAGAATGGCCAAACTCGACGCGTAACAAACGGAATCTATGCCCTAACAGCAGTTTACCCAGCTGATAACAGGCACTCATGGCCAGTTCGTTAGCCTGGCGACCATCTGCGCCATGGTGAACAAGATCACCGCGTATGATCACCACTGTGTCTGCGTATTCGTGGAAATCCCAATATTCCGCCTGGTTATGCAAGACCATAAAGCCGCGTACCACCAGCATGGCTTCACGCATAGTCGTGCAATGTTGCAAAGCCACGCCCAACGCACCTAAATTCTGAACCTGCTGCATGGTGCCTAAACGTAAGCCAAAATCAGGACAGCTAAATTGCTCGGCGGCATCATTCAACAAACGCACAAAGTCACTAAACAGCATACTGAGATCTGCCTGCCCTAACGCAGACGGGGTTAATTGATAGCCGTGCAAGAATATCTGCGGTTCACCACCTAACTGACGAATCAAGCGATCGCATTGATTCAGGGCTGGCGTTTTTATCGTAAATTGCGGTTCCATCTTTGCCCTTGCCTCCATCTTGAATGTGGCATGTCGTCAAATGATAACTTCTTTACAAAAATTCAGCATAAAATGCACAATTAAATTACCCGCCATGGTTTAACTTACTATGTCTAAATTCGATATTCTGATTGAAGGTGCACGTTATTTTGATGGCACAGGTGCTCCATCATCGATTCAAAACATTGCCATCCAAGACGGTCGTATCGTCTTAATCAGCGACTCGGAAATTGCACATAGTCAGGTTTCGCGCGTTATCCAAGCCGCAGGAAAATGGGTCATGCCAGGCTTTATTGATAGCCACACCCACTATGACGCAGAAATGATTGCCAGCCCCAGCCTGTCGGAGTCAGTGCGTCATGGCGTGACGACCGTCCTGATGGGCAGTTGCTCACTGAGCATGGTGTGCAGTGACGCAGAAGACGCTTCGGATATCTTCACTCGGGTCGAAACCATTCCTCGGGAGCGGGTGCTGCCGATTTTGCAGCAACACAAATCCTGGAACAGTCCCACTGAATGGGTGGAGTACGTGAATAATCTGCCCCTGGGGCCTAATGTGGTCAGTCTGCTGGGACATAGCGATTTGCGTGTCAGCGTAATGGGCTTAGCGCGGGCAACCGATTTGTCTGTCAAACCCACAAACGCAGAAATGCAGGCCATGGAAGACAAACTGCGCGAGGCTCTGGAGGTTGGCTTTTTGGGGTTATCGACCATGTGCCTGAAATGGGACAAGATAGATGGCGACCGTGCCTGGTCAAAAAGCCTTCCTAGCACCTACGCGCGCTGGCATGAGATTTCCCGCTTACTCAAATGGGTACGCAAGTATAACCGGGTGCATCAGGGCGCCCCGAATGCCGCCACGCCCTTGCAAGTATTGCAGTATTTACGTGAATGTATTGGCTGGCTGCGCCGGCCACTCAAAACTACCCTGATCAGCCAGCTGGATTTAAAAGGCAGTGCCTATCTGAATAACCTGACGCGTTTTACTTCTTTTTTAACTAATCTGGTGCGCGGTGATTTTCGCTGGCAGGTGTTGCCCGCCCCTTTCACCGTATTTGCCGATGGTATAGATGTGGTGCTGTTTGAAGAATTTGGTGCCGGTGAAATGGCCCTGGATTTACGCGACCAAATCAAGCGTAATAGGCTGCTTAAAGACGAGCAGTACCGCCGTCACTTCCGTAAGTTTTATGCCGAAAAATACAGCCCGCGTGTGTGGCAGCGGGATTTCTCTGATGCCATGATCCTGGATTGCCCTGATACCAGTATTATCGGCAAAGATTTCGCCCAAGTTGCCGAGCAGCGCGGCATTCATGTGGTGGATTTGTTTCTCGACTTAGTGGTTGAATACGGCACTAAACTGCGCTGGTTCACTACCATAGGCAATCACCGTGAAACAGTGCTGAAACGTATCGTCAAAAATCCCCGTTCACTGATCACCTTTAGTGATGCTGGCGCGCATATTCGTAATATGGCCTTTTATAACCTGCCCTTACGCCTGCTTAAACTGGTGCAACAGTCCATCGATGACGATGAGGCCATCATGACCATGGAACAAGCCATCTGGCGCGTCACTGGCGATCAGGCCGACTGGTTTGGTATCGAAGCCGGTAAAATTCGTCAAGGTGATCGTGCTGATGTTGTCGTGCTAGATCCAAACGGATTTGACCAGGATCTGAATCAGGTCACCTGGGCGGAAATGCAAAACTTTAATTTGCAGCGCCTGGTTAATCGCAATCCGGGGCTGGTGGAAACCGTGATCATTAATGGCAAACTGGCCGTCGACCAAGGGGAAGTGTTGCCAGAACTTGGCCAGCAACAGGGTTTTGGCCGCTTTTTGCCTGCACGCTGACAGAGCGCCCAAGTAAGCACATTCCTGGATTTCATCTGTAGAAACAAGAAAGCCTTGCGATGCAAGGCTTTCAATCATGAATCAGCTAATGGGTTATTCCCACTCAATGGTCGCTGGTGGTTTACCGGAAATATCGTAAACCACACGCGAGATGCCGTTCACTTCATTGATAATGCGGTTAGATACCTTACCCAGGAAGTCATACGGCAGGTGTGCCCAGTGCGCGGTCATAAAGTCGATGGTTTCTACCGCACGTAGGGATACCACCCAGTCGTACTTACGGCCATCGCCCATTACGCCCACTGAACGTACTGGCAGGAACACGGTAAAGGCCTGGCTGACTTTATGATACAAGTCGGCAGCGTGCAGTTCTTCAATGAAGATAGCATCAGCGCGGCGCAGCAAATCACAGTATTCTTTTTTCACTTCACCCAGTACACGCACACCAAGACCCGGACCAGGGAATGGGTGACGGTACAGCATGTCGTATGGCAGACCCAGCTCTAAACCAATCTTGCGTACTTCGTCTTTAAACAGTTCGCGTAATGGTTCAACCAGGCCCATTTCCATATCGTCTGGCAAACCGCCAACGTTATGGTGAGACTTGATCACATGGGCTTTACCGGTTTTCGATGCGGCAGATTCGATCACGTCTGGGTAAATAGTGCCTTGGGCTAACCACTTAGCACTTACACGCTTCTTGGCTTCTTCATCGAACACTTCAACGAAAACGCGGCCAATGATCTTACGTTTGGCTTCTGGCTCGGCTTCGCCTTCCAGCGCAGTTAAGAAACGCTCTTCGGCATCCACTTTGATGATGTTCAAACCAAAGTGATCACCGAACATGTCCATCACCTGCTGACCTTCGTTCAGGCGCAGCAAGCCGTTATCCACGAATACACAAGTTAGCTTGTCACCGATGGCACGGTGCACCAGCATAGCCACCACAGAAGAATCCACACCACCAGACAGACCCAGGATCACTTCGTCGTCACCGACCTGTTCTTTAATCCGGGCGATGGCGTCTTCGATAATGGTTTCAGGGGTCCACAGCTTTTCACAGCCACAAATGTCCATAACAAAGTGGCTCAGCAAACGCTGGCCCTGACGGGTATGGGTCACTTCCGGATGGAACTGTACACCGTAGAATTGCTTCTCTGGGTGATACATAGCAGCAAACGGACAGCTGTCGGTTTTCGCTGTGGTAATAAAGCCTTCTGGAATGGCCGACACTTTGTCACCGTGGCTCATCCACACGTCCAGCAAGGCATTGCCATTACTGCCGATATGATCTTCAATATTGGCCAGCAACGGGTTGTTTTCCAGCACTTCTACCTGCGCATAACCAAACTCACGCAGGTCGCTAGAACCTTGCACTGCACCACCCAATTGGTGTGCCATGGTTTGCATGCCGTAACATACGCCCAGTACCGGCACACCGGCTTTAAATACGTACTGAGGTGCACGCGGCGAACCGGCTTCGGTTACCGACTCCGGACCACCAGAAAGGATAATACCGTTTGGTGCAAACTCACGGATTTGCTCTTCTGTGACGTCCCATGCCCACAGCTCACAGTAAACACCAATCTCACGCACGCGTCGGGCAATCAGTTGGGTATATTGCGAACCGAAGTCCAGGATCAAGATACGTTGGTCATGTATATTCGTGGTCATTAGCGTTACCAGTATTAATAAAAACAAAGCAGGCTGACCGAGGTCAGCCTGCTTACAGAACTTAAAATATTAGCCCAGACGGTAGTTTGGCGCTTCTTTAGTGATGGTCACATCATGTACGTGAGACTCACCCATGCCTGCCGCAGTTACTTTTACAAACATTGGCTTAGTACGCAATTCTTCAATAGTGGCGCACCCGGTCAGACCCATGGCAGAACGCAAGCCACCCATTTGCTGGTGAATAATGTTCGCGATTGGACCTTTATAGGCCACACGGCCTTCAATGCCTTCTGGTACCAGTTTTTCCGCGTTTTTGCTGTCCTGGAAGTAACGATCAGAAGAACCATTGCTTTGGTTCATGGCGCCCAGAGACCCCATACCACGGTAAGATTTGTAGTAACGGCCCTGATACAGTTCCACTTCACCCGGTGCTTCTTCGGTACCGGCAAGCATTGAACCAACCATGACGGAACTTGCACCAGCAACCAGCGCTTTGGCGATGTCACCAGAGAATCGAATACCACCATCGGCGATAACAGGAATACCTGTACCTTCAAGGGCAGCAACGGCATCTGACACAGCCGTAATTTGTGGCACACCACAACCAGTAACGATACGGGTAGTACAAATAGAACCTGGGCCAATACCCACTTTCACCGCATCAACACCTGCATCAGCAAGGGCTTTAGCACCTTCGCCGGTAGCCACGTTACCTGCGATCAGTTGTAAATTAGGATAGTCAGCACGCACTTTTTTCACACGATCGATAACACCCTGCGAATGACCATGAGAAGTATCAATCAGTAATACGTCAACACCCGCTTCAACCAACAGCGCAATACGCTCATCAGTACCTGCGCCAACGCTAACAGCGGCACCTACGCGCAAACGACCAAGCTTGTCTTTACAGGCGTTAGGCTTGCTTTCAGCTTTTTGGAAATCTTTAACTGTGATTAGACCTTTCAGTTTAAAGGCTTCGTCTACCACCAGAATTTTTTCGATGCGGTGTTCGTGCATCAGTTCCAGTACGTTTTCAGACACTTCGCCTTCTTTAGCGGTAACTAAACGCTCTTTAGGCGTCATTACGCTGGAAACAGGGCGATCTAAACGGGTTTCAAAACGCAGGTCTCGGCCGGTAACGATACCGACCAGATTTTTATCTTCATCAACAACTGGGAAACCAGAAAAACCGTGCTGTTTAGCCAGTGCATTTACATCCGCAATCGTTGCTTCCGGGTGCACGGTAACAGGGTCAGAGACCACACCGCTTTCATATTTCTTTACCATACGCACATGTTCAGCCTGTTGCTCAGGAGACATGTTTTTATGGATAAACCCAATGCCGCCTTCCTGCGCCAAGGCAATTGCCAGACGCGCTTCGGAAACGGTGTCCATCGCTGCAGAAATCAGAGGGATATTCAGGGTTACACCGCGAGTCAACTTGGTACGCAAGTCTGCGGTATGAGGGAGGACGGTTGAGTGACCAGGCACTAACAACACATCATCGAAAGTAAGGGCTTCTTTAGCAATCCTCAACATGCAACAATACCTTTAAATGGTGGGGTTTAGTTGCGGCGCAATTGTAGCCGTTTTGTGGTTTCAGGTAAACTCCTAGCCTCGAAGAATAATGAAAACTTTTTTGTACGGATCAGCATGTTTACTTCTGCCGCGCCATCGCGGGACATTTTTACGGTCAGCAAGCTCAATCGACTGGCCAAGACCATTCTTGAAAGTGAAATTGGTCAAATTTGGCTAAGCGCTGAAATCTCAAATTTCGTTGCCGCGGCCTCCGGGCACTGGTATTTCACCCTTAAAGATCAGCGCGCCCAAGTACGCGCGGCTATGTTTAAAGGCTCACAGCGCAGAGTCATGCAGCCCCCTAAAAATGGTGACAAGGTGCTAGTGCGTGCCAGTATCAGCCTGTATGAACCCCGTGGTGACTATCAGTTAATTGTTGAACACCTGGAACCCGAAGGCGAAGGTCTGTTAAAACAGCAATTCGAACAACTTAAAATTAAACTCTCGGCTGAGGGCTTATTTGCTCAGCAAAATAAACAGCCATTGCCATCTGACATCCGCAAAGTGGGCGTAGTTACCTCGGCAACGGGGGCTGCCTTGCACGATATTCTGACCGTGTTGAACCGCCGTAACCCTACTCTTGAGGTCATTGTTTACCCAACTCAGGTTCAGGGTAACATCGCTACCGCGCAAATTTGTCAGGCCATTGAAATCGCCAATGTGCGAAATGAAGTAGACGTATTGATCGTCGGTCGTGGCGGCGGTTCGTTAGAAGACCTTTGGTGCTTTAATGAAGAAGCCTTAGCACGGGCAATATTTGCATCTCAGCTTCCCGTGATCAGTGCTGTCGGTCACGAAGTGGATGTGACGATTGCAGACTTTGTTGCAGATTTGCGCGCCCCCACGCCATCAGCCGCAGCGGAACTGGTCAGCCGGGATCGCAACGAAGTACTTGAAGGACTCAATCAGCTGCGCCAGCGTCTGCTGCAAACAATGAGAACTCGCTTTAGCGCTTTACAGCAGCAACTGAATCATCAGGAACATCGTCTTCAGCAACAACACCCTAAGCGCCAGTTAAGCGCCCAGTATCAGCGAATCGACCAGTTGGAAATGCGCTTGCACAGTTTGATGGACAAACGCCTTCACCTCGCGCAGCAATTTGCGACGAATTTGCGAAATCGATTACAACAGCGCTCACCGAGCAACCAGTTGCAGCGACAGCAAGCCAAAGTCGAGCAACTTCAGCAAAATCTTGGATATGCAATGGTATCCGCACTGAAATCTCAGCAGGCCAGATTAGGAGCAGCAGCCAAACTATTGGATACCGTCAGCCCACTTTCAACTCTGGCGCGAGGCTATAGTATCAGCTTTAAAGGGGATGAACTGCTCAAGAGTGTGTCCCAGCTGCAGCCGGGTGACATTATTACGAACCGTCTTACGGATGGTGTAGTAGACAGCCAGATACTGGCAATACGTAGTGGCAAAACGGATAGCTAATCATTTACCATGTTCGCTTCAATCGGAGAACTAATTTAGGCAATCTAAATTAGTTCCCTTATCCATATAAATTTATCTCAGAATCCCCGTCATTCCCCGCATTTTACTTTTTGCGATAAGCATCAAACATGTAAAATACATTCTCGTATGTAAGTTTCTTATTTGGTTCGCGAGGAACTCATGTCCAACACTCAACTATTGGAACAATTACGCGGGCACTTTCCTTCACATAAATTTGCTGCAGAACATTTACACCAGCTGCATAAAGGCCGTTTTGCGAATGCCATAGTGTATCGTTATCAGCACGACAACCTGGATATAGTGATAAAGGATTTTCATCATAGTCCCTGGTTTGTGCGCAAAAGCGTAGCAAAGATGTTTGTCAATCAGGAAGTGAAAGCCCTGACCCGCTTGCAAGGTATCCCAGGCATCAGTCGCCACTGCTATCGATTGTCTGAGCTAGGTATGGCATATCCTTATGTCGCTGGCACGCCTTTAAGGACACTGGCGAAAGAGGGAAAAGTGCTGTCAGAAAGCTTTTTCCGGCAAATGGAAAAAATGGTCGCAGCCATGCACAGACGAGGAATAGTGCACCTGGATTTGCGTAATCTGGGTAATGTACTTTGCACAGAGCAAGGGACACCGCATTTCATCGACTTTCAGTCTGCAATTGGCTATCGCCGCTTTCCCCGCTGGCTTCAACGTTTTATGCGAGGTTCTGACTTATCTGGCGCTTATAAAGCCTGGAAAAAACTCGGCAATACCCCCCTGCCGGCAGAGAAGGCACAATTTTTTGAACGCTATAACCAAGTGCGAAAACGCTGGATTTTCAGAGGCTATCCCATACATCGCGCCCAGGTGCGTCTGCATGCCTTTGCGACGCAGATATTAAGCTTCGAATTTGTGCGCAATATCTTCGAGAAGTTTCTATGACACCTATACGATAAGAACAAAAAAGGCGCCTTAGCGCCTTTTTTCATTACTTTTTGCTTTTGTGAAATGCCATCAGACGTTTACGTTTGCGTTCCTGAGAAATGGTCAGCTTATTCTTCTTATCTTCATACGGGTTTGAACTCTCGCGGAATTCAAACATGATAGGAGTCCCCATTATCTGCAGTGATTTGCGGAAGTAATTCATTAGATAGCGTTTGTACGACTCAGGTAAATCATCCACCTGGTTACCGTGAATTACGATACGCGGTGGATTGTATCCGCCAGCGTGCGCATATTTCATCTTAATCCGACGTCCCCGCACCATGGGCGGTTGGTGATCCACCTGCGCCATTTCCATCACACGCGTCAGCATAGAGGTGCCCACACGTTTGGTAGCCGAGTTATAGGCTTCCTGTACCGATTCAAACAAGTTACCTACTCCGGATCCATGCAAGGCCGAAATAAAGTGCAGGCGGGCGAAATCGATAAAGCCCAAACGGCGGTCTAATTCACGCTTAATATCTTCTTTCACGTGCTGGTCCAGGCCATCCCATTTATTCACAGCTATCACCAGTGAACGTCCTGAGTTAAGGACAAAAGCGAGTAAGCTAAGATCCTGATCGCGGATCCCTTCACGGGCATCAACAACCAGCAGTACTACGTTAGATTCTTCAATTGCCTGCAAGGTTTTGATGATAGAGAACTTCTCAATACTCTCTGATACTTTTTTGCGCTTACGCACACCGGCAGTATCAATCAAAATATATTCGCGCTCGTCGCGCTGCATGGGGATATAAACACTGTCACGGGTTGTTCCCGGCATGTCATACACCACCACCCGTTCTTCACCTAAGATACGGTTAGTCAGGGTTGATTTGCCCACATTTGGTTTGCCCACAATCGCCAGTTTAATCGGAGAATTTTGCAGGCGCTCCAACTGTGCATCGGCGTCTTCTTCTTCGTATACAACAGGTTCAGGAATATGAATATCCGGGAAACTATCTTTGATTGGCTCCAGTACATCATTCAGTAACTGACTGATACCTCGCCCATGGGCAGCAGCAATCTGGTGGATCTCCCCCATCCCCAAAGAGAAAAACTCTGCGCTTTCGCTATCACCATCGATACCGTCTACTTTGTTAGCAACCAGATAAACGGGCTTTTCAGTTTTACGCAGATGATCCGCAATGCCGATATCGGCAGGTGTTAATCCCGCGCGTGCATCAAGCATAAATAGCACAACATCGGCTTCTTCGATCGCCATCAATGACTGCTTGGCCATTGCCGCATCGATGCCTTCTTCGTCTCCTGTAATACCGCCGGTGTCTACCACGATAAACTGTAAGCCGTCATATTTGGCCTGTCCGTATTTACGATCCCGGGTTAAACCAGGATAGTCCGCCACTAATGCATCTCGGGTGTGCGTGAATCGGTTAAACAGGGTTGACTTGCCCACATTCGGGCGCCCCACCAGGGCAATTACGGGTAACATACTTGGGTTCCTAAAACGAACAAAGGCCAGGTGCTATTTCAAATACATTCAATCACCACTGAATGCAATTGTTATAACCTTAGCCTAGAAATAGTTAAGTGCTAAAAGCGTCAAAAGCCGTCCTGAGTTGGACGGCTTGTTTGCGTAGATTCCGTGCCTAGGGCGTTTGCACCGCCACCACACGTCCATCGCGGGTCTGGGTATAGATGATATCATCAACTACCACTGGCTCGGTATAAATAGATTCATCTTCATCATCATCACCTACTTCAAGGCGTGAAACGATGGTGCCATCCTTTTTGTCTAACCAGTGCAAATAGCCCCAGTTATCACCCACAACGACATACTCTTTAACCGGTACAGCGCCGGTCAGGGTACGGCCTTTCAACTGGCCCTGACTCCAAAGTTCAACACCGTTACGACGGTCTAATGCGTAGACATTGCTCTTCACGTCAACCAGATACAGATTGGTATTATCTGTAGTAATACGACGGTAAGACTGATATTCACGTTTCCAAATCACACGACCTGAGCGCAGTTCAACTGCAGCCAGAGTGCCATCATAAGAAATCACGAACGCCACTCCGCCAAGCACTAATGGCTGGCTATCGATGTCCACTATACGTTCAAGTTCTGTGGCTCCAGACGGAGATGTAATCGCCTGTTCCCAGGCTGTCTGTCCGGATTCAATAATATTGACGACCAATTTGCCGTTCGCCGTTCCAGCCAGCACACCACCACCAGCTGCAGCAGGTGCTGATATACCACGTAATGATAACGGTGGAACTTCGGACTCGTAGGTCCACTTCTGCTCACCTGTCCCAGCATCCAGTGCAATCATAGTACCCGCACCGGTATTTACCACGACGACACCTGAATCAACAACGGGCGCAGCCAGAACTTCCCCTTTGACTTCGCTTTTCCATTTGACGTCACCAGTAGTCACGTCCAGCGCCATCACTTCGCCGTTTTCGGTACCGAAAAACAGGGTTTCGTAACTTACTGTCAAACCACCAGAAATACGGGCAGAGATACCGTCGCTGAACCAAGGCTCCATAAAGCTGAAAAAGCCTTCGTCCGAAAACTGGGCAAAGTTCTTTTCCCAAACTTCTTCGCCAGTCTTCTGATCAAATGCCACTACATGGCCCTGACGATCAGCAGCATAGACTTTGTCGTAGCCAACCGCTGGTGTTAGCCGGGAGAAATAATGGTCAACGCCATCACCGACGGATTCATCCCAAAGCTCTTGGGCTTCGAATTTCATCTCGATGGGTTTTAGGTGGCGAATTGCCAGCTCTTCGTCGTCTGCAAACCAATCAGAAATCGTGCTACAGGCAGACAGGTTAACGGTCGCAACTGCCACCAATGAAGTTAATAAAAGCTTTTTCACTTGTTACCCCTGACTAACTGCTGCCTGGGCCAGATTATCCAGTTTCATTTTCAGAACGCGATTGTTCTGTTGCAGCGTCAGTGCACTTGAATAAGCAACGCGGGCCTTATCAAATAACCTCTGAGCTTGATATGCATCGCCCTTCAGTTCGTCAACTTGTCCAACAAATGCCTCAGCCTTCACGCTTTCCAGCGTTTTAAGAGCTGTCTCTGGCTCTTTCTTCGCCAGATAAACACGCGCCAGGCGCAGGTTAGCTAAATTTGCCAGATTCTCGTCAGCGCCCTTCGCGACCACCATCAAATGCTTGATCGCTTCGTCTAAGTCATCACGTTCAACCGCAAATTTGGCCAGATGGAATTCTGCCAGCACACTATAACCACTATCGCTGTTTTGCTTTGCAAAATCAGTCAGTTGATTAAAGGCCTTTTGATCATCCGCCAGCTTTTCAGCAACTTGCTGATAGGCAACAGAAGTACGCTCTTTGGCTGCCATCTGTGCATCTGAATAGGCGCGCCAACCGAACAGACCGCCAATACCAACCACGGCACCAACAATAATGGCTGTTCCGTTTTCCTTCCAGAAACGTTTAATCGCTTCTACCTGTTGTTCTTCGGTTGCGTAATGCTCCATCGCGATTCCTCTTACTTCTGTTACCCAAATAGGTAACTTTGTCGTTATTCTTATCTCATTCCGTCAAGCAGGATTACTTTGCCAGTAACGTCGCCAAGTGGCTGGCCAAATCTACTCGTGGGAGGGTTTGTTGTTCAGCATTGTCGCGTAGGTACTTCACGCCGACAACCCCTTCATTCACTTCATTTTCACCGATAATCAGCGCCACTGCGGCACCACTATTATCCGCGCGTTTCATTTGTTTCTTAAAGTTACCGCCACCGCAGTGTGTTTGCACCCGAACACCAGGCAACTGATCGCGCAATTGTTCACTGATTTGCGTGGCAGCTAACTCGGCCATTTCACCTAATGCGGTCACATACACATCAACAGGCTGAGGTACTGCACTGGTTAACGACAGGGTTTCCAGCATCAATACCAGGCGCTCCATCCCCATCGCAAAACCGACGGCAGGCGTAGTGTGACCACCCAATTGTTCGACCAGCCCATCGTAACGACCACCGGCACATACGGTTCCCTGTGAGCCTAAACTTTCAGTCACCCATTCAAATACGGTACGGTTGTAATAGTCTAACCCTCGTACCAGACGAGGATTAACCCGGTATTGGATACCTAATTGCTCTAAACGTTCACACAAACCCTGAAAATGTTGACGAGACTCTTCGTCAAGATATTCCATCAGGCTTGGGGCATCCGCTAACGCTTCCTGAACTTGTGGATTTTTACTGTCCAACACACGCAGCGGATTGGTTTGCATACGACGCTTGCTGTCTTCATCAAGCAATTCTTCGCGGGCCATTAAATACTCAACTAGCGCATTGCGATAATTTGCGCGCGCTTCATTCGAGCCAAGTGAGTTTAATTCCAGCGTAACGTGTTCACTGATACCAAACGCTTTCCACAAACGAGCTGTCATCAGGATCACTTCAGCATCAATGTCAGGTCCATTCAACCCAAAGACTTCCACGCCAAATTGGTGGAACTGACGGTAACGTCCTTTCTGAGGGCGTTCATGACGGAACATAGGCCCCATATACCACAAACGTTGCTGCTGATTATACAAAAGACCGTGCTCGTTTCCTGCACGCACACAACTGGCGGTGCCTTCAGGACGCAATGTCAGACTGTCGCCATTTCGATCGTCAAAGGTATACATTTCCTTTTCAACGATATCGGTCACTTCACCGATTGAACGCTTGAACAGATCTGTGCTCTCCACGATGGGCATTCGAATTTCCTGATAACCATAACTGGCCACTACGTCACGAATATTATTTTCAACCCATTGCCATAAACCAGATTGCTCCGGCAGGCAGTCATTCATACCGCGAATTGCCTGAATTTTCTTTGCCACGTATGTGTTTCTCTTGCGCTGAATACTTAAAAGCCCCGCATTATAGGGGCTTTCATAAAAAACGTAAAACCAATGCTGGTTTCACACCGACTGCAACCTAGCCCTCGCTAATATCCTTCACAGGGATTTGCTGTTTTTGATCGAGTAATTTTGCTTTAGCTCGAATTCGGGCTTCGAGTTGATTGACGAGATCATCATTGGAAAGGCGTTCTTTCTGACGTTGTCCATCAAGGTAAAACCCACTCATATTGCGCGCGCCCGTCAGACCTAAATCTGACACTTCAGCTTCACCCGGACCATTCACCACACAACCAATAATGGACACATCCATTGGCGTCAGAATATCTTCCAGGCGTTGTTCCAGAGCATTCACAGTGCCAATCACATCAAATTCCTGACGTGAACAACTTGGGCAGGCAATAAAATTGATACCACGTGAACGGATACGCAGAGATTTAAGAATATCAAAGCCTACTTTAATTTCTTCAACCGGGTCAGCTGCCAGAGAAATACGCAAAGTATCACCAATGCCCTCGGCTAATAGCATTCCCAAGCCAACGGCGCTTTTAACCGCCCCCGCTCTAAAGCCGCCGGCTTCAGTGATCCCCAAATGCAAAGGTTGGTCAATTTTACTCGCCAGCAGACGATATGCACCGACAGCTAAAAATACATCGGAGGCTTTCACACTGACTTTAAACTGATCAAAATTCAGTTTATCGAGGATGTCTACATGACGCATGGCCGATTCAACCAAGGCCTCTGGTGTAGGTTCACCGTATTTTTCCTGCAGGTCTTTCTCAAGTGACCCACCGTTAACGCCAATACGGATCGGGATGTTCTTATCTTTGGCACAATCGACCACAGATTTAACCCGTTCAATACTACCGATATTGCCTGGATTAATGCGCAAGCAATCTACGCCGTACTCTGCCACTTTAAGGGCGATACGATAATCAAAATGAATGTCAGCGATCAAAGGCACTGATACTTGCTTTTTAATTTGGGCAAAGGCTTCAGCCGCTTCCATGGTAGGCACAGAAACACGCACAATTTCACCGCCAACGGCCTGAATACGTTTTATTTGTGCGACCGTCGCATCCACATCTGTGGTACGAGTATTCGTCATAGACTGAACGGCGATTGGCGCGCCATCGCCAATGGGTACATTACCTACATATAGTCGAGTAGATTTACGACGCTTAATAGGAGACTCAGCAAACATTATTCGCTCTCTAGCGGTAGGGAAAACTTGGCAACCCGGCCTTTTCTAAATTGACTCATATCAACGGGTTTACCATCAAGGGAAATATTTACAGCTTCTGGGGCACCCAAAGTGACTTCAAATGGCGGATAACCAGAGATTGCCATCACTCGCCCTTCTGCTTTGACGCCATAGGCAATATTTTCGCCAGTTGCATCAGCAAGGTTCATCCAACAATCGCCCTTAAATTCGAAAATCAATTCGGCTTTTTCGCCCAGTTCAGCTGAAGGCTTAGCGGAAACTGTCTGCGCTGACTGACTCTGTGTAGTAGTTGAGGCATTAATGGCTGCAGGCTTTGTTTCTGTGCTTTTCTGATTATGAGAAGGTTGTGCTGATTCGGTTTCAAACGGCGCCAATACTTCTTCATCGTCTTCTTCAGCAATGGCTTCGGCCGGAGCTTCCTGAGGAGCAACTTCGTTAGTTTCACCTTGTTCTGATGAATCTGCAACTTGTTCGGAGGCTTGCTGAGTAATGCGGGAATCAGACATTACAGGTTTAGGACTTGTTTGCTGAAACCACCAAATCACGACCAGGGCAACCACCACAAAGATCACTAAGTAAGTTACCAACATCAATTTTTGATCGTTATTCTGCTTGGCCACTCGCTTTGAAAAACTTTGAAGTTTTGCCGGTTCCTTCTGTTCAGCGACCGCGTTTTCAAATGCCTCGACAACTTTATCGGCTGGCAGATTCACTTCGCGGGCATACAGCTTCACGTAACCTTTATAAAAAGTCAGAGAAATCTGCTTGCCGAAATTTTCGGCTTCAATATCTGCGATGTTGCTACTGCGTAAGTGCAACTTATCGGCTATTTGTTCCTGAGTCAGTCCAGCACGTTCGCGGGCTTCCCGCAACATAGCACCTGGACCTAAAGGGGTTACATCCTGATTTTCTTCACTCATTCACTAAACTTATTTCAATGTTTTTGGATCAACTAACAGCAACGATTGTCCCGCATATATCGCCGACGCGTTTTTCAAGTGATTCCATTCCATCAATCGTTGCATCCGAATATTGTACTGAATCGATATTCGATACAAGTTATCGCTTTTTTTAACAATATGATAGGTAGGTATATCGACTTTAGGTGCCTTTTCAGCGATTTGCGTATCTTTTGCGTCAACATCTTCAGTTTTGCTTCTTTTTTCTTCTGCTGGCGGCGTTTTTTCTGCCTCTTGCTCAGAAGCTGAGACTATTTCTGATAGCTCAGCCTCAGCCGTATCAACGACCTGCCCACTGTCCGTTTGCTGATCCGATGTATTGTCCGTCGCTGCTTCGCTTGCAACCGACATCGCGCTCTCGTCTTCTGGCTCAGACAAAACGGCTGGAGCACTATCCACTGTGTGGTTTTCCGCCGTGACTGCTACGGGCAGCTTTGATTCTGGCACAACGTTTTTTAACACTGGCTTAAGCGCCGGTGTCGGCACTGCGGATAAGCCGAGTTTCTCGCGTTCCTCATCTTCAACACGTTGCTGCAAATAGCGTTTTGTTAGTGCATGTTCTGGATACAACTGCAGCATCATTGTGCCATATTGCTCAGCAACATTTTTATTCCCCAGACCTCGCTCTATCTGCACCGCCAGCCATAAACTATCAGGTGTGACTCGTCCAACCTTCTCAAACCGCTTTAGGGTTAATCTGGCCTTACTCCACTGTTTCGCTTCGACTTGTAACTGCGTCATCAAAAACAGGGTTTTTGAACGGCCTGGCTGGTGATTTAACGCGCTTTCCAAATAGCCGATGGCATCATCAAGATGGCCCTGACTTTGGCTACACAAGGCAAGGTTTTCATAGCTATCAGCCGTACCTATGTACTGGGTATTATTGATAGCTTTGAGAAAATAGGTTTTTGCCTGCTGGTAATCGCCATGCTGACACAGGAACGCCCCATAACTGTTGGCAATATCCGCATTGTCAGGTGCAAGGCTGATGGCCTTTCGATACGCATTCTGCGCATGCTCTTCTTCATCTACTGTTTGGTAGTAGTAGGCCAGGCCATAATGCACATCAGCCATGCGTGGCGCATGTTGCAATGCTTTATCGAGGTTAAATTTGGCCTGACTGTAATTACCATTTTTCAAATATGTCAGGCCAAGGGAAAGGCGACTTTTCGCTGCAGACTCAGGATCATATTCATTGTTATTAGGACTGCCCGGGCCAGGTTGAGTGACACAAGCCGAGGTTAACAACACACCTAAAAACAATAAGCTACGTATCTGCATTCCTAGCATCCCAATTCTGAATTAGTTTGCCATTTTTACTGAAATTGCCTCGCCCTTCATCTGTTTTTTCAACATTCTTTTCGTTCTATCAACCACATCGCCGACTAATTGACCACATGCGGCATCAATATCGTCACCGCGGGTTTTGCGCACGATAACCGTAAATCCATATTCCATCAGTACCTTGGCAAAGCGGTCGATACGAGAATTACTCGAACAGGTATAAGGCGAACCTGGGTAAGGATTAAACGGGATAAGGTTGATTTTACTTGGCGTATCTTTTAACGCTTTGGCCAGTTGATGCGCTTGTTCCATACTATCGTTGATACCATTGAGCATTACATACTCAACGGTAACTCGACCTTGGTTAGCATTGGATTTAGCCAAATAACGACGTACACCAGCTAAAAATTCCTCGATAGGATACTTTTTATTGATAGGTACAATTTCATCACGCAGGTCGTTTGTCGGTGCGTGCAGAGAAATTGCCAGGGCCACGTCTATTTGGTCACCCAGCATATCTAGCGCAGGCACTACCCCTGAAGTGCTCAGCGTAACGCGACGCTTAGATAAGCCAAAACCGAAATCATCCAGCATGATATCCATCGCTGGCACAACATTCTTCAGGTTTAGCAAGGGTTCGCCCATGCCCATCATCACGACATTAGTCACAGGACGTTTGGAGGTATCGTTGGACAAACCCAACGTTGTAGCAACACGCCAAACCTGCCCAATGATCTCAGCCACCGTCAGGTTACGGTTAAAACCTTGTTGCGCTGTTGAACAGAAAGTACATTCCAGTGCGCACCCTACCTGAGAAGAGACACACAAGGTTGCTCTGTCGGTTTCAGGGATCCAAACGGTTTCCACTTCCTGACCGCCGTCCAGTCGCAGGGCAAACTTAATGGTGCCATCAGAAGCATTTTGCTGATATGCAATTTCCGGCGCGCGAATCTCACAGTGTTCCGTAAGTTTAGCTCGTAGGCCTTTATTCAGGTTGGTCATCTGCTCAAAATCCGACACGCCCGCCTGATAGATCCATTTCATAAGCTGATCGGCACGAAATGGCTTTTCATCAATAGACGCAAAAAAGTCTCGCAAGCCCTGGCGATTAAAATTGAGCAAATTAACCTTCGCTTTCTGCGCAGACTGGGATTCAGGCATAGACATCAACCTCAAATAAAAATTTAGGTAATTGTACAGTTTTTAGACGAATAACTCTAATCCTGTACTCAAAAGAGCAAAAGGGAGCCAACGGCTCCCTTCGTCATCGTTCGTTAAAAATTAACGAGTACGAGGACAGATTTCTTCATCAGCGAAGAAATACGCGATTTCGCGAGCAGCAGACTCTGGTGCATCAGAACCGTGAACAGCGTTCTCGTCGATAGAGTTCGCGTAGTCAGCGCGCAAAGTACCCGCTAAAGCATCAGCTGGGTTAGTTGCACCCATGATTTCACGGTTTTTCTTCACAGCGTTTTCGCCTTCCAGAACCTGAACCATAACAGGACCTGAAGTCATGAACTCAACCAGAGCACCAAAGAAAGGACGCTCTTTGTGTTCTGCGTAGAAGCCTTCAGCTTGCTCTTTGCTCATGTGGATCATTTTAGATGCCACGATGCGCAGGCCAGCTGATTCGAAACGGTTGTAGATAGCACCGATCAGGTTCTTTGCAACTGCGTCAGGCTTGATGATAGAAAAAGTACGCTCTAAGGCCATTTTCAGGTCTCCGATAATTCGTATAAAGTGATGTAATAGTTTTGCGCGCGGATTATATGCAATAAGCAAGCAAAAGCCTACCTTTCCCAAGACTTTTTCGTCTGAATGGTCAAACCGGCGAAAAACTCAACTTTTGTTGACTTGCTTTGGTTGCATCAATTTGTCTATTCTTTGCCTATCCCCGAGCATAGAGAAGCAATCATGCCGCAGTTTCGCAGATTACTGAGGTTATATGTCGTTAGCGTGACATTATGTAACCTGCTTTGTTCTCCAAACGTAGTTGCCGAAAACAGCATTGTCGTTGCCACAGAAATATGGGCGCCTGTATTCACCACTGACCGAGGAGACGGCCTGTATCAAAAAATTGTCGAGCAGGCATTTTCACCTACCCCGGTAGAATTTATCTACACTTCCTATGATCGCAGCAAACATATGGTCGAATCAGGCAAAGCGGATCTTTGGCTGGGCGCCTATGATAAAGAAGAACCCTGGGCCTTGTTTCCACATCAGGCCTTTGATGCGGATATAGTTGTCGCGGTGTACAAAGCATCCCGCTTTACCTGTGATACCCTAACCCAAAGGCATCCAATTGACGCTGTGTGGCTGAAAAGCTATCGCTATGAGCTTTATTACCCCGATAGCTTTGACAATTATTATGAAATTCAGGACTTTGAAACAGGTCTCGGGATGTTAATTGGCGAACGGGCACACTTGTTTCTCCACGACTTCTATACGGTACAGGAAGGTCTCGCGGCTTACCCAGAAATGGCCAAACAGCTGGCCTACTGCAAATTTGGCCAGTTACCTCTGTATCCCGGATTTCAGCACAGTATCAAAGGCGAACATCTGCAGGCTTTATGGGATAAAGGTATTTCGCGAATGAAGGAAAGTGGCGAACTACAATCCATTTATACCAGTTATGATGTGGAATATTTGCTTACCGACGAAATCGATGCACATTAAAAAAGGCGACTAAAGTCGCCTTTTTTAATGTTATCTGAGCCCGAAATTAGTGCCCTTCGCTAACCTGGTTCACGGTATATTTTGGAATTTCCACCACCAGATCTTCATCCTTAATCACTGCCTGGCAACCCAGACGTGATTCGGGCTCGAGGCCCCAGGCCTTATCCAGCATATCGTCTTCCAGCTCATCACTTTCATCCAGCGAATCAAAGCCTTCACGCACGATAATGTGACATGTGGTGCAGGCACAAGACTTCTCGCAGGCATGTTCGATATCAATCCCGTTCTTTAACGCCACGTCCAGTACTGTCGTACCAGACTCTGCTTCTAAAACGGCACCATCTGGACACAATTCGTCGTGGGGTAAAAAGATAACTTGTGGCATACAAAAGGCTCCTCGTCTTTGCCTACGATTATAATTTATCGACTGACTGTCCAGCCAGTGCCTGTTTAATGGCGGCATCCATTCTGCGTGAAGCAAAATCGGCGCTAGCAGCATCAGCAGCACTTATCGCCTGCTTAATGGCATCTATATCTGTGCCATTCGCTATTTCGAGTAAATGGCCCAAGGCAGACAGAATTGTCTCCTGCTCATCTGCCGATAACAGGGATTTCGCATCGGCTTGAAATGCCACCATCAGCGTTTCATGTACCCGTGCGGCTTCTACCTGCTGCTCTTTGAGCATACGCAAGGCCATATCTTCTTTGGCATGCTGCATCGATGCTTTGAGCATCTCGGTAATTTGAGACTCGTCAAGACCGTAAGACGGCTTAACCTGAATCTCAGCCTGAACGCCGCTGGATTTTTCCATCGCTGTTACATTCAGCAAGCCATCTGCATCAACCTGAAACGTCACGCGGATATGCGCAGCGCCCGCCACCATAGGCGGAATGCCTGTTAGAGTAAATTTCGCCAACGAACGACAATCGTCTACCAGTTCACGCTCACCCTGTAACACGTGGATCATCATGGCCGTTTGACCATCTTTGAATGTGGTAAATTCCTGCGCTTTCGCCACAGGAATGGTAGTGTTACGTGAAATAACTTTCTCTACCAGACCACCCATGGTTTCCAAACCCAGAGACAATGGCAATACATCCAGCAGCAACATTTCTGCATCTGGCTTATTGCCGACAAGAATGTCTGCCTGTTGTGCTGCACCGATGGCGACAACCTTATCCGGATCAATGGATGTCAGTGGCTGACGCTGGAAAAACTCGCCCACTTGTTCGCGTACATAAGGAACTCGAGTTGAACCACCGACCATCACAACTTCTAACACATCGTCTTTTTCAACATCTGCATCTTTAAGCGCGCGACGACAGGCGCGCAGGGTCTGTTTAACCAGATCGGCAATCAGGGTTTCAAAATCTGTACGAGTGACAACAACTTCATGTGTCTGTGCCTGATCATCCGTAAACACGACCTGAATTTCATCTTGTGTGCTTAACTGTTCTTTCGCGAATTTAGCCTGATCCAGCAAAACTCGATGCAAACGCATCGACAGATCATTGGTTAATCCACTTCTCTCACGTAAATGAGTTACCAGTTTGTGATCGAAATCATCGCCGCCTAACGCTGAATCACCGCCAGTCGCTAATACTTCAAAAATGCCGCGCGCTAATCGCAAAATAGAAATATCGAAGGTACCACCACCTAAATCGTATACAGCGATCACACCTTCCTGGCCAGAATCCAGACCGTAAGCAATAGCAGCCGCAGTGGGTTCGTTCAGCAAACGCAGCACTTTGAGCCCGGCTAATTGCGCAGCATCTTTCGTCCCCTGACGCTGCGCATCTTCGAAATACGCTGGCACGGTAATTACCGCGCCCTGCAGTTCATCGCCCAGGCTGGCTTCTGCTCGTTGCTTTAATGCTGTCAGGATCTCCGCCGAAACCTGAACAGGATTCACCTGCCCACCAGTCACATTCAAATGCGGAGAAAAAGGCTTTTCAGGATCAAACTGATAAGGCAAATTCGGATAAGCCGCCTGAATATCCGCAATACTGCGGCCTAAAAAGCGCTTCACGGACACGATTGTATTCGCGGGGTCATCACTTGCCCCGGCCAGTGCATCCTGTCCAACATCAATGCCTGAATCTTTATAAGCCACCACTGATGGTAATAATTCGCGTCCCAGCTCATCCGCCAGACATTCTGCCTGGCCACTTCTGACAGTGGCGACGAGCGAGTTAGTGGTACCAAGATCAATGCCTACCGCAAGCTTTCGCTGATGCGGTGCGGCGCTTTGTCCTGGTTCTGCAATTTGAAGTAATGCCATAGTTGTCTTTCGCTGATTATTTACAGATCGTTGATTGCGTCTTCTTTACTGGCAATCTCTTCTCGTAACTTATACATAAATTTTAGCTTGCGGATTTCATCTGCACTTTTCTGGTTTGCTTCATCTGAGTGCTGTTCCAACAAACTCTTCAAGGTCTGTAAATGCTGTTTAATCTGCGCCTGAACTTCGTCGTCCATGTCTTCTAACTGGTCCAGCCCCACTTCATTTACCGGAATATCCTCAAGCTGTTCTCGCCATTCCATTTGCTGCATCAAAAACGCCATATCCTGCATGGTTTTTTGTTCGTGCTGTAATTCAACACCACGCAACTCTAGCATGTGTTCAGCGCGACGCATGGGAGATTTGAGCACTTGATAAGCGTCGTTAACCTGAGCATTCTTTTGCACCATCGCCAACTTCTCGGCGTCTCGAGCCGTGGCAAATTTATCCGGATGCGTTAATTGCTGCAGCGTTTGCCAAGTGGTTGTTAAGGCGGTCTGGTCGAGTTCAAATACAATGGGAAGATTAAAAAGCTCGAAGTAATTCATCATAGTTACTGTGTGTACGACCTGAACTTGGGAAGATATCTGGCTACGCTGTAAAAAACCAAGCCATGCCAGACAGAAAAGCCGCAGGGAGGGCTGCGGCTTGCTCGTTAGACGGTGAAACTCTCACCACAGCCGCATTCGCCGGCTGCGTTCGGGTTGTTAAACTTAAACCCTTCGTTCAAACCTTCTTTAAAAAAGTCCAACTGAGTTCCGTCGAGGTATACCAGACTCTTGCCATCAATAATGATGTTCACACCATTATTTTCGAACATTTCGTCATCCTCATTAAGTTCGTCGACGAACTCCAGAACATAAGCCAAACCGGAACATCCAGTGGTTTTTACCCCCAGGCGCAAACCAATCCCTTTCCCCCGATTGGCCAAAAAAGATTTTGCACGCTTTGCGGCAGCGTCTGTTACCGTAATAGCCACTCAATGCCCCCTTTATATTGCTTAGTTAGAATGCTTGCTCTTGTAATCTTCTACTGCTGCTTTAATGGCGTCTTCAGCCAGAATAGAGCAGTGAATCTTAACCGGTGGCAAGGCTAACTCTTCAGCAATGTCGGTATTTTTAATCTGTACTGCTTCGTCCAACGTCTTCCCTTTTACCCATTCGGTGACCAGAGAGCTGGACGCAATGGCAGAACCACAACCATAAGTTTTGAACTTAGCATCTTCGATAATGCCGTTTTCACCTACTTTCAGTTGTAACTTCATCACGTCACCACATGCAGGTGCGCCTACCATACCAGTCGCTACGCTAGGATCGTTTTTATCAAACGCACCAACGTTGCGCGGGTTTTCATAATGATCGATTAACTTGTCACTGTAAGCCATATGGTTTACCTCTTTGTTTCGGGAAACCGGTTCCCAAACCTGCTAATAAAGTCTGTTTTAATTTGTGTCAGAACAGCTTAGTGGTGAACCCACTCAACACTGTTCAAATCAATGCCATCTTTAAACATTTCCCATAAAGGCGACATTTCACGTAATTTCTCAATTGCATTACGCATCACGCTAACAACGTGATCAACTTCTGCTTCGGTAGTAAAACGGCCAATAGTGAAGCGGATAGAGCTATGGGCTAATTCATCATTTAAGCCCAGCGCACGCAGTACATAAGACGGCTCTAAGCTAGCGGATGTACAAGCTGAACCAGACGATACCGCCATATCTTTAAGCGCCATAATCAGTGATTCACCTTCAACATAAGCGAAGCTAACATTCAGGTTTTGTACGATACGCTGGTCCATATCGCCGTTTACAAACACTTCTTCAATGCCTTTCAGGCCATCCCACAGACGATTACGCAACGTCAGAATACGCTCGTTTTCAGTCGCCATTTCTTCTTTGGCAATACGACATGCTTCACCGAAACCAACGATTTGGTGAGTGGGTAAGGTACCTGAACGCATACCACGCTCATGACCACCACCGTGCATCTGAGCTTCCAGACGGATACGCGGCTTACGACGTACATACAGCGCACCGATACCTTTAGGGCCATACATTTTGTGTGCAGAAATCGACAACAGGTCAACTTTCAGCTCATCCATATCGATGGCTACTTTACCCACACTCTGGGCACCATCCACATGGAAAATAATCTTACGTGCGCGGCATAATTCACCGATAGCAGCGATATCCTGGATCACGCCAATTTCGTTATTCACGTGCATGATGCTGACCAGCACGGTATCGTCACGCATAGCCGCTTCCAGCTTGGCCAAATCGATCAGGCCATTTGCCTGTGGCTCAAGATAGGTCACTTCGAAGCCTTCGCGCTCTAATTGACGACAAGTATCCAACACCGCTTTATGTTCGGTTTTACAGGTAATAATGTGCTTACCCTTTTTGCTATAAAAGTGGGCTGCACCTTTAATCGCCAGGTTATCTGACTCTGTTGCACCTGAGGTAAAAACGATTTCGCGTGGATCAGCATTGATCAATTCGGCTACCTGATTGCGGGCAATATCTACCGCTTCTTCGGCCTGCCAGCCAAAGCGGTGAGAACGCGACGCTGGATTACCGAAATTGCCATCTGCCGTCAGGCACTGCATCATCTTTTCGGCTACACGAGGATCAACAGGTGTTGTTGATGCATAATCCAGGTAAATAGGTAACTTAATTTCGCTCATTCTTTACTCCGCTTACGCCCGTAAACTGATATCAATTTCGTTTACGGCAATATTATTTAGGTGTTTTGTCTTATCCTGACGGCCGGCAACTTCCAATACGTCGCGCTGCTCCATCAGTTCACCCAGAGAAATGTCATTTAGGAACACCTGAATACGTTCGCTCAGGTCCTGCCAAAGACTATGTGTCAGGCAACGCTCACCGCCCTGACAATCGCCATGTCCGGCACAACGCGTGGCATCGACAGATTCATCAACCGCACGAATCACTTCGCCTACTGCGATCTCTCTGGCATCTCGACCCAATTTATAGCCGCCACCCGGGCCTCTTACGCTGGTTACCAGCTCTTCCCGGCGCAAACGTGCAAACAATTGCTCTAGGTAAGACAATGAAATTTCCTGACGCTCGGAAATGTCAGCCAAAGGCACTGGACCGCGCCTGGAGTGCAGAGCAACGTCCAACATAGCTGTAACAGCGTAGCGGCCTTTAGATGTTAATTTCATAGTAACCACCTTAATAGAAGATGGTGCGATCCTGCCATATCCTACTAAAACAGTCAAGTAAATACCCGACTAAAACAGTCAGGTATTATTGTCAGATTTTAGGATCAAATGACTCGCTGTGAGTAACGGGATTCGCTGGTTCATCGAAGCTATCCAGCTCTAATGTGGGTAAGGCATCACCACACACATTGCCACCCATTTTACGGATCTCTTTGCACATCTCTTCGATCTTGGTGTCCATTAAGTGAACATGATCCAACATTCTGCCGATGGCATTCGCCACAGGATCCGGGTTATCTTCCGAGACGGCATAGGCGTCAAAGCCAAATTTGCGCGCGATTCTATCACGATGAGAATCTTTGTCGCGGACTTTTTCCCGATTATCCGGATCGCTTTTTTGCACCACGATCCGCCCAGGGATCCCAACAACCGTGGCATTTTCAGGTACATCTTTAACGACCACTGAATTGGAACCAACTTTAGCGCCGGCGGCAATGGTGATAGGCCCGAGGACTTTAGCCCCTGCACCTATTACCACATTATCTTCCAGGGTTGGATGACGTTTGCCCGCATTCCAGCTGGTGCCGCCAAGCGTGACACCATGATAAAGGGTGACATCATCACCAATTTCAGCGGTTTCACCTATTACTACGCCCATACCATGGTCAATAAAAAAGCGACGCCCAAGTTTGGCTCCAGGGTGAATCTCAATGCCTGTTAACCAGCGGGAAAAGGAAGAAAGAGAACGTGCCAACCATTTCCAGTTATTCGCCCATAATTTGTGGCTTAATCTGTGGATCCAAATGGCATGAAGGCCCGGGTAGTTTGTCAGCACTTCAAAGGTAGTGCGCGCAGCGGGATCCCGGTGAAATACGCTTTGTATATCTTCTTTGACACGTTCAAACATAATTAGTCTTTGGAATGTGTAGATTTATCAATGGAGGATAAAATTCCCCGCAGGATATTCAATTCCTGCACCTCTGGTCGCGCTCGATTAAACAATCGGCGTAATTTGGTCATCACCATACCGGGATGATTGGCAATTATGAAATTCGTTTTCTGCAGGGTTTGTTCCAGATGACTATAAAAACGTTCCAGATCATCACTTAATGGATACTCTTCCTCCACTTCGGGCACCCGGGTTTTATCCAGATAAGCCACACGAATCTCATAACACAAGGTTTGTACTGCTGCTGCCAGATTCAATGAACTGTATTCAGGGTTGGCAGGAATACACACGTGAAAATGACATTGCTGCAGCTCTTCGTTACTTAGACCGTTATTCTCACGACCAAATACCAATGCAACCGGATAATTAGCGACTTCACTGATAAGCTTCAGACCACATTCGCGCGGCTCAAGCATTGGCCAGGACAAAGTACGCGAACGCGCGCTGGTACCAACCACCAAACCACAATCGGCAACCGCCTCTTCCAGCGTACTGACAATGCGGGTATTTGCCAGCACATCACTTGCTCCTGCTGCCAGCGCACTGGCCTGGCCATCTATTTCACTGGCAGGATCCACCAAAACTAATTGACTCAGGCCCATGGTTTTCATCGCTCTGGCGGTAGAACCAATGTTGCCTGAATGGGAGGTGTTCACCAGAACAATTCGGATATTTTCCAGCATAATCAACAAGACTGTTTTACTAAATTTGGCGCGCATCATAACATAAGTTGGCTTTTCGCTAAGGCTTAGGGCCAGAAAGATTGGAATCAGATGAAAGCTCTGGTAGACTGCGCGCCGCTTTCGACCCAAGCGGTCATTTTTTGTTCTTTTATAATTGGTGGTTTAACTATGCATCCTATGCTGAATATTGCGGTGCGCGCTGCGCGCGTGGCTGGTAACGTCATCACTCGTGGTTTTGAGAATCGCAGTGAAATCGAAACGCAGGTAAAAGGTCCAAATGATTATGTAACCCGCATCGATAAAGAAGCCGAACAAGCAATTATCAGCAAAATTAAGCAATCTTACCCTACTCATAGTTTTGTGGGAGAAGAAGGCGGAATCGTTGCTGGCGACGAAGACTTTAAATGGATTATCGATCCACTGGATGGCACCACCAACTTCATTCAAGGCATCCCTCACTTTGCCGTTTCCATTGCACTAATGATCAAAGGTCGTCTGGATCAGGCGGTAGTATTTGATCCAATTCGTGGTGAATTGTTTACTGCCAGCCGTGGTGCCGGTGCCCAGCTGAATGGTTTCCGCGTTCGCACAAGTGCACGTAAAGACCTGAATGGTTCAGTACTGGCGACAGCCCTGCCGTTCAAACATAAAGATCGTTTCAGCGACTATATGACCAGCTTCAACAACATTTTTATGCAATGTGGTGATATCCGCCGTGGCGGTTCTGCTGCACTGGATTTGGCTTACGTTGCTGCTGGCCGTTTCGATGGATACTGGGAAAAAGGCATCAAGCCTTGGGATATCGCAGCGGGTGAACTGCTGGTACGTGAAGCAGGCGGCATCGTAAGTGATTTCGTAGGTGGACACGATACGATGAAAAAAGGTGAAATTGTTGCTGGTAACCCGAAAGTTGTGCGCGAATTAGTCAAGCAACTGAAGGTCACAGAGTAACCGCCCTCCACTTTGAAAAAGCCAGCGTCAAGCTGGCTTTTTTGTATCCTTTATCCATAGTGTTCCCAAAAGGATACAGTAAATATCAGAAGGGACTTTTGCGACTGTAGCTAAAAGAATACTCTGCCAAAATATATAAATTTTCATTTAAATACAGATAGATACGACAATTTAAATTAACCCAACTAATGATTCATTGCGTTAATCAACCGCATCTAAAAACGAGTCTTTACGAGAAGATCGTCTGTCTTTCAGCATCAGATAAGACAGATTATTCGATCACATCTTAATCAGTGTTACCTTTAGGGTACAGATCCAAAGGACTGTCGATAAAAAAAGACAGTTAGTTACCTTTGATAAGCAATCTTCTGTGAGTAACGATGAGCCTTATAACAACTCATAAATTGTGTTTTTTCGTATATTTATCAAATAGATAATCAAAAAACTTCGATATTCTTCAGCCTGTATTTATAAACACCATATTAACATACAACAGTGTTTTTAAATAGAAACCCCAACATAATTTCACATTGGCACGATGTCTGCTTACCCAGTATTGACACTCTACAAAAATACACTCGTGAACCCAATATAAAAACACTAATAAATATGCAATCAGGGTTCCAAATCTACTGCTGTTCCTAGCATTAAAACCAGAGAGGTAGCTTATGTTCCAGCGCCGTATTAAGGCTAACACGCTGTTTTTTAAGAAGCTAAATACGAAGATTATTTTTACTCCAGCCCTTTTGCTGGTCGTCGCTGTATTGTTTCAGTCTTCATCCGTTTACTCCCAGGAGCAAACACCTGTTCAACGTGCGGTTAGTCCTCGCGGTGAAGTATTCTTCAATTTAATTGCTGAACGGGCTCAAGCTTTAGCGAAAAAGCCCTATCAGGCGCCAAATACAGAATTGCCTGACGTACTCAATAATATGAAATACGAGCAGTACAGGAATATCCGTTTTCGACCAGAAGCCTCGTTATGGCGTGATCAGTCCCCCTTTGAAGTGCAGTTCTTTCATCCAGGGTTTCTGTATAAACACCCAGTTGATATCGAAGTCGTAAATCAAGACGGTACCAGCCTGCCGCTGCATTTCGATCCCGCTATGTTCAACTACGAAAATGACGCTCAGGGTGTGAAAGCACTTAAAGACAATAACTTTGGCTTTGCAGGCTTTCGTGTGCACTTCCCTATTAACAGTGACGAATACAAAGATGAGTTTCTGGTGTTCCAGGGCGCGTCGTATTTTCGCTTGATTGGCCCTGGGCACTTCTATGGTTTATCCGCTCGCGGTCTTGCGATCGATACAGCTGAAAACAGTGGTGAAGAGTTCCCAATTTTCAAAAAGTTCTGGTTAGTTAAGCCTCAGCCTGAAGACGCACGTTTAGTTATTTATGCGTTGCTGGATAGCCCCTCGGTCACAGGTGCATACCGCTTTGAGGTGCATCCGGGTGCACCAACCGAAATGCAGGTAAGTTCAAAGCTGTATGCCCGTAAGGACATTAAAAAGCTGGGCGTGGCGCCACTGACCAGTATGTTTTTCTTCGGGGAAAACAAGACCCGTTTCTTCGATGATTTCCGCCCAGAAGTACATGACTCGGACGGCTTGCTGGTGCAGACATCTCACGACGAATGGATTTGGCGTCCACTGACCAACCCAAAAACCCTGCAGGTTACATCGTCTATGGATACCAACCCCAAAGGGTTTGGTCTGGCCCAGCGTGATCGCAACTTTGAACATTATCTGGATTCGGAATCCCATTATGGCGAGCGCCCAAGCATGTGGATTGAACCCAAAGGCGACTGGGGTAAAGGCCGGGTTGAACTGGTTGAGATCCCAACGGATACCGAAACTAACGATAATATTGTTGCCTACTGGGTACCTGAAAAGCCGCTAAAAGCCGGTGAATCAGTCCAGTACGATTACAATTTGCGTACCTTTGAAAGCCGTCTGGCCAAGGAATCATTGGCCAAAGTAGAACGTACTCATATTGGCTGGGCGGCTTTGCCTGGTCAGGATAATCCGCCCCCCAAAGCTGAACGTCAGTTTGTTATTGACTTCAATGATGGTGAGTTGAGCAATCTGAAACCCGGTTTGAAGCTGAAAGCCGAAATAAATGCCTCTTCAGGCAAAATCTATGACGTAAATGTGATGCCTTTGCCGCAACAAGGCCACTGGCGTGTCGCCTTTAAACTGGCCCCGCAGGAAAATAAACCTGCCGATATGCGCCTGTTTCTGACATTACACAATCAACGGATAAGCGAGGTATGGAACTATGTCTGGTTACCAAACGCCATCCAGTAATACCCGTCACTCTGATGGCAGTGACACTGAGAGTCAGTCTGAAATGAATATGTTGCCCTGGCATTTTGCCCGCAGACCGTTGTTTTTCACCCTGGTCGCCGCATCAGCGCTGGCCGGGATCATGATTATGGCGGAAATTATGCGCCCCAACGGCACAACCCTGCTGGAAAAAATTCTGCTGGTGTTGTTTGCCATTTCATTTAGCTGGATTGCCGTATCATTCTGGAGTGCAGTCATTGGCTTTATTCTGCAGATGTTTAAGCTGGACCCATATAGCCTGAAACGTCAGGCTATATTCACCACTGACCAGCCACTGGCAACACGCACAGCGGTGATCATGCCCATTTACAATGAGCAAACTCAGCGTGTAATTGCAGGCTTTGAAAGTACGATCCGTTCGGTCGCTGCCACTGGCGACATCGCACATTTTGATTTTTTCCTGTTAAGTGACACTCGTAAAGCCGATATTGCAGATGCTGAGTTAGGCGCCTGGAAAGGATTGCAACAGCGACTGGGTAACCTCGGCGAGCAGGTTTTTTATCGTCGCCGTGAGCACAATACCGAGCGTAAAGTCGGTAACCTGAAGGATTTCTGTCAACGCTGGGGCAGCCAATATGAGCATATGCTGGTGATGGATGCTGATAGCGTGATGACCGGCGAATGTATCGTTAAACTTGCCAAAGCCATGCAAGCAAATCCTAACGCAGGATTGATCCAGACTGTACCAATTCCCGTGCGTCAGCACACGTTCTTCGGACGCTTTTTGCAGTTTGCTGCGGTACTTTACAGCCCAATGCTGGCAACGGGTTTAGCCTTCTGGCAAACCAATGCAGCCAATTACTGGGGCCACAACGCTATTCTGCGCACCCGCGTATTCATGGCCCATTGTGGTCTGCCTCACTTAGACGGTAAAGCACCATTTGGTGGTGATATCCTAAGCCACGACTTCGTTGAAGCTGCGCTGATGCGCCGCGCTGGCTGGGATGTACTATTATGGGCAGACTTGGATGGCAGCTACGAAGAAGTCCCCAGCAACATTCTGGATTATGCTACCCGTGATCGTCGCTGGGTACAGGGCAATATTCAGCATTTAGGCCTATTGGGCGCAAAGGGCCTACACCCGGTAAGCCGTATGCACTTTTTGTGCGGTGCCCTGGCCTACATTTCTTCGTTAATTTGGATGTTAATGATTAGTCTGAGCACCATCGATGCCATAGGCCGTTCGTTAAACCAGGACGTATATTTCAGTGGTCCGCAATTGTTCCCGGACTGGCAGGTTGCGCGCGTTGAACTGATCTCCTGGTTGCTTTATATGACGATTGGCTTGTTGATCCTGCCAAAAGCCCTAGGACTGATTGTTGCGCTGGTACACAGACGTGAAGCTTTTGGCGGCGCTGCAACCTTGCTAAAAGGGGCACTGTTAGAAAGCTTTACCGCCTTTTTGATTGCTCCGGTAATGATGGTATTCCATGCTTACTTTGTTATCTGCGTCTTCATCGGCCGCAGCGTAAGCTGGGAAGCGCAAAACCGTGAAGGCTACATGATCAGCTGGAAACAAGCGACGCAACGCACCATAGTTGCCAGCATGGTTGCCATGCTGTGGGGTGCCGTCACATGGTATTTTAGCCCGGCGTTCTTTTGGTGGATGACACCCGTATTAGTAGGCTTGATCCTGGCGCCTGCATTAGTCCGTTATACGAGTAGCCCGAAACTGGGCGTGATGCTACGTGAGCGTAACGTCTTTATCATTCCGGCTGAAGCTCAGGAAGTCACCGCCTTAACCCAGGTAACCGATGTTTTGGCGAATGAGCCCACGAGCTATCCACAGGCACTAGTTCCTGCTCTACCACAGGAAGTGTGGCGTGATATGCCTGTACAGCGCTTTGATACCTTCGATGGTAAACTGGCGCTTGCGCAGCGAGATATCTAAGTCTTCCAGACATAAAAAAAGCCATGCAGTTGCATGGCTTTTTTGTATATAGCATCAAATTACAAACGGAACCTGTCTACCTGCGCAGCCAATTGCGCTGCCAGCGTATCGAGCTTCTCGCTCACTTCGACTAGCTGGGTGGCTGTGTGTAAATTGTCACTACTGTTACGGGCGATGTTTTCAATATTCTGATTGATATCTTCTACGACCACTGTTTGCTCTTCCGTAGCCGTTGCCACCTGAGTATTCACATCGTTAATTTGGCTGATGCCGGTAGCGATATCCTGCAGTAAATCGTCTATGTCAGTCGCAGCGCCAACTACTAGCTGAGTCTGGCTTTGGCTGGATTGCATTTCAGATACCGCCTGACGGGAATCCTGCTGGAACTTATCGATCTTGACCTGAATCTCATCGGTAGCACTGGCAGCACGCTGCGCCAAACTGCGCACTTCGTCCGCAACCACAGAGAATCCACGTCCATGTTCACCGGCGCGCGCGGCTTCAATGGCGGCATTTAACGCGAGTAAATTGGTTTGTTCTGAGATCCCTCGAATGGTATCCAAAATACTGCCAATAGCCGCTGTATGTTCATCCAGAGACTGGATCACTTCAGCCACATCAGACACCTGAGCAGACAACCCATTAATCGCATCCAGCGCCTGCTTCGTCAATAAACGTCCCTGCTCAGAGGTTTGCATAGAGCTATTTGCACTATTGGCCGCCGACAAGGCAGACTGAGCAATTTCGTTCACCGTACTGCCCATTTGCGTTAGCGCGGCAGCTACCTGGGTGGTGCTGTCGTTCTGCACACGACTATTGGTCATGGTTGCTCGAGATTGTTCAGCGACACTGGTAGCGGATGCGCGCAGACTACTAGCGGTTGCAGCTACTGTGCTAATTGTACCGTGCAGGCTCGCGATGAAGTTATTGAATCCTTCAACCAGTCGGCCGGTTTCCTTTTGTTCCGGCACATCGATGCGCAGGGTTAAATCCCCCTCGCCTTTGCCTAGATTCTGGAATACATCTGCCAGCTTTTCGATCGGCTTACTGATACTGCCTGCTAGCCAAATACCAATTAACGCAAAACCACCTGCAATCACCAGTGACCAGAAAATCATTTGATTACCGGCAGAATCGAGCGCCTCGTACAATTCAGCTTTGGGTACCTGTGCAATCACGTACCAGCCGGCACTTTTCACATAGGTACTAGCAAATAGCATGGTGGTGCCATCAATCTCTTCCTGCACCAGATCAAAATCATGCTTTTGCAGTAACTTATTCGCCGCCTGCCCTCCGGTAATGTCTGCAAGCTTCGCTTTACCCAGCTTATCTTCATCAGGGTGCGCGTTAATCACACCGTTTTCATCCACCATAAAGATGAAGCCACTTTCGGCAATCTTAACGCTATTTAATACGTTCACCAGATCATCAACCGATTTAGCCGTGCCCGCCAGTCCTCGGCCGTTAATCTGCTGATAATTAGCAAACAGGCGATAACCCACACCTGGTTCATTATAAAGACTGAGTAATTCAGGCTTGCCACTGTCTTTATAGGCAAAGAACCAGGCATCAAATTGATCCTGTTTTAACGTGCGTAAGAAACCATCCTGGTTCCAATAGTTATGACTTACCCGATCTGCAAATGATGCGACCGTTAAATCATTAAAGCGCACAGTCTCTTTTAAGTAGGAAATAAGGCGTTGTTCCCCAGCCTTATCGGCTCCCGCCGTCGTCCAGGCAATGAAATCAGGATTGGTCGCAATGCTATGCGCAACCGCCTTCATTACACTGACTTCTTTATCCACCCGGTTTGCCACTTGTTTCACCATATTAGGTAACTGGGCTGTCTCCGTACTGGTTTCGACCAACTGACGAGCAATCCATTGTCCCATCGTGCCAACAAGCAAAGTAGAAGCTAATACAGCCACCACTAAGGTCAGCAACAATTTTTGTTTTATGCTGAAAGAACTGACATTCATTTTGTTATTACAACCACTTTTTTATCTGAATTCGGACTCGGCAGAACCCTTACCGATTAGTCAATTTATAATGTATGAAATAGGGTTACAACTGAAAGTTGTACAATTTACAAACAACCATTGACTTAAAAACAATTTGTTAACATGGCGTTTTTCAGCCTTTCTTCGCCTGCCTGGCAATAAAATATGGAAAAACAAATTGTTAGGAATAAGCGGGGAAACTGCTTACACAATTTATCGTGCGTTTGGAGCCATTTCTTGAATACGAGTCATAAAAAAACCGGGCTTACGCCCGGTTTTTTAGGTCAAAGCCAATTTTAAGGCAATGGCTCCAGATCTGCACCTTCTTTCTCGACCTGTTGAGGCATCAAGTCTTCTCGACTGATCCCCAATGCAAGCGCAAGCAAGCTGGCAACATAGATAGACGAATATGTTCCGATAAAAATACCGAACAACAACGCAGTCGAGAATCCGTGGATCAGACTGCCGCCTTTGAAGAACAAAGCAACCAATACCAGCATAGTCGTTAACGACGTAATAATGGTACGGTTTAACGTCTGCGTGAGCGAGATATTGGTAATTTCAACAGGATCGGTGTTGCGAATTTTACGGAAGTTCTCACGAATCCGGTCAAATACAACAATTGTATCGTTAATCGAATAACCGATAACTGCCAGGATTGCTGCCAGTACCGTCAGGTCGAATTCCAACTGTAAAAACGAGAATAGCCCCAGTGTAATAATCACGTCGTGAGCCAGGGCCAGCACAGACCCCAAAGCAAAGCGCCATTCAAATCGCATCGCAACGTAAATCATGACACATAGCAACGCCACCAGCATGGCTAAACCGCCTTTTTCGGCCAGTTCATCGCCCACGTTTGGACCGACAAACTCGATACGACGCATATCAACGCTTGAACCGTCCTCGCGCAAAGCTCCCATTACTTCGTCACCGATAGTAGAGGCTTTCACGCCTTCACGAGGTGCGATGCGGATCAGTACATCATGACTGCTACCAAAGTTTTGCACGATGGCGTCGGCGAAGTCAGCCTTTTCCAGTTGCTCACGAATACTGTCTAACTTCGCAGGCTGCTCGTAACCGACTTCGATCAGGGTACCACCGGTAAAATCCAGGCCCCAGTTTAAGTTGTTTACCGCCAGTGATACCAAAGATGCGATCACCAGAAACCCTGACAAGAAGATCGCCGGTAGGCGCATCGACATAAAAGACAGAGTTCTTTCAATTTTAATAATTCTCATCTTTTACACTCCTAGATCGACAGCTTCGTCAGGCGGCGTCCGCCCCAAACCGCATTCACGATTAAACGCGTAACCAAAATGGCGGTAAACATGGAGGTGACAATACCTATCATCAGAGTGATAGAGAAACCTTTGATAGGTCCAGTGCCCACAGCAAACAGAATCAGACCGACAATAAAGGTGGTAATGTTGGCATCTATGATACTGGTGTACGCACTGTCGTAACCATGGTGAATAGCTTGCTGAATACTGCGACCTTCACGAATTTCTTCACGGATCCGCTCAAATATCAGTACGTTAGCATCTACCGCCATACCCACTGTCAGTACGATACCTGCCATACCCGGCAGCGTCAGAGTAGCGCCAGGAATCAGCGACATCACACCAATAATAATAACCAGGTTACATAACAAGGCGATGTTGGCAACCAGACCAAATTTACGATAGTAAACCAGCATAAAGACCAGCACAGCAGCCATACCATACATAATGGCTTGCGTGCCTAATTCAATATTTTCTTTACCCAGGCTTGGACCGACTGTGCGTTCTTCAACGATTTGAATGGGCGCAATCAAGGCACCGGCTCGTAGTAACAATGCCAGGTTATGTGCTTCTTTCGGAGAGCCAAGGCCAGTAATACGGAAAGCATTACCTAAACGCGCCTGGATCGTCGCCACACTGATGACTTCACGATGCGGTTCAAAGATTAGCTTACCGTTTTCGTCACGCTCACCAGTGGATTTGTATTCAATAAATACCGTGGCCATAGGCTTACCAATGTTGTCTTTGGTACCCTGAGACATCTTGCTGCCGCCTTTAGAATCCAGCGAGATATTCACCTGCGGCATGCCGTATTCATCGGCACTGGAGTTAGCATCGATGATATGGTTACCGGTGAGCATCACCTCTTTTTCAAGTAGCTGCGGCTGACCATTTTTATCCGTGATCAATTCAGAGCCCGGAGGTACACGTCCGTTTACCGCATCACGTACATCATGAGCTGTATCTAACAGACGGAATTCCAGCGTCGCGGTGGCATTCAAAATTTCTTTGGCTCGGGCGGTGTCCTGGATACCAGGTAACTGCACCACGATACGATCCGCGCCTTGACGCTGCACTAACGGCTCGGCCACACCCAGTTGGTTTACCCGGTTACGAATAATAGTGATGTTCTGCTTTACAGCGTAATCGCGGGTTTGGGCCAAACGCTGTTCGCTCATTGTCACATCAATGGCGAAATTATCCTGTTGTGTGAAGATCAAATCCGGATAACGGTTACGCAGGAAGAATTCCGCTTTGTCGCTGGTTTCTTCATCACGGAACTGAATTTGCAGGCCATTATCAATATCTTTCACTGTGCGATAACGCAGTTTTTCTTCACGTAGTACGGTACGTAAATCACCCTGCAAATCTTCAAATGTCTTGGCAATTGCGGATTTCATATCCACTTCCATCAGGAAGTGCACACCACCGCGTAAATCCAGACCCAGCTTCATTGGAGAACCGCCTAAGGATTCAAGCCAGTCAGGCGTATCCGGGGCCAGGTTCATTGCAACGACATAATCTTCCCCCAAAGCTGACTCTAAGGTTTCACGGGCTTGAAGCTGCGTATCGGAATCTTTAAGGCGGATTAGAATTTGGTCATTTTCCAGTGCAACACTTTTACTGGTAATGGCAGCGTCTTTAAGGCTGTTATTAACTTTATCCAGCAAGGCCGTATCAACGACACCATTGCGCCCTGCGGAAATCTGCACGGCGTGATCTTCACCATACAGGTTGGGCAATGCATACAAGCCAATCACTGCAATAAACAGGAAAGTCAGGATGTATTTCCATAACGGGGATTTGTTTAACACTCGTTTTTATCCTTCCATATCAACAAAGAAGCGGGCTATGTTGCCCGCTTGCGTAGACTTTGCTGGTTTAAATGGCCTTCATAGTGCCTTTTGGCAAAACCGCTGATACCGCCGCCTTCTGGATCACAATGTTAGTTGTGTCATTCAGGGCGATTTCAATGAAGTCTTTTTCTTCAGTCACTTTAGTGATGCGGCCTACGATACCGCCCTGGGTCAATACCTCGTCACCTTTGCTTAGAGAATTGACCAGGTTTTTATGCTCTTTAACACGCTTCGCCTGAGGGCGATACAGCATGAAATAAAAGATCACACCGAAAATCGCCAGCATGATGATCATTTCAAAACCACCACCCTGAGCAGCACCTGGTGCAGCCTGGGCATATGCATTAGAAATAAATAAACTCATAAGTTCCCCTAATTTTTAGTCTTTGTTATAACGCCGGAACCGGCATTCCTTTTTGTGCATAAAATTCTGCGACGAATTCTTCTAATTGATTCGCCTCAATGGCATCCCGCAGGCCTTGCATCACACGCTGGTAATAACGCAGGTTGTGAATGGTATTCAGGCGAGCGCCCAGGATCTCATTGCATTTGTCCAGATGATGTAAATATGACCGCGAATAATTTTTACAAGTGTAACAGTCACATTTTTCATCCAATGGACCCGTATCGGTTTTGTGCTTGGCGTTACGGATCTTGATCACACCTTCTGTCACAAACAAATGGCCGTTACGAGCATTACGGGTTGGCATCACGCAGTCAAACATATCTACACCGCGGCGCACGGCTTCGACGATATCTTCAGGCTTACCTACACCCATCAAATAACGTGGTTTATCTGCCGGAATCTGGTGAGTAGTGTGATCTAACACGCGGATCATATCTTCTTTCGGCTCACCGACAGATAAACCGCCGATGGCATAACCGTCAAAGCCTATATCCTCCAGACCACGCAAGGAAATATCACGTAAACCTTCGTACATACCGCCCTGGATAATACCGAATAAGGCAGCAGGGTTATCTCCATGAGCTTCTTTGGAGCGTTTAGCCCAGCGCAGCGACAGTTCCATTGAACGACGGGCTTCGCTTTCAGTGGCTGGATAAGGGGTACATTCATCGAAAATCATCACGATGTCTGAACCCAGATCGCGCTGCACTTCCATGGATTTTTCTGGGGTCAGCAAAATCTTTTCACCATTAATCGGTGAACGGAAGGTCACACCTTCTTCGGTGATTTTACGCAAATCCCCCAAACTGAAGACCTGGAAACCGCCCGAATCCGTCAGGATAGGTTTGTCCCAGTGCATAAAGTCGTGCAGGTCACCATGCAGTTTCATGATTTCCGTGCCCGGACGCAGCATCAGGTGGAAGGTGTTGCCCAAACAGATGTGAGCACCGGTGTCTTTTAATTCTTCCGGCGTCATCCCTTTAACCGTACCGTAGGTTCCCACAGGCATAAATGCCGGCGTTTCGACTACACCACGATCAAATATCAGACGGCCGCGACGGGCTTTACCGTCGGTATTTAACAGTTCAAATTGCATATAAAGTCCTGCTTACCGGAAAACAGTCCGGTGCAAAAACAAGGGTCAAAAGTGTCGGGATTATAAACGAAGACAAGTTTCAATTTAAAACACCCGACGGCGAAATTCGTTATTTGGTCTGCTTTTCAATAAACATGGCATCGCCATAGCTAAAAAAGCGATATTCATTAGCCACAGCCTGCTCATAGGCATGCATAATATTATCCTGTCCTGCAAAAGCACTGACCAGCATGATCAAAGTCGACTCAGGCAGGTGAAAGTTAGTCACCATGGCATCAACCACAGCAAACTCGTAGCCCGGATAAATGAAAATACTGGTATCGTCGCAAAACGGCGCAATCAACTCGCCTTTCGCTTTTGCGGCCTGAGCAGCAGATTCCAGCGAACGTACGGAGGTCGTCCCCACCGCTACCACGCGTTTACCTTTGGCTTTTGTTTCCAGCACGGCATCCACTACCTGTTGCGGAACATCGGCAAATTCAGCATGCATCTGATGCTCAAGAATGTTATCGACTCGCACTGGCTGGAAAGTACCTGCGCCCACGTGCAGGGTCACAAATTCTGTGCGCACACCTTTATCGCGTAATTGCGCTAACAATTCTTCGTCGAAATGCAAACCGGCGGTCGGCGCAGCCACTGCGCCCGGCTTTTCATTATACACCGTTTGATAGCGCTCCCGGTCGCTGCTTTCGTCCGGGCGATCAATATAAGGTGGCAAGGGCATATGGCCGTGCGCTTCTAATTGCTCAAGCACAGTTTTATCGCCTAAGAACTTCAGCTCAAACAAAGCATCATGACGCTCAAGCATTTCAGCTTCCACTGCATTTTCCAGCAATAACCTGGTACCTGGTTTTGGCGCTTTGCTGGCACGTACATGGGCCAGTACACGATGTTCGTCCAGAATCCGCTCCACCAGCACTTCGACTTTGCCGCCCGATGCTTTTTGTCCCAACAAACGTGCAGGAATGACGCGAGTGTTGTTAAACACCAACAGGTCACCTTCGTTTAAAAGCGCCAGGATATCGGGAAACTGCTTATGCGCCAGCGAGCCATCATTCCCCTGCAAATGCAGTAAACGACTATCTGTTCGCTGTTGTTTGGGATAGCGGGCAATCAATGATTCTGGCAATTCAAAGTGGAAATCGGATAACTTCATTCTTACAACCGTTGATGAAAACGACACGGCTTAACCGGCCGGGCCTTCAGACAGGCATTAACAATAACCCCTAAGTTTACCCTAGTCTGGGCGGGAAACCGAGCCTGGGATACCAGCTTATTCATGAAAGCTTGCAAAGATACCGTACAAGTTTAAGTATTTTATAAAATACCTAAACATAGGTTACAATACCCCTCATCACTTGCAACCAGCCCCTGACTCTTTAGACTGCGGACTAACAGTTTAGATTTTGACGTTTCTCCCAAACTGTTTTTATAGACCCGGTTTCCTCAACCGGGTTTTTTTATACCTTTTCCACAGCACATTGAGCTATTTTTAATCCGCCTGAATACCTAAATCCTGAAAAATATCTAACAGATCATCCCGATCAATCTTACGCATGTTCAACACAAACATAATTTGTAACAACAAATCCGCACCCAGAATGCCTTTATTGACTTTATTTCTGAGGTTATCCGCGCTTTGCTGTATACCTAACTGCCCCAGACGTTCACTCAACTCCTGATAGCGCACGCCCCGGCGTGACATTTCGGCTTTGAGTATCCTCTGTACAGCCTGACGCCAGACCGCTGATTCATCCAACCCCATAAAAACACCATTTTGTGATTTATTTTTTACAAAAATACATTATAAGACCCAAATAAACAATTTTTTGTTTGACTAACAAAAAACATTTTGACTACACTGACGAGGCAATTAAGCAAGACGTACGCATTAATAATACGTCACATCATCAACAGGAGATGCAACATGAGCTGGGATCTTGATCAACTTGAGACCCTGATGAGTGCAAAGGATGACTGGGTAGTGACCCGTGAAGAAGGCTGTTTACTGATTGCCAACAGCAACGGCCTTGATGCCTGGCTTGCCATCAGCGGCGAACAAATTTTAGTTGAGTCATTATTGTTTTCCTCTGCTGAAGTAAAAGATAAAGCAGCATTAAACGAGGAAATACTGAAAACCCATATGATTTTCCCTCTTACCACAGTCGGTATCTCACAGGTATCAGGCAAAGAGTATTACACCGCTTTTGGAGCGCTAAGTTCGCAATCGAAAGCAGAAAGTATCGTGATTGAAGTCGAAACCCTGTTCCAGAACGTTGAGTCATTTTTAGACGCGTATCAGGAACATTTGAAATAACGAGGAGAAGACTATGTCTGTTTGGAGAAAGCTGGTAACAGCAATTAAAGGTGGTGCCACTGAAGCTGCGCAAGCCGTTGCCGACAGTCAGGCCATTCGTATCCTGGAACAGGAAATTCGTGAAGCCAAAGAAGAACTGCGTAAATCGGATCATGCCCGCACGCAAATTCTGGCCAAGTGCAAATTGGCACAGCAAAAGGTAGATGGCTTGAAAGCCTCTGTCAGCGAATATGAGAATCATGCCCGCAAAGCGGCTGATTCAGATCGTCAGCTGGCCCTGGACTGCGCCAAAAAAGTGGTTGAGCTAAAAGAACAGCTGGATGCCGAGCAAAGCTATCTGGAGCAATTCCAGCAGTCAGAAAAGCAGCTGGCTCAGAATATTCAGCAGGCCAAAGGTAATCTGCGTCGTTTGGAACAGCAGGTTGATATGGTAAAGGCGACGGAATCTGTGCAAAAAGCCCAGGTTGCCGTTTCATCTCAGCACATGGGTGCCAACAGTAAGATGAAAACTGCAACTGAATCCCTTGCCCGAATCAAAGAAAAGCAAACCCTGCGTCAGGCCGAATTACAGGCGGCTGAAGAACTGGCAAGTGAAGAATCGACGGATGAACTGGAAAAACGTTTGGCCGAAGCCGGGATTAAAGGCGGTAAGTCTTCCGCTGATGATGAACTGGCGCGTATACTGGGCAGCTAACACCGCATACTTGGGATAGCATGTTCAGGACGATCAAACGCCTTTTAGTTCAACATTTTATAAAGATGCGCTGGTACAGTATTGTACTGGCGCTTGCTTTTTATGCCCTGTGTAGCTGGTTATTGCTCACTCTCAGCGGCGAAACCGAATTAACCCGCCCGCATGATTTTCTGTATTGGCTGGTAATCACAGGTTCTACCGTGGGTTACGGCGATTATTCACCGCAAACCCTGGGCGGGAAATATGTCGTGGCGTTATTTGTCGTGCCCCTGGGATTGAGTATTTTCGCCCTGGTGATTGGACGCATCGCCGCCTTTATCTCTGTACAGTGGCAAAAAGGCATTCGAGGAATGAAGAACGTGGAATTACGCAACCATATACTGGTCGTTGGCTGGAACGGCAACCGCACAATGCAATTGCTCAAGCTATTGCTGCGTGAGAGCCAAAGTCACCCAGACAATCCTGAAATATTACTCTGTGTAAAAGATGCCCCGGTAGAAAATCCTATGCCGGGAAAAATCGAATTTATTAAAGTTAATTCATTTAATAAAGATGAATACATGGATAAAGCCTGTATTAGCCAGGCCGGCGTGATCTTAATTGATAACCCGCAAGATGATATCACCATGACCACCGCACTTTACTGCAGTCATCGCGCCCCTAAAGCGCATCTTGTGGCCTATTTTACCGATGATTCTCTGGTCGAAATTTTACAGCGCCACTGCCCGAATGTGGAATGCACACCCAGTGTAGCCGTCGAAATGCTGGCAAAATCGGCCTTCGACCCTGGTTCCAGTGTATTAGCCCATGATCTGTTAAGTGTTGATGATGGCCAGGCCCAATACTCCATCGCCATTCCTCAGAGCATTGATACGTTAACGGTTGAACAGATTTTTGTGCATTTCAAGCGTCGTTATAACGCCATATTTATTGGCTATGCCCGTCAAAACATTATTCGCGACATGATTTTAAACCCAAAACTTGATGAACAGCTGCATGGCGGGGATAAGGTCTTTTATATCGCCGATGAACGTATCCATAAGTTTGACTGGCAACAGTTTGGAGAACCTTCAGATGTTTAACTGGTTTAAATCAAAACCCGAAGAGAAAAAAGACAACGCTCCAGAAATCATTGGTTTGTACTTAGGCGGTTCATTTGAAATCGATCCGCTGCATTTACGCCTGATTGAGCCTGAACTACTAATCGAAGGTGCCGCAAGCCAGCACATGATCCAGGCTGTCGGAGAAGTCAGGTTAGATACAGGTGGCAAAATCTTGCGATTTTATACCGATGATGATGCCTTTTTGCAGGTGGTACTGGACGGTGGTGACGGCCCAGAACACATTACCGATGTAAAACTTTGGTACTTCTATGACACCACAACAGTTGGCAGTGAAGTGCAATGGAAATCACTGATAGAGTCAGATATATCCAAACCCAATTACCCACTAGACGAACATCTGTATCAGCGAGTCTGGAACGCCCTAGGTGAAACATCCCCTCCAGTGGCCATGACGGAAAAGACCTGGGAGCTGGATGGTGACATCAGCGAAACCGATCAGTTTGTGATGTTGTACGAGCGCCCCATTGCTGACGGACGCTTCGAAGCCCTTTTAGTCAGTGCAGAAGAAAAAATTGTGAACAATCAGCCCGATCGTTGTCTGGTAAGAAGTAGCGGTTTTAATCTTTCACCTGCCGAACTCAAAATTAACGGTTAACCTCCCCTAATTAAGGAATGAATATGGAAGCTCTGATGACGTATTTGGCTGGCCTTGGCAGCTTTTTACTCTATTTTGCGATTTCAATCGTATTGTTGTTTGTGTTTAAGGTGGTATACGCCTGGGTCACCCCTCACGACGAATGGAAGCTGGTCAAAGAAGAAAAAAATGTAGCAGCTGCCATTGGCTTTGCCGGTGCTATGATAGGCTTTAGCCTGGCATTAGGCAGTGCGGCCAGTAATTCTGTTGCCATCATTGATTTTATTGCATGGGGCGTGATTGCGATTATTGCCCAATCTTTGGCGTTCCTGCTGTTACGTTTTACCTTTTTGCCGCAAATTGCCGAGCGTATTAATAATAACGAAGTGGCCGCAGGCACCATGCTTGCCGCGATGTCGGTATCCGTAGGCCTGTTAAATGCTGCCTGCATGACCTGGTAAGGAGCTACCATGGCCAAGCAAAAACGTACCGATAACCTACAAGCAAACCTGTTTCGTAAACATTTTATGCTGGCGCCCCTCACTGTAGGGGTCGCATCTGTGATGCTAAGTGGTTGTGGCGATCGTCAGGATGCTACTGTGTACACTTCTATCGATGAGTGCACCCGCAACAATCCGGATTTAGTGCAGCAATGTCAGGCGGCCTATGAAGCCGCATTAGAAGAAGCCAAACGCACCGGGCCTAAATACAGTACCCAGGCAGCCTGTGAAGAAGAATTTGGTTACAACCAGTGTAATCCAGTCCAACAATCATCTGGTGGTTCATTCTTTATGCCTTTTATGGCGGGTTACATGCTAAGTAACCTGATGAATCCGGGTTACAGTCAGCCCATGTATACGTCATATTCGCCTTATTCACCCTATCGTTACCGCTGGATGACGGCAGATGGCTATGACTATGGGGATATGCGCAAGCGAAATCTCAAGGTCGACCAGGATGCCTTCAAGCCAAAACCAACGGTTAACCGCACGATGAGTCGCGGTGGATTTGGCTCGACTGTCAGAGCAAAATCCAGCTGGGGTAGCAGCGGAAAAAGTAGCTGGGGAGGCTAAGGCTACGGCATGTTTCGTCTTGATAGTGCACCTCGCGCAAACTGGCAGCGTAAAGCCGAAGAATTCGGCTTTAAATTCCATACTATGTATGGACAACCCTACTGGGATGAATCGGCCTACTACCAATTCAGTCTGAAACAAATCGAACAGGATTTAGAAGACCCAACTGCTGAATTACAGCAGATGTGTCTGGCGGCGGTCGACAAGGTCGCCAACTCAGAATACTGGCTTGAAAAATTTCAAATCCCATCGTTATTTTGGCAACAAATATCTGAATCCTGGCAACGGCAGGATCCATCCCTGTATTCCCGTTTCGATTTAGTTTACTCGGGCCGAGGGCCAGCAAAGCTGCTGGAGAACAATGCCGATACTCCGACATCTTTATATGAAAGCGCGTTTTGGCAATGGCTGTGGCTGGAAGACAAGGTAAATACCGCTCAAATCAGCCGTAATGCGGATCAGTTCAATTCGCTACAGGAAAAGCTGATAGCTCGTCTCCACCATATCCAGCAACACTATGGTTTTAACCAGCTGCATTTTTCCTGCTGTCAGGACAGTGATGAAGACAGGGGCACAGTGCAATATTTACAAGACTGCGCCAGAGCAGCGGGTCTTAACGAATCCTTTGTGTTTATCGAAGATATCGGTCTGGCCGATACTGGCGCCTTTACCGACCTGGACGACACTGCCATTGAAGCCATGTTTAAACTCTATCCATGGGAGTTTATGCAACGTGAAACATTTGGTGAACACATTGCGAATGCAGATGTTGCCTGGCTAGAACCCATCTGGAAGAGCATTTTATCCAACAAAGCCCTATTGCCTTTGCTTTGGCAGATGTTCCCTAAACATCCAAATTTGCTACCGGCCTATTTCGATGCCGGAAACACAGACCAGGGTAAGTGGGTAAAGAAACCTTTGTTTTCCCGCGAGGGTGCCAATATCAGCGTAGTGGAAAATGGCAACACAACCGTATCAGTGGATGGTCCTTACGGGGATGAGGGGTTTATTTATCAGGCCTGGCATGCCTTGCCGAGATACGGCAACAACCATACGTTAATTGGCTCGTGGTTGGTAGGAAATGAGCCTGCCGGTATTTCAGTAAGAGAGGACATCTCTCCCATCACGCAGGATTTATCGCGCTATTTACCTCATATTATTTTGTGACAATTTCACACAACAGGACATTAGCGCCTGTGACACACTTTACTCCCAAGTTGACCTAATAAAAGGTGCGCTATGACTCGTCGTTTGTCGCCCGCTCTTTCCCTTCGCCACCAGCTACAAATAGTAGCAATACCTTTAGTGTTGATGTCACTACTGGAAATTTTCAATCTGTTTAGCGGGTACCGTCTGAATCAATTTGGCATTATTCCGCGCTATTTACCGGCGCTGCCAAACATATTCTTTAGTCCTTTTTTACACGGTAGCCTGAGCCACTTCATATCAAACATATTACCCATGGGAATATTGAGTTTTCTGGTCCTCCAGCATGGGTTGAAGCGCTATCTGCTTGTATCATTTATCGGCATTTTTCTTACTGGATTACTGGTCTGGCTGTTTGCCCGTCCAGCCATGCATATCGGAGCAAGTGGATTAATTTATTGTTATCTGGGATACCTGGTACTGGCTGGTTTCCTGAGCAGGCAACTAAAACTGATTTTAATTGCCATAGGTGTAGCGCTGTTTTACGGCGGTTTGATTTGGGGCGTTCTGCCCACCCGTAGTTACGTGTCGTGGGAATCACACTTATTTGGTTTGATTGCCGGACTGGTAACAGCCTGGCTATTTACAAGAATCGAAAAATCATAGCCTTATCATTTCAATCAGGATTTGCGCTGGTAGATAAGTGAAAAAACCTTATACTGCCCAGAAGCGCAGAGGTGTATATATGTCTGATAATTTATCTTCTCAGGTTGAGGCTACGCAAAAGCCACAACAAAACGGATTTTTTGGAAACCTGATTTTCAATATCATTGTTCCGGTATTGATCTTAACGAACCTAAGCGGTGACGATCGTCTCGGCCCAGCCTGGAGCATTGTCGCGGCACTGGTATTTCCCCTTGCCTATGGCCTATGGGATCTCAAACAGTCAGGAAAGATAAACGGCTTTTCTATTCTGGGTATTATCAGTGTCATCCTAACTGGTGGTATCAGCCTGCTAAAATTACCCGCTGAATACATCGCAATAAAAGAAGCCACGATTCCTGGGCTCATCGGTCTGGCTGTGCTGATTAGTCAGCGTACCAGTAAACCGCTGGTGAAAATGATGATCCTAAATGACCAAATCATTAATTGGACAGAACTTCGAACAATTCTGACGGAAAAAAATAAGACTAGCGAGTTTGAGAAAAAACTCTCATTTAGTTCTTACATTGTTGCCGGATCGTTTTTCCTGTCCTCAGCCCTTAATTACATTTTAGCCAAAGTGATTTTGGTCAGTGAACCCGGCACTACAGCCTATACAGAAGAGCTGGGACGTATGACGGCTCTGAGCTATCCCGTTATCGTCATCCCTAGTATGGTCATGTTGATTGGTGCCTTGTGGTACATCTTCTATCAAATTAAGAAATTGACAGGAGTTGACCTTGAACGTTTCCTGGCTGATCAGGGGCGTTAATCCTTAACTAGCATGACTAGTCCTGAAATAGGTTGACACTTATTTCAGTTAAAACGCCTGATGTATCTCATCGGGCGTTTTGTATTTTAAGGCCAGATGTGGCCGCCTGCCATTGTATATTGCTACAGATTGAGCAACCA
>LXWE01000130.1 GCA_001660395.1 Alteromonadaceae bacterium XY-R5
TAGTATGAGCAGCATACCTACCTTAATATCGGCATATGTCCATTGCTTCCAATCAATTGGAACATGCTTCAATCGAGAAAAATGTGAGTCCAAGTAGGACCTATATTATGTATCTATAGCTTGCACTTTAGCACCAATGAAATACAAGACTTACACAGCCAACCGAAGGTAACTTTTACCACTCTTTTGGTATGAGTCGTAATACTCAATATGCTTCTTTTTCATGTCAATTATCTACATTATTAGTATTAAAAGCTGTAATTTTGTTACAAAATTACTTCTTCATTGCTCTTTACTAGAAGAGTCCAATGGTATCCTCCATCATTGATCACAAAGAGAAGTATGTCTTGTCGTGACACATCAACCTATAGAGTATATCAGACAGTGTAGTGGTAATATGTGGTAAAATTAGCAATAAGCTTACATTTTTATACCATCTCTGAATACTGTTGTAGCCTTGGCGTTGATACTTTGCCACAAATTGAGATCCATACATATGCACCATCTT
>LXWE01000131.1 GCA_001660395.1 Alteromonadaceae bacterium XY-R5
CCATCCGAATGGTGTACGATGAGCGGGACAACCGTATCCTTTTTCAGAACGCCAAATTGGAGTTGGCCAACGATTGTTTTGATTGTGGTGGGAAAATGATCAACAAGGATTTTAGGGAGTTGCTCAAAACTGAATCACATCCCCAAGTGGAATTACGACTTTTATATGTTGAACCGCCAAAACCGGAATCCAAAGAGATTGTGGTGGGAATGGAAATCATCATCGCAGGGGTCACCCGAAGGTATGAAGCCAATCTAAAATGTGATGATCAAAAGAACATTTGTGTGAACGGTACTTTGGAACTTCGGTTAAGTGATTTTGGCTTGGAGCCCCCTAAAAAAGCGTTGGGCATGATCAAGGTGGACAATGATATAAAAGTGAATGTGGCCTTGGTGATCAAGGAAGCTTAGGATTAATAATGTTTTTTATAAGATTAAGCACTGTCAATGGATTGTTGGCAGTGCTTTTTACTTTCATTCATTATGTTCTGACAAAAAAATAATCGCT
>LXWE01000132.1 GCA_001660395.1 Alteromonadaceae bacterium XY-R5
CCGAAAACCACAAATGATGAATACAAACCTCAGCTGTGATTTTCTTTTCTTCCAACGGAATTTTATTGGTGAACAAATCGGTCTCAATTCCTGTGGATACATGGAACACATGCAATCTGGCTCCAGTTCTCTTGGCCAATGCAATGGCTTTGGAAGACGAAAGGTAACAAGCCTCCGCACTTCTGATGATGGGGTGAAGGGCAATGGGAATGTCATCCCCATACATTTCTTGGTATTTGGCCATATTGGCCCGAATGGTTCCCTCATCCTCGCAATGGGCCGAAATCACCATTTCCGTGTTGCTGAAAATTTTCTCCAGAACGGCTTCATCATCCACCAACATATTTCCAGTGGAGGAGCCCAAGAACAGTTTTACCCCAGAGCAGGCATTTTTGTCCAACCGCTTCAGCTCTTCCAAATTGTCGTTGGTTCCTCCAAAAAGGAAAGAATAATTGGCCGAAACATCTTTTGCGGCAAGGGCAAATTTCTCTTCCAACTTTTCTATG
>LXWE01000133.1 GCA_001660395.1 Alteromonadaceae bacterium XY-R5
GGGCTTTCGAGTAACCGCGTATTGACCATTGTAGATGGAATTCGCTTTGAGACCCAACAATGGGACGACGAGCATGGCATTGGAATCAACGAACTGGGGATGGACCACATTGAAATCATCAAGGGTCCATCCTCGCTGCTTTATGGCCCAGAGGCCATGGGTGGCATTGTCCGATTTGTGGAGGAAAAACCTGCCGAAGTGGGCACCACAAAAGCAGATGTGGAGGCTATGGCCTATTCCAACAACCGCGGTGGACGCGCCGAGGCCAGCATCAAAAGTTCCAAAGAAGACTTTAACTGGGGCATTCGAGCCTTGGGCAAACTACTTTCCGATTATTTTTACGATGGCTTTGATTTTCGTGTTCCCAACACCCGATTATTGGAATATGGCGCGAAGGGATTCGCCGGCGTCAACAAATCCTGGGGAAACAGCAAACTTTCCTACACCTTCAATAAGGCCTACTATGGCATCCTTGATGGAAAGGACATTGTGAAGGATGAAGATGG
>LXWE01000134.1 GCA_001660395.1 Alteromonadaceae bacterium XY-R5
GGAATCCAAAAAGGACATATGAAAATGCATTTGCTGAACATGCTCAATCAACTCGGTGCCACCGAAAAGGAAAAACAGCAATTGGTGGAGCATTTTAAGCACCAGGTTGTGACCAATGCTTCGGTAAAGGAAGCCTTGGAAAAGATTCAATCACAATAATGCAAAAGGAGTTTTACAGCAACGGAAAACTGTTACTCTCGGGAGAGTATGCCATTTTGGACGGTGCACTTAGCCTTGCTGTTCCTACCAAATATGGTCAGTCGTTAAACGTTGTTGATTCTGATTCAGATATCTTACACTGGACGAGTTTTGATGAGCGGAAGAAAATCTGGTTTCAAGCTGAAATTGAACCGGAAGATTTCAAAATTGTAACCACCTCGGATGAATCCACCGCCCAAACCTTGATTAAAATTCTCTCAGAAGCCCAAAAGAATAATCCGGATTTTCTATCCGAAAATAAAGGTGTGGTAGTTGAAACACACTTGGGTTTTCCCCGTTCTTGGGG
>LXWE01000135.1 GCA_001660395.1 Alteromonadaceae bacterium XY-R5
ACATTCGTGCCATTGCGCAAGGTGCTTCAGAGCGAAACATTTCAGCGGTCATCAAAAAAGATGACGTAAAAAAAGCGCTCAACTCACTGCATGAGACCTTTTTTGAGGAAAACATCAAGCAGCTCAATCTTTTTGTCATGGGCGTAGGGAATGTCGGTTCCAAATTCCTCGACCAGATTCGCCAACAGAAAAATTATTTGAAGGACGGGTTGAAACTGAATGTTCGGGTCATTGGCATCAGTAATTCCAGAACCATGGCGTTTGATGAAAACGGCATTCCCTTGAAAGATTGGGAAACCGTTTTGGACAATGGTGAAAAAGCCGATAAACAAGCCTTTTTTAATCGAATAAAATCGCTAAACTATCGTAATAGTGTTTTTGTGGACAATACAGCCAGTGCAGAAGTATCAAAGAGTTACCCCAATTACCTTAAAAACAGTATTTCGGTGGTAACCTGCAATAAAATTGCTTGTTCTTCGGACTATACCTATTACAAAGAATTGAA
>LXWE01000136.1 GCA_001660395.1 Alteromonadaceae bacterium XY-R5
CTGCGAACCAGTTCTCCGCGTTACGGTTCAATTCGAAGTACCCTACCTCGATAAGTGGGTAGTCCTTCTTCGACCAGACCTTCGTCAGGTCGAACGGATTCACCTTGTACGCGGAAGCCTCACTCTCCGGCATTACCTGGAAGTACAGGTTCCACCTCGGAAACTGTCTCGCCTCGATGCTCTCGTAGAGGTCGCGGTGGTGACTTTCGCGGTCGGAACCCATGATCCGCGTAGCTTCCTCGTCGGTCAGGTTTTCGATTCCCTGCTCGCTGCGCATATGGAACTTCACCCAGAACCGTTCGTTGCTCGCATTGATGAGGCTGAACGTATGGCTACCAAAGCCATGCATGTGGCGGTACGAGCGCGGAATACCGCGGTCGCTCATCACGATTGTGACCTGGTGCAAAGCCTCCGGTAGTTGCGTCCAGAAGTCCCAGTTGCTTTCGGAATTTCGCAGGCCGGTCCGCGGGTCGCGCTTGATTGCATGGTTGAGGTCAGGGAACTT
>LXWE01000137.1 GCA_001660395.1 Alteromonadaceae bacterium XY-R5
ACCCAACATTGGCATCATAACGGACCGTTTCCACTTCGGCTTCATAAATTCCTCCTGCTCCCACAACATCCAAAAGTCCGTCATTGTTCACATCCACAAATTGAAAGGACAGGGTTGGTCCCAATTGTGCGATGGCAGGGAGGTGCTTGACCTTGAAATTTCCATCTCCGGTATTTTCCAGATATACCGATTCAAACTCATAAACTTCCTTTTTATAGGATTGGGCAAGTTCATCCGATCCATAAATGTCCTCCAAGGACGCATTGGCAAACTCCCTGTAGGTTTTAATTCGTTCACTTACAAACGCATTTTGATCTGTGGAACACTCTTTGCCGCGAACGGGGACTAAAATGCCGTGGTAATTTTTACTGAGCACCATATCATAGGTGTCATTGTCGTCAAAATTGTTTCCGAAGATATACAGTGGTCTTTCTACGGTAGGGTGAAACTTGTTGTTGCCTCCCAGATTCCCGACAAAATAATCGAGGTCTCCATCGTTGTCAAA
>LXWE01000138.1 GCA_001660395.1 Alteromonadaceae bacterium XY-R5
CCACAATGTAAAATGCCGGTTCTTCCCCTGCCACAAAGGTTTCCCAATCTTTCCCCTCAAAGCCCATGCCCAGAACCATCCGAATCCATAGAATGCCGGCCATCGTAATCAGGATTCGCCCGAGACCACTCAAAATCAAACGATACTTGGCATACCGTTCCCACTTGACCTTATGGTTGATGTAATCCCAATAAAAACTGTTGAGGAAAGTCAGTACAATAGAGTAAAAAATATAGTATCCTACTTCGCGCATCAAACCGGAATCAAAGCTCACTTTTCTTCCAGAAAGCGCCTCCAATCCTATGAATATAATGGCCAGCACCAACGCTATAATGATAGCAATGGATAACAGTCTGCCAATATATTTGGTGGTTTTCTCCATTTCCCACTGGGTTTACACTTCATTAAACAGAACAAAAAAGGGCGTATGACGGCTAAAATTAGCAAAAACTTTCAACGCCCCTTTCATGGTCTTGACTGATGATTTTTTGATTGATGATTCAAA
>LXWE01000139.1 GCA_001660395.1 Alteromonadaceae bacterium XY-R5
TACGTTCACATAAAATTTCCGGCTCACCCGAAAAAATACTTTGGGGGACAATTCCTCATCCAACTGTTCCAAGGTGGTATCCAAAAGATAATTTCTTCCATCCGAAGTTGCAGCGTAGGTACCCTTGTTCTCTGAATAAAAACATTCCACCTCATCGGCATTTATAATTTTCAAATGCTGTCCGACCTTTACCGTAAATCGTTTTTTATATTCTCGTTCCAAAGGGTCGACCAAGAGCTTTTTTATGTCGTTGAAATCGACGGAAATCTTCCCGCTTTCCGGCTTAAAATTTCGATACTTTTTCACGGCCTTTTCCAGGTCCTCATCATCGATGGGTTTAAGGAGATAATCAATGCTGTTCAACTTGAATGCCTGGAGTGCATATTCATCAAAAGCAGTGGTGAAAATGATGGCGCTTTTCACATCCACCACATCAAAAATTTCAAAAGACAAACCATCGGATAATTGGATGTCCAGAAAAATAAGGTCGGGCTGTGGATTGTTC
>LXWE01000014.1 GCA_001660395.1 Alteromonadaceae bacterium XY-R5
TCAAGCGATTTTTTCAAAATTTCTTTCTACTTAATCTCGCTCTATCCCGCTTCCCGTAAGCCTCCGCAGAGTTCTTACTCAGCGAACCGTAACCCGTTGGTCTTTGATTCCCTGCGGGGTATCCCCCGGAAGTGCGGCGCATTCTACACGCATCCTAAACACCGTCAACACCTTATTTCAAAATCCTTTCTGACTGCTGCTTTAATGAACGAAATAAGGTTTTTTGGCAGAATATAGTTACCAGCGCCAATTATTTTTGCATAATCCATAGACAGGTTGGCGAAATACTGTTTAATGGTTAACATAGTGAAGCCTTTTACTAATAACACTAATAATTCAATCTTTTAGGTAACTACATGAAAGCTCCTACTCTACTGCAAGTTGTTCTTGCGATTATCGTGGCTATTGCCACTTATGTTCTTATCATCAACATCGACCCGCAATCTGCTGCTATTGTTTCCGCTGCAGCCGCATTTGTTTCCGCGCTAATCACTTCCGTTGTAGGCAGTAATGCAAGCTATTCAGAAGATGAAGATTCAGAGGAATATGCAGGTGACGTTGAAACTACTACATTATATGTAGGTAACCTGCCATACCGAGCAAATGAACAAGCTGTAAAAGAGCACTTCGAGAGCCACGGTAAGGTACTGTCTGTTCGTCTCATGAAAGACAGACGTACAGGTAAGCGCAAGGGCTTCGGTTTTGTTGAAATCGAAAGTGCGAAAGCTGAGAAGGCAATTGCAGCTCTTAATGATAAGGACTTCCAGGAACGAAACTTGAAAGTTCGACTCGCAAAAGAGAAAACGGCATAAGGCAAAACAAAAAAGCCCACCAAATGGTGGGCTTTTTACTATTTATGATAGATGTCTAGTCTAACTCGTTGATTTCACACCATCAGGCAACGCATCGTAAAGCCGATGATTAAACTGATGGAATCGGTTAATTGCATTAATCAAATCAGGTGTATGCACATCTTGCATTTGATTAATCAATCCGTTCACCAACGTTTCATAATCTCCATCCGACGCCAGTTGATTTTGAGATTGCTCAAACACTGCCAGCATCTTTTCAAGGTAATCCGCTACGGGCTTAGCACTTTGCGTCGCTGAACTCGTATTAGTGTCATCCTCACTATAGTGAGATACGTTACCGTAGGCTTGAACAACCTTAATACTCTCTTGTTTATTTAACTGAAGGGCAAATCCTGTTAATTCCGATTCATCAAATCCAAGATCCAGTGCTTTATTAAAGGCCTGTTCTGGATCTTCATAGAAAAAGGTATTAGCAAGATCCTGAGCTTTTCCAACCAAATCCGCCAATGCAGTTAACTCACCCTCATCAAGTTCGCCCTGCAAAGAGAAACTAATTCCTTGTTGTTCAAACCAGGCGTACTGAGATGACACCGCCCCCCCCACATTCTTTAAATCAGCATCGCTGTCATCTGCCGCCTCTGTTGATTCAGTTTCGCTATCAGATGTAGCATTGGCACTAGATGTCGCCGTTTCATTTTGTTCTGAATTATTCTCATCTGCATCAGACTGTTCTGACTCTGCAGCGTCTTTATCATTCAATGCAAGCAGCATTGCCTGCTGATTTAACTGGAATGCTTTTAAATCTTCAAAGCGCAACGTTACCTTATCGCCATCCGCTGTCGTTACAGATAACTCTCCACTTTGAACACTGCTATATTCAATACTTTGCGCAAGCAGCACCCCCTCAACACTATCCTGTTGTTCCTGCTCACTATCAGTCTCACCAAATATACTGTCGTACAAGGCTTGTAAACCATCTTCGATAAGCTTCTGGCTTTTAGTGATACCCTGCTCAATATCATCTGACATAAAGCCGGCAAGATCTTCCTCGGCCATTTTTACGCCTTTCAGCACACCACTACGCGCTTGTTCAAATAAGCCTTTTAAGGTTGATTCGTCAGCGCCTTTGGCCAAAGCATGTTTAATATGACCACCAACAAACTTAAGAACGTTACCTGCGACTTCCTCAAAATCAAACAGGCTCTCATTCTTCTCCTGCAGTTTGGCTGCGTCATATTTATCTTTAACGGGAAAAGATTGATCGCCAACGGACACAGACAAACTCATCGCATTGGCATACACCTTTGCTCCGACTTTGGTTTGGGAAGTTAACTTGTCCTGTAGGTTAGCAGCCTGATTCTCACGATTCAGCTGTACTTGTTCCATCGCCCAGTCACGCATCGATTGACGCATTTGCTGGCGCATGGCTTGTTTGTCTGCTGCAGGCGAACGAACCTGCTCATTTCCAGCTGCTTTTAATTCACCTATATTCATAATGAATACCCCTCATACCCTCATCAAGTATATCGGCATTCGGCGCACAAAATTTAATCTTTTTACATAATCAAGTATCAGGGCAACGAGGGGATCTTAGGATGCTATTGCGCATTACGATAAAACACTTACAATCCCCCGCTTTTGCCACTTTTCAGCCATAACAGGAGTCAAATATGCGCCCTATCGACATCCATCCAGATTTATACCCTGTTCAGTTGGACGAGAAGGTCAACGCGCTTAAAGCCACTTTCGCTGACTTTGATGTGCCTGAAATGGAAGTATTCACCTCTGCTCCTTTGCATTATCGTATGCGTGCCGAGTTTCGTGTCTGGCATGATGGAGACGAGCTTTACCACATCATGTTCGATCAAGAGACTAAAGAAAAGTATCGTGTCGACCACTTTCCTCCTGCGTCTGAATTGATCAATCAGGTTATGGCGCAACTTATCCCGCTATTAAAGCAACATGATGCAGCGAGACGTAAGCTTTTTCAGATCGACTACCTGAGTACATTGAGCAATGAAATTGTGGTATCGCTCGTATATCACAGACAATTAGACGCACATTGGCTTGACGCGATGAGAGCTATTCTCACGACCTTACGCCAGGACTTTAAAATCGACATTATTGGTCGTGCCAGAAAGCAAAAAATTATCCTAGACAAGGATTTCGTGACTGAATCCCTACCCGTTAATAATAACAACTATATCTTCAAACAGACTGAAAATAGCTTTACTCAGCCCAATGCCGGCGTGAATAGCAAAATGATTGAGTGGGCTCTTGATGCCACGCAACACAGTAAAGGTAATTTATTGGAACTGTACTGTGGCCTGGGTAACTTTAGTCTGCCAATGGCACAAAACTTTAAATACGTTCTGGCTACCGAAATATCAAAAGTATCCGTAGCGGCCGCTCAGGATAATATCGCCGCCAACAATATAGACAATGTTCTGATCTTAAGAATGTCTAGCGAAGAATTCGTTGAAGCGATGGCGGGTAAACTTCAGACCAAACGCCTAAAAGGAATTGACGTACAGCAATATCAGTGTAACACCGTATTAGTTGATCCTCCAAGAGCCGGATTAGACGATGCAACGTTAGAAATGGTACAGGCATATAAAGACATAGTTTACATCTCATGCAATCCCGAAACCCTTAAAGCAAATCTGGATGTGCTGAATAAGACCCATGAAATTAAACGTTTTGCCTTATTTGACCAATTCCCTTACACACATCACGCGGAATGCGGTGTATTCCTGAGCAGGCGTTAATTCGCCTGCCCTGCTTTGCGTGCTGTGAACAGAGCTCCATTCGCAATAAAGCGCAACTGGATTTTAACTCGCTCAGCTAATTGCCGTTGCTGCTGAACATTGCCGTCCAAAGCTTCTGCACCTGCACTAAATACCATTTTCACCATAGCTTCTGCCTGCAAATTGGCATATTCATGCGGCAGTTTTGTTGTTGCTATGGTGTAGTCCGTCAATTCAATAATGAAATGTTGTATTTCGCGCTGAACTGCAGCACGAAATGCCAATGAAGTACCGGTATGCTCTCGCAACAGCAATCTGAACACGTTGCTGTTTGCCAGAATAAATTCCATAAAAGTATCGACAGAAGTCACTATAGCACTCCCACCTTTAGCGATCCGTTGCCGCGCCTGACGCATCAACTGGCGCAATGCCAAGCCAGCCTCATCAACCAGCGTTAAACCCAACTCGTCAATATCGGCAAAATGACGATAAAAAGACGTTGGCGCGATGCCGGCTTCTCTTGCTACTTCACGTAAGCTAATACTCGACAAACTACGCTGCTCGTCCAGTAAGGAAAACGCAGCATCAATAATGGCGCGGCGGGTTTTCTGCTTTTGTTCTTGTCTATTCACAACACTGCAAACCTGAATCAATCTGGTTCCTATGATAAAAGGAAAACCCATTGAAGATCAGTAATCTTATTGTTTTTCTGTATCGAAGTACTGCTAATTACTTGCCTTCGACAACAGCTAACGTTAAATTAGCGAACACTTGTAAGCTGAAATTATAAAATCTTATCTACTACATGAAAAAACCAGCCCTAATTATGACCAACCTGCTGATGTTTGTGATCACTTCACTAATAGCATTGGTCCTGGTGCCGCTAGAAGCCATTTCACATGGTTTCGATACAGTCGAAATCGTCACCACGATCGTTCTGATTTACTTCACCGGCATGAGCATTACTGCGGGTTATCACCGCCTTTGGTCCCACAAAGCCTACGATGCAAATCCTGTAGTCAAAGTCATTTTGGCTTTAGGCGGTGCGATGGCCATCCAAAACAGCATTCTACACTGGGCGTCAGATCACCGAGTCCATCATAAGCACGTCGACGAGAACGATAAAGATCCATACTCGGCTAAAAAGGGTTTATGGTATGCCCATATTGGCTGGATGCTGAGAGAATATCAGGCAACACGTTATGCCGACTATTCTAACTGCCGTGACCTGCAAAAAGATAAAGTGGTTATGTGGCAACACAATCATTACCTGGCAATCATGCTGATCATGAATTTTGGCGTTCCAATTGCGTTAGGTGCACTCAATGGCGATATGTGGGGCATGTTCCTGCTTGCCGGCGTGTTCCGTCTGGTTGTAGTACATCACGTCACGTTCTTTATTAATTCTCTGGCACACTTCTGGGGGCGTCAGCCATACACCGACAAAAACACTGCGAGAGACAACGGCATTCTGGCATTTTTCACCTTTGGTGAGGGTTATCATAATTTCCATCATATCTTTGAGTATGACTATCGTAATGGCGTGAAATGGTGGCAATTCGATCCCACCAAATGGCTAATCAGAGGTCTTGCCTATGTCGGACTGACGCGTAACTTGCGCCGCTGTCCGGAAGAGCGTATCGCAAAGGCCCAGGCTGAGATGCAGTTAAAGAAGGTGCAGGCAAAAGTAGCGATGTTGCCAGATGCAGAAGGTTTAATGCAGTCTATCCAGCATGAATACGACTTGCTGATGCATAAGCTGACCGAGTTCTATGCGACGAAGAAACGTTTGCTAGAGATTAAGAAAAAACGCCTTAAACGCAGTTATGAAAGACTGGAGCTGGATTTCAAGTATCGTGAACTGAAATACAATCTGGCGTTACAGCGTCAGAAATGGCTCGCAGTTCATCAATTGGCATACGCCCATTAAGACATTCCCAAAAGACCACCTGCAGGTGGTCTTTTTTTTCTCAGGCACTTCCACTTTCCCTCTTTCTTAAACCCCGCTAGACTGCACATAAGAGTATGATTTTTAGGCGTAATTAGCGGAGCCCCCGGATGGCTGAGAAAAACAGCAGTAAAAATAAACCCCCTGTCAGCCCCAAATACCAGTATGACGCAGTCGTCATTGGCACAGGCCCAGGTGGTGAAGGTGTTTCGATGCAGTTGGCCAAAGCAGGTAAGAATGTTGCGGTCATCGAAAAGCATTCCGCCGTTGGCGGCGGTTGTACTCATTGGGGCACAATCCCTTCTAAAGCATTGCGTCACTCCGTAAGTCGATTAATAGAGTATCGATCCAACCCGTTATTCAGTGACGGACATCAACTACCTAAACTTACTTTCCAGGAAATTTTGAAGCATGCCAGCGGAGTGATCCGCAAGCAGTCAGGCTTACGCGCAAGCTTCTATGATCGCAATAATGTGACGCTGATTTTTGGCGAAGCCGCTTTTATCGATGCGCATCATCTAAAGATCACTCGTGCAGACGGTTCTATCGATACCATCAGCACTGATAAAGTGGTAATTGCGACGGGTTCTCGCCCCTATACACCCAAGGATATAGACTTTAGCCATCCTCGAATTTACCACAGCGACTCCATCCTAAGCCTCGACCATGACCCAAAATCCATCATCATATACGGTGCAGGGGTCATAGGCAGTGAATATGCTTCGATATTCCGGGGGATGGGCGTTAAAGTAGACTTAGTTAATATGCGTGAACGACTGCTGTCATTTCTGGACGCAGAAATCTCAGATGCCCTTAGTTACCACTTCTGGAACAATGGCGTAGTTATCCGCAACAACGAAAGCTATGAATCAGTCGAAGGTAAAGATGACTGTGTGATCATTAACCTTAAGTCCGGCAAGAAAATGCGCGCTGACTGCCTGTTATTTGCCAACGGCCGCACGGGTAACACAGATATGCTGAACCTGGAAGCCATCGGATTAAAATCCGACTCCCGAGGGCAGTTGGAAGTTAACGCCCACTTTCAGACATCTATTCCTAACGTGTATGCAGTTGGTGATGTGATCGGGTATCCGAGTTTGGCCTCTGCAGCTTATAACCAGGGGCGATTTGCAGCAAAGGCCATCTTAGGCGCCACTGATGCAGAGTACGCGCGTTTGGTAGAAGATATCCCTACGGGCATTTATACCATTCCTGAAATCAGTTCAGTAGGTAAGACAGAGCAGGAACTGACTCAGCTTAAAGTCCCCTATGAAGTAGGTAGAGCACAGTTCAAACATCTGGCCAGAGCGCAAATTGCCGATACCATGGTCGGCAGCCTGAAAATCCTGTTCCATCGAGAAACGAAGGAAGTACTTGGCATACATTGCTTTGGAGAAAGGGCTTCAGAAATCGTGCACATAGGCCAGGCCATCATGCAGCAGAAAAATGGCGGTAATACAGTGGAGTATTTCGTCAACAATACTTTTAACTATCCCACTATGGCAGAAGCCTACCGGGTAGCGGCCCTGAATGGTTTGAACCGAATCTTCTAAAACAAAAAAGGCGCCCCAAAGGGCGCCTTTTTTAGGTAACTAAGACAGCTTATTCAACCGCTTTAGTTACAACAGCAACCAAAGTCCAAGTCTTAGACTTAGACAGAGGACGACATTCACGTACTGTTACTACGTCGCCTTCATTACATTGGTTTTGCTCGTCGTGAGCGTGCAGTTTAGTAGTACGCTTGATGAACTTCCCGTAGATTGGGTGTTTAACGAAACGTTCTACTGCAACAGTGATAGTTTTATCCATCTTGTTGCTAACCACACGACCTTGTACTGTACGAAAATTTTGTTCAGTCATTACGCACCAGCCTTCTGAGTCAGAATGGTTTTAACACGCGCGATGTTACGACGCACTGTGCGCAGTTGGTCAGTTTTTTCAAGCTGTCCAGTGCTGTGCTGCATGCGCAAGTTGAACTGTTCGCGAAGCAGATTAATCAGCTCTGCATTCAGTTCTTCTACGCTTTTTTCTTTCAGTTCTGTCGCTTTCATTACATCACCGTCCGAGTTACAAAGGTTGTCTTAAATGGCAGTTTTGCCGCAGCCAATGCAAAGGCTTCACGTGCTAATGCTTCTGGAACGCCGTCCATTTCATATAGTACGCGACCTGGCTGAATTTGGCATACCCAGTACTCAACGTTACCTTTACCTTTACCTTGACGCACTTCAAGAGGCTTCTCAGTAATTGGCTTGTCAGGGAAAACTCGAATCCAAATTTTACCTTGACGCTTAACATGACGAGTCATGGCACGACGTGCTGCTTCGATTTGACGCGCTGTCATGCGACCGCGGCCAATGGCTTTCAGGCCGAACGAACCGAAGCTTACGTTGCCGCCGGCAATCGCAAGTCCACGGTTACGACCTTTGTGCTGTTTACGAAATTTCGTACGCTTTGGTTGTAACATGATTAGCCCTCTCGCTTAGCGCTACGGCCTTTCTTCTTAGGTGCTGGAGCTGGTTGCTCTTGAACAGCGTGTAGGCCGCCCAGGACTTCACCTTTGAAGATCCAAACTTTAACGCCGATGATACCGTACGTAGTCAAAGCTTCAGATGTCGCGTAATCGATGTCCGCACGGAAAGTGTGCAGTGGAACGCGACCTTCACGGTACCATTCTGAACGTGCGATTTCCGCGCCGCCCAAACGACCGCTAACTTCAACTTTGATACCTTTGGCACCCAGACGCATTGCGTTTTGTACCGCACGCTTCATCGCGCGACGGAACATTACACGACGCTCTAGCTGGCTAGAGATGCTGTCTGCTACCAATTGGCCGTCAAGTTCAGGTTTACGAACTTCAGCGATGTTGATTTGCGCTGGCACACCGGCCAGTTTAGAAACGTGCTTACGCAGTTTCTCAACGTCTTCACCTTTCTTACCGATAACAACACCAGGACGAGCAGTGTGAATAGTTACACGGATGCTCTTAGCTGGACGCTCGATAACAATTTTAGAAAGAGAAGCGTTTTTCAACTCTTTAGTCAGGTATTGACGAACCTGATGGTCGTTAAACAGGTTATCTGCATACTCTGCAGTATTAGCGTACCAGGTAGAAGTCCATGGTTTGCTGATACCCAGGCGAATACCTGTAGGATGTACCTTCTGTCCCATTATCTACTCCTAGTTATCAGCCACAACAACAGTGATGTGACTGCTACGCTTAAAGATACGGTCAGCACGGCCTTTCGCACGAGGCTTAATACGCTTCATGGTAGGACCTTCGTCGACGTAGATTTTCGCTACTTTCAGCTCGTCGATGTCTGCGCCTTCGTTGTGCTCTGCGTTAGCAATGGCAGATTCAAGAACTTTCTTGATCAGTGCCGCACTTTTCTTCGGGCTAAAAGTCAGCAACTCAAGTGCTTTCTCTACGTGCAGACCGCGAATTTGATCCGCAACCAAGCGCGCTTTTTGAGCCGAAGTGCGGGCGAAACGGTGTTTAGCTAATGCTTCCATCTTCCTACCCCTTAACGTTTGGCTTTCTTATCCGCGACATGGCCGCGGTAAGTACGCGTTGGCGCAAATTCGCCCAACTTGTGGCCGACCATTTCATCTGTTACTAGAACAGGAACATGTTGACGACCGTTATGGACCGCAATGGTCAACCCAATCATATCTGGGATGATGATAGAACGGCGTGACCAAGTTTTGATTGGTTTACGCTCGTTCTTTTCCACTGCAGCCTCTACCTTCTTCAACAAGTGCAGGTCAATAAATGGACCTTTCTTGAGAGAACGTGGCATGGTGAATCCTCGCTATTACTTATTACGACGACGTACGATAAGCTTATCGGTACGCTTATTACTACGGGTTTTCTTACCTTTAGTAGGAACACCCCAAGGTGTAACTGGGTGACGGCCACCAGAAGTGCGTCCTTCACCACCACCGTGTGGGTGGTCAACCGGGTTCATGGCAACACCACGAACGGTAGGACGAATACCGCGCCAGCGCGTTGCACCAGCTTTACCCAAAGAACGCAGCATGTGCTCAGCGTTGCCTACTTCACCAATGGTGGCACGGCAATCAGCCAATACTTTACGAACTTCACCTGAACGCAGACGCAGAGTGATATACGCTCCGTCACGCGCCAAAATTTGTGCATATGCACCAGCAGAACGTGCGATTTGCGCACCTTTACCTGGCTTCATCTCGATAGCATGTACAGTTGTACCTACTGGGATGTTGCGCATTGGTAAAGTGTTACCTGCTTTGATTGGAGCATCAGAACCTGATTGGATCTGATCGCCAGCCTGAGCACCTTTAGGAGCCAGGATGTAACGACGCTCACCATCTGCATACAGTACCAGAGCAATGTTTGCAGAACGGTTAGGATCATATTCCAGACGCTCAATTTTCGCTGGGATACCGTCTTTGTTACGTTTGAAGTCGACAATACGGTAGTGATGTTTATGACCACCGCCAATGTGACGCACAGTGATGCGACCATTGTTGTTACGACCACCGTTCTTGCTGTTCTTCTCTAGCAGAGGTGCATAAGGAGCACCTTTATGCAAATCAGGGTTAACAACCTGAACAACGTGACGACGACCAGCAGAAGTTGGTTTAGCTTTCAATAATGGCATGTCTAATCCCCTTCTTACTCAGCGCCACCGACAAAGTCGATGTCTTGGCCTTCTTTCAGCACAACGTAAGCTTTTTTCCAATCGCTACGTTTGCCGAAAGTCATACCGTGACGCTTGGTTTTACCCTTCACGTTCACAGTGCGCACAGAGTTAACTTCAACTTCGAACAGTTTTTCAACTGCCGCTTTGATCTCTGCTTTGTTCGCGTCTTTAGCAACTTTCAGTACGACTGTATTGTTGCTTTCAGCAGCCAACGTTGATTTCTCAGAGATATGAGGTGCTAAAATCACCTTAAGTAGACGTTCTTCGTTGATCATGCTAACGCCTCCTCCAGCTGCTTAACTGCATCAGCAGTCATCAACACTTTCTCAAATGCAATCAGGCTTACTGGGTCGATGCCGGCTACGTCACGTACGTCAACCTTGTACAGGTTACGTGCAGACAAGAACAGGTTCTCATCAACTTCAGCAGTTACGATCAATACATCGTTCAATTCCAGTTCGTTCAGCTTAGCAACCAGCTCTTTAGTTTTAGGAGCTTCAACACCAAACTTCTCAACTACGATCAAACGCTCTTGACGTACCAGCTCAGAGAGGATGCTTTTGATCGCACCACGGTACATCTTTTTATTAACTTTTTGGCTGTGATCTTGAGGCTTCGCAGCGAATGCACGACCACCGCCAACCCAGATTGGGCTACGGATAGTACCAGCACGGGCACGACCACTACCTTTTTGACGCCATGGCTTCTTACCACCACCGCTAACTTCAGCGCGAGTTTTTTGCGCTTTAGTACCTTGACGAGCACCTGCACCGTAGGCAACGACAACCTGGTGAACCAGGGCTTCGTTGAACTCACGTCCAAAGGTCGCTTCGGAAACTTCAAGAGCGCTTTTCGCGTCTTTCAATACTAATTCCATCACTTGACTCCCCAGACGTTACGCTTTAATCGCAGGTTTTACGATTACGTCAGCACCTGTTGCTCCAGGAACAGCGCCTCTTACCAGAAGAAGGTTGTTCTCAGCATCAACACGTACAACTTCTAAAGATTGAACAGTCACTTGAACGTTACCCAATTGACCGGCCATTTTCTTACCTTTAAATACGCGACCTGGAGTTTGGTTTTGACCAATTGAACCAGGTGCACGGTGAGACAATGAGTTACCGTGTGAGTTACGTTGGTGACGGAAGTTCCAGCGCTTGATAGCACCAGCAAAACCTTTACCTTTAGAAGTACCAGCTACGTCTACTTTTTTGGTGTCAGCAAAAATTTCAACAGTGATTTCACTGCCTACTGCAATGCCTTCGCCTTCAGAACCTTCCACACGGAATTCCCAAAGACCACGACCAGCTTCAACGCCAGCTTTGGCAAAGTGACCAGCTTCTGCTTTAGTTACACGACTTGCTTTTTTATCACCAGCAGTTACTTGAACTGCAGTGTAGCCGTCGGTTTCTTCAGTGCGAAGTTGAGTAACGCGGTTAGGCGTCGCTTCGATAACAGTCACAGGAATAGAAACGCCATCTTCAGTGAAGATGCGAGTCATACCGACTTTACGACCGATTAGACCAATCGCCATTGTTAAAACCCTCTCTTGTTAGCCCAGGCTGATTTGAACATCAACGCCGGCAGCCAAGTCCAGTCTCATCAACGCATCAACTGTTTTATCAGTTGGTTCGATGATGTCTACCAAACGCTTGTGCGTACGGATTTCGTACTGGTCACGTGCATCTTTATTCACGTGAGGAGAAATCAATACGGTATAGCGTTCTTTGCGAGTAGGTAGAGGAATAGGACCGCTAACCTGAGCACCAGTACGTTTCGCTGTTTCAACGATTTCAGCCGTAGACTGATCGATCAATTTATGATCGAACGCTTTCAAACGAATACGAATTCTTTGATTTGGCATCGATTAAGCTCCAATCGAAAGAACAAAAAAAACCATCCTCAACCAAACTGGATTTCCAGTGGGAGGATGCATGTATATATCGCTGACCCCCAATTGGGGTCCTGTATCTATTTTTGGTCACTTTGCCGAGGCATTGAAATGACCAAAAAGCCAAACCCTATAAGGGTCGGTGGGCGCGCATTATACCTAGGTTGGTCATTTATGCAACATTAAGTTAGAAAAAACTTAGAGAAAATAAGGCGTGAGGGGTAATCAAAATCTATAACTCGTTGCCCAACCTCATCAATAGGAAAGAGGTAAAACAAGTGACATAGTGTTTAGGTCTCGGCTATAGTGGAAGATGATAATTTAAGTCTATGATACCAATGACAAACATGATGAACGACACGGCCAGCGAAACACAATTAGCTCAAATCAATCAGATGCTGGATGCCTATCCGTCGTTATTGGATGCTTACCATAAACTAGAGCCTTATATACTCTCTTTGTTTGGCGCAGAGCGTATGAGTATCTTTCAGCGCAGACGTCAGCATCAAGACTTAGTGGCACGCTTTAAAACGGGTAAAGAGACCAAAGAAATTAAGGTGCCTATCAGCCCACAATCGATTGCCGGTTACGTAGGCCTCAGTCAGTTACCACTGCTCATAGATGATCCCTATAACGCCCAGGCACTGGCAGACATTCATCCGCGCCTGCGTTTCAATGACCGCTTTGATAAAAGTAATCAGTTTAAGACCAACAACATCATTTGTGTGCCTATCCTGAATGCCGGTGTGCTGATGGGTGTGATGCAGGTGATCAATAAGAAGAGTGGTAGCTTTAATGATGCTGACTTACAGTTAGCGCAGCAAGTCGCTACTCAGCTAGGCAATAAATTCCGCTACGAACTCGGCGGCACTAAGCATCCGTTTGAATATCTGGTGCATCGTCAAATTCTGAATCAGAAGCAACTGGATCAACTGACAGAGGGTAGTCAGGACCAGCGTCACTTAATTCAAAAAATGATGTCCGAGTTACGCATAGCAGAAGAACATATCGGCAATGCCCTATCTATTCATTACCAAGTGCCTTATGTCGCCTATCTACCTGATAAGTATCATTTGTACCCGAATGGCAACAAGCTCAATCAGTCTTACTTAAAACGCAACTTTATTGCGGTAATTGCAGACGCGGCTGAAAACCCCATAGTTTTGATGTCAGAGCCGAACAATGCAGCGCTGCTGATGGAAATCGAAAGTGCCATTGGCATCGATAGTTACGAAATTGCTGTTGCCCTACCCAATACCGTACTGCAATACCTCGGCGCATCAGGTGGTGGCGGTGCCCCCGGGGAAATGGACGAAATCCTCGATGAAATCGGCACCTCTGCAGAAGAAGCAAACGATGCACATGCCGAAGAACTCTCAGATGACGCGCCTGCAGTAGTGCGTTTGGTCAGCCGTATTTTGCACGATGCTAAACGCCTGAATGCTTCAGATATTCATATTGATGCAGAGAAGAATGGTCCAACCCGTGTGCGTATGCGGATAGATGGCGTCTGTCGAGACATCACGCAAGTACCGGCCTCTCACCACAGTGCGGTGATAGCCCGTATCAAGATCATGTCCAATCTGAACATCGCCGAAAAGCGAGTACCTCAGGATGGCAAACTTGCCTTTAAGACCTCGGGTCAACTTGTAGAGGTACGGGTGGCCACCATTCCCACCGTCGCCGGTGAAGGTGTGGTCATGCGGATACTGGCCTCCGGCGGCGCCCTGCCGATTGAAAAGATGAACCTCGCCCCGACGAATATGAGACGCCTGCAGGACATGATTAAGAAACCTCACGGCATTTTATTAGTGGTAGGTCCAACGGGTTCAGGTAAAACCACCACGCTGCACGCTATTTTGGGATATCTGAATACTCCGGATAAGAAAATCTGGACAGCAGAAGATCCTGTAGAAATTACTCAGCCTGGCTTACAACAGGTGCAAGTGAGTCCTAAAATTGGCTTTACCTTTGCCAATGCCCTACGCGCTTTTTTGCGTGCTGACCCAGACATCATCCTGATTGGTGAGATGCGGGATAAGGAAACTGCTCATGCTGGTATTGAAGCATCATTAACAGGTCACTTAGTACTCTCAACCCTGCACACCAACTCAGCGCCAGAAACCATCACCCGTTTACTGGATTTGGGCTTAGATCCGGTCAACTTCTCTGATGCCTGTGTGGGTATCCTTGCGCAGCGTCTGATCAGAACATTATGTAAAGACTGCAAAGAGAAATATCCCGCCACAGAAACAGATCTGGCCTTTATTCGCCGCCAATACGGTGAAGAGTATCTGGATGAACTCAACCTGCAGGAACCGCTGATGCTACATCGAGCCAAAGGGTGTGATGCCTGTGGTGACACTGGCTATAAAGGTCGAACTGGTGTACATGAATTATTGGGTATGACACCTGAACTACGTTCACTGGTGTATAAAGAAGCGGCCGTGTCTGCGATGAAAGAGCAAGCGATGAAAGATGGCATGCGTACACTTACCCAGGACGGAATTTATAAGGTACTCAAAGGCGACACCGATATCGCTCAGGTGCAAATCATAAGCGGTGCTGAATAGCCCGATTTCCTAATCTATGAAACGGCTGCTCAATGTAGCCGTTTTTATTTGCGCTCCGTGCTGCGCAGCTTTGATATAATCTCGTCATCACAACATCAAAATGAGAGTTCGCCCATGCGCGCCTGTGCAGTCCATATACTGGTGAAAACTGAAAAAGAAGCCTTAGACCTTAAACAAAAACTGGCTAAGGGCGCAGACTTCCATACCCTTGCGAAAAAGCATTCTATTTGCCCGTCAGGTAAAAAGGGCGGTGATTTGGGAGAGTTCTCTCCTGGCACCATGGTAAAGGCGTTTGATAACGTCGTATTTAAAAAGCCAATTCTGGAAGTTCACGGTCCCGTCAAAACCCAATTTGGTTATCACCTGATTAAAACCCTATACCGTAACTAGTCTCCATAAAAAAGGGCGCTCAAATGAGCGCCCCAAAATGCCATAGGATCACTACATAAACCCGATGGCATGCGACTCGAACCTCTTATCCCGCGCGCATTTCAGCAAGGAAATCTGGTAAAGCCAGCGAAATGGCCGGTACGTAGGTAATTAATGCAAGAAACACCAGCATCAGCAACAGCCATGGTGTGCAGGCTTTAATTGCCCAAACCATGCTCTTTCCGGTAATGCCCGCCGTCACGAATAAGTTCAATCCTACCGGCGGTGTTAGCATCCCCAGTTCCATATTCACCACCATGATGATGCCTAAATGAATCGGGTCGATACCTAATTGCATGGCAATAGGGAATAAGATAGGTGCCATAATCATGATGATGGCGCTAGGCTCCATAAAATTGCCCGCGATCAACAATAGAATATTCACCATGATCAGGAATGCCCAGGGCGGCAATCCCCAGTTCACTAATGTATGCGCAATGGCATGGGGGATTTGCTCAGACGTTAGTACATAAGCAAACAACATCGCATTGGCAATCACGAATAGCAGCACCACACTGACGCGGGCGGATTCTTTCACCATTCCAGCCACATCACTATCAGTCGTTGCTTTAAGTATTCCTACAGGCAAGGCAATCAGGTTACGAATAATTGCTACCGGAATTGATTCGCCGGCTTTACGCCATGGCACATCTTTGAGAGGCCCTACATCACGGTATCCCCACACACAGACTAAGAAGGCGTAAACAGCGGCGACAGCAGCGGCCTCTGTTGGGCTGGCGATACCACCGTAGATAGAGCCTAACACCAACAGGATCAGCATTAAGCCCCCCAGCGCTTTGAGACCAGTGGTCACCAGGGTACGCACACCCGGAAACGTCTCTGCGGGCAGGTTCTTTTTAATTGCAACCACATAGATCACTGCCATCAGGCTGAAGCCCATCAGTAATCCTGGGATCACACCCGCTTCAAACATCTTCGATGCGGATACTTCTGTCGCGGATGCATACACTAACATTACGATAGAAGGCGGAATCAAAATACCCAACGTACCCGCGGTAGAAATCGTCCCCGCGGCAAACTCCAATGGATATCCGCTGCGAGCCATACCCACCAGCACAATCGAGCCTATCGCCGCAACGGTAGCAGGCGAAGACCCTGATACGGCAGCAAACAGCATACAGGCCAATACCGATGCCATCGCAAGGCCACCTCGAATATGACCAACCGAGGCAATGGCAAAGTCAATCAAACGCTTTGCTACCCCACCGGTAGACAAAAAGGATGATGACAGTATAAAGAATGGAATGGCCAGCAGTGTATAGTGCTCAGATACCGACTCAAACATCTTTAATGCTATCGATGCCAATGAATCATGGGAGAACAACAGGATCGTGAGTACCGATGACAAACCCAGAGCAATCGCCACTGGTACACCAATCAGCATCAGGAAAAATAAAGCAATAAATAGAGCTGCAGCAGTCATTATGCCTTTTCCTCTTGTTCGTCAAAGGCGCGGCTTACTGCGTTTTCCTTATGGACATGGAAACGATCATCACGACCACGTATCAGGTTATAGCCCAGTTCAAGTAACCGATAAGCCAGCAGTACAAATCCCAGCACCATTACCAGTGATGCAATCCATTTAGGCATCGCGATATCTTCAAGCTCCAGGCCAATCATTTTCATCTTGCCCAGATACACCCAGCCACCATAGGCAAAGAGGCCGCAGTACAACAAAGAGCACAACACACCAAAACCTATCACCCAAGGTCTTGTTCGGGCAGATAACTGGTCCACCAGAAAATCTACGCCAATATGCGCTCGCTCACGCAAAGCCCAGGATGCGCCTAACAGCACCATCCAGCCAGCCAGTAACAAGGTCGCTTCCTGCGCCCAGTGAATCCCAGTGTTAAAGCCAAACCGGGCGACAACCTCAATAAATACCAGCAGCGTGATTGCCACCAGCAAGATGCCAATCAGGCTGTCTTCACATTTGTTGATGAAAGACCTCATTTGCAAATCTCATGTTGCTTAAACGTTAGGCCTATATGGCAATTGCGATGCCAGCTTGTTAAAAAATGTTAAGCAATTGAAATTTAAAGGATAAACAAAAAAATAGGGAAAAAGCGCGAGAGAAATGGGAGAAAACCCACACATCCAAAGTTCCAGATTGTGCTGATCTCCCCCCATCAGATAGAAACACAGAAATTAGGTGAGGTCTTTAAAATGTTCCTTTTCGATGCCGTACTTCTTAAGTTTCTCATACAAGGTTTTGCGTCCAAGCCCTAGGCTTTCCTGGACATCTTTAAGCTTGCCGTTATGCAAACTCAGAGAAGAACGCAGAATCGCTTCTTCGAAGCGGTCCATCTGCTCAGGCAGCGTCAATTCCACATTAACTGGCTGGTGATTACTGCCGCTTTGCCCGAATGCGCGGGATTCTCCGAGCAACGTAAAACAATCGGCCACATTACGCAGTTCTCGCACATTACCCGGCCAGTCATTTTTCAACAGCGCCTGGCGATGAATTTCCGGCAAACTCGGAATCTCTGTGCCGTAACGATGGGCCGCCAGCGCCATAAAGTGTTCGAATAGTAACGAAATATCTTCTTTACGCTCGCGTAACGGCGGTATATCCACCTGGATCACATTTAAGCGGTAGTACAAATCTGCACGAAATTCGCCCTTATCGGCTAACTCTCGCAAATCTTCTTTTGTGGCTGCAATCACCCGTATATCGAGTGGAATTTGCTTATTTGAGCCCAGTGGCTCAACTTTGCGGTCTTCGAGTACCCGCAGGATTTTGGCCTGCAGTGCCAATGGCATACTTTCAATTTCATCCAGTAACAGCGTGCCTCCATTGGCATACTCAAACTTACCCACCCGCTTTTTGTTGGCACCGGTAAACGCGCCTGGCTCATGTCCGAATAACTCACTTTCAATGATCGACTCAGGCAACGCTGCACAGTTAATGGCCACAAATGGCTTTTGGCTGCGGGCGCCATGATGATGGAGATAACGCGCAATCAGCTCTTTTCCGGTACCTGTTTCACCATTAATCAATACATCTGCATGGGTGCGCTTTACCTTATCCAGCAGGGCTCGCAACTGCACCATGGAGGGATGGCGGCCAATAATCCGCGGTCCAGGCAGCGTGGTATCTTCCAGTTCCCGACGTAGCGCCTGGTTTTCTAATACCAGCTGGCGCTTTTCCAAAGCTCTGCCAACAGTTTCTACCAGAACCTCACCAGAAAACGGCTTCTCTAAAAAGTCATAAGCACCATAGCGCATGGCTTCTACCGCCATCGAGATATTGCCATGGCCAGTAAGTACCACCACAGGAATGTCTTTATCCAACCCTTTAATCTTTTCCAGCAGTTGCAGTCCGTTCATCACCGGCATATTAATATCGGTAATCACTATCCCTTCCCAGTTAGCATCGAGCTGCTCAAGTGCCTGCTGGCCATCCTCGCAGGCAACTATGTCATAATCTTCCAGCATCAGGGTTTGGGTTAAGGCATCGCGAACGGTTTTTTCGTCGTCCACAATCAATACTTTATTACAACTCACGGTTGTCTCCGTTTGCCTGGTTCAGCAACGACAGGGTAAATAAGGTCCCGTCCTTTGCTCCCCTTTCGACAGTTAAACTTCCACCCTGGGCATCAATAATCCGTTTGGATATGGTCAGCCCCAGACCCAGGCCTTTTTCCTTAGTCGTGAAAAAAGGCTCAAAAATATGCGCCATCACATCAAGTTCTATGCCAGGGCCATTATCTTCTACCTGGATCTGCGTATGGTTATGTTGTTCAAACACCCGTATCCAGATTTCTGCATTGTCTCGTCCTTCCAATGCCTGGATCGCATTTGAGACTAAATTCACTAATACCTGGCCAACCATCACAGGTTCACACCAGGCCAGAATATCCTCCCGTGCAAGCTGAATGTGTAAATTCACCTGATACCGATGCAACTGAGGCTGCACAATTACCTGTGTGTTATCCAGAATCTCTTTGACCGCATTAATCCGTTTGTCCGGCTTGGCCTTACGCGAGAAGATCTTAAACTTCGCCACTGTTTGCGCCATGGTATTGGCGATTGACGCTATCTCTGCCAGGTTCTGCTGCGCTTGTGCCTGATTACCGCGCTGCAAGAATTTCTGACCATTTTCAGAATAGGACAGGAGCGCCTGCAGAGGCTGATTCAGTTCATGATTGATCCCGGCCGCCATTTCCCCCAATACGGCCAGTTTCGCGGTTTGCAGAAGCTCGCTTTGGGTTTCTTCCAGTTCTTGTTTGGCTTTCTTATAATGCTCCAACGAGCGACTAAGATCCTGATTGGTGAGGGTTAAATCCTGAGTAAGTGCCTTTACTCTGTCTTCCAAAGACTCATTTAACTGGCGGATGGTATTGAGGTACTTCACCCTACTACGGTAAATCAAAAGTGCAGCAGCAACCAAAGCATATAACAAGGAATATAACAGTCCGTATTTGCCCATGCTGTTCCAGCGATAACCGTATCCAGACAGGCTCATGACCGACCAATCCTGGCCCGGCATAGGTAACTTATACCCCGCGTACCAGCCACGGCCGTCTTTTAAGCTCAACTGCAACCGGTCATTCAACCCTACCGCTAGCTCAGGCTGCTGATTAACACTGGTGAGTGCGCGCTCCCCATAACGTTTTTCTGCCTGTAACCGGGCACTACGTTCCGCACTGGATACCACCATACTCAGATAGTCCAGCTTTCCTGAACCGGAAAAAAACACCACATTATTTTCATCCAACACCAGCAAATCAGTCTCAGCCTTGTGTTCCAGCGTCGTCAGAAAATCGATATTCACCTTCAGGGCGATACCGCCGACGATATGGCCCTTTATCCTGACGGGGGCGGAAAAGTAATAGCCTCTGCGCTGGGTCTTCATCCCTAACGCCAGGTAGTTCCCATTGCCACCGGCAAGCGCTGCTTTTACATAAGGCCTAAAACCGTAGTTATCCCCCAGAAAACTGTCATCCGAGAAATAGTTACTGGTTGCCAATACCTTCCCGTTTTGGTCAAACACATAGGCAAAGTCCACTCCCAGCACATCAGATAGCTGCAGCAGGAAGAAATTCACCTGTTCAACGTTTAGCTCAGACTGGTCATCAAAAATGCTCAAAATAGGGGTGTACTGAGATAAGATTTGCGGGAATCCCTGAAAATGCTGGAGCCACAAATACAACTCCTTCTGCACCCGATAGGTTTGTTGTTCGAGTAACTCCCTGTGTTGCTCAGAGGCATATCGCCAGCTTCCCCAAATCACCAGCGTTAAGCCCAGCAACCAGAGCAGGAATAAATGAGTTTTCGTCACCCAGCGCTGCATCAGCTGTGGCCCCTTAGGCATGAAGCACTCTCTTTTGTTTCATTTTCCACCCCTTTCCATTTTTCATGGGTTCCGCCCCACCCATTTACATTTAGCAATCGCGAATTCATGCCATAAAAATAACGCAACAACATGATTTAAAACACATTTTAAATGTTGGCACAAGGTCTGCCTATGCACTGCACTTGTTAATTTTATTCACACCAATTGTTAAGCACAAAAGCGTGCACTTAACAATCAACCGGCAGGAAATTACTATGAGTATTAAACATCGCATTCTACAAGCTGGGTTACTTACCTCGCTACTTATTAGCCTACAGTCTCTGGCTGCCCCTATTGAAATTAAATTTTCTCACGTTGTGGCTGAAAACACGCCGAAGGGCAAAATGGCATTACGTTTTCAGGAATTAGTTAAGGAACGCCTGGATGGCAAGGTAGAAGTTAAGATTTATCCAAACTCCCAGCTGTTCGGCGATAACAAAGTGCTTGAAGCCATGTTATTAGGCGATGTGCAGATGGCAGCCCCCTCACTGTCAAAATTCCAGAAATACACCAAGCAATTACAGGTATTTGACCTGCCATTTCTGTTTGACGATATCAACGCAGTGGATCGATTCCAAAGTAGCGACGCCGGCCAAAAACTGCTGCAATCAGTGAAACGCCGTGGTCTGGTGGGGTTAGGCTACCTGCATAACGGTATGAAACAGTTGTCTGCCAGTGATGATATCCGTGTCCCTGCAGATATTGCCGGTAAAAAATTCCGCATCATGACCTCTGACGTGTTGCAGGCGCAGTTTGAAGTGGTCGATGCTATTCCATTGAAAAAGCCCTTCTCTGAAGTATTTACCCTGTTACAAACCCGCGCCATCGACGGTCAGGAAAATACCTGGTCAAACAACTACTCGAAGAAGTTTTTCGAAGTACAGCCTTACATGATTGAATCTAACCACGGCGTACTGGATTACATGGTTGTCACCTCAGCTGAGTTTTGGAACAGCCTGCCAGATGATTTACGCGCACCTATTAAACAAGCGTTGGATGACGCTATCGCCTATGGCAATAAAATCTCACTGGAAAAGGCCGACGAAGATCGTCAGCTAATCATCGATTCAGGCATGACCAAGGTTAGCGAGTTAACGCCAGAGCAGCGTTCACAATGGGTAAATGCCATGAAACCCGTGTGGAAAGAGTTTGAAGATGAAATCGGCGCTGACGTGATTCAGGCCGCATTAGACGCAAACAAATCTAACTAAATAGCCTTATTGCAGGAAAACACTATGTCTACACATATAAAAACCACTTTAGCAGCCCTGGCAGCCTCCTGTTTATCCGTTGCTGCGCACAGTGCCACTCCTACATTAGATGATGTCGACTTCTATGGCTCATTACGCTTAGGGATCGACAACATCGATGCCGGCACCCAGGATGACGGCGCAAATGGCCGTGACTTTTTAAGCCGTATCGGCGTAAAGGCACAAGTCGAGCTAGAGCCAGGTTTAACGGCCGTTGGTCATATTGAATACGGCATTCGTGAAAATAATCTGGTGGATACCACTCAGAATGAAGCACCCACTCTGCGTTTGGCTTACGCGGGCTTAAAAGGCAAATACGGCGAAATCTACTTCGGATCCCAAACCCTGTTGTGGCACAAATATGTGCGCAGCTCTTACTTCTCTGATGGTCTGGACACAGTGCGTCAGGGCAGTATCCGCGATGATGACTTACTTCAGTATTACTATAAACAAGGTAACTGGAGTGTTGGTGCGGGCTTGCAGTTTAAAGGCCAGGATGGTGATTCCATCGACCAGTATCAGCTAGGGGGAGAATACTCATCCGGGCCAATTAAGTTGCAGGCAGCCTGGTCTAAAGATAATCGTGGCGACAATACCGGCAACCTTTACGGTTTGCGCGCCTGGTGGAAAGCCACAGATAACCTGACCTTATCCGCCTTTACCCACAAAGCAACCGATGACTATGACCTGTATGCAGGTAGCAGTACTGGCACAGTACGTCTGCGTGAGTCCAGTATTGAGGGCAATAAAAACGCTATCAATAGCTGCAGTGGAGAAGATCGCACCAGCACGGGCGTATACGCAAGTTACCGCTTTGGTGCCAATCAGGTGCACGGTCGATATGCCGTAGATAGCTGTGATGTATCCGGTGACGTAGACTCAGTCAAAGTAGAATACATCCGTCATTTTTCTAAAGCTTTCCGCGGCTGGTTAGCCTATGAAGACTTATCCAATGACAGTGGACGTAAACCCACAACCAGTACTGGTGAAGATTTCAGTCAGTTGCAGGTAGGCGTGCGTTACGACTTCTAATCTAAGGCCCGGACAGTATCTCCTGTCCGGGCTTTTTCCTATCTTTCCTTTCTCCATCCTAACATCCCATGTGAACCTGCGCTCTGACGAATAGATTATTCTGCCCGCTTCTCGTATAGTTTTGATTCCTAAAATAAAACGAATAAAAAGCACATGATTGGAAATTCAATGTTCAGACGGACACTTGTTGCCGTAAGCCTCAGCGCCGCCAGTGCCTTCACTTTGCCTTTCACGGCGAGCGCAGCAGATAAAGTTAAAGCCTGGGATGTACTTAATCCCCCTTACCCGCTGCATACTAAACACATAGATACCAAAGAAGTCACCTGGGCCAGCCTCGACATTACCCCAGACGGAAAGCAGGTTGTATTTGATACCCTGGGCGATTTGTTCATCATGGATGCCAAAGGCGGCAAAGCACAGGCATTGACTCAGGACTTTGGCTGGAACATTCAACCCAAAGTCAGCCCCGATGGTAAAACCATCGCCTTTATTTCAGACCGTGGTGGCGTATCTAACTTGTGGTTAATGGATATTGATGGCACACATCTGCGTCAGGTAACCAAAGAGACCAACAACACTATTCACTCGCCCGCCTGGAGCCCTGATGGTCAGTATATCGCGGTGACGAAAGGCATCATGTCGAGCCGCAGTATCCCGGCCGGTGAAATCTGGTTATATCACATCGCAGGAGGCGATGGTCTGCCGGTGAAAAAGCGCGTGCACGGTAACCGTGATCAGAAGAACATCACAGATGCGGCATTCTCTCCTGACGGACAATATCTGTATTACACTCAGGACATTACCCCCGGCGCGATTTTCTCTTATAACCGTGACCCGTTAAAATCCCTTTTTGCCATCACTCGCTATAACCTGGAAACAGCCGAAGAAGAACGCTTTGTTTCTGGTACTGGCGGAGCGGTTGTGCCAACGCCTTCACCGGATGGCAAAAAACTCGCCTTTGTGCGCCGTATCCGTGAGAAAACCGCATTGTTCATTAAGGACCTGACCACAGGTGAAGAAACCCCTGTGTACACAGAATTAGAACGGGATATGCAGGAAGGTTTCGGTACCGAAGGCTATTTTGCTTACTTCGACTGGACGCCAGATAGCCAGCAAATTATGTTTTGGACTGCAGGTAAGATAAACACTATCAACGTTAGTAGCGGCGCCTTCAGTCAATTGCCACTTGAACTGTCGACTGACGTCAAGTATGCCGACGCAGTGCGCTATCCTGTCGATGTTGCCCCCGATAGCTTTGATGTGAAAATGATTCGCTGGTCGCAGCCGTCGCCGGATGGCAAACACATGGTATTTCAGGCGCTGGGTAAGCTCTACATCAAGAATCTGGAAAATGGTAAAACCGAACGTTTAACCTCACAGAATGATCACGATGAATACTACCCGCGTTACTCAAACGATGGAAAGTACATAGTCTTTACGACCTGGGATGATGAGAAACTTGGTACGGTTCAAGTCATCCCGGCTCGCGGTGGTAAAAGTCGCACTATTTCCACGCAGCCGGGACATTATGTAGAGCCATCCTTTTCAACCGATGGTAGCAAAATCACTTATCGAAAGTTTACCGGTGGCCATTTACTCAGCCCGTTGTGGTCGGTAGAGCCAGGCATTTATGTGACTGACCTGAAAACTGGAGAAAGCGCTCGGGTAGCCAATGATGGCAGCAATCCGCATTTTGCTGGCGATAACAAACGCGTTTACTTTACCGAGTATGTGGGTGGCACCGATTATCCGGAAAAGCAGTTAGTGAGTGTCGACCTTAATGGCGAAGACAGACGCGAGCACCTGTATGGTGCTGACAAGGTCAGTGAATTCCGCCTGTCAAATGACGGCAAATGGGTCGCTTTCGTCAACCAGTACAATGTCTATGTGGCACCTTTTCCTCGCATTGGCCAGCGCATCAGCATTGGCCCGGATACCAAAGCATTCCCGGTCACCAAGCTGTCTGCTCGTGCCGGAGAATACCTGACCTGGCGTCCGGATGACAAAGAAGTAAGCTGGTTCCATGGCCCAACGCATTATCAGCAAAGTCTGGCCAATGCTTTTAGCTTTGTACCAGGTGGTGCAGACACACCAGCTGAGCCGGTACAGCAGGGTATTAACCTGAGTTTTAGCCATAAGGCCGATAAACCGCTAGGCTACAAAGCCATTATCGGCGGCACAGTGGTTACCATGCGTGATGCTGAAAATAGCCAGGAAGTCATTGAAAACGGAACCGTACTGATCAAAGACAACCGCATTGTAGCAGTGGGTAAAGCCGATGAGATCTCAGTGCCAGAAGGTACAATGATGATTAATGCAAAAGGCAAAACCGTGATCCCGGGCATGATTGATACTCATGCCCATGGCTCACAAGGCAGCGAGCAAATCATTCCTCAGCAAAACTGGGCTATGTACTCGGCCCTTGCTTTTGGTGTTACGACTATTCACGATCCCTCTAATGACTCGGGTGAAATCTTCTCAGCGTCTGAGCTGCAACGAGCCGGTCTTCGTGTCGCGCCTCGTACATACTCGACGGGAAAAATCCTGTATGGCGCACAGTCGCTGGATTACAAAGCCATTATTAACAGCTATGACGACGCTAAGTTCCACTTACAACGCCTCAAAGACATGGGTGCAGTATCGGTAAAAAGCTATAACCAGCCTGGTCGTAACCAGCGTCAGGAAATTCTGGCGGCTGCCCGTGAACTAAAAATGATGGTAGTGCCTGAAGGTGGCGGTAAATTCCAGCAGAACATGTCTATGGTTGCCGATGGTCATACTGGCCTGGAACACTCTCTGCCAATATCCAAAGGCTACGATGATATCACTCAATTTTGGTCAGCCACCGAATCCGGCTATACCCCAACATTTGTGGTGTCTTACGGCGGTTTGATGGGTGAGGAATATTGGTACGATCGCACCGAAGTGTGGAACAACCCTCGCTTACTGCGTTATACCCCAAGTTATATCCTCGATGCTCGTGCTATTCGACGTCCGACGGCACCGGAAAATCAGTATAACCACATGAATGTGGCCAGCTACGCCAAAACCCTTCGGGACGCTGGCGTGAGCATCCATATCGGTGCCCATGGTCAGCGTGAGGGCTTAGCGGCGCATTGGGAGCTCTGGTCGATGGAACAAGGCGGCTTTACTCCCTGGGAAGCCCTAAGAGCCGCTACCATTGACGGTGCCACGCATCTGGGTATGGGCCAAGACATTGGTAGCCTGGAAGCTGGCAAGCTCGCTGATCTGGTGATTATTGACGGTGACGTACTTAACAATCTGCGTCGCAGCGAATATGTGACTTACACCATGATTAATGGTCGTTTGTACGACGTTGCCAACATGAATGAAGTGGGGTCGAAAGTGAAACGCTTGCCGTTATTCTTTGAAGCTGAGAACCAGTTATTTATGCCACAAGAAACACAGCAAGCACTGGAGTTAAAAGCGCATACTCACCATTGGGTACATTAAGGCAACTCAGGGTTAATTCAGCCTAAATAAAAAAGCCGTCAAATGACGGCTTTTTCTTTTCGGTACCACCAAAATGCTTAATTAAGGTTTTTCAGCTTAGTAAATATCGTCTCTTCTGTTTCAGGATGAGCAGGATCAGGCTTCACGCAATCAATCGGACAGCATTCGACACATTGTGGCTCGTCATAATGACCAATACATTCGGTACATTTAGCCGGGTCGATTTCATAGATTTTTTTACCCATATATATGGCCTGATTTGGGCATTCAGGCTCACACATATCACAATTAATGCAGTCTTTAGTAATCAGTAGCGCCATCAGCCACCTACTTCGCTTCAGAAGCGAGTTCGATACTACCAACAAAGCTGCTGCGCGTAGTTTGAGCTTGAGGCAAATGACGCATCAACACGGTGTACTGTGAGTTAACCTGCATTGGCAGTTTCACCCATACCTTATGACCTGAGCCTTTAGCATCATCAATGTCGTGCCTATGTCTATCCTGCATCTTTTCCAACACAAAGGTTTGATTGCCTTTAGGGCTCATCAGTTCCAGCGTATCACCGAGCACGAATTTGTTCTTCACATCCACCAAAGCAAAACCATGCTCATCGACTTCAAGCACTTCACCGACTAATTGCTGTGAATCACTGACCGAACTGGCGTAGTCATAATTCTGGTAATCGCCATGATTTTTATGGCGTTTCAGGAAACCTTCGGTATAGCCACGATTGGCTAAGTGCTCTAACTCCTGCATTAGTCCAGAATCGAATACCTTACCTGCAACGGAATCATCTATGGCACGGCGATACACTTGTGCCGTGCGGGCGCAGTAATAGAAAGATTTGGTTCGGCCTTCAATCTTAAGGGAATCTACCCCAATCTCGATGAGGCGCTGCACATGCTGCACGGCACGTAAGTCTCGGGAGTTAAAGATATAAGTACCATGCTCATCTTCATATGCTGGCATTAGCTCCCCCGGGCGTCCACCTTCCTGTAACATGAACAAAGGTGATGAACTTGTTTGACTGCCACAGCTACCACAACCAGACTCTTGATGTAGGGTCTCCCCCATAGTCAGGTTACCTACTTCGTCTTCCGCCGCCGTATTGACCTGATACTGCCAGCGACAGGCGTTGGTGCAAGTGCCTTGATTGGGATCACGCTTATTAATATAACCTGACAACAAGCAGCGGCCAGAATAGGCCATACATAGCGCACCATGTACAAACACTTCCAGTTCAATATCCGGACAACGTTGCCGAATCTCTTCAATTTCGTCCAAAGATAATTCGCGCGACAGGATAACGCGTTTGATTCCTTGGGATTGCCAGAACTTTACTGACGCCCAGTTAATCGCATTGGCCTGTACTGACAAATGAATGTCTATTTCTGGATGGGCCTCGCGAGCTAGCATTATCAAACCTGGGTCAGACATGATCATGGCATCGGGTTGCATCTCCACTACAGGAGCGAGATCCTGTAAAAAGGTTTTCAGCTTACCGTTATGGGGAGCAATGTTATTCACCACATACAACTTTTTACCCAGGCTATGGGCTTCATTAATGCCAATGGCCAAATTGTCGTAATCAAATTCATTATTGCGCACCCGTAAAGAGTAGCGTGGCTGCCCTGCATATACTGCATCCGCCCCATAGGCAAACGCATAACGCATGTTTTTCAGGGAACCGGCTGGAGAAAGTAATTCAGGTATGAACATAAGGTTTTTCTGCCTCAGATAGCGCAATGGAAAAAGCGCGCAAGATTAGCAGAACTGCAATACTACTTTTTTGATCTGGAATAAATTTGAGTACCACAATGAATTCAGAACAATAAAAAAGGCCGCTTACGCGACCTTCTTTATTAGAGCTAATGTCTAAAAATTATTATTCAATAATTTTAGATACAACACCAGCACCTACAGTACGACCACCTTCACGGATTGCGAAGCGCAGACCTTCGTCCATCGCGATTGGTGCAATCAGTTCTACTGTGAACTTCAGGTTGTCGCCTGGCATTACCA
>LXWE01000140.1 GCA_001660395.1 Alteromonadaceae bacterium XY-R5
TAATTAAGTTTAATTTGAACGAACTGAACGCTTCTAGAAAATAGGACTTAAAAAATGGAAAGGCCATAATGCCCATCATTGAAAACAACATTGTTGCAATAAAAAATACCCCAAACACATTCCATTTGAAAATTAATTTTCCAAATAGAGCCAAATGAAACAGCAATATGGCCAACAATATAAACGTAACAGCCATTTAATCTTTTTTGGCGTTCAGGTATAAGAGATAATTAAAGCAAGCATAAAATGTAATACCCCATTGTCGACTAAATAAATTCTCAGTCACACAACAACCCATAATAATCAAGGTAAAACAAAAATAAATATAATTGCCCGTTCTAATGGCATGAATCAATGCCGCCGCTAAAACACCCAAAAACAAGAACAGACCAACAAGACCAAAGCGCAATGTGTAATCAATATATTGACTATGGACATTGCTTTTGGATTTAATTCCTCTTGCTTTATATTCTGAGTGAAGCTTGTCTTGGACATCACCCGTTC
>LXWE01000141.1 GCA_001660395.1 Alteromonadaceae bacterium XY-R5
GTATGGCTGTTTGGCTATTTGTTTCACTACGTAATATAATCCTTCTTTGTTGTGTGCTGTATCGCAGACTACCATTGGATTTTCTTGTAGAATCTGCCATCTGCCCAGTAATCCGGTATTTTGGACAACTTTTTGCAATCCTGTTGTAATCGCTGTTTCCGAAACCTCAAATGCCTCCAACTGCTTTATGGTGGCCACAACTCCGCGAATATTTTGTTGTTGATAATCCCCCCGCAGGTCTGATGTATAATTCAGCCCTTCCAGCATATCTGCAAATACAATTTTTGATTGCAGTTGATGGGCAATCAAGGTGAAAATCATTTCAGTTTCCGGTTGACGTTCACTGATGACCACGGGAACTTTTGGTTTTATGATGCCTGCTTTTTCCAAGGCAATTTTTTCGAGGGTATCCCCCAAAATCTGGGTGTGGTCCAGTCCAATATTGGTGATCAGTGAAACTTCCGGAGTGATGATGTTGGTAGAATCGAGCCGTCCGCCCAAAC
>LXWE01000142.1 GCA_001660395.1 Alteromonadaceae bacterium XY-R5
TAAAGATTTAGACACAAGCAAGTCCGAAATCGATAATCTGAATCAGAAAATCCGTTCGCTGAAACAGGAAGCTGAACAGCAGCAGAAAACGAAGACGGATGAAACGAAAAAAGACGCTTCGGATTCAGCCGGAAAAGATAAAATGATCAACATCTATAAAAGTATGGAAAGCGGTAAAGCGGCAAGCATTATCGTAAAGCTGAAAGAAAAAGAAGCCCTCGATATTTTAAACGGATTAAGTAAAAAGCAGCTTGCTGAAATCTTGACGAAAATGAATCCTGAACAAGCGGCTAAATATACAGAAAAACTATCCGCTGACGGAAATAAGGAGTGATGTAAGTGGAAGCTGCTTGAATTAACGGGTAATCGTACGCAGACTGCGCAAAACAGCAATGTGAAAATGAATGTAAACAGCTTAGGTCTATTTCAGAACTGGCTCCTGTCGGAAATCACTTCTCCCCGGCAGCCCGGAGATGAAACAAAAACAAGTGACGCAGAGCTGA
>LXWE01000143.1 GCA_001660395.1 Alteromonadaceae bacterium XY-R5
CTGGTAAAAATAATCGTAAAGGGCAAGGAGGCATTTTTTGAGGAAGGCAAAAAAAGGTAGGTCTCCCCTATATGATCCTTTGGCCCTGTCAAGTTCGGCAATTTTCAGGGAACTGGACCTGATTGCGGGAATTCCCAAAGGGGAACTTGAGTTTGGTTCCACCCATGCCCCCGATGGCTCCCCTGGGATCATTGTCAGTGCCAGAGTTCCCAATGGGACCCTGAAAGAAATGAGACAGTATGATGCCTCCTCGGGATTGCTGCAAAAGGTGGCATTGAACTTTTTCAGGACAGGAGAGGTGGAGCCGGTCCGGCTGATGGTGTTTTCCTATTCGGATTACAGAGAGGTCGATGGGGTCAAAATTCCATTTCAGATCAATATCGGGAGTAAACATGGGCAAACCGAAAAAGCGGAGACCCGACGCTATTCCAAGGTCCTCATAAACCAAGGAGTGGTCCTTTCAGATTTCGATTAAAACCACACCCTATGAATAGAGTATTCGT
>LXWE01000144.1 GCA_001660395.1 Alteromonadaceae bacterium XY-R5
CAGAAGGGGCTTCACCTCCTTCATGGGTTTCGGAATCTGATTCTTCCAAAGACTGTTTTGGCATCCAATAATAAAGACTGGCCAACGTGGCCAATCCTGCAATTCCAACCAACATAAAAGAAAAACTCCAGTGCCACTCTTGCCCAATGTAGGTCCCCAGGGGCACTCCTACCACATTGGCCACCGTAAGCCCAGAAAACATGATGGCCATGGCTTGGGCGGCCTTCCCAGGTTTGGCCAAATAGCCAGAGACCACGGCTCCGATACCAAAAAATGCTCCGTGGGGCATTCCTGATAAAAATCGGAAGAGCATCATCATCCAATAGTTGCCCGAAAATGCCGACAGTGTATTGAAGACGGTGAACCATATCATCAAAAACAGCAATGATTTTTTGGGCGATAGCTTTCCAGTCAGCTTGGCCATAAAGGGAGCCCCTATCACTACACCGAGGGCATAGATTGCGATAAAATGTCCGGCTTTGGGAATGGAAATATCCATGGA
>LXWE01000145.1 GCA_001660395.1 Alteromonadaceae bacterium XY-R5
AAAGAGTTGCATTGATTATAGTTTACTTTTTGCATGTTCCAGCCCCAACTCTATCCAAAGTTGCAGTTGTTCTTCACTCCTAAAACCTTCCTGAGAGACAAAAACAAACTCCTTCATGGGTTTTCCGGTAAAATCCATGGGTCTTGTATGTTCCTGTTTCAGAATGGATTCCATTTTGGTGTCGATTACCCGTACCATCAACTCATGCTTTACCACACCAACCGTCATTTTTCCATGATACAGGAAAGCTATGCCCCCGAACATTTTCTTTTCAGTGAGATCTTCGGGAATAAGCGCAAGAGCATGTTGGATTCTTTTCGCTATTTCGTCGTCGTAAGCCAAACATCAATTTTTTAAAAGGAAAGGTAGGGAAATAATTGTGATTTAGGTCAACTTCCGATGGCATATCGGGCCTTGGCGGCGACACTCTGTTCGGTAAAATCACCTGCTTCAAATTTAAGGTAGCCCACAATTCCGATCATGGCGGCATTGTCCGTACAAT
>LXWE01000146.1 GCA_001660395.1 Alteromonadaceae bacterium XY-R5
TTGAACGTGCTGCAGGAGTACTTTTTGACCATCGGTATGGCCAAAGTATCGACTTCAGCGTATGAAGCTTTCGATTTGGGCATCCTGCAAAAAGGAAAAGATGTAGTGGTCGTGAACAAAGACCGACAAATTGCTACAGCCAAAGCCCATGCCAAATTAATGGCGGAAGCAGGATACACCAAACCGATACCACGAAAAGACGTGAAAGTTTTGGGTAAACAAGCCCTTGGAATGTTCTTGGTGGGAACCGATTCCATGGAAGCGGGACATTACATTTCGGAACACGACCGAAAAATCGCCGACAAACTGGCCTACGTAATGGCTGGAGGAGATTTGTCCGAAGCCAATTACGTAAGTGAACAGTACTTATTGGATTTGGAGCGGGAAGCATTCCTTTCGCTATGTACCGAACGGAAGACTTTGGAGCGCATCCAGCATATGTTGAAAACCGGGAAACCGCTTCGCAACTAGTTGCGAAGAGATGTAAGATATGAGATTCAAG
>LXWE01000147.1 GCA_001660395.1 Alteromonadaceae bacterium XY-R5
CCCATTTATAAAAGTGGTATTTTTTTTGAATCCTGCGAGAAAGGTTGTGCCAAGGCGTTGAACAGATACGCCACAACGGCAAAACATACGGTGATGGAGGCAGATGCCATGCACGTGCATGAGGTCTCTTTTCAACCCTATGTGGATGCCTCCGGAAATGTTTTGGGGTGCTGCATCTGGCAAAAGGATGTGACCCAAGAGGTGGAAAATGTCCAAAGGCTCAAAGAAAGTGAAACCAAATACAGGGAAGCCCAGGAAATAGCCAATGTTGGCCACTGGAACTGGGATATGGTTAAAGATGAAATAACCTGGTCCGATCAACTTTTTGGCATATTTGGACAAGTGCCAGGCAAATTTGAAGCCACCTACGAAGCCCTCATGGAAATTATTCATCCAGAAGACCGACAACTTTTTAATGAAGATGTTGAACAATGCATTGCAAAGAATGTGATGCACGACATTGTCCATAGAATTGTAACCAATGGAGGTGAAGTACGATAC
>LXWE01000148.1 GCA_001660395.1 Alteromonadaceae bacterium XY-R5
TATCCAAATTGCAAAGGATTTGATTTCCACGTCGGGCCAAAAAGCCCCAAAAGTATTTGGAAGCAATGAGTACGACTACAGAAACCTTCTTGAATTAAGTGATTTGGATGCCGTTGTTATCAGCACGCCATGGTTATGGCATACCCGTATGGCCGTAGATGCCATGAAAGCGGGGAAATATGCCGGTGTTGAGGTATCAGCCGCCAATACTTTGGAGGAATGTTGGGATCTCGTGAATACCCATGAACAAACTGGCGTTCACATGATGATCATGGAAAATGTCAACTATCGTCGCGATATTTTGGCAGTGCTCAATATGGTAAAACAGGATGTGTTCGGTGAGTTGGTCCATTTCAGGTGTGGCTATCAACATGATCTGCGACATGTGAAATTCAATGATGGCAAAACTGCCTATGGAAAAGGGGTTGAATTTGGAGAGAAAGGAATTTCAGAAGCTTCTTGGCGTACGGAGCATTCCGTAAAACGAAATGGAGATACCT
>LXWE01000149.1 GCA_001660395.1 Alteromonadaceae bacterium XY-R5
ACTGAAAAAAATCAGTGTGATCGCAACTAGGAGTAAGCTTATATTTTTCATTTAAATACGATTTAATTGTTCTGCCAGAGATTGGGCAAAAACCTATAATATAGGAGGTGACGCCAAGTGGACCAGTCATGCCCACCGTTCCCACCAACATAGTATTCGTGTGCTATATCATGGTTATTTAATGCATCGATGAGACCCTGGACCCTTGCGTTGAAAAAACCTTCGGCTTCCTTGGTGCCCTGGCCCACAAAAAGATAATCTACTTTCTCGTCGATATTAGGGTCGTTTAAAAAATGGGAAAGTGAACTCTCTGCGTCGGTATCTCCGGCACTCAGAATACCAAAATTCGCAAATAGGTCGAGTGATCGAAAACCAATGAACATACTATGGCGACCTCCCATGGACAATCCTGAAATTGCCCTTCCTTTGGGACTTGGGATCGTGCTATAATTTGCATCGACCACGGGAATGACATGGTTCCTCAATTCCTTCTCAAAAAT
>LXWE01000015.1 GCA_001660395.1 Alteromonadaceae bacterium XY-R5
TTTTTTGAATTGGGAGCCTGGCGGTGTGCTACTCTCACATGGGGAGACCCCACACTACCATCGCCGCAATTACGTTTCACTTCTGAGTTCGGAATGGATTCAGGTGGTACCGTAACGCTATGGCCGCCAGGCATAAACTGTTTACAATCTAGAAGGCTGATAAAAAAACTGGAGAGTTAACTTACTCTATTCGACATAGTACTTGTCGCTACAACCCAACTCTTAAAGGAGTCTTGGGGTTGTATGGTTAAGCCTCACGGGTAATTAGTACAGGTTAGCTTAACGCCTTACAACGCTTCCACACCCTGCCTATCAACGTCGTAGTCTTCAACGACCCTTCAGAGGACTTAAAGTCCAAGGGATGACTCATCTTGGGACTCGCTTCCCGCTTAGATGCTTTCAGCGGTTATCGATTCCGAACTTGGCTACCGGGCAATGCAATTGGCATCACAACCCGAACACCAGAGGTTCGTCCACTCCGGTCCTCTCGTACTAGGAGCAGCTTCCCTCAATCATCCAACGCCCACACCAGATAGGGACCGAACTGTCTCACGACGTTCTAAACCCAGCTCGCGTACCACTTTAAATGGCGAACAGCCATACCCTTGGGACCGACTTCAGCCCCAGGATGTGATGAGCCGACATCGAGGTGCCAAACACCGCCGTCGATATGAACTCTTGGGCGGTATCAGCCTGTTATCCCCGGAGTACCTTTTATCCGTTGAGCGATGGCCCTTCCATTCAGAACCACCGGATCACTATGACCTACTTTCGTACCTGCTCGACGTGTCTGTCTCGCAGTTAAGCTAGCTTATGCCATTGCACTAACCTCACGATGTCCGACCGTGATTAGCTAACCTTCGTGCTCCTCCGTTACTATTTGGGAGGAGACCGCCCCAGTCAAACTACCCACCAGACACTGTCCACAACCCCGATAAGGGGCCAATGTTAGAACATCAAACATACAAGGGTGGTATTTCAAGGACGGCTCCATGCATACTGGCGTACACACTTCAAAGCCTCCCACCTATCCTACACATGTAGGGTCAATGTTCAGTGCCAAGCTGTAGTAAAGGTTCACGGGGTCTTTCCGTCTAGGTGCGGGTACACAGCATCTTCACTGCGATTTCAATTTCACTGAGTCTCGGGTGGAGACAGCGTGGCCATGGTTACACCATTCGTGCAGGTCGGAACTTACCCGACAAGGAATTTCGCTACCTTAGGACCGTTATAGTTACGGCCGCCGTTTACCGGGGCTTCGATCAAGAGCTTCGCCTAAGCTAACCCCATCAATTAACCTTCCGGCACCGGGCAGGTGTCACACCCTATACGTCCTCTTTCGAGTTTGCAGAGTGCTGTGTTTTTAATAAACAGTCCCAGCCACCATTTCACTGCGACCCCCGGATGCTTACGGAGCAAGTCCTTCACATCCAGGGGCGTACCTTCTCCCGAAGTTACGGTACAATTTTGCCGAGTTCCTTCACCCGAGTTCTCTCAAGCGCCTTAGTATTCTCTACCTGACCACCTGTGTCGGTTTGGGGTACGGTTCGCTATATCATAAGTTTAGAGGCTTTTCCTGGAAGCAGGGCATCTGCAACTTCACTACCGTAGTAGCTCGTCTCGTGTCTCAGGATTGACAGCCCGGATTTACCTAAGCCATCTCCCTACGCACTTTCACATGGACAACCAACGCCATGCCTGCATAGCCTTCTCCGTCCCCCCATCACTGATATAACAAGTACGGGAATATTAACCCGTTTCCCATCGACTACGCATTTCTGCCTCGCCTTAGGGGCCGACTTACCCTGCCCTGATTAGCATGGGACAGGAAACCTTGGTCTTCCGGCGTGGGGGTTTTTCACCCCCATTATCGTTACTCATGTCAGCATTCGCACTTGTGATACCTCCAGCAGACTTCACAATCCACCTTCAACGGCTTACACAACGCTCCCCTACCCAGCATACAAGTATGCTGCCGCAGCTTCGGTGCCTAGTTTAGCCCCGTTACATCTTCCGCGCAGGCCGACTCGACTAGTGAGCTATTACGCTTTCTTTAAAGGGTGGCTGCTTCTAAGCCAACCTCCTAGCTGTCTTAGCCTTCCCACATCGTTTCCCACTTAACTAGGACTTTGGGACCTTAGCTGGCGGTCTGGGTTGTTTCCCTCTTCACGACGGACGTTAGCACCCGCCGTGTGTCTCCCGGATAGTACTCACAGGTATTCGGAGTTTGCAAAGGGTTGGTAAGTCGGGATGACCCCCTAGCCTTAACAGTGCTCTACCCCCTGTGGTATTCGTCCGAGGCGCTACCTAAATAGCTTTCGGGGAGAACCAGCTATCTCCCGGTTTGATTGGCCTTTCACCCCCAGCCACAGGTCATCCCCGCCTTTTTCAACAGGCGTGGGTTCGGTCCTCCAGTTGATGTTACTCAACCTTCAACCTGCCCATGGCTAGATCACCGGGTTTCGGGTCTATACCTTGCAACTAAACGGGCAGTTAACCCTCGCTTTCACTACGGCTCCCCTATTCGGTTAACCTCGCTACAAAATATAAGTCGCTGACCCATTATACAAAAGGTACGCAGTCACCGAACAAGTCGGCTCCCACTGCTTGTACGTATACGGTTTCAGGTTCTATTTCACTCCCCTCACAGGGGTTCTTTTCGCCTTTCCCTCACGGTACTGGTTCACTATCGGTCAGTTAGGAGTATTTAGCCTTGGAGGATGGTCCCCCCATATTCAGTCAAGATAACACGTGTCCCGACCTACTCGTTTTCACTATCAGATAGTTGTCGTGTACGGGGCTATCACCCTGTATCGCGGCACTTTCCAGAGCCTTCCACTAACACACTGATAACTTAAGGGCTAATCCCCGTTCGCTCGCCGCTACTAGGGGAATCTCGGTTGATTTCTTTTCCTAAGGGTACTTAGATGTTTCAGTTCCCCTCGTTTGCCTCTACAACCTATGTATTCAGTTGCAGATACCGCCGAAGCGGTGGGTTTCCCCATTCGGACATCTGTGGTTCAAACGCGTTTTATCAGCTCACCACAGCTTTTCGCAGATTTACACGTCCTTCATCGCCTCTAACTGCCAAGGCATCCACCGTATACGCTTAGTCACTTAACCATACAACCCCAAATCCCCTTTTAAGACCTGAAGTACAGCCTAAGCTGCTCTGTATGCGTGACAAGTACTAATCATTTTGTCAGATAGAGTAAGCTTTCGATCACTCTTCTCAGTTTTGATTACTTTTATCAGCTTTCCAAATTGTTAAAGAACTTTAGAACTTACGTCCTAATCAATACACTCTTGCGAGTCTTAAAAGCGCATTCATTAGGAAGTGGTGGAGCTAAGCAGGATCGAACTGCTGACCTCCTGCGTGCAAGGCAGGCGCTCTCCCAGCTGAGCTATAGCCCCACTGTAATGATTGGTGGGTCTGAGTAGACTTGAACTACCGACCTCACCCTTATCAGGGGTGCGCTCTAACCAGCTGAGCTACAGACCCATCTTTCGCTCGTTCTTTGAATAACAAAACAATCTGTGTGAACACTGCGCTAAAAAAGCACAACATAATAGTAAGGAGGTGATCCAACCCCAGGTTCCCCTAGGGTTACCTTGTTACGACTTCACCCCAGTCATGAAACACAAAGTGGTAACCGTCCTCCCGAAGGTTAGACTAGCTACTTCTTTTGCATCCCACTCCCATGGTGTGACGGGCGGTGTGTACAAGGCCCGGGAACGTATTCACCGCAGTATGCTGACCTGCGATTACTAGCGATTCCGACTTCATGGAGTCGAGTTGCAGACTCCAATCCGGACTACGATAAGCTTTAAGGGATCCGCTCCACCTCGCGGTCTCGCTTCCCTCTGTACTTACCATTGTAGCACGTGTGTAGCCCTACACGTAAGGGCCATGATGACTTGACGTCGTCCCCACCTTCCTCCGGTTTGTCACCGGCAGTCTCCTTAGAGTGCCCAACTAAATGCTGGCAACTAAGGACAAGGGTTGCGCTCGTTGCGGGACTTAACCCAACATCTCACGACACGAGCTGACGACAGCCATGCAGCACCTGTGTCAGAGTTCCCGAAGGCACCAATCCATCTCTGGAAAGTTCTCTGCATGTCAAGTGTAGGTAAGGTTCTTCGCGTTGCATCGAATTAAACCACATGCTCCACCGCTTGTGCGGGCCCCCGTCAATTCATTTGAGTTTTAACCTTGCGGCCGTACTCCCCAGGCGGTCTACTTATCGCGTTAGCTCCGCTACGCACGTCTTAAAGACACACACAGCTAGTAGACATCGTTTACGGTGTGGACTACCAGGGTATCTAATCCTGTTCGCTACCCACACTTTCGCACATGAGCGTCAGTCTTTGGCCAGGGAGCCGCCTTCGCCACTGATGTTCCTCCAGATATCTACGCATTTCACCGCTACACCTGGAATTCCACTCCCCTCTCCAAGACTCTAGACTGCCAGTTCTAAAGGCAATTCCCACGTTGAGCGCGGGGCTTTCACCTCTAGCTTAACAATCCGCCTGCGTGCGCTTTACGCCCAGTAATTCCGATTAACGCTCGCACCCTCCGTATTACCGCGGCTGCTGGCACGGAGTTAGCCGGTGCTTCTTCTGTGGTTAACGTCACAGCTAGCAGGTATTAACTACTAACCTTTCCTCACCACTGAAAGTGCTTTACAACCCGAAGGCCTTCTTCACACACGCGGCATGGCTGCATCAGGGTTTCCCCCATTGTGCAATATTCCCCACTGCTGCCTCCCGTAGGAGTCTGGGCCGTGTCTCAGTCCCAGTGTGGCTGATCTTCCTCTCAGAACAGCTAGAGATCGTCGCCTTGGTGAGCCTTTACCTCACCAACTAGCTAATCTCACTTGGGCCTCTCTTTGTGCGAGAGCCGAAGCCCCCTTTGGTCCGTAGACATCATGCGGTATTAGCAGTCGTTTCCAACTGTTATCCCCCTCACAAAGGCAAGTTCCCAAGCATTACTCACCCGTCCGCCACTCGTCACCCAAGGAGCAAGCTCCTCTGTGCTACCGTTCGACTTGCATGTGTTAGGCCTGCCGCCAGCGTTCAATCTGAGCCATGATCAAACTCTTCAATTAAATCGATATGAATCTTTGTCGTTGTGTCACTCTTTTAACGAGTGCCCACACAGATTGTCTTGCTATACATTGTTAAAGAACGTTGCTCGATGAATCTACCCGAAGGTCTCTCTCAAGCGGGATGCGCATTCTACGCCAACCCTATCAGGAGTCAAGCGATTTTTTCAAAATTTCTTTCTACTTAATCTCGCTCTATCCCGCTTCCCGTAAGCCTCCGCAGAGT
>LXWE01000150.1 GCA_001660395.1 Alteromonadaceae bacterium XY-R5
GTTTTGGTCTTTGGGAAACCGATGCCTTCGATTTAAAATCACTTTCAGATAGCAGGGTACTTCTGATGGAAGTCCCGATGAGCCTTGGAAAAATAGGACGATAAAGCTTTTGAATCAAGTGGAATCTTTAAAATTTAAATCTTCGTCAACCTGAACTTGATTCAGGTTCTCATGGTCCTTTGTGTAAAAGTATAATGGGATTCTGAAATGAATTCAGAATGACGCATTTTTCCAATTTTTAAGACAGCCTTTTTTATCCCCCAAAGAACGCTTCCAATTCTTTTAAGGTCTCTTTGGAGGTTTTGATGTCTTCCACGATTTCTCCCTTGTTCAGCACAACGATGCGTTCGCATACTTCGGTAACATGGATCAAATCATGACTGGAGACCAATACAGTGACTTCTTCCTTGGCTGCCAAATCCTTGATGATGCCCTTTAACCGAATTTGGGTTGTGGGGTCCAAATTGGCAAAAGGTTCGTCCAAAATCACCACCTCCGGA
>LXWE01000151.1 GCA_001660395.1 Alteromonadaceae bacterium XY-R5
TTGAACTTTATCAAAGAATGAAAAAAGACATCCAATCCATATTTAAACCCCATTTGGTACCCAAAGAAGTGTATCAAGGTGGTAAGAACATCCCTCCTTCAAACAAAAAAATATATAAGCTTTCGTCCAACGAAAATCCGTTGGGAGCTTCGCCCAAAGCCATGGAGGCCCTAAAAGCGGCCGTGGCCAAAATCGACCTGTATCCCGACCAGACCGATATTCGGTTGCGCGAAGCTTTGGCACAAGATTTTGATGGGCAGTTGAGTGCCGACCAGTTTTTATGCGGCAATAGCGGTTCCGAAGTGATTGATATTATTCTCAGGGCTTTCATCAATGAGGGTGACGAGGTTATCTTTTCCAATCCCTGTTTTCTACCCTACTCCGTATTTTCCAGATGGTATGGTGCCAAGCAAGCGAATATCCCTCTTTTGGCCCCGAACTACGATTTGGATGTGGAGGGCATTTTCAAAGCCATCAATGCGAAAACCAAGGTGATATT
>LXWE01000152.1 GCA_001660395.1 Alteromonadaceae bacterium XY-R5
GGACTGAAAAACAAGGTCAATTCTGCCATGGATGATCTTAAGGTTGAGGGTGACAAAAACCTAAAACTCCGTTTTCTCATCATCGTGACCATTTTGGTCCTGTTGTTCCTTTTTGTGATCGACTTTGATTTATCGATATTCCTGAATTCCTAATGGCCGACATCATTAAACTTTTACCGGACCATGTTGCCAATCAAATTGCAGCAGGGGAGGTGGTTCAACGGCCAGCCTCTGTGGTCAAGGAGCTTTTGGAGAATGCCATGGATGCTGGGGCAACCCGGATTAAATTGATTGTAAAGGATTGTGGAAAAGCATGGATCCAAGTGGTGGATGATGGTATTGGCATGAGTGAAACGGATGCTCGATTGTCCCTTGAGCGACACGCCACTTCAAAAATATCCTCTGCACAGGACCTGTTCAATTTGCAGACCAAAGGTTTTCGAGGTGAAGCATTGGCCTCCATTGCGGCGATTGCCCATGTGGATATGCAAACGCGAAC
>LXWE01000153.1 GCA_001660395.1 Alteromonadaceae bacterium XY-R5
GAAATAATATTATATAAAACAGCAATAATTGCTATTACTAAAAGAATATGTATCAGGCTGCTTGTTCCAATTCCGGCTACAATGCCAAAAAATCCCAAAACCCATACAATAATGCAAATCACTGCTATAAGCCAAAGTATTCCTCTCATAATTTCTAGGTTTTTCAATTATATAGGATAAAAGTACATTACCCAAATCCAGCAGATTGATTGGATGCATGTAATTATTAACTCAAAAAGGCAAGGTGAATTCACCTTGCCTTTTTGAGTTAATAATTACATGCATCCAATCAATCTGCTGGATTTGGGTAATGTACTTTTATCCTATATAATTGAAAAACCTAGAAATTATGAGAGGAATACTTTGGCTTATAGCAGTGATTTGCATTATTGTATGGGTTTTGGGATTTTTTGGCATTGTAGCCGGAATTGGAACAAGCAGCCTGATACATATTCTTTTAGTAATAGCAATTATTGCTGTTTTATATAATATTATTTC
>LXWE01000154.1 GCA_001660395.1 Alteromonadaceae bacterium XY-R5
TCTTCTTTATCTCTCCCGTCTCTACTTTGGATTTAATTAAGACTCCCGCTGTCTCTATAACGCTTCGCATTAAGGACAAACTATGTTCTTCTACTTTCTTAAATTCGCTATGTTTTTTAAGAAACTGTTTGCCCTTCTCAGTAACTGCTTGAACCACATACTCATGATCGATATCTACCAGAAGCAGGTCTGAGCCGTCTGGGGAGAAGGGACCTCCGCCTAAAGCGGTGCAGAAACAGGTGCTGCTTGGTCGGTTACAACCTATGGCAATGACCAACGTCTTTTCTCGTTTAGCTATATAGTAGACATCTTTATACACTTGGCTATTAAATATATCATCAAGAATAACAAGGCTTTTGGCATCACAAGGGCGGATGCCAAAGATTACCATCTGCTTATCTTTAAAGGTAGGTTCTTCTATCCCTAATCCTTCTCCACTTAACCGGTAAGTAAACAATACCTCGGACTGAGGGAAGAGAATTTCCTTGGGCGGTTTCT
>LXWE01000155.1 GCA_001660395.1 Alteromonadaceae bacterium XY-R5
TTTCGGTTTCGTTCACCAATGTTAACTTGAAAGAGGCGTTGTCCACTATTGAAAAAAGGTCAGGGCTCCAATTTTTTTACATCGATGACTGGATCGTGGACATTAAAGTTTCAGGGGATTTTGTGGATATGACGGTCAAAGAGATACTGGATAGCATATTGAAGGATACTATCATCAATTATTACATGGACAGTTCAAATCATGTTTATCTACTTCAAAACAATCAAATTTATGATACCCTGCCAGAAGATTTCTTCGGAAAAGAGGATGTCCCTGAAGATGTTCCAAATTATGATGAAATCGAAGAAATAACACCTGTATTTGTCTCTGAGGAAGGGAATACTTCGAAAGCATTGCAAGTGGTCCGCATTGGAAAGGAAAACAAGAACAGCGGCAGAAGAAGTTTTATGCTAAGTGGTAGGGCACTGGTAGCACAAAATGGACAGCCTATTCCGGATTTGGCCATTATTGTTGAAGGAAACAAAGGGGGGACTGCCA
>LXWE01000156.1 GCA_001660395.1 Alteromonadaceae bacterium XY-R5
GGACCTGAAATCGATATAAATGTTGTCGTAGCTTTTCACTTTGTTGTAGACTTCATCAAGCAGGGCTTTGGCCTTGTCCGAATTTTGTCCGTAGGAAAAAAGCGTAACGGTAAATAGTCCGATAAAAAGAATAGGTTTCTTGAGCATGATTTTATTTTGATTCATTTTCTAACAATTGATCTAAAGAGTAAATATCTGGCACTAAAACCTGACGTGCCTTGCTGCCTTCAAAAGGATCAACAATTCCGGCAGCTTCCAATTGGTCAATGATTCTGCCTGCCCTGTTGTATCCCAATTTTAATTTACGTTGAATGAGGGAAGCGGAACCTTGCTGCGCCGTTACAATGACTTCAGCAGCTTCGCGGAACATGGCATCCCTGTCCGAAATATCATAATCAATCCCCGTGCCAGACTCTTCGCCAACATACTCTGGCAGCAAGTGGGCTTCTGGATAGGCGCGTTGGGAACCAATGTATTCCGTAATCTTACCGACTTCT
>LXWE01000157.1 GCA_001660395.1 Alteromonadaceae bacterium XY-R5
TGGATGACATTAATAAAAATACAACAGTCACTAATAATATAATTGTAGATGTAAGCCACACACGCAATCATCAATGACATGTGAGTTGAAACATTTTGGGCGATGACAGCCTGAACCACTTGTTAGTTTTCAGACTGAATTGGTAGTTTAATGTGTATGTTAGAGGCCAGAGCCATTAATTTGGTAATGAGGGAAGCAATAATGATGTACCATTCAATCGGCCATGCTAGATATTATGGTCAAGGAAAACCTTGCATACGACCAGTCCATGCAAAATTATCTTTTATGCCAACAGATACCAGATGGAAACCATATACACTGCAGTGAATTACAGACTAAAGCTACGCGTGATGTCATCGGTTATCAGTATAATACATCTGAGTGGAATTTCAAAATGTGTTAGATCTGATATCGGTAAATCCTTCTGTCATCTGAAGCGGATAGGGGTGGCGCCGCGAGATGCAGTGTATTGTGTAAGCCTACAGCGCATGCGCTAT
>LXWE01000158.1 GCA_001660395.1 Alteromonadaceae bacterium XY-R5
TGTCCATTGCCTACTTTGCCTTTCATTTTTTATGGGGCATGAATTATTACCGACAGCCCATTACCTGGAAATTGGGCATCGATAAGACATATACTCTAGAGGAGTTGATTGACTTCACCCAATATCTGGCCGAGAGAACCAATGCCTACCAAATGGAAATCACGGGGGATAGTTTGGCCGCGGTGCAAATCCCCTATTCCCGAAGGGAAATTTTCCAAAAAACCGAAGAAGGGTACATCAAACTGCAGAAAGACTATCCTGATTTTGAATACCACAACCATAGTCTTAAAGCCTCCATTTACAGTATTCCCCTCACCTATATGGGGTATGGCGGGTACTTGAACCCATTTACTAATGAGGCCCAGGTGAACGGAATTATGCCCTTTTTTAGGTTACCTGCCGTTAGTGGACACGAGGTGGGGCATCAATTGGGGTATTCCGCTGAGGACGCCACCAATTTTATCGGTTTTTTGGTCACCTCCAACAGTGATGATAGC
>LXWE01000159.1 GCA_001660395.1 Alteromonadaceae bacterium XY-R5
CATCCAGACCTATATCCAAAAGTTCCCATTGGTTGACATAAATCCCTGTCTCCGGAAGGAAAAACACCAATTTGGGCACCTGAAAACTCAACACGTAGCTCGCTTCAATCACATGCGCTGGATTCCATGGGCTTCTATCCATGGGCAACCCGGAAGGAACATCCACCGCAAGCACAAACGCTTGGGCGGCATTGATGTGCTGAATCAAATTCCCAACCCATCCATCAGGTGGACGATTCAACCCAATGCCAAAAATGGCATCCACCACAATATCGTTTGGCGAAATCTCGGGCAAATCGCTGTCTTCATTGATAAAGTCGGGCCAAACCTTTGCTTCCTTCAACCGCTCCAGATTCAACAAAAAATCCTTGGAACGCTTATCGCTATAATTCACCACATGCACCTTAATGGCATAGCCGTGTTCATGGAGCAGTCGGGCCAAGACCATCCCATCGCCACCATTGTTTCCAATACCGCAGTACAGTTTTATTTGCA
>LXWE01000016.1 GCA_001660395.1 Alteromonadaceae bacterium XY-R5
CCGTTTTTCAAACATCTCCAGCTGCTTGTCATAGATACGAGCAAATGTCTTAGCAGCCCCACCGCGAGAACCAATGTAATAAGTCCCAGAAAGAACACCATCAGAATCACGGACGGAAATAACCTTCTCAATCTTGGATTTCTTCCGAGTAAGGTTAATAAAACCGGTAGGGTACTTACGATCAAGAGAACGAAAAACCACCGGAGTATCCCGAGGAACATCGAGAGCCGCATCCAGACGAGTAACACGATGAGGAAAAGAGCCTAAAAGAGCCAGAAGGTTATCCAGTTCCTGAGACTCGCGGAGAAGCCTTAAAGGCTGTCCAGATATAGAAATTTTGTGCCAAGTAAGACTGGTTTCAAATCGGATGGCGTCATCATTCACACCCCGAAGGACAGTAAGCTTATCATCCATAAAATCAACAATATAACCAAGAGACTCAAGGTGCGATATCACCTCAAAATGAGGGCTATTGTCGGGAGGATAGGAAACACAAAGATAATCAGCAAAAACTTCAGTGTACTTCATGAGCCGCAGAGTCCTTCCCTAATAAAACACGCATAGCAGAGAGCATATCGGAGATTTCCTTCTTAGACCGGCCACGCTGGCGAAGCTGGCGATTAGCGATTTTCTCTCCAGAACCAGAAAACTCACCCTCGAATGCTTCAGTGAGACCGCTCAAAGTATCCCCTAGAAGTTCAGAAACTAACGCAGAACGAGATATCCCCGTGAACTGGGAAATAAGGTCTAAATCGGCACTGAATTGTTCAGGAACCGTAAAACTAACGCGAACATGCTTCGACATAAAAAACCCCTTGTTAGGTATTACCTAATGAGAAATATACTAGGTATTACCTAGAAAAAAAAGCTGTAAAAAAACGGTGTTTTTAGTGCTCGATTTCTTACAAAAATTTTCAGGGTGTTTTTACAGTGTTTATAAGGGCTAGAGGATGATTTTACCATTTTGAATAGTGGGTATTACTACTCCCACTATTCGAACTCGCTTTCAGCTCGTTTTTGTTCAGCAGGGGGCATGGAAGATCCCCCGATGTTTTTAGTCCAGTGGATGCGGATTTAGCAAAAGGATGTTTCCAGGCAAGTGACTTTTGGGTAACCGGCCTTCGGCCTGCATCCTCTTCGATAGCCCGTCACTACCCAAAAGGGTGTGAAGGGCTAGCTACGAGGATTAGAGCCAGTTAACCGTTTAGTTAACTCACGCTGCATCAAGACCTGTAGATAAGACGAACCAGAAGGGCCAAGCTCGTCGGCAATTTCAACCATGCGCTTAAGCTGGCCAGATTGCTCAATTAAGCGCTTGAGAACCTCCGCAGGAACACGCTCAGGACGATCGTAATGCCAACCAGCATCTAAAGCCTTAGACCAAGCAGGAACGCCATGAGGAGCTTTTAGAAGTGATGGAGAAGCATAATGCCAAAACACGCTGGATGGAGAGCTTGCATCACGCAGGGTGCAACCTTCCTTCACAATGATTTCATATCGAGTAGTAGGCGGAATCGATATACCCCGTTTTTCAAACATCTCCAGCTGCTTGTCATAGATACGAGCAAATGTCTTAGCAGCCCCACCGCGAGAACCAATGTAATAAGTCCCAGAAAGAACACCATCAGAATCACGGACGGAAATAACCTTC
>LXWE01000160.1 GCA_001660395.1 Alteromonadaceae bacterium XY-R5
AGAGTAGAATAGCAGCTCCATTCCCGCGGTCATACGCCTCCCGATGTTGGGTTTCCCATGTGCCATCCGGACGTAAATACTCATACGTGAACTTGTTTAGGGTATACCAATTATCAGAAAGCAGTTCCTTTTTTATGTTTTTGATGTGATGATTTTCCACTAGCTCATTTTTTAATCAAAAAAACCATGTTCCTTTATTCTTTGATAGAAACATGGTCGAATTTTTTTTGAAGCCTAATTTTATTAATGAAACCTAAAGACTCCACTTATTTCCAACTTCCGAAACGGGTTTGCAGGGCTCGTAACTCCCTGGGATGGGGTCATAGCTCAGTACGTTTTTCCCCATTTCCTCTGAAGTGAAATAGGCCCAAATCGCCATGGATTTCAATCCTCTGTAAAATCCAATGGGCTCTGATTCACCCACTGCGGTTCCCCAAACTCCGGGGTTGAATTTTCCTGAATTCCCTTCGGCTTCCTTCAGCACGGCAATTCTG
>LXWE01000161.1 GCA_001660395.1 Alteromonadaceae bacterium XY-R5
TTCCATCATCAGATCCCGCCCAAATGGTATTGATATCATGGTTTGATGGAGCCAAAGCAAATACCGTGGCATAAATTTCTGGTCCATTCATGTCGTTGGTGATTACACCGCCCGTTTTTCCCAAAGTGGCAGGGTCGGCATAGGTAAGGTCGGGACTGATTTTTTCCCACGTCTGTCCATCCTTGGTGGTTTTCCAAACGTGTTGCGAGCAGGTGTACATGACACTGGGGTCCTTTGGAGCGAACATGATGGGAAAAGTCCATTGCCACCGTTCTGGAAGGGCACTTGCGGGTTCACCTGAGAAAAACCGGGGGTACACTTGAATATCCCTGATCTGTCCATTGCTTCGGTCGTATCGCGTAAGCAAAGCTCCTTGACTTCCCGCATAAAAAATATCGGGGTTGGTGGGGCTTTGGGTGATCCATCCACTTTCACCACCACCCACGGCATAAAACCACCCATGGTTAGGTCCGCGGGCCTGCATAAAATCCCAA
>LXWE01000162.1 GCA_001660395.1 Alteromonadaceae bacterium XY-R5
GTCATCGCACCCTACATCCGATTCAAAGGTGAAGTGGGCGAACAGGCCACCATGTTTTTTCTGGACCCCGCTGGAAATGCCCTTGAATTCAAGGCATTCAAGGACATGGGGCAGTTATTCGCAAAATAACGGCAATCAATCTATGGTAAGGCCTTTTCTTCGAACCCAGAGATAGGCAAATATCATATTGGGTACCCAGCACAGCCAGGCAACAATCTTGTAAGCAATCAAAAACTCCCCAAGAGCCATGGTCAACAGTGGGAGCCAAATCCGCAGTGTCACTGCCGCAAAGCACGCTGCGTAGCTGTAGATCATCATTCCTTGATGCAGGGAGAGGTCTTTTTTTCGAATCGCCACATAGGCCATAATGGTAGTATAGATCCAAACGATTCCCAAACAAATGAATCCCAAGGCCGGAATGAGTCCGCCATCTGCATAATGGGCGATGTACACGCCGCATGAACCGGAAATCAATGCGGAAACCACATAGATTT
>LXWE01000163.1 GCA_001660395.1 Alteromonadaceae bacterium XY-R5
GGTGAAGACTGGCCTTGGCCACCAGCAGGTAATTTTGGTCCGAAAGTGATGTTGATCAATGGATTCAGTGGATCAGGAGGTGACGCCTTCCCGGATTATTTCAGAAAATATGGGATTGGACCTCTCATTGGTACCCGCACTTGGGGTGGGTTGATTGGAATAAGTGGGGCACCCAACCTTATTGACAACGGAGGGATAACCGTACCCACATTTAGAATGTATGATCCAGATGGACAATGGTTCAAAGAGGGGCATGGTGTTGATCCTGATATGGAAGTCGTTCAAGATTTTCAAAAGTTGGCAAACGGAGAAGACCTTCAGCTGGAAGCCGCCATACAGGAAGTCATGCGTCGACTCAACACCAGTGATCAGTTTAAAACACCGGTTAGACCTGCATACGAAGATCGGAACTGAGGCCAAAGAAGTTTATACTAAAGAAAGAGCCCGATGCAAAACATCGGGCTTTTTTATAGATTGGTTATGTGGTTCTTTAC
>LXWE01000164.1 GCA_001660395.1 Alteromonadaceae bacterium XY-R5
GAGAAGCAGTGAAGCAGATTGAGGAAAAGTATGAGGAGCAGATTACTGGCCTGGCTCACCAGAAGAGTCGGGCCGAAGAAGAGACAATTGAGCTGAAACTGAAGGTAAGCAGCTTAGAGGCAGAGGTCAGGGCCCTCAAGGAAGCGACCAACCCATCAGAGAAGCATGCTGCTAAGGCAGGCAGCTACGAAGAGGCGCTGCTTGAGTAGATGTAAAAGATGAAGCGGGGCTTTGAGAAGCGGATTGCAGTGCTGACTGAGGAGTTCAGGGGTCGTGAGAGGGAGCTGAGACGGCGAGAGGCCGAGTACAAAAATCAGAACTAGCGAATCAAGTGGGAGAAGTCGCTTCTACTGCGGAAGTTTGATCTGCTTAGCAAGTGAATCGATATTATAACTAAGCTCCACAGTAATGCAGGCATAACGCATGAGGCTTGCTCGACTGCGGAAGGAAGAGGTGGCACTTCAGCGAGAGCCTTTTGCTGGGGTGCTGGTTGT
>LXWE01000165.1 GCA_001660395.1 Alteromonadaceae bacterium XY-R5
ACATTGGCCTGCCTATGATTTGGAAACCAGACCGACGATGCGGATCGATACGGAATGCAAAGTCATTGAAGACCGGTTTTCACAAGAACTGGCCATGTGGCGTGAAATCGGAAGATTGCCATAAACACGAGTATTTTCAGCATAATTACTATTCTAAGCTATTACGAATACCATGAGAAACTTTCTAACAGTACTGATTTTATGTTCAACCTTGACCTTGATAGGACAGCGGAACCCCAATGCCGAACCTGGGTGGACGGCACCTTGGATAACCCTTGGCAATGCCGATACCGAAGCGGCTGGAATGTATCTTTTTCGCAAATCGTTTGCGTTGGATGCAGCACCTAGCGAGTTCAAGATCCGGATTTCGGCAGATAACCGGTACAAGCTTTTTGTGAACGGTACATTGGCTTCCGTCGGACCCAATTGGGGAGACATCAAGCATTGGAATTACCAAACGGTAGACATTGCCCCTCATTTGAAACAAGGAGAAA
>LXWE01000166.1 GCA_001660395.1 Alteromonadaceae bacterium XY-R5
AGAAGTGGTGCAGGGTAATTTATCCCAAGTGAATCCTGCACTGAACGATGCTTGGGAAACCGTTTCAGACATGGAACGAACCTTGAGTTTTGCCTGTACCGTTCGGGATAATGCAGTAGGTGGCGGTCAGGTGGTTTCCGATGTACTGGACGTTCAGGTCTTTAAATCGGCTGGACCGTTTGTGGTGTCTTCTCAAGCTTCGAGTGAAGTCTACGAAGCAGGTTCGGTTCAAGAAATTACTTGGGATGTGGCCAATACCAATATTACGCCCATTAATGCTCAGAATGTGGACATTTTTCTTTCTTTGGATGGGGGACAGACCTTTCCCATCATTTTGGCGGATGATACCCTTAACGATGGTTCTGAAGAGGTCCTCATTCCAGGTGAAGTTACCAGTACGGCACGTATCATGGTGACGGCAAGCGATAACGTATGTTTTGCCATCATTGAGACTTATTTACCCTTTGACAATCCGCAGGGGGTTTTTAATTTT
>LXWE01000167.1 GCA_001660395.1 Alteromonadaceae bacterium XY-R5
TGGTAGAGTCAGGCGGAGGATTAGGACCTTATGGGGCCAAAGGAATAGGTGAGCCTTCTTGCAGTATTATTGCTCCGGCTATTTTAAATGCTATTTATGATGCTATTGGAGTGAGAATTAAAAGTTTACCCGCAACCCCGGAGAAAAAAATAAGAGCTTTAAAGAAAGATTACTTTGAAAAATAAAATTTATATCCGTTAAAAACTATTATTTGAAAAGCTGAATTATTATCATAATTAATAAGGATTAAAAAAATGTTAATCAGCGAAGCTTTAAATTTAAAAGAGAAAGCCTTCATATCTCTCGTAGGCGCAGGAGGGAAGAGTACTATTTTTAATCGATTAGCCGAAGAACTGCTTATTAAAAATAAACGAGTAATTCTAACTACTACTACCAAGATGTTTGTCTGGCAGTTAGCTCCTTTTATAAAAAAGGGCAAATTAGTTGAAGGCTACGACGAAGAGACTATTCGGAAATATATTAAAAAATACTT
>LXWE01000168.1 GCA_001660395.1 Alteromonadaceae bacterium XY-R5
CCCTCTTCTTATTTCTTGTTTATAAAAATGTCAAAGCTGGACTTGATACTGATTGGTTGATATGGACTTTGGCCACTATCGGTATTTTGGTCGGGGTACTCTACCTATCCAATTATATCGACTGTAGAGTGAACAACAGTGGTTATTGTGGTATGATCCCTACCATGATCTGGATCTATGCGGCTCCGGTTACCCTATGCTTGATGCAATTTGTCTATTTAAAAAGAAGCCGGATTTGAACGGGGACAGTGTCAAAGCTCACGAATCTTGATGTCTCGGAACCAAACCTCAAAATACCAATCCTGTAACGCTATTTTTCCTTGGATGGCTTTTCCAAACTCTGGGTAATTGGCAAAGTTGGCGTCCTTTATTTTTTCTTTCCATTCCGGTGATGTAAAATCTTGGGTGGCGGTAAGCACACCATTCAAGTAAAACTCCACTTTTCCATCCACTTGTTTAATACTGGTATGGTTCCACTCCCCTGCTTTGGTAA
>LXWE01000169.1 GCA_001660395.1 Alteromonadaceae bacterium XY-R5
AATTCATTAAAACAAATGATGAAGGTACAGGATGCCGAAGTTGTCATTAACCACCACAAAGGGTACGAACTCAACCCCAACATCACCCAAGGCTGCCAAATTGAGTATGATCAAGATAAAGCGCTAAAGGATGCTGACTTTGTGTATGTGAAAAACTGGAGCAATTACACTGATTATGGTAAGGTGCTCAACCAAGACCTAAACTGGACCATGACACAACAAAAATTGGGGCATGCCAAATTTATGCACTGCCTTCCGGTACGTAGAAATGTTGCTGTGGAAGACGCGGTTTTGGATGGAAATCAATCGTTGGTAATCACCCAAGCACTGAATAGAACCTTTTCGGCACAAATCGTACTGAAAAAAATATTGGAAGCCTTATGAAACAAACACTATCCATCGTAAAAGTAGGCAGCAACCTGATTGAAGACGATAAAGGTTTCGTCCGCATTCTAGAACTTTTTTCCAAAATGCCGGGCAACAAGATCATGGT
>LXWE01000017.1 GCA_001660395.1 Alteromonadaceae bacterium XY-R5
TGACCCATCCTGAATAGCGTTGACACTTTTCAAACGTAATTTGGAGAGTGTAATGAAATCATATACAAAGCGAACTCAGCGTGATTATTCTCTCGCTTTTAAATTGGCGGTTGTAGACCAAGTAGAAAAAGGCGAGCTCACCTATAAGCAGGCGCAGGAGCACTATGGCATTCAAGGATGTTCAACGGTTTTAGTTTGGCTTCGTAAGCATGGTCGTTTAGATTGGTCTCTGGGAGCTCCCACATTTCTTGGGCGAGGCTATCAAGTGGATAAACCTAAAACTGAACTGACTCCAGAGCAACGCATAAAAGCGTTAGAGAAAGAGCTGGCCGATACCAAGATGAAGGCTGATTTCTTTGAGGCTGTCGTGAATGTCCTTGAAAGTGATTACGGGGTCAGCGTTGTAAAAAAGCGCAAAGGAAGGTCATCCAGGAAAAAGTGATTGTGGGCTTATCCGTAGTGAACGCCTGCCGTTGCCTGAATATTTCTCGTCAAGCCTATTACCAGCAATGCTCGCGAGCGTTAAAGCAAGCAGAGCATGAAGCTGCGGTTGTTACATTCGTGCGTCAGGAGCGTATGCTTCAACCTCGTATTGGGGCGAGAAAGCTACAGTACTTACTGGCACGCAATGGGTTGGAAATAGGGAGAGACCACCTCTTTAGCTTACTAAGACTAAAACGCTTACTGGTTGAACCAAAGCGTGCTTACCATAAAACCACCCAGAGCCATCATCGGTTTCATTGCCACCCTAACTTGATTAAAGAGGGCTTTATAGCAAATAAGCCTAATCAGCTGTGGGTCGCTGATATTACGTACTTACCGACACAAAGTGGTGAGAGTTACCTGAGTCTGGTAACCGATGCGTATTCACGAAAAATCGTGGGTTATCACGTCGACGATAATCTGCGAACAGCATCCGTGAAACGAGCATTTACTCACGCATTAAAACGAAAGACATCGAATGAAACGCTCATCCATCATTCGGATAGAGGGATACAGTATTGCTCGGAAGAATATCAGGAGATACATAGACAACACTCAGTGCAATGCTCGATGACAGATGGTTATGACTGTTATCAGAATGCGTTGGCTGAGCGGGTTAATGGAATACTCAAAAACGAATATCTGCTGCATAAACCAAAGAGCCTGGAAGATGCGAGAACCATGGTTGCTCAATCTGTAGCAATATACAATGGCAGGCGGCCACATCTGGCCTTAAAATACAAAACGCCCGATGAGATACATCAGGCGTTTTAACTGAAATAAGTGTCAACCTATTTCAGGACTAGTCA
>LXWE01000170.1 GCA_001660395.1 Alteromonadaceae bacterium XY-R5
AAGAGTTGGATGTCTTATTTCCTATTGAGGAGGTCGACGCCTTTTTTTACCGATGTGTGGAACATTATTTAAAGTTGGAACGGTTTGTTTTAGCGGTTCGTCCCGAACTCACCTTGACCAAGGAGGAAGAACAGCCGTTGTTTGAAGCTCTCTCCCAATTAAGACAAGAACGTCCCCTGCAATACATTTTGGGCGAGGCCCATTTTATGGATTTGTAACTCAAGGTCAATGAAAGCGTATTGATCCCCAGACCTGAAACCGAGGAATTGGTGCAATGGATTTTGGATGATTTGGACGCTGAGCGCAGCCGAAGCGTCATTTCGACTCCGCTCAATGACCCTGCACCCATCACCCAAGACCGAAGATCCTACACCATATTGGATATCGGCACCGGAAGTGGTTGTATTGCCATAGCTTTGGCCAAACATATTCCACATACCAAAGTGTTTGCTCTGGATGTATCCGAAAAAGCCTTGGTAGTAGCCCAAGAGAA
>LXWE01000171.1 GCA_001660395.1 Alteromonadaceae bacterium XY-R5
TCTACCAGTATATCAAATCGTTGCACTTGATTTTTGTGGTGACCTGGTTTGCAGGGTTGTTCTACATTCCCAGATTGTTCATTTACCATATTGAGGCAACTCAAAAGCCATCGCCCGATAAAGAAATCCTGAGCGACCAGTTGAAACTCATGACCAAACGGTTGTGGTATATCATCACCTGGCCCTCGGCCATCTTGTGTACGGTTTTCGCGATGTGGTTGCTTATTTTGATGCCGGGATGGCTGCAACAACCTTGGATGCATGTTAAACTTGCTTTTGTGGTGCTATTGTTCGTTTATCATTTGAAGTGTCACCAAATATTCAAACAATTGCAACGGGATGAGGTCAACCACACCTCTAGATTTATGCAGATGTGGAACGAAGTGGCCACACTGATTCTGTTCGCTGTGGTGTTTTTGGTCATTCTAAAAAATGCCTTCAACTGGATCTATGGCGTCATCGGAATTGTGGTTTTGGGCATTCTTTTGATGCT
>LXWE01000172.1 GCA_001660395.1 Alteromonadaceae bacterium XY-R5
TTCTATTATTATTTGGGCACCCTTATTATAGTAAAAATGAATGAGCTATTGATGGGTGCCCTATAAATTAATAAGAATTACTTCTTGATTGCAAATTTTCCATTAAATATCTTATATAAATTTGCAATCCTATATTATTTATTAAATGGGGCAGTGGATGGTTACCAATAAATTTCTTAGAGACGAATAATGACTGCCCCAAATAATATTAGACTAGCCAATGGCAAAAATCTTATGCTTGGATTTTTATTGTTTTAACATATGAAAATAAAAGGAAAGTTATGAATTGAATAATATGTAATATTATGAAAATGAATAAAACTACAAAGATGAATCAACAAAAATATTCCCTTTATTTTTGGAAGATGAATGGATAAGAGACATCAGAAATAATAAATGAACTATGAACCATTAAATTAAAATATATCTCTTCTTATTTAATTTAATGGTGAATGGTAAGACTAAGATATGAATATTAATAATATGAAAGCAA
>LXWE01000173.1 GCA_001660395.1 Alteromonadaceae bacterium XY-R5
TTATACTTGGTGGCGGTTTTGGAAAGGTCTATAAGATTTTTCACTTTCATCTTTTTCATCAGATTAAAGCGATGGGTTTCAATGGTTCGTTTACTATTCTTTAGTTTCTCCGAAATTTCCTTGTTGGTGTAACCCGCCAAGACCAATTCCAACACCTGAAGTTCCTTGTTGGTAAGATCAAAAGGGTTGTCTTGCTTTTCTTTTTGGGCTTTGTTTTCCCGATTTTTTGGCGAACCGAACAAATTGTTCACCAATACGTTGGAAACATCCCCACTAAAGTACTTACCCCCTTCATGAACCATATGTATGGCCTTTACAAATTCGGTTTTACCGGTGTCCTTTAGCAGATAGCCACTTGCACCAGCTTGCACCGATTTTAGAATATATTCTTCGGAGTCGTGCATGGAAAGGATGATGCACTTGGTTTTTAAATCGCCGGCGGCATTCAAGCGTTCCACAGTTTCAATGCCTCCCAATTCTGGCATCCTGATA
>LXWE01000174.1 GCA_001660395.1 Alteromonadaceae bacterium XY-R5
GTATGATTGATGGTTTGGGTTATCGCTATTACTGGGCATCGGAAGGATTGACCCAAAACGATTTGGATTATAAACCTTCAGAAGAGGGAAGAAGTAACTTGGAAACACTACGGCACATTTATGGATTGACCATTAATATAGTGAATTCCACCACGGGCACACCCAACACCCGATTGGATTTGTCAGCATTGTCGTATGAGGAACTTCGTCAAAAAACATTGGAAAATCTGAAGACGGCCAGCGATAATGTATTGGGAAAAGATTCCCAAGAGTTGGAAAAATTTAATATTATTTTTCAAAGAGGGGACCAACAGACTATACTTCCTTTTTGGAACATGATTAATGGCATGATTTCAGATGCTATTTATCACACTGGGCAAATCGTTTTGATGCGTAGGGCAAGCGGAAATCCGCAGAATCCCAAAGTCAATGTGTTGATGGGAAAAACTGGGGAATAACCCAATCTACTTATCCACAACAACCTCGTACGTA
>LXWE01000175.1 GCA_001660395.1 Alteromonadaceae bacterium XY-R5
GGGAACATCGGCCCAATAATGCCAGGGAGACACCCCGATTTCCTCAGAAAGTGAAAAAACACCAAAGGCAGCTCCCCGCTTGTCACTTCCCGCAATGACCAAGGCTTGGGATACCCCTGGGTATGGATTTTTAATGGTTTGCATCAGGAATCGCTCCCATTGCCCCTCTATGGCCGAAACATCAATTTTTTTGGATGCAATCAACCCGTCAATAAACGAACTGTGTCCAATGGAACCAATAATGATAAGGTTTTTATCCAAAGAGGTGTCCGAGGTGGCGGTCTTTGGTCTTTTTCCTGTGACTTTTTCAATATCATCGGCCAGAAGCAGGGCCGAAATCCCAATCAATTTTTCATCTGAGCTGTCGTAAACAAGGGTAGCCGAGGCACTTTCACTTGCAATAGGGAATGGATACTTGTTATCCGCAGCAGTGCTGACCTTTAACTGCGCGTGGGACAATAGCGGCAATAGAAAAAGCCCCAGAAATAGTTT
>LXWE01000176.1 GCA_001660395.1 Alteromonadaceae bacterium XY-R5
ATTCCAATGGTTGGTCTTTGCAATAGGTCAACTGTTCCACTTTCAAAAGCACCTCCTGCATCTGATCGCCAAGTTCTTCCCACAGAAAATCTATCTCCGCTTGAAACGCCTAATGAAAGATTGGTAACACTATTTGGATGGTCATCAATGTCTCCTCCAAATAATAGTCTTTGTGTTTCTGCTGTATTACCGGCTCCTTCACCCTGAAATACAATAAAGACTGTAATCTCATCCCTAGAGTTTGAACGAAAGTGTAAGGCTTGTCCATCTCCACTTCCATCAAATTCAACAGCAGGATTAAAGTTAAGCCGATTCCCTATCAGTGTTGGAGCACCTGGTACTGAACCAGTGGGGGAGAGAAAACCCGAACCTGGGTAATCAAAACCGGCAGGAGGGGCTAATGGGTAATCCGCTGGATTGGCTGGATGCAATACTCCGTCTTGAGGAGTATAATCCACAAAATCGTACCAAATAGTTACTTGATTACCATAC
>LXWE01000177.1 GCA_001660395.1 Alteromonadaceae bacterium XY-R5
GGACATGGTTGGTTATTTTGGCTTGGAAACCAAGGTATGCTTTTTTTAGATAATTGGCATATAACTGCCGTATTGTTGTTTTAAGATGCATTCAACCCCCTAGTTGTGAAATCATCTTTTTTTAATGCAATAATTTGGTTAAAACGCTCTTATATAAAAGGCAAAACCCGTATTTTTGACAAAATTTTCCATAAAGTTTTGGAAATACACGAATAATGGACAAATATTCATTTTTAAATGCTGCGCATACCTCATTTTTTGCGGAGCTGTATGATAAATACGTAACGAACCCTGATAGTGATGAGCCCAGTTGGAGGGCTTTTTTTCAGGGCTTTGATTTCGGTTTGGAAGGTTCTTTGGAGGACTTGGGTATAGAAACCGAAAAAAACGGAATGGCAGTGCTTTCCAACGGAAAGCAAGTAGAAATGCCGGAGACCCTTCAAAAGGAGTTTCAGGTCATTCGGTTGATCGATGGTTACCGCTCCCGTGGCC
>LXWE01000178.1 GCA_001660395.1 Alteromonadaceae bacterium XY-R5
ATATTAAGTTCCGTAGGATCTACTCTCTTCCAGTCGATAAGTCGAAAGGCCTGAGATGCGACCAGATAGTCGTTCTCACCGGGCTCTATACACCTGAGTATTATCCAGAGAAGCTCCGTCGCATCCGTTTCACAGATTCAGAAAACAATAAGAAGTTGACCTTTTTAACCAATAATTTTATTCTTCCAGCTTATACGATTGTTCAACTCTATAAATGCCGTTGTCAGATAGAGTTGTTTTTCAAATGGATAAAGCAACATCTGCGGATAAAATCTTGTTATGGCAGATCAGTGAATGCGGTGAAGACCAAGATATGGATAGCGATTTCAGTTTATGTGCTAGTAGCGATAATTAAAAAGCGAATTGATTTAGAGGTGAGTCTCTACACTTTTTTGCAGATTTTGAGTGTGACGGCTTTTGAGAAAGTGTCGATTTTACAAGTACTTAGAGAATTTTCCGACATGAAACAACCAGATGACGCCTGTAAACAGT
>LXWE01000179.1 GCA_001660395.1 Alteromonadaceae bacterium XY-R5
CACCTTTGCGTGAATTCCCGCGGTATTCGCGATATTGAAAGTAGCACCGTAACCTCGGAATATGGTGGAAAATTCAAGGATGAAGCCGTACGAAGGGAATTTTTGGACTACATCAATCTGGATACCGACTTTTAATTCCACCTTTTTCAATGCAACTTTACAAGGACCAAACCCTTAGAGTACACAATTCGCTTACCGGAAAAAAAGAGGTTTTTCAACCCATAAATGACGGCCATGTGGGCATGTATGTCTGCGGACCTACGGTGTACAGCAATGTGCATTTGGGCAACTGCCGCACGTTTATGTCGTTTGATATGATCTTTAGGTACTTTAAACACCTGGGCTTTAAAGTCCGTTATGTCCGCAACATCACAGACGCGGGGCATTTGGAAAATGATGCTGACGATGGTGAGGACAAAATTGCAAAAAAGGCCAAATTAGAACAGATTGAACCCATGGAAGTGGTGCAACGCTATACTGTGGATTTCCACA
>LXWE01000018.1 GCA_001660395.1 Alteromonadaceae bacterium XY-R5
ATTTTAGATACAACACCAGCACCTACAGTACGACCACCTTCACGGATTGCGAAGCGCAGACCTTCGTCCATCGCGATTGGTGCAATCAGTTCTACTGTGAACTTCAGGTTGTCGCCTGGCATTACCATTTCAACGCCTTCTGGCAGTTGAACAGCACCAGTTACGTCAGTTGTACGGAAGTAGAACTGTGGACGGTAACCTTTGAAGAATGGAGTATGACGGCCACCTTCGTCTTTGCTCAGTACGTATACTTCTGCTTCGAACTTAGTGTGCGGCTTGATTGAACCAGGCTTACAAAGAACCTGACCACGCTCAACGTCATCACGCTTAGTACCACGTAACAGAACACCAACGTTCTCACCTGCACGACCTTCGTCCAGCAGCTTACGGAACATTTCTACACCAGTACAGGTAGTAGTTTGTGTTTCACGGATACCTACGATTTCTACTGTCTCGCCTACTTTAACGATACCTTGCTCTACACGGCCTGTTACTACTGTACCACGACCTGAGATTGAGAATACGTCTTCGATTGGCAGGATGAACGGCTTGTCGATTGCACGCTCTGGCTCTGGAATGTATGAATCCAGTGCTTCGCCCAGTTCTACAATCTTAGCTTCCCAAGCTGCATCGCCTTCCAGCGCTTTAAGAGCAGAACCTTGGATTACTGGCAGGTCGTCACCTGGGAAGTCGTACTCAGACAACAACTCACGTACTTCCATTTCTACCAGCTCTAACAGCTCTTCATCGTCAACCATGTCACATTTGTTCATGAATACGATGATGTAAGGTACGCCTACCTGACGACCCAGCAGGATGTGCTCACGAGTCTGTGGCATAGGACCATCAGTCGCTGCTACTACCAGGATTGCGCCGTCCATCTGTGCAGCACCAGTGATCATGTTTTTAACATAGTCAGCGTGTCCTGGACAGTCTACGTGTGCGTAGTGACGAGTAGGTGTGTCGTATTCAACGTGTGAAGTGTTGATGGTGATACCACGAGCTTTTTCTTCTGGCGCGTTATCGATTTGGTCGAAAGCACGCGCTGCACCGCCGTACGTTTTAGCCAGTACAGTAGTGATAGCTGCAGTCAGAGTGGTTTTACCGTGGTCAACGTGACCGATTGTGCCTACGTTAACGTGCGGTTTCGTACGTTCAAACTTTTCTTTTGCCATTTT
>LXWE01000180.1 GCA_001660395.1 Alteromonadaceae bacterium XY-R5
GCTCATTTGTGTCACTACCCAAAAAAAACTGTCGTTGGCGTGGGAGACCACCATGGAACCTGCACCTATGGATACCACCAGCAACGCTTTGTCCATTTCGCTTTCCATGCCCAAACTGGGCATCATGGGCAGCATTATGGAGGCTGTTGTTATCAGTGCAACGGTTGAGGAGCCTTGAGCCAGTTTAATGGCCGAAGCTATTAAAAATGGCAGAAAAAAACTAAGGTTCAAATCACTTAAAGCTTCACCCATTACATTGGCTATCCCTGAATTTTGCAAAATCTTTCCAAAGACACCTCCTGCTCCTGTTATCAATAAAATATTGGCCGATTCCTTAAGGGCTTTTCCGACCCACCCCTCTGTAGATATTAATTCCTTTTTTAGCTTTTTGGGTAGTGAAAAAGCCAAAAACATTCCAATAACCAGTGCTATCACCGGCTCGCCCAAAAATTGAAGAAAGGATTGCCATGGGGCAATGTCCTGTACATCAAT
>LXWE01000181.1 GCA_001660395.1 Alteromonadaceae bacterium XY-R5
TTGAAAACACCACCAAGGCTTTGGGGCTAACGTATAAATTTATGCCGAGTGGAGCCGGTCATGATGCGCAGGATATGGCTCGCATTGCCCCAACCGGAATGATCTTTGTTCCGAGCAAGGGTGGCATCAGTCATTCCCCAAAAGAATTCACCTCCGCACAAGACATGGCCAACGGTGCCAATGTGTTGTTGAACACCATTTTGGCATTGGATAAAAAGTTGGATTGATTCAAGTTGAACTGTCTGTCCCAGTTTTACTATTCCAAGCAATTTTAAAAGTTGCATTCACCAACAGTGCAATACTAAGCCAATACGTTGCCAAAATCAGAACGTTTGCGTAGGCAAAAGGGGCTTTGAATTTATTAATGGCCAACAGGGTATCCGAAAGCATAAAAAATAGCACAGCCAATGCTATCCATGCATATGCTTTTTCCTTGTCTCTTAAATACATCCCAATTCCTTGCCACGCCATCGACGTTATCACTAAAACA
>LXWE01000182.1 GCA_001660395.1 Alteromonadaceae bacterium XY-R5
TTCGTACGCCTGTTCCGAATTGGTCTGGTAGAACGACTTTGCATTTATTTTGAACTGAAGCCCTTCCATTTCCTCAACAATATGGTCACGACCTGAATGGCAGATCACTTCTTGGTCATAAATGGTGTCGTTTTGTTTGGAATTGATGACATACAGCAGCGCGGTGATTTCAGGGAACCGTTCTTGAAGATGATTCAATAAAAGCTCGCGTTGTTCGCTTTCATCCTCATAAAATTGGATCAGGACCATAATTTCACCCGTGGAAGCCGTTCTGATCATCAGTGTTCGTAAAAGTCCCTCCTGCTTTCTTGGGTCAAAAAATGACAATCCGTTTTTAGTGGCGAAGCTTTTTATTTCCAAACGGATGGCATTGGATGGGTCCTGTTGCAGATGGCATTTTTTGATGTCCAAAATCTTGTCCCACATGCCCGGGATATGAAAGCCCAGCGCGTTTCTATCCTCAATATCAATTTGAGAATTGATTTCCTTT
>LXWE01000183.1 GCA_001660395.1 Alteromonadaceae bacterium XY-R5
TTGAAAAAGTACCGATGGCCGCATTGACCGGTTTAATGATCATGGTGGCACTGGGCACCTTTGAGTGGGCCAGTTTGCGAACCTTCCGTCGGATGCCAAAATCAGATGTTCTGGTGATGGTTTTGGTGACCTTGGTGACCGTTTTCCTTCACAATTTGGCCTTGGCCGTTTTGGTGGGTGTCATCATCTCCGCATTGGTTTTTGCCTGGGATAATGCCAAACGCATCCGGGCCAGAAAACGAATTGATGAAGATGGGATAAAGCATTACGAAATCTACGGCCCATTATTTTTTGGGAGTACTACGCTCTTTTCAGAAAAATTTGATGTGCTCAACGACCCCGATGAAATCGTTATTGATTTTGCTGAAAGCCGATTGGTGGATATGTCGGCCATTGAAGCAGTGAACAAAATCACGGAGCGTTATCGCAAAGTCGGGAAGCACGTACACCTCAAACATTTAAGCAATGACTGCCGAAGATTGTTGGCCAA
>LXWE01000184.1 GCA_001660395.1 Alteromonadaceae bacterium XY-R5
TTTGTACGACCACTTATTGAGGACAGGAATGTCGGAAAACATGGCAGCTTACCTAAACTTTCTGACATTGTTGATTGGTGGTTTGATTCTGGCCGGTTTGTTGGATTTTGTGGTATGGAAGGTACTGCGAGTCATTTCAGTACGCTTGGCACGTAAATCCGCTACCAATTTTGATAACTATTTGGTAGTGCACCGGGTTCCCAGATATGTTGCACGGATTGTTCCGCTCTTTTTGTTGTTCCAATTGGTCCCCATTATTTTTATGGATTTTGAAAAAGGCGGTTCCATAGCCTTTAAATTACTCCAGATCCTATTTCTGGTTTCGACTTTGGCCATTGCAAAAAGCGTTTTTAGAAGTACCAAGGATTATCTAAAAACCAAACCGCGCTATAGGGACAAGCCATTGGATAGCTATATCCAAGTGTTCATGATATTTGCATGGATCTTCGGAGCGCTCACTGTCTTTGCCATAATCACCGAAACCTCGGTA
>LXWE01000185.1 GCA_001660395.1 Alteromonadaceae bacterium XY-R5
ACTGTTGCCGAGGATATAATATCCGTAAAACCAATATCCGTGGCCACTTCCACATCATAGCCTAGGTACAAAGGGTTGGCCTCCCAGGACAACTGCGGATTCAAGGTGACCCCCGTTTCCATATTGGTCGGTGAGGTGAGCACAACATCGGGATAAACTCCGTCCTCAATAACGAGTGACACTGTAACCGTCTTGGTTACGGAAGCCGATGTAGCCGTAACCTCGATATCATATACGCCGGCGGCTACCGCATTGGTATTGGAAATGGTCAAATCCACTGCGGTATCATCAGCACTGGCCTGGGTTGGAGAAAACAGTGTTGATAACCCTACGGGCACATTGGCTGAAAATGTGGATGTTTCACTAAACCCTCCGAAAGTTTCATAGGTAAACGGGATACTGATATCGCTGGGTTGACATACCCGGAAGGACAGCTCCGAAAAATTCAATACCACCTGCGATTGTTGAATGGTGAAATCAGCTGCATTG
>LXWE01000186.1 GCA_001660395.1 Alteromonadaceae bacterium XY-R5
GAGCAAAGATGCTGGAATGACTCTTGCTTCAAAAGTGAAGCTTGGAATCGATTATGTTTCAATGTGTCTGCATCCTCACGTGAAGAACTTAATGGTGTAAATAAACAAGGTAAATGAAAAGCTTCTGAACCTGGATGAATCACTCGGTTAAGAAAAGTTTCATCAAGAGAGTTATGAACTGTGGAACTCGTACATAGAAGAATAGGTCAGATATGAATAAAAAATAGCTATTATTGAACTTGAAGTGGGATGGTTAGTGAAAAGTCGAATTCTTTTGGGTCTAAAAACTAGTGACAAAAACGAAAAATATCTCGATCTTATCAAGGGCTTTATTACATCTTGTTAGGCAAACCTTACGACAGTAATTTCGAGAACATCAAAACATTCGTCCTGGCCGTAGTTCAAGCTCGCTAAGAATCTCAAAGAGGGACAGTATGAGTGTTGGCCGAAAGCGTAAGCCAGTGATTCCTACTCAACCCTAGGTTTTTC
>LXWE01000187.1 GCA_001660395.1 Alteromonadaceae bacterium XY-R5
AGCAGTCAACACGATTACGAAGAACAACTTCCTGAATTTTAGTTTTGGTTTCCTGATCATTCTATTTTTAGTGTAAAAACAATGGCATAACATCCATCAAATATACAATATGCAATTCATGACCATAATTCCTGATAGGATGGAAAATTGGGATATCAGTCAAAAGTTTTTTCAAACCAAGTAATCCCTATATCCACCATAGCATAACTTACGGAATGTTTTTTGCAAAATCAGGATACCGCTTACCGATAAAAATTAAAATTGGTGGCTTTGTTGAGAACAAAATGGTAACTTACTTTAAAACAATTTGTTATGAACTATTTTCCGAAAAATATAGTATGGTTTGTGTTTCTGTTGATGATTGGTGGAATTCAGTTGTCATGCAGTTCTACTGAAAATTCGGGAATACCGGATATGGAAGAACAGGAAAACTCTGATGATGATGGTGGCGATAATGAGGATGATGGAGATGACGACCCATCAACGCCT
>LXWE01000188.1 GCA_001660395.1 Alteromonadaceae bacterium XY-R5
TCAAGGTTTGGGCAATGATTTAATTTAAGGACATAATTTGTCTAACATGATTTGGTAACTTTAAATTCAATGGTATATCAACGATTGAATTGTAAAAACACTTGAAATTTAGTTGAGCAGTTTTCAAAGGGTGGTACTTAGGCCCTTCATTGATGTCTTATTATGTTTTTCAGTCCGCGAAGGAATGTAATGGACTCTAGTAGAAAAAATCTCATCTGATCACGGGTAAAATTTACTTTAATTCCCATTCGACATTTTATTTGTACTTTAAACAAATCATTGGAGGTCAAATTATATCCTCCAGAGCTTTTTTTTTGGTAAGTTGTGCAAATAGGTGTACAAGCGTTAAAAAGTGATGTAAATAATTAATATACAGTGCATTGGCTTTCCTATCATAGGTCTGCCACCCCGACAAATCTAGCAATAGATAAAAATAAAAGCACTGAAAATCAATTGATTTTCAGTGCTTTTTGTTTTTATTGCATTGAT
>LXWE01000189.1 GCA_001660395.1 Alteromonadaceae bacterium XY-R5
GTTGCTGCTCTTCATCCGAAAGTATTTTCAACGCCCTATTCACCTTTTTGGGATTTTTGGGGTGTTATTGATCATTCTGGGCATCTTCATCAACATTTATTTGTTGATCGTGAAGCTTGGTTTTGGAGAGGATATTGGGAGTAGGCCGTTACTCATTTTTGGAATGATGTTCATTTTGGGAGGCATTCAACTGTTCACTATAGGTATTGTGATGGAGCTGCTCATCCGAACGTATTACGAATCCCAGCAGAAAAGGCCCTATCGCATTAAAAAAATTACCATCGGTGACGGAAAAGCTGCGTAAAAAGCTCATCACAGCACTGAAGTTGATCATCAGTGCGGCCCTGATCTACTTTATCTTCACCAAAATAGATCTTAAGGACGTCTTACAGACATTGCGCAAGAGCCACCCACTTTATTTGGTCTTGGCCCTAGTGTTCTTTGTATTTTCAAAAGGACTCGCCGCACTGCGTTTGAACCTGTATTTTC
>LXWE01000019.1 GCA_001660395.1 Alteromonadaceae bacterium XY-R5
AAGTATGCTGTTGAACAACACGGACACCTACACGGTTACCGGCGTCATAGATGATCTGCCAAAAAATTCATTCTTGCGCGAACATTCGGTGTTTATGGCCATGTCCGGCTATGCGGATTCCCATGATCCCAATTGGGGCAGCAACAACTACTTCACATTCGTTAAATTGATTCCTTCGGCCAATGTTGCGGACTTTCAGGAGCCTTTGAACGGTATTGTGGACAACTATATTTTCCCATGGGCACAACAATACTTCCCAGGCATGACCAAGGAATCCTTCATCGCATCCGGGAACTATGTAAACTTCTATACCAAACCTTTGGCGGATATCCATTTATACTCGCATCGAGATACGGAAATGAGCGCCAACAGCAGCATCCAGAATGTGTATATCCTATCCTTTATCGGGCTGTTTTTGATTGTCTTGGCGAGTGTCAACTTTATGAACCTATCCACCGCACAATCCTTAAAAAGAGCGAAGGAAGTAGGTGTTAGAAAGACGTTGGGCTCCAAAAAAATTGACCTTATCCGCCAATTTTTGATTGAATCAGGATTGATTTCATTCATATCATTGTTGGTGGCTTTGTTGATCACCATTTTGGCACTTCCCCTTTTCAACGATCTCGCAGGAAAATCCATTTCCCTTCCGTATTCAAGCCCATTTTTCTGGGGAGCCCTAGCTTTGGGGACGCTGTTGCTCGGACTGTTTTCGGGCAGCTATCCCGCTTTCTTTTTGTCGCGCTTCGTACCCGTGAAAACACTTAAAGGGGATACAAAAGGAGACTCGGGTGGCGGTGGTATCCGAAATGCATTGGTAGTGTTCCAATTTGCCATTTCTGTTTTCTTGATCGTGGGCACTATCGTCGTTTATCAGCAATTGCAATTCATACAAAACAAGGATCTCGGCTTTAAAAAAGACCAAATAGTACTGGTGGATGATATTTTTGCGGTTGGAGACCAAACTCAGGCCCTAAAAGATGAAATCATGAACCTGAGCCAAGTTGAAAGCACCACTTTGAGCTATTTCTTCCCAACACCTTCATCACGTTCCAACAGTTCCTTTTTTCCCGAAGGGTCCAGAAACCAAGAAGACGCCCTTCAAATGCAGA
>LXWE01000190.1 GCA_001660395.1 Alteromonadaceae bacterium XY-R5
GAAGTCAAGAACTGCTGCTGTTCTCCAACAAAAAAAGCCACTCAAATTGAGTGGCCTTTTCAAAGAATTTTCATTTTCAATTAAAATACTTCCCTTCCTGAAAAATGGAAAGCACCTTCTATGGCTGCATTTTCATCACTGTCGGAACCGTGAACGGCATTCTCAGCGATGTCATTTGCGTATAATTTACGGATGGTACCTTCGGCAGCCTCAGCTGGGTTGGTAGCACCAATCAATGCACGAAAATCATCAACGGCATTGTCTTTTTCCAAAATGGCGGCTACAATGGGGCCTCTGGTCATAAATTCAACCAATTCCCCAAAAAATGGACGCTCTCTGTGGATGCCATAAAATTCCTCGGCATCCCTTTTGCTCAACTGCGTATACTTCATGGCAACAATCTTGAATCCAGCAGCTGTTATTTTTTCCAAAATCGCACCAATGTAGCCATTCTCAACAGCATCAGGCTTGATCATGGTAAACGTTCT
>LXWE01000191.1 GCA_001660395.1 Alteromonadaceae bacterium XY-R5
AGGTGTTGTGGGACTTGGTGTTCTTGGTTTGAGCGGACTTTTTATGATTTATAGCGGACAAGGTTGGGAAATCGCCGAAATATTGAATGTACTTTCCGGTTTTTCCTTGGGCGCATCATCCATTGCCCTTTTTGCCCGTGTTGGTGGTGGTATTTATACCAAAGCTGCGGACGTTGGTGCCGACCTAGTGGGTACAGGGGAGGCTGGTATCCCTGAAGACCATCCGTTAAACCCTGCAACCATTGCCGATAACGTTGGTGATAACATGGGGGATGTTGCCGGTATGGGTGCTGACCTTTTTGAGTCCTATGTAGGGTCCATTATCGGTACCATGGTATTGGGTGCTATTTTTGCTGGGTTGCCGGAGTTTGCCGGTGCTTTTGATGGATTGGGTGCCGTATACTTGCCCTTGGCGTTGGCTGCGGTTGGGATTGTGATGTCCATAATAGGAACATTTTTTGTAAAAGTTAAGGATGGTGGAAATCCAC
>LXWE01000192.1 GCA_001660395.1 Alteromonadaceae bacterium XY-R5
GAAAACTGAATGTTTCCCAAATCAGCACCATAAGAAGCCGCTATCTTTGTGCCAAGATCAATACTTTGCGTACAAGCAAATATTTTGGGCTCGGGGACTTGATATGCCATTGCAAACTCTTGTTAACTAGCTTTTTGAAGCGCTTTTAAATAAAGAGGTGCAAATTTATAAATTAATTCGGGTTGCTAAAGGAATAAACACAGTATTTTTTGGTGGGAAATGAAATAATTTTTTAGCTTGGCATCAGCAATAAAAATAAGCCGCTATAATTGCTAATGCCAATTGTGCCTGTCTACCGAAGGTATAGCGGAATTGGTAGACCTGTCTGCAGACAGGCAGGCGCGCTGAAATTGAAATATTGACCCATTGATAAGTGTCTATGCGATATCAAGCTTGGAACATAACTATATTTATGTAGGGATGACATCCAATTTACAAGAAAGGATTGCAAGGCACAATTCAGGAAGAGAGCGAACAACAAGGTTTTA
>LXWE01000193.1 GCA_001660395.1 Alteromonadaceae bacterium XY-R5
AGATCACCATCTTTTCTGAGGGTGTACCCGTAATTTCCACCATGGGAACATCTTGAAAAAAACTATCGCCATTACCGGGTAGCAGCCCCAATTTTTCAAATTCGTCCTTTAGATAATTCACGGTGATCGCCTCACCTTCGGTAAAGGGCTTTCTGCCCATAAATTCATCGGATGCCAAACGTTCCAAATGATGGGCAAGGGTTGTCTGTTCAACTTCAAACGGGGTGGCTTCTTGCTTTTTGTTTTTTGCACAACTGCTAAAAAGTACAGCGACCGCTACAATTGTTACATACGTTTTGATCATGGGGATTCTATTTTTAATGTGAGGTTTATGTGTTGTAACCTGCAAAAGCCCTATAAAATAAGTCAATCCATTAATTTTATCCAATTCTGACGCAAAACAAATGGAGAAAAGAGATATGACGGAGGGGCATGGGATTAATTTTCAGCTATTTTTTTAAGCGTGTTCAAGGCTTTTGGCCATGTTC
>LXWE01000194.1 GCA_001660395.1 Alteromonadaceae bacterium XY-R5
TAGCATTAAGCGATAAATAGCATGTGGTTATTCGACAGAGACTTATGGAGTGAAGTGTTCAATACCTTGGGCAAGAATATCTTTAGAACCATCTTGACCATGCTGGGCGTGGTCATAGCCATGATCATATTGATTTTGTTGTTGGGAAGTTCCAATGGCATGTCCAACATGTTCCAAAATGTGTTCGCGGGAACAGCATCCAACAGTCTGTTTGTTTGGGCCCAAAGCACTTCGGAACCCTACAAAGGTTTTGAACGCGGGCGAAGAATCCAGTTCCATTTGGAGGATGCCGATATCATCAAGGAACAGATTCCCGAGATAGAAGTATTGGCCCCACGTATTGAATTGGGGTCGCATCAAGGAATAACCACCGTCTATAGAAATGGACGTACCAGTGGTTCTTCTGTTTATGGCGATTACCCGGTGATCGATGAGGTCACCAAAAAGAAATTGGTGGAAGGACGATTCTTGAACCAAACCGATATTA
>LXWE01000195.1 GCA_001660395.1 Alteromonadaceae bacterium XY-R5
AGCCAATTTTATGTAATCCCAATTAACTCGCATACGCTAATTCTTTTTTGATTTTTGGCACTTCCATTCCAATATCTCCCGCTCCTAAAGCCACCAAAACTCCAGTTTTACATTCCTTTATTTCTTCAATTAATTTTGATTTTGAAATCAATTTTTTGTGGGGGTTCTTTATTTTTTCCAACAGCCATCCCGATGTAATACCTTCAATCGGTTCCTCTCTGGCCGGATATATTTCCAACAATAAGATCACATCGAATTGTGATAGACTTTCCGCAAACTCATCCGCAAAATCCCGTGTTCGTGAAAACAGGTGTGGTTGAAAAATCACCGTGATTTTTTCACCGGGATGCACTTCACGGATTGCCTGATACACCGCATCGATTTCTGCCGGATGATGGGCATAATCATCTATAAAAGCAAAGTCCTTTTCCTTGATTTGATAGGAAAACCTACGCTGCACGCCCTTAAAGCTGGATAAAGCTTCTGC
>LXWE01000196.1 GCA_001660395.1 Alteromonadaceae bacterium XY-R5
TCTGATGTTGGAAGAACATGGGCCACCAAGCGGTACGTTGCCGTTGCTCCATCTGAAAAAGCCAGATTCAACCAATCTGAATCATAATCAAGTTTGGATTCCAGTTTTTCGCTTCCTTTTTTTACTTCAGCCTTTGGTTTATTGGCCTCACCAGAAATGGAAACCGTATAGGTTTGACCGTTTACGGAAAGGGTGTAATCCCCACGAATATCCTTTTGGTCTTTGGACTCAATCACATTTTTGGAGCCTTGCACCCAGTTTTCATAAAGTGTGCTGCCTTCATCAAAAATATCTCCGGAGGTAATCAAAAAGTTGGCCTGACTCCCTGCTTTTAGGGAACCAATTTCATTCGATTTACCCAAAATGGATGCCGGGGTGGTGGTAAGCGCCTCCAAGGCTTTGGTTTTGGAAAGTCCGTAAGTGATGGCCTTTTGTAATTTTGATTTCAGGTCCGATGGCGATTTTAAATCATGCAACGTAAACGAAA
>LXWE01000197.1 GCA_001660395.1 Alteromonadaceae bacterium XY-R5
ACGGCTGGATACATTTGCAGCGCACGGATCACCGCCTTTGTGAAGAATGACATAAATCCAAGACCTACCCCATGCTTATCCTTGAATTCTTCTTTGTATTGATTTCGAAGCTCATAGATTGCGGACATGTCCACTTCATTGAAGGTGGTCAACATAGCCGTTTCGTTCTTGGCCGATACCAATCGCTCTGCCACTTTTCTACGTAGCATGGACAGTTTGGAACGGGTCTCACCCCGGTTTCCTCCAGTTGGAGTTCCCATGGATGGCACGGCTTTTACGGCATCGTCCTTGGTGATTCTGCCATCCTTTCCGGAACCAGAAACGGATGAAGGTTCAATTCCTTTTTCATCCAATATTTTCTTGGCGGCCGGAGAAGGTGTCCCTGAAGCATAGCTTTCCTTTTTAGGTTCCTCTTTTTTAGGAGCTTCCTTAGGCGCTTCCTTTTTGGGTTCTTCTTTCTTTTCAGCTTTGGGCGCATCGCCTCCTG
>LXWE01000198.1 GCA_001660395.1 Alteromonadaceae bacterium XY-R5
GTCTTCCTCGAAAAATGTAGGCGCATCAAAATTGAAGGGTTTGTTGTTGACACCTTCCCAAAGGCCACTTTCTTTTCGGATGGCCACCCAGTTCCGGGTAATCGGGTTCATATAATCCCTAATAAAGGTGAACCGGTCAAACGTATCAAAATCCATGTTGGATTCAACAAAGGCCACAGCTTTTTCGATGTTTTCTAGGAACAATGAATCCAATACTGGATTTTTTTCTTGAATAATTTCTTGGATACCAAGGGTGTAGGTGTCCTTTAATCCTTCGATGGATATTATGGTCTCGCCCAAACCCAATTTACTTACAGGCGTATCAAATCCGACAATGGCCAAACTTATGATGCGCATCAATTGTTGATGGGTAGCGATAAAAAACCGTTGCGGATTGACTTCGCGCTTGGCAATGTATCCCTGTAGATTTTGAAGAAATCCCTGCATAATGGAGATTTCCTCCTTATATCTTTTTTCGGTTTCTTC
>LXWE01000199.1 GCA_001660395.1 Alteromonadaceae bacterium XY-R5
TAGAGGAATTTCACAGTCTATTTGTTGAAGGTCTATCCTGACTTTCACCTTATCTTCTTCTCCTTCTTTAAGTACCAAATAATATGTGGCTGTTTTCTTTTTAGTGGTTCGGACTTCCTTCATTAAGGTTTCCATATTGGAATAAATAGTGTCTTTGGGATTTGGGGACGCATAACATACTAGCCCAATGCAAAGTATAATAGGAAAGGATAGGTGTTTCATTCTAAAAATTAAAAGGCATAACAGGAAATTGCCTACGAATGCCCTTGTTTCAGATTACATATTATCTTATAAACCCGAAATGAGAGATTGGGAATTGATGAAACTCCATTATGAATTGATAGAATAAAGCTAAGAAGTAAAAGGAGAGATATTTTAAATTCAAAAAAGTGTCAAGTGAAATCCGGCGGTTTACGATTGGCCTTTTTTTCTGCAGATTTCTTTTTGGACTTCAGTCGTTTTTCAATGGAAGATTTGGTAGGTTTT
>LXWE01000002.1 GCA_001660395.1 Alteromonadaceae bacterium XY-R5
TTCTACTTGGTCTACAACCGCCAATTTAAAAGCGAGAGAATAATCACGCTGAGTTCGCTTTGTATATGATTTCATTACACTCTCCAAATTACGTTTGAAAAGTGTCAACGCTATTCAGGATGGGTCAGCGGAAACAAAAAAAGCGCCGATGGCGCTTTTTTCTCTATCAAGTAAGCGAATTGCTTAAGCGATAGCTTTGATTTGTGCAGCCAGGCGGCTCTTGTGACGTGCGGCTTTGTTTTTGTGGATCAGACCACGGTTAGCCATACGGTCCAGCACAGGAACTACTGCAGTGAAAGCCGCTTGAGCAGCTTCTTTATCACCAGTGGCGATAGCAGCGATTACTTTCTTGATACCAGTACGAGTCATAGAACGACGGCTGGCGTTGTGCTGACGACGTTTTTCAGCCTGGATGGCACGTTTCTTAGCAGACTTAATGTTAGCCAAGGTGAAACTCCCAAAAAAATCTTAGTCAAAATTAAGGGTGCGGATTTTGCCGCTATATGGCCCAATTGTCAAACGGTTTTGGCCGTTTATTAAGCACTTCAGGCATTTCTTTAGGGTTATTGAAAGCCATTAAGGACGTATTATCCATGGGATTGGCTTTGGCTTAAAGGGGCTTTTTATATTTTGTTGCTGTAGCGTGGTAAAAATCAGTTCATTAAAGGACATTTACTGAAGCCAAACACCTTTTTCAAATCCAAGGCGTTTCAAACACCTATCAAGTTAACGCATAATGCTAGCTTTGTTGTTATCAACGGATTTGGATTTTGTCGAACCGATTATTAAAGTCTGGCCTCATTGTCAGTGCTATGACATTTATTTCCCGTATCTTAGGTTTGGTCAGGGATGTAGTGGTCGCGAATTTGATGGGGGCGGGAGCTGCTGCCGACGTTTTTTTCTTTGCCAATAAGATCCCCAATTTTCTGCGTCGTCTGTTTGCTGAAGGGGCATTTGCCCAGGCCTTTATCCCTGTATTGACCGAGGTTAAAGGTGAAGACGATTTTAGTGAATTACGAAAGTTTATTGCGCAGGTCGCGGGAACGCTTGGGGTTATTGTCACTCTGGTGACCATTGTCGGGGTGATTGCATCGCCCGTGCTGGCCGCATTGTTTGGCGCCGGATGGTTCTATGACGGTCTGAAAGATGACACAAGTTGGGAAAAATTTGAGTTGGCATCAACGATGCTGAAAATCACCTTCCCTTATTTGATGTTTATCTCGTTAGCGGGCTTGTGTGGCGCTGTGCTAAATACCCTTAACAAATTTGCGGTAGCGGCATTTACGCCTGTCTTGCTCAATGTCTCAATTATTAGCTTTGCTATCTATCTGGCTCCGGTATTTGAGGAACCTGCGTTTGCACTGGCATGGGGGGTCTTCTTTGGCGGAGTGTTACAACTCGGCTTTCAATTACCGTTTTTATACAAAGCAGGGCTTATTTCAAAACCGATTTGGAGCTGGAATGAACCCGGAGTCGTTAAGGTCAGAAAGTTAATGTTACCGGCATTATTTGGGGTGAGTGTGGGACAGTTGAATTTGTTGTTCGATACAATCATTGCCAGCTTCTTAATGACAGGCTCTATCAGTTGGCTTTACTACTCAGATCGTTTACTTGAATTCCCATTAGGACTGTTCGGCATTGCCATTGCCACCGTTATATTACCTACGTTGTCACGAAACCATGTGAGCAGTGATGATCGTGCATTTACCGCCAATATGGATTGGGCAGTAAGAATGGTGTGTCTATTAGGTATTCCTGCAGCTGGCGGCCTGATGGTGCTGGCGCAACCTATGCTGTTGACCATATTTCAGCATGGTGCGTTTTCGCCGGCGGATGCCCAGGCATCCGCATATAGCCTGATTGCTTATGCAACAGGGCTGTTAAGTTTTATGCTGGTAAAGGTGTTGGCTCCGGGATTTTTTTCTCGTCAGGATACCCGCACACCGGTCAAATTCGGAATTTGGTGTATGGCCGCCAATATGTTGTTTAATCTCTTGTTAGCACCATGGATGGGATATATCGGGCTGGCAATTGCTACTAGCATGTCAGCGGCAATGAATGCCGGATTACTTTATATCACCTTGCATAAAACCCATGTTTATCGTGTCACGCGGGCGACTTTTGGATTTGTTGCCAGAGTTTTGCTGGCTACCGGACTGATGGTTGTGGCAATTTATTTTTGTTTGCCTGACTCATCGTTGTGGCCGCACTGGTCAACCGTCGAAAAGACCCTTGAGCTGAGCAAACTTATTGGCCTTGGGGCTGGCGTGTTCGTTCTGGCGTTGTTGGGCCTGGGGCTTCGTCCCCGACATATTCGAGAAACCCAGCATGCCAATTAATCCCCAAGTTTAATCGGGTTTTGTTGGTATTTTAATCATCCTGCTAACGAATTTGCTGCCATATTGCCGATTGCAAGCAAGTTCGTCAGGATGTTCTTTCTTTCGCCATTGAGTTAGTTATAATCCTCCGTTTTAGAAACTGTCTGTGTTTGCGAACAATTGGCGGTAAAATCAACACCAAATCACGAGGGTTAGGGTGGAGCTTATTCGGGGATTACACAATATCCGGGATCGACATCGGAATTGTGTACTGACAATTGGGAAATTCGATGGCGTGCATTTAGGTCATCAGGCAGTACTTTCTCAGGTAACCGAGCAAGCAAAACGTTTGGGATTACCTTCTACTGTGATGGTGTTTGAACCTCAGCCGGAAGAACTGTTTAATCCGCAGAATGCACCCGCTCGTTTAAGTCGCTTACGCGATAAATACACTGCATTAGCTGAACTGGGCGTAGACCGTCTGTTATGCATGAAATTCTCCAGAGATTTTGCTGCATTAAGCGCGGAATTTTTTGTAGAGCAATTGCTGGTTAATAAGCTGGGTGTACGCTTTTTGGTGGTGGGGGATGATTTCCATTTTGGCAAAGGCCGGGTGGGAGATTTCGATATGCTTGTACGTGCAGGTAAACAATTCGGCTTTGACGTGGTGAATACCCGTAGTTTCCGGATGGAAGATTGCCGTATTAGCTCAAGCAGTATCCGTCAGGCTTTAGCAGACAACGAGTTTGAACGTGCCGAAGCCATGCTCGGCAGGCCTTTTGCCATTACGGGCAAAGTTGTTCATGGCGATAAAAAGGGCCGAACCATCGGTTTTCCTACGGCTAATTTGTTACTAAAACGCTGTCAGACACCGGTGCACGGTGTGTTTGCAGTTGAAGCTGAAGTGGATGGAAAGCGTTATCCCGGCGTTGCCAACATAGGCACTCGCCCTACGGTACGCGGACAGCGTTCACAACTCGAAGTGCATCTGTTTAATTACAGCGGCAATTTATACGGCAAGTTTTTGTCCGTGGCGATTAAAGCCAAATTACGAAATGAACAAAAGTTCGACTCGTTCGAGCTTTTACATCAACAGATTCAGAAAGATGCCCAACAAGCACGTGTCTTGATGGGCGTGAATTGAAGCCTTTAATACAGTTAGATTTTGGACTTAAGGATCAATGAGCGACTATAAACCAACTCTCAATTTGCCTGAAACTGCGTTTCCTATGCGTGGAAACCTGGCTCAGCGTGAACCTCAGATGCTGCAGCAGTGGAATGAAAAAGAGCTGTACAGCAAAATTCGCGAAGCCAAAAAGGGCAAAACTCCATTTATTCTTCACGATGGTCCTCCCTATGCCAATGGTAATATTCACCTTGGTCATGCTGTAAACAAGATCCTGAAAGACATTATTGTAAAAAGCAAAACTCTGTCTGATTTTGATGCGCCGTACGTGCCAGGATGGGATTGCCACGGCCTGCCGATTGAACTGCAGGTAGAGAAGAAAATTGGTAAGCCAGGTAAAAAAGTGACTGCCGCTGAGTTTCGTCAGCATTGTCGCGAGTATGCGCAAAAGCAAATTGACGGTCAGATGGGCGATTTTATTCGTTTAGGCGTTTTAGGCGACTGGGCGAAACCATATAAGACCATGGATTACTCTTCTGAGGCCGGGATCATTCGTGCTTTGGGTAAAATTGTTGAATCAGGTCATTTAGAGAAAGGTTTTAAACCTGTTCACTGGTGTACCGATTGTGGTTCTGCGCTGGCCGAAGCCGAAGTGGAATATCAGGATAAAACCTCACCTTCCATCGATGTGCGTTTCCAGGCAGTCGATACTGCCATCGTTGAACACTTTAAGCATCCGGAAGGGCATGTGGGCGAAGGACCTGTGTCAGTGGTTATCTGGACTACGACTCCATGGACTTTGCCTGCTAACCGTGCTGTGTGTATTAGCCCTCAGCTTGAATATGTTTTGGTTCAGGCTGAAGGTGAGCATGGTAAAGAGCGCCTGATTGTTGCAGCTGAAATGGTGGCATCCTGTATGGACCGTTTCGGTATTGAGAAGTATCACGCACTTGGCTATTGCCATGGTGATGCGCTTGAAAATCAGCTGCTAAAACATCCATTTTTGGATATCCAGGTACCATTAATTCTGGGTGATCACGTTACCACCGAATCAGGTACTGGCTGTGTACATACAGCTCCTGGTCATGGTGTAGACGACTTTAATGTTGGTCGTAAATACAATCTTGAAGTCGCCAACCCGGTGGGTGCAAACGGTGTCTATCTGGAAGATACGCCATTATTTGCAGGTGAACATGTCTTTAAGGCTAACGACCATGTGGTCGAAGTAGTTAAAGAGAAAGGCGCGCTGGTGCATCACCATGCGTACCGTCATAGCTATCCGCATTGCTGGCGCCATAAAACACCGATTATTTTCCGTGCGACACCGCAGTGGTTTATCTCTATGGATAAAAACGGCCTGCGTCAGCAATCTTTGGCTGAGATCAAGAAAACTCAGTGGATCCCTGAATGGGGCGAGCAGCGTATCGAAAACATGGTAGCAGGTCGTCCAGACTGGTGTATTTCTCGTCAGCGTACCTGGGGTGTACCAATTGCACTGTTTGTGCATAAAGACACTGGAGATTTGCACCCGCGTAGTGGCGAAATCATTGAGCAGGTAGCCCAGGCTGTTGAAAAAGACGGTATTCAGGCCTGGTGGGATATCGAAAGCACCAGTCTGATTGGTGATGATGCCGATACCTATGTGAAAGTGAAAGATACACTAGATGTCTGGTTTGATTCAGGCGTTACCCACTCGTTTGTGGTTGATGCCCGTGATGATATTCCTGCCTCAGCTAATCTGTATCTGGAAGGGTCAGATCAGCACCGTGGTTGGTTCATGTCGTCATTGATGAGTGCGGTGGCGATGAAAGGTCACGCGCCTTATAAACAGGTACTGACGCACGGCTTTACCGTTGATGCGCAGGGCAAGAAAATGTCTAAATCATTAGGTAACGTGATTGCTCCGCAAGAGGTTATCAATGATCTTGGCGCTGATATTCTGCGTTTGTGGGTAGCGTCTACCGATTATCGCGGTGAAATGACCGTGTCGAAAGAAATTTTCAAACGTTCAGCAGATGCATATCGCCGTATTCGCAATACAGCACGCTTCTTACTGGCTAACCTGAGTGGCTTTAATCCAGCCACCGACATGGTTGCAGTTGACGACATGGTCAAACTGGATAAGTGGGCGGTTCATCGCGCTGCCGCGATGCAGGCTGAAATACTTAACGCGTATGACAATTACGACATGCTGGTGGTATGCCAGAAGCTGATGCAGTTCTGTTCTGTAGAAATGGGCAGTTTCTACCTGGATATTATCAAAGATCGTCAATACACCGCCAAAGGTGATAGTCTGGCGCGCCGTTCATGTCAGAGCGCTTTGTACCATATTGTTGAGGCGTTGGTACGCTGGATGGCACCTATCATGAGCTTTACTGCTCAGGAAATCTGGCAGGAGTTACCGGGCGAGCGCAGTGAGTTTGTCTTCACTGAAACCTGGTACCAGGCTCTGCCAGAAGCTGCAGCGGATGAGACATTTACTGACAGTTACTGGCAACAGGTTTTAGCGGCTAAAGATGAAGTTAATAAAGCCATCGAGAATGCCCGTAAAGAAAAAGTCATTGGTGGTTCATTAGAAGCCGATGTCACTCTTTACACAACGTCCGAATTGGCGAAAGTATTGGCCGCGCTGGAAGATGAGCTACGTTTTGTGTTGATTACTTCTGCCGCTAACGTTGAAGAAGTGACGCAAGCCCCGGCCGACGCAGCAGTTACCGATGTTGATGGACTGTGGGTGAAAGTGATTGCTTCTCAGGGAACGAAATGTACCCGTTGTTGGCACCATCGCGAAGACGTAGGCACGATTGAGCAGCATCCTGAACTATGTGGGCGCTGTGTTGAAAACGTCGACGGCGAGGGTGAGAAGCGCAAATATGCTTAAGTTGTTCAAAGAGACGGGCTTGCGTTTTGTTTGGTTAGCTGTGGTGACCTTTGTGGTTGACCAGCTAACCAAAAACTGGGTACTTGATCATATTGGCCTCTATCAGGCTAAGCAAATCTTACCCTTTTTCAACTTGACGCATATCTATAATTACGGTGCTGCGTTCAGCTTTTTGGGCGATGCAAGTGGCTGGCAGCGTTGGTTCTTTGCGTTGATAGCTATTGTCGTTAGTCTGGTGATACTGTGGTGGCTGAAAGGTACCAAGCGTCATCAGGTAATGTTACCTTGCGCCTTTTCTCTGATTCTCGGTGGCGCCCTTGGTAATCTGTATGATCGTTTGGTCTATGGTTACGTCGTTGATTTTCTCGATGTGTATTACCAACAGTGGCATTGGCCAGCATTCAATATCGCCGACAGTGCAATTTGTGTGGGGGCTTTCCTGCTCATTATCGATATCCTGAAAAATAAAGAGAGTGCTAAGCATGACTGATTCCGCCGCAGCAGTAATTGGCGCTAACAGTGAAGTGGTTTTACACTTCGACCTGAAATTATCTGATGGCAGTGCTGCTGATAGCACCCGAGTGCACAATAAACCCGCAAAATTGCGGATAGGTGATGGAAGCCTGACTGCAAACTTTGAAGCCTGTTTACTCGGCCTTAAAGTGGGAGAGCGCAAGTCTTTTACCCTCGCTCCTGAAGACGCCTTTGGAATGCCGAATCCTGACAATATTCATCATATGGAACGAAGCCGTTTCAGTGCTGAAACACCACCTGAAGTAGGCGCGATTATTGCCTTTACACAACGCGATGGCGCGGAAATTCCGGGTATTATTCGTGAGGTTGAAGGGGCCTCTGTGACGGTTGATTTTAATCATCCTTTGGCAGGTCAGACGGTCATTTTTGACGTTGAAATTATTTCTATTAGTGCAGAGTAACTGAGGCTGGGCATGCAAATACATTTAGCCAATCCACGCGGATTTTGTGCTGGGGTAGATCGGGCCATTACTATCGTTGAACGTGCGCTCGAGCTGTTTGAACCACCCATTTATGTACGTCACGAAGTGGTGCACAATAAATACGTGGTCAATGGTTTACGCGATCGTGGCGCCATTTTTGTCGATGAACTAGAAGAAGTGCCAGATAATAATATCGTCATTTTTTCTGCTCACGGTGTGTCGCAAGCGGTGCGTCAGGAGGCTGAAAGTCGCGGTCTGAAGGTATTTGATGCAACCTGTCCACTGGTTACAAAAGTACATATGGAAGTCATGCGAGCCAGCAAAAAAGGTACAGAGTGTATTTTGATTGGGCATCATGGCCATCCAGAAGTGGAAGGTACTATGGGCCAATATGACAATCCTAAAGGTGGCATCTATTTGGTGGAATCAGCGCAGGATGTGCAGGGTCTTGAAGTAAAAGATGCTTCGCAGCTCTATTACTGTAGCCAAACAACCCTGTCTGTAGATGATACTGCCGATGTGATTGATGCCCTTAGAGCGAAATTTCCCGCCATTGAAGGTCCGCGCAAAGATGATATTTGCTACGCCACTCAGAATCGTCAGGATGCTGTGCGCAGCCTGGCGGATGAATGTGAAGTTGTATTGGTTGTCGGGGCAAAGAACAGTTCTAACTCGAATCGTTTGAAAGAACTGGCTGAAAAAATTGGTGCTCGTGGTTATCTGATTGATGATGCCGATGCCATCGATCAACAGTGGTTTGAAGGTGTTCAGCATATAGGCGTCACTGCAGGTGCATCTGCACCGGAAATTCTGGTTCGTCAGGTAATTGAGCGACTCAAATCCTGGGGAGCGGGTGACGCGATTGAAAAGCCAGGCCGCGAAGAGAATATTGAGTTTGCAGTGCCGAAAGAATTACGAGTTAAGCAAATAGGTTAAGTTACTTATTTTTTACTATACCTGATAAGACAAGACGGGCCTTTATGGCCCGTTTTTTTGTTTATAAAGCGGGGTTAGGTATTAGAGGGAATTCGAAATGTATACCTATGATATTCCCTTGATAACCTAACATTCGCGCCTTTGATGTACCTTATACTAGACTTAATCGGCATCCCGGAAGTACGGGGGTAATCAAGGTATGCACATAAAACAGTATCCACATTCATACGTCAAATCACAGCGCCAGCTGGGCGTAGGTATGATTGAAATACTGATTACCCTGTTTATTCTATCCATAGGGTTGTTAGGCGTTGCTTCGCTGCAGTTTATAAGTGCTTTTTCAAATGCTGATGCTATGAGCCGCAGTCAGGCGGTAATGGTTGCTCAGCAATTTAGTGAACGCTTACGAGCAAATGCCACCATGTCTTCTGTCAGTAACGGGTTGGTGGTTGATAACACCTATTTCGATTCCACAATCTATAACTTCAATAATCTTACCTGTGCCAGTAGTGCGCGTGACTATCAGTGCTTTTGCCAGTCCCTGCCTGCTGATATCCCTGATTGTCGTAGTGGCGAGTGTAGTGGGGCAGAGTTTGCTATTTACGACGGTTATGAAGTCTCATGTGCAGCTGCTGCAACCAATCCAGGTACCGAAGTCGCGTTGAGCTGCGAAGATAACGATACGACAGATACGGATTCATGCAGCCCTGGCTCCCGTCACGAAATTCTGCTGAGCTGGCCGGTTGAGAGCTGGCAAAATCAGAATCGAATTTTGAACAGTGCCTGTGGTGGTAGCAGCACGGATCCTAAAGATTGCGTGATTCTGGAGCTGACCCTGTGAAAACACTTTCTATGCGCCAGACTGGCTTTTCGCTGCTCGAGTTGATGATTGCGCTGACTTTAGGGTTGATTATTTCGGGTTCCATAATTCAGGTGATGGTTGGAAATTCGCTATCTGACCGTTTGAATCGAGCTCTAGCATCCGCTCAGGAAAGTGGTCGTTACATCATGTCGCGTCTGCGTAGCGATGTGCTTAAAACCGGACGCTACGATGTTTTAGACCCCAATTTAAGTGCAATCGTTGATACTACCGAAGAAGCTTCTTATCTACAAAACCATCCCATTCCACTACAGGGGGATTTCGCCGCCTATCCGGCGGTCGGAGCGATACAAGGTGACAGTGGAGCCAGTGATACGTTGGTCATTGCTTACCAGGGAGATAGAGATTGTCGTGGTTATAAACTCGGGTATGCGGATGACGAAGAGTTCTATGTGGTTAACCAATATTTTGTTGATGATAACAAGCTTAAGTGCCGCGGGTATGACGGTAGGGTATTGCGCGGACAGAAAGTCGCGGAAGGAAACAACGGTAATGCCGCGTTTACGCTATTGGATGATGTGTACAGTTTTCAGGTGCAATATGGCCTAACCAATAACACCAGCACTGGTGATTATTCAGGGCGCCCGATTCAGTATGTGACCGCAGATGAACTTGATGCCGCATTAGCTAATGATAGTCAGGTGGTGGCGGTGCGTGTCGCGGTGTTAGTGAAGGGCGATGCGGATATTACTATCGACCCGGTTCCTTCTTTTGTCCTGTTAAATGAAGAGGGATATACCCCTTCAGAAAAGCGCTTATATAAGCAGTTTGAATCCACTATCACATTGAGAAATGTGAAAAACTTTATGCGAAACAGAAAATTATGAAGCAGCAAGGTTTAGTCATGGTGTTTGCACTGTTAGTGCTATTGAGTTTGACCATTTTAGGTGTTGCCTCGGTTTCCAGTGGCCTGATGCAGAATAAAATGGCCACATCGATGGAAAAGCGTCTGTTGGCATTCGATGCCGCAGAAGCGGCGATCGCAGGAGTTGTATTTGAGTCAGAAGACGAAGTCTTACTCTCGGATGACACCCAATTGGATCCGCTTTCAGAAGCACGTCAGGGTAATCAGTTGGATCTTACCGTGACGGACTTAAGTTGTTTCAACACAACCGATTGGACGAATCGAGCGGTCACCACTTCAGGGCTGACTACCGGCTCAATTAATAATGCCTCTGGGAATTATTTGTCTCAGCCTAAAGTGAACAGTTGGTCCCGCACTGCATATATTCAGGAGAATGCATGTCTGGGCTCAAGTAATGTGATTGGTGGCAGTAACATTCGCTGTCACATTTTTATGATCAAGGGTTGCGGCCAGGTCGAAGGGAGTTCATACGCCGTTGCAAATAGCCAAGTCGTATCTGTATTTGGCCCGTCATCAGAATAACAGGAGCAGTATCATGACACACGCACGCGTCTTACCTCTGTTTTTATCCGCAACATTGAGTCTATGCATTAGTGCTACCGCTATGGCAGACGACCTGGAGATCTATTTAGGTTCTGGGGGCACATCAACGACATACAACCCTAATGTATTATTTATCATGGATACCTCGGGCAGTATGACCAGTCAGGACGATACTGGTGAGTCGAGAATGTTACGGGTGCAAAATGCGTTAAAAGAAACGTTGGAAACTGTCACCAACGTCAATGCTGGATTAATGCGATTCTCGGATTACGGCGGTCCGATTTTGTATCCTATTCGTGACCTTAATGAAACCGTATCACCTGAGATCATTCGTTCTGTTGCGTCATCCGCCTCAGATGTCTATGAAGTGAGTGGCACAATTAATTCTACGGCTGATTATGTTCGTCTGACGTATGGGACCAATACGGTGTACACGGGGCTTCATTATGAAAACATGAGTATTCCTCAGGGCGCAACAATTACGAATGCCTACGTACGTTTTACCTCAAATACTTACAACGCAGCCGATGCCACTCTGACATTTAAAGGGGAGCTGGTAGATGATGCGTCGACCTTTACTACCACATCCAGTGATGTGTCAGACCGTACAACCACCAGTAGCAGCGTGGCATGGAGTTCTGACAATATTTTCCCTGTTTCTGGCGAAACGACATCATCGCCTGATCTGACGTCAGTGATTCAGGAAATTGTGAATCAAAGCGGTTGGTGTGGAGGCAATAGCCTAAACCTGATCGTAGAGGGAACCAGTTCATCAAGTTACAGCAACCGTCAGGCAATTTCATTTGATGAAGGCTCTGGTTTGGGGCCGCAAATCGTTGTCGAATATGACGACACTACGGCAACCGGGTGTGTTACCGGTAGTCAGATTTACCAGGTGGATTCGCGTCAAGCCAACGTTGAGGAAACGAAGACAGGCTATGATTCTACCGGAGATGAGCTGACGTTTAATGCCAGTTATAACAGTTATGTTGGTCTGGTATTCAAAGATGTTGCCCTGCCTCAGGGGGCCAGTATCAAAAATGCGTATTTGATTTTTACTGCTTATCAAAACCGTTTAAACAGCGGCGCTTCTATGGTGATTAGTGCGTCTAATGAAGCTGACCCGTCCGTATTCAAAGGTAAGTACAGTCGTTACGAATTGCGCAACGCGACTAAAACAGCGGGCGTTACCTGGAGTGATATTGATCCCTGGTACAAAAATTCAACTTATGACAGTCCTTCTGTCACCAGTGTTGTAGAAACACTGGTAAATCGTTCTGACTGGGAATCGGGCAATAATATGTTGTTTATTTTGTCGGATTTTACTGGAGACAGAGGGGCTTACAGCTATCAGGGAAAACCGTCTGCCGCACCGCAGCTGGTAATTGAGTATGAGGGTAATGCAACTGCAGGCAGCTCTTCAACGGTACGTGAACTTCTTATCAGTAAAGTTGATGAATTAAGTGCCAGCGGCTACACACCTATCGTTGATACCCTGTATGAAGGTGTCAGCTATTTCGGTGGGATGGATGTGTACTACGGGTTAACCCGCGGTACTTCCTCAACCAGTAGCACAGTGCGTAAGAATACCCGCGTAAGTCATCGAGCCTCTTATACCGGCTCTGATTCAGTCTTACCGACGGGCTGTACTTCAGATAACTTAAGTGCCTCTGAATGTGTGAATGAATATATTCCCACAGGCGCTACCTATATATCGCCAATCGAAGATGTTGAATGCCAGACCAACAACCACATCGTATTGTTATCGGATGGTGAAGCAAACTACAACCACAGTGCTGATGAGATCAGTACGTTGTTGGGAGCAAGCTGTACCAGCGCCAGTGATGGTGAAAAGTGTGGGCTGGATTTAGTTGAAAACGTCAGCGATTCGGACGAATCCGTTATTGGTTCTCGTATTATTACTCACACGATCGGCTTTGAAACAGATTCAACCGCGAGCACTTTTTTGAATAACTTAGCACTGAAAAGTGGCGGTGGATTCTATGAGGTGGATAACACAGAAGATTTGGTGACGGCTTTCCAGTCGATTCTTAAAACTGTGAAAGACGTTAATGCGACCTTTGTCTCTCCGGGTGTGGCAGTAAACCAGTTGAACCGTCTGACGCACAACGATGAGCTTTACTACGCATTATTCAAGCCAGCTGAAGGCACCATGTGGCCTGGAAACCTGAAGAAATACAAGATCAGTGGTGACACCATTTTGGATCAAAATGGCTTGAATGCAGTTGATAGCGAAACTGGGTTTTTCTCGGAATACTCACACAGTTACTGGTCGACTATTGCCGATGGTAATGACGTTCGCGAAGGTGGTGCCGCGAGTAAATTAGATCTGGTGCGCAATGTGTATACCTTCAGCAGTGCAGGCTCCATTATGGTGACGGACAATGAACTGACAGAAGATAACACGACTATCACCACAACGGATTTAGCCTTAGATAGTACCTCTGACCCAACGGGGCTGAGAGATACGGTACTTAAATGGGCTCGCGGCGTAGACATTAAAGATGATGATAACGACGGCGACACAACCGATGTGCGACTGCAAATGGGCGATCCTATTCACTCGCAACCCGTTATCGCTAATTACTCAGGCTCCGACAGTGCGATATTTGTCGCGACTAACCATGGCTTCCTGCATTCGTTTGATCCAGAAACCGGGGAAGAAAACTTTGCCATTATTCCTAAAGAGTTACTTTCTAATCTGTATGAGTTTTATCAGGATAATTCTAGTTATAACCATATTTATGGATTAGATGGTGACATGGTACTGCGCACGGTTGGTAGCAGCATGTATCTGTATGTAGGAATGCGCCGTGGTGGCCAAAACTATTATGTGTTTGATGTGACCAGTAAATCCTCACCAAGTCTGCTATTTAAGGTCGAAGGCGGTAGCGGAGATTTTGCCAAGTTAGGTCAAACCTGGTCTCGTCCTACCCTGACGAAAGTCCGAATTGGCAGCGTAGCGAAAAACGTCATGATAGTTGGCGGTGGTTATGATGAAACGCAGGACGACAAAACTTTGCGCACCGATGATGTAATTGGTAACGCGGTATATATGATTGATGCCGATACAGGTGAATTGTTATGGAGTGCCAGTAATAGCGATGCCAACCTGGTGCTGGATGATATGGTTTACAGTATCCCCGCGCGTATCTCTGTGGTTGACCGTGACAATGATGGTTACGCTGATCATATGTACGTAGCAGATATGGGCGGTCAGGTATTCAGGCTCGATATCCATAATGGTTCGGGGGCATCTGATTTAGTCTCTGGTGGTATATTAGCCAGGTTCAGCGGTGAGGGTACGGCAGATAACCGTCACTTCTACTATGGCCCTGATATTGCTGAAATCAGCCTGGTAAACGAACATTACTACGCCGTTGCTATCGGCAGTGGCTATCGTGCTCATCCCCTAGATACTGCCATCAGCGATAACTTCTATATGATCAAAGATACCGGAGTGTTTGAGTTTGATGATGACGGTAACTATACCTTACCAAGTACTCCTTACGGTGAGTCCGATCTTTATGATGCCACCGATCATCTGTTGACCAGTTCAGATGGTGATGAAGCCGAGATAGAAGCATCTAAACTGTCTGATGCGAATGGTTGGTATATTCAGCTTGATAGCGGTGGTGAAAAGGTACTGGCATCCCCTCTGATTTTGAATTATCAGGTTATTTTTACTACCTATGTGCCAGCGACAGCCAGCGACAGCAGTTGTGCGCCGGCAACCGGGAATAGCCGCGCGTATCTGGTCTCACTTGTGAATGGAAACGCGGTGACGGATCTTGATGGTGATGGTGTTTATGAAGATGAAGATCGCTACGCTCAGTTAAAACAAACAGGGATAGCACCAGATACCAAGATTCTGATCGAAGATATTACGTCTCCGGTGGTGTGTTTAGGGACTGAGTGTGCCTCTGCGGTCATCAAGACAGATGAAGACGGTAACGAAGAAGAGTGTACTAACGAATTTGAATGCCTATCTCAGAATGTTTACGGACGTTTCGACCGTGTCATTAAAGGTAGCTGGAACTCAGAAACAGAGCGGGATTGATCATGTTGATGTCTACATCTGGTGATATGCGCCAGGCAGGTTTTAGTTTAATTGAACTGATGATAGTTGTTGTTATTGTTGGGATACTGACGGCGATCGCGTATCCCAGCTATCAGAATTTTCTGACCAGCAGTAATCGTGGTGCTGCTCAGGCAGATTTGATGGCCCTGGCGGCAGCAATGGAACGCCATAAGGCCGCTAACTTTACCTATGCAGGAGCGGCAGCCTCTGGTGGCGATACCGGTTCACCGGCTATTTTCCATACCTATTCCCCCTCCAGCGAGCCAGAGGCGAATAAGCGTTATGATCTTACGATTAGCAGCGTGTCAACTTCTGGCAATAGTTACCAAATTAAGGCCTCGCCCGTATCTGGCACAACACAGGCTGGAGATGGAGACTTATATTACTTTAGCGATGGTCGCAAAGCGTGGGACCAAAACGATGATGGTGCCATTGCCAGCAGCGAATATTGCTGGTCTTGCTAGGAAAAGATGAGTAATCAAAGGCGCGGTTTAGCGCCTTTTTTTGTTGTTGTGACCTTACCGAATGAAGACCTGATAATTGGCGAGATTTACGAGAAGTATTCGAGGGGCGTTAACAAAGGTTTTATCTGGGTTTTAGTGGATAAAAAAGGCGCTATTCAGCGCCTGCTTTGTGTTTTTGAATTTTGCTTAGCCACAATCTAATGGATTGCCACTATTGTCTTCATGGACATCATCACCGTCGCTGTCTCGGCTCAGCTTCACCCGACCTTGTAAGCTTATGGTAAGCGCGCGAGCGTAGGTATCCTCTTTATTTACATTACATAAAAGCAAGGTGGCAGCCGTGCTGATTGCTCCATTGTCCTGAAAACGAATGCTGGTGCTTGGGCCGGTGAGAATGTTTGCATCGCTGGTGGGATTAATAGCTAAGAGCAAATCTTCATCATCGCCTCGATCGCCATCGCCATCTAAATCCATAAACACGATTTTGGGATCGTTCCAGTCTGTTCCGCAGGTGGAAAAATCAGACGATGGACAGATAACGGTATCAGCCTGTTCATCAATGGCATTGTTACGGGCAAACTGTATGGCACCGCTCAGTTCATTGATTTCACCTGTAATGCGATTTCTGATCAAAATTGATTGCACGTTAGGGGCAACTGCTGTGAGTAAAATGGCCACAATAGCGAGTGATATCATAAGCTCGATAAGGGTCGCGCCTTTGTTATATGATGGATGTGATAAGGATTGCATGCTTTTTCCGCCTTTTTACCATGCTATAACCATACACCTATTTTGGCTGGATTGGGTATGTGCTTCTCTGGCCGGTTAGCGGCCCTGATACGTCTGATGTTTTGTCGGAAGTGCATGATTTACGTTACTTTTGGTAAAAATCCGCTGCAAACCGAGTTACAATAATTTTAAACCACAACACCACTTACAGAGAAAACAACATGAACAAGCAAGCTGTGATTGAGGAAATGCGTGTTCTCCCACAGATTGATGTGGAATACGAGATTGCGCGACGCGTCAGTTTTATCAAGCGTCATCTGAAAAATTCAGGGTTAAATACCCTGGTATTGGGCATCAGTGGTGGTATCGATTCTTGTACCTGTGGACGTCTGGCGCAATTGGCGGTAGATCAACTGAATCAGGAACAACATGAAAAATATCAGTTTGTTGCGGTGCGTCTGCCATACAATGTGCAGGCTGATGAAGCCGATGCACAACTGTCGATTGATTTTATTAAGCCAACTCACGCACTAAGTGTGAATGTTCAGCCAGGAGCTGATGCGATTCATCAGGAAACGACCTCTGCACTATCGGCACTTTCATTATTGCCTGCCAGTGAGACAAAACAAGATTTTGTTAAAGGCAACGTTAAAGCCCGTACGCGCATGGTGATTCAGTATGAAATTGCCGGAATGTTAGATGGACTGGTACTGGGTACCGACCACTCGGCGGAAAATATTACCGGATTTTATACCAAGTACGGTGACGGTGCTTGTGACCTGGTGCCTTTGTTTGGCTTGAACAAACGCCAGGTGCGTCAGGTGGCAGAGCATTTGGGGGCTCCAGCGACCATTATTCATAAAGCGCCCACAGCAGACTTGGAATCTTTGTCACCACAAAAAGCTGACGAGCAAGCGCTGGGATTGAGCTATGATCAAATAGACGACTTCCTTGAGGGGAAGCCGGTGGCGGAAGAGGTATCGGAGCGATTGATGTACATTTATGCGCAAACGCAGCATAAGCGTGTTCCTATCCCTACCGTGTATGATGAAGAGCAATAGGAGAGCATCTTAATGAAAAAAATTGAAGCGATCATAAAACCCTTCAAATTGGATGATGTTCGTGAAGCGCTTGCAGAAGTAGGCGTGGCAGGGATGACGGTATCGGAAGTTCGGGGGTTTGGCCGTCAAAAGGGGCACACAGAGTTGTATCGTGGTGCAGAGTATAATGTTGATTTTCTGCCTAAGATGAAAGTGGAAGTGGTGTTACCTGATAGTCAGGTAGAGCAGGCCATCGAAGCGATCACGAAAACTGCCCAAACCGGTAAAATTGGTGACGGTAAAATCTTCGTTTACGATGTACAACGTGTTATCCGTATTCGTACCGGCGAAGAAAACGAAGACGCTGTTTAAGTCTGATAGCCAGGCAACTTCTTGATTAGGGCCGTCTGGCCCTGATGTTTTACCTTCCTCCTTTCCTCTCATCTTACGGCAATATGTTGTCTGTGAAACCAATCTGAAATTAGTTGATTTGATAAATAATTATCTGGTGTCGGGTGATGATTTTCGCCATCATATTGGCCAGCTAATGCTTTATTTTTCAATCGATTTGAGACGCAGTTACCATGGAAACTCTCACAGCAATCTCTGATGTCGCAGGTGTTATTCAATTGGCCGTGGCCCCAGTATTTTTACTGGCGGGTATAGCCGGATTTCTGAATGTGATGTCTGGTCGCCTGGGGCGAATTGTGGATCGGGCCAGAGTGGTAGAGCGTCGAATCGCCGGAATGGATGATGTTAATCGGCTACCGGCTAACCAAAAAGAGTTACTGACCCTGTGGCGGAGAATACACCTGATCAACAAAACCATTGCGCTATGTGTTGGTTCAGGCCTGATGGTGTGTTCTGTCGTGGTGAGTCTGTTTATTGGTGATTTCTGGAAGCTTGAAATTGGCGAAGTGGTGGTCGTCTTGTTCGTGTTGGCGCTGTTATTACTGATCATTGCCCTACTGATGTTTTTGAAAGAAGTACAATTAGCTACCCGTAGCCTGCGAATAGGCCGGCAATTACCCGATGAATTTCTGACATCTAAACCGGCTAAATTGACGTCACACATCAAAATTGAATAACTGTGCAGATAGCCGATGTCTCAAAATAGCTCCTGTCTAAGCTGGCTGGCGGAGTTTACGGGATGAAGTCCGTTGAGCGCTTATAGTACCTAAGCTAGTCTTTGGGGTTTAGACGCCATTGCTGTTTTGAGGCTATATGAGCAAACATATTCTTTCCCGCGGATGCCTGACAGCATCGGCATTTTTCCTCTGTGCCAGCCTGGCGCATGCTGCACCCACATCCTTATCTGCTGACGTAAATGCAACGTTGCCCGAACTAATGGGCGTATATAAACATCTGCATGCCAATCCTGAATTAAGTAACGCTGAAAAAAATACGTCAGCGTTTATGGCAGCAAAAGCTAAAGCCCTTGGGTTTGAAGTAACAGAGCAAGTCGGTGGCTATGGTGTCGTGGCTATTTTGAAAAATGGTAACGGACCAACTGTATTAATTCGTGCGGACATGGACGGCCTGCCCGTCACCGAGCAAACCGGATTGAAGTTCGCTTCCAGACAAACGGCCATTACCGACACCGGCATTGAATCGGGGGTGATGCATGCCTGTGGTCATGATACGCACATGACCGCCTGGCTTGGTACTGCCGAGCAAATGGTTGCAAATAAGGATAAATGGTCAGGTACGCTGATGATGATCCTGCAACCAGCGGAAGAACAGGGGAACGGTGCTTACGATATGCTTCAGGACAACCTGTATCAGCGCTTCGGACGCCCGGATTATGCGCTCGCATTCCATGATTCTGCCGGTTTGCCTGCTGGTCAGATTGGATATACCTCAGGTTTTGCACTGGCAAACGTTGATAGCGTCGATATTAAGATTAAAGGTATCGGCGCACACGGAGCGTATCCGCATATGGGCGTTGACCCGATTGTCATAGGTAGTCGGATCGTCACCAGTTTGCAAACACTGGTCAGCCGTGAAATCGACCCTTTGGACTCTGCTGTTGTAACAGTTGGCAGCTTCAGGGCCGGAACCAAGCACAATATTATCTCTGACAATGCGACTTTGTTGCTTACTGTGCGCAGCTATTCAGATGAAACGCGTCAGCATTTGCTCGACGGCATTAAGCGTATCGCCAAAGCCGAAGCGATGGCTGCAGGTTTACCCGATGAACTCTTACCAGAAGTAACAGTCCAATCACCGTATACCCCTGCGACCTACAATGTGCCGGAATTTACCGAACAGATGGCTAGCGTGTTTAAAGCCGAATTAGGGGACGACCGCGTTCAGGCGGTTAAGCCTGTGATGGGGGGCGAAGATTTTGGTCGTTATTATCGTGCCGACAAACGGATTCAAAGCATGATTTTCTGGGTAGGTGGCGTGCCAGCAGACAAATGGCAGGCACATCTGCAAGGAAAAGAAGAATTGCCTTCTCTGCATAGTCCATTCTGGGCACCAGACGCTCAAAAGGTAGTAGAGACCGCGACCCGCGCATTAACCCGCGCAAGTCTGACATTGATGTCTAAGTAAGTTGATTAATGTTTCGCAGCCCAAGGGCTGCGACCAAAGCGGTGTCTCAGGCGATATCCCATTAGGTGACATACCTTGTTACACAAGGGCCTGAAATTACATACCAGCTTGAATGTTTTAATCGTTAAATAATAAGCGAAACACATTATAATGTTCGCTAACAAGATTTCAGAGGAAGTACAGCTATGGCTCTTGCAGAAAACACACTCTACTCTGAGCCTCAGAGTGATGAGTTACCCTTACACCTTGCAATTAAACCTTCATTAGGTGGCGCCCTTGGGCGTATGCATCGCCTGTGGCGTCAGGCAATTAACAATCTTGTTAAAGCCAAAGGCGTTAATGAAAGCCGTTGGTTGGTGATGATGACCCTGGAAAAAATTGGTGAAGGTTGTACACAGCAAACCTTAGCAAATGAACTATGCATTGAAATGCCTTCATTGACGCGTACCTTGAATCAACTGGAAGAGCAAAATCTCGTCGAACGTCGCCGGGATCAGTCGGATCGACGCGTACATTGTTTGTGGCTGACGGCAAAAGGCCGGGCCATGAGTGATGAGATTAATGCAACCATTCAGCAGGTACGTAGCCGTATTTTCAGTAACTTAACGGATGAGCAACTCGACAGTTTTGCGCAGGTACTACTGACGATGGAAGCCAACGTGAGAAGCGTAATTGCCGACGGCAAACAAGCTTAAACAAGCTCTTTGAGATTTTAATCTCTCTCTGCAAAGCCCGCTATATGCGGGCTTTGTCATTTTTACAGCAAATTCGGAAGAAAAATTACTCAACTTTGTCGCTGGTCACAAGATTTCCTCTTTTGGTCGCAATCGGTGGTTGTTAGCATGCTAATCATGATAATATGCAAAGCATACTATTAGTCTGCTAAGGAAGTTGTTATGTCCACGCAATCCAAAGTCCTGCCTTTTTCCAAATTTATCGAACCTCAGTTTGACGTTACCGAAACTGACGAAAACGCGCCGTTTTATCTGACTCTGAAGCCGTCTCTGGGGGCTACGCTGGGACGTGTTCATCGTTTATGGCGCACTGCTGTGAATAACAGTGTCCGTAAAGCGGGAATCAACGAAAGCCGCTGGTTAGTGATGATCACCTTAGAGAAAATCGGTGAAGGTTGTACCCAGCAGGCGCTGGCGAATGAATTGTGTATTGAAATGCCGTCGCTCACTCGTACCCTCAATCAGCTCGAAGATCAGCAGTTAGTTGAGCGTCGTCGTGATCCGTCTGACCGTCGTGTCCACAGATTGTGGTTAACCGAAAAGGGAACAGTGATGAATAACAAGATCACTGAGGAAATCCGACATGTACGTGAAGCGGTTTTGGTCAATATTGATGAAGCTCGCCTAAACGAATTTGCTTCGATGTTAGTAACGATGGAAGACAATGCGCGCGCCTTGCTCAAGGAGAGCAAAGCATAATGACACCAGACCAGAGCTTTGCGCGTTGGGTGAAAATTTCCCTGGCTGCCTTTGCGGTACTGTTTGTGTATTACCTGCTGGCGGATATCTATATGCCAGTGACACCGCAATCACGCGTGATTCACCCTGTGATAAAAGTGGCTCCAAGAGTGACGGGTACCATAGTTGAGGTGAATGTAGCCAACAACCAGCATGTACAAGCCGGAGATGTATTATTTTCATTGGATCCGCTGCCTTATCAGCTTGCCGTTGAGCAAGCCGAGCTGAGCCTTGAATCTGTGCATCAGCAAAATGCCGAGTTGGACGCCTCCATTCAGCAGGCACAACAACAGGTTGAGCTGGCCAAGGTCACGCTGGCAAATTTGCAACGTGAACGGGATCGACTGGAACCATTATCGCGGCAAAACAGTGTTTCGCGTCAAGCCTACGATGATGCGGTCACTGCGCATGAGCAGGGACTGGTAAGCTTGCACGCTCAGCAGGCAAATTTACAGAAACTGATGGTTGAGCGTGGTGATAAAGGCGATAGTAATCTGGCATTGCGTCAAGCCCGTAACAAGCTTGAGCAGGCAAAGCTGAACCTAAGTTACACGCAGGTTAAAGCGCAGGCGAGCGGTGTGGTCTCAAACCTCCAGTTAACCCCTGGCACCTATGCCAGTGCCGGCAACCCGTTGGCTGCTTTGGTAACAGATAAGGCTGAGCTGGTGGCTGATTTTCGTGAAAAGTCCTTATCAAAACTGAGATTGGGATCTGACGCCTCAGTAGTGTTTGATGCGTTACCCGGCGAGGTATTTACTGCCAAGGTGACAGCACTTGATGCGGGAACCACGGATGGCCAGTTGAATGCCGATGGCAATCTGGCTGTACCCGATGTTACCGACCGCTGGGTTCGCAGTGCACAGCGTCAACGTGTGCATCTGCAATTACTGGAAACACCTGAACATCCCCTTGGGCTGCCTTCCGGTGCAAGGGCAACTGTGCAACTGCATCACACAGACGGCATGTTTGCCTGGCTCGGAAAAATGCAGATAGAGCTAATCAGTCTGATCCATTTTATTTACTGAGTCAGTAATGAGCCGCTTTAAAACGCACCTGTTGGTGAAAAAGACCGAGTTAAATGCCAATGACCTGCAACAGTGTTTGCGCCTGGCATTTGGCTCGAGTCTTGGCTTTTTTATTTGTAAGTATATGGGCTGGAGTTACGGTGTGTTTTATACCGTGTTTCCGATGTTGCTGCTGGGAATGTTGCCTAAATTAGAGCGCACGCACATATACCAGTATCTCGCTAATGTGGCACTGGTTACGGCGTATGTTCCCTTAGTCCAGGGGCTATTTGGCAGTAAACCTGTGCCCATGGTCATCATTGTCGGACTGACATTTTTGTGGTTATTCAGGATCATGAGTCAGGGGCGTTTCTTTTTGTTTGCCGCATGCGCAGCCGTTCATCTGTCCATCGTGCTGCATTTCGCCAGTTACTCAAATACTGATGTGCAGTCGCTGATTTGGTCCCATTTGTTCGGTGCATTAACCAGTTTGCTAATCGCGTTGCTGATGATGTGGCTATTTGCAGATAAAGAACCCAGAGCGCCTCGTCCGCCTATGCACAAAACCGATGCTGAACATCGGCATGAAGTTATTTTGGGCGCGACCTTAGCGACGCTGTCGTTTGTGGCCTTTCAGTGTCTGGATTTAAAAAGCGATTTGCCGGCTCAGGTTGCGACTCTGTTGATTTTGTTCCCGATGCGCTGGAAAGCAGGAGCAATCGCCTCCTGGAACCGTATTCTTGGAACATTAGTCGGGTGTGTATTCGGCTTGATTACTCAGGCGATGTTATTTAGTCATTATGGCAATCTGCTCTTTGTGCTGATGCTGTTCTGGATTAGTGTGATGTTGTTTGCGCGTTATTTGTGTCTGGAAGGGGGCGTATCGGCAGGCGGGTTTAGTGCGATGAGTTCACTGGGGACCTTGTACAGTCAGTATCTGACGCCAACTCAGGATATGCTTTCAAGCAGTGTGTATAGGGTTACGTCCCTGAGCATAGCCGTCATGCTGACCTTATGTATCATTTACCTTATGCATAAGTTACTCAATCAGTTTCAGGCAACCAGGTTGTCGGATTATTATCTGGATTAACGAGTGAAGGATTGACACCAGCCGACATGCACCATTGGTCGGCTGATGCATGTCATTATCGCTGCGCCAGACTCTCGAACAACTCAGAGGTTTGAGTACGGGCGTCAGCTCCCCCCCATAACGCCGCAGGTGCTGTGGCCATACGGCCATGTTCAAAAGGGATGGGAGAGCGACGATCGGATGCAATTAATAACGGACCGTCCAGGTCGACATAGTCGGCATTGCCACACAGCAGGCGGGCCGGCGCCATCGCAAGAGATGAGCCCACCATACAGCCCACCATAATTTTAAAACCCAGTGCCATCGCCTCCAGCTGCAATTCAAGTGCTTCTGTGAGACCGCCAGTTTTATCCAGTTTTATATTTACCGCCTGATATTTACCCACCAAAAGCGCAAGGCCTTCCCGGGTATGACACGACTCATCTGCACATAATGGAATTGGGCTGGCAAAGTTGCCTAATACGTCATCATCTCCTGCAGGCAGAGGTTGTTCTATCAGAGTAACGCCCAGTGCGGCCAGCTCGGGGCTGACTTGCTTTAGCACCTCAAAACTCCAGCCTTCGTTAGCGTCTATGATAATTTGGCTGGCTGGACTGGCGTGATGGATCGCACGAACTTTATTTACAACATCATCACTGTCGAGTTTTACTTTGATCAAGGGCGCCTGATCCAGGGCAATAGCTGCTGCGGCCATCGCATCGGGAGTATCAATACTTAGGGTTTGCGCAGTAATACACTCGGCTGGTTCGGTCAACTTGAGCAGCTGTGCAACACTTTGCTGCTGTTGCTTGGCGGAAAGGTCCCACAACGCACAATCGAGGGCGTTTCTGGCCGCGCCAGCGGGTAATGCCTGCTGTACTCGTTGTTGCCAGTCGCGCAGGGATGCAGCAGAGGTTGTGCAATACCCGAGTGTAAATTCATTAAGTTGTGATATTGCGCCTTCCAGAGATTCTCCATAGCGGGCGTAGGGAACGGCTTCTCCCCAGCCATAATGTTTACCATCCGAGACAATAACCGTTAGCACATCAGCCTGGGTTTTAGACCCCCTGGCAATACGAAATACCTGGCGTAACGGAAAGCTGTTGATCTGAGTGTGAATCGACAATTGCATCGACTTATTCCAGATTAGCTAATAGTGCGTCGACACCGCCGCGCATGGGGTCTACACAGGGAACGCCAAATTCTGCGGCGATTGTGTTTCGGATAGCTTCACCTTCTTCGACTGAAACCGCTGAGGTATTGACCGAAATGCCAGCCAGTTTGACACCTGGGTTTGTGAGCCGGGCATTGATCATATTCAGTTCTATGGTTTCTTGCAAAGATGGGAAAGGCTGCTGGGGCAAACCTCGCATGTGAGTGCGCCCTAACGCATGACATACCACCAGATAATCAGGTTGCGAACCATGCAACAACCCCAAACTGACACCGGCAAACGCGGGATGAGAAAGAGAGCCCTGACCTTCAATAATGTCCCAGTGCTGCGCATCTGCATCCGGCGATAACGACTCCGCCGCACCTGAAATGAAATCGGCAATCACGCAATCCAGCGCAATACCCGCGCCACTGACCAAAATCCCACACTGACCGGTTGCGCGAAACGTCGCATCACGTCCGGCGTGTTTCATCGCGTTTGTCAGGCTTAAAGTGGTATACATTTTACCAACGGAGCAGTCTGTGCCAACGGTAAGTACTCGCTTACCTGAACGTTTTACGCCTTTTCCGGTGTGAAGTTTAACCTTGGGATGGCGCAGTTCAATTAGCTGCAACCCTTTTTCGCTGGCCTTTTCGGCAATTGCAGGGATGTCGGCCAGTTTGTCATGCAGGCCACTAATAATATCCAATCCAGCATCCAGTGCTGCCAGGATCGAAGGGATCCAGGCTGGCGCAATAAAGCCACCGCTATTTGCCAGGCCCAGTACTAAGCTTTTGGCACCTTGTTGTTTTGCCTCAGTAATCGTAAGTGCGGGCAAACCAGTGCTAACAGTACATGCTGGCAGGGCCATTTCGCCAAGACAAAGTTGCGGACACCAGTCGGCTGCACTTCGCGCCATTTTGATACTGAGGTTGTCCTGGGCATCACCCAAAAATAGTAAGTAAGGGGCTTTTAACGTCATGGTTGTTACCTTCTGAATAAGTGTCAATCTAGTCTAAAGTCGGTGGTGAAAACTTGGAAATACAGCTTATTAGGTAGCTGATAACGCGGGGTTATCAGCATTTTCAAGCAAGGTTTTCTGTAAATAGCCCATAAACTCCTGGCATAACTTCGACAGAGGTTTGCTCTCTAAATAAAGGGCGTTGACTGCAAAGGTCAGGGCGGGACTAAAAGAGGCCATTCCCACCCCCGGCAGCAGATTGCCTAAGGCGGTGTTTTTATCGATGCAGCAACAGCCCAAACCTTCTGCGACCATGCGCGCTGCCACATAATAGGAGTCTACCTGCAATGCGCTACGCACATTCATGCCGTCATTTTGTAAACGCTCTTTAGCTAACTGGCCCATGGGGCCGCTTTCCCAGATGCCTATTAACTCATGGCCTGCCAATTCTGTGCATCCCAATGTACCAGGCTGGTCAGGGAACATGGCTAGTGGATACAAAATGACAATTTCACTTTGTGCAAACGCCTCTCGGGTAATACCTGGAGCAGAGCTGGAGGCATATTGAATCGCAATATCACACTTATATTCATTTAACGCCTGAATTGCCTGATCGTTATGGGTTGTCAACAGATTGAAATGAATATTGGGGTGATGCTTGCGAAATGCGGCGACTGCTTTGGGAATAACAGAGAATCCCAGGGCCGGTGAAAAGGCCAGATTAATACACCCAAAATCATTGTTTTGAATATTATCTGAGAGTTTACGGATTGACTGGAGTTGTCGGTAGATTTTGTCAGCTTCAAGGAAGAGGACTTCTGCTTCGGCGGTGGGCGCCAGCTGACCTTTATTTCGATGAAACAGGGCAAAGCCTAATTGCATTTCGGCATGGGCCAGCACTTTACTTACCGATGGCTGGGACACGTAAAGTTGTTTGGCTGCCGCGGTGATCGATCCTGTCGTATAAATTGCGTGAAACACTTCGATGTGTCGAAGTCGCATACAAATTCCTTAGCCTGTTGATGTTGGTATGGGCGAATCGCTACTCTAGCACCGGCATCGGTCAGGGTAATCAATTAAAGGTTATGTGAGGGATAGCTTTTGGTTATATTGTCAAGATTCAGTAAAGATAATTATGCAGCTAAGGTAAAGCTGGTGAGCTTGCTAATAACTTGATAACGTTAATCAAATTTAAATCGACGTGGCTACACAGGTTGTTCCACATATTACCCCTGCATGACTGAGTAGATATTCACACCAAATTTTAATACTGTTGCCCTATTCGGGTTATCAGTTGTTGTTGCTATTCAGGATTTGGAGCATTCTTGGTTAAACTCCGTAAATACTCGTTAATTAAGCGTCTTTGGATACCGCTGCTATTGTTGATCCTGATATCTGGTGTGTTTACCGGCGGTGCGTTACTGTGGCAGGTCAAAAGTGAAATTTCGCGAGTAAACCTTGAACAGGCAAAGTCCATTGAAGCCAGCTTCCGTTACAGCCTGAATAAAGATGCAGAGATATATCAGTCTTTAATTCAAAGAGTTAAAGACAATATCGAAATAACCCGAGCGTTTGCAGAGCGAGATCAGCAAAGATTACTTGCCTTATCGGCCCCTCTTTTTAGCCACTTGAATAAAGATTTTCGGGTGACACATTTCTACTTCCACTTACCGGATCGCTATAACTTTCTGCGTGTGCATAAGCCCGAAAAGGCGGGAGATTTTATCGATCGCACCACCTTGCAAGAGGCTGTAAGTCTGCAAAAGGATTTTTGGGGTGTCGAGATTGGTATATTCGGCTGGCATGTTTTGCGCGTTGTTAGCCCATGGTATGTCGATGGCAAGTTAATTGGCTATTTGGAACTGGGTGAAGAAATTAATCATCTTATTCAGGGTACCAATGAACTCTACGGCGTTAATACGGCAATTCTATTAAGTAAAAGCAGACTTAATGAAGCGCGCTGGAACGAGATCAATCCAAATGCACATTATGGCTGGAATACATTGAATGACTTTGTGGTGGAATCTACTAATGGTCAAGCCCTTAAACCAGCAGTGATGAACTGGATGCTGGATATTTCTTATCCCACTACAGTGTCTCATTATGCCTGGGGGCAGGGCGTCTATTGGCTGCAACCCATGCCCATTTTAAGCGCTGATGGCAGAGTGCATTCCTGGCTGGTGCCCATCATTGAATTGACGGATTTTATCGAGCATCAGGTCATTAATATGGTGTCCTTGCTAATCGGATTTGTGATGTGTTGGGGGGGATTGCTTTACTTTTTGGTGATGCAGACTCGTAAGGTTGAGCGTGAACTTGATCAGGCCAATTATCGTTTGGGGCAAGAGCGGGAAGAAAAACTTTATGCGCAGGCGATGGTTGAACAGCAGGCCCGTTTCGATGGTTTAACAGGTTTACCTAATCGACAACAATTCACCACTGAGTTAGCTCAAACCCTGAAAAACATCAGCCGTTTTGAATACGGTGCGGTGGTGTTTATCGATTTAGACCACTTTAAATTTATTAATGATTCAATGGGGCATGGCGTAGGGGATTATGTCATTAATACCGTTGCGGCACGGATTAAGAGTATTCTGCGTGGCAGCGATTATCTGGCCAGATTTGGCGGTGACGAATTTGTGCTGTTACTGCGTGAGTTCAACACGTCGGCGTATGAAGCCAGACAGCTATATCAGAATATCGCGAATAAATTAATCGCGCTGTTTGATGCACCATTAGACATTCGAGGTGTAAAACACCATGTGACAGCCAGCTTTGGTATCAGTTGCTTTCCAAGTGATAGCAAGAAGGCCGAAGAGTTGTTGCAATACGCCGACGCAGCGATGAATGAGGCGAAAAAACTAGGGCGTAATCGGGCGGTGTTTTTTGAGGCCTCACTACAGGATGCCTTGTCCTACCGAATGCGGCTGGAAGCGGAAATGCGCCCGGCATTGCAAAATCATCAGTTTTTCCTGGTGTTTCAACCTAAATACACTCATACCGGGGGGATTGCTGGAGCAGAGGTACTAGTACGCTGGCAGCATCCGAAACTGGGTTTGATCCCGCCCACGGATTTTATCGCTATTGCTGAGGAAACGTCGCTGATTCACCCGCTAAGCGACTGGATAATGCGCGAAGCGTTAATCTCTTTACGTAAGCTCTGTGAAACTGGAGCTGCTAGAGATTTCGCCTTGTCTATTAATATCAGTCCGGTCCAGTTCCGTCAGCAGGACTTTGTCGAAAAAGTAACGAAGCTGGTGGATGAAGTGGGGATTCCGGCAGGCAATCTGGTATTAGAAATTACCGAAGGGTTGCTGATCGACGACATTGCTGAGACCAAACGCAAATTGCTGGCCTTAAAAGCCCGCAATATTCAGATATCGATAGATGACTTTGGAACCGGCTATTCATCACTTTCTTATTTGCAACAACTGCCCATTGATGAACTTAAAATTGATCGCAGCTTTGTCGCAGATATCCTGCCAGAAAAAGGTAACACAGGCATTGTTGAAGCTATTTTGTCGATGGGGAAACACCTTGGTTTGAGGATCGTCGCCGAAGGGGTAGAACAGGCGCATCAGCAGGCCTTTTTACAATCGCACCAGTGCTACCTTTATCAAGGGTTCTATTACAGTAAGCCTGTGCCACTTGCGACCCTCGGTTCTATGCTTGCGCTACAGAGCAGCGCAGGCTCAAAACGAGAACTGCCGACCAAATAAAAAAAGCCCCTTGAAGGGGCTTTTTGTTAGTAGGCGTTTTTATTGATAAAGCCTTTAAATACCGTGGCAAAAATGATTTTCAAATCAAGCCACACAGACCAGTGATGAATATAGTCCAGGTCATATTCAACCCGTTTCACCATCTTGTTGATTGTTTCGGTCTCACCCCTAAAACCGTTCACCTGCGCCCAACCCGTGATGCCGGGGCGAACTTTGTGGCGCAGCATATAACCTTCAATCAGCTTTCGATATTGCTCATTATGCGCAACGGCATGCGGTCGTGGCCCTACAATCGACATCCGGCCCTGCAATACATTGATAAACTGAGGTAGTTCGTCTAACGAAGTGCGGCGTAAAAAGGCCCCTAATGGCGTTATGCGAGCATCGTTTTTGGTTGCCTGTTTCACTTCGGAGCCATTGTCCTGAGTGGTCATAGAACGAAACTTATATACCGTGATTTGTTTACCATCCAGGCCATAACGGGACTGTTTGAAGATAACCGGCCCGCGAGACGTCAGCTTAACTGCGGCGGCTATGGCCAGCATAGGCAAAGCAATCATCGTCAGAATGAGCGAAGACAATACAATATCCTCAAGCCGCTTCAGTACATCCGAAGCCCCCTGAAACGGCGTATCAAACACACTTAATGTTTGGATAGAGCCCACATTCTGCCAGCGGGCATTGATCAGGTTATATATAAAGAAGTTAGGAATAATGTACACAGTTGCAGTTGTGTCACTGCACAGATTCAAAATATGCATGATCCGCTTTTCAGCCGACATAGGTAGAGCGATGTAGATGTAGTCGACCTTATTGTTTCGCGCTAACTCAATCGCGTCATTTATTTTGCCGCTGATTTGGTTTTTGAATTCGTGAGACAAGCGATCTTCCGTACGGTCATCAAAAACGCCCCCGAATTTAATGCCTAGCTGGTCATTATTCAGAATCTCATGGGCCAGATTAAAGCCAGATTGGGTTGCTCCGATGATGATAGCGGTACGAGTGTTATGGCCATTTTTGCGGTAGACAAACAGTAACTGACGGAAGATGACTCTCCAGCCCAAAAGCATTGGCCAGGTGGCACATAACCACGCCATGATGATGACGGAATCGTAAGGCACCCAACCCGGCATCAGGTATGCGAAAGTGGTTACACAAAGAGAACTAAACGCCCACACAATCGAGACATATTTCAACAGAATTGTTGAAGAGGCAGTACGCCAGGACCGATAAATGTCCATAGCTTCTGCAAATAGCATATAACTAAGAGAAAATACGAACAGTGTTACCAGTGCGTCGGCTTTTAACTCAATGCCATTCACGATTAAAATCGCATAATAAAGACAAGTAACAACGACAAGATCGATCAGGCGATAGAGGGTAGAAAAACTGCTTTTATGGGATTGAATAATCCCTTTAGTAGCTTTTGTCTCATCGTTCATAAATTCATCTCCCTAATGAAAATTATGCCGCTTAAAATTTCGACAGTAGACTGCAAATGATAAAAAAGAACCATGGATAAAAAATGACAGTAATTAATTAAAGCTGTGAAATTTTCTTATATTTACTGGCGCAAAAAAGCATCATTGAACATCTTTTTTACACAATTAAAACAAATAAAGTACATACAACTGATTGTTTCTAAAGATTAAGTTATAGAATTTCAGTGTTATGTAATTATGTTACCATTTACAGACAAGTATTGCGCTTTGTTTAAATTTAAGTACTTCAACATTTTAGTAACTCGGTAAAGTTTCCTTATCGATTACTTATTTAAACTGTCACACTGCTTGTCTTATAATGGCATAATTGTGTAAAGCAAATTAAATGCCACAGATTTTACTCATGAAAAAGAAAATAAATTACATTTGTAAATGAAATGTTTTTATTTCTTTTTTTGTTTGTAATAATTGATTTGGTTTATTGATGCTAAATCAATTGGAAAACAAGTATTTCGAAAAGAAGGGTCTCAATTTTTAATTGAGCCGAATTTTGCTTGGCTGGCACAGTAATCGCATTACTCAAATAAGAACCATTTTGGAGCATGATGCTCACTGAGTTTGTGGTAGCCGACAATTAAAATCTGGTCGGTTTATTTGCATATCTGATGCTCGTGATAAGTTACTATCCAATAAAGAATCCTGAACAATTAAGGACAATGGAATGCGCAAAAATATTTTAGGTGTAGCCGTCTTCTCCGCTCTTTCAGCCAGTGCTGATGCGCAAGAGGCCGCCAGTATCCCTCTTGGTGGTTTCGAATTAGTGCCGACATTAAGTTATACACTTGGTTATGATGACAATGTAATTAGGAACAACGACGATAAAATTGAGAGTTGGAAGAGTGTAATTACACCAGAGTTGGTACTATTGAACAATTTTGGTGCGAACCAGCTTCAATTCGGATACCGATTGTCTCGCGGTGATTATTTTTCTAGTCAGGAAGACGATTACACGGATCACCTCTTGTCCGCAAAGCTTGATTATGAGCTTGATGCTCGCAATAGATTCAAAGCAGATTTGACCTGGGAAAACGGTCATGATGAACGCGGTACTCGTTATTCCATCGGTTCAGGTGCGTCCCTTGTGAATCCTGATGAGTACAAAAATACCGAGTTAGATGTAGTGTATTCCTATGGTGCCTTAACGTCTGTAGCGCGTATCGATATCAATGCTAATTTTATGAACATTGATTACGACCTCAACACCGACAGCTACAAGAGCCGCGATCGCGATGTCAGTACGTTAGGTGGTACCTTTTATTATCAGATAGCACCACTGACAGATCTTACTTTCGACGCATCCCATAAAGAAATTGATTATGATTTTGCTCTCGTTCCATCCGAACCATTAGATTCTGATGAAGATCGTTTGTTGGTCGGTGTTAAATGGGAATCATCTGCGCAGACCTCTGGCTATGCCAAGGTCGGGTATCGTAAGAAAGATTTTAAAGCTGCCGCTCGCGATACCTTTGAAGGCGCGGACTGGACCGTAGGCGTTACTTGGGAGCCTGCATCATATTCTAAGTTCAATTTCAGCACTAATAGTGATACGAATGAAACCAATGGAGAAGGTAATTTTATTAAGATTCGGACTTACGTTGCTGATTGGCAACATGAATGGATCGAACGAGTAAATTCTATCGTCATGCTTGAGTTCACAAATAATAAATATGAAGGTGAGAGTGGCGTGGTGACGCGAAATGATGACAATACATCATTGGTAACCGGAGTTAACTACGAATTTAGGCGCTGGATGGTGTTGAAGTTCAATTATAAATACGACAAACGCGATAGCAACAGAGATACCATCGATTACGATAGGAATCGTTTCAATTTTACTGTGAATGTCAGCCTGTAAGCGGAATTTGAAGTTATGAGAAGTAACATTGTGTCGATCGTGCTGATGCTATTTACATTGGTGTCTACGTCTTTGCACGCACAAATAACCAGTTTGAATCAATATCGTCTTGGCGCAGGTGATTTATTGCAAATTACTGTTTATGGACAAGATGACTTGAGCTTGAAGACCCGGCTTACTGATATCGGTGTCGTAAATTACCCGTATCTGGGCGAAGTAAAAGTTATTGGTATGACGATTTCTGAGTTGGAAAATTATATTTATAAAGGACTGAAAGGCGACTACTTAGTTGAGCCTTCTGTCTCTGTTTCTATTTTGGATTATCGGCCTTTCTTTATTAACGGCGAAGTCAAAAAGCCGGGCGGGTATCCTTACCAGCCCGGGCTTTCCATTGATAAAGCCGCAGCGCTGGCCGGCGGTTATACCGAGAGAGCTTCAAAAACAAAAGTTCAAATAGTTCGGGAAATGGATGGGAAAAGGGTGACCATTCCTGTTGATAACAATGCTTCTGTGTTACCAGGTGACATTGTCACAGTTGAACAGAGTTTCTTTTAACCCTTTTTTGTCATTGGAATTGCTATGTCTCCAAAAGGAACCGAACATATAGATTCCCCTTTATTTGGGAATGATTTAATCGACTTTGGTCAGTATTGGCAAACGATACGCCGATATCAGTGGCGTATTATTAGCCTAGCCCTATTAATTACACTTCTAGTTGCATTAATCGTAATGTCGATGACGCCAATATACCGCTCGTCATCTTCGCTATTGATTGAAGCGGAAGAGGCCAAAGTAGTCTCCATTGAGGAAATATATGGTCTAGATTCAAATCGTAAAGAGTATTTTCAAACGCAATACGAGATTCTGAAATCCCGTCATATCGCTGAGAAGGTTGTAGACAAATTAGATTTGGTAAACCATCCATTATTTAACAAAATAGATGATGGTTTTGATATTCGTCAGTCTTTGCAAAGTGTCAAAGACAGTATTAAGGCTGCCTTACCATTTCTTCCTCAAAATCCAGAGCCAGTTACACTGACAGACGAGGAAAGACTGTTAGCTAAACGTAAAGCTATAACCGACTTTGTTTTGAATAACCTTACAATCACTCCAATTAAATATACTCAAGTGGTGAAAATTGGTTATGAAAGTGAGTCACCTGAATTAGCTGCAGATATCGCTAATGCTGTGGCAAACGTGTATATCGAAAATTACCTTGAAGCCAAATTCGATATGACCTCAAAAGCCACGTCCTGGCTGAACGACAGCTTGCAGGGCTTGCGCGATAAACTGGATTTATCAGAAAAAGCGCTGGCTGATTTCTACGAGCGTGAACAACTGGTCAATATGGACGGTGTGGTTGGGTTAGCATCGGAAGAATTGCAGGGCTTAAGTGAGCAGTTACTTGCAGCAGAAAGTAAACTAAAACAAAGCCAGGCCATTTTTGAGCAGGTTCAAACTTACCGTGGTGATATTGCAGAATTAGCTAAACTGCCTGAGGTACTCAATCACCCATCAGTGCAGAACGTGCGCAAAGCAGAACTGGCTGCTGAGAGTAAAGTGTCTGAACTGAGCAAAGTGTATGGCCCTAAACACCAGAAAATGATTTCTGCAACGGCGGAATTAACTGCAGTGCAGGACAGCCTTGAACGTCAGGTTCAGGCATTAGTGTCGGGCATCACCAGTGAATATCAACAGGCACAGATCAGAGTTACCAGTTTGCGTAAGTCGGTTGAAGACTCAAAAGTGGAATACCGTAAGCTAACTAATCTGGAAAACAAACGTCGTACCTTGCAACGCGAAGTTGATATTAACCAACAGCTCTATAATTCGTTCTTTACCCGCTTAAAAGAAACCAGCGAAGTGGGTGGGTTTGAGTCTGCAAATGCCCGCGTATTGGACAGGGCCATATTGCCAACTATTCCAGCAAAACCGAATAAACCCTTGTTTGTCGGTGCTGCGTTAATTCTGAGCCTGGGTTTTGGTGTGGCCATGGCCATCGTCCTTGAAGCACTCAATAGTGGTATTCGTTCTGTTGAGGACGTTGAGCGTAAACTCGGTCAGCGTATGCTGGGGTTAATTCCTTGGCAGCCGCACAGCAAAAAGCAAAATTTACCCGTACGTCAGTTCTTCGATACTAAGCACCATTCTTTTAGTGAAGCAATTCGAACCCTGCGTACAAGCTTGCAGTTACTGCATTTAGAAACAAATCATCAGGTGATGATGGTGACATCCAGTGTTCCTAAAGAGGGGAAAACGACGGTTTCGATTAACCTGGCCTTTGCGATGGGGCAACTTGGACGGGTGTTATTAATTGAAGCAGATTTGCGTCGTCCGACTGTGGCGAAGCAGTTTGGATTCCCCGGTTTTCAGCCAGGCCTGGCTAACCTGATCTCAGGCACACATACACTGGATGAGTGTATTGTGAGTGACACCTCTTCAGGTATAGATATTTTGTGCTCTGGAACTATTCCGCCGAACCCTCAGGAATTACTTGCTTCTGCGCAATTCCGTCGTTTAATGCAGGATTTCCGTGGCACCTATGATCACATTATTGTGGACACTGCGCCTACTCAGGCAGTGAGTGATGCGATGGTTATCTCTAATAGTTGTGATGCCTTGCTGTATGTCGTGAAATCAGACAGTACCAGTGACAAATTGATCAACAGTGGCGTTGGTCGCTTCCTGCAGGTTGGCAAACGAGTTGATGGAATTGTACTGAACCAGGTGGATGTCAGAAAGGCAGCTAATAGTGATGACTACGCGGGCTTCTATGATAAATATGGCTATCACTCTCAGGCTGAACAGGTGAAGTTGTAAGCTAGGCAATGCTTCTTAATGAGAATAAAAGGCCGCCTATTGGCGGCTTTTTCTTGCCTGAGTATTTTGATGGCGGGTAAGCTATCAGGGTAACCAAAAACAAAAACGATAAAGCGTACTTATGTCCCCGACGTCCCAGAAATTTTCCTTTTCCCGCCATTGGCTGAGTTGCACGATCATTGTGATTCTGCTGGTCTGTGCATCGCAGGTATTTGAACAGACCAGAGCAGCTCTGAATTACTATCAGGTTAAAAATGGTGTGCAGCGTTGGCAGGAAAAGCAAACGCTGTCTAATCCACAAAGTTATATCCAAATGAAGACCGCAGCGCAAAGAGCGGTTGATCTGTTCCCTGAAAATCCACTTTACCTGGATGCGCTGGCAGAGGTGTATCAATGGGGAGTGTTTTTTAATGTTGAAGCAGACCAGCAGAAAGCTCTGGCAACCATGCAGCAACTTTATTTGCAGTCGGTAATGTATAGACCTGCCTGGCCAGTAACCTGGGCCAATTTGGCGCAGCTAAAATGGCGCAAGCAGGAATTTGATCAGGAACTATTGGGCTATCTGAGCAAAGCCGATGCTTTGGGCCCAAGTCAGCCTGAGGTACATGAATTGTATGTTAATTTAGGCTTGGCACTATATAAGGCCCGGCACCCGTTTTTTGCGCAAATCAATCAACAGGTCAAACAGCGACTATTACTTGGGCTGGAAAATCCACAGTCACGACAGGATGTCATTTCGATGGTGAGCCAGTATCACGCAGATAAAGTTGCCTGTCGCTGGCTTAAAGACGCCAATGGTTTTATACGGAATATGCTTAGCTGCGAAGCCAGTCCCAAAGGCCGAGTGAAAAATCCTCAAAAAGGTTAATGCCCAGTGCGGACTTAATAATATACAGGATCAATAAGCCGGTCAGAGTACAAAAAGCAAGGAATAAGGTAACAAGCAAAGCCCGAATAGCCTTTGACGCTCGTTCTTCTTCTCGGCTCAATTCTCGGGTGTTCTTGCCCGCCAAAAACACATAGTAATAGCGGTGTTTAAGGCCTTTTACAGTGCCGCGAACATCCACTTTATGGTGCCCCCACTGTCTGGCAGCTACCGCATTTTTAAGATGTGACAGTTGTTCTTCACTGAATGAATCCTGCACCTCTTTTGGCATGCGCGAGAGCAAATTTTTAATGATGGGATCGTCTCTTAGGGCACCCGAGAATTTAACTGTCATAGGCTTTCCTTTTTGCCAGTATGCTACCCAAATCTCAACGATGAGGTGTTGTCAGACACAGGCTGCTTTTCTAATCTGATACTGATAAGCGATAGCGCAAGAATCAACACGAAATAGGCGGTGTTAGCCGGTGCCTGTAAAGGGAAATCTACCGTCATATGGGTCAGCATGCCGATAATGGCCATGATGCAGGCAAAACTCATGCCCCGCATCAGGCTTTTGCGTCTTGTTGCCATCGCGCGCAAAGCTGACCAAAAGCATATCCCCAAAAATCCCGCCAGAATAAGCGTGACGGGTATACCCGCTTCTAATGCAAACTGCAGATAATCGTTATGGGCTTGATCATAAAATAGCACCACATCTGTGCCCTGATAGCCTGGGAATAAACCATAAAAACTGCCCATTCCAGCGCCAGTAATACCCCATTGAGGTAGCATCTCTATTGCATCAAGCACAACCTCATCCCGACTTTCCTGCGTCAGGCTGGTCTGTTCCAGACGCTCCTGCACCTTATCTAAGCCGAACCAGGCACTGAGAATAAAAATATCGATAATAAACAAGCTGATAATCAGGACAGTTAGGCTTTTACCACGGTTTTTAATCAGCAGTAATCCCAGTACGCCCGTAATGGTCATTGCTGCGAAAAAGGCGGAGTTTCCCATGCGAGAACGTGACATCACCAACGCAATCACCATAATTGCCAGGCTGATTCGCACCAGTGCTTTTGAACTAAAAAGGGTGTTAATGAAATGACGCATCCAGGCTCGTCTGCCAGACAATGCTTTTGCGCCTAAAGTGCTGACCATGTAGCCAATACCCACACACAGACACAGCATAAGGAAATTGGCGTAATGGTTTTTGTAGACAAAGCTGCCCGTTGCAATTTGGGTAACTGGTAAATTGAAAATGGGGCTACGGGTAATGCCTGAAAGAGATTCCAGCGCGCCGTACAATGCCTGCAAAGTGCCAGCGGCAACAATACAAAGCATTAAACCGATAATACGTTTACGTTGATTAAGCAGCAGCAAGGCACTCACAAATAACGAGACATACGCCATGCTTTTGTAGAAGCTGATGCGAGTTTGTGCTGGGTCGACGGACAGGGTCAGCCAGCTCGTTTCTGCGGTTGGCACAATTTGCTGCAAATTGACGCGTGCTGGTGCAAGAAAATGGATTATGCCTTCCGGCATGGGAATGAACTGGATTAGATTCCAGGCTAAAAATATCAATAGCAATACTATCGGCAGTCGGTAGGCTTTTAATCGCAGCAAAAGGTCATCGCGATAAACCCACACTGCACCACTGAGCAGAAAATAGCAGATTAATTCCATACAAGCCCAAGCCCAAGGGCGGTTAGAGCCCAGCGGCAAGGGTAACCAAAAGACTAAGAAGAGCAGGGTATAGAACAAAGCGCCGTCTTTTCGAATCGGCAGTGAATGGCGTTTTACGCTCGAAGCGGCAAATGACATGTTTTCTGAGTACATCTAAAAACAAATACAGTGTTAAGCAGAAACAAAAAAGGGCCGCTTAGGCCCTTTTCAGCGATTAATTGGTTGAGGCTGTTGTGTCGCCACCACCTGAACCGCCTGCACCTACGCCTGTTCCCAGAGGGGTTGGCGTTGCAGTTACGTTACCGCCTGCTGCTGTTGCGGTTTCAAAATCATCCGGCGATGCGCCAGCAGCAAGGGCCAGTACCATGGCATCTTCCTGACTGATGGTGCCACTCAATACGGCTGCAGTCACAATATCGTTTGCGGCATCAGGGAATAATGATACTGCAACAGTGATTACACTGTTCACTGAGTCTGGCGCAGCTTCAATCGCGGCAATTACAGCTTCAAACAATTCGGTTGATTGTGCCAATTCACCAAACAAGGTGTTAGACGCATCACGATTTGACTGAATGACGTCTTTTAACGCATCGGTAATGTCGGTACTTTCTGATGCGGTTGCACTATCCAGCACACTGTTAACTGCATCATTCGCAGATTTACCGGCACTGATTTGCACAGAAATCATTGATTGCAGTTTTTCACCTGGCTGCTGGTTTGCGGGTTGCACTATCGCCGTATCTGAAGACTGTGCAAAGGCAGCAGTGGTCAGTATGGATCCGAATAGTGCGCACATTGCTAAGTAATGGCGCATGTAACCTCCTGTGTATAATTCTCTAATACGACGGCAATTATTCCATAATGGCCATATATTACCATTAACTCGTTGAGTTAACAGTTTTTTCTGTTTGAATTTTAATCACTTGCTCTGGCTCACCATTTCTGAGGTTGGCCAAAATAGTAACCTTGGAAATAGTCAACAAACAAAGACTGCAATGTCTGTGCCTCTGCTTCAGATTCAACCAATTCTGCAATAACCTGGATGTTCAATCCGTGAGCAATGTTCACCAGTGACTGTACAAAAAACTGGTTGTCAGTGGTGTCTTCAATGTGTCGGGTAAAGCGACCATCAATCTTAATGAAATTTGGACGCAGTTTACGCAATAGCGTAAAGGCACCAATACTGCTGCCAACCCGTTCGATGGTGAGCTGGGCTCCCAGTTGTCTTAAGGCATCGGCCAATGATTCTGTTAACTGGGGAGACTGTTGCAAACAGCTTTCGCCAATCTCAAACACCAAAGCAGGGCATAAGGCTTTGTGTGTTGTAAGCATAGCGATCAATTTAGTGACACTACTTTGGCTGGATAAGGTCGCGGGGGATAAATTAATGGCAATAAGTTCGTCGGCCTCCGACGAGCTATGCTCCAGTATTTTTTCAATAATCAGTAAATCCAGATCTGATGCTAATTGAAGTTTCTCTGCTTCCGATACCAACTGCGCCATCGGAATATATTCGTTACCACCGGCGACTTTAAAACGGGCAAAGCATTCCAGATAAATAGGCTGCTTATCGGCGTTGAACACTGGCTGGCGCACAATGTCGACAGAACGATGGGTAATAATGTCCTGAATCTGGCTTCGCCAGGCAGACTGAGGCTGCTGCATACGCACCTGACTGGCAAGCTGCCAGCGATTGGCAGAATTTAGGGCCGCCGTCAGGGCCGAGTCGGCCATTTCGAGTAAGTCGCCGCGCTTAGTGCTGGCCGTAAAATGGGCTGCCCCCATATGCGCACAGCCATGTTTATATATCGACAGGTGCTGGGCATTAAACTTTTCTGTCAGGCTGGTTAATAGCCCGGTGCATTGCTCTTCACTGGCATTTTCCAGCAACAGGGCAAAATCCCCACCGCGAATTCGGAATACCTCGGTAGCTAAATCGGCGGTATCTCCTTCAAAACTTAAAATATGGGCCACCGACTTAATGTAAATATCAGCTGTATTTGCGCCCTGAGATTCATTCACATAGGCAAGGCTGGAAAGACGGATCAAAATTAAATAGCCATCAGCAGGCATTTCGTTATCGCTAAGTACACGTGATAATTTGTTGTCCATGGCCAGTTTGTTACCCAATTGCGTCAGTGCATCAATATAGGCACTTTGATAATAGCTTTGCGCCTGCGCCGTCAGCTCTTTGTACTGCTTATTTAACACGGCAGACATTTTATTGATGGCCATCACCATCAGGTTTAATTCGCGGGTTTTGGGAACCGGTGATACCTCGGAAAAGTCGCGCGCACAAATACGCTCAGTTGCCGCGATCACGGCTTTAATGGGTTGGTTGATAAGTTTTAGCAATCCAAGCAATAACACTATCCCCAGTAAAAACAGCACCGCAGTAAGCCAGAAGGTATCTTTGGCGTTTTCCCATAACTGGGCGTATCCCAGGCCAGGATGGCTTTTAACCTGCAGTTTACCGGCCATGGTCCAGCCGCTGTTGATTTCGGTATTGGCGACAGGGGGGGTTAACGGAAATATCTGAATAAACCAGTCGGGGACGGTTTCTGGCAGGGGCGGATTGTGCTTTTCCAACAACACATTATCTTGCATATCGGTTAGCACGATGGATTGGTAATAGCCCCGATCGAAAATAGCGTTGATCATTGCATCGACAATGGGCAAGTCGGCATCGCTGCCCAAATATGGGGAGATAGACAAGCCTAAAGACGTCGCCGTATCCTGAGCGTGAGACGTGAGTTGATCGTCAATATAAGTGCGGGTGCTGTTCACGTTGATCCAAACAGTACTGACAAACACCAGTCCCAGAACCAGTAACAACCCCAAACTAAACTGTCGCGATAAAGACATGTGCTTTCCTGCTTATTAAAACCCGTGTTCGATACGGGCGGTTAAATCTTCCCAAAGGCTGTGCTTTTGATCTGAGCGAAGCTGTTTACCTCGTCCCTGTGCTTTTGCCAGCCATAAACCATCACCGTTAAAGCTATATACCGGCAACAGATCCCGGCGTTGGTTCGCCGGTAAAATTCGTGGATTAATATTATCGAGTACCAGCGGCACTGCATCCGGTGTCGGGAAATAGGCCAGTACCATATGGGCCTGATTTAGTCGCAATGCCTTAACGTACATCAGACGCATTTTACTGTCAGGGATGCCCAATGACCGTAAACTGAAGTATTTAGCTATGGTAAAATCTTCGCAGTCGCCACCATTCGAAGCTAAAAACTCCACAGGTGTTGCCCAATAATCTGTCTTGCCCCAGTGTTCAATATCATCTACGAATGGAGTTTGATTTAAGAAATTATTGACTTCAAATAATTGGTCTTCAGGGGCTTTACCTTTGTTTTCTTCAAGCAACTGTTGCCAATCACGGACGCGTATCTCAGCTTCGCTGCCGTATTTAGCATGAACATCGGCAAAAAGCTTTTCGGAAAATTTAATCTCGGACAGGGTTTGCTTTAGCACGATAAAAGGCGCTATCAAACACAAGAGCTTTAACCCGTTTATTAATCTCATCCGATTAAAGAAAATTTGAATTGAATTAATGGTATCCTTAACCACAAAAGGCCTGCATAACCCCAATCCATTACCTCTGTAAAGAGGTTGTTATGTAATTGATGTAATGTAATTAAACCTTAATTTGGCTATGGCAAATAGACATATACAGACGTAGGTTACTACTAAAAACAATGCCTTAACAGTTCAATGTGTTGGAAAACTGGTGTCAATCTTGCAGAACACGATAGCAGGCGGATGTGTAGGGTGTGTCGCATTCGATGTCTTTAGGGAAGAGATAGTTACGATGTTGTGTTTATGCGTACCACATTAAAAATGGCAACTGTTGCAAGCAATCTTGCGATCAGTCTTCTTTTTCTTAGCTTCTGCGTAATTATTCGTCCGACCCATGCCTCAGAGGCTCCCAAGGTTTATGGCTGGGGGGGCGGCGGCGCATTTACCAGTTACTTCCGATATTTAGGAAATACCTATTTAGCGTCTGATGTGGCGGGTGTCTGGAAGCAAGAAAATGGACATTGGAAACCCTATGTAGAAGGCTTAGGTAACTATAACGTCACTAAGCTTACATCTTTCAATAATAAGTTGATTGCTATTACAACAGACACCATTTTTGAGTCAGATGGAGTAGGCCCATGGCGCGCTATTAACATTAAAATAAATACCTACCGCAGTGAGACTGACCATCCCGTTGTTCAGGTAGGCGAATTAATGTGCATCGCCAGCAGAAGATTTAAGGTTCAGTGTGTTGATACAGAATTTAACGAAATTGAGTTTGATACGCCTATAGAAAAAATAAAGGGTTTGCAAATAGTGCAAGGTAAACCCAATGAACTGTTTGTGTTTGGCGACAATTCACTTTATCTGTTGAAGATGAAATCTGGCAAGACTGAATTAGTGAGGGAATTCCCCTCCTCGGTTATTTCTATGCCGCAGATAGCTGGCAAACAATTGGTTGCCACAGCGAAGGGGATTTATGAACTTAATGCTCAGAATAATAAGCCTTTTTATGAACCTAAATCAGGATCAATAGTTAACTGTTTTGCGGGTACTTCGGCTGATAGAGGTGGCGTTATCTATATTGGTCAGGGTAATCGATGGACTCAAAAGCTGTACGCCTTTAGCCTAACCAATGATGGCTTTGATAAGTTGGGGAGAATAAATGTGCAGATGGACAAACGTTTCCCTCATCGAAAATATCAAACATGGCTGACTAAATTTCTAGATGTGTACAAAAGTGATCATCAAATTTGGATAACCGATTACTGGGGAGTGTACCAGTTAACCGGCGAGCAAGATGACATGCTAGAGGAAGTTACCGATGACGCGATAAATACGGTTTCTACGGATTTGTTTGTATCTGACCAACATATTTTTGTAAGTACGATGGATGTTGGTTTAGTAAAAGTGGAGCGGCAGTCATCCACCAAAAATGAATTTCAATTACTCACTCCCCATGCTTTGCGTGGGCATGCCTGGTCGATGTTGTATTTGAATGATCGGCTTACCGCATTGTTTTCTCCCTGGAATAAAGCCGATGACTATCTCGTAGAATATTCAGAGGTGGACGAAGCTGTTACGAGCCGAAAATTAACGGATTTTCGTAGCCGCGAATCTAAGGGAGCATTTTGGGGGAAGGGGTATGCTAGGCAGTTGTTTTACTATCATGGTTTGGGTTCCGTAAGAGACGGGGTCAATGGTGGCTTTGTTTATGACTCAGAAAGTAATAAGCAAAACATACATATAGAGGTTGGAGATAGAAATCGTGTATTTCGGGCTATTAGCGAATTTAATGGTGAATTATATACGGCAACATGTGATAGCCACCCTGGGGTGTATGTTTTTAATCAATATCTGGAGCAGATAAGTTTTATTAGAGCTCCAGCAGGCTTTTGTCCATTCAGTGTGCAAAAGGCTCGTGGAAGCTTATATTTCCTTGGCTCTCGAAGCTCCAACTCAGAGGTTTATGTTCTAAATGACAACCAATTAGAAAAAGTATTTTCAACGCCTAAGGGGAGTGCATTTTATGCGTTAGCTGCCAATCCTAGCGCGTTGAATGAGTTGGTGGTCGCCACTACGACATGGTCAAATAAGGCGACGAGTGCTCTTTTCGTTTCCATAGACGGTGGAAACTCATTTATCGATAATAGTTGTTTGCTTACCCATCGAAATGGTGTTGTACGAATAATAATCAAAGACGGTGAGGGAAAAGTATTTATTCAGCAAAAAGTAGGCGGTGGAATTGAAATGAGTACCGAACTGCTATTTTCCGAATCTGCATGTACATAAAATTTTTTACTCTTTTATAAGCATTTTTGAAAGCGCACAATTAAAAGGAATTAAATGAGAAGTATGAAAGTTACTTACTTTATTAATCACTATCCTAAAGTGAGTCATACCTTTATTAGAAATGAAATCCTCGGGCTTGAAGGATTAGGCATAGAGGTTGAGCGGGTTTCAATTCATAGTGATAAGGATATTTATCCGGATAATCCTGATTTTAGTGAAAAGGCTAAAACTCATTATTTGCTCGCGGCTAACAAAATAAAGCTGGGATTATCGCTTATTTTTTCTGCGTCAAAACAATTCAAACGCGTTATTGAATGTAGCTTGCTTTGTTTAAAGCTTAGCCGCACCTCAGACCGTGGTCTTCTCAAGAATCTTTTCTACTTAGGGGAAGGTGTATTGCTGGCCGAACAGGTTAAGCGCAATGGTAGTCAGCATATTCATGCGCATTTTGGCACCAATTCCACTGATATTGCTATGTATGCCTCTATGATAGCTCAGGTACCTTTTAGTTTTACGGTACATGGTCCGGAAGAATTCGACCGTACATTTGGTATTAATTTAGGCGAAAAAATCAAACGCGCAGATTCGGTCTTTGCCATCACTAAATATTGTCAAAGTCAGCTTTTCCGTTGGTGTGCCTATGAAGATTGGAAAAAGATTAGAATTGTTCACTGTGGTTTAGGTGAGATCTTTTTTGATCCTTCGACAGCAGGTTCAGCCCCAGAAGCAAAAAATGACGGCATGATCAATGCGTTATTTATTGGAAGACTATGTGAACAGAAAGGGCCGATGATCTTGCTCGAGTCTTTACCTGCGCTGCTCAATGACGGCATAAAGCTACATGTCACGTTCGCCGGCGATGGTGAGTTGAGACATGAAATGGAAAAGTTTATCTCTGAAAATAGCCTGGAGCATGCGGTTACCATTACAGGTTGGGTAGACTCTAACCGCATAAAGGCATTGCTTCAGAAATCTACATTGATGATTCTACCTAGTTTTGCGGAAGGTTTACCTGTTGCCATTATGGAGGCACTGGCACTAAAAGTGCCCGTGCTTACCACTCACATCAATGGCATCCCTGAATTAATCGAACATGGCAGATCCGGGCTCCTTGTAACGCCAGGTTGCAAAGAATCGTTAATTGAAGCTATCAAGGCCTTTGATAGCCTGACGGAGCAAGAACGATTCGAGATAGTTGAGGAAGGCTACAAGCGGGTTGAAGTAGAGCACTCGTCTGCAACGGAATCAAAGAAAATACAACAATATTTAATGCCGGAAATATCATGATTACATTGATTGAATTTATCATAGCCTTTCCAATTGCTGTACTGACAACGCTGCTGGTTGCTGAGTTGTTGCTCGGTACGTTATTTTTAAGAGATTTCTCAAAACTGAGCCTTAAACGACAAGCGAATACCGAGCTTTTACCAAAAGACATAGCGACCGCAGTATTGATTCCTGCCCACAACGAAGAAGACGTGATTGCTAACACTCTCATTAATCTGAAAAAATCCATAGGCGCCCAGGACGTCATAGTTGTTGTAGCGGATAATTGTTCCGATGACACAAGTAAAATATGCAAGGGCCTGGGTGTAATTGTACTGGAACGTTCTAATACCCAGGAATTAGGCAAAGGTTACGCATTGGAGCACGGGCGTAAGTGGATCCTTGAGAACTTAGATGTTGAAGCTGTAGTGCTATTTGACGCGGACTGTGAATTTAAAGGCGATAGTTTCAAACAGTTAGTAAACATAGCTCATGCTCGAGGAGCCGTTTGCCAGTCGTGTTACCTGATGAAATCCAAAGGTAAAGCACCCAAAACGATAGTGGCTGAACTTACCTGGTGGCTCAAAAATGCTGTAAGACCCCTAGGCCATAAGAAATTGGGGATGGGGACTCAAATTCAAGGGTCAGGAATTGCGTTTCCAGTCGAAATTTTCAACCAGATTAGCTTGGCCAGCGGCTCGATTGTTGAAGACCTGGAGTTAGGGCTGAATTTATCGATGAGTGGTATGCGTGTGTTTTATTGCGAATCGTCACTCGTCGAGAGCTACTTCCCCGAAAATACCCAAGGCCTTGCGGCCCAGCGAACACGTTGGGAACATGGTCATCTCTCTATCCTGAATAAGTTACCGAGACTGATGTTTAAATCATTAACAAACGGAGATTTTAAATCTGTTGGGCTACTGCTGGATGCAGCAATACCACCACTTTTTAGTTTTATATTACTGCAAATGGCGACATTATTTATCGGTGCTTTAGTCTATATTCTTCTCGATGCACCATTGCTGCTAAACACCATGCTATTTTGTGTTGTCGCAACTTATTCTTCGCTGCTTTTAGTCTGGTTGACTCATGGGTACAAAATTGTCGGATTAAACTCAATTACGCTAGTTATAAAGTTCTTCTTATCTAAATTTTCAATTTACGTGAGTTTTATTACGCGAAAACAAGCCGTGTGGGAAAAAACCACCAGAGATAAAGAATAGGTGGTTTGAAGAATGTCTAATTTTAAAAGGCTGTACTTTTACTCTCCTGTATTCGTTTTTATTATGTTGTTCAGGTCTTCAATGGACCCAATGTTGGCACTTATCCATTTTGGCCCATTTACTGCGGGAGCGTTACTCAATGTCGTAATGTTGATGCTGCTAGCTGGGGTGTTTTTTAATTCTAAATTTAAAATTAATAGTTTAATTTTGCCATGGATTCCTTTGCTGCTATGTATTGCTATTTCTTTATTTTATACATCGCAACCAGTCATGGGTGTTAAGAGCTTTTTAGTTTTTATTACCTATCTTGCTGCGTTTATCATTCCGTTTAACTTTATAAAGTCTGACGAACATTTTATTGAATGTCTTAAGCTTATTGTATATTCCTCTTTGATCCCCATTCTTTCTGTTGTTCACGAGTTTATTTTTCCTGAAGCAAGTACAAATGAAAATGGTTTTCGGCTTTTTGGCACCTTTTCACATCCTAATATTTTTGCATTCTATTTGGTGACCGTGTTGAGTGTCTGCTTTTTTGTTATTAAGAGTTCTTTGTTTTCAGATGAAATTAAATTCAGGAGACACTGTTTTATTATAATGCTCATGGCTTTGATTTGCATTCTCGGTACAAAGACGAGATCGGCTTGGATTGTTATAGCCATGTTGGTTTTTATTTGGGGTGTTTTTCAAGAGAAAAAATATTTGGTCTATCTTTTTCTTGTCGCAATATTGGCTCTAATGATTCCAAGTGTTAATGAACGTGTATTTGATCTATTTCAGGGTAACGATACGGATGCATTTTTGAATGATTATGAAAAGCTTAATTCACTTGCATGGCGAAAAGTCATATGGGCAGGAGCTTTAGATAAATACTGGGAACAACCTTTTTTTGGATTTGGCTATGAAAGTTTTACCACATATTCAGGGCATTTCTTTCTAATTGATAAAGAAGGTGAAGGCGCTGGCGCACATAATTCTTATGTTCAACTTCTTTTTGAGTTGGGTGTGGTCGGATTGTTGGCCTTTATATATTTTCTTTTTAAGCCGTTGTTAGTTTTATTTCGGGCGATTCCTCTGGCCAGGGAAAATGTAATTGTTTTTGGATTATTCCTTGCCTATTGCCTAATTCATTATTCTGACAATATTTTCGATTATTTAGCATTTAATTGGTATTTTTGGTTTTTTATCGGAGCATTTCTTGCTCATGTGAATTTATTGAGAGTAAATCATAAAGCTATGAGGTTGTAAGTAAATTAAACTTTTAGGTTTGGAAGTTGGGTTTAACACCTTTTGGTAGTGTTATAAATTGGGGGAGTCATATGACCCGGATTAAATGGTTAGATGCCAGTAGAGGGATAGCAGTCTTACTCCTTATAGTAATGCATTATGTGGGAGCTCTTGAAACGAGAGAGATAATTTCTAGGGATATGCTGGACGTATTTTATGGAATACTTCGTCTTGCAACACCTTTTTTCATGTTCACGTTTGGCGTAGCTTTTTTTATTACCTCGTCGAGAAAGATTTCTGACACAAGCTTATTGAATTATTACAAGAATAATGTGCTAAAGCGCCTTTTCTATATTTTTTTAGGTAGGGAAATTATCGTTTTAATTTTAGTTTTCCGTTATCCGGAGACTTCTGAACATCTAGTCTCAATTTTGATGTTTCAGGAATTCGCCAAAGGAGGAGAAATCTTAATATTTTATTTCTTTGCTTTTTTGGTTGCTCCTATTAACGTGGTGTTCTTGAAGTCTGTTAAGCCAAGCGTATATATTTTATTCTGGAGTTTTATTTACGGACTATCTTATTATATTGGTTCACATTACATCGATCATGAAAGTAATAATGCGTTGCGATTTCTTTTTTATGATATCTACGCTTTTTTTCCTTTCATGTCGCTCGTTGCTTTAGCAATGTTGATCGCACATTATTTTCAGAAAAGTGATGATAAACTCCGATTTTTATATAATGGTTTGCAAGTTTCTATTCTAATGATTGCCCTAGGATTTGCTTATGTTGGCTTCTTAACCGAATTTCCATGGCGGGATTTGGCAAATGCAAAATTTAAGCAGCCACCTCATTTAGCCTATATGATCTTCTATTTAGGTGAAGTGTTTTTTATCGTTAGTCTGGTGGCTCTAGTTTTCAGTAAGTTGCCGGGGCTTATTACTGAACTACTCAGTGTTATTGGCCGTAATACTTTAGTTTGCTATGTGCTTCATTACGCATTTTATTTTAGTGTGCCAATCGGAGCCTATTTCGGTGGGGGTGCGGTAAAAGAAGTTACCGCGCTAATTTTGATAGGGGTACTTAGTTTTATTGCTATAAAAAAATGGGATGGTATTAAGCAACGTAGTAAAAAGCAAAATGTGCCCCTTGTTAATTCGACCTAGCCCTGTCTAGAAACAACAATACAAATATAAAAACTGGTATGCCTACTACGTACCTTTTAAATAGTCTTCTAGGCTCAGATAGTAATCGATATAGCCATTCTAATCCATTATTACGCATAAAGGATGGCGCTCTCGAAAAACGGTCTGCGTAGAAATCTATAATTGCTCCGCCGCAAATAAGAAGTATCGGGGCCTTATAGTCTGATTGCTTCAAAAAGCTACAGAATAGTTCTTGCTTTGGCATGCCCATGCCAAGCAGGACTATATCTGGCAGGTGTTTCTCTATCTCATCCAGCATTTCTTCGTTTGAACAAAAGCCATCCATGTAACCGACGATATTAATGTCATCTTTACGCATTTTCTCTACGCCATGGGTAATAAAAGGTTCTTCTGTTCCGATACAAAAGATCCTTTTATCTTTGTGTTCTTTTAATATTGCTGGGATTAAATCGGTTCCATTAGCGTTATATCCAGGAATAAGGCCAAGATATTTGAGCATAATCTTTACGCCAATTCCGTCTCTAAGCACTAAGTCAGACCTGTGAATCGAGTCGGCAAAAGACGAGTTTTTTCTGCCGAGCAGACAGGCATGAGCATTCAAAAATGCAATGTTTTTAATTCCGTCCTGTCGTAATAGTAAATCAACATGTTCTAATGCAGACATTTGACTTTCGAAAGTCGTAATCTTTTTGGCAAATTCCTTCATATCGGAGTACCCATCCCTATTTAATTATATTTCGTTTTAAAGCCTGAGCTACGCGTCTTGGCTTAATTCCAATAGCTAGGTAGAGCAACTCTGTTGCCTTGATGTCGATTTGTCTGTAGGCATACATAGAATCTAACAAGTCTATTTTCTCTGACCACGTTAGTGGTGCTAATTTTGACTTCAGGCGAGTAAACGCGGATCTTATCTTTGCGCTCGATTTTTCGCTAATTCTCACATCTCCATGGTTCTGAATCTGAATGTAAGAACTACTATTTATGTTGACTAACTTGCCATACTTTTGAGTTAGCCTCAGCCATGTGTCCCAATCTTGTAGTGCTGGCATTTCTTTATCAAAACCCTGAATTTCTCTTAAGTATTCGGTCTTGGTAAATACCTGATTACCTACGGCATTGCCATGTCTCAGCTTACGATGGTCGACAATCTTCGTTTCATTCCATACATATTGTCCGTCCGCCCTATGTTCAATGACGGAATCAAATAGCCCGGCAATACTTTGGTCTCCAGATTCTAATAACGTAACCTGGCCTAGAAATTTCTCAATCCTCCAGGGCTCAAAATAGTCATCATCATCCAGACCAGTAATATATTCACAGTTTGTCGAAAATATCGCCGCATTTCTACCGGCACAGGCACCTTGATTTGGTGGGGTGTTAAATATTGGTTTTACTCTGGAACTGGAGATACTCTGTAAGTATTCTCTAGTACCATCGGTTGAACCGTCATCACATATAAAAATCTCATCAGGGACTATGGTTTGCGCAAGCACAGAATCAATCGCTCGTTTTAAAAGTGCGACTCTATTGTAGGTTGTTATATAAACTGCAACTTTTCTAATATTCATTTCCATGATTTTACCTGCGCTTTATGAGTCCGAAAGAGCATGTCCTAATAATTTTTCTAATAATGGCTTTGAATATTTCGAAGCTTCCTCCAAGAGATTTTGCTCTTAATATAGAACTAAAGAGAAACTTCAGTCCTTTGACAAATGACTCTTCATAGATTTCATTCCCAAGTTTGATCATGTAAAGATCATAGGAATATCTCATTTTTTGCTTTATCTCGTGCGCATAATTGAATCTTGTATACTGTGAATCGAGTAAAACGTTATTGGATAATGCTGCCATATGGCTCCAGTAATGGAGTTTAGGGTTACCTGTTAAGTTTTCACCATGAGTACGCTTAACAAGCAGAGCTTCATCAAACAATCTGATTTCGGCGTGTTGTGAATACCTCAGTACAAAGTCAAAATCTTCGGAATGATTCAAGCGCGCATTGAAGCCTCCAATTTTTAAGGCGATTTCTCGATTAAATATGTTGGTTGAAGCTGTACCAATAAAATTTTCAGAAATAAATGCTTTCTGAAATGCAAGTTTGTCAAAAGCAGTTGATAAGCATACTTGGTAAAATTCGCTGTTTGCTAGCTTGCGCTTAGTTTCATCATCAAGATAATAGTCGGTGAATGTATAGGCAGTGTCTGTTGCGTAACGTTCATAAATAGAGATTTGCTTTTCTATCTTGGTCGGTAACCAAAGGTCATCAACATCTAAAAAGGCGATCAGCGTCGAACTCGCATTCATCAATCCTAGATTTCTGGCTGCGGATACACCGCTATTCTGCTGCTGGCATATCTTTACAGGGATAGGTGATGAAGCTGCAATCTTTTCCATTATTGCGAAAGAGTCGTCTTTGGAACCATCATCAACTAATACAATTTCTTGTACCGGGTGTGTTTGTTGCAATATAGAGTCAACCGCTTCATTAAGAAAACGAGCTCCATTGTAGACGGGAATGACAGCACTAATACTTAGATTCATGATTCTACAAGCTCCGCATATGATCTCACAAAATTAAGAGATTCATCATCAAATTTGGTTAATGAAGGAACTTTACTTTCGTAATTACCATCAACTTCATAAGTTTTAAAGCCGTAAGTCTGGGCGAACTGGTGAGTTTTATTATTGTAAGAGTAAATAATCTGCGCTTTCTCAAATAACGCAGCAATTACCATGGCATGGAATCTGGTTGAAATTACAATTTCTGCACTACTGATTGCGTTTAATATATTCTCACCATTATTAGAAATAACCCGGACTTTGCTTTTGGAAGTAATATTCATGCGTTCGATAATTTTTTTGATTGGCGATATATCGACGCTATCTTCAAAACTAAGAAAGTTTATAGTTTTACCTTGCGCTAGATAATGCTCAGCTAATTTCGATATTTCGTGCTGGTATTTTTCTGAATCAATAAGTTGATTATTGTCTTTACCAACTACTGTAACTGATATTGCAACTGAGTCATTCGACGTACATTTGTATTCTTGGGTGTCTAATCCCATCACTATATCGGGCATTAGCCGAACGTTGTTGGCCTTAGTTTTCTTTAACAAGCCGACAGAATAATCATCTCTGACAAACCAGCGGTCTACAACCGAGCCTAACTCGGATATAAGAGATAAATATTGGTTTTCGTCATTAAAGGGGCCTAAGTTAGCACCAATGATGAAGTTTCTTCCACCACAGCGTTTATTCCATTTAAACCAGTCGATTTTTTTTCTAATCATTGATTGTTGTGCTGCTGAAGAACCCATCAACACACTTCCACCAATAACTGCAAAATCAGCCTTTAGCTTCCACCGAAATTTCATTAATCGTCCAGGCTTAATAAAATTAAGCTTTTTGCTAACAAAATCTGGGATTTTCTTGTGGCCAATAAAATAATAATGGTCGTAATTGGTTTTGTTAATGATCTCTGAAAACATAAGATCATCGCCCAAGTTTCTATTATTATAACCGTAAATTATTAAGCTCTTTCTCATTTTTTTTCTCTTCATGTAAAAAATTAATGAGACTATTAGAATAAAAAGCCCCTGTAATCCTAAAAAGCTGGCCGCTGAATAGATTTCGCTACCAAATTTTATTAGGGAATTTAAATAGTGAATGATGGAGAATGTTATGCCTAACATTACTCCAGGAATAAAAATATACTTAGAATAACTCAGTAGAGATAAGTTTAGGGCTTTACAGACTAATACAGGCTGTATAATTGCCCTGGAAATTACTAGGCTAAGGAAAATGGCGTAAGCAGCTCCTACCGCTCCATATGTGTTGACTAGTGGCCATAATGATCCTAATAAAATAAATATTTCTGCTAAGCATAATTTCATTAGAACACCTTCATGATTTTTTGATATCAGTGCAGAGGTGCAAGGGCCTTGCATATTTGCAATACAGAATGCAATAGCAACAATATGTAAAACTTGAGATGTATAAGCAGGTACGTCTTTTAACCAAAATACTAAGAACCAGTCGCCTATAAAGGTAATGTTAAGAAATATGATTAGAGATAATAACGTTGCGCAACTAATGCTAACCAAGAATTTATTGTTGAAGTCATCGTTTTCTGACTTCTGACCAGACAAGGAACTAAAATAAGGTGTGAGTAAATAGTTTAATGCGGTAGATATCTCAACATATATTTCCATAAGTCTGCCGGATATTCTCAAGGGTACCAACATTAACGGATTAAGTATTAAGCCACAATAGATTATTGCCGCATTGCTTCTTGTGTATCCATTTATACTTAAAAATAGCAATTTGCTTCCACGTCTAGCCACATATCTTAGGGAAGAGTTAGAATAATTACTAATATGAATTTTTTTAAATAGACCAGTTTTAGCTGATAGATACGCAACTAAAATTAATTCAATTCCAGCCATAACAGAGAAGATGGTTGCGATTGAAATAACAGAGTAGTTAAAATTAAGTAACGCTAATATAAGTGCAGACCTTGTCACGTTGATGAAAAGTTTGGCCGCATTTAACTTGCCAACTTTAAAACTTCCGGTTAAGTAAGCTGTGAAAGCACCTGTCTGAAAGGTGAAGATGAAATTTAATCCAAGTAGAAAGATTATAATACTGACAGGCGTTTGAGATTGGAATTGGAATCCATAGTTAAAGGGAAGTATGGATAGTGTGATTATTATTAATGTGAATATTAAAGATATGGAGGTGAAAGCAAAAAACACTGTGGTGAAATGGTTGTTATTTTTCTCTTCAAAATCTAAAATTGGGGTGAGTTTTGATATTAAAGTACCCATTCCAAATTCAAATAGCTTTATGTGACCTAAAATAGCAAATAAAAGAGTCCAAAGTCCAAAGTCAGCTTCGCCAAAATGTAATAACATTTCTTTAAATACTAACAAGCCGAGAATTATTTGAACTGAAATGTTAGCTATATTGTAAATTGCGCCTGAGATAAGTGTTTTTAGCATGACTTATAATGTGCTTCCGTGCCATTGGTTTTAGATTTTCTCTGTAATCTAAATTTATGGGGTTGTTTATTTTCTATTTGAAAATTTATAGCGTTTAAGGTCGGTTTTATTAGCTTATATTTAGGTGAAATCTATCATATTTTATTCGTCGTTATCAATTTTAAAGTTTTTTATCTCAGGAAATATCTCCATTTTATTAAGTTTGAATTAAGTTTTTTACAAGCTGTTAACTTTGCCGCTATTGGCTTTAGAGTCTACTTAGCAATTACTGAGCCATCCCATATGATATGATATGATATGGGATGAAAGTGCTGTTTGATTAAGCGTAGGCCTATTTTCTATGAGATAAGACTTTATTGAATTGATATTAGTGTTATTAGTAAGGTAGCACTACAAATATCATTCAAGTATGCGGTCATTTATGGCATGTAGCAGAATGTTTAAGTCATTCTCATTTCTAGTAAATGGAATGAACTTTGCTGTAGTAGATTTTATCTAGCTTATTAGAGGAGTAAGACGGATGACGGACCAGTATCTTTATGAAAGTCAATTCGATGCGCAGCATAATTTTCCTGAATGCACTATGGTAACTAAGTCACTTGTAATTGCCTCAACCCCGAGATGCGGTAGTCACTTACTTGGACATACTTTGCTATCAACTCAAAAATTTGGTTTCCCGCTTGAGTATGCCAATCCTGTCAATGTAAAAAAATGGATGGAGATATATTCAGAGACAGACTTCGATGCTGTGCTTGGGAAATTGATGATGTCGCGAACGTCGCCAAATGGAGTCTTCTCGATAAAGACTCATTATGCTCATTTAGATATGTTTGGCGGTTTCCAGGGCCTTGTGAGTCGACTTCCTAATCCATATTTTGTGTTACTTTCTCGCAACGATCTATTAGCTCAAGCTATATCTTTAGCGATTGCCCGTCAAAGTGGGGTATGGATATCAGGTCAGCAACCCAAAAATTCAAAGCTTGTTTATGATGCTGCTGAAATCGAATTTTGCTTAAAACGCACTATTTTGCACAATGGCGCCTGGAAATACCTATTAACTTCCCACTCTGTTCCGTTTATTGAGTTGTCTTTTTCTGATGTGAAAAAAGATGTCAAAAGCGCGGTGCAGAAGATCTCTGAGCTAATGAATGTTGATGTCGATCTAAACGAGTTACCTTCAACTCCCCCTACTAAAAGACAATCAGACACTATTAATCAGGAGTGGTCCGAACGCTTTTTGAAAGAAGGCGCAAATAGAGAGAGCTTTATTGACATCGAAAGAGCGCTCGGGCAGAAAAGTCGTAAACGACAATTGGTTGAATTGCTACTGGATAGATAGCGTTATCAATGTTTAGCTATCTATTTCAACTAGATAGCCGAAGAATTTGTGTTAAAGCGAGATCTGTCGGCAGAGCTTCTGGTTTAGCCACATTTAGCCTGATGGTTATTTGTTGTGACTTTCTTGTTGGTTAAATAATCAACCATTTTCAGTTATCTTTACACCCGACTGTCCGAATTATTTACAAGTTACATTTAATTTACATTTTTCATGGTGGTAAGTGATTGATATTTATATTGAAAATGCATTTGGCATTAGGTTTGCTTTATTGTGTCTGAGGTCGTTAGGATAGTTTATTAAATGGAGTGGTTTATGAAGCTATTATTAGGTTTGGTTTTGGTAGTGTTCAGCTTTGCTTCAAAGGCGAGCATTATTACATTTAGTGAAAGTGATGTAAGTGACTATGGTAGTCAGTCGCAATCTGGTGGCTATAGCATTTTTGATAGTGGTTCTGGCCTTGTTGTGTATGGTAACAATTGGGTTAGCATTGACCTAAGCTCTCTGTCGTCATGGGCTAATAGCCTTCTGGTTTTCGAGTTTATGACCACCGATGTAGGCGAAATAAACGGCGTAGGGTTTGATAACGACAATCAGTTGAGTACCGGTGGTACAGTATTTCAACTTGGTGGTACTCAAACCTACGGTATTCAGGATTATGTGATTGATATCATCGAAGGGGTTTGGTACACAGTTATTATTGACCTTTCTTTGTATGACCTGAGCGACTACACCTCTTTAGTGTTTATAGCTGACCAAGATACAGCGGGCTCAGAAACTACATCATATTTTAGAAACGTGGCTATTGTTGATCTGAATAATGCAAGCAACATCAGTGAGGTTTCTGCCCCTGCAACAATCTCTCTGTTTTTGGGTATTGCAGGCTTAATGTTTGTTAGAGCACGCTGCAAAACTAAATAGTTATCCTGCTGGTTTATGCTCAAAAGCCCGATCATAATCGGGCTTTTTTACATCAGAATTTCATGTTTCTAAGAATATGGGAAGAAAGGGAACAGCTAATCTTCTGCCCCTATCAACAAAATGCTCCCATTCGCTTCTACTCTAGAAAAGTTAGCTAACGGCATGTAGTTAATTGCAGACGTTGCCACCAGGCCGTCTTGTAGTGAATAGCTCTCTGCTTGTTCATAGTTGAGCAATTCTGGTGCAATAAATGGCTGATGAATGCTTGCCTGATCTTTCGAAGCGGCAAGGTCGAGATTAAATGTGTAGTTGTTCAAGTAACGGCTGTCGGTGATCTGAGCCTTATCCCAAAGGCAGAAGCCGGTCATGCTGTCATCCTGGGTGGTAATAATGATGTTATTTACTGCGTTAACCCAAAAGCTGGCGTCACCTTTATAGGTTTGCCAGGCAAGGCCATTGCTTGGCGAAACAATTAAATTTTCAAATACGTTATTGAGACCCTGGGGTGCAACAGTGTATCCCCCCAGGCTAATCGCGGCCCAGGAATGTTGAAATTGGTCACCCAAGCGGCTGACGTAGTTATGAAACACATATGATGGCCCCGCGCGATTTGGGGTGGCGGTAATACCGGTAAATCCCTGTTCGAAACGGTTGTTGTAAACCAGTACATTCGATTGCCCGCCATCTAATTCAACCAGGCTATCGTTTGCGTAAGCAAAATCATTGTTATAAATGGCGGAGTCGCGAATGAAGCCGCCCCAGCTTCTGCCACCGGAGCGGCTTTCTATCAGGTGTTTAAACCTGTGTTGGTCGTCTCCCCAAAAGCGGTTGTTGCGCAGAATAATTTGGCCTTCGAACTCTGGCTGTGGATGATTGGCTGCAATCAAAATGGCGCTGGGCCCGCGAACATCGCCTGAATCCTGTGGATTCGCAGCCGGAACAGGAGAGTGTATATTGCAGTTTTCAATTACAATTACGCCGCTGCGATTGAGATAAAAGCCTGAATCCTGATCAATAGGCTCTGCATCGTCTGAATATTCGTAAGCTTTGCCGTCAATTTGATAATGGGGAGTTCGGCCAAAGTCTGAAACGTCACAGCCTGAAAACCAAAGGTGGTGGGCCTGATAGGCGTAAATGGCGTGGTAACGCCCACCTCTTACCTGGATATTTTCAAACAGAATATAGCTGTTATCTCCTATGTTAATGGCGGCATCGTCTTCCTCCCAGGCTCGAATTATGGTGTTAGGGTCACCCACAATTTTGGCCCAACCCGTTGGGCTGCCTTTAATCCCAAGCGCTTCAATGTCTAATGTGCCATCAACGTATATGTCTTTTAGGTAATAGATTTTATCTTCATCTATCGGGGGGGAATCGGCTCGCGTCTGGGCCGTAAATTGTTGTTCCTCGTGACTGCCATTGGCCAGGGTAAGGGTAAGTTGCAACTCATACTGGGTGTCAGCCTGCAAATAAACAATGCTGCCTGAAAGGGTGTGCTGGGCCGCATCCCAAAACAAAGGCAAGGCGTCGAGCCATTCTGTGCTGCCACTTACACGGTAAGTGAGGTGTGTCTGGGTGGTAGCTTGCTGTTCAAATAGGGTCAGACTAAGAGAATGTATTAACGGTGTTATGCGGGGCTCTGTGCCGGCAGCTGTCGCCACGAAGATTCTGGCCGGGTCTAATCCTGCACTCAAGGCCGCTTCTTCTATGTCGGTTTGGTTGAGGCTGTCGTCGGTCAACAGGGCTTCGGTAAGTTTATATTGTCGCTGTGGAAACAGTTTCGCCGCCATTTCAATATAAGCCTGAGCGTTGCTTTTATCTTGTTTGATTAGGCGGGCAACACTGCGATCAAATCTCGGTTGGTCTGCAGCTGAAAGCAATGCATCGGCTTGCATAGGGTGTTGCTGGAAGAGTGGCGTGTTTAACTGCTCTAGCTCGGCTCCAAGTTGTGCCAGTTGTTGTGTTCTTTTTGGGGTAAGGCGCTGCTGTATTATCGATTTCAGTGTATCGCCAGAAGGGGACTTTTGAGTTTCAACAGAGTTTTTACCACAGGCCGTCAGACAAATAAGTATCAGCACTGTAAACCAGCGTCGGGAGTACAAATTAGCCGTTTTATAACTGCACATAACCACACCTCCGTAGCTTTGAGTGTAGTCCATTTTTGTGTGATCCCCTTCGGCATTTGCTTATTATTCTGCAAGCAAAACGGAATGAACTAGGGGGGATTTACGCGAATGAGCGCAGAGTACATGCGCATGCCGGCTTCGCAGGCAGGGTTAATCCATAGGGGAAAGTGTGTCATTAGAATAATGGTGTCTGAAAACTGCAAAGCTACTTTAGGCAGTAAATCGTTATCCCGTAAAAAGTGATACGAGGCTTCATCGGCATACATGTAGTCAACTCTTCCGCGGGCAAGCAGTAAAAAGCCCTGCTGCACCGATTCAACATAAAACGGTTCTATTCCTGCCTGAATAAACGGCTGAACGTAGGGGCTGTCTTCGCCTACCCGTAAAAACGCGACTCGCCTGCCACTCAGTTCATACAAATGTTGCCAGTGGAACGAGCCAGACTGGTAGCGGCGAAATAGCCCTAATGGCACGGGATTGTCACTCAGCAGTAAAAACGGTGCATTACTGCTATCTATCGGGGGTAAAAAGCTGGTACACCATTGTTCGTTTTGCATCCGCAGTGATGCGCGGGCAGGGGGGAGAAACACTGGTTGCAGCCTCAGGCCTTTTACCTGATCTAATCGATGGTTAAGTTCGGCTAACAGGTCTCCACCATTTTCGGCGTACAAGCTGGTATAGGGCGGATACTCAAGGGCGAGCAATTCCACCGTGTTTTCCTGTGCACAGGCAAATGCAGGCAGGATGAGAGATAGCCTAAGGCAAAGCTGACTCCATGCTCGCCATCGTCGTAAACACCTCATGGCAAACTTCAACTGAACAAAGTCCATCAAGTGTAGTTGATTTACGTCTTAAAACTGGGGATCGCGTTGGAGAATCTTGGTGCGATAAGGTTAACGCCAATAAAAAAGGCTCCCCAAATTGTGACAGCGGGGAGCCTTGTATTGCTTTATGGATTAACGGAGTTTTCAATCACAGCGGATGGTGGCGTTGGCAGCTCCATTTGGAACTAAACGTACATCGCTGATACTGATTTGCAACGGACTTGCAGCACGTAGGCTAAATGGCGCCAGTACTTTGCTGATATCCGCGCCAGCCTTGGCAAAACACTGCAGGTCCACGCTGAACTGTTGCCAATCGCCCACAACCAGGTGTTGGCTAATGTCCATGTTTGCATCACATCCGGGATCACAAATCATCGCCAGTTGCACCTCTGCTGATGGTGCGCCAGCCAGCTTGTAATCAAAGGTCAGGGCAGCATGCTGTTCAGTATACGAACGCAAATCTTCCGGGAATAGCGTTTGCAGGTTCACAGTTGCAGAGCCATTTCCGTGCCAGGTTAGCGTTCTGGCATCTTCCTGTACCCGACGGTTCAGGCTGTTGATGCTCAGGGCGTCAAGATTCAACCGGCTGGTGGTCATTTCTTTTGTGTCGTTACCACTGCGGGCAATCAGCTTATAAGGAGGCTTAACGCTCAGTTCAAACAGGGCTAAGGCTTCGAGTTGCTGACTGGCCCCCGGATTAGTTTCAGACAGAGTGTTGCTCAGGGTACTGGCTTCGCCATACTTTAAGCCAAATCCGTAAGGCAGCAGTGGGTTATAGTCTTTATCGCCACGGTTGACGGCCGTTTGCAGTGGGCTTTTGGGCCATGAAAACGAAAGCTTGCCGTTAAAATCATACTGAATGTCACCATTGGCCTTTGTCAGTAGTACATCGGCCACGCCTGCACCTTCAGTACCGGGCAACCATGCTGCCACAAACGCATCAGATGCATTTAGTTCGGCATTTACCCACATGGGGCGACCAGAGATAAACACAGATACGGTTTTAATCCCCTGTGCCTGCAGCGATTTGAGCAGGGCTAAATCACGCTTGTTGCCGCGCTGGAATTCCAGATTATTGATATCACCATTGCCTTCGGCATACGGCTCTTCGCCGAATACCACGATTGCCACATCTGGTTTATGGCTGAATTTGCCGTCTGTTGCCAGTTCAACACTCCCGCCCGCCTGTTTCACCTGTTGGGCAATGCCTGCGTAAATCGAGGTTGCGCCAGGGAAGTCAGCATTGGTATTGCCAGTGCCCTGCCAGCTGATACTCCAGCCGCCAGATTGTTTGCCAACATTATCAGCCCCATCACCCGCCACCAGAATATGCTGTGTTGGTGACAGCGGCAGCAGATTAGCGTTGTTTTTCAACAGCACCAGCGACTCGCGTACAGCACGACGCGCCGTCGCCCGATGTTTGTCGCTGCCGATCAGGCTTTTATCGCCCGCGAGCTGACGATGGGCTGGAGAGGGCTTATCAAATAAACCTGCGCGTAGCTTCACTCTCAGCACACGTGAAACCGCATCATCTAAACGGGTCATGCTGATTTCGCCCGCTTCAACCTGAGCGATGGTGTTGTAGTACAACTGCTTCCATGAATCGCCACCGGCGACCATAAACACGTCCAGTCCTGCATTGATGGTTGTGGCACAGCTTTCGTTGCTGCAACCCGGCACCTGACCATGGGCATTCCAGTCGCCTACCACTAAACCATCAAAGCCCATTTTGTCTTTCAGCACATCCGTTAACAGGTATTTGCTGCCATGTACTTTCTCACCCTGCCACAAACTGAAAGAGGCCATCACGGTTTGAGAGCCTGCGCTTAGGCCGCCAACATAGCCCTGGGCATGGATGGCAAACAGGTCTTGTTCTGAGGCTTTATTGTTGCCCTGATCGTCGCCACCTTCGGTGCCGCCATCGCCGACAAAGTGTTTGGTCGTGGCGATAACATGTTGCTGATCAAGTAAGCCATTGCCCGGTGTGCCCTGTAAGCCTTCAACAATACTTTTGGCATAAGCACGCACTATCTCTGGATCTTCTGAGTAGCCTTCATAGGTGCGGCCCCAGCGATCGTCTCGCACCGTCGCAACGGTTGGCGCAAATACCCAGTCGATTCCTGTTGCCAACACTTCTTTGGCGGTGGCATCGGCAATCTCGCGAATCAAATCCGGATCGTGGGTGGCACCTAAACCAATATTGTGCGGGAACAGAGTCGCACCAATCACGTTGTTGTGGCCATGTACGGCATCTGTGCCCCACATGGTGGGGATGGTCGAGCCATCCTGGCTATCATCAATCGAAGCCTGATAGAAAGCTTCGGCCAGGGCAATCCAGTCCTGGGGTGTGGCGTATTTATCGCCGTTCGGAAAGGAGCCACCGCCGTTGAGGTATGATCCGAAACCGTATTTACGCATATCTTCAGGCGTGATATCCCGGATTTCAGGCTGAATAATTTGCGCCACTTTTTGCGCCGTTGTCATGCCTGCCAGAATCGACTGAATACGGGCCTCAACGGCAGGATCTTTTTTAACTGCAATATCGAGAGTGGGCCAAATGGCCAGATTACCAGTGGAAGCGCTTTCATTGGCGACCGAAGATGACGTCGCTACCTCGTTGTCACTTACACATGCCGTAAGTATTGAAAGAGAAACGGCAAGTGCCGACAGGCGCAAACCTGATCTTGGGGTGATTTTCATGGTGCTAAATTCCCATATCTGTTTGTGCATCACGCGAAGCGGATGGCTCTTTTTTCCTAACCTGCATATCGGCGCCCTAAGCTGCCAGCAGGGACTTGTCCCATGGTAATCGCCTGACATTTATGAATGGCAAGCTGCGTCTAATTTGACCTACACATCCGATGTGTTGACAATTGTAATTATTTTGTAAATGTAAAAAACCTTATAAAACAACTAGTTATTTTTTAAGGGTGAATTCCTTGTTGACATAATGTAAACCCAAAATTACCTTATGTAAACGCTTACATCATCTTTTTTGCCTTACGGGATGATTTGTTTGGGTGAAAATGTAAGCGATTACATTATCGGGTGTAGTACAGCCTGAACTCTAAATTACACGGGACGAGGACACATTAAGTGAAGCAGACACAATTCAAACAACATCTGCTGGCGAAGAGCGTAGCACTTCTGATGGGAAGTGCTGTGGCGTTGCCATTGATGGCGCAAGAAACCAATAACGGTCAAAACGATATTGAAGTAATCGAAATTTCGGGGATCCGTGCATCTCAGGTTGGGGCTATCAATGAGAAACGTTTTGCCGACAGCATTGTTGACGGGATTTTAGCGGAAGATATCGGTAAATTGCCGGACATTACCATTGCCGATTCATTGCAACGGATCCCTGGTATTCAGATCCAGCGTGATGCCGGTGAAGGTGCTACGGTGAACATCCGCGGCATGCCTCAGGTCGTTACTCTGTTAAACGGCGAGCAGTATTTGAATGCCGGTAACCTCGGCGGTGCACAACCACGTTTAACCGATATTCCGTCGCAATTGATGAGCGGCGTGAGTGTGTATAAATCTACCGATACCAAAAACAGCCTGTCGGGTATCTCAGGTACGATTGACCTGAAAACCTACCGTCCGTTTGATTTTGACGAGGGCTTCTCTGGCGCCGCCAGCGTTGAGGTAAGCCGTGGTCAGGATACCAAAGAGTCTGATCCACTGGCCAGTGCACTGCTGAACTATCATAACAATAAGATTGGTATCATGGTCTCAGGTACCTACAGCAATGCCAACCTTGGCAACAATTACAACGGTAACGCCTTCGGTGAAGGCGGTACCATGAACAATAACTCATGGGGCATTCAGGACTGGGGAACATACTTACCAGGTATTCCTCATGATAACCGCTACATCACCCCGCAGGGTTACCATATGTTCAACCGTGTGGAAGAACGTACCCGTAAAGGGATCAACGTAGCGTTTCAGGCCGACCTGGGCGAAGGCTTTACCTTTGTGGCTGAATACTTCCGCACCGAGCTGGAAGAGTATACCCGTGAAGTGGGGTTGAACATTTCGAACCGCTGGCAGACCAACGCCGTTGCCACCTGGTTAACGCCAACAGAATCCCGTGCAACCGGTGCTTATCAGGGCGACGTGGAATGGGTCGCAGTATCTGAATACGACGTTGATGCCTGGCGTGTTAACTCCTTTACCCGTAACCGTGCCACGACCTCTTACTCTCGCAACCTGAACCTGCAGTTGAACTATGATAATGGTGGTAATCTCACCGGTAGCGTGCGTTATATCAAGGCTGCAGCAAATCAGTTGGGTATGAATGGTCAGGTCCAGGGCGATTTAAGTAACTGGGAAAGTACCAACGATTTCAATCTGAATCCGTTCTATCCGGCCGATATCGCCGCGCAGTACGATGAAAGCCGTTTATCTGAGATTGTCGGTGAAAACGGTGGCCGTTTTATCGCGCCTAACCCGCTGGGTTACAGCGAGAATCCACAACTGCACTATGATACGTCAGGTGGTTCACCGGTATGGAGTGGTTTTGATTCACCACTGGCGGGCAATTTAGGGCCAAACGCCACTCTGGCCGATTATATGGCGAACCTGGATAGTTATTCCGTTGGTGCTTATTCGTCAGAGAATAACAACGAAGAAAGCGCGCAAATGAGCGTGTTCTCGATGAAGGGTAACTACCGCTTCGACGATGGTTTCATTACCAGCATTGATGCCGGTGTACGTCAGAGCCAGCGTGCGGTGCAAATTGAAGCCTTCCACCTGTTCTCGCCATTCTATGCCGGCAACGGTGCCAGCGATCCGGATGGATGCCAGGCGCAATGGAAAGCCATCGACGTGGTTATGAACGACGCCCGTTGTACCGCAGGTGAATTCATCACTGACCCGGATACCGGTGAGCAGACCTTCCAGGCTTACACCGTTATGCAGCCTCGTCGTCTGGATGAGTTCAATGACGTGAAGTGGGTGGATGACTTTGGTTCAGTCAAAGGTATTCCCGGTCTGTGGGCTGCAGATCCGAAAGCGTTTGATGACGTAGTGGCTTATCAGGAGCGCGTGTTTGGCGCGGCCAATCGCTTTATCCGTCCAGGTCAGACTTATGATGTCGAGTTAAAAGAAGACAGCTACTTTGTGAAAGCTAACTTCGAGTATGGCATGTTCACAGGTAACTTCGGAATGCGCCAGATTGATACCGAGCTGGTGGTGAAGCAAAACCTGACCGGTGACAATCTGCCCTACGGCGATACGCAGGCCGATACCGGTGATGAAGTGACGCGTCGCAGCTACACCGATTACCTGCCATCTCTTAACGTGACAGCAAAAGTTACTGATGATTTCCTGGTACGTTTCGCGGCCAGTAAAACCATGACGCCACTGGATTTGGGTAACTATGGTGGTGGTTTGGCTATCTTTACTACCGATAACGCCGCAGAAGGTCGTCGTGAAGTGACCAGTGCTTCAAAAACTGGTAACCCATACTTAAACCCATGGCGTGCGAAGAACTTCGATTTGTCGTTCGAATACTATATGGGCGCTGCGAGCATGGCGAATCTGGCTTTGTTCCGCATCGAAATCGATAGCTTTACTGTAGCCGGGACGGAAACAGGCGCATTTGCTGACTCAGATGGCGTGATCCGTCGCGAAGTCCCTGTGAGTCTGCAGGTGCAAGGGGAAGGCGGTACGATCGAAGGGGTTGAAGTTGGTGGCAAATTTGCCCTGAGTGATATTACTGACGGTTTCTTCTCTGGTTTTGGTATCGACGCTAACTACACCTACTCACCCAGTTCCACCAGTGAGAAGGATGTATATGGTGATGATTCGGCCTTTACCGATAACTCTAAAAACCAGTTCAACCTGGTAGGCTGGTACGATGCCAATGGCCTGAGTGCGCGAATTGCTTATAACTATCGGAGTAAGCGTTTGGCTGGCACGGCACCGGAAACCAACTTGCAAATCTTCCAGAAAGAAACCAAGTTTGTGGACGTCAATGTCAGCTACGACATTAATGATCAATTCACGGTTTACCTCAACGGTTCTAACGTGACCGGTGAAATCGAGGAGTACTACGTACAGTGGGAAGATCAGTATGGCTGGGTGAATGAATTTGAACCCCGTTATACCCTGGGATTACGTGCGAAGTTCTGATGCTTCGGCAGCAGCAACACGCACAAACCTTGTGTTAGGTGTGTCTCTGGCCATCGTGATGGTGGCCTGTTAACTTTCGGCCCTGAGAGGCTGTTTATCTTTGTTCGTAAATTATGCAGTTGGCCATTTTGGGGTCAGGTAAGCGCAAATGAACAAAGATAAACAGCCTCTACAGGCCGCTTTCTTTTTGGCAGGTGAGTATGTCCCAGCAAGCGATGCAACAAGTGTTGATCATGGGAGGCGGCAGTTCTGGATGGATGACAGCCGCGGTATTAGCCAAACACTTACAGGGAACAGGTATCTCAGTTACGCTGGTCGAATCGGCGCAAATAGGCACTATCGGTGTAGGCGAGTCCACCGTGCCCCCCTTTGTGCAGCTCTTGCATCATCTGAATATTCCTCTTGCTGATTTCATGAAACAGACTCAGTCGACCTTTAAACTCGGCATTGATTTTGTTAACTGGCAGGGACCTGAACACAGCTATTTTCATCCCTTCGGTGCCGTTGGCATCAACCTCAATCACCACGAATTTTTTCAGTGCTGGTTACGCCAGCAACAGGCTCAGCCGGGGCCGGCCTATGAAGCCTACTCGCCCTGCTGGCATATGGCGCAGCAGCAGCGATTTTTCTTACCGTCTGACGCACCTGATACGCCGATAGCGTCGGCGGATTTCGCTTTGCATGTGGATGCCTCCAGGGTCGCCGGGTATTTTAAAGACTATGCCTGTCGGCTTGGGGTTTGTGCCCTTACGGGGGATGTCTGCGAGGTGAATACCCATGCCAGTGGGGCATTGGCAAGTCTGCAATTGCAGGATGGACGCGTTCTCACGGCAGACTTTTTCATTGATTGCAGTGGCTTTGCTTCTCGCTTACTTGGCCAGGCCTGCGATAGCCAATTTGAGCACTGGAACCAGTGGCTGCCCTGTGATCGTGCCTGGGCCATGGCCACTGCTGCACCGTCTGATTTACCCAACTACACTCAGGCCATTGCTGAGCAGGCAGGCTGGCGCTGGCGTATCCCGTTGCAACAGCGTCTTGGGCAGGGCCATGTATTTGCTTCGGGTTTTGTTGATGAAGAACAGGCGTTAGATACCCTGTTAAGTGCCGCAGCTCAACGGGGCGAGGAGTTGTTGAATGCGCCACGCTTACTGCGATTCCAAACCGGTATGCGTAAACAGCTTTGGCGCCATAACTGTGTAGGCATCGGCCTGGCAGGGGGCTTTATCGAACCGCTGGAATCCACGGCTTTGCATCTGGTCGTGCGCGGAGCCTTGTTTTTGCTGCGTTATTTTCCACATTCCAGCCACAACACGGCTGACCGTGCGTTAACGGATATGGCGATTCTGGCGCAGGAATATAATCGCGCGATGACCCGGGATTACGAGGAAATCCGTGATTTCATTATTCTGCATTATTGCCTGAGTCGCCGTGATGACAGCGACTTTTGGCGTTACTGTGGCGCTATGCCGCTGCCGGATTCTTTGTCCGAAAAGCTGGCGCTATATCGTTTGCGAGGCATTCGCCGACATACCGGCGATGACTTATTTGGTGATAGCAGTTGGCATGCTGTGTGTGCGGGGATGGGGGAGCTGCCGGTCGCGTGCGATCCGTTAGTACACAGCCTTGCTGGTGAGCAGGTAGAACAGGCCCTTGAACGTTATCATCAGCAGTTGAGTCAGGCAGTTCCTCGCCTGCCCAGCCACAGTGAATTTTTACAGCGTTTCTGCTGGCACGCAGATTAGGAGGGTATTGTTATGTCAACGCTTTCCATGGCTGAGGTGCCAGAGCTGGAGGTTCCTCAACATCTGCTCAATCGTCACACCTTTTTGTTTGGAGCAGCGACCTCCGCTTATCAGATCGAAGGACGCCCCGAAGGACGGGAACCCTGTATCTGGGATGCATTTTGTACCCAGCCCGGAGCCATTCGCGATGGCAGTAACGGCAAGGATGCGTGTCAGGCCCTGGCTCACTGGCAGGAGGATTTTGCCCTGATTAAACAGCTGGGACTGGATGCCTACCGATTTTCCATCAGCTGGCCGCGGGTCATTGATGCTAACGGTCAGCTTAAAGCGGATGGCCTGGCCTGCTATCAACAGATGCTGGATGATTTACAGCAGGCAGGCATTGCCTCTGATGTGACCCTTTATCACTGGGATTTACCTCTGGCAATGGAGCAACAGGGCGGCTGGCTGAATCGGGACACGGCTTACCGTTTTGCCGACTATGCCGAAAAAGTCAGTCAGGCGCTTGCCGGTAAAGTCACACGTTGGTGTACCTTGAATGAACCCTGGTGTTCAGCCCATTTGGGCTATGAAACGGGCGTGCATGCCCCGGGTAAAAAAGGTCGGTTTCAGGGGCAGCGGGCCGCCCATCATTTACTGCTGGCTCACGGTTTGGCTGCACAAGCCATCCGCGCGGCGGATCCCGGCAGTCAGGTGGGGATCGTGTTAAATGTCACGCCTTGCTATGCCATTTCTGAGCAACGTGCGGATATGCAGGCCAGCGACAACGCAGATATGCTACATAACCATTGGTATCTGTCGCCGTTGCTGGAAGGCAAATATCCCGATGGTGAGCTGGCTGAACAGATTTTGACACATGTGCCGATGCAAAAAGGGGATATGACGACCATAGCTCAACCGCTGGATTTCCTAGGTCTGAATTACTATCACCCAACCCGGGTAGCGGCGGCCCATCAGGCCGATCGGGAGTATCAGCCAATGCCGGTGGCCGCAGACTGTCACATCAATGCGATGGGCTGGGAATGCGATGCCAAGGGCTTGAAGGATATTTTGTTACAACTTCATCAGCGCTATGTGTTACCGCCTGTGATGATCACTGAAAATGGCTATGCAGACGAGTTAAAGGCAGAGCAGGGGCGGGTCAGAGACAAACGCCGTAGCTGGTATTTACAGCAACATTTACAGGCACTGGCCGAAGCCATATCGTCGGGCGTAGATGTAAGGGGTTACTTTGCCTGGAGTCTGTTAGATAATTTCGAGTGGACAGAGGGATTTAGCAAGCGCTTTGGACTGATTTATGTGGATTACGCCACCCAGCAACGTATCATTAAAGACAGCGGTCTGGCATATCAGCAGATGCTTGCACGTCGCCGATAACAACAGACAATAACACGAGGCCGGCATGTTACACGTCAGAGAAAAAATCGCCTATGGGCTGGGAGATACCGCCAGCAATCTGATTTTTCAGACGGTGATGCTGTTTCTGACGTACTTCTATACGGATGTCTACGGGTTGTCTGCCGCTGCGGTAGGCACCATGTTTTTACTGGTGCGGCTGATGGACGCAGTCACCGATCCTATGATGGGGGTGCTGGCCGATAATACGCGTTCGCGATTCGGTGCGTTTCGGCCCTGGTTACTGTGGATGGCTTTACCCTTTGCTTTGGTGAGTGTGCTGGCGTTTACCACGCCTGATTTTTCCGCACAGGGAAAACTCATCTACGCCTACTGTACTTATGGCCTGCTGATGCTGGCCTATACCGCCATTAATATTCCTTACTCAGCCCTTGGGGGCGTACTAAGCCCGGATTTACGCGAGCGCGTATCGATTCAGTCCTATCGCTTTGTGTTTGGGATGACGGGGGGCTTGCTGGTGAGCCTGTTTACCTTGCCGCTGGTGGATTACTTCGGACAGGGTGATGCCGCCAAAGGTTATCAAGTGACGATTGCCGTCTCCAGTGTGTTGGGCTGCGGCCTGTTTTTAATGTGTTTTCTTGGGACCAAAGAACGCGTCCGCGAATCTCAATCTCATACCCTGGCGTTAAAAGCCCAACTCGCCGTGCTGTGGCGTAATGACCAGTGGCGCGTATTAAGTGCGGCCGCACTGGTGTTGTTGTTTGGCCTGGTGCTGCGCAATACACTGGCAATTTACTATGTAAAGTATGTATTGGCAGAACCTGACTGGATCACCAGCTTTGTGACTCTGGGCATGATTGGCAATATTGTCGGTTGTGCGCTGGTGGGATTTGTTGTTAAAAAAATCAATAAAATCAAAGTTTATATCGGTCTACAATGGATTTCAGCAAGCTTATGTGTGCTGGGCTTACTGGTACCTGCCCATGATATGCTGATGGCGTTTTCGCTCTATTTTTGCTGGTGTCTGGTATTCCAGATGGGCACGCCGATTCTGTGGTCCTGCATCGCCGATACGGTGGATTATGGCCAGGCCATGTCGGGTATTCGCATGAACGGTTTGGTCTACTCATCGGTGGTGTTTTTTATTAAGTTGGGGCTGGCCCTGGGCGGCGCGGCTGCCGGTTGGTTGCTGGCCTGGTATGGCTATGAAGGCGGCGTTACGCCAAAGATGGAAACCCTGCAGGGGATCCAATGGTGCTTCTCGGTATTTCCGGCACTGGCGTTTGTGGCAGTGGCGCTAATCATGCGTTGTTACCGACTCGACCCGCCCAGAATGCAGGCGTTGCACCAGCAAATGGACCTCGACGCCAGCGCGCTTAGATAAGCACAAGGATTTTTCAGGAGACACAATTGAAATGGTGACAATCAAACAGGTATCGGAACTGGCTGGCGTATCGTCGGCAACTGTGTCCCGGGTCATCAATAATACGGATAAAGTGACAGAAGAAACCCGTAAACAAGTGCTGGCCGCCATGGAGCAGCTGGGGTATCGCCCAAACTTTATTGCCCAGTCATTGGCATCGAAAAAAACCAATACGGTTGGATACATAGTGCCGGAGTTACACGGCTCTTTCTTTGGCGAAATGATGTCGGGCTCTGAGCGTGAGTTGCGTGGAGCGGGCAAGCATATGTTTATTGCTGCCGGCCACAGTAACGAAAAAGATGAAATTGACGCTATCGAAGCTCTGTTAGGACGCCGCTGTGACGCCCTGATTCTGCATGTGGAAGCCGTGAGTGATGACTATCTGATTTCACTCGCTGACAGCAATGTCCCCTTTGTGGTGGTAAACCGTTATATCGAGGAAATTGGAGCGCACTGTATCGGCCTGGATAACCAGCAGGGGGGGTATCTGGCTACTAAAGCGGTGCTGGCACAGGGACACCGGGAGATCGCTTATTTAGCCGGAAGTCTGTGGAAAGCGGATGCCAGGTTACGTCTGGCCGGACATAAAAAGGCCCTTGCTGAGTTTGGCGTGGAGTACAATCCAGCGTTGTTTTATGAAGGGGATTTTCAGGCCCATTCGGGCGAAGCTGGTATTCATCAGTTACTGGCTGATGGTGCTAAGTTCACCGCCGTGGTGTGTGCCAACGATGAAATGGCCTCTGGGGCCATCGAAGCCCTTTACGCCAATCAAATTGAGCTACCGGCTCAGGTTTCTGTGGTGGGGTTTGATAACGTCAACTTTGCCCACTATCTGCGCCCGAAACTGACGACGGTGGAATACCCGATGTGGGATATTGGCGCGATGGCCGCTCGCTGGATTTTAAACAAGGTTTATGATTGTCGCGCCACAGCCCTTAATCATGTGATTCAGCCTAAACTGATTGTGCGCGATAGTTTGGTGGCCTGTAAAACATCCAAATAACAACTTGGTAAATAAATCTGGCTGATTCCTGGGGGGAATTTGCTATGATGAGGGCATCTTTGAATCTTGGGTTTGGGCATGTTGTTAGTAAGGCTATTGCTCCTGTTGCTGGTTGTTTGTGGTTCCGCCCAGGGACAAGAGCTACTGATAAAAATCCCCTATCCAGTCAAAATAAGTAGCCCTGGTTATAAGTATTTTACCGGTTTGATTAGCGAAGCCATCCGCTATGCGGACCCGAGCCGTAAAGTGGAATTTCGCTATGGCCAGGTGATGGAGCAGGGCAGAGCGCTTTACGAACTTGAAGCGGGCAATATTGATATCTTTTGGGTGGCTACCAGCGCTGAACGCGAGAAAACCCTGAAAGCGGTGCCTATTCCGCTGACTCGCGGATTCCTGGGGGTTCGTCAGTTTATTATTCGCAAAGATCAGCAGGACCTGTTTGATAAGGTGAAGTCCCTTGATGATTTACGGGACCTGGTCGCCTGCCAGGGTCGATACTGGCCTGATACTGAAATCCTGCAACAGGCGGGTCTGGCCGTGATGACCAATCCTGTCTATCGCAATTTGTTCGAGCAGCTGCGCAGTGGACGCTGTGATTATTTCCCTCGGGCGATATACGAAGGGCCTACAGAATTACGTATGTTCGGCAACGAATATCCTGAGCTGATGGTCTATCGGCCGCTGATTCTGGCCTATCCTTCAGCGACCTATTTCTTCACCTCAAAAAACAATGCCGTACTGGCTGATATGCTGACCCTTGGCTTGCAGCGTATGGTGGAAAAGGGCGCACTTAAAGACTATATGCGTCAGCAAAAACTCACCTCACATCTTTTTCCTTTGAGCCAGTGGCAGGGAACTCGCTGGCTGAGTATCGATAATCCGCTGGCGGGTCCATCCGTTCACCCTGACGATAAACGTTTATGGGTACAACCTGACGAATTCGGTGCGAAGCGCCAATCTAAGCGCCTCATTCCGTCATCCTCAAACTGAAAAGCGTTGCACCGACACCAGCAGTCCCTGGTTGGCGCCTTTTAAGGTATCGGTGAGATGCTCCAGTTCGGCAAAGGCCGAGACCATACCCGCGACCTGATCTGAAACCTGATTGAGGCGTTGGGCTATATCGGCCAGAGTCACACTTTGTTGCTCTGATGCGGTAGCGATACTGTTATTCTGACTTTGGATATTTGCCAGCTGAGTATGCAATTCATGGAAGGTTGAGGCCAGACACTTAGAATTTTCCACCATGCTCTGGTTAAACTCATGGGAACGATTCATCAGGGTCATAATGTTTTCCGAATCCTGACGCACATGTTCCAGCACCTGATTGATCTCACCTGTGGCATCTTTACTTCGCGATGCCAGTTGCCGGACTTCATCTGCCACTACCGAGAAACCTCGGCCATGTTCACCGGCACGGGCTGCTTCGATGGCCGCATTTAATGCTAGCAGGTTGGTTTGATCGGCAAGATTATTAATGCTTTCCAGAATCGAGGATATGGCCTGATTGCGGTCGTTAAGACTTTTTGCCGCATGCATACTCTGTTCGCTAATGCCCAGTAATTCTGTTACCCGTTGTGAGTTATCTTCAACGATGGCAACGGCTTGCTGGCTATCCGCCGATAGCTGGGTAGTGGCACTGAGAGTGGCCTGTGCTGACTGAGCAATATCATCGGACGTAACACTCATTTGTTCAGTACTAACAGACACATTCTGGATATTGCTTTCGACCTCGTTAACGGCCTGAGTGACGGATTTAGTTACTGCGAGTAATTGCTGAACCGAGGAATCATTGCTGCGAGTGGCGCTGAAGAGTTCTATCACGGTACTTTTCAGGCTCTCGATCATTTTGTCGATGGCGCGGGATACCGCACCAAGTTCATCGGCGCCAGAGTCATTAATCTGCACGCGCAAATCCCCCTGCTGACTGACTTCATACAAGGTGCCCTGGATAGATGAGATTTTGCGGCTGAGACCGCGGATCACCTGGATAATCAAATACAGGGCCAGGCAAATAAACACCAGCATCACGATGATCAGTACCGTGCCAGTAGAGAGGGCATTTTGATATCGATTATCTGCCAGTGAAAACAGTATTTGCTGGCGCGAATCGAGCCAGCCTTTGATTTTACCGATATGAGCCGTAGCCTGTGAAAACCAGATTTGGGGCGTGGGCAGGCGGTTAAAATCCACTGAATCACCTTCCAGCAGGGTCGTCATGATTCCTTCCAGGTTGTTTGCGTCACTACTTTGCAATAGCTCTTGCAGGCTGGCTTTTTCATCACTGGCAATGGCCATGAGCTGGCGCTGGGTTTGCAGCAGTGACTGCTGATAGCCAATAATCGACAGACGTGCGGCTTCTGGTATTTGTTTGGCTGCCAGTACGCCATTGATTTTGCCTCTCAGCTGACCCCAACGTTCTTTGACTTCAGCAAGCATATTGAGCTGAGTGGCCTGATGGCGCAGCGTGGCACCGTTAAGTTCATTGATCCAAACGGTCATGGTGGTTAACGCCATGGCGTTAAGATTGGAATAGTAATCGAATACGCCATTGCCATTACGGCTACCCACCTGACTGCGGACTGAGATGCGGCTGTTGAGATAACTTTTCAGCAGGTTCATGCTTTCATGTAGTTTGACCTGATTGAAATAAACTGCATCGGCAGCCGTTTGCAGGGTAGCTATGGCGTTGTCTGCCTGGCTCCGCTGAGCTTTGATTTTTTCCAAAGTATCAGCATTACCACTGCCTAAATAGCCCGCCGACAGACCCCGTTCAACGGCAAACTGATGGGCCAGATTATCCAGCGCATATAAATACTCTATGGTGACTTTATCCTGTCGGGCTTTTTCGAGATTTTGCCATTCGGTGATGGCAAAGTTCAGGGCCAGTGACATCATGGGGATCAGCAGTAAAATAAGCGTTGCCAGCAGGGCATTACGGAAACTGAGTCTACTGAGGGAAAGTGCCATTAGCGCTGCTTCCTTGTTGGGATAAGCGGAGTAAGTACAGCCATGTAACGCGTATTTGGATGATAAAAGATGCTTATTTGATTAAAGTCTCTGATAGCGAATTTTCAAGTCGCTTGCCCGTCCCTGAAAAAATAAATTCTTTGATAAGAATCATGAATGAAAAGATCCGCTTGAGCGCCTCGGGCGTAAAGCACCTCATATCTCTTTTTCTCTATCAACTTTGCTCATGTTGTATCGCCACCTGCATAACCTGCCTGTATGTCGCCAAGTGCGTTTGATCCTGGGAGACCAGCTTAACGCTGGACATAGCTGGTATCGCCAATCTGACGACACCGTCATGTATGTGATCGCAGAACTGCGCCAGGAGACAGATTATTGTGTTCATCACCTTCAAAAGGTACTGGCGTTTTTCGCCAGTATGCATAATTTTGCCCACGCGCTGGCCGATGCCGGACATCAGGTGCTTTATGTAACCCTGGACGACACCACAGCATATTCAGACCTTTCCAAATTGCTGGATGCCGTGATGACGAAAAGCCAGGCCGAGTCATGCAGTTGGCAGCAGCCAGATGAATACCGTGTTGCTCAGCAGTTAGCAACATGGGGGACAGCACAGGCGTTTCCTGTGGAGGTTGTGAGCAGTGAACACTTTTTGCTGGAAATGGACCAACTTAGCCACTGGTTTGAGCCAGGCAAAGCACCTGTGATGGAGTATTTTTATCGGGATATGCGACGTCAGTTTTGCGTGTTGATGGAGGCGGGAAAACCGGTTGGCGGAAAGTGGAATTTTGACAAAGAAAATCGCCAGCGCTTGCCCAGGCAGGCACAGTTACCCGCCCCCTTGTTGTTTGCCAATGATGTCAGCGTGATCAAACAGCGCATCAGTCACCATCAGCTAACTACCATGGGCAGGCACAGTGGTGATAGTTTGCTCTGGCCATGCAGTCGCCGGCAGGCGCGGGAGTTATTGCAGTTTTTTATTCAACATTGTCTGCCTTATTTCGGCCGTTATCAGGACGCCTTGGGTTGTGGTCGCGAGACCGAGCAGGAATGGTCCGTATACCACAGTCGTTTATCGTTTTCGTTGAATAGTAAAATGCTGCATCCGATGGAAGTGATTGAGCAGGCCGTCAGTGCCTGGTATTTGCGGCCTGATGAAATCAGTCTGGCGCAGGTAGAGGGATTTGTGCGCCAAATTCTTGGTTGGCGGGAATATGTCAGGGGAATTTACTGGAGCAATATGCCGGCCTATGCTGACAAAAACGCCCTGGATCATCAGCGGGAATTGCCGGGTTTTTATTGGGATGGTCAAACAAAAATGGCGTGCATGGCAGCCGCGATAGGGCAGTCCCTCGATTATGCCTATGCCCATCATATTCAGCGCTTAATGATCACTGGGAATTTTGCCTTGCTCGCCGGCATTCATCCGGATCAGGTCGATGCCTGGTATCTGGGCATTTACATCGACGCACTGGAATGGGTGGAAATGCCCAATACCCGAGGCATGAGTCAGTTTGCCGATGGCGGCTTACTGGCGACTAAACCTTACATTAGTTCGGGAAATTACATAGCTTCAATGGGGCACTATTGTGGCGACTGTCATTACGAGGTGAAACGAAAATCCGGCGACAGAGCCTGTCCGTTTAATGTGCTGTTCTGGCATTTTTTACATCGCCATCAAACCTGTCTGGAACGCTCTCCGCGAATGCAGATGATGTATCGCAACTGGTGGTCGAAATCGGCCCAGGAACAGGACGTGATTCTGGCCCAGGCACAAGAGTACCTGAACCAGTTAGATACGCTTTAATGATCAGTGCTTACGGCCATTGTCATGGCCGTTGCCGTTTCCATGCTTATTTCCCTGATGGGGATTGGCGACTACCCGATATTTTTTATGATTTTTGTCGTACTGATACCAGTTACCTTTGCTTTGGTAGAAATAGTGACCGTCAATCTGAGAACGTTTATACCCTTTTGGCAATGCATGAATCTCGACACCCACAGGTGCATCTATCACCACATAGCCACGATCTGTGTGTTGATAGTACAGACCATCATAAAAGGCCGTGGTTAAATTAACCATGATGTAGCCGACAGGTAAGCTTGGCAGAACCAGACTAACGTTGGCTTGTGGAGCGGGCTGGGCGGGGATAAAGAGTTGTGTTTGCGAATAACCCTCGGGGATAACAATACAGCCATTTAGCACTGTGGTGAAGCTCAGGGCGAGTCCGAGTTTATGTGTTTTCATGTCATTTTCCTTTACCTAAAACCGCTATGGTAACTAACCCTTGCATGCGCTAAAACCCTTATAAAACAAGGCTTGCAGGTGGTTTTTGAACTGTTAATGCAACCTGTTTCAGAATGCCGACACCGAACGCATCAAGTACACATCCCGGTTTAAACGGGAGAGAACGCAGTTGCTTAATTTTCAGGCGGAGGCGTTGTCTGTACTTAGTGTCACACAGGGTTCAGCTGGGCGGGGAGCTCAGGATTGAAACACGTCCTAACTCACCGGCGTTTATAGAAATCTTTTCTATACTCTGAATGAGCTGGTCGTGGGTAGTGAAGTATTCCTACCGGTTTTGGTTCGGGGAACATTTCCCCACACATGTAAATAATGAGGCTGTCTATGTTCAATCGGGAGTTAAAGGCCAAGCTGGCAGAGTTGGAGAAGATCAATCGTTATCAACGGGCCGTTTTGGATTCCATATCCAATAACGTGATTGTGATTGAGTTTTTTCCGGATGGTACTGTGCAGGAAGCCAATCGCCATTTTCTCGATGCTATGGGTTATCAACTCAACGATATCGTCAATAAGCACCACAAAATGTTCTGTACCCAAAAGGAAGGTGAGTCGAGGGAATATCAGCAATTCTGGAACGATTTGCGCAGTGGTAAGCCAAAGAAAGGACGCTATAAACGACTCAAAGCCAACGGTGATGCAGTGTGGCTGGAAGCCACATATTTTCCAGTGCTTGAAGATGGCAGGGTGAATAAGATTGTCAAAATTGCATCTGACGTGACCGAAAAACATCTGCTTACCCAGCAATATGCAGAGATGTTTCAGGCCTTAGACAAGTCGATGGCGATTATTTCCTTCACCAATCAGGGCGACATTGAATACGCCAATAAAAACTTCCTTAGCCTGATGGGATATCAGTTCAACGACATCAAAGGTAAGCATCATAAGATTTTCTGTAGTGATGATTTCTACAAGCAGCATCCCGGTTTTTGGGACAAGTTAAAGGGCGGCCAGTTTCACTCTGGCTTATATCAGCGCTATACCAAAAGCGGCAATGATGTCTGGCTGGAAGCGACTTATAACCCCATCGTTAACGCCGATGGCAAAGTGGTGAGGGTGATCAAATTTGCTAAGGACATCAGCGATAAAGTACGGGAAGTGCATAAGGTCAGAAAGGCGGCGCAACTGGCCCATGAAACGTCACAGCAAACGGTGGGCATCACTGAAAAGGGTGTCAGTATGTTACGCACTTCGGTCGAAACTTCCGCCAGCATTTCGCAGAATGTCAGTGATATGCAAGCGCAAATGAGTCAGCTAAACGAACAGTCGAAAAACATCGAGGCCATCGTCTCGACTATTTCTGCCATTGCCGATCAGACAAACCTGCTGGCATTAAACGCGGCAATAGAAGCAGCGAGGGCTGGCGATCAGGGCCGGGGATTTGCGGTAGTGGCCGACGAAGTGCGCCAGTTGGCCGCACGTACCTCTCAGTCGACCGCTGAAATAGATGATGTTGTGCGGAAAAACAGGGATATGACGGATAACGTCAATCAGCGTATGAGCCAAATCAGTGATGTGGCGGAAAAAGGCCAGGAGCAAATGCAGAAGGTGGTATCCGTTATGGACGAAATTCGTCAGGGTGCTGATAAGGTTTCCAGCGCTGTGTCTGATTTATCCCGTCCACAATCCTCTTAATCAATCGGCACGGGCGGACAACTCATCCCACAGGGCCTGGCCAGCTGGACCTAAATGGTGGCTGGCCAGTTTCACCAGGCGGATTTCCCCTAATACCTGGGCAGTGATATCGGTAAGTGGCAGTTCGACAATTTCGCCACTTGCCAGCTCCTTTTCGACCAGCGAGCGAAATACGTAGCCCCAGCCTGCTCCATTTTTTATCAGGGCTTTTTGGGCATAGATATCGTTGGTGCGGATTTGGCTGCGTGACACAAAACCCATAACGTCTTCCACATTTAATTGCAGGGCCATTTCCTGCGGTACCAACACAGGAATGTCCTGCAACTGATCGACACTGTCGGGCAATTTACCCAAAGGCGCAATTAAGCTGCTGGCCGCCACGGTCACAATTTCAAAGTGAGAAAAAGGGCGGCTGTCGAAATCGGCAAAATCCTGAAAGTGGTTTAGCCACGGAGAAATGGCAAAGTCTGCCTTACCATCTATGATTCGTTTCAGCGCCTCTAAACGATTCTCGGCACTTAGGTGAATTTCGGTTAGGGGAAATTGCTTTTGGGTCGCGATAACAGCTTCGATCATTGGATGTTGATGGGAGATGTCATCGTAAACCAGTTCGATTTTGGTTTCGTTACCGGCGCGCATGTGGGCGGCAATTGCGTGAATGTTGTCTTCCTGACGTAACAAAAACTTACAATGTCGGAGTAATTTTTCGCCCGACTGGGTCAGGCCCATGCGATAATTTTCTCTGGTAAGTAATTCTACCCCTAGTTGCTGTTCAAGACGACGAATGGCAATCGATAACGCTGGCTGGGTTTTATGTAACACCCTGGCGGCATTGGCCAGACTACCCTCACTGGCGATGGTGACAAACATACGGATTTGGTCGAGGGTCATATAAATTTTATTTAATGAGTTGCTAAAGGTTATTAAATTTAATTTTATTTTCACTTGGCATATAGTGCCAGCCGTTTTTATTGGGAGCGTGAAACGTGAGTAAGAAGTTCAAATCTTTGTTAGCAGTGACGGTGGCATTGTGTGTGGGGTTATCCGGGTGTTCTGAAGAACTGCCGCAGCCTGAAAATACGGCGCCTAAGCTCGTTAAGGCGATAACCCTGAGTGGCGGTGAACACAGTCGTTTTCGTCATTTCCCTGCCGTGGTCGAAGCCAGTGAGGATGCCACGCTTGCGTTTCGGGTGTCAGGAGAGTTACAGCAGTTGCTGGTGCAGCCGGGCCAGAATGTTGAAAAAGGTCAACTGATCGCCAAACTGGATCCCACAGATTTTCAGATTGCTCTGGAACAGGCGCAGGCCAATTATGATTTGGCCAAAGCCCAGTTCAATCGCGCCGAACAATTACTTGAAAAGCAGTTAGCCTCACGTTCAGGTTACGACGAGGCCAAAGCGCAACTGCAGGTGACAGAAGCTGCGCTGAAATCTGCGCAAACCAATTTGGCCTACACCGAATTACGCGCGCCATTCACGGGCCAGGTAGCCCAGCGTTTTATTGAAAACTTTGAAAATATCACTGCGCAGCAGGCCATTGTTTCACTGCAGAAGAATGATGTAGTGGACATTGCGATTCAGATTCCGGAAGACGTGCTGGCGAATTTGGAAAGGGGCACTGACTATCGCCCTGAAGTGCGCTTTGAAGCAAATAAATCCCAGGTATTTCACGCCAGGCTGAAGGAATATGATACCGAAGCCGATGCCGCAACTAACACCTACAAGATTGTGTTTTCGATGCCCAGACCTGACGCATTTATTGTGCTGCCAGGCATGTCGGCCACAGTCTCCGTGGAGCTGGATAAAATCATGAAAGTGAAAGAAGGGGGCTGGGAAATTCCGGCGGAAGCCATTTTTTCTGACGTGACGGCTGGTGTGCAGCAAAGCTTTGTCTGGCTTATTGACGACAATAACCAGTTAAAACGTCAGCCCGTTACGCTGGGGGCCGTGCATAAAAATGGCTTCAATGTGTTAGCGGGTCTGAAATACGGTGATCGTGTCGTCGCAGCTGGGGTGCATCGACTAAATGCAGGCGAAACAGTGCGCATTTGGCAAAAAGAACGGGGCCTGTAATTCATGGATATTGCACGTTATTTTGTTCAGAATCGCACGTCCAGCTGGATGGTGACCCTGATCCTGCTAATTGGTGGGGTCTTTGCCTTTTTGAATTTAGGCCGTCTGGAAGACCCTGAATTCACCATTAAAAAAGCCATGATCATTACCAGCTATCCGGGCGCATCTCCCACCCAGGTCGAAGAGGAAGTAACCTATCCTATCGAAAATGCGATCCAGGAATTGCCTTACGTTGATAACATTCAGTCTATTTCCACCGTCGGACGTTCTCAGATCACGGTAGAGATGAAGAGCATTTATCGCAAAGATGCCCTGCGTAATATTTGGGAAGAGTTGCGACGTAAGATCCATGATTTAACGCCTAATCTTCCCTCAGGTGTTAACGATCCTGTGGTTAAAGATGATTTTGCCGATGTTTACGGCATTTTGCTGGCGGTAACCGGAGAAGGTTACCAATACAAAGATTTAAGTGATTACACCGACTATTTGCGCCGGGAGTTGGTGCTGGTGGATGGCGTTGGTAAGGTTACGGTACAGGGTGAGCAGGATGAGCAGGTCATCGTTGAAATTTCCCGTACTAAAATCACGTCTCTGGGGATCAGCCCAAGCCGTATTACCAGCCTGCTGACCAATCAGAATCAGGTATCGAATGCCGGTAAGGTCAAAATCGGTACGGAATATATTCGCTTCAGCCCTACTGGGGAATTTCAAAGTGTCGATGAGCTGGCGAATCTGGTCATCAGTTCCGCCGGTGCATCCGAGCGTATTTACCTGGGCGACGTTGCCAATATCTATCGTGATTATAAAGAGGTGCCGAGCAACCTGATCCGTTTCAACGATAAGCAGGCGTTGCTGTTGGGTATTTCCTTCGCTGATGGTGTGAATGTAGTTGAAGTGGGGCAGCGCCTGAAAGAGCGCATGGCAGAGCTGGAATTTATGCGACCGGTGGGCATGGAAACCAGCTTTATCTATAACCAGCCTGCCGAGGTCGATAAATCGGTGCAGGGCTTTATTCTGAACCTGGCTGAAGCGGTGGGTATCGTGATTATTGTCCTGCTGCTGTTTATGGGCTTTAAATCCGGGATTTTGATTGGCCTGATCCTGTTTCTGACCGTGCTAGGTACCTTTATCTTTATGCAGCAAATGCAAATCAACCTGCAGCGAATTTCACTGGGCGCACTGATTATTGCCCTGGGCATGCTGGTTGATAACGCCATTGTGGTGACCGAAGGGATATTGATCGGCATGCGACGCGGGCTGGGCAAAGCCGAAGCTGCGTCTCAGGTAGTGAAACAGAATATGTGGCCGCTGCTCGGTGCGACTGTGATTGCGATCATCGCCTTTGCCCCCATTGGGTTATCCAGCGATGCATCGGGTGAATTTGCCGGTAGCCTGTTTTGGGTATTGCTGGTCAGCCTGATGCTAAGCTGGGTAACGGCCATTACCCTGACGCCGTTTTTTGCTGCACTGATGTTCACAGATAAAGCCCCGTCTGCGGATTCTGGTGATGTGGGTTCTGACGAGTTATACAAAGGCATTATCTTTGAAGTCTTTGCTGCTGTGCTGTCCTGGGCACTGGTGTGGCGTAAAACCACCTGTTTGCTTATGGTTGCATTGTTCGTTAGCGCGGTTATGGCCTTTGGTCATGTAAAGCAGGCGTTTTTCCCGCCATCTACCACCCCGATGTTTTTAGTTGATATCTGGCATAAAGCCGGTACCGACATTCGGGAAAATGCGCGGGTGGTTGAAAGCATTGAAGAGCACTTAAAGCAGCAGGATGGGGTAGAGCAGGTGACTACTACCGTGGGGCAGGGCCTGACCCGCTTTATGCTGACCTACAATACCGAAAAGTCTTATCAGACCTATGCCCAGCTGATCGTGCGCATGCGAGATGGTGAGAGCCTGATGGCAGAGTTGCCAGAGCTACGCAATTATATGAGCGAAGAACATGGTGGCTTATTCTACAAAATTAAACGTCTGGAAATTGGCCCCTCCACTGATGCCAAAATCGAGGCGCGTTTCAGTGGGCCAGATCCTGTGGTATTGCGTGGCTTGGCCAAGCAGGCCAAGGAAATTCTGGAGCAGGACCCTGGCGCCCGCAATATTCGTGATGACTGGCGTGAACAGACCAAAGTGATTCGCCCGATTTTGAACGAAGCGGTCGCGCGCCGGGTGGGTATCAGCAAGTCTGATGTGGATGACTTACTGTTGACCAGTTTCAGTGGCAAAACGATCGGGGTTTATCGTGATGGCACCGATTTACTGCCGATCGTTAGCCGACCGCCGGCAGAAGAAAGGTTAACCGCTGAGAATCTGGAAAACCTGCAGATTTTCTCAAGCACAGCCAATACCTTTGTGCCTGTGACGCAAATCGTCAGTGAGTTTAAGGTGGAGTGGGAAGATCCGATTATTGTGCGCCGTGACCGTAAACGCACTCTGACGGTGATGGCTGATCATGACATTCTCGGTAATGAAACGGCCGCTAAATTGTTTCGTCGGGTTCGTGGGGAAATCGAAGCTATCTCGCTGCCCAAAGGTTATAGCCTGGAGTGGGGCGGTGAGCATGAAGCCTCAACCAAAGCGCAAAAGGCCATTTTTGGCTCATTGCCTTTGGGTTATCTGATCATGTTTGTCACCACGGTATTGTTGTTTAGTTCTGCCCGCACAGCAGGGGTGATTTGGGCCTGCATTCCACTGGCATTGATTGGCGTAAGTTATGGCTTATTGCTGACAGGCGCACCGTTTGGCTTTATGGCGTTGCTGGGCTTCCTGAGTCTGTCGGGCATGATCATTAAAAACGGTATCGTGCTGGTGGAACAGGTGAAAATTGAGCTGGAAGAGGGCAAAGAGCCTTACTCTGCATTATTCCACGCCACCCTGAGCCGGGTGCGTCCGGTGTGTATGGCGGCGATAACCACCATTCTGGGGATGATCCCGCTGTTATTTGACGATTTCTTTGCCAGCATGGCTGTGGTGATTATGTTTGGCCTGGGTTTCGCGACTGTACTGACGCTGGTGTTTGTGCCTGTGCTCTATGCCATGGTATTTAACATCCGCCGCCACGCACCAAGATAACGCCGGTAACTGACCGTAAAAAGGCGCCTGATGGCGCCTTTTTGGTTGGAGCAATGGCAGTGCGTTAACTGCACCATTGTTTGGTCACTTCACTGATCCGCTGACCGAACAGTTTGGCGGTGTCGATATCGCCTTTGGTCGGAGATTCATCCGTGCCCGCATCAGCGGGAGACTGGGCCATCAGTCCGGCAAACGAACCAAGATAATTGATGTCATCACGTACCGAGGCTTTTTGATTAGAAGGCATCATGGCGGTACCTGTCCAGAGCATGCCATGCTGCATCGCCAGTGTGATCATATAGTGCAGGGTTGAGTGCTTGTCGCCATTCATCGAGGCAGAGTTGGTAAAGCCTGCGGCGATTTTGTCTTTCCAGGCCAGGCTGAACCAGCGTTTGCTGGTGTCATCGGCGAATTTTTTAAATTGCCACGAGGCCATACCCATATAAGTTGGAGAGCCGAAAATGATGGCATTGGCATTATCCAGAGCCTGCCAGTCACTGTCTGAAATATTGCCTTCGTGGTTGATGGCGATACAACTGGCGCGGACATCCGCATCACTGCTGACGCCTTCAAATACCGCTTCGGCCTGATTTTTGGTGTGGCCGTAACCACTGTGGTAGACAACAACAACGTTAACCATAGAAAACCCCTTGCTGTGAGGGGCAGATGCCCCGCTTATTCTGTCCGGCTAAGTATAGATAAGCGGGGAAATTCGGCAGGAAAAATCCAGTTAGGACTGAGGAATATCCTCATACGGCAAGCCAACATACTGCTCAGCAATGACCTTACGGCCAGCTTCTGATTGCAGGTAGTAGCTCAGCTCCGACTGCATAAAGCGCTGTTGCATGGCTTTGTCCATGGCCCCTTCCGCTTCATCGCTGAAATCGTGGAGCATATTGCTCATCCACCAGGAAAAGCGCTCAGCATTCCATACCCGGCGCAGGGCGATGGGCGAGTAATGCTGGATGCAGGCTTTGTCGCCTTGCTGATACACGCGGGTTAGGATTTTATACAGGGTCGCGACATCAGAAGCGGCCAGGTTCAGACCTTTGGCGCCGGTAGGTGGCACGATATGCGCTGCGTCACCGACTAAAAACAGGTTTCCGAATTGCATTGGCTCACATACGAATGAGCGCAATGGTGCAATACTTTTTTCCAGGCTTGGGCCAGTGATCAAGCGTTCGGCTGCATCGGCAGGCAGACGTTTTTTCAGTTCATCCCAAAAACGTTCATCGGTCCATTCTTCGACGTTGTCTGTTAGCGGCACCTGCAGGTAATAACGAGAGCGGGTTAAAGAGCGCTGGCTGGCCAGAGCAAAACCACGTTCATGCTGACAGTAGATCAGTTCATCGTCGCATGGAGGCGTGTCACTGAGCAAACCTAACCAACCGAAGGGATATACGCGTTCGAACTCTTTACGCTTTTCAGCTGGAATGGTTTTACGGGATACACCGTGGAAACCGTCGCAGCCGGCAATGTAATCGCAGCTTAATTCGTAGGTTTGACCGTTATTGGTAAAACGAATTTTTGGTGTATCAGACTCCACGTCTAACGGTTGTACGTCAGAGCTTTCATACCAGGTGGTTAATCCGGCAGCTTCACGTGCTTCCATCATGTCTCGGGTAATTTCAGTCTGACCGTAACACATTACGGTTTTACCACCGGTCAGGGTTTTCAGGTCGATACGAACCTTTTCACCATTTAGAGACAAACCGAAGCCATCATGGGGGTGGCCTTCGGCGTCCATTCTGGCATTGGCACCCGCCTCACGCACCAGGTCAGTAAAGCCTTGTTCCAGAATGCCGGCACGAATGCGGCCCAGTACATATTCGCCGCTGACGCGCTCGATAATTACGTTATCGATACCCTGTTTATGTAACAGTTGGCCAAGAAGTAAACCTGAAGGACCCGCACCAATAATGGCTACCTGGGTTTTTAATGCTTGAGCTGCGTTAGACATAACCACACCTAAACTGATTGTTGTGAACTTGTTAATAGCTTGCGCCCAGATAGCTCAGTGATGAATGCACTTTTTCGCTAAGTTCTGGTACTTTTGAATCAGTGTGGCGAGTGTTTTGTTGGATGGGGTAAGTGTAGCCTATTATCGTTTTTAACGGCTTTATTTGATTGTGTTTTCTTTTTTGCTTTTGTGTAAGTTGTTGTATTTTAATGGATATTTATGGTTTTTGTGCTGGCTGAATGGGGAGTTGCCAGGTACTTGCATGCCCGGATGTTGAGCCTTCAAAGTGAGTCATAAAAGGGACTTTGTTGCTTTTTGTTATGCTTATGTCATGGTGTGTTAAGTTTTATTCATGGCGCATATGTGTTACTTCTGGTTAACAATCAAAGTACCCTAACGGCACCTCTATTTAGAGCTAACTCCCTGATATGACTGAATCTTCCCCCATTCCTTTGTTCGGCCTTTATGGTGAAACACCGCAGGATCAAATGCCAGGTTGGGTGCATATAGAAGATATTGCCAGTCGCAGTTTGGGTCTGGATTGGCGTATTGAGCCGCACCGTCACGGTAATTTATATCAGGTTCTGTTGTTTCTGGAAGGGCGGGTGACGGCTCAGTTAGATGCAGGCAAGGTCGATACCGACCAGCCCTGTGCCTTAATTATCCCACCCGGTGTGGTTCACAGTTTTCATTTTGCACCCAATACCCGCGGCTATGTAATTACCCTTGCTATGCCCCTGTTACAATCTCCGGCGTTTGAACGCGCGCAAACGGTCCTTGGGCTTAATCGTCAGCAAGCTGAAGTGGTAACTCTGGATAGCGCTGAGGATTATCAGCGTCGTCTGCTCGATTGCGTCTATGCCATTGAGACCGAATTATCTCACGCGGAAACGGCACAACAGCTTGTACTTGAATGGCAAGTTGGGATTTTTCTGACCCTGCTAAAACGTCAGCAATTGCACAGTTTAATGCATCAGGATGATGCAGAGCATGGCCAGCAGCTCATCTATGCGTTTCGTCGTTTGGTGGATAAACACTTTGCTCAGCAGTGGAGCATTAATCAGTACGCCGATGCTTTGCATGTCTCTACTTCCACCCTGAATCGTCAGTGTCGGCAATTACTGGCCAGTAGTGCCAAACAAATCATCCTTGAACGTTTGATCCTGGAATGCAAACGCAAGTTGATATATACGAGGCTTTCTGCAGAACAGGTGGCGGAGTCGTTGGGGTTTGCTGATCCATCCTATTTTTCACGCTTTTTCAAACGTTATGCGGGGATGGCACCAAGAGAATTCAGGCGAGAGTATCATGCGGAGCAGGCCTTGTCTGAATGACAAGACCTGCCCACAACTCAGTGTTTCTCTAACTGCGATGTGTTCGCTGTATCCGCCCTCAGGCTCTGGGCGACTTTGCGCAAATGCTGCAAGAACAATTCTGCCGCCGGCGACAGGCTGGTATTGGCGCGCATAGTTACGCCAATGGGACGGTCACTGTCTTCCAGTTCAATGTTCAGCGGTTGCAGTAAACCATATTGTTTTTCATAGTAAATTTGGTGCGCGGAGAGCAGCGCAATTCGATCACTTTCCAACAGCAAACCGCGTAATGTTGAGAGCGAACTGGTTTCGATAGCATGTTTAGGCTGCGGCAAACCGTGACGCTGTAAAATTTCATCAAACAATTGTCGCGCAGGCGTACTGGGAGCAGGCAATACCCACTGGGCATCATTTAGTTCTTCCAACGTTAAGCCTTTGATGCCAGCCAGCGGATGCCCCTGACGGGAAATGACGGAGAGTTTGTCCTGAAACAGCATCTCAGTTTTCAGATCCTGGCCATTTTCATTTTCACGGATGGCACCAATGATAAAGTCGAGATCGCCATTGCGTAACTGAGATTCGAGCATGGCGTAAGGGCCTTCGCGGGTAGAAATATCCAGCTGCGGCTGTTCATTAAGCAAATTGATGATGGTGCGCGGGGTCAGCATGGTGCGCGAGTATGGCAGGGTACCAATGGACACATGGCCGCAGGTCACACCGTTCAAGCTAATGATTTCATCAATGGCATGGCGAATTTGCGAAAATGCCAGCTTTACATGACGCGCCAGCTGGCTGCAGTAAGCCGTAGGTACAAAGCCGTTTGGCTCCCGCTCAAATAATGGAATATCCAACAGCTCTTCTAACTGACGGTTAGAGTTATAAACAGCTGCTTTGGTGATGGCCAGTTTTCGTGCCGCCACGGCGATATCGCTGCTATCGTACAAATTAATAAAGGCAGCCAGGCGCTTGTAACTGATCTCCATATTAAAGATCGGGTTATTCGTAATTGCCATGGTATTGGGCACCAGTCGCCCGTATGCTTTGCCTGCTTCTTCAAATTCTTTCTCTGCCTGCGCAACGCGCCCGACCAGGGCTTCGCCAAACACCGTTGGCAGCATTCCTGTCGCAGAACGCTCAAATAGAGGCACATGCAACTGGGTTTCGAGATCGTTAATGGCCTTGGTAATTGCCGTTTGTGAACGGTTAAGCTTACTTGCCGCTCGGGTTACGCTTTTTAGGCGTGACACGTAGAGGGCTGCCTTCAAATGTCTCAGGCTAAGCTCAGGGATACCAGAATGACGCTTATTCATTGTTCCATCCTGCAAAATGGGCTGGGGAGTACGAGCTTGGGTAATTTCGTCATCCGCCGGGGTCTGGTCCGGGGTGACGTCCCCCAATTTTTCGTCCATAGGATAAATTGGTCATACCTATATTGAAAGAGAGAAATTACCTTTTCTCATATTTGCTTATTTCAATGTTTATTGAAATATCATGTCTTAGCCCTTTAAAATTAAGGGGCTGTACAAAAGTTGTTTGCGTTAAATTGATGTAAAAATCATGCTGTGTAAACAAATAGTGATGATCTTTTATGCCCCTGTCAATGCTATAACTTGGTTAGTGTCCTAGAATATGTGAAAACCAAGGCAGGAACCTATGCCGCAGTTAGCCATTCCTTATATGCATATCCGCGGGGGCAGCTCTAAAGGGCTGTTTTTTAACGCCGCTGATTTACCTTCTGACGCCAGTGCCCGAGAGCAGGTACTGGTTGCTGCTATGGGAGCCGATGCCCGCCAAATCGATGGCCTGGGTGGTGCGAATCCCCTCACCAGTAAAGTTGCTATTGTCAGTTCTTCTGAGCGTGAAGGCATTGATCTCGATTATCTGTTTGTGCAGGTCGTGGTCGGCAAAGGCGTGGTGGATATGACCCAAAACTGCGGCAATATTCTTGCCGGAGTAATGCCGTTTGCCCTTGAAACCGGCATGATCACGGCCACCCCAGGCCAAACCAAAGCCCGTATTTATATGGTCAACAGCAGCAATGTTTGCGATGTGACCGTCGAAACTCCAGAGGGCGAAATAACCTATGTAGGTGATTGCCGTATTGATGGCGTGCCGGGCACAGCATCGCCGGTGGTCTGTGATTATCTGGATGTGGCCGGTTCTGCCTGCGGCGCGCTGCTACCGACCGGTCAGGTTGTCGATTCATTCGATGGCGTAGAGGTCACCTGTATCGATAACGGCATGCCAGTGGTGGTGTTAAAGGCCGATGATTTTGGTTTGTCCGGTGATGAAAGCGTCGCTGAGTTAAATGCTAATACTCAGCTGAAAGAGCGTCTGGAATCTATCCGTCTGCAGGCGGGGCCTGCCATGAATCTTGGGGATGTGAGCAGCAAAGTCGTGCCTAAAATGTGCCTGGTCAGCCCGGCCAAATCAGGCGGTGCTTTTTCCACCCGCACTTTTATCCCCCATGTTTGTCACGATGCGATTGGTGTGCTGGGCGCTGTCTCTGCTGCCACCGCAGCGACGTTACCGGGCTCGGTGATCAGCCATATCGCCCGGGTACCTGAAGGCAACGACAAAGCCATGTCGGTGGAACATCCTTCCGGTGAATTTTCCGTACAGTTAAGTTTTGCTGATGACGGCAGCCTGCTCAGCGCAGGATTGCTGCGCACCGCCCGTGCGTTAAGCCGTGGCGAGGTGCTAGTACCAGCAGCGCTGGCTGAAGTTTAAGAATAGAGGGTTGATTTGATGAAAACCGTAGCAGTTAAGAATATTGAGCGTACGCCATTAGATGTGGTCGACGGACTGGCCAAAGTGGGCGTATCTACCGCGCACGAAGCCGCGGGTCGTACTGGTTATCTGAATCCTTATATGCGTCCCATTTATGCTGATGCCCGCGTGGCCGGTAATGCGGTAACCGTGCTGGCGCAGCCAGGCGACAACTGGATGTTACACGTAGCCATTGAACTGTGTCAGCCAGGCGACATTCTGGTCGTCGCCTGTACCACCGAAAATACCGATGGTATGTTTGGCGATTTGCTTGCGACTTCTGCTCAGGCGCGCGGTGTGCGTGCGTTGGTGATTGACGCTGGCGTGCGTGACATCAAAGACCTGAAAGAAATGAACTTCCCGGTATGGTCGAAAGCTGTATCTGCCAAAGGCACAGTAAAAAATACCCTGGGTGCGGTAAACGTACCCGTGGTATGTGCCGGCCAATTGATTAACCCGGGTGATACCATTGTTGCCGATGATGACGGCGTGGTGGTGATTAAACGTAAAGAAGCTGCAACTGTATTGGCGGCAGCACAAAAACGTGAATCCTTCGAAGGGGAAAAACGTGAAAAACTGGCCAGCGGTGTGTTAGGCCTGGATATGTACAATATGCGTCCTGGACTGGAAGCCAATGGCTTGGTGTATCTGGATTCACTGGACGAGTTGGAGTAAGTCTTAATGTTAGTAATCGATTGCCACGGCCATTACACAACGGCCCCAAAACCGCATCAGGATTTCCGCGAAGCGCAGTTAGCGCGTCTGAAAGACACAAGCTTGCCTGAGCCAACGGTACCGCATATCAGCGATGACCAAATTCGTGAAAGTATTGAGCTTAATCAGCTGAAATTGCTGCAGGAACGTGGTCTGGATATGACCATCTTCTCACCGCGTGCCTCTGCCATGGCGCACCATGTGGGTGACGAAGCCACGTCTCAGGCCTGGACTGCAGCCTGTAACGATTTGATCAAGCGCGTGGTAGATTTGTATCCGCAGCACTTTATCGGTGTGTGTCAGTTGCCACAGTCACCGGGCGTGTCTATTGCCAACTCGATTGGCGAACTGGAACGTTGTGTGAATGAGCTGGGCTTTGTCGGCTGTAACTTAAACCCGGATCCGTCTGGCGGTCACTGGACGTCGGCGCCGCTGACAGATAAAAGCTGGTATCCGTTCTTCGAAAAAATGGTTGAGCTGGATGTACCGGCCATGATCCACGTATCTGGCTCATGTAACCATAACTTCCATGCCACTGGTGCCCACTACATCAATGCCGATACCACGGCATTCATGCAGTTCCTGCAGGGTGACCTGTTTAAAGACTTCCCGGATTTACGTTTCATCATCCCTCATGGGGGCGGTGCGGTACCTTATCACTGGGGTCGTTACCGTGGTCTGGCCGACATGTTAGGCCGTCCGCCACTGGCTGAGCATGTGATGAAAAACGTGTTCTTCGATACCTGTGTGTATCATCAGCCAGGCATTGACTTGCTGTTTGATGTAATCGACATCGACAACATTCTGTTTGGATCAGAAATGGTCGGTGCGGTACGTGGTATTGACCCGCAGACAGGTTTCTACTTCGACGACACCCACAGATACGTGAAAGCCTTGAATTTGTCAGATGAAGACAAATACAAAGTGTTTGAAGGTAACGCCCGCCGTGTTTATCCGCGTTTGGATACAGCACTGAAAGCGCGCGGTTTATAAGAAGGCCCAAGAACCATGAGCAAGTTCCAAATGGATCCTTACTGGCTGCCGATTCATCCGCAGCCATCCAAACCAGAATTTAAAGCACCTGCGGGTGCGGTCGATGCCCACTGCCACGTATTTGGCCCGGGCGATGTGTTTCCGTATGCACCACAGCGTAAATACACGCCTATGGATGCATCCAAAGAGCAATTGTTTGCTCTGCGTGATCACTTAGGTTTTAGCCGTAATGTGATCGTGCAAGCCACTTGTCATGGCGCTGATAACCGTGCCATGGTTGATGCCCTGGAAGCCAGTAATGGTTTGGCCCGTGGTGTCGCGACCGTGACCAAAGACGTGACGGACGAAGAACTTAACGCCCTGCATGCTGCCGGTGTGCGTGGTGTACGTTTTAACTTCGTAAAGCGCTTGGTGGATGCACTGCCATTCGATAACCTGAAAACCATCGCACAGCGCATTGCGCCGCTGGGCTGGCATATTGTGATTTACTTCGAAGCCGCTGAATTGCCAGAGTTGTATGATTTCTTCACCAGTCTGCCAACCACCGTGGTGGTGGATCATATGGGGCGCCCGGATGTAACCAAACCTGTCGATGGACCAGAGTTTGAACTGTTCCTGAAACTGGTGCGTGAAAACGAAAATTTCTGGTCGAAAGTAAGTTGCCCAGAGCGTTTATCACCAGAAGGACCGCCTGCCTATAGCGACGTGATTCCGTTCGCCAAGAAGGTGGTGGAAACCATTCCAGACCGCGTATTGTGGGGCACCGACTGGCCACACCCCAATATGACCAGTAACGAACGCCCGCATATTCCGGACGACGGCAAACTGGTGGATTACATTCCTAAAATTGCCGTGACGGAAGAGTTGCAACGCAAGCTGCTGGTGGATAACCCCATGCGCTTGTACTGGCCAGAAGAACTGTAATTTTTACGCTTTATTTTTTATGCCCCTCGTTTGGGGCATTTCTACAAATTAATTAACCAGACCACAGGAGAAAACGATGATTAAAGTGGCACTTGCCGGCGCAGGCGCGTTTGGTCAAAAGCATTTAGACGCCATCAAAAACATCGATGACGTAGAGGTAATCTCCCTAATTAGCCGTAACCTGGAAGCTACCCAGGAAACGGCAAAAAAATATGGCATTCCTCACGCCACAACAGAACTTGCTGAAGCACTGGCACTGCCAGACTTAGATGCAGTCATTTTGTGTACGCCTACACAAATGCATGCCGAGCAATCGATTCAGTGTATGAAAGCCGGTAAACACGTACAGGTAGAAATTCCGCTGGCAGATAGCCTGGCGGGCGCCGAAGCTGTGTATAAGCTGCAACAGGAAACAGGCCTGGTGTGCATGGTGGGTCATACCCGTCGTTTTAACCCGTCACACCAATATGTGCACAATAAAATTGTCGCTGGTGAGCTGAATATCCAGCAGATGGATGTGCAAACGTACTTCTTCCGTCGTACCAACATGAATGCCCTGGGGCAGGCGCGTTCATGGACAGATCACCTGCTGTGGCACCATGCTGCCCACACGGTAGATTTGTTCCAGTACCAGACAGGCGAGACGGTGACTATTGCCAATGCCATCCAGGGGCCTAAGCACCCGGATCTGGGCATTGCCATGGATATGTCGATTCAGCTGCGTACCGAGTCAGGCAAGATTTGTACATTGTCGCTGTCGTTTAATAACGATGGCCCGCTAGGTACTTTCTTCCGTTACATCTGTGATAACGACACATACATTGCCCGTTACGATGACCTGGTAAACGGTAAAGAAGAGCCAATCGATGTGTCTCATGTAGATGTATCCATGAACGGTATCGAGTTGCAGGATCGTGAATTCTTCGCCGCTATCCGCGAAGGTCGTGAGCCAAATTCCAGCGTTGCCAAAGTGTTCCCGTGCTATAAAACCCTGCACGATCTTGAACAGCAACTGGAAGGTCAACAGTAATGCAGCGTCTGTTAGCCGGACAACAGGTTAACGCCATGGGGCTGGGGTGTATGAACCTCAGCCACGCTTATGGTCAGCCACCGTCAGAAGACGATGGCGCCAAAGTGTTACTGGCAGCCTTAGAGGCCGGAGTTACCCATTTTGATACTGCTGCACTGTACGGTTTTGGCAAAAACGAAACCCTGCTGGGCAAGGTATTAAAAAGCCATCGGGACAAGTTCTTTCTGGCCAGTAAATGCGGTATGACAGGCGTGGATGGTAAGCGCGTGATTGATGGTCGTCCTGACACCATCAAACAGACCATTGAAGAAGGTTTAAGCCGCTTACAAACCGAGGTGATTGATCTGTATTACCTGCACCGCTGGGATAAGAATGTGCCTGTCGAAGACAGCGTCGGCGCCCTGGCGGATTTGGTAAAAGCAGGCAAAATTAAGGCCATTGGTTTGTCGGAAGTGTCGGCTGATACCCTGCGTAAAGCCCACGCGGTACATCCCATTGCTGCGGTACAAACTGAGTACTCTTTATGGACCCGTAACGCGGAAATCGCGATGCTGGATACCTGTAAAGAACTGGGTGCCGCCTTTGTGGCGTTCTCACCGCTGGCTCGTGGCTTTTTAGGCGGGAAAATGCAGGCCAATATGGACTGGGTGAAAGGCGATATCCGTGCTGGAATGCCGCGTTTTCAGCCTGATGCATTGGCCCATAATTTAAGCCTGTTGCCACCTCTGCAAGCCATTGCCGATGAACTGGGTTGCACCCTGGCGCAGCTGAGTCTGGCCTGGGTATTGGCCCAGGGCGAGCATGTGCATGCGATTCCCGGCACTACGTCAGTCAAGCATCTGCAAGACAATATGCAGGCCGCTAACATTGTACTGTCTGCCGAACAAGTGGCGAAAATCAATGCTGCCTTTGATGACAAACAGGTGCAGGGGCCGCGCTATCCCGCGCCGACTCAGGCCGAAATTGACACTGAAGAATTCGCCTGATCGTTAAGTATTAATTACTCATAAAAAATGCGCCTCTAGGTTTGTCCGGGGCGCATTTTTTGTGTCTGGGATGGATGGTTAGGCCATTTTCGGCAGCCATTGATTGGCGTAGGTATCCAGCTTTGTCAGGTACCTGGCTTTTTGATGATCGCTTATCCAGCTTGCCTCAAAGGCATTGCGGGCCAGCGAAACCAGTTCAACGGCGCTCAACTGACTGCGCTTTTGCGCATTAATAAAGGTTTCGTTGAGGTAATTTCCGCTCATATAGGCCGGATCATCTGAGTTTAGCGTGACGTTCAGGCCTGCATTCAGCATGGTTCTGACCACATCCACAGGCTTTCCATCCTGGATTGAGGTGCCCGATGAGCCGGGGCAGACGGTCAGGTAAAGACCATTATCTTTAACCAGCTTTATCAGTTCCGGCGAGTCAATGACATTACCGCCATGATCAATCCGATCAACCTGTAATTGTTCAACCGCCTGACGAATATGCTCGTGAATATCCTTTTGGTTTAAATCGCAATGCACAGTCACGCGCAAACCTTCTTCCCGCGCGCGTTTGAACACGGCGGAAAATTTATTCGGTGGGTTGTCTTTTTCATCTGAATCCAGCCCTACACCTACCAGATATTCTTTATAGGGCAGGGCGGCTTCGAGGGTTTGCATGGCGGAGTCGGCAGTTAACTCACGCAGGAAACACATGATTAACTGGGAGTCGATGCCCCACAGCTTTTGGCCGTCTTTCTGGCCTCGGGTCAGGCCTTTGATCACAGTCTCAAAGGCGATACCGTTGCGCATATGTTGTTGAGGGTCGAAGAACATTTCAACATACAGAATATTCTGACTGGCGGCCTTTTTCAGATAGGCCAGCGTCAGCTCATAGAAATCCTGCTCGGTTTTAAGCACTGCGGTGCCTTCGTAATAGACTTCAAGAAAGCTTTGCAGATCATGTATGCGTTGATAGCTGGCGCGCATTTCTTCTACTGAACGATAAGGCAAACGCAGCCCATTACGTTTGGCCATGCGAAACTTCATATCCGGCTCCAGGGTGCCTTCTATGTGCAGGTGCAGTTCGGCTTTGGGCAACCCCTGAATAAATGCCTGCATCAGATGCGTTGGTGACGCAGCAGCGGCCAGTAAGGTGCGCGGAAACAGAGAGGCGCTGCCAGAACCAATAAGGGCCGATTTAAGTAATGCACGTCTGGTTATCATAATTATTCTCTTGTGCTAGGGGAAAAGATCTATTCTGACGTGGTGAATTATTTTTCGTCAATTCTGCCTGTCTCGCAATAACGGGAGTTTATCGTTCATCCGTGTCGGCAGTTAATACCAGATATCGCCGCAACCGCCAGCCGTTAGCAAAAAAGCCTAGATAGGGCGGGTAGTTAGGGAGTAAATGACGTAAGCTAGCAGAGTAAAAGTAGTCATCCTAAAGGAACCAAAATGGCAATTGAATGGGTAATTAGCTTTCTTCTGTTGGGCGCCTTTGTCGGCGTCTTTGCTGGCATGCTGGGTATCGGCGGCGGCGGTATTTTGGTGCCTGTATTAGGCATGATTTTCGCGCAAATGGGCTTTGCCGAAGAGCGAATCATGCACCTTGCTCTGGGCACCTCTATCGCGTCGATTATCGCTACGTCTTTTGCCAGTATGCGCGCCCATCATAGTCATAGTGCTGTGCTTTGGCCCATCGTTAAACGCCTCACCCCAGGGATCATTGTCGGCACATTGGTGGCAACCTATTTCGCTGCCCATATCAGTAACCAGATTTTGGTGGTGATCTTTGCTGTTTTTATGGCCTATCTGTTTGTGCAAATGTTTTTTCAAAAGCAACCTGACAGTAGCGGATTGTCGGCTTCGCCGCGGGAACTGGTTGCCGCCGGTGGCGTGATCGGCGGTATCTCTGCGCTGGTCTCTATCGGCGGTGGCGCGTTGACTGTACCCTATCTGGTCTGGCGCAACTGCGATGTGAAAAAGGCCATCGGCACGTCATCTGCGGTGGGGTTTCCGATTTCGATAATGGCAACTATCGGCTATGCCATAAATGGCTGGCATGAAACTGACACCAGCCAGTGGATCTTCGGTTTTGTGTATGTGCCAGCCGTATTACTGATTGCCATTACCAGCACCTTTACCGCACCGCTGGGGGCCAAACTTGCGCACAAACTGCCAGTTAAAGTGCTTAAACGCGTGCTGGGCGCATTGATTCTGGTGCTTAGCTTAAAACTGCTATGGCAGATTTGGGGCTAGTTAGGGGAGGGGTATTTCAATCTTGCAGGAGAGATTGCAGTGTTGTAATGATGTTCTAATGGATTTTAAGATTAGCTAGTGAGAACCAGAGCATTTTTCTATTAGTTCTATGCACTACAGATAGTGTTGTAGACAATCGGGTTGCCACCAAATTTGCTGATTATTCCAAATGTTGGTCGGTATATAGTAAGTAGTATTTTTGGTAAATCGGTCCGTTTATTAAGTGTCATTCTTTGTCATTTTTTAGACTAAACATTTTATGGAAGAGGTATGTTTGTAAAGATTTTAAAGGGAATTGGTATCGCGTTTTTGTCGCTTGTTGTCTTATTCGTTTGTGTTGGTATTTGGAGCTTCTACAAATCTTCAGAATATGAAAATACCGCAATTCCCTATTTGGAAATTGCAATTCGGGATATTTCCGGTTGGGATAAACAGGTGATGGCGGGCTATATGACCGCATCTGTTGTTGACACGGTAAGCGATGATGATCTGACGGTGATAGTTGGGGCGTTATCCAAGATGGGTAAGCTGCAGAGTCTGGGGGATTATCAATTTACTGATGTATCGTCTAAAGCCATAGTTGGGGCAGAATCGGGGACTTTTGTTACTTATGTTGTTCCCGCTCACTATGAAAATGGGGATGCGACAATAACAGTCACATTGAAAGAAGAAGGCGATAGTTTCTCGGTCTATCGTTTTAACCTGAATTCTCTGACTCTATTAAAGTAGTCGTGGTGGGTATTAGGTCGAAACTACCGGGTATAACATGACTATTCTTAGGCTTGGTAAACATGGATTGGACTAAGCTAAAAATCCGAGTGCTGGGACTGCTTTGTTCATTACCTTTTGCCAGCTTATTTGGTTACGGCGTGTTTTTTATTGTGACTTATATCCAGGAATGGCAGGGCACAAATGTAGCCATGTATTTGGGCACAGGGGTAAGCACAATTTTCTTACTTTCGGGTTTGCTGAGGCCACATGTCTATATTGGTATTTTTAATTTGTTGAGATGGCTTGGCAAGGTCGCGGATGTATTCAGTATTTTCTAGTCTTGTTGAAAGACGTTCGGCAATAAAAAAGAGAGCTTGAAGCTCTCTTTTTTTGTGACTGTTGAAACGGAAAACGGCTTACACCATCACATTCCTGCGTTGTAACTGCGTCATGCTGATGACGGTAATCATGCTCATCACCAGCGCCAGCATGCCGAAGTATTGGAATGATTCTGCCGGTGAGCCAGTTTGAGCAACCACGGCAGCGAAGGCCAGGGTGCTGACAAACTGACCCAGAGCGAAAGTAGATTGCCACATGCCTGTACCACGACCACGGTTATGGAAATCCAAATCACGCATGGCCCATGTCAGCATAGTGGGCAGCAGCATACCTGCGCCAAATTGATTGATGAACCCAGAGGCGACAAACAAATAACCGTTGCTGGCATGGGACATACAGAAGAATCCGATGGCCAGGATAGTAAATTCAGCCGTGATCAGCTTATGCAGGGCGAATTTCTTGTGGGCGAAGCGATAGAAAATTGCCCCGGCAGGTACGCCTAAGCTGGCCAGTGATAGCATCACACCTGTCATCAAGGTCGATTTAATTTCGAAGCTACTGTTTAACGCACTGCTCATATTGAACTGCAGAATATAAAACAGCACTGCACCTATCAGCGAAAAGAAGCAGACCTTGAGCATATGGCCCCAGGGAAATTGGGAAGCATTGTTGTTGGACTGATCGGACGAAGCTGCTTTGGGCTTTTCTTTCACTTCCCAGGTAAAGAGTACAATGCCGATCACCAGTAACAGGCTCAGGCCATATAAGGCGAACGGACCACGCCAGCCAAAACTGCCCAGGGCACCGGCAAGGGGGAATAAACACATGGCTGAAATGGACGCGGTTGCAGCCTGACTGCCGAGCCACTTGTCACGCTGATCATGGCTAAAGTAGTCGCCTATCAGGGTGGTAGACGCCACTATGACCACTGCCTCGCAAATACCCACGCCAATTCGGCTAATGTAAATTGCGACAAAATCATCCAGTAACAGCGGCGCTAAACCGCAGCCGGCGTAAACTATCATGGCCCAAATCAGGATCCGGCGGCGGCCGAACTTATCCGCAATTAACCCCGCCAGCGGTGAGAACACGGCAATACATAAGGCGGGTACCGATAACAAACTCGGGATCCAGTAATTGGCATTGGGCACGTCTTTAAACTGTTCCATCAGCGCCGGTACTATCGGTGCCAGCAACACAGCCCCCATGACAGACAAGACGATGGGTAAGATCAGTGTGAGCCCCTGTATGGTGCCCGCAGTTCGAGTTGATTCAGTCATAAACATCACTCACTGGTGTTGGAGCATAGCCAATTTTGCTATTCGGCTTGCTCAGCGGAGAGATTCGAGGTGAGCTGACTGGCATGCTGCTGGTCATCACTCACGGCAAGTGAAGGCTGCTCCTGTTCCTGAGCATCATGTAAATTGATAAATAGTTCGGTAAACAGATAAAGCATATTGCACCTCCAGCATCAGAATACACACAGTGGTTATGTGGCAGAAATTTGTTATCTAGATGTGAAGTATTTGTAACATTGATAGGTGGGAGGCGCAATATCAGAATGGGCGATATGCGGCCAGTTACCTGCGAATAAGTAACTGAATCCGCATAGATTATTGGAACTGAAGCAAATGAGAGAGATTACCGCTGAGTGAGGCTTAACCCCTTGCGCACCAGTTCTTCGATACTGCCATCATGACGGAATCCGGCCTTTTCTGCTGCAGGTGTAAACAGCGGCGGCTGAGCGCCAAAGCCGGCTTCTAACTCCGGTTCAGGCTGCCAGCTAAGTAATGATGCTGATACTCCGGTTTGAGTGAGAATTTCGTCCGTCAGGCCTTTCATACTTACCCGCAATGCCGGCAGGGTAACCGCGCGCGATACCGGCATTTTATCGGATTTAAGCAGTGCTCCCCAGGCCAGGTTCGCGGCGCATTGTTGTACCGACATTAACCACATGGTGGCGGACTCTGATACCGGACTGACAAAGGCTTGCTGCTGGCTGAGCAAATGAAACACGTTGCTTAAAAACGCTGACTTCAGACCATTCGGGGCAAGTGGCCGGGCTATGATCCCGGGTAAACGCACCGTGACACTGTCCACCAGTCCGCGACGACTTAAATCCATCAGCGCCAGCTCAGCCATCGCCTTGTGGGCACCGTAAGTCATGGCCGGCACTATGGGGGAAGTGTCATCGACCTGTGCCGGCATGGGGGCGCCCAATACCGCTATGGTGCTGGTAAACACGATGCGTGGGCAGTTGTCCTGAGCCGCAGCGCGTTCGAACAGTGCCAGCGTCGCATCCAGATTCACTTGCTTAGACAACGCCGGATTTTGCTCTGCCGCTCCACCGGGAACGGCAGCCAGGTGAAATAAAAAGTCGCAGGGCTTAGAGAACGCATCATGCAACAGGGCCGGATCCTGTAATCCCCCCGTGAGTTTAGTTACGCGGTTATGCTGACTCAGCCAGTTATCGGCAAACTGGTGATCAATCAGGACTAAATGCCAGTCTGTATCTGCCAGTAATCGTTCACACAAGTGGCGGCCAACAAAGCCTCCTGCACCAGTAATAATTGCTCTTTTCATCTTAACCTCTCGGCATTGGGCGAACACACCTCGCCACCAAATTGACCGCATCTTGCGGGGCACCAGAAAAATCACCTGATATGAGAAAACCTCACTTAGTGTGTGAGAGAGACGTTTTCGTCGACGTCAGGCGGTGTTATCTCCCGATCTATATTCAGACTAAATCCATGGATTTTTGAATGCATATCGGTTTCATAAATAGACTCTATTTGTAAATTAAATGTTTGTTTTATTAACAATTTATATTGACGCTAATTGTGAGCGTATGCAATAGTCAATTGCATAGCTATGCAAAATTAAACCTGCTTTGGAAGCCTTTATTTATAGGGTTGTGGTATGAGAAAAGTTTTTCATACTTATCTTTTTGGTAGTTTTAATGAACGTTAAATCAATATTTTTACACGTGTTTTTGCCCCGGTAAGGGCAAGCGGAAACGTCAAATTTGGGAGTAATTGTTAATGAAACTGGCAACCTTAAAAAATGGTACCCGTGACGGTATGTTGGTGGTGGTTTCCCGCGATCTGCAACTGGCGGTATCGGCAGCAGATATTGCCGAAACCCTGCAACAGGCATTAGAAAACTGGGACGATGTTGCGCCATTTCTACAAGCCCGATTTGACGCGCTGCAATCTGGTAAAGCCGATGAAGCCTTTCCTTTTGAACCTCAAAATGCCATGGCACCGTTGCCGCGTGCCTGGCAATGGCTGGATGGCTCAGCCTTCGATAGCCATGGTGAATTAATGGACAAGGTATTTGGATTAGCACCCATGGACAGACAAGGTCGTCCGCTGATGTACCAGGGCGTCTCCGACAAATTCTATGCCCCGACTGAGGATGTTGTGTTTGCCAGTCAGGAGGAAGGTATCGATTTTGAAGGCGAGTTTGGGGTGATAGTAGATGAAACCCCTCTGGGTGTTTCACCAGCAGAAGCCGCCAGCCACATTCGCCTGATTGTACAAATCAATGACTGGTCACTGCGTAAATTAGCCCCTATTGAAATGAAAACCGGCTTTGGCTGGGTGCAGGCCAAGCCTCCCTGTGCCATGGCGCCAGTGGCCGTAACCCCGGATGAGCTGGGCGATGCCTGGCGCAATAGCCGGGTAGTGATGGATCTGCAGGTGAGCTGGAACGACAAGCCGTTTGGGGCTGCCAACGGTGAACATATGTCGTCGGGTTTTGATGAGCTGGTGGCCCATGCAGCCCACAGTCGCACGCTGGTGGCGGGCACGGTTATCGGTTCAGGCACGGTTTCGAATCACAACTATCGCGAAGTGGGGTCGTCCTGTATTGCGGAACGTCGCGGCATCGAAATGATGGATTTGGGCGAAGCCAAAACCGCCTTTATGGCCTTTGGCGACAAAGTAAAAATGCAGGTACTGGACAGCGATGGTCAGTCTGTTTTCGGCGCTATCGACCAGCAGGTTGTTAGTGCGCATTCGAATAACCAATAAATCAGCAGGGAGACGCAGATGATTTATGAAATTGCCAGCATTGAAGTGATCAAGGGCCAGGAAAAAGCCTTTGAAGCGGCCGTGGCTAAAGCCAGTGAACATTTTAAAGCTGCTCAGGGCTGCCTGAGTCTGGCTTTGGAACGGGTAATCGAAAGCCCGAACTGTTATCGCCTGGTGGTGGGCTGGGAAAGGGTAGAGGACCATATGGTGACCTTTCGTGAATCGGCTGGCTTTAGCGCCTGGCGTGCACTGGCGGGACCATTTTTCGCTCAGCCACCCAAGGTGGTGCATGTGTCACGGGTACTCAACGGCTTTTAGTTATGAGCAGTAAAGCTGTGGCAGCCGCCAGTGATGTAGCGCGTCTGGCGGGCGTATCTCAGTCGGCGGTGTCACGGGCCTTTACCGAAGGCGCAAGCATATCCGCCAAAACCCGCCAGCGGGTGATGGTCGCCGCCGAACAGCTGGGCTACCGACCAAATCAACTGGCCAGAAGTTTACTTAAAGGGCGTTCAAACATTGTTGGTGTGGTGCTGGGCAATCTGCAAAACCCGTTTTTTGCCGAAGTGCTGGATGCCTTATCACAATCCCTTTCGGCAGCAGGGCAGCGCTTGCTGGTGTTTACCACTGCCGCCAATGCCGAAGTGGATGCGCAAATAAATGACTTGCTGCATTACCGGGTCGATGCACTGATTTTGATGTCGACCACCCTGTCATCGTCGCTGGCGCGTCAGTGTCAGGCGGCAGGGATTCCGGTGATTTTCGTGAATCGTACCGGTCAGGTTAAGCAGTGCTGGTCGGTGACGGGGGATAACGAAGGCGGCGCCCGTCAAATCGCTCGTCATTTAATTGAGCAGGGCTATCAGCGCCTGGCCTTTATGGCCGGCTTTGCCGACTCCTCTACCAGCTGCGAACGCCAGCGCGGTTTTTGTGATGAATTAGCCAGGTTGCAGCAGCCCGCACCGCAACTGGTATGTGGCGAATTTAGCCGCGAAGGGGCGATAAACGCCGCGCGGCAATTACTGCAACAGGCCGTGCCACCGGATGGGATTTTCTGCGCCAACGATCATATGGCGCTAGCCACCCTGGATGTGGCTCGTCATGAGTTTGGTTTAACGCCGGGTAAAGATATTGGGGTGGTGGGGTTTGATGATATTCAGGCAGCCAGTTGGCCAGCCTATCAGTTGACGACCTTTACCCAACCCATTGGGCCCATGGTGAAAAGGGCCACGGAATGTGTATTACAGGGTGAAAGTCGAAGCGGCGAAACCAGTGCTGTACGCCAGCAACTTATCGCCGGGGAATTAATACGTCGTAACAGTACCAGCCGCAAACCGGTAGCGACTGTTGCGACAAACTAACAAGTTCAACAGGAGAACAGCAATGGCAGTATGGTTAAAGCGCGGTGCCGCGGCAGAGTTTAAAGCCGATGTGGATCGCAAAGTACGGGATATCGTTGAAGGCACGCTGGCGGATATCGAACAGCGCGGTGATGCCGCCGTGCGTGAGTTGTCGATTAAATTCGATAACTGGGACCGCGAAGACTATCGCTTAAGCCCGGCGGAAATTCAGGCCTGTATCGATACCTTGTCGAAGCAGGATCTGAAGGACATCGAATTTGCCCAGACTCAGGTGCGTAATTTCGCCCAGATCCAGCGCGAGTCTATGCGTGATGTGGAAGTGGAAACCTTACCTGGCGTAGTACTGGGGCATAAAAATATTCCGGTGAATGCGGCAGGCTGTTACGTGCCGGGCGGTAAATATCCGCTGCTGGCATCGGCGCATATGTCGGTGATCACCGCCAAAGTCGCCGGTGTGCCGCGGGTAATTACCTGTGCGCCACCCTTTAAAGGTAAACCTGCGCCAGCCATAGTCGCGGCGCAGGCGCTGGCTGGCGCCGATGCTATTTACGCACTTGGTGGTATTCAGGCCATCGGGGCGATGGCGCTGGGTACTCAAAGTATTGACCCGGTAGACATTCTGGTGGGACCGGGCAATGCCTTTGTGGCCGAAGCCAAGCGTCAGTTATATGGCCGTGTCGGTATTGATTTATTCGCCGGCCCCACAGAAACCCTGATCATTGCTGATGAATCCGTGGATGGTGAATTGTGTGCCACCGACATTCTGGGCCAGGTTGAGCATGGCCCGGACAGCCCTGGGGTGTTGTTGACCAACTCGGAACAACTGGCCCGTGAAACCATGGCCGAAATCGAACGTCTGCTGCAAATTCTGCCTACCGCCGAGCATGCCCGCAAAGCCTGGGAAACCTACGGCGAAGTGATCGTGGCCGAGAGCTACGAAGAGATGGTGCAGATTGCCGATGAGCTGGCCTCAGAGCACGTGCAGGTGATGACCCAGGATCCGGATTACTTCCTGAAGAATATGACCAACTACGGCGCGCTGTTTTTAGGCCCGCGCACTAATGTCGCCTTCGGTGATAAAGCCATAGGAACTAACCATACCTTGCCGACCAAGAAAGCAGCCCGTTATACCGGTGGGTTGTGGGTAGGTAAGTTCCTGAAAACCTGTACCTATCAGAAAGTGCAAACGAATGCGGCGTCTGCGTTGGTGGGGGAATACTGCTCACGTTTATGTGGCCTGGAAGGCTTTGCCGGTCACGGTGAGCAGGCCAATATTCGGGTGCGCCGTTACGGCAATCGTGACGTGCCATATGCGGGTACTGCCAGCCCAAGCGATCTCACTAAGGCCTGAGTCGATGAGCAGTATTAGCTTACCGAAAATGCCGAACCTGCGCCTGGATGGGCGCAGGGCGCTGGTAACCGGTGCCGGGCGTGGCATCGGCATGGCCATTGCCGCGGGCCTGGCGGAAATGGGCGCTGAGGTTACTTTAGTGGCACGCAGTCAGGGTGAAATTGACGCCGTGGCCAGTGCCATTGTTGCCGCTGGCGGTAAGGCCAGTGCAGCCTCTCTGGATGTCAGTGATTTAGCCGCGGTGCAGGCCTTTTTTGCCGCGCGCCCAGCCTTTCATGTACTGGTCAATAATGCTGGTACCAATCGGCCCAAGCCGATGATGGAGGTCAGCGAAGATGACTACGATGCCGTGCTAAATCTGAATCTTAAAAGCGCGTTTTTTGTGGCACAGGCCTGTGTGCAGCAAATGCTGGCCGAAGGTGCGACTGGCTCGCTGATCCATATTGGCTCGCAAATGGGCCATGTGGGCGGGCAGAATCGGTCGTTATATTGCGCATCAAAATGGGCCTTAGAGGGCATGAGTAAAAGCTTCGCGCTGGATTTAGCCAGTGCCGGTATTCGCTCTAACACCATCGCCCCTACCTTTATCGAAACGCCATTAACCCAGCCCTTTTTCGAGGACGAGGCGTTTCTGGCGTCCGTATTAACCAAAATCAAACTGGGTCGTCTTGGTCAGGTCCAGGACCTGATGGGCGCGGCGGCATATTTGGCCAGCGATGCGTCGGCATTGGTGACGGGCACCAGTTTGGTTGTTGATGGCGGCTGGACCGCCGAATAGGAGAACAGTATGTTTGAACCTTTCAAAGGTAACTATGTGTGGAATTTGCAGGTCAATCTTGCCCTGGTGTGTGGCGGTAACCATGGTGAGGTGGACGTTGCCTGTCGCCCCATCATTGAAGCCGCTGCCGCCGGGGAAGATGCTGGCACGGCCACATTGTTTGATAGCTGGATTGCGGTCGCCGATCAGGTAACCAAAAATGCCGAAGCCGATGAAGCGCAAGGTTATCTGTTATCTGCTGGCACTAAGTATGGCCGCGCCTGTGGTTATTATCTGTCGGCTGAGCGTATGCAGTCCCGCGATTATGCGCCGCGCTGGGAAGCCTATGATAAGGGCTTAGCCTTATACCGTAAGTATGTAGAATGCAGCGGCCTGCATGTGGATTTTGTCGAAATTCCCTATGAAGGCACTTCGTACCCGGCGATTTTTGTGCATGATGGCAGCGGTATTAAGCGTCCGGCTCTGGTGTCCTGTAACGGCCTGGATTCGATGAAAGAGCAGGTGATGATGGCGGGGCACGGCATCGAAAACCTGCGCCGCGGCATCAATACCCTGTTTGTGGATCAGCCCGGTACCGGCGAAGCCCTGCGTAAACGCGGCCTGACCGCAGTTTACGATACCGAGCGCTGGGCGACTCCGGCATGGGAATATCTGGCTAGCCGTGCTGATGTGGATGCAAATAAAATTGGCATGTTTGGTTTGTCGTTAGGGGGCTATTACGCACCGCGTGCGGCGGCCAACGAGCCGCGTTTTGCCTTATGTGCTGTGATGGGCGCAAACCATATGTGGGGCCAGCGTCAGAAAGAGCGGATGGAGCGCGAAGGTGAAAACCCGGTGCCCCATTACTGGGACCATGTGCTGTGGGTTTGGGGACACGACAATCTGGATGACTTTATGGCGGCGATGCCCAAGGTGACGCTGGATGGTCAAATCGAAAAGCTGAAAATGCCGTTTCTGGTCACTCATGGCGCAGGCGACCGTCAGATCCCGGTAGCCAATGCCCAGCGCAGTTACGAGCAGGCGGTGAATGCCAGCAAGCGGCATCTGCGTATTTTCACCGAGCAGGACTTTGAGATTGAGCATTGTGGCGCCGACAATGGTACCGTAATGCGTGATTATATTGCCGACTGGTGCGCCGCCACCTTTGCTGAAATGGAGTAAATATGACAACGTCCGATCCGAGCCTGACGACACCAGAATTTAGTTTTCATCATGGTGGCGTCAGTGTGCCCAGCCTGGATGCGGCCATTGAATGGTATGGTCGGGTGTTAGGCTTTGAGCTGGAGCGGCGGTTTCATATTGATGCTGCCAATGCCGACGTGGCCATGATCAAACGCGGTCCGCTGCGCTTTGAGATCTTCGAAGTGCAGGGGGCGGCAGCTTTGCCCGAGGAAAGACGGCATCCGCCATCAGACGTGAAAACCCACGGCAATAAGCATGTGGCGTTTCGGGTCGCAGACCTGGATGCGTTCTTAGCTGTGGTTGAAGCCAAGGGTGCGGACGTAGCCTTTGTGGTGCGGGAAAAATTCGGCAAAGGCTGCTTTTTACGCGATTGCGCCGGTAACCTGATTGAGTTTGTGGAAGAGCCGAACTAAGGGCTTTGTCGTAAAAGCTAAACAGTTAAATACAAAAGCCGTGCTTTGTGGCGAAAGCGCGGCTTTTTTAATTCTGTTTTTCTTGATGATGTAACAACTTATCGTTAGGTTGGGACTATGGACTGAATATTGTGTTGGCTCGTCAGTAATATATCAGTTGAGAGCAGCATTCTTATTTTCTCGAAGGCGGCCAACTTTCAATCCTGAACTAAAGTCGCCTATGCTTAGTGAAATTTATTTTCGCGTGGGTCTATGCAGATCCCGCATCTGGTGAGAAACTGCGCCGCCCAAGGCGTTCGGCCTGTTTCAACCCAACACTTTCGGCATTAATGCGTTAACACATCAACTATTGGGTTTACTGATGAACTTCCGCTTTCCTGTCATTATCATTGACGAAGATTTTCGTTCCGAAAACATTTCTGGTTCCGCTATTCGTGAATTGGCTAATGCCATAGACCACGAAGGGATGGAGGTTGTCGGCTTTACCAGCTATGGCGACTTAACTTCCTTTGCTCAGCAGGCCAGCCGGGCATCTTGCTTTATCGTTTCGATTGACGATGAAGAATTCCTGACGGGGAGCGACCAGACGGTTGCCAACGCCCTGACCGCGATTAAAAACTTCATCCGTGAAGTGCGTCGTCATAATGCACGTGTGCCGATCTTTTTATATGGCGAAACCAAAACCGCGCGCCATTTCTCCAATGATATTCTGCGTGAATTGCATGGCTTTATTAACATGTTTGAAGACACGCCAGAGTTTGTTGCCCGCTATATTATTCGCGAAGCACGCAAGTATATGCGCGAGCTGGCACCGCCGTTTTTCAAAGCCCTGATGGAGTATGCCAATGATGGTTCTTACTCCTGGCACTGCCCGGGTCACTCTGGTGGTGTTGCCTTTCTGAAAAGTCCGGTTGGTCAGATGTTCCATCAGTTTTTTGGTGAAAACATGTTGCGTGCTGACGTGTGTAATTCGGTGGAAGAACTGGGCCAGTTGCTGGATCACACTGGCCCGGTGGCAGACAGTGAACAAAATGCCGCACGCATTTTTGGCTGTGACCATTTGTTTTTTGTGACCAATGGTACGTCTACCTCGAACAAAGTTGTGTGGCACAGTACAGTCGCCCCGGGGGATATCGTTGTGGTTGACCGTAACTGCCATAAATCCGTATTGCACGCCATTATCATGACCGGCGCGATCCCGGTATTTTTGATGCCGACCCGCAATAACTACGGCATTATCGGGCCCATTCCAAAAAGTGAATTTGACCCTGAAGCCATCGCGGCCAAAATTGCAGCCAACCCTTTTGCCCGTAATGCGGCCAACAAAAAGCCGCGTATTCTGACGCTGACCCAAAGTACCTACGACGGTATCGTGTATAACGTTGAGGAAATCAAACAGGTGTTGGGCGAAAGTATTGATACGCTGCATTTTGATGAAGCCTGGTTGCCCCATGCAACCTTCCATGAGTTTTATCAGAACATGCATGCGATTTCTGCGGAGCGTGAGCGCAGCGAAAACACTCTGGTCTTTGCTACTCAGTCGACGCACAAATTGTTAGCGGGGTTATCTCAGGCGTCGCAAATTCTGGTGCAGGACAGCAACAAGCGTAAGCTTGATCGTTTCCGCTTTAATGAATCTTATTTGATGCATGCGTCCACCAGTCCGCAATACGCCATTATTGCCTCGTGCGATGTCACGGCGGCGATGATGGAGCCACCGGGAGGGCGCACCCTGGTAGAAGAGTCGCTGGCAGAAGCCATTGATTTTCGTCATGCCATGCGTCAGGTAGATGAAGAATTTGGCGAAGACTGGTGGTTTAAAGTCTGGGGACCAGACACCCTGCCAGAAGAAAATGTCGCTGTGCAGCAAGACTGGGTGATCAAAGACACCGACGACTGGCATGGCTTTGGTCAAATCGAAACCGGCTTTAACATGCTCGATCCGATTAAAGCGACCATCATCACTCCGGGACTGGATTTAAACGGTCGCTTTGATGAAACCGGTATTCCGGCCGTGATTGTCAGCCGTTATTTGGCCGAACATAACATCATCATTGAAAAGACGGGGTTGTACTCCTTCTTTATTATGTTCACCATCGGTATTACCAAAGGCCGTTGGAACTCACTGGTGACTGAGTTACAGCAGTTTAAAGATGACTATGATCAGAACCTGCCCGTATGGCGGGTAATGCCAGAGTTTGCGGCGGCGCAGCCAAAATATGAGCGTATGGGCTTAAAAGACCTCTGTACCCAAATTCATCAGGTGTACCGTGAGTTTGATGTGGCGCGCATTACCAAAGACATGTATCTGTCTGACTTTATTCCCGCCATGCCGCCGGCAGAAGCCTGGTCACATATGGCCCACCGTAACGTAGAGCGTGTGCCTATCGACGAGCTGGAAGGGCGTATTACCGCCATGCTGGTGACACCATATCCTCCGGGTATTCCTCTGTTGATCCCAGGTGAGCGTTACAATGCCACGATCGTGAACTACCTGAAATTCGTGCGTGAATTTAACGCCCGCTTCCCGGGGCTGGAAAGTGATGTACATGGCCTGGTGCGTGAAACCATCAATGGCGAAGAACATTACTTCGTGGATGTGGTGAAAAACCCTTAATCTGAGCGGGTTTTCTCATTGTAAAAAGGGCAGTGTGACTGCCCTTTTTATTTTGCGTGTTGCAAACGATATTAAGCGTAATGTCTTAATAGTCGTAAATATGTTCCAGTGCGATCCCCATGTCTTCGAGCCTTGCCAAAACTTTCGGAAGTTCACTTACCTGTGTCATAGCTACAATTCGTTTTTGCTGTGGGTCCGATACCACCACTGAATCAAATAAATATTTACCGGGTAAAGTGTTGAGCGCTTTGCCCTGATTCACCAGAAACGACAAGGCTATCTGCTGATTGCCGGAAATATCATTAAATGTCATTCCCTGGCGAGCAAGTTTGGGAATTAATTGAGTAAAGCCACCCCAGCGAGGGACGGCTAATAAATATTGATTGCCTTCAGTCGCGAGAATTTTCCCTGGCGATATCTGGTCGTCGGTTACAGGCTGACTGCTGGTTGCAACCAGATAGATATTACCGTCACTTTCATCATAGGTAGATTTAGCCGCGAATTTGATCACGGTTGCGTAGAGTTCTTTGAAGCCATACTCCAGGCTGAAGAAGAGCTTACGCTCCAGTTTACGGATAAAGTTAGGGCCGAAAAAATCAGGCTGAGACCAGATTTTGCCGATCCATCCAGCAAAGTCGAATTCATACCAGGCTTTGGTATAAATCAGTTCACTGTAAGCTCGTTGAGCCTCAGCAATGAGGTCATCCTCTGGCGTTGCAGCATTAGCTGTCCATTGGGTAAATCGACCTATGCTCGCCTCATATGCGCCTTTGTAGAGGTATTCAACAGTGGTGGAGATACCGATAACATTGAGCATTGTGAGGTATTCATCGTTCTTTGGATAACGACCAGCAGCAAGTTCGGTGACCTTATCATACAGGTGCCAGTATTCGTCTATGCTGGCGAAAAAGGGAAACTCGCTGGGGCTGTGCCCGGCGGCCAGAAAGTCGGCATATTCTTTAGGGTTAAACACCAGATACCATTCGGGGACTGTCAGTAAGGTTTGCCCTTCATCACGAAAATACTGGGCAATGCTGTTTTTCTCTGGCTGGAAGGCTGGTGCATTTTTTGGGTAGTGGGTTTGCCACAAACGATTACGAAAACGGTTATTAGGATCTATTTTGTCTTTCAGGGCGAAATACTCAGCGGCTCGCGGATATCCCTGCTTAAATTGCTCGCTACTGGCAAATATTTGATAAGGTAAATAGTAGGTACCACCTTCAGCTATCGTGGCGTCAATCATGGCCTTACTCCAAGCCTTAACTTTACGTATATCGGCTACATCTGTGCCCTGTCGGTAATAGACCACAAAAGCGAAAACCTCTTCTTTTGCCCACGCCAGTAAGGTGCCAGAATCGGGTAATGCATGACGAATGGAAACATTAATGATGTTGGCATTGTGCGCCTGAAAAATGGTTTTCATCCGCTCGGCAAAAGCATCAAAATGGGATACCGGAACAAAATATTCGCGTAAAGCGTAGGTGTAATCAGCACGATCATCTGGTTCCAGTTCTCTAACGTCATAACTGGCTTCGTAGTTGCGCCAGTACACTGCATCACTGGAGTAGATGTAAGGATCAATTAAATGCTGTCTGGCCCATTTCCCTGTCCCTGATCCTGCCACCAGATCGACAATGTCAGCCTGCCAGCCGTAATCTTTATCTTTGGGAATAAGTCGCGTAGGTTCGGTCAGTGGCTTGTCCGTTTGCAGCCAACTTACATTACGTACCTGGGTGTAATCCGGGGGATAAATATCTGCGTTGTGGAAGATGACCCCGGGATTATCACGAATAGATTGTCGGAAAAAGCCCTGATAATCCGCAAGAGCCATAGTTGAGGTCTGGCGTTCAACTTTAACATTGTCGGTTAACTCTAAGGTTGCTTCAGCAATTACTGCCAAACCGCCATAGCCACCGATTACACCGTAGAATAAATCTGCGTTTTGTTCTGGGGTTGCTGTCACAACATCGCCATTTGCCAGCACTAATTTTAGTCCGTGCACGGATCTCACCAGAGGCCCTTCACCTATGTAGCGGCCGTGAACGTTCACACTCAGAGAGCCACCCACAGTAAAATTGGCGTAGGTCTGCATGATTTTAACTGACAGGTTATAGGGATCTATATATTCCTGTATATCGCGCCAGGTAATACCGCTTTGTACCGTAATGAGTTTATTTGTCTGGTCGAAGTTAACCACTTGATTGAAGGTGCGCATATCAAAATGCAGGCTGTCAGGGTAGGCGGTTTGCCCACCCTGGCTAAACCTTCCGCCACCAATAGAGATAGGTCCATGTGTCGCCATAATTGCCGAAACAATATCATCCAAATGATGCGGTGTTACCACCTTACCAACCGCAATTGGATTTAGGCCGGTAATGTCATTCACGATGAGTGGATCTGTAGCTGTGTATACGCCAGTATTACGGGCGTTTTTTATCACGATAGTGGTGACAATCACATTAATGAGGATAAATAGGCCAAAAAATATAGCCAGGTTTCTCCCCCATTTTTTGAGAGAAAATTTACGCATGTAGAGTCCGTTCTTTTTTGCATTATTGTCTATCTTTGTTTGCTATAGTGCCGTAGTGTTTGACTATATAGCAAGCAAGGAATCGAGATATGGATAGACGCCGTATACTTCAGGGAATGGCAGGGTTGCCAGCATTGTTGCCTCTTTTTAAGGTGTTTGCCGCTTCTTCGGTAAACGAGATTCCGGGCAACTTTCGCTACATTTACGGCGATGCTAATTTACGTAGCGAGTTTTATGACTTTCTGGTGAATGTTTTTCACCTGTTTCCGGAACAGGCTTTTCATGAACTTATCGAATCGGTCAGTGTGCTCAAAACGTCTGATAATGCGATCTATCAACACGTACAATCGCGGCTCGATCTGATTAGTCCCACCTTCGCTTCCCTTCGTTATGCTTTGCCTGCACTTACTAAGCAAAAAGATTTGATTGCAGCACAAACCTCTGAACTTCTTGGTGATAAACGTCAGTTTAACGGCTATCTCGAACTTGGTACTACCGGACGTTACCTGGATACATTAGAAGAACAGTTGCAGATAGAAGGCGACAGGTTCTTTATAGCCGAAAAGCCTGCGACCTATTCGCCTGTGGATATGATTGACCGAGGTCAGATGCTAAAGGCGGGTCAGGATATTTTGCTGAATGACTATCAACCAGTCATGTCAGGGATTGCTCGGCAGTCACTTGAATTAGTGACTTTGTATATCGGTTTTCATCACTGTCCCATACCATTGCGCCAGGAATTTATCACAGGAATTCGTGATGTGATGCGAGATGGAGGCTATTTGGTTGTACGTGACCATAATGTGGTCGATGCTAAAATGCAGCATATGGTGGGACTGGCCCATGATGTGTTTAATCTTGGGACCATGGAAAGTTGGCAATATAATCAGGCTGAACGACGACATTTTTATTCTTTGGCGCAGTTAGATTCGTTACTTCAAGCATGTGGCTTCCGCTCTGATGGTAGAAAACTGTATCAGGCGGGTGACCCTACACATAATGCGTTGATGCTTTACCGCAAAGTGTAGGGTAATCCGTAACGAATTTAACCTGGTCGTTTTGAACGATAAAATAAAATGCCGCATTTGTTGCGGCCTTTTTGTGTTTATCGGTAGTCTCTTCGTTTTCGTCAATGTTGTGTTATCCAGTCCGTCTCTTCTAAAGACAGTGGCGTGCAGTAAACCAGGCAGTAACTATGGCAATCAAATCTATTCAGGCAGACCTTTGGCCAGAGATTTTGTGGATACAGGCGGAAGTGTATCAGGACGTTGAACCCGAGACCGTGGAGGTACTGCAAAGCAAGTGGCAGCAGTCACCCGAGTGCTGTTTTGTCTATCTTGAAGATGGGCAGGTGTTAGGCTATTTGCTGGCACATGCCTGGAACAGTGATGAGCCTCCAAAACTGTTTTCCCCATTACCACCAGATTCAAAAGGCAGCATACTGTTTTTGCATGATTTAGCGATTTCTGTAAAAGCCCATGGAGAAGGGCTTGGCACAACTATGATCGTGCAGTTATGTGAACTGGCTCGTCAGCATACATTTACTCAAATCCGTTTGGTCGCGGTACAAGATTCACTGTCATTTTGGCAAAAGCAGGGCCTTGTCGCTTTGCCCAAACAGCCTGTGTGTTCCAGCTATGGTGATGGAGCCACGTTAATGTGGCTGCAACTGGCCGCATAGTCGCACATTTTCAACGTCAGCAGGGAGTAAAGCGCAGAAACCTGAACCGAATCTGTACAGCGAAGAAAAAAGCAGGTTTCCCGGTAATAACTGTCTATAATTTCACCGCAGCATCTTGATTGAATGACTTTGTTCGGGTAGGTTTATTTCTCGTGTGCTGTACTTTCATATCGCCTTTTTTCAGGCGCGTAAAAGTCGTTCTCTGGCAGCTGTCTGTAACTCGTTGCTACGCATTTTCTTCAGCATAGCATTGGGCACCTGGGAAGGTGCCGTCTACGCTCGGATTTTCAGTTTCTTTGCCGAAAGATACAGTGGGGAACGGATGCCCGCAGTCCTGTCTACGCAACACTTAGATGATCTATTCATGCAAAAAGCCGCCTTCAAAGAGGCGGCTTTTGTATTTTAGCTGGCGGCTAAAGCAGCGGTACATAAACATCGGTAATCAAATCACACTCATCTACTTCGTGGATCAAATTCACGTAATGGAAAAAGCAGGGGAAATCCCGCAGGTTTTCACCGCTTTGTGGCAGCCATTGGCGATACACGTAATAAATGCTGTCATCGAGACTATCATGGCTGCCCAAATGGCGGATGCGCGCACACCTGCCGCCGGGGATCATGCCTGTGACCACGCCAAATTCATTGGCGGGAACGTCCTGGTCAATACTGCCGCACACGTCCCAGCGAAACTGTTCGGGTGGCGTGGTATTGGGGTCGCTGTAAGGAATGCCATAGGTATTAGAGGTTTTCACCGGCGATAACCCCGTAGTTTTGCGCCAGGCAATAAAACGGCCCGCGGTGGCAAGCACATTTTCTGGTGGGCCAAGATGTTCCAGTTTTGCCACTTTGGTGGTGAGGAAGTTAACAATGGTTACCTGCATTTGCTGTTGTCCATAAGTCGGTACGTCAAACTCAAACCGCGCGTGCCATTGTGGCCATTGCGGACGTTCCCTGAACTCAGATGGCGATTGCCCAAAGGTGCGTTTGAAGGCCTTACTAAAGGCTTCTGGGCGTTCAAACCCTGCTTCAAAGGCAATATCAATAATGCGTTTTTGATGTTCAAACGCTAAGCGAAACGACGCCCGCTTCAACCGGCACAGCAGCACATACTGGCTAATACTGACGCCAACCTGCGCTGAAAACACACGGTGAAAGTGATACTTAGAAAAGGCCGCCAGATCACTCAGGGTATCCAGACTGATCTCGTCATTCAGATGCTGCTGCACATAATCACAGACCCGCTGAATGCGCGGATGATAGTGATGAGGAGTGGCTGTCTGAATATCGCTTGGCTGGGTCATGGGTGACATCTGTTATTCAAGGTATGGCTATTCTGCTTTTACTGGCCGCTGGCGTCCTGTCTTAACGTGCTAAGTTACTACAGTTTCTCTCCTGATTATCGATTTTACTGACGCATATTTGTTTAGGCACTATCCGCAGTTTCAATCCAGATGGCTTGCGTTATATCAATTTTTTATGTGCTGCATACCTGTGTATTTTGTCATATGAAAACAATAACGTATTGATATTTAATAAGTTAAATCCATTTAATCTGTCGGGCAGATGTTAAAAATTTGTATAACAAATTTGTCCGCGGTGATCGCCCTCTTTAGACTGAGTTCAGAAAGTAAAGACCCAGTAAAGAGAGGGGATAATGAATATAGTAGGACTGGATAGCCTGGTTTTCGGTGTCGATGATGTGGCCCAATGCTGCCAGTATCTGACCGATTATGGCTTGATACCGCACAATGTTAGCGAAGCCGGCGGCGAGTTTAAAGGCTTAGATGGTACCAGTGTGGTGATTAAAGCCAGAGACGACAGCAGCCTGCCTGCGCCTTTACCCACGGCCAGCATGATCCGTAAAACCGTTTACGGGGTTGGCGACCGTGATACCCTGGTAGCCATCAAAGCGGAACTCACACCCGATTTTGAAGTGATTGAACTGGCTGATGGTTCACTTGAAGTCACCGACCCCAATGGCTTTGTGCTGGGGTTTCAGCTGACGGTGCGTGAGCCGGTCAATTTACCTGCTGAGAAGATCAATGCCCCCGGGGATAACGGCCGCGGCGTGAATGTATTAGGCGGCATTATTGACCCGAAAATTGTTCCGCGCAGTTTATCTCATGTGGTCTATTTCGTACCGGACAAGGCGCGAACTGAAGCCTTTTACGCACGCATTGGTTTTAGCGTCGTGGATCGCTTTACCAATTTAGGGCCTTTTATGCGCCCGGCAGGCACCCACGATCACCATACCCTGTTTTTCATTGAAACCCCTGAACACATGCTAGGGGTGGAGCATTTTACCTTCCACCTGGGCGGACCCACCGAGCTGATGCAGGCGGGTAAAGCCTTTGTCGATAAAGGTTACGAATCTTTCTGGGGACCGGGCCGACATATCTTTGGCTCTAACTGGTTCTGGTATTTCAATAGCCCGATGGGCGTGCATGTGGAATACGACGCCGATATGGATTTGCACGACGATGCCTGGCAGCCAAGGGCCTGCGATGCCTCGGCGGATGCCTCGCAGCTATTCAACTTTACCCTGGTACCCAAATGGATGCCGGGCGGGGATCCTCATTGAGTCAACGCAGGATATTGCTGGGGCGGCTGGGAGAGATAGGTATTGGTGCCAGTCGTGGATACGACCCTCATGAGCAAGGTAGGCACAGCATTTTTGTTGTGCGTACGGGGGAGCATCAGTGCGTCGCTTACAGTAATTCCTGCCCCCATCGGGGCTATGAAGGCGCCAGCATGGCCTGGCGTCAGCACCAGTTTTTAACGGGCGATGGCCAGCACATTGTATGTGGGTCCCATGGTGCGTTATTCGAGATTGAGTCGGGGTTATGTGTAAGAGGCCCCTGTATTGGCGAGCAGTTACAGCCGGTTTTGGTGAGTTGTGACGCTCAGGGACAGATCTATTTAGATATCAACAGCGAGCAAAGTGTATGACAACGCCTATGCAAAAAGTTCTGATCATCGGCGGCGGGTTTTCCGGCATGTCGGCAGCGATTCTTCTTCAACGTCAGGGGCTGGATGTCAGCTTGCTGGAAATTGATCCTAACTGGCGTACCGATGGTGCCGGGATTACTGTGAGCGGTCCGTCGCTGCGGGCGATAGAACAAATCGGTATTCTGGATGAATTTAAGCAGCATGGCGCTATTGCGGCTAACGTTGATATGTTCAATGGCAATGGCGATTTCATTAATCAAATCAAAACACCTGCCGTGCCGGGTTCCAGTGTCGTCGGTGGTGGTGGCATTATGCGGCCGGTGCTGGCCAAAATTCTGGCCCGTCATACCCAGGAGGTGGGGGTGAATGTCATTCTTGGCCATACCTTTAATGACATTGCCGATTTGGGCGACAGAGTGCGGGTCAGCCTGACCAACGGCAGCCAGGAAGACTACGATTTTGTTGTGGCGGCAGATGGGGTGTTTTCTAAAGTGCGTCAGACTTTGTTTCCGGATGCACCCACCCCTCAGTATACCGGTCAGGGCGTGTGGCGAGCCGTGGTGCCGCGCTTTGGGCTGGAACGTCCGGCGCTGTTTTTTGGCGCGACTGGTAAGCTTGGCTTTACCCCGGTATCGGCCGATGCAATGTATTTAAATTACACCGAACTGCGCCCGAACAAAGACCGCATCCCGGCAGAGCAGGAACTGGAGTATCTGCGCAAGCTGCTTGAGCCATTTACTGCGCCTGTGGCAGAGAAGGTCAAACAGCATCTTAATCCTCAAAGCCAGATTTTGTATCGGCCGTTAGAAGGCATGATCATGCCGCGCAACTGGTACAAAGGCCGGGTGCTGCTGATTGGTGATGCCGTGCATGCCACCACGCCACACCTGGCGTCAGGTGCAGGTATGGGCCATGAAGATGCGGTGGTGTTGGCCGATGAAGTGGCCAAAGGCGGGGCGGTGACAGACATTTTTGAACGTTTTCAACATCGCCGCTGGGAGCGCTGCCGGATGATAGTGGCAAACTCGCTACGTTTGGGTGAAATCGAAAAATCCGGCGGACCCAAAGAAGAGCATGTGCAGATCATGGCTCTGACCATGACGGGCCTACTGGCGCCGATTTAAGTCGCCAATATTGGTTTCAGTTTTGTTTGAAGCTAAACATTAGGTTAAGAAAAAGCCGCAGTGAATGCGGCTTTTTTGTGTCCTGACGTTACCTAGCTGGCGCAACGCCTTCTGAGGTCTGCTCGACTTTTTTGATGCTGCCATCGGCATTGTAATACAGGTAATCAATGGCCATAGAGCGGCGGAAACTGCCACCTATTTCCGGATACTGCATCATGCCGGTGTGGTAGAAAAAGTAAGTCTTACCTTTGAAATCGACAATGCCCTGGTGAATGGTGTTGCTGTTGGCGGCACCTTCGGCCAGTAACCCGCGGAAGGTCCAGGGGCCTTCAATGCTGGTGGCGGTGGCATAGGCGGTTTTTTCCGGGAAGCCGGTGGCATAGCTGAGGTAATACAGATCACCACGTTTATGCACCCAGGGCGCTTCGGTGTAACCTTTGACCTGTGCATCGGGGATGACCTGAATCGGCCCGTCTAACTCAATCATGTTGGGTTTTAATTTAGCAAAATAGGCTTTCTGATTGCCCCAAAACAGCCAGGCCTGACCGTCGTCATCTATGTAGGCGGCAGGATCGATATCATCCCAGCTGATGTCGGTGGCCTTGGTCATATCATTGGTGATAAGCGCAGAGCCGCGGGCATCTTTAAACGGCCCTTCGGGGGCGTCGGCCACAGCAACGCCTATGGCTTTGCCATGAATGCTTTTATGATCACTGGTGGTGTACCAGTAATACTTACCGCCTTTTTCAATCACATGCCCGGCCCAGGCCGAACCGGATGACCAGCTAAAGTCAGTGGGTTTAAATGGTGAGCCTAACGATGTCCAGTTCACCATATCTTTGGACGAATACAGCAGCCACTCGTGCATGGTGTAGCCCTCGTCAGGCTTGGCCTGATCGTGTCCCACATAAGCATACACAGTATCACCGACCACGAGGGGCGCAGGATCTGCAGTAAAGGTATCGGTAATCGCAGGGTTGGTTGCCAACGCCGAAAAACTGGCCGACGCCACAAGTAAGGCTAAGGTCCGCTTCAACATCTATCTTTACTCCGGGTTAATCAGATAAGAAATACGCTATTAACCTTATACTAACAATTTATGGTGTTATTGTAATACTAATTGGTGGTTTTTTGAGGCGGGTCTTCAAGTGTCGGGGTGGACGATGGAGGAAATACAGAGTTGTAAGGCTATTAATGCCTGCGGTGAACAAGGGGCCGGATTTTACCGAGATAAAAAAGAGCCGCTGAATAGCGGCCCGATTGCAGGGTTAGAACAGGTGCCCACCGTCACAGTTGAGGTTCTGACCTGTGATAAAGTTGCAGCTTTCTGAGGTTAAAAACAGCAGGGCACCACAGAGATCTGTGGGCACTTCGGTGCGTTTAATCAGTTGCTTGCCTTTTACCGCCTCAAACAGTGCCGGCGGCAGGTTCTTTTCTGACTCAGCGGTTTTGGTTAAGCCGGGGGACAGTCCATTGACCATAATGCCTTTGTCACTCAGCTCGGCGGCCAAGGCGCGCACCAGGCCGATGCCCGCCATTTTGGTGGTGACGTAAGACAAAAAGCCAGGCATCGGACTGCCCACTGTGCTTGAGGTGATCTGTACGATACGGCCATAGCCATGTTTAAGCATGCTAGGGGCCAGGGCTTGTGCCAGCAGCAGCGGTGCTTCGACATTGATGGCTTCGAATTTGCGAAACTGCGCCAGACTCAGTTCACTTAATGGGATCAGCGGCATAAAGGCAGCGTTATTGACCAGAATATCGCAGCGGCCAAAGTGTGCTAATACCCGGTTGGCAAAGCCTGTGACCTGTTCGGCATCCGACAAATCGCAAATCTCGCTGTAGGCGCGACGCCCCAGGGCTTCAACCTGGGCCACCACTTCATCGGCCGGGGCCAGATCGGCAATGGCAATATCACAACCCGCTGCGGCTAAGGCCGGGGCGAAATGACGGCCTAAGCCGCCTGCCGCACCGGTAATGATCGCCACGCGACCAGAATGGGTAGGGTAGGCAGCCATGACTATTCGTCCTCTGATTTACGAAACGGCATAGTGACCATAAAGCCGAGCATTTTCGGATTCAGCATCTTGATGCCTTTGCGCAGTTCCGCAGGGCTCAGCCTGGCTGTCATCGGCATAGTGCCGAAAGATTTGCCTTTGATCAGCAGGTCGTTACCGCTGCGTTCAATGGCGCTGACAGACATCAGCTCTTCATTGTCGGCGCTGATAATACGCATGTCTTTCGTGGCTGGGCGCTTCATCGCGGGGGCTGACGTGACCTTGCCTGTGGCTTTTTGGTTTTCGCCTACCAGGGCATCGAAGTCCATACCCAGATCTTCAAACATTTTCATGGCTGTGGCGCGGCCGGCGCCAAACACACCGCCACCCGGGTGCATAAAGGGCCCTACCAGATAGAAATTCTCCAGTCCTGGCACCTTGAACTGGCCCAGATCCGGGGTAGGGCGATGGCCCAGCATCTGATAGAAATAAGGCGCAACACCGTGTAAGTCGCCACGCACCATAGAGTTAGGCGAAGAGCGTTCTAAATCTAAAGGTGAGCAGATCGTACGGGCGATGATGTTATCGCTGGTCAGGTTAGAGGCAAATTTGCGGTAGCCTTCGAGGTTAATATCACCTACTTCTTCTTTATATTCATCCCAGCGGGCATGGCCACCTTGTTCCAGATCATAAGGAGCAAAGCTGATACCGTGCCAGATGCCTTTGCCTGCAGGGGCCCGTGTTGGATCGTTATGGGTTTCATCACCACCGGCCAGCAAGCGGCGCTCGGTAATACGGCCACGGCGTAACTGATCGAAGTCGTCCAGCATGTCGATTAAACGGTCGCTGGCCATCATTTCCAGCATGGTGGCTTTGGCTACTTCTTCACCGGCGTAGAAGGTGGCTTTTTCATTCAGATCATAATGGGACACCAGAATACTAAATGGCGCCAGGGCGGTACGTTCGGCGCGTTTTAACACTGGCTCGTCGATACCCTGAATAAACTGACGTAAACGGTGGGGGTGGATTGCCCCTATGACACCATCTTTGGCACTGAGGATTTCGCCGTCCTGTAGTTCTACGCCAGAGGTGCGGCCGCCATTGACGATAATGCGTTTGACTTCAGCATTGCAGCGCACTTCGCCGCCATGGTGTTCAATACAGCGCACCAGGGCTTCGCTGAGTTTACCGCTGCCGCCCACCGGCTGGGACACACCGTATTTATGGATGATGCCAGGCATCAGGGCCAGGCCCATGCCTGTGCCCAGTTCATCGGGCATTTGCAGGTTTTCGGTGACCAGACGGATCAGGTGGATTTTGATTTTATCGTTTTCAAACCACTCGTTGGCGATGTCTAAGCTGGAACGTTGCATGACATCCAACATCACCCGACCTTCGTCTGACTGATCAAGGGTATTGACCAGACCTCCCAGCGGTGGGGGCGGCGAGTAAAGGCCTGAGAGCATCATGGGCACCATGGCCTCACTCATTTTCACAAAACGGCGATAGGCCTGGGCATCTTTTGGCGATACTTTGGCAAAGGATTCGCAGGTTTTGTCTAAGTCTTTGTAAGTGAACAGGGTGGACTGGTCTGGGAAAATGGTGGCGTGAGGCACTTCGGAATAATTGTATTTAAAGCCGAATTGGCTGAATAAGCCCAGTTCATCATTGGTGATCATGGGGTTACCCTGGATCATGATGTGCACGCTGGAATGTTCGTCGTGCCAGAACCCTGGGGTATTCAACTCACGTGTAGAAACGCCGCCACCTGGATAACCTTTTCGTTCTAATACCAGGACTTTCTTACCCGCTTTGGCAAGGTATGCTGCGGCTACCAGACCATTGTGGCCGGCGCCCATTACCAGGACATCATATTGTTGTGACATGATGATTTTCCTATTGCTTTAGGTTGCTGCTCATCACCCCATTGGGCTTTCGCAGAGGCTTGATAATAACGCTGCTATATTCCGGGCTTTACAGGACGCTTATTGGTTAAGGTCATCAAAAATACGGAATGTTATTTATTTGTTTTTAGGATGTTATCAACCTGGTTGTGGTCGATAAAATCCCTTATTTGAATGAGGATTATCGGTAGCGCAAATACTGATATTGCTTGCTATCTGCCGGGTAAATTTGGCTCGCGATGGTGAGCCAAATTCAGGACCCGTAAGACATCTTATGGCACTGTTACCAGACGCGATTACCAGAAACGGTTACCAGGCGATTGCACCCGCATCGACGGAGAAATCAGCGCCTGTTACATAGGTGGATTCATCCGAGGCCAGATATACCGCGCACCAGGCAATATCCGCCGGACGGCCGAGGCGTTTGATCATGTTCTTTGCCATCACATTGTCGATAAAGCCTGGTTCTTCCAACACCGGAGCGGTCGCGCCTGTGACTGTCATGCCCGGCGAAATGGTATTGGCGCGCAGGCCGAAAGGGCCGCCTTCCATTGCCAGCTGACGGGTCATGGCCAGTACGCCGCCTTTGCCGGCACAGTGGGCCAGGGCGGCGGAGCCGTTTAGGGCCACATAAGCGTTGGCCGAGGCAAAGTTAACAATAGAACCGGCGCCACTGGCTTTTAGATAAGGCCAGGCGGCTTTACAGACCAAAAACACCGAGTCGAGTTCGGCGCGCAGGGTCAGTTGCCAGTCGGCATAACTCATGTCTTCAATCCATTTGAATACTGCGGTCGCAGCGGCATTGACCAGAATATCCAGTTTGCCATGCTGGCTATTAACGGTTGCCAGCATCCGATTGACCTGCTGTTCATCTGTTAAATCCACCGGCGCGACCACCTCCAGATGCAGGCCTTCCTGTTTAAGTTCTGCCTGCGTGGCCGCGGCAGCTTCCGCGTTAAGATCGCAGCCAATAACGGTGGCACCCTGACGGGCAAACATCATCGCACAGCCTTTACCTATACCGCTGCCCATGCCGGTAACGAGGGCGACTTTGCCAGCCAGACGCTGACCTTGCTGACGATCAAAAGGGGTGTCCTGATACATGATAATTCTCCTTTGAGTCTGGCCTAAAACAGCCGCCAGACAAAGCGCAACGCCAAACTGTCGCGCCGTTAATGGGTGTCAGGGCAGTCTAGTGGGCGCGTTTTAATTGCAAAAATTGGTTGTGCCAATGGTCGTTATCCAATGTTTGGATAGGCCATGATGGCGGTTAAATCTCGCTGGAAATATCCAGAATCAGCTGCTTCATCCACTGGGTACCAGGGTCAAGATCCCGGTACTGGTGCCACTGCAGGCCCCATTTCATTCTGGGTAAATCAATGGGAATGGGCATGACTTTCAGGGGTAAGAATTCAGCCCATTTGGCGGCAAGTCGCGTATGCATAATGGCAATGCGTTCTGTGCCAACCAGTACTTGTGGCACCGAGCTGAAGGAAGTGGTAACGACTTCTACTCTGGCATTGAGGTTTTTCTCAAGCAGCAGGGTTTCTACCAGGCTGGGCATACGCTGGGCCCCGAAGCGTACAGAGACATGGCCAAGGTTTAAAAAGGTATCTTCCGATAGCGGCTGCTGCAGTGCCGGGTTGTTGATATCGCCAACGCAGACAAAGCCTTCTTCAAACAGCACACAACTGGGATGACTTTCAGACAGGGAGTGCTGGGGCAGAAGCAAAAAGTCAATTTTGCCCTTTTCCAAATCTTCCGCCGGGGTGTCGTAAAGCTGGGTGAATTCAAACTTGATACTCGGTGCAAGCTGATTGGCTTTGCGCAACAGCTCCGGGATCATCACCGCATTAGTGTAATCCGATAGCACGAAGTTAAAGGTGCGATCTGAGGCTTTGGCATCAAATTCGGGGCGCTTGTCTACCGTGGCCTGAATTTGCAGCAGGATATTATTGACTGGCTTGGCCAGACTTTCCCCTAGTGGGGTTAATACCATTTTGGCCCCCACACGCACCAGCAAGTCATCGCCAAAATATTCACGCAATCTCGACAGGGCGCCGCTGGTGGCTGGCTGACTTAAATGTACCTGATTGGCCGCGCGGGTGACGCTCTTTTCTGTAAGCAGCGCATCCAGCACTACCAGTAAATTTAAGTCCAGTCTGTTCAGATGCATGTTTATTTTCTCGCTACATAATTTTTAAGAATAATTAACACTCTGGTGTGAGCTTAGCAATTTAGTTCACCAATACTGCGGCTGATGGTGGGTGTAACTCTCTGTTTTTAAGTCGAATAGACTGCACCTGTGTGTTCATATTAGTTTATGAATTTAAAGGCTATTTTCTGTTGTTAACGTTCGTTTTTTGGTGATTTGTAAAATAAGTGTAAATATGAACGTTATCCATGACAAGGATAATGCTGAATGTTGCTATCCGTTTTACGGATGGTTTGTATCGTCAGAATAAATGTTACTTTTTTGTTGCTGAGTCTTAGTCTGATGTTTTGTGATTGTATTTCGCCAACATGAACAGGAAGGAAAACATGACTAAGAATGTTCGCCGAGTGGTAACAGGCCATGATGATGACGGTGTTGCTATTTTCCGCAGCGATGACAGTTTTGAGCCAGAGCTGGTGCCCAGCAAAGATGCGGCCATGGTCACAGTGTGGACCACGGCTACTGTACCTGCCGATTTAAACGATGAGACAGATGGACGCGAGCGCCCCACAGGTACCACCCTCAATGGTGGCTCGGTGATCCGGGTATGTGACATGCTTCCGGGGCAGTCGTCTCCCATGCACCGCACCAAAAGCATAGATTACGGTATTGTGATGGAAGGGGAAATCGAGCTGGAACTGGATAATGGCGTAGTTAAGCGCTTGCAGGCCGGGGATATTATCGTGCAGCGTGGCACTATCCATTTGTGGCGCAATCCGAGTGCGACACAAATTTGCCGACTGGTGTTTGTGTTGATTGAGGCGCCGGCTTACCTGCATAACGGTAAACCTCTGGATGAAATGAAGCCTCATTAATTGTGTGTTTGCGGGCGTTGGCTGCCAGGCCAATGCTCTGTCATTCCTTCAACTTATTCATTCGCGCACATGAGCCGTGTAGTCGGCTGGTGTCGCAACGCCAATATCCTGATTTTCATCTTATTTTCATATTCACAGCAGATTAAAGCCCGTAGCATGGCTCAGGTCAATTAGTGTGCATGCTCAAGGAGCGGATGTGAAAAAAGGGTGTTTGATACTGGGCGTTAGCCTGAGCCTGTTGCTGCAATCCTGCAGTGCGTCGGGACCAGACAACGGCATAAAGGTGATCAGCCGGGTCACATTACCTGCTCAACTGGATGAAAGCTCTGGTTTGTTTTGCCCGGATGCGGGTGTGCTGTATTCGTTAAATGATTCAGGCAATACGCCTGAGTTATTCAGCCTCAATCCGCAGGGGAATATTGTCAAAGCCGATACCATAACGGCACGCAATAAGGATTGGGAATCGGTTACCGGTGATGCGCAGGCCCTGTATATCGGTGATATCGGCAATAACAATGGTAAGCGCAAGACGATTCAGGTTCAGGTATTGGATAAAACCAACCTGACAGCGCCTCCATTGCGAAAACTGATCGTGAGTTATCAGGATAATCCCATCGACGAAAACTTCTATTTGGCCCACGATTATGATGCCGAGGCACTGGTCAGTGCGGGCGAGAAGCTGGTGTTATTTTCAAAAAGCTGGAAGTCGGGCATAGCTCATGTGTATGAGCTGAGTAAAACCCAGCCAAAACAAACCGTGGTTGCGGTAGCTCATATCGAGGGGTTGCCCGGAATCGTGACGGGAGGGGACTATGATGCTAAACATGGGGTGTTCATTCTGGTGGGCTATAAAGTCTCACACTTAATTGGATTAACGCCATTTATCGCTAAAGTTGATCGCCAGTATCGGTTGCTCAGCAGTTATGAGTTAGATGGTTTTGCCCAGGTGGAAGGTGTGTGTGTGGCGCCGGATAGCCGCATTTGGATCAGTCAGGAGGGTTCATTTTTTCAGGGCCAGAGTTTGGCGAACATCGATTTACCAAACTAAGGCGTTTCTCCCTCTCGGCGACAGGCGATATCTGGCGGTAGCCAATGAATTATTGGGGGATTGAATAGCTGGTTGTTTTTACATCTGGTTTACAAATGCCGGGTATTGAAACAACGGATTTCATTTTGGGTAGCAGGTTCACGTAAATTTTTAAGCTAATGTGACCGGGATGTAATAAATTTGTTTGTTCTTTTCGGTCTGGTTGGGGGCGTTGTCGGCAGGAAAACACATCCGTGCAAGAGTGTTTACACGGCCAGAGGCAGCAACCCTTCGGGAGTTTTTAGCAGGACACAGAGGAAATAACGTGAACACTAAACTAACCTATTGCGCCCTGGCAACAGCTATCTGTTGCTGTAACTTTGCTTATGCACAAGCCGACGATGCGACTCAGGCCACAGCCAAATCGGAAGGACTGGAGGTCATCGAAATTACCTCGCAGCGCCGCACTGAAAATGTACAAAAAGCGGCACTGGCAGTATCGGCTATTTCCACCGAACAACTGGCGCGTAGCGCTGTCACCCAACCTGATCAGCTCACTCAGTTGGTTCCCGCACTGCAAATTAACAAAACCGGCGGCTCTGGCAACAGCCTGTATATCCGCGGGGTGGGTACTCAGGGCACCAATGTGTTTTCAGAAAATGCAGTGGCCTTTAACATCGACAATACCTACATTGGCCGCCCAGCCAGTGTGATTGGTTCTTTCTACGATTTAGAGCGCCTGGAGGTACTGAAAGGCCCCCAGGGTACACTCTATGGCCGTAACGCCACGGGCGGTGCCATCAACGTTATCAGCCGCAAGCCACAAATCGGTTACACCGAAGGCTATGTGACGTTGGGTATTGGCAACTACTCATCTAAGTTACTGACGGGGGCGGTAAATCTGGAAACGTCAGATAACTCAGCGTTACGCATTGCTGGTCAGCTGGTGAAACATGATGGCTATTTATCTGATGGCTATGATGATGAAGACGGCAAGGCGTTGCGGGTGCAGTATTATATTCAGCCTACCGAAGATACCGATGTATTGCTCAGTGCAGACTATTTTCATGCGGGCGGTAAAGGCCCGGGCAGTGTATTGATTGCTGATGGTGCCCCTTCTCTGGATGCGCGCGTTGGGGGGGAAGATGCCCGCAGTATCGCGGCGTTTGAGTCCTCTCAGGCAACGTCATATTTCACCAGCCGCCCTGGCTATGTGAGTACCTATCAAAACTACGATACCTTTAATTTCTATTCGGCCGATGAAGGTGAATCATACCCGGGCAAGCAGGACAGCGATTTTTGGGGCGTATCTGCCACCATTACTACAACCTTTGATTCCGGTACTCTGACCCTGATCCCATCTTATCGCTCGACTCAGCCAGAGGCGACCTTCTCGTTACCTGGCTTCCCGGTGATCAGCGAAGAAGATACCGATCAAATGTCGATGGAAGCGCGCTTTACCTCTGCCGGTGATCAGCCGCTACGTTATGTAGTAGGTCTGTACTATTTCACTGAAGATCAGCATGCGGCGCAGTGGGCCGAACCTTTCTCATTCGCAGCTGCTGCCTGGGGACCTGCCGGTGAGTTTGTGTACGCCGACTTAGATACCGACAGTAAAGCCGTATTTGGACAGCTAACCTACGACGTGACTGATGTGTTCCGAGTTACCGCAGGCCTGCGGTATACCGAAGAAGATAAATCAATGCTGGTACGTCAGGCCAGCCTGACCCTGGATAACTATGACCTTTATGACCTGGATCATTTACCCGAGGACGTGCAGGCTACCGGAGATCGCTCTTTCAGTAATACCTCTTATCGGGTAGGCGTAGAGTACGATGCTGCGGAAAATTCGATGCTCTACGCTAATGTTACCACCGGCTTCAAATCTGGCGGTTTCTATGCGGATACTGAAGAAAATACTTTCGAGCCAGAAGAAATTACATCGTATGTAATCGGTAGCAAAAACCGCTTCCTGAATAACCAACTGCAGTTAAACCTGGAGGCCTTTTACTGGGATTATAAAGACCAGCAAATTAGCTATCTGGGCTACCTGCCATCAGGCAATTTTGGTTCGATGACCCGCAATGCCGGGGAAGCCACGATGAAAGGTGCAGAAGTGGATATTCAGTACATGCTGTTTGATGATGGTGTGCTGAAAACCAATATTCAGTATCTGAAAGGGACTTACGATACTTTTGTTTACGATGGAGCTGGTGCGGATACTACAGTGACTGAATGTGATACCACGGCCAATGACGATGGTACCAGCCTGACGGTTGATTGTTCCGGTAAACCTGCCATCAACAGCCCTGAGTGGACATTGAACCTGGGTTATGAGCATACCTTTGATTTTGATGGCATGTATCTGGTCGCGGCAGTGTGGCACCATTATGAGTCCAGTCGTTACGTGGACATTGGCTATCGCGATGAGCAAAAACAGGATGCTGCTGGTACTACCGATGTAGCCCTGACGCTGGAAGGTAATGGTGGCTGGTCTACGACCCTGTACGTGAATAACCTGACAGATGAAACCCTGATTTCATCAGCGCAGTCTCGTCCTGGTAGCAGCGCTGTGTATGCCGCGCTAAAAGCACCAAGAACATTTGGGATTAAAGCGACTTATCATTTCTAACGAGTGCATGACCAGATAAAGGTTAAGTTTTAAACTGCTTATTATGGCGAGGATGACATCTTAACTAAAAAACGGGAGCTTCAGGCTCCCTTTTTTTATGAATTCAATCTGAACAAGGTGTTGTTTTCGCTTAAAAAATCATCGTTCGAAAGAGTTAACGATGAGATTTAATACGGGTGTTGTTAATTTTTTGTATGCTGATTTCGATTTGTCAGCCCATAAGCTCATGCCGTTTGGCGTATAAACCAATTTTAATTAACATTTTTTTAAACTAAAATATTGATTTTAATAGTTTTTTGCTATCAGTTTTTTGTCTATATTTCTATATATCTATCAGTTGAAGCTGATTTAACGCTAGGTAAAGGTTCTCAGACCTGCGTTTATTTTTAGCATTCAAGTGTAAGGAATTAGTGATTATGGACCACGTTATCTCTGGTGTAGCGAAGTTTCAGCGCGAAGTTTTTCCCGGCAAAAAAGCCACCTTTAAGCGCCTCGCCAACAGCCAAAATCCTGAAGTGCTGTTTATCACCTGTTCAGACTCTCGTATCGACCCTAATTTGGTTACCCAAACCGAACCAGGTGATCTGTTTATCTGCCGAAATGCGGGCAACATTGTGCCTCCTCACTCTAATCAGACTGGCGGTATGACCGCTTCAATTGAGTTTGCTGTTGCTGCCCTTGGCGTGCGTCACATCATTATTTGTGGCCACACCGATTGTGGTGCGATGAAAGGGGCGTTGGCACCTGAAAAACTGTCTGGCTTACCTCATGTGAAAGAATGGTTAGGGCATTGTCGCTGTGCCACCGAAGTTATTCGTGAAAAACACGGCGAGGTTGGGGCCGAGCATTTAGATGAAGTAACCCGTGAAAACGTGTTACAGCAATTACAGCATTTGCGCACGCATCCTTCCGTAGCAGCAAAATTGGCCACCGGCCAGGTTGAGCTGCATGGTTGGGTTTACGACATCGGTACGGGCCTGATTCATTGCTTTGACAGTCAGCAAGGTGAGTTTATTGCCATGGAGCAGGCCTATGCTGAGAGCCAGTTAATGGCGTCCGGTCAGGAGTAAGTGAATGGTTGATCTGTCGTTTAAACATTTTAAGCATGACTTTCCAGCCAGTGTGGTGGTGTTCTTTGTTGCGCTGCCGCTGTGTTTGGGAATTGCCCTGGCATCTGGTGCGCCTCTGTTTTCTGGCATTATCGCCGGTATCGTTGGTGGTATTGTGGTGGGTATGGCCAGTGGTTCCCGTTTAGGGGTCAGTGGTCCTGCTGCCGGATTAGCCGTCATCGTCTTCGATGCTATCGCGACTCTGGGCAGTTGGGAGGCATTCTTATGTGCTGTGGTGTTAGCCGGTGTGTTTCAGATTGCATTGGGATATATGAAAGCGGGTTTTGTGGCCTACTTTTTCCCGACCTCTGTGATTACGGGCATGTTAACGGGCATAGGACTGTTAATTGTTCTGAAACAAATTCCCTATTTAGTCGGATATCACGCTGATTTTCTGGGTGAAGAGGCGTTTGCTCAGGTCAATGGCGAAAATACTTTTACTGCAATCCAGTCAGCCCTAAGCTTAATTTCTCCCGCTGCTGTGGTGATTTCTTTGGTGTCTATTGCTTTGCTAGTGGTGTGGGATAGATACCTGACCAAGCAGCACAAGCTGTTTGAATTGATTCAGGGGCCGATTGTAGTGGTACTTCTGGGTATCGTGATTTCATTGATGCTGGTGCAGGCGGGTAATCCGTTACCGGCTGACCAATTGGTGTCGTTGCCTGTGATTGACAGTTTTGCCGGCCTGACCAATGAATTGGCGTTTCCAGATTTTTCCCGTATGCTCGGATGGGACGTGCTATCCGTGGCGCTGGTAATGGCGGCCGTCGCCAGTATCGAAACCCTGCTAAGTGTGGAAGCAACGGATAAAATGGATCCGCAAAAGCATGTCACGCCCACTAATCGTGAGCTACAAGCGCAGGGATTGGGCAACATTGTTTCGGGTCTGATAGGTGGTTTGCCGATCACTCAGGTGATTGTGCGTAGTTCAGCCAATATCGCTTTTGGAGCCAAGTCTAAATTATCGACCATTATTCACGGCTTGATTTTGCTGGTGAGCATAGTCGCTGTGGGCAGTATGCTGAATCTGATCCCTCTGGCATCGCTGGCTGCAGTATTGATTATCGTCGGTTACAAACTGGCAAAGCCTGCAACTTTTAGCAAGATGTTCCATTGTGGTTATGAACAATTTTTGCCTTTCGCTACCACTATCATTGCCATGCTGGTGACGGATTTGCTCACAGGTGTGGTGGCGGGGTTAGCCGTAAGCGTGTTCTTTACCCTTAAGCATAGTTATCGTAACTCGTTCCATTTTAAGGACACGGTGACGGATGCGAATCATCAGGAAACCCATCACATAGTGATGGCAGAGGAAGTTTCGTTTTTTAATAAAGCGAGCATCCTGAAAAAGCTGAATGAAATTCCAGCAAATTCAAAAGTTATCCTGGATTTTTCCAATTCAAAATCTGTTGCATATGATGTGACAGAGATGGTTAAGGATTATATGTCGCAGGCTCCTCACAAAAATATCTGTGTAGAGACCATTCGTTTTTAATCTCGCAAGTTGAGCATTTACCGCAAAGGCTGGAACACTGTTTCGGCCTTTTTCGTTTGTCCCTCCATAATTTCGTTGATCATTTTGTAAACAAAAAGTGCCAATTCGTGATATTTATAATTCCCACTTTGTGAGTATGGATATTGTTGATCCACTTCCGTAACCCACTGGCCTTTCTGTATAATTTGTGATCAGTGGTAATAAGTGGTATTGGAGCAGTTATGACCCGGATGGTTAAGTGGTTTTGCATTTTGGCAGGCATGATTTATTGCGCGCAGGCGACGGCAACCTTGATTGGCGATACTATCAGCCTGACGCAGTTCAATAGCAGTTACGGTGCATTAGGCAGCATTGATGATCTCAGTAGTTCTGGCCTTTATGGCAGTGATTCTGCGGTTGTGAGCGCGTCTGGTGGAGCCGAATTTATGCTGAGTGATATGGGCAGTATGTTGCTGGATATCACGGATTCGCTGATTACTTTGACGGTGGTATCGGTAGAAGGTATCAGCAATTACTGTGGTATTGTTATATGTAATAAAAGCTATGTGCATCAGTTGATTTTAACCGGCTTAGACTTTTCTGACGGCGCTGTGCTAAGTGCGTTGCAATTAGTGTCTTCGCTATTATCTTCAGTGACATTTGAATTCACGGCAGATTCCATCACCATTTGGTTGAGTGAAGGGGATAGACTGACTGCAGGTACAACTCTGTTTCAGATCCAGTATGAAACAGCGCTGGCGGTGAATAGTCTCCAGGCCGTATCTGCACCAGCCGGATTCATAATTTTTCTGTTAGCCTGCGGCGGGCTGATATGGCGAACTCGCCGAGCAGTCTCTGTTCAGTTAGCTCATCCATAAAAAAGGGCGCAGTTGCGCCCTTTTTTAGTTCTTAATCATGTCAAATTCGTCTGTTTCTTCACATATGTCGCTACTGATATTCATAGCTTAGCGTCAGTTTACTGAAGCTTCGATACGCCTGAATACCGATAAACCAGTCTCCTTCGGCAGGGGTGGTGAAAGTACATGATTCAGCATTGCCGTTTAGGAAAGGGCGGCAGTCAAAGTTGTTAGCATCGGGTGCGCTACCAAAGCGGACATACAAGTCGGCATCGCCACGTCCTCCCTCTATATTGATGGTCAGCGAGCTAACGCCAGCGGGTAATGTTAGGCCATAGTTAAGCCATTGACCGCGTTTGGCTGAAAGATTAGCAAAGGTTTCGCTAATCGGATCGGGCGCTGGAGTACCTGGGTCCTCATTACCTGAATCACCGCTATCTGTATTTCCTTCACATCCATAGGTGTTGAGATAATCATAACCGTCAGCCACCTTCACTATGCCGTAACCGTAATACGGGTCGAGTCCAGAGTCGCCTTTATCCTGGGCGGTCTGGTCAAGGGCATTGCGGATTTGATCATTGCTGCATCCTGGAAAAAAGCTCCATAGTAAAGCGGCGGAACCAGATACATGAGGTGTTGCCATTGATGTACCGCTCATGGTGGCGTATTGATTGTCTTTGTAGGTGGAGTAAACCGAACTGCCAGGAGCGGCAATTTCTACCTGATCATTGTATTGGGAATAAGAAGCGCGACTGCCACTTGATGTTACCGCAGCAACCGACACCACACTGGGATACGAAGCTGGATAAAGATAGCTGCTGTTACCTGCGTTGCCTGCTGCGGCAACGGATAAAATGCCGCTACCATATACGGCGGCGAAGGCATTATTTTCGGCATTTGATGATCCACTTCCGCCCAGACTCATGCTGATAACATTTGCACCTGCTGCCTGGCATTGCTGGATGCCGTCAATTAAATCGGATGCGTAAGTCCAGTTTCCCTGATCGTTAAAGATTTTGACAATATACAAGGCCACACCAGGATAGACACCGATAACGCCGACGTTATTGTCTAGCGCTGCGATTGTCCCGGCGACATGAGTGCCGTGCCCGTGGCCATCTTCATACCAATTACCCACCGCTCCATTGTTGGCCTGACCGTTAAGATCATCGTTGGTGTCGGGTAAATCTGCATGACCAAGGTCATAACCGGTATCGATAATACAGACTTTGCGGGCACTTAGGTCGGGTTGACTTAGTTGATTAGCCTGGACCATGCTAATTCCGTAGGGAGTCGATTGTGCCTGTGGTGTGCGCACGGGATCTGGCTCGATCATTTTGACGGCTGGATCCTGTTTAAGTTTGTTAAACAGCGTTTTGCTCATACTGGCAGCAACCCAATGCTGCGGGTTAAAGCTGCGCTCAACCTTAACGCCCATTCCTTTTAAATGGGCGAGCGTATTGGCATGATCATACCCCTCCGTATTGTTTGAGCCTGGGGTATGGCGAAATTCGACAATGTAACGCTGTTCAGGCGTGGGAGCCCCCTGAATTTTGGCGACATTCAAGGAATGCAGATCAGCCGCCTGCAGGGTAATGGGGAGAGCAGCCAGGCTGGCCATCATAAATATCAGGTTACCATTCAATCGCATCTGAGTTACTCCAGTGACAGTTGCTTGTTCTGCTTAAGTCTAGAAGTTGGTTTGTGGATTCTGTTCCACATTTCAAATCACTGGCAGCTTAACGTTAGTTTTTCCGGCAACTCAAAGAGGGTGACAGTCTGCTTATCTGAATAAAGTAGCTGGTTTGCATGTGTAGAAGGCGGCAGTCACCACCACGAATTATCGGGTACGTTCAGTTTAATCGCAGGATAAGTTAACTGGCGTGTTACCAATGGGGGGATGAAAACACACTTTTTACCGGGATAAAGCGATGCTTTAGATTCCGTGCAGATAATGCCCGGACTATCTCATGGACAGAAGCGTCAGATAAGGCGCAGCCAGTGTGTATGATAATAAGTTCCGGTCGGTAGGGATTGTGCTCTGAATTCAACAGATAGAAGGTGGTTGGTGAAATACTGGCGGGCATGAACGGTACTCATCCGGTCAATCCTATGACTCTGAACCAGCAGAGGACGAAGACGTTATTCCACACTGATATCGTCTACCATGACGGCTGTATCATAAATGCTATCGCCCACATCTGACGTGGCAATACTAAGGGTGACCTTTTTGCCTGCAAGCGTTGAGATATCCAGGGTTTGCGTCTGCCAGCCTGTACTATATACGTCGCCCTTATCAAAACTGATGTCCGCTGTTGTAAGGCCTGCTGCCGAGCATTGTTCGCTGATTGAGGTGCTAAATGTCTGGCAATTGCTGGTGTTATATTCACACATGCTGACACTAAACGTATCGTCGTAGGCGGAATGACAATATTCCAAAAATTCTTCAGAAAACAGATTCCAGCTCAGTTGTAGCTGAGTACGAGACGCTGCCAGGCAGGCACTTTGAGAGATTTCACCAGCATCTGTGGTGTACCCCAATCCAGTTGATACCAGTGCGCTGTAATTTCCTCCATAAGGCAGGGTAGCGCCGAGCTGGGTTAATACCCGGCCATCTCCCTGTGTAGCCCAAACACCAAGTTCGCCGAGTTCAAAATCCAGATTACTAAAGGTGCCATCAGACAGTTGCAGATCTAGTGCGCCTGCGGTTTGCAAATAGGCGTTATCAGGGCCGTTATCACTGCTGCCGTAGGTCGCTACGGTTTGCTGAACGGCCTCAGAAAAGCTGACATCGCTGTTTAACATCGCGCTTATAACGCTGTTGGTTGTGTTTTGGGCATAACTTGAAAGGACATAGTCATCAAAGCCCAAAATGGCGCCGGCGCCTTTGGCGAGTAACGCATTGGCGAGTGAATGGTTATATAAAGAGCGGCAGGATGATAACACCACCAGACTATTTGGCAGACTGGTCAGGTAATGTGTGAAAAAGTCCGGCAACAAGGTGAGCAAGCCGCCCGGGCCAATCGCCAGACGTTTCATTTGCAGGTCAGTTTCATAGCCAGTGATCACATAGCTGCCATACCAGGTTTTTGGTAGCACAATGCCTGTATAAAGCGCCACTTGCGAGAGGGAGCCTTTCAGAAAATCACTGGGACCCCACTCATCCAGCCATAAACTTAGTAAGCCATTGTAATAATTATCACCGTGGGTAGAGATATGGATGTAGCCGTACTGACTGAGCTGCTTAAAACTGTCCAGACTGATATTGATACTGGCGTTATTGATCCTTTCGGTACTGGCGGCAAGTTGGCAGGATTGGGCTGACTGGATACTTTGCCAGGTGTGATAGTAGTCGTCGTTGGTATAGAAGTTGGTTGCACTACTGACGTTGGGATTATTGATAAAGGGACTGATGATCAGGGCCTGAGTACTCAATATTCGATTTTCAGTTCCTACGGCGGCAAGGGCTTTTGCCAGTCTTTCGGGTTTAAGGTAAGCCGTGTTCAAATTCAGCGGGTTAGCACGGTAATAATTCGGCATGAAAGGGGCGTTTACCACAGGGGGCTTGGCAACGCTTCCCCCTCGATTTGCTCCACTTTTACTGTCAGACTCAAGGTTGTGGTAAAGCCCCAATAGTCCATTTTGACTTACCCACCAAATGCCGCCTTCCGGGGTCGCTCCTGCCACATTGACGTCAGCATTATTTTGCAGCAAGGCTACAACCTGCTCGGCTGCCGAGTTACGATCCATACCTTGCTGAAGTAATTCCTCGACATCATCTTGTACCCCGTCCGCAAGGGCAACAGCAGCGTCTATTTGTGTTTCAGAATAAGCATTGCGTGCCCAAATGCACTGGCTTTCCGAAAGGTAGGTTGAATCTGTTGCATCGGTTGCCTGAACCCGAAAACACAACCTGTCTTCAGTGTTGGCCGAAAGGGTAAATTCGCCAGTGAATATTCCATCACCCTCAATTTCGTCCGGCAAAACACCATCATCTGACATGATAGCAATCTGATTTGTCGATGCATCCAGCAACTTCATTGACCTCCCCGTGTCGTTCTTACTGCCTATCATGGCGCGAATACTGGTGGTCGTTGATCCTACGTATATCAGGTCAGTATCAAATTCCAGTGCAGTGGTGAAATCCAGACCGGGAGCATAAGTGACAGTAGTACTAAAGGTAACGCGGGTGTCATCTGCTGAAATAGCACTAATTACAAGGGCGTTATCCCCTTCAACCAAAGAGACTTCTGTTTGCCAGTAGGTGCTGATGGGAACGTTTAGCACTTCACTGGTAGCAAGGTTAGTGACTTCGATGGTTTTCAGAGCGTAGTCCGAAGTCACCAAACCTATTAAGGTTTCATTGGCTTGATCAGTAACCCGAATACTTTGGCCAAATCCTTGTAGTGCCAAAGCGAGGGTGTGCTCTGCTGGTAATAGCGAAACGCTGGTTTCACGGGTAGTTTGTGCGCCATCGTCATCTGTCACCGTCACCTGAAAGTGCAGGGTTTGTGTTGTATAGGTATCGGGAAATGTTAGCAGTAAACTGTCATTGTCTGTGAGTTCTCCGCTCAGTTGTAAAGGATCTTCCTCTGCTTGCTGCCATTCAACGCTGGCAATACTGCCATCTTCATCGGAGGTATTTATGGAGAGGGTGAGGCTTTGTTTGCCATACGCAGTGAAACTGCTGTCGAGCGATAGCAGCGGGGCGGTGTTGGAGGTGTGCGGATTTTCTTCTTCGTTGATCAGCTCGCCTGGGCCAGTGCTGTCGCCACATCCTAAGAGTAACCCCAGCAGCATTGAAGTCACAATGCCGTTTCGGCACAACATAAGTACCTCCTTGTTTGCGCTGCCAAACGCAATTGAGCAGGAATGCCAACTGAGAAATTAACTAAGTATAGAAAATTAACCTCAAAGTAATAATTTAACCTGAACAAATTTTAGTCGCCGGCTGGTTTGGCCGCCTGGATGAAGATTGAACAGTTGTCGCTGGAAAATCCTTCGATGCGGCTGATTGGATAAGTTTTCGCAAAAAAGATCGTAAGAAATTAAATCTTGTGCCTTGAAACTTGATCCATGAACCCCATTAAAGGCTGCAACTAATTGAATAACCCTAAATCTGGTAAGCGTTTTAAGTGGAGAAGGGCATGAGCAACGATCAGCCGCAATCATCCGCCACCGAGCAAGAAGTGCCGGTAGCAGAAGCAAATCAACAACAGGCAGAAGTTGAGCAGGCAGATGCCGCAGTCGAACTGACCCCTGAGCAACAGCGTATTGCTGAACTGGAAGCTGCACTAGCGAAAGCAGAAGCGACAGTCGCTGAGCAAAAAGATTCTGTGTTGCGCGCACGCGCTGACATGGAAAATGCCCGCCGTCGTGCCGAAGGTGAAGTAGATAAAGCACGTAAATTCGCATTAGAGCGTTTCGCCGGCGAATTACTGCCAGTGATTGATAACCTGGAACGTGCCCTGCAGGTAGGTGATGCTGACAATGAAGCTATCAAACCTATTTTAGAAGGTGTTGAGCTGACCCATAAGTCTTTTATCTCAACTATCGAGAAATTCGGTTTGACTCTGGTTGACCCGCAAGGACAGGCATTCAATCCTGAATTGCACCAGGCGATGGGTATGCAGGAAAGTGCCGATGTGGCACCGAACACTGTTATTGCTGTGATGCAAAAAGGCTATGTGCTGAATGAGCGCCTGCTGCGTCCAGCGATGGTAATGGTTTCTCGTGCACCTGACGGTGGCGTGGATACTAAAGCCTAAAAACTTAAAAAGAGCGCGGTTTTTTTGATTAGCAAATATTGAAAAAAATCAGAATAACCCCACAAAGAATACAGACAATTTTTAAATCAAATTTTTGGAGACACGCTAATGGGTAAGATCATTGGTATCGACTTAGGTACAACGAATTCATGTGTCGCAGTATTAGACGGCGACAAGCCACGCGTAATTGAAAACGCAGAGGGCGATCGTACAACCCCTTCTATTATCGCTTACACCCAAGACGGTGAGATCCTGGTTGGTCAACCGGCTAAGCGTCAGGCGGTAACTAACCCAACCAACACCCTTTTCGCGATTAAGCGACTGATTGGTCGTCGTTTCGAAGACAAAGAAGTGCAGCGCGATATCGACATCATGCCATACAAAATTGCTAAGGCTGATAACGGTGATGCGTGGGTTGAAGCCAAGGGCAACAAAATGGCACCACCGCAGATCTCTGCTGAAGTGCTGAAGAAAATGAAAAAGACCGCCGAAGATTACCTGGGCGAAGAAGTGACTGGCGCAGTTATCACTGTACCTGCTTACTTTAACGATTCTCAGCGTCAGGCCACTAAAGATGCGGGTCGTATCGCCGGTCTGGAAGTAAAACGTATTATCAACGAGCCGACTGCTGCTGCCCTTGCTTATGGTATGGACAAGCGTAAAGGCGACAACGTGGTTGCGGTTTACGACTTAGGTGGTGGTACGTTCGATATTTCTATCATCGAAATCGATGAAGTTGAAGGCGAGCACACCTTTGAAGTACTGGCGACGAACGGTGATACCCACTTAGGTGGTGAAGACTTCGATAACCGCCTGATCACTTATCTGGTTGACGAATTCAAGAAAGACCAGGGTGTTGATTTGCGTAAAGATCCTCTGGCCATGCAGCGTCTGAAAGAAGCCGGTGAGAAAGCGAAAATTGAACTGTCTTCTGCCCAGCAAACTGAAGTGAACCTGCCGTACATCACGGCTGATGCATCTGGTCCTAAGCACCTGACCATCAAAGTGACCCGTGCCAAGCTGGAATCTTTGGTTGAAGACATGGTGAAAAACTCTCTGGAGCCTGTGAAACAAGCTCTGGCAGATGCTGACCTGTCTGTATCTGATATCCACGACATCATCCTGGTGGGTGGTCAAACACGTATGCCTCTGGTACAGAAGTACGTAACTGAATTCTTCGGTAAAGAGCCACGTAAAGACGTTAACCCTGACGAAGCCGTGGCAGTAGGTGCAGCGATTCAAGGTGGTGTACTGGCCGGTGAAGTAAAAGACGTACTGTTGCTGGACGTAACGCCTCTGTCTTTGGGTATTGAAACCATGGGCGGCGTGATGACTGCGCTGATTGAGAAAAACACGACTATCCCAACCAAGAAGTCACAAACCTTCTCAACAGCTGATGACAACCAGTCTGCGGTAACAGTACATGTGCTGCAGGGCGAGCGTAAGCAAGCTGCGGGTAACAAGTCGTTGGGTCAGTTTAACCTGGAAGGTATTCGTCCAGCGCCACGCGGTGTACCGCAAGTTGAAGTGACTTTCGATATTGATGCGGACGGTATCCTGCACGTGTCTGCGAAAGACAAAGACACGGGTAAAGAGCAGAAGATCACTATTCAGGCTTCTTCAGGTCTGAGTGAGGACGAAATCAACAAGATGGTTCAAGACGCTGAAGCCAACAAAGAAGCGGACAAGAAGTTCGAAGAAATGGTACAGGCGCGTAACCAGGCTGATGGTCTGATCCACGGTACTCGTAAGCAAATTGAAGAAGCCGGCGATGATCTGCCTGCCTCTGATAAAGAAGCGATTGAAGCTGCTATCACTGAACTTGAAGATGCTGTGAAAGCCCAGGATAAAGAGCAGATTGAAGCGAAAACGCAAGGTCTGATCCAGGCTTCAACTAAGCTGATGGAAATTGCCCAGGCGAAAGCGCAGGCAGGCGGTGCAGATGCGGGTGCTGAACAGGCATCTGGCGGTAGCGCGAAGCAAGACGACGATGTCGTTGACGCTGAGTTTGAAGAAGTGAAAGACGACAAGAAGTAAGCGAGTCGGCTTTCTGCCCCGGTGAGATTCACCGGGGAAAGATTCAACGGGCGCAACAGAGGTTTCTGGATGCGCCCGATTTTGTGTATGGCAATGCAGAATTACTGATCTATCCGGTTAGTAGAGAGATATCAGGATAACGAGCGATATGTCGAAACGAGACTATTACGAAGTTCTGGGCGTGGAAAAAGGCGCCAGTGAGCGGGATATTAAAAAGGCTTATAAACGCCTTGCCATGAAGTATCACCCTGACCGTACTCAGGGCGATAAAGCATTGGAAGAGAAGTTTAAAGAAGTACAGGAAGCCCACGAAGTACTCACTGATAGCAAGAAACGCGCGGCTTACGATCAGTATGGTCATGCCGGAGTGGATCCTAACCGTGGTGCTGGTGGCTTCGGTGGTGGTGCTGATTTTGGTGACATTTTCGGTGATGTATTTGGCGATATCTTTGGCGGTGGCCGTGGCCGTGGTGGTCAGCGAGCGCGTCAGGGCGCCGACTTACGCTATAACCTGGAACTGAGCCTGGAAGAAGCGGTTCGCGGGAAAACCGTGGAAATTCGTGTTCCTACCTTAGTGGGATGTGACAGCTGTGATGGTTCTGGTGCCAAGAAAGGTACCACGCCGACAACCTGTCCTACCTGTCATGGCAACGGCCAGGTGCAAATGCGTCAGGGCTTCTTTGCGGTACAACAAACCTGTCCAACCTGTTCCGGTAAAGGCAAAATCATTGCTGATCCATGTCGTAGCTGTCATGGCCATGGTCGCGTAGAGAAATCGAAAACCCTCTCGGTAAAAGTACCTGCGGGTGTGGATACGGGCGATCGTATTCGTTTATCAGGTGAAGGCGAAGCGGGAGAAAACGGTGCACCACCGGGCGATCTGTATGTTCAGGTGCATGTCAAAGAGCACAATATCTTTGTGCGTGACGGTAACAACCTGTACTGCGAAGTTCCTCTAAGCTTTACCACAGCTGCACTGGGGGGCGAAATTGAAGTGCCGACCCTGGACGGCAAAGTGAAGCTGAAAGTCAGTGCTGAAACCCAGACCGGTCGCATGTTCCGTTTACGTGGCAAAGGCGTGAAGTCTGTGCGCAGCGGCAGTGTAGGTGATTTACTGTGTAAAGTGGTCATCGAAACGCCGGTGAACCTGAGCGAGCGCCAGAAAGAACTGCTGGCTGAACTGGATAAGTCCATGGGCTCTGGTGACGAAGCGGCGAAATACCGTCCGAAAGAAAAAGGTTTCTTCGACGGTGTGAAGAAATTCTTCGACGATTTGACCAGCTAATGAGCGCTTGTCGATGAGATTTAAAAAACCACCCACCCGGGTGGTTTTTTATTGCCTGTAAATTGACGCTGACCAGCGCAAGCCTATGGTGCGAAGGTAGTAGATATTCCAACGCGTGATTGTTCTAGACTGGCATTTTCGCCTATTTACAGGACATACATATGGCAATGAATAAAGTTGCGCTGGTCACCGGCTCCACCAGTGGTATTGGTTTGGCAACGGCCAGAGTATTGGCTGGTCATGGTTACGATCTGGTCGTACATGGCTTACTGCCCGCAGAAGAAGGTCAGCGTCTTGCGCGCCAAATGGCAACGGAATTTGGCATCAGCACGCTGTTTAGTGGTGCGGATTTGACCCAGCCACAGGCCATTGCCGGGCTGATTACAGCAGCCAAAGATACCTTGGGGGGCATAGATATTCTGGTTAACAATGCCGGCATTCAGCATACCGCGCCCTTACATGAATTTCCGGCGCAGAAATGGGATGCCATTATCGCTGTGAATCTGTCGTCGGCCTTTCATACCATGCAGCAGGTATTGCCGCTGATGCAGGCCAAAGGCTGGGGGCGGATTATCAATATCGCCTCCGTGCATGGCTTAGTCGCCTCGGTGAACAAAGCCGCCTATGTGGCGGCAAAACACGGGCTGGTGGGCCTGAGCAAAGTCGCTGCGCTGGAAAACGCGGCTTGCGGCATTACCGTGAATGCCATCTGCCCAGGCTGGGTCGAAACACCGCTGATTAACCAGCAGATTGAAGATATCGCCAAGGCTCAGAATATCAGTCTGGAACAGGCCAAAGTGGCTTTGATTACAGCGAAGCAGCCGTTGCCAGCAATGGCTCAGCCCAGCCAGATTGGTGAGTTGGTGCATTTCTTATGCAGTGATGCCGCTGCCGGCATTACTGGCGCAAGTTTACCTATTGATGGCGCCTGGACTGCCCAGTAATCTCAGCGAAACCGAATCTACCGGCGGATAAAGTCACCTATCTGCCGGTATAACTCTGCACAGGCTTCGGGCACTAGATCTTCGATATTCATAAAAGCGTGGATCATGTCATCAAACATGGATACCTGGGTCTTCACTCCCGCTAGTTGTAATTTTTCGGCATAAGCCAGGGCTTCATCCCTAAGTGGATCGCAACCTGCAATGATTAACAGGGTTTGCGGACTTTGGGCATCTAGTGGCTGATGTAAAGGCGATGCCGCGATGGGGTCGGCGTCTGCTGGAAAGTAATGTTCGAAGTACCATTCTATCCGGGCTTTTTCCAGAAAAAATCCCGTGCCATTTTCTTCTACCGAGGCCCGACTCAGGCTGTAATCCAGACTGGGATAAAGCAGGATTTGTTTATGAATGGTGAGGGTCGGATCCTCTGCTCTGGCCATGGTTAAACTGGCACATAGCGCACCCCCGGCACTGTCTCCGCCTATGATCACTTCGCCAGTGTGACGCCCTTTTGGCAGCAGCGAGGCGAAGTGTTTGAGCACCTGTTTAGCATCATTAAGCCCGGCAGGATAAGGATGCTCGGGGGCCAGTCGGTATTCCACCGATAACACCAACGCCCTGGCTGCCAGGGCCATTTTCCGGCACATGGGGTCGTAAAGCTCTACGCTGCCACACATATGGCCGCCACCATGAAAGTAAATGAGTAACGGCAGTGTCTCATCCGGAGCTGGGTCGTACAGGCGCAGCGCAATAGCATGTTCATCGGTTTCCAGTGTCAGATCCTGGGTATGGGCAATCTGCGGAATGTTCGTCACAAAGGCGGAAAGTGCCGCCAGCTTTTCCCGCGCTAACGCCGGGGTAGGGATAATGCCCTGGGCTTTGGCATCCGCGATGGCCCGGTTAATCTGCTCGAGAAAAGGCAACAGGGCCGGATCGGGTGTACCTCGCATAGTCTGCTCCAATGGTGTCTTCGGTTAAGGCTGAGGCGCCTGTTTTGGCTGGGTTTCAGGTAAAAAGAAACTGCCGATAAAAAAGGTAGTGCTGACTGCCGAAATTAAGATAAAGGCCAGAGTAAAGTCACCGCCAGCCATATCGACCAGCTTGCCAAACAGCCATAAAATCACGGTGGCAAACAGGTAGCTGATGGACCAGAACAGGCTGAACACCACTGTCACCCGTGAAGGCGTCATATCCGGCAGTTCATGGGGCAGGCTTACCAGCGCAGTAATCGGGAAGAACACAAAAAAGCCCAGCACGATAGCGCACAGGGTTTGCAGTAACGGCGAGGGGGAAAATGACAGGCCAATCACCATCGCAATCTGGATGATACCTGAGTAGCGGATCACGGGCAGGCGCTGCTTGATTTTTCGGCTATACAGCATGCCCGCGATTGTGCCAATGATCCCGGCTCCAATCACCCATTTGCTCGCGCTGATCCCAGCCTTGGGGTAGAAGGTAAACAGGCAGATATAAAACGCCAGTAAACCAGCATAAGTAAGCGCATAGGCCCAGTTAAACGGGTCTTTTAATCCTTCTTTATACCCATAACTTTGCTGAACTGTACTGGTGGTCTGTGCCGCGGTAGCAAGCGCCGTTGATTGCGCCGGAATGAGCAGCCACAAGCCTGCCAGAAGAAGACTGGCGACCGAGAAGCACAGCAAAGAGTTTTGCCAGTTGCCTGTCAGCTGATTGATGCCGTTCATAGACCAGAGCACAATGGCGGTGCCGACATTAAAGGCCACCGCGTTAAGGCCATTAATGGTAGGGCGCTCGTCGGTGTCAAACCAGGTCATCACGATGGGATTAAAATAGACAATCATCAGGGCGCCCCCCAGGCCCATCAAAAAGCGGCTTAACAGCAGTAATTCATAGTTGGGGGCGATAGGGGTCAGCAGCCCGGTAACGACCAGCAGGCAGGACACGAAAAAGGCGATTTTTACTCCCAGTTTGATTGCCAGCCAGGCCGCCACAAAGGTGCCGACTATTTTGGCAAAGGTGACTGCGCCACTGATAAAGCTGGCATCGGCCAGACTGTGTAAGTCCATGGCGGCCATGATTTGACTCATGCTAACAGTGCCGCCTACCCAGGCCATGGCGAATAAGACGTAGCTGCAAAAGACGATGGCCTCGACCGTGTATTTATTGGTTATCTTCATGTATGTTGGCAAGTCGATGGTCAGGAATGCTTCAGAGGTTAGCCCAGCGCCGGGCAAAAAACTCTTGTACCTTAGTACACTATGCCCAGACCATCAGGACATATACTCTGGGTCAAAGGGAAAAGAAGGAAGCGGGTGTGTTGCGTTGGCTTTCCATCGATAGCTGGTTAATCGGGGCTCTCTCTATCGGCTATCTGCTGTTACTGTTTTTGGTGGCTTACTGGGGCCAGAAGCTGGGGCCGAAAAAATCCGGCACGAGTCATTCAGGCAAGGCCTGGTTATATAGCTTGTGCCTGGGGGTGAGCTGCACCTCCTGGGCGTTTTACGGCATTATTGGTCAGGCCGCTTCGAGCGGTCAGTGGCTGGCGACCATCTATATTGGCACCATTGCCTGCTTTGCTCTGTGCTGGCCTATGCTGCTGAAGATGCTGCGTATCAGTAAGCAGCTGAATATTACCTCGCTGGCGGATTTTCTTGCTTATCGTTATGCAGGTGCGTCTGGCATTGCCGCACTAGTATCTATGATTGCCCTGTTAGGTACCATTCCCTATATCGCCTTGCAACTGCGGGCCATCAGTCAGTCCTTTGATTTGGTCAGTGGCAGTTACCAGTTAGGCGGTTCCACCACCGCAATTGTGACCCTGGTATTAATTGGTTTCAGTATTTTGTTTGGGGCGCGGCAGGTGCAGGCTAACCGCCAGAATCCCGGCCTGATGTATGCCATTGCCTTTGGCTCCCTCATCAAATTAATCGCCATTACCGCAGTGGGCATCTTTGCCTGTTTTTTCCTGTTTGATGGTCTCGGGGATCTGATTCATCAGCATCGCCAGCTAAACCTGCCGTCAGTTGAAAACAAAGACTACAGTTTTCTGGCTCAGGTAGTACTGGGGTTTCTGACTATCTTTGTCACCCCGCAAATGTTCCATATGATAGTGATCGAAAATGAAAGCGAGACACAACTTCGCGGGGCCCGCTGGCGCTATCCCCTGTATTTAATCGCAATCAACTTGTTTGTACTGCCTATCGCGATGGCGGGGCAAGTGGTATTCCCCGGTGGAGCGGTTAATGCTGAAACCTACTTATTAAGTTTACCCCTCTACTATCAAATGCCCTGGCTGAGCATTCTGGTGTATGTGGGTGGGCTGGCAGCGGCCACCAGTATGGTGATAGTGGCGGCTATCGTCCTCAGTACCATGGTGACGACCGAAGTGTTTACACCGGCCATGTTGCGTTTTGCCCCGCGCTTTCAGCAGCATCAGACGAATGTCACCGGTCAGCTACTTACCCTGCGCCGCCTGACCATAGCTGGTATTTTATTACTGGCATTATTGTTCGAACGTCTGGTGAGTCATCAGAATCATTTAGCCTCAATCGGCATGCTGTCGTTTGTTTTACTGACCCAGTTTGCGCCGGCATTAATCAGCGCGCTGTACTGGCGAAATGCCAGCTCTGTCGGCGCCACAGTCGGTTTAATCGCTGGCAGCGTTATCTGGATCTATAGCTTGTTGCTGCCCACCCTGTTGCCGGATGCGACTTGGGTGCAACAGGGCTTGTTTGGATTATCCGGCTTGCGGCCGCTCGCCCTGTTTGGGGTGGAAGGATTAGATCCTATGACCCATGGCCTGTTCTTTAGTTTGCTGGTGAACCTGCTGTGCCTGGTGCTGATTTCTAACCACAAACGTAGCAAAGTGCCAGAGCCCAAAGGCAGCGAGACTCTGACACTGTCAGACCAGGCTCCGGATGTGCAGCTGACCCTGGGCGATTTGCATTTGCTGCTGCAGCGCTTTGTGGGTGGGGAGGCGGCGAATAGCTGGAAAGCGCAGCTTGCCGGCGGATTGGCCAGTCATCAGCAGGCCTCGGCCCAGCAACTGGAAGGTGTGTATAAAGCCTTAGTCGCGGTATTGGGAACGGCATCCACGCGTTTAGTCATGAATGCCGCAGGGCAGCAGCATAGCTCGCCACTGGCGCTGGAGCAGGTGGCGCATATTGTGGAAGAGGCGTCGCAGTTATTTGAATTTAACCGCGAACTGTTACAGGCTGGGGTAGAGAATATCGAACAGGGCATTAGCGTGGTGGATGCGGATATGCGTCTGGTGGCCTGGAATCAGCGCTATATTGAATTGCTGGATTACCCGGAAGGTGCCGTGACCGCGGGGATGCCCATTGCAGATCTGCTCGCGCTGAATATTCAGCGCGGCATGATTGACGGTGAGGATAGCACCCTGTTAGTCCAGAAACGGATTGAGCATATGCGGGCTGGTACCCGGCACAACTATCACAGAGTATTACCCAGTGGTGTGGTGCTGGAGATTCGCGGTCAGCCCATGCCAGGTGGCGGGTTTGTCAGCACCTTTACCGACATTACTCAGCATATTGAAGCGGAAAAGGCATTGCAGCAGGCCAATGAAAATCTGGAACAAAAGGTATTGGCGCGTACCGAAGAACTGAGCAAAGCCAAGGCCGAAGCGGAAGCCGCTAACAGCAGTAAAACCCGTTTTCTGGCCGCCGCCAGCCATGATTTGATGCAGCCGTTCAACGCCCTGTCGCTGTTTGTGGATATGCTCAAGCGTCAGGTGCAGGGGTCTAAGGTAGCTCCGCTCGCAGACAATATTCAGCAGTCACTGTCTGTGGTGGAGGGATTGCTGTCGGATTTGGTGGAAATTTCCAAGCTGGAAGGCAAACAGCAACCGCCACAAATACAGGCCTTTTGTCTGGATGAAGTGCTTGCGCCCCTGGCCCAGGAGTTTCAGTTACTGACACAGGCCCAGGGCATTCGGCTGGATGTGATTACCACCAGGATTTGGGTACAGACGGATAAGCGTTTATTACGCCGGATTATGCAAAACTTCCTTAGCAACGCCTTACGTTACAGCCCCTGTCAAAGCCAGCGACCCGCCAGAATTGTGTTGGGTGCCAGACGCCGCGGCGATCAGGTTGAGGTGCAGGTTTGGGATAATGGCCCGGGGATCCCGGCGGATAAGCAGTCCCTTATTTTTAAAGAGTTTGAGCGCCTTGAAAGTCATGGGGATACCCCTGGACTGGGCCTGGGGCTGGCAATCTGCGAGCGGATTTCACGCATACTGAATACGCCTCTGACGCTGACATCAAGCCAGGGCAAAGGGGCCATGTTTGGGGTCAGGCTTGAGTGGGTTGTGCCCCAACCACAGACTCAGCCTTCGCGACCCAGTAAAGATACTGGCGCAGCCAATTTAGCAGGCTTGAACGTTCTGGTGTTGGATAATGATGAAATGCAGTTAACAGCTTTAGAGGGGCATTTACGCGAATGGGGCTGTGAGGTGTATTGCGCGTCTCATCGGCAACAGGTGATGACCCTCAACAGGCCGGTGGATATGATTATTGCAGATTTTCACCTGGACGAAGGGGATACCGGCGTGGCGGTGATCCAGGACTGGTTTGCGCTACGGGGCGAATCCTGTGCGGCGATCATTTGTTCGGCCGACCCGTCTGAAAACGTGCGCCAGCTGTGTAGCGATGCCAACGTGAGTTTTATTCGCAAGCCGGTCAAGGCCAGGGCATTAAAGCGCCTGATGATCCAGCGCCTTGAAGCTTATTCGGTGGCCTGAGAAAACCAGATTAAAGGGTGGCGGGCTGATTCAGTTTGAGTTGTTGATAGACGATACCTGCCATGGTGCGGTTATTGACTTCGAGCTTAAGCAGGATTGCCGACACATGCTTTTTGACTGTGGTTTCTTTGATATCTAAGTCGTAGGCTATTTGTTTGTTCAGCTGGCCATCGGCAATACGCTGTAACACTACGTATTGCTGGGGTGTTAGCTGTGACAGTTGCAGCGCCAGTCTCTGCTGCTGGCTGGCCAGTGCTGCATCTGTGACTAATTCAATCCCTTCCGGTAACCAGGTATCCCCATCTAACACTGTATCTATGGCCTGACTGATCAGGGCTAAGTCTGCGGATTTGGGAATATAAGCTGCGGCACCAAAGTGCATGGCTCTCTGGACGATTTCAGGTGCGTCATCGGAGGAAATCATGATCACCAGAATATCGGGATGGTGATTCTGCAAACGGGTAAGGGCAGTAAATCCATCGTTGCCAGGCATATGCAAATCCAGAAACACCAGTTCAATGTCGTTATTCATAGCCAGTAGCCCGAACAGGTCCTCGACATTTTCGGCTTCCAGAATATTGGGATGATCCAGCGTTTCGGCCACTGCCTGTTTCAGGGCCACCCGAAACAAAGGATGATCATCGGCAATAATGACACTGGTTTGAGACATCTTGTCAGCCCTCATTTATGACTGTTTGCATACTAGAAAGGCACGCTGAACCTGTCAACGTGCCTTCGAACTGCTATGACCTTCGGTAATATTACCTAAAAGCGATAGCCAATATTTAGGTGGAAAGTACGGGGATCGCCGTAGTAGGCAATCAGGGTTTGGTCACCGCCCAGGCCAGGGGTGTAGTTACCATCGCCATCAATACCAACAAAGTTATAGCCACCTACCATGTATTCCTCATCCGTCAGGTTTTTACCATACAGGCCGCCAAACCAGTGGCCATCTTCGCTTTCCCAGCTGACGCCCAGATTCAGCATGCCATAACCGTCCTGACTGAGCATATCGCTGTCCTCAAACAGGATATAGTCGTCACGGTAGTAATAGCTGCCTGTCAGGGTGAAATAACCAAAGTTGGTTTCAATTAGATAGTTTGCGGCCAGATTCATGGTGTAATCCGGCGTGTTTGACAGGCCAACCAGAGGCGTAACCACGGTATCGTCGTTTTCTATTTTGCTGTCCATCCAGCCCAAAGCAAAATCCAGGGTCAGATTATCTGTGGCGGCATAGGTGATCTCAGCTTCAATCCCCTTGGCTGTTGAGCCTTTAATGTTGCCGAGGTTTTGGTTCAGCACTGTGGCATCATCAGGATCTGGCGTTACCGTGATGTATTGTCTGTCTTTATGATCGATAGCAAATACTGTGAAATTGGTACGTAGCTGATTGTTCCAGTCTTTCTTAATCCCCGCTTCGATGGAATCGACAATTTCCGGATTGGCCGCATTTTCATTCACAGTGGCGCGGGGGTTAAAAGTGCCTGACTTAAAGCCCTGGCCATAGCTGACAAAGTACAAGGTATCGGCATCAGCCTGATATTCCAGGCCTAAGCGTGGGGTAAAGCGTGACCAGTCGGCCTTTTTCGGCGCATCTAATAAGCCATCGCCATCTGTATCTACTCCTAATACCTGCGGGAAGCTGATGGCCGGATCGCGGGTATAGCCCGGCACCCAGCCGGATTCCGGATAGACATTATCGAACCAGAGGCCGTTATTGACCCAGGCATCCTTTTTCTCTTTGGTGTAGCGGGCACCGACAGTTAAGGACAGTTGCTCGGTTAAATCGATACTGCTTTGGGCATATATCGCATAGCTTTCACTGTTATTGCAGCCTGATACTTCTCGAGTCAGACCTGGCACACCATAGGCAGCACGTCCCAGGTAGCCGAGCACTGCATCAAATACACCGCAGGATTCGCTATCGTAGTAATACAGGCCGCCCACCAGGGTAAAGCCGTCTTCAGAATAGTTAGCCTGTAATTCGTGGCTGGTATTTTCGTCATCGTAAATGGCGGGTACGTCAAAAATATCCAGCGGGGTATTATCAAAATCGATATTGGTATCTGAGTAACTTTCTCTGGATGCGCCTATGTATTTCAGCGCCAGATTATCGTTAACGTCCCAGTTGATGGTGAGGCTAATGCCTTCCAGTTCGACTTCATTGTCTGTGGGCATGCTGGTGTAAGAGTCAAACACACTGTCAGGTACCGGCGCATCAATCAGGATACTGGGTAGCAGACGGTAGCCACCTTTGGCATTGGAGGTATCGTCGGTTTTATCCCAGGCCAGGCGCATAAACAGATTGTCGCTGGGGCGGTATTCCAGCGTCAGGCGTGAGGCGGTGAGGTCTTTATTGTAGTTTTCTTTGTCCTGATCACCCACCTCATCGGCGATGGTGATAAATTCACCGAAACCATCCCGTTTCAAAATAGCGTGGCCAAAGCCTAAATACAGGGTGTCATCAATTAACGGTAACTGGCCGGTGACTTTCAGATCGCGCTGATTGTATGAGCCTATGGTGCCTTTGACTGTCAGTTCAGCATCGCCACTCATATTTTTGGTCACGTATTTCACCGCGCCACCTATGGTGTTTTTGCCATATAGAGTGCCCTGTGGGCCACGCAATACCTCAATACGTTGGACATCTAGTAAATCTAATACAGCCCCCTGAGGACGCGCCATGTAGACGTCATCGACGTAAATTCCGACGCCTGGTTCGTAACCCCATAAAGGGTCTTGCTGTCCGACTCCACGGATAAATGCCGTTAAAGTGGAGTTGGTCCCCCGACTGGTTTGCAGGGTGGTATTGGGGGAAAACTGTTGTACCTCAGTCATCACTGAGACCCCAGCCGCGGCGAGATCACTGGCGCTGACAGACGTTACCGCCACGGGTACCTGTTGCAGGTTTTCCACGGTCTTACGTGCGGTAACTTCGATACGTTCCAGACCTTTACTGGTGCTGGTGTCTTCATTTTCATTGGTCTGAGCGTGGGCATTAGCCAGGCTCAGGCCGGCTGCGATGGCCAGCGCCAGTGGAGAATACTGTCGTAGTGCTGATTTCATTTCTGTGTCCTGTGAATGTTATTTTATTGTTACCAAAGGACTATGCATGCCACTGTATCCCAAAACGACGTTTATACAATGGGGAAACGTAGTAGTTGCGATGCCAAACAGTCCCAATTCCAGTTTGTAAATCAATCTTTTACCTGCTGAGTTATCCACGCGTTAGCGAGGTACTGGGCAGTGTTAAACCCAGGCAGGTAATAGGGTTTGTCTGTGCTGCTATCGCTGGCGATGGGCAAGCCATGGCCCAGGCCATCAAGCTGAATCAGAGTCACTTGAGGGCGTTGGTTACTGCCTGCCCAGCGTGAGAACGATGCATTTTCCTGCCTGCTTTGCTGTGGTGTTTGCTCAAGCTGGTTTAACTGCACCCATTGCAACGCTAATTGGCGGGCATTGTCTGGATTAACGACTTTGTCATCGGTCCCGGTTATCACAGTGAGTGAGGGCCAGGCGCCATGTTTGGAGAGCTTGCCTGCCAGTTCAGTCGGGGTAAGGTTAGAGCCGCTTTTCATACAGGCGATGGCCTGGATTAAATCTTCAGCGCAGGGGTAGGGAATGCCCGCTATCACGGCACCCGCGTCAAACAATTCGGGATAGATCGCCATCATCCCGGATGCCATGGCGCCGCCAGCAGACAAACCGACGATGTAAATCTGGTTGCTATGAAGTCGAGATTTTGCCGTCAGGATTTGATTTTTCAGGGATAAGGTTTCGCCACTGTCGCGCTGGTTATCCGCAGGAGAGAACCAGTTAAAACATTGCTGGGGATGATTCGATAATGGCTGCTGTGGGAGCAACAATGCGATCCCGTATTCATCAGCAACCTGGGTAAAGCCGCCAATTTGCGCAAAGTCTTCGCCTTTTTGGGTACAGCCATGCAGCAATACCCACAGTTTGGCTGCAGTTTGCTGACCAGAAGGCAAATAGATACTGGCCGTTAACTCTCCAGGGTTCTCACCAGTGTCAGCAAGCGGGGTAAATCTGCCTTCCGCCGTAACAAGGTTTGAACAGATGAATACACTGAATCCTATAATAAGGTTGGCAAACTTGGACATTTTCAATTCCTGTTAGAAAGTGTCCTTAAGTTCACGTTATTAACATCAACTTAACAATGGTACTTTAGTACCCTGAATGTATCTGGTCGAACTGCGAATCGCGGATAGCATACTTGCCAGCCGGCTCAACATTTTCTCAGATAGTGGCTGGCAGCTTTGAAAGAATTCCTCCATGCTTGGGAGAGTAAGTAACCAGGAACAGGCTTATGCAAACCCTGACAAAAGAACAAATATCTCAGGCGCTGGTGTCGTTAAATAAAGGATTGAATGAGGATGGCTGGCGGTTAAAAGATAACAGCCTGGTCCGCAATTTCATTTTTAATAATTTCATCGAGGCATTTGCCTGGATGACACAAGTGGCAATGCTAGCCGAAAAGGCCAACCATCACCCAAACTGGAGTAATGTATATAACCGGGTCCACATAGCACTAACGACTCATGATGCCGGCGGGTTGACCGAACGGGATGTGAAATTAGCAGAAAAAATCAATTCTACTTTTTCCTAACGAAATGAGAGAGTTGTGCTTTACTTATAGATGGGGTAAAGCTTTTACTCGGCAGTAAAGAGTTTACCAATACAACCCAGTTGTCGCTAAAGGGCCTGAAAACAGGGCCGGCCTGGTATCCATGTGCTGTGAGTAGTGAACAGGAGGTTGGCTTGAAGGATTTACTCAAACATTTTCGTCGTCGATATTTCTTCTCCCTCGGATTTATGCTGGTACTGGTACTGGCAGATTATGTTATGGAGCGCTCATTAATTGAGCAGCAAAAAGAAGACGCACGCATTATCAACCTGGCAGGTCGCCAGCGTATGCTGACCTATAAAATGGTTTCTTCTGCTTATTTGTATATTCAGGAAAAAGATCCTGAAAAATTGCGTCAGTTGCGCACGTCCATGCGTTTAACCGCAGACACATATTGGCGTAATCATAATTATCTCTCTGGCGCAGACGGCGCCATTCGTAGCGAACTTATTCGTCAGTTATATTTCAATGGCAATCCGAGCTTGCAACAGATGGTGACCCGCTTGCTTGAGGAAGTGCACACTATCATTTTGCCCGGCGGTCGGAAATCCGGCCTGCCAGCGTATCCGACACTGAGCTACCCTGTATTACTGGTGCAGCGTTTAGATGATGTTGTTAATCAGTTTGAGCGTGAAGCGGCTGATAAAGTTGACGCCAACAGTACTCTGAATACTGTCCTGCTGGTATTAGGGGCCTTATCCGTCGTCATGATTTATCTCTTGGTGTTTAGTCCGATGACGGGCACGCTGGTGCGTTACTTTACCAGTTTAAAAAAGAAACAGCGCAGCCTCAATCACGCCAAACGTAAACTGGTGACGTATTCCCGCTTAAAAGCGGAATTTATCGCAGAAATGAGCCATGAGTTACGGACGCCGCTTAACGGTATTTTTGGCATGCTGGAAATCCTGAAATCGACTACCAATAGTAAAAAGCGCGCTGAATATACCAATAAGGCCATGACCTCGGGGCGCGAGTTGCTGGATCTAATCAATGAAGTGCTGGACATCAGTAAAATTGAACTAGGCCGTTTGCGTATTGAGCAAACGCCGTTTGATTTAATGGAAATGTTGGATCGTTGCTTTTCACCCATCAGTATTTTGGCTGAAAGCAAAGGCGTTGAATTTTACCTTACACTGGCAAAAGACTTGCCTGCATGGGTTACGGGGGATGAGCGTCATTGCATGCAGGCTGTGAAAAACGTGGCGTACAATGCTATTAAGCTGACGGTGCAAGGTTCGGTGGCGATAGATGTTTCTATTTCCCGCCAGGAAAATACCGACTTTCTGCATTTTCGCATCATTAGTTCAGGTCTGCAGTTAAAGTTTGGTAAACCGAAAAAAGACCAGGACTCACCCCGTCGCAAACAGCGCAGTGCGAATCTTGCAATTTCAACTGAGCTGGTGGAAATGATGGGAGGTAAAATAAGTCAACTTTCCATGGCGTCACAGGGCGAAGCCGTGTCGCTTGATATTCCGATTTTGCCGGCCAGTAAGCCACTGATCGAAGTAAAACGAAATGAACAGTTCTGCTTTGCTATCGTAGATGACTTGCAGGTAAGCGTCAGATATCTGGAAGGACTGCTATCGGATTGGGGCTTTCGTTGCCGGACCTATACGTCCCCGGATGATTTCCTGACAGATTTTCACAGTGATCCCAGACAGTTTACTGGTGTCATTACAGATCTGCACCTGCGTGCCTACTCCGGTGTAGAGTTGGCAGAAAAGATCGACCTTTATTTGGAGCGATACGACGTTAATCATGAACTTGCCATTGTTTTGATTTCTGCGGCGGCGGACCTATTTGATGCCAGCGACAGTATTCGCGGTCGTTTTACCGATGTGCTGGTAAAACCGGTGGATAAGCGTCGTTTGCTCAATGCTCTGAACGCGTGCACCGCCAGTTTTGGTAGTGCTAAAAAAGATAAATTCAGTTTCGATGTACTGTTAGTGGAAGATAATCCAATCAATCTGGAAATTGTACAGTACATTTTACAGGAACAGGGGCATAGGGTGACGATTGCTGAAAATGGTCGTATCGCGGTGGAGCTAATCAAGAGCCACTCTTTTGATGTCATCTTTATGGATATTCAAATGCCAGAGTTGGATGGGGTAGAGGCAACACACATTATTCGTAATGAACTGGAGTTGGATACACCTATTATTGCTCTCACTGGACAAAACAGCGTCGACGAGCGGGATTACTTCCTGGAGCAGGGAATGAATTTCTTTGTTGGTAAGCCCTTTTCGCCAGAAGACATTAAAGATGCACTGGCTGAAATCCATCGGCAAAAATCAGAGCTGGAACGAGAGTTGGCCTGATAAATGGGCGTCGCGCTCAAAGATTAGACGATTGTGCAGGCTTTCCTATTTTATTTTGGATTCGCACTTGCGTGAAGTTAATGCCCATGTATAATACGCAGCACTTGAGCAGGGTAGCCGTTTAGGCAAATCTCAATAAAGAATTCAAGCGCGGGATGGAGCAGTCTGGTAGCTCGTCGGGCTCATAACCCGAAGGTCGTAGGTTCAAATCCTGCTCCCGCAACCACTTTTAGAACTTGGCTCTTAGCAAAGTTTCTGTATTATTAGTGGACTAGGGTCCAGACAACAAAAAACCCCGCTTGTACGGGGTTTTTTGTTATTCAAGATTTTTGTAATACATCACACTAATTTGTCTGGGCGTCACGCCCTTTTTTCGTTTTTGGAGCTTGGTTTTGTCGCAACTCGAACAACAGTTAACCACTATGTTATCGGCACCAGTAGAAGCCCTGGGTTTTGAATTGCTTGGGGTCGAATTTGTACGTGCCGGGAAGCATTCAACCTTACGGGTTTATATTGATCATGCGAATGGCATTACAGTGGATGACTGTGCCGATGTTAGCCATCAGGTCAGCGCTATTCTCGATGTGGAAGACCCTATCAACACAGAATACAACCTTGAAGTGAGCTCACCGGGAATGGACCGTCCTTTATTTAAGGAAGCCCATTACTTTGCAGTGGTGGGTGAAGTGGTCGCGGTGCGCTTGCGTGTGCCGGCAGAAGGTAACCGCAGAAACTTTAAGGGTAAATTGTTGGTATGCGAAAATGGCATGCTGACTGTGGAAGTAGATGGCCAGCAGTATCAGCTAGCTGTAGCCAATATTGAAAAAGGTAATTTGGTCCCGTCTTTTGACTAAGATGGTGAGCAGGCAAAGGGCTTTCGCGAGAAAGCAATCAGTGAGGCAACAATGAATAAAGAAATTCTGTTAGTGGCTGAAGCCGTATCAAACGAGAAACAGGTTCCAAAAGAAAAAATTTTTGAAGCCCTGGAATACGCGATTGCCAGCGCTACGAAAAAGAAAAACGAAGGCGAAATCGAAGTACGCGTATCTATTGATCGCACCACAGGTGACTTTGATACATTCCGTCGCTGGATGGTAATTCCTGATGATCAACCACAGGAAAACCCGTTTGCAGAAATTACATTGTCTGCAGCACAAATTGATGAGCCAGAAATTAAGCTAGGTGATTATGTTGAAGAGCAAATCGAATCGATTGCCTTCGACCGTATCACTACGCAAACTGCTAAGCAGGTTATCGTGCAAAAAGTGCGTGAAGCCGAGCGTGCACAAATCGTTGACGAATATCAGGACCGCGTAGGTGAACTGATTACTGGTACAGTTAAAAAAGTAAACCGTGACAATATTATCGTTGATCTGGGTAATAACGCAGAAGGCGTAATTTACCGTGACGATATGCTGCCGCGTGAAACTTTCCGTCCGGGTGACCGTGTACGCGGTCTACTTTACACCATTCGCCCTGACGCTCGCGGCGCGCAGCTGTTTATCAGCCGTAGCCACCCAGATATGCTGGTTGAGCTATTCCGTTTAGAAGTTCCTGAGATTGCAGAAGAGACGTTGGAAATTAAATCTGCTGCTCGTGATCCGGGTTCTCGCGCTAAGATCGCAGTGAAAACCAACGACAAACGCTTAGATCCAGTAGGGGCTTGTGTAGGTATGCGTGGTTCTCGCGTACAGGCCGTTTCTGGTGAACTGGGCGGAGAGCGTGTTGATATCGTGCTGTGGGATGATAATCCTGCTCAATTCGTGATTAACGCAATGGCCCCTGCTGAAGTGGCGTCCATCGTGGTGGATGAAGATCGTGGCACCATGGATGTGGCTGTTGAAGCTGACAACCTGGCGCAAGCCATCGGTCGTAGTGGTCAGAACGTGCGTTTAGCCAGCCAGTTAACCGGCTGGGAACTGAACGTAATGACAGTTGAAGACCTGAAGAAGAAACACGAAGAAGAAGATTCTAAAACTATCCAGCTGTTTGTTAATGGCCTGGATGTTGACGAAGATTTTGCTGGGGTATTGGTTGCCGAAGGTTTCTCTACCCTGGAAGAAGTTGCCTATGTACCAGTAGGCGAATTACTGGCCATTGAAGGCCTGGATGAAGATATCGTAGAAGAGTTACGTGAGCGTGCTAAAGCGACGTTGACGACTCGAGCGCTGGCCAATGAAGAGTCTTTGGATAAGGCTGAGCCTGCAGATGACCTGTTAAATCTGGAGGGCATGGAGAAGCATTTAGCTTATCTGCTTGCTAGCCGTGGTATTGCCGATTTGGAAACGCTGGCAGAACAGGGTGTTGACGATATCAATGACATTGAAGGACTGGACGACGAAAGCGCGGGTAAATTGATTATGGCCGCCCGTAATGTCGTTTGGTTTAATGAAGAATAAGGTCAACAAGAGGAACAATAACGAATGGCAGAAGTATCCATTGAAAAACTCGCCACTGACATTGGCACGTCCGTTGACCGCTTAGTACAGCAATTTAACGATGCAGGTATTACAAAGGCTGCAGGTGACAGTGTAACGGAAGACGAAAAAGGTCGTCTTCTGGAGCATTTGAATAAGCAACATGGTGGTTCAGGTAGTGCTGAACCGCGCAAGATGACGTTGCAACGTAAAACCACCAGTACCCTGAGCATCGGCAAATCCAAAGCGGTAACCGTTGAAGTACGTAAAAAACGCACTTATGTAAAACGCGAAGATATTGAAGACGCGCAGCAGGCGGAAGAAGAAGCCAAGCTGCAGGCCGAAGAAGAAGCGCGTTTGGAAGCTGAAGCGAAAGCTAAAGCCGAAGAAGCTGCGAAGAAAGCGGCAGAAGAAAAAGCACGTTTAGACGCTGAAGCGAAAGCTAAGGCAGAGGCTGAGAAAGCTGAGCGCGCCCGTAAAGAAGCTGAAGCGAAGAAACAACAGGAAGAAGTGAAACTGACTCCTGAGCAGTTGAAAGCACAAGAAGAAGCGCGTGCAGAAGCTGAACGTATTCGCAAACAGCAAGAAGAAGAAGCTAAGCGTAAATTGGAAGAAGAAGCGAAGAAAGCGGCTGAAGAAGCCAAGGTTCTGGCGGAGCAAAACGAGCGTCGCTGGAAAGAAGAAGAAGAGCGTCGTAAGAAAGCTGAAAGTGAAGAGGTTCACCTTCATTCCAACCGTTATGCTCAGCAAGCTGAAGACGAAGAAGACATGCAAATTGAGCGTGGTGGTCCTCGTCGTCGCAAGAAGCCAAAGAAAAATGCGGGTGCAGATCTTAAGCATGCCTTTAACAAGCCAGCCCAGCCGGTTGAGCGTGTTGTTCGTATTGGCGAAACTATCGCTGTAGGTGAACTGGCCAGCCGTTTGGCGGTTAAGTCTAATGAAGTGATTAAAACCCTGTTTAAACTGGGTGAAATGGCCACTATCAACCAGGCGTTGGATCAGGATACTGCTATCTTGGTAGTAGAAGAACTGGGTCATAAATATGAGCTGGTGAATGACAATGCCCTTGAAGATGAGTTGCTAGCAGATCTTCGTGCAAACGACGAAGACAAAGAAACTCGTGCGCCGGTAGTGACTATCATGGGTCACGTTGACCACGGTAAAACGTCACTGCTTGACTACATTCGTCGCACGAAAGTAGCTGCGGGCGAGGCCGGTGGTATTACCCAGCACATTGGTGCTTACAGTGTTGAAACTGAACGTGGTCGTATCGCATTCCTGGATACGCCTGGACACGCGGCATTTACTGCCATGCGTGCCCGTGGTGCAACCGCCACTGATATCGTAGTCATCGTAGTTGCAGCTGACGACGGCGTAATGCCGCAAACCAAAGAAGCCATTCAGCACGCTCGTGCCGCTGAAGTGCCTTTGATTGTTGCTGTGAACAAGATGGATAAAGAAGCCGCGGATCCGGATCGCGTGAAGACTGAGCTGTCTCAGTTGGAAGTTATCTCGGAAGAGTGGGGTGGTGAGCATCAATTCGTACACGTTTCTGCCAAAACTGGTATGGGTGTAGATGAACTGTTAGAGGCCATCAGCCTACAGGCGGAACTGCTTGACCTTAAAGCGGTTAACAAAGGCCCTGCGAAAGGTATCGTGATTGAATCTCGCCTGGATAAAGGACGTGGCCCTGTTGCTTCTGTTCTGGTGCAGGAAGGTGAACTGAAAGCCGGTGACATCCTGCTGTGTGGTCTGGAATATGGCCGCGTTCGTGCAATGCGCGATGAAAACGGTAGCGAAGTTAAGGTTGCAGGTCCTTCTACTCCGGTAGAAATTTTGGGTCTGTCTGGCGTTCCAACTGCGGGTGAAGATGCCATTGTGGTTCAAGACGAGCGTAAAGCCCGTGAAGTGGCCACTAAGCGTTCTATCAAGCAGCGTGAAATGAAGCTGGCGAAACAGCAAAAAGCCAAGCTGGAAAACATGTTTGCGAACATGGAAGCTGGCGATGTAAGCGAATTGAACATCGTACTGAAGGCCGACGTTCAGGGTTCTGTGGAAGCGATCAGCGACTCCTTACTGAAACTGTCTACCGACGAAGTAAAAGTGAACATCATTGGTAGTGGTGTAGGTGGTATCACTGAAACTGACGCAACACTTGCTGCTGCTTCTGGTGCCATCGTTGTTGGCTTTAACGTCCGTGCCGATGCAACTGCGCGTCGCGTGCTGGAAAATGAAGATGTTGACCTGCGTTATTACAGCGTTATCTACGACCTGATTGACGAAGTGAAACAAGCCATGAGCGGTATGCTGGCTCCTGAGTACAAGCAGCAAATCATTGGTCTGGCAGAAGTACGTGATGTGTTTAAATCACCGAAACTGGGCGCCATCGCTGGTTGTATGGTAACCGAAGGTATTGTTAAGCGCTCTGCACCTATCCGTGTACTGCGCGATAACGTGGTTATCTACGAAGGTGAGCTTGAATCACTGCGTCGCTTCAAAGACGATGTACAGGAAGTGCGTAACGGCATGGAATGTGGTATTGGCGTGAAGAACTACAATGACGTACGTGTTGGTGACCAAATCGAAGTATTTGAAACCATTGAGGTTAAAAGAGAGATATAATCTCTTCCTCCTAACCCAATAAACACAAACGGAGGCGACTGCCTCCGTTTGTTTATTTATAACTGTGTGTTGGCCTGCGGGCCAAGAGATTGAGCGGAGCAGGCTAATGGCCAGAGAATTTTCCCGTACCGATCGTGTTGCGCAACAACTGCATAAAGAAGTTGCGAGCATTCTACAAAATGAATTTAAAAACCGTGACCCTCGCCTGGGCATGGTGACTGTGTCTGGCGCAGAAGTGTCACGCGACCTGGCTCATGCTAAGGTATTTGTGACCTTTTTTGAGCAAGATGCTGATAAAGCCCAAAGCTTTTTAGACATCCTGAATGAGAACAAAGGTTTCTTCCGCACATTGCTTTCTAAGCGCATTCGTATGCGCAGTGTACCTGCGCTGAAGTTCTTTGAAGATAACTCGACAGTGGAAGGGATGCGTATCTCGAACCTGGTATCAGATACTCTGCGTAAAGATGCTGAAAAAGCTTCTCAGGCGGGCCGTGTCATTGGTCAGGATGAAGAGGAATAAGGGTGGGACGTCGTCGTAAAGGCCGTCCCGTCAACGGTATTGTATTGTTAGATAAAGCTCTCGGTGGCTCGTCTAACCATGTATTGCAGCAGGTTAAACACATCTATTTTGCTGAAAAGGCAGGGCATACTGGGGCGCTGGATCCGTTGGCAACCGGTATGCTGCCGATTTGTTTAGGCGAAGCAACCAAGTTTTCGCAGTTTTTACTCGATGCGGATAAAGTTTACGAAGTGACCGCGAAGCTTGGTATTCGCACCACTACTTCAGATGCTGATGGTGAAGTAGTAGAAACTAAACCGGTCAATGTGTCAGCAGAACAATTGGTGCAAGCCTGTGAAGGTTTTAAGGGCGACTCGAAACAAATACCTTCGATGTTTTCTGCCCTCAAGCATCAGGGGAAACCTCTTTATCACTACGCACGTCAGGGCATTGAAATTGAACGTGAAGCGCGGGATATCACTATTTTTGCATTGGATATCTTACGCTTTGAAGACGATGAAGTAGATATGCGCGTTCATTGCAGCAAAGGCACTTACATTCGCTCGTTAGTCGATGATTTGGGGCAGCTGTTGGGCTGTGGTGCTTATGTTACCCGTTTACACCGGACTCATGTGGCCAATTATCCTAACGATAAAATGGTTACTGTTGAGCAACTGGAAGCCCTGCTGGAACAAGCCCGTAATGATGGTGTCGAGCCTAAGACGTTGTTGGATTCGATTCTGTTACCGATGGATACTGCGGTAGGGAATTTACCTGAATACCGCGTAGCAGATAACTTCGCAGGTCCATTTTCTAACGGCAATGCAATTCCATGTGATTTGGTACTTGATAACGTAGGACAGCAATATCGTTGTTATGACCAGCTTGACGCTGCCGAGGGACCTCGATTTATCGGTGTGGCTGAGCTGCTCGCGGACGGAAAACTGCAACCAAAACGACTGGTGGTGTATACCGACTAACGGCTATTGCGCCTGTCACTTAATCTGCTTGCGATTATGGTGGTTATCGCTATAATGCGCAGCTTCGCGACTCTGCTGAATTAGTGATCGGCAGGGTATCATTCACTTAAAGCTTTAGGAGCTTATTATGTCACTAACTAAACAAGAAACTGCACAAATCATCGCTGACTACGGCGTGAAAGAAGGCGACACTGGTTCTCCAGAAGTTCAGGTTGCACTGTTGACTCACAACATCAACAAGCTGCAAGGTCACTTTGCTGATCATAAGAAAGATCACCACTCTCGTCGTGGTCTGCTGCGCATGGTTAGCCAACGTCGTAAGCTGCTTGACTATGTTAAGAGCAAAGACGTTGCACGTTACCAAGACCTGATCAAGCGTCTGGGTCTGCGTCGTTAATCGACTGGATTCTTGTGAGGTGCGTTATCGCACCTCAAACGAAAAACCGCTGTTTATCAGCGGTTTTTTTATGCTTGCGAGAAAGAGTTGCTAGTATTGCGGACACAAAAAAGCCGGTCAGAGACCGGCTTTCTATTTTAAGAGTGTAAGGCTTACTTAACCTTCATGCCTGGCTGAGCGCCTGCATGTGGTTCTAAAATCCACAAGTCTTTGCCACCCGGGCCCGCTGCCAACACCATGCCTTCAGACAAGCCGAAACGCATTTTACGTGGAGCCAGGTTAGCGACCATCACAGTGTGCTTACCGATTAAGTCTTCAGGCTGATAGGCTGACTTGATACCAGCAAATACCTGACGGGTTTCACCCCCTAAATCTAGTTCCAAGCGCAATAGCTTGTCCGCTTCTTTTACGTGTTCGGCCTTTGCGATTCTGGCGATACGCAAATCTACTTTGGCGAAGTCGTCAAAAGAAATGGTGTCGGCTATTGGATCTTTTACAAGCGGGCTATTTGGATCTGCCGCTGGCTTAGCAGGTGCAAGACTCTCTTTCGAGTCTTCAACCATGGCGTTAACCTTATCTATTTCTACTCGTTGCATCAGCGCTTTAAACTTCTCAATTCCGTGGCCTTTCAGCTCAGTTTGCGCTGAATCCCAGCTTAAGCTGTCATTCAGGAAAGCTTCAGCCTGTTCTGCCAATTTTGGTAATACTGGTTTCAGGTAGGTCACCAACACACGGAACAGATTGATACCTAACGAACATACCTGATGGGTCAGTTCTTGTTTGGTGCCATCTTTAATCGTTACCCATGGAGCCTGTGCATCAATATACTGGTTCGCTTTATCTGCCAGGGCCATGATGTCACGAATCGCACGATTGTACTGGCGTTTCTCGAAACTCTCAGCGATTGATTCTGATGCTTGCTGGAACTCTGCCAGCAGGGCAGGGTTTTCGATGCTATCAGATAGTTTTCCGTTAAACTTTTTCGTAATAAAACTAGCGCAACGGCTGGCGATGTTAACTACTTTACCCACTAAGTCAGAGTTCACTTTTTGGGTGAAATCTTCAAAGTTCAGATCGATGTCTGTCACTGAATCACCCAGTTTAGATGCGAAGTAGTAACGCAGGTACTCAGGGTTTAAGTGGTTCAGGTAAGTACGGCCTTTAATGAAGGTTCCGCGAGACTTCGACATTTTTGCACCGTTTACGGTAACGAAGCCGTGCACGTTTACGCCTGTTGGTTTACGGAAACCCGCGCCTTCTAGCATGGCAGGCCAGAACAGGCAGTGGAAATACGTAATGTCTTTACCGATGAAATGATATAGCTCAGCGTCAGAATCTTTATTCCAGAAGCTGTCGAAGTTAACGCCATTGTTATCACAGAAATTTTTAAAGCTGGCCATGTAGCCAACAGGCGCATCCACCCAAACGTAAAAGAATTTGTTTGGCGCACCAGGAATTTCAAAGCCGAAATACGGCGCATCGCGGCTGATATCCCACTGCTGCAGACCATCTTCAAACCATTCTTGTAGTTTGTTGGCCATTTCTTCCTGGATCGCACCGCTGCGTAACCAACCTTTTAGCATTTCTTCAAACTGTGGTAAGTCGAAGAAATAGTGCTCTGAATCTTTTAGAATTGGGGTCGCACCAGATACCACAGAACGCGGGTTTTTCATTTCTGTCGGGCTGTATGTCGCACTACAGACGTCACAGCTATCGCCATTTTGATCTTCGGCGCCACAACTTGGACAATCGCCTTTAACAAAGCGGTCCGGCAGGAACATTTGCTTTTCAGGGTCGAACAACTGACTGATGGTGCGGGTTGAAATATAGCCACCTTCTTTCAGACGGTTATAAATCAGCTCACTCAACTGTTTGTTTTCTTCAGAGTGAGTCACATAGTAGTTGTTGTAGTCGATATGGAAATCAAGCAGGTCCTGATGATGCTCTGCACGGGTTCGTGTGACCATTTCTTCTGGCGTAATACCCAGTTCCTGTGCTTTTAGCATGACAGGGGTGCCGTGTGCATCGTCGGCACATACGCTATAACACTCGTGACCACGCATTCGTTGGAACCTTGTCCAGATATCAGTTTGAATGTGCTCCAGCAGGTGACCTAAGTGGATGGAGCCATTGGCATAAGGCAATGCGCTAGTGACAAGTATTTTACGAGGCTGTTGTGGCATTAGTGTTAGCTATTTCAATTAGTTTAAAATGGTGGCAAATGTTATCGAAAAAGCCCCGTTTTTGCATTACCTATTTGTGATTGACGCTAGGGAAGGGGGCGTTTCTTTGATTGGAGTAAGGTATGTGGTTTTCCCATTCAGGCAATAAAGACGATGTGCGGCAAAAAGAAGAGTCAGAGCAGATACTACAAAATACCGCTTTTTGGCTGTCGAAACGGTTTGATTTGAGCGAGTCTCGGGCCAGAGACTGGCTCTCAGTTGAGAAAAATAAAGTGAGTATTTGCTTACCTTTTGCTTATTTAGGTGAAAGGGCAACACTTACCGAAGAATGGCGCAACCAAGTGATGCCAGTGGAGGACTGGGATCTGGAGTGGCAAGTCCAGGTAATGTCAGCACCGGTTTCTTTGCCATTGGTTGGTAAGATTAAAAATATCATCGCGGTGGCTTCCGGCAAAGGTGGTGTGGGTAAGTCGACCTCAAGTGTTAATTTAGCCTATGCATTGATGGCAGAAGGAGCACAGGTAGGGATTTTAGACGCGGATATTTATGGCCCCTCGATCCCGATAATGTTGGGTAATGCCACTGCACGTCCTCAAAGTGAGGATAATAAGCATATGCAGCCATTACGAGTGAATGGGGTTGTTGCAAATTCAATTGGTTATTTGATTGATCCGAATGAAGCAGCTATTTGGCGTGGACCTGTGGTAAGCCGTGCGTTGCAACAATTGCTAAATGAAACTCTCTGGGGAGAGTTGGACTACCTGATTGTCGATTTACCACCTGGTACAGGCGATATTCAGCTTACCCTCGCGCAGCAAGTGCCTCTTAGTGCTGCTGTTATTGTAACTACGCCACAGGATCTGGCTTTGGCCGATGCGAAAAAGGCGGTGGCGATGTTCAACAAAGTGACAGTGCCTGTGTTAGGTGTAATCGAAAATATGAGCTACTACCAATGCGGCGAATGCGGTCACAAAGCGCATGTATTTTCATCTGGCGGCGGAGAAAAGCTGGCACATGCACATGGACTCGCATTACTGGCACAACTGCCGTTGGAAATGGAAATACGTGAACACGCTGATGAAGGTAAGCCATTACTTACTTCGCAACCTCAATCAGGACTTACTGAAACCTATCGACGTGCAGCAAGGGCGTTAGCTTTAGCACTTTATCGAAATGGGCTTAGCTCAGAGCCAATTGCAATCACTGTAACCGAGTAATGACATTCAGGTATTAAGCCTGAAAAAGGCGTTGCACTTGGGGTTTGCTGTCACCATAATTGGGCGCAATTTAAAGGTAGACAGCGAATTCAGCATGCGTTTGTGTGATAAAGACATTTTTCAATATCTTCAGGATGGCAAAATTGCCATGGATCCTGCGCCCGATTACGAGCAAATCAGCGGATTAACGGTTGATATACGCTTGGGTAATAAGTTTCGTGTATTTCAGGATCATGCTGCGCCTTACATCGATTTGAGTGGCCCTAAAGCAGAAGTGCAGGAAGCGCTTAATTCTGTAATGAGTGATGAAATTGAGCTCACCGACGATAAAACTTTCTTCCTACACCCGGGGGAACTGGCGTTGGCGGTGACACTTGAATCCGTGACTTTGCCTGCCAATATTGTCGGCTGGCTGGACGGTCGTTCATCACTGGCACGTTTAGGACTAATGGTACATGTAACCGCACATCGTATCGATCCGGGTTGGTCTGGTAATATTGTTTTAGAATTTTTCAATAGTGGAAAGTTGCCTCTGGCCTTAAAACCAGGAATGAAAATTGGCGCATTGAGCTTTGAAGTTCTATCTGATTTTGCAGAGAAACCTTATAACGCTCGATTGGATGCCAAATACAAAGATCAGAAGGGTGCCATTGCAAGCCGTATAAGTGCAGATAGTAAAAGTCAGGATAGCTAGCCTCATTTTTGACGCATAAAGGCCAGTTGTTTGAGACTGGCCTTTTGGTTTTAGCATAATGCAATGTATTGATTCTGATAGGTTAAGGAATCATCAATTGATACGAGGTACTCTGATTTACCGTTGCAAAGTGTTAAAAGTTGAGTAAACTAGGCGCCTCTTTCGGTCGGTGTGTAGCGCAGCTTGGTAGCGCACTGTCATGGGGTGTCAGGGGTCGGAGGTTCAAATCCTCTCACACCGACCAATCTCTCTTCTTTACCCCAATTCTTAAAAATACTATTACCTCCTTTTATTCTTCTGTGGACCCAAATCTTAAAGTCCTCTTTTCGCGCGGTCGGTCGAATTGGCGTAATTTACTCTGATCTGGTTGATGTAGACTGTTAGCGTGTTGAGACTGAGACGATTAGCTTATGAGTAACCAAATGCCGACAAATGCTATGAGTCCAGCTGCAATTCGATTCATCCATTTAAGGTTATTTCCATGTTGAAGCAGGTGAGCCAAGCTCCTTCCACCCGTTGCATAAATCAGCATGCATACAAACTCACTAAGACCAATTATTAGTAATAACCCTAATAATTGCGGAGCGAGCGGGTTTGACTCATTAATAAAGGCAGGTAGTAACGAAACCATAAAAGCCCAGCCTTTAGGATTCGACACCGCTGTCACAAATCCCTGAATCGCCAGTTCGCTGCGAGTTTTATATGCAGATGTGTTCTGAGAATGCAGTGAGTGGGGGATTTTGGTAGCTGTACCCCAGGCTATGTAAAACAGATAGATAGCACCGGCATATTTTAATACCTCAAACAAAACCGGACTTTTCAGAAGAAGTGCTGCGACGCCCAGAACTGCTGCCGCAGCAACGCTCGCGACACCTATGACTTCACCTAGCATCATCCAAAGTGTTCTACGTACCCCTATGCTCATTCCCAGGCTCATTGCCAGCGTCATGCACATGCCTGGTGTAATAGAGATAAAGAAACTGGTTGGGATGAATAGTACAAGTAAATGGTAGTCCGTCATTTAGTTACGCCGTGAGAAGATAAATAAAGTTCGCAAAGAATAATAAAAACTGACGCTTTTTCACAATAATTACATTTGAAAATCAATTGTTAAGAATAAAGTATTTCATTTTACTTTATTGTCTTCATCCTTCCGATTAGGTTTGGCTATAAATTTTAAAAAATGGTTGTTAGTGGGTATGTTTTCAATTTAATGCTATTGCTTTTGGTAAGTTTTTTTTGTGCTTCCATATTCTACTGATTCTTTATTTTTATTGGTCTTGGTGGTGTTAATTTGAGCTTGCGATGCTATCTATCTGTATGTGTTGAATTAATTTTTTGTTTGGGTTGTTTTTTGCGCGCAATTAAACTTTTGGTGGTTTAAATGGTGAGCTATTTTGTAATTTTTGCTTTACGTTTTTGGTGGTTTATTTTTATTTTTGATGGTCGGTGGTAATAATTTATTCACCAAATAATTGAACCTTCTATTCTCGTGTGATTATATTCGCCGCCGAGGTAAAACCTCTTTAATAAGAAGCCGCACAAGCGGCATCAAACTCAAGCTAACTCTGGCGTTAGTAATCCAGGGAGACATAATTCCATGTTTTTAAATTCAAAGTTATCGAACTCTGTTCGTGTAGCAATGGCGTTCGGTGCTGTTAGTGCAGCCGCTGTTCCATCTTATTCTTTTGCTGCGGATGACGCAGGCGCAAATGCGGTAGAAAAAATTCAAATTACCGGTTCTCGTATTCGTAGAACGGATATGGAAACGGCTAGCCCGGTTTCTATTATCAGTGCTGAAGATATCGCGTTAGGTAGCTTTACCTCTGTAGATCAGGTGCTTCAGCAAAATACTGCTTCTAGCGGTATGGCTACGGGTGCTGCTACTAACAACGGCGGTGCAGGTGCAGCACGCGTTAACCTGCGTGGTCTGGGTTCAAACCGTACTCTGGTACTGGTCAATGGTCGCCGTATGGTGAACTCAGGTACGGGTGCTGATTCTTCAGTTGACCTGAACACTATCCCTCTTGCTGCTATTGAGCGTATCGAAGTTCTGAAAGATGGTGCTTCTGCTGTTTACGGTTCTGACGCTGTAGCGGGTGTAGTAAACATCATTACTAAGAAAAACTTTGAAGGTCTGGAGTTTACTGCGAGCTACGCAGGTTCTGCAGAAGGCGATGCTAATACGGGTGATTTCAGCCTGACAACCGGTGGCAGCAGCGATAAAGGTAACTTCGTATTAGGTCTGAGCTATGTTGACCGTGGTTCTGCAATGCAGAGCAACCGTAGTTTCTCATCTTGCCCTGATTACGAATATGATTCTGAAGGCAACTGTGTTGCAGGAAGTTCTTATATTCCAGGCGGTAACTACAATGCCGGCGACGGTTGGGGAACGCTGGATGCAGACAAAAACTGGACTGCAGGCTATGACGCTTACAACTATTCAGCACGTTCATACCTGTATACGCCGCAAAAACGTATTGGCTTGTTTGCCAACGGTAACTACCAGCTGACTGATAACAGCCAAGTGTACATGGAAACTTTGTATACCAAGCGTACATCTACTCAGAAAATGGCTCCGTCTCCAATTAGCGCGACTTTGACTGCTGACGCAACAGGTAACCCATTTGGTGAAGCGGTATCTATGCGTCGTCGTATGACTGAAGTTGGCGATCGTATTTTTGACCAGGTAACTGACACTATCCGTTTGGTAGCGGGTGCTCAAGGTACGTGGGATATCGGTAATGGTTATGACTGGGATCTGTCTTACTCTTACGGCCGTAACGATGCAACAGACCGTTCATCTAACTACATCAACCTGACCAAGCTTTACAACACAATGGATTCGTCTGTTTGTGATGACGTAACTATTCCATGTCAGGATTGGTTCGTTAATGAAGGCGAAATTTCTCAGGAAACCCTGGATTACATCACTTATACCGATCAGGCGTCAGGTGGTAACGAATTCGCTATCGTAAACTTCAACATCTCTGGTGATGCTTTCGATTTGCCTGCAGGTACTGTTGGTTTCGCCGCCGGTGCTGAATACCGTCGCGAAAAAGGTTGGTATCAACCAGATGCAGTAACTGTTTCTGGTGACGGCAGTGCTTCGGCACAAGATCCAACGTCTGGTAGCTACAATACTACTCAGGTTTACGCTGAATTTGCGGTACCTTTGCTAGCTGACCTGCCTGCGGTGAAAGAATTGTCTTTGGACGCCGCTGTACGTTGGTTTGACTATAACACTTTCGGTTCTGATCTGACTTGGAAACTGGGTCTGACATGGCGTCTGAATGACTCTCTGATGGTCCGTGGTGTAGCATCTACTGCATTCCGTGCTCCAACGGTTGATGAGTTGTATGGTGGTAACGTTGGTTCTTATGACTACCTGACAGACCCTTGTTCGGGTTATGGTAGCCTGAGTTCTGATTCTACCGTTTATCAGAACTGTGATGCTCAGATCGGTAACACTAGCTACGAGTACACAGACTCTCAGATCGAGACTACCTACACAACTGTAGACAATTTGTCTCCTGAAGAAGCTGATACTGTGACCGTAGGCCTTGTTTTCAGCCCAACATTCCTGGACGGTTTCTCAGCGACGGTTGATTACTACAACATTAAGCTGACTAACGCGATTTCTCGAATTGATACTCAGGTTTATCTGGATAACTGCTATGCAGGTTCAGAGTCTCACTGTAGCGTACTGAGTCTGACTCGTGATGAAATCACGGGTAACATCGACTACATGGAAGCACCTCTGACTAACGTTGGCGTGCTGGAAACCAGCGGTGTTGACGTAAACTTGGCATACAACTTCAGCGCAGCAGGTCTGGACTGGGGCGTTAACCTGGATACTACTCGTCTGATCAAGTACACCGACGACGGTGTTGATTACACTGGTAAGATCGATGGTATTAACGGTGGCTATGCTGAGTGGAAAGCCAACCTGGGTCTGAAAGTAAGCCAGGATGACTGGACTGTTAGCTATAAAGCACGTTACATCGGCAGCATGACTGATGACTACTATGCGTCTTATGATTTGGTACAAGAGACGAGCGCAGTGGTTTATCACGACGTTTCTGGTCAATATTTCTTCAATGATACATGGTCAGTGTCGGCAGGTGTTGATAACTTGTTCAACAAGAAGCCGCCATACATCTATTCTTGGAACGACATGAATACAGTTCCTGAAGTTTACGATGTAATGGGTCGTTACTACCATGCTAAAGTAACTGCACGTTTCTAAGAACGTTTCTAAGAACGTTTCTATTTGAAAAGCCCCGCCCTGTGCGGGGCTTTTTATTGTAGAGGTCAGGATGACCACGAGTGCTTGAATGTTTTCTCTCCAAAATAGTTGGCATATGGAATTAATCGGAGAGAAATTAGTCTGAGTAGCGAATCTTCTTGTTTCAATCTTGGGTTTAACGATATCTACTTTTTTAGGATGTATAACATGAATATATACACCTTCGAAAAATATCCCGAAACCCTGTGTGAATAAGAATTCAACAACTATGATTAAGGGTTAATCGATGGCTGAGATAAGTGGTAATTAACCTGCGTTGAACACTATTTCATCGATATGGCGAAGTAATTTAAACTCGTTTAAATTCGGGCGTTTAAAAATTGGTCGGGGTTGTTTCTCCTTCCTTGACAATTCGGCAACATCCGTGTGAACATTCGAGGTTCGTAAGTTCGGCTTACTATAGCTGAATGCGCGTGGTGAAACGCCAGACTCCAATAACTATACAGTTTTTTAGCCCCTCATTTGGCCAGCCCAAATTGAGGATTCAAACAAGAAAATTGGTTGGGAACTATGTCCAATATGAGCAAGAGAACCCTTATTGCTTCTACCGTATTAGGTGCATTCGCACTGGGTAGCAGCGCAATTGTCTCTGCAGACCCGCTTAATGATCTTCATAAAGAAGAAGCAACTATCCATGCGGCTGCAGCTAAATCTCAGGAAAAAATCAACGGTCTTTATGAGCAAGCCCAGGAACTGCTGGCTGAATACCGCTCTGTGGTTGATGAAACAGAAAACCTGAAAGTCTATAACGACTACGTCGCTTCTCTGGTTGCCGACCAGCAACGCAACATCGATTCTTTACAGCGTCAAATCGACTCTATCGAAGCTACTAAGCGCGGTATCGTTCCTTTGATGTTCCGTATGATCGATAGCCTTGAGCAGTTTATTGAGCTGGATGTGCCAATTAACTATGAAGAACGTAAGGCACGTATCGAGCGTCTGCGTGACGTTATGTCTAACTCAAACGTAACTACGTCTGAGCAGTTCCGTCAGGTTCTTGAAGCGTACCAGGTTGAACTGGAATACGGTTCAAGCATCCGTGCTTATCAAGGTAAGTTGAACTATCAAGGTACCGAAATCGCAGTTGATTTCTTCAACCTGGGTCGTACAGCTCTGGTCGCTCTGTCTCTTGACCAGAAAGCTGCTTGGGCATGGGATAACGATGCTCGTGAGTGGGTTGCTCTGGGTGATGAATATCTGGGTTCAGTAATCGAAGCTGTTCGTATGGCGCGTAAACTGGTTCCAGTTAACCTAATCAAGTTACCTATTAAAGCTGCGGAGTAAATTGTAAATGAAAAATTTATTCAAAATTGCATTGGCAGCTACATCGGTAGCAATCTTTACTTCCTCGGTACAGGCTGCCACATCTCTTGAAGACCTGCTTCAAGAAGTTAAAGCTAACCGTGTATCAGAAGCTAAGCTGAACAAAGAACGTGAAGCCGAATTCCTGGCTGCTCGTGCTGACAAGCAAGCGCTGTTGAATAAAGCCAAATCTGACCGCACAGCTGAAAAAGCGCGCGGTGATCGTTTAGCTAAACAGTTTGCTGATAACGAAACTAAGTTGTCTGAAAAAGAACAAGAACTGAAAACCGCCACAGGTACTCTGGGTGAGATGTTCGGTGTTGTTCGTCAGGCATCTGCTGAAGCTTACGGCCGTATCTCTACGTCAATCGTAAGTGCTCAATACCCTGGCCGTGCTTCATTCCTGCAGCGTATGTCTGAAGAGTCTAAAGGTCTGCCTAACATTCAAGAGTTAGAAGATCTGTGGATCGCTCTGCAAACTGAAATGACTGAGTCTGGTAAAATTGCCCGTTTCCAAACTGAAGTTATTAGCTTAGATGGCGGCAAGTCTGTTCAGGACGTAGTACGTGTTGGTACGTTCAACCTGATCGGCAAAGACGGTTATCTGAAGTTTGACGATAAAGAGCAGCAAGTTCAGCCTCTGGGTCGTCAGCCTGACGGTTACATGGTTGACTCTGCAGAGAACATGCTTGAAGCAACGTCTGGCGTTCAGCCTTTCTACGTTGACCCATCTCAAGGTGCTATCCTGGGTCTGTTGACTGCTAAAGCGACTTTCATGGAGCGTTACCATGCAGGTGGTGTTGTAGGTTACATCATCACAGCTATGTTGGCTCTGGGTGCTTTGATCGCAGCTTATAAGATTATTACCCTGACGCTGATCGGCGGTAAGATTAAGTCTCAGCTGAAAAACACCAGCAACCCGTCTTCTACAAACCCTCTGGGTCGTATCCTGAAGGTTTACCAAGAAAACAAATCTGCTGATGTTGAAAACCTTGAATTGAAACTGGATGAAGCCATCCTGCGCGAACTGCCTTCAATTGAAAGCGGCGTGAACATCATCAAGATTTTCTCGGCTATCGCTCCTTTGTTGGGTCTGCTAGGTACCGTACTGGGTATGATTGCAACCTTCCAACAAATTACGCTGTTCGGTACAGGTGACCCTCGTATCATGGCGGGAAGTATCTCTATGGCACTGGTAACTACTGCGCAAGGTATTATCGCGGCTCTGCCTCTGATCCTAATGCACAGTGTTGTAGCTGCACGTAGTAAGTCTATCGTTCATATTCTGGACGAGCAGACTGCAGGCATCATCGCTGCTCACGCTGAGTCGGAGAAAGCCTAAGATGTTATACCTGATAGAACTTTGGGAATCTGTCAGGGACTTTATCGCTACCGGCGGTGACGTACTGTATGTCGTTGCTGCCGCGCTCTTCTTGATGTGGGCACTGATGGTCGAGCGTTATTGGTATTTAGCATCTGTCTTTCCAAGACTGCGTAAACAAATCGTGAGTAATTGGGACGCCAGAGCAGATACTACTTCATGGTATGCGCATAGAATCCGTGACGCATGGATTTCGCAAGCTTCGGACGGTCTTAACCAAAGAATGTTATTGATTAAAACTTTGGTTGCTATGTGTCCGCTTATAGGTCTTCTTGGGACGGTTACCGGTATGATTTCAGTATTTGAAACCATGGCCGCACAAGGTACAGGTAACCCTCGTTTGATGGCAGCTGGTATTTCTATGGCAACTATTCCGACTATGGCCGGAATGGTAGCAGCACTTTCGGGTGTATTCTTTAGCTCTCGTTTGGAAGCTAAAGTGAAGATCGCTCGAGAGAAGCTGGTCGACAGCTTGCCTCATCACTAGAGAGAGAATCATATGCGTAAAGTTCGTGCACCAGAGGAAGACGCACAGATAGATATGACGCCCATGCTGGACATCGTATTTATCATGTTGATCTTCTTCATCGTCACTACCTCTTTCGTAAAAGAAGCTGGTATTGAGGTGAACAAACCAGAAGCGAGCCGTGCCGCTGCAGCGAAAAATGCTAACATCTTTATTGCTATCACCGCTGACGGTGATGTGTGGCTGGACAAACGCCAAGTTGATATTGAGAGTATCAGTGCCAACGTAAAGCGTTTGTTAGCAGAGCAACCAACGGACGTGGTATTTATCCAGGCTGATGCCGAAGCAGAGCATGGTGTTGTTATTAAAGTTATGGATCAGGTCAAAGCCGCTGGCGTAGACAGGATTTCGGTTGCAGCAAAGGGTAGTTAATATGGGACGTTTAATAGTATCTATATTAGTCGGTGCTGCCGTAGCTTTTGCTCTGTTCGTGGTGATGGCGAAGTTAATTGCTAACTCGTCGCGCCCTGGAGAGACACCGCCACCTGCGCCAGTAATCGACATTGTAATGTCAGAGCCTGACGATTCAACACAAACGCGTACGCGTGTACCACCACCGCCGCCGCCGCCACCAAGCCAGCCGCCTAAACTTGAGCCGGTTGAGCCTGATACGGCGAATGCGAGCACTGACGGCATGTCTTTCAATATGCCTTCTGTAGATGTAGGTGGAGCCAGCGTAGATATCGGTTCTGTAGGCGCAATGCAGCGCGATGGTGAGGCAACTCCAATCGTACGTATTGAACCTAAGTATCCGATTCAGGCTGCTCGTGATGGTAAAGAAGGATGGGTAAAACTGTCATTCACCATTAACGAAGTAGGCGGTGTTGATGATATTGAAGTGATTGATGCGGAACCTAAGCGTGTATTTGACCGCGAAGCAAAGCGTGCGCTGAGCAAATGGAAATACAAGCCTAAGATTGTTGATGGTAAACCGCAGAAGCAATTCAATATGAAAGTACAACTGGACTTTAAGTTGGATCAATCATCATGAGTAAACTTGTAAACAAAATCGTTGCTGTAGCCACTATTGCTACCGCGGTAATGGTACCAAGCTTTGCTTTTGCCCAAACTGCGGCGGTGGTGTGTCCTGACTATAAAAAGCCACCAACAAATATTCCAAGTGAGCGTACTGGTAAAAAAGTACAGAAAGCCTTTGAAGCCTACAATAATGATCAGGTCGAGGAAGCGCTGAACTTGTTGTACGAAATCGATACGTCACAGACGTTCGACCGTGCATTTACTGATCGTTTTATTGGTAACTTGTTGGCCACTAAAGAAGGTAGCGCGCCTAAAGCGTTGGATTACCTGTTGAAAGCCGTTAAGCCGAATGTACTTAACGACACTGAACAGGCAAGTACCATGCGTTTGATTGCAGATTTGAGTATGCAGGAAAAGCAATACGACAATGCAATCAGCTACTATCAGCAGTGGATGGATTACACCTGTAAACAGGATCCGGACATTTATACTCGCATTACTCAGGCATACTACGAAACCAAGCAATTGGATAAAATGGTAAGCCCTGCAGATAAAGCGATTAAATTGTACGAGAAGCCGAACAAAAACCCTTACTTGCTTAAAATGACTTCATTTTATGAGCGTAAGATGTACCCAGAAACTATTAAGGTTGCTGAGGAACTGGTTCGTCTATTCCCGGATAATAAATCTTACTGGACGCAGCTAGGCTTCTTCTACATGTTGGTTGAAGACTACAAGAAAGCCTTGTCTACATTTGAGATGGCCTATGATCAGGGTTACCTGACCAAGTCGTCTGAGATTAAAGCTCTGGCTCAGCTGTATGCGACAAACTCCATCCCGTATAAGTCGGCCGTTATTCAGGAAAAATACCTGAAAGAAGGTTTGATTAAACGTGAAGAGAGTAGTTTGTCAGCGTTGGCAAATACCTGGCACCAAGCCAAGAACTTAGTGAAAGCTGCCGACTACTATGGTCAGGCTGCTGAACTGAGTGGCGATGCGGATCATTACCGTAAGCAAGGTATTTTGTTATTGGCTGCTGAAAAATACAAAGAAGCGAAGAAAGTTTTGAACATCGCATTAGAGAAAAGCACTGAAGATCTGGGCCGTATTCATATGGCTCTGATGGAAGCGTCTTTCTATACAGGTGATTACAAAGCTGCTTACGCTCATGTACTTGAAGCTAAGCAAGATAAGTCTACCGCGCGTAGTGCACGTAGCTGGGAACCTTATATTAAAGAAAAAGCCAAAAATCGCGGCATTAAGCTGTAAAAAAAGCTCCTTCGGGAGCTTTTTTATTATCTATTTTAAAGTGACGATGACAGGAATGCTGGCAGTTCTATTAACTGTGCTTTCTAATGATTGAGAAGCCGTTTAATTACAGTTTTCACTTCACCTGACACCATCTTTTTTCCTGGGTAGCCAAAGTAATCAGCAATCTTGTTATCATCCCAGCCTAATAGCGTTATTGCGGTCAATAACGCCATATCAAGCGAGGCCGGGCTTTTATCACTACTTATTACATGATTACGTAGTTTGTCTAATAGCGGCGTATAGGCGTATACAGGGCCTTTTGACGCAGCGATAAGTGAAAGTTTATTACGTTCCGTTTCGGTTAGCTCAAATCCAGCGTTGATAAATGTACTCAAGCTGCTGACCAGATAAGGGCACATATCTTTAAAGACTCTAGGTGCCTGAAATAGAAAGTCTTGTCTGAATCTACTCTGTAATTCTGGGAGTAAGGCTCTGGCGTCATCATTAAGGTTATTAAGCATTAAAACACTGCGTTCACCGCTAGATGCATCGATTTTCTGGCCAATCTTGATTGGGAAAAAGGCATTATTCACCCAAAAGTTGACGAGTTCATTTGTTGCGCCAAATGATGTACTTAGAAATTGGTAGCCGAGCTGTATTGCATCAGAACGAATGTAATTAATAAGATGGCTGGCTAAACCGCTTCGTCTCGTATCCGGGTGAACTGCAATACGCGTTATCCGGAGGTAGCGATACGTCGTCCATTCGGGCTCTAAAAACATAGATGTGAGACTTTGTGGTGTGAGATGACCGCTGGGGCGACGAGTCCCCTGGATGATTGCATCGGCTAATTCAGTAAGACAGCTACCCCCTTCATTGATGACTAACGCGACGCCTAAAACAAGATCACCTGCTTGAAGGGTATAGGTCGAGAGTTCTGCAGATTCTAATAATTTGACTATATCATCGGGTGTGGTTTGATAATGAGCCGTTACCAGCAGAGTGAATAGCTGTTGAAATATATCCGCATTACAGAGGAGTTCGTCACTTTGCCATTTTTTCACGCTAATGTCTTTGGCGTTCCAATCGCTCGTCGAGAAATTAATGCTACGAGTGTTTTCGCATTTCATTAGCATTGCATCAAACCAAAATGCTTCTAAGGGATCATGTTTGTACCAGCGAATGGGTTGTTCCAGGTGGATGATTTCCGTCGTTTTATCCAGCTTGTCTAAAAAGGGCAGAAATCGCGTTTGGAATCCTCTGCCACTGCCTTCGTAGCCGTGAATCGTGGTTGAAAATACGATGTTAGGGTAGAGTCTGACAACTTTTTGGAGTAACTCGGCTGGGAAGCTGGCAGCTTCATCTATCATCAACACGTCAACGCTGGGGCGTTCAGCAAGAAGACGGTCTATCGCGTAAAATAATTGCTGAGTTGGATCGCGGTGTGAAAGCGCATCTGCAAATTTGAAAAACTGTTGAAGTGTTTCTCTTCTCGGCGCAGTAACAACGACACTTTTACCTTGCTGGAGCAAATTAGCGGCAGCGATGCCTAACGCTGATGATTTTCCGCGTCCTCTGTCGGCTGTAAGTACCAGATTATGATGTGTACGGAGTGTTAAAGCCTGGATTTGCTCTATTGCATGATTCTGTTCAGACAGGTAAGTGAGGTTAGCAAATTCCGTAATATTGGGTGTTAGGTGGGACGCAGGAGGAATAAATTGCTCAGGGGTTAAAATCGCTACATTTGGGTTTTGTCTGATGCAGTGATTTAACCAACGCTTGAAATTCCCGTGATAAGCCTGTTGTTCCCACCCATACGACACGCGTTTATCAATTTCCAAATCCTTTATAACAGGCCATTCTTTTTCGTTGGGCGTGAGTAACACCATGATTCCATGTCGGCTTACCACGCCCGACAGGGCGAACAGGGCACTGGCTCTTAATTGACGATGAGCGTTATAAATAACCGAAGGCCATTCCTGACCAAGAAAGTGGCGGAACTCTGTGTCATTAACAGAATTTGATGCCTTGGGTACGTTCACCCAAAGGGATTCATTTTCGGTTGTACCCAGCTTGTCGAGCATTAATGCTACTGCGTTAAGGCCCCATTGCTCTTCGCCTCTGACGACAATAAATTGACGGTGTCGAATGTTGCCAGATTGGCTAAGCCAGTTGTCGAATTCAAAAGGTAGTGACACGTTTTCTTGTTTGAACGGGTAATGTAAGGGCATTGTACCCCGATGTAACAGTTATTTCGATTAGGCGTTTTGGCTGGTGTGTGCAGAGGACCGGCAGAAAATAAAAAAGAGAGGCGAGCCTCTCTTTTTTGTATTCTTTACGTGTTGGAATTAGATACGGATAGTACCTGGTCTCAACGCTTGAGTTGTTTCTTGACTAGGCTGGATTGGTGATTTAGCACCATCAGCAGGCTTGTCGGCAACAGGAGTAGCAGTAGAAAGAACAAGAGCCATTGCGTAAGCTTTTAACATTTTTATTTTCCTCTAGTTTTGACATTTTGACGTTTCTCCCGACTTATTTTCGTCAGGTGATTAAACTAGAGCAGCTACTGTGCCAACTTATTATTTTTTAAGTGAAAAATATTTAGTTATTTTCATCAAATCCTTTAAATACAAGGCCTCTATGGCTGTATTAAAGTGTGTAATTGATGGTTTTCTCTTAATAAACGTTCGAAACGTGACGCACTTATGGGTTTACTATACAGATACCCTTGTAACATCTCACATTGATACTGTCGTAAAATTGACAGTTGTTTCTCTTCTTCTACGCCCTCAGCCACAACCTTCAGACCTAAGTTATGAGCGATATTGATAATTGCAGCTGTCATGTGCTTGTCGACACTGCTCGTTGCAATGTCTTTAATAAAGGCCTTATCAATTTTCAACGTATTAAGAGGGAAGCGCTTTAAGTACGCCAGTGATGAATAGCCTGTGCCGAAGTCATCGAGTGCTAAATGAATGCCTCGTTCGCGTAAACGTTCCATCATGCGCAGGCTGTGTTCAGGATTTTCCATCAGTGTGCCTTCCGTGATCTCGCATTCTAAATGAAGAGGGGACAATCCTGAGCGATTCAAAATAGTGTCTATCCGCTGGTCCAGGTCGGGCAGTTCAAATTGTTTAGCTGAGAAATTGATTGCGACACGTCCCGAGAATAACCCTTCCTGCACCCAGCGTTTAGTATCCTCACAGGCCTTACGTAATACAATTTCACCGATCTCGATGATCTGGCCAGTTTGTTCCGCTAAGGGGATAAATTGTGCCGGGCTAACCAGTCCTTTTTCCGGATGCTCGTAACGTACAAGGGCTTCCATACTGACTAATTTACCCGATGCGATATCTACTTTAGGTTGGTAGTAAACCGTAAACAGATCTTCTTTTAGACCATGGCGGATCAGGTTTTCGATTTGAAGTTGGCGCACAGCATTCTGGTTCATATCGCCGCTGAAGAACTGATATTTGTTACCTCCGGCATTCTTGGCGAAATACATCGCAGTATCCGCATTTTTTAGCAGTTCTTGTGAATTACTGCCGTCTTCCGGGAAGCAGCTAATGCCAATACTCGCACTTAGTACAAATTCCTGTTTATTGATCAGGAAGGGGCGATTCATGTCGTCCAAAATGCTCTGGGCTAAATGGGTAATACGATGAACATCATTATCGTTGTCGATCAAAATACTAAACTCATCGCCCCCCAGGCGATAAGAGGTAGCTTGTCTGCCGATTAAACGCTGAAGACGTTTCGCTATCTGCTTAATTAGTACATCACCCGTTTGATGACCCAGGCTATCGTTTATCTTTTTAAAATTGTCCATATCCAGACACAAGAGCGCATGGGATACATTCTTGCGCACCATGTTGCTATGGCTTGCCTGGAAGAAAGAGCGATTGGGTAATTCGGTAAGGGGGTCGGTATTGGCCAGCTTTAACAGTTCTTTTTCTGTGCTCTTACGCGTCGTGATATCTGAAAACACCCCAACGTAGTGGCTGGTTTTTCCGTCTTCATCATGGATGGCATCTATATTCAGCTCAATTTCGTATTTATCGCCATTTGTGCGACGAGATTCTACTTCACCAATCCAGTTTCCGCGCTGTCGTAACGCCTTTTTCACTTCTTCTGTGAATGCACTAGGATATTGATGAAAGTGCAGGTAACTCGCCAGTGCTTGTTCCCTGGTTTCCCCAGTATATTTGCAGTAGGCATTATTCACTGAAATGAATCTGAAGTCGGTATTGGTAATAAATACACCGTCAGAAATGGTCTCAATCGAACGTTTAAATAGCTTAAGTTGTTCTTCAGCCTTCTTCAGGTGGCTGATGTTTTTCAGGGTTCCAGTCATCCTTACAGGTTGCTGATTCGCATCACGAAGTACAACTTTTCCTCGGTCAAGCACCCAAATCCACTCACCTTTGTAGGTTCTTACGCGATACGTAATTTCAAAGTAATCAATTTTGTCTTGTAAGTGCTCTCTTAAAGAGGCCTGAAGACGTTCAACATCATTTGGATGGATATTGGCCTGATAAGAACTGTTAGCACGTATGTTATCCTGAGGAAAATCTAAAACGCCCCAGGTATTGGCTCTGAACACCTGACCCTGATAGATATCCCAGTCCCACAATTCGTCGCCGCTGCTCCAAAGGGTTAGCTTTAAGCGCTCTTCACTTTCTTTAATTGCTTGTTGTACAGCCAGTTTATTCTTTGTTTGTTTTAACCATACCAGCATGAGCAATAAGGCAAGGGCGCTGTATAATATCAGGGCATTTCGATGCAACCAGATTGGTGGAGCTATCGTAATATCAAGGATTTGACTTTTAGACCAATCTTCAAGAGGATTTTTACTTTGAACTTCAAATGAGTAGTCGCCAAACATTAAATTGTTAAACACGGCCTGGCGCGTTCTGATATCGCCTTCTAGCCATTCGTCGCTTAAACCATTTAATCGATATCGATACTGGACTCCTTTTGGGGTCGCAGGATTTATTGACGCAAATGTTAAACCAATTGGCGTTGCATCATATGGTAAGGTAATTTTCTTAACATTAAATATTGGGCCGGAGATCAAATCAGGGGAGTTTATCGAGTTAAGGCTTTTGTTTTTAACTTCTATTTTAGTTATTGATGGTGGATGTTGAATTCCCAATTTTTTTGATGGTGATTTTATTGAATCAATAATGTGGATTCCTTGGCTACCACCAACAATTAATTTATTGTTCGATGTTATTATTCCTGATTTTTCATTCAGTTCATCGTAATTTAACATCGATGTGTTTATTTCTCGAATGACATCACCAGTTCTTTCGCTGATGCTGGTTAAACCATCGAATGTAGCTACCCATATTATGCCATCTTTGTACATTAAGTTGATTATTGCATTGTTTATTTGATTGTCTTTGAAATCAAATTTTGCAATGGTTTTATGGGTTTCTTTATCCACTTTTAATAGAGTTGAATCTGTTGCTGAAACCCAAAATCCCGTTTCTGTCTCAATCACAAAATTGAAGTTTAGTGACTTACTTCCAGTTTCAAATGTTAGCTGGCTGAAAGTCTTTTTATGGATATTATAGAGGTAAATGCCAATATTTGTCAGAATCCAAAGCTTTCCTTGGCTATCAAAAAGCGTGGGTCTAACAAGATGAATTGAGTCGGAAGGTAATGTAACAGAATGTCTCTTGAAGTTTTTAGCATCAACCCAGAATAATTGATTTGAATTTGATGATTTAAGCCACATCTTTTCATCACCATAGACAAGCAATTCTTCCCATTGGGAAGTTGTTATGTTTTTGACTAATAAAAGCTTCTTATTGTTCTTATCTACGGAATAAACTTTCATCCCTTCGCTTGTGGCTAGCCAAAGTCTGTTCTCACTGTCAAAAGTCATATCCCAAATATTTTGGCTTGTGTCTTTTAAAAAATGGGTGAATTCTCCAGATATAGGGTCGTAAAGGTTAACCCCGCCTGATTGAGTGGCGATCCAAATTTTTCCATCAAGTGACTCATGGATAGCCCAAATCATGTCATCTGATAAGGAAATGTCACTATGAGGAATACTTTTGAAATGTTTTACATTTTCATTTTCAGGATTGTATTTATGAATACCACCTGTGTATGTTCCTAACCAGATAGTATCGTTTCTATCTTTCAAAACACTAAGGACAAATGAATCGTTTAGAGAGTAGAAGATATCATTATCTTTGGTGATGTTTTCTACGCTATTTTTTTTAAGATCTAGGATACTAATTCCATCAATAGTGCCTATCCATACATGGTTAGTATCTACTTGAGTAATACTCCTGATTACATTGTTAGCTAGTTTTGGTGGTGTGGAGGATGAATAAACCTTTACCTTTTTTAGGTCTTTGCTTACAACAACTACACCGTTTTCAGTTGCAAGCCAGTACTCATTGTTTATGATTTTAATATCGCTCATTTTTTTAGAGCTAAGGTTTAAATTCCATGGGTTGGAATCACCTGTATCATAAAGCGTGTTTGAATTGTTATCGGCAATAAATATTCCACTTGAGTAACTTCCTATCCATGTGATGTTGCCGTCTTTTAATATTGTTGTTGTTTCAGGTGGGGGAAGGTGTCCTTTAAATTTTACAGCTTGGAATTCTTCATTTTTTTTATTAAAAACGTAGATTCTTGATTCATCTGTAACAAATAGTTCGTTTTCTTTCGCTGTCGCAATAGTTCTGATTTGGTTGCCTGTTAAGCCACTGTTACGATTGTTGTAATTAACGAAATTGTCTTTATTTTCATTGTATCTGGAAAGCCCGCTTTCTGTAGCAACCCATAATTCTCCATCATCATCGACAAACAGATCTCTGATAAATGAATCAGCAATCGAGTCCGGGCGGCTATCATCATGTTGATAGTATTTAAATTCATAGCCGTCAAACCGATTTAAGCCATCTAGTGTAGCAAACCAGATAAAACCGTGTTTGTCTTCAACGATATCTGTAACAGTATTTTGGCTCAGACCATCGGCAACAGTGTAGTGACTGAATTGTACGTCGGAGATGGTTGCAAAGGCGCGAATCGAGACCAGAAGAAAGATAAGTGGTGCTAAAAAAGTCGCCAGCAATGTAGTGTTGTTAGGTGTATAAAATTTTCTCACATCGCACCCGTTGGCAGGTTTGCCTGCCTTATCGTTTTTCTATTGCCAGCTAAATAAAAAAGAGCCTTGCTGGCATGATGCAGTTAAGACACCAATATGCCCAATTTGATATCTGTTAACAAGTGTAATGATTGGATTTTATTGAGGGATTATTGCGATTTTATGAGCTTCGGCTAAAAAGTGAACGGAAGCCTTTTTTGTTGGCTACTTAATGTAGCCAACCTGGGCCTTAAATGCTGTGATATCTTCTATTTGTGTCGCGTTACCTAAGTTAAAAGGTGCGAATTTGCCATTGGCGAACAGCGCAAGTTTACCGATGTTAGGTGAGCGTAGTAACGATGCGGAAAAGCGGCAAATTTGCTCAAAGGAAATTGCGTTGAGTGCGGCAATCAAACGTTTTTCTCTTTGGAAGTCCGCGCCCTCTGAGGTGCCTAACGCGACCCACAATCGCTGGCTCTTCATTGACAGATTAGTGTCTTTTTCACGTAATTGCTTGATGACGCCTTGTTTTACCTGTTCAAAGTAGTTTTGCGCATTCAGCAATGATTTACTGTGGGATTCAATAAAGCCCGTAATTTCTTTAAATAGAGTTTCTATTGGAGCGGTGGGAGATTGAATATACAGCACCATACCTGGATGCTGGTTAAAGGGGACATAACCTGTACCTACTAGGTAGCCCAACTGTCTATTAGTGCGCAATTCGTTAAAAAACGGTCCAGAAAGTAGTTGCTCCATCAATATCATTAATGCCGTATCTTTGTCTGATGCTGTTGCGCCTTGCAGATAGATAGCAATAGCTGAGTCTGAATGATGACTGGATACCTGATGAAGATGGAAATGACCCGAACGGATATCTGCGACATCTCTGCTTAATTTACCCGCAGCTGGGAAACCCTGCATGTGTGAGTGTAACTGGTGACCAAACGCAGTTGCCGACTCAGGACTCCAGTCTCCGTGGACTAACACTTCGAGATGGTATTTGTTGAGCAGGCGTTCTTTGACAGAGGAAACATGATCAAGTGTGGCATGGTCAAGCAAACCCACCATATCTGAATGGGCATGGGCATGACGCTGCATTAATACTGACAGGCGCGTGAATAAGCGGTTAATCGGTTTATTCAGCAGACTATTTTGGAGGGCTTGCCACTGTTTGTGTCTGACCTGCTCGAAATATTCACTGAAATTATCCAATGTATGAATTTGCTCGAACAACTCAGAACAGAAGGCGAGTTGTTGTTGGCTGAAACCATTGGTATGGAGTGAAAATCCACCCTGATGAGGATAGATATGGTAGTTAAGGCCTGCAATGCCGGCTCGATAATAGGTTTTAACCAGCGATTCCTGAATTAATGCCACCCAAAGTCGCTTATAAGTAACCGCCTCTATACCTGATGTGACAGCATCACAGTCGAATGATATGAAACAGTCGCCTTTGGGTTGATTAAATTTATGATCCTGTCCAAACCAGAACCCCATATTTGGTTCTTCAATCAATTTTACCGGGTGGGCATATTGATTGTTTTTTGGCTGCAACCTGGTTTCCTGCGTGATATATGGGTTGCGTTTGGGCAGGGTGATTTGCTCGATCACTGCCGGTTTTTTATAACCTTGTAACTGCGATTCGCTAATTTCAGACACTTTGTATGGTGTATGGTAAAACTGTGCCTGAGTTGTGGTTTCAACCGCCTGATTTATATATTTAATCCGCATGTTTTGCGGTGAAAAATGATCGAGTACCGCTTTTATAAGTTCGATATCGGGTTGGTCGAGCATAAAATCCGCGACACAGACATGTTCAATGGGATAGCTGAACATGTTGCCACTTAGATGATTGGCTTCGTCGAGAAGCTTTCCTTGATCACTGAAGTCACGTGCCAGGTTAAGAAGGGCTTGTTTTTCTTCTAATCGCCACAGTTCAAGGCCTTCTGTTTTGATCAGTTTAAGGTTATAAAAAACCGCTTCAATAATGTCATCAACATGCTCAGTGCCCAATTCAGTGAGCTGCATATTAACGTTGAAATCTTTAAAGTTGGTGCCCGAAATACCGCCGCCAGCACTTAAATTGGTTACCCAGTTTTGTCCTTTAAGATATTGCAATAAACTGCCTTCGCCTTCATCTCCCAAAATATGGCTGATTAAATGCGTAGGTTTTGCCCGGTAATATTGATCCATGCCGGGTAGAGCAAATGTCAGAATTAAACGACGCGCAGCCATAATGGGCTGAATGTCGATTCGGACTCCCAATTGAGAGGTCAGATATAAAGGTGGGAATGACAAACTATTGGTCGGTTCCAAACTACTGAAACGGCTGAGCAATGGCAATAACCACTGACTGATTTCTTCTTCGCTAAACGGAGAAATGACACACAGACACAGGTTATGTGCCACATAGCGCTGGTGATGAAATTCTCTTAGTTTATCTGCGAGTTGCCCTGCTGAAAAAGGCGAAAAGGTTTGCTTGTTACCAACCGAAAACTGGCTAAAAGGATGCGCTGGGTTACAGGTTTCTTTATGCACCTGGTAAAGGCAGCGTAGGTCATCCTTCTGTTTTAACAGGAACTCGGCATCGATGGCTTCAATTTCTTTTTCAACCATCGTCGGCAGAAGTAGTGGAGAGATAAACATATCAATGAATCTTTCCAGGGCTTCCTGTAATCCGCTCTGATGTATGTCGAAATGAAAACTGGTAAATTCAGTACCTGTCCACGCATTGATGTTGCCACCCTGTTGAGAGATAAACTGATTAATGCCATTTGGTTCAGGAAATTGTTCAGAACCCAAAAACAGCATATGCTCAAGTAAGTGCGCAAGGCCCATACAATCTCTGGGGTCGTAAAAGTGGCCAGCTCCAATGGTGGCGGATACAGCGCATTTTTCTGTGTCAGTGTCCTGAACAAGAAGAAGTCGCAGGCCATTGGGAAGAGAAACTGGCCGATATTGTCTTTTGTCCTGTAGACTGGTTAGCAATGTAAAATTCCTGATTTTATTAATGCCATCAAATAGCATAATCTATAAAATGCCAACTTACGGATTTTTCAGTTGATTTTTAGTCATCGGTGTAAGTTACCGCCTTTACAAGGTTTTATACATGTACATTTTTATCATGCGGCATGGCGAAGCAGAGCCATTGTCAGATAAAGACGAAAAACGCTTACTGACGTCTATTGGGCAACGGCAAGCCAGGGAAGCTGGTAAATGGATCCAGCAATTTCTTGAACAACACGCGAGTGGGGAAGTACAAATCGACCTTGCCCTGGTAAGTCCCTACAAGCGAACAAGACAAACATTTGAAGGCGTGAGAAAAAGTCTAAAAGTAGAGAATATTCAATACTCTGAAGACGTTGTGCCCCTGGGTAACCCTCAGCTTGTACAAGATTACCTTGAAGCGGTGATCGCGAGCAAGCCCGATTATCAGGCTTTATTAATTGTCAGTCATATGCCGTTGGTGAGCTATTTGCCGGATGTGCTGTGCAGACAGTTGTATTCGATGTTATTTGCCACGGGAAGTGTGTGTGCATTGCATTGGGATCCGCAACTGAATCTGGCCAAACTTGTGGAAATGTGGCACCCACAAAATTAATCCTTTAGCTTTGCTAAACGTTGACCGATATAAAGACCTCGAAGGAGAGGAATTTATGTCGAGTAAGAGTTTACCTGAGTACTTACGTTTTGTGCTGGAGAGCCACGTTCAGCAATCCCAGCTGACCCATGACAAGGAATTGGAAGATATATATCAGCGATTGACTCGTCTGAATGACACGGTCGACCAAATGAAACAGCGTATATTGCGTAATCGTCAGGAGTCACAAACCAAATAAAAAAGCCTCAGTTACGAGGCTTAGTCACCATTTATCGTGTCCTGCCCGTTATACAACTCAGGCATGACTCGTACTGTCTTGACCATATTGTCTTTCATTTCAATGATTTCTAATGGATAACCGGCAATGCGCAAACTCATGTTAGCTTGCGGAATTTCCTCTAAGTATTCCAGTATTAGACCATTGAGAGTTTTTGGACCTTCCATTGGGAAATTCCAGTTCATTTCTTTATTTAACTCGCGAATATTGGCACCGCCGTCAACCAGTACACTGCCGTCCTGCTGCACATTGGCTTCTTTGCTATGATCAGGTAAGAAGTTTGTGGTGAAGTCACCAATGATTTCTTCCAGAATATCTTCTAATGTGACCAGACCCTGGATGTCACCGTATTCGTCAACTACCAGGCCAATACGTTCTTTAGCAGCCTGAAACTTGTACATTAAGGTGTGTAATGGAGTACTTTCAGGGGTGAAATAAATTTCACGTACAGCGCGCAGCAGACTCGCTTTGGTAAACTGATCTTTGGATAATAAGCGTAATGCATCGCGGACATGCACAAAACCCACAGCATCGTCGATGCTGTCACGGTACAGCAGTACGCGGGTATGTTGAGCATTCACTAACTGCTTCTGAATATCTTTCCAGTCATCGTTGATGTCGATGGCGACTATATCGCTGCGCGGCACCATAATGTCTTCAGCGGTGACCTTTTCTAAATCCAGAATTCCTACCAGCATGTCCTGGTGTTTCTTTGGAATCATGGCGCCAGCTTCGTGTACCACGGTACGTAATTCTTCCCGACTCAGAGAATTAGATTCATTGTCGTTAGGGCGAATTCGCAAAATGGCCAGAATACAGTTTGTGATTCCGTTCACGATAAACACCACTGGATACAGCAACTTTAGCAGTGGCAGCAATATGAATGAGGTGGGAAAGGATATTTTTTCCGGATACAGGGCTGCGATGGTTTTTGGAGTAACTTCGGCAAAGATCAGCACAATTAATGTTAGCACAAAGGTCGCAATGGCAATACCTACATCGCCGTACAAACGCAAACCTATGACGGTAGCCACAGCCGAGGCGGCGATATTTACCAAATTATTGCCAATTAGTATCAAACCTATGAGGCGGTCCGGGCGGGAAAGCAATTCCTGAACGCGTTTAGCACCGCGATGGCCCTCATTTTCGAGGTGCTTCAATCGGTAGCGGTTAATTGACATCATTCCGGTTTCGGAACTTGAGAAAAAGGCGGAGAGTAACACTAGCAATCCTAGCAAAATAAATAGTGTACTCGTCGAAATAGTGTCCAACGTGGTTATCCTTCGAAAGTTATCAAAGCCAATGTAGGGAGAGGCTGTGGGTTTTTCAAGACTATTTGAGAATGAATCAGCTTAAAATCACTTCTTTTACAAAGCGACTGCCAAAGTAGGCAAGGGTGAGAATCGCAGTCCCCGCGATGGTCATCGAGACGAGGGTTTTACGTCTCCAGCCGAGGCGATAATGGCCAAACAAGGTAAGGCAAAAGATCCCCCAGGCCACAATAGATAGCACGGTTTTGTGAGCCTGTTCTTTGTCGAACATGTTATCCAGAAAAACAAAACCACTGATTAAAGAAAGTGTAAGCAACAACGTGCCCGTCGCCAGCAATTTAAATAGAATGGTTTCAACCTGCATTAATGGGGGCAGCGATGAATGTAATAAAGACGCTTGCTTCTGTTTCAACCTGGCATTGATATATGAGGTTTGCAGTGCGTAAAGCAAAGCAATCACCAGACAGCCATAGGCCAGTAATGCCAGAGTAATATGGATAATCAGATTGGGTCGCAATTCAAAGTGCACTATATGGGTTGTGGGGATAAGCAAACCCGCCAAAAGTGCAAGGGCTGCACTGCTATACACAACCGGCAACAATATTGCACTCGACATTGTATAAGATGCCAGGCTCATAGAAATTGCGATCACCCATGTCAGCAGGGATGCAACATTCAGCATGCTCATGTTCTGGCCCGGTGCGATGAAAATTTCGTTAGATAGCGTGGCCAGGTGAGTCAGCAGGGAAATCGCGGCCAGTACAGCAATGATTTTAATATTTGGCCCTTGTTGCTTATGCAGGCGAGAAGTTATGTAGCCTGCTGCGCCAAGGTAGAAAAAGATTGCTATGATTCCCGTCAACATTGAATTTAACCTGGATGCCTGTTGTTTTTATCAGAGTAATTGTCAGACCTTATTAATAAAAACAATAACAGTCTGAAATTTATCAAGTTAGTATATCCGCTTGTGGGGCGTATTGATATCATCTGATGCCCGCAAGTTGCAACAGTTCCCGACAACTGTTCTTATCTTACCCTGCTTTGGGTATAATCCTCCCAGTTTTGAATCTGTATGTGTGATTTCTATGTTTGAGAATCTTACCGAACGACTCGGCAAAACCCTGAAGGACATAACCGGTCGCGGTCGTCTGACCGAAGATAATATTAAGGATACCTTGCGTGAAGTGCGCATGGCATTGCTGGAAGCTGATGTCGCCCTGCCGGTAGTGAAAGAGTTCATTAATCAGGTAAAAGAGCGAGCGGTAGGCACAGAAGTTACTAAAAGCCTGAATCCAGGACAGGTATTCATCAAGATTGTTCGCGACCAACTGGTTGAAGTGATGGGGCAGGCTAACGAAAAGTTAGATTTAGCTGCCCAGCCACCGGCAGTCGTATTGATGGCCGGTCTTCAGGGGGCGGGTAAAACGACCAGTGTTGGTAAGTTGTCGCGTTTTCTAAAAGAGCGTGAGAAGAAGAAGGTGCTGGTCGTCAGTGCCGACGTTTACCGCCCTGCTGCGATTAAACAGCTGGAAACCCTGGCGTCAGAGGTAGGTGTTGAGTTTTTCCCTTCAACTGTCGACCAAAAGCCGCAAGACATTGCCCGAAATGCATTGGACTATGCACGTAAGCATTTCTTTGACGTTCTGATTGTCGATACCGCCGGTCGTTTGCACGTTGATGCAGACATGATGACTGAGATTAAAGAATTACATCAATTCATCAAACCTATTGAGACCCTGTTCGTGGTAGATGCCATGACCGGGCAAGATGCCGCAAATACCGCAAAAGCGTTTAATGAAGCCCTGCCGCTTACGGGTGTGGTACTGACCAAAGCAGACGGTGATGCTCGCGGCGGTGCGGCCTTGTCGGTTCGCAACATTACCGGGAAGCCAATCAAATTCCTGGGTATGGGGGAGAAGCTTGATGCACTAGAGCCATTCCATCCGGATCGTGTGGCATCGCGTATTCTTGGTATGGGTGACGTGCTGTCGCTGATTGAAGAAGTCGAACGTAAAGTTGACAAAGAAAAAGCGCAGAAGCTGGCGAAGAAAGTACAAAAAGGCCAGGGATTTGACCTGCAGGATTTCAAAGAACAGCTGGAGCAAATGCGTAACATGGGCGGTATGATGTCCATGTTAGATAAATTGCCTGGTATGGGCAAAATGACAGACCAGATTAAAGACAAAGCGAATGACAAGTCATTTAATCAGATGGAAGCCATTATTAATTCGATGACACCAGCCGAACGTGCCCGTCCTGATATTATTAAGGGCTCGCGTAAGCGTCGCATTGCTGCTGGCTCAGGTACCCAGATTCAGGATGTTAACCGGTTACTTAAGCAATTTATGCAAATGCAGAAGATGATGAAAAAGATGTCAGGTGGCGGTATGAAAAAGATGCTGCGTGGTATGAAGGGTATGATGCCCCCCGGTGGGCCAGGTGGCATGTTTCCTGGCGGCCGCTAGATCTGTTTTGTGATTAAAAAAAGACCCGACTTTTGGGTCTTTTTTTGTTTAAGCTTCCTAAAACCCATTCGCTTTTCGTTGAACAGCCTTCTTTCCACATTAAATTAGCCCCAGATCCAGAAAAACGCTGGGTTTTAGTTGCATCGCTGGCCTAAATCCGTACAATACTGCGGCCCTTCACTGGTACTTCATTTTATGGGGTTGGTGAGGGCATTAAGTTAACGTTAACGCTACAACGAGTTTGAGGCATTTATGGTTACTATTCGTTTACAGCGTGGTGGCGCGAAAAAGCGTCCATTTTATCAAGTAGTGGTTGCAGACAGCCGTCGTGCACGTAACGGACGTTTCATCGAAAACGTTGGTTTCTTCAACCCAACAGCTCAGGGCCAAGCAGAACGTCTGCGTCTGGACCTGGACCGTGTTGAACACTGGGTAGGACAAGGCGCTGGCCTGTCTGACCGTGTTGCTAACTTGGTTAAAGAAGCTAAGAAAGCAGCTGCTTAATTGCAGCATTGCACATTGATTGAGGTATAGATGAGTCAGGCGTCTGAGACAGTAGTGATTGGCAAAATCGGTGCTCCTTACGGAGTAAAAGGTTGGGTCAAGATCAACAGCTATACCGATATTTTAGATGGCATTTTCGACTATGCCCCCTGGCTTCTGGGCCAGGATGGTCAAGGTCGTGAATTCCAAGTTGACCAATGGCGCAAGCATAATAATGGTCTGATTGCGAAACTGGTTGGGGTGGAAAGCCGGGATGACGCGGAAGCGATTAAAAATCTCGATATTTCTATTAAAGCTGAACAGCTACCTCCGCTAGAGCAAGATGAATTTTATTGGCGCGATTTAATTGGTATGCAGGTGGTGACTGAGTCTGGCTACCACCTGGGAACCGTTAAAGAGTTATTCGAGACAGGTGCGAACGACGTCATGTTGGTGCGTGCTAATCCGGGTGATGCATTTGGTCAGAAAGAAAGAATGGTGCCTTACCTAGTTGATCAAGTTATCAAGCAGGTAGACATCGCGGCGAATACCATCAAGGTAGATTGGGATCCTGGGTTTTAATATGACCCCACAGCGTTGGTTTGGCGTGATCAGTCTGTTTCCAGAAATGTTTCAGGCGATCACAGAACAGGGCGTGACCGGTCGGGCCATTAAGAATGGTCTGGTGCAAGTCGAGTGTTTTAATCCTCGTGATTTCACCCACGATAAGCACAGAACGGTTGATGACCGGCCATACGGCGGTGGTCCTGGCATGCTAATGATGGTGCAGCCACTAACAGACGCAATTCACGCGGCCAAAAAGGTGGCGGGAACAGATGCTAAGGTGATTTACCTTTCGCCTCAGGGGCGTAAGTTAGACCAGGAAGGTGTTCAGTATTTAGCGCAAAGCAACAAGATAATTCTGGTTGCAGGTCGATATGAAGGTATTGATGAGCGTGTAATACAAGCTGAAGTTGATGAAGAATGGTCCATTGGTGATTATGTTCTCAGCGGCGGTGAACTGCCTGCGATGATTTTAATGGATGCGGTGGCGCGATTTGTGCCGGGCGTACTAGGGCATGAGCAATCTGCTGAGCAGGACTCATTCACTAACGGCCTGCTGGATTGTCCACATTATACGCGTCCGGAAAATCTCGATGGTCGACTGGTACCTGAGGTGTTATTAAGTGGTAATCACGAAAAAATCAGACAGTGGCGTTTAAAGCAATCGCTAGGTAGAACCTGGCAACGACGCCCTGAATTACTTAACGACCTAGCTCTGACTGAGGAGCAGCAAGCGTTACTCGTTGAATTTCAGCGAGAGGTGCTGCAGCAAGATGACAGTTAAACTAGGATGAGAGGATATGATGGCCAAAGTCACTCAAGATATCATCAAAAAAATTGAGGAAGCTCAGCTGAAATCTGACGTACCATCTTTTGGTGCCGGTGATACAGTTGTTGTTCAAGTACGTGTAAAAGAAGGCGAAAAAGAGCGTCTTCAGGCATACGAAGGCGTTGTAATCGCGAAGCGTAACCGTGGCCTGCACTCTGCTTTCACTGTTCGTAAGATCTCTAGCGGTGAAGGTGTTGAGCGTGTATTCCAAACCCACAGCCCTGCCATTGCTTCTATTGAAGTGAAACGTCGTGGTGCTGTTCGTCGTGCTAAGCTTTATTACTTGCGTGAACGTTCAGGTAAATCTGCACGTATCAAAGAGAAGCTTAACTAAGATTAATTTTTCGTTAGCGTTAACTTATAGAAAAGCCCGCATTTGCGGGCTTTTTGCTTTTTGGCTAAAAATAGCCAGTTTTTAGTCTTGCATTCATGCGGTGATTTTGAGAAAGTCAGTCGTATGAAAAAAGTTCAAATCCTAATTCAAGTCATTCTAGTCATCATTCTTAACAGAATGGTGGGTTGATTTGTATTAGCAAAAATTTCAAGAAACCCGCCTCAAAGGCGGGTTTTTTTATAGCGTCTTTGAGGGTTAACCACCAAGGAGACGTTATGCAACCCGAACAATCGCGCTTACAGTCATTCACCTATCAATTGTTTAATGCCAGTCTGTCCTGTGTAAGTCAGTACTACGCCAAAGATGCCGTATTTGAAATGCGTCCGGGGCGCAGTGTGAGCGGTCATGAACAAATCTGCCTGGCATTACACAGCTGCCTGGGGATTGCGGCTGAACGCTCCGTTATCGAAGTGGGTGAGCAACAGGTTTCTCAATTGAAAGACCAGATGGTGATCCACACTACGTACTATTTTGCCTCACGCAAGGGGCCGACACCTGAATGTCTGGAGCCTCATTATGCGTTACAACTTTTGAAAAAAGGCGGCAATGGACAATGGCAATGTGTGTTCCATAAGCTCCTGGTAAGTAAGGACTGTGGTCGCTGGCGCGATTTGTTACACTAGTTCTAAACCAGCGACTAAGACACTTGGTTGACCATGTCAGACAAAGAATTCGAAAAAGCACAAGTAGAGAAGGCCAGACTTTCGCGCGGAGAATTGTATTTTCCCAGTAATAAAACCCTTCAGGCTGAACGCGAGCATGCTAAGCAGCTGTGCTATCAGTTTAATCAGTGTGCACCGGACGATAAAAAGGCACGGCGACAGTGGTTGACTCAACTATTAGGAAACAGTTCAAATCCTTGGATTGAGGCACCGTTTTATTGTGATTATGGTTACAACATTCACACAGGCGTGAATTTCTATGCGAATCATGGCGTAACGATTTTAGATGCGGCACCAGTAACCTTTGGAGACGATGTGTTGCTTGGCCCGGGTGTGCTGATTAGCACCGCGTCACATCCTCTTTCCCCCGATTTACGTAAAAAGGGGCTGGAAACAGCATTACCTATCATCGTTGGCAACAATGTTTGGATTGGCATGGGGGCTAAGATTCTTCCGGGGGTGACGATTGGTGATAACACAGTGATTGCTGCCGGGGCGGTGGTGAATAAAAGTGTACCGGCGAATGTGATGGTGGCAGGTGTACCGGCTCAGATTAAGACGAATATAGAGTTGGAAGCTTAGGTGTCACTGAAGTTAGAAAGCATCAAACTGGCCATAGAGGCGATTTTGATTAGTCATGGTACTGAAGGGATCAGCGAGTATGAGCTAATCAAGCGTTTGCAAAACGCCCCATACGCCTTACTTGAGCCAGATGCCTGTCGAGCGCCGTTGGGATTGTTTCAAACCCATTTTGTGGTATTTCACTGTCTGTATTCATTGCGAGAGCAAATGCTGATTGAGCATCAGGGATGGTTATTTATATCAGCCTTAAAAATTGAATTGCAGCCCTGGTATCAGGGGCAGGTAGGAATTGAACAGCATGATCCATTGCAAAGCTATTATCTGGATTGGCAAAACTTTCGACAGACCGGAGAACAAGAAGTCAATGCGATGCTTGATGACTTCTGGAAGCGAATGGCAGGCCAAACCAGTTCGGTAAGCGAAGCAGAGAAGGCCTTGGCACTGCAGGACATGGAATTAGACGAGCTGGTAAGTTTAGCCCAGTTGAAACGCCAATACCGACGATTACTGCACCTCTACCATCCTGATAAAGGTGGTGAGCATGAACATTGTGTGCGCATTGAACAAGCATACTGGCTTTTAAAACGAGCGTTGGTTTAAAGTACTCCGGATTTTCCGCATGATTGCTGCATGAAATAGGAGAAATAGCCTTCATCTAATGGTTTGCTAAACCAGTAGCCCTGAATTTCCTGACATCCCATTTTCTTTAATGCCATGCATTGGTCCTCTTCTTCTACGCCTTCAGCAATCACGGTTAAGTTAAGATTAATTCCCAGATTGATGATGGTTCTGACAATAGATGCTCTGGCACTGTCTGTGAGCATGCCATGCACAAATGACTGATCAATTTTTAGTTTATCAATGGGAAATTGCGCCAGGTAACTTAAAGATGAATAGCCTGTACCAAAATCGTCGATGGCTAGCTTTACTCCCATCTTTTTCAGCTTTGTCATTGCTGTGATTGTATCGCGCTCGTTATATAAGATAACGCCCTCTGTCAGCTCTAGTTCCAGATTTTCGGCAGGTAAACCCGAATGGGCCAGGGCTTCTTCTACCTGCACTACAAAATCTGGCTGGATAAATTGCTTGGGTGAAATATTAATGGCGAAAACCAAGTCGTTGAATCCTTGATCCAACAATGCTTTTCCTTTTTCGCAGGCCGTTTTTAATACCCATTCTCCCAATTGCAAAATAAAGCCTGAACGCTCAGCTAGGGGGATAAATTCGGCTGGCGATACCCATTGGTCTTCACGCTTCCAACGTAATAGCAGTTCAGCTCCGGTAATGGTTTCAGACTCAATAGCGAACTGGGGCTGAAAATACAGTTCAAAGTCCTGATTATGTAGCGCCTGACGCATGTCCTGAATCAGTTCTTGTTGATGCTGAATAGTTTCACCCAATGAACGGTCAAAAATATGAAAGCAAGCGTCATTACTGGCTGCATGGTCCAGTGCAATTCTGGCGTATTTAAGCAAATCCTGATTGGTGTGGCTGTGTTCTGGGAAAGCTGCAAACCCATAGTCCAGTTCTACCTGATACTGTTGCAGCAATGAGTGGTCCCGTAATCGAGACGTCAGATTGTCGGTTAACTGCGCGACTTTTTCCTGGCTTAGGGGGGCGAATAATATTACGGCAAAGTTTTTGTCGCCTATGTGATAAATCATCAGTTCATCTGGGTAAGTTCGGCTAATGCGTGTGAGTAAATTGGCTAGTTCGTTAATGACTTGCTGAGCAATATTCATATTATGACCTGACAGCAATTGACTGTATGAACGTAGCTCAAGCAAACCCAGAATGAATGGCGGTTTACCCGTACAAAAATTGCTTAGGTCTTCCTGAAAGCGGTATAGATTTGCGATGCCAGTTTTGGGATGGTGGTAGGCCTGAAACTGCAATTTACGCTCAATTTCCTTTTTGCCACTGATATCGGTTAGGTGTAAATCCCATTCCTGCTGGTCTTCTAAATAATGCAGTTCACATTCAAACGATCGGTTCTCGAGCTGATATTCAAAGCGGGTAAAGTGTTGGCCAAACTCAATCACCGCCTGTTGGTGTTCTTCTAAATCGATGGGCAGCAGGTCTTCCGCATGTTCTTTATGACTTTGTGACATAACCCGGTATGTCGCAGGGTTAGCGTAGGTAACTTTATTTTGCTGGTTTAAACTTAAAATGGGGTTGGGGTTACGTTTTGGAAAGAGTGACAAACGCTGGTTGGCATTGGCGTAATGCAAATAAACCTTGATTGCTCTGGCTACAATCGCTGCGATCAAAAGTGTTATAGCAACATATACAATGACAGAGAAGCGAATCGAGGACAAACTTGTGCGGGTAAGATGCAGACCTTCTGTAATGTTGCGCTGAACCTGATTAGTCAGGGCCTGAATATGAGGGGTAAAGTCTTTTCTAAGCTGAGATAAGCGGGCGAGTTGATCACGGGCTAAATCCCAGTCGGTACCCGTGGTTAAGCGGTTTTGCATATTCTGGTCGAAGTCACGAGCCAATTGCTGGATTTCTGCCACGGTGGCGTGGATAACTGCTAATGCCTCAGTTGAGCCAAAATGTTGTTGCATGGCCAATAAAATATCATTCGCTTTATCACCTGCTTCATCAAAACATTCGGTAAAAAAGGCTCGTTCAAAGGTCGCGTAATATTCGTATAAGCAGCGTTCCTGATCGGTTAACTGAAACACCAGTTGCTGAAATTCGGCATAGGCGGGAAGCTCTTTTTCAACGAGTTTGGATGCGGAGGCGTTAATTCTGTCGCCGAGAAAAAACACCAGTACGGAGATACCAAGCGCCAGGCAAAGCATGGCGGCAAAGATAAGATTAATGCGCTTTGTTGAAGCCTTTTGTTTCATTATCCCTGGCACTTTAGTTGCGATGTGTTTTCTTCCAGCCTGCTTAGGTTATCTTCCATTTTAGATAAGCAGGCTGGAATACGAAACTTCTGGGAATGGAATTCCGTCAGAAGTGATAAACCACTTCCGCCCCCCAGGTACGGGGTTGTTGGTAGTTGGTTACCACTGTGCCAAGAAAGTCTTTAAAGTTAAAGCTGGCCTGGCGTTCATCAAACAAATTTCTGACCCATAAATAAGTTTCCCAGCCGTTATTTTGCGAGAGCAATCCGACACGCCCATTCACCAGGGTGGTGGCATCAACTTCGCCAAAGTCTGAGGCACCAACGCCAAAAGCGATAGGCTGGTTACTAACGTTATCTACGGTGGTGTAGTAAGCGCTTGACCAGGTCACTTCCAATCGCGCCAGAACATCTATAGAGGTGTTCGTCAGGCTGTCGAGATATTGTGCCGAGACCGCTGCGGTAGCTTCCGGGCTGTTGGGTAGGTGTTTGCCCTTGGCGTTGCTGCGGTCCTCTAAGCCTCCCGGAAAGTCATCAAATTCCGCCCGCAGTAACCCGGCCGATGCCTGAATCTCCAGGCTTGGAATGGGGCGATACTGTACTTCCACTTCGACGCCTTTGGTGGTTACTTCGGCTGCATTACGAATGCTAATTGATGAACTGCCATTGCCTAAATCAATGAATTGATTGACCTGGTAGTCATCATAAGTGGTATAGAATACGGCACTGTTCACCAACAGTTTTCTGTTCAGGAAATGGCTTTTCAAACCCGCTTCGAGGCTACTGGCGGTCTCTTTATCAAATTCGATGCCCTCAGCCAGATCGGACTGACTGACATAGTCGAGGTTAAAGCCGCCACTTTTAAAACCGGTGGCATGGCGAACGTAAGCTTTGACGGTATTTGCCAGAGGGTAGGAGAGGCTTAAAGCGTAAGACAAAAAGCTGTCGGTGCGCTCGTCAAGCATAGGGCCATTAGTGCTTCCAATACCAAATATGCCACCGGCTGTACCATCTAATGTCCAGTTAATACTTTTAGTTTCATGGGAATAGCGCAGGCCAATGCCTAAATCGAGATCATCTGTCAGAGTAATGTCGCTGTTAATGTACGCGGCCTGACTCTTGGTATTGACCTCGCCCTGATTGAAAACCCGGGTGCCGGGTACATTGCCGAAAATTGCTGCATACTCGCCATTAATGGCATCGCGTTGGGTAAAGGCATCCTGTTTATACCAGTAAAGGCCGGCCACGTAGTTGAAGCGTTCGAATTCAGGAGAGACTAGCTGAATTTCCTGGGACCACTGCTCGTAGTTATCCCGGTATTCGATATTCAGAAAATCCAGTGGGGTATAGTCGGTGTCGTTACGGTAATAAATGTCCGTATCGCGGTAGCCGGTAATCGCATTTATCTGATAATCCCGAGCAGTCATATAGCTAAGGTTCATACTGGCACCACGTACAAGTCGGTCTTCATAAGTATCCGCATTTAAGGCAACTTCGTCTTTTTTGGGCGCGAAGTAATCCTGAGTGGCGTCATAATTGGGTAACTGTAAAGCCGGAACCAGGGTGAATAGCTGTTCTAAACTAATGCCGAAATAAGAGGCTTCACCCAAGAACGATAATCGCTCACCGCTTAAGCCATCACTGCTCAGATCCAGTGTCAGGCGGTCTGTGAGTTGCTGGTGATATTGCAAACGCCAGGCTGTTGAGTCTCGTTCACCCAGATCATTGCCGCTGATAGTATTTTTAATGTAGCCATCGCGTTCGACTTTGGAGAGCGCGACTTTGATGGCTCCGTTTTCATTAACCGGTACATTTAGTACGCCTTTAAGTTCACGGTTACCTAAATTACCCGCATTTACTTCAATCCGGCCTTCGAGCATATCGCTTGGTTTTTGCGACACCATACTGATTGCGCCAGCGACAGTGTTTTTGCCGAATAACGTACCTTGGGGGCCCCTGAGTACCTCGATTCGAGCTAAATCCACCAATTCCTGGTTAAGGGCCGGTGATTGACCTAAATACACCCCATCTAAATACACGCCAACACGTGAATCAAAGCCGATATTGCGGCTGTTGGCGCCTACTCCACGGATGGTGATTTTTGACGAGAAATCGGTTTCATTTGAAATTTGCAGGTTGGGAATAAAATTGCCCATTTCTGAAAGTTGGGTAATTCCAGTCTTGGAAATGTTGTCCTGACTGAATGTTGAGATGGCGATCGGTACTTCAGCCAAATCCTGACTGCGTTTCTGTGCAGTTACCTGAATGACATCGTATCCAGCGTCATCCTCCTGGGCTGATGCTGAGATAGTCAGAATCGCAAGAATGCTGGAAGCCAGCAGGGAGCGTAACGGTTTTCGGGATGCAGGATAGGCGTTGTTCACGTTATTCATGCTGAGTGCTCTGTCAGTTTAATTATCAGGAAAGTCGTATCAGCTTGTAATGCAGCCGATTTTTTGTGCTGAGGTTAGTGTATGTGAAAGGGGTAAAAAATTAAAACTAACAAGTTGTTAAAAAATGTTGTTGCAGCTAAGTTTTTTTCTATAGCGGGAGCTTTTGTTTGAAAGTGATGGAGAGCGATGTTGTAAACTTATGTTTACTTTATGTGTGGGTGTTTGGATTGATTGCTATGTCTGATGTATATCGGTGATTTTGAATAAATTATGCGCTGCACTCTTATCTTAAATGCCAGAAATTCTCTGTATTACTTATTTTGTCTGGTGCATTTGGTTTTGTTTAGAAATAAAGGTTGTTAACCAATGTTTGGTCTGGTAAAAAGTCAATCCTATTTTTGTTTTGGCTTTATTTTCTCGTGTAACTAAATATTTACACATTGTTTTGGTTTGTAAAGTTACCTTGAAAAGAGATTTATGAGCCGTTTTGCACCTTTCCATTCAATGTTGTTTAGGTGCCTTGCAGTCGAGGTTTTTAATCATGTTACAGGACACCATTAATAACGTTCATGTCTCAGCCGAAAATGTGCTGGTGACACCGGAAGAATTAAAGCGTGAATTGCCGGTAAGCACTCATGCACTTGAGCAAATTGAGCAATCCCGCAAAATCATTTCCGACATAATTCATCGTCGTGATCATCGCTTACTGGTGGTGTGTGGACCTTGTTCTATTCACGATATCGACGCGGCGAAAGAGTATGCAAAGCGTCTGAAAGAGCTGCATGAGTCGTGCAAAGATACGCTTTACATCGTTATGCGAGTGTACTTTGAGAAGCCGAGAACCACGGTGGGCTGGAAAGGCCTAATTAACGATCCGCATATTGATGGTACCTTTGATATTGAAGCGGGTTTGCGTAAAGCGCGAGAATTGTTGATCTGGTTAGCGGAAATGGAACTGCCGGTTGCAACCGAAGCTCTGGACCCAATCAGTCCACAATACTTGGCGGAATTGTTTAGCTGGTCGGCCATTGGTGCCCGTACCTCAGAGTCTCAAACACACCGTGAAATGGCCAGTGGTTTATCAATGCCTGTCGGTTTTAAAAATGGTACCGACGGTAGCCTGGATATCGCGATCAATGCGCTGAAATCGGCGGCATCTTCGCATAGTTTTATGGGCATCAATCAAAAAGGCCAGGTGGCGATCATCCAAACCAAAGGCAATCCTGATGGACATATCATTCTGCGTGGCGGTAAGCAGCCAAACTACGATTCTGTATGTGTGTCTGATTGCGAAGAGCAACTGCAGGCGGCGAAGCTAACGGCGGGGTTGGTGGTTGACTGCAGTCATGCAAACTCAAATAAAGATTACCGTCGACAGCCTTTGGTTGCGCAAAACGTGGTGAATCAAATTCTTGAAGGCAATCAGTCTATTATAGGTATCATGCTGGAGAGCCATTTAAATGCCGGTAACCAGTCTTCAGACGGTAAAGCTTTTGCTGATTTGGAATATGGTATCTCTATTACAGATGGCTGTATTAATTGGCAAAGTACCGAAGATCTTATCGCTCTGATGAGGGAAAGATTGATTACCGTGTTGCCTATGCGTTTAAATAAGCTCCGTGAAAGCGCATAACAGGGTAGGCTAATGTCAGTTTCGCCGGAAGAATTAAAAGCACTAAGAGATCAGATTGATCAGGTAGACACGCAATTGGTTGAGTTGCTCGCTAAACGGGCTGAAATTACCCGTAAAGTGGGGGAGTATAAAAGCAAAACCGGTTTACCTATTTATGTGCCAAGCAGGGAAGCAGAGCTGATCAAAATGCGGCGTCAACAGGGGCAGGATATCGGTGTGTCACCGGATCTGGTTGAAGACCTGCTACGCCGGATTATGCGTGAGTCATATCAGACTCAGCATGTTCAGTATTTATGTGCCTGCCCACATCGTCCCAAAGTGGTAGTGATAGGTGGTCACGGCGCGTTGGGCGGGGTCTTTGTCGATATGTTTGAACGCAGCGGCTATGAGGTCGGTGTGATTGAACGAGATGACTGGGAGAGGGCTGATACCATTATTGACGGTGCGTGTCTGGTGTTAGTGGCTGTGCCCATTAAGCTGACTGAGCAGGTGATTGCGAAACTGACGAATCTGCCTAAAGACTGCGTGCTAGCGGATATCACCAGCATTAAAACATCGCCTTTGCAGGCAATGCTTGAAGTGCATCAGGGGCCTGTCGTCGGGTTACATCCTATGTTTGGCCCTGATGTGGCAGGTATGGTTAAGCAGGTTGTAGTTGTGTGTCATGGTCGTGAGCCGCAGGCATATGAATGGTTGCTGGAGCAGATGCGGATTTGGGGCGCAGCGCTTAAAATCACCACACCTCAGCAACATGACAATGCCATGGCGTATATTCAGGTCATGCGCCACTTCGGCACTTTTGTGTATGGTGCCCATTTAGCCGCTGAAGATCCTCAACTACAGGAGTTAATTGACTTCAGTTCACCCATTTACCGACTGGAGTTGGCCATGGTTGGGCGACTGTTTGCACAGGATCCGTCTTTATACGCCGACATTATCTTTAATAATAAAGACAGCATCGAGTTGCTAAGGCGTTTCCGAGATCGTTTTGACGAGTGCCTGCAAATCCTGGATAGCGGTGACAAAGGCCAGTTTATTAAAGCGTTTATGCATATAGGCCAGTGGTTTGGGGAGTATTCAAAACGTTGCCTGGTCGACAGTAAAAAGCTGCTCCTGAAAGCAGACGATGATCGCACCCTGTAAATATTTTCAATGTTTGCTGAATTTTCCATCGGTTAAATTCTTTCATATTTGAGATTATCTCTTACCCTTAAATTAGGCATTTATGGGTAAGGGATTAATCATGTCACTGAAATTTAGGTTATTAATAGCGGTATTAGGCTTGGTCTTTACGTCTACCTTAGTGACCGCCATCGCCAGTTACTATATTTCTACCAACAAGTCTTCCGAAGCCCTGACCCTCATCGTAAAAGAGCGTTTACTTTCCCAGAATGTGCAAACGGCAGAAGCGCTGCATGACTATTTACTGTTTGCTGAAGGGCAAATCCGCTATTTTTCCGGAACTAAAATGGTGAGCGATGCCGCTGCCAGCTTTTTGCAGGCCTGGCAGAGTTACGATCAGCAGCGTGACTCGTTAACGTCCGCCCAGGAAAGTAAACTGGAGGCTTACTATAAAGGCGACTTTGCCAGGCAGTTTGAATCTCTTAATGGACGAGCCTATCCCAGCCCTGCGACGTTAAAACGTGGCTTAAGTCAGACTGGCCAAAAATTGCAATATGACTTTATTGCGGGTTCGCAATACGCCTTGGGTGAGAAAGATAAACTGGTTAGCCTGAGTAACGACAGCGAATATGCAAGCATTCATAACCAATACCATCCAGAGTTTCATCGCTACCTGAGCGAATTTGGTTATTACGACATTTTTTTGGTGGATAAGGACAGCGGCGATGTCGTCTATTCAGTGTATAAAGAGCTGGATTATGCCACTAACCTTAAAAGTGGGGCCTATGCGAATAGCGGGCTAGGCAATATTTATCGCAAAGCCCAGAGTCTGAAATCGCCAGGGCAGGTGGTGTTTAGTAATGTTGCACCTTATTTACCTTCGTATGACGCGTTAGCAGGGTTTCTCGCGGCCCCGGTGTTTATCAATGGTCAGTATAAGGCTGTGCTTATTTATCAATTTCCACTGGATCATATTAGCGATTTGCTGACGCATGGAAATAAGTGGAAAGCAAAAGGTTTTGGTAACAGTGGGAAAACCTATTTAGTCACTCCGGAACATAAATTGATGACAGAAGGTCGTCAGTTTGTTGAACAGCCAGAGAAGTTTCTGTCTGAACTGGAAGCACGAGATTTTCAGCTTGCGGCAGATATAAAAGGCCGGGGCAGCTTAGTTGGGCTGGTCTCGGTCAATTCCGATGCGGCAGATGCGGCGCTTTCCGGTAAATCTGGTTTTACCCGCACACATGACTATTTAGATAAACCCGTATTTACCAATTATATGCCCTTTAAAATAGGCGATAGTACCTATGGGTTAATGGCTGATATTGATGAAAGTGAAGCTCTGGCGTCCTCTGAAGCATTAGGTTCCCATATTCTCAGCAGCGCCAGTTGGCTTACCATAGTTGTGCTGGTATTTGCCGCCGTTGTCACGCTGTGGGTGGCGTACATGTTAACTCGTCCGTTAGAAGTGCTGGGTAAACTGTGTGAAAGCTTATCGTCAGGTACAGCAGATTTAACCATTACGATTCGAGACTCACGTATTCCTGAAATTGACCGTATCAGTAGTGGTATCAACGCCTTTATTCGTCAAATTCAGGTAATAGTGCAGAAAATCAGTGAAGATGCTGATTCGCTGGCCTCGGCTTCACAACAAATGGCGGTGGTCATTAATCAGAGCAGTGGCATTGCCGGTCGTCAGAAGGATGCAACCGGTCAGGTGACCTCGGCAATGGATGAATTAAGCCATGCATTGGAACAGGTTTCTTCGGCTATTGATCGCACGAACAAACAGAGCCTGGCGGCTCAGGCCAGCCTGAAAGAGAATATGGAACGGGCAGACATGGCAGCTGAGAACATCAAGTTGCTGGTAAACTTAATTGCAAAATCCAGTCAGGTCATCAGCGGGCTGAAAAATGAAGTGAATCAAATTACGTCTGTTCTGAACGTGATAACCAGCATCGCCGATCAAACTAATTTACTGGCGTTGAATGCAGCTATTGAAGCGGCCAGAGCCGGTGATGCCGGTCGTGGTTTCTCGGTGGTGGCAGATGAAGTGAGAGCCCTGGCGAACCGGTCTCAGGAAAACACCGAGCAAATTGGCAAGTTGGTGGATGTTATGAATCAGTCGGCAATGAATTCTGTCGAGTCGATGGAGCGAGCGTCGGCCGCAGCCGATGGAGGCATTCATTTGGTTGATTTGGTGACAGTGGCCCTCGATGAACTGGATGCCAATTTACGTCAGGTTCTGGAAATGGCGATGATAGTGCGTGAAGCAACGGCGAGCCAGAACCGGGCGTCGGAGAAGGTCAGTGATATTTTGATTGAGGTCGATAGCATGGCATTGGATATTGAACGTGGTGCCTATCAGTCGAATCAGGCCTCGGAAGAGCTGGCTAAAATTGCGGCGAGGTTGCACGAAATGGTCAGGCGATTCCGCATTTAAACGAAAACGCGCAGACATTGTCTGCGCGTTTACTGATTATTTAATCGCGTCTGCGACCGAAACTCGCGTTGGATGGACATCTTCGCTTGGGTAACAGCCCAGTACTTTAAAGTAACGTGTAGTAGCTTTTAGTTCCTCCAGAGCGGCCTGCATTGGTCCATCCTGAATATTGCCCTCGACATCAATGTAAAACATCTCTTCCCATGGGTTACCGTAGATGGGGCGAGATTCCAGTTTGGTCATATTGATACTGTTATCGCGCAGTACCAGCAGCGCTTCTACCAGAGCACCGGGTTTTTGCACGGTGGACATAACCAGAGTGGTTTTAGCGGGAACCTGAATCGGCACTTTTACGGCATTACGGGCAACCACAATGAAACGACTGAAATTGTCTTTCTGATTGGCCAAATGCTCTTTCAGAATGCTCAATCCGTAAAGGCCTACACCCGCTTCACTGCCCATGGCGGCGGCGGTGTCAGATTTTAATTCGCTGACTTTCATCATCGCACCCGCGCTGCTTTCACACGGAATTAAATCAACATCACCTAATTCTGCAATGAAATGGCTGCACTGAGCGAAGACCTGTGGGTGAGCATACAGGGTTTTTATGCGGCTTAACTGGGTATCCGTTGCCACCATCAAAACATGGTTAATAGGATGGGTAATTTCGCCAATAATTGACAGGCTGGTGTGCTGCAGTTGGTCATAGACTTCGTTGATACTGCCCGAAGTCGTATTTTCGATCGGCAGCAGGGCGTAATCGGTGGCACTGGTTTCTACCGATTTAATGATTTCAGCGAAACTTTGGCAACCCACTTCCATCAATTCACCTTCTTTGCGGCCGAAATATTTCTGGGTTGCCAGATAACTGTAGCTGCCTTTGTCACCCAAATATGCAACACGGTAAAGTGGACGGTTATTTTCTGGGTTGGCCCAGTCTGCCAGCAATACCTGCTGATTCAACACTGAGTCTTCAATAATGACCTGATAAAGCTTTGTGATGTAATGGGGATCCAGGTTAAGACTTTGACCTGCTTTGATTAATTTAATCAGTAACTGTTCTTCACGTTGTTGATCACGTACGGGAATATGGTGAGTGATTTTGGTACGTGCCACGTCATTGGTAAGCTGTTGACGCTGAGCCAGCATGCCCAACAGTTGCTGGTCTAAGGCGGTAATTTTTTCTCTCAGATCTTCAAGTTCTTTTACTGACATTGGATTCAACTCTTATTCCGTGGATACAAAAAAACCTCCCGAGGGAGGTTTTAGCGTTAATTTGCAAGATGCACGCAATTACCTCCCATCAGGGTGAGGTAAAAAACACAAAAAACAGGAAAGCTTGCATCATTTTCATAGCGGTCAATCTATAAACTTGCCGGGGCGATGTCAACGAATAGTTTGTCTTAACTTATGCGCTTTTTAATTACCTGCCATCAGGCACTCAGTAAAGCCGCCAGCATTTTACGGACTTCTCCGGCTTCAAAGGGTTTATCACACAGAGCATTTACACCTGTCTGCTGGATGTTAGCCATATGTGGGCTGCTTGCGGATTCGGATGTTACCATTACAATCGGTATATGCGCGGTTTCCGGGTTAAAACGAATAAACTCGCTTAGTTCACGACCGTCCATCTCTGGCATGTTGTAGTCGGTGACCACGAGATCGTAGGTATGGTCTTTAAGGTAAGTCAGTGCCATCGCACCATTTTCAGCTTCCTGGATTTTTGCCAGACCCATACCTTCTAGTACACGGCGGATGTGATTGCGGGCCAGTTTACTGTCATCTACCAATAAAACCCGCACTTCGCGAACATCAAATAAATCCAAATCCAGCTCTTCAGTATTGATCAGATCCAGGCTGGCTTTTAATGCGCGCGACAAATGTTTAGGTTCGAAGGGCTTAGGTAAAATAGCAGCCACGCCCGCTTGTTTAAACTCTTCCAGCTTAGCCATCCGGTTTTCACTGGAGATAAGCATAAAAGGTATAGACGCATTGCTATCACTGGATTTCATCGCCTTTAACAAATCCAGACCGGTGCCGTCTTCAAAATACATGGCACTGACAACCAGATCAGCGCCGTGGCTGCGTAGGGCTGATTTGGCTTCGGCTACCGTAGAAACCGCATCAATCTCAGATACGTTCTCTTTCAACAGTAATGAAGTGATGATTTTGCGCTGCGTGTCTGATGGCTCAACCAACAGAATATGCATGTCAGAAATGGAGATAGTGTGCATAAAAAATCCTAGAAACGATTAACCGCCAGCGAGTTTGACTTTAAATCCGCGTTTTTCCAACTCGGCCTTTAATTTATCCCGGTTGTCACCCTGAATCTCGATGACGTTGTCTTTTATTGCTCCGCCAGTGCCACACAATTGCTTTAATGCTTTGGCGAGGTTTTTTAATTCATCTGCATTCAATTCAAATCCGCTCAGGCAGGTAACACCTTTACCTTTGCGACCTTTGGTTTCTCGACGAATGCGGATGATACCATCGCCTTTAGGAGTTTCCGGGGTGGTTTCCTGCGGACGGATGCGTCCGGTTTCGGTACTAAAGACCAGCGGATTGTCACTCATAGTTTGGTTCAAAATCTGCGTTACAACATAAAAATATTGTAAGTGAAAAATTAAGTGAATGATATGTATTCACTTTAATCGAGAAGGGGAGGTCAAAATATTGGGCGGCAAAGAGGTTTTGAAATTTGCATTCTGGGCAATTTGTTTCAAGCTTGATGTAGCGCCTGTGGCGTTGTCGATCTTATATCCTTTCTTTGCTTACATAAGGACTTTGTCATGGCACTGGAATCCCATGAATCAGAAGACGGTACTAAGCTGACCATAGTGTTGGACGAAAAGTTTGATTTTTTCCGGGTGCAGGAGTTTAAACAATCCTATTCCGGCATTGATAACAACGTGAAATCTGTTGTCATTGATTTGCACAATACTCAGTACATGGACAGTTCCGCGTTAGGTATGCTGCTCAACATGCATAAATCTCTGTCGCAACAAATTGAAGCCTTCTCGATTATAAACTGTCGCCCTGAAATGCTGAATATTCTCAAAATTGCCCGATTTGACAAAAAATTCACCATTGAAGTGTAACACCAATAGCAGGCTGTATTGAGGTATGCGAATACTGATAGTTGATGACGATTCGTTGAATCGTTATGTGCTGCTGCACATGCTGAATGAGCAGGGCTATGATGACTGTTATGAAGCCGATAGCGGTGAGCAGGCGTTGGTGCTTGCGCGCGAGGTTCCTCCTGATTTGGTGTTGCTGGATGTAATGATGCCTGGTCTGAGCGGCTTTGAGGTGGCACCGCTGCTTAAGCAAATGGCCGGCGATGTGTATCTACCCGTGATATTTATTACCGCTTTGGAAGATCAGCAGAGTCTGGCTAAATGTCTCGAAGTGGGGGGCGACGACTTTGCATCAAAACCTTTTGATAAAGTAATTTTATCCGCCAAGATCCGTGCCCACTGGCGCACCCGTCAATTAAGTCAGAATAACCAGCAGCAGAATCAGCAATTACGTTTCTACCGCGCCAGGGTAGAGCGCGAGCACGATATCATCCGGCACATTTTTGATAATGTGTTGGCACAAAAGTCGGATTTGGCTCCTTTGTTTGATTATCAGTTGCAAGCTGCCGAAACCTTCAATGGGGATCTGTTTATCTGCGAACGCGGGCCATCCGGGAGTATCTATTTCCTGTTAGGGGATTTTACCGGTCACGGCCTGGCATCGGCCATTGGTGCGATTCCTTCTACGCAGGCTTTTCGGGCAATGACTGCCAAAGGCCTGGCCGTGGCAGAGATCGTGACAACATTGAATGACTTACTGATGGGCCTGATGCCCGCTGACATGTTTTGTGCGGCGCTGGTGGTTGAAATTAACGCCAATGGCCAGGATTTGACGATTTGGAATGGTGGGATGCCAGATTTACTCGTGTTATCCGAGACAGGCGCCATCACTCAGCGTATTGCAGCTCAGCATATGGCACTTGGTATCATTGAAAAAGATGAGTTTGACGCTTCAGTCATTCATGTTAAAGCGCAACGTGGGCAACGCTTAGTGTGTTTCTCAGATGGTGCCTTTGAGGTGTGTAATGAAAACGGCCAAATGCTGGGAGTGGAGGGAATTTGTGCCTGGCTGGAAGCCGAACCACTGATCCCCATGGTGGATCTCGTCACAAAAATAAAAGCTTATCAGCAGCATCAGCAGCAAAAGGATGATATCACTCTTATCAGTCATCGTTTACGATCACTTCAGGTATGCGCACAAAACAAAGCGCTGTCACCTGTCCCTTATCAACTCACGATGACCATCACGCCTGAGTTGATGAAAAGTTGCTCACCTATTCATGAACTAACCTATATTTTCGCCAGCCAGTCTGGCTTAGAGTCCGCTCGTTCTAACCTGTTTACGGTGTTGACGGAACTGTATAACAACGCATTGGACCACGGTATTCTCGGGCTATCGTCTGAGCTTAAAAATGACCCGGAAAGTTTCTATGAATATTTCGAGACCCGCCAGGCTTTGCTGGAAAATCTTGTGCATGGAGAGATAACGATTGCGTTGGATTACGAGCCCGCACTTGGCCAGATAAGGGCGCGGGTGACAGATTCCGGAGCTGGTTTTGATATCTCAACCCTCAGTCCCGACAATATTGACGATGAGCAATGCCATGGACGAGGGGTATCGTTATTGTACTCTCTGTGTCAGCAGGTGACATACTCAGACAAAGGTAATCAAGTTGAGGTAATATTGTCGCTTGTTCCGCCTCAGGCAGCTTAAGAATAATTAAAACGAGTGTGTAGTATGTCAATTTCTATTCGCAGGGCCACTGCGTCCGATTTAACCTCTCTTGTTTCTTTCAATCAATCTATGGCGCTGGAAACCGAAGATAAGCCTTTAGATGAAGCCTTGCTCTCCGCCGGTGTTAATCGGGTTTTATCGAGCGAAGATAAAGGCTTTTATCTGGTCGCCGAAGCCGAAGGTGACGTAATTGGTAGTCTGATGGTCACCTTTGAGTGGAGTGACTGGCGTAATGCGACATTCTGGTGGGTGCAAAGTGTTTACGTGGTGCCACAATGGCGCCGTAAAGGAGTCTACAGCGCTTTGTATCAACAGGTGCAAAGCCTGGCGCAAACAGCGGAAGGCGTTTGCGGTTACCGCCTGTATGTTGAAAAAGACAATTTAGTGGCGCAGGCAACCTATAAAAAATTGGGAATGGATGAAAGCCATTACCTGATGTTTGAACAGAAAAGCTAAGATTCACCTTGCTTTGAGAATGGTGCAGGATCGCGTTTTGCGCCATTCTCCCTTACAATACGCCCCCTTTAATAGCCCAATGATAAGGTAATGACACGGCATGCGCATCGCCCTAGGAATTGAATATGATGGTGCTCAGTTTTATGGCTGGCAACGTCAGCATAAGTTTGTGAGCGTTCAGGAGCACCTGGAAAATGCACTGTCGAAAGTAGCAAACAGACCCATTGATATTCTATGCGCGGGACGTACCGATGCTGGTGTGCATGCAACGGGGCAGGTAGTGCATTTTGAATGTGAAGAAGAGCGCCCTGAACGTGCCTGGACCATGGGGGTCAATGCCAATTTACCTGCAACGATTGCGGTTAACTGGGCAAGAGATGTGCCTGATGATTTTCATGCCCGTTTTTCTGCCAGCGCCAGACGTTATCGCTATGTTATTTATAACTCGCCCCTTCGACCGGGGATCCATGCCCAGGGCGTGACTCATATCTATCAGCCGTTAGATGAAGTCAAAATGTATCAGGCATCCAGGTGTCTGCTAGGTGAGAACGACTTTTCTTCGTTTCGTGCGGCTATGTGTCAGTCAAATACCCCCTGGCGAAACATTCACCATATTGAGATTGAACGCTTCGATCGCTACATCGTAATAGATATAAAAGCCAATGCGTTCGTACATCATATGGTACGCAATATTACAGGCGCGTTAGTGGCTGTAGGCAGCGGAGAAAAGCCCATTGAGTGGGTCGCGGAAGTTCTTGCAGCCAAGGACAGACGCCAATCTGCCGCAACTGCTAAACCTAATGGTTTGTATCTGGTTGAGGTGACCTATCCGGAACATTTTGGTTTACCTAAACAACCAACCGGGCCGCTATTTTTGCCGGAGCGCCACTTCTAAGACCAGTTTTGTATTCGTACCGAAAACGAATTGTGATTTAATGTTGCCAATTAACGGGAAATTCCCTTCAAATCGGGTGTATGTGCCTAAAAACCTTGCTAATCTTAGTTGGGTACAGGGCACGTACCATTAGCACAATTCAGGAAGCCATTACATGAGCTGGATCGAAAAAATACTCCCCAGAACCAAGTCAGAGCAGAAAAGCAATGTCCCAGAAGGTGTGTGGACAAAATGTGATGAGTGTAATGCGGTACTCTACAAAATCGAACTGGAGAAGCAGTTAGAAGTTTGTCCTAAGTGTGATCACCACATGCGTATTAGCGCACGTTCACGCATCAACAGTTTCCTCGATCAGGGTGAGCGTACCGAATTGGGGGCGGACCTTGAGCCTCGCGATGTGCTGAAGTTTAAAGATTCCAAACGTTATAAAGAGCGTATTGCAGCGGCACAAAAAGCGACGAATGAAAAAGACGCCCTGGTAAGTGTGAAGGGTAAGCTGAAAGGCATGCCTGTGGTTGTAAGTGCCTTTGAATTCTCTTTTATGGGTGGCTCCATGGCATCCGTAGTGGGTGCGCGCTTTGTAAAAGCGGTCGAATCCTGCCTGGAACATAATACCCCGCTAATTTGTTTTTCTACCAGTGGTGGCGCGCGAATGCAGGAAGCCTTGTTTTCATTGATGCAGATGGCCAAAACCAGTGCTGCATTGGCGAAAATGAGTGAAAAAGGCTTGCCGTTTATTTCTGTACTGACGGACCCGACCATGGGTGGTGTGTCAGCCAGTCTGGCGATGCTGGGGGACGTAAACGTGGCCGAACCTAAAGCCTTGATCGGTTTTGCCGGTCCACGGGTAATTGAACAGACGGTACGTGAGAAGTTACCACCCGGTTTCCAGCGCAGTGAATTCCTGCTGGAAAAAGGCGCGATTGATATGATTGTTGATCGCCGCGAAATGCGCGATAAAATCCACAGTTTGCTATCTAAGTTACATCACAAGCACAACTGATTTTATTTATGCATGAACCTCTCGCTAACCGGGCTTCAGATGAAGCCCGGTCTTTGCCACAATGGCTGACTTATCTCGAATCTATCCATCCAACCACAATTGAACTGGGTCTTGACCGGCTCAAACAGGTTTTCCAACGCCTCTCCATTGATTTTAAGCCCGCTCAGGTGATTACTGTTGCCGGCACCAATGGTAAAGGAACAACCTGCGCGTTTATCGAACAGGCCTTACTGTCGAAAGGTAAGTCTGTCGCTGTGTACAGTTCTCCCCATTTAATTGATTACCGCGAGCGGGTGCGGGTCAATGGTGCCATGTTATCTGAGCAGGCTCATTGTGCTGCTTTCTCTGCAGTTGAGCAGGCACGTGGTGAAATTTCCCTGACCTATTTCGAATTTGGTACCCTGGCAGGTATGCTGCTGATGGCGGACGCCGGTGTTGACTATGTGTTATTAGAAGTTGGTCTCGGCGGTCGATTGGATGCCGTCAATATTGTCGATCCGGATTTGGCCATTATTACTGGCATTGATATTGACCATAAAGACTGGTTAGGCGATAACCGGGAGGATATAGGTCGTGAAAAGGCCGGTATTTTCCGTGACGGTATTCCTGTGGTAATTGGCGACCCAAACCCGCCAATGTCCGTTTTGCAGGTGGCTGAAGCACATCGGGTAAAAGCGCTTTATCAGGGCAAGGATTTCAGTTTTCAGACCGATGGCGCGCTATGGCAATGGCAACTGGGGCAGTCCCAGTTTAGCGCTCTGCCTATGCCCCATATTCCTATGCAAAATGTGTCGACGGCGCTGGCTGCTTTACACTTGTTGGGAATAGAGTTTGTGTTGGCTGAATTGCAAAGCGTGATAGAGCGCACCCATCTTGCCGGTCGTATGCAGGTTATTCAGCAGCAACCCCGAGTTATTGTAGATGTTGCCCATAATCCTCAGGCTACCCAGCAGCTCGCATCACAACTTGGTGCGATGAACTATCGCCAGCTATATCTGGTCGTAGGCATGCTGAAAGATAAGGATATAGAACAGAGTCTGGCACCATTATTTGATTTGCCTGAGGTTCACTGGTTGGTTAGCAGCCCCAGGGTTCCCAGAGCCGCAGATCCGCAGGTGCTAAAAAAGGTACTGGTCGGACAACGAAAGGTGGTAGACTTTTGCTCCATTCATGATGCCTATACAGAGGCATTATCACTTGCCCAAGATGATGATTTGATTGTCGTTTTTGGATCATTTTTCACAGTGGCTGAAATACTGGCGAGCTGAAGCAGGGGGACAGATTGGCTTCGACGTTACAAAACAGATTGGTAGGTACAGTGATACTGGTAGCCCTTGCGGTGATCATTCTGCCTGACATTCTGGATGGAGAAAAGCAATCCAACAAAGATCTGTTTGTGGATTTACCCCCTAAGCCGACGGTTAAGGCACTGGTTGAACCCAGAGCACTGCAATCAGATGAAATTGCTCAGGATAGCCAGCGTCAGATTGAACTGGTGGATGAAGTCGCGGTAGATGACGAACCTGCAACGGTGGCGGAATCCTCTGCAGCTGCACAGAATTCAACAGAACAAGCCGAAACGGTGAATGTTGCACCTGTGACTGTAGCATCGGCTCCACAGGTGAATACATTGCCTGGCGCAGGTTGGGTGATTCAACTGGGGAGTTTTCGACATCAGCAAAATGTTAGGTCATTACTGGAAAAGCTCGAAAATGCTGGGTATCGCGCCTATAGCAGACCAGTAAAAACCACCTCAGGTACACTCACAAAAGTCTTTGTCGGGCCTGACCTGCAGAAAGAAAAACTGGAGAAAGCCCTGCCGCATTTGCAACAGCTAACTCAGTTAAAAGGACGTTTAACCCCGTTTACCGTTGACTAATTGGTCAGGATAATTTTTCGGGAAATCAAATTTTGCTTTTGTTAGAATGCGCGCGTTTTTCGATGGCGCGCGCATTTTTACGACAGCGACCAAGGACTTTACAGCTATGAATTGGATAGATTTTGCCATTATTGGCGTCATACTGCTTTCTACGGTAATTAGCCTTATCCGAGGCTTTATCAAAGAGGCGATCTCATTGGCGATTTGGATCGCCGCATTCTTTATCGCCAGTCAATTCTATCTCGATCTTGCTACCTACCTGACGAACTTCTCTGATCCTTTAATCCGTAATGGCGTCGCCATTGCCATCTTATTTGTTGCCACCCTGATTCTGGGGGGACTGCTAAACTATCTCATCGGCCAACTGGTGGAATATAGCGGGCTTTCAGGCACAGACAGAGCGTTGGGAGCTGTATTTGGCGCCTTGCGTGGGGCGTTGATCGTCGCTGCATTGCTGTTCTTTCTGGACACATTTACGCCGTCTGCCAGCGCGGACTGGTGGCAATCATCGGTGTTGATACCCGAATTCCGAATCATAATTGAGTGGTTTTTTGAATATCTTCAAAACAACTCTAGCTTTTTGAAACCCGTATAAATAGGTAACTCACATGTGTGGTATTGTCGGTATCGTGGGCAAAGGCCCTGTTAATCAGGCCTTGTATGATGGTTTAACTGTGTTGCAGCACAGGGGACAAGATGCCGCAGGGATAGTCACCATTGACGAAGGCATGTTCCATCTGCGTAAGGCCAATGGCCTGGTACGGGATGTGTTTCATACCCGTCACATGAAGAATCTGACCGGTAATTGCGGTATTGGCCATGCGCGCTATCCTACCGCAGGCTCCTCAACTTCGGCGGAAGCACAGCCTTTCTATGTTAACTCACCTTTTGGGATTGCCCTGGCGCACAACGGTAATCTGACCAATGCCAAAGAGTTACAGGAAGAGGTGTTTCGGATCGCCAGACGTCACATCAATACCTCCTCCGATTCCGAGTTGCTGCTGAATATTCTTGCGCATGAGTTGCAGGAAGGCACCGGCCTGAAACTGGAGCCTCAGGAAGTTTTTGCGGCAGTTGCCAATGTGCACCGTAAAATTCGTGGTGGTTATGCGGTAGTCGCAGCGATTATCGGTAACGGTATGCTGGCATTTCGTGACCCCTTCGGCATTCGTCCGCTGGCGTTAGGCAAACGTAAAAGCGAACTGGGTGACGAATACATGGTTGCGTCTGAAAGCGTGGCTCTGGATGCCGTAGGTTTCCAGTTTATCCGTGATGTTGCTCCGGGTGAGGCGATTTATATTACCGAAGCGGGTGAGCTATTCAGCAAACAGTGTGCGGATAACCCTGTGCATGCGCCATGTATTTTTGAATTTGTTTACTTCGCCCGCCCAGATTCGTTTATTGACGGTATTTCTGTGTACGCGTCACGAGTGAACATGGGCAAACGTTTAGGTCGCAAAATTGCCCGTGAATGGGCCGATTTAGACATAGATGTTGTGATTCCTATCCCGGAAACATCCATGGATGTGGCATTGCAGATCGCCCAGGAACTGGACTTGCCTTATCGCCAGGGTTATGTGAAAAACCGCTATATCGGCCGCACTTTTATTATGCCGGGTCAGACCCAGCGTAAGAAGTCTGTGCGCCGTAAACTAAATGCGATTTCGTCTGAGTTCAAAGGCAAAAACGTACTGCTGGTGGATGACTCGCTGGTACGTGGTACCACTTCTGAGCAGATCATTGAGATGGCCCGTGAGTCTGGCGCCAAGAAAGTGTATTTTGCGTCTGCTGCACCTGAAATTCGTTTCCCTAACGTGTACGGCATTGATATGCCATCTGCCAATGAGCTCATTGCTCATGGTCGTGATATCGAAGAAATCAGTGCTTTGATTAAGGCTGATGGTTTGATTTTCCAGGATCTGGACGATTTGGTAGAAGCGGTACGGGAAGAGAATCCTGCCATTACCCGTTTTGAGACGTCTGTATTTGACGGCAATTACATCACGGGTGATGTCGACCAGTCTTATCTGGAACGTCTGGATGCGGCCCGTAACGATGGCGCAAAAGCACCTCTTCAGGGTGAATTAAGCAACCTCGAAATGCACAATATCGATCAGGAAGGTTAATTGCCGCGGGGCGACTAACTTCTCCAATAAAAAAGCCGCCAGGGAAGGGCGGCTTTTTACGTTTCCAAGAGAGCAAGATACTTGGAATTTTTTACTACTACATCTTCGTTGCGTCGGCGTTCAAACACGTCACAGAGTTAATGCACATACATAGGGCCTAAGCCCATACTCCACAAAATCACAGACCCGGCCATTAAAATCGACAGCAGTACCAATCCACAGGTCACAACACTGCTGGCATATACGAAGCCTTTATCTTCCGGAATGTGCATTAAGATGGGTACACCTGAATAGAGTAGGTATACCGAGTAAGTTAGTCCTATTAGTCCAATGGCCATCACAAACCAGAGTACGGGGTAAAAGGCGCTAAAACCCACCATAAACAAAGGTGTGGCAGTGTATGCGGCCAGCTCCAGTGACTGGGTATAACTTGGCATCGCATCAAATGCCTTTGCCAGTTCATGAATCATCACAGCTAAGGCACCCACACCTGCCATTAGCCCGAAATACATGCCAATACTCATGTACAACGCGCTGTTAGGCGTAAGTTTGATCACATCCCCAACTCCGACACTCCAGCCTAAATACGCCGTGGCGTAATAACAGGTTAACGACGGGATCAGGGCAATAATGGCAATATGACTCAGGCTGGACACGGCACTTTCGTGACGTTTGTCAATTTCGTGCCATTCCTGTTTCGGGTGGGCATATATGCCCCAAAGGTGCCCTAAAATCATAATGCTCTCCGTCTATGCTGCTTGTTGCTGCGGTCAGAAGTTAAATGTAAACATCATGTTAATATCAACTATGTTGCAGCTTTGTGCTTTCGTCAACTATTAGTTTTCAAATTTGGAAAAATGTTTTCCATTCCAGCGAGCCTGTTGGAAGTGGCCGAATTACGCTAAAATGCGCCGCGTAAGTGAATCCCCAGTAGTGAAAGGTCAGTAAAGTCCCTGTGAATACCATGATTGATTCTTTGTTAACGCCGATTAATTCGTTTTTGCAATGTGATACCCCTCAGGCCTGGATCGATAGAGCCAAATCCCCAGAGATGCTACCATTATTGCTGATTGATCACTGCAATTGCGAACTCAAAGCCGCCCAGACGGCGATGCTGCTGATCCGCAAGTATGCCGTCGACAGTGCTAATGGCGAGGCGCTTTTAGCCTGGTTAAAACCCTACGAAGATTATGTTTATCGTCGTGAAGGGGACGGTAATTTCAGTGGTAAACACAGTGGCTTAAGTAAAGTGATTCAGGCCCGTGATGACGTCAGTTTTGGCGAAGAACTGGTGGATAAAATGGTGTTGCTAATCAAAGAAGAGTTACATCATTTTCAGCAGGTGCTGGAGATCATGCACAGTCGAGGCATCGAATATCAAAACGTACCTGCCGGGCGTTACGCCAAAGGCCTGATGCGTCAGGTACGCACTTACGAGCCACAAACCCTGATAGATAAACTGATTTGTGGGGCTTACATTGAAGCGCGTTCCTGCGAGCGTTTTGCTAAATTAGCGCCGTATTTGGATGATGAGCTGAATAAGTTTTACGTATCACTGCTCCGCAGTGAAGCACGTCATTATCAGGATTACCTGACATTGGCTGAGCAGGTGGCTGGAGAGGATATCAGTGAGCGGGTGCAGCACTTTGGCAAGGTTGAAGCTGAGTTGATTTCTTCGCCAGATGCAGATTTTAAATTTCATTCAGGCGCTCCTGTAAGCGCCTGAATCGGTTAACAACACTTAGTGTTGATGCTCACTTTCTAATGCATTGCCCTGGCTGTCATACATGCCCGACGCTTCATGCTGAATAAAGCCTAAATTGACCATTTTGGTCAGAAACGGATCGGAATGGTCATCGCCGATATCGGCAAAATCCGTTAAGCGATAGTTATCCCGAACGGTGAAAAACTGACGGATTTCAGCCTCCGGACTAGACGTTTTTTGTAGCTGAATAAGCGTCTGGCCTTTTGCAGATTTGGCTGTCAGGGATGTCACCAGTTTTTGTTCTGGCAGCCAAACCACGGTCAAATTGCCATCGGCGGATACCAGTGTCTGCTCACGCTCACAACCTGTCCCTGTTTCATTCGCCAGATTTAATCGCGTTAACGCGCTATCGGAAATCAATTGATAATGATAAGACCAGTCTTTGTCGACCTGGCCGTGGATTGCCACGCCTGGCTCATATTCGATACCACGTTTGGCATCGTCGAAATAGCGCACGGGCTTAATTTGCTGGTTTTTAAGTAAGGTCCAGTCGAGGGTGAACTGTTTCTGTGGATACTGATGAGCGGTATGCGCACCATGACGCCATAAGATTAGTTCGGAAGTGTGTGTGTTAGTCGTGCTTTGATTGATGACTTTATATTCCGCTTTTAGCTCACTATCTGGGCACTGGGCGGCAGCGTTAAGGCTCATCAGGCTTAAGCAAGCAAACATGATGTTACGCATTGATTGATACTCCTTAAATCGACAAAAGGAGGCCTTGTGGCCTCCTTGTTCATGCATATGCGGTTACAGTGCCAGCTTAGCTTCAGCTTGCTCTTTCAGGTTACCGACGTAATTCATGATATGGAAAATCATGTTTTGTTCGTTGGTTCCCTGGACTAACAGAGCGCCTGGGCCGCGAGCAAAAATTCCGACGTCTTCGCCCGAGTGGGTTTCACTGCCAGCGAAAGGCACCAGAGATTCCTGGTGATAACCTGAAGAGGTTGTGTCGATATCACTCAAATCGTTACGACGGCTGTCTGGTGCGGCTGCATAATACACAGCATCAGCATCTGTGACGCTATCCCCCAAATCATGGAAACCCGGGCCGTTGGTATAACCTACCGTGGTGTATGGCATACCGTCAGCTGCCAGAGACGGCTCTGTTGCACCTACGCCAACCACTTTACCCAGAATCGGGTTACCACGCTTAGGGTAACCTGCGATGGTAAATACGTGACCATGGTCAGCAGTGACGATAATCAGGGTATCGTCTTCGCTGGTCATTTCGGCGGCTTTGGCCACTGCATCTGACAGGGCTATGGTATCCGTCAGGGCGTTGTATGCGCTGCCGGCGTGATGGCCGTGGTCGATGCGTCCTGCTTCTACCATCAGGAAGAAGCCTTCGCTGTTGTTATCCAGGATATCAATGGCCTTTTCTGTCATTTCAGCCAAAGTAGGTTCACCTGCAACGTCATTGTCGCGGTCAGCGTCATATTGCATATGTGACTCATTGAACAAGCCTAATACGCGTGTCGTGGTACTGGCATCAATGGCGTCAAAACCGGCCTGATCGTACACATAGGTACCGTCGCTGTAGGTATCCTGCCATTCAGTGATCAAATCGGTACCGTCGGTACGGTCGCCTTCTACACTGCTAACGGCATCTGCGCTGTTGTAAGCGGCGTCTTTTGGCAGGAATGAACGACGACCGCCACCCATAGCGACTTCAATGCCATCCACGTCTGCACCGTCTACGCGTGCTTCCAGATTGCTTTCAAAATGGATCAGTTGTGCGGCAATATCTTCACAGCCAGCAGCAATGTCGTCAGCGCTCATATCGCCATCATCTTCCCAGTTACGTTCTGGTGAATTGGCGTAAGTGGCCGCAGGCGTTGCGTGGGTAATACGTGCGGTGGTCACGATACCTGTCGATTTACCTGCGATTTCAGCCAGTTCCAGGGCGGTGATCAGTTCATTACCTGACATGCTGGCGCAGTCTGAACGGTTTGCATCTTCGCCGACACTGATAACCCCAGCATCGGATTTCACACCCGTCATCATCGCGGTCATAGTACCGGCTGAATCAGGTGTTTGTGCATTGACGTTATAGGTTTTAGACAAACCTGCAAACGGGAATTTTTCAAAGCTTAACTGGTGCTCTTCACCCGTTTCGCCAGCTTGCTGACCTTCCAGGATACGCGCGGCCGTTACCGTTGAAATACCCATGCCATCACCCACAAACAGGATGATGTTTTTCGCCGAGCCTTTCAATGAAGACAGGGTTTTTGCTGCTGCAGCGGACTTAGCGGATGTCGTTGCAGTAGCGTTGGTCCATACTGTTTTAGCTTCAGCCACTTCGGCTTCGCCAGCCTGGAACCATTCGTTGTTTAAACTAGCGGTTAGCTCAGTTGAACTGACGCTGGTAACACCAGGGGTACAGACATACTCAGTTGCAGTCACTTCGGTTGCAGACAGACTGCCATCGGCATCGCTATCTAAACCTGAGTCGATTTGTACGCCACCGTTAGGACAGTTGCTATTACCTACGGCTAATACGGTTTGTGCGATCAGGCTGTTAAGGCCGTCGCTACCATCTGTTCCATTGGTACCATTTTGACCATCATCGCCTTCCAGTGAACAGGCAGATAAGCCAATTAAGGTGGCGGCAAGTAGACTTAATTTAAATACTTTCATGGTTAAATTCCTTTTATTCCGCGACCAGATCCAGGGCCTGATTAATCACGTGGAAGATCACGCTTTGCTCGACCACACCTTGAACCAATTGAGAGCCTGGGCCTTGTGCATGCAGTGAAATATCTTCACCTGCATGGGTTTCGCTTCCCAGCGGAATAAGGGTTTCCTGATGATAGCCACTGGCGGTGGTATCTATGTCAGTTAAGTCAGTGCGACCTGTACTGGCATCGTAAACGGTGACTGCTTCGGCATAGACTGCGTCACCATCGGTGACATCACCTAAATTGTGGAAACCCGGACCATTGTTATAGCCAACCGTGGTGTAGGGCAGGCCGTCATCGGCGGTAGAAGGTGTATCGCTGCCCACAGGGATCACTTTGCCTAAAATTGGGTTACCGCGTTTTGGATAACCGGCAATGGTGAATACGTGGCTATGGTCTGCAGTCACCAGGATCAGGGTTTCGTCCGGATCGGTTGAATCAATGGCGGCCTGAACTGCATTTGAAAACTCAACCGCGTCGGTTAGGGCGCTGTAAGCGCTGCCAGCATGATGGCCATGGTCGATACGACCCGATTCCACCATCAGGAAGTAGCCCTTGTCGTTGTTATCCAATACGCCGATGGCTTTGGCTGTCATTTCAGATAATGAAGGTTCGCCAGCTACATCGTTGTCGCGGTCGGCTTCATACTGCATATGAGACTCGTTAAACAGTCCCAGCACGCGTTCTGTTGACTCGGTATCGATGGCATCAAAACCAGTTTGGTCCATCACATATACGCCGTTAGGATAGTGTTCCTGCCATTCGGCTGTCAGGTCGACGCCATCGGTCCGATCACCTTCCACTTCGCTCACCGCATCGGCGCTGTTATATGCAGCATCTTTGGGGAGGAAAGAGCGACGACCGCCGCCCATAGCGACTTCAATACCATCTACGTCGACACCTGTGTAGCGCGCTTCAAGATTGCTTTCAAAGTTGACCAACTGAGAGGCGATATCTTCACAACCTGCGGCGATATCGTCGGCGTTCATATCGCCATCATCTTCCCAGTCACGATCGACGGATTTTGCATAGGTGGCCGCTGGTGTGGCGTGGGTTATACGTGCGGTGGTGACCACGCCAGTAGATAAGCCTTTGATTTCGGCCAGTTCCAGCGCTGAAATAACGACGTTAGCATTCTGCGTGCTGCAATCACCGCGTTCAACACCTTCGGCCAGGCCGATAACACCAGCATCGGTTTTCAGGCCAGTCATCATCGCCGTCATGGTGCCGGCAGAATCGGGTGTTTGTGCGTCGGTGTTATAGGTTTTTACTAGCGCAGAGTGGGGAAAGCTTTCGAAACTTAAGTAGTTTTCTTCACCTGTTTGACCGGCATTTTGGCCCTGCAGAATACGAGCGGCCGTCAGGGTTGAAATACCCATGCCGTCACCGACGAACAAAATGACGTTTTTGGCTTTGAAGTTGTTATTGGTTTCGAGTTTTGCTGCAAGTTTGGTTTCAGCGTTGGTATACCAGCTGCTGTCAGCCTGCACGTCTGGTAAGACGGCAGAAAACGCAGAGGTACTAAACGCCATTGCAACAGCAGAAGCAATCCAGTTAGCTTTCATTGTTTTATCCCATTGTAGTGTGAACTAATTCGGTCAGAGAAAGACCGAGGCTGACGAGACTACCGATGAGATGTGAAATTTATTTTGCTTAACAATGACAATCATGTGGCAGTTTTATGTCGCCTGGGTGTCAGGGGTAAGTATGGCTTTAAAAGTAAAAAGTGCTTGAGAGGTATAGAAAAATTAGAGAATAGAAAAATCCAGCTGATGCAGTTCAAGGTGGTTGATATCCACTTTGAGCATACTGCCTTGCTCGTACCAGTCGCCCAATACAATGCGCTGAGCCGGCTGACCATCGAGGCTAAAATTGTGGATCGCAGGTCTGTGAGTATGACCATGAATTAAACGCAGTACCTGATGCTGACGCATGCTGGCTTCGACTTCGCTTTGAGTCACGTCCATAATGTCGGCACTTAGCTGCATTTGTTTTTCTTTGCTGGCTTTGCGGCCATTGGCGGCAATTTTTCGGCGGGTAGATAAAGGCAAACTTAAAATCAGTCTTGGCCACCACCAACCGCGGGCTTTTTTACGGAATTTCTGGTAGCCCACATCCCGGGTGCAAAGCTCATCACCGTGCATGATCAAAGTGCGAGTACCGTACAAATCGATAACGGCTTGTTCGGGCAGTAATTGCATGCCCGCTTTGGCGGCATATTTTTTACGTACCAGGAAATCTCGGTTGCCGTGGATAAAATACACAGGCACGCCACCATCGCTGACGGCTTTAAACGCCGAGGCGATGCTGCGGGTAAAAGGGGTGTCGTCGTCGTCACCAATCCAGGCTTCAAATAAATCCCCCAGTACATACAGAGCATCTGCATCTGGTGCTTGTTTCTGTAAGAAGCTAAGCAGACATTGGGTAATGTCTTCGCGCTCTGGGCTTAAATGAAGGTCGGCGATGAAATAGGTGTGTGACATGAAGTAACTGCGATAGGGCGGGCCGAAACCCGCCTGATTAATCAATAGGGGTTATTCAGTGATGGTGGCTTTAACGATAACCACATCTTCCTGAGGGACGTCCTGATGATAACCAGAGTTGCCAGTTTTCACCGCTTTGATCTTATTAACCACGTCCATACCGTCGGTCACTTCACCAAATACACAGTAACCCCAACCGTCCATACTTTCGCCACGGAAGTTCAGGAAGCTATTGTTGTTCACGTTAATGAAGAACTGTGCTGTGGCTGAATGCGGATCATTCGTACGCGCCATAGCGATAGTACCTACGCCATTGGCCACACCATTGTTGGCTTCGTTTTTAATGGGTGCGTTGGTTTCCTTCTGGTTCATACCAGGCTCAAAACCGCCGCCCTGGATCATAAACCCATCAATTACACGGTGGAAAATGGTGTTGTCGTAAAAGCCGTCTTTTACATAGGACAGGAAATTCTCTACTGTCGCTGGGGCTTTGTCTGCAAACAAAGACAAGGTGATATCACCGTAATTGGTATGCAAAATAACCATCTTTAGTGTCCTTAGAAGTTGATGTATCGGGAAAAATCCCATTCTAGCCTAATCCGGTGACGATTTTAACTGATGTTGATGCGTTTGTAAGATGCAGCAGGGGGGCGTCGATGCTAGAATCGCGTTTTTATTTCACTTAAGAAACTTCATACAGGAAACATTGATGTTGCAGATATACAACACCTTAACCCGTCAAAAAGAAACCTTTACGCCAATTCAGCCAGGCAAGGTGGGGTTATATGTGTGTGGTATTACCGTGTATGACATGTGCCATATGGGCCATGCCCGTACTTACCTGAGTTTCGATATGATGGTGCGTTACATGCGCGCCAAAGGCCTGGATGTACAGTATGTGCGTAACATTACTGACGTTGACGACAAAATAATCAAACGCGCTAACGAGAATGGCGAGACTCCTGCGCAACTGACTGAACGCACTGTGGCCATGATGCATGAAGATTTTGCCGCGATTAATTTGTTGATGCCGGATGTGGAACCGCGAGTGACCACCCACATGGATGAAATCATCGATGTCATCCAGCGCCTGGTGGATAAAGGCCATGCCTATCAGGCCTCCAGTGGCGATGTGCTGTTTGATGTCAGTACCTATGAGGCCTACGGCAAACTCAGTAAACAGGATTTAGAACAGTTAAATGCCGGTGCCCGCGTTGAAGTGGCGGCTGGCAAAGATGATCCGCTGGATTTTGTACTTTGGAAAGTGGCCAAGCCAGGTGAGCCTGCGTGGCAATCGCCCTGGGGTGAAGGCCGTCCAGGCTGGCATATTGAATGTTCGGCTATGAACCATAAGCATTTAGGTGCGCATTTTGATATTCACGGTGGCGGCTCGGATTTGATTTTTCCTCACCATGAAAACGAAGTGGCTCAGTCTTGCTGTGCCTTTGATACCCCGTACGTAAACTACTGGGTGCATACCGGCATGGTGCAGGTTAACGATGAAAAGATGTCTAAATCCTTAGGCAACTTCTTCACCTTGCGTGATGTACTCAAAGAATACGATGGCGAAACCCTGCGTTACTTTATGCTCACGGCCCACTATCGTAGCCAGCTGAACTATACCGATGACAACCTGAAACAGGCGAAATCTGCCCTGGAGCGTTTGTATACGGCCCTGCGTGACGTCACGCCAGCCAAGGTTGAACTTGCCGAGTCAGCTTACTATGCGCGTTTTACAGCAGCCATGGATGATGACTTCAATACTCCAGAAGCCTTCTCTGTGTTGTTTGAACTGGCCCGCGAGCTCAACAAGCACAAGCAGGATGCAGACAAAGCCGCGCAACTAGCCGGTGAGCTGGTGGCGTTAGGCGGCATTCTTGGCTTGCTGCAGTTGTCACCAGAAGTCTTCTTACAAGCCGGTGGCGGTGATGATGAAGAAGTGGCAAAAATCGAGGCGCTGATTAAACAGCGTAACGATGCCCGCGCCAGCAAAGACTGGGCGGCCGCCGATGCAGCTCGCAACGCGTTAACCGCAATGGGTATCGTATTAGAAGACGGTGCGCAGGGCACTACCTGGCGTCGTAGTTAAGCAATAGCCTATCGCGCTTATGACGTGTGTATCCAGTTAAGATTGATTAAGTAAAAAACGCCGGTAATCACCGGCGTTTTTGCTTTCGATGCCCGTCTTTTTCTGCTTGCTCCAGGGGAAGCTTTTCTTTATGTTTCCGAGATGCGGGCCGCTGTCGGGTGTATGTCAGGTGAATGTCGTGAGGTTTAACCAGCTCTGACGGGATGATAAGAACAGGCTGATTACAGGAGAGCGAGATCATGTCGGCAGAAAACAATATCAGAGCAGAAAGAGAAAAGCGCGGCTGGACTCAGGCCCAGTTGGCAGACATGTGTGGGGTAAGTGAACGCACAATTCAGCGGCTGGAAAAAGGTGCAGAGCCCTCGGCAGAAACCCTGATGGCCCTGGCAGCCGTATTTGAGCTGCCTATGGATGCGTTGCGTGAATCCCTGTTAAGAACAGACTTCGCCGCACCTATGGATAAGACCCTGAAGCAGGTCAGTGTGGTGATTGTGGCGGGCTTGTGTGGCCTTGAACTTATCTATAGCCAGACGCTGTATTTCTCCGTACTCGGCCTGCTGGCCATTTATCTGTTGTTCAGCGTGAAGGGCTATAGCCTTCGTAACGGCGCGCTGTACATACATCATGTGGGCTGGAGCTCAAAATATTCTCTGGCCAAGCTGCAGACGGCTGAGATGAACCCGCTGGCGACAGTCGGCACAATACGATTGTTTGGCTGCAGTTATTTGTTTGCCCATGTCGGCTATTTTCGCAGCGGTACAATAGGCACTTATCTGTCTTATGTGACGGATCCAAAACAGGCGATTGTACTGACATTTGCAAAGAAAAAGCTGGTGATTACGCCAGACGATCCGCAAGCCTTCTGTCGCAGCATTAAAGCCTTAACGGAACCCTGCGCTACATCCTAATCCTGATGGGCTTGGGTGTTGCCGGTAGGAGCGTTTTGCAGTGAGAGCTTCCATTTCTGTTTAGCGATATGTTCTTTCAATACTTCAATGGCTTCACGTAACAACCGCAGAACTTCCCGATCGAGAATTTCATCTGCTTCGCTAATGTTTGGCTTTGCCTGCGCAGCAATTTGCTCCAGTTGCTGCGGTGTGATGTCTTTAAGCATATTCACCAGGCTGTTCACGACAATATCTGCCACCGCGGTTTCAAGTCGTCTTTCCAGACCACGGCCAACAATGGGTAACCAGCTTAGCTGACTGACTTGCGGATTATCATCCACCGCGCGGGCAACACTACGGGCAATATGCTGGCGCAGGACATTATCGCTTTGAGTGTTTTCCAGTAATTCACCAGTATGATTAAGTAAGGTCGCAGCCCAGCCCGACAACATGGGCTTGCCGCTTTTGATTACCCGTTCACTCAATTCATCTAAAATGGGTGAGCCGGCTTTGATTTCTTCCTGGGCTTCTGTCAGGGCTTTGACCAGAATCCGGTCGGTCAGCTCTTCCACCAGAGCATCATAGTAAAAGCTCAAAAAGCGAATGATGGCGGTGTTACGAACATCAATGATCTGGTATTTGTGCAGCCGGTAGAGGATAGAAAAAATCCGCAGAAAACGCAGCAAACGCATACCGGAAAGGGGAATGCAGCCAAGTAAGTCGTACCAGTGTACAAAAGGGAAAAAGTACCAGCGTAGAAAGGTTTTATTGTAGATGGCCACGCCCCAGCGCAGTAAGAACTCTGCCAGAAAGACGCTGACAAAGGCTAAATCGACAAACAGGAAGTCATCGTGAATGGGTTGATAGAAGCGAACAAATTCGGGGGCAATTTCTGTCAGTAATCGGTTCAGGGTTTTAAGAGCAAACAGGCTGTCGAAGATAATCAGAATTAGATTGCTGATGAGTAGCCCCAGCATGGCCAAGTCCAGAAGTAACCAGGGGCCTTCGTGGCTTTGGTACAACTTCTGGCGATTGACCTTAATCATGGGGCTATTCCTTTAGGTGCGGGTTACGTCCACATAGATTTTTAATTTCTGACCCGGTTGCAGATACTTCTTCGGATCGATTTGGTTCCATTTCTCGATATCTGTCACGCGCACTTTAAAGCGTCCGGCAATGCGTGCCAGCGAATCACCATTGCGTACCGTGTAGGTCAGTGAACGCATCACTGCGCTCTCGCGTTGTTCATCGCTTACCTTATTCACCCAAATCACCAGCTTTTTACCCGGCATGAGTGGGTCGGTAGGTGCCATGCCATTCCATTTTGCCAGGTTACGCATATTCACCTTATATTCGCGGCTTAGGTCCCAAAAGGTATCACCGCTGCGCACGGTATGCTCCAGTTGGTAGGTGCCGTGTTTACGAGACTGGGTGGCTGCTAAACGCTGTTCTTTCGACAGGGAATAGTGATCTAAGGATTCGAGTGCCACAGGGATCATCAGAAAGTCGCCCACGCGGATCATATTGCCTTTCATCTCGTTCACTGAACGAATGATTTCTACTGTCGTGTGGTATTGCTTTGCTAACTTAAGCAGGCTGTCGCCATTTTTTACTTTGTGTCGTACCCAGTTCAATCGGTCTTCTTTGTCCACTTTTGCCAGGGCTTCGCTGAAGCTGGTCGCAACATCGACGGGCAGCAGTAAAGTATGAGGGCCGTCAGGGTCGGTTGCCCAACGGTTAAAGCCCGGATTCAACGCGTGTAACTCTGCCAACTCCAATCCTGCCAGTTCGGCCGCATAGGCCAAGTCGATTTGAGAGCCGACTTCAACTTCTTCGGTAATCGGATGGTTATCGATATCTGGCCAGCTAAAACCGTACTGATCACTGTGCTTAAGAATGTCTGCCAGTGCGAGTAACTTAGGCACATAGGCACGCGTCTCACGTGGGAGATCCAGTGACCAGAAATCGGTCGGTTTTCCGGCTTTGGCATTTTTGCGGATGGCATTTAAGACGCGACCTTCGCCGCTGTTATAGGCGGCCAACGCATGCAGCCAGTTACCATCAAACATGTCATTCAAATACTGCAGATAAGCAATGGCACCACGGGTAGATGCCATCACATCACGACGACCGTCGTACCACCAGGTTTGCTTCATACCAAAGCGTTTTCCGGTGGCCGGAATAAACTGCCACATACCTGCCGCGCGACCATGCGAGTAGGCAAAAGGATCAAATGCACTTTCCACAATAGGTAACAGGGTCAGTTCCAGTGGCATTTGCTTGGCTTCTAATTCCTGAACAATCAGGTACATGAAAGGGCGGGCTCGCTTGGCCACGCGTTCCATGTAGGCTGGATGCTTCAGATACCAGTCACGCTGAGTTTCCACACGATTATTGTCGGGAATGTCAAAATTCAGCTGCTGACTAATACGTTGCCAAATATCGTTAACCGATTGGGCGTCAGGGACAGTTGTATTGTCTGCGATATCGTCCAGCACCTCGATGGCGTCGTCTTCTTCCGGGTGCTGAATGGGAATGGTTCCATCATCCAATTCTTCACAGGCGATCTCGCCCTGAGATGATTGGTCATCGCCAACTTCGCAGGTTTGCTGGATACGCGCAGCGATTTCCATTTCTTCTGACTGCTGCTGCTCTACCTGTGTTTGAGGTGGGATAAGCTGGCAGCCACCTAAACTGAGTAACGCAAGGGCGATCAGGGACTTTCTTATTGGCACAAACTGTTCCTTATAATAGTTACCCGGCCATTTTACGTGTTAAAACCGATCTTTCCACCCCCTTAATCCGGCGAAAACCGCCTCTTTACTGGTAAGTGTCTGACCTAAATGCGTTTCTACTGAGTGTTTGATTTCCATACTATGGCATCGCAGAAACGGGTTTATTTGTCTTTCATTTCTAATATTAGAAGGCAACGAAGGCTGTTGCAGGGCACGTAATTTATCAACTTTGGCTGAATAACGTCTTAATTCGTCGTTATTTTCATCTACTGCCTGAGCAAAGGTTAAATTACTCTGGGTGTATTCGTGTGTACAGTAGACATTGGTGTTTTCAGGAAGTTTCGCCAACTTTTCGAGGGAAGCGCACATTTGTTCTGGCGTACCTTCAAATAGTCGACCACAACCGCCAGAAAACAATGTGTCACCGCAAAAGACGCCTTCGTTCCACACATAACCTATATGATCCAGTGTATGTCCGGGCAGGCTGATCACCGTTAATGGCTGTGGCCACCAGTTCAGACGCACAGTGTCGTTTTCGGTTACGACAGTGTCGATGCCGCTAAACGGACTGTGTTTTGGACCATAGACAACGGCATTCGGCCAGGCCGCTTTCAGCGCGGCTACACCGTTAGTGTGGTCCCAGTGGTGGTGCGTGATCAGAATTGCATCCAGTTTCAGTTGCTGCTGGTGCAAAAAGGCCAGCACCGGCTCGGCATCACCGGGATCAACGACCAGCGCGCTGTGCTGATCATGGACCGCCCAGATATAATTATCGTTAAATGCGGGTAGGGGCAAAATGCTTATCATCGCCATTTCTTGTTTCGCTAAAGGATTGTTGTACTATAGAAAGTTGTATTTGCAGGTGCAACCGGAAGCCCACCAGAGTGATGAAACCCGCGTTAATTGCCGACAAACCCCGCTACCCCATCAGTTGGCATGAATTGCCAATGGGGCCCTACATGCGCGAATTGCTCGAAGCATATCTGTCGCCAATCAGTCGCCAGTTTTTTGGATATCATTTGGTAAAACTAGGTAGCCTGAGTGGCGAGCTGGCGTTACCTGACTGTCCGATTAAACATCAGGTAACGCAAACGCTGATTCATTTGCCCAGTACCAGTTATCTCGGCAAAGCCAGTGAACTGCCGTTGCAGGATAATAGCGTGGATACCTTTGTGTTGGCTAATGAGCTGGATTTTTCACGGGACCCGCATCAGGTATTAAGGGAAGTGAACCGTTGCATTATGCCTGATGGTCATCTGATCATATCCGGTTTTAATCCGTTTAGCCTGGCGGGGATCGCGCATCTGCTGCCGATTCGACGCGAATCATTTTTACACAATGCGCGTTTTTTCAGTTGTGCGAGGGTGAAAGACTGGCTGCAATTGTTGGGGTTTGAAGTGGTGGAAACTCGGCACATGTTATGGAGCAGCTTGTTATTTGCCGCTAACCGTCCCAAAGATAATCGCTTGCGTCGCTGGGCCGAGCAGTATTTGGCCTGGAACGGTGCCATTTATGTACTGGTGGCCAGAAAGCGTGAGGTTCCTCTTTCGCCAGTAAGACCTAATTGGCGAACCAAACCTAAATTTACCCCACTGGGAGCCAGTACCTAAGCCAAATTACAGGCAAAAAAAATCCACCAAAAAGGTGGATTGAGAGGGGTACGGTGATGACAACCTAACTATCACGCTGTACGTAATTCGCTTATATATCTGCCTTTGTTGCACCGCCAAGCTGGCGAAACTTGTGCATAAAGGACTCGACTTGTTGAGTACTTCCCAGCGCGTTCAGTAAACTCCGCTTCGCATATTCAACAATTTCCCTATCGTCGGCCTGGTCAATCATCCATGCCCAGGAATGCAGAAGAGAGTCAGGGAAGTTTGCATCACATAATTCCATGCTACCTCCGTCTCAATTCAGCGGCGCGGATAATAGTGGTTATTTTTTAACTCATCAAGCCGAAATATGTGTTTTTGGAAGCTTTGTTTTTTATTTAAACCAAGCATCTGTTTTTATAACTTTACACCCCGTGAAATGGCGCTTTTTCTTCCCATTATATTATCAGGTTGTTTACATTTTAAACGTGTTTTAAACCTTTAAAATTAAGGGATTCTAAATATATGTTTGTAAAATAGGTGCTTTTTTACAAATGTTTAAACAAATCCTCTTTTTCGGTGTTTTATCTTGAAAATAGGGTTAGTTATCTATTTTGATTACTTTGCTTGCTAGTGCCGGATTTTTAATCTTCAATTCCACCTGCTTTTCAAGCAGAATCTGACCGTCTACCTGGACATTTTCATCAATAGAAATTTGAGTTGAACTGTCTGTAAACCAACCCTGATTGTTGTCAGCCTTTACTCTGATGTTGCCCTTAATATGGCTATTTCCGGAAAGATACAGATCACCGTTTACAGTAACGACGTCAACGACTTGCGTATTATTCAAGCGAATATCACCGTTTACGGTGCTGACGTTGCCACCAATGACCGCATTTTTGATGTCGATATGGCCATTTACGGTGGTGATATTTTCTTCAACCTTCAGCCCTAGTTGTGCTTCTATATGACCATTTACTGTGCTGGCAGAAGCAATGTGAATGTTGCGGCCCAGGTCTATGCTGCCATTGACAGTGGAAACTTTATCGGCTGTCGCACCATCTTCCAGTTCAATTCCTCCGTTAACCGAGTGTAGGTTTTTTACGCTCATGTTTGCGGCAACGTGAAACCCACCGAACACATTACTGCTGTGGTGCTGGTCGGGGACATCAATATTGACTACACAGCCACTTAGCGTCAGCAATGAAATGACGGTGAATGCACTGATAACAGGGCGATAAGATCTACTGTTTAAATTCATTTTGATATTTCCTTACTTCGAAAATGCGTAATGTTGCAGTTGCATGAATGTGGCTAATAAAGGCACTTACTGTGCCAATATTCAACTGTTTGATTTATAAAGATTATTTCGTTTGGTGAGATGCTGGCTGACACGCGTGATTAGTGAAATGATTGATATTCTGGCGGATTTCACCATTTGATAGGTCAGATGGTTATACTTTTGCCCTGATGAGCGGCATGTAGCACGGCCTCAACGATTGCAATGTCTTTAAGGCCTTCTTCACCTGGTGCAATAAGGGCAGTCTGGTGGAGAATGGCAAGGGCATTATCATCCATTTGTTTGGCCTGTTGGCTGCCGTTGAATGCCGGATAGTGTTTACCGTCGCTTTGTTGTCCGCGCACACCTGAATAGGTTTGCATCGGCGAAAGCTGATACCAGCCCTGCTCGCAATCTGCACGCAAACGATTAAAGCCTTTGACGACACTCGCACCACATTGAGCTTCAAGACCATTGGCGAAGGTGAGGGTAAAAAGAGTCGTTTCATCAACATCAGTGAACATCTCTGGATGGGATTTATCGAATGTGGCTGTGACCGCAGTAGGCTCGCTGCCCGCAAAATGTCTGGCGCCATTTATGGCGTAAACGCCCATGTCGTAAAGGGCTCCGCCGCCCATTTGCTTTTGCATGCGCCAGTTACTGGCCGGTAAGCCATTTCCTGAATAGCCCGCCAGGCTGGTAATGGATGAAAGCTGCCCAAAAGGTCTACGGCTAGCATATCGATAGAAGCGCTGGGTGTTAGGCTCATGCATCATCCGATATCCAATCGAAAGTGACATTTTATTTTGTGCGCATGCCTCGATCATTTGCTGACATTGTTGCACCGTCATTGCCATTGGTTTTTCGCACCAGACATGCTTTCCTGCCTGGGCCGCAAGTTTGGCATATTTCAGATGTAATGCTGTTGGTACCACTACATACACAACATCTATCGCCGGATTGTCAGCGAGCCTGTGCATATCATCATAGTGATAGACATTACTATCTGCGATGCCATACCGCTGTTGCCACAACGGAATTTTCTCCGCTGAGCCGGTAATGATGCCAGTGAGTTGACAATGTTGCGTCAATGTCAGAGCGGGTGCGAGCTGATAGGTACTGTAATTTCCCAGTCCCAATAACGCGACACCGAGTTTTTGCTTTGCCGCAGCGCTTCGCTGCCATGCCGGAAATGCTGCACTTGCGAGTAGGCCGCGGAGTAAGGATCGACGACTGAATGCGGCCATACACGATTCTCCTGTGGTGGCGACTATGTCTATTTTTCTCTGGAAGATGTTGTTTTATGGCAAGTTATTGGCGAAAAGCTGAACCTGCTTCTAGGCTGAATGAAGATGCTAACGTACGCCTGACAATAGTGGAAAAGCCAATGCAACTCAACTCTGCCTACCATCAATTGAGCATTCGCACCAAATTACTGATTTCAGTCGTTGGTTTGGTGGTGATCTGTGTCGCCTTGCTGTTTTATTTTTCTTACTCGGCAATGACGCGGCTGTCTCAGGAACAATTACAGGAAACGCAAAAGCAATTACAGCAATCCGTGCTGCAGAGTATGGCCTTAACCGGAGATAACGCCGCAGCCCAAATTCAGGATTTGATGAATGTTGCGTTTCAGGTACCGAAAACCCTAGACAGAATGATGGAGGAGTCGGCATATCCGAAAGCGCCCATGAGCCGGGAGAGAGTGCAGGAGTTAACTAAGTCGGCTTTATTGAGTCATCCGCTACTGAGCTCTGCCTATGTGCAGTTTGAAGCCAACGCTTATGACAACAGCGATGCTAAATATCAGGGAGCCGGTGGGCATAGCACAAATACTGGTAGCCTTGAGGTCTATTGGGTTAAGCGCGGCACCACATATACCCATTATGGCGTCGAAGATTCGAATGAAAAATATGATGCTACGCCGAATGAATATGGTGTTCGCGCCAGTGAATATTACCTGTGTTTATATGATACCCATAAGCCGTGTATTTTAGATCCTTATCTATATGAAATTGAGCCGGGCTACAGTGAATTGATGACCAGTCTGGTCGAGCCCATCATGCAAGGTGAGCGTTTTTTGGGAATGGCTGGTGCGGACATTAACCTGCCGATAGTGCAAAAATGGCTGAGTGCAAAGGCCAGTAATTTTTATCAGGGCAATTCAAAAATGAGCCTAATCAGCCAGCGAAATTTGCTGGTAGCGTCGACGGAATTTCCAGAGCAGTTAGGCCGCAGCGTTGAGCAGGCATCGTCAGCATTAACTGACATTGTCAATAATTCGAGCAGTGAAATTGTCGGTAGCGACTACTGGCATGTCAAAATCCCCTTTGATATCGCCGATACCGGAGTGAAGTGGACATTAGTGGTATCGATCCCAACCGCGCTGGCACTGGCTCCGTTAAAAGAAATGCAGAAAGTGGCAAACGAAACCTTTGTCGCTGAAAGCCAGAAGTTTGTGCTGCTGGCGATAATTTTAGTGGTGGTGGCGGTTGTGCTGGTCGTGTGGCTAGCCAGCACGTTATCACGTCCCATTGAACGGGTCTCAGATTCTATCGCCCAGTTGGCCAGCAATGAGGGGGATTTAACCCAGCAAGTGGAAGTGTCCAGTCATAAAGAATTGATCGCCGTCGCCGACGGACTGAATCGCTTTATGGAAAAGCTGCGCGATATGATTACTCACCTCAAGCAGGTGGCCAGTGAAGTAAATCTGAATATGCAGGCGATGGATGATAAAGCGAATGCCATTCGTTCGGAAACCGAAGAGCAGGATCAAAACCTGGATAATGTAGTAACCGCCATGAACCAAATGGCCACCAGTGCTATTGAAGTGGCCAAACTGGCAGGCAGCACGGCTGTGAGTGCCGACGAAAGTGGACGCTTACTGCAACAAACACAAAGTAGTTTCCGCCAGAATGTGGATGAAGTGAATGCACTGGCCACCAGTATGCAAAGTACCGCAAACCAGGTTGCAAATGTTGCCAGCCGAAGCCAGGAAATTACCAGTATTATCAGTACTATCCAGGCTATCGCCGAGCAAACCAATTTGCTGGCATTGAATGCTGCCATCGAAGCGGCCAGGGCAGGTGAGCAGGGCAGAGGCTTCGCTGTGGTCGCTGATGAAGTGCGTAGCCTTGCAGGCAGAACTCAGGTATCTACCCAGGAAATTAGCAGTCTGATTCAAAATTTACAGTCAGACGTGAATTTAGCGGTTACTGCGCTTGGTGAAATACAGGAAGCTGTGGGGACAACAGTAGACAATACCATGGCCAGTTTTGAGCGTTTATCCAAGGCTTCAGAAGGAATGAGCCTGATTAATCAGAATACTGCACAGGTGGCCACCGCTGCCGAAGAGCAAAGCCAGGTTAGTGAAGAAATTAATGGCCGAATTGTGGCCATCGGAGATGGCAGTACCCAATTGGCAGCCATGAGTGATGAACTAAAAGGCCTGAGTGATCAAATTCGCCAGTTGGTGTCGAGTATGAATAGCCAGCTTGATCGCTTACGTTCGGAGTAGTCTGACCCAACAAGGTGCGAAATGGAATTTTGATCGCACCCTTGCGATTCATTTGATGCTCCGCTTTCGGGAGGGGAGTACTTGAATCGGCATTTTTACTGGCTTCGATGGATTGGTGGACCAGTGGCGTAATATTTGCTTCGCTTGCTATTAAAAAATAAGAATATTGTTGCTGTAAGAGTTGTTTTTCCTCATGAGCAGAGTGTTGTTTCCCGAATTTTCGCTGCGTCGAAGAAGCGTTTCCCATCCCCGAACAGAGCCTCAACAGCAGGTTTATGTCAGCATCTTTTCCCGTTATTACGCGGACGTCGTGCGTTTACTCTGTGGTATGTTACCGAATAAACAAGATGCGGAAGATCTTGCGCAGGAAGTATTGTTGCGTATTATCCGGGCGCAGGAACCGGAAAAGTTAAGCCAAAATCCGAAAGCCTACTTATTTCAAATTGCGACGAATTTGGTTCGCGACCGTATCCGTCAGCAACATGCGCAAAAGTATGCCCATGACTGTGCCGACGATACTGATGTGGAACAGTTAAGCGCTATTGCGGCTTCTCCGGAACAACACGTTGGCGCTGCTGAGACGCTGGCTGGGATCCAGGCCATACTTCAACGGCTTCCGAACGAAGATAAACGGATTTTTATCTGGTGTAAGATGTACCAGTTATCGACAAAAGAAATCTCTGAACGCATGAACTTGCCACTACGCACAGTCCAGCGGCGTTTAACCGATGTGCTTAGTCAAATTACAATGCAATTGGAGCAAGGTGATGACTGAGCAGCAACGATTATTAGCCCGTCAGCAAGCCGCCAGTTGGGTGCTTTTACTGGATATTGAACAAAGTACTGATCCAGCCGACTATCAGGCTTTTATCGAATGGGTTCGGCTTGCCCCTGAGCATGACCGACTGTATGAGCACTGCCGTCTCGCCTGGCAGGAATCCGGACAATTACCCGCGACTGAATATGTTGAACACGCGCCCTATCATGCCCAGGTGATTGAATTCACAGCGTCGACAAAGGCAGCGGGAACACATGGCAACAAGCGTCATACCTGGCTGGGATTGTGCGCGAGTGTATTTCTGTTGGTTGGACTGATGTTGTGGACGTTATTACCGGGTACTCCCCAGTACAGTCCTTATTTTGTTTCAACTCAGGTAGGTGAGCAGCGCGCCCTGCAATTAGAAGATGGCAGCAGGCTGACTTTGAATACCGATACAGCATTGTCAGTGCGTTACAGTGACAAACAGCGTCTGATTGTTGTTGAACATGGTGAAGTGCTGGTGGATGTGGCCAAAAATTCAAACTGGCCATTTCTGGTCTCAACACCCGTCGGCCAGGTAGAAGCGCTCGGAACCAAATTTACCCTGCGCGCTGATGCAGAGCATACTCAGGTTAACTTGATTGAGGGGCATTTGCGCGTTAGCCAACCCAATAAAGGTCGGGTGTTGGGTGAACTGTTTGGAGGCGAAGCGGTTGATCTTGTATCAGGGCCGGAATTTAATAAGCATTCTGTGCCGACATTGCAGGATCCGCCCGATTGGTTGCGTGGAAAGCTCAGTTTCAATGATGTTTCTCTGGCAGAACTGGTGGCGGAAGTAAATCGGTATTTACCGCAAAAGGTTTATCTCTCTGCGCCTGAACTAGGCCGTTTACGGGTGAGCGCGGTGTTTGAGCCCACCAACGTAGATGGGTTATTCTCTGCCTTGGAAAGGGGCTTTCAGCTAAAAATTCAAAGAACTGCCGCTGGGATTTATTTGTCACGCTAATCATGGCTGAAGCACACTCAACTTCATTTCGCAGGTGGCTTCCCTTATGTGTCTGGCTGTGGTCGATGCCGTTATTGGCTTCACAACGCTTTGATTTGCAGATATCAACCCCATCGCTTGCAGATGCCTTAATGGCACTGGCCAGTCAAACCGATGTCTCGCTTTTTTACGATGCCAGCCTAGTGCATGGCAAGTTCAGCCAGCCAATAAGCGGGCAGTGGACAATAGCGGATGCTCTATCCTTACTTCTCAAAGGAACCGACTTAATTTGGCAGCAGCAAACGGATGGTAGCATTGTCATTTATCGGCCAGCCCTTCCTGCTGAGGCCGAGATAGAACCCACTGAGTTCACTACAGGAATTGAACGTATTCAGGTCACCGCTCAGCGGCGTAATCAGTGGCAAGAGCAGGTTCCCATTTCGTTAACGGTGCTCGATGCTACGCTGCTGGCTGAGACGGACTCCGTTAATTTGTCGACGCTGTCCACCCGTATTCCCGGTTTTTTTGTCACCAATTTTAGTCTCGGGCAGCCTCAGGTAAGGATCAGGGGCATTGGCACCTCAGATGATGGTCCTGGCAATGACATTCCCGTCGCGCTTTACGTCGATGATGTGTATTTGGGGCGTATGACGGACATGAATGTGGCGCTATTGGATGTTGAACAGGTTGATGTACTGCGCGGCCCTCAAACGACCCTGTTTGGCTATAACGCCAGTGCCGGTGCGATTCAGGTAAAGCGCAAAGCGCCTGGAGATAGCTTACAGGGCGAGCTCGAAGTTGCCACAGGCAGCCGCAATTTACGTGGTGTTAGTACGAACATCGATGGTCCACTCGGTACCAGCATGTGGCTGGGCCGAATGGCTTATACCTATCAGGATATCGAAGGCTATCAATACAATCTGTATACAGGTAGAGACCAGCAGGGGGGAAAGACCCAGGCCTGGCGCGGCAGCCTGCAACGAAACACCGATGCGTTAAGCTTCACCTTAAATATGGATTATGCCGATGAAAATATGGATGGAGCCGGACGTATACCAGTGGGGGAGACAGATGCTGCCATATTATTTCGCGCCTATGGTGGTGATGCCCGCCATGCACTAAATGATATTGCTGGATTTAGCCGCCGGCAATTAAAAGGCGTAAGTGCCCACCTCGACTGGCCCTTTGAACAGGCTTCGGTTGTATCGGTTACTGCCTGGCGTGAAGGACATTTTAAGTTTCTTGAAGATTTGGTGGGCCTTAATGGTGACATCAACAGTTCCGAGGGGATTAAAGGGATCATTGACGACACCGTTGGCGAGTTTGCCAATGGGGTAGAGGATCACTACCAGCAATTTTCGCAGGAAATTCGTATTAGTTCTGAATTTAATCACAATTTTGATTGGGTGTTTGGGGCTATTTATTTGCGACAACAGGTGTATCGGGGGGAGTATTTCGAATATCGCTTATCTGCACAGGATGATGAAGACAGAGAGGTGAATCTGCAACACAACCGCACCCAGAGTTATGCCTTTTATTTTGATAGCGAAATTTTGCTGGCACCCGCATGGCGACTAAATTTGGGCGTAAGGCAAGCCTTAGATCATAAAATTAATCAGCAGTCGGTAGATAACGCCAGTATTATCTTTGACGAAGACTATGTGGCTCATTCCCGTCATAGCTGGCACAGCACCTCACCGCGGGCATTGTTGAGTTATACCCCCGCAGAGGGGCAGATGTATTACGCATCTTTAACTCGCGGATATAAAAGCGGTGCCTATCGGGCCCATGCCGCCAATGCAGCGTTAGCTCGAACCCCTTTACAGCCCGCTCAACTCACCAATGCTGAAATTGGTACAAAGTGGTTTAACCGTCATTGGCAGGTATCGGCTAATTATTTCTACAGTCGCTATCGCAATATGCAGGTGTATGGCTTTGTGGATATCCGCGAGTTGGAAGAGGACAACAGCATGAATTTTTCCGCATCTAATTCTGCTTCATCCCATATCGAGGGAATTGAAGCAGAAGCCAATCTTGCCATTGGTGCAGAGGTTCATCTGTATGGGAACTATGCCTGGTCACGCGGACGATTCGACCAGTATATTGACGACAATGGTAATGATTTGAGTGGTCAGGCGCTGCTGAATTACCCGGATACTATGTTCATGCTGGGGATGCGAGGACAACATGAGGTTGCTGCTGGGCAACTAACCTGGCGTCTTGAAGCGTACTATCAGGCCTCGGCTTATCGTACCTATCAGCACGACCCGCTACTGGCCATACGCAGCTTTCACCGATTGGATGGATATATGGCTTATCAACCTAATCAGGCAAACTGGAAGCTACAACTTAAAATACAAAATTTGCTGGATACCCTGTATCAGGCCCATACTGTTGTTGGCTATGGAGGCTACGATTTATATGCGCCACCACGCACATCATCCATTTCGTTTAACTATCACTTTTAAAGAATTTTAATTTTTTTGGCGCGTGTTTGTCATTTTCTCGTTATGTGAAGTGAGGGAGGAGATCTTCTTCACATAATCACAATAAAGAGAAGGAAAACCATGAACACATTTCAACGCTCCAGTCTGGCAGCGACAGTTGCCATGTTACTTTGTCCCTCACTATCCGCTTTCGCCCAGGAAGCGCCAGCAGATACCGAAAGTGCGGACGATGCACTTGAAGTGATCACGGTTAATGCGCGTAAACGTACCGAAACCCTGCAAGATGTGCCCTTATCTATCACTGCCATGGGGATGAAAGATATTGAAGCCCTTGGGGCCGACCGCATGCGTGACCTCGAACATGCCGTGCCCAATATGATGTTTGATGGTGCCAATCAAAGTTCGAAAACGGCTATCGGTATCCGCGGCATTTACAGTAATGCGCGTAACGTGGGCTTTGAGTCTGGTGTCGGGGTCTATGTCGATGGCGTGTTTATGGGCCGTCCGATGGCATTTAACCAGGAAATGCCGGATGTTGTGCAAATGGAAGTATTGCGGGGCCCACAAGGCACTCTGTTTGGTAAAAATACCATGGCCGGCGCCATTAACATTACCACCTCAGAACCTACGGATGTTCCAACCGCCAAAGTCTCGATTAAATTAGGTAATTACGATTTGGTGGAAACGTCTGCCATTGTCAGCGGTGGTTTGACGGATAATCTGTCCGGCAAAGTGGTGGGCTTCTATGCCGACCGCGATGGTTATGAACACAATGTGTATAACGATACCTACATTAACGATGAACATTACTGGGGCAGCAGAGCTCAGCTGCACTATACCCCAACAGAAGATTTAACCATTGATCTGCGCGCGGATTACATGAACGAAGATCACTCACCTAACTTTGGTGAGGTATTAGATACATCAGGTTCCTTGGGGCAATACGTTGAAGGCTTGCGTACTCATAGTTTTGATACGGTCAACAATGAAAAGCGCGAACTTTGGGGGGCGTCACTGACTGCCGATTATAGGATCAGCGATGCGCTGAGTCTGAAATCTATTACGTCTTACCGTACCGCCGACAGAAGCTTTATTAACGAAGAAGATTACGGTACCACACCTTACAGCATGGTTGGCTTATCAACGGAAACCTTTGATGTAAAAAGTCAGGAGTTTCAGGTGTCTGGTGTCGGTGACAATTATGACTGGGTAGCGGGGGTCCATTTATATCATCAGGTATCAGAGGCAGCTCGACCGTTAGCCGGTGGATATATTGATTTATTGATGGGCGCGGCAGATTCAGTTGTGGGTAACGAGGTAAGAGTAGAAACCAGCAGCTATGCCGTGTTTTTCCATACCAACTATAACCTGACGGATGCCTTAACCTTAATTGCGGGGGCCCGTTATACCTATGAGGAAAAGGCTTCTGACTATGAGCAAACAGGCCAACAACTTGGCTTGCTGGAAGTGCCTTTGCGCCATGATGAACTGGATGACAGTGACATTTCGCCAACCGTGGGTCTGCAATATAAATTCAGTAAAGACCTAAACTTCTACACCACTGTCAGCAAAGGTTTTAAATCCGGTGGTTATAACGCAGATTTCTTAACGTCGGTCGCTTTAGATCAAGACTCGGGCGAGCTGCTGTTTGAATTTGAACCCGAATCTTTGGTGAACTACGAAGCCGGGGCAAAAGGCACCTTTTTGGACGGACGTTTACGCGCGAGTTTAACTGCTTTCTTGATGGATTATGAAGACATGCAGGTGTTTCAAACCATCCTGACAGATGAAGGCACCCTGGGATTGTTTGTGACTAATGCTGGGTCCGCTACCAGTCAGGGCCTTGAAGCTGAGTTTTCATTTCAGTTAAGTCATGAACTACGCATGAACTTCGGCGGTGGATATACCGACGCCACCTACGATGATTTTGCCACCCTTACCTGTGATGGCGGTAACTGTGCGGGCAATCAGCTTATTCAATCACCCAAATACACCATTTCAACCGGCCTGAATTGGGAGCATGAGTTTGGCAATGGCGGGGTATTGGTGGCGTCTGCTCATTACAGTTATCGTGCCAAGCGTTATCGCGATGCCGCCAATGAAGATGAGTTACCTGGTTATGGCTTAGTGGGGGGGCGCATAGGCTATCTGTCCGCTAATGGTAACTGGGATATTTTCCTGGAAGGCGACAACCTGACCAACAAAGATTATCTCATGTATTACAACGTCAGCAGCACGGCCGGTGCGCTGGGGGCCTATGGTGCACCGCGTATGTGGGGCGCAAAGTTCACCTATCACTTCGAATAATAATAAGGAATTTAGATGAAAAAGTTTGCTTTAAGCTTAGTGGCCATGGGCCTTGCTCTGACCCAGCCAGTACTTGCTGATGATAAAGCCATCGTTGATGGTTATTTTAAAGAATTAAAAGCCCCTGCCGTGAATATTGCTGAGCATTTGTGGGATTGGGCGGAAACCGGTTTTCATGAAGAAAAGAGCAGTGAGTTGATGCAGCAAACCCTTAAAGATGCGGGGTTTACTGTGCAGTCGGGTGTGGCTGGTATGCCCACAGCGTTTATTGCCAGCTACGGTAATACGGGACCTGTGATTGGTATTTTGGCGGAAATGGATGCGTTACCTGGTTTGTCTCAGGATGCCGTGCCTGAGCATTCACCCATTGAGGGAAAACAAGCCGGCCATGCTTGTGGTCACCATTTATTTGCCGGTGGGTCAGTCACGGCTGCGATGGCGGTAAAGCGCTGGCTGGAAGAAACGGGCACACCTGGCCAAATCCGTTTATACGGCACCCCTGCTGAAGAAGGGGGCTCGGGTAAGGTGTATATGGTGCGTGAAGGCTTGTTTAAGGATGTCGATACCGTATTTCACTGGCATGCCGGCCCGGTAAATACGGCCGATGCATCCTCTTCGCTGGCCAATAAAACGGCCAAATTCCGCTTTAAAGGGATAGCAGCACACGCCGCAGCGATGCCGGAACGTGGTCGTTCTGCTCTGGATGCGGTGGAAGCGATGGATTACATGGTGAACATGATGCGTGAGCATGTGCCTTCTGATACCCGTATTCACTATGTCATCACTAATGGTGGGCAGGCGCCCAACGTGGTGCCGGAATTTGCCGAAGTTTATTACTACATGCGTACTCCAAGAGCGGCGGATTTAGACGAACTGTGGACGCGTTTAGAAAATACAGCTAAAGCTGCAGCATTGGGGACGGGGACCGAAGCAAGTTGGGAGATCGTGTCAGGGGTATGGGATATCCTGCCAAACGTGACGCTGGCGAAAGTGATGCACGACAGTATGAGCGAGTTTGGCGGCATTCAGTACTCGGCAGATGAGCAAAAATTTGCCGATGAGATTCGTCCTACGCTGGGCAAGCAAGCTCAGAAAATGGTGGGGATGGAAAAAATGATCCTGCCATTCAGTGATGAAGTCAAAGCGGGCATCGCCTCGTCTGATGTGGGTGACGTGAGCTGGAATGTGCCTACCGCTGGTGTGCTGACTGCCACCTGGGTGCCGGGTACGGCGTTCCATAGCTGGCAGGCGGTGGCGTCTGGTGGTACCTCCATTGGCCACAAAGGGATGATTTTGGCGGCGGAAACCATCGCCCTCAGTGCAATCAAACTGTATGAAGACCCGGCGTTAATTGAAAAAGCGAAAGAGGAATTCGGTCAGCGCAAAGGAGATGTGGAATATTATCCGCAACTGGGCGACCGATCACCTGCGCTGGATTTGCGCTAAGGCCTGTTGAACGATATTCGCAGGTGGCTTAGTTGTTAAGTACCTGCACCCTTGTATAGTTGTTGTGTGGAGAGTAATAGGGGAGCCATCTGGCTCCCCTATTTTTTACTTTTTGTGGGCATCGAAAGCGGCATTTTCGTGTCGAATAATCGACACAATCAACCACACCACAATAGCCGAGGCTCCCAAGGCAAACAGCGCTAAGGCGAGGGGATTATCGGCAAAGGTAAAATAGGCACTGACATCGTCCCAACTGGTAATAGATGTTCCCATGATTAGGCTCCTTGTAAGTCGGTATTGGCAAGTTTATTCGGTACATCGCTGGGACGACTGGCCGGGGTGCTGGCTTCCGGGTAAGGTTTGGCCAGAATTTCCACTTCATCAATGCCAATCTCTTCGCAGGCTTCTGGTACCCGTAACAGATTGGCAGACTTAAGTAGCAGCGACAGCGCATAGCCCGGCACAAAGCCCACTAGTATCATAACTAAAGCACCGATAAGCTGTCCTGCGAATGAAATGGCTGGGTTATCGACATTCGGCGTGCCAGCTGCAAAGACTCCCACTAAAATCACCGCGACTGCGCCAGTAAAACCATGCACGGCAACTGCTCCGACAGCATCATCAATCCCATATCGTTCGAGCAACTTGGCAAACTGCACCGCCACCACGCCCATTACCGCAGCAATAATAAAGGCCAGGGCCGGGTCGTATAAATCCAGACCTGCGGCGACGGAGATAATGCCGACTAAGCCGCCAGACATGGTCCAGAACGGATCGCGTGTGGCTAAATAGCAGCCGATAATGCCGCCTGCAAAGCCCATCAGAGTATTAAAGGCAAAGGCCGACAGGTTAGTGGGGGTGTTGTAGATGGTCGTCCAGCCGGTATCGCCACCGTTAAAAATGATACAGCCGCCTAAAAAGCCGAAGAAGCCAAAGATGATCATCATCAGGCCAATCAGGGTCATGGGCAGGCTGTGTGGGGCGATAGTTTGAGCTATGCCGTCAATAAATTTACCTTTCCGCGGACCCAGGTTCATAAGAACCCCCAATGTGAAGAACCCTGCCACTGCGTGTACTACGCCTGATGCGCCCACATCATGATAGCCAAGATCCGTTAGCAGCCAGCCATCCGGGTGCCAGCCCCAGGCTCCTGCCAGTATCCATATCGCGCTGCCCAAAAAGACAGTGAGGATCAAAAAGGCGCTGACGCGTATGCGCTCAATCACGGCTCCGGATAAGATAGAGCCTGTGGTGGCGCCAAACAGCGCAAATGCGGCCCAGAAAATCCCGGTGCCCATGTCTTTTACGTCTGGCCCCATGCTTTTCGCCCAGGGCAGTGCGGCCGAAGCATCCTGCGGGATAAATCCACCGGGAAAGGCGTTATAAATCCACCAACCAAATAAATAGAAAGTAGGGATAATAACGGCTACTGCGAGGATATTTTTAATCCCGGCTGCCAGTGCATTTTTACTGCGTGAAGCGCCCATTTCGTAAGCCAAAAAGCCGGCGTGGATCATGATCATGATGGCGGTACACCACCAGTAGAACACTTCCACATTCATGGCCTGATGCATCTCAAAAACCGCTTGCTGGGCGTTGAGCTGAGCCTGCAAGCTCTCCAGCGTGGGGGTTGTTTCCATGACGTATTCCTTATTGTTGTACTGCGTTGTGGTTTGGTACTGCTAAGAAATTGTCAGTGCGGCTGCTTTCAAGGCGCGTTTCGTCCGCGCGCTCTTTCAGATTCACGCCGCTTAAGCCCAGTTGTTTGGCCTGGGTGAGTAAATAGCCTAATTTGCTGGTGGCATCGGCATAGGATAGGCCGCCAGGGCGGATATTGGAGATGCAATTGCGCTGCTCGTCGGTACAGCCGCGCTTAGGCGCATAGGTCAGGTAGATGCCCATACTGTCGGGAGAGCTTAATCCCGGGCGTTCACCAATCAGCACCACGACCAAGTCGGCTTGCAAGGCTGTGCCGATATCATCGCCAATGGCAACACGACCTTGTTCTACTAAGGAAATGGGCATCAATTGCCAGTCAGGGCATTGCTTTGTTAACGCTGGTAGAAAGGCTTGCAAATAGGGAATAGCATTGGTGTGAATGGCGGTAGCGGAAAGGCCATCAACTACCGCAATTGCCAGACGAAAGGCCTCGGTCTTTGGCGAAGACTGTTGTATTAGTAACTGAATTGACTGTTCCGTGAGTTGTCGACCTGCATCCGGACGCTGCAGATATTGTTGACGATCCTGCGCCTGACTTTGGAGTAATACGGGCTTTGGCAAAGGCAGATGACGTGCTAACTCTGCCAGCTCCAGTAATAGCGCTTCGCTGTTAAGGGGTGTATGCACCGCATCGCGGGCGCGGGCATGAGCCAGCTGAAACGCCAGCAATTCACGGGTAGGTAAACTCACACCCGCGCGGCCCTGGGCAATGCGGGCATCGGTAAACTGCTTTAATTGCTGCCATGGGTTAGGGATTATGCAGGGCTTGTTGCTCATGCTCTATTCCCTGATGGTAACCGCGCCAGCGCCCTGGAAAAGCCGATGGGCAATTGCGTCGATAGTGTAGCTTCACTGGCATTGCTCATGATTTGCATACGCTCGAGCCAGGCTTTAAATTCAGGTGCCGCCCCCAGACCTAATAATCGCCGCGCATATAAGGCATCATGAAACGAGGTGGTTTGGTAATTAAGCATAATGTCATCGGCGCCGGGGATGCCCATAAAATAGGTGCAACCTGCTGCGGCTAACAAGGTGAGCAGATTATCCATGTCGTTTTGGTCGGCTTCGGCGTGATTGGTGTAACAGACATCACAACCCATGGGTAAGCCGAGCAGCTTGCCACAGAAATGATCTTCTAAGCCCGCGCGGGTGATTTGTTTGCCATCGTAGAGATATTCCGGGCCGATAAAGCCGACCACGGTATTTACCAGTAATGGATTAAACTGGCGTGCCACCGCATAGGCTCGGGCTTCCAGAGTTTGTTGATCAACCCCATGGTGTGCGTTTGCCGATAAGCTACTTCCCTGACCGGTTTCAAAATACATCACATTGTTACCGACAGTGCCACGCTTGAGGCTTAAGGCTGCGTCCATGGCCTCCTGTAACATACTCAGCTCCACCCCGAAACTCTGGTTAGTGGCCTGGGTGCCACCGATAGACTGGAACACCAAATCCACTGGCGCCCCTTGTTCGATACATTCGAGGGTATTGGTGACATGGGTCAGCACACAGCTTTGAGTTGGGATTTGGTAGCCTTGGATAATGTCATCCAGCATATGTAATAAACGCGTGGCTTGGCGCACATTGTCGGTGGCCGGATTAATGCCAATTACAGCATCGCCACTGCCGTACATCAGACCGTCAAGAATGCTGGCGGCAATGCCGTTGAGATCATCTGTAGGGTGGTTGGGTTGTAAACGGGTAGAAAGCCGGTTTGGAAGACCAATGGTATTGCGAAAGGCCGTGGTCACCTGGCATTTCTTCGCAACCAGGATTAAATCCTGATTACGCATGATTTTGCTGACTGCCGCGGCCATTTCCGGGGTGATACCAGCTCGGGCTTTGGCTAAATCAGCACTGCTGGTGTCATCGCTGAGCAGCCATTCGCGAAACTCGCCGACACTTAAGTGTTTAATTGGGGCGAAGGCAAGGGCATCGTGGCTGTCGATGATGAGACGGGTGACATCGTCGGCTTCATAAGGGAGCAGAGGCGTGTTGAGAAATTCGGTCAACGGTAAATCGGCAAGGGTCATTTGCGCAATTACCCGTTCTTCGGCTGATACGGCGGCTAAGCCTGCTAACTGATCACCACTGCGTAAAGGCGTAGCTTTGGCCATTAATTCGGCCAGACTGGCAAACTGCCAGGTGTGATGATTCAGGCTGAAGCGATATGGGCTTGGCAAGGCAGCTCCTGTTGTGTTGCATGTCAGGCCAGGTACTGCAAAGGCCAAAAGCGTTAGTCACTTTAAGCTATAAAGCCAAAAATGTTCCACATAGTCAAATTTACATCTGATAATTTTTATTAAATAAAACATAGTGTTAGTTTTAAACGTGGCGGTGCCAGCAAAGTAGAAGAGTCAAATTGGGCTAAAAGCAGGCGGTAAATGTATGTCAGCACAGGTATGGTGCGTTACGCTAACGGCGTAACAGGCACAAAAAAAGCCGCATGGAGCGGCTTTTTAGCTAAGGAATTAACCTTAGTATTCGAACATGGCAGAGATAGACTCTTCGTTACTGACGCGACGAATGGCCTCAGCCAGCATGTTAGATAAGGTCAATTGTTTAACCTTTGGCAGAGCCTGCATTTCTGCAGACAATGGAATGCTGTCGGTCACAATGATTTCGTCAATAACAGACTCTTCTAAGTTCTTTGGTGCATTACCAGAGAAAATAGCGTGAGTGGCATAGGCGTATACATTGCGAGCACCGTGAGCTTTTAATGCCTCAGCTGCTTTTGCCAACGTACCACCGGTATCGATCATATCGTCAACGATAATACAGTCGCGATCCTGAACATCACCAATGATGTGCATTACCTGCGCGACGTTGGCTTTTGGACGACGTTTGTCGATGATCGCCAGATCAGTATCGTTTAACAGTTTTGCCAGTGCACGGGCACGAACAACACCACCGATATCGGGTGACACTACCACAGGGTTGTGGAAGTCGCGCTCGCGCATGTCTTCCAGCAGGATAGGGGTACCAAAGGCGTTATCTACAGGCACATCAAAGAAGCCCTGAATTTGTTCTGCGTGCAAATCGATTGTCAGAACACGGTCAACACCGACGTTAGACAAGAAATCGGCAACAACTTTAGCGGTAATAGGCACGCGGGCAGAACGTACACGACGGTCCTGACGGGCATAACCAAAGTAAGGGATAACCGCAGTGATACGACCGGCAGATGCGCGACGCAATGCATCGATCATCACGATCAGTTCCATCAGGTTATCGTTGGTTGGTGCACAAGTGGATTGAATAATAAAGACGTCGGAACCACGGACATTTTCATGGATCTCAACACTGATTTCACCATCACTGAAACGGCCTACGCTAGCATGGCCTAATTTGGTGTAGAGTCTATCGGCAACTTTCTGGGCGAGTTCGGGTACTGCATTTCCAGCAAAAAGTTTCATGTCCGGCACGTTAAAATCCTCGGTGCATAAATTGTAGGTTTGGCTGGGGTAGCTGGATTTGAACCAACGAATGGCGGGATCAAAACCCGCTGCCTTACCGCTTGGCTATACCCCAACAAAAGTGCAATTAAATAGTAGACTATCTACTTGCTGTCCCGTGCCTTTTTTAGCCTGGTCAAGGTGTCGTAGAGAGGTGATTGATTTACCCCATTGGCGATAAAACCACTACAACCCTCAGGCAAATCAGACAGCACCGACTGGGCTGAACTTGCTCGGTCAAAAAGGGCAAATAAACAGGCACCAGTGCCCGTCATTCGAGACGGCGCGTATTCTAACAACCACTGTAATGTATTTGCAACTTTAGGATACAGTTCACAAACCAGTGATTGGCAGTCGTTGTGAGTTTGTTCAAACTGATAAGCATCCCAAGTGATTTTTGGGGTGCTGCGGGGCAGCTGTGGCGCCTGAAATATCTCGCCTGTAGAGACATGGCATTCGGGAAAAACCACTAAAAACACGTTGGCTGGCAGCGATACCGGCTGGATAATTTCGCCTACTCCTTCAGCAAATGCTGTTTTTCCGTGTACGAAAATCGGTACATCCGCGCCTAGTTGCAAACCGAGTTCGCTCAATGCGTCTATGGATAATCCGGCATCCCATAAAAAATTAAGGGCAACTAAAGTGGTGGCCGCGTTTGATGAACCTCCACCAATTCCGCCCCCCATCGGCAATACCTTTTTAAGATGGATGTGGCAGCCTTGCTTTACTTCTGCTTTTTGTTGCAGTAAGCGGGCAGCCCTAACAATCAAATTATCCTCATCGTCCACGCCTTCAATCGATTTGGCGAGGGTGATATCACTTTCATCGCGGATTTCAAAGGCAAGTTCATCACCATAATCCAGCATTTGGAACAGGCTTTGTAATTCGTGATAGCCATTTGGCTTGCGGCCATTAATATGCAGAAACAGGTTGAGTTTGGCCGGGCTTGGCCACCAGATTAATTGATTGTCCATTGATTAATTCGAAGTTTGATTTTTTGTTGATGAGGACCTTGTGCGACCAGCACGATATCGTGAGGCAACCAGGTTTGCCCCACCGGACGGTAGTTGCTGAAACGAATTTGCCACTGCCCACAATCGATGCATTGCGGGACCAACTGGGTCAGCAGACCTCGTTCATCAAACTGGGCCTGATCGTGCATATCTCCCTGACCTTTGATCCACTGGGGTAAGTTATTCACTGGTAATTGCCAGCCGGTGACCTGCTGAATCAGCACACCAGCGTCTCTGTCCGTAAAGGTCTTGTCGTCATATTCCAGAGTGGCTTGTTCAGGCACCACATCGAGTGACATTAACTGGGTGCCAATAAAGCTATTTAGGGTTAACTGATATGCATCTGACTGATGCTTCCAGTGCAAATTGGCGCTGAATTTTTCATCTGCGCTGCTAAACGCCATGCGCCCGTCAATGGTCCATTGGTTAATTTGGGCAAGTGCCTGTTGATGGGCGGCCTGATTAACATGAGCATCGGGGAGGGGCATAGTCTGGCAAGCGCATAACAGGCTAACCCATATCAGTGCGCAAAGGCGGCGAAACTGTGACATCAAGGTTTTATGCATGAATTTAGACGATTAACCCAATAGGAACATAGAACTAGCAATACTTTCAATAGTTTTGGGTTTTGCGTACAATGCCGCTCCAAATCCTATTGTCCTTCTGCTGAGTTTGAAGTCCCTTATACGATGACGCTGATTGCCCTTGGTATCAACCATAAAACCGCCTCGGTGGAACTGAGAGAAAAAGTCGCTTTTTCTCCGGACGCTATGGTGGAAGCCTTATGCTCGTTACGAGAAACGACGCAGGCGAAAGGCAGCATGATCGTTTCGACCTGCAACCGGACAGAACTCTATCTGCAGGCTGATACTCTTTCGGCAGAAGACGTCTTGCGCTGGCTGGCGCAATTCCATGGCGTCGACGAACATGCCCTCAGGCAAAACAGCTATATTTATACGCAGGAACAAGCCGTTCAGCATGTGATGCGTGTCGCATGTGGTCTGGATTCTCTGGTTTTGGGCGAGCCGCAAATATTGGGACAGGTTAAGCAGGCCTATTCGTTCGCGAAAAACCTGGGGCTGGTTGAATCTGATTTTGAACGTCTGATTCAGCAAACCTTTGCCGTGGCCAAACGGGTACGTAGTGAAACCGATATTGGCGCCAATGCCGTGTCTGTGGCTTATGCATCCGTTCAGTTGGCCAAGCATATATTCTCGTCTCTGGAAAAAAGTCGGGTACTGCTGATTGGCGCGGGGGAAACCATTGAACTGGTTGCGCGCCACTTGCGCGAACAGGATGTAAAAAGCATCACTGTGGCCAACCGAACTCTGGCCAGAGCCGAAGATTTGGCAGAACAAATTGACGCTAACGTGATTACGTTGGCACAAATTCCCACACATTTGCATGAAGCCGACATAGTGATCAGTTCTACCGCCAGTCAGTTACCTATTTTAGGTAAGGGCATGGTTGAACGCGCGTTAAAAGAGCGTCGCTATAAGCCGATGTTTTTGGTGGATTTAGCGGTACCACGAGATATTGAAGGCGAAGTTGGCGAACTTGACGATGCCTACCTATATACAGTGGACGACTTGCAGCAGATCGTTGAGCAAAATATTGCGTCACGTAACAGCGCTGCACAGGAAGCTGAAAAAATGGTGGCGGAGCAGGCCCATGCGTTTATGCAATGGCGCGAAGCCCAGCAGTCTGTGGATTTGCTGCGTGAATTTCGTCAGCAAAGTGAGCAGACTCGCGACAAACTGCTCGCCAGGGCAGTGAATCAACTTGCAGAAGGCAAAGACCCACAGCAACTTTTGGTTGAAATGGCAAATAAGCTAACCAATGCCTTGCTGCACCCGCCCACGAGAGCCCTGAAAATGGCTGCAGAATCGGATGACAAAGGTGCACAGGAGTTGCTGCGCAACGCCTTTGGCCTGGATATGAATAACGGCCGCTAGCACGTCGCTGGCACGCCTAAAAAGAAAGTCGGCTGACACTCAGCCAAGGTTACAGGAATACTATGAAACAGTCGGTTATCACCAAACTGGAATCGCTGGTTGAGCGATTCGAAGAAGTTCAGGCGTTATTGAGTGACGCCGGCATCATTGCCGATCAGGAGAAATTCCGTGCATTATCGAAAGAATATGCACAGCTGGAAGACGTGGTAAAAGGTTTCCGCGATTATCAGCAGGCTCAGGATGATGTCGCTTCGGCTCAGGAAATGATGCAAGAGTCAGATCCTGAAATGCGCGAAATGGCGCAGGAAGAAATGAAAATCGCCAAAGAAGCCATCAGCCGTTTGGAAGATGAGCTGCAAATTTTGTTGTTACCTAAAGATCCAAACGATGACAACAGCTGTTTCCTGGAAATCCGTGCTGGGGCAGGTGGTGATGAAGCTGCGATTTTTGCGGGCGATTTGTTCCGTATGTACAGTCGTTACGCTGAAACCCGTGGCTGGAAAGTCGAAGTGATCAGTTGCAACGAAGGCGAACATGGCGGTTATAAAGAGATGATTGCTAACGTCATGGGGGACGGAGCATACGGCACCCTGAAATTTGAATCCGGTGGTCACCGTGTTCAGCGTGTACCTGAAACGGAATCGCAGGGCCGCATTCATACCTCTGCTTGTACTGTGGTGGTGATGCCAGAAATTCCAGAATCGGAAGCGATTGAAATCAACAAAGCCGATTTGAAAATCGATACTTTCCGCGCCTCAGGTGCGGGTGGTCAGCACGTTAACAAAACAGATTCTGCGATTCGTATTACTCACTTGCCGACAGGCCTGGTGGTGGAATGTCAGGACGAGCGTTCACAGCACAAAAACCGCGCGAAAGCGCTGTCTGTATTGCAGTCTCGCCTGAATCAGCTTGAAGAAGAGAAACGTGCCGCAGAAGAAACCAGCACGCGCCGGAATCTGGTCGCCAGTGGTGATCGTTCTGAGCGCATTCGTACCTATAATTTCCCGCAAGGTCGGGTGACGGATCACCGCATCAATCTTACATTATATAAGCTGGATGATGTGATGGAAGGTGATGTAGGCAGCCTGCTTGAGCCGATCCGTCAGGAGCACCAGGCGGATTTGCTGGCGTCACTGTCAGACGAATACTAATGTCCTCATCCTCATATTCAACTGAGTCCATCGCGGCTCAGTTGAACTGGGCTAAGGCCCAATTATCTGACTCCGATTCTGCTACCCTCGACGCCCGTGTTCTGCTGTGTCATGTCTTAGATAAATCCGCCAGCTATCTCATGACCTGGCCAGAAAAAGCATTAACGTCTGAACAATTATCTGAGTTCCAACAACTTATCCAAAGGCGTTGTGATGGTCAGCCGGTGGCGCATTTAATTGGGTATCGAGATTTCTGGAGCCTGCGTTTGCGGGTGTCAGCCGATACTCTGATTCCTCGCCCTGAAACTGAACTGCTAGTAGAAACCGCGTTGGAGCTTGGCCCAACTGGGGCTGCCAAGGTGCTTGATTTAGGCACAGGTACCGGCGCAATCGCTTTAGCTCTGGCGAGTGAACGCAAAGACTGGCAGGTGTTTGGTGCGGATTTTAAAGCAGAGGCTGTCATCCTGGCGCAAGCCAACGCCTCAGACAATGGTCTGAGCCGGGTTGAATTTCGCCAGAGTGACTGGTTTACTCAGTTTGCGGGCGAACGCTTTGATTTGATTGTGACGAATCCACCTTATGTTGAAGCCGACAGTCCTTATTTACAGCAAGGGGATGTGCGCTTTGAGCCGTTGTCGGCTCTTACCTCTGGTCAGGACGGATTGGACGACATTCGTCTGATTGTGACAAATGCCCCGGAGCATATGAATCCAGATGCCTGGCTGATGATTGAGCACGGTTACGAACAGGGCGAAGCGGTGGCCAACCTGCTGCGACAGCGCGGGTTTGAACAGGTTAGGGTGTGCCAGGATTTGGCCGGACTCGATCGCATTACGCTCGGGTGTTGGAAAGGTTGCTAAGCTAGGTGAATAGCGCTAAGGTTTTGCTGCGAATATAGGCGGCATCAAAGTGAAAGGAGTTGTGCATGTCGGAAGATGATTTTCTGTTTGCCGAGGATACGGATGAAGAAGAATTTCATGCCCTGGAAAACTGGAAAATTCTGGTGGTCGATGATGAACCTGAGGTTCACGCTGTCACGAAACTTGCACTGAGCGACTTTGTTTTTCAGGAGAAAGGCCTGGAATTTATAAGCGCCTACAGTGGTGCTGAAGCTAAACAGAAACTCCGCGAACATGAAGACATCGCTATCGTGCTGCTGGATGTGGTGATGGAAACCGACGATGCCGGTCTGAAAGTTGCCGACTTTATTCGTCACGAACTGCATAATAATTTCACACGCATAATTCTGCGCACCGGACAGCCCGGCCAGGCGCCTGAAAAAGATGTCATCCTTAATTACGACATCAATGACTACAAATCCAAAACTGAATTAACTGCACAAAAGCTGTTTACCGTCACTATTGCCACGCTGCGCTCCTATCGCGATATCGTTGTTATCGAGGAAAACCGCAAGGGGCTGGAGAAGATAATCGCTTCATCTGCTGACCTGTTCACACTGCAATCGTTAGAAAGCTTTATTGAAGGCATTATTCAGCAATTAGCCTCGCTGTTAGGGGGCACTAAAGATGCCGTATATATTACCTCTGCCGTTGCGGGGCCGCAGCCGATTAACAAGGCGGATCCTTATCCGCTGATCGTGTTTAAAGGCAAAGGTGAATATAGTGATCTTGAAGGCAAGGCTCTTGAAGACGTAGTGTCAGGTAGACAATTGGAATCCTGTCGTCAGGCGATGAAAAGCAAAGGCATCATCTACGAAGACGAATATCTGGTGGCATATTGCGCGAGCAAATCTGAACGCGGTTCACTTCTGTATTTATCTGGCTTACCGCGTCGATTAACCGGAACAGATAAACGTCTGATCGAGATATTTTCACAAAACGTCCAAATCGCTTTTGATAATATTCTGCTGAATAAAGATATTGAAGATACCCAGCGAGAACTTTTAGAACGTATCGGCAATGCGTTACAAACCCAGTTGAGTAAAGGTAAAAATATCAAACGTATGGATAAGCTCTGCCATTTGCTTGGTTCGGCTTATGGGTTAGGACGGTATGATTTAGAGTTACTAAAGCTGGCGTTACCGCTGCACGATATCGGTAAACTGGGGCTGCCGGATGCTATTCTGGAAAAGCCAGGAGAGCTGTCTGCCGATGAAAAATGTAACGTTAAAAGCCACGCAGACTTGGGATATAAGCTGTTAAAAGGCTCAAATCGCCCAATTCTGCAAACGGCTGCACTGATTGCCAGAGATCATCATGAACACTGGGATGGTAATGGGTATCCGCGCGGCCTGAAAGGCGAGGCGATTCACATTAACGCCCGCATAATTGGCTTGGTTGATGTCTTCGATGCGCTGATCAGTCGCCGACATCACAAAGATGCCTGGCCATTGGAAAAGGTCATGCAGAGTATCGTCGCGAATAAGGGAAAACAGTTCGATCCTGTTCTGGTGGATATCCTGCAGGCTAACCTTAACAAAGTTACCGAAATCGTTTCTGCAACCGATGATGATGCCAGCCCACTAGTTGACTGGTAAGTCTGTTGCAAAATCGTCGAATTTAAATTGATCTAGCTATCAAAAGTTTAGCAACTTTTTGTTATTTGACCCTTCTCTTTGCCCAGCTATAGCAGTAAAGTTGGGCCTCATTATCCTTCCCTAATTAGAATAATAACGTCAAGGAAAGCGCCCCATGTACCTAATCATGAAGCATGTTCATCTGACTTTTGTTGCCCTTAGTATTGCCTTATTTATTTTTCGTTTTGTACTGAGTGTAAAGCAGTCGCCCTGGCTGCAAGGTAAATTGTTAAAAGTATTACCTCATGCCATTGATACCTTGTTGCTGCTTAGTGCTCTGAGTTTATGTGTGATCCTGCAACAATATCCATTTGTCCAAACCTGGCTCACCGTCAAGGTCGTTGGGGTGGTGCTGTATATTTTGCTTGGGCTGATTGCGCTGAAAAAAGCGCGTACTATGCCAGTAAAATGGATGACGTTTTTGGCGGCACTGGCCGTGTTAGGCATTACGGCTAAGGTGGCTATCTATAAAGATGCCTTGTGGATGTCTTAAGGATGCTAACGGCGCGCGGTAAAGAAAATCGTTGCGCGTCCGATATTGATCTCGTCAGCACTGTGTATTTTGAGGTTCGTTAAGTGCAAGCAATTATTGATGCCATTCAACAGGACGAGCTGCTAGATGCGGCTTTACGTGTCGCCGAGCAGGTAGGTCAGCGCAACAGTCGTCAGGCATATCAGGCTCGAGTGGGGCTGATGACAGAACAAATGTCTGATGCTTTGGCGGGGATAGCCCACGATCAGGATGGCTTAACTCGGTTTCTAAATTACTTCTATCGGCATCTGGCATTCAGTGGTCGCGAAATGGATGCGTTGTCATCCAAACACTGTCTGATCCAGCGTGTTATCGATTACCGTACCGGTATCCCGGTCACCCTCGGTATTTTGCTAACCCATTTTGCTAAAGCATTGGGGTTTAACGCCAGTTGCGTAAATTTTCCTGGTCACTTTTTGGTAAGTTTTAGCATTGACGAAGATGAGCCACTGTATGTGGATCCGCTTAATGGCAATAGCTTGAGTGTGCAAGCGCTGGAAAGTATGTATTGCAGTGTGATGGAAGAGGAAGAAGACGAGATGCCGGCCAATTTACTGGAACCGGCGAAAAGTGAAGATGTCATCATTCGTCTGCTGAATAATCTAAAAGCGTCATTTATGCTCGAACAGCAATTCCAGTATGCGTTGGTATGTGTCGATTTGTTGATCCTTCTGTGCCCAAATGACCCGTATGAACGGCGCGATCGTGGTTTTTTACTGCATCAGTTAGATTGTCCACAGATGGCGCTGGCAGATTATCAGTATTTTATTCGCCATTGCCCTCAGGATCCGGCTGCGCAGCTACTGAAAATTCAGCTTCGCCATTTACATAATTCGCCGCCCGTTGTGTTACATTAACGGCCATTTTTATCTACCGGCCCTTTATCCGGAAAAGACCATAAGACTATGAATAATTTGAAATCTATTCACATCGGTGACATTGAAGTTGCCAATGACAAACCTTTCGTTTTGTTTGGTGGTATGAACGTGCTGGAATCGCGTGATTTGGCCATGCAAATTGCCGAGCACTACAAAGAAGTGACCACCAAGCTTGGTATTCCTTATGTATTTAAGGCATCTTTCGATAAAGCGAATCGTTCTTCGGTGAACAGTTATCGAGGCCCAGGTCTGGATGAAGGTCTGAAAATTTTTGAAGAAATCAAACGCACTTTTGACGTACCGCTGATCACCGACGTGCATGAGCCTTTTCAGGCCGCACCTGTGGCAGAGGTGGTTGATGTGATTCAGTTGCCGGCGTTTTTAGCCCGACAAACCGATCTGGTGGTGGCCATGGCGAAAACTAACGCCATTATTAACGTGAAGAAACCCCAGTTTTTGGCTGCTCACGAAATGCGCCATATCATTAAAAAATTCATGGAAGCCGGTAACGACAAAATCATCCTGTGTGAACGCGGCAGCAGCTTCGGTTACAACAACCTGGTAGTGGATATGCTAGGCATGGATGAGATGAAAGAATATGCGCCAGTGATTTTCGATGCGACCCATGCGCTACAAAAGCCTGGAGCCCGTGAAGATTCTGCCGATGGTCGTCGTGCCCAGGCCGCCCAGTTGGCGCGCAGCGGGATGGCACTTGGTCTGGCGGGCTTGTTTATTGAAGCTCACCCTGATCCAAATGTCGCTAAGTGTGATGGCCCGTGTGCGCTGAAACTGGACAAGCTAACGCCGTATCTCGAACAGATGAAAGCGCTTGATGATCTGGTGAAGAGCTTCCCAGCTCTGGATACCTCCGCGAATTAATTCGCTTAGCCAGCACCGATTCCTTCGGTGCTGGCTGCATTCACGTGCCTTAGCCATTCTATTTTCTCATAAGAATTTTCAATCCGCATATAGCTCGGGTCAGACTAAATTAATTTTCGCTTGTTCAATAAATGTTCTATTTGATTAGTGTTAAGGTATGCCTAAGCACAAGCGGGTTTAATTTCTACATTAGAAAAAATAATCGTTTGATTGCGGTTCAGAATTATTTTGATAAGCTCTTAGCATGAGCCGAAGATTACCCCCCCTTAATTCCCTAAAGGCATTTGAAGCCGCTGCACGTCACCTGAGTTTTACCCGGGCGGCGGATGAGCTATTTGTGACTCAGGCTGCTGTGTCACATCAGATCAAGGCGTTGGAAGAGTTTCTGTCGATGAAACTGTTTTTACGCAAGAATCGTTCGCTATTGCTGACCGAAGAAGGTCAAAGCTATTACCTGGATTTGAAAGATATCTTCCAATCACTTCAGGATGCCACCGAGCGATTGTTAGCCCGGGGCGCTAAAGGAGCCATTACGGTAGCATTACCCCCAAGTTTTGCTATCCAGTGGCTGGTCCCCCGAATCAATAAATTCTCCCAGATGAATCCGGACATTGATGTGCGGATTAAAGCGGTAGACTTTGATGAAGGCTTTTTGAGCGATGACATTGATGTGGCCATTTATTATGGTCGCGGCAAATGGTCGGGGTTACAGGCAGATAAACTGCACACTGAGTATCTGACGCCCGTTTGTTCACCTATGCTGTTTCAGGGCGATAAACCACTTGATACACTGGACGATCTTAAACACCATGTTCTATTGCACGACAGTGCCCGGGATAACTGGAAGAACTGGGTGCGTCAGTTTAATGTGCCTGGCATTAATGTGAATCAGGGGCCGATTTTTAGCCATTCAATGTTGGTGCTACAAGCGGCCGCATTAGGGCAGGGCATTGCCCTTGGTCACAGCGTACTGGCGCGACCGGAAATTGAATCAGGCCGCTTAGTTTGCCCGTTTGATGAAAAGCTGGTCAGTAAAAACAGTTATTATGTGGTCTGCCCCCAATCTCAGGCAGAATTAGGTAAAATTGCTGCCTTTCGTGAATGGCTATTAGCCCAGGTCAAAGAAGATCAGCAAGATGATAATTTCGTATAACCACGCCACTCAACCTGTCGCTACGTTTGTCTTTGCCCACGGCGCTGGCGCAGGCAAAGACAGCGACTTTATGCAGTGGGTTGCTGAAGGCATGGCTTCCCAGGGGATCAGCGTTGCCCGATTTAACTTTGCGTATATGGCGGAGCAAGTGGCAACAGGCAAAAAGCGTCCTCCCCAAAAGATGCCGCATTTACTGGAGCAATATCAGGCCCGTATCAATGAAGTAGATCCTGATATGCCTATTTTTATTGGCGGAAAATCCATGGGCGGTCGAGCGGCTACACTCTTATTGCAAGAAAGTAGGGCAAAAGGCGGGATCTGCTTCGGATATCCATTTCATCCGCCGGGAAAAGCCGATAAACTTCGCACCGAACATTTATACGCATTAACCAAACCTTTGCTGATTGTGCAGGGAGAGCGGGATACCTTTGGTACACAGAAAGAAGTTGAAGGTTACGCCTTGGGGGCTAACATTCAAACTCGCTTTCTCGCTGACGGTGATCATAGTCTGAAACCGCGTAAAGTATCAGGTTTTAGTTATCCGCAACACATTCAGTCTGCCGTCGATGCGGCCGTCAATTTTATCAAAGCACAGTTATGAAAATCATCCTAAGTCTTACCGCGCTATCAGGCGCACTTGCCGTGATGCTGGGAGCCTTTGGTGCCCATGGCCTTAAAGGTCGACTAAGTGAACCTATGCTGGCCGTATTCCAGACAGGCGTGCAATACCAGTTTTATCATACCCTGGCGCTTTTGGGCGTGGTGATTCTGGCGCGACTGCTGCCTGGGCAATGGTGGCAAACCGCGGCTATTTTTATGTTGGTGGGCATTCTGTGTTTCAGTGGCAGCTTATACGCGTTGGCACTGACGGGAATTAAATGGTTCGGTCCCATTACGCCCTTTGGGGGCTTGTGTTTTATTTTAGGCTGGCTGTCCGTGTTAGTGGCAACCATCCGTGCTGAGTGGTAAGTCATGTCAGGATTATTATTATATTGCCGTCCCGGATTTGAAAAAGATCTGGCCAATGAGATTCAGGATAAAGCCGGTGCGTTAGAAGCGTTCGGATATCCCCAGCTAAAGGTAAACGACGGCTACATAGTGTATCAATGTTATGAGCCTGATCAGGCGGACTTGCTGGCGAAGAAATTACCGTTAACGTCGCTGGTGTTTGCCCGTCAGATGTTTGCCTGTTTAGAACAGGTAACCGAGATGGATCCGGGTGATCGTATCGGCCCGATTCTGGCTGCAGTAAAAGACTTCCCTCTGTGTGGCGAATTACGGGTAGAACACCCGGATACCGAAAAAGGCAAAGAGCTGTCGAAGCTTTGCCGCAAGTTTACTGTGCCACTGCGCCAGGCCTTGCGTAAACAAGGTAAGCTGCTGGAAAAAGAAGTGACCAATCGTCCAACGATGCACGTGTTCTTCACCGATAGCCTGGCGGCCTATGTAGGCTATTCCTATAGCTATAATCAGTCGCCGTTACCAGGCGGAATCTTACGGTTGAAATTCCCGTCTGCGTCACCAAGCCGTTCTACTTTAAAGCTGGAAGAAGCGTTCCAGTTGTTTGTGCCAAAAGACGAACATGAAAAGCGTTTAACCTCGGGTATGAATGCGGTGGATTTAGGCGCCTGTCCCGGCGGCTGGACGTATCAGCTGGTGCGTCGTGGCATGTTTGTGACCGCTATTGATAACGGGGCAATGGCCGACAGCCTGATGGATACTGGTCAGGTTAAACACTATGCCGAAGATGGCTTCAAATTCCGACCGAAGAAGAAAAACGTTCACTGGCTGGTATGTGACATGATTGAACAGCCGCAAAAAGTGGCCAAGCTGATGGCTACCTGGGTCGCTGAGGGTGAGTGCCAGGAAGCTATGTTTAACCTTAAACTGCCAATGAAGCGCCGTTATGATTCGGTGAAAGAGTCTCTGGCGTTAATCGAAGAAGTGATGGCGAAACACGGTTACAGCCGTTATGAGTTACAGGTGAAACATCTTTACCATGATCGTGAAGAAGTCACGGCACACTTGCGTCTGACACCACGGAATTAATTTGATTAAACGGGCCTTTTTAAGGCCCGTTTTAGTTTACGTAACGCCAGTTTTAACTGTTTGATATTCGGCGTTTGTTGTTTGGAGCCGGGCAAATATTGTTGCTGTACAAACGCATCGTGCAATGGTGAGAATGCCTGCCAGATGGCCTGGTTAGGCTGTTGTTGCAGGAAATTGGCATACGCCTGGGGGCCGTTTGGCAGCGTCCGTCCCAATTGATGCTGTTTAAGTAGGATTAATCCGCGCTGATAATAGCGCACTGCAGCGGTCTGTTTGGGGCGTTGTTGCTGCCAAAAAAAGCTGACAAGCAGAAGCAGGCCAATCAATCCAACCACACTTAACCCCAGTAATGCCAGACGCAACGGCGTGACTTTCCCCAGTAGTGCAGAAAGTAAATCGAATTGTTTTTGTTGATCATAATTGAGTACCCAGCGACTCCAGACATAGTCCATGTCTGCTAGCAAGGTACGCAGGCGAGAGATAATCGCGTAGTGGCGTAATTTTGCTAATGCAAAAGGTGAATCGGCCAGAAAACTGCCTTCGTCGGCCAGGGCTTGCTGCAATCCGAGACTGACTCGCCCGGGTGATACCATCATGGTGGGATCGAAGCGCTTCCAGCCTTCACCCTGTATCCAGGCTTCTATCCAGGCATGAGCATCGTACTGATATATCCGCATATAACCGCCGGGATAGACTTCGCCGCCCATATAACCTGATACGATTCGAGCGGGGATCCCCGCATATCGCAGAGTAGCGGCCATGGCGCTGGCGAAGTGACTGCAAAAGCCTGCTTTACTATTGAACAGCAAATCATCATTGGCATCGGTGAGCATTAATGGCGGTGTCAGGGTGTAGCGATAGCCACCCTGGCGAAAGTGTGTCATAAGCGCATTAATCAGCGTCGCATCATCTGAATATTGCTGACGCAGTTGCCGGGCAAATTCACGGGTTTTGGGATTCCCCTGCCTGGGCATTTGTAAATTACGCTGCAATTCACCCTCGAAAAACAGATTGTCCAATGGGGCTTCATAATAAGAACGCAGCGAATACTGCATGGGTTTCATTAACGGGCGTTGGGATATCAGTTGGTAACTGGCGCTTTGGATAATGCCTGGCGGGCCGGCGGTGGGAACGGCTAAATCCAGACCATATAACCAATTTTGCTGAGTGGGTTCGGCAATAATGTCGTAATCGTAAAAGGCGCCATTAACCTCCGGGCTGAAGCGAATGCCCATTTGTCTGGCGCCACGTTCCATCGCCAGCTTGCCTTTATCCAGTGACCAGGTTTTGCCATCGAAGGTTTCCAGTACCATAGCGCGCCAGTAACGTTGTGGCATATTGGGGGCTTCACCCCGAAATGTTGCGCTGAACGCCAACGCATCAGACTGAGCTAAGTGGGCAATATCGCCTGGCGTGATGGAATCGGACAAGCCGGTTTGTGAACTGCGGTTGCTTGGCATCTGCCACAGCGGACCAATTTTAGGCATTATCAAAAACAGGATTAGGGCGACAGGCAGTGACATAAGACACAAGCGACCGACAAAGCGCAACTGAGCAAACATGCGTAATCCCGGCCTAAAGTAAGCCGCCATGGCCAGAAGCATAGAGGCCACCAGGACGCCATAAAACAAGCTAAATACTATACTTTGTTGAAAAATGAAGCCGCAACTGATGGCAAAAAATAATGCCAGAATGAGTTGGAATACGTCTTTGTTTTGCTGCAGTTGCAACACTTTCAGGCTACAGGCCAGAATCAGCAGATTGACCATGGCCAGCAGCAATCCCAGCTCCAGACTAAAGTAAGCCAGTACTATCGCCGTCAGCAGTGCCATTAGGTTAGCCGCCCTGGGCGACATGCTTTGTTGGTAAGTCAGTTGCAACAGGCTTATGGCAATACAGCATAAACTGACAATCAAGATCCAGCCCATCAGCGGCTGAAACAGACTGAGGGCCGTCAGTAATAAACATCCATTCAGCAGACCGATACTCAATCGACGCTGGCGATACAAATCGAACCTCGTCATCGCTGTTGTCCCGACTTCTGCGGATGGGGATAACCGGCTAACGCGCTTAAGCATTGATGTTTATGCTCAAGACCGAGCGAAGGTGAAAATTGTTGATGTCCCAGAGACAGGCCGTACGGCACATTTTGCTGTTCCAATGTCAGGATTTGGTAACAAAGCTGACTTAGGTGTCTTTCGAGTGAATCTGAACCATCAATGGGCAGAGATAGCCAGTATTCGGCATTTACGTTGGCACTGAACTGCTTACTGACCATGCCCCTACCTTTGGCTACCTGTTTCCAGGCAACATGATTGAGCGGGTCGCCATTGTGGTAATCACGCAGATTATCAAATTCATCACTACCACTGATGCTGGATGCTGCGTGCGAGCCTTCTTCTGCATTAGCTATTTCTTTTGCGGTTAACTTGGTAGGAGACGGTAATGGCATGGGATAGACGATGATATCGGTGTCCATGGCCAGATGTGTCCAGCAATGAAACAGGCCAAGCGGATAATCGTTAGACAATGTGACTCGGGGGAGGGTTAAAGGGCCTCGATGCGGGCAGGGTAACGATAAAGTCAGTGAGGATTGCGGCTCCTCCAGGTCGATGGTCTGTTTATTCTGCTGCTGCCAAAAATGGGCACTCAGTATACCTTTTGCAGACTCGCCGGCGTCTGATTCAAGCCACAGGTTAAGCTGACATTCTTCACCTGCAAACACATGCTGAGTTTTACCCAGGCGGATGCGTAATCGGGAAAAATTTAGATAGCTGGCAAATAAGCTGGTAAGAAATAAGCTCAGCAAAAAGAAGCATAGCAATAAGATCAGGTTGTTCTGATAATTTGTCCCCAGCACAAATAGTCCGCCACACAGCAGCAAAAAGCAGGCGCCAAAGGGCGACAGGAAAATGAAGATATTTTTGTGATTAAGAGCAAACTGGCGGGCTGGTGGAATCCGTCGCTCGAGCCAGCGCAGTTGCCAGTGATGAAAACGGGACGCCAGCATCAGGCTGCCAGAGGATCGATAGCATCCAGTAAGCGCTGACTCAGTGGCGTGTTTTGCCCCAGTTCAGCCACATCACTGCGCAGTCTGTGTTCAGCTACACATGGAAGCACAGCCTGTACGTCTTCCGGCATTACATGCTCTCGCCCGTCAATCCAGGCCCAACTGCGTGCCGCTTGCAAGATACCTTTACTGGCGCGGGGCGAAAGCGCATTGGCAAAAAGGTCAGATTCCCGACTAAAGTGACTTAAACGCAGCACGTATTCCAATATGGCGTCGCTGGCATAGACCTGGCGGATGTGCTGCTGTACCTGAGTCAGTTCTGTTTGTGATAAACAGGCCGGGATGCCGCTAAGGTTATTTTGAAGCGGGCCTCTGAGCATTTGTTTTTCAGCCTCCCAGCTCGGATAGCCCAGTTGAATCCGCATTAAGAAGCGATCTAGTTGCGACTCTGGCAGGGGATAGGTGCCCGATTGATGCAAGGGGTTTTGCGTCGCAATCACAAAAAAGGGCGCCGGCAATGGATGGGTTTCGCCATCGACACTGACCTGACCTTCCTCCATGGCTTCCAATAGCGCACTTTGGGTTTTCGGACTGGCTCGATTAATTTCATCCGCCAGCACAATTGGGCTAAAAATGGGGCCCGGGTGGAAGCGAAAATCCTGTTTTTGGTGATCAAAGGTTGAAAACCCCAGTACGTCTGCGGGAAGCAAATCTGAGGTGAACTGGATCCTCGAAAAACCAAGCCCAAGACTGTTTGCCAATGCATGAGACAGGGTGGTTTTACCCATGCCGGGCAAGTCCTCGATCAGCAAGTGGCCGTTAGCCAGCAGGCAGCTTAATGCCAGTTTGATTTGGTGTTCCTTACCCAACAAATGTTGGCTGATATGATGGATGGCCTGATTAACCTTGGCGTGCAACATAGCGTCTCTCTGTGACTGCGCTTAATGTAACTTTAGCGTATTCATCTGAGGGTGTGAGAGAGGCAGATCTATACCAGCGTATCTTTGCAAATTAATCGGCTGCATTGTCTGCCCGGTTCAGTATAATGAGGTGGAATTTTTCACTGTAGTTAATTGACTCTAATATGAAAACAATTGAGATTGACGACGATTTATATTTTTACATTGCCTCTCAAACCAAGTTTATCGGTGAGAGCGCATCCGACATTTTACGCCGTTTGGTAATGCCTGAAGCACAGGCGTCTGCACCTGTTGCTGAGGCCCCTGCAACGGCACCTCAAGCCGCAAAAACCAAAACGAAAAAAGCGGAAAGCAAACCGGTTCCAGCCGTGAATGGCAAAGGTGCGAAAATCGTACTGGCGTCACTTGAAAGCAATCCAAACAAGAGCAAAGTTGAAGTGTTTCTGGAAATTCTGGCGGCACTGCATCAGGCCCATGGCGCAAGCTTTGCTGCAATCCTGGGAATTAAAGGTCGCAACCGTCTGTACTTTGCTGATAGTAAAGATGAACTGCTTAAAGCAGGCAGCAGCACCAATCCTAAACAAATTCCAGGTTCAGATTACTGGGTGGTGACAAACAACAACACCGCCAAGAAAATTTCGATGTTGAAAGAAGTCGTTAGCACACTGGGATATAACGACGAGCAAGGTCAGGGCATCATCGCTCACTTTGCTGATTAAAGGTTACTGATAACGTAAAGGGAAAGCATTATGCCGATTCATCCTATGGCAGGAAAACCAGCAGAAAAGTCGCAACTTACCAATATCGCTCGGCTCACCAGCGCGTATTACAGCCATAAGCCGGATCCTGAAAATCCTGCTGAAGCCGTGGCATTTGGCACCTCTGGCCATAGAGGCAGCTCCCTGTTAAATACCTTTACTGACACCCATATCGCAGCGATCAGTCAGGCTCTGGCAGAATATCGTCTGCAACAGGGCATTACCGGTCCTATGTATGTCGGCATGGATACGCATGCGCTGTCAGAAGCTGCATTTAGTACAGCCATTGAAGTGCTTGCAGCCAATGGTGTTACCTTGTTAGTTCAACAGGGCCGAGGTTACACGCCAACGCCGGTCGTATCTCACGCGATTTTAGAATATAACTGTGGTCGTGACAGCGGGTTAGCCGATGGTGTGGTCATTACGCCGTCACATAATCCACCCGAAGATGGTGGGTTTAAATATAACCCTCCCCATGGTGGTCCAGCCGACAGTGATGTGACTAACTGGATCCAGGCCCGCGCCAATGCGTTAATCGCTGCAGCGTTAGCAGGTGTGAAGCGTATCTCCTTAAGCAAAGCTATGGCCTCTGACTTTGTCCATGAGCAGGATTTTGCTGAGCAATACATAGCGCAGCTGGATCAGGTGCTGGACATGGAGGCAATCAAAGGTGCGAACCTGACCTTAGGTACTGACCCTCTGGGTGGTGCAGGTCTGGGCTACTGGGATCGAATCAATGAGCGCTACGGCCTTAACATTGATGTGGTGAATCGCAATGTCGATCAGCAGTTTGGGTTTATGCGCTGTGACAAAGACGGCAAAATCCGGATGGACTGCTCATCTGCTTATGCTATGGCTGGCTTGATTGACCTGAAAGAAAAGTACGATTTAGCCTTTGGTAACGACCCTGATTTCGACCGACATGGGATTGTGACGCCAAAAGCCGGTTTGATGAACCCTAATCATTATCTGGCCGTTGCCATTAACTATTTATATCAGCACCGCCCTCAGTGGGCACCTGGCCTGAAAGTGGGTAAAACGCTGGTATCCAGCAGCATGATTGACAGAGTCGCTGCCAATCTGAATAAAGAGATTGCTGAAATGCCAGTGGGCTTTAAGTGGTTTGTACAGGGCATGCTGAATGGTGAAATCGGTTTTTCAGGTGAAGAAAGTGCTGGTGGTATCTTCCTGCGTAAAAATGGAAGTGTCTGGGCCACGGATAAAGACGGCATTATTTTATGTCTGCTCGGCGCTGAAATTTTGGCAGTAACAGGTAAAGACCCCGGTGAGCATTATCAACAGTTAACCCAACAGTTTGGAGCGCCAATTTATAAGCGCACGGATGTAGCCGCCAGCTTCGAGCAAAAGCAGGTCTTGAGTAAGATGGACAAGAATGCCATTACCTCTACCAGCTTGGCTGGTGAGGCCATCACCAATATCCAGACCCATGCACCGGGCAATGGCGCAGCCATTGGCGGAGTAAAAGTGAGTACTGAAAATGGCTGGTTTGCTGCGCGTCCATCAGGCACAGAAAACGTCTATAAAATCTATGCTGAGAGTTTCAATGGCGAAAGTCATTTACAATTACTGCAGCAGGAAGCTCAAAAATTGGTCGATTCAGTATTTAAAAATGCAGATGTGTAGATTTGGTTTTCAATGTGTTAATTTTTTGTAATAAAAAGGCTTAAAATTAATCAAATGTCTCAATAATCTCTTTTTGTTAACAAAGATTTAACAGATGTGCGTTTTTTTTCCTGTTATTAATACAGTGTTCGTGTGAAACTGTAATTAAATTACATTTTGGCGTGGCGGCTGGATAGCCGCCCTTAACCAAAAAAATACAGGAAATAAACCATGCCAAGCACTAAGACCACCAGTCAGTCTGCCAGTCTTTTTGAATTACCCGTGGATAAAGATGGCTTAAAGCAAGCGATCCTGCGTCATCTGCATTGCACCCTGGGTACAGACGAAAATAAAGCCAATAACCATGCATGGTGGAAAGCCACCAGTGCTGCCATTCAAGAGCAGGTAATGGCGCGTCTGAGCAAAACCCAGAAAAGTCACTATATGAATGATACCCGCGCGGTACATTACTTTTCTGCTGAGTTCCTGATGGGACGTTTAATGTCCAATAACATGCATAATCTGGGGTTGTTTGAAACAACCAGCCAGGCTCTGCAGGAACTTGGGGTTAGCTTAACGGACGTGATGGAAGAAGAGCCGGATATGGCACTGGGTAACGGTGGCCTGGGACGTTTGGCGGCCTGTTTCCTGGATTCACTGGCGACCATGAACCTTCCAGCCATTGGTTACGGTCTGCATTATGAGCACGGCCTGTTCCGTCAGGAAATTCAGGATGGTGCGCAAATTGAGCGTCCGGATAGCTGGCGTGACTACGGTAACCCGTTTGAAATTTGCCGCCCTGAGTCAATTCAGGAAGTAGCACTGTACGGTTATGTTGAAACCAAATACGGCGAAAACGGTGATATTCAAAAAGAATGGCACCCTGGCCTGATCATTAAAGGCTTACCTTGGGATATTCCAGTGGTCGGTTACGGCGGTACCACAGTCAACGTACTGCGTTTATGGGAGTCTCAGGCATCTGGTTATTTTAACTGGGACGTATTCAATGCCGGAGGTTATGTTGATGCTCAGCGTGAAAACGTGCAGGCGGAAACCATCTCTAAAGTATTGTACCCGAATGATGAAACGGAAGCGGGTAAAGAACTGCGCTTGATCCAGCAGTATTTCTTCTGCTCATGCTCGCTAAAAGACATTATCCGTCGTTATAAGCGCGCCCATGGTGATGACTGGAGCCGTTTTGTTGATCAGGTTGCTATTCAGCTGAATGACACTCACCCGGCCATTGCTATCCCAGAATTGATGCGTATTTTGCTGGATCGCGCTTCCCTGACATGGGATCAGGCATGGTCTATCTGTACCCAGGTCTTTGCCTATACCAACCATACTCTGTTGCCTGAAGCACTGGAGAAGTGGCCTGCACGCATGCTGGAAAAAATCCTGCCGCGTCATTTGGAAATCATTTACGAAATCAACCACCGCTTCCTGCAGGAAGTGGAGAACATGTGGCCCGGCGATAACGACAAAAAGCGTAAATTGTCGATTATCGAAGAAGGCAACGACAAGATGGTGCGCATGGGTAACCTGAGCGTGATCGGTTCGTTTGCGGTAAACGGCGTAGCTGAAATCCACTCACGTCTGGTCAAAGAAAACCTGTTCCCTGAATTTGAAGCCATGTGGCCAGGTAAATTGACGAATGTGACCAACGGTATTACTCCGCGTCGCTGGTTAAAAGCCTGTAATCCTGCGTTATCTAAACTGATCGATAGCAAAATTGATAACGACTGGCCGCGCCATTTAAGCAAGCTGGACGGGTTGAGCAAGTTTGCTGATAACGCTAAATTCCAGAAAGAATTTATGGCCATCAAGCGTGCGAACAAAGTGGCGCTGGCCGAAGAAGTGAAGGCGTTAACCGGCATTGAGATCAACCCGGATGCCTTGTTCGACATTCAGATTAAGCGTTTGCATGAGTACAAACGTCAGCACTTAAACCTGCTGCACATTATGGCTCTGTACCGTCGTATTCTGGAAAATCCGAATTATGAGATGCAGCCACGGGTATTCTTGTTCGGTGCTAAAGCTGCTCCTGGCTATAAGCTGGCGAAAGACATCATTTTTGCCATCAATAAAGTGGCGGACCGCATCAATAACGATCCACGCGTGAATGATAAAATCAAAGTGGTGTTCCTGCCTAACTACCGTGTCAGCCTGGCCGAGAAGATGATTCCGGCAGCGGATTTGTCTGAGCAAATCTCTACTGCAGGTAAAGAGGCGTCGGGCACAGGTAACATGAAGTTGGCTCTGAACGGCGCTCTGACCATAGGGACGCTGGATGGTGCCAACATCGAAATTGCCGAAGAAGTTGGCGATGAAAACATCTTTATCTTTGGTCTGACGGTAGAAGAAGTAAACGCGTTAAAAGCCAAAGGCTACAACCCGTATGATTACTACTATAACAACCGTGAAATCAAAGCCATTCTTGACTGGCTGGAGACGGATTACTTCACACCAGGAAAACCTGGCGCACTGGCTTCACTGAAACACAGTTTGCTGGATGGTGGCGACCCTTATCTGGTGTTGGCAGATTTTGAGTCTTACTCAGAAGCGCATAAGCAAGTCGACGTGGCTTATCAGGATAAAACTGGCTGGGCGCGCAAAGCGATTCTGAACACAGCGAAAATGGGTAAATTTACTTCAGATCGCTCAATTCAGGACTATGTTGACCGCGTATGGAAGTTACGCAGCTGTCACGTTGAGTAAGGTTTAATAGGGCGTGAAGGGTAGTGTTTTAACCCTTTAGTCGATAAAAATCCCGAAAGACGACAATTTAGCCGGAATTTAAAGCCCAAATCACTGATTTGGGCTTTTATTTTTGGATCGAAACGGGCAGAATCATTAGGTGTTCAGCGCTATTTTTACGGTATAAATGGGTCACTTTCATCAGTCCCTTATAACAATTCCAAACCGTTTTGCGTTTCTGGAAAAAATATCTGAAGCAGTTCGCCAGGATGCGAAGCTGTCCCTGTTTCTGATTGACGTAGTTCGGTTCTCCGATGTCAGTAGTAGCTTTGGCTATCAGGCTGGAGATGCGATCCTGGTTAACATCGCAAACCGCTTGCGGGTCCTGTTTGGGGAATCTGCGATTCTCGGCCGCGTCAGTGGTGATATTTTTGGTCTGGTCGTTTTCGGTACGCATCGCCGTGCCCATCTGCTAGCGCTGTATAATCATTTAATTGAACATTTCAAAAGTCCGGTGCAGTTTGGTGAACATGCTTTTATTGCTGATTTTAATGTTGGCGTGGTGCATAACAATCCGGACAACCATGATATCAATCGTCTATTTGCCAAAGCCGAAAGCGCATTAAAGCAGGCCAAAGCGAATAAATATGAAAATATCTATATCACCGGGTTAAGTGAAAAGCTGGATACTGGCCGTTCCCTGGCTTTGAAAGCCGATTTAAACCGAGCGTTTGAAAAGCAGGAGCTGGAAATTTATTTGCAGCCCAAAGTTGATTTAAATTCGCTGCGTATCGTCGGTGCTGAGTGTTTACTGCGCTGGCACCACCCCTTGGATGGTCTGGTTTTCCCCGGTGCATTAATTGAAGCGGCTGAGTCCTATAACATGATGAATGAAGTTGGTTACTGGACGCTGGAAGAAGCCTTCAAAACAGCAGTATTAATTACCTGTCATGGTTTGAATATCACCCTGTCGGTAAATATATCGCCAACCCAGTTATATGACTTGAACTTTATTCCCACCCTTAAGCGCTTGCAGCGCGAATACGGGGTCGATTTCAATATGTTCGAACTGGAACTGACGGAAGATATTGCCCTTTCTAACTCGATCATGGTCAAGCGTCAGCTTGATGCGGCACGCGCACTGGGGTTGTCAATTGCGGTAGATGACTTCGGTAAAGGTTATTCAAATATGGCCTACATGCGCGACCTGCGTGTGGACACAGTGAAAGTGGATAAAACCTTTGTGATGGAACTGGGTAAAAACCCGGTAAATAAAGCCATCATTCAGGCAACACAGCTAATTTCATCGGCGATGGATGCTAAGGTGGTGGCTGAGGGTATTGAATCTATCGAGCATTTACATGTTCTAAGAGAGTTAGGAATTGAGGTGGGGCAGGGCTTCCTGTTCTCGCGTGCGATCCCAATGCATGACTTTATTGCGCTGGCCCAATCAGAAATTACGGTAGGCGGGTCGTTATGCCATCTTTCCAGAACTGCCTGATAGCATTTCTTCCTCTGCAGTTTTTCATTTTAAAAATAAGGTAATATAGCACCAAGGTTTTTTAACACTCTGGGCTTTATGTTACCTGTTGAACTAGCTAACGGCGATTTCCTGACGCTTTCTCGTCGCCAACCCGATTATTTTTCCTCTCCCCTGGCATTTAGATTACCCGATGCAACGCAGGTGACAGTGCTTGCACCAGGTATTATTCAATTCGAACCGGCTATCGAGACAAGTAAAGACGTGATCTTATCCAGCGGTGTACATGGAAATGAAACGGCACCTATTGAGATTTGCGAAGACTTTGTTAAACGTCTGCTGACGGGTGAGCTTCATGCGGGACAGCGACTGTTGTTTATCTTTGGTAATTTACCTTCTATGGATATCGCCCAGCGCTTTGTCGACGAGAATATGAATCGCCTGTTTTGCGGCGAACATTCACAGCCTCCCGGATTAGTGAATGCCGAGAGGGTAAGGGCGAAGGAATTAGAACAGGCGGTTGCCAGCTTTTATGCCGGTGGCCGTGGCTCGCGTATTCACTATGATTTGCATACGGCCATTCGCCCATCCAAAAATGAGAAGTTTGCTGTCTATCCGTTTTTACACGGTAAACCCCGAAAAATTGAGCAACTGCAAATGATGTTGGCCTGTGGCGTGAATACCATTTTGTTGTCGGAAAGCCCAACCACGACCTTTAGCTATTTTTCTTCCCGTGATTTTGGCGCGGATAGCTTTACAGTCGAGTTAGGGAAGGTGATGCCCTTTGGTCAGAATGATATGACGCGATTTGAGGAGGTGCAGCAGACCCTTGAAAATCTCATTTGCGGCCGTGAATTGTGCTTAAAAGCGTACCAGCCAGAAGACTTTTTAATTTATCGGGTCAATCAGGTTGTCAATAAGCAGCAGTCGGATTTTGTGCTGCACTTTGCTGATGACGCCCCCAACTTTAGTGATTTTGCTGCCGGGACTTTGTTAGCCAGTGAAACCGGCGAAGAATATCATGCCGAACAAGACGGCGAAGCCATAGTGTTCCCGAATGCGAATGTGGCCATTGGTCAGCGTGCGTTGCTGACAGTAGTACCGACCCAAATAACGGAGGAAGGATGTTCCAACTAGCCCCTGAACTTGCCCGCGATTGTTTTGTCGTAACAGAGTTACCCCTGTGCCGGGTATTGCTGATGAACGACAGCCAGTATCCCTGGTTGATTTTGGTGCCGAAGGTCGAAGGTACGCGCGAAATCATTGATTTGAGCGAAGCGCAGCAACTTCAGCTGTGGCAAGAATCTGCACAGGTCAGTCGAATTCTGCAAAGCCTGTTTAATGCTGATAAGCTTAACGTCGCAGCATTGGGAAATATGGTACCGCAACTGCATATCCATCATATTGCCCGTTTTAAAACCGATGTTGCCTGGCCGAAACCGGTTTGGGGACAGCATCCAGCGGTTGCATATAGCGATGACGCGGCGCAGGCGCTGATTGAAAAACTGCAGCAAGCTCTTAATTAACTATCAATAACAAGGAGGTTTACATGATTGTTACTACCACACCGACGTTACAAGGCAAACGTATCACTGAATATTGTGGCGTTGTGATTGGCGAAGCCATTATGGGAGCAAATCTGTTCCAGGATCTGTTTGCCAGTATTCGTGACATAGTCGGTGGACGCAGCGGTGCTTATGAAGCCGAACTGACCCGGGCGCGTAAAATCGCGTTTGCCGAAATCGAAAGCGAAGCCCGCTCATTGGGCGCCAATGCCGTTGTCGGCGTCGATTTCGATTACGAAGTTGTAGGCCCTAAAGGCAGTATGTTGATGGTCAGCATTTCGGGCACTGCGGTAAAATATCAGGACGAATAGTTTCGTAAATGCCCAGGCTGTTAACTTTGTTTCATCGCTGATCAAGTCAATTGCCTTGGGCTAGCCGTATTTACTGCGCTAAACTGGCCTATTCTCTAACCCTTACTGATCTGTATGTATGATAGAAAAGGCGATTAATATCAGGCATCTGCGGGCCTTTCTGGAAGTTGCCCGAAGTCAGAGTATCAGTAAGGCCAAAGATAAAGTGTATTTGTCACAGCCCGCCATTACTCAGGCACTGGCCAAGCTTGAATCTCACCTTGATACTCAATTATTTGAGCGCAAAAGCGACGGGATGTTTCTTACCGAAAGTGGTGACGTGTTTGTGGTGCGGGTAGAGCGCGCCATCCAGTTGATTCACGATGGCATTCGCGAAACCCTGCGCTGGGCTGAACGCAAGCCAGGGATGAAAAGCGCACAGTTACTCAATTTGATTACCACGACACAGTTGCGGGCGTTAATAGCCCTGGCATCGGCGCGCAGTTTTAGTGAAGCCGGTCGGCGTATTGGGGTACCGCAATCTTCTATTCATCGCTCTGCCCGAGAACTGGAATCTCTGTTGGGTTTGGAACTGGTAGAAAAAACCAGTACCGGTATCAATCTGAATAAATCAGCCCTGGCGTTATCTCGTGCGACTAAGCTGGCATTTTCAGAAATTGATCAGGCCAGAGATGAATTACGTTCGTTGGCCAATCAGGAATCTGGTCAGCTTATCATCGGCAGTATGCCGTTGGCTCGCACCTCGGTATTACCCAAAAGCATTATCGAATTTGGCCGACAATACCCGGATTTTCGGATCTCGGTAACGGACGGCCCATACTCAGACTTGCTCTACCATCTGCGCAATGCGAACTTAGACTTGCTGATTGGAGCGCTGCGTTTTCCGGTGCCAAGTGAAGATGTGAATCAGGAAGAATTCTTTTCTTCCGAAGTAGTGATCGTTGGGCGTCCGCACCATCCACTGATGACGCAAACCATTGATATGGACATACTCGCCGATGCGTCCTGGGTGGTCCCTCATGTGGGTACTCCCACCCGCAGTATCTTTGATAATTTCTTTTTAGAAGCAGATAAACCCATTCCCCATCGTCTGGTGGAATCCGGCTCACAAATTCTGCTGCGCTCACTGCTGGAAGGTTCTGATCGCCTCACGATGGTATCAGCCCATCAGGTACAAAGAGAACTGGAAGAAGGCTGGTTAAAAGTCCTGCCGTTTGCCGTTTCTCATTCATATCGACCCATTGGCATCAGTATGCGAAAAGGCTGGCGTCCAACCAAAACCCAGCAGGCATTTATCGACATTTTGCGTCGAAATGCCAGGGATGTGGGATACGCCGTCTAAGTCTATACTCTGGGGGCAATGGTAAGTTTCGAGCAGGTTTAAAAATTGCACCTTTTCGTTGTTTAATTACATTCCTCATACAGGATTGAATAGCTGTTATGTTTTCCTGACTCAATTGCTTATCCCTTTTATCTATTGAACTTGCTAAGTGAGATAAGTTGGCTACTGTTAGTCTAATTTTAAAAAGCTATATCAAAATTGAATCGTAAATCAGATTAACGAATTGTTCATATCGGTAAAACAAATGTTAATTTTGGTCGTGCAGTTGAGGAGCTGGAGTTCAAATCCTGTTAAGAATTATCTGACGGGGTTTGCAGGCAAATTGCTAGGCTGAGTCGATAGCCCATTCCCGGATTCCTCTTTTTGCGAAACATCCAATAAAGATAACAGGTACCCGAGGAGTCACTATGAAAAAATCAATGCTTACTGCAGGTCTGTTGTTACTTGCTGCGGCTGGTACGAGTGTCAATGCATCTGCTCGTGAAACGACCTTACGTTTTGGCCATTTCTTCCCAGCAGTCTCTGCTGCCAATAAAGAAGTGTTCCAAGCCTGGGCGGACAAAATCGCTGAGGCATCAAACGGCGAATTGAAGGTAGATATGTATCCTTCATCAACGCTGGCGAAACCCAATGCACTGTATGACGCAGCCGCGAACGGTATTACCGATATCTCTGCCACTGTGCTGGGTTACACTGCTAATCGTTTCCCATTGACCCAAATTGTTGAATTACCTGGTGTGGCGAAAAGTGCCGCCAACGGTTCCTGTATCGTGGAATCTTTGTTTGAAGAAGGCCTGTTTGGCAAAGAGTACAAAGATACCAAACCATTGTTCCTCTTTACCCATGGCCCAGGTCACATCCACACTGCCAACAAGCAGGTGAAAAAGCCTGAAGATTTGGCTGGCCTGCGCATCCGTCGTCCGTCTTCAGTGGTAGCGACCCTGTTAGAAGGTCTGGGCGCTCAGCCTGTGGGTATGCCAGCACCTGAGTCTTATCAGTCACTGCAAAATGGCGTTATTGACGGTGTAAGCCTGCCGTATGAAGGCGAGCTGACATTCCGTCTGAATGAGCTGACGCCTTACCACACTGAAGTGGGTGGTCTGTACACGCTGTCTTTCATCGTGACCATGAACAAACGTACCTATAACCGTTTGCCTGCTAACCTGAAAAAAGTGATCGACGAAAACTCCGGCATGAGCTGGTCAGAAACCGCAGGTAAAGTATTTGATGAGCTGGATACCAAAGGTAAAGCGCAGGCGGTTGAAATGGGTCACGAGTTCTACGTAGTAGAAGGTGGCGGTAACAACCCAGACTGGAAACCAGTATTAGACAAAGCGACAGAGCAGTACCTGAGCGAATTGGAGAAAAAACGTCTGCCAGCACGTAAAGTGTACGCTCGTGCGAAAGAGCTGTCACAAAGCTGTCCAATGTAAGTCCTTAATTAGTAGGCAGTTTTATATAGCCTCCGTATATCGGGGGCTTTTTTCCAGTAGGACTTATCGGAGAAGAGAATGATCAATCGTATCGAAGCACTACTTAGTCCCCTAACAAGATTTATGCACCTGATCAGCTGCGTTGTCCTCGTCGCTATGATGATGGTCACCCTGGCTGATGTTGTCACCCGCAGTTTGTTTGAAATGACCACTGGCTCCCTGGATCTCACTTTTCCTGGTGGCGTGGAGTTGATTAAGTACGGATTGCTGATTACGGTGTTCTTTTGTCTTCCTCATTCAGTTGAACGTTCGCAGGTGCATGTTGATTTATTTACAAATCGCATGAGTGAACGCGCGAAAGGGGCCATGCAAGGCATCTATTTACTTGGCTATGTGTTCCTTGGCACAGCCATGAGTTACGAGTTTTACATTTCCGCACAAGATGCGGTAATGAGTGAAGAAACCACGCAGGATTTATTGATTCCAGTGAGTTATTTCTACGATGTGACTGCCTTTGCCAGTGGTGTTCTGGCGGTAGCTGCATTGGTAAGTGCATTACGCCTTATCTCGGGCGGTAAGATGGTGGAGAGAGTGGAATGAGTGCTTCTGTTATTGGTTTAATTTGTATTCTGGTGATGCTGGTTTGCGTCGGCCTGAGTATGCCTATTGCGCTGGCGATGGCGTTGACGGGCTTTATCGGTTTTGCGGCCATCGTTGCGTTTGACCCGGCGATGACGATTCTGGGTAGCGGCCCATTTGAAACCATGTCTAACTATAGTTTCAGCCCGATTCCCATGTTTATTTTGATGGGGGTGTTTGCCTCCAAATCCCGGATGTCAAAAGAGCTGTTTGATGGTGCCAGAAAATTATTTGGTGCCTGGCCTGGTGGTATGGCTCTGGCGGGGGTTTTATCCTGTGGTATTTTCTCGGCCATTTCTGGTTCATCTATGGCAACGGCCGCAAGCATGTCGCGAGTGGCGCTGCCGGAAATGACGAAAAACGGCTACAAGAAGTCTTTTGCAGCCGGCACCCTGGCAGCAGGCGGCACCCTTGGCATTATGATCCCACCTTCAGTGGCATTGTTACTATATGCGCTGATCACGGAACAATCCGTTGGTGACATGTTTATTGCTGGCTTCCTGCCAGGAATGCTTGGTCTGCTGCTGTATTGCGTGGCTATCGCGGTGACTGTGATGCTGAAGCCCGACCTGGCTAAGCCAGGTGAGTCGACTTCATTTATGGAGAAACTGGCGGGCTTAAAAGGTATCTTGCCGTTCACCGGGATTTTTGCCCTGATCATTGGTGGTATCTACGGCGGATTCTTTACACCGACGGAAGCCGCATCTATCGGTGCCTTCGGTACCCTGATTATTGCCCTGGCACGAGGCATGAACTTTGAAGAGTTTAAGCAGGCCGTGCAGGAAAGCCTGTATATGTCGGCAATGATTTTCTTTATGCTGATTGGTGCTGAAATTTTTGGTTATTTCCTGTCTGTGTCGCGCATCTCGTTCACGCTGGTAGAGTTTGTCGACAGTCTGCATATGTCACCTTACATGGTGTTGTTTGCTATTTTGATCCTGTTTGTGCTGCTGGGGTGTGTAATGGACAGTTTGGCCATGTTACTGCTGACCGTTCCTGTGGTATATCCCCTGGTAGAAGCCGCGGGTTTCGATCCGATTTGGTTCGGAATTGTGGCGGTAATTACCGTAGAACTTGGCTTGATTACCCCACCGGTAGGGATGAATGTGTTTGTGATTAAATCCGTCGCTCCGGATATCAAAATCACTGATATTTTCAAAGGGGTATTGCCCTTTGTAGTGTCAGATATTGTTCGACTGGGCCTGATTATTGCCTTCCCGGCCATTGCGGTTGGTTTGCTCTAACCGTCCGAAAGATGACCAAGCAAAAAGGCCCGTCAGGGCCTTTTTTTGTATCTGTCATTTAGTGCATTGTGCCCCGGGTTCACCAGTCGTCTTTTTCATCCCAGTTGGCATTATTACCTGACGGCTTTGACGCTTTGCTGGCATCCCCTGGCGGAGACTTCATTTTAGCCTTAGCACTGAGTTTTAATAACAGTAAGTTACCCACTATTACCCCTAGTATCAGTACAATTAAACCGATTAACCACCAGATATTCATGGGTGTTGCTCCTGGTAAGGATAGACATATTGGGTCAGTAGTTGCTCTAAGTGCGCCAGCACAGCGGTTTTACCTTCCAGGGCTGAAGATGCCAATAACGATGCGAGCGCGTCTTCGTTGAGCAGCGATAGACATTGGCAAGCCAGCGGGGCAAAACTGAGATGCCAGGGCTCTGGAGCCACTCCCTGAGTGTATGTCTGTTGATAGTAAGGTCTGTGGAAACCATATTCACTTGCGTGCTGTTGCAACCAACAGGAGAGCTTATAGCAGGGTCCGCCTGCTAAATACTCCGCTTCCACCAGTTGTAAGCTATGACCACAGTTGCTTATCGTTTGATGATCATAAACATCCAAATCAGTCCCCCAGTGATGGCGGCTGGTACCGGGTAAGGCTGACCAGGTCAGGATAGCGTGCAGTTTTTGTGTCTCGCTTAGCGTGTGATAATCAAGCGTCTGGCCCTGGCGATCATACAAGGGGCGTTTACCCAGCCATTTGGCATTCCAAATCGCTAACTGACGCTCAAAGGACCGGTAACTGCTGGCAATACTGATATCTATTCCATCTTTGGCTGCGGCAGTTTGCATGGCGCTAAATGCCTCGACGACGTCCGGCATTAATTGATGAGGCGAGAGCACAGATGAAAGGTGACTCTCATCTGTGCCGCTGCATTGGGCAAAAGTTAGTTTGCCAGCAGTTTGCATAGAATGCCGTAGTAGATATCAACCAGAATATGCAGGTCGGCCATTTTCACATGTTCGTTTATTTTATGAATACTGGCGTTAACTGGTCCTAGCTCCACCACCTGAGCACCAGTAGGTGCGATAAAGCGGCCATCGGATGTGCCCCCTGCTGTAGAAAGCTCAGTTGGCTCGCCAGTGACTTCGGCAATGACTGCGACCGTGGCGGCGACTAGTTCACCGCTATCGGTCAGGAATGGCAGACCGTTATAGGTCCATTTAATGTCATATTCGAGGCCATGCTTATCCAGAATAGCCAGGGTGCGAGCGACAATGGTATCCGCATCCAGTTCGGTGGAATAACGCAGGTTAAAGCACACATCCACTTCACCAGGGATGACATTGCCAGCCCCTGTACCGCCATGAATGTTAGAAATCTGGAAGCTGGTGGGCGGGAATGAATCATTGCCCTGATCCCATACTTCGTTAGCCAGTTCCGCCAGTGCTGGTGCGGCCAGATGAATGGGGTTTTTGGCCAGATGTGGGTAAGCCACATGACCCTGAACACCTTTGACGGTGAGATCGCCGGTGATGGAGCCACGGCGCCCATTTTTTACCACATCGCCCACACGATCTGTGCTGGATGGCTCACCCACGATACACCAGGTGATTTTCTCGTTGCGGGCTTCCAGAGTATCAATTACTCGGGTTGTGCCATTGATAAAGGGGCCTTCTTCGTCACTGGTGATCAGATATGACATTGAACCCGTATGTTCAGGATAAGCTTCTACAAAGCGTTTGGTTGCAACCAGCATGGCGGCCAGACTGCCTTTCATGTCCGCGGCACCGCGGCCATATAAAAAGCCGTCTTTTTCAGTGGCTTCAAATGGCGGAGTATCCCATTTCTCGACAGGTCCGCTCGGCACAACATCGGTGTGACCGGCAAAACAAAACAGGGGGCCTTGTGTGCCTTTACGCGCCCACATATTGGTGGTGTCTTCAAACACCATAGGTTCGATGTTGAATCCTAACTGGCGCAGATAGTCAGCCATCATCTGCTGGCAGCCCGCATCTTCAGGTGTAACAGAACGGCGATTGATCAATTCTTTGGTCAGTTCGACCACATCCAGGTTAAACCAACTCATTTAAAAATCTCTGTGTATTGTTTATCGCTAAAGCCTAAATAAAAGTTACCCTCGTGTGCCAGTACCGGGCGTTTAATCATTGCTGGATGCTGTTCCAGCAGCGCAAGGGCTTTGGCTCTATCCAAATCGGCCTTTTGATCGTCGCTTAGTTGACGGAAGGTAGTACCACGCTTATTCAGCAGCGCTTCCCAACCCAGTGCCGCCTCGGCCTGCTCAAGCCATTGCAGATCCAAACCATCGGCACGAAAATCATGGAATTGAAACTCCACGCTGTTTTGTTCCAGCCACTTGCGGGCTTTTTTAATGGTGTCGCAGTTTTTGATGCCGAATACAGTCGTCATAATCTCTCAGAATATCAATGATCTTATTAGCGGCACTATAACCATAGGCCCAATTGGGGTAAAGGGCAGTTAGTGATTAGATATAGCTGCTTATCTCAGATAAACAGGGTAAAGAGTGTATCTTCCGGTGCCCGCAAACTATGCGGGTGTAGGTAGAGGCCTTTGAGCTTTTGACTGTTAAGCAGGGTGACCATCACCCTGATGTCCTGTAATTCGCGTTTCAATTGCGGCAAATCCAACTCAAGGATGGCTTGATGCTGTTGTACAGTATCGCCCTGAGATACCAGAGTTCTAAATCCTTTGCCCATTAGTTTATGCGCATCCGGACCGACTTCAATTTGCAAGACAAGGCCATTTTCGCACTTGATTCGCAGCAGATGTGCTGTCCCTGGAATTTGCAAAATAGTGCCGCCAAGAGGGGCAAACATACGATAGCCGTTCGGCGTGATACACGCGCCTTGTCCCAGCATGTGATAGGGATAGACGCCAAATCCCTGCGAAATAGGGTGTGGGCGGCCGCTGATAGGGGCGCTGATGGAAAACTGACGCTGATGTGGCGGAGCGTCGTTTAGGCTTGCAACGAGCGGACAGGTCAATGACATGAATCGGGTTAAAGCAATACTTTATAGCCGTCTGCTTCTAATGCTTTGGCAGCATGTTGCAGGTTTTTGCTTTTTACCAAAAAGAAGTCGGTTTCAAAGGTCGATACGACAAAAATGCTGATCTTTGCCGCCGCAAGCACAGAGCCGATCTGCGCCATAATCCCCACCATGGATAATTGCAGGGGACCAAGCACTTCGAGCACTCGCCAGTCACCATCGGCTTCGTCGGCGTCAATATGAATAGTATCTGGCGCTACCAGAGACAGTTCTTCCTTGGTTTTACCAATGAAATAAACAGATGCATTAAAAATTTGCGCAGGAATAGGCGCAGAGACAGGCAAACTATAAATAGTAAATGTGTCGGGCAGTGCAGCCAGCGTTTGTTTCGGCATGGGTACCTCGATCCTTAGGTTCATCTCAATTGTGCTAGACATGGCCATAAAGTCAAGGTTATTTCAGCTGTGGGAAAAATTTATTATTTTTAAAAGTTATCCACTTATTCTGTGGATAACCTTGTTGAGTACCAATAGGATATCTTTTAAGTGTTTGATAATTAATGAAAATAATCTCTGTATATTTTTTGCTCAGTGCCGAAGTTGTTCACTTGGCAGCGCTTTTTAGTGGATAAATCAAGTCTTTTTATCCTGATTCTGTCGTTTAAAAAATGGGCTTTTATTGCTTTATGTCAAGTCTTTTTGACCTGGTTTTTGTTTGAAAACGTCATTTACGTTGACCTTTATCTATAAAGGCCGAGATTTTGCAAAACTAACATTTCAATGCGAATGAAATTTCACCTAATAAGGAGATAAAAAGGGTCAGAGTTGGTCGCTTTTATGATTCTGTTGAAAGGTAAGAATGATAAAAATCAGGTGAAAAATGCCTCAACGGAAACATAATTATCAATATCAACAAATAGTTAGTTCGATAGTGTGTGCTGTTTAATAACTCTACTGATTTTGAAAAGTTATTCACAAAGCCTGTCGGCTTTCTTTTTCAGACATGTGCAATTTTCTGGTATGGTTGGCGTATTATTGCCGTAGCAGAGTCACTTTGATGCAAGTATTAGATGTATATGCTGGCCCACAGGCCATCAAGCGGATAAAAGCCGAAGGTTTTAGCGCCAGTTTGTTTGATTATATGCTTGGCGCATCGGGCGGACCTAAGTGGTTTATTCTCGCAGGGTTAGATCGGGTTTTACCCCGTTTTATGTCCAGTGCTGCAAAGCCGATACATCTGATGGGGTCATCCGCCGGTGCATTTCGTATGGCCTGTTATGGTCAGAAAGATCCGCTTGCTGCAATCAATCGTTTGGCGGAGCATTATTCAGGCACAGTGTACTCGGCTAAACCCAGCGTGGCAGAAATCAGTTCCAAGGCCAGAGATCTCGTCAGTTATGTGTTAAGTGATAACGGTGCAGCCGAAATCATTGCCAATCCGCAGCTTAAAGCCCATTTTGTGGTGGCGTTGTGTAAAGGCCTGGCCAGATTTGAACGTACATCTCTGCAAATGCTGGGATTGATTGGGTCCGCATCGGCCAATGCACTAACGCGCCGATACCTTGGTCGCTTTTTTGAACGGGTGATTTTTGATGCACCTGAATCTGAACTGATAATACAGGACCCATATAAGTTGCCGACGCATCGTTGTGCACTCACGCCGGAAAATTTGCGTGAGGCTCTGATCGCATCAGGCTCTATACCTCTTGTATTAGAAGGGATTGCCAATATCCCGGGAGCGCCGGCGGGAATGTATCGGGATGGTGGTATTGTAGACTATCACTTTGATTTACAACTGGGGCCAAAAGACGGTCTGGTGCTGTATCCGCACTTTTATTCCACCCCTATCCCTGGCTGGTTCGATAAACAATTGCGTGGGCGAAAAGTGCATCAGGCCAGCTATGACAATGTGGTAATGCTGGTGCCTTCAGCGGAATTTGTGGCCAGTTTGCCCTATGCAAAAATTCCGGATCGTAAAGATTTTGAAACCCTGACACCGGAGCAGCGCATTCCATACTGGCATAAGGTTATTGCCGAAAGTGACAGAATGGGAGAGGCCTTTTTAGCACTGGCTGAAACACCTGAAAAGATGCTTGCACAGATAAAACCATTGCCCTTCGGCACAATTTAAAATCCGGAATAATCAAACATAAACTAATGTTAAATGATTGTTTTTGATTTATTATCAAAAAGCATAAGCGTAAATCGGGCCGGATTTTAGCTGCTGCATAGTGAAATTTATCATACAATAACATAAAGAATTGATGTAACAGGGTCTTTTGCACGTCCTGCCTGACCAACCACTGGTCGTCTATTTGCGCAAAGTTGATGGTAGACACTTGTTACTTTTTGATTGATCAGTTGGTTGATTGCCACTGATTAGAATTGCATTAATCTCAGTAGGGGATTTTGATGGGAAGTCAGGTAAAGAATCGACCGCAAAGCATCCATGGATGGGTAGCTGCAGAACTTGGAACACGTATTGTTAGCGGTGTGTATGCACCCGGCGAATATATACCCAATGAAACCACTATTGGCGAAGAGCTAAATGTGTCGCGTACCGCATTGCGTGAAGCGTTTAAAATTCTCGCAGCCAAAGGGTTAATTGAATCCCGTCCAAAACTGGGTACGCGTATTCGTCCGCGCAAATACTGGAACATGCTTGATGCTGAGATTTTAAGCTGGTGTTTCGAGTCAAAGCCATCGCCACAGTTTTTCATATCGTTGTTTGAAATTCGTGAAATTTTCGAACCTGCTGCAGCCGAACTGGCGGCAAAGAATCGTACTGAAGATCAGGTCGCTAAATTAAGTGATGCCTATCAGGCGATGGAAAATGCCGAATTGGGCACAGAAGAAGTGTTTTCCAGTGATTTGGAATTCCACCTGGCGGTACTCGAAGCCACTAACAATGAATTTATGATTTCGCTGGGCATGACAATTCAAACGGCGATGATGGGGTTGTTCCGTTTAAGTTCGTCGATTGAAGAAGAGTATAAAGATTCCCTACCGGACCATAGAGCCGTTTATGAAGCCATTGCCCAGCAAGATGCCGCTGGTGCAAAACAGCAGATGTTTGAGCTGTTAGCAGATTCTAAAGAAAATCTGGATTATGCATTAAAGCATTTCGTAGAATAGTAATATTACAGGCATAAAAAAACCGACCTTGATGTCGGTTTTTTTATGCCTGGCAACTGCTAGGCTAAAGGATTCGTGCACTCAGCATATACGGTATGGCGTTTATTGAAGGTATATAAATGTACCGTCAATGGAATGCCCTTGACCGACTTCCACAACTGCTGCTTATCTGCGCCAGGACAAATGGCCTTTTGCAGGTAGTTACGTTGTACTTCCTTACTCATATCCAATGACTGCGGAATTTGAATATAGGCATTGATGGTGCCATTCACTGCCTGAGCACCCTGATAGTACCAGTCACCACCGATAAAATTGGACTGAAACACACGATTCACCAGCTTCAGCGTATTGTCAGAAATCGAGACGGAGGCTGGACTGACATAACTTGCCTGGCTGGCAGACTGACTCTGGATACAGCTCGATAGGACAACTGAAGCACACATGACCAGAGCCATCAGCAGAGGCTTGCGGCTGATTTTGTCAATGTAGAGGTTATGGTTCATGTTTCACCCTGATTCCGAGTTGGTCTGCCCTTTGTATCGGCGCAGGGGGAGGGGACTAAAGTCGACTTTTAGATGTTATCGTTATAGTTAAATCGTCTAAGTTGCTTAAATTATCTTAAAGAATTGCTATTTCAGTCGACTCTGCCACGTTGCTTTTGCATCAGGTAAATGGGTGTAAAGTTTATGTAAGTTGTTGGTTGGGGTAGCTATCGCTGCTAAGGGTTTATATCTGCAATTTTCTTATTCATATTTGAATGTGCGGTAAGTAAGTATTTGCAAATAGTACCGGCTTTCAGCATGTTAGCATTTTGTTAAATTAGGGTGGGTGGCCAGTGCGTAATATTAAAGCGACATTCATGACGGGGTTTCGCATCCTCACGTGCGTCCGGTATGTCATAACGGCTATGGTCGGGCTGCTGGGAGTAGTGTCCTGTAGCAGCGGCCAGCAGGCGCAACAATACCCGGTTGCAACAGCAAAAGACGATAATGTCTTTGTATTCGCCAGTTTTCGCGGCAACGGTGAAGATGGTTTACATCTGGCGTATTCCGAAGATGGACTAATCTGGAAGGCGCTGAATCAGGACATATCTATTTTGGCACCAAAGGTTGGCGGTAAGCTGATGCGCGATCCCTGCATCATTCAGGGGCCTGACGGCCTGTTCCATATGGTCTGGACCAGCAGTTGGGAAGAGCAGGGGATCGGTATTGCCCATTCGAAGGATTTAATTCACTGGAGTGAACAGCGCTTTATTCCGGTGATGCAGGACTTTGCCACTGCCAAAAATGCCTGGGCACCGGAAATCAGCTGGGATCCTGATCAACAGAGGTACATCATTTACTGGGCGTCTACCTTGCCGGGTACATATCCTCAGTCTGAAGCTATGGCAGATAAGGGCTGGGACCATCGCATTTACGCGACCACTACTCAGGATTTCGTCACCTATACGCCAACCCAGCTGTATTATCAGCCTGGGTTTAATGTCATAGATGCCAGCATTCATCCAACCAGCGACGGTTATGTCATGCTGCTAAAGGATGAAACCCGTTATCCCGCCGCCAAGAATCTATATGTGGCTACAAGCAATAGTATGAGTGGTCCGTGGAACAAAGCTGTTGCCCCTTTTTCTCCTGAGGGAATTTGGGTTGAGGGCCCTACCTTATTAAAAACCGACGATTGGTATTACGTTTACTATGATGAATATACCCGCCATCAATACGGGGCCATGCGTACGCAGGATTTTATCCATTGGCAGAATGTGTCAGACCAAATCCAGCTACCATCGGGCACGCGTCATGGCACTGTGGTTGCGATCAGCAGGGTACAGTTAAAGGCGTTAATCGACGCATATTAAATCGGGACTACCGATCAGGGATAAGGGGAAACGATGAACGGACGCAGCAGGCCATGGTTACAACAGCTGGCAATATGGTGTGTGCTCTACCTGACTCTGAGTAGCCAGCTGGCCGTAGCGCAAGCCTCGACTTCTTCTGTCCTGATAAGCGATCAAAGCAGCAGTTTGCCTATCTTTGTGGCAGAAGAATCAGATCCGTTGATCTTGTGGGCTGCCGAGCAGTTGCAACAGGACATCACCGACATCACGGGCAACCAGCCACGTCTGCTCACTACCCGCAGTTTTCAGGGAAATGGCATCTATATTGGTCAGGTCAATGCCAGAGTATTTGCTGATGGCAAGCTCATCTCCGCATCGCAGCGCCAGGCCTTAAACTCTCAATGGGAAGGCTTTAGCTTACATCGCGCCAACAGGAGTCTGATACTCAGTGGCAGCGACGTGCGCGGGACTGTCTATGCGATATTTACGCTAACAGAGCGTCTTGGCGTATCACCGTGGAAATGGTGGGCCGATGTACATCCATTGCCACAGAGCAGCCTGAGTCTTGATCTTGCAGAAGACGGGGTGCAGTCTGCGCCGGGAGTGAAGTATCGCGGCATTTTCCTGAATGATGAAGACTGGGGTTTACGTCCCTGGGCGGCAAACACCCTTGCGCCGCAGGAGGGAAATATTGGTCCCACGACCTATGAAAAAGTGTTCCAGTTATTACTGCGCCTGCGCGCTAACAGTATTTGGCCTGCCATGCATCCGGGCAGTGAAGCGTTCTTTCGTCAGCCCCACACCCTGGCACTGGCCAGGCGCTATCATATGGTGATTGGGAGTTCCCATGCTGAACCCATGTTGCGTAACAATGTAGCTGAGTGGGATAACGCCCGTTTGGGCGATTATAACTACTTCACCAACCGCAAAGCCGTTGATGCCTATTGGCAAAGCCGGGTGAATGATCTTAAGCAATCTCAGCTAGAGGCTATGCTGACACTGGGAATGCGCGGTGTGCACGACAGCCATATGGAAGGTGCGGCAACGCCGGCTGATGCCGCAGCGGTATTATCTGAGGTGATTCGCACGCAGCGTAGCATCCTTAGCAGTACACTGAGGCAGCCATTAACCAGCGTACCTCAGGTACTCATTCCGTATAAAGAAGTGCTTGAACTTTACCAGCTTGGGCTGGATGTACCCGATGATGTGACTCTGGTGTGGCCGGACGATAATTATGGCTACATTCGTCACTTAAGTGATGCAAATGAGCAAACCCGCAGCGGCAGCAGTGGCGTGTATTATCACCTCAGTTACTGGGGGCGCCCCCATGATTATCTGTGGTTAAGTACCACGCAGCCTGGTTTAATCTGGTACGAAATGAGCCGAGCCTGGCAACACGGTGCAGACAGAGTGTGGATTGCGAATGTGGGTGATATCAAACCTGCAGAATACAATCTTGAACTGTTTTTGGATATGGCCTGGACGCCACAGGTCAGTTCTGACTGGATTGGCGAGCATTTACAGGCGTGGGCCGGGCGCGAATTTGGCGCTGCCCTGGCGGCACCTGTCAGTGCCATGATGAGCCAGTACTACCAGTTAGCCATGCTGCGTAAGCCTGAGTTTATGGGCTGGAGTCAGACAGAACCCACAACCCAAACCACCCAAACCGCATTTAGCTGGAACGAAGCTCAGCGCCGTTTAAAGTTTTACCATGAGCTGGAAGGGCAAATGGCTGAACTAAAAGCCAAAGTGCCGAAGGAGCGACAGTCGGCCTGGTTCGAGCTAGTCGAATATCCCATCGCCGCTGCTACCGCCATGAATGAAAAGTTTTTATATCGGCAAATGGCGGCACAAAGCCAGGTAAGGGCCGTGAGTGATAATTGCTGGCAACGGGCACTGGCGGCATATCAACGGATCCAAACTCTGACCCAGCAATATCAGCAACTGGAACAGGGCAAATGGATGCAGATGATGTCGGCATCTCCGCGTCATTTGCCAGTGTTTGCCGCACCAACGCCGTTGTCTGAATTGCCGGCCAGTGATCCTAAACGAGAGGATGCGGTGCAATATTGGCAGGCGGCGGATTACACGGCGGCCAGTCGCCCGGATAGCGGCCGCTGGTTAACGGTGACGGGCCTTGGCTACAGTAATCGCGCCGTGACGCGTATGCCCATTACCGGCAAATACAAGACTCAGCCCTGGCTTGAATATCAGGCCAGAATTGATACGCCGGGGGAATATCAGTTGCAAGTACGCACATTGCCCACCCATAGCAATGACGGCGACCAACAGGTCTGTGTGACAGTACATGATGAGTCTCAGTGTACCGGGCTAAATACCCAGGGCCGCAGCGAGACCTGGAAACAGAATGTATTGCGCAATGCAACACTGAGTGAATTTCACCTGAGTTTTCCCGCTCCGGGTGTCTACCCTGTCCGCGTTAGCATTAATCAAAGCGGCATTGTGCTGGATCAGCTCGCGCTTTCGCCGCAGTCAGCCACACCAGGTTATGAAATACCGTTCATAAATTAACATTTTTTACATTTGTTTAAATATTTCCTTGTTATGCGCAAGATTGGTCATATAGCATCATTATTAATCATGTAATGATGCATTCAGGGGCGAAAAGCCCGCCGTCTTTAATTAGAATTATCAAGGAAACCATTATGTTGAGCCGTTTGACGGGATATGTCATCGGGTTTACCAGCCTGTTATTCGCGAGTGTCAGCCAGGCAGAAACCCTTTCTCCGCACACCCTTTTTATTGCCGGCGATTCCACCGCTGCTACGTACAGTACCCCGGACCATCAGGGCTGGGCGGGTGTGTTACAGGAATATTTTGATAGTAGCAAAGTGACGGTGGATAACCGTGCCAGGGGCGGGCGTAGCGCCCGCACCTTTATCAGTGAAGGCCACTGGCAAAAGCTGATTGACGATGTTAAGCCAGGCGACTGGGTGTTTATTCAGTTTGGTCATAATGATGCGGGGGCCATCAATGATGATAGTCGCGCCCGTGGCACTATTCCGGGCATTGGCGAAGACAGCGTCGACATCAACAATTTACTGACCAAACAGGCAGAAACTGTATATAGCTTTGGTCACTATATTCGCCAGATGGTGGCCGATGTGCGGGCAAAACAGGCGTATCCGGTGCTGATGTCGCTTACGGTACGCAATATCTGGCGTAATGAACGAATTGAACGGGGCTCGGGTCAGTATGGTGGCTGGATGTATCAGTTGGCCTGGGAGCTGAACACGCCTTTCATCGATGTGACCAATCCGGTGGCTGATGCCCTTGAGAACATGGGCAAGGTAAAAGCGGCGGAGCTTTACACCAAAGATCACACCCACTTTAATCCCATCGGCGCTTACCTGCATGCCGATACCATTGTTGCGGCCATCAAGGGGCTGCGCCCAACCCTGGACACAATGCTGTATTCGAAGAAGGGCACTGCAATCACATCGGCAGAATGGACCTTTTTACGCCTGCCTTTTGTCGCCAATGCCAATTTACCCAGCGTATTTTTCGTGGGCGATTCGACCGTGCGTAACGGTGCCGGTGATGGCAGCAATGGCCAGTGGGGCTGGGGCGATTTTGTTAAGGATCACCTCAACACTAAACAAGTCAACATTGTAAACCGTGCTGTGGGCGGGCTAAGTAGCCGTACTTTTGTTACCGGCGGACACTGGCAGCGGGCACTGAACATGATGCAACCTGGCGATACTGTGGTGATACAGTTTGGCCACAATGACAATGCCCCCCTTAATGATGACAGTCGCGCCCGTGGCACCATTAAGGGCATAGGTAACGAATCCGAACAGATTGACAACATGCTGACCAAACAGCCGGAAACCGTGCACAGTTATGGCTGGTATTTACGCAAAATGATTGGCGAAGCCATGGCGCGCGGTGTGCGCCCGATTATTTGTTCGCCAGTGCCGCGTAAAACCTGGGATGACAACAACGAAATTGTGTTAGGCAAAGACAGCTACCCTCACTGGGCCTGGCAGGTGGCACGCCAGAGCGGAGTGATGTTTATCGATTTGCACCGTCTGGTGGCGGAGAAATATAACGCCCTGGGGCCTGCAAAGGTCGATGAACTGTTTGGTGATGCCCATACCCACACCAGTGAGGCTGGGGCGAAGCTGACGGCAGAAATAGTGGCGGCTGAACTGCAGGCCAGTCTGAATCTTTAAGCTCGGATGTTGAGCAACACAAGGAGCAACAAGATGATTAATTTTGGTGTACGTGCCCACGATTATGGTCAGGGCACACCGGAACAGATTGCACGATTGATTGGCCAGTTTGAGGTCAATAATGTGCAACTGGCACCGGCCAAATCTTTCCCGCAAATGAGTGAAGCACCGGGGCAGCTAAGCCCAGGCTTTGCCAATCAGGTGCGGGATGCGTTTGCAGAGCAGGGAATCAATATTGCGGTGCTGGGCTGTTATATCAATCCGATTCATCCGGATGCGCAGCAGCGTGAACTGAGTTTACAACGATTTGAAGAACACCTGCGTTTTGCCAGAGATTTTGGTTGCAGCATAGTCGGTACAGAAACCGGCTCGCGCAATGCTGATTGCAGTTTTCATCCGTTAAGCCAAACCCCGGAAGCCTTTGCTGAACTGGTGACGTCGGTAAAGCGGCTGGCCTCTAGCGCAGAAAAGTATGGCGTAATCGTCGGCATTGAGGGGGTGGCGCACCATCATACGGTGCATACCTATGATTTGATGGAGCAGCTTCTGCACGAAGTCAATTCTCCCAATCTGCAAATCATTTATGACCCGGTAAACTTCTTTCCACTGGATCAGTGTAAACATCAGCAGGCCTTAATGGATGACGCTTTTGCACGCTTTGGCAAACATATCGTGGCCATTCATTGCAAAGATTTCGTTCAGGTAAACGGGATGAAAGACGGTGATTTGCCCTCAGGCACAGGTGAGATGGATCATGCCCATTTGTTTCGCTTAATCCAGCACTATAAGCCAGGTATTCATACCATTCTTGAAAGTACCACTGCCGAGACGATTACCAATATTCTGTCGACTCTGCGTCCTCTGGTTAAATAGTCCTGCCGGGCGCACCTGCGCCCTTGCCCGGCTTACTGTGCCAACCCGAGGTTACCCTTTATCCGCTATCTGGCACCAAGACATCGTTTACCGTCATTTGTTAAAAAATAATTAATGATTAATTTCAGTCAAAATCACTCACTGAAACTTCAGTGAAAGCAAAAGGTCAGGCCATTTCACCCTCTTTCTGTCCTCATTATTTTACCATTCACCGCAACGTCAATTTTGTTTAGCTTATCTTTGAATTTATCTGAATCTCTTATTTTACAGGTGTTTGAGGCGGGTATTTATGGTCTGAATCGTCCCATAAGCAGCAAAAATGATTATATATGAATAAAAAAGTGTATTGGTGATTGTTATTGATGGTTACTTGTTGACCAAGACGGGGCATGTAACTAGGATTTCAATCATGTTAAACAAAAAAATAACATTTAACACAAATGTGCAACAAGTGGATTGAGGAAATAGGAAAATGAGCACTTCACCCAAGTCATGCAGCACTCAGCTAATTACACCCGCGTTTGAGCGTACACTTCTGTCAAAAAGTATCACCCATGTGTTTGCCGCATGTGCCATGGTCGGTGTTATCGCATCGCCAGTGGCCTTCGCGCAGCAAACGGATACGTCTGCTGTTGAAGTTAGCGCCCAGAAAAATAGTACGGAAAAAACCGTTGATCTGCTAGCAGATGATGAATTACCTGTTGAAACGATTGAAGTTAAAGGGATTCGTTTCAGTCAGCGCAGCGCGTTAGATCGTAAAAAATCAGCCGGTACCATGCAAGACTCGCTGGTAGCAGAAGACATTGGCGAATTCCCGGATAAAAACGTGGCTGAAGCCTTACAACGTGTACCAGGCATTCAGCTCGCCAGGGATCAGGGTGAAGGTACCCAGGTCAGTATCCGTGGTGTTGATCCTGACTTGTTGCGGGTTGAAATTAACAGTGTTGGTGCTTTGGGGATGGGGGGATCTCGCGGCGTTGACTTCCGTGATATGGCCTCTGAGCTGGTAAAATCCCTCGACGTTATCAAAGGCTCTGAAGCACGCCTGACCGAAGGTGGTATCGGCGGAACCATTAAGGTGGCCACCCGCAAACCCAACGAATTCAAGAATGACTTTTTTTCAATATCAGGTGAAGGTCAGTACAACGATTTGATTGGCGATGTGATGCCTAAGCTGAATATCACTGGTGTGCATAAATTCAGTGACGATTTTGGGATATTGCTGAACGTTACGGCGTCTGACAAAACCACCTTAACCCACGCGATCCGCAACACTGAGTGGGCGCGTTTTGCCGATTACGACAATTCGGCGGAAAAAACAGCCGTCAACGAACTGTATGCGGATATTACAGATAAAGCCGATTGTGCCGGCACAGACGATCAAACCGCATGTGAAGCCCAGTGGTTGGATTTCAACCCATACTTGCCGCGTTATGGTATGTGGGAACGTCAGGAAAAACGCCTGTCTGCCGAAGCCACTATCCAGTATCGAATTAACGATAATTTCTCGGTGCACACTCGTTATGCTCAGAACATTCGTGACAAACGCGCGCACGATATCAACCTGCAGTTTGAAACTCAATCGACCGCGCGTATCAATGCTGACTCAGTCATTGTCGATGACAGACACAATGTACGTTATTTCGAAACCGCCAATGCATCAATCAGTAACCGTGTACTGGAGTTTGACTGGGATCAGGAAAGCTCACAGTTAGAGGCGGGATTAGAGTTTCGCACCGATGCCCTTAAAGTGGAGGCAGTCGTGACGCGTTCTACCACGGACGAAGACATTGATTCTCGCAGCGTCAGCGCCTGGGCAGGTGGTTTGGTTGGCATGAAAGTCAGCCTGAACGATGACGGTGTATCTGAGCTGGATTTAAGTGAAGCCTATATCCGTAATCCGGACGATGCGACTGACACCTCAAATGCCCTGGATATCAACTCTCCATCCAGCTATGTGGGAGGCACCAACTTCGACTATCGTCCTTCTAAAAATGAAGCGTCTGAAACCATGGGGAAAGTGGATATCAGCTATATCCCGGATTCAGATTTCTTTGTGATGTGGCGCGCAGGCTATCAGCAAACTAAACAAAGTTTCGCAAACTGGAGCTGGAAATACGATATCGACCGTAATGTCGGTACCAGCTATAACGACGAAGTTTGGACGGTTGAAGATCAGGCAGAGCTACTGGGTGGCCGCATGAAAGAAACCGACAAGTTCTTCAAAGGCTATGACGTTGGCGTTGATACATTGGGTTCTTGGATGGCCCTTGATTCGCCCGCTGTTTTAGCGGCTTTGCAAGCGGTTTCGGCTGACAACACCACCCGTGAAGATTTAGATGTACAAACCGGTACTTACGATGTTGAGGTAAAAACCCAGGCCATCTATTTACAGGCGAACTTTGAAAATGAACTGTTTGGCTTTAACTACTGGGGTAACTTCGGTATTCGTGCGGTTGAAACCAAAAATGCCGCTAACGGTGACGTGAAAATTTATGTGTATGAAGATCAGCTGGATGATAATGGCGATCCTATCTACAACGAGACGACGGGTACCTATTCTTCGGTGCTGTCAACGGACGATCCAGATATCTTCTCTGGTCGCAAAACCATCGATACGGATTATCGTGATTATCTGCCCAGCTTTAACCTGAATGTGGGTCTGATCCCGGATGAGCTGGTGTTCTATGTCGGTGTCGCTAAGGTAATGGCACGTCCTCGGATTACCGATATGAACGTCAATGCGACCTGTTACATTCGTAAAAATACCCAGGCAGAAATCGACGATACGGCGAACAACTGTAGTGCGGGTAACCCGGATCTGGATCCATATCGTGCTAAACAGTTCGATTTGGCTCTGAACTGGTATCCGGACGAAGACTCCATTGTGTCAGTGGCCTACTTTACCAAGGACATTACCAGCTGGATCATTGATGCGGATACCCGTTATGACGTGGACTTCTTCGGTGATGGCCGCCTGTGGGATGTGAAGCAAAAGCTCAACGGCAGCGGTGTAAAAACCAAAGGGGTAGAGCTGCAGGCATCTACGGTATTTAAAATGTTGCCAGCGCCCTTTAATGGGTTAGGTGCCAATGTTAACTATACCTACATGGAAGCCGAAGATGTTGGTTTGTATAACCAACTGACGGGCGAAGAGCTGGAGTTCCCATCTCAGTCTAAAGACAGTTATAACCTGACGGGTTTCTATGAAGATGAAGACTGGAGCGTGAAGCTATCTTATAACTTCCGTAGCGAATACTTAAAAAGTGCCTCTGACCGCTCAGGTAACCCGGCTTATGTGGATGATGCTGGCTATCTGGACGCGAAAATTAGCTATAACGTCACTCCGAACCTGAGAGTTTACGCCGATGGCCGTAACCTCACCGGTGAGGTGTATCACGTAAATGCCGGCCCGGGTCGTTCATCTGACCTGCAGTGGGCAGGGCGTGAATACTCAGTTGGCTTTAGCTATAAGATGTAAGAAAGGTGTCTGCCCTGCGGGGCAGACTCAGAGTATAAAGTCCCTGTTTTTAAGACCTATTACTCTGCAGGGTGTTTACAAACGTCACGTGCGAATAAAGTTCTAGGCAAAGGCCTTTGAAAAACCGGAGTTTACACGGAGTAAATGAGGATTTTGAAAAGGCTTTTCACAACGAAATTTAGAGCGCAGTAGTTTGTCAACAGCCTGCGTCTGCCCTGCGGGGCAGACTTTTTTTCAGCACGCTTAAAGCTGAAACGAAGTGTTAACCAGTGATGGCTTTTTTATTTGGATGTAAAGGATTAGGGAGGATGAATTGAAGATGGTAACCAGGTTGTTAGGTCTTAGGCGTTGCCTGATGTATATGTGTGTCCTGCTACCTGTGCATGTTGCATGTGCCATTAATACCCCCACCAATATTCCGGCGTCAGCACTGCCAGAGCAGGCTAACCACGCCATCGACAGTTTAAATATTCACGATCCGGCCATTCTCGCCGACCCGGTATCGAAAAAATATTATGTCTATGACAGCTTTCATTACGGCGACCCCAACGAAAAATTACCGGTAGATTCCCCCAGAGCAGGGGTGGAAGGTTACTGGAGCGATGATTTAATTACCTGGCATGGTCCACAACTGGTCATGCAGGTGGCAGACGATTCGTGGGCCCAGAGCCAGCATGCGCCCTGGGCGCCGGAAGTGGCCTACTATCGCGGCAAATATTACCTGTTTGCCACCTTGCATAATTACGCAGTTTTGTTGCCTAAACAGCTGCCTGGCCGTCCGCCCCAGATTCAGCGCGGCACCCAGATTTTTGTTGGCGACAGCCCAATGGGGCCTTTTACCGCATTTTCGAATCAGCCGACTACGCCCGCCAGTGAAATGGCCCTGGATGGCACCCTGTGGCTGGAAGATGGTCAGCCCTGGATGATTTACTGTCAGGAGTGGATCCAGACCGGCGATGGCTTATTTAAGGCCATTCACCTCAAAGACGATTTATCCGCCACAGTCGGTGAGCCTGTTACCTTATTCAGTGCCGCCGATGCCGACTGGACGGCGAAAACCACCCGCTTTGAGGGCAAGGATATTCGCGCTGTGGTCTCGGATGGCCCCTGGCCCTATCGTACCCGTGATGGCCGCTTGCTGCTGATGTGGTCAAGCTGGAATCAGGATAAGGCCAAGGCCTATACCACCTCTGTGGCCTATTCAGATAACGGCAAACTGACGGGTAACTGGCAGCAAAGGGCCGAGCCTTTGATTGCCGGAGATCGCGGTCACGGTAATATTTTTACAAGCTTCGACGGACACCTTATGCTGGCCTTGCATCGTTATTTTCGCCAGCCCCACACCCGTTTGCAGCTATTTAGCTTAGAAGATACAGGGCAGGACATCGTCCTTGGCCCTCAGGTGCTGGGGCATCCCTAAGCACCTTTGACAGGAAGTATGAGCATGGAACTGACACGTCGACAATTACTACAAGCCACCGGCATTGGCGCTGGCCTGGGCATGGGCCTGAGGGCAGGCCCGTTGCTGGCTGCTGGCACGGATACAGTGCGCAAACCTTACCAAATGCAGCGTCTGGTGCATGGCGTGGCTTATTATCCGGAATTATGGCCAGAAGAAGATATAGATAAAGACATCGCCGAGATGCGTAAACTGGGCATTAATGTGGTGCGGATGGGCGAATTTGCCTGGTCGAGTTTTGAGCCACAGCAGGGCAAAGTATCGTTTGATTTGTTCGCCCGGGTGATGGATAAGATGCAAGCCGCAGGCATTGGCGTGGTGTTATGTACGCCGTCGGCCACGCCGCCCATTTGGCTGACAGATGGCCATCCGGAGCGCTGCCACAAAGATGAAAATGGCGTGATCATGAGTCACGGCGCCCGCCAGCATGCCAGTTATTTTCACCCCATAGTCAAACAAGCCTGCTTTCGGATCATCAAACAAATGGCGGAAACGCTGGGTAAGCATCCGGCGCTGGTGGGCTGGCAGCTGGATAATGAAATCAAATGCCATGTGGCCGAAGACTTTAGTGATGCCGCCATTGCAGCCTGGCATCCGTGGCTGAAGCAGCGTTTTGGCCGGATTGAAAAGCTAAACGAGGCCTGGGGTACGCATGTCTGGAGCCAGTATTACCAGCGTTTTGAGCAGGTGCCAGCCCCCTTTAAAACCCCGTTTTTGCACAATGCCTCGTTAAGCACGGCGTATAAAATGTTTTGCCGCGAAGGGGCATCGGAATTTTTGTTTGAACAGCGCCAGATTTTGCGCCGCTATTCTTCTGCGCCTATTACCCATAACGATAACCCGGCGTTTAATCTGCACCATGAAAAGCAAATGGAGGCACTGGATTTCGCCTCTTACGATGCTTATCCCAATGATAAGCAGTGGGGCTCGCTGGTGTTTCGTTCCGATTTATACCGCGCAGCCATTCCGGGCCGCCCATTCTGGCTGATGGAAACCAGCGTGTCTCACAATGGCTGGCTGGGTAATCATCAGCCGCCGCACCCGGAAGGCTTTCTCGCCGCAGAATCAGTGCTGGTGTATGGTCTGGGCGGTGAAGCCTTCTGTTACTGGCTGTGGCGTCAGCAGCGCAGCGGTGCCGAGTTGCCCCACAGTGCGGTGTTAAGCGCCTGGCATGAGCCCAGTATCGGCTACAGTCAGGTGCTGAAAGTTAACGAAACCCGTCAGCAACTTGAACCTTTGCTGGTGGAATATGCCATGGCCCCGGCAGAAATTGCGGTGACCTTTTCTGATCACGCCCGTGCCATGCTGGAAACGGAAAATCTGGACAAGCGCGACGGGTTTCCGAGCCGTTATCGGGATGTGGTGGCGATGTGGCACAGTCAGGTACAGCAACTTGGCTATCACCGTGATGTGCGCTTTGAAAATGCGTCGCTGGATGGTTTGAAACTGTTAATTACGCCAGCCATGCCCTATGTCAGCCCTGAATTTTTGCATCGGGTAATGGAGTTTGTGCAACAAGGCGGTATCTGGATCGCCGGGCCGGTGACGGGTACGCGCGGTAAAGAACATACTGTGCCTACGGATGCTGGTCTGGGCCTGCTCGACGACTTTGCCGGTGTGCACACCCGTTTTGTGGTACCGCTGACTAATACCGGCACCGAGGCCGAAGCCTTCGACCAACGCTTTGAAATAAGTGGCTGGTGTGCGGCGATGACGCCAAAACCCGGAACTAAGGTGATGGGTATGATCCGCACCGGCGTAGCTGCGGGTAATGCGTTTTTAACTGAGCGCATGCTGGGCAAGGGGAAAGTGGTGGTGCTGGGCGCGCAGCCCCATGGTGAACAGGCCGATGGGGTGATGCAGCAGGTCATTAAACATTATGCCCAGGAGGCGGGGGTAGCCGCACCGGTGCAAGCCAGTAAAGGCATAGTGGTAAGCCCCAGAATAAACAGCCAGGGTAAGCCGTTATGGGTGGCCATCAATATGCAGCCCGAGACGGGCGAGCTGAGCCTGCCAGCCGGGGCTCGTGATGCCATATCGGGTGAAAAACTGGGGCTTAGTGTGAGTTTGAATCAATATAAATGGCGCGCCATTCAATTTAGTCTGTAAGGAAAGGTTTGATGGAAAAGATTGCTTTTGTGATGCAGCTAAATCCTGGCTGCGAAGCAGAATATGAAAAGCGTCATGATGAAATTTGGCCCGAGCTGGTCGGCGAGTTAAAAGAGGCGGGGATTGAGGATTATTCAATTTTTCTGCACCCTGAAACCTTGCAGTTGTTTGGGGTGTTATGGCGCCGGGATGATCACCAGATGGACAGCCTGCCAGCCAAAGCCATTATGCAAAAATGGTGGGCCTATATGGGCGATATTATGGCGGCCAACCCGGATAACAGCCCGGTAAGTACCCAGTTACAGCAGGTATTTCACCTGGATTAAGTGATTCGAAAAAATTAATAGGGACGTTAAACAGGATGCAGGCAGTAACAGATTGGCGCCAGCGCGCAGCAGTTATGCTAGTCACCGCCATGGCGGTGGTGGGATGTAGCAGCACTCAGCAAACACAGGCCATTAACGCGCCACCGAGCATCGATGCGCCGGCGCAGATGAATGTGCTCGACTATTTGCATCCTGAACTTAAACCCTTGCTGACCTCGCGTCAGCAACTGGTGGACATGCTCGGCTTCGACAGCTTTAGCCCCGAAAACCTGATGACATTCAGGCAAAAAGATCAGTCTAAGCCTTATCGCCCTTTAGCCAGCCCGGCCGTGTCGGAGCTGACGATTGCCGGCCTTGCCGGTGAGCCGGAGGTGCCGATTTTTTTGATCAATGCTGGCAATGCCGATTCAGCTAAACGTCCGGCCATAGTGTACTTACATGGTGGTGGCTACATATTAGGGACAGCCAAAGATTCGGTGGTGGCCATGCAAAAGGTGGCTGAGGAGCATGATTGTGTGGTGGTCGTGGTGGAATATCGGCTGGCGCCGGAAACGCCTTTTCCTGGTGCCTTGCACGACAATTACGCCGCCCTGCAATGGTTATATGCTAATGCCGATGCGCTGGGGGTGAACCCGCAGCAACTGGTGATCATGGGCCAAAGCGCCGGTGGTGGTCATGCGGCCATGCTGGCGATTGCCGCCCGCGATAAGGGCGAGATCCCGGTAAAAGCGCAAATTCTGGTCTACCCTATGCTGGATGATCGCACTGGCAGCAGCGTGCAATTACCTCCATGGTTCGGCGCATTTTTATGGACGCCCGAATCAAACCGTTTTGGCTGGTCGGCCCTGCTTGGCCAGCCCGCTGGAAGCGTTAGCGTGCCCTATGGCGCTGTGCCTGCCCGCATCGAGAATTTATCTGGCTTAGCGCCAGCGTATATACAGGTAGGAAGTATCGACCTGTTCGCCCCGGAAGACATCACCTATGCCCAGCGTTTAGTGGAAGCTGGCGTACCGACCGAACTCAATGTCCTCCCAGGCTTGTTTCATGCTGCAGAGCATGTGTTTAGTGACACCCAGGTGTCGAAACAATTTAAACAGCAGCTCGATGCCGCGATTGGCAGAGCGCTGCGCGAGTAACTATGGGTAATAACAAAACGAAGGAATCGGTATGGCAAAACGTAACAGACGCACTGCAGCATTGTTGCTGCTGGCGGGGTTTAGCACCAGCATTGGCGCAGCATTCGGGCGCGATCTCGCTCAGGCTAACGCCTATTTTCAGACAGGCCAGTATGAACAGGCCATTGCCAATTATCAGCAGGCAGCCAATATCGGCTCTGCTCAGGCATTTTATCAACTTGGGCAGATGTACTATCAGGGCCTTGGGGTAAAAGCCGATGCATTGCAGGCCCTGATGTGGTTTAGCCTGGCGGCTGAGCAAAAGTTTAATGACGCGGAGACAATAACCGCAGATCTACTGTCCCTCGCCACTGAGAAGCAAGCGCCAAAACTGCGCGCCATGATCGAAAAAGTGAAAGCCGAATATGGTGTGGATGTTGTGGCGCACACGTATTTTCCGGTGCTGAAAACTGATGCGCTGAAGCAACAAATACAGTTTTTGAATGCACAAGGCGAAGCCGTTGCGCCTGAGTTTACGGATTTGAATAAGATAGCAATCGAAGAAGCACTTATTGGCACTTCGCTTGATAACTCTGAACAAGCTATTCAATATTTTTTGAATGGCCGCCCGGGTCCTATCAGCATGGAAAATCGAAATTCCTTTGCGTTGGTGGATTATGAAATTGGCCGTGATGGTGCAATTCGCAACGCCGAGCCGATGCAGGTAAACGGTTTTATTACCGAAGCGATGAGTCGACTTAAAACTACCGTTTTTGCAAAACCAACGTTTGGCACACTGCCGGTAACTTTTTATCAGCGCAGTTATTTGGGTTTGTCCGGATATAATTCTCAGTTTATGCGTAGTCAGGGGGCCTATGAAGATTTCTACGTTCGTATTATCCGACGAGTGAATAAGCTGAGAAAGGGCACATCCCTGGATGAGCAATATCAGTACGCAGTCGCCCTGATGACCTTTCCCTGGTTGCAAAACGATGACAATCAGCTGTCGCCAGTGTTAAACAAACTGGCCGAAGCTGGACACCCATTAGCTCAGTATGAATACGGATTAATGTTGTATCGCCAGCAGTCAGACATTGCTGAATCGGTACATTGGCTGAGTGAAGCCAGCAAGTCGGGAGTGGTGAAAGCCCAGTATCTGCTTGGCAGGCTGTTGCTCGATAGCCCATGGGTAGAAAGGGACGAAACCAAAGGTTTGTTCTGGCTGGAAGAAGCTGGCAGTAAAGCTTATGCGCCCGCCTTGTTGGGAGCAACTGGCTTGCGTTTGCTGGCCAAGGACGCTGCATTACGTGATGTGGCGCTGGCCCAGGAATATCTGGCGCAGATCGAGGGTGACGATATGCGTAACCCCGATTACGAATACCTGACCGCCATCCAGTATGCTACTCAGCAGCCACGCCAACTGGATTTAGCCGTTGATCACCTGCGCGATGCCATCAGTTTGGGTAACACCTTCAACTGGGACGTTTCTAGCTGGGAACAGCAGCTGGATAACTGGACTTCAGGCGGCAAAGTCAGGGTAATTGATCTCGAAGATAAAGGATAAGCCTTGTTTGTGTGATACTGCCTGAGGTAGTCTGCTGCTGATGTTTTATTGAGCGCTAAGCTCGCGGCAACAACAGGATAGGCAATGGCAAATGGGGTGAATCGTTTTGGCTTACAGCCTGTCACAAGTGGCAAGTTAGCAGGCAGCTTTGCTTTGTATGTCGACGATAAACCCTATTTAGCTGTGCTGACAGAATTTGAGCAAACCTTTGCCGGCAAGATTGCCGGCGCATATGCCCCCGGCTTGCATATCGCCGATCTCAGCATCAACAGCCAGGGCGCTGTGCCCTATGTGTGCGACTGCGGTGATGAAGACTGCTGGTTTATTACCGTGCAAATTTCTTATGTGTCCGACGGTGGCAATGACTACGTCATCTGGCACCGCTGGGCTAACCCCTATCGCAACGACAAATCCCAGGCCGGGCAGGGCATGTATTGGGATTACAGCGCACTACCCCCTCTGGTATTTGAAAAGCAGCAGTATCTGGCTGTGATTAACGCTGCGAAAGCCAGTAAATAGCCCTTCATTAATATCCCCAGCTAAAAGGTAGATATTCTAACCTTTCATTTGGTGAGTCTGGACGTATCTAACGAGTGCTTGTTTATACAGCCTTGTTGTATTTGTCCAAATGTTGGCAACTCACAGACATCATCTCTGATTTCAACACTACTGCTTGAGCACTTTGCCGTAAGACGTTATAACAGAAGAATATTTTTGTAAGGCAAAATACTTACCGGAGACTATGGGACAAAATGTCCGTATTTATCTGGCCATTTTGTCTATGAATAAGTTGTTATACGTAAATCAGAATGCATGAATATCACAAGATTAAAAAACCAATTGTCGAGTTGTTACTAAACAATGGTTACAGAGAATGTACAAAGGACACCGAAACGGATTGTTGTGGCTCAATGCAATGTATCTATGCTAATGGTAATTCTCGGTTCATGCTGTTTTGGGATGGAGAGGAAGGTTTTGGCGGTGTGGAAGAGTACAAAGGAAATGGGCAATGGGAAATGCTAAAGCCAATTGTTCCAGAGTCAGGGGAAGAACTATTTAAAAAAAACATGTCGGAACTCTTAACCAATATTCAGAGGTTGTTTTAGGGTTTACGTATAACAAAAAAATTATGTCGCCCGCAGGCGGGCTGGGACACAAACACGCAGGCTCTGCTTCGCAGTTTAGCCTACGTGTTTGCGCCCCATATTTAGGTGTTAGAGCTACAAGGGTAGTTATGAGTAATGATGTAATTTTTTTCACACAAATAGCTTCAATTGTTGGATTTATTTTTGCTTTATTTGGCATATATAAATTACTAATTCAACAAAAAGACTCTGTGATTCAGTTATTGAAAGAACAGCTACAAGCAAAAAATGATCAAATTATTGAATTAAAATCCACGACGCCTGATTCATTGTCTAAATCACTACATGAACGCATAGCTATTTTTGAAAGTGAAATAGTCCGACTTAAACTTGATGAAGTTAATCATAAAAAAGAAATTGAAGAGAAAGAAAATACTGTACTTAAAGTCCGTGAGCTTCTTCTTGAATTGGCTGGTACCATAGAGAATGAAGGTTTAATGTGTCCTGATTGTAACGCTCCGCTCTCAATCAGAACTCATCACCCTGTGTTTTATGAAATGAACGGCAGGGAATATGAGACTGAAGTTGAATTTGCTCAATATGAATGTGGTTACACATTAAGAGACGAGATCGAAGAATCACCATGTGGTGTAAAGTAGCCCTAACAAGCGCATTAACAGTGACAAATAAAGCTTGGCTTTTGTCACTTCGTTCCTCAGTTTAGCCAAGCTAATTATTTGCCCGTTATGCGGGCGTTAGATTTTAAGAGGTAACCATGAAAATCGAAGTAAAGGATTTGGGTTCAAACAATGAAATATTTATTCATGATTCTGTTAAAAAGTCAGGCAATATGACTATCGTTATTGAAGGTAGTAATAACATGTTGTTAATTGACGCGGGAACAAACTTGGGAAATGGACTTATAGAGATAAGGAACAATTTCTCAAAGATAGAAATAGGCCAGAACTGTCTAATTAATGGGTGGTTAAGGTGTCGCTCAAATTATACAAATCTGCATATTGGTAGAGAGACCACGATAATGTGGGCACAAATTACTTTACATGAAAAGGGAGCTATAAACATAGGTGAAGACTGTATGCTATCAGGCGATATCCGAATGGATGTCAGTGATATGCACAGCATTTTAGATGCAGAGACTAAAATGCGCCTAAACCCTCCTGCGGACATAAATATTGAAAACCATGTTTGGGTTGGGCAAGGAGTTCATATTTTAAAAGGGAATTCAATAGGTCATGATGCCATTCTAGGTGCAAAAGCTTTAGTTGCATCCTCAATCCCTAACAACTCTATAGCCGTCGGCGTGCCTGCTAAAGTAGTCAAGTCAGGAGTAACTTGGGATAGAAAGATACTACCTTTCGATGAGTAAAATCTAACAATCGCGTCAATTAGGACGCTCGCAAGCTCGCGTCTATTACGCGGGCGTTATAGGTCAAGGAGGCAGCATTGGAACTGAGTAATACTGAATTAAGTAAAGTTCATAGAGTGATGATGATATTTATGTCACTTTGGATGCTTTTAGACTTCGCAATGTTACTGCTAAAGCAAGAACCGCAAATAGTTGTTCGCATGTTTCTCACAGGTATTCTTTTTTACTTTATATACATAGGCAAAAACTGGGCTCGCATACTTTTTCTGACATTCGCACTTCTAGGTATCCCATACGGACTCTATATGTCGGTGTACTTATCGTTGCAAAATCTTGGTGTTGGTTTGTTTCTACTCGGTTTTGTTCTGTATCTATCAATCCTTCCTTGTTATCTTGCCTTTAATAAAAATGCAAAAAAGTACTTCAATGGTGAGGCAGTAGTAAGTAAATGATCTATAACAAAAAAATCATGTCGCCCGCAGGCGGTCTGGGACACAAACCGACAGGCGGCTTCGCCATTGTAGCCTGCCTGTTTGTGCCCCATATTTAGGCGTTAAATGTCATATGAGCATGGAAGTCTTTCCCGAACTTTACGAACTATTGGATTTCTTCGAATCTGAGCCCGAAATCACTGATAGAGATGTGCCGTGGTTCTACAATCGCTTAACTTATCGCACGACTAGAGACTGTGACAAAATATACTGCGCTATCGAACCAGGTTATGGGCAAATCGTTCTTATATGGGAGAAATCGGGAGAACTTGTTGCTTCTTTAAATTTTGAGTACGTTAATGGCCTTAAAATTATAGCCGAGAAAGGCACTGAAAAAATGGTAGCCTCTTTTCACGAATCAGCAGAACTACTCGATTTTGAGCTTCAACTTAAGCCAAGCATCCATATTAAATGGGGCAACCAATCAAATGGGTAAAACATTTAACAAGCGGCTCAAATACGTTCCGTTTCACTCCGTCGGACGCTCACTACGTTCGCGTCGTTTAGCTTAGCGTTATGCATAAGGAAGGTTAAGTGAATTTTAAAGTAATAGGAGTTTACACGGCTATTTACTTTGCTCTTGGAATACTATTCGGTTTTTTTGATGCACTATTGAATTCACAAGCCTATGAAGAAGGTGGTGAATTTAATAAGGCCTACTTCTATGGAGAATATTTAGTAAGTATTGTTGTTTCGACAGTATTTTTTTCTTATCTCTTCAGGCAAAAAATAAAATATCCAATTATTAGTGCAGGCTTAATAGTAGTCTTATCATGGGCAGTTGACGCCGTATTAGTTTATTTAATTGCGTCCCTAACTCCTGTCCTTGTATTAGTCCTTTTTGGTTTCTCTGATTCGGCGTTCGGTATTCTAATTGCGTTCGCACTTTATTATTACAAAGCGGGAAAAACAGGAAATGCATAACAGGGCCAGGCATAGCCGCCAAAGCCTACGGCTTTAGCGGGAACTCCTTTCCAGCGTTTCTAGCTTCCACTAAGGCCCATGCTGGCGGCGTTGAGTTACGTTAGTTCATTGGTGAAATATAAGGGAATGCATGAATCAAGGAAAAGTGTTGAAAGTAATAAACATTCTAGCGTTGATGTTTTTGGTTTCTTCGTGTGTTTTTGTTCCTCGGGAGTCGAAGTACCAGGCATATCACAGCGGTTGTGATTTGGTCACCCGAAAACTTACATTGGATATGGAAGATTATTTGGGGTTAAAGGAAAAACTGAAGGATGGCAAGTTGCAGGCTCGGTCTGAGAATGACGTTATTCTTATATTTCTGGCAGGTTCGGGAGTTGTAACGGCGGCAAGTGCGGTAGTTTCAGGAAGTATTGTTTTGGTGGGTAATGTAATCCATTGGAGCGAATATGCCGTGCGTTGCTGAGCAAGAAAAGTAAAAAATGCCACCACCCAACAAGGTGCGTAAGCCGAACTTTCACCTACGCTCCGCACAGCGCATGGCTTCGCTATTGTAAGCGCTGTGCCACACACTCGGTTAGGCCGGCTTAGCAAGGCGTTATGAAATTTGAGGAATTATGGAAGATACAGCCAGCTCATATGAAAACACTATTCAGATTCTTATATTAAACACTGCGTCTGAAATTATAACGTTATTGTTATTGCTTGTTGCTTTGGTAGTTCTACTTAAAGCGTCTTTTTTATTGTGTAAGTTAAATGTATCTAAATCGGTTAAAGCAATGTTTCCGTGTGTTTTAATCTCAATTGTTACTCATATTTTCATTTCTATCGCAGAGTACTATTTCGATGTTGAGGTTTTTTTGATTGTTGAGAAAACTCTCTTAATGCTAGATTCAATAATCCTTGTAGTGGCCGCGTTTTCTTTTAAAAAATTAACTCAGTATGTAAAGCATTTTCATAAAAATGCACAGTAGTCACTCACATGCGCTCGTTGGGACACAAACATGTTGGCTCCCTTCGCTACGCTTCGTATTTTAGCCAACGTATTTGTGCCCTTAAGTGGGGTGTTAGTTGCCATTGGGAATTACAAAGAAGTATGTGAAAAAGAGAATGGGATTAGTTTTAATCGAATTGCCGTTGTTCGGGACGATTATTATCAGGATTTTGTCAGCTGCAATCGCCTATTACTATTAAGGAATTGTACTTGGAGAATCATCACCTGGTGATTTACGACGGTGTCTGTAATTTCTGCAATGGTGCCGTAGCTTTTATTATTAAACGCGACCAATCTGAAGCCTTTGTTTTTTCGCCGATGCAATCAGCTTATGCCCAAGAGATTATTCGACGCAGTGGGGTTGATACGATAGGTGTCGATACCTTTATGCTGATCAAATATGAAAAGGTGTATTTGTGGTCAGATGCTGCGCTAGAAATTACCAAAGACCTTAGCGGTTACTGGTATTTGTTTCGAGTATTGAAAGTCGTCCCGCGATTTGTCAGAGACTATTTTTATAAGCTGTTTGCTAGGCGCAGGATTCAACTTTTTGGCAGTACTCCCCATTGCCAAATTCCGGATGAGAACCTGTTAAAGCGGTTTCGCGGGATTACCTCCTAAGTCCTTACCAAAGCGAATCGTTAAAGGCTAAGGCAACATTCATCAGGTGGATCTGGTTATTTTTCTTTACCTTAAGGCATTAACTCGTAATGATGGATTTTTAATAGCATGTGATGAATGTATCGGCTGTAAGTATCTATATTTAAAATAGTTACAGCGGCATAGTGACATTAACTAGCGTGCGGTTTGATCTGCCAAGGATAATCTGAATTAAGGAGTAGTTGTGAATTGTACAAGTTGTAAGGCTGGCGTATTAACTGCCGGATTTATTGATGGCCAGTTTAAAGCCCATACCTGCACTAAGTGCGGCGGTATCTGGATCCTGGTTGAAGACTTTGTGGCCTGGAAAGATAAAAATCCGGATTTCCATTTTCCAACAGATACGCAATGGTCAGAAGACGAGGCGGCGGATTCTACCAAAGCACTACTTTGCCCCATGACGGGTGTCATTATGAGAAAGTGCAAAGTAACAGCGAAAACCAGTCACCGTATAGATTACAGCCATGCTGTAGGTGGCATTTGGCTGGATAAAGGTGAATGGCAGTTACTCAAAGCGGAAGGCGTTGCCGGCGTGTTGAATAACGTGGTAACTCAACAGTGGCAAAACAACCTTCGCTCACAAAGCGCCAGTCACAATTTTGCTGAAATCTACGAAGCAAAATTCGGCGGTGAGACGTATGCAAAAATAAAAGAGATACGTGCCTGGTTAGACAGTCAGCCGAATAAGGCGGATTTACGCGCGTACTTGTTTGCTGAAAACCCATACTCAGCAACGTTGTAATAGGTAAATACGCGCGGATGACATCGGTTATTTACATTGTGTTATTCGCGTGCTTTTGAACAATAAAGGCAAATAGTGCGAGCAAGGATGTTACGCCCGGGCAAACAGTCGGGACGGCGAGCACTCAGCGTCTTACGGTTGAAAATACAGCAACGAAAAATGCAGGAAGGATGATGGGCAAGGGACGATTAGAGGCATTCAGTGATGGTGTTTTGGCGATCATCATCACCATCATGGTGTTGGAACTTAAAGTGCCGCACGGTGCCGATTGGCAGGCGCTTGCACCTTTGTTTCCCAGTTTCTTAAGTTACATACTGAGTTTTATTTATGTCGGTATTTACTGGAACAATCACCATCATATGTTGCATGCCGCAAAAGGCGTATCGGGCTGGGTATTGTGGGCCAACCTGAACCTGTTGTTCTGGCTGTCACTGTTGCCTTTTACCACGGGCTGGATGGGCGAGAACCATTTTGAGTCCTTACCGTCTGCGGCGTATGGTTTCGTGCTATTAATGGCCGCCATATCCTACTCTTTGTTACAGCGCGCGATTATTGCTGCCGATGGCGATTACTCGTTATTGCAGCAAGCCATTGGCCGAGACTGGAAAGGCAAGCTTTCAATGCTGTTTTACGTAGTCGCGATGGTTGCCGCATTCTGGGCGCACTGGTTATCCCAGTTACTGTATGTTGCCCTGGCCTGCTATTGGCTGGTGCCTGATCAGCGTATTGCCAGTTTGCTAAAACAAAAGGATGCACTTTGACTGACGCCTTTGCTTTCAGATATTTCAGGGATAATCGCGGCGCAATTGCGCGTAGTTACAATGGTTGCAGCTTTTGCTGCCAGTTGTGAAGGGCGGCGGCCAACAGAAGTCTGAAACGTTTACACCAGGGCGGTAATTAATGGGGCTTCAGCGCAGCAACGGTGGATTTTTTAAATCTATAGGCTATTGTTTTTACAGCATAAGTGCTTAAACGCCTTCACTACATACTAAGGAAAGTGTTATGTCTCAACCTGTTATTAAGTCCTCTAATGCCACCGTACAACACGGCGTAGCCCGTGCCGATGGAACGCTGGTGCTCACCCAGGATTCGGTGCAATTTACCCCCTTTAATCAGGCCTTCGGTCTTGGGCCTTATACGCTGATGCGCAGCAGCATTTCTGAGGTGGATAACACCAGGGCCAAAGGTGCGGGGATCCTGCCGCTATCCAGCGACGCAATCAAAATTACCCTCAACAGTGGCCAGGCCTACGAATTTATTCTGGCAAACCCAGCGCAGTGGCTGGATGCGCTCAAGCATTGAGCTCAGCGTGAGGTGGGTATAATCGCGTTGTTAGTTTTGCCTGGGCATTCCTCATCCTGGACGCATTTTTCAGCGGGCTTGTACGGATGAGGAATTAGGCTTGTTGTCTTCAGAGATGAATCGGTTTAAGTGAGTAAGCGTTAACGTTAGGTGCTAAAGTGCGTCGATGGATAAGTCCTGATAAGCCGCCAGCGCCTTCTTATGGCGTTTTGGCAGCCGCCCATATTTTGCTTTGTACAACGTCAAAATGGCAAAGAAAGTAAAGCCGCCTCTGATGTTTCCGGCGTCATCCTCAAGTATCCAGTCCTGAACTTCATCAATAGATACCTTACGTCGACCCGCTAAGCCTTTCATTCCTGCTTGCTCAACGGACACCAGTAGCTGGTTATCCTGTTGATGATGGACCACTGCCCAAAAGTGAAGGATGTCGTTTTCAACGGGAATGGGGATATATACAAAGGCTTCATCTTTTCCTTCACGTATACCTGCTAACAGTTGATCAATACGTGTTTGGGCTGTGGCAATTGCATGCTTCCAGCTCGGATCCTGAACGTCTATCTTAACGGTATCCCACTCCGGCATTCGGATATAGCGCTTGTAAATCCAGTGGCCTAGTAAATAAAGCGCAACAAGCAGCAGGCCAGCATATTCGAGCGGGAGCTTTATCTGTTTCATCAATAAGCGTGAATACGCAACCAGCAGTTCGGGTTTCCAATCACCATGACTGATTAATGCTGCCAGCTCTCTACGGGCTTCCTGCAGTTGAAATGGACCACCAATCTTGATTAGGGCGTTAACTTTGGCGATGCGATCCTCGTAGGAGAGGGCAACTTGCCGGGGGACAAAGTGTGCCGCCTGATAAACTTCGGCAAGATTATTTGCGCGCTTAATCACCGATATCAATTCGGCGGACTCCGCACCTACAGCTTCAGTATACCCCTCTAAAATACTGGCCGATGCATGGTATGGAGAATCCTCTGACAAGGGCTCGAAATTGATATTTGCCACATGTAGGCCTTCCGTTTCGATAATAGTGATTAACAGCTTTACATCCTCTAACGCAACCCCTTCGGTAACGCGCAGGGCGATATCGCGATTCTTTGGGTTACTCAGAGGTTTGAAGGCTATTTTCATCTGGCCATCAGCAATACCGAAATAATGCAGAGCTTTTATGACAGAGGCGGATTTTGGTAAGGCTTCGTTGATCAGCACATGTGCTAAATATGTGAAGGTCTGATCTTGTGGCTGGTGCAATACACCCTGGTATTTCTCGGCGAAAGCAGGCCAGTGAATCGTATACGCAAATAAGGCATGTTTGCTCACGTTGCGGGAATAGGCTTGTATGTCTAAACGATCAGATTGAAACGCACGGCTATGGAACACCATAGGTCGTAACACTTCAATGACGACAGTGTTTTCACCTTTGCTCATGGCATAAGGTTTGAAGCCGGTGCCCTGAACATTGTCGTTGGTAAGGGCTACAACACCATATGAGGTGGCGTTACCCAGGCTTCCATCGTATTGCAGGGTGAGCTCCAGTCGGGCGTGAGAGTAGTGCATTTCTAATGTTTTAGCAGAGGTAACCTGCACGGCGTTCTCTGCTTTGGCAACGAAAGGAGTGCAAATCACTAGCATCGGCAGCGACAAAATCAGTCCTTTGATCTTGCATAAAAGCGTCATTGTTGCGGCCTGCCTATATTGAGGGGATATAGCGCATTAAGCGGTCTGCGCAAATCTGGGTTGGCTGATATTGCTGAGTCTTTGCAATGATTGCACGGCTATCAGGAACGATTTGTAAGGCTAAATCCAGATACTGTTTTGACGCGGGGTTATCGCTGTTTAATGCCCATTTGGTGCAATATGCGCTCGCCAGTATTTGACGGGCATGCCCATAATCCATCATCGACAGGGCCTTTTTCGCCCTGCTAATAGCGTTGTCTACGTGGCCAAACTGGTAAAGGGATGCTGCGGCATAATTTCCCCATGCCCAGGCTGAGTCCGGTTCGAGAATCAGAGTTTGCTCGTAATAGTGTGTGGATTTTTCGACATCGTTATTGCGGGCATAAAGACGAGCCAGGCTTCTCACTGCCGATATTTTCGCTTTTGTTGCGTCCTGATCGTTGTCTGAAGTTATATCGGCCATGCGGGTGAAATGGGGAATGGCCAGCGGATCATTGTGCGTTTTTACATAATAATTGGCCAGATTCACTTCAAACCACGGGGAGTTGGGACCGAGTTCCTGCGCTTTTGCCAGCGCATCTTTTGCCTCGTTTAAGCGATCTTGTTCTGTATAAAGGTGGCCCAACATAACGTAGGCATCGGCATAGTCAGGGGCGAGTTGAATGGCGTACATTATCGACGACTCTGACGACGACAGTATGCCCATTTTTTCACTTTGCGGCACTTTCGAACTTAACAAATTGAGCAACTTTCCGTACTCGCGGTATGCAGGCGCAAATGTTTCATCTGTTTCGATGATTTGCGAGAGGATGGCGCCTGCTTCGTCTAAGCGCTGGACCATTCCTTGCCAATTGTTCAATATTCGATGAGCGTGCTGATATTGCTCAAATAACGCTGGATTCTTTGAACGATAATGTTGTTCGGTTATCGAGTCATGGATACCCGCAAAAGCTGGCATGGTGAGTGTCAGTAAAAGTGTTAGGTAAAAAAGTCTCATTGCCGCCCCTTTTTTGTGAAAATAATTAACCTTTTCAGGTGCTGATCATCCTAACCAAAAAGATTGGCGGATGGTTATTCAGTCAAGGGGAATGTTATGGGAAATAAAACGGGCGGTGAGAGCGGCATGGCTTTGCTATCCACCGTTGTGTGTGGCGCAAAACGCAAGCCTTCAACGGCCCTTGCGCTATATGTCTGCAACGTCATTACACATCAAAAATGCCATTTTAGGTGTATGATTTTGAGTACGTAAGGCGGGAGCATGTTGTGAAATGAGAGAGGGAGAGTCGATATGCAATACCCAGAATTGAATCGGGGAGATAAGGGCGACTCGGTCAAGCAGTTGCAGTCTTTGCTGAATCGGGTAGGGGCGATGTTAACGGCCGATGGTGATTTTGGCGGTGGCAGTGAGCGCGGCGTACGTTATGCCCAGGATATCGCGCAGCAGCCGGTGACCGGGACAGCCGATGAGGCCCTGTGGCAATGGCTGTTGGCACAGCCCGAGCCGTATTCCAAACTCGCCAGTGATGGCATCGCCTTTATTGCGGCAGAAGAGACTGGTGGCCTGGGCTATTACGACAAAATCACTCAGTGGCCTCATTATCCGGGACAGGCCAGCGGCATTACCATTGGGGTTGGTTACGATTTACGTTTTAACACAGACGCTGATTTCCTCGCCACCTGGGGGCAACATTTGGATACAGACACAATCAAAAGTCTGCAACAGGATATCGGTCAAAAAGGCACCGCAAAGCGTGCCAATGAATTAAAACAACAGGGTATCTTGGTGCCGTTCAAAGCCGCCTGGCCGGTATTTGTGCACAAGACCCTGCCGCGTTTTTACGAACTGACGTTGGGGATCTATCCATCATTAGAAACCCTGCCTGATTTGTGTCGTTCGGTGCTAGTCAGCCTGGTATTTAACCGCGGCAGTAGTCTGGATGGCCCTAGCCGTAAAGAAATGCGGGCCATTCGCGATATTCTTGCCTCGGCGGCCTCGAGTGATTTGAATAAACCCAAACGTAAAATGTTGCTCACCGATGTGGAAGATGAACTGGTGGCAATGCAGCGATTGTGGGGGGCGGGTTCTGGGTTAGCAAAACGTCGTCAGGCTGAGGCGAATTTATGGCGACAGGGTTTACATGCCTGGTAAGTGTTCCTCCTCGTCAAGATGGCATACAATAACGCCTTTGAGCCTGCGGTTAGGCAGGGTAAATCTTTTCTATCAGAAGGCACAGTTGAGTGGCCTTCATTAAGGGCAGTAACTAATGAGTGAAGATGCAGCAAAACGTCTCAATAAATACATCAGCGATACCGGGCTGTGTTCCAGACGAGAGGCGGATAAGCTCATCGAGCAAAACAGGGTCACCATCAATGATAAATTGCCTGAACTGGGCACGAAGGTGAATCCTGGTGACAAGGTAAAAGTTGACGGTAAGCTTATCGGTGCGGTGGCGGAAGATAAGTCTGACCGTGTGTATCTGGTGTATAACAAACCTATCGGTATCACCTGTACTACAGAGCGTCATGTAAAAGGCAATATTGTCGATGCTGTTGGTCACAAAGAGCGGATTTTTCCCATTGGCCGTTTGGATAAGCCATCGGAAGGCCTGATTCTGTTGACCAGTGATGGCGATATCGTGAATAAGATTCTGCGAGCTGAAAACGCCCACGAAAAAGAATATATCGTTAATGTGAATCAGCCTATCAGTGACCGCTTCATTCAGAAAATGTCGAAAGGGGTGCCGATTCTGGGCACGGTCACTAAGCCCTGCAAAGTAAAGGCGCGTAGCAAACACCAGTTCAGCATTATTCTCACTCAGGGCTTAAATCGCCAAATTCGCCGTATGTGTGAGTTTTTAGGCTACGAAGTGACCAAGCTAAAACGTATCCGCATCATGCATTTTGAGCTGGGTTCATTAAAGCCGGGCCAGTGGCGCAATGTCACTGAGCAAGAGTTGAAACAGCTGAATCAGGCGTTGGTATCTTCAAGTAAAACTGCCGGTAGCAGTGACGCATAAATAAAAGGCCATCTTACGCAGATGGCTTAATACTCTTAATAAAGGGCAAGTCGCAGATGATCCGGGCTGGCCTTTTTTTGCAGCAACTGCATCTGCTCTTTCATCTTTGTCGGCGCCTTAGGTACTTCATCTCATTACCATTGATTTATCAACATATGATGCTTAGGTTGATAAATACGTTAATCTTTTCAAATGCCTTAACACTTTCTTCCTTGCGATAGAGTGCGACAGAGAACAACAATGTTAAAGAAAGTATCAGGCATATATATTTCCATTTGCCTTATTCTGGTGATAGGTACGCTGGCGCTTTTCGGCTGGTTTACAGACAGCCTCATTTATACTCGCTATGTCATGAATTTGCCTCAGATGCAGGTAAATACAGCTACCTGCTTTTTACTGTTAGGCATTGCCAGCCTGGGCATTTATAACGGGCTTACCAGATTGGGGACAGGGCTGGCCGGGCTGAGTTTGCTGATATCCGGGTTAACCGTATTTGAATATCTCACTGGCTTTTCGTTAGGCATTGATACCTTTTTCTTCACTCCGCTGAATACTGGCGATTTGTTTCCGGGGCGGATGGCGTCAAACACCGCCATTTGTTTTGTCGCCCTTTCTCTGCATGTAATTATGCGCTACCAATGCGATCAAAAAAGCTCGGTGGTGTGCGTTACTATGCTGTCCTTACTGCTGATCCCCGCATCTTTGGCCAGCTATTCAGGTATCGGATATATATTTGGGTTGGAGCCTGAACTGGGGAGAGGCTATCTGGCGCGTATGTCGATTCCCACGACCTTGTCATTTTTATTCTTCTGCGTGATGGCGGTAGGTGAGCTGAAGAAGCAGCAACTCAAAGAGCTCAAACATTCCTTGAGTTATCTGGCGCTGTTGATTGTATTGGTGAGCATAGTTATCTGGCAGGCCCTGATCCATTATGAAGTGCAGCGCGCCATCAGCTATACCCAAGAGACGCTGCACAACCTGAATTCAGCCTTGTCATTGCAATATGAAAGTACCAAAACTGCGTTACAGCGTATGACGCGTCGCTGGGAGCTGGCCAATGGTACGGCTAAAGAGTTATGGCAGGAAGATGCGCTCAATTATGTCAATGATCAACCCTGGTATCAGGCCCTGGAATGGGCTGACAGCCAAGGCGTTGTGCGCTGGGTGGTGCCTGAGGCTGGCAACGAAAAGGCGATTGATCTGGATTTGATCAGTGAGCCACATCGCCGCGCATTACTTGAAAACGCACGCTTAACTAAACAGGTCCAGTTATCGTCGCCGATAGAGCTGATGCAGGGAGGACGAGGCTGGTTAATGGTATTCCCGATTATTCTGAAAAATGGCCAGTTTGATGGTTACATGTTGGGCGTCTTTAAACTGAATACCTTTTTTGATCACGTTATCGAACAGGGGTATCGGGAGTATTTTCATGTGTCGGCTTTTTATGATGAGCAGGCGGTTTATGCGTCTGAATCCGACTTCTTGAACTTTAGTGGCAGCATTGAAATCCATCAGCCCTGGTTGCCCGGCTACCAAATCCAACTGCGGACGAAGCCGGTGGAATTAGCTAAATTTCGCACGCCTATTCCGCACTTTGCGTTGCTGATTGGATTGGCCTTGTCCATTTTAGTGAGCATTGCGTTGTTTTACTGGAACCGCGCCAATGGGCATTTAGCCTCACTTTCTCGCCAGCGTCGACGCCTGTCTGAAAGTTTGCTCATTCAAAAAGCCTTTATTGAAAATTTAGGCGAAGCCGTAGTGGTGATTGATGAAAAGGGACGGATTAAAGAGTTCACTCCGGCAGCGCAAAAATTGTTTGGCTATAAAGCAGAGGACGTGATTGGGCAGCCCGTGAATATGCTGATGCCTGCGGATGTTGCACAGGTACATAATGACTATTTGTCTTTGTTTGTGCCAGATTCTCCTGCCTCTGTGTTAGGCCGGACCCGACAGCTCTTTGCCAAAACGAAGGATGGGAATCTGGTGCCGGTCGATATTGTGGTAACGAATGTTGTGCTGGAACAGAAAAGGCTGTTTCTCGCCTTAATTCGGGACATTTCTGAGCTGTTGAATTATCAGAATGAACTGCAACGGCAAACAGACATGGCCCGGGAAGCGAGCAGGGTCAAAAGTGAGTTTGTGGCCAATATGAGTCACGAAATTCGCACGCCGCTCAACGGCATTATGGGAACGCTACAAATTTTACAGCGGGATATCAGTGACGATAATCATGCCAGCTTTATAGATAAGGCGTTATTTTCGGCGCGTTCTTTGTTGACCATCATTAACGACATTTTGGATTTTTCTAAAATCGAGGCCAAGAAACTGAGTTTGGAAGCGATTGAGTTTTCAGGGATTCAGGTGATGGAATCTGTGATGTCAGATTTACTTCCAGTCGCTCGCACCAAGGATATCGGATTACGTAAAAAGGTGGCCGAAAACTACCACGATGGCTGGATCGGCGATCCGGTGCGGGTTAGGCAAATTTTATTGAACATAGTCTCAAATGCGGTGAAATTTACCGAATACGGTGAGGTATCGGTTGAACTGAGTATGACGACTACAGCAGGTTATCCGCAATTATGTTTCACCGTGCGCGATACCGGCATCGGCATGAACGAGGAAGCGGTTGCGTCTTTGTTCGAGCGCTTTAGTCAGGCGGATCACTCTACTACGCGCAAATTTGGTGGCACCGGCCTGGGCATGGCTATCACCCAAACGCTTACACAAATGATGCAGGGGAAAATAGACGTCATCAGCACTCCCGGTAAAGGCAGTGTTTTTAAGGTGTTATTGCCATTGGAAAAGGCCGCCGTAGAGCCCGTTCAGACGAACAAAACAGAGACCATCAAACAACCGGATCTGCAAGGAAAACGTATCCTGATAGCAGAAGATAATGAAATCAATCGCGAAGTTATTTTCTCTATGCTGGCCCCAACCAATGCCAAAATTCTGTTCGCTGAAAATGGCCGTATAGCCATCGAAGCCGCATCAGCATATCAATTCGATTTGGTCTTGATGGATATTCATATGCCAGAGATGGATGGCGAGCAGGCTTGTTTAATACTGAAGAAGCAATTTCCATTGCTGCCTGTTATTGCCGTCACAGCCGATGTGATGGAGCAAAATATTATGCATTACAAAGAAGTCGGCTTTGATGGCCAGTTGGCGAAGCCCATTGAAATGCAGCACTTGTATGATTTACTGATATCGGTGCTATTGACGACTGACGGGCAGTTGCGCGTATAAAAGCGCGTCATTAGCTACACTAGTAGAACTCATGTAACAAAGGACGTCAGTGATGAGATTGTTAGTTGCGATAATGGCGGTAGCCGTTGTTAGTTACAGCGCATCTGCTGCGGAGAGTCAGGGCAAAACGGCCATGCGCTGTCAGACCAAACTGGTGATGTTGGGGGATTCCAGCCTCGAAGTACTGCAAAAATGTGGTGAACCGGACAGCAAAGAAACTCTAGGTGTGATTGAAATTGACGGTGAGTTTGTGAATGTCAGTCGCTATGCCTATCAGCCGGGTAAGGGCCTGTTTCTGAAAATCCTCGAATTTCACAATGGTAAGCTGTTTAGTGTGGTCGATGGCCCCAGGCAGTAACAGACACCTAAACTTCACAAGCGTATCCAGCTTAGCCATGCTAACGTGAGTTTTTACACAGGAGGTAACTATGATCCGTGGCGTGATTTTTGACCTGGATGGCACTTTAACCAACACCTTGCCCATGTGCATTCGCCTGTTTCAGCAAACCCTGTCGCCGCTGGTGGGGCGGGAGTTGAGCAGCGATGAGATTGTTGCCACCTTCGGGCCATCTGAGGAAGGCACCATTCGCCAGCTAGCGCCAGACCATTATCAGCAGGCGCTGGATACGTACCTGACCTTGTATGAGCAAAATCTGTTGCCAGAATCCGGCCCCTTTGCCGGCACCCTCGACTGGCTGGATAGCCTGCATGTCTCGCCGTTGCGGTTGGCCCTGGTCACAGGCAAAGGCCCGCTAAGCACGCCAGTCACGCTGGAGCGTTACGGGCTGGCCCATTATTTTGAAAAAGTGGCCACCGGCTCGCCTGAGGGCGTGATCAAAACCCAGCATATCGCCAATATTGTTGCCGACTGGCAGTTGCCCGCAGACGAGGTGATTTATGTGGGCGATGCGTTGTCGGATGTGATTGCAGCAAAGGCTGCCGGGGTGAAAATGTTATCGGCCGCCTGGGTGTTATCTGAGCAGGAAATTGCTGAAGTCGACGCACACCAACCTGAGTTTATCGCCCGCTCGGTAGCCGATGCCCGTGATTGGCTGGCGGCTCAGGTGGGCTAGTCTGGCTGTTGACTGCGCGCGAGTATGGCATCGAGATGTGAAAAAGGGGCAGTAGATGCCCCTTTCTGTATTTGGCTGACCCAATTCGAGTCGTCCGGAATGTTTACTCGTGTCGGCCCCCGCACTTATTAACGAGCGGCCAGAGTGGAGATGTCCAAATCGCGTGAATATTCACCACGGGTAATGTAATCGTTAGTGGCTACCGGGTTCGCACCGTATTTTTCGACGAACTGCACGATATCCATATTGTTGCACTGGACGTTTTCTGCCACGTAGCGTTTGCTTAAGCCGGAATCTTTGATGGCTTTAAGCAATTCGATTTTTTTACCACTTGCTGCGCTCAGGCAGATATTGGTGGTAACACTATCGTCGGTGCCAACCAGTTGTTGAGAGGCATTGGCAACGCCCATAGCAGAAACAGACAAAGTGATAACAGCCAGAGTATTGATTAATTTGTTCATAATGAGATCCTTTTTTACATGTATTGGTGCGTTATTCAGGCCAGTATTTTGAGTTCAGTGAACGCTGCTTACCCAACGACTTCCATTCGATACATGAACTCAGTTACCTGTGACTTAGCTAGAGCAAAGCCAATGCCAAAGTTTATTTTCATTATTTATCAATGAGTTATGCTGTCTCTCTGGGTTTGTGTGAAAATCCATTTGGTCTGCTTGAAAGAGTTTTTAATAAATTGGCTAAATAGTGGTCATTTTGACGAATTGGGTTGGTGTGGTAAGGCATCAGTTGGTCTCAAGGCTACTTAAATGAGCCGGAATAACAGGCCCTAAGCATGCGCGGGAAAAGAGGGATGCAAGCAGGAAAAATAAAGACGATTAAAAGAAAACAAGGAAAAGAGAAAATCACATGTCTGAACGAGTGCCGCAAGTGAACAGGTCACTGATAATGCATACCCACAGATCGGGCACGGGTTAGATTACTTGTACTTCCTTATACTCGTTCTGACCGCTTTGGAATTTGAGTTAGACCAACTCTGATATTCGACATCTACTTTATGACCGAAAAGTGCGAATAGCGGAAATAAGATACATAAGGCCATCTGCTCAAAGCGGAAGTTTGTCAGTAGTGAAAATCAAAGTAGACTTTGGTATTTATAGGGAAGTCACAGAAAACTTTATCTTCAAATCATTATTTATACAGTCATTACAAAAAACTACTGAAGCAAATTAATCTATGGTTTTAATTAAAAACTCACAACAATTAGTGATTGAAGCTAATAACCAGATCAGAACCTTGACCATTGATGAGGCTATACAGGCTTACATATCGTCGTCAGCAATTTTCGTAGATATTCGCGAGCAATTTGAACTTGAACAGAGAGGACGTATTCCTGGAACCATTCATATCCCTCGAGGTGTTCTAGAGTTTAAAGTTGACCCCGATAGCCCGTATTTTGATTCGGTATTTGATAAGCCGGAACCTATTATTTTGTTTTGTCAAAGTGGTTGGCGCTCTGCCTTAGCAACCCTGGCATTGCAAAATATGGGCATTCACTCTGTTGCCCATATTGACGGTGGGTATGCTGCGTGGCTTGGTGCGGGTGGTAAGGTTGACGGTCGTTAATCGATGACTGCGCCGCCCAGACATATTTCACCTTTGTAAATGACAACGGATTGTCCAGGCGTAACCGCTGAAACCGGGGAATCAAACTCAACTGAAATAGAGTCTTTGTTAACCAAAGTAATTTTTGCCGCAATATCTTGTTGTCGGTATCTCGTTTTCACTGTTAAAGGTTGATTTAGGCGAGAGTCAGGTGAATCTCCAATCCAATTCACTTTCGAGGCAGTAAGATGCTGCGTATAAAGTTTCGGGTGGTTCTTTCCCTGGGCGACAATCAAACGGTTAGTGCTGACTTCTTTATCCACCACATACCAAGGTTCGTCTGAACTATTGTTTCGTCCCCCAATGCCCAGCCCCTTACGCTGCCCTAATGTATGAAACATTAAGCTTTGGTGGTGCCCAATAACGTTGCCATCGGTGTCGACTATTTCGCCAGGCTTAGCAGGTAAAAATTGCCCGATAAAGTCGGTAAATTTTCTTTCACCAATAAAGCAAATTCCAGTTGAATCCTTTTTCCTGGCCGTTACTAATTGTTGGGTTTCGGCAATATGCCGAACCGTTTGTTTGGACAATTCACCTACGGGAAAAAGTGCCTTTGCAATTTGTTCTTGGGACAGAGCATAGAGAAAATAGCTTTGATCCTTGTTGCTATCTAGCCCTCGCAATAATTGCCAATGACTATCGTGGAATCGTTTTCTTACGTAGTGCCCGGTGGCAATATAATCAGCGTGTAAGTCTTCGCAGGCATATTCCAAAAATGCCTTAAATTTGATTTCCTTATTGCACAAAATATCCGGATTAGGTGTTCGTCCAATTTTGTATTCATTAAGGAAATGCTCAAACACGTTATCCCAATATTCCGCTGAAAAATTTATCGCGTGAAGGTGAATTCCCAATTTGTCACAGACTGCCTGAGCATCGGCGAGATCCTGAGCCGCAGAGCAGTATTCTTCTGTATCGTCTTCTTCCCAGTTTTTCATAAAAAGGCCTTCAACCTGAAAGCCTTGTTGAAGTAAAAGGTAAGCTGCTACCGATGAATCTACGCCGCCGGACATCCCCACAATGACCTTTGGCTTAGCAGTTCTTTTATAGTTTGATAAGCCTTGCATATCAGTAAATTATCGCCAAACCGTATTGGGCCAAGGCAAATATCCCATGAGCAATCATCAGATAAATGTAAGTGGCTAATTTATTAGGCAGTAGGCGACCAAAGAAACCGCCGCCTAAGCCTGGCATCAAGATAGCCAGTCCAGCGAACGTACTAAGAATTAAGCCTACGACAATAGTTGGTAGTAATGTTGGGACACTGATAAATTCACTGCCGTAGATAATGATAATTAGTGCGGCGTAAGCGATACCCACGACATAATGAAATAGCCAACCAATGATTTTTTCTAACATAGAAGGTGGATTGGGGTTGCTATTGTCAACCACAAACTGACCGCTTGGAAACGCCTTTAACCAGCGCCCGACCACTCCCCAATCAGTTGGAGGTATGCCTGTTATTTTTTTAACAAGGGTTACCCAAATGTCCAGGGCAATTGTTGAGCCTATGCCTACAAACAGGCAAAACGCGACTATGTTTTCCATATTCCTATTAACTCCCAGGGTGAATCAGCGGTGCTGATGAATCGGTTCTCATACTTGCACTATAATTATGGATCAATTAGTCTATAAGTTCCAGTGGAACTATCGCAGTGCTATGACTGCTGCGATTAAAATATATGTGGAGTATTGATATGAACATTAATTTACAGTCAACCTGGATCGGCGGAAAAAGCGGAAAAGGGGAAGTCAAAAGTGACAACTTCAGTGCTACCGTCACTATTCCATCGGTATATGGTGGCCAAGGAACGGACTCCAATCCGAAAGAGTTATTTGTGGCATCAACGGCAACCTGTTTTATTTCAACTCTTACCGCAATGATTGAAGGCAAAAAGTTGGATATCGTTAGCTTGAGTGTTGATACCGAAGCAAACGCAGGTGATGAAGACTTCTCGATTACCCACACGGCGAATGTCGTATTACCTCAGGGCGCAAGCGAGAGTGATATTGCTAAAGCTGAAACACTTGTGGCTTCAGCAGATAAGATATGCACTGTTGGAAATCTAGCGAGAAAAGCGGGCGTAAAAATTGACGCCATTGCAAATATTTCTTAATTTCCATCATGTTACCCGCGCTAGTGTGCGCGGGTAACATCAATAAATTAGTCACTAATTCATTGGACTAGTCCAGTTCATCAATAAATAATCAACAGCAGCCAAAAGTTGTTCTTCAGTTGCGCCATCTTTGGCTTGGATTGAAATGCCTTTAACAAAGCTATCTAGCATCAGAGTATAACTTTCGGCATCAGTTGTAGCTGCTAATTCACCTCGTTCAATACCGCGTGTTACGCAGCGAAAAATAGCATCCCGGGTTTGTTTTCTAACTGAGAAGGTGAGCGTTTCGACCTCTTTATTGTCGTCACAGCAGTTCATTCCAGATAGCACTGCCATACATCCTTGTGGCGAGGTGGAAGAGGTTTGCACTGCTACGGTATGTCTTAACATGCTTTGAATCGCTTGCTTAGGAGATTTAGAGCCATCGTCTAGGTACGAAGTGACTTCACCACAGGTATCGGTGTAGCGTTTTAAACATTCTTCATAAAGCGCCTTCTTCGATCCAAAGGCAGCATAAAAACTCGCTGATGACAGGTTCAGCACAGTACGCAAATCCGCTAAAGACGTAGTTTCGAAGCCTTTTTCCCAAAATGTATTCATTGCCGTTTCAATCGCTTTCTCGCGGTCAAACTCTCGTGGACGACCAGTTCTCGCCATATTCATTCCTCCAAACCATATATTATAGATTAATCATTCCATAAAAGTTTGACAAGTTTGTTCCGCTCCTTTAATTTATAGATCAGTCGTTCTATAAGTGAGTTTTACTATTATGCCAATTGCTTTATACGCACTTGCCGCAGCCTCTTTTGCCATTGGTATGGCAGAATTTGTTGTGGTAGGTATTTTGCCCGCTATTGCCAGAGACATGAGTGTCGACATACCAACAGCGGGTCAACTTGTTTCTTTGTACGCCCTTGGTGTGGCTTTGGCTGCACCTTTGCTTACTGCCGCTACCGGAAGAATTGATCGCAGAAAGCTATCTGTAGGGTTAATGATCGCCTTTGTTGCGGCTAATTTAATTGCCTGGCAAGCAAGCAGTTACCCCATGTTGTTGGTTGGTCGTGTACTCGCTGGCATGGTCCAGGGGGTGTTTTATTCTATGGCCACGGTCCTGGCTGCTAATTTAGTCAGTAAGGAAAAATCAGGGCAAGCCATTGCACTGGTGTTCATGGGACTAACGGTGGCGTTAGTGTCCGGCGTGCCTTTAGGAACCTTTATCTCGGACCTATTTGGATGGCGAGCTACCTTCCTGTTTATCAGTGCATTAGGGCTAGCTTCTGCAATCGCTCAGTGGATGTTACTGCCTAAAAAAATTGAGCGTCCAGAGCCAGCAAAACTACACCAACAATTAAGTGTGGTGTTGGTGCCGCGCATGATGCTTGTGTTTTTAATTACCTGCTTAAGCTACGGCGGTGCCTTTATTGCCTTTACTTATTTGTCTGAAATTCTGCAAAAAGTAACCGGATTTTCGGTTAGCACAGTCAGTATGGTGTTAATTCTTTATGGAGCTGCGGTGACTCTAGGCAATATTTATTGCGCTAAATATGCGGGAAGCAAAGGTGCAATTAAAGCGATGGTAGTGATGTTCGCTGTACTGACCGTTATCTTGGCGCTAATCGAACCTGTCGCAGCTAATCCCTATTTAATGGTGCCACTCATTATGGTGTGGGGAGCCATGGCGTTTGGCAGTATTCCCGTGCTTCAGCTTTATGTTGTGCAGCAAGCTGAAAAGCATGCGCCACGCTCTGTCGATGCCGCTTCTGGCATGAACATTTCTGCCTTCAATGCTGGAATTGCCCTGGGCGCCTGGTTAGGTGGGATCGTGGTGGCCAATTATGGTCTTCTCGCTACCGGAAGTGCTGCGGCAGTGGTGGTTGCGTTCAGTATTTTATTGGTTTTGCTAAGTGGGTATTTCGATAAAAAACATACTCAATCTATAGAACAACAATCCATTACTGATGTTGCCTGAGCAAGCAGTATTTCAAATATTAAGAGGTAATTATGTCTGTTAGACCAATCACAATTGATAATTTTACTACCGTAACTAATGAACCAGGCGTGAAACTGTTACGTTTCTGGGCTTCATGGTGTGCGCCATGCATGATGATGGAACCCATGTATAAAAATGCAGCACAAGCGTTAGGGGATCAAGCAATGTTCGGCGAGGTCGATGTGGTGCTCCAGGCTGAGCTTGCTAATATGCACCGCATTCGCAGTATTCCAACTGTTGTCGTTTATAAAGATGGTGAGATCGTGGAAAGGATATCTGGTGTGCTGAATGAAAGAGAACTTGAATCTTTGGTTGCAAGAATAAAAGCGTAGCTTAGATAAGGGCCAGTCAAAATACTGGCCCTTATTCTCACTATTATCTGAGTATATTAAAAATATTTTCTCTTACTTTTAATGTCCGTTTACAACAGCGATATTTGATTAATTCACTCCAGCGCATACACCTTAAAATTACGGTAAGCAAAGCGGGTCCACTGCATCTGCCGAAAGCCAATTTTACCGTCTGACAGGGCTGGGCCGGTATTCACTCCCGCCACCAAGGGCGTGTTGTCGGTGTAATCAATCACCAGCCTGTCATCCACCCACAATTGAATATGGGCCTTGTCCTTACGCAGACGAATTTGATGGGGCGCGGTGGACTGAGTCGGAATACCTACCTTACCTTCCTGCAACAGCGAAAAAGTATTGTTTTTACGTAAGTTGGCGTGGCCTCGGTCGGGGTTATGGGCCGCGTTGGCGTAGTAGGAGATATGGTAGCTTTTGATTTTACCCTCAGTGTACTGGGTAAAGGTGCCATCTCTTGGCGGTAACGCCGGATCAAAGATATCTTCGCCCGCCGCGCCTTTAGCGGCAAAAAAGATAATCACCAGTCCCGCATTAACATCCTGATTCTGCGCTTCCCAGCGGGCTTCAAAGCTGTCAGGAAAATCCTGCGGGCACCAGAACACATGATGCATGGCCTGATCGGGCGAATACATTTGCATCCAGCCATCCTTAAATTCCAGCTGACCTGGTCCTTCCATAATCCAGTCTGCTACCTCGGTCGCTGAACTGAAATCGTTTTGATACAGCAGTTTGCCTGGCTGCACCTCTTCGGCGTGTATCTGCAGACAAACCAAACTGCTCAGGGCGAACAGCCAGAAACGAATGTGGGACATAGGATTTCCTTAAAACAGATTCAGCTACAAATCAGATGCTTCACATCCTCACCTGAAAGCCACTTTTGAGCAATCAAACTGTCATTCAGGTTCGCAAAGTAAATAAATTGTTTTAAATATGAATCAAATGTAATCAAATTCATTCACGAAGCACACAAATGAGGTAGATTTAATCGGGTAATTCACGCGCAGTGCCAATATGCATTCCGGTCTCTTCTCTGTATTGGTCGGCGCAATAACAACAAAAAAGAGGTGCTATGAACCGTCGTGATTTTCTTAAACAAGGTACGCTGGCTGCTTCCACTCTTCCCGCAGCCTTATCTGTTTCTCTGCCGGCTGCGTTATCCAGCAGTGCCATGGCTGACACCCTTTCGTCTAACAAGGTTAACCGCACGGCAGGCAAATTAAGCTGGCTGGAGGGCGATTCGCCAGCCCTGACTCGCGGCACAACCTGGGGCCAGCCCTGGCCTCGCGGCCAATATAAGGCCGATACCCGCTTTACCTTAACTAACAGCGCTGGCGCTGCTGTGCCGCTGCAAAGCTGGGTCAGCGCCACCTGGCCAGATGGCAGCATTAAATGGAGCGCCCATGCTGTGCCAGATGGTTACACCCTGGGCGAAAGCTTTAGCATTCAACCCGGTAAACCCGTTGCCCCGGCCAAACCCGTGAGCGTGGCAGACAAGGGAGAGTATCTGCAGGTGGATACCGGCGTAATTCAGGCGCGGATAAATAAACAGGGCCGCTATATTATCCATTCCTTAAAACGCGGTGGTCGGGTAACGGCGCAAAATGCCGTGCTGGTGGGCATGCGTCTGGATGATCCTGAGCAGCCAGCCAAACAAGAAGCCTTTGTCAGCCAAATCGACAAGGTCACCATTGAGCAGTCTGGCCCGGTGCGAGCAGTGCTGAAACTGGAAGGCCAGCACCTATGTGATGGTGGACGTAAATGGCTACCTTTTACCTTACGTTTGATGTTTTATGCCGGTGCCGAGTCGGTCAACCTGACCCATAGTTTTGTCTTTGACGGTGATGCGCAAACGGATTTCATCCGTGCGCTGGGCCTGCGCTTTGATGTGGCCATGACAGATGAGCTGTATAACCGTCATGTGCGTTTTGTCGGTCAGGAACAGGGTGTCTGGGGCGAGTCGCCACAGGGTATTACCGGCCTGCGCCGCGATCCGGGCGAAGCCGTGCGCCAGGCCCAGGTGGCGGGTATTGCCACACCACCAATTGAAAGCTGGGATGAGCGCGTCAGTAGCCGTATGCACTGGATTCCGGTGTGGAATGATTACAGCCTGACCCAACTTAGCGCCAACGGCTTTAGCATTAAAAAGCGTACCAAAGCCGGACATGGCTGGATTGATTCAGATCAGGGCCATCGTGCCTGCGGCGCGACTTATGTGGGCGGCGTATCGGGTGGCGTGTTATTCGGTATGCGTGATTTCTGGCAATTGCATCCGGTACAGGTAGATATTCGCCATGCCGGCAGTGATCTAGCCCAGACCACATTATGGTTCTGGTCGCCGGAAGCACCCGCCATGGACGTACGTTTCTATCACGATGGTCTGGGCCAGGAAACCTACGAAGACGAGCTGGATGCTCTGAACATCACCTACGAAGACTATGAACCTGGGTTTGGTGATGCCCATGGTGTCGCCAGAAGCTGCGACTTTACCCTGTTTGTGCTGGCAAACACACCTAGCCGCGAAGACACGGCGAAAATGGCTGACGCCATTCGTTTGCCACCTCAGGTGGTGGCTGCACCAGAAGATTTTGTTAAAAGTGGTGTATTTGGTTCGCTGTTTTCCTTGCCTGATCGTTCCACTCCAATGAAGCGCGCCATCGAAGACCGACTCGATTTTCAGCTCAAGTATTACCACAGCCAGGTTGACCAAAGACACTGGTACGGCTTTTGGAATTACGGCGACATTATGCATACCTATGACGGCGACCGCCATGTCTGGCGTTATGACGTCGGTGGCTATGCCTGGGATAACTCCGAATTATCGCCGGATCTGTGGTTGTGGCTGGCATTTTTGCGCAGCGGCGATGCCACCACTTTCCGTTTGGCTGAGGCCATGACTCGTCATAACCGTGACGTGGATATCTACCATGCCGGACGCTTTAAAGGCTTTGGATCGCGCCACAATGTGCAGCATTGGGGCTGCAGTGCCAAGCAGTTGCGTATCAGTACCTCGGCCTATCGCCGTTTCCATTATTACCTGACGGCGGATGCGCGTACCGGCGATGTGCTCAATGAAGTGATCAATGCCGATGCCATGCTCGCCACCCTGGCGCCGGGGCGCAAACTCGGCAGCACTCGCACCTTACCTGGTGATGCCGGAATTGGCGTAGGTACCGACTTTGGCTCGGCTGCGGCCAACTGGCTGACCGCCTGGGAGCGCACGGGTGACAAGCAGTACCGCGACCGCCTCGAAAATGCCATGCGCGTGATTGGTGGCCATCCTCAGGGCTTCTTCAATGGTGGCTATGGCTTTGACAGCAAGCAGCATTATTTGCTGCCGACGCCAGATTTTGGTCCATCGGTATCCCACCTTAGCAGTGTGTTTGGTTTGATTGAAATTTGCGCAGAATTGATTGAATTGATTGATGTGCCTGAGTTTAAAGAGGCCTGGCTGCGCTATGGCCGTTTCTACAGTGCCAGCAAAAAAGAGCAGGAAGCGGAACTGGGTAAAGCCATGAAAGGCAACAGCTTAACAGTAGGGCATTCACGCCTGACCGCCTATGCAGCCAAGCAAACCGAAGACAAAGCACTGGCCAAACGCGCATGGAAAGAGTTTCAGTTTCACGGCAGCGTAAAAGAAGACCTGAATACTCATCATGTTAGCGGGCCGAACGTGCTTAACCCCATTGATGAAGTGACCTGGATATCCACCAATGATGCGGCCCAATGGGGGCTGGCAGCGATCCAGAATTTGGCGTTGATAGCAGATGTACTGGATGACTAAGCAAGAGTGAAGTCAGGCATGGATACGGCGATTTTCTCTTTGGATGAGCCAGAGAAAATCGCCTTAAAAGTTCAAATATGAAACGCCATATTATCAATCAAATGTAATCATAATGTTTCATGTGTGTTAATCTTGGGTCATTAACGATTGATTAACACAGCCGCAGTTCAGAGCAATCATTGCTTATTTAAGCCATTTATAACGAGGATTCTATGGGCCACCGTCAGGATAAAAGATCAGCAGCCTTAAGGTTACACAAGCTAACCCCTTTGTGGGTGCTTGCATTGATCTTGACGGGCTGTGCCGATGGTGATGTTGAAGCTAGCCGAGTGTCACCGACAGCAGCTTCGGACCCAAATAGTGCGATGCAATCCAAGACGTTAGCCTTGATTGCAGAGAAAGGTTTGGACCGTGGTGTGGTCGTGATCCCAACGTCGCAGGGCAATGCCATCAGCTGGCGTTTGCGCAGCGATGATGCGGCGGATATCGCCTTCGACCTGTATAAAAACGGCAAGCGCATAAATCCTGAGCCAATCCGACAGGCGACTTTCAATCTCGACCCAGCGGGAAATGCTCAGGACAGTTATCAGCTGGGCGTGGCAGGCTGCGATATGGCCAGCCTTACAACGCCCGTAACCGCCTGGGCCAAACCCTATTTGAGCCTGGCATTAAATAAACCTGCCGATGGTGAAGTAAACGGCGAAGCCTACACCTACCGCGCCAACGATGGCTCGGTGGCCGATCTGGATGGCGATGGCCGCTATGAGATCCTGCTTAAATGGGACCCGAGTAACTCCCACGATAATTCCCACAACGGTTATACCGGCCCGGTATTACTGGATGCCTATACCCAGGAAGGCAAACAACTGTGGCGAATTAACCTGGGCACCAATATTCGCGCCGGTGCCCACTACACCCAGTTTATTGCTTACGATTTTGATGGTGACGGCAAGGCCGAAATCGCCATGAAAACCGCCGATGGCAGCATGGATGGTGTGGGGCAGTTTATTGGCGATCCCAAGGCGGATTTTCGCAATGAGCAGGGGCGTATTTTATCCGGGCCTGAGTACCTGACAGTGTTTGATGGCATGACGGGCGCAGCGCTGGCTACCACAGATTTTATTCCGCCACGGGGCGATTTAGCAGGGTGGGGCGATACCTATGGTAATCGAAGTGACCGCTTTTTAGCTGGCCTTGCCTGGCTGGATGGAGAGCACCCCAGCATTATCATGAGTCGTGGCTACTACACCCGCGCCGTGATTACCGCCTGGGACTGGCGCAATGGCAAGCTGACCTCACGCTGGGTATTCGACAGCAATCAGGGCAGTGATACCGATAAACGCGTATTTGGACAGGGCGCTCATAGCCTTTCCGTCGGTGATGTGGATAACGATGGCCGCGATGAAATTATCTACGGCGCGGCAGCTATAGATGATAACGGCACTGCTTTATACAGCACCGGACTGGGTCACGGCGATGCCCTGCATATGAGTGATATCGACCCCAATCATCCGGGCATGGAAGTCTTTATGGTGCATGAAGATGCCAAAGCCTATGGCAAGCATGGAGTGGAACTGCACGATGCCGCCACCGGCGAGATTTTATGGAGTCGCTCCGGTCAGGGCCATGATGTCGGCCGTGGCGTCAGTATCGATATCGATCCCCGTTTTCCCGGCAATGAAAACTGGGGCAGTGTCGGTGGCCTGATTGCCGCCGATGGCACCCAAATCAGCGACAAGGCCCCGAAAGAAAAGAACTTCGCCATTTACTGGGACGGCGATCTGCTGCGCGAGCTGCTGGATCACACCCACATTGCCAAATGGAATATCCAGACGGAACAGTCGGATCTGCTGCTTGATGCCAGCCAGGATGGCGCTGCCTCAAACAACGGCACCAAAGGTAACCCTGTACTGTCGGCAGATATCTTTGGCGACTGGCGCGAAGAAGTGATTTGGCGCAGCGAAGATAGCCGTCAGCTGCTGATTTACAGCTCGCCTATAAGCACCGATTACCGTCTGCCCAGCCTGATGCAGGAACGCCAGTACCGCACGGCCGTGGCCTGGCAAAATGTGGCGTACAACCAGCCACCTCATACCCGATTTTATCTCGGTGCAGGCACTGAACTGCCTGTACCAACGACTGCCGCAACAGCGCAGTCGCAAAAAGAACAATGTGCTGATGTCACCACTCTGGCGCAGCAGCACAGCCAACCTTCATCTAAGCAGTAAGTCACAAGGAACTTTTTATGCCAGCGAAAGCGTATGACATCGATTATGCCACCGTGCGCACCAGCATCAGTAAGCTGATCAACAACCTGGTCAACATCACCGACGACAGTGGCGAATTTTTGCTGCGTCTCGAAGATGGCCGGGTGATCGATACCAAAGGCTGGAACGACTGGGAGTGGACTCACGGCATCGGCCTCTACGGTCTGATGAAATATTGGGACATTACCGGCGACGACAGTGCCAGCGAGATCATTGAAAAATGGTTCGCCGACCGTTTTGCCGAAGGCACGCCAACCAAAAACGTCAACACCATGTCGCCGTTTTTAACCCTGGCGTATATGCAGGAGCGCACCGGCAACCGTAGTTACCTGCCTTATCTGGATGTGTGGGCCGAGTGGGTGATGAACGAGATGCCACGCACCGAAGAAAACGGCTTACAGCACATCGTTTTCAACTCGGTGAACTACCAGCAGTTGTGGGACGACACGCTAATGATGAGCGTGATGCCGCTGGCCAAAATCGGTTTGCTGCTGGAGCGCCCGGCGTATGTTGAAGAAGCCAAGCGCCAGTTTATGCTGCACATCAAGTACCTGGCGGATCGCAAAACGGGTCTGTGGTATCACGGCTGGACCTTTGATGGTCGTCATAACTTTGCCGATGCCCTGTGGGCCCGCGGTAACAGCTGGGTCACTATCGCCATTCCTGAATTTATCGAATTACTGGATTTACCGCCTCACGACGGCTTGCGTTTGTTCCTGATTGAAACCCTCGAAGCGCAGGTTAAAGCCCTGGGCGCCACCCAGCACGAAAGTGGCCTCTGGCACACCCTGCTCGACGATCCTGATTCTTACCTCGAAGCCTCAGCGGCGGCGGGCTTTGCCTACGGCATTTTAAAGGCCGTGCGTAAGGGCTACCTGAGCAAAGACTACGAAGAAATTGGCTTAAAAGCGGTGAAAGCCGTGCTGGCAAACATTGACGACGACGGCGAGTTGAAACAGGTGTCGTTCGGTACGCCTGTGTTTGACGATTTGCAGGGGTATCGCGATATCCCGCTGACGTCTATGCCCTATGGTCAGTCGATGGCCATTCTTGTCCTGGTGGAGTTTATGAACCGCTACATCTAGGTCTGTTTTTTTGGCTTTTGCCCAGCATAGGGAAGCAAAGTGATGACTCGACGTGAACTGAAACCCGTAAATTACGTAGCCTACGGTCTGAATGACATTTTGGGTGCAGGCTCGATGGCAGTGATCAGTGGATGGATCCTGTTCTTCTATACCACCTTTTGTGGTTTATCGGCGGTGCAGGCCGCCTCCATCTTTGCCATCGCCCGCATTCTGGATGCGGTGGCCAGCCCGTTAATCGGCCATATCTCCGACGGGCTGGGCAAAACCCGTATCGGCCAGCGCTTTGGCCGCCGTCGGGTGTTTCTGTTGTTCTCCATCCCTTTGCTGCCCAGCTTTGCCCTGATGTGGGTGAGCGGGCAGGCTTATCTGTACTATTTAGTCACTTATGTGTTCTTTGAACTGGTTTATGCGGCGGTGATCATTCCCTATGAAACCCTGGCCGCAGAGATGACAGATGACTATAAGAAGAAAGCCAAGCTGGCCGGGGCGCGTATCTTAACCGGACAAATTTCGGCCATTTTCGCCGGCATTCTGCCGAGCTGGATCGTGAGCATAGTGGGCGGTAAAGAATCGGCTTCTACGTTTCTGATCATGGGCGCGATTTTCTCCGCTGTGTTTATGCTGGTGGTGTTTATTGTCTGGAACTTTACCTGGGAGCGGGAAACCCAGCCTGAGGCCGAAGTCAGCACCAGTAAAGACAACTGGAGTGTGGCAGGTACCTTAAAAACCTTGTTTTTAAACCTGACTTCAACCCTGCGTATCCGCGCCTTCCGCCTGCATTTGGGCATGTATCTGGGCGGTTATATCAGTCAGGATATTTTCAACGCCGCTTTTACTTACTTTGTGGTGTTCGCCATTGGCGGGTCGGTGGTGATTGCGTCTGAAATGATGGCGGTAACCTACATTGCCCAGCTAGTCGCTGTGGCGATAGCTATCCCCATGGTGATGCGTTTTGGCCCCTCGCCAAGTTACCGCGTGGCCATCGGCTTTTATATGCTTGGGATTATTACTTTGCTGGCGCTGTTTTTCAGCGGTCAGGGCTTTGTGTATGCCTGGCTGGCAGGGGCGGTGATTCTGGCAGGCTTTGGCCGAGGTGCCTTGAACTATATTCCCTGGAATACCTACAACTATATGGCGGATGTGGATGAAATCGTCACCGCCCGTCGCCGCGAAGGCAGCTTTGCCGGGGTCATGACTTTTATCCGTAAAGCCACCCAGGCCGCTGCGGTGATGTTTGTGGGTATAGTGCTGGAGGCCGGTGGCTTTGTCTCAGGCGCCGACAGCCAGAGCGGCGATGCCATCACAACGATTGTGGCGACCCTGGCCATTGGCCCGCTGGTGGTGTTAACCCTGGGCTTTTGGGTATCGACCAAATTCCGTTTGAACAAAGACACCCACGAAGTACTGATGGCGGAAATTGCCCGTTTTAAACAGGGGCAAACCAGTGCGACTTCTCCATTGCATCAGGAAATAGTGGAAGACCTGTCTGGCTGGAAATACGACCAGCTATGGGGGAACAACAGCGTGGGAAAGGCCGATGATGCCGCGCAGGTTGGCAGTGCCGATGTGGCGCTGGCAGGGCATAAAGGCAAACACTAACAGGAAAGTAGTATGACGTATTCCGCATGTATTCGTTTGGGCGCAGCATTAACTTGTTTGTTGACCAGTGCTTTTGTCTTCGCCGACAGCCCGGCCAAGCCGATTCCGAAGCGCTGGGTGGATGCCGATACCGGCCACCTGGTGGTGCGCTTATCGGAAGAATCTGGCTCGCGCTCACTGTATTTTCACCAGAATGCCTATACCGCAGAGGGTGACAAAATGGTGCTGTCGTTAGACAGCCCCAAAGGTGTTGCTGTGGTGGATTTACGTGATTTCAGCGTCAAGCGTTTGTACTCCCATCCGGATATGAATGTGTTGTTTGTGGGCCAGAAAAGCCGCGATGTGTATCTGACCCAAATCGCCCCGGATGATGAGGGCAATACGGTTTATCCTTCGAATGAATTGCAGGCACCGACCAACATTCTGGCGGTGAATCTGGACACCGGCAAGGTGCGTGAGGTTGCCACCATTGATGGCGGTAAAATTCATTCCATCAACAGCGATGAAACCCTGCTGATTGGCGCTTATGCTGAGCAGGCCCATAACCTCGAAACCGGTCCACGGGATAAACGCTTTGAAGCCAAATACGAAGCGTTAGGCCCGGACGGAAAGCCCCTGAGTTTTGCCGATGCCAAAGAAGTGCGCATGGATGAGCGGCTGGAAATGGGCATTCCGATGGAAATCTTTACCATCAACCTGAAAACCGGCGAGCGTAAGGTGATCCATCAGGCCACCGACTGGCTTAACCATGTGCAGTTTTCTCCGGTTGACCCCAATCAAATCATGTTTGCCCACGAAGGCCCCTGGCACAAGGTAGACCGTATCTGGACCACAGATACCAAGGGCACTAAGCCTAGGAAAATTCATACCCGCAGCATGAACATGGAAATTGCCGGGCATGAGTTTTTTGGTTTTGATGGCGAGCAGATTTTCTATGACCTACAAACACCCAGAGGCCAGGATTTCTGGCTGGCCAGCTATAACCTGAAGACGGGGGAGCGCGTCTGGCGACATATGGATAGAGACGAATGGTCGGTGCATTTTAACGTCTCGCGCGACGGCAAGCTGTTTGCCGGCGACGGCGGCGACAGTGAAATGGTGGCCCGCGCCCAAAACGGCAAATGGATTTATCTGTTTCGTGATGATCCGGTGAAAGACGTGGCTGGCATCCATGCCCGCGACAGCGCCAGCCTCATCAAACCCTCGGTACTGCGCGCAGAAAAGCTGGTGAACATGCAGCAGCACGATTACCGTTTAGAGCCAAATGTTACCTTTACCCCGGATGGTAAATGGGTGGTGTTCCGCTCCAATATGCACGGCCCAGTGCACACCTACGCGGTGAAAGTTGCGAAGGAATAATCTTCGTTTGGCCCAGAGAAGACTATTAGCCGGGCCGCTTTAACATCAGCGGTTATGTATTCACTTAATTCATCTCTTCTCTTTATTCGCTAATAAAACCTTGTGGTCAGAATCTGAACTATTCTGCTTGAGTCGGTGGGAATTAGACGTTATAACCGAACCTCTGAAGGTAGATTAATTACTCGTTCGCTTATGGATATAGCGCGCATATCGACCTAAGACTGCATTGCAGAAGCAAGTTTCGCTTAATTTTACCGACACATGTTTAAGAGAATCACGGATGATTAAAACGTTAACGCATTATGTTCCGCCTTTAGTTATCGCTGCCTTGGCGATGTATTTCGCGCCTGAGTTGAAGGGAATACTCGATACTCAGCTTACGCGCTGGACGATCAAACAAATTGACGCATCATCTGTTGATGTCATCTGTAAAAATTCATTTTGCGAGGTAGAGGCGGCGGTAAAAGACACGTCTTATCGTTTTCTATTTAACGATAGGCAGCAGCTTTCCAGCCAGGTGGCAAAGTTAAATAAGATTATAGAAACATGGCCCAATAGTAAGGGCGAGTGTCGCGCCTACACGCATCAACAAGATTCTGTGATTTGTTATCTGTGAGTGATAAGCCAGAGCAGACATGAATAAAAGCGTATTGATTAGAGGGGCACTGTGACATTTTTAGATCACCCCATCATTCTGTTGATGGTGGCAATTTTCAGCTTTCCCATTTATCGCATTTTTGCCAAAGTGTTTTTTGGCGACAAGTACGAAGACTTAGGCGAAACGTTTAAATATCTGACCACCCCTAACTGGATGTCTCTGTTCAAAGGGAATTACTGGGAGGATCTGGATTCGACCTTCAAATTTTATGTATTCATTGCCTTATGTTTTGGCTGGGCAGCGGCAATTACTGAGTGCCTTGCGCGCTATATCCTGTAAGGAAAATCCTGAATGAGATATTTGTACCTGATGAAACACCTATTGGCTGCTTTTGGCGTTTTATATTGTTCAGTGACATACGCAGCAAAACCGCCAGATTGGGTTGATCAGGAAGCGGCAGCCCTTTTTGCCAAGGCTGCATTAATTGAATGGTCTAACGCTACTTATCCGGCACTAGAGCGTAAATGGCTAACGTCTACGCCTGTCATCGATGCGCGAGAAGCAAGTGATGGACAGCGCTTTATTCAGGTTGTCTATCCAAGTGATAATGGCTGTTATGTGGTCATATTGATCTTGAATACTGACAACTATATTGAGGTATTCGCACGTTCTGCGACTATTGAAACGGCCGATGAGATTGTTGAGCGATTCATGCTTCCTTCTTTTGATCCTTTAACCTTACTGGAAGAGGGATAAATTATTTAATAAAGTCAGCCTCTTAAGTAGAGTATAGGTTGGCGTGGGTGAAACAGGTCGTATATTCACCGTAACCCCAAAAAGGAATTGGATTGTTTAAGGTGCTTGGCCTTTGAACAAGTAGCAGGGAGTAAAGATTAATATGCCGATATTTATTTTATCACTTATCATTCAGGTCGCGTTTATCGTGCATATCGTTAAAAGTGGCCGCAATACAATGTGGATTTGGATTGTGCTGATGCTGCCTTTAGCGGGCTCTATCGCATATTTTGTGGTGGAGATTTTCCCTGAATTTTCTAATGGCAAAACGGGACGAGCTGCGGGGCGAAAGCTTCGGGATGTCGTAAACCCAAATCGGAACATCAATCAGGCTGCTGAAAATTACTCCATCTCTGATACCGTCGAAAATTCTATGCGGTTAGCGCAGGAGTGTTTTAACAAAGGTTTGTATGAAGATGCGAAACGACTCTACGAAAAGTCTTTGAGCGGCATGTATGCCAATGATCCTGAATTGTTGGTGGGCTTAGCCAATGCAGAATTTATGCTTGAGCAGTATTCGTCTAGCAAAGCTCATTTGGACAAAGTGATGGAATCTAATCCGGACTATAAAAATCAGGATGCGCATTTACTTTATGCGCGCACTTTAGAACAGTTAAATCAGGTATCTGCAGCATTTCATGAGTTCGAGGTTTTACATAGTTACTACTCTGGACCAGAAGCTTCTTATTACTACGCCAGGTTTCTGAAATCCCAAAATCAGCGAGAGAATGCCCAGAAAATCTTGTTGGCGATTCTTGATAAAGCGAGTAAATCCAGTCGTCACTATAGTGTTTTGCATAAAGATATCCTTAGATTGACGAAAAGTGAGTTACAAAAGAATTAGGGTAGTGACCTGACATGGTTATTTGAAACATCGTCAATGTGTCTCGCATCTATGCCTCGACCAGCCTACTAATTTTGTCGATAAATCGTCATTCAGATTCTGGCAATAGAGAGTAGAGTAGGGCTGGAATTTTCCCTTATACAACACGGATTATGGAGACAGTATGTTTAGTCATGTGATGGTAGGTTCAAATGATATCGAAGCGTCTAAGCGCTTTTACGATGCGGTATTGGGTGTGTTGGGCGCCAAAGAGGGGTTTCTTACTCAATCGGATACAGGCATCAAGCGCGTATTTTACCGTCATAATGGCAGTGCCTTTGGTGTCGGAGAGCCATTAAATGGCGAGCCAGCCACTTATGCAAATGGCGGCACAATAGGATTTACCTGTGACTCAGAAGAGCAAGTAAATAAGTTTCATGAGCTTGCCCTGGAAATGGGGGGCGTTTCTATCGAAAACCCGCCAGGTATGCGCGAAGGAGCAATGGGCAAAATGTATCTGGCCTATGTGCGTGACCCGGATGGCAACAAACTCTGTGCTATTTATCGTCCGGCCTAAGCCGTATCTCTTTTCAGTTAAGCCTGTTTATCTAAGCTAAACAGGCTTTTTCCGCTTCTGTGGCGGTTAGATTTCTTTGTACTCCACCAGGCTTTCTATCTTTCTATTGTGTTTTAGCCCACTGATTAGCCTACGAATTTTGTAACATTCTTAGCCTTGACCAGTTGTCTGATTTTTCAGCAGGATAGTGTTTGGTATTCAGGAAAGAGCGTTGTGATGCAAAGAAGAGAGTTTGGATATGTGATCAGTCTGCTATTACTGGTGTGTGCGGGCCGGGCGCTGGCCAACGAGGTAACAACGGCACTGAGTAAAGATGCGGGGCAGCACTGGTCAGTGACTTATACGGCAGAAAAGCCGGTGACGCGTTTAGCGTTTGCGCGCAGTCCGGATGATTCTCGCACACGTCGCTGGCAGCCGTTTACGGATGCCTTTGTTGTCAGATATTTCGATGGCCAGGAGTACATTGAACGTACAGATGGTGCGGCGTTTACCTCGGTTTCCTTGCATTTAACCCCTACCTATATTCCCTTACCCAAAGACTATGCGCCATTTTCGCCCTTTTCCGATGGCGGTATGCTGCTTCATTCGGGCCGCTTTTTTGCCTGTGCCGAGGCTTGTGATAGCGCAACTCAAACCTGGGCGTTTACGCTTTCGGTACCTGCTAACGAAAGCATTATTGTTAGCGGCAAAGGTTATCAAGAAACGGCTGGATGGGAAGATACGGACAGTGGCCAGACGGTATATGTGGGCACAGCAAACCCCATAGCCGATAGTCATTTTGTCAGCATTATCGACCAGCAATTGCCTGCTGAATTAAGCCAACTGATTGCAGCCAAACTGCCTGAGCTGATGGCGAAATTTGCGGCCCAACTGGGTGAACTGGCATTTCGACCGACCTTATTTGCCTCATACAGCGATACTGATGACGGGCGTTATGGTCATCAGGGCGGTGTATTACCTGGCCAGGTATTTATGCACTGGTACGGCAAGCCCGCCATTGCTCAGCTGGATAGTCAGGCGGTGTACTGGTTTTTTGCCCATGAAGTGGCGCACTTGTTTCAGCGCGAGGCCGCGCAAATTGAAATACCTGCCGATGCCTGGGTGCATGAAGGTGTCGCCGAATTTTTCGCAGGGCAAATGGCGGATAAAGGCTATTTCGGTGACAAGCTGGTTCAGGCAAAATTAAGGTGTCGGCAAGGCCTGCAAGGTTTCAATGATTATGCCCAAGCCTCCCAGCGCAACTCGCAATTACACTACAGTTGCGGTGTAGTCTTAATGAACGCCATCAATGCGGACCTGCTGGCCACAAGCGATAAAACCTTGTTTGATGTGTGGAAGGCCTTTAACGCTAGTGTGATGGCAGGAGCAACGCCTTCGGCACAGAGCTTTGTTGCTACCCTGAGACCTTATCTGTCAGCGCCAATGCAGGCACGTATTGAGGATTTCGCTACCCGCGGCAGAATCGATTGGCTCATGGAGTAAGTGAGCAGAAGAGAGAAAAAACGCAGGCTTTTGGCCCGCGTTTCGTCAGGCGCCACCTTCTGCCTCAAGGGATTAGGCGACTTTAAACTGATTGGTCAGGTTATTCAGCTGATCAGCCAGTTTGGCTAGTTCATCACTGGCATGGTGGGTTTGCTGAGCGCCCGCCATCACTGCATCGCCCAGTTGTTTTACAGCGCGCAGATTGTTATCCACTTCACCTGCTACCGTCGATTGTTCTTCAGATGACGCCGCTACGGCAATGTTTTGCTGATTGATCCGTGCTACCGCCTGGGTGATTTGACGCAGAGCATCACCTGCTAAACTGGCTTTATCCAGGCTTTGCTGGGCCAGTGACTGACTGCCTTGCATGGCGTTTACCGTGTATTGCGTATCGTGTTGTACTTTGTCGATGGTGGCTTCGATTTCTTTGGTGGACTCCTGAGTGCGATGGGCGAGGGCCCGCACTTCATCAGCAACCACTGCAAAGCCTCGTCCCGATTCACCGGCACGAGCGGCTTCAATCGCCGCATTTAACGCTAGCAAGTTGGTTTGGTCGGCAATGCCACGGATCACATCCAACACATTGACGATGGAATTCACATTGATAGCCAGATTGTTAACGCCATCCGAGGTGGTTTTCAGGTCCTGCACCAGGCCATTGATAATGGTGATTGTATCTTCAACCTGCTGTTGCCCTTTGTTGGCGGTATCATTGGCCTGAGAAGAATCGTGAGAGGTTGCCGCAGCATTTGAGGCCACTTCTTCAATCGCCGCACTTAGCTGAGACACCGCACTGCTGCCATGTTCGAGTTGTTCGCTTTGTTCACTGATGCGCTGGCTTGCGTCCTGTGTCACCAGACTGAGTTCTTCTGATGCCGTGGCTAACTGACCTGAGGATGCCTGGATCATGTTTACCGTTTGGCGCAAGTTATCCTGCATCGAGGCCAGGGCGCTGACCAGTTTGGCGGTTTCATCTCTGCCGCGATCACCAAAATTATTACTTAGGTTGCCCGCCGCAATGCTATTGGCGACGCGTAATGCGCGTTGCATGGGTTTGGTCAGGCTGCGGGTAAAACGCCAGGCAAACACCACCACCAGGGTAATAGTCAGTACCAGAATGCCAATGGTTAACCAAAGTGACTGGCGATACACGTCATTAGCCTGGATTTCGCTGTCGTTAATACGTTGTTGCTGAAAGGCAACTAACGCCGAAATTTGTTTGGCCAGATCATCACGCAGTACTTTCATTCGGCCTTCCTGCAAGTCCATGACGCTCTGTTCTTCACCCTTATCCAACAACTGCATCAGTTGCTGTTGCAAACGAATAAATTCATCAATGCCTGCGGTGATTTCGGTAAGCAGAGATTTGGCCTGCTGTGCGTGGGCGAGTTGCTGCATACGCGCCAGCGCATCCTGAAGGGCGGTGCCAGCGTTGGCTAACTGCTTTTTGTAATCGTCTCTGCGTTTACCGGTAGTTTCGAGGATATTGGCGTTTTGCAGACGAAAATTAAAAAATTCAGCGCGGATGGTAAGAATAGTTTCTAATGCGGGTGAGCGATGTTGGGCGATGGTGCGGATTTCACTGTTGAGATAATTCAGTCTGAACAACGAGACTAAACCAATGATTAAGACCAACACGCCCAGAATTCCAAATGCCAGGGCTGATCTGGCACCTATGCGAAGGTTGCGTAACATACGACCACTCCTTGTATCGCATCCCCGAAAGGATTGTTGTAATTGTCATACTAATTCTCACATTAGAAATAAGTTCTGGCAATTACCCAATGGCCATTTTCGATAAATTTACCAATCTAAATCATTGAAATAATTACATTTAGGTAAAATTAATAAGCGTAAATTGTTAATTGTTGAGTGGGGAAGGGAAAAAGGCCAGTCAGACGAAGCTGACTGGCACAAGACTGGTAGACACTACCATGGAATTAGAAGGTGAGACGGGCACCCAGGGTGTAGCGTGGGCCATACTGGCGGGCGAACAGAAATTGTTCCTGATAACGACCGTAGCCTTGCTCTGTCTCATCATTAAGATTGACGCCTTCAAAGAACACCGTCAGATGCTCATCAATGTCATAGTTAACGCTCATATCCCACTGACCAAATGCCTTGGCGTACTGAGGCGGGGCGTCAGACGAGCCTTGCGACTGACCGACCCCTATCAGGTAGGAGTCGCGCCAGGCGTAAGTGACTTTGACCGACAAGCCATCTTTTTCATAGAAGGCCTGGAAGTTAGCCGAATCGCTGATACCCACCAGAGGCGTTTGCACTTCCAGACTTTCGTTATCGAAAATATTGTCGCCATCGACAAAGGTGGCGTTAGCCCCTACGCCGAAACCAGACGCACCAAATACGTGTTGTAAGGCTATCTCAAAGCCATCAACGGTTTTGGTATCGTTGATGTTGCGCGGTTTCGATAAGGTCCAGACAATCAGTGGATCGCTGCTGAGGGGGTGAATTACGCCATTGGCATCAGCATCGCCATTGGCCACCATTTGATCATAGATAGCAGAACTGGTGGCCTGCTCGCCGCGGCCTTCAATTTGTTCGATGGCGGCCAAATAGCGCGGACTGTTATACACATCGTGCAGGCCGTCGTAGGTTTCTTCTGAAAGTACGGTGGAAATAAAGTTTTCTACCGATTTACGGAAGTAACCGATCGAGGCGTAGCTGCTTTCGTCGTAATAATATTCCAGGGATAAATCCAGGTTGGTGGACTCATATGGCAGCAAGCTGGTGTTGCCTTCGCTTACTGTGCGTGAGCCTGGCTTAGGACTGCCAGAGAACGAACGACCGCCCTGCAAAATACCCAGTGGGGCACGGGTAATGGATTTGCCCCAGGACAGACGCGCGACCAGATCGTCGGTAACATCGACTTTCAGATCGAACATCGGCAGGAACAAATCATACTTACCGGTAAAATCGGCGGGTTGGGCCGAGTCGTATGTGGTGATCCACTCCGACGCGGATACCCAGTTGACTTCCAGCGGCGCACGCACTGTGGCGGAACTGGGCACTTCGGTTTCTTCGTAGCGCACACCAGCATTCAGTTGCACCATAAAGCCCGCAATATCAAATTCCCACTGAGACTGAATATATGCCGCATTGGTGTTTTCCTCGACCAGACTGGTGCTGTCGATACCATCGTAGAATGGGTCGATGGAATAGGCATTATCTGTTCCAACGGCATCTGCGGTGATATACGCCAGTTGACGGGCAACCGCTTCGTCGAAGTCGAAGGTGTAATAGTAATGGGGGCTTAGGTCCGCACCGCCACCATCAAAGGCATCAAGCAAGCCACTGGTATCATGGCGTACAAACATGCTGTCGGGGAAGATTTGCGTATAGGATGGGTTAAAGCCTGCGCCACCACGCAATCCACTCCAGGCGGTGTAGCCACTCATTTTCTGCTCGGTACGGGCAAGGCCGAAGCGTATATCGACGAGTGGAATATCCCAGCTTGAGTTGATCCAGGTGGCATCAAACTGCAATTGCTGAATTTCGGATTTACCCGGCGAGCGGGTGAACTGACTGAAGTTGGAGTCGATTTCTCCTGGCGTTAGCTCGTTCGTGCCGTTGTTCCAGAGGATTTCCGCATGTGGAATTTCACCACTGCGATAATCATAGATTTTGGTGATCAGTTCAGGCGAACCCAAAATGACCTGGCCTGAGCTACCTAAACCGGCATCAGCTCCGTTGTCGGTTTCATTGCTGGAATCATGGTAATCCAGCGATACCCGCCAGCTATCAGTAATGTCCCACTTCAGGTTTACACCTAACGACCGAGCTTTGACTTCGGTCGTGGTGCGACTGGCAGTGAACGAGCCATCGTTACCGCTGATATCTGCGTACACCGCGGTGCCGTTTTCATCCAGTTCATAGGCGTTAATGTTACCGCCGTATTCGTTCCAGATCCCCCAGCCGACGGTTTCTTCACCCGTGATAGCTTTGGATGCGGTGTAATCGAGGGTGGCGACAACGCCCTCTACAGGTTTAAATTGCAGCGTTAACTGACCATTAGTGCGCTCACGCTGCAGGTCACTGATGCTGTAGTTCATGTCTTTCGGGAAGAAGTAATTGCCGTCCGGATCGGCACGGTTATCAACCACTTCAGACGCATCCAAATCGGGCAGGGCAACGTTGGCCTGCCAGCCCTGAATGTTGGCTTCCTGACGCTGGAAATCCCTGCGCTGGCTAGATATTGATAAGGCTATCCCGATACGATCATCGGCAAAGGTATTGCTGTACACCGCCGCAAGTTCGGGGGTGATCCTGTTACCTGCTTCAACGGATGTATCATGGATCCCTTTACCGGAAACCGAAAAGTGCTGGCCCGGATTGGTAAAGGGTTTTGTGGTTATGATATTCACCGTAGCACCGAGACCGCCACTGGGGTTTTCGGCCCGGGCGGTTTTATGCAATTCCAGGGTTTGCACGCCTTCCGAGGACAAATTTTCCAGATTGTAGGAACGGGTAAATCCCGTGCCCGGCATCTGGCGGCCATTTAAGGTGATCAGGTTAAAGTCAGGACCAAAGCCGCGTACTGTGATCTGGCTGCCTTCACCGTTTGAGCGGCTTACGGACACGCCAGTGATACGTTGCAATGACTCTGCCAGGTTAGTGTCTGGAAACTTACCCATCTCTTCGGCAGAGATGGCATCTACCACACCATAAGATGCACGTTTCAGATCCATTGAGCGCATTAAGCTGCCGCGGATGCCCTGTATTTGAATCACTTCAACTTCGCTGCCATCAGCTGGTGCTGCCTGCACGTCGGTTTGCTGTGCCATAAGTGGTGCGCTGATGGTGGAACCAAGTAACAGCGCCAGTGATGCGGCCAGCGGGGATTGTTTAAATATTTTCGTATTCATGACTGCCTACTTTTCGTAATCTGTTTTCCCTGTAAGGGGCAGTGTTGCCCCTCAGCCTGTAAAATTTCGGGTTACTCTGCGGCGATTTCTGCGTTATCGATACGATAGACCGCGCCTTCACCCTGTCCCCATGCCGGGAACACCATGACCACGTCGATGGCGCTGACATCCAGGCCGGCGTCATACAAATCCTGCAGTTTGAAGGTATAGGTTTGCCATTCACCTGTGACTGGCGCGATGCCCTCTTCACTGGTGGTAATGTTGACCTCTGCTGCAGTGCTGGCGTCGTTGGCTTCCAGTTTTACCAACCAAGGGGCACTGCTATCGTTGGGGGCACTGACAACCTTCATATCAAAGCGCAGCACACCGGTTTCGACGATGGCACTGGCATCAAAGGGCTTGTCACCGCCGCCGTTGGCAGAGCGGGTAATAAAGCCCATTACCGTAGCGGATGCACCGATACTAAATTCCGCGGTAGCACCGTGACTGGCATCGTCGGTAACCACTTCAGGCGTCGAGCCAGCGCAGCAGTCCCACATTGGCCAATCGCTATTTTCGCCATCTTTGAACAAGGTTAAGCGAGGGCCGGCATCATAGATTTTGACGTTATCCAGGCGATAGGTCGCACCTTCTCCCTGACCCCAGGCCGGGAATACCATGATCACGTCAATGGCACTCAAATCCAGACCCGCATCGGCCAGGTCTGACAGCATGAACGTATAGGTTTGCCATTCACCCGCCACCGGAGACAAGCCTTCCTGGCTGCTGCTCAGAGAGACCTCAGCTGAGGTACTGGCATCATTGGCTTCCAGTTTCAGCAACCAGGCGGCGCTGGTATCTGTAGGGGCGCTGACCAGTTTCATATCGAACTGCAGCACGCCGGTTTCGGCTATCGCTGAGGCATCAAAGGGGGTGTCGCCGCCGCCATTGGCAGTGCGGGTGATAAAGCCCATTACTGTGGGGGAGGCGCCAATGCTGAACTCTGCGGTTAGTCCGTGTTCGGCATCGTCTATTTCCTCGGTCGGCGTTGAACCACCACAGCAGTCCCACATAGGCCAGTCGAGGTTTTGACCGTCTTCAAATACAATCAGCTCAGGCGAGGGCTGGGCGATGATAAGATCATCCACCAGATACTCTGCGCCTTCACCCGCCCCCCAGGCCGGGAAAATCATCACGACATCAATGGCGGAGACATCCAGTCCTGCGTCAGCCAGGGTTTGCACAGGGAATGTATAGGTTTGCCATTCACCGGTAACCGGGGCGACGCCTTCATTACTGGCGGTCAGGTTTAGTTCGGCATAGCTGGATGCGCCCTGACTTTCTACTTTTAATAGCCAGGCCGCGCTTGTGTCGTTAGGTGCGGACGAGACTTTCATGGCAAAACTAAGGGTGCCTTGTTCGAGGATACCTGAGGCATCGAAAGGCGACGGTTGTCCTTCCGGATCCGTAATGAATTCTTCGCGACTGGTAAAGCCGTTAACGGTCGGAGTTGCACCTACCACAAACTGCATTACCTCGCCTTTATCGGCATCCGTCACCAGGCCTGGGGTTGAGCCACCACAGCAGTCCCATGCAGGCCAGTTAGGATTAATGGCATTGTCAAAGATAGTCAGACTGGCCGCGACACCAGATGATACTGAGGGTATCGGTGCCTCGCCTTCCACCAGTGCATCATCAAGGCTGTCGTAGCCTGAACGTACGGTTTCACAGCCTTTGCCGGTGTCCGGATCTGAGCCACACTGATAGACACGTACATAGTCAATCTGATAGCTCTGCCCGTCAGTGAAAGCGCTTTCATTGACGCCCAAATTATTAACGTTTTCAGGCCAGTCGCCACCTACAGCCAGATTCAGGATGAGATAAAATGACTGGTCAAAGGGGGCAGCATCCCAGTGGGTGGTGAGTTCGCCGGTAATAATATCGTAGTACTCGGCAAACCAGCCACGATGGGCCAGGCCAGCCGCTTCTCCTTTACTGTTGTAACGCACTTCCGACTGACGCTGGGTTTCATACAAATAACCGTCAACGTACCAGCGAATTTCACCTTCCTGCCATTCCACCGCATAGGTATGGAAATCATCCGCCGGATTGGCACTCATCGCATAGGCTTTGCCAGTGTGAACGTTATCTGGATAGACCTGACCATAGTGCAGGGTGCCGTAGACCTGATTCTCGAGGTTGCCTTCTTCGTCGGCGACTTTGAGGTTTACTGCTTCCATAATGTCGATTTCACCCGAGCGAGGCCAGCCGCCATATACCTCGTCGGTTGGCATCATCCAAAATGCTGGCCATGCACCCTGACCAAATGGCAGTTTGGCGCGCATTTCGATACGACCATATTTAAAATCGGCTTTGTAGCGGGTATTTAAACGTGCGGAAGTGTAGGGCAAAGTTGCCCCTTCTTCGGCAGGTAAGGCGACAAGATTGAGCATACCGTCGCTGATAAAGGCATTATCTGCACTGTCGGTGTAGCATTGTTTTTCGTTATTACCACCGCCATCGCAGTTCACTTCAAATGTCCATTTATCCTCATCGATGGCATCGCTATCGAATTCATCACTCCACACCAGTTCCCAGTCATCGACAGGGGCCTGAGTGTCGACCTTAGTAAAATCAGATTGTGTTTTGGCATCACTACCGCAACCGGCAATGGCCATCGCCGCTACCAGAGCCGAAACCCGGTAAGCGGTTGTTAGTTTAATACTCATACGTTGAATCCCTGAGTCATCATTGAAACAAATGTAAGCGCTTTCATTTACGTTAGAGTAATTTGATTATTTCCACAACATTTTTTTAACAAGATGCTACTTTTCTTTACATGCGCGGGGTGGTTTTCTTTACAAATATGAGATTAACAAGGGGCGTCGGGGCTGATTACGGCGGTGAATGACAGAGCCAGCCTGCCATTTATCTGCTGAGCAAGACAGTCAAGAATGACAATGTATGATGAGCTGGTGAGGTGATGAGATGGAAGCGAAATAGTTTGCTGCGAGACGCACCATCGTGCCTCGCAGCGAATGCTACGCTATATCGCTTTATCGAAGTAAAGGTCTGTTTCGGTTAACGTTGCTATGTGTGTCAGATAAGCGGTTGTCTGGGCCTTAAACGCTATGTCTTTAACCATGCTCAGGTTTCGCAGCATCGGGTAAACCAGCACATCATCCATGCTTAGGTGGGACTGGATGGGCAATTCCGGCAAACATGCCAGCATTTCATTGACCAGCGCTAGGTGCACCGCTGTATCATTCCAGGCTTTGTCAAAGCTGGTATTCATCAGTTTTTCTTTCTTAGTCTGGAAATAGTCACAGGCAGATTGCGTTGCAAACTCAGGTAAGCCCAGTTTTAGGTTACGTGGGAATAGCAGATAGCGAATCGCCGCAGCGACACCGTCGAACTGAGCTAACACCGATGCAGACCAGATTTGAGGTGAAATCGGTCTGGTGCTATTACCCATTGCATCGAGTTTAGCGACGATATCCAGACTTTCGCCCATGGCTGAGCCATCATCGAACTGCAGAATCGGCACCATTTTCGCGTTGATAAGACCAAAGCAGGTTTGCTCATCGTCATTGAGCAGATATACCTTTTCGTGGGGCACTTGCTTGTAATTGGCAACCATGTCTGCGCGCACGCAATAGGGGCAATGATGATATTGATAGAGTTTCATCGTCCTTCACCTGTGTAGTTTGTTGTAAACCTGGGCCTTGGTCTGGTTTGCCTATGCTATCGCGCTCACCTTGATTTTTATAGGGTATTTATCGTGTCGGTGATGTGTTTGAGCACGGATAGGTAAATAGCCTTGTACATCTATTGCGCAGTTAAACCTGAATATTCGGGTTATGCTCGTCACCACCGCAAGGAGACGGGATAATGCCCAGAGACTAAACGGGTGGAAAGTAACATGCATATCAATCAACAACAGCGAGAAGGGTTTTACGAAGTGCTCTTTGGGCGTCGCGATGTGAGGCGGGAGTTTTTACCCGACGCTATTCCTGATGAGGTGTTGCAACGTATTTTACTGGCAGCCCATCACGCCCCCAGTGTCGGTTTTATGCAGCCCTGGGATTTTATTGTGGTGAAAGATGTTCACACCCGCAGGGCGATCAAGCAGGGTTTTGAACAGGCCAATGATGAATCGGCCGCCATGTTTGATGGCGAACGCAAAGAGGCCTATCAGCAACTGAAACTGGAAGGCATTGAAGAAGCGCCGTTAGGCATTTGCATTACCTGCGATCGTCAGCGCACCGGCAATGTGGTGCTGGGCAAAACCATCAAACCGGAAATGGATTTGTATAGCGCCGTGTGCGCCGCGCAAAATCTGTGGCTATCAGCCAGAGCTGAAAATATCGGTGTTGGCTGGGTGAGTATCTTACATGATCAGGTCTTGCGTGAAGCTCTTAAGATACCAGCGAATCTGGAGATCATTGGTTATTTTTGTTTAGGTTATGTGAAGGCGTTTCAGCAAACCCCTGACCTGGAGCGTTATGGCTGGCAGTCACGTCGGGATCCTAAACAGGCTATCCATTACGAACAGTGGGGCAATCAGCAAGCTGACTAAAATAGCGGCGCCGGAATTACGGCGTTATGCTTGGGAAATGATTTAAGCTATTGAATTTTAAAAAGTAATTTTAATTGGCGTAAAGATTGAATTAGCGACTCCAAAGCGTCATTTTTTATTGGAGTCTCAGGTGCAGACAATCGCGCGTCATTCAGATCAGCATATTCGAATTTCCCCCAAGCATACTTTCCGCATTGAGCGTTCAGCTTCGCAAATGGGCAGTGCACCGGTACTTGACACTCTGCTCCCCAGCCTAAGTGCGACAACCGTTTTGGCGCAAAAAAGACAGCAGCAACTGGCCAATATCGACAGCTACATGCTGCAGGAAACCGCGCAGCTATTACAGCGGGTGAGTGAGCTAACTAAACAGCTGGATTTTCAGCAGTTGTCAGGCCGTTTATCTGTTGCAGAGGGCAAGGCCATTGCGACTGAGTCAGGATTAGCAGCATTGGCGACACGTTTAAATCAGGACCGCTGGCTGGCAGGTGCCCTTAACTGGCTGCAGCCAAATTATGAGATTTTGGCGGAGTCTCAGGAGATGCTGGAGTTTTCGCTGGCGTATGAGACTAACCCCAAACAAGCCATTGCGGCCTATGATCATTTGCGCGGCAAAGGCAAAGTGATGCACTGCTTTTTGAGCCTGGAACAGGGGCGAGCGTCGCTGGTACTGGAATCGCCCGCCACGCTTTATCGCGTGACGGGGTAAAGGTGAACGAGTAACGCTGTTAATCGTCGCGATTTAATACTTCGAGTAATTCAATTTCAAAGGTCAGATCGGAGTTTGGCGGGATCATGTCGCCAATCTGACGTTCGCCATAGGCTAAATGGGCAGGTACCGTAAGTTTGCGTTTCCCGCCTTGTTTCATGCCCTGCAGGCCGAAAAACCAGCCCTGGATCACTTTGGTTTTGCTCAGTACCGTCTGAAAGGGGCGGCCTTTGTCGTAAGAAGAATCGAACTGAGTGCCATCGGCCAGCCAGCCGCGATAATGGGCGGTGATCAGCGCGCCTTTTTTGACTGCCGGGCCATCGCCTTCGATAACATCTTCAATCTGAATGTCGTCTTGCATGGTTATTTCTGCTTCATTTTTGCTGACGTAAAAGTGTGGCAAGTATACCTGACCCAGCCTCTGAGGCCAGCGACTGGGAAAAGGGCGCTATTTTTTACGTTCCAGTAGCAAAGATGAATCGATTTCGATAAAACGATCCGCAGCCTGGATCAGAGACAGAGCAGTCAGGCCGGGTGCGCCATATACCCAGGCTTCGGCACCATCCTTTTTTACCCGTTTTAAGGCTAAGTCGAAGTCGCCATCACCGGAGAGCAGTACCACCACATCGGATACCGGTGCGGCATCCAGTAGATCGATAGTAATGCCCACATCCCAGTCGCCTTTAGCCGAGCCATCGCTGCGCTGAATAAAGGGTTTTAAGCGAACTTCAAAGCCAATCTCTTGCAGGATACGCTGAAAATTTTGCTGAGCCGGGTCGCCGCGGTCGATGGCATAGGCTACCGCGCGCACCACTTCGCGCCCTTGGGTAACCTGCTGCCAAAACGCCTGATAATTAAAATGCTGGGAAAACGCCTGACGGCAGGTGTAGTAGATGTTTTGTACATCGACAAAAATGGATATGCGTTGGGTCAAACTTATCGCCCTGAAAGTGATGTCACTGAAAGCCCTAGTCTACGCGAAATTGTACCTGGGTGGGTAAGTAATAGGTAAAGCTGACTCAATGGGATGCATCACCTTGTGTTATCGATATAAATGGTAATTAAAAGTCTCAAATGAGTGGCTATATTCTCTAAAATTGCGGATAAAATTCGAAAAAAATGATGAAACCGATTTGGACGTAATTATTCCGTCTACACTTGATCCACTTATTTACATTGAGTGTGTAACAGTGAGTAAACATCATGCCTAGAATAACTATCTTTAGTATCTTCCCACTGCTGTTGGGATTGAGCATTTTATTGAACTCTGCAGTGGCCCAGGAACAACTTCCTCTGGTGGAAGTGAATTGCATGAAGTCAAAATCTGCCGATTATGAACAGGTCGAAAAGGATATCTGGCAGCCCATTCATCAGGCCATGGTGGATAGCAAAACCAAAGTCTGGTGGGGATTATATGCTGTGGTCTATGGCGATAAATCCAAATGCGATTACTACACAGTCGATGTCTACAGTCCGTCACAATTGCGCAACGGTCCCGGGTTTGGCGCTGCCATCGACAAGCTTTACCCGAAGGGTTTTGACAAGCAGTTTGCGCGCACTGTGGCCAGCCGTGACAATGTCGAAACGACCCTGTGGGCGACGGTGGCAGAAACCAGCATGGCAGATTACCAGTATATGAAAGTCAACTGGATGAAAGCCATGCCTGGACAGGAGCAAAAGTATGTCGAAATGGAAAAGCAGTATTTTCAGCCTGTGTATCAAAAGATGGTTGATGACGGCAAACTCGGTGGCTGGAAATTGTTTACCCTGTTAGCGCCGGAAGGCTCCCAAATGCCATATAACTTTACCACAGTGGACATGTGGAAAGATCTCGGCCCGGCAGACCCGACCGATGCAATGAAAAAGATTCATCCTGACATGGGCATGGACAAAATGATCATGACCGCCGAAGGCACCCGTGAACACCTTAACAGCCAGGTGTTGGTGAAACTGGCGTCAACCACCCGCAATTGAATCACAGATGCCAGGGATGGCATCGAAGATGTTGCTCTTACACTGTTTTATTTCACAGTCTGATGTTCCAGACTCCAAAGTTAAAAATTTTTGACATTGCGCGCATCTTGCTCTAACTTCTCGTGTTAATAATCTTTAACATTGGAGAGTGGAGATATGTCTTTTCGTGAAAAATCAGCTGGATTAATGGCCTTGGTACTACTGTTGGCGTCGGCCCTTTATGCGAAAGCCGTGTTGAGCGCATCTGTGGCTAGCGGGGCACTGGTAGCACCTAATTTCCCGGACCTTATAGGCTATACCTTGTTGTTGGTGATCTTATCGGTATTGGGACACATTGTGTTGGCAGCCGTCAGCCCAAAAGAGGCCAATGCTCAGGTAGATGAACGTGAACGCGCCATTGCCGCCAAAGCAGGGCGAATATCGGGCGCGCTGCAAAGTGCCGGCGTAGTGCTTTCCTTGCTCGGTTATTTGTGGCTACAGCAGGCTCATGTGTTGTTTTATTGTATTTTGGCGACTCTGGTGCTGGCGCAATTGCTCAATTATGGCCTGACGTTAGTGTTTAACCGAATGGTATGGCAGGCATGAGTAAAGCCTTACCGATAGCCAATCGAGTGCGGGAATTACGCGAATTGCGGCCCATGACCCAGTCTGAATTAGGTGATGCCGTGGGGGTAACCCGCCAGACAGTGGCAGCCATAGAGCAGCGGCGTTATTCGCCTTCGCTGGAAACCGCATTTCGGATAGCGCGCTTGTTTGATACGCCCCTGGAAGCGGTGTTCTTCTGGGATGAATAGCCGACAGGGCAGCATTGCCCTGTCGCATTATTCTCCTCTGGAAGTGTGCGACAACCGAGGTTTAGTACGCCCCGGCTGAGTACGTCAGCTCATAGCTGTGGCTGTAAATTTCGAGGATATTACCAAACGGATCTTCCATATAAATCATGCGATAAGGCTTCTCGCCCGGGTAATAGTAACGGGGAGCCTGCATGCGTTTTTTACCGCCCGCCGCGACAATTTTTTCTGCCAGGCCTTCTACATCCGGGTCCTGCACGCAGAAGTGGAACACGCCGGTTTTCCAGTATTCAAAGTTGTTTTCCGGGTTTTGCTGGTTTTTAAACTGGAAAATTTCCACGCCAATGCGATCGCCGGTCGATAGGTGGGCAATGCGGAAGCTTTCCCAGCCAGCACCAAATACATCGGTACACATTTCACCTATGGGGCTGTTATCTTCGACAATCTCTGTGGGGGTCATAATCAAATACCAGCCCAGCACTTCAGTGTAAAATTTTACTGCAGCATCCAAATCGGGCACAGAAATGCCGATATGGGAAAAGGTACGTGGATAAGGGGTTGGCAGGCTCATGCTGTTTTCCTCTGTGATGAAACTGCCGCTAGTCTAGGTAGGTTTTTGTGAGATGATAAATTATCATTATTTCTTATTTTGATAATTTGGCGTTATGAATGCTCAATCCTGTCTGGCTGCAAACCTTTAAAACTCTGGTGGAAACCGGTCATTTTACCCATACCGCCGACAAGCTGTTTATGACTCAGCCCGGTGTCAGCCAGCATGTGCAAAAACTTGAAAGCGCTTGTGGTTATCCGCTATTAAAACGGATGAAAAAGACCTTCGAGCTTACCCCTCAGGGCAGCCAGCTTTACGCGTATGTCTGTCGTTTGCAGCAGCAGGAACAGGCCATGCTGGCCCAGTTAGGACAGGATGACCCTTATGCCGGACAATGTGAGCTGGCCTGTTCCGGCGCGCTTGCCACCTTGCTCTATGCGCCGCTGTTGGAATTGCAGCGTCAGCATCCGCAGTTGGTGATCAGTCTGGAGGCCTCGCCCAATCAGCGCATTTTAACTGAGATTAAGGCAGGAAAGCTGGAGATGGGCATAGTCACCCAACAGCCCGATCCCTTGTTATTTGATAGCCAGATTATCGGTGCCGAAACACTGTCTTTGGTGTTGCCAAAACAGACAACAGAGGCAGGGGAAACGCTCTCAACTGCGCTGAAACGGCTGGGCTTAATTCGCCATCCGGATGTGGATCATTATTTGGGCCTGTATCTAAAACACAGCCAGCAGAGCGAACTGCAGAAACTGTCGGTACAGACGTTACCCACGTCAGGTTATGTAAACCAAATTCATCAGATACTCTTGCCGGTGGCCAAAGGCTTTGGGTTCACTGTGCTGCCGCAAAGTGCCATCACCAGCTTTACAGACAAAGAGGCGCTTACTGTGTGGCCGCTGGAGAAACCGGTGCAGGAAACCCTGTATCTGGTGTGGCGTAAAGATCGCGAATGGCCAGCCCGTTATCGCACCCTGGTGGCGACCCTAAACGCGCTATTGAATAGCGATTAAATGCTGGTTTGATTTGAGCCGCGTAGCTCAGTCGGGATTACTCGTTATCTGGTAATGGCGGCTGACGTTTACCGTCACTGTGCCCCAGTGTGACGCTTTTACCCGTTGCTGATGCAGGTCAAACGCCGCCTGATCGACAAACTCTTCATACACATCAAAGCGCAGGGGATTGTCTTGGTTAGGTTTCACCTCAAAGCAAATGCAGCCTGGCTCTTGGCGCGTGAGACGGGTGTGCTCGAGCAGAGCCAAGGTCACAATGTCCAGGTCTGCCTCGGGCACCAGAATAAATCCGGATAAAATGATGTTTGCCATAACTACCTCTTACCGCCTGCGGCTAACTTGATGGAAAAATAACGGCCATCTCTGGCCTGGGGTAGAGGTTATATCCCTTTGTTTAGCATAAAGAAAGGGAAGAGTATCGGGTACAGGCTCAGGCGCAGGCACAGCATGGCTGCTCCTCAGAGCGATGATAAAGTCCCTGTTTTTAAGACCTATTACCCTGCAGGGTGTTTACAAACGTCACGAGCGAATAAAGTTCTAGGCAAAAGCCTTTGAAAAACCGGAGTTTACACGGGGTAAATGAGGATTTTGAAAAGGTTTTTAACAACGAAATTTAGAGCGCAGTAGATTGTCAACAGCCTGAGGCGCAGCATGGCTGCACCTGTGTGATGAGTCAGTTAGGCTTGCTGTCGGCGTGCCGCTGCAACCAGTCCATCCAGCCACTCCTGATGGCCGTTGATCATAGGGTTGGGCACTGTGCTGGCCAGTTGCCTGGCCGGTTCACCGTTTTGGGTTTCCTGGGTCAGGATGCGCACACGATTGTGGCTGAGATCTTCAACAATCCAGGCGTGATGCACATCTAAACGTTCGGCTGAATTTTCTTCACCCACCCAGCCATGCCAGGCCACCCGGGCAGGCTGACCGTTAACGGGGGCGATAAGTTCGACCACTTTTGCCTCCACCGGAAAGCCAAAGGTCTCGAAATAAAAGCGATCAGCCATTGCCAGCTGAGGGCCCTTGTCGTCATAGAACTTTGGATTAGCGGAATTTTTATAATAGCTCGGCCACAGCGCTGGCGTGACCAGCAGTGGCCAGATATCAGCTGTGGTTAAACCGCTCACAATCACTTCGTTAGAGCAGTAATTATCAGTAAAGCCAGGCACAAAGCCCGCAGGCCATTGGATTTCAGTCATACGTTATTCACCTTGGGTAACAATCAAGGTGGCTAGGATAAGAATGCAGCCGAAGCGCGGCCAATCGTTACTGCTAATAAGGGCGATAAGCCAAGGACATATCTGCCAGCATACCGTTATCTGCTGGCGTCAGGTCTCAGCGAATACACAGGCCTGAATTTGCTCCCGCAGCCACTGGTAGGCAGGGTGAGTATGAGTACGTTCGTGCCAGACCATGTACTTACTAAAGCCAGGCACACTAAACGGCAGCGCCAGGGTCGTTAAGCCATGCGCATCTGCCACCAGACGTGATGGCACTACCGCCAGTAATTCACTGCTACGCAGAATATCAAGCAAAATCAGAAAGCTGGGCACAGAGGTGGTGACGCGGCGCTGTTTCCCAAGCTGGGCTAATACAGTGTCAGTGACCCCACTAAATGCCCCGCCCAGATAAGAGACGATGGCATGTTCAGCGTGACAAAACTGCTCCAGCGTAATCGCACTTTGTTGTGCCAGTGGATGGTTTTTACTTAACGCGCAGACGTAAGTTTCTTCAAACAGGGTTTTACCGCGCAGATCCGCAGGCGCCGTCTCTGGAGTCATAAAGGCAATGTCGATACTGCCCTGTTCCATTTGCTGCGGGATTTTATCATCCTGAATAAAATGGGTGGCAATGCGTATATACGGAGCCCGATGCTGCAGGCGCGCCAGCAGCGGCACTATGATAGTTGAGAGGGAATAGTCGGTCCCTGCCAGAGTGATCGTGAGGGCTGAAGTGGCGGGATCAAATTCCGGCGGCTGTATCAACTGCTCCAGTTCCCGCAAAATATGCTTAATCGGCTGTGCCAGTTCTTCGGCACGCTTGGTGGGAATTACGCCATGCTGGGCGCGCACAAACAAAGGATCATTAAAGCTATCGCGCAAGCGGGTGAGCATGCCACTGACGGCAGGCTGGGTAACAGCCAGGCGCTCAGCTGCGCGGGAGACGTTCTGCTCTTCCATCAGCACGGCAAAGGTTTTCAGCAGATTAAGATCGAGCTGGCGCAAATCACTGGGCTTTTTCACGGGACAAATATCCAAATATCATTGCCTTAAAGCCTAACACTTTTCACAACAGGCCGATATTCAGGGTACAGGAAAGTATTCGAAAGAAGTACCGGGCAGTGGTTGCTCAACTACGGGCAGGTAACGAGCAACCACTGCCGGCACTTGCATATGACTGACGCAAAGCAATGGTGAGGCTAAAGGGAGTCACACCACTGTTGCATACTGCCAGTCATTTGCCTTATCTGATTTATGCTTCGTTGACCGTTATTGGCCAAGTTGGCGGTAGGGTTTCACCAGGTCCGCTACAAATACAGATAAGTTTGACACCTTTTTATTGTTATTAACTGTCATGCTTGTTCCTCACAAGGTGGCGGTGATAACCCCATTATGGTTAGGGTGTTGGTTCCAATAAATGGATTTGTTATAGTTTCTCAATTCCATAAACTGGAATTAACTGGATGCAAAATAAACTGGAATTACTGCGCATTTTTTGTCATGCCGCTGAATCCGACACCTTTAAAGAAGCCGCCGGTATGTTGGGGATCTCGCCTCAGGCCATTACCCGCGCGGTACAAGAGCTCGAAGCTCTGCAAGGGGAAGTGCTGTTTCACCGCAATACCCGGCGTATGCAACTGACCAATTTTGGTGAAGAACTGGTGGCAAGGGTGCGGCCGTTAATTGAACAGGTGGATGATGTCTTTACCCCCCGAGATACTCAGGATGGCGATGATTTTCATGGTACTGTGACCATTGCTGCACCTATGGCCTTTGGCCAGAATGTGGTGTCACCTGTGCTGAGCCAAATTCTCAAAGCCTATCCGGGGATTCGGGTAAACCTGCGTTTAAGTGACCAGCATGCCGATGTGGTAAAAGAACGTATTGATATAGGATTGCGTATTGGTGTGATCCGCGACAACCGTTTTATCGCCCGCCAGCTTGGTACTATTCAATATTATGTGGTGGCTACCCCTGAATTGATCGCTGAAAAAGGTGTGCCTAAAGCTCCGCGAAATCTGGCGCAGTTTCCTACGTCAGGGGTGCTGGATGTTTCCACCGGGCGCGAGTGGCCCTGGTTTTTTAAAGACCGGCAGGAGCTGCCCATTCATTGTTCGCGCATGATGTTTGATGATGCCATTGCCGAAAGCCATGCCGTGTGTGCCGGGCTGGCCTTTGGTCAGCTCCCCAGCTTTTTAGCCGACAAACCGTTAGCCCAGGGCAAGTTGCAGCGGGTGCTTGAGGCCTTTGAGCCCGACCCCTGGACCTACTATATTTATCGCCCTCAACGCGGGCCGGTGCCCAGACGGGTGCGGGCTATGTACGATGCCTTATCGGAGGGAATTCCTGAATATCTGGAGCGCCAGCGTCACCCAGGCGAGTGACGCTGAGCCCTGAACGAAGTGATAGGTTAAAGCACCATCGCCGCCAGCCAGCCGAAGGCCAGTAACGGCAGGTTATAGTGCAAAAAGGTCGGCACCACAGAATCCCAGATATGGTTGTGCTGACCATCTACGTTCAATCCCGCCGTAGGGCCGAGGGTGGAATCTGACGCTGGTGAACCCGCATCCCCCAGTGCCCCCGCTGTACCTACCAGACAGACTATGGCCATCGGGCTAAAGCCCAGTTGCATTGCCAGCGGTACAAAAATCGCGGCGATAATGGGCACGGTAGAAAACGATGAACCCACGCCCATGGTCACTATCAGGCCGACAAACAGCATTAGCAGCGCACCCAGGGCTTTGCTATTGCCAATAATGTCGCTGACATCCGTTACCAGCGCATTGATTTGACCGGTTTCACGCATCACTTCAGCAAAGCCCGCTGCGGCAATCATGATAAAGCCTATGGCGGCCATCATTTTCATGCCTTCGGTAAACAGATCATCGGCCTTTTTCCATTTCACTACGCCGGATGTGCTAAACACGATAAAGCCTGCTAAAGCACCAAGGACCATAGAATCGAGCCAAAGTTGCAGAATAAAAGCCACGACCACGGCGAGGCCGGCAATGGCTAAGGTGCCTTTGCTGTGTTGTTCGTCGTCTTTGCCTTCAACGGCTTCGGTTTTGGCCATATCGTAACTGCGTGGTTTGCGATAGCTGAACACTAGCGCAATCACCAAACCGACTAACATGCCAAGGGCTGGCAGGGCCATGGCATGCATCAGATTGATCTCCGATTCCGGCAAGCCACTGGTGTGCAGGTTGGCCAGGAGTATGTCTTTTAAATAGATGGAGCCGAACCCGACCGGCATAAACATGTAAGGCGTGACCAACCCAAAGGTCAGCACACAGGCAACTGCGCGGCGATCAAGCTTTAATTTGTTCATCACCAGCAGCAGTGGCGGCACGATCAGCGGAATAAAGGCAATATGGATGGGTAATACGTTTTGCGAGCAAATCGCCATGATCACCAGCGTGCCGAGCAACAGGCATTTCAGCAGCAGTTGCTTGTGTTGTGCTTCTTCTGAACGGCTGACTTTATTGAGTAAATGGGACGATAGCCAGTTGGCCACTCCCGAGCGGGATATCGCCACGGCAAACGCACCTAACAAAGCGTATGAAAGTGCGACAGGTGCGCCGTTACCCAGGCCTTTGTTAAATGCTTCCAGGGTTTGCTGCATATCCAACCCACCGAGCAAGCCGCCGGTAAAGGTGGCAAGAATAAGCGCAATCACAACATTGACCCGCAGCAGGCTTAAGCCCAGCACCACGGCAACAGCAATGACAATGGCGTTCATGTGTTTCCTTGTTTTATTTTGATTTATTTGAAAGTGAACGCCTGCAGGTTTGCGGCAGTCCTAGTAAGCAGAAACTTTATCAAACAAGGGCTTAGCTGTATTGTTTTTTCTGTGATGAGGGGGATGCGGGCTTGGTTATCCGGGACTGCGTCTCACCTTCTGATTTCAGGTAGAATAGTGCGTTTAGCGCGGATGACCTTCAATGAGGATGTATGCAGGGTAAAAATCTTATTTGGCTGGTGCTGTTGGTAATGATGGCGGGTTGTGACAGTCAAAATGCTCAGGCACCGGCAACGGCGAATACCGACGCCAACACGCAGGTGCATTGGAAAACCTTGGATGCCTTGGTGCAAGCCGCCGAAAAAGGTAATCCGGATGCACAATTGCAACTGGGTGAGCAATTTATTCGTTCGCAGCCATCGGAAAAGGATTATCAGCAGGCGTCACTCTGGTTTGACAAAGCCCACGCCAAAGGCAATGCCAGGGCCGGGTTTAATCTGGCTTTGCTGTATTTATCCGGCAAAGGGGTGAGTCAGGACTATACGAAAGCCTCAGATTTGCTTGAAGACGCGGTAAAAAGTGGTTTGTTTAAAGCCAACCGCTATCTGGGCATGATTCAGCAGCAAGGTCTGGGTGTACCAGTGAATTATGCCAAGGCATATGACTATTATCAGGTCGCGGCGCAGGCGGGTGACATCAGTGCTGCAGAGAGTCTGGGCAAGATATTTGAGCAGGGCCAGGGACGAGAAAAAGATATCGGGCAGGCAATGCATTGGTATCTGCAAGCCGCGAAAACGCCAAAAGAGTCGGCGATTAATCCATACCCGCGGATCTATGCCATCGTTCGGCTGGGGTATTTTTACGAACACGGTATAGGCGTGAGTAAAGACTCTCAGCAAGCCAAGGCCTGGTATAAGGCTGCCGTCAGCGACAATCGTCCTCAAGATTCTGTGTATGTGGAAGAGGCTAAGGCCGCGTTAAAGCGTTTAGCCCAAGGCTGAGGGGCATGAAAAAGGCCGCGATTGCGGCCTTTTCAGTTTAGGGCGAGGTTATTCCGCGCTTGCCGGGCGGTAGCGAGCGAGCCAGTGGGCGTAAGGCGCAGGGAGAACCCAGGTGGCATTATCCAGGTGCAGAGCCTCGGCGGCGCACAGGGTCCAGTGTGGATTGGCGAGGTAAGCACGGCCCACCATCACCAGATCCATTTCGCCTGTTGCAACCGCGTCGTTAGCGCGCTGTGGATTATCCATACCCCAGGCTGTGGCCACGGGTAAGCCTACTTCATTGCGGACTTTTTCCGTCAGCGGTGCCAAAAATGCCGGGCCCCAGGGGATTTGTGCATCCGGGATATTAAAGCCCACGGTCACGCTGATGAAATCGGCGCCGCCTTCTTTAAACCACTTACCTACCTGAATGGCATCCGCCAGGGTTTGTTCGTCGTGTCCATCGTATTCAATCATGCCAAAACGAATGGTCAGGGGCAGATTAGAAGGCCAAACGGTTTTGACTGCGGCCAGGGTTTCCAGCAGAAAACGGGCGCGATTCGCCAGATCGCCGCCGTATTCATCGGTGCGTTTGTTGGCGTGGGTTGAAAAGAAACTCTGGGCCAGATAGCCGTGAGCAAAATGCAGTTCCAGCCATTCAAAGCCTGCTGCAACCGCGCGGCGGGTGGCAGCCACAAAATCCTGTTTGACCCGCTCGATATCGGCTTTGGTCATGGCTTCTGGTTCACGTGGCAGGTGAGCACCAAAGGCGACAGGGGATGGGCCAATAGGCTGCCAGCCGCGGGGATCGTCGGCGGCAATATGATCATCACCTTCCCAGGGCACATTGGCACTGGCTTTACGCCCTGCGTGGGCTAACTGAATACCCGGCACCGCACCGGCTGCTTTAATGGAGTTGGCAATATTCGCCAGACCCTGGGTCTGACCATCTTCCCACAGACCTAAACAGGCCGGGCTGATGCGGCCTTCTGGCGCTACACCTGTGGCTTCAACAATCACTAAGCCAGCACCACCGCGGGCCAGACTGGCGTAGTGATGCTGGTGCCAGTCGTTGGTATAGCCATTTTCAGCACTGTACTGACACATAGGCGGAATGGCGATACGGTTACGTAAGGTCACGTCTTTTAATCTAAACGGCGTAAATAATGCCGGTGTACTTTGGTCTGTCATAGGGTTCCTGTGTTTTTAAGGCCGGCCGTGCCGGCAGCAAAATTCGAATAGGCTAATTTTGTTTGGATATATGGCTATTAAAGGCGGCTATCAATTGTGACTCAGCAACTTCGCCATACTTTCGCCAACGGCTTCGGCGGATTGGGGGTTTTGCCCTGTCACCAGACGCTCATCGACAACCACATGGTTGCTCCAGGCTTTGGCCGGGATAAATGTCGCAAGGGCATCCAGACGGGACTGGAGTAAAAAAGGCACAACCTCAGTTAGCTTCATCATGGCTTCTTCTTCATTGGTAAAGCCGGTCACCTTTTTTCCCTCGATTAAAGCACGGCCGTTATTTAGCGTGATTCCCGTCAAAGCAGCAGGGCCATGGCATACTGCCGCCACCACACCGTTATGTTGGTAAATGTCGGCGGCAATTCGGTTAATGTCCTGATTGTCAGCAAAATCCCACATGGTGCCGTGGCCACCACTGAACAGCACGGCCTGATACTGCTGGCTGTCGATCTCGCTGATAGGCAGTGTGGTGTAGACTTTGGCCATCAATTCAGTGTCCGCCAGGAAGGTGGCGGTATCGGCATTGTTCTCAGCCAGGCTGCGCGGATCGACAGGCGCCGGGCCACCCTGAATGCTGGCAAGATCAATCTCGAAGCCCTGTTTTTTCAACACATAATAGGGATGCGTTAGCTCTGTCAGCCAAAACCCGGTGCGCTCACCTGTGTTGCTCAGCTGACTGTGGCTGGTAAGCACAATCAGCACTTTTTGTGCTGCCATTGCGGGCAGCGCAGATAAGGCTGTCAGCAGAGTCAGAATAATCGTCAATGATCGCATAGTGAGACCTTGTTAAATCGGGTGTGAATAGGGCTGGCCAAGATTGGCCAGGTAGCTTTGCCTTTCTGCACTGTAGGCATGAATGCGTGGCTGCAGATCGGCGATAGCGGAATCTGACAGGGCCGGTAATGCCAGCAGCTGTTTAGTCCAGGCGGCCAGAGCAGGCGTTGCCTGAAACAAGGCCGGTAAGTAGCCCTGCATCAGAAACGATAAACGTTGCAATAAAGGTGCGAAGGCCAGATCAATCATGCGCAGTGCTTTGCCATTAAAATACTCTCTGGCCTGGTAATCACGGCTGAGTAACTGCGTTTCCATAAAGATCATTTGCTGCTGCAACACCTGAAGATGATGCAGCATCTCTGTTTCTTCTTTGGCCATCAGCAAGGCGTACTGGCTCATCAGCATACTGCTGCTGAACTCCATTAAGGCCCTTTGCTGGGCTTTTTGCAGGCTATCAGCCGGATGCAGGTTAGCCTGGGTGAGTTCGTCCAGGTACTCCAGAATGACCTGAGACTCGAACAGCGGCACATCGTCAACCAGCAGTACCGGCACTTTCCCCAGCGGCGAAATGGCCAGGAACCAGTCTGGTTTGTTAGCCAGATCGATATAGTCAATTTCGTATGCCAGGCCTTGCGTGGCCAGCAGCAGGGCGGCCTTTTGCACGAAAGGGCAAATGGGGAAACTGATGAGTTTAAGTGTTGGCATAAAAGTGGCTCCGTTTGGCTTGACCGACACTATACGGATGAGGTTTACTTAAAAATAGTGAATCTTTTGAATCTAAATGTTCCAAATTATGAATATCGCAAGCAAAGACTTTAATCTGCTGTATTTATTCACTGTGCTGTATGAAGAGCGCAATTTAAGTAAAGCCTCGGCGCGAATGCATTTAAGTCAGCCAGCGCTGAGTCACAAGCTGAATAAACTGCGCGGCGAATTTGATGATGCCTTGTTTGTGCGCACGGGCAGGGGGCTGACGCCCACGCCAAAAGCCGATCAGATGGCCAAAGAAGTCTGTTGTTTAGTCAAATCCTTAGAGAGCTTTTACCAGCAATCTGAGAATCAGGACTTTTTGAATAAAGCCGATGTGGTGCATATTTTTACTACTGACTTTATCGAGTTACTGCTGCTGCCGGAGCTGATTGAGCGGGTGCGTCAGCAGGCACCTAAAGTGAAGATTGTTACCCGTAACACCGCAGGTCAGTTGCCCCTGAAAGCGCTGGAACAGGGGGACTGTGATCTGGCCATTGCCGGTTTTTATAAGGAGTTGCCGCAGCACTTCTATCGTCAGTCGTTAGTGAATTTTGCCTTTTGGGTATTGCACGATAAATCCCATCCCGACTGTGCCGATGGCCTTAGTTTAGAAACCTTTACTGCCTCTCAGCATGTGGTGACTACCCTGAGTGGTGACTTACATGGGGTGGTAGACAGAAAACTGACGGATATGGGCTTAAGCAGGGATGTGGTATCCGGGGCATCGAGCTTTTTGGTGTTACCCCATGTGATCCGCCATACCAATATGCTGCTCACTTGTTTAAAACCCGTGGCCCGCCATGCGGTGCAGCTCTGCAGTGATTTAACCTGTAAGCCGCCCCCCATCGAATTGCCGGAAGTGACCATAGAGCAAATCTGGCATCCGCGTACTCAGGAAGATCCGCTGCGACGCTGGGTGAGGCAGCAAGTGAAAGAGATATTAAGCCTTAAAGCGGCAGAGCTAATTTAATTGGCAAGCCTGCGTCGCCAAATCCCAAGGGCGACGCTGAAACTAAGCAAGGTTAACACCAGCCACAGTGCGGCAATAAAGCCAAATAAATCCGGCGCCTTCATTAAGGTAGTCATCAGCGAATCTTCGTAATAGAAAAACCACTGATGGCCAGGCGGGAAGATCTGTTGGTGGAGCCAGTAAAAGACATTGGTGGGGCCAATCATGCCTAACATGGCGGCTGCCACAGCACCCATGGCCGCGGTGCAACGGAGTATGCTTTTGTTACTAGGTAACGGCAGTTTCCAGCGCAAATTCACGACGATAAGCAGCACTAACACTAAGAGCGCCGCGCCGGCCGCATGATTAAAGTGGCTGATTAGATCGGCCACATCCTGCAGGTGAATGATTTCGGACTGGTGCAACAAAGGAACTGGCGAGCCACCCTCTGGCGTATAGTGGATATCGGCTAATCCCTGCCCCTGATTTTGGATTGCAGTGACGATTTGCGCGAACAGTTGCAGATGCTGGGATTTGTCTGTCAGGGCAAAGTTATCTTTGAACTTGTTGTCTGGGCCATAAAATTCAATCACATCGCCAATATCTAACAGCGTATATGCCACTGAGTAAGCAAAGTTTACCTGGGCCAGTAACTGCCAGGTTAGCCACAGGCTTACAAGTAATAATGAGGGTAGTAATAATGCTGACGCAGCAGCAGTTTTCAGTCGTTGATAAAAAGAAGAAGCGAGCATTAACATGAATTTAGATGAGCCCAATAGCGGCAGAATACACGAGCGTGTGTGACTGACAATCTTTGCCCGCTGTTTTGTCTGCTTTTCAGGACAGTGCCTTGAGAAAGATCTGTACCGCTCGGTTCACATAGGCCTCAATTTGCGCCTGCGAGGGAGTGGCATCCGGGTGGGTCAGAAATTCAATCTGGATATCACCACGCAGCAATCCATGAAACAGACTGGCTGCGCCATCGAGGCCAGTGATGGAGACATCAATTTTTCCTTCTTCCACGGCAGTACTTAGCAATTCTACCAGCAAGGATGACAGTGTCATTGGGCCGGCTTGATAAAACAGGTGTGCCAGTGCCGGAAAACGAGGCGCATTGGCAACCGCCGTGCGATACAAAGAACGGCCGCGGGACGATAACACTTCACCTAAATAGGCTTCACCAATAGCCCTTAGTTTTTGTTCCAGTGTGCCCTTACCTGAATGGATATGGCGGATGGTGTCTGCCAGGTTTTTACAGGACCTTTCTATTACGGCACTGAATAAACTTTCTTTGTTTGGAAAGCGGCCATAAAGAGTGGCTTTGGAAACACCCGCCTGTTTTTGGATCATATCTGTGGTGGCAGCATCAAACCCGTATTGCATAAACAGCTCGTCGGCGGCATCCAGAATCTGATCGGCTTTTTTATCCGGGCGAGTGTTTGTCTCTGTCACAGGGCTTTCCTTTGGTTATCTCAACCAAGTATATCCGATCCCGGATCTTGACACAAGCTGTACTGAACGGTACAGTACACCTGTTTTCAGAAGTATCATCTGCTCTAGACATTCATTTAATTTATCTAACCCCCTAATTTTTCGGAGGAATGGCTTGTTCAACCGACGTTTTCCTATTTCTTTTCAACCTAAGCAAGTGCTATTAGTAGTACCGAGCGTTCTGGCTGTAATGATGGCGACTGGCTGTGCATACTTGCCCCAAAGCAAAGAGCAGTCTGTGCCTTCGACGGCGGTTGAGGCCAGGGTTGAATTATCCGGTCAGGGACTTGATCGTCAGGCGTACAGTGCCAACTGGTGGCAGGTGTTTCACGATCCTGTGCTGGAACAGCTGGAACAACTGGCGGTGAATCAGAACCTTGAGCTGGGTCAGTCGGCTGCTGCCATTGAAATGGCGGCGGCACGTTACGGCATAGTGCGTGCAGAAGAGCAGCCACAACTGGAGTTTCGTACCGATTACCGACGTGAAGCCATAAGCCAGAATTCGCCACTGGCGCTGTTAGGGGCACCTTCGACACCTTTTAATAACTGGCAGACTGGGCTGGGAGCTTCCTGGGAGTTGGATTTATGGGGGTATCTGGCTCATCAGAACGATGCAGCCAAGGCCAACTGGCAGGCCAGCCAGTACACCGCGGCAGGAGTCACAATCTCGGTGCAGGCTCAGGTGGCCAATACCTATCTGCAACTGCGTCAGGTTTATGCGGATCTTGTGGTCGCCCGTGCACAAATTGACAATGCTGAACAGCAGGTCGTATTGGTACAAAGTCAGCAGCATTTCGGTGAAGCGTCTTCAGCCGATGTAGCGTCAGCAGAAGTGCTGGTGCACCAGGCCCGGTCGCGTTTACCTGCTTTGCAGCAACATCAGCTTGAGTTGGAAAATCAACTGAATTTCCTGCTGGGTAAAGGTCCGGGTGAACATCAGCTCTCTATCGACAGCAGCAATGCCGAATTATTACCTGTTCCTGCCACGCTGGCAGTAGGTGTCGCCTCTGACGTGTTGGCCCGTCGCCCGGATATTTTAGTAGCCGATGCTAAGCTGCGGGCCGCCATTGCCACCACCGCAGCCGCTGAAGCGGATTTCTATCCGCGTATCAGCATCCATGGTGAACTGGGCACCGAAGCCTTTTCATTGTCTGATTTGGGTAGCTGGGATTCACGTACGTTCGCGTTTGGTCCCAGTTTTCACCTGCCGATTTTCAGCGGTGGCCGCCTGACCCAAACGCTGGAGCTCACTCAGGCTGGCCAGAAACAGGCCGCGCTGGCGTATCAGCAAACTGTGCTCAACGCCTGGCGCGAAGTCAGCAATACTCTGAACAACTATCAGCATCAGCAAAGCCGTTTTGCTCATATTGAACAAGCGTTTAGCAAGCAGCAGCAGGTGCGTCAGGCAGTGGAAAATGCCAGTCAGCATGGCAGTGCCAGCAAGCTCGACGTATTGCGGGCCGAAGCGCGGGTGCTTGAACATCAGGCGGTACTGAACCGTGCCATTACCGATTCAGCTATCAGCGTGGTGAGCTTATACCGCGCCTTAGGTGGTGGCTGGCAGGCCCCCTTGCTCGCCAGCTCAGAACAATCAGAACAGGTTGCCCTATGAGTGCAGCGCCAGCCAATTCCGCCATGCAGCCGGAATTTAATTTCCGTCTGGCCGTGGGACTGTTTGGGATCTTGTTAGCCGCGATGATGTCGGGGCTGAACAGCCGAATTCCCAGTTTGCTGCTGGTGGATTTACGCGGTATTTTGGGCATAGGTATCGATCAGGGCGCCTGGCTGGATGGCCTCTACAGCGCCGGCGAATTAGTCGCGATGCCTTTTGCCTCCTGGTTTGCGATCACCTATTCCCTGCGCCGTTTTCATCTGACCATGTTGTGCTCAGCTATGCTGCTGGGGCTGCTACTGCCGTTTGTGGAAAGTCTGCACGGTTTGATGCTGCTTCGAACACTGCAGGGCATCTGTTCCGGCGCGTTGATCCCGACCCTGATGATGGCCGCTCTGCGCTTTTTACCTGCGCCGATTCGCTTACACGGTTTGGCTCTTTATGCGATGACGGCGACGCTGTCACCCAATGTCGCGCTGTGGATTGCATCGCATTTTACCAGCGGTGGCGGGGACTGGCGCTGGGTGTACTGGGAAGTTTTGCCGATTGGTGGTCTGGCGGCTGTGTGCGTGGCCTGGGGCATCCCCAAATTACCGCTGGCGTTGCCGCGCCTGAAGCAAGCCAACTGGACCGGCATGGCCATGGGGATCCCAGGTTTGATGTTACTGGCTCTGGGCATATCTCAGGGCGTGCGACTGGACTGGTTACATTCCCCGATGATTCAGAGCTGCTTGTTTGCCGGAGGCCTGTTAACGCTGGGATTCCTGCTTAGCGAGTGGTTTCACCCCGCGCCATTTATGAAGTTGCAGCTGTTAGGGCGACGTAATTTAGGGGTTGGTTTTACGGTATTTCTATTAATGCTGGTGGCTATGACGGCCGCAGTCGGCGTGCCTTTGATGACGCTGGAGCATGTGCAGGGGTTACGTCTGGAACAGCTCACCTCGCTCGGCCTGATTGTAGCACTGCCGCAATTTGTGCTCGGCTCGCTGGTGGCCATGCTGCTGTATCGTAAATGGGTTGATGCGCGCTATTTGCTCGCAATTGGACTGCTGTTGATGGCCGCAGCCTGCTTTATGGCATCGAATATCGACAGTCAGTGGAACGTGGAGCAGTTTTATTTTATTCAGGCTATGCAGGCCCTGGGACAGCCGCTGGCGATAGTGCCCATGTTGTTTCTGGGGACGGGCGTGGTTGCACCAATGGAAGGGCCGTTTGTTTCTGGCCTGATCAACACCCTGCGTTGTCTGGGCACCATCAGTGGTGGTGCGCTTATCGCCGGCCTGATGCAGGACAGAGGTGCCTGGCATCGCCAGTATCTGGCCGATTCGCTGGCGCAGATGCCGAATGCCGGCGAGTTAACCCAGGTATTAGCTCAGCAGGTTACTGTGCTGGCCAGCGCCGATATTTTCAGAGTGTTTGGTGCGGTATTTGTGCTTCTGGTGCCGTTGGCGGTGGCGTTAAAACGCATCCCTGCGCCGGTGATTAATTTACCGGGCAATGTTGAAAAAGCATAAACAGATTATCTGGTAGAAACCCGTTTTAGAAAGTAAGTAGGACAAAGATGAGTAAGAAAGTATTACCCGTGGGTTTGGCTGCCATTGCCTTGCTGGCGGTGGTTGGTGGATTCAAATTAGCCACAGGCACAGAAAGCGAAGCACAGGTTCAAACGACCGAAGATGCTTTTGTGCAGGCCGATGTGACCCAGGTTGCACCGCAAATTGGCGGTCAGGTAAGTCAGGTGTTGGTAAAAGATTATCAGCATGTAGAGCAGGGCGAGGTGATTGCTGTGCTGGATACTCAGCCCTGGGAAATTGCACTTAAGCAGGCAAAAGCGACGGTGATCAATGCCTATGCTGCTATCGGTTACACGCAGGCACAGCTAAAAGCGCAGAAGGGTGTGATTGCTCAGGCTCAGGCCAGCCTCAAAATGGATGAAACCCAGCTGGCGCAGGCACAGTACGATCTGACTCGCTATCAGGGCATGTATAAAGATGGGTCGGGTACCGAACATCAGGCCCACCTTGCTCAAACGCAGGTGGATACGCTGCAGGCCCAAACACAAAAGGATCAGGCCATTTTAGAAACCGCTAAAGAGCAGTTATGGGTATTACAGGCCCGATTAGAGCAGGCGAATGCCCAGATGGAAACCGCCAAAGCTCAGGAAGCCGATGCTCAGCTGAACCTGTCTTATACCAAGGTGACAGCGCCTATTAGCGGTGTGGTGACACAACGCCATGTGCAACAGGGCAATTTTGTCAGAGTGGGGGAGTCATTGCTGACTATCGTGCCGATGGATGCCCTGTATGTAGAAGCCAACTTCCGCGAAACCCAGATTGCCAATATGGCAGAAGGTCAGCCGGTGAGTTTGAGTGTCGATGCGCTGCCAGGCCAAATCTTTGCGGGCAAAGTGGTCTCGTTTGCACCTGCCACTGGCAGCAGTTTTTCTGCTCTGGCAGCACACAATGCCACAGGTAACTTTACCAAAATCGTACAGCGCTTACCGGTACGCATCGCTCTGCAAGATAACGGCGCCCAGCAGGCACGTTTAAAGGTCGGTATGTCTGTACACGTCGAGGTAGATACCCAGTCTGTGGTTCGCCACTAAACGCGGCATTGACAGGGGAATATCGCCCCTGTCATCGGAGCATATAACCCCTCAGAGGAGAGCATCTATGCAAGGTTTTCAGTTAACGTTTTACTCGCAGCAGTCATATATGTATGAAGGCCGCCCGTTGCTGGAATGGATTTTACTTCAGGCTCAAGAGATGGGCCTCAGTGGGGCAACCTTAACTGGTGGACTGGAAGGGCTTGGCCATGATGGCAAATTGCATCAAATGAACATGTACGACTTTTCCGAGCAGCCGTTACAGCTAACCCTGATTTTAACTGCCGCCGATAGCGCGCGATTATTGAATATGGTCAATAGTCTGCCGGTAAGGGTGTTTTTCACCAAAAGCCCGGTGGAGTTTGGCTGGTTGGGCACGACATTGGTGCAGTAGCTCAAGCGGGTATCATTTGGTCACTTCGACGGGTTTCGGCCCGATAGGTTTTTGATACTATCGGGCTATAACATTTTTCAAAAACGGATTTGGCCATGTTGATTCGAGACGCCCACAGCGACGATGCTGCCGCAATCGTCCGCATTTATAATCCTTACATTACCGACACTTGTATCACCTTTGAAACCGAGGCCGTCACTGCCGCGACGATGCAGGGGCGCATGCAGGATGTGCAGCAAGCTGGATTACCCTATTTCGTCTGTGAGGTTCAGGGCGAAGTCGTGGGTTACGCCTATGCGACGCCCTGGAAGGCCAGAGCGGCCTATCGCCAGTCGGTAGAATCGAGTGTGTATTTGGCACCTGATGCACAAGGCAAGGGCGTTGGTAGCGCGCTGTATCAGGCCCTGCTGGCAAAACTTCACCACATAAACATCCATGCTGTGATTGGTGGCATCGCTTTACCAAACGACGCCAGTATTGCCCTGCACGAACGCCTGGGGTTTGCCTATGTCGGCAAGTTTGAGCAAGTCGGCTTCAAACATGGTCGATGGGTGGACGTAGGGTACTGGCAGCGGATCTTATAGATTTCATTGTTTTCTTTGCAAAATCAGAGAGTAAGGCGAAAACAGCGACTACACTGTGGCTGAGGCCACTGATTCAGCGCGGAGAACAATGGAACAGCTTACGGATATTGCCATCCCAGTCATTACTCTGGCCTGTGTGGTGTTGGTGTTATGGGCCATGCACTGGTTACTGCTCGGGCGTAAACGGGAGTTGGGTAACGAAGCCCGGTTTCCACGCCAAATCATTTTGCTTGGATTTTCGATTGCCGGCTTGCTGGCCATGGTTTTTTCCCTGCCGATTGAAGCGAGTTCCCGTAACCAACTTATCGGCCTGATCGGGTTGCTGATTTCCGGCCTGATTGCGTTTTCATCCACCACAGTCGTATCTAATCTGATGGCGGGAATTCTGCTACGGATTACCAAACCCTTTCGTACCGGGGATTTTATTCGGGTTGGGGAGCATTTTGGCCGCGTTTCTGAGCGCGGCTTATTTGATACGGAAATTCAGACCGAATCCCGCGAGCTGATTTCACTGCCCAACACTCTGCTGATCACGCAGGCTGTCAACACGGTGCGAAGCTCCGGCACCATCATTTCTGCCACCCTATCGCTGGGGTACGACGTTCATCATGGTGAGGCCGAAGCCTTGCTGAAACAGGCCGCAGAAAAATGCGAACTGGAAGACCCGTTTGTGCATATTCTGGAGCTGGGAAATTTCTCGGTTACCTATCGGGTATCGGGTGTGTTAACCGAGGTAAAACGCCTGATCACCGCACGTTCGCATTTGTATCAAAAAATTCTCGATACCCTGCACGAACAGCAGATTGAAATTATGTCCCCCAGCATTATGAATCAGCGCCGCATTGCCGATGATGCCAAAGTACTGCCAGAGAAAACCAGCCAGGCGCGGCACAAGGCCGAGAAACCTAAAGACGATAACATCGCTGAGAATATTGCCTTTGATAAAGCCGAAGCCGCCGAGGCGGCAGAGAAAACCCGCCAGGAAATCAGTGACGAAATTAAAGCCCTTGAGGCCAGACTAGGCGATGCAGATAAAGACCAGAAATCCGACCTTAAAGCCCAAATTGACCAACTCAAACAAAAGCTGAAATCCATCGACGAAGCCGCCAAAACCGATCAGGGCATCACCGAAAAAACACCTGTGCCAGATGCAGATACGGAAGCGTCCGCATCAAGTTAAGCTGGTTAGACTTTGGTTAAATCAGCCTCCAATGTACGTTTATATTCGACTCATAATCAGTGTATTCATCAGCAAATTTGATTGTTTACACGAATAAACATAGTGGCAATCACGGCAGCCTTTATTTTTCTAGTCCCCGTTACTTAAGTTTGAACGTTAGCTGGCATTTACATGCATCATCATAAACATTCGCAAAAAAGCCTTACCTGTAATGAATTTGAAATTTACATCTGTAACGATGTATTGTTGTGATAAGCATTGCAAAATAACCAACAATAAGAGCCTTGTATGATGTTGAAGAAATCTTATATCCCCGCACTGGCGGCGGTGGTTGCGGCCTCTGTGTGGGCTTTTAGTGGCGATGAGTTTGTGTTGCCAAAAGACTCGGTGAACCCTGCCGAGCACCGTTTTCTCAATTTCGACGAGATCCATAATTTTCGCGATTTAGGCGGTTATCGCACCGCAGATAATCAGCAGGTGAAGTGGGGCGTGTTGTATCGCACGGCCAAGCTGGTGGATGCCAGCGACGAGGATTTAGCGCGCATGCAAACACTGGGCTTGTATGAGCTGATTGATTTTCGTGGCGATGATGAGCGCGCCGATGAGCCTGATCGTTTGCCAGCCAATCATAGGTTTAATGTAAAGGAGTTGCCCTTTAGTTCGGTGACTGATCCTGAACAGCGTAAGGCAATGGAATCTTTTAAAGAGAAGGCGAAAAACTTTGAACTGGCGGAGTTACTGAGTCAGTTCAATGTAAATGATTTTATGCTGGATATTAACCGCCGTATGGTCAGCGGTGAGCAGGCGGTGGCCTTTCGTGAGTTTATTCAGTCGATTATTGCAGCGGATGGCAAGCCAGTGGTGTGGCACTGTACCGCGGGAAAAGATCGCACGGGTTTTGCCGCCGCAATTTTGCTGCGCATTTTGGGCGTGCCGATGGACACCATTTATCAGGATTATCTGCTCAGTAATAAAGCTCAGGAACAAAGTTACAAATATGAAATTACCTACGCCCTTTACTGGGTAATGGAAAACAAACAAGTCGCATCTGAATTAGTGCGTTTGATGGGCAGCGTGGAAAAGCCCTGGCTGGAAGCCGCCTTTGCTGAAATAGACAAAGATTACGGCAGTTTTGATGCGTATGTGCATGACTTTCTTGGGTTAAGCGAGGCGGATATTAGCAAGCTTAAATCTGTATTGCTTGAGCCAGTGCCGGCCTAGTCACGAGGATTTATTGTTATAAGATTACAGGCACCTTAGGTGCCTTTTGTTGTTATTTAGGCGTCTATTTTGAAATTTATGCAAATTTCCTTTACCCATTAGTCATTTATGGCTACAAAGCAGCTAAAATTTTGCAAACGTTGTTGTTCCGACTTTTGACGTATGAGTTTTTACTATGATCAATTTTGATGGCCTGATCGCGCAGGCAAAACACTATTTTGCCTTAGCTGAACAGGCAGTAATGAGCATGGAATTTTTGCTGCAAATCAGCGCCATGGTACTAATTTACCTGCTTACTTACGTGGTATCACAGCAGCTACGCTCAAAATTTCGCTTTACCCGCGAAGAACCGGGGGAGGGCGCCCATGGGATTCAGCGTCTGAGTTTTAAATTAGGCGAGACCTTTTTCCCGATTCTCACCATTACAGTACTTAAGCTAACTTCTGTGCTGGGGAAACAGTATCAGTTTCATGCCTGGTTGCTGGAGATTGCGCTAGTGGTGGCGGTGCTTATTTTCCTTAATTCCTGTATTCGCGGGTTTGTTGCCAGTCATTCGGTGGCTAACTTTATGCGCTGGATTGGCCTGCCGATTGTGTTCCTTCATTTGATTGGCGTGTTACCTCAGGTCGTAATTGCCCTGGAAGCCATGTCGATTAACATCGGCAACGTTGATATTTCCGCGTATGGCGTCAGCAGGGTACTGGTATTTGGCGCGTTGCTATTCTGGCTAGGACGGGCCTCAAATGCGGTGGGTCAGGATCTTATTCGCAGTCACAAAACCCTGGATATCACCACCAAAGAAGTGTTTGCCAAACTGTTTGAAGTCGCGCTGTTCTGTATCGCCTTCCTGTTACTGCTTAACATTATGGGCATCAATCTGACGGCGCTGGCGGTATTTGGTGGTGCTGTGGGCGTGGGTTTGGGCTTAGGTTTACAGTCCATCGCGTCTAATTTTATCTCCGGTATCATCATCCTTATTGACCGCTCTCTTACCGTAGGTGATTACGTTGAGCTTGAAGATGGCAGCAAAGGTTTTGTGCGCGAATTTAAGATGCGTTATGCGGTACTGGAAACCTATGACGGTAAAGACATTCTGGTGCCGAATGAGAAGTTTATTAATGGCTTACTGATTAACTGGACTCACAAAGATCCGAAACAGCGCTATCGCATCGATTTTTCAGTGGCATACAAGACTGACATTCGTGCCATGGTCGAAATTGTCAAAGAAGCGGTAGCGACTCATCCGCAAGTCATCAGTGGTGACGATGTGCCATTTGAAGAACGTCCGGATTGCGAAATCGACAGTTTCGGTGATTCAGGCGTGAATATGTTTGTCGAATTTTGGATGGACGGGGTAGATGACGGCAAAAACCGTGTGGGCGGCGATTTGCTGCTGATCGTGTTTGAAACCCTGCGTGAGCACAATATTGAGATCCCATTCCCGCAACGGGAAGTGCGCGTGCTAAACGAGAACCCTATTTCATTCAGCAATACTACGCCTAAGTAAGGCATTGTCGGCAAAGGGCCTGATTAGGCTCTTTGCTGACGGCCAAACGGTTACGGCAACGATGTAGCTTGTTTCTTTTCTAACGTTACTGCTTTAGCCTGGCGGCTCAACTCATTAATATAACGCTCTTTTTTAGAAACAAAGCGTTCGTCGGACAACCTTGATTGATCACCAGAGGTTATGTCTGATGTTGAGTCTGTGGACGGGCTCTGAGGAGCTGTATGTGTATCGGTGGACTCGAAAAAACGGCCAATGAGTTGGTGATTTAACGTGCCAAAGGAAAGAATGGCTAAGACGAAGATGAACAGTTTCCATTGTCTGTGCAATGTAACGACTCCCTGTTAGTTGATAGATGACTCATTCGTGGCTGAGTTTGCTCGTCCTGAGCTTTTGCAAGAGTGCAAAAATGATCGTGTAGAAAGGATAAAATACACGAATAACTATTTACAAAACAGAGGGTAAGCTTCAATTCTCCGGATGCCAATTGTCTTTGCCAATCTTTACATTGATGGTCATATATTGATCATGGTTTTTGTGAGGTGAGCAGGGCCTATTGGCCCTGCGTAGGTTGTTTACCTTTGATTACTCATAGCCGTAATACACCTCAAACTCGGCAATTTGTGGGGTGGAACTGGCCGCATTGATGACAAAACTGACTTTGGCCAGGTTGGTATCAGCAAAAGTAATCAGGTCTGGCACACTGCTGCCGCTTGCCAGGGTTGCGCCAGTGTCATAGTTCAATAGCGTCCAACTGGTGATGGCATCTTCTTTACCACTCATAGAAACAATACGTACGGCATTAATGGTGGTGTTCAGATTTTTCACACTGATTGTGCCTGTGGTACTGCTGGGAGACCAATACGTCGTAATATCACCGTCTTTCACATTACCATAGCTGGTACCACTGGCTTTAGAACTACCATCTGCACTGGCGCTCAAGGCCAGGTTTGTGCCGGTAGGCGTGCTGCCGCTGTCTCCTGTATCTCCACCTGTACTGCCATCATCACCGGAATCGCTGTCGTCGGAACCATCATCTGGATCACTAATAACGCTGCAACTACCGTCAGATGTCGCCATATTGGTATCCGCACCGGCTGTTGCTGCCACTATGCCTGGGACGCAACTGGCGTCGTCCAGGCTATAGCTATATGGAATGCTAATTGATGTTGTTGATACAGGATCTGGCCCAGCGGGGTGGAGTTTGTCGCCGTCATCACTCCAGGTTACGTTATCCCAGATATTGCCGCTGACTTGCCAGTAGCCCATATCGTTGGTGTAAAAGGTACCCAGTGGATCTTTGGAATCTTCAAAATAGTTGTTGTCGGCGCGAATTTGTCCGCCAATGCGTGGGTTCATCCCTGATGAATTCAGGCTGTAATAGTGGTTGTTGTATGCGTGGGCAGTGGCATGACGCAGTAATGGCGTGCGAGAATCGATGTTGTAATAATAGTTATGGTGGAAGGTGACCGGGCCATTGGTGTCATCGCTGTCACTGGAGCCGACGAGTCCTCCGCGACCAGAGTTACGCAGTATGCTGTATGAAAGGGTGACATACTGAGTGGTAGCCTTCATATCAAACAGGGCGTCGTAACCGTCGCTTTCACCTCCGCTGGCTTCCAGCGTAACGTGATCAACCCAGACATTAAACACATCGCTTTCCATGCCGATAGCGTCTCCCCCGTTAGAAGTGGGAGAGCCGGACTTCTTCACATTTCGTACATGTACGTTTTGAATAATGATGTTAGAGGCATTGCGAATATGAATGCCAAGTTCATCAAACAGGGCGCCGTCACCTACACCAATCAGAGTAATGTTACTTACGTCCTTAATTTCGATTTTATCTTCAGCAGTATTACAGCTATCGCCTGATACTTTACTGGTGTTACCGTGATTAATGGTGCCTTCCACCTGAATAATGATGGGGGTATCGCTGTCGGCGCGGTTACACAAGGCTTCGTGAATTTGTGTACCTGTGGTGGCATATACAACGCTACCACCGGCACCGCCGGTGGTACCGCCATTTTGGCTGGCAAAGCCTGAATCAGCATAGTTCAGGCCACTAAATAGCAAGCTGCAAATAGCCGCAGTTAGTTTTAAAGGTTGCGGGTGTTTTATCGGGTTCATGTAGTTACCTTATATTCTGTGTAATAACGGTTAATCACAGCCCGTAATGTCCCAACCAGATCAGGCAAACCTCAGTTTACTAAAATGCTACCGGTGGCACTTTTGGGGCTTAAAAATCCTCCCGAAGGAGGCTTGTTGTAGAAAAGTGCCCACCAATTCAACAGCAATAAAGCAGGGGCACGCACAGAGTCTAGGGTAAAAATTAAACCTTGAAGTTTACAATTATCTAACAATTCAGATGCGAAACGAAAAGGTGAAAACTATTCAATATAGAAATATCTTTAAAGCTTGTTTGAGCTTCGCATTTTTATAATTAATTGAAATTTATGGCTTTATTATAAAGTCAGATAGCGAGCAAGGCTTAACAAGGCATCGAGTTTATTTTCGCACCCGGCCCAGTTGTCATATTTATACGGGAGTTCCTGTAGATGTGATGGACGATGGGTATCAATCATTTGGGCTCTCAACAACGCCTTGTCTTTGTCGGTTAGCATTAGTGCCTGAAGCTTGGCGAGTTCGCCGCCATCCAGCCAAATGCCTCCACAACCTGGACATTCGTCAATTTCAACGACATGTAAAGGGCTGTAAAACCGTCTCGACATCACAGTGTCAGTGCAGACCGGACAACGAATTCTTATATTCAGGTCGGGCAGAGGTGCTTGAAATTGCGATAAATGCTTCACTAGCACTTCACCCCGCTTTTCCTCAGATTTCTCAAACAGAGGTAACGCATGCATTTCAAGAAATACGCCACCACAGGCCTGACTAATGTAAACAGGAACACCGCCTACTTTAACGTGGTTTAATTTGGTATGAGTTCTTGGGCATTGCATATTTACTTACCGCGCAAATAATTCATAAAGGATCAGTTATTTAAGTATTCTACCTTGTTGAATCTCAGTCTAAACGTTAAGGCGTTTAGATACCGCTGGGATTCATTTTGGGCCTGCTAAGCCGGTTCAAATATGGACTTAAATGAAAATGCGTGGTCACTGTCGCCATATTTACGCAGATGCATGAGTCTATCTATTGCCTCTTCAATACTGGGAATATGTCCGTCTGTTATCCACCAAAGTACATAACTTGCCTCAGGCAGGCGTGCAAACCATTCTCCCTTTCGACGCATGAAATCCCGATGCTGGGTTTTAAACATAAAGTCTTTTAGTTGCTCGACAGATTGCCATACAGACATGTTGATGATCATATTTGGGTCATCAAAAGCCTTGATTTGGGTGGCATCGCCGGAGTCATCTTTTAAGCGCCAGATAAAGCCTGGGCTGGTTTCTGCAATGCCATTGATATGTTCAAGGTTATCGATAAAGTCTTTGATCTGTGGTGCATCCAGTAGGTATTTGGCTTGCGCAATATTCAGTTGTGCTAGTTGCATCTTCGTTCTCCCTTGCACAGGCGTTGGCCTGATTCCCGTGTGTCAGTGCATAGTTGCGGTCACCTATCCATTAGATGGTGTTGGTGAAGTATTATTCAAGTGGGTAGGAGCATTAGATCAATTATAGGGCGTGTATTTACGTGCAATCCCCTATTTTTCAGGCACATAGCGCTGTACACATTCATTGCCGCTGAAAGATTCTGCGCACTTACGACAGATGCAGGCTTTTCCTCTTAAAGTCGCAGGTACTTGCTTTAGCAAGGCTTCGGCAAAACTGATGTTTTTATCAAAACACCAGCACTGACTTTTTTTGTCTGTCCCGGTTTGGGCCATGCCACACTGGTTTGATTGATTGCATATGGGACAGTAGCTCGAGGGGGAATGGAATTGCGTTTGGCTCACTCGCTTTCTCAAAAGGTAAGGCTGATAGCAATGATAAAAGCTGCTGGATAATTAGCAATATTAAGATAGAGACAGGCAATGCCTGTCTCTATTTATCATTCATATAAATTGAAGCATTTATACAAATGGCGATAGTGGGTCCGCTTGCTTAAAGGCGTCTGCCTTTATGGCCGCCGGAGGATAAATTAGCTGATTGGTAATGCTCTTTTTAATCTCCTTTGCCACATGGCGTACAGATTTGACATTCTGGTCCCAGGTTTCTGTATAAACCGCGCCCCAGGCGCCAAGGTCGATACAAGTCACGTAGTTGGGCTGTTGATAGGGAATAGAGGCAATGTTCACTAAGCTCGACATTGCATTATTGCCTGCAAACTTACCCATCGGGATAGCATGCTGGCAGGTCATCAACGCCAGCCTCCCCTCTGTATCACATTTCGCAGAAGCCACATCTCCGGTCGCAAAAATGTTTTCGGTGCCAATTACTTTGAGATTTTCATCAACCATCAGCCTGCCGAAATGATCTTTAGGTGTGTTGAACTGTTCCGTGAGCGGATTTGCCTGAACACCAGCTGTCAGCACTACGGTTTTACTTGGTACAAACTCCCCGTTTGAAAGAAGTGCTCCATCAGGCGTAATCTTTTCCACCCGGGTGTTTAACTTCCATTCAATTTTGAGCTCGTCAGAGGCCTGGCTGATAACCTGGCTTAACTCATGACTAAACTGTCCGGCTATCTTCGAATTTGTTTCTACTACGATTACTTTAGTCTCTGTTTGGTGGCCAAACAGGGCTGAAAGTCGATGAGGTAACTCAGTGGCTAATTCAATACCTGTTAATCCGCCGCCACAGACAATGACAGTATTTCTGGCCGTGGATGGTTTCTCAGCCGTCAGGGTTTCCAGATGATGCTCAAATACTTTGGCCGTTTCCATTTGATCGATGTTGAATGCCAATTCTGCCCCTTCGATCATTGAGTTTCTCAGCTGACTACCTGAGGCCAAAATCAGTCTGTCGTAGGTGATTGTTTGTGCGATGCCTGCTGCATCTAAGTAATCTATGCTGTTCTCAGTGGTGTTTATTTTGCCTACCTGGCCGCTTATGAAGTTAACGCCAGTTTCGTGATACAGCTCCGTAAGGGGGGCGGTTGTTTGCGCAACTCTATCTTCATAAAAGCGCGGGCGAATTCTTAATTCTGCTTGTGGTGCAATCACCACTACTTCGACATCTTCCATTTCGTGAATCTCTGAGATTCTGGCTGCGCTCAGTGCCGCCCACATTCCTGCAAAACCACTTCCAACAATTACTACTTTCTTCATATTTCACAGTCTCGTTCATAAAATAAACTGCGACTATAATGATCGTAGTATAATTTGGCAATTACTTTTTGAAAATATCTTGAAGATGGCATATAAAGCGTCCAGTCAGTTGATCACTTCATACATTCAGAGGAAAAACGCGTGGCATTATTTAGTAGCGGTATCGAGTACGGCATTCATAGCCTGATGTTGTTGACCGACAGCAAAGGTACGCTGCGTGATATGTCAGTCAGAGACTTAGCTGAGTTGCAGGGGGTACCCTATGACTATCTGGGCAAAATATTCACTAAGCTTTCTAAAGCGAATTTGGTTAAAAGCACCGAGGGCAAAGGCGGCGGATTTCGGCTGGCCAGATCGCCAGAGCACATCACCATTCTGGATATTACTGAGGCGATTGATGGTAAGAAGCGGATTTTTGAATGTAAGGAAATTCGTCAAAATATGGCCCTGTTCGAGCAGGGGGTACCACAGTGGGCCTGTAGCGGCGTATGTGGGGTGCATCGAGTGATGAATGTAGCGCAGGAGCGGATGGAAGCGGCGCTGGCACAGCAAACCATTTTGGATTTAACCCGCCAAACAGCCAGAAAAGCGCCGGACGAATTTGAAATTGACGTGCAGGAGTGGGTTACCAGTCGCCGCTAAATAATCGCGATAGACATGCGCTCGAATGACGAAATACGCCTTAAAAATCGCCGGGTTTTTGACGAAATTGCTTCTTCTGGCCGTCTTTCTTTTTGCCTTCGACACGGCGGCGTTGTGAGGCTTTGGTGGGTTTGGTGGCGCGTCTTACCGGGGCGCGGTAATCGGCTTTGCGGATCAGCTCGGCCAATCGCTCTAGGGCTTCGGCTTTGTTGGCTTCCTGAGTGCGTTTGGTCTGGGCCTTGATGATCAACACATCGTCGCTGTTGATCTGATTTTTATACAGCTGACGCAGACGATGTTTGTGATATTGGGGCAGGGACGATGCACCAATATCAAAGCGCAGGTGAATGGCGCTGGAGACCTTGTTGACGTTCTGGCCACCGGCGCCCTGAGCGCGAATAGCCGACAGGTCGACTTCGCTCAGGGGCAGGCTAATTGAAGGGGTAACTTCAATCACTTACGGCAGCACTTTTTTGTAAGGCTTAACCACAACCTTGGCGTATACGCCTGCTGCCACGTAAGGGTCGGCATCGGCCCAGGTTTTGGCTGCGTCGAGGCTGGCAAATTCTGCCACCACCATAGAGCCAGAGAAACCGGCCGGGCCCGGATCTTCACTGTCGATGGCAGGCGTTGGGCCTGCAACCAGCAGCCGACCTTCGGCTTTCAGCGTTTGTAAACGCTCAAGGTGGGCAGGGCGCGCCTGCATGCGTTTTTCCAGGCTGTTTTCGACATCTTCTGAATAAATCAGGTACCACATAGGGCAATTCCTTTTATGCTTTGTTAGTGGCGGCTTTCATCTCGCGCACGAAGTGGCCTAATTGTGCCAGCATTTGCTCGGTGTTTGCCAGATTTGCTTCTACCAAATTTACCGTCGCCGAGCCAGAAATGGCGCCAGCAGCCCCGGCAGTAATGGCATCTTTCACCTGTTCTGGTTTAGAAATGCCAAAGCCCAGCAGCGCGGGCGCTGCATTCACGTCACGCAGTTTTGCCACCAGTTCGCTGGCCGGCATAGAGGCTGCGGTTTCGGCACCTGTGACACCGGCGCGACCGAGCAGATAAGTGTAACCCGCCGAATGTTCACCAATGCCGGCAAAGGTTTCATCACTGGCGTTTGGCGGCGCGATCAGGATTTGGTCGATGCCATATTGTTTGGCTGCGGCCAAAAATGGCTTGGCTTCACGCAGGGGCACATCGGCCACCAGAATGGAATCTACGCCTGCTTCGGCGGCATGGGCGTAAAAGCCATCAATACCAGGGCCCATTACCAGGTTGCTGTACAGCAGCAAGCCGACGGGGATATCCGGGTTGGTTTCGCGCAGCTTTTTCAGCAGGTCTAAACAGGCTTTGGGCGTCACGCCTTTATCCAGTGCACGAATAGCCGCCTTTTGAATGGTGGGGCCATCGGCAATAGGATCAGAAAACGGAATACCCAGCTCCAGCGCATCGGCACCGTTATCAATCAGGGTTTGGATGATCTCTAGGCTGGTGTCTAAATCCGGATCGCCAATCATCACGAAAGGTACAAAGGCACCCTGGTTGGCCGCGGCCAGGCGGGTGAACATCTTGTTGTATCTACTCACCGAAATTTACTCCTAAAATGCTTTGTACGTGGGCGAGATCTTTGTCGCCGCGGCCTGACAGGTTAACCACAATAATGGTGTCGTCTTCGGCTTCATCGGCCATATTCAGGGCATGAGCCAGGGCGTGAGAGGATTCTAACGCCGGGATAATCCCTTCTTTTTTCGCCAGCAGTTGGAAGGCATTCAACGCTTCGGCATCGGTAATCGACACATACTCCGCACGGCCAGTGTCATGTAAGTGAGCATGCTGTGGGCCCACGGCTGGATAGTCGAGACCGGCAGACACTGAGTAAGACTCTTCAATCTGGCCGTTTTCATCCTGCATGATGTAACTATAGGTACCGTGCAAAATGCCTTTGCTGCCGGTGGCCATAGCGGCACCGTGCATATGGGTGTGGATGCCTTTACCGCCGGGTTCAACGCCCACCAGTTTCACCTCTGGTGAATCAATAAAATCAGCAAACATGCCGATGGCGTTTGAACCGCCGCCCACGGCAGCAACTACGGCATCGGGCAGGCGGCCTTCTTTTTCCATGATTTGCGCGCGGGTTTCTTCGCCTATCATACGGTGGAATTCACGCACGATAGTAGGGAAGGGGTGTGGACCCGCAGCCGTGCCCAACAGGTAGTGGGCGCGATCATAGCTGGCAGACCAGTCACGCAGGGCTTCGTTTACCGCATCTTTGAGGGTGCCTGAGCCAGAGTTTACCGGGATCACTTCTGCGCCCATTAAGCGCATACGGAACACGTTCGGCGCCTGACGCTCAACGTCTTTGGCACCCATGTAAATACGGGCTTTTAAACCCAGCAAGGCACAGGCTAAGGCTGTTGCCACACCGTGCTGACCAGCGCCGGTTTCGGCGATAACTTCGGTTTTACCCATGCGTTTGGTCAGCAGGGCTTGACCTAACACCTGGTTAGTCTTATGGGCACCACCGTGAAGTAAGTCTTCACGTTTTAAATACAGCTTCACCTTCGGGTTAGAAACCAGATTTTTGGTCAGGGTCATGGCCGTTGGGCGACCCGCGTAGTCGGTGAGCAATCCGATAAATTCTTTTTGGAATTCAGGATCATTCTGGGCATCGATATAAGCCTGCTCCAGCTGGTCCAGGGCCGGGATCAGCAGCTCTGGCACATACATGCCGCCGTAATCGCCAAATTTTGGATCAAGTTTGTTCATGGTAATGCTTATCCTGTTACGGCCTGTGGCCTCAGTATTGTCTTAATAAGGTAAATAATTGCGCGATTTTCTCGGCGCTTTTCTGACCCGGTGCGGTTTCCACTCCCGAGTTCACATCCAGTAATCCCATGCCTAAACCGGCTGCGGTTTGAATATTGTCCGGGCTTAATCCACCGGCCAGGGCCAGCTGAGACTTATCGCTGATTTTAGCCAGCAGTTGCCAGTCAAACGTCTGACCCGTGCCACCGCTTTGATTGCCGACTTTGCAATCAAGTAATACGCAGTCCACGCCTTGTGCGTTCAGTTCCGGCAGGCTATCGGTTACGCCTTTGGCCTGCCAAATCTGGCAATCCGCTGGCAGTAATGGCCGCAACGCATCGATATACGCCTGATCTTCACTGCCATGCAGTTGCACTGCAGTTAAGCCAAGCGTCTCGGCAGCGTGAGCGACCACATTTACGGCAGCATTTACAAATACGCTGACATATTGCTGTGGCACGGCTGCAACGATTTCAGCCGCCTGGGTCAGGCTGATGGCGCGTTTCGATTGTTCAGCGAAAATGAGTCCTGCGAAACTGGCAGGGCTGGCGGCCACTGTTTGGGCATCGTCAATGTTGGTAATGCCGCAGATTTTCACTGTGCCAAATAGCAGTTGTTTCACCGCCAGGCTGACATTTTTCTGGCTCATCAGAGAGCTGCCCACTAAAAAGCCATCGGCCAGTGGTGCTAATCGACGCACATCCTGCTGGGTATAAATGCCGGATTCAGAAATCACCAGCGCATCGGGCGCAGCGGCTTTGATCTTAGGCGCCAGGGCTTCGGTGGTGGCTAAATTTGTGCTCAGGTCGCGTAAATCGCGGTTATTGATGCCGATGATTTTTGCACCCAGCTTAACGGCACGGTCGGCTTCTTCTTCATTCGATACTTCGGTGAGCACATCCAGGCTCAGACTCTCGGCGATTTCCGCCATTTCCTGATACTGAGCATCTGTCAGGACGGACAGCATCAGCAAAATCCCATCGGCGCGGTAGTGGCGGGCCAGATAGACCTGATAGGGATCGACAAAGAAGTCTTTGTTCAGCACAGGCTGCGTCAGTCGGTCACGCACATAAGGTAAATACTCAAATTTACCCTGAAAGTATTTGTGCTCCGTGAGTACCGAAATGCAGCTGGCATAAGGGGCGTAGGCGGCGATGATTTCGTCCAGCTCAAATGGCTCGCGGATCAGACCCTTAGACGGCGAGGCCTTTTTACACTCTAAAATGTAACCGGCTTCGGGTTTGGCCAGCGCATCGTAGAAGCTGCGATCTGACGGCGTTAACTCATCAATAAAGCTTGCCAGCGGCTTTTGCTGCTTTAATTCGGCAATATCCAGCGTGCGGTCGGCGCAGATTTTCTCTAATACATTCGGCATCTTACTGTTCCTGACTGGTGGCGGCCATGGCCTTAATGGTGGCTAGCGGCTTACCGCTTTGCATGGCATCCAGCGCCATCTGCGCGCCAGCTTTGTAGCTGTCGGCTTTGCCACAGATAAATAATAAGGCGCCGGCGTTCATGGCCACGGCATCACGATGGGCGCTTTCGCCTTTACCTGCCAATACGGCTTCAATCATGGCTTTGTTTTCGGCAGGTTCACCGCCTTTAATCGCTTCTAACGGTGCGCTTTGCAGGCCGAAGGTTTCCGGCGTCAGGGTTTCGCGAATTAACTCGCCATTACTAATGCGGATGCATTCAGACGGGCCGTGCAGCGCCAGTTCGTCCAGACCACTGCCATGCACTACGATGGCGTTTTGATAACCCAGCAGTTTCAGGGTTTCGGCAAAGGGTTGCAACAACGCCGGGGTATAAACGCCGATCATCATATGGCTGGGATGAGCCGGGTTCGCTAACGGGCCAAGCACGTTAAAAATCGTGCGGGTTTTAAGTGCCTGACGTACCGGGATCGCGTGCTTAAAGCCAGTGTGGTAATTTGGGGCGAACAAGAAGCACAGATTGGTTTTATCTAAACAGTTACGGGCGGTTTGTGCCGACATGGTCAGATTGACGCCAAACTGGTTAAATAAATCGGCCGAACCTGATTTGCTCGACACGCTACGGTTACCGTGCTTGGCCACCTTTTGGCCACAGCTGGCAGCGACGATAGCGGCAGCCGAGCTGATATTGATGGTGTGGTGGCCATCGCCGCCTGTGCCAACGATATCGGCAAAGTCATATTCGGGCGTGGGGAAAGGCGCGGCATTTTCTACCAAGGCGCGGGCGGCACCGGCGATTTCTTCCGGGGTTTCGCCTTTAATTTTTAGCGCCGTTAACAGCGCCGCCATTTGCACCGGATCCATGGCGCCTTGCATGATGGCACTGAACAGCTCGGTCATCTGGGCTTTATCCAGGGACTGGCCCTGATACAGGGCTTCCAGTGAGGCCAATATGTTACTCATGAGACGCTCCTTGCAATAAATAGTCGATACTTTGCGCCAGCAACTGGCTACCCTGGGCCGTTAACACCGACTCTGGGTGAAACTGAAAGCCTAACATTTTGTCGCCGCTATGGCATACCGCCATAGGTACCTGATTGACCTGGGCCAATACTTCCAGCTCTGCCGGCATTTGGGTGGCCATTAAAGAATGATAGCGCGCCACTGGCAAGGGATTGGGTAAGCCGCTGAACATGCGATCCGCACTGTGCTGCACAGGCGAGGATTTACCGTGCATCACCTGCTCCGCTCGGCCCACTGTACCACCGTAACTTTCGACGATGGCCTGATGGCCTAAACATATGCCCAGTACCGGGAATTCACCGCGCACTTTTTTCAGCAGCGCGGGCATACAGCCAGCATCGGCAGGGGCGCCAGGACCAGGAGAAAGCATCAGCAGCACAGGCTGTTCTTTGGCTTTTACTTGCATCTGGCTGTAAATTTTATCGGCATCCACCGAGTTACGGTAAATGATCAGCTCAATGCCTAAACCACGTAATTCATCTACCAGGTTGTAGGTGAATGAATCGAAGTTATCGATGAGAAAAATACAAGGCTGAGACATTAGCGTTGCTCCTTGTCTTGCGGCTTAACTGGCGTATGGGCGCTAATAATGGCGCTGATCACGGCCTGGGCCTTATTGCGGGTTTCATCGGCTTCGGCCTGCGGGTTGGAGTCATATACCACACCGGCACCGGCCTGAATGTGGGCAATGCCATCTTTAACAAAGGCCGAGCGGATCACGATACAGGTATCCATATCGCCCTGACCATTGATGTAACCGACGGCGCCACCGTAGCTGCCGCGCCGCTCTTTTTCTACTTCGCGGATCAGGCTGGCGGCGCTGACTTTGGGCGCACCCACTAAGGTGCCCATGTTCATACAGGCCTGATAAGCGTGCAGGGCATCTAAATCATCTCTTAGCTGACCTACGACGCGCGAGACCAAATGCATGACGTGGGAATAGCGGTCGACTTTAAGCAAGTCTTTCACGTAACGAGAGCCCGGGCGGCTGACCTTCGCTACATCGTTACGGGCCAAATCCACCAACATAATGTGTTCGGCTTTTTCCTTTTCGTCCTGGCGTAAATCCAGTTCGATGCGGCTGTCTAAATCTAAATTAATGCTGCCGTCGGCGTTCTTACCGCGCGGACGGGTGCCGGCTATGGGGTAAATCTCTACCTGATTGCTGGCCTGCTCGTATTTAATCGCCGATTCTGGCGAGGCACCAAACATGCAAAAATCGTCATCCTGCAGGAAGAACATGTAAGGGCTGGGGTTTTGCTGTTTGAGTTTCTGGTAGGCTAAATAAGGCTGAGGGCAGGGCAGGCTGAAAATACGTGACGGTACGACCTGGAAAATATCCCCTGCCAGAATGTGTTCTTTTAAATCCAGCACATCCTGCTTAAACACCTCGTCAGATTTATTCATGTGCAAATCGGACTGGCTGACGGTTTGGCTGATGTCACTGGCAACTGGCGTCAGATTCAGCAATTGCTGTTTGATTTGCTCTAAACGCTGACTCACAGCAAAGTACTGCTGGCTGATACTGGGGCCGCTGAACACACTGCCAATCAATTCAGTGGTTTGGGCCTGATGGTCAATCAGCAGCAGGGTTTCAGCTAAGTAGAATACGAAATCCGGACAGCTGTTAGCACTATCGGCAACTTTTGGTAACTTCTCGAAACTGGCCAGCAGGTCGTAAGCAAAAGCGCCGCCTAAGAATACCGCTTCGGGATGCTGGCGCAGGGGCTGGATTTGCTGAACTATTGTGCGCAGTGCATCAAACACCGCCGGGGCTTTCAGGCGGCTGTCTTCATCCAGACTGGCGTCAGCCTCAGCAAAGGTCAGCAGCAGTTGCTTGTCGGTTTGCACATCGCAGCTTACGCCTGCGGGTAAATGTTCGGTGAACAGCGCCAATACGCCTAAGCCGTTGGCGGTCAGGGCGGTAATAGTGACCTGATTGCCCCAACATTCGAGTTTAACCGCGGCATCTGCCAGCAGCAGACTTTTGAGGTTGTCTTTGCTGTCGATCTCGGCAGATTCTAACAACAGATTATTGCCACGTCCGGCGCATAACTGCTGGTAAGCCTGCAGGGGATCAGCGACATATGGACCAGGGACGATAAGGGTTTCGACCTTGCCTGGCTTTTCGCTTAATTCGGCTAAACTCATGATTTTTCTCTGTTTACTTTCTTGCTTTGAGCAAGTTTTAAAAATTTAAGGCATAAAAAAAGCCCGTCTGGGAAGACGGGCTTTTCTGATTCTTTTGCGCCAATACACGCACACACAGCCCGTCACTGAGGGATGTGCCACCACCAAATAGTACGGATTGTAGTGTGTGCTAACTGTGTCATCTTCTTAGATTCACTCTGCGTATTGGTGCGTTATTATTGGTTTACGGGGCTAACTTGTTTTGCCAACTGAGGTTTTTTCAGACATTTGAGTCGCTTCTCAGTATAATGTCGGCATTGCCCCCGACTTGGCTATAGAAGAAAACAAATCGCCGCCGCTGTCAATACGTAAAATGGTTATAAGTTAAACTTTATGAAAATCGACCTCCACAGTCACACCTGCTATTCCGATGGTCAGCTCACCCCAAAAGAACTGATTGATCGTGCCCACAATATGCAGCTGGATGTGCTGGCCATCACGGATCACGATAGTCTAGACGCTTTGCCTGAGGCCCATGCCTATCAGGCTACCCAGAAGCGCCAATTACGTATTTTAAACGGTGTAGAATTTTCTACTGGTTGGCATAATTTTGATATTCACATTCTGGGCTTAAACCTGCCGTTAGATGATGAAACTTTTAATGCGCGTTTGGCTCAGCAGCACCACACCCGTTTGCAACGGGCGATAAAAATCGGTGAGAAACTGGCCAAAGCCGGTATCGAAGGCACCTATGACGATGCCAAGGCGATGGCGGGAAAAGGTCAGGTGACTCGCGCCCATTTTGCCCGGGTGCTGGTGCAGCGTGGCGAGGTGTCTGATTTTGACGCTGCCTTTAAAAAGTACTTGGGAAAAGGTAAACGGGCCCATGTAAAACCCGACTGGATCAGTATTCAGCAGGCCATTGAGTGGATCCAGGACGCGGGTGGAAAGGCCGTTCTTGCCCATCCAGGACGCTACGACTTAAGCGGTAAATGGCTGCGCAAACTGGTGGTTGAATTTGCCCAGGCTGGCGGCGATGGCCTGGAAGTGGTGCATCATGGATTATCACCAGATACCCGTAATCTGCTTGCCAGTTTCTGCCATGAGTATGATTTGCAGGCGTCGGCCGGCTCCGATTTTCATTTTCCTAACCGCTGGACCGAACTGGGGCGGAATTTAGGCATTCCTCTGGTCCTTGAACCTGTATGGCAGGACTGGGACTGGGCGACAGAACTTAATCAGGCGCGGGCACAGGCGTTGCTCGACGCCCAACACTAGCAAGGTAGTCATACCATGAGTCAGTTTTTTTATGTACATCCGGATAATCCCCAGCAACGTCTGTTGCGTCAGGCGGTGGAGATGATCCATAACGGCGCTGTAGTGGTGTATCCGACGGATTCGGGTTACGCCATAGGCTGTCATTTAGATGACAAAAGCGCTCTCGAGCGTATCTGCCGGATTCGTAATATTGGTAAAGATCATAACTTTACCCTGATGTGCCGGGATATGTCGGAGTTGTCTGTTTACGCCAAAGTTGAAAATCAGGCGTTTCGGATGATCAAACACAATACACCGGGGCCATACACCTTTATCCTGCGCGCCACCAAAGAAGTACCAAAGCGCCTGCTTAACGAAAAGCGTAAAACCATTGGCCTGCGGGTGCCGGATAATGCTATCGCATTAGGGCTGCTGGAAGAGCTGAACCAGCCACTGATGTCGACCACGCTAATTCTGCCAGGACAGAATGTGGCGGAGTCTGACCCGGAAGAGATTCGCGACAAACTGGAAAAACAAGTGGATTTGATTCTGCATGGTGGCATATTGGGTGAAAAACCCACCAGTGTCATCGACCTGAGCGATGATGATGTCAAAGTGATCCGTGAAGGACAGGGCGATATTTCTGAATTTCTATGAGTGAACAGGACAACCAGGCACCCTCTGCTGAAGTAACCTCAACTGCGCGTGAACCGGTACAGCAGCTGCTGCCACTGGCCTTCATTCACGGTGAGGCGATGTTGGAACGGCCGGAAGATTTGTATATTCCGCCGGATGCCCTGGAAGTCATCCTTGAGGCCTTTGAAGGGCCTCTCGATTTACTCTTGTACCTAATCCGCAAGCAAAAATTCGACATCCTGAATCTCCCCGTGTTGCAAATTACCCGTCAGTACATGGAGTACGTGGAGGTGATGCGCGAGCTGAAATTAGAGCTGGCTGCCGAATATCTGCTGATGGCGGCGATTCTGGCGGAGATTAAGTCACGCTTGTTATTGCCGAGGCCCGCCAGTGCCGATGACGATGAACTTGATCCGCGCGCAGAGCTGATTCGCCGTTTGCGCGAATACGAGGTGGTCAAAGAAGCCGCCCAGGATTTAGACCAGTTGCCGCGACTGGAGCGGGATGTGTTTGAAGCCAGCGCTCAGCCAGCACCGAGTGTGCAGCCTGTCCGTATTCAGCCTCAGGTGAGTATGCAGGAACTGGTGCTGAGTTTTCAGCAAGTGCTTAAACGGGCCAGTGCCTTTGAGCATCATCAAATTGAACGTGAAGCCTTATCGACTCGGGAACGGATGGCTGCGATTTTAGAAAAAGTCGCCAATGCCAACGGCCAGTTTGTTGGCTTCGATGAATTGTTCCAGGTCAGCGAAGGGAGAGCCGGTGTGGTAGTAACCTTTTTGGCGGTACTGGAACTGGTGAAAGAAAGGCTGATTGAACTGGTGCAGGCGGAGCCCTTCGCCAATATTCATGTGAAAACCTGCCGTCGGGAGGACGAGGATGGCTAAACTCGCCAAAGCACAATTAAAACAACTGGTGGAAGCCGCGATATTTGTCGCCGAAGCCCCCATCAGCAAAGTACAATTGCAGGAAACTGTGCTGGATGGTTTAAACGTCTCTCAAAAAGCGCTGAATGACGTGCTGGAAGAATTGCGACTGGATTACCAGCCTCGGGGCATTCAGCTAGTTGAAGTGGCCTCAGGCTACCGTTTTCAGTCGATGGACAGTTTGAGTCCCTGGTTGAGCAAAATGTGGCAGGAGCAGGCACCCCGTTATTCGCGGGCAATGCTGGAAACTCTGGCCCTGATTGCCTATCGCCAGCCCATCACCCGGGGAGAGATTGAGGATGTACGTGGGGTTGCGGTCAGCAGCCATATTATGAAAACCCTCACGGAACGAGGCTGGATCAAAGTGGTGGGGCACAAAGAAGTGCCAGGTCGTCCGGGATTATATGCCACCACCCGGGCATTTTTAGACTATTTTTCATTAACCAGTATCAGTCAGTTGCCATCCATTGATGCATTTGCCCAATTGGCCTCTGAACCTACTGGCGATGAACCCCTGCGGGTGTTGGCAAACGATGCCGAAGAGGTAGCCGAGCCCCTTACTCAAGATCAAGAGCATTTACATTAATGAGTGAAAAACTACAAAAAGTCCTGGCCAATGCTGGCGTGGGCTCCCGTCGTGAGATGGAAACCTGGATCCAACACGGACGTATCTCCGTAAACGGACACCTTGCAACTTTGGGTGATCGTGTTGAGCCCGAAGATCAAATCCGTGTCGATGGGCGTTTGATTGAACGTATGCAAGATAAAAATATCTGCCGCGTACTGATGTATAACAAACCGGAAGGTGAGTTGTGCAGCCGTAAAGATCCGGAAGGCCGCGCCACAGTATTTGACCGCATGCCGACCATTAAAAATGGCCGCTGGATTGCGGTAGGCCGACTGGATATTAATACCAGTGGTTTACTGTTATTTACTAACGACGGGGAACTTGCTAACCGTTTAATGCATCCAAAGCATGAAGTCGAGCGCGAATATGCCGTGCGTGTGTTCGGTGAAGTGGATAACGCCATGATCAACCGCCTGAAAAAAGGTGTGAAACTGGAAGATGGCGAAGCCCGCTTTACCACCATTCGTAAACGTACCGGTGAAGATGACAGTCTGAACAGCTGGTTTAACGTCAGTCTGTCGGAAGGCCGCAACCGTGAAGTCCGCCGCATGTGGGAATCACAGGAAGTTCAGGTGAGCCGTTTGATCCGGGTACGTTATGGCGACCTGGAACTGCAAAAACGTCTGCCTCAGGGGGCCTGGGTAGAACTGGATTTGGCAGATGTAAATAAACTGCGCAAAACCGTACAGTTACCAGCTGAAACCGAATCTTTGGTTGATGTTAAACAGGGTAAACTGGATCACGCTCGCATCAGCCGCATGCGTCGCTCGGTGAAAAAACACAAGCTGGCGCAGCAGCGCAGTAAAGGTCGTTCACAAGACTAGTACAAGTATGCTGGTGAACGGAGGAAATATGCAAAAATCGGATGCCCAGTGGCAACAGCAACTGAGTGAAGAAGAGTACCGTGTATGCCGGTTAAAAGGCACTGAAATGCCATTTTCCGGCACTCTGCTGCACAATAAACAAACAGGCACTTATTTGTGCAAATGTTGTGGCGCAGAGCTGTTCCGTTCTGAGCATAAATTTGATTCTGGCTGTGGTTGGCCATCGTTTTTTCAGCAATCTGAAAGCGCCAATGTGCGTTATCAGCCGGATAATAGCCACGGTATGCAACGTATTGAAATATTGTGCAAAGTCTGTGATGCGCACCTCGGACATGTGTTTGAGGACGGCCCAGCCCCGACAGGACAGCGTTATTGCGTCAATTCGGTGTCGATGACATTTGAAAAGTCTGACCAGTAATACCGTTAACGCATAAAAAAATACAAAATATTTTTCTGAAAGTTAGTTACAGATTTTTTCGCCAAAAACGATCAAAAATACAAAAGGGGCCGACAGGCCCCTTTGCTTTTTTCACTATTTGCTACCAGGAATCGCTAGTATTTTCGGCTTGAGAATGTGCCTTGCTGAATTTGTTCAGCTACCCAGTCAGCCCGTTTTTTCAGAGTGGCGACGTCTATTCCTTGCTTAATTAACTGAATTTCCAGCTGACTTAAATTTAAGTCTGTCACTTCAAAGTCTTCTCCAACTGCGCCCCACAGATAGGCCATCGACAGATTGTCTTGTTTTAAATAAATGGTACTGATACTGCGGAACACTTCTTTGTCAATTTCCGCATCTTGTTTATAAAGTTCTAACGCATGCAGAAGCTTGAAGAGCGCGCTGTCTAAATCGAATTTGACATAGTAACTGGCCAGGGCAATTTGCAGGTCAGGCTCATCAAGCTTCTTGGTGCCTTCATAGCTGAGCAGGGTATCCAGAGCCTTTTGATTGCCAAACCGGGACCAGTGATAGTAAAGCAGGTAAGGATCTTTTGAGTCTTTGGTCTCGATGGCCAGACGCTTTAATTCGCGGTTTGCCGTCAATAGGCCTCGCATTCGTCCGGTTTCCTTTTCGCGCAATTTTATGTGCTCAATCTGGGCCGCTTTAGACACACATTTTTTATAGTTTTCAAAGCCGACTAAGAGTATGTACAGATCTTTTTCTGTATAGGGCTGCAGATGCTGATAACGTTTGTTGATAATGACGGCCTTTTCGGCACGGCACCATCCATCAGGGTTTAAATCTGAGCATAGCTGAGGCTCTTCCTCACAAATGTCCTTAACTGTTTTCTCAAACATACCTTCGCAACCTGTGAGGAAAAGGAGTGCGAAGACCCAGCAGAAATGACGCATTGATAACCTTAAAAATGACGAAAAATTACTGATAAATCTCCGTTTAATCAGTTTTTTTCTCGAGTTCTGAAAATTTTGTACAATTTGGCGTCAACCGCCAGTTTCATTACAATAGCCGCGCTTTTGTGTATGCCATCGTTTGGCAGACAGATGCTTAATTTTACCTACCCTACACATAGATGCAAAGTTGTAAAAGGCTAATATCACTATGAACCAACAATTTGAACAGGAATTGCTTAGCAGCTGGCAAGAAAGACAAGAATATGCAGAGATGATGCAGCCGCTGTTGGGTAAATTGTACCGTGACAAGGCGGTAGAAATCTCCTTGTATGGAAAGCCATTGCTGGGTGCAACTGCCATCGACATTATTAAAGCGCATCGTACTGTGCGCTTACATGAGGGTGAAAAACTTCGCCTACGTGAAAGCTGGCCAATTTTAGAAGAGCTGAGCCGTTTAAAGCTTGCTCCTGCGCAAATTGATTTGGGCCGTTTGGCCTATGGCTACCATTATGGTGGCAAAGGCGAAGGTCTGGACATTCCTGCCTATCTGAAACAAGAACTGGCAGATATCGTTGATCAAGAAGACAATCAGGCACCGCGCGACGTAGTGCTGTATGGTTTCGGTCGTATTGGCCGTTTGATGGCGCGTTTGTTGATTGAACGCCAGGGCCGTAATAACAAGCTGCGTCTGAAAGCGATTGTGGTTCGTGGTGGCAAAGACGGCGATCTTGAAAAGCGCGCCAGTTTGCTGCGTCGTGATTCCGTGCATGGTCCATTTAATGGCAGTATTACGGTTGATCACGAGCGTAACGCGTTGAAAGCCAATGGTGCTTACATTCAGGTGATCTATGCAAATTCTCCTGATGAAGTGGATTACACCAAATACGGAATTAAAGATGCCATCGTGGTAGATAATACGGGCATTTGGCGCGACCGTGACGGTTTAGGTTTACACCTGAAAGCCAAAGGTACCAGCAAAGTTATCCTGACGGCGCCGGGCAAAGGCGATATCAAGAACATCGTACATGGTGTGAATGATGCTGATATTTTGCCAGAAGACACTATTTTGTCGGCTGCCAGCTGTACCACCAATGCCATTACACCTGCACTGAAAGCGCTGGATGAAATGTACGGCATTAAAAATGGTCACGTAGAGACAGTGCACTCTTACACCAACGACCAAAACCTGATTGATAACTATCACAAAGCTGATCGTCGTGGTCGCAGTGCGCCACTGAACATGGTGATGACGGAAACGGGCGCAGCGAAAGCAGTGGCCAAAGCCTATCCTAAACTGCAGGGCAAACTAACTGGTAATGCCATTCGTGTCCCAACACCGAATGTATCTCTGGCGATTTTGAACCTGAATCTGGATAAAAGCACGAGTAAAGATGAAATCAATGCATTCTTGCGTGACACGTCTTTACACAGCACCTTGCACAATCAGGTAGATTACACTGAATCAACAGAAATCGTGTCCAGTGACTTAGTGGGATCTCGCGCGGCCTGTGTGGTCGATTCTCAGGCAACTATTGTATCTGATGATCGCGCTACTCTTTACCTTTGGTATGATAACGAATTCGGTTACAGCTGCCAGGTAATGCGCTGTGTGCAGACTATGGCCGGTCAGCAATTTGGGGTGTACCCAAAGGTTGCTAACTAATAGCCAGCTAATGAGTTAATAGAAAGCGCCGTTTATCGGCGCTTTTTTGTTCACCGATAAAAAGAATTTACAATTTCCTAAGAAATTCTCATGCAAAATTGCCCCTATTTGGCCGCCAGACCTTAGCCTTCGCACAAGGAGTTATGCTAGATTACGGCGTTAAAAAAACAGTCAGGAACGAATTCGTGAGAATAAGTGCTAACTTTGACAGTGGCAGTATTGAAGTAGTTGCCGCAAATACCCCTAACGACATTACCCTTCGCATTCCTAAAGACAATCAGTCTGAGTTTTACCAGTGGTTCCATTTTAAGCTGGATTCAGAGGCCATGGTGGCGCACACCATTAAACTGATTGAGTTGAAAAATTCCGCTTATCCAAAAGGCTGGGAAAACTATCAGGCCGTTGCCTCTTATGATGGGGACACCTGGTTCAGAGTTGAAACTCACTTTGATGGGGATACCCTGACCATCGAACATACGCCAGAATTTGAACATACCTACTTTGCCTATTTCGCGCCGTATTCCTACCAGCGCCATTTGGGACTGTTAGATCAGGCTCAGATTTCGCCGTTATGTAAGCAAGTGTTTCTGGGTGAAACCATTGATGGTCGTGATATGAGCGTCCTGGTAGTGGGCGAGGCGGATGCCGAGAAGAAGAAAATCTGGATCACGGCGCGACAACATCCGGGCGAAACCATGGCTGAATGGCTGGTAGAAGGCCTGCTGAATCGCTTGTTGGATGAAAGTGACGGTGTTGCCCGCGATTTGTTGGATAAAGCAGTATTTTATATCGTCCCCAACATGAACCCGGACGGCGCTTACCGCGGGCATTTACGCACGAACGCTGTCGGGGTTAACTTGAACCGTGAGTGGGCTGCTCCGACCAAAGAGAAAAGCCCGGAAGTATACTATGTGCTTGAACATATGAAGCAAACTGGCGTCGATATGTTCCTCGATGTGCATGGTGACGAAGCATTGCCATACAACTTTGTTGCTGGCAGTGAAGGTGTGCCTGGTTACGGTGATCGTATTGCTGAGCTGGAAACTACCTTTAAACAGGCGCTGATTGCAGTTACGCCTGAGTTTCAGGACGAAGTGGGTTACGCTAAGGATAAGCCTGGCGAAGCTAACCTCACCGTGGCGTCAAATGCGGTATGTCATCAATTTGATTGTTTGGCTTATACCCTTGAGATGCCGTTTAAAGATAACATCAACCTGCCAGATCCGGTATTCGGCTGGTCGCCAGAGCGTTCAATGCAACTGGGTGAAGATGTGTTGGTCGCGATTCGGGCAGTGGTCTCGGGATTGCGTTAATAATTATAAATAAAGCAACAGGATATGGCCGTGACAAAGCAGTTTGACACGGCCACATAATAACTAGAAAGAGGAAAACTCAATGGAATCCTTCCACGCCTTTTTACAATTGCTCGATAGCTATCTGGGCAGTGCAGCCTGGTTCCCGTACGTGTTATTGGGTACCGGGGTGTTTTTTACTGTTTACCTGAAGTTTCCGCAGGTGCGTTACTTCAAACATGCCTGGCAAGTGGTCAGTGGTAAGTACGATAAAGACGAAGACCCAGGAGATACTACCCACTTCCGCGCGCTGGCAACTGCGCTGTCTGGAACTGTGGGTACAGGTAACATCGGTGGGGTAGCGTTTGCCATTTTCCTGGGAGGCCCGGCGGCGTTGTTCTGGATGTGGGCCACCGCATTTCTGGGGATGACCACAAAGTTTGTGGAAGTGACCCTGTCGCATAAATATCGCGTTAAAACCGAAGATGGCACCATGGCAGGTGGCCCAATGTATTACATGGACCGTCGCTTAAACATGAAGTGGCTGGCAATTGCCTTTGCCATTGCCACCGTCATCAGTTCTTTTGGTACCGGTAACCTGCCACAAAGCAACGGTATTGCTACCAGTATGGAAGCGACCTTTGGTTTTGAACCCTGGATTGTCGGCTCTATTCTGGGCATTTTACTGGCGCTGGTAATTTTAGGCGGTATTACCCGTATCGCAGCCGTTACCTCTAAAGTGGTGCCTTTGATGGCCGTGATTTATGTGGTGGGTGCCCTGGGCGTAATCTTCTATAACGTCGAAAATATTGGCTCAGCTTTCTGGTCTGTTTTTCACGATGCCTTTACCGGTTCAGCAGCGGCAGGTGGCTTCCTCGGAGCAACTATTGCCTACGCATTTAACCGGGGTGTAAACCGTGGTCTGTTCTCAAATGAAGCGGGTCAGGGGTCTGCGCCAATTGCTCACGCCGCCGCGAAAACCAAAGAGCCCGTCTCTGAAGGTATGGTATCTATTCTGGAGCCGTTCCTGGATACCATCATTATTTGTACTTTAACCGGTCTGGTGATCTTGTCCTCAGGTGTCTGGAAAGAAAAGGTATTTAATACGTTTGACCGTTCAGACATGCTGATTGTTGCGGGGCATTACGCTGATAGCAATGTAGAAGATCGTAATGTGCTGTTTAACTATCTGAACGATTTAGATGGCGACACAGTGAAGCCATACTCAGGTGAGATTAAGGTCATGGACGGTAAGCCTGTACAAGGTGACTATACCATTATAAATGCGCGCTCCATCGCTGAAGATGTGCGTTTCTCTTTGGGTGAAAAGGACGACTATTTTAACGGCATTCTGAAAGTAGAAAACGGTAAACTGCTGAAAGATACTATCGAAGTTTCCGGCAAATCGCTGATCCACTCAGCACGCCTGACCGCTGAAGCCTTTACCCGTGGCTTCTTTGGTGATTTCGGTAAATACATTGTATCTGTAGGCTTGTTGTTATTTGCATTCTCTACGGCGATTGCCTGGTCTTATTATGGAGACCGCGCCATGACTTACTTGCTGGGAGCTCGCTCTGTGATGCCATATCGAGTGATTTATGTGGCGGGCTTTGTGTGGGCATCTTTCTCAGACACGACCTTAGTCTGGACTTTGTCTGCAGTTGCAATTGTTGTTATGACCTTACCTAACTTATTTGGTATATTGCTGCTTCGCAAAGAGATGAAAGAATCCGTCGACGAATACTGGAAGAAGATTGAACACTAAGTTCCGGTAGTTCGAAGAAAAACGCGGCCTGGTCCGCGTTTTTTATTATCAGGTGGCAATCTATTCGTCACGATAAGACGTACTAATAAGACGCAGTAAAAACAGGAGTGGTGTTAATGGCAATCACCAATTGTCCAGCTTGTTCAAAACGCATTTCAGATAAAGCCAAAATTTGTCCTTTTTGTGACTTTGGTATCGGCAGCGCAACCGATGAAGACATTATGCGCAAAGCCAACATGAAAAAATTCCAGAAAAAACACAGCCTGCAAAATCAGTCGATGATGGCCATGCTGTTGTTTATTGCCGGCTTCGGTTTTATGTACTGGGGCGGCGCAAAACCAGGTGAACCACAACATACAGCCGCCATAGGCTGCTCAGTAGTGGGCTTTATTTGGTACATCATTAATCGCATTCGCATGATTTTTCTTAAAAAAGCGGACTAAATGAACATAGATGCATTAGTAAAGGCGATGACGCCTGAGGTTTATGAGCGCCTGCGTCAGGCGGCTGAAACCGGAAAGTGGCCAGATGGCACCCTGTTGTCTGAAAAACAACGCGAAGACACCATGCATGCCGTGATGCTGTATCAGGCAAAAGTAATGGGTTCAGAGGAGCATATGACGGTTAACGCCAACGGGGAAATTGTGCACAAGAGTCGTGCGCAATTAAAACAGGAAATGTCCCAACAACAGGATATCGCGCGGTTTACACAAGATGATTTTTAACGCTTTATTTCGTCCTAAGCATCAGCATCAGGACCCGGCTGTACGCCGCCAGGCTATTGAGAGCCTGAACCCGGAAGATCAAAAACACAAAGTGGTATTACACGAACTGGCATTTAATGACGAAGATGCCGGCGTTTCGCTGACCGCGCTGGAAAAGCTCAACAGTTTTGCCCTATGGTGCAAAATGGCACAAACCGCAAAAAATGAGCGGGTACGTAAGAAGGCACAGCAGCAGGTTGAAGATGCCGTGCTATCTGCGCAAAGCGACGTGCTGAGTGCAGGCGAACGCCACGACTTTATCCGTCAGTGTCAACAAACTTCATTGCTGGAAAAGCTGGTTAAGTTGCCCTGGATGCAGCAGCAACAAACGGATGTGGTGTTGTCGGTACTGAAACGTCTGGATAAGCCGCAACTCAGTCGTCAGATTCTGCTAAGTGCAGATCATCTGCCGCTCCAGCAACAATTGCTGGCCGATGTGACGGATGTGCAGGAATTGGCCAAAATTGCTAAAAAGGCCGGTGCCGAAGCGCTGCGTGAGCAGGCCGCAGCCAAACTTGCAGAATATGAAGCTCAGCAGCAGCAATTGCAGGAAACTGAAAAGCAAACTCGTCTGGTGCTTTCTCAGCTGTTGGCTCTGCGTGACAACCGCGATTATCAGCAAGCAAGCGAGCGCTTTGCTGCCTATCAGGCTAGCTACAGTGCCATGCAGCCACATTTTAGTCTGTTAGATGGCAATATTGCGGCAGAGTTTGAAACAAAATATCAGGAGCTGTGCCAGCGCGTACAGACGTCGCTGGATGCTCTAGCTCCCGCCTGGCAGGCGCAGCAACAGGCTCAGGCCGCAGCGCAGGCGTTTGAACTGACGCTGTCTTCTGCTGCCTCTCTGAATGCTGAAATCGATCAGCAATTGACGGAGCAGTTAACTGGCCTGACGTTAGGTCAGCTGGAAGATTATCAGCATGCCATCAGTCAGCAATTGGATGCGTTACAGACGCAAAGTGGTGGTTACGAGCATCAGACACCGGCTCAGCGCAAGCAGTTGGAAAATGTGCATCAGCAGTTATTGGCACAACAGAATAGTCTGGATGCTTTGCCAGCCTTGCAGCAAGCGTTGGATAAAGCGGCGCAGTTGCTTACGCGTTTAGGTGAAGCAAATGTTCCGGATACCGCCAGTCAGTTAACGGATGCAAAAACATTTCTCAGCGAAGTAAAACAGCAGTGGCGTGACGTATCAGAAAAATACCGCCAGCACTGGCCAGCCGGACTGCAGCAACAGTGGCAGGCGTTATTGCAACCCTGGCATCAGGCGGTCAAGGGATTGGAACAGGAACAACGCCAACTGGTTGAGCGTTGTCGTAGCAAACTTCGCGCACTTAGCAGTCAAATTGATAAGGGACGCTTCCGTAATGCCTTAAGCCTGTATCAGAAGGTTAATGACTGGTATCTGCAACTGCCTGAATCAGCTCAGAGGCAGGTTCAGCGGCAGTTTGAACAGGCGAAAGAGCAGGTGGAGAACCTGAAAGAGTGGCAAGCTTATCTGGCCGCGCCGCGCAAACCCGCATTGCTGGAAGAGGCAAAGGCGCTGGCGGCAGAACCGCTGGCGATTGAAGCTCAAATAGAAAAAGTGAAAGTGCTGCGCAGCACCTGGCACAGCCTGGGGCAGCTGGGGACAGACGAAGACAATGCCTTGAATACCGAATTTGATCAGGTGCTGGAAATAGCGTTCCAGCCTTGCCGCGAGTTCTATGCGCAGCAGCAACAGCAACGAGAAGATAATCTGGCGGCTAAACGCGCGTTGCTGGCAGAACTGGAAGCGGCGCAAGGACAGCAGGACAGTAAACAACTGGCTCAGGATCTGTCCCGAATTCAGCAGCAGTGGCGTCAGTTAGGTGATATCGATTTTCGTTTGCTTGATGAAATCAATGGTCAGTTCCGGGCGTTACTCAAACCGCTGAAGCATCAGGTGAAGAGTTTCCAGCAGCAAAACGCTGAACAAAAGCAGGCGTTGATTGATACTCTGAATCAATTGCTACAAAGCGAAGATCTGTATCAGGCAACTCAGGATGCTAAAGGCCTGCAGGAACAATGGAAGCAGATTGATTTTGCTGGTAAGGGTATTGATGCTGAACTATGGAAGCAATTCCGACAGTTGAACGATGAGTTGTTTGCCCTTTCGAAACAGGCATCTCAGGCTCGTCGTGACGCAAATAATCAGGAAGTTGATGAGTTGTATTCGGCGGTTAGTCAGTTGGTGGATGGGGCAAAAGCCGCCGCTACCGATGAGCAATGGCAAGACATTTTTAGCCAGGAAGCTCAGTTGCGTGAACGTATTTTGGCGCTGCCGGGACGTTTGCAGGGACGTTTGTTCAAAGGATTAGATCAGGTACAGCAACTGAAACAGCAGCAACAACGACAGCGAATCAGCGAAGCCAGTCAGAAGCGTTATGCCGCCTTGTGGCAGGCGTTAGAAAGCTGGCAGGCAGATAATTTGCCGGCAGAACTGAGCGTGCTACCGGGTCAGTGGCAACAATGTTTCTCGGCTGTGGATAACAGCGCGGATGACCGATTAGCATTAACGCTGAAACTTGAGATTTTGGCTGAGCAACCTGTAAAGGCTGAAGAAGAGTCCCTGCGTCGTGAACTGCAGATGCAGATGATGGCATCTAAGCTGCAGCAAGGCGAAGCCGCAGATGCGGAGCAATTACTGCAACAATGGATCCGCAGAGGCCCACTGAGCGAGCAGGATAAACCTTTGCTTGAGCGGATAAAGGCGGTTTACGCCTGAAGCCTCTGTGCATAGTTAATATGCTTCGGTAAAAAAGCGGACCTTAGGGTCCGTTTTTTTATCCTTAAACCTACAACTAAAGGCTGAATTTACAGGGCTGGCTGGTATTGATGTTGGCGACTGTAATACTTAATCAACCAGTACGTTGGAAGTATCCGCATGTTCAAACTACAAAGCAAATACCGGGATATCGTTAAAGCTATCAATGATACACAGGCCGTTATCGAATTCGATCTTAAAGGCAATATCCTGCATGCAAACGATAACTTCCTCACCTTGATGGAATATTCCCTTGAGCAAATTCAGGGTAAACACCATCGTCTGTTTGTTGATCCTGCATATGCAGCAGGTCTTGAATATCAGCATTTTTGGCGTTCATTATCGCAGGGGCATTCCCAAACCGCAGCCTTTAAGCGCATTACCCGTACCGGAAAAACAGTCTGGATCCAGGCATCTTACACGACCATTAAGCGCGGTAATAAAGTCGAGAAAATTATTAAGTTTGCAACCGATATCACGCAGCGGGTGATGGAACGCGCGAATTATGAGTCGCAGATTGAGGCGATTAATCGAGCCCAGGCTGTGATTGAGTTCGATACCCAGGGCAACATACTGACAGCCAATTATAACTTTTTGCAGCTGATGGAATATCGACTGGAAGAGATTACTGGCAGGCACCATCGCATCTTTGTCGAAAAGGCAGAAGCAGAATCCAGTCAGTATCGTCAGTTTTGGGAAAAACTGCGGGCGGGGGAGTATCAGAGTGCCGAGTTTAAGCGCATGACCAAATCAGGGGGAGAAGTGTGGATCCATGCTACCTATAATCCAATCAAATCCCCCGATGGTGAGGTGATCAAAGTCGTCAAATTTGCCTCCGATATCACCGAATCGGTCAAGCAAAAGCAGCGCTTTAAAACCCTGTCGCTGGTAGCAGATGTCACCAGTAATGCGGTGGTGGTCAGTGGCAAAGATGGCTTGATTCAGTATGTGAATCCAGGATTTGAAAAAATGACCGGATTTAGCGCAGCTGAGGCGAAAGGAAAAACAGCCTCGGAGTTGTTGATTGGACCGAAAACCTGTCGACAGACCCGGGACCGGATGTATGAAGAGCTGTCACGCCCGAATGCATTTTATGAAGAGGTGGAATTACACAAAAAAGGCGAGAAAACCGTTTGGGTCTCAGTCACCAACGATAATATTTTCGAAGACGGCCGCCATACCGGATACGTCGGGATTCTGGCAGATATCTCCGCGGTGAAAACCCGCGCCCTGCAATTTCAGTCGCGGCTTAATGCCATTGGAGAGTCAAATTTATTGGTGGAATGGGATGCAGACGGAAGTTTGTTGGATATGAATGAATATCCCGAAAAGCATTTGGGTGTGCCGATGGACGACATGCGCAAATGCACCAAAGGCTGGCGCGACTATCTGAATAAGGATCAGATAGATGCACTTCTTTCGGATCACACTGTTACCCGCGAAATTGAAGTGATACTTAACAAGCGCCCGGTCACTTTGCGAGTCAGTTTTACTGCGGTAAAGGATGTGTATGGGAAGGTCGAGCGGGTCATTCTATACGGAGCCGATGTATCTGAGCGTCAGGCGGTGGTAGAGGTCAGTGATAACGTTATGGCGAAACTGGTGGCATCAGGGCGTAACATTAACAATATGGTGGCGTCCATCAATAGCATTGCCGATCAAACCAATCTTTTAGCACTGAATGCGGCAATAGAAGCGGCGCGCGCGGGTGAAGCGGGACGCGGCTTTTCTGTGGTTGCAGACGAAGTCCGTTCTTTGGCAATGAAAGCCAGTGGCTCTGCCAGCGAGATCGACAAAGTGGTGTCTGAAAATCAGACCTTGTTGGCACAATTGTCTGATACTCTTAACAAATTAAACAGTAAAGACAGTGTAACCAGTCACTGACGTTGAAATAACGAGATAAGGAATTGCAGGGATGCCAGTATCCGATACCCCCAATTACATAGAGTACGCCGCCAAAGACTTGAACGCCACTAAAGCCTTCTTTACGCAGGTATTTGGTTGGATATTTACAGACTATGGTCCTGAATATACGGCCTTTTCGGCGCCGCCGTTAGATGGCGGCTTCTATGCCGCAGATATGCAGTCATCGACGGCACAGGGTGGGGCCTTGTTGGTATTTTACAGCGACGATATTCTGGCAACCCAAGCCAGGGTAGAGCAGCATGGTGGCATTATCATTAAAGCCTTGTTTGAGTTTCCCGGCGGATGCCGGTTTCATTTTATTGAACCGAGTGGCAATGAATTTGCCGTTTGGTCGGAAAGCGTCCCTGCCAGCCATTAGCGAAAGTCACATTTCTGTCTTTTGTCGGCACAAATAGGTAAGCTTACGGCCTGTTTTCCGATGAGCTTATTTGTTTATGCTGCAACTGAACGGCATTCATCATGCCGCCATTATTTGTGCCGATTACCAGGTCAGTAAAGCGTTTTATACGGACGTTCTGGGGTTGCGTATAGTAGCCGAGCATTATCGTGCCGAACGGGATTCGTGGAAGCTGGATTTGGCATTAGCCGATGGTAGCCAGATAGAATTGTTTTCTTTTCCCGGCGCGCCTGTTCGCCCCAGCTTTCCTGAAGCGCAGGGTCTGCGCCATTTGGCATTTCAGGTTGATGATGTGGAACAAAGTGTGCTGGCGCTGCATGGCAAAGGCATAGCTACCGAAGACATCCGTATTGATCCCTACACAGGGAAGGCATTTTGTTTTTTTAGTGATCCCGACGGCCTGCCGTTGGAACTATATGAGGTTTAGCCATGCAAATTTGGGTTGATGCAGACGCATGTCCCGTGGTTATCAAAGAAATTCTGTATCGGGCGGCACAGCGCATCCAGGTCACCACTACCTTTGTGGCAAACCAGGGATTGCGGGTTCCCCCATCGCCCTTTTTAAAAACCTTACAGGTTCCGAAAGGGTTTGATGTCGCGGACAATGAGATAGTGCAGCGCTGCCAGCCAGGTGATTTAGTCATTACCGGTGACATTCCGCTGGCCAGTGAATCTATCGACAAGGGAGCGTTGGCATTAAATCCCCGCGGGGAACTGTATACCAAAGAGAATATTCGCCAGCGTCTGAATATGCGGGATTTTATGGACACTTTACGGGCCAGTGGTATGGACACAGGTAAAGTGCCATCTTTGTCGCAGCAGGATAAGCAAGCGTTCGCAAACAATCTTGATCGAATTCTGGTCCAAAATAGCTAATACGCGTATTCACTCCTTTGGGTTGTCTGTCAGAGGAGTGTAATGTGTTACGCGGTATCTTCTTTTCCTTATTGTCTTTACTCTTGACCAGCTGTACCGGAATGCCTGAAGGCGTAACTCCGGTCAGTGGCTTTGAATTATCTCGCTATCTGGGGACCTGGCACGAAGTGGCGCGTTTAGATCATCGTTTCGAGCGCGGATTAACGCAGGTGACGGCCAGTTATTCGCTGCGCGAAGACGGCGGTGTCAGGGTAATTAATCGTGGCTGGCATGCCGAAAAAGGCGAATGGGAGCAGGCTGAAGGGAAAGCCTATTTTGTGACAGACCCGCGAACCGGGCATCTTAACGTCTCTTTCTTTAGACCGTTTTATAGCAGTTATGTCGTGTTTTGGCTGGATCCTGACTATCGATATGCCGCGATTGCAGGCTTTAACACCAATTACTTATGGTTACTAGCCCGCACTGATCAGGTGCCAGCGTCTGTACGTCAAGGCTTCATTGAACAGGCAAAAGCCGCAGGCTTTAATACTCAGGCCCTGATTTGGCTCAACGATATATCGCCAAAGAGTTAAAGCACATCGATTTGGATATCGCATTCGCGGTATTTTTTTAGCAAGTAGCCCAGGTATGACTCCTGATTTTGCTTCAGGGCGTTAATACGTTCTGCTAATGGTAAAGCCAGTTGCCAGTGCTTTTTGCTTAGATAGTGGTAGGTATACTGACTGAGTAGCGGTTCAGGACGGGTATAAAGGTGAGTAATGCCGGCCTGGCATGCTGCACTGATGAGTCCTGAATCGTGGCCCAGATAGGCGTCACCGGCATGCTTTTTTAGCGAGGTAATCGCATTGATGTCGCTGGATACCATCATGCAGGTTAAGTGGCGCTGCTGGCATAACTGTTTGGCAGAGGCGAATCCCTCTGGCACCAGCATCACACTTTTGTCAGAAAACGTGCAGGCTACGGAAGTTAAACAGTAATAGTTAACGGTAACTTCCATTACCGGTTCGGTGATACGAATCAAATTGGGGTAGGGAGACGCAACCTGTAAAAATCGCACACCCTCGGCATCCAGCTTCCCGCTATCAACCATGCTTAAGCCGCGCTGTGTGGGCAAATATACCAGGGTGGGTTTAATCGCAAATGGGGCATACAGGGTATCGAAATATTCCTGTGCGATCTGTTTGCCATGGGTCACATTGAACATTTCGCTGACGTTGATCACGTATTCATGCTCGTCGGCCAACAAGGTGGCGGGGAATAACAGTATCAACAAAAATCGGCTAAGCAATAGAAAGACCAACGAAAAATGAGTGTTGGTAGTAAGTCTAGTGGAGGGAATCTCGGCTGACCACCCGATGGCCAGCCAAAATATTTAGATTGTCAGCTCACCGCGTAAATCTGATTGCAGTTGTTGCTGAATGGCTGCATAGCCCAGTTGTTTACTGAGTAAATAATGTAATTTGGCCAAAGCGGCTTCTGGGGTCATATCACCACCCGAAATCACCCCGACTTCCGCCAACGCATGACCGGTGGCATATCCGCCCATGTTCACTTTGCCGCGTAAACACTGAGTACAATTCAATACTACAATACCTTGTTGTTTGGCATGTTCCAGTTCTGCCAGCAGGGCGGGATTTTGCGGTGCATTCCCCACGCCGTAACTGAGTAGAATCAGCGCTTTCACCGGCTGCTGTAAGATATTGCGGATCACTTCGGCGCTGATCCCTGGATACAGGCTGACGACCCCGATGGGTTGGGCAATAACGTGGCTAACGTCAAGAGGCTGATTTTGCGGTGCCATTACCTTGCCTGCTTTTACCTCTATATTGATCCCCGCTTCTAATAGCGGTGGGAAATTTGGTGAGCCAAAGGCATCGAACCCATCCGCATGCAGTTTTCGGCTGCGGTTACCACGTAGTAGTTTGTTATTGAAAAACAGGCCAACTTCCGGAATGGGATAATTTGCCGCTAGGTACAGGGCATTAAGCAGGTTTTCCTGACCGTCTGAGCGCAGCTCTGCTAACGGAATTTGTGAGCCTGTAACAATGACGGGTTTAGCCAGATTTTCCAACATAAAAGACAGGGCTGAGGCGGTGTACGCCATGGTGTCTGTGCCATGCAATATAATGAAGCCGTCGTACTTGTCGTAGTTTGTCTGGATGTCATCGGCGATTTGTTGCCAGTCATCCGGGCTCATATCGGAGGAGTCGATCAGCGTATCATATTCGTGCAGGGTATAGTCTGGCATTTCCGCGCGGTGAAATTCGGGCATATTGGCCAGCGTTTTAGCTAAAAAGCCTGCTGCTGGCACGTAGCCCTGAGCCGATGGACGCATACCTATGGTGCCGCCAGTGTAGGCGATATAAATGTGCTTTTTCATTACCATTACATGAGGTTTTTTCTGAGTTTATCATTCCGCGGCACAAGGGGCATCTTTCAGCTAAGCATTCGCTCACTATTTCAGCAATAGTCTTTTGGCTAATACCTAACCGTGAATTTTGGTGTAAGCTCAATCAAAGCCAATGGTTAGTTAATTTAACCAGATTGCGCAGTGCTAATGAGGTGTGGATGGGATTAATCAGCTCGTTAAATAAAATAACGGCCCTTCAGAACATCAGTTTTCAACAAAAGGTCGAGCGTTTATTGCGTCTTGGATGCTCATCGTTTGGATTGACCACCGCCATTGTCAGCGAGGTCATAGGTGAACGTTATATCGTGCGTTACGTTCAAACTCCTGATAACAGTTTGCCTCGCGATACGGAATTTCCGTTGGGTAACACCTATTGTGTGCATACTCTCAAAGCCAACGATATTGTCGCATTTGAACATGCGGGCAATAGCGAAATCTCTCAGCATCCTTGTTATCTGACGTTTGGATTGGAAAGTTATGTTGGCGCGCCCCTTTATGTCGATGGCGTTTGTTACGGTACGGTCAATTTCTCCTCTTTATATCCCCGTACAGTGCGTTTCAGCGAAGATGAATTTGACTATGTGCGCCTGCTGACACAGTGGATTGGTAATGAGATTTCCAGGCAACGCACACTGACGCAGATGGTCGCTCAGCAACAACAAATGGCCCATCAGCAGGAGTTAATGAAAGCCATCGGTGATCTCGCCCGTATCGGCGCCTGGGAAGTGGATGTGCTTACCGGAAAAGTGAGTTGGTCTGACGTGACCCGGGATATTCATGAGGTCAGCGACGATTTCCAGCCTAGCCTGCGTAACCTTGCGGTGTTTCTAAAGTCCGAAAAGGATCGTCAGGAGTTTAAGCACAATATCAAAATGGCGATTGAAAAAGGGCATGCCTGGGCCAGTGAGTATGAATTAGTGACTGCCAATGGCCGCCATTTGTGGGTCGCTATTCGCGGGCGGGCTGAATTTAAGCAGGGCTACTGTGTGCGACTTTATGGCGCTTTGCAGGACATTAACAGCCAGGTGTTGGCCCGTGAAGCTCTGAAAGTCAAAATGCAGGAAGCAGAAGATGCCTTGCAGGCCAGAGGACGCTTTCTGGCGAATATGAGCCATGAAATCCGCACCCCGATGAATGGCGTGCTGGGGATGCTACAAAGTCTTAGCGCGACCCAGTTAGATGGCAGGCAACAGCAGTTGTGTACTGTCGGAATGCAAAGCGCAAAGACTTTATTGGCCCTGATTAATGACATCCTGGATTTCAGCAAAATTGATTCCGGTAAAATGTTACTCGAAGCCGTACCCTTTGAACTTAGTCAGTTACTGCGCTCAACCATGCAGCCCTTTTATGCTCAGGCGACGGCCAAAGGCATTACGCTTCGGGAAGATTTTAGTCAGTTGCCGGCGATGGAGTTTATTGGTGACCCGGTGCGGGTGAGTCAAATCCTGAATAATTTGCTCAGCAATGCGGTCAAATTTACCGCCAAAGGCAGTGTTGAGATCAGTGCCCGCTTAGCCCGGGTTGCTGATGATGCCAGCCGTATCCACATTTTCGTCAGGGATACAGGGATTGGGATTGATGAAAACACTCAGCGGCAACTGTTTAATCCTTTTGTTCAGGCGGATACCTCAACCACTCGTCATTTTGGTGGCACTGGTTTGGGATTGACCATTAGCCGGCATTTAGCTGAGTTAATGGGTGGAAAAATTTTGCTGCAAAGTGAAAAGGGGGCAGGGTCTGAGTTTAAAGTGGTACTTCAGCTTAAAAACGCCCAAACCCTGACACCCGCACCCACACTTGCCGATGATAGGTTGATTTCAGGTGATGGCACTTTAGTTGGGAAACGGGTTTTGCTGGTGGAAGATAACGAGATAAACCAAATGGTGGTGGAAGAGTTACTCAGTACAACCGGAGTGACACTCGATATGGCCCACAATGGACTCGACGCGCTTGAAAAAGTGCCTTTGGCAATGCCCGCTTATGACTTGATTTTGATGGATTGCCAAATGCCGGAGATGGATGGTTATGAAGCCACTCGGGCGCTGCGCTCAATGGGGCAAACACTGCCGATTATCGCCCTGACAGCACATGCCATGGTGGGAGAAAAGGAAAAGTGTCTGGATGCAGGGATGGATGACTATCTCACCAAACCCATTGAGGCGGAAAAACTGCAACTTATGCTGCATGGCTACCTGGGCAAAAGCCAGGTAGCCAGTTGATTGCCCGCTTAGTCGCGGTAAAACCATACACAAAGCCCGGCAATGAGTAACGGCAGGGCAAAAATTAAAAATAGCTGATACATGCTCCAGTTTGCGCTAACTAAATAGCCGGCAAAAATTGGCGAGATGATGGCACCTGTGCGGCCGAGTCCGGCAGCCCAGCCCATACCTGTGGCACGCACATGAGCAGGATAAACACGGGCTGCCAGCGCATACATGGCCGTAAAACCACCTTGTAGTAAAAAGCCAATCACAAAAATCAGCAGATTCAGCCAAAACAGGGTGTCGGGTTGCTGGTAGTACACGCCGAACAGAAACAGGGCAGATCCTATGAAGTAAATGCTGATGGGTTTGGCCAGTTTGATACTGGTACCAATAATGGCAATCAACACAATACCGACTACTGCTCCCAGGTTGAACATGGTCAGAGCGGCAACGCCATCAGCCCGTTCATAGCCACTGTTTACAAACAGGGTGGGGATCCAGGCCATCAGAAAATACATCGACAGAAAGCCCATAAAATAAATGGTCCAGATGCCCAGAGTGGACAGGCCCAGATTTTCTCTGAACAGATTTTTCACCGAGATGCTGGTCTTACGCTGTGGCGCGTCAGATTCGGGGAAGTTTGCCAGAGGTGCGCAGCGCATGTTGATCAGAATCTTGTTGATAGCGCTCAGGCGATTGGCGGCTGTGTCATTGCTGTTGGCAATAAACTCCACAGATTCAGGCATGTAAAGGTACATAAACACTGACATTAGGAAGGTAAATATACCTCCGTAGATGAAGAGCATGTGCCAGCCCTGCAGCGGAATGATCCAGTTTGCAATCGGGCCTACTAAAGTTGCGCCTGAGGCATAACCCATTACTACAATAGTGACGACCATATTGCGGTATTTTTCCGGCGCAAATTCGGTACCTATGGTGGCGCTATTGGCAAAAATGACGCCAATGCCCAGGCCACTTAAGCAGCGAATGGCCATCATCAAAGGTACGGATTCGGGTAACAGGCCTGTAATGATCATGGTCAAGGAGATACCAAGGGTGGCAGTGACTACAACACGCTTGCGACCATACACATCGGCCAGGGGAGCCAGAAAAATGGCACCTAACGTCATACCTATCAGGGCAGAGCTGAGAATATAACCTTTATCGGTTGGACTTAAATGCCAGGCGTCGGTGAGGGAAGGCATGGCCACGGACATGGCGACTACATCGAATCCATCGACTACATTAAGCATAAAGGCAATGGTAAACACCATAAACTGGGTAAGGGAAATCGGGGATTTATCCACCTGCTCGCGCACGGCTTGAATGATTGCTGACATACTGTTTCCTGACTTGTTAAATGGTGCTGGCGCACCGATTTACACCAACAAGTGTTAAACAGAACTTTAAAACGTTATGGCGTTGTGAAAGGTCTGCTACAAAGGTGTCATAGAGTAGGCAATTCTGTGCGCTAACCCTATGCACATTTGTTATTTTTCATTGCACTTTTCTCACATTTTTACCGCGTCATTAGCAAAAAAATGACGTGCTGGCTGCGCTGTGAGCAATTACTGAGGGAAAGTTCAGCAGAGGTGGAATCTTTAGGCGTGTTCGCCAGGTTTTACGCTGGCTTTGTTTTGTGCACGAAATTCTGCCGGCGCAACGCCTGTTTCCTTTTTATAAAAGCGGGTGAAATAGGCTGGACTGGAAAATCCTAGCCAGTAGGCAATTTGCTCAATATTCATATTAGTAAACAGAAGATTGCGATTAGCTTCCGTCAACTTGCGTTGATGCAATAGTTTAATTGGTGTGGCCGCTTCAACGGATTCACAGGCATTACGTAATTGCGACACGGAGACATTTAAGGCGCTGGCAAAATCGCTGATTTTCCAGCTTTGACGGTAATGTTCTTCAATCAAAGCCTGAAATGATTCGACTAAACGTAATTGGTTACCGCTAAATTGGTTAGTCTCTACGGTTTTTTCATCATTACTGGCACGAAACAGTTCGATGAAAAAGATATTCAGTAAGGATTCGACGGCGACAAAGTGCCCCGGCTGACGACCTTCAAGTTCGCATTCCAGACGTGTGAGCAGGGCGTTGAGTTCTTTAACATTTTCAGCCTGTTGGCCGAGATTGATGACTGCAGGCTTGCTCCACAGACGTTTAAATTCGGGTAATTTTTCGCATAGCTGTTGTAAGTAAAACAATGCAATTGTGATCACATGCCCATCGGTAAATGATTGATACTGTAAAGCGTGTACACAGTTCACTGGAATGATCATTACACTCTGGCTTTTGGCTTCTAACTCAACGCCTTCCAAAATGACCTTGCCGCCACCGCTACGCACATAAATCAGTTGGGCAAATCTGGGGTGGCTGTGCGGTTCAATTTCCCAGCCACGTTGTTCACAGCGGGTCGCCAGGTGTTCTAAATTAAGGTACCAGTTTTGGGCGTCTTCCTGATGCTGACCGTACAATACATATCGGGGAACGGCAGGGGGGGGGGAAGGGGCGGTAAGGGCGTCTGGCTGATTCATAATTTAGTCTTTTTAAGCCATCAGAATGCCGTGAGGCAACATGGCGTTTTTCCCGCTTTGTGTAAACAATTAACACGACGATTTAACAAAAGTGCAAGTGAAAGTGATTTTCGTGCATAGCCATTGACGGAAAATTTCTTCATCTTAGGCACATGAATTTCGTGACAGATTGCTGCCGTATATCATCACCTGCATGATGCCATTGTAGGGGATGACGCCCGCAGATGCACTAGGCCTGTGAAGGTTGCAAGGCGCCAATCTCTCCGCAAAGCAGAGGTAGTTATGGCCAAGATTATTGGTGGAATTGGTGTTTCTCATACCCCGACAATTGGATTTGCCGTCGACAAACAATTGCGTGCGCAGGATGCCTGGACACCTGTGTTTGAGACATTCGATAAAATCGGTGAGTGGTTGAAAACTGAACAGCCTGACGTGTTGTTTTTTATTTATAACGATCATATTACATCGTTTTTCTTCGACCATTATTCACCGTTCGTATTAGGCGTAGATGATCAATACGAAACGGCAGATGAAGGTGGTGGTGCTCGTGAATATCCGCCAGTGGCTGGTCACAAAGAACTTGCACGTCATATAGGTCAGTCGCTGTTTGCCGATGAGTTTGACCTGTCGTTTTTCCAGAAGAAGCCCATCGACCATGGCCTGTTCTCACCGCTGTCGATGATGACAGATCGTGGCAACTTGTGGCACGGCTCGTTAGTGCCGCTGCAGGTTGGCGTGTTGCAGTTTCCTATCCCAACAGCAAAGCGTTGTTACAACATGGGGAAAGCCCTTAAAAAGGCGATTGAAAGTTACCCTGAAGATTTATCCGTAGCCATAGTAGCAACGGGTGGTCTATCTCATCAGGTGCATGGTGAACGCTGTGGCTTTAATAATCCTGAGTGGGATGACTGGTTTTTGGATCAACTGGAAAGCGATCCATTAGCGCTGACACGCCTGACCCATGCTGAGTATGCCGAAAAGGCCGGCATGGAAGGTTCTGAGATCATCATGTGGTTGATCATGCGAGGGGCGTTATCGAAGAAGGTGAATTGCGTACATAGAAGTACTTATTTGCCGTCGATGACCAATATCGCCACCATCATTTACGAATGTGAAGACGAAGCCGCAGAAGTGCTGCCAGAGCAGCAGCGTGCACACATTCAGACTCAGTTAGACGGCGTTGAGAAACTACCGGGTACCTATCCTTTTACACTGGAGCGGGCCCATACCGCTTGGCGTATCAATGACTTTTTGCATCGTTTGATTGAGCCGGCTCATCGCAAGGCTTTTGTTCAAGACCCGCAGGGGTTATACGAGCAGTTTGGTTTAAGTCAGGAAGAGCGCGCACTGCTGGATGCGCGTGACTGGATTGGCTTAATTCGCTACGGCGTAATTTTCTTCAGTTTGGAGAAAATGGCAGCTGTGCTGGGCATGGGGAATTTAGATATTTATTCTCAGTTCCGTGGCGAAACCTTAGAAGAATTCCAGAAATCCCGTAATGCTGCCATTACCTACTCGGTAGCCGGGAAATCTGACGACGAGTAACGCAGAAACAGGGTTATTGGTCTGGTTAACTACCCTGTTTCTCGTCACACTAAGGGGGATTCGTTCCCCCTTACTCTCCCTGAATTGGGAACTTGCTCAAACGCAAAAAGGCTTCTTCGGAAGCCTTTTTCATCATCTTTATGTACTTTTATTTGGTTTATTGGGCAAAGCTAGATACTGGAAATATCTGAATATCTTCCAATGAATCTTTACCGTTTCCGGTACCGCCAATTACATATATGCTGTCGTTCACCTGAGTAACACCTTGATGGCGAGAGGGGCGTAAATTTAGATCTCCTCGCTGTTGCCAGACATGTGTTTTGAAGTCATACATCATAACGCGATCACGTTCACCGTAATCACCAAAAGTAATTAGTTTATCGTTCACGACAATTGCCGATTCTGCACTCGTTACTTTTGGTAAATTTTCAAGTCTCTCCCAAGTGTTTGATTCGGGGTCATACTTAGCAAATATCGGAAGCGAGCTAACAAAATTATAACCGCCAACTACATAGATTTGTCCATTATAAACAACGGCTTTTGTTTCAATGGCTTGTGGAAGCTCAGCACCTTCTGACCAAGTTTGTGTTTTAATGTCTAAAATATCGACTTTAGCGCTTGCTGCTATATGAGGAGCAGGCTTTTGAATGACAATAGAGCCTCCAATTACATATATTTTATTTCCTATTCTAACGGCACTTGCACCGCGTCGGGGATTTGGCATGGGGGGACCATATAGAATTTCACCAGTCTGGGTGTTGAGTATCTCTACTTGTGGGTTACAAACGTCACCTTGTACTTTGAAGTGGCTAACGCCGCCCATTACGTAGATGTTTCCATTTCCATCATTCACGGCGGTAACATATTGTCTTGGAGTCAGTTTAATTTCTAATAGTGATACGTTTTGAGATTCTAAATTGACCTTTTCGACACTGTCTAAATAGCGATGTCTATCGCTGCCAGCAATGACATAAATGTCATCGTTAGCTGAGACAACAGCATGCCCCAATCTTGCCTTGTTAAGGCTTAAATGACTTGTTGGTGGTGAGGAGGCGCACGCAGACAATATGCTCAGACCAAATATAAATAATATCTTTTTCATTAAAACCTTCCTTGTTATTAAGATAAATATTGTCCATTTGTAAAAATTTAAACTAATGCAGTTTGGTTAATTAATCTACCAATTTATTGCTTCAAATGGAGTTGGATATACAAAAACGGCCCTGATGGGCCGTTTGAGTCTAGATGTTTTCTGCTGCTGCCAGCTCTTCTTCCAGTTGACGAGTTTCGTCTGCTCTGGGCTTCGTAAAGCGGGCGAGGGCGAGGTACAGCACAGGTGTCAGGTAGAGGGTAAAGACTACCGCGATCCCCAGGCCACCAAACACGACCCAGCCAATTGCATTGCGGGCTTCAGAGCCTGCGCCAGAAGACAGGATTAACGGCAGGCCACCTAAAATGGTGGATACCAGTGTCATCATAATCGGGCGCAAGCGTACTTTACCGGCTTCGACCACTGCGTCATATACACTGTGGCCCTGGTCACGCAGCTGGTCGGCAAATTCGATTAACAGAATGGCGTTTTTCGCCAGTAAACCAATCAGCATTACCAGGCCAATTTGTGAGTAAATGTTGATGCTGGTGCCGGTCAGATATAGCGCATAAATCGCGGCAGCGATACCGAATGGTACGGTTAGCATTACAACGATGGCGCTATTCACATTTTCGAATTGTGCCGCTAACACCAGAAATACGATCACAAATGCCAGCACATAGGTCATCGCAACCTGATGGGAGGTTTCTTCGTAGGTTTGAGCTTCACCTAAAAACAGCAAGCCAATTCCGTTTGGTAGCACGTCTTCTGACAATGCCCGCAGGTCTTCGACGGCCTTATTGATGGGCATATCTTCAGGCAGTTCCATCTCCAGTTTGATGGCGCGGCGCTGAGCCTGACGCTCAAGTTCGGCGGCAACCCCTTCTTCAGTGATATAGGCCACGCTGGATAACGGCACCAGAGCGCCCGTGTTTGACTTCACATATAGGTTGGTTAAATCTGACGGGTTCACGCTGTTGCGATCATTGGTCTGCAGCATGATTGGAATAGCCTGATCGCCAACATTGAGATCAGCGATGTCATTGCCGCCAATGGCGGCCTGCAGGGTTTCGGAAATATCACTCAAAGGTACACCCAATTCTTCAGCACGGCGTCTGTCGATATTGACCCGTAACTGCGGCTGAGTGGGCTGATAACTGATGCGCGGGCTACCCAGTTCAGGCATTTCTTTTTGAATCACGGCAGCAAATTCAACCGCAGATTTATAGATGGTTTCGTAGCTTTCACCTGTGAGGGCTAATTCTAATCCGCCGCCCTGACCGCGCAGATTTAGACTATTTCCACCAAAGGCGTTGGCTGGGGCGCCAGGGATGTTTTGTAGTTTAGGGCGCAGCTTTGCAACAATCTCCTGCAGAGATTCATCACGTTTATCCCAGTGGGCCAGAGGCGCCTGAATAAAAACGATATTTGGATCCCAGCGACCGACAACAGTATAGATGGATTGCACTTCACCATTTTCCACATAAGGCATCAGGGCGTTTTCCATTTTATCAGCCTGTCTGTCCATAAAGGGCAGGCCTGCACCGTCAGGACCTCGGGCAAAAATCATCACTGTGCCACGGTCTTCACTCGGCATCAGTTCATTGTCGATATGCTTAGCAGTAAACCAGGCACCGACAGCTGCGATAATGCTTAAGGCAACCACTAACCAGGCGTATTTTAACGCCCAAAGTAACGAAGACTGATAGCCGCGCAAACACAGATAACCGAAGCGGCCAAAGGTTTTATCAAATAAGCCAGGTTTGCCTGAATCCTTCTTCACCGGTAAGCGGGCTGTGAGCGCCGGCACCAGCGAAAGCGCCACAAATGAGGAAATGATCACCGAACCCGCAAGTACGCCGCCAAATTCACGAAATAGTCGTCCGGCGGTAGACGGTAAAAAGGCGATAGGGATAAATACAGATGCCAGTACTGCTGTTGTTGCGATAACGGCGAAAAACACTTCACGGGTACCGATAACGGCTGCCGCCCGGGCACCTAATCCCATGCTGCGACGGCGCTGAATGTTTTCAGAAACCACAATAGCATCATCAACAATCATGCCGGTGGCCAGTACCAGTGCCAGTAAGGTCAGAATGTTGATGGAAAAGCCCAGTGCATAAATAATTGCCAGCGCGCCCACCAGGGATACAGGAATCGACAACGCTGGCACTATGGTGGCGCGCCAGGAGCCGATAAACACCAGTAGCGTCACCACTACCAGCACGATTGTCAGGCTTAGTGAGCCAATGACTTCGCTGACGGAATCGCGAATAAACTCAGCATCATCATTGGTGACCTGAATTTTCATGTCTGGGAAGCGTTTGTCTAAACCCGAAAGCACCTTGAAAACCTCGTCAGAGATTTCGATGGTGTTGGAGCTGGCCTGTCGAATAATGCCAAGGCCAACCACAGGTACACCGTTTAAACGCACCATGCTTTCTGCATCAGCAGGGCCAAAGTAAACGCTGGCGACATCACCTATTCGGGTATCGCCGTCAATGATGATGGCTTCTACATCGGCAGCGGTTACCGAGGTGGCATCGGCGCGTACAATGAGCTGCTGGTCACTGGATTGAATGCTACCGGCCGGAACATCAAACGGAGCCATGGTCAGGGCATCTGCGACGTCAGTCATAGATAAGCCAAAGCTGGTCAAGCGCAGCGGATCAACTGACACCCGTAATACCCGTTCGCGATCACCGTTAAGGGTAACGTCGGCAACGCCAGGAATGCTTAAAAACAACGGTGCCAGGTCTTTATCCACGCGCTCCGTCAGGGTTTCCATATCGAGGGTGTCACTGGAGACCGCTAAGCTCACTACGGCCTGGGCATTGTTATCTGCTTTGATGATAGACACCTGTTCCACTTCATCGGGTAACTGGCGCTGCACCCGGCTGACGGATTCGCGGGTTTCATTGGCTGCGTCGTCTAAATCGATGCCTGGACGAAATTCGACTCTGACCCGGGCGTTGTTTTCTTCCGACTGCGCATAGATATTTTTCACGCCGGATACCCTTGCTACCGCGCCTTCGAGGCGACTGGTGACTTCGGTATCCACCGTTTCTGGCGAGCCACCCGGATAGGTGGCGCTGACGGTAATAGTCGGCGTGTCTACATCGGGCAATTCCCGAACTTCCAGTCCGCTGAGCGCACCAATGCCAGCAATGGCAACCAACAGGTTTAACACGATGATCAGTATCGGTCGTCGAATGGACAAAGAGGGCAGGTCATTGACCTGCGACGAGGGATTAGGCTGATTACTCATGGCCGTTTTCCATCGCCAGTTCAGTCGTCACGGTTTGTCCATTACGTAAACGCTGGATCCCTTCGGTGATCAGCTGGTCATTTTCCTGCAATTCACCCGATACCAGCACAGTGCCGCGCAAACGCTGGCGGACTTCGACTTCGATACGTTTGGCTTTACCGTCAACTACTGTCCAGACATAGGCGCCAGTGGCGCTCCACTGAAGAGCGTATTCAGGAATGGCAGCAAAGCGTTCGCCATTCACACTGACGTTTACGCGAAAACTCATGCCAGGACGATACATGTCTTTATCATTCTTGAGCACTGCTTTGGCTGACAAGGTTCGGTCGGTTTCATTGATGCGTGAATCTAGCTGCGCAATGCTGGCTGGCAGTTTTTTCTCGCGTTCACCCCAGGGTTGCAGGCTTACATCCGGAGAGTTCAGCAACACTTTTAATGATGACTCTGGAGCCCTGAACTTAATAAACAGCTGACTGCGATCATCCAGCGAAGTCACGGCCGTGTCAGTGGTGATACGATCGCCCACTTCCACATCGGTTAAACCGACCACACCGGTAAAAGGCGCGACAATGCGGCGATCTTCCAGGTCAGCCATGGCTTCATCCAGAGTCACTTTGGCCAAATCGCGGGTGGTACGGGCAAGATCCAGTTCACTTTGAGCCACGGCTCCCCGACTTTGGCTGTCGATTAAGCGCTGCAGACTGCGCTCGGCATCTTCCAATTGCAGTTTTGCACGGGTCACGGCAACGCGCTGACGACGGTCATCAAGCTTTAGCAGGACTTCGCCCTTGTAGACTTTTTGGCCGGGCACAAAATTAACTTCTGTGACTTCATCAGCTGCGGCAGGGAAGAGGGTAATAGATTTTATGGCTTCGGCGGTGCCGACAGCTTCAAGCTTATTTTGCTCGTAACTAAAACTTAATGGCTCGATCACCACCAGCTTTTCCTGCTGTTGCGGAAAGCTTTGGGCCTGACTGCCAAAACTACAGACTAATGCCAGGGCGAGGCCTGGAAAAATGCCTTGGCGGAGGTTGTTTTTCATAGTGATTCCATGTTGCTTATGCGTATTTTTATCAGGCAAAACTTGCCTCGCGCATCCATTAAATATGCTAAGCATATGGCACCATAGGGGGGCGTTTTTGACAATATTCACTCGACGCAGGATGGCGACACTGCACCGCAAAGTATTTACACAATACTGTCTTTAGGTAACAAAATAACTGGAATCCTGACACTTCTTAACGTTGATGCCATCTTCGCCATGGCACTGTCAGCAAACACCAGAGATGTTGAGTTGGTTATTCGGGTATCTTCAGCTCGGTATGCAGAGATTTTTCCCCATCGATTCAAGGCGGATTGTTATCCGAGTCACTCAAATGAGATTATATGTTGTTAAATAATAATTATTAGCTTTTAGCTTTGTTTTTTGATGAAATATTAGAGTGTCAAGAATAGGTCAACGTATTTACCTGTTCCTAATGGTCAATGGTGCGTTCACATCTTTGTTTCATCGCTCTCTTTCGCTGTGCAACGCGATTGGCGCCTTTGTCTTCCATACCAGCAAAAGATACGCAAATAGGGGCTTTCCATATTCTGCAGTTGATATCGACAACACGACTATGGTCAAACGCTGACGCGTGTAAATGCCCCTCGTTGGGCGCAGGATGAGACCAATGCAGCTCAGAATCTTAAACTAAGTGGTTGCTTGTTAAGGCGTTTTTGAAGTGTCTTAACAACTAACAATTTTTCATAAAACTGATTGGGGATATGTGTGAAAGTCAGTCATGTAGCTAATGGATTTCGTGGAGTCTGGATACGGGGTTTGCTCTCTTTTCTGCTGGTGTCAGCTTCCTCTGCATGGGCGGCTACGCCAGCTCAAATCGATGAACTAACCCAGCAATGGCTGGACATTACTAAGCAGGAGCGCAAACTGGTTGGCGACTGGAAACTTCAGCAGCCTGCCATGCAGCAGCGCATTGAATTACTTAAAGCCGAAAAGGCGCAGCTACAGGCCATTTTGAAACAAAGCCAGCAAAGTCAGGGCGACGTTGAAGCCAAGCGCGCCGATTTGCTGCAACAACAGGCAGATTTAGAATCACAGCAGGCAAAACTGAATCAGTCTTTGAGCGGCTTAACGGCCAGCATCGACAGTATGCAATTTATGTTGCCACGTCCCCTGCAACAAGATTGGCAAAACGAAGAAGCGGCGCAAAAGGCCGATGCCGACAATTCTCAGGTATTGCAGGTGGCTTTGGCCAAGCTTTCTAAGCTGACCCAGTTTGATCAGCGTTTAACTCTGAATGAAACCGTGATGCAGGCGCCTGACGGCAATGATGTGCTGGTAAAACAACTTTATCTGGGCGTGGGCTTTGCCTGGTTTACCAACGTGGATGGCCAGTATGCAGGCTGGGGCAGTGCCGCCGACGGACAGTGGCAATGGCACTTCGACAGCGCTACGGATGCCAGTGAAATCGCAACGGCTATCGCCATTTATGAAAAACGTCATCAGGCGGAACTGGTGCGTTTGCCAGTAAATCTGCCTGCGTTATCTAATGCTGTCTCTGCCGAAGGAGGCGAGTAAATGAAAGTATCCACTCTATTTGCCACCTTGCTGTTGTCATCATTAGGCGCTTCGGCCTTGGCCGCGACGCCGGAACAGCAACTGCTTAGCAACATTAAATCAGCCCAGACCAGCCTGGAAAGCAGCGAAAATATCATTCTGAAGCAGCGCCAGAAAGTGGCCTCTGAACTCAATTCGCTGGAGCAGGAAGTACTGGCCTTGCGGGATAAAACCGCCGTTGCCCGACGTTTAGCTGATGAGCGTACATTAAGCCTGAGCCAGCTGGAAAACCGCCTGAAAAGCTGGCGTGAGCAGCAGGTGTATCAGCAAAACTTGCTGGATCGCTTTTTGAAGTTGCAAGGCAGCGACAACAGCCAGTTGAAACAGGCCAGCCTGAGCGACAAAATCGATAATGTGAACAGTATCAGTCAGCAAATGCTGACCCGTTTTCAGCCCCAGTGGCAAGTTAGCAAAATTGCCTTGCTCGACGGTGAAGTAACGCAGTTGCCTACCTTGCGGGTGGGTCCGGTGAACTGGTACCTGAACGAAGCTCAGCAGGTTGCCGGCGTTGCCAGTAACGATAAAGATGGTTTTTTACGCGCTCAGGTTGATCTGAGCAGCGGTGCCAGTGCCGATATGCAGGCTTTACGCGCTGAAGGCAAGGGCAATATCGTTTTCGATCCTACCCTGGGACGCGCCCTGACCCTGGCACAAACCGAAGAAACCCTGGTGGATCACGTGGTCAAAGGTGGCCTTTGGGTGGTGCCGATTTTGCTGTTTGCATTGTTTGCGACGGTTATCGCGCTGCTTAAATCGGCCCAGTTATGGCGCTTGCCGAAACTGACCCTGTTGCCTGCATTTGAACTGGCCGACGCCGTGGCTCGTGGACAGCGCACACTGGCAGATAAGTTCACCGGTATGCAAAAGACGCTGGTGCAAATTGCGCTGGAAAGCCGTAGCGACAAAGAGCGGGATGATCGACTCTTTGTCGCCCTGCAGCAGCAAAAGCAAGTGCTGGAACGCTGGTTAACTGCCATTGCCATTACCGCATCCGTCTCTCCTTTGTTGGGCTTACTGGGTACCGTGAGCGGTATGATTGAAACCTTTAAAATGATGACGTCCTTTGGTTCGAGCGATCCGGAAGTTGTCTCCGGTGGTATTGCCCAGGCACTGGTTACCACTGAGCTGGGCCTGGTGGTGGCCATCCCTGCGTTAATTTTGAGTGCGTTGCTGTCGCGTAAAGCCAAGGGTTACTACCACAACCTGGAGAACTTTGCGGTGCTACTTAGTGGCGACGAAAGTGCCAGCGATGCTGCCAAAGCGGCAGCCGAAAAAAGCGTTAACAAGAGCAAAGTGGTTCGCCACAACTCAGAGGCAGTACCGGCATGATGGCGCAAATTCAGGGTAACTGGATCTGCTGGGTGATGCTGGTGGTGGCGCTGGTGTCGTATCAGCAGCTGTTTGTGGCCTATCTGACCCGTCATCAGCAAGAGCTATCAGATTCAGCCGACCAGACCAGTGTTACCAAAGGCATCCCCGCGGTACTGGTGGCAGCGTTACCGTTAATGGGTCTGCTGGGCACTATTATGGGCCTGCAGCAATCCTTCGTCGGTATGTCAGTGCAGGGCAGTGACAGCCAGCTGGTCAGCGGCGGAATTGCCGATGCGCTCGTCACCACCCAGTTGGGGCTGGTGCTGGCGGTACCTGGCTGGTTATTAATGCTGTATGTGGATAGCGCGGTTAAACGCGCCCAGGTAGATGCGTTGGCGGAGGCAAACTAATTATGGCAAGTCGCTTAAAACAACGTCTGGAAAGCCAGGAAAATCCGGGCATCGATATGTCGCCCTTGCTGGATGTGGTGTTTATCCTGCTGATTTTCTTCATTGTTTCTACCGTCTTTGTAAAAGAAACCGGGGTCGAAGTAGATAAGCCCCAGGCCATTACTGCCCAGCAGGCGGATCAAAATGCGATTCTGCTGGCGATTAAAAGCAGCGGTGAAGTCTTCTATGACAGCACCAATATAGGCGTGGCCGGCGTGCGCAGCACGGTCGAGCAGTTATTGCAGGCCACGCAAAAACCAGTGGTGGTGCAGGCCGATAAAGCCGTGCCCACAGAGCTTTTGATTCAGGTGATAGACGAAGCCAAACTGGCCGGAGCCGAGACGGTGAACATCGCCGCTCTGGTGGCCAAATAACCCCGCAGGGAAAGCCAATGAACAAGCAAGTTAGCGCCTCGCTCTTTAGTACCTCAGTGCTTGCCGCAGCACTGGGAGTGTTGTGGCTGGGATATTTTCTTTCAGGTGATACCGCGCCCAAGTTGGAAATGCGTAAGGTGGATGTGGTGATGCCACCGCCGCCACCTCCGCCACCGCCTCAGGCCCAGCAGCAGGTTGTTGAAACCCAGGTCAGCATGCAGATAGAAGGTAAAGGCCCAAGCCTGCAAATGGCAGAGTTGAAGACAGATATCAATATTGAAAAGCCCACAGTACCGGATGTGGCTGTTACGCCTACACGCTGGCCCAAGTTCGAAGTGGAGTGGCAGGGGTATAAGTTGAGTGAGTTGGATGGCTTGCCAACCCTGCTGACGCCGGTTCGGGTCAAGTTTCCAAAAAGTCTGAAACGCCAGGGCATTACCAAAGCGATTTTAAAGCTGGACGTGATGATCGATGAACAGGGCAATGTGCGCCTGATAGATATCGTCGAAAATCCTTATCAGGAGCTGGAAGGGGAAATTCGCCGCATGGTGAAGTTTTCTAAATTTACCGCCCCGCAAAAAGATCAACAAACCGTGAAGGCTCGTTTTATCTGGCCTCTGGAAATTGAAGCATAGTGAAAAATAACATGAAGAAGATGTTTACCACGGCCAAAATCGCCATGACAGGCCTGCTGATCAGCCTGTCTCTCACTGGCACAAGTCATGCTGGTATCAGCGTGACTCTGGCGGAACCCGACTGGCAGTTTGTGTTGCGTAATGATGTGGATGGCGGCCGCCGCGACCGGGATCGCCTCAATCGTGATGAAAGTAATTTCATCCGCGATATTCAGCCACTGTTATCGAATAAAGACTACGACCAGGTTTATGCCCAGTTTCAACAGCGCGACATCCAGCAGGATGGCGCCAGTTTGCGTGAATTGCGCGGTCAGGTATTACTTAGCCTGAAACGCTATCCTGAAGCAGAAAAGGCCTTGCTGGCGGCCCTTGAACTGGAGCCCAGATTGCCTATTGCAACCCGCAGTCTGAGTCTGGTGTATATGGTCACCCAACAGTTTGACAAAGCCAGACGCTATCTGGTGAAAAGTGTCGAACTGGGTCAGGCGGATGCGCAGCTTTATGGCCAGCTGGCTTATGTGAATCTGCAATTGCATCAGGCCGTTACCGCCGTAGCGGGTTATCAGAATGCCTTATTGCTCGAACCGGAAAACAAGCAATGGTATCAGGGCTTACTGTTTGCCCTGATCAACAGTGCCGACTATGTACGCGCTCAGGCTTTGTTAGAAGACATGCTGAATAAAGACCCGGACGAGGCCAACCTGTGGCTGCAACGGGGCCAGATTGCTCTGCGTCAGGGCCGTCATCTGCAGGCGTTAAGCAGCCTCGAAACGGCACTGCAACTGGGTGATAACAATCTGGATAATGTTGCCCTGACCGCCCAGCTACATATTCAGTATGGCAGCCCGGAGCGCGCCGTTGCCTTGTTAAATGGCAATATGCAACGCTTTATCACCGAAGGCGACAAGCCCCGTACAGAAGCACTGGAGCAGGTTGCCCAGTGGCTGGCGGTAAAGCAGGACTGGACCTCTCTGGGTAGCCTGCTGGCCAGTGCAGATAAATACAGCAGTAAGCTGCCCGGCGATAGCCGCGCCCAGCTTTGGGTATATCAGGCCGAAATGCTGATCAACCAGAACAAGCTGAAATCTGCAGAAGATTATTTGGCTAAAGCCATCAAGCAAACTCCCGCCAACGGTGAGGCACTGCTGACCATGGCGCGCTTGCAGCGAGACCAGAAAAATACCGAACGGGCAAAAATGTACTATCTGCGTGCAGAAGCCTTACCTGAGTATCAGGAACAAGCGCTGCAGGGCAGGGCACAGCTGGCGATTAATCAAAAGAGTTATCCTGAAGCGCTGGTGTTACTGCGCCAGATCTACAAACAAAACCCGAATCGCACCGATTTACTTGGCAACATCCAGTCACTGGAAAATATCGTGAAAAACCAAAGCTAATCTTGTTTTTGTGGGTGTTTAATTTGATATGCGAAAGCGGCCCGCTTTTCTTTTGAAGAGTGAAATGAGTTTTGGCTTGGATTGGTCAGAAGCGGACATCAAGCGATACTGATGAATCCTGTCCTAGTAGTTCCTGACAGGATGGCCCCGCTTGGAATGACTTATTCTGGCCAAAAGTAAAAGCTTGTATTGTTTTGTTTATTCAAGCCCGATACAGATAGTTCTGGTCCATGCTACTGGCAAGGTCACGATTGGTGAAGAGTGTAATATTAATGGTCTTGTTCGCTTAATGAGTGTTGCTTAAGCTAAGGCAAATAATGGGGAAAGTTGGCTGCAATATAGTCAATCAGCAAACGCAACCGCAGCGGTTGGTTTTCCCTGTCCCGATAAACAATGTAAGCACTTCTTGAACTGCCCTGCCAATCCTTGCCAATTTGCATTAACTTGCCACTGGCAATATGGGGTTCAATCAAAAAAGTTGGCAACAGTGCGATGCCGATGCCCTGCATCACCGATGTCAGAACGATATTCAGATCATCGACACACAGTCTGACATTGCTGCCCGGTTGATATTCAATCTTGCGCCCAGAAGGCAAATGCTGCAATTGCCAGACGTTTACTGGCTTACCAACAATAAGTGGGTATTCATCCAGTTGATTTGGGTCGCTGATATCTTTCCACTGACCTTGCTCGCTACTACAACAGAGTAAATAAGGAAAGGTCGCCAAAGGTCTGGCGATCCAATCCGCCAGAACAATATCCCCTACCCGGATGGCCAGGTCGATGGCCTTGTCGTTCAAATCAATATTATTATTCGACACACTTAAATCAATCTGAATGCCGGGGTATTGCAGCATAAACTGGTTGAACAACGCTGCCAGCCATTGATAGGTCAGATTGATCGGCGTTGATACGTGGATTTTGCCTTGCGCCAGATGTTTTTCCTGGTGCAGATCCCCGGCAATGTTACACAACTCATCAAACAACGGACTGCAACGATCAAAATAATGTAATCCCGTTTGGGTCAGTTTTACCTGATGGGCATCGCGGTGCAATAAACGCAGTTGCAGGGTTTGTTCCAGATGATGGATCCGACGACTGAGCGTTGACAGTGGCATGTTTAATTTTGCCGCTGCCTGGGTATAACTGCCTAAGCGCGCCACCTGGCAAAACAACCGCATGTCATCAAGGGAATATTTAAGTTTCATTATCAGAATCTACCCTTTCATTTTTGCCTATATATTTTACAAATGGAATCAATAGACTTATAGCATGTTCATCTGAAATAAGGCAATTACATGAAATCTGCTCAATCTTCCTCCGTTAACGCTATTGTCCTGTTATTGATTTGTGTTTTTTGTTGGGGCAGTGTTTTTCCCTTAGCCAAATTTGTATTACATGACATGAACGAATTGTCACTGGCACTGTGGCGGTTTGTCATCGCAGCAGGTTTATTGACATTGGTCATGCTGGTGCAACGTCAACCCCTACCCGGAATCAGCATAAAACGATTGTCCATTATTGTGGTGGTGAGCATCATAGGTATAGGCGGATTTAACCTGGCACTGTTCAGTGGGATCCAGCACACCGCCGCCACTAACGGCGCGCTGATTATGGCGCTTAGTCCTATGCTTACCTCTTTGCTGAGTGCGATCATTGCCAGAAAATGGCTGACAAAATCGCAGAGTTTCAGTTTATTAATGGGATTCAGCGGGGTTTTACTGGTTATTACCAATGGCAGCCTCCAGCGTTTGCTCGCCTTTGAGTTTAACCAGGGGGATATGATGATTATGTTCGGCATGCTGACCTGGAGCTTCTATACGCTGTGCAGTCAGCGCATGAGTCAGTGGATGCCATTGTTACCCTTAACCTTTACCGGCATGTTAAGCGGGGCATTGACCGTTGGTATCATGTGTTTATTTGCGCCCGGCATGCAACCACTGACGGAACTTGAAAATGCCAGTCAACCCTTGTTACTTGCCGTGTTATATATCGGTGTGTTTGGTACCGTGGTCGCCTATATGCTCTGGTCGGTTGGGGTAAAATCTCTGGGGCCTGCCAAAGCGTCGTTGTTTTTTAACTTGGTACCGGTTTCTGCCGCATTAACCTCTGTGTTCATGGGCCAAAGCCTGACGCTGATCCAAATCAGCGGAATGTTTATCGTTGTGCTGGGATTGATGCTGCCCGCGGCGTTAACAATGCGATCTGCCAAGGTAGTATTGGCCTGACATCAACGGTCTAAGCTCGCTGGTCTAGCGCTTTAAGCTTAGGACCAAACGACCGATAGGTGTATTGATGACGCAATAGTGTCAACTTCAGGCGACAATTGATTGCCAGCCTAAATATTTGTAGGTTGGCAAATTCTTCAAGCTGTTATGGATAACTCTTCTTATGCGCGCTTCTCCTGTCCTGGCTATTCTGTTGGCACTCCTTGCCAGCATGTTGTGGGGTGCAACCGGACTGTGGATGCACTTTCTTACCTCCTTGTCGCTAAGCAGCATTTTGTTTTTCCGATTTGTGCTGGCGCTGGTGGTAATTGTGGTGGTGATGTTGGTGGGTAAGAAGGCTCTGCGATCAGATAAAATGACCCTCATCGGCGGTGTTGCCCTGTTTTTATATTATGCATTTGCGACCGCGGCTTTTCGTCTTAGCAATATGGTTGATGTGTCCTTGATCATCAGCCTGACGCCTGCTTTTGTGCTGGCCGGCGAATGGATAAAAGGGCATCCACCCGGATTGATGCGACTTGCAGGGGCCGCCATCGCTGCCGCTGGTTCCGCTTTTGTCATACTGACGGGTGAACACGTCACTAGTGTTGCGAGTGATGCCAATGCATGGGGACTGATGGCGGCTTTCTGTGCTGCATTGGTAATGGCCTTGTATTCTTTCGCCGGCACATCGCGGCAAGCCGATGCCAGTAGTATGAATTTCTGGACGCTGGCCTTTGGCAGTGTGGCAGCGTTGGCGTATTTACTCAGTAATTCTATGGCAACGCAACAGCCATTCATTTGGCCAGATAGTTCACAGTGGAGTAGTTTGGCTGCGCTGGTTGTGCTGTCTACTGTACTGGCGGGCTTGAGTTACAAAATGGCCTGTGAACATGGTGGCGCCAGTTTGCCGTCGGTAATACGGCTTTCCACTCCGCTTTTCTCAGCATTATATGCTGTTGTTATGCTTGGCCAGCCATTACTGGCTGGCCAACTTGTCGGGGTACCGCTCATTCTGTTAGGCATTTATCTGGTTAATCGAAAGTAGTCGTTAACCTGCAATTATACTAATGACCCTAGTGTCAGGCATTCACCAACTTAGGAGTTTGATGCTCATATCAATAAAGTTGGTAGAGGAGCTGTTGGGGCATAACGATTTGCGACCCTCACAGATTTGCCTCACGTTAATGAGCCGCATAACTCCGATACAAAAAGCCCGTTGGATAGATCAAGTATGGCGGACGAACGTCCGCTATTAACGAAAGCCTCTCATTCAAAGAAAGTACTGCTTACTTCCGCTTATCGCTCAAAGCCGCCGTGCATCTGGATACGTATTAGCATACGTCAAACATTCTGATTTGAGTAAATGTTAGTGAAATGTAATAGCCATTGGGCTTCTGCAAAGGTAGGATGAATAAGGTTAGCGAACTCACTATATGCAGGAGTGAATGTGCAGGATAGAGCCGATCAGGGCAGTGCCAGTAATCATTATCTTACCGCTTTGTATCATGCGGCTTGTCTACAGGGATTGGATGCCAAACAGCTGTTAATGCAGGTGGGGTTAAGTGAAGAATTAGTGGGTCAGCCGGATGCGCGTTTACCGGCTACGCGACTGGCAGCGTTTCAAAAGGCCATCTGGGATACCATGGGAGATGAGAGTATGGGCCTGTGTGCGACGCCATTACCTCTGGGTAGCTATCTGATGATGGGGCGGTTGGTGGTGCATCAGCCTACGCTCGGTAAAGCACTGGCACTGGGAGCACGCTTCTACAATATGCTGACTCAGTCGCCGCTGATTACTCTGGTAACGGAGGGGGAAAATACGGTTTTACGGGTGAACCTGTCGGAACCTGAACGCGACTATCAACACCTGTTTGCCGAAATTACCTTACTGGCCTGGCACAGGCTGGCTTCCTGGCTGGTGGCGGATGCCTTGCCGTTAACTGAAACCCGCTTTCCTTATCCGGCACCATCCCATGTGAATGAATACAATTACTTGTATCCAGGTCGTCACCAATTTTTAGCCGGGGAGTTGAGTCTGGTTTTCCCAACGGTACTTTTGCAGCGTCAGGTTTGTCAGAATGATGCCAGCCTCAAAGCCTTTATGCAGGCCTGTCCGTTGGAGCTGTTTCGGCGTTATCGCACCGATTACAGCATCAGTGCTCAGTTGGCCTTACTGCTTCAGGCAGATTTACTTGAAGGCAGTCTGGCCCTGGAAAATGCTGCTGAACGTTTACACCTTACCCCGCGTACCTTAATGCGGCGTTTGAAAGAAGAGGGTACATCGTTTCAGCAACTCAAAGACATAGTGAGGCGCGATAAGGCGATGGGCTTGCTTAAACGCGATGGATTGGCGATTAAGGAAGTGGCGGAGTTGCTGGGCTTCTCGGACCCGGCGGTATTTACCCGGGCATTTCGCAGCTGGACGGGAGAATCGCCCAGCCGCTACCGGAATAAATGTTTAGCTAAACATGCTCAGACCGAAGTTTAACGACTTCCCGTGCCTGTAAGTGGAATGATGTTGATGGGGAACACCCGTTGCGTCACTTCATCCCGAAAGGCGTTGGCGACGTTTACTAGCGTGTCGCTGGCATGGGCATATTGTTTTGAAAAGGGTGGCCAGTAATCTCCCAGACCCAGCGCATCATTGATCACCAGTACCTGACCGTCACAATCTGGCCCGGCGCCGATTCCTATGGTGGGGATGCTGAGATGCCCGGTGATATCGGCGGCCAGTGAATAGGGGATGTGTTCCAGTACCAGCATAAAGGCCCCGGCCTGTTGGATTGCGTGGGCATCCCGCTTTATCTGTTGGGCTTCTTGTTCCACTTTACCGACCTGCTTAAAGTTTTGTGCGGTTTGCGGCGTCAGGCCAGTATGGCCGACAACGGGAATACCGCTGTTAACCAGATGGGCGATAACATCGGTTTTTGCCCCTTCGAGTTTGATGCTGTCGGCTCCCGCACTGATCAGGCGTTCTGCGCTGTGTAATGCAGTGTCAGGGTCTTTATCGGTGAGATAGGGCAAATCTCCAATAATATGGGTATTGGGTGCGCCCCGACGCACGGCACCAACATGATATTCCATGTGAGCGATAGTCACATCGCGGGTACTGTCAAAGCCCATTTCCACCATACCGACCGTATCACCGACGAGAATTACCGGGATTTTTGCGCGTTCTAATGCGCGTGCTACCGGGCAGGTGTAGGCTGTCAGCATAGTGATGGGATGCACAGTTTTCATGGCCAGAAAGTCGTGAGGTTGACGTTTCATCAGTTGCTCCTTTTCGTCCGTTTAGGAAGTGAGCCCTCAATCACTGCATGGGCAATGTTGATTATTTAACATTCATTTCAGAGTGTCACTATTTGCCAAGAATTTCGTCAGTTTCTGCAATTCAACATATCTGTACACCTTATTAACATTCTGTTTCCTTTTGATTGATGGGAATGTCACGCCTGACATAGCAGGTGAGGGCAACCCAAGTTGGACACAGGAAGCGTTATGCAGCAGTCAGATACCCTTACGGCCATTGAATCACGTCCCATGAGTTGGGTGCAAATCCTTGCCGTTATGGTGTGTATCGGACTTAACGCCCTTGATGGTTTCGATGTATTGGCTATCAGCTTCGCCTCGCCGGGGATTTCGCAGGAATGGGGCATAGACCGTGCTGCACTCGGTGTGGTGCTGGCAATGGAACTGGTCGGTATGGCAATTGGCTCAATCACCCTTGGCAGTGCAGCAGATAAATACGGGCGCCGCCCCACCATATTGGTGTGTTTATGCCTAATGACCATGGGTATGACTGCGGCGATTTTCGTACAAAGCCTGTCTCAACTGCTGTTCGTGCGCTTGATTACCGGCCTTGGCATCGGCGGCATGTTAGCTGCGACCAATGCAATGGTGGCGGAATTTGCCAACAAGCAATGGCGTAATCTGTGCGTGATCCTGATGGCAACCGGTTATCCACTGGGCGCGATTTTGGGGGGATCTTTCGCATCACATTTGCTAACCATGCACAGCTGGCGCAGTGTCTTTGTGCTGGGCGCCATTGCCACTGCAAGCTTTCTGTTGGTGGTGTGGGTTTGCCTGCCGGAATCCCTGAATTTCTTATTACAACGTCAGCCTAGAAATGCGCTGGTACGTGCGAATGCATTGTTGGCATCAATGAAGGCATCAACGCTAGCGGTACTGCCAACACAAACAGAGTCGTCTGTTCAACAGGGCCAGTTCCGCCAACTTTTTACCCCCGCGTTACGCCCACTTACCTTGCTCCTGATGTTGGCGTATTTCGCCCAAATCATGACCTTTTATTTCATTTTGAAGTGGATCCCAAAACTGGTGGTGGATATGGGCTTTGCGCCAGCTTCTGCCGGACAGGTGCTGGTATGGGCCAATGTCGGTGGTGCACTGGGCGCAATTTTACTTAGCCTGCTGGCATCAAAACTGCCCCTGCGTCGTCTGTTAATGGGCGTGATGGTAGTGGCCTTTGTGATGGTCAGCATCTTTGGGATGGGTCATCACTCGTTGCCTGATTTGGCCTGGGTATCTGCCGCAACGGGATTTTTTACTAACGCCGCTGTTGTGGGTTTGTATGCCCTGATGGCGCAAATCTTCCCCCCTTCAGTACGTGGCAGTGGTACCGGCCTGGTTATTGGTGTCGGACGCGGTGGCGCGGCATTAAGCCCTATGCTGGCGGGCTGGTTATTCAGTACTGGAGCCGGTTTGCAGGGCGTGGCCATCACCATGGGTGCAGGTGCGCTTATCGCAGCCGCAGCACTTAGGTGGTTGGGAAACGTAAGTAAACAAGATTCGGCCTCAGCGCAGCAAGGTGCGCTGAAGGCTCATCCAAAAAGTTAATTAGACAAGGTGTTCATCATGCAATTTACACGAATCAATCCACTGACTGGCACATTGGCCAGCACCGCTGAGGCGATGCAGGCTGAGCAGATGCCGCATATTGCTCAACTGGCTCAGCAGGGCTTCAAAGCCTGGTCGGCACAGGGGCCAAACAGCCGTCGAGCGGTTCTGAACAACGCCGCGTCTGAACTGGAGTTGCGCCGAAAGGAATTTGTACGCGCAATGATGGAAGAAACCGGTGCCACCGAAGGTTGGGGGATGTTTAACCTGACCCTGGCAGCATCCATGTTGCGTGAAGCTGCGTCCATTACCACCCAAATTAACGGTGAAGTGATCCCATCAGATAAGCCGGGCTGTATGGCCATGGCCCACCGTGAACCAGTTGGGGTGATTTTGGGGATCGCCCCGTGGAATGCGCCGATTATTTTGGGCGTGCGTGCCATTTCTACGGCGCTGGCCTGTGGTAATGCGGTGATCTTAAAAGCCTCTGAAATTTGTCCACGTACCCATTCGCTGATTATCGAAGCCCTGGCAGAAGCGGGTTTTCCGGAAGGCACTGTGAATATCGTTACCAATGCGCCAGCCGATGCAGGTGCTGTGGTGGGCGCGCTGATCGACCAGCCACAGGTAAAACGCATCAACTTCACTGGCTCTACCGAAGTGGGGCGCATTATCGCTAAGCGCGCAGCTGAACATCTGAAGCCCTGTTTGCTGGAATTGGGCGGCAAAGCACCATTGCTGGTGCTCAACGATGCAGATTTGGATGAAGCCGTTAAAGCCGCATCGTTCGGGGCTTACATGAATCAGGGCCAGATTTGTATGTCGACTGAACGTTTAATCGTAGTGGACGAGGTAGCCGACGCCTTTGCCGAAAAATTTGCGGCCAAAGTCTCACAAATGGCCAGTGGCGATCCCCGTGAAGGTAAAACCCCACTGGGTGCGGTGATCGACAAGGCCACCGTCAGCAAAGTGAACAGCCTGATTGACGATGCTGTTAGTAAAGGCGCGACTTTGTTAGCCGGTGGCAAAGGGGAATCTGTGCTGATGCCTGCCACTGTGGTGGATCACGTGACCGAAGAGATGGCGATCTATCGCGATGAAAGCTTTGGCCCAGTGGTGGCGATGATCCGCGCCAAAGATGAAGCCGATGCCATTCGTATCGCCAATGATAGCGAATACGGCCTGAGCTCAGCGGTATTTACCAAAGACGTCGCCCGCGGTTTGAAAGTGGCCAAACAAATTCATTCCGGCATTTGCCATATCAATGGCGCCACCGTACATGACGAAGCGCAGATGCCATTTGGCGGCGTAGGCGCATCCGGTTATGGCCGTTTTGGCGGCAAAGCCGGTATCGACCAATTTACCGAACTGCGTTGGATCACCATCGAAACCGAAGCAGGTCATTATCCCATTTAGGAGATTCGGGCTAAGGCCGAGTCTGTCATCGTATTCAAAAAAGAGGAAATCACTGTGAGTAATGTAGCAGCAGAACAAAATACCGTAGCGGTGCATATCGAAAACAACGTCGCCTGGGTAAAACTGAATCGCCCGGAAAAGCGCAACTGTATGAGCCCGAGTCTGAACCGCCAGATGATGCGCGTGCTGGACGAATTAGAGTTTAATGCCGATGTGGGCGTGCTGGTGTTAACCGGTGAAGGTACCGCGTTTTCAGCGGGAATGGATTTAAAAGAATACTTCCGTGAAACCGAAGCTCAGGGTCTGGGCGCAACTCGTCAGGCACAGCGTGAAGCGTACGGCTGGTGGCGTCGTTTGCGCTGGTACCAAAAGCCGACGATTGCCATGGTCAATGGCTGGTGTTTCGGTGGTGCTTACGGCCCTCTGTTTGCCTGTGATTTGGCCTTTGCTGCCGAAGATGCCACCTTTGGTCTGAGTGAAATCAACTGGGGTATTTTGCCAGGTGGTGGTGCCAGTAAAGTCGTGGCAGATCTGTTGCCGATGCGTAAAGCTATGTATCACGCCATGCTAGGCGAAAACATTGATGGCGTGACAGCGGCTGAATGGGGATTAGTGAACGAAGCAATTCCGAGTGCCCAGCTAAAAACACGCGTTGCAGAAGTCTGCCAGGTGTTGCTGGATAAAAACCCGGTTGCCCTTAAAGCCACTAAAGATGCCATCCGTCGCGTAAAAGAAATGACGTACGATAACGCTGAGGATTATTTGGTACGCGCTCAGGAAGCCGCCAATAGTTACGATAATGATGGCCGCAAAGAAGGCATCAAGCAGTTTATCGATGACAAGACGTATAAGCCTGGTTTAGGCGCTTACGACAAGTCTCGTCAAGGCAACTAAGGAGCCGCTGTAATGGACTTTTTGGCATTTCAGGCCCGTTTGCGTCCTCAGGCGCTGGTCATTCGGGATCTGACGTTTCATCGTCAGTGGACGTATCTGGAATGGCATCAGCAGGTTGAACATGTTGCAGCTTGGTTGCTGCAACAGGGCATCAAGCAGGGTGACAGAGTTGCCGTGTTGTCTAAAAACCGGGCCGAGATTCTGGCCCTGCATTTTGCCTGTAGCCGCATAGGTGCCATTTTTGTGCCCTTGAACTGGCGCTTGTCTGATGCCGAGTTGTTACAACTGTATCAGGACTGTCAGCCTGCCATGTTGTTGGCTGACGCCAGAGGCGAAACTTTGGACGTTGGCTTTGATGGGATCGACTTGCTTTTCGGTCTGGCGAAAGCGCAAAAGCGCAAAGCTAAAGAAAAACAGGAAATCGATCACAATACGCCTTGTCTGTTGTTGTATACCTCAGGCACGACAGGTACGCCCAAAGGAGTGTTGCACAGCGAAACCAGCCTGATGGAAACGACACTGAATATGTCGCTACTGGCAGAAGTCGATTGTCAAAGTTGCTTTTTGTGTGAAGCGCCCATGTTCCATGTGATTGGACTGGTCACATCCATTCGCCCGGTCCTGTATCAGGGCGGCAGTTTGGTGATTTCTGATGGCTTTGTGCCCGAGCGCACCCTGGAACGCTTGATGGATCCGGCACTGGCCATAAGTCATTACTTCTGTGTTCCACAAATGGCCAATACTTTGCGTCAGCAGCCTAACTTTGAGCATCGCCGTTTGCGCCATTTAAAGGCAGTTATGACTGGCGGCGCCCCACACCCGGAAGTGCAAATTCGCGCCTGGCTGGATGACGGGATTGCGATTGTTGATGGCTATGGCATGAGCGAAGCCGGAACGGTATTTGGGATGCCATTTAGTCTGACCTTAATTGGTGAAAAGGCCGGATACGTGGGCCTGCCGACTCATCGCTTACAGGTGCGCTTAGTCGATAAGCAGCAAAAACCTGTTGGTACGGGTAAGCCGGGCGAAGTGCAGCTTAAAGGCCCCGGTTTGATGGTAGGTTTTTGGCGCAACGACGACGCGTTCAAGGCGGCTTTTACCGACGATGGCTGGTTTAAAACTGGTGATCTGGCGGTGCAGGATAGCGACGGCTATTTCCGGATTGTCGATCGTGAAAAAGATATGTTTATCTCAGGTGGCGAAAACGTCTATCCGGCCGAGGTAGAAGCTTTGTTACTGAAACATGCACCGATTCTGGATTGTGCCGTAATTGGCGTACCAGATGAAACCTGGGGCGAAGTCGGCTGTGTGTTTGTGGTACCTAAGCCCGGCCACCATCTGAACCCGGACATTCTGGCCAAGGTGATGGACGGTATTCTGGCCCGCTATAAATTGCCTAAGTATGTGGAAATAATCAAAGCCCTGCCTCGTAACGGCAGTGGCAAGCTACTAAAACATAAACTGCGCAAACGCCTTACGCTGTCTCAGGCCTGTTAGTGAGACAGATAAGAAAAACGCCCCGAGAGGGGCGTTTCTTTTATTCTTTTAGCCGCAATCCTGAGCCCAAATATGCGACTGTGAATAACATTGCACCAGAAGAAAGGCTGTCGCTACCAAGGTTGGCAAACAGAGTGCGCAGGGTGAGCTGAGTTTTAGCACCCAGAGCAGCTGAAGATGCTACCTGTTCGGTCGTGTCCACCGGGAACTCTGAAGTAGTTACAAATAAGAATTTTTGTACTTTTCGCCTATAGCAAAACCACCCCAGAAATAATGTTTTATCCAACGGATAAGTTTTATTGTGAAAGCCTCATTTCATCTGGTCTTAGGCGTATGCCTGTTGTAAAAAACAGCAATTTAAATCTGCATGTTCATATATGAACTCTATGATTGAAATACAGGTGCCAATATTTACAGCATGCGCGCTTTTGCGCATCGTTACTGCAAAACGAGCGGAGGATGTTATGAAAATCGCGTTAATGATGGAATTTAGCCAGGCGGGGAAAAACCCAATCGTTCTGGAACAACTGCAAAGCGTGGCCAAAGAACAGGGTCATGAGGTATTTAACGTGGGCATGAGCGGCGATGAAGATCATCGTTTAACTTACATCCACCTAGGTATTATCTCAGCCTTGTTGCTGAGCAGCAAAGCGGTGGATTTTGTGGTGTCGGGATGTGGTACCGGGCAGGGAGCACTGATGTCTCTTAATGCCTGGCCAGGTACTGTCTGTGGTTACTGTATTGATCCGGCGGATGCCTATTTGTTCGCCCAGATTAATAACGGTAATGCCCTGGCCATCCCCTTTGCCAAAGGCTTTGGCTGGGGCGCTGAACTGAATATTCGTTATATGTTTGAAAAGGCCTTCACTGGCGCCAAAGGGTTAGGTTATCCACCTGAGCGCCGTGAGTCACAAAACACAAACGCAGGTATTTTGAATCAGGTTAAAGCAGCGGCTGCCAAGCCGTTACTGGAAGGCTTAAAAGCCCTGGATCAGGAACTGGTGAAACAGGCGGTAGGCGGCGAGCGCTTCCAGTCCTGCTTCTTCGACCATTGTCAGGATGCTGAACTGGCTGCCTACGTGAAAAGCTTTCTGTAATTAGCCCAGAACCATCGAAAAGCCGCGATATGTGCATTATCTGAAATACGTCGCGGCTTTTTTTTGGGCGCAGGAAACTGGCTCCCTATGAACTTGTACTGCGTTGCATCTGCCCTGCAGCATCTTAACAACCAAACGACTCCCCCTGTCTTTACAGATAATCGAATTCGCCATGCGCTGGGGCGATAGGATCTTCGCCGAATGCCAGTCGCTGGCGTGATGACTATCGTGTATATTATTGCCCGTCGGTAGCGTCTTTGTGCGGTTGCCGGATTTTGTATTCACCGTGTGAGTGACAGGTAACGCCATGAACAAGAACATCAAAAATATTGAAAAGACCTTACTTTCCGACAACTGGTATAGATTGCATAAATATGCCTTTGACTACCAGGCGCCGAATGGGCAGTGGCAGCGTCAGGAGCGTGAAGCCTACGATCGGGGCAATGGCGCCACCATTTTGCTTTACAGCCCTGCGCAAGGGACGGTGATTCTTACCCGTCAGTTTCGATTACCTACCTATGTGAACGGCAATCCTGATGGGTATTTAATAGAGGCTTGTGCTGGCTTACTGGATGAGCTAAACCCTGAAGATTGCATTAAGAAAGAATGCGAAGAAGAAACCGGGTTTCGACTGAACAAGGTGCGTAAAATATTTGAAGCCTATATGTCACCTGGCTCGGTCACAGAAAAGCTTTATTTCTTTGTGGCCGAATATGCCCAGGAGATGAAGGTGTCAGAAGGCGGCGGACTTGAACATGAGCAGGAAAATATTGAGGTGCTCGAGATGCCGTTGGCGGAAGCTTTAGGCATGATAGAGCGCGGCGAAATTCAGGATGGCAAAACCATCATGCTGCTGCAATATGCCAAATTGCAGCAGCTCTGTTAAGCGCTCTGATGTCTCTTAAGGTGATTCATCAGGTAGTTACTGTGTTGCGTTAACTACCTTGTGCGAAGCGGATACCCATGGTTTGGTATCCGCTCTCACACACCCATTATTATCAGTATTCAACGCTGATAAACACCCGCTTACATTCTCTTCCTTGAGCCCCGCGCCATAAGCCGCTATAACCAGATGCATTACCTGACAGGTAAAATATTAACGCGTTTTGATTACACCAATATCAGAGATAAACATATGCAAGGTATTCTGCGCTACGTGATTTTATTTGCGCTGCTGATGGCAGCGTTCTCTGCTTACAGCTTTGGCAGCCAAACCGGGATGTTTGTATTTATTCTGCTGGGGTTTGCGCTTGAAGGCGCATTTTGGCTGGGACTCTTTCCGATTAAACGAAATAAGTAACCTTTTCGAGGTCCGAAATATATCGCCCCAGTGGGCGGATGCTGTTGTTTTAGGATGAATGAACACATGACTCATAGTTATCAAAGGCGCTCATTTACGGCCGTGATGCTAATAACCATCGGAGTTGCCCTTTATCAAATGGCGGAGCTGGTGGCCAGCTTTACGGGCATCAACAATTCCGCCGAATTGATAGGGTTGCTTACGGCATTTAGCATTTACGTTTTAGGTGGCATAGGCGCTTACAGTCTGATTAAAGGCGCTGAGTTGCCCATTATTTTCGTAGCCCTGTTCTGGGCAACCCAATCAGCCTTTGTCCATACCAGTGGGTTTACCTGGGATTTGAGTGAAAAACCTATGGTGGGGTTTACTCCGGTCGCCGAAAATGAACTGCTGCTCAGATTGCACTGTGCGCTCATGCTGGTGGTATCGCTGGTATTGGCGTTGAGAGAGCGGGAGCCAAGGAATGTATCGCGATAACCTTACGTAAGGTGAATGCCTGGTTACAAGATTGCGCTAAGCCCATGCGCTACGTTGGATTACTGGATGATGTAAACACGTCCTTCGGTTACCAGTAAGTCATAGTTTGTCGGGCAATAGCTTTGCAGCTGTCCAATCAGGGTATAACAATCATCCGTGTCGTCATTAGGTAAAACAGGGCAGATACCGCGCGCTTTTTCTTCCAGGGCCTTTATTTTGCTTTCGTTGTGCTGCTTTTGGCCCTTTACCAATTCTTTGTTTTCAGCGATACAGGAGCGGCTGAAGGTACCATTTAACAAGGTCACCATCATAGTGTGAGCTTTGTCGCTTACCTCGGCTTTAACGCTGGTTTCCTTACAACCCAATAGCAGGGTAAAGGTGAACCCAGCAGCAAAAAGTGCAATCCCAGCTTTCATAGAATCTCCAATGCGTTGTTATTTGTTGTCGGCTTTGCGACGTATCGGAAAAGTGTAAGAGGCCAAACAGGCCAGAAAATTGAATGTTCAGGCATCGAAAATTCATCCCGGACGAATTAATAAACGATAAGTCCCGGGTAGTGCCTAAATAACTGTTCCTAAGTGTAGATCACCCCTTGAAGGGAACTCAGTGTGAAATGAGCGATCAGATCAGTCGCCAAACATTCACCAACCACATCCACACTGAGCATGAACAGAATATCATTGATCACCCGGCCAGAGCGACGCCGATTAGAAAAAATCGTTCAACGTAGTAAGGACAAACGTTTTAGTCGTCGGGCAAATGCTGTGCTCCTGGTCCACAGGGGACTTTCTCGGAAACGAGTTGCAATGCTGCTCAGTGCAGCGCGTTCATCGGTAAACCGTTGGTGTAAGTGGTATGAAGAATCGGGTATCGAAGGACTCAAAGATGTTGAGCAAGGTAAGCCTGCTTATTTGCCTGGTGACGCGATAGTTCAGATGCTGTTTTTATTGGTCTCTTGGTCACCAAAAGACCTCGGCTACCAGCGCAGTCGCTGGAGTACCGAATTGCTTGCAAAGGTGATCCATGAAAATACTGGGATCTGTGTACACAGCTCAACATTGCGAAGATGGATGCCGGAACTAGGTATTGTTTGGCGCAGAGCCGCGCCCACCTTGAGGATACGTGATCCGCATAAGGAGGAGAAACTGGCAGTCATCAAAGCCGCTCTTGAGAAGTGTGACGCTGACCATCCGGTATTTTATGAAGACGAAGTGGATATCCACCTCAATCCGAAAATCGGTGCAGACTGGGGCTTCAGAGGAAAACCGCGGTTAGTCCCAACGCCAGGACAAAACGAAAAATATTACTTAGCAGGGGCGCTACACGCAGGAACGGGCAAAGTGCTCTATGTTGGGCGGCACTCAAAATGTTCCGAGTTGTTTATCCGGCTACTGGAGCCCTTAAGAAAAACATACCGGAAGGCAAAAACCATCACGCTGATCGTGGATAGCTACATCATCCACAAAAGTAAAAAGACGCAGGCATGGCTGAAGCAGAATCCGAAATTTATCGTGCTGTTCCAGCCGGTTTATAGCCCTTGGGTCAATAAGATTGAAAAGCTGTGGCACGCCTTGCACGAAACCGTAACCCGCAATCACAAGTGCACTGAAATGTGGGAATTGCTGCAAAAAGTTCGGAGATTTATGGAAACCGCCTCACCATTTCCTGGCAACCAACATGGACTGGCGAGGGTGTAGCAGACTTAGGATCAGTTATTTAGTATACCAGATGAAGAGGACCGCTGTCGCTGAAGCAGGAATCGGAAATGCTGGAAGGTGTCGAGGTGTGCCATTGACCGGAATGAGCGAAGCGGACATCTTTTCCGTTCCTAGCTTGACCTGAATTATCAATTATTCAGCGCTAACAATATCGAATATCAACGGCAAAGTATGCTCAGGTCCTGTTGTTAGCTCTTCCATTCATAATTAATTTGATTATTTTTAATCTAAATTTAACATGATCTTCATCTTACAATCATTCCATAATGGTAAATTTTAATACCTTGAATTGACGGTGATATAATTAATGATATGGTGATTTTATGTTTAAACGGATTATTTTAATTTTTTCATTACTCCTTCCTGTTACATTTTATACAACAGATGTATTGGCCGATGGATTTGTTGAATGCTCGAATTGCACCGATGGTGAAATAAAAAATGCAGCTGCTAAATGGGCCCAAAACAATTTGACAAAAACTGATTATAAAAATGGAGTCAGCAAGACTGTTCATGTTTTAGATTTAGGAAAAAGAATGGTTGTTACATATTTAGCAAGATTGACATACGTTAAACCGCCTGAAGAATTTTTACCAGAAGTTTATGTCCCTATTCTGAGCGATATATCTGATAGTAGTGGCGCATCGAACATCATGAAAGACTATGATTCTGCCGTGCGAACTCTTATAGCTAATGCAAAAGAAATTGTTATAACCGATAAAACTTTGAGTCATGCATGGGACTTTTTGCTATGTAATTATTGTGAAACTGCACTGACTGAAACTATTAGCGCACAATTATCTTCTGAATCTGAATTGGCTTCTCTTAGACGCCGTCAACTGGCACAACTTGCGGGGCTTGATTTTGTTGATAACTATGTCGAATTAGAATTTAAAACTGAAGATGGCGGAACGGTGGAGGCAACTCTAACGATGAGTCAAGATATGACTAAATTGCGGGTAATTATTACATCAGTAAAAGACAAGGATGGGAATAAAGTACCATTTAATTTGCCTCTTTCCGATTTGATTGGTATCGCTATAAAAATTCCTGATCTTGATACAGCAGCTAGTATAAATAGCATCTTAAACGATATTGGACTTTCAATAGACCAAAAAGTTGGCGTTGTAAGAATTGAAGAGTGTGGTGTTTGCAAGGATTAATTTTGATGGTGAATATTATGTCTTTGGTTGATATATTAGAGACATCAAACGGATAACTAAATTTTAATCGTGTGCTACATGAATTAATCAAGGCATTCATACTTACCTGTCCGCCAGAGCTCACATGGAACCTTCCCTAGCCAAAATTTTTAATATGAGTTGGTATGGTAAAAAGCCAGGAATTTAACAATTCCTGGCTTTCTTATTTCTACTATTTCAACGCTTTTTATATCAATCCGCCAAATGGGGCTGGCGCTCGCATAAACCGATGCGCAGTTGCAGCGGGATAGGGCAAGACTTGCGGGTAACCTTGTCGACAAATACCTGAGTCAGTGAGCCTTTGGCCAGCAGGGTGCCGCACTCGGCTTTTTCCATTTTGAAAATGGCATTGACGCTGCTGTTACCTAAGCGGGTATAACCTACCGAAAATTTCACCATTTCATTGGCGTCGCATTCTTTAACGTAGTCACATTGAATGTTCACCGCAAAGGCGAAACAAGGTGCGTTTTTCGGGTTCATGGCATCAAAACCCAGTTCCGCCAGATAGCAGCTTAATACCTCATCGGCGTAAACCAGATAGTTAGCGAAATATAAATGCCCTTGCGCATCGGTATCTCGATAACGGACCTTTATCAGTTCACTGTAAGGAAAATCAATCTGGCTGGTTGCGCTATCCACGGCTTACTCCGACGTTGAAGGGGATTTAAAAACGGTGCTGATCCTAAAGCCTGAATAGCGAATGGTCTAACCAGTTTTTTCGATGATGATATGCTCTCAGATTGAACAAAACTCTATAAATATCAATAATGTAAAATTAATGTTAAGGCGAGGGTAAGTTTGTCTGGCGTCGTCTGAGAGATTGAAAACAGCCTGTTAATCTCAGTCGGTAAATGTAATCAGTAAACAGGGGGCTAACGTAAACGCGCATCGAGCAGGAAATTATCTATATCCGCCTGAGTGGCCAGTAGTTTGGGGAATTCCGGGTGTTGTGGGTTAATTAAAATGTTCTGCTGGCTTGGGGCCAGCACAGAAGGCACGGCTAAACCTAAATAGGTGCCGTCGGTTAGCCATTCATCACCGATTTTTTGTAAGGCTTTGGGGGCAGGGCTGTCTCGCCAGTTATCGGGAATAGACTTACTATCCAGCATGGCTACCTGATGCTCAGAAATCTCTAAAGTGCGCATCATGTAACTGCTTAAGGTTGTGTGGCTATGTAAATGTACTGCTACTTCTAATATGGCCAGCGCTTCGGAATCGGACGTATAAGTACAGGCAAGCCCTTGAGAGTTCCAGCGGCCACCGGCGATACTGGCACCAAAACCTGAAAACATCGCGCTGGCATATTTGCGTTTGCTAATACGGTACAGCTTCATTACATATAAACGCCGTGCTCCAAGCGGATCAGACAATCGCGCACCGCCATCATTTCAGAAGTGGTAGATAACATATTCAAAGGCAGTTCGCCGCCCAGTGATGGGGCTGGGGTATTTAACCAATGTTGTAGCGCATTGTCGTCGCCTTCAAATACCTCTGTGCCGGTGGATACCACGCGCATCAGGGTGTGAATTTTATCGCTTTCGGCGGCATTAAAGCGTTTGTCTTTTTTGCGTCGGGCTAAGGTGGCAGGCGGGATCCCCAAGCGGTTAGCAAGGTTCGCTTCGGTCACATCTAATCGGTTGCACAGCAACTGGAATACGTCATAGGGCAGGCCAGATTTGATGCTGCTATAGGCACTTTGGCCTTGCTCTTTAATGCCTGAGGTGGCCCAGATATCACTGTCGTTTTGTGCCTGATGAGATGAAAATTTTGCCAGCGCCGTCATAAGACCCTCCTGTGTTATTATCAAATGATAGCAGAATAGTTATCGAATGATAGTGGTTGTGGAATATACTGCGGTTGCTAAAGTCGCGCTGGTTTGCCTAGGCTTAAGGCATAACAAGGTTTAGTTCCGTAAGGTTTGAAGATGATTGAAGCTCGCACCGGCTACGCCCTTTCCACAGACTCTGCTGAGGCAGCAGAGCTTTACCATACCGCCCTTGATCGTATTTTAGGCTCAGAGTCAGGTGCCGCGGCCGTGCTGGATAAGGCACTGGCATTAGATGCTAATTTCGCCTTGGCTGCGGCGGCACGCTTTTACGTAGCCAATGATACAGGTGAAGCCGATGCGTTGCGTTTTGCCGAACAGGCAGAAAAGGCCATGTTAAACGCCAGCGACTGGGAGCGGGAACACACTGATATTCTGCTGGGCCTGATTCGCGACTCGGGCGCGACCAAAGCCAAGGCATTGGCATACATTCAGCGCATACCAACGGATGTGCTGATCGTGTCGCAACTGGCGGGTATTTTGTTCTTTTTTGATGGACCCACCAAGTTGCAAAGCGTGCTGAATCTGTTTGAGTCAGTTGAATCAGCCTTGCAAGATGACTGGGCCTTACTGGCCCGTTTAGGCTTTGCCGCCAGTGAAGCCGGTCAGTTTGAACGTGGCCGCGAATTGTTGCAGCGGGCCTTTCAAATCCGTCCTCAGTCGTTGTATACCATTCATGGCCTTGCTCACTTACTCCACGATGAAGGCAAGCCCGAAGAGTCAGCGGCCTTGCTGCAAAACTGGTTACAGCAATATGGTGCAGGTGCATTACAGGGGCAAATGTACGGCCATGTGCAATGGCATCTGGCCTTGTCTGAATGGCAATTGGGGCAACGCGAGCAAGCCATCGAGCGCTATCAACATTATTGTGCGCCCGCGACTACCACCTGTGGGCCTATTTTAACGCTGGCCGATTGCGGCGGATTTTTATTACGTGATTTTGTTAAATCCGGTCAGGTGCAAACCCTGGGGGATGATGTGCTTAGCCATATTGAGCGCGTGTGGGGCATGCTTGGGCATCCGTTTGTGGCTTTGCACGTGGCGGGCTTGTATGCCAGTGCCGCAGATCTTGATGGCCTTGCACGTTGTGAACAGGCGTTGCTGGCAAAATCCCAAAGCACGAATCAGCAAACTGGGCTGCAGTTAGTGGCTGCACTCACGGCCTACGTAAAAGGTGAGTATCAACAGGCCGCTAAGGTGTTATCAGCCTTATCGCCCGACGCCCGAATTGGGATAGGCGGCAGTAACGTTGAGCGGGTGCTGGTAGATATTCTTGAAGCCAGCGTCATCGCCCATCAGAGCAGCACACATTAGCTCTGTTTCCTTTGTTGGGTTAAACGAACCGAGATGGTTAGGGAAAGCCATCCAGTTTTTCTGCAGCAAGCCCCGCTTTGTACCACTTGGGCTGTTCCGCGCAAAAAATGTTTGCCTTCACATCTATCGTAGGCTCTTCATTCAAGCTGCCAGCAGGCACAATCAAAAGCCTTCCGCTTTGGGTTACAAAAGGCAGGCCAGAACCACATACCTTGCAAAACACCTTGGAAAAAGTGCGGGTGGGGTGATCGTAACGCACCAGATTATCTTCGCCTTTGGTCCATTTGATATTATCCGGCGAGGTAAACAGGTTGGATGCGTGGGCACTTCCCGTTAACTTGCGGCATTGTTCGCAATGACAAAAGTAAAACTGGCTAAAGTTGTCTTGCAGGCTAAAGGCTACTTCGCCGCAACAACAGCCACCCGTCAGTGTTTTAGTCATGTATTCATCCTTGTGTTCGTGCTTTGATTGCGTTGGTGTTAGCCACATTATCTCAAGCCTGTGAGTGAATCCATATCTACCTTGATGCCGCATGTTCCTTGATACATTCATGCATCTTGACGATCTGTCACTCCTAATCGGTATGGATATAAATACTATTTTATAGTTTTAATGCTTTTCAATTAACTAATTAAATCTATTATGTAGATGTAATCAGTCAGGAGGGAGACAAATGGCAAATAAGCAAACTTACTTAGGCGAATTCGAGCATATGGTGCTGCTGAGCATTGCCAGCTTAAAAGATGATGCCTATGGCGTGACCATTCGCCAGCATTTGAAAGACAGCATCGACAGAGACGTGACTATAGGTGCTCTTTATGCCACTACAGAACGGTTAGAGAAAAAAGGATTCATTGAGACTCAGTTGGGTGGCGCTACCGCAGAGCGAGGCGGCAAAGCCAAGCGCTATATGCAGGTGACTGCCAGTGGCGCACAGGCCTTACAGGATACTAAAGCCCAGTTAGACATGATGTGGCAAAAATTGGCTAGCGCAGGAGGTGTGCTGTGAAAATACAAACCTCTCGATCATTACGTACTGCCGTGTGGTTGCTACAAACACTGTTACCGTCACGTCTGGCTGAAGAGGTCAGCGGAGACGTGGAAGAGGAATTTGGCGAACTGTGCACCTTACAGGGGCCGGAATATCACATCAATCTTTGGCAACAAACACTGTCGTGTGTAGGGAAATTAATGATGACTAAACAACGATTATATTCACTGACGTTGGCACTAGGCTGTGGGGCAATTCTGTTTGTGCTTATTGCGGCGATAAACTTTTTATCGGTATCGGATGATCCAAGCGTAATTGAGCATGGCTACTGGTTAAATGGCAATATGCATTTGTTCTTTGGCGAGTCGGTTTTCTGGCAAAGCTTTAGCAACGGATTACTCTCTCAAATGACCTGGGATATGTATGTGGATCTGCCATCTGTTATCTACGCAGTGGCGGCGCTTGTGGCAGTGTTTGCGGCGGATAAACGTTGGTTACGATCAGTACAAGGCTTTGCGTTGCTGGCCTTGGCTTCTATCGCCTTACCCTATTTTGCGGGTATGTTTTACATTAAGTTCAGCTCACTAGCCCTTAATGAAGTGGGCCCTGTTGTTGCCTTTATGTGGCTGGCACCTATGTATCTGCTGCCTGTGGTGACAGCGACTATTATTAAAAAACGTCATCAGTTGCATTTGGCGTAACCAGCTAGAGGAGCCGCCTCTCATTAAGGCGGCTTTAGCGTGAGAAATTAATCGGACAATTATTCAGGAACACAATGGGAAGAAGCTATTCCACTCAGGATGTCAGAGCCGAGCAGGGTTTTTCCTATTGGCAGGACTTGGTTGGAGGCACTTATGCCGCACCTACTGAAAATCAGCAGCTTAGTGAGGGTAAATTCGAAGGTTCTCTTGAAGTAAAATCTCTCGGCCAAAGCGCTTTGATTACCTTTATTCAGTCCAGCCCTATCGAATATAGAGAGGGGGCGGAGGCGAGCTTTTCTGACGACTATTTTATCTGCCTGTCGTTATGTCCCGAAGCGCACTTAACACAAAACAACATACATTCCACCATTTATCCCGGTGATATTGTTATTTACGATAATAATCAGCCGTTTACTTATTGTTTCCCGCAAGGGGACAAGCAAATAGTGATTGCTGTGCCACACGCAGTGCTTGACCCACTGGTAACAAATGTGGCGAATATACTGAATGTGCCGCTCAGATCCGGATCGCCTTTGGGAAAGTTCGTCGGTGCAATGTTCCAGCAAGCCTGGGATGCTCCTGAGCTGGATGAAGTGTTTGGTGAAGACATTTTACATACGCTGATAAAAGCACTGAATACCGCTTATTTAGCGGCATCAGATGTTAAGTCACAATTGGTGACAAAACATAGAAGAGACAATCTGTCGCGGGTAAAAGCGTTTGTGCAGCAAAACTTGGCGAACCTTGATTTGTCAGTAGAAATGATCTCGCAAAATATGCATATGTCGGCCAGAACTCTCAGCCGCTTGTTCAGTAAAGATAACACTTCGGTCATGCGTTGGGTTTGGTTACAAAGGCTAAAAGCCTGTCATCGGGATTTACTTGCCAGCCCTGAGCGTGCTGTTAGCGATATTGCGTTTCAGCATGGTTTTTCCAATATGCCGCATTTCAGCAGGCTTTTTAAAGAAACCTACGGCGTTACTCCTACACAATTGCGCCAACCTTAAACAATGGCCGTTTCAGCACAGGACTTGGCGGATACAGAATACCACTGTCCAGCTGACATTCTTCATACTCTCGTCCCATCACATTAGGTGATGCGTTGTTTAGTTTTGGAGAATGTCAGTATGCGAGCATTAGTCACAACCTCTTTTGGTTCTTCGCCAAAGATGCAAATCGAGACCCGTGAAATCCCGATCCTCAAACCAGGGTTTAGCCTAGTTAAAATTCATGCGGCCACCGTCAATCCGCTATCGAACATGATCCGAGCAGGCATAGTGCCTGCAGCAAGCGCGCCGTTGGTGTTGAGTAACGATGGCGCGGGGACAGTAGTGAGCAGTGACCGTTATGCGCCGGGGACGCCTGTGGCCATCTATGGCGGGGGGGAGCTTGGTATTACTCAGGACGGTTTACAACAGCAATATGTTCTTGTCGAAAATAAACGTTTGGTAGATTTGCCCAGCACGGTCAGTTTAGATGACGCGGCAGGGCTTCCAATCAATTATGTCTCTGCTTATCAGGCTATAAAGCGTGTAGGCCAATTACAGGCCGGCCAAACGGTGCTAATTTCCGGTGCGTCAGGATCAGTGGGGCATGCGTTGGTGCAGTTATGTAAGGCCTTTGGTGCCAGAGTGATCGCGACTGTGTCTAACTCAACTAAATGTGCTAATGCCAAACTCTCGGGCGCTAACCATGTGATCGATTTATCTGTTAATGATTTACAGCAACAGGTGCAGACGTTAACCGATGGCAATGGTGTGGATTTGGCTTTTGATACAGTGGGCGGAGAGTTACTTGGGCAGTTGATGAAAGCCTTGACTACGCGCGGTACGCTTGTGTCTATCGGCTTTACGGCAGGTATGAAGGGGTCAGTAGATGTGGCGGATATCGTGATTTATGAAAAGCGTTTACTGGGCTATGACGCCCATTTGGAAACTGATGAGGATGTGGCAGAGGCGCTAGCTGCACTGAAGCAATTGTTAGCTGATGGTTTGATAAAACCCAGAATAGACAGCGTGTTTGGATTAACTGAATTCGAACAGGCTTATACTCATCTGACGTCTCGTCAGGCTCAGGGTACGATTTTATTGCAATTACACTTGACCGAGGAGACAACGAATGTCCGCTAATGTAAATCAAAATACCTTGCGTCTGTTATTTCCCCAGTGGCAGGGGGGTAACAATGCACCTTATTTCTTCGGCGCACAACTACTTAACTGGTTGGCACCTAAGGCTTATGGCCCAGAGGAGGAAGTGGTAGTTGAAGCTCCGGCTGGGCAAGAGTTAGTGGAAGAGGATGGTATTAAAGGGCGGAATGCATTAGTGAAGCAGCTCGAAGATGCTTTCTCCAAAATAAACAAGCATCAACCTGAGCGGATTGTCGTGCTGGGTGGCGATTGCCTGGTGGATTTGGCACCTTTTGCCTATTTAAGTGAGAAATACGGCGATGAACTCGCGGTGCTGTGGGTAGATGCCCATCCGGATATTCTCACGCCTGAACAATTCAATCATGGACACGCCATGGTGTTGGGATCTTTAATGGGAAACGGTGATAAGCAGTTTGCAAGCTATGTGAAACGTCCTATCCATGCCCGTCAGGTCTGCTATTTAGGTGTGAATCAGGCCGGTAAGTGGGAGCAGGAGCAAATGCAGCAGTTGGGCTTACATAATGTCAGTCCTGAACAATTACGGGAGCATGGCAGTTCAACTCTGACGGACTGGTTTGCCTCGACCGGGGCTAAGTATCTTGCCATTCATTTGGATTTGGATGTGCTGGATCCTGCGTTGTTTCGCGCACTGTTGTTCGCTAATACGGCCTATCCAGATGGAACGTTTGATGGGATCGCGCAGGGGAAGCTAAGTATTGCCGAAGTTATCAGTGCGCTGGTGGATATGAGCAAGGTGGCTGATGTGGTGGGACTTGGCATTGCTGAGCATTTGCCTTGGGATGCACTGGCATTAAAACAGATGCTGGAACAGCTGCCATTAATTGGTAATCAGGGTTAATGTGCGACATTAAAAAAGACCACAAGGACGCGTCAACGCGGTCTTGTGGTCTTTGTCTTGCGAGAGAAAATTAAGCCTCTGCGGCTTCTTCTTTCAACAGGCGTTCCTGACGGGCCTGAGCACATTCGGCTTTGCGGCAGCAACGGGCTAAATCGTCGTAGTGGCGCTGGGCATTTTGCTGAATAATTTTTAGCAGATGCTTGCGCAGCCAGGTTAACCCAGCATCGTTATCCTGACGTTTATGCCACAGCATAGACACAGGCGTTGGTGGTAATTCCAACGGCGGTTCAAACACTGCAATTTCGCGGTTAAACAGGGCTTGCTCCACTGCCAGCGAGGGCACCACAGAAATCAAATTGCTGTTTTTGAGCAGCGGCACTATGGCCATGTAATGGTTGACGGACATGGCCACACGGCGACTTAAGCCCATGTTGGCCAGGGCCAAATCGACCACGCCGGTGACATCTCCTGAGGCGGAAATCAGCATATGATCGGCTTTAAGAAAGTCATCCAGGCTTAACTCATCTCTGGCCAGAGGGTGATCCAGGCGCATCACGCAAACATACCTGGGGTCGAGCATAAACTGGTTACGGATCACACTGGAATTTAATGGCATGGCACCCACCACTAAATCCACTTCGGCATCATTCAAAATTTGCTCGTGATTGTGCAGGGTATTGGGGATGGCGTGAATATCGATATTCGGCGCTTCACGTTCAATTAAACGGCGCAGGGACGACCAGGCCATATCCACAAAAATGTCTTTCACCGCCACCCGAAAGGTGCGACGTGCGGTTTTCGGATCGAAAGAATCCGGATTAATGGCTTCTTCCAGTTGCCCCAGTGGGCCGCGAATTTGCGACCAGAGGTTATGGGCAAACACAGTGGGCTGGATGCCGCGGCCATCTTTGACAAACAATTCATCTTTCCAGACCTGACGCATACGCGATAAGGCATTGGAGACAGCCGGCTGGGTCATGGCCAGTCGGTTGGCGGCACGGGTGATGGAGCCTTCCGTCATGATGGCATCGAAAATCATCATCAAATTCAGTTCTTGCGGACGCATAAATCGTTACTCCCAGCCCAGGTGATTATTTCATCTAAGATGATTCATTAAATATCATGATGTATTTCATATCAACTAATAATTTTTTTTATTTAAATAGGGAAAGCATAATGCCAGCCGTTGACAAAGCACACCTTAGGAGCGACACCATGAAACCTTCAATTTGGCTATCTGCCAGCTTATTACTACCTGCGCTAGGTTTGTTGTCCGGCTGTGATGATGCGCCGTTAAATGAAGCGCAAAAAATGCTACCGAAAGTCACGGTGGCCCATGTTGTACAGGAACAAATCAGTGACTGGAAAGAGTTTAGTGGACGTTTAGAAGCACCTCAAACGGTGGCTCTGCGTCCACGCGTATCAGGTTATATCGACAGCGTTAACTTCGCCGAAGGCGAATATGTTGAAGCCGGAACGCCCTTGTTTTTTATTGATGACAGAGAATTTCGCGCCGAAGTGAATCGTCTGCGTGCGTCATTAGATGAAGCAATCAGTGCCACTCAGCTGGCGAAGTCTGAATATGATCGCGCAAAACGCCTGGCGGCACAATCGGCCATTGCCAAAGAAACCCTGGAGAATCGTCAGGCCCAGTTGCAACAAGCCCAGGCGGGTGAACGCGGTGTAAGAGCTGCCCTTGAACTGGCGACCTTACAGCGCGGTTACACCCGTGTGGTTGCGCCTATCTCGGGTCGTGTATCGCGCGCGCAGGTTACCCCTGGTAATTATGTGAGCGCGGGTAACACTACCTTAACCAGTATAGTGTCGACCGACAAAGTCTATGCCTATTTTGACGCCGACGAGCAGAGTTATTTGGCCTATTTACGCAATGTGCGTAATGAAGACGGCCAGAACACGCCGGTATTAATGGCGCTGGCTAACGAAGAAACCTTTGCTCATAAAGGCGAAGTGGATTTTCTGGATAACCAAATCAACCCAACTACCGGCACCATCCGCGCCCGTGCGGTGTTTGCCAATACTGACAATACCTTTGTACCTGGGTTATTCGCACGTATTCGTTTAAGTGGCAGCGACAGCTATCAGGGCGTACTAATTGACGATAAAGCCATCGGTACAGACTTAAGCAATAAATTTGTGCTGGTACTCAATGATCAGGGGGTAGTGGATTATCGCCCGGTGACCTTAGGCCAGAAAATGGCAGGCTTGCGCGTGATCACCTCTGGCCTGCAAGGCAATGAAACCATTGTCGTTAACGGTATGCAGCGCGTGCGTCCAGGCACAGAAGTAGATGCCGACAAAGTGGCGATGGCCTCAGACGAAGCCCTGGCCAAACTGGCCGCGATGCAACAACTGATGGAATCGAATGTAGCGCCTGAACTTGCCAGTAACCAGCCAATGAAAGCCATCAGCGGAGGCCGCTAAGATGAAGTTTTCCCATTTCTTTATTCACCGACCGATTTTTGCCGCAGTCTTGTCGCTGCTGGTATTTATCGGCGGCGCCATCTCCGTGTGGCAGTTACCCATTACCGAGTATCCCGAAGTGGTGCCACCGACTGTGGTGGTGACCGCCAACTATCCCGGTGCTAACCCGAAAGTGATCGGTGAAACCGTGGCCTCGCCGTTAGAGCAGGAAATCAACGGCGTCGAAAACATGCTGTATATGTCGTCGCAGGCGACGTCTGATGGCCGCATGACCTTAACCCTGACTTTTGCCATCGGCACAGATCCGGATGAAGCGACGACCCTGGTTCAAAACCGCGTTAACCGTGCCTTATCGCGTTTGCCGCAGGAAGTGCAGCGTTTGGGTGTGGTGACGGAAAAGTCATCGCCAGACCTGACCATGGTAGTGCATTTAACCGCCACCGATGATCGTTACGATACTTTGTATCTGAACAACTTCGCCCGTCAGTATGTAAAAGACGAGCTGGCGCGCATTAACGGTGTCGGCAGTGTACGCATGTTTGGCGGCGGTGAGTTCAGCATGCGCGTCTGGCTGGATCCGAACAAAGTCGCGGCGCTGGGCTTAAACCCTGCGGATATCGTCAGTGCCATTAACGCTCAAAACCAACAGGCGGCAGCGGGTAGCTTAGGTGCGCAGCCTTCTGGCGATAGCGCTTTTCAGTTGCTAATCAATGTGAAAGGCCGTCTGGTCGACGAAGACGAATTTGCCAATATCATCATTAAAGTTGGTGCCAATGGTGAAATCACCCGCCTCAAAGACGTGGGCCGGGTAGAGCTTGGAGCCAATGATTATGCCCTGCGTGCGTTATTAGATAACCAGTCTGCGGTGGCGTTACCTGTGTTTCAGGCACCGGGCTCAAATGCGATCCAAATCTCCGACGATGTCCGTGCGACCATGGCGCGTTTGAAGCAAACCTTCCCTCAAGGCGTGGATTACAGCATCGTTTATGACCCGACTGTGTTTGTGCGCGGCTCCATTGATGCGGTAATCGATACCTTGTTTGAAGCGATTCTGCTGGTGGTATTGGTGGTGGTGCTGTTCCTGCAAACCTGGCGTGCTTCGATCATTCCGCTGGTGGCCGTGCCGATTTCCCTGGTGGGTACCTTTGCCATCATGCATATGCTGGGCTTCTCGCTGAACGCCTTGTCATTGTTTGGTTTGGTACTGGCCATCGGTATCGTGGTGGATGACGCCATTGTGGTAGTAGAAAACGTTGAGCGGAATATTCATGAGGGCCTAAGCCCAATTGAAGCCACACGCAAAGCCATGACCGAAGTGACTGGCCCTATCATTGCCACCACCCTGGTACTGGCAGCGGTATTTATTCCTACGGCCTTTATGTCGGGCCTGACCGGACAGTTTTATAAGCAGTTCGCCCTGACCATTACCATTTCCACCTTTATCTCGGCGTTTAACTCGCTGACCTTAAGTCCGGCCTTGTCTGCTTTGTTGCTGAAAGACAACAAAGCCAGTAAAGACGGGTTAACCAGGGTGATGGATAAGCTGTTTGGTGGCTGGTTGTTTACGCCCTTTAACCGTCTGTTTAACCGTGCAGCCGAAGGCTATACCAATGGCGTGAGTAAGCTGATCCGCATGAGCAGTGTGATCCTGGTGTTGTACGCAGGCTTGATGGCCTTAACCTGGAACCAGTTCCAGACTACGCCAACTGGCTATGTACCGGGTCAGGACAAAATGTATCTGGTGTCCTTTGCTCAGCTTCCGGATGCAGCGTCGCTGGATCGCACCGAAGATGTGATCAAAAAGATGTCTGACATTGCCCTGAAACACCCAGGTGTGGCGCACTCTATCGCGTTTCCTGGCCTGAGTATCAATGGGTTTACCAATAGCCCCAGCAGCGGCATCGTATTTGTGGCCCTGAAACCTTTTGAAGAACGTCAGGATCCGTCGATGACAGCCGGTGCCATTGCCGCCCAGCTGAATCAGGAGTTCGGTGCAATTCAGGATGCCTTTATTGCCATCTTCCCGCCGCCGCCTGTGATGGGCTTGGGTACCATTGGAGGTTTTCGTCTGCAAATTCAGGACAGAGCTAACTTAGGGTTTGAGGAGCTGTATAACGTCACCCAGCAAGTAGTACAAAAAGCCTGGGCGACGCCTGAGCTGACCGGCAACTTCAGTAGTTTTCAGGTTAACGTGCCGCAGTTGGATGTGGAGTTGGATCGCACTAAGGCCATGAGCCAGGGCGTTGCCGTCAGCGATGTGTTCAGCACCTTGCAGGGGTATCTAGGCTCAATTTACGTTAACGACTTCAACCAGTTTGGCCGTACCTATCAGGTCAATGTGCAGGCGGAAGACAAATATCGTCAGGAGCCGGAGCAGGTTGAACAGTTTAAAGTGCGTAACGCCAATGGCGACATGATCCCGCTGGGCTCATTCCTGAATATCAGTCATGGCGCAGGCCCGGATCGTGTCATGCACTACAACGGTTATCCAACGGCGGAAGTGAATGGTGCGCCAGCCATGGGTTACAGCTCAGGTCAGGCCCGCGCTGCCATCGAGAAAATTCTGGATGAGACACTGCCTATCGGCATGACTTACGAGTGGACCGAGCTGACCTATCAGCAAATTTTGGCGGGTAACACAGCCTTGCTGGTTTTCCCTCTGGTGGTGTTACTGGTGTTTATGGTGCTGGCTGCGCAGTACGAAAGCTTCCGTTTACCGCTGGCGATTATCCTGATTGTGCCTATGACTTTGTTGTCGGCGATGACAGGCGTGATCATCAGTGGCGGTGATAACAATATCTTCACCCAAATCGGCTTTATTGTATTGGTGGGGCTGGCGACCAAAAACGCGATCCTTATCGTCGAGTTTGCCAAAGAACTGGAAGAGCAGGGCATGACAGTGATGCAAGCCATCAAAGAGGCCAGCCGCCTGCGTCTGCGTCCGATTCTGATGACCTCTATCGCCTTTATCATGGGGGTGGTGCCACTGGTGCTTTCAACCGGAGCCGGTGCAGAGATGCGTCAGGCCATGGGCGTGGCGGTGTTCTCCGGCATGATAGGTGTGACCCTGTTTGGCTTAATTCTCACCCCTGTGTTCTATTACCTGCTGCGCAGTAAAAAGGCACAGGCAGTCAGCAGTGCACCTGCCGATACAGACGCTGCGCCGCAACTGGCGAAATAAGCACAGCGTTTAACAAGTTAGCTCTGGGCGGCCCGAAAATTGTCAACACTGGTGTCTAGCGCCACCAGTTTCGGGTTTGCCCTTTTTCTTTACTCAAAACAGGCCGAATGCGTTATACCAAACGGCCTGTTCCTTTTTTGCCCACGGTTGACGTGGATTAATGAATGTCCTGCATAAGCTCAGTCGCATTTGCGCGGCTAATTATTGAGCATCTTTACAGGTAAAATAGCCATATTCAAATCACCCCTAATATCACGCGATAGCGGGTGCGAATGACAGAAGTAAGAGGCCAGAAAAATGTCGAATATTAAGACTGAAAGTACCCAGCACAGTGCAGAGGCAACCAAGCCCGGGCTGGTGCTCGCCATTGTACTGGCACCTATCTATTAATTTTGCTGGATATCTCCATTGTCATTACCGGCTTGCCGGAAATTCAGCAATCACTGGGGCTATCGAATACTGCCTTGTCGTGGGTACAAAATGCCTACACCTTAAGTTTTGGTGGCCTGTTATTACTGGGCGCCAGAGCGGGTGATCTTATTGGCCGCAAGAAGGTATTTTTAGCGGGATTAGCCCTGTTTGGCCTGTCTTCGCTGGTAATTGGTTTAGCCACAGGCCCAACTATGCTGCTAGCTGCACGCGTGGTGCAGGGGATGGGCGCAGCGGTATTGGCGCCTACAACCCTGGCATTATTATCGAGCCACTTTGCCGAAGGTGCTGAACGTACCAAAGCCTTGTCTTACTATGCGGCGACCGCGGGAGTAGGCTCTAGCTTAGGATTGGTGTTAGGAGGTGTGTTTGCAGGACTGTTGTCATGGCGCATTGGGTTTTTAATGAATGTACCAGTCGCTATCGCGCTATATGTATTTGCGTCGAAAGTGCTGACAGAATCAGATAAGCACGACGGCAAGTTTGATATTCCTGGCACCATCACCTCAGTGATTGGCATGACAGCCTTAGTGTATGGTTTGTTCCAATCCACCAAACTGGGCGTGATGCATCCGCTGACACTAACGCTGTTTGCAGTGGCGGCTGTTAGCCTGAGCTGGTTTGTGCGTATTGAGAAGCGCAGCGCTCATCCTTTGTTGCCATTGTCGCTGTTTAGTAGCCGTGAGCGGGTAGGGGCATACCTGGGCCGCATGCTGTTCTTGGGTGCGATGGTTAGCTTCTTTTTCTTCACCACCCAGTTTTTACAAAAGGTGTTGGGATTTTCTCCCGTCGAAGCGGGTTTGGCGTTTTTACCTGTGACCATTCCTACCTTTATCGGCTCCACCTTAGTGCCGCGTTTAAGTGGCAAATGTGGCAGCAACTGGTTGATGATGGCCGCGTTTTTACTCCTGATTATTGGCATGTTTGGGATGGCGCTACTGGATGAGCACAGCGCATTTTGGCCAGATGCCATCATTCCTATGCTGTTGCTGGGATTAGGTAACGGCATGGTGATTGCGCCGCTCACGGTGGCGGGTGTGTCAGGTGTGGCGAAAGATAATGCGGGTGCTGCATCGGGCGCGGTTAATGCGGCCCATCAGCTGGGTGGTACTATCGGCCTGAGCTTGATGGTGATGCTGTTCGCGGCTGCTGATAATGGCGCGGCCAGCCCTGAAATGGTGTTAAGCCATAAACTGTCGGTAGGATTTGAAGGCTGTGTAATCCTGCTCGTTTTGGGAATGACGATTACTGCTATGCTGAACTTTTTTCCGTCACTGGCAGTAAATGATTACTCTGTCGCCAAACGCGAGGCGTAGTGGCGGCGAACGAGTCATCAATACAAGAGCGCCTGGCAATCGGCGCTCTTGTCAATCTGGATTTACTCTAGGCCTGGGCAGGTGCAGTTTGAGTGCTGCGCCACAGCAGTGGAATGGCAATCACATATAACACAACCACAGACAGCCAAATGGCACCTGGCCATTGATGTTGCACCGCGAAATACACGCCCGAAAACCCCAGTGGCGCAATCACAGATGCCAGGCTGACAGCTGAGGTTAAGATCCCCTGTAACTCTCCCTGACGAGTTTCATCTACCTGGCGGGTGGCGATTGCTTGTAAGGCAGGCGAGCCAATACTAGAAAGGGCGAAAATGGGCATAATGGCAAAGACTATCCAGCCTTGTTGCGCAAACGCCATGACCGTTAACGCAATACAGGCGCAGCCAACCCCCATCAATACGGCGCCGCGTTCGCCCAGTTTGCGCGTGGCCGGGCTGGTACCAAAGGCCTGTACCAGTGTCTGACAAATGCCGAACGCACCCAATGACAGTCCTACCCAAAAGGCGTTCCAGCCAAAGGTATCCTGGCCCCATAACGCCCAGCAAATGCCATAAGCCTCACCTGTGGCACTTAACACAAAAAAGGTCAGTACCAGCGGTAACTGGTTTGCGTTTTTTAGCATGTTTGCAAAGGAAGCAAGCGGATTAAATTGCGCCAAGCGTAAGGGCGCTTTAGAAGGTTGTCGAGATTCCGGCAATGCTTTGAACGCCAATAGGAAGGTTGCCGCATTCAGGCCTGCTGCGGCGATAAACGGCAGGCGTAAATCTACTTCACCCAGTAATCCGCCCACGACCGGCCCAAGAATAAAGCCGAGGCCAAACATGGCGTTCATTTTACCAAAACGCGCGGCGCGTTTATCTGCCGGGGTAATATCGGTTAAATAGGCACTGGCCACAGCCATATTGGCACTGGTGATGCCCGCCAGTAAGCGCCCAATTAAGAGCCAGGCAAAGCTATTGGCAAACGCCAGAATTAAATAGTTAATCACCATGCCAGCCAGCGAAACCAGCAGCACAGGTTTGCGCCCGAGGCGATCGCTTAATGCGCCCATCACGGGGGCGAATACCAGCTGCATTAGCGCATAGCAGGCTGTCAGCAGGCCCATGGCTAGCGCCGTGTCCTGATGCAGGTTCAGGCTGGCTAACAGGTTAGGTAAGATAGGAATGATCAGACTGATGCCAAGGGCATCCAGTGCGATCGTAGTAAAAATGATCAGTAATGGAATATTCATTGCTGCGTTCCTTTAAAACGGCATTGCCCGAAAGTGGTTCGGGTAATGACAAGGTTTTCTGCCAGTGGCAAATCAAGGGTTAGAACGCTGGCCGGAGAGTGTGAGAGATCAATACGGCGTGTGTGTCGGCGTTGATTCAGTCAGTGCCGGGGAGCACGGAGTAAGGTATCGAGCACCGATTTTTCGCGAGGAGTGCTTTATATCAGATTCACTGGCTGGCGACAAATTAAACAACGCCCATCCCAGCTATCCTTTGCCCGTTATTTTTGGCCAAATGTGAAGCATTATCGGTGGAGAACAAAGTGGTTAAATAAAAATAGTGATTAGGATAAGTTTCACTATTTGCATATGGGCGGGGAGGCTGAAAGTTGTATTTTTGAAGCTTTCTATTCGGCAGTTAGGATAGTTATTACGCCTGTCCCGGTTTAGGTGCAACGCCTGTCATTCTGCACCATGAGGTCATCTTGTTATCAATAAACTTTTCGCTATTATGCCCGCCTCAACAGCAGGGGGATAATAATGAAAAAAAGACACCCATTTTACGAAGATGTTATCTCAATATTTTGCGGCACCTTGTTTGTGGCACTAGGGATCATCCTGATTCACCATAATGCCTTGCTGCCTCCAGGTACGGTCGGATTAGCACTGGTACTGGAATCATTGCTGCATGTGAATTTTGGTCTGGTGTTCTTTTTGATTAACCTGCCGTTTTATATCCTCAGTTATCAGCAACTGGGAAAAGAATTTACGATTAAAACTTTCATTGCTGTGACAGGGGTTTCTGCGCTGGTGCATTACATCCCTGACGCCATCACTATTACTCAGGTCTCTACCAGCTTTAGTGTGGTGGTCGGTGGGATTATGCTGGGTCTGGGCGTGCTGTTTATGTTTCGCCATGGTGGCAGCCTTGGCGGCATTGGTATTCTGGCGTTTTACGTACAAAAACGCTGGGGGATCCGCGCCGGCAAATTTCAGATGCCCATTGATGTGGCCATTGTCTGCAGCGCATACTTTTTGGCGGATCTGACTATCCTGCTGTACTCCATTGCTACCGCCATCGCCTTAAACCTGATCATCGCCCTGAATCACAAAGAAGGCCGTTACCAAATTACCTAGTGTTCAGTGTGACAGGCAACTGATTGAAAGTTAAACGCCCAAACATTCGGGCGTTTCATCAAGCAGACTGCGTTACTTTTGCCAGGAAGTTTGTATTAAACAGATAACCCTGGTGGCCATCGCATCTGGCTTGTGGTTACAATTCGCCGCGCACGATTGCCGCACCCGCGCTTAACGCCTGCAACTTACCTCGGGCAACATGGCGGGGTAACGGCGCCATACCGCAGTTGGTGCAGGGGTAAAGCTTATCGGCATCGACAAACTGCAAGGCTTTGCGCAGTGTTGCCGCCACTTCCTCAGGTGTTTCGATGCTGTGATTCGCCACATCGATGGCGCCTACCATGACTTTTTTACCCCGGATCAGCTCAATTAAATCCATGGGTACATGGGAGTTGTGGCATTCCAGTGAGACGATATCGATATTGGATTTCTGCAGTTTAGGAAACGCTTGCTCGTATTGTCGCCATTCATTGCCTAAAGTTTTTTTCCAGTCTGTATTGGCTTTAATGCCGTAGCCGTAGCAAATGTGTACCGCGGTTTCGCATTGCAGACCTTCAATGGCTCTTTCCAGCGCGGCGACACCCCAGTCGTTGACTTCATCGAAGAACACATTAAATGCAGGCTCATCAAACTGAATGATATCGACACCGGCCGCTTCCAGTTCTTTGGCTTCCTGATTCAGGATTTTGGCAAATTCCCAGGCCAGCTTTTCACGGCTTTTGTAATGGCCATCATAGAGGGTATCGATCATGGTCATCGGCCCCGGCAAGGCCCATTTTATTGGTTGCCTGGTTTGCTGGCGCAAAAATTTAGCATCATCCACAAACACGGGTTTCTGGCGAGATACTTCACCGACAACCGAAGGCACGCTGGCATCGTAACGATCGCGAATTCTGACTGTTTCGCGTTTCTCAAAGTCGACGCCATTAAGGTGTTCAATAAAGGTGGTAACAAAGTGCTGCCGGGTTTGCTCGCCATCGCTGACGATATCGATACCCGCCTGCAACTGTTCCTGTAGCGCTACCCGCAGCGCGTCGTGTTTACCATCAAGCAGTTCTTCGCCTTCGAGTTTCCAGGGTGACCAAAGTTTTTCAGGTTCAGCAAGCCAGGTGGGTTTAGGCAGGCTACCTGCCGTGGATGTTGGTAATAATCTTTTCATAATCAATGTCGCTGTAACTTCTGGTTAATCTTTAGGCGTAATTCGCTGACCATTGCTCAAGCAAGGCCCGATGCGGTTTGATGAACTGTTCCTGGGTAAATTTGCCCTGTTCTATGGCCAGTCGGCTGCGCTCCTGACGGTCGTAAACAATCTGGGTAATCGAATGATCCTGATGTTTCAGGCTGGGCTTATAACTCTGCCCGGCCACCGCATTGGCGTTGTAAATTTCAGGGCGATAAATTTTCTGGAAGGTTTCCATGGTGCTGATAGTGCTGATCAGCTCAAGGTTGGTGTAGTCATTAAGCAAATCACCAACAAAATAGAAGGCCAGCGGTGCCACCGTGTTGGGCGGCATAAAATAGCGTACCTGCAGGCCCATTTTGGTGAAATACAGCTCCGTCAGGGAGGATTCATTCGGGATATATTCCACCCCTAGTACCGGATGCTGATTCTCGGTGCGGTGGTAGGTTTTATTATCCGACACACTCAGGCAAATCACCGGCGGTTTACGAAAACAGGCTTTGTAAGTCTCTGAATTAATGAAACACTTAAACAACTTGCCATGCAGCTCACCGAAGTTATCCGGGATACTGAATTGGGCTTGATCCTTGTTGTGCTCAAGCAGCAGCACGCTGAAATCATAATCGCGCACATAGGAAGAAAAGTTGTTGCCGACTATGCCTTCGATGCGTTCATTGGTGTGGTGATCCACAATATTGGTTTTCAGCACTTCGATGGATGGGAAGGTTTGTCCACTGGCGTTGATATCAATCTCCGCTGAAATGATCTCCAGTTCCACCGAGTAACGATCGCCATTTGGGTTATCCCAGGTCGCCATAGCATTAAAGCGGTTATCAATCATGTTCAGCGCATTACGTAAGTTTTGCTGACGGCTCTCACCTCTGGCCAGATTGGCAAAGTTGGTCGTCAAGCGCGTGCCGTCTGCCGGACGGTAATTTTCGTCGAAGCGGATGCTGTTAATGGTAAATGTGAATTCGTTATTCATGATGATTCGCCACGCTAATGTCTGAGATAAATCGGGATGCGTTACTCGCTCTCACAGTGCATTTCCGGACCAGTGCCGACGCCTTCCGATTGCTCATGGTTAGCGTTTTATCTGACAACTGAGGGTAGAAAAATGCACCTGTTGAAGCGCGATGAATACGTTATACGTGCTTCTTCATATGAAAAATAATGGTTTTATTTCATTAATTGATGAAGGATGTTCATGTATTGATGTAAGGCATGAGGTTGAGGTACACAAAATCAAAGGTGCTTGTGTGGCCTGAAGGCGAAAAGTGGGAGGCGGTTAATGTTGAAGAAAGTACGAATAGGCCGATTCACTTATTCGTACTTAAGCTAAGAGGAAGTTAAGGGGGTTATGTATTTTGGGCCTGGGCGATGAAATCGTTTAAGTAGTGGATCTGTTCCTCATCTTTACGCACGCCCAAAAAGATTTGTTTGCCTATCCCTTGTTCTCCAAAGCGCAGACTTTTGATCGGCATTTTTTGTGCGAACTCGTCCACCAACCAGCCGGGTAGGGCACACACACCGCGCCCGGCCGCCACCATTTGCAACATAATTTCTGTGGTTTCGATGGTTTTATGTTTTTTCACTGTGCACTTTGCCGGGTTGAGAAACTGGCTAAAGATATCCAGCCGTTCTGGCTCAACGGGATAACTGAATAACACCTCATCATTCAATTGTTGCGGCGTCACCGACTTTTGGCTGGCAAGAGGATGCGATGCGGAAACCACCAGTCGGTGCTCATAATCAAACACCGGAATAAAGGTCACTTTCGGCGTAAACAACGGATCAGGCGTGACCAGAATATCTATCTCATAGCTATGTAAGGCGCCTAGTCCACCGAATTGAAATTCCTGTTTTACATCAATATCGACGTTCGGCCATTTCTCCAGAAAAGGCTCAATCACCTTTAACAGCCACTGATAACAGGGATGGCATTCCATGCCAATGCGCAGAGAGCCCATCTCTCCTTTGGCGATCTGACTTAGCAGCAGTTCTGTGTGTTTAAACTGCGGCAGCACCCGATTGGCCAGGGTTAAAATACGTTCGCCAGCATTGGTCAGGCGCAGGTTTCGCCCTTCCTTTTGCCAGACAGGCGTATCCAACAGGCCTTCTAATTTCTTAATGCTGTGACTTAGCGCCGACTGGGATAAATTCAACGAATCTGCCGCCTGCGTTAAGGTGCCTTGCTCATTTATCGCCGCCAGTATTTCCAGATGAATGCGTTCTAACATGAGTAAACTCGAATTTTTCAGAGAGGAGATTCCATGAATATAATTCATGGAAATCTCAAAATATATGACAAATTCAAAGTTTTCGAGTCAGGTGTTCTGGTGACATATACGGTTTCTATTTTTACCTATTGTGTTGTTTTCAGTTTTGCTGGTGTTTAGCAAGTGAGTCCCTGTATGCTGATTTGGAGTGCTTTTGGCAAGTGGGAGATTCAGGGATGGAACAGGCAAAGATATGGCGTAATCCGGCGATGCCGGGCATTGAGCTATTGTCGGCGACTTATACCCAGTTTTCCTTCGCTAAACATTGGCATGATGAACTTGCCATCGGCATCATTGAGCAGGGCGCAGAAGGCGTCTTTTACCGTGGTCAGAATCTGCTGGTGCCGCAGCAGCAGATAATCGCGATTAATCCGGCGGAGGTGCATACAGGCTTTGCCGGTACCGAAAGTGGCTGGCGTTATCGGATGTTTTACTTTGATCTTACGCTGCTGGAGGAACTCTTTGCCGATGCCGGCGCAAGTAAGGTTAATCCCATCATTGAACGGCCATTAATTGACGATCCCCAGTTGTTTGCGTTGTTACTGCAGTTGCATGTGTCGCTTGAGCTCCCCAGTTTAGCCTTAACCAAATCTACCTTGCTGGCCCAGTGCATGGCGTTATTGTTTCGTCGATATGGCAGCAATCCTGAGTCAGATACGCAATGTATTACAGAGTCAGCTGCCCTGAATGCGCGGGATTATTTGCATGCTCATTGGGCAGACAACCCGACGCTGGATGAGCTGGAAGCCCTCACGGATAGTTCTAAGTTTGCCTTAATCCGTAGCTTTAAAACGCTGTTTGGGGTGACGCCACATCAGTATCTGCTTCTGCTTAAAACTCAACAAGCCAAAGCGTTGCTACAAGGCGGAATGAGTTGTGTGGATACCGCCTTAAGCTGTGGCTTTTACGATCAAAGCCATTTTCAGCGTAACTTTAAGCGCGCCTATGGGGTCACGCCCCGAAGTTACCGTTAATTTCTGCCAGCACTTTTATTTCTGCGCCAGAAAATCTGCCTCTGCAATTTCATACAAGATTTCGTACCTGATGCCTCGTTAGCATGTCCTTGCTGATAAATAACAAGGAGCAGGCAATGAGTTTATTTGTGTTGTGGTTGGGCGTGATGTTTCCGCTGGTGTTTAGCCCCGGGCCTGCCAATGTAGTGTTTGCGGTATCGGGGGCGCAGGTGGGAGTGAAAAGGTCAGTGCCTTTGCTGGCTGGGGTTGATTGCGTGTTTATTCTGAAGTCCCTGCTGGTGGGATATGGCTTGGCGGAGCTTTTTTTGCCTTACCCTAACATCATGAATGCTCTGCAATTATTGGGGGCTTTCTATTTGGTTTATCTGGGGATTAGCTTTTTACCCGCGGCTAAAAAGAGCGCTGGAAGGACATTTAAACCTATGGGCTTTGTCGATGGCCTGATTTTGCAAAGCCTCAACAGTAAAGGCTGGTTAATGGTGTTTTTGATGTTCAGTTTGTTTGCTGAACAGGCCCTGCAAAGCTTTGGTGAACAGGGCACGCTCATGCTGGTTATCTGGTTGGCAGTGTTGAATATTTCGATGCATTTTGTCTGGATTGTCGCAGGTGGATTGCTGGCAAGGGTTTCTGATCATCCGCGCTATCAAACAGGCTTAAATGGCTTTTATGCATCTTGCCTATTTATGGTGGCAATCTGGATGCTGGTAGATAAGCCACTGTGGCTAACGTAAAGACGCTGGAAAATATCCAAGATAAAGAGAGTGAATAGTGAAGTGCGCGAGTGAGGCTATGTTCGCGCACGATTTTATTTCAACATTTACTGCTTTCAGTATCGTATAGCTGTAATGGCGTTTTTACTTTTGATTATCCGGAGAAGCGTGCTCGTTTTGTTGAGCTGGACTTTTCTCGTTACCTGCGTTCTTTTTGTCTTCTTTAGATGAACCGATCACCAGCAATGCGAACAGCACAAACATACCCAGCACTATGGTCAACACAAACACCATGCCAATGATGGTTGAATTCGACGCTTCTGCAAACGCAGGAGCTGCCAGGAAACTTAATGTCAGTACTGCTAAAAATCTCATGATGCTTCTTCCGCATAGACTACAAATGAACAGGGTAAAGTGTATCACCTGACACTATTCGTAAGTAGGGGGATTCATTGAGCAAAGTCGCATTGCACTTGTGTCAGATCAAAACAATGAATGTAAATTACCTCGCTAATCTGTTTATCTTACCTGCGCTCGCTTTGGTTTCGTGCAAAACCCGAAAGGGAAGAAACACTATTTATTTGGTTTGTGGCCTTGGTCCTGTTTGCTGGCTTTTGAAGAGCCAAGCACCAGTATCACAAACAACACAAATAAAATGACAACAAAAGCGATCACGCCAATCATGCCCGCGATAGTGCCAATAGAGGCAAATGACGGCGCGGCGAAAAAAAGCAGAATCAGTACAGCGAAGCGGTTCATGTGTCTAATCTCTCTATAAGGTGGTGTATATGCGGTGACTATGCACCTTGCCTGTAGAGCAGAGCTTAGTCCCATCACAACATCAGCTTAAAATCTTAGCGGCACTGAAAACAGACACAGATACGGGCTGAAAATCTATAACAGATGGATTTATTAATTGTTATGATTTGTGCCGTTTTTAGGTGGGGTGCGTGATGGCGAAATACAATCTTCTGGCTGAGCAGATCAAGGAGCAAATCGGTCGCGGCGTTTGGATGGATGGTGAAAAGCTACCGTCGCTACGCAAACAGGCGGAGCAATCTGGTTATAGTCTGATGACGGTGTTACATGCCTATCAGATGCTTGAAAGTCAGGGCGTTATTCGTTCGCTCGAGCGCTCTGGCTATATTGTTACACTGCCATCGAAACCTTCATCGAAACAGCTGGTGCAAACGACAGATGCGGTAAGTGTGAATGATTTTGTGTTTGAGGTGCTGCAGGCATCCAGAGATACTCGCATGTTCAGCCTGGGCTTTGCCTATCCCGATCCGTCACTCTATCCCAGGCAGCATCTGAACAAGTCGCTTATTTCAGCGGCAAAGCAAATTTCCCTCACCAGTGCCTTGGATAATCTGCCCCCCGGAAACCCAGAACTACGACAGCTCATCGCCAAACGTTATGCGGCGCGGGGTGTGAATATTTCTCCCGATGAGATAGTGATAACCGCAGGGGCTTTGGAAGCCCTGAGTTTGAGTTTGCAGGCCTGCACTAAACCGGGGGATTGGGTCGTGCTGGAATCGCCGACTTTTTATGGTGCCATGCAGGCAATGCAACGTCTGGGCCTTAAGGCCATCACGGTAACAGTATCGCCGACCAGCGGGATTGATCTGGCGGCGCTGGAGCGGGCATTTCAGAGCCATCCGGTGAAAGCCTGCTGGTTAATGTCGAGCTTTCAGAATCCCCTCGGATACTGCCTGACGGATGATAAAAAGCGGAGTATCGCTGCGTTACTGCAAAAATACAGTGTCGCCCTGATTGAGGATGATGTGTATGCAGAGCTTTATGCTGATTCGCCGCCATTGCCTGTCAAAGCCTTCATGCCTCAGGGAAACAGTATGCTTTGCGCATCGTTTTCCAAGTCGCTGGTGGCGGGGTTTCGGATTGGCTGGGTGGCCGCAGGCACGCGCGCTCTGGATGTGCAAAAGCAACAGGTTATGAGCACCTTAGCCACCAGTGCGCCGATCCAGCTGTCGTTGGTAGATTACCTTTCGACCAAAAATTATGAGCTGCACTTAAAACAGTTGCGCAAACAGCTGAGGCAGCGAAAACACGACATGTACCTATTTTGGCAGGAACTACTGGCGGATGTTGCCAGAGTGCATATGCATGAAGGCGGCTATTTTCTGTGGGTGGAATGCGCCACTCACGTGGATTCGATGGACATTTACCGAGAAGCGTTGCGCCTGAATATTACCATCGCGCCAGGCAAACTGTTTTGCCTGACGGATGAGTTTAATCACTGTTTTCGTATCAATGGGTCGTTCGAACTGAATCAGCCGCGCAGACATCAGCTACGCAAACTTGCTGAGTTTATCAGGCAATGCTCACGCAAATCAGCTTCTTAGCGAAGTGACAGAAATTAAGGCTGGCACGGTTTCCTCTGGCATCTGTCTTGTGTGGATGTCCGGCAAGCAAAGTGTTTACAGAGCCCTATTGCTGTGGGAACCGTTGTTTACGCTCTGCGGTATATTCCCACCAGGGGCACGGGTCTTCGCCGTCCATAAAGCGGGTAATCGACATAAACACATCGATCACACAGGGATCGTGCCTTTGTCCGGTTTTCTCACACAGCATCTTATACATCTGAAATGGGCACATACCCTTTAACTGATGTGGCTGAGTGATCCCCAGCAGCACTAAATCTTTGGCACTGGCTTTGCCGATATTGGGCAGGTCCGTCAGTTTGTTGAGATTGTTTCTATTCACTTTGCTGGGGTGCATGTGTTGCATCTATTCGCCGGATGATTGACAACATCGTAAGCGGGAATATGGTTAATTTTCAACGGATTTATCCCTTATGAACGGGTTCTGTTAGTACTGTATTCGTCAGAAGCAACTTACTGTTGCCGTTCTGGCGTGAGGCCGTGTGAGTGATTCCAGAAGCGTTTAAATTTATTTAAAAAGCCAACACAGTTGCTGGTCTTTAGTCGCATGACAAGCGTTAAAACCTGCTACGGGCTTCTAAGTTCGCCATATCAATCACGCAGCGGGAATGCACCTCTGTTTTCTATCCGCCTTATTGAGGATAGGTGCTAATGGGGATTGTGTTTTCAGCACTGCTCGCGATGGAGCGTAAAAGGGAAAGGTACGCTCATTTCTTAACTGATGCGATTCATTGGCCAACGATTTGGCATAGATCGTATTGTGCAGATGTATGCTATTCATTATTCGCCTTAAAGGAGCACTGGAATAGGCGCATTGCTTTTAATTTCTTTTAATATCACGCACGAAGAAATGTCCTTAACACTTGGATTGCGTAACAGGCCGCTAAAGGTTAACTCGGCCAAATCGTCAATATCTCTCGCAACTACCCTAAGCATTAGGTCAGCAGCCCCTGTTAATACCAGACATTCAATGACCCGAGTATCATTCTGTACCGCTTTGAAAAACTCAGAGACGTTCTCCTGACTTTGATGAAGATTTACCAGAACTACAGCTGAGATCTGGCATCCCAGTTTTTTTGGGTCCACTACGGCTTTATAGCCAGTAATTATATTTAACTGCTCAAGGGCTTTAGTTTTCCGTAAACAGGGGGACTCAGAGAGTCCTATATTCTGGGCCAATTCCACATTAGAAAGCCGACCTTCATTTTGCAGGATATTGATGATTTTTTTCTCGTATTTATCCAAAGGTTTAATCCACCCTAAAAGCCATATTAATAGGCATTATATGTCTCATTTGTGGGTTTTGTACGGTGTAAAAGGCGAAATATGTCTCCGGTATGATGGTAAGTTCTTAGTCATGATTCTTCTTCTATTAATTTAGGTAGTTGTACATGAACGCTTTGTTTGACAACCCGATTGGATTAAACGGATTTGAATTTGTTGAATTTACAGCCCCGAAAAAGGGGGTATTAGAGCCTGTTTTTGAATCCATGGGCTTCACCAAAGTCGCTAGACATAGGTCAAAAGATGTAGAGCTGTGGAGGCAAGGGGGGATCAATTTTATTACTAATTATGAACCCAAAAGTCATGCTTTCTACTATGCACAAGAACATGGTCCATCTGCATGTGGTATGGCGTTCAGAGTAAACGATGCGAAGAAGGCTTATCAGGCGGTGTTAGACAATGGTGCACAGCCTGTCGAAATTGAAACGGGCCCGATGGAGTTGCGTTTACCCGCGATTAAGGGAATTGGTGGTGCAACCCTGTATTTAATTGATCGTTATAAAGAGGGTGAAAGCATCTATGACATTGATTTTGAATGGTTAGAAGGCGTTGACAGAAAACCTCAAGGCTGTGGATTTCATACCCTGGATCATTTGACGCACAACGTTTATCGTGGCCGAATGGGCTATTGGGCAAAGTATTATGAAGATTTATTCAATTTCCGCGAGATTCGTTACTTCGATATTAAGGGCGAGTACACCGGGCTGTTGTCAAAAGCGATGACCGCACCGGATGGCAAGATCCGCATACCGTTAAACGAAGAAGCCCGGGGCGGTGGCGGGCAGATTGAAGAATTCCTGATGCAATACAACGGCGAAGGCATACAGCATATTGCCTTTGCCTGTGATGATCTGATTGCTTGCTGGGATAAGCTCAAGGCGCTGGGAATGAAGTTTATGACGCCTCCCCCTAACACCTATTACGACATGCTGGAACAACGCCTCCCTGGTCACGGCGAACCTACAGGAGAGCTCCAGTCAAGAGGCATCCTTTTAGACGGTACGACGGAAGGTGGCCAACCAAGATTGCTGCTTCAAATCTTCTCAGAATCTGCACTGGGGCCGGTATTTTTCGAGTTTATTCAACGAAAACAAGACGAAGGTTTCGGTGAAGGTAACTTCAAAGCGTTGTTCGAGTCTATCGAGCGTGATCAGTTGTCTCGTGGTGTGATCGGAGAAAAGTAATGGTTACTGCTTCAAGATCAATTCAGTTAGAGGGTATTCATCATGCAGCCTATCGCTGCATTGTTACTTAGGAAACAGGAGCCTTTTACACAGAAGAAACTGTGCATATTGGCAGTGCTTATATTGAAGAGTCCAGGTGTAATTTTAATGATCAGGGCGACGTCAATAACCGCGCGGTGAATATAACGGGCGGCAGTATCGACATGTGTTTTGAAGATTAATACATAGGGCTGCGTATGCAGCCCTTATTTTTTTAAAAGAATCGATATCTTTGAATTAAGCTTCTAAACTCGCCATATCAATCACGAAACGGTAGCGAACATTGGATTTTTCCATACGCTCGAAGGCTTCGTTGATTTGGTTCATGCTGATCATTTCGCAGTCTGGCAGCACGTTAAAACGCGCACAGAAATCCAGCATTTCCTGGGTTTCAGCGATACCACCAATCATAGAGCCGGCGATGCTGCGACGACCCATAATCATAGGAACGGTATTCACTTCTTCCAGCGGTCCAACCTGGCCCACCATGACGATAGTACCATCGGCATCCAAAAGCGGGATGTAAGGGGTAACATCGTGTTTAACCGGCACTGTGTTGACGATCACATCGAAGCTGTTGGCTGCGGCAGCCATAGCCTCTGCGTCGCTGGAGATTAGCAGGGCATCGGCACCCAGTTCTAATGCATCAGCTTTTTTGTCGGCAGTTCGGCTAAGTACGGTCACATGAGCACCCATGGCTACCGCCAGTTTAACAGCCATATGGCCAAGGCCACCTAAACCAACCCCGCCTACACGGCTACCGGGGCCAACGTTCCAGTTACGCAGAGGCGAGTAGGTAGTGATGCCTGCACACAGCAATGGCGCTGCACGGGATAAATCCAGGCCTTCTGGTACACGTAGGACAAATTCGTCGCGAACCACCAAATGTTTGGCATAGCCACCGTGGGTGGGTTCGCCGGTAATGCGATCCTGACCCGAGTAAGTGCCTGTCATGCCTTCGCGGCAAAGTTGCTCTTCACCTTTGTGGCATTGGTCGCACTCTTTGCAGCTATCAACAATGCAGCCCACGGCAACGTGGTCGCCAACTTTATAACGAGTAACACCTTGGCCAACGGCAATGACACGACCGATGATCTCATGGCCTGGGATCACCGGATAAGTGGTCCAGCCCCAATCATTGCGGGCGGTGTGAAGGTCAGAGTGGCAGACGCCACTGTAGATAATTTCCATTGCCACATCGTCATCGCGCAGGGCACGACGTTCAAAATGCATAGGGGCAAGGGGCGTATCCGGCCCTTGTGCGGCATAACCAATGGTTTTCATATGTACTCCTGTTTACAGTGATGATTTATCGCCACGTATGTCTTAATTTGGGTGATTGACGACTTGAGGAAAGTGGCATCGTCGACTTTTTACATCTCACCACATTGCGTCTATTTACTGCGGGTTGAATCGCCATATGACGCATGTTGTTAGTCTCGGTGGCGCCATGTCAGTGTTTGATGCCTGGCTACTAAAGCGTCGAATCTTCATATGCTTACACCCGTGTTGGGATACGCTTTGTGCGTATCAAGGGAGCACTTTAACAAAGGGAATTAATTAGGATTAGTGGGGTAAATTAGGTTGAACCTATGAGACGAGTTCATTAATCCGGATAGTCGAAGTCAGTCCCTGTTCTGCAAAGGCTGAAAGGCAGCATCAGCTTCTGTAACGCAGATGCTCCACCACCAACTGAAACGCGGGCGTATGATTACGGCGGTTAGGATAATACAAGTGATAACCAGGAAAAGGCACACACCAATCTTCCAAAACCCGCTCTAGCTTGTCATCGGCTAAATAAGGCAGAAATACATCTTCTGGCAAGAATGCCAGACCAACGCCATCTAATGCGGCTTGTGTGAGCAAATGCACGGTATTAAAGATCACCTGGCCTTCTACCTGGATATCCAGCTGGCGCTCGCCATTATCAAACTCCCAGGCATATAAGCCTCCGCGGGTAGGCAGGCGTAAATTCACACACTGATGTTTAAGCAGATCCTGAGGATGTTGGGGTTTGGGATAACGCGAAAAATAGTCTTTCGTGCCAACAACAGCCATTCTTACCTGTGGCCCAATGGGTACGGCAATCATGTCCTTTTCCAGTTGCTCACCAAAGCGCACACCAGCATCAAAGCGTTCGGCCACTATGTTGGTGAGGCCATAGTCGACATTCAGTTCAAGTTTGATGTCCGGGTAGTTTTCAATTATCGGGCGGAGTTTTGGCCACAGCAGGGTTTCGGCTACATGATCGCCACAGGAAATACGCACCGTTCCGGCCGGTTTATCGCGCAGGGCGGTGATGTTTTCCAGTTCCTGATCAATTTCGGCAAAATGGGGAGCCATGCGCTGGAGTAACTGCAGGCCTGCTTCTGTTGGCGCGACACTTCGGGTGGTGCGGGTGAGCAGGCGGATGCCCATGCGTTCTTCCAAACCGCGCATACTATGGCTTAGCGCGGATTGGGATACGCCTAATAATGACGCGGCTTTAGTAAAACTTTGTTCAGTGGCCACGGTAATAAAGGCCAGAATATCGTTGTAGCTGTTTCGTGGCATTGATGAATCAAATACATAAGTTGATATGTACTTATAACAGGATGTTGGCGGTTTGCCAGCCGCAAAACGACGACTGGCTTGTGACTAACGAGCAGTTGCAGGTTGATTACTGAATACCAGTAAGGTTGCAAAGGTCACAAACAATCCACCTGTAGCACGGTCCATCCAGCGTAAAAAGTGAGGACGACGCAGTAAGTTTGATAGGGGCTGGGTGGCTTTAATTAACGTGATTGCCCACAGAGCACCTAACATCACATGTATACCCACCAGGCCAAATGTCCAGGCGATGATTGCTTGTCCTTGCGGAATGAATTGAGGCAAAAACGAGACATAAAAAATGCCGACTTTGGGGTTCAAGGCGTTACCAAGCATGCCTTTGATAAACCAGTTACTGTCTTTTGTCTGCGGGGGTAAGTCGGTCTTAAATTGCTGTCTGGGATGGCGCAGCATTTGAAATCCAAGCCAGCACAGGTAAGCCGCGCCGCAATATTTCAGCAGATTGTAGGCAAGCTCCGAGACTGCAACCAGCGCACCCAAGCCAAAGGCAACAGCAGCCCCCCAAAGTAAACAGCCTGCGCCAATGCCCGCAGCTGCGGAAAAGGCCTGACGTTTTCCTTCAACGGTCGCCGTGCGTATAACCAGAGCAGTATCTAAACCGGGTGTAATTGTAAGCAACATGGCAGCCACAGTATAGGCGATGAGTGTATCCAGCATATTCCGCGTATCTCGATGAAAATGAGCGTCTTGTACCAGAATAACAGGCGCAGAGAAAAGGGAAACGTCTTTTATTATCAAAGGTAAAGATGAAGAAAAAAGGCGGCATAATTGCCGCCTTTTAAAGGACTTACATGATTACACTAGAGATCAAAGCGATCCAGTTTCATCACCTTGCTCCAGGCAGCAACGAAGTCGTTTACAAACTTCTCTTTTGAATCGTTTAATGCGTAGTATTCGGCCACTGCGCGTAATTCGGAGTTAGAGCCAAAGATCAAATCGACAGGGGTTGCGGTATACATGACCTTGCCGGTTTTACGATCTTTGCCTTCATAAACGCCATCGGTTTTCCCTTTCGACCACATGGTGGACATGTCGAGCAGATTGACGAAGAAGTCATTGCTAAGGGTGCCCGGTTTGCTGGTAAATACCCCGTGTTTACTGCCACCCGTATTGGCGTCCAACACCCGTAACCCACCTATCAAGACCGTCATTTCCGGGGCAGATAGATTCAGCATACTGGCTTTATCAACCAGCATTTCTGCAGGAGAGCCAAAGCTGGGGTAATCAGCATAAGTACCTGGTTTGTAGTAGTTACGGAAGCCGTCGGCTTTAGGCTCGAGTACGGCGAATGAGTCGACATCGGTTTGCGCCGGGCTGGCATCGGTGCGGCCCGGAGAGAAAGGTACGGTCACATCGTAGCCGCCTTTTTTCGCTGCTGTTTCCACTCCGACTGCACCTCCAAGCACAATCATATCTGCCAGCGAAATTTGTGCGCCATCTTTGTGTTTACGATTAAAGTCCATGCGGATGCTTTGTAAGGCTTTGAGGACTTTTTGGATTTCTTTCGGGTTATTTACTTCCCAGTCTTTTTGGGGAGCCAGGGCTAAACGCGCACCGTTGGCGCCACCACGATTATCCGAACTACGGAAAGACGCGGCTGCGGCCCAGGCGGTACGGATCAGTTCCGCCTGACTGATATCGGCATCCTTAATCGCTTTTTTCAGCATCGAAACATCGCTGGCGGACACCATGGGGTAGTCGGCTTTAGGAACGGGATCCTGCCAAATTAACATATCTTTGGGTACATCCGGACCCAGATAGCGGGTGGTTGGTCCCATGTCGCGGTGCGTCAGTTTGAACCAGGCTTTACCAAAGGCCAGTTCAAACTCTTTAGGGTTTTCCTTAAAGCGCATGGCAATTTTACGGTACTCGGGATCGAACTTGAGTGACAGGTCGGTGGTAAACATGATGGGAGCGTGGCGCTTACCTTCAACGTGCGCATCCGGCACGATTTTCAGGTTATCTGCATTTTTAGGCACCCACTGAGTCGCACCCGCCGGGCTTTTACTTGGGACCCATTCAAAGTTGAACAGGTTATCCAGATACTGCATGGTCCAGGCGGTTGGGTTGACCGACCATGCACCTTCTAAACCACTGGTCACTGTGTCTTCGGCATTACCCTTGCCACATTTGTTTTTCCAGCCGAAGCCTTGTTGCTCGACATCAGCGGCAGCCGGCTCTGCGCCCACGCATTCTTCTGGTTTGTGCGCGCCGTGGGCTTTACCAAAGGTGTGACCACCTGCAATCAGGGCAACGGTTTCTTCGTCGTTCATGGCCATCCCGCCAAACGTGCGACGAATATCTTTTGCGGCTAAAAGCGGATCTGGCTTCCCATCCGGCCCTTCCGGATTAACGTAAATCAGCCCCATCTGTGTTGCGGCCAGCGGCTTTTCGAGTTTACGTTCGCCATGGAAACGCGCTGCGCCGCCGAGCCAGACTTGTTCCGGCCCCCAGTAAACGGTATCCGCTTCCCAGTCATCCACGCGGCCGCCACCATAACCGTAAATCGTGAATCCCATATCTTGCATGGCGACGTTACCCGCCAGAATCATTAAGTCGGCCCAACTGATTTTGCTGCCGTATTTTTGCTTGATTGGCCAAAGCAGGCGGCGGGCCTTATCTAAGCTAACGTTATCTGGCCAGCTGTTTAAAGGTTCGAAGCGCTGCTGACCACCGTCAGAACCTCCACGGCCATCGAACATACGATAGGTGCCTGCCGCGTGCCAGGCCATGCGCACGAAAAACGGACCATAGTGACCATAGTCTGCCGGCCACCAGTCTTGAGAGTCTGTCATTAAGGCTTTTAAGTCGGCTTTAACCGCGGCTAAATCGAGAGAATTAAAAGCGGCTTCATAGTTAAAGTCCGGATCCATGGGGTTGGATACCGGGCTTTGAGCGCGCAGCTTGGTTAAATCGAGTTTATCTGGCCACCAACTAAAATTGGCCTTTGTTCCATCCATGGCGTTTGCAGCCTGGACCGAACTTATGGGAGAAAGTGCCAGTGCGATAGCGGCAGCAAGCGGAAGTGTTTTCTTGAGCATAAGTTGTCTCCAACTGTTTTTGTTAAAATTTTGTTTACACAACTATATACCTTGTACGAATTTTCGACGGTTTACTTAATAAAGAAAAGCGATTGGGAGCATCTAGAAATCAAATCCAGAGAAGAGAGAGGTAAATTTTGAAGCGCTTTTTCTTGAGGTTGGTTTTGGCAATGCATTGATAAATAAGGGTTTAAGGTGGTTTTGTGAACCCCGTTAGTTGTGGTGTGACCTTGTGGGAAGGGCGCGCCTGAATCGATGATTCGAGCAGGGGGAGTGTTTGCATATTATGCAAAAAAAAAGGCTATGCAGGGAGAAGCATAGCCTTTTTAGCTTAAGTTCGTTCGACAGGACTTAGCTACGTTTGCTCATTGGCATATCGCATCTGGCTTGCGCCGCCATGCGCACATGCGCATTAGCTTCTCCGTAGTTGCCGTACTGATGACGTTGTACCACTTCGAAAAAGACACCATTGATGGCGCGGGTGTAGAAGTGGATAAAGTGGCCAGTTTCATTTTGGTCGTATAACAAATTGTACTGACGTAACTGGGCGGCAAAGTCTTCATCTAATGAAAAGCGGGCTTCTAAATCATCGTAGTAGTTTGCCGGGATCGGCAGCAGGATGGACGGGTCGACGTTTTCGACAAAGGTTAAAATATCATCACAATGCAGCGCGATGTGCTGGACTCCAGAACCTTGCTGAATTTGGCGGAATCGCTCAGACGAGGCACTGCCAGCGCGTGACATGTTAAATGGCAGCCGAATTTGCTTATCTTTGCTGGTGGCGGTGCGACTGACAATTAAACCGTAAGGGTCGATAAGGTCATGGGGCTGATGAATGTCTAAACCGAAGACAATTTTGTAAAACAAGGACGCCGATAAAAATTCCGACTCAGCAATGCTGCTGGCCAGATGATCTACCTGAATATTGAATGGTGAGGTCGGCGTAGTGTCTCCTACGGGCATAAAATCCACGTCATAGAAGCGTTTGCCATTGTCGAGCTTATCTACAAAGTACACCAGTTCATTGCCCAGGCCTTGCAGGGCAGGGATATTTAGTTCGCCGTTTTCCACATGGGTTTCAAAGCGAGGATAGCCAAGATGAGCTGCACGTTCACTAATGGCGGCGCTGTCACTGGTGAGAAAGGCGGTAGCGCATACAGACAGACCGCGCATCAGAAAATGGTTTTGGGCGAAGCTGTCCGGTTCTTCGTTGATTAACAAACAGACGTCATCATTTTTGTACAAACTGACATCTTTACTGCGGTGTTGATGGGTCTTTTTGAAGCCCAGCGCAGTTAACAGTGTTACCAGTTGTTCCTGTTGCTCGCCAGCCGCAGCAAATTCAATAAACTCAACGCGTTGTACGTCAGCATCCGGCAATGGCGGCGCGGCTTCCAACTGACGGTTCGCTGCCAGGTCTGGGGTTACTTTTCGCACCTGATCCTGTAACCAGACCAGTGAACGTTTTCCATCAATGGCTGTTTTCAGAGTAGGGGCTGAGCGAAACTCATCGTTAAAGATTTCATGGGATACATAACCCTGATAGCCGGTTTGCATCACGGTCTGCATAAATTCTACCAGCGGGAAGTCCCCCTGACCCGGGAAGCAGCGGAAGTGACGACTCCATTGCAGCACATCCATGTCCAGCCATGGTGCATCTGCAATCTGGATTAAGGTAATTTTATTGCCTGGAATTTCTTTAATGGTGGAGAGATCGCGGCCTCTGGCGAAAATATGGAAGCTATCGAGGATCACACCAAGATGGTCGTGGTCGACCTGTTTCACCAGTTCCCAGGCTTGTTGGTAATCTTTGACGTAACGGCCCCAGGCCAGGGCTTCGTAGCCGACCTTGAACTGGCGTGTCTGAGCCATGTTGGCCAGCGTGGAAAAATCATCGACGGCACGGGAAAAATTGTCGATGGCAAACGGGGAGACGTTACTGCAGATTAACAGGGTATCTGTCCCTAGCGTGTCCATTAAATCGAATTTACGCTGGGCTCGGTCAAAGTTTTTCTGGCGCTTTGCCGCTGGCATGGCTTCAAAGTCGCGAAAGGGTTGCAGGGCAATGATGTCAATGCCATTGTCCTGAGCGATTTGGCGGACTACATTCGGCGATTGATCAAATAATAACAGGTCGTTTTCGAAGATTTCGATACCCTCAAACCCTGCCGCAGCTGCGGCTTCAATTTTTTGTCTTAGATCGCCGGACAGGCACACGGATGCGATTGAATGTTGCATGCATACACTCCTTACTTATTTACACGGCCAGCGGGGATTAACGCCGTAAACCCGTTGCTGTAAGTGAAATAATGCTGAATTCATTCAGGCACTATAGAGAGGTGCAAGTTTGCTTGTAAAAGATCCGGAGTTCGATTATCTATAACACTTTGTTAATGGTTGGCGAATCGGATGCACTTTCGTCAGTGGTATCAGGGGGGAAGATTTATGTTATTAAACTTCAGGCAACTGGAAGTTTTCAGGGCGATTATGGTGGCAAAAACCATCAGTGGTGCGGCCGAGTTGCTCAATGTATCTCAGCCCGGCATCAGTCGATTGTTAAAGTATATGGAGTTTAAGCTGGGCGTGGCGCTTTTTGAACGCCATAAGGGCCGTTTGATTCCTACCCCCGAAGGCCTGGAACTGTTTCGCGAATTAGAGCCTGTTTATCAGCGGGTAGAAGGGCTGGATAACGTTATCCACCGTATCGTGAGTGCCGATATGCGTCATGTGCAAATTGCGTGTGCGCCGAGCCTTTCTTCTTTTGTTGCGCCCTGGTTATTTGCCAAGATAAAGCAACAGATGCCGGATTTGGTGATCAAGCTTGAAACTTTGCCAAATGAGGATATTGCCGAATTTGTGACACAACAGCGTTCAGACTTCGGCATTGCTTTATCACCATTACAACATCCGTTAATTGAATCCCTTCCATCAATAGAGCTTGGGTTAGAAGTGGTGGTGCCGGACAATCATCCATTGGCGGAATTGACGTCGGTAAGCGTGGCGGATATCGCAGAATACCCCCTGATTAATTTTTATCCGGAAACTATGTTGGGTAAGTTGTTGAAGCAGGGGTTTGATGAGATTGAAGCACTGCCAAAAACTTCGGTAATGGTACGTTATTTGGACCAGGCCTGCGCTATGGTCGAGCAGGGGTTAGGTGTCACCTTAAGTTATCAATTCTCAGGTATTGAACAACGTTTCCCTGGATTAACCTCGATTCCGTTTGATGGGCCCCATCAGCAGGTTTATTTTGTCCGCCACAATGGTTTTTCGATGTCATCATCGGTACGCCAGTGCTTCGAACTGGCTCAGGCCAAGCTTCAGGAGTTAGGTGATTTCGTATAACGGTATGTTATGACTTGTAGAAATTTAGGTAATTGTCAGCATGGCCACACACTTTAGCATGTCATCCACTTGGTTAACTAAATCTTAATAAGCTCCTAACAAGTTCCTGCAAGGTGAAGTAGATGGAAATAAACACGGCAAGCTACGACGAATGTGTGACCCGATTGAGGGGCTTGGTCGATAACAATCCGATGACACCGCTACAGATTATGGTGGTGTTGATTTGCTTCATGCTGAACATGATTGATGGCATGGACGTCGTCATGATGTCTTATGCTGCACCTGTATTGGCGGATGAGTGGGCCATTTCTCCCGCTGAGTTAGGCGCTGTATTCAGTGCTGCGCTGGTGGGGATGACGGTTGGTTGCCTGGCCATTGCGCCATATGCCGATGTGATCGGCCGTAAGAAAATGATTCTAGCTGCGGTGGCCACAATTGGAACCGGAATGTTCTTCAGTGCCAGCTGTACATCTCTGACCGCATTGGTGATAGCGAGGGTATTTACCGGTTTAGGAGTTGGGGCGATTTTAGCCAGCATGGCCTCGATGACCTCTGAATATGCGTCAAAGCGCAGCCGGAATTTGTGTATTACATTTCTTCAGGCAGGGTTTCCAATTGGTGCCGTGATCACAGGCTTTGCATCTGCGGAGTTTATTCCTTCTCATGGCTGGCGTTTTATGTTCATGCTGGCGGGCAGTATCACATTGTTCATGCTGCCCGTGGTGTATTTTTGGATGCCGGAATCGTTGGAGTTTCTTGCTAAGAAGCAGCCTAAAGGCGCTATCCAACAATTAAACCATACCCTGAATCGCATGCACGCGCCCTTGTTACGGGATTTGCCAGCCATGCCTGATGACGCCAGACAGCGTACCAGTGTGAAGGCGTTATTTGAGCAAGAGAGAGCGCGCCCAACACTCTTGTTGTGGACTGGTATTTTTATGGGCTTCTTTACGCTGTACTTTATTATCAGCTGGATCCCTAAAATCGCAGTCGATGCAGGATTGGCGGTAGATAAGGGCATTTATGCGGGCACGGCATATAACCTGGGTTCCTTTGCGGGCAGCATCTTTTTGGGATGGATTTCCAGTCGTTTTGGTCTGCAAAAAATGATTTTCCTGTTCTTTATTCTGGCGGCGGGATTGTTGATTGCCTTTGGCAGCGTGAGTATGGGATTAACCCTGATTCTACTCAGTGCCTTTTTAATTGGCGTTACCCTTAATGGTGGTTTTAATGGCTTTTGGCCAATGGCAGCCCGCTTATATCCCACGGAAATTCGCACTACAGGTGTGGGGTGGGCCGTAGGTGCAGGCCGGGCTGGTGCGGTAATGGGGCCTTTGGTCGGCGGTTACCTACTGCAAAGTGGCGCGGGTTTGGCGGTAACCTTTACGGTATTCGCTGTGCCGCTGGTTATTTCTGGCCTTACCACATTGCTGATTAGAAACTCAGATTTCTCTATTTAAGACTCGCTTGTTTGTTAATAAAGGCCCCTACGGGCCTTTTTGCGTTTGAGCAGCTCACGTTTTGCTAAGGTGAAATAGGTATTCGAAAACGCGCAGTTCTGCTGACGTTGACACACTGCTTCTGATGCGTGTTTGGGAAGTCAGGGCAATAAGCTGCGCCTGAATTGGCGACAGATTTTTGTTGCGTTAGTTCTTTAAACCCTGTTCCACAGTTGCCATGATGTTGTTTTGCTTTTGTATCAGCCTGATAGTTTTAAGTGGAAGTGAGTATTGGCAGTGTTCGGATTGCAGATATAAAAAAGCCCGATATGAATCGGGCTTATCGTACTATATAAGCAGTTTAATCCAACCAGCCAAGGGCGGTTGATATCAGATCTTCGGTGGCTGGTACGTCGGTACCGGTAAAGATTTCAAACGCGTCTAAGCCTTGGAATATCCATAAATCGAAGCCAGTCAGGCATTGCATTCCCTGCTGCTGACAGGCTGTCAGAAATTCGGTATGCAGCGGCGTATACACGGCGTCAAATGCCCAGGCTTGGGTTTGAATTCTATCTAACGGCAAGGCACTGCCGGGTTTGTTATACATGCCTAACGCGGTGCAATTGACCAGTCCATCGCAGCTCTGCATGCATTCAGGCAATGCCTCCGCGCGAATGGTTTCAACCGGGTAGCCATAACGACACAGTTCATTTGCCAGTGAATCCGCCTGAGCCTGATTGATATCGAACAAATATAATTTATCGGCGCCCAGCTCACACAGCGCAAAGGCAATGGCTCTGCCCACGCCACCGGCACCACACATTAATACTTTACCTGGCGTCTGTTGTGGGCGGCGATATTGGTAACCACGTTTAAAGCCACTGTAGTCAGTGTTAGCACCGTATATCTTGCCTTGATCAAAGCGTAATGTGTTGTATGAGCCTATTCTGTCATGGCCTTCAATTAAGGCCCCAGCGGTTTGGGCAAAGGCGATTTGTTTATAAGGATGCGTTACGTTGACGCCGAAATAGCCTTGAGCGGCTAATGTATGGAAATAGGTTTCGGGATTGAAGCCCTCGATCTCGGTGCCGTCAATAAGCTCGTATTGCACGGATTCACCGCTAATGTCGGCTAAGTAGGATTGTAACTTTGCCATCCGTGAGCGCCCGATGTGGGCACCCACTAATCCAAGTTTCTTTAGCATGCCTGATACCTTCTAAAAAAGTCATACAACGGCACCAAGCCGCATCCTATAACCCTAATCTAAGCTGCGGTGTTGTAAATTGCCTGAATGTTTTCACAACATAACGGTATGTTATATTTTGCTGCTTAGTTAGCTGGATAAGTGGTTCAATAAGCAGTTTGACAGGGTTGCTATAACATGAAGGTATAGTTCAGTTACTTCTTTGCATAATTGGTTGCTTTGGCGCGATAAGTCAAAAATTTTGTCATAATTTGCAATTAACGAATTTGAAACAAGTTTATAACATTTGCTCTGTCGTTAGCCAGTTTGGACATACGTAGCCTGAAATCGAGATTTGATATTCAGGCAGATGTGGAACTGGTACTTAAAATAAAACAGAGGATTACAGACTATGCGACCTCAGAAAACACTCAATTACCAACGCTTCAACAAACCAGCCATTGCGGTATCTTGTGCCTTAATGGGCAGCCTGTTTCAAGTTAATCTGGCGTTTGCTCAGGAGACTACGACGCCCACTGCAGAAGAACAAAGTATTGAGGTGATTCGTGTCACTTCTGAGCGCAGGGTCAAACGGATTCAGGATATCCCGAATTCGATGACGGCACTTTCAGCGCAACAGCTAGAGCGTAAGTCTGTATCGAGACTGGATGATTTACCCTTTGCTTCACCAGGCCTGACGGTCACAGATGCAGGGTTAACCCAGTCTGTGAATATTCGTGGCATTGGGCTGGCAAGCGGTGATCCGGATGTTACCAATGGGGTAGGGACTTACATTGACGGTTTATTCCAGCCGCCAATTGTGAGCACCCTGGATTATTACGACGTCGAGTACATTCAGGTTTTACGTGGGCCACAAGGCACTTTTGCTGGTGCTAATTCCACGGGTGGCGCAATTATGGTGGATTCCCGTCGACCGGATACCAGTGGTGATTTTGTTGGCTTTGCCAAGTTAGGGCTGGGCAACTATGCAGCGAAAAATGCCAGCGGTGCACTGAATATTCCCCTTACCGAAACCTTTGCCGCCCGCGTGGCATTTAATTATAAGAAGCGTGATAGCTTCTACGACAGCGTCGGCACCGAACCCACAGATGCCGGTAGCCTGGATGAGCAGAGTGCCCGTATCGGTCTGCGCTGGGATGCCACCGACAGATTGAACTTCTACCTGAAGTATGAAACTGCAGATAAAGATTCAGGAGGGTACGCGGTGCGTCCTATTCAAGGGACAGAATATGCTGACGGTCGTACCGACAGTATCCGAAAACTGAGTTTTAATTCGCCGACTGCCAATGATGAGCATGCTGACGTATTAATGTTAGATGTGAACTATGAGCTGACCAATGGGATCGCTATCAGCTGGTTAAGCGGTAAACAGGATAAGCATATCGAGAATCTCTATGACATCGATGCCACAACCCTGGATGACAGTACACAGCATCAGTATGTTGAAGAAAAGCAGGTTAGCCATGAACTGAACATTGTGTCGCCCAGCGGCGATGGACTGGAATGGGTGGTGGGAGCCTACTATCAGAAAAATGATATTGTCGTCGACATTGATAATGGTCCTTTCCCAACGGAAATTGATATTACTAACCAAAAAACGACCACGGGTATTTTTGGTCAGCTGGGGTATCAGGTAACGGATGATGTGAAAGTTGAAGGTGGTCTGCGCCGGGTAACATTTGAAGCATGGGCTGATCCGGATAGTGGCGTGGTGATTGGTCGTGGTGTGATTTCTGATGATGGGGTGAAAGTGGCCACCATTGATGGCGACTATGAAGACAATGCGACCGTGGGTAAAGTGTCGGTGAACTGGAAGCTATCCGATGACAGTAACCTTTACTCCTATGTAGCACGTGGCTACAAGCCAGGCGGGATTAACTCGTCGACTTCAACGTTTGACCCGGAAACCGTGAATGCGTTTGAGGCAGGATGGAAAGGCCGTTTACTGGACAATAATCTGAGTTTGTCGGTAGCGGCGTTTTATAATGATTATAAAAATTTCCAAAGTACCAATATTGATATAACCACCGGCCGTTCTGACGTGTATAACGTTGCAGCCGCCACCATAAAGGGCCTGGAAATGTCGCTTCAGGGCCAGTTTGGAGATTTGAGAGTGGATGTTGCTGCCTCTTATGTGGACTCTGAATTAAAGCCTACTCAGCCCATTGTCAATACACGAGAATCCGGCACGCCAAACTTGCCGCAGTGTGAGGATGGGGTAACGGATTCTGATCTGTGCTTTGACTATTCAGATTATATTGTTGACTCTATTGGTGGGCCGAACTTGTTTGCGCCAGAGTACAGCTTTAGTTTAGGAGCGGAATATATGTTCGACCTGGCGAATGGCGCAACGCTAACGCCGCGCCTCAACTATGCCTGGATTGATAAACAGTGGACTAACCTGATTTATGACCCAGAGACTGATTTACTGGCATCCAGAGGATTATTATCGGCGATGATGACCTACGAGCAGAACGAGTGGAAAGTCCACTTCTATGCGCGTAACTTGCTGGATAAAGAATATGTCAGCGGCCAAACCACCAATAATACCGAGTTCTATGGTGCACCCAGAACATTTGGGGTGGATGTGTCTTATACCTTCTAATCTGCACAGACAGAATACATACGCTCATGGGTAACCCTGAGCGTTGTTTTTTTATAAAAGGGGAAGTGCGTGACGCGATTAAAAAGCATGACTTTATTATTCTGCCTGACCTTGATGGGCGGAAGTGTATGGGCCACAGATGCGGCAACCGAACAGAATCAGGCAGCTTCACGCTGTGAAGCCATCCAGCAGCATGGCCTGGGTATTAGCGATGTGACCCTGAATCAGGTTGAATATATTACGTCGGTTGAACAGCTGAGCTCGATAAAGACACTATCGCCTGCTCAACGTGCAGCGTTCAAACCGTTTTGTAAAATCAGCGGATATTTTGAAAAGCGTCAGGGGGCTGATGGAAAGCCCTATGCTATTGGTGTGGGATTGTCTTTGCCGGATGAATGGAATGGCAAGTTATTATTTCAGGGCGGTGGTGGCCTGAACGGGTTAATTCGCGAGCCACTTGGTGCCTATGCGACCGGTGATGTGCCCGCGATTTTCCGAGGCTATGCAGTAGCATCCACCGACAGTGGCCATCAGTCTGATACCATTTTCAATACTGACTTTTTTGCCGATTCTGATGCCCTGCAGAATTTCTACTCAGGTGCGGTCGTCAAATCTACCCACCTGGCCAAACAAGTATTAGAAACCTTGTATCAGTCCCCCCCGCAACAGGCTTACTTTTTAGGCTGTTCTACAGGAGGGCGTGAAGCGATGACTATGTCACAGCGTTTTCCTGAATTGTTTGATGGCATTGTGGTTGGCGCCCCTGCCAGACAAACCAACTATTCCGAAATCGCGGACTTATGGTCAGCGAAACGATTACGCCAATTAAGCGAAAATCCTCAAACGCCGCCATTTAGCGAGGCCAAGCAGCAGGCTATCGTTGCGGCATTAAAAGCACAGTGTGATAGCAACGATGGTCTGGCAGATGGGATAATTTCTGATGTTGAAGGTTGTGATTTTGAGCCAAGAGCATTGGCGTGTAAGGCTGGAGAGTCTGGTGATACCTGCCTGAGCGGAGCTGAAGTGACTGCGCTTGAAGAGGCGTTTGCTGGTCCTCGCACCGCCGATGGTACCCAGGTGTACCCTGGCTTTTTCTTTGATACGGGCATCAGCGCCAGTCCTAAAGTGGGCATACCCGGACTCTTGCACGCGATTGCCGGGCCTTTGGGACAGCCAAGAATGGGGCAAGCATTTGATCTGGGTAAAGAACTGGCGATGGCACAGCATTTTCCGCTGGCGCCGGGCAATGCCACTGTCACGGATTTACGCCCGTTTGCCGTTAAAGGTGGCAAGATTATTTTCTTCCATGGGGTCAGCGATCCCTGGTTCTCCGCCAAAGATACGCTGGCTTATTATCAGCAGATGCGCGCTCAATCTAACGCGGCGTCGCCAGACGCCGAATGGGCACAATTCTATTTTGTGCCCGGCATGGGGCACTGCCGAGGCGGCGCTGAAACATTGGATCATTTTGATATGCTAACGCCACTGGCCAATTGGGTTGAAACACAACAGCAACCTAAAAGGGTGATTGCCACAGGAGCATCTATGCCGGCTGTCAGCCGACCTTTATGTCCTTACCCGAGTGTAGCCACCTATCAACAAGGCCAGCCGACGAACCTCGCCAGTTCATTTGAGTGTAAATTGCCCGAGTAATGCCTCAATACTGATTAACGTCAAACGCCTGCTAATTGCAGGCGTTTTGCTTTGGCTGCAAGATGTTTTAACGGCAATAGATGCAATTAGAATAGGTATGGGCTGCCGACCATCGGGCCGGGTCATAAGGAGTGGTGGTGCGCTTTCTTCAAAACGCAGATACGGAAAAACCACAAATGAATGCGTGTAGAACTTAAATTTTAGGAGTTTATTTAAGAGAGAATGTTGCGTCCGAGTTGGCTCGCGCTATTGACCATCGGGCCGGGTCATAAGGAGTGGTGGTGCGCTTTCTTCAAAACGCAGATACGGAAAACCCGCAAATGAATGCGTGTAGAACTTAAATTTTAGGAGTTTATTTAAGAGAGAATGTTGTGTCCGAGTTGACTCGAGCTATTGACCATCGGGCCGGGTCATAAGGAGTGGTGGTGCGCTTTCTTCAAAACGCAGATACGGAAAACCCGCAAATGAATGCGTGTAGAACTTAAATCTTAGGAGTTTTTTTAAGATAGAATGGTGCGTCCGAGTAGACTCGAACTACCGACCCCCACCATGTCAAGGTGGTGCTCTAACCAACTGAGCTACGGACGCACTGTAGAAGTGTTGTTCCCGTGACTTGGGAACGGCGCGTATAATAGCCATGGGTTTTACACACTGCAAGCCCTTTTTTCACCCCTTTCAATCGTTTGCTGAATTGCTGAACGATTTGTCGATTTTGTTTCCATTATCCTTGAGGTTTACCTTTGTAAGGGATTCAGACTGGTGGGATTAATCTGGCATCGCTGGAACAGAGATTGCCACACTTGTAAATGCAGCTGGGTTTGTTGTTTGTAGCGCTCAAACTGACGTAATTGTGTCGTTTCCACTGCGGCTTTGTATTCCTGCGTTAACAACCGATGTTCAGCCAGTTGTTGAAACAGAGGTGCCAGCCGGTAATGATACTGATTTAATTTGCTGGCAAGTGGCTGAATCTGCTGGATAAAAAATAAAGCAAATACATTGGCGAGATAGTTAACCGTCGTGGATTGTCCACGTCCACAAGACAATGAAGGAAGTGTGCGCTGCAGCCAGGGCGTGAGCCTGGAAAATTGCTGGTCAAGATATTGGCTGGTATGCGCCATTCGAGAGGGCAGGGTAAATTTCCGCAATTGTGCCAATTGTGTTTCCAATTCGGCCAAATCCAGACTTTCTGGGGTATCAGCGAGGGTTAACAGATACGAAAGGGCTGTTTCTGTTTCTGCCAAACCATCGTTGACATCGCCCCTTATCATCCCGTTGGGTGCCCAAAACCCTTGGCGCAATTCCTCGCTGTCCTGAATTAACCGACGCCAACTCACTTCGGCATGATGTTGTTTAATTCCAATTAATACAGATAACTGTTGCAGGTCGTCTGGGGCGAATTGAGCGGGTGGATGCTCCCGGCAATCAGAAAAGCCCTGCAGCAGGCGTAAATCGTAGGCCAGTCGCGCGGACGGATATTGGATACGGCCAAGCGTTGTATTGCGCTCGGCTATTAGGCTATTGAGCTGGCAGCCTTGCAACTTTAAGAAATTGATCAGACTGATGCTGTCTGTGGGTGTGAGCGTTTGTGGCAATACAGGCGCAGGCGCAAATACGGCCTGGGGCGGCGGGCGGAGAGGTTGCTGCAGCAGACGCTCAAGGCGCTGTTGGTAGTCTTCTACTGTCGTTTTTAACGCGGATTCACCACAGGCACAGAGCAATAAGCATCCGACGAATAATGCCTGTAACCGCCACACCTTCAATATAGCTGCTCGTCGTCACCGCTGATGGCAACCGCCACTTTATGGCGTAAGTCGTCAATATGCAGATTCAGATGAACGGGATTACAGCAATTGGCGCAATCTTCATAATAGTCTTGGTCGCCATTACTGTAATCTACTTCTACCCGCATTGGGTGACCGCAATGGGGGCAGGTGATTTTTACCCGTTTGAGTTCCATAACCGCTACCTCACTAGGCTTTACCTGGTGTGGCAATGCTGCGGCCTCCGTCGACGGCTAGTATTTGTCCGGTGACATAGTCTGCCTGGATTAAGTAGGCTATGGCGCCGGCAATGTCGCCTACATCGCCAAGGCGACCGGCAGGGATCAATGCCAACACATCTTGTTTTTCAGCTTCATTTAGCTCGTTTTCTGGCCATAAAATCGCGCCTGGAGCGACACCATTTACACGAATATCCGGGGCGAGTTCTTGCGCTAATGATTTGGTCATCGCAACCAGCCCAGCCTTGGCCATACAATATACAGTATGGTTCTTTAATGGCTTTTCTGCATGGATATCGACCATGTTAATGATCACACCTCGTTGCTGCTGGAGTGCGGGGGTGAGTTGCTGAGACAGAAATAATGGGGCTTGCATATTGCTGCCGACCAGACTATGCCAGTCTGCGGCGGTAATGGTGCCAACCGGGGTAGGGAAAAACGATGATGCGTTGTTGATTAGTGCATCGATCCGTCCAAAGGCAGCAAGAGCACTTTCGCCAATTGCCTGCAACTGGCTCAACTCACATAAATCACCACGAACCAACTTTACACTGTCTGCTCGCTGTTGATTTAAATGGTCGGCGAGGGCCTGTGCTTTTTTACTGGATAGATGATAGTGCAGGACCAAATTGTATCCGGCTTGATGCAGGGTATTAGCGGTGGCGGCACCAATGCGCTTGGCTCCACCTGTGATAAAAGCAACAGGACGACTCATGGCTACGACGATTAAGAAATGTTGAGACTAGAATAACTACTATTATCAACAGGATAAAGATCAGTAATTGGTTATCTGATGCAAACACAGTTGTTCGGGGAAAATTTACCCACTTTTAGGGTTCAAGGTTCTTCAAAATCGCATTGGCGCTTTCGATATAGTGGCCACCAAATAGCAAGGCATGGTTAAGCACATGATAGAGCTGATAAACCGGTTTACGATATTCGTATTCAGGGGGTAATGCCCAGGTATCCTGATATCCGAGATAAAAATCCTTCGGAAATGGGCTGAACAGTTCTGTCATGGCTAAATCGGTTTCTCTGTCACCAATATAAAATGCAGGGTCGAAAAACACAGGCATACCGCCACTAAAACTGACATTACCTGACCATAAATCCCCGTGCAGCGTGCTCGGATGGGGTTGATGGCCTGCAAGCAGGTTTGCAACCGCGGTAACAATATCGTCGATGGGGGTCACCAGAATGCGTTTTTCAGCCAATAAGGTCAGCAAAAAGCCGATACGTTGTTCCGCAAAAAACAAATTCCACTTTTTGTGCCATGGATTGAGTTGTGGTGTGGGGCCAATGTAGTTATCACTTTGCCAGCCGTACATTTCCTGGCCGTTATGCTGATGCAACTCAGCGAGTTTTTCGCCCAGTAAGCGCCAGTTTTGCTGTGAGTCTGATTGCAGCCTTAGGTGTTCCAGGACTAAAAAGGCTTTGCCGGACACAGTACCCGTGCAGATGACCTTAGGTACACGAATGACATTAGCGGCCAGCAAGTGTGTTAGGCCATCGGCTTCTGCTTCGAGTTGCGGGAGTTTTTCGGCATCGTTAACCTTCACAAAAAAGCGACTGCGACCATCTGACACCTTAAAACTCAGGTGAGTGTCTCCGCCCTTAACCTGACGAATGTCATCACATATGAAATCCTGATTGAGTTGGGCGCTGATTTGATCGCTAACAAAATGCCACATAGTGCTGTTGTCATAGGTTGGAATGTAAACAGTATGGAATAACTCTCCATTCCTTCCAGCTTAATGTTTGTCTGGTGCAAAAATTTATTCTGCAGCTGGATTAGCCTGCTGTAATAGCGTGCGCATAGCGATGAATGTTGCCAGAGTCGACTCGACCAAAATACGTTGGGTTACCCAGTTAGGCATCAGGCCTCCAGCCTGACCCGTGCCCTGATAGCTGATCTGCAGCTGGCCATTCGTCATTCGGGTGGCCAGCCATTGTCCGGTAACCTGTTCCATACGCACATATCCGCGCACTAAAGGATAGTCGTTGCCTTTATCGACAATAGTAATCGACAAACCGTTGTAGTCAGATTTCTGCTCCGACAAGGTGATCATATCGCGGTCTGCAAAAGGCCAAGGGCTGTTAAAATAGGTGTGCACCAGTCGATACTGACTCTTATCTGCGATAATAGGTAAGGCTGGCAAGGGCATGAGTTCAATTTTTTCACAGCGATAAAGCCAGCGCTGGCAATTATCTGTTTGCTCGAGGACGGATAGCAGACTTCTAGGTGAAGCCTGTACCGTCATCATTGCCAGAATTTCGTGCTCTTGCTGATCATTTTGACGGTGAAAAATACGGATACCATCCTGCTCCTGATCTAACTGCCAGTCTGAGGCATGCAATGTGCACGCATAGGAGAGTAAAAAGCCGCAAATAAGCGACCACAAAGATTGCAAGGTCATAGCAGAATTCGATATAGTTGCCGGATTGCTTTGATTGTGACAAAGCAATCTCTCAAACACCCATTGTTCGGGTGTTTTTTTATGAAATTTTTATCAATGATATCGAAATTGTATCTGATACCCCAACGTTAATCCGTGGGAAGGCTACATTTGGTATCTGGCAGATGTTAACGCAAGTGGCGCTTGGTAGGTGTCACCACTGTGTAAGGATATTTTATATGCCCGTAATTACTCTTCCTGATGGCAGCCAACGCCAGTTCGATAATCCTGTTTCCGTATTAGATGTTGCTAACGACATCGGCCCGGGTCTGGCAAAAGCCACCATCGCCGGTAAAGTCGACGGCCAGTTGGTAGATGCATGTGATCTGATCAGCCATGATGCGCAATTGCAAATTATTACCGCGAAAGACGAAGAAGGTCTGGAGATTATTCGTCACTCTTGCGCACACTTAATTGGTCATGCGATTAAACAATTGTGGCCAGATGTGAAAATGGCCATCGGTCCAGTAATTGACAACGGCTTTTACTATGACATCGACATGGAGCACTCGCTAACCCCTGAAGATCTGGAGAAGCTTGAGAAGCGCATGTTGGAATTGGCGAAAACCAACTATGACGTAGTGAAAAAAGTTGCGAGCTGGCAAGAAGCCCGAGACACCTTTGAAGCCCGTGGTGAAATGTACAAAATGCAAATCCTGGACGAGAACATCGCCAAAGAGGATAAACCAGGTTTGTATCACCACGAAGAATACGTTGACATGTGTCGTGGACCTCACGTACCCAACATGCGTTTCTGCCAACACTTTAAGATCATGAAAGTGGCGGGTGCGTACTGGCGCGGTAACAGCGACAATAAAATGTTGCAGCGTATCTACGGTACTGCATGGGCCGACAAAAAAGCCCTTGCTGCCTATTTACAGCGTTTAGAAGAAGCTGAAAAACGCGACCACCGTAAAATCGGTAAGTCACTGGATCTGTTCCACTGGCAGGAAGAAGCGCCAGGCATGGTGTTTTGGCACAATGACGGCTGGACAATTTATACCGAGCTGGAAAAATTTGTACGCCAGAAGCTGCGCACTTATGACTATGACGAGGTAAAAGGCCCATTAATGATGGACCGTAGCCTGTGGGAAAAGTCGGGTCACTGGGACAAATATGCAGAAAACATGTTCACCACAGAATCTGAAAAGCGTGAATATGCGATTAAGCCAATGAACTGTCCTGGTCATGTACAAATCTTTAACCAAGGCTTGAAATCATACCGTGACCTGCCATTACGCATGGCGGAATTCGGTTGCTGTCACCGTAATGAGCCGTCTGGAGCGTTACATGGCTTGATGCGTGTTCGTGGATTTACTCAGGATGATGCCCATATCTTCTGTACGGAAGATCAAATCCTGGATGAAGTCGGTGGTTGTATTGATATGGTTTACGATACATACAAAACCTTCGGTTTTGAGAAAATTGTCGTCAAACTATCTACGCGCCCTGAAAAACGTGTAGGAAGCGATGAAATTTGGGATAAGGCGGAAAAAGCGCTGGCTGACGCATTAACTGCCAAAGGCATCGAGTTCCAATACTTGCCAGGCGAGGGGGCTTTCTACGGTCCGAAAATCGAATTTACCCTGCATGACTGTTTAGACCGTGCATGGCAATGTGGTACCGTGCAGCTGGACTTCTCTATGCCAGGCCGCCTTGGCTCTACGTTTGTCGCCGAAGATGGTGACCGCAAAGTGCCAGTGATGATCCACCGCGCCATTTTGGGTTCACTGGAGCGTTTCATTGGTATTTTAACCGAAGAGTACGCTGGATTTTTCCCTGCATGGCTGGCGCCAACACAGGTTGTGGTAATGAATATCACCGACAACCAGGGTGAATACGCAGATAAAGTGGTGAAAAAGCTGAAAGAAAGCGGCTTTAGAGCAAAGTCCGACTTGAGAAATGAGAAGATTGGCTTTAAAATCCGCGAGCACACGCTTAGGCGCGTTCCCTATCTGTTAGTAGTTGGCGATAAAGAAATGGAAGCCGGCGAAGTCGCAGTGCGTTCTCGCAGGGGAGAAGACCTTGGAAAACTTTCCATCGAAGACTTTATTGCGAAACTGCAAAACGATGTAGAAAGCAAAAGCATTAATTAATTCTGGAGGAATAGCATATTAAAGGCGCTACAACAAAGGCTCAGGGCGACAAGGCTCGGATTAACGAAGAAATCACATCAAGAGAGATTCGTTTAATTGGGGAAAATGGCGACCAATTAGGTATTGTTTCATTAAGAGACGCGTTGGAAACCGCTACGGAAGCCGACCTGGATTTGGTTGAAATCAGCCCGAATGCACAGCCGCCCGTTTGTAAAATTATGAACTACGGGAAGTTCCTCTTCGAAAAGAGTAAGGCTCAGAAAGAGCAAAAGAAAAAGCAGAAACAAATTCAGGTCAAGGAGATTAAATTTCGCCCTGGCACTGATGAAGGCGATTACCAGGTAAAACTGCGCAACCTGCGTCGCTTTCTAGAAGGGGGTGATAAGGCCAAAGTGACGATCCGTTATCGCGGACGTGAAATGGCCCACCTAGAGATCGGTATTGAACTTCTGAATCGCGTTAAAACCGATCTGGAAGACATTGCCACTTGCGAATCTTTCCCTAAAAAGGTGGAAGGTCGTCAGATGATCATGGTGCTTGCCCCAGCAAAAAGTAAGTAGGGTTAACAAGTAAAAGGGACTCTGCACCCCTTTTCACCTTACTAAACTGTAATCCGTGTGTAGCACTGCAAACTACATACTTTTAACAATGCGGAGTTTTAGCAATGCCTAAAATGAAAACAAACCGTGGAGCTGCGAAGCGTTTCAAGAAAACCGCTTCTGGTCGCTTCAAAAGCAAACAGTCTCACTTGCGTCACATTCTGACCAAGAAGAGCTCTAAGCGTAAACGTCATCTGCGTGGCAAGAAATTGGCTCATAGCTCGGATACCGCGCTGATCCAACGCATGCTGCCGTACGTGTAAACTAAGAGGAGACTGAACCATGGCAAGAGTAAAACGCGGCACCATCGCACGTGCCCGTCACAAAAAGGTACTGAAGCAGGCCAAAGGCTATTACGGTGCCCGTAGTCGAGTTTATCGTGTTGCTGTTCAAGCAGTAACTAAAGCTGGTCAATATGCATACCGTGACCGTCGTCAGCGTAAACGTCAATTCCGTCAACTGTGGATTGCACGTATCAATGCTGCTGCCCGTCAAAACGGTCTGTCATACAGCCGTTTCATCAACGGTCTGAAAAAAGCGTCTGTCGAAATCGATCGTAAGATCCTGGCTGACATCGCTGTGCATGACAAAGTTGCATTCAGCGCTTTAGTAGAAGCTGCTAAAGGCGCACTGGCTTAATTCATTAACAATTAAGCTTAAGTTCTTTCGGAAAACGGCGAGCAGGATGCTCGCCGTTTTTCGTTTCAGGACAAATAATTTCTACGCACAACAAAAACTGTGCAAATCCTGCAAAAACTGCCTAAAACTAGGCATTCACCCTAGCCTAAAAACTGTCTAATCGTGTAGAATTGCGGGCTATTTTATTCAAACCAAAACAGTTACTTAAATCGGGGAATCTATGGATCTCGACGCCATCATCCAAGAGGCCGAAGCGCTGATTGCCGAAGCGAAAGATGCTGCTACCTTAGACGCCGTTCGCGTCGATTTTATGGGGAAAAAAGGCCGTCTTACTGAGCTACTTAAAGGCCTGGGCAAATTGTCTGCTGAAGAACGTCCGGCAGCAGGGCAAAAAATCAACGTAGCCAAACAGCAAATTCAAGATGCATTACACGCCCGTGGCGAGTTTCTGCGTGAACAGGAGTTAAATGCCAAGTTAGCTTCTGAAACGATCGATGTGACCTTGCCTGGTCGCGGTCAAGGATTGGGTGGATTGCACCCTGTAAGCCGCACTATCAAACGTATCGAAAGCTTTTTCGGTGAGCTGGGCTTTAGCGTAAAATCAGGCCCGGAAGTGGAAGACGCTTTCCATAACTTTGATGCTCTGAATATTCCGGCTAATCACCCGGCCCGCGCGGATCATGATACTTTCTATTTCAATCCGGATGTAATGCTACGTACGCAAACCTCTGGCGTGCAAATTCGCACTATGGAAGCGGAACAGCCGCCGTTGCGGATCATTTCGCCAGGCCGTGTATACCGTAACGACTACGATCAAACGCACACGCCGATGTTCCATCAGGTTGAAGGCTTGATGGTCGACAAGAATGTCAGTTTTACGGATCTGAAAGGCATTCTGCATGACTTCCTGCATAACTTCTTTGAAGAAGACCTTCAAATTCGTTTCCGTCCTTCTTATTTCCCTTTTACCGAGCCGTCGGCTGAAGTGGATGTGATGGGCAAAAACGGTAAATGGTTAGAAGTGTTGGGCTGCGGTATGGTACACCCAAATGTATTGCGCTCTGTGAATATCGATCCTGAAGTCTATACCGGCTTTGCCTTTGGTATGGGGGTAGAACGTCTAACCATGTTGCGTTATGGCGTAAATGACCTGCGTGCCTTCTTCGAAAATGACCTTCGTTTCCTCAAGCAGTTCAAATAAGGTAAGACAAGCGTATGAAATTCAGTGAAAAATGGTTAAGAGAGTGGGTGAATCCTGCAATTACCACTGAGCAACTTTCTGAACAGCTGAGCATGGCCGGTTTAGAAGTCGACGCCGTTGAGCCTGTTGCTGGTGAATTTTCCGGTGTTGTGATTGGGGAAGTGGTGGAATGTGGCCAGCACCCTGATGCCGACAAACTGCGTGTAACCAAAGTGAACGTGGGCGCTGATGAGCTGTTGGATATCGTTTGTGGTGCCCCCAACTGCCGTCTGGGCCTGAAAGTGGCTGTGGCTGTGGTTGGTGCTGTTTTACCGGGCGATTTTAAAATTAAGAAAGCGAAACTGCGCGGTCAGCCTTCACATGGCATGCTGTGCAGTTTCTCTGAGCTGGGTATCTCCGATGACCATAACGGGATTATCGAATTGCCAGTCGATGCACCTATCGGCACAGATATCCGCGAATATCTTAGCTTGAATGATAACGCCATTGAGGTTGACTTAACCCCTAACCGTGCGGATTGTTTGGGTATTATCGGTCTGGCCCGTGAAGTAGGTGTATTAAACAATGCTGACGTGAAAGCGTTAGACGTGGCCCCTGTTGCTGCCAGTATCGAAGAGACTCGAGCAATTACGTTGGTTGCTGACGATGCCTGTCCTCGTTATCTGGGACGCGTAATCCGCAATATCAATCTGCAGGCGTCAACGCCATTGTGGATGAAAGAAAACCTGCGTCGCAGTGGTATTCGTAGCATTGATCCTGTGGTGGATGTAACTAACTACGTGCTGCTGGAACTGGGTCACCCTATGCACGCCTTTGATTTAGATAAGATTGAAGGGGATATCCAGGTCCGTTTAGCTAAAGCTGAAGAAAAACTGGTGTTGTTGGACGAAAGCGAAGTCAGTCTGAAAGATAACACCCTGGTGATTGCTGACTGCGAAAAAGCCCTGGCGATGGCGGGTATCTTTGGTGGCCTGCACTCGGGTGTGACTGAGCAGAGCCAGCATATTTTCCTGGAAAGCGCATTTTTCGATCCTGATATAATCCGTGGTAAAGCCCGTCAGTACGGTTTGCACACAGATGCATCACACCGCTATGAACGCGGTGTCGACTACAAATTGCAACGTACAGCAATGGAACGTGCTACTGCTTTGTTGCTCGAGATTGTGGGTGGCGAAGCAGGCCCTGTGGTTGAAGCGGTTGCTGAAGACAAACTGCCTGCTGTTAAAAACGTGAGCCTGCGTCAGGCACGTTTAGACAAAGTTTTGGGCCACGTAATCGAAGCCGAAAAAGTCACTGAAATCCTGACGCGTCTTGGTCTGGACGTGACATTTACTAACGGTGTTTGGACTGCTCAAGCGCCAAGCTATCGTTTCGATATCGCTATCGAAGAAGACCTGATTGAAGAAGTCGCGCGTGTTTACGGCTACAACAGTATTCCAAATCTGGCGCCAAAAGGCAGTTTGGAAATGTCGACGCATAAAGAGCAGGCACTGGGACTAAACACCCTGAAAGATACGCTGGTGAACCGCGAGTATCAGGAAGCGATTACCTATTCGTTTGTCGATCCTAAGCAGCAAAGCCTGTTATTCCCGGAAGCCAACGGTTTGGTGTTACCACACCCGATTTCTGCCGATATGTCAGTGATGCGAGTGAGCCTGTGGCCTGGTTTAGTACACGCTGTGTCTTATAACCAGAAACGTCAGCAAAGTCGTGTACGTTTGTTTGAAACAGGGCTGCGCTTTGTACCAGATGCCAGTGAGAAAACAGGCGTACGTCAGGAAGCAGTGATTGCCGGTGTTATTGCGGGTAATCGTGCTAATGAGCATTGGGATGCAACGGACGCAGCCGTGGATTTCTTTGACGTAAAAGGTGATGTAGAAGCGTTACTGGCTACCCTTGGCAATGACGTCGAGTTTACCTTTAAAGCGGCTGAACACAGTGCGCTGCATCCAGGTCAAACCGCAGCCATTTATCGTGGTGACATCCTGGTTGGTTATGTTGGCGCGATCCACCCTCAGTTTGAGAAGAAATTGGGTCTAAATGGTCGTACGTTCGTATTTGAACTGGATATTACGGCAATTGGAGATAAAAATTTACCAGAGGCGAAGGAAATTTCTAAATTTCCAGCAAATAGACGTGACATTGCGATCGTTGTGTCGGAAGATATCGCCGTTGGAGAAATTTTAAACACAATTAAGAATTTTGGCGCAAATCAATTAGTTGGCCTAAACTTGTTCGATGTCTACCGGGGTAAAGGCGTTGAGACTGGGTTCAAGAGTCTGGCCATTTCGCTTACTCTGCAAGACAAAGAGAGAACACTGGAAGAGCATGAGATTCAGGCTGTAGTAGATGGTGTTGTGGCGACATTGTCAGACAAATTTGCGGCATCTTTGAGGGATTGAGCTTATGGCATTGACAAAAGCTGATATGGCAGAACATTTATTCGAGAAACTTGGGCTAAACAAACGCGATGCGAAAGATTTAGTCGAAGCATTTTTTGAAGAAGTGAGAGAATCATTGGAAACCGGAGAACAAGTAAAGTTGTCTGGCTTTGGTAACTTTGATCTTCGTGAAAAGAACGAGCGTCCTGGACGTAATCCGAAGACTGGAGAAGATATTCCAATTAAGGCTCGCCGCGTGGTGACCTTCCGACCCGGCCAGAAACTGAAAAGCCGGGTGGAAAACACCAAGCCTGCTGAACAGTAAAGCCGTGAAAAACGCACCTTAGGGTGCGTTTTTTGTTATTTATGATATGCCGCCAAAACTATTGGCGTAGTGTATGTCAGTGGTTCGGGCTGATGTTTATTGGGCGACAATTGCCGCCCAACTGAGACTTATGCGGCGGGGCTTAGAACCAACGAATGTTCAATTGCCTGCGGTAATAATGGTGTGTCCTTGTCATTCACATAGTCCATAAACCCTTTCCTGTAGTAGGGAGAAAGTGGATGACCCGATTGTCCACCTGGAATGGTCAGAATCGCATTTTCTTCATTACCCGGTTGCACGAACAATCGCTGTGATGCGCCAAAATCGTGGCCTTGAACCGCAGGCATGTAGGTATCACCCCAGGCATCGGTTACCGGCATATCTAACAGACTGGCTAACCAGGGAACTTGTTTGCTAAATGGGTGGGTGATGGTAAAAGCATTCACCTTACCCCAGCGTAAATCCGTCAGTGCTCCGGTTTGGCTGTGTTCTGCCAGTAACCTGTCTTTAGCCTGCTGATAGCTGGTTACCAGCAAATGGTTCCAAGTTTGGCTGTCTTTTGGCAGCCAGCTGGCGGGCTGTTGTTGGAGTAATTGCCAAATACCCGGCTCGAGATAGCGTTTTACTGATTTGAGGCTTAATGCCTGTTTTTCCAGATCTTGCTGTAGCGGAGCGAAGAGGTTATCAATTAATTGATTGCGGAATGCTTTCACCAGACTATAACCAACAGAGTCGCTACAGGCACATTTTCCCCATTGATTCAGCAGGTTGATATCCTGACTAAAATCGTTGCCATCGTCAGCAGTAAGGGTGCTAACCAGCAATTGCTGCCAGGGGCTCAGAAATTCGGCTTGGTTATCTAGCTGGATCTGATAAAAATCTTGCTCGTTGAACTGCTCTTTTTCGAACAGACGTTGTTTAATTTGTTCAGCTCGAGCGCCCAGTGCGTAGGCGCCGTCACCATATTGAGCATAATCCGTGGTGCCGATGACCCTCGCATTCGCAGTCCAAAGTCTGTTGGATTCAGGATTCAGTACATAAGGGGTATCAAGTTGAGGCTGCTGCCACTGTTGGATGTCCACCTGATCTTCAGGAATCGCCTGAGAGGAAGCAAAAGATCTGGCCGGAAAAGCACCCGCCGGGCGCCAACCTGCATTCCCCTGGCTATCTGCCAGCATTAAGTTCTGCACCGGAATACCCATTTTCGGCGCGAGTTGCATGGCAGCTTCAACCGTATTGGTTTGCTCCAATGTCGCCAAATTAAGATTCACTGCATAGGGCTGATAAGCCACCCAGTTAAGAGCATACTTCTGACCATCTACTTCTTTTACCGGACCGAATTGGCTCAGGATAAGCTGCATGGTCTGCTCACCTTTTGGCAGATGGAACGTTTCTGTTTCTTCCCAGACGGGCTCATTGTCATTCAATGCAATCCAGTCAGCGGTATCTAAATAGCCATTAGTAAAGCCCCAGGCTAAATGATTATTCGTCCCCACTACAATCGCAGGTACACCTGGCAGGCTTACCCCGGTAATTTGATAGGCCTGTTGATTTTGTTGGTAGTTAAGCTGGGCGCGGTACCAGATCACAGGTACACGTAAAGACAGATGCATGTCGTCAGATAGCATGGCATGGCCTGATTTGGTCAGCTTGCCTGTTACCGCCCAGTTATTGCTGCCCACTTCAGCAACATCTTCGATTGACGTAACGCTGGCCAATTCAACACTCTCGCGAAGTGCTGGCACAGGTGTATTTCTGAGAGGGAACGTTGAGCCATCTAATGCTGCCTGGTAATGACTAGGTTGGGTGATAAAAGCAACCATATCGTCACCGAAATCTCGCGCCAACTGCGTCAGAACTAAATCCCGCTGTAATGTGGCTCCCTGCAGATCCAGATACATGCTAAAAATGGTCAAAATGCTGTCTTCTGGCGACCAGGGAGCGGGGGAATTGCCGGTAAGCAAATATTCGAAGGAGGAGAACGTCTGTGCCGCCAGGGCATCATTCACTCCTTGTGCATAGGTCACCAGCAAGGATTTTTGCTCTGCGGGAAGACTCTCAACGATGGCCTGAGCACGTTTACGAAACTGGTGAAAGCGAATGGGCTTGTCCAATACTAATGCTTTTTCGCCGAATAAGGCCGAGAGTTCGCCCGCAGCATTACGACGCTGCAAATCCATTTGAAAGAATCTGTCCTGAGCATGTGCGTATCCCATCGCGTAGGCCGCGTCCTGACGATCGCTGGCATGGATAATTGCCGTGCCCAGGGTATCCCGGTCGATTCGGGCTTCTGCTTTTAACGTTGGCGTTGAGATTTTTCCATCTAATGTTGGCAGGCTGCCCTGGACGATGAAATTGGCCGAAGCAATAATCACCATCAGTAACAGTGCGCAACCGATGATGACGTAAATTCCTTTTTTGCCCATACTTAACCTTCTGAAATATTTAGCTAAAATTTTTTTCGTTATTATGAAAAGCCATGAGGTTAAAGCCTAACCTATTTACCCGTTACTTGTGTGAATTTTTGTTGATACGGTAATAAAAAAAGCCTGCAATGCAGGCTTAAATAAAAGACAAACGATTGAACGTTTTTCTTTTTGTATCAGAGCATTACTTGCGGAAATCGATATCCGACTGCGCAGCAAAGTAAGCAAATAAGGTGTAGATAGCGGTGTTATTTTTCAGGGCGGCCTGGTTTACCTTATCCAGAGTGTCATTCTCAGTATGGTGATAGTCGAAATAATCCAAACCGTCTGGATTGAAATCGATCGCTGGCTGGCCTAATTCACCAAGGGCTTCCATATCTGACTGGCCTTTGGCTGTATTCGTTGTTGCCAGCGCAACACCCATAGGAGCCAGATAGTTGGCGAAATCACGTACCTCATTTAATGATTCAGTACCTACTCCAGGGTGCAATTGGTAAATGTTGCCATTACCAAAGTCCCATTCTGCGCCAATCACATGGTTTGCCATTTCATCTTTATGTTTGGCAACATAATCTTTGGCGCCAAACAAACCCACCTCTTCAGCAGCAAACAGGATCACCCGTACTGTGCGTTTAGGCGCTTGTGGTAGCTGACCGATAAAATGGCCCGCGGCCAGGGTAATACCTACCCCGATACCATCATCAATGGCACCTGTGCCAACATCCCAGCTATCCAGGTGTGCCCCCAGGGTGACAACCTGCTCCGGGTGTTCGCTTCCGGTAATTTCACCTATGACGTTGGCAATCTTCACTTTTTCACCGGTATAGCCAGTGCCCTTCATATTTAATGAAAAAGTGACTGGCTGTTTGCGAGCCAGCATATTCACCAGCAGATCGGCGTCAGGGTTAGAAATCGCTACTGCTGGGATTTGTTTTACATCCGGCTGATAGCGGGAGATTCCAGTATGCGGTGTGCGGTTAGTGTCTGTACCGACAGAGCGCATTAAAAAGGCTACGGCACCTTTATCTGCCGCGACAGACGCTCCAATTACGCGGGCACCAACGGCTGGGCCATAGCCTGCACCATCGATATCGCGTTCCATTTTAAACGAAACAAAGGCAATTTTGCCTTTCAGGCTGCCTTGAGGTGCCGCTTTTAAATCAGCTAAAGAGGCAAATTCGATTACTTGGGCTTTGAGATCTTTACCATTTGTGCCCACGCTGCCGCCCAGCGCAAGCGCAACGACATTGTGAGGGTAGGGACCGTCAATGTGCGCTTGCATAGTGCCACGTTCCCATAAAGGAAGTTCGCTTTCTTCGGTCCAGACTTTATCGAAGCCCAGTTCATGCATTTTGTTCACAGCCCAGGACACTGATTTGGCATTGGCTGGGGTGCCGACCATACGCGCGCCAACTTCCGTCGTCAGGGATTCAATCACCTGGTAAGACAGTTCTGATTGTAGGCTTTTGGCTTTAAGGGCATCTAACTGAACACGTTGAGCGTCAATCGTGCTGCCAGCAAACGCTGAGGCACTGCTCAGGGCTGCCAGGAAAGTAATATGCGTCAATACACTGGATTTGGACATAATGAGTTTCTTATTCTAATGGGTGAATGGAACATGTTAATCGCTTCCTGAAATTAACAAGAACATGAAAAAACATTGTGCGTCAGCGAATTAGCTATAGCAAAGTTTTTGGACGACAAAATAGACAGCTTGGTCGAAACAGGATAAAACCACGGTTTTATAAGCTGTATAAAATATTCAGGTAAATCTTGGTTAAGAGGGATAAATGCGTAGAAAACTCAGATTGATGCTGGTGATCTGTAGCTGGCTATTTAGTCAAATTGTCGCAGCCGAAGAAGTGGTCGCCGAAGCTCCAGTCAACACAAATTTCGTTATCATGCATACCAGTAAGGGAGATATTAAGATCGCTTTGTATGGCAATAACGCTCCAGTCACCGTGGCAAATTTCTTGAAATACGTCGAGGCTGGAGCATTTTCTGGTGGAGAGTTTTATCGTGTAGTTCGTCCTGATAATGATCAGGGCAGTCCGGTCATCAGTGTTATTCAAGGCGGAGCAAATCCAGCGTTTACTGATTTTTCTCCCATTGTATTAGAGACGACTAAGCAAACCGGGTTAGTTCATCAGGATGGCAGTCTCTCAATGGCTCGAGGGGAAGCAGACACCGCAACATCTGCGTTTTTTATTTGTGTTGGGGAGCAACCTGCACTTGATGCAGGTGGTAAACGTAACGCTGACGGATTGGGATTTGCGACATTTGGTAAGGTGATAGAAGGCATGGATGTCGTTAAATACATTCTAAAGATTCGCGAAACTCGTGTAGACGAAGATGCTTATGTCAGTGGCCAGATGCTCGAAGCGCCAATCAAGATTACGTCTGTGGTTGTCTTGTAATTGTTAAGTGTCCTTCTCTTATTTTGAGAGGAGGGCATTCTTAAAAGTCTCCGCCCTTTAGTACCATCCTATTTATTTGTACTGCCAGAAAGAAAATTTTTCAGCGTAAGTTTGCCTTAAGCTTGACTGCCTAGTCTTGTTTGCGAAGTAACCAAACGAGCAGACTATGGCAGATTATGTAGTTACCCATTCCACAGACATTGCACCGGTGAAAAGCTCGGGGCAATTTCAAGTGCCGAATCAGGCATATCAGTTTGTACTGGCTGATCGTATTCATCCCGTCAGAGCCGAGCTGGAAGCGTTCGTGAGCGAGGGCTTTGCCCGCAGTTATCAGGCGCAGGTAAGCAGTTATCTGCCGGTTTTGCTGGGCATGCGTACGGCACAGCAGCTACAGGCTGTTGTGGGTATCCGCCGTGCATGTCGTCCATTATTTGTTGAACAATACCTGCAGTCGAGTGTAGATGAAACATTGCAAAAGCATGGTATCTGGGCGTTGCCCAATCAGATTGCCGAAATAGGTAATTTATATAGTCGTTCGCAGAAGTTCACTTTACCACTTTTGATGACCACAGTGATGGGCTTGTATCTGAGCAAGGTCAATTATCTGGTATTTGCTGGTACCGATAAAGTCAGGCAGTTACTCAGGCGTTTAAATATGGAGCTGGTATTTCTGGCCGATGCCAATCCAGCCTGTTTGGGGGATAAAGCCAGTCGTTGGGGCAGCTATTATAACAGTCAGCCTAAAGTGCTGCTGCTGGATATTGATAAGGCGGTTGCCAATGCCTTACAACAACCCCACCTGAATGCGCTGTTCGAAGTGGTGAAAGCTAATTTGCAACAGGTGTTGCCGATGATGAGGGCTGCCTAATGTGGTTTGCTAACCCAGAATTCAAAGACCAAGTGGCTCTGGTTCAGGGCGAGGTGCAACTTAGCTATCACGAATTAGAGCAAGCCGTTAAAGCGCGCTGTGAATGGTTGTTGCAACAACAGGCAATGCATGTTGCTGTGGCAATGGAAAACAGTATCGAGTGGGTATTATTCGATCTGGCGTGTCAGCTTGCCGATGTGTGCTGTGTGCCAGTTCCTGGATTTTTCAGCCAAACTCAGGTTCAGCATTTACTCAAGCAGAGTGATATCGACCTGTTGTTAACGGATAGCAGTACGGCACATTTGGCCGGTAACATTGAGGTAGATAGAACCCCTTTCACGGGCGTATCCGCATTTGCTCGCCAACGCGATAACCGTGCGCTTGTGCCTGAAGGCACCAGTAAAATTACCTTTACCTCCGGCAGTACTGGCGCCCCAAAAGGTGTGTGTCTGAGTGTGAAAAACCAGCTGACGGTTGCCCACAGTCTGGCCGATGCAATTGCTATCGAAAAAGTGCGGCATCTATGTTTGCTGCCATTAGCGACACTTCTGGAAAATATCGCCGGTGTCTATGCACCTTTGATGGTAGGAGGTGCGGTGGTGCTGGCTAATGATGCAGAACGTGGCTTTTCCGGAAGCCGTCTGATTGAGCCGCAACAGTTGTTAGGCCTGATAAGCAAGGTACAGCCGCAAAGTCTGATTCTGGTACCTGAATTACTTACCTTGCTGATGTCTGCAGTGAAACAGGGCTGGCAGGCGCCAGATTCTCTACAATTTATTGCCGTTGGCGGAGCGAAAGTCGCAGCCGGTATGGTTGAGGCCGCCCGCGCACTGGGGCTGCCTGTTTATCAGGGCTATGGTTTATCTGAGTGTGCATCCGTTGTCGCGTTAAATACCCAAAACGCAGATGCAGCCAGTAGTGCAGGGCAACCTTTGCCCCATAATCAACTGTATATTGAGAATGGCGAACTGATTGTCGAAGGCAATCTGTTCCTGGGCTACCTCAATCAGCCTGACAGTTTTTACCCTAAATGTGTTGCGACCGGCGATCTGGTTGAGTTTACCGATAACACATTGCATATTCTTGGCCGCCGCAAGAACCTTCTGATTACCTCTTTTGGCCGCAATATTTCACCTGAATGGGTTGAGGCAGAGTTGATGGCCAGCGGCTATTTTCGTGACGTTATCGTTTACGGTGATAGTCAGCCATATTGTGGCGCATTATTAATGCCCATCAGCGATGCAGTGGATGACAGTCAAATCGATAAGGTCATCGCTGCCGTCAACCAACAGTTACCGGATTACGCCAGAATCGCTAATTGGGTGCGGTTACAGCAGCCTTTAGTCACGATCCCCGGGCTTGTTACCCCAACAGGAAAGCCTGTTCGGGATGCCATTCTACAGCATTTCCATACCTCTATAGAGCAAGCGTATGCCCAGGCGGGTAATGCCCAAGTCACAGGAGCAGTACTATGAATCTTTATCAACGTTTACAAATAGAAACTCAGGCAGAGCGTGAGTATTTACTGGGCGCACCGATTATCCAGCGTTGCTTTCATGGCAATATTGAAAAAGCTGATTATCTGGCGTTTTTACAGCAAGCCTATCATCACGTTAAACATACAGTGCCTTTACTGATGGCCTGTGGCAGTCGCGTGCCAGCCGATAAAGAATGGCTGCGCGAAGCGGTAGGCGAATATATTGAAGAAGAAATGGGCCATCAGGAATGGATCTTAAATGATATCGCCGCCTGTGGAGGCGACAAAGACGCGGTGCGACACAGTCAGCCTGCGCCGGCAACGGAGATCATGGTGGCTTATGCCTATGATGCAATTACCCGTTCCAGCCCATTATGTTTTTTTGGCATGGTGTTTGTGCTTGAGGGTACCAGCATCGCCCTGGCCGATAATGCCGCGCAGATGATCGCGAATAAACTGGCGTTACCCGCAAATGCATTTAGCTATTTGCGCTCGCATGGTGCATTGGACCAGGAACACATAGTGTTCTTTGAAAACCTGATGAACCGGATTGAGGATAAGGCGGAGCAGGAGCTGATAATCCACAGTGCCAAAATGTTTTTCCGTATGTATGCCAATATTTTCCGTGAGCTTGATCAACCGTTGATCCAGTCTCAGGCGGCGTAGGAGTCAGACATGCAGTGGCAAGAACAACGTTGTTTACTTACCGGTGCCAGCGGCGGGATCGGTAAAGCCATAGCCCGTTCGCTGGCCGAAAAAGGTGTTGAGCTGATATTAGTCGGGCGTGATAAGGCGCGTCTGGAACGGTTGTTAAGTTCTTTACCTGGCGATCACCATCTGGTTGAGGCGGACTTAACGCTGGCTCAGGGAAGAGATGCGCTGATGGACGAAATTCATCGTCTTGGTGGAATTACAATGCTGGTTAATAACGCCGGTATTACCGAATTGGCACTGTTACATCATAGTTCAGAGAGCATGCTGGAGCAGACGCTGGCCACCAACTTACTGGCACCGATGCAACTTACCCGACGTTTGTTGCCGCAGCTATTGCGTTTGCCCGAGGCCACCATAGTGAATGTAGGATCAGCATTTGGCAGCATTGGTTTTGCCGGGCAAACAGCCTATTGTGCGAGCAAATTTGGGTTGCGAGGCTTTACTGAAGCCTTGTACAGAGAGCTCGCAGATACTCAGGTGAAGGTATTTTATCTGGCACCCAGAGCCACCGATACCGATATCAATACCGATGTCGCGGTGGCAATGAATCAGCAGTTGGGTAACCAGGTTGATCACCCGGATGTCGTGGCAAAAGCACTGATTACTCAGCTCGAAACAGGTAAGTCACGCATGTATATCGGCTTTCCGGAGAAGCTGTTTGTGCGTATTAACGGCATGTTTCCCGGGTTGGTCGACAACGCACTGCTTAAGAAATTACCCATTATTAAACGTTTAATTAATCAAAATCGTCAGGAGGTGCTGATATGAAATGGGGTTTGCAATTGTTGGCGTTTGTTCTGGGAGTCAATGTGGCGTGTTCAGCCCTGGCACAAACTCCCTCCACTTTACTTGAACTCCAGCATCGATGGGCGAATGCGAATTATGAGCTGAACGGTGATGCCAAAGAGGCTGCATTTGATCAGCTGGTGAACGACGTCAAAAAGCTTGTTGTAGCCGAGCCGGATAATCTGAATTACCTGGTCTGGCAGGGGATTATTCAATCCAGTGCAGCAGGCGCAAAAGGCGGTCTTGGCGCCTTGTCGCTGGCCAAAGATGCAAAGGCCAGTTTTGAGGCGGTGCTGTCAAAAGCGCCCGATACACTGGACGGTTCTGCCATTACCAGCCTGGGGGTGCTTTATCACAAAGTCCCCGGTTGGCCCATTGCCTTTGGGAGTGATAAACAGGCTCGACGCTTATTGTCTAAAGCGCTGGAATACAACCCCTATGGTATCGACAGTAACTACTTTTATGCAGAATTCCTGTATGACGAAGGTGATTACAGTGAAGCACGTAAGTACTTGGAACTTGCGAAAGCGGCAGCGCCACGTCCTGAACGCCCGTTGGCAGATAGCGGACGCCGTCAGGAAATCGCGGCATTATCGAGTAAGCTGGAGAAAAAGCACTGAGTCTGTGCTTTTTGAACCATTTGGGGCCTCATTAGGCCCCTTTTTTATGGGCAATCCTGATTAAAGGCTTACGATGTTCGGTTGACGAAGCAATACCTTGGGTCTATTTTTTCGTAGACCACACAGACCTTTTCTTTGGCCGCTACCCACCGGAAACGCCATTTAGCCTCAGGCTTCCGTTGCTGATTTTATGGAGCAGTGACATGGAACTCTACCATCGATTACACAGTGAAACCCAATGTGCGCGCGACAAGTTAATGACAACGCCGTATGTCCAACGTTGTATGCGGGGCGACATCAGTAAAGAGGATTATTTACATTTTTTAGGTGAAGCCTATCACTACGTAAAACATCTGGTGCCTTTAATGATGGCCTGCGGCAGCCGTCTGGATGATGACAAGGAGTGGTTACGAGAGGCGCTTGGGGATTTTAGTGAAGAGGAAATGGGGCATCAGGAATGGCTCCTGAATGACGTCGAGGCCAGTGGCGGTGATAAGCTGGCGACCAAACAACAAGGCCCCTGTCCTGCCACCGAGTTGCTGATTGCCTACGCATATGATGCCGTGCACCGCAAACATCCACTTTATTTGATGGGGTTATTATTTGTATTAAAAGGCACGGTAATTGTTCTGGCGGATAAAGTGTCACTGATGATGGGCGAATTGCTCGATGTATCCGAAGGTGCATTCACTTATTTGCGCGCCCAGGGAGTGCTATATCAGACGCACATGCTTTATTTTGAAGAGCTAATGAACAAAATTACCGATCAAAGTGAACAGGACATGGTCGTTCATAGTGCCAATATGTTCTTTCGCCTGCATGCTGAGCTTTTTGTCGAAATTGACGCGTTAGGAGAGCAAAATCGACTTGCAGCCTTTTTATAAGGCTGCAAGGCAAGGTTAATCGGCGTTAACGTGGCGAATTAGGTTTGTTGCGGCGGCGCTTATTACCGCTGGCATTACCCATGGCACGGGACTTTGCGCGGCGGCGCTGGGCACTGTTGCTGTCACGCCTGTTGGAGACGGCGGGCTTGTTTAAATCCGGCTCAAATCCGGCTAACCACTGTTGTGGCAAACGGGATTTCAGCAGTGTTTCTATTTCTTCCAGCAGCCAGTTTTCATCGGGACTCAACAACGAAATCGCCATGCCTGATTTACCGGCCCGGCCGGTACGGCCAATTCGATGAATGTAGTCTTCTGCCTGATAAGGTAAATCTACATTGATGACGTATTCCAATTCGGGGATGTCTATACCGCGTGAGGCTACATCTGTGGCTATCAGCGCGCGGATTTTACCTGATTTAAAATTTTCCAGGGCACGGTCACGCGCTCCCTGAGATTTGTCGCCGTGGATAGAATCACTGGGAATACCATCCTTGCTCATCTCTTTGGCCAGAGCATCAGCACCTTGTTTGGTGCGGCTAAAAAGCAATACCTGATGCCAGTTACGGGCACCAATTAAATAGGACACTAACTCTCGTTTGCGGTCCGCATCCACCTGATAAACTATCTGTTCAACGGTACTGACCGTGCTGTTGCGGGCATGCACTTCAATGACTTCAGGCTGATTTAACAGACGTTTACTCAGGGCAAAGATACTGTCATCCAGTGTCGCTGAGAATAGCAGTGTTTGGCGCTGAGCTGGCAGACGGCGCAACACGCGATTAATTTCATCTTTAAAGCCCATATCGAGCATGCGGTCAGCTTCATCAAAGACCAGATAGGCCAGGCCGGAGAAGTCGACCACTTGCTTAAACATCAAATCCAGTAAACGTCCTGGTGTGGCGATTAAAATATCACAGCCCTGACTAAGCGCCTGAATTTGAGGCGTGAGGCTTACTCCCCCATATGCCTGAATGACTTTCAGTGATGTGTTGGCTGCGTACGTGCGGATATTGGCATAGACCTGTTGCGCCAACTCCCGGGTAGGGGTGAGTACCAGCATGCGAATATTGTCCGCGGGCGACTGCAAAAGTTGATGCAAAATCGGTAACGAAAACGCGGCAGTTTTTCCGGTACCGGTTTGTGCTCCTACCATCACATCCTTTCCGGCCAGTATCACGGGTATGGTATCGCTCTGTACCTGGGTGGGTTCAGTTAAGTTTGCGGTGGTGAGTGCGTCAACCAGTCGCGGGTCGAGTCCCAGTGTAGCAAAGGTCATGATATTCCCCTGAAGGCAGTGCTGAAAAAGGTCGCGAAGTTTAGCAGGCTTTATTCGAATGAGATATGTCTTGTTGGTGAATCTAGGCCATTCCTTGTGGCCGGATTTACATAAGTTTTACCCGGAGTGACAGAGGCAAGACGGAAAAGTCGCAGTCTAACAGGCAGAATAGACGATTGACCAATGGGAGTAAGGAGTCATATGAAATACCGTCAAATTCTTGCTGCAAGTATCTGCATTAGTCTGCTGTCTGGCTGTGTTCTCGCGCCGGGAGGGCATGGCGGTGGACGTGGTGGCCCGGGCATGCCTGGCGGAGGCCATGGTGGTGGACACGGAGGCGGCGGAATCAATGGTGCTATATTCACCCTTGGGGTGGGCATTATGCTTGGCGCAATTATCGCTTCGCTGCCAGATAATCACGTGCATGTGCAGGGCAGTATTTATTACGCTGATGGCGTTTTCTATCGTCATGGTGAGCAGGGATATGTGGTTATCGAGGCCCCGGTTGGGGTTTGGGTAGATGATTTACCGCCTAAGCATCAGGTCGAGCGGGTAAATGAGCAGGACTATTTTGTGAGTCAGGGTACCTGGTACCGTTTTGACAGCCATAAAAAGCGGTATCAGGTGGTCGCCGCCCCGAGATAAATTGTTAGCTTGGTGTGGAATCTTCGGTTCAAGAGTCGAATTAGCCCGCTAACTAGGCTAAAATGCGCGCCGATTAATCCCTCAAGCCACATTTATTAAGCACGGCAGTGAAGCTGCTCGGTGCGGACACTCACATTTATGACTCCAAATGACATTTTACGTCGTCTGCGTTACGCACTCGGCCTCGACGACAAAGCGACCTGTGCTATTTATGCCTTAACAGGATACGAGATGGCACCTGAATACCTGCGTGGCCTGATGAAAAAGGACGATGAGCCTGGATATATTCCGTGTCGAGATAAAGTGTTGGATACGTTTTTAAATGGCTTAATTATCAAACATCGGGGTCCGGCGGACCCTGCCAAGGCGACGCCTGCAGCGGCCGAAAGTGAAGTGCTAAGCAATAATACAGTACTGAAAAAACTGCGTGTGGCGTTAACGCTAAAAGACACGGATATTTTGAACCTGCTGAAAATGGCCGGCTTTTATGGCATCACCAAAACAGAGCTGACAGCTTTATTCCGACAGCCTGACCATCGCAATTTTAAACCTTGTGGTGACCAGTTGTTACGTAATTTTATGCAAGGCTTGTCGTTAAAAAATCGTCCTGAAGCCAGGGCGGATAAAGAAGGTCGCAAAGCCGGTTCGGTGGCCAAGAAACCCGCTGGTGCAAAACCATATACGCCAAAAAGTACGCCTATTGATCGAGACAGTCTGGCAAAGAGCAAATCTCAGGGGCCCGCCAAAAAACCTAAACGCACTTATGATAAGCCTGCAGCAGATAGCCCGTGGCAAAATGCCAGCGGCACTGCACCTGTGAAGAAACCAAAAAGCGAAAGCCCTTGGGGCACACTATCGCTGAAACGGGATAGTAAAAAAGAAAGTTAAGGTCATTAGCGCCGCGCATATCACGCGGCGTTTTTGTGTCAGCAGGAGAGGGAGTCTAGGGTGTTTCTGGCCAGCGTTGAAAATGTCTGCAGGCCTGTTTCAATCCCGGCGTCCCAGGTTAAACCAAAGCTCAGGCGCAGACAGTGACGGTAACGGTCGGTCGCGGAAAACAACACACCTGGCGTGACGGAAATTTGCTCTGCCAGTAATTGCTGAAACAGCAGATTCGTATCCATCGCTTTTGGAAATTCCAGCCATAATACACAACCGCCCTTTGGATCGCTGATCCTTACTTGCTCGCCTAATTCACGCTGCAACAGACTGATCATGCGTTCTTTGTTGGTTTGCAGCACCTGGCGCAGTTGGCGTAAATAACGTTCGTATTCGCCCCCTCTTAAGTATTCGATTAAGGTTGCCTGACTGAGCATCGAAGATGACTGGGAATAAGCACGTTTGAGTCGCTGTAAACTGGCGGTAAATCCGGGCGCCAGGAGCCAGCCAATGCGAAGGCTGGGCGCAGCTGTTTTTGAAAACGAACTGCAACTGATCACCAGTCCTTTCTGGCTGTAGTACTGCGCTGCTTTACCTCTAACCGGGCCAAAATACAAATCACCATAGGCATCGTCTTCGATCAACGGGATCCCAGCGTCTTCCAGTAGGGATACCATGGCGCGCTTACGTTCTTCTGTTAACCAGCTGCCAAGGGGATTGGAAATGCTGGTAGAGATCATCACCGCTTTGACCTTGTGTCGGCTAATGGCCTTTCTAACGTCATCGGGCAATAAGCCATCTTCGGCACACAATGGCAATTCAAGGGCCAGCATACCAAGGCTTTCTATGGTTTCCAGAATGCCAAAGTAACAGGGCGACTCGACCGCAATAACGTCACCGGGTTTGGCTATAGCGCGAAGCGCCAGACTGATGGCCTCCTGAGCGCCGTTAGTAACAATGATGTCTTCCGGGTTGGCTTGCAGTCCCTGAGAAAAATAGTGTTGGGCAATGTGCTGGCGCAATGGCAAACAGCCATAACTTGGGCCATAACTAAACGGCGATAAGGTGTCGTTATTGCTGGCGCGTCGCAGCGCCCGGGTAATGGCTTTTTGAGTAGACAGGGCTGCGGTCGGATTTGAAATACCCAGAGCCAGATTACCCGGCTGATGGATGCCCTGATAAACCTGCTCAATCAGTTGTTGCCGGCTGACCTGTGTCGGTTTGCTATTCAGTCGAGGTTTTTTCAACTTATTTTGTGACTGGCTACTGGCACGTAAAAAGTAGCCGGATTTCTCCCGTGCCTGAATAAAGCCCTGGCGTTCCAGTTCCTGATAGGCCTGTTTGATGGTGGGAACACTCACCTGTAATCGGCTGGCCATATTACGTAAAGAGGGCAGCTTATCGCCTGCTCGCAGCGTCCCTTGTTGCTGCATTTGGCGCACGAGGTCAATCACCTGACGGTATAAAAATAACTGTTGATTGTCATTTCTGGCGAGCATTTCATTCAATCTGTATAGGTTGTATTTCTAAATAACTGTATCTGTTTTGTTGGCAGTTGGCGAGCTATTCTGCTGACTCATCAGGACAATGTGAGTAAGTAAATGCAGGTTTTCTTTTTATATGCAGCGACGGTTGCCATCTGGGGTTCAACCTGGCTGGCCATTGAATTTCAGTTAGGTGATGTACCTTCTCAGGTGTCGTTGTTTTATCGATTTGCATTGGCTGCGGTGCTGATGTGGGTATTGTGTGCAGTACGTAAAACGCCGCTGCGTTTCAGCCGTCAGAACCATCTGTTTTTTGCATTACAGGGTATCGCGATATTTTGTCTTAATTACGTGTTTCTCTATTGGTCTCAGACGTATTTGACGTCGGCAATGGCCTGTATTGCATTCTCGACCCTGATGATCATGAACATCGTTAATGCGCGGATCATCTTTGGTAATCGCGTAGCTAACCGAATTTACGTGGGAGCCGCTTTGGGGATCCTTGGCATTATTTCACTGTTCTGGGACGATGTTAAAGCCCTGGACTTCACCAGTGAAGCTATGACCGGGCTAGGACTGGCACTGGTTGGCACGTTTTCAGCCTCAATGGGAAATATGGTGACGGTGCGCAACGGCAAACAAAAGATTAACGTGTTTGCCAGCAACACCTGGGGGATGAGCTATGGTGCAGTATTCCTGTTGCTGTATGTGCTGTTCAGTGGGGTAGAGTGGAAATTTGATACGTCCCCTGCCTATGTATTATCACTATTACACTTGTCTGTACTCGGCACAGTGGTTGGGTTTGCCTGTTATTTTGCCTTGTTTAACCGTATCGGCCCAGAGAAAACCAGTTATGCGAATGTGTTGTTTCCAGTGGTAGCGGTGATATTAAGTACTTTGTATGAAGGCTTTCAGTGGCATCAAAATACATTGATTGGTTTTGCACTGGTGATGTGCGGCAATCTGCTGGTGTTAATGCCATCCAAGCAACTGGTAAAATTAACCCGTTGGTTAAAGCCGACGGCAGCAAAGTCGGCCGAACTGGGCTAATTGAGCAGACTAAAACGAACAGGGGACGAGGATGTCTGAATATCGCGCAAAGGTAAGCTGGAGGCGCTCGCCACAGGACGTTTTTCGGGATAACAAATACAGCCGCGGTCATCAATGGGAGTTTGATGGTGGGGTGATAGTACCGGCGTCCTCTTCGCCCTCCGTGGTGCCATTGCCTTATTCAATCGAGGCAAATGTGGATCCCGAAGAAGCATTTGTTGCATCGCTTTCCAGTTGTCATATGCTGTTTTTCCTGTCGATTGCAGCGAAACAGGGCTATGTCGCAGACCATTATGCAGATAATGCCACAGGCACCATGGCAACAGATGCCATTGGTAAGATTTCGATGACCCAGGTTATCTTGCGGCCACAGGTGACGTTTGTGGGCGCGTTATTGCCAGATAAGGATGATGTGGTGCACATGCATCATTTAGCCCACGAACAGTGCTTTATCGCTAACTCGGTGAAAACGCAGGTGTTGGTTGAGCCAATGTTCTTACCCATCATATAGATATTAAAAGGGCGCTAAATGCGCCCTTTTAATTTATCAGCCTTACATTTTGTAAACCTGACCGTCCTTGATAACCGCTTTCACTTGTTCGAGGATACTGATGTCATCCAGCGGGTTACCTTTAACGCTGATAATGTCAGCCTGTTTACCTTCACTGATACTGCCCAGTTCTTTGTCATGTTTTAACATGGTAGCGGCATTAATTGTTGAGGCCTGAATCGCTTGCATTGGCGTCATACCAAATTTCACCATACGCGAAAATTGTTTGGCATTATCACCGTGTGGGTACACACCGGCATCAGTACCGAAGACCATTTTTACACCGGCTTTAACCGCGCGGGTAAAGCTGTCGCGCTGTGTTTTACCTGTCATACGTTCTTTGGCCAGGCTTTCTTCCAGGAATCCGGCTTTTTCGCCTTCACTTAAGATGTACTCAGTGTCGTAAATATCCATTGAAAAGTAAGTGCCGTGTTTCTTCGCCAGTTTAATGGCTTCATCGTCCAGGAAGCTGGCATGCTCAATGGAGGTAACGCCTGCCTTAATTGCGGCTTTTATACCATCGGTGCCATGGGCATGAGCTGCGGTAGTGACGCCTCGGCGTGCGGCTTCGGCTACTAACGCATCCATTTCTTCCTGAGTATACTGCTGTACGCCTACTTTAGTGCCTTTTGATAATACGCCGCCTGTCGCACAGAATTTGATGACATCAGCACCATATTTGATGTTCTCGCGGATTTTTGCTCTGACTTCCCATGGGCCGTCAGCTACACCCTGGGCCTTTTCATGGTATTCGTACGGTAGCAGGTTACTGTCACAGTGCCCGCCGGTAATACTCAAAGGTGGGCCAGAAACGTACATGCGCGGTCCGATCACGTCACCGTCTTTGATAGCATCGCGCAGGGCGACATCGGTAAAGCCTGGTGCGCCAACGTTACGTACAGTCGTAAAACCTGCCAGCAGTGTTTTCTGGGCATTATTGGCGCCATCTAAGGTCGCTCTTGGTAATGATACCGCCAGACCTTTGTAACCATGGGCATCGGCATCACTGGTGAGATGGGTATGCATATCCATTAGCCCGGGCAGGATCGTTTGACCCGTCAGGTCGATGACTTTGGCATCCGCAGGAATATTGCCTTTGCTTTGGCTGGTTACCGCAATAATTTTATCGTCCTTTACGATCACCAAAGGGTTGCTGATAAGCGAGCCTTTAAGGACATCGACCATCGCATCGGCTTTGATGGCCAGCGTATCTGCCAGTGCTGCGCCTGACAGCATAGGCAGCGCACAAAGTGCGGGAATGAGTTTGGTAAATTGTGTTTTCATTATTATTCCAAGAGTTGAAACCGTCCGAGGCTTAAGTAAAGCATGCAGACAATAAGAATAACGGAGAATAAAAAATATTTTATTAATGGCAATAGTAAGCAGGGTAATAGATTGAAATTATGAGATAAATTGGTGGAAAGGCGTTTTTTTGGTTAATTTTTGCCACTTTTATAGGCCGCATCCACCTGGCGCAGAAGATGCCAACGGGCGCTTTTTATCAGTCATTTTGTAACGGGTAATATGTGTTGGTCTGATGCAGACAGGCGGAGTATCAAATATGTTGTTGAACCAGCCGAAAAGAAGAAAACGCTTTCGCGTCTTCCTCTATTATTGGCTGGTTTACAGGCGTTAATGTGAGAGACGAGTTTGTTGGATCCAGCCGACAACGGTCAACAACAGGCTGAACAACCACATCAAAGTATCACCAAAGTTACGATAGGGAGTCTGACCACTGACTGTCGCCACATTGGCAGAAAGCACTCCCGCTTCAAACTGCGGTAATCTGGCTTGAATCTCACCATCAGCATCAATGACTGCGGTAATGCCATTATTGGTCGCTCGTAAAACGGGCAGGCCGAGTTCTTTTGCACGCACCTCGGCGATTTGTAAATGTTGAGCTGGGCCATGGGAATGACCAAACCAGGCATCATTGCTTACCGTCAGAATGAAATCTGTGTGTTCGTTCAGGTTTGCTCTTACCTGTCTTGGAAAGGCAATTTCAAAACAGATAGCGGCGGCAATCTGATAGCCGTTAGCCTCTAAATTTGGTTGCTGATAATCACCCCGGGTAAAGGATGAAAATGGCAGATCAAAAATCGGTGCGAGTCCCCGTAAAACGTCTTCAAACGGGATAAATTCACCAATCGGTAGGAGATGATGCTTACTAAAGCGATTTGGGTGCTGATAATAGTATTCGGGTCGCGTTTGATCCGTGTGCTGTTGACCTAATACGACCAGATTATTAAAGGATTGGCGACTGATAAAGTCGTAGTCGAGCATACCCGCGATAAGCGCAGTCTGAGTATCAATGCCTTTTGCATCCAGTTCCAGCAGGTAGGGCGTCGCCAGTGCTTCCAGGCGGGGGATGGCCGCTTCAGGCCAGATAATAATGTCACTGTCCCAGTGTGGTGCCGTTAACTGGCGATACTTATCCATCGTTGGGCCTTCTGCATCCGGGTTCCAGCGCATTTCCTGTTGGATGTTACCCTGTACCAGGCTGATTTTGGCCGTTTTGCCGGTTGTCTGAACCCAGGAAATTTGATTCAGCACCAGTCCACTGATGCCAATCACTAGCGCTGGAAGCATGGCTAGCATATAACGTTTTTGCGAGATGCCAATTGCCAGTGCACAGCATCCTAATGCCAACAACGCACTGACGCCGGTTTCTCCCATGATAGGTAACCAGCCGGACAGCGGCCCGCTCAGCTGACTGTATCCCAGTGATAACCAGGGGAAGCCAGTTAATATCCAGCTACGTAGCCATTCTGCAATAACCCAGAGTAAAGGAAACAGCATGGGCCAAAGGCTTATTCGGACAAAACGGGTAAGCAGATAGCCAGCGAATAGCGGGTAAAGAGCAAGATAGGCACTTAACAGCGCCATCATGGCGATGGAGGCTATCAGCGGTATTCCGCCAAAATCTGCGATGCTGACATGCACCCAGCTGATGCCTGCGCCAAACCAGCCAAAGCCAAAACACCAGCTGATGCGGCCTCCAATATGGGGACGGCGGCTCAGAAGATACAGAAACCCGGTAAAGGCGATTGGCACAATCGGCCAAAGATTAAAGGGCGCGTAGCCCAGAGTAAGCGTCGCCCCGAGAACCAGGGCGATAAAATAGTAAAGCTTGTTAGGCAAGGGCGTATCCGTACCTTATTCGGCGGTTTCCGGCAGGGTCACCTTTAATTGAATTAAACGGCGTTTGTCTGAGTTGGTAATGACAAACTGTAATCCACTGATTTCTACCTTTTCGCCGCGCATTGGCATATGGCCGAAGGCTTTGAGCACAATACCACTGATTGTATCGGCTTCTTCCAGGTCGAAGTTGGTTTTAAAGAAATCATTAAATTCATCCAGTGGCGTTAAGGCTTTAACTGCATAGGTAAATTTATTTAACGGGCGGATATCGTCGGTTTCCTTTTCATCGAAGTCATGTTCATCTTCAATTTCACCTACGATCAGTTCAAGAATATCTTCTATGGTCACCAGACCAGATACACCACCGTACTCATCAACTACAATCGCCATGTGATAGCGTTGCTGACGGAATTCTTTAAGCAATACATCGACGCGTTTGCTTTCTGGCACGATAACGGCCGGACGCAAGACTTCTTTGAGGCTGAACTCTTTTTCGCTGTTAAAGGCAAATTGAAGTAAATCTTTGGCCAGTAAAATGCCTTCGATATGGTCTTTGTCTTCGCTGATAACAGGAAAGCGGGAGTGAGCGGAGGAAAGCATGCCAGGTAAAAACTGTTCGACGCTTTCATTGATGTCGATGGTGATCATTTGCGCTCTGGGGATCATGATGTCCCTGACACGCATTTCGCTAACTTCCATGACGCCTTCTAGCATCTCCCTAGTTTCGGGATCGATCACTTCGCGTGATTCGGCGTCCTGGATAACAGTAACAAGTTCGTTTTTGTTTTTCGGCTCTCCCGTAAAAGTCTGGACAATTTTATCTAGCCAGCCTTTATTGGAAGAACCGCTTGTAGAGTGCGGGTTATCTTCGCTCATAGTTCTTCGTTTTTCACTACTGAGTAGTTATCTTTAATTATCTTGGTAGGGGTCGTCAATGCCTAATTTGGCCAATATCGCAATTTCAATGGCTTCCATTTCTTCTGCTTCATCGTCCTCAATATGGTCATAACCGAGTAAATGCAAGGTTCCATGGACAATCATATGGGCCCAGTGATGTAACAGAGGTTTACCCTGTTCATCGGCTTCTTTGGCTACTACGTTAGCACAAATAACCAGATCACCTAAAAGGTTAATTTCTATACCTGGAGGTGCATCGAAAGGAAATGACAACACATTGGTTGGCTTATTTTTATCACGATAGGTGTGATTAAGTTCCTGACTTTCGTCTTCATCAACGATGCGAATGGTAAGTTCTTTATCGTCAATCTGTTGATGGGCAAACACGGCGTCTACCCAGATCTGACAGTCGTCAGTGGAAGGCAAGTGAGGATCATCGATCATCACCTGCATATCAATTATGGCGTTCACTTCGTCGTATTCTCAGAGGATGAGGCTTGTTGTTTAGCTTCGCGTTCCAGACGCTTAATTTCTTCCTGTTCAGCTTCGTGCTCTTCGTAGGCCTGAACAATGCGCGCAACGACAGGGTGGCGTACAACGTCACCCGCATTAAAGAAGTTAAATGAGATATCTTTAACGTCTTTTAATACTTCAGTGGCATGACGTAGACCAGAGCGAGCACCGCGTGGCAAGTCAACCTGTGTGATGTCACCGGTAATGACCGCTTTAGAGTTAAAGCCAATACGGGTCAAAAACATCTTCATTTGCTCGACCGTAGTGTTTTGGCTTTCATCTAAAATGATAAATGCATCATTCAGGGTACGGCCACGCATATAGGCCAATGGTGCCACTTCAATCACATTACGTTCAATCAGCTTTTCCACTTTTTCAAAGCCCAGCATTTCAAACAGGGCGTCGTATAAGGGACGCAAATAAGGATCGACCTTTTGTGACAAATCACCCGGCAGGAAACCGAGTTTTTCACCGGCTTCAACCGCTGGACGGGTTAGCAATATACGGCGAATTTCCTGGCGTTCCAGGGCATCCACGGCACAGGCGACAGCCAGATAGGTTTTACCTGTTCCAGCCGGGCCAATACCAAAGCAGATGTCGTGATTCACGATGTTGGTGACATACTGGGACTGATTAGGGTTACGCGGCTTAACTACGCCACGTTTTGTCTTAATGTGTACTTCTTTACCGTAATGACCTGCTTCCGCGCGTTCAAGGCATTTGGCTTCCTGTATGGCCAAATGCACCTGGTCGGGGGCCAAATCAGGGATTCGCCCCTTAACCGGTTGGGTTTCGATATACAGAAGCTTGAGCAGTTCAGCAGCGCCACTGGCCTGTTGTGGTTGTCCCATTACCGTAAACTGGTTGTCTCGGTAGGTAATTTCGACTCCCAGACGGCGCTCGATTTGCTTGATATTGTCATCGAATGGGCCGCACAGGGCTGACAGGCGTTTGTGATCTGAAGGTTCTAACACCACTTCATTGCTAATAGAATTGCTCAATCTTGCTTCCTACGTTATTTGATTAATTCGGGCTGAACTGAGTAACACCCAGGTCATCTGGTTGTCCGCTCTGCTGACGGGCCAAAATGGTCTGAGGCGCAGTGTTAATGCGTAAGCCCATTTCGGCTTCACGGCGCAACACATCTCCACGTAGCGAATTGGCGAAAACATCGGTGATTTTGATGTCAACGAATCCGCCAATCATATCCGGGCTACCTTCAAAGTTTACCACACGGTTGTTTTCTGTGCGTCCTGACAGCTCCATTGGGTTTTTACGGGATGGGCCTTCGACCAGCACTCGCTGCTCGGTGCCGACCATGCCTCGGGCAATACGCAGGGCTTGCTGGTTAATGCGTTGTTGAAGTAAATACAAACGCTGCTTCTTCACTTCTTCATCGACGTCGTCTGGCAGGTCGGCTGCGGGCGTACCCGGACGTGCACTGTAGATAAAGCTAAAGCTTAAATCGAAATCCATGGCCTGGATCAGGTCCATTGTTGCTTCAAAGTCCGCATCTGATTCGCCAGGGAAACCAATGATAAAGTCAGATGACATGCTCAGGTTCGGACGGATTTTTTTCAGGCGGCGAATCTTCGACTTGTACTCAATGGCCGTGTGACCACGCTTCATTAGGGTCAAAATACGGTCCGAGCCACTTTGTACCGGCAGGTGTAAATGGTCTACCAATTCAGGAATCGCTGCGTAGGCGTCGATAATATCATCGGTAAATTCCACCGGATGTGAGGTGGTGTAACGGATACGGTCAATGCCATCGATAGATGCTACCAGATGCAGCAATTCTGCGAAGGTACAGATGCTGCCATCGTGATGGGGGCCACGGAATGCATTTACGTTCTGCCCCAACAGGTTTACTTCACGTACGCCTTGTTCAGCTAACTGGGCGATTTCAAAAACAACGTCATCCACAGGGCGACTAACTTCTTCACCGCGGGTGTATGGCACTACGCAAAACGTACAATACTTAGAACAGCCTTCCATAATCGACACAAAGGCGGTTGGGCCTTCGGCCTTCGGCTCTGGCAGACGGTCGAATTTCTCGATTTCAGGGAAGCTGATATCTACCAGTGAACCACTGCCGCCTTTGATTTGATTAATCATTTCTGGCAGGCGATGCAGGGTTTGCGGACCAAAGACGATATCGACGAACGGCGCGCGCTGGCGAATGGTGTCTCCTTCCTGAGAGGCGACACAGCCACCCACACCAATAATCAGGTCTGGTTTGTCTTTTTTCAGGGTTTTCCAGCGTCCAAGCTGGTGAAAAACTTTTTCCTGGGCTTTTTCACGGATAGAACAGGTGTTCAGCAGGATCACGTCAGCTTCTTCCGCCGTTTCTGCGACTTGATAACCGTGGGTTGAATCCAACAGGCTTGCCATTTTGTCCGAGTCGTACTCGTTCATCTGACAACCCCAGGTTTTGATAAAAAGCTTTTTACTCATAGTTGCTGCTTGGATACCGTTTTAAGTTAAGCTAGTTGCACACGCTGGTGCCGTGCACCCTTTGCGTGAACTGATACCAGATACAGGTTCTGGCAAGAATGAACCGCGTATTTTACCGTTTTCTTTACCCCGACACCAGACAAAACGCCCTCTGCTGGTTATTTGATGTGCATCGCTTACATAAACCAGCGTTGTCTTAAGGTGAGGTTGGCGGCCCAAAGTAAAACAAAGAAGCTCAGCATAAAGGCGGCGGTAACGGGTTCATCCCAGATCAAATAGCCGGCCACAGCTGCAAACAAAAGACTGCTGTATGTCAGCAAACCAATCCGCGCCGGTGAGGCATAACTAAACGCTTTGGTCATACTAAGCTGTCCTCCAGCGGCGAACATCCCCAGTAAGCACAATAAGCCCCAATGACCAGGGGCAATCGGCTGCCAGAAAATCAGCATAGGGATAAATGAACCGATCAGCGCCAGAGAAGAAAAATAGAATACGATCCGGGTGGACGGTTCGGTTTCACTTAGTTTGCGAATAGTGCATTTGGTAAAGGCGACAAAACAGGCGCATACCAGGGCCACCAAAACATAGGGGCTGATGCCCGTGTGTTCCTGTTGCGGTGACAAAATCATTAAGGCGCCAATAAAGGCGATAGCAATGCCGGCCCAGGTTTTCAGACTAATACTTTCTTTTAACCAGTAACGGCTGATCACGGGCATGATAAATGGTGCCATTAACAGCCCCATCACCGCCTGATTGAGCGGCAGCTTAGTGAAAATAAAAAAAATACAATAGGTGCCCATCAAACCTGCACTGGCTCGGGTTAGGTGTAAGCCAAAGCGCTGAGTTTTGATACTGCCAAGGCCCTTTGAAAGCAACCAGGGTAATAATGCCATCAGGGCAAACAAATTGCGGAAGAACACTAACTGGGTCGTGTTGATGTCACCATCGATGTATTTGACCAGAGCGCCTACGGCAGAAAACAGCGCTTCAGATAATACCAGCCAGGCAGCACCGCGATATACCGACGCTTCATTCATGTTGGTAGGTAACCAATATATAGGACTAAAACGGCTATTTTATCAGGCATTTGCCTAATGAAGCAGGGGCGGAATGAGGGAGCTGGAAAATTAATTAAAAAGACCACAAAGCACTTAGATACATCAACAGCATTAAAGTGCATTGCGGTCCAGGGAGATTCGACAGTTCACTACGCTGTCGGACGGTTCACTAGGCCGTCAGGGTATTAGTCAGTGCACCCTAATAAAAAGTTTAAAAGGCTTTCGAAATTTTTTCGTAAAGTTTGTAAAGATATATATGCAAAAGGCATAAGCGACACGGCGAGCGCGAAAGGCGATTGAAAAATCAGCGACAGCCCTCGCCGCCAGGAGCTAATTTGATTTGGCGCATTGGTTCTCTAAAACACATGGGTCATAATGGGCCATGTTATTCATTACAAAGGCGAATTGCGTGTTTGACGTGTGTATTGTCGGCGCTGGAATGGTGGGGTCAGCCATCGCTTTGGGAGCCAGTCAAATGGGATTGCGTGTCGCATTGATTGAAAAATCGTTGCCGATGCCTTTTTCTGCGGAGCAGGGCCCCGACTTGCGGGTATCCGCCATCAGCAAAGCCTCTGAATCCCTGTTAACGCAATTGGGAGCCTGGCAGCATATACAGGCCATGCGTGTGTGTCCCTATCAGCGTTTATCCGTTTGGGAGCGGTCAGATTGTCGAACCGATTTTAATGGGGCCGATATTCAGGCTGATCATTTAGGACATTTGATCGAAAATCGCATCGTGCAGCTCGGCCTGCATCAGGCCATTGGGCAACTGCCGCAAACTCAAACGCTGAGCTGGTATTTGGGAAAATCCGTCAAACACTATCAGTTTAATCAGGGACATAACCGAATTACCTTTGATGACGATAGTGAGATTAACGCCAGACTGATAGTGGGAGCCGACGGTTTGCAATCGACCGTACGACTTGCGGCGGGCATCGGCACCCAGGGCTGGCAGTATGCACAACATGCTCTGGCCATTAATGTTAAAACCCACGCGTCGCAACAGGATATTACCTGGCAGCAGTTTACTCCGACCGGTCCGATGGCCTTCTTGCCTTTATACGATGGCTTTGCGTCACTGGTATGGTACCACCATGCCGATGAAGTCGCGCGACTCAAGCGTTTATCTAAGGACAAGCTTAAAGCGGAAATTGTTGCTCATTTCCCCGACGAACTGGTGGACTTTGATATTCTCGAATGTGCCAGCTTTCCGTTACAACGGTTACATGCAAATCAATACTACCGCGATGGTATTGTGTTAGCCGGTGACGCTGCGCACGGCATTAACCCGCTGGCGGGGCAGGGGGTGAATCTTGGCTTTAAAGACGTTTGCGCGTTATTAGACACCTGGCGTCAGGCCATCGATAAGGGCCAAAACTTTTATGGCAATACGGCACTTCACCAATATAGCAAGGTAAGACGCCGGGATAACCTGCTGATGATGAGTACAATGGATGGCCTGTATGCCCTGTTCAGTAACCAATCCGGGCCATTCGTTTTGGTACGTAATGCCGGTTTAAAGCTGGCGAATCTGGCTGGTCCGGTTAAGCATCAGGTCATGCGTTATGCCATGGGCATAAACTGAAATAACAATAACGAGAATAATGATGAAAAAATTACTACTTTCAATGAGTGTCGCGCTGGCTCTGGCAGGGTGTGGCGAGACGACAACGACAAATGCAAGTGCACCAGCGGCTAAGGTGCAGTCTGATGCAGCCACTCAGCTAGCGGATTTGGTCGAGACCTACACACAAGCGTTTTTACAAACTCAGCCCACCTTATCTACCATGATGGCTGTCCCTGAAGCTCAGGCTGGTGGCAGCTACAACGATAAGTTTCCTGATTACAGCGCGGCGGGAATGCAGTCACTGCAAGCCATGATGGCGAAAGATGCAGCATCAATTGCTGCTGTTGATAGTAGCCAGTTAACTCAAGAGCAACTGACTCATCAGAAAATCATCGCCAATATTCTCGAGTATTATGCGGGCGACACGCAATTTAGTGGCGGTTATATCGACACCTGGGCAGGACATTTGCCGTACATCATTAACCAGATTTCTGGTCCGTTGATTGACGTGCCCAAATTAATGCAAGTCCAGCAATCTGTTACCAGCAAAGCCGAGGCAGACGCTTACCTGACACGCCTGCAAACTATGGGCACCTTTGTTGATCAGGTGATCAGTAAATACAACCAGGATGCGGCGAACGGTATTGTTTTACCTAAAAAGCTATTTCCCAAAACAATTGGTTTCCTGGATAACTTTGTTGCTGCAAAGCCCGCAGAACATGAACTGGTTCAGACATTTGCGAAAAAGCTGGAAGCAGTAAGCGATATTAGTGCAAGCCAGCGTCAGGCGCTGGTGAGTGAAGCCACTAAGTATGTTGCTGAAGTAGTGTATCCGGCATATGCGCGCGCTAAACAGGCAGTATTGGAAAGCGAAAAGCTGGCGCGTGCCGAAGACGGTGTGTGGTCACAGCCAAATGGTGAGAATTTCTATCATCACTCTATTCGATTCCTTGGCGATTCAAGCCTGTCAGCGGATGATATTCACCAGCTAGGTTTAGATGAAGTTGAGCGTATTTCGGCGCAAATGGATGCAATACTGAAGGAAAATGGCTATACCCAGGGTACAGTGGGTGAGCGTATGATTGCCATAGGTGAAGATCCGGCGCAACTATACGCGGATACGGATGATGGTCGTCAGGCTCTGTTAGACAGCCTCAATCATGAAATTAAAAATGTTATGGCTGCTGCACCCAATGTGTATGGCACATTGCCCACACAATCAGTCGAAGTTCGCCGTATTCCACCCGTGTCGGAAGCTGGTGAAGCAGGTGGTTTCTACTCTGGTCCTTCGTTGGATGGCACGCGTCCGGGCATTTACTGGATTAATCTGCGCGACATGGCCGCGGTGCCTAAATTTGGTTTGAAAACACTGACCTATCACGAAGCCGTACCGGGTCACCATTTCCAGATTGCCCTGAATATGGCGCAGCAGGATATCGGCTTATTACGCCAAAACGCTCCTTACAACGCGTATGTGGAAGGATGGGCCTTGTATTCTGAATATGTTGCCGCCACTGAGTTAAATATGTATGACGGCGACCCGCTAGGTAATCTGGGACGCTTGCAGGCTGAACTTTATCGTGCTGTGCGCCTGGTGGTGGACACCGGTTTACATCGTAAGCACTGGACCCGCGAACAAGCCATTGCGTACTTCCATGATACAACCGGCACCGCCTTGTCCGATGTAGTACCTGAGGTAGAGCGCTATATGGCGTGGCCTGGGCAGGCCCTTGGTTACAAACTCGGTATGCTGGAATTTGTGAAACTGCAAAAAGAAGCTAAAGCTGCCCTTGGGAATAAGTTTGATATTCGTAAATTCCATGACGTCATCCTGCTGCCGGGCGCTCGTCCAATGGCGTTGGTGCGCGAAGATGTTGAAGCCTGGATTGCTTCACAAAAAGTATAATTAACGTGCCAACAGGGATGTTGGCAATCGCTGAGGAGGATGTATGACAGTATTGATTATTTTAGGGATTTTATTTTTGGCGCTGGTGATTGTGATACCGCTTTTGGAGAAATCATCATTTCGCATGTCCGAGCAGGATATCAGTAAACTCAGTCGTTTTATCCTCCCTGGTGTACTCATCCTTGCCATCATCCAGTTCATTTCGATGATGTTTTGATAAAATAAAAAACGGTTATTATCCGTCCTGTGCCAATAACCGTTCTCCGTAATCAAAGTCACATTTTCCTGTCATAATATGGCTGCTCAAGGGTGTTAAGCGCAGCATTTCAATGTCACTTACCTTATCCTGTTGATGAAATTGAGATATCTGATAGTACTCGGCATTCTGTTCCTGACTATTTTCCCGCAGTTCCAGGTATGGGTACATGCGATAGTGCCAACTGCCTGATGCCAAAAGCAGTATTTTCCCTTCTTCATCTTCTTTGAACAGCTGATACTGGCCTGAATGATGAAGCTGTAGATAGAATTTCGAATCACAGTTGTCGGTGATGAATTCATGTACCAAATCCTGCCAGAATAAGGGGGATGTTGTCTCTGAGTCGCGCGGCAGAATAAACAGCGCAAGAGAGTTTTTCTTATACCAGTGATTACCACTGGTTAAGGGGGATGTGTGCTGAAACGTGAAACCGCTTGTCGCAACTAAGTTTCCAACCTCTTCGATGTCGGACGGTGTTTTTAGCATTAATGAATACAGCAGGGTGTTACTCGAGATGGAAGTGGGAAAATCGAGTTGGTTAACTTCCACGTGATAGCCGTGTTGTTCCAGCTTCCCTTTGATGTCGGCCACCTCAGTGTCTGACAGGTATTTTCGATAGAGATGGACATAGGTTTGATTGCTACAGCCAAAGGATAAAAGAACACTTAATGTCATCAGCACAGATCTAAGCAGTGGTGTCCAGCCATTCATTTGAATATTTCGTTACCCTAATTTTATCGTTTCACCTTATCTTTTTTTCATTTATAAACAAAGTCATATACACGAAATAGAAACAAAAACGCCACTGTTATCAGTGGCGTTTTATAAACAGAACCGGGTTATTCCCAAATGCCTTTTTCACTGGCACCCTGGATTTTGCAATCGCCATCTTTGTAACTGATGTCGGCCCCTGTTTCCTTCTTGCGAAAGTAATCGCGACTTAATGCCACAATGGTGGGGGTCATCCAGACAATGGCAATTATATTGATCACTGTCATTAAGCCTAACGCCATATCCGCTGCGGCCCATACAGTAGGCACAGCAGCATTGCATCCCCAAAGGATCATGATTAAGTAACCGGCCGTATAGAATCCGCGCCCCAGCTTGTTATCTAACTTAAACATATGCAGGTTACTTTCGCCGTATGCATAGTTTGCAACCACAGAGGTAAAGGCAAACAGGCTGATGGCCGCCGCGACAAAATCGTTACCCGTGGCGCCCAGGTGTACTTCCATTGCACTTTGGGTCAGGCGAATGCCTTCCATATGTTCACTTGGACCACCGCCGGCAAGTAAGATCACGACAGCAGTGGCGGTGCACAGCACCATGGTATCGACAAAAACGCCCAACATTTGCACGTATCCCTGAGAAACAGGATGGTTAGGATAAGGTGTAGCACTTGCTGCTGCGTGGGGAACACTGCCGGCTCCGGCTTCATTCGAATACAGACCCCTTTGAATACCGTGTTTGATTGCTGCGCCCAGCGCACCTGCACCGGCTTCTTGCAAACCGAAAGCAGAGGAGAAAATTTTGGCTAACATCGCAGGAATTTGGTCAATATTTAGCAATGCTATGACCAGTACTACGGCCAGATAGCCGATCCCCATAAAAGGCACCATCCATTCTGCGAAGCGCGCAATAGAGCGTAAGCCACCAACAACAATTAATGCTGCCAGCGCAATGATCACCAGGCCGGTGTACAGGGTAGGGATGTTATAAGCATTATTTAAAGCATCGGTAATGGTGTTGGCCTGAACCGCACTAAAGATAAATCCATAACCCATAAATAAGCATAAGGAAAAGAGTATGGCTAACCAGCGCTTATTCAGGCCCTGCTGAATATAGTAAGCTGGGCCGCCTCGGTATTCGCCGTGTTCATCTTTGACTTTATAGAGCTGGCCAAGAATGCTTTCGGCAAATCCGGTTGCCATCCCGAGCAGGGCAATCACCCACATCCAGAAAATGGCGCCGGCACCGCCCATGGAAATAGCCACTGCTACACCGGCTAAATTTCCTGTGCCTACGCGAGCAGATAAGCTGGTGCATAACGCCTGAAATGAACTGATCCCGGCGGCATCACTTTTGTTACTGCCTTTTAATATGCTGAACATGTGACCAAAGTGGCGGATTTGCACAAAGCCCAGACGGTAAGTGAACCAGATCCCGGCAAACAACAGCATGTAGATCAGTACCTGACCATCGCCCCATAATATGTTGTTAATAAAAGAAACTATCTCGTTAATCACGGTCTTAATTCACAAGTATTTGATATTTAATAAAAGTCTGCCTAGTTGCAATGAACGTGTCCAGGCATAACGTATTTTCCAAGCAAAAAAAAACGCCAGTCTTAGACTGGCGCTTCTTTTTATATGGCTGGGGTAGCTGGATTTGAACCAACGAATGGCGGGATCAAAACCCGCTGCCTTACCGCTTGGCTATACCCCAATGGTCACAGATGATTGGAAACCCAAACAATCTATAGACTTTGGAAAGATTGGCTGGGGTAGCTGGATTTGAACCAACGAATGGCGGGATCAAAACCCGCTGCCTTACCGCTTGGCTATACCCCAATCAAATGGTGCGGAAGGAGAGACTTGAACTCTCACGCCGTGAAGCACTGGAACCTAAATCCAGCGTGTCTACCAATTTCACCACTTCCGCATCGGTATATATTACAACTAGCGTTGTTGTAATAAAGTGGTGGCTACGGCGGGACTCGAACCTGCGACCCCATCATTATGAGTGATGTGCTCTAACCAACTGAGCTACGTAGCCACTTTATTGTTTTACCGAGAAGGTGTCCCCTGTCTCGATGGCGCGTATTATGCTGATATGACCTTAGAGCGTCAACCGCTTTTTTTAAATTAATTGATCGTTTGCCTAATTGCTAAACAAAGTGGTGTTTTATTGGCTTTTAGGCATGATAAACAGGCATTTTTTCATCAATTTAGCCGTGTTTTTTAAACCCGCCTTCAGCCAAAGGGCGTATCTTTTGCTCCTGTTTGGGAGAATTTTTCACGCTTAGCCAGGAAATCTTTGTTGAGTCCCTTGTTGTTTGAATAACGTTTGTTCAATCAACGGCTTGAAAAGGCAGACTTAATCCGGTTTTTATCGGCGGCAAGGGGAAAAGTGACTCATTTTGGGGGCGGTTGGTAATCATAACGCTTAAGAATGTGTTCATATTGTCCCGTTGCTTTGAGTTGATCGAAGGCGCGCTGCCAGGATTGAATACTTTCTGCACTGACATCAAGAGAAGCTGCGATATAAATTGGCGTGCGTTGAAATACCTGACCTAAAGTAAGCTGATATGCATCTTTGCCCGCTTTCCGATAACCGTTATAAATCACATTCCAGGGGCCACCCCACACTTTAAAACGACCTTTTATTAACTGTTGCGTTAAATTGCTTTCATTATGATTACGCACCAAGGTCAGATGTTGATACTGACTTAACAGCTGATCAGCAAGCCCGCCTAACAGAACGCCGATACTGACATCCGTGAGTTGGTCTATATCGTTCACTGGCAAAGTGGAGCCAGCAGGGGCCACTAATAAAAAAGCTTCTTCTACCAGTAGTACAACCCATTGGAAGTGCTTTTCTCTGTGGGGAACGCGAGCCACAGGAAAAAGCAATGCATGGCTGGCCTTTTGTCCCTCAATCAACATACGTCCCTGCGGCAGCATATTAATGTCGGGCTCAATTCCCTGGGTTCGTGCCAAGGCTTCAACTAATGCGCAGGCGATACCACTGAACTGTCCTGCTTGCTGATAACAATAGATATCGGTGTTTCCTGCATATAAACGCAATGGTGCTTCTGATCTGGCGAAACCTGAAAAACATAGCAACAACAAAATGATCCGAATCATGCTTCCCTCCGACGGTTCAATAAGACTGGACCATAAACAATCGGGCTGCAAAGTTAATCACATATTGGTGTCACCATCAGAGGGCTCGAATGTGCTATCGGCCTGAGATGAGGGCAGGATATATTAATAGTCCTGAATAATGCGCTGGTAATTACCTGAGGATTTTAGCCAGTCGAAGGCAAGTTGCCACTGTTGTATGGTATCGGCGGACAAATCTGGTGACCCGGCCAGATAGATTTCGACTCTCTCTAACAATAAGCCTTTATACAGATGCTCATTTTTTCCACCCAACTTACGGTAAGAATAGAGGATGGCGTTCCACGAGCAAGCACAAGCCTTAATTCTGCCAAGCATTAATTGTTCGACCAGATTCATTTCGCTGTTATTGCGGACAAGCGTCAGACTGGGGTAGCGGCTTATGATGCTATCTGCCAGTCCGCCGCGTACCACACCGATGGTAATGCCTTTAAGCTGCTCGATGTTTTCGACATCAATGGGTTTGTTTTGCATCGAGGCGATGACAAAGTCGTCTTCAATCAGAGGCAATATCCACTGATAATGTTGTTCACGAAACGGCACTCGAGAGATGGGGACGAGGAGACTGTTGCTATTTTCTTTGCCAAATCGCAGCATTCTGGCCTGGGGGATCAGTTGAATTTGATGGTGATATCGTTGATAGCTGGCCATAGCGCTGACCATTTCGCATGCGACGCCCTGTATGCCCTCATCGTTTTGAGAACAAAAAATACTGGTGTTACCGGCATAAACAGCGGGTTCTGTAGGTTTGGCTAACGCATTCGCACTTAATACGAAGACAAAGAGAAATAGTCGCAACATTTCGTTTTAGGTGAATGAAATGAAAAATAAGCATGAAATAGGATACAAAAATTGTCCAGTCAGAAACGAAAAAGGCATCCAGAGGATGCCTTTTTTCTTTATAGAAAAGAGATGCTTATACGTTAAAGCGGAAGTGGATTACATCGCCATCTTTAACAATGTATTCTTTGCCTTCCAATCGCCACTTACCCGCATCTTTTGCGCCTTGTTCACCACCAAACTCAACGTAGTGGTCAAAACCAATGACTTCAGCGCGTATAAATCCTTTCTCAAAGTCGGTGTGGATTTTACCAGCAGCCTGCGGCGCTGTTGAGCCTTCCGGATATGTCCAGGCGCGTACTTCTTTTACACCCGCCGTGAAATAAGTTTGCAGTGTCAGCAGGCTATAACCGGCACGGATAACACGGTTCAACCCTGGTTCTTCCAGGCCCATGTCTTCCATAAACTCAGCGCGCTCATCATCTTCCAGCTCAGCAATGTCTGATTCGATAGCGGCACAAACTGCCACGACAACCGCACCTTCAGCTTCGGCGATAGCTTTTACCTGATCCAGGTAAGGGTTGTTTTCAAAACCGTCTTCATTGACGTTAGCAATGTACATGGTTGGCTTCAGCGTCAGCATGTTCATGTAGCTGATAGCGGCGTGTTCTTCTTTGCTCAACTCAACTGAACGCAGTAACTTGCCTTCATCCAAGTGTGGCTTAATTTTTTCCAGCACTTTGAGTTCGAATTTGGCTTCGTTGTCACCGCCTTTGGCGCGTTTGGCTACGCGTAGCATGGCTTTTTCTGTCGTTTCTAAATCGGCCAGCGCCAGCTCGGTATTAATGATATCGATGTCGTCCTGTGGGCTAACGCGACCCGCAACGTGAACGATGTTATCGTTATCAAAACAACGCACAACGTGACCAATAGCATCCGTTTCACGGATGTTAGCCAGGAATTTATTGCCTAAACCTTCACCTTTGGATGCGCCTTCTACCAGACCGGCAATATCCACGAATTCCATCGTCGTAGGAATAACACGCTGAGGGTTGACGATTTTTGCCAATGCGTCCAAACGCAGATCCGGTACCGGTACCACACCCGTGTTTGGTTCAATGGTACAGAAAGGGAAGTTGGCAGCTTCAATGCCTGCTTTGGTCAAGGCGTTGAATAGGGTGGACTTGCCAACATTTGGCAGGCCGACGATACCGCATTTAAAACCCATCAGTGTTTCCTCAAATAAATACGTTAGGTGCCGTTATTCGGCTTTAAAACTATGCAGTCTGTTCATTGCCGTTTTTAGATCCTGGCGAATAAACAGTTCGGTACAACGCATGGCTTCGTCAATGGCAGCATCCATTTTTTGTTGGTCGTCAGCCGACGCTTTGCCAAGCACATGGCCGGTGACTTTATTGCGATCGCCCGGATGGCCGATACCAATGCGTAACCGATAGAAATTTTGTTGGTTGGCCATTTTAGCCACGATATCACGGATACCGTTCTGACTGGAGCTGCCGCCTTGTTTAAATTTGGCAATACCGGGTGGTAAATCCAGTTCATCAAATGCCACCAATATCGAGGTGACTGGAATACGATAAAAATTAGCTAGCGCTGCCACAGCCTGACCACTTCGGTTCATAAAGGTGGTTGGGATTAACAAGCGAATTTCCTGACCGCCGATCGTCACGCGACCTGTATAGCCAAAGAATTTATTTTCGAGTTTGAGAGGGCAGTTATGCGCTTTCGCCAAGGATTCTACGAACCAGGCACCAGCGTTATGACGTGTATTTTGGTATTCGGGGCCTGGATTACCCAGGCCCACAATCAGTTGAATATCCGACAAGGGATTATTCCTCTGAAGCTTCCTCAGCTGCACCACCTTTAGGCGCTTTGATAGTCACAACCGCTTGGTCGTGATCAGCACCTTTAGACAGTTCAACCAGAGTTACGCCAGCTGGCAGAACCAGGTCAGACAGGTGAAGAGTTTGGCCTAGCTCAAGGTTAGCCAGATCTACTTCGATGAACTCAGGCAGGCTAGCTGGTAAGCAGCTTACTTCTACGTCAGCCAGGTTGTGTTCAACGTGACCGCCTTGCTCTTTAACACCTTTCGCAGACGCTTCGTTGATGAAGTGTACTGGAACGTGAGTAGTCACAGTGTGAGAAGCGTCAACGCGCAGGAAGTCAATGTGAGTAACTTTAGGCTTGAACGGGTGACGTTGCATGTCTTTAACCAGGGCTTCTACTTTCTCGCCGCCGATGTTCAGAGTCAGAACGTGGCTGTAGAAAGCTTCGAATTCTTGCGCCTGGATAACTTTGTGGTGTTCCAGAGTCAGAGCGACTGGCTCTTTATCTGCACCGTACAGGATCGCAGGTACTTTGTCTTCACGACGCAGGCGGCGGCTCGCACCTTTCCCCAGGTCAGAACGGACTTCTGCGTCCAGATTAAAAATTGCTTGAGACATTTGAATTACTCCAATAAATAAATTAATGCAGAATTTTGCGACCAAACTCTGCTTGCAAGTGGTGATTTTTAACCACTCCCCTCAAAAGGGCGGCGAATTCTACCATTAGGTGCCTGTGCCTGCAAGATGATGAAGTCATTGAAAAAGGATTGTGGATTTTCTTTTTTGTCAGGGGCTGCCGTCTTAACCCCGCCTTAACCCGCCAGATTTTAGACTCGTGTTAAATGAGGGTGAAACTGTGCCCTCAATCTAAATCAATCATGCGTATTTTAGAAAGGGAACAAACCATGTTTCAACCGCAACGAATTCGCCTGCTAAGTCTGGCTATCCTAGTAAGTCTGGGTAGTGCAGGGTGTGCGTCCAACGTGGATGAACAGTCGGATTTCTATCAGCAGGCCAAATCAAATCTGTCGGCAACGCCCGCCTGGCAGCAGGAACAGGCCGGTGCCGTGCAGGCTTCATACCTGACCGATTTAATTAATGAGCCTGGGTTAAGTGAACTTGTCAACACGGCCTTACAGGCGAATCCCAGTGTGCATCAAACCCTGATGACGTTAAAAACCGCTAAAGCACAGCGTCGCCAAACTAATGGTGAGCGTTTGCCGGATGTGAGTGCAGGATTAACGGCGACAAAAAGTGAAGACAGTCAAACCAGCTACACGGGTGAACTGAGTGTGAGCTGGGAGCTGGATTTATGGCAAAAGCTAGCCGATGACGTACGCGCAGCCGAGGCGGATGTACTGGCCAGTCAGGCCGATTATCAAGGCGTTAAAGATACTTTGGCAGCGAATGTGATGCAGGCATGGCTGGAAGTCAGTCTGCAACAACAGCTACTGGCGATTGAAAACGCCCGTATTGCCAATTTAAACAGCAGCGAAGCCTTGATCAAACAGCGTTATCGCAAAGGCATTGGCGAACTGGCGGATCTGGATTCTGCTGCAACCAGTAGCGCCAGTGCCAACGCTAACATTGCCGCTTACGAAGAAAATCTAGCCGAAGCAAAGCGTGCGCTGGCAGTATTACTTGGTGATAACGACGTGAAACGCCTGCCAGAAATTCCCGCCGCATTTAGTTCGGTGCAGGTGCCGCTAGCAGGGTTACCTGAGCAGGATTTAAGCCGTCGTCCCGATCTGCAGTCAGCCTGGGCCACGATTCAGGCAGAGCAAAGTCGGGCCAAGGTGGCGTATAAAGATTTGTTACCGTCATTTAGTCTCGAAGCCGCCTTGTCCCAGGTCGCTGAAAATCCTTCAGATGCTTTATTGAAAAGTCCGGCTTGGAGTTTGTTAGGTCAATTAACCGCCCCCTTGTTTTCTGGTGGTAAGCTACGCGCCGCCGCGGACAGTGCAGATTACAGCGCAGAGCAAAGCTATTGGGCATTCCAGGAAACCCTACTGGATGCGGTCAAAGAAGTCGAAGATGGCCTGGGTCAGGAACAAAGTCTGACTCGCCAGCAGCAACATATCCAACAAGCCCTGACAATCGCCCAGCGCAACGCCAGCTATTACCAAAGCAAATATCGCAAAGGTTTGGTGGATGTGCTGGATATGCTGGAAGTGCAGGAGCAAACCTACGATCTGCAAGCCCAGCTGGCGCAATTGATTTATGACCGTTTAGTTAACCGTATTAATTTGGGCCTGGCCCTCGGACTGGGAGTTTCCGCATGAACAAAAAGCTAACCACCTTAGTTGTGACTTTGGCTGCCGCTGGCAGTATTTTCGCCGTAATGGCATACAACGGCTCACAAATGCAATCGCAAATGAAGCAGCGCCCGCCACAGGCCCAGGCTACCTACCCAAATGTGGGTGTGATTCAGGTGAACAAAGACGCCTATCAGGCACAAATCACAGGTTATGGCGAAGTCAGTGCCAAATATACTCTGGATCTTGCCAGCGAAGTGGCTGGCCGGGTAGAGCAACTGGCTGATGCGTTTGCAACCGGCAGGGAAGTGAAAAAGGGCGATGTGTTACTGACCTTAAATACACTGGAATATCAGCAGGCGGTTGCTTCGGCTAAGGCCACGCTTGCCCAGGCAAAAATGGACTTACTGGAAGAACAGCGTGAAGGTGAACAGGCCAGAGATGAATGGCAGGCTTCCGGCATGCAGGGTGAGCCTGACAGTCCATTGGTGTTGCGTCAACCGCAGTTAGAAGTGGCAGAAGCTGCAGTTGAAGAAGCCAAGGCATCGTTAGCGCTGGCACAGTGGAATTTAGCCCAAACACAGCTGCGGGCCCCGTTTGATGGTGTGATCACCGCACGCGATGTGACGCCAGGTAGTTATCTGCAGTCTGGAACCGTGGTTGCCACGTTGGTCAGTACACAGCAAGCCGAAATCCGCGTGCCTTTGTCCGATTACCAATGGCAAAATCTGCCAGACAATCAGGGCGGATTTGGTTGGACAGCGCAGATTGAAAGTATGGATGGCAGCGTGAGCTGGCAGGGCTATATCGATCGCGTTGAGCAGCATTTGGATAGCACTAATCGTCAGCGCTCACTGGTGGCTGTGGTAGATAAACCTTTGGCATTTAATCATCCCTTGTTGTCCGGGTCTTTTGTCAAAGTTACCGTGACGGGACGCGAATTGCCTCAGTTATGGCAGATCCCTGCGTCTGCTATCACTCAGGATGGCGTGATTTGGTATGTGGATGCCCAAGGGCAACTGGCGAAATTCAACGCGAACAAACGATACGAAAGTGGTGATTTTGCCTATGTTAGTCCGCCCGCTGCACTGGAAAACGCCAGCATAGTGGTGCGTCCGTTAAACACCTACACAGTCGGTATGCGTGTGCATGCAGTGGAGGATAAAGTATGAATCAGCAACAAGGCGGTATAATCGGCTGGTTCGCGCGCAATTCCGTTAGCGCCAACCTGTTGCTGATTTCTATTATCGTGCTGGGCGTATTCTCGTTAAACGAGATCCGCAAAGAAGCTTTTCCAAGCATGGACCCGCGTTTTATCACTGTGGCGATGACCTATGACAGCGGTGACCCTAAGCTAGCCGAAGAGGGCATTGCGGTAAAAATTGAAGATGCCCTGGAAAGCGTGCCGGGCATTAAGCGGATTACCTCGACCTCGAATGCCAGTGGCAGTGATGTCAGCATCGAAAAGAAAACCGATTACGATCTGGATACGTTGCTAACAGATGTCAAAACCAAGGTCGATGCTATTTATAATTTTCCTGCGGATGCGGAAAAGGCGGTGATCACAAAAGGACGTCGAGAAGATCATGCGATTTGGGTGCAGTTGTGGGGCGATACCGATCGTCAAACCCTGCAGCAATTGGCGGAGCGTTTAAAAGTAGAATTACTGGCCCAGCCTGCCATCGCCGACCTGGATATCTCAGGTAAAGCTGATCCAATGTTATCTGTCGAAATTGATGAAGCCAAGTTGCAGGCCTATGGTCTGACTCTGTCGGATGTGGCGGATGTGATCAATGCTGAGTCGACCACATCTTTATCTACCAGCTTGCGCAATGACCAGAAAGTTGTGCGCCTGAAAGCCGCACAACAGGCCTACCGTGCCGCCGAGTTTGCCAAAATTCCGCTTGTGACGGGCAGTGATGGTGCTCAGGTATATTTGGGCGATGTAGCCACGGTAACGGATACCTTTGAAGATGATCCCTTTGTCTTGTCTCGCTACAACGGCAAGCCTGGTATTGCGATTGAGATTACGATGGACGAATACGGCGATGTGGTGAATATCGTCGATCAGGCCAATCAGGTCGTGCAGCAGTGGAATGATAAAGGTTTGTTACCCGCCAATGTGCAGCTGGAAACCTGGTACGACAAAAGCACCATGATCACCGAGCGACTAAGTCTGCTGACCAAAAATGCCTTAACCGGTATTGCCATGGTGTTTGCGGTTTTGGCACTGTTTTTAAATTTGCGGGTGGCCTTTTGGGTGGCGGCGGGATTGCCATTTATCTTCTTCGGCACCTTGTATTTTATGACAGATACTTACACCGGTATGACCATCAATGAGATGACCACCTTTGGCTTTATTATGGCGCTAGGGATCGTGGTCGATGATGCCGTTGTGGTGGGGGAAAGCGTGTATGCGACCCGCCAGAAATATGGCGATACCCTGGAAAATACCATTAAAGGCACCCTAAAAGTCGCAGTGCCGACCGTATTTGGTGTGTTAACCACTGTGGCTGCATTTGCGGCGCTTTCAAATGTATCAGGTGGCTTAGGTCAGTTGTACGCCCAGTTTGGCACCATAGTGACGATCTGCTTATTGCTGTCGGTGGTGGAATCTAAGTTCATTTTACCCGCCCACCTGGCGCACCTGAACACCCGTAAAAAGGCCAAACATGAAGGGCTTTGGGCCCGGATTCAGCATGGTGCCGATGCTGGATTACAATGGTTTAACTATAAACTCTATAAGCCGATGATTGGTTATGTGCTGCGTTTTCGTTACGCGGTTGTACTGGGGTTTGTGGCCTTGCTGATTCTGGTAATGGGCATGCCATTAACGGGCAAAGTTCGCGTCGCTTTTTTCCCGGACATTCCTGCGGATGTAGTATCGGCGGATATGACCATGCAAAACGACGCCAGCTTTGGTCAAACCAATGCGAATTTAGATTGGCTTGAGCTAACCGCTATGCAGGCTGATCGTCAGCTACGCAATGCCGAAGATAATGGAGACAGTGCGATTAAGAGTCTGCAGCTGGTGGCTTCTGCGGATCAGTCTGGTTCGGCCGAAGTGGAGCTGGTAAAAAGTGCTCCTTATACCACTACCGAATTTGCACATGTCTGGAAATCACTGGCAGGCAGCCCTGAAGGCGTGAAAAAGCTGCGGATCCTTTCCAGCCGTGAAATGGTCGACAGCTTTAAAGTTGAACTGCGCGCCATGGACGAACAAACGGTGATGACTGCCGGTAAAGAGTTTAAACAGGCGCTGGCGGCCATTGCCGGTGTCAGCGGTATTAATGACAACCTGAGTAAAGGCCAGCCAGCATTACGGTTTGAATTAAGTGAACAGGGACGTGCTTTGGGCATGGATACGGCCGAATTATCTGCACAAATTTTGCGTTTGTTTGGTGGCGAAGTGGTACAGCGTTTTCAGCGAGATAAAGACGAAGTGAAAGTGCGTGTACGATACCCGGAAAACGCCCGCAAAACGTTAGCTGATGTAATGGTAGCGAATGTGCGTTTGGAAGATGGTACGGTGGTGCCACTGAATACGGTTGCTAACATTATTAGCGATTATCAGCCTGATGAAATTACCCGAATCGATGGTTTACGTGCTGTGTATATCAGCGCTGCTGTAGATAAAGATCAAATCTCGTCGAATGAATTGGTGGATGATCTTAAACGTAATCTGATCCCACAGTTGGAAGCCAGTTATCCAGGCCTGAAAGTACACTTTGCCGGTGAAGCCGAACAGCAGGCTGAAACCACCAGTTCCATGAGTGGCATGTTTGTGCTGGCGCTGCTGAGTATTTATGTGCTGTTGGCGGTACCGCTGAAATCTTACATCCAGCCCGTGATCATTATGACGGCGATCCCCTTTGGTGTGGTGGGCGCAATTTTAGGCCACTGGTGGAACGATTTAACCCTCAGCATCCTATCGATGAATGGCATACTGGCGTTAAGTGGCGTTGTGGTAAATGACAGTCTGTTGCTGGTTTCAACCTACAATGAACTGCGTGAAGAAGGTATGGAAGTGGGTGAGGCAATTTCAACCGCCTGCACCAGTCGCTTGCGTGCGGTGCTATTAACATCCTTTACGACTTACGCTGGGTTGGTGCCGATTTTGGGCGAAACCTCGCATCAGGCTCAGTTCTTAATTCCTGCTGCGGCTTCTCTTGGCTATGGTATCTTGTTTGCCACTTTTATTACCTTGTTACTGATCCCTGCTTTATTGTTGATTCAGGCAGAATGTAAACAGGGCTTAAATAATCTGTTTAAGCGAGTACGCGGACAACAGGTCCAACAGGAGCCAATATGCTAAGCGTATTGCTGGTAGAAGACGATATTGATTTGGCTGCGACGGTCGTGGATTACCTTGAACTTGAAGATATCCGCTGTGACCACGCTGCCAACGGCGTTGCCGGGTTAAACCTGTTGACGTCACACCGTTACGACGTGCTGATTCTGGATTTGAATCTACCACGTCTGGACGGCCTGAGTCTTTGCCGGCAGGCGCGAGAGCTTGGGGTTGATGTGCCGGTGATTATGCTGACCGCACGCGATACTCTGGAAGATAAAGTATCTGGTTTTGAACACGGTGCGGATGATTATCTGGTCAAGCCGTTTGCTCTGGAAGAACTCACCGTCAGGGTCAAGGCGCTTGCAAAGCGGCGCAGCGGTCAGGTGAGCTTGCTACAGGTGGAAAATTTGCAGTTAGACCTGCAAAGCAGAGCCGCTAAGCGTGGCGAGCGTGGCCTTAAACTTTCGCCGACTGGATTGAAAATACTGGAAGTGCTGATGCGGGCCAGCCCTCAGCCGGTAAGCCGGGAAGCCTTGCTCGAGGCTGTGTGGGGCGACGAACAGCCCGATAGCAATAATCTTAAAGTGCATATATTCAATTTGCGCAAAGCCATTGATACTGACGCCGATATTGCCTTGTTACACACACTGGCGGGCGTGGGGTTTGTATTAAGAGAACAAGGAACGCGCTAGACAGTCGCGATAACGAGGAAAGATTCGGGTGAAATTACGATTAAGTCTGCGTTTGTATTTTCTGGCTGGCGTATTGTTTCTGATGACAGCTCTGGTTGCAGGATTCAGTGTGGTATCGGTAAATAACTTTCTGGATGGAATGGATGCAGTCATGCGTGGAACCATGCAGGATATGGCCAACTCTGTTGATGTTGAAGACGGTCGGGTACATGAACTACTGGACGTAAAAGTCAGTCGACGCTGGCAAGACATGCCTACCGACCTTACCCAGCACTTTGATGGCCCGCCTGAACAATTTGGGGTACTGAAGAAATTTGTTCGTCAGGAGAATTGGTTCACGCGTCCAACGGAAGGCCATTTGGCTATGAAGGTGAAGCGAAGTGATGGCCAAATTCGTTATCTTGTGAAGTCTTTTGGACCCGCACCAAAAGAAGATGAACATCGTTCTATTTGGCATAATCGTATCGTACAGGCGTTAGTGTTTGGTTTATTGTGCATTGCTGTTTGCTGGGCATTATTGCTATTGCTGTTAAAGCATATCGCCAGCCCGATTGAGCGCTTGAGGCAGTGGGCTCGGGAGTTATCGCCAGAACGATTGGCAAACCCGGCACCGGATTTTCGATACTCTGAACTAAATGCGTTAGCGGAGCTGATTCGCCAGAGTTTATCTTCGGTTCAGGAAGGACTAGCAAGAGAGCAAGACTTTCTGCGCCACGCCAGTCACGAATTACGCACTCCAATCGCGGTAGTGCGTTCTAATACCGAACTATTAAATAAATTATTGCCTGATGCCACGTCAAAACAGCAAGCTGTGATCCAACGGATCACCAATGCTGGCGTAACTATGAGTGATTTGACCGAAACACTGCTTTGGCTGAGCCGTGAACATGAATCCGCACCGGCCACCAGAGAGGTGAGACTGGACCAGCTATTGGAGCAATTGGCAGAGGATTTACGTTATCTAATCAAAGGTAAACGCCTTGCCTTGCATATGGACTGTCATGTCGCCACAGTGACAGTGAGCGAAACCGCGTGCCGAATTGTGTTGAATAACCTGATCCGGAATGCATTTCAGCATACTCAGTCTGGCTGGGTGAATATTCAGCAAATGGGCAATAGAGTGCTTATCACTAACCATGATGACGAGAGTAGTGAGGCAGAACAGCAGGAACTGGGCTTTGGTCTCGGTCTTGCCCTAACGGAAAAGCTGACACGCCGACTGGGTTGGAAATACACAAATCAGCCTGGTTCGTCTGGCCACAGTGTTGAAGTCATATTGCCTAACGCCTCACCAACAGCTTTAGGCTGACAACGTATTTTGCAATTCTCGGCGAGGTGATTTGTCTCACCTCGCGGCATCTTAATAATCTCTTCGGCTACAGCATTTACATGCCTTAGTAGCAAGCAGAACGCTCAAATCTCTACTTTCTATTCAAGTTACAGCAAGTTCAGTTCGCTTAAATGAACTATGCACTGCACTATGCGCTAGTGAGTAACATTCGCAGGATGACCGATAGCAGCATCTCTTTAATCTGCTCAGATGCGCTCAGACATTATTAGTCATAGAATACTAAATTAAATAAATTCATAGGCTTACAGTCTATTGAGATGCATCGACAGGGTCAGGAGGAGAGTATTGGCACTTGTTTCATCTCCTTCAGTCTGGTGCTGAAATCCGTGTGTAAACAATTTGTTTACAATTTGGGTGTTGGAAAAAATTAAAAATTTTTATCTGGTCCGGCCTTCAGTCTAAATCCCTGCAACCAAAGGCATTGTTGTTAATTATTGATTTTTTAATAGTCTAAAAAGCTATTTATAATCATTTGTGTGGTGCATTCGACCTTTTGATGGTTTCTTTTTGCTTGTATGGTGAGGTATAGGTTATGCAAAGCTATACAAAATGACTATTTGGGGTGGTTACAAGGTCGATTAAACATTGTACGATAGTCAAAAGCCTGAATAGTCAGGTGTTTAATTCGATTTTCTTGCTTTACCCTTGTTAATTGAGAACCTGTGATGAAACCTGTTGTTAATTTGAAAAATTCATTTGAAAAACAAAAAGATAAATTTAGTTCATGTGCGAATATCATGGCCATTAAAGGCAAGATTCAGCAAACTAAGCAACAACAATTATCACATTACAAGACATTAGGGCATGAAGAGGACGGAATTGCTGTTCTCGGATACAACTAAGGAATATGGGGCAATGGGGGGCAGATTCTTTCAGGCCTTTTACCCATATTGGCTAACTGGCAATTTTAAGTTATCTGCTCTGACCATTTGGACAATTTCAAAAAATCGTAAAAAATTATTGTATTGCAGCAATAAATTACTAGACTGACTATTAGTAATACAATATGATTTATTTATATTGTTAACGGGATGTAGATCAAAACGATGGTTTGAGACATCCGAACAGAACGCTTTAGCAGACAGCCCCAAGAAAGTGAGAAACATCATGAAAACAGCACCTCAGGCGACAATCGTCCCTTGCCAGGACAACGAGGTCACAGTGACGTTCAGAGAAATTCAACGTTTTAACCACCATCACGCAATGGTTGAAGCCAATAAGCACAAGATCGAGCCAAACTCGCCGCTCAACTATGAGCGCGATGATATGGCGGTACTTGGATATAACTAAGTTCTGTTAGCAGTGCCGCTTAGTCATCTTCGGGTGGCTTTGCGGCATTCCTTTACGCGTTGGGCCTTGCATCAGGCAAAGGGCCTATGCTAGTTTCGCGCTTTTTATCCGGGGCGAACATGGGTGTTCAGGTAGATTGCGTTGCAACCCTTCCTTCCTCACATCAAATAGAATCCACTGCGAATAATCCGTTTTTGGGCGCTAAAGCCCTGGTGGTCGAAGGCGGTGCTATGCGTGGTATCTTTTCCGCCGGTGTGCTCGATTCTTTTTTGCAGTTTGGTTTTTCCCCGTACAACGTTTGTCTGGGGGTGTCTGCCGGTTCCACAAATCTGGCGGCCTGGTTAGCTGGTCAGCAAGGTCGAAACTATCGTGTGATCACTGATTATTCCTGTCGTCCTGAATTTATCAGTCTGACTAATTACCTGCGCGGTAAACATTATATTGATTTGGATTGGCTATGGCAGATCACCATCAATGAAATCAGACTCGATCTTAATACCTTCTCGAAACAAACTGTTCCGCTCTATGTTGTTACCACAGACATTCAAACCGGCGAAGCTAATTATGTGCTTGCCAATGCCGGAAATCTTGAGCAACTTTTAAAAGCATCCTGTGCGGTGCCGTTGGCTTATCGGTCGTTTCCTGAGTTAGATGGAAAGGGAAAAACCGATGGCGGTGTGGCTGACTCTATTCCGGTTATCAAAGCCTATGAAATGGGGGCCAGAGATATCACGGTTGTGCTATCAAAAGCTGTTGGATTCAGGAAAAAGCCTTCGTCTATGCCGTGGCTAATTGACCGCTTATTTGCACAATATCCGGCATTACAGTCTCAGCTTAAATCGCGTTATCAGCGTTATAATCAGGCGCTGGAATTTATTCAAAATCCGCCAGCTGATTGCCGTATTCGCATCATCGCGCCGCCCAGCGAATTCTCTGTGGGAAGAACCACTCGTGATGATCGTAAATTGAGAGCGGGCTATTCTATGGGTCGAAAAGCGGGCAGCGATTTCATCCACCAGTTCAGTGTATAGCTATTCTTTAATATCCTTCCAGGCGCCTGAAATTTTTAAGTTTTTTATGCTTTCTGCTTCAGCCGGTATATTTCTCTGCTAGAGTAGCCAAAGTGAATGGAAAGGTAATAAGCATGCCTTGTGTGCGCTGCTGTGACCATTCAGTTTCCGGCTGGCTTTAGGAAAGGACGTATGTTGAATTTGCGCAGTGTATGCTTGAGTTGCTGTTTGGTGATTTTTCTTGGTCTGACGCCACGCGCGTTTAGTCAAGCCAAAATGGCAGACATACAACAGGCTCTGGATTCTCTCAATCAGCAACTGCAATCGCAAAGCCTGTCACCAGAGGCAAAAGCGGCCATTACGGAACAAATAGAGTTTGCCCAGCAGAGTCTGGCCGAGCAAAAAGACTATGATGCCCAGTTGATCCAATATCAGCAGCAGGTAAAGCAAGCTGGCACTAAACTGGCGGAATTGGCGGCGCAAACAGAAGCGCTCAAAGCAAGGTCTGTCGAGATTGATAAAAGCCTCTCAACGGACGCGCTGTCAAATTCATTGTTACTGCTTCAGTCTGAACAAAGTGGTGTGCAATCTTCCCTTGATGCGTTGCTTAATCAGCAAACGCACCTCAATACCCGTCATGCAGATATTTCGCAGGAATTAAATGACATTCGTGCGCAGACAGATGCAACTAATCAGGCTTTGAATCATCAGGTCACGGCGGAAAGTGACCTCAACCAGACCAGCACTCGATTGGCGCTGCAAGCTAAGTTGTTGAGTCAGCAAGCCAACATTAAATTACTTGAAGGTGAAATCTCGACGGTACCGGCACGTCAGTCTCTGGTTGAAGGGCAAATAGCACTCGCCAGTGCGCAGTTAGCCAGTTATCAAAAGAAAATTGACCTTATTCAGGCCGCGTTGGCCAAAAGTCAGTCCGGCATGGCCATTCAGATGCTGGAAGAGGCAGAACAAGCGGGGGCTCAGTTTGGCGAGCTGGCGTTATTTAGTGATATCACCAAAGAAAACCTGACATTGGCAAAGCAGTTTCATCAAATCGCAATTGATGAGCCTGAACTTGCCAACAACATCGGACGTCTTTCCCAGCAACGTAGTAGTGTCCAGCAATCCGCACAAACCGTAGAGCGAGTATTGGCCACAGGCCATATCACCGATGAGTTAGCCGTGTTACTCAGACGTTTGCGGGTAGGATTGCCAGAGGAACGGCATCTTGCATCCAGGTTAAAGGATATTGATGAAGCCTCAGTGCAATATCAGCTGAATCTTATTTTGTGGCAGGAAAAGCTACGCACTATTAACACTAATGATTATTTGGCTTCTGTAGCAGCGGGCGCAAATGAGCAGGGCGAAACGGGCCAGCCAACCGCCGCCCAGCAGCGTCAGTTGAAGGCGCTGGTCGACCAACAAAGTCGACTCTTGAATCGATTGACGGATGCGGGTAATGCGATGATTGATAAGCTGGCAGATGAAAAGTCGCTTATCAGTGAAGTCAATACAAAAACCGTCGAATTAAAAACGTTACTGGACAGGCGGTTGGTGTGGTTGCCGTCCTACAGTCGTTTATCGGACAATTATTTACATAATCTTGGCGTCAGTATTGGCTGGTATGCCAATGCTACAGCCTGGGGAAAATTGGCTGAAACCTTGCGCCAGGGCATTGTCAGAGCACCTGTATTTGCGCTGGGCATGTTATTGGTATTTTTAGGCTGTTGCTGGTCACGCCGCCCTCTGAAAGCCTCACTGAAACGGATTAAAACCCGCATTGGTAAGGTGAATAGTGATACCTACTGGGCGACACCACTGGCCTTGCTGGAAACACTGATTCTGGCGCTGCCCTTACCTGTGCTTATTGGCTCTTTAGCTCTTTTGTTACTAATGGGAGCGGATAACGAGACGTTTTCTACCTCCATTGCACTGGCATTAGTGGCCCTGTGCAGCCTGAGTCTGACGTTATTATTCTTCCGATCTTTGTGTCGCGAAAACGGTATATTTTCAGCCCATTTTGGCTGGAGTAATATTGCCCGCAAACAACTGGGACATTTGTTGACCTTTTTTGTTTGGTACCAGGGCATTGCGACGTTTGTATTTACATCAGCCATGGCCAGCGATGTGGTGGAGTTGCGCTATGGCATTGCGATTCTGGCCTTCATGGTGATGTCTGTGGGGCTGGCTGGTTTTAGTTTTGCCTTCTTCCGGCCTAAAACCGGTATCGCCGCCACCATAAGCCATGAAGCATCGACGGCTCTGTTACCCAAAGTCGCTCTGGTGATCATGGTGACCGCGCCGCTGTTGGCAGGAGCGTTACCGTTGTTTGGCTTTTTTGATACTGCCGTGCAGTTACAAACGAAGTTATTTCAATCTGGTGTGATACTGATTTTGGTAGCTGTGGGATATGGCATCTTACTGCGCATGTTTGATGTGGCATTTCGACGTTATCAATTGCGCAAAGTCATTGCCGTACGCCAGGAAAAAGCCCAGTTAAAGCAAATCGTCGGTGCAGATCGCGGAGAGGGTGCGCCCTTGCCAAAGGCAGAAAGCCTGCCGGATAAAAATGAAGTCTCGCGTAAAATGGCCAAAGCGGGACGATGGAGTGCTGGCACTTTAGTATTGGTTTGTTTGTGGTTTATTTGGTTGCCTTTATTGCCTGCACTAGGCGTCGTGAATGAAATTGTATTGTGGCAAAAACACGGTACGGTTGACGGAATCGAAGTAACAGACCCGGTAACACTGCTAAATATCCTGTTTTCGCTGGCGCTATTTATTATCGGATTCATCGCCGCTAAAAACTCAAAAGGATTGCTTGAGCTAAGTTACTTTGAAAAGGTCAGTATGGACCCCGGCGCACGATATGCGGCTGTCACCATCGTTGGCTATGTGATTGCCGGAAGCACCCTTGTATTTGGCTTAAGTCAGCTGGGAATTGACTGGTCTAAACTCCAATGGATAGTGGCGGCTCTGGGCGTTGGTCTTGGCTTTGGTTTACAGGAGATTGTGGCTAATTTCGTCTCGGGGCTCATTATTCTGTTCGAGCGTCCAATACGAGTAGGGGATACCGTTACGATTGGCAGTTTAAGCGGCACCGTTTCGAATATTAAAATCCGCGCTACTACCATTACCGATTTCGATAATCGCGAGGTGTTACTGCCGAATAAATCGGTCATCACTGAAAACGTTATCAACTGGACGCTGGGCAATGCCATTACCCGGGTAGTGATTAATATTGGCGTGGCGTATGGTTCTGATATTCGCAAGGTCCGCGATCTGCTTTTAAGCGTGCTGGAGGGGCATCCGGATGTGCTGAAACTTCCGGCCCCCAGTGTATTTTTTACCAATCATGGCGAAAGTTCGCTGGATTTTGAATTACGCGTATTTGTCGAAACGCCGTCAAAACGTTTACCCGTTACCCATGATATCAATACCCTGATCAATGAAGCCCTAACCCGGGAAGGCTATGAAATTCCGTTCCCACAGCGGGATGTGCATATTATTTCTGCCGATAGTCAGTGATATTTATTTGAGTATATCTAGGCAAGTTTTTCGCCAAATTCAGTTCCTGATATATCGGTTAAAAACTTGCTTGATAGGTTAGTTTACCTATCTGGGGATTCATACTAAGTTATAAGAACTCATACGTCACAACTATACTTCTGGTTAATTAATAATCAATCTATTTATGTAAACATGTTAACTAATTCGACATGCTCATTTTAAGGATGGTTATAAAAACCGTTAGAGCACCGACAATGTAGGTGATATATGTACTTCAAACGATACTCAATTTTATTAATTATCTTTGCCGTTTCTATTCTGCAGGGCTGTGGTGGCGGTAGCGGCTCTGGTTCAAATTCAAATAGTGGTCAAAGTCTCTCCAATTCCTCGCCCAGAGTGAATGCTGGCGATGATAAATCTGTTCTGAGTGGTCAAAGTGTCATATTAAGTGGTACAGCAACAGACTCTGATGGCACTATCGCGGTTTATCTGTGGCAACAAATTAGCGGCGAAGAAGTCAGTCTGGAAAATGCTGAAAGCGCTTCTGCTAGCTTTACTGCACCAATCACTGGTGTTGAATTAACACTGACATTTCAACTTAGCGCGACGGACGACGACAACGCCACAAGCAGTGATACTGTCATAATTACGGTGCAGCCAGAGCTTAGTTCACCGAGTATCAATGCGGGTGCTGATCAAAGTGCTATAAGTGGTGATTCAGTGACCCTGTCTGCTTCAGCTAATGATCTCGATGGGGAGATTATTTCTTATCTTTGGCAACAGACTGCCGGAACCAGCGTAACATTAACTAATTCGGATCAGGCGGTTGCCAGTTTTACTGCACCGGATAGTGAAACGTCTCAATCCTTAACATTTTCTGTCACAGTCACTGATGATGATGGCTTAACCGCAACAGATAGCATTGATATTACTGTGGAGCCTACTGCAGTATCTTATGACAGTGAACCCGTTGTGTATGCCATTGAAGGCGCGGCCTACCACTATCGTCCGGATTTCCAGAATTGGAATGGACAATCTGGTGTCAGTTATAGCATTAATAATAAGCCGGAATGGGCGACCTTTAACTCGACCTCGGGAGAATTAAGTGGCGAAGCGGCATTGGACTCTATTGGTGAAAGTCGCTTCTTTGATATTGAAATCATTGCAACTAAAGGTGACGAAGAGCAGCGCGTTGGGCCTTTTAATATCACTCTTACCCAGCCAAATGGCCAGATTGAGGGCAAAATCTTAGTTGTCGTGACCTCATTTTCTGATACGACTTCATCAATAAATCAGGCGGATGTAACCGCATCTTATGCACAAATGGCCGAATTTATTGGTGAGCTAAGTCACGATAGACAGGAAGCCGATTTTACCTTGGCATTCATTGGTAGTATTGACCAAAGTCTGACAAATATTAAAGCATGGGCTGAAACATCTACCTTTTTAGCCAAGGCGTTTCAAAATACCGATCCTGATTATGATGACGTCTGTGTGGTGGCTGACATTTTGGCAGATGCAGAAGCAATATTTGCAGCCGAAAAGGACACTTACCAATCGTTCTATGGTTATGAAATTGAAGCGTTAGATACTCGCTTTGCTGAAACTATTACCCAGGGAAACCCATGTGCTGAAAAGGCGTCAGGTGAAATTGCATTGAAATATATCGATATCCCTGAAGACTATGATGTAGATAGTTTCAATGCGATTGTTTTCCAGATCTATGATACTGATCATAACAGTGGTGGTTTTCAGAGTGTGTTAGAGGCATCCGTTGGGGTCACCCAAGGCGGTGCAGCAGTGGAAGACAAAACATTTCTAGTTTCAGGAGCAACAGACTTTAACCAGTCTCAACTGATGCGTTACCCAGATTTTGATGAGGAGGTACAAGCTGATTATTTCACTGGTGCACAGATCCAACTCACCGAGTTTGAGCAACAAACCGTGCATGAGATTATTCACGCATTAGGTGTGGGAACCCACGACTGTGGTCTGGACTATTATACCAGTGTTGACTTCTCCTCTTTGGACACCACGTTACAGGGCGATAATTATTCAAACTTTGGATATGGAGACTGGTTCAGTGTAATGGGGCGTTCGTCATACAGCACTGATCTGGCACCTTCTACAAAAGAATATCTAGGGTGGGTGAATAGCAACGAAATTCTTACCTATTCCGAGTCTGTCAGTGATGTTGTGATCGAGCAGGCCTTCGCAGAATCAGGGAAAGTGTTTGCGAAAATTAAAGTGAATAGCGGTTGGCTTTATGTGAGCTACTATAATGGTGCAAGTTACTCAGAGAGCCTTACGCACCCTAACTTAAACGGCAATTTAGAGGGAGTTCAGATCCGTTATACAGGTGAACGAAACATCGAGGTATATAAAACACTCACAACATCTACCCTACTTGATCCAAATGAAGATTTAACTGATCACGATTACGCATTAAAGCCTGGTGAAAGTTTTGAAATCTTTGATGTCAGAATTGATAACGTGACTATCAGTGGCACTCAGGCCCGTTTTGATATCACTTATACAGAGTAAAATTAATACCATTTTCAGGCAGCCTTTCAATCGCCGGAAAGGCTGCTAATCTTATTTATGATACCTGCCGAAATCATACTTTGTGATTAAATATTAATCACTTGCGATTGCTGTAGTACAGATATCTCTATATGTATGCTTTGTCTATTGTGAGGTTTGTAACCGCCCAAATTGTCCGGTAGATAACCGGAATGGCAATACATTTAAGGAATCCACTGTATGCCAGATACTCATAAACCTACGGTCTTGGTTGTGGATGACACACCGGATAACATCGCGCTTCTGAGTGAGGTTCTAAAGCAAGACTACCGAATAAAAGCGGCATTAAATGGCCCGCTTGCTCTACAAATAGCCAGTGCGACTGACAAACCCGATATCATTTTACTTGATGTGATGATGCCCCAGATGGATGGGTATGAAGTTTGTAAAGCCTTAAAGCGAGATCCGATAACTGCTGGGATCCCCATTATTTTTGTTACCGCAAAATCGGATGTCGAAGATGAGAAATATGGGTTTAGTCTGGGGGCAGTGGATTACATCACTAAACCCATCAGCCCACCGCTGGTGAAAGCGAGAGTCAAAAGTCAGCTGGTTATTTATGATCAAGCCAGACACCTTGAAAAACTAGTTCAGGAGCGCACGCAGGAGCTGATTCAAACCCGTTACGAGATTATCCGTCGGTTAGGACGAGCCGCAGAGTTTAAAGATAATGAAACCGGAATGCATGTTGTTCGTATGAGCTGGTTTTCTCGTTATTTAGCCGAGGAAATTGGCCAGTCTGACGAGTGGTGTGATCTACTTTTTAATGCGGCTCCTATGCACGATATTGGCAAAATAGGTATTCCGGACCGTATTCTACTCAAGCCTGGGAAATTAGATCCTGATGAGTGGGAAATCATGCAAAAACATGCTTTGTATGGTGCCGAAATTCTCGGTGAACATGCTTCGCCATTACTGCAAATGGCCAAAGAGGTGGCAATTACTCACCACGAAAAATGGAATGGCAAGGGATATCCACATGGTCTTAGAGGAGATGATATCCCGTTAAGTGGGCGAATTGTCGCAATTGCTGATGTGTTTGATGCTTTAACCAGTGAACGACCATATAAGCGAGCCTGGAGCGAAGAAGAAGCTGTGGCATTGTTACAAAAAGAGGCGGGGGAGCATTTTGATCCTGCCTTAATACCTCCTTTCATTAATTGTTTACCTCGTATACGTGAAACCCAGAATATGTATCGGGATGCAGAGGAATAAAGTTGTCGGGTAAGGAATACATATGTCTACAGGGTCATGGTTGAAGGCTTGTATTTGGTGGCTGTCGATAGGGATCACCATGCTAGGGGCTACGGTTATTCTTGGCTGGTATATTGGCAGCGCAACACTGGTTCAGGTGAATCCAACCTTTACTCCAATGCAATTCAATACTGCGTTGGGATTTGTCTTGTCAGGATTAGGTTTAATCAGTCTGCAAGGCGATAAAGTGCGGGTTTCACAAGGGCTGGCAATATTGGTACTAGTACTGGGGAGCGGAACCCTCATGCAGTATTTATTGGGTATAAGCTTTGGTATTGATGAAGTGTTTATGCATCACTACCTGGGTCAGGAAGGTTTATTGTACCCAGGCAGAATGGCACCCAATACAGCGCTCTGTTTCTTTCTTACCGGGGTAGCACTCTTATTATCCTCAACCTCCCGTAATAGGCGCGTTTCACCTAGCGTAGATGCATTAATTTTGTCCCTCGGCGCGGTAGCATTTATCGGATATCTTGCCGACGTTAAAAATGCCTATGGCTGGGGTAAGTTAACTCAGATGGCTGCGCACACAGCGATTGGCTTTATTTTGATTGGTAGTACTTTACTTGCTTATAAAGCACGATATTTTTCCCGGATTGAGCGGACGAACGTTCAGTGGCTTGTGGTGCCTATCGCCATAACCGGTGCGGCAGTGAGTATCATGTTTGGTGTAGCCGTGAGTTTCAGTTCCGCTAACGTAAATCAGCATGATCCGGTTTTCACCACGACCTATGCTGCGGAAGCGATTACGTTATTTGGATTATCGTTAACCATCATAGTCTGCTATGCAATTACTCAGCTAAAACAAGCGAACAAACGCAAGCAAAGTAAGATTGCCATCTATGCCAGTATTTATTTGGGGTTTGTGCTGGCCTTTTATTTTATGCAGTCAGAAGAGCAAAAACTCCAGGCGGAAATTGAATATCGCTATGATGAAAATGCTCAGCGGGTAATTAACAACGTTGAATCAGCCCTTGGTCTTTATATTGAAAATCTTTATTTGATTCAGACTGGCTTTCACGCCGCAAAATTAGTTCATTCTGCGGAGTTTAGAAATCTGGTTAGACGCCCCTTAAAAACCCATCGGGGCTTACTTTCGATTAGCTTTTTAAAAGCTATCGAGCCTGAGGATGTGTCGTCTTACCCTTCAATTATCCGTGATGCTGAGGGGCAGGCGATCAATCCAGCATCATCTCCGGAGCGGACCTATTTCCCCGTGCAATTCAGCGAACCGCTGCTAAATAACGAGTTTATGCTTGGGTTGGACGTTGCAAGCATTCCGGCCATGCAAAAGGCCATGCATCTTGCTCTGGCTTCAGATGCACCGGCTCTATCTGCGAGTTTTAATTTTGCCCACTTCGAAAAGAATGTGCTTTTGGCATTTTTGCCTGTTTATGACGACTACCTTGATTCAGATTTACTTTCAATTCGCACCGCGCATTTGCTTGGTTATGCCATGCTAGTGATCGGTATTGATGAAATGTTTGATGTGTCGCTAGGCAACCAAACAGCTGCGGAAGATAGCCATATCCTGTTTCTCGATCCCGAGCGGGATAACGCACTGGTTTATCAACATAGTGCAATTAAAGCGAACAACCTATCACTGAATGAGATTAAGCATAATGGACGTTTAAGTTATTCCCAATCGATCGAGTTTGGAGGTCGCACGTTTAATTTGAAGATGATCGCGGCTAATTCTGATGCTTATGCAACCCATATAACACAAGTGTTACCGCTTCCCCTTATTACACTAATTCTGGCCGGTTTAATCGCGCTGTATTTTAGAAACGCGTTGAAGCGTCAGGATCAAATGACCCATTTGCTGGCATATCAGGAAGCGCTTATCGATGCTATGCCCAATCCTATCGTGGTCAAAGACAAGAATCTGGATATTAAAGCGGTTAATCATGCGTTTGAAACTGCATTTAATATCGACAGAAAAGATATTGAGGGGAAATCTTTGCTGGATACTCACTTCTTACCAGATTCGGTGAAGCATTTGTTTTTTGAAGAGGATAAACAACTGCTTAAACGTGGTGGAAGCAGCAATAATAGTATCGATGTGCTTTATCAGGACGGTTTATTGCATCACCTGTTATATATGCGTACTTCGTTTGAGGTCGGTGGTGAGCCACAAGGGGTAATAGGTCTGGCTGTCGATATGACCGAACCCTTGCAGCAACAAAAACAGATCGACAGTATTTTTCAAAATTTGACCGATGGCGTAGGCATGCTGGATGAATCAGGCTTTATCAAAGCGAATCCAGCACTCTTAAACTTACTCGGCTTTGAATGTGAAGAGGAATTGATGGGCCTAATGCCCCATGATCCGCGCCTGTCACCCAGTAAACAGCCATCAGGTGAAGATTCAGAGCAAATTGCCAGGCAAAATATGCGGCATATGTTCTCAGAATCCAGAGTAAAGGAGTTTGAATGGACGCATAAACGGGGGGAGAAGGAATGGTTGGCTGCAGTCACCCTGGTCCCCATTGTGAATCAGGATAAGCCTGCAATTGTCTGTATATTGCGTGATATTGGCGAAGTCAGGCGTAAAGAAGTTGCGCTTGCCAGAAGTCAGACGCTGTTAAACCGCAGCCAGTCGATGGCGAAAATTGGAGGTTGGGAATACGACCTGGCCCGGCAAACATTCTATTGGTCGGATGAATGTTACAAAATCCATCAGGTTAAGCCGAGTGTTGAACATGATCTATTGCAGCTTACCGTGTCCTGTTATCAGGATGATATGCGTGAACGAGTAACGATGGCATATCGTGCCTGTATAGAGGAGGGCACCACTTTTGATATTGAAGGACGATTCATTGGACGTCAGGGCCAGGAAATATGGGTACGCACAACGGGCGAACCTTTGTATGACGATGAAGCGTTGATTGCGGTAGTTGGCAATATTGCGGATATTACGGAACGGCGCAATGCCATTGAGGCTGTGCGTAGCGCGCAGAAACAGACTAAAGACTTTTTAGATAACCTGCCAGCGGTAGCCTTTCTCAAAGACCTGGACAGACGATATCAACTGGTCAATCGAAAATGGGAGGAGGTTACCGGGCTTAGCGAAGCGGATGTGCTCGGTAAACAGGACAGCGACCTATTTGATACAGAAATAGCGGAACATTTTACCCTGAAAGATCGTGAAGTATTAGCAACGGGGAAAACGCTGATTTACGAAGACCAGGGTCAGGGAGATGCAGAAGGGCGTTACTATCTTTGCCACAAGTTTGCCATGGAAAATCAGCATGGCAGCGTAGTAGGGATAGGGGGAGCTGCGATTGAGATTACCGACCTGAAAAATAGTGAATATGCCCTTAGTTTAAGCAAGGAGAGGGCGAGAACCTTATTGGATTCAACGCCTGAGCCACTGTTAGTCGTCAATCACCAGGGCATCATTTTGGAAACTAACGATGCAATAACTCGCGTATTTCATTATCAAAAATCAGAAGTCATTGGTGAGTCAATAAGTCTATTGATCCCAAAAGAGCTGCACACAATACATCTTGAGCATTTCAATCGTTTTATTACCTCGCCTCGTTCAGCGGATATGTCCTCACGTCGCGATATTCGTGGTGTGACCAAAGAAGGTGACTTTCTGATAGTTGAGATAAACCTCAATCCTATTGATATTGATGGTGAAACGCTGGTTGTCGCCGGGATCCGTGATGTTACTTTGCAGCGACAGGCAGAACAAAAAGTGCTGGATGCAAAAGCGCAAATAGAAGAAAAGCAGGCCTTACTTCAAACCTTGTTTGACAATATTCCCGACCTGATCTTCGCTAAAGATGTAGATGGCGTCTACATGGATATTAACGCCGCCTGTGAGACCTTCGCTGGGCGGGAAAAAGCCAATTTTATCGGTAAAACTGACTACGATATTTATGCGCCTGAAGATGCTGAGCGCTTTCGCAAAATGGATTTGAAAATGCTGGAGCAGGCGGAAGCTCGTCGAAATGAAGAGTGGGTTACCTACCCCGATGGTCATCAAGTGTTGTTGGATACATTGAAAACGCCGCTTAAATCGGCATCGGGTAAGATTATAGGTTTATTGGGTATTTCCCGGGACATCACTGAGCGCAAGCAGTTTGAGCAAATGCTGCAACAGTCAAAAGCGGCTGCAGACGCTGCGAATCAAGCCAAGTCTGACTTTTTGGCCAATATGTCCCATGAAATTCGTACGCCTATGAATGCTATCATTGGTATGAGCCATTTAGCTTTGCAGACGGACTTAAATCGTAAGCAGCGCAACTATATCGACAAAGTTCATCGCAGTGCAGAATCCCTGCTCGGGATCATTAACGATATTCTTGATTTTTCTAAGATTGAAGCCGGAAAACTAACGATTGAACAAGTGCCATTTCGATTAGAAGATGTCTTGGATAACTTGACTAATTTGGTGGGGTTAAAGGCGGAAGAGAAGGGAATTGAGCTGCATTATGATCTTGCGCCTGAAATGCCGCTGGCCTTAATCGGTGACCCCCTAAGATTGGGACAGATACTTATTAACCTGGGTAATAATGCGGTGAAATTTACCGAAACAGGTGGCGAAGTGCTGGTGCGGATTTGGCCAGAGCAGGAAACCAGTGAACAGGTGATATTGCACGCGATTGTCAAAGACAACGGTATAGGAATGTCAACCGAGCAACAAGGACGATTGTTCCAGTCATTTTCTCAGGCTGATTCTTCTACCACCAGAAAGTATGGGGGAACCGGCTTAGGTCTGACGATATGCAAGAAATTAACCGAAATGATGGCCGGCGACATCGCTGTGAACAGCGAATTAGGCGTTGGCAGTAGCTTTGAATTTAGTGTGACGTTTCAAAAACAGAAAGGTCAGCTTTCCAAACGCAAAGCTCGTATCGCTGAATTGGGTGCATTGCGTATTCTGGTCGTGGACGATAATAGCACCGCCAGAGATATTTTTAGCAACATGCTGGCCCAGTTTGGGTTTCGGGTTGACCAGGCTGCAACGGGCAAACAGGCCTTATCAAGATTAAGTGAAGCGGATCAATCTGATCCGTATGAACTGGTGTTGATGGACTGGAAAATGCCGGGGATGGACGGCATTGAAGTCGCTGCGCAAATTCAACGAGTGCTTAACTTATCAAACGTACCGACCATTATTATGGTGACTGCGTATGGTAGGGAAGAAGCCGAAAACGCCGCTAAAGGTCTGAATGTTAGTGGCTTTTTGACCAAACCTGTCACCCCTTCAAGTATGTTGGACGGTATTTTACATGCAATGGGAAAAGAGATAGTTGGTACCTCGAAACCGAATAAGGCTCAGGATTTAGCTCAGGAGGCCGTTGAAAAACTCTATGGGGCACGAGTGCTTCTGGTTGAAGATAATGAGCTGAATCAGGAACTGGCCATGGAGTTGCTGAGCCTGAATCATATTCAGGTGGAATTAGCCGTCAATGGTAAAGACGCAATCGATATGCTGGAAAAGAAAGAATTTGACGGCGTGCTAATGGATTGTCAAATGCCAGTGATGGATGGTTATGTCGCTACCCGCCAAATTCGACTGTATGAGAAATATAAACATTTACCTATTATTGCCATGACCGCTAACGCAATGGCTGGAGACAGAGAAAAGGTGTTGGACGCTGGCATGAATGACCATATCGCCAAACCCATTGACGTCAATGAGATGTTTATTGTGATGGCGAAATGGATCAGACCTAATGGTGCTCAGGCGTTAGCTCAAGCCTCAGCAAGTGGTTACAAGCCAGTGCAGGAAGATACATTTTTGCCCGATATAGCCGGTATTGACGTCGCCAAAGGCTTGTTAAATATGCAGGGTAATCGCAAGCTGTATAGAAAATTGGTTGGCAGATTTCGCGAGGGGAATCTCAATTTCACGGCGTCTTTAAAGGCAGCAGATGATAACGAAGCTAAGATGCTAGTGCATACGCTCAAAGGTACGGCTGGCAGTATCGGTGCAATGAAATTATATGAATTAGCTGCCCTGTTTGAAATGAGCGAAAGCGGAAGTGACAGAGATATGGCTATGACGCGCTTGTTTAGCGAACTGGATAACGTGCAAAAGGGGATTGAACTCGCGCTAGGACAGAATGAGCAACTGCAGGAAAAGCCGTTCGATCCAGAGGTACTTCTGCAATTGCTTACTGTTCTGGAGCTTGCCGTGGATGAATATGATACCGATGCTATTGATAAAGCTGAGCAACTGCAGGATATGTTGGGTACATCAGAACATGCAGCGTTGGTGAAGCAATTACTCAATGAATTGAACCGGTTTGATTTCGCTGCAGCTAAATTAACGTTAACCGAACTGAATACTCGATTGTCATAACTGAGGAGACCCCCTGGGTATGAAAACGTCTTCACTGGATTCGCTAGAGCCTTTCAAGGCTACTCCCACGTCATATAAAACTATGACGGCGCTCGTCGTGGATAATGTTGATAACATTCGCATGACAGTGATGGCGATGCTTGTTGATGCCGGATTTAAAAAGGTTTTTCATGCCAGCACTGGTATTGAAGCCTTGAATATACTCAGTGTGCATAAAATTGATGTAGTGCTATCAGAATGGCAATTGCCGAAACTCGATGGGATCGAACTACTGCGTAAAATTAGATTGGACCCTAAATCTACTAAGTTACCCTTTGTGATGATGTCCTCAACCATAGAGCAAACAGAGGTGATTCGGGCGATTAAAAATGGTGTGTCCGAGTATGTGGTTAAACCATTTTCAGCCAAAATTCTGATCGAGAGAATTAAAAGAGCGATAGAGTTTCCGGTTAAAAATACTGCAGCACTGCTTAAACCTGCGGGAAAGCAACAGCCTAAAGACAAAGAAAATCTGCAGGTATTGGTTGTCGATGATGAGCCTGCCAATATTCAGATTATCTCTGAACTACTCAAGTCCGATTACAAGGTGCGTGCGACGACTGATGGAGAAAGTGCTCTTAATCTGTGTCTGGGAGAGCTGCCGCCAGATCTTATTTTACTCGACATAATGATGCCAAACATGGATGGCTTTGAGGTGATCAAGCGTCTGAAAAGCCACCCAAAAATTCAGCATATAACGGTGATGTTTATCTCTGCTATGGATCAAATTAAAGATGTGGTCGAAGGCCTTAATTTAGGCGCCGTAGATTATATTACTAAGCCGTTTTCTTCGGAAATTGTGCGCGCCAGAGTCAATGCTCAGGCGGCTGCTATTCGATCTCAAAAACTGATGCGGGAGCAAGTTGATACTTTGATGGAAATCACTCGGCTGAAGGATGAATTTGATCGCATTATGAAAAATGATTTGAAGCAACCCATGGAAGAAATCTTCAAATCGTTGGATTTTCTTGAGCGTTATCCATCTGACACGGCAAAGGTGAAACAGATGTCAGGGTCCATTCGTCACTCAACGGCACGCTTGTATCAGATGGTGGACGATATGCTGACCCTGGCAAAAATTGAAGAGGGTACTTATCAATTGAATCCTCAGCTATTTGATATGAATGCGGTTATTTTGCAGGTGATTGAGAGCTTTCAAACCACGATCAAGAACAAGCGCCTTGAAGTGCATTTTGACGTTGGCAAAGCTGGCATGGTGAATGGCGAAGAAAAATTAACCGTATCGATTATGACTAACTTAATCAAGAATGCGTTGGAAGCCGCCCCCAGGGGCTCAGCAGTGAAAATCGATTTGGAAGAGTCGGTTAAATACCGAATGATATCAATTAGCAATATGGGGGCAGTCCCAGACGAAATCCTGGATACCTTCTTTGATAAGTATGTCAGCTATGGCAAGCGGGACGGTAGCGGTATCGGAACCTATGCATCAAAACTGATGACTGAAATTCAGGGTGGCACGATTGATTTTGTGTCTTCGGAGCAAAAGGGGACAAGGTTAACGGTTCAGTTACTGAAGTAATGGTTCAGTGCCGCTTTAATGAGATTAAAACAAGGTATCGATATGGGTTTCACCACAGGCATCCGCCATCAATGCCTGCTGGCGTTCTTGTTCGGTGAGTATGCCAACCAGCGGCGTGGCACGGCGTAATTTTCGCATTCTGGGAGTATCGTCCAGCACGCCCTGACGAAAGGCATCTGCATCATCAATGTGCTCCAGCAAGCTATGCCAGGTGAGCCAGGCGCCATAGCCGAGTTTACCTTGCTCCAGTCTTGCCTTAAGTACATCAAATAAAGGTTCGGCAAGTTCGGGCTGGGCCAGCAGTTTATCCACCATGGCAGAGTGGATGACCCAAATCTGGCGATCGATATTCTCGTCTTTAATGCCGGTTTTCTTCAGACGACTGCGGCGCTTGTCCCTTTGGTTACGCTGCGAAAACATGGTTCAGACTCAATCACGTAGCAGCGGCTGTAACATGGTTTCGAGACCATTGACTTTGATCTCGTGCATCAACGCCAGTTGCTGACCTAATTTACCTTCAGGAAAGCCCTTTTGATGAAACCAGACCAAGTAAGGTTCAGGCAATTGCAGTAGTTTACGTCCGGCATATTTGCCAAATGGCATGGTCTGGTTAATGGCTTCAAGCAGAAATTGATTATCCAACCTGACTTAACTCCTCTGGGTTTTGTTTACTTTGACCCTGTTGGCGTTGCCATAGCTGGGCGTAGTGACCTTGTTTTGCCAGCAATTGCTGATGACTACCTTGTTCGACTAATTTGCCGTTATCCATCACCAGAATATTATCGGCATCGACTATGGTGGACAGTCGATGTGCAATTACCATTGATGTATGGCCTTTGGCGACCTGGGCAATGGCGCTAACAATAGCCTGTTCGGCATGTGAATCTAACGAGGATGTGGCCTCATCAAAGACCAGAATCGGGGGGCGTTTGAGTAAGGTACGGGCGATGGCAATGCGTTGTTTTTCGCCGCCCGACACCTTAAGCCCGCGCTCACCAACTAAGGTCGCTAAGCCATCGGGCAGTTTGTCGATAAAGCCACGTAAGTGGGCATGATCGATGGCCTGTTCAATTTCACTGTCGCTTGCGTTGGGATTACCGTAGCGGATGTTTTCGCGAATGCTGTCGTTAAACAGCACAGTATCCTGCGGTACGATGCCGATGTGTTTACGCAGCGAGAGTTGGCTAACGCTGCGAATATCCTGACCATCAATGCTGATACTGCCTGCGGTCACATCGTAAAAACGGAACAGCAATTTAACCAGCGTGGATTTGCCTGAGCCGCTTGCGCCTACCACGGCCACTTTCTGGCCCGGCGCTAGGGTAAAACTCAACGCATGAAGAATCGGCCGTTCCGGCTGATAGGCAAAGCTGACGTTTTCAAAGCGGATTAGACCCTGAGATACCCTTAGCTCTGTGGCATTGGGCTCGTCTGTAACTGCCGGTTGTTTTTTGAGTAAGCCGAGCATGTTTTCAATGTTGGCCAGAGAGCCGCGGATCTCGCGGTAGACGAACCCCAAAAAGTTTAGCGGCATAAAAATCTGCATGGTAAAGGCATTCATCAGTACGAAGTCACCTATGGTCATGCTGCCTTGGCTCACATGCCAGGCGGCTAGCGCCATCATACCCGTCATGGCTGAGGCGATGATCACTGCCTGACCGCCATTTAAAGCGAACAGAGATAGCCGGTTTTTACGTCTGGCCAGTTCCCATTTGGCCAAATCTTCGTCATAACGTGCCGATTCATAGGCTTCGTTATTGAAGTATTTCACCGTTTCATAGTTGATCAGGCTGTCGATGGCGCGGGAATTAGAACTCGAATCGGCCTGATTCATTTCGCGTACATAGCGGGTGCGCCAGTGCGTCGCTTTTACCGAAAATGTTACGTAAGCCACCACTGCGGCCAATAAAATCAGGGCGAAGCTTATACCATAATTCCAATACAGCAACCCCACCACAAACACAATCTCGAGCAGGGTAGGGACAATATTAAACACCATAAAGCGCATCAAAAAGCCGATGCCACTGGTACCGCGTTCTATGTCGCGAGAAAGTCCGCCGGTCTGACGATCTAAGTGGAAAGACAAATCCAGTTTGTGCAGATGATCGAATACCTCACGCCCAACCCGACGCATGGCCCGTTCGGTCACGCGGCCAAATAAGGTATCGCGGATTTCGCCAAGCATCACGTTAAACAAGCGTAAAACGCCATAGCCAATCACCAGCGCCATTGGTACCGCCAATAACACACTCCCCTGACTATTGGGGGTGTTCAGGCTGTCGACGGCATACTTGAGGACAAAGGGTAAGCCGGTGCTGGCGGCTTTGGCGGCGACTAAACACATAAGGGCAAAGAACACCCTTCCTCGAAATTCCATCAGGTAGGGGACGAGTTGTTTTAGTACGCCCCAATGCACAGGCTGGTCGGTATCGGCGAATTTATGTTTACGCATGAATAACTAACTGAGGGGTTTTATTCAGTTTACCAAAGATTGCTGCTTCCCGGGTATTGATGCTGTTGTTTTTACTGCAAGAAATGCTTTATGCCAGCCAGTCGCGAGGGGCACCTTCGGCGCATTTTTTACATAGAAGCTTGTGTCCCATCATCGCTTCCCGGCCGGTTTCTGTGATAACCCATGGCCGACTTTGCCACGGAGGGGTATGGCGTACATGCTGATTATGTCCACAGGTCAAACGCGCCACCCAATGACCTTCATTGTCCTGATGAAAGCCAATAATTGGGCTAGGGAATGGTGTGCTGTTCATGGCGCTGGCCAGCGTTAATTGCCTGAGGTTATCGGGATTATTGCACGGCTGTGAGATAAGGTGAAAGGGGGAGAGTGGAAACAAAAAAGGGCGACCTGGGTCGCCCTGTTAATCGCTTTATTGTTCGACAGTGTTGTCGCGCAGGGCGCCGGCAGCCTGTTCTTCGACTGACAGGCGAGCGGTTTGCTCAGCGGCAGGAAGGGCACGGCTTTGCTCGTTGACCTGATAAATCTGGCCAGCGTTAGCCAGATCCTTTTCATTGGTAATTGAGGCAATGGTTTCGCGCTGTTTCAGGAAGTGTTTGATCTCACTGACGATACCGTCAAGTTCCTGATCGTTTTTATGCATTCCCATGATAAAACGCGGTGCTTCCAGATTCTTCAGTCCACTGGTGGCGAAAATTGACGTGGTCACGCGGCTGGTGATGATCCAGGGCGTAATGCTGCTGCGTACTACCACGTTTTCAGAACGGGTACTGTCATGAATCGACATACCCGTAGAGATTTTCGATTCAGTGTAAGTGCCTTCTGTTTTTAAGAACATGAGCAACGAGTTAAACTGAATTTCACCCCAAAACAGGTGTGACGCCTTAGCTAAAATACGGCCCGCGGCTGCCAGGGTTAACCAAAGGAACAAACCCAGCAAACAGGTATTGATCAGCGAGACGGCATTCAGTACGTCCTGTTCGGAAACCTTGCGTGGCATGTTGGTAAAGACCTGCGCTGTATCCATGATCTGGAATGCGAACCAGGCAAATGCCGCAACGGTAGCGAGAAACATCACTTCACTCACCAGCGTCAGTGCGGATTTAAGGCCTTTATTCTGGTGCGTATCATTCTGGTTTGCCAGTTCTGGCTGTGTTTCCAGAATCAGTTCACCGGCAAAGCTGCCTTTGCCTTCAGACTGTTCGTTCAGCTTAGGGTCGAATGCACGATAGACGCGATTTGGTACTTCTTTGTATCGGCGGTTGGCCAGAACGATGTTCTCAATGTTGATAAACAGTTCGTTTGGATGAATGGATTCCTGCAGATTATCGCGATATTCGCTTACTTCAGACGAGGGCGTTGTAGCGCTCGCGCGTTTTTTCAGCAATGGTAGCGTGACACCCAATACCACAAGCAGAGTAACTGCAAAAATACTCAGGTTAGTCCAGGCACTAAACAGGGAAAACTTGCTGGCGAATTGCAGCAGTTGATCCATTTGGCGGGTGGATAACATGGAATCCAGGAAGTTACCTAAAATCACAGGCACTAAAATGGCAAGGGCAATCAGAGCACCGAATGACAAGTTGTTAGACGACAATAAGGTTTGCCCGTTATTGCTTACCGCTTTGGCTGTCGCACGCCAGCTAATTAACAGAAATACCAACAGCAACACTGACAGCAACGGCATGGCAAGGATTTTTGAAGCCGCGCCCGCAAGCCCGGTAGAGACGACAAATGCCGCCACGGCAAAGGCAATCAGGCCAGTGATCACTGAAATGGTAATGCTGGACAGTTCCTGGGCAAGGTTACGCAGTGGATACGGCATAAAAGTCAGTTTAGGAAACAGAGAATGCACTAAACGACCTACCCAACCTTTAGGCTCCAGGAAGGTCATGTTCTTACGGCCCATTAACATGGAATGCAATTGTTTATCTGTGTACAGAACCGCAGGTGCTTCATGTTCAGCCACGTCCTGTTCTGATACAGAACGATTATATGCGAGAGAGGTGGGAACGGAACGACCCACAAAATAACGAAATAACTGGAAGATACCGACACCCGCATGGCGAGCACCCAGTGTGACCAGCAAAAAGCCAATGATAGCGTTGCCCCAGCCCGCAATATTGCTTTGTTGCAAATTGTCGGCGACACCAAGTAACACAATGACCCCGGCAGCAAACACAACCAGGCCGCTAATCAGCTTGGTGAGGCCTTCGAGTTTAAAAGGGTTTTTAATACCGAGGGTTTGAGATCCAAAATCGTATGCCATAACAAGGTCCTTTGAAAAATACAGCTGGGTGTGTCATTCCGTGGCGACGGCATGAAGTGCACTATCGCAGAAATGTAGCTAAGTGAAGACACCCTTAACATAGGTTATTGATATTTCTATTTAATGCAATCGTTTTGGTCCGATTTCTTTACCGATTGAACAGGGCGCACCTCCTCCAGGGAGGGCGCCAATTCGGTTAGGCGTGCAGATGTGAATAAATTACCCGCAATGTGGTCATCAGATAATTACGTGCGTTGGGCCAGAAGATAGAGATATTGTCCATGTTTCCGTGCTGACACCAGGCTTCCAAACGACCGGCCAAATCTGTCAGGGGTTCGGAGTTGATCCGGCCCACCATCGCCACCAGTCTGCGGGTGGAGCCAAGAATATCTTTAACGTTATCTTCTTTAATGGCGGTATCAGCTGATTGGACTACTTCATACAACTCGTCCATCAGTTCATTTAGCGCGGATGCTAATGAGCCAGAGCTTGGGTTGGATTGCAGATAGGGAAGTAAATTGAACCAGATTTCAGGTTCATCCGGCATTGGTAAACTGGCAAATTCGGGTACCGGGCGGTTATTCGCAGGGGTGGTTTCCTGTACTTGTTTCAATTCTTCTTTGTGTGCTGCAACCAGAGCCTGTTCCTGTTCCTGCATTTTCTGCTTGCTGGCTTGCAGTTCCTGCTGGGCGGATTGCAACGACTGCTCTTTGGTTTGCAACTGATCTTTGCTTTGCTTCAGGGCGCTTTCCAGTTCCTTTAGTTGCTCATGCAGGGCAGACTGATTTGAGTCGTGGTCGGTTAAGCTTTGCTTAGTATGGCTATATTCCTGCTGTACTCGTTGTAACTGCTCGGTCAGTTCTTTCTGTTCATTTTTCAGTGCGGAAATATTACTTTCATTACTTTGCAGGGCTTTTTGCTGCTCAGCCAGTTGCTGTTGCAGGCTATTTTCCTGTTGCTCTTGTTGCTGAAGTTTGTTTTTGAGGGCTTCCGCTTCCTGTTTAGCGCGCTCAAGTTCCTGCTGCAGTTTTTGTTCGCCAGACTGGGTTTCCTGCACCTGAGACTCGGCTTTTTCAAGCTGCTGCAGGCTGCCAGCCAGTTGTTTTTCCATGTCCTGGTTTTGCGCTTTGGCCTGTTCCAGCGCCTGTTGCAACTGTGCCTTTTGTGCTTCCATTTCTTCCTGATGCTGACGCCATTGTTCGTCACTGCCAGCCATCATTTCACGCTGACGCGCTGCACGACCTTCAACATCCTGCAATTCCACTTTGAGCTGATCCAGTTTCTTCTGCTGTTCCATGCGCTCATGTTTTTCAACATCGGCCAGACGTTGATTCTCATCCAACTGCTGCTGAGTCTGACTTAATTGGCTTTGCTTGGCTTCGAGCTCGGCATTCAGGGCCTGCTGGCGCTGCTGCCATTGCTGGTCGCTTTCGTTCATTTTGCGCTGCTGCTCACTGCTGCGCTGCTCCATTTCCGCAAGTTCTGATTTGAGGTTCTCAAATATTTGCTGCTGACGGGCTTTCTCGGCCTTTTCGGCTTCAGTTTGCTGTTTGGCGTCTTTAAGGAAGGCTTCTGTTTGTTGCAGGGCATCCTGTTTGGCCTGCAGTTCTTGTTGCAACGCCTGTTGCTGATTCTGCCAGTACTGATCGGCTTCCTGCATTTTCTGTTGCTGCTCTTGAGCACGTTGCTGTACTTCCTGCATTTCACTTTGCAGCTGCTGCAGCATCTGTTCCTGAGCGGCTTTTTCCGCTTTTTCCTGTTCTGACTGCTGGCGGGTCTGTTCAAGATCCTGCATGGTTTGCTGTAACTGGCTCTGTTTAGCTTCCAGCTCCTGCTGCAAACGCTGTTGTTGGGCTTCCATGTCACCACGCTGTTGCTGAGACATTTCTTCGAACATCTGCATTTCATGCTGTAAGTGTTCTATATGGCGAGCCTTACCGCTGAGTTCTGACTGGGCCAGACGACACTGTTCTTCGAGCACACGGCGCTGCTGTTCAGCCTCTTCACTGGCTTTACGTTGATTGATCAACTGCTGTTTCAGTTTTTCGCTGGCCAGATCGGAGCTTTGTAACTGTGACTGTAACTGGCTGATTTGGCCGGTAACGTCATTCAGCTGTTTATCTTTAGCGTCAATGGCAGATTTGAGACCACCGATTTGCTCTACATAGGCCTGCATCTGACTTTGTTGAGTTTGTTGGTCATGACGCAGCTTTTCGGTGAGCTGTTCACTTTCTGCCAGTTGTGCCTGAGATTGTTTGTACTGGCGTTCGCTGTTTTGCAGGGCATCAGCAATCTGGTTGCGCTGGTTTTGCAGCGCCGTTACCCGTTCACTGGATTCCGCCAATTGGGATTCTAGCTCGGCATTGCTCTGCTGGCTTTCTGCCAGCATGGCGCGACTTTGGCTGTAGTCTTGTTGCAGTTTATCCAGGTTGGCACTGATATCTTTATGGGCCTGTTCTAAATTACTGATGGTACTTTGCTTGGCACTGATATCCTGATGAGCGGCCTGAAGCTGGCTTTGGGTATCGGCCAGGTTCTGACGCTCTTTGGCCAGTTGTTCTTCACGGGTTTGTAGTTGCAGGTGTTTTTCCTGAGCGTCTCGTTCCGCCGCCTGTTGTAAGTCGATGGCCTGTTGTCGGGCCTTGTCAGCTTTATTGATGGCGCGCATATCCATCCAGATACACAGAATGGATTCCAGCTCTTTGCCTTTAAACATGGGGACATACGTGGCCTGACAGGGCAGAGGCTCTTCACCCGTATTGTGTTGCCATACCAGCGACTGGGCCTGACCATCGAGCTTGATTTGATGTAATTTACGTTTCAGGCGCTCAGTATCGTCGTTACCCATGTTCAGTTGCTCTGACCAGGGGTATTTGCCGTTGAGCGCATCGGCTTCCATAGTGTTGAAGAAACGGCTGGCTGCCGGGTTCAGATAACTAAAGCCCTCGTCGCTGAGCACTGCCATTGGCATACTGGAATGTTCGAGCAGGTTGTCGAATTTATCCTGCTGGAATTTTTTGTCGGTAATATCATCAATCCAGCACAGGTATAACTGCTTTTCCTTATTGAACAGGTCTACGTGAAGCTCACTCGGATGGCGTTCATTGCGCTTGCCGCGCAAATCCGCCTGAAACTGACGTAAACGGCCGCTTTGATGCAGCATCCGCGCAGCTTTGGCGGACTGGTTTGGATCGCTGAATAATTGGTAGAAACCGCCTTCTTTGAGTTCTTTCTCACTGAGATCCAGTCGTTCTACCAATGCGTGGTTAGCCTGTAAAATATTATCCTCACCGTCGACGATTGTGATGGCCACAGGCGCCATATCTAAGATAGTAGCAAAGCGCAGGCGCTCTTCTTCCAAATCGTGGCGAAGGGCACGCAGCTCGGTCATATCCTCAATCACACCTGCCATGCCGACTTTTTCACCGTCGTTATTATTGACCGGAGCGAGCTTGACGCGCAGCTTATGTACCTGTTCATCTTTAAGGGTGAGGTCAAGTTCACGACCATTGCCGCTGCTCATCGAGCTCATGAGCATATTGCTGCTATCATGCAAATCGCTGAGTTCATCAGTAACAAACGATAAGCTAGACAAGGTTTTGCCCTGAATTTGCATCAGTGTGGTATTAAACATGCGCTGAAAGGGCGTGTTGCAATCGAGCACCTTGCCATCCACATCCAGAACGTACATAGGGTGGGCATTGGCAAGTAGCAGGCTTTTCACCTGTTGTTGGGCGATAAAGCGTTGCTTACGCTCATTGGCCTGCTCGGTGCAATCCAGGAGGATCATTTGGATTTCCTGGGGCAGGTCTTTATCGTCGGTGTCGGTGATCAGACCTGCCAGTTGCAGATAGTAACGGTTCTGCAGGCAGATAAATTTACCTTTAAATGCAAAGGCTTGGCCTTGCCTGGCGAGTTTTAGCGCTTCATCCCAGTCGATACGCTCTTCTTCGGCAATTAACTCCCGAAATTTATCTGTGCTTAACAGGCGGTTTTCCGGATCATTACATAACAATTCCGCCACCGCGTTAGAAAGCAACAACTCGTTGCTGTTAAGGTTTAACGTAATGAGACCGACGTTGCCATGATTAAGCAGGGCTAAATGATTACTGTGATGACGGGCGGCTTCATCCAATTTGTTCTGGTACTGGCTGACATCTTGCAGTGAAATCAATACAGCGATGCCATCGTCCTGCTGCTTTCTGGGATGAATATCGACCAAAACATGACGCTGCACACGTTCGAAATAACACTGAAGTCTGGCTGGAACACCATCATCATATGCCTGCTGGATCGCTTCCATCGCTTGGTCTGGAAATAATTCAGCGGCCGATCGTGGCTGCTGGCCGATGTCTTTAATCCCCAGCCACCACATGGCCACTTTGTTGGCGAAACATAGCCGTAACTCTGGATTCAGATGAATGATGGCTTGATGGTGATCTTGGAGAAGGATCTGTTTGTGGTCGGCAATTGCCTGCTGCGCCATTTCTGTTTTCTGCGCTTTTTTAAGGCGTAGTTGCCACATCATTAAAAGCACGAGTAAAACAACTGCAATGCCACTTAACCCCATCAGTATCAGACTGAGGGTTGAAGAAGATTGTTGTTCAACCCAACTGGCATCCATTGCCAGTGCCATCGGGCTGGTTAATCCGGTAACCAAATAGCCCAATCCGCGTAATGCGCGGGAAAAGTCAGACCACGTCATCTTTATTGTCCATCTCCAAAGCTAAACGCCCTAAAGGGTACACTGGCATGCGCGCTAACAAAGTGATTTATCAGCATTTTTGGTATGCCATTTCATATCTGATTGCCAATATCAGCTAACAAGAGTCTAGACTATGAATGATTAAACCCCTTGTCATTTAAGTGGTTTTTTCGATGGACTGAGCGGGTTTAGTTAGTTTGAAAACATACGTTTTTCATTGGCTGTTAAATGAAATATTGCAAAAGTTTTCTTTTAGGTAAAATAATTTCTGTGAGGTTACGTTGATGTGTAAATAATTTATTACGTTTTTACTGTTAGTTTTGGGGGAGGGGTGGCGTAAAAATAACGCCCAGACAGCATGGTTGTTGATGTGTTTTTGTATGATAAAATTATGAATGCAAATGAATTTACAATAATTTGCAGTTGTTACCCACCTGTTGAAAAAAACGTCGCGTAATAATAAAACAGCAAGTGCCGAATGAAAGGGAATTCATTAATCGGAATTTGCTGGTGAATTTTTCACCTGTCTGGATACTAACTGTTTTCCCTTTCGCGGTAACTCAACAAAGGGAAACATTATGAAAAATATAAAAATAAGCCGGATAGCAACATCCGTTATTCTTGCTACTAGTGTTGGCATTAACCAACTTGGTTGGGCACAGGAGACGTCTGAACAAGACGGAAAAGAAGAAATTGAAAAGGTGGTCGTTACGGGATCTCACATAGCCCGTACTGAGCTTGAAGGTCCTCAAAGTCTTACCATTATAACAAGTGAAGATATGAAAAAGCGCGGCGAAGTTACCGTGTTTGATTCATTGAAAAATTTATCCCAAAACAGCACATTCCAATTTGAAGGGCCTGAATCGCAGCTCTTCACGCCTGATGTACAAACAATCAACCTGCGCGGTGCCGGTGTCGGTAACACCCTGGTGTTAATCAATGGACGACGTCCTGCGAATTATCCGGCGGCATATCAGTCGACCACGTCAGTATTCAACTACGCCTCTATTCCTCAAGCTGCGGTAGAACGCATTGAAGTGTTGTCTACGGGAGCGTCAGCCATTTATGGCTCTGATGCGGTAGCGGGTGTAGTTAACATTATTCTTAAAAAAGATATTGATGAAACGACGCTTGATTTTATGGTGGGAACACCAACAGAAACAAAATCCGCTCGCTGGACTAAGCGCTTTCAATTAGTAACAGGTAAAGCGTTCGAGAAGGGAGCTGTAACCGGTATTTTCCAATATCAGGAGCGCGATGGCATCCAGGGTAAGCATTTGGATGACTATGACAACGAAGTCGAAGATTTTCCGTATGGTACGGGTATCGTAGATCGTACCGTGGTGAATCTGAATTACTGGCGTTCATATTTTGGTGGCGATGGCGGCGGTGATCCTTACGTCGATCCGGGTGAAGATACTTGTGCGGCGATGGAAAATGGGACGGAATATTCCTATCGTGAAGGCAGTGGTTATTACTGCGGTCGAGACGGAATTAAAGGCGCCAACTTCCGAAATGATAGCCGCAATTACAGCGTCTTTGTTGATGGTAATTACACCCTCGACAATGGTATTGAACTCTTTGGTAACCTGACGTATTACAACAGCGAAAGCACCAGTAATAATGACTCTATTTATATCTCTGAAGATATTCTTGATCTGAACACTGTGGTCGATTCAGGGGTTATTGGTGATTACTACAACTGGTATCTTGCTCAGAGAGGTTTCACTGAACAAGAACTAGGCATGTCGCTAGACCAGGAGTTTAAAGAGTACTCTTACGCCTTTAGTGGTGGTGCCAAAGGTCAATTCCTGGGGACACATGATTGGGAAGTTGCCGTAACCCATTCTGCTTACAAAATGGACTCGAAGATGCCATGGTGGAAATCTGACGAGGTAATTAATACTTTCCTTGGAGATTACTACGGATTTGGCTTTTTCGGTGATGCGTGGTGGGGCGGTAACGGTACGTTTGGTCTGACTGATAATCTTTACTCACAAGCCAACGATGATGTGCGTAATGCTATCGGCAATCAAACGTATGGTAATAAAACCAGTTCAACCAGCATTCAGTTGACCTTAAATGGTGACCTGATGTCATTGCCTGCTGGTCCTCTTTCCTACGCAGTAGTGATGGAGTACGAAAAGCAGAAAATGGAACTGATTCCTGATGAGCGTATTAAGCAAGATGCGCCTATCGACGGCTTGACGGGATCAGGCTGGTGGAAGTTAACAGGCTATCAGGGTAAAGGTGATCGTGAGCGCACCGCACTTGGTGCCGAATTGCGTATCCCAGTATTTGAAACTCTGACGGTGAACGCCGCAGCTCGTGTTGATAGTTATGATAGCCAGTCATCTTCAATCGGCACGCGTTTTACACCCTCTGTCAGCGTAGAGTATCGCCCCATTGAACGCGTATTGGTGCGGTCTGGTTATGCTGAAAGCTATCGTGCACCAGATATGAACTATGTGTTCACAGATTCGGGGGCATACACCACAGCTTATGACTATGTGCAGTGTTACGAGCAATACGTATTCCAAAATGGAAGCGAAGCAGGGTTTGATCGCAATGATTGTGACAGCTCTACTGTGTTTAGAAATCGTACTGGTTCACAAAACCTGGGTGAAGATGCACTGAAGGACGAAACTGGCTATTCGCGTTGGTTAGGTATCAGTGTGGACGTCACCGATGACCTGAAAGTCACCTTGGATTACAGCGAGTTATACCAAAAAGATAAAGTGGTAACTGAAGGTACGTCTCAATTGTTGAGAGATGAATTTTCTTGCTTTACCGGTGAGTTGTCTGGTGAACGCTGTACTTATGTCAGCAACCGAATCAAACGTAAGGTTGATGATAGTACAGGTATCTCGTACATCGATACATTCAATGTGACGCCAGTAAACCAAGCGGAAACTACCTTTAAGTATCTGGATGCGACACTGGAATACGATGTTGAAACCTCGATGGGGGATTTTTCGTTAGATGTGTCTTATACCCATTTGCTTGAACAGTTAGAGCGTGAAACATCAGATTCTGAAGAAATCGATATTCGTGACGACGAATATCTGGGGGGCTGGAATCCACGTTCTGTGATCACTACCTCACTCGGTTATAACTATGACCGTTTCTCAGCGGCTTTCACTAACTTCCGTATCGGATCAACCACTACCTGGAATCCGGATTTACGCGAAGAAGGCGATAGCTATCGTGTTGGCGCTTACTCTGTTTGGAACTTAACGGCCAAATACGAGTATTCAACCAATATGAGTTTTGCTGTAACGGTTAATAATGTCTTTGATGAGCATGCTCCAAAAGATAAGACATTCCAGTTCTATGAAGACCCTTGGTACAACTATTACGTGTACAGTGGGTCAGCAATTGGACGAGAAGTATACGCCAACTTAACGTATACCTTCTAAAAAAGGATAGAGATAAAAAAGCAGCCTAGGCTGCTTTTTTATCCGTGCAAAAGGAGAAATAGATTGCGAGTAATTATGTTGTTACTGGGTGGATTTGTTGCATTAATGAGTCATGCAAAGGAACTCCCTGTAGAAGACTTTTTTAAAAGACCAAGTTTTGATTCAGTAAGAATTTCACCGACAGGAGAATATCTTGCTGCAAGGGTTGAAATTAAGGACCGTAAATCTCTGGTGCTTATGGAACGCGCCACCCAAAAAATTATTCGGGTGCTTAACTTTGGACAAAAAGAAGATCAGGAAGTTGGCTCATTTGGCTGGCTAGGCGATGATCGCATTTACGCCGTAATGGTTAAAAAATTAGGTCCACTTGATATGCCAGCTGGCACTGGATATATGTTTGCGGCAAATGTGGATGGCTCTAAAACCATTCAAATCATGCCTAAAGCGACCCGAGCTGGTGGTTCAAATGAAACGCCTTACGGCTTTTCGATTATTGATATGCTCGAACAGGATCCTGAGCATATTATTATTTCTGTTTGGGAATCCGCATATCCCGTGGCTTATAAATTGGACATTTATAGCGGGAGTCGTGAGCGTCTAGGACGCAGTCCAGCGAAATATGGCCGCTTTTTGACGGACAGCAATGGCGAACTGAAAGTCGCTGTTGGTAGCGATATTTCTAAAGTGAAGTTCTATATCAAAGCCGATGGTGATGATAAATGGGAGACGCTGTACGAATACGATGAGTCTGAAGGAGGGTTACGACCTATTCAACTCTCAGCCGATGATAAAAAGATGTATCTGTATTCGAATGAAACTGACACTCGCAACGGTATATTCGAGTTTGATTTTGAGAGTCGGTCACTAACCGAGATTGCGAAGTTAGACGGGGATGCTGAAGTTTTTGACTATATCTATGACAATAATTATCAGCATCCTAATCTTCTTGGTGTTGCACAGATGCCAGGTTATATCGAGAAAACCTTCGTCAATGATCAAAGTGTTATCACTAAGACGCATAAGGTGTTGGATGATGCCTTCCCGGGGCAGTTTGTTCGCATCGTAAATTATACTAAGGACGGCAACACTGCACTGGTTGTTGTCGCCAGTGATAGAAATCCGGGCACAGTTTATACCCTCGATTTGAAGACGTTTGAGCTTAAGTTTTTGTTGTCCCCCCGAGATTGGATCAAACCAGACGAGATGGCAGCAATGCAACCTGTATCATTTACGGCAAGGGATGGGGTGGAAATTCGCGGCTATTTAACGTTGCCTAAAGATAAGTCTAAAAATTTACCTATGGTCGTAGTTGTGCACGGTGGTCCCTATGGCCCTCAGGATATGTGGGGCTTTAACGCGGAAGCACAATTCTTGGCCAATCGAGGTTATGCCGTTCTACAGATCAATTATCGGGGTTCCGGAGGTCGGGGGAGTAAGTTCCAGTATTCGGCATATCGTAAAATGGGTAAGGAAATGCAGGATGATCTGACGGATGGCACCTTATGGGCTGTTGAACAGGGCTATGCTGATAAAGATCGCATGTGTATTTATGGTGGGAGTTACGGTGGATATGCTGCGCTATTTGGCGTAGTCAAAGAACCTGACTTGTATAAATGTGCTATTGGATATGTTGGGGTATACGATATTGCCATTCAGCCTAAATTGAGCGATACCGCAGGCAGTCGGGAGGGACGTCAGTTTCTTGAAGATGCCTGGAATGCATATGATGATGCATTTGTGAAAGAGCGTTCAGCGCTTTATCACCTTGATAAACTCAAAGCGGCTTTGTTTATTGTGCACGGCGATGATGATGCGCGTGTGCCGGTTGAAAATGCGCATGCGTTAACAGACGCTTTAGATAAGATGAACTATCCCTACGAGTTAATGATAAAAGACCGTGAGGGACATGGATTTTACGATGATGATAACCGCATCGAGCTTTATACGCGAATGGCGGCCTTCCTCGATAAACATATAGGTCATTAAATAAAAAGCCCGGATTAGCCGGGCTTTTTACTACTCTGAGAACTGATAATTTTCGTATTGTTTGCGTAAGCCGAGTTTATTGATTTTCCCGGTAGCGGTATGGGGAATTTGTTCCTGGAATTGAATGTCATCCGGTACGGAAACTTTGGGAAGTTTTGCCTTCAGATAATCCATGAGTTCATCTTTACTCAGGTCTGTATCAGGGCGAGGTACCACCACCAGTAACGGACGTTCGGTCCATTTTGGATGGTAACGGCCAATGGCCGCAGCTTCAGCGACTTTGGGATGGGTAACCGCTGCATTTTCGATATCAATTGAGCTGACCCATTCGCCGCCGGATTTGATCACATCTTTGGTGCGATCGGTAATTTGCATATAGCCTTCGGCGTCTATGGTGGCGACATCGCCGGTGTTCATCCAGCCGTCTTCTTCTACCGGGCAGCCTTCAGCGCCTGGGGTGTGACTCATGCCATAGTAACCGCTGCATACCCAGGGGCCGCGCACTTTTAGTGCTCCAAAGGCTTCGCCATCCCAAGGCAATTCCTGATTGTTTTCATCAACGATTTTCATCTCAACGCCGAACACGCCGCGGCCCTGTTTGCATTTCAAATCCGTCAGTGCTTCTCCTTCCAAATCGCGATTGGTGCCTTTGATATGGAATGCAGTGCCGAGGGGACTGGTTTCTGTCATCCCCCAGGCTTGCACCAGTGCCGTGTCGTAATCGCGTTCAAAACGTTCGACTATGCTACGCGGGCACGCAGCGCCACCGGAAATCACTCTGTTCAGGCTCGGGACTTTTAGGCCGGACTTATCCAAATAATCCAGTAATACCATCCAAATAGTGGGCACGCCGGCACTACAGGTCACATTTTCTTTGGTGATTAAGGTGTGTAGCACAGTCGGGTCGATCATTTTCGGTCCGGGGAAGACCAGTTTAGTCCCCGTCATTACATTGGTGTAGGGCAGGCCCCAGGCATTAACGTGAAACATGGGCACAATAGGCATGCAGACTTCGGTGCTGGAACTGCCTAAGCAATCGGGCAGGGCAGAGGCGAAGGAATGCAACAACGTCGAACGGTGCGAGTACAACACTCCTTTGGGGTGGCCCGTGGTGCCTGAGGTGTAGCACATGCTGCTGGCGGTATTTTCTGAAAAGTCAGGCCAGGAAAAGGTATCAGGTTCACCCGCCAGTAACGTCTCGTAGCAAAACACGTTGGTCAGGCTGGTTTGTGGCATATGCGCCTGGTCAGTCATTACCACGATAGATTCTACTTGGCTCAGGTGTTCCTGCAGCTTTTCAATCAGCGGCATTACCAGTAAGTCTACGAACAAGACTTTGTCATGGGCGTGGTTGATGATGTAAGCGATTTGCTCTGGATAAAGTTTGGGGTTGATGGTGTGACAGATCATGCCACTTCCGGATACTGCGTAATACAGCTCCAAATGGCGATAATCGTTCCAAGCCAGGGTGCCGATGCGATCACCAAAGGTAGCCCCAAGCGTTGCCAATACATTGGCCAGTTGGCGGGTGCGCTTGAAACAGTCTTTGTAAGTGTACCTGTGATAAGGATTATCGGCAGTAACTGACACTATTTCCTGATTCGGGTAATTGCGCTCTGCAAATTGCAAAATACCGGAAATCAGTAACTGGGAATTCATCATCAAACCTTGCATAGGGCTTCCTGTGACATAAGTTAACGGTTAATCGGGTTACCAGGCACTGACACCGCCATCGATGGCGATGGCTTGGCCTGTCATAAAACTGTTAGCGGGAGAGAGCATCAATACCATGGCATTGACCACTTCCTGAGGGACGGCCAGGCGCTTCATCGGGCTGGCGGCGGCATATTTAGTCAGGGTCGCATCGTCGCCTAAGCCACTGTCGTTGAGTAAATTGGTGGGAGTGAAATACGGGCATACCGCATTTACCCTAATGCCGTAACGACCATATTCCACGGCAGCCGTTTTAGTCAGGCCAATCACCCCGTGTTTAGCGGCACTGTATGCGCTGCCCATTGGCGCGCCCCCTATCCCTGCCATCGAACTCACATTCAGAATGTGTCCGCGTTTGGCTGGCAGCATGGCGCTAATTTGGCATTTCATCCCCATGGCGACACCACTCAGGTTGACCTCAAGTTGGCGCTGTAAATCCTCTGCGGTGAGTTGATGCAGGGGGATCGGCATTTGGCCAATGCCTGCGTTGTTAATGGCAATATCCAGATGGCCGAAATGTTCTAGTGCAGTGGCAACCATCAGTTCGCATTCTTTCGGCCGCGAAACATCGCAGGTCAAGGCAACGCAAGGCGTATCTGCGCTAAGCAACTGTTCCTGTAACGCTTGCAGCTTTTCATCCTGAATGTCGCCAATCACCAGTTTGGCACCACGGCGAGATAACTCCAGCGCTAACATTCGGCCAAAGCCGTCTGCTGCACCAGTAATCAATACAACCTGTCCGGAAAAATCCAGTAACTTGTCCATATTGCCACTCCGGTGAACCAAACTCTGTCAGCTTCATCTCTGACACTCCCGCTTTGAGGATGGTTTCTGATGAAAAACATTCACTTGCAATCGCAATCTTGCGAGTCACTAGTATGGGATGAAAAAAACTACCATGTAAATAAAAAGTTAATATTGTCAGGATAAAAGAGAGGAATCTGCGCGTGAATGCAAAAAGAACAAAGGGGCCGATTGGCCCCTTCATTGATTAAACTGCGGTATTGACGATATTGCCCACCCGATCGTTGGGTTTTGGGGGCGTAGACTCAAGCTTTACGCTTTCCTGTTCAGCCTGACGCTGCTCCTGATTTTTTTGCACCTGTTGTTGCTTGGTGTCAGTTGCTGTTACGCCGCTGCTGCCGGATGTCGAACTCACTTCCATCGAAAACCTCCCCTGAATAAACAAGCCTCAGGTTTAAGTGTAGAGCATAGGAGGTGGCTTTGTGTGCCAAAAATCGATGCAATTTTATTCAGCCTGAATTAGTGGTTGCAGATGCTGCTGCATCCACACTGCGATTTGTGGTTGGGCATCGGCGTTGGGGTGGATGCCATCTTTTTGCATCAGAGCCGGGTTTAGCGCCACTTGTTCAAGAAAAAACGGTAGCATGGGAATGTTATAAGTGTCAGCCAGGCTGGCATAGCTTTGGGTAAACATCTGGGTATAGCGTTTGCCATAGTTGGTGGGGATCTGCATCTGTTGCAATATCACCTTTACCTGATGCTGCTGGGCATATTCGATGATGGCAGCCAGATTGGCCTTTAGCTTGGGCACAGGGTGTCCTTGCAGACCATCATTGCCCCCCAATTCCACCAGAATATGACTGGGATTGTGCTGTTCAATCAGACGTGGTAAGCGTGCCAGTGCACCGTCGCTGGTCTCGCCGCTAATAGCGGCATTTACGACCTCGATACCATGCTCCTGCCAAGCATTTTGTAACAAAGTCACCCAGCTTTGGGCTTGCATCAGGCCATAGCCAGCGCTTAGGCTGTCACCTAATACCAGCAAACGAAATTTTGCGTTGTCGGTTTGATCCGAAAGTGCGGATTTAGGTAAAAAGAACATGGCCAACAGCAGCATAAACAGCAGATGACAGTTGGTGTGTTTAACACGATTCACGATGTGCAGGACTCCAAAGTTATGATCAAAACCCAGCAGGTGATTAAAAAAGTCACCACTTCTGAAGGCGAGTTACAGATACTTCAGCCGATTAGCTTCGATGTCAAGGCGGGTGAGACCATTGCGATCGTCGGTGCGTCCGGTTCGGGTAAATCGACTTTGCTGGGCTTGCTGGCCGGCCTCGATCAGGTATCGGGTGGTGAGATCTATTTGGATGGTGAAGCCCTGCACAAGATGAACGAAGAACAGCGTGCCCAATTACGCGGCGCCAAAGTAGGTTTTATTTTTCAAAGCTTTATGTTGGTACAAAGCCTGACCGCGCTGGAAAACGTGATGCTGCCGGCAGAAATCGCCGGACTGGATAACCCAAAACAAAAAGCCCTGACGATTTTAGAACAGGTGGGGTTGGCCCATCGCGCACATCATTACCCCAATCAGCTATCGGGTGGCGAACAGCAGCGGGTGGCCATTGCCCGCGCCTTTATCAGCCGTCCGAAAATTCTGTTTGCTGATGAGCCTACCGGTAATCTGGATGCAGCCAACAGTGAGCGGGTAGAAAAACTGCTGTTTGAATTGAATCGCGAAGCCAATACCACCCTGGTATTGGTGACCCATGACGATGAACTGGCGGGTAAATGTCAGCGTCAACTGCGAATGCAGGCAGGGGAACTTACCGAAGTCACGGCCGTTGATGACTCATCTGCTCGCAAGGCGGTGTAAGCCATGAGTGTGGCAAGTCGCTTAGCCTGGCGTTTATTTCGCCATGAAGCCCGCCGAGGTGAGTTAACCATTATTTTGTTTGCCATCGTATTGTCGGTGGCGGCAGTGCTATCGTTATCGCTGTTTTCCGAACGCCTGCAAGAGGCCCTTACCGCGAAATCAGCAGAGTTTATTGCCGCTGACAGAGTGCTCGATAGTCGCAACGAAAAGGCCAATCCAGCATGGCTGGAAAAGGCCCAAAGCCTCGGTCTGCAAACTGCTTCGCAAAATTACACCAGCTCGATGGCCTTTGCCGGCGAAAATATGCAACTGGTAGATGTGCGTGCCGCCAGTGAGGGGTTTCCCCTTAAAGGCAAAATCAAAATTGCCGATGAACCTTTTTCACCGGGCGAAGAAACCGCGACTTTACCTGCAGCCAATGAAGCCTGGGTGAACTCGCGCCTGTTTCAGGATTTAGGTATAACGTTAGGCGATAGCATTGAAGTTGGCGATGCCCGTTTTACCGTGACCAAAGCCCTGATTTCTGTGCCTGACGAGGGATTTAGCCTGTTCAGCACCAACCCTAAGGTCTTGATTCGTAAAAGCGCTTTTGCCGATGCGGGTATTTCTGGCCCCGGCAGCCGCGTGACTTATAGCTACTTTTTCACCGGTGATGAAGCGCAGTTGGAAGAATTTTATGACTGGCTGCGTCCCCAGCTTAATCGTGAGGTACATCGCTGGCAGTCGGTGAATGATGACGATTCCGCCGTTGGCCGTTCCGTCAATCGGGCTGGGCAATACTTCCTGCTTGCCAGTTTGCTGGCCATTGTTCTTGCCTGCGTATCCATTGGCGTGGCCGCCCAGCGCTACAGTCAGCGGCATTACGATCCTGTCGCCATTTTTAAAACCCTGGGTGCCAGTCAGGCGATGGTGCAAAAAATCTATTTGCTACAAATCAGTTTTATCAGTGTCGCCGGCATTTTGCTTGGGTTGGTACTGGGCTTCGGGTTTCAGCAGGCGGTGGTGTGGGCCTTACAAAACCGCATTGAGGTATCACTGGATATCTGGCATGTACGCCCGGTGTTGATTGCGATTTTTACCGGTGCCGTGTGTGCGGTGTTGTTTTCTCTGTATCCACTGTTAAAGCTCTTCAGTGTGCCGCCGCTGCGGGTATTGCGCCGGGATTTAGGTGCCAATATGAGCGCCCGGGTGATCCAGTATCTGGCGGCCGCCAGTGCCATTTGGCTGTTGATGTGGGCATATAGTGGCAACGTAAAGATCAGTGCAATTTTGTTTGCCTCTGGTGTGTTGCTGGTGGCGGTGCTGATGGTGGTGACCATGCTGTTGATTCGCCTTGGGCGTAAATTAGGACAGGGGCGCATGGGCGCGTGGCAACTGGCGTGGGCGCGTATCAGCCGTCGGGCCATGGATAACTCAGTGCAATTGATCAGCTTTGCCGTCACTATCATGTTACTGCTGGTGGTGCTGGTGATGCGCAACGACATGATCAAGCAATGGCAGGATCAACTTCCTCAGGGGACGCCCAATTACTTTATAACCAATATCACCGACTCCCAAAAGCAGGCCCTCGAAAATGCCTTTAGCGCGGAACAGGTGACGCTGGATGGCTTTTATCCGGTGGTGCGCGGCCGTTTTGTGGCGGTAAACGGTGAGCAAGTGCGTTCAGAAGTACGGAAAGAAAAAACTGGCGAAGAAGAACAGGATGGCGGACGCCAGCAGCGCTCAGGCTTGGGCCGAGAGGCTAACCTTACCTGGAGCGACAGTCTTCAAACCGACAACCGCATTGTTGAAGGACAGTGGCTGGATACCCCGCTGGCGGATGGCAAGTTTGGTGTATCGGTGGAATCCGGTGTGGCCGAGCGTTTAGATATTAAGCTCGGTGACGTACTGACCTTTAATATTGGTAGCGAAGTGGTGGATGCTGAAGTCAGCAGTTTGCGTGAAGTAAACTGGCAAACCATGCAGCCTAATTTCTTCTTTGTGTTGGAACCGGTTGCCATGCAACAGTTTATGCCAACTTATATCAGCAGTTTCTATTTAGCCGCAGAAGATAAACCCAAACTGGCCAGCCTGCTGCGACCCTTTGCCAATGTTACCCTGTTTGATGTGGATGCCCAAATCAACCAACTGCGGGATATTGTCGATCAGGTTTCGGCTGCGGTGGAGTTTATTTTGGTGCTGGTGTTAGCTGCAGGCTCGCTGGTGCTGATTGCGCAAGTGCAGGCGTCAATGGACGAGCGTCAGCAGGAGCTGGCGATTTTGCGTACCTTAGGCGCTAAAGGCAGTCTGATCCGCGCCAGCGTACTGTTTGAATTTCTGATCATCGGCGCAGTGGCTGGTTTGATGGCGGCCCTTGCCAACGAAGTTGCCCTGGGGTTATTGCAACGACAGGTATTTGATATGCAGGCGCAGTTGCATGGAGAGTACTGGCTGCTGGCGCCAATAGTGGGGGCGATGATTGTTGGCCTGCTGGGGGCCGCAGGCTGCTGGCGCTTGCTGCGCCTGAATACAGCTGCCTTGCTAAGGCAGTTGATTTAGTGTTGGTTTCTGTTTCGAGTATGTCTGTATATTCGCTGCTTTGGTGAATATACAGACCGTCCTAATGTTGTTTAGAAGAGACGCGTTCAGGCTTTGCTTTATGTGAGTTTCACGTAAAGTGCTTACATTAAACGAACAATCCAGAGAATGGTCCATAGAACATTAACAACACACCGAAAATCTGGAGACGAAAATTTCCAATAGATATGGCGGCTAAATTGTCTTGGGTTAGTGCTATCTTTTGATCAACTTGTTTCAATTCTACACCCAACTTAATGGATAGTTCAGTCATTCCCTTATTTATGGTCTGGAACTGAAATTGAGTATTTTTTTGGTGTTCAAGCAAAGCTCTTTCAAGATTCACTAAGCGAGACTCTGTTGTCTTATTACAAGTGGTTGCCTCAACTCTGATTCCGGGTTTCGGTACAGTAACCCTAATATCTAGAACTGGACCTGTCGATGTGGAGGATTTGAAACGAGGAAAGTCCTTATACCATTCCTTCACCACATCCACAATTTCATGACCTTTAAGCAGCGCGAGGTTACCAAGGACAGAATGTATAACTATCAGTGCGCCTATAATTGATGAAAAAAAGGCCACTGTTTTGTGAATAACGGATGCGTCCTGGCAAGCGAATTGGCTATATGTGTCAGTGCTACAATTGTAGTAACTCAACCCCCACTGAAAAAGCATTATTACAACAAGTACAATAATTGGCCATGGTCTCACGAATAGCCAAATCAGTACTTTTTTACAGTAATTTAGAAAACAGCCCCATTTACTTTCTTTCACTTTTTCATCCTTGCGATATTTGAAGCGAAAAAATCCTACCACAATTATCTCTCAAATAGCGTCTTTCCGTGAATCTGTTAAACATTACATATGGATAAGGTTTACTTCTCCACTATCTCTGAATAGCCAGATGACATATCGCCGCTCAGCCATTGCCATTCTTCTTTAAACAGGATTTTACCTGCATCGGTAAGGGTAGGGGTCGACAGACATTTACCCAGCATAATTTCACCCTGCTGGTTGATGTGGTGATAGCGCATATCCAGCTGACCGCTGGGTAACACATTGGCAATTAAATGGCCTTTTACAATGTCGCCGCCGCTGTAATCTGCCCACACCAGCTTGCCGTTTTGATGGTAGTGAAAGACGGTATCTGAACCCACTTCGCCATTGTCCGTGTTAGATACTGAGGTGAAAATCTTTCCATCTAAATCAAATTCCATGGGATTACTCCTGTGCGAGGCAAGGTGCGGCCTATATTTAGTCGTGCTATCTAAAAGTTTACTGGTGGCAGGGTAATAAAATCAACGTAAGTTTCCAAAGCTTAGTTTTATCGTGAAGACCTATGCCTTAATTTATAACGATATGATTTTATTTTGCCTATTTGTAAATGTTGGGCAGTATTTCGCATCTTTCTACAGGATTCTGCACATGACTTTATCAGAGGTGACGAATTTGAGACATCACGCATTAATATTTCAGGTTTGTTCAGACACTTCTTTCAGCAGTCGCTGGAATTTACATAAATCCCCATATTTTCTGATTTTGATAAATAGCTGTATTGATTAAATATCTGCTTGAAGTTTGAGCAGTTAATATACCCATGTATTTGCTGTGGGTCTTTAAGTACCCACTGTAGTCCCTATCCTTCCTACGACAGTTCAAGCCGGTCAACGCACGTTGACGCTTAGTAGTTCGCTCATTCACTCGTAGTAAAAGGTAGTCAGCCATGTTGAATATTCGTACTCTCTTTTGTCACAAAATCGGTTCCGCTTTGATTAAAAGCAGCTTTCTAATCTGGTGTTTTCTTTGCCTTATCCGCTCTGGCGATGTCATGTCAAATTCCAATGCAATCCAGCATTTGGGCTTTGGGGGCGGGGGAGTCTTTACCAGCATTGTTGAGTATCAGAATGACGTCTATGCCTCTTCTGATGTGACAGGTGTTTGGAAGTTAGTTGAAGATCAGTGGCAGCCGCTGCTTGATGGTTTGAATAATTACAATATAACTGGCTTGTTTCTTCATTCGAATAAGCTAATAGCCGTCACCAAGGACGAATTACAGGTACTGGGTACTGATAATGTGTGGCAGGCCCTGAAAGTCAGTGTTAGCACTACCCGCAATGTTTCTGCCCAACTCAATTCCACCTCAGATTCAGGCATAAGTTGTATTGCAGCCCTGGAGGCTAAGCTGGTCTGCATTGATGCCAATATGGCAGTGACAGAACAAGCGCTTGGGATAGATAAACTTCATGGTGTTTTTTTTCGACCTGGTTACAACGATTTCATTCTCGGGTTTTACCAGAACATTCTGTACAAAATTGACCTAGCATCGGGCAGTCATACTGTAGTGCATCAGTTCGAATCGAATATTGTGCGGATCGTAAATCTTGCTAATTTTGACCGGCCTGTTCTATTTACCCAGGGCGGTGCTTACAAGGTAGGCACCTATGTTGAGATCCCATTCGAACTTAATGGTAAGTCGATCATGAATGTGATGGTGGCTGAGAATGCCGCTATCAACAAAAACTTTATTGCGACAGGTACTACTTCGAATGCCCAAATTTATGAGATTAGTTATGACGATAGTCTGATAACCCTGGGGGCTAAAATATCTATTTCTTATGACGCAACGCTTCCACAGCGTAACTGGCGTCAGTCATTGAGTAAGCCAATTGGTATCCCCAATGTGGTTAAAGATACCATTTGGTTTGGAGATTACTGGGGCATGTTTGCCTATGACCCGACTGTGAGTAAGTTCAAGGAAAAGTCGCTCAATGCCACTAATTTTGTTGGAACAGAGTTATATATTGATGATAACACCTTATATGTCGCCACTATGGATAATGGCTTGTTAGCCATGCCATTGGAAGACTCGGGAGAGTTTACCAATGTATTCCCTCGTACAGGAAGCGATTGGCAACTTGCTGGCCATGTATGGTCTATTGCGAAGGCTGATGGTGTTATTTATGCGACTTTGTCTCCCTGGAATCTGACCAATGATTATCTCATCAGCGTTAATAGTGACGGTGAATTTCAGCATGCCAGACAAATCAGTAACAGTTCGACGCGTTATACCCAGAAAACCTTTTGGGGACAAAGCTATTCAAGAAAATTAGTCGCTGATAATGCCTTGTATACCTACAAAGATGGCACTCAAGGAGGTCTGTTTACACTTGCTATTGAGAGTGCTGCAGATATCACATCTGATACCAGTATTGTCGAGTCCGACAGTGAGTTACACTTTTCTACCACAAATAACAGAGTTTTTAACGCCTTGGCTTTGGTCGGAAATGAGTTAGTTTCCTATCATATTGACGACCAACCAACCCTTAAATTTATTGATGTGAATACCGGCGCATTGCTCGATGAGGTAAATGCCCCTTCAGGTTTATGGGCCTTTGGGATGACTTATATAGATAGCGAGATTTATCTGCTTGGAGCCCAGGGCAGTGCTGTAGTGTATAAATATGCCAATGGCATATTTAGTGAATACTTATCCATCCCCGATTCAAGTGCTGCTTATGCCATGACCTCATCCTTTAATGGTGATATGCAGATAGTGACTTCGGTGGGTTGGGAAAAAAAGCCAACGGGAAAAGTGTTGCTTAAGCGCGCCGATGAGGCGGAATGGATTGACCTCACTTGCTTGATGAGCAATCGCAGTGGCGCGGTGGATGTGAAGTTCGACCCAGCTGAAAATTACCTCTACGTGCTTCAACATGTGGGCGGCATTACACGCATCAATACCGAATACCTGCAAACCTTTAGTGGCTGCACTGAATAAACTTAATCTGGTGCAGGGATGCGCCTCTCGCTTTAGTATTGTGTTAGTTAGCTGATTACACACTGCCTTCCTGTTCAATCACCAGTATTCGCGCTTCACCAATGGGATGGGCGACATGCTCAGTACCGATTGAGGCGTAGAATATATCGCCAGTTTCGAGCAAAGCTTGTTGTTCACTACCTTCCTGTTTGTAGTGCATAGTGACCTGGCCATCCAATACTACAAAGACTTCTTCACCGTCATTGATATGCCATTTATACGGCTTGTCGGTCCAATGCAGGCGGGTGGTGATGCCATGCATATTGGCGATATCCAGTGCGCCCCAGGCGCGCTCGGCGGTGAAGGCTTTAGGTCTGATGATCTTCATGTAACTTCCTGTTTTTCCTGGATCTGTGCGTTAAGCTACGGAGTGTTAACGGGTCCACAGTTGATGTTATAAGCCCTGAAGGTACTTTGCTCAAGGGCGAAGTTTCCGCATTGCGGAACGGATTAGCATGGAAATTACAAAGACCAAACTGAATTGCCCAATCAGTAGCAAGGTAAGTTTAGGGTAGAGGGCGACTTCTTCGCTAAACAGAGGATACCAGAGATAGATAAGACTCAGGTTACCGGGAAAAAGCAAAATATCGTAGCCAGGGAGTGGGCCGCCCCAATATTCATAAAACTGCCAGCTTAGACTAAAGGTGATAAGGCCAACCGATGCTGCCAGACATCCCAGTTTCAGGGAAAATTGCATTGTTTTCGTAACACGCTTTTTACGGGGGGATTTTACACCCAAGGTGACAGACTGTTAGCGATAACGCAAGCGTCTTAGCTGCCAGCGCCACAAGCCGAAAGTGAATAATATCAGGGGACAAAGGCCGATATAGACCCAAATTGTACGCAAGAAGGATCCACCAATGCTGCCGTCGTGTAAGGGATGTAACCAATTCTTGAGGGTATTGGCCGGGCCTTGCTTTGCGACCAAAAAGGGGGCGCCGATATGACCTGTGTCGCTATCGATATAAAGGTAGCTATGGGGAAAACGACGGGAAGGATCGCCAGGCAATTGCACTCGCAGGCGATATTCACCGCCGCTGACAGGTGGTGTTTCTATCCAGGCGAGTTGGGCGTTTGGGTATTGGCTTTTTACCCGTTCTAACAAGGTAACAAGAGACAGATGAGGGCGAGCATCGGTTGTGATTGACGCGCGCGCGGCATCATCCTGGTCCGTTATCTTTGCTGAGCGCGGACTGATTGGTTGACCGAGTACCGGTGCGAGCAGCGCATCGGTTGGGCCCGGCAAAGCTAACATGGCACCGGTAAGGCACAAGAGAAGTAGCGGGATCGAACTTATCACACCTGTGAGCTTATGCCAGTCATACAGACGTCGCAGGGCAGGGCCAGTTAGCGAAACCCCTAAGGCTTTTTTTATTCGCCCTTTGCGTGGCCACCAGATGACCAAGCCGCTAATAAGCAGGGTCAGACAAGCTATGCCAGCATAACCCACGATCAAGGCTCCAGTTTTACCAAGCAATAACTGGTAATGCAGGTTATACAGCCAGGTTACCAGCGTATCGCCCCAGTAATCGCGGCGCAGTATCTTGCTTCCATCTGCCGATAACCAAATCAGCATGGGGGCAAAACCCTGGCCTTGAGTTTCCGCTGGGTTGTAATAGCGGGCAGGAATGGCGCCGCCCTCGTCGGTTACTTCTATACGCCAGGGGCCGTTTTTGTCCGGATATTGCCGACGTAAAGTCATCAACGCCTGTTGATAATCCTGCGCGGTATGCGTTGTTGAATGCATATCGAGGGGATGAAGTTGTTGGTCAATTTCTACATAAAATACCAGCGCAGCACCAGACAGACCCAATACCAGTAATAGCATGCCGAGGCTTAGTCCAAGCCACAGGTGCAATCGCTTTGCGCTAAAGCGTCGTCTGGCCTGGCTGAATAATGTGAGATTGGCGGAAACGGCTGAGAACATAGTTAGGTGATCATGCGCCGTGATATAGGCGCGCGGTAAGGGGATGCTTCAACGATATTTTACAGGCGCGCGGTCTAGCGGATTTAGTGGAACTAAGCACTGCGACAAAATGTCGCAGGCTGACAAAACCCAGGTCAAATCGCGTAAGCGGCAAGAAACACGTCGAGTGCTTCTTCTACAGATTGTTCGATCTCCTGTTCGCTAATGTTATCCAGCATCTGGAATAAAAAGCGTTCGGTCCAGCGGGCTTCAAGTAAGGCGCGAAGTTGCTCACCCATCAGTACTGGATCGCCGCTTTTTAGCTTGCCCGCATCAATTTGACTTTGCATAAAAGCCGCCATTTCGACCAACCCTTGTTTTGGGCCTTGTTCAAAACACTGTCGACCGAGATCCGAACGTCCGGCCTCGGATGCCACTAAGCGGCGAATGGCCTGGATTCTGGGAGAATAGAGAAAGGTAAGGAGTTGTTTCGAATAATTAAACAGCGCTTCGCGGGTAGTATCCTGGCTGTTTTTCAGGTTTTCCAGAATAGTCGAAAATTCGCTTTGAGCAGCTGTCAGCATTACATCAAAAAACAACTCATCTTTGGATTTGTAATAGCTATATAAGGTGGCTTTAGAAAAGCCGACTTCTGCACAAATCTGCGCCATCGATGCCCGTTCAAAGCCATCACGATGAAAGATAGTTTCAGCCGCTTCCATAATGGCTAAACGTCTGGCTTCGGTTTTTACACGCATAGTGTGATCTCATTATAACTAAACTGACCTGTTTACTTTACCAAAGGATCCGGCTAACATGCAAATGTATAACTGAACCGTACAGTTTATTTAAGAGAGTGATATGCCCATAAAAGTAATACCATTGACGCAATCGGTGCGGCGCGGCTTACTGTGCTCAGCCCTTTTGGTGTCTGTGTTGGGGGCAGGTTGTGCCACCATGCCCGAGTCCGTTGAACTAGCTAAGATCAAAGATGCAGATAACTACAACACGGAGACAAGTTTTGCAGGTGTGGAACACGCCTGGCCACAGCAGCAATGGTGGCAGGCCTATCAGGATCCGCAGTTAAATCAGTTGATTGACGAGGCTTTAGCCACAGCACCAGATCTCCATGCTGCCAGTGCGCGTTTGCAGGAAGCGGCTGCGATGCTGGGCATTTCACGCTCAGCGTTGCGCCCGGATGTGAGCCTGAATGCGTCGGTAAGTGAACAGAAATTAAGTTACAACACCTTTATTCCCGGTTCGTTTTTACCCCAGGGTTGGAATGACTATGGCAGCGTGGGGGTTAACCTTAGCTGGGATCTGGATTTTTGGGGCAGGAATGAAGCGGCGTTTGCCGCGGCGACCTCAGAATTCACCGCTCGTCAGGCCGAACTGGCGCAAGCGCGATTGGTGCTAACGTCTGCCGTGGCCCAGGCCTATGCGGATCTAAGTCGTTTGCATGCCAGTCTGGATACCGCTGAGCAATCGTTGGCAGTGCGCAGCAAAACCGCCGAGCTATTTGCTGAGCGTCAGCAGCACGGGCTGGAAAATATTGGCACAGTGCGTGAGGCTGAAGCGCGTCGTGCGGTGGCCGAAGGTAATGTATTAGCGTTACAAGAACAACTTACCCTGACCCGTCATCAGTTGGCTGCCCTAATCGGAAAGGGGCCGGATCGTGGTCTGGCAATCAGTCGCCCAACGATCAATTTAACCCAGTATGTTGGTGTACCTGCCAATCTTGGCTTGGAATTGCTTGGCCGGCGTCCGGATATCGTTGCGGCCAAATGGGGGGTTGAGGCTCAGCAGCAGCGCATCGATTCTGCAGAAGCGGCTTTCTATCCGAATGTGAATCTATCCGCAGCCATTGGCCTGGATGTGCTGGGGTTAAATAACCTCACCGACAAAGACTCCTATATGGGTAGCGTTGGCCCGGCCATATCTCTGCCGATTTTTAACGGTGGTCGTTTACGCAGCCAGTTAGGTGCAGCACAGGCCCGCTATGAACAGGCAGTGGCAGCTTACGACGGTGCGGTAACACATGCGTTGCAGGACGTAGCCGATGTACTGGCGTCGCAACGCGCATTAACTCAGCGTATCGAGGTTGCCGAACAAGCCGTGACGGCTGCCAGCGAAGCCCATCGGGTGGCGCAAAATCGCTATCAGGGCGGTATGGCGAACTATCTGCAGGTGCTGTCGGCAGAAGATGCCCTGTTGGTAAGCCGCGAAGCCCTGACCAATTTACATGCCCAGTCACTGACCTTAGATGTGCAGTTGAATCGTGCCCTGGGCGGCGGATATCAGACCGCAGAACCCCATTCTTCCGAACACTAATTTACTGGATTTAGACGAGCGTAAACCATGTCTCAACAAGATTTAACCGATATTCAATTAAAGCAGCGCCGAAATAAAAGTCTGGCGATTTTTGCTGGTGCCATTGTCGTGTTTGCCGCGATTTCCACGTCTTACTGGACTATGTATGCCTCGCATTTTGTCTCTACTGACAATGCGTATACCAACGTCGAAATCGCCACCATAACCCCTGCTGTAGGTGGCATCGTCAGCGAAGTACTGGTGCAGGATACCCAATCCGTGCATGCCGGAGAAGTGCTGGTACGTATTGATCCTACCGATGCCAAACTGGCACTGGCGAGTGCTCAGGCAGAGCTAGAGCGCGCGATCCGTCGGGTGAAAAGTTATAAAGCAAATGACTTAAGTCTGGGGGCGCAGGTGGCGGCACGCGAGGCAGATTTAAACCGTGCCATTGCAGGGTTAACCGTTGCGCAGGCCGATTATGAGCGCGCCGATGTGGAATATCAGCGTCGCCAGGCCTTGATCAATTCCGGCTCTGTATCTGGTGATGAACTGACCCAGGCCGAAAACGCCTACCGTGCTACCCGCGCACAGTTGGCATCGGCCACAGCCGCAGAAAAGCAGGCGCGCGCGAATTTAGAAGCTGCGAAACAGGCCCAGGCAGCAAACTATGTGTGGATTGCGGATGCGGATATCGAAACGAACCCGGAAGTGATGGCTGCCCGAGCCCGCTTAGATCAGGCAAAGGTTGACTTATCTCGCACTGAAATTGTTGCCCCCGTCGATGGGGTAGTGGCAAAACGTCATGTGCAGTTGGGACAGCGTATTCAGCCAGGTGCTCCTGTGATGGCCGTAGTACCGGTTAATAAAATGTACGTGGACGCCAACTTTAAAGAAGTGCAACTGTCGCAGGTTCGTGAAGGACAAAAAGTAGAACTGCATGCCGATATCTATGGTGATGACGTTACTTACCATGGCACGGTAGAGGGATTTTCTGCCGGTTCAGGCTCAGCCTTTGCTGCGATCCCGGCACAGAATGCGACAGGCAACTGGATTAAAGTTGTGCAGCGCTTACCTGTACGTATTCGTTTAGACCAGCAGGAATTGCAGGCTAACCCGTTGAAAGTGGGTCTGTCGATGGATGTTGAGATAGATACCCGTTCTGACGCGCGCACAGGTGGCTAAGATGAGCGGGTCTTTGTCTAAAGACACCCTGGTGCCCTTAACCGGCGGCAAACTGGTGGCCGCCGCCCTGATGTTGGCACTGGCCAACTTTGTGGCGGTCCTTAACCTGACTATCGCTAATGTGGCGGTGCCGAATATTGCAGGTTCGTTAGCGGCAGCAACCAGCCAGGGCACCTGGGTGATCACCTCCTATGCGGTGGGTGAGGCCATTACTGTGCCTTTAACTGGCTGGCTGGCGGCGCGTTTTGGTTCGGTGCGGGTGTTTTCCACATCGCTGATTTTGTTTGGCGTGTTCTCTGCCATTTGCGGGTTATCCAACTCACTTGGTTTACTGGTGGTTGCCCGTGTATTTCAGGGCCTGTGTGGCGGGCCGTTAATGCCGCTATCCCAAACCCTGTTGCTGCGTATTTTCCCGAAAGAGAAAACTGCTGCGGCCATTGCCTTGTGGTCGATGACTACCATGGTCGCGCCTGTGGTGGGGCCGATTTTAGGCGGCTATTTATGTGACAACATCAGCTGGCACTGGGTGTTTTTAATCAACGTGCCGATCGGTTTGGCCTTTGGCTACTATTCCTGGAAGTTGATGAACCGTTATCAGGAAGGCCCGGTGTTAAACCCGATTGATAAAGTCGGTCTTGCTCTGCTGATTGTCTGGATTGCGGCGCTGCAGTTGATTTTGGACGAAGGTAAAAACCTTGATTGGTTTGCTTCGACCGAGATAGTGGTGCTGGCGGTGATTGCCGTGATTGGGTTTGTTGGTTTTCTGATTTGGGAAATGCACGAGCGTAACCCGATTGTCGACCTGCGGGTATTCCGGCATAAGGGTTTCACCTTCAGTGTGCTGACCGTCACCTTTGCCTATGCGGCGTTTTTTGCGGTGAATGTGCTTACGCCTTTGTGGCTGCAAAGCATTATGGGCTATACCGCCACCGATGCTGGCCTGGCAACCGCCTGGCTAGGGGTAAGTGGCTTCTTAGTGGCGCCGATTGTGGCTCAGGCAGCGAATAAGGTTGACCAGCGCGGATTAGTCTTTTTCGGCATTATTCTGATGGGTATGGTGACTTTCTGGCGTAGTTTTGCCAATACTGATATGGCCTTTTGGGATATCGCCCTGCCTTTGTTCATGATGGGCTTTGCCGTGCCGTTTTTCTTTATTCCTACTACTACTATTGCCCTGGCAGCGGTTGAGGAAAAAGAAATGGATTCGGCGGCAGGCCTGATGAACTTTTTACGCACGCTATCTGGTGCGTTTGCGACTTCGTTAGTAACAACCTCCTGGGCCAATAAGGCCACCTATAATCATGCGGAGTTGGTAGGGCAAATGGATCCGGATGGCAGCGTACAGGCATTGATGCTGCAGGATGGCATGAGCCAGGAAAGTGTGCGCGGGGCACTGGATGGATTATTAAGTGTCCAAAGTATTATGCTCAGCACTAATCAAATTATGGGCATACTGGCTATTATTTTTGTATTTGCCGCCGCCATTATCTGGCTGGCACCCAAGCCTGACAGGGTTATTGAACCCGGTGCAGGCGGTCATTAATCGACACAAGGAAACGCCTATGTTTACTCACATTTTAGTGGCGACAGATGGAACAGAGTTGTCGCAAAACTGCGTGAAAAAAGCCGTGCAATTCGCCAAAGAAACCGCGGCTGAAGTGACCTTCTTTTATGCTAAACCGGCTGCCCCGGCCCCTTACTTAGGGATGGGCGCCATCAGTGATACGCACGTCACCGAAATTGTGCGTGAGCATTTTGATGAGCTGGCCAGAGAAGTGCTGGAAAAGGCGGCCCAAGAAGCGCGTACTGGTGAGATAAAATTCAATTGCATCAGTGACGTAACCGATACCCCACATGAAGGCATTATCGATACTGCTGAAGCGCAGGGCTGCGATGTGATCTTTATGGCCTCACACGGACGCGGCAGCGTAACTAGCTTTTTACTTGGCAGTGAGACGCAGAAGGTGTTGAGTCATAGTAAAATTCCTGTCCTCGTCTACCGCTGAGGATAAAAGCTACTGCGCTTGCGAACACGGCGTTAAAAGCCGCCTTAAAATCCTCATTTACTCTATGTAAACTGCGGTTTTGCGTTGGCTTTTGCCTTGTGTTCGCGGCGCTCGTCGGCGTTTCTGGATAGTTCGACAGTGGGGGGGACTTCATTTCAATCGTCTCATTTACAGCGTGGATACGACCGTTTGTCAAAGGCGTTTGCCTTGTCCCTCCTGCGCTCGTCGGCGTTTCAGGGTGAATTACTATCTACTGTGAATAGATCGTGCCGTGAGCTTGGATGCTTGCCAGTAGTTGTTGTGCCATCGTCATCACCTGATCTATTTCTTCGGCGCTTAAGGTTGCATCCATTTGCTGCTGAAACCAGGCATAGCGATTGTACAGCTCATTGTCGTCGGTCAGTTCTAAAATAACCTGATTATAGGCATAAGCTTTTAGGCGACCGTTATCGCCGTATCGCTGGGCATATTCGAGCTGAGATAACTTGATGAGTGCGCGAATGCTGCCATTGTTAGCGGCGGATTGGAGATAGTTGTGTTGCTGCGCTAAAAATTCATCACGTTTTTGGACGAATTGCTCGCGTACTGCGTTTTTATAACCGCTGACCTCCATGTACTGTTGCGGCGTAATGTTGGCAATCATTTCCTGTGCCGGAACATAACCACGCTGTGCGGCTAGCGCGAGGAAATGGTAAAATTTACTGCGTTCACTTTCGTCTATGTCAAGGCAATTTTCATACTTGCTGAGGATACCAGCCGCACGGTTTCCGCGTTCATCGAAATAGTCAGCTTCCTCTAATTTGGTGTCCAATTCTTCCTCATTGACAGGGGACCCGTAACATTTCCTAAGATTCATTGCCAGAATATAGGCAGCCGTATTCTCTCCTGATTCTGCTAAATAGGTCAGCTCGTCAATTAGCTCAGCGAGGTTAACATCTAGTTCCAATTCGGGTCTTTCTATTCGCTGAAGTCCATCGGCATGGGTGTTTATTCTGGCGTATTCTTGTTTTAAATCATCACTTTGCTTTGGCGGATTTGGCGTTGTGTGTATTGTGTCTTGTGGCAATTGGGAAGGGGAGTTGTCGTTCACCAATACCTCATGGTCATTATTATTGATGACCTTTAATCCCAATCCTACAGAAACAATAACGAACAGAAATATGAACAGCCAAAATTGATAAGGTTTTCTTTCGGTTAGAGTGGATAACATATGTTGCGCGAATCTCCGTTTCACTTTCTGAGCCTCGACCTCAGGCAAAACCATTGCTGTTGTCGGTAAGCTAATCGCACAATAATGCCTTGTTTTTAAACCGATTACACCTGCTAGGTTCTCCGTTACAGAGTGTGTTTGTTGTGCTGTTGCAGCCGGGAATTGATTGTGGGAGGTCAGCCACAAAAAAGTGTCTGGTTAAATCTGACGGGCAGTTGCAATGAGTAATCGGCGCAGGTACTGAATTGTCAGGAACTCGCTATTTCAGATATGGGCCAGGGCAACTGAACGGTCTCAGTCACCCCGGCGATTGAACTTAATACAGCTCAAATACGGGTTTGCCGTTTGCGTCGAATGTGACTTCCATCACGCGGGCATGACGGTTTGGATCGTACAAGGGATCTTTTTTGATATCTTCTAATGAGCGGGTATCTGTCTTGGGCACAACGGACGGATCACCAACCGCATGCTCATAGTCGCGAGCGTGATACACGCACAGCGGTGTCACGTTGTCTTCGGCAACCGTAAAGCAGTTATGGCCCGGGCCGTAGATTTTTTTGTCGTAATCCGTTTGTAGCACTGGCTGACGGGTTTTGGTCCAGGAGTTGCGATCCAGCAGGTCGGCATTTTCATCCGCTTCCATGTAGCCCATGCAATAGCATGCGCCTGTGGCACTGGCGGAGAAAGCGATAAAAATCTTGCCGTTATGTTTGATCACCGCCGGGCCTTCATTTACCCAAAAATCCACTCGCTCCCAATCGTAATCAGGTGTGGTGAGCATAAACTGCACGGTTTTGAGCTTGATGGGGGATTCCATCTCAGCCAAATACAAATTGGAGGCGGCAAACTGACCGCCGGTTTTTTCTGCCCAGCAGAAATAGCGTTTGCCATTGCTTTCAAAAATCGTCGCATCCAAAGAAAAATCCGTGAACGACTTATTATCGCCGTTAGCGGCTTGCATCATGCCCAGTTCAATCCATTCATCATGCAATGGGTCCTGTCCCTGACACTCAAGTACATACGGGCGCAATGCCCAAATGTCATCTTCTTCACTGGCTGCAAAATAGAGGTACCATTTGCCATCGAGGTAATGAATTTCAGGCGCCCACACATGACGGCTCATTGGGCCGCTAGTGTGTTTAAACCAGACATCAAAGGTTTCTGCATCGGCTAAACCGGCGAGGGTGGCAGATTTTCTCAGCTCGATGCGGTCATAAGTGGGCACTGAGCCGGTGAAGTAGTAAAAGCCATCATGGTGTTTATAGACGAAGGGATCGGCGCGTTGTTCAACTAAAGGTGCATTGGTATTAGCTGTCATCTTTTAATCTGATTTTTAATGTAGGTTAAATTTCGTATTTGTATGACAAATACATTTAGACGACAAAGATAACACTTTTTCCGGTGGCAAAGCCAATGCTTGAGCATAAGAGTTTTCACAAAATAACGCATTTTTTGATAGCTAACGTAATGATCCTTTTCGTGGTCAGACAACGAAAATAACGCGTTATTTTGTGTGGATACATACCACTCGTCGTCCGATGTGGCCGTTAATGAAAGGGGTTATCTTCCGCGTGTTGCGCCATCGCTGGCAAACGTCGCGAAACGGTTGTTTGGCCAGAACGTCACCTCTTTAGTTGTAACGATTGAGGTGTATATTTACCCAATCTGAGGAATATCTGCCATCATGTTTGCACAGAAATAAATACGTTATTGATTGTGACCATCATGCAGACGCTTAATGAAAAAGCACTAACGCGAGATGCTGTAAGGTAATAGGAGGACATTATGGGACAGCAGTTTTCTGAGTTATCGGATAAACATATTGAGTTTATCGAGAAGCAAAAAATCTATTTTGTGGCGACTGCCGCCGACTCTGGGCGGGTAAATCTCTCACCGAAAGGCGGTGATTCATTGCGGGTTATCAGCCCAACCAAAATCGCCTGGTTAAACCTGACTGGCAGTGGCAATGAATCGGCTGCCCATGTCCTCATCGATCCAAGAATGACGATAATGTTTTGTGCCTTTGAAGGTTCTCCGTTAATTTTGCGGACCTATGGCTATGCACAAGTTCTGCACTGTCAGGATGACTTGTGGAATGAATATGTAAACTTGTTTCCCTACAGCGTGGCGGCACGGCAAATCTTTGTGCTGGATATAGCGCTCGTGCAGTCGTCCTGCGGCATGTCGGTGCCGTATTTTAGTTATGACGCCGATCGTGATGATTTGGCCAAATGGTCTGACAGGCAGGGTAATGACGGCATTGAAAAATACTGGCTGAAAAAAAACCAGCAAAGTATTGATGGCTTTGATACTGAAATTGCAACACGAGCAGGCTTGGATAACGAGGCGTTTTAAGTGTAGCGAACTCTGAGCACTGACATGGAATGAAGTAAAGGCCCTTAACGGGCCTTTTTACGCTTTGCGTTAGGGATCCAACTGAGCAAGGGCTTTGTTTAAATGCGGGTACGCGAACTCAAAGCCTTCATCTAACAATTTTTTAGGCATAACCCGCTGACCATAAATCAGTAAATCGGCCATTTCGCCAAACATGAGTTTGATGACCCAGGCGGGTGTATTGAAGCGACAGTTGCGGTTGAACTGTTCTGCTAATGTCTGGCTGAACTCAGTATTGGTGACTGGATTAGGTGAAGTGAAATTGTATGGGCCATGGCTCTGTGTGTTGGATACCAGATGCAATATGCCGGCAATCATATCTTCAATATGGATCCAGGACATATACTGACTACCACCGGCAATGGTGCTTCCCAGGCCCATGCGAAACGGCGCCGTCATTTTTTCCAGGGCACCACCACGACGGCTTAGCACAATACCAGTGCGCAGAGTACATACCCGGGTTTTGTCGCTGGCGGCTTTGTTAGCAATCTTTTCCCATTTGGCACACAGTTCGTGACTAAATTCCGGGTAAACCTGATCATAATTCTCATCAATGAACTGCTCGCCCTGACGACCGTAGTAACCCACAGCAGAACCGGAAATAAACTGCCGGGGAGGGGCGCTACTGGCCTTTATTTTGTCAACAATGGCCTGGGTGAGTTTCCAGCGACTATTTTGGATGTCTGTTTTGCGAGACTGGGTCCAGCGTTTGTCGGCAATCGGTTCACCGGCGAGATTGATGATCACGTCTATGTCATCAAAATTCTCTAATCTGTCCATGCTGGTGATCATATTGACCTTGCGACTGAGCACGTGGTGGGCCATGGCAATATTGCGGGTGAGCGCCGTTACCCGGTGGTTTTCCGTTAGGTGTGGAATAAGTTTTGAACCAATCAGTCCGGTCGCGCCGGTGATAAAAAAGTGCATGGATTCCGTGCTCGCTGGTTGATGAGACATCATATTTCCATTTCGTCGTATTTAACTGTCGGTGTCTCGTTATCAATGGGAACCCAAACTACAGATAACGTGTTGCACATACAGTATTATGCATAAGCGAATGCTTTGCCGTTTTGTTTAAAAAATGGGGCGAAACAAACATGCACGACGACACAAAAATCACCTCAATACCCCCGTGATAATCAGTTAAGGTATTGATTTAAAACACCATACAGATCTGTTAATTTGTCGGCAAGGAACATTTTCAGGGAATCCTATGGAAATTAAACACTCAGGCTCATTAAAACTGATGCTTACGCTGGCGTCGGTGGTTATTGTGCTGGCAGGCGTAAAAGCCGCCAGTGCGATAGTGGTGCCGTTTTTATTGTCTATTTTTATCGCCATGGCCTGTCATCCTCTGATCAGCTATTTAGGCCGCTATAGAGTGCCACGTTGGCTGGCCGTGCTAATGGTGATTTTGCTGATCGTGGTTCTTGGTATTATTTTGGGCGCATTGGTTGGGCAGTCTGCCAATGAATTCAGTAACAATGTGCCCAAGTATCGTCAGCAGTTATCTCAGCATTTTGTCTGGATTACCTCTGAACTGGCGCGATTCAATATTTCGATAAACCGCGAGCAATTGTTGTCTTATTTGGACCCGGGCAGCGCCATGAATCTGGCCACCAATTTACTCTCCAGTCTTGGCGGTGTGCTCACCAATTTCCTGCTGATTTTGTTAACCGTGGTATTTATGCTGTTTGAAGCCGACAGTATTCCTCGTAAAGTTCACATTGCTCTGGACGATCCAGGCATGCGTCTGCAACAAATTGATAAGTTTATGGACTCGGTCAAAAACTACCTGGCGATTAAAACCTTGATCAGTCTGGCAACCGGCGTAGTTGTAGGTATTTGGTTGGCGGTGCTTGGGTTAGATCACGCTTTGTTGTGGGGCGTACTGGCATTTTTACTGAATTTTATACCGAATATCGGGTCGATAATCGCTGCCGTACCTGCGGTTTTGTTGGCCTTGATTCAGCTGGGGGTAACGGGCGCTGGCCTGACCGCAGCAGGTTACGTGGTAACCAATATGGTAATGGGCAACGTTATCGAGCCCAAATATATGGGCCGTGGTGTTGGTCTCTCGACGCTGGTTGTGTTTTTATCATTACTGTTTTGGGGATGGTTGCTGGGCGCGGTCGGTATGCTGCTGTCTGTGCCGTTAACCATGATTGTTAAGATCGCGCTTGAATCCGGCAGCGACAGTCGCTGGTTGGCGGTACTGCTCTCAGGAGATGAACCCGTCGTGAAGACGGACGACCCTCAATAGCTTAATAAAAAAGCCCCGTTGATGGGGCTTTTTTGCTTTTACCGATAAAAACACCGTGTGCTTACATCTTTTAACGGCGCGTGGAGAGCGGTGTAGGCAGACTCATGCGGATGCTGGCCCCTGGACCAGAGTCTGTATCTATCTCTAATTTGCCCTGATAACTGGCCAGTAAATCGGTCACTATGGCCATGCCTATGCCTTGTCCTTCCTGATAGCTGTCGAGACGAATGCCGCGTTCCAGTAAACGGATTTTTTGCTCTGCGTTGATGCCAGGGCCATCGTCGTCAATCCGAATATGCAGCCAGCCGGGCTGATCGGTTACCTGCACGCTCACTTTGGTTTTTGCGGCTTTGCAGGCGTTGTCCAGGATATTGCCCAGCATTTCCATCATGTCGGTTTTATCGGCGTAAAACAGATGGTTTTCGTCAACCTGACAACGCATGTCGAGGCCTTTATCGCGATAGATTTTTTCCATTGCCTGGGTGAGCTGGCGCAACACAGGTGCCAGAGCTTCCCCCTGACGCCATTGTCCCGAACTGTCGCTAACTGCTCGCTTAAGCTGACGCTGAATGATACTGTCGAGCTGGGCGAGGGGAGCGCGGGCTTCTTCGGGTAACTGTTGATTAGAGGCCAATACGGCCAGCGGTGTTTTCAGGCTGTGGGCGAGATCGCTAAGACTGTTTTTGTAGCGCTCACGCTGATTGCGCTCACTTTCCAGCAACAGATTCAGGCTGGTTTTGAGCTTTTCTAATTCCGCCGGATAGTGCTCTTCAATTTGTGCAATTTCACCATTTTCCGCGCGTTTAATTTGCCGGATAAAGCGTCCGATGGGCTTTAACGCGGCATTCAGACTGAAACTCATCAATGCCAGTAAAATGACGGCGACCAGCGCAATCCAGTACCATAAAGTTAAGGCAAACTGATTGCGCTCCTGCTCAAAAGTATGGGTGTCCTGAACCACGTAAAAGCTGACCGGGACAAAGCCTTTGGCATGGGGAAATTCGGCGGTGTAAGAGTAAACAAAATAAGATTTCTTGCCCGCAGTGACGATATCGAACGACTCATTACCTGTGGTAGGCGGCGTTAAGGGGATCGGATCCCAGTCAAAGGCCGACAGAGATTGCCACAGTAACTGATTGTCGTGCTGCACGAAGGCATACAGACCTGAGCCAGGCATATTCAGCTGTTCATTAAGCATCACCTCGGGCATGCTCACTAGCATATCCCCTTCGAGTAACTCAAACGCGCTAATCAGGGTCAGACTTTGCACCCTGAGTTTTTCGACTTCGGCGTGACGCAGGCTATTGGTAAATGCCTGCTGCAAGGTCAGTACAGTAAGAGGAACAAACAGAACAAGAGTGATGAACGCAGCGACAAAGCTGCGCTTTCTGAGGGAAAGGGGCTTCATAGATCGCCGCGAATGCGATAGCCCCGTCCACGCATGGTTTCTATGGGTTTGAGCTGGCCATCGGGATCGAGCTTTTTGCGCAGGCGGCCAATGAATACTTCGATGACATTGCTGTCGAGGTCAAAGTCCTGGTCGTAAATATGCTCGGTCAGTTCGGTTTTAGATATCACCCGATCAGGGTTCATCATCAGATACTCAATGACTTTGTATTCATAGGCAGTCAGATCTAGCGACAGGTCGTGAATTTTTACTTCCTGCTTCACCGTGTCAAGGCTCAATGGCCCCTGCTTAATTTGCGGCGACGCGCGGCCAGCAGAGCGACGGATCAGTGCATTGGCCCGTGCCAGCAGTTCCTGTGGATGAAACGGTTTGGCCAGATAGTCATCTGCACCCGCATCCAGGCCTTCGACCTTGTCTTGCCAGCGATCACGAGCGGTAAGGATCAGTACCGGGCCATTAATCTCTTTACTTCGGGCCTGACGGATCACATCCAGACCATCCACCTTGGGCAAACCCAGGTCAATAATGGCTAAATCGTAGGTGTATTCCTGTAACAGAAAAAGTGCCTTTTCGCCGTCATCGGCAAGGTCGACACTGTAACCCTGTTGCTGCAGCAGTTGGTCCAACTGCGTCAGCAGGCGACTGTCGTCTTCCACTAACAGAATGCGCATGGGGATTATTTTTCCTTCTTCTCAGCCTTTTGCTGTTTGTCACTGCTTTTATTGTCGGAGGAGCGATCAACGTGTACCGATACCACCCGACCGGATTTCTGTAACATTTTTACCCGGTATTTGTCGTTACTCTGATCAACCTTCAGTACCCGGCCTTTGACCTGTTCTTTTGCCTGTTTAGCTGCCTCGGCCTTGTTGCTGGCCTGATCTGCCTGAACAGGCAGACACAGCAGCAGACTTATCAGCACAACGCTGAATGAGGTCGTCGCTCCTGGCTGGTTTGATTTCTTTGCGATGGCGTAAATCACTGAAGTACCTTTTTTCAAGATCGTCAAAGGGTTAGCCATATAGTAACTGATCCTGACTGATCCCACAGCCCCAAGTTCGCGTTACTTTGCTTACCTTTTCAACGTAAAACAACAGCTTGTGAATCGAAGTATATGCAGGCTTGACTGAATCGTCGCTGAATTTTTATTCCAGAGAAATAAATTTCTCATTCTGAATCAATGGTTTGGAAAACTGGAGAGTGACAGATTAGTTTCTATACTTGTTAGCCAACCCTCGCCAGATTGTTATCACTCAAACTTTTAAAATGAGGCGAACCTAATGCGAACACTCACATTCACCAGTTTTACTTTGTCGGTCACCCTGACAATGAGCGCTGCTGCGTTGGCTGACGATAAAGCCAAAATAGCTGATGCCATCAGTGCTGCTCCTCCCACATTGCAAGACCAGGTCACGGTAATGGATTGGGACCATCGCATATTGCGCGAGGGTGATAGCCAGTATACCTGTATGCCGACGCCACCTAATCTGCCGGGCGTTGCACCAATGTGTTTTGATAAACCCTGGATGAAATGGGCCAAAGCCTGGAGCTCCAAGCAACCGGTCGAAATTACCGAGATGGGTATCTCCTACATGCTGGCAGGAGATGGTGGCGCCAGCAATACCGATCCCTTTGCCAATAAAGAAACCGACGATAACGATTGGATTGTTGAGGGACCACATTTGATGATCGTTACTCCAGACAAGGCGTTGCTCGATAGCCTGCCGACCGATCCCTATTATGGCGGCCCTTATGTGATGTGGAAGGGGACACCTTATGCGCACATCATGATACCGGTTGGCAAACGACCTTAAACAGGTATCTGTGTCGCTCAAATAAAAAGCCCACCACTCAAACGAGGGGCGGGCTTTTACTTACACAGGAGAGAAATGCTGTTACAGCATTTTCACTTTCGGGATATTGCTTGTGGCTTGCGCCAGGGTATTTTGCAGCGGGCGACCGAAATCTGGTGCGCCGATTTCAAATACGTCGCCGACTTTGCTTTCGAAGCCGTCACCGAAGCTCAGTGTGGCGGTGCCAAAGAAATGCACGTGGGCATCGCCTGGGCGACAGAACTGGGCATATTTAAAATGGTGGTCTTCCAGATTAGCAATTGTGTGCGACATATTGTCTTCGCCGCTAACAAAAGGTTTTTCCCACACGATTTCACCGTCACGAATGATGCGTGAATGTCCCTGGATATCCGCAGGCAGTTCACCTACCAGCAGTTCCGGGCCAAAAGAGCAGGGACGGAGCTTAGAGTGAGCCAGATACAGGTAGTTAACTTTCTCCGTCACGTGATCAGAGAACTCGTTTCCGACGGCAAAACCTAAACGATAAGGCTGACCAGCTTTATCAATCACATACATTGCGCAAATTTCAGGCTCTTCACCGCCATCCAGAGCGAAGCCTGGAGACGTTAACTCCGCGCCGGGGGATACGATAATGCTGCCGTCACCTTTATAGAACCATTCAGGCTGAACACCGACTTCGCCAGCAGCGGGTTTTCCGCCTTCAACGCCCATCTTGAACATCTTCATGGTATCAGTCAGTTCAGAGTTGGTTTTACCAGACGTTTGCGCATGCATGTTGGCGCGGGTATCTGCGCTGCCCAGGTGGGTAAGTCCGGTACCTGACACCAGCAGGTGGCTTTGCTCCGGGTGATCGAAAGGCGCCAGCAAGCGACCTTCACTGATGATGGTGTCATAGCTCTCTGTTGCATCGCTGCGCAGCGCTGTGACTTGTTCGATCAGGCTTTTACCTGCTTCGATGGCCTGCATGGCCAGTTCATAGGTGCTGCTCACGCCGCTCAATGGCGCGATCTGTTCGGCGCTGATCACTTCTGCAACTGCACGTTGCTGTTGGCCGTTAATGTACTGAATTAAACGCATGCTATCCTCGTACTATGTAAACTGCTTGTTAATTAGTAATACAATAATATATTTTTGAGGCCGGGGTCAATGGGATTCACCCGGCCAGCTGTTCTAAATGGGGTTACTGGGGGGCAGTGATACCTTCGCTGGTCATGACAACTCGCTTAAGTGATCCGTCCGGATTGTAATACAGGGGATCAATACTTACTGCGCGGCGGAATTCGCCCCCATCGGGTTCGGCGGCACCAGTGTGATAGATAAAATAATCTTTGCCTTTAAATTCGATGATCGATTGATGGTTGGTAGGGCTATTACCTGCCACTTCGTTTAGTATCCCTTTGTATTCCCAGGGGCCGGTAATGCTTTTGCTCATGGCATAGGCAATCTTTTCCGGGAAACCTGACGCATAAGATAGGTAATAATTGTCACCTTTTTTATGTACCCACAGGGCTTCTGTGAATTTAGGGATGTCGATGGTGTGGATAGGGCCATCCAGTTCAATCATGTTGTCTTTGAGTTTGGCGTATTTAGGCACGCTGTTACCCCAGAAAATGTACGCCTGGCCATCATCATCAATAAAAATAGCCGGATCGATATCATCCCAGTCGATGCTGGTTTGGGTGGTCATATCGTTGGTAATTAGGGCTTTACCCAGGGCATCTTTGAATGGTCCGGTAGGGTTATCTGCCACGGCTACGCCAACCGCAAAGCCATTTATACTGGCGTGACGTACTGTGGTGTAGAAATAGAATTTGCCGTTTTTCTCGATTACGTGAGAGGCCCATGCATCACCCTTGGCCCATTTGAAATCATCCGTGTGCAATACCGCGCCATGACGCTTCCAGTTAACCATGTCGGTAGACGAAAACAGCAGCCAGTCATGCATTTCAAAAAAGGTCTTATTGTCCTTTGCTTCGTCATGACCTGTGTACAAATAGACGGTGCCATTGTGCACCATGGCGGCAGGATCTGCGGTACGCACTTCCTTAAAAATAGGGTTCTCAGCCAGCGCTTGCGTTGCACAAATGGAAGAGGTTAGCGCCAGGGTTGCGACGAATTTTCTCATATTGTCCTCGTTCTCGTCTTGTTATTTGTCATACAATAATATTAAAATAAGTTAACACCAAGGGAAAAATGTTTTTTTTATGTTACGTTTTTGTCCCAAAAGCAAGGTGGTAAACGGGGTTTTGTTACTGACATGTTACGAAAATGCTTGCGTCAGATGCTAGCATAAGGTATCAGTAATACAATATGATTATTCTTCAACGCGTATTCAGAGATTCAAGATATGGCGAATGACCAAAAGAAAACCAAACTGCGCTCAGCCGCCTGGTTTGGCACCAATGACAAAAATGGCTTTATGTATCGCAGCTGGATGAAGAATCAGGGTATTCCTGAGCATCACTTCCAGGGTAAGCCGGTGATTGGTATTTGTAATACCTGGTCGGAACTGACGCCTTGTAACGCCCATTTCCGTCAAATTGCAGAAAGAGTTAAAAATGGTATCCGCGAAGCCGGCGGTGTACCGGTTGAGTTTCCAGTGTTTTCAAACGGCGAATCTAACTTACGTCCTACCGCAATGTTTACCCGTAACCTGGCCGCGATGGATACAGAAGAAGCCATCCGTGGTAACCCGCTGGATGGCGTTGTACTGTTGGTAGGTTGTGATAAAACCACGCCAGCCCTGTTGATGGGTGCAGCCAGCTGTGACTTGCCGACTATCGTGGTGACCGGCGGCCCAATGCTGAACGGTAAGCACAATGGCGAAGACGTAGGCTCAGGTACGCTGGTATGGCGCATGAACGAAGAGTACAAAGCCGGCAACATCAGCCTGCATGAGTTCATGAGCGCTGAGCAAAGTATGTCGCGTTCAGCCGGTACCTGTAACACTATGGGTACGGCTTCTACTATGGCCTGTATGGCGGAATCACTGGGCACCAGTTTGCCCCATAATGCGGCTATTCCTGCGGTTGATTCACGTCGTTATTCACTGGCTCATATGTCAGGTATGCGTATCGTAGATATGGTGCATGAAGACCTGAAACTGTCGAAGATTCTGACCAAAGATGCCTTCTTAAACGCCATCCGCACCAACGCTGCCATTGGCGGTTCTACCAACGCGGTCATCCACTTAAAAGCCATTGCTGGCCGAATCGGTGTGGATCTGTCGCTGGATGACTGGGAACACGGTAAAGGCGTACCGACGATCGTTAACCTGCAGCCATCTGGTCAGTATCTGATGGAAGAGTTCTTCTATTCAGGTGGCCTGCCTGCGGTTCACCGTCGCATGGGTGAGAATGGTGTATTGACCAAAGATGCTCTGACAGTGAACGGCAAAACCATCTGGGAAAACACCCAGGATGCGCCTTGCTATAACGATGATGTGATTCGCACCTGGGATAACCCGCTGCGTGAAAACGGCGGTATTTGTATTCTGCGCGGTAACCTGGCACCTCGTGGTGCGGTACTTAAACCGTCGGCTGCCAGCCCGCATCTGATGAAACACCGTGGTAAAGCCGTAGTATTTGAAAACTTCGACAACTACAAAGAGCGCATCAACGATCCAGAGTTGGATATCGATGAAAACAGTGTCATGGTACTGAAGAACTGTGGACCAAAAGGTTACCCAGGTATGGCAGAAGTAGGCAACATGGGTCTGCCGCCAAAAGTACTGAAAAAAGGCATCAAAGACATGGTGCGTATTTCTGATGCTCGTATGAGTGGTACTGCCTTTGGTACGGTTGTTCTGCACGTGACGCCAGAAGCCATGGAGCTTGGTCCTTTGGCCGCGGTTCAGGAAGGTGATTACATCGAACTGGATGCTTACGCCGGTAAACTGAATATCGACATTTCTGAAGAAGAACTGGCGGCACGTCTGGAAAAACTGCAGGCCACCCGCGTGATCTTCAAATCTGGCGGTTACGAAGAAATGTACCGTGAGCGCGTACTGCAGGCCGATGAAGGCTGTGACTTTGACTTCCTGGTAGGCTGCCGTGGCGCCGCTGTACCGAAGCATTCTCACTAAGCACTAATACATCCATGCCCCTGGTGCGGAAGTGCCGGGGGCAAACTTTACCCGGAAGGAAGTATATGAATTTAACCAATCAATACCCCAGTCTGAAGGGCAAAACCGTGTTTATTACTGGCGGTGGTTCAGGGATTGGCGAATGTCTGGTTGAAGCCTTTGTACATCAGGGGGCCAAAGTGGCCTTTGTGGATATTCAGGTTGAAGCCTCAGAAAAGCTCGAAGCTCGCCTGAAAAGCGAAGTGGCTGATGCACAGGTGAAGTTCTATGAATGTAACCTGATCGACATCCCTAAACTGCAAAGTGTGATTGCGCAGGTGGAGCAGGAGCTGGGCAGCATTTCTGTGCTGCTGAATAACGCCGCCAATGATACCCGTCATGATTTCAAGGAAGTTACCCCTGAGTATTGGGATCAGCGTATGAACATTAACTTACGCCCTCAATTTTTCGCTATTCAGGCGGTATATCCGCAAATGAAGAAGCTCGGTGGTGGCTCCATCGTTAATTTTGGTTCGATGAGCTGGTATGAGCATCAGGGCGGCATGCCCGGTTATACCACCTCAAAATCGGCGGTGCTGGGGTTAACCCGTGGCATGGCCAACGATCTTGGCCCGGACAATATCCGGGTTAACACCCTGACCCCTGGCTGGGTAATGACTGAGCGTCAGCTCACCCATTGGGTAAATGACGAAACAGCAAAAGACATTGAAAAAAGCCAATGTGTGAAATCCCGCCTGATGCCAGAAGACATCGCGGCGATGGCACTGTTCTTAGCATCAGATGATAGCAAGCTGTGTACGGCACAGAACTTCATCGTCGATGGTGGCTGGATTTAATTACCTAAACTACGGGCAACGGGGATTCTTCCCCATGCAAGAAAGGAGCAAGATTATGAGTGTTACTGGATTACAATTAATTAATGGCCAATGGGTGGCAGGCGAAGCCGGCCAGTACCAGGCAACTAACCCTTCAACGGCGCAAAAAATTGAACCTGTGATGACCCAGGCCACTCAGGCCCAGGTAGATGCTGCTGTTGCAGCTGCGGCCCAAGCGGCGAAAAGCTTTGCCAATACCAGCCTGGCCGAGCGTGCTGCGTTTTTAGAGCGCTGCGCCGATGAGATTATGGCCCTGGGCGACGAGCTGACTCAGCGTGTGATGGCAGAAACAGGCTATCCACAAGGTCGTGCCGAAGGTGAGCGTGGCCGTACTGTTGGCCAGTTGCGTATGTTCGCCAAACACATCCTATCAGGTGAGTACCTGAATATCCGTATCGACACTGCGATGCCAGATCGTCAGCCGCTGCCGCGTCCTGATTTACGTCTGATGAACCAGGCCATTGGCCCGGTAGTGGTCTTCGGTGCCAGTAACTTCCCACTGGCGTTCTCTACTGCCGGTGGTGATACGGCATCTGCGTTAGCCGCTGGTTGCCCGGTGATCGTGAAAGGTCACAACTCTCACCCTGGTACAGCTGAGCTGGTAGCTCAGGCGGTGGATAAAGCAGCAAAAGCCTGTGGTCTGCCAGATGGCGTATTCTCCCTGATCATGGGTGCCGGTAACGAAGTAGGTTCTGCGCTGGTAAAAGCCCCGCAGGTCAAAGCCGTTGGTTTTACTGGTTCTTTGTCTGGCGGTATGGCGCTGTTTAATCTGGCCAACACCCGCCCTGATCCTATCCCTGTATTTGCTGAAATGGGCAGTGTTAACCCTGTGGTACTGTTCCCTGAAGCGCTTGCGACCAAGTGTCAGGCAGTGGCCGAAGGGTTTGTTGGCTCACTGACCATGGGTACAGGCCAGTTCTGTGTTAACCCAGGCGTCGTCATTGGTATCAAAGGTGAAGGTCTGGATAACTTTGTCAGCCACACCAAAGAGGCACTGGCGAAAGTAGGCGCTGGTGTAATGCTGAACAAAGGCATTTGTACAGCTTACAATGCAGGTGTTGAACATTTGGGTTCACAGCCAGGCGTTGAAGTGGTCGCGGAAGGTGGCGCGGTAACGGACGAAGCCGGGTTCTGCTCGCAGGCCAAACTGTTTAAAGCCTCTGCACAGGCGTTTTTAGCTAACCCAAATCTGCAGGAAGAAGTGTTCGGTCACGCCTCAGTACTGGTTGAGTGCGAAGATAAAGCCGAATTACTGGCGGTACTGGGCGCATTACATGGTCAGCTTAGCGGCACCATTCAGTGTACTGAAGCGGAACTGGCGTCGCAGATGGACGTCGTGGATGTACTGCGCAGCAAAGTCGGCCGTTTGGTGGTGAACAATTACCCAACAGGTGTAGAAGTCTGTGATGCCATGATGCACGGTGGCCCGTTCCCTGCGGCAACTGACGTGCGCTTTACCTCTGTCGGTACGGCGGCGATTGCACGTTTTGTGCGTCCTATCTGCTTCCAGAACTTCCCAGAAGCCTTGTTGCCAGCTGCTTTGCAAAATGCCAACCCATGGGGCATCAGCCGTCTGGTGAATGGCGAACGTACCAGCAGCGGTTTCTGAGTTGAGTGACATGAGTTTGTCGATTACACCATCGGAACTGGCGAACGGGGCGTTGCCCCGTTCCATGTCCATGCTCACCCTGACCAATGCCAATGGCATGCAGGTGACAGTGTCGGACTGGGGTGCCAGTATTCAATCCGTATTAATGCCAAATGCTGATGGTCAGGGCCACACTGAGCTTGTGCTGAATTATCAGGATAAGGCCCGCTGGGCGGATAATCCTTACTTCTTTGGTGTCACGGTTGGACGTGTATCTAACCGCATTGGCGGTGCCGCGTTTGAACTGGAAGGGCGTTGTATCGAACTGGCAGCCAATGAAGGTAACAATCAGCTGCATGGCGGCCCTGAAGGATTATGCAAACGCTTCTGGCAGTTTGATACCCGTCAGAGTGACGATGCAGTTTCGGTGATTTTCAGCATTGTCAGTGCCGATGGTGATCAGGGCTTTCCGGGTGAAATGACTGCATCGGTAGAGTATCGCCTCGACAATGCCAATCAACTGACACTGCACTATCAGGCCAGTGCCACTGAAACCACACCCATTGTGCTGACCAATCATACCTACTGGAATCTGGCCGGAACAGACACCGTACTGGATCAGCAGTTGTGGCTGGATGCCGGACATATTCTGGATGTGGATAAGGAACTGATCCCTACCGGACAGCTGACAGAAGTGGCTGCAACTGGCTACGACTTTAATCAACCTAAGGCCATCGGTCGCGATATCGCAAGCGTGCCGGGTGGCTACGATAACTTTTTTGTACTGACACCCAAAGTGGCGGGGACACCGTCGGCGGAAGTGGCGCGGATGACGGATCCTGTTTCTGGTCGAAGCATGACTATCACCACCACAGAGCCAGGGATTCAGTTTTACAGCAGTAACTTTTTAGATGGGAGTATCGCAGGTTCAGACGGTAAACCGCTGCAAATGTATGCCGGTATCTGTCTGGAAACCCACGGGTATCCGGATGCCGTTAATCACCCGCATTTTCCCAATGTGATTGTGCCAAAGGGCCAGGTTTATCAGCAGACCACAGTACATCGTTTTAGCTACCAGAGCTAAGGACACATTCGAGTAAGTGGCGACAAACTAACAAGTGAAAGAGGCGGGATATACCAGCCTTCTTGGGGGAAAGAAGTATGAAACTATCGACTATCTTGGCAACCGGGATCACCCTGAGCTGTTTAAGTGTAAATGCATTGGCCCTGACCATAGGATTTGCCCAGGTTGGGTCAGAAAGTGGCTGGCGTACCAGCTTCAGCGAATCGGTAAAGGCTGAAGCTAAAAAGCGTGGTATCGACCTGAAATTTTCCGATGCTCAGCAAAAGCAGGAAAACCAGATCAAAGCGGTACGCAGTTTTATCGCCCAGGGCGTGGATGCCATCATCATCGCGCCTGTGGTAGAAACAGGCTGGAAGCCAGTGCTGCGCGAAGCCAAGCGTGCCCGTATTCCGGTGGTGATAGTGGATCGCAATATTCAGGTGGGTGATGACAGTTTGTTTGTGACTCGTATCGCCTCTGATTTCAGCGAAGAAGGCCGTAAAGCCGCACAATGGCTGATGGATACGACTCAGGGTAACTGCAAGATAGTGGAACTGCAGGGCACAGTAGGCGCCACCGCCGCTATCGATCGGGCCCAGGGCTTTAATGACGTGATTGGTAAATACCCCAATGCCAACATTGTGCGCAGCCAAACCGGTGAATTTACCCGTACTAAGGGTAAAGAAGTGATGGAGAGTATCCTTAAAGCCGAAAATGGCGGTAAAGGGGTTTGCGCCCTCTGGGCTCACAACGACGAAATGGCGCTGGGCGGCATTCAGGCAATTAAAGAAGCCGGTCTGAAACCGGGTAGCGATATTCTGGTGGTGTCAGTAGACGGTGTGCCAGATTACTTCAAGGCTATGGCCGATGGCGATGCTAACGCCACGGTAGAGCTTTCTCCGCATCTGGGCGGCCCTGCCTTTGATGTGATTGAAAAGTATCTGGGTGGCGATAAAAACATTCCAAAACTCATCAGTACCACAGGTGATCTTTTCACTCAGGACACAGCTGCGGCTGAATACCAGAAACGTCGTTTGCAATAACGACAACCTCATCAAAATGCCCTGGTGCAGCCGGGGCATACTCAGCCAACAGGATGCAGACCATGCAAGAGTCGGTATTAGCGCTGGAAAATATCAGCAAAACCTTTCCCGGGGTGAAAGCCCTGCAAGGCGTGCAGTTAACTCTGCGAGCAGGCGAAGTGCATGCTCTGCTGGGTGAAAACGGCGCCGGAAAATCCACTTTAGTCAAAGTGATGACTGGTGCCATGCGTAAAGACGAAGGTACTGGACGCATGTGCTTTGACGGTAAAGATCGAGACTTTACCAGTCCGTCTGAGGCACAAAAAGCCGGTATCAGTACCGTGTATCAGGAAGTGAACCTGTTACCTAACCTGAGCGTGGCGCAGAATTTATTTTTAGGACATGAGCCTAAGCGCTTTGCCCTTATCCAACATAGTCGTATGCAGCAGCAGGCGCGTGAGTTACTCAAGCAATTTAAGCTGGATATCGATGTCACCGCACCGCTGAATCAGTTCTCGGTGGCGGTACAGCAGCTGATTGCCATCGCTCGCGGCGTGGCCATGAAAGCCAAGGTGCTGGTACTGGACGAACCCACGGCCAGTCTGGATAAAGACGAAGTTGAAACCCTGTTTGGGGTGATGGAACAGCTGAAAAGTGAAGGGGTAGCAATAGTCTTTATCAGCCACTTCCTTGATCAGGTCTATCGCATCAGTGACCGCATTACCGTGCTGCGTAATGGCCAGTTTATTGGTGAGTACATAACCGCAGAATTGCCCCGGCCTAAGCTGATTGAAGCCATGCTGGGTAAAGAATTACAGGCCATGCACGGCCAACATCAACCTGGCTGTGCCGATAGCGTTGATGCCCCGGCCTTGTTCAAAATGGACAAGGTATGCGTGAAAAACTCCATCGAAAACATGGATATCCTGGTGCCCAAAGGCCAGGCCATAGGCATGGCTGGTCTGTTAGGTTCAGGCCGTACCGAAGTCTGTCGGGCGATTTTTGGGGTCGACAGCGTGGCCTCAGGTCAGATGCAACTGGCTGATGCACCGCTAAAACCACAAAGCCCTGCCGAAGCCATCAAGGCCGGAGTGGCCCTGTGTCCGGAAGACAGAAAAACCGACGGCATTATCGGGCCTTTGTCGATTCGCGAAAATATCGCTTTAGCATTGCAGGCGCGATTGGGTTGGTGGCGTTATTTATCTAAGGCCAAACAGCAGGCGCTGGCGGATAAATACATCGAGGAATTACAGATTGCCACACCGGATGCGGAAAAGCCTATCGGTCAGCTCAGTGGTGGTAATCAGCAAAAGGTGATCCTGGCGCGCTGGCTGGCAACACAGCCGCAACTGCTGGTGCTGGATGAACCGACCCGGGGCATCGACATTGGTGCCCATGCCGAGATATTGAATCTGATTAAACGTCTGTGTCACGACGGTATGTCGTTACTGGTGACCTCGTCAGAGCTCGAAGAGCTTGTGGCCTTTGCTAACAAAGTGGTGGTGTTACGTGACCGGCGCAAAGTGTCTGAGCTAAGTGGTGAGGACATGACGCCGCAACACATTATGCAAGCCATTGCCGAGGCCTAAGATCATGTCGCAACAACCCCAGAGTTTATCCATAGTGAACAAAGTAGATTCTCCGGCCGATGAGGCCCTGATTGCAGCCCGTAAGGCCAGATACAGCCCGGGTAAAAGTACCAACGCCCTGGGCCGTTATCTGTGGCCTGTCTCGGCGCTGGTGTTATTGCTGCTGGTTAACCTGTTTATGGATGCCAGTTTCTTTTCCATCAGTTATCAGGACGGCCGTTTATATGGTTCGCTCATTGATATTCTGAATCGAAGCGCGCCTGTGGCCTTGCTGGCCATTGGCATGAGTGTGGTGATTGCCACCGGTGGTATCGATTTGTCGGTAGGGGCAGTAATGGCCATTGCCGGTGCGGTGTGCGCGGGTATGCTGGTGGGGGGGAATTACAGCCTGTTCACTGTGATATGTGCGGGACTCACTGTTGGTATCGTGGCTGGTTTAGTTAATGGCGGTCTGGTGAGCTTTTTAGGTATCCAGCCGATAGTGGCAACGCTGTTGCTGATGGTCGCAGGACGCGGTGTGGCGCAGCTGATTAATCAGGGCCAGATCGTGACGTTCCAGAGCGATGCCTTTGCCTTTATTGGCATAGGGGCGTTTTTAGGTTTGCCGTTTCCTGTATGGCTGGTGTTGATCACGCTGCTGTTAAGCCAGCTGTTATTACGCCGCACAGCCCTTGGACTGTTTATTGAAGCGGTAGGCTGTAATGCCAGTGCCAGTCGTTACCTTGGGATCAACGATAAAGGCGTGAAACTGTTTGTGTATGGCTTAACTGGCTTTTGTGCGGCCATTGCCGGCATGATCGCGACGGCGGACATTCAGGGCGCCGATGGTAATAATACCGGATTATGGCTGGAGCTGGACGCGATTCTGGCAGTGGTAATTGGTGGCGCAGCGCTATCAGGCGGGCGCTTCTCGCTGGTGCTTTCGGTGGTTGGTGCGCTGATCATTCAAACCCTCAGCACCACCATTATTTTAAGTGGCTTACCGGCCAAGTTTAACCTGTTGATTAAAGCGTCTGTGGTACTGATTGTGCTGTTACTGCAATCGGATGTATTCCGTCAGCACGCACAAAGTGTGTTGAAAGGCCTCAAAGGAGGTAAAGCCTGATGTCTACACGTTACTTACCCCTTTATGTGACAGGCGCTCTATTAAGTTTGTTATTTGGTCTGGGTGCGATCCAGTTTGATGGCTTTGGCAGCATGCGGGTGGTCTTAAACCTGTTTAGTGACAACGCCTTTTTGATGATTACTGCTATTGGCATGACCTTAGTGATCATTTCCGGCGGTATTGATTTGTCCGTTGGCTCAGTGATTGCCTTAAGTGGCGTGCTCTGTGGCCTGTTGATCGGTGAGTATGGCTGGCATCCGCTGGCTGCCTTTGCGCTGATCTTACCACTGGCGACATTATTTGGTGCCATTATGGGCATGTGGATTCACGTGTATAAGTTGCAGCCCTTTATTGTGACCCTGGCCGGAATGTTTTTTGCCCGGGGCCTGGCAACCATGTTAAGCGAAGAATCCATCGCCATTGACCACCCTTTCTATGATGCGGTGGCCGACTTTGGATTCTCCTTGCCTGGCAATGCCTGGTTAGGCACGTCGACCCTGTTACTGTTGTTGGTATTAGTGGTAGCGGTATTGGTGATGCATTACAGCCGTTTCGGCGCTTATGTGTATGCTCTTGGGGGCAATCATCAATCAGCTGAATTAATGGGCGTGCCTGTAGCAAAGGCTACGATCGGCATCTATGCCACCAGTAGTTTTCTGGCGGCCCTGGCCGGGATCGTATTTACCTTTTATACCTTCTCGGGCTATGCCCTGACAGCCGTGGGCACAGAGTTAGATGCGATAGCCGCAGTGGTGATTGGCGGTACGTTACTCACCGGTGGCAGCGGCTTTGTGGTGGGCACTATTTTGGGTGTGCTGATGATGGGCGTGATCCAAACCTATATTATTTTTGACGGCAGCCTGAGCAGTTGGTGGACAAAAATCGTCATCGGGTTACTGCTGTTTTTCTTTATCGTGCTGCAAAAGCTTTTGAACAGAGGGAGAGTTCAACATGCCTGAGGCAATGCCTAAAGTAATTAGCCAAACGTTAACGCTGAAAGCCTGTATCGATGTTAAAAATAAACTCGGTGAAGGTGTGATTTGGGATCAGGATGGCAGTGCCGTCTGGTGGACCGACATTCTGGGCAAAACCCTGTTTAGGATGAGTTGGCCCGATGAACAACTTGAGCGTTGGGTGCTGCCAGAGGGCGTAAGTTGTTTTGCCTTGCTTAGTAAAGCTGATCCCATGCGTAAGCGTTTTCCGTTGCTGGTTGGCTTTGTATCGGGTATTGCACTTTACGATCCTGCCAGTGGCGACTTTATGTGGGTAGCCAAACCTGAACCGGGCGTAAAAGGTAATCGCAGCAACGATGGCCGCGTCGATCCTAAAGGCCGTTTGTGGCTGGGTACCATGGTGGAACAGCGTCACTTACCGCAACAGCAGGGCGTATTGTATAAACTCGACGGCAATGGCTGTCAGGGGATGCTGGGAGCACTAACTATACCTAACAGCCTGTGCTGGAGCCCGGACGGCAGCACCATGTATCACGGTGAAACCACCACAGGTCTTATCCGTCAGTTTCCGTTTGACCTTGATAGTGGCAGCCTGGGCGAGCCGGTAGCATTTGCGAATACGCAGCCTTACGGTGAGCCTGATGGCGCCATTATCGACGCCGACGGTTACATGCTATGTGCCCTCTGGGGCGGTGGCGCAGTCGCGCGCTTTGCGCCAGACGGTGAATTGGTGGCCTTGCATCCATTACCTGTGTCTCAGGTGACCTGTGTTGCGTTAGGCGGCCCGGATGGCAGTACCTTGTTCGTGACGACTTCGACTCAGGACTTGACCAAAGCCGAACAACAGAATCAGCCATTGGCAGGTAACCTGTTTGTATTCGAAACACCTTATAAAGCCGCGCCCGCGCCAACCTTGGCTGTGCAGCCATGGGAGAAGTTAAACCGTGCACTCCCTTAGTTGTATACGCCCTTTGCTGTTGGGCGTTGGGATCCTGGCCCTTATGGGTTGTCAAAAAGCAGTAATTGAAGCCGATATGCCTGAACCTGAGAACGTGCAGGCTGTTGCTGAAAATTCCCCGGTGATTGCGCGTCGCGCTGATCCCTGGGTGATCCGCGAACAGGTAGAAGGAAAGCCTGAGTATTTCTTCACGGCCTCTGTACCCGCATTTGACCGTATCATTTTACGTAAGAGCAACTCTCTTAAAGGGCTTGCCGACGCAGAAGAAATTACCATCTGGCAGAAGCATGCAAGTGGCCCCATGAGCCTGAATATCTGGGCGCCTGAGTTACATCGTATCGACGGTGTCTGGTATGTGTATTTTGCCGCTGGCAAGGCGGAAGAGCCGTTCTACATTCGCATGTATGTGCTAAAAAACAGCAGCGATGACCCTACCCACGGCACCTGGGAAGAATTAGGCCGGGTAGAGGGCGCACGTGACACGTTTTCTCTCGATGCCACCCAGTTTGCCCTTAATGGTCAGCAATATTTGGCCTGGGCACAGCAGGACGATGCGAAAAGCTATAATACCGCCATCTTGCTGGCAAAATTGATTTCTCCAACCGAAGTGGGTGAGCCACAGGCAGTGCTGACCGAGCCTCTGCTGGAATGGGAGCGTATTGGCTTTAAAGTCAATGAAGGCCCAGCTGTGTTGGTTAAAAATGGCAAAATCTTCCTGACCTATTCTGCCAGTGCCACAGACCATAACTACGCCATGGGCTTACTCTGGGCAGACGCGAATAGGGATATTATGGATGCCGCCAACTGGCATAAATCGCCTCAGCCAGTGTTTACTACCCAGCCCAGACTGCAACGCTTTGGCCCTGGCCACAATAGCTTTACGGTGGATGAACAGGGCAGGGATGTAATGGTGTATCACGCTCGCCCTTACAAAGAATTGCAGGGTAGCCCTCTCACAGATGGTAACCGTCATGCCTATATGCGCTTGCTGGACTGGGATGAAAACGGTATGCCGGTTTTTCATAATACCCAGCCTGATCGCCTTAAATAAGCGTTTGCTGCATTAAAAAAGGCGCGTTAAGCGCCTTTTTTGGTTGTCGAGGAATGTCTTAATCGCCGATGGGCTGTTGCGGCACGATCCCGTGCATCGAGGCTACACTGGCGCGCACGCGTTTCAGGGTGCTTTCGGCTTTATCACCTAATAGCATGGCAATGCGATGCACAAGACAGTCGATCACCAGCAACTGAGAAAAACGCATAGGGTTAGGCTGGTTGTGGGCCACGCCAGACTGAGATAATTCAACATTCAGACACACATCAATATTGCGCGCTAACGGGCTGTTGCTGTCGGTGATGGCAACTGTGGTGGCGCCGTAATAGTCGGCCAGTTCCGCGCTGTCGAGCAAAGACGCGGGACGTCCGGTGGAAGACACAAACAAGGCGACGTCGTTTTCATTCATGGTGGCTGCCGACATGCGCTGCAGGTAACTGTCGATATAAGCGGTGCAATTGATGTTTAAACGGAACAGCCGGTTTTGTACTTCAGTGGCTAATATTGCCGAACTTCCGCCAGTACCATAAATAAACACGCGATTGGCCTTAGAAATGGCCTGAGCCGCTTTTTCCATGGCTTCTAATGGTAGCTTTTGTGCCGTAAATTCAAGCTCGCGGGCCGCCGCGTGGTAAACATTATCTAAGTAAGAACCCGACGGTCGTGGACGATTACCTTCTTCAGAATCTTTAAACGCTTGCACGATAGCCAGATGCTGGGAAAGCAGAATCTTTAGATCTTTAAAACCTTCACAGCCAACGTTGCGACCAAAGCGCACGACCGTAGCTTCGCTTACATCTGTGATGGCCGAGACTTCTTTAACGCTGGCGGAGGCAAATTGTGATGGCGAATCCAGCAGAAACTGAGCGATTTTTTTATCGGACTTGCTCAGGCTTGGATAGACTTCTCTGACCAGGGATAGCAGGTCCGTTGCCATGTTGGTTGTGGTGTCAGTGTGATGGGGTTTCGTTGCCACAAGATCCTCAGAGAATGAAAACAATACAATAATGACGAGGCTAACATTCCTGATGGTAAATGTCACCGCATTACATATGAAACAATAAAACAATACCGCCTAATTAAATAACCATCATCTATGCAGTTATGCTTCAGAACCGTTGGCTAATCGCCAATAGGCTGCTGGGGCACTATGCCATGCATAGACGCTACGCTGGTGCGCACCCGCTTTAAGGTTTCTTCTGCAGCCTGACCAAGTTGTAATGCAATTTGATGGGCGAGGGCATCGATTACCGCGAGCTGTGAAAACCGCATAGGGTTGGGCTGATAATGGGCAACGCCAGATTGAGACAGGGTAACATTCAGGCACAGATTGACCTGACGTGCCAGTGAGCTGGCTCTATCCGTAATCGCAATGGTGCGAGCGCCGTAGTAATGGGCTAACTCGGCACTTTCCAATAATGAACGCGGGCGGCCGGTGGATGAAACAATCAATAGCAGATCATCCTGGCCTAGGGTGGAGGCAGACATACGCTGCAAGTAACTGTCGGTGTAAGTTGTACAGGGAATATTGAGGCGAAACAGGCGATTTTGAGCCTCTGAGGCCATGATCGCGGAACTGCCGCCAATGCCGTAAATCAGGACCCTTTTAGCGCCTATTACCCACTGCGCCGCCTCGTGCAGTTGCTCTGTGCCCACAGAGGCCGATGTGAGCTTGAGAGCATCGATGGCTGCCCGGCAAATTTGATCAATATAGCTATTTGCAGTGCCTGTTGGCGACAGTCCCTGCTGGGCATCCTGGATGGCCTGATGGACCGCCAGTTGCTGCGCCAGCAGAATTTTAAGATCTTTAAATCCCTCACAACCAAGGCGATAACCAAATCTGACCACGGTGGCTTCGCTCACTTCGGCGATGTCAGCAACTTCCCTCACACTCGCGCTAACAAAAGTCGATGGAGACTCAATTAATAGCTTTGCTACACGTTTTTCAGCCCGGCTTAATTGTGGCTTTAGTTGCTGCACGCGAGTCAGCACGTCCGCAGAGGCCTGAAAAAGGCGGTTATCTGAGGTTACGGGCGTTGGTGGTCGATTATCCAATGGGTTTTACTCCTTAGTCAGTTTTCACCCTAACATGAATAAAATGTAGTGTCACTACATTAAGTGGCGTTTAAATAGCTAAAAACATTATTGTATGTAGTAATGCTTGATTTTTATTCTGACAGAACTGGTACCGTTAAAGTCACATTTAAGATTCGCTGTAAGCCTTATTTATATTGGTTTTTATCTAGTGATTAGCATGGTTGGTGGGAATCTAGGGGTGGTAAAATTTGTACGAGTTGACGTTGTTTTGTGCAGTGAAAGATGGTAGCTTCAAATGAAATATAATTACAAATAAGCGAATGAGGGCTGGCCACAATCTGTTGCGACAACAGGGCTGAACTTATCTGCAAATACATAGGAAGTTGCTATGGGCCCGAGGTGGAAAGCCATAAGTTTGGCTGCGCTAAACGTGGTAATGCTTAGTGCAGGCGTTGGCTGTTCTGGATCTGAAGAGCGCCAGTTTTCACCTGCACAGGTTGACAATGTTGCGGCCTCTGCCAGCCAAAGTCGTAATGCAAGTCCCCTTTGGTCATTTGAATCTGGAGTGCCTGCAGCGTTCGCAGCCTCCCGACCTGAAAGTCTTACGGTTGCTGAGGGGCCTGCCAAAGCGGGACGTCGGGCATTACGCTGGATATTTTCTGAGGGCGAACACTTCACCATACAGGCGCCAATTCCTTTATTAGCTGCACCCACCAATCAACCGATTCAGCAAGAGTCTGCGTTTGTGGCCTGGGTATACAGCCCGGTTGCATTGCCAGGAAAGACGCATTTTATGTTTAGTCAGATGGGCAACGCAGTCGCAGAATTTTCGATGACGATGAATTTTAGCGGCTGGCGGGCGTTGATTGTGCCGTTTTCTGATATGCGGGGGCAGGTGACAGCCGACATGGATAGCCTGACTATTTTGCCGCCGCAAGGCGTAACAAACGGAGAATTGCGTTTTGATTTAATGTCTTTGTCTTTACCCGTTGATCCGCGCTGGCCCACTACCGATGACCAGATTCAGGTCAATCATGAGGCGTTCACGGCGGCCAATGCGCATTGGACAGCACTGGCTTTGTATCAGCAATGGCTAGATCAGGCCAGTGACACTCTCACTCAGCCCTCCGTGCAAGCACAGGATAATCTTACTGCCGATAAAAAAGTCATTTCCCAGCGAATTGATGACACCCTGCTGGACAGGTTACCAGATACTGAAGCCTTAACAGCATTGCGTCAGAGCGTCACAACAGAGGCGACAGACTATAGTCAATGGCGCCCAATCTTGATGACACGTCAACGTGAAATCTATGCTCAGGCTGGAGTGTCAACACAGGACTTGGCGGAGATGGATACAACCACCACGAACTTCCGTCAGGCGGGTAAGTATCTGCTGGCGCTCGCTAAAGCATTCCGGCTTACGGACAATCAACAATTGCGACAGTACTATTTGCAGCAGTTTAGATCTATGTGTCATCACCTTATTCAACAGGGATTTGTTAAAGGCAGTGGACAGGGCGGGATCCATCATCAGGGCTATGCCATGCGTGAATGGGCCGATGCCTTGTTTTTAATGCGAGATCATCTGGGGGATGTGAGACCTGCCATGCTGGATGCTCTGGCCTGGTATACGGGATTTGGCCGTATTTATCGTCCAAAACAGGACATTGTCGGTTTCAATGTCGATGTGATGAATACCTTTTTGCCAGCCATGTTATATGTGGCGTTAATGACAAAGGATAATGCTGAAAGTCAGCAACGTCTCGCAACAATGCGTGAGTGGATGTCTTTCTCTCTTACTCAAATCAAAGGTCTGGCAGGTGGAATTCAGGCTGATGGCAGTTTTTTCCATCATTCTCAGCATTATGTCGCTTACGCTAATGGCGGGCTCTCAGGCCTTGCTCCGGTGATTTATTATTTAAGTCGCACAGGATTTGCTGTGTCAGATGCTGCCTACACCAGAGTGAAGCAGGCACTGTTAAAAAGCACGCTCTATTCTAACGATTTGCGTATTCCGTTAAGCCTTAGCGGCCGTCATCCCGATGGAGAGCAGGTCATAGTCACTGCACCGTTACAGTTTTTAGCCCGTGCCGTTAATCAGGATGCCTTTGATGCAGAACTGGCCAGCACCTATTTACGTCTGGTGCCAGAAAATGACCGCTGGGCCCAAACGTTTCGTCAGGCGGGGCTCAAAGCGGCAGCCATACCCAATGGTGCCTGGGCGATGAACTATTCGAATTTATTGGTCTATCGTCAGCAGGACTGGCTGCTGACGGCCCGTGGTTTCAACCGTTATCTGGTCGGTAACGAAAGCTACGCCAACGCTAATTTATTTGGTCGGTATTTGAATTATGGTCAGGTAGAAATTGCTCCTGCAAGGGCCGATGATCGAGCATTTTCAGAACCCGGCTGGGACTGGAATCGATGGCCTGGTAGCACGTCGGTACATCTGCCGCTGATGGATTTGAAAGCCCGATTATCCCGAGCGGATGAAGCCGCAGGGGTCGAAGAAATGCTGCTGTCGGACCAAACCTTCTCTGGAGCGAATGTGCTCGGAGAAAAGGCTGCTATGTTCGCCATTAACCTGCATGGGCATCCCAAATATGACGACAGTTTTCGTGCGCAAAAAGCAGTGTTTGTGTTTGATAACCGCATGATTGCGTTGGGAGCAGGGATCCAAACACAAGACAACCAGCACAGAACCGAAACCACCCTGTTTCAGCAGGCGTTATCGGCGCCTTATGGGATGGTGAATTATAATGGCCAGTCCCTGGGGCTTATGGCGCTGGACTCTCTGGCAACCAGCAGTGGCTCAGGCTATCTGCTCGATGGTCAGGGTAATGGCTATTACCTGCCAAAAGGTCAGCAATTACGCTTAATTCAGCAAATGCAGCTGTCTCGCAATAATGAAGATACGCGAGACACGCAGGGAATGTTCGCGACGGCATTGATTGATCACGGTCGCTCTCCTCAACAGGCATCCTATGAATATGCGGTACTTATACATGGTGGAGAAACGGCAACTCAGGAGTTTGTCGAACAAATGTCATCGCCAAAGACGGCGGCTTATCAGGTGATTGAGAACAGTCCTCGCGCACAAATTGTCAGGGATAATATTTCTCAGACATTGGGCTACGCCTTATACCGTTCAGGCGATGTGAGTGACCATGCTGCTACCTTCAGTCCCTTGCTCGGTGTTGATGCACCAGTAATGCTTATGATGCGTCCGGTTTCTCAGGCAGTATCAGAGCCTCCGTCCAGTTGGCAACTGGCACTGACCAATCCCGATATGGGGCTGTATCAGGGGCAAGATCCGGAACAATATGACGCTCAGGGCAAGCAGCGCGAAGTTAGCATTTATTCACGGCCGTGGCGCTATAACCCGCCTCAGGTGAAAACCTCTGTACTGACTCTGGCAGGCCAGTGGCAGTTGGCCCCTGTATCTGAGAGTTGCCCTGCCGATGCCACCAATATTGCACTGACAGTGACAACAAAAATGACCCGTGTTGCGGTGAGAACGAAGGCAGCAAAGCCGGTCAGGTTTTGTTTGCAGGCCGTGCAGTAAAGAGAGCCTATCGGGTGAGTATTCGGTTTTTATCAGTCATAAGCGGCGTTGGCACCATGCTGTTGTTGGCATCACAGCTGAGCCAGCTTGCTTTAGCACAGGATGCCTTATCCAACTTACCGACAAGTCGCTGTCGGTCTTCTTATACGTTAAACGAAATTTCTCAGGTGCAGATGCAAATCGATGGGCGTGCCGATGAGCCCATCTGGCAGCATATTCCCAGTATTCGTCAATTACATTCTCCCTGGGACAACTCACCTCCGGCTGAAACAGAATTTCAGGCTTTCGCGGATACCGATAGCCTGTATTTCATCTTTAAGGCGCGGGATATCGACTTGGTAGTAGGTGCGGATGATATCGACGTGGATCAAATTCGTTATGAAGACCGGGTGGAATTGATGCTAAGCACAGATGCGGACATGAAACGATATCTGGTGCTGGAGATGGATGCTAAAGCCAGAGTGATGGCCTATTGGAGCAAGCACTTTCGGGAGTTTGAACCGCTAATGTCGCTACCACAATTACAGCTAATGGCGGGTGACTTTTCGTCCTTGGAAAATGCTGGCTCGGTGCGTGGCTTCTTGCTGGAAGGCGCGTTGCCACTGGCCTGGCTTAAGGCAGAAGGTTTGCTTGCTGACGATCCTGTACTCCCCATTTTTGCCGGTGTATTTCGGGCAGATTTTCATACACATTCAGCACCTTGGAAAGTCAGCTGGTTGAGTTGGTCATTACCAGGAACTGCTAAGCCCGAGTTTCATATCCCCGCTGCATTAGGCTGCTGGAACAGGCGTAGCCTGATTTTTGACGGGATGCAAAGTAATGACTAAGGTAGTGAAATTACATTTAAATGAATGCATTTTTAATTTTTGCATTTTTATTTCATTTTTGGCTTGTGTATAAAAAGCATACAGGGTAGAGTGAATTTGTAGCGTTGTTACATTAGTTGTTTTTATGTAGCTATATATGAAACTGAATTTAAGTTTGAGGTGTTCGCCTTAAACTTTGGATGATGAGAAGGAAGGCGTGGAAAGCAGATCATCCCTCTGTTTTATCGCCGAAAAATAAAAAATATCGGAACCAAAGGTACGGCTTTGTGTATCCGAATCCAGGAGAATATTCATGTTACCCAAATCTCAACTGAATGGCGTTTCAGGTTTTAGCCGCCGCAAACTCTCCAGTGCTATTTTAATGGCGCTAGTGTCTGCTTCGGCCATGACTGTTGCGCACGCACAAGAAAACGAAGCTGCAGCAGAGGGTGAAGGTTTTGAAAAAATCGTTATCACTTCGGGCTATCGTGGCAGTTTGATTTCATCATTGAATGACAAACGTTTTGGCAGCAATATCCAGGATGGCATCAGTGCCGAAGATTTGGGGAAATTCCCGGATCAAAACGTGGCAGAGTCTCTTCAGCGTATCACTGGCGTAAGTATCGACCGTGAAGATGGTGAAGGTCAGAAAGTCTCTATCCGTGGTTTTGGCCCGGACTTTAATACCAGCTTATACAACAACCGCATTTTGCCCTCTGACGACGACGGTCGTTCATTCTCTTATGACGTCATTGCGTCTGAGCTGATCAGCGGCGCAGAAGTATACAAAACCTCTCAAGCCAATCAAACCGAGGGTGGCATTGGTGGCACGGTGAACCTGACTACCGCGAAGCCTCTGGATTTTGAAGGCTTTAAAGGCGCAGCGTCGGTTAAGGGCGTATATGACTCTTTGGCCGAATCTACCAATCCTTATATTTCGGCGTTGGTTAGCCAGAATTTTAACGATAAGTTTGGGGTATTAGCCTCGTTTGCATACCAGCAGCGTGATGCCCGTAAAGACGAAGCTTATGTTGATGGTTATGTCGAAAGTACGGTGATTTTTGGTGATGATCCAACAGGAACCGCATCCGACGAAAAATACTGGCGTCCGCAGTCAGCAGGGCAGACGTATACTCAGCAAGATCGTGAACGTATTGGCGGTACACTGGCTTTACAATGGCGCCCTACAGATAACCTGACCGTTACACTTGATACCTTATATACCCGCTTAAAAGTAGAAGAAACGGCGACGCAGTTGTCGCGTTATTTCTCTGCGCCATTGTTTAATGCCGAAGTAGATGGAAATGGCACAGTGGTGGATTTTGATCGTGTGGCTAAGCCGCAAATTTCTCCTGGGGTGTATGAGTTGTGGAGTGACGGTGTCCAGAATCCAACCGGACAGTGGAACTCGGTAAACCTGGTTTCGTCGGATCGCGATAGCACCACCAAAATGTTTGGTCTGAATCTCGACTGGCAGTTAAACGATGATATGCATCTGGCATTTGATGCGCAAAGTTCATCGGGACGTTTACGTTCGCCTAATAACCCTGCCTTTACGCTGGCTAATCCAACCCAGACAACGACTCACTTCTCACTTACCGGCGATACCTTTAACTGGTCGGGTACGGATGCGGAGTTTATGGGCGATAAAGACTCCTACATGGCCAACAATATGTATCTTACCAGTGATACGGCGGACGATGAGGTAACGGAAGCGCATCTTGACTTCAACTGGGTACTGGAAGATATGGGGCCAATTCGGGCTCTGAATGCGGGCTTGTATTACTCTGACCGCTCAAAAACCAAGAAACGTTACGAAACACCCTGGACGGCAGTAACCGTGCCGTTCCGTGGTTTCTTCGTCAACATTCCGTCTGAATACCTGTACACAGTATCACCCAGTGGCGGCTTCTTAAGCGATCATGATGAAGGTGGGTTTGTGAATCAGTGGTATAGCTATGATGCCAACGCCATTATCGATTACCTGATGTCTGATGAAGTCTATTCCAATGCTGCGAACAAAGTGGCACAGCTGGAAAATAACATCGCTAATGGCAGCGGCGAAGCTGAGAATCCAACGCTGGAAGCTGACACGATTGCAGCAATGGAAGCGGCACAGGCAGTCGGTTTTGCACCACAGTTAGTCGACAGCAAATCCTGGAAAGTAGAAGAGCAAAACTTTGCGGCCTATACCAGTTTGGATCTCGACACTGAAGTGGCGGGCATGGCCCTGACGGGTAACGTAGGTTTGCGTTATATCCATACTAATCTGGATTCATGGGGCAATGGGGCTACGTTTGTTGGCCTGTTGTATGACTACACTCAAAGCAGTGCAACGGCAGTGACCCAAAGTGGCGTTGATGTACATGCGGATAACAGCTACAGCGAGTTATTGCCGAGCCTGAACCTGAAGTTAGACATTAATGACGAAATGGTGTCCCGTTTTGCCTATTCGAAAACACTGACCCGTCCGGATATTGATGACTTGTCACCAAGCGTATCGATTTCAAATACCTCAGTGAACACCCAGGACTTCGATAACGTCGATTTCACCGGTTATATCAGTGGTGACAACCCAGAGCTGACACCTTACACCTCGCAAAACTACGATTTAGCGTTTGAGTGGTATTACAGCGATGACAGCTATGCGGGCGTGACCGTATTCTACAAACGCGTGCAGGATTGGATCGTGACCTCGACGTTTTCTGACAGCTTGTACGATACCTATCACGATGTCATGCGTAACTTTGAACGCAGCTCGCCTTTGAATGCAGATAAAGGCGATGCGACCGGTACCGAATTTGCGTGGCTGCATAGTTTCGATTCAGGTTTTGGGGCGCAGTTTAACTACACCTACCTGGATAGCACCCTGGATGGATTGTCGAAAAACTCATTCAACCTGGTGGGTTTCTATGAGAACGAAGGCTTGCAGGCTCGTTTGGCGTATAACTGGCGCGATTCTTACACTCAGTGTGGCTCTTGTGCCCGTTCATCTCAGCCAATTATGGTTGAGGCCTACGGACAGGTGGATGCGTCCTTTAGTTACGACCTGAATGATAACCTGACGCTGACTGCGGATGTAATCAACCTGCTGGGTGAAGATCCGCGTAAATACAGCATCTATGAAAGCCGTTTCCTGTCGCTGGCTGACACGGGCACCCGATATTCACTCGGACTTCGCAGCCGCTTCTGACAGAGTGCCCCGGCATTCGCAGTTTGAATGCCGGTGTCTTTTATTCAACTCCGGATCGATAGATCCATTAGTGGCCTGACGCGCTCTTTTACGTGTCGTTGGGCCAATGATGTTTTGCCTCTCTACCTTACTACTTTCAACAGCAAATCACTTGAGGACAGTATCATGTCGTTCAAACGTATCGCCTTTCTACTGGTGTGCTTACCTTTGCTGGCCTGGGCCCATCAGAACAAACAACAAAACAGTGGCCAACCGCAAAGTATCAATCAGCGTGTCAGTGCCTGGTTTGCGTCATTTTTGCATGCAAATCGTCATGCGGATGGCGGACTGGAGCACAAACGTCAGCTTTGGTCGGATGGATTACCCGCCAACGCCGGACGCAAACAAATTCAGCTAAACCGTACCGAAGTGCAGGCCTATTCACCTATTGAGGGCAATAGCGAATACTGGAACTGGTATCAGGATTCTCGTGCCAGTGGCAGCGATTTGCGTGACAGCCAGGACACCCACAGCGATGAGCAGGTGTTACCTAACTATTCTTATGCAGGCTACGATTTTGCCAACTCGGCCATTCCAACGGATACCGATGGCACGGGCTACGGCGACGACGTGCCGGAATACGACAGTCAGTTGAGTAATTATCGGGTGTTTAATGTGGCCGATTACGGCGCCATTGCCGACGATGACATTTCCGATAAACAAGCCATTAAAGACACTATCGCTGCGGCCGAAGATTATGTGCAAGACGACAGCATGGGCGCCATTATCTATTTCCCGGCGGGACGCTTTTTGGTCAATGAAGACAGTGACATGCTGTTTACCGACGAAAACGGCAATCAGGTGACGATTGGCGAATGTGACGATCAGGGCGTACCTTGTATCGGCACCACCAGTGATCCGGGCGATGACACTCTGCGCGCCAACGCCATGTTGCAACAGCCGTTTTATATCACCAAAGGCAATATCATTGTGCGTGGTTCCGGCAGTGGCGACGGCGGTACCGAGCTGTATATGGCCAACCACTTTGTGACCTCTTATGCCAATATTATGTACAACACGCCACACCTGTTTATGGTGGGGCAAATCCCCGATGAATATTGGCTGTCCAGTGGCTCAAGTGACGAATCGTCGGCCTATATGGCCCTGCAGGAAGTAAAGTCGCAGCCGTCTGGCACAGGCCTTGGCGCGGTGATCACCCGTATTACCTCCAGCGCCAAGCGCGATACCACCCTCACAGTGACCGTAGAGGATGTGTCTGCGTTAAGTGTGGGCCAGTGGGTACGTTTGCACAGCATCGATACCCGTAGTGAAAAAATCAGCGAAGCCCTTGGCCCTTACGAGCCAGAGCCTTGGTTTAGTAAAACCGGCATTCCCTGGTGGAAAGATCTGAATCGTGGCCTTGAGCAAAAGCAAATGAACCAGATCGTGGCCATTAATCCGGGTACGAAAAGCGTTACCTTTGCTGCGCCGTTAAATGGCGATATTGAGGCTTCTACCGACAGCGATAATTTTGGCTGGGTGCTGGAAACTCTGGAATCGACTCAGCATATTGGCTTTGAAGATTTAGCCATTGTGGGGAACGCTCCGACACCTTTTGTCCATCATAAAAACTACGTGTACGACAGCGGTTGGTCGGGCATTTACCTGTATAAAACCGTGGATAGCTGGGTGAAAAACGTGACCTTTACCAGCATGAGCGAAGGTGTGCAGGCGATATTATCTGCGGCCATGACCTTGCAGGACATTACCTTTAACGGTAACGCCGGCCATTTGTCGGTGGCCATTGAAAACAGCAGTTCCGTGCTGGGTTTGAATATTACCGAAACCACCAGTACCTGGCATACGGCTGGGTTTTCCAGTTACTCGTCGGGCAATGTGCTGTTAAACGCGACGTATCCTGCGGACACCTCGCCTAATTTGCATGCGACCTTTCCGCGCAGCAACTTATTTGACCGTGCCAAAGGTGGCTGGATCCACGGCCACTGGGGCGGCGATTTAGGTGTGACGCCAAACCATATGAAATTCCTGACCTGGTGGAATCCGGTGAATACCTCTGATGCCGAAGACGACTGGGAATTTATGCAGACCGATTCCAAATATGGTCGGGTGATCATGCCCTATGTGATTGGTATGACAGGCAATGTGCATACCTTTGCCAGTCAGTATCAGTATTACGCGGCGCAGGTGGACACCCATTACACCAAAACCAATGCCACCTCTGGCGATGGCAAAGATTACATTGTCGATTTTACTGAAGATAACAGTAACTGTTATGAAACCGCCTCCGATGATACCGACGATGTGTGTGATTTACCTTCCAGCGTGGACGATGCCACTACGCAGATCACCTATACCCCTGTGGGCACAGATGCAGATTTTCCGGCGTTAACCAACCCTTATGCAGACGCCTTACCGGACGATCAGGTGCAGGCCTACGTGGAATCGGCGGGCACTATCGTCACGCCGTATTCTTTGTACGAAGCGCAGTTAAAATACCGTAAAGGTGTGTTGCCCGACTGGCTGGTAACCGCCACAGGCAAAGTGCGTTATGTGAAATTCAGCGTCGAAAACAATCAGGATGATTCGGATACTGCCAGCAGCGGCACCCTGACAGTAAAAGACGAGCAGGGCACTGTGATTCTGTCGCAGACCATTGAAATCACCAGCTATCCCACCGACATCACCCTCGATCTGGGCGATTACTATAACCTTGGCAGTTTGGTGTGGACGCCGGATAGCGACAGTGACAGCTTACTGGGTGATTACAGCTTTTACCTGAATAAAGCAGATCTGGGGGACGATGACTGGGGCGATGCCAGTGCCAGTGGCACCTTTGGCAGCAGTTACCATAGCCAAATTATCAGTTTGTCAGACACGGATAGCACGGCGCTTTCGGCCCTTGCCAGCGCTGAAGACGATGAAACCACGGCCAGTGCCGCGGTTGATGACAATGTGGATACCTATTGGCAAGTTGACACGGATGGCGACTGGCTCAGTTTGGATTTGCAGGATGAGCTTTGGCTCGATGGTATGCAAATCGCGTTTTATCTGGGCGACAGTCAGGTCTACAGCTTTGATATTGAATATTCGTTAGATAACAGTACCTGGCAGGCACTGACAGATAGCAGCGACAGCAGTGATGACTTCACCAGTAGCGGCAGTTCTAGCGCGCTGGAAACCTTTAGTTTCAGCCGACCTGTGCACGCCCGTTATGTGCGTATTATCGCCCATGGTAATGATGGCGACGACGATCCTGATGTATTCGCCATTAGCGAAGTGACGGTGAATGTGCAGGACGATCCAGGTTTGGTTAGTCACATGGCGCTGGATGATGGCAGTGGCGTTAGCCCTACCGATGCGGCTGGCATTTATACGCCACAACTCGTGAACAGCTTACGCGCCAACGGCCTGGTGCTGGATGGCGATGACGATTATGTCAGCCTGGGCGACATTGATGCCAATGACGATGGTCAAATCACGGTTGCGCTGTGGACCAAATTCAGCGATCAGGCATCGACGGCCTTCTTGCTGCGTAAACACAGTTGGGGCACCTCGAATCCCTATTATATTCAGGTCACCAGTGGCGGCGTGCTGAGCGCACGGGTTAACGGTAGCGGTGTCTCGGTGAGTGGGCTGAATGACAATGCCTGGCACCATGTGGCCATGGTATTAGATGGCAGCAGTTTAACCTTGTATGCCGATGGCGCAGCCGTAGACACCACCACAGTGACGCCGGTAAGTAACGACACCGCCGTGACGTTGGGCGGTGACAGTACTGGCCGTTATCCGTTTGCCGGCTCAGTTGATGAAGTACGCATTTATCAAGGTGCATTAAGTGCGGCCCAAGTGAAATCGCTGGCCAGCCAGCCACTGATGAGTGCGCAGCGCGGCAGTTGTGACAGCTTAGCCATTGATGGGCTTAGCAGCGATAGTCTGGCAGCCTATTACCCCTTCGAAGATGCCGATATCGATAATATCAGCACAAGCACCAGCAGTTGTGATGCCAGCGGTAATAGTCATACCGCCACTTTGGTAAACGGTGCGACGTGGGGGGATATCAGCAGTGATAACTGGAATGGCGAAGTGGAAGGGGTAGCCTTTGACGGCGTGGATGATTACTTAACCCTTGGGGATATCGACTATGGCGATGATAACCAGCTAACAGTGGCCTTGTGGACCAAATTTAGCGACCAGGATGCCACCGCGTTCTTACTGCGCAAAAGTAACTATGGTACCTCTAATCCTTATTACATCCAGGTCACCAGTGGCGGTGTATTAAGTGCCAGAGTGAATGGAGTAGGGCCAAGTGTCACTTACCTAAATGACGATGCATGGCATCACGTCGCCATGGTGTTAAACGGTACTGAGTTAAGCCTGTATGTGGATGGGGATTACTATGATTCTGCCACTGTCACGCCCGTATCGAATAATACCGATGTGACCCTGGGCGGCGTAGCCAGCGGCAGTAAAATGTTTAAAGGTGCGGTGGATGATGTGCGCATTTATACCCGTGCGCTGGATGCCGATACCATTTCCACACTGGCCACAGCTAGTCGTTATAACGCCGAGGGCGCCTGTGTCGCTGACGCCGAAACCGACAGTGATTTACAGGTGTTTTTACCCTTGCAGGATAAAGCCGAACAAACCTGTGATGCCAGTGGCAAGGGTAACGCCGGTCAGTTGAGTAACGGGCCGACCTGGCAGTATCAGTCGACCTGGCTGGAATTTGATGGTGAAAACGATCAGGTGCAAATGGGTGACATTGGTTACGGCGATGGCAATGGCTTTAGCGCATCTTTATGGGCGAAATTTGATAGTCAGGATGATGTTGCCTACCTGCTACAAAAAGCCGTTTGGCTTGGCGATTCACCGTTTAATCTGTATGCCCGCACTGACGGTGCTATTCGTACCGGCGTGATGGGAACCGAAGCTGAAGCCAGCGGCCTCGCCGATGGCAACTGGCACCATTTGGTGTCGGTGCTGGATGATACCTTGTTGTCGTTGTTTGTGGATGGCGAATTGGTAAGCACTGCCACGGTCAGCCCGGATGACGATAGCGGCGTACTCACTTTAGGCGGTGCAACAGGCAGCGCCACGGTAAGGCCGTTCAGAGGTGCCATTGATGAAGTGCGCATTTACCAAAAGGCCATTGATGCAGACAAGGTGTTAGCGCTCTATCAACTCAGCCATTAAGTCAGTAAAGGTGGGAAGTGGTTAGGAAAATTTGTATCCTATTCCCACCTGATTCAGCACCTGTAAAACACTAATGTTCGACAGGTGCTGTGGTTGAATAAGTATGGTGATTAGATGGTTGTGGGAGTGAATACATCTATGGGGCGAAGTAACGGATTTACCCTAATTGAACTGATTATTGTGATCGTGATCCTGGGAATAGTGGCGGTGACGGCCGCGCCTAAATTCCTGTCGTTCAGTAATGATGCGAATCAGGCTGTGGTGGAGTCATATGCTGGTGGATTGTCGACAGGTGTTACCTTGTTTCGCAGCAAGTGGCAGTTAGGTGCTAAGCAAAGTAGCGTTAATGGCTACACTGTGGTGGCAAATGAACAGGGCACTCCAACTGGCGTAGCCGATGACGATATCGCTCACGAATCCGACTGCCAGAATATCTGGCAGGACTTGCTGGCCGACCCTCCCAGCTTAGCCTTTATCACTGGACTTGATGGCTGGTCTGCAGCTTTTAGCGGTGACGAGTGGGGCAGTAGCGCCTCGGAATTAAGCGGCGAAACCGATGATATTTATTGTCATTTCGTGCTGGCATCGGCAGCAACCGACGATGGCGTACCCATGGTCATATACAACATTCAATCCGGTGAGGTCACCACTGGTGAATGGCCGTATACCCCTTAAATTTCTCTCTTTTCTCAGTTAAAGGACGAAATCAATGAGATTAGTAATAAGTCGATTAGTGTCTTTGGGTAGTGCTGTCCGTTTATTTTGTCTGACGAGCAGTGTTTTGCTGACCTCTTGCGCGTTGAGCCAGTCGCCATCATTAGTGCAGCCCGAAAGTTGGTATGGTTACTCAAAAGCCGATGGACGGGTCGAACAGGCGGATGACTTATTTCGCTTTAGCGGCAGCATGATCCGCTTATCAGGGACATCACCCGGTTATTTGATGAGCCTAGAAACCTATCAGGATTTTGAACTGACCTTGCAGTTTCGCTGGAATCTGGAGGCTGATGCCATTGGTATTCAACCGGTGAAAAATTCAGGGGTAATGTACCGTGTGCCAGACCAGCCTGATGGCTTGTGGCCAAGTGGTATTCAGTTTCAGGTCAAAGACGGCAACAGTGGTGATGCGATTTTACTTGGCGGCGTAGCGCTTAGTGTAAAAGGCCAAGCTATTGTTCCTGGTAAGAGCGTGGTGACTCCGCGTTTTGTTGGTACTGAGCAGCCACCAGGCCAATGGAACGATGTGCGCATTGTCGCTCAGGGTGGGCATATTCAGCAGTATCTCAATGGTGAATTGGTGAATGAAGGTACACGAGCCAGCGTGCTAGGCGGCCATATCTTGCTGCAATATGAAGGCTTCCCGGTGGATTATCAGCGCATTCAGCTGAAACAAATGTAACAGCTAAAGGTTCTTGCATCTGTTGATGCAAGAACCTTTATTTGACTTATTTATTCACACTCGCCAAATCCAGTTTGCTTTGTTGCCATCTTTGGAATGCAAACCACATCATTGCAAAGCCACCAATGGTAACTAGTAGCGAAGCTTCCCATTTAAAGCTAATTTGTGCCCTGATACCGGCAGCAAAGATGATAAGTTGTATGAGCAGCCACGAAAAACGAAATGTCACTGTATTGGGCAGCTTATCTGCGACGAGAAGATTCAAACCCGTTAGCAATGGCATACAGCATAGAACGGAGCAGATAATTATCGCCATAAGGTCAAGGTCCCGCCATGAGGGCGTTGTGATGAGGGTAAATACACTTAACGCAAGCAGAAGAAACACAAGATGTTTCATCACTCGCAGATAAAACAATCTTCCTAATTGCGTCATAAATTCTGTGTAGCTGAGTTGGCTTAACCAGCGTAATTGAATGACGCTTGCACGGGCGTTGATAAACTCGAGCAGAAGAAAATACTGCAGTAAAAAGCAGGAGATAACAAACACGAGTCCCATTGTCATTCCCCAGGCTTCGCTATTTAATTCGCCCGCGATTGACCATCGTAACCAGACTGCCAGTAAGGTCGCAGAGGCGATAATAATGACGGCTTTTTCGCTAAGCAGAGCGCTGTTATTATTTCGTTGACCGAACAGCCCTTTTTCGATGAGGTCAGGCGCAGGCGAGTTCCCAAAGGGGGAGAGTAACTTACCGCATATTGCAAGCACCCTCCCAAGTAACTTGTTGGCGATGTTAGGGTCACTACCCAGAACAATATCTCTGCTGATTGCGCTAAGATTCCACTTACGCCAGCCTAATCCTAATAACGCGGGCTGAATGGCGCCAGGACGCATGTAGAGGCGGTAATGCAGCGCGAGTAAGCCTAATGTTGATGCGACTAACATCAGCTGCAGCAATATTTCAGCGGGGTGAGAAAGATGTTGCCTAAGCTGAGAAGATATTCTGGCAAATGTAATGATTGGCTGTGGGATAAAGATCAGCACCATAATGAAGCTTAAAAGGCCGATTATCCAAAGCACAGATAATATGAGATTTGTTTTGCCTAAAGCATGAAACATCAACACTGGCATAATGAGCAATAGCGCCACATTTCTCCATTCGAGCCCGTTGCCGGTGAATGTTTGGATACCCCAGCAGATGGCGCAAACACCAAAAGAATATAGCCACTGATAATGTTTAAACTGTGGCAGGTGGAAGCTCTGACTGTGCCCCAGTGCCTGACGTAAAGCTTTTATTTGCGCGCCGGCAATGACTCCCCAAATCACCAGTGTCATAGAGGGTAGAAAGGAGCTTGAATCGAGAGGCGTTAGCGCCAGCACGGATAGTCCGAAAAAGTAAAGGTAGACCAGCCAGTTGAGTTTCCCATCGCGATAGGCGATCGCTAGCAATTGGTTCATTTGTGCAGCTCCACAAAAATGTCTTCCAATGCGAGTGGCTGCACCGTCAGCTCAACCTGCATGTCGCTGGCGATTTGTTGGTATGCTTGCGGATCAAAATCGCTGACAAAGGCGGTTGTCCCATCGGCGCTTTGTTGAATATTTTCAGCGTTTGGCAAATAGACAAGCTGATTGGGATCGATAGGCCCGTAAAGGCCAATTTTCACCATGGTTTGCTTTACGTTATCTAATTCGCCCTGATAACGAATAATGCCGTTTTGTAAAATCGCCACATCGGCGGCAACTCTTTCGATATCACTGGTGATATGGGTTGAGAACAGTACGCTACAGCCAAGCTCGCAGTTGATGTCTACTAGTTCGCCGATAAAATCCCGGCGGGTTTTGGCATCTAAACTGGCCACAGGCTCATCCAACAGCAGGAGTTCAGGTCTGTGCCCCATGGCCTGAATGATGGCCAAAATTTGTTTTTGACCGTGGGAAAGGCTATGCGCTTTAGTGGCCAACGGTAAATCCCACTTTTTGGCAAGTTGAGCGGTATAGAATTTGTCCCAGTGTGGATAAAATGCGCCGGTATAATCAAGTAGTTCGCCAGCCGTCATCCAATAAAACGCATCGGAATTCTGCGCCACATAGCCAATTTTCTGTTTGATGCTGGCGGGTAAATCCCAGCAGTCTTCGCCAAACAGGGTAAACTCACCACCATCGCGTTTGAGCATACCCACAGCCAGTTGCAGCAACGTGGATTTACCCGCGCCATTTTTGCCTAGTAATCCCATTACACTGCCTTGGGTGAGGTGAAGATTGACCCCATTCAGTACAGGTTTATTCCCAAAGGTTTTAAAAACCTCTTTGCATTCCATTACCTTATTCATCGGTATACTCCTTGGTCATCCAAACCAGTGCATCTTGCACTGAAATTTCCAGTTGCTCGCATTGTTGATGTAATTGCTCTAACAGCGGCCTAAGCTGTTCGAGGCGGTTGCTTGGTGTGGGTGCCTGAGGCGGTGCACTCACTTGCATACCGCGCCCACGTTCCCGTTTCACCCAGCCTTTTAATTCCAACACGCCAAACGCCTTAGAAATGGTCATGGGATTGATTTGCAGGTGACTAGCCAGGCTGCGTACAGACGGCAACATGTCACCTTCTTTGAGTTTCCCGGCCAAAATAAGACGTTCAATTTGTTCCACCAATTGCTGATAAATCGGTGTCGGCGAATTGGGTTGAATATAAATAAGCTGGAGCAATCGACATACCTTAAAAGGTGTATTGGTGTATTATTTGTATAATACACTGTGGGGGTTGGCAAGTTTTTTATCGAATTTAACTAGGCAAGTGGTTATGACTGCATCAACGGGCAATCTTGAATTGATTGAATAGGAAGCTGATAAGTGCTTTACCGGCCTATTACGCTGTAAGGCTATAACAATTCAGTGTTATAGATAGATGTCTGCCTTTGGAAGGAAATGAGCATCTCTATGGGCAGACTAAACCCGGCTTTGAAACTAAGTACCTAACCTCTTTTAACAAATCTTAAATTCTCAATACGCCATTGCAAAATGACATTTCAGGCAATCAGTTCGTCATTTTAGGCAAACATTGTTATCGCTCATTTTCTACACTTAATCCCGTCGCAAATACTGATGTAACAAGACGTCGGTTCAGCATCAACAGATGTTTTAGGTTTAAGCTTAGGAGCGTTCAACATGAAAAAAGTCAACTTCCCAAATACTAACGGTCTGGATATCACTATGGCTGGATTGATCTTTTTCCCGAAAGATTTCGATGAGGCAAACACGTATCCAGCGGTAGTCGTTTCTCATCCTGGCGGTGGGGTGAAAGAGCAAACGGCTGGCACGTATGCTGAAAAATTAGCTGAAAATGGTTTTATAGCTCTTGCCTACGATGCGTCTTACCAAGGCGAAAGCACCGGCACCCCTCGTCAATTAGAAAACCCTCATGTACGTACCGAAGATGTGAGTGCTGCAATCGATTATTTAACCACGTTACCTTATGTGGATAACAACCGAATTGGCGCAATGGGGATTTGTGCGGGTGCAGGCTATACCGCCAATGCTGCTATCAACGACAGACGTATTAAAGCTGTCGGCACAGTCAGCATGGTGAACATAGGTCAGATGTTCAGAAATGGTTGGGATAACAACGTAAAAGACAGTGATGCATTGCCTTATTTGCAAGCGGGTACTGATTCAAGGACGTCAGACGCCAGCGGCAATGACACAGCCACCATGCCAATGGCGCCTTTGAAAGAAGAAGACGCACCCAACGAAGAGTTACGTCAGGCATGGGAATATTACCACACTGACCGCGCTGCCTACTGCACTGCGCCCGGCTTTGGCACTGCCCGCAGCTTAACGCAACTGATCAGTTACGATGCTTTCTTTAAAGCTGAAGCGTTTCTTACCCAACCATTATTAACCGTGGTAGGCAGTGATGCAGGCAGTAAATGGATGAGTGATGATCTGATGGAACGTGCGGCCTCAACTGACAAGACAATGCATATCATCGACGGTGCCAACCACATGAGCTTGTACGATGGTGAGAGTGAAATTGCGAATGCTATCAGCGTATTAGCCCCATTCTTCACGCGTACTTTGGCTTAATTTTTAGCGTAGAAGAGGCATAGTTTGCCTCTTCTAACAGGAGAATATGATGAGCAGTCAAAAGGTTACTTTTCAGAATCACAACATGAACTGGCCAATGGCTGCGATGCTGCTTTACCCGGACAACTTTGACGAGAATATAACCTATCCAACGGTTATCAGTGTGCATCCGTTTGGCAGCTGTAAAGAGCAGACATCCGGAGCCATTTACGGTCAAGCACTGGCACAAGCGGGTTACGTGGTTATTGCGTTTGACGCGAGTTTTCAGGGCGAGTCAGGTGGCATGCCCAGATATATCGAAGACCCGTCACAGCGGGTTGAGGATATCAGTCGGGCGATTGATTATGCCGTATCGCTGCCCTATGTGGATTCAAACCGAATAGCAGGCATCGGAGTTTGCGGCGGTGGTGCTTACATTATTAATGCCGCATTAACCGAAAAACGTTTAAAAGCGGTGGTGGGTATTACGCCGGTGAATCTTGGGCGGTTATTTCGCGAAGGCTTTAGTGAATATAACCCACTTGGTGTGTTAGCCGCGATGGCTGAGCAGCGCACTAAAGAAGCCAGGGGCGAAGCATTACAGGTTAATGAACTATTACCGCCTTCTCCTGCTATGGCAACCGAGCTGGGCCTGACAGAGCGGGATGTGTTTGAAGCGACGGATTACTACAAAACACCGCGAGGCCAAAGCAAAGGGGGGACTACCAAAATGGTATTTTCCAATGCGCAGCGGATCCTCAGTTGGGATGCCTTTGCTTTTGTCGAAACACTGCTAACGCAACCAGTTATGACGGTAATAGGCAAGAATGTTGGAGCATTCGGTGCCTATCGTGATGGTCAGGAGGTTTATGGTAAAGCCACGGCGAGTAGAGACCGCCAACTCGTCGAATTGGACGGCATTTCCCATTACGACTTGTACGATAAAGATGAGCCAGTTTCTCTGACGATGGCGCAAATCCTGCCATTTCTGGAAAAACATGTTTAGGAAAGCGTTTCGTAGTCTGCAACCGTAACGACATAGCGTCGCCCATTGATTTGGGCGGCAGATCATTGATATTGCTTTATGACAGGGCTAGCCAGTTATGAAATGGGCATTACTAACGTTATCGGGAATTGCGCTGATTTTAGTTTTTAGTGGTTTGGCTATTGCATTGTTTGTTACGGAAACTGAAAAAGGTCAGCATTTAGACAACAGCCAATTACTCAATGATAAGGCTGCTGTTCTCACTAACAATGCTAAAAAAGTAGTGATTGTATTTTCCCGCTCAGGCAACACCCATGTGCTGGCAAACCATATTGCTGAATTGCATAACGCGGATGTAAAAGTCATCACAGCAGAAGATTACTCATTAGGTATTCATGGCTGGATACGGGCACTCTATGATGCACGTAGTCATGTTGCATCTATCACGCCTGAAAAACTCAATTTGCAACAGTATGACACTGTCTATTTAGGCGCACCAATATGGCTATACAGTCCGGCTCCACCGATTTGGCAGTTTGCAAAGAATAATGCGTTTACGGATAAACACGTAGTGCTGTTTAACACCTTTAACAGTAAGTTTGAGCAACACTTTATCGATGAGTTTGAATCGTTAGTGAAACAAAACGGCGCAGTATCGTTTTCACATCAGGCGATAAACAGAGGCAGAATGGGTAATCAACTCTCCACGCAGGACATGCTCGATACCTACAATCAACATTACCAGGGAGTATCTAATGGATACTGATAAAAATGCGACTGCCCATGATGAACTACTTCAGTTAGTAAAAGGATGCATCCGAAAAGAAGGGGATTTTGAATCAGGTATTCAAGGCCTGACTATCCATGTTCGCAATGCCCCGACCGAGCCCTTGCATTGTATATATACACTCAGTCTGGCCGTTGTCCTGCAAGGCAGCAAAGAGCTTCTGCAGGATAATGACGTGACTTACTGCAATGCCGGGCAAGCCATGCTTACCACGTTTGATTTACCGGTCGTCTCCCATGTGTCCTCTGCCTCTCGGCATGCACCTTTTATTGCACTGATACTTAAACTGGATTATTCGCTCATTATGCAATCCTGTGCAGAGTTAAAACTCTCAAAGCCGCCAAGGGACATCAAGTTTCAGGCGTTATCGTCATACGACGTCGATGATGGTCTGTTAGATACATTAAAGCGATTGCTTATGCTTAAGAAACAGCCGTCGTTAAAAGCAGGACTAATGCCACTGATTGAAAAAGAAATTGTGGTGCGCCTACTGGATAGTTCTCATGGGATGCATCTTCGCCACATGGCTGCATTAGGCTCACCCAATGGCAATATATTAAAAGCGGTGACCTGGCTAAAACAGAATTTTACTCAGGCTGTTGGTATGAATGAGCTGGCAGAACAGGCACATATGAGTGCCTCCACATTCAGGCAACATTTTAAGGCGTTAACCGGCACCAGTCCGCTGCAATATTTAAAAACCTTAAGGTTACAGGAAGCCAGAGATCAAATGCTGGTTAACGGTGTGGACGCGACGCTAGCCAGTAATTTAGTCGGTTATGAAAGTTCTTCGCAGTTCAGTCGGGAATACAGCCGTTTGTTTGGACTTCCGCCGCAAAAAGACATCCAGCGTTTACGACAAACCCATCAAGTACAGTGAGAAGGTTATGAATATCGTTAAGTCTGCATCGAGCTTTTATCCTCACGGTGAATACTCAATTTTTGTGCGTAAAGCTTACCTTTTGGTGCATGCATCTGGCGCTTGGAACGCAGAAGCCAAGCACGCGGTACATTGCGAAATAATATCAACGCTTAATCGATTAAAACGTTCAAACTGGAACCTGCTTGTGGACATCAGTGAATTTGAATTGGGAACACCGGATTTTCAGCAAATAGGATTGATAGGAAAACGCAGACTACTCGAATTAGGTCTGCAAAGAGTTGCATATATCAATAGAGGCACTAAACAGGCTGGTTATCGACAAATTCAGGCAATGCAACCCAATTCAAGCATGTATTCCTGGCGATTGTTCGATTCCGCGAGTAATGCTGAAAGATGGATTTCCAATTGTGATGGAATGAAAACAGGTCCATCTATTTGTTGATTGGATTAATAACGGATTAATAAATTTAACTTAGCTACGAACTTTGCACTTATTAATGTCGGCTATGTGCGATTAGCCCTGAGACATTTGAGCCATCGCTAATGTCAGATTCTTGCTCACATGAGTCGTAAATAAGCGCATCCAAGACTAAAAATGCTCAGAAGCGGACATTTTGATACTGGTTTTCCATGGGCGGCCTTTTACGTAAAGCGGTCCCTCAGAATTTGAGTCCCTAAATTTGCCAATGCACGTAAAGCAGACATTTCACATTATTTCCTATGAAAACACAGAATGTAGTTTTTCATGGGAAACGGGTGTTACTATGAAGTCTCACTAATAAGCTGTTATAGCGCTAAAAGGATTTATGTCATTGCAATATTTCGATCCTCCTAATATAGACAAAAGCATCCTACGAAAGGCTGGAATAAACGAAACTGTTTTAGTTCCTATTAAGCCTATAAAAGGAGCTTTTCCTCTAAACTGCCTTAATAACGTCAAGGCTTATATTGAACATTTCGGCGGTGAGGTTCAATTAGGATGGATATTCTCGATTATGGGAAACATTGCACTCAAATTAACTGCACATGCTGTGGTTAAAACTAAAGAACAAAAGCTTCTTTGTATTACTCCAAATCCATACAGAAAAAACAAAGTTCGCTTTAGTCCTGACAATGACATCAACGGCTTAATAGTTGATAACTTTTTACCGCAAAAGCTAGTACCGTTGATCTCCAATACGATGTTGGACAACTACCTAGCCTTAGAAAGAGAAATGAACGACTTAAGGCTAACTAATTCAGGGGTAGTATCACAGAGACAAGTGCAGAATATTGAGCTAAAGGCACAGGTTTTATACCCTTCGATATTGCAACTAGCTAAGGAAAATACGTTGCAAAAGGATTATTGCTTTTGCGGATCTAATAAGAAAAGAGCCAAATGCTGTAAGTAGTATCGCGCTATAACAAACGCATTAACTCGCTCGCAAGCTCGCTGGGACAATAACACGTAGGCTCAGTCGCTTCGCTCCAATTTTAGCCTACGTGTTATTGCCCGTTATGCGGGTGTTAAATGTCTTATCCGAATAAGGAGTAAAAATGAGTCAACTGGAAGAAACACAAGAATCACTATCTCGGATGCAGGCATTTGACCCCAAAGGCCTTGCTAGAGAAGAAGAACTGGGAAGAAACTTTGATTTCTCTGCTATTGTGGCACCAGCATCAAAACTTATCAGGCTCTACAATCAGCTAGGGCTATCGACGCTGGATGACTTTCCAGATCAAATACTTGCTCAAATCAAGCAACAAGCCGATGCTGACTTTAATAGGTTTCAGCAAGTTTTGGATTTTGATCCAACCACTGTACAAAACCAGAATCCTACCCAGCCTAGAGATCAGTTGATCCAGCAAGTTACTAATGCATACGACCCTGCATTTCAGAAACTATTCCCATTTATATCATATGGCACGAGCAAGTCTGTTGATTTCCAGAGAATGGAAAATGAAGCTCGTGCAATGCTTCAAAACGTAAAAGATGAGGCATCAGAAATAACTGAGCAGTTAACTGAGCACCAAGAACAAGCACAAGGTGTTCTTGCAGATGTTAGAAGAGTTGCAGCAGAGCAAGGTGTTTCACAGCAAGCGATTTACTTTAAAGATGAAGCGGAGGCACATGAAACACTAGCAGAAACTTGGCGCAGCCGAACTACCAAATTGGCTTGGGGTTTGGGCGCTTATGCCTTTATAAGTATATTTTTTCATAAGTGGTCGTGGCTGCAACCCGAAGATACCATCCAGTCTATACAGCTCGTAACGAGCAAGGTACTCATTTTTGGCGTTATGTCTTATATGCTTTTTCTATCGGCCAAAAACTTTCTATCTCATAAGCATAGCGCCATCGTTAATAAGCATCGACAAAATGCATTGATGACCTATACCGCTATCACAGATTCGGCTGCGACTGAAGAAAGTAAAGATATAGTGCTTAACCATGCGTCCGCTTGCATTTTTTCACCGCAAGACACTGGTTTCATTAAATCTGAATCTCAACAGTCAAATACTACAAGGTCTGTTGTTGAGTTGCTTCCGAAAACAACAATGAAACTGGACTCACACTAACATTTAACAAGCAAAGGCAGCGGATGCTTTGCACTGCTGCTTTGAGCATTATAAGACAAGGAGGTAACCTTGAAGTACATAGTTTTGACTCTTCTTATGTTTTGTTACCAATCACACGCAAAGGAAGATATTAGTATTTCACTTGCAAATAAATCTTCGGCTGAGGAAGCAAAGAAAGCACAAGTATTGCGATTGATTGAACAATACGATCTGGAAAAGTGGTGGTTTACTGAAAAGATAGTCATAGATGAGGCTACAAGGAGCCCTTTTAGCCATCCGGTTTTAACGCTTGGAGCTTCAAGACCAAATTCCGACCTCTCGGGGTTATCTCAGTTGCTGCATGAACAAATACATTGGTACGAAGATTCAAGGAAAGAGCAGGTAAAAAATACTATCTCGGCGCTAAAAGAACTCTACCCTAGAGTGCCAGTAGGGTATCCCGAAGGGGCCAGAAGTGAATCTTCAACATATATACATTTGGCGGTTTGTTTGATGGAATTTGACGCTTTAACCGCAATCGTTGGCCAAGAGAAGGCTAGAGATGTAGTAGCTAATAATGGTAAGTACTTCTACAAATGGATATATAAAGCCGTTTTGAAAGATGACAATAAAATCAGAGATATTTTGAAAAACAATGACTTGTATATCTAGGAATGTCTTATAACAAGGTAAGTCAGCATCGTACCTTTGGTGCTGGACTCGCTAACGCTCGCCGCTGCTTGCTGTATTGAAGGTCTGCTTTTTGTCTATTGATGCCCGTCAGTGCTAGCTGATAGGCAGCTCCGTACGTAAAGCGGTCCCTCAGAATTAGAACCCCAAAAGTCGCCATTATATAAATTGCGGTCACCAACTATGGTGCATATGGATAAGGACTAATGGCTCACAGGCGACTTCACAAGTATCACTTTCATCTCCTTAAGCATACCAAATCTACTTTCAGCATATATTTTGTAATTACTGAGAATTCTCAGTAACACGCAATGTAAAACTAAAGAAATGTCTCTGAATGGCGCAATATTGGCAGGATTCAGTGTAAATTAAATATGGAATTAATGAGAATTCTCATTAAATACACACACATAAGGTAGGTAGCACTTAACTTATTGTATCTGCTGATTTTTATAATAAACAGGGAGCGTTATTACTGAGACTTCGCAGTTACACTCATACAAATCATTGGAAACTAGCCCATAACCAGGTGTAAGGTATTGTTATCAATGAATTATGTAGGGAGTTCAAGGATGAGAGAGTCTGTGTGTTACTGTGAATTCTCTATAATAAGATGTTAGGCAACCATGCGGTGCGACAAGGTTTCAAGTATATGAGTAAAATAAAAACGCCAGAAGATATACCAATTGCATTTCAAGAAGCATGGAATTCCCATGATATGAAAGCACTTGGAAGCTTATTTAATGAAGAGGCTACTTTTGTTAATCGCTTTGGTCATTACGTCCGAGGTGTGGATGAAATTGTCTCTCTCCACGTACCTATTCATGAAACAATATATAGTGACTCTACACTCAATAATGAGTTAATTGATGTTTCTCATATTTCTAATGGGGTTGCAATAATACATTTCTGGAGTCGTTTAGCCGCAGGTGCCGCTCATCCGGCAGGTCCTCATGAAGTCGATACGTTAATTCTCGCGGTATTAACTCAGAAAAACGAAAATTGGCTTATTCAAGCACTTGAAAATGTTACGCTTACAAATCCAAGAACTGGTGAGATTGTCTTGCGTGAAAAATGAAATGCCTAACAAGTGCAACCACACTCGCTCCACTACGTTCCGCTGGACCTTCTTGCGCTGCGCTCCAGTCGGCCCGTGTTGCAGGCGTTATATTTCAGAGGGATCATGATCAATTCAAAAGAGCATCCTGTTGAATGGTCACAGCTCATGTTTGAGCTAGAAGATGCTCATGAGCATCTCGGCAATCTTATTAAAGAGATGCAAGAAAAAGGTAGCATTGACGCTGAGGGTTACGCAGTGGATGTAGCCCATATATATGCACACTTAAATCGGGCATGGAATTCTCGCGATATTATTGGCAAGCCAAGCGAGTCCCAATCGGAAAAATGTCGTTCTTTCCCAAACGATTTAGAGCCTCTAGCGTAATGAAATATAACAAGCGCCAGCACATCGCGCCATTGGCGCTGGACTCGCAACAAGTTGCTCGCCTGTGTAGCGGGCGTTATGCAAAGAGATAAAAGATGAAGAAATACCTAGTATCTATTTTGTTATTTGTATTTGGATTTGTGCTGGGTAACTTTCTCTTTATAAATAAATTTTTCGACGAAACAGGCAGGCAGGCTCAATTTATATACACAATAGATCATATTTTGAAGAGTAATAATATCGCTCTGAAGAAAGAGGAAGTTTTAAAGTCTCTCCTCGAAATGTATTCAAAGGATGATATGCAGATCTCGGAGAATAAAATATCTGTGCATAGGTTAGAATTTTACTTTGAAAATGGAAAATATATAAAGGGAAAAATTACGAAGTGAAAATATGCATAATAAAGCGTTCAAACTCATTAATGGCCTTCGGTCCTGCACTGGACAGCTTTGTCGGCCGTTTAAAGCAGCGTTAACTGTCTATGAAACTCTGGAAGAAAATTGCAATTTTGTTGGGTGTTTTAATGATTGGCGTTCCGTTAGTAATCGCCAGTTTATTTATTTACGTAACCCGCGATATGTGCGGGAATGATGTGTATTCAGAAGTAGTATCTCCAGATGGAAAGTACAAGGCGGTGGTATTTCAAAGAGATTGCGGCGCAACCACAGGTTTCAGCACTCAAATTTCTATTCTCGACACTAGCGATGAACTGAAAAACGAGAGCAGCAACATTTATGTTCTAGCCGGTCATCCCAAAAACGTCTCGCCGGACCTTAAATGGCTGTCTAACACTGAACTAAACGTAGAAAGGAGTCTGAATGGCTCCGAATACAAAGCCGAATCAAATTGGGGCTTTTTCAAGAAAATTAGAATCACATATGGAGCAGGCAACAGTTAACAAGTTTGTCAACAGGACGCTCCTAGCGTCGCGCCGTTTACACAAGCTTTGAAGGTCTGCTTTTTGTCTTTAGCTGACTATTCTGAACTAACTATCTGATGTCTGCTTATCACTCTAAGCGGAATCCTATAGTTGTTAATGCACCAAAATAAAATGCTGCGTAAGTAACGTTATCGCCCTTTTACACTTCCACATTCATAAAACAGGCGGGGTAGTCTTTGATAATTTCCTGATACTCGTCAAGTAGCGGTTCTGTTTCGCGTTTGCCAAGGGAGAGAGCGATATCTATGGCATGTAAACGCCCCAGACAGGCTTCGGCATTGGCGACGCGGGTAGAAAGTGAAAATTGTTGTATCAGGCCAGTACATAAAGATGCTGTGCCGGTAAAGACTGCGACAATCCAGCAGGTAGTTGGCCAGTCAGTGATAATGGCTTCATTATTGGCTGCAGCTATGCCCGCCAAGGCGGTTGCAATTGTGCCTGTGACCAGGGCAAGGGTAATTAATACGCGATGTAATGTGCGTGCCTGTTTGGCTTCGCGACTGATTACCTGGGTCGAGGACTTAATACGAGTGATAAAGGCATCGGATATATTGGCTGACATGCTGACATCCTTTTCTTCTACTAGTACCCATGCTGGGTAAAGCAAAACAGCTGACAAAACAGGTAAATGGAACCGTACATCCTTATCTGTTCCGTTAAATACTGTAGATGATTGGCAGGTTGAATAAAACCCAAACAGCCTACTTAATTTACCTTGTTGCTGAATCTATCAGTAAACGCGTTTATCAGTAAGTCGAGTTAGGTGCGATATCCGAATGGATTTCGCCATACACTTCGTCAGGATCTACGTCATTACTCAGCAGCACTTCGCGCACAGTTTCAATGTGATTGAGTACGGTTTGATAGCGCTCGCCGTATTCGTACTTAGTAACGTCAATCGCCTTTGGCATATAACTAAAAGCAATTTTTAGGGCTTCAAGAGCTTCTTCGTTGAGCTTGTCGTGTGACATTAGGTTCTCTGCTTGTAATTAGGAAGGCGTTTGTATCGGCTGATGGTTAAGTGCTATTTCCAGAGCTCGCAATATCAGTCGTCGATTAACATAGCTGACAATGATCCGCGACACAATCATACCTGCTACGATGGCCAGTAATGGTAACCAACTTGTAAAGCCTACACTTGCGAAGCAAATACCAGCGATGCCTCCAATGCAAAGCAGGGGGAGCACATTTGCAAACACAGCAAATGCAGTTAAATGCAACTGTTCCCGGGCGATAGATTCTGCTTGTTCTAACAGTTTGAATTGCTGTTGTTTGTCAAGCTGAGCGATGCAGCTAAAGGCGTTGATGTAATCTTTAATATCCATAATGAAGGCTCACTGCTTACTTCGAGTCTTAAACTGATAGTAGCACTACCGATGGCTTTTGGCTTGTCCGAACAGTTATGAAGTCGGGGGGGATATTAGGTTGGGCAAAAAATAATGGCCTCAACAGTGACTAGCTAAGGCCATTCAATGGAATTAATTGACAGTGATTTCAACGGGATGATTCATGAGTTTCAAGGTGCTATCTAAATACGTTTTAAAGCCCTCTAATGTCGCAAAGATTTTTGATTCCTGCTCCCAACCTGCAGCAAAGTAGTAATCCAGTTTGCCGTCTTTTGGTGCCAGCACCAGCAGATAATTGTTTTCATCTGTGGTTTGTTCGACAAGCTCGTCGGCTTTGTAGAAAATGGCCATGCCTAAGTAGTCGCTGGCTTCAGTTTGCACGCCCCAACTGGCCAAATAGCGCCATTGTCCGCTTTGATTATCTGAACTTAGCATTTGGGTATTCGGGTGCTTAACGATACCCGTTGCCATTGCTTCGGGTGAGGGACTAATGCTCAACTGGCTATGGCTTAAGCGGGAGCCGGCCATAATCGACAAACGGTTAGTGAGTTGATATTGCTGTTCGGCGACGTGCCAGTTTTTGTGCTTAATGGTCACCTCAGAATACAGTGAACCATCTGCGCTAACCTCTGCTTGCATGCTGTCTGCATTGTTCACCGCTTCTACGGCGCTGTTTTCCCATAATGCGGGCGCCCCCACACCGAGGGATTTACCTACTTTTAAAATATCCATGCCCCAGTCATTTAAGTGATGGTAGCTGTGGCCGTCTTGGCCGACGTGATCCAGCACCATGTCGCGGGTCTTTTTGCCAAAGATATCAATGATATTACGGTGATCAAAATAGAGCCGATAAGCCACTTTATCCGACTCCCACCCCGGCCCTTCAAACGGATACAGCACATCGCCGGGTAGGTGGGTGTGTTCCAGCGTATCCTGGTTGATAGCGCGATATTCACCACCTGTGTATTTGCCATCTTCAAGCGTGCCACCAAACATTTTGGCGAAGGTTGCTTGAGTGCGCTTAGGGAATTGAGTTGTCTCTGGGTTACTCGAAAAAGTGACTTGCTTGCGCTCGTTGGCAGCAAAATCTGTGACCAACAACAGGCTGTCAGGCTGCTCGTCGCCATCGGTATCGATGAATTGGCTGGGAACCACCTTGCCGTTAATGCGTGCCGATAAGGAAGGTGTTACTTCAAACCCTAGGCTTTGTAACTGAGCGTGGCACACCAGAATACTTTCATCAACGCGAGGGGAATTTAATGGGTTTGTTAGCGTCAGCGAGGATGTTTGGGATGATTCAGCACCGCATCCCGACAGAATTAATCCTAACAGGGTTACGCACGCGCCTTGTCGCCATTGCAGTTGCATCATTTGGTTACCTTCTTATGTTGTTGTTTTGGTGAGAAGCACTGGCCTGATTTACGGCCTTCCATACAGTTATTCATCGTCAATTCCGTTGAGTGAACGGGTTATCACGGATTCCCTGAATGAAACTTTTTGAAATAATGCTTCAATAAATCGGTGCATTCAATAATCAAATGTAATAAAGTTGCAATTGATGGTGGCAAAGAGCACAAAATATGTGCCGAGATCAGTATTTAGAATGACACGTACCAACGCATAAAAATAGTGTGTCAGCCCCGACAAGTAACAAGGCTTACGTAATAAGGAAGATGAAGTGATGAGAAAACTCCATACCATGTTGTTCGCTACCAGTATCCTTTCAGGCATCCTGGTGGGTTGTGGTGAATCAGATGCGGCAGCGCCAAACACGGCTGCAACCGCACAGGCAGAACACGCTGTTCCAAACCAAACCATGGAATTGCCTGAAGGGGTATTTTCTGGCGCATTGGCATCAACCGATGTACGCGCAGTGATGACTGCCGTGGCCGACTGGCAGTTGGCCCAATATGATGAAAGCAGCAATACTTTTTATACCGATGCCACAGCTGATGGCCATCCCCAAGGTTGGGTTTACGCGGCACTGTTTGCCGGTTTTGTGAAGCAGGCAGCGCTTTCTGATGATCCCAAGTATTTCAATGCGTTGCATGAAATTGCTAATCGAAACAAATGGTTATTTGCACCACGTATTTATAACGCTGACGATTATGCCATCGGTCAGTTGTATATTGATTTGTTTGAACAGGATGCTAAAGCAGCGGATATCGCGCCACTGGAAACCGTGTTTGAGATCATTCTTAACAACCCATCTAGCGCCAGTCTTACCTTCGAAAAAGTAAAAGATCAGTATGAACTGTATGATGACCGTGAATACAGTATTGTGCCCTGCAAAAACCGCTGGTGCTGGGCAGATGCCTTGTTTATGGGGCCACCGGTGTGGGTGCATTTGGCTGCAGTGACCGGCGACCAACGCTATTTAGACTTTGCCGATAAAGAGTTTTGGGAAACCACTGATTACCTGTACGACACCGAAGCCCACTTGTATTACCGCGACAGTCGCTTCTTTGATAAGCGCGAGCCGAATGGCGCCAAAGTCTTTTGGGGCCGTGGCAATGGTTGGGTGTTGGCGGGATTAGCCCGGATCTTGGAACATTTCCCCAAAGAGCATCCTAATCGTGCGCGTTATGAAACTATCTTCAAGCAAATGTCGGCAGCGCTGTTAGCCGCGCAAACCGAAGAAGGTTTCTGGCGCACCTCTATTTTGTCGCCGGATACCTTTACTGCGCCGGAAACTAGCGGTACAGCCTTTATTACCTATGGTTTAGCCTGGGGCATCAACCACGGTTTGTTGGATGAAAGCTATCTTGGTGCTGTTGAAAAAGGCTGGCATGGGTTAGTACGTGCCGTACATGCCGACGGTAAATTAGGGTTTGTACAGCAGGTGGCGCATGCGCCGGGCAGCGCAACCTGGGATGATACCCAGCTTTACGGTGTAGGTGCCTTTTTATTAGCCGGTGAGCAGGTAGATGCGTTAGCGTCTGCTGCGAATGTCGCGTCAGTCTCCGGTAATTAATGTAAGCGGAATACTGAAAGCAATAAGGGTCGTTTTTGACCCTTTTTTTACACGTGAAATTTTAATGCAATAAAATTTCATTTTATTGTGAAATTAGCTTGAAAAAAGTAGTTAAGTTACATATTGTGGTTAAAACATACAGAGCGTTGAAAAAATGTCCCTGAGTGCGGGCAGAAAACGACACTGAAAAATAACAAGAATAACGAACAATCGAAAAGGAAGTAGCAATGAGTATTGAAAGAATTGGTGGTGTGAAAACCGGTAGTGGTGGTCAAAATTTACCTTTTTGTCAGGCCACCAAGGCCGGCGGTTTTGTGTTTGTGTCTGGTCAGGTTGCCATGGATGAAACCGGTGAAATCATCATGGGTGGCATTGTGCCGCAAACCCACAAAACCATGCAGAACATCATTGCCATTCTGGAAAAAGCGGGTTGTGGCTTAGAGCACGTCGTTAAAGCCAACGTATGGCTGGATGACACCCGTGATTTCCAAGGTTTCAACCGTGTGTATGCTGAGTATTTTAAAGATTTCGCACCGGCGCGCGCCTGTGTGCAGTCGGCCATTATGGTTGATGCCAAGGTCGAAATTGATGTGATCGCCTATAACCCTGACGCCGCTTAAGTAAAGCGATAAAGCAGGAGGCGATATGGCTTACGCAATTTATGCCTATCCCTGGGCAATGTCGGCAGACCACCTGGGCGATACCATTACCGAGTTGCAGCAAATGGGTTTGGATAGCCTGAATTTGGCGGCGTCTTATCACGCTGGCAAGTTTATCCATCCAACGGCTCAGCAACGTGTGGTATTTCCTCAGGATGGCTGTATTTATTTCCAGCCGCGTAAAGAATACGGCAAGTTAACCCCAAAAGTAGCGGATTGCTGTGCCGAGGACGATATTCTGGCCATGGCATGTGCCGATGAGCGTATTAAGGTCAATGCCTGGACGGTACTGTTCCATAACTCCCGTTTAGGCGAAGCCCATCCTGATGCTACGGTGCAAAATGCTTGGGGCGAGTCCTATCCCTACAGTTTATGTCCGGTGAATCCGGATGTGCGTGAATATGCGCTGACCTTATGTGCTGATTTGGCTGAACATTATCCGTTGTATCAATTGCTGTTAGAAACCCCAGGGTTTTTAACCTACAACCATGGCTATCACCATGAGTTTGCGCAAGTTGAACCTAACCCTTGGTTAGAGGCTTGGTTAGGGTTGTGCTTTTGCCCACACTGTATGCAAGGCGCAAGCGAAGCAGGTATCGATATGCAAGGTCTTCGCGAGCATACCAAGCACACAGTAGACACATTTTTGCAGTCTGACGCTATGCCCAGCGAGAGTCTGTCGCAGGCAAGATTGCAGGCCGATTTAACCCTGCTCCCGGAATTAAGTGCGTTGTTGCGTTGGCGTTGCGATCAAGTGACCAAATTAGTGGCGGATATTCGTGCCACAGTGCCAAGCCGGGTAAAGGTGAAGATTATCGCCACTACTCAGCGGCCTCATGCTACTGCCATTTGGGAAGGCATGGATATGGCGGGGTTAGATAAGGTCTGTGATGGTCTTGAGTTGCCGTTATATCAGCCGCACGTTTCTCAGGTGCAGGCCGATGCCCAACAAGTATTGCAAAGCCTTGCAGATCCTAGTCAAACCAGCGCCATTTTGCGCCCCGGCTGGCCGGATATGCAAAGTGCCGGACAGGTGGCCGAGAGTATCGCAGTACTGAAGCAAATGGGTATTCAAGATATCGGATTTTATAATTTACAGATGTTGCGACCCATGCATTTACGCTGGCTAGCACAAGCATTAAATGGCTAAAGACGAAACAGTCAGGCATGTGATGCCGAGTAACGAATCGACAGGATAACAAGATGAGTGGTTTTCAATTTGAACAGCAGGTTGCCCTGATCACAGGAGCAGCGGGCGGAGTAGGGCGTGCCCTGTGTGAATTTTTCTGTCAGAGCGGTGCGACCGTGATTGCCCTGGATTGCGATCAGGCGGCGGTAGATGCTCTTGCAGATTCGTTAGGCCCAGCATGTGTGCCTTTGGTGGCAGATGTGACTAACTTAGCCTCGCTGCAAACTGCTTTAGATAGCGTCACGGCAAAAACAGGGGCAGTAAGCTTGTTGGTGAATAACGCCGGTGCTGCCGCCGCGACGGCACTGTCGAATATGACGGCTGAAGCTTGGCGCCATGATATCGATTTAAACCTCACGGGTGCATTTCACTGCGTGGAAGCCGTCAAAGCAGGCATGTTTGCCGCAGGTACGGGCAACATTATCAATATCGGTACGGTGAACGCCCTGCAAGCGTTAGGGCATCCAGCCTATAGCGCAGCCAAAGCGGGTTTGATCAGTTACACCAAATCTATGGCCACAGAATACGGCCCCAAAGGCATTCGCGTGAATATGATCAACCCAGGCACGGTAAAAACCGATGCCTGGAAAGCCCGAGTCGCAGCCAAACCGGATATTTTCGATAACCTGAAAAAGTGGTATCCGCTGCGTAATTTCGCCGAGCCGGTAGACATTGCCAATGCGGTAGGCTTTTTAGCCTCGCCTTTGGCACGCGTGATTACCGGTGCGATTATTCCGGTGGATGGCGGCTTAACGGCCGGTAACCCAGTGCTTGCCGCAGAGCTGACCTTGGAGCAGTTCTGATGGGAGCACAACTCGATGCCCTATTGGGGCAAGCCTTACCGAGCGGTACTAAGGGTTTACCCACGGCCGCAGAGGGTGTGGCCCTAGGGCAGATTCAGGCCCAAGGTCTGAATGTGTTAAACGAAGATTTGCCTTTGCCCCTGGCGGTAATCAAGCAATCGGCCTTGTTACATAACGCTGATTGGATGAAAGGCTTTTTAGACCAGCGCCACATGCATTTAGCTCCCCATGGCAAAACCACCATGTGCCCGCAGCTATTTGAACTGCAAATGCAGCATGGTGCCTGGGGTATTACCGTGGCCACAGTGCAACAACTTAAAGTCTGTCGTCGCTTTGGTATTGGCCCTGTGCTCATGGCCAATCAGCTGCTGGGCAAAGACGATATTCGCTATGTGGCGGGAGAACTGGCGAGGGATCCAAGCTTTGAATTTTATTGCTTAGTGGATTCCAACGCAGGCGTTGCCAGACTCGAACATCAGCTGGGTGACATCAGCGCCAAACTTGGCAAAGCAGTGACGTTGCGGGTGTTGGTGGAGCTGGGTCTGAATGGCGGTCGTACCGGTTGTCGTGATATTCAACAAGTGTTGGATGTGGCAACGGCTATTCGCTCTTGTCAGCATTTAGCCTTGCACGGACTGGAATGCTACGAAGGCGGGCTGGTCAGCAATGACGCCAAGGCGGATGCACAAAAGGTGGATGCCTTTATGCAGCGGCTGGTTGAGGTATTTACTGCCTGTCAGCAGCAGGGTGTATTCGCCGATCCTAAAAGGGTATTAATGACAGCCGGTGGCTCTGCCTATTTTGACTTGGTGGCCAAAGCCTTTACTGGTCTACCCATGGATATTGTGGTGCCGGTGATCCGAAGTGGTTGCTACTTAACCCACGATTCGCAGTTTTATCGCAACCTGATCAATAACCTTGAGCAGCGTTGTGTGGCCGAAAGTGCGCCCATCCAAACACCTGGGCTGCAAAGTGCGCTGGAAGTCTGGGCCTATGTGCAGTCGGTACCTGAGCCAGGTTTAGCCATTATTAATCTGGGCAAACGGGATATCTCTCACGATATTCATTTGCCTGTGGTGGAACAATGGTATCGCCCCGGTTTTACCCAGAAACCTCAGGTTGCGCCTGAAGGGATCAAGTTGACGGCGCTGAATGATCAACACGGTTATTTGCAGGTGCCTGCAGAAGTGAATCTGGCGGTGGGCGATATGGTGTCACTGGGCATTTCCCATCCTTGTACCACCTTCGATAAATGGCAATTGCTGTGGCTGGTGGATGACAATTATCAGGTCGTCAGCGGCCTAAGAACCTTCTTTTAATCATGCTGTTGCAGACAGGTTTGGCCAAATACTGGCCTGCCAGTACAGGTGAAAGACAATGGAAAACCAAATGAATAATCAGGCAGGAACGCCTAGTGATCTTACGCCTGAATATGGGGCTGAGCAGTTCGACGTGATTTTTCGTCACGGTGAGGTGATTGATGGTTCCGGGGCTGAACGTTTCTGCGCCGATGTGGCGATTCGCGATGGCAAAATTGCTGCTATGGGCGATCTTTCCCATGCGTACGCGAAACAGGAATTCGATATTCGCGGCAAGATTTTATCGCCTGGCTTTATCGATGTGCATACCCATGACGATCGCGCCTGTATTGATAAGCCCGAGATGCTGCCAAAAATCAGTCAGGGCGTGACCACAGTGATAGTCGGCAATTGTGGCTTGAGTTTAGCGCCTATGGCTCATCCTGACTCTCTGCCAGAACCACTGAATTTATTGGGGCAGGCGAAGGACTTTATTTTTCCAGATTTTCCTGCCTATATCGATGCAGTCAATCAAGCCAAACCCGCGATTAACGTAGCGGCACTGGTGGGGCACAACACCTTACGTGTGGTGGCAATGCAAGATTTATCCGGCGCCGCCAGCGAGGCAGAGCTGGCAGCCATGACTGACATGCTGGCAGCCGCACTAGAGGCTGGTGCCATTGGCATGAGCAGTGGCGTGTATTATCGCCCGGGTCAGGGGGCGAACTTACATGAATTAACCACATTGGCCAAAGTCGTTGGTAACGCTGGCGGTGTGTATACCTCGCATATCCGCGATGAATACGACGACATTCTGGCGTCATTGCAGGAAGCCTTTACCACAGCAGCCGAAGGCAAAGTGCCTTTGGTGATTTCTCACCACAAATGCGCGGGCGTGCAAAACTGGGGGCGGACGAAACAAACCCTGCCGTTTATCGACCAGGCGCGTGAGCATCAAACCATTCATATGGATTGTTACCCCTATCGCGCCGGTTCCAGCGTACTGGATCCGGCGTTAGTGGATAACAAAATCGACATTATGGTGACTTGGTCTGAGCCATTTCCTGATATGGGTGGACGATTTTTACATGACATTGCCGACCAGTGGCAATGTAGCCAGAAAGAAGCGGCTGAGCGCTTAGTGCCGGGCGGCGGCTGCTTTTTCCAGATGCACGAAGAGGATGTACAAAGGGTACTTTCTCATCCTGCGACTATGGTGGGGTCGGATGGCTTGCCGAATGATCCGCATCCGCATCCGCGTTTATGGGGGGCGTTTCCACGGGTACTTGGGCATTATGCCCGCGAACTCAAGTTGTTCAGCCTGGAACAAGCGGTGCACAAGATGACGGGCTTGTCGGCCAGTCAGTTTCAGTTAGGCCAACGAGGCTTGGTAAAGCCTGGCTATGAAGCGGATTTGGTGGTGTTTGACCCGGCTGCGGTGATCGATAAAGCCACCTTTGAATCACCTTGTCAGTTTGCCGCGGGCATTGAGTATGTGTGCGTCAATGGCGTGCTTGGCTGGCAACAAGGGCAACCGACGGAACAACGGGCTGGCCGTTTTATCCATCGCAACGCAAACAATCTTTAACGGCATCCGCCACAACAAAAATAACAAGGGGTAGAAAGATGCAACTTGCATGGGTTGATTGGGGATTTATCGCGCTGTTTATTGTCATTTCTTTGGTGGTTGGCTTTTGGGCCAGTCTCAAAGCCGGCAAAGACAGCGGCAGTTTTTTCTTAAGTGGTCGAAATATGCCCTGGTGGTTACTGGGCGCATCTATGGTAGCCACTACCTTTTCTACGGATACACCAAATCTGGTGACCAATATTGTGCGCACCCAAGGCGTTGCGGGTAACTGGGTTTGGTGGGCATTTTTGCTCACTGGCATGGTGACCTGTTTTATTTATGCCAAACTCTGGCGCCGTTCTGGCGTAATGACAGATTTAGCCTTTTATGAACTGCGCTACAGCGGCAAACCTGCAAGGGCATTACGCGGGTTTCGCGCCATTTATTTAGGTGTGTTTTTCAACGTGATGGTGATGGCCATGGTATCGCTGGCGGCAATTAAAATTGGTGCGGTGATGTTTGGCCTTTCGCCTTTTCAAACCATTTCTGTTGCCGGTGTGGTGACAGTGGTGTTTAGCACCATGGGCGGCTTTTTGGGCGTAGTGGTGACAGATTTGATCCTGTTTGTGATCTCTATGGCCGGTGCGGTATGGGCAGCTTATATTGCGGTTAACCTACCTGAAGTCGGCGGTTTGACGAATTTGATGGCACAGCCACAGGTGGCGGATAAACTCAGTTTCTTACCGGATTTTACGCATTGGGAAGTGGCGCTGACCATTTTCATTATTCCGTTGACTGTTCAGTGGTGGAGCGTTTGGTACCCAGGTGCAGAGCCTGGGGGCGGTGGTTATGTGGCGCAGCGTATGCTGGCAGCCAAAGATGAGCGCAACGCTATGGGCGCGGTATTGTTATTCCAACTGGCACATTATGCACTACGTCCCTGGCCGTGGATTCTGGTGGCGTTGGCATCGCTGGTGGTATTCCCTGATCTGGCTTCCATCCAGGCAGCCTTCCCCAATTTAGATGAGAGTGTGATTGGTCATGATCTGGCCTATCCCGCCATGCTCACCTTTTTGCCCCATGGTGCCTTGGGGTTGGTATTAGCGTCCTTGATATCCGCCTACATGTCGACCATGTCGACCCAGCTAAACTGGGGCGCTTCGTATGTCGTAAATGATTTCTACCAGCGCTTCTTACGTCCGGATGCCAGCGAAAAAGAGTTAGTCATGGTAGGACGGATTGCTACTGTCTGTTTGATGTTGCTGGCCTGCGTGATGGCCTTGTATCTGCGCAGTGCACTGCAAGCATTTAATATTCTGCTGACTGTTGGCGCTGGCACAGGATTGCTGTTTCTACTGCGTTGGTTCTGGTGGCGTATCAATGCCTGGAGCGAAATTGCTGCCATGCTGGTGTCGTTTTTAGCGGCGTTGTATTTCCAGTTTGCGGATTTGCCGAGTATGACCGACTGGATGAAATTGATTGCCGGGATTGGCGTGACGACCTTAGGTTGGTTAGTCGTGACATTGGTAACGCCTATGACGGATAAACACACCCTCAGAGCCTTCGTTGAACATATTCAGCCCGGTGGCCTGGGATGGCGTAAAGTACAGCAGGATGCCACAGCGGAAGGTGTCGAATTGCAGATGATTAGCCAGGACGGTCCAAATTTGGCGGCTTCCATTGGCTGTGTGTTTGCCGGTTGCATTGGTGTCTATAGCGTACTGTTTGCCATTGGATACTGGGTGTATGGACAAGGATTGATGTCACTTGGACTAGGTGGCATTGCGCTATTGAGCTTTGCGCTTATTTGGCATCTGCAACGCAGTTCATGTAATGCCGATGAAGGCTTTCAACAAGAGGCATCAGACCTAGCATGAGCCAGACGTCCAACGCACCCGTTCCCGCATTAATCGCCGTAGATTGGGGTAGCACTAATTTTCGTGCCTATTTACTTAGTGCTGATGGTGACTGTTTGGCGAAAGTCAGCAGTGAGCAGGGCATGTTAAATGCCAACGGTAATTATGCCGGTGTTTTACAGACGCAAATTAGCCATTGGCGCCTGGATTTTCCAACCTTGCCCATTTTAATGGCAGGCATGATTGGTAGTCGTCAAGGCTGGGTAGAAGCCCCCTATGTATCTTGCCCAGTGACAGCAGTGTCGTTGGCGAAGGGGGTGGTAAAGGTAGCAGATGACGCTATCGCAAATTGCTGGATCGTGCCGGGCGCGCAAGCACAAGGCGTCAGTGGTGGTAGCGACATTATGCGCGGCGAAGAGGTGCAAATGCTTGGCGCATTGGCGCAATTGAACAACCATGTTCCCGACTGGCTCTGCTTACCCGGTACCCACAATAAATGGGCGCGAATTGTGAGTGGCAAAATTGAACAGTTCTCCACCTGCATGACAGGTGAAATGTTTAATCTGCTTAGCCAGCATTCCATGCTTAAACACACGCTTGATCTGCAAAGCCCATTTGATAGGGAAGCATTTCACCTTGGTTTGGGCATGAGTCAACGACCCGGCGGTTTATTGCATCAACTCTTTAGTGTGCGCAGTCGCGTGATTGCGGATGCACAGCCCATTTTAGCCGGGGCAGATTATCTGTCTGGCGTGTTGATAGGCCACGAAATTAACGATGTACTTGAACCTGAAATCAATGATGTTGGCAAACAAGGCAGTGTTGCCATTGTTGCCAGTTCAGCACTTGCTGAACGTTATCGTTTAGGTCTGGAACACGCCGGTTATCGCGCCGTAATTTTGGATGCCGAAAAAGCCACTCTTGCAGGCATAGTCGCCGTTGCCAAGGCAGCGGAGCTTATCCCCTCGATTGATTGATTTATGTAAACGCTTATAGGAATACAGCATGAGCTTACCCGTGCAAATTGATTGGAAATTTTATTTTGATGCCATGCCGCTGATTGCTATTTTGCGTGGCGTAACGCCCGATGAAGTGGTCGCCGTGGTGGAGTGCCTGAAACAGGCAGGTTTTACTATTGTAGAAGTGCCACTTAATTCACCCAGTGCAGTTGAAAGTATTGGTCGTCTTTGTCGTGAATTCGGTGATGAGCTGCTTATTGGTGCTGGTACGGTACTTACTAAAGAACAAGTACAAGCGGTCGCCGATGCAGGTGGCAAACTGATTGTATCTCCTAACACTGATCCTGAGGTGATCCGCTTTAGTAAATCGTTAGGATTGGGCTCTGCACCCGGTGTGGCAACGCCAACGGAAGCATTTGCCGCGCTGGTAGCAGGTGCGGATATTCTAAAAGCGTTTCCAGGGGAACAAGTTCCGCCTGCAGTGGTGAAAGCCTGGAAGGCAGTTTTGCCAGCAGGTGTGCCTTTAGTGCCGGTAGGTGGGGTTAATGCCGAAAGTATGCCTGCTTATTTTCAGGCAGGAGCAAGCGGTTTTGGTTTGGGCAGTAATTTGTATCAGAAAGGGAAATCGTTAGATGCGATAGCAATAAGTGCGAAATTGCTGGTTGCGCAGGCTCGTAATCTATTTCGTTAAGTTGCAAATTGAAACTCGACGGTATTTCTTCCCTTAGATTTAGCCAAATAAAGTGCATTATCTGCCTGTGACAGCAGATTTTCGAGAGATGTAACAGCCTGAGAACCATGGACTACACCGATACTTACGGTGAGATGAATAACTTGATTATCAACTGTGCCATGGTTTTCTCTTACGGCTACACATAGTCTTTTCGCTATATTTTGTGCCTGAGAATGTCTTATATTGGGTAGCAGTACAGCAAATTCTTCACCTCCAATTCGGCCGATTACATCATCTTCTCTTAACTCTTTCGACAGCGTTATTGCCACAGCCTTTAGAGCGGCGTCGCCAAGACTATGACCAAATTGGTCATTGATCTGTTTGAAATAATCAAGGTCCAGCATCAATACCGCTACACCGTGAGAATGTTGCTGTTCAAGAGCTTGATTGGCACATTCAAAAAAATAGCGTCGGTTATATAACTGGGTTAAGTCATCTCGTTGCGCAAGATTGAGTAAATGATTTTCCTGACGTAAGAAGGCAACTATCGGAAAAAGAATGGCACCTGCCGTGGTTAATAACAGGTGGGACATTAGCAAACTGGCGAATAAGGTTTCCTGCCATTCAACCAAGGTAGCAATCGATTTTGTGACGGGTAACAGGCCCTGAGACAGTAACACAAAACCATGTAAGAACAGTAAGTTTCGCAGGAAGTTAATCAGAATTGGATGGCGAAAATCATCGGGTATTTGTCGCAATGCATAACCACTAAAAAAGAAAAAAGCGGCCATTAGGGAAGCGCATATGGTGGTAATAAACCCAGGGTGGTTAATACCGATACTGAGGCTGATGAACAATATGCCTGTGGCAGTGACGCAATAATGTTTGTCAGGATTGAATGAATAGTTGCGATTATTAAAGTGCCTTACTCCCAGAAATACCAAGATGGAAGTAAGCACAAGTAGGCTATCTGCAATGCCATAACTTAGCCAAACAGGCCAGTTGATAACCCGCCCTGCAGCGACTATTCCGCCGATAACAAAGGTCATACATGCCAGGGCCCATAGTTTAAAAGCTCGCTGTTGAGAACGCGTGCGATACAGCATCAACAATACGCCAGCAGAGAATCCGTTCAGGCAAAGGCTAAGTAAGATGATGGTAGGCAGATGTAACGAAGTAACCATGTTTAATGTAGCAGGGCCTTAATACATTAAGTATTGGTGATGGTATTTAAATTTACCTAATAAATTTGGGCATGTAAAAAGTTTACATGGTATGAATGCAGATACATGGCTGGCTATCAAACACGCCGTTACGAAATTATTCGCTAGGTTTAACTATTTTGTAGGCGTGAAGGGCATATTTAACGGTGAATTTGTGTGAGATATAAATTTGCCGATTATACTTGTTGGAAATCGAAGCACGTCATTTAAGCAGTTTAGGGAAGTAAAAGTAGGATTGACGTTATGTGAATCAATAATAAGGACATGTCTATGTTTTCATCCCTTGCTGCCAAGTTAACCTCCAGTGCTGCGGTTGCCATGACAATTATCATGCTAATTAGTGGTTGGATAACCATTGATCTGGCTCTGGAACAGACGTCTGGCTTGATGCGGCAAGAAATGACCACAGTCGTAAACAATTCAGCCGCCAATATCCGAGCTTACTTTTCCCGCCTTGAAAAAACGATGAACACCTTATCCAGGGTGTTTATGCAGAGCTATGAAGGTGTATTTTCTATCGATGAAATTAATGTGGCGAACGTGCCCGGACGTGAAGTACCCAATTTGATGTTAGATGGGTCACCCGTTTCGTATTACTCGCAGTTAGATGCTTTCTCCGAGAATACCGGGGGGACTGCTGCGTTATATGTAAATGATAAAGGGAGTTTTGTCTGTATCGAGAGTTCTGAGACTACCATGGGCGTGGGGCCTAAAGTCGGCGCGGAACTGCCAACGGACAGTAAAATGATTCAGGCTCTATCAAAGGGAGAAAGCTTTATTGGTAAAGTTCGTATTAACAACGAAGAATATATTGCCAGTTACCAGCCCATTAAAGATAAACAGGATAAAGTGATAGGCGCCAGTTACGTAGGCTTGGATTTACAAAGTTCGCTGGCGGCATTGCGGGACAATTTATCTGAAACCCGTCTAGGTGAGCATGGTTACTTAGTCATTATTAACACCGAAGACGGCGCTGAGCATGGTCGGGTTGTGTTGCATCCTAAGTTACAGAAGACATTAATTTCGGATAGTGTAGCCCGCACAGATTTTTCTAAAATGGAATCACAGTCTCAGGGATGGCAAGAATTGAACTGGTCAACGGATGATAAAGCGAAATGGAGCACCTACTTCGTTCAAATCCCTGAGTTGCATTGGATGCTCGCTGCAACGCAATCGAATGATGAACTGGCCTCAACCCGTTACTTATTGGCCGGTCAAATGTTGTTAGCAATACTGATCACAATCGTGCTTTTGGCATTGACCATACATTGGTCAGTGAAGTTGATTGTTAGTCGTCGTTTAGTGTTTGCTAAACAAGTGTTAGATAAGATAGCGACTCGTGATTACACCCAAAATATTGTGGTAGATGGAGACGATGAAATTTGTCATCTGTTGAATTCTGTTAAAGCAATGCAGGAGCAAATTAAAGGCGTGCTGGCACAGTTGGGCTTAGCCGCAGAAAAATTGCAGAGCAAAGCGGCTGAGATGCTGAATGCGTCGGAGCACGTGGTTGAAAGTAGCGACAATCAAAACAAGGCTGCTGGTGCGATATCATCCTCTGTTGAACAGTTGTCGATGGGCTCGGATAATCTCTCCTCGTATGCTGATGATGCCAGAGATATGTCAGTGGCATCCTACGAGACAGCAAACAAAGGGGGCGGCGTGATCACAAAAACCCGAGATGTTATGAAAGTGATATCGGGCGGCGTTCACGATGCGTCAGAACGGATTAATGAACTTGGTGAGTTATCAGGACAAATTTCTAAGATCCTTGAAGTGATATCAACCATTGCAGAGCAAACTAACTTATTGGCATTAAATGCGGCGATCGAAGCCGCCAGAGCAGGTGAGCAGGGAAGAGGCTTTGCCGTAGTCGCAGATGAAGTGAGAAATTTAGCCGCAAGAACCACCGAATCGGCTAAGGAAATCACAGCGACCATCAAATCTATTCAGGAGCGCACGGATTTGTCGGTGAATTTGATGGCGACCAGCGTGGAGCAGGTGGAAGAAGGTAACAAGTTGTCACTCGAAGCAGGTGATTACATCGAAAAAATCAAATCTGGTGCCCGCAAGGTAAATGACAGTTTTGAGGGGATCACTGACAAGTTAAAAGAGCAAAGATTGCTTATGCAGACAGTGAGCAGTAGCGTCGATACCATCACTATTATGACAGAGGAAAATAGCAGTTCAGTTGCGCAGTTAGTTGATGTGGCAGAGGAATTAAGGCAATTGTCAGATGGCCTTAATCAATTACTTGCGACGTTTGTGGTGGATAAAGCCAATCAACATTCATCGGTGTCTCAACCTAAAAATCGGCAATTACCAAAGGTGCATTCCAGTGTGTATGTAGAGCCTGAACTTTCAGTAGATTACTAAAGTAAAAAATCCACCTCCATAGGAGGTGGCTTTGCTTCAGGGCACCCTATAAGGGTGCCTTTCTGCTCTATTGAAGCTCTAAGAGTTGTTGACGCTCGTCGTCCTCTTTAGCTTGCTTATCTTGATATTTTACATACCTACGAATTATCGCTTCGTTGGCACCCACTGAATCAACGAAATAACCACGCTGCCAAAAGTGATTGCCCCACAGCTTCTTTTTTCTTAAATATGGAAACTTATTGAATAATCTTATTGCTGTGCGCCCTTTCAGGGTTCCCATCAAATCTGAAACACTTAAGCTTGGCGGTGTTCTAACGACTAGGTGTACATGATCGATTTGTACATTTAACTCCACTACTGTGCATTTCTTCATGCTACAAAATACATAGATACTGCGATAAAGCTCCTTACCTACAGCTCCTTTTAATATCTTGTATCTGTACTTAGGCGTCCACACAATGTGATACTGACAACGATAGAATACGTGGGATGCAGATTCATATCTGCTCATGTTATTTACTCCTTTTTATTTGCTGGTAACAAACAAATTGGAGTATCTAACATGGGCTCTTTACGGGCATAGCCCCGAGTCGCCGATCACCACCTCCATAGGAGGTGGTTTAAATATGGCAATGAAAAACGGCCTCCGAAGAGGCCGTATTCAAAGGCAGGCGGGGCCTGCCAACCATGTTGAACTGGTACTTACAGGCGTTCTTTAATAACAGATACTAAAGGAGAGCCATTCAAACCTTGTTCGCCAACCCATGCCAGCAAGGTTTTGCCATCTTGCTCAGGCGCTTCCAGGTCGCTTTTTGGCATTTTTTTGATTAGCAGTTCGCCAGCTTCAACAGCATTGCTTAGTAATGCTGTGCGGATCAGGCTGTTGCCACCACAGGTGATACCTGTGTAGTAGTCTTGCAGTTGCAGACGATAGTCAGACTGAACTTTACGCATTTTTTTGCGCAGTTCGCCTTTGTCATCTGCTTGAACGATGTTACAGATATTTTGTAAGTCATCTTCAACGCCTGCTTGTACAAACGTTGATGCGAATAGGGTGCTCAGGGCAATAAGAGAAGCAGTTTTAGCGATTTTCAACATGGCTAATTCCTTGTATTAAAAGTAAGTTCTTAACGAAGTGGTGGTATTTCAACCTAATTGTTGAAAAAGGAAAATACCCGCCTCTGATACTTGGGTATGTCAAATAATACGAAAAAAATTAACCGCTATTGGTTAACTTGTCTACAGGCCTCTATACATCTGAATTTCCACAAATCCACACATCCATTCGAACTTGTATGTATGTTATTATTTCGGCTAAGGTTTCTTTTTATTCGGTCTACTTTGTCCTATTTTTTGGGTAACCCTTACAAAGTTCAAGTTGGGTAAAAGCTAAGTAAAGGCTAGGTTATTTTGAGATGTTTTGAATAACCTATGCTCAATTTCAATGGTTTCAGTGTTTTGCAGGATGCTTTTGCGTGAATGAATCACGACCGGAAACGGTAATTTTTCAAATAGGTTTGGGAAGTGAAGCATTATCTTTTTTACGTGGCACAGAACTACAGTTATGCCATTTTACGACCCCTTCAGGATGAAATCCGGCGCCGTGGAGATAAAGTTGCCTGGTTCTTTGAAGGTGACGAAGTCGACACGCACTATTTGCATAATGACGAGGTGCGATTAACCAGTTTATGGCAGGTATGGCACTTCAAACCCGTTGCTGTTTTTGCTCCTGGTAATTTTATTCCTTCATTTTTTCCAGGGCTTAAAGTGGCTCTCTTTCATGGATTTAATTCTGGCAAGCGCAGTGATGAAAAAGGCCATTTCCGCATTAGGGGATGCTTTGATTTATATTGCACGCAGGGTCCGAACACAACGGGTCCATTTAAACAACTGGAATTAAAACATGGCTTCTTTGATGTGGTGGAAACAGGATGGTGCGCTTTGGATCCGCTGCATAAGGTTGAACAAGGCAAACAGGGATCCCGTCCTACGGTATTATTGTGTTCGACCTTTTCTAAAAATTTAACCTGTGCGCCACATATATATGAAGAAGTGAAACGTCTAAGCCAGGATAGTCGTTGGGAGTGGCTGGTACAGTTTCATCCCAAAATGGATAAAGTAACGGTAGACGCTTATAAGGCGTTGCAAAATGACAATCTGACCTTTGTAGAAACTGACAATGTATTGCCGCTTTTGCATCAGGCTGACGTCATGGTCTGCGATACGTCATCTGTAATGTTGATGTTTTTGCTACTTGGTAAACCCATCGTAGCCTTTAACAATGCGTCAAAACCCGATTATTATTTGAATATTGACTCTGCATCACAATTATCCGGGGCAATTGAAAGAGCCCTGACTCTTCCCGCGTCATTGATGACGAGTATTCATGAACATGCTTTGAAAACGCATCCTTACCGAGATGGACGTTCGGCCATGCGAGTACTTAATGCGGTCGAAAACATACTCACTCAGGGGAAACGGGCAAAACGCTTAAAGCCTTTCAATTTGCTCCGAAATATTAAAAAGATTGGTACCCTGGTCAGTGCGAGTTAACTCGCACTGGCTTCCTCCTGCAAGAACTGCTCACACCATTTTTTAAAGCGAGTTCGCTCAGGATGATTATCTCCCTTTCGAGTGTATAAATAGAGTGGGAGCTGGGCGATCCTTACTTCACTCAGTTGTAGAGCATTAAGGTTGTTTTCATCAATTACATTAGGCAATAAGCAGCAACCACCCTGAGCTTTAAGCATATCCAGTGCAACCTGAATTGATTCTGTGGTGCAGATGGTTGTTGATTTATTTAGATGTCCTTTTTCCCAGTCTTCCATTGCTTTATTGAACAAATGAAGTTTCACATACTGCCGAGGAGGCATTTCTTGGCTGCTGGCAAACAAATGCATATCAAATGAGCGGATGACCTGGCCGTGCAGATCATCCGATTTTAGCGGATGGTGCACTAATGCCACATCGGCCTGATGTTCCTGCAATTGCCTGACTAATTGGTGTTTATCACTGAATTCTACTGACAGCGAGTATTCATCCGATTGGCTCCAGTGCTGAGTTAAGTCTTTACCTACTAGAAACCAGGCATTTGCAGTTGTAGCCAACCTTAACGGATGGATGCCGGAATTAACCTGATCGAGACTGCTTTTCGCCTGGCGCAACGTTTTAACCAGACTTTCGGCATAAGGTAACAACTGTTCGCCAGCAACCGTCAACTGAATACTGTTGCGATGGCGTGCAAAAAGCGGGGCGTGGAAATATTCCTCTAGCTGACGGATCCTGCTGCTAATGGCAGATTGGGTCAGATAAAGTTGTTCGGCAGCTTTGCCGAAGTGGCGGGTCCTTGCAACCTCTAAAAAGGTTTCAAAAAAGCGCACATCCATGGGAATTAAACGTAATAGGTTAAAACACTCTATCTTACGGGGGAATTAAACGCTGTCTAGCTATTTAAAACGATATAAGGCCCGGTAAAGGGCCTTAATACTTAGATTTTTTCAACTTGAGCATAACCTTCCGAACTTAGCTCTGCGTTGACGCATTTGAGAATAAACGCCTGCATCTCACTGGCCTCAACACCATCTTCCTGAGCGATGTCGGTACAGTAGGCTTTTAATTCGTCAATCAGTTCTTTAGGGGCTTGTGGCACATCTTGAGCAACCACCTGCACGCTGAGTAATGCTGAAACCAGCAAAACGCGTTTAAACATATTTGCCTCAGAAACATGAGGTTGAACTAATTCTCAGGGTAGTAATCTTCCCTTTGACGTTTTTGCTTTTGCCGTTGACTCTGTTTCAAATCTAAGTCGGCAACCTTAGATTTGCCTTTTCTGGCACTTTTGCTTTTAGAGCCAAAATCGCCTTCGAAGTCTTCGTAATCTTTAATGTCTTCTTTAGAATGACGGTAATCTTTTCCCATGACTAAACTCTGGAGCTAACTCACACACTTATTTTGGTGTATTTAGCATGACGGTAAAGCAAAAAAAAATGTTCGTAACGATAAAAAAATATGCATGCTCATTTTTGCCGCAAAAGTCGTCAACTCCGCGAAGCCGTTGAGATTAATTGAATTCAGAATTATCTGATTGCATAGCTCATATCTGCAAAAACTATGAAAAATTTCGTCGCTTCACGTATCTTATGTGCACGCTACATTTGCAATTTATCTATGTAGGCGCTTAAGACGTTTGCAAAGCACAGTATGTAAAGAAGGATAGTATGAACAAAATCGCAATTTTTGGTGCGAACGGGCGTATGGGCCGTGTATTAATAGAGGCAATAGATGCAAACGAGCAAACTAGCCTGGTGGCGGCAAGTGTCCGACCGGATTCAGCCTGGGTTGGGATGGACGTGGGGGAATTAGCCGGTATTGGTAAACGAGATCTTGCTGTGTCCGGTTCTTTTGAAAAGTTGGCTAATCAGATTGAAGTCGTGATTGATTTTACTTTGCCTGCTGCGCTGGAGGCCAATCTGGCCTGGTGTGTCGAAAATCGTAAACCTGTCGTGATTGGCACCACTGGCCTGAATCCAGTACAGAAAGCATTATTGTCTGACGCAGCCAAACATATTCCTATTGTATTTGCGGCGAACTATAGCGTCGGCGTTAACCTTATGTTGAATCTGGTTCGCCAGGCTGCAAAGGTAATGGGGCACACTGCAGATATTGAAATTATCGAAGGTCATCACCGCTTTAAGAAAGACGCGCCATCAGGCACGGCAATGGCAATAGGTGAGGCAATTGCTGACGAGTTAGGTCGAGATTTATCTACTTGTGCTGTGTATGGCAGAGAAGGGGATACCGGTGAACGTGATCAAAAAACGATTGGATTTGCGACAGTTAGAGCCGGCGATATCGTGGGTGATCACACAGCTCTTTTCGCCGAAATTGGTGAGCGGTTAGAAATTACACACAAAGCATCAAGTCGTCTTACCTTCGCCAAGGGCGCTGTTGCTGCAGCCTCATGGTTACTAAATCAGCCTGCTGGTTTGTATGATATGGCAGATGTATTGGGACTGAAATCTTAACATTTTGGCGGGTTGGTTGAATTTTTATGTCGAGAAGGTTATTTTAATAAAAAATGTAATTCATATTGGACTGTAATCCGCCTTTCGTGTATAGTGTTGAGAATTTGCCAGAATTTTGCGATTTTTTACACGATCGCAGGAATATTAGCTGCAAATAACGTTAAAACGGGATGTAAATCATATGTTTACAACCCGTTTTTTGTAGGGTTTTGAGGCTTTCGCCGGCTTAATTCCCTTGGTTACCCTTAAATAGGAGGTTGACTTGGCTAATTCTGCCCTTTTGGTGTTAGAAGACGGTTCAGTTTTCAAAGGCACCGCAATCGGAGCAACAGGAGTTTCTGTTGGTGAGGTCGTTTTTAATACTTCGATGACCGGCTATCAGGAAATACTTACCGATCCTTCATATGCTGAGCAAATTGTGACCCTGACTTACCCTCACATAGGGAATACGGGAACCAACTCAGAAGATAAAGAATCTGATAAAATCTGGGCAAAAGGCCTTATCATTCGTGACCTTCCTCTCATCGCCAGTAATTTCCGCAACGAACAATCCCTCTCTGATTATCTCATCGCTAATAATATTCTTGGTATTGCTGATATCGACACGCGTCGCTTAACACGTATTTTGCGTGATAAAGGTGCACAGAACGGCTGTATCATTGCGGGAGAGGACTTGGATGAAGCGAAAGCACTAGAACTGGCTAAAGCCTTCCCTGGATTGAAAGGGATGGATTTAGCGAAAGAAGTGACCACGCAAGAAAGTTTTAACTGGAACGACGGTGTTTGGGCGCTGGGTCAAGGATACGCTGAAGACCAACAGGACTTACCGTTCCACGTTGTCGCGTATGACTTTGGTGCGAAACACAACATTCTGCGTATGTTGGTTGACCGCGGTTGCCGTTTGACGGTTGTACCTGCTAAAACCTCTGCTGCTGACGTGTTAGCGTTAAATCCGGATGGCGTCTTCCTGTCTAATGGCCCTGGCGACCCAGAGCCGTGTTACTATGCAATCAGTGCAATTAAGACGTTGCTGGATGAAGAATTGCCAATTTTTGGTATCTGTTTGGGACATCAGTTACTGGCACTGGCCAGTGGCGCGAAAACAATCAAAATGAAGTTTGGTCACCACGGTGCTAACCACCCGGTGAAAGACATCAAAAACAATCGCGTGATGATCACTAGCCAGAACCACGGTTTCGCAGTAGACGAAAGCAGTCTGCCTTCCAATCTGGAAGTGACTCATGTTTCCTTGTTTGACCAATCCCTGCAAGGCATCCATCGCACTGATAAGCCAGCGTTTAGCTTCCAGGGGCACCCTGAAGCAAGCCCAGGCCCTCACGATGCCGCACCATTGTTCGATCATTTCATCGAACTGATGCAAGCAAGCCGTTAATCTTAAGGGAAGTAGCAATGCCAAAACGTACCGACTTAAAAAGTATTCTGATTCTAGGCGCTGGCCCCATTGTTATCGGCCAGGCATGTGAATTTGACTATTCTGGCGCTCAGGCCTGTAAAGCCCTGCGTGAAGAAGGATATCGGGTTATTCTGGTTAACTCGAACCCTGCCACCATCATGACTGACCCGGAAATGGCCGATGCTACATACATCGAGCCGATTCACTGGGAAGTGGTGAGAAAAATTATTGAGAAAGAGCGTCCGGATGCTGTTCTACCTACTATGGGTGGTCAAACGGCATTGAACTGTGCGCTTGATCTTGAAAAGCACGGAGTGCTGGCTGAATTCGGTGTTGAGATGATTGGCGCGACTGCCGACGCCATCGATAAAGCTGAAGACCGTAATCGTTTCGACAAGGCAATGAAGTCTATCGGCCTTGAATGTCCGCGTGCAGAAATTGCTCACACCATTGAAGAAGCTCACGATGTGCTAACCCGCATTGGCTTTCCTTGTATCATCCGCCCGTCTTTTACCATGGGTGGCACTGGTGGTGGCATCGCATACAATATTGATGAGTTTGATGAAATCTGCCGTCGTGGTTTGGACCTGTCTCCAACTAACGAGCTGTTGATTGATGAATCTCTGATTGGTTGGAAAGAATACGAAATGGAAGTGGTACGTGATAAAGCAGATAACTGCATTATCGTATGTACCATTGAGAACTTCGACCCAATGGGCGTGCACACGGGTGACTCAATCACTGTAGCTCCGGCGCAGACTCTGACGGACAAAGAATTCCAAATTATGCGTAATGCTGCCATGGCAGTACTGCGTGAAATCGGTGTTGAAACCGGTGGTTCAAACGTACAGTTCGGTGTGGATCCTAAAACGGGCCGTATGGTCATCATTGAGATGAACCCACGCGTATCTCGTTCTTCTGCGCTGGCATCGAAAGCAACGGGTTTCCCGATTGCTAAAGTTGCAGCTAAACTGGCGGTAGGTTACACGCTGGATGAACTGGCCAATGATATTACTGGCGGTTTAACGCCTGCGTCATTCGAACCTGCTATCGATTACGTTGTTACCAAGATCCCTCGTTTCAACTTTGAGAAGTTTGCTGGTGCTAACGACCGTCTGACCACTCAGATGAAGTCGGTAGGCGAGGTGATGGCGATTGGCCGTAACCAACAGGAATCTCTGCAAAAGGCATTGCGTGGTTTGGAATTAGGTGCCAACGGTCTGGACCCGATTGTGGATCTGAATGACCCCGAGAGCCGCAACAAGATCGTGCACGAATTACGTGAAGCGGGCGCTGAGCGAATTTGGTACATCGCCGATGCTTTCCGTAGTGGCATGAGCGTGGATGAGATCTTCGCTCTGACCAACATTGATCCTTGGTTCCTGGTGCAAATCGAAGAATTGGTTGCGCTGGAAGCTCAGGTGGCTGAGAAAGGTATTTCAGGTATCGACGCAGACTTCATGCGTATTTTGAAGCGTAAAGGTTTCTCTGACGCCCGTCTGGCCGATTTGACTGAAGTCGCAGAAAGCGATGTACGTGATATTCGTCGTAAATTTGGTATCAACCCAGTTTACAAACGTGTAGACACTTGTGCGGCAGAATTCTCAACCAGCACTGCTTACATGTATTCTTCTTATGACGAAGAGTGTGAAGCACAGCCGACCGATAAAGATAAAATCATGGTATTGGGCGGTGGTCCAAACCGTATCGGTCAGGGTATCGAATTCGATTACTGTTGTGTTCACGCCGCCCTGGCGATGCGTGAAGACGGTTACGAGACCATTATGGTTAACTGTAACCCAGAGACAGTATCAACAGACTATGATACGTCAGACCGACTGTACTTCGAACCAGTGACCCTGGAAGACGTGCTTGAAATCGTGCGTATCGAGAAACCTAAGGGCGTTATTGTTCAGTATGGTGGACAAACTCCACTTAAACTGGCTCGTGCGCTTGAAGCTAACGGTGTGCCTATTATCGGTACCTCACCAGATGCTATCGATCGTGCAGAAGACCGTGAACGTTTCCAGCAAATGGTGCGCAAGCTAGGCTTGAAACAGCCAGCGAATGCCACTGTAAGCAATATGGAACAAGCATTGGTTGAAGCGGAGAAAATCGGTTTCCCATTGGTTGTGCGTCCGTCTTATGTATTAGGTGGTCGAGCGATGGAAATCGTATACGACCTGAAAGACCTGAAGCGTTACCTGAACGAAGCGGTAAAAGTGTCTAACGAAGCCCCAGTATTGCTGGACCGTTTCCTTGACGACGCTATAGAAGTGGATCTGGATGCTATCTGTGACGGCGAAAACGTAGTTATCGGCGGTATCATGGAACACATCGAACAAGCCGGCGTTCACTCAGGTGATTCTGCCTGTTCTCTGCCTCCATATAGCCTGAATAAAGAAATTCAGGATGTGATGCGTGAGCAAGTTAAAGCCATGGCACTGGAATTGGGCGTTATCGGCCTGATGAATACCCAGTTTGCGGTGAAAGATGGTGAAGTGTACCTGATTGAAGTAAACCCACGTGCTGCGCGTACCGTGCCGTTTGTGTCTAAAGCTACAGGTCAGCCGCTGGCGAAAATCGCTGCGCGAGCCATGGTTGGACAATCACTGGTACAACAGGGTGTAAACGAAGAAATCATTCCTCCTTATTACTCTGTAAAAGAAGTGGTGATCCCATTCGCTAAGTTCCCAGGTGTTGATCCGTTGTTAGGCCCAGAAATGCGTTCTACCGGTGAAGTGATGGGTGTAGGTGAAACATTTGAAGAAGCCTATGCTAAAGCTAATCTGGGTGCCAGTGCTCCAATTCCTACGGGTGGTAAAGCGTTGTTGTCGGTGCGTTGCAACGATAAGAAGCGTATTCTGGAATTGGGCCGTTCGATGGTTGAGAAAGGCTTCAGCCTTGAAGCAACTCGCGGCACGGCAGCTGAGCTAAACGAAGCCGGTATTCCATGTTCAGTCGTGAATAAACTGAGCGAAGGTCGTCCAAACATCGTTGATGCGATTAAAAACCGTGAATACACCTACATAGTGAATACCACGGAAGGACGCCAGGCCATTTCTGACTCCGTCTATATTCGTCGCGAAGCCTTGTTGAACAAGGTGGCGTATACGACGACTATGAATGCAGCCTTTGCTACAGTGAAAGCGAACAAAGCCGATGATCGTGCCAGAGTCAACTCTGTACAGGAATTGCACGAACGCGTTGCGAATCGTTAATCCCTGAGATACATAGGTTTTACACAGTTTTTTTCTGTGCCGAAATCAAGTAAAGTGCGCATATGTTTGCGCACTTTTCATTTGTGTCGCTAAAAAGCTAAATTTACGTTTTTAAAGAATAAGTGAGTTATTGATCCATGAGTCAGTACCCTATGACTGCCAAGGGTGCAGAGTTACTGCGCCAGGAATTGCACGAATTAAAATCCGTCAAGCGCCCTGAAATTATTGCTTCAATCGCGGAAGCACGAGAGCACGGCGATCTGAAAGAAAATGCTGAGTATCACGCTGCGCGTGAACAGCAAAGTTTCTGCGAAGGACGTATTCAGGATATCGAAGGGAAGTTGTCTAACGCCCAAATTATTGATGTCACCAAAATGCCTAATAACGGCAAAGTGATCTTTGGTGCTACCGTCACTATTTTGAATCTGGATACAGATAAAGAAACGACCTACCGTATCGTAGGTGATGATGAAGCAGATATTAAAAGTAATCTGATTTCTGTTAATTCACCTATTGCCCGCGGTTTGATTGGTAAAGAATTAGATGACGTAGTGAATATCCAAACGCCGGCCGGTCCGGTTGAGTTTGAAATTTCTGCGGTAGAATATATCTAAGGTCGACAGAATCGACATTAAAAGGAGCCTTAAGGCTCCTTTTTTGTATACGTTGAATGGCTGAATGCGGGATTATTGTGGCAGCCACTTTCGTAAGAATGCCACACTACTGCCACCCATCACCTGGCGAATGTTGTCTTCACTCACATTCAAATCCAGCAATGCCTGCGTAATGGCAGCTATTTTATCAGCACTGATGGCCTCAACACTGCCATCCCAGTCTGCGCCTAAGGCGACATGATCCGCACCGATTAACTCAATCCCATATTTGATCGAAGAAGCAATGGCGGCCGGAGTGTCGCCACAGGCGGCGGGCTTCCAATAACCAATGCCAATTAAGCCACCTTTCGCCGCAATGGCTTTCATCAGGCTATCGTCAATATTTCGCGGGCCGGGACAATGTCCTTCAAAGCCCGTGTGTGACACGACAATGCCACCGTCAATGAAACTGAGTACTTCCGCAACACCTTGTTCTGAAAAGTGCGCCAGGTCGATAATTATGCCTTTTTTACGCATTTTGACTACCGCTTCTCGGCCGAAATCCGTCAGTCCGGCCTGGTCAACACCATGTAATGAACTACCTAATTCGTTGTCAAAGAAATGGGTCAAACCGATCATGCGATACCCTGCATCCCACATCACATCAATATTGTCTAAATTACCTTCCAGCGGATGAGCCCCCTCCATACCTAACAGAGCTCCGGTAATATCTTTACCTTCTGTGCGGCCTGTCAGCACGGTTTCAAGATCGTTTTTGCTGGTAATGAAATGAAGCTTACCCTGACTTTTGTCAGCAAATTCATGTAGCTTTTCGGCCTGATAAAGGGCGCGTTGTTTCAAACTGGCCCAGGTGTTAATAGGCCAGCCTTCTACAATGGCTAATTTGGTAATGTTGTCGCTGGTCGCTTCATTGCGTTCAAAATTCAAATGATTGGGTGCCTTAGTTACTGTGGTAAACATTTGCAGTGCCACATTACCTAAATGCATTTTGGGTAAGTCGACATGTCCATGATCGTGTGCCACTAGTAAATTTCTATTCCACATCAGGGTATCCGCATGCCAGTCCATAATGGTTAATGACTGGTGCAATGTGTTTGCCTGTTCACTGACGTGATATCCGGCAGAGGCATGAGGAGGGTAGGTGTTTTGTTTGCGATCAATAAAATCGGGTAAGAAAAGTCTGACACCGATATAAATAATCACCAGCAAGGTAACGAGGGTAAGCAAAGTTATTCTTATCATTTTTTTCACGAGCGAAGTCCCTGTAAATAAGTCCGTGTGACTATAAATAATTCCGCGTTGGGCATCTCATATCTTCTGCTCATCACCCCATAAACGCAGGGTATATTCTAACGCATTCTGGTCATTTTGAGACATAACCCTTTGTTGTCATAAAAGGATAAAAAATGTGTCAGGTGATGATCATTTAACCTTGTTAAACAATCTGTTGTGAAAAACACACTTACACAACAGCACAGTTTTACAAGGAACAAAAATGAAATACATAGGATTCAGTTTAGTGGCGGCAGGCGTGTCATCTGCTTTCGCATTTGTTGCTGCAGCCGATGAAGCCACTCAGTCAACGCCATCTGATCTTGAAACCATCATTGTCGTCGGAAAAAGTGTTTCGTATGCCAATAACCTGGCGTCAGCATACTATGCTAAAACAGCAATCCAGCATGACCAGTGTTTTGGCGGTAATAGACAATATTCCCGGTGTACTGATCAATGAAGGCGATACCTTTGGCAGCGATGACTGGTCAACGACCGTCTCCATTCGAGGATTTCAAATCAGTTTAGATGAACAGCAAGTAGGTATCACCGTAGATGGTATTGCTAACGGCAACTCAAACTATGGCGGCGGTGCCAAAGCTAACCGTTACATTGATACCGAAAACTTAAAAGGAGTAGAAGTATCCCAGGGGACGTCCGATATAGCCTCTCGCTCTAACGAAGGATTAGGCGGAACACTCAATTTTACGACCATCGATCCGGAAGATAAACACTCGGTATTATTCAGCGCGACACAGGGAAGTTTTGATGCCCACAAGTATTTTACCAGGGTCAACACGGGTGATTTAGGCGCAGATACCCGGGCATGGTTTAGCATTTCAAGCAGCCAAAGTAGCGACTGGATGCAGCAGGCGGCAGAGAATACACGGGACCATTTTGCGGCAAAGCTGGTGAGTGAACAGGATATCGCAAAAATTACGGCTTACGTCTCTTATGACGATGTGCATGAAGATAACTATCAACGCGTAACCCTAGACCAGTTTGCACAAAATCCACAATGGGATGGCTTAACCGATGAATGGACTGGCAATCCTTATGTTGATCAGGTTTATCGTCGAGGCTGGTCAACCCTGCGTGAAAATACCTTTGCATATTTATCTGCGGATTTTCAGGTCGCCACGGTTGATGTGCATACCAATGTGTATTATCACCATAACAAAGGACGCGGGGACTGGATCCCACCTTATTTGGTAGATGTGACGGATGATCAGGGAGGCAGTGAATCTGAACTGGTTAGCGGTAATACGGTATATGGCGGTAGTGCATTAGGTTCACTGTATTTTGTTGACGCCAATGGCAATGCATTAACTGCCGATGCGGATTGCACGTCTTCGATTACCTTCCCATACGGAGGAGCTGGCGCGGAATATGATGCAGCTTGCTACGCTAGTAATGCGATTCCGGTTGGATCTTATCGTCATACTCACTACAAAAAAGAACGTAAAGGCTTCAATTTAGATGCCAGTTGGATGCTCCAGCTTGAGCAATTAGAAAATACCGTACGTGGTGGTATGTGGATAGAGGACTATCAACGTGATGAGTCCCGTGACTGGCATAAAATCATCGATTCTGAAGTTGGCTATGAATACGACCATACGCCTTACTGGGTGCAGTATGACCGTTCTTACCCAGTTGATACCACCATGTTCTATTTAGAAGACACCTTAGTGTTGGGCGATGTAGCCGTGCGTGTTGGGGCCAAGAAGTTTTTAGTCGATCTGGAACGCAACGATAATTTCACCGCTGAGCACATGGATGTAAATTCCGACTCAGATACTTTACTCAGTGCTGGTTTGGTGTGGCATACACCGTTAGAAGGACTGGAGTTGTTCACAGGCTATGCTGAAAACTTTGCCGCGATTAAAGATGAAGTGTTAGAGCGAGATGCCTCAGCATTGACGGACATTGCGCCCGAAACAGCCGATAACCTGGATGTTGGCATTCGCTACAATACAAATTGGCTAAGTGCCAGCCTGACCTGGTACAGCATCGATTTTGACAATCGCCTGACGTATATCTCTGCCGATTCTGATGCGGGAATTGATTATCTTGTCGGTACCAACGGTGCTTATATCAATACAGGCGGGATTGAATCTGAGGGGATTGAAGCGGCAGTCAATATTGAGGCCACAGATGCACTAAGCGTATATATCTCTTATACCAATAATGATTCAACTTATGTGGATGGTTCGGTCAGCTATCCGGCAGGTAATACGGTATTTGGATCAGTTGAAGAGATGGCCGTTGTTTCACTTGATTGGCAACAAGACAATCTGAGCACCGGTTTATCGAATAAATACGTAGGTAAACGTTGGATGGATCCTGCCAATAGTCAGCGTATTGATGATTATCTTGTCAGTGATTTGTACATAGGAGCCGAGTTTGAAAAGCCAGGTTTACCAAAACTGTCTCTGCGGTTAACCGTCAATAACCTGTTTGATAAGCGTTATATCGGCGGTGTTGCAGGCGGTTGGGGCGGCTGGTTAGGTGCTGCACGTACCACCAGTTTACAATTGTCGGGTCAGTTCTAGGGTGTAAAGACCTGCCCATAAATGGGCAGGTCCCAGGCTGTTGACAAACTACAGCGCTCTAAATTTCGTTGTTAAAAGCCTTTTCAAAATCCTCATTTACTCTGTGTAAACTCCGGTTTTTCAAAGGCTTTTGCCTAGAACTTTATTCGCTCGTGACGTTTGTAAACACCCTGCAGAGTAATAAATCTTAAAATCAGGGACTTTATCGTCACTCTGAGACCTGCCCATAAATGGGCAGGTCCGTTATTCTGTGCTGCCGTTGGCGGCTAGTGCTTTTTTTCTACGCTGTTCTTAATTTCCACCTCAAGCTGGTTGAGCATATCCACCACCTTGCTGCTGGCGCTTTCCATTATGTCCAACTGTTTTAACATTCTGGCTGAATCCTTATCATGAATACATTGCAACGCTTGTTTGCCGGCTTCGTGCACTTGTTTATGAGGTTGTTCCAGGTTACGAAATGCGGACAAGTGTGCATAAAGTTTGTTGCCGTCACCTTGGTAAAACCATTTGCCTAAGCGACATTGGGTATGACTGGCAAAATCATCAGCGGTTTTCTTTAACTCACCACGTATGGTTTTGTACACATCGGCTTTCCAGATAATGTGATCAAGTTTCACTGTTTGTACAAACGTCGATGCGCTTACCAAAGATACGGCTCTGGCCATGCTGGAGGATAACTGCGCCAATTGGGTCACTGAGCCTTGTACTTGTTCGGCGGTTTGCGCAATACGCTGGGTTTGCTCCTGACTATGACTGACGCCTTGATAAACCTGGGCGGTATGCTGGCGGGTTTGCGCGGTGAGGTTGGCGATTTGCTCAGACGCTTCGGAGGAACGGGATGCTAACTCTCGAACTTCGCCAGCTACCACCGCAAAGCCTCGTCCTTGTTCGCCGGCGCGAGCTGCCTCGATGGCAGCATTAAGGGCGAGTAAGTTGGTTTGATCTGAGATAGAACTGATTTGTGACACAAACGCTTCAATATCCGTAGATGACGTATTGAGTTTTTCCATCACCCCCAATACTTCATCGGAGCGCGCCGCAAGTTCAATTAAGGTGGTTAAACAGCTTTGTAACAGAGTACTCATGTCGTGAAAGCTGGTAAGAAAGGTTTCCAATGTATGTTGTTCTTCGGCAATTTCCGTAGCAGAGCGAGCGAGATCCTGACGCACGGCATCTAACATACCTTGGGATTGGATAAAGTTGGAGACTACCTGGCGCTCATCATGTACCTTTTGCGCGAGATCTGCCGCGTCTGACAGTGCCTTTTCCAACAAGAGATGTTGTTCATCAGCAAGTTGCTCGGATGCCTGACATTTGGCTTCCAACTGGGCAATTTTTGTTTCTAAGTCCTTCACCTTGTTGTATCGACGTAACATGGCAATTCCCTCGCGGTGGTGGTAATCAGGCTAAGTATAGTTACAAATGGAAAATATTTTGCGCGTAAACCTGTGTTGCCAGATGGAATTTAAGCTGGTCTTATAGGTCAATAAACAGATAACCGGATAATTTGTTGCTGTCTGGGTACAGCCAGCACCTTAGCGTTAGGGAGCGCAATTGTTAGAATTTCACCAAATGAGTTTGGCCTTTGAAAACCGCTGTATTTTTAACGCATTTTCGTTATCCATCGATGAACCCAGAATATTGCTTACCGGCGCTAACGGTAGCGGTAAAACCACCTTACTGATGTTGGCGGCAGGGTTGCTTTCACCCAATGAAGGCAGGGTGACCTTTAATGGTCAGTTGGTTGATAGCGTCAATGCTAAACGCAATATTGGTATTAGCGCGAATAAAGTGCTGCTACCGGAATTTATGACGGTGCAGGCGTTGCTGGAATTTCACTGTGGCCAGTTTCAATGTGAGCTGGACAAAGAATGGTTGTAGCGTTTTGGGTTGCATGAATACTGGCATACCCGACTCGGAGATTTATCTTTGGGCAACAGTAAAAAGCTCAGTCTGCTAACGGCTATGATGCATCAGCCTAAATTGTTGTTGCTGGATGAACCTACAAATGGCCTGGATGAACAGGCCAAGCTGGCGCTGAATCTGCTGATAAGCGAATACCCGGGGCAAATTATTATTGCCAGCCATGAAGCCGTCGCCGCTGAGGATAAGCAGGTGCGGCATATTCACCTGAGTCGGACTGAGCCGGTTGTCCCATGAGTTACTGGCAGTTCAGGCTTGGCATTTATCGTCGCGAATTACATAACTGGCTGGAAAGCCTAAAGCAAATCAGTTTGGGTCTAGCGTCACTTTTTCCACTGGCATTACCCGCACTGGCGCTAATACCACTGTTGGCCCTCGGCGTGCTGGTAGACACTGATAGCGACAACAGTGTTTACCTCAATACCCTGTGGGGGTATTTGTTGCTGTTAAGCTGCTGGATGCTGGTGCAGCGAGAAGGCATTCTTGCCAGTCGTTACGCTGATTATGATGCCAGCTTGCCTGTTAGTCAGCGGACACGCCAGTGGACCGAGCTGGGCGTGTTGCTGGTGGCGGCACATGTATTTGTGCTGGGGCCTTTGTTGCTGCTGATCATTATGTTGGTGAGTAAAGCTGAACAAATCTGGTATTTGCCTTTAACGATGACAGCTGAGGCATTATTACCAGCCACAGGCCTGCTGGTGCTTGCCAGTTATTATGCCATCAATGTTGTATCAAGGCGCTGTCTACCCTGGTTGAGCTTATTGCTGGTGCCGATGGTGGCGGTTAACGTTGCAGATGCACTGGTAAAAGCACAATGGCTGGTGATTTGGCTTGGTGCCATCCTTATAGAGCGTGTTATTCCATTACCAAAAATGCCCACAGTATCGGGCCGTAAAGGGCTTTGGGCGTTTTATTGGCAAGCACAGTTGGAAGCGCCAAGGCCAGAGATATTTCGTGGCGTTGCCTTACTGCTGCTAATTATTCTGGCCGGTATCTACTTTCATGGTGTGAATATCGAGGTGCAGAGTTTTGTTAGCTATACCCTGAGTTTTATCGCGGCTATGTTAGTTGGTACCAATTTGCGACCCCTCATATCGCTTCGTCAACGCTATGGGTATTACCTGGCGAGCATGCCGCTATCACACAATCAGCAAATGGGTTTAACCATTGGGTTTGCGGGATTATTAGCATTGCCAGCATTAGGACTGCTGACTTTGGCAGGGTTGTTTCAAGGGCCGCAGTGGGGGCTTTTCTTGCTAACCTACGCGGCTACTCAATTCGGTCTTGTGCGTTTTCCAAGGTATTTTCTTGCCGCACCCGTCAGTATGGCAGCGATACTTTTTGCTGGGCTCGAACTTTTCGGGTGAAGAAGCGATCTTTACCTGATGTCCTTGTTTTTTATTCTGGGTGCCTGGATGCTCTGTTTCGCGCGTTTGCTGAGTGTGCTGGGGCGCAGGATAAAACGCCCCCGCGAACAGCGTGCAGGCGGCGAAGCCAATAAACAGCTGATATAGAAAGTGCTGACAATATGCCATAACGGATTTCTCGAATGCTGTCCCTGAAACTGAAACGGACTGCCACTTTCCATCACGGCTTAGTGAGCTTAGGAAAGTAAGAGGCATTCAGCCATTGATTTGATCAATGGCTGATATGAGCACAGGAAATACTGAGAAAAGGGACGAGAAGGGGGCTTACATCACTTTCGAAAAACGTTGACGCTGATCTTCATGATGGGCGTAAGCATCAAACGCCATCGCAATATTACGTACCAGTAAGCGGGCTTTGTCGCTGATACGAATGTACTTATCATTCACACTGACCAATCCATCCCGAATAAAAGGCACTAAACGGCCAAGAGCATCGGCGAAATATTCATTAAAGCGAATGCCAAAATCCCGCTCTACTTCGGCAATATTCACCCGGCTGTTGCACATAATGTCTTTGATGATGCCGGCACGGATAATGTCGTCGTTGGTTAACAGCACGCCTTTGGCCAGCGCATGGTCCTTTTCATCCAGACTGACATAATAGTCTTTCAGCTCTTTGTGGTTTTGACTAAAGGTGTTACCAATGGCGCTAATGCTGGACACACCCAGGCCTAATAAATCGCACTCGCCTAGAGTGGTGTAGCCCTGAAAGTTGCGGTGCAGGTTACCGGCTTTTTGCGCTTTAGCTAATTCGTCTGTGGGCTGGGCAAAGTGGTCCATGCCGATAAACTCATAACCGGCGCGGGTCAGGGTATCAATGGCCTGAAACATCAGCTGGGACTTGGTTTCTGCATCGGGCAGCCACTCATCACGAATTTTTCTTTGGGCCGCAAAACGACTCGGTAAGTGAGCGTAGCTAAACAGGGATAATCGCTCCGGCATCATGGTTAATACCTGATCCAGTGTGGTGGCGAAGGTTTGGCGGTTTTGCCAGGGCAGGCCGTAAATCAGATCCAGATTGACGGAACTAAAGCCCAGTTGTTTGGCTCTTTCTACCAGCGAGGCAACAAACTCGGTACTTTGCACCCGATTAATGGCCTGCTGTACTTTGGTGTCAGTATCCTGCACGCCAATGCTTATTCGGTTAAAGCCGACATGACGAAGATGATCGAGATAATCCAGTGAGATACGACGGGGATCAATTTCAATCCCGAACTCCGCATCCAGCATCACACAAAAATGTTTGCGCAGCATGCTCATCAGGCGGTTCATTTGCAGTGGCGATAAGAAACTCGGTGTGCCGCCACCCAGGTGTACCTGTCTGACTTTATAATGACGGAATAATCGCGCTTGTTGTTCGATTTCCTTTTCCAGATAATCGAGATAAATATCGGCTTTATCCTGATGACGAGTCACAATTTTATTGCAGCCACAGTAGTAACAGAGGCTGTGGCAGAAGGGGATATGAATATACAAAGACAAGTCCCGTTTGCCCGATGTCTGTACCGCATGGATAATGTCATCACGATAGAAATCTTCACTGAACGACAACGCGGTAGGATAAGAGGTGTAACGCGGTGCATTGGTGTTGTATTTTTTAATTAACGCCGGATCGATAAACTCTTGCATAGGGCCAACATTCTTTGTCTGGACATGTTGGCATTGTGGCAAAGGCGAAGCTGCAGGACTTTGATCGGACGCAAAAAATATTCGGGTCGGTCAGTTTGTTAAGCAAATTTTTTACTGACTCCCCCTAACCTGAAAAAGACGAAAGGAGGCCTATGGGCCCGGTAATGTTGGATGTGCAAGGCTATGAGCTAAGCGCAGTTGAAAAAGAAGTGTTGGATCATCCGCTTGTGGGCGGCCTGATTCTGTTTACCCGTAATTTCCATGATCAAAAGCAATTGCAGGAATTGATTGGTCAAATTCGTCACTACAGCCGTAATCAGCTGGTGCTGGCGGTGGATCACGAAGGCGGTCGGGTTCAGCGTTTTCGAGATGGGTTTAGTCTTATTCCGGCGATGGGGAAATTGATTGAACGCACCGCTGGGGACATTGATAAAGCTTCAGTTTACGCGCAGCAGTTTGGCTGGCTGATGGCAGCAGAAGTGCAGGCCTTTGATATTGATATCAGCTTCGCGCCTGTGCTGGACATTCACGGTGTCTCAGATGTGATTGGTGATCGCAGTTTTAGTCAGAAACCTGCCCAAATTGTGCAGCTGGCCAGCGCCTTTATTCGTGGTATGCATGATGCTGGTATGAAAGCCACAGGCAAGCATTTCCCGGGTCATGGCAACGTTAAAGAAGATTCCCATGTCGCCATGCCGGTGGATAAACGCAGCCGTGAAGAGATCATGAATCTGGATATGGCCATCTTTAAACAAATTCATCAGCAGGGATTATTAGATGCGGTGATGCCGGCCCATGTGGTGTACCCGGAGGTGGATGACCTGCCAGCGGGTTTCTCATCTGTGTGGATCCGCGACATCCTGCGTAAACAATTGGATTTTGATGGCGTGGTGTTTTCGGATGATTTATCCATGCACGGCGCATCGAAAGTCGGCAGCTATGCTGAGCGAGCAGAAATTGCCTTAAACGCCGGCTGCGATATGGTGCTTGTGTGCAATAACCCGGAGGGTGCGATTCAGGTGTTAGATAAGCTGCCTGCTCATACGCAGGGTTCAGATCGTTTACCTAAGCTGTTGAAACAGCCTACGGGTAATTATGCAGAATTGAAGAAAAGCCGTAGCTGGCATCAGGCGCAATTGGCCCTGGATGAATTTTACGCTTAGGCAGACTGACTTGATTGCTTAGAGAGGAGTTATGTCGAAAACGTCATTAACCTTACTGATTGCGCTGGCCTGTGCCCTTGGCCTGGCGGTACTATTAAGCGCCGCGGGCCAGCCGCAACCGGTTGTTGCCACAGCAGCCATCACCTTATTTACCGCTATCCTGTGGGTCACTGAAGCCATTCCTATTCCGGCGGCATCGTTAATCCCGTTTGTGGCATTTCCGGCCTTTGGTGTCATCAGTCATGGTGATGCAGCAACGGCATTAGGCAATCCGGTGATCATCCTGCTGATGGGCGCATTTATGCTCTCCAAAGGCCTGGAAAAGTCGAATGTGCATAACCGTCTTGCGGTGTATATGTTGCATTTAACCGGCACTGGCAATGCAAGGGTGATGATCCTGGCCTTTATGCTGACCTCGGCGGTGTTAAGTATGTGGATCTCCAACACCGCCACTTGCCTGATGTTACTGCCGATTGCTCTGGCGATTTTAAAAAGTAACTCAGATACCGCCTTTAAAACCGCGTTGTTATTGGGCATCGCCTATGCCTCCAGCCTTGGGGGGATCGGTTCGCCTGTGGGGACGCCGCCTAACGTGATTTTTATGAGTGTGTATCAGGAAACTTTTGGCACAGAGATCACCTTTCTCACCTGGATGAAAACCGGTGTGCCTATTGTGATTATCGGGATCCCGCTGATGGCCTGGTGGCTGACCCGTAATGTTGTCAGTGCCGGCAGTTTCTCATTGCCACAAATTGGTAGCTGGCAACCCCAGGAAAAAAGGGTGCTGACAATTTTCGCGCTGGTAGTAGTAGCGTGGATTGTACGGCCTTATGTCAGTAGCTGGTTGGGCTTAAGTGCAATTGGTGATGGCACTGTGGCACTGGCGGGTGTGGCGGCCATGTTCTTACTGCCTAATGGTCAGAAAGATATGGAAGGCAAAAGCACAGGCGAACGCCTGCTGGACTGGCAGACCACCAACACTATTCCCTGGGGCATGTTACTGCTGTTTGCCGGTGGAATTTGTATCGCCAAAGCCTTTACTGGCTCAGGGCTCAGTATTCTGCTGGGTAACGCGTTGTCTGGTTTAACGGATTTACCGGTCTGGCTGCTGATTTTGTGTATCTGCCTGTTTGTGACGTTCGTCACCGAGATCACGTCTAATACCGCCACCGCTACCTTGCTGATGCCTATTTTAGCCAGCGCTGCTCAGGCCAATAATATCGAGCCAGCGTTACTGATGATGCCAGCGGCCATCAGTGCCAGTTGTGCTTTTATGCTGCCGGTTGCAACGCCCGCCAATGCCATTGTCTATTCCACCGATGAATTCAAAATAAAAGCCATGGTCAGAGAAGGCTGGGTGCTGAATTTGATGGTGGCGGGAGTGGCCACTGTGGTGATTTATCTGACTGTTTGAAATTAAAATGCTAATGCTGGCGTATATTGAGCACAAAAAAGGGCTGATATTTATCAGCCCTTTTTTATTCCTGATTACTGCTTACTGGTAAAGCTTTCTGGCAAGTGGTAGCGGCGTACCTGTACTATCATGCCCAGCATAGGGTGGTCAAAATAGTGGATTTGGTTACTGATGATGCGACGTAATTGGTCGAAGTGATAGGTTTTGAGACGATTCGCATCTTCGATATTGCTGACGGACATCGGTCCTGCATTGGCATCTGCATCGTCCAACTTCGCGTCATACACTGGTACCCGTAAATCCAGATCGCTGTCGATATGCAGGTAAGGCGTACGCCCGAGATTTTTCAGATACACCTTAAACAGGCCTTCTAACTCCCATACGGCAGCGGGTTTTGGCATTCTGGTGCCATGGGTATTGTCTTTTTCGACTTCAGGGAATGGCAGGTTTTCGCCTGCCAGGACCCTATCTATTTTGGCAAACAGGGCGTTGTTGGTGGCCTCTGCGTCGGATACCGGGATCACCTGTTCAGCCTCAGCCGTTTCATCGATAACAGGCAGGCGTTTACCGTTTGCATCAAACCAGATGCCGTAATTGGCCCCGGCAATAATGTGCATCGCAGGGCTCTTGTTTTCACCAAACTCCACTTCCTGACGCCAGCCTAGGTGTAAAAGCGGGAAACTGTCTTTTTGGCGACGAAGTTGCTGATAGATATCTTTCATTTCAAGGGACTTTTTCGCTAACAGATAAGGCGATATGCTGCCTTCCCATTCGGCACCATCAATCTCTACAGGCACGGCATCCGGTTCTGCGGGTTGATTAAATTGGGGTGAAAAAGGAGTACTGACCAGCATATCTTCCTCTTCATAGCGACAGGCCAGGCTAGCTGGAACCCTGACATTTTCAGGCCACAATGGCTGGGCCAGAATCTGTTGGTCGATGTCACTCAGAACGTTTTTGTCGTCTTCTTCTGCAGGAATAGCCATTGGTTGTTGTAGCTGTTCAAAGAGCTGATCGGTCTCACCGGCCTGTAGGGCTTGCCCGGCAGTGTCGGCTAAATCCATTTCGACTTGAGGCAAGTAATCTAATGCTTCGATATACGGCACCAGATGGGCGGCTGGCAGTGGCTCAAATTTGGCAAAGCAGACAGGCAGGTTTTGACGCAGATAATCAATCTTTGGATGAATATAATTCGTCAGCAGCTCCAGCTTACGTCTGGGCAGCTTTGTTGCCTGGGTTGGGGTGTCAAATTGTTCAGCCAGCTGTTGGGGCAGGGTGTCACGCTTAAACAGTATGACTTCCACATCAAACCACCAATCACCTTTGGCCGAAGCCAGTGAACTCGCGGTCAGTAATGCGGCCCCCAAACATGCTTTCAGACAGGCTTTTAGCAAGAATGTAGCGCCTGTGTGATGACGAGGAGGCAGGAATGTCCGGGTTATCATTAAGCGGCCCTTAGTTGTTGGCTGAGTTCGTCGAGCATATTAGTGATCAGTTCCAGTCGGTCTTTGGCTGACTCTGTTTTAATCGCAAACTTGAGCTTTTGTGCGCCTTCCAGTCGGTAAATGGCCGGCTGAGATTGGATCAAACGGATAATATAGCCCGGATCCACACGGGTGGTCTGGCTAAAGTCAACATAGCCACCCTGAGGCGAAGCTTCAATCTTGTCTATCCCCACCTCTTTAGCGACTAACTTCAGCTCAGCAATGGTGATCAGGTTCTTTGCCGGTTCAGGTAATAATCCGAAGCGATCAATCAGCTCAATTTGTACTTCGTTGATTTGTTTCTTATTTTTACAGCTTGCCAGCTTCTTATACAAGGACAGACGGGTATTAACATCGGCAATATAGTCTTCCGGTAGCAACGCTGGCAAACGAAGTTCGATTTCCGTGTGCATCGACAGGGCGCTGTCGAGGGTTGGCTCTTTACCGGCTTTCATGGCTTCTACTGCTTGTTCGAGCATTTCCATATACAGGCAGAAACCGACACTGGCAATCTGGCCAGACTGGTCATCACCGAGTAATTCACCGGCACCCCGAATTTCTAAATCGTGAGTAGCCAGGGCAAAACCAGCACCCAAATCTTCCAGCGACGAAATGGCATCCAGACGTTTCTGGGCATCTTTGGTCATACGTTTTGGATGCGGCGTCAGCAAATACGCATAGGCCTGATGGTGCGAGCGTCCAACGCGGCCGCGCAACTGGTGCAACTGCGCCAGACCCAGATGATCGGCTCTGTCCATAATGATGGTGTTGGCTGAAGGGACGTCGATACCGGTTTCAATGATGGTGGTACATACCAGCACGTTAAAGCGCTGATGGTAGAAGTCGCTCATGACCTTTTCCAGCTCACGTTCACGCATCTGGCCGTGGCCAATGGCGACCCGGGCTTCTGGCACTATCTCGGCAATTTCTTTGGCGGTGTCTTCGATGCTGTCTACTTCGTTATGCAGGAAGTACACTTGACCACCACGCAGAATTTCGCGCATGATGGCTTCACGGATCAGCTCCTTATCACGCTGGCGCACAAAGGTTTTAATCGCCAGTCGGCGGGCTGGCGCAGTCGCAATTATCGACAGGTCGCGCATGCCACTTAAGGCCATATTCAGGGTGCGAGGGATCGGTGTGGCGGTCAGGGTCAGAATATCCACATCGGCGCGCAGGGCCTTGAACTTCTCTTTTTGACGTACACCGAACCTGTGTTCTTCGTCGATGATCACCAGGCCCAAATCTTTAAAGCGAATATCGTCCTGTAACAGCTTATGGGTGCCCACCACAATATCGGCTTTGCCTTCTTCGATGGCACTGACCACGCCTTTCTGATCTTTGCCGCTGACAAAGCGTGACATCACTTCAATGCGAAACGGCCAGTTGGCAAAACGGTCTTTAAAGTTTTCATAGTGCTGCTGGGCCAGCAGAGTCGTGGGGACCAGAATCGCTACCTGTTTACCGGCATTGGCGGCAATAAAGGCAGCGCGCATGGCCACTTCGGTTTTACCAAAGCCCACATCCCCACAGACCAGACGATCCATGGCGTTTTTGCTGCCCATGTCGTTGATGACGGCATTGATGGCCTGCAACTGATCGGCGGTTTCTTCAAACGGGAAGCTATCGGCAAAGCCCTGATAATCTTCCCAGTTAATTTGATAGGCGTAACCTGGTTTAGCCGCACGGCGGGCGTATACATCGAGCAACTGGGCGGCCACATCACGGACTTTTTCCGCGGCCTTTTTGCGGGCTTTGGCCCAGGTATCTGTGCCCAACGTATTCAGGGGCGCATGCTCAAGGTCTCCACCTGTGTAGCGGCTGATCAAATGCAGCGATGCCACCGGCACATACAACTTGGCCTCTTTGGCGTACTGAATGCACACGTATTCGGTGGTAATGCCGCCCGCATCCAGAGTTTGTAAGCCAGTATAACGGCCTACGCCATGCTCTAAATGCACCACTGGCTGACCTAAGGATAATTCCGCCAGGTTGCGTATGATGGCGCTCTCGTCGGTGGCCTGTTGTTTATCGCGTAAACGGCGCTGGCTGATTTTATGGCCGAGGAGTTCGGTTTCAGTAATAAACGCCAGCTTGCCATCGGCGTCATCAAGTAAAAATGAGTGTTCGGCCTGGCCAACACAAATGCCAAGTAAATCGTGGCTGCTGAGGAAACCTTTCAAACTATCGTGACTAACAGGTTTAATCCCGGCTTTAAGCAGCATTTCCAGCAGGGTTTGACGGCGGCCTTCTGACTCGGCGCTAAACAATACTTTAAAGCCCGATGCCTGCCAGTCTTCTACCCGCTGTTTCAATGGTGCCCAGGGCGCTTTGGCCTGCGGGTTAATACTGATCTCGGTCAGGGCTTCAGTGGTGTAGTTAGCGCGACCTGCCTTTTCTTCCAGTAGTGCTTGTTGCACCTTGATCCGCGGCCAGTTTTTCAAGGCGCCAAACAAATCGTCAAAGCGCAGAAACAGCTCTACCGGTGCCAGCAACGGGCGGTCGAGATTGTACTTGTGCTGTTCGTAACGTTCGCTTAAATCGGCCCAGTAAAATTCACAGGCGTCGGTTAAATCGCCCTGCATCAGCACCAGTGTATCCGGGTGCAAATAATCAAACAGGGTGGCGGTCTGGTTAAAAAACAGTGGCAGATAATACTCAATCCCGCCGGGCATTAAGCCTTTGGTGACTTGATGCAAAATCGAATCTTTGCCGGTGGTGGCATCAAACTTATCCAGAAACTGCTGACGGAACAGGCTCAAGGCGTCTTTGTCGGTGGGGAACTCTCGCGCGGGTAACATGCGAATGCCATCGACTTTGTCTCCCGAACGCTGAGAATCCGGATCGAATACGCGGATGGAGTCCACTTCGTCATCGAATAAATCGATACGGTAAGGGTGTTCCGAGCCCATCGGATATAAATCAATAATGCTGCCGCGAATGGAAAATTCACTGTGACTCATGACCTGATTGACATGGGTGTAGCCGGCACGTTCCAGATTACTGCGGAATTTAGCGATATCGAGCTTCTCGCCCGGATTTAAAATCAGCAGATACTTACTCAGGTAATCGACGGGTGCTACGCGCTGCAACAGGGTATTGATGGGGACGATAAAGAGGCAGCGTTCGCCCTGACTAAGGCGATAAAAGGTTTCCAGACGCTGGGAAATAATGTCCTGGTGCGGCGAAAAACTGTCGTAGGGCAGGGTTTCCCAGTCGGGCAGCAATTGCACATCAATGCCATCGCCACGCAAAAAGAAGTTAATGTCCTTTTCCAGTTTAAGGGCGGTAGGGGTATCGGCGGTAACTAACAATACCGGACCATTGGCGTCCCGGGTGGCATTGGCCATTACAAGGGCCAGACTGCTGCCATTGAGGTTGCCCCATTGAATCTGGTCGCCCTTACTTTTGGGCAACAGGGGAGAAAAAATGCTGGTTGTCATTACTACTGTTCGTTGCTCTTGGGTTGATTGCGCTTACGAAGTTGTTTGGTTTGCAAATGCAAACTGGCGCGCACGATAAGATCCTGATCCTGTTCGCGAATGCGGGTGAATACCAGAGATGTTACAAAGCCCTGCGCACCGGCTACGCTTTCAATGACCTCACCGTAACAAAATACGGCGCTGGCTTCATTAGTCAGAAATACTTTGATTTCAGCGACAGTGCCAACGGGAAGTGCGTCCTGTACTGAAATAATGATGCCACTGCCGCCAAATTCAAGACACTGATAGCGCTGGGCTGGGTCGTCTTGTTGCTGCAATACTAATGACATCAGCAGATTAATTTTGTGGGCCTGATGGTGGAGATATTGAGTAAGCTCCTGAGCTTTATCGCCGAGAACCCGCAATGAACTGAGCATCTTGCTATCGAGTTCTGCGCCTTCAGTGGCCACCCGAAAGGCCATTGGCATATGTTCGCTGAGATCGTCTACGTCGGGTAATTGGGTATTTTCTGCCAGCGGCAGGACATTGACCTGGATCGGATAGGCGATTCGAAAAAACTGTCCAAACAGCTGCTGCTTTTGTTCCAGACTGGACGCGTCCATTATTTCTCCATCTATACGCGCAGAGCAGAGTCTTGCGCTTGTGCCACCATGGGTGAGCACGTATTATCACTGAACAATTTTAGAGTATCCAACAGTTTACGATCTTTCGCAGGAAATTGCGGGAAATCAACAGGCTGATTAGCACAAGTATAGTGGGCTATATGTTTCAACCAGTTTCCGCATTTATTGGTATGCGTTACGCACGCGCCAGTAAAGGTAATCATTTCATTGCCTTTATTAACCTGTTTTCCGTCATCGGTATCGCCCTGGGATTAATGGCGTTGATCACTGTGTTATCGGTGATGAATGGTTTTGAAGGCCAGTTAAAACAGCGTGTATTAGGCATTAACCCGCATATTATGGTGGATACCCGCGGTGCCAGCGAGGCGCAAATTCAAGGTTTGCAGCATTTACCAGGGGTGCTGGCGAGCAGCCCAATGATTGAGGCTGAAGGCGTTATTCAGGCGTCGCAAGGGCTAAATGGGGTGCTGATCCAGGGGGTTGAACCTCAGGCGATGCAACAACATTCGGTGATTGCTGAAAATATGCTGGTGGGTAGCATGCTGGATTTGCAGCCAGGCAGTTACCGCCTGATTATTGGGCGGGCATTGTCGATGCAACTGAATCTGAATGTGGGGGATCAGGTGCGTATGATTGCCGCAGGAGCCAGTGTCTACAGCCCTTTTGGGAACATCCCCAGTCAACGTATTTTTACCATCAGCGGTGTCTACAGTGTCGGTTCAGAACTGGATGACAAAGTGGTGTTAATGTCGCATACCGACGCCGCGCGCCTGATGCGCACCAAGCCTCAGGATATCAGTGAAACACGTTTGTTTTTGCAGGATGCTTTTGCCTATCAGCCTGTGGTGGATGCTATCACCGCACTTGGCCTCGACTCCCACAACTGGCGCGCTCGTCAGGGACCGTTATTTGATGCGGTGAAAATGGAGAAGAACATGATGGCATTAATGTTACTGCTGATCGTAGCCGTGGCGGCGTTTAACATCGTGTCGGCTTTGGTGATGGTAGTCACGGAAAAGCAGGGGGATATTGCGATTTTACGTACCCAGGGCATGACTGCCGGTAACGTGATGCAGGTGTTTTTATACAATGGCTTATACAACGGTATTAAAGGTACTTTGTTTGGTGTGGTGGGTGGCTTGTTGTTGGTTAACCAGTTAAACAATTTATTGAAAGTATTGGGTATTCCGCTGATGTTTGGTCCCAATGGTATGGGCTTGCCTGTGGATTTGCGCTGGCAACAGGTGGGCATTCTGGTGGTGTTTAGTTTGTTACTCTGCTTTATTGCCACTCTTTATCCGGCGTTGAGGGCGATGAAAGTTAACCCCGCCAGTGCCCTGAAATACGAATAGCCTCTTTATTTCACGCCATTGCCCGAAGTATGAGGTGGGCAATGGCTTCAACCTAGCCATTAAGCGAGCTTTCTCCGCCTGCTTATAACTTGACCGATTAGTCAGAAAATTTGAAATAAATCCGTACAAGCATAGGGGGATTGTCTATAATGCTGCACAATTAGCATTATTTCATCTGCCTTATGCCCCTGAAGCAGATGGATCCTGAACTGACGTATTTGAGGTTTCCTGATGGATAAGAAGTTTATTACCGCTCAGCAATTGCTGGAAGACTCCTACCGCCTGGCGGCGAAAGTCTATCAAGATGGTTTCCGTCCTGATTTCATTATCGGCATTTGGCGCGGTGGTGCACCTATCGGGATTACTGTGCAGGAATATTTCGATTATAAAAAGGTCGAGACAGACCATATCGCAGTGCGTACGTCGTCTTATTACGGCATCGACAAACAATCAAAGCACATTAAAGTGCACGGTCTGCACTATTTGGTCGAAAATGCCAATGCATCTGACAAGCTACTGATTGTTGACGATGTATTTGACTCTGGTCGCAGTGTTGATGCTTTGATTAAGCAGATTAAAAAGCTGATGCGTTTAAACACCCCAGAAGACATGCGTATTGCCTGTCCATGGTTTAAACCGCAGAACAACAAGACCGAAATTACCCCGGATTACTTTGTGCATGAGTCAGATGAGTGGCTGGTGTTCCCACACGAAGTTTCGGGCTTAACTGACGATGAAATTCGTCGTGGTAAAACGGATCTGGCTAACGTGCTGGATATTATTCTCGACTAAATGCGTTAGCCTCCAGGCTAAACAGCAAAATGTCATGAAAAAGGCCCCGGTGATGGGGCTTTTTTGTGTGCTGATTTTGCTATGCTGGATGAAAACAAGGAAGAGCAGATGACTCACGAACTGGCACTGTTTGATTTTGATGGCACGTTAACTCATTCCGACAGCTTTCAGCGTTTTTTGCGGTACAGCGTGTCGCAAACACGTATTCGCCGTCATGGCTGGCGTTTAGCGCCGGCACTGTTTGCCTGCAAATGGGGGTGGATTGGCCCCTCAATTTTGCGCCAGCAGGCCATTAAGCTGGCATATAAGGGCAGACAATTTTCTGAACTTGAAGCGTTGGGTCGGCACTTTGCTGAGCAGGTATTGCCAACCCTTGAAGATAGCCAGCGTATGCAGGCGTTTTTCCGTCATCTTGAGCAGGGCCATGATATAGCGATTGTGTCAGCGTCTTTGGATCTGTATTTGAAACACTGGAGTGAGAAATTCGGCGTTACCTTGTTGTGCAACCGTCTGGAAGTGAAAAATGGGATTTGCACAGGACGATATCAGGGCAAAGATTGTGGCGGAGCCGAAAAGGCCGCGCGGGTGACAGCGCATTTTAACCTGCATCAATACCAGCACATACATGCGTATGGCGATACCCAGGATGATATGCAACTACTGGCCCTTGCCCGACCGGGTCAACGCTGGCTGTGCGGTACTCCATTTATGGATGACCTTTAGCCGACCTATAGTCAGCGTCTTTTCCTTACCCGCACTATAGTTGACCAAGTGGTCTGAAATGGTGCGCCGAGTAAGGTCGAATGTAAGCATTGATTTGCCCATATTATCCTAGGCCGACATTTAACGATGAATATCGGTTATTGGTCGGCTTTTTTTGTTTTTACGCTGATTGCGAAGCGTATGGGCCTGCAATTTGCTTTTACCCGGGTTCTCTATTCACGAGGTAAAAGTATGTACGTGTTTCAAAAGTCCTTTGTTTTCAGCCATTTTCGTTGGCTGTGTATTTTTAGTGTGTTGCTGGCGTCAAAGGCCATGGCAGCTCCCCTCGAAGTAAAAGTGATGATCCTGTCGGGGTTTGAAGTGGGCGAGGATAAGGGAGACGCGCCGGGAGAGTTTCAGCATTGGGTTGAAGGTCTGAAACTGGATAAAACCCTCAAGGTCAAAGGTGCACCCCATCTGGTGCGTTACAATGATGACGGAGTGTTTGGTAGTGTTTCAGGTCTGCCGACAGACAGCCATCTAACCACAGTCACGTCCAGCGAAATGGTGATGGCGTTGCTGCTGGACCCGCAACTGGATTTTTCTCACACCTACTGGGTGATTAACGGAATTGCCGGCATCGATCCAATGCAGGGCAGTATCGGTAGTGCCGTATGGGCAGCGAACGTGGTGGATGGTGATGTGATGCGTGAACTCGCGCCAGAGGACATGCCAAAAGACTGGCCTTATGGCCTCTATCCCATCGGTTCAGATCATCCAGGTATTGCCCCGGGCAAAGATGCTGATGCCGGCGGCTGGGGCGGAGCAACGCTGTCGTACAGCATGAATTATGCGTTGAACCCAAAACTGACTCAGTGGGCCTACCACTTATCCAAAGCAAAGGCGGCACTGGGCGATAGCACCGCATTAAAGCATACTCGCGAGGCCTATCAGGGCTTTGCGGCTGCGCAACAGCCACCGCAGGTAATGCTGGGCGCAACGCTGGCGTCAGCCCGATACTGGCATGGTCAGGGCCGCACCCAATGGGCGCGCGACTGGGTGGCCATCTGGACCGAAGGTAAAGATGCTTTTACCACCACTGCGATGGAACAGGCGGCTTATGTGGGCACCTTATACCGTATGGCTGAGCGGGGGCTGGTGGATTTCAACCGGATAATGATGATTCGCGGTGCCAGTAATTACTGTATGCCAGCTCCAGGTATGTCGATTACCGAAAGCGCAGGTGATGAATCCGCAGGTTCTGATTTTGCTTTTGCCTCTCAGTACCGTGCCGGTTCAGTGGTAGTGAAGGAACTGATTGATAACTGGGCGCGTTATAAAAATACCCTGCCTTATCAAGCCCATTAACAACACAGGTTGCCTCTTGGCAGAGAATGGGGATAATGCCCCATTCTTGGTTGCGCAGGAGGTGTTGTGCGAGATTATTGTCCCCATTGTCAGTACCCGCTTCGCACCTGTGTATGCCATGCCATTGAGATCTTTCAGGCGCCGGTGCAACTGGTGATATTGCAGCACCCTAACGAAACTCTGCACGCCAAAAATACCGCCCGTTTAATTCGACTTTGTCTGCCAGATACCCTGATCGTAGCGGGGAAAACAGTGGCTGATTTTGACAACATTCGACAACTTTGTCAGTCGCGCAACGCTGCTGTGATTTATCCTGCCGAGACGAGTTTTTCCCTCGAGCAGGAATTGGAGGTATTCAAACAAAATACACCCGACATCCTGATTTTACTCGACGGTAGCTGGCGTCAGGCATTTGGGTTGTGGCATGCCAACCCCTGGTTACAGGCGTTACCGCAATGGCGCTTTTCAGAGGCTCCCGACAGCCGCTACGGGATCCGCCATACCAAACTAGATTTCAGTTTATCGACGCTGGAAGCGGCCGCTTATGTATTAGCGCTCGGTTATAGGGTGAATTCGGACAATCTCTTACAGCTTCAGGATGCCATGCAACAACATTGGCAGGGGCCTTCTGAACATCGACGCAATCATTGTGCGAATTAAATGTATCCATATCTAACACGTTGTAAAACTGTCAGTTTTATGTAAGCTAGTGTCAATTTTTATCCAGTTTGTATCAAGGAAGAACTGTGTTGTTAAAACAAGGCGCACTGGCCATGGCAGTAACTCTGCTGAGTATTTTTTCTATTTCAATCTGTCAGGCTCAGGAGCAAATATTGTTAGGCTTCGGTGTGGGGCAAACCAAGGTCAATGTTGAAGAGCAATACCGTTTTGCCTCCTGGGACGAGGAGATCGAAGGTGCCAGTATTAACGCCACCCTCGGTTATCGAATGGAGGATATGTTCGATATTACTCTGCGTCGTTCGGTGTACATTGATTGGACGATGTTCGACGTGCTGGACGTGGCTACCAATTACGATCTGACAGAGACCGCAGTTGGCGCGAATTTGCTTTTCCCGATCGGCCCGGTTCTGATTAAACCTCAGATGGGGATAACCCACTGGGATGTTGAAATTAAACCCGCAGACGGATTCTGGGGCAGTGGCGAGCCCAGTGTGAAAGTGGATGGCTGGGATCCCTATCTGGGCCTCGCGGCTGAAATGCGCTTTGGTCGTGTGTTTAGCATGGAACTGGACTATCGCTACGGTTTTTACGATTTTGCCGATATCGACACTTTAGCACTTAACTTTCTGTTTCGTTTTTAAGCAGTTCCCGGGCGGCGACTTCCATCTCTGTCGGCTCGCGTTCAATCAGCACCGGGCCGCTGTCATGCTCTCCCATCATGTCCTGCGGGTTATACAGCGGACAGCTTTTCATCGACAAACAGCCACAGCCAATACAGCCACTTAAATAGTTGCGCAGGCGCTGCAGATAGAGAATGCGCTGGTCCAGTTGCTGCTGCCATTGACGTGACATGCTCTCCCATTCCAGTTGCGTCGGCGCCCTGTGTTTGGGCAAGGTAAATAGGGCCTGTTCTACTTCTGCCAGACTGATACCCATTTTTTGTGCGGCTTTAATCAATGATACCCGCCGGATCACATCGGCACTGTAACGTCTTTGATTTCCGGCGTTGCGGTGACTATGGATTAGGCCTTTGCTTTCATAAAAGTGCAGAGCAGATACCTGCACATTGCATCGCTTAGCCACCTGTCCCACGCTTAAATTTGCTCGATCCATATTTTTCTCAAAAAGGCTAAAAAAAGACTTTACCTCAACTTAACTTGAGGTTTTAGCATGTTTCCAACCTAACGACAAACCTCAATCAAAACGAAGGACGACAATCATGGTTAGACTGGAACACGTAAATTTAGTGGTCAAAGATATTAATGCCAGCATGCGCTTCTATCAGGCGGCATTTCCTCACTGGCGGGTGCGCGGAGGCGGTGAACAGGATTGGTATGGCACTCTGCGTAACTGGGTACATTTTGGTGATGATGACAATTATCTGACCCTGAACGACAGAGGTGAAGGGGAAAATCGCGAACTGCAGTCAAACCGGTTGGGACTGGGGCATTTTGCGTTTGTGGTGTCTAACCTGGATGCAATTAAGTGGCGCCTGGCTGGTGCTGGCTTTGATCCCGCCAAACCGGGCGCTGATGAGCCTTATCGACGTAATATTTATTATATTGACCCAGACGGTTTTGAAGTTGAGTTCGTTGAATACCTGAGTGATTTACCGGAGGAGCGTAACTTGTATCGTCAAACGGGTGTGCGTTTATTTTAACCCCTGTGCTTTTCTCATCATCAAATGTAAGGACGAACCATGCAGTTAAATCAGGTGACATTGGAAGTAGATAATATTGATCAGGCGAGGGCATTTTACCTGACCCTAGGCGCAACTCTAATTGTAGATACTCCCCATTACTTGCGCTTTAGCCCTGACGCAGGCGCCAGTTTTTCGCTGGTTAAGGCGGATAAGGTTCGTGCCCATGGGGCTGTCATTTATTTTGAATGTCAGCATTTAGACCAGCAGGTGGAGGCATTGCAGGCAAAAGGCCTGACGTTTGAACAACGTCCAACAGACCAGCCTTATCTTTGGCGCGAAGCCATTTTGTATGATCCCAGTGGCAACAAAATTAAACTTTACTGGGCGGGAGAGAACCGTCTCAACCCGCCCTGGCGTGTTAAATAGAGAAGGAAGGTTAAGTTAGCACACAGTCCACGGGAACTGGCACAGGTGGATAAGCGTCTTCACCCAGCATTTCTCGTAAGGTGGCTTCGATAGTGGCCGACATGGCATCCAGGGGCAAATCATTGGGTTCAAGGCCAAAAGGTTCCTGCAACTCTTCTGCCAGTGCTTCAATGGCCAAAAAGGTATAGGACACAAAGGCGACAATTAATGGTGTCATCATGCCAACGCTGCTCACCAGGCCAAAGGGCAGTAAAAAGCTATACAGGTAAACGGTGCGATGCAAAATGACCGAGTAGGCAAAGGGGACAGGCGTGCTGGCGAGCCGTTCGCAGCCTCCCAGGTCTTCGTTTAATAGCGATAATTGCCGATCCAGCGCCATAAAGCTGATGGGGCAAAGGGCATTGGCCTGACGCAGTTGTTTTAGCTGTTCGGCCGCATCAGTCAGGATCAGTACCGGTTTAAATCGGGCATCCTTAACCCGGCTCTGCACAGGTGGACGCAACAGGCTCAGGGTTTCTTTACTGAGTTCGGTGTCACGTAACTGGGCTTTGACGGCGTATACAAAGGCGATCAGGCTGTAAACAAAGCGCTGTCTGGCACTGGCATCGGCATCTGTCATGCTGATAAGCTGACGGGCCAGAGAACGGGTATCGTTGAGCATCGAGCCCCATAACCGACGGCCTTCCCAGAAACGGTCGTAACTGACGGAGTTACGAAAACTTAAAAATATCGCCAGGGCAATCCCCAGCAGCGTAAAAGGGATGGGGGTTAAGTCGTGCAGGAGTCCTGGATAAAGACTATGGATGCTTACCACGACACCAGAAGACATCACCAGAATCATCAGCTGAGGCAAAATCCTCCGCACCACAGAACCACGCCAGACAAACAACATACGCAACCAGTTGAGCTTGGGCCGGATTACCATTCTAAATTACACCTATAAGAATCAATGAAAATGAACGCTAGCCTCGAAGACGGATGCTTCTTGTGAAAGTGGGCAGCGTAAGTTAGGGGAGGTTGCTGAACAAAGGCTTGACCCACTTTTGCTTTGCGTGGCCAGTGGTGACACAAGCTAAAACAAAGCGATAAATTCTCTGTTCAGAACGGCGCGAATTCTCCCACAGGGCAGGATGTTCCGCTATCAAATTTATGGTTTTTTGCTCTGGCGTGAAATGCGTTTTGCTTCTTAATTATTTGGTGTTTAATTTAACGTGATTTAGGTAATAAAAATGGGCTAAATTGTTTTATTTCAGCGTTGACCCGGTGAAATTCTTCACGGGGAGAAATGATTCAAACTACACTTTTGCAGTTACGTCACATACGGGCAGTTGTGATTAGGTTTTGACTAACGCCTTATCGGGAAAGATAGGGGGAAATAGAAGAGGAGTCTCAACATGAAACTGCTTTTTATACATGGATGGAGTGTGACCAGTACCGATACGTACGGTGTGTTACCCCAGGTGCTGGCGGCCAGTGCACCAGCAGGTATGAATCTTAGTATCGAGCACGTGTTTCTGGGGCAGTATGTGTCGTTTAAAGACGAAGTACGGATGTCCGATTTAGTCGTTGCCCTTGATCACGCCCTGAAAGACACTTTGCGTGACAACGAACGTTTCTCCTGCATTACCCATTCAACCGGAGGCCCCGTGGTGAGGGAATGGGTCAATACCTATTACGGTAAAGATAAGCTGTCTCAACTGCCGATGGATCATCTGATCATGCTGGCACCAGCCAATCACGGTTCGGCGTTGGCGCAATTAGGTAAAGCCAGGGTAGGCCGCATGAAAGCCTGGTTTGATGGGGTGGAACCCGGTCAGGGCATTCTCGACTGGCTTGAATTAGGCAGCTTAGGCCAGTGGCAACTGAATACCGAATGGATGGAATATCCCTTTACGAAGGGCTTTTATCCCTTTGTGATCACCGGCCAGGACATTGATAAGAAATTTTACGATTACCTGAATGCCTATACGGCTGAAAAAGGCGGTGACGGCGTGGTACGGGTGGCGGCGACCAATCTCAATTACCGGCTGGTGGATTTGCTGGAAGACGTGAATAGCAGCGTCGATTTTCGCTTAGCCAATGGCGATAAGGGCACAGCACAGGTGCTGAGTCTGGCGCAGCCTCCTAAGCTGTCGGTATCACGCACTCCCATTGAAATACTGCCCAATACCAGCCATTCACAAAAAAGCATGGGGATAATGGCCTCGGTCACCAAAGGAAATCAGGCCAGAAAACAGGTGGTAGCGTCTATCTTTGAATGTCTGGCGGTGGCGTCTGAAGCGGATTACCGCCAGGTCGATACCGCGATGCAATCCCGAACCGCCAAGGTACAAAAGCCCGCCCAGCAATATTCGATGGTGGTGTTTAGGGTAGTGGACAGCACAGGCAAGCTGGTCACGGATTATGATTTATACCTGCTTGGCGGAAGCACCTATATGCCGGATAAACTGCCTAAAGGCTTTTTTGCCGATAAGCAAAAAAACAAAGTTAATCAAAGCCATCTCACCTACTTTTTTAATCACGATAAACTTAAAAATATCGCCGATGGCAAGATTGGCTTTCGGGTGATTGCGCGACCGAGTGAAGGATTTGCGTTTTATAAACCGGTTGAGTTTCGATCTGATGGCATTGAGTTTTCGGAGTTACTGATCGCCAATCAAACCCTGTTGGTGCAAATCACCCTGAATCGCTATGTGGATCAGCGGGCGTTTTTGTTCACGCCAGCGAGTGAAGGCAATGTCGATTTTAAAAAACGCAAACCCTCTGGTGAAGGCTATCCGGTGTCTTAGACCTTGGCAGCGGGAACTCGCTGTCCGGCACAGCGTTTTGAACAGTATTTTACATGTGGCCAGTCGCGCGCCCATTTTTTGCGCCAGGTAAATGGGCGCAGACACACCGGACAGGTTTTGCTGGGCAAGTTATGTTTGTCTGGCATATCACTAGGCCTTATACCTGAACTGGTCTGTTGGCCGAACGTGCCGCTGCAAGATCCTCTGGCGCTCCGCTTTAACCTCAGGGCGATTACGAAAGCGCCATAAGCGTTCTCGCGCTGCTTTGGCCGTTTGTTCGTGGCTAACGATTGGCAAAGGGTAATCTTCTCCCACATTGAGTTGATACATGCTTTGTTCCATCGCTGTCATTTTCCAGGGCGTATGGATCAGTTCTTTGGGGACTTGAGCAAACTGCGGTAGCCATTTTCGAATAAATTCGCCCTCGGGATCCTGTTCCTGAGATTGCTTTACCGGATTATAAATACGAATGGTATTGGTACCCGTCAGTCCTGCCTGCATCTGGATTTGAGGATAATTAATGCCGGGTTCAAAATCCAGAAACCAGCGTGCCAATGGTTTAGCCACTACTTGCCAGTGCAGTTGTAAATGATGGCAGGCAAAGCTGACCAACATGGCCCGCATGCGGAAATTAATATAACCGGTCTGATCTAAACAGCGGATACACGCATCAATAAGTGGAAACCCGGTTTGACCTTCACGCCAGGCGCACAGAAATGTCTCCTGCTGCTCTCCATCAGGATAGGGAAAGTCTTTATACCCCTGATTCAGGGGACGAAATTCCATTTGCGCTTCAGATTCGAATTTCTGGATAAAATGGCAGTGCCAGTGTAAACGAGAGGACAGGGCGACCAGAGCCTTACGCCAACCCGGTCGCTGCCAGTGTTGCAACAGCTGTTGGTAAACTTCACGCAAGCTGATATTACCCCAGGCCAGATAAGGCGAAAGACGACTGCAGCTTTTACGGCTGGAAAGAGGGCTGGATATACCTCTATGGTAAGTTTGGCCGCGCTGGCGGAAAAACGAATCGAGGGTACGCCAGGCCCAATATGGCCCTCCTTGCTGCATGCGCAGATGAGGTATTTGCCAGTCATTCGGTGGGGTAAAATCCTGCAAGCGCGTCGGTAATTTTACCCATTTTGCCAGCCGCAGGTCGCAGTAAAACGGCGTGGCTCGCATCATCTTGTGCCAGTGTTTGTCCCACGTTTGCCTGTCTTTGGCGCCACGAATAACTGCGCCGGTTGGAAATTCAAACCAGTCAATGTCGTTTTGTTTACACCAGCTCGCAATGGCCTTATCCCTGCCAAATGTGATCTCCAGACCGGTTTCTTCGTGACTCAGCATTTGGCGAATGGGCAGTGCCGCATGTAACTGTTGCAATACTGTAAGGGCATCTCCTTCGAGTACATGTAATTTACCGCCGTGGGCTGCCAACTGCTGGTTAATATCCTCTATAGATTGCCAGATAAAGCGCCAGTGGTGCAGATCGTAATGGGGATCTCTGACTAATTTGGGCTCAATGATATACAGCAGCAATAGCGGCTGAGGGTGATTAAGGGCTGCGCTAAGGGGACCATGATCGGTCAGACGCAAGTCTCGTTTAAACCAAACCAGATTCATGTTTGCATGTCCGTGACAGCATGTGTAACGGGCCAATCGGCAGCATTGACACTGTCAAGCTGCTCAATGGCATGGCTGGCGCGCAGGCCTAGCCAGCGTTGGACGTACTCGCCGTCTGGATCAAATGTTTCGGTTTGTTTCGCGAGATCAAAGTGTCGCCCTCCTCTTGGGTCAGCGCCTACGCCTGCTATGTATTGCCAGTTGCCCCAGTTAACTGCCACATCATAATCAATCAGGCATTGTTCAAACCAGGCTGCACCATAGCGCCAGTCGAGCTGTAATTCATTGATTAGACAACTGGCCACAATTTGGCGTCCCCGATTGGAGAGGTAACCGGTTTGTCGTAATTGCAACATGCAGGCATTCACAAGCGGCCAGGGGGTGGTGCCTTGTTGCCATTTTGCCAGGCGTTCTGGATAGAAACTGGTGAGTGGGCGGCTTTTGGCGGTCCCTTGAAATTGAAACAACCTAATGCCGATTTGCAGCGCACGCCACTGAAAGTATTCTCGCCACAACAATTCTACAAAGAGCCAATACACGGATTCTGATGGGCCATGTGTGTGTTGATAGCGGTCAATACAGGCTTTTAGCTGACGAGCTGAAATACAGCCAGTTGCCAGCCAGAGTGAGAATTTAGATGAGTTTTCCCAGCCATCGAGTGCATTGCGTACGGTTTTGTAATGTTTGGGAAGTGCTGAATCAAAGACTCTCTGACAGTGGTCTAATGCGGCGCTTTCTCCCCCTGTGACAGCTGGATTGGCGTCTATGCTGGTGGTATCACAGACATGACTCGCACTGGAAAACGGCGATGGCGGCAAGCGTGTTGGTGCACTTTGGGGTAGCTTAATAGATTGTGTTTCGGCCTTTCTGCGAAACCCGGAGTAGGTATCGGGTAATTCTTCGACTGCCATTGGCAGGGTTGATGGCGAAAACAAAGTGTAAGTGTTGCAGTGGTAAACGACGACAGGTGCGATCTGATGACGAACATGATTGATCGTGCGAAGTTCATTCAGACCAAACTGGCGGCTAACAAATACTGCGGCTACCTGATAGGTGGCAACCAAGGCCGGAATCTGTGTTTCAGCCGGACCGTCTAATACCAACAAAGACTGACCGAGTTCATTTAGGCGCTGTTGCAGGTCTGCGAGCGCCTGGCGTACGAAACGTTGCCGATGTTCACCGGCTTTGGCCGAAAAAGGCGCAGGTTGCGAGTGCGCATTCTGAGCGGAGAAATAAACACATATCAATCTGTCGCAATGACTGGCTGCGAGCAGGGTGGCATTGTCTGTCAGGCGCAGGTCCTGTGTAAACCAAAGCAAATGGGTTTTCATCAATGAGGGCGTTTCAACACTAGCATGTGTGTTGTTACGCCCTCTGGCTCAGGTCAGATCACCTTTAAATGGCAGATGACAGGGTGTTGGGCGCTTATAAGGTGTATATGACCCGGTTACGGCCTTCTCGTTTGGCATGATAAAGCAACTCATCGGCGCGGGATAAAGCGTCTGAGAGGGTGTCATTCGTTTCTATTTGGCTTAGCCCCAGTGATGCCGTAACTGGGCCATAAATATTGGTGTAGCCATCAACCTGCGCCGAAGCTATGCGGGCTCGCAGGTTTTCAGCGGCGGATTGCGCGGACTGGAAATCGGTGTTTACCAGCAAAATGGCAAACTCTTCACCGCCCAGGCGACACTTAATATCTGATTTACGTGTGGATTGCTGAATCACCTGAGCAATTTCAATCAGGATCTTGTCGCCCATGGCATGACCGGCGGTGTCATTAATGGTTTTAAAGTGATCGATGTCCAGCATGATCAGCCAGGCCTGATGTTTGGCGTGCAAGGTACGCTGAATTTCCTGTTCTGCCGCTTCGAAAAATTTTCGCCTGTTGGGCAGGTCAGTGAGGCTATCGTGAGTCGCGGCTTTAATTAGCGCCCGTTCGCTTAAGCGGCGCTGATTGTCTACATACTCATGATAAACGGCGCTAACACCGACCAGGGTCAGCGCAAACCAGCATATGAGGATTACGAAAATGCCAAAATATTCGGCGTCTTTTATTGCGAACACCTGCACAAACATAAAGCCAAGGAAAAACGGAACGCAAAAGCCGAGCAGAGCCTGCATTCGTGCAATTTTGCCACCAATAAAGGGAGATAGCAGAGCCTTAATCACGCCGAGGCGGGTGGTCAGCGACATTACCGAAAACGATAAACAGATGCCGTATAGGGTCGTGAACAATGACATCTGGCCGTGGAAGTTTTCGATTTGATAGGCATAACCGGTGAGGGAGACACTGGGAATCCCGAGTGCACAAAATGCCACAATCTGCGATGCCAATGGACACTGACGGGCATACAAGATCAGGGCCAGAGCGATAACCGCGAGCATAGAGGCAGAATTCATCCCCATTGAATTAGACATCCCCTGATTGATATCCCGATCTACCTGGTCGGTAAAGGGCGTCAGGCTGTTAAGCCAGTGGGTATGCAGAAATCCATCGGCCAGGCGAATGACACATAATAGCAGCGCGACAAGCGCCAGCGCCTGGGTTGGTTTCCTGAATGTGGGAGACTGTTGAACACCAACCGCTATTCCTAAACACATTACTACCACTGCCGTAAGCGGATGCGTTGCGGCGCCGTGGGCGAGAGGGCGGTAAAGGGCCGGCATTGAAAAGGCGTAACCACACAAAGCAACGAATGATAAGAAGGCCGCCAGTCCACCCAGTGTGCGTCCACTGATGTTGAGTAAGTGTGCGATCAGGTGTTGCTGGATAAAAGGATTATTACTTTGTAAATCATCGCGTTGGGATGGATGGGAAAACATAGGACACTCCGATTTTCTGAGCTCGGAGTATAGGAGAATCAGGGCGACGATATTACCCCGCAGTCGAGAAACTGTTATTTGATTGAATACCTAATAATGTCCGTCACAGATAGACATTACACACGAATTATGAGTTCTCTCAGCGTGAGATAACAGGAAAACCGATACTGAGTTCGCTCGTTGGGAGATGCCATTCTGCCACACTTGACACTGATTATCTTTACTCGCTATTTTGCCGCCAAAATTTTACCACTATTGTTTGATTTTATTTATTCTGGATGACGTGTCGTCATAGGGAATAATTTAAATAGATGAATTTTATAATATTAAGGCGGCAATCTTGATTAAAAAATAGACTAAATGGTCAGCATCTGTTTATATATTGAGCGGTCATTTGACCAAGCGTAAAATAAAAAGGAAGCTCGAATGAAACAACAATTAGGATGGCTGGCAGTACTCTGTTTGTGGGGTGCAAACGCGCTGGCTGATAACTGCACGTACGGATGTCCTACCGGCATCACAGGTCAGGAAATAACACGCTCAATTTATACCTTAAACAATAATGCGACGACCAAGTTTGCAAACTGGGTGGCCTACCATGTGACGACGTCAACCATTGACGGGCCGACCCGCAGTCGTAACTGGAAGGCAGACCCTGATATTGCATCAGCAAATACCCTTGAGCCTGCCGACTATACCGATGCCTATGCCACTATCGGCACCGATCGTGGCCATCAGGTACCGCTGGCATCGTTTAGTAATACCAGTGATTGGGCGATGCTAAACTATCTGTCGAATATTACCCCACAGGACTCGGATTTGAATCAGGGCCCCTGGGTTGATCTGGAAAGTGCAGTGCGTGATTATGTGCGTACCGGCCAGGATGTATACGTGGTATCGGGTCCGTTATATGAATGGTATTTTGCGACCTTACCAGGTGCAGACGAGACACATACGGTTCCTAGCGGCTACTTTAAAGTGGTGATAACTGTGGTGAATGGCTGGGTTGAGGCTTCTGCTTTTGTCATGGAACAAAACGCAAGCCGCAGTGATGATTTTTGTGCCAGTGAAGTGACAGTTGATCAGGTGGAAGCGCGCACTGGCCTGAATATTATGCCTAATCTTCCATCAAGCAAAGAAAGTGCGGTAGAAGGCCAGTTGGGCGGTTTGACGTCAGAATTGGGCTGTTAATCTTACGATTGAGACTAACGAATATTATCCCTGACTGGTGCTGTCGATAGCCTGATATTGATTGGTAGACAATATACTCAAGCGCACATTTGACCAGTTCAGGGCATCCAGATACAGCTGTTGTACGGTTTTATTATCTAGTCTGAGTGCGTTTTGTACGGCTTTGGCTTCGTCCCACTTAGCCTGCTCAAGTTCTTCTATCAGCTTTAAACTCTGGCCAATGTGGCCTGTGCGTTCAATAATCGTGTCTATCAGTGAGCTGGCCAGATTCAGTTCCTGCAACGACTGACGCATATCGGTATCGAAAATCGCATCTACTACTGACAACATGCCGGCTAAAAATGCTGGATCGGCCTGAGCCTTAAGACCGGCTTTAAGCAAACAGCCCTCGCAAAAGCGGGCTCGGATCAGTGAGACCCGAATCAATTCCAAAGACTTACCGGATGACGCCTGAGTGGTAAACAGCAGGTAGACAAACCGACGAAGTTCATTGCGGCCTAAAAAGGTTACGGCTTGTTTAATTGAGGAAATTTCACTTACGCGTCGAAACATTGCGGAATTAACGTATCGCAGTAGCTTCAGTGATAGACGCAGGTCTCCCTCGCAGGCTTTAGCAATGTTACGAGCGGAGACATTATCGTCGTTCACTTCTTTAATGACTTGTAGCAACGCAGAACTGGAATAGCCTAAAAAGCGGGTGCGAATCACTTCTGGATGACAGAAAAAGTAACCCTGGAAAAAGCGAAAGCCCAGTGCTTTTGCATGATTAAACTGATCATGAGTTTCTATTTTTTCTGCCAGCAGGCGGATGTTAGGGTAGGCCTTGGTTTGTTCAATAATGGCGTTGATTTCTTGCTGTTCAAGGTAAGGGGTTTCAACCTTAACAATGCTTATAAAAGGCAGAAAACGTTCCCAGTTGGTGGAAAAACGATAATCATCCAGGGCGAGTCGATAACCTTCCTGATGTAATCGTTTGACTGCCTGAAACAATGCGTCGCTGGGGGCGGATGTTTCCAGAATCTCGATGACAATTCGGTCTTTGGCTAATGTGAACGGTAACTCATTGATAATTGAACTGGCGGTAAAATTGATGAACGCAATTTGCCCCTGTAACAGGGTATCCAGTTCAAAAGACGATAACATGCCGTCGACGATTCGGCTGGTCGCCACATCGTGATCAATACCCGGGAATTGGTTTTTAGGACTGTCGCGGAACAGCAGCTCATATGCAAACAAGGATTTGTCTGGATTCAAAATAGGCTGTCTGGCAGCAAAGAAAAACATTCGGAAACCTTAATTTGGATATGTCACGAGGCGGAAGTCCTTTTTAAGTGGTTATTCATAATGGATTACTTGTTTTTGAAAAGTAACCTGGCGCCATTTCCGTTAGCGACGGCGAATATACCTAAGTATTGAATTGAATGAGTGGTAGATTTTTATACCATGATATGGAGTTTTATACCTATTGGTCAAACATCTTTAAAAATCAATGAATTGGCTAGTTAAGTGTTGGTGTGAGTAAATTGTGACGAAATGTAATTTTCCACGGTACAGCAGAGCACCCATCGATAAGGTATGAAAAATACAAACTAATGGTTGGACCAGTTGGTCCGGGGAAGGCCGAATACCTCTGCCCAATGGGCAGGGGATTCGAATCCTTAACGTGACCTGGGTTAGCCTTTGAGCCAGGCCCGTGCTTCTTCTAAATCTTCTATTTGCAGATAGATAGTGTCTAACTGTGCTTCCTTGATAGGCAGCAGAAGTTGGTGTAAACGGTTACGTCGTAATACGAAGGCCGTGACATTGTCATTGGTAGGGAAGCGATCGAGTACCTGATGCAGATTGTCCGGGGTAATTTGCCACTGATCGATGGCAACGAGGCGGTCTCCTACTTGAATCCCCGCCTGATAGGCAGGACTGTCTTCGGCAACCTGATTAATAATGACACCAGTTTCTGCGCCTTTAATCACGGCACCAAAACCATGACGAATGGTTTTATCTGCGGGTTTGCCACCATTGTCCTTAGAATTTTGTTTGCAGCGATAATGGGTTTTAACACCAAACGCTTCAAGCAATTCAGAAACGGGTAATTCTTTGGTCGAATGAGCAAAGGCATTGACCTGCTCACGGATATCAATTCCGAAGTGGCGAAACACAAGTGTTTCAATAATATCGTCGTCAGTGCCGATATCTGGTTTACCATAGTGTTGCCACAGCAATTGCATCACTTTATCCAGCGTGGCCTCATCGTTTGACTGCTGGCGAAGCACTAAATCCAGACACATCGCAATAATACCGCCTTTGTTATAGTAACTGACGATGTTGTTCACGGCGCTGGCGTCTTGTTGGTAAAACTTGGTCCAGGCATTAAAGCTGGATGCACTGGCGCTTTGTTTTAAACGACCGGCATTTCGGCAAAGACGGGTGAGGTTTTGGCCAATCAATTCCAAATAACTTTTTTCGTCAATACAGCCTGCGCGATAGACACACAGATCATCGTAGTAACTGGTGAAACCTTCATAGATCCAAAGCTGGTTGGTATAGGCTTCTTTAGTCAAATCCGCTTCTTTTAATGCCTGAGGTCGAATGCGTTTTACATGCCAGGTATGGAATAACTCATGGCTGCAAAGGCTTAAAAACGTGCGGTAACCATCTGACACACTGGTGCCTTGATCTATCCCCGGCAGATTATCGCGGCTGTACATCAGGGCAGTAGAGCTTCGGTGTTCCAGGCCTCCAAATCCGTCCTGTGTCAGCAGGGTAATAAACAAATAGCGCTCGGTTGGAAACTCTCCAAACAAGGCGATTTCATAGTTACAGATTTTTGTCAGGTCTTTGCTCAGACGTTCACAATCAGCCTGGTGACCGCCCGCCAGGATCAGTTCAAAGGTCTTGCCTTCAACCGCCAGCGGGACAATATCGTAATGCCCCATTAATACTGGATGATCGACTAATTCGTCATAGTCCTCGGCCCAGTAGTCACCAAAACTATGTAACGCCGTATCAGCATGCGTTGGTAGTGTGGTGGCAACACGCCATTCAGCACAATGGGCCAATGAAGGCTTGATGATCTCTACATGACAGGGGAGATGCTCCTGACCAAGCACTTTTAAGAAGGTGCTGGTGCCGTTAAAGAAACAAAACTCGTGATCCAGGTAGGCACTGCGTACGGATAAATCGAAGGCATATACCTGATAGCTGAGGGTGACTGGGCCCGTTACTGCCGGTAATTGCCAGCTTTGTTTATCTAACTGGGTCAGGGCCAGTTCGTCGCCGTTGGCATTTTTGGCCTGCAACTTCAGCAAACTTTTGGCAAAATCCCGAATCATGTAGCTGCCCGGGATCCAGGCCGGTAATGTCAGTTTTTGGCCCGTTGCATCCGGACTATCAATGGTGAGTTGCACATCCAACAGGTGACCTGCCAAATGATTGATGGAAATGGCATAACGAATAGGGAACGAAGAAGCAGACATTTAACCCCCCGAAATAGTCACAATCAGCTTACGTCAGCGGGGTTATCTCGCTGAAACCCGCGCAAGCTGTTGTTTTTAAGTGGCATTAAGACTAATTTTGTCATGTATAACAATTCTTTGTCGATAATATTACTAAGACAATTGTAGAATTTGGCATGCTAGAAGAATACATGGAGTTTGTCGGTCGATGGCAATCCTGAAAGAAAAGGTTGGATTAACCAACGAAGATCTGCGCAAGTTGCGTTCCCTGCACCCGGGAATGAACCTGGATTTGCAGGTGAAAACCCCTACAGCGGTAAAGCGTGTGCGCACCGAATTTGTCGGTATGGACGGCACGCGCTTTTTAATTATGAAGTACCCGGATGAAGCCAAATGGGGAAATCTTCGTGACGGTATTTACACCGATAACCATATGATTGTTCGCTTTATTCTGGAAGATGAAGCTGGCGAGATCATCGCATTTAAATCCAAAGTGATTCTGGTACTAAGCAAACCGGCGAATTTGGTCTTTTTATCTTTTCCGCTAGCGATTCAAAGCCATGGCCTGCGCTCGGAAAAACGCGCCCAAACCCATATTGCGATGAAAATTCTGTCGGAAAACGGCACTGAATTAGCCGTTGGTCATATTCTGGACATTTCAAACAGCGGTTGTCGTATCGGTTTTGACCGGACTCGACATCAGGCTGGACTGAAAGTGAGGGAGATGGTGCGGGTGATGGTGAAAAACCCTGGCGAGGGACCCGTCGAATTGCCAGCTCAGGTGATGAATGCCAAAAATGATGAAGGCCATTTTTATCACGGACTCAAATTCGAGAAAAGTGCCGAAGAAGTCGAGAAGTTACTCGAACAGTTGATGATCGTCTATTAACGTTAGCGAATTTGGCATGTTGTGCAATTTGCTTGCCTGCAACGACCTGAATGTGATTTACTGCTGTTAATATATTGTTAATGGTTGCCGTTGGCGAGCAAATGCAGTGACATCATCAGGTCAGAAGGCCGGGAGGCAGGAATGCGAAAGATTGAACGTTTGTTGCAGGAATATGGGGAAAGCCATCAAAATAAGGTGAATGTCGCCATTCATACTATTGCGGTGCCTTCTATCTATTTGGTGACGCTGGGGTTGTTGTGGTCAATACCCACCCCAGGTTTTATCGATCACTTTGCGGTTACCTGGGCACATTTAGCCGCCTTACCTGTGCTCTATTATTACTTTACGCTTTCTGGTCCCATTGGTGCCGCGATGACGTTGCTGACCATCGTGTGTTTTTTGATTGTCGAAGCGCTTGCCGAAGCGGGGATGTCGGTATGGCTATTTAGCCTGGCCTTATTTGTGGTGATGTGGATCCTCCAGTTTGTCGGACACCACGTTGAAGGGAAAAAGCCCTCATTTTTAAAAGATCTGCAGTTTTTGCTCGTGGGTCCTGCCTGGTGGTGGGTACATTGGCTTAAACGTATGAACATCCAATACTGATTTGTGTTAACTATCGTCTGATCACATGCGGTGGATGGGGCAAGGCAAAAGACTAATGGCTCACCTTGTCCCGCTGTTATTTCGTATAATCAGGCTATCTTTTTGAACCCATTTGGTTTTTTTGTGTTTCAGTGGCAACGCCTGTTTGAAAATCGTGAACGTCTGTTTTGGACTCTGCACACTGGTGGCTGGGTCGGCTTCGCTATTATTTATTATATAGGCTCTTTTCTGCACGATATGCGTAGCATCTGGGTATTCGTGATTGTGCTCAATGCTTACGCCGGCTGGTTACTGACCATCCCGCTGCGCTATTTATTCCGCATAGTGGCGCGATTAAAACCCTGGAAAATGCTGTTAAGCGTCATGGTCAGTTCCTATTTGGTGGCGCTGGTATGGGCGGTTGTCAAAAACCTGAATTACTGGGAAATATACAAGCACGGCTATCGACCTGAAGAATGGTATATGTATTTTTCCAATACCATTAACTCGCTGATCATGGTGGCCTGTTGGTCTGGTTTGTATTTTGGTATCAAAAACTACCAGATGTTGCTAAAAGAAAAGCAGAATGCGTTAAAAGCATCGACCATGGCTCACCAGGCCCATGTTAAGATGCTGCGTTATCAGCTGAACCCGCATTTTCTGTTTAATACGCTGAATGCTATTTCGACCCTGATTCTGATGCAGGAAAACAAAACGGCCGAAGCGATGGTGAGTAGATTGAGCGACTTTTTGCGCTATTCACTGGATAAAGACCCGATTAAAAAAGTGCCGCTTTCGCAGGAAATTCATGCGCTTAAGTTGTATCTTGAAATAGAGAAAGTACGTTTTACCGAGCGCCTAACAGTGGACTGGGACGTGCAGGAGCAGGTTGAAGACGCTTTGGTGCCTAGTCTGATCCTTCAGCCCATCATTGAAAATGCGATTAAATATGCCATATCTAAACTGGAGCAGGGCGGCCGTATTGCCATTGCTGCTAAGAGTTTTGGCAACGACTTATTATTAGAAGTGGCCGACAACGGTCCTGGAGCAGATATCGTCAATGGTCAATTACACCGAACCCATGGCGTTGGTTTGCCCAATATTCAGGAGCGCTTAAGTGCCTTGTATGGGAGTGATTTTTCATTTGTCATCTCGCATAACAAGCCTACAGGCATTAAAGTGAGTATCAGGATCCCTTTTGAAGTGAGTGTGGATGGCTAGAACAATAAAAGCATTGATCGTTGACGATGAGCCGTTGGCGAGAAAAGGGTTAGCAATCAGGCTGGAAGCAGCCAAAGATGTTGAAGTGATTGGCGAATGTCAGAACGGCATTGATGCTGTGACTCAAATTCCGGTATTACAGCCGGATTTGGTGTTTCTGGATATTCAGATGCCGGGTTTAAACGGGTTTCAGGTCATTCAGAAACTGCGAGAGTTGCGCCAGCCAATCCCACTGATTGTGTTTGTCACTGCCTATGACAATTATGCCATTCGCGCTTTCGACATCCATGCACTGGATTACGTACTTAAGCCTGTTGATGATCAACGTCTGCAGCAGGTGTTGGCACGTGTTCAGGACACCCTGCAACAGCAACAGGAAGGTGAGCACAAGCAAAAGCTGGTGCAACTGTTGGCCGATTTTACCGGTGATGATGTTGAAGATATCTTGCGTCGTCTGGCATCGGGGGAAGAACTTAATACCCACCCTTATGCAGATGTACTGGCGATCAAAGACGGTTCTGAAATTATTCGGGTGCCCATTGATGAAATTCAGTGGATTGATGCGGCTGGCGATTACATGTGTGTGCATACGAATAAAGACACACACATTATGCGCCGAACAATGAAAGAATTAGAAGACGAGCTGGACCCACGTAAATTTGTGCGCATCCATCGAAGCGCAATCACGAATATCAAGTATGTGACTAAGTTAGTGAGCCATGTCAGCGGTGAGTATCACCTGATCCTTGAAAATGGCGAAGAACTGAAAGTCAGCCGTAGCTATCGGGATAAAGTAAAAGCCCTCATTCATATTTAATCTGGGCGCTTAATGACATTAAAAAAGGTTGGCATTTGCCAACCTTTTTTTATTGTTGGTTTTAGGGTGTTAAACAGGCTTTAAACGGATTCACCAATCTGGTTTTCTGCTGTTATGGCAGGCGCTTCTGCAGGCTTGCGCATTTGACTCATAATCACCCCCACCAGGATCAAACCACAGGCAAAGAGTTGTTCCAGGGTCAGAGTTTCATCCAATAACCAGTATGCGAAGCCCAGGGTATAAACGGGGATTAGGTTACTGAAAACCGTTGCCTGATTCAGATTCATGTTGGCAATGGCAGTGTTATACAGCAGGTATGCACCCAGGGTGACAAACACTCCAAGAAATAAACTGGCCTGCATCGGCACATCCCAGGTAAACGTCGGTATGCCCTGAAACAGGGCCAGGGGGAGGAAGAAAATAGCACCGGCAAACGCCTGAAGTGCGGTCAGGGATATGGGCGAATAGCGGGATGACAGCTTTTTAAGACATAGGCAATAAATAGCAGAGCACACCATCGCGCCAAGCTCCAGGCTGTTACCCAGCATGGGGTTACTTGCGTGTTCGCTGATTTGCGCGGCGCCACTTAGCCACAATAGCCCCATAAACGCCACCCCAAAACCAGCAATGGCAAGTTTTGTCATGCGCTCAGCCAAAAATATAAAGGCCAGTAAGGCGACCATAGGCGGTAAAATTGCCGTGATCATGCCAGCCTGAGAGGCTGAGGTGTACTGCAGTGCTAAGCCTTCAAAAATAAAATACAGACAAGGTTCAGCTGCTGACATCAGTAGCAACAGTTTCCAATCGCCAGTTTGATAGCGGAAATGAAATAAACGTTTCCACATCAGCAAGAAACATATAGATGCAGCTGCCATACGGATGAAAATAACCCACATTGGAGAATACTGCTCAAAAGCGAGTTTAAGGGCGATGAAAGAGCTGCCCCACAACATGGTAGCAATTAACAAAATGAGTTGGGGTAAAAACGGCAAAGATTTCATTAGGTCAGCGTATCAGTTTAGGTTTACAAAAGCGCCGCAACCTTAACAGTGTCGCGGCGTAAAGTCATTATGGATGCGATGTGCATCGGCTCATGTGAGAAGAGCGTATTACAGTGCGGCTATTTGTAGGCTGATGCCGCCGAGTATCAGCGCATTGATTCGATTAAACCATCGCCAGAAATTCGGTTTGGCAAGCCATTTGGCACAGGCAGATGTAAGCAGTGTAAGACCGCCAAACCAGAGCGCCGATGCGCTAATCGCACCTGCTACAAATTGCCATTTTTGGACCTCCCACTGGCTGGCCAGATTGCCCATTAGGATCAGGGTGTCCAGATAAAAATGCGGATTCAGCCAGGTAACCGCGAGAGCAGTGGCAAATACTTTTGCCAACGACATTTTCACCTGAGATGCCTGGAGTAATACAGAGTCGCTGGCCAGGGATGCCCGCCATTTATTGATGGCAAACCAAAGCAAAAAGATGACGCCTGCCCATTTGCTTAAAGTCATCAGTAACGGAAATTGCTGCACCAGCAAGCCAAACCCTAATGCGCCTAAACTGATGCTGATGGCATCGCTCAAGGTAAACAAACACGCCAGCAAGATGCCACCCTGTCGTTTAAGGGATTGCTCGATGAGAAAGCTGTTTTGAGCGCCAATGGCAATGATCAGCGACCCGCCCATAAACAGGCCACTGGTAAAGGCAAGCATAGGTAATTCCAAGGTTAGGTTGAGTGAACGGGGTTGATTTTATGAGGGGATGTATTTAAATTAAAATTAATTAAACTTTATCTTCATTAAATAAATTAATGATTGATTATCCCGGCTTACATTGTTTTTGTGAAGTACTGCGTTATGCCAGCTTTGAACGTGCGGCGCAGGCGTTAAATCTGACCCAGTCCGCAGTGTCGCAAAAGGTCAAACGCCTTGAGCAACAGTTAGGCGGACCGCTTTTAATTCGTAGCAAACCATTAAAACCCACACCTCTGGGCCAACAACTTTTAGCCCACGCACAAAAAGTCAGTATGCTTGAGGATAGTCTGTACGCGAGGCTGGGAACTGAGAATCAGGCCATGCCAATCACCGTTGCGGTGAATAACGATGTGTTGGCAACCTGGTTTGTGGATGTATTGGCATCATTTAGCCAGAGCAGCAATAACCTGATCCACGTTTACAATGCGGATCAAAGTCAGACTCGCACGTTGTTGCAGCAAGGCGATGTGGTGGCCTGTATCAGTCAAACCGGGACTCCGGTCACAGGTGGGCAGTCGCTGCGTTTGGGAAGTATGGATTATCAATTGTATGCCTCGCCTGAATTTATCCAACGCTACTTAGCCGAAGGGATTTCAGCCGCTGCCGTGATGCGAGCGCCCGGGCTGCTGTATGATGAGTATGATCTGGCGTTATTGACCGAATATCAGCGTGCGTGCTTGGGCGTTTTGGCGGATACCAGTCATTGTCACTGGTATCCTTCATCCCATGGCTTTGTCAAAATGGCCCTGTCAGGCACCGTAGCCGCATTGTTGCCAACCTTGCAAGTACAGGAAGAGCTCAGTGCAGGCCGATTAGTGGCCTTGTTTCCAGACAGGATTCTGCAGGTGCCGCTATTTTGGCATTGGTATGAACTCAATTCACCTTTGCTGACCCTGCTGACGAATACGGTAAAGCAGGTGAGTCGGCCACTGTTAAATCCATAGCGCTTAGGGTTACTCAGAAGTCTGGTGAGTGTTTGCCACAAATTTTCGCGGATGGCGGCGTTTGCTTTGACGTTTTAGCCATAAATAGACGCCGGTTAACGGCATTATGACCATCAGTATCCCGCCCGCACACCAGATAATTTTGCTGACTAATCCTGCAAAGGTACCGAAATGTAAGCTTCGGAAGCTGTCTACTAACTGCCAGCCAAAGTGATTGTCGGCCACGTTGTAGTTGCTAAGATGTGTACCGGTGAGCTTATCGTAGCTTATCGCCACCGTATAGTCGCTGGCAAAAGGTTGCTGTTCTGGGACATACCCATAAAGAGTAATGGGGAGTTTGGGTTCATATGGCATTAACAGATAGGTTGGTACAAAGCCTGTCAGCTGCTGTCGGCTATCGGCAATGATTGCACTGATATTGAGTTGATCGTTATAGAGTCTGGAAACCATCAGATGTTCGCCCTTTTCCTGTTCTGCGGTTTCTTCGAGATAGGCAGTCAGATTGTAATAGACTCCGGTAATACCAATGATGAAAAGCACTGGCGAAACCCAAATGCCCATTAGCTTATGCAGATCTCGAATCGCCACCTGAAAACGCCTATCCAGATGAAAACGTAAAAATCCGCGCCAAAATTTTCGATAAATAATCAGGCCAGTCAGCCCAAGTAAAAACAGGCACATACCTGCCAGCAGACCAATGAGTGTGCCCAGTTCACTGACATCGGTAACATCATTCAGTAACAGGGTATAATGCAGTTCAAGTAGCCAGTCGGTGAAGGCCGCATTATAAGGAACAGGCTGACTGAGTTGGTTTCCCTGATAGGGATTGAGCCAGATTTTATACCAGCTACTGGTGCCATGTTTAATCAGGTAAACCCTGTCGGCTTCCTGATAGTCGTCAAACAGTTCCCAACTGCCAATTTCAAACTCCGGGTTTTGTTGGTTGACCAGAGCAATCAGATTAGTCATCGGCAGGCGTGATGGCTGAGTTTGTGCGTATTCAGTCGGCAGGCTGGCGACACCAGGCAGAAGTAGCCTGTCCAGTTCAGCTTTGAATACCAATATACTGCCGGTTAGACAGATTAGTATCAGAGGAATACAGGCTAACAAGGCCAGATAGCCATGCAGTTTAAACAGAGTTTTACGCATTATTTCGTCTTTTAATCTAAGTACAAAAGCCGCGATAGCGCGGCTTCGTTATCAATTAGCCTGGGCGAGTTGGTTAGAAACTGGCGTTTAGTACCAGCTCAACACTGCGTTCTGCGCCCATCCAGCAATTTTGACTATCATAACAGGCACCAACATAACGTTTATCCGTGAGGTTTGTGGCGGACAAAGTGAACTGATAAGTGTCATTTACACGATAGCGGGTTACCAGATCAAGCAAGGTATAGGCAGGCACAGTATCTGTGTTGGTGGCGTCTAGCTGACTTTTACCAACATAACGCACCCCGCCACTGATTAACCATGCATCCAGCGGGTAGTAGCTTGCCCATACAGAAGCCTGTTGGTCAGCTACCCAGACTGGGCTTTTGCCAACCAGCTCGGGTTCGATCGGATTCTTGGTAATTTCCACATTCTGGTAGTTGTAATTTGCTTGTACCGACAGCGCCTGACTAACGTGCCAATCCATCGATATTTCAACGCCTTGTGATTCCACTTCGCCACGCTGGGTAGGCTCATACGTGGCACTGCTGTAAAACACGGCATTTTGTTTGGTTAAATCAAACCAGGCCGCCGTCAGCGTCAAATCGTTTTGTTGATATTTGATCCCTGCTTCCCATTGCTGAGCGTTAGTGGGTTTAAAAGGTTGCCCCGTCCAACTGTTCAGATACAGATAAGGTTCGAATGATTCACTGTAGCTTAGATAGGGAGCCAGACCATTTTCCAACTTATAGATGGCGGCAATACGTCCGGTCACACTGTGTTCATCTGATGTGACGCCGCTTGCGTAAGCATAACCGGCATAAACGTTATTGGCTTGATCATCACCTGAAAAATCATCATAGCGGGCGCCAAGTAATACAGTCAGCGCCTGCCAGTGAATTTCATCCTGTAGGTAATAGCCAGTCTGCTCCTGTTCGATGCTGTGGTTTTCCGTGTAATAATCAATTGGCAGGTCTGATGCTGTGATGAGGTTGTAATCGGGCTGCGATAAATCAATGGATGGCGTATTTATCCCCAGGGTATCTGCATAAGCAACAGAGGAATTGAGTGTTTGAAAATCCACGCCCATTAATAGCTTATGTTCAACACTCCCAACATGAAGGTCAAATGCTAATTGGTTGTCGACAACCAGACCATGAATGCTTTCATCTGTGGCATAGGCTGAACGAAGAAGCGTGACGCCATCGCTATCCAACCCATTGTTGTAAGTGTTTTTTTGTTGTGCATCTGCGTCGGTATAGCGCAGGTTTTGCATAAAACGCAGGTCGTTACTGAATTTGTGGTTGAGTTTATAGCCCAGCATCAATACATCCCTGGCAAAGCTTGCCCAGTTCTTATCGCCTGCGTAGGCGTCAGCGTCAAGTTTACCGTAGCTGGCCTGATACAGCGTTCCACTGGCTGGCAATGGCGTTGACGGAATCATCTCCGGGTCATGCTGGTAGTAGGCATTGAGATTCAGACTTGTGTTATTACTGAGTTGCCAGGTGGCAGAAGGAGCGAAGGTATAGCGCTCTTCTTCCGTCGTTTGCTGCTGTCCGTCTTTTTTCCTCGCTAGCGCAACTAGCCGGTAATTTACATCGGTGCTTAGCTCACCTGTCGCATCTATGGCCAGTTCTTTTAAACGATTACTGCCGAGACGCGCGCGCAGATCCAGCTGAGGCTGTGACTGGGGTTGTTTCGCTGTTTGGTTGATCATGCCACCGGGAGGCACCGCGCCATAAAGCACAGAGGTTGGGCCTTTCAGCACCTCAATGCTTTCAGTCGCCCAGGCATCGACCTGAGGCACCAGATTCCAGAGACGGTTATATTGCAGCGGCAGCCCGTTGTAGTAATTGTTGTAGCTGTCAAAACCGCGAATACTGTATTGATCAAAAATGGTGACAGTGGGGCGGCTTTCAGGGGTGACACCTGCGGTATAGCGTAATGCCTCGTTAATGGATTCTACCTGACGCAGTTCAAGCAGGGATTGGTCGATAATGTCATAGCTCATGGGGCTGTCGATAGGAGCCAGCTCCGATTTGCTGCCGCTATTTCGATAAGCCTCACCGTATACCTGCACTCGTTCGACATTGTCTGTTGCTGAGAGATCGTTAGCGGGTGATTGAGCGTGGGCAAATGAGGAAATCAATAATCCTGAAATTAACATGGCCAGCGCAGATGGCGCAGGCTGTGATGTTGCTGCTGTCATAGGTTTCCTGAATAGAGTTTGATAATAACAATAATTCTTATTTAGTTATTCTACTCAAGTTCAGTCGGATATTTTTGTCTGAGAGTGCAAAACAGCAAAAAATTAACTCAACACTTTATTGTTGGGCGATGTGTAATGCTTTTCTGGCCGCCATAGGAGAGATGTCAAAATGTGCTTTGAACAGGCGACAAAAATGCGCCTGGGTTTTGAAGCCGCAATCAAGCGCGATGTCATACAGGGACAGATGTTGCTTTTGTAAGGTGGTTAATTGCCTGAAAGCGTCAATTAGTCTGAGTTGATGCAAATAGCGCTGTGGGGTGAGTTTATTGTGAGAAAAGGCATTAAAGATACCACGACGCGACAAGCCCGATAGCTGAGTTAATTGGTCAATGTTGAAGCTTTCATTATGCATTTGTGCCTGCATCAGCCGACATAATGCATCAAAGTTTGCATTGATATCCGCGCGCAACGGACTAAAACAGCTGCTCAGCGATTGGCTAAGTTGCCATTCGGCTTGCTGAATTTGTTTGATGGTGTGTTGCATGCAGGTATTAACGTCGAGGCATTGTTCAAGATGCTCAATGCAATGAGTGAGTTGTCGCTGTTTTAGCAAATCCAAACGCTGATACTGACCATGCTTGGGTGCCATATGACCATGAATTTTCCATAATGAAATCGGCAGATTAATGCTAATTACCTGATACTCCTCGGCAAAATGAAAGGTAAAAGGTGTTGCGGCATGGATGAATAACACATCGCCCGGTTGTAAGCGATGGTAATGGCCGTTGTCGAACCAGTGGCCATGGCCTTTTTGTAACCAGATAACAGCACAGTAATCATGGGGCAGGGTACGGGCAATGTCTTCGGTGCGTACTGATGTAAGCGGACTTGCCTGAAAGTGGGTGAGTGACATACGACAGGCTGGCGTTTCTGAATAACGCTGAGGTGCTGGCAGATCCTGCATATACCTTTGCTGGGTTAAGGCAAACCAGGTTTGAATCACCTGACTGTTTCTGTCCAGCCAGGGACGCTTAGGATCTGCAATCATAACACCCACACTCAATGATAATTGGTCTGCAAAACGAAGGATTATAATGGTTTATTAAAGAGAATACTGTTATGTAAAGAGTTCGTTTTGCACTTTTACCAGATAGGGGTCTAGGGCCTTTTTGTGTTCCCAGCTAACTGCTAGCGGCTGGGTATTTAGTTGATGGTCTTTTTCGACCACCATCACCCCGGTTTGACCATCAAGAGCAGCTTCTACGGCATAGGCTCCCATTTTGGTTGCCAGCATTCTGTCCTGGGACACAGGTGACCCTCCACGCTGAACATGGCCTAAAATCACTGGCCGGCATTCTAACCCTGTGCGTTGTTGTAACGTTTCGCTGAGGACGGCTGCGTTGCTGTGCCAGAGATTTTCAGTGATAACGATAATGTGGCTACTGTTACCTCGTTCCTGTCGGGATTTATCCAGTTTAGCGATGATGTGTGCCAGTTCTTCTTCTTTATCTCTGCATAGTTCAGGCACGACCAACTGGTCTGCTGCAGAAGCGACAGCTGCACTTAAACCGATAAATCCGGCATGACGGCCCATGACTTCAATGATGAAGATGCGTTCAAATGCATCGGCGGTATCCCTGACTTTATCGATCGAACTTAATGCGGTTTCAATGGCGGTATAGTAGCCAATCGTTGCGTCTGTGCCGTTAATATCGTTATCTATGGTACCGGGCAGACCAATGAGTTGTCCGTTCCAGAAACGCGCTAAGTGTTCTGCGCCCTTAAATGACCCATCCCCGCCTATCACCAGCAGGGCGTCTATTCCCAGGCTATCCAGATTTTTCGCTGCTAATTGCGCGGCTGTGTCTTTGGTAAATTCTAAACAACGGGCACTATGCAGTATCGTGCCGCCGCGCTGAATAATATTGTGAACATCTGCCGGGCGGAGTGGTTTGTATTCCTGCTGCAGTAATCCGTTATAACCATGCCGGTAGCCAATCACTTCAATGCCAAAATGGTAGGCTGTGAGAACAATCGCGCGAATACAGGCATTCATGCCGGGGGCATCACCGCCAGAGGTTAACAGGGCTATTTTGCGAAGTGTATGTTTGGACATATGGAAAATCCTTATCTTCAGACGTTGACAAAGATTGCAACGATTTTGGTCTTTAGTCTACGACGACAATTCGTTATAAAAGTTGTTTTGAAGCAATTACTTGTCATGTCATTCTGGGATGACGATTGAGTGTAGCGCGAAATTGGGGCAGGGAGCTGAAAAATGAGAATAAGGCTGTTGTTGGGGATTGCACTGTTATGTTTGTGTAGCTGCAGCTCAAAGTTTGGATACAACAATCTGGATTGGTTGGTGCATTGGTATCTGGACGACTATGTCGAGCTGAACGCGCAGCAGTTAAAGGATTTTGACCAACGCTTTGTGGCCTTGCACAAATGGCATCGACAGTCTGAGCTGCGTCAGTATCGCGCCCAGCTGGTTTCCTTGTCTGCGAAGTTGGAGCAAGGTCCTTTAAGTGAACAGCAGTGGTTAGATGAGTTTTCACAAACGGAACTGCATTGGCTGCGTTTTCGCGACAAGATTGTCCCGGAATTGATGACGATGGCACCAGAATTAACCGATAAGCAAATTGAAAGTTTGTTTACAAAACTTGCGGAAAATGAAGCGGAAAGACTGGAAGAGCGGGAAGAAAACCCGCAAAAACGATTAAAAAAGGCCACAGAAGGCACGATAGACGATATTGAAGAATGGACGGGGCACTTAAACACTGTGCAAAAATCCCTCATTCGTGACGCGATTCCCGAATTTAAAGGTGCGTTTGAAGCAGGATTAACGTATCGTCGTAACTTACAGCAAGCCGCAAAGGGGTTGTTGGAACAACGTCAGGATCCTGCCGCCATGAATCAACTCCAGACGTTGCTACTTGCGCCGGAAGCGCAGTTTGGACAGGACGTCATGTCGATTCGACAATACAACCGACAGCAATATGCAGCGCTTTACGCACGCCTGAATCGTTCCCTTAGCGATAAACAAAAGCGCCACGTACAGAAAGAATTGCAACAGCTGATCGAGGATTTAACTGACTTATTGGAACAATAGATGTCGCCAGCATTACGCCATTGGTATGGCTTTGGTTTGTCTCTTATTACTGCCCTGATGTGGGGGATGTTACCCGTCTTTCTTAAAATTTGTTTGCAAGCGACAGATGCCATCACGATAACCTGGTATCGCTTTACGTTTGCCGCAATTTTTGTATTTTTCATCTTAGCAAAAAAACGTGCGTTACCTGCTTTTCGTCAGTTGAGCGGACGAACCTGGTTGTTCTTACTGTTGGCCACTCTGGGGCTGGTGGGGAATTACGTTGGATATGTTGAAGGTCTGCACTATTTGACACCTGAAGCGGCACAAGTGTTAATCCAGTTAGCGCCGTTTCTGTTAATGTTGGGTGGGATCGTGTTTTATAAAGAGCGTTTTACCCGAATGGAAATGCTTGGTGCGCTGGTGTTACTAGTTGGGATGCTGACCTTCTTTAACCACAAATTACTGACCCTGGTCTCTGCATTTTCAGAGTTTGGCTGGGGTGTTTTTCTGGTGTCGATGGCCGCTGTTGTCTGGGCCGGCTACGCCTTGCTGCAAAAGGTACTGATGCGCAGTCTGACGGCAAAACAGCTGACGTTCATGTTGTATCTCATGGGAGCGTTGCTTTTGGCGCCGCTGGCGCATACGTTGGATGCAGGGAGTATGACTCTTTGGCAAGGTCTGGCGTTGCTATTTTGCTGTTTTAATACCGTTATTGGTTATGGCTGCTTTACCGAAGCTATGCAGGTTTGGCAGGCGGCTAAAGTTAGTGCGGTGATTGCATTGGCGCCCGTATTTACCATTATCACCATGGAAATCAGTATGTGGATTGCTCCTGAGTATTTCCCATCCAGTGATTTAAATGCGCTGGCCTATACCGGCGCGTTGATCGTGGTGATTGGGTCTATCATGGCAGCTTTAGGTAAACCACATCAGGAATAATTTTTATTTAATCTTCGTTAATCTTGATGAGAAAGGGGCATGAACATGCCCCTTTCTAGTATTTTCATCCAATGGTTGTGCAAAAAATTTCCTTAAACACGTGTTTGATCGTCTCAAAAATATAACTTTGCTGTAAAAAAACGGTAAAAAGTAGGGATATTTTAGGGAAATGCTTATAAATCTCTTGCTATCTGATTTATTGTCCGCTTATATGAATACTGAACACGTCAAAACAAACCTGCTTGCGTTGCGCTGTAGCAAGCTTATTGCAAGGAGATAGCAATGAGAAAAGAGTGGGAATTTGTTGTAAATGGTCACCAGGTCAAAGTAGTTAAAACCTGGACAAGCGGTGCTAAGCTGTTTGTGGATGACATCAATGTGGATGCGGATGCCTCGCTTCTGTCTTTCGGTAAAACCCCTCTGCTAAAAGCGTCGTTAGGGGAAGATAAACTGGAAATCTATCTTTCGTCAGATCTTGCGCAGGTTATGCTGGATGCGTACGTTATCGGCAGCGATCATGGTAGAAAGAAAGTGTTCTCAAGTACGCCGGCGAAAGCTCCGCGTCGATTCCATCGACAGATGGTGTAACCGAGGACAAAAAAGCAGGCTAGAGCCTGCTTTTTAGTTTTAATAACACCGAAATTGCGGTTATCTGGTCTGACTATGCTCGATACTTTTACGGATCAGTGGCGAAATAGTGGTGCCTTGCACAATGATAGAAAAGATCACCACAATATAAGTAATCAGAACTATCAGGTTGTGTAAATCTACACCATTAATTACCACTGTATTTTGTGGCACAGAGGCCGCCATCGCCAGTGCCAGGCCTCCACGCAAACCACCCCAGGTTAGGATGCGAACAGAGTTTTTGTCGTAACTGCGATAACGTTTAAAGATCAGGTAAGGCGCACCAACACTGATAAAGCGAGAAAACAGTACCAAGGGTACCATTAATGCACCCGCCATTAGTAACGAGCCACTTAATGGCATGTTCACCAGAATCAAACCGATCAACAGGAATAACAGGGCATTCAGCACAGTATCTGTCGCGTGCCAGAAGTGTTTAATAAACAGGGTGTCATCTACACCTGTTTTGGCGGATGCAGCAGGGCGGGTAACGTTACCTAGAATGATCCCGGCGGTGACCATGGCGAGTGCGCCGGAAACATGCATGAGGTTCGCACTGGCAAAGCCTGCTGTAGGAATCGTCAGGGTAACCAATAAGCGCAGGTTGACATCTTTACAATGCAATACCAGCCAATGACCAATACCTGCCAGCACCAGGCCGAATAAAATGCCGCCCATTGATTCTTTTAAGAACAACTCAGCGACACTGGTAAAGGTGGGTTCAGTACCAAAAAATGCGACCGAATAAAGAGTGGAAAAAATTACCAGTCCCACGCCATCGTTAAATAGTGACTCACCTTCGACCTGAACCGAGATACCTTCTGGGGCTTTCATTTGTTTGATGATAGCTAACACTGCAATTGGGTCGGTCGGACTAATCAGGGCACCGAATAACATGCAGTAAATTAAAGGGATTTGCCAACCCATGGCACCCAGTAACCAATAGCTTAAATATCCGACAATAATAGTGGAAGCGAGTGTTGAGAACAGCACCAGAATCGTTATTTCCCAGCGTTGTTTGCGCAACGCCATTAAATCAATTTCGAGTGCTCCCGCATATAACAGGAAACCAAGCATGCCGTTAAGGAGTAACTGGTTAAAGTTAATTTCACCGAGAATATGGGTGATGGTCATGGCCCAACTGTCACCCAGAGACGAAACTCCCAGGATAAGTAGCAATGAAAGTAAAACCGAGCCTGTTGTAATGGCTACTGTGGTTTGCAAGTGAAGGACATATTGGTTTGCGAAGCAGATTAAAACTGCCAGCGCAGAGAGGAAACAAAATAGATACCAGGCATTCATGTAGATTCGGTCCGAAATACTGCACGTTTAGACTAAGGCGAGGTGCTCAAAAGACCCATTGGACTAGAGCGGCGGCATTCTATCACATTGATAGAATTTGCATATCAGTAAATAAATAGCAAAATTGAGCACGATCAATGCGACAACCATTCGGTTTGTTTGCATGGTTGCTTGGGGTAAGTCAGTAACGTCTTAGCGTATTTTGGGCTTATCGTCGTTACCTATTTTTTTGTGGCGTTTGCTTGATGATGAACACTTTTATCTGCAATAGAGATATGGGAAAGTAAGTTCAGAATGCATGATTAGCGTTGATTGGGCGCCTCCCAATTTCTCACAATTCTACTGGAGACATAGATGTCTGAACTTACTCAAATTCCCTTTACGTTAATGAATGGCGAAACGGCCAGCCTGGCTGATTATAGTGGCAAGGTGGTGTTGCTGGTAAATGTTGCTTCGGCCTGTGGTTTAACGCCTCAATACGAAAGTCTGGAAGCATTGAACAAAGAATACAGTGGCAAAGGGGTGACAGTGTTGGGCTTTCCGGCAAACAATTTTGCCGGACAGGAGCCGGGTAGCGATGACGAAATTATGCAGTTCTGTACCGGAACCTTTGGCGTATCTTTCCCTATGGCGAAGAAGATTTCAGTCAGCGGCGATGATATCCATCCTTTATATGCTGAATTGTTGGCGTTACATCCTGCCAAAGTCAGAAATACCGACAGTAAGCTTGAAGCGATTCTGACGGAAAAAAATCTGGGGCCCGCAAAGGACACAGATGTGATGTGGAACTTTGAAAAATTCTTGATTGGTAAAGACGGTACTGTTGCTGCGCGTTTTGCACCAGATATTGCCGCTGATGATAGCCGGATTTTGGCAGCTATTGACCAGGAACTGGCGAAATAGTCAGTCATGGAAGGGGGAGTTTTCCCCCTTAATTCCAGAGTAAAGAAATCTAAGCTTGCTTGCGATCCAGTGCAACTACATCAGCTTTATCTTCTTCTAAAATTTTCTCTGCATCAGCTCCTTTGAGCAGTTTTGAGACCGCATCTTTATTTTTAGACAGCAGAATGCTGAGTTCTTCCATTTGTTCTTCTGCTATCGAAACGCCTTTGTGTTCTAAATAAAGCGCAAGGTTATCGGCAATTTCCAACATTTTATCGTATTGATCGGCTTCTTTCTTGTCGGTGGTCACCAGCTTTTCTACCCCTTTATGCTCGACTTTGTATTGAATGATGATTGCCATCTGAGTTCTCCTGTTGGTTAGTTTTTATCATCCTAGCACATTAACTGTATAAATAAACAGTATTTTGGTGTTTATTCAATTTTGCGGGCAAGAATAAAAAAAGGGCCACAATGTGTGGCCCTTAAATGAAGTGATTTCGCTTGTTATTATTAGAAGGTGTAACGTGCACCCAGCGCAAATGTGCGGCTGTAAATGGCACTGCCAAAGTTATGCGTGTTCGGGTACTCGTAGTAACTCTGGAAATACTCATCCGTTAAGTTAGTCGCATCAAAGGTCACCATCAGATTATCGTTGACGTGATAGCTGAACTGGAAGTCCATGCTTTCTTCTGGTTTACGATACACCCCCAATGGGTTGGCAAAGAGTGCCGCTTCGTAGTTCGCCAGGAAATCCTCACGCCATACGTAAGACAAACGTGCGCTAAACCAGTCTTCTTTTTCGTAAGCCAATACGACACTGTAAGAGCTGTCAGAAACACCAAACATAGGCGTAGTATCGTAACCTGTTACATTGCCCACCTCGTCGGTTACCGGAATATCCTGAGTAGAATCCAACATGGTGTAACTTGCCTGAATACCTATACCGTCGAGCCATTCAGGCAGATTACTTGGGAAGTAAACTAAGCCAACTTCAACCCCATCCAGTTTCCCATTTGATGCGTTATCAGGCTGACTTAGGATATAGTCGTATGGCTCATCGGCATCTGGCGCCTGATAGCTGATACGGTTACGGAAGTCGACAATAAGACCTTCAATTTCACGTTTAAACCAGGTGACATAGAAGGAACTTGAGTCAGCAAAATACCATTCCAGCGCCACATCATAGTTTTTCGATTCGGTGGGTTTCAGATTCGGGTTACCACCCGAGGCTGTGCCGTAACCGATATTTGTAACGTCTTCAACATAAGTAATGTTGGAGTTAAGTTGCGAGAATGCCGGACGACGCAGGGTTTCACCGTAAGCAATACGGAACATTAAATCGTCAGTGATGTTGTAGCGCACGGTAAAGCTTGGCAACAGTGAATTGGTGCTGGCATCGGCATCACTTTCAATTCGGGTGTCTTCTTCGATGAAATGCATATCCGTATCGACTTTTACGTAGCGTAAGCCGATTTCACCGCCTAAAGCATGGCCAGCGATGTTAGTGGAATAAGATGCCTGCAAATAAGCCGCAGCTGTTTTTTCTTCTACATCGAAGGTTTTCTGTAAGGCAAGTTCTGCATCCGGGAATTCGTACAGATCGCGGAACGATGCACGATTCGCCATCAGATAATGGCCGTCGGCGACAGCCCATTCGGTGGCAATATTGGCTCTGCCATCATAGAAATCGCGGGTAATGGTATAGAGATCTTCGTCGAATCCATCTAACGAACAACCACAGTAGCCATCAACGCCGCGGACTCCTTCTTCAGCCGTACGCACATCGTAACGTGCGCCGAAATAAACTGTTTCAATCCAGCCCAGGTCAGTTTGGTAATCCCCGTCAATTTTGAACGTGGTGGCATCACCTTCGCTGTAACCGCCATTGTCGTACAGTTCAGCAACTGTCCATTGACGAGAATCGGTTAAATCGCTCTCGTCAATATCTTCGGTGTCAGGATTATCCAGCATGGTGTAGCCTGGTACACCACCGCCATCGTTAAAATCAACGGCTATGCCGTAACCCGTGCCGTTGAAGCGCATGGCCAGGAATTCAGATTCGAATTTACTCTTTTGATAAATCAGTTCTGCATGTAAGGCCAAATCATCTGTCGGGTACCAGTTACCACCCAGGGCATATAGATAACCATCTGTTTTACCTGTGCTTAAGTCGCCACTCGAGAACATGGCGTTATTGCCAATGGTGCGCTCTTTAATAATGTTGGTACCTTCAAACAGTACCACGTCATCGCGAAAATCAAGGGCATTATGATTGTTCACAAAATGGAACATCAATGAGTTAAATGACTCGTTACGATAGCCATTATAAAATGCTTCGAAGAAATAATCGGACTCAGCATTCGGAGCAAACTGCAAAGAGATATTCGCCGCAGGGCGTTCGCGTTTACCGGTGAAATCAGAATGGAACAGGGCATCTCGCGACAACAGATATTCGACATCTTCACCATTTACCGGAAGGGTAGAGCCAGACGCAAACGGCAGGCCGTCTTCCGTACCTGGTTGCCATACGCTGCTGCCATTTACAGTCGTAGCAATTTGCTGATATGGCATAAAGCCATCAGCTGGATTGTCGGTCATAAAGGGGAACATCGCGCCTGCCGTGATGCTTTGGTCACGGTAGTTTGTTTCTGCATAAGAGATATTCACCAACGCACCGAATTCGGCACCGCCGCTTAATTCCCAACGGTTGCTCAGCAACATGCTTAAGTTAGGATCGGTTTTGTCGGCTTGTTCCTGATAAATGCCTCGTGCGGCAATCACGGCCTTTGCGCCATCAAAGTCAAATGGGCGCTGAGTTTTAATGTCAATTTGACCGGCAATACCGGTTTCAATCAGTTTAGCTGAACGGGTTTTATACACGTCTACTTGCTTTAACAAGCTGGCAGGGATATCGGCCAACGCAATAGAGCGCCCAGACGAGGTGAAAATATTACGGCCATTTACGGTGGTGGTAACATCAGTTAAACCGCGAATCGACACTGTAGACACTTCGCCAGCACCGCGGTCAGTCACCTGAACCCCAGTAATACGCTGCATGGCTTCTACGAGGTTGTTGTCAGGGAATTTACCGATATCTTCTGCAACTATCGCATCAACAATTTGAAAATTCTGACGTTTCACGTTGAGTGCTTTGTTTAAACTGCCGCGAATGCCAGAGACTTCAATTACTTCAACCGACTTCTCTTCTTGCGTGTCAGACGCATTAGCTTCCTGAGCGTAAAGCGATTGGCTGGTCAAAGCAAAAACAATCGCACTGGCCAGGTGGGTTCGCTTAAACATGTGTTCTTCTCCAGTTTTAGTGTTACCGCCCTCATTAGCCATTACTGCCGGCGACTATAGAGGCGTTCCTCAACCAATAAACTCATTGCGTGTGCTTGCGTTTTGTTTACTGATGTTAATAGTTTGTTATTCATGAATCATGCTATTGTATGATTAAATGCGTGTCAACATGCCGATGATTAAATAGTTTCTTTTTTAGAACATTATTTTCACATATGTATGCTTGTGTTGACGAATGGTTGACATTTCAAATCATTGAAAAAGTTATCAATTTTAACGATAGATGAGGCGTGTTTGTGCTCCTAAGTACCTGTATTTGCGGGAGGTACTTTTTGGGTGAATAGGCGTTGTTACGAGTTTCTGAATGCTATTTCAATCCACTGAAAGGGGAGTGTTTACATTTGTTAGCGTAATTGTGCGCGTTATTTGCCCTTGAATTTAAAGGCCTTGACGGGAGTTTTTGAGGTTTTTTATTAACAGGGTGTTTACAAGTGTATAGTGATTGTTATTATAGTAATAGTATTACAATAATATTTTAGTGTCGTTGTTGTTGTAGTCTTTGATATTCATCCGGGCCAACCGGGTGTAAGTATTAATGGCAGTGAGCGCTGCTTCATATGCGAACAGGGAACTGCCTAAGAGGATAAATGCACATGAAACTCAATAGGTTAGCTTTAGTCATTGCTGCCGGCCTGGCAGTCACTGGCTGTGGTTCAGATAAAGAAAGTGATAGTAATATCGATGTGGTGGTCACACCTGGTCTGGCAGAGGCTGCAGATCCCACCATTGCTGGTGACGTTACGTTTACGAATGTGGGTGTTCACGATCCGTCTGTGGTAAGAACAGAGGACGGAACCTATTACGTATTTGGCTCTCACCTGGCAGCAGCAAAAACAACAGACCTGATGAACTGGACGCTGATTTCCTCTTTATCGAGCAATTCTGCGGTTGATGAGTCCCCATTGTTTGCTACTTACACCAGTGAAATTGCAGACGGTATTGCCTGGACCGATGGTTATACTGGTAGCTGGGCGTCCGATGTGATCCAATCTCCTTCAGGGAGTTACTGGTTTTATTACAGCCACTGCGCCCAAACCGAAGCCGACGGTGGATGTTGGAATCGCTCATATTTGGGCGTTGCTACCTCCGATAACATCGAAGGTCCTTACGTTAACCAGGGCGTCTTTTTGCGTTCAGGTTATCGCGCTGGTGAGCTGGATACTTATCCGGTAGATGGCGTTACCGCCTATGATGCCTCGGTCCATCCAAATGTTATCGACCCCGCGGCATTTTATGATGCAGACGGCAATATGTGGCTGGTATATGGCTCGTACTCGGGCGGTATTTTTGTTTTGGCGTTAGACGAAGAGACGGGATTACCTGAGGACGGACAGGGGTATGGAACCCATATTGCGGGTGGCAACTACGGCGCAATGGAAGGGGCATTTGTCATTTACAGCCCTGAAACAGAATATTATTACTTGTTCACGTCGGTAGGCGGATTTAATCAAAATGACGGTTACAACATGCGTGTGTCTCGTTCACGCAATCCTAATGGTCCGTATCTGGATTCTGCGGGACAGGACATGGTAAATGCGACCAGTACCAATGACATCATCGATGAATATGGTGTCAAGCTGATGGGTAGCCATGTCTTTACTTCCGACACAGGCGATGCAACCGCATCACATGGTTATATGTCGCCGGGCCATAACTCTGCGTTTTACGATGAAGACACGGGCAAATATCTGTTGTTCTTCCATACCCGTTTCCCCAGCACCGGCGAAGCTCATGAGGTTCGTGTGCATGAAATGTTCATGAATGAAGATGGTTGGCTGGTAGCGTCTCCTCAGCGTTATGCACCAATCGACGGTGATAACCTGGTGGATATTGACGATCTGGCCGGATACTACAAAGTCATCAATCATGGTCATGATACAAACACCGAACCGAAATATTCAGAATATTTGAGCCTGAATACGCGCGGACAAATCTCTGGTGATTACACCGGTACCTTTACCGTGTCTGATGACAAATATATCACTCTGAATATTGACGATCTGGGTACCTTTGATGGCGTAATGGCGTGGCAATGGGATAGCTATGCAGGCGAACTGGTACCGACATTTTCTGCTATCGATGAGGAAGGCGCTAGCTTTTGGGGCTCCAAACTAGACGATATGTCGACTCAGGAAGGTTTGGCTCTGGTGCGTGACAATATTAGCCTGAGCGATGAAATTACCACGGACCTAATTCTGCCAACCGAGGGCACCCGTGGGGCATCCATCAGTTGGAGTTCGTCAGACACGACTGTGATCCGCAACGATGGTCAGGTAAACCGTCCAGGATCAGGAGATGACGTCACTATCACTATGACGGCGACAATTTCCTTAAATGGTCAAAGCATCACCAAGAGCTTTGATGTGGTTGTAAAAGCGCGTGTTGCCTATAACCGCGTGGCGGATTATTCATTTGACGATACCCTCGAGGATGGATTGGCGATGCAAAGTAGCGCCACGACCATCAATAACCTTACAGACAGAACCGCAACCGAACTTGGCTATGCCACCGGCGTTGACGGCAATGCGATTTGGCTTGATGGCTCAGCGGGTGTGCTGTTACCAGATGGTTTAATTAACAGCTATGAATATACGGTATCGTTCTGGATGAATGCGGAGTCATTGGCAATCTTTACGCCTGCGTTCTTTGGTGCGGTTTCGGATACGGACTGGTTAAGCCTGCTACCCTGGTGTTGGGATGGCAATATCATGGCCTGGAGTAACCATGAAGGCGCATGGTTCGATGGAATTACCGGTCAGCCTGCAGCGGCAGATACCTGGTATCACATGGCCTTTGCGGTAAAAGCTGGTGCAGCCAAAGTCTATATTAATGGTGAAGAATATTTCAGTGGCGGTAACTTTGCTGACATCTTTACCGGTAACGACGCTACTTTCACGCTGGGCTTAAACTATTGGGATGCGCCATTCAAAGGACTTATTGATGAATTGCGTATTTATGAGTCTCAGTTAAGTGCCGCCGAAGTAAAAGCGCTGGATGTTGAAAGTGCGACTGACGAAGAAATGCTGGCCATTGCGGTTGAAGAGTTATCGTTGGGAGATATCAGCGCGATTCGTGAAGATATTTTCTTACCAAACTCAGGTGCATTTGCTGCCAATATTAACTGGACGACGTCGAACAGTACTTATATTACAACAGATGGGACTGTGGCTCAGCCAACTAAAGCTGAGGGTGATCAAACCGTAACGTTAACGGCCAGCATCAGCCTAAATGGTCTCAGTGCATCTAAAACGTTCGATGCGACTGTGAAGTTTAAAGGCATCCCTACACCAATTGCTGCCTTTACCTTCGATAATTCAGACTTGACGGATGACAAAGGTAACTTTGATGCAGGTACTGTAACTGGCTCACTGATTGGCACTACCGGTGGCAGCGTAAGCTACGCAGACGGTGCGTCAGGCATGGCGCTGGTATTAGACGGAGCATCAGGTGTGCAGTTGCCGAATAATCTGATTACAGACAACAGCTACAGTATTTCTCTGTGGTTAAATCCAGAAGCCCTAACCCAATATACCACGAGCTTCTTTGGCTATGCGTCTGATTCAAGCTGGATCAGTGTCCTTCCTTATGGAAATGATGCGGTCGGTGGTAACACTATGCTGTGGTCAGGTACCGCCTGGTACGACGCGGGTGCAGGTGAACAGATCGAAATTGGCGTTTGGAATAACCTTATCATTACCGTTAATGATGGCGCAGCAGCAATCTATCTGAACGGTAATCAGGTTTACTCAGGTACAGCATTCCCAGATATCTTTAGTGGCACAGGCTCTAAAGGATTTAGTCTGGGTGTGAACTACTGGGATACACCATATAAAGGGATGATTGACGACCTGTACATTTTCGATGATGTATTAACTGCAAGTGATGCATTGGAATTCTATCAGACATCTATAGCGTCTGAGTAAGCCTTCCTTTTGTCGATGCAAAGCCCGGTTGTTACCGGGCTTTTTTGTTCCCGCCTGTTTTTTGTCAGTAAAAGGAATCCCTGCTGTTCACACTACTCTATACAAGTGTCAATTTTTTGTAAGTGGTAAATTTGTTTCTAATTTACACAAATTGATGAATTTATCGCTGCAATAAGTTTTCTTAAAAAACAATAAATTGCTTATTAAATAAGGGTTTGGTTCGTTTTTTGGTAAAAATTGGAAAGAAATATGCTTAAGGGATACAGCATCTAGTGAGAAGGTGGAAGTATATGGCATTTACATATCTTTACAATTGGTGTTATGGTCTGTTCCGGTATGAGGTTTGGGTTAAAAGCAGAGGTGCTTTTGGCCTACAAGGAAGTAGTGGACTATGAAACATCTTAATATGTTGGCGTCGCTCGTACTTAGTGGCGCAATTTTAGCAGGTTGCAGTTCTTCACCCGGTGAAATGCCCGACGTGGTAAAAGCGGGGGAAGTGTCCGTACGAGAACAGGCGCATCCCAGTATCACAGTAGTATCGGTCAGCCCAGACTGGTTATATGCCGATCTGCAGCAACACACGGTAAACGATGTCCGACTAGGCGCGCGCTGGTCAAGCACCAAGCCAGAGCTGGTTGCCCTGGACTTGGCCTATGAATCCCGGTCAACGGAATTCAGTGTTGTTTACATGGAAATTCAAGGGCTTGAACTGAGTATTGATGGCGCTGACCATCATTACAAAGCCGGCACTCAAACCGTATTCGATAACAGCCGTTATAATTTGAACAGTCGTCTGTTTCACACGAAGAGTCTGAACAGTATTGTGGTACCGGTTGACGTACTGGAACAACTCGAGACAGCCCAGTCGTGTCAAATAACGATTTTCACCAGTCTGGGAAATGAGTCAGCTGACTTGTGTCCGGGGCAGGGCAGAGAAGAGAGTAAACCGTCGGCGGTAAACTCACTCAGGTCGTTTATACAGCAGGTACAGGAAAAACGTCAGCAGGGGATCATTGCTCTGACACACAGCAAATAAAAAAGCGGGCATTGCCCGCTTTTTTATTAACGAAGTTGGCTTGGTTTTGGCTATCTACAGTTTGAACTGACGGATCACGCCTTTCAGTGTGTTGGCCACCGAGCTTAATCGCGAGGCTTCTCCGGCTAGTTGATCAGCATGGCTGGCGGTACTTTCACTGGAATCCGTAATTGCGACCATGGATTCATTGATGCTTTCTGCGGCAACTTTTTGTTGATCCGTCGCGACGGCAATATGGCTGTTTTGTTCTTGTACCGTGCGAATAGACTCTCGAATAGAGGTCAGAGAGTCCAAAACTTGCTGTGTCACGGTAACACCCTGTTGGGTTTTAGCATGACCTTCTTGCATTACACTGTCAGTTTGGCGGGCCATGGCCTGTAAACGCTCGACCATGCGCAGGATATCATCTGTGGACTCGCGGGTTCGGCTAGCCAGTGAACGAACTTCATCCGCCACTACCGCAAATCCGCGACCTTGTTCGCCAGCCCGGGCCGCTTCTATCGCCGCATTCAGGGCTAACAGGTTAGTTTGTTCGGCAATACTGGTGATGACATCAATCACTGCACCGATGTTCTCAGATTCTTTGCTTAATCCGCTGACCACTTCTACAGCCTGATTAATAGAGGTAGATAAACCGGTGATTTCTCGCATGGCTTCTTTAGCCTGCTCTGCGCCCTGTGCTACCTGAGCTTCTACTTCAGAGGCAGCATCGCTGGCTGTCGAGGCATTTTGAGAGATTTCAACCACCGTCGCAGCCATCTCTGTCACGGCTGTTGTCACAGACGCTACCTGACTCAGTTCCTGCTGGATTTCCTGATTGGTATTACTGGAAACATCCCTTAACTGATCGGCAGCTTTGGCCACTTCTTCGGTATTTTCTGCTGCCTGGCTTAATAAGCGATGTAGCTTATCGGTGAAAAGGTTAAATTGCTCAGCTAGCTGACCAATCTCATCGCTGCTCTCCACAGCCAGTCGTTTGGTTAAATCGCCGCTGCCGCTGGCGATATCGGTTAAGGCTTCACGTAAGGTCACTAAAGGACGGGTTAAGCGAGTAACTGCCAGCCAGGTAACGGTCGTAATGATCAGAATAATCAGCAACGACACCAAAGCATAAGTCACAATGGTGTCATGGATGGGGGCATCGATGAGCGCCTGAGGGATAAGCATGCCCAGAGTCCACTCCATTTTCGGATCACGTAAACTGGCGCGCTTAAATACCGCGATATATTGCTCACCTTTCCAGGTGACATTCACCATGCCTTCTTCAGTGCTGGCAATCTGGCGACTAAGAGCTCGGAATCCACTGGTGTCACTGAAGTGCTGATCAAAATCAGCAAAGGGTTGGCTTAACTCCAGAGACTTTTGCTTCTCAGGGAAGTAAACGATGTTTTGCTCTTCATCCAGCAGGAATGCCGTGCCTTCATTGTGATAGTGAATATCGTCAACTCGTTTACCTATGGTACTGATGAGAATATCAACGCCACCGACACCAATTAACTTGCCGTCTTTATAAATAGGAGATTGTACCACTGCAGAGACAGAGCCATCCTGAGAGTCAACAGCAGGAGGGGAAACATATAAATTGCCGTGGTCGAGGGCACTCTGAAACCAGGGGCGTTTATTGGCGAAGTAACCAAATGCCGGATCCCAGGCGTGTTCACCTTCCGTATCTACGCCAATAGGGCCGGGTTCGTAAAAGTATTCACCGGTATTCGCGGATGCAAAAAATGCAGATTTGATATTGGTATCGGTACCGCTGATACCATTAAACATGGCTGTCAGGGTATCCAGATTCTCAATGTCGCGGGCGCCGCGTTGATGATGCTGACTGAAAAACTTCTGTAGAAAAGGGTTATTAACAAAGGTTTTTGCCACTGCGCCATAACGTGAAAAGAAACTCGCCACAGATTGAGCTTCATACTCGACCTGTTTGGTAATTTCTGTTTCGATATTTTGCCGTGTCATTGTACTGAAATGGCTGACTGCGATAATGGCTGTCACTAACAGTAACAGGCTGATCGCCCCGCCGACGATCAGAATAAATTTTTTTCTTAAGGATTGTTGCTGCATGAAATTATTATTCTCGTTATCGGTTTTAATCTGATTCTGGAACGAATCTAACCTTTGATGTTACCAGCGAGACAGCTTCAATGCGATTTGGGTGGGCGTAAATTTCGGCTAAATGTCGGTATTTGCTGACACGAAAAGTCAATTTATGTCACTTTAACTTTACGAAGTGTTACGAATTTGTTTTGTTTAATTTTGATAAATATTGATAACTAAAGGATTTGTGCTTTGCGTAGTTAATACGTCGCATTAGCCAAGCATGAATAAATCATTACATAAAAACAAAAACGCCCGCATAAAGCGGGCGTTTTAGATAAATAGTGCCTTATTTAACTTCTACACCGGCAGCCTGTTGGTCTGCATGGTAGCTTGAGCGTACCATTGGACCGCACGCAGCGTGACTAAAGCCAATTTCTTTGGCGATGCGGCCCAGTTCGTCAAATTCCGCGGGCGGTACATAACGTTTTACTGGGAAATGGTGACGGCTAGGTTGCAAATACTGGCCTAATGTCAGCATATCGACATTATGGGCACGAAGATCGTGTAGCACCTGCGCCATTTCGTCATTGGTTTCGCCCATACCCATCATCAAGCCTGATTTGGTTGGGATTTCTGGGTGTTGTTCTTTAAATTTGCGCAGCAAATCCAGCGACCACTGATAGTTGGCGCCCGGACGACATTCACGATACAGACGAGGAATGGTTTCTAGGTTATGGTTGAATACATCTGGTGTAGCCTGCTGGAAGATCTCTAACGCGCGATCCATACGACCACGGAAATCAGGAACTAACACTTCAATTTTCGTTGAAGGGCTGTGTTCGCGGATTGCCTTGATACAATCGACAAAATGCTGCGCACCACCGTCGCGCAAATCATCTCGGTCTACCGACGTGATAACCACATACTTTAGTTTCATTTCAGCAATGGTTTTCGCCAGCTTTTCTGGTTCCTCAGCACTTGGCGGCAGTGGCTTGCCGTGGGCAACATCGCAGAAGGGACAACGGCGGGTACAAATGTCGCCAAGGATCATAAAGGTCGCAGTACCATGGTTAAAGCATTCTGCCAGGTTAGGGCAGCTAGCTTCTTCACAAACTGAATGCAGGTTATTTTTGCGCAGAGTTTGCTTAATATGGTCGATGCGTTCTGTGGTGGGAGGCAGCTTGATTTTGATCCACTCAGGTTTACGCAACATCTCTTCGCGCTCAGTTGGCACGATAGTGACGGGAATATGGCGTACTTTGTCTTCGTCGCGGAGTTTAACTCCGGCCTTGGTGCGTGCGTTACTCATTCAAAACCTTCTCTAAACTCTTTACTGGAAATACCCAGCAAAGCACAAAACTGTTCTACTACTTCTTTGCCTGCAATGCTCAGATTTTCAGGCCCGTCCAGTTGCGCACAATCCACCATTTCAAGCCCGGCATATCCACATGGGTTAATGCGCTGGAAAGGGGATAAGTCCATATTAACGTTAAGCGCTAACCCATGAAACGAGCAGCCTCTGCGAATACGCAGGCCGATGGAACAGATTTTTTTTCCATCCACATAAACGCCAGGGGCATCGGCTTTGGGGTAGGCGTCAATGCCGTATGATTTCAGGCTGTTAACGACACACTCTTCAAGTGCGGTAACCAGTGTCCGCACGCCAATTTTTAGGCGGCGAATATCCAGAAGAATATACATCATCTGCTGGCCTGGACCGTGGTACGTTACCTGGCCGCCTCGGTCCACCTGAACCACCGGAATATCACCGGGCAATAATACGTGTTCGGCTTTTCCAGCCTGACCTTGGGTAAATACAGGATCATGCTCAACCAACCAAATTTCATCTATCTGATTGTCATCCCGTTCATTAGTGAAGGTCTGCATGGCTTGCCAAATGGGTAAATAAGGCTGGCGGCCAAGCTGTCGAACAATAAGTTGAGGCTGATTATTCAAGGTGACGTCCGTTCTCGGGGTTATATTACTACACGTACCAGCGTTAGCTTGGCTAATTCAGTATAAATTAGCTCCATATGTTCTTTGCTAGTGACACGAACACTGACGGATACGGAATGGTAATTACCCTTTGGGCTGGGTTTGATGCTTGGGTTGTAGTCGCCTGGCGCATGTTGTTGCAGACAGCCTACAACGTCATCAGGCAATTGCACATCGGCAACACCAAGTACTTTAAATGTTTGAAAACAAGGGAATTCTAATAATTCGTCGAAGCGAGTTTCCATGATGCGTCTCTACTACTGATAAGAAATGGGGCAGAGTATACCAAACTTCTGCCCCTGACGCTGTTTCTGTTAGCTTTCAAAGCCTAATTTTAACTTGATATAGTCAATAGCACGGTCGATGAAGCTACCTTCCTGCACTTCCTGCAGGGTAACCAGTGGATATTCTGCTACATCTTCACCTTCGAGCTGCAGATACAAAGTACCGACGACTTCACCCTTTGCCAACGGAGCTTCAAGTTTCTTATCCAATTTGAAGTTGGCTTTCAGGTTTTTAGCCTGACCACGAGGAATGGTCAGTGACACATCGTTCATAATACCCAGGTCAACCGTCTCTTTATCGCCCATAAATATGCGGTGCGACACGAAGCTGTCTCCGGCTTTGTATGGTGTCACGGTTTCATAGAAACGGAAGCCATATTTCAGCAGCTTTTTGCTTTCTACTTTACGTGCCCGTTCTGAATCTGTTCCCATTACCACAGCAATCAAGCGCATATCGCCCTGAGTTGCAGAAGACACCAGGCTGTAGCCCGCATCAGAGGTGTGACCGGTTTTGATTCCATCAACATTCATGCTTTTATCCCACAACAAGGCATTGCGGTTGTATTGCTTAATGTCGTTGTAGGTGAATTCTTTTTCGCTGTAGATTTTGTATTCGTTGGGTACATCTGTAATCAGATGGCTACCTAACGTCGCCATATCACGTGGCGTTGAGTAATGATCTGGGTCATTCAGACCGTGACTGTTTACAAAGTGAGTCCCGGTCATGCCCAGACGTTCAGCATGAGCATTCATCATGCTGGCAAAGGCATCTTCGCTGCCGGCAATGTACTCAGCCATAGCTACGCAGGCATCGTTACCTGACTGGATGATGATACCGCGATTCAACTCATGTACCGGAATTTGCTTACCGACTTCGATAAACATCTTGGATGAATCTGGGAAGTTTTTAGCCCATGCATTCTCAGATACGGTAACCAGGTCGGTGTCTTTGATGTTTCCTGACTTTAATTCCATGCCGATGACATAGCTGGTCATCATCTTCGTTAAACTCGCAGGAGGCAGCTGGATATCGGCATTTTGCTCAGCAATCACGTGGCCAGTATTGTAGTCCATCAGGACAAAACCTTTCGCAGCAATGCTGGGTGGTGGAGGGATGACCACTGCGGCTGTTGCTGTCACGGAGCTTACGGTCAGGCTGACTGCGCCTGCCCAGGAAAGGAGTCGGTTTGTGTATTTTCGCATTACCCTACCATGGTGTTTTTTATGGTTAATCAAACAATATCGACTGTGATGACCTTACGGTCAAAAACGTCGACAATATAGCATTTTTCCTCTTGGATTTGCTGCATTCACAGCAAAAATAAAGACTTCTGCCGAACATAGACGACTTGAGGCGCCAAAAGGTTCAGATTTATTGGCTCAAATACACCTTATAGGCGTTTTCGTAACCATTATTTTGTAATTCCTGTAAGAGAACGCTGGCGTCCAGCTCATCTTTTATTGGACCTAAGCGCAAACGATATACGCCATTGTCGTTGGGTACCGACGTCGGTACCTGATAAAGTGCAGCCAAACCATCGGCTAGCTGCTGAATTTTTTCGCCATTTTGAGACGCAATAACTTGAATATAAAGCGCGTCCGCGGCCTTTTGGGCGGCTGGTAATGTCGCTAACACGGAAGGTGCGGGCGATATGGTATTGGTAATCTGAGCCATTTCAGGTTGACGTGCCGGCTGATTGCCAATGCTTACCAAACCCTCTTCATCGACGTAAACCGACTCGAGTTTCACGGGCGCTGTGCCGGTGGCCAGTACCCCTAATTTACGTGCGGCTGCATAAGATAAATCGATGATCCTGCCGCCGTGAAACGGTCCACGGTCATTCACGCGGACAATGGCGGTTTTGTTGTTGTCGAGGTTTGTCACTTTCACAAAGGATGGCAACGGCAGAGTTTTGTGGGCTGCCGTCATGGCGTACATATCATAAATTTCGCCATTGGAGGTTAAGTGTCCATGGAATTTTTGCCCATACCAGGACGCGGTTCCCGTTTCTGTGTACCCTTTGGCACTATTAAGAGGGGTGTAGTTTTTGCCTAATACCGTATAAGGCTTTAGATTTGCGGGCGCGTACGGCTCAAATTTAGGTTCAGCGTCATCGGTATTGAGCTGCTCAGGATGCACGCTCGGCGCAGCATCGTGACGCATACTGTAACGGCCTGATGTGGTACAGGCCGTTAAGCATAAAATGACGCTGCTAAAAAAGAGAAAGTACGCTGCTTTCATGATCCCATTTTTTCTGTGATCGCCTGTGCTAATTGAAACACTGCCATAGCGTAAAGCGGGCTATGGTTATAGCGGGTGATCACATAAAAGTTTTCCAGTCCCAGCCAATATTCTTCGCTGCTTTGCTGTTCAAATGCAAGTAATTTTGCTTTTGCTGACGGCGCAACATTTCTATTTGTGCTTAGGCTGACCCCTGCTTCGGATAGGGTTTGCCAGTCTTCCTGATATTCGAGCTTTTCCCGCACAAATTGCTTTGCCTGAACGGATGTCAGTGTGGCAGGAAACGCAATCTCTTCACCGGTTTTCCATCCATTCTTTTGCAGATAGTTGCCAATACTGCCAATCGCATCGGCCTTGCTGCTAAACAAATCGCGGACCTTGTCGCCGTCAAAATCAATGGCGTAATGCAGATAACTGGAGGGAATAAACTGACCATACCCCATTGCCCCGGCGTAAGAGCCTTTCAGACCGGTGAGGTCTAATTTCTCCTGCTCAGTCAGACGAATAAATTCAGCCAATTGTTTACGGAAAAATGTCGCGCGTGGAGGGTAGTAAAACCCCAGCGAATAGAGGCTATCCAGCACGCGGTAATTGCCCTGACGAGTACCGTAATACGTTTCAACCCCTAAAATGGCGACAATGATTTTGGCTGGGACACCCGTCTGTTGTTCCGCCTTCGCAAGCAATTCCTGATTTTCTTTCCAGAATGCCACACCTTTCTCGATGCGCTCATCGGTCAAAAAGATGGGGCGATACTGATACCAGGGTTTGGCTTCCCAGGGGCGGGCAATGGCGTCTAATACTTGTTGATTTTTTTCGGCTTGATCAAGAATGCCTTTTACTGCGTCGGCTGTCAGGCCCTGGTCTTGACTCACTTCTTTTATAAACATCGCCTTCAACTCTTCAGGTGACGGCGCAGCAAATAGATTGGCAGAAAATAACAAGCCAGTGGCCAAAGCAAGCTTTCGATGCATTCAAGACTCTCCGTTGCAGGACAATCAGCTACGCGACATCAAACGTTTTTGCGTGCTAATTGCCATTAAAATTCCGAATCCAGCCATCAGGGTCACCATAGAGGTGCCGCCGTAACTTACCAGAGGCAGTGGAACACCCACTACGGGTAAGATGCCGGATACCATGCCCATATTGACAAAAACATAGACAAAAAAGGTCAGGGTAATGGCCCCTGCCAATAACTTACTGAAGGCATCCTGGCTATTGATGGCTATGATCATGCCTCTTACAACAATGTAGGAGTAAATAGCCAGCAATCCGAGTACACCAAAAAAGCCAAATTCTTCACTGAAAACCGCGAAGATGAAATCCGTGTGGCGTTCGGGCAAAAACTCCAGCTGAGACTGGGTACCTTGCAGCCAGCCTTTGCCTTGTAATCCGCCTGAGCCGATGGCAATTTGTGACTGAATAATGTGATAGCCCGCGCCTAATGGATCACTTTCTGGATTCAAAAAGGTGAGAACCCGCTGCTTCTGGTAATCCTGCATCAGGAAAAACCACATGATAGGAGTAAATCCCGAGACGGCGACAGTGACAGCGCCAATCAGTTTCCAGCTCATGCCGGCTAAGAAGATAGCGAATACACCTGAACTGGCGATTAACAGCGACGTACCTAAATCTGGCTGTTTCGCAATTAACAGGGTAGGGATCGCTGCCAGAATAAAACCGGCAAAGGTTTGTGGTAATTTTGGTGGCAAATTAAAACGGCTGATGTACCAGGCAACCACCATGGGCACTGCCAGTTTCAGTATTTCAGACGGTTGAAAACGGACAAAGCCCAAATCCAGCCATCTTTGCGCCCCTTTGCCCACATCACCAACGGCAAGTACCGCAATCAGCATTAAAACGCCAATACCATAGAAATAGATAGATAAGCGACGTAATGCCAGCACTGGAATTTGTGCGACAGCCAGCATCACGATGGTGGCCACACCCAAACGAATCAGCTGGCGTTGAATTAAATGCCAGTCCTGGCCACCGGCAGAATAAATAGTAATCAGGCCGACGCCCATCAGAACCAGCAGGCCAAGTAATAGCCAGCCGTCGACATGGATCATTTGCAGCAGGCTGCGTTTATTTGGATCCAGTTTATCTTTGCTAATTTTAGCGGTGAGCATAGGCTTATTTTCCCGCCATTGGTTTGATCACATCCGGCAGGGTCGCAAACTTAGCTTCGTCGTCCTGCTGTTGTAACTGAAAATATTTATCCATCATCAGCTTGGCGACCGGGGCCGCATTAGAGCCACCACCACCGGCGTTTTCCAAGGCTACGGCAATGGTAATTTGTGGATGGTTGGCTGGCGCAAAGCCGACATACATGGCGTTATCACGCAAGTGCTCGGCCAGTTTCTCAGCGTCATACTCTTCACCCTGGGCAATTCCCACGACTTGCGCTGTGCCGGTTTTTCCGCCAGATGTATAGGTGGCATCTTTAAATGCTTTATGTGCAGTACCATGCGTGCTGGAAACCACATTGCGCATTGCGTCCAGGATAACTTCCCAGTTATCGGCATGTTTGATCGTCATCGGGGGAAGCTCTTTGGCAGGTTCATCTACCACTTCACCTTCGATTAACTGGCCTTTAATGATTTGTGGAATGTAGCGTGAACCATGATTTACCAGGGTTGAAATTGCCTGCGCTAACTGCAATGGCGTGGCTGTCCAGTAACTCTGTCCGATACCGACAGAGATAGTATCACCAATATACCAGGGCTGATTATAACGGGCCTTTTTCCATCCTCGGCTGGGCATATTCGCATCAGATTCTTCGTACAGATCCACACCGGTAAAGTCACCAAACCCAAACTCACGCATGGCATCGCTAATGCGGTCAATACCGAGCCGGTAGGCCAGGTCATAGAAAAACGTATCGCATGACACCTCAATGGCACGGCTCATATCTACCCAGCCATGTCCCCAGGGAATATAGTCACGCCAAACGTGTTCTACGTTGTTTAGCTGATATGTGCCGCGGTCAAAAACCCGGGTTTGGGGTGTGACGACACCCTCATCCAGACCAATTAATGCTAACAGCGGTTTAATTGTTGATGCAGGTGGATATTGACCCTGAGTCGCGCGGTTGAAAAGCGGGTTATCCGGGTCGCTTAGCAGCTTACGATAATTTTTGCTGCTAATGCCATGTACAAACAGGTTAGGGTCGTAACTTGGGTTACTATAAAGGGCTAAAACACCGCCAGTGCGATTGTCCAGCATCACCACTGAGCCGCGCTTACCCGCCAAAATTCGATGGGCTTCCTGTTGCAAACGAATATCTATATTCAGCACGATATCCTGGCCCGGCGTTGGCGGTGTAAAGCTGAGCGTCCGGATGATCCGGCCCTGGCTGTTGACTTCTACTTCCTGATAGCCAACGTCACCATGCAGTTTCTCTTCGTGATATTTTTCAATGCCTAATTTGCCGATATCGTGGGTTGCGGCATAGGTTGCTGATAAACCGGCTTCATCCAGTTTTTGCAGATCTTTACGGGTGATGCGACCAACATAACCTAATACATGGGTAAGGATATCGGCATAGGGGTAAAAGCGGCTTAAACGGGCCTCAACGGAAACACCGGGGAATTGATAGCGGTGGGCTTCAAACAGTGCTACCTGATCATGGGGCATATTGTTAAGCAAGGCGACAGGCTTGAAACGGCGATGACGTTTAAGCTCTTTATGGAACTCGGTGATATCGTCTTCATCGATACTGAGCAAATCGGCCAGTCGTGCTAGTGTGTCATCGAGTTTTTTGACCTGCTCGGGAATAATTTCGAGTGTATATACGGCGCGGTTTTCGGCCAAAAGCGTGCCGTTCCTGTCGTAAATTAGTCCGCGGTTGGGCGCAACAGGCAGAATCTTAATGCGGTTGCCATTTGAGCGGGTTTGGTAATCGTCATAGCGGGTAACCTGCAAATAGTGCAGATTACTGACGACCATCGACAGCATGATGGCGGCAAAAATTAACGCGATAACAGCACGACGAGCGAATAGATTCGCTTCGGCACTATGGTCCCTTATCGTAACGCGTTTCCTTGGCAAAACTATTCCCTGTGGTACGGATGATTAATATTCAGTGAATGGGCGCGGTAAAGGCTTTCTGCCACTACGATTCTGACCAGCGGATGGGGCAGGGTCAACGCTGAGAGTGACCATTTTTGGTGAGCCGCAGCAACACATTCCGGTGCCAGACCTTCTGGGCCGCCAATTAACAAGCTGACGTCCCGGCCATCTTGTTGCCAGTCCTGCATTTGCTTGGCTAGCTGCGGTGTATCCCAGGGTTTACCCAGCACTTCAAGACAAACGATGCGATTTCCTTTAGGAATTGCAGCCAGAGTAAGTTCACCCTCTTTGTGCAGGATGCGTTTTATATCGGCGTTTTTGCCCCGCTTTCCTGCGGGGATCTCGATGAGTTGTAGTGGCATCTCAGAGGGAAAACGGCGAGCATATTCCTGATATCCCTGTTCTACCCATGCTGGCATCTTGGTACCAACGGCGATGAGTTGAATACGCATAAAACTGCTTAACTTAGCCCCAAAGTTTTTCTAACTGATAGAAGTCTCTGGCTTCATCTTGCATGACATGCACAATGATGTCACCTAAATCTACCAATACCCATTCGCCCGTATCCTGGCCTTCAACGCTAAGTGGTGGCATACCTGCATGTTTCACTTCGCTAACCACATTCTCGGCGATAGAGGTGACGTGACGTTTTGAATTTCCTGAGCACACCAGCATAGTGTCTGTAATGCTTGATTTGCCTTTTACATCCAGCTCGACAATGTCGCGGCCTTTTAAATCTTCAATTTTCTCAATAACAAATTGTTTGAGTTGTTCGTGTTGCAAAGGGGCTCCTTAACACAGTTAGCCATTAGTTTAAGTTTATCAGAATTTCCCTTAATTCAGGTATAACTGATTGGCCTGGATATACCGTAAAACCTCGACTGGCAGTAATTTCGCCGGAAATTGCCCAGTCTTTAAACAATCGCGAATTTCCGTTGATGATATTGCCAGTGCATCGGTCTTTGCGATAAACACTTTGCCATGTGCGCATTGATAGAGCGTGTTGGGATCGTCTGTCATTCGTCCTTCGCAAATCTGGGCCAGAGACGCGGGAAATTCGGGTGACGCGTTATAGCCACCGCGGTGACATACGATGATATGGCAAAGGTCAAATAAACGACGCCATTGATGCCAGCTTGGCAAAGATAAAAATGAATCCATACCCATGAAAAATGCCAGATTTCGTTCTGGCTGTTCATGTTTCATTTCTTGCAGAGTCTCTACTGTGTATGACGGTTTGTCGCGTTGTAACTCGCGAACATCGAGCTGAAACTCAGGATAACGCTGACACACCTGCTTTAGCATTGTGATTCGATGTAATGCGCTAACGTTGGGCTCCGCTTTATGGGGCGGGATGTGGCAGGGCATTAAGGCGATAGGTGAGATCCCGGTTTGCTTGGCAGCCTGCAAAAGGGGGGTGATATGGCCCATATGAATGGGGTCAAACGTGCCACCAAAAATGCCGTAAAGGTTGGGGTGCTGGTCGGTCATGCCAGTTCCAGCGGATGGATTGGCATTGGGATAAACAACAAACACAAATGACACAGGGCAATGAAAGGCCGCTGTATTTGTCCCTGTTTGATTAACGAATCGACTTTTGCTAACGCTATCTCAATGTCGCCTAACTGCTTTGGCGATAAGCGTTGTAACGCCTGTTGATAGAGGCCCTGACGATTGCCAAAAATACGATACTGCATCCACTTAATCGGCTGGCGCTGGGCCAGGTCAAATTGGAGGTTGGTCAGGGTGTGCCATTCGCGTGTTAATGCCCATAAAACGATGTTTTCGGCAATCCCTTCGCTTTCGAGGCGATATAACATCTTCACTGCTTTTTGTGCATCACCGGCAAGCAATACATCAACGAGCTGAAATACATTGAAGCGAGACTGGTCGACAACGGCCTTTTCGACGTCAGCCTGACTCACTGACTGATGAGGATAGAGCAGGGCCAGTTTTTCGATTTCTTGCTTTGCTGCGAGTAAATTACCTTCACTCAGGTCCGCCAGACTTTGAATGCCATTGGCATCAATACGCACACCCAGTTGTTGTGCCTGTTGGGCAAGCCATTGATTGAGCTGACGGCCTTCCAGGGGATAACAAGGACAGTAAATACCCCGTTTTTCCAATGCTTTAAACCATTTTGAATTTTGAACGTCTTTGGCTGCTCTGGGACCGTGGAGCACTAACAGGGTATCTGGATCTGCTTGCGCTGCCAGATCGGTTAGCATTTGACTCCCTTCACGCCCCGGTTTGGCTTCGGGGAGTTCCAGTTCGATGAGACGTCGACTGCTAAACAGTGACAGCGACTGGGCGGCATCTAACAGAGCTGACCACTGGAACTGACCATCTGCTACCAGGGATTGACGTTCATCAAATCCCTGAGACTTTGCGACGTCCCTTAGCTGATTAATGATATCCAGCTTTTGTTGGGGTTCATCGCCAAACACCAAGTAAACCTGACTCAGCCCTTTCGCGAGATGTTCGGCAAAGCGGTTAGGGTAAATTTGCATGGGCGTAACTTGAACTACTTTTTATTATCTGGATTGGTATGCGGGCTGGCAAGCTGACGCAGGATACGGTTGACGGCCAATTGACGCATTTCAGTCAGAATCAATTCAAGCTCTTTCGACTTTGCCAGTACAGCATCAGGGTCATCCTGATATTCTCGCATTACGACGAATTCTGCCTCGCGAGCCTTCTCGCCCGGTAATTGGGTGTAGTAGCTTACATGGTAAGATAATTCGTACTCAGCTACCTGACCAGTGCTAAAGACGGAAAGTAGTCGACGGTCCAGTTGATCCGGCATGACGTGCAGATATAGCACATCACCAGATGCATCGGTTTCAGAGGATTTATCTGCCACATTAATGTGATTGATTTGCAAACGTTCTTTAAGGGCTCGCTTCAGAAGTGAGTGATTCTGGGTACTGGTTAGCACAACCTTATTGATGCCATCCGGTAGCTGATAATCACCACGCAACGCAAAGCCGCAGCCGTTAAGCGCCACAAGGGCGCCTAACAGACCGCAACGAAGTAGGTGTTTAATCCCTTTCATCGTTAGTTTGCAACTATGTTTACCAGCTTACCTGGTACATAGATGACTTTACGCACGTTTTTACCTTCAGTGAACTGCAGCACGTTTTCGTGCGCCAACGCGTCTGCTTTGACGCTATCTTCGCTGGCATCAGCGGCAACTGTGATTTTGGCGCGCAGCTTACCGTTTACCTGAACGATGATCAGCTTTACATCTTCAACCAAGGCGGCTTCATCCGCTACTGGCCAAGGCGTGCGTTCAATGTCAGTGGTGTTGCCCAATGCCAGCCACAACGTGTGACAAATGTGCGGGGTGATTGGGTTCAACAACAGCACAACATTGGTCAGGGCTTCGCGCATCAGGGCAATGTCGTTTGCTGATGTCTGTGGTGCCTTTTGCAGGTGGTTCAGCAATTCCATAACCGCAGCAATGGCTGTATTGAACGTTTGGCGACGGCCAACATCATCGCTGACTTTGGCAATGGTCTTGTGTACTTCGCGACGCAGGGTTTTCTGGTCGTTGGTCAGGCTGGCTGTGTCCAGAGCAGGTGCATCACCCAGCGCTAAATGTTCGTGGACCAGTTTCCATACTCGTTTAAGGAAACGGTTGGCCCCTTCAACACCTGATTCAACCCATTCCAAAGTTTGCTCTGGTGGCGCCGCGAACATAGTGAACAAACGAATGGTATCTGCACCGTACTGGTCGATAACCTGTTGCGGATCGATACCGTTATTTTTCGACTTGGACATTTTTATCATGCCGCCATGCAGCACTTCTTCACCGTCACTGGCCAAAATAGCTTTAACGATACGGCCTTTTTCGTCCTTTTCTGTGGTGACATCTGATGGCGAGAACCAGGTTTTCTTGCCGCTTTCGTCTTCGCGGTAATAGCAGTCTGCTAATACCATGCCCTGACACAGTAAGCGTTTAAACGGTTCATCAGAGTTAACCAAACCTTCGTCACGCAGCAACTTGTGGAAGAAACGAGAGTACAACAGGTGCAAAATCGCATGCTCGATACCACCAATATACTGGTCTACCGGTAACCAGTAGTTTGCCTGGGCGGGATCCAACATGGCTTGATCGTTTTGTGCAGAACAGTAACGTGCGTAATACCAGGAAGATTCCATAAAGGTATCGAAAGTATCTGTTTCGCGCAGGGCTTCTTCACCGTTATAGGTGGTTTTGGCCCACTCTGGATCGGCTTTAATGGGAGAGATTACGCCATCCATCTCAACATCTTCAGGCAGCTCTACCGGTAAACGGTCAGCAGGCACGGGTACAGACTCACCGTTGGCCAGATTCAGCATTGGGATGGGAGCACCCCAGTAACGCTGACGGGACACGCCCCAGTCACGCAGACGGAAGTTAACTGTCTTTTTGCCTTTGCCCTGAGCTTCCAGTTCACCGGCGATTTGGTTAAACGCATCCTGGAATGACAGGCCGTCGAACTTACCAGAATTGATCAGCTGACCTTTTTCTGTGTAGGCAGATTTGCTCAAATCCAGTTCGTCACCTTCGTTGGCCGCAATCACCTGTTTAATGTTCAAACCGTATTTAGTGGCAAATTCCCAGTCTCGCTGATCGTGACCTGGTACTGCCATTACTGCGCCTGAGCCATAATCCATTAATACAAAGTTAGCCACCCATACCGGCACTTCTTCGCCAGTTAATGGATGTACGACTGTCAGGCCAGTGGCGAAACCTTTTTTCTCCATGGTGGCCATTTCAGCTTCGGCCACTTTGGTGTTTTTGCATTCGTCGATAAAGGCTGCTAACTCAGGGTTAGACTTGGCTGCATGCAGTGCCAGAGGGTGCTGGGCGGCAATACCGACGTAAGTCACGCCCATCAAAGTATCAGGACGAGTAGTGTAGACGTCGAAGCTTTCCAGGCCGGCAACTGGCGCTGGAAGATTAAAGGTGATTTCTACTCCCTCGGATTTACCAATCCAGTTTTTCTGCATCGCTCGCACTTGCTCTGGCCATTCGTCCAGAGTATCAAGGTCTTTCAATAGTTCGTCGGCGTAGTCAGTGATTTTGATAAACCACTGAGGAATTTCTTTTTGCTCAACAATGGCGCCTGAGCGCCAACCGCGGCCGTCGATAACCTGTTCGTTAGCCAAAACGGTTTGGTCAACCGGGTCCCAGTTTACGGTACTGTTTTTCTTGTATACCAGGCCTTTTTCAAACAGGCGGGTAAAGAACCACTGTTCCCAGCGATAGTATTCTTTTTTGCACGTCGCAACTTCGCGGTCCCAATCATAACCAAAGCCCAGAGAACGCAATTGCTGTTTCATGTACTCAATGTTTGAATAAGTCCACTTGGCTGGTGCAGTTTTGTTGCTGATAGCCGCATTTTCAGCAGGTAAACCAAAAGCATCCCAACCCATAGGCTGTAACACGTTTTTGCCTTGCATACGCTGGAAACGGCTGATCACATCGCCGATGGTGTAGTTACGTACATGGCCCATGTGCAAGCGTCCGCTTGGATAAGGAAACATGGACAGGCAGTAGAATTTTTCTTTGTTGGCGTCTTCAACCGCCTTAAAACTTTGCTGTGCTTCCCAGTGGGATTGAACATCTTTTTCAATTTGCTGGGGATTATACTGATTGTCAGCCATCAATGAGGTATTCCGCGATGTTAAAAATTTATAATTACAACCTCTTAGAATACCTTAGCAATCCATAAGGTCACAATAGTCAGGCAGGTATTTGTGCAGCAGGTTTGCTGATAATTTAGGCATATGAAAGGCCTTAATTTTCTGTGTGACTATAATTTAAACGATAGCAGGGCGTAGTTGTTCGAACCAGTCAGGAGTAATGATGGGTAAATCTCGACATGATTATCAGGCAATCCTGGGCCAGATTCAGGCATGGATCGAAGCATCAGTGCATCAGGATGTGTTGGATTTAATGGATGTGGTTGAAAAGGGTAAAGCGTACATTCGTGCCGCAACGGATTTAGGCAAAGATGAAATGCTGCAGTTCGAACGCTTTTTAATGCGGGATTTTCAAGCGGCCAGTCAACAGCTACAGCAGGATATGGATAATTCTCCCTGGTGGCAGGGGGCTAAATTTCGGCTGTGGCAAACTCTGGCGACATTGTCAGATAAGAACCAGTTAGCACTGTTTGAAATGCAGCAAGATCTCACGCATAACGGTATTTATAAGGCCGGCGAACTTATCGCCTTGGGGCGATTAAATTGCACCCTGTGCGGTCATATTCATGATGTGACCTTTGTTGAGACGATAGCGCCTTGCATGCAGTGCGGAGGAACGGACTTTGTGCGTATCGATAATCCAGAAACCTGATAACTGGTGAGCTTATTCGATAAACCAGCCTGCATTCGGATGCGATGGCTAGCACTTTCATTTTAACAACAGCCAGACACAGCTCTTGCGTAATTTCGGTTTACATCATATTAATTAACCTCATAATAGGCCCTATGCACGGTCGCCAGACCGGACGCCGGTTTTATCGGTCATTTGATGCGTAATCAGGGAGAGAAAGCGAGAAAATGCACAATATTTTCATCAAGCTTTCCTGAGATTTACTTCCTGCACTAATTGATAAAAATCAGAAAAGAATTCCATGCAAAAACAATTTGCACTGACGGTGCAACAACTTTCCGCCAAGCCTAGTCGTCGTATCATCAATCAGGTGCTTAAAGATGACAATTCTCCGTTAGCCAGTTTCGTTGGTCAGGACCGCGCCAGAGAAGCGTTAGATTTTGGTCTGGGTATTGAGGCAAAAGGCTATAACCTGTATGTCATGGGTGAACAGGCTACAGGGCGTTTTACGCTGGTAAAAGATTATATCTCCCGCCATGTGGCCAAGCGCAAAACACCAGATGACTGGTGCTATATCAATAATTTCGATGAAGAACGCGAACCTTTTTTATTGCGCCTTGCACCCGGAGAAAGTAAACATCTGAATAAAGATGTCAGCAGTTTACTCGACGAAATTCTGGATACCTTTCCGGCCGCTTTTGATAACCCGGGGTATCAAAGGCGCAAAGCGGCAATCAGCAGAGAGTTTGACCGCCGTTATCAAACGGCCATTGATCAGGTCGAAAAGATTGCCCAAAGCAAAAAGGTGGCATTATATGAAGATAATGGTGCCATTAGCTTTTCGCCAATTGTCAAAGGTGAGCCAATTACCGATGCAGAGTTTGCCAAACTTAGCGACGACCAGCGCCAGCACTTCTACAGTCTGATCAATGATCTGGAAACACATTTAGCCGAAGCTTTGATCGAACTGCCGCAATGGAAACGCCAGTCATCTGAAAAACTGCGCCAGTTAAAACAGGAAACTGTCGAGCAGGGAATTCGCCCGTTACTGAAAGAACTCGAGCATAAGTATGCCGGTGACTTAGGGGTACTTAAATTTCTACGTCAGTTAAAGCCGCATTTAATTGATACTGTGGTCGAGGAGTTGGCGCAAGACAGCAAAGACGACAAACAGGAAGATTACGACAAGCGCACACTGCTGGAAGAAACGTATCTTCCCAATGTTCTGGTTGCCCACGAATTAGCTGCGGGTGCACCTGTTGTATATGAACCGAATCCCACCCATCAGAACTTGTTTGGCCGTATTGAGTATTCAAACCTTTCCGGCGCGGTATTTACCAACTATCGCATGATTCGCCCAGGCGCATTGCATCGTGCCAATGGCGGCTATCTGTTGCTGGATATGGACAAAGTGATTCAGCAACCTTATGTGTGGGAAAGTCTCAAGCTGGTGCTTAAGTCCAGCGAATTGAAAATGGATTTACCCCAGCATGATGTGGGTATGGTGAACTCGATTATGCTGTCACCACAACAAATGCCGGTGAATGTTAAGGTGGTCTTACTGGGTTCTAGAGAGTTGTATTACAGCCTGCAGGACTACGATGAAGAGTTTTACGAACTGTTTCGGGTGTTGGTAGATTTTGACCATGAAATCCCCTTAACCAACGACCATTTGCGCGATTTTGTTAGTCGTATTAAAGGCCATATTCAGCAAGTGGGATTACCGCCAATTGAGCCGAAAGCCATGTATCGTCTGGTGGAATACAGTCTGCGTCTGGCGGAACATCAGCAGAGTTTGTCGGCACGTTTTGCCGACGTACTTGAACTGCTGAATGAAGCAATGTTTTTTGCCTCGCAGCAATTCAGTCAGGAATTGAAGTTACAGCATCTGGAGCAAGCTCTGGAAGCGAAAACCCGTCGTTCCGGGCGAGTGAGTCAGGCGTTGCTTGATGATATTAAGCAAGGGCAAATCCTGATCACTACCGAAGGAGTGGCGGTCGGTAAAGTGAACGGTCTGACCGTGTTAGAAGTGGGCGATAGTGTATTTGGCACGCCTGCACGTATTAGCTCCACTGTGTATGCTGGCGCCAATGGCGTCGTTGACATTGAACGCGAAGTAGAACTGGGACAGTCAATTCACTCAAAAGGGGTGATGTTGTTAAATGGTTACCTTGGCTACAAATATGCTCAGGAATTTCCGCTTACCCTGTCAGCGAATATCGCGCTTGAACAGTCTTATGGGCATATCGATGGCGATAGCGCATCGTTAGGTGAATTGGTTGCGCTTATTTCGGCACTGACGGGAGTACCCGTATCTCAGTCACTTGCGATTACCGGCTCTATCAACCAGTACGGCCAGGTTCAGTCTGTCGGCGGGGTAAATGAAAAAATCGAAGGGTTCTTCAAAGTTTGTCAGCATCGTGGATTAAACGGTGAACAAGGGGTAGTGATCCCTAAGTCAAACCAAATTAATCTAATGCTCGATAAAGAGGTCATCAGTGCAGTAAAAGAAGGCAAATTTCATATTTACGCAGTGGACACCGTTGATGAAGCGTTAACCCTGTTAATGGGGAAAGATGCCGGAGAACTGAACGTCAAAGGGCGTTATCCAAAAGGATCGATTAATTATCTGGCAGTTAAACGGCTTTATCAGATTTCCACTATTGTCAATGGCGCGGATGAAGAGTAACGTGCCGCTAAAATTTGAATGCTATCTACTGAGGTTGAGATGCAAGCAAGCGTAAAATGGAAAGAAAATCTAACGTTGGAAGGCACGTCCGAGACTGGGCATACCCTGACAATGGATGGATGTGGTGGCCAAAACGGCCCGACACCAATGGAATTGGTTTTGCTGGCTGCCGGTGGTTGCAGCAGTATTGATGTTGTTTCTATTCTGGAAAAGGCGCGTCAGGACGTGACGGATTGCCAGGTTAAAATAGATGCCGACAGAGCGGAAACTACCCCCAGAGTATTTACCCGAATCCATCTGCATTTTGAAGTGACAGGCAAGGGACTGAGTGAAAAGCATGTGCAGCGCGCAGTGGATTTGTCGATGGAAAAATATTGTTCTGTGTCATTGATGCTGGGCAAACACTGCCCGATTGAACACAGTTACAGCGTGATCGAAGCCGCCTAAGGCGGTCATTCTAAGATAAGTAAGAGCTAAATTATGATTACTAAAGATAAAGTTGTGCAGATGTACTACACCATCACTGATCTGGATGGTACGGAGTTAGATAGTAACAAAGGCGGTGAGCCAGTCGCCTATCTGCATGGCCATGATGGCATGATGCCAGGTATTGAAAAGTCATTAGAAGGCAAAGCCGCTGGCGATAGCTTCAGCGTCGAGCTTGCTGCCGCAGACACGTTTGGCGAAATTCAGGAAGGTGCTGAACAGCGCGTTTCCGTTAAGCACCTGATGGGCGCCAAAGTTTGGAAGCCTGGTATGGTTGCTGTCGTTAATACGGATCACGGTCAGCGTCAGGTTACGGTATTAAAAGTGGGTAAGTTTATGGCGACGGTCGATCTTAACCATCCATTTGCCGGTAAAACACTGAAGTTCGATTTTGAAGTGGTTGATGTACGTGATGCTACGGAAGAAGAGATTTCCCACGGCCACGCTCATGGGCCAGGTGGTCACCACCATCATTAAGTTTTGAATAAAAACACCGCCTTCAGGCGGTGTTTTTATTCATATCTGCGGTAAATTCGGCAACTTGATTGCGGCCATCTTCTTTCGCTTTATATAGCGCCACATCCGCTTGTTTTAGCACGCCATCTAATTGAAAACGGCTGGTTGTGCTGCTGGTAACCCCAAAGCTGGCACTAATGCTGAAGTCATGACCACTTGCGCTGGTATTGATTTGAGTCAGGCCAACTCGGCATCGTTCTGCAATTTCCAGTGCTTTGGGTAACTCACAGCCGGCCAGTAAAATAGCAAATTCTTCACCGCCAATTCGAGCAACCAGGTCGTTATCTCGACAATGACGGCGGATTTCTGTTGCAACCATCTTTAATACCCAGTCTCCTGTTGGGTGACCATAGTTGTCGTTAACCTGCTTGAAGCGATCGACATCCAGCAAAATCAGACACAGTGACCGACTATTCTGCTGGCAGTAACGTAGGGTATGCTTCGCCTGAAAATTAAAATGGTGACGATTGGCTAATTGCGTCAATTCATCTGTCTGCGCCTGTATTTCCAAACGTTTTTGATAGCGTCTTGTGCCTACCGCCCAACGCAACAACAATAATAAACTCAGTAACAGACAAGCAAACAGCAGGCGATCATTATTGAGCTTTTGATCCGTGAGCTGTCGCTGCACTTTTAACAGTGTATTTTCCTGATTTAACTCATTAATTTCTCGCTGGGCAGCAAGTGATTCAAAGCGGGCTCGGTTGATTGCCAGCTCGCGCACAGCAACTTCGTTTAGGTATACCTTATCTGATTCGGCCCAAGCTTTGAGATGTCTAAGCGCGTCTTTGTAATCCTGACGATCTTCAGCCAGTTGGGCGAGGGCTTTATGGGCTTCGATTTTAGGGAGTATCTGGCCCAAATTGTCTGCAAGTTGAATCGCCTGCTGCAAATGATCCCGGGCCAGTTCCCGAGCCTGTAACTGGTAAGCTATTTGTCCTTTCACACTGTGATACATAGCAGCAAGCCAAGGATATTCTGACATATTAATGCGTTTTTCGTACAAACGAAGATAGGCCATGGCGCCGTTGTAGTCGTGCTCGAGGGTGTAGGACAGGCTCGAATACAAGTGAATAAAGCCGAGGTCAGGTTTATCGTCGGCTTTGGCACAATCGGTTAATCCTAACGCCCGACGGCTGGTATCTGTAGCTGCCCCCAAATAATAATTGGCTTCCAGGTACAAGCGAGTGGCCCGGCATTTCTGCGCCGCGCTAGTTGCATACTGTAACGCAATCTCAGCCTGTCTTTTACCATCTTCAAATTGTTCAAATTGATTCAGGGTGCTTGCGGTGACCAGATAACTAATCGCACGAAGCTCAGGAGTCGTGATTTTTTCATCGAGGTAGTTTAGGTATTCCAGCCAGTAGCTCCCCTGAAAATAGTCGCGTTGTCTGGTGTAAATTTGGATCAGTGCCAGAATGGAATAAAACTGCAGTTCGACCTTGTGTGCCTCTCGGGCTAAAGGTTTTAATCTGGCCACCGCATCAGCAATATCACCACGCTGAGTTTCTAACAGGCTCTGTAAATAGCTGAAAGTTTCCTGCTCTGCCATATTCATATCGGGTCGGTACGGGGTCAACTCTGTCATGAGCGCACTAAATTCAACCTCGGCGGAAACAAAAGGGTTATAGCCAGCTGCTACCTGAGCCTGGTGTAGTAAAGCCGGGATGTTTAAAGGCGGAGTAGGTTGTGCGGTTGCCGCAGGGAGTGATGTGCTGGCATGTGCAGCACTAATTCTTTCGAACAGTGTAACGATGATAAAGATAGCAATGATTCGGAACAGACGGGCCACAGTAATTCACGCAACGTATTTGGTACAGCTGCGTTCATCATACCCAATGACAGGATGTGAGACGATACCTAATGAAGCGGGTGGAGGTGGCTGGAAATGTACTCAACTCCTCTGCAGGCCACGTTAATCGCGACAAGAGGAGTTGAGGATAGGTATTCTCAGGTATACCTACTATGCTTTTGGAATCTGAATCTTTCTGTCATCGCTGCGACGGAACATTACCAGAACATGACCAATGACCTGTAATTTTACCGCTTGAGTTTCGCGAATGATGGCGTCCATGATCAGCGCTTTGGCTTCACGGTCGTCAGTAGGCACTTTTACCTTGATCAATTCGTGGTGGCTAAGGGCTGAGTCGATTTCGGCAATTACGCCTTCAGTCAGACCATTACCGCCAAGTTGAACGACGGGCTTGAGTGAGTGTGCAAGACCTTTCAGGTATTGCTTTTGTTTTGTTGATAACTTCATTTAGGCAAGTTTCTTACAATTTAATTTAAGCGAAACGGTTGAAAAAGGGTATTCTAGCGCCATCTTATGCGTATTCCTAATGGCGAATGCGCTAATTGATGAAAAAGTGCGTAAGCTTAATAAATACAGCGGTATTGATGTCAGACATTCACGGCCCAGTGCTGTAAGACCACTTAGCGTGGTGTATTTGCTAGAGTGAATAGTCGGTATTGACGAAAGGTTTTATGAAATTCAGCCCGGTTATTGTGGTCGAAGTGGATATCTATCATAAATTTGGCTGAGTTTTCAGAATGTTGTCTAAGACGTTTCGTCTGAACGAAATCCAAACAAACATGGGTTTCAGGCAGGTTCCAGAGCGGTTTATCTGGTAGCGACGTGCTACAAACTGTAGTAGTCTTAGGGGTACAACATTCTTATCGAATTGTTTAATTAGAGGTTAAAAGCGTTGAGCGACATGGCAAAAAATTTAATCTTGTGGTTAGTGATAGCCGTAGTGCTGATGTCGGTTTTCCAGAGTTTTTCTCCCGGAGAATCGTCACGAGTACAAACCGATTACACCACCTTCCTGAAAGAAGCCAATCAGGGAATGATTCGTGAAGTTCGTATTGATAGCGAAACTCATGAAATTCGCGGTACCAAACGTTCTGGTGAAACCTTTACCACCTACATTCCGTATTTCGATGACCAGCTGATTTCTGATCTGGTTAAACAGGATGTTAAAGTACTTGGTGAACCACCTGAGCAGCCATCTATCCTGACATCTATCTTTATTTCCTGGTTCCCAATGTTGCTGTTAATTGGTGTGTGGATTTTCTTCATGCGTCAAATGCAGGGCGGTGGTGGCCGCGGTGCAATGTCTTTTGGTAAGAGCAAAGCACGCTTATTGGGTGAAGACCAAATTAAAACCACTTTTGCTGATGTCGCCGGTTGCGATGAAGCAAAAGAAGATGTTGTTGAACTGGTAGACTTCCTGCGTGATCCATCCAAATTCCAGAAGCTTGGCGGAAAAATTCCGAAAGGCGTACTGATGGTAGGTCCTCCTGGTACCGGTAAAACCTTGTTGGCGAAAGCCATCGCGGGTGAAGCAAAGGTTCCGTTCTTTACCATTTCGGGTTCTGACTTTGTTGAAATGTTCGTGGGTGTGGGCGCATCTCGTGTGCGTGATATGTTCGAACAAGCAAAAAAATCCGCACCTTGTATTATTTTCATCGACGAGATTGACGCCGTTGGCCGCCAGCGTGGCGCAGGTTTAGGCGGTGGTCACGACGAGCGTGAGCAAACATTGAACCAAATGCTGGTGGAAATGGATGGCTTTGAAGGTCACGAAGGCATCATTGTTATTGCTGCGACTAACCGCCCAGACGTATTAGACCCTGCGTTATTGCGTCCAGGCCGTTTCGACCGTCAGGTAGTTGTTGGCTTGCCTGATATTCGTGGTCGTGAACAGATTTTAAAAGTGCATATCCGCAAGGTGCCAGTTGCAGACAATGTTGAACCGTCAGTGATTGCCCGTGGTACCCCTGGTTTCTCAGGTGCCGATTTGGCAAACCTGGTAAACGAAGCGGCTTTATTTGCTGCTCGTGGCAATAAACGTCTGGTCTCGATGGAAGAGTTCGATAAAGCGAAAGACAAGATCATGATGGGCGCAGAGCGCAAATCAATGGTGATGACTGAGCAAGAGAAGGCAATGACGGCCTACCACGAAGCCGGTCACGCTATTGTTGGACGTTTAGTACCTGAACATGATCCTGTGTATAAGGTATCTATTATTCCTCGTGGTCGCGCGTTAGGTGTGACTATGTACCTGCCAGAGCAGGATCGTGTAAGCCACAGTAAACAACACCTGGAATGTATGATTTCTAGTTTGTTTGGTGGTCGTATCGCTGAGCAGATCATCTATGGCGATGAAAAGGTTACGACAGGTGCGTCTAACGACATCGAACGTGCTACGGATATCGCGCGTAAGATGGTGACCCAATGGGGCTTGTCGAGCAAAATGGGTCCTATGCTTTACGCAGAAGAGGAAGGTGAAGTCTTCCTTGGTCGTAGCATGAGCAAAGCCAAGCATATGTCTGACGATACTGCTCGTGCGATTGATGCTGAAATTAAGTCTGTTATCGATCGTAACTACGATCGTGCATATAAAATTTTAGAAGAGAACATCGACATCCTGCATTCTATGAAAGATGCATTGATGAAGTATGAAACCATTGATGCTAAACAGATCGATGACCTGATGAACCGTGTTGATGTGCGTCCACCTGCTGATTGGGATGGCTCGGATAAGGGCGATAACAATAAGCCAACTGGTGGTGCGACTGTTAGTAGTGACGGTCAGAGCACAAAGTCTGGTCCAGCTGTCGGTAAACCCGGCGACCTGCCAGGTTAATATCACCTCAAGTTGATATAAAAAGGCGCGTTCTGGCAACAGAACAGCGCCTTTTTTACATAGTCTCGCTTAGTTTCCGGGGAACACATGCAATTCAAAGATAAGTATCTGGCGTTGTCACAACCCAGAGTAATGGGGATCCTGAATGTTACTCCCGATTCTTTTTCCGATGGCGGCAGTTACACGACATTAGACAAAGCCCTTATTCAGGCTGAACGCCTGCTGGCCGAAGGCGCGGATTTTATTGATATCGGCGGGGAGTCAACGCGTCCTGGTGCTGCTGAAGTATCTGAACAGGAAGAACTAGACCGGGTGGTCCCCGTTGTGGAAGCCATCACTCAGCGTTTTGATACCATCATTTCGGTTGATACCAGTAAAGCCGGGGTTATGACAGAGTCAGTGAAGGCTGGCGCAGGTCTGATCAACGATATTCGTTCGTTAAGTGAACCTGGCGCATTACGGGCTGCTGCAGAGAGTGGTGCCGCAGTGTGTGTGATGCATATGCAAGGACAGCCAAGAACTATGCAACTCGCGCCTGATTATGCAGATGTAGTTGCAGATGTGATGGCGTATCTCGGGCAACAAATTCTTCGCTGTGAGCAGGCTGGCATCAGAAAAGACAGAATTCTGCTTGACCCTGGCTTCGGATTTGGTAAAAACCTCGAACATAATTATACCCTGCTGGCAAAATTGGCTGAATTTCATCAGTTTGCCGTCCCGCTATTGATTGGCATGTCGCGTAAAACCATGATTGGTCAATTGCTCAATCGGAAAGTGGATGAACGTCTGGCCGGTAGTATTACTGTGGCAGCGATTGCCGCACAAAAAGGCGCACAAATTATTCGGGTACACGACGTTAAGGAAACCGTCGATGCACTGAAGATAGTCGCTAAAGTGAAAGAATTAGAATAAGGAAGCAATATGTCAGAGCGTAAGTATTTTGGAACAGATGGCATACGGGGCAAAGTGGGTGAAAGTCCAATTAATCCTGAGTTTGTCACCAAACTTGGCTGGGCTGCGGGTAAAGTGTTAGCTGGTCGCGGTACCAATAAAGTATTAATTGGTAAAGACACTAGGATTTCTGGCTATATGCTCGAGTCGGCTCTGGAAGCGGGTCTGTCAGCCGCCGGTATCGATATCGCTCTGTTAGGTCCGATGCCGACGCCAGCCATTGCCTATCTGACGAAGACATTCCGTTGTGAAGCAGGCATCGTGATCAGTGCCTCTCATAATCCTTATTACGACAATGGCATCAAGTTTTTCTCTTCTAATGGCTTTAAGTTAGATGACGAGATAGAAGCAGCGATTGAAGCACAGATGGAGCAGCCGCTCGAGTGCGTCGCGTCCGATGAATTGGGCAAAGCGACCCGAATTGGCGATGCCGCAGGCCGCTATATTGAATTTTGCAAAGGCACCTTCCCGTCAGATCTATCCCTCAAAGGCCTGAAGATTGTGGTGGATTGTGCCCATGGCGCGACTTATCACATTGCACCCAATGTATTGGCGGAACTGGGAGCCAAAGTCATTGAAATGGGCACCAAGCCAGATGGGTTGAACATTAATGATAAGGTTGGAGCGACCTCATTAGATGCCATCCGTCAGAAAGTTTTGGATGAAAAGGCCGATCTCGGCTTTGCATTGGATGGTGACGGAGACCGGATTATGCTGGTCGATCACAAGGGTAATGTCGTCGATGGTGACCAAATTGTGTATATCATTGCGCGCGATGCCCTTAAAACAGGTCAGCTTAAAGGCGGCGTTGTCGGAACGCAAATGAGTAACCTGGGCCTTGAAGTTGCTTTAACTGAACTAGGGATCCCGTTTGCGCGCAGCAAAGTGGGTGACCGATATGTGATGGAATTGCTGAAAGAAAAAGGCTGGTGTATTGGTGGTGAGAATTCAGGCCATGTATTGAACCTACGTCTGGCATCTACTGGTGACGGCATTGTTTCAGGATTACAGGTGTTGGCTTGTATGCTAAACACCGAAATGAGCCTGTATGAACTGACCCGAGGCATGCAAAAGTATCCGCAAACTCTGATTAACGTTCGCTTTAATGATAATGGAACTGATCCGCTCAATCATGATGAGGTGATCGGAGCGGTGAAGGAAGCCGAAGTACAACTGGCTGATAGCGGTCGGATATTGCTACGTAAAAGCGGCACAGAACCTTTAATTCGGGTTATGGTTGAAGCCGAAAAATCGGTGGATTCGGACAAATGGGCAGCGTTTATTGCCGATGCTGTGCGTAAAGTAACCGCTTGATCTTAATAAAAGAACTTTTTCCCCATGGCTACTTGTATAATGTCATGGGGTTAGTTAATATCACGCCCGCTTTTTGCCGGGCCAGTAATGGAGTGTAAACGTGAGCAAACGTCGTCCCTTAGTGGCTGGAAACTGGAAAATGAATGGAAGTCTCGCGCTGGTTGACGAAATGAAATCAGCACTTGAAGCGAGCGAGTTTGCTAATACAGATGTGTTAGTATGTCCACCATTTCCATACTTGGGTAGTTTAGCCTCTGATGGATTTATCCTGGGTGCGCAGAATCACAGTAAGTTTGATGCTGGTGCACATACAGGCGAGACGTCAGCAGCGATGCTTAAAGAGTTTGGTTGCCGTTACGTAATTGTCGGTCATTCCGAGCGCAGAGAAGACAATAACGAGTCTAATCTGGATGTCGCAGAAAAAGTTGAAACTGCGATTAATGCCGGCCTGATTCCAATTTTATGCGTAGGGGAATCAGAACAAACCCGAGACGCTGGTAAAGAAAACGAATTTATTGCCGAGCAACTTGACGCTGTTTTAAAGTTGATTGGTATCGCTAATGTTGCGAAAATTGTCATTGCTTACGAACCCATTTGGGCGATCGGCACTGGTAAAACCGCGTCACCTGAGCAAGCTCAGGCTGTTCACGAGTTCATTCGTAGCCACTTGACAAAGGAAAATGCAGACGTCGCAGCATCAGTTCAGATACTGTATGGCGGAAGTGTTAAAGCGAGTAACGCAGCAACGTTATTCTCACAGCCAGATATTGATGGCGGTTTGATTGGCGGTGCAAGTTTAAACGCTGAAGAGTTTTTGGCGATTTGCCAAGCGGCAAATGCCTAGAGGAAAGACATGTTACATACAGTATTAATCGTTGCTTATTTGATTGTTGCACTGTTGCTGATTGGTTTAGTACTGATCCAACAGGGTAAAGGTGCAGACATGGGCGCTTCATTCGGCTCTGGCGGTTCAAATACCGTATTTGGCGCACCTGGCGCAGGAAACTTCCTGACGCGCAGCACAGCTATTTTGGCAACGCTGTTTTTCGTAATTAGCCTGGTGTTAGGCAGTCTTGCTTCTCACAAAGAAAAAGCATTAGACGAGTGGGAAAATTTGGAATCACCAGCAGCGGTTAGTCAGCCTGCTGAAGAAGTTCCTGCTGATGTGCCTGGTGTTGAACAAAAGCAGCCAGCTCAGGACGACGTACCACAGTCTTAAAATCGAATTGGCGGATGTGCTGAAATTGGTAGACAGGCAGCGTTGAGGTCGCTGTGTGAGCAATCACGTGTGGGTTCAAGTCCCACCATCCGCACCATAAAATAGAAGCCCGGCTTTTGCCGGGTTTTTTCTTTTTTGGCGTTTAGTTGTTTTAGCGCAAATATCCTATTTCTCTTTTTTCGCGTCCTCTGACTAAGCTAAGTAGTAGCAAATCAGGGAGACGGGTGTGAAAGGGATTATTTTCATCAAGTTTGGCGAATTCATTGAACAGCAGTTTGGTGAATTCTTTTGGGACCAAATTCTCGAATCCACCTCGCTGGCAAGTGGTGGTGTGTACACCTCCTTTATGCATTATGAGGATCGTGAGTTTTTTCATTTACTCGAGCTGGTGGTCAGTGCCGCCGGTCTGAGTCCTGAACAGGCTCAGTTTTCTTTTGGCCAGTGGATATTCAAAGAACTCTACACTATTGCACCCAGCGGCAGTCATCAGTTTACCGATGTATTCAGCTTTCTAAACGGCGTGCAAAACGTTATCCATGTTGAAGTAAATAAGCTACATCCGGAAGCCATTTTGCCGCAATTTACCTTTATTGAGCAGAATGAAGCGGTGCTCAAATTTGTTTATCATTCGCCGCGTCAGTTATGCCATTTTTGTGAGGGCATTATCCATGGACTGGCTGATTTTACCCAGCAACAGGTGAAAACCCATCAACCCGAATGTGAACACCGGGGCGATAGCCGCTGCGTGATTGAAGTGGTATTGGAATGAGTGTGTTTCAGTCAGGAGATGAGCAGGCGTTGATTGCCATGTTAAGGCGCAAGCTTGCCCGTGCGCAAAAGGCCAGAGAAGTCGCTGAGCAGCAACTGGAGCGTTATTCGTGGGAGATTTATAACGCTAATGAATCGTTGCGTCAGTCGCTACGTGAATCTGAGCGGCGTCAGGCGGAGTTGGCGTACCTGAGCGAAGAAGCCGCCACCATAGCATCCAGTATTAATATCTATCAGTTGCTTCGAGACACGGTATCACTGTCAGGAGAATTCGTTGAAGCCGACGGCGGGATGTTTTTAATCCAGTCTGAACACGGGATAGAAACCAAGGAGTATGGACAGATTTGGAAGCGCCGTGTCGGTTGGTTGCGTGATGATGCTTTGTTTGAGTTGGTGATCAGTAATTTACCCGAAGTGGGAGAAGAAGAAATCAGTCACTGGCTGGTATTAGCGGTTGAAAATACTCAGGCCTATGCCAGTCAGATTAACTGGCTGTTAAGTCTGCATTTGAAACTGTCTGCAGCACGTACGGCTGTTATCGTATTTTTGTCGTCCTCTGAATTAATTGACGAAGAATGTTTGTTTGTTCTGGATACGGCGCGAGAACACCTGGTTAACAGCATAAAACGTCGCCTGACCGACATTAGCGTGAATCAAAGTAACCGTGAATTGAAGAAAACAGTGCAGCATTTGGAAGAGGCCAGAAAGCAATTGCTGCAAACGGAAAAAATGGCGTCTTTAGGCCAACTGGCGGCGGGTGTTGCCCATGAAATTAATAATCCGGTAGGTTATATGGGGGCCAATACAGAGATATTGGCTGATTATGTGAATAACTTCATAGAAGTTCACCATCATCTGCTTTCTCAACTCCAGCAGCAGGGCCATATCTCAGCCGGTAATTATCAGACACTCATTGAACAATATGATCTTGCGTATGAATATGATGATGCGAAAGAACTGATTCAAAATAACCTTGAAGGGGTGCAAAGGGTAAAAGACATCATTAATAGCCTGAAAACCTTTTCTCATCAGGGCTCTGCCGAGATGGAACCTGTCAATCTGGAGGAAGTCATTGAATCGGCGCTGAAGATTGTCTGGAATCAGCTTAAATATCAGTACACCATCCATAAATATATTGCGCCTTCATTACCGTTGGTGAGTGGTAACAAGGGAAAGTTGCAGCAGGTATTTGTGAACCTGTTTGTTAATGCTGCTCATGCAATGGAAGACGGTGGTGAGCTATCCATTTACGCGGATCCTGTCCAGCGCGGTATCTTAGTGCGAGTGGCGGATACCGGCTGCGGAATGACCGAAGAGGTAAAAAGTAATTTGTTCACGCCATTTTTCACCACCAAAGGCGTTGGAGAGGGAACTGGGCTGGGTCTCTCCGTTTCCTATGCCATTCTGGAAGAACATCAGGCCACAATTGAAGTGGCGTCCATGCCCGGGAGGGGAAGTGAATTCACCCTTCGTTTTCCGAGTCGCGATCCTTAACTGAGTTGAAAACGTCGTGCCAGTGATCGGATATTTTGCACCCGCCATTTTATCCAATAGCCTGCATTACGCAGGGCGAAGGTGAGCTGGGTCGTTAAACGGACTTTCATCTGCATGCCATCTTCGAGGTAGTCGCAGGTTTGCGCTGATTTGAGCCAGTCATGCTCCGCTTTGTTTTTGACATGTAGAAAGCTAAATGGATTAGACGTTCGACACTTTCTGCGCTGTGCGATTTGTTCGGGAGTGCGCTCGGCGTAATGCTTGCATACAGGGGCTTGCGAGGCATTTTTATTGCAGCGTTTGGGAATACGGCCGCTAACGTTTTCTGGCCAGTAGGCGTTAGGATCATTCAAGAAAAACCGCGCTTCACGCCAATTGATTTTAAAGTAACGACGGCGCTCAGGTATGGATAAATTTTTGTCTTCGCTGTTGTAATTACGCAAGTCCGTATCGGTAAAATAGAACTGTGCCTGCCACACGTCCATGGCGTTTTTTCCTTGCTTCAAGGCCTTTTGTAACAGTGGACGCGGATCTTCCGCCAGAATTTCATCCGCATCGAGAATGTACCACCAGTCTTTATCAGAAAACTGCTGATAAAAGTCATTGTAAACCCGATTACGCAGCTGGTTGCGATACACCTCTCCTGATTGACAGTAGATATGGATATTGCTGTGGGTATCGGCCAATCGATTGACAATTTCCCAGGTGCCATCGGTCGAGCCATTGTCAAAGATATAAATGTTGTCGCAAAACTGTGCAGCATTTACCAGGGTGGCTTCAACAATGTCTGCTTCATTTTTCATCACACAAATAGCGTTAAGTTTCATGATGTTTACCTTATCAAATTAGCGTTTAGCCACACATTGCATGGTATTTACTAGCCAGGGCGTTGTGGCTAATGTTTTCCACACGAACCTGTGTAAAGGCTTTCGTTTAGAGAGCGGATGTGCCAGTAACGATTGTGCGGCTTTTGGCGAACGCGCCAGCACATGACGTTTGGCCAAATCACATAAATGGGCGGCACAATAACGTTCCGCATCTGCAATGCGTTGTTGCGGCCAGGTACGGGTATTGATTTGCGCCAGCAGTCGCTCGGCAAAAGGACACATCTGTGTTGGCGGCAGTTTATCGCTGGCACGGTTAGAGCTGTCTGTGTGATAAAACAACAAAATTTTGGGCGTATAGACTATGGTGTTCGCGAGCGCCGCCTGAATAAAGAAGCTTTGATCCTCGCCCATCCATTCGCCCACCGGAAAGCCGCCACTGGCGTGATAAAAGCCTTTGTGCACCACACAACCTGAAACCATAAAGGGTAAGGCGCCTTTGGAGGCAATATTCAGGTAGTTGTGCATTAAATAGCCGTCAGGGTGCTGGCTGGTTAAGCGGATTTTTGCATCCTGATAATCATTTTCACCACAGGTGATTTGATAACGACAGGCATACAGGCCTTTGCTCGGAAAGCGCAGTATCAGTTGCTGCATTTCTTCCAAAAAATGTGGCGACCATTGATCATCCGCATCTAAAAATGCCACATAATCGTTCTCCGCTTCGGCAACACCACGGTTACGCGCGGCGGATACCCCCTGATTACTCTGGTTGATAATGCGAATATTCGGCCAGTTTAAGGCCTCAACTTTGGTCACGCTGTCATCACTGGAACCATCATTTACCACAATGATTTCGGTTGGCTGCAAACGTTGCTTGGCCACCTTATCCAAGGTTGAAACAATACTTTCGGACTTGTTATACAGTGGGATAACAACGGAAAACTGAATCGGTTTCATCGTGACTACTCCAGTTAAATAAACTTAATTTCAAGGCTTGGTTTACGCTCAATGTCGGGGAGTCAAAGCCATTGCTCAGGCCTTGTTCAAGTGCCGTGACTAAAGCATCAGAGCCAAGTTCGTTGGCGTCCAACAGCATGGTCGCAGGTTGGCCAATTTGTTCGCACCAGCTTTTGCACTTCGGGTGATAACTCAGCATCAGGCTCGGGGTTTCCACCATGTAAGACATAATGGCGCCGTGCAAACGCATACAGGCAGTGGCTTTGAAGCCAGCGATACGTTGCAATACGAGAATGGGGTTGGGATCGTACTCGATGATTTCGGCATTCACGTTGGCAGGCAAACGGTCAAGAATACGTTCATGCACGGTTTGATCGCCAAGTTCTGGATGACCGTTAAAATTCATCAAGTAGATTGTCTCACCGAAGCGTTGCCAACATTGGGTGACAAGCGTCACCGCACGATTAATACGCGCTTGTTCCTGTGCAGTGTTAACCGTGCCAAAGGCATCAATGGCCTGACGACAGAAGTTGAACATAATGCCCTGACGCACCAGCCGTTGTGGCTGAAAGCTACACAACAGACTAATCGCCAAATCAAAGGTTTTGGCGAGGTTAGCCTTGGGTGCCAAACTGCGGGCAATGTCATAACTTTGCTGATCGCGCAGACCAATAAAGCCACACTCATTTAAGAATTTCTGACAGGCGATTTCGTCCTGAGTGCTTTTGAAATCCTCGATACCGACACCTAACGCCATGCTTCTTTTGCGTCCGGCTAAGGCAATCATCTGGCGTTTTAAGTGAATATCTCGTGCTGAATGCAGCACCGAGCCACCGCCGAAAATCACCCGTTTACTTTGGGTGGCACGCTGCAAATGACGAAGGCGTAATTGGCCACGAAAATGGGTTGGCGCTTCGGCATCTATTTGCCCCAACTCTGGTTGTTTCAGTGCACTGGCACTGGTGACTTTCATGCGTTCACAGCCAAGCACATGCCTTGCACCCCATGCCGTGGCATGGAGCAGGGCATCATCGCCGGTGTTTTGCATGCCGTAGTATCCTACTAAGTAGGCATCATAAGATTTAAGCATTACTACCTCGCTGTTTTTTCGGGTTCAGGGCCATGCCAATCCAAAGCAGGGCAGGCCAGTACAAGTAAGAAAGGATTTCCAAATTTTCAAAAAAGCTGTAGCAAACAAACACCGCCATTAAGCACAGTGCGGTTTGCGCCTGTTTGCTGTCTTGGGCACCAACGATAAGTGCCATGATGGTTACGCCCATAGGGATCGCCAGTGCCAGCAAACCCACCATGCCTTTAACAAACAATAAGCCGTACCAACTGTGGTGCGAGCCAATAGGCATGTGTTCCACCAATTTCGGCCCGCTTTCCACCACACCGTGACCCCATACCGGGGCTTCCGCTGCCCAGCGCTGCATGGCGATATTAGCCAGCGCAGTACGCACGCGGGTGGAGCCGGGGCGGGCTTCTTTAATTTGTTGGTAGGTATCCATCACATGGTTGTAAACCGGTTCGCCTAACACCAATATCACAGGCACAACCACGCCAAGGGTGAATAAAAACCAAGGCTCTTTGAACTTGTCTGAAAACAAGGTCAGCGGGAACAACATCACAAAAATCCCTAAGCCTGCGCGCGACTGAGACAGCAACACCATTAAAAAACAGCCAGCAATGCCCCAGTTGCGCCACACTTTGTCTTTTTCCTGTAAGCAGAACACCAAGAAAATACAGCTTAAAAAGCCCGCTGCAGGTGCCCAAGGGGCAAAAAACTGCCAACGACCCGCTCCAGTTTCTGGGTTCAGGCCATACAGGCTGACCATAAAGAAGTTTTCCCCCGGGCCACCAACGATCTGAAGGGGAGAGATAAATAACAGGCCGGGAATATGCACCAGATAACAGATAAAAGTGACGAGTGAGAAAATGCAGGTGTGTTTTGCCACCACACAAATACCACGAATGAGCATTTCCGGACGCACATTGACGATGCTGCCAATCAGCGGAAAGATGGCCAGTAACGCCCAGCCCTTGGCCCAGCCGACGCTGGATTTAATGGTTTTGGCCATCCCCAGCGACCAGTTACTGTGGGCAATCAGCAGTGCTACTAGCATTACCCCCATGGCCACCAGCCAAAGCCAGATAATGGCAGGAATGGCTGCATTGTGTTCGGGTTTACCGTCTACAAACCAGCGCAGCATGGCCAGTCCGAGGATCAGCCAGCCGATGGCTGAGCCGCTGATATAAAGTCCGCCGATAAAATAGATGGGGTAGGTATACACCAGGCCCCACCAAATCAGCTTTTCTTCAAGAGTAAGTTGATGATTGCCCGGCGCTTGCATAATACTGTTAGCCCTGAGGTGATGAAAATAATCCCCATAATGCCTGCCGCAATGCCTAACACAGGTTTAGGACTGACTTGCTGATAGGGTAATGAGGGGCTGGTTAACATTTGCACCACCGGATACGAGGCGAAAATGTCGGCTTTGTTGGCTTCTAACCGCGCGGCTGCGGAGGTGAAAATGGCTTCGGCCATATCAAATTCCCGTTGCAGGCGATCCAATTCGGCAGCCTCGCGGGAATAGATTTTCAGTTTTTCGCTCATCAGTTCTTCTGACTGATGTAAATCGGCTAGTTCAGCTTCAAAGCCACGAATGCGGGCGTCTGCACTGATCAGTTCAGAAAATAGCTGAGCCTGTTTTGGGTTAACTTCCAAATCCAGATTGTTAAACAAATCCGCAGCGTGAGGGCCGGCGAGTGATTCACTGCGTTTTAGCAGCGCCTGTTGTGCGCTTTGAAAACGCTGACGTTCAGCCACTACCTTGGGATGTGACGTACCCCAGCGGGATTCATATTCAGACAGTTTGGCGGCACTTTGATCCAGTTCACTCATATAACTACGAAACATGGTATCTGATTGCAATTGAAAGGCTTTGCCTGCCAGTGACGGGGACACACCAACATTTACACTTAACTCCTGCGCAAACTGCTGCAGGTTGTTGAGTTCTGAACGCACATACAGCTGCTTTTCACGCAGTTGCGACAAACTTAAGGTCAGTTGTTCAAACTGGGACTGGGATACCAAAAATGAACGCTGCTGAAACTCCAGAATATTGCTGCGGGTGGCATTGAGACGCTCACGGTAGTCGTCTAGCACTGATTTGATGCTGGTATCACGACGTGCGACTTCGTCGGCCCGCAGACGATCCAGTTCGTGTTGCAGGCTTTCATATAAGGCCCAGACTTTGTTTTGAGCCTGTTCCGAAGAACCGCCGCGAATGCTGACCACTAAAATTGAAGTTTGCTCTGTCAGACGAATTTTGGGCGCACCAAATTCGCTGACTTTAAGTGCCATCGAAGCTGCAGCGTGTTCCAGCAAGCCACGGCTTAACAGCATTTCTTTGTAGTTAACCCGCGGGTTGAAGCCGCCAGATGCGTAAGGTGTGGTAGTTTGGGAAACCACCTGACCAACTTCATCCAGAGACACATTGCTGCTACTGCCGGTGCCAGGCAGCACCAGTTCCATTTCGCTTTCAAAACTGGGGGACTGGGCCATATAGGCAATGACCAGTAACGCTATAAAGCTATAGCTGGCAATGGCTGTGACCAAATACGGCCATTTCAGCAGGCGATATACCGCCGAACGGAAGCGGCTAAAAGGCGTGGTGACAGTTAATGGATAACGCATTTTCAGGCAACCTATAGCAAACTGAACGGGGCCAGCACGTCCACCAAGGTTCTGGCAACGTCGCGCAGGTTGGTGACGCTGGAGTCATAGCAGGCCACGGCATCGTTAGGCATCAGGAACGGATTGATCTGATCCCGATTGGCGGCGCGCATCAGCTGTTCCACCGAACGTTCTACCACCAGAGTTTGGTTGGTAATGGGATTTAAACTGGCCAGCATCACTTTACGTGGCGCGTTGGTCCATTCTTTACCGCCTATGCAGTTGGCGGAAACTGCTGCCTGTAACAGTCGCGTACCGTAAGGAATGTTGGTGGCATAGCTACTGATACCCGCAGCGGAGTTGCTCTGGGCTGAATCAATCAGGTTCGACATAAAGACCCGAAAACCTTTGGGGGTAATTTGGCTGGGGCGCACCAGAAATGGCTGGAAACAGCCGGTGCTGGGTACAATCACCTGATCACCGTCGATCAACGGATAATCTCTAACGGGTGTGCCACTTAAAATGCCGGTCAGGTCTACTTCAATCTGCCAGCCATTACGCACCAGAATGACCTGATCCAGTTTGGCATCGGGACGAATACCAGAAGCAGCCCGAATGGCTTCGGATAACAGACGTTTGTTCGAGTAATCCCCTGAAGCCAATAGCTTGTCGTCCTGAATAGAATTGGCACTTCGATCGTTAATCACCACGCGGCCGGGCTGAAATACCGCACCGCTGACCGGCACTTCTATGGCGGCCCAATGCAATACCCGCACGCTGGCACGGGCCGTTTGTGGACGGAAGATATTCGCCCGTACCAACGCCATTTCAATGTCATTGCTGACCTGACGCGGCGTTTTACCGGCGGCTTCTATGGGCGAGACAATGGGAAGATGAATAAGGCCAAGGTTGTCGATAACGTAGCTGCCATTAAAGCCATCACCGAATTCCATGTTGATGTCCACCATATCACCCGGGCTTAAGGGCAGGGCGCGATCGTCTGGCGCCACCGGAATGGGTTGCGGTGCTGGCGCTTGCAGCGGTGATGGCTGAATGATTTTATCCACCCGATAATTCACGGGGGCTGCGTAAAACTGACGGTCATCGCAGTTTAAGCCTGCGGCAAACAAATGCTGGCCGGGGGCAGACTGTTGAGTAAAGAGTTCGCCCTTTTCGCCCACACTGGCGTAAAAGCGCGGACTTGGGTTTTCGACGTCCTGCAGGGCATCGTTCTGGGAAGCACATCCCACCAGGCTAAAAATGGCAACGGTGGCCATCAGGCTGGCGACTTTGTGAAAAGGAAAACTGCAATATTTCACGGCTGCATACTCCAATGCGGATTACCCCAGAGGGCTGACGCGATGTATTGGTATCGGTGACACCGCGTCGTTGAACATGACTTACCCATAGCAATTGCAAACCCAAGGCCAGAATGTGTAATTTTTTAATGCATTGAAATATATGGTTTTTTTATTTGGTTTTGCCTAGGGTTTTGCAAATTACAACAGGGCGAACAGGCTAATTTGCAATATGCATCGCAGCTATTTGGGGTGATAAACTGCCCGAAATGCGGCGTTTAGCGGGAATTCTGGTTGTCGGTCATCTGCTGTGAGGCGGTTTTCACCCATAAAAAAGCCCGGTAAGCACCGGGCAAAACAGCAGACAGTAATTGAGACTGAGGAAAGCGCGTTAGCTCCCTTAATACGCGCCTTTTGCACCTAATACACAGGGCACAGTGGCAAACAGAATGCGTATATCCATCAGCATGCTTTGTTCATGCACATAGCGGGTATCTAAGCCCACCTGTTGCGCGAAAGTGGTATCGGCACGACCGGATACTTGCCATAAGCCGGTTAAACCCGCTTCACAGTTTAAACGTGGTAACGCCTGGTTTTCGTAGGCATCCACTTCAATGGATAACGCAGGACGAGGGCCAATCAACAGCATGTCGCCTTTTATCACATTCCAAAGCTGTGGCAGTTCATCAATAGAATACTTACGAATGAAGCGGCCAACGCGGGTAATGCGCGGGTCGTTCACGTACTTTTTGCACACGCCTTCACGGTCGCTGGTGGCCGGATCTGGTTCACGGTACTTCGGGTCGGTTTTAAGGTACATAGAACGGAACTTATACATCTTAAAGTGACGACCAAACTTACCCACGCGGATCTGGCTGTAAAAACAACTGCCGCGACTTTCCAGACAAATGGCCAGTACGGTGATGATCAGCAGTGGGCTGATAACCAGCATACCTAAACCAGCAGCGGTACGTTGCAACCAGGCTGGAATACCGTGGTGACGGCCATCCTGATTGATTTTAAGGGGCGCAGTACGCGCATTAATAACAGAAGTTGAACTGGCAGTGATCATGATTATGCTCCTCGTGATACAGCTTTAAGCACAAAGGTGCGGAATAAAAATACAGGGTTACCAATAACATAGCGGGTGAATTTGGTTTTTGGCTCTTGCAGTAAGCGCCATACCCATTCCATACCCAGCTCGCGCATCCACAATGGCGCACGGGCGATGTTTCCAGAGAAAAAGTCAAACAGCCCGCCCACTGCCAGCGCAGATTGGCAATTCAGTTCGGCTTTATGTTGTTGCAGCCATTGCTCTTGGCGAGGTGAGCCCATGGCGACTAACAAAATGTCGGTGTTGGCCTGATTAATACGCGTAACCAACGCGCCTTGCTCATCGCTGCCCAAAAATCCGTGGGCTGTGCCCGCAATAGTAAGATGCGGATATTGCGCCTGAATATTTGCGGCCATGGCATCGGCTACACCGGGGGCGGCGCCATATAAAAACAAGCGTTTGCCACTGCGGCTCATGGCCTGACATAAATGGGGAAACAAATCTGTGCCGTTAACGTTATCCGCCAAGCGATAACCCACCGACTGCGCAGCAATGCGAAGACCAGAGCCATCGGCAAAATTCATTTCAGATTGATTCAACAAGGCTCGAAAATCTGCGTTGCGGGCACTGACATTGACTGAATGGGCGTTAATGAAATAGCCAATGCGACAGCCACCTTCACGGGGCGCCATAATCTGCTCAACGGCGTCGGTCATCGTCACATTGTTGATACGAATGCCAAACAAGCGCAATGCTTTGGGCTGACTAAAATCTCGTGCCGTCCCGTAAAGCACGCTGCAAAGCAGGCCTTTTATCAGCAACTTGATAAAGGCTTTGCTGCCGCCCTGAGCCTGATTCAGCAGCAGCTTTTTCGGGCTGCTTACCGCAAGGCCAGTGCGCTGGTGCAAACTAACGGCATCGAAAAAGCCGGCGGGCATCTGATAGCGGTTAGCCAGTTGCAAGCAAAATTCGCGGGTGGAGTTTTGCGCAAGTGGCAGGCCACAAAAGCTGATATCACCGCGGGCAATGGCAAACAGACGGGCGCTGGTTTTCAAATAGCCACAACTAAAGTCCTGATAACTGACCTTACGGCCTGCGCTATCAACACAGTGGCGTTGGTGAACAATGGATTGTCGCGATACTAGCGCAGCCAACACATTGGTTAGCATCAGCGGGCTGCATAACAACAGACTGGCCGCTGCCAACGGGCGGTTTAACCACGTACCGCGATAGACTCTTTCCTTGTTGAAGTGTGAGGTTGCGCCATTCCCTGTGGCGACAACCTGGGGTTTGAGTAAAAACATCGGGAAGCCTCATTAACTGCTTAATTACTGCTTAACTGCTCAGGTTCTCGATGTTAGCTAGTGCCAAGACTGTGCCAGCTTAGGAAAAATATTTAAGCGTATGAAAAATAAGGGGTTATTTTAAATCTTCAGGATTGGGCAGGGCAGTTGGCAGGCATTTCGATTTGCGAATTGCTAAGGTTTTTTCAATTTAAGAATGGGATCAGTAAAAATGCGGGTATTGACGTTGCACCTGGCGAAACAGCGCCGCGAGTTGATGTTGGTGGGGAAGGGGATCTAGTTTTGCCAGCAAACGAGACAGCCGCGATAAGCTTTTGTGGATCAAGCGCAAGGGTAAGCTGGTGCGCAGCGGGCCGTGATTATAGTGGCGAATAAAATCCTGTAGCCTTATATCAAAGGTATTGTTCCAGCGCGGATCTAAGATAGCAATGCATGTTTGCCCCTGACTGCAGGCGATCACCTGATCATTCTCGCCCCAGCCAACCTTGCCTTGAAAGGCGTTTTCAGGCGGATTGGCATGCATCACATCATGTAAAAAGGCCAACGATGCCTCGCAGTGAGTCACCAGTACCACGCCCGAATTAAACTGGCCACTGTAGCCTTTGGCCATAAACACACTGGCATCGGGGCGATCGTGGGTAATGACATCCAGTGCAGGCGCATTTGGGTTGATATAGGCATCGGCATCGACAAACAGCACCCGTTGATAGCCTGCCATTAAGGCGTGTTTTAACAGCAAAATTTTCAGCCAACAGCATTCTACGCCCAGACGAGTTACCCCAGGGCGGCTGACGGCGACATAATCGTAACCGTGACGCAGGGCATAGCGGCGCTGGCTTTGAATGTGCCTGCGATACAGCCATTGGTAGCCATTCATGGCAATGGTAAATACTAAGGTGTTGTCATTAGCCATTGCATACTCCGCAATACTCAGCGCAGTCAGCATCTCAGCTGACAGGGCGGACTACCCTGCATTTGCGCTTCAAAAACCATGACAGAGCAAAAACTGCACCAGCTTCTTTGATGGGGTAAATGCCTCGATTCCGTCCATTTATGCGAACTTTTTTGCGCTATCCGTTGCATCTTGCAAATCCTTCCTGAATCTCCTTGCAAATTGCTAATCCATCGCGGCGCTACTGGCGAATAAAAAAACTAACTCATTGATAAATAAGTTATTGAAACAATGGCACAAGGCTGGCTTAGAGGAACATTGGAAATTGTTAATTTGGTGAATTGGCCTGTGTAAGGAGGTTGTTATGCAAGGCAAACGCAAAAAGCTAGGGCTGTTATTGGGGGGGATTGTTGGTGCAAGCCTGTTAACCCTGTCTCAGGCCGTTGAAATTGTTAACGGTAAGTATGTTTGGAACTTTCTAAGCGGTCAGGCTTGGCCACTCGGATACGATCAAAACACAGGTAAGCCGGATAATCTCACCTACCACCGTGATGAATATCCCAGTGAGTTTTTTCAGCGCATCAACAATGCATTACCGGAAAGCTATGTAAATGAAGCCTTTATGACCGACGACGAAGGCGCCACTATCACTCTGACCGAAGAGGCGGAAGTCTTTGTCACCTTTATTCACGAAGGTGCAGGCTACAAAAATGCCTTTGGCTTTTTTACCTTTGATAAAGCCAACCCGCCAACCAGTATTAATGAGGTGCGCGAAACTATCGTGTTTCCCAACTTATCGTATCCGCACATGACCAACGGGCACAGATTAAGCTTGGGGACATTTCCTGCGGGCACCAGTATCGGCTTTATGGTGGCCGCCAACGGTTTCTCTTATTACGACGGTGTGAAGAACACCGCAGTACCTTACTACTACTCGTTGCAAGATCTTAACCCCGAGGCGGATCCTGCCTTGCGCCAGCATATGGTGGCCTTGTTTGATGATGAAGTGTCTGAGGTTATCTTAGGCTTTGAAGATTTGCCGCGTACCTGGGGCGATAACGACTTTAATGATGCGGTATTCAGTGTAAAAACCACACCAGAAACCGCATTAGATACTCAAGCTTTGGTTGCCATGCCAGAAGCTAACGACAGCGATGCCGATGGTATTTTAGATAGCGAAGACGAGTTCCCAAATAACTATCGTCGTGCCTTTAGTAGCTACTTCCCGTCACAAACCGAGTACACCACACTGGCGTACGAAGACGAGTGGCCGAAAGTGGGCGATTACGACATGAACGATTTGGTGATCCGCGAACGCCTGCAAACCACCTATGATGCCAATGGCAATATCAGTGGCTTTATTTTGCATGGCCTCATTGCTGCCCGCGGTGCGGCTAATCACAACGGCTTTGCCTTACGCATTATGGATATGCTGCCAGAAAACATTGCCGATGCCACCCTTACCATAGACGGTCAAACTTTTGATAAAGCCACCGAAGGCTTTCAAACCGATGCGGTTATCCAATTGTGGAGCGATAGCCACCAGTTTACCCAAACCAACGAAACCGGTAGCTGCTCACACTTTAACACCAACAAAAGCTGCCCGTTTTACCAGCCAGTGAGCTTTACGCTGGATGTGACCTTTGATGGCACAGTGTCCACCTTAGCCCACTCGGATTTCGACTTTTTTATTTTCCGCACGGACGACAGAAGCCATGAGATCCACTTTGCTGGCTATGCGCCCACCGACTTGTTTGATACCGGCCGCTTTGGTCGCTTCGACGATACCTCCGACCCTGCCACTGGCCGCTATTTCAAAGCCGCCAACAACTTGCCCTGGGGCTTAAAAGTCAGTGCCGATTGGTATTACCCACGTGAATATATCGATGTGATCTGGGCGTACCCTGATTATGAAACCTGGGTAGAAAGCTCTGGTGAACTGGCGCAAGACTGGTACTTAACCAGTGACCGTAAATCCCATTACTACGTGACCGAATAAGGAGAAACACCATGTTTATTGATACACCCAACCATACGCGCCTTGGTTCGGCCATGTTACTGAGCCTGAGTTTGATACTGGTTGCCTGTGGCGGCGGAGGCGGCGGTGATACTGCCAGTACGCCAGCAACCACCACCGTGGTAACAGAAACCAGCACGGACACGGGAAGCACCAGCACGGAAGCAGATACCACAACCGATGCTGATACAGCAACAGACACCAGCTCGGAGCAAACCGCGCAAACGGATTACACCCCAGATGAAGCCTTATTGGCACAGAGCGCGGAAACCTCAGAGAATCTGTATGTGGACCCGAGCTTCGACTTCAATACCTTTAAGCGTTTAACGCTGGATATCTCGGCTACCGATGAAACGGGCGCCCCCTTGGCAAATACCCTGTTAAAGGTGTATGCCATCGATGAAAGCGTGCAGAGCGTGAATGATCCCGGCATCGAAAACCGACGCTTACTCAGCGTGGCAGCCACCGATGCCAACGGCCAGATCTACTATCAGTTTGAAGTAGCACAAACCGTCTCCAACGTGTTGTTACAACTGGCGGTAATTGGCATCGAAAACCATGTAATTGTGGGGGTAACCAGCAGCCAAACCATCGTTCATCAGTTCAATTAACCTTTAGTTCCTAAGTAACCAGTGTGTGCAGGTCATGGATGACCGCTTTTAGCGCCTGAATCCTTCTGCCACTTTCTTCGTAAAGCGAACCAAGGTAAATAAAAATACCGTTTAATGTTTCCAACAACGCTTAGCTGGTTTAAAGTACTTTTCTTAAATTAATCAAAGCACTAAGGTTTGGCAGTGCAGGCAAAGCCTCTAGCGGTCATAATCACTGCTAACAAGTTGTTTAAACCTGACAAAAACTCGCCTTGCGATTTTTACCGCAAATTTGGGGCGTTAGTGCTCATATCAAAAATTAAACATCTAAGTAATATCAAGGAATAGAAGTGGAAGAAGCAAAAGTTACGTTTTACTGCTTTGATAAATGCGGTTTATTTGAGTATGGAGCGGAACAATCTAAACTGGGTGAACTTTCCGACTTTTTAAATCAACTGATGGCATGGGTTCAAAGGGATGATAAACCTCTCGATGAAACTTGCACCTATGCGATAGAGGAAAGTGAAGATGTGAGTCGCACATTTTGCTACGACATTGTGAAGAATGGTGTTACGGGCGATTTTTTACTTACGACATGGAATGAAACTCCATCATATAAAGGAAAAGTTGCTGCTGTTAATTCAAAAGGCAAAGTTGGTGGAGCCAAAGTTGAATTTACAAAGCTTCCAAAAGACAGTATTCCTGGTTATGCGACTTACTTCTGGATTATTCCGTCTAAAAATGTTTTTGCTTCTATTAGATTTCAGCATGTTTTGAACGGGAAGAAAAATTTTGATAAGTATTTTAAAGAATTTATATCAAAATTTAGTGAATACGTTGTTTTGGGTGAAAGTGATGATTCAGACTTTCAGATAATTGGATATGCTGAAAAAGAAGATGATGAACCAAAAAATCTTCATGCATACCTGAAAACGTCTATTTTGAGAAAGTCAGGGCAGACGGATTATATTGTTAATAATCTTTCGAAAATTAGGAAAGTCACAAGGCATAATCGTCTGTCTCCTAATTTGGAAAATAGCCAAGATCTTTGGCAAAAAGCACTGCTAGGTCTTGGCCTTAAGAAGCAGAGGAAACTGAATTCTGATGTAAACTTTTCTTATGAATTCTCATTCAAACCAAGTGAGGATGAACTTACTGAAATGATCGATGAATGGGAAGATAATCATGATTCTAAATGGGATGATATTGGCTTTACATTGACAGGAGAGCAGAATCCGCGTTGGTTGAGTAACTCTCTTGCACGAGATACATTTGAACTTGATGTAAAAAGGGTCAATGATGAAATAGTTGACGCGGAAAGCATACTGGATCAAGTTACAGAAAAACGAGATTTGATACTTGCACTATTAAAGTAAGGTTCAGCGATGAATATTTACATTAAAATAGTTGGGGTAATTGTTTTCATTGGTATTTTTATTGTTTCAGTTCTTCTTGGGAAATATATTCCTTTCAAAGAGCAGATGCCAATCTATGAGGGTCTTAGAAATACATCATCAATAATTTTTGCTGTGATGGGTGCATGGATAGCACTTCTTTATCCAAGTAAGTTATCTAAAGCATTTGGAAAAAAGGCATATGATGAGAAGAAGGATGACATAGAACAAATAAATAGGTTGTTTAGGCCGTTAATTTACTCAACAGTAATATTAATGGTTGTAATTAGTATGTCTTTTGTTGTTCCTTTGGCAAAGCAAGTTAACATACTTCTTCAATACAAAGAAATATTTCGCTCTCTTAGTTTCGCTATAATCGGCTCACTGACATTCATACAATTCTGGTCATTGATTCTGACACTGATACCAAGTGATAGCATAAAAGATGATTTAGATGAGGTAAAACAAAGAGAGGAAATGTTAGATAGAATGCGCCCAGGCAAAAAAAAGCACTAATAAGTAAAGACAGTTGAAGCCTAGGGCGTATCTGATTAAGGTGTGATATCCGCTTTTTCCCAATAGCCGACCGCCAGATCAAATCGAAACATACTCGCCCTCAGGATGCGCGATGTACACCAACACATCCGGTTGTTTCAGGCTACGTTGCAACGACTGAATGCTTTTAGCCGTAAAGATGTGTCCCGCTTTTAACAACAAGCTGCCTGCCTCATTTTGCATGTCTGTCAGCAATACCATGCCGGGGACAAGATCTTCGTTGCGCTGGATGGCGATATCCAGCGAGGCCAGGCTCAGGTGTTGCCATAACGCACTTAACAGGCGTTGGTCGTAACGGATATTGGTGTATTTGGTCATGGTTTGACGAATATCGCGGTCGCATTCGGGCTTGCCTGTAATGCGGCCTAAACGGTAGCGGCAGTAATCCCGGCACACAGCAACAATACGCACCGCAAGGGTGGGCTCATCCACATTTTCTGGCGAGAGGGTGGTAAATTGCTCGCCAATATACTCGGCAACCGTATCCAATTGGCTAAACTGCAAAATCAGTTCGCGCCCCATGCTGGCATGGCGAAAATAGGCTAACTGTTTGGCTCGGCTTAACTGGTTAAACGGGGTTTCTGTTAATCCATTTTCGCATCCAAGCAAACCAAATTCACACAATAACCCGGCCAAATAGCAATCTTCAATTTGCTCATCCGTCAGTTGTTGGGCTTTGGCTAATGCGCGGGAAAGCTTGGCAATTTGCTGCGCCAGCGTGTGATCTAACTGGGGCAGTAAATACAGCCATTGGCTGAGTATGGTGACGGCACTTTGCTTGTGGGTTGAGAGTTGCGACGACAAATCACGGATCACGCGCGCGCGCAGGCGATCGCGTCTGGCCATATCGGCATTCACATTCTCTAACTGGGTATTTTGTGCCTGTAGCAGACGTTGCACGTTACGCTGATGCAGTTGCTGGCGCGTGGCGTTTAAGCCCTGTTGCAAAGAGCGGATCAGGTTGGCGTTATCCCAGGGCTTTTGAATGTAAGCCTGAATTTTACCTAAATTCACCGCATCGGCGGTGGCACTGGTATCGGCGTAGCCCGTTAGCAGCATTCGATAGCTATCGGGTTGCAAACGCGCAGCGTTTTCCAGCAATTTTGCGCCATTCATGCCGGGCATTTGCATGTCGGAGACAATCACATCCACACTTTGATTTTGCAAAATGCGCAGCGCAGATTCGCCATCTTTCGCAAATAGCAAATTGACATCCAATGGCCGGCATACCCTGCGTAAGGACTTGAGTATGTTTTCCTCATCATCCACACAAAGCACGGTAGGCTTGCCCTGGCGCTGCGGCGCGTACATTTTCATGTTGGTTTCTCCAGTCACTTCAGGTTGCAGACCTCATGTCTGCAAAACTTCTCAGAGAGTAAGAAAATTCACTGATTCTGGACTAGCATTCAAACTAAGTGCCAACAGGAGTGCCCTATGTCGCAAGTTGAACAACCTAAAGTACTTTTTGTCGATGACGAGGAGAATATTCGTAAATCTCTGAAGCGAACGGTACATGGCATGGACATCGAAGCCGTGTTTGCAGAAAACGCCGCAGAGGGCCTGGCATTACTCGAACAACAGCCCTTTGATATTGTGGTTTCCGATAAAAGTATGCCGGGCATGAACGGCAATGAATTTCTGCAAAAGGTCGCTGAGCAGTGGCCCGAAGTTGTGCGCATTATGCTAACCGCTTATACCGACCTGCGGGATTTGATCCACGCCGTGAACAGCGGGCGCATTTGGGGCTATTTAGAAAAGCCGTGGGATAACAAACAGCTGATACTCACCTTGGAACAGGCCATTCAGTTACGCAATGTATTGGCGGAGCGAAGCTTGCTGCGCATGACACTGGCGCGCTATCAGGGTGGCCGGAAACGTAATTTTCAGCGTTTTATTGGTGACTCTGACGTGATGCAACAACTATACACGGCCATTGAGCAATGCGCGCCCAGCCATGCTTCGGTGTTTATTACCGGCCCCAGTGGGGCGGGTAAAGAGCTGGCGGCGCTGGCCATTCATCAACTTAGCCCGCGTCAAGAAAAGGACTTTATCGCCATAAACTGCGCGGCGATTCCTACGGAACTGATGGAGTCGGAGATTTTCGGCCATGTGAAAGGCGCGTTTTCGGGCGCAGTGAGTAACCGCGATGGCGCCGCTACGCTGGCGGATGGTGGCACGCTGTTTTTAGATGAAATTGGCGAGATGGACATGAACCTGCAAGCCAAGCTGCTGCGCTTTATTCAAACGGGCACCTTTCAGAAGGTGGGCAGTGGCAAAACCGAAAAGGTGGATATTCGCTTTGTGTGCGCTACCAATCGTGAACCACTCGATGCCATTGCCGAAAAGAAAATGCGTGAAGATCTGTATTATCGCCTGAACGTGATTTCTCTGCATTTACCGCCGTTGGCCCAGCGTGGTCATGATCCCCTTAAAATTGCCAAGTACTTTCTCAATCGCTTTAGTGATTTAGAGGATAAAACCTTTGTGGGGTTTTCGGCAGAGGTGGAGCAGATCATTCTGGGCTATTCATGGCCGGGCAATGTGCGCCAGCTTCAAAATGTGATCCATTGCGCGGTGGTGATGTCGGAAGGCCCCTTGGTAACCGAGCAGATTTTAATGAATCAGCTGAAACTTACCCCGGAGGATATGCCGGGGTTGTCGCCAAAAAATCAGGTGTTTGGGGTGGAGAATAGCGAATGTCGATTGGCCACGCCTGTGGTACAGCATCATGCTCAAACCCTGTCGCCCGAGTCCCACATTCGGCCGTTGGCGGAGGTTGAGCGCGAAACCATTGAGCGTGCCATTGATTTGTGTGAAGGCAATGTGGTGAAAGCAGCCAGCTTGTTGTGTGTGAGCCCATCTACCTTGTATCGCAAAATCCAGCAATGGGATCAGACGGAGGGCTAGCAGCATTTATGCGTGCCACTTGCGGCCATAACACAGGTTAGTGTTCGTACTAATCCTTGCTCTCATTTTCCTCGCAAAACGCAAAATATTCCTGATTTGCCTATTCGCAATTTGCGATCCCACCTAGAAAATCTCGTCCACTCATAATCTAAAATCACTTAAAAACATAGCCTTATGCCTTGCGTTAGCAGTTGGAACGCTCCTTGAACTGGTCAGCATAGTTTCAACGGCAAGGTGTTGGTGATGTTGTCCAAAGCCGCTTTTAAAAAGACTGATTTATTGATCCGCAACAGTGGTTGGCTGCTGGGTGGCGAGGTGATTTCCAAAGCCTCGCGGGTGATCGCCATTGTGGCGCTAGCCAGTGCGCTGGGATTAGAAGAGTACGGCGTGATGATGCTGGCGGTAGCTGCCCACGAGGTGATCCGCTGGTTGCTGCGCTCTGGCGCGGGCCCGCAAATTATTCAGTGCGATGAAGCCTTGTTGCCGTCCTACGCGGCTAACGGCGTGTGGGTGCAGTGGTGCTTCTGCCTGCTGCTAATGCTGTTGCAGTGTGGCATTGGTGTGTTGCTGGGGTGGTTTTATCAAAACCCGGTACTGACCGAATTACTCATGCTCTTCTCTCTGTCTTACCTGTTTTTTCCTGTGGTGGCTGTCAGGGTGTTCCTGTTACAGCGCGCCAACAAGATGGCCATTTTCAGTGTGCGCAACGGTGCGTGCATTGTGATCGAAAATTTGGTGTTGGCCGCGGCTGCCTATGCGGGCGCGGGCATTTACGCGGTAGTGATTGGCAAGGTGGCCTTTGGCGTGGCCTGGGTTGTGGGCTTTTGGCGTTTACCTGTGCCGCGCTTTCCAGCCCGCTTTGATCTGGCTGTGTGTAAAACCTTGCTGGGCTCATCGGGCATTTTAGCCGTAAGCGAAGTGGTGCGCGCCTTACGCAGCCAGCTGGATCTGTTTCTGGCGGGTAAATTCCTGTCGCCGGAAATCTTCGGCTTATACAGCTTTGCCAAAACCGCTGGGGTGGGGCTGACGCAGTCGTTAAGTCAGGCCTTTACCTCGGCGTTATATCCCTATTTGTGTCAGCGTTTTCGCGAGACTGCCGAGCAGGTTAATCAGGCCAAACGGGCCTTAGTGACCCGCGCCTATTTGGTGGCTGCGGCCGTGGGCGGCTTGTTCTTGCTGCAAAGTGCTTTGGTGCCTGTGTATGTGCCCTTGCTGTTTGGCGAACGCTGGCAGGAAAGCTATTTAACCACCGCGTTGCTGTGCGTGCTGGCACTGCCGATCATCTTATTCGATACCCACTGTGCGCTGCTACGCGCACGCAAACACCTTTCTGAAGAAATGCTGTGTCGCGGATTTTGTTTGTTCGCGACGGTAGCCACCGTGTTCATTTGGCAGCCTGCCAGCGCCTCGTCTTTTGCACAAGCGATGCTCGCCAGCAGTGCCATTTGGTTTGTCTGTTTGTTGCCCTGGCCGAAGCGCACTCGGGTAACCCAATCTGTGTATAGCGAGTAGTATTATGAAGTCTCAATCTACCCCCATAGTGTCTGTGGTGATCCCCATGTACAACGTAGAAAAGTATCTGCGTCAGTGTTTGGATTCGGTACTGGCACAAACCTTTCGTCAATTCGAAGTGATTTGTGTGGATGATGGTTGTCAGGACGGCACGTTATCTATTTTGGAAGAATACGATGATCCGCGGATTTTCTTAATTCAACAACGTAACCGCGGCCTGTCTGGTGCGCGCAATACCGGCATAAAAGCAGCGCGCGGGATTTATGTGGCCTTGTTAGATTCCGATGATTTTTGGGCGCCCGAAAAGCTGGCTAAGCATGTAAACCACTTGAATCATAACCCAGATGTGGGCGTGAGTTATTGTCCTTCCTGGTTTGTGGACGACGATGGCAAACCTATGGGCATCGGCCAGTTCCCGAAACTGAAACACATTTCCAAGAAAACCGTGATTTGTCGTAACCCTGTGGGTAATGGCTCGGCTGCGGTGATCCGCCGTTCGTTACTGATGGATATGGACATGAATAAAGGCACCGGCAAACGTTTTATGGCGTTTGATGAAGCCTTACGCCAGTCAGAGGATATTGAGTTATGGACGCGCATTGCGCTGAGTAAAAACTGTAAGTTTGAAGGTATTGCTTCGCCCATGACCTTTTATCGGGTTAACGGTGGTGGTCTGTCGGCCAACTTAGCCAAGCAGTTGGCGACATGGGAATATGCCATGGATAAAAACCGCCGCAGTTACCCGAAAGCCTTTGCGCAGGTCTATGGATTAGCCAAAGCCTATCAGCTGCGTTATTTGGCGCGTAGGGCGGTGCAGTCGCGCCAAAGCTGGACGGCCATTCGCTTGGTGCATCAGGCGTTGTTTTGCAACCTTGGTATTTTGCGTGAAGAGCCAAAGCGTACTTTGTTAACGCTGGGTTGTGCGTGGTTGTCTTTGTTGCCTAAACCCTTGTATCAAGCCATTGAGCAATTTGCCATGGGCCAAGTTGGCCAGCAATTGCAACAGAAAACCCAATGGCAGCAAGAGCTAAAGCCTAAGTTATGAAAGTGGTCGAGCTGAAGCCCAGAGCGCCAGAGTCAACGGATATCCGTAAAGATCCCGATGTGCAGGCCATGTTAGCCAGATTGCCGGCTCGCACGGCTGCCAGCTTAACTTCACAGCAATTGCAGGATTTAAAAGTGGCCATTGGCACCGGTAAATGGCGCAAGCATCCCGTGGATATGCGCGGCACTGTGGCTGTTCCATTTCTGCCCAAGCGCTTTTATTTTGTGTTGCTGTTGGGGGTGAACCAACGTCAGGTGTCCCGTGGTGAATTGCAGATGGCGACCTTTAGCCTATTGCTGATGGTGGCGCTGTTTTTTACTGCGTTGGCGGGGCTAGGGATGCTGGTGCTGTACCTGCTTAAATCGGCCTTGGGAATTAACCTAGTTGAAGGATTTTCCACCGGTATTTGGCAGTGGTTTAAGGGCTTAAGCGACTAGCGGTTTTGGTTTATACTGGGCGGGTTTTATTTGCCCAGTTAATCCTGCCGAGGACACCTTGTTAGATCACTCTTTGCGCGCGCTATTTCCGTATTTTAATCGACCTGATCACGCCAGTGTGTATTTGGATCATGCCGCCACCAGTCAAAAGCCGCAGCAGGTTATCGACGCCATTACCCGTTTTTACACCGAAGAAAATGCCAATGTGCATCGTGCCAGCCATGATGATGGTGTGGCGGTAACCAATAAGTTTGAACAGGCGCGGGCAGAGTTAGCGGATTTTATTGGCGCTAACGAGGCCAAAGAGATTATCTGGACCCGCGGCACCACAGAATCCATCAATTTGGTTGCCAATGGTTTGGCCAAAAGCAACTTGCTGAAGGGGACAAAAGTATTGGTTTCGCCCTTGGCTCATCACGCCAATTTAGTGCCTTGGCAGCAGCTTTGTCATGCGTTGGGTTTGAGCTTACACGTATTACCGATTGATAATAAAGGCGTATTGGATTTGGCAGCCAGCCTTGCCATGTTCGATGAAGAAGTGGCTTTATTGGCGATGGATCATGTGTCGAACGTGCTGGGAAATATCGAACCTGTCGCAGAATTAGTGGCGAAAGCTCGCGAAGTGGGCGCGTTAAGCCTGATTGATGGTGCGCAGGCAGTTGGCCATTTGGCCGTGGATGTGCAGGCGCTCGGTTGTGATTTTTATGCCTTTAGCGGGCATAAAATGTTTGGCCCTACGGGCATCGGCGTGCTGTGGGGCAAAGCCGAATTGCTGGAGCAACTTCCACCTGCGCAAACCGGCGGCGAAATGGTGCGTACGGTAAGTTATCAGCACAGCGATTTTCAGGGCTTGCCCTATAAGTTTGAAGCAGGTACACCGAATATTGCTGGCGTGTTGGGCTTGGCCGAAGCGGCGGCCTTTGTGCGCCATCATCGCGATGATATCGCCAAGCAAGAGCAGGCGTTATACGACTACCTGTTAGCCCAGTTACAGCCATTTTCCGATCTTAACTTTTGGGGCGAGTTGGAACGCAGCACGGCGGTACTCAGTTTCAGCCACAAACACATCCATAGCGCCGATTTAGGCGCGCTGTTAAATCAGCAAGGTATTGCGGTGCGGGTAGGGCATCACTGCGCCATGCCGCTGGTCAATTCCCTTGATGAGCAGGGCACCATTCGCGTGGCCATTGGCCCTTATAACAACCACGCGGATATCGACCGTTTTATACAAGCGCTAACTTTGGCGATTAGCAGTCTGTCAGATCATCAGGAATTGCCGCAGCCTGTCGCAGAACCCACTCAAACCCATTTGCCGTTGGCAGAAAAAATCAAAGAGGCCAAAGGCTGGGACAACGTTTATCGCGAAATCATGTTGGCAGGTAAATCGGTAAAACCCGATGCCACCCTGCAAGTGGATGATAATCAAATCCATGGTTGCGAAAGCCCCGTGTGGCTGTCCGTCACCAGCGCTGCAAACAAAGTGAATATCGGCTTTTACTCATCCGGTAAGATCATCCGTGGTTTGCTGGCAATTATGCTCGAACCCGCCCAAGGACAAACGCCTGAGTTTATTCAACGCTTCGATTTCGCTGCCCATTTAGCGGAGCTAGGGCTAGAAAAACAACTCAGCCAGTCTCGCAATAATGGCCTTTCAGCGGTCATTTCTCAGTTAAAGCAGCTGCTTAAAGGCTAACAGGGACGGCATTGTTGGCTTGCATGACCTCATATCAATTGCATAGCAGAGAAACCGAGTAACGCCGGTTTCTTCTGGATTCTCCCATTTTCTAAATAGCGTATTTCATCCACAAATTTGTGTTATTCAACTTTTTCACTTGATTTACCTTTATCGGATGTTACATTATAACATAACAATTGTGACATTATCACAATTCGCGTCCAGGAAGATGGCATTACTAAGGAATTAGTAACGCTAATAAAAATAAGAGGTTAAGTGAAATGAAGGTATCCCCAGTTGCGTATGCAGTTGCGCTAAGTGTGTTGGTAGTAAATGGTGTGGCGATGGCGGCCGACACGTCAGTACCGAGCGCATCAGCTGAAGATAATGTAGAAAAAGTGACAGTGAATGGTTTGCGTGAGCGTTTGTATCAGGCTGGTATGTTGAAAGATGTCGTGCAAAAAACCGAGTTAATTTCTGAAGTTGCCATTGAACAACGTCAAGCGGCGAGCCTCACTGATGCCATTGCCATATCTCCTGGTGTACGGGTGAACAATGAATGTTCCATGTGTGGCGTGAAGCGCGTAATGCTAAATGGCTTGCGCGGTGAACATACAACCGTGTTGGTGGATGGATTACCTGCTTATACCATGATGGCGGGGTTTTACGGATTGGATGCAGCCAGTGCAGCAGGGATTGAAAACATCGAAATTGCCCGCGGAGCGGGTGCATCGTTAATAGCCCCGGAAGCAATTGGTGGAACGATTAATTTAGTGACCAAAAAAGCGCGCACCAATGGCGTAACGATTGATCTCTCGGGCGGTGAAAATGGCTATAAAAAGGGCAGTGTTGTTGGCACCGGTGTGTTTAACCAAGGAGCTACTCGAGTCACGCTCACTGGGCAGTATGACAATCGCGACCAATACGATGGTGATAATAATGGTGTAAGTGAAAGCCCTGATCTGGAAAATCAATCCCTGACCTTGTTTGTATCCCAGGACATAGGTAATCGGGACAACTTACATTTTCGCCTGAATACCACCCAATCTGAAATTTTTGGTGGGCCAATGGGCACGAATATTAGTGAGGTAAAAGCCGATTATCTGGCAGATCCAGATTATGAATCTGAATCTTTATTTGTTGATGACGACGTGCGTAATCAATATATAGGTAAAGGTTGGGAGACCACCGAATGGATCAAATCTGAACGCAAAGAAGCATATTTAACCTGGTTACACGAATTTACCGGCGATTTGAATATGAGTTTGTCTGTGTCTCATAACCAGCATACCCAGGATTCATTTTATGAAGGCTTTATTTATAAAGCGGATGATGACATGGACTACCTCGACGCGCGCTTTAATTATGCGGCAAACGCGTCGCATATGCTGACCTTTGGCGCAGACGCACGTTTTGAAAGCTTAAAATCCCATACTAACAGCACCAGTGACGCCTATGTCTCTGATAGTTTTGATTACGATACTCAGGGCGTGTATGTGCAAGATAGCTGGTTTGTGTCAGATGATTTTGAGTTATCTATGGCATTGCGTTTAGACAGTATCGTGGCTGATTTTACTGATCCTTCAAAGCCAGGTAATGAAATCGACGAAACTATGTTGTCTCCGCGTTTGGATATGAAATACAGCCATAATGAGCAATGGACGTCGCGTTTTTCTGTCGGTAAAGGCTATCGTGCGCCTTTGTCATTTTTCGAATCTGATCACGGCTTATTAGACAGTGATGCAGGTTTCCAAATTGATATTACGGAATTGGAGAAGTCTCTTTCGGTCAATTATTCCTTAAGCTACATCAGTGAGCAGTTGACGGCCACAGCATCTTTGGCACGTACCGAGGTGGACAATTTAGCTAACCTTTCTGAATCCGACGATGGCGTGCCTTTGCTCAGTCAAATGAGCGATACCGCCAGTGTGCTTGTGGCTGATGTTGCCTTAGGTTATCAGCTAACTGAAGCCTTGAATCTATCGGTTACAGCAGAAAACATAGATTACGACCGCAACTTTAAACAAGGTTATGGGGTCGCACCTATCGAGCAACGTATGACCCTAGTGGCGGATTGGGAAGCCAAAGGCTGGGATCTATATGCCTCCGCTACATGGATTGGCAGTCGTGATCTGACTTCTTTTGGTACCCCAGATGCACCCACTTTCGATGCCGCGGGATTATACGCAAAAAACACCGATGCACCGGCGTATTGGACGGTGAATATGAAGGTGAGTAAAGCCATTACCGATGATCTGAATCTGTATGCAGGGGTGAATAATTTGTTCGATCTGACTCAGGTGAACGATATGCAAACACCGTTGTTTTATGAAGATGGAGGTTTTGATGTGGCGCATATTTATGGTCCGCTGCGCGGACGTGAAGCCTATATCGGCATTAAATATGCGCTGTAACGGACAAGCATCATGGCACTAACGCCTTACCAAGTTATTTTTTGGGTAAGCTTACTGCTTGCCCCCCAATCTTGGGGGGCATCCATGTATGAGCTAGCATTAGACAACCTAGCTGGTGGACAAGAAATTGAGCTTGAGGATTATGCAAATAAAATGCTACTGGTGAATTTTTTTGAACCAGAGTGTAGTTGGTGCCTAAAGCAGATGCGCGATTTAGAGCACCTTAGCAATGAATGTTCCGCCCATTTACAACCTATATCCATTGGTGTACACGGGGATAAACAAGCGTTAAAGCGGGTGGTCTATCGCTCAAAAATTGACTATCCCGCAGGTTTGCCTCCGAAAAGTATCTGGCCGTTAATTGCGTCTTTTCGCGCGACGCCTGTGACTGTACTGACAGATACTCAGGGTGAGCCAATTTTTACTATGCATGGCTATATTCCTTATGAAAAATTGCGCATAGCATTGCAGGATTATTGTTAACTCTCATGTACTGGCCGGCGGTGTCTTGCTGGCTGGTGCCCGTATCTTGTAAGTCTTCTTAAAGTAGTTGTACTCAATTCACTCGTTTCTGATTTGGTTGTCTAGCAACGCACTGATCTGCGGGTGGCTTCAACTGCCTAGATAAATGTATTGATTAAATTTTGATCATGGCTTAAGTTGGAATATAACTGACAGACATGTCAGTCATGTCTGACAGCAGGATGTTAATCATACCAAGGGGCAGGGATGCGGGACTTTATCTACGGGGCGTCGACCTCGGCCTATCAAATTGAAGGTGCATGGAACGAGGATGGCAAAGGCCCGTCTATTTGGGACGCCTTTTGTCAGCGTAAAGGTAAGGTAGTCAACAATGATCATGGCCAAGTGGCCTGTGATCATTACCATCGTTATGCCCAGGATATCGAGCTAATGCAGCAGCTTAACTTGCAGGCTTATCGGTTTTCGGTGGCGTGGAGTCGGGTATTGCCCCAAGGCATTGCAGCGAGCAAAGGCAAAGTGAACCAAGCCGGGCTGGATTTTTATCAACGCTTGGTAGATGGATTGTTGGAAAAAGGCATTCAGCCCTTTGCGACCTTGTTTCACTGGGATATGCCGCTGGCGTTATACCAGCAAAATGGCGGTTTTTTACATCGTGATACCACAGACTATTTTGCCGATTATGTGGAGCTGGTGGTGTCTGCCGTTGGGGATAGGGTAAAGCATTGGATCACCCTGAATGAACCCTTCGAACATGCGGCTTTTGGTCATTTACTCGGCTCTCATGCGCCGGGGCAGCATAGCCTGAAAGGCTTTCTTCGTGTGATGCACAACCAGTTGCTGGCCCACGGTAAAGCCATGCAGCGCATTAAAGCCCATAGTGCCGATCATCAGGCGGGAATTACCTTAAGCCTTACCCCGATTTTGCCTGCCAGCGACAGTAAGAAAGATCACTGGGCAGCGGCTTTTGGTAACCAGTTACTCAATTACATCACCCTCGAACCGCTATACAAAGGCGAGTATCCCGCCGAGCTCAAACGCCGTTTACGCTGGTTTTGGCCCAAGGTGCAGCAAGGTGATATGGACATTATTCAAACCCCAACGGATTTTGTTGGGGTCAATCACTACAACTGCGAATACGCCAGTTATAAGTGGTACGTGCCATTTTTGAAAAGCTGGATTAGCGGCAGCGAGCCGGGTATTGGTGAGCAGGTGGAAAGTTCCGGTCGCACGGCCATGGGTTGGGAAGTAAATCCCAAAGGGCTGGAAACGGTGCTCGGTTGGCTACAGCAGGATTATGATAATCCGCCTGTGTATATCACCGAAAATGGTGCGGCTTATACGGATATTTGCAAAAGCGGCAGGGTGGCAGATCCCTTACGTCAAAAGTATTTGCAATCGCATTTGCAGGCCGTTGAAAACATGCGGGAGCAGGGCGCAGATATACGTGGTTATTTCGCTTGGTCGTTGCTGGATAACTTTGAATGGGCGACAGGCTACAGCCGCCGTTTTGGGCTAATTCATGTGGATTACGCCACCCAAAAACGCACCATCAAAGACAGTGGCCTGTGGTACGCCAATTATATTGCGAATCAAATACATGCCGTAAGCCTAAGCGGAGGCACGCGTGAAAGGGCGTGAGTGGCTGACGTTAATCTTGCTGGTGGCCATGTCGTTCTTTTTAATGTGCGACATGTTTATCACCCCCGCCATTTTGCCCGAGCTAAGTCAGGAATATGGGGTGAGCCATGAAGTACTGGGCTGGGTTAGCTCGCTGTTTATTTTACTTGGCGCAGCAGTAGGTGTGTGGGTGGGGCATAAAGCCGATTCTGCCAACCGCAAACACTTGTTGATTGCCGTAGTGCTAATTGGTGAACTTCCATGCTTTTTAACGGGCTTGCCTTGGTTTAGTCAGGACTTTATCGGCTTTGTGATCCTGCGAACTTTAACTGGCATTGGTATTGGCGGTTTGTATCCGCTGACGTTCTCGCTGTTAAGTGACTATTTTAGCGATAAACATCGTGGCAAAGCCTGTGCTGCGGTGGATTTAGCTTGGGGCATTGGCACAGTCATAGGACCCATTTTGGCCACCTTGGCATTGCAATCAGACTATGGTTGGCGACTGGCGTTTTTACTCGCGGCCTCGCCGAATTTTCCTATGGTTTTGCTGTTTGCTCTAATCGCACGCGAGCCCGTTCGTGGCAAAAGTGAGGGTACATTGGGCAGCGAAACGGACTTACTGATGCCTAAAAACGCCCGTATCGCCATTCAACAAGCATGGCAGAACCGCACGAATCGGTTGATGTTTTGTCAGGGCATTCCCGGCTCGATTCCCTGGGGCGTGCTGCCATTTTGGTTAATCTTGGTATTCACCCAATCTCACCAGTTAAGCCGTGAGCAAAGCGTGATGATTTGGGAAATCTTCGGCATTGCTGCTGGTTTAGGCGGTTTTACCTGGGCAGTAGTGGGTGACAGGCTAATTCGCTGGCGAGTGGATTTGCTTCCTGTGATGTGCGCGGTTGGTGTGCTAACGGGTATGTTGCCTTGCCTGCTGTTGTTTAATGGCGCAGTGAGCTCGTTTACTGCCTGTGCGGCACTTGCGCTGATATCCGGTTTACTGGTGTCTGTGCCGGCATCAAACTGCAAAGCCATTTTAATGAACGTGAATAGCCCAGCTCAGCGCGGCAGTGTGTTCGCTATTTATAATTTGTGTGACAACCTTGGCAAAGGCCTTGGCCCGGCTCTTGGTGGCGTGCTCATCAGCTTGACCCAAAGTTACGGGTTAATGGTGAATTTCGCCATTGGCTTATGGCTTATCTGCGCCGCGTGTTTTATTGCTATGGCGTTTACCATAGGCGCAGACAGAAATCAGATGTTGGCCAGCCTGAATACGACAACAGCGTCAGCAAAGTAAGAGCAGTTAATGCAAGGAATTAGGATGACAGACACCTTTTATCACAACCCCACTTTCGACAATATTCCCAGTGCCAAGCGCGGAATGATTTTGGCAGTGGCTGCCAAAGCGTTAGCAAAAGACGGACTAGCTGGCGCACGCATGAAAGACATCGCCAAACAGGCGGGCGTGTCGTACGGCTCTATGTACAACTACTTTCCCACCCGCGATGCCATGATCCGCTGCCTGATTTTAGAAGGTAATGCCCTGCAACAGGCCTTGCTAGATGAGCTTGCCCAAAGCCGGGCCTCGTTTTGGGACGACCTTGCCAATATGATCACCCAGGTACAGCAATTAGCCTTGGCGCACAAAGACTTAATCGCCATTTGGTTAGAGTTGAGCCATTCCAGCAACGCCCGTTTCAGCGATGAAATCAGCGAACTTGAGCACGCTGGCATAGTGTTTTGGCAACAGCGATTAGTGCAAGCGCAGCATGATGGCGAAATCTCTTACACCTTGCATTTACCTAGCATAGTGCATCTGCTCGACAGCCTCATCAGCAGTTTACTCGCCAGCCACAGCAGCGACATTCAGCGCAAACGCTTAGCTTCCATTTATGCCAGCGACGCGACGAATGAAGAGGATTTGGATGATGTGATAGCAGAGAATTTGATCAAGAGTTTGAAGGGGATGTTAGGCCTAGATCAGGACAAAATGTGATTGCTGGTGTAAAATTGCACCAGTTACGGGTTAAATCAGCTTGATGAGTAAACGTATGGCGCGACAAAGTATTACCTTAACGGAACAAAATGATGCTTGGCTAAAATTGCAGGTTGAGCAAATGGGTGAGTACGCCAACAAAAGTGAGTTGGTGAATGATCTGATTCGTCGTGCACGCCGAGCTGAAGCCATCAATCGCAAACTTGAAGCGGCAGAATCTAGTGGCTTTATAGAGCAATCTCCCGCAGACATACTCAGTGAATTTAAAGCCAGCATAAAATAACCAATGGCCACTTACCGGCTGTCGCAAAACGCCAAAGACGATCTACAACGTATTTATCTTTATGGCGTTAATCAGTTTGGCGAGGCCCAAGCCGACCAATACTTCTGGCAATTTTTTGCTGCCTTCGAGCGTATTGCTGAAAATCCCAGTTTGTATCCTTCAGTTGAGTATATCCGCCGTGGATATCGTCGCTGCCAGTGTGGCTCAGACAGCATTTTTTATCGAGTGAGTGATAATGTGGTTGAGATAATGGCCATCATTGGTGGACAGGATGTTGATGATTGGTTGTGAGATAAATCGCTGACATAGGTTATATAAAGCGAACCCAATGTTATGTCAGATGATTTTGGGGGAGTTGTGATTGACTTAAAACAGCAACGATCAATATGTAGTTATTTTCTTTGGTGAAGTAAGCGGTATGTTTTCCAATAGGGAAGTAAAAGCCATTGGGGTAAATATCATCGCAGCTTTTACCTAAGTCAGGATTATCTGCCAGCATCTGAAAGCCTAGTAGCAGAGTGTCTTTATACTTGCGCCACTGTAATTCTGAATAATTTTCCACTGTGTAGTGTTTTATCTTGAGCAAGTGAGTCTGCGCTAAGCTACCCAGCTTATATTTACGCTTGAGCATAGGGATAACTACAGAGAATTAAGAAAGCTTTCTCCGTCAACGGCCGTGCCAGTGTTTACCTCTTGCTGTGCAGATTTGAAACAGTGTTTGAGGTATTCAGTTTTCATTGCTTCAAGCTCTTCAAAGTCTCGAATAGACATGACAACCACGGCATCTTTACTGTTTTTGCTGATTTTCACAGGCTCTCGTTGTGCGCTAAGCAGTAGCTCACCAAAATTTCGTTTGGCATCATTGGCGGTTAATGTCTGCACGGGGGTTCTCCTGTTGTGGCTACAGTCGAATCATAATACATGGCACAAAATGTTCAATTTAATTAAATCGCACGATTTGAGTGAGTTTTAAGCAGGTAAGGGCAATCCGAAGCGTATTGTTAAGATAATAAACGGAGAAGTATTAGCCGCAGAGTGAACTATTCCATATTCGGCACGAATTTCCCAAACAACTTCATCACTATCCATTCAGACAGTTTACTGCCTAATAACAGGCGCACTGGTGTAAGTAGTTTTGCATCCAAGGTGGTGCGGTAGATGGCGTTTGGCCTTTCCACTGTGCCGGCTTTTAGCATGGCGTTTACGGTGGATTCTGGGCCAGGGGCTTTGTTGTAGCTGTTATGCATATAGGCTTTAAAGCCATGCAATAGCGGGCGGTTGGGGGAGTCGGCCATGCGCTGTTCGAAGGCATGATCAAACGCCACATCTTCAAAGCCTGTTTGTACTGGGCCGGGCTCAATTTGAATGACATGAATGCCCGTCCCTTTGAGTTCCATTCTTAAGGCTTCCGCTAAGGCTTTTAAGGCGTGTTTGCTGGCGGCATACCAACCGCTGGCGGGCGTTGTCAGGTAGCTGGCTAACGAGGCGGTAAACACAATACGACCACTTTGTTGTTTGCGCATAAAGGGTAATACCGCTTGGGTGATGGCCGCAGCGCCAAATAGGTTGATATCAAACTGGCGTTTGGCATCTTCTATGGGAATATCTTCAATACAGCCGTAAACCCCAAGCCCAGCGTTGTTATACAGCACATCAATTCGCTGGTGGTTTTGTACAATAGTGTGGATGCCTGATTGAATAGAGGCTTGATCGCAAATATCCATGCTCAGTAGATGCCCACCTTGTTCGGCAATGGCCTGCATTGGCGCGGTGCGCCTTGCGGCGGCATACACCACAAAACCCTGTTCGAGCAGCTTTAAACACAGGTGAAATCCAAACCCTGATGATGCGCCCACCACTAATGCCACCTTGGCCATAGTTGCTTTCCTTACAATTGGTTTTTGATGATACGTACCATGGCTTTGATCAGGGCATCGCCACTGAGTTCGCTGGAAGTGCCGTTGTCACTGCTCCCCAAATACAACCGCATACGTTCCTGGTAGTAGGCAGAGCTGAACGAGAACTGGAACATGATCAGCAGGTTATCAATACAAAATGCCAGCAATTGGGTGTTGGTATCGGCACGCAAATCGCCATTGGCTTTGGCGTGTTCGATACGGGCAATAAGAAAATCTGCCACATTATTCTCGAAGGTATCTGAAAGCTCTTGCGCCATTTCCGCCATGGACTGATTGGTCACATCCATATAAATCTGGCTCAGCAAGGGATACTTCAAGGCATTGTCGCGGGTTAAGGTAAACAGGTTTTCGATAATGCGAAAAAACTCCTGCTCGGTATCAATGCTTTTTAAGATGGCATCGACCAGCAAGTATTGCTGACTAACAATGGTGAGGTAGAGATCCTTTTTCGAAGCGAAATACGAGTACATGGCACCAATGCTGATACCCGCCGCTTGCGCCACATAGTTAATGTTGGTGCCTGCGTAGCCATTTGCCGCAAAGGCCTCGATGGCGGCATCTAACACCTGTTTTTGGCGCGCAGGTTTGGTGCGGGTGAAGGCATCTTTGCAAAAGCTGTCGCTTTGTTTGGGCGTGTTATGGTGTTCAGACACTTGGCTATCCGTTGCGTCCTGTGAAGCTGTCGTCAAAGCTAACTCCTAAGCAATTAGCGCATGAGGATTACGTTGTGCGACCACACTAAAGGCTTCGTCAGCAACGTCCAGTGTGGTGGCAATATCCTCGGCGCTAATGGCGCAATTCATAAATAAGTTGTGGTGATTGGTAAAAAATACCCCTCTTTTAACACATTCCGCCACCCATTGCTGATGCAACATCAGGCTGTCGTCATTGGCAATGCGCATGTACCACATGGAAGGCTCGCCAGAGATGACTAAATTAAAACCGTGCTTTTGGCCGGTGGCGCGCAAGCCTTGGGTGAGCAAAGTACCCTGGCTGCGCATTAACTCGTCGCCTTGTAAGGCTTTGAGTTTGTTGATGGTGGCTAATCCGGCGCTAAAGGGCAGGGCTGACAGCCAGTAGCTGCCGGTATAAAAGGTGCTGGCGATAGCGTCTTTCAGACTGTCTTTGCCGCACAGGGCAGAGAAGTTGTAACCGTTGCCTAGGGCTTTGCAAAAACAGATTAAATCGGCTTCGAAACCGTAGTAATGATCGGAGCCGCGAATATCCAAGCGAAAGCCACAGCGCACATCGTCGATGGCCAATACAATGCCGTGTTTGTCGCACAACTTTCGCACTTTTTGCCAGTAGCCCTCAGCGGGTAGTTGATTATCAACAAACGCTGGATGCCAGTATGGGGTTGACATAAAACAGGCGATTTCGCCTTTGTGTTGTTCAACCAGCTGTTCAAGTTGCTCGAAGTTATTCCATTCCACATACAGGTTATTGGCGACATCTTCGGGCACCACGCCGGGGGCGCCCATTTTCTGTGTCCAGGGCGCGACGCCATGATAGTTTCCTTTCACCAGAATGGTTTTGCTGCGGCCGGTGGCGGCTTTGGCCACCATTAACGCGAGGCTGGTAACATCGCCGCCGTTTTTAGCAAAAAAGGCCCAATCGGCACTGGTGACTGTGTCGACCATCAATTCGGCCATATCTACCATATTGCCAAAGGGCAGGGTTGCGCAGTCGCCTTGTTGCATTTGCGCGAGCACCGCCTGATCGACGTCTTCATCGGCGTAGCCCAACACATTGGGGCCGTAGGCGCACATGTAATCGATATAGCGGTTATTGTCTAAATCCCAAAAATACGCCCCTTTGGTGCGCGACACATATTTGGGAAACGCGCTGGGCGGCACGGCACAGCCGCCAGCGGGGCCAAGGTGACCGTAGATGCCAGCGGGGATAACTTTTAATGCGCGTTGAAACAGGGCATCGGATTGCGTGTATTGATTGGTTTTCATGGTGTGTGCCCTATTTCAAATAGTAGTTGGCGCGAAACAAAAGCTTATCCAGCCCGTCTAGCATGGGAATAAAGCCGCTGAGGGTTAACTCTTCGGTGGCGATGGCCGAGAAAGAATCGGTCAAGCCTTGCAACAATCGGTGCGCAGCATCGATACCGTTAAATTCCATTTTTGCGCGAAAGCTATCAGGTAACCCCGATACAACGGCCAGTTTGCTGTTGTGAATGGTTAAGGTCATGGCGGGGCCGTCTTTTACATTCAGTGCGATATTGCCGTTATCCAACGCTTTTACCGTTTGGCTGATCACCTTGTCGTGGTTGGCAATTTGCACCGCGGCGTTGATGGCGGTGAACAAGGTTAGCTCGGTATTGATGCGCAAGAATTCGGGATCGTCAAACTGTGCTGGTTTGGGATTTAAAAAGTATCCCAGCCGCTGGGTAAGGGCGTTGAATTGCTTGGTAAGAAAGCCAATTTTGGTGAAGCCTTTAACAATAATCGGATTCGCTTTGCTTGCCATCATTTGGTTGAAATGTGCGGGGCTGCGGAACAATAAATAGATATCACAGCCTTGATTCTCGGTGAGTTGGGTGCAGCCATTGGCATCAAATTTCAGGGTGAGCTTGGGGCCTTTGAATATGGAAAACGTGAGCACGACCGGCTTTTTCGGTAACAGTGCTCTGCTTGTTTCATCCTTGTCACAAAGCCCTTGGAGGTTGGCTAGCACCGCAAAAAGATGGATGTATGCAAGGGTGGCTTCATCTTTCATCTCGCTTTTTCCTGTCCCTGATGTATGAAATTTTAATACTGCTATCTTTTCGAGCGATCGCTCGTTTTTATTTTTGTAACTCAAAGGATTTAGCACTGTCAAAGTATTTCTGCATAAAAAACATGCAAGACCCTTATGGAGAATATGGGATTTCTCGTCGAGCACTTCAGATTAATTGTGTATTTAATGTAAATTTTTTCACTCGCGGTAGGTTTTTTGGTCTTTATGTTATTTATTGCTTGAAAAGTGAGCAATATGGGCGTAATCAATATTTAGAGCGGTCACTCGATTATTTGAATGCTCGTCAGCCATGACATAGGGAAGGAATAACAAGATGCAGAATCACGCAGGTACTCTCACACACAACTGCCCACAAAAGACGTTAAAACCTAAGTACTTAGCGTTGGCTATTGCGGGTGCTTTTGGATTTATGCCTGCGTTGGCAGGTGCGCAAACTGAGGCGGATGCCGACAGTGCTAAAATGACAGAAATCATTACCGTGACGGCGCAAAAACGCAGTCAAAGCCTGATGGAAGTGCCTGTGGCCATTGACGCCATTGGCGCGGACGAGCTGAAAGAAACCGGCTCTATCATGCTGGGTGAAATGGCGGATTACACGCCGGGCTTTAGTTTTAGCAAACAAGAAGTGGTGCAGGGCACAGCGACCATGCGTGGTATTTCCAGCAGTAACATCAGCACCGGTGGCGATCCTTCTGTGGCAGTGTTTTTTGATGATGTGTATTTGCCGCGTGCGGCGCAAAGCGTGATGTTTGCTGACATGCAACGGGTGGAAATTCTGAAAGGCCCGCAAGGCACCTTATTCGGTAAAAACGCGGCTGCAGGTGTCGTCAGCATGTACCCGAATCAACCGGCTGAAGACTTGGATTTTTCGTTGTCGCTGCGAGCAGGCGATTATGGCCTTAAGCGGGTTGAGGGCATGGTGAATGTGCCCCTTAGCGATTCGGTGTTTTTACGCGTAAATGCAATGAGCAATGAGCGCGACAGCTTTGTTGATAATCTTTATGAAGATTATCAGGGCAACGAGTTGGGCAATCAGGATCAGCAAGCGGTTAGGTTGGCACTGCGTTGGCAAGCTTCTGAAGATACTAACCTAAGTGTGGCCTACGATTGGAGCGATTTGGACCAAGGCTATTCGGCCAAGCTGGGGGTAAGTGAATACGCCTACAATATGGATCCCGGTTCATACAAAATGCAAAGTGATGTGGAAGATGGCCATGAAAGCCGTGATATGTCGGCACTTACCCTAAAGCTGGAACATGACTTTAGCGAACAATGGTCGATGAAGCTGGTAAGCAGTTATCGTCAGTGGGAAGTCTCGGGCCGTGATGATACCGATGGTACGGCGAATATCACCCGCTATGTGGATACCATTAACTATGAAGACTCAGATATTTTCTATAACGAGCTTCAGGTGAATTATCAAAAAGACAACCTGAGTTTTGTTAGCGGTATTACCTACAGCAAAGAAGACGTGTATCAAAAAACCACCATTAACTTAACCGCCGATACCGTCACCCGTTTGATTACCGAAGGCTTGAACGACACGTTGATGTCGACCCTGAGTTACTATGGTTATGACGATGCCACTATTGCCGCATTAGGGTTGCCTGCGGATCATATTTGGGATAGCAGCGACTGGGCGAATATCCTCAGCGTGTTATCGACGGTAGATGCCAGTGTCGCTGAGCTTATTGCAGGGTTAGGCACCACAGCATTTTCAGAAGAATTACCTTTGGTGATCAGCGCTACAGGCGATTTAACCTATCAAATTATGGCGGCAGGCTTGGGCGAGTCGGCCTTGTTGGGCCCCAGTTATACCGGTCAGTTTTGGGGAGAGGATGTGGCCAATAGCGGCGATTTTACCAGTATTGGTGCCTACGCCGATGTGGATTATCAGATCACCCCAGAGTGGGGCGTTGCAGTTGGCTTGCGTTATAGCCGCGATGAAAAGGCCTTTAGCTGGACCATTACTGAAAACACCCTTGATGGCTTAAGTTTACCCACCATGATCGATAACTTGTTCCCGTTAATGGATAACCTTGAAGCTGAAAAAGACTGGAACAAACTCACTGGCCGTGTGGTGACACGTTATCAGCCAAGCAAAGACCAATTGCTGTATTTGTCTTACTCCACAGGCTACAAGGCCGGGGGCTTTGACTCGCTGGACCCTTCCACGGCTTACGATCCTTTTGAGCCGGAAGATGTGAGTAATATTGAGTTCGGTTACAAAGGCGAGTTGTTCGACGATGCCCTGCGCTTACAAGTGAATTTGTACGATATGAACATCGATGGGCGCCAGCTGAGTGTTGAAAGCCAAATGCCGGGTTCCACCGCCTTGGTACCGGTGATCATCAATGGTGAGCAAGACATTTTAGGGGCCGAGCTGATTGCTGATTGGTATGTGGTCGATAGCCTGAAATTGGGCTTAATCAGCGAATACCGCGATATCGATTCAGACTGGGAGCCTTACTATAACTATCAAGGTGAATTGATTACTGAAACCCTTAAATCAACCAGTGCCATCACCTATACGCTAACCGCAGATTGGTATCCTGAGGTCGTGCTGTTTGACGGTAGCATGAAGTTGCATGTGGACTATGTATTTGAAGAAAACATTGCCGAGGATGATCCGGACTTGCTCGATGTGGCTTATGAAATTCCGGGCTTCTTCGAGGATGTTAAAAACCTCAATGCGCGCATTAGCTGGTATAGCGAATCTGATAAATGGGAAGTGGCATTGTGGGGTAAAAACCTGCTGGATACCACCACCTTCTATGATTTAGGCGGCTTTGCTTCGGAGATATTAGGTACGCCGACATTGCGAGTAAACGAACCGAGAACTGTTGGCGCGGAAGTGCGTTATCGTTTTTAAGGACGTAAGCATTTTCTTTTTACACAACGAATGTAGTGACATGCCAGCATAAAAAAAGCAGCGCCTTAACGGGCACTGCTTCTTTGCAAACTCAATTAGGCTGAAAGAGGTTTATTCTTCTTCGTTGTCAGCTTCAATCTGCTGTTCTGCTGCAACACGTGGTTTACGCTTCAACGGCACATGGCCCACATCTGTGGTTCCTGCCAGCGTATTAATGCGTTTAATTGGCTTACGTTTAACGGTCTTATCGCCAGTACGGTTGCCTTTTTTGGCACCTTTGGCGATATCCTTGCCTACTTTTGCTGGCTTGATAGTTAACCCTTTGAACTTGGGCTCTAAACCTTCAAATTCGCTGAACTCAATGCTTTGCTGTAGGAAGTTACGAATACGTTCAAACGCAACCCAATCTTTCGGGCCGACGATAGAAGCGGCTTCGCCCTGGTTGCCAGCACGACCGGTTCGGCCAACACGGTGAACGTATTCATCAGCCAGCGTAGGTAAATCGAAATTCACCACCAATTCTACATTGCGCAAATCTAATCCGCGCGAGGCAATATCCGTAGTGACGAGGATTTGATGCTGGCCGCGGCCAAACTCACTCATGATATTATTGCGTTTGGACTGCGTCAGCTCACCGGTTAACGCCACACTGTGTTTACCTTGCTCGCTCAAACGTGCCGAAATGCGTTCAGCGTCCACGCGCGTGGCGGTAAAGACAATTAACTGACGATAGTCTTTCTCATCCAGCAGTTTATCCAGGATCGCTTCTTTGTGGGTGAGATGATCGGCCAGATAAAACCGCTGATTGATATCCGTATGCTGCTCATTCGCCTGACCTACCGCAATTCTGTGCGGGGCAGTTAGCATTTCCTGGGTGAGATGATGCAATTCGGCGTTATCTAAGGTGGCAGAAAACATCATGGTTTGACGTTTACGGTGATCTGCAGCTTTATCAATGTTTTTAAGCTGCGGTGCAAAGCCTAAATCGAGCATACGGTCGGCTTCGTCCAGGATTAGTAATTCTAAGCCATTCAGATACAGGGATTTATCAAACAGGTGATCGCACACCCGGCCTGCAGTACCGACGATAAACTGAGGGTGACGTTTTAAGGCTTTGACCTGATCGTTGAAGTTCTCTCCACCCAGAACCAAAGCTGCACTAATAGGCTGCTTGGCAATCAACCATTTCAGCTGCATAAACACCTGTTTCGCCAGCTCGCGGGTAGGTGCCAGGATTAGCACACGCGGATCTTTGCGGCTAAGGGCTTTGGTGTTTAATACGCGGTTTACTGCTGGGATCAGATACGCCAGGGTTTTCCCTGAGCCAGTTTTTGAAGACGCGATTAGGTCTTTCTGCATCAAGCCATAAGGGATAGCTTTGGACTGAATTTCGGTCGTTTCCGTCAGATTTTTCAGCTCTAACGCTTTTAGAATCCGATGGTCGATAGGCAAATCACTGAATTGCAAAATAATACTCAATTAACTCTTTGCGCCCATTATACCTCGCCAGAGCCCACGATGGCAGGGGCGTGAGAGAATTTGTTGAGTATGGGCTTGAAGTGAGGCGTTGGTTGTTTATGGATTGTCGTGGATTGACAGATCCACTGGGGGGTAGAGAAAGTTAATTAGCTGTTTACCTTAAAAGGGCTCAAATTTAAACTCCGCTTAAATATTTTAATTACGTTTAATGTTGATTAACGTTGGAGTGGACCGCATATTAGTAGACATCATGTGGCTATTATTTGAGCATAGGAGGACGGTCATGAGTAATCAGAAATTCAGCCCAGAATTAAAAGATGAAGCAGTAAGGCAAGTTATCGAACGAGGATATTCAATCAGCGAAGTCGCTGAGAACTTAGGCGTGTCACAGCCCAGTCTTTATAAATAGGTTAAAGCCTGTCGTCCCAGACCTAAACAGTCCAAAGATAACGAGTTGCTCGAAGCTAAAAAGGAAATTCTTCAATAACGCTCTTAACTCAAACGTACTGAAGAAGAAAGAGACATTTTAAAAAAGGCCGCAAGGTACTTAGCAAACAAGTCAGAGTAAAGTACCAGTTTATCAACGAACATAGTCGTATGTTCCGTATTGCAGTGATGTGCAGCGTACTTGGCGTTGTAAACCTCCCCTAATTAATTACATCCATAATTAGAGGTTTCGGCTTGTTCATGTTTACTTAAATATTCCCATGGTGTCAGATCATTCAGTGCATCATTGGGACGTTCCTCGTTATATTCTGTCATCCACTTTTCGGTCAGCTCACGTACTTCGTTCAATGTTTTGAAGACATACATGTTGAGTATGTCCGTCCGGTAAGTGCGGTTGAATCTCTCGATAAAGGAATTCTGCGTAGGCTTGCCGGGTTTGATAAATTCCAGAGCAATGCCATGTTCTTCTGCCCAGCTCGCCAGTGTGACAGAGATGAATTCTGGGCCGTTATCCATGCATAACTTATTCGGATAGCCGCGCCAAGCCACGACTCTTTCCAGCACACGTATGATGCGTTGGGATGGCAAGTTCAAAGAAATCTCAATCGCCAGCACTTCCCGGTAGAAGTCATCCACCACATTGAATGTTCTAAAGCGCCTCCCGCATTTTAAGCTGTCACACATAAAGTCCATTGACCAACAGTGATTGGCCTGAGCTGGAACAGCCAGAGGCTCAGGATTTCTCGCTGGTAGACGGCGTTTTCCACGACGTCGCTTATTCAGCTTCAGCTCGCAATAAATCCGGTGAATACGCTTATGATTCCAGCCATGGCCCCAACGGCGTTGAATTTCATACAGCTTGCTGAATCCGTAGGCCGGATTGCGCTCTGCGGCGTCTATAAGCTTTGCGATAACCTTGTCGTCGCGCGTTTGGTCAGGCTGGTATCTATAGACTGAATCACTGATGCCAACAGCGCGACATGCAAGACGTAAACTGGCACCATGCTGCTATCGCGCATAATCAACAAGCTCACGCCTTATCGCTGGCTTTACAGCTTTTTTTCGACGATATCTTTGAGGATACGGTGTTCCAGGCTTAAGTCGGCAAACATTGCTTTAAGCCGCCGATTTTCGTCTTCGAGGTCTTTTAGCCTTTTAATATCAGAGGCTTCCATACCACCGTACTTTGCCTTCCAGTTGTAGTAAGTTGCATCTGAAATACCGTATTCACGACAGACTTCTTTGACCAGTCTGCCTGCTTCCACTTCTTTTAAGATCTTCACGATTTGTGACTCTGTGTAACGGGACTCTTTCATCAGGAATTCTCCATTCTTGGCTCAGTTTACGCCGAAGAACTCTAAAAAGGTATGCCGCTATTTTAGGGGAGGTTTACAGTACAAGCGTCGCTATGATTGAGCAACATTACAGTCATGTAAGACCTGAGATGTTTGCCGACGAATTATCAGGCGTAACTTTCGATAAAGTTAAGCCAAAGCATGTTTCGAATAGAACATTAGAAAGGCGAGCTAAGACTGCTGAACGCAACGAAAAACGTTTTAAAAGATGGGCGGCAGATTACAAACAGCGTGGATGTAACTAACTATTTGTTCAATTCACCTAATTTTTCGAGTGATTTTCCTAACATTGAATGAATTTAAAAATTTTTATGAAAAAACTTCCCAAAAGTTAAAAATGCGTTATTGTTTATAAATTAATCAACTTTAGGTTACTAACCTCCTAAGCTAAGCAGTAATTAGGCGTAATTGGAATGATTCACTTAAGGACTGGTAATGCAAATACGTCTCGACGAACTGGCAAGCCGCAAGCAAAAGCAATCCCTCCCTTCAAAAGCTCTTCACGACGCCGCTAGTCTCTTACTCAAAAGTAGATATAACATTGAACATTTTTACTTTGGGGCCAAAGAAACTAAAGAGTCATTAACAAAAGCATTATCAATTGTCTGTCTTGTGGATGAAAAGAAAACTAAGGATGAACTTCATAATAAAAATGTAAAGTGCCTACCGAAGACATTGGAAATTAGGACAAAACTTAATGTATTTCGATTTAAAACAGATGTTCAAAATTTTGGTGATTATTTCATTGAAAACACCGCTGTTTTTAATCCAGGAGACAATGTAAAGGGAACTAAAGGTGGGGCATTTGGAACTATTGGGCTAATTGGTCGACATTCAGAATACGGGTTAGTTTGCACTACAGCAGGCCATGTTATACATGAAATAGTTGCACATGGGAACAAGCCTAATCAAATTTTAATACAAGATAGAGAGCAAGGGGCATATATATATGCTTCTACCAAACGTCACTTTCGAATTGGGCAAGTAGATTATGCGATATTACAACCAAGCCAACAATCGAATTCTGAGTGGATTGATTATCAAGATTTCAATATAGATGAACCATATCTACAACCTAAGAAGAGTGATTTATCTAGAAGCTTATGGTTACTAACTAGAGGGCAGGCCTTGCATACTCGTTTTAGAGGTATAAAGCTTGATTCATTTATTTTTGCGGGTAAGAAATTTTCCAATGTGATAATAACGGATCCTGTTGGAAAAAAAGGGGATTCGGGGGCCGCATTGATCGACAAGGATTTCAGAGTATGGGGAACTTTGATTGGTACTAGAGTAGGTGCTTTCTCTGTTTTTATGCGTATTAGTACTCTATTGGAAAAAGAACATTTTATTTTTGGAATTAGTGAGGGATAACTATGAATATTAAGTCTTATATTAAGTTTTTTTTGGTTTTTACATTGTTACCAATTAGTACCTTTATTTCTGTCGCTCAAGACTCTGCACCTGTTTTAAGTGAGCCTGCAATTACGGATATAACTCAAGATTTTTCGATTGAAAATGGCGAATTATCTACGACTTCATGTTACCAAGGCGCGACAGAAGTCGCTGACAGTTATGCAAATGAGCAATTGGATGTAAAAGGAAAAGTGCATGCATTTTTCTATGATAGTTTAGGCCAACCTTGTTTCACTAGAAAGACAACACGTATATCTGAAGGTGATCTTTTTGTAGTCGGATATTTTGGAAATTTGACTGGTGCACCTAAATTTAAAGTTAAGCAAACAACTTGTGAACTTGAAAATCCAGATGGAAGAATTAGAGACCAGTTCATTAATATCCCTAAAGATGAAGAACAGTCTGGAGAAACAGAAGCTCTTATCTCTTCAAAACAAATTGGGTTTAGAGAGTTAGATAATTTCGACTGCTATGGTTCAGAAATTAAATTTAAAGTTACTAGTGTAGATAATGATGAAGATATAGATGAAAAAACCATCAAACAATATGCCCGCTATTATGCAACTTGGCAATTGGGGGTCGTTTGGACAGGATTACAAGACCGAAGCTACTCACTTGTCGACAAAGGTGATGGAAATGTCATCTCAACTAATATCGATAACTCGAAAGGCCCCTTATATGTTGGCAGTGTCACTGTATATGGTTTTCCTCGCTATATTCAATCTTGGTTTGGAGGTAAACGTTATTCTGGCAGAGACATTATCAATCACAATGACCTTTTAGATAGAGTCGGGTTGAATCTCAGCTTTGGACTTGAAAATCCAACTGAAACTATAGGACTGGGATTATCTTTTGAACTTGTTAGAGGTGTAAGTTTAACCTATTCACAATTGTACAGAGAAATTGACATTTTAGACGGATTAAGTGTTGGTGACTCCTTTAGCGCATCAGACATTCCAACTATGAAAAAGTGGGACAATGAAGGAGTAGTAGGAATCTCAATAGATGGAAGACTTATATCTACATTTTTTGGTGGTGGAGATTAACCTCATTAAAATTTGTTGTTTTTCAGTGTTATTACTGAGACTAATTGAAGTTATACAATTGATATTGAAGTAATCAAACAACATCTACTAAACACAGAGATTATCTAATATTACTATGATCGTGCATTCTCTGTTTATTTTTCTTTTTATAACTTATAGTTATTGTACATTATACAAACAGCTTTATTATCTTCTTGTTGATAAGTTTAATTATTAAGTAAGAAATTTAAAAGGAAGCACATGACAGCCAAAAAAGACATCATTATAGGAATCGTTCCTAACTTAGATACTGACGAAAATTTTGAAAGCAAGGAAATAGTTAAAGCGTTAGATTATGAATTTGATACATCCGAAGAAATTATGGTGTTATCAAGGCATCGTAGAAATTCTGACGCAATGGACTTAGGCACAATACTAGAAATCTCACTCAACGCCACTGCAGTTGCCATTGCTGTTAGAGGGCTATTCAAGTACTTATTAGCTAGCAAAAAAGGTAATATAACAGTATCAATTAATGGAGCGAATATATCTGCATCTAATATTGATAAAAATACATTAAAAGAAGTGTTAAAAAAAGCAATTGAGGCAAACATCAATAAAGAAGAATTATTAAAAAGCATAAAAGCCGACAAATAGGGAGTTCAAGAAATGGATAAAAAAAACATTATTATTTTTAGTAGGGTCTCACCAATGGGATTATTGCGAGTCTATAAATGACTCGGATAGATTTTTAAAAGCGGCTATTCGGGTACGAGAAATATTTAAATCATTTAAGCTTATTGATCCAGAACACATTAAGATTATAGATCTATTTCATTCTGAAAAAGAATCTAACGAAGTTTATGAATTAATACGGAATGAATTATCCGAACTTTTAAAGTCCCACGGCTTATACAATACTATTATCTTTTACATTTTAAGTCATGGCGAGTATGAAATTAGTGGAGGGAAAGAATATTATTATTTCCCTATAAAAAAACTAAAGACACATTTCTTCATGAAACTTCTTTATCAGCTAGCAGTATCGCAAAGATTTTTTCAGAGAATGCTGGAGGACAAAAGAAGTATTTCATTATTGACGCATGCTATTCAGCAAAGTTTGTCAAGTCACTTATTATGAGTTCAGATACCAATTCCCGAAGGAGGATTGCATCAGAATTTCTTTGTGAAGATGAAAATACAGAAAAAGCCGGAACAACTGTTTTATGCTCTTCACCATCGAGGGAAGTGTCACTCACACTAGAAAATGGAACTCTCTTTACTAATGAATTTAGCAATGCAATAAAAAATGGTTTTTCTTGTAGTGAAGCAAACTATATCTCCCTTCTAGAAATCAAGAATAAAATAATTGAAGAAATTTCACGTAAAAATATTGAATCAGCAGCTTATCCGGAAATACACTCACCGGAACAACGCCATTCAGATATAGCAAACTTACGCATTTTCCCAAACTTAGCTAAACTTAAAATACCCGAACAAGAAGAGGTCCCCGAAACAAAAAAATCAATAGGTCCTAATCAAGAGCTTGATATTAGGAGAGAATATTCAAAATTAGCCCCTTCGCTGGAAGCTGCAAAGCTTTTACTAGACAACCTTTTTCATGAAATGTGTTATAATTTTAACGGAATTTACTATCATGAGAGTCGGATTAAGCCTATTGAAAGGATTCTGAATAAAATAGCTGAAGAATACGAAAAAGGTAGTTTTCAAAATACGACTTCAATACTTACCAGCCCGGACATTTTTTGCGATTTAATTGGCTGTAGACTTATAGTTTATGCGCCAACAAAAATTTTGGAGATACACGATATTCTCCAAAACTACGATCAATTTAAAATTACTAGAGTCACAATACACTCTTCAGGAGTCCGCTACGATAATATAAGGTCAGAGGTTATTTCCAGTGTTGATAGTGAAATACTTAATGATAAGGTTAACAAAAATTCTGGCTATTTTTCAGTTCATTACAGTATAAGTTATAAACCGATACATTATGTTTATAAGTTAAGCAAAAGTAGACCTTACGAAAAATTTGAGTTACAGGTAAGGACGTTATTGCAGCATACTTGGTGTGAATTTGAAGATAAGTTTTTTACTAAACATAATGACAAATTGCTTAGTCGATTTCCGCAGTTAAAGAGTATCGCCAATGACTTGTCAAAAATTGATTTAGAATTAGATAACTTTTTTAGACCAAACAATTTCACTCCTGATAATAAGCCAGATAAATTTATCAAGGGAAATTATAGAGAACAGTATTATAGCTTAGCAGAAGGGATTTTTGAATTTAGAAAAAAAATTCTTCCAACTGCTAGCTATGCCGAAGTACAGAGTCTAATTTTCACAAATATTTTAGGGGTTACTAAATATAGTGAATTAATTAGCAATTTTAAATCAAATCTCGTTTTTCAAGATAGGCAGCTTGTTTTTGATTTAGGTTTATTGTATTCGGAAGGTAGGTTTTTTGAGGATGCAATAACACTTTTTGAAAGTTTTTGCCGAGTTGATGATGAAAGAGATATTGACAGTTTTTGGCTGAGATTGAGGCTTGCAGAAGTCTATTACGCAAAAGCGGGCTCGGAACTCAACTCTCAGGAGAGAGTAAGGGCAATGGAATGCCTAAAAACGATTGTAAATAAAGTTAAAAAATTCAATAAAGACAAAAAATTCACAGAGCTTTGCAATGGTACCGCTATTTTATGTTGGAAATTAAGAAAACCACAAGAAGCTAAGGGATTGACTAATATAATACTGAACTTTTCGGTTTACCCTAATAAAGATCCGAAATATACCAAATATTTACTTAATCATGCATATTTTTGTCTAGACTTAATTTTACCAAAGGACACTAATAATATAGATCTCATAGAAGGGAATAGGGATGAAATTAACAACCTCATTGAAATGGTAGATTCGCAATTAAATCTTTTTGATTCTTGGGCAGATGCTATTGATGACTCTTCGACGAAAGATGAAGATAAAGAGTCTAGAATGCTTGATACCCTTGCTTGGCTTTACAGAGCGAACTCTTTAGCTTACAAATCTGAAGGCAAAATAGAAGAAGCAAGAAACAGCTGCATAAAAGCTTTAGAATATATAACTGAATGTATAGAGCGTGCAATAGAAAAAAACAGTGTGGTTGACGAATTATGGTTACATCATAAAAAATTAATCGAAGAGTTAAATGGTAAATACACATTATTAGAATCAAAGAAAAATAATAAAAAATAAACAAAGTTCAAAATTAGCGTTAGTATGTTTTTTATGCTAAGCTAAAAACCGTTAATGATATGTCGAACCTATTAAAGACATTCACGATTATACGCGTTATGGGAGAATGATAGACCATAACGTTAAAGGAATAGAAATGAATTTAGATCCAACATACTGAAAATTAAGGATAATTTTAATAAAGTCCAAATAATCAATGAGCTGTTGAGAGCGTATTGTTAACGTTTGCCTCAGTCTTTGGTTAGGACCTGCGTTTATCACCTTTCAGCGATGGCCTTCTTAGTGCAATGGTTTTAGCGTTGCTGTTAGTCGTACGAGTGTTGTCTTCGAGCAATATTAGCCAAAAAATACAAACGAAACAGCTTTAACATATTGATTTTACCAACTCCAATAACTCACGTTAATGCTTATTAACATTTCCTATTTGTGGCTTGTTCTACTAGAGAACTCTAATTTACAACTGCGCATGTTTACGAATTAAGTTGTGGTAAATGTGATGCAGGCTATCTAGCTACTCTCTTGAAATGGATTCATTTTCAGAGAGTTGCTGGATATTTAGGTCTAGTTCAAACAAGATTTCGCGCATATGCGTGTCGGCCACTAGGCTTTGTATCCAAGTGATGGCAACGAGCCTGACGCCTGAGGTAACGGGCGTGACTTTGTGCAAACTACTGGATGGATAGATTACCGCATCTCCGGCGTTGGGTTTTACGCGTCGTTCGCCGAACTCTGTTTGAATGACCAGTTCACCGCCTTCGTATTCTTCGGGCTCTGATAAAAACAAGGTTATAAACATCTCTGAATGCAGCATGTCAGCAGAGAGGGGTATGTGCATAATGGCGCTATTCACATACAAGCCGCAAATTTAGCTGTTTATGGTCAACAAAGCGATGGCATTGTACTACGTCGTCACGATTGGCATCCGCCTGAGCATTCTCTTTTGGTCAATTATCACCCTACCTAAATCCGTTATTTATCACTATTTGGAGTGATGCTAAGCTACTGATAATAATGGACTATCGAGCGATATCTTGCTTACCTAAGTTGGAGTAAAAATGAATCTGATTTATTTATTGATGGCATTAGCCGGTGGGGCGGGGTTATCAATTCAGGCAGCCGTTAACAGTCGTTTAAGTTTCGGTTTGGGTGGGCAGCCTTTAGTTGCGTCGTTGATTTCTTTCGCCATTGGTACAGTGTGTTTACTCTGTGTGGCATTCGTTATTGCTGACTGGCAGCAGGTCAGCGCGAGTATCTCTTCTCAGGCCTGGTGGCGATGGTTAGGTGGCGTGTTAGGCGCTGGTTTTGTATTTACCTCGGTGTTTTTGGCACCCAAAATCGGCATTACCAATACCATGTTTTTGTTTATTCTGGGCCAGTTGATTGCCGGGATGGTGATCGATAATTTCGGATTGCTACAAATGGCGCAAAGACCGGTGTATTGGTGGAAGTACCTGGGCATGGCTGTAATGCTGGCTGGGCTGGTACTGTTTATGTTTGGAGACAAGTGGTTTAAGGCGGCGCCAGTGGCCGCCTTGAAGTAACGTCTGCTTTTAATTTTTGAATTGCATCTCAGGCACATCGCCTTCCACTATCAGTTTACCGGCGGTTTTTTGCTGAATTTCTTCGACACTGACACCTGGAGCGCGTTCCAGTAAGTGGAATGCGCCATTTGCTACTTTTAGTACGGCTAAATCGGTGATGATACGGGTGATGCAGTTAACGCCCGTAAGGGGCAGGGTACAGGCGTCGAGCAGTTTCGATTCACCGTGTTTGTTGGCGTGGGTCATGGTGACAATAATGTTTTGTGCGCCGGCAACTAAGTCCATGGCACCGCCCATGCCTTTTACCAGCTTGCCTGGGATCATCCAGGAGGCGATATTGCCACTAACGTCTACCTCAAAGGCGCCCAACACTGTGATATCCACATGACCACCTCGGATCATGGCAAAGCTCTCTGCTGAATTGAAAATACAGGCACCTGTTATGGAGGTGACGGTTTCTTTGCCGGCGTTGATCATATCGGCATCCAGTTCGGCCTCGGTGGGATAAGGGCCCATGCCCAGCAGGCCATTTTCGGATTGCAGCATTACGGCAATATCCTTGGGCACATAGTTGGCGGCCAGGGTAGGGATGCCAATGCCTAAATTAACGTAGTCACCGTCTTTAAATTCCTGTGCTACACGCATGGCGATTTGTTCGCGGGATAAAGCCATGATCAATTCTCCTTGCTACGAGTGACTTTGCGTTCGATACGTTTTTCAAAAGTGCCCTGAATCACGCGGTTCACATAAATACCCGGGGTATGGATATGGGCCGGGTTTAAGCTGCCGGGGGCGACAATTTCTTCGGCTTCTACTACGGTAATTTTACCGGCGGTGGCGGCCATTGGATTAAAGTTTTGTGCCGTATGGCGGTAGACACAGTTACCGAAGGTGTCGGCTTTCCAGGCTTTGACGATAGCAAAATCGCCGGTAATGGATTCTTCCATTATGTAGGGGCGGCCATTAAATTCGCGTACTTCTTTGCCTTCGCCAACGGGGGTGCCGTAACCTGTGGCGGTATAAAATGCCGGAATACCGGCACCGCCAGCACGCATTTTTTCAGCCAGGGTCCCCTGGGGAGTGAGTTCGACTTCCAGCTCGCCTGACAGCAGTTGTTGTTCAAACAACGCATTTTCGCCCACGTAGGAGGCAATCATCTTTTTGATTTGGCGTTCCTGTAGCAAAATGCCGAGACCAAAGTCATCAACACCGCAGTTGTTCGACACCACGGTTAACCCCGAAACGCCCATTTCGCGGATATGGGCGATGAGTCCTTCCGGGATCCCGCACAGGCCAAAGCCGCCTGCAATAATTGTCATATTGTTGCTGAGGCCAGCCAGCGCGTCGGCATAGCTGTGCACCACTTTATTAAAACCTGCCATCTCGCTTCCTTTTGTGTTTGTGAGCGTTTTAACATTGCTTTTACAAAGTATTGGCCCAATAGACTATTTTGTGAAGTTGATTTAATCTCTTAATTAATAAATTTAATTTAATAATCAAATGGCCATATCCCACAAACAATTGCTGGCTTTTGTGAAGGTGGCGCAATCAGCGACCTTTGCAGAGGCTGCAGATAAACTGCATTTGTCGCAGCCAGCCCTGTCGGTGGCGATCAAAAAGCTCGAAGAAGATTTGGGCGGTACCCTGTTTGCCCGCAGTACCCGTAAGGTCGAGCTAAGTCCGGAAGGCGGTGCATTTTTGCCCCAGGCTCAGCGTTTGCTGCAGGACTGGGACGATGCCGTGCTGGACATGAAAAACCTGTTTGCGATGAAAAAGGGCAAGCTGAATATCGCCTCCATGCCGTCGTTTGCCGCAGGTGAACTGCCGGCCATATTGCAGGATTTTCATCATCAGTGGCCGGATATTCAGTTACAGATCATTGATGTGGTAATGGAAGAGGTAATCGATCTGGTGCGTGCCGAACGGGTGGAGCTGGGCTTTACCTTTGAAACCGAGCAAATGAGCGGGCTGGATTTTCATCCCATGTTTAGCGATCAGTTTATGCTGGTGATGCCGCCGGGCCATGCTCTGGAAAGCGAAGCCAGTCTGGCGTGGGAGACTCTGTGTCAGTACCCCTACGTGGCTATGAACCGCGGCTCGGCCATCCGGCGCTGGCTTGATAGTTACGGAGAGGCCCGTCATCAGCCCCTGAATATTATCGCCGAGGCCAGTCAGTTGGCTACTATTGGCCAGCTGGTTATGCATGGCTTAGGCATTTCCATTGTTCCGGTGCTGTGCGAAGCTCAAATGCAGGCAAAGGGGTTGGTGAGTCGGATTTTGCCACCTGGCGGATTAGTGAAGCGGGTCGGGATGATCCGCCGCTCCCGCGCCAATTTATCGGTGCCGGCGCAGGCACTGTGGCATCAGGTGACTTCTGGTAAAGAAATGTAATGGACTGCAAACACAAGTAAAGCCAGAGTAAAGCCCATTAATTCAGGTAGATAGCAGAGTTAATATTCGGTCAGTATTACTCTGATGTATTGTTCGTTCACGGCTGTATGACCACTATCGATAGCGCTATTCGCGACCCCCAATTTTCCATCGCGGACACCATGCCGGTGTTAAAAGACCCTCTGGATGACCTGAGGCAGGCCATAGAAAACAAAGACATCGAGGCAATAAAACGAGCCTACAACGATATTACTGGCGCCATCGCGACCGATGGTGCCGAAGATCCGGTGGGAATTTTTCTGGCTCGCGTTAAGAATGGCTTAAACAGTGATGACCTCGATAGTATCGAGCGTGCCAGTGTTAATTTAGATGAGCAGCAGGCTAGCGACTCTGAACAACAACCCATCCCGGTCATTCATCCCAAAGATAAGCTTGAGTTGGACGATACATCAGAAGAGTTTCTCACCATTTATCACGATGCCTTAGCCGAAGACGATACCCAGGGTGCCAGGCTGGCGTTCGATGCCCTTGCTGAACGCCTGCAGGAGCAAGGTAAAACCGATACTCTTTATTCGCAATGGTTAGAAAGCCTTTCTGAAAGGATAGAACGAAACAATCTGAAAACGTATCGTCCTTACAGCAATTATCAGGTGGGTGTATTTAACGAAGAAGTATGAAGCTGCAGCATCATAGATGCGTTGCATATCATTCTGTTATCCAACTTCATGCAGACACCAGAGCTACTACCAGCCGCGTAAATCAGCCTTTTTCAATGATATTAATGTATTCAACAGCGTCAGAATGGCGCTTATTATTCTCTCGTATCTCCGTTAATCCATTGTTGGATAACCTGAGTGGCCTCTGGCAGATCTTTTTCCGGAATTTGTTTTAAGAGCAAGGTTAAAAATGAAGCGTCCTGATAAAACTGTTTTAGGACATCGTTAATTTCGTGGATAAATGCCTGCGCAGCCGGGGTTTTGTTACACATAAAATGTGACATGGCGAAATTGGGGATACCAGCGATTTGGTATTCCCTGAACGGATATTTCAATATGGCTTTGCCAGTACTGAAGTCGTAGACCTGAGAAGGATGCAAGATGGCAAAGTTTGCTACATTGCCTGCTAATAACTCAGGAATACTTGTTGATGATTCAGTCACAACCTGTTGATATTGCTGATGGTCTCTAATTTTAGCTAGCTCTTTGTCTAATTGATCACCATAGGTAGCACTTCTATAAAACAGCAGCGATTCTTTCGGATTGGCGTCGAATAGCGCCTTTAAGCTGGTTACTTTGCCTTTTCCGTTGACTAGTTGTGATGAAACCGCAGGGATTTCGTTGTTTTGATAAAGACGCACATTAAGCAGAATGGTGACGGGCAATGAGAAAAGATACTTATCTAACCGCTGGTCATTCATTGCGGCATACATGGTACAAGCGGGTCTATCGTCACCCATCAGCGATAAACTGCGCGCGAATGGCACATTTAATAGCGTGAATTTTGTTTTTAGTGACCTTAACACAGGAACGAAGGTATCCAGGACATCATCCGTTTGCGCAAAGTAGTCTTCTATAGTGGCTTTTTGTGTAACGTAAATATCAATTTGTGCATTCACATAAAATGGCAAGCCAGACATTAGCGCTAACACCAATGTTACACGGGTACGCAATGCTTTCACGGCGTTCCTTCTTTCTGCGCAAAATGTCACTTGCCTACACTATAAAGAGGTTAGATCAATAGTGCCAGTTAGCTGGCGTTGCTCAGTGCCGTTTATGTATAAAGACGTTAAGCTTTCTGCCAGGGGGATTTGACAAAGATACTTGAGTGATTCCTCAAAGCTTTTGTAAGCCTCTGGTCTTAAGGTTTAAGAGCAAAGGCGCTATGCAGCCATTCGGCGCTGGTGATCACCTTTTTGCCAGGGCAATACACCAGATACGCGTTACCGGTAATTTTGCTGCCTGTGGCTGCAAGACGAATAAAATCCTCTACCGAGTGAATGTCGTCCTGATAATACTCGTACTTTTTCTGAATATGTTCAGCGGCTTCTTTGGCGTTGTGACGGGTGCCATTGCGCTCGTATTCGCACTGACTGTTTGTCACATATTCGAGCAAATAGGCGATATCGCTTTGGGTATCCGCCCAAACCTGATGCGATGTGAGCATGGAGATCAACAGAATAACGAGGGCGACGAGTAACGATTTGAAATGCATATTAGTGTCCTTTTCACCAGCAGATATGTCTTTGTCGCTCATCGATGTCAAAAGGTTTAAAACCTATCCCAATAGGGCGGCGTACCGTAAAAGCCATCGATAAAATCGAGGAAACTGCGTACTTTGCTTGCCAGCAGCTGACGGTGGGCGTACACGGCATATAAGCCCATGGGTTCGGGTTCATGCTCCGGCATCAAAACTTCAAGTTGCCCGTTAGCGATAGCGTCACCGCAGATAAAGGTGGGTTGGATCACTATGCCCATGCCTTCAATGGCAGCCTGACACAGCACAGTGCCATTATTGCAGACCAGTTCGCTGCCCTTGTTTTTCGACCTTAGGCGCATCCATTCGCTCACCAGCGGGTTGCTATCGGGATCCAGATAGCTGTAGCGCAGGTATTGATGTTGGCCAAGTTCTGCAACCGTTATGGGTCTGCCGTATGTATTCAGATAATCGGGCGAGGCACACATTACCAGTCGAATCGGTGCTATGCGTTTGGCAATCAGTGAAGAGCTTTTTAAATGGCCGATGCGCAGGGCGATATCAAAACCTTCATCGACGATATCTACCTTGCGATCGTTTAACTGTAGGTCGATGTCTACGCCGGGATGCTCAGTCTGAAACTGATTGAGCAACGGCGCTAAATGAGCGGTTGCAAAGGATACTGGCGCGCTGATGCGTAGTAAGCCTTTGGCCTCGGTTTGCGATTCGCCCAGCTGGCTTTCCATATCATCGATTTCATCCAGGACTCGCTCGGCTCTGGCTAAATAACGCTGCCCAGCTTCGGTCAGGCTGACGCGGCGAGTGGTACGATTAAGCAAACGCCCAGAAAGATGCTGTTCCAGCTGAGAGATGTATTTGGATACTAGCTGTGGTGACAAATCTAAGCGATCCGCAGCGGCGGTAAAGGAACCTTCTTTAGCGACGGCGATAAACACGCGCATAGCATCGATTCTATCCATGGGATGTCCTTTGAATTTATTAACAACGTTTTGTTGATAATTATCCTATGAATATCGTCTTATTCTATCGAATTGGCAAGAGTATAGTGACTTCATCGGGTGAGGGAAACTTCACCGACCCAAGAATCTTAACTTTATGAGGAATTGATGATGACAACTTTAGTAAAACGCATTTTAACATCTGACGCTGGTTTCGCGCCTTTAGTATTACGTGTACCTGTTGGTTTAACCTTGGCTGCCCACGGCGCACAAAAATTGTTTGCCTGGTTTGGTGGCTATGGCCTGGAAGGCACGGGGCAGTGGATGGCCAGCATTGGTCTGGAACCTGGCTACTTAATGGCCTTACTGGCGGGCAGTGCGGAGTTCTTTGGTGGCCTGGCACTGGTACTGGGGTTATTAACCCGTCCGGCAGCCATCGTTACCGCCTTTACTATGTTGATCGCGATTTTCAGTGTGCATATCAGCAACGGTTTGTTTATGGCGAATAACGGTTATGAATACGCGCTAAGCCTGTTAGCGGTAACAGTGGCACTGGCAGTGCAGGGCGGTGGGAAGTTCTCTATCGATAATCTGCTGGTCAAAAAAGCCTAGTCTTTTTCCCTCGGCTTTAGCAGGGCTGTGTCATCACAGTGCCTGCTAAGTTCTTGCCTTATCAAAAATCATGTATATCACAGGAGCATACCTATGTTAGTTGACGGTGTTTGGACAGAAAACTGGCAGCCGGTTCAGGCTCAGGATGAACAAGGGCGCTTTATCCGCCAGGTCTCATCGTTTCGAAACTGGATTACCGCAGATGGCAGCCCCGGCCCAACCGGCAAAGGTGGCTTTGTCGCCGAAAAAGGCCGTTATCATTTATATGTGGCGCTGATTTGTCCGTGGGCATCGCGCACCTTGATGGTCAGAAAGCTTAAAGGGCTGGAAGATTTCATTAGTGTGTCTGTGGTGAACCCGCGCTTAGGTAAGCAAGGGTGGGAGTTTGGTGGCTTTGAAGGAGCTGATGCCGATCCATGGCACAACAAAGCCTTTATGCATCAGCTCTACAGTCTGGCTGATCCTAAGGTCAATGGCCGCGCCACGGTACCTGTGTTGTGGGATAAGAAAACCGATACTCTGGTCAACAATGAATCGGCGGATATTGTGCGCATGCTAAACACCGCGTTTTCTCACTTGGTCGATAAGGGCCCGGATTTATATCCCGCGCAGCTGGCTGCAGAAATTGATGCATTAAATGCGTATATCTATCCGAACCTGAATAATGGCGTGTATCAGGCGGGGTTTGCCAGTACACAACAGGCGTACGAAGAAGCATATGACAAGGTGTTTGCAACCCTGGATACATTAGAGCAACGACTCAGCGATGGTCGGGATTACCTGCTTGGTGATGCACTGACCGAAGCCGATATCCGTTTGTTTGTCACCCTCGTGCGCTTTGATGCTGCCTATCACGGCTTGTTCAAATGTAACCGCAATACCTTGCGCGAGATGCCAAACTTACATGCGTATACCTTACGTATTTTAGCCCTCGATGGCATTGCAGAAACGGTGAACCTGACACACATAAAGGCGGGCTATTATTCCATTGAAAGCCTCAACCCGAACGGTATTGTGCCAATGGGGCCGGCAACTATTTAGGCCTGATGAAAAGCAGCCAGGGAGCGAATTCGTGAATTTAAAAAGGGGCAGTGTGCCCCTTTTTACTATCCAATTAGTCTTGCGGCCCGGTACCGCCATCAACCTGGCTACCCAAAGTACTGGTTGCATCAAGGCTATAGTTGTACAAACTCACATCACTAAATACTGTGTCGCCGCTGGCTTTATAGCTATCGGTTGATGACACGCCTGTATAGGTATTACCGGAAGCATCAAAATAGGCAGAACCTATATTCCAGTGTGGCTTGGCACTATTTTCAAAGTAATTATTCTCAATCAGCAACTGGGCACCATTACTGGCTCCGATAGAAAAGTAAGAAATGTCCTTCCAGTAGTTATTGAATAAATGCACACGGCTGCTGCTGCCATCTACTTTAGGATTGCGACCTGCGGCAGTATCCCAAAAGTTGTGGTGGAAGGTGACCTGTGAGTCGACCACAGCATTGGTATACCAATGCTGATTGGCGCAGACCTGGCTGTTGTATCCATAGAAGCGATTCCAGCTTAAGGTGACGTTTTCACTGTCGGCGATATCCACGTGGCCATCGCTGATGTTATTAAAGGCCACATGGTCAATCCAGACATGGCTGGAATTATCCAGGGTAATACCATCGCCAGCTTCCACCAGGGCAGGGTTAATCTGGTCAATCAAGATGTTACGTATTATCACGTTTTCGGCACCAGCCAGACTAAAGCTTGCCCCCATCACTTTTGATGCACTTCCCAAACCTTCAAGCGTAGTGTTAGAGCCTATGCTAATCGTGGTTTCATTCCGGGTAACATTCACCGTGCTATCACTGCTACTGCCAAGCTCAGAACAGGATTGTGAGCTGGTGGGTACGCGATACCAGGTTTTGCCAGAGTCTCCCCAGGTGGCGCAATCCAGTGGGCAGGCTGCCACCGTACGTGCGCTGGTACGACAATCAATAGTGGTGTTATCCGGAATTTGTACCACTTTTGCGCTGGATGATGACAGGGCTGAAATCAATGCACTACAAGTGGTGACTGTGGTGGCGGTTGCGCTGCCACCACCTGTTGTGGTGCTCAGACCATCACTGCCGGACTGGCTGGCAAAGCCTGAAACGGCGGTATTCGTTCCGCAACTGACATTTACCGGATTGATATACCAGCGCTGTGAGCTATTTGCGGCATCGTCATTTTGATAAACGTTTGAGCCGTTGGTCGATCCAGCTACCGTTAATGACTTCGCGCTGGATTTTGAAACGATATTAAAGCCACCTGCGGTAGATTGCTTTAATTCCCAGTGCTGGTTATCTCCACCCCAGTAATCGTAAACAATGACATTGGCGCCATTAGAGGTTGAACTGTTTAATACATCTAAGGCCTTGCCATTGTACGCAGATTCCAGCGACCAATAGCCATCGGTATGCTGGTAAAGGTAAAAATGCTGATTCGAACCGCCCAAGTAGTCATAACTTATGACATTGGGAGCGCTGCTCGTATCTGTGGTATTGACATCAAGCGCCTGACCGGAGCCTTTGTTTATGATGCTATATAACTCGCCTGACGTTGGCATGGAGGAGCAGTTCTCCGCCCATGCAGAGGAGGAGAATATTATAGTGCCAGTTAGCAGTGTAACGGCGGCATAAAATTGGGTACAAAGTTGCAATGCACGCATTATCTTTCCTTGTTTATTCATGTAATGGATACTTTGCGTTAAGCCGATGCCCCTTAGAGGTGTTCAGCCAGTTTCAAAGCCTGCTAACTAAAGGCTAAGGAAAGTTCGATGGGCAAGCTTTTAAGGTAGTTATTTTACTCCTGTTTCAGATGTAAATTTGCAGGCATGTTTTAGCGTAAAATAGTGATCAGATTGCATAAGGTTAATCGAGCACTTTAATTTCTACTTCGATCACTCCCAGTTTAGTATCGCCAATTTTGGCAAAGGCACTGCGGGATAAATCGATAATGCGGCCGCGTACAAAGGGACCGCGATCGTTTATCCGCACCACTATTGATTTGTTGTTGGACAGGTTTGTCACTTTCACTTTGCTGCCAAAGGGCAGGCGTTTATGGGCGGCGGTGGCTTTGGCCTGATCAAAGGCTTCGCCATTGGCGGTTTTACGGCCCTGATACTTGTCGGCATAAAACGACGCTTCGCCCGTTTCTTGAAAGCCCCGGGCCTCGGCGTTATCGCGCATAGGGGCGCTGGCGCAGCCCGCCAGCAAAAGCAATGCTGTACTTAGCACTAATCCGCTTAACTTCATTCGGTTTACTCTTTAAATACCTAAGCTGTATGTCTGCTTAGGATAGCAGGAGCTATGCCAGGGAAGGTTATTGCTGTTCAAACCCGATGACATTTTGGTGCTGTATGGGCGCTTCTGTCAGGGCCAGGGCTTCGACTTTATTTAGGTGAACTCCTTGTACCGGCGCGTCAGGCTGCGCCTGAACCTGACTGATAAAGCGGGCTTCGCCTAACAGCACATCCTGCAAGTACAGGCCCTCAATCTGGGTCAGGCGTTTCTCGTAGGTCGGCACGAGATCCCGCCACTGATAAAGCACATCGGTATCAACACACAAGGCACCGCCCGAAATGGCGCGGGCGCTGATATGACGCAGGTGAATGTTACGCACAAAGCCGCCGCGGCGTTCATTGGTTTTTACCAGTAGCACATTGCCTGTACCCTGATATTGGGTACCATCATCAAACTGACAGTGTTCTACCAGCACATTTTCAATGCCACCGGATAGCTCGCTGCCTACCGCCAGCAGCTGATGGGCCTGTTTGATCCGACAATGACGCATTACGATATTGCGGGTGGGGGTATTAAAGCGCCAGCCATCGATATTACGGCCGGCCTTGACTGAGATAGCATCATCACCTTGATCAAACTCGCACTCTTCAATCAGCATATTTTGGGTCATTTCCGGATCAACGCCGTCGTTATTATGCCCATGGGCTTTAACCGAGACTTTACGGATCACTACATCTTTGCAAAGCAACGGATGCAGTACCCAAAACGGACTGTCTTCGATCTGAATGCCTTCTACCAGCACATGCTGACAGCGGTTAAACTGGACAAAATGGGGGCGCAAATTGGCGCCTGCATAGGCCATTTGTCGCTGTTCAACCGGCTCCTGTTTTGAGGCCTGATGGTATAAAGCCGCCAGGGCATCAAGATGGGCTTTGGGGCGTTTGTACCACTCGCGCCACACATCCAGTTTGGCCTTGAGTTTACCCTGTCCGGTAATAGCGACATGGGAACACTCGTAGGCATAAATCAGCGGCGAGTAATTAAAGCATTCCAAACCTTCCCAACTGGTGCGTACCGCAGGCAAATAATCTGCCGGATCTTCGGAAAACAGTAAGGTAGCGCCTTGTTCAAGATGCAGATTCACCCGGCTTTTTAAATGGATGGGGCCGCATAGCCATTCTCCCGCAGGCACCATCACCCGGCCGCCAATGTCGCTGGCAAGATCGATGGCCTGCGCCAGCGCCTGATTCGTTGCCTGTTTATCGCCCTCAATGGCACCCAGATCGCGAATGTTGAATTCCGGCTGGCCGGAAAAATCCGGGATAACTATTGTTGGCATGGGGAAGGGAGCCGAGACTTCGATGCTGTGTGTTTTCATTCGGGTACCTGAAGAGTGTTTGGGTAAGGAACAACTCGCCACAAGCAGTGCAGAGCCGCAAACAAACTGACGACGGTTAAAACCAATGGATGCAGATCGATTCGGCATAGCTCCTCTTTAATGACCATGTAGTTCGATGAGAAAGTCTGCGCACACGATTAGCGTTTGAGTGTATCGACATTGATTGTTAATGATTAGTTTAAAGTGTGTAAATGTTCATATCTGACACAGATTGATTTAAATGTGGGGTGTGTGATTGATTGTCAGAACTTTACAAGTCTACTCTGCCCAAAATCACATTGTGTCTTTTTAGGCAGTAGTAACGTTTAACGTATGAATAAGTGTTTGTTACCCGCAGCGGTATCCGGATGGTTACTGGCGGGATGTTCAGGAATGACGACTACGTCAATGAACGTAACCAAAGAGGATATGGCTAACAATCTGGCATATTATTGCCATGGTCAGCCGCTGCAATGCCATATGGATGTGGCGCCGGGTAATTATCAGGTGACACTGGCGTTGGCGGGTAACAAGCCGATAAAGGTGTATGCTGAATCACGCCGGTTAATGTTTGCCAGCGATGGCAGTACGCCGTTACCTGAAAAGCTGGTGGTGAACGTCAATGTGCGCGACCCAGAAGGCCAGCCAATTCAGGAGGGGACTGATTCTGGCAATCCTGGCCTGGATCTGCGCGTTGATGGCAATGCCGACAGCATCAAGGGTTTGTCTGTTGTGCCAGTTAATCAGGCTATTTCCCTATTTATTGCTGGCGATTCCACCGTTTGCGATCAAACACCCCAATGGAACATTCCGGCAAATGCGCGCTTTAGTGGCTGGGGCCAGGTACTGCCCAGTTACTTTGGCCCCAAAGTAGTGATCGAAAACTATGCAGACTCGGGCGAGGGGACTGAGGCGTTTCGTACCGATGGCGGCGTATTGTGGCCGTTAATCGATACCCGCCTTAAAGCAGGTGACTGGGTGTTAATTCAACTGGGCCATAACGATAAAACCACGCCGGGTAATCTGTATCGTCAGCGCATCGAAGCCATGATAAATGCCATTCGCAGCAAAGGCGCAAAACCAGTGTTAATCAGCCCCATGGTACGTAATCAAAACCTGCCGTTAGCTAAACAGCATATCTGGCCTGAGCTGAATATCCGCCAGCAACTGACAGAGATTTCGGCAAGCATCAAGGTACCTTTTATCGACCTGATGGCGCTATCGGATACCTGGGTACAGTCACTGGGGCAGGACGCCGCCCAGGCCTATTTTGTCAAACATGATCGCACCCATTCCAACCAAATGGGCGCAGAGGTGTTTGCGCAAATGCTGGTGGACAATATGAAAAAGCAGCAACTGGACTTGGCGAAGTATCTGCGTAATTAGCGATACTGCTTTTTCGTTTCTGACAGGATTCAAATCAAGCCTTGTGCCGCTTATGAGAGGCACAAGGTAGCTATGCGGGGGGAATGGATTCGAACCATCGAAAGTGTCACGCCGCAATTAAAACCTTTAAATTCAACATCTTGAAAATAAATCGTTTATAGATTTTGTACAACATATTCGTACTACCACAGTCCAATCGTTAGCCATCTATTAAATAGTACTCTAGCGAAGTTAGCATCCTCGACCACTTTATTACCCCCAAAATATCGCATACAGTAAGCCGGAGTAGTGACCTCAGAGACTTAAACCTCAAATGCGCGTATATAAATTTATGGCTGCCGAGCCATACCACTTAGAAGCACTAAATAATAATCAAGTCTATTTTTCAAACCTCAGTGAATTGAATGACCCTTATGAGGGACTGCTCCACTTCTCAAAAATTGATGTGACAAAGGCGATGAGATTAGCCGCTCACACTCATCAATTAAATGCGACCGTAAATAACTTGAGTAAAGCAAGGAGAGAGGCTGAAACAATGCTGAAACGTCTAGGCGAGAAAAACTATAATCAGTTCCTAGACAATAAAATGAGTGAATTTTTTGAGGTATTTTTGCAGCACCATCGAAACTCCAGATTTGTGCTGTCCCTCTCGCACGAAGGAAGTAAAGACGAATACCCACATCCCCTTACCTCTATGATGATGTGGGCGCATTACGCAAAAGGGATGAGAGGTATGTGTGTAGAGTACGACTTTACAACTTTACAACAAAGCATCGAAAAGCTTAATCCTGACACAAAGCTCACAATTAAAAGAGTGACCTACAATCCTGCAAAGCTGCCAGAAGTCAAAGCAACAACCATGCTTGACGACATGGCTATGCGAAACGGTGCATGCTCCAAGGAAATATTACAGGCTTTCTGCACTAAATTAGATAGCTGGAAGTATGAAAGCGAACTAAGGATGATAAACACCAATCATGGTCTAGCTTTCGTCAACAAAGACGCTATAAAGCGAGTGTTCGTGTCATCCCTAAATGAGAAGCTGATTGAAGATGTGAAAAGTCTCTTGGTAAAACGGGATAACCGACCTGAACTCCACATCGTTCACACTCAAAAAGTTAATTACGGCTTCGGGTTCGAGAAAATAGTGTACTGAATACTTTAAGACGAAAAGTAGTTATTAGGTATACCCACATGAATATATTCAAATTGACCTTATGTTGTGCCTTTTAGCATTAGATTGAAGAGCGCTCACATAACCCAGAGGCTGCTTTTAGACGTAAACAGGTACAGGAAGTGGATGATTTCCGCTCCTGACCAAAAGCCTAAAAATCGAGTCAAAAAAACGGAGCCATTGCTCCGCTTTTAGTCTTTATCCTGCAAATAAAACTTATCGTAGAAGGTATAGACCCACTGGGGTTTGTAGATGATCAGTAAGGTCATGGTCATGCCGTTGAGCATGGCTTCAGGGAAGAGCATCAGGGTGATCAGTACCAGATAATTATCTGTTAGTGTGGTCCAGTTGTAGGTGCCATCGAGGAAGTAATATCCGGCCAATAAACCCATTTTGGTGGCAATGGCCAGCGCGCCCGGGAAGAAGGCGCAGACAAAGATATACACAAACAAATGCCGGGGTAGCTTGTGAAACGACAGGCTGTAAAGCAGGTAGGTCAGGCTGATGGGCGCGGCGACCCCCAGCAGTCCGTTGACGCCGAGCATGGCCCAGCTTTCTTTGCCAATCAGAGTTACGCCAATAAGCGCGATCGTGGCGCTAAGCATGGCAAAGCGCCAGCCCAGGGTCAGGCACAGGGCCGAAAGCCACATAAAGTGCACATTCAGGCCGTCAAAAATCCCGGCGCGAAACCACCACAAGCCAAACAAACAGGCGGCACTGCCAAACACCAGATGCTGAACCTTTTTATCCTGCCACAGGCTGGCGATGTTCAGGCGGCGCAATACGCCGCCCATCACGATTAACCAGCCTGCCAGGGCGATAAGTTGCAGTGTGGTCATGTACGCATTTCCGCTAGTACAGGAAAACGCAGCTTAACCATAGGTGGCCCAAATCGGGGCATGGTCAGAGGGTTTATCAATGCCGCGTAATTCGTAGTCAATGCCGGCGTCATTCAGTAGCGCGTGTAATTTGGGCGTCGCCAGAATTAAGTCGATACGCAGACCGCGGTTATCGTCAAAGCCTTTGGAGCGGTAATCAAACCAGCTGAATTGATCGTTGGCATCAGGAAACTGGCTGCGGAAGCTGTCGAGCAGACCCCAGTCCATCACTTTGTTCAGCCATTCGCGCTCTTCGGGCAGGAAAGAACACTTGCCCGTTTGCAGCCAGCGTTTGGCGTTTGGCTCGCCAATGCCGATATCTAAGTCTGTGTGCGAAATATTCACATCGCCCATCACAATCACGTTGTCATCCGTCGTGTGGTTATCCTGCAGGTAACCCATTAAATCCGCATAGAATTTACGCTTGGCAGGGTACTTGGTTTCATGGCTTTGGTTTTCACCCTGAGGGAAGTAACCATTTAACACACGTACCGTTTCACCGTTAGGCATAGGGTAGGTGACCATGATCATGCGGCGCTGGGCATCTTCATCATCGCCGGGAAAACCGTATTGAACGTCTAAGGGTTCCTCTTTACACAGTATCGCAACGCCATAGTGGCTCTTTTGGCCGTGGTAATACACTTTGTAACCCATGGCTTCAACGTCGTCTTTAGGAAACTGAGGGTTATCGACTTTAATTTCCTGTAGGCCAATCACATCGGGCTGGTGTTTGTCGATAAGGGCCTGAAGCTGGTGTAAACGGGCACGCAGGCCGTTAATGTTGAAGGATATAAATTTCATAAGGATTGTTTTTATTGATCAAAATGGAAATCTGGCCCTAGTCTATCAAAACCCGTCAGGATGCTGAAAGCCAGAATCGCGCAGCTGGTTAAATCAAGGGGTTTATTTCTGCAGAAGTTGCTCCAGCAGCGTGATGTGGGCCTGATTCTCGGGAGAATTGTTAAGGCCGATAATTAAGGGATGTTTAAACAGTATTTGCTGAGTCACCAATGGCGGCTTTTTTCGCTCATCAGTCAAATACTTAAGGACGGTTGGGTCGCTGATCGCCACATCAAATCGACCCAGCATCAGCATGGTCAGCAGCATATTTTCATTAATGGTGGTGGTCGTATGCTGGCTATAGGTTTCCATGGCCGTTTGGATAGCCTCCGGGTAGGTGTAACTGCGAACTATGCCAATCCGGTACCTGTTAAACAGGTCGGTGATATCGGTAAATACGAGAGGATTCGCACTGAGGGTGATAAGGCCAATGTTGCAATATGCCACAGGTGTACTGGCGATAAAGCCGTCGATAATTTCTTCCGGCCAGGCCGGGAAATAGCCGAGATAGCCGGGCTTTTGTGCCGTTTTAATCGCCCGTTGCCAAGGATAGTATTCGACCACAAGCTCTATACCATGCCCAGCTAAACGTTGACGCAGTTCAGCTATAGCATCCCCCCCATTGTCCATTTTGCTGCTGGCATAAGGCGGCCAGTCCAGGGAGGTTAGTTTCCAGGTTTCGGCAATGGCCGGATAACACAGCAGCCAGATGATACAGATAGCCATCAAACGAAAATGCATAAGGATCTCTTAGAGTAAAACGCACGAAGTATAGCAGCTGGGTCATCAGTTGCGGATGGGATGCAGGCAGGCACGTTATGTAAGGCTTGATTATTTGGAGGGAGAACTTTCGCTGGTGAGAGAGCTTAAGATGTGATCGAGCAGCGCGATACTCGCGGCATTATCCGCATGATTGTTGAGGCCAATGATCAGGGGGTGTCGAAACAATAATTGCTGTGTGTAGGGCTGTGCCAGACTTTGCTTCTCGGCGATATAATCCAGCACCAGCGGATCGCTAATGGCTACATCAAAGCGGCCTAATGTAAACATTTTCAGTAACATACTTTCATTTAAGGTTGTAACGGTATGGCGGGTATAGGTTTCCATTGCCGTTTGAATAGCGTCCGGGTAGGTATAACTGCGGACGAAGCCAACGCGGTACTTTTGAAACAGGTCTGGAATGTCTTTAAATTCAATTGGTTGCGGACCCAGGGTAAGCAAACTGATTTCGCTATAAGTGACAGGTTTACTGGCAACAAAGCCGTCGATAATTTCTTCAGGCCAGGCCGGAAAGTACCCAAGATACCCAGGCTGCTGTGCCATTTTTATCGCCCGTTGCCAGGGATAAAATTCGACTAACAGTTCGATATTGTGGCTGCGTAGCAGATGACGCAAATGCTGAATCGCATTGCCCTCATTGGTCATTTGGTCGCTGGTGTAGGGCGGCCAGTTCAGAGATGTGATCTTCCAAACCTGTGGCGGATCGTTGCTTTGCGCAAGACAATTAAGGGATAAAAATATCAGCAGATAACAGAAATGGCGCATGATGAATTAATCAAAAATTAGTCGAAATAGTGTAGCTGATATTTACCTGGCGTGAGGTGATGAATATTGTCATAACTCAATAGGGTTTAAGTGTGTGGAAGTTTGATTGTTGACGTGAGGCTTAAACCAAGCGGCAAGCTTATGTTCTCGTTCAGTTTAAACGCAACCCGCTGATAAATCAGGCATTAGATGATTTGCCACAAGCGCAGATAACAACTCTTTGGTACACTCAATCCATCATAGAAAAAGGGTATTGAAATCGATGTTGCATTTGGTGCAATCCAACAAAATGGAAGTGCTGGCCGAGCAGCTATTAAAGCTGATGGCAGCCACCTGTCAGCAAGGCTCGCTGTTTGACGAAGATACCATTTTAGTGCAAAGCCCGGGCATGGCCCAGTGGCTTAAATTGCAACTGGCTGAGCAAACCGGCTTGGCCGCCAATGTGGCATTTCCGCTGCCGTCGAGTTTTATCTGGAATCTGTATCGCCAGCATGTACCCGAATTGCCCGAGCGTTCAGCCTTTACCAAAGAAAACATGACCTGGAAGCTGATGTCGGTATTGCCACAACAGCTTGGTGATCCTGCTTTTGCTGCCATTTCGCAATATTTACAAGATGCTGACCCAGTTAAGCAATATCAGCTATGCCATAAAATCGCCGATATTTACGACCAATATTTAGTTTATCGACCCGATTGGATGACCGCATGGGAGCAGGGCTGCGATCAGCTAGACGATACCGATGTGTCACTGCATCCGTGGCAACCTATTTTATGGCGCAAGCTGGTGGAATTTACCCAAGAATTGGGCGAATCTCCTTGGCACCGCGCTAACTTGCACCAGCGTTTGCTGAATGCTTTAGGGCAAATTGACGGCGACAAAGACGCCAGCAAACCTTTGTTTGTATTCGGCCTGTCGGCCATGCCGATTCAGCAGTTGGAAGTACTCTCGGCATTAAGCCAAAGCCGCGATGTGGTGATCTTCTGGTTTAACCCCAGCGAAACTTACTGGGGCGATATTATCGATACCAAAACCCTGGCGCGATTAGAGCTTAAATTCCTGCAAGGGCGGGTGGTCAAAGGTGAGATAGATACCAGTATTGATGCCAATGACGAGACCTTGCTCACCGCGCCTGTGGGCAATCCGCTGCTGGCCTCATGGGGCAAGCTGGGGCGAGATTATCAGGACTTGCTGGTAAGCATGGAAGTGGGCCAATTTGATGCGTTTGTGGAGTTTGAGCCAGAACATCTGCTCGGCCAAATTCAGGCGGATATTCTGCATTTAAGCTACCGCGGCAGTAGCGAACCTTTGCCGCCAGAAGAGTTGCTGACTAACGGCATAAATTTCCCGAAATTGCCTGTGGCAGCAAACGATCGCTCGTTGCAGGTGCACAGTTGTCATTCCAAAGTACGCGAATTAGAGGTGCTGCATGATCAACTGCTGCACTTGTTTAACGCCGATCCCAGCTTAACGCCGGGCGATATTATTGTGATGATGCCGGATGTGGCCAGTTACGCCCCTGTGATAGATGGCGTGTTTGGTAGCAGTGCTCAGGGTTTATCTATTCCTTATGCTATTTCCGACAGAAACGCTGGCGAAGCCTCGCCGCTGTTAAGCAGTTTCGATCAGATGCTGCGCTTGCATCAAAGCCGTTTGGCCTTGTCGGATGTGCTGGCCTTGTTTGAAGTACCAGCGGTACAACGCAAGTTCGAATTAAGCGAAGGCGAGTTCGAGTTGTTGTCTCACTGGTTATCCGAAGCTGGTATTCGCTGGGGCTGGGATGAAAATGATAAAACCCGTTGGCAAGTGCCGGGCGAGCAACAAAATACCTGGCTGTTTGGACTGCGTCGTTTGCTGGCTGGCTATGCCATGGGCCAGAGCGATTACTTTGATTCTGCCCTTGGCCATATCGCGCCTTATGTGGAGATTGAAGGTCAACAGGCTGTCGCGTTAGGTAAGTTCTATTTGTTTGCCAAAGTGCTGACCGATGCCTTGGCAGGCTGTCAGCAATCCGGCTCATTAACTGAGAAAGTCGCACAAGCGCGGGTCTTGATTGAGCGTTTGTATGAACCTGACGATCAAGAGCAACGCGATATGCTGCAACTGCGTCAGGTTTTGGAAGAGCTGGAAAAACATCAGCATCAGTTTACTGGGGTGGTGACGCAAGATGTGTTTGCCGCCGAAGTTTCTAGCCGCCTAACGGAAAAAGGCGTGGGCCAGCGTTTTCTGGCGGGCTTTGTGAATTTCTGTACCCTCATGCCGATGCGCAGCATCCCCTTTAAAGTAGTGTGCATTTTGGGGCTAAACGATGGCGATTATCCCCGTCAGGTGACGCCCCTTGGCTTTGATTTAATGCGCGGTGCCCGTGGGCGCAAAGGCGATCGTTCCCGCCGTTTAGATGATCGCTACTTGTTTTTAGAAGCGATTCTGTCCGCCCGCGATGTGCTGTATTTAAGCTATCAGGGCAAAAGCGCCAAAGATAACTCACAGCGCACGCCATCCTTGTTATTAAGTGAATTACTGGATTACTGCGCTCAAGGATTTGCCCTCGAAGGCACTGAGAGCATAGACGCTAAAGACACCGCAAAGGCGTTGCTTAAGCATTTACAAATAGAGCATCCGTTACAGCCGTTTGCCGATAGTTACTATTTGCCTGCGGATAAGGCTGATGGTGTTAAAGCGGGGTTTGAACCGCGCTGGCTAACCCTGTTACAACGTCAGGCACAGCCGGTTGCACCTGCGCTGTTTTCGCCAGCAACGCCATTACCCGATACCCTGGGTGACGAGAAAATCGAACTGCAGTTAGAGAGCCTGATCCGCTTTTTCCATAACCCCGCCAAAGGCTTTTTTCAAAACCGTTGGCAGGTGAGTTTTCCTGGATTACAGGATGGGCAGCAAGAGCACGAACCTTTTGCCATCGATGGTTTAGCCCGATATCAGCTTAACGATCGCTGGTTGCAAGACACCCAAACCGATGACGCGCAATCGGCCCATTATTGGCAAAGTCAGCTCAAAGCCGAAGGCAAACTGCCGCTGGCCAATTCTGGCCCCATTAAGCTGAAAAAACTCAGCAAAGAATTTGAAGCCTTGCGCGCCAGCGTTGAAGAGGCCATTGCCGGTAAACGCCAGCACAGTGTAGCGGTGTTGTATGAAGACAAAAACCTGTTGTTAGCTGGCCGTGTACATGGCGCGTTTGATCGCGATTTAATTTTATGGCGCCCGGGTAAAGTGCGCGCCAAAGATCGCTTAACCTTGTGGCTTAACTGGCTGGCCTTATGCGCGTTAACGTCGGAGCATCAATGGCAGCAGGCCCAGTTTATAGGTACAGATGGCAATGCCGTGCTTAATCGCGTTGAGCCTGATGTGGCCTTGCGCACCTTGCAGCAATGGTTGGCAGCATGGCAGCGCGGAATTTTACAGCCCTTGTGTTTCTTCCCCGAAGCAGGTTGGAGCTGGGTGACGGTTCAGGACGTGCTTAAAACTCTTAAACTCTGGGCAGGCAGTGACTTTGCCAGTGGTGAAGGGCAAGATTTACATATTCATCGTATCTACCCGGATCTCAGTCAGGTATTTGAGTTGTTTGCCAGTGAAGCAGAGCAACTGCTGCAACCCATACAGGCCTATACCCAAATGAAAGAAAAGGCCAAGGGAGCAAAAGCCTGATGCAACCGTTAAATACCTTTATCTTTCCCTTGCAAGGCCCAGCGCTCATCGAAGCCAGTGCCGGTACAGGTAAAACCTACACTATCGTCAATTTATACCTGCGTTTGTTGCTGGGACACCAATGCACGCCATTAACGGTGGATAAGATTCTGGTGGTGACCTTTACCAATGCCGCCACCGCTGAGCTCAAAGATCGTGTGCGCCAAAAGCTGCAACAGGCCTATTTAGATTTTTATGCCGGGCATTCAGACGATGGCTTTGTGCGGCAACTGATTGATAGCCTCGACGATACCAAACTGGCCTGTCAGCGTTTATCGCTGGCGGTGAAGCAAATGGATGAGGCAGCGATTTTTACCATTCACGGTTTCTGTCAGCGCATGCTCAAAGAACACGCCTTTGAAAGTGGCATGCTGTACGAACAAACCCTGATCATGGATGAAAGCGAGTGGCTGCAACTGGCGGTTGCCGATTTTTGGCGGCGGGAAATCGTTACCCTGAATGACGAACTGCTGGGCATGATTTTGGATAGCTGGGCCGAACCTGAAGCCTTGCTAAAAGACATTCGCAATTTGCTTTATCGTCGCGCCACCCCAATCGCGGAAATGAGCCTAGAAAGTGTCGCGAAAGCACTGGATGATTACAAAGCCTTGTTGGCAAAGGTGGCAGACTGGTGGCAACAGCAAAATGTCGCTGGCCAGTTACTGCAGGCGGATTTAAATGGCCGGGCGAAGTTAGGCAAAGAAGACTTTTTAGCTCAGGTGAGTGCCGCGCTGGCCGAGCGTCAGCTGATGCCCAAGTTCGATAAAGAAAGGTGGGCAGCCCTAAGTGCTGAAAAGCTGGAAAAAGCGCGCAAGAAAACCTCGAAACCTACCGACCATCTGGATTTTGGCCAGTTCGATCAGCTGGCACAGCTGCAACAGGATTGCGTTGAAGGGCTGCAAATCGGTTTGCTGCATCAGGCCATTGGCGCGGTGCGCGACAACCTGCAACAGAATAAACAGCGTTTAAGTTTACTCTCGCCGGACGATTTACTTTCCAGCTTACAACAGGCTTTAGCTGGCAACTCCGGCAATGTATTAGCACAAAGTATCCGTCAGGCCTACCCAGCTGCGCTTATCGATGAATTTCAGGATACCGACCCTCAGCAGTTTGAGATTTTCCGCGCTGTATATGCGGTGCAAACTAGCGAAGAAGAAATAGAAGCAACCCCAGCCCCAAGCTGGATCATGATCGGCGACCCTAAGCAGGCCATTTACGCCTTCCGGGGCGCGGATATCTTTACCTACATACAGGCCAAATCGTTAGTGGTTGACGACCGCCAGTTCACCCTAGCCACCAACTACCGTACCCGTGAGCCCTTGGTGAATGCGGTAAACACTTTGTTTACCCAGCGCGAGATGGCGTTTTTGGTGGAAGACAGCATTCCCTTTTATCCGGTATCTGCGGCGAAAAATCCCGAAGGTTTAGTGGTGCAAGGCCAAGCCGCGGCCAGTTTAGCTTTAGTGCATTTACCCGCAGGGGATAAAGGCGTGCTGGGCTGGGAGCCGGCCGCAATGCCCATGGCCATGGCCTGTGCCGGTGAGATTGCGCGCATTTTACAAGCCGCCAGCGATGGCAACGCCAGTGTGGCAGGCAAAGCGCCTCAAGCCAGCGATTGCTGTGTGCTGGTAAGAGATCGTCTCGAAGCAGATTTAATCAAACAAGCCTTGGCTAAACTCAATGTGGCCAGCGTATTTTTGGTACGCAAAAGCGTGTTTGCCACTCAAATGGCCTACGACCTGTATTTGTTGCTGCAAGCCTTGGCCCACCCGGGCGATGAGCGCAAGCTCAAAGCGGCACTCACCAGCGAATTGTTCGCCTTTACTGCAGAGCAGCTCGATGCCTTGTTTGCCAATGAACTGCAATGGCAGCGCTTAACCGAACAGGTATTCCAGTGGCACAGAGACTGGCGTCGTTACGGTTTGATGCTGGTGCTGGAACAGGTGTTCGCCCAATACGATATTTACGCCAAATTGGTAGCGCACTTTGAGGATGGCATGCGCCGCGTGACTGATTTGCGCCATTTAACCGAATTACTGCAACAGCAAAGCGCACTGGTGAATGGCGAATCCCAGTTACTGCACTGGTACGAAAGCCATTTGGCTGACCCTGATCATGATCACGAAGGTCAGCAGTTACGCTTAGAAACCGATGCTAATCTGGTGCAAATCATCACTCAGCATGCCTCTAAAGGCTTGGAATTCCCGCTGGTGTTTTTGCCTTTTGTTAGCCGTTTTCGCACCAGCAAAGAAGCCATTTTCCATGATGCGACGCAGGGCTTAATGGTCGACCTTTTAGCCAGTGATGAGCATTTGGCTACCGCCGATCACGAGCGTTTGGCTGAAGATATTCGTTTGTTTTATGTGGCACTAACCCGCGCCGAACATTATTGCTGGATGGGCGTATGGAATTTTGCCAGCGGCCGCTCGAAACAATCGGCCTTACTGCAATCGGCCATTGGTACCTTGTTGCTGCACGATGTGGATCCTATCGACGATGGCACCATTGCCAGCCGCTTGCAATCTCTGACAGATAAAGCGGATATCAGCTATCGCGCCATCAGTGACGAAGAGCTTACAGGTGATTATGCGCCTTATGTAGGCCAGCCTACACAGCAAACGCCTGACTGGCAAACGGCGATTTTAAAACAGCCGGTAAAGCGCAGTTGGCAGCTCACCAGTTACTCGGCCATTGCCAGTCATCATCAGGTCAAAGATGAATTGCCACCGGGTTTTGATGAAGGTGTGCAGCCGATGATGCCGCCGCCGGAACAAGAGCCTGTACCATCGCCTTTTAGTTTTGTGCGTGGTGCCAATGCCGGTTCGTTTTTACACGGCGTGTTTGAGAACATCGACTTTACCCAGCCGGATAATTTGGCCGAGGTGATTGAAGAAAAGGGCAAGTGGTACGGCATTGATGCAAGCTGGTATCCCATGTTGCACCAGTGGTTGGGCGATGTGCTGCTGGCCAAATTTGCTACAGAAGGCAAAGATGCCGCCCTGCAACTGGCAGCACTGGCACCACAGCAGGTGAAAATTGAGATGGAGTTTCACATGCCGCTGACCCAGGTGCGTGCCAGCCAGTTTAACCAGATCTTAAATCAGTATGCGCCACGGCGGGATTACCATTATCAGTTTGAACAGCTAAACGGCATGCTTAAAGGCTTTATCGATTTGCTGTTTGAATATCAGGGACGTTTTTACGTGGCGGATTATAAGTCCAACCATTTAGGCGACAGTCTGGCGGAATACCATGGTCAGGCGCTGGAAACCGCCATGGTGGAACATGACTATCACTTGCAGGCGATTTTATACAGTCTGGCACTGCACCGCTGGTTGAAACCGCGCATTGCCAATTACGATTACGATACCCATTGCGGTGGGGCCTACTATTTGTTTTTACGTGGTATGCACAGCGAACATCCGGGCAACGGCATATATCATTTCACCCCACAAAAGGGGCTGATTTTGGCGTTAGATAGGCTATTTGATGGCGAAGCGCCAGAGGTTGCTCAGCAACATGCGGCCAAAGATGCCAGCAAAGATAACAGCGCACAGGGGCAACTGGATTTATGGTAGAAACGTGCATGCAAGATAACCGCGTAAACTGGCAGGAACTGGTTCAAAAAGGCGTGTTACGCCCGCTGGATTTAGCCTTTGCCGAGTTTATTCAATCGTTAAATCCTCAATTCGATCAACAAGCATCTGAACAGCTGGGGTTAGTGGCGGGATTTATCAGCAAAGCCTTAGGTGAACAACATGCCTGTTTGCCCGTTGCGGCCATCGGTCAGCCCTATGGCGCATTGGCTACTTTGCCGAATTCCGAAGCCTTAGTGGCTTTGTTAACTCAAACGCAAGGTGTGGCGGTCGTCGATAGCGCTCAGCCTTTGCATGAGCCGCCGAAACAACCATTGATGCTGGAATTTAGCCCACAAGGCCCACAGCTGTATTTACAGCGTTACTGGCAGTATGAAACGCGCTTAGCATGGCATTTAACCCAGCGCGCTGCGCAAAGCCGCCATTTGGATATGGCCAAGGCCAGCGCCTTGCTTGAGCAACTTTTTCCAGCCAGCCCAGAGGAGAACCAGCAAGATCTGGACTGGCAGAAAATCGCCGTGTGTGTGGCGGCGATTAAACCGCTGGCCATTATTACCGGCGGGCCGGGCACGGGCAAAACCACCACAGTGACGCGCTTAATGGCCTTGTTGCAGGGATTACGCTTGCAGCAACAGCCGGATGCGCCGCTTAAAATCCAATTGGTAGCCCCTACAGGGAAAGCCGCTGCGCGCTTAAGCGAGTCCATCTTACAGGCCAAGAGCCGCTTGCCTGAATCCTTACAGATCGCCTTGCCGGAAACCTGCAGTACCGTGCATCGCTTGCTGGGGCCAAGGCCCAACAGTCCGTATTTTATCCATGATGTGCATAACCCTTTGCATCTGGATTTGCTGATTTTAGATGAAGCCTCGATGGTAGATTTGCCCCTGATGACCAAGCTGTTTGATGCTCTGCCTGAGCATGCCCAAGTGGTAATGCTGGGGGATAAAGACCAGCTGGCGTCGGTGGAAGCGGGCAGTGTGCTGTCAGATATTTGTGCCGCTGCCTTGCCAGTTGTTAACCAAGGCCAAAGCCCACAAACCCTGCCAAGTTATTCGGCGGAATTGGTCACAGCCTTATCTCAACTGACTGGGCAGGACTTGTCTTCGTTATCCAACAACGGACAGACGGCAAAGGTCAGCGATAATCTGGTAATGCTGCAAAAAAGTCATCGTTTTTCGGCAGATAGCGGCATTGGCCATTTAGCCCGCGCCATGAATTATGGCGACATCCGAGGTACGCGTAACCTGTTACAGAACCCACAATGGCAGGACGTGGTCTGGCATCAGCAAGCCAGCCCACAGCAATTGGTCAATCATCTGATCCCCCATTATCAGGATTACTTTCAGGCGGTTAAAGCCGGTCAGGGCACCCAGGCCTTTGCCTTGTTAGCCCAGCAACAAGTGTTGTGCGCCCAGCGCAAAGGTGACTTTGGTATCGAGCAGCTAAACCGTTTAATTGAATTAGAATTGAGTCGCCGCAATTTAATTGATATTTCGCGGGACTTTTATCCCGGCAGGCCCATCATGTTAACCCAAAACGACCATCAGTTGCGCTTGTTTAACGGCGATATTGGCATTGTCATGGCTGACCCAGAGCAGCCGGAATTGCTTAAAATCTGGTTTATTGATGCCACCGGCCAATTGCGTTCCGTATTACCCGGGCGTTTACCGCCCCATGAAACCCTATACGCCATGACTATTCATAAATCGCAGGGCTCAGAATTTGCAAATGTGTATTTGTGTTTGCCGCTGGTAAGCCATAAAAGTCAGGCCAAAGGCTTAACCCGCGAGTTGCTGTATACGGGCCTCACGCGCGCTAAACAAAACTTCAGCCTGTATGCCAATGACTTAGCCTTGCAGCTTTGTCTGCAACAGCAGGTGCAGCGCGGCAGTGGCTTGGCGGGAAGGCTAATCTGAGAGTTGCAGCCAAATGCTTGATAAGTGTAGCGTTAACCCCTGTGTTGTTTGTTGGTGGTTATGCGCTATTTCTATGGTTATCTTACTTAGATGAGACGCTAACCCAGGGAAGTGGTTACGGCTTTCATATTGGAACGTCACCAACAGAAGTGTATCGCGATATGCTTGAACTACAGGAGCGGAATCCAAATTTGAAGATTTATCTGGTGACTGGCGAGCAAGCAGGAGACAACGCCACTCTTACGATCAGTAAAGCTAGTTTTGATGCAGCACTCAACGCCAAATATTGGATGTTGTTATTAGATGGGGACGGTGAGTTTTTCAATGTGATTCGGTTGTCGATTGCAGAAAACAAGCTCATTTCAATTCACCGCCATAGGCAGTATTTTGAGCTTCCTTAGTTACAGGATCTAGTGCTTAGCATCACCCGATAAACTCACTAATGGTTTGAGTATTGAATATTCGGCGCACTGATTATTCAGAAATATGCCGATTGGGGTGGTGAACAGTGCTTCTTCAGCCAACTGAATTGGCAAAGCCTTTGGGTTTGATTGAATAAAACGTTCAACCGTTGTTGGGTCTGTCATTACAAAGTCTACGCGGCCCACTTGTAACAGTTGCAGCCCCTGATTCACCGTTTCAATGTAATGCATTGTGAACCCCAATTCCTTTAAACGTTGATGAATTTTACCTTCCTGTACAGGCCGTAATATCCCAACAGATTTGCCTGAAAATAACTCAGAGTCATTTAGGCTGAAATCGCCGTCAGACGCTAACCGCGCGAGTGTTATCAACACATCAGGCCCAATAGCATAGAATTCGGATGCATTATTATTTGGGTTAGGTGGGTAAAAACTGGCGCACCAGTTACCATTTCTGATCCGCTTTTGAGCGCGGGCGGGCGGTAAGATAAGTGCGTCTATTTCAATATTTGAATGAGTCAGTTTTTGGTTGAGCAGATCAAACGCAATGCCATTGTTGATAAGTGTGCGGGTTGTGTATGGCGGATATTCTATTGCCAGTACGGTAATGGTCTTCGCCCTGCTTATGTTGGGAATAATCGTAAGAATGCACAGCAAGAAAAACATTAAACCTTGGCTATAAAACTGAATTGGCATGCTTACGCCATAAAAATTCATGAATAAATACGTGAGATTAAAGCTAGTTCATCGTTAAAAAATTTGCCTGTCAGCAATGCTGATTAAGGAGCTAGAAAAAGTGGATACTTTGTTATGTATCTTGAAGACATAAACGAAAGCTGAACAAGCCGTTTTAGCGGCGATAAAGTCTTGCCAGATTGAATGATTTTGGATAGCTATTTTTACCTGATGTGTTTCCTTTAGAATGGAACACCAACGCATTATTTTTCTGCTCTCATTAACGCTCTGAAAGGGTATGTGGTGAGGAGTCAGTATCGGGGCTCGAGTCTCCGGATTTCCAATAACGGTAACCATGAGTTTGGTGGCCCTTGATGAGGTGGTTAAAGCTATTCCTTATGCGGCCAAAGCGCTACAAATTGGAAAAGGTATCTCAGGCGCGTGTTCCTAATTTTACCGTACAAAGAGATGAGGCGCTAAATCAGCGCTCTGCGATTTACTGGCTGGATAAACTCCCTGCAAACGCGCCAATTTTACTTATCCATGGCGATCTCGACAGGAGGGTGGATGTTTCGCAGTCTTATATGATGGCTGACGCCCTAAAGGCAATGAATCACCCCTAAAAGCTGGTTATTTATGAGGGAGAAGATCATGGCCTGTTGGATTCCCGATCTGAGCTGTTAGAGGAAATATCCAAGTGGTTGATAAGGTATTTATAATGCAGTGTTTTTTGCAGAAGTAAGCTAATGACGAGGTACTTTGCTAAGTATTTACTAAAAAGTCAGAACTCGACTCTTGTAGATTGAAAAAACTGTCCCTATGCTGATCTAATCATTGGTTTATCTGTAAATAGCGTGCATTCATACGTCGTTAGCTTTTGTTGGTTTGTTCGCGCAAAGCGATTGCGCATCTGCTTATTGCCATGGTTTATCGTCTTCGCTTCACATAGTGTGGCAGAACCTGTTATTGAGGTTCGGATCAATAATGCGCCTAATACCTATGCGTTTCAGTTGTTACAACATGTGCTGAGTCCACAAATCCAAAGTAAACCCTATCACGTGGTGTATGCCGATCTTGAACATATTAGTGAAGAGCGGCGTACTCGATTGCTGGCTGACGGTGAGAATGTTGATGTGATGGCGTTAACCGTCAGCGAAGCAAGGTTACAGGAGCTACAGGCCATTCAAATCCCGTTGCTATATGGGTTAACGGGTTTAAGAATCTTGCTTACGACTGCGGAGTCGCAAAGTACGCTGAGCAGTGTAAACAGCCTGGAGAGCCTGCGTAAGCTGAATGGGGTGTTTGTTTATGGCTGGGCAGATTCCGACGTGTTTAAGGCTAATCATCTGAATGTCTATTTAGCAGTAGATCGAGATCAGGCAACGGCAGTGCTGGCCAACCAGCGAGCCCATTATTTCCCGCGGGCAGCCAGTGAAATTTACGATAATTTCAATTTGTATCAGACGGAATTTACCAACCTGGCAATTGAACCCGAGGTTGCATTGTATTATCCCATGCCACTTTATTATTTTGTTGCAAGGCAAAATGCAGAACTGGCGAAAGACATTCAAACTGGTCTGCAAACGTTAATACAAAGCGGTGAAATGCGAGCTCTGTTTGAGCAGAGCTATGGCGCAGTGTTGCAACAGTTGGCGATTTCTCACCGCACAATCATTGAACTGGATAATCCGTTTTTACCGGATAATATTGCACTTCCCAAAATAGGTTACATTTATCAGCCTTTAACGGATGGGTTACGGTTTTAATCAGCCTGCCTAATTGCTGCAGTGGCTTTTAAACAGACTTTCTATCCAGTCCATCAGAACCTTTACGCGTTTGGGCAATTGCTGCCGCGACGGATATAAGATCGATACCGGCATGGGTTCACTCGGATAGTCGGGCAAAATTTCAATGAGTTCCCCTGTTTGCAAATATCCCTTCACGCTGAATTTAGGTAACTGCGCGATTCCAAGACCATGCAGGCAGGCAGATAAATAGGCTTCAGTTGTGCTCACTGAGATTTGACTGGCAACAGGGATAAGCACGACTTTAGCATCGCAGACATATTCAAATCCCAGATTGTCCTCGCGGACATTAGGGGAGTAATCGATAAGCCAATGCCTATCCAGTTCATCTGGTGTCTGCGGCATACCGTGGCGTTCGATGTATTCAGCGCTGGCACAATTTACCATATCAATCTTGCCTAGTGGCCGGGCAATCAGGTCGCTATTTGTAAGATCCCCAACCCGTACCAGACAATCAATACCCGCCTTAATCGGGTCGATGCGGTAGTCGTGACTCAACAACCGTAATTGGGTTTCTGGATATAGCTGATACCACTGCTGCAAGTATGGGATCACCACTGTGGTTGCAAAGCGGGTAGGCATGTCGATTCGGATTTCACCTGCAATTAAGCCTTGTTGTTGCTGAAACTGGGCTTCGAGGTGGTCGATATCATTGAGCAATTGCAAACACTGCGGCAAATATCGTTCACCAGCTTCAGTTAGCGTCACGCGACGGGTACTGCGGTGAAACAGGCGGGTTTGTAATTGTTGTTCAAGTTTGGTCACTGAAGCCGAAATGGCGGATTTTGGCAGATTTAAACGATCAGCTGCCAGGGTAAAGCTACCCGTTTCTGCGACTGCGACAAAGCGCGTCATTGCTTCCAGCTTATCCATACATTTCCATTATATTTGTTCGTAATATGCGAACAGTCTTATCTTTTTTATGTCATTTATCAAGCTTAATGCAGGCGTTACCTTAGGCGTGGATTAACTACACACGTAAGGAATTTATAATGAGTCGTTTAGCATTTATTACCGGCGGCAGCCGCGGATTGGGACGCAGTGGGGCATTGGCACTGGCGGCACAGGGCGTTGATGTGATCATTACCTATATGGGCAATTATGAAGCGGCACAGGACGTGTTAGAGCAGGTACGCAGCGCAGGTCGAAAGGCGTATGCATTGCAGCTGGATATTACGGATTTTGAACGTTATCCGGCATTTATCGAAGCACTGATTCAGACCATGCAGACTGAGTTTGGTAAAACACAATTGGATTACCTGCTGAATAACGCAGGCTTTGGTATGAACAAGCCTTTTGCGGAGATTACGGCAGATGAACTGGATACCATGTACCAGGTGCACCTTAAAGCCCCATTTGTGCTGACCCAGGCATTGCTACCTTATATTAGCGACAATGGACATATTTTGAATGTGTCGTCCGGGTTAACGCGTTTTTCGTTTCCTGGATATAGCGCATATGCCGCAATGAAGGGAGGGGTAGAGGTGTTAACACACTATCTGGCAAAAGAATTGGGTGAACGTGGTATCAGCGTAAATACGCTGGCTCCGGGAGCAATTGCCACTGATTTTAATGGTGGTGCGGTGCGCGACAAACCCGAACTTAACCAGTTGATCGCCAGTGTTACAGCAAAAGGGCGGCCGGGAGAAGCGGAAGATATAGGTAACGCCATCGCAATGTTACTGAGTGAAAACAGTCGCTGGATAACGGGTCAGCGTATTGAAGCATCTGGCGGTATGTTTTTGTAAATCTTCGCTTCTAGAACGTTTAGTTGAACCTAGTGATTGGCCGGAAATACCGGCCTTTTGTGCATCTTTAGACGTGAGTTTTGAGGGATGTGTGGCGTCTCTGTATATACTATTTGAACATTAGTTTACTGGGTTAATTTTTATCTTGTTATATTATAACAATTGTTGATATCATTATGTTACAACATAACAAATTATCTAAACCTTTAGATTACGCACACACGCAACAACGGAGACATAGGTGAAATCTTTTTCACGTACGCGCATTTCTCTTGCCCTGGGACTGGGGTTTCTGGTCGGCTCGCAGGTTACATTTGCCCAAAGCAATGATACTGAGATAGAAAACATCGAAATTATTCATCGTCAGGCCTATCGCGGCGATATTCCATTAAGTCAGACACCACAAGCAATCGATGTTATTGGCAGCCAGCAAATCAATGAGTTGGGCATCAACAGTTTTCAAAATGTATTGGATCTTTCCAGCAGTATTGCCCGTCAAAATAGTTTTGGTGGAATGTGGGACAGCTTTGCCATTCGAGGATTCGCTGGCGATGAAAACCTGCCATCTGCATTTTTAATCAACGGTTTTAGCGGTGGTCGCGGGTTTAGCGGTAATCGCGACAGTGTGAATATTGAAAGCGTTGAAATTATGAAGGGACCCGGTTCAGCCTTATATGGACGAGGAGAGCCTGGCGGTACCGTTAATATCATAACCAAGAAGCCACAATTTAGTCAGCTGGGTTACCTTCAGACCAGCCTGGCCAGCGAGCATTTTCGGCGAATTGAAGGCGATATTACCGGAGCGATGAATGATAACCTGGCCTACCGTATCAATGGTGCATACGCCAAATCTGATGGATTTCGAGACGGCGTTGGCTTCGAAAAGGCGAGTCTGAATCCCTCTTTGTACTGGCGTATCTCCAACCGTACCAGCCTGTTGTGGGAAACCGAATATGCCCATCAGGCAGCGCCATTTGATCGCGGTATTGTGGTGTTAGATGATATTACACCATTAAAACGTCAAACCTTTCTTGGTCAACCGGATGATGGTGACACTAAGGTTAAGGCCCTAGGGCAGCAATTAGTGTTGCAACATCGGTTAACTAGCGAGTGGGATCTTTCCGTTGGATTAGGATATCGAGGCTCGGAGTTGACAGGCTACTCCTCTGATGCAGAGCTATCAGCGTCGCGTCAGTTGATTTATCTGGATGGTGAAACACTGAGTCGCCAGCGTCGCTATCGCGATTACGAAGCAAGCGATGTGTCTGCGCGCACAGAACTTAGCGGCAGTATCAGTGCCGCGGGGATCGAGCACCATTTGCTGATGGGGACCGACGGTTACGATTATCAGCTGGATAGTTACCAGCAACGCTGGCGTGCCGCAAATGCAGACGATGCGCGTCAGTATGCAATCAATATCTATCATCCGGTTTATCCTACGATTAAACCGGAAATGTCGACGTTAACAGATCGCCGTGAGTCACAAACCAGTGTGGGTGTGTATGCACAGGATCAAATGGACTTGAGTGACAAGCTAAAGTTGATGCTTGGGCTGCGTTTTGATGACTTTAGCCAGACGATTGAAAACTATTTATCTGCAGTATCAAACAAGCAGAGTCAGACCCAATTAAGTAGCCGAACAGGTATCGTATATACGCTGGCAGAAAATCTACATGTTTATGCCAACTATGCTGAAGGATTTCGACCAAATTCTGGTAGCGATGTAAATGGCAAAGCGTTCGATCCTGAACAGAGCAAATCGTATGAAGCAGGCATGAAGTGGGAGGCACCGGTATTAAACCTGGCAACTACGTTTACCCTGTTCAAAGCTGAAAAATCAAATGTGCTAGGGGTAGACCCGGTAAACTCAGGATTTACCGCCGCGCTGGGGGAGGCCCAAAGCTCAGGGGTGGAATGGGATCTACACGCAGATTTGACACCAGATACACAACTGGAAGTGAATTATGCGTATACGGATGCGCATTTAACCAACAGTCTGGTTAATGCTGACTGGGGGGTAGAATTACCCGCTGGAACACCCCTCGTAAATATCCCGCTACATACCGGGCAGCTTACACTGCGTCAGCAGCTGTCTTTGCTTGGAAAAGCCAGTCAGGTTGCGTTTCGAGTGTTTTATACCTCGTCCCGCAGTGGTGATACGGTTGAGCCGTCTTATCAACTGCCCGGATACAGTCTGGTAAACCTCTTTGGTTACACCCAGTTCAGTGATGCACTGCAGTTACGCTGGCAAGTGAATAACCTGCTCAATGAAGACTATCTGGCCAGTTCGTACTCGCGCCTTTGGACTATGCCTGGGCAGGGGCGTGAATTTAAACTCAGTCTGGAATACCAGTTTTAATTACGAATGGTTTATCTCTGAATCGCGGCGTGTTTCAGTTTGCACTGATCACGCCGTTGTTATTTTTATCTCCGTGAATAGATTGTGCGGGTTAATAAAAAAGGGCAATTTTCCGAATGTCTACGACTTATTCTAATGTGAATCCAGCCAAGGTACGCATCGCATCCATTGATATATTGCGTGGCCTGGTCATGTTAATCATGCTGGTAGATCATGTGCGCGAACGCTTTTATTTACACATGCAAGTCAGCGATCCGATGGTGATCGAAGATACTTCAGCGGGGCTATTTTTCAGTCGCTTAGCCGCCCATTTTTGTGCGCCTGTGTTTGTGTTTTTAACGGGGTTATCGGCCTGGCTATATGCCAACCCTCCTGGCAAACCGGCTCGCAGTGCCAGCGAATTTTTAGTGAAACGCGGTCTGTTTCTGATCCTGTTAGAAGTTACCCTGATTAATTTTTCCTGGTTTGGTCGTTACGACAACTTATATTTGCAGGTGATGTGGGCCATCGGCCTGAGCATGATCGCATTAGCCGCAATCATTCATTTGCCTTTTCGTTGGGTTGGCTTTCTTGGCGCAGTGATTGTCTTCGGCCATAACGCGCTAACACCCATTGCGTTTGTGCCGGGTGAGTGGGGGTATACGGCGTGGACGATCCTGCACGACCGCGGCTATATTCTGCATTCAGACTGGTTGAATATTAAGATTTCCTACCCCGTATTGCCTTGGATTGGCGTGATATGTTTGGGCTATGTGGCAGGGCCATTATTCAGCGCCAATACATCTGCACAATCTCGAAGCAAATGGCTTTGGCAAATGGGAATTGCAGCACTGACACTATTGCTCGTGATAAGAGGGTTTAACCTGTACGGTGAGACGCTACCATGGGTTGCGGGTACGGATACCATGCAAACCTTGATGTCATTTTTGAATTTCACCAAATATCCTCCGTCGCTGGATTTCATCTTACTCACTTTAGGTGTGGCTTTGCCAGTGCTGGCAATTTTAGAAAAGATGGATAACACGAGCACAGAGGTACTGAAAACCTTCGGTGCTGCGCCCATGTTTTATTACATAGTGCACTTGTATGTATTGTTAGTGCTTTACCAGCTTGCCTATGTTTTGATTGGTCCGAATTATGGAAACTACGTCGGTGTTAACGGATTGCATTGGGTATGGGGGATTACGTTTGCATTAGCAATGTTACTTTATTACCCAACGAAGAAGTTTGCCCAGTTTAAACATGGGTCAAAACATCCTTTGTTAAAGTATCTGTGATTTTCGCAACAGGATTAGATAACTAAACGCCTCATTGAAAATGGGGCGTTTTGCTTTTTGGCGATGCCAATTGGGTGATTGTTCAGCTTTCTACTATGCTGGGGTATCCATACGTGGATCCTTGCAATAAGAGAGATGGTCCACATTCATCTAAGTGGAGTCATCGTTTTGAAACTCGCCATTCTTTCCCGTTCGTTAAAAGCCTATAGCACTCGTCGTTTAAAAGAAGCCGCATTAGACAGAGGCATTAATGTAAAGGTACTGGACACCTTAAAGTTTGCCATTGACCTAAAGCGTGGTGCGCCAGACTTGTATTTCCGTGGCAAATTACTCAGCGAATACGATGCAGTATTGCCGCGCATTGGCGCATCTATTACCTATTACGGTACAGCGGTGGTCAGGCAGTTTCAGGAAATGGATGTGTTTTGTGCCAACACTGCCCATGGCATTGCCAATTAACGGGACAAACTGCGCAGTTTACAAATTCTTGCCCGTCATCATATTGGTATTCCTGAAACCACCTTTGTGCGTAATAAAGAAGATGTGTTGCCAGCCATTGAACGGGTGGGTGGCGCGCCAGTGATTATCAAACTGATTGAAGGTACTCAAGGTATCGGTGTATTGCTGGCAGATACGGTGAAAGCTGCCGAATCATTAATTGAGCTGCTACAAAGCCAAAAGCAAAATGTGCTCATCCAGAAGTTTGTTGCCGAAAGCCGAGGCAAAGATATTCGTGCATTAGTGGTGGGTGATCGCGTGGTTGCGGCCATGCGTCGGGTGGCGCAAGGACAAGAATTTCGAAGCAATGTGCATCGCGGCGGTGTAGCTGAGCCTGTCGAGTTATCCGAGGATTATAAAGAAGCTGCCATTCGCGCCGCGCAAATTTTAGGGTTGCGGGTGGCTGGCGTCGACATGCTGGAGAGTGCGACAGGGCCGCAAATTATGGAAGTGAATTCGTCACCGGGGTTAGAAGGCATTGAAGCTGCAACTCAATTGGATGTGGCGGGTGCGATTATCGACTATATTGCTGCGCAAGTAGAGTTCCCGGAAATTGATATTCGTCAGCGTTTAACTGTCAGCAAAGGCTATGGTGTGAGCGAGCTGTATATTCCTGAAGGCTCGGAGTTTGTGGGCAAAACCATTGAAGATATCGATTTAAGCGCCAAAGATTTAAACGTGCTCACCTTGTATCGTGCTCAAAAGGTGATTCCCAATCCTAAATACAGCAGGGTTCTAGAGCCTTGGGATAAACTCTTATGTTTCGGTAAGCTTGAATCTATGCGCGGTATGGTGCCGGCCAGAGCACAGCGTAAACGCGCGCCGAAAGTACAGAATTTGCCGGATACGCAAGTGACAAATCCTGATAAACCGAATGATGATGGTCAATCATAAGCTGGCTGCAAAATATTATCCTGTGGCTGCGCCTATTGGCATTTAGATCATGTATACTTGCGCCAATTTCGAACATTGTAAAAAAGAGACGTTATGACTCAACTGACTTCTGAAGAATTTGTGCGCATCTCCAAGCTTTCGCCTGAAGCGCGTTGTGATTATGCTATCGCTGAACTGGTAGATAACCAGGCGATTTACGGTTTATACGGAAAAGATGGCTGGGTAATGCTGCAAGCGGAAGGTGATGATTGTTTCCCTGTTTGGCCACATCCTGATTTTGCTAAGTCTTGGGAAAAGAATGATTTTCCTGACTGTGAGCCAAAAGCGATTGCGTTAGCTGATCTGATGGAAAAATGGTTGCCGGGTATGGCACAGAATGGCACCTTGTTCCTGATGTTCCCTCTGGCGGACGATGAAGAAGGTATCATTTTAGAAGCCGATGAACTGGCCGAAGCCATTGATGACGAACTGGCCGAACAAGGCGAGTAAGTGACACTTCGAAAAAAAGCCCGCAAAAGCCGGGCTTTTTTTATGTCAAAAAATGAGAAGTAAGATGACAGAAATTGGATTAGGTCAGACCAACGCGGATATTCGTGTCTACATTGCTAACCGTCCGGATCACGATGGTATGGCCCAGGTAACTTATATGCGACCGCTTGTTAGAGGGGAGATAAGTGATGTAGGCAAGGCCTGTGGTAATGGATGGCGTAAGGTTTTTAATGTCTATGCTAAGCTGATTTACGCCCTCTCAGGCCAGAGTACAGATACCACATCTTTACCCGATTGGTTAGGCGCACTGCCGATACAATACCCCAGCTGGCAAGCTTATCGGGATAGTGCGTTATTAGATGCGTCTGGCCAAACGGCATTGCTATTTAGTCCGCCCTTAACCGTAGAACTTGAGGCTGGAAAAGCCTTTCATATTGTCATGGGGCGGACATACGCTAAGGGACTTGATTTGCCCTCACTGGAATGGCTGAATGATAGTTTTGCCATTGCACCAGAGCATCGTTTAGTGGTTTGTCCTTATTTTGATTATCGTCAACTCTCGAATCTTAAGATTGTGTATTTAATAGAGTTGTTACTTGCGATGAAATAGCGGTTAAATGTTTTCACTTTCGTCTCGGCTGACTAGGCTTATAAAACGTAAGGGCGAGCTGGGAGTAACATGCGCTGTATTTACTGTCGAAAAATTGTCTATGGTAAACAAGGGATGATGGTTCCGAATCTAGGGCCGGCACATACTGACTGCCATAAAGCCATTGAAGCCAGTAAACGAAAGTTTCGGAATCTGGATATTTCATCGTTATCTGACGACGAACTTGGTGAGTTAAAGGAACTAGTCACCGCTGAATTTAACGTACGTCGACGCATGGATGATGATATTGATTTGTTTTAATTTCACCCTATTGGGAACTAAATTTCACATTGGTAGCCTAAGAGTAGTGTGAATCAGGAGTGGCATGATGAAATATTTAGGATGTTCTGCGTTATTACTGGTGGCAATGTTGACGGGGTGTGAAGCAACTACTCCACCGCCTTATGAGGCTGACAAAGCACCAGAGGATCGCACTGAGTACAGCGGCAAAGATGGTCTTATCCAAAAAATGAAAGATGATAATTATCTGCAGCGCAAGCAATTAATGCAGCAGTGTGATCAGGCAAGGGTAGACTATGCCGTGGCAGAGCAGGCAGGTAATCAGGGCGAAATGCTCAAACAAAAAGCGATGATTAATCGCAATTGCATGGAATAGGGACGTTAGATGCAGGTAAAGCCATATCTTATTAAACGCTGTCTGCAGGTCTTACTGCTGGGTGTGGCGATTGCCGTTAGCGTTCGTTTTACCGCAAATTACGGGATTGCTCTGGTGCTGGTGGCTTTGCCGTATATCCTGCAAGCAATAGTGTTGGAAATATATCCATTGCCTAGCAGGCAAATATCATCACTTGTTGTGGTATTCATGGCTGGCGCAATGTTATTAGTGAGTGGAGATAATGCCCAAGGTGGGTTGGTGATACTGGGATTTGTGATCCTACAGTATACAGCGGTGGCAGGCAGCGAATGTTGGCTTAATTACCGCAATATCTTTTTTCAACGCATTAAAAGATAACAAACGCCAGCCGGGCTGGCGACTTCTCTCGCCAGCGACATGATATATCGACTACTCGTCTTCGTCTTTCTTATGTTTCTCGATCACGGGCAGCGGGCCATAGGTGTCTAACATAAGTGCAGCATACGCAGTTTCAAACGCTGTTTGTTGAAAAGACTTTAAGTCTGTTTCGCGGAATGGGATATGCACAGGATTGCGCTTTAATGACCCTTTAATATCCGTTGGTGACAGAATTTCAACCTCAAGATCGGCAATCAGTTCAAGGGCTGCTTCAAGCTTAAAGCCGATAGCGCCGCCAGCAAATTTGCCTTTCATTGGGCGTTGCTTAATCACGACCTTATCAATTTTGTAGTCTTCTACAAGTTTGGCAAAGGTCCGCTGGAAATAACGTAAATCGCTTGCGCTACACGCTTTAGGTACGCTTACTTTTTTTGCGCGAAAATCGGGTAATTGAAATAACCCGTTTTTCATTGATAACAGACACACATTGGCATCATTGCCACTTAATTCAACGCCACATATTTTCATAGAAATCACCATCACTTTTTCGCCGTGCAGTATAGCATGATATGCTTTGTGCTAACGGCTTGCAGGATAAATTGTTAGCCTCGTTCCGTTTATTTTGCGTCTTCTGCATCACCCGGCTGACAGAACGTTGAAAGATATAATTCTTCCACTTGTGTTCTCGCCCATTGCGTTCTGCGTAAAAACGTTAAACTGGATTTCATCGACGGATTCTGGCTAAAACAGTTTATTTTAATGCGCCAGGCAAGTCCGTCCCAGCCATAATGCTGGTGTAACTGTTCAAGCATCATTTTCAAGGTGATGCCATGCAGAGGATTATTTGCCTGAGTCATGGGAGCCCGTCGTTGAACGAAATAAAAGGGGCGCAAGTATACCGACCGCGTTGGCAGATGCACGTGTTTTTTGGTTTTCAGTGAACAACATTTTCTGGTCACATTGGGCGACTAATCTAATGCATGTTATTAATGCGCGGACATAAATCAAGTAACAGGAGTAAAGGTGTTTAAAGCAGTCATTTTCGATATGGACGGGTTGTTGATTGATTCGGAACCGTTGTGGGAAAGAGCCGAAACTGAAGTATTTAGCGCGCTTGGTGTGCAGATCACTCCAGAACTGAAGAAGCAAACCGCACATCGCACAACCGATGAAGTTACCGCGTTTTACTTTAATTTATTTCCCTGGCAGGGACCCTCACAGGCAGAAGTGGAACAGCGGGTAATTGATCGCGTAATTGAATTGGTTGAAGCAGAAGGAAAAGCGCTTCCAGGTGTATTTGCGTTACTGACCGCATTGCAAGATCGAAACATCCCGTTCGCACTTGCCACCAACTCAACACGTGAAATCATGCAGCGCACCTTAAAACACCTGGATGTGATTCATCTGTTTGCACATTTGTGCTGTGCTGATGACGTGGCTAAGGGGAAACCGGAACCTGATATCTATCTGCTGGCAGCAGACAAACTTGGCATGTCGCCGACAGCGTGTCTGGTGTTTGAAGATTCCGTGACCGGCATGACCGCAGGTCATAAAGCCGGGATGGCGGTAACCGTCGTCCCGGGTCGACAGGACCTGGATGACCCACGTTTCGATATTGCGCAATATAAGCTGAAAAGTCTGGAAGATGTCGACTTATCGCTTTTTTCCGCCTGAATTAGGTATTGAAGTTGCCGGGTGATACAAGCCTGCTAAGCTCTATAAAAAACGTTTCAGGACGACACGTATGTTCAGAATTAAGCAGTTGGATCATCTTGTTCTTCGAGTCAAAAATCTGGATGCCATGATCGCATTTTACACTCAGGTGCTAGGGTGTGATTGGGAGCGGGTGGAAGAATCGTTAGGACTTTACCAATTGCGCGCTGGCAGTCCCCTGATTGACCTTATCCCCGAAGACAGTCCACTGGGTAAACAAAGTGCCGGCAATGCCAACGGTAGTGGCAAGAGTCTGGCGCATTTTTGTTTAAGCATCGATCCATTTGATGCCGACCATCTTGCCACCTATCTGCACACTAAAGGCATCGAAGCTGGGGATGTGGATACCCGCTACGGGGCAGAAGGTTTTGGGCCTTCGTTGTATCTGAAAGATCCTGAAGGCAACACAGTCGAACTGAAAGGCCCACCGCAATCTACCATCTACTATATTTAAACGTTACGTCACGCGTTGTACAAACTTTGACGTAGAGTTGTATTCAGCCATGTGTTAGCGTGACGCTACAAGGCTAATTATTTTTTGCTAATCAATACGTTACTTTGCCTACGGGAGTCCTGATGAACCTGAGCCGCCTGTTATGTTGTGTTTTGTTGTTGATATCGCCTGTATCGTTTGCCGCCTCTAAATCAGAGCTGATTGATCACTTCATTGATAAAACCGGTATGGCTGACATGGTGGCAACGTATCCAGAGCAAATTCAAGCACAAATGGACGACGATGCCTCAACGCCGTCTGAGCAGGCTATTCAGAAACGAGTGTTGACCTCCTTGCTGGGGGCTTACAGTGAAGAGCAGTCGGTTAATTACTTACGGGCGTATATTCACGAACACACCACCGAAGCTGAGTTAACCCAGATGCTGAATTGGTTAAATTCTGATTTGGGACAGGCCATTGTGGCAGCAGAATTAGAGACGACTACCGAAGCAGGGCAGCAAAAGCTTATGGCATATATCGGTCAGTTTGAGGAAAATCCGCCGGCGCCCGCGCGCATGGAACAGGTTAAGCAGTTGCTGATGAGCAGTCATATGCTTGAGTTGGCCATCAATATGCTCAATCAAACCGTTGTCGGTGTTTCTAAAAGTTTTAATCTCGCCCGTCCTGAAGCCGAGCGTTTAAGTGATACCGAAATGGATATCTACATCGCTGAGTTACAATCCCATCTGGCGGAACAGGTTCTGCCCATATTGCAACAACAGATAGTGCTAACATGCTTTTTTACCTACCAGTCATTTAGCGATGAGCAAATGCAGCAATACGTGGCGTTTATCGGCAGTGATATTGGACAGCGTTATACAATGTTAAGTTATGCCGTTGTGCATGCGTTCACAGAAACGCTGGCAGATGGCATGGCTCAGCTTCAGGCTACCTATCTTCGGGCGGTACAGATTTAACGATATGTGTCACCTTGGTCGACGGGTGTCAGGATGTTTAGAAATCAATGAAAGTTTGGTTGCTTAGTTTACCGTTTTATACATTCCGCCTCTTTTAAAGGCATTACTACTTCTCATTCAGCCCAAGTTAATATAGATAACGTCATGATTTATAATGTATTGTTCGGGCTGCACGTACAGAATAAGTCTTTTGTAACTCAATACGTAATTCCAAACTTCATTGCATATTAATGCATAATTGTAAATATGATGTACTTATGTTTGTTGTGGTATTAAACTTCTATTTGTGTGAGATAAGTAAGTTAATACCCTCCGGATTGATAATATTTTAATGTTTAATATTGTTAACTATTTCAGTGTAACTATTTGTTTTTAAATGTTTATATTCATTTCTTATTGGGGTTTTTGTAGAAAAAGATATTAATAAGTTACCCCTAAATTAAAAGTGGGCTTTGTCTGTATCTTCTATTTTTGGTATTCTCTGCGCCGGAATTTTATAGACGGTGGTTTTTACGCCGTTTTTTAACGATAACACTGGCCGGAAGAGACTGTTGAAACTGACTTCTATTACCCGCTACATGCTGAAGAACCTGCTGCAAAGCCAGGTTATCTATGCCATTGGTAATGGCGTAGGGCGTTGTTGCTGGTTAGTCTCCCTCGCGATTTTAATCAATTTTGCCTTGCTGCTTTGTGGGGTGAAATCTGACGCCAGTGATTTCATTATTTTGCAATTGGATAATCAGCCGGTCGATCCCGCCTTTATGACCTTTGCTGCCATGCTCTTGTTTACGTCCTTATTAGTCAGAATCATTTGGTTGGGTTCTGACCAGCCCGCTTACAGAAGCCTAAACAGGAAATCACGTAGACCCATTTACTCCCAGACCGAATTTGAAGCTCGACCACTTGTGTTTAACGAACATGGTAGCCGAGCTCCACCATTAAGCGTGTGTTGATGGTTGTTGTCCCCTTGTGTTGTTGCTACTGCTAGCAACGGGCGTGAGGGGGTACCGGCACGGGCATCTCGGTGTCAGTGCCGGTAAAGCAGTTATCAGCATGCTTAATCTTTCCGGTATTTAGCCGGTCTTTGAGTGTCGTTCATTCGTGGACGGCAGGGTAGTAAACCTCTGGGTTATAGGAAGATTCCTTTGTTTATTCGTAACCTTAGTAAATTTGCTCTGATGGCAGCCGTGCTTGCATTAGCCGGTTGTGAAGGCGGAGTACTTGATCCGAAAGGACAGGTAGGTGTAGAAGAGAAGTGGCTGATTTTAGTCTCTACTGTTCTGATGCTGCTGGTAGTCCTTCCTGTGATTGGGATGACCCTGTATTTCGCCTGGAAATATCGCGAAGGTCGTGACCATGAAATCTATGCTCCTAAGTGGGCACACTCGACCAAAATCGAGACTGTGGTTTGGATTATTCCAATCATCATCGTATTGATTTTGGGTGTGATCACATGGCGCACCACTCACTCACTTGATCCTTACAAACCATTGGAAGGTAAAGGTGAGCACTTAACTGTTGAAGTGGTTTCTTTGAACTGGAAATGGTTATTCATTTATCCAGAGCAAGGTATCGCGACAGTTAATGAGTTGGTTTTCCCTGCGCACAAACCAGTACGTTTCAAGATCACCTCTGAAAGCACAATGAACTCGTTCTTCATTCCTCAATTGGGTAGCCAAATCTATTCAATGGCAGGCATGGAAACCAAACTGCACTTGATTGCTGACGAACCGGGCGTTTACGACGGCTTCTCTGCAAACTACAGCGGTGCTGGTTTCACCGGAATGCAGTTCAAAGCGACGGCGACTGAAACCCCTGAAGATTTTGATGCTTGGGTTGCCAAAGTTAAACAGCAAGGTTCGTCTTTAACCAAAGCAAGCTATGCCAAATTGGCAGAGCCTACTGAGTACCACCCAATTGAGTACTTCGGTACCGTTGAAGACCAGCTGTTCCATTCAGTTGTGATGAAGTATATGGCTGATCACGGTGCAATGGATTATTACAGCAAACCTGCGAACGCTGTTGAAGGCGACGCTAGCAGACCTGCAAAGTCAGCCCATCATCACGCGGAGGCTGAGGAGTAATCATGTCGTTTTTAGGAAAACTTTCCATTGATGCCGTACCGTATCATGAACCTATTATCATGATTACGTTGGCAGTTGTCGGTATTGTTGGTCTGGTCGTTGCGGCCCTGGTCACTAAATACCAAAAGTGGGGCATTTTATGGCGTGATTGGATCACGTCAATTGACCACAAACGCCTGGGTGTAATGTATATCATCCTGGCGCTGATCATGCTTGTACGCGGCTTCGCTGATGCCATTATGATGCGTACTCAGCTAGCAGCAGCAACGAATGGTGCAGAAGGTTATCTGCCACCAGAACACTACGACCAGATTTTCACTGCCCACGGCGTGATCATGATCATCTTTATGGCAATGCCATTTATGATTGGTCTGATGAACATCGTTGTGCCTCTGCAAATCGGTGCCCGTGACGTTGCGTTCCCATTCCTGAACAACCTGAGCTTCTGGTTGACGGCTGGCGGTGCCATCCTGATCAACTTGTCTCTGGGTTTAGGCGAATTCGCGAAAACAGGTTGGGTTGCTTATCCGCCGCTGTCTGGTCTGGAATACAGCCCGGGCGTTGGGGTTGACTACTATATTTGGGCATTGCAGATATCCGGTCTGGGAACCTTGTTAACAGGTGTTAACTTCCTGGTAACCGTGCTGAAGATGCGTGCACCTGGTATGAAACTGATGGATATGCCTATCTTTACGTGGACCTGTACCTGGGCCAACGTACTGATCGCTGCCTCTTTCCCAATTCTGACTGCCGTACTGGCAATGCTGACATTAGACCGTTACCTGGACTTCCATTTCTTCACGAATGAAGCCGGTGGTAACGCGATGATGTACATCAACCTGTTCTGGGCATGGGGACACCCTGAAGTATACATTCTGGTTCTGCCAGCATTCGGTATCTTCTCAGAAATCGTATCTACCTTTACTGGTAAGCGTCTGTTCGGTTACAAGTCCATGGTTTACGCAACTGCGTCTATCTCTATCCTGGGCTTCATCGTATGGCTGCATCACTTCTTTACTATGGGTTCAAGCGCCAACGTTAACGCGTTCTTCGGTGTGATGACCATGGTTATCGCGGTACCTACCGGGGTGAAACTGTTTAACTGGTTGTTCACTATGTACCGTGGTCGTCTGCGCATCAGTGTACCGATTCTGTGGACACTGGGCTTTATGGTGACGTTCTCTATCGGTGGTATGACTGGCGTATTGCTGGCTATCCCTGGTGCTGACTTCGTACTGCACAACAGCTTGTTCCTGATTGCTCACTTCCACAACACTATTATCGGTGGTGCGGTATTTGGTTACCTGGCTGGTTTCAGCTTCTGGTTCCCGAAAGCAATGGGCTTCAAACTGGATGAGCGTTGGGGTAAAGCGTCTTTCTGGTGCTGGTTAGTTGGTTTCTTTGTTGCCTTTATGCCTCTTTACGTGCTTGGCTTCATGGGTATGACGCGTCGTCTGAACCACACTAACAACCCTGAGTGGAACATCTGGTTGTACATCGCTGCTGCGGGTGCTGTGATCATTATGTTCGGTATCCTGTTCACTGTTATTCAGCTGTTTGTTAGCTTCAAGAACCGTGAGCAACTGAAGGATCACTCGGGTGACCCTTGGAATGGTCACACTCTGGAGTGGTCAACTGCGTCTCCTCCTCAGTACTACAACTTCGCTAAGATCCCACATGTTCACGACATCGATGCATGGACTGACATGAAAGAAAAAGGTCTGGCGTACAAGATGGAAGAAAGCTACGCACCAATTCATATGCCAAAGAATACTCCAGCTGGCATCTTTATGAGTGCAGGTATCACCGCTTTCTGTTTTGCTATGATCTGGCACATCTGGTGGTTGGCAATCGTTGGTCTGGTTGGCGCGATTACAGTATTCCTGTTCCGTTGTTACAGCGATGACGTGGATTACTACGTACAACCTGAAGAGATTGTTGAGATTGAATCTGCGCACTTAGAAAGTGCCAAGAAAGAGGGTGTAACGGCATGAGTACTATCCCTGCGAGTTTAAAACCTGGCAGTCATGCTGCTGACCACGGTCACGACGAACATCATCACGAAGGACACCAGTTATTCGGTTTCTGGGTTTACCTGATGACCGACTGTCTGTTGTTTGCTTCATTCTTCGCAACCTACGCAGTGTTGTTCATGAACACTGCCGGTGGCGTGTCTGGTAAAGACATTTTTGAACTGGACTTCGTAGCAGTTGAAACCGCGGCACTACTGTTAAGTAGTATCACCTTTGGTTTCGCTATGATTGCTGCTCATGCTCAGAAGAAAGGCGCGACACTGGCCTGGTTGTTGGTCACGTTTGCTTTCGGTGCTGTGTTTATCGGCATGGAAATCTACGAATTCCATCATCTGATCGTTCACGGAAATGGACCACAGACAAGTGCCTTCCTGACTGCCTTCTTCTCGTTGGTAGGTCTGCACGGATGTCACGTAACTGCGGGTCTGATCTGGATGGCTGTGATGATGATTGACGTTGCGAAAAACGGTCTGCGTCCACGTACAGTGACGCGCCTGGGCTGCCTGAGCTTGTTCTGGCACTTCCTGGATATCGTTTGGATCTGCGTATTTACCGTAGTTTATCTGATGGGAGCAATGTAATGAGCCATAGCGATTCACATGCGTTTGAACACGGTCACGGTGACAGCCATGCAGCTGGTCACGGTGATGTGAAGTCTTATGTTATCGGCTTCGTATTATCAGTAATCCTGACTGTGATCCCGTTTTGGGCAGTAATGGACGGCGGACTTTCTAAAGGCGCTACTTTCGCAACTATCGTTGTGATGGCTATCGTACAGATTTGGGTTCACCTGAAGTACTTCCTGCACCTGAACTTTGTGACCGAAGATGGCAAAGCCAGCTCATGGTCATTCATTTTCAGTGCTTTAATTATCGTAATGGTAGTAGGCCTGTCGGTCTGGATCATCTACGAATCTAACGCGATGATGATGTACTAGCGCAAGCTAGTACATTACGCGGAAACTGGCTGATTGCAGGAGAGCCTAAGTAGATGTTTCGACGTTATTTACAAGTAACCAAACCCGGTATCATCATGGGGAATCTGGTATCTGTGGCGGGGGGCTTTTTCTTAGCCGCCCGTGGCGATATCGACTGGTTCCTGATGGCCGCCACAGTCGTGGGGTTGTCGTTGGTGGTAGCGTCTGGTTGCGCCATCAATAACTGCATTGACAGGGACATTGATGCGAAAATGCAACGTACCCAAAAACGGGTAACGGTAACCGGTGAGATTTCGTTTTTGGCGGCATTTTCACACGGTATCGTACTAGGCGTTGTCGGGTTTGGACTTTTAGCCTTGTATACCACGCCTATGGCGGTGCTTTTCGCTGCCATTGGTTATGTGGTTTACGTAGGTATTTACAGCTTGTACATGAAGCGTAATTCGGTCTACGGCACCTTAGTCGGTAGCCTGTCTGGCGCAGTGCCTCCTGTGGTGGGGTATTGTGCGGTAACAGGTACGTTCGACGCGGGCGCAGCTATTCTGCTGGTGATGTTTAGTTTGTGGCAAATGCCGCATTCTTACGCCATCGCTATTTTCCGTTATGACGATTACGCCGCGGCTAACATTCCTGTGTTGCCGGTCAAAGAGGGTATTGCCAAAGCCAAACTGCATATCGTGCTATATATCGCCGTGTATGCGCTGGTGACTATGCTATTGCCGATTAGCGGTTATACAGGCGTGGCCTTTATGGCTGTCGCTTGTACCACCAGTTTCTGGTGGCTGCTGATGGCACTTAAAGGCTATCGTCGTGATATCGAAGTAGAGCGCTGGGCCCGTAAGGTGTTCGCATTCTCTATTCTGAATATTACGATCCTCAGCATCACCATGGCACTGGACTATCATACGGTAGCTCCGCAGTTGGTTGCCTTTAACGGCTAATTGTTATCGATGTTAGATAAACGGCCCTGCGGGGCCGTTTTTATTTTTTGGCGTTATTAATTACCCATTACTGGCATGTTCGTGCCTTGACTTTGTTTAGGCATTAGCGCCAAATGGAAGCCTTTCAAATTTCGCCATTGTTCCTGCCAGGAGGCTAGATGAGTGTTCGCCTGCAAGATGTTTGTATTGCGCGCCAGTCTGACACCCAGTCCTTTCGCCTGTCTAATGTAAGTATTGAGATTGAACCCGGCGAGTTTGTGGTGATTGTGGGGCCTTCCGGAGTGGGCAAAACCAGTTTGCTCAGAGCGATCGCCGGATTATTGCCAGTCGAAGTCGGCAATATTATGATTGCCGATGAAGCGGTGCAGGATAAACGCCCTGCAGATCGCAATATCGCCATGGTGTTTCAGCAGCATGGATTGTTCCCGCATATGACTGTGGCCCAAAACCTCGGCTTATCTTTACTGTTTAACAAGGCGAAAAAGACCGAGATCCAACAGCGCGTTGACCAGATCGCAGCATTGTTACAACTAACAGAGTTACTTGATGCGTACCCGCAAACCCTCTCTGGTGGACAAAAGCAACGTGTCGCGATTGGGCGAGCAATGCTGTCTAATCCAAAAGTGTTTTTGTTTGACGAGCCGCTGGTGAATCTGGATCCTACTTTACGCCGGCATATGCTCCGTGAGCTTAAGCAACTACATCAGCGTCTGGGAGCGACCAGTTTGTATGTCACCCATGACCAAAGTGAAGCGTTGGCATTGGCAGATAAGATCTTATTGTTGGATACAGATGGTATCGTACAGTTTGCGTCGCCATCAGAGTGTTATAACCAGCCAGCTAATCAGTATATCGCTGAATTTCTGGGTGAACCGCCGATTAATTTGTTGCCGTTTGCGCATCCGTTTACTCAAACGTTTGGCACTTCTCAATCGGCTTATACCGATCCTTCAGCGCTCCCCATACTTTTTGGTATTCGTCCCCGTCAGGTCAAATTGCTCATAGACGGCGAGGGTGAAACAGTTGATATGGTCTGCCAGAAAGCCAGCGTAACGGCAATTAGTCAATTGGGCGAAGACGTTCTGATTCAGGCTTGCGTTGCAGGGATACATGAACCCGTGAGCTTGTTTTGCCAAGCGTCAACGCAATTGCCATCTTTACATCAGAAGGTTAGCCTGGGGTGGAGAAAAGCAGACATGTTACTGTTTGACCAGCAGGGGCGTCGTTTAGCACTCGCGCCTTGCTGAAACCCGGCTAAATATCGAGCTGGCTATCTTCTTAGATCTCCTTTGTGTCTAGCGTGTTTTCTGGTCTATGCCCTTGTCAGGGTTAAAAATTCACTGTCACTCCTCAGATTCAGCGGCTATACTATGCGCCGCGTTTAAAAGCGAATTAATAAAATAAGTTAAAGGAAATATAGTGACTCCTATTACTAAAACTTTTCAGTATGGCAAACATACTGTAACTCTGGAAACGGGCGTAATCGCTCGTCAGGCAACAGCTGCGGTAATGGCTAGCATGGACGATACGTCTGTTCTGGTAACTGTAGTTGGTAAAAAAGAAGCGAAAGCTGATCAAGATTTCTTCCCGCTGACGGTGAACTACCAGGAAAAAGCATACGCTGCTGGTAAAATCCCAGGTGGTTTCTTCAAACGTGAAGGTCGTCCGTCTGAAGGCGAAACGCTGATTGCACGTCTGATTGACCGTCCAATCCGTCCTCTGTTCCCAGAAGGGTTCAAAAACGAAGTTCAAATCGTAGTAACTGTGGTATCTGCTAACCCAGAAATCCCAACTGATATCGTATCTATGATTGGTACGTCTGCTGCACTGGCCATTTCTGGTATTCCATTCAATGGTCCAATTGGTGCTGCTCGTGTAGGTTATAAAGACGGCGGTTACATTTTAAATACCCTTGCTTCAGAGCAAGCGACTAGCCAGCTGGATCTGGTGGTTGCCGGTACAGAAAACGCTGTACTGATGGTTGAATCAGAAGCCGCTGTTCTGTCTGAAGAAGTCATGCTGGGTGCCGTAGTATTCGGTCACGAGCAATTGCAAACTGTGGTTAATGCAGTAAATGAATTTGCGGCTCAGGTTGCTACTCCTGCATGGGACTGGACACCAGAAGCTGAAAACACTGAGCTGAAAGCGAAAATCAAAGAGCTGGCAGAAGCCGGTATGACTGAAGCTTACCAAATCTCTGACAAGCTGGCCCGTAAAGAGGCGGTTACTGCGGTAACTGACGCTGCACTGGCTGCCTTGCTTGAAGCTAATCCAGAGCAGGACAAGAAAGAAGCTTCTGAACTGCTGCACGAACTGGAATCAGACGTAGTACGTTCACGTATCCTTGCTGGTCAGCCACGTATCGATGGTCGTGAACCAGACATGGTGCGCGCGCTGAACGTTGCTACTGGTATCCTGCCACGTACCCACGGTTCTGCCTTGTTCACCCGTGGTGAAACTCAGGCTCTGGTCGCTGCGACTCTGGGTACAGAGCGTGACGCACAGATGATTGACGAGTTGTCAGGTACGACTAACAGCCGCTTCATGCTGCACTACAACTTCCCTCCATACTGTGTGGGCGAAACTGGCATGATCGGTTCTCCTAAGCGTCGTGAAATTGGTCACGGTCGTCTGGCGAAGCGTGGTATCCAGGCAGTTATGCCTTCGATGGAAGAATTCCCGTACGTAGTACGTGTCGTGTCTGAAATCACTGAATCTAACGGTTCTTCTTCAATGGCCTCTGTATGTGGTACGTCATTGGCACTGATGGACGCTGGTGTGCCTATCAAAGCCTCTGTTGCGGGTATCGCCATGGGTCTGGTGAAGAGTGATGACAACTTTGTGGTTCTGTCTGACATTCTGGGTGACGAAGATCACCTGGGCGACATGGACTTTAAAGTAGCGGGTACGTCTGAAGGTGTTACTGCGCTGCAGATGGATATCAAGATCGAAGGTATCACCAAAGAAATCATGCAGATCGCGCTGAAACAGGCTAAAGAAGCCCGTTTACACATTCTCAGCGTGATGGATCAGGCTATTACTGGTCACCGTGAAGAGCTGTCTGAATTTGCTCCACGTATCTACACTCTGTCTATCGACAAAGACAAGATCCGTGATGTTATCGGTAAAGGCGGCGCAATGATCCGTTCTATTACTGAAGCGTCTGATACCAACATCGAAATCGAAGATGACGGTACCATCAAGATCTTCGCTACAGAACGTGCAAAAGCAGACATCGCTATCAGCATGATCGAAGGCGTAACTGCAGAGGTTGAAGTGGGTAAAACTTACCACGGTAAAGTGACGCGTTGCGTAGACTTCGGTGCGTTCGTTGAAGTTCTGCCAGGTAAAGAAGGTCTGGTGCACATTTCTCAAATCGCCCATGAGCGAGTGAATAAAGTGACTGACTACCTGAAAGAAGGCCAGATGGTTGACGTGAAAGTGATGGAAATCGACCGTCAGAACCGTGTTCGTCTGAGCATGAAAGAGCTGATTGAACGACCTGCCGCTGAAGAAGCGCCAGCTTCTGACGCAGAGTAATCTGCTCAAAGAAAGTGTTTAAAAGGGAGCGAAAGCTCCCTTTTTTGTCTTAGTTACAAAGGATAGCGCAGGAATTTCTGCCAGTAAGTATTTTCCTAACGCTGTATTTTCGCGTTGGAATTGCTGGGTCATTGGAAAATTTCTGTCACGAGAGTTCGTCACTCATTAAGTTTGTAACCCTGTTGAGTTTTGATAATTTATTTATATTGATAATTGAATATCTAGAGGTGAAAGAGTGAAACCTCTTGCTACGAGTGGAGTTAGCGATGGATAAACATACCCAAACCGAAATAGAAGCCGCGGTATTTCGCCGTTTTCTGCAACACCTTGACGAGAACAAAGACGTACAGAACATTGACTTGATGATTCTGGCGGATTTTTGCCGTAACTGTCTGGCTAAATGGTACAGCGCTGCAGCGACGGAAAATGGTGAGTCGGTTGATTATGAACAAGCCCGTGAAATTGTGTACGGGATGCCGTTTAGTGAGTGGAAAGAGAAGTTCCAGGGTAAAGCAACGCCAGAACAACTGGCGGCTTTTGAGGCTCGGCAGGCTACGAAGAAGCACGACTAACTCTGCCGTCTACTCTTGTTCGATAGATTATGCCCGCTACATGCGGGCATTTTTATGGTTTGATTTCTATTGGTGTGCCATTGGGTACTTGGGCCCAAATCTCATCCACTTCTTGATTGGTGACGGCGATGCAGCCGTGAGTCCAGTCGTAGCCCCGATAGTTATTGACCAAATGTCCACGGCCATTTGGTAAGCCATGAATGAATATGGCACCCCCAGGATTAAGGCCGCGCTGGCTTGCCAGGCTTTTATCTTCCTTGTTGGGATAACTAATATGCAGGGAACGGTAAAACCGACTTTGTGCGTTGCGATAATCTATGATGTAACGGCCTTCCGGTGTGCGCTTATCACCTAAATGCCGTTTGTGGCCAATAGGATTCGCCCCGAGGGAAATATCATAATCCCGATAAACTTCGCCGTTTTTTAGCAGGTAAAGTTTACGCTGGGCCTTCATTATTAGTACGCTGTCAGCCTGAGGCAGGGATGTTGCCCATAGCGGTAACACGCATAAAATGGCGAAAACACAGACCAAACGTTTCATTTGCTTTGCTCAGACGTCTCATTGGCTCAATGACTTACATTCTGACGCTAAAGTATAGTGTGTCAGGAGGAGTGCGAGTTAAGTTTGCGGTGATTAATCTGTTGTTTCATTAGTGCTGCCAAACTTACGGATTAGCCAGGTTTTGACGATAGATGCTGGCTCACTCAGGGCTAAGTCGAGTTGATTGACTAAATAGAGTTGGCGCTGTGCAGGCTGGGTAAAGTTAAACAAAGGCACCAGGGAGCCTTTGCTGAGCTGATTATTACTCAATACATTGTCGGTCAGCCACAACCCCAGATGACTCTCTGCCGCCTGAGAAGACAGCGCTGCCTGATCAAAGGACAGGTGTCCTCTTGCTTTCCCGCTTAATCCCGCCAGTTGAATGATACGTTCCCAGTCCTGGTAAAGATAATCCTGGATCATGTCACAGCCACTAATGTCTTTCTCTTTCAAACCAGGGTGTTGCTCCAGATAAGTCGGACTGCATACCATTTGAATCTGAGGACGTTGAAGTAAGGTGGTATCTAGGCGGTTGTCAGCCTGAGGTAAATAACGAATGGCCAAATCATGTTCGGCACTTTCAATGGATGACAGTATGCTGGAAGCCTGAATATGCAGGTCAATCTGAGGGTGGCTGGCCTGAAACTCGGCCATAGCGGGTGCAAACCTCAACATCGCAAACGCGGGCGGTAAGGATAGCTTTACCGCGCTCGGGTGAGGGCGCTGGCGCATGGAAGATGTAATGCTACTGATTTCAGCTAGCAAAGGACTACAGCGCCGATAAAGTATGTTGCCTGCATCGGTTAACGTCAGCTGGCGCACCTGACGGGTAAACAGACTCAGGTTAAGCCAGTCTTCCAGGGCTTTGATTTGCAAACTTACGGCACCGGGGGTTACAGCCAGCATTTCTGCTGCTTGTTTAATACTTTGATACTGCGCGGTCACACAAAAATAATGCAGTGCTTTAAATGAAATGAGTGTCATGATTAAGATTATCTAACGTATAAATCCAGAAAAACTGGTTTGTATAAGCTCTTTGAGCTGATGATAATAAGTTTATCTTAACTATTAAGGTGCTGAGATGGAATCAGTCTCAGCACGTATTTTTGTAAGGAACACAGGGTATGCGCCTGGGGCATGTATCTTCTACGGCATGGGGCATTATTGCTGCCGCGTCAGTTTTATTGCTATTAAGTTTTGGCTTTCGTGCAAGTTTTGGTTTGTTTGTTGCACCTATCTCTGACGCCAATCATTGGGGCAGGGACAGCATTTCGTTGGCACTGGCGATGCAAAACCTGATATGGGGTGTGCTATCGGTGTTTGCGGGTGGATTGGCTGATCGCTTTGGAAATGTGAAGGTTTTAGTTGCAGGAGTGGTCTTTTATGCCTCTGGACTGTTCTTAACCGCAGGTGTGGATTCAATCTGGCAGTTACATCTTGGTAGCGGTGTACTTATTGGCGCAGGCCTGGCTGGTACAGGGTTTGGCTTAGTATTGCCTCTTATGGCAAAGGCAGTGACAGCGGAAGACCGCCAATGGGTGATGGGGCTGGGCACCGCAGCGGGATCCATGGGCCAGTTTATGGTGGTGCCACTGGTACAGGAATTGGTGATTGATTATGGCTGGGTCGCCGCTCTTCACGTGATGGCGCTACTGGCATTTTCAATGCTGGTCCTGATCATGTTATTAGCTAAATTAAGCCGCCCCGGGCAAGCAAGTGTCGTAAGTCAGGAGTCGGCAGAAAGCTTCCGTGACGTGGTGAACACCGCAATCCGATATCCGTCGTACTGGATGCTGACGTTGGGTTTTTTCGTCTGCGGATTTCATTTGGCTTTTATTACTGTGCATTTTCCCGGTTATCTGGCGGGCAAGGGCTTTGCACCTGACGTTGCTGCCTGGTCAATTGCTCTGATTGGCCTGTTTAATGTGGCAGGTGCCATGGTGTCTGGCTATGTATCTGGATTAATGTCTAAGCGGAGGGTGTTGGTATTTATCTATTTTATGCGTGGCATTATTACCCTGGGATTATTATTACTTCCACAGTCTCTTACCACCGTCATTCTGTTTAGCTGTCTAACGGGCTTTTTGTGGCTGGCAACCGTACCGCCGACCACAGGGTTGGTCGCTACCATGTTTGGTACGCGGTATATGGCAACCTTGTATGGCGTAGTGTTTTTGGGTCACCAGGTAGGTAGTTTCTGTGGGGTATGGTTAGGCGGCTTGATATACGAACAAACGAGCCATTATGAGTTGGTGTGGTGGCTGAGCGTGGCCTTAAGCCTGGTAGCCGTGGCGTTGCACTGGCCGATTCGTGAACAACGTGCTTTGCCTGTAGCTGTGACAGCGTAACATAAAGGTTAACCCGAACGAATCTGTTACTTGGCACAGATAATTATTTATTGGCGATTTTTTATGCATTAACTCCGGGCCAGCCCTTATCCTGTAAGCGCTGGTCTTGCTGAATACGTATGCACAAAGTTGTTTAAAAAGTGTTGCAGAGGGTAGTATTCAGTAAAAATTAGCCATTAACCTGGCTTTAACACCACCCACGCCTTGCTATGCTGTTATAGCCGGGTGTGAAAGGGTGAGATTGGCCTGGTTAATTGTGGGGTTACTGTATTTTGTCTATCCGTTATTTGCGCCTTTTTCCGTTATTTTCTGCGCTGTTGTTGAGCCTGACCTCTGTGGTCGTTCAGGCAGCTAATTTGAAAGTTGAGCCTGCTAACTGGTGGGTAGGGATGCATAATCCTAACGTACAACTGATGGTACATGGTGACAATATTGCAAATAAAGCGGTGCAGGTTGTCTACCCAAATGTGTCGATCGCAGCCGTTGAAAAAACCGATAACCCTAATTATCTGTTTATTACTCTAATCCTGCCACCGGATACTCAGCCGGGCACGCTTAAAATCAAGTTGGGGGATGATGAAAATCAAGCCTTTGATTTTCCTTTATTACCTCGCAGAGCCAATTCTGCCACTCGACAAGGCTTTACGGCAGCAGATGCAGTTTATCTGATCACCCCTGATCGCTTTGCGAATGGTAATCCACAGAACGATGCCTTGCCTGAAATGAATGAAGGGCTAAATCGCAGTGACAGTAATGGTCGTCACGGTGGCGATATTGAGGGAATTTTGGCACACCTGGATTATATTCAGGCACTGGGCATGACTCAGGTCTGGAGCACGCCAGTACTAGAGAATAACGCGCCTAAATATTCCTATCACGGTTATGCAATAACGGACTTTTACCGCGTCGATCCAAGAATGGGAAGTAATGCCCAGTATCGCCAGTTATCTCAGGCGTTGAGTAAACGTGGAATGGGCCTGATCATGGATGTGGTGTTAAACCATATTGGTGATAAACACTGGTGGATGGATGATATGCCGGCCAGAGACTGGCTGCATTTTAATGGTACGTTTTCGCCTACCCATCATCAGCGTCAGGCGATGGTAGACCCTCATGCCAGTGCCTGGGATAAACGCCAGTTCAACGATGGCTGGTTTGTGCCTATGATGCCGGATTTAAATCAATCGAATCCTCTGTTAGCGACCTATCTGACTCAAAATGCGATTTGGTGGATTGAGTACGCCAATTTAAGCGGTCTGCGGGTAGACACCTATTCTTACTCGGATAAAGACTTCCTGGTAAACTGGACTCAGGCCATTATGGCTGAGTATCCACAGCTAAATATTGTCGGTGAAGAATGGTCGACACAACCCGCTATTGTTGCCCAGTGGCAGCAGGGTAGCCCCGCATTTTCCGACTATCCGATTGCCACGCCAGGCATGATTGATTTCCCAACCCGTGATGCGTTATTGAATGGCTTGAGCGCAGAGCAGCCAAGCTTTGATCCTTTGTATCAAACCCTGGGCCTGGATTTTCTCTATGGTAACAGTGCTAATTTACTGATTTTCCCCGATAATCACGATACGCCACGGGTATTTAGTACGTTAAACGAAGATATCGCCAAGTGGAAACTGGCGATGATGTGGCTGGCCACCAGTCGCGGGATTCCGCAGCTTTACTATGGCACTGAACTCTTATTTACCAGCCCGAAAGAGCGTAACGATGGATTAGTACGCAAGGATTTCCCGGGGGGCTGGGCGAATGATACTGTGAATGGTTTTACCGGCAAAGGTCTGAGTCAGGAACAAGAAAGTGCGCTGACCTTTATCCAGTCTTTGTTTAGATGGCGTAAGACCAGCAACGCTATTGCCCAGGGGACGTTAATTCATTTTGCCCCAGAGCAGGGGGCATATGTGTATTTTCGTCAGGCGGGTAATGAGTTGTTGATGGTGGCGTTGAATCCAACCGATGCTGAGCAACGTCTGGTCCTGGAAAAGTATAAAGAAATTCTACCTGCAGGCATGCAAGCCACCGATGTGCTTACGGGTAAACGCCAGACACTGACAGACCATCTGACATTGAGCGCAGGTCAGGGACTGATTTTACAATTGACTCCAATCAAAACGCTGGCCCACTAAGCGGAGCCGGAGAAAAAGAGAAAAACAATGCAGCAATCAAAACCGCAATTATCCTTTTGGCAGATATGGAACATGTGCTTTGGCTTTATGGGGATCCAGTTTGGTTTCGCCCTGCAAAATGCCAATGTCAGCCGAATTTTTGAAACTCTGGGCGCCGATTACAACAACATGGCGGTGTTGTGGGTCGCTGCACCTATTACAGGTTTAATCGTTCAGCCAATTATCGGCTATATGAGCGATAAAACCTGGAATCGACTAGGCCGTCGTCGTCCTTACTTTCTCGCGGGAGCGATCGCAGCCAGTTTAGCGTTATTTGTCATGCCCAATTCACCGGCCTTGTGGGTGGCTGCCGGTATGTTGTGGGTGATGGATGCTTCTATCAACATTTCCATGGAGCCTTTCCGTGCTTTTGTCGGTGATATGCTGCCAGAAAAGCAGCGTGCTACGGGCTATGCCATGCAGAGCTTCTTTATCGGTGTGGGGGCTGTGGTGGCTTCTGCATTACCCTGGATGATGAGCAACTGGTTTGATATCGCGAATACCGCAGAGGCGGGAGTGATCCCTGATTCAGTGAAATTCTCCTTTTACGCCGGCGGTACATTCTTTTTCCTGTGTGTGTTGTGGACCATCATCTCGACTAAGGAATACTCGCCTGAACAGCTCGACGCTTTCGAAAAGGCCGAGTTTGGCGACGCGCACGAGCAAACCTTGCATGCGAATCATCGCAGTGCTGCCAGCTATCTGAAAGGCGGTGCGATATTCACCTTGCTGGGTGCCATCGTTGCGGCCGTGATTGCCATCAACATCGATAAGCTGGATAAGAACCTGTACATCGCAGCAGGCATGCTATTGGCTTTTGGTATTTGTCAGTTAGTGGCAGGTTTGCTGGTCAAATCAGGTAACAGTAAAAATGGCTTTTCTGAGGTGATGGACGACCTATTTGCTATGCCTCAGGCCATGCGCCAACTGGCACTGGTACAGTTTTTCTCCTGGTTCTCGTTTTTCGCCATGTGGATTTACATGACGTCTGGCGTGGCAGCGCATCATTTCGGTAGCCGTGACCCAAGTTCAGCCTTATACAACCAGGGGGCAGACTGGGTTGGCGTACTGTTTTCTGTGTACAACGGTACGTCCATTTTGGCTGCGATTTTGATTCCGCTGATGGTTAAAGTGTTTAACCTGCGCATGACTCACATGTTTAACCTGGCGCTGGGTGGTATGGGCTTTATCTCGTTTATTTTCATTGATAACCCGGATTATCTGGCTATTTCTATGGTGGGTGTCGGCTTTGCGTGGGCGTCTGTGTTGTCTGTGCCTTATGCGCTGCTGTCTAATGCCTTACCGACCCAGAAGCTCGGGGTGTACATGGGGATATTCAATTTTTTCATTGTCATCCCGCAGATCCTGGCGGCCAGTATTCTGGGTTTCCTGGTCACCAAAATTTTCGACAATGAGCCAGTGTACGCTTTGGTTGTTGGCGGCGTTAGCATGCTGATTGGTGGCCTGATGACATTGCGGGTGAAAACCCCTGCGGCTGAATAAGGAATTGCGTGTGAAATCTCCTTTTATTATTTCTTTGCTTGCAGCCAGTGTTGGATTGGCTGCCTGCACCTCAACTGCTACGAACAATGCCGAACAGGCTAAGGCAAAATTGGCCCCTACAGAGTATTACGGTACGTTAGAGCCGTTTTCGAAAGAGGCCATATATTTTTTGATGCTGGATCGTTTTGTTGATGGTGACTCTGGTAACAACCATGAAGATCAAGGTGGGGAGCACCCTACGTTTAACCTTGAACTAAAAGGCCCGGATGGTCAAACCGCGAATGTTGGTTATATGGGCGGCGATTTGAAAGGCGTGATCGATAACACCGACTTTATCGCAGATATGGGCTTTACTGCGGTATGGACCACGCCGATTTTGGATAATCCGGATGAAGCCTTTGCTGGCGGTGAACCGATTGAATTCGGCGGTATGTTCCGTGATGGGGGGAAAACCGGTTATCACGGATACTGGGCCGATAATTTCTATAAGATTGATGAGCACTATCCATCTGCGGGTTTAGATTACAAAGCCTATGTGCAAAAGCTGCACAGCGCAGGGTTAAAGTCGGTATTTGATATTGTCGGTAATCACGGTTCACCATCGTTTAGTATGCCAGTTGATCAGCCAAAATTTGGCGAACTATACGATATCAACGATAAACTGGTGGCGGATCATCAGAACCTGAAGCCAGAGGAGTTAGACCCGAATAATCCTCTGCATACGTTCTACCATACCTTTCCGGATATCGCCCAGTTGTCGAATCTGAATGAAGAAGACCCGGGCTTGCGTGATTACCTGATCAATTCGTATCTGTACTGGATTGAGCAGGGTGCTGACGCCATTCGTATTGATACCATCAAGCATGTGCCACACCATTTCTGGAAAGAAACGTCAGATCGTATACGCGCGCAGCATCCCGGTTATTTTATGTTTGGTGAAAGCTTTGATTACAACGCTAACTTCATTGCCCAGCATACGCTACCGAAAAATGGTGGGGTCAGCGTACTGGACTTTCCGGGGCGTGAAGCCATGGTGAAAGTGTTTGAGCACCCGGATAGCGATTTTGCTGAGCTTAAAGGCTATCTGCATTTAACCCATGGCCCATATACCAATCCATATGAGCTGACGACTTTCTACGATAACCACGATATGCCGCGCATGAATGCCAGCGATAATGGCTTTATTGATGCCCATAACTGGCTATTCACCAGCCGGGGTATCCCAGTGGTGTATATGGGGTCAGAAATGGGCTTTATGCGAGGAAAATCTGAGCATCAGGGGAACCGTAACTACTATGGTCAGGACAACATTGAACTGGCGAAAACGCATCCGATTCACAATGCTCTGAGTAAAATTGCCAATGTACGTAAGCATACCCCGGCATTGCAAAACGGTTTGCAGGTCAATGTGTTGCTAAAAGGCAATCAGGCTGTGTTCTACCGCGTATTACAAACCCAGGATGAAGCGCAAACCGCATTGGTATTGCTGAATAAGAGCGATACACCCAAGCAAATGTCTGTGAGTCAGTATTTGCAAGGCGGAGTCTGGCAGGAACAGCTGAATGGCGATGTGAAGAGTATCGAAGATGGTCAGGCGCTTGAATCCCTGGTCGCGCCCCATGGTGTGCAGGTTTGGGTACGCAGTGGTGAAGTGACTCAGCCAGACATGGTTAAGCAGTTAACCGAATTGATGGCAGATAAATAACATTGCATTGAAAGCCCGGTTTACCGGGCTTTTTTCTGTCTGTGGGGCATAAATGTTAACTATGCTAAATACTAACCCTAGTATTCATGTGTCGGAATCAGACATTGGTGTGGCGAAAATTTGTTATCTGCCTGTTGGGACTACTCTTTCTGTCTTCGGTTTATGCCGAAACGCTGCGCATTGCTACCTTTGATTACCCCCCTTATCAGTATCGCTATCGTAATGAGGTTAAAGGCGTGGCGACAGAAATTCTCAAAGCGGCGTTTGCGCGAATGCAGCAACCGGTAAAATTCGAAACCTTTCCGTTTCAGCGTGCGATGGCATTTTTTCGTGAAGGTGAGGTGGATGTGATTTACACCTTTTATCGTATCCAGAATCGAGAAAGTTTTACCGATTACTCTAATGAACCATTAATTAACCAAACCATCGGCCTGTTTGTCAGAGATGACAGTGATATTCGCTTTAGTGGCGAGTTGGCCAGTCTGAGTGACTATTCCTTCGGTCTGGTGCGTTATAGCTATGGCAGCGTGATTGATCAGGCAGTCGCGCGGGGCATCATTTCTCAGGTGCAATATGTGCCACATATGCAATTGAATATGGATAAGTTTTTAGCGGGGCGTTTTGATATTCTGCCCAGCGATCGCTGGGTGGCCTGGCATTACTTTCATTGTCACCCTGCGAAAAATAAAGTCGGTATCCGTGAACTGCAGCCCAGCATTGAAACCTTTCCTGCCTATGTTGGCTTTAGCAAAGTGAATGGCCTGACCAAGCAGCGGGATCGTCTTGATCAGGCCTTGCGAGATATGCGCGCAGATGGGCAGTATGAAGCGATATTGCAGCGCTACAGTGAAATGCCGGTTAGCCAGATTGATTGCTTACCCTGATGGCTAGACCGCGCGAAGTTTATGAACTGGCGTCGCAATCTACACTGCCCAGACTGACATTTGTGCTGTCGCTGCTGATAAGGCAGTTATCTGCGCCACTTAATCCGACTCGCCCTTTGTTGACGGTGACATCATCGCTGCCCTGAATATAGATGCCCTGAATGGTGGCCCGGAAGATATCTACCGTGTTGACTTCAATGCCATTACTGCCAGAGACGGTGAACAACCCGCGTCCTGAGTCTCGGGAATAGACTTTTTCGACATACAGGTTGGGGCCAGCATTGTTAGCAAAGCGCATGGTGGCATAGCCATAGTCATATTGACTGTTGCGGATCCCTGTGACCCGGCCGATGCTGCCGTTTCTGCTGCGATTCACTAACAGTCCGCATTTTTCGGTGTCCTGTGCGTAAATATCTTCAATGGTGAAACCATTTACATCCCAAAGTTCGAGTGCATGTCCACCCTGATTGGTGGCCGAGATACCCGAGATAGTCACGCTTAAATTTTCAGTGCCCTGGTCAAATCGAATACCACCAACACTGTCGGGGTTATCGAGCATGGTAAAGTTTTCAATGGTAAAGCTGCTGCAACCACGAGCAAATAGCGCATATCTTGGGCTACCAGTGACAGTGACATTTTTAATCGTCACCCCGCGTCGATTGAAACAGCGAAAAAGCCCATCATCGGTAATCGCGCTGCCGTCTATTGTGCGCCCTTCGAAGTCATAGGTTTCGTTATCAAGTAACGAAATTGCCGACGTGGGGGCATCAGATATTAGGCTGGTATCCGCCGCATGTACCGAGGTAGTCAGGCCGGTGAAAATTGCGATGACAAATGACAACGAATGCCCGAGTCTTTTTATATATTGCATAGTCTTGTGTCCTGTTAGTGGTGGTAGTTAGCGAATACCAAACTGGTATTCGTTGCTGCATAAACACACCTGAAGAACCCGCAACTCGCGATGTGTTAATGGCAGTGTCAGTTGGTTAGTTTTTTATTCATGTTAATGAAATGTATCTTGGCTTTGGCGGGTAGCAAATTTGCACTGCGAGAAATTTCAATAGTGAATATTGATTGTTCAGGTGTTCAGGTGTTCAGTTATGTTGATGCCTGTCGCAAAAACGCAGAAGGATGCCAGATAAGCACGATACAGACTAAATTGAGTGGAATAAGCATGATCGTTTGGTGTTAATCGCCAGTCATTACTCGATGCTTTATCCGGGCGCTGAATGAAAGCTTTTACTTTGGGTAATAAAACCTCGGTTGGCCAGATACTGGAAAGCATCATCTTCGTTTAGGAATGATTTGGCCGGTTCAGGACGACCTGGGAACGCCTTGTTGATACTGGAAAACTGATATTGTTTTAACGTGCTATCTGATACCACTTTTACGGACAGTGTCAGGCCGAAAACATGGTTTTCTTTGGACAGTTGAATGAGTGGCTCGGCTAGATCCGGGGTGCCTAATACGTACTCTAGTGTGTGATAAATTACAGCCCAGGATTGGCCTTCCAGTGGTTTACGTACTTTGGCGAAATCTCGACAAAAGCGTTCTGTGATCAATCTTTCCCAGGTACCGATACTTTTTGTCAAGACCACATTGTTTTCACGCCAAATCCAATAGTGGGGACACTGTATGATACGGGTAGTTGGTTCGGTTGATGTCATGTTTAGTTCACTGATACATCTGGTTAAGGCTAGTGTGGCACGGGACGATTCATCTTACTAATCAAGGTTAGGAGAAATGTCATCAACAGGAGTCAGTGCAGGAAAGGCCCTAAGACTGATCGCGAATCCCTGCGATACCAACCAATGGAAAGCATCTTCTTCCTCGATGAATCTTGCCTCGTTTATCGACATATTAATTTGCTTGCTGAGCATTTCGTACTGATAGGCTTTCAGCGCGTTTGGAGTAATGATTTTAGCAGAAGCAGCTTGGCCTAATCGCAGGTTATCTTTGGCCAATGCCAATATCAGGGTTTGGAATTCGGGTGTGCCAACAATCCAGTCTTTGGTGTGATAAATCACAGCCCAGTGGGAGTGTTCAAGAGGTTTGCGGATTTTTTCAAAATCACGAATAAAACGCTTGCTAATCAGGCCCTCCCAGGTACCACACAGATAAACAAAGATAACGTTATCTTCTCGGCCAATTCGATAATGTGGGCAGACAACGCTGTAACCAATCTGAGTTGTTTGCTGTCCTGTCACCTAATGCTCCTTGAGGTCGTTCTAAGTTAAGTTGTGGTCCAGAAAGAAGAAAATTTCAAATATTGTTTCACTGCTAAAAATCGTTAAAACATCGCAATCTCCTTGTACTTGTGGGGGGAGAAGCGTAGTTTCTGTTTGAGGTTTTATTTCCCTTAGTATTTATGTCTGACGTGTCACCATCCAACAAACAAGATCTTAGTTCACAGCCGAATAGCCGTAAGATTAACCGGCTAAAAGTGTCTCTTTGTGCTGATTGGCAACCACAAGCGGATCTGCTTGCAGAGGAAGAACCGCTGGAAATTAATTTACGCTGGAAGGAAGTGTCATATCCGAAAGCCAGAACCTGGTTGGTTACTATGAGGACGCCAGGAAATGATCTGGATTTGGTAGTGGGAATGTTACTGACCCACGGCATTATCGACAGCATCAATCAGATTGTGTCTGTCGAGCATGATGAAGCGGATAATTCAGAGCAGAACGCAGGGAACCGAGTTGTGGCAACATTGGCTATAGTGCCCGATTTGGATGCACTTAATCGCGCGCACATGAGTTATGGCAGTTGTGGTGTGTGTGGCAGTACTTCGCTAAAAGCTCTGGCGTTGCATTTCGCTCCTCAGTTGGATGCCCAACAGGCGTGGCTTTTGGCAGAAAATTTGATGAGCTATCCGAAACTGTTGCGGCAACATCAACCTTTGTTTGATGCCACAGGGGCCGCGCACGGTGCAGGTTATATTGTAGAGAACGAATTGGTTGCTGTGGCAGAAGACGTAGGCAGGCATAATGCTGTCGATAAACTTATCGGAAAAATTCAAAAGGAACAGCTTTGGCATCCCCAGGGCACTTTAGTACTGAGTGGACGAGTCAGCTTTGAGTTAATGCAAAAGGCAGTTGCAGCTGCGCTTCCGGTGGTGGTTGCGGTAGGTGCACCGACGGCTTTGGCCTTAAAAGTGGCGCAGCAGTTTGATATTACTTTAATTGGATTTACCCGAGAGTACGAATTTAATCTTTACCATGGGCAGCAGCGTATTCAAAAGTCTGCCCACACTGAATACCAGGCGGACAAGTTATGACTCACAAAAAATACACTGGCTCCGCCGGTGGCTGGGGTGCATTGAAGGCGACCACAGAGCATCTACTCAAAAGTGAGAATGTCGCCAAAAATATCGCTAATTTACTTAAGACCAATCAGGATGATGGCTTTGATTGCCCTGGATGTGCCTGGGGTGAAAAGCATGAAAATAAACGTTTTCGTTTCTGTGAAAACGGTGCCAAAGCGGTTAACTGGGAAGCCACATCCCGACGTGTGGACGCTGACTTTTTTGCTAATCACAGCGTCAGTTGGCTGAAAAAGCAATCCGACTATTATCTCGAATATCAGGGCCGCTTAGCTGAACCCGTAAGCTACAACCCAGCCACGGATAAATATGAGGCTATCAGTTGGGATGACGCATTTGCGATGATAGCAAGGTATTTACATCAGTTGGATGATCCCAATCGACTGGAACTGTACACCTCTGGCCGCGCCAGTAACGAAGCCGCTTTTGTGTATCAGTTGTTTGGTCGTCGTTTTGGTACCAACAACTTTCCTGACTGTTCAAACATGTGCCACGAAGCCTCAGGCCATGCCTTAATTGATTCTATTGGCATAGGTAAAGGCACAGTCACCATTGATGATTTTGAACTGGCAGATGCGATCTTTATTTTTGGTCAAAACCCAGGTACCAACCATCCGCGCATGCTTGAAACGCTGGCTTCGGCCTACAGTCGCGGAGCTAAGGTAGTCGCGTTTAATAATCTGAAAGAACGTGGTTTGCAGCGTTTTACCAACCCGCAGCACCCGCTGGAAATGCTCAGTAATGGCTCAACGCCCACCACCAGTGATTATTTCAGTCCCAAGTTAGGTGGCGATATGGCGGTGGTGCGCGGTATCGTTAAGGTGTTGTATGCGAGACACAAAGTGGCTCAGCTGACAGGCAAAAGTATCTTCAATACCGCCTTTATTGCTGAACATACCGTTGAGCTGGAACCTTATCTGGCAGAAGTGGAAGCGACAGAATGGGACGTGATTGAGCAGCAATCGGGTCTGAGTAAAGCCGAGATTCACTATATTGCCGATATCTACCAGCAGGCGGAGCGGGTGATCATTACCTGGGCCATGGGCATTACCCAGCACAAACACTCGGTGCAAACCATTCAGGAAATCACCAATCTGCAATTGTTGTTTGGTCAGATAGGAAAGCCCGGCGCGGGCTTATGCCCGGTGCGTGGTCATTCCAATGTACAGGGTGATCGCACCATGGGCATTAACGAGAAGCCATCGGCGGCGTTTTTGGACGCCATCGAAGCGGAATTTGGTTTTTCCCCGCCTCGCGCACATGGGCATAACGTCGTTCGCGCATTACAAGCGCTGGAGCAGGGCAATAGTAAGGTATTTATCGGACTTGGCGGCAATTTGGTTGCAGCTGCACCAGATACGGCACGCGTCGCAGCGGCGATGCGTAACTGTGACTTAACCGTGAACATCGCTACCAAGCTGAACCGAAGCCATGTTAACCCAGGCAAGGCCAGCTTGATTTTACCCTGTATGGGACGGACCGATATCGACGTTCAGGTTGCTGGCCCACAAAAAGTGACGGTAGAAGACTCGTTTTCGATGGTGCATGCGTCGTCGGGCAGGGTAGAAGTGATGGATAACATTCGTTCAGAGCCTGCCATTATTTGCGGCATTGCGCAGGCGGTGTTGGGCGAAACTAGCGAAATTGACTGGCAGGCGATGGCAAATGACTACAGCGTTATTCGCGAGCATATCTCCCGGGTGATTCCAGGGTTTATTGACTTTAATCAGCGGATTGAACAGCCGGGTGGATTTTATCTCGGTAACAGCGCACGTAGTCTGGACTGGAAAACCAAAAGCGCTAAAGCTGTTTTTAGAAGCCATAAACTGCCAGACAGCATCGTACCGCTGCCTGCACACATGAGAGGAAAGCAACAGGTATTTACCTTACAAACCATGCGCTCTCACGATCAGTACAACACCACCGTTTACGGCATGAATGACCGTTATCGTGGTATTGCCGGTGAACGCAAGGTGCTGTTTATTAACCCGGAAGATATCCGAGCACTAGGCTTAAAAGACGGCCAGTTGGTTGATATTCAAAGCCTGTGGTTGGATGACACCGAACGCAAAATCAGCGGTTTTAAACTGATCCCTTTTGATATCCCCAGGGGTAACGTTGGCGCCTATTTCCCGGAAGCTAACGCCCTGGTGCCGCTGGAAAGCTTTGGTGATGGCAGCGAAACCCCCACATCTAAATCGATAGCCGTGCTAATAAGCAAGACAGACGAAATGCAGCTCTCAGTAAACTGAGATGAGTGACTGAGACTTGCGTTGAATCCTATTTTTAAATATCGGAATTAGACCTGATTTACGGATAAATAGAGTAAATCAGGTTTTTGGCTGCCCTGACTTCGTTATTTAGTAATCTCGCAATTGTTCTAGCCATAATGGGTACACCAGATTGATACACTAATAGCTGTGTACCTTTTGGTGTACCTAAAAATTACAGAAGTCACTGGAAGCTAATGAACGTTAAAATACGCTAAGTTATTGATTTTTCGTTGTTACAGGCAATAAAAAAGACGCCCTAGGACGTCTTTAAATATTGAATTGGTGGAGCTGGCGGGAGTTGAACTATTCATTTTATTAATAATATCATAAGCTTATGTATTTAATTACGCCTAAGGGGTTTTTCTTTCACCCATACTAGCATGAGATTCTGTATCACTTTCCACTAACTTTAAATGATTACTACTACTTAATTCAATTTTTCTAGTACCCAAATCTTGTTCCATATGTCTTCTTAACATGGACAACTTAAGATTAGTTCTATGGATAAGTATATCATCATCATCTAGAGTAAGATCTACATTAGATGATTTTATTACTTCTCTAGCAATTATGGAAATTCTTTGGAATGATAAACGTTGTTCGTGAATTCTTATAATTTGATTTATTGCTCTTCTCATACCTTCACCGATTAAAGCTAAAATTCCTAAAAACGCAAATGTGAATGGAATTCTACTTATTACCACATCCCAAATGCTTTTTAACTGTCCTTTATCAAATTCGTTCATTAAGGTAGAAGTTCGATCGAATATATTTGTTACGGTAAAAGTTAATAACACCAATAAAACAATGCACATAAAGCCGTAAAAATATTGCTGCTTTCTTGCTTCAGTAACAAATCCTTTAACATCTTCACTAAATACATCTGCATCAGATTGTAATCTTTTAAGGTTTTGATTAGCTTCAGCGTTGCTCTTTGTTAGTCTGTTTGAAGTTACCTCTAGTTCTATTTTTTGTTTCTCTAATTTTTGGTTTTCACTAGTGTTTAAATCTAACTTTGCTTTCTCTTCTGAAAGTTGTTCTTTTACTTTTTTTAGTTCTTGTAGAACTTCTGTTTTTTCTTTGTTTATTTCAATGATGAATTCATCTATCTCCCTTTTTGATTCGTCTAGCTCTTCGATTTCATCATTAAGTTTTGATATTCTTAGCTCGGTCTTTTCGAAATTTTCCTCTTGCTTTTCTTGGGCGATGGTTAGCGTGTTGTATTCAGAATTTATTCTATTTTTTATGTTTTCAATGTCGGTTTTTAATTCTATGGTTTTCTTTAGTAAGTTTTTCAAGCTGGCAGGTGAATGCGCTCTTTTTTTGAATTCATTTAAAGAGTAGCCCTCAATCGAATGTATTAATGTTGAGCCATTCATGCAATTTATGCTCAAGTCGGTTATCGGATTGTGGATAACAAATTCATGAATGTAAAACGAGCCTGATTTGAATGGTGTGGAAATCTTCTTTGTAATCTTTTCAGATGTGTTTTGAAATTCTAATTCTATAGGTTTTTGAGAGTTTGAATAGATTTTCAAATTTGCCACATACAGACCGCCTTCAATTATTCTTAACTTTACAGGGGTGCTTTTAAGTGTGTAATAGTAATCTTTTGATGGGGGGTAAGAAAATAGGTTGGTTAGCTTTGAGTTGGAGTGAAAAATAAAGCTTTTGAGATTGGTGTTTAAATTAAATTCAAGATCTAGCGTTTTTATTTTCTTATTTAAAGCATCTAGTTCCATGCTCAAATCTAACATTCTTTTACCTCATCTATGGCCCGCATATTATTTGAGAGCCACCTACCATAAACTTTTCTGATCATTCCCCAATCAGCGTGTCCCATCTGGGCAGCTACCCACATTGGATTTTTACCATCACTCAGCATTGTTGAAGCGAATGTATGGCGGCACTGATAGGGATAACGATATTTAACCCCTGCTTTTTTCAATGCAGGTATCCATGTGTATTTTCTTAACCCGTCAGCATATTTGTACGTTTTTCTAGTGTTTGGGTCAATAAAAACACGGTAACTATCTAAAAAACATGAAGACTTGATGCATTCTAAAGCATCTAACGCTTCGGGTTGCAGTTCTATTGTGCGAATACTGCCTTTGGTTTTTGGTTCTTTCTCATGACCATTGGTGATGTTCTTACGGATGTGTGCCACTTTCCTGTCCATATCCACATCTTCCCAACGCAAGGCAAGTAGTTCACCGGTTCTGAGACCTGTGTAGATGGCAAATTGAAAGAACTCTCGATATGGCGTTTCCAGTGCGGCTAGTATTTTTATGATTTCGTCTTTGGTGAACGGGCTAGGTTCCTTGTGCTCTTGCTTGTATCGTCTGATTAACTTAATGGGATTCTTTTCTATTACTTCATCATGAAATGCTGTCTCGAAAATTCCGTTCATAATGTTTAAAGTTTCATTTAGTGATTTGCCGGAAAGCGTTTGTTTTGCAGCCCAATCCTGAAACATGCTAGGCCTGAACTCCTTTAATCGAACATTGCCGAAATTTGGCAAAATGTAACAACGAAGTTTTTGGTTATAACCTCGTTTAGTGGAAAGTTCCCATTGGCTTTGGCCACGTTGATACCAGATGCGCCAATAGTCATTGATGGTAAGTTCGTCCTTTTCTGACTTGAACGCCTTTTGAAGAATCTTGCTGTTTGGATAACGTGTTAAAGCGGTTTCATCACTGGTTGTAACAGCCATCCTATAAGTGACTTCTCGATCGGATATGGTTGCTAGAGAGGTTTTATTGTGTAGAGAGGGAATGACCTCTCTATATCGAATATGTCCGATTGTGAAGTCAATCAGATAACCTTTACTTACTTCTTTAACTGCCATTAGTTTTTTCCTTCTATCCATTTATAAATCATTTCTACGTTCATCATCAGGCGGCCGTCTGGTGCCTTCTGGTAATGAATGGTTTTTAGCCAGATGCCTTTCTTTACTTTGTTGCGAATGGCTTCTGGGGTGTAGCCGGTGAGTTCGGCCAATCTTTCAGTTGTTACGTACACAAGCGTCTCCATCGGGTTCGATGGGGCTAGACTAGGTAGATTATTTGGGCTAAAACAGGGAGGTAACGGGTTATAAACGGGTTTGGTTTGCGAGGTACAAGCGATGGAACGCCCCGATATTCAAGAACTTATGTCGGTTTTGGAATGTGCAGAAATTTACTTTCAGGAGCGTAAAGCACTTCATATTCACGAAGAGTTGCTCTACGCCATCATCACTAGAACCATCAATCTGATAAATCAGGAAGTCGAAATTTCCAATATTGGCTTTGATTACTCTGAGTTGGTTGCCATGGTTTGGCCTAAAGCGAGTGAAGACACTGACTTTGGGCGAAAGGTGCGCCCTGAGTTAAAGAAAATTGATGAATGCCTGACTACTGACAATGCCTTGAATCAATATCTGCATGAAAAGGGTAAGCGGCGGCTTGAGCTAAACAGGCCAGAGATTGCGGGTGGAAAGGGTAACAAAGTCATTGTTTGGCTCGGGTTACAAGCTGCGGATAGTTCTGACCATCATGTCGCAAGTGACAAGGTTCAGTATCAAATTGTCAGGCTGCATAAACCCTATTTTTGGATTAAACCCTTTATCAATGTGCGTGTGGCTGGCATATCTGCATGGATATTTTTATTTTCGCTATGTCTGTGCATTGCTTTTACGTTCTCCATTCCCTATGTCATTTTTAAATATTCCCATTCAGTCGGGCCGTTAGCAGCATTTGGTTTAGCAATTGTGTTTATGCTCTCTGCATCAATATCTTGGATGCTTTATCGTTTGCTTGAAGATGGCTTGATTAAAGCGCCTGCGCTGACGGTGCGTTTACGTGATGCCAACGCATTTTTTATTTTGGCTAGAAGCGAACAGAGAACAGAGTCAGGTAGATTGCCTTTGGAGATAAAGCTTGTCAGCTTTGAGGCTAAATGCGGTGTTTGTGGTGACCAGCTTATGATTGAAAAAGGTGGTCGTAGATATCGAGGCCAATATATCGGCAAGTGTTCGCTAGCACCTCTGGCACATAGGTTTTCGTTTGATCATGTATTGAAATATGGGGTGAAAATTAACTAAATATCGTCAACTGGGCTTTTTGCTTGAACAGTATTGTGAGACTCGGAAGACTAGGCGAAATCTTGGTCAAACTTAGGAGAAATCATGACTGAAGTAATAAAAGTAATCACTGGCTTCTTGAGCTGCTTATTGAATCCGAAAGCAATGTCAGATTGCACTAGGGTACTTGCGACAAAGCAGAGCCTATCTGATGATATCAAGTCTGGTAAGCTGAAATGGGAGCAGATATTGGCTATCTACTCTCAATTTATGATATGGGGAAGTGTTGTTGTCTATTTAACCTTTGACCATTATGGAGTTGAAAAGGATGTATCTTGGTATAAGGTAATTTTTTACTACACATTATCTAATTTACTTGTAGCTGGAATCTTAATGATTCCCTTTATACGCCAAAAGGGAAGATTAACTTACGAACAAACTCTAATGTTTACATTTTTACTGTTTGGCGGGCTTTTCTTAATGAATAGCATTTTATTGGTCTTCAATATGAAGCTACTTGAGGGAACTATTTGGTATGTTGTGTTTGTACCAGCTGTTGCTGTTATTGTGTGGACTTTATTTTTTTGGAAAATGATTTTTAATGCTAACGAAGCTCAAGGAAAACTGTATTTTACAACTTCCGTTGTTCTTATAGCTTGCCTGTTTGGTGTTATTAAGGTTTTCACTGGGCCGCTAGCGGATGTTCTATTGAGTATTACCAACTAAATCAAACGAATCTCAACACGCTTACCTAGAGCAGCTGCAAACTTTTCCAGTGTCGAGAGCTTCACATCATCTGAGTGGTTTTCGATTCTGGAAATGGCGCTTTTTTGTGTATGAAGGATCTCGGCCAGCGCATCTTGGGTCAGGCCGGATTCTTTTCTGGCAGCTTTGAGCAGTTCACCAAATTTGAACGCTTGATAGCCAGAGTCGAAATCCTGAGCAAACTCAGCATCAGATTCTTTGCGCTTGGCAATGTACTTTTGTAAATCACTCATGTTTGTTTCTCGCTAAATAGTCTCGGCGTAGCTTTTCGGCTTTGCGTATCTCGTTGGCTGGGGTTTTCTGAGTCTTCTTCTGAAATCCATGTGTGAGCACCACCCAACTATTGCCATCAAAAAAGCCTAATAGCCTGAATATGTTGTTTCCTGATTGCGCCCTGACTTCCCAAATTTCTTCTGTGTCTACTAACTTCTTGAAGTAAGTTTTGGGAATGTTGTCTTGTTCTTCTAGCAGTTGCAGAACCCATGTTACCTTTTGGGCTTCCTTTGCTGTCAGTGAATCCAAAAAATCTACGACAGGGCATTTGCCGTCCGGTGTCGTATAGAATTTAACAGCTTCTATCATCTAATGTTAACCTACAAGTGAACTTTTGCAAAAAGATATTGGGTCAAGGGTGTAATAACTTGACCCAAAAATCACCAAATTTTTAAAGAGCTGCGATTTCCTATGCAATGAAATCAGGCATGGAGACAAAGCGAATTGCACCGAAGTCTGTTCGTGCTACGTCCATTGCGTGTTGCATCGTGCTGAATGGGCCACTCATTAATACTTTGTCGTCCCGATTGGTTGTTACTACCCATTGACCCACCTTGATGCTGTTAGTGTCGAGATCATGGTTGAGTTGTTCTGCCATTTGCTTGTCCACCTTGGCGACCATGCAGCACATGCCCTCAGCGGGTAGGTCGAAGGGGGATTCATCCTCAGAGCGCGGAGTTGAATATCCGAATAGGGTGGTTGAAAGCATTTCCTCGGGAATATCATTGGGGTGGCGTGCTGTGGTTTTGTTCATGCAGCACTTTTTGTATTTCTTACCGCTACCACAAGGGCAGGTTTCATTACGTTTAATCTTCATTGTTTTATCTTTGGTTAAGTGGCGTACAGTTATTTACACAAGTCCAAGGCCGCTTCGCGGCTTTTCATTTCCCCGCCGAAACGGGGCCCCTTTTCAATCCGCTTTTGCGGCTGCAGTGCTGGTCTTTTCATGCTTCGCTACCTTGTTTTACATCTGAGGTTGAGTTCTGTTCCTGTGGTGGTTTCAGCAATACTTACGCTGCGCGAACCACCGAGCCCGCGTTTCCCTGTCCCGCCCCCAAAGGGGCGAACAGGGAACCTCAGCTCGGAGGTGACGGTTTGAGCGTCCAATGCTGTTTCTGAATCGGGATAAACTTGTTAGCCAGCCGAAAGCCTGCGAGCTTAGGGAAGGGCAGACCACCATAGCGATTGCAGGTATGGGTTATCTCGCCTGTGTCATAGTCGATAATTTCTTCTGGTTTTGATGAGTATTCGAGGGCCAGAGGTCGGTTATCACGGGGTATGTGAGTTCCACCCATGGCAATAACATATGCGGCCCAATCTGAGCTATCCGCATGTTTGCGGATTTGTTCTAACTGGTTGCAGTCAGATTCATCCAGTTTTCTGAGTTCTCGCCACAAGGTAACACTGGGGCCACCGATAAACTGAAATTGGCGAATGCTGTTTAGGCTTGCCCATGAACGAATACGGCGCGCCGTGACTTTTGATTCATTGCCATAGGTATCATGTGACAGGTATTCACCATCAATGTTCTTAGCGACATATTTGGCAACATAACCAGCAGCATCGCCCTTACTTGGATCTATCCCCACGCATTTATAGCGGTATGCTTTTGCGCCAGTTTCATTGCTATCTTCGGCTAAGGCATAGGCTTTGATGATGGCACGAATTTGGGTCTGTTCATCAGGATGCATGAACAACATCAGGTGCCAGTGGGGTGAACCGTCATGATGTGGCTCAGTTACCCGAACGCCATACACACGCAGAGTATTGCGGTCTAGTTTTGCTCGTATGCGTTGCCACACATTGCAGAGATAGTCGTTGGCTTCTTTGGTCGTGGTGCCATCATATTTGGGGTTAGGCTGGCCGTTAGTTCTATGGGAATGCATTCGGGAAGGTACGGTAATCGTATAAAAGTCTCCCACATGGCCCATGTGTTGAGCCACTTCTTCAAACCCACGGATTCTTACCATCATTTCACAGCGTCTGACATGAGGGTTAGAAACTGTGTGTTCAGCCACTTCTTTGAGTGAAAATGACTGTCCATCGGCATTTTCGATGAAGGTACTTTCCATATAGGCCAGAGACATAGCTTGCTGCCATTCCCAATTGCGTAAGGCGTTATCGCTGCAATAGCTGCCATTTTGCTGATTTACTAAACTGCATTGGCGTTGAACATGCTCGATAGTTTTTGCGGCTAGTTTCTTTATTCTCAGGAACCATACCCTTGGACATGCTGCTTTATTTAGAAATTCTTGCTCTGAGGACGAGTCGGGAAGCGACAAATTGTAGTGATTAAATAGTTCGGAGCAGAATTTAACTGCATCTGGTTGACCATAAGCGGCTATGTACTTGCCGCACAGTGCAGACTTTTTCTCAGCGAATTGCTTTAGTTCTCGAAGATCATCGCTCAGGTTCAGGTCATGTATTTGGAGCTGCTTTTTGAGGTTAAGCATAAATAGGTTTGCTTGCACATGGCTTTGGCGCTGGCAGACACGCACGTATTCGTGGGCCACTTCATAGGCGAGAGTAGGGTAGGCATTGAAGAAGTTTTTACGGAATTTACGGCAATCGCGGGTGCCAAAATCGTGAGTCAGAGCCTCAGATTTAGTGACAGAATCCTGCCAATCAAAGCCATTTTTCGGCCATTCTGGGGACGTTTCTTGACCCGCATAGACCTGTGTGAAATTTGGGGGGGAATTGCTGGAGCCCTTGAGGAGTAAGGGCTCTGGCGGTCTAGAGTGGTCTAGACCGCTAGAGGTATTGGTGGAGCTGGCGGGAGTTGAACCCGCGTCCAGAAAGCCTAAACTATTGGTACTACATGCTTAGTTTGTCTTTTATTTAACTACTTTGAACTCCGACAAACAGGATTTCTTGTAGCTGGCCTGATACTATTTCGCGGTTCAACCTCAGACAAGTTTCCCTCGCTATCCTATTGGTATGACCTTCCAAAATCTCCGCTAATAGGAAGAGCTGGAGTGGAAGGGCCTATGCCGGTTATTAAGCGGCTAGTGCGTAGTTTTCGTCGTTTGCGACTACTTTAAAGCGGTTTATTTAAGAGGCCAACCGCATCCTCTGCATGCACCTCAAGCGTCGTGAATCCTGTCGAATCCTAAATCAGCCCCGATAAACAGGTTGCTAATGTGTAACACTTAAGCTGTAAGGTCATGATACCACAAGTGAAACCACTTGGGAGACCTGGTATTAAAAATTCTGTCTGAACGGTTAAACTTTATGCTTCATCATGCGCTCTTTTTCACGCGCCCAATCACGTTCTTTAATTGTGTCGCGTTTATCATGGCTTTGTTTACCTTTGGCCAGATAAATTTCGACTTTCACCCAGTTCTGTTTCCAGTACATGGCGGTGGAGACAATGGAGTAACCCTGACGATCTCTTGCTCCCATTAAACGATCAAGTTCACGTTTGTTCAGTAACAGTTTGCGACTGCGTTCTGCATCGCAGAAAACGTGGCTTGAGGCCTGATTTAATGGAGTAATACGCGAGCCAACCAGATAGGCTTCGCCGTTTTGGATAATGACATAAGTATCTGTCAGGTTAACTTTACCTGCGCGGATACTCTTAACTTCCCAACCTTGCAGGGAAATACCGGCCTCGAACTTGTCCTCAAGGAAATATTCGTGACGCGCCTTTTTATTTAAGGCGATGGTACTGCTGGTGTTTTTTGACTTCTTCTTGCTCATGGCCGCGTATTATACCCATCTAACAGGTTTTGTCTTTATGTGCCTGTAAAAAAACAGGCGATTGAACTGGCAGGCTTTTTGTGTGGTAAACTGCGCTGATAATTATGGGCGATTTTGACAATTTCAAGGAGATTTAATGCCCAGTGTGAATCGCAGCGCGTTAGTTGCTTTTAGTGCTGAATCTATGTTCGATTTAGTCAATGATGTGGCTGCCTATCCCCAGTTTCTGCCTGGTTGTGCCGATACTAAAGTGTTGCACGCCGACGAAGAACAGATGAAAGCCTCTGTAATGATTTCAAAAGCAGGCGTGAAACAATGGTTTACGACGCAAAACCAGCTAAGCCGTGGTCATTATATAAAGATGGAATTGGTTGAGGGACCATTTTCTAAACTGACAGGCGGCTGGACGTTTACGCCATTAGCAGAAGATGCCTGTAAAATTGAGCTGAATCTGGAGTTTGATTTTTCGAGCAAGCTGGCCGAAATGGCCTTCGGTAAAGTGTTTAATGCGATTGCGAGCAGTATGGTGAAGGCATTTTCTGATCGCGCAAAAGAGGTGTATCTGTGACCGAAAAGCAAATTGCTGTAGAAGTAGCCTATGCAAACCCAGGTAAACAAGCGTTATTAGAAGTGGTGGTCGAGCAGGGCACTACAGTTGAGCAAGCTGTAAAAGCTTCCGGCATTTTACAACGCTTCAGCGATATTGATTTAACGGTGAATAAACTCGGCATCTGGAGTCGCGTATGTAAGCTCACCGATGAAGTGCGTGACGGCGACAGAATTGAAATTTATCGCCCACTAATTGCCGATCCTAAAGAAGTGCGCAAGCGCAGGGCCGAGAAAGCCAAAGATGAAGGCCGAGCTGATAAAGTGACCGGCGGTCGCCCTAAAAAATTAGGTTAATCTAACGGCTGAAGTGACTCAGCCTGCTTCAGGGAAGAAGATGAACAAATCAGCATATATGCTGTGGCAGGGCCAGGTGATCAGCCAATTAGGGAGCCAGGCCTTTTCACTCGTGATGATGTTCTGGCTGATGGAACAAACCAATTCGGCGGCCTTTGTTGGGACTGTGGTTTTAGCAACTATGTTGATTGGCATTTTATTGATGCCAGTTGGAGGCCTGCTGGCGGATCGGTTTAATCGTAAATCTATCCTTATCACTGTCGATCTCGTCAGGGGCGTGTGTGTCCTGATGCTCGCGGCCTTTCTTTTTACCCACACAGCATCAACAGCCGCAATAACAGCGTTTGTGGTAATGGCGATGATTAACGCTGCGATGAAAGCGATATTTCAACCCACTATTGATGCCAGTATTCCTGAATTAGTTTCCGCAAAGGCGTTATCCAAAACCCTGGCATGGTTTAGCGGTTCTGCGCAGCTGACGCAAATATGTGGGCAGCTCGCTGGCGGCATCTTTTACCGCATTTTAGGTGCGCCAATTCTGTTGCTCTTTGATGGTTTGAGTTATGTCATCTCTGCCATGTTCATTATGGCGATTCCTGCCACACAGTTTACTTGTCGACAGGGCCCCGACCACAAAACAGTAAGCTCTGTATGGCGCGATTTAGGCCGCGGATGGCATTATTTACGCCAGCATAACGGTCTTTGGTTTACCTTATGGCTGTTATCGGGTGTGAATTTTTTCTATGGACCATTTCTACTACTGCTGCCGTTTTTTGTGTCTACGCATCTAGGACTGGATGCAAATTGGTATGGCTTTTTTCTGGCGGCAATGGCAGCTGGTAGTATTGTTGGATTGTCAGTTGCACCTAAATTGGCGCAACGCTTTGCACAAAAGCCTTTGTTGATTGGTGGGGCGTTGGCATTTTCTGCGTTTGGTTTTATGGCCATGGGATTGAGTACTATGGCACTACCTGGTTTGTGTTTTATTTTTATGGCCGGGTTGGGACTGAGTATTTTTAACCTGCTGATTTTAACGCAACTTCAATTGTCCATTCCCTCAGAGTTAAGAGGCCGGGTACTCAGTTTTGTTGGTATGCTGGCTGGGGCAATGCTGCCATTAGGCTTATGGCTGGGTGGTATCAGCGCAGAGATGAGTGGTCTGCCGGTATCTGTATTTTACGTATTTGATGGGCTGTGCGTTTTAGTGTTGGCGACGTTGCTCGTATTGAGTAAACAAAGTCGCCAATTTCTCATTCAATCTGGCAAAGACACCCGTCTGGCTTAATTCAGTAAATGTAAAAAATGCTGATGCTTATGGAAATGGTCGATGACGTCGTTGATCACTGCATTCTTAGACCAGCCCATAATGTCATAATTCTGACCGCCTTCTTTTAAGTGGACTTCTGCCCGGTAGTAGGTAAGGTCATCATTATCTTCATTTATCGCCTGTATATGAGGTTGCTGCTCTTTACTCAGGTAAATTGCATAAACGAAATTGGGCGAGTCCCCGAGTTTGACTTCTAGCTGCAATGACCTTTCCTGCTGGTTTAGTTCGGTTTTAAAGCCAAGACGCTGAAATTCCTTACTCACATCCGAAAGTGCGGTATAGCCAACACGCTGCATGAAATTGTGCACGGCTTTACGGTTAGGAAACGAGATGATGTTTTCGAGTCGGTCTTTCCAGCCTTCGTCAGATGCTGGTGGTAAACCAACAGATGCATGAATTTGTAAGCTTTCCTGCTTAAAGGCTTCTACTCTGAGGGCTTTTAACAATCCATAAACGGCAATCAATAATACAATGGCGAATGGTAGTGCTGAGGCGATGGTCATGGTTTGTAAGGCATTCAGGCCGCCCGCATAGAGTAAAATTGCTGCTACTACGCCAACGGCGACAGCCCAGTAGATCCGCTGCCAAACCGGCGTGTCATTACGACCATTTGAACACAAAATATCGACTACCATGGCACCTGAATCACAGGAGGTGACGAAAAATACCACCACCATTAAAATAGCGATGACATTGAGGACGGTATCAAATGGGAAGTGCTGCAGAAATACGAATAAGGCAACGGAGGTGTCTTGTTTTACCATGTCAGCCAAATCGGTCTGGCCCTGGTTAAGCACTAAATCAATGGCGCTGTTGCCGAATATGGTCATCCACAACAGGGTAAATGCAGTTGGGATCAGCAATACCCCGATAACAAATTCTCGCAGAGTTCTGCCATATGAAATACGGGCGATAAACAGGCCAACAAATGGTGCCCATGCCAGCCACCATCCCCAATAGAATATCGTCCAACCGCCAATCCAGTCGGTCTTTTGATAGGTGTATAAATTAAAGGTGTTGCGCACAATATCAGATAAATATGCGCCGGTATTTTGCACGTAGGCCTGCAACAAAAATACCGTTGGACCCAGTACCAGAATCAACAGCATCAAGGCCACGGCCATGATCATATTAGCTTCAGACAGGCGGCGAATACCTTTTTCTAAACCTGTCACAACCGATACCACTGCAATGGCCACTACAACAGCCATTAATATGGTCTGTACGGCTGTGGTATTAGGAATGCCTGTGACATAACTCAGGCCGGCATTGATTTGACTCACACCAAAGCCAAGAGAAGTCGAGACACCAAAAATGGTGGAGGTAACGGCAAAAATATCAATCAGGTGTCCGGGCCAGCCGTAAATTTTGTCACCGATAAGCGGATATAGCGCCGAACGTAAGGTCAGCGGTAATTTATGACGGTACGAGAAATATCCCAGTACTAACGCCACAACTGCGTAAATTGCCCATGCGTGCAATCCCCAGTGAAAGAAGGTAGTTTTCATTGCTTCTTTTACTGCTGCAATCGACTGCGGTTCGGCCGTTGGCGGCGCCTGAAAATGCATGATGGGCTCTGCCACACCAAAAAACATCAAACCTATGCCCATGCCTGCGGCAAACAGCATAGATAGCCAGGTCAGCATACCAAACTGAGGTTTGGCATGATCTGGCCCTAAACGAATGTCTCCATAGCGAGAAACTCCAAGAAACACGGCAAACAGCAGAAACAGTGCAACAGACAAAACGTAGAACCAACTGCCGTTGGTGACTAAGGTTGACTGGAGTTGGTCGAAAAATGCATCGGCCTGTTCAGGCATGCTGGCGGCAAAGGCCAAAAGTAAGGCAATAAGCGCTGAGGCTGGCACAAACACCTTAAGGTTTAATTGTGCTGGTTGTTCTTGTGGTGAGGTAGACATTGAGAGGCTTAGTTTCCAAAAATAATGTGTGCTGAAAGAATAATGTTTACAGTACTTTGTATTATAGATTACGTTTTTACGTGGAGCATGTCACTTATATTGATTTGAGTTCTAACAAATAATTGTTTACCTTGTAAAAGGTTGCTGCTTTATTATTTCTGTTTTTTGGTCCTTTCTTGGTTGAATAGTGCTTTGAGTTGAAATGATGCTGAAAGGGTTTTACATCCGCTTGATGAGGAGTAACAGAAGTTAACTATTAGAATTCAATGAATGGAGCCTGTTTTGAAACGAACACGGATTAACTGCGCTATCCTAAGTGCAATCGCTACCACCACGTCTCCTGCTTTTGCCCAAGATGCCCCAGTTGGCAAAGCACAAATAGAAACCATCGAAGTGACCGCCACTAAACGTGTGGAGTCGATCCAGGATGTACCTGTTGCGGTATCGGCCCTTAATGGTCAGGCGCTGGAAGATCTTGGCGTTGATAATTTTCAGGAATACGTCGATTTTCTGCCGAACGTTACTTTTCAGGGCACTGGCCCTGGCCAGAATGAAATTTACATTCGCGGCGCGGCAACTACCCAGTCCAATATCATGCTTTCTTCGGTTCAGGCATTGCAGCCGTCAGTGGCGTTTTACCTGGATGAACAGCCTGTATCCATGGCGGGCCGTAACCTCGATGTTTATGCTACTGATATTCAGCGCGTAGAAGTGCTGCCGGGGCCACAAGGAACGCTATTTGGCGCCAGTTCTCAGGCAGGTACCGTAAGAATGATCACCAAAAAGCCCAGTCATAGTGGTTTTGCCGGTGGCGTAGATTTTTCAACGTCGTTCACCAAGGGCGGTGAAATGAGTAACTCGGTTGAGGCCTTTTTAAATTTTGCCTTAACCGATGATCTTGCCGTGCGTATTACCGCATACAACGATAAGCAGGGAGGTTGGATTGATAACATTCTGAACGATCCGGACAATGGCGGTTACACTGGCAGTGCTGTGGTTATCAGCCGCATTTCAGGCGGCGTATTGGCAGATCCTGAAAACACACCTGTTACCGTGCCTCGTAACGATACACTGGTAGAAGATGACTTTAATGATGCGGTATATGCCGGAGCGCGTTTTGGCCTGTCTTATCGTTTTAATGAAGACTGGTCGCTGCTGCTGCAACATACTCAGCAAACCCTCGAGACAGAAGGGGTATTTGCTTACGATCCGAATCTGGAAGGCGAAAGCTCCACCAACCGTTTTCAGCCGGAAGAAAACAGCGATGAGTTTGGGCTCACCACCTGGACTCTGGAAGGACGGCTGGAAAAGCTGGACCTCGTGTATACCGGCGGTTATCTCAACCGCGATATCGACACACTGGCTGATTATACCGGTTATACCAACGGCGGCTTGTTTTCGGCGTACTACGTATGTATCTACAACACCGCGGATCCTGCAGATGAACGCTGTTTAGACCCGACTAAATTTTACAAAGAGCACACAGATACTACTCGCACTACTCACGAACTGCGCATGAACACCACCATGGATACACCATGGCGAGTGACGGCAGGCCTGTTCTATGATGATCAGGAAGTGGCTACTGTCGGCCAGTTTAAAATTGCGAACACAGAGAAATTTCCGGATTTAGCCCGCACACTGGTGGGCGATCAGGGCATCAACAGTGATGGTGGGCCATTTTCGTCAGAAGTCAGTTTCGTTAACGACATTACTCATACCATCGAACAGTTTGCGGTGTTTGGTCAGTTTGAATATGACATTACCGATACCATTACCGCCAGCATCGGTGCGCGTTGGTATCAGATTGATGATACCTACCGTGGCTCTACCTCAACCGTGGACGTAACCAGCCGTATTCAGGCGTTTGGTTCGATGGATCCGGATGAACTCAGCGCTGCCGGGCTGGATGCCGATGCGGTTATCGCGGCGGTTGAAAGTGGCCAGCTGGATGTGAGTAAGCTGGGTTCGGATGGCGTGCTGAGTGTCGATGATGTGATTTTTAAAGCGTCCATCGACTGGAAAGTGAATGACGATCTATTGTTGTTTGCCAACTATTCAGAAGGTTTCCGTCCTCCCGTCACTAACCGTGTCGGTGGTGGGTTAGCCTCAAATCAATCGGGTAAGTTTGAAGATTTCCGAATTCCGGTGTACTCCACCACAGATACCTTGGATAACTACGAAGTCGGTATGAAAGGGGATTTTTTCGACGGCAATTTGCGTGTGAACGCCACGGCCTATTACTCGGAAATCACCGACCTGCAAACCTCGCGTTTCGACCCTACCAATATCAGTTTCCTGGTCTTTACGGATAATGTCGGCGATGCCGAAATTAAGGGGTTGGATGCAGACATTACCTGGCTGGCAACAGAAGATTTCGTCATCGGTGCAGCCTTTAGTTTGCTGGACACCGAACTGACCCGAATCAATTCTGAGCTTGAAGGTATTGCCGCGGGCGTGGGCTCCGAACTGCCATATTCCGCTGATTTTTCAGGTAATATTCACGGCCGTTACTACTTTGAATTGCCCGAGGGCAAAACCGGTTACGTCAATGCGGCGGTAAGTTACACCGGGGATCGATTAGCCGGTATGGTCATGGATGCTTACGTAATGGAAGATGCCACTCAGCTTATTTACGGCACAGGTTCTGGCCTTAAAATTCAGCGCGAGGCCGCAAACTATGACGGCGTCACCTACACGGATTCAAACGGCGAAAGCTTTGCGGGTGGGCGTTACATACAGGAAGCCTATGTGTTGACAAACGTTGCCGTGGGCGTGACCAACGACGAATGGAAAGCAGAACTGTATGTCGATAATCTGTTTGATGAACATGCCATCCTGAATATCGATACCCAGCAATTTACGCCGAAGGTGGTAACGAATCGTCCTCGTACTGTCGGAGTAAGGTTCTCTTACGACTTTTATTAATGAGTCGCAGAGGTAAATAAACGGCGAGCAGGGGTTACTCTGTTTGCCGTTTTTGCGTTAAGTAAGAACAATTATGCAGGCTACATTTCAACAGCAACTTTTGCCCATTAAGCAGGCCATTCAACAGGGCCAGTTTGAGCTGGCCTTATCGCAACTTTCCGGCGTATTACCGAAGGCAGTTTCGGTACCAGAGCAGGCCGAAGCACTGTACTTACAAAGCGTGAGTTGTCGGTTGTTGCAGCACTACGAACAGGCGCTAACGCACCTAGCCGGTTTGCTTGCCATAAGGCCGGATTATGGCCGCGCGTATCAGGAACAAGCCTATTGTTACCTGGCAATGCAACAGCCCAAAGCAGCAGCGACGGCGTTTTATCGTGCCACTCAGTGTAACCCTGCGCTTGTGCCAAGCTGGCGACAGCTAATCAGTATTTATACCCAACAGCAGCAATCTCAGGCACTGCTCATTGCTAACGAGCAACTCGCTTATTTACAAGGGCTACCCAAACCGGTTTTGGGTGGCTACGACCTGATGTATGAAGGCGAATTACATACTGCCGAACAGGTAGCCCGACGCTATTTGCAACAGGATAAGCATCATCCCGACGCTATGCTGCTGCTGGCCGAAATTGGATTAAAGCTAAAGGTCTATCACGATGCTGAGTTTTTGCTGGAAAGCTGCTGTGCCTTGTATCCGGATAATCAGCGCGCCCGTCAGTCGTATTTAGATGTGCTACTAAAGCTGGGTAAGTTTGATCTGGCGCTGGAACAAACAGCGGCCTTGCTTACTAACTCGCCTGACAATACTAACGTGCTGGTTGCAAAAGCGCATGCACAGGTTGGCCGGGGACAACTTGATGAGGCCATTTCAGTTTATCGGCAGTTACTTACCGACAACCCGAAGCGCGCGGGTGTGATGGTGGCACTTGGCCATGCGTTAAAAGCCCGGGGCGATATTGATGCGGCGATTACAGCCTATCAGCAGGCGGCAGCATGTGAGCCCGAATATGGTGATGCTTACTGGAGCCTGGCAAACACCAAAACCTATCGCTTTGGTGACGATGCATTAGCCCGGATGTCACAAATGCTGGCAGCAAACGATGTGGGTATGGAAGACAGGGTTCATCTGCACTTTGCCTTGGGTAAAGCGCTGGAAGACGGGCATCGCTATGCAGAAAGCTTCGAATATTATGCTAAAGGCAATGAGCTGAAAAGGCTCACCAGCGGTTTTGATATTCAGCGCACCGAACAGGCTATGCAGGCGCAAATTGAGGCGACCTCCGCTACCATGTTTGCGCCGTCAGGTGGGGAACTGCGGCCAGATCCTATTTTTATCGTCGGCTTACCTCGTGCAGGTTCAACCTTGCTGGAACAAATTCTGGCCTCGCATCCGTTAGTGGATGGCACCATGGAACTACACGACATCATGGGCATCGCATCCGTGCTGACGGCCGTGGGCGAAGGGTATCCGAGGAATTTGGCCAGTCTGAGCCCTGAGCACAAGCAACATCTGGGGCAGCAGTATCTGCAGCAAACACAAAGCTATCGCGGCAGTGCGCCGTTTTTCATCGATAAAATGCCGAATAACTTCATTCATATTGGCCTGATTAAATCCATTTTACCCAACGCTAAAATCATTGATGCCCGACGCGAGCCAATGGCTTGTTGCTTCAGCGGTTTCAAACAACTTTTTGGTGAAGGCCAGGAATTTAGTTATGGGCTCACGGATATCGGCCGTTACTATCGAAGCTACGAAAAACTGATGGCGCACTGGCACACGGTTTTGCCAGGACACATTCTGACGGTGCAGCATGAAGATGTGATTGATGATTTGGAAGGCCAGGTGAAGCGAATTCTGGACTTCTGCGGATTACCGTTCGACCATGCCTGCCTGCGTTTTTATGAAACGGAGCGGGTGATCAAAACGCCGAGTTCAGAACAGGTGCGCCAGCCAATCAATCGTAAAGGTATGGACCAGTGGAAACATTTTGCCCCTTACCTGGATGAGCTTACGCAGGCCCTTGACGAGTATGCATGCTGATGGATGAGTGACTGATTATTTAGTGCTCATCAAACAGGGTTTTATTGCGAATGTATTTGCGCATATAGTGGTAGGTGATTGGCCGCAATAGCCAGCTTTTTAGGGATTTTACAAAGCGCTCGTGGGTGGGGGTATTTTCATAGATTTGGTCGTCATGAAGCCACAGCATTTTGCCCACATGCCAAAAGTAGAATGGGAACGGCGGCATAAAGGTCACCATATCCAGATCGCAACAGATGCGATAGGTTTTATGGTGCAGCAAATAGTGTTTGTACCAGGAGCGACTCGCCACGGCTGGCTGTCCAAAGGTAACCACCCGTTTTACCGCGTTGGGATGCATCCGTTCAAAATAATCCGCCATCAGCACCGCCATGGCCCCACCAGAAGAATGGCCGATAAAGGTAAAACGCTTGCCTTGCTGGCGCAGAGGCTCAAGCACTTTTTCCAGCAGTTCGCGCAGGGGCAGGGCCTCATCAACGGTTTTGGTGCTTGAAAACATGGGCTGATTTAATAGCCGCCGAAAGCCCCAGTGCACATAAAAATGGCGATCGACCTGCTGAAGTTTTACCGGCAGAAAAACCAGATTTGCCAGCCAGTCTCGTATGCCCAGTGAACCCCTGAACACCACAATGACTTCTTTCTTGTTATTCAGCCATAAAATGCGGACGCTCATACGGCCGTATTTATCCATTAACAGGCGCTGATGAAAAGGCGCCAGTACCTCACGATAGTTTTCAGCGGCATCAGGGTAAGCCAACTGGCAGAGTATGGCATAGCGTTCATATTGATAGCGTTTCAGCTTTTTCATTGAATATGATTCAGGCAACCTAGGCTGGGGTAAGTAAATCAATATAAGGGATATTTTGTAAAGCAGCATAAATGCTTTGAACTGAATTTGAACAAAATACCCATTCGGTCCGAGGCGCTAACTCACTTTGTCATTGTTTCTCATGGATACCGCTATCGTGGGGTTAGCGCTCATGTTTAACCGGCCGCAGAGCGAGTTGAAGACTGAATCTGCGTGTTGGAATCAGAGGGGGTAGGGCGATAGTCGTGGTATGTCGCTATTTTGATAACTCACAGACACAAGGTCGGTCTTCACAGCTACTGCTTGAGCAACATGCCGTAAGACGTTATAACAGAAGAATATTTTTGGAAGGTAAAATACTTACCAAAGACTATCGGGCAATATGTCTGTCTGCATGTATCTGAATATTTTATCTATGAGTAAATTGTTAGGCCTTTTTTCGAGAAACTAGCTCCGAATATGAAAATAAGCATCAACGCAAATATGGTAGACATTCATACTCAGCCTATATCGTTAGAATTAATTCCAGTTTTCAAAAAATTGAGTGATAGTCTTGAAGGTGAATATGGTGGTGATATGGAAAATCTACTCATTTATTTTGAGCTAATTGAAAGCATAGCGAAAGAAAATGGACAACCATTACATGCATTTCGGTTTCAAAAGAGAGTTTCTGGCCGCTCTTATTTTGGTTTGCCTTCAAGGCCGGATATGTACAACGTCGGACATTTCAGCGTTAGGTCTGATTTCGTAAAAATAGCTAGCATTAAAGGAAAGGCATTAATTTATTATTCTCTTTCACTACTTTTTTATTCAACTAGTGTTTTGCTCAATAAGCAAAAACGATTAGGAGGCTTTGATGCTGTATCTTTCAGAAGTAAGTTTAAGGATGCTTGTGAAGTATTGGGATATGAGGTGGGGCTTAATAAACCGCTATAATCGGTCGCAAGGCCTCAGAGCGGGGGTTAAGTCATCACGGATGAATGATATGAGAAATTTATATTCCATTGTTTTTTTATGCGCTATTAGTAACTTTTCTTTTGCTAACGGTGGTTATTCCAGTCTGCGTCAAGAACTAAATCAAATGATGGAATTGGACCAAAGTACATTACACGGAAAAACTGATCTGAATTTCGAGGAACTTCGCGTCAAGCAAGCTAATAGAATTCAGGAAATTGTTACTGAATTTGGCTGGCCCACTGTCGATATGGTTGGACAAGATGCTTCGCAGGCGGCATGGATTATTGTTCAACATGCCGATTACGACAAAGGATTTCAGGATAGAATGCTGAAAATCATGCGGCCCTTAGCATTGGAAGGAAAGATTAATCCTGCTAATTACGCATATCTTTATGATAGGACTCATCACCCACAGCTCTATGGAACTCAAGGGAAATGTGAAGGCACTGATTTTACTCCATTTCCTATTCAGGACGTTGAAGATATTGATAGCAGAAGGCTTGAATTGAAAATGACTACAGCCCAAGCATATTGGGATATGGCATCAGAAAGAATGTGTGGTCGTAAGTGAGACTTAACAATCACATTAAGTTGGTCGTAAGCTCGCTAGGAGACGAACATGTTGACCCTGTGCTTCGCTATGATTTTAGATCACGTATTACGAGCTTCAAGGAAATAATGTGCCAACGATACAAGAATTGGTTGATGAACTTGAGGCCGAAATAAACAGTGGAGGCTTCGACCAATTTTTCTTTAATTCAGCGGGAGACTATACCTAGGAAACGATTCAGGCACTGGTCAAAATTGGGGCTAAGCATACTGCCGAGATAGTTTAAAAGGCTGCATCTAAATTTCCTGACGGAATGCCTCCCAAATATCGTGATGCCCGACAGGATGTGTTGGAAAAAATTTCCCTTGATTCAGACGCCTTTGAGGAATTCGATGATGGATTTCTGGCTTATGAAGATGAGTTGGGCTCTTTGTTATCGGACTATGAAGGTTAACAGGTTAAATCAGCAATGACCTGGGGCCAGGAGGCGCTAACGCGCGCCCCTGCTTGAAGCGTTATGTGAATTGTGGATTTCCTAATGACAGAGAAGTTTTCCAAAATAGAACGTTATGTTGTCGCTAGTGACGTGGGGGCTCGCGATGGTATTGGAGTGGAAATTTACTCAGGCAATGACATGATCATGGAAGTCTTTAGGGACGACACAAAAAGGAAAAGAGAAGTTACTCTTTACCAAAAAGAAATAGATTTAGAGTTGGTCGAACAAGCAATTGCTCTTTTTAAGTTAGAAATACCAGAGGACTATCAGAATTAAATAAGAAAATTCATATAAAAAATCGCTCAATTCGCAATCAGCAAGACGGCTTTCTGGGGCACAAAATGAAGGCTGTATCGCATTTAGTTTGCACGTTTGTACCCCTTTGCTTGACGTTATGTTCACCTCAAATCACAGTCACGGAGTTAGATATGAGTAAAAGTTTTAAAAGAACAGCGGGATACACCGCTTTAGTTTTAGTACTTGGATGTTTCGCATTTTACGCTTCTATGGAAGATTACCAGAGAGAAAACTTTTCAAAGTTGATCAGCCAAACCTTTTCATAGTGGGGTTTTCCTACGCTAAGTAACTGTGTTGGCATCGCTTTAGGTAGAAATGCATTTCAAATGGTTTGTAGCATAATAAACAAATATTATGGCCAACATAAAGCAGCCGGCTGCGACTTCACCGTGCTGCACGGCTTTCCGTGCTAAATTTTTGCGTTCGTTTTTAAGGATAGAAATTCCGTATTATCAAGTTATGCTCGAAAGCAAATATTTCTCCTTATGCCAGCTATTTCGGGTTGGTGAAATAAGAGGGACTTTCTGAGTTCCGTAAAATATTTCCTTTGAGGTTTTATCGCGTACTTCAAATTGATTGAGTAGGGTGTATCTATGTCGTTTAGGGTAATTGTTTTGTTCTTCGTAGGCATGATTTATTCATGTAATTTACTGGCTGAAACACCAGATTGTAAAAAGCTTTCGATCCCTATCACATTTGATGCCTACGGTTTACCTATCCTCTCATTAAACATTAACGGTGATACGCATAACGCGTTATTTGATTTAGGATCATTGGATGGAATTCATTTACCAGTAAGTGAAGTTAGCAAAATTAAAGAGCTGAAGTATACGGGGAATACAGTCAAGAGCTCAAATCTCAAAGGTGAGGTCTTTAGTTCAAAAGCGTTTGTAATTTCTTCCTTGAGAGTTGGGTGTAAAAGGTTTTCAGACATTAAAGGATTAGAACTTACTCCTTGGGCAGCGTCGATTGGAACGGAAAATATCAATAATGAGGAAGATCAAATTGTTATTGGACTTGATTTTTTCAAAGGGAAAAAGTTAACAGTCAATTATTCGAACAATTCCTTGATGGTCGAGGATGCTGAATTAAGTCAGATATCGTTTAGTGAACTTAGTGATGCCAATGCTTTCACCCTGAGTAAGGAAGGGATAACCATCGTTGTTGAGTCTTCAAATGCGCACTATCAGATGATATTGGACAGTGGAGCATCCAGTTCTATCTTTGTTGCAGACAAAGTTAACCCAAAAGAAGTTATGAGGGAATGTCACTACGACCTTGGTGAAGGTGTCGAGTGTAGGATGTTTGATTCAAATTTAAAAATCTTTGGGCACGAATTTCAATTCAGTATCCTGCTTTTTCCGATTGATGAGCGTTTTAAAAAGGATGGCATTTTGGGGAGCGACTTTTTTAAACGTTTTATTGTAGAAATTGATTTTCTCAATAGCCGAATAGCATTAACCCCAATAACAGATTCTTTAGCAAGTAGATAATTGGCCACCGCTACGTGGTGGATAGAGTAGTCTCAACTCAGCCTGCTTTGCCTGAGGGCCTAATAAAATGGAGCTGCTAAGCAGCTCCTTGCTAAAACCGTAATCCTAATGCTTCACAGATAAAACGTTGCAATGGTTGGGCGCGGCCGAACATGCGAGCTACGTGTTCGCAGATATCGTTACGATACAATTGCTCGGGTGCCAACGGGCACAGGCCAATAAAGTCTTTACGTTTAATCTCGTCAATCAAGGGTAAGTCGGGATCATAGCCTCGCGGTGGCCGGCTCAGACTATCTCCGGCCATCTGATAAAACTCGGTGAAGGGGGCATGTTCTATGGCATCCTGATAAGGGCCGGGTTTTGCTACGATATGATCGCGAATAGCTTTTAGGGCCTCTGGAGCCGGGTGCCAGGTGCCGACACCTAAAAAGCATTCATCCGGCGCAATATGCACGTAAAACCCAGGGGCATGCACGTCCTTACCTAATTCATGACGAAACTGAATGCCGACATTGGTTTTGTATGGTGTTTTATCTTTACTAAAGCGCGTATCCCGATAAACCCGCATTAATGAGCCGCCCATTTTTTTTGCTGACGCCTCGTAGTGTGGGGAAATCATGCGGATCCAGCTTTCCATTTCTTCGATAAAGGCCAGCGCAGGTTCACGCACATATTGCTCATATTCGCCTTTGTGGTCGTTAAACCAGACTTTATCGTTATTGTCTCTAAGCTTATTCAGAAATTCGAATAACGAGGGTTCGAAGCCCTTAAACATAATGCTTACCTTCTATTTTTAAATTAGTACTTACGACGCTGTAATCCTGTTTGAGCAAGGATCTTGGCCGATATTTCCTCAATGGAGTACTTAGTACTATTAAGGCAGGGAATTTTCTCTTTCCTGTAGAGGTTTTCTACTTCACGAAGTTCCATTCGGCATTGTTGTAACGAGGCGTAGCGGCTGTTTGCACGGCGCTCGGAGCGAATTTGGTGTAAGCGGTTTGCTTCTATCGTCAGACCAAACAATTTGTGTTTAAAGCGGCGCAGTACAGCAGGCAGTTTCAGGATGTCGCCCATGTCATCTTCGGTGAATGGATAGTTCGCCGCCTTAATCCCATATTGCAGGGCTAAATATAAGCTGGTGGGTGTTTTACCTGAGCGAGACACTCCGACCAGAATAATGTCGGCCTGTTCGTAATCTTTGGTGTTTGAACCATCGTCATTGGCCAGGGCAAAGTTTACTGCATCAATGCGGATGTCATAGGTTTTTTCGTGAATACTGTGGGTACGATGTTTTTCAGGTTTAGCCGGAACCCCTAAGACTTTTTCCAGTGGAGCGACAAACTGGTCGAGAAAGTTGTAGTTAATGCCGACCGATTTGGCCACTACTTTTCGAATTTCGGTGTTCACTATGGTGTAAAACACGAGAGGTCGCTCTCCCGTGTCTCGGAAACTTTCAGATATTTTTCTTACGACCTCTTCGGCCTGCTCAACTGTTTCAACAAAGGGAACAGTGACGTGATTGAACTCAATCGTAAACAGGGAGAGGAGTGCATGGCCGAAAACTTCTGCGGTAATGGCCGTTCCATCGGAAATATAAAAAGCTGAGCGCACAACAATTCCTTAACAATGTTGTAAATTTATTACAAAAATAAATAAGGTTTTACTTTTTTATTACCGACATTCTAAAATCCTCGTCGAAAAAGCGCCAGAGCAGGATAAAGTTTGCGGTAAACGGCATATCATTTACCAAAATCATCTTTCTGGCGTGTAAGCCTTAACGGTATCTTTATTTCACACAAAATTCTCGGAGGCTTCGGCAGTGCAAGAGTACGTACTTTGGTATCAGCAACTTGGCATGGGTGATGTTGGAACAGTGGGAGGCAAAAATGCTTCTCTAGGGGAAATGATTTCTAACCTGGCAAATGCTGGTGTACAGGTCCCGGGCGGTTTCGCAACAACCGCGTCTGCGTTTAACCAATTTTTGGAGCAAAGCGGACTGGACGAAAGAATTCATGCGTTGCTTGACAGCCTTGACGTAGATGACGTCACCGCGTTGGCACAGGCAGGGGATAAAATCCGTAACTGGATTATCGATACGCCCTTTATGCCTGAAATGGAAGCAGCAATTAAAACTTCGTTTGAACAGTTGCAGGGCGATGCAGGCGACGAAGCATCATTTGCAGTGCGTTCTTCAGCCACCGCTGAAGATATGCCAGATGCTTCATTTGCTGGTCAGCAGGAAACGTTTCTTAACGTAAAAGGCTATGAAGCGGTACTGGTTGCGATTAAGCACGTATTTGCCTCTTTATTTAATGACCGTGCGATTTCTTATCGTGTACACCAGGGTTACGACCACAAAGGCGTAGCGTTATCTGCTGGCGTTCAGCGCATGGTTCGCAGTGACTGCGCCTCTTCTGGCGTTATGTTCACTATCGATACAGAATCTGGTTTTGATGATGTGGTATTCATCACCTCGTCTTTCGGTTTGGGCGAAATGGTGGTGCAGGGGGCTGTTAACCCTGATGAATTCTATGTGCACAAACCGACTTTGGAAAAAGGCAATCACGCTATTTTGCGCCGTAACCTTGGCAGCAAATTAACCAAGATGATTTACTCAAGCGATCTTAGCCATGGTAAACAGGTTGAGATTGTGGATGTTGCTAAGGCAGACAGCCAACAGTTTTCATTGAGCGACGCTGAAGTAGCGGAACTGGCCAAGCAAGCCCTGATCATTGAGCGTCACTACAAGCGTCCGATGGACATTGAGTGGGCAAAAGATGGTACTGATGGCAAACTTTACATTGTTCAGGCACGTCCTGAAACCGTTCGTAGCCGCGAAGATGCTCAGGTTATTGAGCGCTTCAAACTGAAAGGCTCGGCAGATGTGATTTGTGAAGGCCGTGCTATCGGTCATAAAATCGGTGCGGGTGTGGCCAAAGTTCTTGGCTCAATCGAAGAAATGGACAAAATTCAGCCAGGCGATGTTCTGGTAACGGATATGACGGACCCTGACTGGGAACCGATCATGAAGAAGGCATCTGCGATTGTTACCAATCGTGGCGGACGTACGTGTCACGCGGCAATTATTGCTCGTGAACTGGGTATTCCGGCTGTGGTAGGTTGTGGTAATGCAACTGACGTATTGAGCACGGGCGATGCTGTGACAGTGTCGTGTGCTGAGGGTGATACGGGATATATTTATTCTAGCCAGCTTGAGTACGATGTTGTGACATCACGCATTGATTCTATGCCTGATTTACCACTGAAAATTATGATGAACGTAGGTAACCCGGATCGAGCGTTTGACTTTGCTCGTTTGCCAAATGCCGGCGTGGGTTTAGCGCGTTTGGAGTTCATCATTAACCGAATGATTGGTGTGCATCCGAAAGCCCTGTTGAATTTCGACGCACAGTCAGATGAGTTGAAAGAAGAAATCAACGATATCATCGCGGGTTATGCATCACCGGTTGAATTCTACATTGAGAAACTGGTTGAAGGTATTGCCACAATCGGTGCGGCATTCTCGCCACAACGTGTGATTGTGCGTATGTCGGACTTTAAGTCGAACGAGTACTATAACCTTGTTGGCGGCCATCAGTATGAGCCTCACGAAGAAAACCCAATGCTGGGCTTCCGTGGTGCCAGCCGTTATATTTCTGAAGATTTCCGTGATTGTTTTGCCCTGGAATGTGAAGCTATCAAACGTGTACGTAACAAAATGGGCCTGACTAACGTTGAAGTCATGATCCCGTTTGTGCGTACTTTGGAAGAAGGCCGTAAGGTTATTGAACTGTTGGCCGAGCAGGGGCTTGTACAAGGCGAAAATGGTCTGAAAGTGATTATGATGTGCGAACTGCCATCGAACGCATTGCTGGCTGATCAGTTCCTGGATATCTTCGATGGATTCTCAATCGGTTCTAACGACCTGACACAGTTAACTCTGGGTCTGGATCGTGATTCAGGTCTGATTGCCCATTTATTTGATGAGCGTAACGATGCTGTTAAAGCATTGCTATCCATGGCCATCAAAGCGGCTAAAGCGCGTGGTAAATATGTAGGTATTTGTGGACAAGGTCCGTCTGACCATGAAGACTTCGCCGCATGGTTGGTAGAGCAAGGTATCGACAGTGTTTCACTGAACCCGGATACAGTGGTCGAAACCTGGTTGTATCTGGCGGAAAAGCACGCTTAATTAGCTAAGCAAAATAGATAAAAAAGGCCATCGAAAGATGGCCTTTTTGCTTAGTTAACTTGGATGATGAGAACAAAATGACAAGACAATAAGGCACTTACGCGTTGGTGCACTTATTCAGTATTTACGTCTGCCGAATAAACGATCCAACTTCTTTGCTGATGCACTCATACCATTCTGACACTGCCTTAACCAGTCTCTGGCTTTGGGTACGTCATAGCTCAATATCATTAACCCTAATAGCAGGAATAACATGGAACCTGGCACGATGAACAAGAGTATGCCTGCTGCTACGAAAAGAGCACCCAGACAGATACGTAACTTTTTGGCCATGTATTGTCCTTACCTTTCATTCAATGACAGTATAACCTCGAAAAATTGTAGCGCTACGCGCAGTTGTTACAAACTGTTTTATATAGCGGTGAGTCGCTCTATTTTTAGGGTTAATTGGACTACTGCAATTTTTATTCATTCTTAAACCAGTTGTGTGTTTGCATGCTCTAACCGAGACTGGCTTTGAGTTATAGTTTGTGCCTATATGCTATTACTCGATTACATAGCAAAAATTCCTTTTATGACAATTTTTTAGCCCTTAGTATGGGGTATACTGCCGCGCATAAATCGCACTTTTGCTATCTAAACTTCGTTATTTTGAGATGTATCATGGCCGAAAACGCACATTTGTCTTCATTGATTTCTCAGCTGAAAAGCATTGTTGGGGAAGGTTATCTGTTAACTGACAGCGCTAAGATGCAGCCTTATTGCAAAGGATTCCGTTTTGGCTCAGGCGAAGCGTTGGCGGTTATCCGGCCCGCCTCTCTATTAGAAATCTGGCAGGCATTAAAAGCCTGTGTGGCGGCGGACGCCGCAGTCATTATGCAGGCTGCGAATACCGGTTTAACCGGAGGTTCAACCCCGGATGGCAATCAATATGACAGACCGTTAGTTATCATCAGTACGATGCGCATTGATCAAATCCAGCTAATTGACCAGGGTAAACAAATTGTCGGTTTGGCTGGCAGTACTTTATTTGGTTTGGAAGAGACGCTGGCGCCCTATGGCCGAGAGCCGCATTCTGTGATTGGTTCATCCTGTATTGGTGCTTCTATCGTTGGCGGTATCTGCAACAACTCTGGCGGCGCATTGGTTAAACGCGGGCCTGCGTATACGGAAATGTCAATTTACGCGCAAATTAATCAAAGTGGTGAGCTGGAACTGGTGAATAACCTAGGGATTGATTTAGGCAATTCAGCAGAGGAAATGCTGACCAATCTGCAGAACCAAACCTATCAGGCCACAGATGTTCGCTTTCCAGAACTGCGCGCGTCAGATAATGAATATAACGAACGTGTCCGTAATGTAGACGCTGATACGCCTTCTCGATTTAACAATGACGGTCGTCGTTTGTATGAAGCGTCAGGTTGCGCAGGTAAGCTGGCGGTTTTCGCTGTTCGTTTGGATACGTTCCCGATCCCTGAGAAAAAGCAGGTATTTTATGTGGGAACCAATGATGACAAAGTGCTGACCCAAATGCGTCGGGACATTCTTTCTGGTTTTACCAACTTGCCGGATTCTGGTGAATATCTGCACCGTGACTGTTATGACGTTTCTAAAAAGTACGGCAAGGATATGTTTATTGTTATCAGCAATTTAGGTGCTAAGTTCATTCCTAAATTGTTTGCCTTTAAACGTAAGTTCGATGCTTTTTCCGATAAGCTGGGCTTCTTGCCAAATAAAATGTCTGACAGAGTGTTGCAGTACCTGAGTTACCTGTTTCCCAATCACTTACCGAAGCGCATGGACGACTTTCGTGATCAGTATCAGCATCACTGGATTTTGGAGATGAGTAACGATGGTGTGGATGAAGCGCGGGCCTATTTAACCGACTTTTTTGCCAAGCACGAAGGTGGCTTTTTCGAATGCACCGAGAAAGAGGCGGTTCAGGCTATTTTGCATCGCTTTGTTGCCGGTGGCGCCATTGGTCGTTATCACATTATGAACAGCAAAAATGTAGGTGCTATGATGACCATCGACGTAGCGCTGCGCCGCAACGATAATGAATGGTTTGAAGTATTGCCAAAAGAAATTGATCAAAGCATAGATACAAAATTGTATTACGGACATTTGTTCTGCCATGTAATGCACCAAAACTATGTATTGAAAAAAGGTGTGGATGCAAAGGCTTTAAAAGCACAAATATTGGCAACCTTCGATGCGCGTCAGGCAGAATATCCGGCTGAACACAATGTGGGTCATGAGTATTTTGCAAAAGCACCACTGAAAGCTTTTTATAAACAATTGGATCCGACTAACAGTTTTAATCCGGGCATTGGTAAAACCACCAAATTTAAAAATTGGGTTGAAGCAACAGACCACGATTCCGGTTGTTGTAAGCACTAAAAATAAAGAAAAACGAGGTAAGTTTTCGATGACAGATACAACTCCCACTAATCAGCAGCAGTTAGGCGAGTGGGTTCGGCAGCAATTTCAGCGAGCTAACAAACATTTGGCAGAAAATGGGGTGTTATTCGATTCTGTGAAAACCGAAGAAAGCCGATATTTGGCGCCATATGTAGCGGTGTGGAAAATTGTGGCGCAGGATAAAAAGCCCTATTGGGTCATCAGTGGTGACGTGCCTGTCGATTATACTTTGGGGGCAAATGCACCGTCTGCGCGGGAAGCATTACGCCATTTCTCTCTGAACTGGCAGTTACAGGCAGAGAATATTTTTTCCACGGGCACACAAGATAAAACTCAGGTGGATTTTGCAAACTTGCTGGTCCACAGAGCGAATCATCTTTATACCATTTTTGAAGATAATACATTCTGGTCGTAACAGATGTAATAAAGGCCCATTAGGCACCGTGAGGTGCCTAATGGGTAAGCTCTACTCTCGTAAGCGAAAAGTCATTAATATGACAGGACATACGCTGGCGGGGAATCCCAGCATCCATATACACATTTCCGACCGGGCGGAATCCCTGTTGTTGGTAATAGGTCACACCTTCCAACTCACACTGTACTGACACTTTATCCAAACCTTGCAGCCTGGCTATGTGTAGTAAGGCATTAAAAAGCAGCTGGTAAACTTCTGGTCCACGATGTTTGGGCTCGACTGCAATACGACCAATTTCACCATCAGGAGTTAAGCGTCCTGTTGCAATTTCATTGTTTTCTTCGTCAATGACGAGGACATGAAATGCCACTAAATCCCGCTGGTCAAATTCACACTCTTTTGGAATGCGCCATTCGTAAACAAATACCTTTTCTCTGATTTTACTGAGTCTGTGCTTGGCATCGCCCCAGTCGACGTTTTCAACACGAAACGTCATGGGAGCTCCTTTGCTAACAGTCGGGGAACCAGTACCCCGACGCTATTAGTTTATGCAGAAACTGTTTAAAAAATAAACTGAAATTTTCAGATTGTGACAAATTGATGTGTTTTGTGTGAAGTAACTGCTGAACAAAGGGAAATTCGTTAGCCGGTATTACAAATTGCTGGCCTTCAATCGCTAACAAATAAGGGGCATCAGCGTTGTCAGGTGCTATCCATAATGCACGAATACCAGGCAGGGGATACACGTCAATATCAGCGCCAAACATGCTTTCGATTTCTTCTTGCCTGTAATTATCAGCGGAGTAAAGATGGTCGTTGTGGCTATGGCTCAGGTGCGTTAATAGCCAGTGATCATCTTCCTGAGCGATCGCATCTATCATCAGTTGCTTGAGACGCGCGAGTTCTTCACGGTTAACCTGTTCGGGTGACTGTCGGAGTGCAATATGAGGGTCGCTATATCGTTGCTCAAACAGAGAAGGCAGAGTGGGGCGGTCAAGTGTACTATTCAGTAGTTCGATGGCGTTAGGCGCCCGAAATCCGACCGAATAATTAAGACTGTCTATGCATGCTACGCCATCGTGAGGAAAACCCGGTGGAATATAAAGCACATCGCCAGGCTGCATTTTTGCATCGATAATGGGATCAAAACCGGCGACTTGGCGTAATTTTGGGTGAGGACAGTGAATAGGATAGTCCCCTTTATTACCTACTTGCCAATGACGTTCGCCTTTGCCCTGAATAATAAATACATCGTATTGATCTAGATGAGGCCCGACACCTGCGCCAGGAACTGAGAAGCTGACCATGAGATCGTCCATACGCCAGTGTGGCAGAAAATCAAACGCATCCATAAGCTCTGCAGCTTCATCAAGGTAGCGGTCGACACTTTGGACTAGCAGACTCCATTGTCCCTGACATAGAGGTTCATACTCTTCAAACGGACCACTATGCACCTGCCAGCCATGTTTGTCCTGACTGACAATTCGGGCGTCAATGTCATTTTCCTGAGCTAGCCCGGCCAAGTCGTGCTCGTCCAGAGGATCGACAAAGTTAGGGAAAAAATTTTTGATCAGTACGGGCTGCTTTTGCCAGTAGTTGTCGAGGAAATATTTTGGGTCGAAGGTGTTTAGGATATGCATAGAGATTACTTACATGCTGATGAAGTGAAAACGCCGGCGATTGCCGGCGTTTCTAATAGTATGTCGGGTTCGACTAAGCGTCCAGACGCTCGACAAACTCAATGGCTTGTCCAATGTAGTTAGCCGGTGTCAGCTGTTTTAGCTGGGCTTTCACTTCATCGCTTAGTGCCAACGTATCGATAAACTCAGCCATGATTTGAGCATTTACTTTCTTACCACGCGTCAGCTCTTTGAGCTTCTCGTAAGGCTTTTCAATACCATAACGGCGCATCACGGTTTGAATTGGCTCAGCCAACAGTTCCCAGTTATTGTCTAGCTCCGTTGCTAAGCTTTGGGCATTCACTTCCAGCTTGCTGATCCCTTTGAGACTTGCCTGATAAGCGATTACGGCATAACCGACGCCCACACCCAGGTTACGCAGTACCGTTGAATCGGTCAGGTCACGCTGCCAGCGAGATACTGGCAATTTAGTTGCCAGGTGACCAAAAATGGCATTCGCTAGTCCCAGATTGCCTTCTGAGTTTTCAAAGTCAATCGGGTTAACTTTGTGTGGCATAGTGGATGACCCAATTTCACCGGCAATGGTCTTTTGCTTGAAGTGACCTAAGGCAATATAACCCCAAACGTCACGGTCAAAGTCGATCAAAATGGTATTGAAACGTGCAACGGCATCAAACAATTCTGCGATATAATCATGTGGCTCGATTTGGGTGGTGTACGCATTCCAGCTTAGGCCTAAGCTTGTGACAAACTGTTCAGACAGACTGTGCCAGTCAACGTCCGGATAGGCAGACAAGTGAGCATTGTAGTTACCGACTGCACCATTGATTTTGCCCAGCAGGCTAACGGCAGCGACCTGATCTCGCTGACGTTGCATACGAATCATCACGTTTGCCATTTCTTTGCCCATAGTTGTTGGGCTGGCAGGCTGACCATGTGTACGAGCCATCATCGGAATGGTTTTATATTCCACAGCCATGCGCTTCATCTCGCTGATGAGCTTGTCAAAATAAGGCAAAATCACTTCATCGCGCGCTTCTTTGAGCATCAGGCCATGAGACAGATTGTTAATGTCTTCAGAGGTACAGGCGAAATGGATAAATTCGCTGATGGCCGCCAGCTCGGCATTGTCGGCCACTTTTTCTTTCAAAAGGTACTCAACAGCCTTAACGTCATGGTTAGTGGTGCGCTCAATATCTTTGATGCGCTGAGCATCTGTTTCATTGAAGTTTGTCACTATGCTGTCCAGTAGGCTGTTTGCAGCATCACTGAAAGCCGGAACTTCAGCAATTTTCTCGACGCGTGACAACGCCTGCAACCAACGTACTTCCACTTGAACCCGGTATTTAAGCAAACCAAATTCACTGAAAATACTTCTTAACTCACTGGTTTTGCTGCCATAGCGACCATCTACGGGAGATACAGCAGTCAGGGCGGATAATTCCATAAAAGCTCCTGGGTGGTTAAATGCGTTGTAAGGTATGTTCAGCACACCTTAGAATTTTTCGTCTGCTAAATAGAATTTGGCGGCGTTTGCCACCAAGCTGGCGCCACAATACAGCGGCCCGAATACCTGCTAGTAACAGGGCCCGGATTTTATGCTGATTGAGTCGCTTATTCAGTTGTGTTGGACTACCTGCGACCTGAATGCGTGGCCCAATAGGGCTGATAACGTCTGAATAGATGCTGGCGAGATTCTCCAGCATTTGGACATCCAATAATGGATAGTGCAGAGACTGGCGCTGTGCCTGCTGAATACGCTGTCCAAGGTTAGCCATTGCAGTGCTGTTGCGCATTAGCTTGCGTTCTAGTCCTAATATTCCGGCGATATAACGAGTGATTTCACCGTCTTTGGCCTGAGGCTTACTGTTGAGTTGAGCCTCAAGGGTTTTAAATCCCAGCTTAATTCCCGATATTCCTGCGAAGATATCCTCTGTGCGCGGTGCATCGATGATGATAATACTGTTGATACAGGTCGCAAATGCGTCTTCGTCACATTCTCCCGTGCGGGCAACTTCTCTGGCCAGGGCGGCGGCCTGACAGACCGCTGCAAGTGCGAGATTTTTCTCAAAATCCTGTTGAGTCATAATTTATCGAAGGTAACTCTCAATGATGCCACCACCCAGACATACTTCGTCTGAATAGAAAACGGCGGATTGTCCCGGAGTAACGGCCTTTTGAGGTTCATCAAAGTGCACCGCAACTGTGCCGTCTTCCAGTGGTTTAATAGTGCAGGCGATGTCCTGCTGGCGATACCGTGTTTTTACTGCACAACGCATTTCTGTCTGAGGACCCTTACGGTCAACCCAGTGCAACTGTTTAGCGATTAATCCGTTAGAGTACAGGCGTGGGTGATCGGCACCCTGACCAACGATGAGAGTATTACTGGGGACATCTTTGTCCACCACATACCAAGGCTCATCACCAAATTCTTTCATTCCACCAATATGCAGGCCTTTACGTTGACCAAGCGTATGGTACATCAAGCCTTCATGTTCACCGATATGCTGACCTTCTGAGGTCATGATTGGTCCAGGCTGGGCTGGTAAATACTGGCCAAGGAAATCTTTAAATTTACGTTCACCAATAAAACAGATGCCAGTGCTGTCTTTTTTATCATGGGTGATCAGATCTTGTTCCATGGCGATTTCGCGCACTTTGGGCTTTTCTAAATCACCAATAGGGAACAGGGTTTGTGCAACGTGTTCTTCACCGAGGGTATACAAAAAATAACTCTGGTCTTTATTGCCGTCTAAGCCTCGTAACATTTGCCAGTGACCGTCCTGATTACGACGGCGTACATAGTGGCCGGTAGCAATGTAATCTGCTCCGAGTTCTTCGGCAGCAAATTCGAGGAAGGCCTTAAATTTAATTTCCTTGTTACACATAATGTCCGGATTCGGTGTACGTCCGGCTTTGTACTCTTCCAGGAAATATTCGAATACATTATCCCAGTATTCTGCTGCAAAGTTGATACGATGCAAATGAATACCGAGTTTATCTGCAACGGCCTGCGCGTCTTTCAAATCTTCAGCTGCAGCACAATATTCATCGTTATCATCTTCTTCCCAGTTCTTCATGAAGAGGCCTTCAACCTGATAGCCTTGCTGGAGAAGTAAATATGCGGACACTGATGAATCGACCCCGCCGGACATACCTACGATGACTTTGTATTTGCTGTTATCTGATGGATTTGTTGTTGCCGTCATATCGGCTAATTACCTCACGCGCTAAAAAGGACGCGAATTCTAGCAAAATTGGTGACTAAGGTCACCCTAAAGTGGCGCTGTGTTGCGATAACTTATAGCCGTTGTATTAATTGATATTGACCATTTTCAATGCCGTCTAATGTCCAGTTGCCAATTCGGTAACGCACCAGACGCAGAGTAGGGTAACCCACATGTGCCGTCATACGTCGAACCTGTCGATTTCGCCCCTCGGTAATGGTGATTGCGAGCCAGCTAGTGGGAATATTTTGACGAAAACGTACAGGTGGGTTTCTTGGCCAAAGTGTAGGCTCATCGATACGTTCCACTTTTGCCGGAGCAGTCATGCCATCATTTAACTCCACGCCGCGACATAGTTGCTCAATAGCCTCATCGGAGGGAATACCTTCTACCTGTACCCAGTAAGTTTTAGAGGTTTTTGACTTTGGGTGCGCCAGTTTATGCTGCAATTTTCCATCGTTTGTTAACAGCAATAATCCTTCGCTATCTCGGTCCAGACGACCGGCCGCATATACGCCGGGAACGTCAATAAAATCTTTTAAGGTTGGTCTGCCTTTTTCATGATCTGTAAATTGACAGAGCACATCAAAGGGCTTATTAAACAGCACAATTTGCTGAGGAACCTTGGCTGTTGGCCCAGATTGACGCCGTTTTTGTTTCATATTTGGGACTAACCTGTTATTTTCTTTCAATTTGCTGATTCGTGTTCGGTAACTGGGGTTGAATTCTCTATTATCCACCAGCATTTAAGGATTTTAAACGGGCAGTTATCACCTAAGTGATAAAGTTCGTCAGCAAAGCGACGTATAATTTCAAAATAGAGTTAGCGTCACCCGCTGTAATTCAGCAATTTCTCGGAATCAATAACAAAGATGTCAACGCCGGCAATTCAGCTGGCATTGGCTGCAGGGATTTCAACAAGTGTGTTGGTGGAAGGCCAACTCCTTTCAACGGCTCAAAAGCCTGAATGTGTAGGGGAATTACATGTCAAAACAAACCATTTATTATACCTTAACTGACGAGGCGCCAGCGCTGGCGACTGCGTCGCTTCTGCCTATTTTCCGCCGTTTCGCCAAAGAAGCGGATATTGATCTGGAATTGACAGATATCTCTCTGGCAGGACGTATTCTTGCCACATTCCCAGACCGTTTACCTGCAGACAAGCAAGCGCAGGACGGTTTGGCATTTTTGGGTGAGCTGACGGCTGATCCAAAAGCTAACATGATCAAGTTGCCAAATATCAGTGCATCTATCCCTCAGTTGAACGCGGCAATTAAAGAGCTGCAAGGTCAGGGCTTTGATGTACCAGCTTATCCTGAAGCGCCAGTGACGGATGAAGAAAAAGATATTCACGCCCGTTACGCTAAGATCCTGGGTAGCGCAGTAAACCCTGTATTACGCCAGGGTAACTCTGACCGTCGTGCTCCGGCGGCAGTGAAAGCGTATGCGCGCAAGCATCCGCATTCTATGGGGGAGTGGAAGAAAACGTCTCAGACTCACGCAGATTATATGCGTGGCGGTGATTTCTTCTCATCTGAGCAATCTGTGACTATGGATAAAGCTCAGGATGTAAAAATTGAATTCATTGGTAAAGACGGTAAGCCTCAGCTTAAGAAAACGTTGCCTTTACTTGAAGGTGAAGTGCTAGACAGCATGCGCATGAGCTGCAATAAGCTGCGCGATTTCTTTGAACAGTCTCTGCAAGAAGCTAAAGAAGCCGGCATCATGTGGTCTCTGCACGTGAAAGCAACCATGATGAAGGTATCTCACCCAATCGTATTTGGTCACGCTGTAACGGTTTTCTATAAAGAAGTATTTGAAAAGTATGGCGATTTGTTTGATGAGTTGGGCGTTAATCCAAATAATGGTTTGGGAAGCGTTTACGAAAAAATCAAAACCTTGCCACAGTCTACTCAGGATGAAATTCTAGTAGAAATTCATGATTGCTATGAGCGCCGCCCTGAACTGGCGATGGTGGATTCTGTTCGTGGTATTACTAACCTGCACGTACCAAGTGACGTCATCGTAGATGCATCTATGCCTGCAATGATTCGTAGCTCTGGTCAAATGTGGGGCCGCGACGGCAAAACCAAAGATACTAAAGCCGTCATGCCGGAAAGTACCTATGCCCGTATTTATCAGGAAGTAATCAACTTCTGTAAAACTAACGGTGCATTTGATCCGACGACTATGGGTACAGTGCCTAACGTAGGTTTGATGGCACAAAAAGCTGAAGAATATGGTTCGCACGACAAAACCTTTGAAATCGAAGAAGATGGCGTAATGCGCGTTGTAGACGCAGCTAGTAACGTACTGATGCAGCATGAGGTGGAGCAGGGCGATATCTGGCGCGCATGTCAGACTAAAGATGCTGCCATTAAAGACTGGGTAAAACTGGGTGTTACCCGTGCACGTCTGTCTGATACACCGGCCGTATTCTGGTTAGATGATGAACGTCCACACGATAATGAACTGCGCAAAAAAGTAGCACTGTATCTGCAGGATCATGACTTAACAGGTCTGGATATTCACTTAATGTCGTACAACGAAGCCATTCGTTTCTCCATGGAGCGTATGATCCGTGGTAAAGACACGATCTCTGTTACCGGTAACGTATTACGTGACTATTTGACTGACCTGTTCCCAATCATGGAGCTGGGTACGTCTGCGAAAATGCTTTCTATCGTCCCAATGCTAAATGGTGGCGGTATGTATGAAACGGGCGCCGGTGGTTCCGCACCTAAGCATGTGCAACAGCTGAAGGAAGAAAATCACCTGCGTTGGGATTCTCTGGGCGAATTCCTGGCCACAGCGGTGTCTTTCGAAGAGCTGGGCATTAAGAATGACAATGAGAAAGCCAAAGTACTGGCTAAGTGTCTGGATAAAGCCACTGAGACGCTGTTGGATAACAACAAGTCTCCGTCTCGTAAAGCAGGTGAGCTGGATAACCGCGGAAGCCATTTCTACCTTGCTATGTACTGGGCTCAGGAACTGGCCGCTCAAACTGAAGACGCTGAGCTTGCAGCTGCATTCGCAGATCTGGCTAAAGGCCTGACCGAGAACGAAGCGAAAATTATCGAAGAGCTGAATGTGGTTCAAGGTAAAGATGCTGGTTTGGAAGGTTATTACCACATGGATCTGGACGCTGTAGCGAAAGTGATGCGTCCTAGTCAAACCTTCAATCAATTGTTAGATGCCTAAGCATTGATTAATTGACGATAAAAAGCCGGGGTGACCCGGCTTTTTTGTGTCTGCTTTCCGCTATTTGGTCCATATCGCCTAACGATTTGTGGGCTCAACTTGTATTGATTCATTCGCCGAAACTTGCCTAAACCCTAATGAACGCCAGTTTGTCAGTTACGCTTCGACGTGGAGCTGACTTAAGTATGAACCGTTTACACCTCACTTCTGGGGCGATCATTTGCCTTGAGAATTCTGAAGATATTTATGCTGGAATTGAATATTCGCCAGTATCATCAAATGCAGAAATGGTCATTCAGCGCATTATGTTGGATATGGGGCGTCCAGTAATCGGTTTGAGTGGTATTTTGGCATTGGTATCAAACACTATTAGTGAACGATTTGGGTTGGTGGCATTTAGTTATCGTATTGAACGTCAGCGAAAGTTCATCATTCAGGTCCAGAGTGTTAACAGTATGAGATTCAGCTAAGAGAGCCTTTAAATGCTGAGCCATCAATGAGGCGAGAGGAATTTCTTATTCTTGGCTGCTGCAATGCATCCGGACAACTGAATATCCTGATTGAATCAGGTAATAACAGGATAATAAAGCACGTGTTAATTGACGTGTTTTTACAGCCGATAATATTGCGTTCAGCAGAATATCCCGTGATAGCCACAACAACTCTGAATGGTGACTATAGCTGTAATGTATTGCCAGTGCGGGCGGGCGGAATTGGTTTAGTTCCAGTTGCAAATATCGGCGATGAAACCGCCATATTTGAGACTGGCGATAGGACTGCACCACGATATAGGCTAAATAGGGTTTAACCCGGTGCTTTCAATATCTTATTTGAGATGATGTATCGGTACGCAAAGTGAATGGCGCCTGAAGCGTGGTTTTTACGAGGAGTGGACGTTCGAAAGCGTTTTATACGCTGACCTATGCCGTAAGGCGATTAATGAGAACCCGAGGGCATCATTAAGCATTCACGGCTTGTGTGAAGCGGGTATCGCACATTTATTGCGGAAATTAGGTAATAAAAAAGCAGACGCTAAAGTCTGCTTTTTTTGTACGCTAGTAAAAGTAGAAACTTTTATTTTTCAGGCTCACCGAGTACATCAATGTTTTCAGCATGTAAGCCTTTAGGGCCTTGCTGAACATCAAACGTTACTTCCTGACCGGCTTTGAGCGAGCGATATCCTTCCATCTGAATAGTTGAGTAATGCGCGAAAATGTCTTCACCGCCATCCTCTGGAACGATAAAGCCAAAGCCTTTAGCGTTATTGAACCATTTAACTTTGCCGACTGCCATACTTCTGCTTCCTCTTTATCCCTTGAACTGACGCAACTAAGCCCCCACAATACTTTGCAGGGACAAGATGACAATACCTCCTAAAGGTTGTATCGTCATCTAAAAATGTAGATTTTTTAACCTGCCAATGTCAAGGCTAAATTTAGAATTCACTAAAACGTAAAAAATTTGCTAGGTTTTGGGTGTAACGACACTATTATTTTAATATGAGCAAAGACAACACAATCAGTATTCATCACGATAAGCAATTCGAGGCGGTTAAGAAAAAACTGCAACAACCGCCCATGTATAAGGTATTGTTAAATAACGATGATTATACGCCCATGGACTTCGTAGTAGAGGTTCTGATGCGGTTTTTTAATATGGACTCCGAAAAAGCAAATCAGCTTATGTTGGCGGTGCATTATCAGGGCAAAGCAGTGTGTGGAATTTTTACTGCAGAAATTGCCGAAACCAAAGTGATGCAAGTAAACCAATATGCACGCAAACACCAACATCCGCTGATGTGCTCAATGGAACAAGCGTAAGAGTAGTCATTTAAGGGGCGAGAGTATGTTAAATAAAGATTTAGAGCAGACCCTAAACCAGGCATTTATTTTTGCACGAGAGCATCGTCATGAATTTATGACCGTGGAACATTTGCTGTTAGCTCTGCTCGACAATAAAGCAGCAAAAGAAGCCCTAAACGCGTGTGGTGCCAATATTGATGCAATCAAATTGGAGTTAACCGCATTTATCAAAGATACCACGCCACTAATCGTTGAAGATCAGGACGGTGAACGCGAAACCCAACCCACGTTGGGATTCCAACGCGTACTGCAACGCGCAGTTTTTCATGTACAGTCGTCAGGTAAGGATGAAGTTACCGGGGCAAATGTATTAGTCGCCATTTTCAGTGAACAAGAGTCACAGGCCGTTTATATCCTCAAAAAAGCAGATGTGACGCGCCTTGATGTCGTGAATTTCATCTCTCACGGCGTAACCAAAAACGATGATGATGTATCTCCTCAGGCAGAAAGCGAAGAGGAGACCAGTGAGGAAGAAGAAAGCGTTTCTATTTTGGATAAATACTCTACCAACCTAAATGTGTTGGCCAGAGATGGCAAGATAGACCCGCTTATTGGACGAGATTCAGAGCTAGAAAGAACCATTCAGATCCTTTGCCGTCGCCGCAAAAACAATCCATTACTGGTTGGTGAAGCTGGGGTGGGTAAAACTGCCATTGCAGAGGGACTTGCCTATCGAATCGTGAACAAGAAAGTCCCAGCGGTTATTGAGAAGGCCACAGTGTACTCCTTAGACTTAGGCGGACTGTTGGCGGGAACAAAATATCGTGGTGATTTTGAGAAACGTCTGAAAGGTATTCTTAAAGAGCTAGGCAAAGATAAAGATGCAATTTTATTCATAGATGAAATCCACACAATTATCGGCGCTGGTGCGGCATCTGGTGGGGTAATGGATGCGTCTAACCTGCTGAAACCAAAATTAAGCTCTGGCGATTTACGTTGTATTGGTTCAACCACGTATCAGGAGTATCAGGGCATTTTTGAAAAAGACAGAGCATTAGCTCGTCGTTTCCAGAAAATTGATGTGGTAGAGCCTAATGTGAGCGATACCACCAAGATCCTGATGGGGTTGAAATCACGGTACGAAGAACACCATAGTGTCCGCTTTACGCAAAAAGCCTTGCGAGCGGCTGCGGAGTTATCTGCAAAATATATCAGCGAGCGTCATTTGCCGGATAAAGCCATTGACGTGATGGACGAGGCTGGCGCCAGTCAGCGTCTGTTGCCGACGTCTAAGCGCAAGAAAACCATTGGAGTGGCTGAGATCGAGCATATCATTGCAAAAATGGCGAGGATCCCAGAAAAGTCTGTGTCAGCCTCTGATAAAGAGGTCCTGAAAAGTCTGGACCGTAACCTGAAAATGGTGGTGTTTGGACAGGATAAGGCCATTGACACCTTAACGGATGCCATTCGTTTATCCCGTTCAGGCCTGGGCATTGAGACAAAGCCCATTGGTAGCTTTTTGTTTGCTGGTCCAACCGGTGTCGGTAAAACGGAAGTCACCCAGCAGCTTGCCAAGATTATGGGCGTAGAGCTTATTCGCTTCGATATGTCTGAATATATGGAACGGCATTCTGTAAGCCGTTTGATTGGCGCTCCTCCGGGTTATGTAGGGTTTGACCAGGGCGGACTGTTAACGGATGCTGTCATTAAAAATCCATACAGTGTTGTGCTTCTGGACGAAATTGAAAAAGCACACAGCGATATTTATAACATCCTGTTGCAAGTCATGGATCACGGTACCCTGACCGACAATAACGGGCGCAAGGTAGATTTTCGCAATGTCGTGCTCGTAATGACTACCAATGCGGGCGTGCAGGAGACAGTGCGTAAGTCCATCGGGTTTAAGCAGCAAGATCACAGTCACGATGCATTGAGCGAAATCAATAAGGTGTTCACACCTGAATTCCGCAACCGCCTTGATGCGATTGTTTGGTTTAACCATCTTGAACGAGATGTGATCCTGCAGGTTGTCGATAAGTTTGTCGTTGAATTACAGGCGCAGCTCGATAATAAAGGCGTTTCCCTTGAAGTCAGTACAGAAGCCCGAGAATGGCTCTCAGAGCAGGGCTACGATAAGAACATGGGCGCGCGTCCGATGGCTCGGGTTATCCAGGAAAAAGTGAAAAAAGAACTCGCCAATGAGTTGTTATTTGGTTCATTGGTAGATGGGGGAAGTGTTCGCATCACACTGGGTAAAGATAAAGCTTCACTTGATTTTACTTATAAAGCGTCAACAGAGAAGAAGGCGGAAGTCTGATTCTCTGTAGAGACAAAAAAGCCCGGTTTTTACCGGGCTTTTTTGTGAAACCGAATTACCTTAACGGGCGCGGTACACGATACGTCCTTTGGTGAGGTCATATGGCGTCAATTCAACGGTTACTTTGTCGCCGGTAAGAATTCGGATATAGTTTTTGCGCATTTTGCCAGAAATGTGCGCAGTCACGACGTGACCGTTTTCTAATTCTACGCGGAACATAGTATTAGGAAGTGTGTCCAACACAGTTCCTTCCATTTCAATGCAATCTTCTTTCGCCATTTAAAAAAGCTACCTCAGATATAGTGTCAAAAAAGCCGCGCAGATTTTCCCCAATAAAACCGCTTATGTAAAGCGTTATACGGGATTTTTTCGTATTTCTACCCACGAATTGTTGAAAAAACGCTCGTGCGGGAAGAATTTCGCCTTATAGTTCATTTTTTTGCACTCGTCGATTTGATAACCGAGGTACAAATAATCTTTACCTAACGTTTTGGCGAGCTGAATTTGTTGCAGGATTGAGTATGTACCAATAGATTGGTCGGCCAGTTCCGGGTGGAAAAATGTGTATAACGCCGAGAGAGCATTTTCTACTTTATCCATTACCGCAACACCCACTAAATTGTCATTCTGGGTGATTTCCATAAATAAAACACGGCTCCAGCTTGCATGAATAAAGCTATCATATTGCTGCCGAGAGGCGGGATACATAGAACCGTCACTGTGGCGCCCGTTTATGTATCGTTCGTATAAGGGATAGTACTCTGATGACTCAGATTGACTTAATCTTACCTCAAGACCTCTATTGCGCTTCAGAATGCGCTTTTGGCTTTTAGACGGGCAAAAGTCTTCAACGGGTATCCTGATGGAATGACATGATTGGCACTGTAAACACTGAGGGCGATAGATCTGTTCGCCACTACGACGAAAGCCGGCGCGGATTAATTTATCGTAGGCACGCTGGTTGTTTGGTTCATCTGTGACGAAAACCAAAAGCTGTTCGTATTTTTCCGGCAGATAACTGCAGGGGAAAGGCTGTGTTAATCCAAACTTCATGCTGTCCTGGGTGATATCAATATTCTGGTAGACCAGTCGTCCTTATTTAAAGCGTTGTTCAGGCCTTGCTTTAATGCAAGCAAAAATTGATTTCTGGAGATTTCAATACAACCTAAAGTCTGTAAGTGCGGGTTCTGCATTTGACAATCAATTAGGCTCCCGCCAGTTTGTTTCATCCATTCCACCAAATAGTAAAAGGCCAGCTTGGATGTATCTGTTTTACGGTGGAACATGGACTCCCCACAAAATACACTCCCTACTAATACGCCATATAAACCGCCAACGAGTATCGTATCATCCCATACTTCGATGGAATGGGCGTAGCCATCCTTGTGTAGCTGTTTGTAGGCAGCGATCATCTCTTGGGTAATCCAGGTGCCGCTATCATGGCGAGGGATTTGTGCACAATTATCGATAACTTGATCAAAGGCAAGGTCTAACGTCACCTTATAGGGTTGACGGCGAATCAGCTTTGCGAGGCTTCGTGAACAATGAAAGCCGTTAAGTGGCAAAACACCACGAGGATTAGGTGACCACCATAAAATTGGATCATCATGACTAAACCAGGGGAATATGCCATTTGAATAGGCTTCGACCAGGCGTGATGTTGTTAATTCACCTCCAAAAGCTAACAAACCATTCGGTGAAGTTAATGCAGAACGAGGCGAGGGGAACGACATTCCCTGTTCGATAAAAGGTAGGGTGATTTTCATTTATATGAGTAAAAAGGGGATAGCTCTGTATCCCCTTATGTCTAATTATTGTGCATCTAGGAAGCGTTCAGCATCCAGTGCCGCCATACAGCCAGTGCCGGCTGAGGTAATGGCCTGACGATAAATATGGTCACACACGTCGCCCGCTGCAAAAACGCCCGGTACGCTGGTTTGTGTGGCATTGCCTTCTAACCCACTTTGGATTTTGATGTAGCCATCTTTCATCTCTAACTGGCCTTCAAAAATACCTGTGTTTGGTTGGTGGCCAATGGCAACGAATAATCCCATCACGTCCAGTTGTTCAACGTCACCAGACTGAGTATCTTTAATTCTTACGCCAGTGACACCCATATCATCACCCACAACTTCATCGAGTGTTTTGTTAAGGTGCAGTACCACATTGCCATTTTTTGCTTTTTCTAACAAACGGTCGGCCAGGATCTTTTCGCTTCGGAAGCTATCGCGACGATGGATCACGTGTACTTCAGACGCAATGTTGGACAAATACAGGGCTTCTTCAACCGCGGTGTTACCGCCGCCAATAACGGCTACTTTTTGGTTACGATAGAAAAAACCATCACAGGTTGCACAAGCAGAAACGCCTTTACCCATAAATGCTTGTTCTGATTCCATGCCCAAGTATTTCGCTGATGCACCTGTAGCAATGATCAAAGCATCACAAGTATATGTACCTGAGTCGCCAATAAGCGTGAACGGACGTTTGCTTAAATCCGTGGTATGAATGTGGTCGAAAATGATATTGGTATCGAACTTTTCGGCATGTTTTTGCATGCGTACCATTAGATCTGGTCCGGTTAAGCCTTCTGGATCACCAGGCCAGTTTTCAACTTCGGTAGTGGTAGTTAACTGACCACCTTGCTGAATACCCGTAATAAGAACCGGGTTTAAGTTTGCGCGAGCAGCATAAACCGCTGCTGTATAGCCTGCCGGGCCTGAGCCTAAAATCATCAGACGGGCATGTTTGGTTTCGGCCATGAAAAACTCCAATTTAAATCTGGTAAAGCGATTTTAAGCAATCCCTTTGATGGGGTAAAGGTAAAGACTTGATCGCCTGAGTAATTACTTATGACGCTGTAGATTGGGTCGAATGTAAAAGTTTCAACTGCAAATGAAGCTCTGAAGCGGGTTTGTTTTAAAACCCAAAGAAAAAAGGCCTGAATGGTGACATCGTTCAGGCCTTTGATATTAGCGTTCGGTAATTTCTAATCGTCTCAGAAATTCAGCCATTACTTCATGATAAAGCGCTGGACCCAGGAATTTGTCTTCAACGTCGGAATCTATGCTTGGGTTATCATTTACTTCGATAACGGCTACCTTGCCTTCTGCTGTCTGTTTTACATCAACACCATAGAATCCGTCACCAATCAATCTGCTGGCTTTGAGCGCAGCTTCTAATACTTCTGGTGGGACTTCGTATGTCGGCAATGTTTCATATCCGCCAGACGTCACGCCTGCACCTTCTTGATGATGATAGATCTGCCAGTGACCCTTCACCATGAAATAGCGACATGCGTATAACGGCTTATTGTTAAGAACACCAATGCGCCAGTCATAAGTGGTGTATAAAAATTCCTGCGCCAATACCAATGCCGAGGTTTTGCTCAGCTCTTTCATTGCCGCCTCAAGTTCTTTCAGGTTCTCTGCTTTGAACATACCGCGTGAGAACGAACCGTCTGGAATTTTGAGCACCATGGGATAACCCAGGTATTCTGCGGCTTTTTCCAGACTGGCTTTGTCCTGCTGGCTAAGCAGCAAGGTTTTTGGCGTTGGGACTTTATTGGTTTTCAATAAATCGGCCAAGAATACCTTGTTAGTGCAACGCAGGATTGACGTTGGATCGTCTATGACCACCATGCCCTCAGCTTCTGCCTTTTTGGCAAATCGATAGGTGTGGTGATCAATATTGGTTGTCTCGCGAATAAACAAACCGTCGTATTCCGCAAGGCGTACGTAATCCTTTTTGCCTACTTTTTCGAGGTTAATACCGAGTTTATCTGCCGCTTTAATAAAATTGCTCAACGCTTTCGCATCACTTGGCGGAAGCGCTTCGTTGTCATTCACCAGCATGGCCACATCAAAGCGGAAATGTTTACGCGTTTTAGGTTTACGCCACAAGCGGTTACTGAATTTCTCCAGACGGTTTGCCAGAAAATCCTGCTCAACTTCGGTTTTGATGTCAGCCAAACACAACAGTTGAATTTTGCTGATTTGCCAACGTTTTTCTTTTTCCAACGTGACTTTAATTAATGGCGCAGGCAAACGCTCGAATATTGTTTTGCCCAAGTCCGCAAAACTTTCATCAAGGGTTTCACCGAGGAAAATAGTCAGGCTGGCCTGTCCGGTTTCGGCGTTTTTCTCTAAACGCTGAAGAGGTAATGACAGATTTTCAAGGCGCAACGAATAGAGCGCTTTTCGGCGTACATCGTTCAATACGTTAATAGAAGGCACAACTTTGTGACCGCGCGCTTCTGCGAGCAGAGAACAATAATATCCCTGACCTAACGCTTTAGTGTTTTTACACAGATTCAATACACGAATGGTGTGCTTGATTTGACTAAAATCTTTACTTAAATACTGCTCGAAAGAAATGACTTCCTGACTGGGGAAATAAGGTGCCCAGTCGGATAATTTATCTACCACTACATAGTAGGTGGACATATCAATTTAAATCCAATTTTGAGGGAGGGAATTTTTGGCGCATTATGCGCTAAACCGGTTGGCAAAATATACAAAAATTGTATGCGCCAGAAAATATTTTTATTTAAAATGCGCGTCCTTGCCTTAGGAGAAAATACACTTGGCTACTCTACAGATCCGCGCCGCTCAGTCTTCTGATATCAGCAAATTAGTCGAGCTGGAAAAACAAAGCTTTCAAACTGATCAAATTTCTCGTCGAAGCTTTGCACACTTTATCCGTCAAGCACATTGTAGTCTGCTAATTGCAGAACAGGATGGCGTACTCGCGGGCTATGGACTGTTACTTTACCGAAAGGGCACACAGTTAGCGCGACTTTATTCTATTGCGGTCAGCCAGGATTTTCGAGGTCAGGGCGTTGCCAGACAATTATTGGCCAAACTGGAAAAAGAAGCCAAAAGTCAGTTTTGTATTTTCCTGCGACTAGAAGTGCATGTTGACAATAAAGCAGCAATTGCGTTGTACCAGAGCCTCGGCTACCGACAAGTTGGTAAGGTTAAGGGCTATTATGGCGATGGTGGCGATGCATTACGCCTGGAAAAGGCGATTCACTTACATACCATGCCCGGTCTGCATACCCGAAGATTTGAGCAAACCACGGATTTCACCTGTGGTCCTGCAAGCTTAATGATGGCAATGCATAAAGTCGATGCCAACTATAAAATGACGGCAAGTGAAGAGCTGCAAATTTGGCGGGAAGCAACCACTATCTTTATGACATCCGGTCATGGCGGGTGTAGCGGTATTGGTTTGGCGTTGAGTGCCTGGCGTCGCGGATATGCGGTGACACTCTATGTTAACCAGCAACAGGCACCATTTTTACGAAGTGTGCGTGATGCTAATAAAAAAACAGTCATTGAGCGTGTGCATGACGATTTTATGGCGCAAGCTGCAGGGACCGATATTGAGATTTGTTACCAGGCTATTGACCACAACCAGCTTAAGCAAGTAACAGAAAATGGCGGAGCCATGGTGTCGCTGATCAGTACCTGGCGTTTAAACCGGAATAAGGCCCCTCATTGGGTATATATTACAGCTTATGATGAACACAGTGTGGCGGTAACGGATCCTGAATACGAGCGTGAACCCTGGCAATCTGAGATGGATTTTACTGATGTACCTGTAGCCAACGGGGCGTTCTTAGGAATGACTCAGTTTGGCCGAGAGCGTCACAGTGCATTATTGGTGATCCGAAAACGCTCTTAAGTGAGAGTTAATGATAGGGACCGAACCGCAAAACTAGACCAAAGTGGAATATCCTATTTCACGTCAGGGTCTATTATTCTGCGTTGGCAAACCCCATTATTAGGTTTATCCTTAGGGCTGGGAAAGCGGAACGTTAGGTTGAAGTAATCGCTTTTCCCCATTTTGGTAACGAGGCTTTTAATATGGCGCATTCGTTTACAGATTTGCTTAAAGATGGCCAGAATTACATGGTCACCTGGCCGGTACGTAAAGAGCTTTATGGCTATTTTCCGGAAGCCAGGGTTATCTCAGCAACCCGATTTTCTCTAAAAGTAATGCCACCAATGGCGGTGCTTGTTACGGGCGTGATGGTCAATACGCTTGGCTGGGAATATTTGCCTCAGGCTCTTGCGATTGGTGCGTTCTTTTTAAGTTTGCCATTGCAGGGGTTATTGTGGCTGGGTCATCGTTCTAATCAGTTGCTACCTCCGTCGATACGTCACTGGTATCTCGATATTCATCGTAAGATGATCACACAAGGTTGCCAGTTACAGGCAGCGAAAAGTCGTCCACGTTATATTGAACTGGCAAGGTTGCTAAAAACGGCGTTTGACGATCTTGATAAAGTATTTACCGGTCAGTGGTTCTAACCCAAATCTGATTTATCAAAAACCGGAATCATGAAAGTGTTCCGGTTTTTTTATGCCTGAAGGTTGGGCTGCAAAATCGTGTTACAGGTACGGCAACGATATTGGGTTTGCTGGCGTAGCACTTTATTGTGCCGTCTTATCGATAAAGCGACAGGGCCACACGCGCAAAAATAGTCGATAGAGTGACTGAGCATACTCACGTCTAGCTGGTGACAGGTTTTACCTTCTAATCCAAATAGCTGTTGCATCAGGCCTTTCCATTGTTTGCCATGGGGCTGGACTTTGCCAAATAGGGCGTACGCGACTAAATGGCAAACCTCATGTGGAATCACTTCTTCAAGAAAATAATCCAGATTGTCGGCGGCCAGATGGCTATTAAGGCGGATTTCGTTGCTGATGTAACGCGCGGTTCCAGCAACTTTACCACGTTGGTTAAATGTCAGTGAGGGGAGGGGAAATGCCAGCTTAAGGACGTGGTTAGCATGGGAAATACACTCATGTAAACGATTGGATAGTAGCTGTTTTTGTTCCTGAGAAAGACGACTGGTCATGTAATTACGGACATAAAAAAGGGCCTGTTTAGGCCCTATTTTATCAAAGTTTAGTTTAGATTTCACAAGCCAGACAAAAGGCGTATACACCTTTCGGATCATTCAACTTAGTGACGGTATCAAATTCTTTCACCAGGGTTTTAAGTAATGAGATAAACTGGCTGTCGCTGTCGGCAAACTGTGCTTTGCCGATAAGGCTGTTGGCCTGCCCAAAGATCTTCTTCATTAGCTTTTGCTTGTCTGAGAGCTTTGGCTCTATGTACTTAGTCTCGAAATTATCCAGATTCGCCAGTTTTGCCGCCGCTGCTACCGCGTCGTCAAGTTCACCTAAATGGTCAACTAAGCCTAACTGCTGCGCTGTTGCACCGATCCATACGCGACCCTGTGCAATCTTATCAACATCCTCTTTGCTCATGTGGCGTTCTTTCGCAACAAGAGAAATAAACTGATCATAGCCTTTCTCAATCCCTTTTTGCAGGATATCGCCAAAACGCGGATCCAATGGGCGTGTCGCAGAGATACCCGCAAAATCTGTGGTGCCCAGGCCGTCAGTATGAATACCTACGTAATCCAGGGTATTTTCATAGGTCATAAACATGCCGAAAATACCAATCGAACCTGTGATGGTGCTGGGAGATGCCCAGATTTCATCGGCGCTGGCAGAAATCCAGTAACCACCTGATGCTGCATATGTACTCATCATCGCCACAACAGGCTTACCTGCCAGTTTAAGTTGTTCGATCTCCTGACGAATAATTTCAGAGGCGAATGCACTGCCGCCGGGAGAGTCGACATACAAGACGACGGCTTTAACTTTACTATCCATGCGCGCATCGCGTAACAATCGGGCTGTGCTATCGCCACCTATTGAGCCTGGTTTTTGTGTACCGTTTAGAATACTACCTTTAGCAACGACGATGGCTACTTTGGATGTGTCATTTGCTGGAACAGGAATATCAGGCCCTTTGATGACATTCAAATAGCGTTTATAGGTGATATGTCGATAACCTCTGTCTGAATCATCTGAGCCTACCAATTCTGACAGTTCAGCTCGAATATCTTCTCGTGATTTTAGGGCATCAACCCAACCATTTTGTTGAGCATACAAAGCAAAGTCACCGGAAGCATCCGCAAATTTAGGCATAAAGCTTTCAAGCTTTTCATCAAAATTAGTCAGATCCATATGACGTGCAGTGGCAATGTCTTGCTTGTACTGTTGCCACAATGCGCTCAACCAGGCTTCATTCGCTTGTCTGGCAGCATCTGACATATCATCACGAATAAAGGGTTCGATGGCTGACTTGAACGTGCCGACTTTGAAAACATGAGTCGTCACTTTCAGTTTTTCCAACATGGATTTGAAATACATTGGATAACGGCCATAGCCTTCGAGCAACATCCATCCCATTGGATTCATGTAAAGGTGATCGGCGTGACTGGCGAGATAATACTGGTTTTGCGAATAATTATCGCCAATGGCATAAATGGTTTTACCTGATGCTTTAAAGTCATCGAGTGCTTCGCCAACCTGACGCAGTTTATCTAAACCAGCGCTACCCATGCCATCAAGTTGCAGGACTAAGGTTTTAATGCGCGGGTCGTCTTTTGCATTTGCTATGACAAACAACAAGTCCTGCAACAGAACCTCTGGGTTATCATCACCTTCGTCCAAAGCTTCCTGCATAAACTCTTCAACAGGATCGACCGCCTCTTGCTGAATCACCAGGTTACCCTTTAAATTGAGTACCAGCGCGGAGTCCTGTTTTACCGTTGGCGCTTTATCTTCGCTCATAATCGCGACAATAATGCCGATCAGAATGACAAAGAAGATTACATTTAACACGAACCGGCGGATAAAATTAATTGCCGCCCAGATTCCCCCAAATAATGCTTTTGTCCAACTTCTGCCTGTAGCCATAACCTTTCACTGAAAATTACCAATCTTTTTCCATCGTACCCAATTGCGTAAACCAATAAAATTGGGAAATGTAATTTTTTATTTCAAAGGTTTACGTTGTTTGCGCTGTTCATCTTTTGCCAGCCACGTTTGAATCAGCTGTGCAATACGCTTATGGTCTTCTTCCGCAAACTGGCATAGTAGTTTTCCCATATTTCTACGAGCATTAACTTTCGGCTGCTGTCGTTCAAAAAGTCGTCCTAAAGCAGATGTGGCAGTGTTAGGTTTAGTCTCATTCATAGTTAATAATTGAGTAATAGATCAAGAGCGGTTGTCACCGGTGTTCAGCGTCAATATAGTGTATTAGGTTAACACAGTGAGCAGAATGGCTGCTCCTTTCACTTATAAATAAGAGTATCTATGGACGCACTGGCTTTATTATTAACTCGCACTTCACAAGCTCGTTTGCACTCGCCGGCGCCTCAAGGGCAGGCTTTGGAAAATATTATGCAGGCTGCCCTTCGCGCACCGGATCATGCTGGCTTGTCTCCCTGGCGTTTTATTGTGTGTGCTGATGAGGGTTTAACCCGCTTAGGGGAAATTTTTGAACAGGCCGCCATTGAAGAAGACATGAGTGCGAAAGAACAGGAGAGGGCATCAGGCTTGCCTAAACGTGCGCCTATGGTGATTATTGCTTACACCCAGTTGCAGGCACATCCAAAGGTACCAGATGTTGAGCAAATTGCGTCTGCTGCTTGTTGCGTTCATGCCATGCAAATGGCTGCAGTGGCGCAAGGTTTTACTGGCATATGGCGAACAGGTGGCTTTGCTCACAGTCAGGCTGTAAAAAAGGCATTGGGGATTCCTCAAAAGGATGAGATCGTCGGCTTTTTATATCTGGGTACAAATGATGGTCCTGAACCTCAGCGACCGTTAAAAGACTCCTCTGATTATTTTCAACTGATGAACAGCTAAATGGGCTAACACTTCTTACACAAAAAAGCGGGCTTAAGCCCGCTTTGATATTGTCATCATGTGGTAACGATTAAGGTACTATCACGATTTTTAGTGCGTTAGTCGAACCAATGGTTTCCATTTCGTCGCCATAGGTCATTACAAACTGATCACCTGAAACCAACAGACCTTTTTCTACCATGACATTGATCACATCTTGTTTTAACTGACCTACTTCACAGCCATGAGAGTCAAAAAAGACGGGTTTAACGCCACGATATAGCGCCATTGCATTTAACGATGCTTCATGACGCGATAAGGCGTAAATAGGTAACGACGTTGTAATACGAGACATCAAACGAGGTGTACTGCCTGATTCTGTCAGGGCAACGATGGCCTTAACACTGCTCAGGTGGTTTGCAGCGTAAACGGCTGACAGGGCGGTTGTTTCGCTGACGCTAGAGAATGTCTCGTCGATACGGTGTTTAGAAATTTTGACGCTAGGGTGAGTTTCCGCGCCTTCACAAACGCGTGCCATAGCTTTCACGGTTTCAACCGGATAATCGCCTGCGGCGGTTTCAGCTGACAGCATCACCGCGTCGGTGCCATCTAGCACCGCGTTTGCTACGTCCATGACTTCAGCACGCGTTGGCATTGGGCTGGTAATCATAGATTCCATCATCTGCGTGGCAGTGATCACCACCTTGTTTAGCTGACGAGAGCGAGCGATTAACTTTTTCTGCACGCCAACCAGTTCTGCATCACCAATTTCTACACCAAGGTCACCACGAGCAACCATAACTGCGTCTGAGGCTTCAATAATGTCATCAATGGCTGCATCGGTTGCAACCGCTTCAGCACGCTCTACTTTTGCACAGATTTTGGCAAAGCAGCCAGCGTCTTCAGCTAGTTGACGCGCATAGCGCAAATCATCGCCACAGCGAGGGAATGATACCGCCAGGTAGTCAACCCCAATTTTGGCCGCCGTTTTAATATCTTCCTTGTCTTTTTCAGTCAGAGCTTCTGCAGATAGCCCACCGCCTAAACGGTTAATACCTTTATTGTTAGACAGTTTGCCGCCTACGGTGACTTTAGTATGGACCTTTTGGCCTTCAACATGGCTCACTTGCAATTGGATACGACCGTCATCCAGCAATAAAATGTCACCACTGCTCACGTCTTCAGGCAGCGCTTTATAATCGATTCCAACGGCCTGAGCATTGCCGTCTTCACGGCCCATTTCTGCATCCAGAATAAAATCAGCGCCGATTTCTAAATGCACCGGGCCGTTAGCAAATTTTGCTACTCGAATTTTAGGTCCCTGCAGGTCACCTAAAATGGCCACATATTTACCTAATTTTTTCGCAGCAGCGCGAACCTTGTCGGCGCGTTGAATATGGTCTTCTGCAGTGCCGTGGGAAAAGTTCATACGAACAACGTTGGCGCCCGCAGCCAGGATAGCTTCAATTCTCTCTGGGGTATCAGTTGCTGGACCTAACGTGGCTAGTATTTTGGTTCGTCTTAACATAAATCTGTCGCTCTGTTTATTGAGAAAAGAATACTTACAGGAATGTCCCTTAAGCATAGCCTGACTAATGTTACCGCTTTGGCTTTTAGTTTATGTGACAAGGGACGTATGCAGATAAAAGTGTTATCTGTACTGTGTTTTGTAATTTTATTACAGAATACTAGTGGAAGAGAATCGAAATGTGAAACTTTTTAACAAAAAAAGAGCCATCGGCTCTTTTTCATTAGGAGTAATTTCTTTACAGCTACTCGTATTTTTTGTCGTAACGCGAACCGCGCAGCGTGTCTTTGACCCTTTTAAGGTTTTCGCGAAACTTAGTGCCTCGGCGCAGAGTAAAACCTGTAGCAAGAATATCTATCAGCGTTAATTGGGCGATACGTGAAGCCATTGGCATGTACATGTCCGTGTCTTCAGGCACCTCAAGAGATAACACTAAATTACACTCTTTTGCTAATGGGCTTTCAGCAGAGGTGATTCCTACTACCGTTGCGTCGTTAGAGCGGGCTATCTGTGCAATTTCGACCAGGCTTTTGGTACGGCCGGTGTGTGAAATTAATACAACTACATCGTCTTCGCTACTGTTCATACAACTCATGCGTTGCATCAGAATGTCTTCGAAGTAGACGACGGGCACGTTAAAACGGAAAAACTTATTGAGTGCATCATGAGCGACAGAGGCGGACGCCCCCAAGCCAAAGAATGAGATTTTCTGAGCTTGTGTCAGAAGATCAACCACACGATTAACCACTTGAATATCAATAGATTGGCGCGCCACTTCCAGAGACGCCATGGTCGATTCGAAAATCTTTTTAGTGTATTCCTCGGGGCCGTCATCTTCTTCAACATGACGGTTCACATAAGGTGTACCATTAGCGAGGCTTTGCGCCAGGTGCAATTTAAAGTCGGGATAGCCTTTGGTATCCAGACGACGACAAAAGCGATTCACCGTCGGTTCGCTAACGTCGGCCATTTTAGCCAGCGTGGCGATACTCGAGTGGATAGCAGTCTGCGGATTAGCAAGGATCACTTCCGCTACTTTTCGCTCGGATTTGCTAAACGCTGCTTTATGCTGAGTGATTTTTTCTAGAATATTCATACCTGTGTAGGAAACTTATTTTATAATTATTACAATCAAGTCCTTTTGAAAAAAGGTACCGCTTCTGTCGATATTTCCCGACTATTGTTGTAACTTTTTGACAAAACAAACAAGCTTTTTCTGTATAAAGAGGCAAAAAATGCCAGAATACCCGGCAACTGACCGGTGAAAAAGTTGTAAAATTACTACATTTGATGTTAACTATAGCCAATGGTTGCCTATGGCGTAGTTGAAATCAAGTGACTTACCGTAATTTATTGGGGTAAGTTTACCGTCATTTACCGATCACTACATTATATTATTACAGGTTAAAACAAATGGTGTTGGAAAATTCTTTCGAGCCTTGCGACTTTGTCCTATTTGGCACCAAAGGTGACTTGGCTCGCCGCAAACTGCTTCCTTCTTTGTACCAGCTTGAAAAAGCCCAACTGATCCACGCGGACACAAAAATCATTGGTGTTGCGCGCAATGAGATGACGGATCAGGAATATGTCGAAATGGTGAAAGAAAATATCGAAAAATTCACCAGTGAGAAATTAGATGGGGAGCTGTGGGAGCGTTTCTCTGCGCGTTTAGATTATATCTGCCTGGATATGGTCGATCCTGAAAGCTACTTACAGTTCCGTGAACACGTAGATGTTAACCGCACTATGGTGTGTTATTTCGCTACACCACCTTCTATTTATGGTGACATCTGTCGTGGATTAAAGCATGCCGATGTGATTGACCCGAGTGTACGTGTAGTGCTGGAAAAACCGATTGGTCACGATTTGGATACGTCCAAAGTGATCAACAATCAGGTAGCTGAGTTTTTCGATGAAAAGCAGATTTATCGTATCGACCACTATTTAGGTAAAGAAACCGTACTTAACCTAATCGCACTGCGTTTTGCTAACTCTATCTTCACCACTAACTGGGATCATAACTGTATCGACCATGTTCAGATTACGGTTGCTGAATCTGTAGGGATTGAAGGGCGTTGGGGTTATTTCGATGAAGCCGGTCAAATGCGTGACATGGTTCAAAACCACCTGTTGCAAATCTTGACATTGGTTGCCATGGAACCGCCGACAAATTTAGAAGCAGATTCAATTCGTGACGAGAAACTGAAAGTGTTAAAAGCACTACGTCCAATTGATGCCAGTAACATAGGTGATAAAACGGTTCGAGGCCAGTACATCGGTGGTTTCGTAAAAGGTCACGAAGTACCAGGATACCTGGATGAACCTGACGCTAATCAGTCGAGCGAGACAGAAACTTTTGTAGCTATTAAGGCTGAAGTAGATAACTGGCGTTGGGCCGGCGTACCTTTTTACCTGCGTACCGGTAAGCGTATGCCGACCAAAGTAAGTGAGGTTGTCATTTACTTTAAGCGCCAGCCGCACAATATGTTTAAAGACAGTTTTGCAAACCTGCCACCAAACAAACTCACGATTCGTTTGCAGCCAGACGAAGGTGTTGAAATCACGGTGATGAATAAAGTACCTGGCTTGAATACGTCTGGTGCAATGGATTTACATAAATCCAAATTAAACCTGAGCTTCTCTGAAACCTTTGATCAGGAGCGTATTCCTGATGCGTACGAGAAGTTGTTGTTAGAAGTGATGATCGGTAATCAGGCGTTGTTCGTTCGTCGTGATGAGATTGAGCAGGCCTGGAAATGGGTTGATAGCATCATGGATGCCTGGGAAAACAGCAATGAGCCACCAGAGCCATATCAAGCCGGTACCTGGGGACCTGTTGCCTCTATTGCTTTGCTAGCCCGTGAAGGCCGCGCCTGGTATGAAAGCCGCATTGCACCGAAAGGGAAGAAGTAATGGCGTTGGTAGAGCATAATTTCGCGAATACTGATGCTTTAAATACCGCATTTTGTGAGCGCATCGTAGGTATTCTAAAGGCGGGTATCGAACAAAATGGTCGTGCAAGCATCGCCGTATCTGGCGGACGCACGCCACAAGCGCTGTTTGCTGCACTGTCAGTAAGTGCTCTTGACTGGAGCAAGGTCGATATCAGTCTGGTTGATGATCGCTGGGTTGCTACCGATGATGCTGCCAGTAACGATAAGCTGGTGCGAGAGCATTTGTTAGTCAATAACGCTGCCGTGGCTAATTTTGTTGGCTTAAAAACGGCAGATAAGAATGCTGAAGACGCGGTAGCTGCTTGTACTGAAAAGCTGGCGGCTATTCATACACCATTTGATGTTCTTATTTTAGGCATGGGCGAGGATGGACATACGGCATCTTTGTTCCCGTGCTCTGCACAGATTCAACAAGGTCTGGATTTGACCAGTAATGCTGTATATCTGGCTGTACAACCTACAACCGCTCCTCATCAGCGCATGTCGCTGACGTTAGCGGAAATATTAAAAAGTAAAAATATCTTTCTGCACTTAACCGGTGAGAGTAAGAAACAAGTGTTAAATGTTGCCCTGGAAGGCAACGACGAAGCCCAAATGCCCATTCGTGCCGTACTTAATCGTGCGGAAGTGGAATTGATGTGGGCGCCATAGGAGCCAAGATATGAATTCAATCATCCAAGAGGTAACGCAGCGCATTATTGAACGCAGTAAAGTGACGCGTCAGGCCTATCTGGATAAAATCGAAAATGCACGTCGTCAGGGGCCTCATCGCGGCGTGCTGTCATGCGGAAATCTTGCACACGGCTTTGCCGCCTGTAATGCACAGGACAAGTCTGACTTGCGTAGCATGACCAAAGCGAATATTGCTATTGTGTCGTCATACAATGATATGTTGTCCGCACACCAGCCGTATGAAGCGTATCCGGCCATGATTAAAGAAGCCGTTGCTGAAGTGGGCAGTGTTGCTCAGTTCGCTGGCGGTGTGCCGGCGATGTGTGATGGTGTTACCCAAGGTAATCCAGGTATGGATCTTAGCCTGATGAGCCGTGACGTAATCGCCATGTCTACTGCGGTAGCGCTATCTCACAACATGTTTGATGGTGCGATGATGCTGGGGATTTGCGACAAAATCGTCCCTGGTTTATTGATCGGCTCTCTTAGTTTTGGCCATTTACCAACGGTGTTTGTGCCAGCGGGTCCAATGCCGTCAGGTCTGCCAAACAAAGAGAAGGCGCGTGTACGTCAGGCATTTGCAGAAGGCAAAGTCGGTCGTGATGCGTTACTTGAAGCTGAATCTAAATCTTATCATTCAGCCGGTACCTGTACTTTTTATGGTACAGCGAACAGTAACCAGTTAGTGGTCGAGACCATGGGATTACATTTACCTGGTTCGTCATTCGTTAATCCTGGTACGGAATTGCGTGATGCGTTAACTAAAGCGGCAGCACGTCAGGTAACCCGTTTAACAGACTTGGGCGATAACTATATGCCAATTGGCCATATTGTTGATGCCAAAGCCATCGTTAATGGTTTGGTCGCATTACTAGCGACCGGTGGTTCAACCAACCACACTATGCACCTTGTTGCTGTTGCTCGAGCTGCAGGTTTTATCATTAACTGGGATGACTTCTCTGATATTTCTAAAGCGGTACCACTGTTAACGCGTATCTATCCAAATGGTTCTGCTGATATCAACCATTTTGTTGCAGCGGGCGGTATGGCCTTGTTGTTTAAACAATTGCTGGATGCCGGTCTGTTACACAATGACGTGAATACGATTTGCGGTTACGGTCTTGAACGCTATACCCAGGAACCCAAGCTGATTGATGGTGAACTGGTATGGGTTGATGGGCCGAAAGAATCTGCGGATAACACAGTGTTTGCCACGGTAGCAGAACCTTTCAAACCAGATGGAGGTTTATCTGTACTTCAGGGCAACCTGGGCCGTGCAGTAATGAAAACCTCCGCATTGCGCGCGCCACATTGTGTGATTAAAGCGCCAGCGGTTGTGTTTGAAGATCAGTTTGAACTTGATGCGGCATTTAAAGCCGGTGAACTGAATAAAGACTGTATCGTTGTGGTTCGCTATCAAGGACCTGCCGCGATCGGCATGCCTGAGTTACACCGCCTGACACCACCTCTGGGTGTGTTACAGGACCGTGGTTTTAACGTTGCTTTGGTAACTGATGGCCGGATGTCTGGTGCATCGGGTAAGGTACCTGCAGCGATCCACGTTACCCCAGAAGCGCTGCACGGAGGCATGATCGCTAAAGTCGAAAATGGTGACATGATCGAACTGAATACCGCGACCGGTGAAATGAATCTGTTGGTTGATGCAGACACGCTGGCAAAACGTGCTAACCACATTACTGATGTAGCACATCATCAAATTGGTATGGGACGTGAAATGTTTGCTGGCATGCGCCGCACGTTAAGTGGTGCAGAGCAGGGCGCGTGTTCACTGTTTGATGGCGAGGAACATTAATGGCAGCAAGATTTGTTGCGGATGTTGGGGGCACTAACATTCGCCTTGCCCAGGAAGTAAACGGGCAAGTGTCAAACATCAAAAAGTATCTGTGTGCGGATTACGCCACTATTGATGACGCGATCAAAACGTATTTTGCTGAATTTAGCGATCTGCAATTTGAATCAGGTTGCATTGCTATTGCTTGCCCAGTTCAAGGTGATGCAATCCGCATGACCAACCATCACTGGCAATTTTCTATTTCAGCACTAGAGGAAAGTTTGGGGCTGCAGTGGCTGGCCGTCATTAATGATTTTAAATCGGTTGCCCATTCGGTACCTGCACTAGGTGAAGGTCAAAAGATTCAGGTGGGGCCGGGAAAAGCCGTTGCAGATGAAAATATCGCTGTATTTGGCCCAGGTACTGGTCTTGGCGTGGCCCACTTAACGATGACAGAGCAAGGCTGGAAAGCCCTGCCCGGAGAAGGTGGTCATGTCAGTTTTGCCCCTGTTGATGAGTATGATTTCGCTATCTGGCACTTCCTAAACGATAAGTTTGGTTATGTAGATACGGAAGAAGTTATCTCGGGACGTGGAATTGGTCATATTTACCAGGCTTTGGCGGCACACTTAGGTAAGCCTGCCGAACTGACAGACCCTGCTGATATTACCGCTAAAGCGTTAGATAAGAGCTGTGAACTATGTGAACAAACACTGGCGCAGTTCTGTCGTGTTTTAGGTAGTTTTGCCGGAAACCTGGCGCTGACCATGGCAACAACTGGCGGTGTGTTTGTGGGTGGCGGAATTGCCCCTCGTTTTGTTGATTACTTACAGGAAAGTGATTTCAGGGCACGTTTTGAAGCAAAAGGTCGTTTTAAAGCCTATGTCGAAACCATCCCAACTTACGTAATCACTGAGCCTGACCATGGCCTGTTAGGGGCTGCGGCCTATTTGGAACAGCATTTTAAAGGTTAAAACTATGACTAAGAATTGGAAAATTAGTGCAGAGGACGTTTTCAGCCAGGGGCCGGTTGTACCTGTACTGGTCATTAAAGACGTTGAACATGCGGTTCCTTTGGCTAAAGCATTAATGGCTGGCGGCATTAATGTTCTGGAAGTAACGTTGCGTACCGATGCCGCATTAGAATCTATCCGCCGTATTGCAAAAGAGGTGCCTGATGCCATGATTGGTGCGGGTACTGTGACTAACGAAGCTCAACTGAAAGAAGTTGAAGCGGCGGGTGCAAAGTTTGCAATCAGTCCAGGTTTGACGCGAGAGTTACTGGTTGCCGGCAATAATGCCAGCATCGCTTTGATCCCGGGTATTTCATCAACGTCTGAGTTGATGAAAGGTTTGGATCATGGCTACACTCACTTCAAGTTCTTCCCGGCTGAAGCATCAGGTGGAATTAAAACGCTGAAATCCATCAGTGGCCCATTTGCTGATGTCGTATTCTGTCCTACAGGTGGAATTAGTCCGAGCAATTACCTCGATTATTTGGCATTACCAAATGTTCGTTGCTGCGGAGGCTCATGGTTAGCACCTGACGATGCACTTGCATCAGGTGACTGGGACCGCATTACACTGTTGGCTAAAGAAGCCGTAGAAGGCGCGAAAGTCGTTCAGGGCTAATTGGTATCTCAAAATAAAAAAGGAGCACAAGTGCTCCTTTTTTTTGGGCCCAAACTACGTGTTTTTACCTGATAACCTGGACCAATTGGTGGCGTTCACCAGGTTGTAATGTTTTGCCCTGAGTAACGGCTGTTTCCACACAAACCATGGTCTGGTAACCATTATCTGACATATCTTTAAGTGCTTTCGCCTTATCTTTCCAGGGATTCCAAATCACTAGACTGTCATGACCTTCAGAGATGACAACAGTGTCTTTCTGGTGACAGTGAATTGTAACCTGCTTTGCGGTACATAAATGTACGCGATCTGTTTCTTCACTAAAGTGATAAGGCTCCGGTGTACAAAGACGTTGTCCAGCGCGGGTCTTATCAAGATACTCGCCGCTGACACCTGAAATTTCAGTGTCGTCGATGCTATCGATGTCAAAATAGCTATGAAGCGCAGCAGTATACTCAAATGGGGCATTGCCGGCATTGATTGTGGTAAGCGTAAGCGTCAGCTGATGGGATATTGCAATTATTAGTTCCACAGCAGGTGTACCGTCTAAGCCTTCTCCTGTTGCTGATGTGGGAGTGAGCGTAACTGTAACTGTTCCCTGAATATCGCTAATGCTGTTGACCTGCCATAATTGATTGCGCACGTAGCCATGAGCGGAATAGCCAGGACTTGAGTGGGGACCAAACCAGGGCCAGCAAATTGGGATGCCGCCCCTAATGGCAGTATGGGCATCAAATATAGCAGAAGGGCTGACCCATAACCGCTCACGGTTGTCTGATGTAGGCTTGAAGGACAGTACGTGTCCGCCAAAAAGTGATATTTCCGCAGTCGCCAGCGGACTATCAATCAGCAGTGTAGGGCAGTTATCGCGGACTGACTGAATGACGGATGTGGGTAAATTCACGGATTGCTCCTGTTATAAATCAAAAAAGGTGGCCTGAGCCACCTTTTAATATTCCTTTGAAGATCCTATTTGCTGATAAAAGCAGCCAGATCCAGAACTTTGTTTGAGTAGCCGATTTCGTTATCGTACCAGGATACTACCTTAACAAAGGTATCTGTCAGTGCAATACCCGCTTCGGCGTCGAAAATAGAGGTACGTGTATCACCAATGAAATCCTGTGATACAACTGCGTCTTCGGTGTAGCCTAAGATACCCTTTAATTCCCCTTCGGATGCAGCTTTCATTACTTCACAAATTTGCGCGTAACTGGCTGGCTTAGCCAAATTAACCGTCAGGTCAACAACGGATACATCGGCAGTGGGAACACGGAATGCCATACCCGTTAATTTACCATTTAGCTCAGGGATAACTTTACCCACGGCTTTCGCTGCACCGGTAGATGATGGGATGATGTTTTGTGATGCACCACGTCCACCACGCCAGTCTTTGTGAGACGGACCGTCAACTGTTTTCTGAGTCGCGGTGGTTGCATGTACTGTGGTCATCAGGCCATCAACAATACCGAAGTTGTCGTTAAGCACTTTAGCGATTGGCGCCAGACAGTTGGTGGTACATGACGCGTTAGAAACGATGTCCTGACCTTCATAACTTGCATGGTTCACACCCATAACAAACATTGGCGTAGCATCTTTAGATGGCGCAGACATCACTACTTTTTTGGCACCGGCTTCAATGTGCTTACGTGCGGTTTCATCTGTCAGGAACAAGCCTGTTGATTCCACAACCACGTCAACACCCAGTTCGCCCCACGCCAAATTGGCTGGATCACGTTCTGCACTTACGCGGATTTTGCTACCGTTAACAATCAAATGATTGTCGGCTACTTCTACGGTGCCTTTAAAACGACCGTGAGTAGAGTCGTATTTCAACATATACGCCATGTATTCGGCGTCTAATAAATCATTGATACCTACGACTTCGATATCATCGCGCTCACATGCAGCGCGGAAAACAAAACGACCAATTCGACCAAAACCGTTGATTGCAACCTTGATTGTCATAGCAATTCCTCAACACGTAATAAGTTTTGAAATATAATTACAAAATTGTTGCCCAATTACCACCTTTACGCAATGTTTTTATTCTTTTTGTTGTTTAATTACAAGATTGTGAAAAATGTTGCGTGAGATTGGTCGTCGGATCTTAAAAAATACGCGATAATGCAAACGTATTCAGTTTCGCCCTTTTCACGCTTTGTTCGATAATACGGCTTAACTTATCATTAACATCTTCACAGGATACCAAGTCGAATGCCTTCTTCATTAATTGACAAGCTAGTCGACATACGTGGGATTGAATCCCATTACACGGATGCCTGGGGCAATCCGGCTGAAATTAAAACAGAAAGTAAGCAAAAGCTTTTAAAAGCGATGGGTTATTCCATCGACAATGCCGATGCGATGCAACAGCAACTTGATACACTACTGCAGGACAAATGGTCAGAACCGTTAAACCCTGTATTAGTGGTGCGTCAGGGGGATGAATGGTATCTGCCGGTGCGTTTCCCTATTTCTGCTGTTAACAATGCGTTAACTCTATCCATCGTGACCGAGCAAGGTGAACAGCTACAGCAGCCTTTTACGCCAGCTGACGGTGAGTTAGTAAATGTAGCACATATTGAAGATGTTGAGTTTCAGGAATATGTTCTGCCATTAACTCAGGACTTACCGCTTGGTTATCATAATTTGGCGTTACAGGATCAAGACGGGAATGATGTCGCAGTGATGCGATTAATTGTTGCGCCAAAAGCTTGTTTCCATCCTGAACGAATCCTACAGGGCAACAAAATCTGGGGATTAAGCGTCCAGTTATATTGCATTCGCAGTGAAAAGAACTGGGGTATTGGAGACTTTTCCGATTTGGCCTACCTGGTAGCACAATCCGCAGCTCAAGGCGCAGATTTTATTGGGTTGAACCCCATTCATGCACTGTACCCGGCGAATCCGAAATCTTGCAGCCCATACGGACCATCCTCTCGCCGCTGGTTGAATATCGTTTATCTCGATGTAACAAATATTGACGGATACTCAGATGCGTCTGTCCAAACTTTGGTAAACAGCGATCAGTTTCAAACTGACCTGGAAAAAGCGCGCAGTGCTGATTGGGTAGATTATGAAACCGTTACATCGTTGAAACTGGCAGCGTTAAGTGCCGTTTTTGACGTATTTAACGCCAAGTATCTGAGCAAGAATACAAAGCAAAATAAAGCCTTCAAGGCGTTTGTTGCTGAAGGCGGTGAAAGCCTGGAAATGCTCGCGGTATATGACGCACTGCAAGAGCATCTCGCTGCAGAAGGCAAGCCTTCCTGGGGATGGCCTGTGTTTCCTGAGGAGTTCTCAGAGTTTCATAATCCTGCCGTAGAGGCATTTAAAACGTCTCATGCTGAGCGTATTAAGTTCTTCTTGTTCCTGCAATGGCAGGCCGCACTTCAATTGGAAGCCGTAAATCAGTTAGCACGTGATAAAGCCATGTGTATTGGTCTGTACCGTGATCTGGCAGTGGGTGTGAGTGAAGGCAGTGCAGAAATCTGGGGCAACAAAGACTTGTATATCACAGAAGCCAGTGTTGGCGCTCCACCTGATATATTGGGTCCTCTGGGGCAAAACTGGGGGCTGCCCCCAATGGATCCTGAAGAGCTGTATCAGCAAGCTTATCAGCCAATTATCGATTTGTTCGCCTCAAATATGCATGCGACGGGTGCATTGCGTATCGACCATGTTATGGCGTTATTACGTCTGTGGTGGGTGGTCAAAGGAGACAATGCTAAGAATGGTGGCTATGTTTATTATCCAGTTGATGATTTGCTCGGCATTTTGGCGCTGGAAAGCCATAGAAATCAAAGTCTTGTTATTGGCGAAGATTTAGGTACAGTACCAGAAGAGATCCGTGAGAAATTAGCTGAAAACGGCGTTTACTCATATCGGGTATTTTTCTTTGAGCAGGCTGAAGACGGTGGTTTCTTCTCTCCTGCCCATTATCCGATCCAGTCGATGGCAACATTGACGACCCATGATATGCCGACCCTGATTGGATATTGGCATTGTCTGGATCTCGAGTTAGGTAAAGACTTGGGCTTGTACCCAACGGAAGAAATTCTATCGACCCTGTACACCAGTCGTCACGAGAATAAGCAGGAGATTTTGAACAGCCTGCACGGACATGGGTCTGTTTCTGGCGAAGTAGGGCGAGATGTTAATTACACCGGAATGAATCAAGCGCTAAATTTCGGGATGCAGAAACATATGGCAAGCGGTTCCAGTGCCTTGTTAAGTCTGCAGCTAGAAGATTGGTTACAAATGGATAAACCTGTGAATGTGCCAGGCACATTCGATGAATATCCTAACTGGCAACGTAAGCTAAGCCGCAATCTGGAACAGATTTTCACGGATCCAGAGATCAAGCAATTAGCCGGTGACCTGACTTCGTTAAGAAAACAGGCCAGCCGCTAAGATCAGTAACGCGACTTAAGATTGCCACTTAGGTCGCGTTTTTTTATACAAGGCAAAATAAGTATGCAGTTACAACAGTTTGTGGACGCTTCTTGTTCCAACCCTTTCGAAGTTCTTGGCCCTTCTTTCGATTCCAACCTGCGTAAGCAACATATTAATGTCTGGTTGCCTGGTGCGATAGCCGTAACCGTGCTGGATTATGCTCATCATTCGCCATTAGTTACACTGACCAAAGATGAAAAACATCCGTATTTTCATGGTGAATTCTCGACGGACAGTCAGGTGATTTATCGCCTTAAAGTGACCTATCCAGAAGGCGAGACAGAAATCACAGACCCTTATCAGTTTGTGCAGGAAGCCTACCATGCGGTGCATTATGTGGATCATAAGCCTCAAAATGTCTATCAGCAGCTAGGTGCGCAGTTAGTGAGTGTCACACCTGAACATGGCGATGTGATTGAGGGAACGCGCTTTGCGGTATTTGCGCCAAACGCTCATGCAGTTTCGCTAATTGGTGATTTTAATTACTGGGATGCATCCTGTCTGCCGATGCAGCGCACCAGCCTCGGCTACTGGGTGCTATTCGTACCTGGAATTAGGGCGGGAGCTCGATACAAATATCGGATTTTAGCCAATAATGGCCATGAGTTACCGCACAAAGCTGATCCTGTGGGTTTTTATGCCGAGCAATACCCGTCCCATGCGTCGGTGGTTTATGATCATGCTGTTTACAAATGGCAAGATGCCAATTGGCAGAAAAAGCAGGCGAAGGCGAATAAATACAAACAGCCTATGAGCATTTACGAGGTGCATTTAGGTTCGTGGAAACGCCCGGACGCAAACGCGGATAAACGTTATCTAAGCTATGCAGAATTAGCGGATGATTTGCTCCCGTATGTTAAGGAAATGGGGTATACCCACCTTGAAGTATTACCCGTTTCGGAACATCCGTTTGACGGTTCATGGGGATATCAGCCGGTCGGACTCTTCGCGCCGACAAGCCGCTTTGGCAACCCAGACGAATTTAAAGCCTTTGTTGATGCCTGCCATCAGGCCAACATAGGGATTATTATAGATTGGGTACCGGCGCATTTTCCTGAGGACCCCCACGGCCTGGCGCGATTTGATGGCAGCTGTGTATACGAATATGAAGACCCGCGTCGTGGGTGGCATCCTGACTGGAATTCCTGTATTTACGATTTCGGTAAGGACACGGTACGTCAGTTTCTGGTCGCTAATGCCCTTTACTGGATTGATAAATTTCATGTCGATGGCTTACGGGTGGATGCGGTTGCGTCTATGTTGTACCTCGATTATTCGCGCAACGAAGGTGAATGGATCCCTAACGTAGACGGGGGGAATGAGAATTACGAAGCCATCAGCTTGTTGCAATGGATGAACAGTGAGGTATACGCACAGTTTCCACAGGCCATGACCATTGCCGAAGAATCGACGTCTTTCCCAGGCGTGTCACGACCTGTATCTGAAGGTGGTTTGGGCTTTGGGTTTAAATGGAATATGGGCTGGATGCATGATTCGCTTCATTACATTGCTAAAGATCCGGCTTATCGAACTTACCATCACAATGAAATTACCTTCAGTATGGTGTACTCCTTTACCGAGAATTTCATTTTGCCAATTTCCCACGATGAAGTCGTTCATGGCAAAGGGTCATTGTTATATAAAATGCCCGGAGATGAATGGCAACAGGCGGCAAATCATCGTTGTTACGCTGGTTTTATGTTTGCTCATCCGGGGAAAAAGCTAAATTTTATGGGGAATGAACTGGGCCAATCCTCCGAGTGGAACCATGATGGTTCGGTCGACTGGCATTTGTTGCAATACGATAAGCATGCTGGCATTCAGCGTCTGTATCGTCAGCTCAACCAGTTGTACACCCATACTCCGGCCTTGTATGAGACTGACCATGATGCAAAGGGTTTTGAATGGATAGACCATCAAAACGATCAACAGAGTATTTTGTCACTCGTACGCAAGTCAGCAAGCGGTAAACAAAAAGTGTATGCCATCAGTAATTTTACTCCGGTTCCCAGAGAAGGCTTTCGTATGGGCGTGCTAGACCCTGGAAAATACCGTGTGGTCTTAAATACAGACCATCGCGATTTTTGGGGGAGTGGTTTTGATATAGTTGCGCAAGCAGAAGCACAACAGGTAAGCTGGAATGGTCGTGATTGGTCAATAGAATTGACCTTGCCACCGTTAGCAACCCTTTTTATTTTGCATCAGGAATAAGCCTATATGTCACCTCGCTACCAACTGAGTTCGGGTAAACCTCAGCCACTAGGTCCCTGTCCAGATGGTAGCGGCTGTAACTTTGCAATTCAGGTTCCGGATGCCAACAGTGTCATTCTGTGCTTATTCCATCCGGATACAGAAGAAACCATCGCAGAAATACCATTAGAGGCCAAAACCGGTAAAGTCTGGCATGGCCATCTTACCGGTGTTTGGGCTGGCCAGTTGTATGGTTATCGTATTGACGGTGAAAACTTACCCTACAGTGGCCGACAGTTTGATAAGCAAAAACTGCTAATCGATCCCTATGCCAAACAACTTAACCGCCCCGCGATCTGGAATGCCCGTCAATACGAAGGTGACAGCCAGTTTATGGTGCCCAAATGCGTGGTGACCGAGCGCACTAAAACCTTCTCAGAAAGCCATAATCATCCTGGTTATGAGCTGGACGAGTTAATCATTTATGAGGCGCATGTCCGAGGGTTAACAAAGTTGCATCCTGAGGTTCCTGAGCATTTACAGGGAACATATCTGGGCGTATGCCAGCCTGAGGTAATCGAACATCTTCAGCAACTCGGCATTACCGCAGTCCAGTTTATGCCGGTCATGGCATTTATGCCTGAGCCATTTATCTCAAATAAAAAATTAACGAACTATTGGGGATACAACCCCATTAGTTTTTTTGCACCGGATCCCCGTTACGCCTGTGAGAACCCCATCGCGGAGTTTAAAACCATGGTGCGCTGTCTGCATAATGCCGGCATTGAAGTGATCCTTGACGTTGTGTTTAACCATACTGCCGAAGGTGGTGTAGGGGGGCCGACACTGTCGTTCAGAGGCTTGGATAACAGTGCGTTTTACCTGTTTGAACGCAACGAGTTCGGTGCCATTGATTACAGTCGATATGTGAATAATTCGGGCTGTGGTAATAGTGTTAATGTCGCTTTTCCATCGGTGATGAAACTGGTAATGGACGCGTTGCGTTACTGGGTTCAGGAAATGGGAGTCGATGGTTTCAGATTTGATTTGGCTGCCAGCCTGGGCCGCGACCCTCATGAGTTTTCAACACTGGCGGGATTTTTCCGTACCTTGCGCCAGGATCCTGTGATGCAGGATATTAAGCTCATTGCTGAGCCATGGGATATTGGTCACGGTGGTTATCGACTCGGGCAGTTTCCTTCCAACTGGAGCGAATGCAACGATAAATATCGCGATACGGTGCGGGCGTTTTGGCGAGGCGATAAAGGACTGACCGGAGACTTCGCAACCCGTTTACTCGGATCCCGGGATGTGTTTCCGAAAAGCCAGCGCTCAATTCTATCTTCCGTGAATTTTATCACTTATCACGACGGCTTTACGTTGCAGGATTTAGTCAGTTACGCGGAACGCCATAATGAAGCAAATGGCGAGCAAAACCGCGATGGCCATAGCCATAATCTGTCCGCTAATTATGGCGTTGAAGGCGATACCCAGGACAATCATATCCTTTCCATTCGTGAACGCCAAAAACGCAATTTTTTCGCGACGCTGATGTTTTCTCAGGGGATTCCGCATGTTTTGGGTGGGGATGAATTAAGCCGCACTCAGCAAGGGAATAACAATGCCTATTGCCAGGATAACGAGATTAATTGGTATCAGTGGAAGCTGAATGAGCGCAAGCAGGATTTTCTTGATTTCTGTCGCTATTGTATTCAGTTGCGCAAAGACAGCAAACTATTGCGCCAGTTGTCTTTACCCGATGATCACTACAATCGTGGTTTTAACGTCGATAAAGTTCAGTGGTATCGTCCGGATGGATGTCGAAAGGTTGAAGATGACTGGCACGACTATGATAACCAGGCTTTTGCAGTTGAACTAAAAGGCAGTAGCGATGTTCATCATGCGGATCATGAACACTGGTTGCTAATGTTTAACGCCAGTGATCACGAAATTAAATTTAGTTTGCCATTGCAAGAATCTGGCAGTCAGTGGTCTTTGGTGCTGGATACCAGCCTGGCCAAAATTTCGCAATTACAATCCACTCGTGTTGCAAATATGTATCTCCTAGCACAAAAAAGTTTGTGTGTGCTGAGATGTCACGCCGTTGCCTAACTGGCGATTTTTGCGCGGATTTGAGCTGGAATTAAGCAGCCTCTGATGCATTTATCATCAATCCTAACTTATTGAAAATTGACTAATTGGTCAATAATTCAAATCGTCATAAAAATCAAGAGAAAAGGCTTATCGCCCCTAGTTTAAGATGTCAGGAAGTGTATAATCCGCCTCCAACTGCAAAGCAGCCCCGGCAAAACAGTAGGATTAGTGAATGACCAAAGAAAACTCATTGTGTGATATCGGCTTTATTGGCCTGGGTGTGATGGGTAAAAACCTGACGTTGAACCTGGCAGATAATGGTTACAAGATCGCGTGTTTCGATCTGGATCAGTCAAAAATAGACGCCATTATCCAGCAAGACAATGAGGAAAGAGGTGACCAGCCTGCTCGTGTTGTAGCCTGTCGCTCTTATACCGAATTACTGAATAAATTATCTACCCCTCGTTTGATCATTTTGTCGGTACCTGCCGGTGAACCCGTTGATCATGTCAGTCGTCATCTTATCGATGCGGGTATTGGTGCTGATGATATCGTTGTAGATACCGGCAATAGTTTGTGGACTGATTCTCTGGAACGTGAAGCACGCTACAAAGGCAAGTTTATCTTTTTCTCTACTGCCGTGTCAGGAGGCGAAGTCGGCGCCCGTTTTGGCCCATCGCTAATGCCGTCAGGCGATCCTTATGCCTGGACTCGTATTGAACCCGTTTGGAAGGCGGTTGCTGCCAAAGTCGATCCTCAGACTGGTAAGCCAATTGAATCATTTACGCCAGGTAAACCAGTTAAAGAAGGTGAACCGTGTGCGACATATATTGGTCCAGTTGGTGCTGGTCACTATGTAAAAATGGTGCATAACGGTATCGAATACGCGGATATGCAGCTTATCTGTGAAGCCTACCAAATTATGCGTGATGGACTGGCGATGGAGCCAGCTGAAATCGCAGCAACATTCCGCGCGTGGAATCAGGGCTTGCTAAATAGCTATCTGATCGAAATCAGCGCAGAAGTGTTGGAAATGCAGGATGCAGAAACCGGTAAAGCTCTGGTTGATGTTATTCTGGACCGAGCTGGTCAAAAAGGTACTGGACTGTGGACTGCCGTTGGTGCTCTGCAAGTCGGTAGCCCGGCACAAACGATCACCCAGGCGGTATTTGCCCGTAGTATTTCCAGTCTTAAGAAAGAACGCGTTGCGGCAAGTCAGATTCTATCGGGTCCAGAGCGCAGCAGCTTAAACGATGCTGATAAGCAGGCCGCCATTGAAGCCTTACATGATGCGCTGTATTGCTCTAAGATCTGTGCCTACGCCCAGGGTTTTCAGTTAATGGACATGGCATCAAAAGAGCAGGGCTGGAAACTGGATTTCGCTGGTATTGCTAAAATTTGGCGTGCTGGCTGTATTATTCGTGCCTCATTCCTGCAATCGATTACTGAAGCTTATGAGCAAAACGAAAGCCTGACTAACCTGTTGTTGGCGCCTTATTTTGCGGAGCAAATCACTAAGTATCAGGGTAACTGGCGTCGTGCAATTGCCAATGCCACGCTTATGGGGATCCCGTGTGGCGGTTTCTCTTCCGCGCTAAACTATTACGATTCTTATCGAAGTGAAACCTTGCCGGCTAACCTTTTACAAGGCCAGCGTGATTACTTCGGCGCGCATACTTATGAGCGTACTGATAAACCTGAAGGTAAGAAGTTCCATGTAGAGTGGAGTGTACCTGGCCGTCCCCAAGTCGCCATCAAACGCTAAGTGCGGTTAATGTAGCTAGAAAATAGAAAGAGGCCGGTTTTAAACCGGCCTTTTTGCTGTTTGATGAGAACATTTTTGTGCCCTGAGCAGGGGCAAAGGTTCTATTGCCTTAGGGTTGCTTATTTGAAAGCTGCGCAAGCAAGTTCCTCATTCGTTTTATTTTGCAGGCATTGATAATGAGAAAGGCCAGCGATTGACGATTTTCACGTTCAATCCCACAGCAAAATAAGACGAAAACCAGAAATATCCTGAGTTTCCGTCGCCATACTGTGAAAGATAGGTGTTACTGAACGTTCACTACATCGCCTAATCGCTCTTTCACCAGTAATTTTATCTCACTGGTCAGTTCTCTGAAAAATACTCGGCTAGGTGAGGTATTTCGCCACGCCAATGCATGTTGACGTTTTATCGGCATTTCAGCCAGTTCGCATACATGCAGGGCCTCAGGTTTGTGCAGTTCTGAATGGATGTAAAGACCGGGTAAAAACGCCACGCCCATTCCCATCACCACCATCTGACGTAACGTATCTAAACTGGTGCCTTCATAGTCTCGTTGTAAATCTGCATCGAGAAGGGCACAGATTTCCTGTACCTGGTGATGGAAGTGGTGAGTGTCTTGCAGCGTTAGCACCTTTTCGCCACGAATATCAGATGGCTGAACGAACGCCTGACCCGCTAGTCTGTGGTCGCTGGCGACTACAAATTTTAATGGTTCGATGAACAGGGGTTCGACCACTAAGTGTGACGAAATAGTGGATGATGGCGACAGGATCAGATCGTACTCGCCGTTGATTAACCCTTGTTCCAGATGCTTGGGCGCATCTTCTCTTACGTAAAATTTTAATTTGGCATAGCGTTTGTGTAGCACCGGTAAAATATGGGGCAGCAAGTAAGGGCCAAGCGTTGGCGGAATACCCAGTCGATAGGTCGTTTGGGGCCCGTCAGCAAGGTCTCGCGCAGCTTCTTCTAATCGCATGCAGGCATGCAGGACATCTTCGGCGCTTTCGAGCAACGAGCGTCCCTGTGCCGAGAGCAAGGTACCACTGCGCGAGCGTTCGAAAAGCACAACGCCCATACTGTTTTCGAGCGCATTGATTTGACTGGTGAGAGTAGGCTGACTGATGCCTAATACCTGAGCTGCACGACGATAACTCAAATGCTTAGCCACTGTGACAAAGTATTTGAGCTGATTAAATGAAGGCAATTTAGTATTCAAAGACATAGTGTTGTACGCCTACAGACCACGTTAAGTATGGTAATTAAATTTTGATAGCGATAATCTATCACGAACTTGCATTTATTTCTATGTGTCTATCAGTAGACACTCAATCTAATCCTGCCTTACAGGCAACTGATTTTTCCAATCAACTAACCGAACAGGAGCGATGATTATGGACCACGTAATTTCCGGCGTAGCCAAATTCCAACGTGAAGTATTTCCAGGCAAAAAGGCCGCATTTAAGAAACTGGCTAATGGTCAGAATCCCGAAGTGCTTTTTATCACCTGTGCTGACTCACGAATCGACCCTAATTTAGTCACACAAACTGAACCAGGTGAGCTTTTCATCTGCCGAAATGCAGGCAATATCGTACCGCCTCACAGCAATGAAACCGGTGGCATGACAGCATCGATTGAATTTGCTGTTGCTGCTCTGGGCGTCAGCCATATCGTGATATGCGGACATACAGACTGCGGGGCGATGAAAGGGGCAATTAACCCTGAAGGTTTGGAAGGATTGCCACACGTTAAAGAGTGGTTGGGGCATTGCCGTTCCGCCACGGAAGTCGTGAAGGAAAAATGTGGCTGTACTTCACTTGGTGCAGAGCACGTAGAGCAGGTTACTGAGGAAAACGTGCTGCAGCAATTACAACATATTCGCACCCATCCCTCTGTCGCGGCCAAATTAGCGACCGGTCAGATTAAGCTTCACGGTTGGGTATATCACATCGCCAGCGGCAAAATCATGTGTTACGACGAAACGAGCCGTGAGTTTACTGAAATGGATAAAGCTTACGCGGAAGAAAGTCTGTCAGTGAAGTAAGTCGGCGGTAAAGGAGAGCAAGATGAGACTAGATGTAACCAATTTACGTGGTGACCTAACTGGGGGGATAACCGCAGGTATTGTCGCGTTGCCCCTCGCACTGGCCCTGGGCGTTGCGTCTGGTCTTGGTCCAATGGCAGGCCTTTACGGCGCCATAGCCGTAGGCTTTTTCGCTGCACTATTTGGCGGCACACCTTCGCAGATATCCGGTCCAACTGGCCCCATGGTCGTTGTGCTGGCTGGATTATTTGCCAGTTTATCTGGAAATGCCGAACTGATTTTTACTGCGGTTATTCTCGCGGGACTATTTCAGATTGTGTTCGGCTTCTTGGGAGTGGGCCAGTATATTCGTTTGGTACCTTATCCGGTGATTTCCGGTTTTATGTCGGGAATAGGTGCCATCATTATTATTTTACAGGCGGGTCGTTTGCTGGGGCATGAGCCGCCTGGAGGTACACTAGGCGCACTAAGCTATTTGCCCACTGCGTTAGCCGATATAAATTTCGCAACCTTGGTGCTGGGTGTAGGTACGTTAGTTATTGCCTATAAATGGCCCGCAAATCTGGCTAAGTATATTCCCGGTCCGTTGGTCGCGTTGATCGTTGGTACAATAGTGGCGTTTGGTATGAATAACGTACCAGTGTTAGGTGAGATCCCAACGGGTTTGCCAAGCCTACATTTACCGGTGTATGAGCAAAGCCACTTATTGTTGGTACTCGAAGCCGCGTTTATTCTGGCAGTATTGGGGTCTATAGATAGCCTGTTAACGTCACTGGTAGCAGATAACATGACCCGAACCCGCCATGACAGTAATAAAGAACTGATTGGCCAGGGTATTGGGAATACCGTTGCGGGTCTTATCGGCGGTATAGCGGGGGCAGGTGCAACCATGCGCACTGTGGTGAATATTCGTAGCGGTGGTAAAGAACGCATCTCAGGTATGACCCATTCACTGGTGTTAGTGGCTGTCGTGTTGGGGCTTAGTCCTTTAGCCGCTAATATCCCTCATGCCGTGTTGGCAGGGATTTTGGTTAAAGTCGGTTTAGATATTATTGACTGGAGTTATCTAAAGCGCGCCCACAACGGCCCTCGCTGGGACTTTGCTCTGATGTTATTGGTGCTTGGGTTAACTGTGTTTGTGGATCTCATTACCGCTGTTGGAGTGGGTGTAGTCTTAGCTGCGCTGGCTTACGTAAGACAAGTTGCCCAGTTACAAATCGAAGAACTGAAGAAAATCCCGGATACACTGAATGATCCGCAGGAAAACGCCCTATTGATCCAGGGGCAGGGTAAGATCAGTATTTTCAGTTTCGGTGGCCCGCTGAGTTTCGGTGCTGCCGCAGATGTCGGCCATCACGTCAGAGATCAGGTGAAGCCCGGTTCTCGCGTACTCATTCTGGATTTTAGTCGTGTACCAGTAGTCGATGTATCGGCAGCGATGGCAGTTGAAACCGTCGCCAGCGATGCCAAGCTATCTGGCCGTGAACTTTTGATCTGTGGGGCTAATGGCAAGGTGCAAACCGTGCTAAATGGCATCAATGCTTTGCACGACAGCCGTAATGTTTATCCATCCTTGCTTGAGGCGCTGCAGGCAGCAGTGGCTCGTATTGCCAAAGAAAATTCAGCTTATTTGCATGAAAAACCTTTTTCCTCACCACTTATCGAGACATAGGGATGTGTGATGTTCTTGCTTAGTGGAAACTCCCGTTACACTGGCGTGTAACACCTATTTGGCGCTGTATATACAGCGCCTTTTTTATGGAATTTTTCGCCCTAAAAGCTATCCATAGAGTATGCTAAAACTGTCAATGTATTGAAAAAGTGAGGTGTAAATTATGCTGATATCTAAAGCCAGGATTAGCCAGATTGCGTTAATGATCGTATTTGTATCGGCTTGTTCCTCCACCTCACATATTATGATTGGCGAGGCCAGAGGCAAGATTCCTGTATCTGAAGTTGAGGTCTACCGTCAACAACCCGCAGAGTATGAACAAATAGCATTGTTAAAGGCCAGTAGCAGAAATTCGTTGAGTTTTAGTGATGAAGGCATGATTGAGGTAGCGATTAATCGGCTCAAACAGGAAGCCGCAGACTTGGGCGCGAATGGCGTATTAATTACCCGAAGCACAGATGAAGTAACAGGATCTTTTGGATCAGGTACTGGCGTATCAGGTCGAAATGTGGGTGTCGGCATTGGTTTAAGTATGCCAATTAACAATAAGTCTGTTAGTGCTATTGCAATTTATGTACTGAATCCTGAATTGTTACCTGAATCAACCAGTAACAACGAACAAATGCAAAATACACAATCAGACGACCAGCCAAGATAACGATGACATTTTTTAAATATGCTGGTCGATTAAGATGGGGTTTCCATCGGGATCCTCCAGCATACAACTGGCAGGCCCATGGCTATGAAGGTCTACCGGGTGAAGTAAGTGAAGCCCTTGTCGTAACAGATGCGCCTGAATTTGGCGAATGTCGTTAAAAGCAGGTAACCGCTGCCCCTGCTGGTCCCAGCCTGGGTTGAAGGTTAATACATTGCGTTCGAGCATGCCTTCAAACAGACCGATAACATGTTGTTGGTGCTGCAATATCAGCCATTTTTCATCAATATCACCGGCAATCATGTCAAAGCCAAGTTTTTGATAAAAATCGTAGGAAGCGTGTATATCTTTGACCGCCAGACTTAATGAAAATGCGCCGAGATCCAGTACCATATTCTTTCCTTCTAAACACTTGTGTTTAAAAGCGTAGTGTAACGGTGTGCGTATAGCCCGAAGAGGCATAAAAAAGCCCGTCTAAACGGGCCTTTTGAGAGCTAAAGCATTATTCGCCTTGTTCCTCTTCTTCATATTCTTCATCGTCATCCACTTTAACCGCCCATAGATCGTGTTCATCGGCGTGAATGATTTGGCCCCAGATAACATCACCAGGCTGTACGTCAAATTCGTCGGTTAGATGCACATTACCGTCGATCTCTGGTGCGTCTGCGTAACATCTGCCTACAGCACCTTCAGTGGTGACTTCATCAATGATGATTTGGTACTCAAGCCCAATTTTAGCCTGAAGTTTCGCTGCGCTGATACGTGCCTGACGCGCCATAAAGCGTGCAAAGCGCTGCTCTTTGACTTCTTCGCTAACCGGGTCGGGCAAATCATTTGCAGTTGCACCTTCAACATCGGAATATTTAAAACAGCCGACGCGGTCAAGTTGTGCTTCTTCCAGGAAGTCGAGCAACATTTGGAAGTCTTCCTCAGTTTCACCCGGGAAGCCAACAATAAACGTTGAACGAATAATCAGTTCGGGACAGATTTCACGCCAGGCTTTAATACGATCAAGCGTACGTTCAGCTGCCGCAGGGCGCTTCATCAGTTTCAAAATACGTGGGCTGGCATGTTGTAATGGAATATCCAGATAAGGCAGAACTTTACCTTCCGCCATTAATGGGATGACTTTATCTACCGATGGGTAAGGATAAACGTAGTGCAGACGCACCCAGATACCCATTTCTCCGAGCTTTTTACATAGGCCCACCATGTCGGTTTTAACCGGCATACCGTCCCAGAAGCCCGTTTGGTGTTTGGTATCTACACCGTAAGCGCTGGTATCCTGTGAAATCACCAGTAACTCTTTAACTCCGGCATCTTTTAGACGTTTTGCCTCGTCCAGAATTTCACCGATTGGTCGGCTAACCAGATCGCCACGCATGGATGGGATGATGCAGAAACTGCATCTATGGTTACAGCCTTCAGAGATTTTTAGATAGGCATAGTGACGAGGAGTCAGTTTAACGCCGTGATCAGGTACCAGTTGCTGAAACGGATTATGTTCAGGGCGTGGCAAGTGATCATGCACTTGTTCTACTACGGCTTCATAGGCATGAGGGCCGGTAATGGCCAGTACATTTGGGTGAACTTCGCGAATTTCGTCTTCTTTTACACCAAGACAACCTGTAACAATCACCTTACCATTTTCTGCCAGTGCTTCACCTATGGTATCCAGAGACTCCTGAACAGCAGTGTCGATAAACCCACATGTATTGACGATGACCAGATCGGCATCATCATAACTTGGCACAACGTCATACCCTTCAGTGCGAAGTTGGGTCAGGATTCGCTCAGAATCCACCAGATTTTTTGGGCAACCCAAACTCACAAAGCCAATGCGTGAACCATTAGATGGCCCTTGTGGCTTATTGGCTTCCAGCGTTTTAACTGGCGTTTCTAAGGTAGTGGTCTGTTTAGGATCAAATGTCTCTACTGTCATGGTCTCTCGCTGGTGATTTGCCATCCGCCCCGACAACCTATAACAGGGGGCTGGAAAAAGTCGGCGGATTATACATGAAGGATATCAGGATAGCAGTAGTGTGTGGTGGAAAAATAGACAGTTGACAGTGGCTTTCATCAGCTTCTGTATGCGTCAGGATATTCTTATCTGGAAATTGAGCGTTAACGGCGTTTATTTTAACCAGTGATCCCATTAGTCTGACCATGTTTTTACATGGAAGAAAATCAGATGACGTTAATTAAGCGCTTATTCTTTGTGTCCTTCAGTATTTGGCTGAGCAGTTGTGTTGAGGCTGAACCTAATGTATTGCCGACCAATACAGGTTTCGTTTATAGCGGCAGGATAGATTTTAGCCAGCCTGAAAAACCGGTGTTAAGCTGGCCAGGCACCAGCATAAAAGCACGATTTAGTGGTACTTCATTAACGGTCTGGTTAAATGACAGTAAAGGTAAGAACTACTTTAACGTTATCGTCGATGGCAACGATGATTATCCCTACGTGATTGAAGCTAAGCCAGGACGTCATAACTATTGGATTTCTGAAACCTTAGGTGAAGGGGGGCACGAAGTTGAAATTTATAAACGAACAGAGGGAGAAGAGGGGGACACAGAATTCCTGGGGCTTGAATTGGCTGACGCTAACTTGTTAACTGCGCCACCAAAACCGAAGCACAAAATAGAAATATACGGTGATTCCATTACCAGTGGGATGGGCAATGAAGCGGCAATTAACGGTAAAGATAATCAGCTGAGTGAAAAAAACAATTACCTTGCATGGGGTTCCATTAGTGCAAGGGCATTAGACGCGGAACTTCATACGATCTCTCAAAGTGGCATTGGTATTTTGGTGAGCTGGTTTGACTTTACCATGCCGGATTTCTTTGATCAGTTAAGTGCCGTAGGCGACAACCATAGTCAGTGGAATTTTTCACAATGGACCCCCGAGCTGGTGGTCATTAACTTGTTTCAAAATGACAGTTGGTTGATTCAGGATACCAGGCGTATCAATCCTACACCCACGCCCGAGACGATAATAGATGCCTATATGACATTTGTGCGCAGCATCCGACAACGCTATCCAAAGGCACATATTCTGTGTGCACTGGGCAGTATGGATGCAACGCGCCCTTCATCGCCTTGGCCAGGATACATAAAGCAGGCTGTGTCTCGGTTAATGGACCAGGACAAAGACACTAACCTCGGGCTGTTGGTCTTGCCTTTTAATGGCTACAAAGCGCATCCACGCGTAAAACAACAACAGCAAAATGCGGCCTTATTGGAAGATTATGTGCGTACGCATTTGGGATGGTAATGCATTTAGCTCTGCCATTAATGTCTGTAGCGTAGGATTCGACGTAATCATTAAATGATAAATTTCAATATATTAGGGTAGTAAAGATAATTCCTGGTATGTGATCGCCATACCTTAGATGTGCCCGATTTTTTGCGCTGACATGGTAACGTTAACCCGCCTTATAAAAATGAATCCACTGCTCAAAAAAGGTGGACTTCGATACGCTGCGTTAAGGATTTCCCATGATCGCCGAACCAAGATATCGTTCCCGTCCGTTATGGAGTCATACTCCAGTTGCTGATTATCAAATTAATTCTGTCGCATTGTCTGATGATGGCCATGTTTGCTTATACGGCACGGCCAGCGAAAGCGGTCAGGGGAACATGTTAGTTGGCTGTCATTTGGGTAAACAACAACCTGCCTGGCAAGTTGAAGTGGGCGGTGATATGAGCCGCGAAGGCGTATTCTGGGTTGCGCTAAGTGGCAATGGTCATATTGGTGCCGCTGGCGGAAAAACCGATGCGCAGCAAGGATTTTTGCAGGTTTATGACATCTTTAACCATGGTCGTTTGCTGTTAGACGAAATACTGCCAGCGAGGGTCAATCAGGTTGCACTCAATCAAACCGGTGACCGTTTGCTGGTGGTTTTTAACGGTCGCGTCAGGCTCTATTTCCAGGCGCAAGACAAGCGTTATCAGCTCGTTGACGAGTATCCTTTATGTTTGAATGAAACCAACCAGTTTTACAGTAAAAGCTGTGCGTTTAGTACAGATGGTTCAAGAGCCGTTGTTGCCGGCATTAACTACGACCTACAAGTAGGTTGTGTTTTTTGTTTTGACGTCGACAGTACCCTTAAATTGAAACGTGCTGACCAGTTAGACAGTGGTGTGATGCGCGTTGCTATCACTCATGATGGTTCATACTGGGCTGCTTCAATGCAAGATGGTAGTTGTGCTGCATTTTGCGATAACCATATTGAGGGGCCTCTTTGGCGATATCTACCGCAAAAAACTGGTTTGTATCGGGCTTATGGCCTGGCTATTACGCTCACATCTGAACCCGCACTGGTGGTTGCCTGTGGCGCAAATATTCGCTCGCCACAAAGCTATTGGCAGGGAATGCATCCATTTCAAAGCAGCAGTACCCAGGAACAGGGGTTTTTGTATGTGCTAAAAGATCATTTGCATAACCCGGGCAGAGGGCGTTATCCAATGCCAACCATGCTATGGGGACGACGCCTTGCATACAGTGTGAATCCTGGCGTAAGTCTCGACAGAGAGGCAACCCTAGTTACAGCAACAGATGGTCTGCCGGGAAGCGATGTGATTATCGCGTCTGGTGATTCACCAGGAAACTTCTATTTGTTTGATGCTGGTACCGGATGTCAGCGCTGGCATTTTCATACCCAGCGAATGAACTGGCCCATGGTATTAAGTCAGGACGGAAAGAAAGTCTTGGGGGGCAGCGATAACGGCAGCGTTTACTATTGGGACAGTGACGCATTGGAAACTGCCTAGCTGTTGCTGGTGTTTTATTGTTCGGAAGGTTAGTCTGGAAACTCGCAAACATATTTGGGAATCGAGACTAACAAAATGAAAAATAAACTAAATTTCGCTTATAGCGGTGAATGGATAGCCGTTCTACTGACCCTGGTGGGTGGGCTCGCAGTCTTACAGACGTTTATCATCGGACGTCATTTCATTATTCCTACATTGTTACTTTTGCCTACTTTGATGTTCGCGAACCTCGCCTGGTATGGTTTTCAACATCAGACTTGGGCGAAAAACTTATTGATGTGGATGATGATCGTCATGACCTGTCATGGTTTTTTTGCATTATTCTGGGCGAAAAAATACCGGGAAGTGCTAGGGGTAGCATTTCTGCCGGTGGGGGTGGCTGTGACCTTACTATTCGCCTGGCTGAGTTGGCGTTATATCAGGGATAATGCTTTGTGGTTTGCGAATAGATCAGCAAAGTAACTGATTTCCTATCATCGCAAACGCGAAACCTAACACAGCCCCTAAAGGTGGAGCCCAGTGTTTGCGTATATGTGCTTGTGGGGCGATATCCTGAAAAATCAGATAGAGAATACCGCCTGATGCGAACAACATGATGCAGCCTAGCAGCTGAGTGTACTGAGTTAACCAGGCCCAGCCAATCCAGGCGAGTACGGGTCCTATTAGTGAAAGCATGGCCATAAATGTAATGAGCTTTCTGCGCTGACCCGGCTGTTTATCATCAAGTTCACGAAAGGCGTTGAATCCTTCCGGTAAGTTCTGCAAGCCTATCAGCACGGCGAGTAGTGGAGCACTGCTCGCCCCAAGAGCAAAAGCACCGCCCAACGCGACAGACTCAGGCATGTAATCCAGTAACATGGCAATTAGCTGCGGCTTTTCGCGCTTTTTACGACCCATCCAGCTTTCCAGTGCGAAGAAGGCTAAACCGCCAGCAATCAAAATTAACGTACTCAGGGGAGAGTGATGTAAATATTCTTCTCCTTCAGGTACCAGTACCAGGGCCACGGCTGCGAGCAAAATCCCGCCACCAAATGCAATAATGCTGTGTCTAAGTTCATTTTCGAGCCAGCCCGGACGAAGATTTTCTGCCATCGCGAGCAGTGCGCCGACGGGAATACATGCTCCGGCAAGAAAGGTATAGAGCAAAATTTCGGATAACGACGTCATAACGTTTCCTGAGTATTAACCTGTGTCGCCAGGTAACAGAGTTCAGAGGTGTTAGAAAGCTGGCAGTATTCGCCAGAAAGATTAGATGCAAATACATCATGGACTTGCTGTGCAGTTAAGTTAATGTCAGGCATAGCAAATGCGGTTGTCGCATCGTTAACCAAGGTAACGTCGAAGCCTAAACCACTGGCAACCCGTATAGTCGCATCAACAGAGTGGTTGATTAACACGCCAGCCACAATCAGTTCGGTGATGCGATTACCCTGTAGGTAGGCTTCTAAGTTCGTGTGTAAAAATCCACAGTTTTCGTGCTTGGTAATCACAGTTTCATGGCGTAACGGCAAGACCTTCGGATGAAAGGCATAACCTTTATGGCTCGCGTGATAGGGGGAATTATTAAAGCGAGAACTATGACGAATATGAATGACTGGCCATCCATTCTGCCGCCAACACAAGAGTAATTTTCCAGCGTTGTTCTCTGCATCGGGCTGACTTTGGGAACCTAATTCGGGATGCTGTAGCGCATACACTCCTATAGCTAATTGCATATCAATGATGAGCAAAGCCGGTTGCGTTGATTTAAACATTGCTGCTGCGTGCTATTTGCGCTGTTATTTGACGATTGTGGACGCCAGATAACAGTAATAAGCCGAGACAGGCGCCAAGCAGTGCAAAGCCCATATCTGACTGAGTGTCCCAGATGTAACCCTGAGTGCCTAAAAAGGCCTCTGCATCCTCACCTGTAGCCAAAGCTACCCACCATTCAATTAATTCATAAAATGCACTGAATGCCAGGCAAAAACAAATGGATAAAAATCCTAGCCATACTTTACCGTTGACGATGTTTCGCCTAAGCAGAATCTCCCGAGCTACGATGACAGGGACAAAGCCCTGTGCAAAATGCCCAAGTTTGTCGTAATGATTCCGATCCCAGCCAAACACGGGTTTGATCCAATCAAACAAGGGGACTTCTGCGTAGGTATAATGACCTCCCACCATCAGAATACAGGCATGTATCAGAATTAATCCGTACGCTAACGTGGTTAAAGGGAAAGCGCTGTAAGATACCACCAGAATTGGCAGTACAATCAGTGCCGGGACCACTTCAAGAAACCAGGTAAAGCTATCTTTTGGTGAGATTCCCGACCAAATCAATACAGTGAAGAAGCACAGTAACCAGCTGTAGTGCGGGAAAGTTAGCTTAGTTGTCAACGCGTTATCCTTTTGACTGTAGACAAAGTTGCCAGTGTAAAAGTAACGTAGCTACCTTGTCATCAATTGAAAGGCTAAAGCATGCATAAGACAGTGATTTTAATTCGACATGCTAAATCCAGTTGGTCATTGCCGTTAAAGGATAAGTTACGTCCTTTAAACGCCAGGGGGTACCAGCAAGCAGGCAACATAGCAGAACAGCTTGCACATTTCCCTCAACCTGAGCGTATTTATTGTTCGACTGCCATTCGCACTTATACGACGTGCCAGCTAATTCTCGAACAGATACGGGCAGATGAATCTGTACTTGGGTTAATGGACGAATTGTATGATGCCAATGCCAGTCAGTTGATACGTTGTATCAGTGCGACACCCGTAAACCTTAATTGTGTGTATCTGGTTGGCCATAACCCGGGATTAGATGATTTGGTTAGACTATTAACGGGGGAATCCATCTCGATTAAGACCTCCGGCTGGGTTGCTTTGTCAATCAATGGTGAGTGGGAGCAATTTGCCCCAGGAACAATAAAAATACTGGGGCAGGAGAGAACAGAACGACTGGCTTAAAGAAACTTATCGGTTTTAATTCGCTCGACTTTCCAGTCTCCATCGATTCGAATCAATTCAACCGCGCGCAGGTCATCAACTTTATCACCCTGATAAGTGCCGGTTAAAAACAGTACGACGGTGGCTTCTTTGGCGTATTCATTGCGGCCCACGCTGGAGTCACTGTCCGGTTTGATTTCGACCTGATCGAAACTCAGGCTTAGTATATGACGTTGTACATTTTTGGGGGTGTGATAGCTATTTAAAATGCGTTGCATTCTCGGTGAACAGTAGAGAAGTGCGTCGTCAATATCTTGTTCGTTATAAATGCTATCGAAAAACTTCATGGCAGCATATTCCGGTGTATTGTCGGTCATCATTCCGTAACGACCGGCACCTTCGCCTCGCTCAACTTTTTTACACCCACTTAGAGCAAGCAAGGTTAAAAAGATAACACCTAAAATTCGCATAGTTCTTCCATTTCTGTAATGACTGTTACAAGTTTCAGGGGCATTGTACAAAAAGTAAAGGGAGGCTTAGAGCCTCCCTTTTATAACTTTGTTATTAATTCACATAACCAATATGCGAAATGATAACTGGATAGTTTATTGCACTTCTTCTGCGTCTGAGAATTCACCTGCGAACAACGGGCTGCTCAGGTAGCGTTCTGCGGAACTTGGCAGAATCACAACAATGTTTTTGTCTGCATTTTCTGGTTTCTCGGCCCAACGCTTAGCTGCAACTACTGCGGCACCAGATGAAATACCGGCCAGGATACCTTCCTCTTTCATCAAGCGATGTGCCATGGCGATTGCATCATCATTGCTAACCTGTTCAACTGCATCGACGATGTCCAAGTCCAGGTTGCCTGGGATAAAGCCAGCACCAATACCCTGAATTTTGTGAGGTCCCGGCGTCAGTTCTTCACCTGCTTTTGCTTGTGTAATAACAGGTGAGTCAGTTGGTTCAACCGCGACAGAGATAATTGCTTTACCTTTCGTGTTTTTCAGGTAGCGGCTCACACCTGTAATCGTACCACCGGTACCCACACCTGCGATGAACACGTCGATATTGCCATCCATATCTGCCCAGATTTCCGGACCTGTCGTTTTCTCATGGATTTCCGGGTTGGCAGGGTTATCGAACTGTTGCAACAACACAAACTTTTCAGGGTTAGATGCAACAATTTCCTGAGCTTTCGCTACGGCACCTTTCATGCCTTTGGCGGGCTCTGTCAGTACCACATTTGCGCCAAGGGCTTTCAACAGTTTACGACGCTCTAAGCTCATAGAGCTTGGCATGGTCAGCGTTAATTTATAACCGCGAGAGGCCGCTACAAACGCCAAAGCGATACCTGTGTTTCCACTAGTCGGTTCGACCAATTCTTTATCTGCGGTCAGAATGCCTTTTTTCTCAGCATCCCAAATCATGTTTGCGCCAATTCGGCATTTTACGCTGAAGCTTGGGTTACGTGCTTCAACCTTGGCGTATACGTTGCCACCAGTGACGCGATTTAGTTTAACAATTGGGGTTCTGCCGATAGAAAGTGAATTATCTTCAAAGACTTGCATTGTGCTTCCTTTTTAATAAGTTTGGCCGAAACTGTGGCATTATAGTGTCAGGTCGGAGGACTTGCCACGAAACCGAGTCCGGCGTGCTGTATATGCTAACCGCATTTTTACATTCACAGACCTTAAAATTAGGGCGAAGTTGTTAAAAACAAAGTGCTATTTCGCTATAACATATGGCAATAATTTACATTTGACGTAAACGCGAGGATTTTTATGGCATTTACCGGCACCGAAAATTATATCGCCAGCCGTGAATTACAGCTGGCCGTTAACGCCGCCATTACCCTGGAAAAGCCACTTTTAATCAAAGGTGAACCGGGAACAGGTAAAACCTTATTGGCAGAAGAACTCGCTGCAAGTTTGGGTACAGAGCTGTTCCAGTGGCATATTAAATCAACCACCAAGGCGCAACAGGGTTTATATGAATACGATGCCGTATCTCGCTTACGTGATTCACAGTTGGGTGACGACAAAGTCCAGGATATTGGTAATTACATTATTAAAGGCAAACTTTGGCAGGCATTTGAAGCAGATAAGCGCCCGGTACTGTTAATTGATGAAATTGATAAAGCGGATATTGAATTTCCCAACGACTTACTCCAGGAACTGGATAAGATGGAGTTTTTCGTTTACGAAACCCGTCAAACGGTGAAAGCTGTTCAGCGTCCAATAGTGATCATTACCTCAAATAATGAAAAAGAACTGCCGGACGCCTTTTTACGTCGTTGTTTCTTCCATTACATTCAATTTCCTGATGCAGATGAGATGCGCCGTATCGTCGATGTGCATTTCCCTAACCTCAAGCAAACCCTGTTAGAACAGGCGTTGGAGTCTTTCTTTGAACTGCGTGACGTACCCGGATTGAAGAAGAAACCGTCAACCTCTGAGTTGATTGACTGGTTAAAATTGCTGGTGGCGGAAGATATTCCCCCTGAAGCGCTGCAAAATAAAGACGGAAAAAAGAGTATTCCGCCTTTGTATGGTGCGTTATTGAAGAACGAACAGGATATTCATCTGTTTGAGAAATTGGCGTTTATGGCGCGTCGCTAATGCTTGTCGATTTCTTTTTTACTCTGCGTAAATATCAGGTGCCTGCGAGTTTGCGGGAGCTTCTCGATTTGCTTAAGGCCATGGAGCAGGGTGTTGTTTTCGCTAGTCTGGAGGATTTCTACAGCTTATCGCGAGTGATATTGGTTAAAGATGAATCTCAGTACGATAAATTTGATCAGGCCTTTGCTGAATATTTTGATGGTGTGCAATCCATCAACTTGTTTGACAATACGCTCCCCGATGACTGGTTACGCAAAACCTTTGAGCGTCACTTAAGTGATGACGAAAAGAAGGCGATTGAGGCCATGGGTGGTCTGGATAAATTGATGGAAACCCTGAAAAAGCGCCTTGAAGAGCAAAAGAAACGTCATGAGGGCGGTAATAAATGGATTGGTACTGGCGGTACCTCGCCGTTTGGGGCGTATGGGTATAATCCGGAAGGTATTCGGGTAGGGCAGGACGGTAATCGCAACTTTTCAGCCGTGAAAGTATGGGATAAACGCGAATTTAGAAATTTATCAACGGACGTTGAACTTGGTACCCGAAATATCAAAGTTGCACTGAGGAAACTGCGTAAATTTGCGCGCACTGGTGCCAGTGAGGAACTGGACATGGATGCCACCATCGCCGGTACCGCCAGAAATGCTGGCTTACTTGATATTCATATGGTGCCTGAGCGCCACAACGCGGTAAAAGTGTTGATGTTTTTTGATGTTGGCGGTTCGATGGACGCGCATATTAAAGTCTGTGAAGAACTGTTTTCTGCCGTGCACACAGAGTTTAAGCATCTGGAATACTTCTACTTTCATAACTGTGTATATGAAGGCGTTTGGAAAGATAATCAGCGTCGCCATAACGAGGCAATGTCGGTTTGGGATGTTATTCACAAATACGGTTCAGATTACAAACTGATTTTTGTTGGCGATGCCACCATGGGGCCATATGAAATTACCTATCCGGGCGGCAGCGTTGAACACTGGAATAAGGAGTCAGGTGAAGCCTGGTTACGTCGAATGCTCGGTCATTTTCAACGTGCTATTTGGCTGAATCCTCAGCCTAAGGAGCACTGGCCGTATTACCATTCGATTCGGATTATCCAGGACATTATGAGCCAACGCATGTTTCCCTTAACCCTTGACGGTTTGAGTGAAGGGATTCAATGTTTAAGTCGTAAATCCGGCTAACAATAACAAAAACAAGGAGTACAAGGACGTGAGTACCACTGACAACCAGCATATTCATAGCGAAATACCGCCTCAATATGAAACGGAACCCGTTAATGTTCAGTCAGAGAGTACGCCGGAAAACAGGCAGATTGTCACGCCCTATGCGTTTGGCGTTGCTCCTGAATTAATTGGGACGCCACTGGCAACGCCATTTCGCAGAGGATTAGCCTTGCTGGTTGATCTTGCCATTGTGACATCTCTCTCTTCGTTTGGTGCTGAGTGGCTATTTGTGTTCCTGGGACTGTTTTGTGGCTGGCAGTATCGAAAAGAAAAACGGTCTGGTCGCCCATCTCGGTTAAAAGCACTTTATCTGATAATCACACTCATTAGTGCAATCGTGGTATTTGCACAAATGATTGATTTGGCCACAAATAAGCACCGCAATAACGTCAGTGTTGATATCGTCGAGCAGACTTCGCCAGATGTTACTGTGATACAGGCAATCAAATTTGGTAAAAGTATGATGCTGGCGGGATCCCTCGCAGAGAAGATAGAAAGTGGAGAATGCCCTGAGGCGATGATCTGTTGGCAGACCTGGGCTGATAAAACCGCTAAAGAACTCTTCGACAGCGAAATGCCAGCGACCAAAATACAGGCGAGTGTCAAAGAAGCTTTGGATGAATTTGCTAACACCCTAACAGAAGCACAACGCGAGCAAGTGTCAGCAGGAGTCGTGCGTGCTGAACTGTCGGATGCAAGTAAAACGACTGAGAATGAAACCGATGCGAATAAGGTTAGTGCTGACGATTCGACCCCAACTGTGAGCTCTCAGCAGTCTGATCTAAAGACATCCAACTCGGTACATAGCCTGATTGAGTGGATTAAGGGCATCATTAACGATCTTGGACTGGGCTTAAGCTGGGCGGCTGCTTACTTTTCAGTATTAACGTCAGGGACTGCTGGCCAAACTATTGGTAAGCGGATTTTCGGGATCAAAGTCATTAAATTGGATGGTAATCGTTTAAGTATTTGGGAAAGTTTCGGTAGGTATGGTGGATATGGCGCAGGCATTGCCACAGGGCTGATGGGGTTTCTACAGATATACTGGGATCCGAACCGCCAGGCGATTCAGGACAAAATTGCTGAGACATTGGTGATCCGTAAAGTTTGAGTTGTATACCGAAAAGCCTAGCCCGTAATAAAGGTTGCTTTGGTCAGTTATTGATAATGTTACATTTTTCGTGTTGGGGTAGAATCACGCCAGAAAGATGATGTTCACACCATTTATGTGCGTTGCTTCTTCACTTACAAAAAACAACTATTACATAGCACGTTAAAGGATCACCATGAATATAGAGCTTACTGCTGGCGAACATGTACTGCGTAATTTGAAAGGAAAGTCATTCGAGACCAACCCCATCGCACGAATAATAAAGAAATTTGCCAAATTGCTCGGAAAAACGACAGACGTGAAAGTGGCGTTGACCAATAAACGCATACACATTGCCGAAGAAAGTAAATTTTTGTGGGTCTTTGTGACAGAACGTCATCGTAAAGTGATGGCGCTTGAAAATATCGATCTCATTCATGCTATGCAAACCAGTACATTGCTGGTGTTCAAATCTCACAACATCATTTTTTACAACGGCGGTGTGCCCTGGACAGCCATAAATCTGAAGGGCTCCAGTTATGCGAATCTGGAGTCAGAGATCAATGGATTTTCTTTGGTTAAGACGCTGCGTGATGACGAGGGCGTAAAATGAGTTCGATTGCTGTTCAAAAGCGGCAGGTTCAGTCAGCTTTTCAGTTGTTGGTTGTCGCCTGTATTCTCAAATTAGTACTTGAAAGCTTTTTACAGTTCGATATTTGGTCAAATGAAGTAGTTCCAAAAGAAGTGACGATTCATTTTACCAACCTTGTATTTATGGGATTTGACCTGTTATTGCTACTAACCGCCGGGCTGCTAATTAATGCCAGCGCAGATAGACGCAGTTTTGTGTTAACGCTACTTTCTGTTGTTGCATTAGTTGCTTCGTTCCCAAACATATATATTGATGGGGCGTATGAGATAACTGAATTGGGAATCGCTGAAATCGAACCGGTTCCGGAAGAATTTAATTTTTATCTGGTAGATTCTGTTCTTAATTTGGCGTTACTGACGGTGGTGGTGTTGTCGTTAAAGGGAGGCAACAGTCGTTTGTTTGGCTGGATTTTTATGGTGCCAGTCGTGGTGTTTAAAGTAGGGCAGTTTTTTGAGCCACAATGGTTGGAGATTCAGGAACAAAGCACGGGCTTTCAGTGGTTTTTAGCCGGATTATTCCTGGTCGTGAATCTTTGCTTTGGACTCAATGAAGAGCAGGTAGAAGCGCCGGAGAGTCTATCTGAGGATGGGATGCAGGCCTTTGAATCTGAACGAGTAGCCCCCAAAACAGATGAATACTGGCAGCAAACAGCAGGTTTAAACGTGAGAGTTGTCGATCCCTGTATACATCCATTATTTGATCAAGACGCTGCCAAAGCCTGTTATGGACAAGGTGAATAATTAGGGTGAAAGGTTGTCCCGCTTGGATTGACAAACGGGACAGTGAATTAGTCGTTCATCCACGCAATGATACGTTTCATGCGTCCGCTTGCAATCAAATACACCAACAGTGCAACAATGCTGGCAATAAAATACAGAAACCAAGTAAACAAGGTTGATAACCAATTTCCCGCTGTGTCTACCCCTTTCGACACTGAACTTTCTATTGTATTCATCATGTCAGGCGCTGCCTCAGTAAAGTCCTTCAGTAAACTCTCTTCTTCAATCAATTCTGCTTTTACCAGGTTACTGGTTTTATTCGAGACGTTGATGGTTTTCTGAAACGTTTCGTATCCGTCTTTTTCGATAGAGATCAGGTAACTGCCTTTTCCTAGCATCACTTCAACCGGGGTACTTCCATAGAATTTTCCATTTACGTAGGTACGATCATTCATCAGGTTAGAGCGAATCGTAACAGGGTATTCACGTGTTTCATAATCCACTGAGATTGCCAGAGCCAGCTTCACTTCATCGACCGACACCTGCTTTGTAAGTGTGGGCATATCAGGTGCCAGTACATTCAGAACCTGAGAAAATCGGTTCGCATCTTCCAGTAGCAGGGCGAGGTTTTGTAATTCTTGCTGTCTGACGTTTTCAGAACTGATTTTGCCAATAGCTAACCATTGCTTGTTAATTCTGGCATGTTTTTCATTAATGGTTTTTTGGTATACAGGTGCCGCCTGAACAGAATCTAAGCTCGCATCGCAGTAATAAAGGCCGTTGCTTTCACGGCACTGATAACTTGCACCAAGAATGGGGATTGAGGAGATAAATGTACTTTGCGCTTCAAACGTGTTGGTGCCGTTATTGTCCTGTTGTAGTTTGATAGCACTATCAACATCGACATAAATACTGTGTTGTAATTCTATCAGCGCATCTTTCTTTGCCTGGGCTTGCTCCTTATTTACGCTGTTGCCTTTATACAGATCTGCGCTTGCCTGATGGGCAATGAAAAGCATCAGTAATAGCAGTTTCGTTAAATATCTAAGCCCTAAGTGGTACTTAAGTGTTCTTAGGTTTGGCATGTTGGTTATCAACTCCATTCATCCGTTTTAACTTATCTTTTGCAACATATCGCTGGCGGTGCCAGATAAGAAAATCAATCGTAAACTGACGATTAATATATCATTTAGGTGACTGAATTCAGAAAGATTTGTTGTGATTGAGAAGTAATCGGATCTAATGGCATTTCCACAATGAACGCGATGCTAGTAATCACGGGACGCAATAATGCGATCAATTTATCTCGGTAAAGGACGATGCGGCGATGAAAACCATTTTACTCGTTACCATAGCCACAGTGCTAATCAGTGGGTGTAGTGCTGTATATACGCCAGCACCGGTTTCAAACAACCCTGCGGAAGATGATATAGAGACTGATTTGGCATGCCAGGGCGTAACACAGTTACCGCCTGTTCATTCTGCTTATTTGATTCCCATCGAGGATGATAGTTTACTTAGCCGGGCGTTCGGCAAACCTGAACAGGGTGGTTTGTGTCAGGGGCAGGTGTATCAAAGTACCGCGAGTATCAGATTGTACAGGGCCTGGAATAGTACAAATCCAAACAGTCGGCTTGGCAGCTGGTGGGCCTTTGAACAACCACAGGGCAATGTTGCAACCTACCGGGAAGAATATGAGATATGCTACCAATGGAGTCCGTTGGACATGCTGGTAACCTGCAGTCTAAAAGCAGGAACAAAAGTCGTGGTGGGCAATGGACAAAGCGCGCGATGTTCAGATTATCTCATATACCCTGTTTCACCTAAACAACAGGTATTTATCGCTGAACCGGCTGATTCAGTCGAAAACTGCGAAGTTGCAATCGGCGAATTTAAATGGAAATCCATGTAAGCTGAAATCACTTTATCCGGTCGGTTGATTACTCGAATGCGTGCGTTAGCTGACAGCCAACGCACTTGCCAAAACTTAATCTAAACAAAGCTGATAACGTATTTGGCCAGCAATTCGATCCACACTAGCGCGCCCTTCATTGATTAACTCATCGGCACGATGAAATTCCATGATGCCAAAATCGCGCAGGTGCGGCTCAATCAGGACATCAGGAGGATCGCCCGCCAAACGGGAACGAGTCACCCTGGCCTGCAGGATCTCTAACGAACTCGACATCACACTGATCATGCTAGGGGGATGCTGATTGGCTTTCTTTTCTTTGGCGATGGATGGGGATGTTACTGGCGAAACGTTTTCTGGAAAGGTGTTTACAGGTAATGGTTCTTGATCCAGGGAAAGGTTAGATAGCAATTCCTGATTATATTCTTCGTCATCATAATTCACCTCATTTTCCACTTTTGATGGCGTATCATGGGTCATCTTCTGACGCAGTGCTTCCGCTTTATCTCCGATTTTTGTTACCCAACTTTGCATCGTGGACTGGGTCTTTTTGAAAAAATCATCGGTTTTGCGCTGGTTGAGCTGCTGCTCCTGAGAGCCTTTTTCAACCACTTGTGGACGAAAATCCGCAGTGAGGTTAACAGCAAAGACAAAGTCTGCACCTAACATGCGGCATAAGTTAACCGGCACCGGGTTTACCACCGCACCGTCAACCAGCCAGCGATCCTGATGCATCACAGGTGGGAATAGCCCGGGAATGGCACAGGAACTGCGCACGGCATCTTTGATCGGGCCTGTTTTAAAACAGACTTCCTGGCCGGAATAAAGGTCGGTGGCGACTACCGCAAACGGCTTCTGTAGTTGTTCGAAGGTTTCGGCTGAGAATTTCTCGTCCAGGGTCTGGAACACTTTGGCGCCACTGACCAGGCCGCCTTTGTGTAAACCAACGCCCATCAGGCCAAGTACTTGCCATTCTGTCAGGCTTTTTGCCCAATCGCCGAGTTCAGAAAGCTTGTTGTTGGTGTATGCACTGCCGACATAGGCGCCAATCGAACAGCCTGCGACTACGTCAATTTTAATGCCCAGTTCTTCGAGTGCCTGGATAATACCAATGTGGGCCCAGCCCCTGGCGGCGCCGGCACCCAATGCGAGTCCTATCTTCATCTTTTGTCCTCAGGCGAGAGTAATGTGATTACATTATCTTATCTGGGGACGAACTGCATTATCCCAACTGGCCAATATTAATGACTTTTACGCCGCTGTCTTCTTCGGCAGTAAAATCGGGCTTGTCAAAGGCTATATCACCATCCGCGAATGGTGCGTCCTGGGTTTTCAGACTGACAAAATCAAACAGTTTCGGATCGGCCAGGTGTGAAGGCGCAACATTCTGGATGGCGCTGAACATACTCTCGATACGGCCGGGGAAACGTCTGTCCCAATCTTGTAGCATTTCTTTTATCACCTTACGCTGCAGGTTTTCCTGAGAACCACATAGGTTACAAGGAATGATCGGGAACCCCACCATTTCTGAATAACGGGTAATATCCTTCTCGCAGCAATAGGCCAATGGACGGATTACCATCTGTTTACCGTCATCACTGACCAGCTTTGGCGGCATGGCTTTTAATTTACCGCCGTGGAACATGTTTAAAAACAGAGTTTCAAGCATGTCATCGCGGTGATGGCCAAGTGCTATTTTAGTTGCACCTAATTCAGTCGCAGTACGGTACAAAATACCTCGGCGCAAGCGCGAACAAAGTGAGCAGGTGGTTTTGCCTTCAGGGATCTTGTCTTTAACGATAGAGTAGGTGTCTTCTTCGACGATTTTGTACTCTACGCCCAGGGTAGCCAAGTACTCTGGTAAAACGTGTTCTGGGAAACCAGGCTGTTTTTGGTCAAGGTTGACAGCGACGATATCAAAATTGATCGGCGCAATCTTTTTCAGGAACATTAGAATGTCGAGCAGAGTGTAGCTGTCTTTTCCGCCAGATAAGCACACCATTACACGATCGCCTTCTTCAATCATATTGAAATCGGCAATGGCCTTACCTGTATTGCGGCGTAGGCGTTTTTGTAATTTATTAAAACTGTACTTTTGCTTGGCAGACAAGCTTTCTAACTGACTCATAGTTTACCTGTAAAAATGCTGAACAGACGCGCAGGGGCCTGAGAAGGGCGGCATTATAAAGCAATTGTACAGAAATAAAATGGCGGTGACGGCCCTTGAGGGAGCAATCGTCACTGCCAAAGGTCAGCCTAGCGTTTAATAGGGCAATCAAAGCCTTCGGGTTTGATTGCAAGCACGTCGCAATCTAGTTTATCTATGACGTGTTCAGCGGTATTGCCGAGCAGTGCAGCAGAGAGTCCCTGGCGACCTACCGTTCCAAATACCACAAGTTCAGCGTCTATACACTCAGCAAGGGCGGGGATGACATCTTCCGGTAAGCCTTCTTCTACAAAACATTGGTTGTCAGGGATGTGAAAACGTTGCGCATGGGCTTGCATCGACTCAGTGTGATACTTCTTGACTGATTCGTTGTAACCCTGTGGATCAAATTCTGGGATCTCAATGGCGATATTTACGGGTGTTCCGGGATAGGAATTGACCAAATTAACGCGTGAATGCAACAGTTCAGCGAAGTAATTGGCATTCAAGGTGATGCGTTCATTTAGGGAAAGATGGGCGGGCTCTTCGGTTCCTACGTTTACCGCAGCGATAATTTGCCCGTCTTCAGGCCAGTCATGTTCTTTAACCAGCAATACGGAAACTGGCGCTTTACGTAACAAGTGCCAATCCGTGGGGGTAAAGATCACTGACTTAAGCCCGGCATGCTGATGGGTGCCTTTAACGATTAGGTCATAGTGATGGTCGATTACTTCTATAATAATGCTTTCGTATGGACGGTTGTGCCAGACTACTTTGACATCAATATTGTGCGATAGATTAGCGTATTCCTGCTCAACATACCCTGCCAGCCATTCCGTACGATCATCAATGACGGCCTGACGCATGGTTTCACGTTCATCCATGGATAGCATGGTAGTCATGTCATATGAGAAGTCGTAAATGGTAAGAAAAGCAGTAACAGATGCGCCGCTTTTTTCCGCGAGTTCTAGTGCACGCGAAAGGGATTTTTGCGTGTCAGCGGTGGGATCAATGACTGCCAGTATTTTTTGATAGTTCATAATATTGTCCTTTGTTCCGCAACCAGCGAAGGGTGATCGCTGCAAATTAAGTCTATGAACATATTACCTTTTCCGCCAGTACAATTATTGCTCAAGATCAATATTCGAAAGGAATACTTACAATTATTTAAGGTGTAGACAGTGAATTACGCGGCAGTTTAAACAGACAAAGTAAGCGTTGCGTATTAACCTTATAAACTATTGATTTAGACAAAATTTACGCCGGACCAATTGATAACATACAAAGTTGTATGTAAGATTCGGTGCTGAAATTATGGGCTGAGGCCTTATTACTTACATCAGGAGTGGATATGTCCCACAGATTTACGTTGCTGGCAGCGAGTCTGGCAACCGTGGCACTTTTTGGCTGTGGCGAGCAAAGCCAAACAACAATGCAAATGCCTACGCCTAAGGTAGATGTGGTTACCATCACATCCAAGCCTCTGCAATTAACCACTGAGTTACCCGGCCGCACCAATGATTATCGTCAGGCCGAAATTCGTCCTCAGGTGACCGGTATATTGCAACAGCGTTTGTTCAAAGAAGGTGAAATTGTTGAAGCGGGTCAGGTGCTTTACCAAATTGATCCTGCGCCATATCAGGCAACGCTAAGCAGTGCCAACGCAAATTTAGCCAAAGCTCAGGCAACATTCCGCAATGCAGACGTGATATATAAACGTTATCAGGGCCTGCTTAAAAGCAAAGCTGTCAGTCAGCAAGATTATGATGATGCTGAAGCCGATTTGCTTGAAGCGAAAGCGGATGTCGCCAGTGCAGAAGCGGAAGTGGTAAGTGCAAAAATTAATTTGGATTACACCAAAATTACCGCGCCAATTGGTGGCAAAATCGGACGCTCTTCCGTTACCGAAGGGGCATTGCTCACCGCGAATCAATCAGATGTATTGGCAACAATCCGTCAGTTAGATCCGATTTATGTAGATATGACCCAGTCCAGTACCGAATTACTGAAACTTAAGCGCGCGTTAGCAACTGGGAAATTGCAAAAAGAACAGGAAGTGAAAGTCGCGCTGGAATTGGACGACGGTACTGAATATACCCACGAAGGTACCCTGCAATTTTCTGAAGTTAACGTAGATACAACAACTGGCATGGTGACATTACGTGCAGTATTCCCAAATGAAGAAGGGGAGTTGCTGCCTGGTATGTTCGTTCGGGCGAAGTTGTTCCACGCCATTGATCCTGATGCCTTGTTAGTGCCACAACGGGCCGTAAGCCGCACACCAAAAGGTCTGGCGACTGTATTAACCGTCAATGATCAGAATGTCGTTGAGAATAAAGTTGTGCAGGTATCGCGTGCAGTGGGTGATAACTGGGTTGTGGAATCTGGCCTGAAAAGCGGCGATAAAGTTATCGTGGCTGGTTTGCAAAAGGCTGCATCCGGTGCCACGGTTCAGGCAACCGACGTGACTAAACAATCTGCCGCTGCTGAATAACACGGGAACATAATTTCATGGCAAATTTTTTCATTAACAGGCCGATTTTCGCCTGGGTAATTGCCTTGGTCATTATGCTGGCCGGGTTATTATCGATCAAAGAATTACCGATTGAGCAATACCCCAGTATTGCACCACCGCAGGTAAGTATCAGTGCCAGTTATCCTGGAGCCTCGGCACAGACGGCTGAAAATGCCGTGACCCAGGTCATTGAGCAGGCCATGACCGGGTTGGATAACCTGTTGTACATGTCGGCCAGTTCAGACTCCTCAGGCAACGTGTCTATGACGCTGACCTTTGATACAGGTACTGATGCCGATATTGCGCAGGTACAGGTACAAAATAAATTGTCTCAGGCTGAACCTTTATTACCAGATGCGGTGCGTAATCAGGGTGTCACCGTGGCTAAGTCAAACGGTAGTTTCCTACTGGTTGTCGGCTTTATGTCTAAAAGTGACAATCTGACATCTGATGATATGGCGGATTATGTTGTTTCAAATCTGAAAGACCCATTAAGCCGGGTTAACGGGGTTGGAAACGTTCGTGTATTTGGTTCTCAGTACGCCATGCGTATCTGGTTAGATGCCAACAAGCTTAACCAGTTTCAAATGACAGCCGCAGACGTTGTGTCGGCACTGGAAGTTCAGAACAATCAGGTTACGGCTGGTCAGATTGGCGGTACTCCCTCATTACCAGGCCAGCAAATCAATGCTGCTATTCTGGCGCAGACTCGCTTAACCAGCGTTGAAGAATTCGCCGATATTATGCTACGGGTAAATGAAGATGGTTCTCAGGTCCGCTTAAAAGATGTCGCTAAAGTTGAATTGGGTGCTGAAAGCTATCAAACCATTGCGCTTTATAATGGTAACCCTGCTACTGGTATCGCGATAGAACTGGCAACCGGCGCCAATGCACTGGATACCGCCGAAGCCGTCAAGGCCCGTGTAGAAGAGCTTAGTCAGTTCTTCCCGGAGGGTATGGAATACGTCATTCCATATGATACAACACCGTTTATCGAAATTTCGATTTCATCTGTGGTTGATACCCTGTATGAAGCCGTGATCCTGGTGTTCCTGGTGATGTATCTGTTTTTGCAAAATTTCCGCGCAACCCTTATTCCGACCCTGGCTGTGCCGGTCGTGTTGTTGGGAACCTTCGGCATCATGGCTGCATTCGGATTCAGTATTAACACCCTAACCATGTTTGGTATGGTTTTGGCCATCGGCTTGTTGGTAGATGATGCCATCGTTGTGGTTGAAAACGTCGAACGGGTAATGGTGGAAGATAAATTGTCGCCAAAAGAGGCCACCCGTAAGTCGATGGGGCAGATCACAGGTGCTCTGGTAGGTATCGGTCTGGTATTGTCAGCGGTCTTTGTCCCTATGGCCTTCTTTGGTGGGGCAACAGGTGCTATTTATAAACAGTTCTCTATTACGATCGTATCAGCAATGGCCCTGTCTGTTTTGGTTGCCATTGTATTTACGCCTGCCTTATGTGCCACCATTCTTAAGCCTGTAAACGGTGATCATCACGAGAAAAAGGGCTTTTTCGGTATGTTCAACCGTGGCTTCAACCGCAGCACCGAGAGTTATCAACGTGGTGTCGCCGGAATGCTGAAGCGTCCGGTACGTTCAATGGCGGTTTATGCGGCGATTATTGCGGTCATGGCGTTTATGTTTGTGCGTTTACCTAGTTCATTTATTCCAAATGAAGATCAGGGAATTTTCCTAAGCCTTGTGCAACTGCCAAGCGGTGCAAGTCAGGAACGTACGCAGGAAGTCATGACTAAGATTGCTGATTTCATGGCAAAAGAGCCGGGGGTTGCCTCAGCCTTTACGGTAAGCGGATTTAGTTTTGCAGGAAGTGGGCAAAACGTTGGTCTGGTCTTTAGTCGTTTAAAAGACTGGTCTGAACGTGATGCCAGTGAGAGTGTAGATGCAGTAATCGGGCGCTCAATGGCATTCTATTCAACCATTAAAGAAGCACAGGCGTTTGCTTTCAACCTGCCTCCTATTCGTGAGTTGGGTAATGCTACCGGTTTTAGTATGTATCTGCAGGATCGTGCTGGATTAGGGCATGAAGCGTTGTTAGCAGCGCGTAATCGCCTGCTGGGTATGGCAGCACAGAATCCAAACCTGATGGCTGTGCGCCCCAATGGGATGGAAGATGCTGCTCAACTTCAAATTGACATTGACCAGCAAAAGGCGTTGGCAATGGGCGTTTCCATATCAGACATCAACCAAACATTATCTATTGGTTGGGGGTCAAGCTACGTAAATGACTTTATTGACCGGGGCCGAGTGAAGAAAGTTTATGTTCAGGCTGCCGCAGAGTATCGCATGATGCCTGAGGACTTGAATCACTGGTATGTGCGTAATGATGACGGTGAGATGGTGTCATTTGGTTCTTTTGCATCCAGTCACTGGGTTTACGGACCACAAAGGGTTGAACGCTATAATGGTGTATCAGCCATGGAAATTCAGGGGCAGGCTGCACCAGGATTAAGTTCAGGCCTGGCCATGGACACAATGGAACAATTAGTGTCTCAGTTGCCTGAGGGCATTGGCTTTGAGTGGACCGGCTCATCCTATCAGGAACGACTGTCAGGTGCTCAGGCGCCAGCGCTTTATGCATTGTCTTTATTAGTTGTATTCCTGTGTCTGGCCGCCCTTTATGAGAGCTGGTCAATTCCATTCTCGGTCATTATGGTGGTGCCATTAGGGATTATTGGTGCGCTAAGTGCTGCATTTTTGCGTGGGCTCGAGAACGATGTTTACTTCCAGGTTGGCCTGTTAACGACAATGGGACTCGCCTGTAAGAACGCAATTCTGATTGTGGAATTTGCAAAAGCATTGCAAGAACAAGGAAAGGATATCTATACAGCCATCCTTGAAGCAGTGCGGATGCGTTTACGTCCTATCATCATGACATCACTGGCATTCTGTTTGGGTGTGTTGCCTCTGGCAATAAGCACAGGCGCGGGGTCTGTTAGTCGCAATGCAATCGGTACGGGTGTGCTCGGGGGCATGATATCAGCAACCTTCCTGGCGATATTCCTGGTGCCGATTTTCTATCTGGTGATCCAAAAAATGTTTGTTAAAAACAAGGTGTAAATGCATTCCACACTTTGTTTGCTAGAGTGGTAGCACCTGGTGTTACCTCTTGGCCAGATAATCTTTCGGTTATCTGGCCTTTTTGTTTGCACTATAGTGACGTGTAACCAAGCAACGTATTGAAATTTAGAGATTTTGATGTGTTTTATTAGGCATTAAAAAAGGGCCCTTCAGGCCCTTTTTTGTCGCTGCAGTTAAGCGCGAAATCCGTCCAGCATTATATCAATTAGCACTTGCGACTTTTTGCTCAAATCGCATTGCTCTGGATGTAATAAATACTGGCTAATTAAACCACCAACATAGGCATTTAAGGCTGCTGCAGCTAAACGTGGGTCGAGATCTGCCTTCAGTAGTCCTTTTTCCTTCGCCCGAACAAAGCCTTGTTCTAAAAACGAGATCGCTTCGTTTTTGCTTTCTTCATGGCGGCACACTGCGGGATTAAGCTCGTCAATGTACTCACTGCGGTGAAATACGATCATCAAAATGCGAAAGTGTTGCTCGTTGGTCGCAATTCGGTTTAAGGCTTCAATCATCACATTGCGAATTTGATCGATTGGGTCCTGTTCTGATTCTTCAGACAGGGTAGCCAGGCTGCCATGAAAGGGGAGGCGGATACGATCTAACATCGCATCATACAAATCGGCTTTATTCTGGAAGTGCCAATAGATTGCGCCGCGGGTAACGCCTGCGGCTTTGGCAATTTTTTCTAATGTAGTTCTGGAAACACCGTGCTCAAAAAACATTTCTTCAGCGGCATCAAGAATACATTCTCTGGTTTGCTCCGCTTCAGCTTTGGTCCGTCTTACCATAATTTACTCTTATTCTTATTTATTACAGGTACAAGTCCGTCAAAGTCCTTAATAGTATCAAGGAGTTTACCTAAGCCCCAGTATTAGTTTTGGCAAAACCGACATGATAACGTCTTAATTCAGTCTGTTATGTAGCTCCGCCTCATCACTGATGGTGATAAATTTACCTTCAACCTGGATGATGTTTTCCTGTTGAAAACGGCTAAACAGGCGACTGATGGTTTCGATAGTTAGGCCAAGATAGTTGCCGATATCACCACGAGTCATAGACAAACGAAATTGCTTACTTGAGAAACCGCGCTCGCCAAATCGTTCAGATAAATTTGCTAAAAAGTAGGCCAAACGTTGCTCTGCATTACGTTTATTTAGCAGCATCATCAATTCGTGATCCTGGCTGATTTCATTACTTAAAATTCGCATCATATGGCGGCGAAGCTTAGGCAAGGTGCCGCTGATTTCTTCAAGCATATTGAACGGGATTTCGCACACCATAGTGGTTTCAAGGGCCACGGTTTGGCTTTGATAAAATTCTTTGTTTAAACCATCAAAACCAATAATGTCGCCTGGTAAATGGAAACCGATAATTTGTTCTTCACCATCGGATGAACATACAGAAGATTTTAATGATCCAGAACGCACGGCATACAGAGTCTGAAAAGGTTGGCCGATGCTGGTGAGAACCTGACCTTTTTGGATAGGTTTGTTACGTTCGATAATGTCATCAAGAGATTCGATTTCAGTCTTGTTTAAGGACACAGGCAAGCATAGGTGACTGAAGCTGCAATTCTGACAATGAATGGTGAAATTTTCGCCTTTGGCCATAATAAAAGTCTATTTTTAGGTAATAGCTACAAAAATAATAGGGTTAACTTTACTCCCCCGAAGCTAATCAATGCAAGGCCAATTAGCTGGCGAAACGACTTTTCTGACACCAATGTATGTAATTTTTCTCCACCGCTGGACAAACTCAACATTGCGGGCAATGTGCCCAGTCCAAACATGATCATTACGCTCGCGCCGAGATATGCTGAACCGGATGCCATTGCCCAACTTAATGTGGAATAGATGAGTCCGCAGGGCAGCCAACCCCAGATGAGGCCGTAACAATATGCAGAAAGGGGGCTTTGAAAGGGGATAAATCGTTTTGCGATTGGGGATATGGGGCGCCAAAGTAAGTTACCTAATCGTTCAAGCTTCGCCAGAATACGCCACCATTCCCCCAAATACAGGCCCAATAACATTAATAGCAAAATACTGATGAGATTGAGTGTCAGCGGGCCCATCGGAAATGCGGAGGATAATATTGCGCCTAAACCACCCGTTAATGCCCCTGCCATGGCATAGCTACTGATTCTGCCTAGGTTGTAGGCTAACAGAAAAGGAAAGGCAGGCGTGTCTTTAGGGCAGGCGAAACTGAGCGCTGTTGCTATACCACCGCACATCGCCAGGCAATGAATACTTCCCGCAATACCAATAAAAAACGCAGACAATAAATCAATCTGCATGGGGGGATTTTTCAGGGGAGTTCGAGGTTTGATTGTTCTCGTTAGGCCTCAGCTCGGATGCTTTGTTATTTAAGTCATCATCAAACAAAATGCTGTAGCCCTGACGATCCAGGTCTTCAAATTGATTACTTTTTACTGCCCAGAAGAAGATGGCTAACGCAATAATCACAATAAGGATTGCCAGAGGAATTAATACGTAAATAATGCTCATGTTAATTCAAAGCCTTAATCTGATTCGCGCGGTGTAACAAACGTCCGGCATTGGCAACGACGATGAATGAACTTAACGACATGCCGATAACAGCCATCCATGGGGTTAACCAGCCAAGCATCGCGAGCGGCAGGGCGGTAAGGTTGTAGCCGAGTGCCCACGCCAGATTCTGGCGGATATTATTGTGTGTTGCGTTTGCAACATCGCGCAGTGTGACCAGACTTGTCAAAGATTGATTAAGTAACAAGATATCTGCTGCGTTTCTGGCAAGATCGGTGGCGTTGGCCACCGCAACAGAAACATCCGCTTTTGCTAATACCGGCCCGTCATTAATACCGTCGCCAACCATAATCACCCGATGGTGCTGTTGTAATTGCTCTAATCTTGCGAGCTTTTGTCTGGGGGTGCAACGGCCATACTTGTCGGCAATATTCAGTTGTTCAGCTATATCATCAACGGTCTTCTGATTATCCCCGCTGACAATCTCTAATCTCGCACCTTTTAGTTGTCTAATTGCAAGGATGGAGTCATCGCGCAGGGCATCTGCTACATAGAAGCTCGCTAATGGTTGGAAATCTGCGCTGAGATATATTGCATCATCGTCGGCACCATTAGAAGAGTCTAATGCAAAGGACGCCTGACCGATGCGTAGCGTTTTGCTGTGCCAGTGTCCTTCTACCCCGAGAGACGGCACCACAGTTACGTTGCTGATCTCAAGGGATGCAACATCTGATTGCTGAAATGCCCGGGCAATAGGATGCTCTGAATAGGATTCCAAAGATTTCGCAAGGGCCAGCAGCTGTTCATCTGAATAGGATGAATGGTTTTGCCAATGGCGCAGGCTGAATTTGCCCTCCGTCAGGGTCCCGGTTTTATCAAAAAGTATCGTATCTGCAAGCCGAAGTTGGCTTAATGCATCACTACGTTTTACCAAGATCCCTTGTCTGTGTAAGGCCGCCATGGCACAGGTAAGTGACATTGGGGTAGCTAAACCTAATGCGCATGGGCAGGTCGCGACCATGATGGAAATGGCGATCCAGAATGCCTGAGGATTTCCAAGTTGCCACCAGATGAGACCTGAAGTTATTGCGAGAGCGAGCACGCTCACTACAAAATAGCGCGAAAGTCTGTCTGCCAGTTGAGCAATATGGGGCTTAGTTGCAAGTGCCAGTTCCTGTAAATTGAGGATTTGTGTCACAGCAGACTGACTCAGCGGTTTAGTGACTTTGAGAATTAATGGTGAAATAAGGTTGATGGTTCCAGCATAGACTTCACTTTGTGGCTTTTTCGAGACTGGTGCGAATTCGCCGGATAAAAGAGCCTCGTTGACCTCACTTTTTCCAGAGATAACCTGCGCATCGACGGGAATGGTTTCGCCAGCTTTTACCAATACGACATCGCCAGGTTTGAGCAGTTTTGCCGGCAATAAGCTGACCTCACCGTTACACATGATATTGGCGCTTATCGGTAATACCTTGTGCATATTCGCTGCGATTTCAATCGCTTTGTGCCTGGCATTATGTTCCAGGAAGCGGCTAATAAGCAGGAGAAATACGAACATACAAACGGATTCAAAGTAGACCTCTCCTTGACCTTGTGTGGTTGTCCATGCGCTGGCGCAAAAGGTGGCAATGATCGCCACTGAAATAGGGACATCCATATTGATACTGCCAAGTTTTATCGCTTTTATTGCTGACGAATAGAAACCTTTCGCCGCGTAAGTGACGACAGGGAGCGTAAGTAACAGACTTACAACATGAAAATACTGCCTTGTATCAGGTTCTATATAGCCGAATAAGCTAAAGTACAAACCAATGGCCAGCATCATCACCTGCATACTCATCAGGCCTGACAGGCCTAATTTCATCAGGAACTGTTTTCGTTCATTTAGGTAGCTGATTTCGTGCTGATCAGGCTGAAAGGGGAGTGCGCGATAGCCGATACTATCTAATCGAATCAGAATCTGACTGAGGCGTAGTTGGGATGGCTCCCAGCGTAGACTTATGCGTCGGGCTGAAACATTTACCGCTACCAATTTTATACCCTCTAATCTTGCCAGCGATTTTTCGATCAGCCAGCCACAGGCTGCGCAACTTATGCCTTCAACGGTAAGTTGTGTTTCGTTTCCATTTGTAGTGCAAGTAACAAATTCTTCCTGAATTAACGCATTGTCAAAAATATCATATTGTTGCTTTTTCACCGGTTCAGCTTTCATTGCTGGCTGGCTACGGAAGCGATAATAGTCACCAAGGCCGGTTTCCTGGATCATCAAAGAGACCGCTTCACAACCGGGGCAGCAGAATGTAGCGAGAGCACCATTTATGTTGACGGGCACTGCATTTTTGTCGGTAACTGGCAGACCGCAGTGAAAGCATGTAGTGAGCGTGGGGGAGCTATTCATGATAACCAAAAGGAATTGCAGACGTGCGCGGCAAGCTTACAACTTGTTGTACTGTCCAACGCTTATCGAAAGGAGAAAGCCTGAGTTGCCACTTGCCGCCAATATCATGGTTGATTTCGGAGCGATATTCGCCCTTGGCATTTAAGGTTAATAGCACCGAAAAGTCCCTTTGCTTAAGTGTTGCATGGTGAAAAGACAGCGTAAGCGCGCTGCCATCATGCTGATTCTCAGGGGACAGCGTGAGGCTTACGTTATTCGCGTCGATAGATAAAGAGCCCTCAATGTTAAGCTCGGATGCAATATCCTGCTTTTCTAAATCGAGGTTGATGGCTTTACCTTCCTTGTAATAATCGTCGACTACAAGGCTGTCCTGGGTTTCGACTGATAACGCCACGAAATAAAAGCTGAATACCATCGAACTTAAGGGCACGCAGATTAAAAACCAAGGCCAGAATTGTTTATACCAGGGGGTCACATCCATTGCTGTACTCATAAAAAAGCCCCGAAACGTCGAGGCTTTCTTTATACCTTAACTTTCAGTTATTTGTCTTGTGAAAGACTATAAACGTAAGCCGCTACAAGGTGAATTTTCTGATCACCCAAGGTGTTTTTAAATGACGGCATTACGCCGTTGCGGCCATAGTTAAGGGTTTCTGTTACTGTCATTTCACTACCTCCGTATAACCAGATATTGTCGGTTAAATTAGGAGCGCCAAAGGCATGATTTCCCTTACCATCTTGGCCGTGACAAGCGGCACAAACAACAAATTTTGCCTTACCTGCATCTGCTAAATCCTGATCAACTTTTCGGCCACTCAAACTCAGTGCATAGGCTACGAGTTCTTTGATGCCTAGTTCTCCCATAGAGGGTAACCAAGCTGGCATGGCTGCTTTGCGTCCGTTTGTCAGCGTTTCTACGATTTTGTCCGGGGTACCACCATACAGCCAGTCATTATCTGTGAGGTTAGGGAAGCCTCGTTGACCGCGAGCATCTGAACCATGACACTGAGAGCAGTTCTGGCTAAAAAGACGCTGACCAACCTTGAGTGCTTCAGGGTCGCGGGCGAGTTCCTCTATTGGGCGTTTTGCATAGGCGTCAAAGATGGGGCCGAAGGTTTCCTGAGCGAAGGCGACTTCGCGGTCATACTGGACAATTTCATTGTTCTGTTTGGCTAGTTCGACGGCTTTTCTGGATTCTTCCAAAGACAAAATGCCCTGGTTTGAACTCTTCCAGTTCCATAAGCCATGCCAATTGCCCAGACCAGGGTACAAGGCCAGATAAAAGAGTGCCCAAACGATACACACGTAAAACAGAATGGTCCACCAGCGGGGTAATTGATTATTGATTTCAACGATACCATCAAACTCATGATGCATATCGTCGCCCTCGGCTACCCCAGTTTTATTGCCTAAACACCACCTCAATATTAGGTAACAGCCTAAGATTGACCCCAAGGTGATGACAGAGATCCATATACTCCAAAAGGTACTCATTTTGCTGATGACTCCCGCTTATGTTGTACTGAATTGGTGTCTACTTCGTCATCAAACACCAGGTTAGCCGCTTGCTCAAACCCTTTTTGAGCATGCTTACTATAGGCCCACAGCACAATACCAATGAAAATTACAAATACCAGTACAGTGAAAATACTGCCAACAATGCCGTAATCCATCTTACTTTAACGCCGTACCGAGTGATTGCAGGTAGGCGATCAGTGCTTCCATTTCCTTTTTGCCTTTTACAGCAGCCTGAGCGCCAGCTATGTCTTCATCTGTGTAGGGCACACCGAGGGAACGCAAAGCTTCCATTTTTTTCGCGGTGAGTTTGCCATCCAGCGTATTTTCCATTAACCAGGGAAATCCTGGCATATTTGATTCAGGTACCACATTACGTGGATTCATCAGGTGTACTCTGTGCCAGTCATCACTGTATCTTCCACCGACGCGCGCCAGATCTGGTCCAGTGCGTTTCGAGCCCCACAAAAATGGATGATCCCACACAGATTCGCCTGCAACTGAGTAATGGCCATAACGTTCGGTTTCGGCACGAAACGGTCTGATCATTTGGCTATGACAACCTACGCAACCTTCGCGGATATAAATATCACGTCCTTCCAGCTGTAACGCAGTGTATGGTTTTAAGCCTTTGACGGGGGTCATCGTTTGTTGTTGAAACATCAACGGAGTGATTTCAACCATGGCACCCAAACTAATCGCAATCAGAATAAACACCGTAAGCAGGCCGACATTTTTTTCTACTAATTCATGTACGTTTTTCATGTCGACTCCTTACGCAGCCTGAGGTTCTGGAATTGCTTCAAGGCTGCCTTTCGGTGCTGTAATAGTGCGATAACAGTTATAGGCCATGATTAGCATACCTGTTACCACAAACACACCACCCAGGAAGCGCACAAAGTAGAAGGGTTTCGATGCTTCGAGTGCTTCGATGAAACTATAGGTCAGGGTGCCATCGGCATTTACTGCGCGCCACATTAGACCCTGTAATACACCCGATAACCACATAGCGACGATGTATAACACTACGCCTATGGTGGCTAGCCAGAAATGCACATTAATCAGTTTAATGCTGTACATCCTTGACTGGTTGAATAACACCGGAATTAAGTGATAAATCGAACCAATAGACACCATTGCTACCCAGCCTAATGCACCGGAGTGCACGTGACCGATGGTCCAGTCGGTGTAGTGGGATAGGGCATTGACAGTTTTTATTGCCATCATCGGGCCTTCAAAGGTCGACATGCCGTAGAATGACAAAGACACAATCAGGAAGCGTAATATCGGGTCAGAACGCAGTTTATGCCAGGCTCCCGACAACGTCATGATGCCGTTGATCATCCCGCCCCAGGATGGCACAAACAGAATAACAGACATCACCATACCTAATGACTGAGTCCAGTCCGGCAATGCTGTGTAATGAAGGTGGTGAGGGCCGGCCCAAATATACAAAGAAATCAGCGCCCAAAAATGCACAACAGACAAACGGTAAGAATAAACCGGACGCCCGGCTTGTTTGGGGACAAAATAGTACATCATGCCAAGGAAGCCTGCGGTTAAAAAGAAGCCCACCGCATTATGGCCATACCACCACTGCATCATTGCATCCACTGCGCCGGCATAGATGGAATAAGATTTAGTGAATGAAACCGGAATCGCCATGTTGTTGCCAATATGCAGTATTGCAACGGTAATCATAAAGGCGCCAAAGAACCAGTTAGCAACATAAATGTGAGATACCCGTCGAATCGCGACTGTACCAAAAAAGTTAATGATGTAGGCGATCCATACCAATGCGATCAGAATATCGATAGGCCACTCAAGCTCGGCATATTCCTTACTCGATGTAATCCCCATTGGCAGCGTAATGGCAGCAAGTAAAATAACGAGTTGCCACCCCCAAAACGTAAACGACGCGAGTTTGTCACTGAAAAGGCGAACCTGAGAGGTACGCTGCACCACATAGTAAGAAGTGGCAAACAGTGCGCATCCGCCAAACGCGAAAATAACGGCGTTCGTATGTAAAGGTCTTAGGCGTGAGAACGTTAGCCAGGGTGTGTCGAAGTTTAAGGCAGGCCAATACAATTGTGCTGCAATTAAAACACCAATACCCATGCCGACTATTCCCCATACAACCGTCATTACCGCAAACTGGCGGATAACTTTATAGTTGTACTCTGGGTGTGCTTGCGTCATTTCGCTCATAGTGCTGAATCTTCCACTTGGTATTAGAATTGGTCCCCACCTAAGTTTAGGTAAAAAACACAAATCCACTAAAAATAAAGATTAAACCTTTGAAACTGCCATTTTATTTTTGGGGAAAACCTTGCGCATCTTAGATGTAACAAAGTTAAAAAAACAGCATATCTACTTCTTGCTTGATCTAAATCAATCTAGCAAACTCGCTGTTAAAACCCTTCAATAACAAGCCCGTTAAGCAGAAAATGATCAAGCACTTCATTCCGGTAACCCTGCTCATTACCATAATTGTTTTTGTCTTTGTTTTCCTGCAATTGCAGGAAGCAGGTTCAGATGGTGTGCAATGTACTTTACGAAAAAATACCTGCGCATTAAATGTAAAAGATGGTCCGGTGTTTGTACAGATTTCTTCGACAATTCAATTAGAAGAAGAAGTTGATATTGAAATTAAATATCCCACAAGCCTGCGTTATCAGAAGGCTGTGATATCGGGAATAAATATGTATATGGGCGAAACACCGATAATCATCGAGCTAAATAAAGCAGGACTTACGAAAGGTAAATTCTTTTTAGGCGCCTGCAGCGAACCTGATATGCGCTGGCAAATGGCCATCAGTTTTGAAGATGAAAATAAGCAAACACAAAAAGCCTATGTTAACTTTCAGACATCCCAATAAAAAAAGAGCCTTAACGGCTCTTTTTACGGATTGCTTCAAGGGATACTAAGCAAACTTTAGAGTTGAGATTGCAGGTAATTTTGCAATCCCAGCAATTTAATTAAACGCAATTGCTGTTCAAGCCACCAGGCGTGGTCAACCTCAGTGTCTTCAAGCAGTGGCTCAAGCATTTCGCGGGTAGCGTAATCCTGCTCTTGTTCACACAATGCAATAGTTTCTTTTAGTTTGTTTGCCACTTCATATTCAACGCGCAAATCACTGGCAAGCATAGATGGAACATCTGTTCCTACCTGAAAGCCTGTACGCTTGGTCATGTCTGGCGTGCCTTCTAAAAACAACATGCGTTCAATCAACGCTTTTGCATGACCTTTTTCATCATCAAATTCGTGAGCAATACGATCATGCAGCTTCTTCAGGCCCCAATCTGCGTACATTTCAGAGTGAATAAAATACTGATCCATTGCAGCCAATTCATAAGACAGCAACTCATTCAAGGCATCGATGACTTTCTGATTACCTTTCATTAATCTTCTCCTTCACAAATCTGCGCCTGCAGATAATTCTCGATGCCCATGCTGCTAATTTGATACTGCTGAGTTTCAAGCCAGTCAACGTGACCTTCTTCATATACCAGAATGTCTTCCAGTAATTCACGAGAAACATAATCCTTCGCCTTTTCACATTCAGCGATGGCGTTTCGCAGCAGCGGCAACTGGTCTATTTGGAAATTCATATCACACTGGAGCATTTCTTCAGTATGTTCACCAATCTGCAACTTGCCCAACGCCTGTAAATTAGGCAGTCCTTCCAAAAACAAGATACGCTCGATTAACTCATCGGCTTGCTTCATGTCTTTGATAGACTTCTTGTAGCAACGCTCGTTCAGTTCAGACAGGCCCCAGTTTTTGTACATACGGGCATGCAGAAAATATTGGTTGATAGAAGTTAGCTCGCTGGTAAGCACTTCATTTAACAGGGCAATTATATGTTTTTCGCCTTGCATACTGGTCTCGCTAGTGTCGCCAGCCTAATGACTGGGTAATTAAGATACGCAAAGTATAGTCATCAAATTTAAAGAAATCAAAAAATATTCTTTTATTTCAATGGGATAGCAATGTGAACCATTCTCATTAGTGACAATGTTATCAATTATGTCTGGCAGTAAATGGGCCGAGCAATTGCAGGCTTTCTTCTGCAAAACCAGCCCCGGCCTCGGTGAAAAAGTTGAAAACCTTATCAGCACCGCTTTCCAACAGGGTTTGGATTTCATCTTCATACCTGGCGATGGCAGCAATCTTTCCCGAAAAATGCGCAGCTTTTAACTGATTGGTGATATTCGATACATCATCAATGGAGGGGAGTGCTATCAACACTAACTGGATTTGACTGAGATCCTGTTGTTCCCAAAAGTCGGCATCTTCACCGTCACCAAGAATGACATTAATACCTTCGTGGATCTGCTGTCTGACTCGCCGCGGGTCGGCATCAATCCCCCAGACGATATTCCCAAGCGCGCCATGCAGGGTATGGTAAGCGCCACTGCCAACGCGCCCCATACCCAATACCAACACTTTTGCATCTTTAGGTTGTTGATAAATATCCTGCGGGAGCGGAGGTAATTGCTCAAACTGGCGAAGAATATGTTTGAATCGAATGTAACCCTTGTGGGCAAAGCGATAACTTAAACTGGTAAGAATGAATGAAAATGCCAGAGCCAGAGCGCATACAACAAGCCAGTGATTATCCAGCCAGCCGTTGCTGATGGCTAATACGCATACAATCAGACCAAATTCACTGTAGTTGCTAAGCAGCATACTGCTTAAATAAGACGTGCGTGCCCGTAAGCGCATGCGCGTCATGATCACGAAGAAGAGTCCGTACTTAGTAGGTAACAGTAAGCACAAACCCAGAGCAACGTAGACCATATTTAGGTCGGGTAAAGCTGTAAACCCAATACTTAAAAAGAAACCGATTAAAAACAGATCTTTAAAGGCCAACAACGACTTAGCTAATTCGTTCGCCTTTGAATGTGACGCCAGTAGCATACCGGCAATTAATGCTCCGAGGTCGCCTTTTACGCCCACCAGCGAAAATAATTCGTAACCACCCAGGGCAAAGATAAACCCGGTTAATGGTAATAGTTCTCCGTGGCCAGAATGGGAAAGAAGCTTGTGGATTAGCGGTTTTGCCGGGATTAATAGCAACAAAGCCAGCGCCCAAATGCTGGGGATTTTTCCTGCAGCAGCAACAAGAAATAGCACCGCCATCACATCCTGCATCACGAGTACGCCAATCGCCAATTTGCCGTGACGGGTTTTCATTTCGCCGTTGTCTTCAAGAATTTTAATGATGCAAACAGTGCTACTAAAACTCAGGGCGAAGGCAATTAATGCAGCCGTCTTCCAACTCATATCGGTAAGCCATCCTAATCCAAGTATAGACAGCGACAGCAGCAACCCACTAAACAATACAACCCAAATACCATCGTGTAACACACTGGTAAGCCAGACTTCACGTTTGATTAGGTCACGCACATTGAGTTTTAGACCTACGGTAAATAGCATCAGTAAAATACCGAGTTCAGCCAGTTGTTCAAGTTGGGTACTGGCGGTAAAGCCTAAATAATTCAAGAAAAAGCCGGCAGCGAGATAACCGATTAATGGTGGAAAACCAATCAGTTTTACGCCTAGTCCAAACACGAAGGCGACCAGAATCCAGATAAAGTCCACGATTGAAAATGTCCTGAAGAAAAAATTGGGCTATTAGACTGATGCTAAAAGGATTTTGTCCGAATTGCGAGTTGAAAAGGTCCTTTTAGAAGCCTTAATTCCAGCTTGGATATTGCATAACAAGATTTTAACAGTTGTCTGGCGGAATAAAGGATTGATGCTAAAAATTCCTGTCTATACTTGCAGTTAACGACGAAAGTTATGTTCAGCAAAGTGTGCAACGGTTATGTTGAATTCGGCCAATCAGCCAGAACCTTTATTCCCCGAACGTTATATTTGGCGCTTGATCCTGCCTGGCTTAATTTTAATGGCTGGCGTCATTATTGGACTGGAATATCATCGAAATCAGAAGGACAACATAAATCATCGATTACAGGATATGTTAAACCAGCGAGCTTCGTTGATCAGTGAGGAGTTAACTGAACGTATTTCCCTTTATCAATATGCTATTTTTGGTTTGCGCGGAGCGGTGATGTCGCAAGGCTTAAGCAACTTTTCTCGTCATAGCATGCAGGAATATGCTTACAGTCATAAATTTGCCCTGAAGTTTGCAGGTGCCCTGGGGTTTGGTCTGGTTAAAAAAGTTGATGATGACGATATCGAAGCATTTATTCAGCATGAGTCTGCATTACAGGGCAGTCCCTTTATTTACAAACCTTATGACGGCCCCAAGTTAGATGCTCGAAAAAACGCTCACTACATCATTGTGTATATGGAGCCTGAAGCCAAAAACCTTGAAGTTATAGGGCGAGATGTACAATTAACAGAAGGGACGTTAAATCGTTCTTCAGAGTTAGATGGACCTGTGCTTTCACCGGTTTTGCCGTTATTGCAAAAAGTGAATGGCAACCGGCCACTTGGGTTGGTCATGTCTTTGCCTATCTATCGCTATTCGGATGTCGAACCTGAATTGCGCAAGGAAGAAACAATCGCCTGGGCTGTGGCGGTAATGATCATTGATGAAGTGATTGCGACAGTTCGTTCAATTAAGCCGTTTGAAAGCGCAAGCCCAGATATTTTCACTTACCTGACGGATATTACGGATAACTCAGGGCATTTACTCTTTCAGGATGAACCCAACGAGGTGGCCCTGCCAGGATTAGGAATAACCCAGGATTTCGACATTCTCGGACGCGTCTGGCAGCTTCGAATGGTGCCCAGTCAAAAGACACAGCAAATATTTGGTCGCAGTGAACTTCAGTACTCGCACGTGATTATATCTGCCATGGCTTTACTGCTTGCGGGCGTTACCTTTGTCGGACAGGTCGCCTGGCATAGAAGAACGTTACTGCATTCAAAGCGTAATGAGCTTGCGGCCATAGTCACTAACGCAAATGAAGCGATTATCAGCTGTGATCGAAATGGCAGAATTACTAACTGGAACCCTTCAGCCACCCGCATGTTTGGTTTCAAGGCCCATGAAGTCATCGGAAAAACCACGTATGAAAAAATAGTACCTGTGCATTGTCATGCGGAAGAGCGAGTCTTGTTTCAGGAAGTGCTGGAGAACCATCAGCGATTTTCGGTGGATTCAGTCCGCCAAACCAAAGATCGCCGATTAATTTATGTGTCAGTAAACGCATCACCCATATTAAATGAAAAAGGTGAACTGACCGGCGCCGCCATGACACTGACCGACATTAGTGAGTTAAAAGAAGCCCATCAGGCGCTACAAAAAGCCAATTCTGAATTGGAAAGCCAGGTCGAGGAGCGTACCCGAGAGATTGGCGAAATTGCTCGGTTACAGCAGAGTATTGTGCTGGCCTCTCCTTACGCCATCATAGCCACCGATATGGACGGTGTAATCACTTTGTTCAATCCAGCTGCTCAGCAAATTACCCAATATTCCGCGATAGAAGTGGTTGGTTTGCAAACGCCAGCGTTGTTGATTTCTGCGCCTGATGTATATCAGCGAAGCGCAACTTACATCGAAAAGGAATGTCGTGAAAAGGCAGTGTTTGAGTCTTTGATTGAAAACATTTACCAAAACCAGAGACAAATCAGAGAGTGGATTTTTCATAAAAAGAATGGTGACCAGTGCAAGGTTGCACTGAGTGTTGCGAGTTTGTTAGATGAGCAAGGCGAGCCTGGAGGCTATTTGTTTATTGCTTTTGATTTAACCGAGAAAAAGCGGCTCGAGTACGAACTCGAAGTGACAAAAATTTCCACTGAACGCACGCCGGACGCCATGTTCTGGGTAGATGAGTCGGGTTTGATTATTCGGGTTAATCCTGCCGCCGCTAAATTGTTGCGATCCCACTCACAGGAACTCATAGGGACACCGTTTTTACAATATGACCGTGATAACCATATTAGTGATTGGCTCAATTTCTGGGACAAACTACAGGACGTACCGCAAATTTCTTTCGACACTCATTTAGTCAATGGCAATGGCAAACAGGCGTCTGTGTCTGTGACGTCGACATTTATTGAAATAGACAATCAAAAGTTAGCCTACTTGGTTGCGCGGGATATAAGTGACCGCTTAAAGCGAGAAGAAGAGCTGGCAGCCGCTAAAAAACATGCCGATGCAGCTAATAATGCGAAGTCTGCATTTTTAGCCAATATGAGTCACGAAATTCGCACACCTATGAATGCAATTTTAGGGATGTTGCAGTTAATACAGCAAACGGAATTGACAATAAGACAGCAGGAATATGTCAAGAAAACCGAATCCGCTGGTCGTTCGCTGTTAGCGATCCTGAATGACATTCTGGATTTCTCTAAGGTCGAAGCTGGGAAAATGGAGTTGGATCCTCATTGTTTTGAATTCTATGGCTTTATGCAAGACCTGGGGGTGCTGTTATCTGCAAACATCAGCAGTAAAGATGTTGAAGTGCTTTACGATATTGACGACAACGTGCCAGAGCATTTAATTGGCGACAGTCTCCGAATTAAACAGGTGTTAATCAACCTTGCTGGTAACGCGATTAAATTTACCGAGAAAGGTCAGGTGGTGATTTCGGTAAAGATAAAACAGCGTCAACAGCAACAGATCACGTTATGTTTCACGGTTAAAGACAGTGGTATCGGGATGACACCCGTGCAACTCAGTCAAATTTTTACCGGCTTTACCCAGGCGGAAGGATCGATTAGTCGTCGTTTTGGGGGAACCGGACTCGGTCTGACGATCAGTAAACGGTTAGTTGAGTTGATGGGAGGGCAAATTAATGTGGCAAGCGAAGCTGGCGTTGGAAGTCAGTTTAGCTTTTCTTTGGTTCTGAACGAGCCTAAACCAGACGAAATTCCGCAATCCTCACCAATCTCAGATAGACCTGAGCTACAAAACTTACATGTCCTGGTCGTTGATGATAACCCTTATGCCCGTGATATTTTATCGCACCTTGCCCAAACGCTGGGCTGGCAAGTTGATGCCGTAGACAGTGGCAGAGCGGCTCTGGAAAAGCTTCAACAAAACCAGCAGTCGGATCAACGTTACCAGCTCGTTTTCCTGGATTGGCGGATGCCTGATTTAGACGGTTGGGAAACGGCAGAGAAAATTCGTGATTTATTCAAACAACAGGATTTGCCTTTGCTGGTTATGGTAACCGCTTACGGCCGTGAGTTACTGGCTAAACGTCACATTAGCAGCAACGAGCTGCTCAATGGATTTTTGGTAAAACCTGTGACAAAAAGTGTTCTGCTTGAAGCAGTGAGTGATGCGCTTGCAGGTCGTAATTCCGCACATGTGGCCAAAGTATCTAAATCCACTCACGCTGCCAGATTGCAAGGTGTGCGCTTGCTGTTGGTAGAGGATAACCCGATTAATCAATTGGTCGCCGGTGAATTACTTGAAAGCGAGGGCGCCAGTGTCACTATCGCATCTGGGGGTACGTTTGCGCTGCAGGAGCTCGAGTCGCAAGTGGTTCCTTTTGATCTAATATTGATGGACTTGCAAATGCCTGACATGGACGGCTTTGAAACCACCCGTCGCATACGCATGAATAAGGCCTTTGTAGATATCCCAATCATCGCGATGACAGCGAATGTCATGGAATCAGATAAAAAGGCCAGCAGAGATGCAGGTATGAAAGACCATGTTGGTAAACCGTTTGAACTTGACGATTTGGTCAATGTTATCCTCGCCAATGTTGGAAAATTACCGTTACATACTTCACAAAGTCTAGTAAGTAAAAACACCGATAAAGAACTCGTACAGCTTAATGAAAATTGCATTGCACAGGCTAATGCAATCAATATTAATCTGACCAAAGCCGTTGAACAAATGGGTAATTCAGTTTCTTTGTATCGGCGTTCGTTTGCGGGATTTATCACTCAGTTAGAACAAGACTACCAACGTATTATTCAGGAAGAAGATAGCCACAATCTGCATATTTTGTTTCATACCATGAAAGGTAACGCCGCCACCTTGGGCATCAGTGAACTCGCTGCATTTGCTAAATCGTGGGAGCAAACCTGCAAAAAAGGTCGTTTTACGCAAAAGAATCTGCAGTCAGCCTTTGAGCAAACCGTTATTCCGTTATTACCTCAACTAAAGCGACTATCTGATTCATTTGATGATTGCTTCGGTGATTCAAAGGATACACAGCGACCACCGACTGAAACGATCAGCGTGGAACAAATCACTGAAAATATTCGGAACTTATCGATATTACTGTCTAGCTTTAATATGGATGCCATTCAGTGTTTTGAAGAGTTGAAAGGGCATTTGGATTTCGCAGGACCGAATGCGCTTAAGCAACTCGAGCAAAGTGTGCATGGATTAGACTTTGCTTCGGCTAAAACTCAGCTAGACCAGATACTGGAGGCGATGATCACCCAATGAATACAGCCATTCAAAACCTTAATGCGTCGATGCTGAAACCACTTGAACATGCAAGGGTATTGGTAGTAGACGACCAGCCTCAGAATATTCAGGTGATCTACCAAATGCTATCCGGCCTTTATCACGTTTTTATGGCAACCTCTGGCCAACAGGCAATCGAGTTTTGTTTAAATGATCCACCTGATTTAGTTCTGATGGATGTAGTAATGCCTGACATGGACGGCTTAGAAACATGTAAAAAAATGAAGCGGCACGCCGAACTACATGCAATCCCGGTCATTTTTGTGACTGCGCTCGATGAGCAACATGAAGAAAATGCCTGTTGGGAGGCCGGCGGTATCGACTTTTTATCCAAACCAGTAAACAGCATGACGCTTAAAAATCGCGTAAAGGCGCAGTTAACCCTAAAGTTTCAGACCGACCTATTACGTGAAATGGCCTATCTGGATGGCCTGACCGGCGTTTATAACCGCCGCTACTTTGATGATTATTATCATCGGCAGATTGGTTTGGCCCGACGTAATGGCCATTCGTTGTCTTTACTGATGATTGATATCGACTTTTTTAAGCAGTTTAACGATGGCTATGGCCATCTGGCAGGTGACGATTGTTTAAAAGAAGTCGCCTTGTGTCTGAAAAAGCAGTTACATCGCCCAGGTGACATGCTGGCTCGTTACGGCGGTGAAGAATTTGCCTGTATTTTACCTGACAGTGATATTCAAGGTTCGTTGTATGTGGCAGAGAACATGCGAAGTGCCGTCGAAAAACTTGATATCCCTCACCTGGGCTCATTACATAAAGTGGTCACCATCAGTATTGGACTTGCTAGTTTATCTGAACATATGGAACTGTCCGAAATTGCGGATAGTCGTTTGTATCAGGCCAAGGAAAAAGGTCGCAATCAAGTAGTGGGTGACTGAAATTGTTTTATCCTCAGTAACTTCGCAACGTCATAGCCACATTTTAGGTCTTTTTTTCACCCGGCAGAGATTATTCAACCTACCTAGTTCCACAAGATAACGTTATTTTATTCAATCAGTTATAATCCCAGGCCTCGATAACAGAGAAATATAAACATCTTTTCTTGAAATTTTTTACATTAAGGCATAAATTCAAACTGTTGTTTGAATCGTTTGTTTGAGTCATGGCAGTCAAAACAAAAACACAAATCCTCAATACCGCAGAAGCCTTGTTTGCACAGCAGGGGTTTTCGAATACGTCTTTACGTACCATCACCACTTGCGCAGATGTGAATTTGGCGTCTGTGAACTATCATTTTGGTTCTAAGAAGTTGCTTATTCAGGCAGTGCTTCAGCGTTATCTGGATGTGTTAATGCCTAAGGTGAACCAACAACTCGACCATTTGGTGGAGTCTGTAGCGGAACCCGAGGTACCTCACATTTTTGAAGCCATGGTTGAACCATTGCTCTCACTCAACAATCTGCGTCCAAACGGTACGTCAACCTTTGTACTGTTACTTGGACGGGGTTACTCAGAATCCCAGGGACACCTGAGGCGTTTTATTACCGAACACTATGGTCCAGTGTTGATGCGGGTCGTCGCAATGGTCCATCAGGCATTACCGGAATTAGCGCCTAGCGAGGTTTTCTGGCGCCTGCATTTCGCTATTGGAACATTTGTGTTCAGTATGGCGTCTAGCAGTGCTCTGACAGAGATCGCAGCAGCCGATTATGATCAGGATGTGGATATTAAGGGAGTGATAGGGCGGATTCTGCCTTTTATTTCGGCCGGCGTAGCCACGCCCCTGCAAACAGGCAATTGGTCATTGGACTTAAAGCGAGATATAGCTTAATCAAGGTGAAGATATGTCTATTTTACTGTTACTAATTATTGCCGTCGGGGTTATCCTTGGCGTGCCATCTATCCGCAAAAACCTGGTGACTCGCCCGGTTTTTGATATTTTTAAACGCATTTTGCCACCATTATCCAGTACTGAGCGTGAAGCGATGGAATCGGGTTCTATCTGGTGGGAAGGTGAACTGTTTAAAGGCAGCCCTAACTGGCAAACGTTGCTGAATTATCCAAAGCCTAAATTTTCTGATGAAGAGCAGGCGTTTATGGATAACCAGCTTAAAACACTGCTGGCGATGCTGGACGATTATAAAATCGTACAACAAGACAAAGATTTACCCGCGGACGTCTGGAATTATCTACGTCGTGAAGGTTTCTTCTCGCTGATTATTCCTAAATCTTACGGTGGTAAACAGTTCTCTGCTTACGCTAACTCGACCATCGTATCTACGATCTCAACCCGTTCACTGAGTGCTGCGGTTACTGTGATGGTACCTAACTCGTTAGGCCCGGGTGAATTGCTGGCACATTATGGTACTCAGGCTCAAAAGGACTACTGGCTTCCACGTCTGGCGGATGGTACCGATGTCCCTTGTTTCGCCCTAACTGGCCCTGAAGCAGGTTCTGATGCCGGTGCGATTCCTGATACAGGTATTGTCTGTAAAGGCATGCACGAAGGTGAGGAAGTACTGGGTCTGAAACTGACCTGGGACAAGCGTTATATCACATTGGCGCCGATGGCAACTGTGCTGGGTCTGGCATTCAAGATGTACGATCCTGAAGGTCTGCTCGGCGATAAAAAAGAACTGGGTATTACCTGTGCGCTGATCCCAACGGATCACCCCGGCGTTGAAGTGGGCGATCGTCACTTCCCAGTGAACATGGCCTTTATGAACGGTACCACTAAGGGTAAAGATGTCTTCATTCCACTGGACTGGATCATCGGTGGTGTGGATTACGCCGGTCGCGGCTGGCGTATGCTGGTGGAATGTTTGTCAGCTGGCCGTGGTATTTCTTTGCCGGCCCTGGCAACTGCCAATGCTCATCTGTGTGCACGCACGACTGGTGCTTATGCAGCGGTGCGTAAACAATTCGGTTTGGCTATTGGTAACTTTGAAGGTATCCAGGAAGCCATGGGCCGTATCGGTGGCTTAACTTATACCTTAGAAGCCATGCGTACCATGACAGCCGGTGCCATCGACTTGGGTGAAAGCCCGTCTGTGGTAACCGCCATTGCCAAATACCACATGACGGAAATGAGCCGTGAAATCATCAATGATGCCATGGATATTCATGCTGGTCGTGGTGTGCAGTGTGGTCCTAAAAACTATCTGGCGCACCAGTATTTCGGTGTACCGGTTGCCATTACGGTAGAAGGTGCCAATATCCTTACCCGTAACCTGATGATCTTTGGTCAGGGAGCAACCCGTTGCCACCCTTATGTATTTTCTGAAATGGAAGCGGCGGCAAACCCAGATGCAGAAAAAGGCCTGGAAGCCTTTGACGGATTGCTGGTTAAGCACGTTGGTTTTGCCATTAAGAACTTCTTTAAGACCTTAGGTAATGGCCTGACTGGCTCTGCTTTTGCTGATAGCCCGGTCTCCGGTGATACTGCGGTGTACTATAAGCAAATGTCGCGTATGTCGTCAGCTCTGGCCCTGAGTGCAGATTTCTCCATGCTGATTTTAGGCGGTGACCTGAAGCGCAAAGAAATGATTTCCGCACGTTTAGGTGATGTGCTAAGCCAGCTGTATATCGCATCATGTGTGTTAAAACGCTATGAAGCAGATGGTCGTCAGGTAGCTGATCTGCCGTTTGTACATTACGCCGTTCAGCGCTGTCTGTACAAAATCGGTATTGCCTTTGAAGGCTTCCTGCAGAACTTCACCAACCGTTTTGTGGCGATTGTGCTAAAGCGTGTGATTTTCCCATTCGGCAACCAGTTCCAGATGCCGGCTGATGATATCACCCAAAGTGTAAGTGACAGCCTGATGAAACCTGGTGTGATGCGCGAGCGTTTAACTCACCTGTGTTATGTAGGTGAGGGCGATGAGCCAGTTGCCATCATGGAAAATGCTTTTATTGCTATGTGCGACGTGCTTCCTATTGAGAAGAAGATCCAGACAGCGCAGAAAGATAAAGTGATTCCACGTAAACTGGGCTTTGCCGTGACAGTTGAAAAAGCACTGGAAGCCAGCGTGATTACTGAGCACGAAGCTGAACAGTTACGTCGTGCTGAAAAGCTGCGTATTGAAGCAATGGCCGTGGACAGTTTTGCCCCAGGCGTACTGGAAGGTACCCAGGCTAAACCAGCAGCGAAAAAATCTGTCGCCTAAGTAAGCGTAAGATTAATTCTTGATGTTTAAAACCAGCCTTCGGGCTGGTTTTTTTGTATTGGTTACTGCAGCGTTTTGATGGATGCTGTCTGAAATCGAGTTGGTGGCACGTCTTCACTCTTACTGAGCTTTTATTTTCGCAGACCCCATTACCTGCCGGCTAAACTTAGCCCCACAGATAACGCTTTTGTAATAGTTCCAATAATCCAGCATTAGGTTTTGTAGCCGCAATGATCAAACTCGCCAGAGCCGATAAACACGACGCAACTTATTGTTATTCTGTAAATTTGCAAGTTGTTGATGTGCGTCAAACGGTATGAGGTAAGACCAGTTTAGAGTGATAACACTGAGTTACTTACCTTAGAAGGCAAATACGATGAAAGGATTTTCTAAGTTTAACGTCCCGGTTATCGCTCCCGAAGGATTCGAGCATGAGCCGGATGCCACCTCTGGCTTTTGGCACCATCAGCCGAAAAACACCTTGCCGCCCTATGACTTTATTTCTCCTTATTCACGTCACAAAGTGTTACCTACCCCCGGAGTAGAAAAGCGCAATGCCTGGATCATTGGTGGTGGTATTGGCGGTTTGGCTGCGGCCTTTTATTTGATCCGTGACGGTCATATGCCTGCAGAAAATATCACCATTTTAGAAGAAATGTCGCTGGCCGGTGGTTCCATGGATGGCTCGGGTAATCCAGAAGACGGTTATATGATCCGCGGCGGCCGTGAGATGAACTGGAACTACGATACCCTGTGGGATCTGTTTCAGGAAATCCCTGCGGCAGAATTACCCGAAGGCTATTCGATGTTGGATGAATACCGTTTAATTAACGATAACGATCCTAACTATTCGAAATCCCGCCTAATGCATAAGTGCGGCCAGCTGCTGGATTTTAGTGACTTTGGTTTAAGCAAAGCCCAGCAGTGGGAAATGATCCGTCTGATGCTAAAACGCAAAGAAGACTTAGACGATATTGCCATCGACGAGTATTTCAGTGCAGGCTTTTTAGCCAGTAATTTTTGGGCCCTGTTTCGCACCATGTTTGCCTTTAAAAACTGCCATAGCCTGTTAGAAGTGAAACTCTACATGCACCGTTTTATCGACTCCATTGATGGTTTTGGTGATATGTCGGTGATAGTGTTCCCGAAATACAACCAGTACGACACCTTTATCAAACCCCTGACGACCTACCTGCAAAACAAAGGGGTGAAGTTTCAGTTCGACACCCAGGTTGACGATGTGGATATGGTCTTTACCGGCGATAGCAAAACAGTCACAGGTATTCACGCCAGGGTGGCGGGAGAAAACCAGTACATCGAATTAGGTAAAGACGATTTGGTGTTTGCGTTGACAGGCTCGATGACGGAAAACACGGCGTACGGCGATATGCATACTGTGCCGCAACTTACTTGTTCACACCATGAGCCGGGCGACAACAGTGGCTGGAATTTGTGGAAGAACCTGGCGAAGAAATCCCCTGTGTTTGGTAAGCCAGAAAAATTCTACGGCGATGTGGAAAAGTCCATTTGGGAATCGGCCACCTTAACCTGCAAGCCTTCGCCTTTGGTGGATAAACTCAAAGAATTGGCGGTCAACGATCCTTATTCAGGTCGTACCGTCACAGGCGGCATTATTACCTTTACGGATTCTAACTGGTTACTCAGCGTGACCTGCAACCGTCAGCCACATTTCCCGGATCAGCCTGAGGATACCCTGGTGCTGTGGGTGTATGGCTTGCTAATGGATCAAAAGGGCAACAAAGTGGTGAAAACCATGCCTGAGTGTACCGGTGCAGAGATCATGACAGAGTTGTGTTATCACCTGGGATTATCTGACCAGCTAGACACCATTTTAGCCAATACCAAGGTACGTTTGGCCTTGATGCCATACATTACTGCGCAATTTATGACTCGCGCCAAAGGTGACAGACCCCGTCCAGTGCCAGAAGGTTGTACCAACCTGGGCTTGATTGGACAGTTTGTCGAGACTCGTAACGACATCATTTTCACTATGGAGGCGTCTATTCGTACTGCCCGTATTGGCGTCTACAAGTTGTTGAATATACCCAAGCAGGTGCCGGACATTAGCCCCACCCAATACGATATTCGTAACCTGATCAAAGGCGCGCGGGCGCTGAATAGCGGTAAGCCGTTTGTGGGCGAGCGTTTGTTGCATCGTTTATTGGATAAAACCTACTTCGCGCACATTTTGCCGCCGCTGCCTGAATCGGAAAGTTCTAAGCTGCAAGCTTTTGAGCAGGAACTCGCCGAGTGGTTGGGTAAGGGCAGTAGCCTTTATCATAAGACGGGGGAGTGGTTGCATAACCTGCGTAAGCACCTCTCAGGTAAATGACAAACAACGGTAGTATGTCGATAAAACAAAGGCCGCGTTATGCGGCCTCAAAGTGATGATAAAGTCCCTGTTTTTAAGACTTATTACTCTGCAGGGTGTTTACAAACGTCACGAGCGAATAAAGTTCTAGGCAAAAGCCGTTGAAAAACCGGAGTTTACACGGAGTAAATGAGGATTTTGAAAAGGCTTTTACCAACGAAATTTCGAGCGCAGTAGTTTGTCAACAGTCTGAGGCCGCATATGCGGCCTTTTTGCTTTTGTGACTAAGGTTGCTGTCCCCATTGGGCCAGCAACTGACGTTCATCTTCTGTCATGGCGGTTTTGTTTAAAAACGGCATGTCTTTGGTTACTGAAGAACGATACACCACACGATCCTTGTGCTGTTCAATTTCAGCCCAGCTATCCAGCTTGATGCCAAGAGGGGCGGTTGGGAACATATTGTCGGTTGGCGTGGCCGAATGACACCCAGCACAATGTTTGGCGATCAAACCCTGAACTTGCACCTGCGTCACCAACACGGGGTGGGCCTGCGTTTCGGTGGTATGCAACTCGCCAGCTACTGATTCATTGGTAGTCACTGCAGGGGCTTTTGGCCAGGAAATCCAAAGTGCTAATAAACACATGGCGATACAGCCAGAAATCAGCACTGACGGTTTGTTTTTACCTGTGTGTTTAAGGTTAAAGTAATGGCGGATCCAGGCGGCAATCACGCTGATGCCAATTAACACCAGATAGTTATATTGGTGCTGATAGGTCATGGCGTAGTGGTTGCTGATCATAATAAACAGCAGCGGCAGGGTCAGGTAGTTGTTATGTACCGAACGCAATTTCGCGCCAGCACCCCAGCTTGGATCGATGTCCTGCTTGTTGGCCACCGCGTTTACCATTTTGCGCTGGTTTGGAATGATGTTGGAAAACACATTGCCAGCCATGATGGTGCCGATTAGCGCGCCTACATGAATGTAAGCGGCACGGCCACTAAACCAGTGACAGGCCAGATAGCTGGCGATACACAAGAAGGCAAAAAAGAACACAGCAAACAGTATCGGCGATTTCGCCAGTGGACTTCTGCAAGCCCCTTCATAAATGGCCAAACCACCGAAGATAAAGCCTAAGCCCATTAAAATCGCCTGGGTGGGGCTTAACGCCATCACGCTGGGGTCAATCAGGTAAGCAGACGCGCCAAAGTAATAAATCAGCACCAGCAGGGCGAAACCGCTCATCCAGGTGGTATAGGCTTCCCATTTAAACCAGTGTAAGGGTTCTGGGATAGTTTCAGGGCCATAAGTGTATTTGGCTACTTCATAAAAGCCGCCACCATGCACCGCCCACAAATCCCCTTTAATGCCTTTGTCTTTTTTCCACTGGGGCGGGGTGTTGAGGTTATTGTCTAACCAGATAAAGTAAAACGAGGCGCCAATCCAGGCGACGCCCGCAATGACGTGAAACCAGCGCACAAACAGGCTGAGCCATTCAAACCACGGCATGAAACTTCCTTCTTATGTTGTTCTTGTTGCTAAAGTAAAAAGGCAAGTCAGCGGGTTTATTAGGATAAGTGGGTCGTGCCCAGGTGCTGATCTTGCCGGGTATTTATTGTTTTTGGTAAACCTCTTTTCCGGCCACCCAGGTAGATTGAGTGGCTCTGTCGTCACCTAACATGGTCAGGGCGAAAATAATGTCTTCTGGGGCAGCATTTTCGGTTAGGCGTAACTGGGTTAGCTCATCGAAACGGTAGTCTAACACCACGAAATCCGCGTCTGTGCCAGGATTCAGGTTGCCGACGCTGTGTTCTAACTGCAGCGCACAGGCAGCACCCTGGGTCATCATATATAAGCCGGATAACGGCGATAAATTGGTGCCTTTAAGCTGACAAATTTTGTATGCCTCACCCAAAGTACGCAGCATATTAAAACTGGTGCCACCGCCTACGTCTGTGGCCAGGGTCATGTTAATGTCCAATTCGCGGGCTTTGGCTAAATCAAACAAACCGCTGCCTAAAAACAGGTTCGAGGTTGGGCAAAAGGCGATGCTGGCACCTGTGTCCTTGATGCGTTGCCATTCGTCTTCTTCCAAATGCACACAATGGCCAAATACTGCACGCGGACGTACCATATGGTAATGGTCGTACACATCCAGATAGTGTTTGGCTTGCGGGTACAGGGATTTCACCCACTCAATTTCCTGCTTGTTTTCCGACAGGTGCGTCTGGATAAAGATGTCCGGATAAGCCCTGGCCAGTTCACCCAAACGCTGCATTTGCGCTTCGGTACTGGTTGGGGCAAAACGTGGGGTCAGGGCGTATTTTAAACGGCCGTTGTTATGCCAGGCTTCAATTAGCGCTTTACTGTCTTCGTAGGCGCTGTCGGGGCAATCCTGTAACCAGTCCGGGCAGTTTCTGTCCATGCACACTTTACCCGCCGCTAACAGCATATTGCGGGCTTTGGCGGCGCGAAACAGGGCATCGGTAGCCACTTTATGCACGCTGGAATACACCAGTGCGGTGGTGGTGCCGTTTTTCAGTAACTGTTGCAAAAAGATCTCGGCGATGGCAGCAGCGTACTCGCCATCGGCGAATTTGGCTTCAATGGGAAAGGTGTAGTTTTCCAGCCAGCTTAAAAGCTGTTCACCGTAGCAGGCCAGCATTTCCGTTTGCGGAAAATGCATATGGCTGTCAATCAGGCCTGGGATGATCAGCTTGCCGGAATAATCCATATGCTTAGCCTGCCCATAGCGAGGCAGCAGTTCTGCGGCCGAACCTATGTCGAGGATTTTATCGTTTTCAAGTACCAGCAGGCCGTCGGCAAAATAGCTAAGATCCGTATCCGGTGACTGGGTTTTGTTAGCAAAGTGCAGCAAGCTGGCACGTAGCGTGGTGATGCTCATAGTATCTCGTTAACTTCCACGGTAACTGCTAAAGCCGTAAGGCGAGATCAGCAGGGGAATATGGTAATGGCCGCCACTGGCTTCCATTTCAAAGTGAATATCGACAAAAGGATACAGCCCTTTGCCATGGTGTTGGGTCAGATAAGCGCCTGTATCAAAACGCAGTTGGTAAATGCCAGGCGTAAGGGAAATATCTCCCCATTGTTTGCAGCGGCCGTCGCTGTCGGTTTCCGCCCTGGCCACGTCGCCATTGGGGCAGGTTAAGGTCAGGGCCATCTGCGCAGCAGGTTTGCCTGTGGTGGTATCAAGCACATGGCTGGAAAGTGACAACATAGTAAATATCCTTATTCAGCGGCTGCCAGGCCTTTATTCAGGCGTAGCAGGGTAATCTTAATTTGTTCACCGGCGGCAATCTGCAGCTCTTGGTCACGGGCGTTATCTATGCGTGCTTTTAAGGCGTTGAGCATAGTCTCGGCACTGAGTCCGGTGGCGCAGATGATAAAAATAAAGCCGTTTTTTTTCAGGTAGGCGTGATTCAGTTCGCTCAGTGCCTGAAGGGTTTGCTCTGATGCCACTGCCGTGCCTGACTGCTCACCACTGGCCATGGCTTTGGTGTTGGCAAACTTTGCCCGCAACGAATCCACATCGCCAATCATAGGGTGGGCGGTAAAGGCTTCCAGATAATCCTCTTCGGCCATGCTATCCCATAAGGTCTGAGCGGTTTTGAGCAGACTGTCCTGTGCTGCAAAAGGGCGCGCATTGACCATGCCATCTACCCAGTTTTGCGCCGCGCAGGTTTGGGTAAACCAGGTCGTGGCATCGGCCATCGACAGGGTGTTGAGTTGTTCCAGTGTCATAATTGGGCTTTTAGCTCCTTGCTTTGCTTCCAGGCCTGTTTTTGCTCGTCGCGGCTATGGGCGGCATCTTTGCTGTTCAGTTGCTGGACGATTTGTCCGGCAATGGAAATGGCCACTTCAATGGGGCGTTTGCCCGGTATATTCAGTAATCCCACGGGCGATATCAAGGCATCAATCAAAGGCGGTGGAGTACCCTGATGTTCCAGCCGGGTGCGAAAACGTCTGGCTTTGGTATCTGAGCCTATCATACCCACATAATCCAGATCGGCGCGCTTTAATGCGGCTTTGACTATGTCGTAATCCAGCTGATGGTTATGGGTCATTACCAGCACCCAGTCGCCGGATTTAAGCTGCGCAACATGATCCTGTGGCTCTTCTAACAGCACAGGTTTGATATTGCTGGCTTTAGGTGCCTGGACAAATAACTCAGGGCGATTATCCACCCAGTGAATTTGCAAAGGCAATTGCGCCAGAATCGGCACCAGCGCATGGGCCACATGCCCGGCACCAAACAGGGCCAGGGTCTGGGTGTGCTGCACTATCACTTCAAACAGTACATTCACAGCACCGCCACAGCACTGGCCCAGTTTGCTAGAGAGTGGATAGTGTTCCAGCAGCTGGGTTTGTTTGGCACCTAACAGCAGTTCACGGCCTTTACGGGTGACTTCATGCTCCAGATGACCGCCACCGATTGTATCGAAGGTGTCATCATCACAAATCACCATTTTCGCACCGGCTTCGCGCGGGGTAGAACCTGCGCTGCCAAGCACCGTGGCAATCACATAGGCTTTGCCCTGGGCCTGACACAGGCTGACAGCATCAAACCAGCGTTCGGCTCTCATGCGCCTAACTCCTGTTGTAAAGCCATAGCAGCCATCAGCACTTTTTCTGGTGTCGCTGGGGTATCCAGCTTTGGATCAACCTTGTAATCACCGATGCTGGAGAGGGCATCTTTGATGGCGCACCATACGGAAATCGCCAGCATTAATGGTGGTTCACCCACAGCCTTGGAGTGATAGATACTGTCTTCGTCGTTGGCGCGGGGGTATAGATCGACGTTAAATACCGGTGGTGTGTCACCAATGGCCGGAATTTTATAGGTCGCCGGGTTGTTACTAATCAGCTTACCCTTGGCATCCCATTTCAGCTCTTCTGTGGTCAGCCAGCCCATGCCCTGAATAAAGCCGCCTTCAATTTGGCCTTTGTCTAGCGCCGGGTTAATGCTGTTGCCCACATCATGCAGAATATCCACCTGATTAACACAGTATTCACCGGTTAATGTATCCACAGTGACTTCAGATACCGATGCGCCATAAGCAAAGTAGAAGAAGGGGCGGCCTGTGCCTGTGGCACGGTCATAGTAAATCTTCGGGGTTTTATAAAAACCCGTTGAAGATAAGGAAATCCGCGCGAAATAGGCTTTTTGAATAAACTCGGCAAAGGGCCAGCTCTGATCACCAGAGATGACTTGCTGATTATCAAAGACCACGTCCTCGGCCTTGCCACCCGTTAGCTCGGCCGCAAACTCCGCCAAACGCTGCTTAATGCTTAAACAAGCATTTTGCGCGGCTTTACCGTTTAAGTCGGTACCGCTGGAGGCTGCCGTAGGCGAGGTATTAGGCACTTTGTCTGTACGGGTGGAGGTGACTTCCACATGTTCCACCGGAATGCCGAATTCATTGGCACAAATTTGGGCAATTTTGGTATGTAAACCCTGACCCATTTCGGTGCCACCATGGCTGATTTGCAAACTGCCATCTGTGTAGATGTGCAGCAGCGCACCGGCCTGATTCAAATGCTGGGCGGTAAAGGAAATACCGAATTTCAGTGGGGTTAACGCCAGACCTTTTTTCAGAATTTGGCTTTTGGCGTTATAGGCCTTTATCTCTTCGCGGCGCTTCCAGTAATGGCTACTCTCTTCCAGGCGTGCAATCAAATCGCCAATCAGGTTGTGCTCTACTTCCATACCGTAAGGGGTGACGTTGCGCGCTTTATCCTGATACAGATTGCGCTTACGAATGATCAGCGGATCTTCACCCAGCTTGCGCGCAATGCCATCGAGCATGGCTTCGGCGGCAACCATACCTTGCGGGCCACCAAAGCCACGAAAGGCGGTATGGGATACGGTATTGGTCATCCAGCGATGGCCAGTGACGCGTACGTCGCCCATAAAATAGGCGTTGTCGGCGTGGAACATGGCGCGATCGACGATACCGTCAGACAGATCCGGCGAGTACCCACAATTACCGCTGACGTCGATATCCGCAGCCTGGATCAGGCCCGTGTCATCAAAAGCAACATGATAGAAATTTTCAAAGGGGTGGCGTTTCCCTGTGGCCTGCATATCCTGCATGCGTGGTACACGCATTTTAACCGCTTTGCCGGTCCGCGAGGCGAGCAGGGCGGCGATACAGGACCACTGGGCGGCCTGAGATTCTTTACCACCAAAACCACCGCCCATGCGGCGCATATCAACAATTACTTTATTCAGTGGGATATCCAGCACTTCGGCCACCAGCTTTTGCACTTCGCTGGGGTGCTGGCTGGAGGCGAATACACTGATACGATCATCTTCTTCGGGGATCGCCAGTGAGATCTGGCCTTCCAGATACATATGTTCCTGACCGCCGACACTGGCATGGCCTTTTAAGGTGTTTTTGGCACTGGCCAATACCGTATCAGGATCGCCATTCAGATTTACATGCACAGGGCGTACGGTCTTATTCTCGGCACGGGCCTGCTTGACACTTAAACAGGCATCCAGCGATTCATATTCGACTTTTGCTAACTGGGTGGCTTTACGGGCAGCGTCGATACTGGTGGCAGCAACCGCAAATAAAGGCTGGCCCTGAAACAGCACTTTGCCATCGGCCAGCAGGGGATCACCTTCAAACACTGCGCCTATGTCCGTATGACCTGGCACATCGTCCAACGTCACCACATCCACTACGCCCGGAAAACTGCGCACGGCTGATAAGTCCATCGACGTAATCAGCCCATGGGTAATGGTGCTGATGCCAACGGCGCCATAGAGCAGGCCTTGGGGTTCCGGCATATCGTCTATATAACGGGCCTGACCCTGCACCTGACGCGTGGCACTTTCGTGAGGATGAGATTTCCCCGCTTTACTGGTGGGTTTAAAGGGCGAGGGTAGCCCTTGAGGTTGCACTAGTTTACGCATGGTTCACCACCCGAATATCAATGGAGCCTTGTTGTTCGAGCCACAAACGCTGCCAAAGGTTCTGACAAACCAATTTACGGTACTGTGCCGTGGCGCGTACATCATCAATGGGATTAAAGGCGTTATATAGCAGCGACTGGCCTAACTGGCTGGTGTGCTTATCGGCAAGTGTTAAGCCCCGAAGCTGCTGCTCGGCGTCGTTGGCGCTGACAGGGGTAGCAGCGACGCCGCCAAAACCTGTACGCAGTTTGCTGATTACGCCATTTTCCAATTCCAGCAGGAACACGGCACATACCGCTGAAATATCATCTTCATGACGTTTAGAGACTTTATAAGCACGCAGCAGGCTATTGGCCTTACGCTTAGGAAAATGAATGGCTTCAATCCATTCATCTGCCCCTAGCTGAGTTTGACGGTAGCCAGTGAAAAATTCACGGGCGGGGATCTGACGACGCGCACTACCGTTATCAACATGGATGACAGCGTCGAGCGCCAGCAATACCGGTGGCATATCGCCAATCGGTGATGCATTGGCTACGTTGCCCCCCAGCGTCGCCTGATTGCGAATGGGATGAGACGCAAAACGTTCAATCAATTCCGCCAGTTCGGGTGAGTGGCGTAACAGCGCATCTGTGGCATCTGTTAACGGCACGGCTGCACCCAGGGTTAATCCCGTATCATCCTCAACCACAGCTAACAGTTCTTCAACCCGCGTCAGGGAAATTAACTGGGGCAGGGTTTTCCACTGCTGAGTAATTTCTAACGCCAGATCGGTACTGCCGGCGACCAAGCGTGCCTCTGGATATTGCTGACGCAATCTAGTCAGTTCATCCCTGGAGGTTGGCATAAACAGTTCAGCTAAGCCCTTTTCTGCAGATGCCTGTAATTGGGTGAGTGTTTGAACGGTCTGTGTTTCCTGACGGCTAAACTGATCATCTTGCTTATTACCGCAGGCTTTTAAGGTGGCATCAATAATAGGGCGATAGCCAGTACAGCGGCAAAGGTTGCCGGAAAGAGCATGCTGTACTTCAGTGCGATCGGGCTGCTTTTCCTCGTGATATAACGCAAACATCGACATTACAAAGCCCGGCGTACAAAAACCACACTGAGATCCATGCTCGTCTATCATGGCCTGTTGTACTGGATGCAGGGTTTTACCGTCGGCTAAATGTTCAACGGTAATCAGTTGTTTGCCTTCAAGAGCGGATAACATAGTGACGCAGCTATTCACGCTGCGATAATGCAGTTTATCCTGCTTCGGGCTTAATTCGGCTAAAACAACCGTACAGGCGCCGCAATCACCTGAGGCACAGCCTTCTTTGGTGCCCGTCAGCTTTCTGCGTTCGCGCAGGTAATTAAGCAGGGTCGTATCGGCCTGCTCATCAGTAATCTGTTCAACAGTGTTGTTCAGCATAAAGCTGATCATAGGGTTCTCCCAAAAAGGTCATCGCCAAGTCCTTTGGCTGTCTTTGCTTTTCAATTGTTACATAAATACAAAAACCAGACCAACTGGTCAACTTTTATGTGAGAAAATTACAAAAAGCGAAAACTGCTTAGAAAATGCCTTGCCAAATGTGTAGGTTTTCTATGCTTAAGTTTAGCAATTGGACACGTCTTGGACGAATAGCCGCTGCTCTTTGCTCGTAGAGGAAGCGTTCGAGCCCTTAGTTTTCAGGGCTATTGTACTCAAAGTGGTGATTTTCTGATTGATTGATAAAGATATTTTTTAAATTTTGACTATTTGGTCTGAAAAACGCATACACTTAGTCCATACATTTCGAATACAACGACATAAATAAGCGAAGGTAGATAGGAGTCCATGGTTAGGCGTCGAACTATGAACAAAGATGGTGCAATACGTGCACAAAATCAGGCCAAAATCATTGCAGCGGCGGAAATTGCGTTCGCCCAACATGGTTTCAAAGGAACCAGTGTCCAAAAAGTGGCAGATGAAGCCGGTTTACCAAAAACGAACGTTCTGTATTACTTCAAAAATAAAGAAGGCCTGTACATGGCCGTACTGGAGCGGATCCTAAATTTGTGGAACTCCACCTTTGACCGCGCAACAGTAGCTGATGACCCCGCTAAAATCCTCGCCCGCTATATTGCGGAAAAGATGGAAGTGTCTCGGATTAAACCTTTGGCATCTAAAATATTTGCTTTGGAAATTATCAATGGCGCGCCGAATCTGAGCGATTTCTTCAAGCATGATCATGCGGAATGGATGCGTGGCAGAGTAACCGTGATAGAAGGTTGGATTGCTGCAGGTAAAATGAATCCAATCGATCCGCATTATCTGCTTTATAACATCTGGGCCAGTACTCAGCATTATGCTGATTTTAGTGCGCAGATCACCCATTTACGGGGCGAGGCGATGGCGCCAATGGATTACCGAGAGGCTACTCGTACCCAAATCAGATTAATTCTCAACGGTTGTGGACTGGATGTTCCGACGGAATTTCAGTCCTGATTGTTGCTTAACCCATTTACCCAAGGATAGCTATGAGTATTGTTGATTATCCAAGAGACTTAGTTGGATATGGAGCCAATCCGCCTCATCCAAACTGGCCAAATAAGGCAAAGATCGCAGTGCAGTTTGTGCTTAATTATGAAGAAGGCGGTGAGAACTGTGTTCTACATGGTGATAAAGCGTCTGAGATTTTTCTGTCGGAAATCATAGGCGCACAGGCTTATCCTGATCGCCATCTGAGCATGGAATCTATCTATGAATATGGTTCACGTGCAGGGTTTTGGCGTTTACATCGTTTATTGGAACGTTACAAGGTGCCAGTGACAGTCTTTGGTGTGACTATGGCCATGCAACGTCATCCAGAAGCCTTAGCCGCGATGCTGGAAGCCGATTGGGAAATTGCCAGCCATGCCATGCGGTGGATCCATTTTCAGGATATGAACGAGCAAACCGAGCGTGAGATGATCCAGGCATCTGTCGACTTGCATACTGAGTTAACGGGTACAGCACCAGCAGGCTGGTATACCGGACGCACCAGCCCAAATACCTTAAAACTGATTGCAGAGCGTGACGATATTTTGTATTGCGCGGATTCTTACGCCGATGACTTGCCTTATTACGACAGGCATTACAGTAAACCCCTGTTGATTGTGCCATACACTCTGGACACCAACGATATGCGCTTTGCCACGCCCCAGGGGTTTAATACCGGCGAGCATTTCTTTCAGTATTTGAAAGATGCGTTCGATGTGCTGTACGCCGAAGGGGAATATGCGCCCAAAATGCTCTCCATTGGATTACACAATCGTATCGTCGGTCGTCCCGCGCGCATGGCGGGGTTACAACGCTTTATCGAGTATGTGCAGTCCCATGAGCAGGTATGGTTATGTACCCGTGAGCAAATCGCTCACCACTGGCTGGATAACTTTCCCGCGTAATTCTGCCTGGTCATAACAACCAAAAACCGCCTATTTATGGCGGTTTTTCGCTTCTATCCACTGGGCCATATATTTAGTGCTTTGGTGATGATGATGATTGAGCATACTGCCGGTAAAGTTGGCTAAGCGATGTTGCACCAGTGTGTCCCGAAGTTGCTCAATTCTCTTTCCCAAGGCCTGTTGATGTTGTTGGCGGTTAAATTTGCTGTGTAACAGGACCGAAGCTTTATCTGCGCTTTGCTGCCAAAGTCCAGCATTCTGATAAAGGTGAATTGCTGCTTCAGCGAAATCATTCGGATTATCTTCAACCAGTCCAGGCCAATCATCTGCACTTGCCATGCCCTCTATGCCAATAGTGGTTGTCACACTGGGCGTGCCTGTTTGCATGGCATCCGTCAGCTTGCCTTTAATGCCCGCGCCAAAACGCAGTGGCGCTAACAAGACTTTGCTTTGGCTGATCACTTCCAGGGCATCTTTAGCCCAGCCTTTGACTACAAATCCCTGTTTGGGATTATGTAACTGCATTGCCTTAGGAGGTGGGTAGGCACCGTAAATATGTAGCTCTACCTGGGGCAAGGCTTTGCGAATGAGTGGCCAGATTGTTTGCTTAAGTTGTAGCACCGCATCCCAGTTGGGTTCATGACGAAAATTCCCAATGGCGATAAAATGCGCACGCTGATCATAAGGCACTTTAGGCTGTTGCTGAGTATGGCTGTCGAGCAAAAACGGCAAATGCCAAAGCAGATTGGCCGGTACGCCGAAGGTAGTTTGCAGTAATTGATATTCAGCATCTGAAATAATTAAGGTTACATCACAGCGGTAAATGGCGGCGACCTCGCGCATGGCAAGTTCGGATTTTATATCCCCTTCGCACATGTCACGGCCTGCTTTAACCGCCTGATGCCTTGCCTGACGCAAACTGTGTAAGTCTTCCGTATCTAACACACACAAAGCGTTGGGGCAGTACTGACGTACCCGCCAGCCAAATTGCTCTTCCATCATAAAGCGGTCGAATAGCACCACATCAGGATTAAGCTGCTGAACATAGGTATCAAAGCTACTGCAATTAAGGGCAATGGCGTGTTCGGCAATGTCATCTTGGCTTAAATCGTACCTGTGTTCCCCAAGCTGTGCCGGACTGGCAAAAATGACCTTATATCCCCAGGCCTGAAAGCTGTGTAACAGCGACAGCATATGCTTGCCGGCGGCCGACGAATTGGGCTCAGGCCATACGTAGCCAATCGCGAGTAATACAGGAGTTTGGGTCATATTAAGCCTCTGGAACCGGAAGCGGTTTACGTCTGCGGGAGTGCATCAGTCCGTAAGTAAAAATGGCCATCGCGACTAGCGTAGTGACGATGGTGACATAACGACTGGGTTGTACAGTCTCATCCAGTAAAGTGACGGCCCAGACAAACTGCAGTAAGGGATTTATATACATGATAAATCCAGCCACGTTTAAATTGAGGCTGCGCACGGCAGAGGCAAACATGAGTAGCGGAATTGCTGTAACTAAGCCTGAAAGGGCTAATAACGTCCATGTTTGCGTTGTATAAACTTCGGTGGCATCAAAATGGCTGTATTGCCAGGCCAAATATGCGAGGGCCAAAGGGAATGTCCACAGGGTTTCAAGGGTTAGGCCTGTAAGGCTATCGACGCTTTGTTGTTTGCGTACTAATCCATATAAGCCAAAGGTGATGGCAATAGAAAGGGACACCCAGGGCAATGAACCGAGTTGCCAGCATTCATAAGCAATAGCAACAGCGGCTATCCAACCGGCCAGTTTTTGCCAGATATTAATTGGCTCTTTCAATAGCAATGCACCGAGTAATAAGCTCACCAAAGGTGTAATGAAGTAACCAAGGCTTGCTTCCACCACCCGTTGTTCACCGACGGCCCATATAAAGACAAACCAATTCGTAGTGATGGTGATGGATGCCATCAGGCTAGGTAGTCGATTGCGACGTTGCCTAAGTGCGGCAAGCGCTTTTTTAAAGGTACCTGTAACGGCAAGTAACAGCAGGCTAACTATACATGCGTACACAATACGATTGGCCAGAACTTCAGTGGCGGGTACCTGATCAAGAAGACTGAAAAATAATGGGAAACAGCCCCAGATGACATAAGCACCCAGGGCAAATAACAAACCTTGCATAAAGATCCTGAATCGAGAAATAAACGGGGAAAGATGGCCTGATCTCAGGCCGGCGTATTAAACGCTTTTTGCAATTTTTACGCAATTCCTACCGGCTTTTTTCGCATCATATAATGCCAGATCGGCTTGTTTCATGATGTCAGCAAATTCAGTAAAGTCTGCGGTTCTGTGGGCGACACCAAAGCTACAAGTGATATGCACAGTCTTGTGATTGGACACAGGTGTGCCGCCGCTTTTTTTCTTCGGCGCCTTATCAGGACGGTTTTTATCCCTGATCACCATAGGATACGATGCCAGAGTTTCCCGAATAGCATCGACAAAAGCGATAGCTTCGGTGGATTCCTTTCTGGGAAAAATGAGTGTGAATTCTTCGCCGCCATAACGAAAGGCTTTGCCGCCGCCAGAGATTTGACTTAGTTTACTGGCAACTAGTTTTAATACCTGATCGCCTACGTCATGGCCGTAGGTATCATTAAATTTCTTGAAATGATCCACGTCGCCCATTACGACTGTATAGCGTTTGCCCATGCCCTGAACATATTGCATCAAGGCGCGACGTGACGGTATACCCGTCAGTTCGTCGCGAAATGCCATATTAAAACTATCGATGATAACGGCGGTAATGCTGATAAGCGACAAGCCAATAAAAGGCAACATTGCATCATTGCTCTGGCCTTGAAAAGGTAAAGTGACTAACACAAGTAGGCCAAAAAACAATGCAATGTGGTTGTTGTCAGGTAACCACAAAACGCGGCCGAGCGCCATCAATAGACACACAATCAGTAATGCACATTCCAGTGGTGAAAAGGCCTGACTGGCGGTGGGACCAAGGTGGTAAAGCAAGGGATAAAAGCCGATCAATAGGTTATTCAATGCGCCTGCAAAGTGATCCAACCCTAAAAACAGGATGAATCCAAAGCCGGCCAGGCAGGCAAAATTTAGAAAAAGATTGGTGGGCATAATGCCTTTTTCTGGTCGCCACATGAGAATAACCGTGAGTAACCATGCGCAGGTTGTCAGAGCATCCAGATAGAGGAAGTCGGAGGTGGTTGCACAGAATAAAACTACACCAGACAACAACGCCAGATAGATTAACCGGGCGCGTCCAAATTGGGCGCTGAGCAATATCATCGCCGCAAGGGCACCGTAGGTGATATAAGGTAACTGCTTTGACCAGTTAACCAACCACATCGGTTGCCAATAGCTCATGGTTATGGCGATAACGAAGATTGTGGTTGGAAAGGCAAAGCGTTTTAACAGGGAAGTCAGATACAGCAAAAACGGACCATGTAATAGCAATGGAATACCTCTAGTTTACCTGAACTGAAGGTCAGACTTAAACATCAGAACCAATAACCAGAAAAGAAAAACATTGGTAACTAATTAATTATCAATGGTTTTAGATTTTACCTAAAACCGTGCCAAGCTAATAATAAGCGACAGTTTTGCTCGTAAAATTTACGCAGTGTGTCTTATCTTGAGCTATACAAAGGTATGGTCACAGTACTCGGAATTTCCGCCTGTGCTGAGATAGTTATCGTTTTTAAAGTTTCAGCCTAAAAACAATTATCTGGAGTATCGAGAAACGTGAATGTCCAACAATATGCACAGCGCGCCGGGAATATTTTTGTATTACCCGATGCAGTCACTCGCATAAAATCGCTGATAGATGATGATTCGGCAGATATGTCGGATATTGCGGATCTAATTCAATATGATCCGGCCTTAACCGCGCAATTACTGAAGCTGGCTAACAGCGCATTGTATAAATTTCCGGCCCCCATCGATACCTTAGATAAAGCGGTTAAAATTATTGGCACTAAGTCAGTCTATGATCTGGTGATTGCGTATGGCGTTGCGAGTACCTTTGGTAACCTCGAAAGTCCAAGAGAGGATTTGGATAAATTCTGGGAAAAAAGTGTGTGTTGTGCGCTGTTTGCTAAGTTCTTAGCCGATGCATTAAAAGTCAGTGAGCCTGAGCGCCTATTTGTGTCAGGTCTGCTCTTTAATATCGGTGAACTGGTGGTGATTCAGTTGGATCCGCAACGAGCCCACCAATGCTGTATCTCAAATACGCCGGATTCACGTAGCGAACAGTTAAAAATATTTGGCTTTACCTTCGCTGAAGTGGGCGCGGCTTTGCTACGTCAGTGGCAATTACCTGAAGCGATCATTAAACCGATTGAATCTCAGCACTTTGGGTTTGCGTCGTCTGATTCAATCGATGAAAAAATCATGCAGGCGGCCGTACATTTAACGGAAGTGAATTTGAGCCGGCAATATAGTGGTGACAGCATTGAACTTAACCCCGAGATTATTGCTCCGATTAAATTAGACGAAGACCTGATCCGTTCAGCAGAGGATTATATTAATTTGGAGTTGATGAACATTCTGATGATGATTTCGCCAACATCGACCATCGGTTACTAAAAAAAGCAGGCCATAGGGCCTGCTTAGGTCAAACCGTTTCAGACGTCCTTAATCAAATACACCAACCGTTTGTCGACTTAGGGCGACCAAGCTACCATCCGGGTGCCAAATATTAGCCTCTGTGTGGGCATATCCGTCTGCGGCCTGACGCGTCTCTACCTGATAGCCAAACCAGTCAGTTGCTGCCGCAGGCTGATGAGGATGCAAAAATTCGATATTCCAGTTCATGGTGCTGGCAGGGGCGGGCCAACGTAAAAGTTGCAGTACTGTCGGAGGCCAGGCATCTATCATCGCAATCAAGTGCGCGTCAGTAATGGCAGCGGGAGGTTGTGTAAACCGCATCCAGCCATGGGTATGAGAAATCTTACTACCAGTAAAGGGCATTTTTCCTTCTTCCAGTGCCAGGTCGAAATGGCGTAGGAACTTCGGAGTAATCTTTGGGATTTGAGGAATAAATTTGGCCTTTGCTGGCAATGGCATGCTATGGGTCAGGCCGTTGGGAATCGAAATTTTGGACTCACGATCCACCGCAAAACAGGCCTGAGCCAGTACAGCAACCTTGTCATCCTGAACAGCACGGGCCAGTAACTGGCTGGCGTTACGTCCTGTCCGCAACACTTCCACATGGATTTCAAAGGCTTTTTCTGCTTCTAACGGCCCGACAAAATTACAGTTAAAAGAACGTAATGGTCTGGCATCTTCAAGCGTCGCCTGCATTGCCCGGTACACCATCGCTGCCGAAATGCCGCCGAAGATGGTCCGGCCCTGGGTCCAGCTGGTTGGGATCGAAAGTGTGGGTTGCTGTTGCGGAGATTGAATATGGCTGGTAACTGTGGCCAACAGATCGTCAATGGTCATGAGGAATCCGACTACCCTGTACGTTTTGGCGAAGTTATACCGATTAACTGGTCGGATGTCTAGCGCGCATTGTCACTCTCATTATCGATTACGTAATCAAAACCGCGAGGAAATGCGTTTAAAAACAGGAGAAAAGGAGGTATCTTCGACGATTAAGCAAACTCATTGAGTATGAGAACGTGAGTCAGGACAGCAATCAACACGCCATTCATTTTGCCCACGCTAACGGATTTCCCGCCGGCAGTTATCACACCTTGTTTAGCTTGTTTCCAGATACCTGGCAGGTACATGCCGTCGATAAATTTGCCCATGATCATCGATTTCCTGTTGTGAGCAACTGGGCCAAACAACCCGAAGAACTTGCCGAATACATTGCAACACAGGTGCGCGAACCTGTGATTGGCATCGGCCACTCGTTTGGTGCTGTGATTACCTACATGACAGCATGCCTGTTTCCTCAGTGGTTTAAAGGCGTCATATTGATTGATCCGCCACTGATAACCGGGGCAACCAGTTGGATGTTCAGAGCACTCAAATCAACGCCGCTCATTGATAAAATAACGCCTGCGGGTAAAGCCGTTATTCGTCGTACCTGGTGGCCGAAAGACACTGACATGATGGCTTATTTTAAAGCCAGAGGATTGTTTCGAGGGATGCAGGATAGCTGCATTCAGGACTATATTGATTCTGCCATAGTAGAAAAGGATGACGGTCTGCATTTGGCGTTTGTCGCCAGTGTTGAAGCCAATATATTTAGACACATTCCGCATAATCTGGGTAAATTTTCTGGTAAATTAAAATGCCCAGCAACATTGATTACCGCAGCCAATACGGATGTGTGTAAGCCCCATATGGTTAAGCCTTTCGTCAGGGCAAATAAATTGGACCACCGGATTATGCCGGATGTAAGTCATATGCTGCCTATGCAAAATCCGCAATTACTGGCAACCTGGATTGAAGAGATTGTGCGTGGATGGCAGTTGAAGTAAAAGGCGTTCGCTGCCCGACTTTCAAGCAGCGATATTAACCTCATGTTAGACGTGTCGGTGCTGTCCAAGCATTTCTGCGGTTACTAATACCACCCCATTTGAGGTTACGCGGAACCCTCTGGCCTTATCTTCTTTAAGATCATAACCGATGGTAGTGCCTTCAGGAATCACACATCCGCGGTCGATAATAGCCTTACGAATCTTGCAGTGGCGCATTACCTCAACATCAGGTAATAACACAGATTCTCGTATCTCACTGAATGAATGAATATGTACGTTAGAGAAGACTAAACTGCGCTTGAGCATAGAACCAGAGACTATACACCCACCTGAAACGGCAGAGTCTATGGCCATGCCTCGACGGTCATCGTTATCCCAGACGAATTTCGCTGGAGGGAGCTGTTCCTGATAGGTCCAGATAGGCCAATCATGGTCGTAAATATTCAAGGCTGGCATCGGATCAATCAGTTCCATATTGGCCTTCCAGAACGAATCTAACGTCCCTACATCTCGCCAGTATGCACTTGTACCATTTTCACCTACAAAGGGGTAAGCATACACAGGAAAGTCTTCAATGATCGAAGGAATGATATCTTTACCAAAATCTCTGTCTGAACCTGAGCGTTCAGCATCTTTTTTAAGTTGCTCAAATAAGAATTCGGTTTCAAATACATAGTTGCCCATAGAAGCAAGACACATTTCCGGATTATTTGGCATCGGCTGTGGGCTAAGGGGTTTTTCGGTGAAGCCGGTAATCCGGTATTTTTCGTCCACAGACATGACCCCAAATGCTCCCCGGGCTTCTTCGATGGGCACCGGAATACAACTTACGGTCATTTTAGCCCCGGATTCTACATGAGCGGCAAGCAAACCACCGTAGTCCATACGATAAATATGGTCGCCCGAGAGGATCATGACATATTTAGGCAATTCGTTTCTGATGATATCGATGTTCTGGAAAACCGCATCAGCGGTACCTTCATACCAACTTTCAGAATAACGTTGCGAAGCAGGTAAAATCTCGATGGATTCACCGAGCTCTTTCTTAAAGTGTCCCCAGCCTCTGACAAGGTGGCGGATCAGAGAATGGGATTTGTATTGAGTCACGACGCCTACGCGGCGAATGCCAGAGTTAATACAATTTGATAAGGGGAAATCAATAATCCGGAATTTACCACCAAAATGCACTGCTGGCTTGGCTCGCCAGTTGGTTAATTCATGTAAGCGAGAGCCACGGCCTCCAGCAAGGATCAGAGCATAGGTATCACGGGTGAGGTTACTTATGTAACGGGGGCTGGCATTATCCATCCACAGACTCCATTCGGTTAATCAGTCTTGAAATCCAAGCAGCAAAGGGTCAATCGCCACTTACGGCGCACTGCCAAACCCAAGTTTCAGTTTGGCAGGTAATTGAATTGAAAGCAATTTCTCATTGGCGCTTGGTTAACTTACGAAACTAACTCATTACATTTAGGTTGATATGGATCAGGCTTCGTGTGATTTTCCGGCTGAAATTTAAGCGCTTAGAACAGTTCTGAGGCGAAAAGCTGGGCTTGTGCCATGATTGTTGCTTAAATGCTTGTTTGTCATTTCATCAGGATTTTTTATGCAAACCACTCCACGACAAAAAGTGATTTTCGACCACGATGGTGGTGTTGATGATTTACTTTCATTGATGTTGTTGCTCTCGATGGATCACGTTGACTTACTGGGTGTCACTATTACACCTGCTGACTGCTATTTGCCCGATGCGACGGAATCCACACTAAAGCTATTGCGGTTGTTTGGACGTGAAGAAGTGCCCGTCGCACTGGGTAATCTGCATGGTATCAACGCGTTTCCAGCTGAATGGCGAGCACAACCTAAGATCTGTAATGCTTTTCCGATGATGTTGAACACGCCTGTTTCTGACGCTCAGCTTGATTGTCGTCATGCGCCACAGTTTATTGCAGACACTCTGATTGCTAGTGACAGTCATGTGACTGTGCTAATGACAGGACCATGTACCAATTTAGTTGCGGCGTTGAAAGGAAATGCAGCCGCACAAGCCAAAGTCAAAGAGTTGGTGTGGATGGGGGGGGCAGTAGATGTCGCTGGTAATGTCTCTACACATAATCACAACACATCGGCAGAATGGAATGCGTTTTGGGATCCGATTGCTACCCAGGATTTATTTGCGTTAGGCATTGAAATTCGTTTGATTGCATTAGATGCCACCAACGAGTTGCCGGTGAACAAAGCATTTTTACAGGACCTGGCAAAACAAGCCGACTATCCCATGTCGCAACTGGCTGGGCAATTTTGGGCGACCACGGTAAATTCCATTCCAGCTTATGAATTTACTTACTATATGTGGGATGTTTTGGCGACCAGCTATCTTGCGCTTGGGCATACCAGTTTTACCTTTGAGCGTGCAGAGCTTGCGGTTTCGGTGAAGGAACCGAATGCGGGCCAAACTTATCGTAGCCCTGGATCTGATCAATGGGTGATGGTGGCGACCTGGGCAGACCGTGATCAAGTGTTGGACTATGTATTAAAACAATTTGCCCGATAATCGGGCAATTTTTCTCAGGTTAACATTTATTAATTGTTAACGTAATGTTATAAGTGGTATTTAGTGGAAACTGGATGCCATTTATTACCATGATGCCTCACATTCGCCGCTATTTTGCTTATTTTGCCACTTTGCTGCTGTTACTGTTGTTAAGTGGTTTTATGTTACCTTCTGACTATCACTTACGTCGAAGTATTGTCATCAATGCGTCGCCTGATGTGATCTATCCCTATCTTGCTGATTTGTCCCGTTGGCCCCAATGGACGGTATGGCATAGAAGGGACCCCGCAATGAAAATTCAATTTACTGGTCCCTCCGCGAATATAGGTATGAAAAGTCACTGGCAAAGCGATACGGAAGGGACAGGCAGCATTGAAGTGACAGAACTACGTGCAAACCAATTAGTTGTTTATCAGGTGGTATTACCCGACCAGGAACTGAGTAGTCAGGGTACCTTTGAGTTGGAATCCACTCGCAATGGCACGCGCTTAACCTGGAAGGATACCGGGGACTTTAAAGAGAGCCCTCTAAATGCATGGTTAAGTTTGTTCATGGACCAGTGGCTTGGAAAGGACGTGGCAACTGGGTTGGAAAATCTTAAAGTGATTTGCGAAAACCAACCCGCACCAATATCAATAATAACAGAATCAAAGTAACCAAGTGGACGCCAAAGATGCATGCGAAATCAAACATTCCACCTTCCATCCTTTTGCCTGCCAGACTTTTAACGATCAAAGAAATGGCACCGTTTTTGGGTAAATCTGATTGGTATGGTATCTGGGCAGTGCTGGTAAATTATGGTCTGATTATTCTGGCATTAGCGTTTGCTGCTATATGGCCTCATCCATTGGTAATTGTCATTTCTATGGTGGTGCTAGGAAATCGACAACTTGGGCTGGGAATATTGATGCATGACTGTGTTCATTCCGCTTTGTTTAGGCAAAAGCGCTTAAATAAATTTTGCGGAACGTGGTTATTTGCTGCGCCTATTTTGGCTCAATATGACGGATATAAACGCTATCACCTCAACCATCATGCATTAGCGGGCACACAAGATGATCCGGATTATCAGAACTACTGTTGCTATCCCGTTAGCAAAGCGAGTGTGTTTCGAAAGTGCATAAGGGATATCTGTGGTATTACTGCTTTCAAAACCTTGTACTTAAGCTTACTTATGCACGCGGGTTTGATGAATTACGATATGGCTTATCAGCCCCAACAACGAAAAAAGAAAAGTGTGATGAATTGCTTTCGCGCACTGCTGAAAAATCTTGGGTCAGCATGCTGTGTACATGGGATCTTTATTTTAATCCTGGTTTCATTGGATGCGCTCTGGTTATATGGACTTTGGTGGCTGGCATTTATTACCTTTTTTGCTCTGTTTTCGCGGATCAGAAATGCGGCCGAGCATGCAAATGTGCCTGATTTACTTGCCCCGGATCCCAGGTTACATGCCCGTACGGTGAATGCGGGTTGGTTGGCCAAAATGACGGTGGCGCCAAATCATGTTAATTTTCATCTGGAACATCATTGGCATCCAGGTATTCCACCGATAAATCTCAAGCGTTTCCATCGTTATCTTATCGCTAAGGGTCTGCTTGAGCAGACCCAAGTCGCACCTGATTACTGGCATGTCATTCGCCAGTTAACAGTGGCGAAGCCTACTGTCACTTAAGGGGGGGGTGCCATGGCGGCGGCATTTTATTTAAAAATGCGTTAAGGCCAGCCTGACCTTCTTCCGATACACGCTGCAAGGCAATGCGCAGCCCAGTTTTTGCATTTAACTCACTATCCTTTTGCTGATGCATGACATCAAAGATAAGCGCTTTAGCAGCGCTGACAGCGGTTGGCGCGTTATTCAAAATGTACCGAGTGAATTTCTCTATGGTTGGCGTTAATTCTTCCTCGGTGACCGCTTCGGTAAGCAAACCTACAGATTTTGCCTCTGTAGCTGAAAATATTTCACCTGTTAAAAAATAGCGTCTCGCTGCACGCATGCCAATGGCATCTATTACATAAGGACTGATGGTGGCAGGAATCAGGCCTAACTTCACTTCACTTAAACTAAATTGCGATAATTTACAGCCGAAGGCCATGTCACAACAGGCGATCAATCCAATGGCTCCACCGTAGGCCGAACCATGTACTCTGGCGAGAGTAGGTACCTTTAGGTGATTGAGTTTATATAGCATTTTCGCAAGCAGATTGGCGTCATGCAGATTGGTATGAAAATCATATTCAGCCATGCGGCGCATCCATTCTAGGTCTGCCCCCGCGCTGAAATGTTTGCCATTCGCGGCCAAAATGAGTAAACGAGTTTCTTTACTGCGCTCAATCCAGTCGAGTCTATCTGTAATCGCAGCAATCATGGATTCGTCAAATGCGTTATGCAATTGCGGGCGGTTTAAGGTAAGGGTTGCCACCCCACGTTCATCCTGATGAAACAGGATACAAGACGTATCAGACAAAGGCGATCTCCTGTCGTAGCTTCAGGCAAAGTGCATATTCTACTTTGCTTGTTCTTAGCGTGTAATTTTCCTTTATGTCAGCATTGGAACATGCAAAAATCAATAAGTTTTAACCTTATCTTAACAATGTTGCTGGCATAATCAGCAACATATGTTCATGCGATTGCTTGGAGGCACAATGAAAACACCTCTTATTATGATTATGTCGGCAAAACGCACCCCTATGGGAGCGTTTATGGGAGAATTAAGTGCCAAAAGTGCACCAGAGCTTGGTGCAACTGCAATCAAAGGGGTATTACAACCATTTGCGAGTCAAACAATAGATGAAGTACTCATGGGCTGCGTATTGACTGCTGGTGTCAAACAGGCTCCCGCACGGCAGGCCGCGTTACATGCAGGCTTACCAATTAGTACTGGCGCGACTACGCTCAATAAAGTGTGTGGTTCGGGTATGAAAGCAATCATGATGGGGCATGATATGATCCTCGCAGGTTCTGCCAGTACCATTGTCGCCGGCGGCATGGAAAGCATGACCAATGCACCTTATCTGATCGAGCGTGCCAGAGCAGGTCTGCGTATGGGTCACCAGAATATTAAAGATCATATGTTCTTAGATGGTCTGGAAAATGCCTATGATGGTCAGGCAATGGGATGCTTTGCAGATGACACCGCTATTGACGAAGGGATCTCACGTGAAGACATGGATGATTTTGCATTAGCATCGCTGACGCGTGCGCAGAAGGCACAACAGAGTGGTGCATTTAACGATGAAATTGTACCTGTATCGATTGATTATCGTGGCCAGATCACCACTGTTGCAGACGATGAAGGGCCTAAACGCGCCAATGCAGACAAAATCCCAAAACTAAGACCAGCGTTCAGACCCCAGGGAGCGGTAACAGCAGCCAATGCCAGTTCTATCTCTGATGGTGCTGCCGCTTTGTTACTGATGAATGAGCCTTGTGCGCAGCGTCAGCAATTAGAACCTATGGCCTATTTGGTTGGGCATACCACAGTCGCGTTAGCTCCCGAAGCCTTTACCCTGGCGCCAGTATCAGCGATCACGCTGTTACTCGACAGACTTAACTGGAGTAAAGATTCTGTTGATTTGTTTGAAATCAACGAAGCGTTTGCGATGGTCACATTGGCAGCAATTAAACGCCTTAAATTAGACCCGGAAAAAGTCAATGTACACGGCGGTGCATGTGCCCTGGGGCATCCTATTGGCGCTTCGGGCGCCAGAGTGGTTGTTACCCTCATTCATGCATTAAAACAACGTGGATTGAAAAGAGGTATTGCCAGTGTGTGCATTGGCGGTGGAGAGGCAACAGCCATAGCTGTGGAGGTCATTTAACAACGCGTTCGCGTAAGTAAATGTCATACAAAGTAAAATATTGCCTAGGTTGAATAGGATGGTGCATACTTACATGTGTGCAAAAAAACATCAATTCAGCCTGGGTTTTTATGGTGTGACGACAATAACTAAGATAACTCAACGACACATTGATCAAACCTGTCTACTTTCTCAATCGGGAAAAGTTGCGCTCGGACTGTTGCTGTTATTGCTTACATGTTTCCCATCTTTTTCCCAAACTACACCGGATATAACCCTTAATTATTGTATCGATCCAGATTGGATGCCCTATGAAGCATTTGAAGATAATAAGCATATCGGGATCTCCGCTGATTATCTTGAATTGATTGGTAGCTATTCGGGGATTGCATTTCGACTTCATCCTACCAAAAGCTGGGCTGACACCATCGATGCCTTGAAAACAGGTCGTTGCCAGATGGCGGCAATGATAAATCGCTCTACCGATCGCGAAGAGTATTTGGCTTTTTCTGAGCCGTATTTCTGGTCACCCAATGTATTAGTTGCTCGGGAGTTCAGAGGGTATTTTCAGGATCTGGAACGTTTAACCGGACAAACACTGGGGGTGGTCAAAGGCTATCGGTTGGAAGAGTACGTCAGACGTTATTATCCCAATGTTGAAGTCCATCAGGTTGCCAGTGAAAAGGCCGGTTTATTGTTGTTAAACAGCGGTAAAATCGATGTATTCGTTGGGGCGATGCTATCCACCAATGCATTACTCCATGAATTGCATCTGAATGATTTGAAAATTATAGGATGGGCGGGGCCCCATGATGAATTACGGATAGGGTTAGTCAAAGGTCTGGAGCCATTGTTACCCAGGATTAATCAGGCGATTGCGCGTATATCTGAACAGCAACAAATCGATATTTACCGGCGCTGGACCAATATTGAATTTGAGCGTCAGCTAGATCCAATGCCATTTGTCATAGTGATCATAATCTGTATGTTGATTGTGGCGATTTTGTATTGGCGCAATTATAACATGCGTCGATTTAATCAATTGTTATCGGCTAAAAATGAACAATTAAGCGAGTTACAGGATGCATTAATCAAGAAGAACAAGAAGCTTGAATTCCTGTCTACGCACGATAGTCTCACCGCCATCTTTAACCGTCACTATATGCAGCAACGCTGCCAGCAGGAGATGGAAAGTATCCGCCGATTTAAGCATGACTCCTCATTACTGTTACTGGACATTGATAAATTCAAACTGATTAACGATAGCTTTGGGCATGCCAATGGTGATCAGATTCTGATTGAGTTAACTCAGGTGCTGAAATCTAACGTGCGTAATATTGATGTACTTTGCCGATGGGGCGGGGAAGAATTCCTGATACTTTGTCCGCAAACGGATCTAGCCGAAGCTTGTTTGCTAGCAGGACGTTTACAAACTGCAATACATCGCAATGAATTTTGGAAAGTCAGTAAACTCACCTGTAGTTTTGGGGTAGGGCAATATAAGCCGTTTGAGTCATTTACCCAGTGGTTTGAACGCACCGATAACGCTCTATACTTTGCCAAAGATGCGGGACGCGACAGGATCTGCTATTCAAAAACGGATGGTGGTAAAGAAATATATGATGCCAATGCCGAAGAAGACGTATTAGGCCAATCATCGGCACCAGACGCACTGTAATCTTTAAGGCTCGTGGTAGTGGGCCATTTCGCTGCTAATTTTCTTACGCATTTCTACCAGTCGGCGTGCCGACTCACATTGTTCAATATCCTGTTGCGTTTGGGGTATCCACTCGGGCACCGCGGTAGGCTGGCCATGTTCGTCAACTGCGACCATGATCACAATACAATGGGTTGTAAGGTCACGTTTTTCGGTTTTTGGATCGCCAGCTCTTACGTCTATGGCGATGTGCATGGATGTATTGCCGGTCAAAATAACCTTGGCCGATACTTCAACGATACTGCCAACCAGGATAGGTTTTACAAAACGTATGCCACCGGCATAGGCAGTAATGCAGTATTTACCGCTCCATCCGGCAGCGCAGGCATAGGCTGCTAGGTCAATCCATTTCATCACCGCGCCCCCATGTACTTTGCCACCAAAGTTTTGGTCAGCGGGTTCGGCTAAAAATCGAAGGGTAATTTGGCGTTCTACACCGGGCATAGTAGCTCCTGATTGTTCTTATTGGGCAGGCTTTTATTTGTAATACAATAATACATTAAAGTGTATCGTGTCCCAGCAGTAAATTGCTGATCAGAGCTGTACAGCCTTGACCTTACACCAACCGGAAGCGTCAGAATAGAGTTTATACCTAAACTCTAAGGCTAATCGGATGAAACACAGTAATCATAGGTTGAGTGATTTGATTGTTAACGCATTTAACCAAGCTTCTGCTGCTCAGCAATGCGGAGATATTGAATTGGCCTATAAACGTTTAGAGATGGCCCATATTCTCGGGCAGTATTCGACCTATTATCATACCAAGGCGCATATCAGCATGTTGCGACTGGCAATAAAACAGCGAGACGTAAAAGAAGGACTGGGCCAGCTCATGCGTATTATTGGGGCTGTTAGTAAAACCTGGTTGGGATGGCTGCCAAAAGGCAATACTGGTCGAGCTAATGTCAGTGCATTTAAACCAATGCCGTATAGTAAAGAAATTCAGGCCATTCTCGCACGAATAGAAAACGGGCAAGGACGTTAAGATACTTCGCTATCCTTTGCGGATGAAACGGGGACGATCTTAAAGGAATCTGGGTCGCTGTTGATACGCTCAGACAAATTTGCCAGACGTTTATCATTACCGTCTTTGAGTGGAAGTAATTTGAGTTCTTCTAGCAAGGGGATAGTGTGCGCAAGCTTGTAATGAGACAGCTTCAGCTCAACCAGACATTGCAGCAAATTTAACGCAAATGCTGGCTCTTCCATAAACAAGGTGTGCGCCTGATAAAAAAAGTCGATTGCTTCCTGATAGCGTTTTTTCAGGTAATGATCCATGCCTCGTTTATTAAAACTAACCGCCCGCTCGCGCTTGGGGGGGAGGGCCTCGGCACTTTTATTAATTAGCATTGATGACAGTACTTTATCGCTTTCATCCTGAATACTGTCCAACCGTCTCTCACAAGCAAGCAGGATTTCCGACGCCAGCAGGTCGTTACCTAAGCCCAACCAGGCTTTAGCCGCATCGGCCATGGTCGACATTTCAGCGTGGGTGAAGTCGTCCATACCTTCTTTTTCGACAAATTCTTTTGCTTTTTCCGGATTACCTTCAAGGATCGCGACCAGAGCGTTCATGTAATCGCGTTTTTGCTGCAAACTGTCATCGACATTTTTGCGCCCGGCCGATCCAATTAAGAAGCGCGCAACCTGAAGGGATTGCGCCCGTTCATTTTGACCGCGTTTTTCTGCTTGGTGCAAATAACAACTAGCCAAATCAAGAGTCAGTTCATTAAAGCGTTCACGAATATTTCGATTGGATTCGCGTTTCCGCTCGAGCAGATTGATGGCGTCGTCCATCTTATCCTGAGCGATATAGAGGTTGGTTTTGAGCTTTATGCCCGTCAGAGATAAGTCGTTTTCTTTAATTTGCGAAATATAGTCCTCTGCATCTTCGTATTTCTTGTTTTGAATACAAATACGCGTCAACCATTCACACGCCTTTTCCCTTGTCAGGCTGGTGTTGGTCATCTCCTTGAGCATATTTTCACTTTGGTTATTCTCTCCGGACAATAGCCTGCACTGAATTAAGCCCCATTTTGCCCAGATAATTTTGTCCGAACCTTTTAATACGCCCTGATATAAGCTTGCAGCCTCATTAAAACGTTCGAGTTTAATCAGGATCCTGGCTCTTAACTTGATAAAGGTTGTTCGTAATTTTGCCGACGCATTCTCGCGTATAATGGTATCTAACACCGTTAAGGCCTGTTCAAAATGGCGCTTGTCCATTTCTTCAAATACAGGCATCAACATCGCCTGTTGTTTGATGGAGGCATTGAGGGTCTTTTCCAGATTGCGGATGGTATAGGGCTTAAGAACCAAAGCGTCGGGATGTACGTCGACAATTTGTCCAATGATCATTGGCATGCGGTCCGACGTGATAAAAATGATACTGGTGACAAAGGAAAGCAGGCCTTCTTTTTGTAAATCCTGCACCACCTCTACGCCATTTTTATTCTGACCGAGGTGATAATCCATTAACAGTAGATCAAATTTTCGTTTTTTAAGTTCACCTTTTAATTCGCGGCCATGGTTATAGCAGCCGATATTGGTAAACCCCATTTCCAGCAAATGATTACGCAGGTTAATCCGCGCCATGCCATTATCCTCGACGATCGCAATACGGTAATTGCGTCGATCTAGCATAGGGGATTTGCTGGTAATATTTTGTGGCGTTTCGGGTATTAGCATAAAAGGGTTTCTATCAAACTGCCCAAAAGCGAGTTTACTCCATTGTGGCGGTGATTGCCTGTCAATCCATATTTACGCAATTCAAGTCTAACTAATTGTCACACAATAACAATGCACAAAAGATCACGAGGGATGCTTGATTACATTGTGTTAACATACGCGAATGTAATTTGATGTAAGGGATAACTAAATCCTATAAAACGATAGCGAGAATTCCTGCTTCGCAGGAACCGATATCCCTTACTGTTTTCAAACCATGCATGTGTCTTACTGAGTATAAAAGTAACCTAACAAATTTGTGTATGGTTTTTGATGCAAGGAAAATGTTGTGGAGCAATTTGTCGAGTTTCGTACGCTAAATACTAGCAATGGTAAGTTGATTGGTGTTGCCCGATTAACCCATCTTAAAGCTTTAAATGCACTCAATGCAGCCATGATAGATATGTTGTACCCGCAGTTGCTTGAATGGCAACAGGATCCCCAAGTGGTATGTGTGATTCTGGAAGGAGAGGGAGAAAAAGCATTTTGTGCCGGCGGTGATGTGGTTGCTATGTACCATGCTATTCAATCTTCTCCGGGCAAAATACCACCGCAGGTTGAGCATTTCTTTGCTCAGGAATACAGGCTGGATTTTTTGATCCATCAGTACAATAAGCCAGTGTTGGTTTGGGCGAATGGCATTGTCATGGGGGGCGGTTTAGGGTTAATGGCCGGAGCCAGTCATAGAATCGTCACTGAATCCTCGATGATTGCGATGCCAGAAGTGACCATTGGCTTGTATCCGGACGTGGGGGGGAGTTGGTTTTTAAACCGAATGCCTGGCGGTAGTGGCCTATTTTTAGGCATTACCGGAGCACGTTTAGATGCTGCTGATGCGCTGTATTTGAACTTAGCCGAGCACTTTATCCCTCATCATGAAAAGCTGGCGTTTATGGAACAGTTGGTTTTACTCAACTGGGGCGAAACTCAATCACTGAACCATCAGAAACTAACGGATTTATGTCAGCGATTCCAGCAGTTGCACAGCACTGCCTTACCCAAAGGGAATGTAAAACGGTTACAACGCTGGATAGACCATGTCACGGATGCCGAAAGTATTTCTGAGGTGGTCACTAATATTCTATCGGAGGCCTCGGATGACCAATGGATTCAGCGTGCCCAAGCTACGTTGCAAAAAGGTTCGCCAATAACCGTCGCATTAGTGGCAGAGCAACTAAAACGCGGCGCAACCTGCACGTTAGCTGATTGTTTCAGGATGGAGCTGGTAATGTCATGCCGTTGTGCCGAAGTGGGCGATTTTGCTGAAGGTGTCAGGGCCTTGCTGGTGGATAAAGACCATCAGCCCAAGTGGCAATATGCAACTATTGATTCTGTACCAGAGGCATTAGTACAGCATCATTTTGTATCTCCCTGGGCGGAGGATGAACATCCGTTAGCGGAACTTGGTAGTGATGAGAGCAACAATACAACAGGTTTATAAGGAATAGGATATGGAATTGAAAGATAAAGTCATCGCCATCACGGGCGGCGCACAAGGACTTGGTTTTTCGATGGCGCAACTGCTGGGGGCATCGGGTGCAAAGCTCGCGTTAATCGACCGCCAAACAGAAACATTAAAGCAAGCGCAGGCAAGGTTAGCGCAGCAAAATATAAGCGTGTCTGTGTTTACAGCGGATATTACGGATGAAAGCCAGACTGAAATGACCTTTCAACATCTGATAGATGAATTTGGACAGTTAAATGGACTGATTAACTGTGCAGGCATTATGCGCGATGGGTTGTTACTTAAAGTCAAAGATGGCCAAGTGACGGAAAAGCTTAGTTTAGCCCAATTTCAGTCTGTGCTTGACGTGAATGTGACAGGTACCTTCTTATGTAGCCGCGAAGCTGCCATGCACATGGTTGAAACGAAAAGTGAAGGTGTAATCATCAACATATCGTCAGTTTCTCGAGCTGGCAATATGGGCCAAACTAACTATTCAGCGTCAAAAGCTGCGGTAAGTACCATGACAGTGACCTGGGCAAAGGAGTTGGCACGGTTTGGTATCCGAACGGGCTGCATCGCACCAGGATTAGTCGACACGGCGATGGCCGCACAGATGCGCCCTGAGATGCTGGAGATGTTTAAAAAAAGTGTTCCTGCCGGACGATTGGCTCAGGCAGAAGAGATTGCAGCCGGAGTGCGTTTTATATTCGAAAATGATTACTTTACTGGCAGAACATTAGAAATTGATGGCGGCACCCGCATTTAACCAGCCTGATTTGCCATCGCGGGCGTAAGACTTTGTTATAATGCTTTCATTTTTGGATGGGTGTTATGTGGAAATGTCCTGCGTGCCAGCGCGAATTAACCCTGGTGAACGAAAGTTCCCGTTCTGTATGGCAATGTAGTGAAGGTCATCACTATGACGTAGCTAAAGAGGGATACGTCAATCTGTTGCTGGCCAATCAAAAGCACAGTAAAGACCCCGGTGATAATAAAATTATGATTAATGCCCGTCGCCAGTTTTTGGAGGCGGGATATTATCAACCACTTGCCGTAAACCTCGCGCACCTGATGGAACGTTACATGCCCGAATTGGTAGCACAACATCGGCAGGTGCATTTGTTCGATGCCGGATGTGGCGAAGGTTACTACCTCGAACAAATCCGACAGTATTTGCAAAATGAAACCGGTTTAAGCGTTTCTGCAACCGGATGTGATATAGCCAAAAATGCAGTACAAAAAGCCGCGAAAAAATACACAGAAAACCACTTTTCGGTCGCCAGTACTTATCATTTACCCCTGCTAAGCCAGAGCCAGGATGTTGTGTTTCAAATTTTTGCGCCAGGCGATGCTGCAGAAATCCGCCGTGTATTAAAGCAACATGGTATTTGGCTGTGGGTTAACGCTGGACCTCGTCATCTGCAAGAGTTAAAGGCACTAATCTATCAGACGCCTGAGCTTCATACCTTGCCACAGCAAACTATGTTGGGATTTGAGCCCTTGTATCAGCAAACCTTAAGTTTTGAATTTACTCTTACGACAGATCAGGCGCGAGAAAGGTTGCTGGCGATGACACCATTTTACTGGGCAGCATCACAGCAGTTAGATAAAGTACGAGAAAACCTGCATAACGTGACCGCAGAGTTTTATATTCAGGTTATGCGTAACTCTGAATCTATCGACCAGCAGTGTCAGCAACAGCAGTAGAGCATTAATGTTAAGAAAAGTATTGTTTTTAGATAGAGACGGCATTGTTAACGTTGACCACGGCTACGTGTATAAACCAGAAGAATTTGAGTTTATGCCTGGGATATTTAGTTTGTGTCATACGGCGATTACGCTAGGTTATGAGCTGGTGGTTGTCACTAATCAATCAGGTATTGGGCGCGGGTATTATAGTGAAGCGCAATTCAATTCATTAACCCAGTGGATGACGAGTCAGTTTACTGAGCATAAAGTGCCACTTCTTGGGGTTTATTTCTGCCCTCATCATCCTGACAATGCGCAGGGGAATTTTCGGCAGGCCTGTGATTGTCGAAAACCAGAACCCGGAATGCTGTTAAAGGCGGCTTCGGATTTGGGAATTGATTTGGCGCATTCTGTCATGTTGGGAGATAAGGTAAGTGATATGCAGGCTGCTCAGCGAGCAGGCTTAAAGTATGCCTGGTTGTTAAGTCAGGATGAAAAAGAGCTGAGTAAACTATCTAACAGCATCAGACCAGAGAATTTTTTGGTAACCCCGGTCAAATCACTTCAAGAGGTTGAAGCGTCTCTGTTGGCTTCCGTAGTCTGAATATTACACGGCCACACATCTGCGTGGCCTTATACGGAACACAACTACCACTTTTTCTTGGGGGCAAAGAGTTCGTCTAACTCGTTGCGCTCAGCATCGCTGCGTCTGGCTCGGTCACTGGCATTCGCATTTCTCAAACTATCCTGAATCTGGTTGAGCTGATTTTGCAGAATCGCTTTACGTTGAGTTATAAACTCGTCAACCTCTGTCTGGCTGTTTAGGGCTGCCATGGCTTTCTCAAAATACTGTCGAGCCGAACCAAGCATGTTGGTTTTAAGTGCACCCTGACCACGACGGGTAAGGGTATCGACATTAACACGCAACTGCAGTTTACCCAGGCGTTTGTCTTCAGTCATAAAACTTTGTGTATCTACCTTACCCTTACTGTGTTCAGAGCGCAGTAGTATGCGGAGCTTTTTTATGGCCTGGATGCACTGGATAATCAATTTATCGTTATCGGGCAGGGTAAAATTATCCTGAGATGGCGCAGGGGCATCCGTACTGTAAGATTTTTCTTTATCCTCCGCATCGCGCAGACGCTGTCGAATCTCAGGAGTACTAGGATTTAACTCATAGATAATTCGCAATGCGTTTTTGATGCGGGTATGCATGATACCAATAAGTTGCGGCGAAATCGGAATCTCGCTGGAGGCCATTAGTACATCTTCGGTGTCATCAATCACGGACTTTTGCTTCGCAATTTCCGTGCGTTTTTCCGCTTCAATTTTTTCGCGATGTTGCTGGAATGCATTGACCAAAATAGCCAGGATCACCAGCACGACAATCAAAATGATGACAATGGTTAGAAGCATATTTGTTTTATTATCCGATGACTAATCACTGTAACGGCAGTAAGCGCCAAATTATTAATTCTATGGTAATTTTAGCGTAAAAACACCACCGCCCAAGCTTCCACCGTTATCCAGACTGATACGGCCCGAGCGATCGTTATTCGTATGCGCTTCAGCGATAAGTCGGGCAAAGAACAAACCAAGGCCAGTTCTGCCCTGACTGAGGTCAAATTCCTGCATTTTAGCGGTATTGGCTTTTAGCATGGCTGGCGGGTAGCCGGGGCCATCATCTTCAACCTGAAAAACGAGAAATTCGTCTTCTACATAGGCTTTCAGATTTAAGCGCTGCACACTGTACCGCATTGCGTTCACGATGACATCGTTTAATAGTAATAAAATCAAGTCGTTATCTAAATACCATGCAATTTCACCCTGAATATCAAAACTGAGGGTCATTCCTTTATGTTTTATGTACTTCTCGTTAGTTGCGAGAATTTCATCAATCACATCATCAACAAAACATTCATCGATATGGACGGGCAGGGCTTCTTTATCTGCGCGATAAAGGGAAAGGAGCTGAACCAGATTGGTGTTCAGGCGGGACGCTTCGTAATGCACTGACGCCCACTTTGCTGAGGTCTCTTCGTCCTGAGGCATGATAGTACCGCTGAGACTTTCAATAGACTGAATCATCAGGCAAAGCGAATTTTTCATCTCGTGAACGACGGATGCCAGGACAGTGGAAAAATCGATATTCGTGTTTTGTGGTTCCATAACAACCAAAGAAGGGAAAAAGGATTCAACTGCAGATATAGCCATAGTATTTCTCAAATAACAATCAAATACCTGTTATCTGTAATGTATTTAGAGAAAAAGTAGTGGTTTTACTAAAATTTTATGGAATTAATTTCGCTATCAGTATATAAAATTAGAATATCAAAACGTACAAAAACCACGCTTGTATTACCCAAGGTTTAAGCAATGAAATTACAGCAACTACGATATATTGTTGAAGTACTTAATAATAACCTTAACGTGTCTGCCACTGCCGAAAGTCTGTATACCTCACAACCGGGGATCAGTAAGCAGGTTCGCATGTTAGAGGATGAACTTGGGGTACAAATCTTTGGACGTAGCGGAAAACATCTGACCCATGTGACTGAAGCGGGGCAGGCGGTGATTAATATTTCCCGTGAAATTCTGGCCAAAGTGGAAAGTATCAAAGCGGTTGCGCGTGAACATACCTTGCCGGATCAAGGTACCTTAAATATTGCTACTACCCATACGCAGGCACGTTATGCATTGCCTGATGTGATTAAAGGGTTTATGAAGAAATACCCAAGGGTATCTCTGCACATGCACCAGGGCACGCCATCGCAAATTAGTGATTTAGCGGCGAAGGGAGAAGCGGATTTCGCAATCGCAACTGAGTCTTTGCACCTGTATAACGATCTGGTTATGTTGCCCTGTTACCATTGGAACCGCAGCATTATTGTGAATCGTGATCATCCATTGGCGCAAAAAACCTCTATTACAATCGAAGATGTCGCAGAGTTTCCGCTGGTGACATACGTGTTTGGGTTTACTGGCCGTTCAGAATTAGACCATGCGTTTAGTAAAGCGGGTTTACAGCCAAAGATTGTATTTACTGCCACCGATGCTGATGTAATTAAAACTTACGTGCGTTTGGGGGTCGGAATTGGTGTCATTGCCTCTATGGCCGTTGATGATAATCTGGATAATGACCTGGTGAAAATTGACGCCAGCCATCTGTTTGATTACAGCACCACTAAAATTGGTTTCCGCAAAGGATCATTCCTGCGCAGTTATATGTATGACTTTATCGAACGCTTTGCGCCACACCTGACCAAAGATGTGGTAGAGAAGGCCATGATGCAGAAAAATAACGACGAAGTTGAACGTATGTTTAAAGGCCTGACCTTACCTGTGAAGTGATTTTGACGTATGAAAAAGGCCGCAATTGCGGCCTTTTTTGTGGGTATTCACTTAACACTCGATGATATTAACGGCCAGTCCACCACGGGCAGTTTCTTTATATTTCGATTTCATATCATTGCCTGTATCCCACATGGTTTTTATGACTTTATCCAGAGATACCTTGTGTTCGCCAGTTCCTCGCAGTGCGAGACGTGACGCGTTAATGGCTTTAATCGCCCCCATTGCATTACGTTCAATACAGGGCACTTGTACCAGACCGCCAACCGGATCACAGGTCAGACCGAGATTATGTTCCATGCCAATTTCTGCAGCATTTTCTACTGCTGCAACACTGCCGCCCAGAATCTCCGTTAGCGCCGCTGCAGCCATGGAACAGGCAACTCCCACTTCGCCCTGACAGCCCACTTCGGCACCTGAAATAGAGGCATTCTTCTTATATAAGATGCCAATCGCGCCTGCGGTAAGCAGATAACGACTGACGCTATCTTTGTCTACGGCCTGAACAAACTTGTCGAAATAACACAGTACCGCGGGAATGATGCCTGCAGCACCATTGGTGGGCGCTGTAACAACTCTTCCTCCTGCAGCATTTTCTTCATTTACTGCAAGGGCAAACAGGTTTACCCAATCCATGGCCTGCATTGGATCATTGTTTTTTTCGGTGGATAACCGACGGTAGAGGCCATGTGCACGTCGATTAACTTTTAGTCCACCTGGCAAAATACCTTCCGTGGCGATCCCATTTTCTACACACTCTTTCATTACCAGCCAGATATGCCAGAGCTTATCTTTAATCGAGCTTCTCTCCTGAAAAACTTGTTCGTTTTTCATCATCAGTGAGCTGATAGATAGGCCATTTTCTTTGCATTGTTGCAACAACTGACTGGCTGTTTCAAAAGGATAGGGGACGGATTGGGCATCATGCTTAAGTGCAGTCGCTTTTTCTTTTTCGAAATCCTGATCGCGGATAATGAAGCCGCCACCAATAGAATAGTACGTCTGGCTAAGGATAAGCTTTTCACCACAGTATGCATGTAACGTCATCCCATTGGCGTGTTTAGGCAAGGCCTTACGGCGATGAAACACAATCGCGCCTTCTTTTGGAAAATTAACGCTATGGGCATGGTCAAGACTAAGTGTTTGCGTGCGCTGAATGTCTGCAAGCAATGGCTCAACTACGCTTACATCTATGGTTTCCGGTTCATATCCGCACAATCCTAAGATGACCGCTTTGCCTGTACCGTGACCAATGCCGGTTTGGCCTAATGAGCCGAACAATTCAGTTTTAACAAAAGTGATCTGTTCAAATTGATTTAGCTCGCGTAATTGCAGGCAGAACGCCTTTGCCGCGCGCATTGGACCAACAGTGTGGGAGCTTGAAGGGCCAATACCCACACTAAACATATCAAAAACACTAATCATCAGAGGTTACTCTTATCCTTATTATACCTACATTCTGGGCATGAATCTGGATAAGGACAAATGAGAAAATCTTATCTTAAGATAAGCAGCGTTAATCGTATGTAAATTACATGACCAATTAGTCTGGTTTAATTAATGTTGGTTAACTAAATTCGACAGGTTGCGAACAAATGCCGCAGTCGCCCCCCAGATACAGGTGTCCTGCCAGGGAATAAAATAGACAGGGTGTTTACTGCCTCGACGGTCAGCCCAATGGATGAAGTGGTTCTTCTGGTCCAGCAGATAATCGAGAGGCACTTCAAAGACACTTTCAACTTCATTCTGGTCTAGGGTGAGTTTTATTGGCGGTTGGATCAAACCAACAAATGGCTGCACCAAGAAGCCGGTGATAGTGCGATACTGAGGTAACTGGCCAATAACGTCGATATAGGTTTCGTCTAAGCCAATCTCCTCAGCCGATTCGCGCAGGGCAGTATGGAGGGGAGAAATATCCTCTTGTTCCTGCTTGCCCCCTGGAAAACTGACTTGTCCTGCATGATGACGAAGGTGCTTAGCTCGTTGGGTGAATAATACACTCAACCCATCCGAGCGATCGATAATAGGTACCAGTACGGCCGCTGGGCGTGGTGCTTTACGCAATGGATAATCCGCCTCAGGCTGAGGCGGTACAAATTGGTAAAACCGGTTAAGAAATGTCCCTTTGTCCATGCTCGGTATCATAGTCATCACGCTGTATCGAACTACTTTGTTCTAATACAGGCAAAATCTTTGCCACTTTATCCAGGGTTTCCTGGTATTCAGCATCCGCATCGGAGTCTAGGACGATCCCACCACCGGCCCAACAATATACAGTGCCTTGTTCACAGAGTAGTGTACGAATACAAATATTGGTATCCATGTCGCCGTTTACACTCAAATATCCAATACTTCCGCAATAGATGTTACGCGCATCGGGTTCAAGTTCATCAATAATCTGCATTGCTCGAATTTTGGGCGCACCGGTAATTGATCCACCAGGGAACGCGTCTCTGAGCAAATTTAAGGAGGTACTTTCCTGGTTCAACTCTCCTACCACGGTACTTACCAAGTGATGAACCGCGGGAAAGCTTTCAATTGCAAACAGGTTGGGGACGTTGACTGAGCCTGGCTGGCAATGTTTACTGACGTCGTTACGCAGCAAATCAACAATCATAAGATTTTCAGCCCGATCTTTTTCTGCGTGCTGTAATTCATCGGCCGCTTGTTGATCTTGAATAGGGTCCAAGTAACGCGGACGCGTACCTTTAATCGGTTTGGTTTGTACTTTGTCCTGTTTTACCTGCAAAAAACGCTCAGGTGAAATGCTTAAAATAGCACTTTGGGGTAATCGAATAAATGCCGAGAAAGGTGCGCGATTGGCCTGGCGTAATGCTAGATAGGCCTGATACTCATCACCTTGATAACTAGCATGGAATCGCTGCGCAAAATTTACCTGATAACAATCGCCTGCACGTAAATAGTTATCGATCTGCGCCATTTTGGACAAATAGTTATCTTTGTTCAGATTACTGTGCCAGTGGCCTGATAACGAAAATGGTGTCTGAGAAGTTTGCGAGGTGTTTTCTTGCGCTGAAGTTGAATGTAACCAATCTGCTACGTCTTTCTCACTGGGATGAGGGTAACCGGGCAAATAGCAAAAATAGATAATGCCATTATGCTTGTCTTTCAGCAGACTCCAGCTATAGATTCCTTGTGCCATATCCGGTGTGGAATATTGCGGTCTGGGTAACAATGAATCGCGCTCAAATCGACGCCCTAAATCATATCCATAATAACCTACTGCCCCACAGCCAAAGGGCAATCCGAATTTGGCTAACTCACTTACATCAGCATGCCCTAACAATGTCTGACTCAGACGATGTAATAAGCCAATAGGATCATCTTGTTCGGCCAGATTAAAACCGGTTGGCGCAGCAATGCCGGAAGCGAAGCAAATTTTTGAATCGTCTCCTGTTGTTTCGATTGTCGCAATTGGTGCACTCACCAAAATATCAAAGTGACTGTCAACATGATCACTGTTGCTGCTATCGAGCAAGATTGACCAGGGGCGGGCGGCAAAATGCTGAAATACTTGGTGTAGTTCAGTAACCTGAGATGCTTTAAAAGGAATGATTCTCATTACTGCGGAAATCAACGAATTCATCTGATATATAACAAGTTTTTTTTAAGAAACTGGGGTGGTTAAACCTTGGAGCATTGATGCTCGGAGGTTATCATATTGCGCCATGACTCACGACAGTTATTACATCTGACTGACTGTTACAGCAGAAATTTCATTCATAATTTCTGACTCAATCGGTCGTCGTTTGTAAAACTTGTTCACTTACCCTGTACACTACGAGGCGCTTATGACGGTCATCCGCCAACAAGATTTTATCGACAGCATTGAAGATGCTCTGCAGTTTATCTCTTACTATCATCCGCTGGATTATGTAAAAGCCGTTGAAAAAGCTTATTTAAAAGAGCAAAACCCTGCGGCCAAAGACGCGATGGCGCAAATTCTGATCAATTCACGTATGTCAGCTGAAGGTCACCGCCCAATTTGTCAGGATACAGGTATCGTGACCTGTTTCGTAAAAATTGGTATGGCAGTTCAGTGGGATAAGCACGATATGACCGTGCAGCAAATGGTTGATGAAGGCACTCGTCGCGCATACACCAACCCAGATAATCCACTGCGTGCATCTATTGTCGCCGATCCTGCTGGTGCTCGCAAAAACACCAAAGATAATACCCCGTCAGTGGTACATATCGACATGGTGCCTGGCGATAAAATCGAAGTGATGATCGCAGCGAAAGGCGGCGGCTCAGAAAACAAATCGAAAATGGTGATGCTCAACCCAAGTGATGATATTGCTGAATGGGTTGTAAAAACCTTACCAACAATGGGGGCGGGTTGGTGTCCTCCAGGTATGTTGGGCATAGGTATTGGTGGTACCGCTGAAAAAGCCGCGGTATTGGCCAAAGAAAGTTTGATGGATCCGGTTGATATCCAGGAGTTAATGGAGCGCGGTGCGGAAACTACCGAAGAAAAACTGCGTTTAGACATTTTTAAAAAAGTTAACGATTTAGGCATTGGTGCGCAAGGCCTGGGTGGATTAACGACCGTTGTTGATATTAAGATCAAATCAGTGCCTACCCATGCGGCGTCTAAGCCAGTTGCGATGATCCCGAACTGTGCAGCAACTCGCCACGCGCACTTCCATTTGGATGGTTCTGGTCCCGCTGAACTTAAAGTTCCTAAGTTGGAAGACTGGCCACAAGTGACCTGGGAAATTGGTGGTAATGTACGCCGTGTTAATATGGACGACGTTACACCAGAAGAAGTTCAAACCTGGAAAGCCGGCGACACTGTTTTGTTATCTGGCAAAATGCTGACCGGACGTGATGCAGCGCACAAACGTATTCAAACCATGATGGATAGTGGTGAAGGTCTTCCAGAAGGCGTAGATTTCACTAATCGCTTTATCTATTACGTAGGTCCGGTGGATGCCGTAGGTGATGAGGTGGTTGGTCCAGCAGGTCCTACCACTGCCACCCGTATGGATAAATTCACCGACTTAATGCTAGAAAAGACGGGGTTGTTAGGCATGATCGGTAAAGCCGAGCGTGGGCCGGCAACTGTTGAAAGCATTGCCAAACACAAAGCGGTGTATCTCATGGCTGTTGGTGGTGCCGCATACCTGGTATCGAAAGCCATTAAGAAATCGCGTGTGGTAGCGTTTGAAGATCTGGGCATGGAAGCGATTTACGAGTTCGAAGTCGAAGACATGCCGGTTACTGTCGCTGTAGACAGCACAGGCAACAACGTACATGCTACCGGCCCAGCTATTTGGAAAGGTAAAATTGCCGAGCTGGAAGCTGCTAAATAAGGCCTGCTAAGCAAGCTATTCGTCGCAAAACATGCGATAGTAAAGGCGTCATACTGCGAGACAGTTGACGCCTTTTTTATTGAGATTGATAAGAGAATTAAAACCACATTATGGATAGCAATCAGATTCTTCTATATTGCATCGGCAGCGCAGTTTGTGCCGGTGTTATCGTATTCGTTGCCAGCTTTTTCCTGCTAAAGCGCAGTCAGAATAGTCTGTTGCAAACTCAGCGCGAAACCTTACAGCGCGAATTCGACCATCAACAATTACAACTTCATCAGCAGCAAAGTTTTATTTCATCTCAGTTGTCTGAGAGTCGTGAACAGATATTGGCACTCAATACTGAGATCCAGCAATTGCGCCACCAACAGTTACAGGGGCAACAGCAGTTAGGTCAGTTGCAACAGCAGGCGCAGTTAGTTCCACAATTCCAGCAGGAGGTGCGTGAGGCTCGAGCCAGTCTGGATGATGCAAATGCCCGTGCGGCAGATTTACGAACCCAATTAGAAGCTCAGGCCGCTGGATTTGAAAAAGAACAACAAGCCTGGCAGGAAAAGGTCGCTTTATTGCAGGCTGCTGAACAACGTTTGCAGGAACAGTTTGAAAATCTTGCCAATAAAATTTTTGACAAGAAACAGGAAAGTTTTGCGCAAAACAGCAAGGCTGGCTTAGACGCACTGTTGAATCCGCTTAAAGAGCAGATCGAAGGATTTAAAAAGCAAGTTACTGATCAATACGTGCGTGAAGGGCAGGAACGTGCATCTTTAAAAACAGAGATTATGGGGTTAAAAGAGCTTAATCAGAAAATTACGGAAGAAGCTGCAGCCTTAACCAAAGCGCTCAAAGGCGACAACAAACAGCAGGGGAACTGGGGCGAACTGGTACTTGAACGAGTACTTCAGGAATCTGGTTTGCGCGAAGGTCACGAATACGAAACCCAGGTGTCATTGAAAAATGACAGCGGTAAAACGTATCAACCTGATGTAATTGTTCATTTGCCAAATGAGAAAGATGTCGTCGTTGACTCAAAAGTATCCTTGGCCGCATATGAGCGCTATTACAACGCTCAGGACGATGAAGCAGGACGCGATGCCTACTTGTCAGAGCATGTGAATTCTCTGCGCACCCACATTAAAGAGCTGGGCAAAAAGGACTATCAGCAACTGCAGGGTATTCGGACTCTTGATTACATACTGATGTTTGTACCGATTGAACCGGCATTTTTACTCGCCGTTGAAAAGGCGCCTGATTTGATCAAGCTAGCATTGGATAACAATATCATGCTGGTGAGCCCAACTAATTTGTTAGTGGCCTTACGCACCATAAACAACATCTGGCAATACGAATATCAAAACCAAAATGCTCAGAAAATTGCCGCTAACGCGGCCAAGCTATATGACAAATTTCACGGTTTTGTCAGTGATATGGAAAAGATTGGCAAGTCATTGGAATCCGTTCAGAAAAACTATGAAGGCGCATTTAGTAAACTCTCTAGTGGTCGTGGCAATTTGATTCGTCAGGTAGAAAGCTTTAGAACTCTGGGCGTTCAAAGTGCCAAGAAGCTTGATAAACAGTTGCTGGAACAAGCGCTCGACCTGGATGAAGAAATCATCGATTAAATGAAAAGAAAAAAGGAGAGCGATGCTCTCCTTTTTTTTGTGACTCAATAAATGCAGGTCGCTGTTTTACACATCCAATACATAGTGCTGTCTAATTCCGAATGCAGTCATCGCCGGGAGCAAGGACATTATTTCGGGAGTTTGACTGGTAAATACCGCTTGATGCTCAAGCGTTACGGCATTTGGCTGAGAAGCAATAGGCCCTAGCAATTGCGAAACCCTGCGGGCGATGGCTTCACCGGAATCTAAAAGTTGAATTGATTCAGGCAGCATCTGAATCAATTCATCTGCCAACAGCGGGAAATGGGTGCAGGCCAATACCAGTCTATCCATTTGCTTTGCGTTTGGATGTGAAAGCAATTTGTCTATTTCAGTGGCTAACGCCTTTTTATCTACGTTGTGTCCTTGTAACTTTAGTTCAGCCATTTCCACCAGTGCGCTGCTACCTAAGCTAATCACTTCACACTCTTTTGCAAAGTCCTGGATCAGCCTTTGCGTATAAGGACGCGTGATGGTGGCTGGTGTAGCAAGCAGACCTATGACTTTTGACTGACTTTGTTCAGCAGCCGGTTTAATCGCAGGTACCACGCCGACAATGGGTAAAGAAAACTTACTACGTAACAATGGTAACGCCAGTGTGCTGGCTGTATTACAGGCAATGACCAGCATATCGACCGGAAAGCGCATCAAAGTAGTAGATAGTACCTTGTCAATGCGATTTAACAGTATGTCTTCTGTTTTCGTACCATAGGGGAAAAAACCGTTGTCAGACGCATAGGTAAGTTGTACAGACGGTAGCTGTTGACGAATGGCCTGCAAAACACTGAGTCCGCCGACGCCTGAATCGAATACTAAAATATGGGGCAGTGGACTTGCAGTGGAAGACGAAGAAAACGAGGTTGAAAATTCCATCAAAAGAAGAAAAGCACTCAGGTGGGATTATTTGGAGCGGAATTCTAACGGTTGATGCAACAAAATCCCAGTTGTAGTTTGTATAAATCCAGTTTTGTATGGCTCGTTGGGAGAAGCTTAATTTAGGTTATTCTCAGAAAGTTCGCTACCGCACAGAAATTGCGTTGCATGAATTGAATGCTTTATATACGCCATAGTCTAATAAGTAAGCGAACAGTTCCGAATTACTAATAAAACGCAATTAATGCCTTGCATCAATAAGTTTGCTGTGTAGAATGCACCTCCCTCAGCAAGTCAAGTTGCTGAAAGTGTCGGTCGCGGGATGGAGCAGTCTGGTAGCTCGTCGGGCTCATAACCCGAAGGTCGTAGGTTCAAATCCTGCTCCCGCAACCAATTTACTTTCGAATACTTGTTGATATTTTCGGTCGCGGGATGGAGCAGTCTGGTAGCTCGTCGGGCTCATAACCCGAAGGTCGTAGGTTCAAATCCTGCTCCCGCAACCAATTCTCTTACAGATTTCTGTATCACATTATTTTTAAGTGTCCTCTATTTAGCTGTTAGCCGTTGCACCTGGCGCTTAGCTTTTCTACCATTGCTCACCTTTCTATCATGCAAAGAAGCTTATGCACGCAGATTTTTGGCATCAAAAATGGTTGAACAATGATATTGGTTTTCATCAAAGTGTTGTTAATCCATTTCTCAATACTCACTTTTCGGCCCTGAATCTCAAGCCGAACAGCAGAGTGCTTGTTCCTTTATGTGGTAAAAGCGGCGATATGGTCTGGCTATTAGCTGAAGGCTTTAGGGTCGTTGGCGCTGAGTTGAACGAAGGCGCTGTTCGTCAGTTTTTTGCTGAACGGGGGATTGAACCAGAAATCAGTAGCTTCGATGGGGCTGACTGCTTTTCTTATCAAAACATTGATATTTGGGTGGGAGATCTGTTTGCACTGACATCCGATATGATTGGACAGGTAGATGCAGTGTATGATCGAGCGGCGTTAGTAGCCCTGCCAGCCGAGATGCGATCTGACTACGCCAATAAACTCATTGAACTGAGTCATAGTTCGCCACAGTTACTGATCACCTATTGCTATGATCAATCAGTTGTTGCTGGGCCACCGTTTTCTGTCGGTGCCGCAGAAGTGGCTTCACATTATCATCAGCACTACAGAGTGGTTGAGCTTGAACGCAAGAATGTTGCCGGTGGTATGAAGGGAAAGTGTGCCGCAGACGAAAGCGTCTGGCTGCTAGAAAATAGGGAATCGGCATAAAGTTTGACGATAACTAGGCCTTTTTCTTATTTTTGTTAAAAAATTGTATATATGGCTTGTGGTTAACCTCAGCTCTGCTTTAATAAAGATGGGAATTATCCCAGTCCGCTAAAGGAAAGCCCCATGGCCTATAAGTCCATACAAAGAGGTTTACGGATTGAAGAATCTGGCGGTTTTAGAAAAGATTTTCAATTGGTGCTACAAACATTTAAGCAGTTTACGCCGTTATGCTTATTTACCGTCTTTTCAATGATGCTGATTATGGCTACAGGCCTGATGTTATTCAGTTATGTGGGAGACTAACTCCCACATCTGACGAAAGACTAACGTGCGGATTTGAGTTTTCTCAAATCCGCAAACCACCAGGCCCCACCTGCAGCGACAATAGCCGCACAAATTCCGCCAGTGAAAGCAGCGCCTACGGGACCCAGGGCTGCAGCTATGCTTCCAGCTCGAAAATCTCCAAGTTGGTTTGAGCAGGCAATAAAGATCGAATTCAGTGCGCTCACTCGGCCTCGCAATGCATCTGGCGTATTGTGCTGTACGACAGCACCGCGGATCACTACGCTGAACATATCGGCGGCACCGTACACAAACAGCGCAGCCGCTGATAACCAAAGTACGTTTGATAACGAAAATACCAGTACAGACGCGGCAAATACGCCAAAGGCAATAAAAAGTGTTCTACCAATATGTGCAAATTCACTTTTGTAGCGTGAAAGGTATAACCCTATCAAAACTGCACCTGTGGCAGGCATGGCGCGTAACAACCCTAAACCACTTGAACCGACGTGCAATACATCTGCGGCATAAACAGGTAATAGCGCAATCACACTGCCAAGCAGCATAATAAGAAGATCAAGGCTAAGGCTACCAAGCACGATTGGATTGGCCTTCAAAAAACGCACGCCACCCAATAAATCTTTCCTGCCGTCCTGTGTCCTGTTCGATACACTGATTGGGGGTAAATGGGTAAAGCTGAATAGAGTAATAAGTGAAATGCCTAACAGATACCAATAGATGTTTCTGTCAACCCAGGCCAGCAGCAAGCCCGCTGCGAAAGGGCCAACCGTCAGTGCAATATTCCAGGCGGTGCTGGTAAGTGCCAGAGCTTTACTCAGGTGACTGGCGGAAACTATATTGGGTAGCGCGGCCTGCAATGCAGGAGACATAAAGGCTTTACCTACGCCGTAAAGACTAATACAAAGCAGAAGGTGCCATTTATTGAAGTCAGGGCTTTGCATTTGCATTGCCACGCTTATCACGACGATAAACTGAATGACTGCACCAGCAATCAGGATCTTCTTGCGTGAAACATGATCGACAACCCAACCAGTCACTAAAAATAATGCAAGGACCGGTGTGATTTGAAATAAGCCCACCAGGGCAAGGTCAAACGGATCTTTGGTTGCCTGATAGAGATGCCAGGCAACGGCAACTGACATCACTGAATCAATCAGGCTAAAGGTTGCCCTGCCGACTAAAAAGCGGATAAATGCATTAGAATAGATAGAGTTTTCACGCATAACGTTATGTGTTTACCGAATAAAATGGGCCAATGTCCGTATGGGGAGAGCGCAACAGCGTAACGTATTACGATTGTTCTGTGGCGGAGATTGGGTAAAGTAGGCATGAATTTTATCGCGTTAGCACACTGACGCTAAGTCTGTTCAGCGATAACAAAGAAGCGTTTAACGAAAAAGGCATTACCCGTGGTAATGCCTGTTGTTTTTATTCGTTACCTGAGAAACGGGACAAATGTTTAATTGCCTGACTCAGTAAGCCAGTATTCAAATTCCCGGAAATCTCTTCTTCCGTGCCCAAGTGATATAACTTGTAGTGCCCGTTTTTAAGTACTTCAACACGCTCATTATCGCGTAGTACCAGCACTTTGCTGCCCTGCGTGGAAACAAGCCAGTTACGCCGCGGCTGGATAAGATTCTGGCCGGTACTGTAACTATCGCTGTTGATGCCGCAACCCATGGCATGTAGCAGTGTCGGTGCTAAATCTTCGTTACTGGAAAGACCCTGGCTAAGGTGCATATTCGTGTAGATTTTGCTGCCACCGATGGGGTTATTCTGTGATTTAAGCTCTATCACCATTACCTCGTTTGTAGCGACCAGGGCAGGGGAGAGCAAGGTATCAAGCTGTTCGCTGTCGACTAAAGCAACCGCCAGTTTGGGGCCTGGTTGCTGGGCATCCTGTAGAAAATCTTCCCATTTCAACTGATACTGGCCGATCTTAGGCATATGTATGGCTGATTTTGCGTACAGGTACACAGGCATCTGTAATTTAGAGGGTAAGTCTAACAGTACCGGAGAGCTGTTTTTCAGCGCTTGATGATAAATCTCCGGCAATCCATACAATGCGCTGATCAGGGCGTTGCCCGCAGAAGAACTAATGTCATAGTGCTGTTCTTTTGCTATCAGGCCCAATTCTTCCCAATTTGGCTCATTGCCGCCATCGTTAATGTGCAACAACAGTAGCTGGCTTGTTTGCCCTGACACTGCGCAATACATTGGAGCGGCAGGATAACGAAGCGCACCAATACTGCGATTGAATTGCAACTGCTTTCGCTGTTGGTAATTTTCGATGTCCAGCAACCCGTACTTCGCCATCAGAGTTTTGGCTGTGGCCGGATACGACAGTGGGAACATATCATCCTGTTGCACAATAGGTTGATACAAATTGGCATCAGCCCAAATGTGTAGTGCATGGCTTGTTGTAAAGCAAAGCACAAAAACCGAACTTACTAATAAGCCGATTCGACGCTTTTGAAAACGTTCAATACGTTGCCACAATGCATTTGCGATTATCAGCTGCAGACATAACCAGGCTATGAATATCAGCAGAAGTACGCCCCATTGTGGCCATGAAAAGTTGGCGATATACGTTGCGGTTTCGTTTTTGATCAGTTCCGCCGAACCTAAATTTAGATGCAAGCCATATTTGTTATAGAGCAAGCCATCAAACGCCAGCATCGCCAATCCTATTGACGCGACTGTGGCACCAATGGATTTCACCAGCTTTGCGTTTGGAATCAGGTAGCACAGGGGCAACACCAGAATGACAAATCCCATAAAGGTTAAAAAGCCGATATGGCTGAACCAATTACAGAATAAATACAGTGTGCCCAGGGCAGAATCCGGGGCAGGGGAATTAAACAGGTACACCGACGCAATAACGATACCTATCAGTATATTGGTAAAGGTGAACCAATGGCCCCAACTTACCAGTCGGGTAACGAGCTTACGTCTGGGGGTTTCTGAGTAAATCATACCTGGATTATTTTTTTACTTTCCGTTGATACTTTTAAGCAGGACTTGTGTAAACTGTTCGGCCATTTTTTCGCGCAGTCCTGGCTCTACCTGCTGTTCAAAAATCGTGGTGATCACATTACCTAATACCATAAGGGATAAATCCCGGTTGGCATGATTTTTTTCGATAGCATAAATGATATCGTGCATCAGGGTTTCAAACTGTGCGTCAGTGTACTTGGATTGTTGTGGCATGTGATTGTCTCAAAAAGAATATGGCGCGATAGTAACAATCGTCCATAGAAATTGCGAGTATACCGCACCCGACAAACACTTAATTGCTTAATGTTTGTCTAGGTTAAGGGCCGTTGGCCATAAAAATCACACTATAATCCTTTGGCATCAGGTGATTTCTCGACCTGAGCCAGGCCTAAAAGCAGATGTAAAAAGTGAGTAAAGAGTAACATGAGCGCTGTGATCCATAATTTTATCGTTCATCAACTAGTGGTTAATCAGGCCCAGGAACTGGAGCTAATAAAGAAGCACTCGTGCTTTGATGTCACCCCAGAAATCGAGCAATTGGCGGAACAAATTAATCAGGCGTTTAACGCCAAGCCGGGAAAAGGCGTCGGAGGTTTCCTTACTGGAGAATCTGACGTTGATGAAGTATTAAAGGAAAACAGCCAACAGTTTCGCCAATGGCTATCGGATTTAGGCGACAGCAGCCTGGGTGAAGAAGACCGTGATTTTCTGGGCTTTAGCCAGCGCGCGGCAGATAAACTTAAGAAAACCCTGCTGGATTTTGCCACCATAGAAACTGGGTTTCTGGTATTTTGCCACTACGAATTTCTTGCTACTGATTATCTGATGGTGGCGTTGCTGACGACCAAACAGCACGCACAAATTAATGCCAGCCTTGAACTGACCTACAGTGATCACCTCGACCTGGCCAAGATGCAACTAGCAGTACGTATCGATTTAACGCAGTTGCGTATTAATGCAGACCAGCAGCGTTACATCAGCTTTATAAAAGGTCGCATGGGTCGAAAGGTATCTGATTTTTTCATGGCCTTTTTAGGCTGTGAAGAGTTGGTTGATGTTAAGCAGCAGAATAAGCAGCTTATTGCAGCCGTAGATGACTATATCGCGGTTGAAGGTTTGGATCCCACTGAGAAACAGCAAACGCGAGACATGGTCAGCGACTATTATAAAGAGAAGCTGGAGATGGGAGAGGATATTCAGCTTCGTGAACTGGCAGATAAATTGCCAAAGAGTGATAGCGGCAACGACTTTATGGCGTTTAATCAACAAGTTGAAACGCCCCTAGAGGAAAATTTTCAGGCAGACCGAGCGGCCTTGAAATCCTTGGCCAAATTTACCGGACAAGGCGGTGGTATCAGCTTAAGTTTCGACCGTAAGCTCTATGGTGATCGCGTGCAGTATGATGCTCAGAATGATCGTCTTGTGATCCATGGGATCCCGCCAAACTTGAAAGATCAGCTATTAAAATCTCAGGGTTAACCTGAAAATCCGCCGTTCTGTCGTCAAAATCGTCGGCAAATATGTCATGACCGAGCGGCAATGGATATAATCAACGCTTAAAGAGTAAAGAAGACAAATACCTATGCAACTATTTGTAAACGATTTAACTGTGATGGATTTCTCTTACTTATGCCCGGAACGAGGCATGGTAGGTGAGAGTTGGATCGTTGATGTAATCTTAAATGGTGCTCTAAATGAAGAGAGCATGGTGCAGGACTTTGGTAAGGTAAAAAAAGAACTGAAGTATCTGATTGATGAATACGTAGATCATAAGTTATTGGTGCCGATGGAACACCCGTATGCTCAGGCGAAAACGGACCAGTTAACAGACACAGTGCGCGTCGATTTTCTGCGACCTGAGGGTAAATCTATTCACTTGAATTGCCCGGCTGATGCATACGCGTTTGTTTACGCCGAGCGAGTGACTAAAGCATCCGTAGGGCAGTACCTAAAGGAAGTGCTGGCCACTCACCTGCCAGAAAACGTTGAAGACATTACGCTTACTTTGCGTGAAGAAGTCATTACCACCCCGTTTTACCATTACACTCACGGCCTGAAAAAGCACGATGGCAATTGTCAGCGTATTGCCCATGGCCACCGTTCAAAGATTCGTATAGTTGCTGATGAACAGGATAATCTGGAATATCAGCAATACTGGGCTGAGCGCTGGCAGGACATTTACATAGGTTCAGAAGAAGATATCGTTGCCCTGGCCGATACAGAATTACCTGTCCAGCTAGCCGATGCATCGGCACACTACATTTTTAGCTATGAAGCCTCTCAGGGCCGATTTGAACTGGCCATCCCAAAATCAGAATCTGAAATTATCGATACTGATTCTACTGTAGAGTGTCTGGCGCAATATGTGGCCAATGAGCAAAAACGTTTACACCCGCAACACAGTTATCAGATTTTTGCTTATGAAGGTGTTGGAAAGGGAGCTATCGCCTATGCCTAAACTGACTCGACTGACGTTTTTCACCGCGTTAATAATGCAGTGTTCCGCTGCATTTTGTGGTTCTGGAGTGTCACTCACGGGTGAAATGACCCAGGGAAGCCTCATTCGTGGAAAAGTCGAAGCGGGCAGTCAGGTATGGTTAGATGGCGAGTCTATTCAAGTGTCGTCACAAGGTAATTTCGCATTTGGATTTGGCCGAGATGAAAGCTTAAATCACACGCTAAGTTACCAGCAGCCAGGTCAGAAGAAGCAAACACAAGCCATAGTGTTAACTGAGCGCCAGTACAATATACAGAAGATTGATGGTTTGCCTCAGAAAATGGTGACACCACCGGCATCTGTAACCGAACGCATTCGAAAGGACAATGAACAAGTTGCTCAGGCAAGAAGTTTACGCGATGACCGCAATGACTTCAGTCAAGCCTTTATCTGGCCTGCTGATGGCCCAATAAGCGGTGTTTATGGCTCGCAGCGTATCTTAAACGGTGAACCCAAGTGGCCTCACTATGGCGTAGATGTCGCTGCGCCAACAGGCACACCGGTCTATGCACCAGCGGATGGCAAAGTGACCTTGTTTGTACCCGATATGTATTACTCCGGCGGAACAATGATCATTGACCATGGTCTGGGGGTGTCATCTACGTTTTTGCATATGAGTAAAGGCATAGTAAAGGCTGGCGATTGGGTAAAACAGGGGCAATTAGTAGGTGAAGTTGGTGCGACAGGAAGAGCGACTGGTCCGCACTTAGACTGGCGGATTAATTGGGGTAGTGTCCGTTTAGATCCTGCATTGTTAGTGCCTACACGTCCAGCAAAAGCACCTTAGTTAACCTGCCACGTCTGGCATTGTTAGCGGTGTTTATGACACCGCTTCCAGGTTGTGGCGATCCAAATCAGACTTATCAAATGAATAAGGCAGCAGCTCCGCCATGGTGACTGTGGTGATATCGCCTGATGCTGTCGACATATGCACTAAGGTGTCAGCACTGGAAAACTCCAGCAACTTTTGACGACAGCCTCCACACGGTGGACATAGGTTATCGTTAGGGCTTAACACCAGAACCTCTTTAATTGTTGTCTTTCCGGAGCCAATCATGATCCCGATTGCACTGGCTTCTGCGCATTGGCTTAATGGAAACGCGGCATTTTCAACATTACAGCCACTATGGATGCTTCCGTCATCGCAACGGATAGCTGCGCCCACTTTAAATTGAGAATAGGGTGAATAGGAAAGGGCCTGTGCGGCCTGTGCCGCTTGGAACAATTCTAACGCGTTCGCCGTTGTTTTTATTGTCATAGTAGTCTCCTGATGACAGGCTTGGCGCTAAGTTTTACCATTTGGTAGAGGAATAATCCAGCAATATCGACTGATACCATGGGGTGAACTTTACTTTTTGATTCAAATACGCCACCCTAGCGGCAATGAAAGTTGCTTACTGTCACCAAGTTGCCCGGATAAGCAAAGACCGTTTGTATGTATATCCTAATCTATAATCAAACGAGTGTATTTGCTTGAATTGAATTGAACTTTTCCGGAGAGGCCGGGCCTTATTTTCGTCCTCCATTAGCCAAGTGTCTAAGCCTAAAGCGTGGTCTTTTTACCCTATGCGAAATACGTTTTTATTATCTTTTAGTTTTCTGTGTGCCTCTGTTTTGAGTGTGACCGGTTGTAGCACTATGACCCCTCATAGCAGCGATTCTCCGCAAATGGCTAACCTGTTGCTAGCGGAGCCAGCCCCTGTCAGTGTTCGGTCGCAAATGGCCATTGCCCGCTACAATCAAATTTTGGCAGAAGCACCGTTGAAAGATAATGAACGGGCAGAACTGTTTTATCAGCGTGGAATGCTGTACGACAGTGTGGGTCTATCTGGCCTAGCTCGAGCTGATTTTACTCAGGCGATACAGTTAAAACCTGATTTAGCCGAAGCGTACAATTCAATCGGCATTCATTACATTCAGCAGATGGATTTTATCCAGGCCTATGAGGCGTTTGATTCAACTCTGGATATCAATCCAGAGTACGATTTTGCGTTGTTAAACCGTGGAATCGCCCTGTATTACGGTGGCCGAGCAGATTTGGCGATAAAAGATCTGCAAGATTTTTACGCGAAGGATGAGGCTGATCCGTATCGTGCATTATGGGCATTTATCGCCGAACAGGCAGTCGCCCCTGAGTCGGCTTCAGCACATTTACGCGTTGCCAGAGATAAATTAGATGCTAAAAACTGGGCGGTGCTAATTGTTGATTTTTATCTTGGCCGCATTGGCGAAAACGATTTGCTGAATGCATTGGTTATCGGTGTTACCAGTCAGAATCAATTGACGGATCGTTTATGTGAAGCCTATTTTTACTTAGGTAAATTTCACAATGCGTTAGAGCACCGTGGCATCGCTTCCAATTACTTCAAACTGGCCTTGAGTACCAACGTGTATGAGTACGTTGAACACAGATACGCCAGACTCGAACTTAACCTGTTACGTGAACAGGCTTTTCGCGACGTTCAAGCTCAGTAATCTTTATTTATGAGTTGGTTACGCTATTTAGCGTTGGGGTTATTCCCAGCGCTTTTCTGCTGGCTTCCTGGAAGCCAAAGTCAGGATCCAGCTGCCTTACGCCTGGTTGCAGACAAAGCAGAGAATCCTGCTCCCTGGTGGTATCAATCGGCATCATTCGGCGATGATGAGAGCCTGAAGCTCCTTACTGACTATGCACGATTTAATCAGGATAATTTTTGGTTACAGAAGGCCGCAGACCTAAATTCAGTCGTCGCATTGTATAGCCAGGCAATGAACGAAAATACCAGTGGCAAGCAATTAAAGTATTTCCTGAAAGCTGCCTCCCTCGGCCATGCCGACAGTCAGTTTGAGTTGGGGATTATCAGCGAACAGCCTGCGGTAAAAGAAAAATGGCTCACCCTTGCCGCAGAGCAAAATCATTTAAATGCACAAGTTGCCTTATATCAGTGGTATGTGCTGAATAACCAATGGCAGCAAGCCATTCCCTGGATGAAAAAGGCGGCATTGGTTGACGCGGCCTCTGCAACACGTTTAGCTCGTTATTTTTGGCGTAAACGCGAATATGCGCAGGCGAAGCAGTATTTTAAACAGGCCGGTGATTTGGGCAGTCAGGAGGCGTCCGCTCTGCTCGATTACATCAGCCGTTACTGGCAGGGTGAAAACAGCGTTAAGGTGGCAAGTAACCGCCTCGCCGTTGAACATGCACAGTGCATTATTCGTCTGCAGTTTGTGGCGACATCGCTGACCGCAATTGCAAAAGCCGGTGAATTTGTTAAACAGTTTAGGCAGGATAAAAGACTCAAGACATTGCCGGTTTGCTTAAATGAACCCGTATGGGTCAACGCCAAGAATCTACCTTGCAATAATAATTGGCAGGGGGGCAAACGACTTGGATGCAGTATCGCCACGCTGGCAGAACAAGCCAGTAGCGCAGATTTTACTCATCTGGCTGTCTTTGCTGAACAAGGCAAAGCCAACGTACAAAACGGCATTATGTTTTTAGATTTAGCCGATACCTATTCGGTTTTCGTGCATGAACTGGCGCACTTTGCCGGCTTTTTAGATGAATATCCGTTAAGCAAACAACTCGCGGAAAGAGTCTGTAGCAACCGAAATGCGCCGAATCTTGTGATCGTGCCACAAGATCAGCCTTTACCTTCTTATGAACAGATACCCTGGTCCTACACCGGTGATGTGACATTATCCCCGGCGCGGACTTGTAATAATACTGACGCGCGAGCCTTTAAACCTGTGAGTGAGATGACGTTTCTGGAATTCTACGATCAGGAAAATATCCCCGATGTTTATCTACAGATCTGGCAGCAACAATTACAAAAACGGACTAGCCTTATTCCCGTCTATGTAAACTTTGCGCAGTGGTATGAAAAGCAGGGCAATCCTGACAAGGCAGACATCTGGTGGCAGGCATACCGACGTTATACAGGCAGCTTGCCAGCACAGGTTGGTCAACCTTAAGAATCTGATTTGTTGGGTGTTTATAAAGATACATTTGTGTATCTTTATATCCTCAACAACCTGCAAAATTCGTAATATCCGCCGCACTATTCCACTATTGTTAATGTCTCAGGAAAAGCTATTTTTCCAATGCGACTTTCGCGGGGAGACTTTTATATGAAGCTGAAAGACAAAGGACTACTGAAAACCCAACTCTTTTATCAGGGGCAATGGCAGGAAGGTGATGGTAGTTACAGCGTGACCAATCCCGCCAATATGCAACCAATTACGAGAGTATCTGCAGCTGCCGAGCGTCAAACAATGCTAGCCATCGAAAGCGCTGAACAAGGCCTGGTGGGATGGCGCAAACTCACGGCTATTGCGCGCAGCGAATTACTCCAGGCCTGGGCGGACCTAATGCTAAGTCATAAGGACGATCTTGCGACTATTATGGTCAGCGAGCAGGGTAAACCTAAAGCTGAAGCTCTGGGAGAAGTTGTATATGCGGCTAGTTTTTTAAGCTGGTTTGCCGCTGAGGGGCAACGTGCCTATGGCGATATCATTCCGTCATTTAAGCCTGACGCGCGGATTTTGGTGACCAAACAGCCCGTGGGTGTGGTTGCGGCAATCACGCCATGGAATTTTCCGCTAGCGATGATTACGCGCAAAGCTGGTCCTGCGCTGGCTGCTGGCTGCAGTATCGTTATTAAACCGTCAGAGCTTACGCCATTAAGTGCCGCCGCCTTAGTCGAACTCGCACTCAGGGCCGGTATACCAGCCGGTGTAGTTAACCTTGTGAGTGGCGATGCTGTGGCGATTGGCAAAACCTTGATGGAATCTTCTAAGGTACGCAAAATCTCTTTTACCGGTTCAACTAAAGTTGGCAAGCTACTCATGGCTCAGGCAGCACCGACACTGAAAAAGCTATCTTTAGAACTTGGCGGAAATGCGCCGTTTATTGTATTCGACGACGCTGATATTGATAAAGCTGTAGCCGGTGCCATTGCGTCTAAATTCCGTAACAGCGGTCAAACCTGTGTCTGTGTGAATCGCTTTTTGGTGCAAGATGCTATCTATGATGAATTTACCGCTAAATTTGCGCAGGCAATCCAAGGATTAAAAGTTGGAGATGGATTTAGTGAAGGTGTCACACAAGGCCCGCTGATCAATCATGATGCCCTGACTAAAGTTAAGCGCCATATCGAAGATGCCATTACTAAGGGCGGCAGGGTTCTCACGGGTGGCGATAGACACGCTCTGGGCGGCACCTTTTACCAACCAACCCTGATAACTGAAGCCAACGATAAAATGCTGTTAGCCAAAGAAGAAACCTTCGGCCCTGTGGCTGCCTGTTTTCGGTTTAGGACAGAAGCAGAAGCCATTAATCTGGCTAATAATACTCAGTTTGGGCTAGCAGCTTATTTCTATACGCGCGACATAGGCCGGGTATGGCGGGTCGCTGAAGCCTTGGAATCAGGGATTGTCGGTATAAATGAAGGAATAATCTCTACAGCGGTAGCGCCTTTTGGCGGAATCAAAGAATCCGGCGTTGGCAGAGAGGGATCAAAGTATGGTCTGGATGATTATCTTGAAGTCAAATATATGCTGATGGGCGGATTAGACGACGAATAAGCAGGTTAAGCTTTGCAAAAGTCATAAAAAAGCGGCATTTCAGCCGCCTTTTTTATCTGCTTAGTTGTTCATCACGTAACTCACCGACCCACATAGCTGTGGCGCCACATATTGCCACAGGCATCACTAGAAAATTGACTAGTGGCACCATGGCGAATGCGCTGGAAATTACGCCAAAGGAAAAGCTCTTACCGCGATGCTGATTGAGACACTGGCGCATCTGCTTAAAACTGATTTTATGATTATCAAAGGGGTAATCTAAGTATTGTATCGCCATCATCCAGGCACAGAACATAAACCATAATACCTGCCCGCCGACTGGTAGAATAAAAAACAGCAACAAAAAACCAACCGCACGCGGCAGATAATAAGCGAATTTCGCGCACTCACGATTCAGGGTACGGGGAATGTCTTTAAATACACTGAGTAAACCTTCGCTACCCAAGCTCTCACCTGTTAAATGACGCTCAACTTTTTCAGCCAATAAACCATTAAAAGGAGCGGCGATCCAGTTTGCCAGGGTGCCAAATATCAGTGCAAAGACCAATAAAACGCTAATCACAGCTAATGGCCACAGAAAATATTGGATCCATTCTTTAATCGTCCCCAGCCAGTCAGGGATCCAGTTCACTACCCACTGAATGCTGTGGCTGATTTCACCCAAAAGGAAATAAAACGCCACGGCAAACAGGATTAAATTGACAGCAAGTGGCACAAATACAAAGCGCTTTAAGCCTTTGGTCGTGATTAATTGAAATCCGGACAGAAAATATTCAAAGCCGCTGCGCTGCGTTCGCATCTTGTCAATATCCTTAATCTATTGAAAATTATGAAAAAACAGGGTTTAGTATAACTATGTGTCGGTAACCCTCCAAAGCCTAATTGTGGCACCGGGGGAGATTTGATACAGTCTCGAATTGCAACAAATTATAACGATAACAGCAAATCGCACCTCTCAAGGGATTGGTTAATCACTGCATGCGCCTGAAAAAGATAAAACTGGCTGGTTTCAAGTCTTTCGTTGATCCAACAACGATACCTTTTCCGGACGATATGACCGCCATCGTCGGGCCCAATGGCTGTGGAAAATCCAATGTTATCGATGCAGTGCGCTGGGTACTGGGGGAAAGCTCGGCTAAAAACCTGCGCGGCGATGCGATGACCGATGTTATTTTCAATGGTAGTACCGCTCGCAAACCCGTGTCCCAATGTTCCGTTGAATTGGTGTTCGACAATTCATCCGGCCGTATTCAGGGCGAATTTGCTAACTACAACGAATTATCCGTTAAACGACTTGTGACCCGTGATGGTCAGTCAAACTACTTCCTAAATAACACAAAATGCCGTCGTCGTGACGTGACAGACTTATTTCTGGGCACAGGGTTGGGTCCGCGCAGTTATGCCATCATCGAACAGGGCATGATTTCCCGTTTAATCGAATCCAAACCCCAGGAACTCAGAATTTTTATCGAAGAAGCAGCCGGTATCTCTAAATATAAAGAACGGCGACGCGAAACCGAAAACCGAATCCGCCATACCCGGGAGAATCTCGAGCGACTCCAGGATGTACGCACAGAGCTGGGGCAACAGTTAGAAAAATTGCAGCGCCAGGCAGCAGCGGCAAAGCGTTACAAAGAACTCAAGTCAAAAGAGCGCACCTTAAAGGCTGAATTATCAGCGTTACGCTGGTTAAAGCATAGTGAACAGGTCGAGCAACTTCAGCTAAAAATTCAACGTCAGGAAGCTGAAATAGAAGCCTTTATCTCTCAGCAGCGTGGCGATGAAAGGGATGTTACCCGCCGACAGGAACAACAGCAGGATTTGAAACAGCGCCTCGCTGACGAACAGAAAACCTATTTTCAACTGGGCGCAGATATCAGTCGCTTAGAACAAAGCCAAATTCATAGCAAACAACGTCGTCAGCAAATAGAGCAGGAACTGTTAACGCTGCGAAGCAGCATGGCAGCTGTTGAAGAGCAAATACTACAAGATCAAAGTACGCTAGATGAACTTAATGCTACGTTAATGGACCTTGCTCCTCTACAGGAACAATTAGAAGAGCAGCGACTTCAGGCCGAAGACATATTGCTCGAGACTCAGGAATCAAGAGAACGAAGCCAGTCTCAATGGCGTCAGCAGGAACAAGGATACCAACAGACCAAACAACAATTACAGGCATGTCACAGTGAGATTCAATCTACATTGAACATGCAATTGCGTACTGAGCAGCGCTTGTCTGAGTTAGGCGTTGAGATTAATGAAGCTAAATCTTCGCAAACAAATGCCTCTCTGGATGAGATTGATGCGCAACTGGAACATCTCGCCGAAACACTGTTGATAGCAGAGACGAATGTAGTTGATACAAATAAGTTAGCGATTGGGAGTGAGTTACGCGTAACAGATTCTTTAGAGAAAAATCAAACACTTGGCATCGAGCTGCAGCAACTGCAGGGACGTTTAAGCGGATTAAAGGCAATGCAGGAATCCGATGCTGATGTGGCCCAGTTAGAACAAGCCTTTGCAGCTAACGAAATGAATTATTGTCCTTTGTGGCAATATCTGGATGTAACAGATGGCTGGGAAATCGCGATTGAACTTGTATGCGAACACTGGCAAAACGCACAGCTCCTGGCACCGGAACAAACATTCCAAACGTTCCAGAAGATAACGGGTTTGAAGGGGTTATCACCTGATGCCATGACCAGCACAAAGCGCGCAAACAGCTTAGCCGAAAAGTGCAAAAACTCGCTGGTACCGTTTTGGTTAAATCAGATAATGATTGTGTCGGATGAACAGCAGGCACAACGACAATGCGCTGAGTTGAAAGACGACGAAAGTCTCATTACGGCCGATGGTAAGTGGTTCGGTCGAACCTGGTGGGTGAATGGTCCACATCTAAAAGCCAAAGGGGCGATTAGCCGAGCGGCTGACATGCAACGCTGCGAGCACTTAATTTCGGAGACACAGGACACGTTGGCTTTAAGCCTCAATGAGCTAGAACGGCGAAAAGACGAAGCTAAAGCGGTTAAAGAAACATTAGAACGCGCTAAGCTACATGTTCAGGAATTGATGTCTCAGCAGCGTCAGTATCAGGGAGAACGTCAGTTTTTGCTGCAACAACAAAAGGTATCGCATGAGCGTTTGAGCAGGTTGTTACAGGAACAGGAAAAGTACCAATCTCAGGTGGCAAATGAGCAAGAACAGCTAGACCTGCTGAATGAAAAAGTCGAATTGCTTGAAAGTCAGGTAATGGAACTCGAAGAGCAAAGTTTCGCCTCACAACAACAACGTGAAGACTTCGAACAGCGACTGACAACTCAACGCACTAAAGTTGAGGAATATACCCGAACTCTGCACGAGTACGCGCTAAAACGTCAAGGCGTAGACGCCAGATTATTAGGACTCAATGAGAGTATTAGCCGGGCGACTCAGCAGCAAAGCCATATGCTTGTGCGCAAAGATGTGTTGGAACAGGAATTCCAGGAATTGTCCTTACCTATGGAGGAACAAGGCGTACGTTTGTGCGATTTACTGCAGCAAAGGATGGAAACTGAACTAAGGCAAACTGCAATCTCAGATCAACTTGCCGAGGTAGAGGAAACCCTTACTCAGTTGCAAAAGGGTCAGCGTGGTATTCAGGAGAAAATCGCGCAAATGCGTGGATTACTTGAAAGCGATAAACTCGAATATGAAGGGTATCGCGTCCGTGCTACCAGCATTATGGAAAACCTCCAGGAAATGCAGGTGTCACTGAAATCCGTCCTTGATACCTTGCCTGAAAACGCGAACGAAAAAGCCTGGCAGTCCGACTTGGAGACAACCACAACGGCGGTAGCTCGATTAGGGGCGGTAAACCTGGCGGCAGTGGAAGAATTTGATATCCAGTCAGAGCGTAAACGTCATTTGGATGAGCAGAATGATGACCTCGAAGGGGCGTTGGATACGCTTGAAAGCGCGATTCGTAAAATTGATCGGGAAACCCGCGCGAGATTTAAAGAAACCTTCGATCAGGTTAATGACGACCTAAAAATGTTATTCCCTAAAGTCTTTGGTGGTGGCTCGGCATACTTAGATTTAACCGATGATGACCTGTTGGAAACGGGGGTAACGATTATGGCGCGACCACCAGGCAAGAAAAATAGCACAATTCACCTTCTTAGCGGTGGAGAAAAGGCGCTGACCGCTTTATCATTGGTGTTTGCAATTTTTCGTTTAAATCCAGCGCCTTTCTGTCTTTTGGATGAAGTGGATGCGCCGTTGGACGATGCAAACGTAGGGCGTTTCTGTAAGCTGGTTTCAGAGATGTCAAAAAGCGTACAATTTATTTATATCACCCATAATAAAATAGCGATGGAAATGGCAACCCACCTGACGGGGGTAACCATGGCAGAGCCCGGTGTATCCAGAATGGTAGCCGTGGATGTCGAAGAAGCCATAGCCATTGCGCAAGCATAACAAAAGGGTTTCGGTAGTTAGATGGAAGATTTACGACTGTTATTATTACTTCTAGGCGCCTTCGTTATCGTCGGCATTTTCATTCATGGTGTCTGGACCATTCGCAAAAATGCTAAAGGACGAGAGCAGGCGCGATATGAACCCAGAGAATGGAAACAGGAAGAAGACTTTGATCTGGAAGATGATGAGATATCTGGGTTAGGCCAGGATGATATCATTGATGCAGATATTTCCGCAGATGATGGCTTTGCTCATCTTTCTGCTACAAAAAAAGAACCTCAATACGACGAGTTAGGCGTTGGAGCGGTTAAAGTGGTGTCAAAGCCCAGTTCGCAGCCTGTGGTCGAAAAGCCAGGCTCTCAAGCGACACCGACAACACAAGATGCTGAATCAGATTCACCAAATTCCGCCATGACTGCGCGTGTTGAACCAACGAAGACTGAGCCTAAACCAGAGCCGGTCAAAATTTATAAAGATGTGGTGACCCGCCCAAAACCAGGTTACGTTAGTTCTGCACCCAGCGTAAAAGATGCTTCTCCCGCAGCGACTATTATCCCTGAACCGCCTCAATTTTTGCTAATTAAGGACAAAGATGAGCCAGTCGCAGAGCCTGAATTAGCGAGTGCTAAACAGCCACTTGATACGCCAACCGAACAAGAAACTTCGGCATCAGTCAGGGTAGAGACCCGATCAGCGTCGAGTTTAGCGGACAGGGCCAAACGTTTCGTTCAACCAGCGAAAAATGAGCGTAAGCGACGTGAGCCGAAAATTGCTGATGATCAAATGAGTATCGATTTTGGCGGGGAGGATGCTACATCGTCTCAACAACCATCAAAACCTGCGCAAACATCCCCACAAGGTCTTGAGCCGGAAGTACTGATTTTGAATGTGAAGGCGAGAGACGACCAACCAATTCAGGGCGCGGCATTATTGCCCATGTTGCTTACACTAGGTTTTAAATTTGGTGATCAGGATATATTCCATCGCCATCAACATACTGACGGCACAGGCCCGGTGTTATTTAGCCTTGCGAACATGTTTAAACCAGGCGTGTTTGATATCGATAATTTAGAGAACTTTACCACCCAGGGTATTTCATTATTTATGATATTACCGATGGAAAGTGACCCTCATCAGGTCTTTAATATGATGCATAATGCCGCACGCAAGCTTGCCGACGAGTTTAGTGCCACAGTGTTAGACGGACGTCGCAGTTCGTTAAATAAACAAAGCTTGCAGCAATATGTAGAAAAAATCCGCGAGTTCGAACGTAAGCGTATGATCGCCCGTTAACCTCAGAACAACGTTTCCCAGTGAGAGCCGCCAGTTGGCGGCTTCGTTATTTTAGAATTACATTTTTCCGGATACGAACATGGCCCATTCAGCTGAATTACTTAACCAGTTAAGCCAACTTAAGCAGCAAATCAACGAGCATAATTATCAATACTATGTGCTGGATAATCCCAGTATTCCTGATGCTGCCTATGATCGTTTAATGCAGGAATTGCAGCGCTTAGAAACAGAATATCCTGATCTTGTTAGTTCAGATTCACCGACTCAACGTGTTGGTGCCCAGCCGCTGTCGGCATTTGATCAGGTTGAGCACGAAGTCCCTATGTTGTCGCTGGATAATGCGTTTTCAGCGGAAGATTTCGCAGCATTTGAAAAACGCATAGGTGATCGTTTAAAAGATAGCCGCACGTTGACATATAGCTGTGAGCCGAAATTGGATGGTCTGGCAGTCAGTATTTTATATGAAGACGGTAAACTGGTGCGTGGTGCCACCCGAGGCGATGGACGAGTTGGAGAGAATATCACTTCTAATGTACGTACCATTGCAAACGTACCGTTGACCTTGCGTGGTAATGACTTCCCGGCACGGTTGGAAGTGCGCGGTGAAGTGTTTATGCCTAAAGCGGGGTTCGACGCGCTGAACAAGCGTCAGGCTCAGGAAGGTAAGAAAACCTTTGCCAATCCGCGCAACGCGGCTGCGGGGAGTCTGCGACAACTGGATGCTAAAATTACTGCCGCAAGACCACTGCGTTTCTACTGTTATTCAGTCGGTATAGTCGAAGGTGAAGTGGTGGAACTTGCCGATACACACTCGGCCCGATTGGCGCAATTACAACAGTGGGGATTACCCCTGTGCCCAGAGATAGATGTTGCCGACGGTACTGATGGTTGTCAGGTCTATTACCAGCGCATTGGCGATGCTCGCAACCAATTGCCTTATGAAATTGATGGTGTGGTATTTAAGGTGGATGATCTGGCGCTACAGGAAGAGTTGGGATTCGTTGCCCGTGCACCACGTTGGGCAATCGCGCAGAAGTTTCCCGCACAGGAGGAAATGACCCGCTTGCTGGATGTTGAATTCCAGGTGGGCCGTACTGGAGCGATTACACCAGTTGCCAGACTTGAACCGGTGTTTGTGGGCGGCGTAACGGTTTCTAATGCAACCTTGCATAATCAGGACGAGATAAACCGTTTGGGCGTTAAAGTGGGCGATACCGTGATCATCCGTCGCGCCGGAGATGTGATCCCACAGGTTGTGTCTGTAGTGGCAGAGATGCGACCTGATGATGCCAAAGACATTGTGTTTCCTGACGCATGTCCTGTGTGTGAATCTGCTGTCGAAAAGCTTGAAGAAGAAGCGGTCGCCCGTTGTACTGGCGGGCTGTATTGTGCCGCTCAGCGCAAAGAAGCTTTGAAACATTTTGCGTCACGCAAGGCACTGGATATCGATGGTCTGGGCGACAAGATAATTGAGCAACTGGTTGATGCGGGCATGGTCAAAACGCCGGCGGATTTCTTCAGGCTGATGGTAGGGCAATTTGCGTCACTGGAGCGGATGGGTGAAAAATCTGCGGTCAATCTGGTGAATGCGCTGGATGAGGCCAAACGCACTACCTTGCCTAAATTTCTTTATTCCCTTGGGATCAGAGAAGTGGGTGAAGCGACGGCGGCCAATCTGGCTATGCACTTTGGTTCGTTAGATGCTCTTAAACAGGCGACTATGGAAGCCTTGCAGGAAGTCAGTGATGTGGGTGTCGTTGTTGCCGCCCATGTTTATCACTTCTTCCGAGAGCCCCACAATCTCGAGGTGATCGATGCGTTAATTAAAGTGGGTATCCATTGGCCTGATATTGAGCAAAAAAGTGCTGACGCTCAACCTTTAGCCGGTATGACGTACGTGTTAACCGGAACATTCTCGGCCATGGGACGAAATGACGCTAAAGGAAAATTGCAGGAATTAGGTGCCAAGGTAGCAGGCAGTGTATCGGTGAAAACCCATTGTTTGATTGCAGGTGAAAAGGCGGGCTCTAAGTTATCTAAGGCGCAGGAGCTTAGGGTTGACGTGATGACAGAAGAGCAAATGCTGGCTCTGTTTGCTGAACATGGGGTGTAGTGATGCAGGAAATGTTAGTAGCCTTTAGTCAGTGGCTACATCCCTATTTTCAGGAAATTGCACTGATGCTGGTTGCAACAGTATTAGTGATATATGGGGATGTGATTAATAAGCATCTAAAAAAGGCCCTGTCTTCGTATCACTTTGTTTTACGTACTTTGGCCTTTGTGTTGATCTGTGCATTTGGCTACGGGGCATTAACCAATTTAGCATTGCCGTTGGTGGTTAAAGTACTGTGGCAAATTCCGGTATCCTATCAGGGCGTCAGTATCCTTGGCTGTATGTTAGTACTAGGGTATTTAGCCGAAAACCGTCGCTATATCTGATAAACGCGTCGTATTTTCTCTCTTTCTGGTAGCCTGCGTGATAGCAGGCTGCCTAATTATCCATCAATCAGTTCATGTATTTCGATTCCTGTTGATCTTAACCATCTCCAGCTACGTTTAATGGAAACGGATAAACAGGAGTGTCATATGATCCACGTAGCAGTCAGCGCCTGCGTCCTTGGCGACAATGTGCGTTTTGATGGCGGCCACAAGCGCTCAGCCTTTGTTGATGTTCATTTAAGTAAACATTTTAAGTTGATGCCGATTTGCCCTGAAGTTGGCATGGGAATGCCAGTACCACGCCCTCCGATTAGAGTTACTCAGTCCGGTGACGCTCATAAGCTAACCGATAGTCGAGATGTACAGATCGACCACACTGAAAAATTGAATGATTTTTATCAGGGCCAAGTCAGTAAGATCTCCAAGATTGATGGATATATCTTCGCCGCAAAGTCGCCGACCTGTGGCATTGAGCGGATAAAAGTCTATGACGAGCAGGGGGGATTGATACACCGTAAAGGGATGGGGTTATTTGTGCAACACTTGGTGAAAGACTTTCCCCACTTACCCATTGAGGAAGATGGCCGCCTAAATGATCAGGGCTTACGCGAAAGCTTCATCACACGCGTGTATGTACATCAACATTTTAGACATGACGTGCAACAACGAGAAGAGTATAAAGCGAGGGATTTAGTCGAGTTCCATAGCAAACATAAATTGTTAGTAATGGCCTATAGCCCCCAAATGTATCGTGAATTAGGGCGTCTGGTTGCACGCAGTGGTAGCCATCATCATTTACCCACTCTGTTCAATGAGTATTTGGGACTACTGATGAAAGCACTCTCAAAACCGACAAACCGTAAAAAACACACCAATGTGCTGATGCATATCCAGGGCTATTTCAAGAAAGTGCTCGATAAGCAGGATAAGCAGGAATTGTCTCTTCAAATCGATAAATATCGCAGAGGCTACTTGCCCCTAATGGCACCTGTCGCGCTGTTGCAACATCATTTAAATCATTTTCCAAATGATTACCTGTCTCAACAGGTGTATTTACAACCTTATCCAGAAGAATTGGGATTACGCGCTTAATGACCTCAGCAGTAGTTTGGTTGCGCAGTGATTTACGCGCAACATGGCATTCACCTCTTGATTACGCCATTGACAACCATGACAGTGTTGTCGCGGTTTATTGCTTAACGATGCAGCAATGGCAGCATTATGGCTGGGCTGCGTGCCGTATTAACCTTATCTTACAACGTTTAGCCGCATTAGAGGCCGAGTTAGCAAAGCGCCAGGTGCCGCTAATTATCATTAACGCAGATACCTTCGCAAACAGCCCTGATGCGTTGACACAATTTGTTGCTGGTGTGAATGCCGAAGCGATTTATTTTAATGCAGAATATGAACTGGATGAGCGTAAAAGAGATAAGCAGCTCAAGCAGTTGTTACCAGAAAACATTACCGCTGGGATGTTTCACGATACATGCTTGATCAATCCTGCCACATTGAAGAACAAGCAGGGCTCACCCTTTAAAGTATTTACCCCGTATTTTAAAACCTGGTTAGACGCTGCGTTTCAAACCCCCGTGCATTTAAATGCTCCCTCTAAAGCTCGTCGTAGCATCACAGTGAATAATGACGCTTGTGGTCAGTACTCAATATTAACGCCAGGGGAACTGAAAGTATTTCTCATAGATGAAGAATTAGAACAAAAATGGCCTTCAGACGAGGAACACGTGCAGCTGCAGGTAGGCACGTTTATTCGAGAACGTGTCGCAGATTATGGTGAAGCCAGAGATTATCCCGCGACAGAGGGCACCAGTAAAATTTCGCCGTACCTGTCTATAGGCGCCATTAGCGTTAAACAACTCTTTATTCAGTTGTTACAGGAAAACGCAGAAGGTATACGTAACATGGATGGTAGCGGAGAATATATTTGGCTGAAGGAATTAGCATGGCGGGATTTCTACCGTTATGTAATGTTTCACTTTCCTCATGTCTGCCAGGACTTGCCCTTTTTACGGCAATATAAATACTTTCCCTGGAATCAATCCCCAAACCTGTTTGATGCATGGTGCAAAGGAAAAACGGGATATCCATTAGTGGATGCTGCAATGCGTTGTTTAGTGGCCACGGGTTGGATGCATAATCGCTTGCGCATGGTAGTGGCCAACTTTCTGAGTAAAGACTTGTTATTGTCGTGGCAGCAAGGCGAAGCCTTTTTTATGGCGCACCTGATTGATGGTGATTTCGCCTCAAATAATGGCGGCTGGCAATGGAGTGCGTCAGTAGGAACGGATGCTGCGCCCTACTTTAGAGTCTTTAACCCAGTATCTCAGAGTCAAAAGTTTGATCCTTCGGGAGAGTTCATACGCCGATGGATACCGGAATTAGCGAGTCTGTCCGCTAAACAAATTCATGAACCCTGGAAGTATGCGGACGTGATTAAACTGGGCTATGTGACGCCAATTGTCGATCATAGACTCGCGTCTGCCGAGTGTAAGAATCGCTTTAAACATTGGCTTGAACATCAAAAAGCATTGGCGTCTGTTTGAGATACGGGTATAAAAAAACAGGCAAGACGCCTGTTTTTTTGCTTAGCAGTAACACCGCGTCATTAACGTGGTTGAATGCTTCCCGCTTGAAGCTGGCTGTTCCAGAACGCTTTTACGCTGAAACCCGTTGCTTTTGCAGCTTTTGTTTTCTTTGAAGTTGCTGCGGCAGGTTTAGTGGCCTTGGCTTTTGAAGGTGCAGGTGTTGTATCAGTAGAGCCCAGGCTTTGTGCCAGTTCTTCTAACTGCGCCAAACGCATGTTCTTACCACCATCAACTGTATACCAACCGCCTTTAGCCTCGATTACCGGCGTTTTGCCATTTGCAGCTTCATAAGCTGCAGTAAAACGTGCGATAACCTGATCTTTATCCAATTTACTCATAACGAGGGTTTTGCCTTTGTTAGGTTAATTTGAAAAAATAAGCAACGTTTTATACCTTTTTTCACGCCAAAAGTCTAATTTGTACGGAAATTAGGCGCATTTGGTGAATTTTTGCGTCCAAATCGGTGAATTTATATGACCAATCTGCAGTTACTGGCGTTACTGGATCAACTTTTAAATGCAAAAGCTATTCGAGATTACTGTCCGAATGGACTTCAGGTCGAAGGCAAAGCAGACATTCGACATATCGTTACAGGCGTCACTGCAACCCAGGCACTCATTGATAGGGCTATCGAACAAAAAGCGGACGCAATTTTGGTTCACCATGGTTATTTTTGGAAAGGCGAACGCGAGGCCATTCGAGGCATGAAAAAGCAGCGTATCAAAGCCTTGCTTGATCATGACATCAATCTATTTGCATACCACCTGCCATTAGATATGCATCCAAGCCTGGGCAACAATGCCCAATTAGGCAAACTGCTCGGTTTAACCACAGAAGGCGGACTCGAGTTGGGCAATCCACAATCCGTTGCGGTAAAAGGTTTTGTTGACGCTCCGATAACAGCTGAAGATATGGCCAAACGCATTGAATCTGCGTTGGGACGCGTGCCTTTATTAGAAAAAGGCGGGGAACATTTGATTAAAACTGTAGCCTGGTGCACAGGTGGCGGTCAAAGCTATATAGAAATGGCCGCAGAGCAGCGCATTGATGCCTTTATTACTGGTGAAGTTTCAGAACATACCATACACACCGCCAGGGAAATGGGGATTCACTTCTTTGCTGCCGGCCATCATGCAACTGAACGTTATGGCGCAAAGGCGCTAGGGGAATATCTTGCTGCTGAACATGGATTTTCAGTCAGTTTTGTTGATATTGATAATCCGGCCTAAGCCAATTCAGAACTTAATTACTTAACCAAATCCAGAGTAAGCCTAAGGTTTCGTACCACCAGATGTGTAAATTTTCCATATTATGCATATCTGGTGGAATGTCATTCCAGCTTATTGGGTTACCGCTGCGAATTTGATAATCCGTGGGTGCCGCAATAGGTCTCAGACCTCGCATTTTAAATAACGTCATTGCTCGCTGCATGTGACTGGCCGATGTCACTAATGCGAACGTCTTACCTTGCAATGCTAACGCTAGTTGCATGGACTCTTCTCGAGTATCACGAGCCTGATTAAAGGTACGTATTTTATTCTCAGGCACACCAAGTTCGACTAACAATTGTTTTGTCATTTCAGCATTTGAAAACGCCGAACCATGGGGGCTACCCGATGTGAAAATAGTACTTTGAGGATTCAGCCGATACAGACGCAAGGCTTCTACTGCACGCAGGCTTGAACAAGGGTATAATTGCGATGTGATTGGCAGTGTTCCATCTTTGACATGGGCGCAACCCAATACCACTATGGTGTCTACTTGGGTGCCGATATCAAACTGAGGATACTTGTGCTCTAGTTTGTGCAGTAAGGCGTTGGGTAAAAAAGGCGTGGTAAACAATAAAAATAACACCAAATCGAACCAAAGGACCCCTTTGCCCCATTGACGTTTGCCCAGCCACAACAACACCAAACCAACCACTAGCAGCAGGTAGCAAAGTGGAAAGGGCATAAAGTAGTTAGCAACCAGTTTTTTAAACGCGTAAAAATCCATAATCTATCCGTCGGCAAAAAAGTCCTATGAACCAATCTATTAAATCAGATCAGAGCTTCGATTTCATCGTAGATAAATTTGAAAAAAACATCTACGGTACCACCAAAGGTAAAATGCGTCAGGCATTATGGAATTATCATTTGCACCAAAGCCTGGATCTGAATTCCACGCCTTTACGAATTTTCGATGCAGGCGGTGGCACAGGTATGATGGCGGCTAATTTACTCGTTCAACAACCTAATCACCAGATTACTATTAATGATATTTCCATCGATGCCCTGGAAGTCGCGAAAGCCAGATTACAGGAATATCAGCATGTCGATTATATCCCTGGTGAAGTGCAGGCAATCTCAGATGCAAATGGCTTTGACCTGGTCATTTGTCATGCCGTATTGGAGTGGTTGCAGCAGCCCCTGGGCCTGATTCCGCATCTGTTGTCATTGATCAAACCCGGTGGCTATTTATCCCTTAGTTTTTTCAATAAAGATGCCAAACGTTTTGGCAATATCCTCTATGGTAACTTCGATTACGTACATCAGGGCATGCAGGTGAAAAATCAGGTGCGTATGAACCCAAACAATGCGGTGACGCCCGCCGAGGTCATTGACACATTACAGCACCATAATATGACGATTATTCGACAGGCTGGCATCCGCTGTTTTCATGATTATGTCCGAGATCGTAGTCAGCAGATATCTGAGTTTGATACCTTACTCGCCCTTGAAAAGGAGTATGGCACCCAACATCCGTATCTATGGCTGGGGAAGTATTTCCATATCATCGCCCAAAAGCCAGATCTTTAACGTAGGCTATTGGTCAACGAGAAAGGTTGTGGAATCGCTTTTACCCTGGGAAAACAGACGTAAATTTTGCACTGTCGTGCTGGCTATTTGCTCCAGAGCTTCCTGGGTAAAAAAGCCCTGATGACCCGTAATGAGTACGTTTGGAAAGGATGCCAGACGTTCAAAGACATCATCCTGAATGATCTTATCGGACAAATCTTCGAAAAATAACTCAGACTCCATCTCATATACATCGAGCCCCAGGTTACCTATTTTACCACTTTTTAATCCGTCGATAACGGCCTGGGTTTCGATTAGTGCCCCACGAGATGTATTAATAAGCATCACGCCATTACGCATTTTTGCGATCGCCTCGGCATTTATCAGGTAATGGTTATCAGCTGTCAGCGGACAATGCAGGGTAATGACCTGAGATTGGGTCAGCAATTCATCCAGAGTGACATATATAACCTGGTGATCTTCAATGCTTGTATCCGGATAGGGGTCATAACACAGCACCTGACAGCCAAAGCCTTTAAGAATGGATACTACGGCTTTGCCGATTTTACCTGTGCCTATGACACCAACATGTTTATGATGCAGGTTGAAGCCAAGTAACCCTTTAAGGCTGAAGTTATTTTCCTTCACACGGTTATAAGCTTTATGCAGTCGACGATTAAGGGTAAGTATCAGTGCAATTGTATGTTCTGCAACGGCTTCGGGAGAATATGCAGGCACGCGTGACACGGAAATCCCTAACGATTTTGCCGCTTTTAAATCCAGATTATTAAACCCGGCACAGCGTAGGGCAATGTGGTCAATACCAAATCCTTTCACGGTATTTAAAATCCCGGCATCGGCCACATCATTCACGAACAGGCAAAGGGCATCAAAAGGGGCTGCCAGTGAGACAGTTTCTTTGGTCAGGCGCGATTCTAAAAAGACAAACTCAATGTCATCTGCTTTTTGCGCCAGCAAAAAGCTCTCATCATATCTTTTACTGCTAAATACACCGACTTTCATGTCTATCTCCTTGTGTTGCTCTGCTGCCTTGTTAACCTGCCAGAAGTGCTTCTATATCCCTGGCAATTTGTTCGGGCTTTGTTGTGGGGGCATAGCGCTTAATAACGTTACCCTTAGTATCCACTAAAAATTTAGTAAAATTCCATTTTATATTTTTGCTTCCGAGAATGCCCGGCGCCTTGGATTTTAACCAGGTAAACAATGGAGCAGCATTCGCACCATTGACTTGTGTCTTTTTGAACAAAGGAAAACTAACGTTGAATGTCAGGCTACAAAACTGAGCTATATCAGCGTCTGAGCCGGGCTCCTGATGACCAAACTGATCACAGGGAAAGGCAAGAATTTCAAAGCCTTTGTCTTTATATTGGGCATATAACGCTTGTAACCCATCGTACTGTGGCGTGAATCCGCATTTGCTGGCAGTATTGACCACCAACAGGACTTTATCCTGGTACGCTTCCAACGGCTGAACAGTGCCATTATTCATAGGCATTGCAAATTGGTAGATTGAACTTTCCATTCTCTTGCTCCTTTGTTTATTGTTATCGCGATAATAATATTGCATAGCTCGCGAAGGGATTAAAGAGGGTATACGAGGTAATGATGAAAAAAGTTTCCTTTATTGGACTTGGGGTTATGGGCTATCCCATGGCAGGACACTTAGTAAAAGCGGGTTATCAGGTCACAGTTTACAACCGAACTCAATCCAAAGCACAAGCCTGGTGCGAAGAATATAATGGTCAATGGGCTGCCACACCCGCTGAAGCTGCAAAAGACGCTGATGTGGTATTAGTTTGTGTTGGTAATGATGATGATGTCAGGGAAGTCACAACCGGTTCCAGCGGTGTACTTTCCAGCATGAAAGCCGGTAGCCTTCTCGTCGACCATACCACTACCTCCGCTGAATTGGCGCGTGAACTTGACGTTGCCGCTGCAGACAAACAGGTTAAGTTTATGGATGCCCCGGTTTCTGGTGGTCAGGCAGGTGCCGTAAATGGTCAACTCACCATCATGTGTGGTGCGTCAGAGACGGTATTCACAGAGGCTGAAGCCGTTATATCCGCCTATGCACGTTTTGCCCGCCGTTTAGGTGACGTTGGTTGTGGTCAACTGGCTAAAATGATGAACCAAATTTGTATCGCTGGGATAGTTCAGGGATTGTCTGAGGCGCTGGCCTTTGGACAAGATGCAGGCCTCGATTGTGAGCAAGTCGTAGATGTAATCTCGAAAGGTGCAGCACAATCCTGGCAAATGGAAAATCGTTCTTCCACCATGTTGAAAGACGAATTTGAGTTTGGCTTTGCTGTGGATTGGATGCGTAAGGATTTAGACATCGCGCTAAACCAGGCCCGAATGCAGGGCAGTCATTTACCATTAACTGCGTTGGTTGATCAGTTCTATTCTGAAGTTCAGCGTATGGGGGGCAACCGCTGGGATACTTCCTCATTGATTGCCCGCCTGAAAAAGTAGTTTTTACCAATCAGACTAAGCCAATCGTTATCCGACGATTGGCTCATATTCCCATTGATGCCCCGAATATTTGATTTCGGCGCGACCATATTCTTTTTCGGCTCGCCAGGTGCGGTTATTCAGCTTAACCACCACACCAGGATAAAGGCGTTTATTGGCAATTAACTTTAAATTAGCCAGGTAGGCTTCTTTATTGTCTTTCATCAAATCAGCCTTTTTCTGCAACCACTGCATTAGCTGAATCTCATCGTTCAACAAATCCATGGCTTCATCGAATTTTTTCTGCAAATCCCGGGGGATCTTCTTACTTTGAAGCAGCATTACTTTGTCTTTATGACGGGCATTGTTTTCCTGTAGGCAAGCTAACAAGTCATCGAGGGTGTCTTTGCGCTCTAGTAAGGTATTAAATCCAGTGCTGAAATCAATGGTAAGGCTACTGCCTGATACTGCACCAAGGGTTCCTGCTCTTACGGCCTGCTGAGACTGAATTTCACAGGAAAACAGATTGCCCGTCGGGTTATCAATGGGGCCTACAGTTACGCTGCCGCCACAATGGATTTTGCTGTACGCAAGTTGGCGTCCAACCGTCACATTACCATTACAGGTAATATCTAACCCCTGACCATGCTGAATATGAATAGAGCCCTGAGCAATCAAGACAGTCGAATATTCTGTTGCCTGCTCGTTAACTTTACCCATTGCACCTTCGGTAATGATGATATCACCACCCGATTGAATCGTCGCAGAATCCACAAAACCGTTAATGGTGACATCGCCTGTAGCTGTGATCACCATCTTCTCGGTGACATCTCCGTTCACCAGCACTGCGCCATCATAATTGACATTACCTGAACCAACATTGACGCCATTGCAGCTAAATGTGGCATCCACCCACATTTTTTCGTCTCTAAATTTTGGCATGCCGGCGATTTCAGCCACCAGCAGGTTTTCATCGCTATCACTCACCACTGTGCCATCACCTGGGCGCAGAGGGCGCCATTCGCCTGATACAGGAGGAATGATATTACCGCGCACTGTTACACCGCTACGGCCTTTGCCAGGAGGCAAGCGACGCAATAAAGGGGTGCCAACTTTTACGCAAATAATGTCTCCCAGGTTTCGCATATCGACGCGCTTTTCACTGGTTTCCTGCGGACGTAAGATTCTATCTAACGCGTTGGCGACTAATGGCTTGAGCTTTGATGCTTTACCTGTTTTTGGTGGTAGACCTTTGGCAATCAGACGTTTGATGGCCGCTCCAGGTGCAGCACGATTCGCTTCTTCGAGGCAAATTCGTAGCTTTTTAATCCCTAAACCTTTTAGAACCCCGGCTTGCTTAGCTTTCGCGGTTAACACGGGTAGTGAGGGTATGGTACCGCCATAGGGCGCAGTAATAGAGAGCATAGCAAACATGCTGTCTTCACTGATTTCGAATTTCAATTCAGCGTCACGGCGCTCTGCAATGCGTTCAACAATACTGGCACTGGATCCTGAAGTACGCGCCTGAACTAAACGATCCGCCGCGTTCTTTACGCCTTCTTCAAAGAAAAACAAGTTTTTGAATGTACTGTCTTTAACGTATGCCAACAGGGCTTTGGCTTCAAGGGTGGGGGGAACATCTGTGGGTTCAAGAGTCAGATCCAGATATTTGTTCTGACTATCCATAGAAAGCTTTACGCCATTCATACCTTACCTTCTGTCTTCCTTCGGCCCTGTGTCGAACCTGGTTTTCTTGTTATTGGTTCTGGGCCGAATCAGTTAATTACATTTGTAATAATTAGGTTATCGGCCCTATGGCGATAAATATTATTCATTTACTGTCTAAAATCAAAGACTTTGGGCGTAAAGGTATAAATCTTTAAGTATCGACAGTTTTCGCGGATTAGATTGGTGCTCTAACGATAGGTTTTCAAGCTTATTCAGATAGTCAGGCAAGATGATACTTGCCGGAGAATCGGCGTCTGTTAAGCGAAATTGTCGATGTTGCTGCCACTTTTGCGCTTCGTCATGGGTAAGGGATTGCGGATAGTTTCGTCCGCGGTACATAAACAAAAGTTTATTGTACTTGGCATCGTCAAATTGCCAGTCCGGATCAGCCAGTTGACGCATATCGACCTGGCGCAGTCGTTCCATCAAGGCTTTATCAGAGGCTGAGGGGAATCCGCCTGAATATAAGGCCTGGTCAGCCGGGGCATCTGGAAAGCTTTCCTCCTGTTCAAATACCTGACTTAGCTTTTGTGCGAGACCTGGATGACCTTTAAGGACTTTCAGATGTTTTAAACAGGCTTCTCTGTCTATACCGAGTCGTTCAGCCGCAGCTTCGGATAAGGTTTTGGCGGGCGCTACAACGGGACACTTATTAATATGCACCAGTTTAAGAGGAATACGTTCCTCACCCTCTTCGAGCATCGTTGTTGGGGTGTACAACTTTTCGCGAATATCTTCTGCGCTTAATTCGAGCAGAGCTTCGGGATCTGTTGCCAGATTAATGCAAATGACCGCATTTTTATTAGTAGGATGGAATATGACAGGCACCATCCAGGTACAACATCCCTGAATAGCTGGCAATTTTGACGAGATGTGTACAAAGGGAGTCATGTTAAAGCAATCGATATATTTACTGACTTCCTGCTTTTTTCGTAATGAAAACAAAAAATCGAATAATTTGGGCTGTGCCTGTTTTATTCGCTTCGCCAAGCCAATAGCGGCATACACATCCGACGTTGCATCGTGGGCGTTACCATGATCAATACCATTGGCCTGGGTTAAATCTTCCAGTTTAAAACTAGGGCTACCATCTTGTTTAAATACCCATTCGACACCTTCTGGTCGAAGGGCATAGCAGGCTCTTACCATATCGATGATGTCCCAACGGCTGTTGCCGTTTTGCCATTCACGGGCGTAAGGATCATAGAAATTCCGATACAAGGTGTAGCGGGTCATCTCATCATCAAAACGAATACTGTTGTATCCAACAGCGCAGGTATTAGGTTGACTGAACTGCTGATGGATGCGCGCAATAAATTCAGCTTCGATCAAGCCATCTCTTAATGATTGCTGGGGGGTAATCCCAGTGATTAGACAAGCCTCTGGCTGCGGCAAATAGTCGTTAGGTATCTGACTAAACAGGGTCAGGGGTTTACCGATGATATTTAACTCGTGATCGGTACGTATACCGGCGAACTGACATGGATGGTCTTTTTTAGGGTTGGCACCCCAACTTTCATAATCATGAAAGTAGAAGGTCGGTTGTTGCGTCGTCATTTTATCCTGACATATCTGGCTGTTACCCCGCGCTCAAGCGGGGATCAAATAAGCTGATCATGCTAAACCAGCCAGAGGGTCAGGTAAAGTCAGTCTGCTAACTCAGATGATGTGGCTTGATCCGCGTCCAGGTTCAATTCAGACAAATATTGCTGGTATTTCGCCTGGGCATCTTCACCCAATTGTGATTGCTCTAACAAGTTTATGCATTGCCATGCTAATTTTTTCATGTCTGAATCTAAAAGCTCTGTTTCAGCAATAATGGACAATACTTTTAGCGCACTTAGGGCCAGTTGTGCATTTTTAGGTGACAGTGTCAGAGCCTGATTCAGGCACGTAAGCGCTGGCTTGTAACGCTTCTGCTGATAATGGGTGGAAGCCATTTCACCAAGTTCTTTCGCTGTGAAATGAATGGTTTCCCGTTCTTCTTTTTCCTGTGCGATATACTCAGAAACCACGCGACTGGTAAAGCTATCACCGCCGATCTGGGCCTTAATGGCATCAAGAATTTGAATAGACTCTTCACGATAACCTAGCTCATGAAATGCCTTTACCTTGTCTAAATTGTCCTCAACAGAGGCAGTTGCGCGTTTAGAAATTTGGTCATTTAATAACGCTTCAGCCGCCTTTTTGTTATTACGCAAACTTAAAACGCGGGTTCGGATAACCGCTAATTGCTCATCCAGTTGCCCATTTTTGCCATATTCTTCTTCAATTTGCAGACACTGTCTCTCTACCTTAACCAAAATTGGGGCAGCTTCGCGCTCCGACATACTGGTCGCCAAATCTATGCTCGCGCGAATCACGTTAAGGCGGTATTGAGGTGAGTCGTGAATAGAGTTTTTGGCGTAGCGTGCCATATTGATTGATGAATGATACAAGCCCCACTTATCGTGGTTTAGTCTGGCCAAATCACAGGATTTTTTATTACGTTCAACGTTGCGAGGGGCGAGGGCAGTTGCGTGCTTAATCTGCTCATAAGCCTTTTCGTACTCTTCTTTTTCAATGAAATACTGTGCCAGAAGGTCGTACACCGCAAAACGGGTATCATCTCGTTGTTCAAGCTGTTCTGCCAGACACTCAGCTTCTTCCCAGTTATCCTGTTTGAGCAGCGTTTTCAGAATCCCTGCCTGAACCCATCCGTACGCGTAGGTCAATTCTAATTCGCGATAAAATCGTTCAGCTTCTTCGAATTCGTTTAACAGACAGAGACATTCACCTTTTAGGCGCTGAATATTGGGATAGTACTGGGCTAACTCAGGGTCTTTTAGCTGACGCTCGGCATAGTAAATGGCGGTTGAATATTCCTGAATATCAACGCAATAGTTGAGCTTAAACAGCTTTTCACGCACGGCAACCACATGCCGCAGTCTGGCTTCCAGTCGTTTGCGATCAAGAGGCTTAACCCAAAAGTCAGAGGGTTGTAATTCTACGACGCAATTAACCAGCGATGAGCTGGTTTCCGCACTTAGAAAAATGACACTGCTGGTACGCTTGATGTGCTTTTTAAAACGCATCTCTTCCAGCAAATGAAAACCGTCTTTGTCGCTTTTGACATTAAACGAAATAATGACAATATCAAAGCGGGTCTGTTCACATAAACGCAGGGCAAAAAAAGCGTTGCCGGCACATTTGACGTTTCTGATCCCCATTTCTAATAATGCCGACTTAATCGTGTCGTGTACAAGGCTCTGATCGTCGATCACCAGTACATTAAGCTCTTCCAGAGCTGCGGGAGAGGGGATATCTATCACGTTTGACGTTTCTCGTTATTATTTAAGTAATGCCCGACGAATGCTAATGCTGATGTCATCCTGTAGACAGAAATTAGTCACTGCGGGATGTAATAAATAATAACCTTAATTTTTATGCAGGATAAGTATTTCTGGCACCCATTTACAATAAAGCCCCCAAAAAAGGAGGCTCTATCAATTATCGCAGCAGATTAAGCCGCTTTCGTGGATTTTCCTTTAGCTTTTGGGGAGGTTTTTTCCACAACCAGTTCGTCAGGGTCAAAATCGTCAACATTGATAGTGCGTAAACGGCCGGCTTCGGTTCGTCTTAGCAACTCTGCTTCCTGTTCACTGATAACCGCAAGGGCCAAACCTTTATCCGCAAGCTGATCAAGTTGCGTAAACGGAAAACGTTCTCCCGCTGCACGACAGATTTTGTCATACACTGGCTCCGCAGCAAGCACATCCTCTAGGGTTTGTTCCAAATCACCAAGTAAGTTATTTTCGTCTCGACTTAAATACTGACCTTGCCCCAAGCGGTTGCGGGCCTCGCCAGGTGTTTGCAGTATGGAGGCAATTCTGTGATCCAGACGATCAGATGGGCGCATAAATGCGCGTCCATACGGCATCAGTAAACCTTTTAATGTCACCCCTAAAATTTTTGACGGGAAGTTATCTAACAGCTCAATCATTGCGGTTTCAAGGCGGAACATCGTATCGCGCATAGCCCAGTGCATCAGAGGGGCATCAGACTTTTGACGTCCTTCATCGTTGTAGCGTTTTAATACCGCAGAACCTAAGTATAGGTAACTCAGCATATCGCCAAGGCGTGCAGACACACGTTCTCGACGTTTCAATTCGCCACCAAGTACGCCCATGGCAACGTCTGACAGTAGTGCAAAGTTGGTGCTATAACGTTGCATCGCTTTGTAATAAACCGCCGTTCTGTCATTAAACGGTGCTTCAGCCAATGTGGCCTGCGTAAAACCAAACCAGACCGAACGGAAGAAGTTACTGATAGTAAATCCGATATGCCCAAACAGAGCATCATCAAACTGATCTAATGCTTCTTCCGGATCTGGATTGGCAGCGGCGTAAATCTCCTTTAATACAAAAGGATGACTGCGCATTGCCCCCTGACCATAAATCATCATGTTTCTCGTCAGGATATTTGCACCTTCAACAGTAATAGCGATAGGGGCACCTTGGTACCCACGACCAAGATAATTATTTGGACCTAACATAATGCCTTTACCGCCATGAATATCCATAGCGTCATTCATTACCTGACGCATTTTCTCAGTCAGGTGATATTTACAGATCGCTGAGATAACAGAAGGTTTCTCTCCTAAATCCACGGCCTTAGTTGAAAGGCTGGTGACAGCATCCATCAAATAGGCATTGCCGCCGATTCGTGCCAACATTTCCTCAATGCCTTCCATTTTACCTACTGGTAATTTGAACTGGCGACGGATACGGGCATAGGCCCCAGAGGCCAAAGCCATAGTTTTAGCCCCGCCAGCGGAATTGGACGGAAGCGTAATACAACGGCCTACAGACAAGCATTCAACCAGCATGCGCCATCCCTGACCTGCCATATTCGCGCCACCAATGATGAAATCTAACGGCACAAAAATGTCCTGTCCGCGAATTGGACCGTTCTGGAAAGGAATATTTAATGGGAAGTGACGACGTCCAATATCGAGCCCTTCGGTATCTCTTGGAATAAGTGCACAGGTAATACCCAGTTCCTTACGCTCGCTTAATAATCCGTCTGGATCATACAGCTTAAAGGCCAGACCAATCACGGTGGCGATGGGGGCGAGGGTGATATAACGCTTGTTAAAGGTCAGGCGCATACCCAGCACTTCTTCACCTTTATAGGTACCTTTACACACGATACCGGTATCTGGAATGGAACCTGCGTCAGAGCCGGCTTCGGGGCTGGTCAATGCGAAGCAGGGTATTTCTTCGCCCTTTGCTAAACGAGGAAGATAATGGTCCTGCTGTTCCGGAGTTCCATAATGCTGCAGCAATTCGCCTGGGCCTAACGAATTAGGGACACCGACAGTACTTGCCAGCACTATGCTGGTGCCAGACAATTTCTGTAATACGCGAGATTGCGCATAGGCAGAAAATTCCAGGCCACCGTATTTCTTTTTGATGATCATGGCGAAGAATTTATTGTCGCGCAGATATTGCCACACTTCCGGGCTGAGATCGGCGCGCTTATGATTTACGTCCCATTCATCTGTCATGCGGCACACTTCTTCGACCGGACCATCCAGGAAAGCTTGCTCTTCGGCACTTAACCGCGCCTGGGGAATATTGTGTAAATTTTGCCAGTTGGGTTTTCCGCTAAATAATTCTCCATCCCACCAAACTGTACCGGCATCGATCGCCTCTTGCTCAGTACGAGAGAGTTCGGGCATCAGCTTTTTATATAATTTCAGCAGAGGTGCGCTAACAAAGGGCTTACGAATAGAATCTAAATTGATAGGCAGAGCGAGAATAATAAACAGCAACCAGGTAAATTGCCCGACCACGCCCATAAAAGTACCAATAACCAAAGCAGCACCAACCGCAAGGGTCGATTGCAGTAGTTTTACCCTGAAGTAACTTACTGCCCCTAATGTGCCAAAAAATATGACTAACCAAAGTAACGTTGACATGATGACTCCCTATACAGGTCTGACCTGAAACTTACCTTATGCCTGAATTTTGCACAGTTCAAGTTTTGGTCTATGAAGTTTGTGTTATACAAGAGTATAGCTGTGCCTAAACAGAAACGGGTTGATGTCTCCCATCTAACTCGTTGAAAATTCACTAACGCTTAGGCGTTAGATGGTAAAATAGGTTCACTAAATTTGCGCAAGATAGCAATGACTTTATTTTTAAAGAGAGGTATATACCGTGTGTGAATTAATGGCGATGTCTGCCAACGTTCCCACTGATATTTGTTTTAGTTTTGCGGGTCTTATGGAACGAGGGGGGCGGACAGGCCCACATAAGGATGGTTGGGGCGTGACCTTCTATGAAGGCAAAGCCTGTCGTACCTTTAAAGATCCATTGCCCAGTTGCGAGTCGGAAATAGCTCGACTGGTAAAAGATTATCCAATTAAGTCATGTTCCGTCATTGCTCATATTCGTCAGGCTAACCGCGGTAGTGTCTGCCTGGCCAATACGCATCCATTTGTGCGACCACTTTGGGGGAGAAACTGGACCTTCGCTCACAATGGCCAGCTAAGCAATTATCAAGAAGTATTACAGGTCAGTATCCATGAACCTATTGGTGAAACTGACAGTGAACTGGCGTTTTGCTGGTTGCTGGATCAGTTGAAACGCCAGTTTAGTGTTCAGCCAGACGACATGAAAAGCGCGTTTTTATACGTGGCTTCAATTGCCCACACACTTAAGGCATTGGGGATCTTCAATATGTTGCTCACCGACGGTATTTATACTCTTGCTTACTGTACCAATAATCTACATTGGATTACGCGTCGCGCACCGTTCGGCAAGGCAAGTTTAATTGACTCTGACTGGGTGATCGACTTTCAGGAGGAAACCACTGAACATGACATCGTCACTATAATCGCGACCCAACCGCTCACGGATAACGAACAATGGCATAAAATGCAGGAAGGAGAGTTTGCTTTATTTCATCTCGGCGAAAAAGTCGAAACGTCAGGAGAAAGTTAGCGGTCCTAATAAAAAAGGCGCAGTGAGAACCATTGCGCCTTTGTGAGGTTATTGGGGGTCGGTGTGCTTATACCCGGTAAGCTGAATATCTCCCTGTTCATCACCATTACGAAATTGCTGAAGACGCACAAGGGTAAAATCCAAGTCAGGGGCAAACCAGGCATAGGTCAAACGATCGCTATTCGTACGCATAATTTGCACTTTGATGCCTTCCATTTTTCCAAACGGCAGGTCCAATGCTTCTTTGCCAACCACCTTCAATTCATAGTCGCGAACCTGGCCGCGATAATTTAGCGTATGGTAAGTAAAATCGGTTTTACCCTTAGCCAGTTGATATTGAACATCCAGACGATATAACTGATTATCGAGTTCACCTTGCCAGGCAATGGGATCCTGACCTTTCACCATAATCTGTTTGCTATCTGCGTCAAAAACGGCATTTAGCTTTTTATCTGAACCGGTTCCGGTGCGCTTGAATTGATATTGTTGGGGAAGTAAACCGTCATCGGTTGCACGAAAATAACTGATTTCTTCGCGTTCGTCTGACAGGAAAAACAGGGATACCTTAGAGGCATAACTCAGTCGGTAACGGTCGTTTTCGAGATGCTGAAGTTCGATATGCGCAGTACCTAACGAACGCCCAAATCGAAATGCTTTGTAGTCAGCACGGAATTCAGTCAGCTGAGCCGCAAATACCTGGCTGCACAGAAGCGTGCAGCCCAGTAGCACCTGTTTAATCAGGTGCATAACCTAACTCCGGAATTTGTTCACCGTCCATACAAACACCTTTATCATTCATGTGAAGACGTCCCTGGCAGAACCACTTCACTACGAGGGGATATATTCGCAGTTCCTGTTCCTGCACACGGCTTGCCAGATCACTGGCGCTGTCATCTTCAAATACCGGCACTTTAGATTGAATGATGATAGGGCCACCGTCTAACTCAGGCGTGACAAAATGCACGGTTGCACCATGTTCACTTTCACCTTCTTCAATAGCACGCTGATGGGTATGCAAGCCTTTGAATTTCGGTAATAAGGAAGGATGAATATTGAGCATTTTGCCTTGATAATGACGTACAAAGCCTTCACTTAGGATACGCATAAAGCCAGCCAGCACCACAAGCGACGGCGAACAGGCGTCAATTGAAGCCTGCAATTCAGCGTCATAGGCTTCGCGACTATCGTAATCCTTATGGGATATCACCTGGGTGGCAATGCCAGCATCTGCTGCTCGCTGTAATCCAAATGCATCCGCTTTATTAGAAATAACTTTAACGACATTACCCGGAATGGCGCCGCTCGCACATTGATCGATAATGGCCTGAAGATTTGAGCCATTACCGGATATCAATACCACGATTGAAGGAACTTGTTCAGCCATCAGTTAGTTGATCTCAACTTGGTTAGTGCCATCGGTTGCTTCAATATGACCAATTTTCCAGGCGTTTTCTCCCTGGGCAGCCAAAATTGCTAATGCCTGTTCAACTTTTTGTTCTGGTAAGGCGATAATCAAGCCCACGCCACAGTTAAACGTACGATACATTTCGTGTGTGGTGACATTGCCGTTTTCTTGCAACCAGTTGAACACCGCAGGCCATTGCCAACTTCTACCATCAATCACAGCTTTGGTATTTTCAGGTAGTACACGAGGAATGTTTTCCCAGAATCCCCCGCCTGTAATGTGTGAAATAGCATTTACGTCTACTTCTTCGAGTAACGCCAGTACAGACTTAACATAAATGCGGGTAGGTTCAAGTAAGTGCTCTGCCAGTGTGCTTTGCTCAAATGGCTGACGAGGGTCAGCGCCACTGACTTCAATAATTTTGCGGACCAGAGAGAAACCGTTTGAATGAGGACCAGAGGAGGCAAGGGCAATCAAAGCATCGCCTGGCGCCACTTTGGTTCCGTCAATCAGTTTTTCTTCTTCAACAACACCCACACAGAAGCCAGCGACATCGTAATCGTTACCATGGTACATGCCGGGCATTTCGGCGGTTTCGCCACCTATCAGGGCACAACCGGATAACTCACAGCCTTTACCAATACCGGTAACAACTTCAGTCGCAACGTCTACATCCAGCTTTCCTGTGGCGTAGTAATCCAGGAAAAACAAAGGTTCTGCACCTTGTACGATCAAATCGTTTACGCACATGGCAACCAAATCGATACCGATACCAGAATGCTGTTCTAAATCCATTGCTAAACGCAATTTAGTACCTACACCATCGGTACCAGAAACCAGCAAAGGTTTTTTGTATTTCTCAGGAAGGGCACACAAGGCACCAAACCCACCCAAGCCACCGCGTACTTCCGGACGGTGTGTTTTCTTGGTCACAGATTTAATGCGCTCAACCAGTTGGTTGCCAGCATCAATGTCTACACCTGCATCTTTATAACTTAGTGACGGTTTGTTTTCGCTCACGTTGGGTCCTCTGGCACCTACAAAAAATTGGCGGGATTTTAACAGTTCACACGGTTAAAAGGTACACCTAATGACCTGGTTATTATTTGTTAGGTGGTATTTTAATCAACAAACAAAAGATGAAATTTACCGATAAATCAATGACAATAGATTCAAGTCAGTCAGTAAATGGTAACCCATGTTCCAGCCAATCGCTGTTTTTTTGAAACGTATTGTCGTCGCAGCCAGCCTGTCTTTGGTTGTATGTCAGCATGCCGTGTACGCGGTGGTACTCACGGACTTATATCAAGCCAACGTCAGTGTCTCCAGTCAGTCTGAGAATGAGCAGTCCAAAGCCAATCAGCAGGGGTTAAAACAGGTATTGATAAAAGTGAGCGGTGGAAATGACGCACTCAACGATGGCTTCATTAAAGGTAAAATTCGCAACCCAGAAAGTCTGATTTCTTCGTTTCGTTATCAAATCAATCAGGGACAACTCACTTACCAAATCTATTTTGATAAGCAAAAAGTAGATGCCTTATTACGTAATGCAGGCTTTCCAATTTGGGACAGCCGTCGTCCAGACACCCTAATGTGGTTAGCCATCGACAAGGGAGATGGTGATAAATCTCTGTTGTCTGAGTCTCAGGCTTCGCAACTTAAGCCTGCTATTGAGGGTCCGGCACAAAGCAGAGGTATCCGCATCGCGTTACCTATCATGGATTTGCAAGATCTGCAGCAAGTCAGTGTCTATGACGTTTGGGGACAATTTAGCCAGCCGGTATTAACCGCCAGCGAACGTTATGGCACTAATGCCGTCGCGTTTGCCCGCCTTTATTTCGCTGAAGACTTTCTTGCACCGCAAATTGATACGCAAGTTGACGAAGATCCTTCTGCTGACACGACCGAGGCCACAACAACGTTAAACGAAAAGGCCAGTACTGAGGCTGTTTCCCGATGGTATCTGGAATGGAATCTATTCGTAAACGGTGAAACATTGACGGGGCGTGATTCCGACGATAGCCAACAGGCTCTGATCTCTCGCTGGACCAACGTTATCGCAGACAAACTTGCAGCAATTTATGCGGTAAGTAGCTCTGCTGAGCAAACGAGTACCAGTCTGGATATCACCGTAGATAAGGTCAATAACTTACAAGCCTATGTGGCTGTTTCTGAGTTTTTGCGCAGTTTAAGTGCGGTATCCTCCGCAACCCTGGTTGCGCAAAAGGGAGCAGTTGCTACCTACCGCCTGCAATTGTTAGGCAGTGCCGAAGATGTGCTAAATACACTACAACTCGATGATCGCATTCGCCAGCAGCGCGATGAGTTTGGTCAACCCATTAACCCCCTGATGTTTACCTGGGCGCAATAATGCGACAGCAATTGTCATTAGCGGTTCAGTTGCCCGATGATGAGACGTTTGCCAGTTTTATCTCAGGACCGAATACTCAACTGGTTCAACATTTAAAAACCCTCGCCGGCGGCTTAGCCAGTCGCCAGCAATGGCTGACCTATTTCAGTGGTGAACAGGGAACCGGTAAGAGTCATCTCATGTTTGCGCTATGCCATGCTGCTCACCATTTTGGGTATCGCTCCCAGTACATCAGCTTTGGTCAGAAAGATGAACTTGAAATCAGTGTGTTAGAGCGTGCTGAAACCAATGACTTTCTGTGTTTGGATGATGTAGAGAAGCTATCTGGAGATCCTCTCTGGCAGGAAGCGCTGTTTGATCTAATCAATCGGGCAAGGGAAAAACAGCAGTGTCATTTGATCATTTCAGGCAATTCCGGACCTACCCAACTGGATATTGAACTTGCTGATTTGCGCTCACGTCTTGCATGGGGCGTTAGTTATCAGTTATTGGCACTTTCTGACGACGAACGTTTGTTAGCCCTGCAAAAAAGAGCACAGCAGCGAGGTCTGAACTTAACCGATGAAGTCGGACGTTTTTTACTGCATCACTGGCGAAGGGACATGCCAGCCCTGATGGAGGTTCTTGAAAAGCTTGACCGATTGTCTCTGCAGGAGCAGCGCCGTTTAACGATTCCGTTTGTCAAACAGGCGCTGGCGATTTGATTACTGTTTAGGTATCGGTGGATGCCAGAGCTGCTGGCGTTCTTTACTTACAGACGAAAGTGATAATTGTTGTTTTATGTCAGGGGATTTTGCTGCAAGCAGTTTTGCAGTAGGACTCAGTTCAATGTTGTCGTACCAATTAATTCCGGGGGTCATGAGAACAGGTGCTGGCATAGTGGCTTGTAGTGCACTGACGTCCCAGCTGGGATAAATACTTTCTACGGCGGCAGCTACCCTAGGTTGTAATGAAGGATCGTTAACTCTGTCTCTTTGTCCCCATGTCACCAGCAAATCATCATTGTCGACACTACTGAGTATGGCAACGTCTGAACTGACACCAAGTCGGTATAACATCATAAAACGTTCAAATAGTGTGGCGAAATCTTCACGCGTGCTGGAATAATGGTAGAAACCGGTGGCGACATCCGGTGTAAAAAAAAGCTCAACATCTTCTGCTGTATAGGCCATTTGCTCACTGGTGGCTGATTCCCCCTGATAGCGTACCTGCGCGAGGGCGGCCATTTCATCTGATGCTAATGGCCAGGTTTGGCTAAATTCATCTGACGTGGGAGCATGATCATTTACGTAGCTGAGGGGGGAGTTAAGACTTGATACCTGACTACGTACTGATGGGGCAAAGAAATCATTGGCATGACCAAGTTCGTGGTAAAGCAGCCAGCTCAAATCGGCTTCAATATCTGCATCGGTGCGACTCAAACGTCGGGCAACGGGATAACTGTATGCACTGTAATAGTCATTATCTTTGACGTAACGCCAGGGCATAATAAATTGCAAGTCACTCCCATAATCACTGCGATAATCAGGCTCATCATTGAGGCTGTCGCGTTCCTGCGGGGTCTTCCAAACGTTTTCAGCATCCAGGTAAATGGCGCCACTGGCCGCCCAATAATAGGACGGGCGTACATCATAGGAAATGACAATGGCGGTCACACTGCCAAGCAATTGCAGAATATCATCCGCGATATCACTGTTTTTTAAAAAGGTTTCGAATCGTTGGGCCATCCATGGGTGAGATACCACTACATGGTCCATAACGTCATTCACATCATAATTGTCCCCATTAGCGCCAATTAAAGGTAGGGAACCAAAGCGGCAGGAGCTGGTCAGTAAATTGCTGTAAACACAATCAACTAAGGTCTGTGCGTAAGGGCTGTCTGCGTTAGCAGGATATACCTCGCTGGTGACGACCTGTTCTATGTATTTCGGAAAATAGCCGTCATTATCGATAGCTACATCTTTTACCACGACATACACATCATCTTTTACTTCACTGCCGTTTGAATACGTTAGGGTGGCTCTAAAGCCAAACAAGGTATCCTGAGTGACAGACGGGGTATCAAAGAACAAATATTGATCCTGAGTTTCACTGTCGCTAACGGTCGGTCCAACAATTTGCTCCCAGTCGACCGATACAATCGAAGAATTAATATCACCATCAACTCTGAGCGAAGCACTCGCTTGTTCAGATGCCAGATGATCGAGGCGAATATTGGCAACCGAAATAGCAGATGCCGCCGTAAACGATGCATCAATAGTGAAGGTGTCGCCATCTTCAAAACGACCACTCACATTAAACGTATAATCGCCCGTTTCGGGAACATCAAAGGCAAACACCTGGGAATGTGACGTCACAGACACTACCTCTGTACCACTGGTTTGCTGCCAGGATGCACTGGCGATACGTTTGCCTTTGTCTGCCAATAGACCAAGAGCCACGGACTGACCCTGGTATACATGTTCTGGCAACAGTAAACGCAGGCCTGTTTGCTGTGAAAGCGTATAATTGGCGTCATTGTCGATATTGGTCGAGATCCCGGCACTGCCGCCACCACCGCCACATGCGTTAATTAAGCAGGCCCCAATACCGATGACGACAGGCTGTAGACGTTTATTCATGATTTCCTTCCTTGGAATTTGTGTCAAAAAGGGCTTTTTCTTCTGCCATCTCGACTTTGAGCTTTTTGATTTTAAGTCCGAGTTCTTTCCCCCTCAGACGAGCGTAAAAGCTACACCCTACAAATAATACGCTGGTGAGCATCACCTCAATTGCTGCATAAACCGCTTCATCAGGCATCGCATACCACGTGGTAATGCCATGCATCAGATAGAACATCAGAATAAAATTCATCCAGGCGTGCGTATAGGGAATGCCTTGAAAAATACCTTTGGCGGGTAACAAAATCGGCAACAACCACAAAGGAATATTAAGATATGAAGGTAAATGACTGGTGCCAATACTTCCGTGCCAAATAACGAGCCACACGACTAACAGACAATAGCTGACAAGGGTAATTTTACGAAAGAGAGCACTTGTCAGCATAAGAACATCCTGATTAGTCGAGCTTTATTGCGGTATCTGCGAGTCGTTTTCCCATAGCAAAACATAACTCACGTTCCACGTCAGTTAATTGTGCTGGCCAGGGTTCCCGCGCCAGATGACTGGGGCCGTATGGGGTGCCTCCGGATTCGGTGGTATGCAGACCTGGCTCGCTATAGGGTAACCCCAACAGCATCATGCCGTGGTGTAACAGCGGCAGCATCATAGTCAACAACGTCGATTCCTGGCCCCCATGCATACTGCTGCTAGACGTAAACACACAGGCGGGTTTACCGCTGAGTTGCCCGGCCAGCCAAATATCGGCAGTGCCATCAAGAAAATATTTAAGAGGTGCGGCCATATTACCAAAACGGGTAGGGCTGCCCATTGCCAGACCGGAACAGTTCAACAACTCCTCTTTGGTGACATAGGGGTCCCCTTGTTCCGGTACGGCATTTTGCATGCCGACCACATCGATTGTCACAGCGGGTACGGTACGCAGTAACGCGGATACTCCTAAAGACTCAATACCTGCGGCAATACGTTGCGCCATGGCTTTAGTTGCACCATGGCGGCTGTAATACAACACCAAAATGTGGGACATTAAAACAATTCCAGCACTTGCTCTGGCGGACGCCCCAGCTTCGCTTTACCGTCCTTTATCACGATGGGTCTTTCGATGAGCTTTGGATGGCTTGCCATGGCCTCCAGTAATACGGTTTCATCAGTCACATTTTTAAGGTCTAAGGCCTTGTATTCATCTTCTTTGGTGCGCATGAAATCGCGAGCGGATGCAAATCCCAGTTGCGTCTGAATCTCAGCTAACTGCGCCGCGGTGGGCGTTGAATTAAGATATTCTACCACGGAAGGTTGAATCCCTTTGGCATGAAGTAACGCCAGTGTTTCCCGACTTTTTGAACAGCGGGGGTTATGATAAATCACGATTTCAGACATAATTCTTATACAAGCAATTGATTTATAGGCATTCTAGCCTCTGCTTTCGGCTAAGGTAAAGGTATCGCCGTTATTTTCGTGGAGTAGGTCGTGGTTAAAAAAAGTATTTTTTATTTTGTGTGTATTTTGCTGATGCTGGCAGGCGTCGCGACCGCCCGTTATTTCAAGCATGATTTCGTGACCACTGATGGCACGCAGCATCAGTGGCGAGAGTATCAAGGGCAGTATGTTGTGGTGAACTATTTTGCTCAGTGGTGTGCCCCGTGTTTAAAAGAAATCCCGGAACTAAACCAGTTCTATCAGGAAAATAATTTGGACAGCCATTTATCCGGCGAAGAAAAAGTTGCGCTTTTTTCCATTAGTTACGACCCGTTAGGGGCTGAAGAGATTAGCGCCTTAGCCGAAAAACACCATATCCAGTTTCCAGTGATCCAGGAAGCATTAACCGATTTACCCGTGCCGAAACCGTCACAGTTACCTGCGACTTATATTCTGGGCCCAAACGGTAAGGTGTTAAGAACGTTAATGGGAGAGCAGACTGCAACCGGTCTGGCTGCAGCCATTGCACAATTAAAGGGATCGTAGACGGTCCTGAGCATCGCGTAATTGATCAATACGAGCTCGAATACGTTGTTTTTCAAGCTTGCTGTCCTGCGCAAAGTTATATGCGGTCTGCAATTCGTCAATTGCACGTGGATAGGCCGAAACTAATGCATAAACTTCCGCTTTGCTCTGGTGCATTTCAAGGAAGTTTTTATCCTGCTTATAGGCTTCGGCCATCAACTGATAACCAAGCAAATCATCCGGGTGTGTCAGTAAATAATCTTTTAGAACGGTTACCGCTTCGGAATTTTTACCGGCCGTAATCAGCGCATTACCTAAATTCAAGGACAATACTTTGTTACGAGGACTGTGTAATAGCTGCGCTCGCAAACGAGCCGTTGCACTATCGTATTGCTTAAGCGCTAAATCAATATCGGTCGCGGCATCGATGTAAAATAGGTTGTTTGGGTCTGATTTCAGCAGTGACGTAACAATGGTGTTTGCTTCCTGATAATTTTCTGTGCCCATCAATGACAACGCCAGTCCATATTGCGCCGGTGCGTTGAATAGCATCGGATTTTTATTCAAATGATCGCGAAACAGCAACACGTTATCTTTGGCATTGCTAAAATAGCGCGCCTGAATTCTGGCTTTGGCTAACTGAAAGCTCAGGCTATCGGTTTTCCACCCCCGTGGCAGTGAGTCAGCCCTGGAACGCATATCAGCAATACGGGATTCAGGTAAGGGGTGAGTTAACAGAAATGCCGGTGGTTTTGAATAGAAACGATAAGTTTCAGCCAGCTTGCCAAAAAAAGACGCCATCGCGTCCGGATCATAGCCGGCCTGGGATAACACTTTTAGGCCAACACGGTCAGCTTCTTTTTCGTTGTCACGGGTATAGTTGATTGACGACTGCTGAGCCGCAGCCTGACCAACGCTTAACGCAGCCATACCGGCTTCCGGATTCGCCATAGCGACCAAAATGCCGCCTAACATAGAGGCTAATTGTAGTGGCGATGAACGTTGTTGAGACTGAATAGCCCGGGCGATATGGCGCTGGGTAACGTGACTGATTTCATGGGAAAGTACAGAGGCTAATTCAGCTTCGTTATTCGCGTTTACGATCAGACCGGTATGCACCCCAACATGGCCACCAAAAAAGGCGAATGCATTAATTTCCTTGTTGTTTAATATAAAAAACTCAAATGGAAATTTAACGTTTTCAGCTTCAATAACCAGCTTGTTACCTAAGTCCTGCAGGTATTCGTTCAAGACAGGATCATCAATTACCGGCGCTTGTCCGCGCATTTGGCGCATCACTGTGTCGCCAATCACCAATTCTTTATCGAGCGTTATGGCATCGGAAGCAACTACGCCAATTTCCGGTAATGAATTTTTACTAACGTGATGCTGCCACTGTTGGGCATGGGCGACAGTGCTACAAATTATGCTGGCCAGTACAAGTTTCTTAAACATTCAATCTTTTCGTTATCTGATGGATTCGGGCAAAGATAAACACGCACTTTGCATGATAACTCTTTGAGTTAACTCCCGAAGCTAAGTTCCATTAGATTACCACAGGTCATGTTTTCTGCTAGCCATGTAATCGGCTAATTCTCTAACCCGATAACCGCGATCTTTGACGACATCCATTGATGATTTGACTTTATCCAGGGTCGATTCAATCAAAAAATCGCCGAAATATACCAACTCGCGATCAGCATCATCACCGTCGATAAAGGCATATCGAATAAAATCGCCCAGATTGGCAATGCGAATCAAATCACGCATGGTATGGGGCAACCATGCCTTAAAAGGAAGATCTGGCTCATCTGTAAGCATCTGATGCACTTCGGTGCCATGCATCATTGGATGACAGACAACTTCATATCCCCAGTGGGTGGCGCGGCGAAAAATGCCAATTTGTGGTTTTCGAGCAAATTCCATCTCTCCATTTACCAATAATTTACCTCCCAACACCTGAGGATTCCAATTGCGTTTATCGAGAATACGGCGCAATGCACAATCAAATCCGTGCACATACACACCTTCTAAATCCGCCAGAGAACCGTAAATTTGATGAAAGAAAGGCGACAGATCCCCCCAGTTGAGTTTCTTTTTGTATTGAATGATTTCCTTTAGGTGGCTAAACCTGGTTGTCGTCATTGGCACAAGAAAAAGGCGAACATATTTTTATACTAGCTAGGGATAGTGTCGTTGCAAGGGCACATGCGGAAGTAGTTGCAAATGCCTCTTTTCTTTCTAGGTCACAGGCCTGATAATTTAGCTTCCACAAGGGTATTTCTAACACTTTGTTTAATAAAGGATATGCATGTTTGAAATGATAGGGCGATGGTATCGCCGTAAGTTCTCCGATCCCGATTCTGCCATGCTATTGGTGTTAATCATTGTGACCTCATTACTACTCGCGTTCTGGGGCAGTATGCTGATGCCGGTGCTGGTCGCCGCTGTTGTGGCCTATTTGCTTGACTGGCCAGTGGTACAATTGAATAGAATTGGTGTGAATCGCACTCTCGGCACCGTTGTTGTGCTGATTTCATTTATTACTCTGTGTGTACTGATCATGATTGGCCTGGTGCCAGTTATCACTCACCAAAGTATTAATCTGGCCAAAGAAACCCCACAAATTTGGGCAACAGCGCAGGATTGGTTGCTAAGTTTACCGGATCAATATCCTGAATTTGTGCAACTCACCCATATTCATCAAATGCTCGATACGATCAATAAGCGTGTAGTGGGCATGGGCGAAATGCTGTTATCCGCCTCGTTTAATTCGATTGGCGATGTCGCCGCAATTTTGATTTATGCGATATTGGTGCCTTTGATGGTGTTCTTCATGCTTAAAGATAAAGAGGAAATGTTGTTATCTATTTCCCGCCTGTTGCCTAAAGAACGCCGACTCATCAAGCAGGTTGGTACAGAGATGAACAATCAAATAGCCAACTATATTCGCGGAAAAGTCATTGAAATCATCATTGTTGGTGCCGTATCAGCCATCACGTTTGCGATTATGGATTTACGCTACGCGCTGTTACTCGGGGTGTTAGTCGGATTTTCGGTCTTAATCCCCTATATCGGTGCGGCCGTTGTCACCATTCCCGTTGCTGTAGTGGCCTTGTTTCAATGGGGATTAACACCAGATTTTTGGTATCTGATGATTGCATACAGCATTATCCAGGCGCTGGATGGAAACGTGCTGGTGCCAGTATTATTCTCTGAAGCCGTAAGTTTGCATCCGGTATTTATTATTATCGCAGTCTTATTCTTTGGAGGCTTATGGGGATTTTGGGGCGTGTTCTTTGCCATTCCATTGGCAACCCTGGTAAAGGCGGTATTTAATGCCTGGTCCGGACCTCACGAGCAGGCAGCCGAATTGCAGTAGCGACAATAGCTAAGTTGAAAAGGCGTCTCTATGGCGCCTTTTTTAATACCAGAAAGATACCGCCGAGAATGGCGCAACTGGCAATAACAAGTTTTACCGTAATTATTTCATTTAAAAATAGTGCACCGGCAATTGCGGCAATTACCGGAACAGACAGTTGTATCGTGGCAGCACGGTAACTGGCGAGATGTGGCAATATTTGATACCACAACGCGTAACCAAGACCTGACGCAAGGCCTCCCGAAAGAACGGCCCATGCAATGCCTTCTGTTTCAGGTAACGGACGATCAGCAATGACAAATTGAGCCAGATAAAGTGTGAGCGTCAAGGGTATCGCTAATATAAAGTTAGCGCCTGTTTGATGTAACGGATGCCTGCTCAGTTTTCCTAATATTGAATACACACCCCAGGCGCCCCCTGCCAAGGCCATCAGTGACACCGCCAATGCATTCGGGATTTGCTGACCACCTATACATAAATAGCCTAATCCAGCGATGGCTGTGGCTAATCCAATCCATTGGCGCACAGCCAGTGTTTCACCTTTCATCAGTCCCCAGCCAATCATGGTCAGTTGTACCGAACAAAATAAAATAAGTGCCCCAATGCCAGTTTGTAGCTCCACATAGGCAAAGGAAAATCCGGCAGCGTACACAAATAAGGCAAGCGCATTGGGCCAGTTTTCCGATATTGACACGCGTATGAATACACGTTGGTGAAGTAGCAGGGCGCTTAATACAATTGCTCCACTGATGATCCGTATCGCAGTAAAACTAGCGGGATCCATTTTTGCCTGCTGCATGGCTAAGCGACAAAATACAGAATTCGCTGCAAAGGCAATCATCGTTAACACTGTGAGTAACGCTAACTGAAGAGTTGGCACCGAGGCTTTCATTTGCATGTTCCAAAGTTGAACAAAATCGCACTTTAAAAGTGCATTAACGAAGTATGAATAATAGTTTTGATTTTACAATTCTTACATAACCTATTGAAAATAAATAATTAAATTGACATGGCATGAATAATGCTATATCAAGAATGAGAACAATACTGAGTTGCCAAAGATGGCAGGTCAGTTATAGCGAACACAGACAACGGCGTCGAACTGATGTGCCATTCAGGTAATTCAGTTGACGCCGTTTTTTATTGCCTCCAAAAAACAGGCAATGGTCGAGATGTCGCGCTCGCAACGATAGCAGTCGGTATATGCGGTGAAATGTACCCATACTGCGTGGTTAATTCCGGAAACTTAGGAGCACACAATGTCTTATTTAATGCCTTCCGAGTTCGCCACTAAAATGGTGGACGCAGGTGAATCTAAAATTTTTATGTCTACCCGGGATACGGTAATCCGTGCCTATATGGCCGGTGCTATCCTGGCATTAGCCGCCGTTTTTGCGGTGACTATCGCCGTACAAACAGGTGTCTTTCTGGTAGGCGCCATCTTATTCCCAGTCGGTTTCTGTATGCTGTACCTGATGGGCTTTGACCTGTTAACTGGTGTATTCGTGTTAACTCCACTGGCGTGGCTGGACAAACGTCCAGGTGTCACCATTAAAGGTATTTTGCGTAACTGGGGTCTTGTATTTTTGGGTAATTTCGCCGGTGCCCTAACAGTCGCTGTAATGATGGCATTCGTGTTTACCATGGGGTTTAACACTGAACCTGGCGCCGTAGGTACTAAAATTGCGGGTATAGGCGAGGCACGTACCTTAGGCTACGCCCAATACGGCATCGCTGGTTGGTTTACTATTTTTGTACGCGGCATGCTGTGTAACTGGATGGTGTCTATGGGGGTAGTGGGCGCCATGATTTGTACAAACGTGAGCGGCAAAATCCTGGCGATGTGGATGCCAATCATGTTGTTCTTCTTTATGGCATTCGAACACTCAGTGGTTAACATGTTCCTGTTCCCATCAGCCATGATCATGGGCGGTGATTTCTCTATCCTTGATTACTTCATTTGGAACGAAATCCCGACAGCACTGGGTAACCTGGTAGGTGGTTTGGCCTTCACCGGTCTAACTCTGTATACCACTCACGTTCGCACAGCGCCTAAGCGTAAACAAGCGGTTACCGTTGCAGCTCAGTCTGCATCTAGCTCTGTTCGTGCTGCTTAATCGTGATTCCCCCGGTAATGCCGGGGGAGCTTTTATGTCATCAACCTCTCTTCTCATTCACGCCGGTCAGGCAAGTAAAGCGGGCATCAAATCCATTAATCAGGATGCCATCGGCTATTTAGTTCCTGCGGGCGCAAAACGCGACAGTAAAGGTATCATTGCAGCCTTAGCTGACGGTATTAGCAGTAGTGATGTCAGTCAGATTGCCAGTGAAACGGCCATTAATACCTTTATTGAAGATTACCTTGCCACCTCCGAAACCTGGACCGTACAAACCGCGTCTCAACGCGTTATCAGTGCACTGAATCACTGGCTATATGCGCAAAATCGAAATGGGCCTTATCGCTACGATATGAACAAAGGTTATGTATGCACCTTTAGTAGCGTGATATTGAAAGGCGAATTTGCGCATTTAGTACATGTAGGCGATAGCCGTATTTATCGACTTCGCCAGCAACAATTAGAGCAATTAACCCGTGATCACAGGGTGATTAACAGCGAAGGCAAAAGTTATTTAAGTCAGGCGCTAGGCGCTGCTGAGTTGATCTCAATAGATTATCAAAGCGTTCCGTTGCAGGCTGGGGATCAGTTTATTCTGGCCACTGATGGTGTCTACGAATTTGTACCTGCTGAAAGTGTTCGTCGAATCTGCAGTGACTTCTCGCCTGATATGGCCGCCGAGCGCTTAGTCGAACTCGCACTGGAAAATGGCAGTGACGACAATTTATCTGTGATTATTCTTGAAGTGGCTCAGGTCCCCCAGCAAGTTATGTCCAGGCCGTATCAAGAGGACTTGCAGCTACCATTTTGTCCGCCATTATCCGAGGGGACTGAAATTGACGGACTTCGGATAGAACGCCAACTATATACCAGCAACCGCAGCCATGTGTTTTTGGCCACAGAGATTAACACCCATCAAGCATTAGTATTAAAGGTGCCATCCACTGAGATGCAGGGTGAGGATGATCATATTGAACGCTTGCTGCTGGAAGAATGGCTGGCATCAAGAATACATCATCCTAATGTCATCAAGCCGTTTCAACCCGCTCAGCCTCGAACCGCACTATACAGCGTGAGCGAGTATTTTAACGGTCAAACTTTGCAACAATGGATGCTGGATAACCCATCGCCATCATTAGAAACCGTCAGAAGCATCATAGAGCAGATAGGCAAAGGGTTACAGGCTATGCATCGTTTGCAAATGCTGCACCAGGATATTCGTCCAGCGAATATCATGATCGATCAAACGGGCAGGGTGAAGATCCTGGATTTTGGCTCGGTGTGGGCAGCAGGGTTAGAAGAAAACACCTTATTTACCAGCACTCAAATCCTCGGCACTGCACAATACACCGCACCAGAATATTTTCTTGAAGAACCCGGCAGTGCCAGTTCAGATATCTTTTCGTTAGGCGTGATTTGTTATCAAATGCTCGGTGGAGAATTGCCGTATGGCAGCCGTGTATCCGCTTGTCGAACCCGCAAGGCACAACAACGATTATCCTATAAAAGCTTGTTACATGAAGACAGGGCTATTCCGGCGTGGTTTGAGGATACCCTTAAACGGGCGCTGGCGATTGATCCCAGTAAACGCTATCAGGAATTATCCGAATTCCTTTACGACTTGCGTCAGCCCAACCCTACCTACTTACGAAAATCCCGGCCGCCTTTGATTGACCGTGACCCGGTGATGTTTTGGCAAGGGCTGTCAGCACTATTAACCTTATTGTTGATCCTTTCATTTGCCTGGCACAGTCAGGCTTAACATGACACCAAGGAGATAGAGATGGAAGTCAGTCAAATCAGTCAGCAATTGATCACTGCCAAAGTAAAAAGCGGTAAAAGCTTTAGTGAGTTAGGGGCTTTGTTAGGCCACGACGAAGTTTGGGTAGCCGCCTTACTATATGGGCAGGCAAGCGCATCACTGGATGAAATTGAAAAGCTAAAGTCGGTGCTGCCATTAACCGATGAACAATGTGCTTCGCTGGCAGAATGCCCGTTAAAAGGTTTGGGGCCTGTTGTACCCACAGATCCCCTTATCTATCGCTTTTATGAAATCATGCAGGTGTATGGCATGCCGATGAAAGCAATCATTCATGATAAGTTTGGTGACGGCATCATGAGTGCCGTGGATTTTAGTCTCAACATTGACAAGGTAGAAGATCCTAAAGGTGATCGCGTAGTCGTCACCATGAATGGAAAATTCTTGCCTTATAAAAAGTTCTAAGGTTGATAACGCGTCAGACGCAGCGTAGCGGTGGCGTCTGATGTTGCGTTCATTGGGTGGTTATTTAGGTCGAACCCTATGACCTTGACAAGGTAATCTTTGTTATCATTGGCGAGATGATGACACTTTATTCCTATACCTTCAGTTTCCCCCAAATTAGCTTTTTACTGCTAACCGCATTTCTTATTGGCATGGCTAAAACAGGCATTCAGGGCATTTCGATGTTTGTTGTACCTGTTATGGCGATGATTTTTGGCGGTCGAGAATCTACCGGCGTCATGCTACCCATGCTGATCATGGCTGATATATGTGCGGTTATTTATTACCACCGCCATGCCGAATGGACGTTTTTAGTTAAACTTTTCCCATCTTCAGCCCTGGGCGTGATTGCCGGCACCTGGTTGGGAGGGGCCATAGACGATCAAGTTTTTCGCGCCTTAATGGCGGCGATTGTGTTGGTTAGCCTGGTGTTGATGCTATGGATGGAAAAGCGCGATAGCCACACCATCCCTGACTTTTGGTGGTTTGCCTTATTAATGGGATTTTTAGGCGGTTTTACCACAATGGTTGGCAATCTGGCCGGTACCATCATGGCGCTGTATCTGTTATCCATGCGCTTACCGAAAAATACTTACATAGGTACAGGCGCCTGGTTTTTCTTATTAATTAATCTGTTTAAAGTGCCTTTCCATGTGTTCAGCTGGGAAACCATTCATCTCAATTCCTTCTTAATTAATCTGACGTTATTACCCATGATTGCGCTAGGGGCATGGGCTGGCGTTAAGCTGGTAAAGCGAATTGGGGATACGCATTATCGCTGGTTTGTGATTGGGATGACACTGATTGCGGCCATTCTGATGCTGGTGTAACGCAGACATTCCATATATGCATTTTTGATTACTGACTTCCTTTGATATAGAACAAGTTAGCCCTTAAATAGCATTGTTATTGCTAGGGTTGAGGAGTATGGTGTCACCACTTTGTCATGTCGTTGTCATGAAGTTACATCAATCTATATTTACCCCTTAACCTAAGGAATCATTATGGATAAGTTGGCAATTAAAAATGCAATCGATCAAAGTATCAACGAAAGCCTTAAAAGTGGTTCTGTTTGCAGTCTGTTATCATTCGATGCCAGTGACACTAACGCTGATGACCTTAATCAGCAGCTCGATCAAATGCAGCAACTTGGCTATTACATCGACGTAGATCATTGCGATAGCAGTCGTATCAGCGTATATATCAATTGGGCGATGTGCCAACCATCACACTAATTCACTGGTTTATTCTGTTCGGTAAGGCGCTGTTTCCATAAGGAATAATCGTTACTCAGGAGTTGTGTTGGCCAATCACCATACCAGCTATATCCTGTTCTGCGATCAGCGTCTACTTCCTCTAGCGTTCTCACTTTTATGCCATTCCGACCGGCAAAAAATACCGATTCATCCTTCAAGTCGTAAAACCTTGCCCAAATAGCCGGGGCGTTTAGATCTTTAACAACGTTCAGATCAAAGCTGGCACGGTGATACTTAAACTGCACCGTGGCTGCAGGCACTTTGACCACACGGATTCCAATCAGCGCATGCGATTCAAACCAGGATATTGCAGATTCGATCGCGTGAATGACCTTTGCTGATGGCTCGGGTATGGACATCAGATATCTCACCACATTCACACTTTCCCAGGTAACCAAGCCGGGTAATTCAAAGCTGCGGGCACCTGTTGGCGCCAGGGTGACCGGGTTGTATTGTCCAGCCCAGATAGTGGTTCTATCGCCAATTCTCCATTGCAGCTTAAGCAGCAGTGCGTCACCTTGCGCAAGGGCAAGCTGACAGCGCAAACGCACGTTATCAGTTATAAAGCTGAATTCTGGTCGGCCTTCACTGATCTGACGAAGCAGGGTTAATATGCCAGGCATTACGTCATCGGCAAAAGTGATATAGGCGTAATATCCTTCTCTTCTTTCTGGCGTATGTGCCCAGCCACCGTTTGCGTATTGTGTATTGAGTATGTATTCAAGGCCCATCAGAGCTGCAGTTTGATAACGTTTGTCCTGACTTCGTTGATAGGCAAAGGCTAAAAACCGAATTTGAGGATAGGTGTTACGATTATCGAACGTACCATCGCTTGCGGATTTATTCCGGATGAGTTTGTCTCTTTCTTTATCTGACAGTATGCGCAATGGGTCGACGTTTTTTGGCCAGGCACCACTGCTACGCTGATACAAGAGTAAATTATTGGCAATGGCAATAAAATCATCGGTAGCGTAGTAACTCGCTATGTTATCTGGATGCTGATCATGCCAGTGTTTGCTGATATCACTGAATTCTGTGATATCGATCTGTGCTGTGGGTTCGGCACTGGCCACCTTAGTGCATACCAACATGACTACTATAAACAGTCGCTGCATCTCAATCCCCCTGATTAAACCTTCAATCATGGGGATGCTACAAGGCAATGAAAACCCTCACAAATACTGATGTAGTTTGTGTAGAAATAATCCAAATACGAACATCGAACAGTTATCGGAGATCATTTTTATAATCATGTCACAAAACGTCGTTTAAATGTCATATATGCCGCCACAATTGCAGTGTTAGAGTAGATGCAGAGGTAGTTAATACGATGAAAAAAATAGCCTTTTGCATATATAACGACATGGAGTTGCTCGATTTTAGTGGCCCCCACAGCGCGTTCTATACAGCCAACCAACTGGTGCCGGGCAGCTATGAATTAGTGACGGTAAGCCTAGACGAGCAAACATTGTGCTCCACGGAAAGTGGTGTCGGCCTTACTGCGCAACTCAGCATAGATGAACTTGAGCAGTGTCACACTCTGCTAATTCCCGGCGGAAAAGGCGCAAGGTTAAGTGCAATAAATCCACAATCATTACGGGCAATAAACAAAATTGCGACCTCATGCGAACGAATGGTGTCGATTTGTACTGGCGCATTTATCTTGGCTCGTGTGGGGCTTATGCCTGGCACTAAATTAACCAGCCATTGGGCCTTTAGCCAATCTTTGGCCAAAGACTTCCCGGATCTAAACATCGATCATGACAGTCTGTTTATTCAGGATGGACGTTACTGGTCATCGGCTGGTGTGACTGCAGGGATAGATCTCACTCTGCATTTGATTGAATTGGACCTAGGCAAGCCGGTGGCTATGCAGGTGGCGAAACAATTGCTGGTATATCTGAAACGTGCAGGTTCACAACAACAGTTTTCTACTACGCTTCAATTACAAAGCCAGTGCTCGTCCCAATTGGCCTCGATACTTGCGCTGATCCACCAACAATATCCATCAACTTTATCGGTTGATATTCTGGCAACGCACGCCAATCTAAGTCTTCGTCAGTTCCACCGTGTGTTCCAGCAAGAAACCGGAATGACACCAGCTGCGTATGTTGAGCGAGTTCGCTTAGACCAGGCCAGAGAACTATTGGTGACGAGTGATTTAGCCCTGAAAGCCATTGCCTTAAATGTGGGTTATCAAAGTTACGATGGCTTTATGCGGGCCTTTGTGCGTTTGTTTAACATCCCTCCAGGTCAGTATCGCCAACAGTTTTCTCAACATTAACTCAGGAGTGCTAATGAACATTGGAATTTATGTGTATGAAAATGCAGAGGTGCTGGATTTTGCCGGCCCTTTCGAGGTATTCAGTACAGCTAAACGTTTTCATTCTCACGACTGGCAGGTCATGCTTATAAGCGAAAAGCCGGGAAGGGTGATCACCCGAGGCGGCTTTGAGGTGTATTGTCATGTTGGCATCGACCACCATCCCACACTGGATGTGCTGATCATGCCTGGCGGCATTCATACCACTGAAATGTATAACCAGAATACGTTAGCCTGGATTAATAAGATCGCGCCAAACTGCCAGATTATTGCATCTGTATGCACCGGCGCGTTTATCCTCGCGGCCGCTGGCATATTAGAAAATCTTGAGGTGACAACCCACTGGGAAGACCAACAGGCGTTAGCCAGATTATTTCCGAAACTTAATGTGATGGCGGATAAACGCTGGATTGAACAGGGAAACATCTGGACTTCCGCAGGCATATCCGCAGGCATTGATATGAGTTTGAAACTGGTAGAAAGGATGACATCGGCAGAAATAGCCGGGAAGACAGCCAGACAAATGGAGTACCAGCCATCAGGGCAGTGAAATCATTTAACAAATTTTTAATTTGTAATACAAATAGAAGTGCAAGGGAGAGAAATTTTCACTAGGATAGCGAAAGTTTCGCCAGACCCAGGTCAGGCACGATCTGGCTAAATAGCAATGGAGTGAGAGCAATGAAGGTAAAATCACTGGCCGTAAGTACTTGTATTCTATGGGGCGTATTTGCCTCTTATGCACTGGCGCAAATGCCATTGATTGTGGAAAGTCCAGACGGTGCCATGCAGGTTGAGCTGATAGTAAAGCAAGGAAAACTCACCTATAGCGTGCAGTATCAGCACGAGACGTTTTTAGAATCCTCGCCGTTAGGCCTTGAAACATCCATTGGGGATTTTTCTTCTGAGCTTAAATTCGTTTCCGACCAGCATCAGCGCATTCAACAATCTTATACCCTGAATCGCGCCAAAGTCAGTCAGGTAGATTATCTGGCCAATCAACTGAGCGCCCGTTTTAGTAACGCTAATGGCGATTTTCTCGACGTCACTTTTCAGGTCTCTGATCATGATATTGCTTTTCGCTATGGCATTAGTTCAAGCCAGGATGCGACACGAGTTACCGTAATGCATGAATCCACAGGCTTTAATTTGCCAGATGCTGCGACGACTTTTATCACACCACAAGCACTGCCTATGACAGGCTGGATGCAGACTAAGCCGAGTTATGAAGAGCCTTATACCTATGATGCTCCGATGGAACAGCCTTCTCTCTATGGTCAGGGTTATACCTTTCCGGCGCTATTTAAAAATGAAGATAAAGGTTGGCTATTGATTTCAGAAACTGGCGTTGACGGCCATTATGTTGGCGGCCGCTTGAGTGAAGGCAATAAACAAGGGCTATATAAATTACAATTCCCGCAAGCGGGTGAAAACGGTGGAATAGGGGAGGTAACCCCTTTTATGGCGCTGCCTGCAACGACGCCTTGGCGCACCATTACATTAGGGAACACACTGACGCCGATTGTCGAATCCACCGTTAGTTATGACGTTGTTGCTGAGAAGTACGCGCCATCCACAGAGTATAAAATGGGCCGTGCCACCTGGAGTTGGATTGTGTGGCAGGACAAAAGTATTAACTATAACGACCAGATCTCCTTCATCGATTTAGCAGCGCAACTTGGCTTTGAATATGTGCTCATTGATAACTGGTGGGACAGCAATATAGGCTACGAAAACATGGAGAAACTGGTGGCTTATGCCGCCAGTAAACAGGTATCGGTGCTTTTATGGTACAACTCAAATGGATGGTGGAATGATGCACCGCAAACGCCTCAGGATAAAATGAATACCAGTGTGGCGCGTAAACAGGAAATGGCCTGGATGCAACGCATTGGCGTAAAGGGCATTAAAGTCGACTTTTTTGGCGGTGACAAACAACTCACGATGCAGCTTTATGAGGATATTCTTACAGATGCCAATGATTTCGGCTTAGGGGTCACCTTTCATGGCTGTACGTTGCCGCGCGGATGGGAGCGTATGTACCCTAACTTTGTGACCTCCGAAGCCGTGCTGGCCTCAGAAAATCTGGTGTTCCGCCAAGATGCGTTAGATCTACACGCTTATAACGCTACCATACTTCCTTTTACCCGAAATGCGGTAGCCGCGATGGACTTTGCGCCAGTATTTTTAAATCAACGATTATCCCGTACTCAGGAACAAGGCTCACTTCGTACGACCACGGATACCTTTGAATTAGCCACCAGTGTGTTGTATTTATCTCCCATTCAACATTTTGGCCTAACCCCGAATAACCTAAACGAACAGCCAAAGTATGTGCTGGATTTTCTACGAAACGTGCCAACAGTGTGGGATGAAACCAGACTTATCGACGGCTATCCGGGCCAGTTTGTGGTGATGGCGCGCCGCAAAGGTACTAAATGGTATGTGGTTGCCGTCAATGGGGAAAAGAAGGCCAAAACGTTACAGATAAAATTGCCTATGTTGGCGAATCAGACGATTACTATGCTGAGCGATAAAGAAGATAAAGGTACGCAGCAGACAAGCAAAACACTTCCAGAAGACGGAAGCCTGACAATACCGTTAATGAGTGAAGGTGGATTGGTGCTTTACCAAAAATAAGCATCGATAAATTTTGAACATAGCAAGTAAGGCTCAAAATTCGAGTCCATAAAGAGACGACGAAAACATTGTAGTTACAGGCGTCATTTTGTTACCTGTAACATTTTTATCAATTACAACTGATTAGGCCGAATTACGCTGCCATGTTGTGAGTACGCTATAGCAAAACACCGAAGGGATCCTGCGCATTGCTCATTGAGTGACAAGGCCAATCGAGAATAACAATTCGCCATCCATAAAAGCACATGTCCACAAACATCAGGCTGATACGCGACTCTTATTGTTAAGAATGATCCGAATACAAACGAGCAAATATTTTGGCTGATGTAGTCATTTCGATATAACACTGCAGAATAACACTGCAGAAATAAAAACTAAGTTCGTTAAACTCACATAGGCAAAGCGAGGTAATCCATTACCTAAAAGCTAGCTCAGAAAAGAAGGATAGTCTGGTATTCATTAAGCGTTATCAATGGGGTTAGTTGCTAATTATGCCTAACCATACAATATAGTAAATTTAACATAACATACATTGTGCGCTATTGACTATATTCCGGATAGGCTGTCCAAAGGTTTAGCTACTGCTGACTCATGACGTTCAATACGGCTGGTATGTAAATACTGGGATGTTGTTTCGATACTGTCGTGGCCGGCATCAGCCTGAACATGGGATAAAGGCCGCTGATTTAAGTTAATATCGTGACTGATTCCGGTGTGACGGATGCTATGCACAGTTTGGCTTCGCACTTCATTGGCATCCTGGTTTAAACCATCTTTCGCAATGTTGTCGGCGGCTAAAAAGATCACGTCCATGATTAACTCTCGGATTTGTCGAATACCTAAATTAGCATTCAGTAATCCGGCATCACGACCTCTGCCTGCGGCCTTATGGCGCACAAATAACGGTGTGTTTTCGCCTGGTTGCGGTAATTCAGTTAAGCCAAGAAAACAACGATATTGTTTTAGAGCTGTTAACAGTGCCTTAGATACGGCAACTGTTCGACGTTTTCCACCTTTACTGCGCGGAATATAAAAACCCCATACGCCGGTTTTCACATCACGCTTAAACTGGCTCATCATTGGTGAAAAGCCTGGACGAGCGGAAACCTCCGAAATACGTAAATAACATCCGTACATAAGGCTAATTAAAAATAAGGTTCGCTGATGAACTTCGGGATCTTTCAATGCTAAATATTGGGCTGCCTGCATCACATATGACCATTGAAGTTCTGAAAATGCCTTCAATTGTTCATTATCTTCGCCAGCACCAGCATATTGGTCTGTGTGCTTAAATCGACCATGTTTCATCAACATCATTGCGGGATTACGTTCCATATATTCTTCATTAATTAAGAATGAAAAAAATGAGGATAATATCGCCAATTTTGTTTTTAATGCTTTTTCGGTGATCCGATATGGTTGTTCAATTCCATCAACCTTTTTACCTAAAAATGGTCTCCAGAGTGGATTTGGATAACGCTCGTTTTCCTCTTTATCTAGAAGGAATTGTGCAACATTTCTATATGCTATCAGATTGGGATCTGGCTGTTGGCAATAATCGATATACTGGCTTAAAACGCGTCTAGTAATATCCGATACACTGATTTTAATTACATCAAACACCCAATATAGAAAGGTCGTAAGTTCGCTTCGGTAAGTTTTATAGTTATTTTCATTAAATTGCTGTTCGAGCAGCCAATCGCACGCATACTCATAAATTAACGCTGCATCATTTACACTGTGCAGCGTTATTTGTGCAATATATTGATTCACCGTAGGATTACCATCCTCAAGATATCTCACTTGATCAAACAGAGGTATGGCTGGCGGAAGCTGAGTCATAATTCTTTTTAATTTATTGAATTTAAATAGAATTATGACATTTCAATCAATGCCGATAAATAGCATTATCGGCAATAAGGCTATATTTATCCCTTATACATCAGTAATAAGTTGAAGCCATTCATTCGATTCAAGTGCAGTTTCCAACGTCGACAAACTTCTGCCTTTTGTTTCTTTGGCAGAGTTCCATGCATCAATATAGACGCTACGAATCACTTCCTGTAAAAGACGTTTTTTATTTGGATGTTTTATCATCAATAATTCAAACTGCTGTTGCCAAGTTAATGCACTTTCAAGCTGCTGGGTTGATAATTGTTTTAATCCTATCTGCACGCTTTCGTCTGGCTCGAGCAGATATTCAAATAACATTTCATAGCTATCCAGGCGTAATTTACTCTTTGCCTTGTCTAATTTAACCAAGGTCTCTTCGCCTAACGTTAGGGTCTTTTTCGCGTGTTGCAATTTACTCTTAAATTGGCGATAGCGATTGTTAAGTGCCCTACTCTGTGCAGGAATTAATACTTGTTTTAAGAATGCCTGCGCGTGCTGATATTCCTGCATGCACCCCTGCTCAAATTCTGATCGTCCAATCTCAGCCTGCAAATAATCCGGATGCCAACTACCCATATGTTTGCCCTGCTCAACAAACATTGTCCAAAAATAATTTTGATCGCCCATCACGTTACCTGTAACACTTTTATATTAATAGCTTAACGTGAAACTTTATTCTAATAAACACATAAATAGTTTATGTGACTTTATGTGAAAGAAGGAATGTAGAAGGAAATAAGAAAAGAAAATGAGGAAAAATATCGCGTTCAAATATTAGACTAATGGATAATGTACCAAACGATTTATATTCAACAAAATGCTCTAAAGCTTCTCAGCTCCACTGGCCTGTCAGTTTCCTTGTGACCCGATCCCGGTCTGAATTGATACGGCCTTTTTTATTTCTGTCCGTCAATTTTTCTAATAAATACTAATACCAGAAAATATGAATAATCTTTTGGCTAGGTGTAACATCCATGTGTAACCTAATTATTATTGTATTACTTATGTGTTCCACAACAAAATATACACAAAATAATTAACAATGAAAACACTTTTCAACATCAAGTGATTAGTCTGTAAGTTGACGAGGCTCAATGTGTACCACAACGTCTTTAACAGCAAATTCGTCTGCAAGTAATTGTTCAACTCTATCAGCGACTTCGTGCGCCTTAGCCGTGGACATAGAAGCATCAACCAACAAAGTAATATCTGCGTAGATGCCCTTCCCTGTATGTCTTGATCGTACGCGGCTAACTTCAAATACTTCTTCAATATTTCTATTAACCTCGGATGCCACGGCTTTTGCATCTATATGGGTTTCATCCACCAGAATCGGTATCGCCTTTTGAAACAAACGAAATGCCAGGATAAATATAATGATAGCTACGATAGCTGCTAGCACAGCATCAATCCAATAATATCCCAGTGTCGATAATTGCCAGCCAATAATAACTGCAATAGTTGTGAGAACATCGCTAAAAGTGTGTGATGCATCGGCTTCTAGTAAGGACGAATTGAGTCGTTTAGCCCAACGTCCTTCCCATAGAGTTAACCCTATATTACATCCTAAGGAAACTAACAGAATCACTAATCCAAGGTAACTCTGCTCAACTGGATTTCCAAAATGCTCAAACGCATTTATAAGCACCTCAAACCCCACAATCGCGAGCAATGAGGCTAAGCCGAACACCGCAAGTTGCTCGAATTTAGTATGTCCATAGGGATGATTTTCATCTGCAGGTTGCGCCGCTACTCGCATTGCCAACCAGGCAATTACGTTATTGGCAACGTCAGTGAGTGAATGCAATGCATCAGCAATGATAGCAGTTGAATTGGTTAGAATGCCGACAAAGAGTTTAATCAATGCCATCAGCGTATTTATCACGCCTTCTATGATCAACACCCTTAACACTTGGCTTGATTTATTTTTTGGGGAATCAATGACTAACGGCATATATCTCTCTTCAAGAAAGGCAATAAAATCACGTTAGCTGAATTGATATTAAATTGCGAGAAACGATGTAAGGTAAATTAGGTAAGTGTAAAATAATGGCATGAGACATTACCGATGGGTATCGGGAATAAATGGAGTTCGAAATAATCAGCTAAATGTTGATAACGTCAGCTCGACTGAATTGATTTTATTTATTTGATTATATTGGTTAAATCTGACTATCAGATTTAGATGGTGCCCGGGGCCGGACTTGAACCGGCACGCTGTTACCAGCGAGGGATTTTAAATCCCTTGTGTCTACCAATTTCACCACCCGGGCATCGGGTTGCTCGTAATGAGCGAGGTGATGGAGGCGGAACCCGGAGTCGAACCGAGATCCACGGATTTGCAATCCGCTGCATAGCCATTCTGCCATTCCGCCTTTGGAGCGGGAAACGAGACTCGAACTCGCGACCCCAACCTTGGCAAGGTTGTGCTCTACCAACTGAGCTATTCCCGCTTAGCGCTTCGTTAACATTGTGTCCCGAAGCGATGGCGTGCATTCTACCGTCAAACTCTGGGGTGTCAACACTAAAAAAGCGCTTTGTGAATCGTTTGCTGCTTTTTTGATTAATATGATCTAATTATCGACAATCTAAGGGAAAAATCGGAAATTTATTTAGTTTTTCCGCTTAAATCAGCCCAGGCAGCAAGGGTATAGGTGACCATTGACCAGGCAGATAAAATACCTGCGATGTATAAAAGAATATGTCCCAGGCTTACCCAGTAAATAGTGACGCCCATAAATACTTCTAATTCTGACAGTAATCCGATCAGCGCTAACATTTGTGCGGTGGTTTTTAATTTCCCAATGAAATTTACTTTTACTGTGTCACGTTTCCCGTTTGAGGCCATCCATTCTCTTAAAGCGGATACATAGATTTCTCGTGCTAACAATAAAATTGCAGGGATGGTGATCCAGGCAGATTGGTACGTGTGTGTAATCATGAGTAGCGCGACAGCGACTATTAATTTGTCGGCGACGGGATCTAAAAATGCTCCGAAAGGCGTACTCTGTTGTAATTTTCGCGCCAAATAACCATCAAACCAATCTGTGATGGCAGCAGCCCAGAAGATAAATGCAGCGGCCTGATGTGCCCATTTCCAATCGAGGAAATACACAACCACGAACACTGGAATAATTAGCACACGTATCAGGGTAATAATATTAGGAATTGTCCACATGCGGGCTCACCACGACGAATACGACCCGATAACGGCTGGGTCGAAAGTTAAAAACAAGGGTACTTCAGTTTTTAATGATGCAGACTGTCATAGATGACGGTCGCTAATTCTTCACTGATGCCAGGTACTCGCGCGATTTCATCTTTACTGGCTTGCAAAACACCTTGTAAGCCTCCCATATACTTCAACAAACTTTGGCGTCGCTTTGCCCCTACTCCTGGTATAGATTCCAGCTTAGAGGTTTTCTTAGCTTTTTGTCTGCGCTGACGGTGCCCGGTAATAGCAAAACGGTGGGCTTCATCGCGTATATGTTGTATTAAATGCAACGCGCCTGAGTCGGCTGACATCGGGATAGTATCATGATTTCCGGCCAAAATGAGTGTTTCAAGGCCAGCTTTTCTACTCGTACCTTTGGCCACACCAATTAGCATAGGCATCTTTTTATGGGGCCAATCTTCAAACTGCGCTTCAGCCTGCGCTAACTGCCCTTTACCGCCATCAATAAATAAGATATCCGGGATTTTATTCTCATCTTTAATATTGCTGTATCGGCGTTTTAGGGCTTGCGCCATCGCGGCATAATCATCGCCCGGAGTGATACCTTCGATATTGAACCGGCGGTAATCCGCCTTGAAAGGCCCTTCTCGGTTAAAAACCACGCAAGAGGCAACCGTTTGCTGTCCGGAGGTATGACTGATGTCGAAACATTCCATCCGTTGAATTTGATTGTCCAGTTCAAGAATTTGCTCTAACTCTAGATAACGGCCAAACACTGACTTTTGATTAGATAATCGCGCTTCAAGCGCATTTTCCGCATTGCGTTGGGCCAACTCAAGGTAACGCCGCTTTTCATCGCGTGCGCCTTTGAAGAAAGTAATCTTTTTACCTGCCTCTTTGGCAAGTAATTCTGTGATCGCCTGCTCTTCCTCCAGTTCAACTGGAATAACGATTTGCTTGGGCACACTAGCGTTGCCGGATAAGTAGTATTGCAAAAGAAATGACTGAAAGACTTCTTCAGGAGTTGAATCAGCGGGTACCTTAGGGAAATAGCTTTTGCTTCCCAAAAGCTGGTTATCGCGAATAAATAAACCTTGGATACTGGCAATACCATTTCGGTAAACCATGCCAAATACGTCCATCTCTTCCTGGTTACCACTCACCCACTGTTGTTCCTGCACTTTATTTAAGGCGGATATTTGATCCCGATATCGCGCAGCAGTTTCAAAATTAAGACATTGGCTGGCCGTTTCCATTTTATCAATTAATTGATTGATGACCTGCTGGTTTTTACCTTTGAGGAACATACGTGCCAATTCGACTTGCTGAGTATATTCATCATCACTCACCAGCCCTTGAACACACGGACCAGCACAACGTTTTAACTGGTATTGCAAGCAGGGACGACTTCGGGCGCGATAATAGGCATCTTCACATTGCCTGACAGGAAAGAGCTTTTGCATCGTTCGCAAGCTTTCGCGTACAGCCCATGCGCTTGGATAGGGGCCAAAATATTCCCCTTTAACTCTTCGTGGACCGCGATGTATTGTTAGTCTCGGGTGCTCATGGTCAGTGAGTAACAGATATGGATAGCTCTTATCATCTCTCAGCAGCACGTTATAACGTGGTCGGTATTTTTTAATGTAATTATTTTCGAGGATGAAGGCTTCAGTTTCACTGTTTACCACAGTGACATCCATATGCTGGATCTGTTTAACTAGCGAACGCGTTTTAATGCTATCGAGGTTTTTTCTGAAATAACTAGCGACGCGTTTTTTAAGATTTTTGGCTTTGCCCACATAAATCACCTCTTCCTGGTGATTGTACATGCGATAAACACCTGGCTGATTTGTCAGGCTTTTTAAAAAAGCCTGATAATCAAAATGTTCAGATTCGGACATTCCTAAAGTTGTTCTGTACTGATCAGTTTATGCCGTAAGGCCAGATGAGTAAGTTCTACGTCAGTGCTAATGCGTAACTTCTCAAACATACGATACCGATAGGTATTCACTGTTTTTGCACTAATATTCAGGCAATTCGCAATGTCTGGTACTTTACTACCACGCGTTATCAGCAGCGCAATTTCAAGTTCGCGCTCTGACAAATGATCGAATGGATTTTCATCAGCCAGATTAAGCTGACCAATTGCAATCTGCTGTGCGATATCGGGTGCAACATACTTCTGCCCCGCTGCAACTTTTCGGATTGCACGGATCATCTCTTCCGGGTCTGCGTCTTTGGTTAAATAACCAAATGCTCCAGCTTGCATTACGCGCGCGGGGATCGGGTTTTCTTTATGAACCGAGAGTACGATAACTTTAGTATCAACACAGTTACGCAATATTTGCTTGGTAGCTTCTAAGCCACCAATACCAGGCATGATCATGTCCATCAGCACAACATCGGGCTGTGCCTTACGACAAAATTTAACAGCGTCCTCGCCATTGTTGGTGTCACCGATCACTTTAAAATCGACTTCGTCTTCTAAAATGCGTCGGATACCCGTCCTAACTAGTTCATGGTCATCGACCAGTAATAGCTTAATCAAGGGAAGACTCCCGTGGGCTCACAATCTAATTCTTACAACGCGGCTAATATCACACAATTACAGATAAAGTGCAGCTTAAAATTAGAAATATCTACCTAATCCCTTGATATATCTCGCCAGAGAATAAAATATTAACCAACACATTAGCGATAGAAAGACGTGCTTAATCGATTCCAGCCAATAATCGTCGAGACTAACCCCTGCCCTGTATTTCTGGCCGGGCACCGGTTAACAGTACAATGGATTGACCACCTATCATAGCTGCCTGGAATTTTTACTGGCACTGAGGCTTCACCGCCACAGCGACAGTTAACAGGATGAATTGCTTCTATTGTCACAATTGTTATTTAAAATTCAATGTGTTGTCAGTCTAACCAGCTGAGATAAAAATTCAATCACTGTGACAATTGACGTTACGAAAACCACCCAGCACACTATACTGGTGAAAGAAAAGAACTATAACGATTTATGACATATCTCATGTTGAGAACTCACTCAATTGCCCTTGTTTTGTTTTCATTTTGCTTTTCGGTTGCGGCTGCCCCGCTAGCAGAAAAAACAAAAATTATTTTGCCTCATCTGCAACGCAGCACTGAATCACAATATAACTATTATATTACGTTGCTCGACATGGCCCTAAAAGCAACGATTGATAAATATGGCGATTACGAACTTATCATTTCAGATATTCCGATGCGGCAGCGACGCCAGTTATTAAGTCTGGGAGAAGGAAAAATAAATGTAATCTGGAGTGCTACTTCACAAGAGCGCGAAACCAATTATCAGGCTGTTTATTCGCCTCTGTCCTACGGGCTATTTGGTTATCGAGTGTTTTTAGTCAATAGCCAAACCCTACCCCAATTCAAACGGGATATTGATGTTGACTGGCTTAAGAAATTGGTTGGCGTTCAGGGGCGTGACTGGCCAGATACAGAAATTCTGTTAAAAAGTGGTTTCAACATAAAAACCAGTGACTACAAAAGTTGTTTTGCACTATTAGAGAAAGGTTTTGCTGATTATTTTCCGCGTAGCATATTAGAAGTGGGTGAAGAGGTGAGCTATTTTGCAGATTTGGATATATATATTGAGCCAAATTACGGCCTTTACTATCCAAACCTAATGTACTTCTTCGTACGTAAAGATGAACCTTTACTAGGTAAGCGTATTCTTGACGGATTAACTAAGATTGAGCAGGACGGCAGTAAGTGGAAAATGTTTATCAACAGTCCTTTTTACCAGCATAGTAAAAAAATAAAGCAGAACAGGCATTTCTTTAAAGTAGATAATCCGTTTAGCAGTGAAAAAAGCCGTCAGTTAGCGGAAGCTATTTATCAACAGCAACGCTACTAATTGGGTATCAGTCGCTGGAAGTAAAAAATCCACCTCCATAGGAGGTGCCTTTCTGCTCTATTGAAGCTCTAATAGTTGTTGACGCTCGTCGTCCTCTTTAGCTTGCTTATCTTGATATTTTACATATCTACGAATTATCGCTTCGTTGGCACCTACTGAATCAACGAAATAACCACGCTGCCAAAAGTGATTGCCCCACAGCTTCTTTTTTCTTAAATATGGAAACTTATTGAATAATCTTATTGCTGTGCGCCCTTTCAGGGTTCCCATCAAATCTGAAACACTTAAGCTTGGCGGTGTTCTAACGACTAGGTGTACATGATCGATTTGTACATTTAACTCCACTACCGTGCATTTCTTCATACTACAAAATACATAGATACTGCGATAAAGCTCCTTACCTACAGCTCCTTTTAATATCTTGTATCTGTACTTAGGCGTCCACACAATGTGATACTGACAACGATAGAATACGTGGGATGCAGATTCATATCTGCTCATGTTATTTACTCCTTTTTATTTGCTGGTAACAAACAAATTGGAGTATCTAACATGGGCTCTTTACGGGCATAGCCCCGAGTCGCCGATCACCACCTCCATAGGAGGTGGTTTAAATATGGCAATAAAAAACCCCGCATAAAGCGGGGTTAGTATATGGCGGAGAGCGAGGGATTCGAACCCCCGGTAGGTTGCCCTACGTCTGATTTCAAGTCAGGTGCATTAAACCGAGCTCTGCCAGCTCTCCATAACTGTTTTACTTTCGCTTACGCCAAAGTATAAATTTGGCGGAGAGGGAGGGATTCGAACCCCCGGTAGGTTACCCTACGTCTGATTTCAAGTCAGGTGCATTAAGCCGAGCTCTGCCACCTCTCCGTAAGTGCTGCGAATATTAATGACGTTTCTTCCGGCTGTAAACCCCTAATGTTGCAAAAAGTTTTTGTTTGCCGAGACTTTGAACAATACGCTCAAAATAGCATCCAAATCGATGCAAATTACGTTGATAGTATTGCTCTATCAGCTATTTATCTTGAAAAAATGAACTAAAGCCCATACAAATACACTATTAGTTAGTGTACTGATGCAATTTACTTCACTTTTGTTAGTACCTTTTGGAGGTCAATTTATATGGAACATCAATCACTTTACAGAACATCGAGTCAAACCTCAGTTCTGCAAACCAATAAGGTGTTAAAGAATACCTACATCTTATTAGCGATGTCGTTAGCATTTAGCGCCGTTTGTGCGGGTGTAACAGCGTCTATGGGTATTTCACCTATGATGGCTCTGGGAATGAATATCGCTGCATTAGTGATGTTGTTTTTTCTTAACAAGGCAGCTCAAAGCTCGTCTGGCGTTCTGTTTGTATTCGCATTTACTGGTCTGTTAGGCGGCTCATTAGGTTATACCCTGGGTTATTACGCTGGATTTAACAACGGCCCTGAGTTAATCATGCAGGCCTTTGGCGCCACCGCCCTGGTGTTCTTCGCATTATCGGGCTATGCCCTGACGACTAAAAAAGACTTTTCGTTCATGTCAGGGTTTTTAGTTGTGGGTATGGTTGTTGTTCTGGTTGCTGGTATAGCTAACCTGTTCTTCCATGTTCCTGCAGTTAGTCTGGCGATTAATGCTGCCATCGTATTTTTGATGTCTGGATTCATTTTATTTGATACCAGCCGCATCATTAACGGTGGTGAAACGAATTATATTCGCGCAACTATTTCGATGTACTTGAACTTGTATAACCTGTTCACGTCATTACTGCACCTTCTGGGCGCATTCAACAGCGACGACTAAGTAATATTTTGATATAAAAGCACCTCAGCCCCGGCTGGGGTGTTTTTGTTTTAGGACTATGGCAAACCTTACTCTCTTAATTTCATCGTCTCCTGCGCAAAGCCAGGGAAGTTATAGCGCATACCGTTTTGCACAGGCTGCTGTGGCCTCAGGTCATCAAATCCGTGGGATCTTTTTCTATGCGGGTGGAGCAGACAATGCCAACGGACTGCAAGTGCACCTAAGTCAGGAGCGCAATATGTTCAAGCTTTGGCAACAACTGTCTCAACAACTCCAGATCCCATTAATGGTGTGCGTCAGTGCAGCAAATCGTCGTGGTGTAATCAATCAGGAAAGTGCCGAGCAACATGATTTAACTCAATACTCATTACTGCCACCTTTTACTGAGGTTGGTCTGGGTGAGCTGGCAGTGTTGAGAAAGCAATCAGATAAAGTGGTGCAATTCTGATGGAGTTAATCGCTATCGTTAATCAGTCTGCGCCACATCGCGGGCTTGATGCACAAGAGTCTCTAGATTTGGTACTGGCAATGGCCAATTTTGGTAATGATGTGACACTGTATTTTGTTGAAGATGGTGTCTTTCAGTTATTACAGGGTCAACAACCTGAAGCTATCACGCAGAAGAACTTCATCAAGACTTTTGCAGCACTTGAATTCTACGATATTGAAAATATCGTTGTTTGCAGTAAGAGCCTGGCACAGCGCAATCTGACGGAAGACGATCTGGTAATTGATGTCAGAGCGGTATCACCCGATGTAATTGCTGCAGAATTACGTCAGGCTGCCGATATCTGGACATTTTAATGACAACATTACATTGCCTTACTAAAAGTCCCTTTCAACAGCCTCTGGATTGCGTTTTAGAACGTGTTCTGCCAGGCGATACCCTGTTATTCTGTGAAGATGCCGTCTATTACCTATTACAAAACGTAAAAGAGCCATTACCTGAAGAGGTGAAATGCTATTTTCTGCACGACGACATTGTGGCTCGTGGTTTAAAGACAAACGAGCGCATAACAACAATTAGCTACCATGAATGGGTTGAATTGACCCTGGTGCATACAAATCAAATTAGATGGTAACCCTATGCAGTATTGGATCACCTTTAATCAACAACAGATAGAGACAGATAAACTTGGTTATTTGCTCAATAGTGAAGAATGGCTGCCTGAAATGGCCCCTATTCTTGCTGCTTCTGAAGGTATAGAACTATCAGATAGCCATTGGGAAGTGGTTAACTTTGTGCGCGAATTCTATCTTGAATTTAATACCAGTCCAGCCATCCGAGCCCTTGTAAAAGCCATGGCGCAGAAGTTTGGACCGGATAAAGGTAACAGCCGCTATCTGCATAGGTTATTCCCCAATGGCCCGGCGAAACAGGCGACCAAAATTGCAGGTTTGCCAAAACCGGCCAAGTGCCTGTAATTTTTTAGTTTAAGTGATTCCCCGTTATATCAAACACAAAAAAAGCTGCCAAGGCAGCTTTTTTGCTATTGATGTAACACCGTTATCAGGCAGCAGTAATCACATCAAAGCCAGTATATTTACGTAGCGCTTCAGGAACAGTAACACTGCCATCAGCTTGCTGATAATTCTCCAATACCGCGACCAACGTACGGCCCACCGCCAATCCCGAACCGTTTAGCGTATGCAATAACTCGGGTTTGTTGGTTTCTGGATTGCGATAACGGGCTTGCATTCGACGTGCCTGGAAATCCAGCATATTTGAACATGATGATATTTCACGATAAGTATTCTGAGCCGGCAACCAAACTTCCAAGTCGTAAGTTTTACAGGCGCCAAAGCCCATATCACCGGTACAAAGCAACACTTTACGGTACGGTAAGCCCAGCAACTGCAATACTTTTTCAGCATGGCCGGTCATTTCTTCCAGTGCATTGAACGAGTCTTCCGGTTTTACCAACTGCACCATTTCAACTTTATCAAACTGGTGCTGACGGATCAGACCACGCGTATCACGCCCATACGAACCTGCTTCTGAACGGAAACAAGGCGTGTGGGCGGTCATTTTTAACGGCAGTTCATCAGCACTTAGAATTTCATCACGGGCGATATTGGTCAGAGGAACTTCTGAGGTCGGGATCAGCGACAATCCCTGACCTTCTTCAGTGGCTGGTTTGGTGTGAAACAAGTCTTCACCAAACTTTGGTAACTGACCTGTGCCCATTAGGCTATCTGCATTAACCAAATAAGGCACATACATTTCCTGATAGCCATGTTCACCCGTGTGCAGGTCTAACATGAACTGCGCTAATGCTCGGTGTAAACGCGCAATTTGACCACGCATAACCACAAAGCGCGAGCCGGTTAGTTTAGTGGCGGTTTCAAAATCCAGACCTTTATTTAAACCTTCCGCGATATCAACATGGTCTTTCACTTCAAAACCGAACTCTGGCGGCGTTCCCCATTTGCTGATTTCAATGTTGTCATCTTCGTCTTTCCCGGCAGGAACGGAATCGTCTGGCAAATTCGGGATGCGTTTGGCGATATCCGCAATTTGCTCCAGCAACGCTGACAACTCAGCTTTTGCGCTATCCAATTCATCACCAAGCTTACCAACTTCTGCCAGCAGCGGTGCAATGTCCTCTCCTGCAGCTTTTGCTTTACCGATTGATTTGGAACGTACATTTCGCTCATTCTGGAGATCCTGAGTCAGGATTTGCAGGGACTTACGCTTTTCTTCCAATTGGTTAATGGTATCTACATCCAATTCAAAACCGCGGCTAGCTAATTTTTGAGCTGCAATTTCTATGTCCTGACGTAAGTATTTCGGATCTAACATGGTACTAAACTTAACCCTTAATGAGTGACTGTCCCAGCCACGCTGCCAACAGACAGGTAACCAGATTTAAGACAATATTTAAACATCCTTTCACCCAGTCGCCCTGCTGCAGCAGCAATAAGGTATCGACAGTGAAAGTAGAAAACGTGGTAAGTGCGCCTAAAAAACCAATTCCAACCGTAGTCCGCCAAAGCACGATCTCAATCTGTCCATGCTCTATTAATGCGTATACCAGGCCGAGGCAAAAAGACCCAACAACATTGACCAGAAGTGTACCAAAAGGAAAGCCTTTGCCAAACCACTGCAACATTAATTGCGATAGAAAAAATCGACTACAGGCCCCCACAGCGCCGCCTGCGGCTATAAATCCATATATCGCCAAGGTGTTCTGTGTCATTTTTGGTACCTTTTGTTTGGACTTTGTTGATCAAGTTCTTGTAAATAATCTAATTTTGCCTTGAATTGCTTTTCCATTCCACGCTCATTCGGCAAATAATATCGCTGATACTGTATTTCAGGAGGCAAGTAACTTTCGCCTGCGGCAAAGGCATTTTCTTCATTATGAGCATAACGATATTCAGCGCCGTTCCCCATAGATTCCATTAACTTGGTCGGGGCATTTCGCAGATGCAGAGGGACCTCATAATCAGGTAAATCGCGCGCGTCCTGTTTAGCCTGATTGAAGGCCATATATACAGCATTGCTTTTAGCAGTCGTTGCACAATAAATCGCAGCCTGGGCAATCGCCCTTTCCCCTTCAGATGGCCCCACCCGCTCAAAAATATCCCATGCATTCAAACATATCTGTAATGCCCTAGGATCTGCATTGCCAATATCTTCTGAGGCAATTGCCAGCAAACGACGCGCAACATATAACGGATCACCGCCACTGTTAAGAATACGCGCATACCAATACAAGGCACCATCCGGTGAAGACCCTCGAACCGATTTATGGAAGGCGGAAATCAAATCATAAAACTGATCGCCTCCCTTATCATACTGAGCTACCTTATCGCCGACGGCATCTTTAATATGCCCGGGGTTGATGACGTTTCCCTCTGCAAAGTCAGCCGCCAACTCCAGATAATTCAGAATACGACGCGCATCGCCGCCACTTAAACCAATTAGCATTTTTTCGGCTTCGGGCTCTAATCTAATCTGGCGAGAACCCAGCCCGCGCTCTTCATCGGTAAGCGCACCTGCCAGCACCTGATGTAAGTCATCTTCTGTGAGGGATTTGAGTACGTAAACTCGTGCCCGAGATAACAAGGCATTATTCAGCTCGAAAGACGGGTTCTCCGTCGTAGCACCAATAAATGTAATGGTGCCGTCTTCAATATGGGGTAAAAACGCATCTTGCTGTGACTTATTAAAACGATGCACCTCGTCAACAAACAACAAGGTTCGACGCCCGTGAGCGGCTGCCTGATTACGAGCTGTCTCAATGGCGGCTCGAATTTCCTTTACCCCTGAGGTGACAGCTGAAATACGTTCAATATGTGCATTGCAATGATTCGCGATCATTTCAGCCAACGTGGTTTTACCCGTTCCCGGAGGGCCCCACAAAATCATTGAATGGGCTTTACCGGTTTGCACGAGTTTTCGTAACGGCTTGCCTTCTCCGAGAATATGTTGCTGACCAATATATTCGTCAACAGTTCTCGGCCGCATTCTCGCCGCTAAAGGGAGAAACGCACCTTGTTCAAAATCGAAAGACAGAGTCATGGATTTCGCTGATCATCCAGATCGAAACCTTCAGGCAAGGTAAATTGAAATGCCTTGTCCGAAATTTTCTTGTTTTGTTCAATTTGAGTAAAGGTCAGTGTACTGGTTTGCTGCTGCCTGTCCTGCATCGCCAGTTTCACCAGCGTCTCCCCATTAAAGGTTAATGCCAGACTGGCAATGTTAGAATCTGTGGATATAGCACCAATATAATAGGTATTGCCACTCACGCGAATATTAAAGCCTTGCCAGGCTTCGCTGTCCGGATTCGTCAGTAAAATAATCGGATTATTCTCAACAGCCTGATGCTGCGAAATGGCGACCGCCTGTTCCACGAAGGGATCTACATGCCATAACGTATTGCCATCAGCGATGAGAATATTTTCATTGGGCGGATCTAATTCCCATAACAGTTTGTCGGGTTGCTTTAACCACAATTTGCCTTCACTTTGCTGGATAAGCTCGCCATCATTGTCTACTACGGATTGGCTGAATCTAGCCTGAAATGATTGTAGATGTGCCAGTTTAGCTTTTAGTTGCTCAGCCACATCAGCTGCAAAACTCTGAAAACTTACCAGTAAAGCCGTTGCAATCGTTAACTTTCTAAACAACATAATTAATCTCTTGGAGGCGGTGGTGCCAATACTTCACGGTTACCATTGTGGGATGGCGCACTGACTACGCCAGACTGTTCCATTTGTTCAACCAGGCGTGCTGCGCGGTTATAACCGATACGGAATTTACGCTGAACACTGGAGACTGACGCGCGTCGAGACTCCGTCACAAACATCACTGCTTCATCATAGAATGCATCTAATTCCTGATCACTTCCTTCAGCCTGTTCGCCTGGCAAAAGAATTTCTGCCGATGCCTCACCATTTAAAATTTCATCAATATATTCTGGCTCGCCACGGCTCTGCCAGTCGGCTACCACAGCGTGTACTTCATGGTCGTCAACAAATGCACCATGCACACGGGTTGGTACACCCGTGCCCGGCGGTAAGTACAACATATCCCCCATCCCTAATAGGGTTTCTGCACCCTGTTGATCCAAAATAGTACGTGAATCAATCTTAGAAGATACCTGGAAAGCAATTCGCGTGGGTATGTTAGCTTTAATCAAGCCGGTAATAACATCAACTGAAGGTCGCTGGGTGGCGAGTACCAGGTGAATGCCTGCAGCACGCGCCTTTTGCGCTATACGTGCAATCAGTTCTTCTACCTTTTTACCGACAATCATCATCATGTCAGCGAATTCATCGACAACGACAACAATTGCAGGGAGCTTTTCCAGATACGGCGCCTCTGTCTCCATACTTTCTTCTGATTTCCACAGCGGATCGCGAATTGGATTGCCGTCTTCTTTTGCCTGTAAAATTTTAGCGTTGTATCCCTTGAGGTTTCGCACCCCTAATTCGGACATCAAACGGTAACGGCGTTCCATTTCACCCACACACCAGCGTAGCGCATTGGCCGCTTCTTTCATGTCGGTGACAACTTCCGCCAAAAGATGTGGAATACCTTCGTAGACGGATAATTCCAGCATTTTTGGGTCAATCATGATCATGCGTACATCGTCTGGCGTCGATTTGTACAGCAAGCTTAAAATCATCACGTTTACACCAACAGACTTACCTGAGCCTGTGGTACCCGCTACCAATAAATGTGGCATTTTGGCCAAATCCACCACGACAGGCTTACCTGAAATGTCGGCACCTAACACCATAGTCAGTGCGGATGCTGATTTTTGAAATGCGTCACAACTTATGACTTCACTCAGGCGCACCATCTCTCGGTTTTTGTTTGGTAGTTCGAGACCAATCACTGACTTACCCGGAATCACTTCAACCACACGCACAGACATGGCAGACATAGCGCGGGCCAAATCCTTCGATAAGGCAGAAATCTTGGCAACCTTCACCCCAGGCGCCAGATCAAGTTCGAAACGCGTTATCACCGGCCCAGGGAAAACCCCTACCACTTTGGCTTCAATATTGAAATCAGCCAATTTCTCTTCTACCAACCTCGAGATACCTTCCAGTTCCTCTTCCGATAACGGATTTTTATGCTTTTCTGGACGATCAAGTAGGTCAAACGATGGCATGGGAGCAATGTCAGTCGACGTTATCCCCTGCCCTTTTTTCATCTGAACGACTTGTTCTGTCATTGATGGTTTAGGCTTAACTGGCGTAATAATAGGGTTAGGTTTGGGAACTTCTGCCGACTCAACAGGATTTGTGTCCACTTGAACCGGTTGTTCCTGTCTATCGGGTTTAAATACATCGCCATCAAAGCCTGGCTCTGCCAGAACTTCATCTTGTGGCGTAACCAGCATATCCTCGGGAATAGTGAGCTCAGGCACTTTTCGTTCTGGCTCTCCGAGATCAGGTTCAACCCGCATACTGGTGATATTAATTTCTTCGACAGGTCCAGATGCCACCAAAGGCTGTTCATTATTCTTAAAGGTTAACCTTGGAATAGAAGTATTTGATAACCTCGCTGGGGCGCCATATAGCCATTTGGCGGAATGAATAGACCATCTTCCCGTCCAATCAACAATGCTAATCCAGGAAATGCCTGTAACTAAGGTAAAACCGGTACAGAAAAAGCAGAGTAACAATAAAATCGTGCCGGCCATATTGAAATAGGGGATCATAGATGAACTAATCACATCACCAATAAAGCCACCGGCAGAAAAGTAAAATAAATCATCAAAATTAATGCTGGCAATACCTGTTGCTCCCAGAAGAGCTAAGATCACACCGATGATACGCAGTCCGATAGTCAGATAATCAATGTCTGACAAATTTTTGCTTTGCTGAAAGGCGAACCAACCAAAAAATGCAATGGCAAATGGTAAAAGATACGCAATAAAACCAAAGATAAAAAATAAAATATCCGCCAGCCAGGCACCAATCGGGCCAACCCAATTATGGATATCACTTTGCAAGCCGGCCTGAGACCAGCTTGGATCCGCTGGATGAAAAGAAGCCAGGGCTAACAGTAGAAAAAATGCCAGGGCGCAGGTAAGCATCATACCCACTTCCATAATCCGTTGGAGACCTGTTAATCGCGCCATATTACTGTTTATATTCATTTAACTGTCGTCGAAGGCTATACGATACCAGCGCCATCCCCAAAATCCTAGCAAACGATGGTTTCACTGCTGATCATTTATACAATATTCAGGTTAATCGTTAATATGGTTCACTTGGCTGCAATTTTGATGAATGTGGTCTGTTTCACTTCTTCCATCACTACGTAAGTGCGAGATTCGTTCACCCCAGGCAAACGAAGCAAGGTATCGCCTAACAGCTTTCTGTAGCTAGACATATCTGCCACCCTTGCTTTTAAAACAAAATCAAAGTGACCCGAAACTAAGTGACATTCCTGAATATCATCAAGTTGACGCACAGCAGCAGAAAATTCTTCGAAGATATCAGGTGACGTTTTGATCAAGGTAATCTCTACAAATACAAGCATCGCAGCGCCTAATTTTGCAGGATCTACTGAAGCATGATAACCAGTAATATACCCCTGTGTTTCAAGCCGTTTAACTCGTTCAAGGCAGGGACTGGGGCTTAAACCAACTTCTTTAGCCAGTTCAACATTGGATATTTTGGCATTCTTCTGCAATTGAATAAGGATGTTTCTGTCTATTCTATCGAGATGTTTAGGCGTTTTTACCAGCATATTAAATACCGCATATTTATGAATATGCAGTTGATAATACTGCAATTTGCCAATCTTCGAAAATTTATTCTTCTAAACTTACTCTATACTCGCCGCAAGTATATTTACCTTCAATAACAAAATATAAAAGGAAGAACCATGTTAATCGGTGTACCTAAAGAAATTAAAAACCACGAATATCGTGTTGGCCTGACTCCTGCTGCAGTAAAAGAATTTTGCGCAAATGGTCATCAGGTATTGGTGCAAACCCAGGCTGGTGCGGCCATTGGCTTTGATGATGCACAGTATGCCGAAGCAGGTGCACAGATTATTGAAACAGCGGAGGAAATCTTTGCTAAAGCAGAGATGATCGTTAAGGTCAAAGAACCGCAACCCAATGAATGCAAAATGTTGCGCAAGGGTCAGATACTGTACACCTATCTGCACTTAGCCCCAGACCCAATGCAAACTCAATTGCTGATTGAATCCGGCGCAACCTGCATTGCCTATGAAACGGTGACAGATGCTCGCGGAGCACTGCCTTTACTAGCGCCAATGAGTGAAGTGGCTGGACGCATGTCTATTCAGGCTGGCGCCCACTACCTTGAAAAGGCTCACGGCGGCAGCGGTACACTGCTGGGTGGTGTACCAGGCGTTGCTCCGGGTAAAGTATTAGTCATCGGTGGTGGCGTTGTTGGAACACATGCTGCCAAAATGGCATTAGGTTTGGGTGCAGATGTAACAATACTGGACCGCTCATTAAATCGTTTACGTGAACTGGATGATATCTTCCGTGGTCAGGTGAAAACGGTATTTTCTACTGTTGATGCGATTGAACACTATTCTTCAAAAGCCGATTTGGTAGTCGGCGCGGTATTAATCCCGGGCGCTGCAGCACCTAAATTACTGACGCGCGAACATATTAAGAATATGAAAGAAGGATCTGTCGTAGTTGACGTTGCCATCGATCAAGGCGGTTGTTTTGAAACATCAAAGGCCACAACACATCAGGAACCTGTCTATGTGGTTGACGGTGTCGTGCACTACTGTGTTGCTAACATGCCAGGTGGCGTGGCGCGTACATCCACGATTGCACTTAACAACGCAACGTTACCTTTTGGTTTAGCCTTAGCCAATAAAGGCGCCAAACAGGCACTTCTAGATGATAAGCACTTGCTAAATGGCTTAAATGTACATGAAGGCAAAATTACATTTAAAGCAGTAGTAGATGCATTGGGCAAAGAACTCAATCTTGATTATGTTGATGCAGTAACGGCACTAAGCGCGTAACACTGAATATAGATAAAAAAACACCGCGATAACGCGGTGTTTTTGTTTTTAATGTCATTTAAGCTTCAATCGACTGATTGATTTGCTTCAATGTGGCAATTGGATTTTCTGCTTGTGTTATGGGACGACCGATCACCATGTAATCCACCCCAACCTGAATAGCTCTTTCAGGCGTCATGATACGCTGTTGATCACCTACATCGCTACCTGCAGGGCGGATTCCAGGCGTGACTAACTGGAACTCGGCGCCGAGTTCACGTTTGAGCATTTCTGCTTCCTGCGCTGAACACACTACACCATCTAATCCAGCTTCTTTGGTTAGTGTGGCCAAACGCAAAACTTGCTCCTGAATTGGCCAGGTTATGCCAATACCATTTGCATCATCCTGACTCATACTGGTCAAAATCGTCACAGCAATCAGCTTAGGCTGGTTTCCACCATTTGACGCTAGAGCCTGTTGCGCTGTTTCCATCATTTTAAGACCGCCTGACGCATGCACGTTCACCATCCAAACCCCCATGTCTGCTGCCGCTAAACACGCTTTGGCGACAGTATTGGGAATATCATGGAATTTTAGGTCCAAAAATATATCAAATCCTTTGTTAATTAATCCTTTTACAAACGTCGGTCCAAAATACGTAAACATTTCTTTGCCAACTTTCAGACGACAAAGAGAAGGATCTAAACCATCTACAAAAGAGAGTGCTTTTTCCTGTTTATCAAAATCCAGAGCAACGATAATTTTAGGATCGTTCATGCGGTGTTCTATTCTCCGTCTAAGCCTTTTATGGGTTTGACCAGGCCCCACTTTTTACAAGATGGGCATAACCAATGAATTTGACGCCCCGAAAAACCACAACCATGGCATCTATACTTGGGACGTTGATTAATTTGCGCTTCTACTAATTCAGATAAGAGTTGAAGGCTATCTGTGGCCTGTTGCTGCGCTTGTAACTCGATATAAAGCTTCATCAGGGTTTTAAACCCTTTCATCGTAGGATGAGTACGTAACTGCTCAAGTAATACTTCTGCCGCTTTTGGCTTGTCACCGCGCCTTGCCAACAAATTGACTTTCGCCAAATATGCAGTTGCACATTTCTGCCAGTATTGTTCCAGCATCGCTTCAAGTTTTTCCCAGTTATCACTGGATTCAGCACATTTCTCAAGGAGTGGCACAGCTTCGCTAAACCAAGAGACATCGCGCTTTGGTACTTCACCTAAATAGTCCATCGCCTGGTCATAATCCTGGGTGCGAATCGCTATATCAGCCAACAATAACCAGGGACGCACATTCTTTTCATCCGACATAATGGCGCGATGGAGTAACTTTTCAGCCTCTTTATCATCACCCTTTCTTACCAATAACTGCGCCTGTTCGCAGTAAAAATGCGAAATACGCTGGCAAATTTCGTCCGTCTCCCCCTGAATGGCAAAAAGCTTTTCCGCCAGTTCAATACCGCGATCCCACTCTTTAGTCGTCTGATAAATATTAAATAGCTGCGTCTGAGCTTCTAGAGCATGCTTTTCACTTTGCAATAACTGCGTAAACGCATTTTCTGCTCGTTCAAGGAATCCTGCCTGGATATAGTCTTTTCCCAGTTCCTGTAATGCTGCGTGCTGATGAGCAGTATCTACATCTTTTTGATTGACGAGGTTTTGGTGAATTTTAATCGCACGGTCCAGCTCTCCACGGTGACGAAAAAAATTACCCATTGCGATATGAGTATCTGCGGTATCACTATCAAGATTTATCATTTTAATCAGAGTATCAACCGCTTTGTCTGGTTGATCTGAAAGTAAAAAATTTAAACCTTTAAAATAGTGGCGAGACAGTATTTTGGATTGTTTACGTTGTGCTTGGCGTAAACTGTTACGCCCCATCACCCAGCCATAACCGGCAGCGACGGGTAATAACAGAAACAACAGCTCTAGCATAATCAGTGACTTGAATTACGGGAAAGTTGCGCAACCTGCTTTTTTAGCTGGCGAATGCGGAAAGACAGTCGAAAGTAAGCAAACAAATAAATAACGCCGCTTAGAATGACGCCCATTAATAAAACGATAGCCATAAGGCTCGATAACGGAAGTTGAGACTGTGCGATTAAATAATTAACCGTGACCTGTTGATCATTTTGCGCCCCAAGGACAATCGCTACCACTAATAATAAAACGCAGCCAATCAGGCCGATAACGCCTTTCAACCTTCCCTCCAAACACTTCTAATTCAATAAGTTGTTGTAGTTGTCTGAATCCGTGACAGCAACATTATTGGTGGTATTTTCTTTAACTGCAACTGTAACAAAAACGGCACCCCATTTGGAGTGCCGTTTTTAAAAAATCAGTACCGATTAGTGCGTTAACCCTTCGTTCACGCGTTCGCGCAATTCTTTACCTGGCTTAAAGTGAGGGACGTATTTGCCGTCCAACTTCACTGTTTCACCAGTTTTTGGGTTACGACCAACTCGGGGAGCACGATAATGCAAAGAGAAACTTCCAAAGCCGCGGATTTCAATGCGGTCGCCCTTTTGAAGGGTTTGCGCCATCTGCTCCAACATTTCTTTGATAGCAGATTCTACGTCCTTGGCAGGAATATGACGTGCTTTATCGGCAAGCTTTTCGATAAGTTCTGACTTAGTCATTTCACTCTCCGTAATGGATTAATCAAAGGGCTACCGACAAATAAGAGGCCGGAAAACCGGCCCCTCTTTGCAACTTACTCTTCGCCTTTCGCAGCTTTGAAGGCTTCAGCCATGGCGTTAGCAAAACCAGCTTCTTCTTGCTGATTTACTTTATCCAGAGCTTCTTTCTCTTCAGCTTGGTCTTTGGCTTTAACAGACAAGTTGACTACGCGGTTTTTGCGATCAACGCCCATGAATTTAGCTTCCAGAGACTCGCCTACAGATACTACTTCAGAAGCATCATCTACGCGGTCACGGGCCAAATCAGCAGCGCGAACATAACCTTCAACTTCTTCGCCAAGTTGAACTGTTACGCCTTTCGCATCAACTGCGGTAACCATACCAATAACGATAGCACCTTTCTTGTTGTCTGTCAGATACTTATTGAAAGGATCTTCTTCGATTTGCTTCACGCCAAGAGAGATACGCTCACGCTCTGGGTCGACTTGCAGTACAACAGCAGAGATTTCGTCGCCTTTCTTGTATTCACGCACGGCTTCTTCGCCAGCTTTGTTCCAAGAAATGTCAGACAAGTGAACCAGACCGTCGATGCCACCGTCCAGGCCGATGAAGATACCGAAGTCAGTGATTGACTTGATCTTACCAGATACTTTATCGCCTTTATTGTGAGACTTCGCGAACTCTTCCCAAGGGTTAGCTTTACACTGTTTCAGACCCAGAGAAATACGACGACGCTCTTCATCAATCTCTAGCACCATTACTTCTACTGAATCGCCCAGGTTAACAACCTTAGATGGGTGAATATTCTTGTTAGTCCAATCCATTTCAGAAACGTGTACCAGACCTTCAACGCCGTCTTCGATTTCAACGAAGCAACCGTAATCAGTCAGGTTAGTTACGTTACCAGTTAGCTTAGTGCCTTCTGGGTAACGCTGAGCAATTTCTTGCCATGGATCGCTGCCCATTTGCTTCATGCCCAGAGATACACGTTGCTTGTCTTTGTCGAACTTCAGTACTTTAACTGTGATTTCATCACCAACGTTCACGATTTCACTTGGGTGCTTAACGCGTTTCCAAGCCATATCAGTGATGTGCAGAAGACCATCAACGCCACCCAGGTCTACGAAAGCACCGTAGTCAGTCAGGTTCTTAACGATACCCTTAACTTCATGACCTTCGTCCAGGTTAGCCAGCAGAGATTCGCGCTCAGCGCTGCTTTCTGCTTCAATAACTGCGCGACGAGAAACAACAACGTTGTTACGCTTAGCGTCTAACTTGATTACTTTAAATTCAAGCTCTTTGCCTTCCAGATGAGTCGTGTCACGAACTGGACGAACGTCTACCAGAGAACCAGGTAAGAAGGCGCGTACACTGTTAACTTCAACAGTGAAACCACCTTTAACTTTACCATTGATGATGCCCTTGATAGTGGCTTTTTCTTCATAGGCTTTTTCAAGCTCAACCCAGGCTTCGTGACGTTTCGCTTTTTCGCGAGACAGGATAGTCTCACCGAAGCCGTCTTCTACCGCGTCCAGGGCTACATCAACAGTGTCACCGATGGCGATTTCCAGTGCACCTTCTGCGTTTTTGAACTGCTCCGCAGGGATAGCACTTTCAGACTTAAGACCCGCATCGACCAAAACGATGTCTTTATCGATAGAAACAACAGTACCTTTAACAATGGCACCAGGACGGGTTTCAAGTTCTTTTAAACTTTCTTCGAATAGTTGAGCAAAATTCTCAGTCATAATTTCAACATTTAGAATTGACATCCACATTGCATTCCCGCTAACGTGGGGTTGTTCACATTTGTTCGATTCATCCTGATTCGAACACAGTAAAAAGTTTGGCGTAGCAATAAAGAGAGCTAAGCTCCCTTAAGCTTTAATTCGACAAACTCAGCCACTTTTACAAGCACTTGATCGATTCCTAATTCAGTGGAATCCAATACAAGGGCATCTTCTGCCGGGACTAACGGAGCGACAGAACGATTCATATCTCGATCGTCTCTCGCCTGTATGTCGGCTAAAAGGCCATCAATGCTAACATCGAGGCCCTTTTCTTTCAACTGATTATAGCGTCTTCTCGCGCGTTCCTCGGCACTGGCCGTCAGGAAAATTTTCGCTTCCGCGTTTGGAAACACCACGGTTCCCATATCTCGGCCGTCGGCTACCAGGCCTGGCGCCTCTCTAAACGCTCGCTGACGTCGCAATAACGCTTCCCTTACCCGCGGCAAAGAAGCGACTTTAGACGCGACAGCTCCTACTTCTTCTGTACGAATTGAATGCGTAACATCCTCACCCTCTAGGATGATTTTGCTATCACCGTTACTGGTTTCAAAGTTAACATCCAACCCGGAAGCTAGCGGAATAAGACCGTCTTCATCTTCAGGATCGATCTGATGATGAATAGATGCAATGGCCAACACCCGGTAAATGGCACCACTGTCTAAGAAATGCCAGCCTAATTGTTTTGCCAGCAATGTGCTGACAGTACCCTTTCCTGCGCCGCTTGGACCGTCAATGGTAACGACTGGGGATATAAGCATACCCTCTCCTGCGCTTGTGCTTTAAAAATCGGGCGCAATTATACGCAAACACTATGGATTAGCAATGTAAGTAATAAGAAAAGGGGAAGTAATGATTTGTTACTTCCCCTTTTTCGGTAAGTTTGTGACTAATTAACGACAGATCGATGAAAATCGCGTGAAATAGTCGGGAAATGTCTTTGCTGTACATCCGGGATCATTAATGACAACGGCTGTATCGCTCAATGCAACTAACGAAAAACACATCGCAATTCGATGATCATTATAGGTATCAATCGCAGCTTCAGTCAGTTTTTCGGGAGGTGTAACTTCTATAAAGTCATGCCCTTCAACGACAGTTGCACCGACCTTTTTTAATTCAGTCGCCATAGCGGCCAAACGATCCGTTTCTTTTACTCGCCAGTTGTAGATATTACGGATGGCAGTCGTACCTTTGGCAAACAAGGCTGTAGTGGCAATGGTCATGGCGGCATCCGGAATGTGATTCATATCCAGATCTACTCCGTGTAAAGGTGCTCCAGTGACACGAATATAATCATCGCCCCACTCTACTTGCGCACCCATTTTTTCAAGCACATCAGCAAACTTCACATCACCTTGTACACACTTTTTGCCTACGCCGGTAACCGTCACTGTGCCACCTTTAATTGCGCCTGCAGCTAAAAAATATGATGCAGATGACGCATCACCTTCAACCAGAAAACGTCCCGGCGCTTGATACTGCTGCTTGCCTTTAACTACAAACGCTTGATAGTTATCGTTTTCAACGACAACACCAAACTGGGCCATGGTCGCAAGGGTAATATCTATGTAAGGCTTAGAAACCAATTCGCCACTGATTCGGATCACCGAGTCAGCATCAAACAATGGCGCCGCCATTAACAGCGCAGTCAAAAACTGGCTGGAAACACTGCCATCGACAGTAATTTCACCACCAGATAACCCCTTACCTTTAATCAACAAAGGCGGATAACCGTCATTTTTTAGATAGGTGATGTCTGCACCGGCCTGGCGTAAACTGTCAACCAACGCGCCGATTGGACGTTCTTCCATCCTAGGTTCACCGGTCAGTGTGAATTCGCCTTCAGATAACGCTAACGCAGCACACAAGGGACGCATTGCAGTCCCCGCATTGCCCAAAAACAGCTCCAATGCTTTCGCGTCGGGCGTAAAACATTGACCTAATCCTTCAACCGTACACTCGGTTTTATCTGCAGATAAGGTGTAACTTACGCCTAGCTTTGTTAAGGCATTCAACATATGACGGATATCGTCGCTGTCTAGCAGATTCGTCAGTGTCGTCTCACCACTGGCTAACGCCGCCAACAATAGCGCTCGATTCGATAAACTCTTTGAGCCTGGTACATTAACGGTACCTTCAACTCCGGCAATTGGCGTAAGCCGTAATTGCTCAACCTGGCTCATTAGCCATACCTCCGGGAAAATTCATTCATAAAATCGACTAACGTCTGGACACCTTCAATTGGCATCGCGTTGTAAATACTTGCGCGCATACCGCCAACGATTCGGTGTCCTTTTAATGCTTTAAGCCCTGCTGCTTCGGCTTCTTCCAAAAACGTCTTATCCAGGCTTTCATCCGCTAACTGGAAGGTCACATTCATACGAGAACGATAAGCCGGAACCACTTTGTTACCATAGAATGGATTACTATCAATGGCGTTGTATAAGAGTTCAGCTTTGGCCTGATTTTTCGCTTCCATCGCGTTTAATCCCCCCTGCTGCTTCAGCCATTTAAAGACTAAACCGGCCAGGTACCATGCATAGGTAGGTGGTGTGTTGTACATAGAATCATTCTTGGCAATGATGTCGTAATCAAAGATTGAAGGCGTTTCCTGACGGGCTTTACCTAATAAATCATCGCGCACAATCACGACGGATAAACCTGAAGGTCCAATATTCTTCTGCGCGCCGGCATAAATAACACCAAACTTAGACACATCTATTGGACGCGACAAAATATTCGACGACATATCAGCGACCAAAGGTACACTGCCTACTGACGGCACATCCAGAATTTCAATACCATCAACTGTCTCATTCGGACAATAATGGAAATATGCTGCCTGACTGTCTAATTGCCAGTCACTTGCGTGCGCCGGACGTATTAAGCCATTTTCGGTAATGTTCTGGCCCACAGTATTTGCAGTCAGATATTTACTGGCTTCTTCAACCGCACTTTTTGACCAAGAGCCTGTTACCAGGTGATCAGCTGAATCTCCAGCTTTAGACAAATTTAACGGCACAGCTGAAAACTGGCCACGTCCACCACCGTGTGTGAACAAGACTTTATAATTGGCCGGAATAGAGAGCAGATCACGCAGGTCTTGTTCTGCTTCCTCAGCGAGTGCAATAAACTCTTTGCTACGGTGACTAATTTCCATCACCGAACAGCCCTGTTCATTCCAGTTAATAAATTCCTGTTGTGCTTGTAGCATCACATCTGCCGGCAACATAGCTGGGCCGGCGCAAAAATTGTACACCTTGTTCATTCGTCACTCATTGCATGCTGAAATAAAACGAGCGGCAAAAGCCGCTCGTTCGGATAACCAAAATCAGGCTCTTTCGAGCCTGCGAGCTTTATTCTGTCTCGGACACCTGAGCATCGTCGCCACTATCGGCAACTTCCTGAACGATCTCGTCCATGGAATCGATGTCTTCTTCTAATAGTTCGTCAGATTCTACTTCTTCGATACGTTGTAAGCCAACAACATGTTCGCCTTCAACAGTACGAATTAATCTAACACCCTGGGTGTTACGACCAACAGTAGACACTTCAGAAACTCGAGTTCGTACTAATGTGCCCTGATCACTGATAAGCATGATTTCATCATTCTCATCGACCTGTACGGCACCAACAACCACACCATTACGCTCAGACACTTTAATAGAAACAACACCCTGAGTCGCTCGGCTCTTCGCCGGGTAATCTTCAAGCGGTGTACGCTTACCAAAGCCATTCTCAGTCGCAGTTAAGATTGCACCATCGCCTTTCGGTACAATAAGTGACACAACTTTCTGGCCGTCCTGTAACTTAATGCCTCGAACACCGGTTGCTGTGCGTCCCATTGGACGAAGTGACATCATTTCTTCGCCGGTTTCTGGATCGCGTTTCACTTCACCGGTTTCCGCGTCGCGCAGTTTCTCGTTGAAACGAACTACTTTACCAGCATCAGAGAACAACATAATGTCGTCTGCACCGTCAGTAATGGCAACGCCAATCAGCTCGTCACCATCGTTCAGGTTAACCGCAATAATGCCGTTAGAACGCGGACGTGAATACAGAGTCAGGCTGGTCTTCTTAACTGTACCGTTGGCAGTGGCCATCAGCACGTATTTGCCTTCTTCAAACTCTTTAATTGGCAGAATGGCGGTAATGCGTTCACCTTCTTCCAACGGCAGAATATTGATGATCGGACGACCACGGGCTGTGCGACTTGCCAGTGGCAATTGATATACCTTCAACCAGTACAAACGGCCGCGCGTAGAGAAACACAGAATATGATCGTGGGTATTAGCAACCAGTAGCTTCTCGATGAAATCTTCATCTTTCATCTTAGTCGCAGCTTTACCCTTACCACCACGACGCTGTGCTTCATAATCAGCCAACTTCTGGTATTTAACGTAACCTTCGCGAGACAAAGTAACAACCACGTCTTCCTGCTCGATTAAGTCTTCGATGTCGATATCGTGCGAAGCTGCCGTAATTTCAGTACGACGAACATCCCCGTATTCATCACGTATCTTTTCCAGTTCTTCGCGGATCACTTCCATCAAACGTTCTGGGCTGGCCAAAATATGCATCAACTCAGCAATCAGTTCTAACAGATCTTTGTACTCTGCCAGAATCTTATCGTGTTCAAGACCGGTTAATTTATGTAGACGCAGATCCAGAATGGCCTGAGCCTGTTGCTCGGTCAGGAAATATTCGCCATCACGAATTCCGAACTGAGGCGCAAGCCAGTCAGGACGTGCCGCATCATTACCGGCACGAGACAGCATTTCAGCCACATCACCCAACTGCCATCCGCGTGCAGTTAATGCCGCTTTTGCGTCTGAAGGGCTTTGCGAGGCTTTAATCAACTCAATAATTTCGTCAATATTAACCAGTGCAATAGCCAAACCTTCCAGGATATGGGCACGATCACGGGCTTTCTTAAGTTCGAATACAGTACGACGGGTCACCACTTCACGGCGGTGGAGGATAAAGGCTTCCAGCATTTCCTTAAGGTTAAACACCTTGGGCTGACCATTATCCAAAGCAACCATGTTGATACCAAATACCGTTTGTAACTGGGTATTGGCATATAAATGGTTAAGCAATACTTCCGCTGATTCGTTACGTTTCACTTCAATAACGATACGCATACCGTCTTTGTCTGATTCGTCACGAAGAGCAGAAATACCTTCAATCTTCTTCTCTTTTACCAGTTCGGCGATCTTTTCAATTAAACGCGCCTTATTGACCTGATAAGGAATCTCATGAACGATAATGGTTTCTTTACCATTATCTTCGCGCTCGATTTCAGCTCTGGCACGCATGTAGATTTTGCCACGACCCGTACGATAAGCATCGTCAATGCCTTTGCGTCCGCTGATCATCGCTGCTGTTGGGAAGTCCGGACCAGGAATCAATTCCATTAACTGGCTGATATCCATGTCTGGATTATGAATAAGCGCGATACAGCCATTGACCACTTCAGTCAGGTTATGTGGCGGAATATTGGTCGCCATACCAACAGCGATACCTGATGAACCGTTTACCAGCAGGTTAGGAACTTTGGTCGGCAAAACTTCAGGAATTTGCTCCGTACCATCGTAGTTAGGAACAAAGTTAACCGTTTCCTTTTCTAGATCGGCGAGCAATTCGTGCGCGATTTTCGCCATACGGACTTCCGTATAACGCATCGCCGCTGCTGAGTCACCATCTACAGAACCAAAGTTACCCTGGCCGTCTACCAGCATGTAGCGTAATGAGAATGGCTGAGCCATACGTACAATGGTGTCATACACAGCAGAGTCACCGTGAGGGTGATACTTACCGATTACGTCACCCACCACACGGGCAGACTTTTTATATGGTTTGTTAAAGTCGTTTTTCAGCTCGTTCATCGCAAACAAAACGCGACGATGCACTGGCTTCAAACCATCACGTACATCAGGTAATGCACGCCCCACGATTACGCTCATCGCATAATCGAGGTAGGAGGTTTTCAGCTCTTCTTCGATATTGATAGGCAGAATTTCTTTGGCATGTTCAGTCATATACAGCCTGGTTCCCTAATCTTTATTATGCGAGCCTGCTAGCCCTATCCCACCTAAATGTGGTGATATTCGCCCTCAAAACGAGGCACAGTCTCTTTTACTAAGAACCTTCGATTCTAACACCAAGAACTTAAAATAAATAGCCGCTAAACGCTCACTTGATAACCGATCGTGCTGGTGCTCTGGATTTGAAGGGGCTTATAATGTCCCCGCGAGAAATTTAGGAAGAAAAATAATGACATCGAATCAAAATGTCGATCCAAAAGAGATTCAGAAATTTGCCGATCTTGCGTCACGCTGGTGGGATTTAGAAGGCGAATTTAAACCCCTGCACCAAATCAATCCGCTACGTACGGATTTTGTCGCTCAGCATTGTGATGGCTTATTCGGTAAGAAGATTGTCGATGTTGGCTGTGGCGGAGGGATCCTCGCTGAAAGTATGGCTAAGATGGGCGCAGACGTAACTGGTATTGATATGGGTGCAGAGCCCTTAGAAGTGGCTAAACTTCATGGCTTAGAGTCTGGTGTCAAAGTAACTTACAAACAAACGACCGCTGAAGAATTTGCTGTAGAACATAGCGCTCAGTTCGACGTTGTCACCTGTATGGAAATGCTAGAACACGTACCCGATCCACAATCTGTCGTGCGCGCCTGCGCAAAGTTAGTGAAACCCGGTGGACAAGTCTTTTTCTCGACACTTAATCGAAATATCAAGTCCTATTTGATGGCGATTGTGGGAGCTGAATATTTACTTAAACTGGTACCTAAGGGGACGCACCAACATGATAAATTTATCAAACCTTCTGAACTAATGAAATGGATTGATAATACTCAGTTGAAAGCAAATGCGATAACCGGCTTGCATATGAATCCATTGAGCCGCGAATACTACCTGTCAGATCGCAATGTTGACGTAAATTATATTATTCACTGCCAGCATTTGGGGTAGCGCACTATGGTGTTACCCAAAGCTATTTTGTTTGATTTAGATGGCACGTTGCTGGATACCGCAAGAGATCTCGGCGCGGCACTTAATGCAGTATTAGTCGAACATAAGTTACAGACAATGCCCTACGAAGCCTATCGACCCGTAGCGTCACACGGCGCGCTGGGTTTACTAAGGTTAGGCTTCGGAGATCAACTGGTCGAACATGATACTGAGGCATTGCGTCAGCAATTATTGGATTATTATCACAATAATATTGCTGAACATACCTGCCTATTTGAAGATATGGCAGAGTTCCTTGGTTTATTAGACCACAAGGGTATTCCATGGGGCATAGTGACCAATAAACCTGAAAGCCTTACGTTAGAGCTCATTAAACACTATCCAGAACTGTCTCAATGCAGAGCAATGGTTGCGGGCGATACCTTATCTGTCAGAAAACCAGATCCTGCCCCCTTAATTTATGCCGCAGATCAGATCCCTGTTTTAGCTAAGGATTGCTGGTATGTAGGCGATGCGAAACGCGATATTGATGCGGCGAACGCCGCAGGCATGATCAGCATTACAGCAATGTATGGTTATTTAACAGACCAGGACAGGTTAGAAAACTGGCAAGCTGATTACAGCGTCAACAATGTTGGTGAGCTAAATGCCCTCTTGTGTTCTGCAGAATGAATAACACGACATATAGTGCCTTGATGCATTTTCAAACACTATATGTCGTGAAAATATAACCAGGCATTTTTTAAAATAAAAAAATTTAAGCAAAAACTTTTATCGAAACTTTTCCTTGCTTTCGACAGTTTTGTGTCAGCAAAGGCTATCAAAAGTTAGTGAAAACTAACCTTTCGCTCTGGTTGCGCTAACTGCTTATAAAAGCACCAGATATTGGGTTGCATTAGAGGTAAAACCTCACTATCTTGTGCTCTGTCAGCGGACGATCCTGAATAAAAAACAAACGATCCATGGATCTAAGGGATCTTTCCTACTTACGACAGTTTCTCTTTAATAAAGTACTCGTGTTCCGCCTCGCGGTTTCGGCTTTTCACGTGTGCAAAAACGATAATAAAAACGGCTCAAGCATGAATAATAATCTTTTCGTCACCAAACGTAATGGTACTCGCGAAGCAATTGATCTGGATAAGATCCACAAAGTTATTACCTGGGCAGCTGAAGGGCTGAATAATGTGTCCGTTTCCCAGGTAGAAATAAAAGCACACATTCAATTTTACGACGGTATTAAAACCGAAGACATTCACGAAACACTGATCAAATCAGCGGCAGATCTTATCTCTACCGATTCACCTGATTATCAGTATCTGGCTGCACGTTTGGCGATCTTCCATTTACGTAAAAAGGCCTACGGTGAATTTGAACCACCCAAATTGGTAGACCATGTCAAGAAAATGGTCACAATGGGCAAGTACGATGCGCACCTGTTAGAAGACTATAGCGAAGCGGAATTAAACGAGCTGGATGATTACATTGATCACTGGCGCGATATGAATTTCAGCTATGCCGCAGTAAAACAGCTCGAAGGTAAGTATCTGGTACAAAACCGCGTGACCGGCGAAATCTACGAGAGTGCGCAGTTCCTGTATATTTTGGTTGCTGCATGTCTGTTTGCTAAGTATCCAGCGTCTACACGTATGGATTACGTGAAACGTTTTTACGATGCTACGTCACTGTTCAAGATTTCATTACCTACGCCTATCATGTCTGGTGTACGTACTCCAACTCGTCAGTTCAGCTCGTGCGTACTGATCGAAACAGGTGACAGCCTGGATTCTATCAACGCAACCGCCAGTGCTATTGTAAAATATGTGAGCCAACGTGCCGGCATCGGTGTGAACGCAGGCCGTATTCGTGCTCTGGGTAGCGCGATTCGTGGTGGTGAGGCCTATCACACTGGTTGTATTCCATTCTACAAATACTTCCAAACGGCCGTGAAAAGCTGTTCGCAGGGTGGTGTTCGTGGGGGCGCTGCTACCCTGTTCTATCCACTTTGGCACCTTGAAGTAGAATCGCTGCTGGTACTGAAAAATAACCGTGGTGTTGAAGAAAACCGTGTACGTCATTTAGATTACGGTGTTCAATTCAACAAGCTGATGTATCAGCGTTTAATCAAAGACGATTACATCACATTATTTAGTCCTTCAGACGTACCTGGGCTATACGACGCATTTTTTGCCGATCAAGCCAAATTTGAAGAGCTTTACGTTGAATATGAAAACGACGAAAGCATTCGTAAAAAACGTATTAAGGCGATGGAGCTGTTCAGCCTGTTTATGCAGGAACGTGCCAGCACCGGCCGTATTTATTTGCAAAACGTAGATCACTGCAATACTCACAGCCCGTTTAATCCGGAAGTAGCACCAGTACGCCAGAGCAACCTGTGTCTTGAAATTGCACTGCCAACTAAGCCTCTTGAGCACGTAAATGACGAAAATGGCGAAATCGCGCTGTGTACTTTGTCAGCCTTTAACTTAGGCGCTATTAAGTCACTGGATGAACTTGAAGAACTGTCTGATCTGGCTGTTCGAGCGCTGGATAGCCTGTTGGACTATCAGGACTACCCAGTTCCCGCAGCGTATAACGCTACAATGGGACGTCGTACCCTGGGTATTGGTGTCATCAACTTTGCATACTACCTTGCCAAGAACAGCGTGAAGTACTCAGATGGCAGTGCCAATGGTCTTATTCACAGAACATTCGAAGCCATTCAGTATTATTTGTTAAAGGCTTCTAACGAGTTGGCCATTGAACAAGGCGCATGTCCTAAATTCAACGAAACAACTTATTCGCAAGGTCTGTTACCTATCGATACCTATAAGAAAGATGTCGATACTATTTGTAGCGAGCCATTGCATTTAGACTGGGAAAGTCTGCGCGCGTCTATTGTTAAGCATGGTCTGCGTAACAGTACCCTGTCAGCACTGATGCCATCTGAGACATCCTCTCAGATATCAAATGCCACTAATGGTATTGAGCCACCTCGTGGTCACATCAGTATAAAGTCCAGTAAAGACGGGGTGCTGAAGCAAGTGGTGCCTGAGTACGAGACACTGAAAGACAAATACGAATTGCTATGGAATATTCCGTCAAACGACGGTTATATTCAGCTAGTGTCTATTATGCAGAAATTCGTTGACCAAACGATTTCCGCAAACACTAACTATGACCCAAGCAAATATGAAGGTGGCAAAGTACCTATGAAGCTATTGCTGAAAGACTTGCTGACCGCATATAAACTGGGCGTTAAAACCTTCTATTATCACAACACCCGTGATGGTGCTATTGACACCTCTCAGCAAGAGATTAAGTCGGCACCAGCAGAAGAAGTCGTTGTCGAAGAAGAAGATGACGGCTGTGCTGGCGGCGCGTGTAAAATCTAAATTAAAACAATAAGGGCGCGCAAGCGCCCTACTTTTGACGTTGGTCGAGTAACTCCATCACTATGAAATACACAACATTCAATCAGCAAAATAACGACGCCCTCAAAGAACCGATGTTTTTTGGCGCACCTGTTAACGTGGCCCGTTATGATCAGCAAAAACACAATATTTTTGAAAAACTGATCGAGAAGCAAATCAGCTTTTTCTGGCGTCCGGAAGAAGTGGATGTGAGTAAAGACCGCATCGATTTCCAAAAATTAAGCGATTCCGAAAAGCATATTTTTATTTCTAACCTGAAATACCAAACCTTGCTTGATTCGGTTCAGGGCCGCAGCCCGAATATCGCGTTTTTACCCATTGTGTCATTGCCTGAGCTAGAAACCTGGGTTGAAACCTGGTCTTTCTTTGAAACAATTCACTCACGCTCTTATACCCATATTTTGCGTAACCTGTTTGCAGATCCCAGTGCAATCTTTGAAGATATTGTAGTCAACGACGAAATTAAGCGCCGTGCTGCCGATATTTCTAAATATTATGATGACCTGATTTTCGCCACTCAGCTTTGGCAAACACGCGGTGAAGGGATTTACGATATTGAAGGTGAAACCCACACCATCACAATGCGCGAACTGAAGAAAAAGCTGTATCTGTGCATGCACTCAGTCAATGCACTGGAAGCAATCCGTTTTTATGTGTCGTTCGCCTGTACCTTTGCCTTCGCAGAGCGCGAGTTAATGGAAGGTAATTCAAAGATCATCCGTTTGATTGCTCGTGATGAAAACCTGCACCTGACGTCTACCCAGCACATCATTAATCTGTGGGCCAAGGGTAAAGATGATCCGGAAATGGCCGAAGTAGCTGCAGAGTGTCATGACGAGGCACTGGCAATCTTTACCTATGCCGTTGAGCAGGAAAAACAGTGGGCAGACTATCTGTTTAAACAGGGCTCTATGATTGGCTTAAACAAAGATATCCTGTGTCAGTATGTTGAGTTTATTGCAAACCAGCGCATGTCAGCCATTGGCTTAGGTCAGCCATATGCAGTGAAAAGCAACCCACTGCCATGGATGAACAACTATCTGAATTCAGACAATGTACAGGTAGCTCCTCAGGAATCTGAAATTAGCTCTTACCTGGTCGGTCAGATTGACTCTGAAGTCAGTGCCGATGACTTTGGCGATTTCGATCTGTAAATGGCAAATACTAAGGCAGGACTGGTGATTTCTGTAAAAGAAGTGACCAGTCTTCCTCACCAGCCTGACAAAACACTGCTGCAATCCCTCGAAGCACAAAACATTGAAGTGCACTACCATTGTCGTGAAGGATACTGCGGTGCCTGTCGGTGTCGCCTGCTAAAAGGTCAGGTTGAATATTCGGTTGATCCCCTCGCCTATGTTGATGACGATGAAATTCTCCCTTGCTGCTGTCATCCCCTCTCTGATATTGAAATTGAGTTCAGCTGAATTCTGTTCACCTTTAGCATTCACGCTGTAACGATAGAAAGAATAACGACTTATAATCCCCAATCTCTGGCACTCTCTTCGCTTGCCCGACGTGTTTACTTCTCTCTAAACGCTATTTCTTATTTGCTAAGATGCCAGCCGACTTTCTTCTCTAACAAGGAAGCATACCTTGCTCATAATTATAAATAACAGATACAAAAAAGCCCTGACTAGGCAGGGCTTTCTGTTTCGAAAACTAACGATTAGGCCAGGTTAACGCCCAGACGATTCGCTACTTCTTCATAGGTTTCAACTACGCTACCAAGCCCCTGACGAAAACGGTCTTTATCCATCTTGTTGCGAGTTTCTTTGTCCCACAAGCGGCAACCATCAGGCGTGAATTCATCACCTAACATGATTTCGCCATTGAACAAACCGAATTCAAGCTTGTAATCCACCAGGATCATACCCGCTTCATCAAACAAGGTTTTCAGTACATCGTTCACTTTGAACGTAAGTTCTTTCATGCGTGCGATATCTTCGTCTTTGGCCCAGCCAAAAGAGCGAATGTGATATTCATTCACCATAGGATCGTGAAGTGCATCGTTTTTCAGGAAAAACTCAAACGTTGGCGGATTCAGTTCAAGACCTTCTTCTACACCCAAACGACGAGTAATTGAACCCGCAGCAACGTTGCGCACAACGCATTCAACCGGGATCATATCCAGTTTTTTCACCAATGCTTCATCGTCAGATAACAGTGCTTCCAACTGAGTTGGAATGCCTGCTTCTTCTAATTTAGTCATGATGAAATGATTAAACTTGTTATTAACCATCCCCTTACGATCTAACTGTTCGATCTTCTGGCCATCAAAGGCAGAGGTATCGTTGCGAAAATGCAGGATCAACCTGTTTTCGTCTTCAGTTGTATATACGGTTTTTGCCTTACCACGGTAGAGTTCAGCTTTCTTCTGCATGTGGGGTCTCGTTAATAGTGAATAAAAGGATTAAATATCCAGGTTTTTCTCAGCCATTACAGCGGCAAACTGACTGAAGATATCACTTACCTTGTCAGCGCTAAACGGTTCGTTATCTTCGCTTAACAGTGTCACAGTGGTTTTCTGACCGGCTTCTTCAACCTGGATACGATAATCTTTCTTATCCAAAGGTAAACTTGCCTTATCACTGCTCCACAGGTTATCCCACCAATTGCCGTCACTATCGCCGTATTTCACGAACAACAAGCCATTGGTTTGATCTAAATCTTTAACATTAAAGCCTAACTTACGCAGAACCAACAACAAGCGGGTCCAGGTAATTTCATATTCGCTGTCGACTACAAACGCAGGGTTGCCGTCAGCATCGAAGCCCATCTCAGTAGCAAGGCCAGATCGGATTTGTTTAATCCGCTTGGCTTCAATTAAACGAATATGTTTGTCGTATTCGTTTACCACACTATTAAGGGTATTTACTTCGGATTCTCTGGCAATTTCCACGTCTGTGGCTGCGGCGATAATTTCACCGGTATCGGCAGAGACAACTTTGCGGGCAGTTTGCGTAACCGTTAACGCGGCAGAACGACCATGGGGTTTTACGTCCAGATCGAAACGGAATTTGTAGAACACTTTCTGTTCTTCACCGCTGACACTGATCCAGTCAATAGCATTATCTAACCAGCTAGTGTCTTCTTCATTCAGGGCAACTTTTTCAATCCAGCCACTTTGCAGTGTATTGGCAGCCATATCCTGACTCTCAATTTCTGCATTACGCGCCTGTAAACTCTCAGTCACTGCATTCCAAATTGCCTGGTTCAGTGGCTGGCTATCATCTACCTGATCGAACCAGATTAACGCGTTTTGGTTACCTTCTTCGATATGGGTACCACTGACGGTCGGCAATACCAACGGCGGCGCAACCACTTTGACATTCTCGCCGACCAAATCTGCTGGCGCATTTTGTCCAACATCTGGGATTGAGTAGTCTTTTTGATAGCTTGGCTGGTCAATATCACCAGGAATGACAAGGGGTTTACCGGTAGTTTCTTGAAGATAATCAAAATTACCGTTAGCGATTTGTCTTTCTTCTAATGATGTGCAGCCGCTCAGCAAAACTGCTGCCACTGCACCGCTAACGACGGAAAGTCGCGTCATGCTTACTCCTTTATACTAAAACGCCTGAATTGCGCATGACTAGTTCGAGTTGATTTTGGCTCTCGAGTTCCGGAAGGACTAAAGGTAATCGTAAAAATGGTGATTTCATCAGTCCCATTTTGTACAACGCCCACTTTGGCATCACCGGATTAGGTTCAATAAACATGGCGTGATGCATAGCTTGCATCGTTGCGTCATAGGCTTTTGCCGCGTCAAAATCACCGCGGGCTGCTGCCTCACACATATTTGCCATAGCGTTAGGCATCACATTGGCAGTGACCGAAATCACACCGTGACCACCCTGACATAAAAAGTCGCATGACGTGCCGTCATCACCACTTAAAAAGACGAAATCGTCATTTACCATGGCTTTCGTTTTTAGCAGACGGGAAATATCGCCGGTCGCGTCTTTGAGACCCACAATATTTTTATGTTCGGACAGTTCGGCCACCGTTTCAGGCAACATATCTGCTACCGTGCGACCTGGGACGTTATACAACAGCACAGGCAAATCAGTGGCATCAGCTATCACTTTAAAGTGTGCTGCAATACCACGCTGCTGTGGTTTGTTGTAGTAAGGCACTACGCTAAGAAATCCCTGGATTCCCGTATCCGCCATCTGTTCACTCAGAAAAACAGCTTCATCCGTCGAGTTTCCACCGCTACCTGCAATGACAGGGATCTTACCCTGAGCAAATTCAACGGTCTTTTTGACCACCTCAATATGCTCTTCAAATGGCAATGTTGCAGATTCACCTGTCGTTCCTACCGAAACCAGGCCATGGGTTCCCTGGGCGATATGAAATTGCACCAGCGTTTGTAATCCTTCGTAGTCTACCCGTCCATCATCAAACATGGGGGTGACTAATGCTACGTAACTACCTTTAAACATGCCGTCTCCCAAAAAATGAGCGCCTAATGGTAATGAGCTAAGCGGTTAAACACAAGAGCAGATTCCTCCTTTATAAAACAAACTTTTATCTGGAAAAAACGCGTAGATTTCAGTTATGTTAGAAGGGATAACACGATAATAAGGTTAGATTGAGCGAATATGCATCAATTAATAGTAACCATTCTGGGCAAAGACAGTATAGGCATACTCAGTTCACTTATCAGTACGGTAAGTGAATTACACTGTAATATCCTTGATAGCCGTCAGGCGGTCTATGGACAGGACTTTTCTTTGACCATGATTCTGGAAGGCACACAGACTGCAATCACCAAAGCAGAGCTGACCATACCGCAAATCTGTAATCAGTATGATCTGCTCTCAATGATGAAGCGTACCAAACAGCACAGTAAGCAAAATATTGAGCGGCTTGCAGATGTAACCGTGGAAGGCGTAGACGCCATCGGCGTGTTTAAACATATTACGCAGTTTTTCGCCCAACATCAGATTACCATCACCGCGATGCGCCAGAACACCTATCGAAATGAGGGTGAACTGGCAGACAGAATGCGATGTAAAATGGTGGTCAGCATCCCCGCGGATATAGCGCTAGATGTTCTGAACCTCGAATTTCAGACCATGCTGTCGGGTATTCAGCTATCCGGTCATATTACCAAACACTAATTTCATACCGAGGAAAATATGAACCCAATTTCACAAGGTAGCGTGGCACCCGCGTTCACGCTACTTAATCAGGATGAACAAGCCGTCAGTCTGACCGACTTCAAAGGCAAAAAAGTACTGATCTATTTTTATCCAAAAGCCATGACACCAGGGTGCACTGTTCAAGCCTGCGGCTTACGTGACAGTAAAGCAGAGCTTGATGCTAAAAACGTGGTGGTGCTTGGTATTAGTACCGATCCGGTTAAACGTCTGCCGAAGTTTATCGAGAAAGAAAGCCTGAATTTCACGCTACTTTCGGATGAAGATCATCAAGTAGCTGAGCAGTTTGGCGTTTGGGGCCTGAAGAAATTCATGGGCAAAGAGTACGACGGTTTGCATCGCATCAGTTTTTTAATTGATGAAAATGGTGTCGTTGAAAAAGTATTCGATAAATTCAAAACCAAAGACCATCATCAGGTTGTGCTCGATTATTTAAGCTAATCAGATTTGGAGGGAGTTCTTCCCTCCTTCATTTCCTCTCACCTATTAGTCACTGCGCAGATATTAGACACGTTAAGTCAGTATGTTACTCTAGCCTTTAACAGCAAGGGAGCACGCATGGCTGAGCAACTTACCCCCCTGGACTGGGCTATCATCTTTGGCTATCTCATCGGATTGATTGTGTTTTCCTGGTGGCTATCGAAAGCGCAACATTCGCGTGAAGATTATTATGTGGGTGGCAAGAATGTGGGCCCCTGGTCCATCGCCATGTCTATTTTAGCAACTCAATGTTCTACCAACAGTATCCTGGGTGCACCGGCGTTTGTTGCTTTTGCCGCAGGCGGTGGTCTCATCTGGCTTCAGTATGAACTTGCTGTACCGATTGCCATGATCGCCGTCATGCTATTGTTACTGCCTCGCTTCTATCGCCTGGACCTTATTTCAGTTTATGCCTGGCTTGAACAGCGCTTCGATTTAAAAACCCGCCTGATCCTCAGTGGCGTATTTCAGTTTATGCGTGCGTTTGCTATTTCTGTCACCGTCTACAGTGTGGCATTGGTACTCGAAAGTATTACCGGCCTGAGCTTTTTTTGGTCGATCATGTTAATTGGTGCCGTTACCTTGATTTATGATGTGCTCGGGGGTGTAAAAGGCGTCATTTACAGCGACGTTTTACAAATGCTGATCTTAATTACCGTCATCGCGGGTTTGGTATGCATATTGTTCAGCCAAACGCCATTCTTTGACCAGCTTGCAGACTTACCGCCAGAACGGGTTCAAACCCTCAATTTTTACGGACATGGCCTCGGAGACAGCCAAACTTTCGGGTTTTGGCCCATGTTATTTGGTGGGTTGTTTTTATATGTGTCCTACTATGGTTGCGACCAAAGTCAGGTGCAGAGACAGTTATGTGCACCAAGTTTGCGTCAGGCTCAAAAATCGTTGCTGTTAAATGGATTACTGAGATATCCCATTGTTTTACTCTACTGCTTATTGGGCGTGGGGATCAGTCACTACTCTTCGGTCCATGCTGATTTTTTGAGTCAATTACCGCTACAGTCAGACGGTTCCCCCAATTTAAATCTCGCAGTGCCTGTATTAATGGGAAATCTGCTTGGGCCGGGTCTGCTTGGTATTGCCCTGGTTGCCCTTTTCGCTGCTGCCATGTCATCCCTCGATTCAGTCATTAATAGCCTCAGTGCGGTCACTATGGAGGACTTCGTGTTTCGCTTTCGCAAACGTTCTTTCAGCGCACGTCAGGAACTCTGGTGTTCACGCGCGCTGACCTTATTTTGGGGATTATTGACCCTCACTATGGCATTTTTCGTAGGCGATATTGCCAGCACTGTACTGGAAGCCATCAACATCATAGGTTCACTTATCAACGGCCCTATTCTCGGCGTATTCGCCATCGGCATCTTGAGTAGACGTGCAAACGGACATGGCGCTGTCGTTGGATTATTAGCAGGCTTTGGTGTCAATTTACTTTGTTGGTGGGGTTGGAAAGAGCTTTCCTGGTTATGGTGGAATCCTTTGGGATTCAGCATAACCTTTATGCTGGCCTGGCTGTTAAGTGCAGTATTTCACTCTACTAACATCAATCAAGATACCAGTTGGTTACCGCGCAAACTCACCAGTCAGGCCATACCCGTCATTTGGGTATGGAGCCTGGCCGTATGGAGCATACTAGTATTTATTAGCTTGTGGGCATTGCCCTTATTGGGATGAGCGCTGCTTTGCCAGCGCTACACTAATACAGCGAAACCTAGCCAGCCTGCTGTAGTTTTTGCATCATTACCACGGCCTGAGTCCGGGTGCTCACCTCTAGTTTGCGGAAAATAGCACTGATATGCGCTTTTACGGTTGCCTCAGTGACGAACATTTGATCGGCGATTTGCTTATTCAAAAATCCCTGTGACAACAGTTGTAGCACCTGTACCTGTTTTGGTGTCAGTTCCGACATTTTGCGCGCAGTTTGCATAATGTCATCTACATCATCCATATGCTCAGCATAGTCCGGTGCCCAGGTTTGCCCAGCCAGAATAGTCCGCAGTGCCATACCAATGTCGGCAGTCGCCATAGATTTAGTGATATAACCACGAACGCCCATTGCCATTACCGTTGCAATACTGGTCGGTGATTCATCCGCACTGATGATTGCCACGGGCAAATGTGGATAATTTTGACGTACACTGATCACGCCTGCAAAGTGTTCACCACCTGGCATATTTAGATCAAGTAACAATAACTGAATGTTTTTATGTTTGGCTAATACGTCCAGGGTTGTGGGCAGGTTTGAAGCTTGAAGGATGGTAAAATCTGCGAGTAGCGGAGCTAACGCGCCAATCAAGGCTTCACGAAATAACGGATGATCGTCGGCGATCAAAACTGCTGCCATCCAAGTCTCCTTTGCTTATGCAAGTATGCTAATTGCCAAGAGTATTATACAAAAGTCTAACATAGCTTATCGGCAATACCCGTAAACATCTGTATAGAATTTTGTATATTCGCAAAAATTGCACCATCTAATCGCCACAGGTAGAATTGCGGCCAATTTTTTAAGGCTGGATTACGCCATGCACTCTTCTAAAGATGAGATTTATTCCCATCCACAGGCGCATATTGCCGATTTCAAATTTGATCAGTCAGTCGCAGAAGTCTTTCCTGACATGATCCAACGATCCGTCCCTGGTTATAACACCATCGTGGACGCGATTGGACAGATGGCAGGAAAGTATGTTGCTGAAAATACCAATATGTATGATTTGGGCTGCTCACTTGGTGCAGTAAGCCTGGCGGCCCGCCGCTACATTCAGTCTCCTGGAACACGAATCATTGGTGTCGACAATTCAGAAGCCATGGTTGAACGCTGTCGCTTGCATCTGCAGGCATTTAAAAGTGATGTGCCCTGCGAAGTGATTTGTGATGACCTGCAAAACATCGACATCAACAATGCATCTATGGCGGTTATGAATTTCACCCTTCAGTTTCTCGAGCCTCAGGATCGCCAGCAAATCATCAACCGTATTTGGTCTGGTCTCAATCCAGGAGGTGTATTAGTTTTATCCGAAAAACTGAGCCATCCAACAGAACAAGGCAATGAATTACTGATTGACCTGCACCACGAATTTAAACGTCGTAATGGGTATAGTGAGCTGGAAATCAGTCAAAAACGTACCGCCATTGAAAACGTGATGCGAATCGATAATTTTGCCACCCATGAACAACGTCTTAAATCCGCCGGCTTTCAGGACGTCGTACTATGGTTTAAGTGTTATAATTTCGCCTCTTTGGTAGCGATCAAATAATATGACTTCGATTTCCTGGTTCAATGACTTCTACAAACAAATAGTAGATTCTCCACTGGCTCACTGGCTTGAAGTGTTACCCGCACAAATAGCCAAATGGCAACGCGAGCAACGGCATGGTGATTTTGAAAAGTGGGTAAAACTCCTGAACAAACTGCCATCCACACAGGTTAACGACATCGATCTGGTCAATGCGGTGCGTGCCGGCAACGATGGTGATATTGACGAATACACACAGCGTCATATCATCGGTCTGCTCAAACAATTTATGCCATGGCGAAAAGGTCCGTTTCATATTCATGGCATTCATGTTGATACCGAATGGCGCTCTGACTGGAAGTGGGATCGTGTTCAGCCTCATATCGCCCCGCTTAAAGACCGATATGTCTTAGATGTCGGATGCGGCAGCGGTTATCACATGTGGCGTATGCTGGGTGAACAGGCAAAGATGGTTGTTGGGGCCGATCCATCGCAACTGTTTCTCATGCAATTTCAGGCGATCAAGCATTTCATTCCAAGTGATGCCATTCACTTATTGCCCATTGGCGTTGAAGATCTGCCTGAGTTAAACGCGTTTGATACAGTATTTTCAATGGGAGTGCTCTATCACCGTAAAAGCCCTGTTGAGTTTTTAGAGCAATTACGTAAGCAATTACGCAAAGGTGGCGAACTTGTATTGGAAACCCTGGTGGTAGATGGCGATGAAAATACTGTGCTGATGGCTGGTGAACGCTATGCGCAAATGCGTAATGTCTGGTTCCTGCCTAGCCCTGATGCGATGCAATTGTGGCTGCGACGTGTTGGCTTTAAAAATGTGCGTATGGTTGACATCGGATCAACTACCCTGGATGAACAACGCGCGACAGAATGGATGACAAGTCAGTCTCTGGTTGACTTCCTTGATCCAAATGATCTTTCCAAAACCGTTGAAGGCTACCCTGCTCCGGTTCGGGCTGTGTTTATCGCCGAGAAATAACCTGAATAAGCGCCCCGGGCTTTTCCAATAACTGGGGCGTTCCTTAGGCTTGTCACCCTTTCAGATAGGCGCGGGCGTGTGATTTTTGCAGCAGGCTAACCAGCGCCAGTACCGCAAACGACATTACCAATAGTCCACCAGCCAGCCAATTTGCCTGCTCGTATTGCATGGTTTCAATCAGATCATAAAGGGCAATCGAAATTACACGGGTTTCACCCGGAATATTTCCACCTATCAATAACACTACGCCGAATTCACCCATGGTATGGGCAAACCCCATAATAGCCGCAGTTAACATGGCTTGCTTGTTCAAAGGTAGCAATAAATAGCGGAAGCGCTGCCACTGGCTGGCCCCCATAACGTGACAGACATCCAGCCACTCCTGGCGCACCGCCATAAACCCATCCCGTATTGGTTGTACCACAAATGGCAAACTATACAGTACAGATCCCATTAACAAGCCGTAAAAATCAAAGACCAGCGGCTTACCTGTTAACGACAGCCACCAGCCACCAAATGGACTTTGAGGCGCAAATAAGATCAACAGATAAAATCCCAGCACTGTTGGCGGTAACACCAAGGGCAACGTTACAATCGCTTCGATAATGACTTTTAATGATGATTTAGTTTGACTCAACCACCATCCCAGCGGTACCGCAATTATCAGTAGCACCAGTGTGGTGCATAACGCCAGGCGCAAGCTTAGGTTAATTGCCTGCCATTCTGCATCGCCTATCACGCGCTTACTCCTTGCCGACCACACCGTATCCGTATTGTTGAATCATCGCCTTTGCTGAATCAGACTGTAAGAACGCATAAAATTCAGCAGCAGCGTGCTGTTGCTGTGTGCTTTTTTGAGGCTGTGGTATACGCACCATTTGCTGCACAATTGGCGCATAAAAGTGTGAAGGCACTACCCAAATATGGCCCTGATGCTGACTTAACTCATCGGCAACCTGACTTAACGCGACAAACCCCAGCGGTGTCGCACCGGTGTAAACCGTTTGATAGGTTTGTGAAATGTTTGCTCCGCGCACCAATGAATGCTGCATATCCTCCCATCGCCCCAACTTTAATAGGGTCTGCTGTGCCGCCATGCCATAAGGTGCTAGTTCCGGTTGTGCAATTGCAAGATACTGTTGCCAGTCTCGAAGCAACGTCTCACTCACATGCTCAATATTTGGCCCCCATAACGCCAGCTTGCCCAATGCATAGGTTACGCGTGACCCATTTTCTATTTGTCCGGCAGCCTCCAAAGCCTCGGGGCGCTTGCTATCCGCGGCTAAAAACAGGTCAAATGGCGCTCCGCGTTGAATTTGTGCAAACAGGACACCCGTTGAGGCGCTTGAAATAACAATTTCCGTATCCGGATGAGATTTATAGTACGCGTAAGCCAGGCCATGTAGGGGAAGATTAAAGTTTGCTGCCACTGCAACCTGGACAATCTGCTTTTCGGACGCTGATTGGGCAAAACAATTCGAACAAAGGCCAATAATGGCCATCATGGAAACGAATACTCTCAACACTGTCTTTCCTATTTTTTTGTTGTTATTCCGATTGGTTCCAGCGCCTGGCTGCGAGGTTATCGGTTTCTTTTGCATCTACCCAGGAATGTCCCTGTGTATGAATTTCCTTTTTCCAAAATGGCGCCTGGGTCTTCAGGTAATCCATAATGAAATTAGCGCCGTCAAAAGCAGCCTGTCTGTGCGCTGATGTTACCCCGACAAATACTATCTGGGCATTTAAGGCCAGCGTACCGACGCGATGAATAATGGTAGTACGATCCAAACCAAAGCGTTGCTGTGCTGTCTGAGCGATATCCAGCAGACAGCGTTCAGTCATTCCCGGATAGTGCTCAAGATGTAAGGCGGTTAACGATACGTCTCCTGCCATTTCGCGCACTAAACCGGTAAAACACACGACGGCCCCCTGCTGTGGGTTATTCTCAATCAAACGCTGGTGTTCGTTACCAACGCTAAAATCTGATTCGGTTACCAAAATCCGCGGGGCGCTATCCGTTGTCATATCATCCCCCTGTCACCGGTGGGAAAAATGCGACTTCATCCCCCGCCGTAACTTGCGTTTCTTCATTAGCCATCTGCTGATTAACAGCGACCAGGGTACGGGTAACCTGCAACGCTTCATGGTTGTCAAACATCACCAATAACCGTTTACGCAACTCAGACACCGACAGGATGGCATCTCCAACATCTAATTCCAGTTTGTCAGTATGTAACTGCTCTTTTAATCGGGCAAAAAACAAAACTCGCAGGGTCACAATGTTTCTCCCTGGGGACGTTGCCAATCTCCGCTTTTACCGCCTCGTTTGGTCATCACCCGGATCCCACCAATTTCCATGGCAGGATCGACCGCTTTGCACATATCAAACAACGTCAGTGTGGCGACACTCACTGCCGTCAGCGCTTCCATCTCAACACCCGTTTTTCCGTCTAATTTGCACATCGCGATAACACGTACAGCCGAAAGTTCGGGTAATAATTCAAAATCCACCTGAATTTTACTGAGCATAAGCGGATGACATAATGGGATCAGGTCTGCACACTTTTTAGCTGCCTGAATTCCGGCAACTCTTGCCACAGCAAAAACATCGCCTTTGGCATGTTTGCCTTCACTTAACATAGAAAACGTCAGTGCCGACATACGAATCATGCCTTCAGCCGTGGCCACTCGGGTACTGATTGCCTTACCCGACACATCCACCATATTGGCTTCACCACGCGCATTTAAATGACTAAATTCCTGATTCATCCTACCCCCTACTCTCGCAAAGCGAACCGGCAGGCAGTAGGTGATCCACAAAGTTACAGGGTCTGTGACTGGCATCCAGTTGCTCTTTTAAAATACCGTTCCAGCCTGTCTTACAGGCTCCGGTAGAACCTGGCATGCAAAATATCGCGGTATAATTAGCTAATCCCGCGACAGCACGAGACTGCACCGTTGAAGTACCTATCTCCTGATAGGAAATCGATCGAAACAGCTCACCAAAGCCCTCGACTTCTTTATCAAACAGCACACTTAGGGCCTCAGGTGTGCTATCACGTAACGTAAAACCTGTGCCACCTGTCACTAACACTACCTGTACATCTGGTGATGCAATCCAGGCGGATACACAGGCTCGCAATTGGTATTTGTCATCTTTGACAATTTTCTTTTCCACCAGCTTGTGGCCGGCATTAATAATAGCTTCCACTAAATACGCACCTGAGGTGTCAGTGCTTTCATCTCGCGTGTCAGATACTGTCAGTACCACGACGTTGAGAGGTAAAAAAGGTTTGATCGTTTTAGACACCTTTTGCTGTCTCCATTTGTAATTGTTGCCAACGCTGCCATTCATTTGGATGGTTAAGATTTAATAACCAGTAAGGTTCGGGACACGGAATGACCCGATGCGTTAATCCATGTAACCAGGTTCGAAATGAAGGCCCTTTGCCAGATGCCTCGCGAGTGAGCATTGCGACCAAAGGGGCCAGTACGTTCGGTTCATTGGGTATATAAAGTGGCAGTATACTGCCCTCAAAATACGTGGGGACCTGCGTAGTCAGGCCACTGAACAATAAATGGCGAATGGCCTCATGTGTAAAGGCCGGCATGTCCACAGGTAAACATATCCACCCCTCAATATTGAGTTTATGGGTATGAATAATGTCGTTAACTCCACTGGCTAACCCCATTACTGGCCCTTGCTGAGGATATTGGTCAACCAGATAGGTCATGCCATGATGCTGGCTTTCGCCACCCAGTAGAAAAATAGAACTGATGCCAGCTTCGATGAGGTTGGTATACACCTGGTCTAACAAACTATTACCGTTAACTTGTACCAGAGACGACTTATCGGCCCCCATTCTGCTTGAACGACCACCGTTTAACACTAACGCCACTACCGTCAAGTTAGCCTCCTAACATGGCTAAATGCTTGGTTGCCCCCGTGTAACCTTCATCAAGCCAATGGGTAGCCTGTTTATCCTGCAAGGTTGTCTGTAGAAACCGGGTCAAACCTTCGACGTCACCCGTTTGCAGGTATTGGCGTAAATCAATGCCACGATCCGCAAATAAACATAAATGAAGCTTACCTAAAGACGACACCCGCAATCGGTTACAACTGGAACAGAACTCCGGACCATAAGGCATTATCAAACCAATTTTCCCCTGATAATCAGGATGAAAAAATTCTTCTGCTGGGCCTGCAGTTTTATCTTTCAGTATCTGGCTCCATCCCTGTCCAAGCAATTGCTCCTTTATGGGGGCTGCGCGCAGATGTTGCTGATTAAAAAAGGTGGTGTTTTCGCCAGTTTGCATTAATTCAATCAGGCGCAATGTAATCGGCTTGTCTTTAAGCCAATCCAGAAACTGAGGTAACGCATCCTGATTACGCTGCTTTAACAGCACAGCATTGACCTTGACCTTTAATCCCAGGGATTGCGCAAGTTCAATGCCCGACAATATTTCCTGCAAACTATCATGACCGGTAATGGTGTGAAACACCCTGGGGTCAAGGCTATCAATGCTGACATTTAAGTGGGTTAATCCCGCATCCACCCAGGACGACACTTTACGCGAAAGTTGATGACCATTTGTAGTCATCGCCAGAGTATTAATTCCAGGGGTATTCGCACACAAAGCGAGAATGTCAGGCAGGTCCTTTCGCAACACAGGCTCTCCGCCAGTGATACGAATTTTGCTGGTGCCGAGAGCGGCAAAGGTTTGAACTAACGTATGGATCTCTTCCAGGCTCATAAACTGGCGATCGTGTTCGCATTGATAGCCGTCTGGCAAACAATACTCACAACGAAAATTGCACACGTCAGTAATGGACAAACGCAAATAGTGGAAGCGTCGCCCAAAACGGTCTTGAAGCATAAATTGTTGAACACCTTTCCAAATTTAAGTCTTTTGGGAAACGCAATACATTGCGCGCCGTCTTGACTTACGGGAGGCTGGTCGATTTCTCTTCCAACCCTGGCAACACTCTGTTGCGGCCTTTGCTCCATACCTAATTAAGGGCTTAGGAACACAGGCTCGGAGTTATACCTTTGTTGTAACACAGATTTGGCAATTCCCCAAATAGCATCTACTCGCCGGGCTTAGAATCTGCCCTAATTTGAACTAAGGTAATTTCGCTACGCATTAGACTGGCACGTTTGTTGATGGTTTCTATAGTTATTGAGGAAGCCTTTTGGTGCAAACATTCGATTTCAGGACAAGGTATGCTGGCCGAATTTCTAGAAAAACACAGGCTTGACCAAGGATTTAGCGTAACCGCAGAAAGTTGGTTTATTCCTTTGGGTGAATCCATTGCAATGCACCATAAGCGTGCAAAAAGACCAATATTCGTTGGCATCAATGGTTGTCAGGGATCCGGAAAATCCACCTTAAGTGATTTTCTACAAGCCTGGCTCAGTCAAACCAAAGGCTTAAATGTGGTGGTGCTATCACTGGATGATTTTTATCTGTCGAAATCCGAACGCATGGCGTTATCAATCAAAGTACACCCTTTGTTTCGAACCCGTGGTGTACCAGGCACCCATAACATGGGGCTGGCATTTAGAGTGTTGCAGGCCCTGCGAAATGGTGATGTGCCTTTGGCATTACCCCGTTTTAATAAAGCTATCGACGATCCCTTGCCCAAAGGACAATGGCCCCAACTTTCAGAACCCGCGGACATTATTTTATTTGAAGGCTGGTGTTGGGGAGTAAATGCCCAATCTGCCGATGAACTGCTCTCACCTGTTAATGCACTTGAAGCAAACGAAGATCCTATTGGCGTGTGGCGAAAATATGCCAATCGTCAACTCCGTCTAGCCTATCAGCCCCTGTATAAAATGATGGACTTCTGGGTGATGTTAAAGGCCCCCTCATTTGAAAGTGTTTATCAATGGCGTTTGGAACAGGAACAGAAACTGGCGGATGCAACCCAGGGTAACAATCAGTCGGGTGTTATGTCGGCCGAGCAGGTATCACGTTTCATTCAGTTTTATCAGCGTTTAACTGAAGCCGGCCTGGCTTCATTACCCGCACGTTGCCACCAGGTGTTTGAGTTAGACAACCAGCGACACATTGTTTCTCATACCAGTAAAGAGGATTTGGTCTCTCCCTGATGATATTAAAGCGATTAGTTTTTACCGATTTAGATGGCACCTTACTCGACCATCACACTTACAGTTTTGCACCTGCTCTGCCCATGCTAGCCAAACTGAAGTCCCTTGAGATCCCTGTCATCCCGACTACCAGTAAAACCCGGGCCGAACTTATCCCTCTGCGTCAACGTATCGGCTTAACGGGCCCGTTTATTATAGAAAACGGTGCTGCGATTTACGTTCCCAATCAGTTTATGCCCGCCCCAGACAGTGCAGATATCCTGTTTGAAGGCGATTACTGGATTAAGTATTTTTCTGCCCCTCGTCAACATTGGCTAGACATACTGAATCAACAAAAATCACGGTTTAAAGACAAGTTACGACACTACAGTGAAATGTCTATAGCAGATATTTGTGCAGCAACGGGATTATCACCAGAAGATGCCAACCTTTCGGCTCAGCGCGAATTTGGCGAACCAGTGCTCTGGCTTGGTAGCAATGAAGAAAAAAATCACTTTTTAAACCACATGCGTCAGGCAGGTGTATCGCCACTAGAGGGCGGTCGCTTTATCCATATTTGTGGTCAGTCAGATAAAGGTAAGGCGTTAACATGGTTCAGCCAGCATTATCTCGCCCATCTTAATACCCAGGTCACCACCAAATTTTTAACCATCGCATTAGGTGATGGTAATAACGATATCGCCATGCTGAATGCAGCAGACATAGCAGTACGTATTGCGTCCCCCAGCCATTCGCTTCCCAAGCTGGATAAGCAAACCGATGTGTATACCAGTACTCAGCATGGACCGGCAGGTTGGGCCGAATGCCTGTCACACATTCTCAAGCAATACCAAGAGGAGGACTAACATGGCCGATTTTTATCAAAATGGCATTGTCACTACCCTGCATAATCTATCCGGACGCTCCGTCGAAGAACTCGAAAAAGAACTGGTCAAGTTTTCTAAAAAACGTCCCATGGCCCTTATTCTGCCCTCATTGTTTTCCGAACTTGAGGGAGAGGCGCTTCCCCATATCATTGATGAACTAGTGAATGTGCCCTATTTGTCACAAATCGTCATCGGACTGGATCGCGCAACGCTTGATCAGTATCAGCACGCTATAGGCTTTTTCGACCGCCTGCCTCAGAACCACCGTATTCTCTGGAATGATGGACCACGTCTACAGGCACTGGACAAAGAACTACAGGAATTGGAGCTGGCACCACGAGAACTCGGCAAAGGCCGAAACGTTTGGTATTGCATGGGCTATGTCCTGGCAACCGGCAAAGCGGAATCTGTGGCATTACACGATTGCGACATCTTAACTTATGATCGTTCGTTACTTGCACGTCTTATATATCCGGTCGCCAATCCTCAGTTTAACTATGAGTTTTGTAAGGGCTATTACGCTCGTGTCGCTGACGGAAAAATTAATGGGCGGGTATCACGACTGCTGGTCACACCTTTACTGCGTGCGCTAAAACGCGTGTTGGGCGACATTCCGTATCTTGAATTTATGGACAGCTTCCGTTATCCCTTAGCCGGCGAGTTCTCATTCCGTCGCGATGTACTAAGTGATATTCGTATCCCCAGTGATTGGGGCCTTGAAATTGGTGTATTGTCCGAAATGCATCGTAACTATGCGAATAATCGTTTGTGTCAGGCAGATATCGCTGATATTTATGACCATAAGCACCAGGATTTGTCGCTACATAGTGAGGATGGTGGACTGTCAAAAATGTCCATCGACATTACCAAAGCATTGTTTCGTAAGCTGGCAACACAGGGAGAAACGTTCTCGTCGGAAACATTCCGTTCATTAAAGGCCACTTACTACCGCATTGCGTTAGACTTTGTCGAAACCTACCACAATGACGCCGTCATGAATGGACTTCAGTTGGATATTCACAGCGAAGAGAAAGCGGTAGAGATGTTTGCCCGAAACATTATGAAAGCGGGTCAGCATTTTCTCGAAAACCCAATGGAGGCGCCGTTTATTCCAAGCTGGAGCCGGGTTATCAGCGCTATGCCAGACGTACTCGAGCGCCTGAAAAGTGCTGTAGAAGAAGATTACGAAGATTATAAGGGTTAATTAATCTATGCAGAATCTGAAGGATATTCTTGCTGAAAAAATTCAGCACCATCTGAACGTGATCTACCGTGATGTGGCAATGGAAGTATCGCCTACGCAATTAACCGAATCGCTGATCCAGATTATGCGTCTGGACCAGCCTGAAGAATTGCAACAGCCCATGCCTCATCATAATAACTGGTCACAAAGAGACATGATCCTGATCACCTACGGTGACAGTATCGAAAAACCCGAAGAAAAGCCCCTCCAGACTCTGCATTACTTTTTAAATAACTACCTGGCGCCGGAAATTAATTCGGTACACATTCTGCCGTTTTTTCCGTTTAGTTCCGACGATGGCTTTTCGGTGATCGATTATTCAAGTGTCAATGAATCCCTCGGCGACTGGGATGATATTTCCGCAATCGCCAAAGATTATCGCTTGATGTCGGATTTGGTCATCAATCATTGTTCGGCCCGCAGTGCCTGGTTTGAGAATTTTATTCGTGCAGAAGGACCTGGTTCGGATTTCTTTTTTACCGCCTCTCCCGACCTGGATACCAGTATGGTGACGCGTCCGCGTACCTCGCCTTTGTTACGGGAAGTAGAAACGGCTCAAGGTACCCGCTATGTCTGGTGTACCTTCAGCCATGATCAGGTCGATTTTGATTTTCGAAACCCAAAAGTGCTGGAAACCTTTACCTCGATTATTCGCTTGTATCTGGATAAAGGCGTTAAAATCTTCCGCTTCGATGCCGTGGCATTTTTATGGAAAGTAGCGGGCACCAGTTGTATCAATCTTGAACAAACCCATGAAGTCATCCGCTTATTGCGAACCCTGATTGAGCATACCCGCCCGGATGCCATGATCATAACTGAAACCAATATTCCGAATCGCGAAAACCTGACCTATTTTGGTAATGCCAACGAAGCTCATGCCATCTACAACTTCTCTTTGCCCCCGTTACTGGTGAATAGTCTGGTCACAGGTGACTGCACCTATCTGAAAGGCTGGATGATGAGTATGCCGCCAGCTCAGAACGGCACGACCTACTTTAATTTTATTGCATCTCATGATGGCATTGGTCTACGCCCGGCCGAAGGTCTGTTAAGCGACGAAGAAATCAATACCCTGCTCGCTACCATGCAGAACTTTGGTGGTCGTGTCTCCTGGCGAAGTGCCGCCGATGGCACCCAAAAGGCGTACGAAATTAATATCGCGCTGTTCGATGCATTACAAGGCACAGTCAAAGGCCCGGATAAATGGGGCCTCGATCGGTTTGTCTGCGCCCATGCCATCATGCTTGGCCTCGAAGGGATCCCCGGGATCTACATCCATAGTTTACTTGGCACCAGCAACGATTATGAGCGCGTCAAAAACACCAACCAGAACCGCTCTATTAACCGCCACCGCTGGAAACTCGAGGCCCTGGAGCAGGAACTGGCATCGCCCTACAGCCAGCACCATAAGGCACTGAAACGTTTGAAGGTGTTAATCGACATTCGTAAACGTCAAGCCGCATTCCACCCAAATGCAACCCAGTTTACCTTGCAGTTAGGAGAAAAATTATGCGGATACTGGCGTCAGAGTATCGACCGGCGTCAGAGCATTTTTTGTATCAGTAATATCTCTGACACCAATCAAACCCTGCGCCTTGGTGATATCAACCTAATCGGCACAGATAACTGGCGAGACCTGATTAGTGGCGAAAGTATCACAGCAACCGAATACGAATTGCCGTTAGCGCCATATCAAACAGTTTGGATCACCAACTTAGGCGCTGAATAAAACCTTAAGCATCCTGAGTGGGCCTATACTCTCAGGGTGCTTGGCCTGTTTTGTACGTCAGAATCCTCAACCTTTCCCGTTTAATTCGCCATTAATTCGTCAATTTCGCCAAATTAAATACATCAGGAAAAACTAACTGATTGTTTTAACTGTATTTTTAACCTTGGCACTGATTCTGCGTAAAGCAGGTACATTGCTAATCTCTTAGTTAAAAGGAAATATTTGTGAAGCAATTAATTATCGCTGCGGCAGTTAGTGCCACCCTGTTATCTGGCTGTGTCATTTCCATCGATAAAAATGACCTGGATGAACAAATGACATCTGACTGGCAACTCAAACACAAAGAAAACCGCCACAATATTGCGCATCTGAAAGGGAATGAAAGCTATCAGGATATCCTCAATACCTTAGGCACACCTGCATACAGTGAACGTCTGAGCAAAAATGACGCAGTTTTTCAGGTGCTCTTTTACCCTACCCAGTCTTTACATTCAGACGGCAAGATGAGCAAAGATGAATGCACGCCGTTGGTGTTTAAAGATGGCATGCTTCAGGGCTGGGGTGATGCCATCTATAAAACCTTGTTGTAATCCCTGCCCCTATCGCTAAATAAATCGATTATTCAATGCATCAGTTTTAGGAAGCTGATGCATTTACACCATCATGCCTGTTTTAACGCTATATTATGCAGCTTCTGAGGTAAGTAGTTTTTTACCGTTTGATAACCTGCCAAAAACAGACTTTCATGCATGGTTTTGGTTAAATCAAAATCCACCGGAGAAATCGTGCCGGTGTTCACAATCACCGTATTATGCCAGTAATTTGCATGCACATACTCGCGCGAGACCGCGGTCATAAACGTACGGATAAGTAGCTGAATATAGCGGGTTAATGGTAATAGAGAAGTAGTGGCGGGTTTGGCCGAGTTTTCACTTTTCAAACGAAAACACAACTGGGGTGTCCCATCGCCCGTCCAGTCATCAAACAATGCATCTTCCGATAAAATGGCACCGTCGACCAACAGGTGCTGTCCATATTGTTTAAAACTAAATATCAGCGGGATCGATATTGAATATCTTACCGCCTGCGACACTTTCAGATCGGGTGAATTAACCGCATCAAATCGAATTGGGCCGCCACCGTTAACATCTGTTGCGAGCACGTGCAACGGCACCGATAATTCTCTGAATGTAATGCCACCTAATTGTTGGTCAAGCCAGTTTTCAAATTTATCCCCGGAACTTAAGCCCCCATTTCGCAGCAGGCTTAGCAGAGAATATCCTCGGAACTGCTTAAAATTAGTGTTTAACACCAATTCTAACAATTGTTGTGTATTCATACCCGCGCTGTATAACGCCGCAACAATCGACCCGCCCGAAACACCGACAATATGCTTAAAGTCCAGATTCAGTTCCTGTAAGGCTTTTAGAATCCCTATATGTGCCGCCAGACGAGTGCCACCTCCGGAGAAAATGGGCACAATTTGCTGAGGCAATGCTGCTTTTACTGTCGCCGTATTTGATTCCATGACCGGTTAACTTAAACGTTTGGAATTATTCAAACATAGCCAACAGGCGCCTAAAAGCCCAATATGTTTAAGAATAAAGACGGCGTTAAAACTGGGTTAACCAAAGCAAATTCAATAAGCTACAGAAAAGGCTGAACTAATGATTCATTTTGTTCCTGACTTTGCGCGGTCTCGTAGTGACGCGAGAACGACCTGTAATGACTAACGTTAAATTCAATCGATTAGTTATCTAAACGCCTTTTAATCGGTAAATAGCTCTGTTCAGCGCATTCCGTTTTGGCTTGCGAAATATACAGCGTTATCTTGACGATCAAAGATAATGGTTGGGGGTCACGAGAGAAAAGGACGAGTTACCCCATCAGACAGATAAGCATGAAAGGCATCACCTAGATAAGGCTCGATGCTTTTAAGGCGAGTTAGCGTGGGATGCTATTGGCCAATAGAAAGTCCGCCGTACCGGCAAGGCCGCAAAGAAACAGCAACAAGAGCTGCCAGTTAACACAGAGTCTTGTGAATACGATCATGTCCACAAGATACGTAACCTCATGACCTGACTCGTCAGCAGTCAGCACTACCCGGCGCCAACTGCTGTCAATGCTGATAACGTGTTACGCGGCTTTGCGCGCAACCCGAGAGAACAGGCGGTAAAAGTTATCCGTAGTCGCCTTTGCTATCTCAGCCACAGGCACGCCTTTCAATTCAGCGATAAATTCTGCCACTTCCAGCACATAACCTGGCTGGTTCTGTTTACCCCGATACGGGATAGGCGCAAGCCAGGGCGAATCCGTTTCGATCAACAGACGATCCAGCGGGATCCGTCTGACCACGTCCTGCAGTTCTTCCGCCGATTTGAAGGTAACAATCCCAGAGATGGAGATATAGAAACCCAGTTCCATCGCTGCTTCCGCCATGGCCAAATCTTCGGTAAAACAGTGCAGTACACCTATGGTTTCCGGCGCTTTATACGCTTTGAGTAAGGCAATGGTATCTTCGCGAGCAGCGCGGGTATGAATGATCAGAGGCTTGCCGGTTTCATTAGCCACTTTAATATGGTCGATAAAACTGCGGATTTGTACGTCTTTGCTTTCCGGGCTGTAATGATAATCCAGACCCGTTTCACCAATGGCAACCACCGCATCAGACTTCGATGCCGCCAACAACTCCTGATACTCACAGGCATCTTCCTGATGTAACGGGTGCACGCCACAGGATACGGAGACATCGTCAAAGGCTTTGACAGTGTCATGCATCTGGCTAAATTCGCGTACCGAAACCGACACACATAAGAAATGCTCAACACCGCGCTGGCGCGCGAAATCAAGCGTTTGCGCCAGTTCTTCTGGCGATTGTTTCAGTCGGTCAAGATGGCAATGAGAATCAACGAACAAAAAAGAGTTCCTCAGAATAGAATTCAAAATAGGCGATGCCCATTATGCTACCTTGTCGGCCAATGGGCTGCAATTGATGACGTTAGGGCAACAATAAGCTCAGCTGCGTTTCAATAGTCCGGCTTTGAGCACACTTTGGATCACACGTCCCAGTAACAGGCTTTTATTCACGCCATTTACCGACAGGTTCTTCACCCCTTCCAGAGTTTGGCTGTAAAGGCTAAAGATCACAGGTTCAGGCTTTTGCTGACATCGTTCCAGCAACCAGTGCTGTAGCCAGTTAAGCACCTGGGCGGCATCTTTCTCCCAACCATCGCACACTTTGGCCAGGCTGCGCTGGCCTGCGTCTAACGCCTTTAGTTCCTCCAGTACCTGGGTAAAATTAAGCTCAGGCGGAGTTTCCAGTAAGGCTTTAAGTGCCAGCGGTGCATGACCATACAGGCGTACTATCCTCGACTCAGGCTGCAATTGATATTGGCCAAGCCAATTCTCAAGTAGATCCTGAGCAGGTGGCGTTAATACCAGTTTATGACAACGGCTGATAATGGTCGGTAACATGGCATCGATGCTGTCTGCCAGCAATAATATATGGGTTTTCGCCGTGGGCTCTTCCAGTGTTTTCAGCAGCGCATTGGCGGCCGCATCTGTCATCCGGTGCGCATTATCGATTACTAATACCTTGTGGCCTGACATCTGCGCAGTGCCAGCCAGTTTGTTACTGGCACCACGGATCAAATCAATTCCCACCTGGTTTTCACTTTCCAGCCAATGATAATCCGGATGCGAGCCTGCCTCTTCGAGCAAACAGCTTTTACAGATGCGACAGGCTTTGCCTTGCTGCGGCTGCTGGCATAACAATAAACGCGCAAGTTCTTTTGCCAGTTCATGCTTGCCCAGGCCTTGATGACCAACGAGCAACAAACCATGGTGTAACCGGCCTTGCTGGTGGATAGCTGCCAGTTGCTGGTAATCCTGTTCAAGCCACGGATACATCATCTATGCCGCCGATTGTAGATAGGCTTCAATGGCCTGTTCGATGTCCTGATGGACTTTTTCCAGCGGCTGCATTGTATTGATCACCTGAATGCTGTCATCTTGCTGTGCGAGTTGTAGATATCGTGCGCGGGTACGCTCAAAAAAAGCTAAGCCTGCCAGTTCAATGCGATCCAACTCTCCCCTGCCTCGGGCCCGCTTTAAGCCCTCTGCTGGCTCAACATCCAGGTACAGAGTAAAATCTGGCGTAAAGCCCTTAAGCACCACCTGGCGAATGGGCTCAAGTAATTCATCAGAAATCTGGCGACCACCGCCCTGATAGGCGCGCGATGAAAGATCGTGACGATCGCCTAATACCCAGCTCCCTGTATTTAGTGCAGGGTGAATCACGTTATCAAGCAGTTGCGCGCGAGCGGCGTACATCAACAACAATTCCGCTTCGACTGTGACCTGCTCGTCTTTCCAGTCTTGCTTTACGCATTCACGGATGGCTTCAGCCATCGGCGTACCACCTGGCTCGCGGGTACACACCACTGTGTGGCCATGACGCTGCATCGCCTGTTGAACAATATGGATAGCAGTGCTTTTACCCGCGCCTTCCAGCCCTTCGATAACAATAAATTTGCCAGACATGAAATAAGAAACTCGTACTCGTTTATTTTTTTAATTGGTATTTGCGTACCGCTGCATTGTGCTCTGCAAGGGTGTCAGAAAATACGTGGCTACCATCGCCCCGGGCCACAAAATACAGGGCCGCAGTAGTAGTCGGGTGTAATGCGGCTAAAATCGCGGCTTTACCCGGCATGGCGATAGGCCCCGGAGGGAGGCCATTAATACGGTAGGTATTATACGGTGTCAGCCTGCGGAGATCAGCCTTTGTGAGGTTTCCGTTGAAGTTTGGCCCCAAGCCGTAAATTACAGTCGGGTCAGTTTGCAAACGCATGCGCTTTTCCAGTCGGTTGACAAAAACACCGGCAATCATACCGCGCTCATCAGCCTGGCCGGTTTCCTTTTCAATAATGGATGCCATGATCAGCGCCTCGTAAGGCGTAGAGTAAGGCAAATTCGCATCCCGCTGTAACCAGGCGTCCTGCATAAAGTCCCACAGGTGTTTGTACGCACGCGCCACCACTTGGCTTAACGGCGTACCCGCCACAAAATGATAGGTATCGGGTAATAACTGTCCTTCCAGAGGCTTACAGTTGTAATCAGGGATCCCATTCAGGATCTCACTTTCGCTAGCGTCAACATTTGATAACTGAGGCTGCTGACGCAAATGTGCCAGCCACATCTGCCAGGTATGGCCTTCTATCAGGCTTACCGAAAACTGTTTCTCCTGCCCCTCTACAACCTTTTGCCAAAATGCCTGTAACGACATACCCGGGGCAATTTCATAAACGCCGGCTTTGACACGGGACAGTTCAGGATGCAGTTTAAGCCATACTTTCACCCATAACGGGTGTTCGATAATCTGCTGGCGTTTAAGGGTGCTAATCAGCGTTTGCGCGCTACTGCCTTTTTCCAGTTGAATTAATTGTGCTGCCGCCAGTGGAATAGGTGTCGCCACTGACGCCTCGATGTAATCCACAACGTACCAGAGTGCCGCCACTGCCAGAACGCAAGGCAATGCCAAAAATAAGAAGAGACGTTTTACTTTAATCACCCGCACCACTCTGTGTCTGCTCTGTCAGGTACTGTTGAAAATCTTGCAGTAACGCATTGGCCTGAGCGGGTATCCAGCGGTAGCTGTTTGATTCACAGGTAAACTCACGAACAGGGATCACCCCCATTAACGCATTGGTAATAAATACGGCCTCTGCATTTTGCAGCACTGACGGCATCGCCCGCACCTGATGCAAGGTTTTACCGTGACTGGCAAGCCAGTTACTCACCACACCTTTCATGATCCCCTCAACTCCACACAGGCTCAGATCCGGGCTAAACCAGCAGCCGTTCTGACACCATATGAGGTTGGCGGCACTGGCTTCGACCAGCATGCCCTGAATATCCGTCACCAGCACATCGTCAAAATTGGCGCTCGCGGGATCGGCTTTAATCAACACCTGCTCAAGGCGGTTATTATGCTTTAGCCCCGCCAGCAAAGGTTGATGTCCTAACTGTATCGGTGACAACCCCACATGCACGCCATCCTGTTGCAACTGCGCATAATGTGCCGGCATAGGATGTTGCGACAAATAAGCCACAGGCGAATCAGCGCCCTGAATACCATACCCCCGGCCACCACTGCCGCGGGAGATGATCAGCTTTACCACTTTTTGTTCTTCATTAATGGCTAAGTCAGCGAGATGCTGTTCCAGCCGTTGCCAATCCGTGAACGGGATTTTCAGCCGCTCACATGCAGTTTGCATTCGGTTAAGATGGGCAGGTAAATGGGCAATGCTGCCATTTCGAAACGCCATGGTGGTAAAGCAGGCATCCCCATACTGGAATGCTCTGTCACTGATGGCGCCATCAGGCTGTAGGGCCGTATCGATAATCATGGGTGGGTCTAAATCACATATTCCTGTCGCCAGAGGCTAACAGGCTTTGTTTTATTTACAAGGGCTTAGCACCAATAACTTAGGTAAAACTGCCCCTGCCCAAAGGATATTGCGTTTCCCATTCTTTACCGTTAGAAGCCTTGATGCCAATAGTCTCAAAGCCATCCCGCTCCAGACAACGCAGGTTGACACTGTAACCATCGGGATGAGAGCGCGGAACATAAAACGCTTTAATGCCACAGGTTTTACAAAACAGATGCTGTGCTGTGCCGGTATTAAAAGTGTATGTGGTCAGATTGTCTTTGCCCTGAAGCAGCCTGAACCTGTCGGCGGGAACGATCAAATGCAGATAACCCGCCTTAGAACAAATAGAGCAGTTGCATTCAGTCACCTCAATATTTAATGGTGCCAACACAGTAAATTTAACCGCGCCACAATGACAGCTACCCAAATGTTCTTTCATGTCCAACTCCTATATCGCAATCATATGGTTATAACCCAGCTAATTCTCTGGTAAGAGCCGCAGCAGATATCTCCTTACAGCCGCTTACGTTTTGCCCTGCCCACAATGGTGAGAAATCACCACGACCGAGGCTTTCAGCTTTTGCGCGTAGCGGAGCAATGGCGGATGAAGCAAGCGGAAATTCAGGCGCAGCATGGTTTATTGGCCCTAATTCACACATTAAACGATTTACGATCCCACGAGCCAAACCACCACTGAATAAATTGGTCAGCGCGGTCACACGAGCAGAATTGCTTTTCAGGGCCACTCGATGAACTTGTGATGTGGTCGCTTCATGACACAACATATAGGCTGTGCCTATCTGTGCAGCACTCGCCCCCAGCGCAAGCGCGGCATTTACACCATTTGCATCTGCAATGCCACCTGCGGCGATCACAGGGACGTTTACCGCCTGCACTATCTGCGGAATCAAAGCCATGGTGCTGACCTGGGTGTCAGGATCTTTTGTCAAAAAGAAACCACGATGCCCACCCGCTTCGCTACCTTGAGCAAGAATGGCATCTACACCGTGCTCCTCCAGCCAAATAGCTTCATCGACAGTAGTTGCCGTAGACAGGATTTTTCCACCCCATCCTCTTATCCGTTCAAGTAATTTAAGTTCGGGCAAACCAAAGTGAAAACTCACCACAGGCGGCCTGAACTCCTCAAGCACATCTGCGGCCTCAGCACTAAAGGGCAAGCGTCCCGATTGCGAGGTTATCGTAGTCTCATCAATGCCATACTCATCAAAGTATGGAGAGAGAGTTTTTAGCCATTCTCGTTCCGCCGGCTTATCAGGCTCTGGGGGAACATGACAGAAAAAATTCACATTGTACGGCTTTGTCGTCTGGCTCCTGATAAGCGACAATTCCTTGCGTAAGCCCTCCGTGCTTAACATGGCACATGGAAGCGAACCTAAACCACCTGCGTTTGATACTGAAATGGCAAGTGCATGCCCTTGTACGCCAGCCATAGGTGCTTGAATAATGGGTAATTCGATACCAAGAAGCTTATGAACATTCATTTTTATTCTGAGTCACCTTACGCATAACGTTTCGTTTGTGGGGACAGACATTTGCAAAAATTACCAAGCGCTTGTGTGTTTGTGCACAAGCAGACCACCCCAGCGGACTGCGACTTAAGCGTTTTGTTATACAGCATGCTAGTTAATAACTCCGAGTATTATGCTTAAACAAGCTAAAAGACTCGTTGTTAAACCAACATTCCTCATAATGGTATTAAACTTTTCATCCGCTAATTGCCACTTTGATGTTCTTTGCCTGCCCATCAAAACAAGTAATAAACAGAGGCCTGTAAGCGCGGGAGAAGCAAAGGCCGTCTCTTTTTGGTGAAGTGAAAACGGAATAAATATAAAGACTACGAAAGCAAGTGAAAACCAAAGGCTAGCCACTTTACTATTTATAGTTCGATAAGACATACAATCTCCAAATCCTTTTGCCGTATCACGCCGCCATCAGGGAACGAGTTACTGCGTTTGTTATGATTCAATTTCCATGGAGCCAAGAGAGCAAACTTCCGACTGTCAAAATAATTTACCACCGGTTTTCAAATCAGAGTATGCCCCTTTCAAAATTGGGCGTTTGAACAGCCTAGCGTGAAACATTCTGTTTCGAAGATGCCTATGAATATTATCGGAAAGACTTTTGAACCCATCCCAATTCACTTTGTTGATATCACTTTCAGCGAAATGAGCACCTTGACGCACGCCTTTTTCATTCCAATGGGTGAAACGACGCAAATTAAGCGCATTTTCAACTAAATCATGTGGCCTACCCTGTATGAATTGAAAAGTCTCCATTGCTTCTAGTGACTGGTAATACTTACCAACATTAGGGTCCAATTTAAAGGTTTTTACAAATGGTGTAGATGTAACTGATTTCCACCAACCACGTACAAAGAGCTCACCGTGATTGTCCTCAATATGGGAAGACGCAAGAATATCTGCGCTATTGGTATAGAAATCTAGTTGAGCCAACGGGCTGCTTTTGAATCATAACGACTCACACAAGGGCGGCCAAATAAGTAAAACGTTCTGGAAGTTCCTGTGAGCGATTGCTGCGGACTGTTAAGTGCGCTTTGGCTAAATATATTTAAAAGTAACTGCACCATCAAAGAACCTTACCTTAGCGTTTGAAAAAATACCGGACGTTTCCATACGAGTATTGATTGCAACCCGATAAGTACCATCGTCTCGTATCTGCGTGTAATGAACCGTACAGCCACAAATAGGACATGAATGAAAAGTACGCAATTGCCGACCCCAACGATATTTTGTTGATCTTCCGTGAACATGAATAGAGACATCTTCAGCCGAATAATAGGCCCACAGTGCACCAAGTCTATGGCAAATAGAGCAGTTGCAGCTTGTAACAGAGTCGAGAGCCTGTTTAGCTTCAATTATGATATTGCCGCAGTGACATGATACTTCCAGCATGATCTTCCCTGAGTATTTAACACCAAGCTAAGGAGCGCAAACACGCTGGGCATAATAGCAAAGTGCCCCGCGTGTTTGTGCCCAAGCAGACCATCCCAGCGGACTGCAATTTAAGCGCTTTGTTATGCGATTTTACTAAAGCTAATTACTGCCTAAATGTTGAGTGATGCATTACCCAATATGCCAAGGCAACAAAAACGCCGCCAACTAACACTGCAAAAGACCACACCACTGGCCCGACAAAAGCGAGTTGTTCCCCACTCTTTTTTAAATGTCGTGCATCGTTGAACGTCGCCGCACTAAATGCAATATGAATGAGTATCGTGACCACAACATAAAGATATGACCATTGGCCTATTGCCATCATTAGGTCGTTTGAACCAAATTCCATTTTAACTTTTCCTTTTTAAAACCTTTAATATTTATGAGGCACATAACACCCCACTTTGGGGCACAAATACGCAGGCTAAAATTGGAGCGAAGCGACTGAGCCTACGTGTATCCCAGCCCGCCCGCGGGCGACTACAGCGGTTTGTTAGCCACTGACACTTCATTTAATACTTCCTTGATGATCCTTCTAGATCTCATCAATGAAAATGGAAAAGGTCGATAACTGATGCAAAATAACAAAACACTATTTTCTAAATATATTGCATAGAAGTCGTCGTTTATATAGTTCCCGAGTTTTGTATATTGAGCAGCGGTAAATTGCTTGTTGTCATAATGAGTTATGAAGTCTAACTTCTTAAGGTATTTTATTAAGGCTTCACGAAATTCATCCGATTGCAAAACGACCGTATTAGTCCCACGAAATTGCAACTTAAACATTAAAAAACCAAATAGCGTTGATAAAATAAGAGTTGCCACAGCAAACCCTGCATTTTTTTCTGTTGGGAAAGTCATCACAAAAAATGCGATAGCTATAATGAGGAAAATGACACCGTGAAATACAGCGTTAGATAAAAGGTCTACAGAACGGCTTAAAGAGGGACCTTCCGCAGCAAAATTGTTAGTTCGTTTAATTTGAGAAATCTTAGGCTTTTTCATAAGTGGCTAACGCTTTGAACAGCGGAAAACAAGAGCGCTGCGAGTGGTTTTCCGATGATTTAACTTGTTATACATCAATTTCCACCTAACTCTCAGTAGGTGTTCTTGGTGGAGGAAGTTGTGATGGTGCAGCCTTCGCCGGCGCGAAGCTAAGGAGTTCAGTTAATTTATACACGGTCCAATTAGCACATAAGATCATGTCTGACCTATCTCTCTTCGTAGTGTTGTAAGACAAAATAATCTCTATATTGTCTACGTGTTTACTAGCAACGCTAAGGTAAGAGCGGTAATAATCACCGATGTAACTGAAGTCTTCATGTATATCTAAAGCTAATTCAAATTCATCATCTAATTTAGCACTAATACTACTTAGAAAAGTATCGCCTTTCTGTATTGGCGACAATATCTCAAATACCTTAAGTATTTGGCTGGGTTCGGTTTTTTCAATTATTTCTACTGAGAAAGGAAAGAACTCTTTAACTTCTTTGCCGCATGCGAGAGCTTTTACGCTGAATAAGAGTAAGAACAATAATACCGTACGCATAACCTTCCTTGATGTATAACGCCCCGCCAAGGGGCAAATTAAGTGGGCTATACTTGCGCGAAGCGCCAGCCCGCGAAAATTTGTCCCGCCAGCTAAGCTGGCTAACTTGAGCGGCTTGTTAGGCATCACAATTGCCACCAGAAAAGCTGAATATTCGCCATTAAAGCAGCAAACGAAAGGGACAATACTCTTGCTGCATGTAAAGATCTGCCATGGTTAACAATACGCCTTATTTCTGAATAAGCACAAATAGCAAGCATGAGAACGGAGACAGCAATAGCACCCAGCGCAAAATGCTCCTCCACCAATAAGACCTCATCGGGACCAACCACAACACCCTGGTAAGGTACAAAAGGGCTCATTAGCCATCGATAGGCTTCGCCAAATATAGAAGTTAAGCCGAAATTCCAATAAAGCTCGTACGTGACAATCGTTAATATCACAGCAAATGCTAGAAACAGGTTGCTTAGCTTAGTGCTCATTCCGTGATGCCTAACGCCCCACTTAGGGGCACAAATACGTTGGCTAAAATACGAAGCGCAGCGAAGGGAATCAACGTGTTTGTGTCCCAACGAGCGCAAGCGAGTGACTACAGTGGTTTGTTATGCGCTAACCGAAGCAAAATAAAGCCTAAGCTTGGGATTAAAGAAAACATACCACCCCCAAAAAGATATTATTACACTACCAACTACTACCCCAGTCACACTGTAAAAGCTAAGTAATCCAACAATTAAAGACCAATATAAGAATGCTCCCCAAAGACCAATACGTTTTCGTTGGACAGTCGACATACATATAAAAACCATTAAAACACTAAAACCCAAAAAAGCTGGGGCCATACCTGTATACCAAAATTCTGAATATGTTAAATCACGTCCATTTAACGAATAGGTTGCTCCAGGCCAAGGCCAAAACGCAAACAAAAGAACAGCAAGATAAGTTAATGAATTAAGGCGGTGTTGGAACCAAAATAATGGAGGCATACCGCGAACATCACTGAACATTTTAATTAGAGCTTTGATAATCATTCCTTTGAACTTTCAAGATCGCATAACGCCCCAAGCAGGGGCTATTTTGAGCGCAGCGAGAAATAGTCCCACGGCCTTGGCTTGTTAGCTTCCTGATCCAATTAGTCCTTGTATTGTAGATACCAAGATTCTCGCAGATTCAGAAGTATCATCTATTGGTATTCTAAAATAGGTTTTATCAGAGCTATCTACTCGCAGACTGATTGTGTAGAAACTTGGGTTAGCTAAATCGTCAACACTACCTTTCTCAAATAAATAACCAGAGAATTCCTCCGAAGATACGATGTTCCATAATTTGCTAAATAAAACCTGATCAATCTCAATGTCTTTTTTAATATTCGATGCCCCCATTCCTGCAACATTAGCAATTGCAGATTCACCATTGGACATAATGGATGCATAGACGATATGGCCTGGCTCTAATTGCTGGAGGAAAAAAAGCTGGCTTGTTTTCGCTAAAGCACTGTTACAGCACAGAGCTATGGCAATGAATGTATAGAGAGAAAACTTCATATTCTCGATGTCCTCCTTGGAAGCTAACGCCCGCTTAACAGGCGCAAAAGGCTTGGCTAAAATTAGGAACGAAGTGACGCAAGCCAAGCTTTTTGCGTCCTTGGTTGAAGCGTTTGTTATGTAGTTACTCGCAGTTTAACTCTTTAAATACAGTGACCCTTTTGAGGCGTTCATCATGGAGATCAATGAAATCATTTTCCAGTTCGCCCTCTAAAAGCTGATTTACGTAATATGGAGGATAATCCCGTAAGTATTCTTCTGCTGAGTTTGTTTCCATTTCACTAATTAAGTCCATGCCTGCTAACCAACTTAGAGCACGTTCGGGTAATTCTTTACCTCCGAAACCTGAACAGCAAAAGATACAGTGCATCGGTTTCAATGATTTAATAACGGAAGAAAGACGAGTTTCATTATTAGATTGTAATTTTTTTACTTCTTGTGGACTGAGAATGGCTGTGCCGTAATGCCGAACGGTTGGCTTGTAACTTTGACAGTTCCAATTTGCTTTGTATTTTTTAGGATCCCAATTGGTATACATGCAATACAACGGTATTAGCTTATTTTTACTCGCATCTTTAATTAATAAATCAACTTGAGACCCATGTTTATTTTTATGGTGTAAATGCTCATATTTTTCAGATGCAAGATTTAATACCTTAGCTTGGACTCTCATCCCTAACCATTTACCACTGGGTCCCGAAAACCACCATTCCCAATCAGCCCCGTTTAGGGATTCAGCGTGTCTTGTAAATGTATCGATAGATATTTTACCTACGCCCCATTTTTTGATGTTCAACACAACAAAATCCGTAAGAGACTCTTCTCCGACTTGAAAATCAAGAGCTCTTGCTTCACGAAGCTTATTCCAAGTCCAACTCGAATTTTTTATTGCAATTTCATCTAGTTCCATTTGCACAATATCCCATTGACTACATAACGCCCCAAGCAGGGGCTATTTTGAGCGCAGCGAGAAATAGTCCCACTGCCTTGGTTTGTTAGCAGCTACGCCAGCCTGTCGCGGCTTTGCCGCCACCACTGCCAATGCGTAGTGCTTTGATTAATTTAATAAAACCACTGTAAAACAACCTAGCGGGATTGAAAACAACAACGGGTGTTTTTATTTACCTTGAACCGGTGGTTAGCAGAGAGGACCCCGTTAGGAAACCTAGTGGTGTGGTTAGCGGAAAATGCCGACTTTACGAAACAGCCTGCCGAAACTACCCTGCCCTAAAACCCAATTTTGAACTGAATTTTTAAGGCAGTAAGGAATGAACTGCTAACGCCGCCAGCACCGTAGGGGCGATCGTGCCTGGCCTTGTTAAGTTTTTATATTTAGTAGCACTCATGGTCATTATCTATTACGGCCTGCGCATCAGTGGCTTTTGCTAGCATTTTATACTTTGGGTAATTGGCACTAGGCTCGTTTTGCGACCATGTTAGATGCACCAACACATACCCCATTTCTCTTATCTCGAAGATAACATCATCGCTACTCTCATTCTTTGCAACTGCTTTGAACTGCCCTTTGAGCTTGTACAAGTAACTTGATGAATGAAGCTCTCGATTCAACTCAGCTTCCAAGGCGGTTGGATTAACGGGCTCATCCCATGGCTCTTTTAATTGCAACATCCTCGATGCCTCGTAAACTTAACGCCTGCAGTTGCGGCCGCAGCGAAGCGGAGGTCCAGCCAAAGCGCAGCTTTGGCGATGCAACCTGCACTTGTTAGGGCTGACCTTTGCCATTGAAAACAGCTTTGTATTCAGGGTGCTTCGCTTTTTGAGAACGTGTTAATACGGTACGCAAAGCGTTTGCCAACACCCACTTTAAGTTTGCGTCTTGCTCTTGGTAAAAGGCAGTTAGTAAAGCTTCAGAGGCCACTTCATTTGCGTCTTTTTCTGTAAGAGCGCGAATGATGCCCTCTCTAATTCTCGGATGATGCTCAACAGCGAGGTGATTCACCAATATTGAATAGGCCCTGCTATAGCTACCGCTAAATTTACTTAAAAACTCATAGCGATTATCGGCATTGACGAAATCCCATACCGATTCGATTTCATAACCAAGTGCGCTCAGCTCTTCAATTAAACCACGCTCATCCTCTGCCAGAATTGCAGCTTTTTCCTCAAGCTCTTTGTCTTTAAGCTTACGCATCGCCTGGTATTCAGGATCAGCTTCTAGCTTTTTCATTAAATCACTGGCTTTCATTCGTAAGCTCCAAGAGCCCTAACGCCCCAAGCAGGGGCTATTTTGAGCGCAGCGAGAAATAGTCCCGCTGCCTTGGTTTGTTATGTACGTGCCGATTACAACCGCACATACCGTGGCACTTTATTTTTTAACAGCCGTACCAGCTCTGGCTGCATACGGTCATAATTGTCTGGTATATCCAAGCAGGCTAACTTTTTACCTTGAAGCAGTTCCTTATATTTTTTTGATACTTTATTTTTGTGAGACTTTTCCATTACAAAAATAACATCAGCCCATTCGATGAGATCACCAGATATAGGTGTTTCAGCATCTAAGTTTGTGCCGCAGCCGATAGCGTTCACACCATCATATTCAGCGAATACTTCTTCGGCTGTAGGACTACGCAATCTATTTTCTGAACAAACAAATAAAAGGTTCATATTCCCTTAAGTACATAACACCCCACTAAGGGGCAGTAACATATGGGCTAAAATACGAGCGAAGCGACAGAGCCCATATGTTACTGTCCCAGCGAGCCAGCGAGCGACTTGAGTGGTTTGTTATATGCCGCCACCTCAAGTCCCTGACTTAACACTTTTGTACTTTAGCCGACTTAAACTGCGCTGCCTATTGTAATCACCTACAGCTGTGATGCCGACAATGATAGAAATAGGCCAACCTACGATGATACCGAAACCAAACACCATGATAGTTGGGAGAATTGTGATTGAGAATACTATTCCATACAGTTTACTAGAGTAAAACAAACCCAAAGGTCCGAAAATGATGTTGAGAATTAGCTGCACCAAATAACTTTTATGTTCATTTTGATGATCCATTGACACTACCTCAGCAAGTATTAATACGCTGGATTCCGAAAGGCATATAACGTCCAAATTTGCGGCAAAAACCGCGCAGCGAGTTTTTGTCCGGTACATTTTTTTGTTAGCAGCTACGACGACCTGTCGCGGCTTTGCCGCCACCACTGCCAAACCGTAGTGCGTTGTTTAATTTAATAAAACCACTGTAAAACAACCTAGCGCAGTTGAAAACAACAGATGGTGTTTTTATTTACCACGAACAGATAGTTAGCAGAGAGAACCCCGGCGGGAAACCTAGTGGTGTGATTTGAAGAAAGTGCCGACTTTACGAAACAACCTGCTGAAACAACCCTGCCCTAAAAACCAACTTTAAACTAACTTTTTAAGGCAGTAAGGAACAGACTGCTAACGCCTCAAATTTGCGGCAAAAACCGCGCAGCGAGTTTTTGTCCGGAACATTTGTTTGTTAGCAGCTACGACGACCTGTCGCGGCTTTGCCGCCAACACTGCCAATGCGTAGTGCTTTGATTAAATTAATAAAACCACTTTAAAACAACCTAGCGTAGTTTGAAACAGCGAACGGTATTTTTGTTTACCTTAGATGCACTTTTACGAAGAAAGACGCGGCAGAAGGCGCAGGAAAAATAAAAGACCGGATTTGGTGGGAAGTCGAATAAACCGTGCTGATACAACCCTGCCCTAAAATCCAACTTTGAGCTGTCTTCTTGATGCTGTAAGGACAGGCTGTCTAACGCCTCAAATTTGCGGCAAAAACCGCGCAGCGAGTTTTTGTCCGGAACATTTTTTTGTTAGCAGCTACACTGGCCTGTCGCGGCTTTGCCGCCAACACTGCCAAACCGTAGTGCTTTGATTAATTTAATAAAACTACTGTAAAACAACCTAGCGGGATTGGAAACAACCAATGGTGTTTTTATTTACCTTGAATAGATGGTTAGCAGAGAGAGCCCCGGCATGAAACCTAGTGGTGTGATTTGCGGAAAATGCCGACTTTACAAAACAACCTGCTGAAACATCCCTGCCCTAAAACCCAACTTTGCACTGATTTTTTAAGGCAGTAAGGAACAGACTGCTAACGCTTTGCTAATGGGCTGCCGCAGCAAAGCGTAGGCAGTCCCGTGGAGGCCACACTGTTTGTGGCCGGAACGAAATTAAGCAACTTGTTAGTTTTCAACTGCCGCAACCAATTTGTCATCAATTAAAAGATTGCCATCGCGAATTAAGACATCGCCAAGCCACACTGTACCGTAAAATTTATTGTCCAGATACAGCTCTTTACGGTACCGTCCAACAATTTCCAACTTATGTTGACTAGATTGTGTGCCGAATATTACGGTATGTCTCAAAGGTGAAGGTGATGTTTTACCTACAGTGGAAATAGGCATAAGCTCCTCGCTGTAGGGTTCCATGATTTTGATGGTTAACCCTGGGTGATTAACATTATATTCCACCCAACCACCAACTCTCGTACCCGCATCTGCGCCAGTAAATCCAATCATGTTGGCGCAACCAGATAAAAAAAGTACAACTCCTAACATGCTCAATTTAACAAAAATACTCATAGAGTCCTCTAAAAAACTAACGCCCGTATTTGGGGCCGACTGAAAGGAGGTCCAAAGCCACGAAGTGGCTGATCAACATACGCTTGTTAGCAGTGTATTGCCACCAAACGCTACCTTAAATCTTTATCGTCAGCTACTAAACCACCGTGACTAAATAGCCTAAGAAGCAATTTAGGCATGTAGCCTGCTATGGCCACGTAGGAAAAAGACACAGCACCTAAGAACATACCAATTGCCAATTCCCAGTTTTGATACTTACCTGGACCGCTTTCATAAATGGAAATTAATGTTAGGGCACAAACAGCCCACATTAAGATTGCAATAAAGAATGAAAGAACTCTGAATAGTGGTCTAGCTTCGTTAGTTTTCACAAAACTCCCTGTACTGCTAACGCCCGCATAACGGGCAAAAATACGTAGGCTATAATGACGAGCGAAGCGAGGGGGCCTACGTGTTTTTGTCCCTAGCGAGCGCAGCGAGTGTTAATGCGTTTGTTAGTTGCCAGTTGTCCTTAACCACATTTTTAATATGTGCCAGACAATAAACAAGATGCCACCTATTACTAAAAATCTGAACTGCCACTTTGAGTGACTATTTTGAGCAGCTTGGTTTGAAGCATACGCCTGCCTAATCCCTTGAGACGCAGCTGAAATATGGGCAGGGTTATTTCCACACTCTTCATGTTCGCCTCGCTCAACTTTGAGGAGGTCGATATTCGCTACAGTGTTAGAATTGTCATACTGGACCGTCCTGCAACCACAAAAGAAACTAAAAGCCCAACAAAGCACGGCAATACCAAGAGGAATAAGAGAATATTCTAACTCCATATCTTTAGTTGCCTGCGTGCTAAATGCAATTGCAGAAGCTGCGACAGCTAATAGAAAATAAATATATTTATGCTGCGATGTTACCAACTGATTGTGCAGCATTCTTACATTATCATCGGACATTGCAAATTCCTTTTGGCAACTGACGCCCCAAGCAGGGGCTATTTTGAGCGCAGCGAGAAATAGTCCCACTGCCTTGGTTTGTTATGTGCAAAGCTGTTGCGACCTTTAGCCATTGCTGCATTCCTTTGCTTGATAATTAAAACTGCCACCGCTATCTAAGCACTTATCAATTTCTATTTGTTGAACTAGTGTGTCGTAAGTTATGAATGCCAAAACTACAACAATAACCCAAAATAATAAGCCAACAATAAACACTGTAAATCCATCTGGATTTATGTCTCTCTTGAATTTCCGACAGATAAGATAGCCAATTCCTCTGCATAGAAATTCAACCAACACTTCTGAGACTATGCGACCAAAGAATCGAGCGACAACCTCTATCAAATCCACAACTCCATCGAGTGCCACTTAGCTATCTATCCTCTCTTGCACATAACGCCCCAAGCAGGGGCTATTTTGAGCGCAGCGAGAAATAGTCCCACTGCCTTGGATTGTTAGGTGCGGCTTTATGCAAAACACCACCCTAAACAACCGTCTTTAACTTCATTTTCGATCTTGTACCCAGCAATATTACCAAACCAAAAATTATATTATTTGGAATTGCTACAACTAAAAACGTGGCCCAAAAATGATTGAATCCCTGATAGAGCAACCATTGCGCCCCAGGCCAATAAATGGCAAAAAACAAATCTTCTAGGGGATATATAGCGCATGTACCAAACATTGATGTGATTGGATAAAGAAGCGCTATTTCTACTGCAATTGCGATCAATATCTTGAAAAGTAGCTTCAAATTTACTCCAAGCACCTAACGCCCAAATATGGGGCGCGAACATGCAGGCGATAATGGCGAAGCCGCCTGCGTGTTTGCGTCCCAGTGCGCCTTGGCGCACGCCATAATTTGTTTGTTATGCAGCATTAACTGAATAATTGCGCCATGGTATTTGGCTTATGTGAAGATTAGCCAAAAATTTAGCAAGATCTTGCCTACCCTTGTATGTTGGCCTGCCTCTAGAATCCTGCGCCATTAAAACAATTGGCATACCAGGAAACACGAAGGAGAATTCTTGTACTGCTTGTTGACTCTGCTGGATACTATCTAAAACGTGCTTTTTAACGATAACGACCGCAAAAGTAACGCCTTGCTCTTTGATAACCGCTGCTTGAATCTGCATAACTTCACCCTTTTTCAACATGGAGTCTAAATTATGCGCTTATTTTTCATACAGTGCAATATACAGCATGTATAAACATCCAGCTGTGATGAATTTTATGTGCTGCATAACACCCCGCTTAGGGGCAATAACATGTGGGCTAAAATTTGAGCGAAGCGACTGAGCCCACGTGTTATTGTCCCAGGGAGCTTGCGACCGACTACAGCGGTTTGTTATACGTTACTGAATTTGCTTAATATTGCCTTGCAAGCATTTCCAACGTCTTGCGAGTAAAAATCTATTAGCTCTGATACTTCCTTGTCTGATTTTTCTAAGAAATCTTTGGAGCATAACGGTCTAACTTTTTCCAAAGGTAAATGATCAGCTTCTGAGGCGATTAAACCAAAAACATGAAACTCAGTTTCCCAGCATTGCCCATATATTCTATTACCGATGTAAGATAGCTCGGTAACTCTGTCAATAAAGAGAGAGTTATTGTTTAACAAGGCTTTGGCATGTTCACAAGCCGCTATTTTTTCTTGTTCAAGACTCATAGTTTCAAAAGCGTATAACGCCCCAAGCAGGGGCTATTTTGAGCGCAGCGAGAAATAGTCCCACTGCCTTGGTTTGTTAGAAGTTGCTTATGCACGCGATATTAACTCGATAGTTTCAGAGAATAGATCATCTTGCTTGTAATGTACTAAGCCACCAAAATCAGTGTCGACCAAAATGCCTGATTTTAAATAAGCCCACTGTTCTTTTGAGCAGTGATTAGAATATTCTGATCTGTCTATGTCTGCTACGACCCTACCTTGATATTGACCACCAATAAGAATGCAGTCACCTAATTGTGAGCTTTTTCCATCGATATATTTCATAGCAACTTCTAACGCCCCAAGCAGGGGCTATTTTGAGCGCAGCGAGAAATAGTCCCACTGCCTTGGTTTGTTATGTGCAAAGCTGCTGCGACCTTTAGCCATTGCTGCATTCCTTTGCTTGATAATTAAAACTGCCACCGCTATCTAAGCACTTATCAATTTCTATTTGTTGAACTAGTGTGTCGTACGTTATGAATGCCAAAACTACAACAATTACCCAAAATAATAAGCCAACAATTAACACTGTAAATCCATCTGGATTTATGCCTCTCTTGAATTTTCGACAGAGAAGATAGCCAATTCCTCTGCATAGAAATTCGACCAACACTTCTGAGGCTATGCGACCAAAGAATCGAGCGACAACCTCTATCAAATCCACAACTCCATCGAGTGCCACTTAGCTATCTATCCTCTCTTGCACATAACGTCCAAATTTGCGGCAAAAACCGCGCAGCGAGTTTTTGTCCGGAACATTTGTTTGTTAGCAGCTACGATGACCTGTCGCGGCTTGCCGCCAACACTGCCAATGCGTAGTGTGTTGTTTAAATTAATAAAACCACTTTAAAACAACCTAGCGCAGTTGGAAACAACAACAGGTATTTTTATTTACCAAGAACAGATGGTTAGCAGAGAGGACCCCGGTAGGAAACCTAGTGGTGTGATTGGCAGAAAATGCCGACTTTACGAAACAACCTGCTGAAACAACCCTGCCCTAAAACCCAACTTTGAACTGAATTTTTGAAGCTGTAAGGACAAGCTGACTAACATCCAAATAAGGGGCAGTAATACATGGGCTAAAATCGGAGCGAAGCGACAGCGCCCATGTGTTACTGTCCCAGCGAGCGGAGCGAGTAACTTAATTTTTTTGTTATGTAGCTAATCTTCAATAGTGATGTTTTCTTGCTTTAGTCTCTCTACAGCACTATCAATTTCTATTAGAAACACTGGAAAGTAAATACTGTTTAAAAAACTACCACCAAATAGCACTATGCTCTCAAACCCACGATCATTATGGTGATAAGCCTTAGTTATTTGAGCAAAAGGTATAGCTTTTTTAAACCCAAAATAGTTACGACCTAAAACCTCTTTGTCAGTTATTGTTATAGCTGAAAATTTCGAAGCCAATGAAACGATTAAAGCGTATAAAAAAGAAGCCACAATAATAACTGCAACAATTATCGGAATGTGGAACATTTCAATATGCTTGAAAGCCTTACCAAATTCATAATCACTATTTACGAATTCTAAGACTGATAAAGCCATAAATATGCTACCTAAAATAGCTACAAGCTTTTTAAATAGGTCCTTGAATAATGCTTTCCAATTAACTAGATACTGCATATTTCCCTGTAGCTACATAACAATTTATTCATAGACAAAATGTCCAGATAAATACGGACATTTTGTCCGATAGTATCCGGTAAATATTTTGTCTTTTAAAAATATTCTTCTGTTATAACGTCTTAGAGGTACATGCTCAAGCTGTATCGATAAAATTGGACATGATGTCTATGAGTTGTCAAAAACTAGACAAACGCCTTGAAACTGTATAAATACACAGCAATGTGGGAGCAAACAAAAAAGCGGACATAAGTCCGCTTTTTTACATTAGGTTTACTGGTTTAACCCAATACTACTATGACTTTTTAAACAACAATGAGCCGTTAGTGCCGCCAAAACCGAAAGAATTACACAGAGCGTATTCCATGGTGACTGATTTAGCTGTGTTTGGTACAAAATCCAAATCACAGTTTTCACCAGGGTTATCCAAGTTAATAGTAGGCGGCGCAATCTGATCGCGTAAGGCTAAAATCGTAAAGATTGCCTCAACTGCGCCAGCTGCACCTAGTAAGTGCCCCGTCATCGACTTGGTTGAACTTACCAATACCTCTTTCGCTGCGTCACCGAAGATAGATTTTACTGCAGATACTTCAGCTACATCCCCGGCTGGCGTAGATGTACCGTGAGCATTTACGTAACCAATTTGCGATGCTGTAATACCTGCGTCTTTTAACGCATGGGCCATCGCAGCTGCGGCACCTTCACCATTTTCAGGTGGAGATGTCATATGGTAAGCATCACCACTCATGCCAAAGCCAATCAGCTCAGCATAAATAGTTGCGCCACGGGCAACAGCATGCTCATATTCTTCCAGCATAACCACACCCGCACCTTCGCCCATGACAAAACCATCTCTGTCTTTGTCCCATGGGCGACTTGCCTGCTGAGGCGCATCATTTCGCGTAGAAAGAGCGCGCGCAGCGCCAAAACCAGCAATACCTAGCGGTGTGATTGAGGCTTCAGCCCCACCTGCCAACATAGCATCTGCATCGCCATACGCAATGGTACGTGCTGCCACACCGATATTGTGCACGCCGGTAGTACAGGCTGTAACGATATTCAGATTAGGGCCTTTTAAGCCTTCCATGATCGACAGGAAGCCAGAAATCATGTTTGTGATAGTCGCAGGAACGAAGAATGGCGATACCTTGCGGGGGCCAGAATCCACTAGTTTAGTGTGGTTTTCTTCGATTAATCCCAAACCGCCTATACCCGAACCAATAGCAACGCCAATCCGATCAGCATTATCAGCTGTGACTGCCAGGCCCGAATCCGCCAGGGCCTGTTTCGCGGCTGCAATACCAAACTGGATAAAACGATCCATTTTTTTGGTTTCTTTTTTAGGGATATAAGCTTCTACGTCGAAGTCTTTGACTTCGCCGGCAAAAGTTGTTGAGAATCCAGTGGTGTCAAACAGGGTAATCTCCCCTATCCCACTTTTTCCTTCCAGGATGGCGCTCCATGTCGTTGAGACATCATTACCTAACGGAGAGAGCATGCCAAGACCGGTTACTACAACGCGACGTTTAGACACAGGGCCTCCGCATTATACAACTTAAATACTGTGTGAAATGAAAACGGCTCTGAACGAGCCGTTAATTTTGAATAAGATTACGCGTCTTTGTGAGCGTTGATGTAGTCGATTGCAGACTGAACAGTCGTGATCTTCTCGGCTTCTTCGTCAGGAATTTCAGTATCGAATTCTTCTTCCAAAGCCATTACCAGCTCAACTGTGTCCAGAGAGTCAGCACCCAGGTCATCAACGAAAGAGGCTTCAGACTTTACTTCTTCTTCTTTAACGCCCAGTTGTTCAACGATGATTTTTTTTACGCGTTCTTCAATGTTACTCATGATTCTAGTTTTCCTTAATAAAGTCGCTAGATATTGATTTTCGAGTAGTTTATTCAGCAAATTTTGCCCTTGCAAGCGCAAGAATCAACTAATTTCCTGGTCAAACCACCCAAGGTTCAAATACTTATCGACAAATGCCTACTAAAACTACAATTTGCTACTTTAACGAACATTTGTCGACAAGTGGTTAATTCATGTACATGCCGCCATTCACGTGCAAGGTTTCACCTGTGATATACGCTGCACCTTCACTTGCCAGGAATCCAACAGCAGCAGCGATTTCCTGTGGACTTCCTAGGCGGTTCGCAGGAATATCTTTGAAAATGGCTTCACGTTGATCGTCTGTCAAGGCTTTCGTCATGTCCGTGTCGATAAAACCCGGGGCGACTACGTTAACAGTAATACCACGAGAGGCCACTTCCCTTGCCATAGATTTACTAAATCCAATGACGGCAGCTTTGGCGGCGGCATAGTTTGCCTGCCCAGCATTACCTGCACTGCCCACTACGGAACCAATACTGATAATACGTCCAAATCTTTTCTTCATCATACCGCGCAATACAGCTTTTGAAAGCTTAAATACAGAGGTCAGATTTGTGTTTAAAATATCATCCCACTCTGACTCTTTCATGCGCATTAGCAAATTATCGCGTGTGATACCTGCATTATTAACCAAAATATCAACATCGCCATATTTTTCTTTTAATGATTCAAGCACAGCATTGATGGATTCATCGTCAGTGACGTTTAACACCAGTCCGGTGCCTTTTTCACCAAGATAATCGCTAATCGCCGCTGCACCGCTTTCAGACGTGGCTGTACCAATTACTATCGCTCCGTCCGCCACTAATTTTTCAGCTATGGCTTTACCTATACCACGGCTTGCCCCAGTAACTAAAGCTATTTTTCCTGCTAAATCTGACATTTAACTCTCCTTATGCAGTTACTTCGGCGATTGATGCCGGGGTATTTAACGCGTCTGATGTGACATTTTTATTAATTCGCTTGACTAAACCGGTAAGTACTTTTCCCGGACCAACCTCGTACATGATCTCAACACCGTTCCCAGCTAACCATTCAATTGTCTCAGTCCAACGTACAGGGCTATACAATTGGCGGATCAAGGCGTCTTTAATTTCATCGGCAGTATTACAAATAGCAACGTCTACGTTGTTTACAACAGGCAATGAAGGTGCATTAAAAGAGACTGATTCAAACAGTGTGGCGAGTTGATCCGCAGCAGGTTTCATCAGTGCACAATGAGAAGGAACACTTACTGGAAGAGGTAGAGCACGTTTTGCCCCCGCTTCTTTACACAACTCACCAGCTTTTGCAGCCGCAGTCGCTTCGCCTGCAATCACTACCTGTCCAGGTGAGTTAAAGTTAACCGCAGATACCACATTACCTGTTTCAGCCGCAGCCTGTTCACATGCTGCAATAACTTTGTCGTCGTCTAGGCCAATAATAGCAAACATCGCACCCTGACCTTCCGGTACAGCCTGTTGCATGAATTTTCCACGGGCTTCAACTAGTTTTACACCATCAGCCAGCGACAATACACCAGCACACACAAGCGCAGAATATTCGCCTAAACTATGACCAGCCAAATAATCAGGTGCAGTTGCGCCCTGCTGTTTTAGCAATTCCCACAAAGCAACACTGGCGGTAAGCAGCGCCGGCTGAGTGATATGAGTTTGATTTAACTTACCTTCGGCGTTGTTTTGAACCAACTCCCACAAATCATAACCTAATGCTTGTGAGGCAATTGCGAAGGTGTCTTGGATAACGGAATGTTCTGCAGCCAGATCGGCTAACATACCCACTGCTTGCGACCCCTGACCGGGAAACACATAGGCGAGTTTAGACATAGCTTTCCTTTATATTTTCTATGTTTTTAGTAACGCACAAGCGCAGAAGCCCAGGCGAAACCGCCTCCAAAAGCTTCCAGCAATAAATTTTGTCCACGTTTAATTCTGCCGTCACGAATGGCAGTATCCAACGCTGTCGGTACTGTCGCAGCAGAGGTGTTACCGTATTGCTCAAGGGTAACAACCACTTGGTCCATCGACATTTCCAGCTTTTTGGCTGTGGCTTTGATAATTCGGAAGTTGGCCTGATGAGGAACTAACCAGTCTAAATCAGACTTTTGCATATTGTTGGCGGCAAGGGTTTGCTCCACCAACTCACTCAACTTGGTAACAGCAACTTTAAAGACTTCGTTGCCTTTCATTGAGCCCCAGTTTTCATGTACTGAAGCTTCATTACCACGGGTTGGATTACCTACGTGAAGTAAATCTCCGTATGAACCTGCAGCATGAATATGAGTAGATAAAATACCGGGTTCTTCACTGGCTTCAATGATGGTGGCACCGGCAGCATCACCAAACAAAATCACCATAGTCCGATCAGTCGGGTCGATCAATCGAGATAAACAATCTGTCCCAATGACCAAAACACGTTTGGCCATGCCTGATTTAATATACTGATCAGCAACACTAAGCGCGTAACAATAGCCTGCACAGGCTGCCGCCACATCGAATGCCGGAATACCATCCAGGCCCAAGGCTTGTTGAATTTCACATGCAGTGCTTGGCAAGGCATATCTGCCACTGGTGGTGGCACATACAATCATATCGATAGATTTAGGGTCGATATCGGCCATTTCTAGTGCTTTTCGGCTGGCCTCTGCCCCCATCGTAGCGGCGGTTTCGTTGGCACCAATTATACGACGTTCTTTGATCCCGGTACGGTCAGTGATCCATTCGTCGGATGTGTCCACCATAGTTTCGAGATCGGCATTACTCCGCACCTCACTGGGATAATAGCTCCCGGTGCCAATAATTCTTGAATACATTGATTATGGCCGCTCCATTAAAACGGTTTCGATCTTATCTTTGATCTTGGTTGGAACCTGTCTGCTAACTTCCTGTATCGCTTCTTTTATTGCGTAAAGAAAAGCATCGCTGTTCGCATTCCCGTGACTTTTTACCACGATGCCGCGCAATCCTATCAAACTCGCACCGTTATACTGGTCGGGGTTCATGCGTAAATAAATCTTTCGCAACAAAGGTAAGGCGACCTTTGCCATAATCTTGGTCAGAATATTTTGATTAGACAACCTTTTCGCTTCATGTAAGACCAGTTTCGCGAAACCTTCACAGGATTTCAGCGCAATATTGCCTGCAAAACCATCCGTAACCACTACGTCTGCTTTGTCAGTAAAAATATCGTGGCCTTCTACATAACCGATAAAGTTAATGCCGGGGGTATTAGAAAGGATTTGAGCCGTTTGCTTAACCTGATCGTTGCCCTTAATTTGTTCTAGGCCAACATTAAGTAACGCGACTCTTGGCTTGTCGATGCCCGAAACCTGCTCCGCTAAAACAGAGCCCATCATTGCGTACTGAAACAGTATTTCAGAATCACAATTAACGTTAGCACCGAGATCAAGCAAATATACCTTATGGTGACTTGCCGTTGGCAGCGATGATATTAGTGCGGGCCTGTCTACACCAGGCAACGTTTTCAGGACGTAATAGGCAATTGCCATCAACGCGCCTGTATTCCCGGCACTAACACATGCATCAGCCTTTTCGTGCTTTACCAGATTTAGCATCCGATGCATAGATGAATCACGTTTATTGCGCAATGCGAAAGTTGGACGATCGTCCATCGACACTTGCTCTGTGCAATGTTCAATTCGATAGCGTGAAGCGAAGCTTTTAGGCCATTGGGAAACTATAGGTGTGATTTGAGCCTCATCCCCACAGAGGACAAGGTTTAAAGAAGGGTACGCCAGCAAGGCCTTTTTGGCACCTGCTAACGTAACTGGGGGGCCGTTATCGCCCCCCATAATATCTAACGCTAAGGTTAGACTAGCCAAAGTGACCCCTAAACTTAGTTAGAGATTACTTTTTTGCCTTTGTAGTAACCGTCAGCAGTCACGTGATGACGACGATGCGTCTCACCTGATGTTGAATCTACAGACAAAGTCGCACTTGTCAGTGCATCGTGTGAACGACGCATGCCACGCTTAGAACGTGTTTTACGATTTTGTTGTACCGCCATTACTTTGCTCCTAGTCTCGCTTAAGTTCTTTCAAAACCGCGAACGGGTTTGGTCGCTCATCGACCGGTTCTATGTCACCGAAACTCATATCTTCTTCTTTCACCGGGCAATCCTCCTCTGCATGAAGGGCCACGATGGGCAAAGATAACATCAGTTCGTCTTCAAATAATTGAAGTAAATTGACTTCTCCGTGGTCATTAACCTCGACCGGCTCGTAAGCTTCCGGAAGCTCATCCAGGACACTCTGTTCCTGCCCCTGCACTGGGCTAAAACAAAATGACACATCAATAGAATGAGCCATGGAATCGTTACATCTCTGGCAGATAAGTTCTACCGAGGTAGATAGTGTACCATGAAAAATGGTGAGACCCTGCTCGTCTTTTTCAAATTTCAAATACACATCGATTGTGTCGGCGATGCCGGACACTACTTCCACCAATCTCGGCATATCTTTGCTCATCATCACGCCTGAATATTCAGAGCGCTTGACGGCACTTTTTACCGGATCGACTTGTTTGGGTAGTTTTACTTTCTGCATAGGCCGCGCATATTAATGGCTAGGCGACAGTTAGTCAAAATAATTTAGAGAATTTTATATCGAATCCGGCCGGGATTTATGCTTTGATTTTAAGAAGTTAAAATTTAAATTTCTGTTGTTTATGAAATTCATCCTAGCATCGACCTCAAAATACCGCCAAGCCTTGTTAAAAAGGCTCTGCATCCCTTTCACTTGCGAGTCACCTGAGGTGGATGAAACACCCTATCCACAAGAAGCTGGCGATAAATTGGCGCTGCGTTTAGCACTTGCAAAAGCAAATGCTATCGCAAATACGCACTCAGGTGAACATTGTTACATTATTGGCTCAGACCAGGTCGCGGTAGTGAATGACTTGCCGGTTGGAAAGCCTGGTAATTTCGAAAACGCATTTAAGCAATTACGTCAGGCTAGCGGTCAGTCAATCACTTTTTATACTGGCCTGGTAGTCATAAACTGTTTAACCGGTAAAACCTTTTCTCTCCTTGAACCTTTCACCGTAAAGTTCAGATCACTCTCTGACACTCAGATTGCTAACTATTTGAAAATTGAAATGCCATATGATTGTGCAGGCAGTTTTAAATGCGAAGGATTAGGCATTGCCTTATTTGAAGCAATGGAGGGCAGAGATCCAAATAGCCTTATAGGGCTTCCTCTTATAGGCTTTCTGGAACTATTGCGTCTACAGGGCTTTGAATTACTCGACCATCTGCCAATTGACTAAAAACCTGCAATAAATTGGGCTTCAATAGGTTACGCGTAACCACTAAAAGCCCGGATGAATCAACTAATTCTGGACTTCTGGAAGATTTATAAGGAAATCACCCAACGACTGTAAATCGTCACAGATAGCCACTGGCGAAAAGCGAATTAGTTGCTGCAGTGAGTGGGCACCATGTGTCATTGCAATTCGGTCCATACCAATGGCTTCAGCCATGCCCATATCATGGCTGGTATCTCCAACCATTACTGCTTCGCTCACCGACACCCCAAAATGCGCAAGCAACTGCTCTAACATATCGGGATGAGGTTTAGACTCTGCTTCATCCGCACAACGTGACGCAATAAAATAGTCGCGAGTGTCCGTTTGACTCCATGCTCGTTCTAAGCCTCTGCGCGCTTTACCGGTGGCAACCGCTAGGGCATGCCCTTTTTCTCTTAACTTAGATAACAGGGCTTGTGCACCATCGAACATCGGGCTAGGTGTCTGGTCATGATGAATAAACACCGTTTTATACTGTTCAACTAAGGCTTCAATACGCCCTCTATCCTGAATTCCAAACAGGACCTCGACAGCTTTTGCCAGACTTAAACCAATTATTTGTTTGACTGCATCAGCCTCTGGCACTGATTCGCCAGTATTCCGCGCCGCTTGCTGCATACAAGCAACAATTTTGGGAGTGGAATCCATCAGAGTTCCATCCCAGTCAAAGATAACTACTTTATATCTCATGCTTTTAAAGTACGCAGAATCGCCAACAGTTGTTGATCTAACGGAGCTTCTACCGTGAGGTTCTTTTCGGTTTTAGGATGCTGGAAGGTTAATCGATAGGCATGCAAAAACAGACGATTCAATCCCTGCCCTTGAATATAACTATCAAACGCCTGATCTCCGTACTTGTCATCACGAGCAATGGGGTGCCCGGCATGCAGACAGTGCACACGAATCTGATGTGTTCGACCGGTTACCGGAAACGCCTCCACTAATGTCGCCTTTTCAAAGCGCTCTAATACACGATAACGCGTCTCAGAAGGCTTCCCTTCTGGATGAACGGATACCATGCGCTCACCAGACTTAAGCACATTTTTGTTTAATGGTGCTTTTACTTTATGTCGGGCATCAGACCACTCGCCCATTACAAGGGCCTGGTAGCGTTTATCGACGGTTTTACTGCGTAACTGTTCATGTAAGTGCTTTAGTGCACTACGTTTTTTGGCTACTAATAAACAGCCAGAGGTATCTCGATCCAGACGGTGGACCAGTTCCAGGAATTTTGCCGCCGGGCGCAGGGCTCTTAACGCTTCAATGACACCAAAGCTTAAACCACTGCCTCCGTGCACCGCCATTCCAGAAGGTTTATTGATCACAATAATATGATCATCTTCATACAAAATGTGGGATTCGAGCGTTGCTACTTTGTCCAGTTTTATCGACGGAGCTTCCGGTTCTTCGGACACGCGGATAGGAGGCACACGAATTTCATCGTGGGCCTGTAATTTATATTCGGGTTTGACCCGCTTTTTGTTCACCCTGATCTCACCCTTACGCAGGATGCGATAAATCATGCTCTTCGGCACACCTTTTAGAAAGGTGCGAAGAAAGTTATCGATTCGTTGCCCTTCGAGGTCAGGATCAACGGTGACAAATTGTACGTTTTGAAATGATGTATCAGCCATAGGGCGCGCATTTTACCGCAATTTGCGCTGTAAACTACGACTATTTTAATTCCTTGCCTGATAAGGTGATTTAATGTGATAATTAAACAGTTATTAATCTTTCCCAAAGCAGATAATAACGAACTGATCTAAAACGATTCTGTTTCGGTGAGGAAATAAAAGCATCACCGCCAGGGCCACTGCGAAGAGAGTAACGTTTCGTATAGATGGCAAACAGCATCGAATCTGATCGCGATAAAATGAAAACCATCGCGACAGATGCAAGGAATGTGATTGAATTTGGCAAGATAATGGTCGGTTACTGTTGAGAGAACAGAAATAGTCCCCTTATCGAAAAATGAACAACGATAGAACCTTGCCGGGAAGGTCACCAGTCCCGGAAAACGGCAGGAGCCATCAGGCACAAAATGATGGTTATGCCGCGATGTAGGTGGTGTTTCAAGTGGACCCCACCGTTGGTGAATACAATTGAAAGATATCCAGTCGGGAGACTGCGTAATATGTCAGGTTTTGCCTAAATTAGACGCACTTCTTTCATCTGTAGCGGTTGGAAAACCGAGTATATAGAATGAAAAGAATGTTAATTAACGCAACTCAACAAGAAGAGATGCGTGTTGCACTGGTAGATGGCCAGCGCTTATATGACCTGGATATTGAAAGCCCAGGACATGAACAAAAGAAAGCGAATATCTATAAAGGCACGATTACTCGTGTAGAACCCAGCCTTGAAGCTGCGTTTGTTGACTATGGCGCAGAGCGTCATGGTTTCCTGCCTCTTAAAGAAATTGCCCGTAGTTATTTCCCCTCTGGTTACAAATTCGATGGCCGACCAAACATCAAAGATGTGGTCAGTGAAGGTCAAGAAGTTATTGTCCAAATTGATAAAGAAGAACGCGGCCAAAAAGGTGCAGCACTGACAACCTTTATCAGCCTGGCGGGTAGCTACCTGGTATTAATGCCGAACAATCCTCGCGCCGGCGGAATTTCACGTCGAATTGAAGGTGACGAGCGTACTGAACTAAAAGAAGCACTAAGTGTGCTTGATTTACCAGACGGCATGGGCGTAATTGTACGTACTGCCGGTGTAGGTAAATCGCCTGAAGAATTAAAATGGGATCTAAGCGTACTGTTAACCCATTGGCAGGCAATCTGTGATGCTGCAGACTCGCGCCCTGCTCCATTCCTAATTCATCAGGAAAGTAATGTTATCGTACGTGCAATTCGGGACTATCTGCGTCGCGATGTAGGTGAAATCGTTATCGATAAACAGCGCATTTACGATCAGGCTCTTGAGCACATTCGCTTGGTACGTCCTGATTTTGCTAATCGTGTAAAACTGTATCAGGGTGATGTCCCTTTATTCAGCCATTATCAAATTGAAAGTCAAATAGAATCAGCGTTCCAGCGCGAAGTTCGTTTGCCGTCTGGCGGCTCGATTGTCATCGACCCGACAGAAGCTCTGACCTCTATCGACATCAACTCTTCACGCGCGACCAAAGGTGGTGATATTGAAGAGACGGCACTAAACACAAACCTGGAAGCTGCTGACGAAATTGCTCGTCAATTGCGTTTACGCGATTTAGGTGGCTTGGTGGTGATCGACTTCATCGACATGACCCCGGTTCGTCACCAGCGAGAAGTGGAAAACCGCTTGAAAGACGCCGTTCGTCACGACCGCGCGCGCGTACAACTAGGTCGCATTTCGCGCTTTGGTTTGCTGGAAATGTCGCGTCAGCGTCTGCGTCCCTCTCTTGGCGAGTCATCACATCACGTATGCCCTCGCTGTAACGGCCATGGCACGGTACGCGGTGTTGAATCTTTAGCACTTTCTGTTCTTCGTATCATGGAAGAAGAAAGTATCAAAGAAAACACTAATCAGATCGAAGCACAGGTCCCGGTAAGTGTTGCCACCTACTTGCTTAATGAAAAACGCAAAGCGATTCGTGGTATCGAGAAGCAACACGACGTGCAGTTGCTGATCATTCCAAATCCAAATATGGAAACACCACACTATCAGGTTCTGCGTCATCGCACTGATGACACTGTGACAGAGGCAAGCTATAACGTCACGCTGGTTGAAACGCAAAATACAGAAGTTGATAAACCAATCGTGGGTATTCAGGCTAAGAAAGAAAAGCCTGCCCTGCAAGGCTTTATTGCACCTGAAAAAGCAGCACCGGTTGCCGTTGCTCCTCAGCAAAAAACGGAGTCGCTATTCGGCAAAATTGCGAAGTGGTTCGGTGGCTTATTTGCCAGTGAAGAAGAAGCGCCAAAAGCAAACACTCGTAACAATCGCCGCAATAATGATCAGCGTCGTAAACAAGATGGCAGAAAACCTCGTAACGAGCGTAATAACAATCGTCGCACAAAACCTGCCAGAGAAGACGATGATAACCGTAACACTCGCCGCCAAAGTAAGCCTGAGCGCAACCAAAATGCTGCGGATGAGCGCAATTTGGACAAACGCAGCGATAATCGTGGTGAACGTGGTGAACGTAACGAGCGCAATAGAGAGCGTGATAATAAGCAACGTCGTAATCGTAACGAGCGCGTAAGAGATAATGCTGAGAAACCTGTAGAAGCTCAGACGGTCGAAGCAAAAGACGGTAACCTGAAACAGGAGAAGGTGGCTGAGCGTCGTAAACGCCGTGACAAGCGTCGCAGCGTACGTTTAGATAACGCAACGCCTGATAACATCGATGCAGCAAGCAAAGTGACTGAACAAGCTGAAAAGCCTGTAAAAGCGCCTAAGGTTGCCGAGGTGGTCCAGGAAGATACATTAGACACAAACGTTGCCAATTTAGTCACTAATACTCAGGTCGACACAGCAGACGCTCAGGCCGCGGCACAAGCCAAAATCGCTGAACCAATCATCGAAACAGCTAACGCCTCTGACGCGGATGAAACTAACGACCAAACTGATGACGGCCGTGAAGACAAACAAGCCACTCGCAGCCGCAGCCGCCGCTCTCCTCGTCACATTCGTGCGGCAGGACAAAAACGTCGTAAAGAGCGCGAAGATGGCGTGGCAGATGAAGATGGTCAGACTCAAAGTGAATTGCCACTTGAAATGCTGCCTGTTGAAACTGACGTAGAAACAACAGCAGTAGACGCGCCAGTTGCAACTGTAAGCGTTGAAAGCACAGAAACATCAGTTGACGAACAGGCTCAGTCAGTTGCCAGTGCGGCAGATGACGTCGTTCAGGAACCTGTTGCAACAGAGGTTGTGGAAGTTGCACAACAATCCACTGAAGAAACTGAGAGCGACCTGCCAGAGCAAGTGGAAGCTGTCGAAACAACAACAGCGGATGAACCTCAGGAAGATGTGTCTGTAAGTATTGCTGAGCCAATTCAAATAGAAACTCCTGTCACTCAGACGTTCACAGGCTATCGTCGTGCAATTGTTAAATCAATTAGTGCGCCAATGACAAAACCTATGGTCCTGCCGAATGAGTTTGTGGAGATTGAATTATCTGCACTGGCGGATGAGCACAGACCTGCAGTTAAGGTATCTGGTAAAGCCGCCGCGCTGTTAAGTATCAGAAGCCAGGCAACGGCACCAATGACTAAGCCAACGTCAGTTGAATAGTTGAATTACTGATGACATTGAAAAAGCCAGCTAATGCTGGCTTTTTTATTACCTGTTAAATACGTGACACCGCAAAACTGTTTAATTGCAGCACATCCAGACTTGGATTTTTAAACTCATAAAATAACGCCTGATTCCGGCCTGTCTGTTTAGCAGAATACAATGCCTCATCGGCTCTGGAAATGAGCGTTTCGATTGTATCAACCGCAAGATTATTACTTGCGATACCGATTGAAACCGTTACTGCACCATATATCTGGCTAAATCCAGGAATAATTTCCTGTTCAAATTCAGTGCGGATCCTCTCGGCAACCTGCATCGCTCCATACGCATTAGTATCTAAGAGTAATAATGCAAACTCTTCTCCGCCTAAACGACAATAGCAATCTGAAATCCGGGCATTACGCTGAATCAGTGCAGCCAAACATTTTATCACCTTGTCGCCCACGGGATGGCCTGCTCTGTCATTGACCTGTTTGAAGTGATCGATATCCAGTAACAATAACCAAAGTTCACCACGCTTCCTTTTTGCACGATGGAATTCTTTTTGTGCCTGTTCCATAAAGCAGCGTCGATTGGGGATACTGGTTAACTCATCCTGCATTGACGCTTTTAGCAAGGCTTTCTCTGCAACCCTCCGTCGGCTATCGATATTTTCATGGACCATGGCAGTTGCCGTCACCAGCATAGCAATGAACCAACATACCATTACCACATATAAGCCAACAAGCTGGCCTTCAGGTTGAAAGAACAACGCTTTGACTAATAGAAAACCCAGCATAAACGGAATTAACCAGCCAAACACCAGTTGGTATCGCCCTAATCGCCCCCCCACATAGGGAGATAACAACACCCTTATTGCGCCGGTTTTGGCCGTCAGAGATAAGGTGCCAATACCCATGCAGTAACCGCTTGTTAGCGTCATTAACGACATATCACCGAAGAAACTTTGAAAGCCATAGGCATAACCAGTCAGTGCAATGGCCGGAAAAATGAGTGAGATAACCGCCAATATTTGCGATGTTATCAATTGGCTGTTGCCTCGAAAAAAAAGCGCCAGCGAAAGCAATAACAGCATTAATGCAGTGTTCCAGCCCTGTGCATTTTGTTTGCCCTGAGCGGCTTCGGATAAAGAGATCTGGTAAAACGGTAATGTATCAATCAGTAATGGGCGTCCTACGGCCAATTCAATTAGCCGCAGCGCCGAAAGCAGAATGACAACCCAAATAATGCAGGAATATGCGAGATTGCTACGTCCCCAGGATTTTCTGCGTATACATAGTCCCAATAGCACGATGAGTATGGCCGTGGATGGATGTGTGGCAGGCCCTTTTTCTAAGGGGCGATATAGAGGTTCAATTTCAAATAGATAACCACATAATGGGATACAGCCAAAAATAATACATAAAGTGCCCATTACTTTACCCAAAGCGACAAAATAGCGAACCAGCGTCCATTTATTTTGGGTGTGTAAACTGTCTACATCTACATCTGCTTTCAGGTATTTTAAAAGCTGAGCCATGGTTTCTACCAACCATCCCTGTGTTCGACATTACTACAAAGGTTAGTATAAAAATCTTTACAAACACCACAGAATGAAAAATAAAAAGGGCCGCATAATCGGCCCCTTCAATTAAATTGGATTACCAGACTAGATCATCCGGTATTTCATAATCCGCATACCAATCGTCCTCTTCGCTATTCAGGTCGTCTTTGGCATTATCTATGGTGAGTTTATCGGCTCGATACACTACTGATTCTGGCGCTCGTTCTGCAATTTTGTCTGCAACAGGCATTGGCACAAGTTCGAAATCATTACCAAGTAACACGATTGCCAAACGTCCCTGTGTCACATGCTTGTGCGTTTTATCGCTAACAAAAATACGTTTAACTTTACCTTCAAACTCAAAATTACAGGGAACTTCGCCATTATTTTTCGGCTGACGATTCAGTTCGATAAGCTGTTTGACCTGCGCCGTAATTGCCTTTTTCTCTGCTTCCTGTTTGCGTTCAAGATTAAGGCTTTGATCTTTAGCCAGCTTTTCCTGACGAGCCAACTCTACTGCAGCTTTGTTTTCATCTACGCTAACCTGTTTATGTTTTTGCTGCTGTTTGATTTTTTTGTGCTTATCCTGACGAGCCTGTTTAGCCTGCTTTTTATCGGCAAGACCCGCTTTTAGCAATTGTTCTTGTAACGACGCCATGTGCTTACTCTGTATCAATTACGATTAATGCAAAGGGGCCTCTTGGCCCCTTTTACGTTTCGTGTCTTAGTTTACTTTTTCTTGCGCTTGTCTTCTACTTGCCATTTACCATTATCAAACCACGCAGCCCATCCTGATGCTTTACCTTCCGGGGTTTCAGTCATTACATACTGCTGCTTGGTTTTGCGGCTAAATCGCACAATCGCTTTATTGCCATCAGGATCTTCCACCGGCGCATCAGCCAAATAATGGAATTTTGGCGAGATACGACTCTTGAATCGAACCAGCTCTTCTACCAGAGGCGCACGGGTTTCGCGCGATTTAGGAAAATTATGGGCTGCCAGGAACAAGCCAGAAGCACCATCCCGTAGCACAAAGTGAGCATCCGATTTACTGCAGGGTAATTCGGGCAAATCTACCGGGTCTTCTTTAGGCGGCGCTGCTTCGCCATTTTTCAAAAGCTTACGCGTATTCTTACAGGCCTCATTTGTACAGCCAAAGTACTTTCCAAAACGACCCGTTTTCAGTTCCATATCAGAACCACAACGATCACATTCAATCAACGGGCCATCATAGCCTTTAATCTTGAATGCTCCGGTTTCAATCGCCACACCGCTACACGCAGGAGCATTACCACAGATATGGAGCTTACGGCCTTCATCAACCAAATAACTGTCCATTGCGGTAGCACAAACGTGACAACGACGTTTAGCTCTAAGCAATTCTGTTTCGGCTTCTTCATCACCATCTGTCTGAACGACGTCTTCGCCAGAAATCAGGTTAATGGTGCCAGTACAGCGTTCTTTGGGCGGCAGGTTGTATCCAGAACATCCCAAAAACACGCCTGTGCTGCCGATACGCACATTCATTGGACGGCCGCATAGCTTACAGGCAATTTCTGTTGGTACTGCGCTATTCAGACGCATACCTCCTTCACCAGGATCTTTCTCAGCCGTGAGTAACTTCTGATAAAAATCACCGTAGAAAGAATTCAGTACCGCTTTCCAATCTACCTGACCTTCAGCGATATCATCCAATTGCTGTTCCATTTTTGCGGTAAAGTCGTAACTGATCAGGTCATCGAAATTTTCCATCAAACGATCGTTAACAATTTCACCCATCTTCTCAGCGTAAAAACGCTTATTTTCAATTCGCGCGTAACCACGGTCCTGAATGGTTGAAATGATACTGGCGTAGGTAGAAGGACGACCGATACCACGCTTTTCAAGCTCTTTAACCAAAGACGCTTCATTAAAACGTGCCGGTGGTTTAGTAAAATGCTGCTTAGGATCAAGGGTATTTAAACTGACCACTTCGCCTTCTTTCACATCCGGAAGCAGAAAATCTTCATCACCTTTTTTACGCAATTGCGATTGTACTCGGGTCCAACCATCAAATTTTAAAACGCGACCTTTTGCAGTCAGCTCAAATTCACCCGCTTGCACGCGAATCGTCGAGGCATCATATTTCGCAGCTGTCATTTGACATGCTACAAACTGACGCCAAATCAATTCATATAAACGCTGAGCATCGCGTTCCATATCACCAAGACTATCGCTTTTCACAATAACGTTTGATGGCCGAATCGCTTCGTGCGCTTCTTGAGCGCCCTCTTTACTGCCGTATTTAACCGGATTATCTGGCAAATACTTATTACCAAAATTATCAGCAATGTAATCACGACACGACGACACGGCTTCGGCGCTCAAATTAGTTGAGTCCGTACGCATATAGGTGATGTGACCCGCTTCGTATAAACGCTGAGCCAACATCATGGTTTTCTTCACACCAAAGCCCAGGCGCGTGCTTGCTGCCTGCTGCAGTGTCGACGTAATAAATGGTGCCGATGGCTTGCTTTGTGTTGGGCGCGACTCTCGGCTGATAACCTGATAACTCGCAGCCGTCAGTTTTGCTAACGCTGCCTCAGCCTGGGCTTTGTTGACCGGCTTAAAAGTATCGCCATTTTGCTTGGCCACTAACAAACGCAGGGATTCTTGCTTTTGTGTTTGGGTATCGGCGTGAATGTCCCAGAATTCTTCCGGCACAAAGGCTTTGATTTCGCGCTCGCGCTCAACCACCAGACGCACTGCCACAGACTGAACACGGCCCGCTGACAAGCCTCTGGCGACCTTTTTCCACAACAATGGAGACACCATAAAGCCTACAACACGATCGAGGAAACGACGCGCCTGCTGAGCGTTTACGCGCTCAATATTCAAATCACTCGGCGTTGCAAACGCATCCTGGATCGCTTTTTTAGTGATCTCGTTAAAAACGACTCGTTGATACTGGGTATCTTTACCACCAATCAGTTCACGTAAGTGCCAAGCAATAGCCTCTCCTTCTCTATCCAAATCCGTTGCCAGATATACAGTATCTGCAGATTTAGCGAGCTTTTTTAATTCGGAAACAACTTTTTCTTTACCCGACAAAACTTCGTAATGCGCTTCCCAATCTTTTTGAGGATTGACGCCCATGCGATCGACCAATTTTAAATACTCGTACTCACGAAGATATTTTTCCCTGGCCGAATCGCTCATGGCCTTTAACTCTTTTGCCGTTTTTTTCGGCGGTACATTACCTAAAGCTTTGGTTGGTAAATCTCTGACATGCCCGACACTGGATTTAACAATAAAATTTTTGCCTAGATATTTATTTATTGTTTTTGCCTTGGCTGGTGATTCCACAATGACCAGGGATTTCGACATATATTTGCTCTTAACCTTCTGTTTTAAATGGGGTTTAGCTATTCAAATGAATACAAAAAAACCATATTCACCCCACTATGCTTTTTTAAGATATATCTACAAAGTGAATAGAAAACAAGTTCTTCTTCATACTTATATAAAAGAAGCGATATTTTAGACAAATTCACTGTTTATTATTTGTCCAGCCACACTAGCATACGCAAAAAAAATAAAGTAATGTGCGCGCCGTTAACCCGTTTGCGGCCAGAGATAGTAAAGCATTCATTCTCAGATTCTGCCGCAATAAAAACTCAAACGAGGATTACGATGAAGCAGTTTGAAGTGAATTTTGATGGTCTGGTGGGACCAACTCATAATTACGCCGGTCTTTCTTACGGCAATGTGGCCTCTCAAAACAACGCAAATGCCGCCAGCAGCCCAAAGCAGGCAGCTAAGCAAGGCTTACAAAAAATGAAAGCATTGACTGAACTGGGTATGGTTCAGGGTGTTTTAGCGCCGCAGGAACGTCCAGATATCTCTGCTCTTCGTCGTTTAGGCTTTACTGGTTCCGACGCGACAGTGCTCGAAAAGGCAGCGAAAGAAGCCCCGGTATTGTTTGCAGCGTGCTGCTCTGCCTCAAGTATGTGGACAGCAAATGCCGCCACGGTTTCTCCGGGGGCCGATACTGCCGATGGCCGTATTCACTTTACGCCAGCCAATCTGACCAATAAATTCCATCGCTCACTCGAGCCTGAGGTAACGGGTCGTATTCTGAAAGCCATCTTTAGTGATGACAAATACTTCCAGCATCATAAGCATTTACCTGAAAATGAACATTTTGGAGACGAGGGCGCCGCTAACCATACACGTCTATGTCGCAACTACGGTGAGTCTGGTATTGAGATATTTGTATATGGCCGCTATGCATTTGACAGCAGTAAACCTGCGCCGAAAAGGTATCCCGCCCGTCAAACACGGGAAGCCTGTGAAGCTGTTGCTAGATTGCACGGCCTGGACAATGAGCAAGTAGTGTACATTCAGCAAAATCCTGATGTTATCGATCAGGGTGTATTCCACAATGACGTTATTGCTGTAGGTAATCAGAATGTGCTCTTCTATCATGAACAGGCCTTTATGGATACCCAAAAGGCTCTGTCAGAAATTCGTCAGAAGTATGGTGAAGGCGACCTTCATTTTATTCAGGTAAATACGGATCAGGTGTCTGTAAATGATGCTGTTAGAAGCTATCTTTTCAATACCCAAATTCTAACACTCCCTAACGGAGAAATGGCAATCATCGCGCCAATGGAATGTCGTGAAAACAACTCTGTTTACAACTATTTATCGCAACTGACAGAACAAAACACGCCGATCAAACAGGTTAAGTATTTTGACGTTAAGCAAAGCATGCAAAATGGTGGCGGACCCGCCTGCCTGCGTTTACGCGTAGCCATGACAGAAGCTGAAGTTGCTGCAGTTAATCCAAATACGTTGTTAAACGAAGGATTATATCAGCGCTTAAACCTGTGGGTTGATAAACACTATCGTGACAGCCTGACATTTGCAGATTTAGCGGACCCACAATTGTTAGTCGAATCACGCACTGCATTAGACGAATTGACCCAAATAATGAAACTGGGGTCTGTCTACCCCTTCCAGCAAGATTAAAAAAGCGCCTTAGGGCGCTTTTTCTTTTACCAGACACCCAACAGCTTTCCTGCTGACTGATTTGCCTCTAAGCGTCGGTGTGCTTCACCTATCTGCTCCGCAGCAATACAGCTATCAAGATTGACCCGCAATTTACCACTCACAAAATCAGGTAAAAATTGCTGACTAAACGCTGAGATTAAATTCGCTTTGTACAGATCATCCCGATTTCTGAGGGTTGAGCCAATTATGGATGCCCGTTTGGCCAATAACAGCGCCATGTCTAAATTATCGGCGTAGCGCCCTGCCATCATTGCCAGATAAACCATTCGTCCGTCACGCTTGAGCACCTTAAGGTTACGGTTAAGGTAATTCCCACCAACCATATCCAAAATCACATCCACTTCGCCAATCTCGGCTTTCACGCGCTCAGCAAAATCCTGCTGTTTGTAATTAATCAGCAAATTAGCCCCCTGAGCTTTACAGATAGCCAGCTTATCTTCGCTGGAGGCAGTGACGGCAATCTGACATCGCCGTTGCGCCGCTAATTGCGTAGCGGCTAAGCCAACACCACTGGCACCGGCATGCACTAACACCTTTCCGCCCTGAGGCAGTTCACCTATACTGAATACACTTTGAAAAGCCGTCAGAAAGACTTCTGCAATCCCTGCTGCGTCGATAAGTGACATCCCCGCAGGCACTGGCATCAGATGTCGATAGTCAACCGCCACGTATTCGGCATAACCACCACCAGCAACCAGACCAAAAACCTCGTCACCCTGTCGCCACACCCCACAATCTCCCTGGTAGTCTTCAACCGTCCCTGAGACTTCTAGGCCCAAAATACTGCTCTCGCCTGGCGGTGGCGGATATTTCCCCTGACGTTGCAGGGTATCCGCACGATTCACACCAAACGCTGCGACCTTTACCAACACCTGGCCTGGTTTAAGTTGCGGTATGGCAGCCGCACTAACATGAAGTGACTCAGGCCCCTGTCCCTCTGTAAAATCTATATATTTCATCAGCCAATCCTAAACTCTTGGTAATCTTCGTAAGGCAACACCTCACTTACGACACACTCTGTAACCTTACTATTTGGAGACCCAAGCAATAACCAATCGAATAGCTGGTTAACGGCCTGTTCCTCACCGCATGCTAAAACGTCAACCCGTCCATCAGCAAGGTTAATGGCATAACCGGTAACACCAAATGTAATCGCCTGAATTTGAGTATATTTTCGAAAAAAAACACCTTGAACACGACCACTCACCAAGGCTTTTCGACAAATCTTCGCCATTATCCTGATCCTTCGGTAAAATACCGTCAACATTCATTTATTCGAATTATCCTATGTCATCTTCAGTTACTTTGCAGCCTGGTCGGGAAAAGTCTCTGCTGCGTCGCCATCCGTGGGTATTTGCCAGCGCCATCAAACATCAAAAAGGTCGCGCGAATTTGGGCGATACCGTAGACATTTTCTCTTCTGAAGGTAAATGGTTAGCTAAGGGAGCCTGGTCACCTAAGTCTCAAATTCAGTTGCGTGTCTGGTCATTTAACCAGGAAGAAGTCATCGATAATGCGTTTTTCCTGCGCAAAATTGAACAGGCCTATCAGGGACGCTTGCACTTCATCCACAAACATGGCCTGACAGGATATCGTCTGATTGCCGCAGAATCAGATGGGCTGCCGGGGATCACCATTGATAGATACGAAAATGTGCTGGTATGCCAATTACTTTCTGCTGGCGGTGAAAAACACCGCAGTAAAATTGTCTGGGCATTAAATAAACTGTTTCCAGAATGCGCTGTGTACGAACGTAGTGATGTTGCTGTGCGTGCAAAGGAAGGTTTGGAACAAGTCACCCAAGTACTTAGCGGTGAAGTGCCAGATGAAGTCACGATTGAAGAAAACGGTGTAAAAATCCTGGTAAATATTAAACAGGGTCACAAAACCGGCTTCTATTTAGATCAGCGCGACAATCGCTTTATCGCAGCGAGCTACGCAAAAGATAAACATGTACTGAACTGTTTCTGTTATACCGGTACCTTCGGCAGTTACGCTCTCGCAGCTGGGGCGAGTAAAGTAACCAACCTGGATGTATCAGATTTAGCGTTAGAAACGGCCCGTCGTAATGCTGAAATTAACCAGCTCGATCTAAGCCGCTGTGAATTCTTAAATAAAGACGTATTTGAAGCATTGCGGGAATATCGTGATCAAGGGGTACAATTTGACCAGATCATTTTAGATCCCCCCAAATTTGTCGATTCCAAGGCTAGTCTAAACCGAGCATGTCGCGGCTATAAAGACATTAACATGCTAGCCATGCAAATTCTCAAGCCCAACGGTATTTTGTGTACATTCAGCTGTTCTGGACTGATGCCACAGGACTTATTCCAGAAAGTCGTGGCAGATGCTGCATTAGACGCCGGACGTGAGGTTCAGTTTATCGAACGTCTCAGCCAGGCGGGCGATCATCCGGTTGCAGCCTGCTATCCAGAGGGATACTACCTAAAAGGGTTGGTGGCCAGAGTCATTTAAACGCAACAAACCAAGGGCAAGGTCTTTGCCCCTATTGTGCTTACAAATGAAAGCTAAAGGCGTAATGCCTTTAGTTCATTTCGATTACTTCAACACCAATGGTATAGCCAGTTTCAGACACAGAGCTACAACGAACAACTTTCGTTTTCGCTGTTAGTGATGGTATTTGGCTATTGGTGGATTCGATGGAGACTTGCACTTCACTGCCGATGGCGATTGCATGCTCTTCAACATCAAATGACATACCCGTGGCACTGATATCTTTGCACAGGGCTTGAATCGTCCTTGTCGACTCATCGTCACTTATCACTAATTCGCAAGGTGAATTCACCATCATGCGAAAAAAGTTACGCTTATCGTCATATCCTAACATTGTCTACCTCTTCCTCACGCACTTTCGATTATCGTTATAGGCCGCAAACTTTCCTCTGTCAACGGCGGAGCTAAGCTTAGAGCTGCTCCAAATGATTCAAAATTCGCTTAGCTGATATAGGCATAGAGGTGCCAAGTTGCTGAGCGAAAAATGAAATTCTTAATTCTTCCAGCATCCAGCGCACTTCTTGCAGTGCGACAGGAACTGGCTGTCCTTTCGGAATCTTGTTTAAATAACTTTGGTACGCCTGCTGAACTTTTTCCAGATTTAATTGATGCAATCTGTCCTTATTGGGATCTATCGGTAACTTTTCCATTCGTTTAGCGATCCCTTGAATGTATCGTTGCCAGTCCCCAAGCCTTCCAACCCCCAACTCCGACACAAATCCCGGAAATACCAACGTATCAAGTTGTTGTTTGATATCTCCTATAGCATTGATCATAGTCAGCGGCACATTGCCTTTCATTTTCTTTTTAATCTCGTGCGCAGTGGTAAGACCTGACTCGACTTTTTTAGCTATGTCCAAAACCTGCTCATTAATATTGGCCCGCACATGATCTAACGCTTTTAAAAAGGCTTGTTCATCTCGAATCGCATTTGCACCATCTTCAATAAAACTGTCAATTAAGGCATCAACACCAGCATCAATACAATCTTCGATTAATGCTTTAACCTGACCAAATGGGTTGAAGTAGAGGCCGAGCTTTGCCTTATTTGGTAATTTCTCATGCAAATATTTCACCGGTGAAGGCATATTGACTTTAATCAGCGTTCGTAGCCCTTTACGCTGGGCAAACTCGGCTAAATGAGGCTGATCAAACAATTTAATCGCCACACTGCCCTGCTTCTCTTCTGCGACTAACGCCGGAAACGCTTTAACTTCAAAACCAGCTCGCTTACTGCTAAAGGCTTTGGGCAATGCACCAAAACTCCATTGTGTCAGTCCGGTCTGCTCCAACTCAGGCGTCGCTGCCTTAGCCAACGTTTTTTCAACTTTGCCCTGTAGTTGCTGTTGTAACGAGAACAAATCGCGACCTTGAGCCAGTAATTTCTGGTCACCATCAACAACTTTAAAGTTAAACCGTAAATGCGGGGGGAGTTCCACGCTATTCCAGTCGTCCGCTTCAACTCGCACGCCAGTCATACGAAACAGCTTTTGACTAAGTGCATCAATCAAAGTGACAGGCTGATCTTTTTTATCTCTGGATTGAATATCCTGCAAACAGGCTTCTGCATAATCAGGTGCTGGAACAAAATTTCGGCGCAACCGCTTTGGCAATCCTTTGATTAACGTAACAATCAGCTCATGGCGCAACCCCGGTACTAACCAGTCAAACTCAACAAATTGCAACTGATTCAATACGGGTAACGGAATATGCAGACTGACACCATCATCGTCTGCGTGTATATCGAATTTATAATGCAGTGGCAGAGTTAACCCATCCTGATGCCAATACTTAGGATAGTTAAGCTCATTCACGCCCGCTGCCTGTTGTTTAAGCAAGGCATTAGGATCGAAATGTAGCGGGTTATCGGCTTTATCCTGCTTCTGCCACCATTTTTTAAAACTCGCCTCGCCTACAACATGCTCTGGCAGTTTCTGCAAATAGAAATCCACCAATACCTGCTCATCGACCAGAATATCTCGACGACGGCTCTTATCTTCAAGGGCCTCGACATCAGCAACGGCTTTCTGGTTATGGCGCAGAAATGACTCATTCAACTTCGTCTCGCCATTCACGAGAGCTTCGCGAATAAATATCTCGCGACTGACAATTGGATCGATATTGCCGTAATTCACCCGACGTTGCGACACCAGTACTAATCCATACAGGGTCACCTTTTCGAACGCCATCACAGATCCCTGGCGTTTAGACCAGTGCGGTTCACTATGCTCTTTTTTGATTAAGTGGCCTGCTATGGGTTCAACCCAGACAGGGTCTATCTTAGCAACGTCCCTAGCAAACAAACGTGAGGTTTCAACTAATTCAGCTGCCATTACCCACTTAGGTTGCTGTTTGCTTAACTGCGAACCCGGAAAAATCATAAAGCGGCTATTACGTGCGCCCAGATACTCTCTTTCTTTGTCTTTAAAACCAAGGTGTGACAATAAACCGGTCAGCAAAGCACTGTGAATCGCCTGATAATCAGGTACCTGGGTGTTCAGTCGATAATCCAGTTCCACCAGCGATTGCTTTAGCTGACTGACAATATCCTGCCATTCGCGTACGCGCAGGTAATTAATAAAATGTTGCTGACACCACTTACGAAACTGACTATTCGATAGAGCCTTTTGTTGTTCGCGTAACGTATTCCATAAATTCACGTACGAAATGAAATCGGATTCTTTATCCGTAAACTGCTGGTGCTTTTCATCCGCGGCCTGGCGTTTCTCTTGTGGACGTTCGCGCGGGTCCTGAATACTTAAGGCTGCCGCAATAATCATCACTTCCCTGGCACAATCTTGTTGCGCGGCTGCCACCACCATACGCGCATAGCGCGGATCAACCGGCAGTCTTGCGATTTCGCGGCCTAAGCGAGTCATACTGACATCGCGCCCCCGTCCGTCAACCGCGCCCAGTTCCTCTAATAAGCGAAATCCATCATTTACCGCTCGCGTATCCGGAGCCTGTACAAACGGGAATGCTTCGATATCACCGAGCCCAAGTGCCAGCATTTGTAAGATTACCGATGCCAAATTTGTGCGCAAAATTTCAGGATCGGTAAATTCAGGACGTGACAAATAATCCTGTTCTGAATATAAACGAATACAGATACCTTCAGAGACCCGGCCACATCGACCTGCCCGCTGATTGGCAGATGCCTGAGAAATGGGTTCAATGGGCAATCGCTGTACTTTACTGCGTACACTGTAACGCGAGATCCGCGCCATTCCTGGGTCTATGACATATTTAATCCCAGGAACAGTTAACGACGTTTCTGCTACGTTTGTGGCCAGCACAATTCGGCGCGCACCATGGGGATGAAAAATCTTTTGTTGTTCCGCCGCCGATAACCTGGCATAGAGCGGTAATATTTCTGTATGCCGATACTGCTGTCGATTTAGAGCATCCGCAGTATCACGAATTTCTCTTTCGCCGCTTAAAAACACAAGAATATCACCGCGACCTTCGCGGCTCAGTTCATCCACAGCATCGATAATGGCCTGAGTCTGATCTTTATCCTCAGCAGGATCATCAAATGGACGATATCGCATTTCCACCGGGTAGGTGCGACCACTAACCTGAATAATCGGCGCATCGTTAAAATGTTTGGAAAAACGCTCAGGATCTATCGTCGCCGAGGTAATAATCAGTTTTAAATCAGGCCGTTTGGGGAGAAGCTGCTTTAAATAGCCCAGAATAAAATCGATATTTAGGCTGCGTTCATGCGCCTCGTCTATGATCAGTGTGTCATATTGATTTAAAAAACGATCGCGCTGAATTTCGGCCAGTAAAATACCATCTGTCATCAATTTGATATAACTGGTATCACTCACATTATCTGTAAATCTGACTTTATAACCCACATGTTGACCCAAGGGCGATTTAAGCTCCTCGGCAATACGATCGGCGACGCTTCGTGCAGCCAAACGCCTGGGTTGGGTATGACCTATCATGCCGTCGATACCACGCCCTAAATCCAGACAAATTTTCGGAATTTGGGTGGTTTTACCTGAACCAGTTTCACCGGCAATGATGACTACCTGATGTTCAGTTATGGCCTTGGCTATCTCGACCTGATTTTCCGAAACAGGCAGTGGCGGGTAAGAAATCTCAGGAACATTGGCCACACGCTGTTGTTTCAGCAACATAGATTCAAGAAGAGCGTCTTCTAATTTTTGCATCCCGGAGGTTTGTTTATCCGAACTTAGCTTTGTCAGTCTGTGCAATTGACGGGAAAGACGGTGCCTGTCTTTACTTAAACAAGCTGGCAGTTGTTTACGCAGTCGGGAAAGTTCAGCCTGAAATGCTGGCGTGCTGGATTCGGTCAAAAGATCTGCCCTGATTTGAAAAACTTACAACGGGCAGATCCTAGAAGAATGTGGAGGCAATTACCAGCGTAAGGCGCTGGTGGCAGAGCAAATTTGACCGACTATCCAGCCTTTTTATAAGCATCCCGTAGTTGAATATCAATGGCTCTTAATACATCACTACGACTAATGGTTCCCAGTAACACCCCATCATCATCTACCACCGGATAGACCTTGGGTTTTTCTCCGAGCATTTTTTGCGCCAGTTCAAGTACCGACATATAGGGCTTAACGGATAATACCTCTGCACGCATGATATCTTTTACTCTGGCAACCTGTTCTCGATAGTAGGTCGACTCTATCATCTGCGTCAGGCAGTCGGCTTCCGATAAAAAACCAATCACTGTGCCCTGTTCGTCAACTACCGGCCCTCCGGTCTGTTTAACGCTTAGCAACAACTCAACCGCTTCAGCGACTGGCATTTCTGCACAGAACTTCACCGGACGATGATTCATATAATCTGACGTTTTTAATGACTCCACGCGGCCTCCTGAACTAGTCGCTGACGGATTGACAAAAAAGCGGCTATCTTTTTATCCAACAACAAGTTAGCCATGCTGTTAATACAAAGATAGTCCGCCTTTTTAGCTTGTGGCCATTTTTAACAGTGATTTAGGACATAAATCATTCTTTTGGCTGATAGATAGCAACAGTGATGTTGCCATCTGTGTCAACCGTTGCACGATACATTCCCTGAGTATTAAAGGGCGTGGCGATGTTACCTTTATTGTCCACGGCGATCACACCACCGCTGCCATCCGCATCTACCAATACTTCTTTCACCACCTTATTGGCTGCGTCCTGTAAACTCAGTCCCTGATACGCCACTCGGGCACATATGTCTGCAGCAACGTGGTAGCGAATGAAATACTCGCCATGCCCGGTCGCCGACACTGCACAACTTGCATTGTTGGCATAAGTGCCCGCGCCAATAATAGGCGAATCACCGATCCTCCCATAACGCTTCGCCGTCATCCCCCCTGTGGAAGTACCTGCGGCAAGATTTCCCTGACGATCCAGCGCAACCGCTCCCACTGTGCCGAATTTATAATCCAGGTTTTCCGGACGCTCCCATGCAGTTTTATCTCGTTCAAGTTTTGCTTTTGCCTTTTTCAGGGCTTCTAATCGAAAATCTGTATCAAAATAATGGTTATCAACGGTTTCCAATCCCTGCTCTTTGGCAAAGGTTTCTGCTCCTTCACCACTTAGCATGACATGCACCGATTTATCCATCACGGTTCTGGCTGCCTCGATAGGACTTTTAATGGTTTTGACGCCCGCTACCGCGCCGGCATTCAGCGTACGCCCATCCATAATGGAGGCATCCAGCTCATGGGTTTCATCCCAGGTATAAACCGCTCCTCGCCCTGCATTAAACAAAGGAGAATCTTCGAGGATTTGAATAGCCTTGATCACTGCATCAACGCTGCTTCCTCCTTGTTTAAGATGGGCATAACCTGCACTAATAGCCTCTTCTAATTTTTCCCGATAGGCCTGTTCCTGTTCGGGGGATAAATTTGCTTTGCTGATGGTGCCTGCTCCACCATGTATTGCCATCGCAATAGGCCCTGCATAGGCATAGGATTGCAGGAATAGTGCGCCAAACAGAGTTGCGAGGGAAAGACTATGTCGAATCATTTTGTCTTGTTGCATGGGTGTCTCTTATCGTTATTTTCCTTTTTACAGATAGCTTTGACTTTGCAACGCTAAGGCGAATAACTCAAGCTGGCATAGGCTAAATGACACAAATTTACCGATTAATCCCCTCCTAACTCAATACTGCTTAGTTTAACAGCACAAACTGACCAAATAGCCAGCAAACGCACCATCAAGCCCTTGTATCATCTGGAGTTTCCTGAACAGATACATTACTGTTTGTGCCCCATTTATCCAGGTGTTTCTTAACCATGTCTGAAAATACTCTTGTTGAATTAGAACAGGCCATCCAGGCCGTTGTTACTCAAAATCAAAGCCTAAAAGCAAAATTGACTGAACTCACTGAACAAAACGAGTCACTTCAATTGGAACTGTTGGAAAAAGAAGAGCAGCAAACCGCGCTTAGCAACCGATTACAATCTATGCTCGCAAGCCTGCAAACTGTTAACTAGTTATGGGTCAAGCGTCCGCTGTTTATGTGTCAGTCTTAGGACGGGATTACAAATTAAAAGCGCCATCGGGACAGGAACAGAATCTGACCACTATGGCCGCCCAACTGGATAGCACATTAAATGAGCTCGCCAAGCAGCATCCTCAATTTGCCCGCGATCACTTGTTGGTGTTAACCGCACTCAACCTGATGTACCAACAGCAACAGTATGAAGGCGAGCGCCAGGAGCAGCAGTTGAAACTGGCTGCTCTACAGCAACAATTGCAAGGCTGTCTTTAATAAAAGGCGTTACCAGAGTAACGCCCTTTATCAATCAAAACTCATTTCAATAACAATGCCTTAGGCCGGTCTGTAATCCGCCATTTGCAACTGATGGTCGATACACGGCAGTACATCTTCCTGGTGATGGCTAACATACAAAATCGAGGTTATTTTTTGACTCGCGAGTAACTCCACCAAGGCTAATACTTTAGAACGATTGATTTCATCCAGCCCATTACAGGGTTCATCCAAAATCAGGATCGATGGGTGTTTAACCATTGCCCGGGCAATTAATACCAATCGCTGATCACCGTGGGATAAACGTTGAAACGGAATATCCTCAGCGCCAGTCAAGCCAATCACTTCCAACCATTCTTTTGCCAAAGAAAGCTGCACCCTTGTGGGTTGCTGATATAAACCGATACTGTCGTAAAAGCCCGAAAGCAACACATGTAAAACGCTACAGTTCACTCGGTACTCTAGGTGCAAACCGTTAGAGACATAGCCAATATACTGTTTTATTTGCCAAATACTCTCTCCATGCCCACGCTGAAAACCGAAAACAAAAATATCGTTAGCATAGCACTGGGGGTGATCCCCCGTGATCAGGTTTAACAAACACGTTTTTCCCGATCCATTTGGCCCACTAATTTGCCAATGCTGGCCCGGAAGCACTTCCCAATTGAGATCATCGAATATGACAGTGTCGGAATAGGCCACTCTGGCCTTGCGCATTCTTACCAGTGGAGCCATGCCATCCAGGGGTTTGGGTGCGAACTTATCGCTGTCTGGCGCAGGTAAATGTAATTGTCCTTGTTGTAGATGCAGGAGCTGGCGTATTTGAGCAAGCTCCTGCTGGTAGTCTGTTGCCATTTGATGTTGCCACGCCACACTACCCAATTGCATTCCCACAACCTGCAAGGTGCACGTCGGAATTTCATTGAGTCTGTTTACCACCAACAACAAGGTGGTTGTGATCGATAACTGCTCCAGTAATGCTTTTAGTCGCAAACAGGTATCTTTGTCCAGACCATCATATGGCTCATCCAGGATCAACAATGCAGGCTTGGCCAACATGGCCTTTGTTAATAAGACCTTTTTCGTCTCACCGGTCGACAATGCTCTAAACGGTCGTGACAACAACGGTTCAAGTGCGAACAAATCGCATAAATGCGCAAATAATCCAGCGTCCCAATGACCCATTCCATCGCGTAACAACGAATCTACCGATGTTGGCGTTGGAATAACATCCAAAATATCCGCACTGTCCTTTTTGCGTTCGGCGTCAATAATGGCCTTTTGCTGTTCCACAGACACCCATTCAAAGGTGCCATTGAGATTAACCTCACCTGAACGTAACTCCCCTTGCCCGGCAATTGCCGCGGCTAGCGCTGACTTGCCACTGCCATTGGCACCAACGAACACTGTATGTTGCAATGGTTCGATACAAATCTGCTCTGCGGATAAATGGTAGCGGTCATCGAATACAACATGGATTTGATTTAGCAACGCAAGGGGCTTCTGACTCACCGGTAAGTCCTGAGAAAATTGATGTAGTTGCATGCTAACGTAATCAGGTGCAAAAAACAGGGCATAGTAGCCAAAATTCAGAACCCAAAAACAAAAAAGGCCGCGTTAGCGACCTTATCTACACCGGTTTATCACCAGGGTAATGACTCTCCATTCGCATGCCAAAACGAACCAGATGATTCGAGGTTAAGCTCGTCAATACGCTTAACCAGGTTGGCAGCCGAATCGTCAGCAGAGATATCACCGCCATAATTTACCATCTCTGTTTGCACATAGCCCGGATGTAATAACGCAACCGCAATTCCCTTAGGCGCAAGATCTCGTGCCAGGGATACGCCAGCTGCGTTTAATGCAGCTTTAGACATACGGTAACCGTAATACCCGCCACTGCTATTATCTCCCATTGACCCCATTCTACTGGTGATCATCGCCACTTTGCTGCCTTCAGATAAATTCTTTTGCAGACATTCAGTGACCAGCAAAGGTCCCAGGGCATTGACTCGAAACTGGTGGTTAATCAACACAGGATCCCAGTCATCCAAACCTTCCCGGTGCAAAACACCTGCGTTATTGACTAACACATCAATTTTGATGTCACCCAGTTTTTTCAGCGCTTCGGGTAAGGTTTCCGGGTTAGCAATGTCAACGCGCGTAATTACTTTTGCACCAGACGCATTTAACTCGTCAGAGGCATTGCGACATAAGCCGTAAACTTGATCTCCTCGTGCCAAAAACACCTTCGTTAAGGCTAAACCAATTCCCCGGTTAGCACCGGTAATTACCACAGTTGCCATTGTCGCCTCCTTAAACCATCCCGCCCGGACTAAATTTTAGTCAACAGACGCTTTAAATCTTCAGGTGTGTCTATGCCCACAGGCGGTGCCTGTCGGGCTGTCTCAACATGGATTTTCTCACCATGCCACAACACGCGCAGTTGTTCCAGTGACTCAATTTGCTCCAAACCAGAGGGAGCCATGTTCACATATTGCTTAATAAAACCTGCGCGATAGGCGTAAATGCCTATGTGTCGGTGATAAAACTCGCCTACTTCGTCGATACTATCGGCATCTAAAAAGCGAGCCCGATCATAAGGAATCACCGATCGGCTAAAGTAAAGCGCATATCCCAATTTGTCGGTGACAACCTTTACCACGTTGGGATTAAAGACTTCTTCGACGTCCTGAATCGGCACAGATAACGTCGCCATCTCCGCATCACGATGCTGATGCAGGTTTTCCGCCACCTGCTGGATATTTTCTGCCGGAATAAATGGCTCATCGCCCTGAACATTAACGATGATATCCTGTGGCAGCCAGCCTTCAACGTCGATCACTTCTGCCAAGCGCTCTGTGCCCGATTCGTGGTGCGCGCCTGTCATGCAGTACTGGCCACCAAAATCACTGACAACTTTTGCAATGCGAGCGTCGTCCGTGGCGACTATCACCCGCGAAGCACCAGATTCGATGGCACGTTCGTAAACATGCTGCACCATGGGCTTACCTTTGATATCCGCTAAAGGTTTGCCGGGAAAACGTGTGGAACCAAAACGAGCCGGAATGATGACACTAAAATCCATAAATCAGCGTAGCCTTTCGTCAACTAGTTAATTAATTGCTGTAATTCATCAGAAGAAACCTGCGTTGCTTCAGTCTCGAGCAACACCGGAATATTGTCCCTGACGGGATAGACAAGACGATCAAAACGACAGATCAGACTATTCACCTGAGACTCGTTATCCTGCTTTAATACGAGCTTTCCTTTGCATACCGGACACGCCAGTATGTCTAACAATTTTTTATCGAACGCCATGATTCTTTTCTCTTTTTTTAGTTTTCACTGCTACCGCCAGCTGCTGAGTCAGGGTGTCGGTAAATGCTTTAGTGAGTTTGGCACTGACAGGTAAATACCACCAGTCTTCTTTCGCAAAGGCACGACATTTAACCGCATCCTTTTCCGTCATGATCACTGGCCCCGACGGTAAATCGTCAGCACAAAACTGATGATGATCTGCAAAACTGATGCAGTCTTTTAGTTTCATACCCTTTTGTTGCAAAAGCTGATAGAAACGATCCGGATTCCCAATAGCTGCAACAGCGGTAACCGGGCCGTGCATATTGGCCATACTGCAGGTGCGCTGAGGGTATTTGAGATTAATCAGTTGCCCGGGCTCCAGTAGCATTAAATGCTCGCCTGGCTGTGCTATTCCACTATTGAGGACAATAAAATCACTGTGCTGCAGGCGCCATTTACCTTCGCGTAAGGGCCCCATTGGCAGCAAACACCCATTGCCCATCCGCCGCTGGCCGTCCATCACAACAATTTCGATATCACGACCCAGCGCATAATGCTGTAAACCATCATCACAAATGATCACATCACATCGATGTTTATCAATCAAATATTGTCCGCCACGTGGACGAATAGGATCCACAACCAAAGGGCACGGCAAGTGCTGACGCATCAACACAGGCTCATCCCCCACCACTCTGGGATCGCTGTCCTTTTCTACGCTGAGCGGCCATTGTTTGGTTGCACCACCATACCCCCGACTTAGGACGCCGGGGTGATAGCCCTGCTGTCGCAACCACTGGGCTAGAAAAATCACCAAAGGTGTTTTACCATTGCCGCCCACACTGATATTGCCGACAATGATTACCGGCACTTCAAGGCGTTGCTGGCGTTTAAACCCAACACGAAAAAGGGTTCGTCTCACAGCCGACAAACACCAAAATAGCAGTGTCAAAGGTGCCAGATACCAAAGTTTACATCCTTTTTGGTACCAGGCTTTTTCGATATAAGTCACGAAGCGAGCTGTCCTTCTCCAAACTGTAACTTATGTAATTGCGCATAGGCGCCATCTTTCGATAACAGGGTCTGATGGTCACCACGTTCCAGAATGCGCCCCTGCTCTACCACTAGAATCTGGTCGGCGTTTTCAATCGTCGACAGACGGTGGGCAACAACAATGCTGGTGCGATTCTTTTGCAGTTTGTCCAACGCATCCTGAATGAGCCGCTCTGATTCGGTATCCAGTGCAGACGTCGCTTCATCGAGGATAAGAATTGGTGCGTCGAGTAAAATGGCGCGGGCAATGGCAATACGCTGGCGTTGCCCACCCGATAACATTAATCCATTTTCACCGATCACCGTGTCCAGTCCATCGGGCAAATTATCAATAAATTCCATTACGTGCGCGACTTTCGCGGCTTCCACGATTTGCTCGCGAGTGACGCGGTCCTCTGATCCATATGCAATGTTATTGGCAATAGAATCGTTAAACAAAGTCACGTGCTGTGATACCAGTGCAAATTGCGCGCGCAGCGATTTTAGGGTCACTTCCTGCAATGGGATCCCATCCAGACTCACTGTGCCTTCCTGAGCATTGTAAAAGCGTGTTAACAGGCTGGAGATGGTAGATTTACCCGAACCGGAACGACCTACTAATGCGACGGTTTGACCCGGTTTTGCTTCAAAGCTGACGTCTTTTAACGCTGGTGTTTCTTTGCCTGGGTACGTAAAGGTCACATGATCAAAGCGGATTTCGCCTTTCGCGCGCTGGAATTTACGATGACCCTCATCTTCTTCCACCGCTTCATCAATCACTTCAAACACGCTGGTACAGGCTGCCATACCACGCTGAAATTCACTGTTAATGGTAGTGAGCTGTTTAAGAGGCTTAAGCAGCATGGTCATTGACACTACCACACTGGTAAACACACCAGGAGTAAGCTGTTCAACCATATGCGGCATACTAGAAATAAACAACACCACCGCCAGTGCTACAGAGGCAATTACCTGAATAGTGGACACACTCAGAATTTTAGCCACGTTCAGCTTCATGTTTTGCTGACGGTTTTTATTGTTACGTTGGGCAAAGCGTTCTTCTTCAAGATTTTGCCCACCAAACATCAACACCACTTTGTGGCCCTTAAGCACCTGCTCTACCGCTGAGGTTAAATTCCCCATAGAACGCTGGATACTTTTGCTCACAGCACGAAAACGACGGCTCACCACCGATACCACCACTGCGACAACCGGACCGATAATCAAAAACACCAGAGACAACTGCCAGGAGTAATAGAACATCACAAACAGGAGCGCGATCACCATGCCGCCTTCACGTACCAGTGTCGCCAGCGCCTTACCAGCCGCATTCGCGACCTGCTCGGTATCGTAAATTACCTTAGAGATTAACTGACCACTGGAATTCTGGTCGTGGTAACTCACCGGTAAATGGATATATTGACGAAACAGTTGCTGGCGCATACGCATGACAACCTGAGCGCCAATCCAGGCTAGTGTATAGGAACCGAGAAAGTTACACAGACCGCGCACCAGAAAGATTGGCACAATAAAATAAGACGCAAGACGCAGATAACCGTATTCGCCTTTACCTAAACTCTCATCAATTACGGGTTTTAATTGAGAGATGAAAAATGCATCAATCAGGGCATAACCAATCATGCCTAAGATTGCGACAGCAAACGCCAGCTTATAATCTTTCAGGTAACGACCAAAACGCCTGAACACTGCGTTTGAAGGGAGATGTTTACTCATTGACTAACAACGTAGGTTAAAGTGGACAGTAAAATTGATAGGCATATTGTACCCCTTAGGGCCAATTTCCCCAACTATCAAACAGATATTCCGCCGATATGTGGTCAAATGGCAGGCAATCAAGGGGAAATATTACCATGCCACCAGGGAAAACTATCCCGCCGATACCATTGCACCGTTGGCTCAATGGGTAACTCATCAGAAGAAAAGACATAGGTGATAGCGCCAGTGTCAGCCGTCGTCAGTTGCGTTATTTTCCGTGATTGATAGCGGGAAAGCACTTCAGTTCGGGGAAACTGCCAGCGATTCATATACCCAGCTGAAAACACAACCTGTTTAGGCTTTACCCAGCTTAAAAAAGCAGATGTTGATGAGGTTTTACTGCCATGGTGAGGCGCAACCATAAGATCGACTGGTGGTAAAACAACGCTGTTAACCAGCTGCAACTCAACATTTTGCTCAATATCACCAGGTAAAAGGACAGCATGTTTCCCATCCGAGATCAGCACAACACACGAGTCATTATTATGTTCTCCCTTTCCCCCCTGATTTGGCCATAACACTTGAAATGACAGCCCCTGCCAAAATCGTTGCCAACCGCGCTGACAGCCGGAACGTGGCGAAATCACTGTGGAATCAGGCCATGTTTCCCGCAGCGGCATGAGTGCTCCACTATGGTCATTATCAAAATGACTGATAATGACATAATCGAGCGCCTGTACATGGTGATATCTCAGTGCGGGTGTAATAACACTGTCTGCCATGTTAAACCCGCTAGGATAAAGGGCACCGACGTCGTAAATCACGGCACGCTCGTTACGTATCACCATCACCGACAGCCCCTGTCCCACATCCAAAGTCACCACTCGCCATATATCTGTGGCCGGACGGTACAAGTAGCTTGCAAATGGCAAAGAAAACACAACCATCAGGACGCGTTTATAAGGTGTTGATGGCAGCAAGAGGAATACCACTGCCAGCAGCAGCAATCCCCAGGCACCCCCACTAACCTGAACAATCTCGATAGATGAATACGGTAACGCGTAACCATACTCCAAGGCTCCAATAGTGGCGCTAACCAATTGATCTACATAAAAAAGTACCACAACCTGAGTGTCTAATCCGATAATCACCACAATCAAAGCAATCAAAACTATGGGGAGTAATATGAAACTGACGAATGGGACCGCAATCAGATTGACCAAAGGGGCAATTAGGCTAATGACGCCAAACTGGCTCGCAATGATAGGCAACATGAGCAAGCACAGACAGCATTGTACCCGTATAAATGCGCCTAACATTTTCTGAGTAGTGCCCTTTTGAGGGCTAAGCGGCCATCGCCAGAAGATTACGCCTAAGCAGATTACCGCTGAAAAGCTCAACCAAAAACTGCTGCTAAAAATACTCAAAGGAAACAACAGTACAAATAACAGCAGACTGTATAACCAAATCCGCCAAGGTCGCCATGTCTTGCCAACGACCATTAACAGACAAAACAGAAGCAGCATAATCCAGGCGCGGATCACAGGCATTGCCATGCCAGATAAAATTGCGTAACCCAAAGTGAATAGCGGGACAAGTATCAGACCCACCTTACGCCAGTTGATTTGCTGGTGGTGCTGCGCCCTCGAAACGACATGTGTCAGCAATGGCAACATCAGGGCGATAAATCCGCAACAAACAGAAGCGATTACCGCCAGGTGCATACCTGAAATGGCAAACAGATGGCTAGTGCCGGTCACTTGCAAAAGTTGCCAGTCGTTCTGTTCGAGCCCTTGTCTTTCCCCCAAAGCGAGCGCAAGTATCCAGGCAGATGCCTGAATGGGATAACCTGCCGTGTTTGCCTCAGAAACTGCCCGGGTGAAACGATCAACTAACCATTGCCGCATACTAATACGTGCGTCAATCATGGTGTTGCCGGGATCGTTAATCACATACCCTGTCGCCACAATGCCCTGACTGAACAACCACTGCTGATAATGAAACCCACCAGGATTAGCCATACCATAAGAAGGTTTTAATTTGGCACGCAGGACCACTGTCTGGCCTTGCTTAATTTCATGTTCTGGTTGCTGCCAACTGAGTCTGACCAAAGGGCCAAAAAGGAGTGTCGATTGTTCGATTTGCGCTAACCGAACGTTGAAGCGTAACTGATTGACTTGGGGCAGAATTACCGATTCAACCTTGCCCACTAACGTTACACGCCCCGAATATTGCGATAAAGACTGTTGCCAACTCAGTTGCCAATGCCCTACACTCGCCATCCAGATAAGTCCCGAAAGCAACCCTGATACCCATTTTGCTCTCGGGATATGCCATAGCCATAAAGCAAGGACGAACATCACCGGCAAGGAATAAAGTGGAAAAAGTTGAGTCCAAAACAAGCTACTTAAACTGGCTGTAATAAAACTGACAATCCACCATTCCATAGTAGTGCCTCGTTTCGCCTTATCCATCAGTCGTAGTTTGAGGATATGCCAAAAAAACTTATTAAAAGGTTCTTACCGGACCATCAAACCATCAAGGATCAGAAGGCGCTCAAGGTGTTTGGCACCCTGCTGCACGATCCTAATTTATGGCATTTGAATCGACGCTCCGCTGCAGGCGCGTTTGGCATTGGAATGTTTTTCGCGTTTTGGCCGGTACCATTTCAAATGTGGTTATCTGCGGCCATGGCCATTCCTTTGCGAGTCAATTTGCCGTTATCTGTTGCCACCGTATGGATCACTAACCCCTTTACCATGCCTCCGATTTTCTATGGAGCCTATTTACTTGGTACCTGGATCCTTGGCGCCCCTGCGCAGAAATTTGAGTTCGAACTCAGCTGGCAGTGGGTAGTACAAAGCATTGAAACCATCGGTCCTGCATTTTTAGTTGGCTGTGGTGTTTGCTCTGTCGTGTTTGGCATTCTTGGCTATTTCACCTTGAACAACCTGTGGCGTTATTCAGTTCGTCGCGCCTGGAAACAGCGTCAGTTAAAACGTCAACGTCTTGCCTAATCCGTTGTTGGTGGTAGTTCTCTACCACCCACCCTCATTTCTCTTCTTTCAAGTGTAGTCATTACGCGCATTTTTTTAGCGTTAAATTGGGCAAAGCGAGCACCCAAGTCCATCCCATTGGACAAAGCGCATACAACTAACCTGATATATTACAAATATATTAAGAAAACTCATGTATGCATGAATTGGACGCATTGCAATGACCGCCCGGTTCGGTGTTTGCCTGAGCAAGGACCCTGCTAAGAATAAAAAAGAAAAGGAAAACAAATGACCATAGGACAACGACTTTCTGTTGGCTTCGGAATTGTGCTGCTCCTCCTGATTACCATTACTTGCATCGGTATTTATAAAGTCGATGTGATAGACGATGCTCTGGTCGAGGTGAACGATGAAAATACCTACAAACAGCGTCTGGCCATGGACATGCGTGCAACCGTGCATTATTTGGCAATCGCTATCCGCGATACCGTACTTACCCGAAAGAAGTCTGAACGCGAACCCTATATTGCGGAAATAGAACGCCTTAAAAGCCAGTATACAACCTTCCACCAACAACTTCTTGCTACCCAAAAGACCAACACGACGCAAGAAGAATCACACTTTTTAAACGCCATTGCCGATACCCAGCAAAGTGCCTTTGATTTCACCACAAAAATGATTGATATGCAGGAAGGGTCTGCCATGATGACTGTGCTTCAGTTTTTTGTACTCAAAGAAGTCGCTCCTGAATACAGCAAGTGGCTAGATAGCATCAATGCATATATCGAATATGAAGAACATAGCATTCAGGCCCAGGTAAGTTTTGTTCGTAATCAAACCCACGAATTCCGCCGGATCATGCTGCTAGTCACGTTGATAGCCTTGCTTGTAAGCATTTTCGTCGGCTATCGGCTGGTAACGCTGCTCACTCGCACCATAGGCGGTGAACCAGAGACAGCAGCAAAAGTGTTGCGTGAAATGCTAGGAAAAATGGCATCAGGTGACTTTTCGTTAAACATAGCGACCCAACCCCCCAATAGTATTATGGCCGCAGTTAGCGACATGGCGAAACAACTGGCCGGTGTGATATCAGGTGTCAGCTCTACTGCCGATTCTCTGGCAAATCATACCCGTGATATGACTGCAGCGGCACAATCCAACAAAAGTCTGATGTATTCACAGCAGGAAGAAACCACCAAAGGCGCGGCGGCAATTGCCCAGATGTCAGAAGCCGCCACAGAAATTGCCACCAATACGGCTGAAGCCGCAGAACTGGCAAATCAGGCGATAAACGAGGCGATAAACGGTAGCCACCAGGTCGAATATACTGTGTCGAGTATCAGCGAATTGGCAGGTGAAGTTGCCCAAGGCGCAAAAGTGATAGATAAGCTGGCCATCGAAAGCCGAGAGATCGGTAGCGTGCTGGAAGTCATCGAAAGTATCGCAGATCAAACCAACCTGCTTGCTCTCAATGCGGCGATTGAAGCCGCCCGTGCCGGCGAACATGGCCGAGGCTTTTCAGTCGTAGCAGATGAAGTCCGTGCTCTTGCGGGTCGAACGCAAGAATCCACACGAGATATTCAGCAGCGCATTGAAAACATGCAAAACACTGCCGCCGAAGCCGTGGACGTTATGCAAAAGGGTCAGCAAAAGGCTGAAAATACCGTAGAACAGGCATCCAGAGCGACGCAAAGTTTGCACACCATCAATCAGTTTATTTCCGCCATCAACGAAATGAACGCTAGTATCGCCTCAGCGGTAGAAGAGCAATCTACAGTGGCCAGCGAAGTGCATCGTAATTTCCATCAGATTTCAGATGCTTGCAATCAATCGAGTGACAGCTCTCAAACTATCGACACCATCACATCTGAGATCGATCAACTGGCCCAACGTATGCAGCGAAATTTACAGCGTTTCCGCGTCAGCCACTAATCCCGTACGGCCAGGCGATCGCCTGGCGCATTGTTTTAGCGCAAAAACTTTCTCTGCACGGAGCAACTGCTCCATTCAAGTGCAAAATCAACATCAATCGCCCACTTTTGGCCATTCGATAACGAAACCAATGTTTCACCTGATGTAATGGTGAAACAAAAACCCTTTTAACTCAATAAGATAAAATTATTCAGCTGTTTCAGCTAGTTGGTGGGATTTTTGCATTTATTTACGCAGTTACTCCGGGGGCACAGGTAGGGAAATAGGTTACACTACTGCCATAGTGATAATAACAATACCTGCCAGATGAGGAATTCATGTTTTCTGCTGTATTTAAAACATTGCGACGTTCGATCCCGGCTTTTGTGATTTGTCTTTCAACTCACGCAGAACCACTAAGCTATGTCACTCAGGATGCCAGCGCCCAATTTAGTCAATTCAAAGCCCGTGCATCCGATGCCGATCTGTATCGCTTTTTGTATTTACTCCCGAAAGGTGCAGACTTGCATCATCACCTGTCTGGCTCTGCGTTTCCCGAATGGTGGTACGAGTTGGCAACTAATACGAAGCTAAATGGCGGCTATCAATATTACACTCGGGTAAAAATGAATCAGTGCGATGGGACATCCGCCAACCAGTTTGGTCCAAACCCGCCCTGGCTTTTATTCAGAACTATTCAAAAAAGCCATTACGATAGGTTAGATGCCTGTCATCAAACCCTTTACCTTCCATTAAGTAACCTGTCTCAACAACAGATAACCGCATGGAAAAACAGTATTACACTGGATCAACCGTGGGAAGGCAGAGACGAGTTTTTTCAAACCCACTGGCAACGACTTAATGATCTCGCTGCTAACCCTTATATCATGCTGGAAATCCTGGTGCGTAACATGCGTGCGATGGGTGCCGAGGGGCTTAGCTATCTCGAAACACAATACAATCCAATGTGGCAGTTAGCGCCTGATGGCAGTTTTTATGATCCTGAAGACATCATCAAGATGATAAAAGCTCGATTGGCCAGGCAGGATGCCATCAGCACGGGTGTGAAGGTAAAACTGCAAACTGCAATTTTACGATTTTCCCCGAATGCAGAGGACCAGTTGCGTCAGTTATACGCCATCACCTCTAAACATCCGGAATTATTTGTCGGCCTGAATATGGTCGGCAGAGAGGACAACGATAAAGGTCACCCCTCACGTTTTCTCAATGTGCTCAGAGAACTGCGTAAGCAATACCCCGGCGTAAAACTCTCGATTCACGCCGGAGAAGTCGATGAACCTAATCAACATATTCGCGACACACTGCTACTGGGCGCGGAGCGTATTGGGCACGGATTTAATCTGTTAAGTGATCCAGATACCTTGCTGCTTATGCGACACGGTCCTTATCTGGTTGAAATCAACCTGATCAGTAATTTGCTGTTAAATTATGTCGATACCTTTCAGCAACATCCGTTTCCCGAATATTTGCGCCTCGGTATTCCCGTCGCTCTTTCTACCGATGACAGAGGCATGTGGGACTCGAATCTAACCGACGAATACTTTGTCGCTGTCAAAGAATTTAATTTGTCATGGGATGAGCTTGCCCGGTTAAGCCGTAACGGGCTGGAATATAGCTTCCTGTCCGAGCAAGATAAGATCAATGCACTGGCGGACTTCGATAAACGCATGCAACGCTTTATCACTGGCTTTGCATCAAATGGTCTGACGGGTATCAGTAGCGCTTCAGGCAGTGCTCCATTGTCTCCTCGTAGTTTTATTTGTAAACACTACCAGCTTTGCCACCTGAACGCTGAAGGAGTAGCGCACTGATGTCCAATTCTTATTCTTTTTTACGCACGTCTGTGTTTGCCTTATTTGCGTTAGCAGGATGTGCGCAATCAAAACCTCCACAGATTGTGTCGCCGCAGTCAGCTTCGTCTGCTGCACAACCAACGCCTCTTGCGTTAACCTCGCAATTTACCAGCGTGGTCACTCAGCTCAATCTGGGTGCAGTCCCCCAAACTGCAATGACTGATGATATGCACAGGTTAGGTGTAAACATTTTTCAGGCAGATACCCTGTCAGATCCGGCAAATCTGGCAGTACTCAAAGCTATTGGCGCAATCTCTGGTGAGATTAATCAAAGTAAATTATCCGAAAGCCAATATCAGCAATTGAGCCAGTATCAACACAGTATTGCCAATATCACCCCCTGGGATCTGGGCGATCTTAATGACAACCGCCTACAAATGGCCTTTATCCAACACTGGGCATTCACCATACCTGAGTGGCCAGACAGTGCGATTGAGACTCTAAATCAACTGATTCGTAGCCATGTGATCAGTGGCTACAACCTGCAACCGAAAAATACCTATGCGGACTTTGAGCCTGCACAAACGCTGCTTTACGGCCACAGCGACCCTGTACACGCCCAGCAACTGCTGGCATTGCTGCAATTAAAAGGCATCCAGGCCCGAGTGCGCCTCAAGCCCAAACAATCAGCATTTGAAGTGAGAGATGGCTGGCAGGATAGCAGCGAAGGCGACCGAATTCAGGACAACACTGAAATCCGTTACAGCAAAGAATATGACTTGGTGTTTGAGTTTAACCAACGCCAGATGCAAGACGCATTTTTGCCGTTGATTCAGCAATACGCGAAAAAAGATCAGGAAAACCAAACGGGTCTGATTGATCATTCCTGGTGGCAACCCTTCATTCGAGGCTTAGCGCCAGCGCCTGCGTTGCAGCAGGTCCAGGCTATTCTGATAGATTTTAACGAGTTTGAGGCGGTGATTTTGGTCAACCCTGCAAAGGTAGATGCCACAATCAGCGCAATCCAGGCACAGCTACCTAACCAGACGCTGTCGAAACGACAACTTTGGGTCAACCCTGCGTTCTACCGGTATCTATACGGGGACTTTAAATAAACCAGCAATGGTACTCAGGGGTGAGGGTTCTGCTGATATAACCATAACAATGCGCAGCAGTATCAAGTGATGCGAGGGACATATGCAACAAGTGAATGATTTACTTTACCAGTTAAACGACAAGCCTTCTTTTGGCAAAAGCCTGACGGCTGCTTTGCAGCACGTTATGGCCAGTTTTGTTGGTATCATCACCCCTACCCTGATTTTGGGAGCCGCTCTGGGCTTAGGCCCGGAAGTTCCCTATCTTATTAGCATGGCCTTACTGGTTTCGGGCATCGCCACGTTTATTCAGGTTCGTACCATTGGTCCATTAGGATGTGGCTTGATAGCCGTCCAGGGTACCAGTTTTGCGTTTATCAGCGCTCTGCTGGTTGCGGGCACCATGGTGAAGGAACGCGGAGGGTCGCACGAGGATATTCTGGCCATGATTCTGGGGATCAGCTTCTGGGGAGCCCTGATTGAAATCATCTTAAGTCGTTTTATTGATAAAATACGTCGTATCATCACTCCTTTAACCACAGGCATCGTCATTACCACCATAGGTCTGTCGCTGATTAAAGTGGGCATGACAGATTTAGCCGGAGGGTTTGGCGCCAGTAATTTTGGTTCAACCCAAAACCTCAGTATTGGTGGGTTGGTCCTTTGTGTCATCATTGTACTTAATTCAAGCAGAAGCCACTGGTTACGCCTGGCCGCCATTTTCATCGGCATGATTGCAGGAACTATCTTGGCGTGGATTTACGGCATGGTCGATTTCTCGCATTTAAAAGAGCTTCCACTCATCACCTTTCCTCAACCTCTTAAATATGGATTTTCGTTTGATATTGCGGTATTTGTGCCAGTCGCCATGGTCTATTTTCTGACAGCCATTGAGACCTCCGGAGATTTAACCGCCAACAGTTTATTCTGTGGCTTGCCGATTAAAGGCCCCGCCTATTTCAAACGGATCAAAGGCGGCATCTTAGCCGATGGCGTAAATTCTATGCTGGCTGCGGTCATGAATACCTTCCCAAACACTACCTTTGGCCAAAATAACGCTGTCATTCAAATGACCGGGGTGGCCAGTCGTCACGTAGGTATTTTTGTGGCAGTGATCCTAATGATTTTGGGCCTGTTTCCGGTAATCGGAGGAATATTACAAGCCATTCCTAAGCCGGTACTGGGCGGCGCGACGTTAGTCATGTTTGCCACCGTTGCCGTCGCGGGATTGCGTATTCTGGGGAATGAACCAATGGACAGACGTAATCGTCTGATTATTGCCACCTCCCTTGGATTAGGCATAGGGACCATGATGGTGCCCGAAATTACCACCCAAATGCCTGTATGGTGTCAGTATATTTTCGCCTCGGCAGTATCGACAGCCGGCTTCTGTGCCATCATTTTAAGCTTGGTGTTACCTCAACCAACACAAGAAGAATTGTCAGCTTACGTCACTGAATCTTAAAAGCCTACCTGACTATTGGCATCGCAGGTGCAAACGTGCGATGCCGTATCATTATTTTGTTTCCCCTGAACATCTTCACCTAATTATTTGCAAACTGGCTTACCAACGCCATCTTCACATGCCTTTTCCATCCACTTATCAACGCCATACCGCATTACAAAAAGAGTTAACTATCAGCCGGTTACGCAATTTGTTTCATTGCACCTTATCTGTGATCAGCCAATGTTTCATTTTGGTGCATTAATTTTGAACAAGCCCAAATATTTTCTCGCAATAAGTTAACTCAGTGATTAAAACTTAGTTAATTCAGATAAGTTATTTACTTTACCTATCAAACAGTTAACTTTACCAAGTGCTTACATTCTGACCAAGTGGTTAGGTTTTGGCACCGTAAATGCAATTCTGAGCTGCACACAACTATTGGGCAAAAGCCCAAATCAAAACCTTTAAGGACATTAGAATGAAAAAAACACCTTTCAGGAACACGCCTGTGGCCATGTCTGTGGCAATGGGTCTGTCTGTTATGTCAACCTTTGCGCTGGCACAAGAAACACCTGATAAAACTACGGATGTTGAACGCATTGAAGTGACTGGTTCTTTGGGCTCTCTGCCTGGCCAGGATGTCGAAGCTGTATTTGGTTTTGGTAAATCCATTCTGGAAACACCTCGTTCTGCTTCAACTGTGTCTCAGGAACAAATGGAACGTTTCAATATCACCGATATAGATGAACTGGTTGCCTTTGCGCCAGGTACCTTTACCCAATCATTCTTCGGTGTGGCAGGTTCTCTGGATGTACGTGGTACGCCAGGTGAAGCTTATTTCCGTGGCGTTAAGCGCTTGGATAACCCGGGTAACTACCCTACCCCTATCGGCGCATCCAGCCGAGTTGACATTGTTCGTGGTCCGGCATCGCCTATTTATGGTCCAGCTAAAGTCGGCGGATACCTGAACTTCATTCCTAAGTCTGCGCGTTCAAGCCGTGGTCAGTATCTGGAGCAGCCAACAGGTGCAATGTCCTACACCATGGGTACCTGGGATAAAAACATTATTACGGCAGAAGTTGGTGGCCCAACTAAGCTGGCCGGCAAAGATGCGGGTTTCTACATCTATGGTGAAGTAGAAAACTCTGGCAGCTATTATCAAAATACCAAAACAGACCAAACTATTCTGCAAGCGTCTTTCAACGTAGACGTCACAGAAAATCTGCGCTTTGAGTTTGGTGGTATGTACCACGATTACGACGGTAACCAGGTCGCGGGTTGGAACCGTTTAACTCAGGAATTGATCGACAACGGTACCTACGTAACAGGCACTGCGAAGGCGCTGGATACCGATGGTGACGGTTCAATTTCGCATCAGGAGTATGATGCAGCCACTGTATATGAAACCATTGACGGTGAGCAGGTTCAGACAGACGGCGTCGTATTGTTTGATATTTTCTACCCATCTTCGTACACCAACGATAACCTGTTTGATGCAATGGGCCTGGAAAACAGCGGAAAAGACAAACTAAAAGGCGATCAGGTTCTGGTTGCTGCCGACGATCAGTTGGTGAATACCGTTCAAACCCTTTATTTTGATGCAATTTACTTCACTGACAGTGGCTGGGAAATCAAGAACCAGTTGTTCTATGAAGCCTACGAAAACCTGAATGAAAACGCCTACGGTTTCTCTCAGTTCCACGATACCTGGGTAGTCGAAGACAAGTTAGTGTTCTCAAAAGAATTTGATACTGACTCAATGACGATGGCAGTACAGGTGTCACCTTCGATTCGCTATACCGATTTCGAACACGGTGATGACTATACCCACGAATTCTTCGACCGTCGTGACCTGACAATGGCTTCTAGCGCATTGGACCGCCGTCTGCTAGCAACCCGCATTGATGATGATTACACCGAATACTACTACGGTGACTACCTGGATTTGGGTATCGCAGCGTTAGCTGATTTCACCTGGAACTTCGGTCTAAACGCGGTAATTGGTGTACGTTACGATTCTATGGATATGGAAAGTAACACGCCACTGGATAAAATCCTGGGTAGCACTGAGACTGGCGTATATTCAGTATCAGGAGATGACAGCGGCGTTTCCTGGACAGCCAGCTTATCGTACAAAACACCGATTGGCCTGATCCCTTACGTGACAGCGTCTGAACAGTCGACAATCATTGCCGGTCAGGGTGCTGAGATTACAACTGACAACGTAGCCAACAGCAGTGCTTTTGCGGGTTCTGAACTGTTCGAATACGGTATTAAAGGTACCTTCCTGGAAGATACCCTGTACTTCGCCCTGTCTATTTATGAACAGGAACGCACCGATTACAGTGCCCAGGCAACCGTCACCAACAACACCACCAAAAATGAAGGTGCTGAATTCGAATTACGTTGGGTAGTTACTGACTCTTTAGTGGTGACCGCGGGTTACACCAAAATGGATGTTTACAACCTGACGACTCAAGACGAAGGCGTTCAGTTTGGCTTTGTTGGTTCAGATGATATGCCTGGTGTTGATGGAGCCGCTATGTACGGTGGCGTTGTACAATCCATTAATATCGGTGCCGTAGGTGAAGGTGGTATTAACCCGAAAGCCAAAAAAGCGGGTGTACCAGAAAACATTTACTCTCTGACTGCAACCTATGATTTCCAAAACGGTTTTGCCGCTAACGCCAGTATCGTCGACGTAGATGCAACCTATTCTGGTTTCTCTAACGCCGTAAAACTGCCGGCCTATACCCTGGTAAACGCCGGTGTTAACTATCAGGCAGCTGATTGGAGTGTAAGCCTAACCGTGAAGAACCTGACGGATGAACGTTACTTCCGTTCTAACTTCCCGGATCTGTTTGGTAGTACCATTGTATTACCAGAGTTACCACGTCACTTTAATGCGAAATTTGCCTATAAATTCTAATTTCGCATGACCATAGAATCACACCCTGCTGAGTAACATCAGCGGGGTATTTTTTTATACCCCCCAAAAAATACTGATCACTCTCAATATTTCACAAAGACAAAAGTTACCCAAATCAATATTCACTTAAATATCAACAAGTTAGATCATATTGGTGCAAAAGAAGATTTCCTGACCAGAAAACAAGCCCCTTAATTTACCCTGACAAAATATTTACATATGAAATTTTTCATTGTGATTCAGTTAATTAGAACAAAATTGAACAAAACCTGACCGACTGGTTAAGTTTTTGGCATTTCCTCTGCTTTAGCTATGTGCGCTGAACACAGCTCACTGTTTAATTCGTCATCAAAGAGCGAAAGGAAAAATGTCCAATAACCTAACCTCACTAGCCACTGGGCCACCGAATAGCTGTTTGAATATGATCATTAAGCATCATTACCTGACCACTAAGTCAGGTAAAAAACATCGTATTAACAGGTAGATAAATAATAAAAAACAAGCGTCAATAAATAGGTTATTTAACAACCAACCGTTTAAATGGAATTAAATATCCGCTTTATTTTTGTTTTTTTTTATCACTACTATGAGGTTGTTCTTAATTAGACCATTTGGTTAAGAAATACTGCAGTCGCTGACCAAACCAAAAGATAGGTCACATCTTTTGTCAGGAAAAAACATGAAGTACACAACACATAAAGCTACGCCCCTCGCCATCGCCGTTGCATTCGGTTTGCTGGCTCCCTCTTCTGCTGCATTCGCACAGGAGAGTAAAGAAGATAAAAATATTGAGAAAATCGAAGTCACAGGATCTCTTGGCAGCTTGCCGGGTCAGGATGTAGAAGCCGTATTTGGCTTTGGTAAATCGATTCTCGAAACACCACGTTCTGCTTCGAATATTTCCGGCGAATTGCTGGATCGTTTTGACATCACAGATATTGATGAACTGATTGCTTTCGCACCAGGTACCTTTACTCAGTCTTTCTTCGGCGTAGCCGGATCTTTGGATGTACGTGGTACACCAGGTGAAGTTTACTTCCGTGGCGTTAAACGCTTAGATAACCCAGGAAACTACCCAACGCCAATCGGTGCTTCAAGCAACATTGATATCGTGCGTGGCCCGGCGTCTCCTATCTATGGCCCAGCCAAAGTAGGTGGTTATCTGAACTTTATTCCTAAGTCAGCTCGCTCTGGCCGTGGTCAGTATCTGCAGCAGGACACTGGCGCATTCTCTTACACCAAAGGTAGCTGGGACAAAAACGTGCTCACTGCTGAAGTGGGCGGCCCAACGAAAGTGGCTGGTAAAGACGCAGGTTACTACCTGTATGCAGAATTAGAAAATTCTGACAGCTACTATGAAAATACAGCGACTGAACAAACCGTATTGCAAGCGGCATTCAACATAGATGTATCTGACAACCTGCGTTTTGAATTTGGCGCCATGGTGCACAATTACGATGGTAACCAGGTAGCTGGCTGGAACCGCTTGACTCAGGAATTGGTTGATTCTGGTACTTACATGACAGGTACAGCCAAGTCCATCGACACCGACGGTAACGGATCAATTTCTCAGGCTGAGTTTGACGCCAGTGGCACAACCAACCGATATTTGTGGGAAAAATCCCTGGAAGAGTATTCAAACTCAGATTTTGATGGCTATGAAAATATGGCCCTTGAAAACGTGGGCACTGCGACTCTTAAACGTAATCAGGTGCTGGTAGCCGAAGATGACCGCCTGAAGAACGATGCAACTACCGTCTACTTTGATACTGTGTATTACACAGACAGCGGTTGGGAAATTAAAAACCAGTTCTTCTATGATGGTTACGATAACATCAATGAAAACGCCTATGGTTTCTCTCAGTTCCATGATTCATGGGTTGCTGAAAACAAACTGGTCTTCTCAAAAGACTATGATACTGACAGCTTAGAAATGTCTTTCCAGGTATCACCATCAATTCGCTATACCGATTTCAAACACGGTGACGACTACAGCTATGAGTTCTTCGATCGTCGCGATCTAACAATGGCCTCTACCGCTTTGGATCGTGTTGAGCTGGCAACCCGCACAGGTTCTGGTTACTCAAACTATCTGGAAGGTCATTACACCGATTATGGCCTGGCGGCCATGGGTGATTTTACCTGGGACTTTGGTCTGAATATCGTATTAGGTGCCCGTTATGACTCTATCGCGATGCAAGGTAAAAACATCCTGTCCAAGCTGAATGATACAGATGTAACACCATCAGCGTCTGATACTGACGGCGGTGCATCATGGACAGCCAGCGTGTCTTATAAAACACCTCTGGGCCTGATCCCTTACGCCACAGCCTCTCAGCAAACAACTGTGATTGCCGGTCAGGGTGCGGAAATTGACATCGACAATATCGCCGGTGGGACCGCGCTTGCAGCGTCAAAAATGCAGGAAGTGGGCCTGAAAGGCAGTCTGCTGGAAGATACTCTTTACTTCTCTTTGTCTTACTACGAGCAAGAGCGTACTGATTATAACGCGCAAAATACCACCACCAACAACACGACTCATGCTGAAGGTACTGAATTCGAATTACGTTGGGTAGCGACAGACCAGTTGGTATTGTCTGCAAACTACACTAATTCAACCGTCGTTAACCTAACGGCAGCACAAGCAGGCGGCGAATACTCTCGTGTTGGTGCAGGTGACTTGACTGGTGTAGACGCTAACCTATTCTACGGCGGTTATCTGGCGACCACTTTGCCTACCACCAACAACCCGGACGCAGAAAAAGCCGGTATGCCTGAAAACATCTACTCACTGAGCGCAACATACGACTTCCAGAATGGCTTTGCGGCTAACCTGAATTTTGTCGATGTTGATTCAACCTGGTCAGGCTTCTCCCACACAGTGAAACTGCCTGGTTATCAATTGGTGAATGCGGGCGTGAACTACGAACTGGAAAACTGGAAAATCAGCTTCAACATCAAGAACCTGACAGACGAAAAGTACTTCCGTTCAAACTTCCCTGACTTTGCCGGTGGTGACATCGTGTTGCCAGAGTTACCACGTAACTATACCGCTAAAGTGACCTACAAGTTCTAATCCAAACGGTATCAGCTAATAAAGTGTCCTCGTTCAGACTTCCCGTCTGTTCGAGGACTTATCTTTCCCTTGGACATATCGAAAGAGTTTGACCATTCAATCAGTTAAAAACATTGAATTAACAATTCAATAAACTATTCAGGTAACAAATTGAACCGCCTGATGAAATATTCAGCATGTGTGACACTTAAATGAAGACAGGTCTTTATTTTTGATTTTCTTTGTTTCTAGTATGGATTTGTTCATGACCTGACCAAGTGGTTAGGAAATAACAAAATTTCGCTTTTGCGACCCAAGTAGTAACGCAACGAAAAGACGATATTGCCATTCGTCAGGAAACATAATGAAGTACACAACACATAAAGCTGCCCCACTGGCCATTGCCGTTGCAATGGGCCTGACTTCTTCACTTGCCATTGCTCAAGAAAAAGCTGCGAAAGACAGCGATGTTGAGCGCATTCAGGTTTCAGGCTCTCTGGGAAGTCTGCCAGGTCAGGACGTTGAGTCTGTCTTTGGCTTTGGTAAATCGATTCTGGAAACCCCCCGCTCTGCATCCAGTGTTTCTTTGGAGCAAATGGAACGCTTCAATATTTCCGACATTGACGAATTGGTTGCCTTTGCACCAGGTACCTTTACCCAGTCATTCTTTGGAGTCGCCGGTTCATTAGATGTGCGTGGTACGCCAGGTGAAGCCTATTTCCGTGGCGTAAAACGTTTGGACAACCCGGGTAACTACCCTACGCCAATTGGCGCTTCCAGCAGCATCGACATCGTACGCGGCCCTGCCTCGCCAATTTATGGTCCGGCAAAAGTGGGGGGCTACCTGAACTTTACGCCTAAATCCGCTCGTTCAGGTCGAGGTCAATATCTCACGTCAGACACCGGTGGTTTTTCATATTCGGTAGGCTCCTGGGATAAAAACGTAATGACTGCAGAAGTCGGCGGTCCCACCAAGCTGGCAGGTAAAGACGCTGGTTTTTATCTGTACGGTGAAATCGAAAATTCTGGCAGTTACTACGAAAATACCTCCACCGACCAAACCATTCTGCAAGCCTCCTTCAATGTGGATATCACTGAAAACCTGCGCTTTGAATTCGGCGGTATGTACCATGATTACGAAGGCAACGAAGTTGCTGGATGGAACCGTTTAACCCAGGATCTGATCGATAACGGTACTTATATCACAGGCGATGCTAAAGCCCTGGATACCGATGGTGACGGCGCTATTTCGCATGAAGAATTTGATGCCACTAATCTCGAACTGTGGGTATGGCAAAGTAATCTGGACGAGGTAAGCGATGCTGATCTGACCGATTTGGGTGACATGGCATTAGAGAATGTCGGCACAGCCAAACTAAAGCGTAATCAGGTACTGGTTGCCGAAGACGATATCCACGCCAACACAGTGCAAACTCTGTACTTCGATACTATTTACTACACAGACAGCGGCTGGGAAATTAAAAACCAGGTGTTCTACGAAGCTTACGAAAACGTAAACGAAAACGCCTATGGCTTTGCCCAATTCCACGATTCCTGGGTAGCAGAAAATAAACTGGTGTTCTCTAAAGATTTCGATACAGACAGCATGATGATGACACTGCAATTATCACCGTCTCTGCGTTATACCAATTTTGAACATGGTGAAGACTGGCACGATGAATACTTTGATCGTCGTGACCTAACCGGCGCTTCCACCGCCCGCGACAAAGTATTACTGGCGACACAAACAGGCGTCGATTACACCGAATACTACAAAGGCGATTACCTGGATATGGGCATCGCAGCCATGGCCAATATGACCTGGAATAATGGCGTAGATTTGGTGTTAGGCGCCCGTTATGACCGTATGGACATGGAAAGTACTTCGCCTTACGAAAAACTGCTGAGCAGCGATGGCGTGGTTGGCCACGCGAAAGACAGCGACGGCGGCGTCTCCTGGACAGCCAGCCTGTCTTACAAAACGCCTCTGGGCCTGATCCCCTATGTAACAGCAGCAGAACAAACGACCGTAATCGCTGGCCAGGGGGCTGAAATCACCACCAGCAATATTGCCAATGGCACGGCGCTAGCCTCATCAAAACTGACGGAATACGGTATTAAAGGCTCACTGCTGGACGATACCCTGTATTTTGCCCTTGCTGCCTTTGATCAGGAACGCACTGACTACAGCTCACAAAACACCACAACCAATAACACCACTGATTCTGAAGGTCTTGAATTTGAACTTCGCTGGGTCGTGACAGACCAACTGGTACTGACTGCAGGATACACGAATATCGAAGTGGTGAACCTGACTGCGCTGAACAGCGGTAGCCAGTATGGTCGACTGGGTTCAGCGGACTTGACCAATGTAAGCCCTGAACTGTTGTTCGGTGGCTATGTAGATACCATGCTCGACATCACCCAAAGTAATTCTAACAACAAGGCTGCGCGTAAAGCCGGTATTCCTGAGAATATCTACACCTTAACGGCCACCTACGACTTCCAGAATGGATTTGCCACTAACGTGAGTATTATCGATGTAGATGCCACTTACTCAGGCTTCTCTCAAGCCATCAAATTACCGGCTTATACCCTGGTAAATGCGGGTGTGTTTTACGAAGCCGATAACTGGAATCTGAGTCTGAACGTGAAAAACCTGACAGACGAAAAGTACTTCCGTGCGAACTTCCCTGACTTGTTCGGTGGCGGTATCGTGCTGCCAGAACTGCCGCGTCACGTAAACGCGAAATTTGCCTATAAGTTCTAAACATTAGGCACTCGACACTCTGTCTGTTCTCGGGCAGAGTGTCGACAATCAAAAAGAAGGAAAACAACAATGAAAACTCGTCATCTTGCATTACTCATCAGCCTGGCCACAGCCGGCCTGGCTGCGTGTTCACCTGAGCCACAATTTGCCGATGGGCAAATGCCACCTCCCGGTCAGTTTGGTCAGGGGCCTGGTCCAGGAAATGGGCAGGGACCGCAGGATGGCAGAATGCCGCCTCCGAATGGCATGCATGAGGGCTTTGGTCCTATGCACCATAACCAGCGTATTGTCGTAAAAGCTGTTGTGGTGAATATGTTTGAAATCGGCGAAGACGAAGGTGACAAACCCGGCGAATTTCAGATGTGGAAAGAAGGTCAAAAACTAACCAAGCGTTTCCCTTTCCCACAGTCTTACCATGACCTGTATTTTAATGAAGAAACCGGCGTACTGGGTATGGTGACCGGTATGGGCACTGCCCGTTCAGCCTCTGCTATTATGGCCCTGGGGATGGACCAACGTTTCGATTTAAGCAAAGCATACTGGCTGATCGCAGGGATAGCCGGAGTGGATCCACAGGATGCCTCCATTGGTTCAGCAGTATGGTCAACTTATCTGGTAGATGGTGATTTAGCTCATCAGATTGACGCCCGTGAAATCCCGGATGACTGGAAATCAGGTTACTTCCCGCTGTTTTCACATCGTCCTTATGGCGATGAAACCCTGTCGCAAACAAAACACAAAACACAGGGTGAAGTGTGGAAAGTGAATGCTGATTTGGCCGACTGGGCCTACAACCTGACCAAAGATATGCCGCTAACAGATTATCCGGCCATGGATGAACTGCGTAGCAAATACAAAGGCTATCCAAATGCCCAAAAAGCGCCGTTTGTTTTACAGGGTGATCATATGGCCGCTGCTACCTTCTGGCACGGTGAAAAATTGAATGAATGGGCCAACGACTGGACCCGTTTTTGGACCGATGGCAAAGGTAACTTTGTCACCTCTGGGATGGAAGATACCGGTAGCTATCAATCTCTGCTGTATTTAGACAAGGCCGGCCTGGCCGATGTAAACCGTTTAATGGTGCTACGCACCGCCAGTAACTACACCATGCAGCCACCGGGATTAACCGCAGCACAAAACCTGGAAATGGAAAGTGGTGGTTCAGGCTATGCGGGCATGCAATCTGCCCTGGAAAGTGCCTATACAGTCGGTAGCAAAGTGATTGAAACTCTTCTGGCAAACTGGGATACCTACCAAAATACGCTGCCTTACGAAGCTAACTCACAAAAAGCAAACTAATGCATTAACAGACATAAAAAAGGCAGCCATTGGCTGCCTTTTTTATGCTGAATTGATTGCCGCTTAAACCGCTACCGCATACACAGCATCAATCCACTTTTGCTTCGTCTCGTCGGGTAAAAAGCTGGCGGTAAAACTGTTAGCCACCAGACGACGCAACTGAGCTTCAGTCAGGGGCAAGTGTTCAGCCATGGCCAAAAAGTTCTGGTTTAAATACCCGCCAAAATAACTGGGATCATCAGCATTTACCGTAACCAACAAGCCCTTATCCAGCAAGGCCAGAATATTGTGCTGGGTCATATCATCAAACACACAAAGTTTAATGTTAGACAGCGGACATACCGTTAATGCCATTTGCTCTTCCGCCAGACGGGCCATCAGAGCATCGTCTTCAATACTGCGTACACCATGATCAATACGGTCAACGTTTAAGACATCCAGTGCTTCCCATACATATTCTGGTGGCCCTTCTTCTCCCGCATGGGCGACACGTAACAATCCCAATTCCCCCGCTTTCGCAAATACACGAGCAAACTTCTCTGGGGGATTGCCTAATTCCGAGCTGTCCAGCCCTACTGCATCAATATGTGCTAACCAGGGTTCGGCACTGGCTAATGTCTCAAATGCGCTCTGTTCGCTTAAATGGCGCAGGAACGACATAATCAACAGGCATGACTGTCCCCATTCGGCCCTGGCCTTTTCAATCGCACGCAAAAATCCCGGCATAAACACATCAAAACCAATACCACGGTCGGTATGGGTTTGCGGATCAAACATGATCTCTGTGTGCACCACATTGTCTTCCCGACAGTGGCATAAATAAGCCCACATTAGCTGGAAAAAATCATCCTCATCCTGAAGTACGTTAGCTCCCAGGTAATACAAATCGAGGAAACTTTGCAGGCTGTCGAACTGGTACGCGGCTTTCACTTCTTCAAGTGTTTGATACGGAAGCGCCACATTATGTTTCTTCGCCAGCGCCATCATTAATTCAGGTTCCAGGCTCCCTTCTATATGCAGATGCAATTCTGCTTTGGGTAACTGCGCAATTAATGTCTTGATAGTCATTGATTTACCCTTCTTTTTTTATTGGTTAAGACCTGGCACCGAAATGCACCATCATGTTGCAATATAATGCAATCCGCTGGTGCAGCCAATGCCGTAGATGGTTTTTCACGACGATTTCGTCGTAATGGTAACAGGCGCTCGCCGCAACCAGCATAAGTGCTGGAGACGAATCCTGTTCTTTTGAGTGGGAATATGGTACGCATAAATCACACCAACATTGGACTACTTGGTCAGCTTTTTGCAGACATCAGTCCATCTCCCATAACGCCAACGATAAATACCATATGCTAACGAACTTTTTTGACACGCTGTTTAAGTTAAAGCAGCACGGGACCAATGTAAAAACGGAAGTTATCGCCGGATTAACCACCTTTGCTGCCATGTCTTATGTACTGGTAGTAAACCCTGCCATTCTCTCTGCCAGCGGCATGCCAATTGAAGGCTTGATCACAGTCACGGCTCTGGCAGCCTGTGTCGGTACTCTGCTCATGGCGATGATGACCAACTATCCGGTTGCACTTGCACCTGGCATGGGCCTTAACGCCTTTTTTGCCTTTACCATTTGTTTAACTCGCGAAGTACCGTGGGATGCAGCATTAGGGATTGTGTTCTGGAACGGTATTTTGTTCCTGTTAATGTCAGTTTCGGGGATTCGTACCAAAATCGCCAATGCCATTCCTGCTGCGCTGAAAATTGGGGTGCAATGTGGTATCGGTTTGTTTATTGCCTTTATTGGTTTAAAAAATGCCGGACTCATCGTTGATAACCCAGCGACGTTTGTGTCAATAGGCGACCTTTCTCACCCTGCAACTCTGCTAGCCCTGGCCGGTATTATCCTGACCATTATTCTGGTGACCAAAAAAGTCACGGGGGCCATTTTGATTTCTGTAGTGGTGCTAACCGTCATTGGTGCATTCATCCCGGAAGGTGAAGGTTACCTGACAGCACACCCAGACGCTGTAGTTGGCTTACCTGATAGCATCAGCAATACCTTCTTTGCATTTGATTTGATGTATCCCATTGAGCATTTTGCTGAAACCTGGGATCTTATCTTTGCCCTGGTGTTCGTTAACATGTTTGATACCATCGGCACCCTGATTGGCGTATCTCGCCGCGCCAACCTGTTAGATGAAAAAGGTCAGCTGCCTAAAATCGGTAAAGCCATGACCGCTGATGCGGCTGCCAGTGTTGCCGGTGCTGCACTGGGTACCTCACCAGTTACCTCTTATGTTGAATCTGCAGCTGGTGTATCTGCCGGTGGCCGTACCGGCCTGACGGCTGTTGTCGTGGCTATCTGCTTTATTTTAGCGCTGTTCCTGACCCCCGTAATGAAAGTGATTCCATTGATGGCAACCACACCTGCATTGATGATGGTGGGCATCTTAATGATGGACTCAATTCGTCAGCTCGATTTTGATGATTTAACCTCACTTGCCACTGCCACGGTCGCCTTAATGGCGATGCCACTTACCTTTAGCATCAGCGAAGGGATTGCATTAGGGTTTATTACTTACGTTGGCTTAATGCTGGGTAACGGCAAATATAAGGAAGTCAGCCTGATCACATATATCCTGGCTGCAGTATTTGTGCTGCGCTACGTGTTTGATTTGAAATAATCGGACAAACAGATAAGAAAAAGCCCGAACTTAGTTCGGGCTTTTTTATGTGTGTTAAATAAACACCTTATTCAGGCAAAGATTCGATCCCCATGTTATACAGGGTAAAACCAAAGATATCCGCATACTGCTCGATGATCTTGCTGGTTGGTGTACCTGCTCCATGACCAGCATTGGTTTCAATCCGAATTAACGTCGGATTCTCTCCGTTCTGCTTGGCCTGGAGTTCTGCCGCGAACTTAAAAGAGTGCGCTGGAACAACCCTGTCATCATGATCACCTGTGGTAATCAGAGTTGCCGGATAGCGCACACCAGCGTTAACGTTATGCACAGGTGAATAGCCCTGCAAATATTTGAACATCTCTTCGCTTTGCTCTGAGGTGCCGTAATCGTATGCCCAGCCTGCACCAGCAGTAAAGGTGTGATAACGCAGCATGTCCAGTACGCCCACCGCCGGCAATGCCACTTTGAATAGATCAGGACGCTGTGTTAAGCAGGCGCCTACGAGTAAGCCACCATTAGACCCACCTCGAATCGCCAGATAGTCACTGGACGTGTACTTTTCTGCATTCAGATATTCAGCTGCCGCAATGAAGTCATCAAACACATTCTGTTTATGTAACTGTGTTCCGGCTTTGTGCCAGGCTTTACCGTACTCACCGCCGCCGCGAATGTTGGCCACGGCATACACTCCGCCCATTTCTAACCATGCAGCATTAGTTGCACTAAAATGTGGTGTGATACTGATATTAAAGCCGCCGTAACCATACAGGATCGTCGGATTTTTGCCGTTAAGCTCAGTCCCTTTTTTATAGGTGATTAGCATTGGCACTTTGGTGCCGTCTTTAGAGGAATAGAACACCTGTTCAGTGGTGTACTGCTCTGACTCAAACGGGCTGTTTGACTCCCGATAAACATTGGATTCACCTGACTTGGCGTCAAAGCTGAAAATCGTCGCTGGTGTACTGTAGTTAGTAAACGAGTAGTACAGAGTCGATTCGTTTTTCTTCCCCTCAAAGCCTGACACACTGCCTAAACCTGGCAAGCTGATATCACGCACCAATTTGCCGTCGTAATCAAACTGCTTAACTTGATCCAGTGCATCTACCATGTACTGAGCGAAGATATAGCCCGCTCCGGTGCTGACACTTAAAACATGCTCTGTTTCAGGGATCACATCTATCCAGTTATCGGGCGTAGGATTACTGGCCTGCACTTTCACCAGACGTTTATTTGGGGCATTCAGGTTTGTCACCAGATACAGGGTATCGCCTTTGCTATCGAGCATATAGGTGTCTGAATCTGTGTTATCTAACACTGTTACCAGTTTACTGTCCGGTTTGCTTAAATCTTTTAAAAACAGCTTATTACCAGAGGTAGATGTTGAAGCACTGATTAATAGATAATGATTGTCTTCGCTGACTTCAGCCCCAACGTAACGGTGTTTCTCAGCCTCAGTGCCACCAAAAATCAGCGCATCATCTGACTGCGGAGTGCCCAGTTTATGGAAGTAGACTTTATGCTGGTCGGTTTTCGCAGATAATTCGCTACCTTCCGGCTTATCGTAACTGGAATAATAGAAACCTTGGTTACCCAGCCAGGCAATATCACTGAACTTTACATCCTGTAACGGCGTTTCTAACGCTTTACCGCTGTCTGTTTCCAGCACAATCACCTTGCGCCAGTCACTGCCACCTTCCGAGATCTGATAAGCCGCCAGACTGCCGTCTTCAGAGAATGAAATACCGGCAAGTGACGTCGTACCATCGTCGCTAAATGTATTCGGATCCAGGAATACCTCGGGCTCTCCCCCATTAAGCTGGCGATACAACACGTATTGGTTTTGTAACCCGTCATTGCGGTAGAAATAGGTATATTTGCCCTCAGTAAAAGGTGCGGTAACCTTTTCATAGTCCATCAGGGTGCGCAGGCGCTTTTCAATCGCTTCGCGATAGGGTATCTGGTTAAGGTAATCAAAGGTCACTTTATTTTGTGCCTTGACCCAGGCTGCCGTTTCATCACTTAAATCGTCTTCTAACCAACGATAAGGATCTGCCACCTGATGGCCAAAATAGGTATCGACCACATCATCTTTGCGAGTCTCGGGATAAACAATCTGCATAGTCTGCTTACTTGAATGGGTTTGAGGCGTTTGAGAAGTGGCTGTGGTAGCCGGTTGACACCCTGCCAGTGCCAGCATGACCGAACAGGCGATCATATGTTTCATGTTGCTTTCCTTATTTATTCTATTTATTCCTGCCAGCTGCCAATGGCGTACCTGGCTATGTCCGGGAATAAAGTACTGAGGCGATAAAGGAAAGTCCAGCAATCACAACAAATTAGCGTACCAGTGCCTTGTCCATGTACATGAACAAGGCTGATTGAGGAATAATTGGAATATGTGACTGCACGAAGTAGTCGATTATTTGCGTTGCTATACGCGGAAGAAACTTACCTGATTGTCCAGGCTTACCAGCATACTTGCCTGATGATCCAATTGCTGGCGAATATCACTGATACGACGTTGGTTCTCATCTGACTGATGCTTAATCATTTGGATATTATTATTTATATCTTCTGCCACTGCGGTTTGCTCTTCCGCGCCCACAGCCACCTGACTATTGAGTTCAACAATGCGGCCAATGGCGGTCACAATCGACTGATACTCTGTGCCTGAGTTTTCTGTCAGTAAAAGTACCTGTTCTGTATTGTCACTGGAGCTTTGCATCATCGCCTCGGCGTTCGCAGCACCGCCCTGGATCACCTGAATGATATGGGTAATTTCACTGATAGATGCCTGTGTGCGTTGCGCCAGGGTTCTAACTTCATCGGCTACCACAGCAAATCCCCGTCCCTGATCGCCTGCTCTGGCGGCTTCAATGGCCGCATTTAGTGCCAGTAAGTTAGTCTGGTCAGCGATATTTCCGATCACTCCGAGGATGCTTGAGATTTCAGCACTGTCCTGATGCAATTTATTCACTGCATCAGCAGCAGAACCGATGCCCTGCGCGAGTGTTTGCATCGCATTTAAGGTTTCACCAACGACCTTCCCACCTGAATGAGATGCACTCTCTGCCCCATCACTTTCTCGCGCCGCATCGCTGGCCCCCTGAGCAATTTGCACTGTGGCCGCAGCCATCTCAGTAATCGCCGTGGCCAACATATCCGTCTGCAGTTGTTGTTCGTTGACGGCATTATCGGTTGCACTCACATCTACGCCAATTTGCTGGGTCGCCTGCTTAAATTTGCTCATGATCCGATGTACGTCGGTCATTACGGTCTGTAATTCTGCCGCAGACTGATTTAACGCTTCGTTTAACAACCCAAACTCATCTTCTCTTTGATTATCGACTCTGGCGGTTAAATCGCCCTGAGCAATACGTTGAGCAAATCCTAACGATTGGGTAAGCGGTGTCATAATCGTATTCACCAACCACCAGGCCATGACAATACTGCCTAACACAGTAATCACCACAGCCCCCCAAATGGTATCCACCACCATTTCTCGAGTATGAATAAAACGTGCTAGCTCGGCATTTTTTGCGGCAAACAATTGATCTGAGGCATCATTGGCTTCTTTTACAATTTGCTTTTTCCGCTCGTCCGACATGCCCTGCTCACGGCCGGTACGGAAGTTAGACTGGTATTCATCCACTTCTGTTTTAATGCGACGTAGTTTTAACACACGGTCTGGCTCATCCACCGTATTGATCACACTGTCCAGAATCTTGTGTACCTGCTGTAAATGCTGCTGATAATTAGCCAGATATTGTTCATCACGCATCAGCATAAAATCCGCCTGACTTAAACGCGCCTGATACAAGAGTGCACTGGCAGATGATATATTCGAAAGACGTTCAGATTGTAATGCCTGTTTGCCCAGCATAATGTGCGCAACCACACCCAGCATTAAAATAAAAAAGGCCAGCGCCATTAACGCTGCATAGAGTTTCCGTTTGAGGCTCATGTTAGGTCCAGATTGAGTGTGAGTTGCCTGTAAAAGCGAGGTATTTGTCCGCGCAAACAAGGCCTGTTGGCGTAGCGCCGCTAGAAAGGTGCGCAAAATATCAACATCTGCACGCTTTACAGGTATAAAATAAAATACTTGAGTATTTTAAACATTACTCATACTCGCAAAGCAGTACCGCCACTAATGACATATATTCTTTTTGTATCAGTATCTTAGATAAAGCGCAGATATTCCTGACGAAATTAAAGGGGTAACAAATTTGTTGGCGTAAGCAAGAAAATTAAGCCACAGCGTTTCAACCTATGCATTTGGATTCCCTGAGTGAAACTGAGTCAACGCCTGTTTTGCCTGACTTATGCCTTCAAGTACTACCATATTGATAATTGAATACAGCGCGCGCTTTCTTGCGAAGCTGACGCTTTTGAGATAGCGTTTATTCAGAATCAAGGCCCTACGAGTAGTCCCTTTTTGCGAAGTTTTGTTTTAACCACCTATCTGATTTTTCAGAGTTGGGCCAGTGCCAACACCTACATCGTCGCCTCTCAAGACTTCGATTATTACCCGCATTACGATTTTTCGGCGCCGACAGACAAAGGTTTTATCTGGTCAGTACTCGAAGCCTACAGCGCCTATTCAGGTGATACATTCATCTACCAGTCGATGCCGGTGATGCGGCTGCAAATTGAACTGGAAAAAGGCACGGTTGATTTGATTTATCCTGACAATCCTCTGTTTACCAGTGCCGTTAAGAAGTATTACAGCGAAACCGTTGTTACGACTGTTGGAGGCACCATTCTGCCGCCAAACGATGTCGGCAAAGGCATAGATAGAATAAAACGCCTGAGTTTGCCACTGGGGTTTACGCCACAAATTGGTTGGAATGATCGTTTACAGGAAGGACGTTTAAAACTCGAAGAAGTAAATGATTGTTTATCCGCACTACAAATGGTCACGATGGGGCGCTCTCAGGCCGCGGATGTGGATTTTTTTGTGGCTAAGCACTTGTCCAGGGCCTATCCTGCTTTAGGCCAGTTCACACTCGACCCCGACCTTCCCCATGCGCCGGTCAAATTTATGCTGGCCACAGTGAAACAACGAGCGTTAATTGATAAAATCAATGGATTTCTGAGCAGTCATCCAGGCTTAATTGAAGAATTAAAGCACCGCTACGGACTTGAAGATCCCGAACTGGTGTTTAAGCGATTAGAACAGCATTAGCAGATACAAAAAAGCCCCTTACAGGGGCTTTTTTATTTTGGTGTATTAAGACAGTTGAGCTTCACCTTCAGCACTGTCGGCCAACTTAGGTTTGCTACCAATTTCACCATAAAAGGCGATAAACAAGTAACAAACAAACGGCAGGATGAAAGCGGTCTGAATACCGAAGTGATCCGCCAGATTACCCTGCAGTAGCGGAAGAATTGCGCCTCCCACAATGGCCAGACACAAAATACCTGATCCCTGACTGGTGTGAGGACCCAAGTCTTTCAATGCCAGGCTAAAGATAGTAGGGAACATAATGGAGTTGCACAAACCTACCAGCAAAATCGCATACATGGCCACACTGCCCTGACCTGTCATTGCAGTTGCCACCAGAACCGCTGCAATCACACTGTTAATTGCGAGAATACGCCCTGGCGCAAACCGTGTCATCAGGAACGACCCGACTAAACGACCAATCATGGCGCCGCCCCAGTAATACGCTACATAATGTGCGGCTTCGCTTTCCGCTAAGCCGGCGATGTTGGCTTCACCCAGGAAATTGACCAGGAAGCTGCCGATGGATACTTCAGCACCAACGTAAACAAAAATACCGACGGCCCCCAATACCAGATGGCGGTACTGAAACGCGCTGCCTTTGCTTGGCTCGCCATCGGAGGCCAGTTGCTCATCCTGAATATTGGGGAGATTTAAGCGAGAGAAAATGGCGGCTAAAATCACCAGCACAGCGGCCAGCATTAAATATGGCCCTTTCACCGCATCCGCTTCAGCGGCTTTATCCATCGCATCTAAACCTGCTCCGGCAGCGGTCAGAATCAACATTCCACCAAACAGCGGCGCTAAGGTTGTGCCCATTGAATTAAATGCCTGCGTCAGGTTTAAACGGCTGGAAGCCGTCTCCGGTTTGCCCAAAATAGTTACGTATGGGTTCGCGGCGACCTGTAAAATCGTAATACCCGCGGCCAACACAAACAGTGCGCCTAAAAACAACGGATACGTGTGCAAACTTGCCGCCGGATAAAACAGCAAACAACCCACTGCAGCCACCAGCAACCCGGTTACCAGACCACGTTTATAGCCCATTGACTTAACCAGATATCCTGCCGGTAAAGACACGATAAAATAGGCACCAAAGAAGCAAAACTGGATCAGCATGGCCTGGGTGTAATTCAAATCAAATACGTTCTTCAAATGTGGGATCAAAATGTCGTTAAGACAGGTAATAAATCCCCACATAAAGAACAACATAGTCAAAGACACTAAAGCAAAACGATTTCCGTCCTGACCTTGAGCCGTTTGCGTTGAAGTATTGAATGATGCAGCCACACTGCCCCCTTGAATTGATGTTTCGATTGCCGTCTCAGTCAACTTCGTAATGAAGCTTTACCTGCTTGTCAGACAGCAAAATGACGATGTTAATTTTTAGTTAAGCGCAATATGACATTGATGTCATAAAAAAACAATCTTAAATTTTTAACAAAGATTCAGCCTTTTCTTAAACTTCATTTTGAATTTTAAATATTCTTCTTTTAAATCAATCAAATCCATTTAAAACAAAGCATAAAGGCGATACCAGCCGCATTTAACTGAGTGCTGCCTTTTTGAACACAAAAATGACATCGATGGACATTTATTTTCGTTAACAGTTTGAAACACTGACTAAAATACAGGGAAAGTTAGGATTAAATTTGGATAAAGCTGACCGTCGATAGTACTCTTGACGCCATATTGTCTGATTCATGTCATGTTTTGGACAATCTAACGTCGTCAGGTCTGGCTAAAAAGGATCCCCAGTGAGCAAGGTGAATATTGAAGATGTCGCGACCCATGCCGGAGTGTCGGTCAAAACGGTGTCACGTGTCTTAAATAACGAATCGAATGTGCGTGACAAAACCCGTACGAAAGTACTGGCTACCATAGAAGCGCTTGGCTACAAGCCAAACTTGTATGCCAGACGATTACGGCAAAACCGCTCTTATCTGATCGGCATCTTGTACGACAACCCAACCGAAACCTATATCAACGCCATGCTCAACGGTGCCCTCTCTGGCTGCAATGAACAGGGCTATGAACTGATCATTCGGCCGGTAGATTATTTGTCGGCAGACTTGATTAAGCAGGTAACTGATTTGGTTGAACGTTCGAAAGTCGATGGCATCATTCTCAGCCCACCTCTTTCTGATAACGTTGCACTCATTGATGCCCTGAATCTGCTCAATGTTGCAACGGTACGTATTTCTCCCATGCACAAACAAGGTAACCCTTATGTTGTGTGCAACGAAACCGATGCCGCCAAACAGGTCGTAGAACATTTTCACTATCTTGGTCATCAGCACATCGGCATCATCATTGGTCACCCTGAACATGGTGCCAGCCAGTGGCGTTTGTCTGGTTATCGCCAGGCAATGGAAAGTGCAGGCATTAAGGTCCTGCCAGATTGGGAACAGCAAGGGGACTTTTCGTTTGAATCAGGTGAACGCTGCGCTCGTAAATTGCTGACATTACCCGAACGCCCCACTGCTATTTTTGCCTCCAATGACGCTATGGCCGCCGGGGTGTATAAAGTGGCCCATCAACTAGGGATCCGTGTTCCCCATCAATTATCTGTGATTGGCTTTGATGATGCGCCCGTCGCCGGTTATTTATGGCCACCGCTGACCACGGTACGGCAGCCTATCTTTGATTTGGCGAAACAAGCCGCAGAACAAGTGATTGAACAAATCGCCCATTCAGATACGCCGGTGCCCAATCGAGAAACTCTGGAGTGCGAATTGGTGGTGCGCCATTCCACCAGCCCAGTGGTGTAAGGATCCATAAAAAAAGCCACAGGATCGCTGTGGCTAAAGAGGTAGGAAGGTAACTTGTCGTTACTTCGCTTGGGGAGATAATCGGGCGTTATTCGCTTTGTTGCTGCTGTCGTAGCAATTCCAGGGTATCGTCCTGACCAAACATTTGGGCAAATTCTTCAATACTTAACCCTGCTTTATTCGTGTGATGTAAATCGCATTTTTCCGCATACAAACGTTTGGCCACACTAAATTCAGCCTTAACCAACGCCCCCATAAACGCGGTATTACCGCGTTTGTCTTCCAGACAGGCATTGGCACCATGGGCGAGCAGCACTTCAACTGCTTCAAGATTACCGTAATAAGCCGCCATCATCAGGGCGGTATAACTCTGGGTATTCACCAGATCAACTGGGAAATCATGGGCCAAAAAGGTTTCCAGTACGTCAGTCTCATTGGTACGCGCTGCAGCAAAATAGTAGTCAATCAGTTCCTGCTGTTGCGTCTCGCTCTCAGAGCGGGTTGTTCCTTCGGCAGCATTAACCGGTGCCAGTAAAAACAGGTAGCAAACGGTGAATAGGAATAATGGTTTCATCATAATCTCCAAAGGATGCCCAGGTAGCCCGCCCAAGCTTGCAGGAAAGAGCGTATAGGGCTACCCGGGACTTGCTCGTTAGCTAAGCGTTGTTATCACTGAATGATGCCGAATTAAGCGTCGTTCAGTTTGGCCGCAATGGCTTTTACTTTTTTCAGGTCAGCATTAACAGCTTTGGCCAGGCGTTCACCGTACTCTTTATCAGCTTTGTAGAAGTGCGCCACCATGATGTGCTTGGTTTCTGCGTTTTTAACTTTACCCAGATCACCGGACAGGTTTTCAATCAGGTTGGTACGACCCGCATCGTCCAGCACTTCACGGTAGAACCAGCCAGCCTGAGCAAAAGGTTGCTTCTTACTGATGGCTTTTTGCTGATAGGTACCTACCAGCGGTGTTTCAGCCCATTGCGCGCTTTCCACTTCAGTGCGTGGGTCCAGGCGGCTTGGCTGATAGTTTACGTCAGACGTTTGGTGACCGATGTTACCAGCGCCGTCCTGATTCCAGTTACTTACCGCAACGCGAGGACGGTTGATTGGCAGACTCATGTGGTTTGCGCCCAAACGGTACATTTGCGTATCAGCGTATGAGAACACTCGGCCTTGCAACAGACGGTCTTCAGACGGTTCGATTCCTGGGACGATATTTGCTGGTGCAAACGCAGACTGTTCCGTTTCCTGGAAGAAGTTGTCAGGTGTGCGGTTCAGCGTCATGGTACCGACTTTCTGCTCTGGGATATTTACCCACATTTTGGTGGCATCCAGCGGGTTATAGTCAAAGTCGTTCAACTGAGACGGCTTCAGCACTTTGATATACAGATCCCATTTCGGGTAGTTGCCCTTGGCGATGTTGTCATACATGTCATGGGTAGCATGGCTGAAGTCTTTGGCTTGCATTGCTGATGCTTCTTCAGCAGTGAAGTTGCGAACACCCTGTTGAGACTTCCAGTGGAACTTGGCGTAAACCACATCACCGTTGTCATCTACCAGTTTATAAGCATGAACACCCCAACCATCGGTTTCACGCAGGTTAGCTGGCGTGCCGTAATCAGAATATACCCAGCTCAGCATGTGTGTTGCTTCAGGTACATGGCTGAAGAAATCAAAAAAGCGATTAGGATCCTGCTGGTTAGTCACTGGAGATGGTTTCAGTGAGTGCACCATATCCGGGAATTTAATCGCATCACGGATAAAGAATACTGGCAGGTTGTTACCGACTAAATCCCAGTTACCTTCAGAGGTATAGAACTTAGTTGCAAAACCGCGTGGATCACGCAGGGTTTCAGGTGAACCTTTTGAATGAATTACGGTTGAAAAACGTACGAATACAGGTGTTGTCTCACCTTTTTTGAACACCGCAGCTTTTGACAGGTCAGAGATATCGGCAGAAGCAACAAACTCACCGTGAACACCCGTACCACGGGCGTGAACCACACGCTCAGGGATACGCTCACGGGCAAAACGCTGCAGCTTTTGAATAGTTTGCACATCTTGCAACAGTACGCCGCCGTTTTCTCCGGCAGTGTAGGAATTTTGGTTATCACCCACAACGGCGCCATTATCACGGGTCAGGGTTTGCGCCTGCACTCCGAATGCGATCGCCATGCTGGCCACCAGGGTTGTTAATTTCGTTCTCATCATCATCTTCCTATAAACCTAAAAAGTCTTACTTCTTACGACTCTTTCCTGCGGGGCCTAATGTAGTTGACAGTGATAATTAGACGCTAACAACAAAATCTGATGTTTATAATCGGATTTTCAGATTGGACGAAATAACCCAAATCCAGCATTTAGCCTCAAAGAGGCCAAACAGGTTATAAAACAGCCATATTTTAAATAGACAAACGCCATGCACTTTAAATCTTAAATTATTGTTATATAAATATTTTGTTCTAATCATTGGTTTTCATCTCCCGCCACCTCATATAAAGAAAAGACCTGATAATTAAATGATGAAAACATATCATCTTAATCAGTTTTCCTTAATGTATTGAATTAACTTATTCACGCAGAATGAACCTCACATAGCTAGATGGAACAAAATATGAACTGGACGACGCGCAAATTTTCTCAACACAGTCAACGCGCTGGCGATCATCGTTCCCCTTTTCAGCGCGATAAAGCCAGAATTCTGCATTCCGCCGCATTTCGACGCCTGCAGGCAAAGACCCAGGTATTAGGCGTGGGCCTGAGTGACTTTTACCGAACCCGTCTCACCCACTCCCTCGAGGTGTCACAAATTGGTCAGGGCATAGCAGCACAGCTAAAAAAGAAACAACCGGCATTAACTAAAATCCTTGAACTTAGCCCAACACTGATTGAAGCCCTGTGTTTAGGCCACGATTTGGGCCATCCGCCCTTTGGTCATGGCGGTGAAACCGCCCTGCACTATATGATGCATCAGGATGGAGGCTTTGAAGGCAATGGCCAGACGTTTCGTATCGTCACCCGCTTAGAGCCATACACCGAAAAAGATGGTATGAACCTGACCCGAAGAACCATTCTGGGATTAATCAAATATCCGGGCTTTATCGACGACTTACATGGCAAAACCAATCATTTGCATCCGTCCGGCATTCGCCCGCGTCCGGCGCAGATTCGGGCCAGTCACTGGCATCCACCCAAAGGCTTACATAACTGCGACAGAGACAGATTCGATTGGGTGATGTCGCCATTGTCAGACCAGGATCGCACGCTGTTTACCCAAACCCGCGATGGAAAGGGTGGCCATTTAGCAACCTGCTTTAAATCCTTTGATTGTTCGATTATGGAATTGGCAGATGATATCGCCTATGGCATCCATGATTTAGAAGATGCCATAGTGATGGGTCTGGTACACAAAGACGATTTTGAGGAAATGGTGTCTGAACCCGTAATGGACTTAGACATCTACTGGCTCACCGAGCATATGCAGGGCATCACGGCAAAGCTCTTTAGCCGTCATCACTATGAGCGCAAAGATGCCATAGGCGCACTGGTGAATGCCTTTATTACTGCCATCGACATTGTTGATCAGGGCGAAGACTTTGAAGAGCCAATACTCAAGTACAACGCCGCTATGCCTGAAAACTACGCCCAGGCACTGATGCTGTTCAAACGCTTTGTAATGGAAAAAGTGATCCGAAAACCTGAAATTCAGCTGCTGCGGCACAAAGGCCAGTCATTGGTAATGGCTTTGTTTGATACATTTTCGTCCGATCCTGAACGCCTGCTGCCGGAAAATACCCGCAAACGCTGGGAAGATGCCCATGCCACAGGCAATCCACAACGGATTATCTGCGACTATATTGCCGGGATGACGGATGAATTTGCCTCTAAGCTCTATAATAATTTATTTATGCCTAAAAGCGGCGGTTTGTACGACCATTATGGCTAAAGCGTATGTTGACCAGGCCAGCAATAATAATGACTGGCCTGGTATTTGCTCTTATATGATTAACCCGATATTGATACCAGAAAATACGACAGAGGTACTGTGAGCAGCACGAACCATTCCATACCCGACATTCAGGAATATCCGGAGTTCTCTGACGAGCGAGACATGACAATTTTGCCTCAGCCGCCCCTAATCGATGAGGATGAAATGGAATTACTGTTAGAAGATGAAGACGGTCAATTGGTGGGCGACATCACTGATGCCGCAACAGACGCGACAACAGATGACCTAAATGAAGAAGAGTTTAGCCTCGAAGACCACGGTGACAATGTGTTGTCAGGTAACGACACTGTAATTCAGGACGAAGAATTTTCACTCGAAGAAGAATCCGAAACGACGATCGAAAACGCGCCCGCAAATGCTGACGCATCTGAGGATTCAGCAGGCGATGCCAGCGAAGATCACTCCAATGACGACGATAAAAACAGCAGCGATACCACAGCCAGCTTGCCTCTGGCAACAGAATCGTCTGATACAGCAATGGCATTGTCAGATATCCAGGCACAGCTAACGACCCTACAACAACAGCTTAATGATGTGATTAGCCTGTTAGGTGCGCCCCGCCCTGCGGATAAAGTTGATCCTGGCTTATGCTTTGCCATGGCTCTTAAACTTGCCAAACAAAAGCGTCATCACCATGCGGCCCAGCAATTTCGTAAGGCCGCCCTGCATGGCCACAGTAAAGCCATGTTTTATTTGGGTATATTGTTCAGTAAAGGTCAGGGTGTGCCGCGTAGTCTGTTTCATGCCTATAGCTGGCTGTCATTAGCTGCATCGCAGCAAGTCGAGACTGCCAGCATGGCGCTTAAAAGCATAGAACCTCAGTTGACCCAGGACGAAAGACGGGAAGCACTGAAACACGCGGCCACCCAATTTGAACAAATGCCGCTGTAATCAATGGGCCTTTTTGTCTTTTCGAAATACACATCAACGAAAGATTTCTGCGACTGCGCCTGTCTTTGTTAACGGAATAACGAAAAGGGGAATTGAATGACATTCATCAGGCGCAACCGCAGCTGGCAACTACCAGATAATCAGGTCACAGACGAAAACATTTATCGCCAGCGCCGTTCGGTTCTCAAAGCCATGGGATTTATTGGCGCGGGTTCACTGCTAAGCTCCCATCAGGCCAATGCCCTTGGCTGGTTCAGTGATGATCCTGAGCCATTTCAACAACGTGAACTGGTCTTTAGCCCAGCGGAAAAATCAACTGACACCCTCACCCCGGAACAAGTGGCGACAGGCCATAATAATTTTTACGAATTTGGCACAGGTAAAGGCGATCCCAAAGATAACGCTCAGGGCTTTAAGGTTAATCCATGGGAGCTGGTGGTAGATGGCATGGTAGACAAGCCCCTACGCCTCGACTACGACCAGTTATATAAAATCTCAGCGCTCGAAGAACGTATCTACCGACTGCGCTGTGTAGAAGCCTGGTCTATGGTGATCCCGTGGATTGGCGTACCACTCAGCGCGTTGCTGAAACAGGCATCCCCCACCAGCGCTGCCAAATACGTGGCCTTTGAAACCCTGTATGACCCCGAACAAATGCCCGGCCAGAGTAATCGCTTTATCGGCGGTGGGATTAAATACCCGTATGTAGAAGGCCTGCGGATTGATGAAGCCATGCACGACCTGACCTTTCTGAGTGTGGGCGCGTATGGCAAAACCCTGCCCCCCCAAAACGGCGCGCCAATACGTTTAGTGGTGCCGTGGAAATATGGCTTTAAAAGCATTAAATCTGTGGTGCGTATTCGCCTGACAGATCGCCAGCCACCCACCACCTGGAATATTCTTGCGCCACAGGAATATGGCTTTTATGCCAACGTAAATCCTATGGTGGATCATCCGCGCTGGAGTCAGGCCCGCGAACGGCGTTTATCCGGCTCAGGCCTGTTTAATCAGGATCGTATCGATACCCAGCTATTCAATGGCTATCGTGAAGTCGCCAGCTTATATCGGGATATCGACTTAACACGCTACTACTAACCCCAGCGGTATTCTGTTAAATCATAAGGCCAGGAATATTCGCTGGCCGTACTTTTACGTTCTGCTTTCACATACTTTCATTTTCTCGTGTTTGACACTTTCATATTCGATATTTCAGATATATGATAATTCACATATATGAAATGATGGATATAACATGTCGCCGCTGGATTTTTATAAATGCCTGTCGGAAGAAACCCGACTCAAAACCCTGCTGCTCATTGCCGTACACGGTGAGCTGTGCGTATGCGACCTGCAACAGGTGCTGGGCCAAAGTCAGCCCAAGGTATCCCGCCATCTAGCCGAATTACGTAAGCACCAGTTACTCATGGATGAACGACGGGCGAAATGGGTCTATTACCGCCTGCATCCCGAATTACCCAGCTGGGCCAAAACCGTATTGCTGGATACCGCCGCGAACAACCCTGAATTTTTACCTGTCTTAAGCCAACAGGCACAAAGCTGTTGTGTTAAATAACTGAGATCTCATCATGAAAATACTCTTTATCTGCACCCATAACCGCTGTCGCAGCATTTTGTCTGAAGCCATTGCCAACCAGACTGGCAACGGCCTGTTAGATGCACGCAGTGCTGGCAGCCAGCCTGTGGGTGAAGTTCATCCATTATCCCTGCGTTACCTGCTGCAAGTTGGTTACCAGACGGATGGCCTGCGGAGTCAGTCATGGGATGAGTTTGAAGAATTTGCCCCGGAACTGGTGATCACTGTCTGCGATTCAGCCGCCAGCGAGCCCTGCCCCGTTTGGTTTGGCAAGACCTTAGTCGCCCACTGGGGACTGGAAGATCCCTCAAAAGTACAAGGCACCGACGAAGACATTCAGGCCGCGTTTGTAGCCACCATAAACATCATTGAAGCGCGCTGTGAGCAGCTTGCTCATGTCGCCTCATTACCAAAAGACCAATGGCCACATGCCTTAAAAGACCTCGGAGCCAGCCTGTGAACCTGACAGATTTGTCCTTACCTAATCTCAACACCGATGAATACAAAACGCCTTCTGGTAGTGAATTTGTGCGCGAACTCTCTACCCATAAACCTCGTATCTTGCTGATGTATGGTTCCCTGCGTCAGCGCTCTTTCAGCCGTTTAGTGGTAGAAGAATGTGCCCGCCTGTTAGTGCATATGGGCGCAGAGGTGAAAATCTTTAATCCCAGCGGATTGCCTTTGCCAGATAGCGAAGATGCCGATCACCCCAAGGTGGCGGAATTGCGTGAACTGGTACAATGGTCAGAAGGTCAGGTCTGGTGTTCACCAGAGCGTCATGGTGCCATGACCGGCATTATGAAAGCCCAAATCGACTGGATCCCCCTTTCCATCGGCGCAGTGCGTCCAACCCAGGGCAAAACCCTGGCGGTGATGCAGGTCTGCGGCGGCTCTCAGTCATTCAATGTGGTCAATCAACTGCGAGTATTGGGCCGCTGGATGCGCATGATCACCATCCCCAATCAGTCGTCGGTGGCCAAAGCCTTTTTAGAATTTGACGACAATGATCGCATGAAACCGTCAGGCTACTACAACCGCATCGTCGATGTGATGGAAGAGCTGATGAAATTTACGCTGCTCACCCGCGATAACAGCGCCTATCTGGTCGACCGTTACTCTGAACGGGTCGAAAGTGCAGAAGCCCTCATGCAACGTGTTAATCAACGCTCGGAATAAAAACACCATGGGAATTTTTGAACGATATTTATCAGTTTGGGTGGCGCTGTGTATCGCTGCCGGCGTGCTACTGGGCAATCTGATCCCTGATCTTTTCGCTGCTGTTGCGGCGCTGGAATACGCCCACGTTAATCTGGTGGTGGCGGTACTGATTTGGCTGATGATCTACCCCATGATGATCCAGGTAGATTTCGCGGCCATAAAAGACGTGGGTAACAAGCCCAAAGGCCTGATACTCACACTGGTCATCAACTGGCTAATCAAGCCCTTTACCATGGCCGGATTAGGCTGGCTGTTCTTCGAAGGTATTTTCGCCAATCTGGTCGACCCGCAGACCGCCAGCGAATACATTGCCGGGATGATTTTGCTCGGCGTGGCCCCCTGCACCGCCATGGTGTTTGTCTGGAGCCAGCTAACCAAAGGCGATCCTAACTACACCTTAGTGCAGGTATCGGTGAACGACATCATCATGATATTTGCCTTCGCCCCCATCAGTGCGTTTTTACTCGGTATCAGCGATATTCAGGTGCCGTGGGAGACCCTGCTGATTTCGGTGTTACTCTATGTAGTATTGCCTTTGCTGGCCGGTGCCCTTACCCGTAAGGCGCTGGATAAAGCCGACGATCACAGCCGCTTAAACAGTTTTGTCGCCACCATGAAACCCTGGTCAATTCTGGGCCTGCTTTCTACTGTGGTACTGCTTTTTGGCTTTCAGGCCGAGACCATTCTGGATAAGCCGTCAGTCATCATACTGATTGCCATCCCGCTACTGATCCAAACGTATGGTATCTTTGCCATCGCTTACTGGCTCGCCAAACGCATGAAGCTGAAACACAATATTGCGGCGCCAGCCTGTATGATTGGCACCTCAAATTTCTTTGAGCTGGCGGTAGCAGTGGCTATATCCTTGTTTGGTCTGCACTCGGGCGCTGCACTGGCGACCGTGGTTGGCGTACTGGTTGAAGTGCCTGTGATGCTGTCACTGGTAGCCTTTGCTAATCGCACCCGTCACTGGTTTGAATAACGGCTTAACGCAGAGAATCCCGCTTTCACTGTATCTTTCTGATGTCGTGGCCGCACCAGCGGCCACAAAGGAATCTGCATATGCACATCGTTGCTGTTACCGAACATAATCTGTCGGTCTATCTCAATCTGGCCCAAGCCTATGAAGCCGAGTTTTCACTGATCATGCAAAAGCCACCACAGGCGAATGGAGCCTTTGCACTGGATACAGAATTGGGCGATAGAGTGACAGGCTATTTGCTGTATGTTGATGGCATACCAGCAGGTTTAGCAGCCGTCTCTGAAACCTCGCCCAGGCAATTTAACCTGTGCGAATTTTATGTGGTGCCCTATTTTCGCGGTAACAAAACCGGCTATGGCTTTGCGACAGAGTTGTTCTCAACCCTGGGCGGTGTCTGGCAAATCAAACAGGTTGCCGGGGCTGAATATGCCAGCCAGTTTTGGCGCAAAGTGCTCAACCAATATACCCATGGTCATTTTGACGAAGACACCTTTTCAGATCCCAAATGGGGCGTGGTAACACGTCAGCAGTTCAGCCATCCAGCTATGAACAAAGCAAGCGCAGTTCTGGCCTAACCTGCGAGTGCGGCCCGTTTCGCCTGCCAGCGCTGATTCCACCAGAGGGCCAGTAAAATGATGCCGCCGCCTGCGCCTAAGCGCAGTAAATCTGCATCATGATTCCAAATCACCACATTGACCAAAATACCGGCGGGGATCAGCAAATTATTCATCACCGCCAGTGTGCCCACATCCACCTGTGTTGCGCCCTTGTTCCAGGCAAAATACCCCACGCCCGACGCTATACTGCCAAGATAAATCAATATGCCCCACTGGGTGGCGGTTTGCGGGAGTTTGGCCAAATCGCCAAAGGCTAAATAGGACGAGATCGCCACAATCGCGGCACCGATAAAAAACCAGCCAAAGACTGACTGTTGCGGCAAAGATGAACCTTGCATCAAACGTTTGTACCCCACCTGACCGGCGGCAAAACACAGGTTAGCAGCCTGCACCAGTAATACCCCCAACCAAAAGGTACCGTCTAACTGGTTGTAGCGGATCGCCACCGCACCAACCACAGCCAGCACAGCAGCGCCCCAAAACTGTTTATGAACTTTACGTGCCAGCAGATCATTGACTAAGGTAACGTACAAAGGCGTCATAACCGTAAACAACAACACTTCCGGTACCGTCAGATACAAAAACGCGTGATAGTAAAAGCCATACATCAGGCCTAACTGGATAGCGCCTATGGCCATCAGTTTTAGCACCATGGGTTTGGGGATAAGCCTGGGCTTTAAGAAGGGTAAAAACACGAGCGCGGCCAACAACACCCGCATCAGCACTGAAAACCAGGCATCCACTTGCCCGGCCAGATACACACCAATTAAACTAAACGAAAACGCCCACAACAGGGTAACAGCAACCAAATAAACCAATGACTTCTCTCCAGGTTAACGTTGCCATTGTACCCCTAAATTCAATCACATACAGACCAGAGCTGTGGGTTTAGCCTTGTGATAACAAACCTTCACATCGCAAACGTGACCATTCACATTCCTGAATAAAACCGACAGTTTTTGAATATCGACTAGTTACGAGAATCTTTTCTCATAGCTTGTTTACGCTTGTCTCATCCGACCAAAAAGTGACTAAATCTAAATTTTACTTTTAAAAAACATAAGGTTAGAAGTTAAAGAAGACAATGATCTGGCAACAATAAATTACCCGCACCCATTCACATCTCATTTACACAAACCAATATCCCCTATCAAAAACCAATGAGACTTATTCACATCAAAGAAACATTTTATTTACCACCAGACCACAACTGATGTCGGGAAGGTTGGCTCACGATCTCCATCGACATCCCGTTTAACACTTCCTGTTTTAAGGAAAAAACGAAATGAAATCATCTTCTTTTGCCCAATTAAAACCCTTGGCTCTGGCTTTATCTTCGGCATTTATTCTCTCTGCCTGTAATTTAGACGACTATACGCCAGCTAACGACACCACAGAAGTTGTTGTTGATAGTGAAGATCAGGCATTGGCCTTCGACAACAGCGATTACAGCAGTTTAACCGTTAACATTGACGGCACCGCCACTGCAGTGCGCCAGTACCGAATCGTGTATGTTGCTAACCCAATTGAAATGGCCACCACACAAACCCGATTTGGTGGCACTATCACACTGGATGATCCTTTTGTTTATCAAACCATGATCGTATCAGTACCTGAAGTCGCATTTGATGATCAAAGCGCCGCCATCTATTTCGCCGTAGACAATTCAGGCTGGTTTAACAGCCCGGTAAGCACGAGCATCAAGGAAGGTGCCGAGTTTGCCAGCACCAGTGACACAGATAATATCGGCGCCGCCTTAAAAGCGGGTTATGTTGTCGTCAATGTCGGTACCCGAAGCCGAGGTATTCGAGCGTCAGACGGGCATTGGGCAGGTAAGGCCCCAGCCCCTGTAGTTGACTCAAAAGCTGCCATACGTTATCTGCGATTAAACGATGCATCAATGCCTGGTTCAGCCGAACGTATCGTGGTTAATGGAACCAGCGGTGGTGGCGGTTTAACCTCTGCGGTTTCTGCCAGCGGTAACAGTACTGATTATCTGCCATATCTGGATGCAATCGGTGCCGCCGGTGTAACCGGCGCTGACGATAGCCTGACCAGCACCATCAATGACGATGTTTTTGCCGCCATTGCCTACTGTCCTATCAACAACCTCGGCAATGCAGATATTGGCTATGAGTGGCAGTACAACAGTATTCGCTCAGACAGCAATACTGGCGCAATTGATGGCGTTGCCTATTCCGAAGGTATTCAGCCAACGGCATCTGCCGAACTAGCTGCAATGTTCCCGGACTATTTAAGCGCACTGGGGCTGAGTATGGATGACGGCACGGAGATCACCGATAGCAACCTAAATGATCTGTTGGTTGAAGAACTGACTGCCGAATTAGAGCGCCAGATTGCATCAGGCGTGACAGTGCCGCAATATGGTGAAACTTTCAGTGTGACCCAGCGCGGCACCACCTATGAATTGACCAACGACTGGTTGACCCTTAGCGGCACAGGGACCAGTGCAACGGTTACCAGTATCGATGTACAGAAGTTTCTTGCCTTTGTTGCGTCATCCATCAATCTGAAAACAGTAGTAGCCTTTGATGCCACGGGTGTCACCGGCAATCCAAGCGTGTCGGGCGAGACTAATCTGTTTGGTTCAGATTACTATGAATACGCTAACTTCAACGCCTGGACCTGGGAAAATAATGAAGTGTTGGGTGACGGCTCCGGCATAGATGATACCGGCATGAGTTGGGACGAATATCTTGCTGACAGCGACAACAATCGCGCTGAACAAATCAACCTGATCAACCCTTTACACTACCTAAATACCGACGCTGACAGTGCGCCTCACTGGTATATTCGTCATGGTATGGTTGACCGTGATACTGCGTTTGCCATGCAATTGATGCTTTACTATGCAGTGAAAAACGATCCTTCTGTACAGGATGTAGATTTCAAACTGCCTTATTTAGTCCCCCATTCGGGTAATTACGATGTGCAGGAAGCCTTTGCCTGGCTAAAAGGTATGTTAGACGCTAACCCGCTTTAAGTATGCTTAGTGGAAAATACACGCCCTAAAAACGAAAACGGCAGCCCAAGCTGCCGTTTTTTGTTATCCCTTACACGCAATTGAATTTATTCTGCAACGGCCCGTTTGATTGAAGGAGTATTCTGCTTTGGCTTACGCCCTTTAAAAGTGACCACCACAATACCGAGTAAAATTACGGTGCCGCCCAATGCCAGACTCGCTGACAATTCCTCGCCTAAAAACAGCACTGACAACAACAGACCCGATAGGGGCACACCAAGCATGGCATTCGACATGGTTGAAGATGAGATCCAGCGACTTGCGGCATTGATCACCACAAAACAAAAGGCTGTGGCGAGCGGGCCAACATAAGCCATCACACCTAAAAATTCAGCGGAAAGATCAACATTAAAGGCACCTTCAAATCCATACGCCAGGCCCAACAATGGCAGCGCGGCCGTAAGCATTTGCCAGGGTGCTAACTGATAAGCCGACGAATCCGCACGGTAATAGCGCACATGCAAAATGGTCAAGGCCCAGCACAAAGAGCAAAACAGCAGTAACAAATTGCCTGTCACCACCTTGCTATCGGCCCAGTTAACGGCCATTGGGTTTAACATCAGTAATACGCCAGCCAGACCCACCAGGGTGCCTAACATTTGGCGGCGACTTAAGCGCTCGCCAAATACAAAGACGGCGATGGGCATTACCCATAAAGGCGTGGTATAACCCAGCACCGCAGAACGCCCGGCATCCACAGACTGCATGGCAATTGACCCTAGTGAAGTAAACAACATCATTTGTACCAGGCCAACGCTGGCAATTAATGGGAGATCACGCCGTGTGGGTAAGCGGAGTTTGCCCGTGACTAATTGCAGCGCAAACAAACAGCCGCAGCCACTGGTGAAGCGCAGGGCGGAAAACCAAAGTGGCGTGACATAATCCAAACCGGTTTTCATCACTGGCCAGTTGCCACCCAGCAGGATAATAGCCAGTGCCAGCAATACCAAGCCCCAGGTTTGTTTAGCAACGTTTGATGCCTGATCAAATGAAATAGATTGAGAAGATAAGCTCGCAGCGGCAGGTGTTTTCATTCTTATTACGCCATGCAATTGAACACCCGAATAGTGTACTTTCGTGGCGACAGAAGTTTTTTCCTGATATTCTCACCAAAAAGAAAATTACAGAAAAATTTTCTTTATATTTAACTTTTTAGAGAATATTGCGTGATTAACCTGGATAAGACAGATATAAAAATCCTCAACGCCCTACAGGAAAACTCCCGTGTTACCCATGCTGAGTTAGCCAAACAGGTCAATCTTTCTACCACGCCCTGCTACAACCGGGTAAAAGCACTGGAAGAAAAAGGCCTGTTCAAGCAGCAGGTAACGTTGCTGGAGGCGGAAAAGCTCGGATTAAACGTGAACGTGTTTATTCATGTCACACTCGAAAAGCAGGTAGAAGAAGCCCTTAAGCAATTTGAGCAGGCCATTGATGATCGGCCTGAAGTGATGGAATGTTACCTGATGACAGGTGAAGAAGACTATTTGCTGCGGGTTGTCGTGCCTGACATCAAAGCGCTGGAGCGTTTTATCTTACAGCATTTAAGCAAAATTCCCTGCGTATCCAGCATACGTTCCAGCTTTGCCTTAAAACAGGTACGTTACAAAACCGCCCTGCCCCTGCCCAAACGCGGTTTGACGCTATACGAGGATTAATCTCCATCTTTACGTTGTGTCAATAATGCCAGAAGCCAGCTACCTTCTGCTGTGTTTTCAAGATTTGAATTCGACTTTACATAGCAATATATCAAGCCAAGACAGGGCAAGTGAAAGCATTCAAACTGCACGACAGCAGCTTAACCACTGCTGTATCGCAAAACATCTGGCATCAACCAAACGACTCAGACTGCGCTGGAAACTGTACTTACGGCCCAAAACACGACTTTATGTTGTTGCGTCATCTCACGCTCTTTTCCATGAAATAACTAACAACATCCTATCTTTTCTTTGCGATTCAGATGGATACAAATTTTGGCAATAGCATCAACATAATCCCAATTGCTGCCAGCGCATAACTATTGCTGACGAAATATGGGTACAGCATCAACGCCAGGCCACTGTAGCGCACCACCATGTTCTGCTGACGCTTACCGTAAATAAAATAGCCTATACCGACCGAGCTAAACACCAACCCGAGCAATAAAGAAGTGGTATCAAACAACGCACACCTACCCTGTAACCAACCATTCAATGCGACCCGTCTGTTACAACAGGCACCCGGCCTGCAGAGCAGGTCGCCAGTAAGACCACTCCTATTCGGGATAATTCAGCGAAAGACGAAAATCATGTCTCTCTGCCAGCAAGCATGTAAACTCATGCCAGGTGCAGCAGCCTAAAGACCCATGACACTCACGCCGTTACCATCTGACCAATGTCATAAATAACACCAGACAGAAAATAAAACTCAGACAAAGCTGGATCAAAGAAAAGGACAGCTTATCTCCGGCAAAGGTCACCTGCCCCTCGTGGCTTAATGTCCAGCCTTCTGCCAGCGAATGCAGTAATAAGCCACCGGCAACGCATAAAATAAATGCCGCCAGCCATTTGTCGCTGAAGGTTAACAGGGAAGGTTTCGCACTCAGGGCAAACGGTAAGCTGGCGAGCGCCCCAAGCAGTAAGATGAAGAACAAGTGCTTCACACTTGCCCAACGGTTCTGATAACCGTCTGCCACGGCACGATTTTTACCATACGTTTGCAGCACTAACAGTTTGCGATTAGCAAGCTCCAGCAACAGCTCGGCATAATTTTCCGGATTCAGATTACGATCCATCCGCTCTTTAGTGCTGAGTAATTCCTCTATCGAATAACTCGAAAAGTTAACTATCATCCCTATCGCCTCATCCCAATCAAGCATTCATCTGTTTTTTAACAACAGCATGCTGAATCAGGCTTACGGCGTATCTGGCTTAATCAATCCATGCTAATTCGTCCCTGTTGTACACACCTAAAGTTAGCCTACTTTGTGCACAACAACCTGAATTTTTTGCCAAATTTGCCATGTATCAGAAAACGCTGCCACTCGCGTAACGTGACAATTGCCTGCGTAGCCTTCGAGCCTGAATGGCTACTGTATATCCTGGCAAAGTCTGACGCGTTTCACGGAGCTTTTGCGCGCAGCTGTTGTAGGCGAAGCAAACTATCTTCAGGCCAATACAGCTTGCGATCATAGTATTCAGCCATGGCTGGTTTGTCGGCGGGCAGCACAACCCAGGGCTGTTTAGATGTCGTGAAAATATGAATGTCAGGGGGTAACAGATCCGGCATATCCAACGTACCCACCCGAATAAAGCATATACTTTGCCCAGCCCCCGAGTAATGGCTCCACAGCGCAATACGGCATCTTGGACAACGAACAATTTTCTGGCCCTTTCCGCTGGCCGAGGGTGTATCTACTGTGTCCGCCTCGCCACACAACAAATTCACGCGCTCAGCTTCAATCATGGCATTTAAGGCGAAGGCTGAGCCAGTTTCACGCTGGCACCAGCGACAATGACAACAGTGAACAATCAAAGGAGATGACGCCAGTTGATAACGCACATAGCCACAATCGCAGCTACCTTGAATGGGATAGGCAGACATAGGCACCTCTTTCACCTTAATGATTTCATCTGTCTGGTTATCAACAGACTGTAGTTCAGATTCAAAGTGACGGGACGTTAATCATCTCTCCTGTGGTGGTTTTTACTCTGCACCAGATGCCTGAGGGCGCCAAAGGCGAAAAAGGGCGAGAGAATGTACATGACAGCGAAAACATCGAAAAAAATTAATGCATACACCAAATACGCCTGCCCTTCGCTGCCGCAAAAATGCCAGTCAACAATATCAATGCATTCATAGACAGAGGTCGACCACACATAAGCCGTTAACCCTAACACGGCAGCAAGCACAATCAGGCTGCAGAGCATACGCTTTATTAACGCCTTGGCAGGCCTAATCCTGACCGTCATGCCATCCATCGTCGACGCAGGGGTAAGCAATACGGGTGTTTGCTTTACCTGTGGTTGCAATCACGCCCTTCAAAAAAAGCGCCCGATATCTTTGGCAAACTGGCTTTCACAGGGAATACCATCGTTATCGCCGTCCATCTTAGTATTCGGGCAGTTTTGCAGAAAAAACTTAGCCTCTGCATAAGAGGTCATTTGGCTGCAATGCTGACGTCCGTCACATTCAAACTCAGGCGACATTTTGGTGGAAGGTAGCGTTGTAGACAGGGATGTGGGCAACACCGTCACCGGCGCGGGCTGACTTACGCTAGTGAGATTAGAATACTCTGCGTAGCGTTTGGCAAAATGGATAGCAAACGCGCCAATAACGACAATCAGAATCAGCTTTTTTAATAACACGACACATTCCTTCGGGTATATAAACTCTCCAAGTTTAGCTCAGCCTAATCTGTCCCAGGGTTCAAATCGAACTATAAAACCATAACTAAGGCTGGGTTTATATATCTACCCTGTAACTCAGGTCTGTCACTTCATCACCAGTGATACCGCGAAAACCCCACTGATACTTTTCCTGCTCTTTGATAGTGATTTCAATATCGACCGGCTCGATGCCAACAGAGGCTTCTATTTCAGAAAATAGCGCCTTAATTAACCGCTTTTGCGTCTCTGGTTGTCTGCCCTTCATCATATTAATTTCAATCACGGTATAAGCATCAGACCGTCCACTAGGATAATAGAAGTTATCTTTCTCCATCGGCATAAAACGATGAGCACGTTTGTCTTCCGGCATGCCCAGAACAGATTGCATACACGAATGAATCACATCCGACAGACGTTTTTTGATTGGATCTAGGTGGGTGTTAATTCCATATATAACGATCACAATTCCTTCCTTGTCATACTCAGATTAAAGCTTTGATTGAAGCCCTGCATCTCTGCCGCCGAGCGCACTCAATGCATGCATTTAGCGAACAGCTATTTCTTTAAGAAAAAGCTCCTCACAGGCGCCACACCAAGCTTGTAAGTCAACAGGTTCGGAGTTGTTTTCAATGAAACCCAAAACACATTCTGTCTTTTGCAACAAATGGCAACATATGACAGCAGAGTTTACCTTACTTTGTGTACCACATCTTATAGTTGGATTATCAGTCTAAGCCATCATGCTCCCTAACGCCCAGCGCCCCCGCGGGCCACGATCTCATTAAAAATCAGATTGAATTCTGAAAGCTCTTCATCTTCTGCCAGCCCCATGTGACTTGCTTGAAAAGAAACACGAATTTCGGAGCTGGGAAGCTTTCCCGCTAAGTCTCGAATGCTTTCAATTGGAGCATTTTCATCTTCTTCACCGTGATGGATGTACACTATTGGTGAATTCTGAAATTCAATCGACTCCCACGAACCAAGAAGAACTTTAAAGTCGGACCACGCCCCATGAGCCAAGTCTTTTGAAAGGCCTAGTGACATCAGATAATCAATAGTGGATTTATAATTATTATTCTGGAGTAGCTCTAGTAGCTCTAAAGTGGGCGGCGACTTCACCTTCTCAACAAAAATACTCGGAGTGCCCATAGACGCTAAAAGATAACAAGAATCAACGACTTCAGAATAAACAGAAGAAAAGTGCAAAGCGAATGGGCCGCCTCCGCTACCACCGATTACATGGCATTTTCTGATTTCGTTGTTTTGTAGGTATTCACTCGTTTTTTCCGAACATTTTTCAAATGACGGGGCTAAATCAAGCTCGTCGTACCAGGGACGGGTAGGACATATTAGTCGAATGCCAACTTTACTCGCGAGCTCCGAAAACTCATGCCCAGACTCACCTTTTTGGGGTGTACCCATAAAGAAAATAACCGGCACACCCTGAGAATCACCAAATTCATGAACTTGCACAGTATATCCTTGTGTGTGCTACCAATTTATTAGAAGGAAAGAATCCTGATATACCGTCCTTCTATCCTGAAGAATATTTGGACCACAGTAATGTTAACTGTTTGCTTACTCAAGGAAACATCGTTTTATCAAAGATGTTATCTAAGGTGAATTCAGGAATTTTTCCTTCTCTTTTCCACTGTATACTAATGTATCCAAAATGGATAAAAACAGCATCCGCTTCAGAGCAATTTTCAGAATTCAGAGGCTGATAGGCTCACGAGATAGCCCTGCCATTCCTGTTCTAATGTGGCGAGCTTCAGGTGTTTGGCGCTTTGCTGATGGTTGGCCTTTTCCAGTTCTGTCAGAAATGGGCCTTTACGGCACATGGAGCAAAACAGGCTTTCATCGGCGTAGGGGTTAGCAACCAGAGTCTGATGTAGCTGGGGGTCTTTAATACTGTGGGTGGCCCATACGTGAGTGGTGCCCTGGGTGTCTTTAACGAATTTATCGCGGTCGACGTTGCGCAGGCGATAGCCGGGAAAGCGTTCTATCTCAAACGGCATACTGCCCTGATAGAAAACAGGCAGCCCATCAGCCAGTGAACCTTCAAGGTTCCATTCCAAATAGGGTTTAACATCTTTAGAGCTGATATAACACAGGCCCTGTCCTTGCGGGTCAAGCCAATATTGCTGCGCGTGTTTTAAGAACAAGTGTAGTAAGCGGCGATTTAACAGATTATTGGAGCCAATCTGGCGCTGCTTTTCAAATTCGCCCTTCTCAACAAAATTGGGGATTAGCGGAAACTGAAACACCACCAAATCAAAGCTCTGTTCACCAATTCCCTGCCAGGTTTGTGGGTTCGTCACATCCACGCTGTTTAAGACTGCTACGCCGGCCCGAGTCAGTTGATGGTAAGCATGTTGGGCATATTTGTCCGTCAGTGTATCCAGGCTATCGAGAACGCTGGCTACCAATAGGCGTGGCTGATAATACTGCTGCAGTGACAATGAAAAACTTAAATCACCGTCACCCACGGTAAGAATGCGCCAGTCTGGATTTATAAACATGAAATTTGTCGTAACTCAGATAAAAGGTAAAAATTTGAATTTATTCAACTTTTGCGGTTATGCGTAACGGTTTTTGGGGCAAATTCAAACCCTCTGTGGCGTCAATCCAATCCTCAGATAAAAATAACACGCCGTTTTGCAGGCTTGTCCCCTGCGGTGACTGATACAGTGAATCTGGATGCTCAAAAACAAGATTCAAACCAACAGGTGATGGCATCATAAAATCAAGCCAGCCGCCCATATCATCAAAGAATTGTTGATATTGGCGCAGTAAAAACACCAGTTCGCTCGGCTGATACTGGGTTTTCAGATAATCAGGTTTGGTTTCAAGCTGCACCGACATATCACACTGATTGGCGGCATCCTGAATCTCCACGACCACTAACGCATCAGCCAGTTTCAGAGCTTTCTCGGTTGGCAGGATAAAACGCTGTTGGGGCGTCACCGACACAGGAATATCCTGTTTATCAGTATGAATATACACGTGCTCCAGCCCGCAAAGGGTGGAGGATTGCACTTTCTTGAAGCCAAAAGCAAACTGCAGCGCAGTTAAATCCTCGCTATCGAGGCGATTTAAATGGCTATAGAAGCGGCTGTATTCAATGGTTAACTGTTCGGCAACTACCTGGCCGCTTAACATGAAACCGACTAGCGCCAGAATGCGTCCTTTCTTCATCATCCCTGTGATCATATCTGCATAAATTTACGATTAGTACGGATCATCGTGAGGAGTTCATCAACATAATCCTGCCCTCGTTCAGAATAACTTCTCAGCCCCTGCACTAACGATTCTGCCGTAATGGCCTGTTGATTTTTGCGCAGATTCTGGCGGATGGTGCGCAGCTCTTTGTAAGCGTAATGACGGTTCAGATTGCGAATATAGGTCATTACGGCCCGCTCTAAACTTGGGAATTTTGCTACCTCATGGCCTGCACCATCATCGCGGCTTAAAGGTACAAATCCACAACCACGCTTGAAGCACCATAAACCAAAGAAGTTATAACCTTTACGGGCAAAACGCGACGTGCCCCAGGCGGATTCGTTCGCTGCCTGAACCAAAACCAGATCAGCTGGGATCACATCCACCCGACGCAACAATACCGTCACCATTTCAGAAAAATCTGGTTCATCTTCATCGTATTCGACTTTGTAATTGTCACTCAGGGCACGTAATTCACTGCGTTCACGGCGATTCAGGTCTAGCCCCTGCCCTAGCTTTTGTTCCATCGCCAGCACAAAATGGCGCTGGTTTAACACTAGCTGATTTTGTTTTTCAATTTCTGGTAGCAGGTAAGCGAAAAATGCCTTTTTCTTTTCGGTCACATCCTGCATTGCAGCGAAATCAGGTACGTTAACCTTTACCGCAGCCTTGGGCACAAACGGCAAATATTCCATTTTGCTCAGAAAGGGATAAATAAACGCCCATCCCGACACCAGAGCCGTTAACAGATAAAAACTGTAACGTCTGAACTTCATCGATTTGCTACCACTACGCATGAAACACCCCTTCCTGTGGATTGCCCTGACTATCGAGTCTGGCAATCACTGCAACACCAAACAGTTCCCTGTATATCACTCCCTTAGTATTAAAATACCAGGGCAGAGTCCATATAAAGCCAATACCAAAAGATAGCAGGCTTGCCACCAGAAGCAGAAAAAACAGTATGTAAAACAAGGTTAACGGCACGCAATATTTATTGAACACCTTCACTGATAACAGCAGAGCCTGACTCGGACGCAGCTTTTTTTCAATCACTAATGGCAGGGTAAAACCACATGCACATGCCAGATAAATACCTGGAATCACCATCAGGCTGATCCCCACGTCTACCAGTGTACTGACCATTAATGCCGCCAGTGCTAATACGGCAGATTTAGACAAATATCCAAACAGCTGCCGAATATTGGCTCGGCTGCCCACACTCTGACCGACCCCCATTAACATCATCGCCGTTAAAAATGGCGCGGTGATGGCAGTAAGAATCAAATCCAGCATCATTTGCTGATCTATCGGCATAGTATTGAAATCTTCCACCCCGCTGATTTTCGACCAAAGGGTGAAAAACACCACTGCAATGGCCAACACGATCAATGCAGATTGAATAAATACGGTTTTGCTACGTTGAGTTAAGGCCCAGCCCTGCTTTAACAACGCCTTTAAATCAAACTGGTATTCACCGTTCAGGGTTTTCTGTGTATCACCACCGATGACAAGATACTGCTTTTCGCTCACGAAACTTCCTATCACTTTCTAATAAATGCATTTTGCCTCAAGTACGCGAGGCGAGATAAGGGTTCACAGGGCAATTTTCAAGGTTGCCCCAGACCAGGTGTTATGGATTGGAGACGAGTTTAACCGCCAGTCCAATCAGGGCCACGCCCATTAGACGGTCAAACCAGTAGCCTTTGCGACTGATGGCCGAGCGCACTTTGACACTGCCCAAAACCAAGGATAATCCGCAGAACCACACGGCGGTAGCAATGGCCATGTACAAGCCATACATACCTTTCACCAGGTTCGGGGTTTCTGGCGCTACAGCCACAGCAAACACTGATAAGAAAAATAATGTCGCTTTAGGATTAAAGCCGTTGGTCAGCACACCAATCCAGAACGCTTTGCGATCGCTGATGGAGGTAGATTTCACGTCGAGACTTTCATCTGTTACTTGCTTTGGTGGACCACTTTTAAGGGCACCATACCCCAGATACAACAGATAAGCCGCTGCGACGTACATCAAGGACGTAAACAACCAGGGCGTAGTTTTGATGATGATACCTAATCCAAGCAGCGAATAGGTCACGTGCAGTAAAATTGCCACGCCGATACCCACACTGGTAAACAACGCAGCTCTGCGACCATATTGAATACTGTGTTTCAGTACCACAGCAAAATCGGGGCCTGGGCTAGCCACCGCCAATAAATGCAACGTCGCGATAGTAAAAAACTCAAGCCAATATTGTTGTATGAGATCTAACATAAACTCACTTTAATAGAGATTCGACAAACTTTGGAATAACCTGACTACCCGGGCCGTAATGGGCTTCTGCAAACGCGCTTTGGACCAGACTTGGTTCTAAATTCAGCTCCACCGTATGAGCGCCATTACGTGCCGCCTCCTCAACGAATCCGGCAGCCGGATAAACGTGACCAGATGTGCCAATGGCAATAAACAAATCTGCCTGCCACAGCGCATCGTAGATTTGTTCCATAAACATGGGCATTTCACCAAACCACACAATATCCGGTCGAATACTTGCGCCAGGCTGACAGCACTGACACTGATCAGCGCCATCAAACGGGCGCTCAGTATACACACTTTTACCGCTTGATGTGCAGCGCGCCGACAGCAATTCACCGTGCATATGTAACACGCGTTGACTGACTGCACGCTCATGCAGGTTGTCAACGTTCTGCGTCACCAGTAAAAACCTGTCGCCATACTTAGCTTCTAATGCTGCCAGTGCCGTATGCCCTGCATTAGGCGTAACGTCCGCACTAAGGAGTTGTTCCCTGCGGGCATTGTAAAAACGATACACCAAATCTGGATCGCGATAGAAGGCCTCAGGGGTCGCTACATCTTCCAGACGATGGTTTTCCCACAAGCCATTATTATCCCGAAAAGTACGAATACCAGATTCGGCCGAAATGCCCGCACCGGTCAGGACCACAATCCGTTCAAATTGCATAACCACTCCTTCTTCCAATACGTTGATTAACCTCTTATACACGCCCTACGATACGCCTGACGCGATAGAAAGGGATGTCCGATTTTATCACTTTATCCGCCAAGGGACTGTTTTTCTTATTCATTGTCAGGGTAAACTACCGGCCCATGAGCGTTATCATGGATACGGACATTGGCTAAGCAACTTCCTTTTATTACCCGAATAGAACAACTCTATCCCAGCCTGTCGCCTAACGGCCGCAAGATTGCTAACTATCTGCAACAGCAGCCTATCGCGATCCTGAGTAATTCAGTTGCTGAAATCGCCTTGCAAACCCATACATCCAAAGCAACGGTTAGCCGCTTTTTCCGTCAGTTGGGCTATGAATCCCATCAGGATGTAAAACTGGAACTTCGTTCGCTGCGTGAATCCGGTTATCCACTGTTTACGCAATATAACGACAATAATTATATTCAACAGGAGTTACAGCAAGTTGCCCGCGGCTTAGAAAGCTTGGATCAACAACAGCTGGATAATTTAGTTGAAGCCATACTCTATGCCCCGAAAATTTGCATTATCGGCTTTCGTAATAGCTTTCCGGTGGCTATGCACCTGCGCCAGCAGCTATTGCAGGTTCGTCCGGGGGTGAACCTTCTGCCCCATCCAGGACAAAGTCTGGGGGAAGAAATCTCTCAAATTGAAGCCGATACACTGGTGATCATGGTCGGTTTTCGTCGTCGTCCAAAACAATTTGAGCCGCTCCTGAACGCCCTGAGCACACAATGTGTCACGGCCTTAATCACGGATCCTAGCGGACAGCTCTACGCCAATCAGGTAAAACATTTTGTCATGTGCCAACTGGGCCAAGAAATGGCCATGGACAGCTACGCTTGTGCCATGGGCCTGGTGTCGATTCTGGCCAACCGCGTACTGTCGCGTTTGGGAACAAAAGGCAGTGAACGCATAAAAGAAGTGGCCAACCACTACAAACAGTTGGACGAATTAGAACGTAATTAACGCCTTAATTCTGTTGTCCGGGCCTGTTCTCTGGCCCTTCGCCCTGATATGGTCAATATTCAAACCATGTGGCGAACCTTCCCTCATTATCTGTTCAGATAAAAACCGAACGCTTCACCACTGTTTCTCTTGACTAAAACATGAAACATATGTTTCATTTAAGACCAATAAGAAAAGAAAACAATTGCCATGGAACACTTTATTACGGACAAGCCGTTTATCTACCTACCGGATACGGCCTCAACTTCTACTTCATCAGGTCTGCTGTCTGGCATGACATTGGCAGTAAAAGACCTGTTTCATATGCAAGGTATCGTCACTACTGCCGGTAATCCGGACTGGCTGATGAGCCACCCTGTTCCCGAACAGACCGCATCCAGTGTGCAATGTCTGCTCGATGCTGGTGCGCAATTTGTCGGTAAAACCATTACCGATGAGCTGGCGTATAGTTTGAACGGGCAAAATATCCATTACGGTACCCCCATTAACCCGGCCTTTCCAGAGCAGTTACCAGGTGGTTCTTCGAGTGGTTCTGCCATTGCGGTAGTGAAAGGCATGGCGGATATCGGCCTGGGTACGGATACTGGCGGTTCCATTCGTGTGCCAGCTAGCTATAACGGTTTATATGGTCTGCGTCCTACCCATGGTCGCATCGCCATGGATAACATGGTGCCCTTAGCCCCTCGCTTTGATACTGTCGGTTGGTTTTGTATTAGCCTGGACAACATGCAAAAAGTGGCTCAATGCCTGTTTGCACAGGTACCGGTTGAATTTAGCGGCGCAGATACACGCATTGCCATCGCCGATGGCTTGCTGACGATGTGCGATTATCAGGATCAGGCGGAACGTTGGATCACCACTCATTTGCCTCAGGCAAGCCGTTTGGGCAATACCATCACAGTAGACGATGCCACCAGGGCCAGCGCTGCCTTCAGAACCTTGCAGGGCCGCGAAATCTGGCAAACCCATGGTGCCTGGATACGTGAGCAAAAGCCTGTATTTGCGGACGATATTCAGTTGCGTTTTAACTGGTGCAGTGAACTCAGCGATGCAGAACAGCAGCAGGCCGAACAAGACGCACACAAGATTACCCAACAACTGGATCAACTTTTGCAAAAGTATGATGCCATTGTGTTACCGACCACGCCTGGTTGCTCGCCGCGTATTCCACATACGCCCGAGCAGGAAGCAGGACTGGCGGATTATCGTAGCCGCCTAATGGGACTAACGGCATTTGCCGGATTAGGCGGCCTACCTCAGTTACACCTTCCCTTATTTAGCAGTAGCAATGGCCATTATGGTTTATCGCTTCTGGGTAAGGCTGGTAGCGATATGCATTTAATCCAGCTAGCCAAAAGGATACTTGGAGACTCTCAAGCATGATTTCATTTACCGCACCTCACTACGCTGCCTCACAGGTAGGTCAGCATGTGCTTGAACAAGGTGGCACGGCCATCGAAGCTATGGTGGCCGCAGCGGCCTCTATCGCTGTAGTTTACCCCCATATGAATGGTCTGGGTGGCGATGGTTTTTGGCTCATCAGCGAACCAGGCAAAGCGCCGGTGGGCATTGATGCCAGCGGCTGTGCTGCGGCGGGTGCCACGTTAGATGCTTACGCTGGCCTTGACGTTATTCCCAGCCGCGGTGGCCAGGCTGCTCTGACCATGGCTGGCGCAGTAGCCGGCTGGAAAACCGCGCTGTCTATCAGTCATCAGTGGCAGACCGCAATGCCCCTGAGTGCCCTGCTCGCGCCTGCCATTGGTCAGGCCGAATGGGGCATTGAAGTTACTGATAGCCTGCGTATGGCCAGTGATAAAACCTTTGATGATTTGTCTGGCCTGGCCAATTTTGAGCAGTTTCTGATCCAGGGTAAGGCACTCAAAGAAGGCAAAATCCTTAAACTGCCAAAAATTGCCAATACCCTGCGGCATCTGGCGGAAAAGGGCCTGGATGATTTCTATCGCGGTGAAATGGCGCAACAATTAGCAGATGATCTGACACAGGCGGGTTCCCCTATCCGATTGGAAGATTTTCACAATTATCACGCCAATATTGTTAAACCTTTGTCAGTCACCACCAGCACGGCCAAGCTGTATAACCTGCCTGCCCCGACTCAGGGTGTGGCATCTCTGATTATTCTGGCATTGTTTGACCGGGTTCAGCATTTAGGTAAGACAGAAGCGGATTTTGTGCATTTATTGGTGGAATGTACCAAGCGGGCCTTTATTGTGCGTAATGCCAATGTCGCCGATCCGTGCCGTACGCCCGATCTTCAGGCCTTCTTAACCGAAGAAGTGTTGGAAGAGATGGCCGCCGGTATTACGTTAGAAAGAGCTCTGCCCTGGCCTCACGCAGCGAAACATGGTGACACCATCTGGATGGGTGCCTGTGACAGCGAAGGCCGCATGGTCAGTTACATTCAAAGTCTTTACTGGGAATTTGGCAGCGGTATCGTCTCGCCCCAAACCGGTATTGTCTGGAACAACCGCGGCACGTCATTTTCACTGGATGCAAATAATTTAAATGCACTGGCGCCCGGTTTGAAACCTTTTCATACCCTTAACCCCGCATTTGCCGAACTGGCCGACGGCCGACGCGTAAGCTACGGCACTATGGGTGGCGAAGGTCAGCCACAAACACAGGCTGCGCTGTTTAGCCGGTATTTCTACCAGCATTTGCCACTGGCCCATTCAATTGCCAAAGGCCGTTGGTTATTGGGTCGTACCTGGGGTGACCAAAGCCACAATCTCAAAATTGAGCAGGATTTGGCCAACGTGGTGGCCGATGATCTGATCCAGCGCGGACACGATATCGCAGTCGTCGATGCCTGCAATGAACTGATGGGCCACGCGGGCGCTATTGTCCGCCATCGTGATGGACATACAGAGGCGGCGACAGATCCGCGTAGTGACGGTAAAGCCTTTAGCGGCAATATTGCCTAATTCAACATATTCGTAAGCATAATAAGTAAAAAATCTATGGACTTAATACTCGAAAACCTACCTACCATTGGTGCGCTGGCAGCCACTGGTGTATTTGCTGGCATTTTGGCTGGTTTGCTTGGCGTGGGTGGCGGCATCGTAATCGTGCCGGTGTTGTTCTTTTTGTTTCAAAGCTTTGGTGTTTCACCAGAAAGCGCCATGGTGATCGCCACGGCGACCTCGCTGGCCACCATCATTCCTACTTCGATCAGCTCTATCCGCTCACACCATAAAAAGGGCAATGTCGATTTTGACTTATTAAAACGCTGGGGCCTGTTTGTGCTCATTGGTGTGCTCATTGGTAGCACAGTGGTTACCCGCGTTGACGGCACCTGGTTAACTCTGCTGTTTGGCATCATCGCCGGATTGTCCGCATTGAATATGCTGTTTCGCAGTGGTAAAGCCGCAGTAGTCGATCAACTGCCAGGTATGCCTGGCCAGGCCACTATGGCCACCAGCATCGGCTTCTTCAGTTCCATGATTGGTATCGGCGGTGGCACTCTGTCGGTACCGATGCTGACCTTTTGTAATTACCCGGCGCACAAAGCCGTAGGTACAGCCGCCGCCATTGGCTTACTGATTTCTCTGCCTGGCGCGGCAACTATGCTGGCTGCGGGTACTACGCCAGATGATGCACCATTAGGCACGTTTGGTTTAGTTAATTTGATAGGTTTTGTCTGCATTGTACCGCTGACCGTGCTGTTTGCACCGGTAGGCGCTGCCATCGCAAACAAACTCGATGCCAATATGCTGAAAAAAGTATTCGCTGTGGTACTACTGATCACCAGCGCGCGCATGCTGGCCCAATTTATTCTTTAAGGAGACAACCATGACTTACTCCCCTGCTACGTTTTCTGCACCGCGTTTGTCTCCGCCACCGCGTCTGCTGATGGGCCCTGGCCCTATTAACTGTTATCCGCGTGTGCTGGCCGCCATGTCAAATCAGCTGATTGGCCAGTACGATCCTGTGATGACAGGCTACATGAACGAAGTCATGGCCTTGTATCGTCAGGTATTTAACACCCAGAACAAACAAACCCTGTTAATTGACGGTACTTCCAGAGCCGGTATCGAAGCGGTGTTGATCTCCTGTATCGAGCCAGGCGATAAAGTGCTGGTGCCAGTATTTGGCCGTTTTGGTCATTTGCTTAAGGAAATTGCTGAACGTGCCGGTGCCGATGTGCACACCATCGAAGTGGAATGGGGCGAAGTCTTTACCCCTGAACAAATCGAAGAAGCCATAAAACGCGTGCGTCCAAAAGTGCTGGCGGTCGTTCAGGGGGATACATCCACCACTATGCTACAGCCACTTGAGCATTTGGGTGAAATTTGCCGCCGTTACGATGTACTGTTTTATTCCGATGCCACCGCATCTATTGGTGGAAATGCCTTTGAAACTGACGTCTGGCAGTTAGATGCGGTATCTGTAGGCCTACAAAAATGTTTGGGCGGGCCTTCTGGCAGTGCACCTATCACTCTGAGCGACCGTTATGTCGAGGTAGTGCGCAAGCGTCATCACGTAGAAGCCGGCATTCGAACCGACCAGCACACTGAAGGCAAAGGCTCTCGTATTGGCTCTAACTACTTTGATATCCCGATGATCCTGGATTACTGGGGTGAAGAACGCCTGAATCATCATACCGAAGCTACCTCTATGCTTTACTGCGCCCGCGAGTGTGCCATTAACCTGCTGGAAGAAGGGCAGGAAAATGTGATTGCCCGCCACAAGTTACATGGCGATGCGATGCTGGCAGGCATTCAAGGTTTAAATCTGCAGCCTTTTGGCGACCTAAAACACAAGATGCACAACGTGGTCGGTGTTTACATTCCTGAAGGCGTGCACGGCGATGCTCTGCGCGGCCAGATGCTGAACGATTTTAATATCGAAATCGGTACCAGTTTCGGTCCACTGCACGGCAAAATTTGGCGTATCGGCACCATGGGCTACAACGCCCGTAAAGATGCGGTGCTACATACACTTCAATCGCTGGAAACCTTGCTGCGCCGTGCGGGTCATAAGCTATCACCCGGCGAAGGGGTGGATGCAGCCCTCGCCCACTATGCCAGTCAGGCATAAGGGAGGCTGCTTAATGATCCCTTTTCTTGATTATGCCCAGCAGATTTACGACAGATGCCAGCAGCTTGCGACCTATTCACAAGACCCCAATTGTGTAGACCGACGCTATCTGACCGCTGAACACAAAGCAGCAAACCAGTGTATGGCCAAATGGATGCAGGAAGCGGGTATGGATACCTGGCAGGATGATGCGGGCAATCAATGGGGTCGTTACCCAAGTGCTAACCCAGACGCGTCCAGCTTAATTATTGGTAGTCATTTAGATACTGTGCCGAATGCCGGAAAATATGACGGCATTTTAGGTGTGGTGTTACCGGTTACCCTGATGCAATTATTTAAGCAACAGGGCCAGACCTTCCCGTTTCATATAGATATTGTCGGATTCGGTGACGAAGAAGGTACCCGTTTCGGCACAACCCTGTTAGGCAGCTGTGCCGTCGCAGGCAGCTGGCAGGCCAGATGGGCCGCGCTATGCGATGAAAACGGTATTAGTCTGGCCAAGGCGATTAGTGATTTTGGTGGCGACATCAATCGTATCGACAGAGCCAGTCGCGCTGACGACAGACTATTGGGTTATCTGGAAATCCATATTGAACAAGGCCCGGTACTAGAGGCCAACAAGCTGCCTGTCGGCATAGTCACTGCCATTGCCGGTGCCAAGCGCTTTGCCATTCAGGTTACCGGCCATGCGGGACACGCAGGTACTGTGCCCATGAGCATGCGTCAGGATGCACTGTCAGCAGCGGCAGAAATGCTACTGGCCATTGAGGCCCTGGCCAGCGAAAACGGCATAGTCGCCACCGTAGGCAAAATCACCGCCCGCCCTGGCGCAGTGAACGTGATCCCTGGCTTTGTCGAATTCAGCCTGGATATCCGCAGTGAAGATGATGCCCTGCGCGATAGCACGCTAACGCTCATTCAAACACAATTAGGGGCGATTGCTGAAAAACGCCATTGCCAGATTAGCTGGCAAAGTACTCATGCGGCAGATGCAGTATTGTGTGATAAAACTATGCAGGCTGGGCTGGAACAGGCCATTCGTAAAGCTGAACTTGAACCCTTCTATTTGCCTTCAGGTGCGGGTCATGATGCCATGGCAATCGCCCCTATTTGTCCGGTTGCCATGCTATTTACTCGCTGTGAACGCGGAATCAGTCATCATCCGGCAGAAGCCATTGACGTTGCCGATGTGGAGCATTCTCTCAAGGTGATTTACCACTACCTGACAGACCTAAACCTCACTCATTAAAACAGGGCCTCGCGCCCTGTTTTAACACGTTCTAAACGCTTAGCGTCCTGTTTCTATCATCAGATGGGGATCACTTCCCCATTCAGCCCAGGACCCATCATATACAGACAGCTGCCGATAGCCACATTCATAGGCCGCCAGAGCTAAAATACAGGCGGTTACACCGGAACCACAGCTAAATACCATGGACGTTGTTTGACTGGCCGCCAGCGTTGAAAAATACGCCTGCAACTCAGACTTGTTCTTGTACGCGCCTTCACTGAGTAATTCAGTAAACGGCAGGTTTTTCGAACTGGGGATATGGCCTTTGCGTAACCCCGGACGCGGTTCGTCGACGTCACCATAAAAGCGTGCCTGAGCGCGCGCATCTAAAATCAAAGGTGGATGTTCTTCAAAATGATCGACGTGCTTGGGAGGCTGACAATGCAGGTGACACCAGGCTTGCATCTGAGTTAGCTCCGCGAGCCATTGCTGCTGAAAATTCACGCAGAAATCGCCTGGTTCAGACGGTGAACTCAGACATGACTGCAATTCCCCCCCACTCTTCTGCCAGGCCGGTAAGCCGCCATTTAGCACAAAGACCTGCTCATGCCCCATGGCTTTAAACATCCACCATACCCTGGGCGATGAAAAAATCCCTTTGTTGTCATACACCACCACAATACTGTTCTGATGAATACCTAAGGCTCTGGCCTTTTGCTCAAACGCATGGGGTGAGGGCAAGGTGTGGGGTAACGGGCTGTCCAGATCACAAAAATCGTCTTCAAAATCAAACCAGCGAGCACCCGGTAAATAACCGCTGGGAGCGTCTTCAGGCTTTCCGCTGACAATGTCCTTCATACTGGTCATCAGGATCACCAGTCTTGGCAAGACCATCATACTTCGCAATTCTGACGAATTAATCAGGGCATGATCCACATCCGGTGCATTGAGCTTATTCGACATATTATTTTCCCCTTTTTATAGGTATTTTTGCACCGAAATACGGAAAGGCAATAGGCGAAAATGGATATGGATCAACTTTTGTGTCGCCTCTGACTAGCGACACTTTTTTAATGATGTGACAGAGGGCAACAATGGGCCTCAGGCAAGTATGTGGGCTTCCACGTACTGTTTAAAATTATCTAAAATAGCTTGCCAGCCTTGCTGCTGTTGTTCCGGGCTATGTTCGGTTTCAGCATCAAAGGTGACTTTCACCTGCACCCCCTCAAGGGTGTCACTAAACTCCACACGAACATGACGATCCGCAAACTGATATTCAAGGCGTAACGGCTCAACAATCTCGGTAAAGGTCCCGGCGAAATCAAAACCTGCGCTGCCATCTTTGGCTTCCATTCGGTAACAGAAGTTGCCCCCTACACGCAGATCGCTGGTTGCTTTTGGGGTATGCCAATCGCCTGATGCCGCATTCCAGGCTTTAATCGCATCTGGATCAGTATAAAAATGCCAAACGTCGTCAATATGCGCATGTACTTGGGTTTGCACAGTGATTTTCATTTTATTCTCCATCTTTGAATATCAAAGGCCCGTTCAGATAAATAGGTAACGTTTTGACCAGGCCCACCCGCCTAAAAAACGTAGCTCAAAGTTTGACGTACGTCAGGAAAATTTCGCGAGATAAACACTCGCTCTGAATCAGCCATGGGCAAACGAATTAAGTTTTGATATAAGTTATTCCCACAAGAAATAAAATCAAAGGACTACGCCCTCTCATGCCACAGTGTCTGGATCGTCAATGGCTTGCTGATGCCATTACCCGTATCAATGCCGATTTTAATCGTTCTTCTGATACCCACTTATTGCCTTTTCCTTGTCCAGGCACACCTGGCGTGCAGTTATATCTCAAGGATGAATCCACCCATCCTACCGGCAGCCTAAAACATCGACTGGCGCGCTCATTATTTTTATACGGTTTGTGTAATGGCCTGATTGGCCCGGATACCCCCATTATCGAGTCATCGTCTGGCTCAACCGCCATCTCAGAAGCCTACTTTGCCCGCTTACTTGGCCTGCGCTTTATTGCCGTTGTACCTGCCAGTACTGCTCAGGAAAAGCTTCGTCAAATTGAATTTTATGGTGGCGAATGTATGAAAGTGGCGCCCAAAGATATCTATACCACCGCACAAACTCTGGCAGCAGATCTTAATGGTCACTATATGGATCAGTTTACTTACGCTGAGCGGGCAACAGACTGGCGTGGCAATAACAACATTGCCGAAAGCATGTTTGCACAAATGGCTTTAGAGCCTCATCCACATCCGCGATGGGTGGTGGTCAGCGCGGGCACTGGTGGTACCTCAGCGACCTTAGGTCGCTATATTCGTTACCATCCGCACTTACACTTACAAACGAGACTGGCTGTTGCTGACCCCGACAACTCGGTGTTTTACGATTATTTCCATCACCGAGACGCCAGCATGACCCTGCCGACAGGTTCGCGAATAGAAGGGATTGGCAGACCTCGCGTCGAACCTTCCTTTCAGCCCAATGTGATAGATCGCATGCTCAAAATATCCGATGCAGCCAGCATTGCGACCTTACACTGGCTGGAAAAAAAGCTGGGGCGTAAATGTGGTGGCTCAACCGGGACCAACGTCTTCGCGGCTCTGCAGTTGATGTCCGAAATGCATCAACGCGGCGAACAAGGCAGTGTCGTCACTATGATTTGCGACAGTGGTGAGCGTTATTTAGGTACCTACTATGATCATGCCTGGCTGGCGCAGCAACAGTTAGATATTGCTCCCTACCAGGAAAAGCTTTGTCATTTCTGGCAATCGGGTCTGCTTGACGCCTGATAGTATCGTAACTGGCTACTTATCGTTATCTTTCAACCATTCATTAAGTAGCCTAATCTGACCACATTTATATGCCGCCAAGGTGATACGCAACGCGTTAGACAAAATCTCACTGTCCGTCCATTTGGTTTTATCTGCCAGTTCCTGATAGCAAGCCTGGGCCTGGGGAGTAATATATCCCCGCACCATTTTGCGCCCTTTATCTCGCTGGCGTTCACGAAATCGACGTTGCTTTTCCGCATTAGCATTGATTTTTTTCGTTTCCATTTGGATTCATTCACCTCACTTCCATTGCTCCATCATACCAAAAATTAACCATTAGTCAGTTGGCTTATCCAAAATCAGCTAATGCCCAATTTCCGTCACCCTCACAAAGGTAATTGTCGCCATAAATTGGCTGTGACATTCACTCAACGCAGGGGAGAAACACTCTATCCTGACAACTCAATACGTACCCGATTCTTCCCACCTGTTTTTCATAACTATGCTATACCTAATGAAAATTTACTCGTGGATAAGCTCACAGGAGGAAATTTCATATGAGCGCAACTCATCCAGCCGGCAGCGGTAAATGCCCTGTCATGCATGGTGCCAATACTGAAAGCAGCGCTTCAGTAACCGAATGGTGGCCGAACTCTCTTAATCTCGACATTCTTCATCAACACGATAGTAAAACGAACCCGATGGGCGCAGATTTTGACTATCAACAAACCGTTAGATCCCTCGATTTCGCCGCCCTCAAACAGGATTTACTCAACCTGATGACCGATAGCCAGCCCTGGTGGCCGGCCGACTGGGGACACTACGGCGGCCTGATGATTCGTATGACCTGGCACGCGGCGGGTTCCTATCGGGTTGCGGATGGACGCGGCGGCGCCAACACTGGGAATCAGCGATTCGCCCCCTTAAACTCCTGGCCGGATAACGTTAACCTGGACAAAGCAAGACGCTTACTCTGGCCGATCAAAAAGAAATACGGAAACAAACTTAGCTGGGCAGACTTGCTTGCATACGCGGGTACCATTGCCTATGAGTCCATGGGACTTAAAACCTTTGGTTTTGGCTTTGGACGTGAAGACATCTGGCATCCGGAAAAAGACACTTACTGGGGCTCAGAAAAAGAATGGCTGGCGCCCAGTGGCGGCGAAGGTAGCCGTTACTCGGGCCAACGCGACCTCGAAAATCCACTTGCCGCCGTGATGATGGGCCTGATTTATGTCAATCCTGAAGGAGTAGATGGCCAACCAGATCCGCTAAAAACAGCAGCAGACATTAGAGTCACCTTCGCCCGTATGGCGATGAACGATGAAGAAACGGTTGCACTGACCGCTGGCGGTCATACAGTCGGTAAAACCCATGGCAACGGGGATGCCTCGTTACTTGGCCCTGAGCCGGAAGCTGCCGACGTCGACGAACAAGGCCTGGGCTGGAATAATCATACCAAACGTGGCATTGGCCGTGATAGCGTCACCAGTGGCATTGAGGGAGCCTGGACCACACATCCCACTCAATGGGATAACGGCTACTTTGATATGCTACTGAATCACGAATGGGAATTGCACAAAAGTCCAGCTGGCGCCTGGCAATGGCAACCCGTCGGTATCAAAGACGAAGACAAGCCAGTCGATGTAGAAGACCCGAGCATTCGTCGTATGCCCATCATGACAGATGCCGATATGGCAATGAAAATGGATCCTGAATACCGCAAAATCTCTGAACGCTTTGCCAACGATCCTGCGTACTTTTCAGATACCTTTGCCCGTGCCTGGTTTAAATTAACCCACCGCGATATGGGCCCCAAAATCCGCTACATTGGCCCGGATGTGCCGAATGAAACGTTGATTTGGCAAGATCCAGTGCCAGCAGGAAATAGCAGCTACAGTGTAGATGCCGTTAAACAACAAATCGCCGCATCTGATCTGAGTATCGCTGAAATGGTCTGTACAGCATGGGACAGCGCCCGCACCTATCGAGGCTCAGACATGCGCGGAGGTGCCAACGGTGCACGTATTCGTCTTGCTCCGCAAAAAGACTGGCATGGAAATGAACCTGCACGACTAGCCAAAGTATTGGGTGCACTGGCTCCCATAGCAAATGCCAGCGTTGCCAGCCTTGCCGATGTCATCGTCCTGGCCGGTAATGTCGGTGTCGAAAAAGCCGCAAACGCAGCTGGTGTTAACCTTACCCTGCCATTCATGCCTGGCAGAGGAGATGCCACAGAGGCGATGACAGACGCAGAATCCTTTGAACCACTTGAGCCTCTCCATGATGGTTTCAGAAACTACCTCAAGCAGGACTATTCGGTAAAAGCCGAAAAACTCTTGTTGGATCGTGCGCAGTTAATGGGGTTAACCGCACCGGAAATGACCGTATTAGTCGGTGGCATGCGTGTATTGGGCACCAACTTTGGAGGCAGCACACACGGTGTGTTTACCGATAATGTGGGTGTACTTAGCAACGACTTTTTCGTCACGCTAACGGATATGCAATACAGCTGGAAGCCTGTCGCTAACGGGGTATATGACATTGTTGAACGCAGCAGCGGTTCAGCTAAATATACCGCAACCCGCGTAGATTTAGTGTTTGGCTCTAACTCGGTGCTACGCGCCTATGCCGAAGTCTATGCTCAGGACGACAACAAACAAAAGTTTGTGGAGGACTTCGCCAAAGCCTGGACAAAAGTGATGAACGCCGACAGGTTCTAATCATGTTCTTATTACCCCGGGCTAGCCCCGGGGTAATTTCATGTCACAGATTTAGCCCCCCCATTGTCACCATTCTCTCGATAAGCCTGTTAGCATCAAATTTAAGGCTGTTAACGCCTGAACGTCTGTATATGAGAGGAGTTTTCAACACATACGCATTAAGCTAGACTGGATTTTCTGTCTCAGTCGAGCACAGATCTATATGGAAAGATAACAATAACAGGATATTACATGCGTGTTTTAGCCATTCTTACCGCTTTGCTTATTGGCACACTCAGCGGTTGTGCCACCGTCACGGTTCAATCCACCTATGTCAGTAAAGATCAACCACTTCCCGCAGGTTCCGGCCTGGTAGCGATGCAAGTGATCAATAATGCTGACCGCCTGGCGCCATTGCACAAAGGCTGGACATCCATCTTAGCGATACGGGTCGATAATATGGATGCCATCAAACAAACAGCCATTGAAAAAGCAAAAGCAACCGCCGCTGCAAAAGGTAAAACAATCGACGAAGACAAAGTAGATTGGGATCCTGAGCTCTATTCGTTTTACCCCATGTACGAAGGCACGATAGATAGCCAAATGTTTATCGGTACCATGCCAGAGGGCGAATACATTATTGCTGCGTTAAAAAGCATGTATTACGGCGGTGACGTTACATCCTGGATCTCTATGCCGGTGTATTACGCCGCAGGTAAGTTTAGCGTCAAGCCCGCGACCTTTACCGACCTCGGTTCAATCTTATTTCAGCCGTTACTTAGCATTAAAGAAAGCTCCTTCTGGAGTAACCAATCGTCTACTAAAGCATATGTCACCCGCGTATTTGAAAAAGAGGATTTAGCCAAGATTGTCCTGAATCATTACCCAGTGATCCAACAGCAGGTTCAAGGTAAAGCATCTGTGGGCTGGATCGATGATGAACTTGACGGACTTCGTCAACAACTTAGCCAGCTTTCCCGCCAAAATGCCCTGGCCTCCAGTCCATTAATTTTTCCTCTTTCAGGCAAACGTGCCCTTGCAGCAAAATTTGGCATGATATCAGTATTAGAAAATGACCATTGGAACAACCATAATCTGCCCACCAACTCACAACTTTACTCTGCACTTGAATCAGACCAAAACATCGCAGTCGGCGGTGAGTTGGGGCAAGTATTTGTATCCAATGATTGGCAAAAATGGCAATTAACTCGCCCAGTTGGGGCTGATGAAGCCGTTGTGTGGTTCGGCGAAACCCAAACCGCAAAATATGCCCTGACCAGTTCCGCCAAGCATTATCAGATCTATCGTTTTCAGCATCTGGAGGATAAATGGCTCCCCGTAGGTAATTTCGTTAAAAAGGATCCGAACGACTGGCTGGTACAAAATGGCGGTTTATTTGTTTTTATCACTAAAAACAAAACTTTACGTGTTTTCAACGATAACAAACGCTACGACTTTGATGAAACCCAGAACACCTGGAGCAACGCCAAGTCCACCTCGTTAAAAAATATGGTGCAATTGCAAGACGGCACGTTAGTCGCGGTTGAAGTTAGCCAGTGGGATGGTGTCGGCGCCCAGCTAATCAGCCAGGATGACGGCATTAACTGGCAAAGCATTAATCGTAATCTGAGTTTATTTGGCGATAATAAAGCGGATGTAAGTTTGCCTGCGATCACCACAGACGGTCACGTAGTTACGCTTAGCCGGGCAAAAGCAGCTGGCGCCAAGTACTCGACCCTAATGATTGCTACCAACTCAGTAAATGACGTTAATAACGCAAAAAGCTGGCAAACCCATTCTCCCGCCAAAGAAAAGTGTGAATCACTACTACCACAACTTACCTCTGGCACCAGAATCTATTTCCTATGTGATCAGGGCCAGGTTGTCAGTACTGATGACTATGGAAAAACCTGGCAGACCGACATCGACCGAGACATTCCCGAAATGCAAAAGCAGTTTGACTCGTTTGTCGAACAGTTGAAAAAGCAAAAAAACGAAGAATCAACGTCAACGACTTCTGCTGGCGCGAAATAAGTATCACTCATAAGCACAAGCGTCGCACTAGCGGCGCTCTGCTTTAGTCATGCTCATGTTCAGCTGTTATGGCACTGAATAGCCAGGCAAGGCCTGAGGTTTAATTCTGCGCTCTTTCGGTGAGACTGGCTTAAAGTGATAGCCGTAGAAACAATTCATAACAATCAAACCGAAATAGCTAACCCAAAAACTAAACACCACGTCAGACAGGAAATGTCCGCCCTGCACTATGCGTAAGCTACCAATAAAACATCCCAGGGCAAATCCGGCAACAAACAGATAACGTCGCCGAAATAGCCAGCCCAGGCTCATAAAATAAAACGCCATTGCAGCATGACCACTGACAAAAGAGCAATTACGCCGACACTCTCCCGAGTAGGTAAAGGCGGGTGTAAACGTCATTTCTCCGCCAAATTGCTGAATGTGGACAGGCCGCGGACGCCCAAAGGAATTATCCTTCAAGCCAAGATTCACGATTAACCCGGGAATTAGAATCATCGCGAACAGCAGAAATCGAAGTTTCCGCAACCAAGGTTTAGCATAGCGAAAGTGTTTACGACGAGACCACAGCCAGGCCATCGCAATTAAATACACTAGCAGCAGCAGAAAATGTATTTTGGCAAAAAACCAATAGATAACCCGAATCCAGGGTTCATACTCGGCAGGAAATCCATGCCCTTGGGAAAACCATGAAGACACGGTGAGATCGATGCCGGGGTAGTAAATAAACGCCCAAGCACATATCAGACACAATCCGAGATCCCAACGCCAAATAACAGCAGCTAATTTAGTCCATACAGTGTTCATAATCGCTGAATCCTCTGACTCGGTATAAATAGAGTGTGCGCGTTAAACTTGGATACAACGAATACTCCCAGCTCCCTAAGGCCCTAACCTGTGCAAAGCAACCATGCAAATCGACGGGTACTTCACTGGCAAAAATAAAGTCATCAAACGGTGCTTGAGTAAATGGGTAAGCAAGCTGAAAGTGATCTTCAATATGTGTCTGGGGATGAAAACTGAACACAGGCGCAAACGCCTCGTCACCGTCAGATTTGGCATAGAAATGCAGGTAGGAAAGTACCGCTCGCGAATCACTTATATACGCCTGCTCTGGTGTTAATGGAGGAAGCTGCTGTATTAATTCACGCCAGCCGCTGACCCTGTGGTAAGGCGTATTATGACGAGTAGGTTCGGCGCCCAGTGCCGCCTGGAGCTGCGGATAGAGATAAAAAATCCCGACTACCCCGATATTGAGTCCTATCGCCCAGCGAATCGCACGCTGTTTGTTCAATAACATTAGATAACGGGCGACCAACAGGCTTATGGGTATTAAGGCCGGCGCAGCCCAGTTTGCATTCGCATGTGACAGTAATGCCTGCATGCTTATTATGCCTAACATAGGTAATGCGGAGAGTAAAAGCAGCCTCTCAGCCCAGCCCTTATTTGAATTTATGCCGCGCACAAAGAAACCAAAACATACCGGGCCACAAACCAAAAACTGAGCGCCAATAAACTCCAACAACTTGCCTGGGTGAAACAGAGACTGATTTAACTTTGAAATCTCAGCCGTATGTTGAAAGCTGATAAAATCGTGACTGGCATTCCAGATCAGATTAGGCAGAAAGATCAGGCCGCTAAGCACCAGTCCACTCCACACCCCTGGCGACCTGAAGCAAGGCCGATAACGAGGGCTAAGCCACAAAAAACTCAACAAACCAAGCGGCAGCACTATCATGGTGTACTTAGACAGCATGCCGAAGCCAAGACACATGCCCATAAACAGCCAGTGACGCAACGTGTTGTGCTGTATAGCACGGATAAACCAATATGTTGTCAGTGCCCAGAAAAAGAGTAACGGCGCATCGGTGGTAATAAACAGGCTATTGAATCCCACCAGTGGCGACGTGAAAAATAGCAACGCCGCGATGTCACCGGTGCGCTGTTGGTACAGCCGCCCCCCAATCTGCCGGATCACAATGGCTGTGGCAAAATAGAGAATGGGAGAGGCCAAACGCACGGCCCATTCAGCATGACCGAATAGCTGAGTAGTGAGCCAGATACACCACGCCACCAAGGGAGGCTTTGAGTAGTAACCCCAGTCTGGCCTGAGAGACCAAACGTGGTAGTAAGCTTCGTCATAAAAGAGGGCCAGGTGCTGGAATGGCCCTACAAACAAGTGACAAAGCAGCAGTCCCCCCATTGCCAACCAAAACGGACGCAGAAGTGTCAACGAAACATTAAGCGGCCACATGGCTCGTAACAGCATTTATAACACTCCCTGTTGCGCCACCCGGACAGCAAAGGGATAAGGCAGGAAAATATAATCGATCGTGACATAAATTAAGGCGCTACAGCCAATTAACCAGGCCATCGGCTGGGCCTGAGGATATCCACCGTTATCCAGAAAAATCAGCACAGTCGCCAGTATCAGTAAACTTAGCACCAAATAATGTACCCAAAGGCTAAAGCCGGCGCGCCAACGCTTGGTCGCCCACACACCTACCAGGGTACAACTGATGCCTAAAGCGGCGCCAACTAATGTATCTACCGGCCAATGCGCCCCAACAACCACTCGACTCAGGGCGATGACACATCCCATCGTAATTAGCATGACTTTGGTTCGGCGCTGGTGGCAGAAATAAAACACGCTACTGACAAACACAAAGATAGTCAGTGAATGGCCTGAAGGAAAACTTTTTCGCGTTAACGCCTGACCGATGACGGTCCAGTCTCCTGCCGCCAGCACGCCGTATGGCCGAATGGCCCCAATCCCTTCTTTCAATCCGTGAGAGACACAGGTACCGAATAATGCTGCGACTAATACCACGGCTAACAGCGCGGGATTACGACGTGCAAAAAATAGCAACATTGCCAAAGCGATCTTGGTATCGCCTAAATAGGTGATCATTGCCCACACAGATGCTGGCAGCATCTTTGCTGCAGCATTAATGTAGAAAAACAAGCCGTGATAACCTGCAAATAAGGTGAGACTCAATGCTAACGCCATCAATATCAGTATCAGGCTCATCAGTTGAAAAACATTGCCATTATCTGCATGCCCGTGAAATCGAAGGCTGGCGAGACGTAACTGCTCTTTAACCCCGCCCCGAATAAATCGAGATTGAAATGTGCTAGCTGTTTGATGCATGAGGGCGCTCCACCAGTAATATTCCGCCTTTGCTAAAAACGATCGTTAAGGATTCATTTGGAAAGGCGTGTTGAAGTTGCTCGAAACGATCTGCACGGGTAAAAATCAAGTCGCCGGGCAGCGCCTCACGCTCAGGCGTAATATGCTGGCGATATACGCTGAAACTCGGCATGTTAATTTTAAAGCTCACCACAGCATCAGCTGGATAGCTGCGCGCAAAAATCGCGGCTTCTTTTACCGGCACCTGCTGTAATTCAGCTACCCGTACCAATAGAACGTTAAACACAAACAGAGACTGCAACGCCCCCAAAAATACCAATCTCGTCAGCGCAGGCCATTTGGAACGTGACGCCAGAAACAGCGCGAAGACCAGACAAAGAGCACAAAGCAGATAGTATTCCGTTGAAAAGATGTCGGCGGTTCTGCTGAGCAAAGCTTTTTCATAAGCATGATGAGTGTTATTAGCAACCGTCATGACTATCTGGGGTAATGCCAGCATCAACAACCAAAACAGGACTGGCAACCAAGCTGACCAAGGCTGAAACACCACTTGTCGATGACGCACCATTACCAAGAGCAAGCCAGTAACCCCATAAACGACATAGTGCGGCAACTGTGTTTGCGAGACAGACACCAACGCAAACACGATCAAAAACCACAACATCAAAAACTGGTCCAGTGGCGATTGCCAAAGGAGTTTGACACGTTTTATTGTGCCAACAAGTGCGCCACTGAAAGGTAACAAAATCAATGGCAGCACAAGAAAATAGTAATATAGCTGGCCGCCATGGCCTTCTTTGGTATGCTGAAACCGGTTGAGATTATGGTCGATGAGAAAGCCCTGAAAAAACGCCAGTCCCTGATCCTGGTACACCAAATACAACCAGGGACTCAGTACCAACAGGACAGCCGCCCAACCAAGCGGATTAAAGATAGCCAACAGCCATAAGCGGCCCTGACCTTTGCTGATAAAGAAAATACCGCTGGTTAATAACGGAATTAAAATCGCAACCGGGCCTTTGGTAAGTACACCTAACCCCATCCATACAAATACCCTGACAATGACGGTTTGTCGTGGCTGTTGCCAGTAGCGCCAAATATCAAACATACACAGACTCAGAAATAAATTAAGCCAGGCATCAGCGATTGCTGCACGTCCAATCAGACCAATCCAAAGGGTATGGCACATCACTAGCACAACCAGCACAGCGGAGTGTTTGTCATTTTGTTCACGGATGAAACAGTAACAGGCCCACATCCACAAACACGCCGCGATAGCCGACGGTAAGCGTAACGAAAACTCGTTAATCCCAAACATGCTGGCGCTGATTGCCTGACACCAGTAACTGAATATGGGTTTGTCATATCTGGGCAGACCATCCAGATAGGTGGCCGCGAAATTGCCGCTGGCCAGCATCTCTCGTGTCGCTTCAGAAAATGCCCCTTCGTCTACGTCAAATAAAGGTAAGCCCCAAAGGTTTAGAAAGAACGCAAGTACCAGACTCAGGTAGATCATTGCAGGATGGGTTAACCACTTATGCATCTGCACTACCCTGCCTTATTACAGAGAATCGCCGTCTCGGGCTGGCACCAATGCTGATCAGCGCTGGTCACGATAGGCGTGCGCAGCTGGTATCCTTTTGACTGACTGGTTTCAAACAGTACTCGCGATAACATTTCAGCCAGCAATCCGGTTGTGCAAAACTGTAGCGCGGCCAAACTCAATAATATCCCGACGAAAAACAAAGGTCTGGAGCCTATATCTTCGCCACTGATAAACTTTGCGTAAGCAAGATAGCCCATGATGACAGTGGCAATCCCCCCCAGCCACAGGCCCACATAACCAAAGAAATGCCCAGGACGGGCGCGAAATTTTAAAAAGAAAAATACCGACAGCAAGTCGATTAATACCCTGAAGGTGCGCGATAGGCCGTATTTCGAGCGTCCGTGGACTCTGGCATGATGACGCACAGGCGCCTCACCAATACGCTCGGGCTGGGTCACAGATGCGACCCATACCGGAATGAAGCGATGCATTTCACCAAACAGACGAATTTGCTTCAGAATTCGGGCGCGATATACCTTTAAACTACAGCCGTAATCCTGCAATTTAACCCCGGTTATTCGTGCAATAAGTCGGTTAGCGATACGCGAAGGAAATTTACGGATCAACCAGTTATCTTTGCGTTGCTGACGCCATCCCTGGAGCATATCCAAATCTTTGTCGAGCAGTTGCCGGACCAAACGCGGAATATCCATCGGATCGTTCTGGAGATCGCCGTCCAGCGTGGCAATACACTCTCCTCTGGCCGCATCAATGCCTGCCTGCATCGCAGCAGTCTGACCAAAATTACGCTGTAATTCCAGGACTCGGACATGATCGCCAAAGCGCTCCCGGCACGCATACAACTGTCGCACGGTCGCATCCATACTGCCATCATCAACAATGATCAGCTCCCATAAATTTGGATAATCATTGAGGGCAAAATGAACACGCTCAATAAGAAATGGAATATTGTCCTGTTCCATATAAACAGGAATGACCACCGATAGTGTAACTGACGTCCGTTCGTCCATGAGCCAACCTGGGCTGTGGGTGAGTTAGGCCAGTCTGGAACGCTTTTCTGAAGAAATAATGACCAATTGATGACCATTGTATTAAGCTAGGAATGTTGTAATTCGAGAATAATCACTCTGTGTAACGGAAATGACATCATTTCATATGATGATATCTCTGCCACTAGGTTGAGTCGGTAAATTTACCCATAAAAATCTTAAAATCTCTATCTATCTGATTTTTATATAATTTACTCACTTAAAACGTATAATTAATGTAAAGAATACTAAAATCCACACTGCTCAGAGTTGTTTAGCGTACAAGTGTTCGCTAAATTAGCGGAAGAATATTAAACAACATCAACAAGTTAGAAATTAACATGCCATTAGAACAATCAAGCTTTAGTAAAGAAGACCTCCTTGCTTGCAGTCGTGGAGAATTATTTGGTCCGGGAAATAGCCAGCTACCAGCCCCGAATATGCTGATGATGGACCGTATTGTTCATATCAGTGAAACCGGTGGTGAGCACGATAAAGGCGAGATTGTTGCTGAACTGGATATCAATCCCGATTTATGGTTCTTTGACTGTCACTTCCCTGGTGACCCTGTCATGCCGGGTTGTTTAGGCTTAGATGCAATGTGGCAGCTCGTTGGTTTCTTCCTCGGCTGGAGTGGTGGCCCAGGAAAAGGTCGTGCTCTGGGGGTGGGTGAAGTGAAATTCACCGGTCAAATTCTGCCTACTGCGAAAAAAGTCACCTACCGCATTACCATGAAGCGCGTGATCAAACGCAAACTCTTTATGGGCATGGCCGATGGCCAGGTAGAAGTAGATGGACGCGTGATTTATGAAGCCAAAGACCTGAAAGTGGGTCTGTTTCAGGACACCAGTTCCTTCTAAAGACGCCCATAGTCAGACTTCAACAGGCCAGCCATGCTGGCCTGTTTCGTTTGTTACCCAAATACCAATATTTTATTGCGGTCATTAGATTCTTGCCGCCTGCATCCGGTGGATTAAATATTCATTACATTTATCATCCGGCGTAGGTTCAAAGCCCCTTTTTCAAACACATAACACTTAAATGCTACGAGTTATGCGCTCAATGTGATTTCGCTCTCAACCGTCAGCTCTTCAAGTAATATTTCGGTTAATAGAAACGAAAAAAGCCCCAACAAAGGGGCTTTAACGTTCTAGTCCAGGGAGATGGACGTGATTAGAACTCTACACTTGCACTTAGCTGAACATAACGTGGAGTTTGGAATGCCAATGGTTTCAAATAATCCGCATTTGCTGCAGCAATCGATGTCTCAGCTACCTCATAAACTCGAGTGGCCTTATGAGAATTCAACACGTTGAATACATCCACTTTAAAGGTTGTATCTAATTCGCCAATGGATAAGTTATAGGTCATATTAAGATCTAATCTTGATATCCAGGGCGTTGTACCCATTGAACCTCGAGGGTGATAGATATATTCATACTCTCCATCAGTTTCTACCGCTTCGTAATATGTATAACCGTAGTCCATATCTTCACCGTAGTAATCCGGATGACTAGTACCAAAATAATTAATTGGACGACCAGATGCTAATGAGTAATTGAATCCAACCATCAGGTCTTCAGTCAATGCAAGCGCTCCAAACACCTTGATGTTATGACGGCGGTCATTTGGCAAGTTACCGTAAGAACCATCCATTAATTGGGGGAAGTCAAAATCGGTTGTTAAGCCCGCATCATCTTGCCCATTATCTGACTTAACCAAGCCTTCAGTGTTCCCAAAGCTATGAGACCAGGTATAAGTTGCGCGTAATGACCAAACACCATCCCATTGACGGCCAACCGTAAAGTCCCATGCCAGGTACTTACGTTCAGCTTCTGGGTATTGAAGTTCGTCTGCACTAAAGGTTGCCCAATCGTCCACTTCCCCATCACAGTCGGTATCGGTATAAACCGTCATTTCCTTTCCAGGATTACCTAACACATACTGATTGGCTTCATAGTCAGCATCACAACCAAATTTCTCGCGTATGGCATGGTCGATAATCATATCGTCGATTGCACCATTCAAAGAGCGGTAAGTGAATTTAACACCGTAGGATAAATCCTCTCCTAAGAGGTTACCCATGCTTTCGTAACCAAGAATCAGTTCGTCCTGGAACATTGGATCAAGATCTGCGTCGACTACGGAGCGAGTGTCTGGCACAGAACCATCAGCCGCAACATAATCATTACCAATCTGGTCACCTAAAATTGGTGTGTAATAAGAAGTTCCGTTACTTGCTTCAGCCGTATCCCAACCTTCCAACACATAATAACGTTTCACGTCATACTCGTTTCCGGCTAATCGAACGTTTGTATTATTCGCTACAGGAAGGAAGTAACGGCCAATATTGGCAAATAGTTTAGATTCGCCATCACCGTTAATATCCCATGAAATGCCAAGACGAGGGGCGAGCATATCGTCAATTTTGGCGAATGTAGCTCCTTCAGAGTTTTTGTTATTGAATTGTTCGTTACGCAAGCCGATTGTCGCAGTGACTGTATCCGAGATAGTCCAGGTATCTTCTAAATAGAAAGCACTGTTTATAGTTTCGAAACTACCACCAACGGTACGCTCACGCTGATAAATATAATCAGTATTCGAGTCTAGCGTTACGCCATTAACCTTTAAGCCGGCTTCCTGAGAGTATACGATCCAATAGGAACCGTTAGGACCTGCGTAACCTTCTTCACTCAAAGATGTGTTAACTTCTCTATCTAAACCGAAACGCAAAACATGGTCTGAGTTAATCACCCATTCGGCGTCTAGTCGGATTGCTTCTCGTTCATCTTTGGCTACTTCGACTGCATAGTCACTTGAAGTAGCACAGCCCATGTAATACTGAACATAATCTACGTTGTAGACGGGATACTGACTGTAATAACGATAATCTCGAATATATTCACATTCATCAGGTAAATTTGAACCTTCTGACATGTCGTATTTATTTCTTCCATACAAGGCAGAAATCGTCAGATCATCTGTGATATAGCCTGTATATTTAAGAGACCAGTTTTTACCGCCACTTTTCTCATGTGCTGTAGAACCATAGGTTCTGGAATCGTCACTATTAACGGTATAAGTATCGGTATATTCGGTAGAGGCATCGTTAAATGCTAAAAACTCAAGACGATTGTTGTCGTTAATATTCCAGTCTAATTTAAGACCCCAGAAATCATTATCTGTATCTTCTTCATAGTCTTTATCACTTGAAGAGCGAGTTGAGTAATTATCCTCAATCTTTTCAGGGGCATAGATTGCGTAAAAGAATAGTTTATCTTTAACCAGAGCTCCTGATGCCCAGATATTACCTTTAAGCGTACTGTATTCATCAGCCTCGTTATAAACTAGGTAGTCACCATCGTTAGATTTAACACTTGGGCTGTTAGCTCTTAAGCTCCCCGGAGTAGAATAGACACTCGCCCCCATTTTGAATTCATTTGACCCAGATTTAGTGACAGCATTAATCACGCCGCCAGTCGAACGACCAAATTCCGCTGAATACCCACCTGTTTTTACCTGGAACTGATCATAAAAATCATAAGGAACCGACGAGAAACCCAAGCCATTCCGGAAGTTTGTCACGTTCAAGCCGTTGATATACATTTGGTTTTCAGCAACAGAAGAACCACCAAATGATGTACCACCAAAACGGCTATCGCCTTGTGTTGTGCCTGGTGCCAACAACGCAACCGAATCAACACTGCGCGGGATAGGCAAGCGAGCCAGTTCGACAGAATCAATATTTAACGCTGATTCAGAAGACGTTACATCAAACGCAGCAACAACACTTCCTGTTACTTCGATTTTTTCGTAGCCCGATGCCTGCAGTGTAATATTCAGCTTGGTCTCCTGGCCAAGTTGAACACTGATTTCCCCTAACTCTGCGTCATCATAACCATTTTTGGTGGCTTTAACGCTATAGCGACCAATAGGCAGACCGCCGATACGTAAATTACCATCGTCATCTGCTTGAATCGTTTTAGTGTAGCCAGTCTCATTGTTCGTCAAAACAACCGTTGAGCCTGCCAATGGTGATTTTTCTGGGTTCATTACTGATACCCGAATTGAACCATCGTTATTCCCTGCAAAGGTAGGTGCGCTTACACCAAGACTACAAGCTATGGCTACAGCTAATAATCTCTTATTCGCTTTGAACATCTTTTTTACCTTAAATATTTTATTCTTATAAATACACTTGTTTTGGTTAAGCGAATTCCGCTCACAGGCATTCTTAAACATTCAAGCTATTCAAGGCAGAGCAATTTCTCTTTATTTACCAAACCTTACGAAACCCTGACAGATATAAAAAAATTATAAAATTGACGCCTAAGCAAATAATTCATGATTAAAAAATAACCACAAGGAAGCTGAAAGTAATCGCAGAAATAAAAATACCGCTCATTGAGCGGTATTTATCAGGAGAAAGAAGAAGGATTTACCTATCGGTTGAGAAGACCAAAACTCCTGTCTTCGACGGCCTCGCGCCAGCCACCTAACCATTGGGAACGTGCATCTGAGGATTGAAAGGGACAATTTTCTTTAGAACGGCCTGCAACTCCGGCCTGGTAACCTTTGGCGTGAGCCCTGGACAGCTTATCGCGTTTTTGTCTTTTCATTGAGATACCTCTCTGTGACATATTATTGGTTAAAGGCGTGACAACTATGTTGCCACTCTTATGTGATAGTGGATGTCGGCAGATGGTTCAATATCGATTGGTTTTTAATCTGATTGACATTTAATAACTGGCTGAATGCATGTGTCTTTTTTCTTACATTTTTTTTTCATACATATGACAAATAAATTAACGCTCCGTAATAAGCCTAATTTCGTATCTTTTAAACAAAAAAGCCCGTCACTTCGACGGGCTTTCATCAGCAATGGTTTGGCTGTTTATGCAACTTTGCGTCTGCGCCAGAATACCAGTCCAGACAGTAGTGTTAAGCCCCACCATCCATTACTCGCACCTTGCCGCTCATAACCAGAGTCATCATCACAGGCTTCCTCTACACCACCTGTAATCGGTTCTAGACGCACCGCCACCAATTGGTCTTCTTCAATTGGATCACCCTTATCATCCAGTTCTTCCTCACCTTTAATGTCCTTTGAGGTACGACGAACTGTTGCGGTTGCCGCAATCTCGCCATCATCATTGATATCATACGCCTGAACGATCGTGTAATCAGAAGTACATACAATAAGGTCATTCAGATTCTGGAACAGATTGTCATTGATATCGTAGATAAAGGCTTCTTTACGACGTGTACCTGTGGTGCTGTATTCTACCTCACCCTCTCCAACCACAAGGTTATCATCATTAATGGCGTGTGCCACCGATGAAGACCCCGGGAAAAAGTCATCCGGGTAGGTCGTTTGTCCGCTGTAAATATCGTAAATATAGAACTTAGTACGAGTCGAACCATTGATAGTGGTATAGGCGTAACCCGTCACTATATCGTTGTTATTAATATCGGTGGCATAACTGGTGAAGTATTCCTGATGATCAGTAAACCCAGTGACTTCATTTCCATCGAAAATCGCCGCAAATGTCGCAACCGTGGTGCTATCCTGGTAATAATCGTCTGAATAACCTACCGCTACACCATTATCGTTAATGGCAACGGCAACACTGGTGTATACCGTGTCTTCATCCTCTGTGCTTGGCGTTAATAATAAGCCTAACTCTTCGGTTTTAATGATGTTGCCCGACGAATCCAGTTGCCAAATCATTCCGCGTTTTTGATAAGCAGAATCAGCGGAATCAATCAGATTTTTCAAACAGACCAGATATGGAATATCACCACGCTCATCTTCGTCTTCACAGTCTTCAACTGAATCTTCAAACGAATCTAACACTTCGGTAGTACCCCAACCGACTACCTGATAACTGTCGTTGATGTCGTATGCTTCACTGATACCATTTAACAGGTCTTCCGTAGGCACTAAATCAACCGTTTCATCACCAATCTGAACAAACCCGTGTTTAGAGAAGTCGTTGATCACATAAGTGATATCTTCATTCTCTTCTTCACTGGTGTAATCAATTTTGTAGTAAGCATCTTCACTACTACCAACTACCCAACCCAGATCATTAATACCACGCACTTTGGTTTCTGTACTGCGAGTGTATCCATCTAAATCGCTATCGATAACATCAAACCCTTTCACGTAGGTTTCTTCATTATCATTCATGATATAGCTGGTGTAATCAGCAAGCTGTTGGTAGTACAGACTGCCATCACTGTTTTTAATATAGCTATAAAGAAATTCGTAATCGTCAGTAGTAAAGTTGCCAACTTTTGCCGCAGCGATGTCTTCCAGACCATTGAGCATGACAGACGATGTAAAGTCGATTAAATCGAGATCAATAGGTGGCTCGTATTCATCACTGATAACCACTGCCATCTGACCAGAGGAGTTCAACGCCCTTGCGTAGGCATTCTCAGCAATTTCGGAAGTGTCCATCTCAACCACTTTATATTGAGCGGCCTCGGCGGCAGACAGAGAGAGCAAGGTAAAAGAGATTGCAGATGCCAGCCTGGTTAGTTTCATTGATAATCCTGTTTACTACTTTTGTTATTCTTCAAGCATACTTTCTAACTCATCCCAGCGTTCATACGCTTTCGAAAGAGTCTGTTCAACGGCAGCAAGCTCAGCCAGTACTTTGGCGGTCACGGCTTGATCCTGGCTAAAGAAAGCAGGGTCACTGACCTGTTGCTGCAATTGTTGCGTTGTCTGTTCAAGCTGTTCAATTCTGGCTGGTAACTCATCTAGTTCCAGCTGATATTTATACGACAGCTTTTTGGGTTTTGTCTGACTGCTGGGTGCCTTAGCAGCGACATCGGCAGTTTGACTGTCCTTGGCAACAAAAGTTTCGCGTTTCGCTTTGTCTTTTTCTTCGCTTTTTTGCTGATCACGCTGTTGATACCAGTTCAGGATATCTTCGTAACCACCAACAAACTCATTAACAACACCATTTCCTTCAAAAAACAGGCTGTTAGTTACCACATTATCCACAAATTCACGGTCGTGACTCACTAAAATCACGGTGCCAGGATAGTCGCCAAGAGTATCCTCTAATAGCTCAAGTGTTTCAACATCCAAGTCATTGGTCGGTTCGTCAAGGATCAGTAAATTGCTTGGGCGCGCCAATAACTTAGCTAACAAAAGACGGTTCTTTTCACCACCAGATAATGAGCGAACCGGCGCATTGATGCGATCTGGCGTAAACAAATAATCCTGCAGGTAGCTGATGACGTGTTTAGTGCGGCCATTAATGGTGATTTCCTTTTTACCATCAGCAACGATATCCACCACTTTCTTATCAAGATCCAACTGGGCTCTGTGCTGGTCAAAGTAAGCTAACTCGATATTGACGCCCTGTTTGACCGAGCCTGACTGGGCTTCAAGCTGTCCAAGCAACAATTTTATCAGCGTACTCTTACCGCAACCATTTGGACCGATCAGGGCGATTTTATCGCCTCGCTGAATACTAAATGTAAGATCACTGACAATCGCTTTGCCGTCTATGGCATAGCTCATGGTCTGAGTTTCAAACACCACTTTGCCAGACTGAGCAGCGTCATTCAGGTTCACTCGCGCACGCCCCTGAACATTGCGGCGTTCAGAACGTTCCATACGCAATGCTTTTAGTGCACGTACCCTTCCCTCATTGCGGGTGCGACGGGCTTTGATTCCCTGACGGATCCAGGTTTCTTCCTGGCTTAACTTTTTATCAAATTCAGCATTCTGATTGGCTTCCACTTCCAGGTTATGAGCCTTTTTATCCAGATATTCCTGATAATTGCCTGGGTAACTGGTTAGCTGTCCACGGTCTAAATCTATGATTCGAGTGGCAACATTACGAATGAATGCGCGGTCGTGGCTCACAAACACCACGGCCCCCTTATAGTCTTTAATCGTATTCTCCAACCAACGGATCATTTCAATATCCAAGTGGTTAGTGGGTTCGTCGAGCAATAAAATATCTGGCTGACACGCCATCGCTCTGGCTAACGCTGCTTTACGTCGCCAGCCGCCGGATAAACTCGACAACATAGCACCAGGTTCAAGGTTCAACTGAGTCAGCACTTGCTGAACGCGCTGTTCAAACTGCCAGGCGTTTAGGTGATCAAGCTGGTGTTGCAGCTGTTCCAGTTTGGCAAGTTGTTTATCGCTGTGATCCGTTGCCACCAGATTGGTTTGATGGAAGAAAGCTTTTAGCACATCCGCCACATCCGCCAGTCCTTCTGCGACATAATCAAATATGGTGCAATCGACACTTTCCGGTGGGTCTTGCTGCAGGCGCGAAATACGCGTATCGGTGCTAACAATACGTTGACCGTCATCAAGGATAAGCTCACCTTCAATGGCCTTTAACAGAGTGGATTTACCACATCCGTTACGGCCAACCAGACACACTCGTTCTCCCGGCTGGATCACTAATTCGGCGTGATCAAGAATAGGCGGGTGGCCGAAATTAATAAGGGCGTTTTTTAACTGCAATACACTCAAGATAAAAACTCTGTTAATTCAACTATATCAAAGGGCCAGCCTAACTCCTGCCCTGTATCCTGTCGCTGTAACACCGGAATTCGAAGTCCATAGCGGTCGGTCAAAGCGCTGTGCTGGTAGATATCCCGTTTTTCCAAGTGCCAGTTTCGCGCTTCATTTAGGCCCTGCAGCATAGACAGGGCATCATCGCATAAATGGCAATTAGGTGCTGAATATAAGATCAGCTGCTTAGCCGGCATAACTCAGTAACCAGCAATGGTGGATTTTAGGGTTGCGAGCAAAATCTTCAGGTAACGTTGCCTGACTAATGTTTTGTGCTTTAAGCCCCAATGCGGCCACTGCCTCTTCGTCCAATTTAAACGTGCGCAGGTTATTCGAAAAATAAATCTGACCGCCTGGGCGCAAACAATTTACCGCCGCGTCTAACATCTTCACATGGTCGCGCTGCACATCCCAGGTACCTTCCATACGCTTAGAATTCGAGAAAGTCGGTGGATCTAGGAAGATCAAATCAAACTGATTGGCTTGTTGTTGTGGCATCCAGTTTAAGCAATCCGCCTGAATAAATTCATACGGCCCTTTCAGGTTATTCAGCTTAAAGTTTTCCTTGGCCCAGTCCAGATAAGTCCGTGACATATCAACGGTTGTCACAGACCTCGCGCCGCCAAGGGCGGCGTGTACCGACACACTGCCCGTGTATGAGAATAAGTTCAGTACATCTTTCCCTTTGGCGCTGTCCTGCACCATTTTTCGGGTCGTACGATGGTCTAAAAACAATCCGGTATCCAGGTAGTCTGTCAGGTTTACCAACAACTTAGCACCGTTTTCGTAAACTTCTTTGATGACCTGCTTTTTGGCCACCTTTTCGTACTGGCTGGCGCCCTTTTGCTGCATGCGCGTTTTCAGCACGACATGATCTGCATGAATGCCCAGTACATGAGGTAAAGCAATCAGAATATCATGTAAACGACGCTTAGCTTTTGCTTCAGGGATATCTTTTGGGGCAGCGTATTCCTGTACTACCACCCAGTCATCATAGAGATCTACCGCAACGTTATACTCGGGAAGATCAGCATCATACACACGGTAGCAGTTGGTGTTTGCCTGATTCCGCCATTTTTTCAAACGTTTGACATTTTTGGCTAAACGATTAGAAAAATCATTTGCAACGGGGGCATCGTTACGCACCTCCAGATTTCGCTGCTCAAGCACATAGTTAACCAACTGGCATTCCAGCTTACCGTTAAACAGCTGATACTCTTTTGCCGCTACCAGCTTTAACTGGCGCAATAAATCGCGGTTACTGGTCAGCAGCGAAACTCTCCAGCCGGTAAATGCCGCCTTCAGATGATCACCCCATGTACGGAACATCGGCAATAACCCCGTTAACTCACCCAATCGCTCACCATAGGGAGGGTTCGAAACTAAATATCCAGGTTCAATGCCTTCGGCAGGCATAACCTTGGTGGCATCTGCTTCGGTAAAGGTAATTAGGCTGGCAACCCCTGCCCGACGCGCGTTTTCACGAGCCTGATGCAAAAGTTTGCCGTCCTGATCACTGGCAAATATAGGCGCGACTTTCGTTTTACGGCGCTTCTCTGCGGCAATTTTAATTCCCTGCCACAATTCAGGTTGATGACCTGGCCAATGGGTAAATCCCCATTCTCTGCGATTAGCCGCAGGGGCAACACTTGCTGCCATCATCGCAGCCTCAATCGCCACTGTACCTGAACCACACATTGGATCCAGCAACGGCTTGCTCATATCGGCCGCCCAACCACTGCGAATTAGCATCGCACAGGCCATATGCTCTTTTAGCGGCGCGGCACCAGTGCGCTGACGATAATGACGTAAATGCAGGCTTTGGCCACTCAAATCCAGATAGATACCAAGATGCTGGCGACGCAGGCGTCCCTGAATACGAATTTGCGGGGTAAGTTTGTCAACGGACGGGCGTTTCTCATACAGATCATTAAAATGATCCACCAACGCATCCTTAATTTTCAGGGCACCAAACAGACTATTGTTAATCGCATTATTGGTACCGACAAAATCGATAGCAAAGGTTTGTTCAACGTTTAAGTGACGGCTCCACTGAATTCCTGCCGCCACCCGATACAAATCTTCCTGTGAATCACAGTCCCCTTCCGCAAGCAGCAACAATACCCGGTTTGCCAAACGCGACCATAAACACAGTGTATAAGCATCGGCCAATTCGCCTTGAAAGCTTACCTGGCCCGGCTTCACTTTAACGGATAAATGTGGGCACAACTGGCGAATTTCACCCGCCAAAAGTTCATCTAGCCCACGGGCCGTTGTCACAAGAAAATCGTACATAAAACACCTGAACATTAAGTTGGCGGCGATTATACGGGATTTATAACGGCAACGCAGCCCGAAGTATCATCGGCAACGCGATAATCCTGATGAAATACAATGACGCTTATTAAATAGAAAACAGAGATTTGGCGTAAATAGCCAATTTAGGCGCGCTTCTTTTCCAGCTGGCTCTCCTGCCAGCTCATTAAACGGTCGTGAGAGACTCGCACCAGCTCAAATTGCTTTAGACTTTTACCATTATCCAAAGCAAGATTATCTGCCAGCACCATGCAGGTGGCTGCCGACCCAGATACTTCCAGCACCATCACCATGGCCTGTTCCATCTGAGTAGAGATCCACTGAATACCTGAAGGTAACGTTTGACTCGCCATTGGCTGAATTCGGAAAAGCCAGCTTTTCATCGCAATGGGTTTGTGAAAACGCAGTGCTGCAGTCGCATTTAACAACACCTGTAGTTGCAAACCTTTACTGCAGCTTTGCAGCAATTCAGCACATTCTTCCTGAATGCGAATAAAGATTTCATGATCTTCTAAATTGAAGCCGGTAGCTTTACTGGGTAAATTTAACAGTTGCTTGTTGGCATATGGCGTCACAAATTGCAGCTCGTCCTTCAAACAGACGCTGAGCTGACCTTCGCTATTTAAATACCAATACCACTGGGGTTGTGGCTGCAACATGAAAAAGAACCTCCTTTTACCTACAAAATCAGTATTACATCAAGTCTTTATAAGCTGCAGCCATTAATTCTAAAACTTTAAGATTATTTTGCTATAGATTTTAAGGATCCCAACAGGATCCTTATAAGCCCTTTACGATCGTTTTGATCAAACCAGGCCCTAGATAAATCAAGGAGGAGTAAAGTTGAATCAACTGTGCACCGCCAGCTAAGCGCTGTTTTGCTGTGTCCGCACTGTAAATCCCGCCCACGCCAATCACAGGCATGGCCCCATCCAGAGCCTTCACAAGCTTCTCACATACATCCTGACTTTTATCCGTCAGCACCGCTCCGCTTAAACCGCCAGCTTCATCACAATGGGGCAACCCCTGAACCTTACTACGATCCAAGGTAGTGTTAGTGGCAATTACACCATCCATCTGACTTTTCGTCAGCGATGCCGCAATCGACTGAATTTCTTCATCCGTTAAGTCAGGGGCAATTTTCACCACGACAGGCACATATTTACCATGCTGCTGGGCGAGTTCTGCCTGACGGGCTTTCAGACCTGCCAACAAATTCTCAAGTGCATCGCCATACTGAAGATTACGCAGGCCCGGGGTGTTAGGTGACGAGATATTCACCGTAACATAACTGGCATGCGCATACACTTTGTCTAAGCAGATCAAATAATCATCCAGGGCCTGTTCTTCCGGAGTTACTTTGTTTTTACCAATGTTAATACCCAGCACGCCTTGATAACTGCTTTGCTTGACCTGCTCTACCAGATAGTCGACACCTTTATTGTTAAAACCCATGCGGTTGATGATTGCCTCAGCCTGTGGCAAACGGAACAAACGCGGTTTGTCATTACCTGCCTGTGGGCGCGGAGTGACGGTACCAATCTCAATAAAGCCGAAGCCCATGGCAGCAAATGCGTCAATGCATTCGCCATTTTTATCCAATCCGGCTGCCAGTCCCAATGGGTTATCAAAGGTTAAGCCCATTACGTTTACCGGTTTACTGGGAAGTTGCTGACGGTAAACAGACGACAACAGATTATGCTGGGTGCGCTTTAACCAGGTCAGGGTGAAATCGTGACTCCACTCGGCGTCCTGACGAAATAAAATTGGCTTCAACAATGAATACATCTTGGTCCCACTAACAAAAGTCATTTTTAGATACAAAAAAGCCCCGGTCTGACCGGGGCTTTATCACAATTACGCGGCGTTATTTGCTGCCGGCGTTAATGCTAAGTAGCATCAATTCGCGCAAGGCAACAGAGAACTTAGCAAACTCGTGAATACTGCTGGTCTTGAATTCTGACATCATATGATACCAGCGTTGAAGCAGATTTTGATTGGTCTCGATCCAATTTTCCAAAATTTGTTCAGCATCCTTCTCTTTTGGCAGGAAGTTCAGTAGTACTAAGGTCAGTGAACGTTGCTGCCAATCCAGCTCTTCGCGGTAAGATGCGCGGGCCAGAGCCTGCCAATGGTTTGCCACTGACTGACGGTTGATTTGCTCCAGGAACCAATGCAGTTCCAGGCGCGCGCCCAGTTTGAAGTACAAACCCGCGACTGTTGCAAAACCACGCTTGTCCAATGCTCCGACCTGAGCCAAATCCAGAACCGAGAACATATTGCTCAGCGATGCGACCTTATAGGCAATATCTTGCGGCACATTTTGCTCAACCAGCTTCTCTGTGGCTTTATTCAGTTGTTTAAACTCATCAGCCACCAGGTAATCTTTCAGGTTGGCGCTAAGATCGTCGTAGCATGGTACGAAGCTATCCACAGCAGCCTGAATCCCCATGCTCTTATCTCCGTGACGTAAATACCAACGGGTACCACGACGGATAGTGCGACGAATGTTAGCCAGCATGGATAACTGCACTTGAGCAGATACTTTATTGTCCAGCTCTTCAATGCTTTCCCATACTTCACCCAAGCGGTAAATGCCTTTTACAACCGAATAGGCGTGTGCGATTTCTTCCACCGTTGCGCCGGTTTCTTCTTCCAGACGGAACACGAAGTTCATGCCCATATCGTTAACCATGTTGTTAGCTAACTTTGTTGCAATGATCTCGCCACGCAGGGGATGCTGTTGCATCTGAGGCGCAAATTTATCGCGCAGAACCTGGGGGAAGGCTTCGACTAATAATTTGCCATGAAACACATCATCCGTAATTGCTGGAATGTTCAGGGTCTCTTTTAGCTCCATTTTGCCGTAGGCGGTTAATACCGACAGCTCTGGTCGCGTTAGCCCCTTTCCTGCCGCCAAACGCTCTGAAATTTCATCATCAGAAGGAATAAACTCCAATTCGCGATTCAGACGACCGTCTTTTTCAAGCCCGTGAATAAAGCGTAAATGTTCTTTCAGCAACTCTGCACCACTGTGTTCAGTGATAGAGATAGACTGTGTCTGACGGTAGCAATCCTGGATCACCAACTCACCTACATCGTCAGTCATATCATAAAGTAACTTATTACGCTGTTTCACTGTCATGTCACCGGCATTTACCAGCGCATTTAACAGGATCTTGATGTTTACTTCGTTATCTGAACAATCTACGCCGCCCACGTTATCGATAAAGTCGGTGTTCACACGGCCGCCATTAGCCGCAAACTCAACCCGGCCAAGCTGCGTCAGCCCCAGGTTGCCACCTTCACCAATAATTTTGGCCTGAATGTCTTTACCATTCACGCGCAATGCATCATTAGCACGATCACCTACATCAGCATGGGTTTCTTTGCTGCCTTTTACGTAAGTGCCAATACCGCCGTTCCAAATCAGATCTACTGGCATTTTCAAAATGTTGTGGATCAGTTCTGTTGGGGTCATGCTTTGCTGACGCGTGCCCAGAACACGCTTCATTTCTGGTGTTAGCTTAATTGACTTAGCGCTGCGATTGAAAATACCACCGCCTTTAGAAATCAATTTGCTGTCGTAATCTTCCCAGCTCAGTGACGGATTCTCGAACAAACGCTTGCGCTCGACATAAGAACTCGCCGCATCAGGCTCTGGGTCAAAGAAAATGTGCAGGTGGTTAAAAGCGGCTACCAGACGAGTATGTTCTGATAACAGCATACCGTTACCAAATACGTCACCAGCCATGTCACCGATACCGACACAGGTGAAATCGGTGGTTTGACAATCGATACCCATTTCACGGAAATGACGTTTTACCGATTCCCAGCCACCACGTGCGGTAATGCCCATGCCTTTGTGGTCATAACCAACGCTACCGCCAGATGCAAAGGCATCGCCAAGCCAGAAGTTATATTCTTCCGAAATACTGTTAGCGATATCGGAGAAGGTCGCAGTACCTTTGTCTGCTGCAACAACCAAGTACGGGTCATCTTCATCGTGACGAACCACGTTCTCCGGGTTCACAATTTTGCCATCAACGATGTTATCTGTGATATCCAGCAAACTACGGATAAAGATACGGTAACACGCCTGACCTTCTTCCTGAATGGCCTGACGTCCCTGCCCCACAGGCAGGTTTTTACACACGAATCCTCCTTTGGCACCAACAGGAACAATGACGGTGTTCTTCACCTGCTGCGCTTTAACCAGACCCAGTACCTCAGTACGGAAATCTTCCTGACGATCAGACCAGCGCAAACCACCACGTGCGACTTTTCCGCCACGTAAATGGACACCTTCGATTCTTGGAGAATAGACAAAGATTTCAAACTTCGGCAGTGGCAGAGGCATTTCCGGGATCATTTCCGGCAACACCTTAAAGGACACATATGCTTTGTCTTTGCCCTGGGCATTTGGCTGATAGAAGTTGGTACGAAGCGTTGCCTGGATCATATCCACATAACGACGAATAATACGGTCATCATCCAGATTCGAGACAGTATCTAACTCAGTATTAATCTCTTCCAGCAGGGTTTGCTCTTTCTTCTCACTACGCTTCACTTTTGGATTGAAACGCAGGTCAAACAAAGCAACCAGCTTGGCTGCGATATGCGGATAATTGGCCAGCGTATTGGCGATGTAATCTTTACTGAAAGAGCTACCGGTTTGACGCATATATTTGGCAAATGCACGCAATATGGTCACCATACGGCCGGTTAAACCAGCGCCTAGTACCAGGCGATTAAAGGCATCGTCTTCCAGTTCATTATGCCAAACGTTCGAAAACGCCTCCTGGAACAGCTCCTGAGCCTTTTCCATTTCCAGATCATCACTACGGTTATGCAGCATGGAGAAGTCCATGATCCAGTTCATGCCTTCCGTAGTGTTCACTTTGTACGGACTTTCATCGATTACCCGCAAGCCAAAGTTTTCTAACATCGGCAACACGGCAGACAGGTGAATCGGCTCATTTTTGTGGAACAGCTTCAGCTTAACCGCTTTGCTTCCCGGCGCTTCTTCCTGAGGTCGGTAGAACAGCATATCCAAATCATGCTCTTCATCCAGCAGTTCCAGTTTTTCGATATCGACCAGGGCCGCACTTGGCAGGTTATTTTCTTTATAGCTGCGAGAAAAAGCATTCTCATACTTCTTCTCCAGGGCTTTACCTGACGCTTCCCCATGGTTCATGCGGATAGCAGCTACCAGCTTGTCATTCCAGCTCTTGGTTAGCTCAATCACGTTATCTTCAATTTCTTTCACATTGATATCCGCATTGTTGTCTTTAACTTTGGCGATGTAGTGCGTTCTGGCATACACAGACTCTGAGAAATAGGTGGTGAATTCCACTTCATCTTCTGTGTTCAGTGAACGTTTCAACAAAGCCTGCGTGTCTTTACGCAACTGCGTGTTGTACAGCTCTCTTGGTACATACACCATGCAGGATACAAAACGACCAAATGCATCTTTACGCACAAACATACGGGTAATGCCGCGTTCCTGCATTTGGAAGACACCCATGGCGATCTGGCCCAGTTCTTCTTCAGTTGCCTGCACCAGTTCGTCTCTGGGGTAAGTTTCCAGAATATTCAGCAATGCTTTGTGCGCATGTGAGCCTTTTTCAAATCCAGTGCCCTCACAGATACGGTTCAGTTTACCTTTCAAAATCGGTAACTGGCTGGCACTGCTGGTATACAAAGATGCCGCATACAAACCAATGAATCTGTCTTCACCAACAACATTGCCTTTTTCATCAAAGCGTTTGATGCCCACATAATCCAGGTAAGCCGGACGGTGTACTCGCGCACGACTGTTGGTTTTGGTCAGCAATAATGGGTTATGGCCCAAAGCTTCTTTGCGGGCACTGGCAGCCATGCGAGAAATCAGACGGTCGCGATCACTGATGGAGTTTTTCATTAACCCCAGGCTGGTGTCATTTTTAGGAACCCAACGATGGTCCCCTTCAATGGCAACCACGTCGTAACTCCGAAAGCCCATAAGGGTAAAATTACCGTCGGCCATCCAGTTCAGAAAGGTTTTGCATTCTTCTCTGGCTTCTTTACTGATCGGTGATGGTTGCTTGTCGAATTTAGCGACGATATCTAACAGACGACCGCGCATAGGTTCCCAGTCGTTTACCGCCAGGGAAACTTCATCCACCACAGATAGGATTTCTTTACACAGGGCATCGAGGGCCTTTTTGCTGGTCTGACGGTCGATTTCAATAAAGAAAATGGTTTCTTTATGCACGTCTTTACGCTTGCTGTTGTTCTCAGCAAATTCCACTAAACGATGGTCGCTGTCGCGTTTAAGAGAAATTGGGCTATGCAGCAATAAGTGCGCGGTGATCCCCAGACGATTCAACACCATACGAATTGAATCAACCAGGAATGGCATGTCTTTTAAGGTAATTTCAACGATTGTGTGTGGAGATTGCCAGCCGTGTTTAGCAATCTCTGGATTGAACACGCGGATAGCCGGCGTGCCCGCGTCAAACAACACAAATTCATTCCATAAACTCAGTGTAGCGCCGTAAAGATCACTATCACTGCGGTTTTCCAAATCCTCGTTGGAGATGTTCTTAAACAGGATACGAGAGAACTGTTCAACCAGACTAGCTTGTTTTGGATCGACCTTTTTTTTGATTAATTGATAAACATTTTCAAGCAATACGGAGTGTTGGCTCGTGGCAACGGTCATAGTGTACCTAATGTTAATTGCAGGGTTATGGAGCTTGGAATCTCTAAATGTTAGCCAAAAGACTGGTTTGATTACAGTTTCCGGCTTACGTATAGGGTATTTTCTCTAATAATCACAACGGAGAAAAGGGGTGAGTTAACGACTTTTTAACAAAACGAATCGTTATTCCCTGAATTCGAAAATTTAAAGACAAATAGCCTTTTTTTATGCATAAACGTGCACAGTTTGCCTAGGCTATTCAAAAAAATTTTTGTCATTTTCATCTAAAATCCCCTTCGCGTAGATAAACTGTGGACTTAACGTTACAAATTCAAGGTCAGATGAAAAATAAAGAGAGGTTGACTGCTTATTAAGTAGACACTGGGATTCAGAATAGCCGCAATCTCGCTGTTTAAATTCTGGCCTCCCGTTTTAAACCTACCCCAAAGTAGCCAATAATACACGCCTACCTGCCCAGGCGGGTGTTTTGTATCAGATTGATGACTTCACATTAAAAACAAAGGCCGCTTACGCGGCCTTTGTCACTTAATCAAACTTCCCTATCGCTGCTTACGCCAAAATACGCTCGCCAATGCAGGCAAAATAATGATGGCTCCCAGCATGTTCACAACAAACATGAAGGTTAACAAAATCCCCATATCCATCTGGAACTTGAGACTGGAGAATACCCAGGTACTGACGCCGACAGCCAGGGTAATACCGGTGAAGAGTACCGCACTACCCCGCTCTTTAAGCGCCTCGAAATACGCCTGACGCACGGGCATGCCGTCTTTCAGACGCAGACTCATGGTCGAAAGAATATAGATACCATAATCCACGCCAATCCCAACCCCAAGCGCAATAACAGGCAAGGTAGACACCGTTAAGCCTATTTGTAGCAGCGTCATCAGTGCCTGGGCAAGAATAGAGACCACGTACAATGGAATCACCACAGCAAGTGTCGCTTTGACCGAGCGGAAACTGAGCAAACATAACACAATCACTGCGCCAAATACGTACAACATCATAGGTGTTTGTGCTGCTGATACGGCTTCGTTCGTTGCTGCCATGACTCCTACAGGTCCGGATGCTAGCAGGAAGTGCAGATTTTCGGTTTCATATTCAGGTTGCAGCTTCTTCACTTCGGCGACAACACGCTCAATAGTTTCCGCTTTGTGATCCTGCATAAACAGAATAATCGGCATGACTGAACAATCGCCATTGCGCAAACCGGATGAGGTTTCAATGCGGGAAATCGCCTGGACCATGGTCTGCTGATTGCGCGGTAACACGCGCCACTTAGGATTTCCCTCGTTGTAACCTGCATTGACCAGTTTTGCCACAGACGCCAGACTGACCGCAGACTGCACTCCAGGCACGTTTTCCAGCTTCCACTGGAACTCGTCGATGGTTTTCATGACATCATAAGACGTACAGGCATCCGGAGAGGCTTCAACCAATACCGACATGTAGTCTACACTGATGGCATATTTATCGGTGATCAGGAACGTATCCTGATTATAACGGGAGTCTTCATGCAGCGACGGCGCGCCTGCATGCAAATCTCCAATTTTCATCTGCTGTGATTGCATCCAGCCAAGTACAAACAGCACACCTGTGACAAACAGAATAATCACGGCGACTTTCGGGCTTGAACAGTGTGCGATGTAGTCCCAAAATCTATCTGAGCGACCTTCTTTATTTGAAAACTTGGCTTTGTACTTTTCATCCAGCTTCAGATAAGACATTGCCACCGGCAACAAAATCAGATTCGTCAGAATAATAACTGCAACACCCATACTGGCAGTGATAGCCAGTTCACGGATGATACCGATATCGATGACCAGCAGCGTCATAAAACCAACCGTGTCGGACAACAGGGCAACACCACCTGGAATTAACAGGTTTCTGAAGGCCTGCTGGGCGGCTTCTTTAACCGATTTACCCGAAACGACTTCTTTCCCCATCGCATTGATCATTTGCACACCATGGCTCACACCAATGGCAAAAACCAGGAAGGGTACCAGTATCGACATAGGGTCCATACCAAATCCGAACACAGTGAGCAGACCCAACTGCCAAATCACCGCGATAACGGAACACATAATTGGCAATACCGTCAGGCTAATCGCTTTAGAGAAGAAATACACCATGATAGCGGTGATAACGATAGCAATTGCAAAGAACATCAAGACATCTTTGGCACCATTTGCAACATCACCAATCATTTTGGCAAAGCCAATAATATGGATGCTGGTATGCTCATTCTCGTACTTGCCACGCAACTGCGTTTCCAGTTTATCGGCTAAGGCCAGCACATCCAGCGGCTGACCCGTTTGCGGGTCAAGATCTAGCAGTTGCGCCGTGACCATTGCACACTGAAAATCATCCGAGACCATGCGTCCAACGATGCCCGCTTTATCAATATTGGAGGCGACCGCTTGTAAGGCCTGAGGATTAGATGAATTGAAATTCGCCGGAATAACCGGACCTCCGGAAAATCCTCCTTCCACAATTTCGGTAAAACGTGTAGACGGAGAAAACAGCGATTTCACCAGAGAACGATCAACACCATTAATGAAAAACAACTGATCATGCACGTCTTTTAAGGTGTCGAAGAACGTCTGGTTAAAGATATTTCCGGATTTATCGCACACCGACACCAGAATGTTATTTGCACCGCCGAAATCTTTGCGGTGCTTAATATAATTTTGCATGTAGGCGTGATTAAGCGGTATGTTTTTGGTAAACCCCGCGTCGAGCTTGAGCATGGTTGCCTGCCACATCAAAAACACAGTGGCAAGTGCAAATAAAGCCAGTACCGCCGCTCGATGACGGAACACCAGCTTTTCACAAACGTTAATGAAGCTTGTCATGACAGAGTATGTTCCCAATTAGAATTGTTTTATTCCTGTTGCTGTCACAGCCAGCAATCGTCCGTTCACCGACACGCCATCAACAATGGCTTTGCCATCCTTTTCCTGTGACGCGGTAACTTTATCACCCTGAATTGTGACTATCATGCCATTATTACCAACGGCCAACGTCTCTGTACTGGACAGCGGAACAATCGAATTTAACGATGCCTGCGTTCCACTCTCGATTTCCTGCCAGGTTTGTCCGTCTAGCCGGAACAAATGGCCACGCAGTCCGGCAGCATACACCTGACCGTCTTCTGCTTTGCGCACATCAAAGAAGGAACCATTATAATCAATCTCCATTCTTTGCCAGCTTTTGCCCAGATCATCACTGTAAGCAAGTAATCCGGCTTCGCCTGCCAAATACAAACGTGAACCGTCAAACGAAAGTCGATTCAAGTGGGGCAGCATTCCGGCGATGGCTTCTTCGTAATAATCCGGATCCTGCGCCTTAATATCCTCAAGGTATTCCCGGTCTTCTGCCATTAAAAATTCTGGATGTAGTTCCTTCTGCCAATGCTCACCACCGTCTTCGGTACGGAAATAATTCCCATAAGCACCTACGGCGATTCCCTGCATTGCATTAACGAAGAGAACATCCATCAACGGCTGTTCAAGTTCAGGTAAGTACTGTTGAACCTGCCAGTGATGGCCACTATCCGCAGTATGTAAAATGATGCTGTCATGACCCACAGCCCAGCCTTGCTGGTCAATAAAGGTCACTGCCGTTAACGTGGCTGTGGTTGGCACCTCAGCCTGTTGCCAGTTATCACCATTGACCGACAATAAAATATGTCCGCGTTCTCCCACGGCAACCAGTCCGCTATCTGCCCGTACCACATCCAAAAGCAATGACTTGGCTGCGAGTGGTGCCTGATAGGCAGAAGGTGCAGCATATACATTGGCAGATAACAACAACGCGGATATGTAATGTAAATAGCGTTTTTTCATAATCTTCCCAGTAAAAAAAACGGCTGGCAGATGCCAACCGTTTTATCCGATTAGCGAATTCCCTCTCTCGTCAGCGCCTGCGGCGTGAACTCCCGATCATCTGGACGTACAGAGAAATCATTCACTTTATCCTCGTTATCTAAACCCAATGCCAGATATCGGCGTGAGTTCAGATCGTAATACACGTCCAGGGTTGTCCAGTTTGCAGGTACCTCGTAGTAGTTAATATCGTAAGAAATAGCGACACGGTAAAGCTCATCACGGCTGTCATACATATCCGCGACCATGATTTGCCAACTGTCTTCATCGATATAAAACACACGTTTCTTATACACATGACGGAATTCGTCTTTGAGGTTGGCTTCGACTACCCACACTCTGTGTTTCTCGAAACGGGTCAAATCCGGATTAATATGACCAGGTTTTAAGATCTGATCGTATTTCACATCACCACTATGCAATTTGTAGTTATTGTAGGCAACCAGCAATTCCTGCTTACCTTTCAGTGTCCAGTTATAGCGATCTGGCGCACCGTTGAACATATCAAAGTCATCGGTAGTACGCAGGCCATCGGCCGCGGTACCAGGGGCATCGTAAGCGATGTTTGGTGCACGACGTACACGTCGCTGACCTGTGTTGTATGTCCAGGCCTGACGTGGCTCACGCACCTGATCCATCGTTTCATGAACCAAAAGTACAGTACCGGCTAAACGTGCTGGAGAAACAATTTTCTGCTTAAATTTCATCAGCATGTTTTCTTCATAAAGCTTTTCTGGCGTCGCGTCATGGGCGGAATACTTCACTAGTAGAATTTCATCCAAACCAATCACGTTATATTCGCCAGATGCAGTTGGTGCAGCCTGACCACCGTTACGCTCAACCCCTTCACCCCGAAAACGCAGCAGGTGATTCCAAATGGCTTCCAAACCATTTTGTGGAATTGGGAATGGAATACCAACCGCAGTGTTTTTTACACCATTTCCACCTTCCACCAGTTCTGCAGTGGTCGCATACTTTTTGGTAGCATCATAGATAAACTGAGGCACTGACGCGGAGCGATGCGTTGGATATACCGGCATTTTGTACGTGTCCGGATAAGTCTCGAACATCTTCATCTGACCAGGCGTCAAAACCTTAGCGTAGTCTTTGTAGTTTGCACCTGTGATAGTGTAGAGAGGCGTTTCACCTGCATATGGATCAGGGTGAAAATCCCCAACTTTATAGCCCGCGGGTGCAGTTGTAATACCGCCATCCCACGCTGGTATAGAACCATCGGCATTACCTGCCTTTTCGGCACCCAGAGGGGTCAATTCCGCTCCTAACTTTGCAGCGTCAGCATCGGTTATCTTAGCCTGCGCGATTCCCGCTGACAGTGCCAGGGTGATCGCCGCAGAAACTAATGCAAATCGTTTCATATTGGTCCCTCTTTTAAATTGAATACTTAATGTTGAACGAAATGAAGTCGCGATCAGACAGGGTATTAGTTGTTCCTACCCCACCCCAGTATGCGTTATAGGACGCAGTCGCAGACAACTTGCTCAGATAGTCGAAGGTCAGGGACAGACTTGCTGACTTACGGCCTTCAATAAATAGGAACATTGGGTCAGGTGTAATACCGTCTACGTCGTGTGAAAAGGTGCCACGTGCCTGCAAGTTAACGCCTGAGAATACGTTGTTAAAGTCCGCATTCACCAGTACGCGATACCCCCATGCATCCTGAGTTGGAAATGGATTCGTTTCCGGACCATTTGAAATTCCCACCAGTAAGCCCGCACGATCAGTTACCACATTGCCTTCATCATCGTACACCGGCTCAATACCACCAGAACGGTTGGTACCCGGGCCGTTCAAACGAACAACGCTTGGATCCGGGAAGTCCTGAATACGTACGTAGCCCACTTCGCCTAACACAATCAGGTTATCCGTACCCAATTTAGGACCAAAAATATGGCTCGCAGTAACCTGTGCCTGAACCGTATCTGAGGTCACATACCCCTTAGCAGTTTCACCAGGGCCAATCGCTCCATAAATATTATTTAGCTGCGAGATTCCGGCAAAGTCAGGACGAATGCCTGCGTTCGCCAACTGCTCAGGCATACCCATATACAGCAGTTCTACGTCATCGATCTGCAGGGGTTCATCCATACGGTATGCTACTTCACCTGCAAGGGCGGTTTCACCCACGTTGGTGTTAAAACTTAAGCCGTACAGTTTGATGTCTTCCGGATAGCTAAAACGCGCCTGCGTGAAAGCTTTTAGGTCGGTTAGATTGTATTTGGTAATTTCGTGCGAGGCCATATAGGCCAGATCGCTGGCAATCGCAGCGTCAGAGAAGTTCGAGGTTACCCCTGAAATCACCGGTCGCTGACTATGATAATTAATGTGATAGAAGCTGAATTCTGTTTGATTCAGTTCTTCAGCAAAATAGGTCAGTTTAATCCCATACTGGCCCTGATCATCCGCCTCATCGTGGGCATCGTCACCGTAATCACGGATCGCCACTTTGGTTGGATAAGCTAAATAGGCACTGGCTATATCAGAAGCACTTGCGCCTGCACGTAATGCAGCGCCATAACCATTCAATTCAGACAGCAAGAATTCCTGGTTAATATCCGGGTTTCCGGTAAAACCAAGCTGAATATTATTTACATGACCGCCTTCACCGGCAAAATCATTAGTAGAGAAATAACTGCCGGCCTGAGGTAAACGGCTACGGTCCCATTTATATTGGTAATAAGCTGCGACGCTGAAGTTGTCAGTCAGACCTGCAGACATAAATACCATGCCTACCGGGATAAAGACTTCTTTTAACTCAGAACCGGGGGCAACCGCACGGCTGACATCGATAGGGTTAATGGTATTAATACCGTGCTGAATGAAAGTGCTTTCCCCCCAGCTAACCACCTGATCGCCGATACGTAAGGTAACCGGCACGTTGCCAATGTCGAAATCAGCATAGAAAAACGCATCCAACAAACGCACATCAGAGCAAAGCTCAGCGTTAGCAGTTGGATCATCACACGGGTTTGAAGTGTTACCGGTAATAGGATTAGCCCAGTCACGGTCGTTTTTCTTCAGCTCATAATCGTAGAAATACATGCCACGTAAAAATACGCCCATGTTGTCATAACGAATATCAAGCTCATGCACGCCTTTAATCAGGGTAGAGAAAGGCTTGCCTTTATCGTAATTCAGATCGCCCTGGTCACCATTGGCAGAATAACTGCCTTTAGCTTGATCCCAGATATCCGCAGAAGGATAAATCACATTGGTAGCGGCGTCGTAACCGCTCCAGTTAAACTCAGGTTGGTTACTATTTGCAATCAGTCCCCAGTCGCGCTCTTCAACGCGGATACTGGTACCCACAGAAAAACTCGAATCGAAACTGATTTCCCAATCACCAGTTGACCAGGATGCGCCATGGGCATGACCGGCTAACCCTGCGATGAGGGTACTGACGGCCAATGCCATGGATGACTTTCTGAAAGACTTACAAGGCTGTTGATGCATACTTTTTATCTCCCTGCCGAACCTTGTTACCGGAAACCGATAACCCTTTTTGAACCAAGAAGCTGTTAACAATTAACAAAATAATTACATCATTTAATTGCGATGGCAAGAACTAATCCTACCAGTTCCTTGTATAGCAAGCCTTTTTTTTTCAATAGTTTATTAAGTGGTCAAACCAGATTTTTAACATATTATCTACCTAATACGCTCAAACGCCTTAATTTTGTTCGATTCATCGATAGTCAAACGAAATCGGCCGTGAAGGCCGTCTCGCTGGATGAATGGCCGTAAATTCATGACCGGCAGCTGTACTCTGATGCCCTTTTCGGACATCAGCACCACACTGTTTCTTGCCCGCCCATAGAGATTTTCACACTCCAGATAACTGACTGAAATAGAAAAAAAATGTATCTGCATAAATCACTGTTTTGAATGTTGGAGATTATTTAGACTGATAATGCAGACTTTTACTGACTTTTTCGAAAAGGTCTTTGCTCAGCTTCGGATAATCCAGTAAACGCATCAACTGATGCTTCATCTGCTCCTGGCGCTCCGCTGTGTATCTATGCCACTGGGTAAGTGGCGTCACAATGCGCGCTGCAACCTGAGGATTGATATCGTTCAGTTTTAACAAATAATCTGCAACATACCGGTAACCACTGCCATCTTTAGCATGGAAGCCCATGGTGTTATAAAACGCGAAGGTACCAACCACAGAACGTACCCGGTTAGGATTCTGAATATTGAATTGCTTATGTGCATAAAGTAATTCGAGACGCGCCAAAATATCGCTACGCTCATTACCCGCATGCAGAGCAAACCATTTGTCCATCACCAGTGCGTCATCTTCAAACCGCTGGCCAAAGTCGGCCATCAAGTTTTCAAACAGGGCCTGATTTCCTTCTTTACAGGCTTTAAGCACGGCCAGGGAGTCGGTCATATTGTCCGATTGCTCAAACCGGCGTTGTAATAATGCCGCGGCTTCTCTATGTCCCGACTGCGCCAGATACGCCAGACAAACCGCCTGCCAGCGACGTTCTGCTACCTGTGCCGTTTCATAACGATAGTCCTCTGCTACATAGGATTGGCATTGCGCAAACCACATGTCAGCCAGCGTAATCGCCAAATACTGAGATACCTGCTTGCGGCGCTGATACAGCTGCTCGACCTCAATGACCTCGACTTGCTGGCACAAGGTTTCAAAACTGGGCAGCGTGAGCATTTCGGCAAGCAAAGCCACGTCCCTATCCCTAGACGTTACCAAATGTTTAACCAATGACACTAATGCCTGGGCCTGTTGATCTACTGATTCATTGGATAAGATAATTTGGCTATATAACGACTGACTTGCATCCCAACGGGCAAAATCGTCTCTTGCATGCTGCATAATATGTGTCAGTTGTTCGAAATTCTGGCACATCTCCAGTTTTACCGGCGCCGAGAAATTAGTTAGCAGCACAGGTACCGGCTCTGACGGAATAGCCGAGAATGTCCATGTTTGTGTCTCTTGAGTTAGTTCGAGTACCCCGGTCGGACATTCTGTCAGCGCAAGTGACTGTCCATCAGCAGAGAGCAACTCAATCCCCACAGGGATGTGCAAAGGCTCTTTATGGGCTTGATCCGCGGTCGGGCGATTAATTTGCGTCAGCGTGAGCGAATATTCCCTGACGAGTGCATCATAGTTGCCTTCGGCTTTTAGTAGCGGTGTACCAGACTGGCTATACCAGCGGCGGAACTGAGAAAATTCAGCCTGATTGGCGTCTGCCATTGCGTCAACAAAATCATCGCAGGTCACGGCTTGACCATCAAAGCGCTCGAAATATAAATCCATCCCTTTACGAAAACCTGCCTGTCCCAGCAAGGTATGCTGCATACGGATCACTTCAGCGCCTTTGTCGTACACAGTCACGGTATAAAAATTATTCATTTCAATCACTTCATCGGGACGAATCGCGTGAGACATCGCACTGGCGTCTTCCGCAAACTGATGTTCACGCATAACACGCACTTGTTTAATTCGATTCACCACAGGCGAAAACATGTCCGAACTGAACTGCTGATCACGAAATACGGTTAAGCCCTCTTTCAGACTTAACTGGAACCAATCGCGACAAGTGACCCGATTCCCGGTCCAGTTGTGGAAATACTCATGGGCAATAATAGATTCAATATTGAAGTAATCTTCATCCGTGGCAGTTTGGCTATTCGCCAGCACATATTTACTGTTAAAAACGTTAAGGCCCTTGTTTTCCATCGCGCCCATATTGAAGAAATCAACCGCGACAATCATGTAAATATCAAGGTCATATTCAAGTCCGAAGGTCTCCTCATCCCAGGCCATCGACTTTTTAAGGGACACCAGCGCATGCTCGCCTCGATCGGCCATGCCCTTATCAACAAAAAGTTGTAACGCAACATCACGTCCGCTGGATGTAACAAAGGTATCTTCGAGCAGATCAAAGTCTCCGGCGACTAGCGCAAACAAATAACACGGCTTATTAAATGGATCCTGCCAGCTAACCCAGTGACGTCCGTCCTCTAACTCGCCTGCGTTAATTTTGTTACCGTTTGAGAGTAAAAATGGAAAATCCGCTTTCGGAGCATAAATGGTGACATCGTACTTAGACAGAATATCCGGGCGATCCATGAAATAGGTTATTTTGCGAAAGCCTTCCGCTTCACATTGCGTGCAGTATGCGCCACCCGACAAATACAAGCCTTCAAGGCTATGATTTTCTTGCGGATTAATCTCCGTCTCAATACAAAGTTCGAAGTTGTCTAAAGAGGTGTGAATGTCAATACCCCCGCCCTTCAGTTCGTACTCCGAATGGTCTTCCCCATTAATTTTTATCGTGCTTAGCGTGAGCTGCTCTCCATCAAGCCACAGTGAGGCCTGATGCTCGCCATTTCGCTGAATTTGGGTAATGGCCTTCACCCTGGTCTTACAAGGGTCCAGGTGAAACTCCAGAGAAATCGTCGGAATCAAAAATAATGGCGCCTGATAATCGAGGCGGCGCTTTACCTGAGGAGTTACTGTAGTCATTGTTTCTCGCTTAATAACAAATGCAGACCGTATACACAAAGCCCACCTTAAGGTGGGCTTTGTTTCTTATCAAGATTTGGTTTCCAGCACTGGCGGCTGAATACGTAATATTTTTATACCCAGATAGGCATAGATAATGGAGAGAACCGGATTGATCAAGTTGAAGAAAGCATAGAAGACATAATCAAGTGGATTTACCAGCAATACAGAGTGCATATAAGCACCACAGGTATTCCATGGGATTAAAGGCGACGTTATTGTGCCGCCATCTTCCAGACTGCGTGACAGGTTCAGTTGATCCAATCCACGCTTTTTAAACTCTTCTTTATACATACGACCCGGCATCACAATTGAAATGTACTGGTCGGCAGTGATGATATTGGTCCCCAAAGATGTCAGGATAGTGCGAGTGACCATGTCCCCTGCGCTTTTCGCCCCTCTAAGCAACAAACTCACAAAACGTTTAAGTAGCCCGACTTTTTCCAGCACAGCACCAAAGGTCATAGCACACATAATAAGCCAGATGGTATTTAACATGCTCGACATACCACCACGACTCAGCAGATCGTTAATGGTGTCATTCGCTGTCTCAAATTTCACACCGTCAAACAGGGCTGTCCATACCACGGTAAGATTGGCAATAAATCCGCTGCCTTCCCCTGTCATTTTCGCTACAACATCAGGCTGGAACATCAGGGCCCATATGCCTCCCACCAACGCACCGATACTTACTGACGGAAACGCAGGCACTTTTTTAATCGCCATGGTCAGTAACAGCACTAACGGGATCAGCAAATGCCAGCCCAGATTAAATTCATGTTCCAACAGATTTTGCATTTCAAGAATGCGGGTGGCGGATTGTGCGCTGGTATCGCTAAAGCCAAGAATAGCAAATAGGATCAGTGCCAGTAACATGCTGGGAATGGTAGTCCAAAGCATATAGCGAATGTGATCGAATAGTTCGGTTCCCGCAACTGCAGGGGCCAGATTCGTCGTCTCTGACAGTGGCGACAGCTTATCGCCAAAATAAGCACCTGAAACAACGGCACCAGCAGTGATTGCTTCGTTCATGCCCATACCGTTAGAGACCCCCATCAATGCCACACCGACAGTGGCAGCGGTCGTCCATGAGCTACCAATACTCATAGCAACAATGCCACAAATCAAGGTAGTTGCAGCATAAAACAGCTTAGGGTTTAACAGTTCAAGGCCATAATAAATCAGGGTCGGCACAGTACCAGAAAGCATCCAGGTACCGATTAATGCACCTACCGCCAAAAGGATCAGCATTGCACCCAAAGAGAGTGAAATGCCTTTTACAATACCTTCTTCAATCTCGCGCCAGCTAAAGCCATTTTTGATACCGATAATACCTGCGACACCCGCCGCTAACAGTAAGGCAATTTGGTTGGGACCATAAGACGAATTATCACCGAATAAAATAACCGATGACGTAAGTAAAAACACCAAGATGACAATAGGAATAATGGCGTCTAACAGGCTGGGTTCTTTATATTTATTTTCCATTTTTTATCCTGTAAGGCTGCAAACTAAGCGAACACTGAACGGTAGAACATAACGACTATGACAACCGGACAAACAAAGCGAAGATACCAGGGCCAGATACGCCAAAACCAGGTATGTTCTGCCCCTGCATCCCCCTTCTTGAGTTCTTCAAGGGCGGAATTACGTTTCCACACCCAACCCACAAAAATACTGATCGCCAGTCCTAACAATGGCTGACTGTATTCCGTTGACAGGGTGATCACCAATCCAAACAAACTGGAGAAATTCAGGTTAATGATGGTACTGGCCACAAATACCAGGCAGGCAATCGCCCACACTGCCTTTTTGCGCGACACACCTTTGTTTTCGACTACATAGGCAACGGGCACTTCAAGCATGGAAATAGACGAGGTAAGCGCTGCAATCACCATCAGCGCAAAAAAGGCAAACGCGACGACAATACCCATGGTACCCATGGTATCGAAAAGTGCAGGCAAAACCGTAAAGATCAGGCTGTCGCCGTTAATTAGACTGCCATCTTCTTTAAAAATAGTGACACCACTGTGCAACGCGACATACATTGCCGGGATAATTAGCATACCCGCCAGAATTGCCACGCCAATATCAACCAGCGACACTGATGCTCCCAATACAGGCAGGTTTTCTTTACTGTCTACATATGAGCCATACACCAGCATAGTACCCACGCCGAGTGACATAGAGAAAAACGCCTGGCCCATGGCACTAATCAGTAATTCAGGATGCCACACAGCGGTAAAATCAGGCACAACATAGGCATTCCAGCCTTCTGCAGCCCCATCCTGAAACGCAACGTAAACTATTAATAATAGAATCAATAAAATGAGTGTCGGCATTAGCCTAACTGACCAGCGCTCAATACCATCACTGACACCTCCAACTACGATAGCAGCAGTCATCACAGAAAAAATGGCGCAAAAAACGATATTACGGCTGACAGAAAATTCCGTTAACCATTGGGATACGCTGGTTAATCCGAGCAGGTCGGTGACAGTTTCGAAAAAGTAGGCAAGCATCCAACCGGCAACAATGGAGTAAAACGCCAGTATTGCGGACACAGTGATAAAACCCCAGTAACCTGTCATGCGTCCAAACACGCTGCCACTGACTTTATCCAGTGCATCAACCATATTCGAACGAGTTGCACGTCCAACGATCAATTCCGCCATTAATACTGGATACGCCAGCATAAACGCCAGAATAATGTATACCAGTACAAAAGCTGCACCACCATTACTGGCCACCTGTGTTGGAAAACCCCATATGTTTCCCAACCCAACGGCAGAGCCGGCTGCAGCCAGCACAAAGCCTATACGGGATGAAAATTGTCCGCGTGCACTCATGAATCGCCCTTTAGTTAATTATTGTTATTTCCTTTTTGCTGAGCATGGCTCGCCCGGCAGGATTATTATTAGACTCTCACAAAAAAGGGCTACTGGAATAGCCCTTTTTGTCTCACTATTCGACCGGTACTTATTGGTGAATAGCGTATTTTCCTGTTGTCAGTACATCAAAGGTGATGCTTGCCGCTTCGTCCAGGAACGGATCAATTTCTTCCAATTCTTCAGGAAGATCGTCCAGACTAGCTACCGGCTCCATGTGCATGCGCGCCAGGCGCTCATTAGCACGTTTAAGTGCTTTGGCTTCATCGTCTTTTTTATCAGCTAAACGTTCTGCTTCAACCAGAGACACAAACTTATCGTTTTTCTTTTCCTGGTAGCGGGCGATATCTTCGTAAATATAAGCGAATTCAGGATCGGCCTTAACACGTTCATCATGTTCTTTGCGAACCTGACTTACCGCAGCGCTGGTATCTCCGAAGGTAGCATAAGCCGCACGATCGATACTGTCCCAGGGTAATGCAGTTTTTTCCTGACTTTCACCCCAGTCAGCCGGATCGATTGCGGACGGGAATAAGACATCTGGGACAACCCCTTTATGCTGGGTACTGCCACCATTGATGCGATAAAACTTAGCAATTGTAAACTGCACACTGCCAAGAGGATTATCATACAGGTCATAAATTCGACCCAAACCTCTGTGCTGTTGCACAGTACCCTTACCGTAAGTTTGCTCACCGACAATAATCGCACGGCCGTAATCCTGCATTGCAGCAGCAAAAATCTCAGATGCCGATGCGCTATAACGATCTACCAATACCGTCATCGGGCCATCGTAATAAGTGACGCCATCTGTATCACGGTTTACGTTAATACGACCTGCACCATCACGAATTTGCACAACCGGGCCTTTATCAATAAATAAGCCTGTCAGTAGGGTAGCTTCGGTTAACGCACCACCACCGTTGCCACGCAAATCAACAATAATACCTTCCACGTCCTGAGCTTTCAGAGACTCAAGTTCGGTCTTCACATCCGCATGCAAATTATTGTAGAAAGACGGGATCGTAATCACACCAAGCTTTTCGCCTTTGTGTGGTCCCTCTTTTGGCTCATAAATCTCGGATTTCGCTGCGCGGTCTTCTAACTTGATTTTGTCACGGGTCAGACTGACCACCTCAGGATTGGTGGAATCTTTGCCCTTCAGAACCTGAAGACGCACTGTGCTGCCCTTCGGCCCCTTAATTAAATCAACCACTTCATCCAAACGCCAGCCGACCACATCAACGAAATCTTCGTCGTCCTGGGCAACGCCAATAATGCGATCATCTGGTTTGATTTTGTTTGATAGATCAGCCGGTCCGCCCGGCACAATGCTACGAATAACCGTGTAATCGTCTTCGCTTTGCAGCACTGCGCCTATGCCCTCAAATGACAAATTCATTTCCATTTGGAAACGATCCGCATTTCGAGGAGACAAGTAACTGGTGTGAGCCTCAATACTGTGAGCGAATGCATTCATTAATGTCTGAAATACATCTTCACTTTCCGTCTGAGACAAACGTTTGATAGCACGCTCATAGCGCTTAGTGAGTAGTTCCTGAATCTTCGGCCAGTCTTTACCTGCCAATTTAAGATTCAACGCGTCATATTTCACCCGCTGGCGCCATAACTCATCTAATTCAGCTTCATTCGCAGCAAATGGCTGGTTTTCACGATCAAAATAGAATTTGTCACCCGCCTCGGTAAAATCAAAAGGCTTTTGTAACAGGGTTAAGGCAAATTTATAGCGCTCAACCCTGCGGGTCAGATTGACCTGATAAATTTGGTACGCGGCATCAAGGTCACCTTTTTCCAAAGCATCATCGAAGCTATCGCGATACTTCTCAAAGCCCTTGAGATCACTTGCAAGAAACACATTTCGGTTTACGTCCAGGGAGTCAATGTAGCGGTCAAAAACAGCTTCTGACAATTGGTCGTTCATTTCAAACGGCTTGTAATGCGCTCGGGTGAACAACGACGTGACGCGCTTAGACGCGACAGAATGTTGAGATTCCTGATGTAATACAGGTAACTGGTCAACGCTTTCAGTAGTCGTTACTGCCAGGGCGCTCGCCTGAATTGCGACTAAACTAGACGCTACGCAAACACGAACAAGGTTTCTCATTAGCTTACCTCTTTTGTCGGGCCAATCTTAAGTTATCAGCTTGGACCTTCAATACCATGCCTGTGTTCAATTGCACATGCACACCGTCTTTGGCAACTTCGGTAATGACTGCCGGCATTGGTGCTTTACCAACCTTTACAGTCACTTCCGTGCCTGCTTTCAGATCGCCGTCAGTCAGCTTCTGCGCAGGTGGGCGTTTCGGTGCTCGTGGCTTATCACCATTTACACCAGGCTTCGGACGCGAGAAACCACCAGGGGCTTTCTTCGCAAAACCTTTTTCCTTGCCCTTATTGGCTTTCGGTGCTTGCTGCTTTCTGCGCTCTGCGACTTTCGCTTTACTTTCTTCAAGCTGTTGCAAAGCATGATCAGCATGCTCTTTTTCAATCGCAGCGTCCTGATTACCATCTAAATCAACGCGAAACGCACCTTCTTTCACAGAATGAAGATATCGCCAGCTATTAGTATAGTGACGCAGCGCAGAACGTAACAACGTTTTGCTAACTCGTTCTTCGTCTTGTAAACGTTCGGCTAAGTCTTGAAAGATACCGACTTTCAGAGGCTTTGCTTCACCTTCGAGGCTAAAACAGGCGGGAAAGGTTTCAGCAAGAAATGTAATCACTTCTTTGCTGCTTGAAAATTTCTCAGGATTTTCCATTAACAATCTAACTTTTTATTCAAAATATGGAGCATCAGAGGCTTCATCATCCCAAGTTGCCACAAAATGGTCAACCCAGTCATGTAAATCCACCTCATCTATATCGAGTAAATGGCGATCTTCCCGCCAGTTTTCCCAAATAAACTGCAACATGTTTTCTAATCGTGAAGTATCAATATCATCTTCAGCGGTGTCATAAACACGATGCAATAAACTGTTTAACTTATCTGCTGCCTCTTCGGCATCATCTTCCCAGAAATCCATGTCATCGGCAGTGGCCAGAACCACATGAATATCTACCAGATGTTTCATATCAGGCTTTGCTCCAGCGCAGTTACCAATTGACTCAGACCCGCTAAGTCATCTTGATCGAATCTGGCCAGCGATGGACTATCGATATCCAACACACCCACCAATTCTTCACCACGATAAAACGGAATCACGATCTCAGAATTTGACGCTGCGTCACAGGCGATGTGCCCTTCAAACTGATGAACATCCTCAACTAATTGGATTTCACCTGTGGCGGCGGCTGTTCCACATACCCCTTTTCCCATAGGAATACGAATACATGCGGGATTTCCCTGAAAGGGCCCTAATACTAACTGGTTTTCTTTATAAAGATAAAAGCCTGCCCAATTCACATCAGACAAACTGGTAAATAATAACGCACTCAGATTCGCACAATTCGCAATGAGATCATGTTCTCCTGCTATCAGGGCTTGTCCCTGCGCGACGAGGCTTTGATAAAAATCAGGTTTGGATTTCACCACTTTAAATAACCTTTGGGTCAATCAATGTTGGCGCCACAAGCAAGTGCCTGTGCTAAATTGCCCACAAAGTACCCCGTAATGCTGAAAATGAAAAGGGCTTTTACAGGGTATGGTGAAGGATTTCGCTCAATCGGCATATTGATTGAACATTCCTTGTTCGCCATGCTTAATTTCCAAGCTCATAGGTGACAGAAACCGACGCGGATACAATAACTTCTCCCGGCATACTTGGCCCCGCAGAAAACGCTTCGGCCATTTTTAATGTGCGCATTGGCGCAAATCCACCCTGTTCAGTCACTTGCAGTACTTTGGTCGCCTTTAGACCTTCTGCACCAGCCAGAACCTGTGCTCGATTCCTTGCATCCTGCATGGCGTTTGAAAGCGCCTGCAAATAAAGTTGATGCTGATTTTCAACCAACAGCTGTATGCTGTCTATACGATTTACCCCTAGCGCAAGTAGTTTATCCATAATGACGTCAAAACGTTGCAAACTGCGAAGTTTCACATCTATCTGCCGACTAACGCTGAAACCTTTTTGAACCATTTGGTTGTTTTCTCGTTCGACCCAGGGCTGTAATTGCAATGCCATTGACTGTATATCACTATCTTTCACGCTTTCGCTTTGCAAACTCACAATCACTTTCCGAGTTTTGTCCGTCACCAATGCGTTTAATTTGCTTGCCAATGGTCCCTGCTCAAATACAGTGACGGTAAAAGAAAGCCCATCCGGGCTGATCTGAACCTGCCCTTGCCCCTGCACACTAATCTGATTAGGCGATTGAACCTGTGCCGTTGCATATCCCGTAAACAAAATGCATAAGAACAAACATGCATACTGCGTAAAAAACTTTGGAGAATTAAACATCTCATCTGTCCTTATCGTATGAGGAAGTGTGGATAATCGTCACTGCAGCAATCATGCATGCACTTAATTCGTCAGTGTAACCTGCAAACATGAACCTTCACTGATCGGTTCTATCTATTGCGCCCCCACCGACGCCATTGATGATGCACTCATATTCAGGTCAGCCATCATTCGTTCAAACACAGGTGAGCGGCGATATTCACTCATATTCTGATCAAACCTTTCCATAACGTTTTTATAACCTGGATAAGACTTGCGTAATGCCAAATAAAAAGGCGCACTAAACACAGCTCCCTTAGAGGCCTCAAAGTCCTTCACACTATCAGCATAAACGTGCTGAATAATATATTGGGTAGTGCTGTACTCAGACACCAACAGGTCGATACGTCCTATTTTGAGCATACGGATGCCTTGTAGCACATCCATAATACTCACGTTATTTATACCGGCATTTTGCAGATAACCTTCCTGCAAACTGTTTCTTAACACTCCGACACGAAATGGTTTCATGTCGGTTAACTGTTGTATGGGCAAATAAGGGGCACCTTTGCGCTGCCAGATTACTTGATTCTCTATCCCAACAGGTTCCGAAAAATACGCCCAATTTTCTCGCTCATGGTCCTTATTCAACATGAATACCCCATCAACCTCTCCCAGGCGACATAATTCTAACGCCCTCGCCCAAGGCACTATCACCCTTTCTACGCGAAATCCCTGGGTCTGAAGCGCTTTATCAATCCAAACCCAAAGACGGTTTTCATCCTGGTCACCGCTACCGACAAAGGGTGGATAATTGAGTGTTGCGATAGTAATGATGGGTTGTGAATGCGTATTCGATGCGTACTCGGCCGCTCTGGTAAAGGAAGACCAAATCAGAACACAACAAGCAATGTAGGTGATTAACTGCAACGTTTTTCCGAACAACTTACATCCTGGTAACATATGCTCAGTTTACGCATCCTGTTCTTAGCTTCCCAGACCCAATTCATTTTATTTGTTACATATTGCGTATTATACGCCAACAACAAAGGTTAATAATTTAACCCTACATCCCCTTAATTCCAACCCCTTTAATTTTTTGCTGCTGTAGCAGACCTTTTTCTAATTTTGTTTGCTGTTCCTGACTAAGATTCTGCTGCTGAGTTAAAACACGGGTTTTTCTGGCACTCGCTTGCGCCAGCGTTTCACACTGACGAAAACCATCCGACCAACCGTATCGATATTCCGGATCCATTGCTAAAGGCTGCTCTTTCCATACAAATGCGACGTTGTCTCCCGCAGATGAACAGCCGTCATCAAACCCCTGAGCGTAAGACCAGGGAAAACTTGCAGGCTGTTTGACTTTGCCGGCACATCCAGTCCCCGCTGCCAGCACAATCAAGCAAATAGAACCAATACGTAATGGTAAAAATCCAAATGGCTTACCCATATAACCCTCAACGTCGTGATGTCAGAAAAACGTCAGTGACATAGCACCGAGTAAATTAAATATGAGCGGTGCATAATCCACGCCATTAAAAATACCAACGGGTTACGCATAACAAGAAAAAATAAGGAGAGGATTAACGAAATGAAATACGAAAATATTTAAGGATGCAGCATGAGTAAATTAACTTCACTATGGTTTCAACTTGTCGTGCTGAAACATAACAGCGTTTCCACTGACGAAATTCACTTTAATATATGCGGCACTTTCTTTCCCCCACAGACAGGTTTTACCGACTAAATTGTCCTCACATTTGTCACTGCCACCAATAATGGCCTCTATCTCCTGCTGCGACATGCCCATTTTCAGTTGCTGATAGTTAGCCTGAGTAAGCTTTGAACAGGCACTGATAAAACCAACCAACGCAATGACTACCAACAGTTGCATTTTCTTCATTGTGTACTCCAAACAAGAGCTGCCTCTGAACAGAAGCAGACGTTTCCATGGTGCGGTTACAGTATAAATACAACAAAGTACAATGGCTTATCGATAGCCTATGCTGTCATTATTTAGGCAAATTTTCCTGGGGTACCCTCACCCAACCCTCCATCAGCATTCTGGCACTGCGACTCATGCTGACTTCTTTGACTGTCCAGTTACCCTGCTCACATTCCGCCACTGCGCCCACCGTCAGCACCCCCGACGGATGCCCAAAAGTCACCTGACTATCAGTTTGATGGCTCACTGCCTCATTAACCAAAGTACCGGGAATAGCTGCCGCAGTAGCAATGGCCACAGCCGCTGTGCCCATCATGGCATGATGCAGTTTTCCCATGGATAAGGCCCGTACCAGCACATTGGTGTCGGTGTCAGAAATGGGCTTGCCACTGGAAGCAACGTAAGCTTTAGGCGCAGAGACAAAGGCAATTTTCGGCGTATGCTGACGTGATGCGATCTCATCCGGGTGTTTAATCAAGCCCATTTTCAACGCGCCTATGCCGCGCAGTTGTTCAAATTTAGCCAGCGCCGCAGGATCGCTATTAATATCCTCCTGCAGTTCCGTACCCTGATAACCAATATCCTCGGCGCGCACGAAAATGGTCGGAATGCCTGAGTTGATTAGGGTTGCTTTTAATGGGCCATCTGGCGTTTCCAGAATATCCACCAGATTCCCCGTAGGAAATAATCCGGCACTGGCATCCTCGCCTTCTTCGGCAGGCTCTAAAAAGCGTATGGGGATTTCCGCCGCTGGAAAAGTCACGCCATCCAGTTCAAATTCTCCGGTTTCCTGCACTTCACCATTTTGCACCGGGATACTGGCGATGATGGTTTTGCTGATATTTTGCTGCCAAATTCGCACTTCGACCCGGCCATTGAGGGGGATTTTGGCAGGATCGAGCAGGCCTTGCTGGATAGCAAAACTCCCTACCGCCGCAGTTAAATTACCGCAATTGCCACTCCAGTCGACAAAGGCTTTATCAATCGCCACCTGGCCAAACAAATAGTCGATGTCATAGACAGCCTTAGTACTTTTCGACAGGATCACCACCTTGCTGGTGCTGGAGCTGGCGCCGCCCATGCCATCAATCTGTTTTTGGTAAGGATCCGGACTACCGACAATCCGCATCAGCAAAGCATCCCGATACGGGCCAGGCTGCTGGGCAGCTTGAGGCAAATCCTCTAATCGAAAAAACACCCCTTTGCTGGTGCCACCACGCATATAGCAGGCAGGGATTTTTAATTGCGGTAAGTAGTTCACATCCTGTCTCCTGAATTAGCTAAGCCACCTGATTCGCCAGAAAATCCGCGGCAAAACGCTGCAGCACGCCGCCAGCAGCATAAATCGACACTTCCTCTTGGGTATCTAATCGACAAAACGCAGGCACCTCATCAACACGGCCATCAAGACGTTTTACGATTACAGTTACGATATTGCCCGGGCTGCGCATCCCCGTCACATCAAAGGTTTCGGTGCCATCCAGTTCCAGGGTATGGCGGTTCATGCCAGGTAAAAACTGCAATGGCAGTACGCCCATACCGACCAAATTCGTACGGTGAATACGTTCAAAGCCTTCGGCCAAGATGACTTCCACCCCCGCCAGACGTACACCCTTGGCGGCCCAGTCACGGGAAGAGCCCTGACCATAATCCTGCCCGGCGATAATGATCAGCGGCTGTTTACGCTGCATGTACGTTTCGATGGCTTCCCACATGCGCGTGACCTGTCCTTCAGGCTCAATGCGGGCTAACGAGCCTTGTTTAACCTCGCCATCTTCCCGCACCATTTCATTGAACAATTTAGGGTTAGCCAAGGTCGCACGCTGCGCAGTAAGGTGATCCCCTCTGTGGGTAGCATAAGAGTTAAAATCTTCTTCCGGCAGCCCCATTTTCGCCAGATATTCACCGGCGGCACTGTCAGCCAGAATCGCATTAGAAGGCGATAAATGATCCGTGGTGATGTTATCGCCAAAAATGGCCAGCGGCCGCATGCCCGTTAAGCTACGCTCACCCGCCAGGGCGCCCTCCCAGTATGGCGGTTTACGGATATAGGTACTTTGGCCACGCCATGGATACAAAGGTGAAATGGCGGTGCCGTAACTCACCTCGAGATCAAACATGGGCTCATATACCCGCTTAAACTGCGCCGGCTTGACGCTGCTGGCGACCACCTGATTGATCTCGTCATCGGACGGCCAGATATCGCGTAAATACACAGGGTTGCCGAGCTTATCCGTACCCAGAGGATCTTTTTCAATATCTACCCGAATGCTGCCGACAATGGCATAGGCCACCACTAAAGCGGGGGATGCTAAAAAGGCTTGCTTGGCATAAGGATGGATACGCCCATCAAAGTTACGGTTGCCCGAAAGCACCGCTGTGGCATAAAGATCCCGCTCAATCACTTCCTGCTGAATAGCCGGGTCCAGCGCCCCACTCATACCGTTACAGGTAGTACAGGCAAAGGCCACTATGCCAAAGCCCAGTTGTTCCAGTTCGGCTAGCAGGCCGGATTCTTCTAAATACAACTGCACCGCTTTTGAACCAGGAGCTAACGAAGTTTTTACCCAGGGCTGACGGGTTAAGCCTAATCGATTGGCATTGCGCGCCAGCAGTCCGGCGCTGATAACATTGCGCGGATTACTGGTATTAGTACAGCTGGTGATGGCTGCGATGATCACCGCGCCATCCGGCATGCCTTGTTCCAGACTGCTTTGCCAGCCTGCCTTGGCAATGCCGCGAGCCGCTAAATCCTGGGTCGGTAGACGTTTGTGAGGGTTAGATGGCCCCGCCATAGTGCGCACCACACTGGATAAATCAAAGCTCAGCACCCGCTCATAACTGGCTTGAGTTAATTCGTCTGCCCATAAACCCGCAGCTTTGGCGTAGGTTTCTACCAGTTTGACCTGCTGTGGCTCTCTTCCGGTTAAGGTGAGGTAATCCAGGGTTTGCTGATCGATATAAAACATCGCAGCCGTAGCGCCATATTCGGGGGTCATATTCGATATGGTGGCGCGATCCCCCAGGGTTAAATGGCAGGTGCCCTCACCATAAAATTCGAGGTAACTGGACACCACTTTTCGTTCCCGCAAATAAGCGGTTAACGCCAGCACAATATCAGTAGCGGTAATGCCTGGCTGGGGTTTTCCCGTCAGTTCAACGCCAATAATATCCGGTAAGCGCATCCAGGATGCGCGTCCCAGCATCACACTTTCAGCTTCCAGCCCACCCACACCGATGGCAATCACACCGAGTGCATCCACATGGGGGGTATGGCTGTCGGTTCCCACCAAGGTATCCGGAAAGGCCACGCCCTCTTTGGCATGTACCACAGGCGACATTTTCTCTAAATTGATTTGATGCATGATGCCGTTACCCGGCGGGATCACATCGACATTTTTAAACGCAGTTTTACACCAGTTAATAAAATCGAATCTGTCCTCGTTACGTCTGTCTTCCACTGCGCGATTTTTCGCAAAGGCATCAGGCTCAAAGCCAGCGTGCTCCACGGCCAGTGAGTGATCAACAATTAACTGGGTTGGCACTACCGGATTGACCCGACTGGGATCACCGCCCTGCTCGGCAATAGCCTCACGTAAACCCGCCAAATCCACCAAAGCGGTTTGGCCCAGAATGTCATGACACACCACCCGCGCCGGAAACCAGGGAAAATCCCGCTCCCGCTTACGCTCAATGATTTGCGTCAGACACTCTGTCAGCATGGCTGGATCGCATTTACGCAACAGGTTTTCCGCCAAAACCCTGCTGGTATAGGGCAATCCGGCAAAGCTACCAGGCTTGATGGCCTCCACTGCCGCTTTCACATCAAAGTACTGTAACGACGTACCCCCCAGCGGGGTTAAATATTCGCTATTCATGACAAGGGATCCCTTTGACCAACATATTAACTGCGCTTTGCCAATGGCACGACCTTACGCAAGGATTCGCCTACGTACTCGGCAGATGGCCGGATAATCCGGTTATCCGCGCGCTGCTCAAACACATGGGCCGCCCAACCAGTTAAGCGCGACATCACAAAAATGGGCGTAAACAACTTGGTTGGAATATGCATAAAGTGATAAGCCGAGGCATGGAAAAAATCTGCATTACAAAACAGCTTTTTCTCCCGCCACATGACGTCTTCGCAGCGCACCGACACCGGATACAGCACTGTGTCGCCGACCTTCTCGGCAAGCTTTTCTGACCAGTGCTTAATAATGGTATTGCGGGGATCCGATTCACGATAAATGGCATGCCCAAAGCCCATCACCTTGTCTTTATTAGCCAGCTTTTGCAGCAGTTTTTGCTCTGCTTCTTCCGGGCTTTGCCAGCCTTCAATCATCTCCATCGCCGCTTCGTTGGCGCCGCCATGTAACGGGCCGCGCAGTGAACCTATGGCTCCGGTAACACAGCTATGGAAATCCGACAGGGTTGAAGCGCACACCCGAGCGGTGAAGGTAGAGGCATTAAATTCATGTTCTGCATAAAGAATCAACGAAACATGCATGACCTGCTCGAATAAAGGGTCTGGCGCCTTGCCGAGCAGCATATGCAGGAAGTGGCCGCCAATGGAATCATCCTCCGTGGCCGTGTCGATGCGCACACCGTCATGACTAAAGCGATACCAGTAACAGATGATGCTGGGAAATAACGCCAGCAAACGGTCAGCACATTGTTGCTGCTGACTAAAATCGGCTTCTGTTTCCAAATTACCGAGCATAGAACAGCCAGTACGCAGAACGTCCATCGGATGCGCCGATGCCGGAATGCGTTCAAGCACCTCTTTAAGTGCCTGCGGCAATGCCCGCATAGATGCCAATTGGCGTTTATAGTCGGCTAATTGTGCTTCATTCGGCAAATCACCTTTTAACAGCAAATAAGCCACTTCTTCAAACTGACAATGGGCCGCTAAATCGGCGACATCATAACCGCGGTACGTCAGGCCAGAGCCATCTTTGCCTACCGTTGACAGGGCAGTTTTACCCGCCACCTGACCGCGCAAACCTGCGCCTTCTAACTTTTTGTCCACCATACATTTCTCCACACGCTACTGGCGCCACTGGATACTGCTCGGGCGTCGAATCAATTAACGGTTTGAATCCTTCTGCTTGGCAAAGAGTGCATCCAGCTTTTGTTCGTACTGGTGGTAGCCAAGATAATCGTAGAGTTCCATTCGGGTTTGCATCAGGTCGATGACCTGGGTTTGGTCGCCCTGGGCCAGAATGCTGCTATACACAGTTTCAGCGGCTTTGTTCATCGCCCGAAAGGCACTTAACGGGTAAAGCACGATATCCGCGCCCCACTCGCCTAACTGGCGTTTATTCCATAGTTCGGTTTGGCCGAACTCGGTAATATTGGCCAAAATCGGTACATCCAGCGCGGCTGAAAATGCGCGGTAATGGGCTTCGGTTTTTATGGCTTCGGCGAAAATGCCATCGGCACCTGCGACGACGTAAGCCTGAGCCCGTTCAATGGCCTTTTCCAGGCCTTCCTGAGCAAAGGCATCGGTGCGCGCCATAATAAAAAAGCTGTCGTCGGTACGGGCGTCAGTCGCCGCTTTAATTCTGTCGACCATTTCATCCTGAGGCACAATTTCTTTATTCGGCCTGTGACCACAGCGTTTTTGCGCCACCTGATCTTCAATATGTACCGCCGCAGCACCGGCTTTACACATATCGCGGATGGTTTTAGCGATATTAAAGGCGCCGCCCCAGCCGGTATCTATGTCCACCAGCAGAGGTAAATCACAGGCATTAGTGATGCGATCCACATCCACCAGCACATCATTAAGGGAAGTCATGCCCAAATCCGGCAGCCCGTAAGAGGCATTCGCCACCCCGCCGCCGGAAAGATAAATGGCTTTATGGCCGATGCGCTTGGCCATCATGGCGCTATAGGCATTGATGGTACCCACCACCTGCAAAGGCTGATTGTCGACAATGGCCTGACGAAAGGCCTGTCCTGGTGTAGTCATTAGGCTTGCTCCTGAGTTGTCGCATTCACCGCAATGCGTTGTTCAACGTTTTTGCGCGATGCGGCGATATGCCGTCGCATCAGTATTTCGGCCAGTTCACCATCACCATCGGCAATGGCATCAATAATATGCTGGTGTTCAGAAAAGGCGCGTTTGGCTCTGGGGCTGGCCATGCCAAACTGATAACGGTACATGCGTACCAAATAATAGAGCTCTTCGGTCAGCATGCGGATAAGTTGCTGATTATGGCTGCCGAGGACGATTTGGTAGTGGAAATCCAAATCTCCTTCCTGTTGCATGTAGGCTTCGCCCTGTTGTAACAAGCTATTGGACTGATGTATTTGCAACAGCTGACGTAAGCGCTGAATCTCATCGGGAGTCATATTGCTTGCAGCTAAACGACAGGCCATGCCTTCCAGCGCCTCACGCACCTGAAAGATTTCCAGCAACTGCGCCGTCGATAAGCTGATTACCCGATAGCCCACATTGGCTTTGCGCTCCAGCAGGCCAATGCCTTCTAAACGCGATAAGGCATCACGCAGGGTACTTCTGCTCACCTCATAGTGCGCCGCCAACTCAGGCTCACTGAGTTTAGTAGCCATAGGGATCTGCCCTTCAACAATGCGCTGACGCAAATCGTTGAATAAGCTGTCAGCTCGGGTAGTGACCAGTTCCAAATCCAATTTCTCCAGCCATTATTTTGTCGACAATTTTAATATTAAAATGAATTTAGATCATAAAATAATCGACATCAAGATAATATTGTCGACAAATAAACATTCCATTAACGTCTCATAATGAATAAAAATAGTCGCTATCAAGGCTGTTGATGAAAATTATTTATCCAATACCTATGACTGCGATGGCTCTGATAAAGAATAAAGGGGAGGAAAAAATGAAAAGACACGCCGACAATAAGATTTTTATTGCCGCGTAAAAAAAAGCAAAAGGCCCGCAATGCGGACCTTATGTTCATAGGAATGATTACCTGACTAAGGTTTACACCTCAGATTTGCTAAACTAGCTTCATGATACCGGTTATTTGCCTAATACCTGAGCCAGGCTGCTGATACAGTATTCGACATTTTTCTGGTTACACCCGTACCCCATTAAGCCAATGCGCCATACTTTACCCGCCAGAGCACCCAAGCCCGCGCCAATTTCCAGATTGAATTCATTCAGCAGGCGGCTACGCACCTGAGCATCATCAACGCCTTCCGGAATACCCACGCTATTGAGCTGGGGCAAGCGATAGGCTTCGTCTACCACAAATTCTAATCCTAAGCCTTCCAGCCCTTCGCGTAACATCAGGTGCATATCCTGATGACGTTTCCAGGCCTGCTCCAGCCCTTCATTCTGCAATGCAAGCAAGGATTCATGCAGGGCATATACGCTGTTTACCGGAGCAGTATGATGGTAGGCTCGCTGGCCGCCCTGGCCCCAGTACCCCATTACCAGTTGCATGTCGAGGAACCAGCTTTGAACCGGCGTTTTACGCTGCTGAATGACGTCCACTGCTTTTTCGCTGAAAGAGACAGGAGATAACCCCGGCACACATGAGAGGCACTTCTGGGTACCGGAATAAATGGCGTCGATTTGCCAGCCATCCACATCCAGTTCGATACCACCTAGCGACGTTACCGCATCGACGATAGTCAGACAGTTGTATTTGCGTGCCAGCTCACACAAGGCTTTGGCATCATTACGCACGCCAGTAGAGGTTTCCGCATGCACAAAGGCCAGAATCTTCACATCGGGATTAGCTTTAAGGGCATCTTCCACTTTGGCTAAGTCGGTTTGTTTACCCCACTCATCCTGCACCATGATGGCTTCACCACCACAACGGATAACGTTTTGCTGCATGCGACCACCAAATACACCATTCTGGCATACGATGACCTTATCGCCTGGCTCAACTAAATTAGCAAAACAGGCTTCCATCCCGGCTGAGCCTGGCGCAGAAACCGGCATAGTCAGCTTATTCTGTGTTTGAAATGCATATTGCAATAAAACTTTGACTTCATCCATTAGTCCAACGAATGTCGGATCCAAGTGGCCTAAGGTAGGTCGTGCTAATGCCGCTAACACCTGCGGAGAGACATCTGACGGCCCCGGCCCCATCAAAGTACGTTGCTGTGGGTGAAACGATTGAAAATTTGGCTTGGTCATAACAGCTCTCCTAATCCTGCGAATGTGCACATATAAGACCCCAATGCGGGAATTTGCACAACCACCCCATAGCGAGCATAAATCTAATGAATACACAACTGTTCAAAACCTAAGCTAGCCTTATGAGTAAAGGTGAATAATCAGGCCGCAAAATTAACTAGCATACCCTGTAAGGTCTGTGGATAACCCGATGATAAAACTGTTATCAAGCTGTAACGAATGTTAAAAAATTGACCTATTGTCAGCTTATTGGAAGATTTCGCAAAAATTTACCTGTTCAATTAGTGATCATAAAAAAAATCTACTAAACTTGTGATCCGGCTAAAGAATGAGCAAGTAAAAATACAAAAGCCAAATAAATAGTCTTTCCAAGACACTGAATTTGAGCCAATTATTAAAAACGGTCTGGCAGTAATCCCGTCAGGCAAGATCAAAACGAAGAATTAACGTAAACGGTTAGCGCACGGCTCTACAACAGAGCCATTCCCCTAAGCCCAGACCCCCCCAAGTTCTGGGCCTTTTTTTGCCTGACGCAAAATGTCGGAAAGAATGTGGATAGCGAGATTTAAAGGGGAATTAGGTCACTGGCAAAACGTTGCGCATTTTCAACATAATGCTGAGCTGAGAGCTCAAGTTGACGGTAAGCCTGCTCTGGTAATTGTTTGACTACCTTGCCCGGACTCCCCATCACCACAGAACCGTCAGGAATAACCGTACCCTCTGTCAGTAAGGCATTGGCACCTATGATGCAATACTTACCCACCTTAACCTTATTTAACAGTACAGCGTTAATGCCGATCAGGCTGAAGTCACCTACGTCACACCCGTGTAACATTGCTTTGTGACCCACAGTAACGCCAGTGCCCAAGGTTAAGGGAATCCCCTCATCCGTATGCAGCACACTGCCGTCTTGCACGTTAGTTTGCGGACCAACGGTAATCAGACTATTGTCGCCACGAATTACGACATTAAACCAAACACTGCTTTGATCAGCTAACACCACATCGCCAATAATATGTGCTCCTGGTGCAACCCAACTCGACTCTGCGATTTGGGGTTGTTTATTGCCTAACGCATAATTCACGATGACGCCTCCCTGATTAAATACGCATCAAACCTTCTTGCATGGTAGATGCAACAAGACGACCAGAACGGTCGAAGAACTGACCACGTACCAAACCGCGACTGCCACCGCTGAATGGGCTTTCAGTGCAGTACAGAAGCCAATCGTCAAAACGGAACGGATGATGGAACCACATGGCGTGATCTATGGTGGCGATGCGTAAATCGCGGTTCATCAGCGACAGTCCATGGGGTTGTAAACTGGTGGCAAGGAAATGGTAATCCGAAGCGTAAGCCAACGCACTTTGGTTTAAATTCACCGATGCGCCCAACACTTCTTCGGCTTTCATCCAAATGAAGCGACGTGCAGGTTGTTTGCTCGGTTTGAGCGGATTAATGTCCTGTACCGTGCGAATATCCACCGGACGATGATAACTCAGGGACTTTTTCATCCGTTCGGACATGGTATCAAGTATATCGTCATAAAACTTAATATCTGGCTGTACCTGCTCAGGTGGCGGCACATCAGGCATATCCGCCTGTTGATGTTCCAAACCGTCCTGTGGGATCTGAAATGAAGCCGTCATGTAAAAAATCACATTTCCATTTTGGATCGCCTTTACCCGGCGGGTTGAAAATGAACGACCATCCCGCACCTTTTCTACATCATAGACTACGGGTTTAGTTGCATCTCCTGGCAGCAGGAAATAGCTATGAAAGGAATGGGCAACACGCTCGTCATCAAGAGATTCCTGGGCAGCACTTAATGCCTGACCAAGTACCTGGCCGCCAAATAGCGCCCGAAAGCCAAGATCCCAACTCTCACCGCGATACAGCCCTTCTTCAATGGTTTCCAGTGAAAGTAGATTCGCGAGTTTAATATTATTCATATGCTTCCTGTATGTAATTCAACGGTTCACTCGTCCTCAGGCATCATTGCCAAAAATGTGTAAGGATTTCGCGGATAGAACTTCATTGGCACTTTAACCTGATGAGCAAAAAACCGAGTATCTTTATAGGGTAACTTCATATAGCCACAAATGCCTACCCCCTTTATAAGGGTAACCGTGTCTAAAATCATCCCCAAAAGTTGTTTAAATCTATGTTCCTGACTTAGATCCAACAGCACATAGTAATTATGGATCTTTAAATGTTGTTCCAACGCTTCGAAGATAATACAACCCGTATGCTGGATCTGATTAAGTTGATGCAACAAGGCCATCATAGACTCAGGCAACACCAATAATTCATCGGGATCTTCGCCATCTTCAAAGTAAGAATGCTCACGACTGGCACCCGGCTGCAGCATCTGACTGACTTCATAGGGAATACACATATTCTGTTCAGGGATAAACGCACCATCTTTCCCCTGACGCTGTAAATGCAGAGTATGCTTTGCATTGAACATACAACTTTTAAACACGCCACGAATATCAATACTTCGGGCCAGCGCCACAACATTGTTCACCGCTGAGATAAAAGCATGCTGTTTATCCGGTGCATACATATGCAAGCTAGAATCGACATATATACCATCCTCCTGCCAGTGAATAGCCAGCCCCCCCACCACTGGATAACGCCCTAACCGACTCACCGCAGCAACAAAAGCTTTCTCTTTGTCCCCCATTCCCTGTAAATACAGCTTATAGTAACGCGCTAATTGCGCATCATCGGTTGGCTGACCATCAGATGGAGTGATCCCCTGCTGGCGTAAAAAGGACTGTCGGGAACTATACACCACGGTTTCGATGTCTCTGACAGAAGCATGCAGTTGCACCGGCAAATGAGGCAGTACTGGCGGCGGTACGACACCGTCGACAAACACCAATTTTTGTAACCAATGACGTTGTCGAAACAGCGTATCTGCGGCCTGGCAACGCGAGGGATAATCGCCAGATAGCAACTGTTGTAGCAAAGCAGCAAAGGGTTTAGGTAAAAAAAGGCTGTCGGCACCTATCACCTGATGTCCAAAACGGCACGACTGACCACTTGCCAGTGCGTATAAGGTCGATGCCAACCCCTGTTCATCAAAGCGCGAGTTGGAAAGCTTTCCCGCTAATTGCTCTTCACCAATAAAATAGATATCTCCCAATCTTGCGTTAGTTTGATTTGGCTCGGCCCCTAGACATCCCATCAGACTTGGGCCCAGCCAATGCCCACTTTCATCTAGCTGAGCATACACAGATGAGCCCCAATCAATCAGTGCCAGGTGCAAGGAGTCGGGATCAAAAACAAGATTGGAGGGCTTAATATCACCGTGGACGATGGGAAGGCTTTCGCCCTGATGCTGATGGCTACGCAGAGCCAGAAGAATATCAATGAGTTGTGTAGCAATGGCCACTACCATTTTTGGTGATAGGGGCCCATGAACAAGTGAATACTGTTCAAGATCGATCCCTGCTGCGCGTTCCATCACCAGAATCGACTGATGCCGAACCTGTTGGAACGATACCAATTTCGGTACATTTGGATGCTGTATTTGCCCGAGCATGGCAGCTTCTTCCGCCAGTCGATCCTGCACCGATTGGGCTAAGTCAGCCCGGGAGAATTTAAACACCAACTTGCGGCCATCGGGTGCATCACCGGCAAAGACGAAACCAAAGGCACCTTTACCAAGTAAAAATACCTTGGTATAGCCCAGGCTCGTTAACTGGTCTATGCACAGCTGGATCCAGTCACGTAATTTTTGCGCATCCTGGTGGGACAACAGATAAACAGATTGCTCTTCGGGGATATAAAAATGTTTAAGATCTGCTGCCCCGCTTGCCACTCAGTGCTCCTATTCGCTTTCTATCATCCAGCTAATTCGATGATAGGCTTTATCATCCTGAGCCAACTGTGGGGTGACTTCTGCCAGCGCTGACGCCAGCAATTCATCTACCTGCCAGGGCGCATTCAAAATCGCCATGCCCGAACCATACATACCACCATCTTTGGCCGGGTCATCCACCGCCAACTCCGCCACCAGCATATTTTTTGGCCCAAGCTGCACTAGCTGCTCCAGCATCCACTCACTCTTGCCGGCTTTGTTTTTCGCCCGTTGCGTTAACAATGGGTACCAAATCGCAAATATCCCTGTCGGCCAACGTTTGTAAGCTTGCTTTACGGCTGATACCACTTGCTGATAATCGCTGGCGATTTCGTAGGAAGGATCAATCAGCACCAGACCACGCTTAATGGCGTGAGGTAATATCGCGACCAGACCTTCAAAGCCATCGCGATGATGAATACTTTGATGGGCAGTTTGCTCACTCTGTTGTTTACGATACCTGGCCAGATTGGTTTTGAGGTTACCAATTTCGGTATTGTGCAACTCCATCAGCTCAATGTGATCTGTGTCACGCAGCAGACTGGCTGCAATCACAGGCGAACCAGGATATTGCTGCTGGGCTAAATAGGGCTGCAATAACGCCTGATAGCGAACCAAAGACGCATCGTTTGCCTGTTGCGGTTGCAAGCGACCAATACCCTGCTCATATTCAGCGGTTTTTTGGGCCTCGTCTGCAGCCAGATCATAACAACCGGCGCCACTGTGGGTGTCGATATACACAAAAGGTTTGGCTTTCACCAAAAGCTTTTCAATAATCAGCATCTGAGTCAGATGCTTAAGTACGTCGCCATGATTACCGGCGTGAAAGCCGTGTCGATAACTGAGCATAGATAACTTCGCAAAACTGTAAACCGCTTAAGTTTACCCTGAGGTGGCAGATGACAACAGCGAAAGCCATCATTCCCACGGTAATCGGATAAAATTGCAGCTATCGCATATGCATCAACATAGATGCAGGCTGTTCAATCAGACTTTTCCAGTAGTTCTGAAAACGCATCATGGTCGCACCATCAATAATACGATGATCCGCCGACCAACTGACTGGCATCTGAATTTGTGCTTTCACCTGATCATGCTCATCAAAGACAGCCACTTTACGGGCTTTGCCTAAAGCAACGATAGCCACCTGCGGCGGCTGAATGATAGGCGTAGATACTGTACCACCCAGCACGCCAATATTTGATAAGGTAATAGTCCCCTGCTGCATATCAGCCTGGCTGAGCTTACCTGTTCTGGCTTTAGTCACAAGCTCGTTATACGCAGTAATAACCTCAGCTAAGCTCATTCTCTGCACCTGTTTAATGTTTGGTACCAGTAAGCCATGAGAAGTATCCACCGCGAAACCAATATTGTGGTCAGGCAAATAATGTATGTTACGACACGCATCATCGACCTGACTGTTAAAAATGGGAAAGCGATTCAAAGCTTGCGACAATGCTTTGATATATATTGGCATCAGGCTCAGCTTTTGCGATTCCAGTTCTGGCGCTGATTGCAGTTGCTGTTGCAGCATCAACAAAGGCGCGATAGATATTTCATCACTGACACTAAAATGTGGAATTGTACTGACACTGTGCTGCATCTGCTTAGCCATGGCTGCCATAATACCGCGAATAGGTTCTACTCTACTCTCAGCACAGCTCTGCTGATTTGCGTTACTGATAGCATTTATAGGGTTATCTGCACCTTGATCCAAATAAAGCTGAATATCCTGTTTCAATACCCTCCCCTTATCACCACTGCCAACCACGGCAGCAATATCAATACCCGCTTCACGGGCTAAGCGGCGCACCGCCGGGCTGGCCAGAGCCTTACCCTGTGGGGTCGTGGCCGATTCTGTTAGCGAACAGACATTAGCTTGATTTTTGTGTGTTACCTGGACGGGTGCTGACGTCAGCGTCTCCATAGCTTGCGTTTGAGTTTGCAAATAAGAAAGCCGGAATAAAGGCGAATGTACCGGTGCAACCTGGCCTGGCTGATAATAATGCTTAATTACAGTACCACTGTGTTTGGCGGGGATCTCCACCACAGCTTTATCTGTCATTACTTCCACCACCACCTGATCTTCTGCCACTGTCTCTCCGGGCTGAATACACCATTTGATGATTTCACATTCCACAATACCTTCGCCAATATCCGGCAAAATAAAATCTTCCTCTTGCTGAGAGGCTGTATTTTCTGCATCCGCAGCTGCTGCCTCATGCGTATGGCTTTCTCCGCCGCCATCCGTGCTGGTGAGCTGATATCGAAATAATGGCTGATGCATCTTCGCAATCTCGCCTTCAGGCACACAATGCTGGGTTAAAATGCCGGCCTCAGCCGCCGGAATCTCTACAGTGGCTTTGTCCGTCATTACATCGACGATAGCCTGATCGACAATAAAATCTTCACCCGGTGCCACATGCCATTTCACCACTTCACATTCCACTATGCCTTCGCCCAAATCCGGCAAAATAAACGCTTTCATCTGTCGATCCTTCACACTAGTAATTTACGCAGGCCACAATGGCATCAAAGGTTTTGAGGTGGTCGGGCATATAGAGTTTTTCATGGGCAAGAGGAAATGGAGTATCCAGGCCACAGACCCGGCTGATAGGTGCCTCAAGGGATAAAAAGCACTCTTGCTGAATACTGGCAGCGATTTCTGCGCCAAACCCCGAGGTTACAGGCGCTTCATGGTTAATCAGCAAGCGACCGGTTTTAGTGACAGATGTCGCAACAGTTTCCAGATCCCAGGGCAACAGGCTTTGCAAATCTATCACTTCACAACTTATGCCCTTTTCAGCAGCCATATCTGCCGCCTTAACAATTACCTCAACCTGCGCGCCCCAGGCAACCAGACTAATATCAGTACCTTCACGTAACACTTCAGCTATACCCAAAGGTAACTGATAGCTTTCCTCCGGCACCTCGCCCACTGCTGCACGATATAAACGCTTCGGCTCAAAAAATATCACGGGATCCGGGCTATTGATGGCGCTGAGTAACAGGCCTTTCGCCTGATAGGGCCCGCGCGGGATCACCACCCGGATGCCTGGCACATGGGTAAAAAAACTTTCGGGTGACTGGGAATGGTAATGGCCGCCAGCAATACCACCGCCATAGGGCGCACGAATGGTCAGGTTGCCACATTCAAACTGACCACCAGAGCGATAGCGGGCTTTGGCTGTTTCGTTCACTATCTGGTCAAAGGCAGGATAGATGTAATCGGCAAACTGAATTTCTGCCACAGGCTTGTGGCCCTGACTTGCCAGGCCATTGGCAAAACCGACGATGCCCTGCTCGGTTAATGGGGTATTAAAACAGCGCGTCTTTCCAAATTTCTCCTGCAGGTGACTGGTGGCCCGAAATACGCCGCCAAAATGGCCTACGTCCTCTCCAAATACCAGTACCTTCTCGTCAGCTTCCATCGCAGTTTGCAATGCGTGATTAACGGCCTGAAGCAAATTCATTTTTGCCATATTCACTCTCCCTCACCCAGACAGCGCAGATCATAAGCATCAGGATGCCGCTCTAAATGTTGCTGCAACTGGGTTAACTGGCGCTGCAAATGCCAGGGCGGCGTATGGTAAACATCCTCAATCATGCTGGAAACTGGCGCCACAGGCACTATTTCGGCGTCTTTCATTGCCTGTAGCAGTGTATTTTTCATCTCTGATTGCCATTGATGATGGGCATCTTGGTCAAACCAGCCGCATTGCTGCAAATAATACTGCCAGCGCAGTACAGGGTCGCGCTCGCGCCAGATTTGTTCTTCTTTCTGACTACGATAACCACTGGGATCATCCGAGGTAGAATGCGCCGCCAGACGATAGGTCATAGCTTCAATTAAAATTGGACAGGATTCGGCTATGGCAATTTCTCTGGCCTTTAGGGTGGCTGCATACATAGCCATGGCATCATTTCCGTCAACGCGCAGGGTTTTAATGCCGTAGCCTATGCCGCGCGAGGCAATGCCATCACCGACAAATTGTTCTTCTGCTGGCGTCGAGATTGCATAACCGTTGTTACGACACAAGAAAATCGCTGGGCATTTCAGCACCGCAGCCATGTTCAGTCCGGCGTGAAAATCTCCTTCGGATGCAGCCCCCTCACCAAAATAACACAAGGTAATGGCTGCCTGCCCCGATAGCTTTTGCCCGTAGGCATAACCCGCAGCCTGCGGAATTTGGGTCGCCAATGGTGAAGAAATGGTCATAAAGTTTAGGGCTTTATCGCCATAATGTATTGGCATTTGGCGACCCTTGTTTGGATCCAGATGATTACTGAATAGCTGGTCCATAAATTGCCTGGGAGTATAGCCACGCCAGACTAGCGCCCCCTGCTCGCGGTACTGGGACATGATCATATCTAACGATTCAGTTGCTGCAGCACTGGCGACAATGGCGCCCTCTTCACCGGTACAGGCGAGATAAAAACTAACCCTTCCCTGACGCTGGGCCGCGATCATGCGCTCATCTAACAAACGGGTAAACACCATGGCATGGTGTATCTTTATCGCCTTATCCTGACTCAGTTCAGGTAACTCAGCCTGTTCATAGGGCTTGCCCTGCGGGTCTAACATGGCGAGCATAGGTATGGCATGTAATCCGTTACTGATCGGCTCTACTTTATGCGTCAGCAGTGGCGCAGCTGGCTGTCTGTTGTCCTGCATCTTGTCCTTCAAATCGCATCTACGAACAATGTAAATATAATGTTAATTTTAGTAACAGATCGCCGAACAAGAATTGCGAAATAACGGTTATCTTTCCGCAACACTGAAACATTCTGCCTAATTTATCGACATAACTAGGACAACATTTCAACATCACCAAAAATCAGGTATTTACATAACCTTCACAAAAAAGCCCGCAATCATGTGCGGGCTTTTTACTCGTAACCACAGTGCTATTCGTAATGACGTTCGCGTTTGGTCTCAATAGTGTCGATATAGCCATGCCAGGTGGCATAACCAATTAGCGGCATTAAAAATACAAAACCAATAAAGAAGGTTAGAAATCCCACTACCACAGCGGTAAAGATGACCGCCGCCCAAATAAGCATAGGAATTTTGTTAACCCACACAGCATTCATACTGGTTAATACTGCCGTGGCCAGATCAACCCGTCGTTCCATCAAGATGGGCTGGGTAAAAGCACTAATGAAAAACACAAACAGAGTAAAACCTGCACCAACCACAGTGCCTAAAGCCAGGAACGGCAATAAATTCTCGAAACTGTCGTCCATATAGGAGGGATACAGGGCGTGAATAATCGAAGCCACCCGTAACCAGAAAATCATCAACACCAACAACAGTACCCCAAAGCCCCATTCATTTACCGCATTCCTGTGTATGGCTTTAATACTATGAGCAACTCTGGGTCTATGCCCTTTCTCCAGTTCCCAACTGGTGTCATATAAGCCTGCAGCGAGAAAAGGACCAATTAACATAAAGCACACTAGCGCAGGTAAAATAATCAGATGCCAACCTGTCTGAGCAACCAAATACGTAATAAACCAGGGAATGGCAGCAAAGACTACCCCATAAAATAATGTAATCCCCGGCGCGCGGGATAAATCACGAAAGCCCAAAGCCAGCCATTTGATGGGATCACCGATATCCAGTTCTTTACAGGGTATGACTCTGGCAATTCCGCTATCGGTAATAGCATTACGTGGCGCTTCTTTAAAATGATGCGACATACACATTCTCCCCTAAGGCATTTTCAAACTCATCCAGGTGGGAAACTTGTGTTGTGCAGCCATTTTTATCCCGCATAGCCTTTGCTATTACCTAAGCTGCGACAACCTCTGTCCCAATATTGGAGCAACAACTCCTCAGATGAGTATAATCAAGGCCCCCGAGTTTTCCATTTAGCGCCCTAGGTTTGGCTTGTAAACCGGCCGCCCCCTTCCATATTTGCACCCCATTTACCTTACGCTGCCCTTATTGCCGGCTTTTATAACATCCACAAAGATATTACTTAACAAGGCCTTGGGGACTATATTACTCTTAGTGCTCTTTTGGCCTTTCTCTGATCATCATGAAGTTTATCGATAAGTCCCACAAATTAGACAGGGTCTGTTATGACATCCGCGGTCCTATTCTGGCCGAAGCCAGACGCATGGAAGAAGAAGGACAGCGTATTCTCAAGCTGAACATAGGTAATCCAGCGCCTTTTGGGTTTGAAGCACCGGATGACATTTTAAAAGATGTGATCCGCAATCTACCCACCGCACAGGGCTATTCCGATGCTTCGGGTATTTATGCGGCACGTGTGGCGGTAATGCAGTATTACCAACAGCAAGCCATTCGCAATATTGGCATTGATGACATTATTATTGGTAATGGTGTCAGCGAACTGATCGTCATGGCCATGCAGGCATTACTCAATAGCGGTGACGAAGTGCTGCTACCTGCACCGGATTATCCACTATGGACTGCTGCGGTAAGTCTGTCATCTGGCACACCGGTACATTATCACTGTGACGAGCAAGCTGGCTGGTTTCCTGACATTGCCGATATTCGCAGCAAAATCACCGACAAAACTAAAGCAATTGTACTGATAAACCCGAATAACCCTACTGGCGCAGTTTATTCAAAAGAATTACTGCTTGAGGTGATTGACGTCGCCCGTGAATTTGGACTGGTAATTTTCAGCGACGAGATTTACGACAAAATCCTTTACGATGGAGCCAAACACCAATGCATAGCCGCACTGGCGGACGACATCTTTTTTGTCACCTTAGGGGGATTATCAAAGAATTATCGTGTAGCAGGCTTTCGTGCTGGATGGCTGGTTATGTCAGGCAATAAAAAGCCCGCTAAAGGTTATATTGAAGGGCTGAATATGCTTGCCTCAATGCGTATGTGTGCAAATGTGCCAAGCCAACATGCGATCCAAACCGCCTTAGGTGGCTATCAGAGCATCAATGATTTGGTCCAGGGTGATGGTCGCCTTAAACGTCAGCGTGATATCGCCGTAACTATGCTCAATGCCATCGACGGTATCAGCTGCGTCGCTCCTATGGGCGCAATGTACTGCTTTGCCAAAGTGGATGCTGAGAAATTTGGCATAATCAATGACGAACAGATGATTTTAGATTTATTGCGTGAGCAAAAAGTATTGTTGGTACACGGGCGAGCTTTCAATCTGCATCAGGGTTGCTACTTCCGTCTGGTATTTTTACCCCATGAAGACGAACTGAGAACAGCTCTAGAAAAAGTCGCGCTATTCTTTAGCCGTTATCGCCAAAGCTAATTGCGCAATGCGGATACAGAAAAGCCCCATCTACATCACGTACATGGGGCTTTTTAATATTACAGGATTAATTGGTCCCAGGCGCTGCCTGAGATGTAGTTCCACCCGCAGTAATTGGCTGAACCTGACTGGAACTAAGGGATTTCACCGGCGTTGGCGGAAGTGAATTCACGATTTTTTCAAGCTTGTTTAATCGATCCGTTAGCGATTGATACTGCTTTTTAAGATCATTAATAGACGCACCCAGCGCTGTGATCTGACGGTCACGTTCTGATACGGTAACCTCCAAACCAAACAGTGATTCTTTGGTTTGCTGCACTGTGCCTTTCAAATCGGCAATTTGTTTATCCAATGCCGCGTCTTTGCTACCAAAAGCGGCCAGTTTACTTTCATGGGCAGCCAGAGTTTTACTGGTATTGCTGTCTGCATTTTTCAGGGCATTAACTGCGGTCTGTAAATCACCTATTTCTGCCTGATTCTTACGCCAGGCCGATGCCCACAACTTATCCATTTGTGCCCACAACTCTTCGGATTTTTCCGTCAGTTGTACCAGCTTAACCTGAATGGCACCCGCGGATTCGCCCATTTCTTCATCTGTGGCCGACAAACGACGCTCAAGTTCTTGCAAACGATCAGAAGAGTCCTGCAACGCCTGACGCTGAATTTCATTCTGTTGATAAAGCCAACCAGACGCCCCGCAGGCAGCGACCGCAATCACTAAGCCCAAAATTGCCAGGCCTTTTCCGCCACCCTTAACCACAGTGTGCGGTTCAGGCTCTTTCTTCTGGGCTGGTTTATTTGGTTGCTGTTGTGGTTTAGAAAAAACTTCACGATCCTCATCATCCAATAAGATGTTTGGCATGATAGGTTCGTCTCTATGATTATTTGGCATTTTCCCTCACGATATAATTCTTCTGCTCAGTCAGGCAATGTCTGCTGGCCCTATCTTAACCAAATATACCCGCGGTTACAGTCTTTGTAATAACAAAAAGCCCGGATTAACCGGGCTTTTTTTATAAAAACTTAATATTCCCACCAGCCTTGCTGCCACCACTCGAGGAATTCTTCAAAATCAATAAACCCATCGTGGTTATGGTCAATCAAGGCGAATGCCTCTTCAACGACTTTCATTTTGGTTTTGGGAGACAATACCGTGAGTAGTTCAATAAACTCACGAATATCGATTTGACCATTATTGTCTCTGTCAAAAAAACTGAAATCTTTGCGGATTTCCGCAATTTGGCTTTCCTGCAACGGCTTTTTCTCGGCCATGGGCTTGAATCCTTAAACGACTTTTAACGCCCGGATTCTACCCATAACCTTTAAACCCTGTCCAGCTTAGCTGTTAGGTTTACCTAGCGCTTCTCGCTGAGCACGACGTGCAGCCGCTTTTTCTTGTCTGCGCGCTTTGATTGCCTTACGAGCCTCTGTGCCTAAGTGCTCTTCAGCGCGGTCTTTTGCCAAACGAACTTGCTTTTCACGTTCGCGGAAGCGTGCAATTTGCTCTTCGCTATGACTACCGTGACATTTAGGGCAACTTACACCTGATTCGTACAATTCGCTGGATTTATCATCTTCAGTGATCGGCAAGCGACAAGCGTAACACTGGTCGTATTCACTTTTCTCGAGGTCGTGATTTACCGCGACACGGTTATCAAATACGAAGCAGTCGCCTTCCCACAGAGAGTCTTCTTTCGGCACTTCTTCTAAATATTTCAGGATGCCGCCTTCCAGGTGATATACCTCTTCAAAACCCTGCTCTTTCAGGTATGCGGTGGATTTCTCACAACGGATACCGCCGGTACAGAACATCGCCACTTTCTTATGTTTAGCAGGATCAAGGTTGTCTGCTACATATTGCGGAAACTCACGGAAGGTTTTGGTGTTGGGGTCGATGGCATGTTTAAAGGTACCGATCTCGATTTCATAATCGTTTCGGGTATCAATAACCGTGACGTCTGGATCAGAAATTAATGCGTTCCAATCGTTAGGCTTAACATAAGTGCCCACGGTTTTACGCGGATCAATGCCTTCTACGCCCATCGTGACGATTTCTTTTTTCAGCTTCACTTTAGTGCGGTGAAACGGCTGAGTTTCGTCAAATGACTCTTTAAACGAAATGGGAGCAATACGCTCGTCACTGTTTAACCAGGCCAACAGATTATCAATGCCTTCCCGAGAACCAGACACTGTGCCATTAATACCTTCATGAGCCAGCAACAACGTACCTTTAATACCGTTGCTTTCCATCACGTCATGCAAAGGCTGACGCATATCCTCGAAGTTTTCCAGGGTGACGAACTTATACAGGGCGCAAACTACAATTTGATTCATTCTCTCTACCTTTTGCGAATTGGAACGTAAAACCAGTGCAAAAAATGCGGCGCGCAATATAGCAAAAATGGCCCTCAAGGACCAGTCTGAATGCGTTATTCGGCTTTATTAAGCAAAAGCCCGGTTTTACCGGGCTTTAAAATTTACTCTGTATCAGTACAATTCGCGCCAATACCATATGGGCTATTGGGTGGAGGAGATGCATCATCCGTCAAATCTTCTGCCGCAACTCCGTATGAATACTGCATATTTTCTTTAGCCTCACTACCAGTTGACTGAGCATACACAGTAAGTAATGAATCATACCAAGCGCCATATTCGCGGGGATATCTCAGCTCGATAGTTGCCTGACCATTTTCATCGGTAGAATCATCGTCAGCAAAAGACACTGTACCGACTAAACCTGGGGTCAATTCACCATCACCATTGGTATCTTCACCATCATCTAAGATACCGTTGCCATTAACATCTTCATTACTACAGTTGGCGGTAGTCACTGAATACCAGATTTCATCTGTTGAATCCCAAAGCCAGTAACCTTTGCGATATGTACCACCCAAGCTGTATTTAACAGGAGTATTTGACGCGGTTAAATCTATCCCACTTACCGGGCCGCCAACGGAATCACTGACAAATACCGCAAACTCTTTCAGGTAGGTCACATTATCCGGGCTTTCAATTAAAGACCCAGTACCGATTGACACATCAAACGCCTGCTCACCTACCGTAAGAGAGATGGTATCTGTTGCGCTGGTAGCATCAGCAACGGTTGCAGTTATGGTGATACCGTCTTCACTTGATACAGACCCAGAGGTAAAGATGGTGGTTGCCACGCCTTTACTGCCTGTGGTGGCCTGATTCGGCGAGATAGAACCTGTACTGACATCGCTCACATTGAAGTTGACTACCGCACCTTTTACTAGGTTGCCATCCGCATCACGCACAACTGCGGTAATTGTACTGGTATCTCCGTCCGGTCCAATAATATCCGGACTGGCATCAGCAATTAGCGTGGCCGCAACCGTCGCAATAAACTCAAAGCTGGTTGTAGCTGTCACTTCGTTACTGTCACTGTCTACACCTGACGCGGTTAGCGAAGCTACTCCTGCATTATTAGAAGAGATTGTAAATGTCGCTTCACCACTGCTGTCTGTTGTCACAGTCGATGACGAACTAATGGTGCCACGAGAGCTAGTTAAAGTGACCGAACCACCAGCATAAGCACTGCCATCTTTTAACCACGTTACCACCAAGGTGGCATCATCACCCAGTGCAACATCGTCACTAGGTACCGTAGTAAAGGTAAATTCATCTTCCTGAATGACGACACTGAAAGAGTCTTCTGAATTCAAAGCAGATGCTGTAATGGTATCTGTACCTGAAGATGTCGCAGTGTAAGTAACGGTAACAACACCATCCGCATTGGTGGTTGCTTCTGTTGAGGATAAGCTTCCGGATTCTGCACTGATAGTCACTGTTTGACCCGCGATCGCGTCACCTTCTGAATCAGTTAACAAAATTGTTAACGTGTTAGCGGCATTGACCGTAATCGAGGAAGTACCACTGATACTTACTTCGGTGCCAACAACGCTAATTTCGACAGTGCTGGTTAATGAACCGGCTGTAGCCGTTGCTGTAATAGTGCGGTTCTCAGCATTATCAGGGGTCGTTAACAGGGCTCTGGCAGTACCATCAGCTTCAGTTGCACTTTGTGTGATCTCTAACGCGCCATCCTGATCAACAGAAAAAGATACATCAATCCCCTCTAGAAGCACGTTCTGCGCATTTTTAGCCACGGCGATAAGTTCAACCTCATCCTCGCCACCGGAAGATAACTGAATGGATGATGCATACAATTTCAGGCTGGCCACTTCGTCATTATTTTGATCGCTACCGGCTGAGCTAAAACCAATTGTGGCGGTATCACCACTGGTATTCGACGTCGCTGTGACAATGCCGTCACCTGAACTATCACCAACGACCAGACCTATGGTAGCAACACCCTCTGAGTTGGTAAGCGCTGAACTGACATCTGTATCAAAGCTTGCCAGCGTATCATCGCTGATCACAAAACCAATCAATTCATCGGCCACAGGATCACCGCTCTCGTCGGTGACTGTGGCAGTGACCGTCAGTGGTGTGCCCGACGATAACGCATTCGAACTTTCGCCAGAAGCATTGGTAATGGTGAGGGATATGGTCAGGCTTTCATCTGAACTATCGTCTGTTGTGTCATCCGTGCCATCACGGCTCAGGCTATTGCCTCCGCCACATGCAATTAATCCAAATAACAATAGGGTTAACGACCAAAATCGTAACCAGTCATTCACTTTTTCTATCTTAAACATCGTACACCTGCTAAAAATTGCATCCTTTAGAGTTTTAGTTCAGCTTCGCCGGCAAACTTGTTAGGCTATGCAAAAAACAAAAACAACACGGAAAATGTATGTCTTCAACTCAATCCAAACTCAGCCTCACATCCAGAATTTTTATCGGCATGCTTGCCGGCCTGCTGGTTGGCTCCTTGCTACAAGTTCTCTTTGATGATAGCGGAGATTTTCGTTTTAGCGTATTGGGGTTAGATATCTCTACTCATACCCTATTAGTCGAGGGAATATTTGGGGTCGTCGGACAAATTTTTATCAACAGCTTAAAAATGCTTGTTGTACCGTTGGTTTTCGTCTCTCTTGTATGCGGTACCAATTCATTAACTGACCCTTCAAAACTTGGACGCCTGGCTGGAAAGTCTATTCTTTTATACGTAGGCACCACTGCAATCGCGATTACTATCGCCATTGCGTTGGCAATTGTGGTCGCGCCTGGTGAAGGCGTAAATATGACGGCTGGAACTAACTACCAGGCATCTCAGGCACCAGGATTAGCACAGGTGATCATTGGCATGTTCCCATCCAACCCAATTGATGCCATGGCGAAAGGCAATATGCTTCAAGTGATTGTCTTCTCTGTGTTATTTGGTGTAGCCATGGCAATGGCAGGTAAAGCAGGTGAACGCTTAGGTGTGTTATTTGAAGACCTGAACACCATTATCATGAAGCTGGTAACTATCCTCATGAACTTGGCTCCGTGGGGGGTCTTTGCCCTAATGGCGAAACTCTTCGCCACTATGGGATGGGGTACCTTCGGCGCGTTGGTGAAGTATTTTCTGCTTGTAATGGTGGTCCTGGCAGTGCATGCCTTCATCAGTTACCCAATTATTCTGAAACTGCTAAGTGGATTGAATCCGCTCATGATGTTGAAAAAAATGCGCGATGCCGCCATTTTCGGCTTTAGCACATCAAGCAGCAGCGCTACCCTTCCCGTTACAATGGAAACAGCCACCAACAAACTGGGCGTGAAAAGCTCAGTTGCCTCTTTCACCATCCCTCTGGGGTCAACCATTAATATGGATGGCACCGCTATTATGCAGGGGGTGGCGACGGTCTTTATTGCACAAGTCTTTAATCAGGATCTGAGCCTGGCAGATTACCTAATGGTGATCCTAACGGCCACTCTTGCGTCTATCGGTACTGCCGGCGTGCCGGGTGTGGGCCTGATTATGCTCGCCATGGTATTGCAACAGGTAAACCTGCCTGTTGAAGGTATTGCTCTGATTATTGGTGTTGATCGTCTGTTAGATATGACCCGGACCTCGGTCAACATTACGGGTGACTGTATGGTGGCATGTATCGTTGCCAAGTCCGAAGGTGAACTGGATATCGACACCTATAACGATCCTGACGCGGGTCTGAAGCAGGAAGATGTCCATCTGGAAGACTTCCACAAGCACGGATAACATTTCCCCAATAAAAAAGGCCGCTATCTGCGGCCTTTTTTATGTCTGCGTATGCTAAACCGAATCATCTCCCACACACAGCACTAGTCGAAAAAAGGAAGACATCAATTAATGCCCCAGCACCTCTGCAGGCTTAATCTTGGTAGCTTTAATTGCCGGATAAATTGTTGCCAGTAAACTGAGTAGTAACGCGATACCAGCCGTTAAATAGACATCATTAAACTGCAAATCTGATGGCAGAAAGTCGATAAAATAAATGTCACCGGACAATAGTCTGATTCCGAGCAGATTCTCTACCCCCGTCACAATTGCAGTGAGATTATCTGCAACCACAATACCTAGTGCTACGCCGCATAACGTCCCCCACAGGCCATTAATTAAGCCTTGCAACATAAATACAGAGATGATCATGTGATTTCGGGCGCCCATTGTTTTCAACATCGCCACTTCGCCCTGTTTCTCATTAACCGCCATTACCAGAGTCGAAACAATGTTAAAACAAGCCACTGCAATCAGTAACGTTAACGCGAGATACACCACGGTACGCACCAACTGAATGTCCTGATACAAATGCCCCTGAGTGCGCGTCCAGCTCGAAATATATACCTGCTGTTCAAAATCATAACCAATTTTACGAATCAGCTCAGGCGCCATGTAAGGATCTTTAAATGTGAATTTAAACCCCTGAGCACCATAGGTTATGTCCATCGCCTCGGCGGCCTCCTGCAAATGCATGAAACCAATATGATTATCCAGTTCACCGCCGATACTGACTTCGCCCAATACTGTTAGCCACACCGTTTTTGGCGCCTTAAGCTGCATATCATTGCTCATTTGCGGTAACAGCAACTGAACTTTATCCCCCGGCTCAAGTTCAAGGGCTTTCATCACCCCTTTACCTAAAATCACACCCTGTTGGTGATGTTGAAAGGCCTGCCATTGGTCCGCGGGAATACTCTGAACCAGACTGGTGTGGCCGTCATATTCCGGGGAAATAGCCGTCAGTTCGACCGCTTTCATGTTCTTGCCTTTTTGCAGCATGCCTGTAGCTTTACTGTATGGCTCAACGTCGACGATATCAGGGTCAGCCGCAAACTGAGGCATATACGCCTGCCAGTTGCGTATTCCCTGAGGTGACACGGACCAGATTTCACCATGAGGGATCAGGGACAATAAACGGTTTTTCAACTCTTTTTCAAAGCCATTCATTACAGAAAGCAATAAAATCAGCACAAAACATCCCAGACCTATGCCCAGAGTAGACGATGCGGAAATAAACGAAATAAACCCGTTCTGGCGTTTCCCCTGGCGAAACCGCCACGCCAATTGCCACACTAAGCCCATTACAAGGCTGCCCGTAACTGGGTGATATTGGCTTCGCTTAATCGACCATCTGTAAGCTGGCATACGCGGTCGAGTCGGCATGCCAACTCGATATCATGGGTGACGACGACAAAACTGGTTTCCAGTTCGTTCTTCAATTGACGTAATAGCTGATAAATTCCCTCACCGGTTTTATGGTCCAGATTACCTGTAGGTTCATCTGCTAACACTAGCTGAGGCTTGGTCACCAAAGCTCTGGCAATCGCAACACGCTGGCGCTCCCCACCGGACAGTGCGCCAGGTCTATGCTTAAGACGCTGCCCCAACCCTACTTTTTCCAACATCTCTGCCGCTTGTTGCTTTGCTTTTGCAGGCGCAACTTTGCCAATTAACAACGGCATCGCCACATTTTCTAACGCGGTAAATTCGCCTAATAAATGATGAAACTGATAAACAAAGCCCAGATTCTGATTACGAAACTGCGCCTGCTGCTTTTCACTATAGGCAAATACATCCTGGCCAGAGAAACATACTTTGCCTGATGTAGGGTTATCCAAAGCGCCTAAAATATGCAGCAAGGTACTTTTGCCAGATCCAGAACTCCCAAGAATTGCAACCTGCTCACCTTTTTTAAGGGAAAAGTTAACGTCAAATAAAACGGGTACCGCATTGCTACCCTCTCGGTATTCTTTACAAACCTGCTCACAGGTCAGCAAGGTGTCTTTCATTCCGTGTCCCAGTTTTACACTTAATCAGTTTAGATAAGACGTTGATAAATAAATGTCTTTTGCGGGTGCTATGATACGCACAGCGACGTTATTATTCTTTCATTTTCTCTAGGATGTGACGCTCACGGCGTTTCCACATCATTTGCGCCAGCTTTTTCATGCTGATGGTTTTATCCTTTTCATCAACAATTTCCACGCCCAGCACGTTCTCCATTAAATCTTCGAGCGTCAGCACCCCCTCAAGACCTCCGTATTCATCGACGGCCAGCATCATATGTGCACGCTTATCCAGAAAATAGTCGAAGGTACGCGCAAGGGGTATGCTACTCAGCACTGTCACCATATCCTTGCGATAATCGGCCAGGATTTTGTCATCATTGCCTCTGGCTTTCGCCAGTAACAAATCAGATTTGAGCACAAAGCCTGTAATTTGTTCCGGGTCATCTTGCTCATAGATAGGTATACGTGAAAACTGCGTTGTGCTGTGTTGATGGAAGAAAGAATCGACACTCATGTCCTGAGGCAACGAAAATACTACGGTTCTGTGCGTCATTGCATCTTTCACTTTTGTCGCATCCAGCTTCAGTAAATTCTTTAAGATCGTTGCCTCATGAAAGGCCAATTGCCCTTCCTGACGAGAAAGCTCGGCCATCGCTGCCATTTCACTGCGGTTTAAGCCTCGTAACGGGCTATCTTCACCAAAACCTCGCGTCATCCATTGAGACAGTTTCACGAAAGGATAGAGAAAAATTACCAGATAACGCAGAAAATAAGCCACTGCTGGCGCTAACTGTCGCCAGTAGCTTGCCCCGAGGGTTTTAGGAATAATTTCAGAAAAAATCAAAATCGCTAATGTAAGAAGCGCAGAGATTAATCCCATCCAGGCTTCGCCAAATATTGCGGTAGCCTGAGCACCGGCGCCGGCTGCTCCCATCGTATGGGCAATGGTATTTAAGGTTAAGATCCCCGAAAGTGGCTGGTTGATATCCTCCGTAAGTTTACGTAGCAGCGGACCACTGCCCTTACCCTCAGCTTCGAGTACAGCAATATAAGCGGAAGACACACTGAGCAAAACGGCTTCGGCGACAGAACATAAGAAGGAAACCCCAAGGGCAAGCACAATATAGAAAATCAGTAATGTCATAAGTCTTGTAGCTGATAGAAATAAATACGGCCGTGATGCAATTGGCAATCACAGCCGCCTTTAGATGAATGTATCAGGTTACCAGCAACTTTTCACATCTTCGTGCCAGATATTGCTATTATTTTTACCTGTCTTCATTCGTAAAGTTTCAAACTATCAACCTGTTACAACTAACAAAGATCGGCGTAGGATCTCTATGAGCTCCCTACCGTCAAAACACCATGGCTTTACCCCTGCCACTGCTTTCAGACCCTGCTTGCAATTGACCATCTTTTTCCAGGATGACATGCATATCGCCAAAATGACGTTTATCCATTTTGTACCCAAGTTGTTCCAATGTCTGCACTGTTTGCTCTGGCAATCCATCATGGTAACGAATGGTATCTTTTGGCCATAACTGATGATGGAAGCGGGGTGTATCCACAACCTCCTGGGCTGATAATCCAAATTCCAGCGCATTCAAAATCGATAAATACACAGAGCTGATGATAGTCGTGCCGCCTGGCGATCCCGTGACCATTTTCACTTTGCCGTTCTCTAACACGATGGTCGGAGTCATCGAAGATAGCATGCGCTTTTGAGGCTGAATTTCATTTGCTACGCCCCCCATGGCGCCAAACACATTCGCCACCCCGGGTTTTGCACTGAAATCATCCATTTCGTCATTGAGTAAAAAGCCCGCTCCTTCAACGACAACACTGCTGCCGAAGCCTAAATTAATCGTGGTGGTATTCGACACTGCATTTCCCCATTTATCAACGACAGAAAAATGGGTCGTTTCTTCACTTTCATGCAGCCCTGGCGCTACCTGATCCGTTGCAGATATGGCGTTAGGATTAACCTCGGCCGCACGTTTAACCAGATAATCGGGATCGAGTAACTGTGCTTTTGGCACATCATAAAAGTCTGGATCCCCCAGATATTCGGCACGATCTGCGAACACACGCTTACCTATTTCAGATAAAAGATGCACATACTGTGACGAGTTTAACGTAGGCGCAGGAGACGGTTTGACCAAATCATACATCTTCAGCCACTGAATAATCGCAATACCACCAGAGCTGGGTGGCGCCGCCGTCACGAGTTCATAGCCACGCCAGGTTTCCTGAAGTGGTTTGCGACTTACTGCCTGATACGCATCAAGATCTTTATGCGTGATAAGTCCGCCATGGCTTAGCATAAATTCAGTGATAATATCGGCAGTTTTTCCCTGATAAAAACCTTCACGGCCCTGATCTCGGATGCGTTTTAACGTTGCAGCCAGTTCTGGTTGTACAAATAAATCACCGGTTTTTGCATGATCAAAGAACTTGGCGAAATTAACCTCAATGGCCTTTTCTTTTAAACGTTTACTGTGCGACGCTATATAGTCCGCCAGTTTCGCAGGCATAACAAAACCACGTTCAGCCAAATCAACCGCAGGTTGTACCAAACGGGCCCAGGGTAACGAACCATACTTCTGGTGGGCCAGCCACATTCCCGCAACCGTTCCAGGAACACCACTCGCCAAAGGGCCGAACAAGGAACGGTTGGCTATCACTTCGCCATTTTCATCCAAATACATATCACGATGTGCCGCTAGCGGCGCCTTCTCGCGGTAATCGATAAAGTCGCTTTGACCATCTTTAAGTACCAGCATAAATCCACCGCCGCCCAGGTTTCCCGCTTCAGGCAAGGTAACAGCTAGGACAAACTGCGCAGTAATCGCCGCATCGATGGCATTTCCGCCATCTTCAAGCACTTCTTTTGCTGCCAGTGCACTAAACGCATCGGGCATAGAGACCGCACTTTGCGAAGATGCATGCACTGACTGAACCGTCAGGCCCAAGACCACTATCAGCCAATTCGACCATCGTACTAACTTGATGGGAAAGCAAACGTTCATGAGGATTCCTTCTTGTTGTAATTATTAAATGTCCTTTATTAGCCAAACTTAGCTTGGTCATCAAAAGACAAGGTAGACAAAACGATAACTACCGTTACCAGTATCCAAATAAGTTGTGCAATTACCAGCCCAAGTGGATAAACCGCAGCCAATTCACGATAAAAATATAACCAATCCAATTCAGCCATCGCTCAAAATAAAAATATTCTTGATTAAGTTAATTAGCCGTTTCAGGCAGAAATGTCTGATAAAAATGACAAAAACATCCATATCCTTACACCCACTTAAAACAATTTCCTTATTTTTACGTTTTGCAAGTCAGATTATAAAAACACCTGACATCAACTGTTCGTTTTGATTTACACTAGCGCGAAATGCGTTGTACAAATGATGGAAAAATAGAAGTGGAAACCAGCCTTACGACCCCAAACAGCGGAGCATTAACGAAATTGCGTCAGCTAATCCAGTTGCTTGGGCCGGGAATACTCATGGCGACAGCCGCGATCGGGGGTAGCCATTTGGTTGCGTCAACACAGGCTGGAGCGCAATTTGGCTGGCAACTCGCGATTCTCATTTTCCTGGTCAACGTACTGAAGTATCCATTTTTTCGTGCAGGCGTCAGTTACACCATCAGCACTCGCCAAACACTACAGGAAGGCTATGCGCAACTCGGTAAAGGGTACTTGCTCACCAGCTTTGTGCTTAATCTGGTCGCGGCTGTAGTCAATGCGGCAGCATTGCTGATGTTTGCCGCCAGCCTGCTTGGTTATTTCATGCCTGTCACGCTATCTATTCAGGTACTGGCTTTGATCGTCCTGGCAGCAAGTCTGCTGATTTTAATTGCAGGGCATTTTGCAGCGCTGAACAACGTCGCCAAACTGATCATGGCGGTATTGGTAGTTGCAACGCTTACTGCGACTGTACTGGCCTGGCAACAGGGTCCTGTCGCACCAGCAGACTATGTATCGCCCTCACCCTGGACCTTTGCCACTATTGGCTTCTTAGTGGTCACAATGGGCTGGATGCCCGCACCGATTGAAATTTCGGGCATCACGTCATTGTGGCTAAAACAACAATGTCATCAGCAACAAGTGACCCCAAAGTCTGCTCTATTCGACTTTAACCTGGGATATTTCACTACCATGATTCTGGCGCTGGTATTTTTGGCCCTGGGTGCATTGGTGTTGCACGGCAATGGCCAAACACTGGCAACAGGAGGAATCGGTTTCTCACAACAGTTAGTTAATTTGTACGCCTCAACCATGGGAGAATGGTCGCGTTACTTAATGGCGCTGATTGCGTTTCTTTGTATCTTTGGTTCTGCCATCACTGTGTACGACGGCTATTCCCGAGCGCTTGCTGAGAGCTTTTCGCTACTGCGTGGTCAGTCATCACAAGTACCCGAAAACGTTTTTGTGCGCTGGTTAATCATTGTTGCCGTGGTGAGCTTCGGGATTGTACTGTTTTTTAAATCAGCCTTACTGGCGATGCTAAGCTTTGCCATGACACTGGCCTTTATTACCACGCCAATGTTTGCCTGGCTCAATCACAAACTCGTCAAAAGTGGCAATATCAAACCCGAACTACAAGGCGGAGTTGGCCTGTCTGTGCTGACCTATGCTGGATTAGTTTATCTGTTTGGCTTTTTGGCCGTCTTTATTGCCTGGAAATGGATCCTCTAACCAAAAAAAGCAGGCTCCGGCCTGCTTTTTTATCCTTGAATCATGCTGGTAACTTAAATCATCACTAAACTGGCAACCACATAAGCAATAAAGGTCAGTACTCCGCCCACCAAGGCATACGGGATTTGAGTTCTAACGTGAGTCAGAATATCACAGCCAGACGCTATAGAAGACACGGCAGTGGTATCTGAAATCGGTGAACAATGATCCCCAAACACGCCGCCGCCGAGTATTGCCGCAATCACCAAGGACGGTGGTAAACCCAATGACTGTATCAACGGCACACCAATCGGGATAAGGATAGCGAACGTTCCCCAGGAGGTACCGGTAGTAAACGACATAATGGCACCGGCCACGAACAACATCGGTACCACCATCCACAAGGGCAAATAATCCCCTACAAGACCCGCTACAAACACACCGGTTCCCAGTTCTTTTAAACTCGCACCCAGTGCCATAGACAGCAAAACGATACTGACAAGCGGCAGGAGTTCCCCCATCCCCTTAAAGCCAATATCCACCAACTGCTGATGCGAAAACTGCTTTGAGCTGCTCATTAATACATACGATACCAGGCAAGCCAGCAAGGTCGCATAAAGCACAGATTTGCTACCGCTGCCTTGCGTAAGATCACCATTCCCGGTCCACAGCATAAAGCCCACCATACTTAAGATCAGGGTTGCCAATGGCACCAGCATAAAACGCGCTTTCGTCTCAGGCAGCTGTTCCTGGGGCAGATCAATCTCATGACTTAATAACTGCTCTTCCTGCTTCATCGGGCCATGCACCTTGTCGGCGATAATGGTATAAAGCACTAACCCCAACGCGATAAGCGCATAAAAATTAAGTGGCACCGTTCCAAGCAAGACAGAGACGGCTGTATCGGGCAAGTCATAGCCACTTAACAACCCAAGCACATACGCTCCCCAGCCATTTAGCAGAATCAGGATACATACAGGCGCGCTTGTGCTGTCGATGATGTATGCCAGCCGCGCACGGCTCATCTTAAATTTATCAAACAAACCTCGGGACAAAATGCCCGCCGTCAGTACACTTAAATTAGATTCAATGAAAATAACGATGCCGGAGAAAAACGTAAGCATGCCTACCTGACGCCGACTTTTCGCGATCCCCTTATTGATCAGCATAGATACCGTTGCTCTTACGCCACCAGAATCTCGCAGATACGCCAGTAAGGCTCCAATAATTACGCTGAACATGATAATCCTGGCATTGCCGCCATCAGATATCACCGCGACAATGCGTTCAATGCTGTTAATTGAGCCTTCAAATAAAATGGATTGATCGTGCTGAACAGCCAATAGAAATTCTGAAGAGAAGATGGCGAGCAACAGCGCCAGAATTACCTCTTTGCGCCAAAACACCACCACGATGGCAATAAGAGGCGGCAGTACCGAGTACCAATGCATAGCATACCCTTGTTGTTATTGTCGTTTTCATCATTATCGTTATTGACGCGGCATGCTAGGCCCACCTCGTCCTGACTGAGTATTTTCCCTGACGTATAAGCGAATTACCAGAAATTCAGTGTTTTTCCGACTTTGGTGTTATTAATGCTTCATAAATCAGGCTAATAACACTGCCATATTTTCCGGTTTCAAAGGATTTTCCAGTGAAGAAGGCGTCCTCGTCTTCACCTTCAATTTTACTGTGGCGAACATTAGTCAATAACACTATCCCCAGATTATAAGCCGGATCAATCAGGGTAAGTGTCCCTGTCCAGCCGGTGTGACCATAAGCCTGCGGACTAGCGTATGGACCAAACAGCCAGCTTTGTCCACCATTACCAGCCCGTCGCCACCCGAGACCAAAACTTTCATCATAATAATTGGGACGTGTAAACTGGTCGAGTACGTCGGGACGAAAGACCTGCTCGCTGCCATATCCCCCCCGGTTAAGGAGTACCTGTACCAACACCCCTAAATCAGCTGCATCAGCAAATAGTCCAGCATGACCCGATACGCCGCCCATGGAATAGAATGCTTTTTCATCATGCACTTGCCCCTGTATAGGAGTACGACGAATATTCGGAAACTCGACTCGTCCGCCTCGACTGTTGCCATCAATTTCAGTCGCCGCAAATTCAGATGTAAAACGGCCCTTAAGCAGCGGATTAAACTCTATATTATTCACGCCTAAAGGCGCATAAATCTCTGATTCAACATAGTTATCCAGCGCTTGTCCGGTGACGGCTTCAACCAATAGGCCCAGTAACATATAGTCAATATCACTGTAGCGAGGGTTTCCCTGTGTTGGCTGAGTAAAAGGTACAGCATGAAGCAATAATTGTGTGGTTTGTGCTTTATTCTGTGAAAAGAATGCCTCTCCAAACTGATTATCCGGGCGATAGAAATACACATCCGCAGGATAGCCCGCACTATGGGATAAAAGATCGGCAATGGTGCGAGTCTCGCGTCCGCCACCACGATATTCAGGCAAATAATCGGTGACGGGGTCATCTAGCTGAATTTTGCCTTCGCTGACGAGCTTCATCAATGCAAGATTAGTTGCGAACATCTTGGTATTTGATGCCAAATCAAACATGGTATCTTTTCGCATGGGTACCGGATGTGTCAGTAATACGCCCTGCTCATTGTATTTTCGCGCATAACCATATGCAGAATGCTTAATGACACGACCATCTTTTACCACCAGCAATACCGCGCCAGGGAATCCCTTGGCGACTTCGGCATTAATCAGCGCGTCAACCAGACCAAATCGCTGGTCACTGTCGTCAACGTTTTTCCTGATTAATTGAGGATAATCAATCCGGATGTTCAACCGCCCTGTTGCAGGTTGAATATCTGTTATCGCCAAATGATTAATGCCATTGCGTGTCAACCCCGCAATAGAGAGATATTGACCCTGATATGGATTGAATTTGTGTTGTTTAATAGACTGCCCGTTGGTCTGAATATCCGCAAAAATGGGGGCTTCGTCGGCACTTATCATTCCCTCAACATATATGCGCCCCTGCCCGGCATAACCATGAAAATTCAAACGCTGGTTAACCAGTGTACGTTCACTTTGCTGCGCGTCAGGAAACGGGAATTCCTGGCTAAGTTGTCCGGTAGTTTGCTGAATGTTGCTGTTTGCCACAGAAACCGCCAGATATTGTTGCCAAATGTCCTCTGCGTGTTCAGGAAAGTACTTCTCCAGTAAAGCCATCAATGTTGCCTGCGTGCGTGCATCAGCTAATTCAGTGACCTGCCATGGCAAAAAATGCATTTGAAATGCCCGCACAGCCGCCTGGGTAACGCTATCGATTCGACCCGATTGTGCAACATCGTAACCATAACGATGCAGGGCTTGTTGCAGTAATTCCGTGCTTAGTGGGTGCAGCTGTAACTGTGTGTAATAGCGTATGACGGTATCGTTATCGTACCAGGCACCAATACCAGCCTGATAGAGAGCATACCAGGGGAACCTTGGACCAGGGTCAAGCTTGCGCGTTGGAGCAATATCACTGTGCCCAACGATCCGCGTGGCATTAATACCCGGATGTCGCTGCAATATTTGCTTTATCAAGGTTACCAGCACTTTGATTTGCTCGGGATCATAATCCGGATACTGACAAAGTGGTCCTAAACGCACCGAATGTAGCTCGGATTCGTCAGTCGATGAAAGTATCGGCATTGAACAATGGGCCTGATTTACCAGTTCAATGCCAATAGACGCCAAATTTAAATTATCTCGGCCTTGCCAATAGCTTTTCCCGGCGTGCCATGCTGCATTAGATTCCTCAACCAGACTGACTGGCGTAACATGAGACGCGGTATAGGATGAATCAAAGCGACTGGGGATCAGGTAATGTGCACTGGCATTTGGCGCCTGTGTAAAGCTATCGAGACTTTGCTGGTAATTATCTGCGGTGTAATGCAGTACCAAATATTGCACCCTGGGACTGTAGTTTTTTGATGGTAATACCCGTGCACTTTGATAACTGCAACCGACCAATAACAGCAAAGTCAACAAACAACCGCTAATACGTAATGTGAAAATAATCGTATTCTCCTTAGGCTCGAATGGTATCTGCTGCATTCTATTCCCTGCCCATGACTAACACCTTGGGTAAAGTCAGTCTTTGTTGCAGATACTTACAATAAAAGCTTTTGAAAAGCCCTTGCTTTTATCGGCATTTTTAGTCATTTTGACGCGTATCAGGAGAGTAGCAAGATAATTAGCTAAATCATTGTCTTTTGTTAGCCGGATTGAAGCGCTACAAATTTCAGTTCTAATTTAGTTAATTTTAATCAGTAAAATCGGGACATTTTCTATACAAATCCCGATATGATGCTACCAGGTAACGAGTTTAATAACGGATTAGTCAAACGCTCATGTCTACATTTGCCAAAATAAAAGCAATAAGAGGAACGCTGTCCTTCAGCGAACAAAAACTGGCAGAATTTACCTTAAATTCTCCAAACGCCATTCGCGACTTATCGTCTATCGAACTGGCTAAAGTCACTGGTGTTAGCCAGTCAAGTGTAGTGAAATTTGCCCAAAAATTAGGTTATAAGGGTTACCCAAATTTCAAATTGGCTGTAATTGACGCCTTAAATAATCAGGTCAATGACGACAGCTTCCACGCCAAAGTCACTCTAAGTGACTCTATCAGCCAAATCACCAATAAATTGCTGCTCAGCAAAGTTGCCGTGTTAAACGATACGCAGGCACTAAATGGTGTCAATCAGATTCAGGCTGCGGTAGATCTGCTTAAAGTTGCCAAGCATGTATTAATTTGTGGCCAGGGCGGTTCTGCTGTTGTCGCCAAAGACTTTGCTTTTAAACTGCAACAAACAGGCATTCTGGCCTTAAATGACGCCGACAGCCAGACTCAAATGGTCTGTGCCTCTACATTGAGTAAAGATGATTTGGTGATTGCCATCAGTGAAAGTGGCGAAAACAAAGACATTAAACGTATCGTGGAAGTCGCAAAGGCAAATAATTGCAAAGTGCTGAGCATCACTCGCTTTGGCAATAATCTGATTTCCAGTCGTGCGGATGTGAGCCTGTATTCTGCATCAGACGAAGACTGTTTACGCATGTCTTCTTTGCTAGTGCGTACCGCGCAGCAATTTATTGTAGATACATTATGCGTTGCCCTGACACAAAACTCGCGTCATGGCCGAAAACATCTGGAAAAATCAACAGAATCCATCAGCAGTTTCAGACAACACTGATCTGCCTGCCCTTTTGCTGCGTGCTCAAATCCTGAGTGCGCAGTTTCAACCGCAATCGCAATTTCATGTCGCCAAAACGCAAAAAATCCCTTTCGGGATTGTCTTTTTATATTCTTTACTGGGAAAGGTTGGCGGAGCGGACGGGACTCGAACCCGCGACCCCCGGCGTGACAGGCCGGTATTCTAACCAACTGAACTACCGCTCCAACCGAATAGGGATGAAATCTTTACTTAAGTGCTGGCGGAGCGGACGGGACTCGAACCCGCGACCCCCGGCGTGACAGGCCGGTATTCTAACCAACTGAACTACCGCTCCAACACTCAAGGAAAGGCATTTATGTGATACTGGCGGAGCGGACGGGACTCGAACCCGCGACCCCCGGCGTGACAGGCCGGTATTCTAACCAACTGAACTACCGCTCCAGGTATCATATAAATGTGTTGCTGCGTTGGCGGAGCGGACGGGACTCGAACCCGCGACCCCCGGCGTGACAGGCCGGTATTCTAACCAACTGAACTACCGCTCCATACGCAACAGGCGATATTCTAGAAAAATTGGCGGAGCGGACGGGACTCGAACCCGCGACCCCCGGCGTGACAGGCCGGTATTCTAACCAACTGAACTACCGCTCCAGTTTTTCTAAAAATATCATGCAGTTAAGACTATCAACCAGAAGGTCTCCCCCTCAACCGCGGCGCAGATGATACGTATTCACCCATAGGGAGTCAACCAGTTTTTCGCGTGATTTTAGGGATTTGTGAGGTTTTCAGGTTCGTTTGCTGATGTTTTGATCTAATCGCTTATTTTTCGACTTAATCCAATGTGAAAGCTTAGCAAACCCAGTCCTCATTCGGCCTTTGCTACAGACATAGAAGCACTAGCTAACCATGCAAGAAAGGAATCTTTGGTGATTAAATCCCCACACCTAAAACAAGTGCCTCAAAAATGCGCGCAAATGCCAAGTCAAAAGACAAAATCGGTCAGTCAACGTCATCCTAACGATGACTCACGACAACAAAAAAGCGATTAAGTAGAAGATGCAGTTGAATAGAAGGGTGTTTCAGAAAAAAGAAAGGGCCTGATAATGGCCCTCTCGGTTAATTGTCTTTTGGCATATCTAAATCAATGATGCCCGCATCATCGCTGACGACCTTTGCGCTGTTATCGCCCTTGCCTTTATCTTTGCTTTTGGGTTGCTTTTCTTTTGGTGTGCGCATTAGAAACCAGATCAAGCCGCCCCCAAGAATCACCAGCGCACCATTTAAGCCCACTATCCACATGACTAACTCGCCAGTAGACATCTCTTCGGTAATTGGAGTGGGATTATCAACTGGTGATTCGGTCAGCGCTTTATCAGCCATAGCCGAATCCAGGGCCGCTAGTTTCTCTTCCGATGTGCTCTGTTGACCGGCAGTACCGTCTGAACTCGCAGAATCCATCATTACCGGCGTGCCTTCCGGAGTAAGAATAGGATTGCCATTTTCATCCAAAGCAGGAGCCAAATTTTCCAGCTCCGGCTGCTCTAACAGAAAGCTGTACTCAGGCACATCCAGAATAAAGTCTCGGCCGTCCACTGTATTGCCATAGGCCGTAAGTTTGACCCGGAAAATACCGTAGTCATAACTAATGATCATAAATTCGCGAATATCATTAGATAATTCCGTTAACGAAAAATTCTGTACATCGCCATTCGGATAACGGATTTTACCGTCAATGAGCAGTGATTTCATATCCACATGCTGACGGTCTGCATCTATCAGCAATTTATGGTAACCAGGACCACCACCATCTATATCCACTTTAATACTGATAGGATTGGGGTACAACACAATATTCGGGTCAACCTGTTCGCGACTGAACATGGGGGTTGTCACGCTGAACACCGGCTTCCACTCTCCAGCTGCAACGGCAAGATTAAACTGACCAGTAAAGGTGCCGTCCAGTGGCTTTTCATCTAAACCTTTTCCATTATCTTCGAAGCGGGCAATGGTCTCTGTCGCGGCGCCAAAATTTTCATAATTCGGGTTATTAGTACTGATAAAATCAATACTCAAATCCACCACATCCCGAAACTCACTGTAATCAATAGGCTGACCACCGTTGGTCAAATACGCGGTTTGTTTGAGGATCTCGCCAGAAAAAATTACGTTTGGCAAGGGATCTGCGTGCAGGACTAAATCACTTAACACCATCACCCTGCTGCCTTGTAATACCTGCCCGACCGCTTGCCACGGTCCCGGCATGGGATGTTTAATCGTTACCATGTCATAGGTAGCGGTGTCATACCAAAGCAACTCTTCACCATCAGCCTGACTTTGAAATATTTTAGAACCATCAGGGCGCACCAATACAACCGGGATGGAACCGTATTCTCGAAAAAAAACGAGCGTAATTTCATCTACCGTGTAATCAATGCGAAAACGGTTTTGCAGCAGCTTAATGCTATTTTCGTAGGCGGTGCCCAGCTCAGAAATGGGTGAACCTGTTACCGGCGCAGCAGGCAGGTTTGCGGCTGATGTTTGAGCCTCAGGCTTATTGTTAGCAGTAGCAGGTGACGCAGAAGATTGGGCCAATACCGGCCCAGCCAGCATCACCAGTAAAAACAGGTAGGCTCTTACCATAAGGTTCCTATTATTGGCGCCATAGACAGCTGCCGCCTTTTTTCTCAACCAGATCAAGTCGACTTTCATGTTGTTCTAGTTCATCGGCAGAAGCTCGAATAATCTTGAGGGGTTTTCTTCCCTCAGCCAACCGACGGATGACTTCTGCCCCACCTTCTCCCTGGGCGTTGCTACCACTCAAATTCAGACGTGTCTGTCCGCCAGTCATCAGCAAATATACGTCTGCCAGAATCTCAGCATCGAGCAAGGCGCCGTGGAGCGTGCGGTGAGAGTTATCTATCCCGTAGCGCTTACACAGGGCATCGAGGTTGTTTTTCTGTCCTGGGTGCATCTGGCGGGCCAGTTCCAGGGTATCCAACACGGTGCAAATTTCTTTAGTATTGGCGAAATCGAACCCGCCCATGCGGGTAAATTCATGATCCATAAAGCCAATATCGAACGCCGCATTATGAATCACAAGCTGAGCGCCACGGATAAACTCAACAAATTCGTGCGCTACCTGATTAAACAGCGGTTTATCTTTCAAAAACTCGTTGGTAATACCGTGAACCTCAATCGCCTCCTGCTCAACCTGCATTTGCGGGTTAATATAAACGTGAAAATGGTTGCCAGTCAGACGACGGTTGATCACTTCAACACAACCAATTTCAATGATGCGGTGGCCTTGTTTCGGGTCGATACCCGTAGTTTCGGTATCCAGAACGATTTGTCGCATGGCTAACACTCGGAGATTAAAGACAATTTAGGGTATTATACCGTGCAGGTAATGAAAAGATTGAAAAGAATTCCATGAAAAAGGTTGAAATGTATACGGATGGTTCCTGTTTGGGGAACCCCGGACCAGGTGGCTATGCCGCCGTGCTGATCTTTAATCAGCACCGAAAAGAAATCTCGGCAGGGTTTAAAAACACGACTAATAATCGAATGGAGTTACTGGCCGCAATTGAAGGACTCGCCATTCTCAAAGAAACCTGTGCTGTCACACTGACCACAGACAGCCAGTATGTGAAGAACGGAATTAATCAGTGGATCCATAACTGGCGCAAAAATGGCTGGCGCACGTCCGATAAAAAGCCGGTAAAAAATGCCGACCTATGGAAACGCCTTGATGAAGAAGTGAAGCGCCACAACGTAGACTGGCGCTGGGTCAAAGGCCATTCTGGCCATCCCGAAAATGAACGCTGTGATGAGCTAGCCAGAGCTGCCGCCAGCGGCGACAATCTGGCCGTTGATAGCGGATTTACGCCTGCTTAAGGCGTAACCGTCAATCCAAAATACGCACTGAATCCGGCTAATATTGCACTTACTGCGATAGAGGCCAGGATCAATCCCATAACCCGGCTGATAACACTTGCACCTGCGTCCCCAATGATCCTCTGGATGCGTGACGCTAACAGCATAAAAATCAAGGTTACCAGCAGAACCGCGAAGATGATCAGGGTAGTAATGCCCTGATGCATCAGGGAAAACCTGTGATTATCTGTGAGCATCACCGCCGCCATCATCGCCCCAGGAGAGGCAATAGACGGAATCGCCAGTGGGAACACCGATTGATGCATATGACTTTTTACCATACCCATTTCTTCCTCTGGCTTGCTTTGACCAAAAATCATACTCAAAGCAAACAGAAACAATACAATGCCGCCAGCGATCTGAAATGCAGTTAATGGAATTTGTAACGCATCAAGCAAATACTCCCCCACCAGGACAAAAAATAGCAGCACTAATGCGGCAATTAGCGTGGCCTTTATGGCAATTTTACGCGCCATTGACGGATTGCTAATACCAGCCGTCACTGCAATAAACACAGGGATGGTGCCGATGGGATCAATGACGGCCCAGAGTAAAACAAATTGCTTGATGATTTCTTCCATAGCACCTCAGTAAAAAAAAGAACAAGATAAGCGGTTCATATTACAGGATATTGGGTCTGTTCGCTGTAACTTCAAAGTAAAACGAGATCAAAATTCATCTAGGCAGTCACCTCGTCTCAAAACGCCAGACTGAGATAATCCTGCGTCAGAATATTCTCCTTGACCTTACAGTTACTGTAAGCTTTAGACTTATTCCAGTATCCACCAAGGAGGTATTTGATGAACATCAGCCAAGCCAGCGAGCAAACCGGATTACCGGTCCGAACCTTGCGTTATTACGAGGAAAAAGGTCTGGTGCAGCCAGGCCGTTCTGACAATGACTACCGAGATTATCAGGCGGTGCAAATACAGGAATTAATTTTTCTGCGACGCTGTCGCCAATTTGGATTTTCGTTGCAAGACTGCGAACAGTTACTGGATTTATTTCGCAATCCTCGTCGTCAAAGTCATGATGTGCACAGTCTGGCGAGTAAGAAATTACTACAGATGACGCAACATATCGAAGAATTGATCAACATGCGTGACGATTTACAACGCTTAATTAGCCAGTGTGCAAATGACGAACAGTCTCAATGCGCCATTATCCATTCCCTGGCCGAAAGCCTATCTTCTGAATCAAACAAGGGTCACAATCATGAGTAATTGTTGCGGCACAAAACCCGAACCTAAAGTGACATCGAGCAGCTGTGACACGCCCAAACCAGAAATAACATCCAGTTGCTGTGCGCCAGCCAAACCTTTAGTCGAAAACACGGCCGGCAGTTGCTGCGGCGGTGATGCAGGCGCAAAGCCTAAGCGGGACTGGCTATTACTAGGTGGAGCCAGCATTGTCGTACTGGGCTATTTGGTGCATTTTGCCAGTCTCCAATATACCCATGATGCGCCTGCCCTACCCGAGTGGCTGGCGGTCATGTCTGACGGAATTTTCTCGATGGTGAACCAGATGTGGTGGGGTATCATCGCCGCAATTTTATTCGTCGGTTTACTTGAACGGATCCCGCGAGAATTGATCATGTCAGCCCTGGGCCAGGGGGGCACAGTCAAAGGGATATTCAGGGCAACATTGGCTGGCGTGCTGTTAGACCTGTGTAGCCACGGAATTTTAATGGTAGGTACCAAACTGTATGAACGTGGTGCCAGCCTTGGCCAGTTAATGGCCTTTTTGATAGCCAGCCCATGGAACTCACTGTCGTTGACTATCATTATGATGAGCCTGATTGGCATTGGCTGGACGGTCTCGTTTATTTTGCTTTCCATGCTTATCGGTATAGTGTCGGGGATTATTTTCGACAGTCTGGTTAAACGAGGGGTATTGCCGGAATCGCAGTATCGCCAAGGGATGGACCTTGGTACTCCTGCCACAGATGTCCCAAAGGTCAAGGTAGTAGCAGGATTGATTGAGTTAATGCGTAACGCTGACTATTCACCGGCCAGTCTGTTACGTCTCGTCACAGATGGGGTTAAAGACTCAAAAATGGTATTCCGCTGGTTGTTTTTCGGCATTGTACTGGCCACAGGTATTCGTGCATTTGTGCCAATGGACACCTACCAAACCCTGTTTGGGCCAACCATGCTAGGACTGGCGCTGACGTTGGTTGCCGCCACGATTATTGAAGTGTGCTCCGAAGGTTCAACCCCCATCGCTTCTGACCTGGTCACCCGCGCAGCAGCGCCTGGTAATGGTTTTGGTTTCCTTATGGCTGGTATCGCCACCGACTATACCGAAATTATGGTGTTAAAAGACACAACCGGTTCATGGAAGATCGCACTGTTTTTGCCCCTCATCACCCTGCCTCAGGTGTTGGCGATAGGGTTTATCCTAAATAATCTCGCCTAAGTTACATTTCACACCCTATGTTCTGCCTGAATATGATCTGGCAGAACATAGGCTTCTTTATGCCTGGTAACAATTAACTGCATCGCGCTCACATATGTCGACTATGCTTGTTTAAGCACTCGCTATTTCCCTACCGCTGTTTTGCATTACCGTCCGCCTGGACCCATCAACCTAAGCTGTACCCCAACGCCCTTTAAACTCAGGTTGAAATCAGCCTGGTAAATTCGTGAAATGGAGAACACCATGCCAGTTGCAGAAAAAGCCAAAACAGGCCTTGCCGCCATCATCCCAACACCAGCCAATGTGCGGCGTATCACCCTATTACCTTATGATGAAGAAAATGAGTTGCTGGATTTAATCAAAATTGTTGCCAGCGCCCTCAAAATGTTTCCGCCTTTATATGTGCAATCTATCTTTGGGCCCATTCGTACCTGGATCCCACCACAAAAACCCCTGTCAGAATTTACTATTCTTGATATTTGGCGCTTTCGTCGGGCGGCATCCTATTTAACCGCCATTACAGTTCCTTCCCATTCTCACGCGCCCGGAGGCTGGGCCAGAACGCTACTACCCGTTTTTATTCAGCATTTATTTTGGCGACCAAGTGGCTATTACCAGCAGACAGATCCATATGCCTCGGTGACATCATTTTTGCCTGAGCGCTGGTTCTTTCTAAACGGCATCGCAACTAACCAGGCCGTTGCTGACATGAACAGTGAAATGCTAAGTCAGATGTTCCGTCGCCCTATTACCGGAATTCATAACGCCACCAACTCGTTCTTTTTTGACTTATTTGAATGTGCCGTGGGTAAAAGCTTTAAAACCGATCCCAGTCTTCAAAACGAACAAAGCCTGACCGAGCCCGCAATTAAAGCCACCATGGCCTTGATGGACGCCCTCCGGGATCAACAGGTAGAGCGAATTGTCTGGATTTGCCACTCCCAGGGCACCATCATTACGGCAAATGTACTAAGGGCTCTGGCCAACGCATTTATGGCAATGGAACAGGAAGCACAAGGTATCCATAGCGCCGCCAGTATGTTGCATGAACAAACTGAGCAATTCATCTATGCCTTTTTAAAATCTGAGCATTGCCATTTTGACCTGCGCAATGAACAAACGATCAAAACTGAAATGATCAAAATCCTGAAAAAGCTCGAAGTCTATACTTTTGCAAACTGCGCCAACGTGATGACCTACATCACCCATGTTGAATTACCGTCGGGAGAAAAAGTCGGTTTACCTTACATTGAAAACTTTGCGAACCGCTTCGATTTAGTCGCGCGCCTGGGTGTGATCAGCCCGCTTAATACCCCCGGTAACGGCTTAATCAAAATTGATGGGCCAGTATATGAACGCAGTAATTTCCTCGCCTGGGGACACTTGCTCAATCAGCACTATCTTTATCCTATGCTGCCCTACCTGGAAGACGACAGCAAAAGAAAGCCTAACCCATTTACGCCCACGTCGCCTCAATGGCCAACAATTCCACGTCTTTATGGCTACTTTGACGGACAAACTCAGCCTGATGTGCTTAATATCGAAAAAGCCGGCGATACCCCATTTTTATGCATGGCGCCGCCTTTAGAGCACATCGACACTGCCGTAGATGGATAATGTGATACCACTAAAAAGCCGGCTTTCAGCCGGCTTTTTAGTGTCTTAGTGCTTACGCTTAAAAGGCATATACCGCACGTACATAGTAGAATCCACCATTAATTCCCATCGGAGCTGTGGTTGGGTACTTAGACCCCGCCCAACCTGACAATGGATTCAGATCTGGCCGATTATCAAAGGCATTTTGCGCCCCGACTATCACACTTGTGTGTTCATCAACGTTGTACGCAGCTTCCAGATCAACAGTGATTTCAGAACCTGGATAAATCCGCGCATCGACCGTACCATCATCCAGATGGTCCTCGAAATAATCACCAAAGTAATTTATTCGGGTCAGGAAACGCCAGTCGCCATTCGTATGGTTCGCAGTTAAAGTCACCCGAGTGTCAGGCAGGTTATCCTCCAGCATCATAATTTTGTTTTCACCAATGTTGGTGTAATCATCGCCATTTTCGTCGGTATAGACCGTAACCTTATCAACCTGGGTATCGGTGTAGTTAAATGCCAGCGAGAACTTGGTGTCACCACCAAACATGCCCATACTGTAGTTTGCTACGATATCGACGCCCTGTGTAGTAGTGTCAAAATCATTCGTAAAGAATCGAATACTGGTAAAGCTGCTGGCATCAGTTTGTCCCAACGCTAACAAGGCAGCAATATCATCATCGGTTAGGGTAAGGCTTGAGGTTTGGCTAATCCTGTCAGTGACCTTAATGTTGAAGTAATCGACGGTTAAATACAAACCGCTGTCAAATTCTCCCACCAGGCCAATGCTCAAGTTTACCGACTCTTCCGGTTCAAGGGCTTTACCGCCTTTTTGCACTGAAATGGGGTGAGTTGGCGGCAACGTCGCCTGATCCTGCAATTTGCCGTTATTAAACGCGGTAGAGACGTTTCGTACATTGCTCTGTCCTACTGTCGGAGCACGGAAGCCCGTACTTGCCGCAGCACGTAGTGCCAGAGTTTCTGTCATCTGCCAGCGCGCCGCCAGTTTTCCGTTGAAGGTCGAACCGAAATCGGTGAAATCTTCATAGCGAGCGGCCGCACCTAACATCAAACTTTCGGTAAAATGTGCCTCAACATCAACATACGCGGCAATATTACTGCGACTCCAGGAGCCAGCATCTTCGGGTTTAAAGCCAGGAAAACCATTACTTCCAATTCCAAAGCCCTGCTCCGCTAAATCCCCTACCTCGTAGGATTCAGGATCACCAGCCAGGATCTCGAAACGCTCCTGGCGCCACTCTAAACCACCGGCCAGATTCAACGGTTCATATAATCCCACTTCAAGTGGATAGGACAAATCCAGATTCAGGTTTTTCTCAATCTGGTTGTACTGGCCAGGTGAGAATTCTGTGGGTGATTCCGCGCCCAATGAGGGGTTAATCGTATTCTTAATCGAAAATTCCACTTCACTACGGGCGATAGCTGCACTGATGTCGTAGGACAATTCATTATCCAATGTGCCTTTTGTCCCCATCACCAGCGAGGCATCAAATACCACACCGCCAAAACGAGGCGTAAAGCCCCCTGGTAAAATCTCATTAAAAGAGAAGCAATCCGGGTTGTTTGCAACCTGATTGATATACACAGAATCGGTCAATACGTTATCGCCAATACTGATAGTGGGACAATTACCGCTCATATCCTCAGTTAAATCCGCCACAAGCAAGGTAGCGCCATCATCATTGGAATACACGCCACCTCGCGTATGAGGATTTCGATAATAAAAGCCGCCTTCAACCTCACGTTCGGCCCAGGTGCCCCACATATAGGCTTCTTTGTTTTTACCGACTTCTAAGCCAGTATTAATCAGCATTTTGTAATCGTATTTGATTTCCGGATTTCCCCAAATCTGGGCCGGATTTGGCACATAGGTGTTGCCAGCATCAATCAGCGCCTGCGCATCGGGGCGCTGAACACTTCGGCTAGTCGGGTCTGCGCTGCGATATTCAAAGCTCAGGTTAGCAAAACCATCGTCTGATAATGGCAAACCAACATTACCCGAGATTTGGTACATATCACCGTCGCCTTCATAATATGAGCCGTATCTGGCTTCGAATGAGCCACCTTCAGAGTCATTTTTCAGCGCAAAATTAATGACTCCGGCAATCGCATCTGACCCGTACTGAGCGGCAGCACCATCACGTAATACTTCGACCTGACGCAAGGCTATCGTGGGAATGGTTGAAATATCCGGGCCCTGAGCCCCATCCGAGAGGCTGCCCCCAAGAAAAGTAATAACAGCTGAGCGGTTTTTACGCTTGCCATTGACCAAAATCAGAGTTTGGTCTGACGCTAAACCACGTAAGTTGGCTGGACGTACCAAGGTTGACGCATCGTTGATCGGTTGTTCGTTCACGGTAAAAGATGGCACTGTCGCCATCATCATTTTGTCGATATCGGTGGCGCCCTGACTGGCAAATTCATCGCCTCCGATAATATCCAGCGGCACAGCTGAGTCACCGACAGAGCGAGGGGCTGCGCGACTACCCACAATTGCGATTTTTTCTACCTGTTCGTCAGCATTCGGCGATTGCTGTGCAAAACCAGGGGTGATCACTGCTACAGATAAAGAACCTGCCATAAGCAGCTTGATACTACGACTTAATGTTGAGAGTGATGTATTCATAGAGTTTTCCATTTTCTAATAGTTATTCTCAGGCTCTTTGGTGTTGCAAAACCAATATGAGGCATTGGCGAACCCAATATGGAGCATAGCATTTGTTAACAACATCAAGTATTAAGCGAGCAAATATTGGTTATCAAAATTAACTATGCCCTTTTAGCTATAGCTGATCCTGAATAAAGCGCAAAAAATCACCCATATTTATGGACAAACAGCACGTAGGAGTAAGGAAAACAATGGCCGAAAAGAGGTATAAAACGGGGGTAAATGCTATAAACAGCAATAAAAAAACCGTGAAGAGCCAAAAGGCTGTCCACGGTTTTATCAGCGACAAAGCGCCAGGTTATTTAAAATAATGCAGACTTTTTTGCCACAGTCCCATCAGACCTTTTTCTACGCCTACGGCTGCCGCTTTACCCAGCTTCTCTGCCAGATTTTTCGGGCCCTCGTATTTCACCGTAAAGACCTGCTTTTCTTTGTATTGTTGCAACAAATAGTCATCAGAGGTTTGCAGTTTATCAACTAACCCTAATTCCAACGCTTTGTTGCCATACCAGTATTCACCTGTAGCAACTTTGGCGATATCCATATTGGCGCGATGCGCAGCAACATGATCTTTGAACATATGGTGCACGTCTTCGAGCTCTTCACGGAATTTTTCACGGCCCGCATCAGTATTTTCACCAAACACCGTCAGAGTACGCTTAAACTCACCTGCAGTGTGCTGTTCAAATTCAATATCATTGCGTTTCAGTAACTTATTAAAGTTAGGTAATTGCGCAATTACGCCAATAGAGCCAATAATGGCAAAGTTCGCAGCCAGTATTTCATCAGCCACACACGCCATCATGTAGCCACCGCTGGCAGCCACTTTATCTACCGACACAGTCAGTTTTAAACCGGCATCTTTAAGACGCTGAAGCTGAGATGCAGCCAAACCGTATCCATGTACGACACCGCCGCCACTTTCAAGTTTGACCAGCACTTCGTCCTGTTTATCCGCCACCAGCAGTACGGCTGTGACTTCCTTACGCAAACGCTCAACTTCATGGGCATCCATGGAGCCTTTAAAATCGATCACAAATAAACGGGAGGTGTCTTTTTCTTCCGGTTTATTTTTCTCATCTTTTTTCGCCTGCTTAGCCTTTTTCTTCTCTTCTTTATGAAGCGCTTTAAGCTCGTCTTTGGTCAGCAGCAATGCGCGGGTTTGCTCCGCAATGTCATCAAGCTTGTCATTGACAGATTCAATCAGCAAATGGCCTTTACCGCCTTTCTGCTTACTCGCCAGGCCGATAACGCCGCCAACCACCAACAAAATAGCGATCACCAAGGTTGCGGCCTTGGCTAAAAACAGTCCGTATTCGTACAAAAATTCCAAAAAAGTTACTCCGCAAATTCAGATAGATAGGATATGGGGGCACTGTAAACAAAAAAAAGGCCAAGTGAAACACCTGGCCTGTTTTGATAACAGATTCAATTAGTCCGTAGACACCACGGATTCATCTGTTACCAGGATGGTTTGACCACCCGTAGCAAGGTAAGTCGCCACTTGTTTCTGCATTTCTGTCGTGGCATCAGCACTCACAGAAGGTGACAACAGCGAGCCATGATAACCTTCCGCCATTTTCACCCAGCCAGAGGTCGTTTCACCAGACGCTGCTGAAACTGTGCTAACCACACGATCCAAACCAATAATACCCACCAGAGGCTCGGTACCTGCCAATGGATACGTAGTAGTGTTAGGAATAACGGAATCGCCGTCCACTTCACTTAAATGCACAGGCGTATTGCTGCCCAGCAATGCACCATAATTATTCGGATCGCCCGCATCAAGCATAGTCTGCGCCGCAAAACCGAAGCTGGTGAAAGTAGCATCAATTTCTGCCTGCTGATCGTCATCCAGCGCCGCATAGAAAAGCGGATAGAATTCAGCAATCACATCACTGGTGGCTTCCGTGTAGCTATTTGCCTGCATATAGGCAGTCAGTGCAGTCACAAAATCCTCAGATGATGCAGCCAGCAGCGAACCTTTGATTACCGGACCAAAAGTGTCGGACTCCATCAGGAAATTACCAATACCGCCCCCCGGCACAGAGAATGACGCAGCTTTAATAGCAAACATGTTGTCAAAATCTGCCAGAGAATCTCCCAGAGTGTTATTGGCAAGCGCCGTTGCACCAATACCAGCGATGGACCCCAGTGAAATACCGTTGAAAGACACGTTACTCGGATCGATATTAACGCTATCCGTCGAGTCAGCAATGGCATTTAAGGCTAAACGCAACACGACGATATCCAGAATGCTCTGACGTAGGTTATCCCTTGCTGTTAGCAGGCTGGACAGGTTTAGGTAATCGGTCGCTGAGCCACCATACCCATCTGTCGCATTAACCACTGTGCCGTCTATCACAAATCCGCGTTCGCCATGCAGTGGCAGGTCAATCGCCACAGTCGCAAAACCGGCCATAGATAACGCCCCGGTGATTGCCAGCATGGTTTCCTTATTGCCAGTAATACCGTGTTGTAAAATCACCACTGGCCAGCCTGCCGCAGGCTCAGTAAGGGTTACGCCAGCCAACGCCAACATGCTGGTATTGGGCACTGTGATTTGAACAGGAATGGTTTCAGTACCGTCGCTGTTTTCGCCTTTGGCCAACAGGATCGGGTTATATTTGGTCGGGAAACGCGGGTCATCAATACCCAATGCCGCCAAATTCAAATCATATAAGCTGCCACTTGAAGCCGTTTGACAATAAGTATTGTTTGCACCAACGGCACCTGCAGTAATCAGAGATGTCACTCCGCTTTCACCTAACGCAGACAGCATTGCCCCATTAGTACAAGCTGCTTCCCACCAGTCGCCAGTCGGATTGGTCGTGCTCAAATAATAAGGTAAATCAACGCTACCACCGTATAAGTCAGCCATACATAATGACGTAACCTTTGAGAACGTTGCCGTTGCAGTGGCTTGGATAGTGGCATTACTAGAACTCATACCGGCAACCAGGCCTGCACAGGTATCCAGCCCGTAGGTGCTTAATGCAGCCAAGGTTGTTGAATCAATCACCGATGATTTCAGTACATCGAACGGCGTATCCCCCGCTGACGATTCGGTGACAGAAACCGATGGCAAATACGCTTTTGCGGCAGCAGCTGCCGTAGCTAAGTCACCCGTTGAAGCATACACAGTGGCAAAGGCGGTCGCATAAGGCGCAATCGCCAATTTCTTCTGCGTTCCCAGCACAGTACCGACCGACTGGGTCGTGAAATATGCAGCATAGGAAACAGTCTCACGTTCAATGCCTTCACCGCCCAACAGATCCAGGGTGATATCCACCATGTTCTGTAACAATAACTGGCTTTCGCTGGATAAAGGTAATTCGTCAGGATCCTGTGCGACCAGATCCCAGGTCGTCGAACCTTTTACGGAACGGCCTTCGGTGTCCAGTAATGCATCGGTCACCACCATCAGATAACCTTGCGCCGCTTTTAATGGGCTTAACGGGATCACGTTAATGCTACCTGAGCCATCCTGTGCATAGGTGGTAATAAAGTCGACGCCATAAGTCAGCTCTTCACCCACTTCGCAAGGTACGCCTGGCGCCCCAATCGCGCTGGCAATGGTGGTACAGGTAGTGGAAGTACCTTCCAACGCCTGTGTCGCTTCGAAAATACGGATCACGCCGCTGCCCAATGAACTGGCGTCAATATCCAGACCATCTGGCAAATCGATATCGATCGTAAAAGGATGTTCTGTCGACCAACCGTCTAATCCCGTCAATGCATGCTCAGGATTGCTTGGATCAAAGGTATCATCACCTTCTGTATTTAGGGTGAAGTCAAAAAGATAATAGCCAGATTCGGTATCTGTATCCGGCAACATCACAAGATCGTTGGGGATATTGAGGTCGCCTGCGGAAGGATCATAAATGATGCGTGCATAAGGCGTCGTCGTATCAGTATTTTGCTGCAAATCACTGATATCGTCTCCCGAACAAGCGGTAAGTCCGAAGACGGCTGCCACACTGGTGCTAAGTAACAGTTTTTTCATTTTATCTCCAACAATCCATAGTAATGTGATTTATTGTTTTCCCAAACTGAGTAGGTGTTCCATGTCCAGGCCATACCTTGCATACTCCTGCATAAGTAAGTTGCGTGTTAACAAGTATGACCAGTTACTGTTAAACCAATATTATTGACTTTATTAGAGTTTTGCAAAGGTTTGTTAACATAATGTAAGTTCATGCTCAGTATTCGACCAATGCATCAACACAGTAAATCAGGTCGCATCAGTGTTACAATGCCAGTAAGCCCAACAAGGATATTGATACAAATGTTTGAATATAGCGCTCCTACTGATCTGCTCGCCGATAACATCATCCTAGTAACAGGCGCCGGAGATGGCATTGGCAAAACGGCGGCGCTCACCTATGCCCAACATGGAGCCACCGTCATTCTGCTGGGTCGAACCGTCAGTAAACTTGAGCAAACCTATGATGCTATTATTAACGCAGGAGGGGCTGAACCTGCAATAGTGCCGTTAGATATGGCGGGGGCAACCGCCCAGCATTATCAGGACATGGCCTCGACCATAGAACAACAATTTGGCCGCCTCGATGGCCTGTTGCATAACGCCAGCATCATTAGCGACTTATGTCCTTTTACCCAAATTAAGGAACAGGAATTTCGCGACATTATGCAGGTCAATGTGACGGCTCAGTTGTTGATGACGCAGGCGTTGTTACCTGTAATGGAAAAGGCGCCCCATCCTTCCCTGATTTTCACGTCTTCGGGTGTCGGCAATAAAGGCCGGGCATATTGGGGGGGCTATTCAATTTCTAAATTCGCCACCGAGGGCATGATGCAGGTCATTGCTGACGAATACGAGAACAAGGGACTGCGCTGTAACTGCATTAACCCTGGTGCAACCAGAACCAGCATGCGCGCTAAAGCCTATCCTGCCGAAAATCCATTAGGGCTAAAAACCGCTGAAGATATTATGCCCTTGTACTTGTACCTGATGGGTAAAGACAGTCTGGCTGTCACCGGGCAGACGCTTAAAGCACAGGGATAATTGGGTTAAATCATAAGGGCCCTATCGGGCTCTTATTGACCTTTTTCACTGATTGGTCGCAGCCTGCTCTAAACAGCGGTTCAGCAGCCAGTAGCCGAAGATGCCGGACAAAATCGAGCCTAACAAAATCCCCAGCCGCTCATCAAACAAGACCTGAGCCCCTGTTTGCTCGAACGCTAACGAACCAATAAATAAACTCATGGTAAACCCGATGCCGCACAAGGCTGAAGTAGCATACAGACTCGTCCAGGTCATTTTATTCGGCAAACTGGAAAACCCGAGTTTAATACACACATAACACAAGCCGAAAATCCCAATTTGTTTGCCAAAAAACAGGCCCAGAGCAATGCCCATTGGCACCCCATGAAAGAACTGTTCGCTCGTTACACCGGTGACGTTCAAACCTGCATTAGCAAAGGCAAACACAGGTAAAACAAAATAGGTAACGATGGGATGTAAATCATGTTCCAGCACTTTTAACGGGGAATCATGTGGGTCGTTTTCGTTGCGGATGGGAATAAACATTGCCACCAACACTCCGGCCAACGTCGCATGCACACCTGACTTTAACGTCGCCACCCACACGACTATACTGATTAATACATAAGGACTTTTCGTAACCACATTCGTTTTATTGAGATAAAACAGGATGGGTAAACACATGATCACCACTACTAACGCTTCAATCGACAGGTTATCGGTATAGAACAGCGCAATGATGATAATGGCGCCAACATCGTCAAAAATAGCTAAGGAGGTAATAAACACCTTTAATGCTGTAGGCACTTTAGATCCCAACAAGGCCAACACCCCCAAAGCAAAGGCAATATCGGTAGCCGCAGGAATAGCCCAGCCATTATCGGACACCGGGTCCTGGTGATTAAAGGCCAGATAAATCACGGCAGGCATTGCCATGCCGCCTATTGCACCCACCGCCGGCAGAATAATATTGCGTCTGTCAGCAAGCTCGCCTTCTATTAGCTCCCGTTTAAGTTCCAGGCCAATGAGGAAGAAAAAAATCGCCATCAAACCATCATTGATCCAAAGCAGCAGTGGTTTAGCGATTTCTAGCGCGCCAACCCGAATCTCCATCGGTGTAGACAGCAATAACTCGTAATAAGGTTCAAGTGGGGAATTGGCGATGATAATTGCAATAATGGCAGCTGCGCAAAGCACCATGCCTCCAGCAGACTCCTTTTGAAAGAACTCTGCAATAAACGATGGTTTTTCCTGCGTCATAAGACTCTCCTTTAACTAAACGGGAAAGATAAATTCGGAACTACATTGCCATATCAAAACTAAACTCCCGATAAATCCGTCACATAAGTCTAGATCAAGTCTCTTGTTCGGAGATCATCTTTGCCACATTCATTGAATTTCACAGACTTCCGGCAAAGCACAACATTTGTTTCTATACTGATTGATTAAAGGAACTCAACCTGTTGCCATTAAGGATGTGACAAACCATGCGCAGCCCCGATGCCACCTCCTCAGACACGTTAACCGGTGTACTAAGCCGGATCGAATTCCAGCATCAGACCAAACGAAAAGTCGAAGAAAACAGTATCGATAACCTGTTTTTGGCCGCCATAGAAATTTCTCGCTTTGGGAATGTAAATGCAGGAATGGGCAATGAACTCGGCGACAAAATTCTTAAATTGGTAGCAAAGCGTTTATCCCTCACCTTTTCTGATGCGCTGCTAATTGGGCGCATGCACGGCGACCACTTTGGCCTCTTGTTTGAGCATGCAGACCAGCAAATAGACACCATCGACCGGTTACTAGATTTTGTTCAACGCCCTATCGCGGTGTCAGGTCAAATCATCGTCCTGGGCATACGCATTGGCGTATCGTCTCTTCAACAAGGAGCGATGAATGCCATTGAATTACTTAACGGAGCCGAAATCGCTCTGCATCGCTCTAAGGTTCTGCAACACAAAGTGACCTATTACGACCCGAAAATGGTGATGGATGCCAAGTCTCAGCACAACCTGGAAAACGACTTGCGGGTTGCCCTCACGGTTAATGCCACGGAATTACATAAGGCCTTATACAGCAAAGAATTTGTACTGCATTATCAGCCGGTTATTGACGCTGTTGAACATCAAATGGTCGGTGCTGAAGCCCTGATCCGCTGGCAGCACAATAAGCGTGGTCTGGTACCGCCGGCCAACTTTATTCCAGTAGCCGAGTCGATTCATGTAATTGAAGTACTCGGAGCCTGGGTACTCCGACGTGCCTGTGCCGATGCCATGACCTGGCCACTACTCGCTAATCAGCAACGCCTGTTTGTGAGTGTCAATATCAGCCCGGTGCAAATCATGCAGCCCGATTTTTTGCTTGCGACCATAAAGATAGCCTTGGCAGATTCTGGCCTGCCTCCTGAATGTCTGAAACTGGAAATCACGGAAAGTGAATCTGTCACCGACATTATGTTAGAAACACTGCACAAAGTAAGACGTCTGGGCTGCAAAATATGTCTGGATGATTTCGGTACTGGCTATTCCTCATTAACCGAACTGCAAAAAATGCCCCTCGATTATCTGAAGATCGACCGTTCATTTATTCACGACATTATCTCTCAGGATGCGGAAACGTCGGCCAAAGCCATGGAATTAGTGCGGCTGGTGTTTTCAATCGCCAGCATATTACATATCAACACCATTGTTGAAGGCATTGAACATGCAAGCCAACGCACTCTTTTACTGCAGGCTGGTGCGAGACTGATGCAGGGGTTTGCCTTCTCTCATCCACTGGATGTGACTGAGTTTATATCAATCATTCCCAATCGCTTCTGTTTAGGAGAATAAACCATGACAGAACTCTATCATCTTGCCTATATCAGCAAAGCTAAAATTCCGGGTGACCTGGATACCGTGAAACAAGAGGTCAACGATATTCTGACCGCCGCCCAGCGTAATAATCCGCGCCTGGAGATTACCGGCGCTTTGTTATACTCAGGAGGATATTTCTGCCAGGTGATTGAGGGCGAAATGGAGCACCTGGAAGAACTTTTCGAAATTATTCAATTAGATGGCCGTCATAATGAAGTGACGGTACTGCATTTCGAACCCCTCGAAAATCGAGGTTTTAGTGACTGGTCGATGGCCTTTGCCGGTATCGAAGACCGAATGCGCTTTGACATCGCCGGCATTAAAGCCAGTAAAGACGATTTACCCGCTAAGCAGGCTGGTAAAGAATTAGTTTCAACACTGGAAGCATTGGTGAGCCAGCACCAGTCCCTCGCCACTTCCCTCCCCTAAACAACCCCTGACACAAAAAAGGCCTGCAATTGCAGGCCTTTGTGTATGCAGCGTTGACGCTATTCGCCGATTTTAGCCCAGCTGTCGCGCAGGCCAACCGTGCGGTTAAAGATCAGTTTGTCAGCACTGCTGGCTTTGTCTTTGCAGAAATAGCCCATACGCTCAAACTGATAGCCTTTACCAACAGCCACTTCCGCCAGGCTAGGTTCAACTACCGCATTCATGCACACCAGAGACTCTGGATTAATGCTGGCAGTAAACTCGTCTTCTGCAGCCGGGTTAGGAACGCTGAACAGACGGTCGTACAACCGTACTTCCGCAGGCACACCATGGCTGGCACTCACCCAGTGGATCACACCTTTAGGCTTGCGGCCGTCAGCAGGATCTTTACCCAGGGTATCGGCATCATAGCTACAGTAAATGGTGGTCACGTTACCTTGCTCGTCTTTTTCCACGCGCTCGGCTTTGATCACATAGGCGTTACGTAAACGCACTTCTTTATCCAGTACCAGACGTTTGAACTTTTTGTTCGCTTCTTCACGGAAGTCTTCCGCTTCAATATACAGTTCACGGGTAAAAGGAATGTCACGGCTGCCCATGCTGTCATCATTTGGGTGATTTGCAGCAGTAAGCGTCTCTATTTCGCCTTCAGGGAAGTTTTCAATAATCACTTTCACCGGATCCAAGACGGCCATGGCGCGCGGAGCATTCGCGTTCAAATCGTCGCGAATACAGGCTTCCAGCATGCCCATTTCCACCATGTTATCCATTTTGGTCACACCGATGCGCTTACAGAACTCGCGCACGGCCTCTGGTGTATAACCACGACGGCGTAGCCCGGCAATCGTTGGCATGCGCGGATCATCCCAGCCAGCAACGTGATGTTCTTCTACCAGTTGGATCAGCTTACGCTTACTCAAAACTGTGTATTCCAGGTTCAGGCGTGAAAATTCGTACTGACGCGGCACACAATCAATGGTGATATTTTCCAGCACCCAGTCGTACAAACGACGGTTATCCTGGAATTCCAGCGTACACAATGAATGCGTGATCCCTTCCAGCGCATCAGAAATACAGTGGGTGAAATCGTACATAGGGTACACACACCATTTGTCACCGGTTTGATGGTGATGGGCAAATTTAACCCTGTAAATCACCGGATCGCGCATACACATAAAGGGTGACGCCATATCAATTTTGGCGCGCAGAACACACTCACCTTCTTTAAATTCGCCGGCAGTCATCTTTTCGAACAATGACAAATTCTCAGCCGGCGACGTGTCGCGGTATGGGCTATTTGTGCCAGGTTGTTTCAGGTTTCCGCGCATTTCACGCATCGCTTCCTGAGACGAGAAATCCACATAGGCCAGGCCTTTGTTGATCAACTCTTTGGCATAACCGTGCAGTTTGTCGAAGTAGTTAGAGGAATAGCACACCTCACCACTCCACTCAAAACCCAGCCATTTTACGTCTTCCATAATAGAGTTGACGTAATCGATGTCTTCTTTTTCAGGGTTAGTGTCGTCAAAGCGCAAGTTACACTGGCCCTGATAATCCTGTGCGATACCGAAGTTCAGGCAAATGGATTTAGCGTGACCAATGTGCAAATAACCATTCGGCTCAGGCGGGAAACGCGTATGCACCGAACTGTGCACACCATCTGCCAGATCCTTATCAATGATTTGACGAATAAAGTTGGTCGGACGAATTTCAGTCTCGGCCATTCAGACTACCCCTGTGGATGATAAAATCGAAAAAATTGGCGGCATTATAGCATTATGCGCGTCAGGCTAAATCCTTTTTGCAGCATAAATGTCATCTAAGCCCACTCGAAAAAGGCGAAACGCCCATTAAACGAACAGTTATAAAACAACTAGTTAGATAAAACAAAATCAACACATTCGGCTGAGTTTTCAGTAAAATAGCAAGACCTTATGGCAACTTTGGTGTATAAACTGGAGTTGTTAACAAAATAACAACAAGTATGTATTCATTGCATGAGCATAAAAGTTAGAGCGACTTCATTTGATATCGCCCATAAAGCTGGCGTTTCCCAATCCACTGTATCTCGCGCCCTGCGTGACAGCCCATTGGTGAACCCGGAAACCCGCGAGAAGATCAAACAGATCGCCCTTGAACTGAATTACAAGGTCGACAAAAACGCCAGCAATTTGCGACAGCAGCAAAGCCGTACGCTAGCACTTTTGCTGTTTGAAGATCCGACATCAGATGATTCATTGATCAACCCCTTCTTCCTGTCCATGCTTGGCAGTATTACCCGTGCATCGGCCCTGGCCGGCTACGATTTACTGGTATCATTTCAGAACCTGAGTGATGACTGGCATGCAGATTTTGAAGATACCAATAAGGCCGACGGCCTGATCCTGTTGGGCTATGGTGATTTTGTCGAGTACCGCGATAAGCTTAAAAAGTTAGAAGAACAAGGCACGCACTTTGTGCGCTGGGGGGCCCACGATGTGGCGCACCCAGGTCTGGCCATTGGCAGTGACAACTTTCAGGGCGGCTTTGATATCACCCACCATTTATTGATCCTGGGACGACGCCAGTTCGCCTTTGTTGGCGGAGCGGATAACCGTTCACCCGAATTTATGAACCGTTATCTGGGTTTTAAAGACGCATTAAATCGCGTTGGTATTCAGGATTTCCGACAGTTAGATGCCATTTCCACCGAGGCCTCGGGATACGAAGCATCAAACGCGTTGTTGGCAGAAAACAGCAAACTTGACGCCATTGTCTGTGCCAGTGATTTAATTGCATTAGGGGTGATCCAGGCCCTGCATGATAAAGGAATTCGGGTGCCGGAAGATATCGCAGTCGTGGGTTATGACAATATTCCGGTATCAGGTTTCTCCAGCCCGAAACTGACGACAGTTCAACAAAATACCAAAGCCGCCGGGCAAATTTTGGTGGATAAGCTGATTAAATTGATTAGCGGAAAAAGCGTAGAGCCAATGTTGATGCCAGTAGAGTTGGTAGTGCGTGAATCCTGCGGCGCGGACATGAATTAATACCATTAAGAATGGTCTTAAAGCGCATAAAAAAGCGGCCTTTTGGCCGCTTTTTGTATGTATGCTCATGTTATTGAGGCAGACCGAGTTTTTCAGCAATATCCTGCCAGCTGATCAGCTTAAAGTTTTGCGGCTGATCCGGCATCACATTGCGGCCATCCTGCACCACCAGTAAGCCCTGACTGAACTCACCGCCCAAATTAGCACTACTAACAGCAAGACCATCGGTTTCAGAAGCTCCGTCAATGCCTTTGGCGTAATTAGCGGTCACCTGGAAACGTCCGGCGAATTCACCGCTCGGCAAGGAGTAAAGCACATAGCTGTCATTGCCCTGGCTGGACGCCACCAAATAACGCTGCTTCTCCCCCTGATAGATGCTCAGGCCTTCGATATCGTCGAACAGTATCTGGTTATCCACGTTTGTCAGGCGCGTCACTGGCCCGCCCGCTGGCTCCGCCGAGGTTTGCCAGATGGCTACATCTTCTTCACCTACATACAGGGTTTGGGTGACCTCATCCGCCACACAGCCCTCAGGTTGCGAATCCAGTTTGAATTCTCGTACCATTTCACCGCTAATAGCATCGCCGTTGGCGACAATATGGTACTGCTGCACCCGGCCGCTTTCATCATTCACAAACACAAAGTGTTCACCACTCACAGGCGAGCGGTAGCTACACAAACCATAGACATCCGGCAGAGTTGTGGGTACTTCAGGTAACGCCGTAACCTGCCCCTTTCCATCAATGGCATACAGTGACAAAGTGTTACGGGTACGGTTACTGGCAGCGGCTAAATCGATACGTTGACCCTGCCAGCTAAAACCATAACTGATATCTACGTTATTAATACGGCCACTGTTAATAAACTGGGTTTGCTTACCATTGAGATCAAACACATACAGGCCTGCACTTTTATCTGTGCCCAGAATGCGACTGTGTTGTGGCTGCTTCGCGTTGACCCAAATAGCAGGATCGTCCGCCGCATCCCCAAAGCGACTCACGGGTGCGGTTTCAACTCTGGCCTTTACAGCTGGGATGCTGGGATCCATGTCTGCTTGTGCCAGCGGGGCAAGCACAATCTTGCTGGTCACATAACGATCACTGGCATCGTCAAACCAGCTCAAATTCAGCTGATTACCGCTAAATACGCCACTCACGCTTTCCGGCGCCGTCTCTGCGCCAGTTGTCAGATACTGGCCCTGCCATCCGTCTTGCTGCTGGCGATACACCGCCAGTTTTTTCATATCCGGCAAGGCCAACAGTACACTGCCATCGTCGAGTAAACTGATGTCCTTAATTTCACCTTTTAGCTCACCGAAGGGAGCGACCATGGCAATGGCTTCACGGCTAAGGTTACGTTCGGGGTTGAGCGGATATTGCCACACGCCGATGGCTTCTTCTGCGACGAAAAGCACGTCCTGTTTATCGCTGGCCACACAGGCACTGCTGTGTGGTGGTGCAGGTAAACGGCGGATCAGCAAATTGTTACCGTTATTGCCCAGTTCATCTAACAGTAGTCGCTGTTCCAGGTGATGATCCGCAGTCAGCAACAATGCCTGCAAGCCGCCCTGTTCTGGCTGATACAAACACAGGTTACCAATCACACTGCTTTCAAGGCGAAGATGACTCACCAACGTGATCTGATTATCCGCACCTACCTGCATAAGCTCAGCTGCGCCAACTTCTTTATTGACTGTCAGCGCATATACACTGCCATCAGCCTGCTTGCGTATATCCAGCCCTTCATAGTTGCCATTGGTTTGGCTAAGCACCATACCTTGCTGATCAAACAGGAAAATCCCCAGATTCTCACTGTTTGCCAACCAGCGGCCATCCCCCAGCGAGATGGCCTTTTGACCATTGAGTTTGTCCTGAGTGAACAGATCACTGCTAGAGGTTACCTGCAAGGCCAGCGGCGCGGCCTGCACCAGTTCCGCATCCTGACTCTGGCAACCGCTCAGTCCCATCCCCAGCAGCACCGCTGCCAGGGTTGAGGTTAAGGTAAAACGTTGTTTAACTGCTTTCACGTTGTTACCCCTTAAAATGATGCCCAGCTAATACCCAATTCAAAGGTACTGCCGTAAGTTTCGTACTGAGCGTTTTTCGACGGCGTATCGAAGTAATGATACAGAGGCTCATCGTTCAGGTTGACGCCGTTGAAGTAGATGTGGGTTTGCGCGTTCAGGTAGTACTTAGCACTGAAGTCAATCTGGGTGTGTGCCTGTTCATAGCGCAGCATACCGTCGTCAATTTCTTCCAGGTTTTTGCTCTTATAGGCCCCCGTTAAACGCAAGCTCCAGTCGTTGCTTTCATAGCCTATGGTCAGGTTAGCAATGGTATCTGACTGATTTGGCAAACGGGTTTTATATTCTTCACCGTCCAGATAACTGGTGGCTTCTGAATCGGTGAAGGTGCCGTTTGCCGAAAGCAACAGGCCTGAGTCAAAACTTTTTACCCAAGACACTTCGATACCGTCCAGGGTCGCTTTATCACCGTTAATTGGCTGATAGACCTCTTCATAGCCTTCCCAGCCGCTCGTGCCCGCCACGTCCGCGACAATCACAAAGTTGTCAATTTCCTTGTGGAAATACCCCACCGATAGCACACCGATATTGCCAGGATAATATTCCAGCGACAGGTCGATGTTGTGGGCAAAATATGGCTTCAGCTCAGGGTTACCCGCTTCCGCTTCACGCTCGGTAACATACACACCTTCGTCATCATCAAATTCGGTGCTGGCTTCAATAAGCTGCCAGGCAGCGGCATCTTCGAATTTCGGCCGTGACAGGGTTTGGGTATAGGCAGCACGACCAATCAGTTTATCGCTAAAGGCATAACGGGCATTGACACTTGGTAGCACTTTGCCGTAACTGCGATCCGCATTCCATGCACTGGCATCCACGTATTCATCATCGGCTTCTTCGTCTTCAATCAGGGACACTTTATACCCCTGCGTGCTGAAATCGGTGCGCTCGTAGCGCAAGCCGTACACTAAACGCAGTTTGTCGATATCCATGGTCGCCATCAGATACGCGGCCAAAATATCTTCGTCGACCCGATAACTGGCACCTTTTGATTCAACTTCTGAGTCCAAATCTGCGAGTTCGAGTACATCAGCATTGTTGTGATAGCTGTCACGCAATGCGCTGCGACCCAGGCCCGGTCCAAAATCACCTAATGACCAGTCCGGGCTGGTCGTGGCGAGCGAGGTGACATCGATGCCGTCAAAACCACCATCATAGATCTCAATGATGGCATCACTACTTTTCTCGCGCTGACGGTACTTACCACCAAATTTAATTTCCGTCGGAATGCTGGCCAGTTGCAAGTGCTTGCTGATATCCAGCTTCAGGCTGACTTCAGTATCTTTGGCATATTCACTTTCGTCCGAGATTTCGTCCAGCTCATAGTTGGCAAAATCGTTCACTTCATCGGAAACAGTTACCTCAGGAATTTTACCCTGCATATCACTGTCGATAGCCAGTTCTTCGGCTTTGAGGGTGTAATACAAGGCATGGGGATTTTCTTCTTTGGCGCGTGAGAAGCCTAATTGATAATTCACTTGCCAGCTATCCGCTAACTGATGCTCTCCACCAGCCGTGACAGACAGGATCTCCTGGGTTTCTTCCCTGTCTTTGCTGCCGCGTTCGATTTCAGATTCATCGTCAAATGTGAAGGTATTGGCCTGACGGTATTCATCGTCGTTGAAGCGGCTATACAAGGTACGCAGGAAGTATTGATTATTGAAATCCGGACGAAAATCCAGGTTCAGAGCAGCCCCCAGGCGATCACGCTGAATTTGGTAGTAGCGTTGTTCAATTTCGTCATCGCCGTTAGATTCAATATTATCTGAACCGAATTTGCGCTGACTGGCACTTAAGGCACCGGCAATACCTAACTGGCTGCCACCAGATAAATCCATCACATCTGTGTAACTGGCTTCAACCTTTGGACTGGTTTGTTCACGTAACTCGTTATATGCAAGCTGTCCGCTCAAGGTAAAGCTTTGCTGGGCGCGATCAAAACCACTCAGACTTTTTACTTCTACCGAACCACCGATAGCATCGGCATCCATATCTGGCGTTACCGATTTAGACACCACCAGCGACCCCACCAGATTTGACGGGATCACATCCAGTGCCACCGAGCGCACACCAGCTTCAGGTGACGGTACATTTACGCCATTAATTGTCACGTTATTCAGGTTAGGATCGATACCACGAATGCCAACGAAACGCCCCTCGCCCTGATCGCGCTCAATGGATAAGCCCGGTAAACGCTGCAAGGCTTCCGAAACATTTTGATCCGGGAATTGTCCGATGGCATCTGCTGATACCACAGACATAATGCCGTCGGCATTTTTCTGCGCATTAATCGCACCTGCTTGTCCGGCGCGCTGCCCGAATACCACCATATCTTCAATGCTGCGTTCATCTTTTAGTTTCAGTAGCAACTGAGCGTTATCAGCGTCGGTGACGACCACTTGCTGAGTTAACGGTGCAAAACCCAGATAATTGACTTCCAGGGTATATTCACCCGCAGGCACATTATCAAAGCGGTAGCTACCATCGCTACGACTGGTGGTAGTAATACCAAGCTCTTTGATCGTAAGGCTGGCACCAGAAAAATAGGCAGCTTGTTGCTGATTGGTAACTTTACCAGCCAGGGTAGCAGCCTGAGCGTTTACGGATAAACCTGCAGTACAGGCCAAAGCAAACGAGCAAGCCAAAGTCAGTTTAGAAACGCGCGAAGAATGCATAAGGTGTCCTTATTGTTGTCGCTATAGTCACTAATGAACGTCCCCATCACTGGGGATGCAGTTCGAAATTGCGGCCATTAAAGCGATTTCAGACGCTGGTACTATGAAGATTTTGTGACACTTAGGGTGTGCATTGTGGAAATTTCCTTCAGATAGACAAGGCAATCCTTAAGCTAAAAAATCAAAAAAACATTTTAAAATCAACAATATACCAAAGTAAAGTTGACTCCGGATTATGCCTGCGTTTTCAGGGTTGTTTCACCTTGTACAGTTATGTGAGCTAATTTGACCCCTGTTGTCATCTAGATAGCTGGCTTACCATAACGCCACTTCCACCATAGTGAGTGAATGATGAATTTATCCTTTTTGCGTTTGCACCCGCGTCTGATTACCTGGGTACTGACCCTGGCTTTTGGCACCGTCGCCATGAGTGTGAGCTGTGGAGACGCTAAAACCTGGCAGCAAATCGACTGGCTGGATGTGGTGGGTGAAGGAGGTATCACCTTAATGGCCATGGTTTGGCTGTTTTTCATACTCGCAAGCCGTCCGTTAGGTCAAGTCACGAACCTGTTAACCATTGGCTTAAGCTGCTTTATGGTCACCTGTCTTTTGGATGTGATGGACGAGGTCATGCATTACGATCAGGCCCATGCATGGCTGTATTGGGTAGAATCTCTGCCTGCCCCCGTGGGCATGATTTTGATGACCATAGGTCTGTATTACTGGCATCAGGAACAACTCACCTTAAAAAGCCTGATGCATAAGCGCGAAGCGGATTTTCGTCAGCATCAAATGCTCGATCCCATTACTCGCTTATATCGGGCGGACTATTTACGTGAACTGCTTGGCCAGATGGAACAACTGGCACCGCCATATTGCATCGCGATGGTCGATATTCAAAACTTTGGCCACATCAATCAGACCCACGGCTTAAAAGCGGGCGATGAACTGCTGCGCTCGGTCGCCGATACCATCGTGTTGAATTTACGTCAGACAGACATTGCATGCCGTTATGCTGGCGATCGTTTTGTATTACTGCTCAATCAAACCAAAGATTCTGAGGCCAGAGTACTGCTCGAACATTTGCGCAATGCCATTAACCATCAGGCCTTTAAACCAGACCAAAGCCTGACCGGTATTCATCTGGATGTACGCTGGAAGATTCGTCAGGCGAATGATCATCTGCATGGTGCCGCGATGCTCCCAAGTCTCCAGGAAGCCCTGGATAATACCTCAACGAATGTGGCTGTGGGCCTCTGATATGGCCAATCACTGGCTCGAACGAGACAGTAAATTACCTGATTTGCCTTTGGCTCAGGCGATGCTGAATCTGGCCCAGGCTCGGGGGTTAAACCTGCATAAATGGTTGCGGGGTTCAGGACTGTTTCCGGAAGATTTTGGCCATAAAAGTATTAGCCCTGAACAGTTACTGCTGTTAATTGAACGCTTATATAAGCTGCTGCCTGGACAGGATCACAGCTTCGTACTTGGCCACCAGTTAGCCCAGCACGGGTTTACACTCGGAAAATTTGCGCTTTCCAGTTGCCCGTCTCAGCCGCTGGTCTATACCCAACTGCAACAATATCAGGGCCAGTGGCATGGCTATTTTGAGGATGCCATTGGGTGCGGCGCAATGTGGCCCGTGGTACTTGAAATTCACCTGACTGCGATATTGGCCTACGCCAAGCTCAATTCTGGTCAGCGCCTGAAAATAGCTTTGGCCTGTCGTCATGATCGTCCGCGCCATATTCAGGACTATGAACATTACCTCGGCCTGCAATTGCAGTTTCAGCAACCATTAGATCAGGTGCGTTTTATTAATGCTGACGCCATTGGATTTGAACAGTTGTTTGTGTCTGACTCTGCTCACCAGCAAGCAAAGAGCGGACTTCTGGCCTGGCTACAACAACAGTTAGAACAGCAATCCGACCTGCGCCTGGAACAACTAGCTCACCAATTAGAGATCAGCCCGGCCACACTTAAACGCAAACTCAAACAACATGGTAGTGCTTACAGCAAATTACAGGATAAAGTGAATGGACGTCGAGCGATCCAACTGTTGCAACAAGGCTGTCTAACCAATGAACTGCTGGCCCAGCAACTTGGATTTGCCGATATAGCCAATTTTCGCCGGGCCTTTAAACGCTGGTTGGGTGACACCCCTCAAATGTTCCGGGCGAAATATTCTGCCGAGTAAACCGGTCGAGTAAACTAGATTCATTATTTCGCCAAAAAGGACTGCCTTTTGCCGTTACCACGCCTAACTCCAAAGCATTTGCTGTTACTTAAGGTGATCATTCACCTGGGCGCCCTGCTACCTGTTAGCTGGACATTTTATGCCGCCATTAGTGGTCATATTGACGGTGATCCGGTAGATGCGTTGCTTCGCATTACCGGCATAGGTGCACTCAATTTATTAGTGTTAAGTCTGCTGGTTTCGCCGCTGGCGAAAAAGCTCAGGCAAGGATTACTGATTCGGGTAAGACGACTCATTGGTATTTATGCATTTACCTACGCGCTTTGCCATCTGATTACCTATATCCTGTTTGAGTTACAACTTGAGTGGCAACTCATTGCCAGCGAAATCATCAAACGTCCCTACATTACCGCTGGCTTTGCAACGCTGCTCATTTTGATGGCACTGGCCTCTACATCCACACAAAACATGCAAAAACGCCTGGGTAAGCGCTGGCAGCAATTACATAACTGGGTCTATCTGGCGATTATACTAGGCTGTTTACATTACTGGTGGTCGCAAAAAACGGCTATCGGCGAACCTTTAGTATATTGGTCTCTCGCCTTGATTTTATTATGGTTTCGTAAAGATAAACTGTTACGCCCCTTTCATCTGAACAAACGCACTAACATAAGAACGCCTCAGCCCAAATCCTGATACATATATCAGAAAGATTGCATGACTGAATCGTGAAAAAAAGCTCTCTTTAGATGAGCGCTCCCCCCACTATTCAGCGTATTTATACTCACATCAGGTGAATTTCAGCGTCTGTTGCAGAGGAGTAATGCCATGAATGCTGTTACGGCATTCACCCATTTTTAAAGGCGAAGAAAAAGGTACATCGACTGTAATTCCGACATAAATCGTCAAAAATGCCGATAAGATGATGATTTAGTTCAACTATGAAACTATCCCACCTAGGCACTAATATCATCACTCCTTATACTCGCACTCAGCAAAACAATATAGTCAGTGGCTTCATAATCGGTTAATTTAACATCAGCGTTAGCTATCAGTCCGTTTTATTAACCCCTTGGAGCAGGGATGCAGGCCTTATTTATCAAATGCTTACATCTAACAACTCACCGCTGGCGAATTAGTAGCCTGTCACTTGTCGGCCCCGATTCTGGGCAGATGATGGCGCTATCATAATTATAACTTAAAGCTATATACCTAAACATTGCTACCGGTAGCAAAATATAATACGTTGTTTTCATAACCATAATAATAAATTAACAAACAGGCCTTTAAATGGGTCATCCAACGGCAGTTCTGGTTTCGTGAAAACTTGAGGAGAACAAGTTGAAAATATTAGTGTTGAACGAAGCAAAGCAGTCTGGCGGTTATGCCGTTGAAAAACGCTGCGCCGTATCTGCCTCTACTGTGAAGCGCCTGAGCAAAAAAGGCATTCAGGTAGTGGTTGAAGCCGGAGCAGGTGAACTTTCAGGGGTTGACGATGCACTGTTTGTCAGAGAAGGAGCGACCATCGCTCAGGATCTGGCAGCAGAACTGGCCAGTGCCGATGTTCTGGCCTGTGTGAATCGCCCGACTCCGGAACAAATCCAGCAATTAAAAGCAGGCGCGATGGTAATTGGCCATATTGACCCGTTTTTTCAGCAGGATTTGGTTGAGCAGTTGGCAAAACAGCAACTCACTACCTTGTCGGTAGAAATGATCCCACGCTCATCGCGAGCCCAAAAAATGGATGCCCTAAGCTCTCAGGCCAGCCTGGCGGGTTATGTGATGATGCTACAGGCAGCGAATCATTTACCGTCGATTGCACCCATGATGATGACCCCATCTGGCACCATCAAACCTGCAAAGGTGTTTATCATTGGTGCTGGCGTGGCCGGTCTGCAAGCCATTGCCACGGCAAAACGTATGGGGGCAAATGTGCTGGCTTATGATACCCGCCCCGTTGTTGCGGAGCAGGTTGAATCCCTTGGCGGTAAGTTTCTAAAAATTGACTTAGGCGATACCGGCCAAACCAAAGATGGTTATGCCAAAGAGCTGACGGACGAACAAAAAGCCAAACAGCAGGATGCCCAGCGCGATGCCATTGCGGATTCTGATATTGTGATCACCACCGCACAATTGTTTGGTCGTAAACCTCCAGTGCTGATCCGTAAAGACACTCTGGCGCTGATGAAGCCCGGTAGTGTTGTGGTCGATATGGCTGCCCTGTCTGGTGGAAATGTAGAAGGCTCAGTCGCAGGTGAAATTGCCACAGTGGAGGGCGTAACCGTAATAGGTACAGGAAACTGGAGTCAGCAAGTGGCCAAAGATGCTACCGATATGTACGCCAACAACCTGTTTAACCTGATCGATGAGTTTTTCGACGACGAAGCTGGTCAGTTCAAACTGGACTTGGAAGACGACATCCTTGCTCAAAGTGTGATCACCCATGGCGGTGCCATCATCAATAGCATGCTTAATAACGCCTACGCAGGAGCCTAGTCATGGAAAATATCTACCTGATTTTTATCGTACTCCTGGCGGCATTGCTGGGTTTTGAACTGATCCGAAAAGTCCCTGCCACTTTGCATACCCCCTTAATGTCTGGTTCGAATGCTATTTCAGGCATCACCTTAGTTGGCGCCCTGGTAGCCTCTGGAGGCGACCATAATTGGCTAACCACCATTCTGGGTACAGCGGCCGTAGCGCTTGCCAGCATCAACGTAGTGGGTGGCTACCTGGTTACCGACCGCATGCTGGGCATGTTTAAGAAAAAGCAGAATAAGTAAGGAGACACACAGGTGAGTTCAATTGAGTTAATCATCAACCTTGCTTATGTGGTTGCAGCGGCCCTTTTCATTATCGGCCTGAAACTATTAAGCCACCCAAGTTCTGCCCGCAAAGGTAACCTGGTTTCTGCGATCGGTATGTTCGTTGCCGTTGTAGTAACCCTGCTGGATAAGCAAATCATCGATTTTCACTGGATCCTGCTGGGTTTTGTGATTGGTGCAGCATATGGTGCCTGGAAAGCCAAAAAAGTCGAGATGACCCAAATGCCAGAAATGGTATCCCTGTTCAACGGCTTTGGTGGTTTAGCGTCATTGCTATTGGGTTGGGCAACCATTACAGGCATGCATCTGGTGAGTTTTGCCACCACCAGTGAGTTTGTGTTTCTGACTGTATTTTTAACCATTTTAATCGGTGGCATTACCTTTTCAGGTTCAGTGATCGCCTGGGGGAAGCTGTCAGGAAAGATGAATGCCAAAGCCGTGATTTTTGCGGGCTTACGTGAACTGAGCATCGCTCATTTACTCGGCTTTGTCGCAATCGGTTATCTGTTCGTGACCCAGCCAGATAATCTGGTTTGGCTGTATGCCTCTATAGCCCTGGCACTTAGCTTTGGTATCTGGGCCACCATTTCTATCGGTGGCGCCGATATGCCTGTAGTTATCGCGCTGTTAAACAGCTATTCCGGAATTGCCGCATGTGCTGCGGGTCTGGCAGTAAATAACACTATCCTGATTGTAACCGGCCTTTTAGTGGGTGCATCTGGGCTGATCCTGACCAACATCATGTGTAAAGCCATGAACCGCTCACTGATGAATGTCTTGTTATCTGGCTTTGCTAAACCGGTAGAAATGGGTGAAGTTATCGAAGGCGAAGTGAAAATTCTTTCTGCACAGGATGCCTTTTACGTGCTGGAGGCCGCTCAGTCCGTGCTGGTTGTGCCCGGTTACGGTATGGCGGTTGCTCAAGCCCAGCATGCGGTGCGTGAGCTACAGTCTCTGCTGGAAGAGAACAACTGTACCGTAGAATATGCCATCCACCCGGTAGCAGGCCGAATGCCCGGGCACATGAACGTGCTGTTGGCAGAAGCCGATGTACCTTACGATTTACTCTATGAGATGGACGATGTTAACCCGCGCATGGAAAACTACGATGTGGTTATCGTTATCGGTGCCAACGACGTAGTTAACCCTGCGGCCAAAGAAATGAAAGGCAGCCCTATTTATGGAATGCCAGTGATTGAAGTGTATCGGGCCAAAAGTGTATTTGTATTAAAACGCTCTGCGGCCGCTGGCTTTGCTGGTGTCGATAACCCACTGTTCTTTAAAGATAATACCCGTATGGTCCTTGGCGACGCCAAAGACACCATTAACAGTATTATTCGAGAGTTTGGTGACGACTAAGCGTTGATGGCTATGTCCAGAAAGCCCGCCCAATGCGGGCTTTCTGTTTTCAACACGTTGAATTGTCTAAACGACGGTCCTTTCCTAAGAATAAATGGCGAAATAGCATTAGCTGGCTCCACGAACACTTGCGTTAAGTCTTTACGCGATTACACTAGAAAGCATGCCATATCTGTTGTACTGGCACGTCAAACAAACATCGCCGACAACAGGAAAAATGAGATGCAATGGATTGCACGAATATCACGCCACAAGGCACTTATCCCAATCGTAATGACCCTTTTAGGCGTTATTCTGTTTAGTGTAATCAAACAGCATCTGCTTGAGATAAATGGTGTCGCCACCCTCTCACAGTCCGAACTTCCGCTCCACTCACCCAGTGACGTCTATCATTCTACCGGCAATCTGTTTCAGTTTCTTATGCCTGCCACCCTAATGGGGCTCAATTTTTACTTACTCTTTATGGCCTCGTATTGGTTTAGCGCCGACAAATATGCCTGTGCGGTTGCGATTATCTGCACACTTATTTTTGACTGTCAGTTAAGTTGGCACATTTATGATGTTTGGCAGCATGGCATTGTGCTCCCCATCATCAAAGTCTGGCCCATGGCCGCAGGATTTTTAGGGATCATTGCCGGCATCGCACTAGCGCTTCCCTGGTTGTTACAACGCCAATTACGCAAGCCTATGAGCCAAGCCAGTTCTGCTCCTGATCAAAAAGTACAAATTGCGCAAAAGCACAATCCGTTTATTCAACATCTCAATCAGATCATTGATAAACACATTGCCGAGGAATCGCTAAATAGTCAGATTTTGGCTGAAAAGCTGTATATGAGCGAAAAGACTCTACGTAGAAAACTACACCAGCATGCTGGGTTAACGCCTGCCACGTATTTGAAAAACAGACGTTTAGACCATGCTCATCAGCTAATGCAGCAACGAAGGCTGAGTGGAAAACAAATTGCCGCAGCGGTTGGTTTTCGTAGCAGTAGCTATTTTCAAAAGCTCTATCAACAGCGCTTCGAGCTACTTCCCGATACTACATCAGAAGGCGCCTACCCTCTGTATCAACAGCAGATTCATTCCCAAAAGTAATAAGGCAGCCGTCAGGCTCGGACGTGGAGAATGTAAATAATGGTCGATGAGAACAACCAATGCCGTCCCCAGCCAAAATAAACAGTGTGCCGCATAAAAACAACAGACATACAGCAGTAGTCCGTTCATTTGTAAGTTTTTAGCGCCCCAGCGCAGCCCCCAAAGCACCATATTCATGGTCGAATAAGACTTTGCAAAATTTGCTGGCACAACCGTTGTGCTTACCGCGATTTTATAAACAGGCGTATATCGCCAGACGACGCAAATGCACACCAGCGCAAACACCCACGCCATACTCGGTTGTTCATATCGTTCCTGAATCCATATGGCAGGTACTGCGGCCAGTATCCAAACCAGCAGATATGCCGTTAGAAATAAAACTGATGCCACATGCACAGAGGGTAATTGGGGCAATTGAGAAAAAAATTGGCATCCAGCCTTAATTAAGGGAAGTTGCAACGCAATCGCCAATGCACACCATAAAAAAAGCCAGGACAACTGCGTCGCGTCGCCGAATACGACATGTCCTATATTGGCTTTAAAAAGATAACTCCACGCTAATAAGGCAACTAATCCAACACTGATAAGAGAAGAGCGACTGCACTGCGTTAATAAACGGTCACCCAGACTTTGTCCCAATATCCAAACTACGAGCATGATTCCCCCAATCTATTTATATAAGGGAACGCCTTCGGCTCACAGCTGCCACACTCCCCATCCCTGGTGTAAAAGCGCAATTAAATGAATTGCTTATTATTGACTTACTTTTAACGCCTTGGCCTTTGACATCACAGAGGCAAACCAAAAAATGTCCGACTTTTTAGCAAATTTGACAGAAATTTTTATCTCTACAGATAAAGCAGATGTTCTTTCCAAAACTTTCAAAAGCGGGCTAGCTAAAAAAGCAATCTCTCGTATTTCTAAATCCCCCTTATCTAGCGTAAAGGCTGTGTAAACAAAGATTTGCTTCGCTCAAACTTCCCTAAACCCAGTCGATAAATGCCAATACACGATCGCACCATTTCTGATGCGTTGGAAAATATGTCGAAAAACTATGCAAAAAGACTTGCATGTTCATTTATACAGTACTACTGTATATAAAAACAGTATTCAGTAATTCTTCTGAAAGAGGCAAATAAAATGGCTACATTACATGCACTTACTCATCCACAAAGCATTGGCAGTGTTGAGCATATCCCCTATTTCAACCAGCAAAGGCTGAATGATGTTCAAGCGCGCAATCACCAACCGGCTGGACGCTGGCAGTATTTATTAGCCGACACATTGGCGTTTCATCGTTCAACACAATACGCCATTCGTTTACCCAAACCTGTTGCGAGTAAGCTGGCTGAATGGATGGAAAAGATCATCACCAGTGGTCAATGTGGTTTGTTGTTTGTAGAAGAATGCAAGTTAGATAATGTAAGTCTGCAGCGCATTAAACTGCTGTGTGACCAATATAAGGTCACACTCGTCAATCTGAAAACACGTCTAAACAAGTGCGATAATCTGATCCAGGGCCCTTGGTAAAACACTCTGTGTCCCTGTTTTTTGACGCTGTTTGCAGGGATAATGCCGCTATGTTTAGTTAACCTGAGTTGCGTCCATGCGCTGTTACTGTGATTCTGGCCAAAACTTCACCGCTTGCTGTGAGCCTCTGTTACGTGGTGAAGTCTCGGCCTCAAATGCTCAAGCCTTAATGCGCTCCCGTTACAGCGCGTTTGTCACCAAAAACTGGCACTACATCTGGCAAACCTATGGCCAGGAACAACGTGCACAATTTAGCCCCGATGAATTAGCTAACGATGATGATAACTGTCAGTGGCTGGGCTTAACCGTTGAGCGGTTTAGCGAACATTCAGACAATACCGCGACGGTACAGTTTATTGCCTGCTATCGTCTCAAGCGCGATTTTTTCCGTTTACATGAATGTTCTCAATTTGAAAAGCAACAGGGAAAGTGGGTATACACTGCCGGTCAGCTTCTTGATGACTCAGGTCAGGTGAAACTTGGGCGTAATGATCCCTGTTTGTGCCAAAGCGGAAAAAAATTTAAACAATGCTGTGGGCGTAATTAGTCCTAACTGTTTTCTGGTCGTTAATACAGGCTTCTGATATAAAAGAAGAATGTCACCTTACCTGGCCATTTCAGTGGATAAAAAGCACTACCTCGAACACCTCAAGAAGTTGCAACTCGAGCTGATTCAATTGCAGCACTGGGTAGCCACCGAAAAGAAGAAAGTGGTGATTCTGTTTGAAGGAAGAGATGCGGCTGGTAAGGGTGGCGTCATTAAGGCGATTAGCGAACGACTAAACCCCCGAATCGTTAAAATAGTTGCTTTGGGTAAGCCTGACGAGCGCGAGCGTGACCAGTGGTATTTTCAACGCTACGTTGAGCATCTTCCGGCTTCTGGAGAAATCGTCCTGTTTGACCGCAGTTGGTATAACCGTGCAGGTGTCGAAAAAGTCATGGGATTTTGTACCGAGTCCGAATATCAGGAATTTCTGCGTGCCTGCCCTGATTTTGAACGTATGCTAATCCGCTCTGATATTTATCTGCTTAAGTACTGGTTTACGGTAAGTGCCAACGAGCAGGAAAAGCGCTTTAAAGAGCGACTGAGAAATCCTCTGAAGCGCTGGAAATTTTCCCAAATGGATTTGCTGTCACGGGAACACTGGCAAGCCTATAGCCACGCCAGAAACGTTATGCTTGAGTACACGCATACGCCTGACAGTCCCTGGTTTAGGGTAAATGGGGACAACAAATATTTAGCCAGACTAAATTGTATTAGCCATCTGCTAAGTATGATTCCCTATCAACGTATCGATTATGAAAAAATCAGCCTGCCCAAGCTAAAACAACCACCAGAAGATATTGCCTTACCCGATAATGTACCTGCGATACCGGATAAATTTACTCAACTGAATTAAAAAAGCCCGAACAGGGAGAACTGTTCGGGCAAAAGGAGCACAAAACAACCTCCCATTTGAAGCTATTTCGTGCCGGGCAAGGGGTGCGTGCGAACTAAATTAGAATTTAGCGCCAAACCATAACCAGGCCTTGTCGGTATCAACGTATCCACTGTCACCGGAATAAGCCGCATACTTCAGACCAACAGAGTAATTTTTGCCCAGCGCTTTGGTGTACTGCACGTCAACTTCACTGCCGAGATCATCCAGTGTGGCCGTTTTTTCATCCGCATCAAATGCGTGATATACCACCATCCAGCTGCCCTCTAGCAAACTGCCCGACACACTCACACTGGTGTCCACCAGACCACTTGCAGGGGTAGATAGAAACATATCTGCCCAGCCGTTAAATTTATGCAATGTTGCCAGAGGGGTTGAGAAGCCATAGCTTCCATTGTCTGAGCCCAGTGACTCATATCCCAACTTAGCCGTGATGCCAGATACCACAGCGCCGATACTTAGATTTAGATAATCTGCATCAAAATCAGTCGTTGCTGTTTCACTGGATTGTGTCGCAAATTCTGCTTCATACAGTACTTTGGTACCGCTTAACTCAGTCGCACCTGCGAAACGGACGCCCCAGGTATCCAGGCTGTTGTCAGTCTCGTTGTCTATTTCCAGCAAATAGCCGTAGCCAGTCAGGGTACCGTAGGGTGTTTTGTAGCTGGCATTGAGCAAATGGTCTTTGCTGTCAAAATCCGCAGCTTCAGCAAAAATACGATTGCGTTGAGTCAGATAGGCGTAATTCAGGGTTACTTCCTGCATGGGCACATATTTAACGGAAACACCGTCAAATGTCTGCTTATCCTGACGCCATCCAACATGGCCAACAAATCGATGGTTATCCATTGTGATTACCTGACGTCCGGCTTTTACGGTCAGGCCTTTAGCTGCATACTGAACATATCCCTGGTCGAGTTCTGTATGCTCAGGATCGCCAATTACCGAATACTCACCAGGATTGTACCCTGTCGGGCCAACAGTGTAGTCACCCTGTCCAAGCACAATGCGGGTGTCTTCCAGCTCAACTGTGGTAGAGAATCCCTGATAGTTGCCTGAGCTGTAATTCAGCATAGTGCGCAGAGTTAAAGCATCAGCATCTTTTAATGCATTATCCTGAGTGACATTTTCGTAACGCAGACGAAAATCTAATGTCGTTTTACCCGCCGCAAACGCCTCTGCAACTGATGTACTTTCTTCAGCCTGCAGGGCTGGACAAACTGCCATTGCAATCGCGATAGCAACAAGTGAATTACGTGTGTTCATAGCTGTTCCTCGTTTTTCGGGCACACAAAGGCCCGCAATGTGTAACATTGTTAATGTAAAGTGTGTGTGTATTGCACTTCCCGCCGCAACAGCACCGGCGGTATGTGCTAGAAACGCGTTAGGTCAACTTATGCGGCATCAGATTTCTTAGCATCTTCCACCTTAGTGACCTTCTCCGACGCCACCGCGATAACCGGCTCAACCTTGCGCTGCTTTTCATACAGGAAGGTCAGTACCTCATGCCGATAATGGTTGTACTGCACATTATCCGCCAGCGTGATACGGTTACGGGGGCGCGGTAAATTAATATCCAGAATCTCACCGATGGTCGCAGAAGGACCATTGGTCATCATCACGATTCGGTCTGACAGAAAAACGGCTTCATCTACATCATGAGTAATCATGATCACCGTGTTCCCCAGCGACGCATGAATTTCCATCAGGGAATCCTGTAAATGTGCACGGGTCAGGGCATCCAAAGCCCCGAATGGCTCATCCATTAACAGTACTTTCGGTTCCATCGCCAGTGCGCGGGCAATCCCCACCCTTTGCTTCATACCGCCTGAAATTTCTGATGGAAGCTTGTCTGCTGCATGAGACATATGCACCAACGCCAGGTTATGCTCAACCCATTCGCGAATTTCCTGCTTAGAACGTCCTTTGCTGGTTTGCTTAACTGCCAGTTCCACATTTTTATAGGCGCTTAACCAAGGCAGCAAAGAATGGTTTTGAAACACAACCGCACGCTCTGGCCCAGGCTCACGCACTTCCTGGCTATCCAGAATAACGCCGCCTGTAGTAGCCTGATGCAAGCCTGCCACAATGTTCAATACTGTCGACTTACCACAACCAGAATGTCCGATCAGAGAGATAAACTCTCCTTTATTAATCTTAAGATTAACATCTTGTAATGCGGTAAACGGTCCTTTAGGCGTAGGGAACTCAATCCCTACCTGAGTCAGTTCGAGATGGTGCTTTTCTCTCATGTTTCTGCTCCTTTGACGGGATTAACGTAATACTGCCGATTTGTCCCAGCTCACCTGTTTTTGCACCAGCAACATCAGGCGATCCAGAACCAAACCAATGGCACCAATAGTCAACACTGCAACCATGATGCGCGCCAGAGATTCAGAACTTCCATTTTGGAACTCATCCCAGACAAACTTACCTAGTCCGGGGTTTTGAGCCAGCATTTCTGCGGCAATCAATACCATCCAGCCAATGCCTAATGACAGGCGTAGTCCTGTAAAGATCATTGGAATAGACGATGGCAACACAATTTTGAACACATGTGCCATTGGGCTAAGTCTCAATACTTTACTGACGTTAATCAGGTCAGTTTCGATGTTTGAGACACCCACCGCAGTGTTAATTAAGGTCGGCCATAAACAGCACAGAGATACGGTAAATGCAGAAATCACGAATGATTTTGAAAACATCGGATCATCACTGACATACAAGGCACTTACCACCATAGTCACCAAAGGTAACCAGGCTAACGGTGACACCGGTTTAAACAACTGGATAACCGGGTTAAACGCGGCATAGGCACTTTTACTTAAACCACACAGAATCCCCATTGGCACCGCCACCAGCGAAGCAATGAAAAAGCCCACTGCCACCGTATATAAGCTGGTCCAAATTTGGTCAATGAATGTCGGTGCGCCAGTAAAAGCCCGTACTTTTGGCACATAGCTGGGATCTTTGGCCTGTCGCTCAGCATTGCGTGCTTCCTGCTTGGCATAAAAGAGCGCAGCCTTCTCGCGTTGAGCCTGATGCTCACTCAGCAAGCCATTCACCTGTTCCCACACTTGGGCAGGACCTGGAAATTGTCCCAGTGACGTGTTGATGTTTTTAGCTACACCATGCCAAATCGCTAAAAACAGCAGGATACCCAGAGTTGGCAGCAAGGCATTCTTTGCAAACGCCAGCCAGTTAGCAATGCGCAGTGCAGGAGCTTTGGCCAGTAATTGCGGTAATGTTAACGACTTAGACATAGATTTCTCCTGTTTGGGGCAGTCTCCTGCCCCACTTGGGTTAAAGCTGAGTGTCACCTTTTAGACCAATCTTAAAACTATTCAGATAGGTATTAGGCTGTGTACCGTCATAGGTCACATTGTCGATAAATTCAGTTTGAGGTGGTTTGAAACCCGTTTCTGATGCGAAGTCAGGGAAATCTTCTGCTTTAGCCTTGCCTTCTGCGATTAACGCGAGGGCTGCTTTCGCATAGATATCTGGACGATAGACCTTTTTCGCCGTGTCGATGTACCAGTTATCAGGCTTACCTTCAGAAATTTGGCCCCAACGGCGCATTTGGGTCAGATACCAAATGGCATCACTGTAATAAGGATAGGTGGCGTTATGGCGGAAGAACACATTAAAGTCGGGCACTTCACGCTTATCACCTTTTTCATATTCGAAGGTGCCAGTCATGCTGTTGGCAATAACGTCGGCATCGGCACCAACATATTGAGGTTTCGCCAGAATTTTCACCGCTTCAGGACGGTTAGCATTGTTATTTGCATCCAGCCACATGGCTGCACGAATCATAGCTTTAACGACTCGTAAATGCGTATTTGGATATTTATCAGCCCACTCTTTGCTTACACCAAAGACTTTTTCAGGGTTGTTTTTCCAAATTTCAAAATCGGTGATCACTGGCACACCAATGCCTTTAAATACCGCTTGCTGGTTCCAGGGTTCGCCAACACAGTACCCATAGATAGTACCCGCTTCCATGGTGGCTGGCATTTGTGGAGGAGGCGTCACAGACAACAAGGCATCTGCGCTGATTTGGCCACTCGTATCACCTTTATGCGGAGCATAGTAACCTGGGTTAATGCCACCTGCCGCTAACCAGTAACGTAACTCATAGTTGTGGGTGGATACAGGGAATACCATCCCCATTTTGAAAGGTTTGCCTTTAGCTTTGTAGTCATTTACGACCGGCAGCAAACTTTCAGCACTGATAGGGTGCACCGGCTTGCCATCTTTTTGTGGCACATGAGGCTTCATTTGCTCCCAAATTTCATTAGAAACTGTAATGCCATTACCATTTAAGTCCATACTAAAAGCGGTAATAATATGCGCCTGGGTACCAAAACCTATGGTAGCTCCCAACGGCTGCCCAGCCAACATATGTGCGCCATCAAGCTGCCCATCAATCACGCGGTCCAGCAACACTTTCCAGTTTGCCTGAGCTTCTAACGTGACATACAAGCCTTCCTCTTCGAAGTAGCCTTTTTCATAAGCAACTGCGAGAGGCGCCATATCGGTTAATTTAATAAAACCAAACTTCAGTTCTTCTTTTTCCGGCCAGCCAATATCTTCGGCGTGCGCCGGTAATATTGCTGACATGGTGAATAAGGAACCGATAACCGCAATGCTGGTTCCCATACTCACAACTTTCCTTTTTAGCTGTTCCAATAAGTGCTGCTTCGACATTTTTCCCTCCGGGATATCAAATTTTGAGCAAAAAAAAAGCCCATTCAGACTCCAGGACACGAAAGTCTGTATGGGCTACATTGCCTTACTATTCAGTAGCGTCATCGCTACCTTCACAGTGTTCTTTATATTGTTATCGTTTTTTTCAAGCGCACCCGCATTGCGGATAAATGTTATAAAGCATCAATAATGCCAATTTTATTTATTCATACATTTCATACACTTACGCAAAACTATGAAATTCACAACGCACAGCCGTCGATACAAACAAGTGCAACTTTGCACTATCAATGTGCCTTCATAAATACCCGAGAAGAAAACGAAGGGTCAAATGCCTCCTGACGTTCAATCAGATTTTTGACTTGCTGATAGATGTCCGGTCGGAATACCTGACTGACAAAATGTGGCGGTACATCATCCGCAGACACCTGCCCGGCTAGCTGCATTTGCTTGAGTAACCATTCGCCTCGAACCAATTCCGGTTGGTTGATCGAACCATTTTTACAGGATGAAAACTGGTTATATGAAGGAATACTGCGCGGAGGTAAATCCTGATGCGTCAGGCAACTACCCAATAAAGATGGCGCAATCACATCGAGGTCAGTGGCCAAATAACGAGGTTGGGCCATTAAACGCGCAGCTTCAAACCGGGTAGGCTCGGAATCAAGCCACATACACGCCTGCTTTAAGGCTGCGCACAAAGCGAGTGCTGTTCTGGGGTGCAGATCATACCAAGATTGCAACATCCCGAGGACTTTTTCTAAAGAGTCTTGCCAAATATCAAATGACGTCAGTGCCGTCAGACCAATGCCAGCTCGCACCGCCTTCGCATTCCATGGCCCCCCTACACAGAATCCGTCAATTTCTCCGGATTGAAGGTCTTCTACCATATTCACCGGAGACACAACCACAAAATCGACTTCATCCTCGTCCAAATTCGCGGCCATTAACCAATCACGAAGCTGATAGAAGTGACAACTGTATGGAAATACGGTTGCAAAACGTAACTTTGGCAATTTTGCCTGACGACGTTTATCCACCACGGCTCTCAATAAATAGGCAGCCATAGGTAATGTAACGCTGGAAATGCGATTCACAGTGAGAATTTCCTGATGCAAATTCTCGGACAAGGTTATTGCGTTGCCATTCAGACTCAGTACTAAAGGCGTGATCACCTTTGTTGGCTCTGAATCCAAACCAAGACAGGATGCCAAAGGCATAGGTGCAAGCATTTGTGCCGCATCAAGCAAACCTGCATGCACTTTGTCTCTAAGACCAGACCATGACAATTGCTTATGCAAATGCACTTCTAAACCCCATCGGCTAAAAAATCCCCATTCTTTGGCAACGATCAGTGGCGCCGAGTCCGTGAGCGCTACATATCCAATGTTTAATTCCGTTTTCTCTAGTCCTTTCATGCCGAACTCTCCTACATCCATTGGTTCAACATCACCAGTACAACGTCGTGTCCCCTTGGTAAAAATCCAATGACAGCACGTAACGTTGTCGCGCCTCTGGTGCAGTGCACAGCACTGACCAACTAAAACTTGATTGCAACTCCTACGCCAATTCTACAAATATTAAATATCAAAGAGTTAATGAAATGTAACAAAACGAATTGAGAAGCATTGCTACGAATGTTGTGCAAGCGATCGCTTTTGGTGCGAATGAGGAATCTAACAATCTGAAGAAAGAGAAGAAAAAGATGAGAAGGATAAAAAGTAGCCTGACGAGCAGGCTACTTTACCTGTGCCGAGTGGGTCTGGTTGAGGTGTTTTACGCCTTTTTAGCCAGATAAGCATGGATTGCTTCCGCCTCACGTTGCTCAGAAAATTCAATCAGATTCAGGCCATCGCATTTAATCCCTTCTTCTGATAGTACCTTCTGTAACACCGTTTTTCGGCTTGAGGCAATAGTACCCACTTTGTTGTTTAAGCTACGCACCAGCATATTCACATTATCTTCCACGACTGCGCGGCAGAAACTTGAATAACTCATGTCGCCAGCGAATTTGTATGCAACCGCCTCTGCATCTGAATTCAGATGCGCATTTGCTGCCATACTACTTAGAGAGATCGCAGACGCGATCATTAATTTGCGTGTTGTGTGTATCATTATGTTTTCCTTCATCCATTAACGTTATTTCAATTACTGAAATCGCAAGCGTTGCCTGCACTTAATTTATGAAGGAAAAATCTATATGTGTCTGTGGAATCTTTGTATTTGACAAGTAAATAGGCTGTAAAAGGTTAATTTTACAGCCCGATAACAATCATAAGCCTTTGATTTAATTAAAAATAAGCAAAACATTTAGCTCTGAAAGATATAAACAATAAGTTTTGATTAAAAAACAATCTAAAGCAAATATTGCTTTATTTTCAATCTTAACTTTTGGTAATGACCTATTAACACTTTGTTCTCGAAATTCACCTTTCATTTCGTGAAAACAATAGTTTTTTCATTGAGTTAATGAGGTGAGATAATCCCGGTTGTTGAAAAATCGATGTGTTGGGCAAGATCCAGACTAAATGGCCATTGGCGATTACGCTGCTGCCAAAGTCGCTGGGCCTGCTCGTATGCTTGCAGCCATTCACACTTATCTGTCAGTACAAGCATGATCGCCAGGGTACCAACCACGGCTTGCTGGGCATATAAGCTATCATCATCACCTGTCCAAAAATCCACTAATTGACCTGCATCGAGGATCTTTGACTTTGTCTGCCATGTCGTTAACAACGCCGGCACCTCTACAGTGCTAAGTTGTCCATGTCGACTAATACACAGAGTTGCGGGCCGTTCTGGATTAATTTCCAGTTCTCCGCCTTCTCCACGGAAACACAATGCATTGGCTTCATCTAGCAAAGCGGCGGCATGTTGATGTTTATTGTCCACTTCTTTATGGAAAACCCCTTGTAAACTGTGCTCAGCCTTGGAAGGGTTTAGCATTCTGGCCAGAGTATTCGCACAGGAGCGTAAGCCAAACAGAGCGCGCAACTGGATGACTTCTTCCAGCGCTGGATTTACCTGACTTAATGGCATGTAACAGATATTCCAGCTTTTTAACGCTTGCTTGGCCTGCTCAAGATTACTGGCCACTGGCATACCCAGTTCAGGTAGTACATGGTCCAGATATAAACGCTGGGATTCAGGCTCCTGCGTACCATGCATAAATACTTTTCGCCCAGTTTGGGCAAGACACAGGGCAGCCAGAATAAACCAGGGTAAATGGCGTCGTTTGCCGGCATAACAGCCCATATCCAGATCTATGCCCAGACTATCCAGCCCTGCCAGGTTATGCTGACGAAATGCCCTGACAAAACCTGCAATTTCTTCTGGCGTTTCTTCGCGTACCCGCAACAACATCAGGAATGCGCCCCGCTGTTCCGGCGTGCAGTCTTTGCGGATAAGCATACCCATCGCCGCAAACGCCTCTTCTTCAGTGAGGGTTCTGCCAGCACGCTGGCCGCGGCCAATGATGCGAATATATTCTTTAAACGTAGTGGGTAGTTCTGCCATGAATACTGCTTCCGATAGTGTGTTGCAGTAATTGTAAGTCAACTTGACGCTGTTTTGTCACCACTTTTCCGACAATAATTAATGCCGGTCCTTCAATATCAGCTTTTGCAATCAGGTCACGAATATTGGTTAAAGTACCTGTACATAATTTTTGCATCTGTGTGGTGCCCGATTCCACTACTGCCACCGGCATTTCAGCATCCATGCCCGATACAATCAAACCATCACAGATCTGTTGAATACGGGTCAGGCCCATATAGAACACAAGCGTTGGTTGCTTACTCGTGTCAGAGGTCACCAGTTCCTGCCAGTCAGGCTGACGTGCCGCCTCTTTAAACTGTGCGGTAATAAAGCGCACTGAAGGTGCACAGTCGCGCTCGGTTAACGGAATACCCGTATAGGCGGCACAACCTGATGCGGCAGTTACACCCGGTACCACCGCATTAGGGATCCCGGCTTCGGTCAGGGCATCAAGCTCTTCACCTAAACGGCCAAATACACTGGGATCGCCACCTTTCAGGCGTGCGACCTTTAGACCTTGCTGCGCGTAACTGACCATCAGCTGACAAATATCATCCTGGGTGTAACTGTGGCGACCACAACGTTTGCCTACAAACACAGGCTTTACCGTGCGCGGTAATTGCGCCAGTAATTCTTCTGACACCAGCCAGTCATAAAGCACCACATCGGCCTGATGCAGTAAGCGCCAGGCTTTTAAGGTCAGCAATTCCCAGTCACCCGGGCCTGCACCAATCAGATACACCTGGCCCTGGCCCGCATCATTAGCAATAACATCAGACAAGGCTGCCTCACCATTAAGCGTATTCCCTAATCGGGCTTTTAGTTGGCCGGGCAAACGACAAAGCTTCTGCCATGGAGCCGTAAACCAGGTACCCGCATTGATCATAGGTGCATTCATTTACTTACCTCCAGGGTGACTAAATTATCAATTTGCGCCACAGGGATCTGTGCCGTGAAAGGTTGGCGTAACATTTGGCTCAGTTCAGTTTTACATGAACCGCAGTTGGTACCGCATTTGAGCTTTCTTCCCAGGCTTTCGACGCTGTCACAGCCACTGCTGATGGCATCACGGATTGGCTTTTCCCTCACCTGAAAACAGCTACAGACCAGCTTGCCATTTAAAAACGCCTCATCGGGTGTTTGGCGCAACAGCGCAGCTAATTGGGTTGGTTGAAGATGCTGGTCGGCAAACAGAGACACCAGCCACTCATCCGGTAACTCGGCAGGCGTCACCCCAAGTAGCAAGTAAGCCTGCAGTTGCCCATCCGCTAATGCAATCAGTGTCTGGCTTTGAGCGGATTGTCTGCCTAACCACTCCCACTGGGTGTCAAACTGACTGCGCAACCAGGCCTTGGTCTGTTCCAAAGTGTCGTTGCTGGCAATTTGATAACGCATGGCACCGTCTAATCGCGCTTTCATCCAGTAACCAGGCGCCCCCTCGCTGAAATCGAGGCAAATGTCATCACGCAAAAATACCTGACCGACATGTGCAAAGCTGGCTTTTTCAACCTTGACTGCTGCATGTTTTAACTCTGGCTGACCAGACAAGGGATCGCGGGCATCACTGAACAAACGCGCTACGCTGGATGCTGATGCATGGGTTTCACCCCAGTGGATCGGTGCAAACAAACTGTTTGGACGCAGACCGTCGTCGAAACTAACCGGTAAGGTTACGGCCTTATCCCCTGACAACGCGGAGTATAGGTGCACCAGCTGACCTTCTTCGATGTCGGCGGCTTTTGCATCTGCAGAAGTCATGGCAACAAAACTGGTCGGGATATGCTGACTTAAACTGGCGGCTTTACCGGTACGAGTCATGGTATGCCACTGATCCCGTAAGCGCCCGGTGTTCAGCACAAACGGATAGGCATCACTGGTCAGTTGTTCCGGCGCCTTTGGCACCACAGCTATAAATTTCGCCCGGCCATTCGCGGTAGAAAAACGCCCGTTGGTAAATAAACGTTTGCTGCCGTTGGGATGCGCTTCATTTACCGGCCATTGCACTGGCGTCCAGTTGTCATACTCTCGCTGACTTAACTCAGCAAAAGCCGAAATATCAAAGGCGCGGGTGCCCTGATTGTGCACTCCGCTTAACCCCGCATGTTCACTGAAAATCTGGCAGGGATGGTCATAACTAAAGCCATCGCCAAAGCCCATTGCGCGGGCGACATCACAGATAATTTTCCAGTCGTGGCGAGCTTCGCCTGGTGCGGGTAAAATGCCACGCTGACGCGAAATACAACGCTCAGAATTGGTGACTGTGCCATTTTTCTCCGACCAACCAGTCGCCGGCAGTTTGACATGAGCAAAGCCCAGAGTGTCGTTACGTTCAACACAGTCAGACACCACCACCAGCTCACATTTTTCCAGTGCGGCTTCAATTTTGTTGCGATTCGGCATACTGACCAAAGGGTTGGTCGCCATGACCCAGACCGCTTTGACTTTGCCCTGCTCGATGGCATCAAACAGCTCCACCGCTTTTAAGCCGGGTTTATCGGCCATCAAAGGTGACTGCCAGTAATCCTTCACCCACTGACGATGCAGTGGATTGTCTATGTCCATATGCGCAGCAAGCATATTGGCTAAACCACCAACTTCGCGCCCACCCATGGCATTTGGCTGTCCGGTAATTGAAAAAGGTCCGCTGCCCACCTTGCCTATTTTGCCGCTGGCAAGATGACAATTGATAATAGCGTTACCTTTATCCACGCCTGAGCTGGACTGATTGACGCCCATGGAATAGAAACTGATGACCTTGTCACTGCTGGTAAACCATTGAAAAAACTCGCGCACATCGCTGCTATCCACATCACAATAACTGGCAACTTTTTCAATGCTCCAGGCTCTGGCCTGAGCAAGGCTTTGCTCAAAGCCCTCGGTATGCTGGGCAATATAATCTTCATCCAGGCCAAAGTGTGCGGCCTGATAATTCAACAATCCATTAAACAGAGCCACATCTGTGCCCGGCTTAATTGCCAGATGTAAATCGGCCAGTTCACAGCTGGCGGTACGGCGCGGGTCGACAAACACAAAGCGCATCTGTGGATTGCGCTTTTTCGCCCTTTCCATCCGCTGAAACAACACCGGATGGGTCCATGCGGCGTTTGAGCCCACCAGCACCATTAAATCCGAGTGTTCCAAATCATCGTAACAGGTGGGAACGGCATCTTCACCAAAGGCACGCTTATAGGATGCTACCGCAGATGACATACACAAACGGGAATTGGTATCTATGTTGGCACTGCCGATATAGCCTTTCATCAGCTTATTCGCCACGTAGTAGTCTTCGGTCAGCAACTGACCGGAGACATACAAGGCAACGGCGTCCGGGCCGTGCTCTTCAATAATACGGCTGAAACCTGATGCCACTTCTTCAATGGCTTCTGGCCAGCTAACCTGCTGACCACGAATTTCAGGATGCAACAGACGACCACTTAAGGCATTGGTTTCCAGCAACTTACTGCCTTTGACACACAAACGCCCAAAGTTTGCCGGGTGTTCAGGCATACCCGCCAGACTTTCAAGAGTCACCTTCGCCGTCAACGGATCTTTTTTATGCTCGATATCAATCCCACAGCCCACCCCGCAATAAGCGCAGGTAGTACTGGTAAGGGTGGCTGTCTTTGCTGCAACTGTCATATGCAATCCAACGTTTAGCAAGCCAGTTGAACGGCTTTGTCGTGTAAACGCACTGGCCAGGTTTTAATGCTGATAGTCTCATCATCCAAACACAGGCCACTGGTTAAATCAAAACGCTGTTTATACAGTGGTGATGCCACCACTGGGGTGTCACCGACCGACCCCATCAGGCCACGATACAACACATTGGCTTCGCCGATCGGATCCCAGTTACTGACTGCATACACACTCTGGCTCGCAGGCAGATAAAACAAGGCAACCTGTTCGCCATTTACCAGTGCACACACTCCTGAGTTGTCCACCAGATCGGTCAGCTCACAAATGTCTTTCCATTTTTGTTCGCTCATCGTCACTTCCTCCTAGGCCAATTCTTTGATTGCAATGCGCTGACTGTCGTTCAGGCTGGCTTTTTCTTCTGCCGTTGCCGGACGTACCTGACCACGCTCTTCGACAAATACAATGTTGCTGTCTTGTTCCGGGCTATTCACAAACGCACGGAAGCGTTTACGTGATTCCTGTTGCTCCACCGCTTTTTTCCACTCACATTCGTAAGTCTCAACAATGTGCTGCATCTGCGCTTCAAGCTCAGCTGCGATACCCAGAGAATCGTTGATGACCACGTCTTTCAGGTAATCCAAACCACCCTCCAGATTATCCATCCACACCGAGGTACGCTGTAAGCGATCTGCGGTACGAACATAGAGCATCAGCACTCTGTCGATATATTTGATCAGGGTATCGGTGTCTAAATCGGTCGCAAACAAATCGGCGTGACGGGGCTTCATACCGCCATTACCGCACACATACAGGTTCCAGCCTTTATCTGTGGCGATGACGCCTATGTCTTTGCTTTGAGCTTCGGCACATTCGCGGGTACAGCCAGACACTGCCATTTTAATTTTGTGTGGTGCACGTAAACCTTTATAGCGATTTTCGATGTCGATGGCCTGACCCACTGAGTCCTGCACACCGTAGCGACACCAGGTGCTGCCGACACAGGATTTTACCGTACGCAGAGATTTAGCGTAGGCATGGCCCGTTTCAAAGCCCGCGGCAATTAATTCTTCCCAAATGACCGGTAATTGCTCTACCCGTGCACCGAATAAGTCAATACGCTGACCTCCGGTGATTTTGGTATACAGGTTGTATTTCTTTGCTACTTCGCCCAGCACAATCAGTTTTTCAGGGGTGATTTCACCGGCCTGAACCCGTGGCACAATCGAGTAAGTGCCGTCTTTTTGCATATTGGCCAGATAAGTATCATTGGTGTCCTGCAGGCTCACATGCTCTTTGGCCAGGATAAAGTCGTTCCAGACTGAGGCCAGAATAGAAGCGGCTGCGGGTTTACAGATTTCACAGCCTAAGCCTTTACCATGCTGAGCGAGCAGTTCTTCGAAACTACGGATATTACCCACTTTGATCAGGTGATAAAGCTCCTGACGCGAATAGGCAAAGTGCTCACAGATATCCTTTTTTACTTCTACACCCCGTTTGGCAAGTTCGCTGTCGACCACGTTTTTCAGCAGCGCGGAACAGCCACCACAGCCTGTGCTGGCTTTGGTGCAGGATTTAATCGCAGGTAACGAGCCGTTACCTGAGTCGATAGCCGTCACGATATCCTGTTTACTGACGTTATGGCATGAGCAAATGGTTGCTGTCATTGGCAGCGCATCAGCGCCCAACGCTGGTTTACCTTCGCCAGAATCCGGCAGGATCAGGCTTTCAGGGAATTCCGGTAACTCAATACCATTCAGGGCATATTGCAACAGGGTATCATAATCACTGGTATCGCCCACCAGCACGGCGCCAAGCAATTGCTTTTGCTCGCCGTCTACCACAATTTTCTTATACACGCCTTTTGGCTGGTTTTCATAGGTGTAGCTAAGAGCGCCATCCGTACGGCCATGGGCATCACCGATGGAGCCAACATCGACGCCCATCAGTTTCAGTTTGGTGCTCATATCGGCGCCGCTAAAGCTATCGTCACCACCGGCAATATGGCTGGCTGCAGCCCGCGCCATGGTGTAGCCTGGCGCAACCAGACCAAAAATAAAGTTATTCCACAGTGCACATTCACCAATGGCGTAAATATCTGGATCAGAGGTCTGGCACTGATTGTTGATCACTATGCCGCCGCGGGGACCAATTTCCAATTCCCATTCACGGGCCAATGCATCCTGCGGACGAATCCCGGCTGAAAACAGGATCATATCGGTTTCAAGAAAATCATCCTCCCCGAAGACCATACGATAACGACAACTCTCACCGGCAACGATTTCTTTGGTGCCTTTTTGAGTGTGTACACGCACGCCCAGTGATTCAATTTTGTCTTTCAGTAAACGCCCACCGCCAGCATCGACCTGCACCGCCATCAGCTGAGGTGCAAATTCAACCACATGGGTTTCAAGGCCGGCTTGCTTTAACGCATTAGCAGCTTCTAATCCAAGCAGGCCGCCACCTACTACGACACCGATTTTGCTTTGCTTGGCAGAGTCGGTAATAGCTTCAAGATCTTCAATGGTACGATAAACCAGACAGTGAGGCTGATCGTTACCAGGAATAGGCGGTACAAACGGGAAAGAGCCAGTCGCCAACACCAATTTATCGTACTCAAACCAGTCACCATGGTTGGTTTTCACCTTTTTGGCAGACTTATCTATTTCAACCACTTTGGTATCGGTAAAGAAAGTCACGCCCTGCTGTTGATAATGCTCAGGTGTGGTCAGGGCCAAATCGTCTGCTGTTTTACCGGTAAAGTACTCAGACAAATGCACCCTGTCATAAGCCAAACGAGGCTCAGCACAGAAAACCGTGATTTCGGCTCCCATCTGTTGCTGACACAAAGCATCAACAAAATGGTGTCCTACCATGCCGTTACCAACGACCAGCACGCGAGTAGATGAAGTGTGTTGTGACATTATTGTCTCCCGTGAGCGTTTTTTGGAGCAAAAAAAAACCCACAGACTTGAGGTATAACTACCTATCGCTGTGGGCTTCTTTGCCTGCTAAGCCGAAGTAACCTTCGACTCTCGCTAATTCAATTGTTTACAAGGCTGATGCAAATCAGACAAAGCTGCTGCCAGTAACCTTAAATTTTGTACGCTTAACCTTATACAAACATAATGCCAATTTAAATATTTCTTTAAATTCAATGAATTAATTAAATTCAATTGAATACAAATTTCGTTTTTGCACAGTTTTAATGCAGAACATGCACTAGAAAGATCATTCATCCCCCCCCTTATTAGTTAGATACCCCAAAGTACACATTCTGAAACCTGTTAACGGTTGCCGCCACTGCACAGACAGGCTAAGCTGGCCGCGATTCGTATTATGGATGATAACTAACTCATGAGCCGCCGCTTTATCTCTGCCTGCCTGACAAGCCTGTTACTCGCAACCAGCTTAGATGCCTATTCTGCCAGTATCTGGAAGCTCACTCAGGGGGAGCGCATCTTGTATATAGGTGGAACGATTCATATTTTATCGCAGAGCGATTACCCCCTGCCAGAAGCGTATGAAAAGTTATATCAAAAGTCCGATACTCTGGTCTTTGAAACCGACATTGCCAGTTTAGAAGAGCCCGATTTTGCCGCTCAGCTTCAGGCCAGTGCAACTTACCCCGTGGGCCAGGACATCAGCACTAAGCTTAGCCCTGACACCCAAAAGCTGGTCGGTGATTTCGCCAACCAGTTCGGTCTAAGTTTCAATCAACTCAAGCAGTTCAAACCCGGTATGCTGGCGATGATCCTGAGTAACCTGTCCTTTCAAAATGCCGGACTGACCGAAGCCGGCGTGGATGCCTACTATTCAGATAAAGCCAGCAACGATAATAAGCCCCAGTCCTGGCTGGAAACGCCCCAACAACAACTGGGATTTATCAATAGCATGGGGATTGGCAATGAAGAGCAATTCATTCGCTATACCCTGCGGGACCTGGATCAAACAGATGATATCGTCGATTCCCTTAAACCTTTGTGGCGCGAAGGAAAAGTCGATGAGCTGGCGCAACTATTGGTACTGCCGATGAAGGCAGATTATCCCGATACCTACGAAAAACTGTTAGTATCCAGAAATAAAAACTGGTTGCCGCAAATTGAAGCATATCTGCAAAGTCCCGAGACCGAGTTTATTTTAGTGGGCACGGCCCATTTAGTCGGTCCAGACAGCGTGATCGCCCTGCTACAGCAACGCGGCTATAAGATTGAGCAAATAAAATGAAGCAATCCCTGACCGAGCAACAGGCCATGCGCTATGCGCGTCAGATCTTGTTGCCTGAGATGGATTTAGACGGGCAGGAAGCCTTATTAAATGGCCATATTCTGGTTATTGGCCTCGGTGGTCTTGGCTGCGCCGCCAGTCAATATCTGGCCGGTAGCGGCGTTGGTAAAATGACCCTGGTGGATCACGACAAGGTTGAATTAACAAACCTACCCCGCCAGCTTTTACACCAGATAGACGATATTGGTCTGGATAAAGTTAAGTCGGCCAAGACATCTCTGCAGCAAATCAATCCAGACCTGTCGATTACCACACTGGCAGTTAAACTGAATGATAATGAATTATTGCAATTATTGACCGATGTTGATCTTGTGCTCGATTGTACCGATAACCTCGCCAGCCGGCGCCAAATCAACCGGGCTTGCGTAACAACAAAGACACCGCTGGTAAGCGCTGCTGCCATTCGCTTTGAAGGTCAAATTACGACCCTGCCTATGGATGACAACAGCCCGTGTTATCAGTGTTTTAGTGCAATGATGACAGAGCAGCAACTCAGCTGTGTAGAAGCGGGAGTACTTTCACCTGTGGTCGGTATCATGGGTACGATGCAGGCATTAGAGGCCATCAAATTACTCACAAATATAGGTAAGACGCTGGCAGGAAGCATCCTGTTCTTTGATGCAAAAACCTCTGGCTTTCAAAGTATCGGCTTACGCAAGCAACCAGACTGTCCCGTATGCGCTCAGGATGTGCATAAATAAACCATTTTCAGGCCGTATTGTTCGCCGTCAGAGTCGCCAATACCATGGTCCCAAAGAATGTTGAGCAAACTATGAATCAAATCGACCTGTGCGCTGTTCCAGACATGATGGATGTGGAATTCGCAATTAAAACCATGCTTACGACGGTAAAGACACAGCGAAAGGCAGAAACCCTGCCGCTGCAACAAGCCTATGGTCGTGTGCTAGCGTCTTCGGTTCGCGCACCAATGAATGTGCCACCACTGGCCAATTCAGCCATGGACGGTTATGCCTTCGCAGCAGATATTCCATCCCCAAAAATATTAAAGCTGGTGGGGAAATCGCTGGCTGGCCATCCTTATGCTGCAAAAGTAGCCGCCGGCGAATGTGTGCGAATTACGACTGGAGCTCTCATCCCTGATGGTTGCGATACCGTGATGATGCAGGAGCAAACCGCTCAGAACACAGATGAAAATGGCCAGACATGGGTTGAATTGCACGCCGATATTATTCGCGCTGATAATGTCCGTCTCGCCGGAGAGGATATTACCGAGGGCAGCCAGCTTTTTGCAGCCGGGCACAGTTTAGGCGCTGCCGATCTCGCCCTGCTTGCGTCACTGGGAATCTCAAAGGTCGACGTAAATACCAAACTGACAGTTGCCCTGATGGTAACAGGCGACGAATTGGTCGAACCTGGTAACCCCCTTCAGCCAGGGCAAATATATGAAAGTAATCGCTTTGCCCTTCGGGCCATGCTGGAAGAATTGCAGGTTCAGGTGATTGACCTTGGCATTATCCAGGATGACTTACCCACACTGCGCGCAGCATTTACGCAGGCCCTTGATACCGCCGATCTTATCCTAAGCTGCGGCGGAGTCTCGGTCGGCGAAGCCGATTTGGTTAAACAGGTGCTGGCCGAACTCGGCAATATTGGTTTTTGGCGCGTCGCGATAAAACCCGGAAAACCTTTTGCATTTGGACTGTTATCCGGGCCAAAAGATCAATATGTGTATTTTTGCGGATTACCCGGTAACCCAGTATCTTCCTACGTTACGTTCCAGCAACTTGTGCTGCCGTTATTATCAAGATTACAGGGAAAACCTGAACCTGCACCTTTACTACTTAACGCCACAACTACCAATGACATTCGCAAACGCCCGGGACGGGCAGATTTTCAGCGCGGAATATATCAGCAGACGGACGACGGCAGTTTGGTCGTTACCCTGTTACCGAAACAGGGTTCAGGGGTAATGAGTTCGATTAGTCAGGCAAATTGCTATGTGCGTCTAAGCCGCCAAAGTGGTAATATTCCTGCCGGTGAAATTGTGCAAATAGAACCCTTTTTCAGTTTACCCGGCTAACTCGTCTGTTCCTCATAACATATACCCTGACAGGCGTTCATCTAAAACCATAAGCACATGAATTAATGCAGTTTAAACAAGAATTAAAAACCCTGATACAGTTAGCCTGGCCGCTATTGATAGCCCAGATTACCCAAACCCTGATGGGCGTATCCGATACCATTATTGCAGGTCGATATTCCGCCATAGATATGGCTGCGGTGGCCATAGGGTTTAGCATTACTATCCCAATCCTGCTGTTTATTCAGGGCGTTATTCTGGCGCTGCCACCAGTGATATCAAGGCACAATGGCGCCAAAACCATCGATAAAGTGGCCAACATTACCCAGCAAATGGTGTATCTGGCGGTTGCCGTGTCGCTTTTAGCACTGGCGTTAAACGTTGCTATGCCGACGATTCTGACCATGATCCCGATGGACGACAGTTTGCGCGACATCACGCAAGGCTATGTGCATTATATTTTGCTGGCTGCACCGGCATTTGCCATCTATCAGGTATTACGAAACTTTTGTGAGGGGTTATCATTTACCAAACCCACCATGATCATTATGGTCATGGGTCTGCTGATTAATATTCCTGCCAACTACCTGTTTGTGTATGGTTTCGGACCAATACCAGCATTTGGTGGCGCTGGTTGTGGTATTGCCACTGCACTGGTGCATTTAGCCATGATGTTAGCCACTGTTGGTTATGTGTATCACTCGAAAAAATTACATCCGTATCACTTATTCTCGCAATGGCATAAACCCCAGATGCGCGAAATCAAAGTACTGTTTAAGCTGGGCGTTCCCATTGCAATGACAATTCTATTCGAAGTGTCATTGTTCGCAGCAGTGGCTGTGCTTCTGGCCCCGTTTGGTGCAGTCACGGTAGCCGCCCACCAAATCGCTCTGAATTTCTCAGCGTTAATGTTTATGCTGCCGTTTAGTATTGGTATGGCGACCTCGATTCGAGTGGGCCACCTGATTGGCGAAGAGCGTCAGGTTCAGGCGGCGATGGTGGTAAAAGGCGCCATCTTTTTAGGCATTTGCATTGCCGCAGCCAGTGCAGCACTGACGTACTTCGGGCGGTTTGGTATTGCCTCACTATACAGTCAGGATAGCCAGGTCATTACGTTGGCTGCAGGGCTCATGCTGTTTGCCTGTATGTTTCAGTTTTCCGATGCCATGCAGGCTATTTGTTTAAACGCGTTACGTGGCTATAAAGACACCACCGCGATGTTCCTAATCACCTTTACCGCTTATTGGCTCGTTGGTTTACCGGCGGGTTGCCTGCTGGCCCTTACCGATATCGTTGGTGAGCCGCTACAAGCCAAAGGTTTTTGGATTGGGTTTATTATTGGTTTAACCAGCGCTGCTATTATGTTAGTTATTCGACTGAGAGTAATTCAGCGTCGTCAACAACTGGGTGTTTACCATGGCTAAACTTATCACGGCCAGTGTGCATGGCATTGCCATTCGTGAAAAATCTCGCGCTCCAATGCAATCATTGGAACAGGTTCATATCACGTGTGAATCCGGATTAGCCGGCGATTACCGGGGCAAGCCTGGCAAACGTCAGGTGACCTTGCTCAGCCAGTCTCAATGGAAAGCTGCATGTGCTGAAGTAGGACGTCAGCTGCCCTGGACATTGCGTCGTGCCAACCTGTTATTGGACGGTATCTTTTTTTCGCCGGATATGGTTGGCCGCACAATTCAAATAGGTGAAAGTGCAAAATTGCTGATCAATCACGAAACCGATCCTTGCTATCGCATGGATGCACAGTTTCAGGGGCTTACCCGAGCGCTCACGCCGGACTGGCGCGCAGGCGTCTGCTGCACTGTTACTGAATGCGGCATAGTGCACCTCAAGGACAAAGTCGTCTTGCTAGACTAACCACAATATTGCACCAAAATGGCCCTTCCAATGGGCCATTTTTAATCACATCTCTGGCTTCATTCTGTTATTCACAGTGAAAACTTTCAAAAACCAGGTAAAACGCCGTCTATTTTCGTCGTGTATCATGTTTTACCGACTGGTACAAAGTTTGCTGGGTTAGTGTATCCAACTGGTAACCTGACCCTGTATGCAACCTTAATGAGCCCGTAACAGGCAGCAGCCTGACTGACTGGCGATCCCGGGAGGAACTCGTGAATTTAACTGACTTTATTCAGCACATGCCTAAAGCCGAACTCCATGTCCATCTGGAAGGCACGATGGAACCTGAACTGCGATTTGCCCTGGCAGAACGCAACAACATTAATCTGCCATATAAATCAAAGGAGGAAATGTTAGAGGCTTATACATTCCATGACCTGCCTTCTTTTCTGGCGATTTATTATGCGGCAATGAATGTGTTGCAAACCGAAGACGACTTTTACCAGCTGACCTACGACTACCTAAAACGCGCCAAACAGGACAACATTATCTATTGCGAACTGTTTTTTGACCCTCAGGCCCACACAAGTCGTGGAATCGATTTTGAAACCGTGATTACCGGGATCAACCGGGCACAGCAAGAAGCCAAACAGTTATTGGGGGTACGCAGTCAGCTCATCATGTGTTTCTTACGTGATATGTCGGCAGAATCCGCCATGGAGCATCTGCACATGGCTATCCCGTTTATGGATTGGCTCGTCGGTGTTGGTCTGGATTCAGATGAAAAAGGTAATCCGCCGCTTAAATTTGAAAAGGTATTTGCCCTGGCGCGTAAGTTAGGACTCAAACTGACCATGCACTGTGATGTTAATCAGGAAAATACCCTGCTTCACTTAGAACAATGTCTTGAAGACATCCAAGTAGACCGTATCGATCATGGCGTAAACGCGTTAGAGGACGAGGAAATTGTTAGCAAACTCGTACAACGCCAGTTGGGATTAACTGTTTGCCCGGTATCCAACCAGTTTGTCGTCCAATCTCTGACATCAAATGAAATCCGGGCCATGCTGGACAAGGGGTTACGAGTGATGATTAATTCCGATGATCCCGCCTATTTCCGCGCCTATCTGAACGATAATTTGATTGCGCTACAACAGGAAGGCGCCTTTAGTGCCGATGAAATCACGACACTGGTCGAAAACAGTTTTCATGCCAGTTGGCTGTCAACCAGCGCAAAGCAAGCCTATTTAAGTCAGTTGAATAGCTATTGCCTGCAACATCAGGCAATTTCCGCCTAGCCTTTGCCTACCGATTGAAAAAGCTGCCACCGGCGGCTTTTTTAATGTCTGGTATCGGTATTGGGCAATTCATGTTTGATCGATACATTGGTAGAAATAGCATCAGAGTCCCGCGCTTGTTTTTGTTCAGGTAACATCCATTGGTCACCAATCACAGGGTCATCGGCTGACTTATTACGCTGCCAGGAATATATTTTTTCAGGCATTTTCAGATTCGCTTTACCCCAGATAACGCCTGAGAATATTCCTGCAAGCGCGCCAAACAGATGATATTCAAATGAAATATTGATTTCTCTGGGCCACACAGACATTACCATTCCCGAGTAAAACAACGACGCTGCCAGCATAATGGCAATTGAACGCTTGTCACGGTTCAGAATACTGGCCGTAAGCAGGAAAAAGAAAAAGCCATGCGTAATGCCACTGGCTCCAACATGACTGGCCTGACGGGCAAAACACCAAACGCCTAAGCCGCTAAGAAACCAGATGACTCCGACAATCTGAGGCCATTTACGCGGGCTAACATAAAGCACGCCTGTGCCTAACAATAAGACTGCAAGCGTATTATGGAGTAAATGTTCCATAGAACCATGTACCAGAGGTGCCAATGCAATACCGAGCAGCCCTTGCCAGCTGCGTGGCACCAGCGCCCAGCTATCCAATTGCCATTGAAACAGCTGTTGTGCCGACGCGATGCACCATAACAATATGACCAGCAGTGCCACGGGAATAAAGGCGTTAATTAAGGACGGTTGTGCTTTCATACCCATAAAGTGGGGATGAAAATGCATCCAATCAAGGGGAGCTTAAGCAGCCATTTCCTGTTGTAAGGCATTTAGTACCTCATACAACCCGGTTGCATCCTCAGAGATGAGTGCCTGGTCAGATAAGCTCTCGTTACCCCTGACATGTTGATGACGTAACTGAGTATGGTAGTCGCAATTCATCAGCACCTCATCGTTGAGATGACGAGGGTTGTTAAATTCGGACAAAGGCGCAGGATGCATAATTTGCCATAATTTGGCGTTATGAATGTCCTGATGTAATAAGCGACTGGCACAATTCTGCTCATCAACATGATGAGCTTCTAATGCCAGTGGTGCCTTTGGATAACAACTGAGTAGTTCAAGAGTCTGCTGTTGCTTTTTCTCCGCGACAACGGAAAGATTTTCCTGCTCGAAACGAGGGCGACTGAGCACATTGCCTTGCAACATCGACAATATAAGCGAAAAATTTGCCCCGTGACCAACCGCATGGCTCAAGGCGCCGTTTAATTCCGGATCCTTCTGAAACAGTTCTGCGGTTTGATTGAGTGAATCTGTGTAGGGAAATGCCATGAAATCGGTTAAAAAATTCTCTAATTGACGTCATATTGGTTATCGACTGAGCGAACGATTCCATTAGGCGAAAATAATCAGTATTTACTGTTTACAGCCCGAATTATTCTGCTAGTATACGCCGCACTTCCGGAGGGGTTCCCGAGCGGCCAAAGGGATCAGACTGTAAATCTGACGGCTCAGCCTTCGCTGGTTCGAATCCAGCTCCCTCCACCATATTCATCATCAGGCAGCCGTACTGATGTCAAAAAGCCCGATTTATCGGGCTTTTTTGTATCTAAAATTCACCATAACCGACTTAAGTATCACTTTGGGCAGATAGGTCGCATTTTTCCTATCTTTGCCGGCAGTTGTTCCTTGCTTTCCCCAACAAATTCCTTAACTATCTAATCCTAAAGCTTAAACCTTTTTAACATTGGAAGTCGTTAACGTTTATGGCGCACATGTCTTTTGGCAATATGCGAGTGTTGATTGTGGATGATCAGCGCCCGTTTTTGATTTTATTGCGCGGCGTAGTCAATAATCTTGGCGCGAAATCTGTAGTTATTGCCCAAAACGGTGAATCTGCGGTTGCCGCTTGCCGAAAAGAAAAATTCGACATCATCATCTCAGATCTGCATTTAGGCTCCGACAAAAAAAATGGTTTCCAGCTTCTGGAAGAAGTTCGGATTAAAGGCCTGATTAAACCTGAAACCGTGTTTATTATGGTCAGTGCAGACAGCGAACGGCCGTTTGTATTGGGCAGTCTGGAAAAACAACCCGACGACTATCTTATCAAACCCTTTTCTCAAGCCCAACTCAGCAATCGCCTGTCGAAAGCCTATGCAAAAAAAATGGCGTTGAAGCCGGTATATCAATGTTTAGCCAGGGATGATGTCAAAGGTGCTATCGCAGCGTGCAGAGAGCTAATTAAAGAAGGTACGCGCTATCGCCAGACATGCACTCAACTGCTGGCGGAACTCTACTGGCGTGATGAAAAATATGTTGAGGCTGAGCACATGCTCTCGCCTCTGATCAATCATAAGCCCTTGCCCTGGATGGTCGTTGCCATGGCCCGCACCCAGTACTTTATGAAAAAGTACAATAAGGCGTTAACCCTGGCTAATCAGGTGTTGAGGGTGCGCAAGTTGTCAGTAGAAGCACACGACGTGATTGCCCAGTGCTATTTACGCCTGCAAATGCTGGAAGAAGCTAAAAATGCGATTACCCGCGCGCTGGATCTGTCGCCATTATCCATTGACCGTCAATATCTGGCCTGTGAGATCGCCCAGGCACAGAATGATTTTCACGGCATCAAGCAATATTGCCATGCTATCTGGGAACTGAGTAAAAAGTCCGTTCACCGCGACATAGGCCATCTATGCAGCTATATCCGCAGCATTTTGGATATTGCCGAACACAGCGAAGATAAAAAAGAGCGAAATAAATTTAAACAGGAAGCCGCCCTGACTCTGCACCGTTGTCGTAATGACGATGTACTTTCCCGCCTTGATGAACCCTTTGATTACGGTATTTTCGAAACGGTGATCGGCGCACGAATGAGCTATCTGGATGGTAAACTCATCGATGCCAAACGCGCACTGGCAGAATCACAGCATAAACTGAATACCGAATTTGACGATTATCCGCTGGTGTTAGCGCCGGATTCTATCAAGGTTATGAATGATCTTGGTGAATACGAACAAGCCTCAGAACTGACACAAAAACTGCGTGATAGCGGAAAACAACTGGATCCCAATATTCGATTTATGCTGGCGCAGTCAGAAAGTGGACGTAGTCAGTTAAAACAGTCCTATACTCAATTTAACCAGCAGGGCGTTAATTTATATAACGAAGGGAAATATCAGGCAGCCTACGAACAATTCCAGCATGCGCAAAAGGTCGCACCGGTAAACACCGGCGTGGCGATTAACCTACTGCAATGCCTGTTAAAATTGTTTGAAGGAATGGAAAAACCAACGCTGGAACTACTGTCTTCCTGCCGCCAGGCCTACAAGCTGGTGGCCGACATGCCATTACCTGAAAACCATCAAAAGAAGTTTGATTTGATGAAAGATGCACTGAAACGTTACGTGGAGTAAACATGAAAGTTTGGCTAATTCCAGGATGCATTCTTACTCTTTCACTGAGTGCCTGCCAAAGTAACCCACCTACCTGTGAGGAAATTCTGGAAGTCAAACAACAGCAAAAACAGTGCGAGGAGTGGCGACAAATCATGTCCCGCTCCGATTATCCCCAGCAGGCCCTTACCGCGCGCAAAAATTATGAACAGGCTTGTGAAAACCTGCGTTATTACCGCGATGATTACGACACTATCTGTAAGGCAAACGAAAAGCCGATCGGTAAAAAAGCTCCTGAGAAATCAGAGAAGTAGCATTAATTTGATGTAGCACAACACCTGATATGCGGAATTATTTACACTGCCAATAACAACAAGGAACCACAGATGAAAAACATACTGGTTATTGCAGATCTTCCCGAAAATAAGCCCAAAGCACTGAACAAAGCCGTACAGCTTGCGAAACAGTTGAATGCGAATGTTGAAGTGATCAGTTTTGTCTACGAAAAGCTCAAATACATAGAAGCCATTAGTGATCATGGCGAAGTGATTGAAATCAAGCAGAAGCTAGTAGAACAGCGCAATGACTGGCTAAAACAGGAACTGGCCCAGTATGATTTTGATCCCTCAAAGCTCAACTCTCATGTCATTTGGGAAAAAAACATAGGTAAGTGGATTGTAGATCATACAACCAATCAACCTGTTGATCTGATTATTAAAACAGGCCACCCCAGTGAAGGTATCTTCTATACACCAACCGACTGGCAATTGCTGCGTCGCAGCCAGTACCCGGTTCTACTGGTGGCCGAAAGAAAATGGAAGAAGCAACACAACATACTGGTGGCGTTAGATCTGAGTAGCCAGCTTAAAGCCAAACAAAGCCTAAATCTGTTACTGCTGCAGCAAGCAAAACAATGGCAACAAACAATGGGCGGTAAAGTCTATCTTACTTTCTGTTTGCCCATTTCCCCACTGGTGAAGGCTATTACAGGTTTAAGTACGAAAAAGGCAGCAAAGCAAGCGGAAGCCAAATATTCCCCATTGGCACAAAGTCTGGTCGAACAGGCTGGCCTTGAGCACGCCGATATACTTATCCGCGCCGGCGAACCTGACAAGGTGATTGCCAGTGTGGCCGCAGACGTTAATGCAGGCCTTACCTTGATTGGCACCGTGGGGCGCAAAGGCTTAAAAGGCAAATTACTCGGCAATACAGCTGAACAAACTTTGGCTTTACTGAAAACGGATGTATTAGCTGTGCAGCCTTAAGTGCGGTTTTCCGGGTTCGGCCCCCAACCAGCCGGGCCTGTTCTTTCTTATCTGGTGCCAAAGCGGCACACACAAAAACGCCAGCATAATGCTGGCGTTTTTCATGAGTATTGCACAAATGCAATCTACGGATAAATTACAAGCGAAACCACATCTTTAGACCAAGGGACAGTAACAGTTAACTGACGTTTACTGGCATCATACTGGCTATCAACAACCTTGCCGTCTAACAAGACTTTGCAAGGCTTATCCTGATTGTGCACTACCAGAGCCACAGTCCGCGTTTGCGGCATTGCGCTAAAGCCTTTACCCTTGCTGCTTAAATCAAAGCTTAGAATAGTGTTTTTACGCCCAGCAGTGAAATTCAGTAACTGATAATCACCCTGCTGATAGGCTGCAAAACTGTTGCCGTCATCCACATACATCTGCCCCGTGGCTTTTTTCACGCTGGCATCGTTGTAATAATGCAGGGTGAAACGTTCGCTGCTGTAGGCTTTGGTGTTGGGTAAGTCATCCACCATAGGCACAAAACTACCGGCTTTAACCATCACCGGCAGGGTATTCAGCGCTGCCTGATAAACATAGGGATTCGCTCCGCTGGCGCGTTCATCGGTCCAGAAGTTAAACCACACGCCCTTAGGCAATTCCATGGTCACACTGGTCACGCCCGGCTGAGTAATAGGCTGCACCAAAAACGCATCGCCCCACATATATTTGTCTTTAATATCAATCAGTGCAGAATTTTGTTCATCGGCAAAGAACAGCGGACGCATCAGCGGCATACCTGTCTGGCTGTTTTGCCAGGCCAGGGTGTAGTTATAAGGCAGCATGCGATAACGCAGTTTTACGTATTCGCGCAAAATGTCTTTGGTTTGCTCATCGTGGAACACCGGCTCGGGCGCAATGTTATCCTGGGCATGAGGCCGGAATACCGGCTGGAACACCCCATATTCAAGCCAGCGGATATACATTTCCTGGTCGAAGGTTTCGCCACCGGCAAAGCCGCCTAAATCAGAATGGGTATAACCCAAACCAAACAAGCCCATTTGCAGGGACAATTCGACCTGCGGCACTAACCCACCCCAACTGCGGCTAACATCACCGGTCCAGGGGATCATGCCGTAGCGCTGGGATCCCACAAAGCCAGAACGCATCATAATAAAGGGGCGCTCTTTTGGGGCAAGCTTGCGCTGATTATCAAACACCCGCTCTGCCCACTGATGGCCATAGGCATTATGCACTTCATCCGCAGTTGCACTGATGCCATTAAGGTTATGAATGGCATCGTAAGGGTGTACTTCCGGCTCCCCTAAATCGCCCCACCAGCCAGTCACACCCTGACGATACAACTGGGTGTAAATTTGGTTAAACCAAGCAGACGCCTGGTCATTAAACACATCAATCAGGCCGGTATTACCAAAATAAAAATCGAATCTGCGTGGATTACCCGCCGCATTGGTGGCCAGGGCCTTAGCCTCTACCGCATCTTCCCAGCGCTTTGATGTACTGAGCACAAAAGGCTCGGTGATCACCACGGTATTCACGCCCTGCTGTTTAAAATCCGCGAGCATGTTTTCCGGGGTTGGGAAGGCATCTTTGTCCCAATCCAGATTGCCCATATGCCCCTGCACGTCTTTGCCGAACCAATACAGATCCAGCACTATGCCATCCACAGGGAAGTCTTCGGTTTTGAATTTGGCGATGGTATCGCGGGCTTCCTGCTCGGTATGATAGCCAAAGCGTGACGCGATATTGCCCAGCGCCCACATAGGCGGCATTGGCTGCTTACCCACCATAGACACATAGTTTTGGATCAGTTTAGGGTAGCTATCACCGGCGACGACTAAATAACTGGTGCGTCCGCCCACCGCATCAAACTGCAGCACATCAGACTCAGTCGCACCAATATCCAGATTGCCACTGGCGCTGTTATCAAACACCAGCATGTATTTATGGGTCGACATCACAGCCGGCAAACCGTAATACATCTGATTAGACTCAGTGGTGTAACCATAATGGGCTTTGTTATACAAAGGCATTTTATGCCCGCGTCTGTCCATTCCCAGCACACGCTCGCCGCCCCCTAAGATCTTTTCATCCTCAGTGAGCTTAAAGCGAAAACCACGCACAGTATCTTCAACAAACAGGCCCTTTTCTTCCTGTAACAGCGGCTCGCCATTATGCAAATAGCGGATCTGAATCGGTGATTTCTGGATTTCAGCGGTTAAATGCCCGCTTTTCAAGACCAGGGTATTGCCCTTGTCTTTCACCTTCATCTTGGTGTCTTTGGGCTTGCCTGTGGTAGCAAAGGACGGTAGCTGCTTTACGCCATCTGGCTGATAAAACACTTCCAGGGCATCATCGTTCCAGGCCGTCAGGGCCACAGGGCCTTCGTCGGTCTGAATGGTAAGAGTTTGATCATCCAATGAATAAGAACGAAATTCCGCTGCCTGCGCCTGGGGAAAAACAGCGGCTAGTGCGAGGGAAATAAGACCAAGCGTTGGCATAGTGCTATGCAATTTCATTAATGCGACTCCTTCACCAGAACCACTGAGCCTAGTGCAGGCAGTGACACCGCTATACTGGCACTGCCATTTTGCACAGATACCTGATACTGCTGACCCGTTAACGCATCGGTAAAGCGGCTATTCTGATCTACACCCCAGCGTTGAGTCAGTGCAGCGCCCAAACTAATCGGCAACTGAGCGCTCTTATCGGCGGAGAAATTGCTCACCACCACCACCTGATCATCGCCCTGCCAGCGGGCAAAGGCAAACAAGGGGCTGTGGTAGCCCTTTTGGGCATCCAGGTTAACCTGATGCAGGCTCTGATATTCTCCCTGCATCGCCGGATTGGTTGCAGAGAAATTCAACAGGGTTTGATAATAGCTGTGCAGGGCTTTTTGTTCCGGGGTTAACAATCCACCGTCAAACTTGCCGTGATTCATCCAGGCCTGATGGGCAGGTACACCGACATAATCGAAAATACTGGTGCGGGTTGGGCCACCAAAGCCCGGCGCTTCGCTGCCATCTTCGCCTTCGGCCTGACCGAAATACAGCATGGTCGGCGAGCGCGAAATCAGTGCAGAAACCACCATGGCAGGTTTACCTTTATTGGCATCACCGGCAAAATCCGGGCTGGCGATACGCTGCTCATCATGGTTTTCTAAAAAGTGCAGCATATGGGATTCAATGTCCGCCATGCGCGACTGGATATTTGCCAGTTCCGCCGTATCCCCTTTACCCTGCATAATGGCTTTTAAGGTGTCGTAAAACTCTACCTTGTCGTACAGATAATCCATTTTGCCCAAACGGATATAATCCCGATACATTTTCGGGTTATACACCTCGGCAAGTAAGAAGGCATCAGGATTAACCATTTTGATGCTGGAGTTCATGTAACTCCAAAACTCCACCGGCACCATTTCGGCCATATCATAGCGGAAACCATCCACGCCTTTGGCTAACCAGTACAAGGCGATATCACGAAACTTTTTCCAGCTATCTGGCACATCTTTATCGGCCCAGAAGGCTGCATGGGCGCGGTAATCCAATGTATCAAAACCCGCCGGCAGCGACGGAAAATCATGGCTACCGTCTGGGCGTACGCCGTAATTCACTTTGACCGTTTCATACCAGTCATAAAAATCTGGCTGGGCTTTACGCGAGCCATTGCCTGTCCATTTAGCGGGCTTTTCATCGAATTGTCCGTCGGCCAGCGGATGCGCTTCTCCGCCTAAGACCTGATAGCCGTTTTTCGGCTCGGGTACCTGAAAGTCTTGCCCCGGCACATAGTAGAAGTTGTTGTCTTTAGCGTAAGTGACGCTGGTATCGTCCTGTGCGCCAAAATCCTCAATGCCCTCAGGGCGAGAAATAGAGTGATAATTGCGAGCTACGTGGTTTGGAACAATATCAATGATCACGCCCATACCCGCAGCATGCGTGCGATCTATCAGTTGCTCGAATTCAGCTAGACGCTTAGCTGGGTCGTTGGCCAAGTCTGGATCGACGTTGTAATAATCTTTGACTGCATAAGGCGAACCTGCACGGCCTTTAACCACATCCGGATCATCATTGCTGATACCATAAGCAGTATAATCGCCGACCAAATCATGATGGGGAACACCTGTATACCAGACGTAGTTGACGCCCATCGATTTTATCGCCGCCAGCGCCGTGGGGGTGAAATCGCTAAACTTGCCTACCCCGTTTTGCTCTTTGGTGCCCCAGGGAATATTGGCAGCATTGGTGTTGCCAAATAATCGGGTAAACACCTGATAGACAACAGGCTTTCCTGTAGGTTGGGTGTATGTTGCCATAGCCCCATGCGGTTGAGAAACGGAAGATTCCATACTGCTACAGGCCATCAAAGAAGACAAGGCAATCGCTGAAACTGTCGCGGCTAGTCGCGAGCGAGAAAATGTACGCATGTTACATCCTGCTAATTTATATAAATGAAAAACAGAGAAAAGCAGAAGACCCGATACAAAAACGCATCATTTGGCCATTTTACAAAAACTTCACAAATAATAACGGCACTGGGGCTAATGTCCCAGTAGCTTACATACGTATTCAGTATGCATTATTCAGGTGCAAGTACGAATTGATGAATAAATGCTGCATTTTTCGCGGTCATACATCGTGATCGGTCGAGAAACACTTTACCAAAACAACTAATTATCTGATTAACGATGATTTTTTGAACTGACTAACATTCAGCGCAAGTAATTGCCCATAAATTTATACGTCATTATCAGATGTCTCAGAATAGAGACATCAAGGGTAAAAGACAGAGAATGCACTATTATCAGGCACTGCAGCGCAGTTTAAGGGTAATTATTAAACCCAAAATAAGCATTTCGTCGTCTGATGAGTGAATTTCGACGTCCCCATGTAATAAGCGTTGCTTATTAGCTACATAATTCACACCTAAGCGCTTGGCACGTCGCTAAAAACTTCTAGTAATGATATTTTATTTCAATAAATTCAATGATTTAAATTGTTGGCACACTAATCGCTTTAGTTAACCTGTCATTATCGCAACATAAACAAAGCGAAAGTCGCAGGAATAAACCTCGCAGTTCTGAAGTACACGACTTCCACTTATCTGACGGAGGACAGCAACATGATAGCCTTGATGATTTTACTAACTGGCGTAATTATTTCTTTTTTCCTGGCGAAAACCGCGACGGTAGGCAAAGCATTGGAGTTAGTCGCCACCTTAATGTGTTACCTGGCGATAGTCGCCTTTGTAACCATGACTGCCGCCAGTGCGTTACGCAGCCGTCACTAACAAGGAGTCATTTTTATGAAAATGCGAACGAAACAGAACCTACTTTTGGTTTCAATGCTGACAATGGTATTCACCCTAGGTGCCTGCTCTAAGGAGAGCCAGCAAGAAGCTAAAACAAAATTAGATGAGGCAGTAGCGACCTCAAAGCAAAAATTAACGGAAGCTAAAGAGAAAGCATCCGAACTTGCTGAGGCAACCCAGGAAAAAGCGGGTGAAGCCTGGGATGCAACGAAAGACAAAAGCGCTGAGCTAATGGACGACGCACAAGACCTGGCCGATGATACCGGCAATGCAATTGAAGATCTGTGCGAAAAAGCCAAAGAAAAAGCCAAAGCTGAAGATACCGACTGTTAACCCTTTCATTTCCAAAGCTAGCAGTAGCACCTTGGCGAACCTCTGTGGTTCGCCTTTTTTATTTCCATCCCTTTACTATCACGGGACAAATTTCTTCTACTATTAAAGGCATCCGTTACGAAAGGAACTCGATAGCCAGTCAATGAATCCCGTCACTCGGCCCGTTATTCTGATTATTTTGGTGCTTGGCCTTGCCATTCATCTTGGGACTCTGGTTCTGGCCAGAGGTATTATGGCAGGCATTGTTTGGCAACATCTCCCGTCTCACACTGCAATAGAAATTACCGGTGCATTAATAGCCTTCGTCGTCGCATACAGCCTGTTCTGTTTTCAAAAACAACGATTAGGTACCAGTTTCAACCAGGTGCTTGGCTCAGCATTAGTGTCAATGGGCATATTAGATGGTATACATGCCCTTACCTCTCCTGGTGATAATTTTGTCTGGCTACATTCCATGGCAACCCTTTGCGGCGGCCTTTTCATGGTACTAACCTGGTTACCCCGACGCTGGCAAAACCGCCTGCCCTTTATACGCGTGGCAATCATGCTCTCCATAGGGATTGTGATTTTTGCAGTTACCTTTCCAGATACAACACCACAGATGATAATTGATGGGCAATTTTCTTTGCTGGCTAAGTTACTCAACATAGGTGGCGGTATTCTAATGCTGGCAACCTCTGTGCGCTTATTTTTATGCTATCGCCAGCACAGACGCTCGGACGATCTGTTGTTTATTTTACTGTCGGCCATGTTTGGCATGGCCGCTATCATGTTTGAAATATCCCGCCTGTGGGACATTTCCTGGTGGGGATGGCATATGCTGCGCTTTGCCGCGTATAGTCTGGCACTATTCTTTGTATTGGCCAATGATCAGGAAATCCTCACCCGCATACTCGCGCGAAACGATGACCTGAATGCAGAGGTGAAAACAACCTCAGACAAACTAAATACCACCCGGCTGGAACTGGCAGTCAGTCAAGCCAGACAAAATGCGGTATTTCGTTGCCTCACCGATGCAATTATAATCTGCGACACCAAAGGGGTTATTCGATTTTTCTCGCCTCCCGCTGAGCGTATGTTCGGTTACCACCACAAACATGTGGTCGGCAAAAACGTCACCTGTTTAATGACGCATGAACAAGCCCGTTTTCACCCTCATTACATTGCCAATTTTCAGAGTGCAAAAGAATCGACCATTGTCGGTGCCAATCGAGAGTTGATTGCTGTAAGAGCCAGTGGCCAAACCTTCCCGATTGAACTCAGTATCAGTAGTTTGCAACTTGGCGATGAACAGGCATTCACTGGCGTGATCCGCGACATCTCTGAACGTAAGGCCTACGAGCATCAGTTAAAACAGGCCAAGGAAGCCTCTGAAGCCGCAAGTCTGGCGAAAAGTGCGTTTTTAGCCAATACCAGCCACGAAATTCGCACCCCTATGAATGGGGTATATGGCAATCTGCAGCTGTTGCAACGTGAAAGTCTGTCACCCAGTGGGCAGGACTTCCTCGATAAGGCTCTGATGTCGACGCGCACTCTCATTACTATTATTAATGACATCCTGGATTTTTCGAAAATCGAAGCAGGTAAACTTCAGTTGGAGCACGCTCCGTTTAGTGTTCGTCAGTTAGTTGCCAATATCCTTTCTGATTTAGACATTGCAGCCAGAAAGAAACAGCTCAAAATGCACGTACTCATCGATGTTGACCATGATTGCTGGCTGGGCGATCCAATCCGGATCCGACAGATATTGCTCAACCTCACTTCCAATGCAATTAAGTTTACCCTCAAAGGCAATGTCACTGTGTCGGTATTAAGTACCCCTCCCAAAAAGCAGCTTACCTTTATTGTCACTGATACCGGTATAGGTATGAATGAAACGGCACTGGCGAGTCTGTTTAATCGCTTTGAACAGGCTGATAGCTCAACCACCCGTCGTTTTGGTGGCACCGGGTTAGGGATGTCTATCACCCATTCACTGGTCACGCTAATGAAGGGGTCTATTGACGTCAGCAGCGTCGAAAATGAAGGCACAGTGTTTACCGTTCGCCTGCCGTTGCAGCAAGCTGAGGACCAACGCGTCACCTCAAATCCGGACATGAATCAGGTACCCGACTTAAAAGATAAACGTCTGTTAATTGCCGAAGATAACGAGATAAACCAAAGCATTATTGAAGCAATGTTAGAAGAAACCCAATGCAGGATCATGATGGTAGAAAATGGTAAAGACGCGTTAGATTGTCTTGAGTCCAATGCCTTCGATTTAGTGCTGATGGATATTCAAATGCCGGTGATGGATGGCATCCAGGCCTGTAAAGTCATTAAACAGCAATACCCCGACTTGCCCGTGATTGCATTAACCGCCAATGTAATGGCCGAAGACGTGGCACATTATCGTGCCGTGGGTTTCGACGATCACATTGGCAAACCCATTGAAAAAGATTATCTGTTTCACACACTGAATATTTATTTAAGGGCCGCCCCTGTCAGTAAAGACAAACGCTCCGCTTAGATTGTCCATTCGTCAGGCCAGTAACCCGCCATCCACTATCAGTGTGGTCCCTGTCGTATAGCTACTGGCATCTGACACCAGATAGAGCACGGCGCCAGCCATCTCATCCGGATGCGCCACTCTACCCAAGGGTATCTGCCTGACCACATGCTTCAAGATGGTTTCATTCGACGTAAGAGCAGATGCAAATTTTGTATCTGTGAGACCCGGCAGCAACGCATTTACCCGTATATTCAATCCGCCACACTCTTTTGCAAACGCTTTCGTCATGCTAATTACGGCCGCTTTAGTGATGGAGTAAATACCTTGTTTATCACCCGGTGTAAGACCATTTACCGACGCTGTATTTAAAATGACACCACCACCCTGCTGTTTCATCAGTCTGCCAGCCGCGACAGACATAAAGAAGTAACCGCGGATATTCACATCGACGGTTTTGTCAAACGCAGCCAAATCGGTATCCAATATATGCCCGTAAAATGGATTTGCGGCAGCATTATTCACCAAAATATCCAGGCGCCCGAATTGCTGTTCAATCTGGGCCATGATTTGCTCGATTTGAGCCATCTCACCCACATGACAAGGGATCGCAACAGCCTCTCCGCCTTGCGCTCGAATACTTTCAGCGACTATTTCACAAGCCTCTCTTTTGCGACTGGAAACAATCACTTTTGCGCCGTAAGCAGCCAACAAGCGCGCTATCGATTCACCGATGCCCCGGCTCGCCCCCGTCACTAATGCGATCTTTCCCGTCAAATCAAATAAATGAGTTTGCATATTTTCCTCCGTGTACTGAAATCACCAGCAACCAATTACAACCGGCACGAACCTCTATTGCTTACGACTACTGTTTCATAATTTTTACAAACGTCAACCATTTACACAGCGTTAACAATCAAAAGTTGCACTAAAATTAAGCAAGCACGCGTGCAAGCCTTGATTTGGCTGGTATGATGCGCCGACTCTTGCACCAGGTTAATGCGAAACTTTTGTTTCATGTTAATTTATCGTGAAATGATAGGGTAAATATAAATACCAAAAATATCATCCACAGATAATTAATTCCGGTGCTAAGTATATTGGCAATCCGATAGATTTCGCCGTTTGCCAATGAATAAAGCTCACTCAACAAGCTGGAAAAACAAATGAAACCAATGATGAAAAACGCCCTTGCGCTGGCCGTAAATTTGGCCATTTTCTCGTCTGTCGCACAGGCTCAATCAGAAGAAACGACGCCAAGTAAATCTGCAGAACTGGAAACCATTACGGTTACGGCACAAAAACGTGTGCAAAACATTCAGGAAGTTCCAATTTCTATCGCCACCTTATCCGGTCAGGAGTTTGATTCTCTGTTTGCAAGCGGCCAGGACATCATGAGCATTGCGCTGCATGTGCCGGGTTTATACGCCGAATCGTCGAATGGCCGTGCGGCTCCACGCTTCTATATTCGAGGCCTCGGTAACGTTGATTTTGATTTAGCCGCGTCTCAACCAGTATCCATCATTATGGACGAAGTGGTTCAGGAAAATGTCGTACTGAAAAGCTTCCCGCTTTTCGACGTTCAGCAAGTCGAAGTGCTACGTGGCCCCCAGGGAACCTTATTTGGTCGTAACACCACAGCAGGTATCATTAAATTCGATACGGTAAAACCAACCGAATCCTTTGAAGGCTACGCCAAACTGGGATACGGTTCTTACAATACCCTGAATTTTGAAGGTGCTGTTGGCGGTGAGTTGGCCACTAACCTGTCTGGACGTATTTCAGTGCTGTCGCAAAACCGGGATGACTGGATTGATAACGGTTACACCGGTGAAGACGACGCTTTTGGTGGTTATCATGAAAACGCCTGGCGCGCTCAATTACTGTATCGCCCAAGCGATGATTTCTCTGCGTTGCTAAACCTGCATGGTCGTGATTTAGATGGCACGGCCAGCGTTTTCCACGCCAATGTCTTTGATACTGGCAGTAACGACCTGAACAACAATTATGATCGCGACAAAGTTTACTATGACGGTGGCGATAATAACCCGCAGAGCTACGAAGGATTTGGTGGCTCGCTGAAGTTAGACTGGTCGCTTGATACCTTCAGCATTACATCGATTACCGCATTCGAATCTGCCGAAGGCTCCAGCCGCGGTGACATTGATGGTGGCGTTTACACAACCGATACCAGCATTAACGTTCCTGAAGGAATCGATTACGATATTTATCTGGCTGATACCGATTTTGATGGCACTCCTGATACGCCTGTTTTGACATTCCCGGGTACCATAACCGTCTCATCCGTGACCGAAGATATGGCCGATGTGTCTCAGTTTACTCAGGAAATCCGCTTTGCCAGCCTGACTAAAGGGCCATTCCAATGGCAATTCGGTGCCTTCTATTTTGATTCTGATCTCGATGTAGAAACAGACTCTTATGCATCGTACGGCTTTTTAGGTAACCCTGCACAGAACACTATCATCAATCAGGAAAACACCACCTGGGCTATTTTTGGCCAGGGCTCATATGATTTGACCGAAGACTTCAACCTGACGCTGGGTGTGCGTTATACCGATGATGAAAAGTCTTTCCATGTCAAACAATATGGCCAGTTAATGGTAGATTTAGGGACAACATCTATTGATCCAATTGACGTATCTGATGACAACATTAGCTGGGAGTTGAGCGGTACTTACACACTCAATAACGACGCCATTTTATATGGCCGTGTTGCCAGCGGCTTCAGAGCACAATCAATCCAGGCACGTGACGTTGCCTTCCAGTTAGAACCAAGCGTAGCCGACTCTGAAACAATCCTGTCTTATGAATTGGGTTATAAAGCTGATTTGCTGGATAAACGTTTACGTTTGAACACAGGTGTTTTCTATTACACGGTTGATGATCTGCAGCTCTCCGCCATTGGTGGTGCATCTAACAGCAATCAGCTGTTAAATGCAGATAAAGGCGAAGGCTATGGTTTTGAAGTTGACCTAGAGTTCCTGGTTACCGAAAACCTGTTACTCACTGCGGGTTACAGCCTGAATAAAACAGAAATCCAGGATGCCGATCTAGCCACAGCACCTTGTGGTTCTGGCCTGTGTACAGTAACTGATCCACTGAATGCCGACGGCCTGGCAATTATCGACGGAAATCCGTTCCAGTCTGCGCCAGAAACAACCTTCAACGCGACGCTCCGTTACGGTTACCCTGTGGCAAATGGTGAAGTCTTTATCTACACCGATTATGTCTATCAGGGTGAGACCAATATGGCCCTGTACGAATCCAAAGAATTCCGAACAGATGGCCAGTTCGAATTAGGTCTGCGTGTTGGTTATGAGAATTATGATCATAACTACACCATCGCTCTGTTTGGCCGCAACATCACGGATGAAGATAACGTGAAAGGTTTTATCGACTTCAGTAACAATACTGGCTTTGTTAACGATCCTGCTATCTGGGGTATTGAAGGCAAAATCATGTTCTTCTAAGCGAAGCCGCACTCGCGAATCAAGGAGCCAATCTGGCTCCTTTTTTTGTTTTTGTCCGAGAATTGGGACAAAATTCCCTGTGAATATAGGCAGAATTCACTCCATTAAAGGCAAAAAACGTCTCCATATTGAGACATTTTTTAACCTTTACGGTGCTTTTTTCGCCTTCCAACGCAAAAAATCAACTGTTTATCAAATAATCAGCTCCGACCATAAAATGTTGATTGCTAAGGTTGTGGCTTACGCTTACACTAGTTGTCGAAATGGCAGGCGGCAAGGGCCAAATGCTCGGCATCAAGGGATTAGGACTGTTGGCTTTTGATGACGTAGATAGTCAACGGTCGTGGATATGTAAAATGAAACTATACGTAGGAAACCTGTCCTATAAAATGACCGATGCCGATTTAGCAACTGCTTTTGGTGCGTTTGGTGACGTCGCTTCTGCGAAGATCATTACTGATCGTGAAACCAACCGTTCAAAGGGCTTTGGCTTTGTTGAATTCGATGATAAACAACAAGGTGAAGCAGCGATCGAAGGTCTAAACGGTAAAGAGGTTTCTGGCCGTTCAATCGTAGTTAACGAAGCTCGTCCACCTAAGCCACGCCCTCAAGGCGGCCGCGGTCGCTTCTAAGCTACGGCAAAAGAATTACGAAAAAGCCCCGTTCACGAACGGGGCTTTTTAATATCTGCGACGCAATATTGTTTAATCAAAGCATCTGAGCCAGTTGCCCGACTCAGATACTCACTTCAAACCTATATTACTTCATATCGCCAATCATATCCTGGCTTACTGTGGTTTCTGATTTACGTCCGAAAACAGAACGAAAGTCATTTAACATCAGATACAAGGCAGGCACCAGGAACAGGGTAATGACTGTTGCGAACAAAATACCGAACGCAAGCGATGTGGCCATTGGAATAACAATTTGCGCCTGCAAACTGGTTTCCGCCAGAATTGGCACCAAGCCCATAAATGTCGTCAGCGAAGTCAGGATAATTGCACGGAAACGCTGTGCGCCAGCCTGCAACACTGCATGCTTGAGACTATGTCCTTCTGCTCGCGCTGCATTGACAAAATCCACCATGATCAGGCTGTCATTCACCACGACCCCCGTTAAGGCGATAATACCGCATAATGACAAGACGCTAACAGCATGACCTAACATCATATGACCAACGATAGCTCCCACAATACCAAATGGGATCACCGACATAATGATTAGAGGCTGCGAATAGGACTTCAGCGGAATCGCCATCAGAGCGTAAATGGCGAATAAGGCAAAGACAAATCCGCTAATCAGACTACCGATAGACTCACCCTGTTCCTTTGAAGCCCCTTCTAACTCGTAAGTCACCGAAGGATAACGCGCCAGCAGGTCAGGAATGAAGTTCTTCACAACATCCATAGTGACTTCATTTGGATCGATACGCGACTTGTCCGCTTCGGCTGAAATGGTAATAGAACGGCTGCCATTCACCCGAATAATTGAACTGTAGCCTTTGGCCATTTCAACATCCGCCACTTCAGAAAAGGGCACTGCATCCCCACTACTGGTGCGCACACGCATATTTTCTAAATAGCCAACAGAGTCGCGTTCTTCTTTTGGATAACGCACCATGACCTTCACTTCTTCGTCACCGCGCTGGATACGCTGAGCCTCAGCGCCATAAAAACCATAACGTACCTGGCTGGCCAGACTTTCCAAACTCAGACCCAGGGCTTCTGCTTCTGGTTTAATATGCAAACGGATTTCATCACTGCCACCGCTGAAGCTATCGTTGACATCGGCAACACCGTCATAGGCACGCAGATACGCTTTCAGTTCATTCGTGGCTTTACGTAATTGCTGTAAATCTTTACCACTAAACTGCAGGCTGATATCGGCACCATCATTTGGGCCACCGCCACCGGAAATCTGCATCGATTTCAAACCAGGAATTTCAGCCACCTGATCGCGCCAGCGATCATATATATCAAACGCTCCGATTGAACGGGTCTCACCTTTAGTCAGTTCAACAAACACTTCGCCACTGGTATCACTAATCTCGTAAGCGATGTAGTGTTTAACCACATGTTCACCGGATTCCTTGTAGATCTTGGCATCCATGCGGTTCATGGCATCAACCATTTCCTGAATAGCCGCATTACGCTGAGCAACTGAGGCTCCGTTCTCCATGGTGATATTCCCCAAAACAAAATCGTTCGGAATATCCGGGAAGAACGCCATGCGTACTTTACCGCCAACAACCACACCAATAGTCAAAATCAGCATAGCCAAAAAGATCGCCACAGTGGTGTAGCGATAGTTCATCGCCATTTCCAATGCGGGCGTGTATTTGTTTTGAATGAAACGCTTAATTCCTTCGCTGAAGAAATCGCGGAATCGCTGCAGTGGATTCGCCTTACTTGGGTCATATGGCGTGTCTTTCATATGCACTAAGTGAGCAGGAAGAATCAATTTTGATTCCACCAATGAAAATGCCAGACAGATAATCACAACCCAGCCAATGGTCTTCCAAATCACGCCAAATGTCCCGGTAACCATCAACATAGGCACAAACGCAACGATCGTGGTTAACACCCCGAATGTGGCGGGCATTGCCACGCGTTTAACCCCGGCGATAACGTTGTCGGTGCTATGGCCTTTTTTATCTATCTCGGAATAGGCCGATTCCCCGATGATAATGGCATCGTCCACCACTATCCCCAATACCAGAATAAAGCCAAACAAACTAAGCATATTGATCGATAAATCAAATGGCTCAACCGGCATAAAGAATAGTGTGCCAAGGAAACACACAGGTAACCCCATCATGACCCAAAAAGCCAGACGCAATTTCAAAAACAGTGACAACACGATAAACACCAGCAAGGCACCGCTTGCCATGTTCTTAAGCATCATATTGAGGCGATCAGCTAAATAAAATGAGCTATCCCCCCAGCTGGCAACTTTTAAATGCGCTGGAAGTTTCGGCGATAACTGATCGATATAGGCATTAACCTCCTTTGAAATCTCCAGAGCATTTTGATCGCCCACCGCACTGACGCGGATACTGACCGACGGCTTGTCATCAAACATGGCATAACCATCGTCTTCCACAAACCCGTCTTTTACCGTGGCAATATCGCCCAATAACAAACGCGTGCCGTCGTTACGGGTAAACAACACCAGTTGATCGAAGTCACGTTTGGTATAGGCCTGTCCTTTGGCACGCAGTAAAATTTTACCAGCATCGGAACGAATGGAGCCGCCCGGAATATCCACAGACGAGCGCTGAATCGCAGCAACAACTTCACTAAACGTAAGGTTATATTCCTGTAGTTTAGGCTCTGAAATTTCTACTGAAATTTCATAATCGCGGGCACCTTCAACCTTTACCGAGGAAATACCCGGCAAATTGGCAACGTCGTCGCGGATTTCTTTAGCAAACTCTTTGAGTTCCTTTTCAGTCGCATCGCCATACACAGACAACCAGATAACATCCTGCGTCGCTTTTTGGCGATAAATGACTGGCTTTTCGGTGCTTTCAGGGAAAGTCGAAATGGCGTCAACCTGGACTTTGACTTCGTCGAGCACCAATAATGGATCGTAGTCTTCCTCTACTTCAATGACCACGGAACCGAGTCCTTCGGTGGCCGTCGAGGTGATTTTTTTAATCCCTTCAATATCTTTAACGGCTTCTTCTATTTTAAGCAGCACGCCTTCTTCCACTTCCTGCGGTGCGGCCCCTAGATATGGGACGCGAACTGAAATGGCGTTAAATTCGAAGTTTGGAAAAACCTGTTTTTGGATCGTGATGGCCGACATTAATCCACCAATCAGCAATATCCACATCAGTAGGTTGGCCGCCACACTGTTACGCGCGAACCAGGCAATGACCCCTTTGTGAGTATCGATTTTGCTCACTATTCATCCCCCGCTCTGGCAATCGCGGTATCTGAAGCCGTATCCGCCTCTTGCTCAGTATGGTCTGATGGTAAACGGACAGTCATGCCATCATATGGATTTGGGATAACGCTGGTGGCAATCAAATCACCTTGTTCCAGGCCTTGATCAATATATACATTTTCTTCATCCGCCCTTACCACGTTGACATGAGTAATTTTCAGGGTCATATCGGCTTTTACCACAATAACGCTGCCGTCTAAACGCAATAACTGGCGAGGAAGGACAACAATATTGTCAGCGCGTTCGCCGGTAATTTGGGCGCGAACAAAACGTCCAAAACGCAGTGGAGCCTGGCTGTTGGTGCTAATACGTACATATGGATCTTTTACTTCAACCACGCCATAAATCACGCGACTGTCTTCATCCAAAACACCTTCACTACGTACCAGTTTGCCCTGCCATACATGATTTTTACCCGCTACACGTGCCGTTAAGCTAACCGGCAATGCGCTGTCGTTCAGGTTCAGATAAGCAAGATCGTTGTCGGTCAGTGGCAACCGCACTTCTGCGATGTCTGTGCCAAACACTGTACCTAGCGTTTCACCTACAGTCAGGTACTGGCCAACATCAATATCTTTGGTTTTCACCAAACCATCGTAAGGAGCTTTAATCAGGGTACGATCAAGATTACGCTGGGCACGTTCAAGTTCAGCTTCCGCTGCACGCACATTGGCCAGGGCTTCAGCCAGTTGTGGTTTCCGCAAACCCAGTTCTGGTGCAACGCTGTTTTTAACACTACGCCATTCAACTTCCGCGACTTTTCCGCGAGCCTGCTCTTCTTCAAGAGCCGCTTTAACCCTGGCTAATTCGGCTTCGGCCGCTTTCATATCGGTAATGTAATCGGCCTGCTCAAGTTTGACTAACACGTCACCTTTTTTGAACATGCCACCCTCGACGAATGCGTCAGACAAGGCCACCACTTTACCGCTGACCTGCGTACTCAATACCGTTTGTACTTTAGGACGTACTGTGCCTTGGGCTTCCACCTTAAAATTCAGATTTTCCAGTGCAACTGGTTTGGCGTTAACTAAAAATGCCTTTTCTTCCTGTTCCACTTTCTCCGGCGCTTCACGCGACATTACCATTAACATTGCAAACAAAACTGCAGCGATAATGATTAATACGGGAAGACCTACCTTAACGAGCGAGTGTTTCATGCAACTTCCTTAACCCTTTTATTATAATGATATGCTTAACAGTCTACCTTTTATGTCCCTTCAAGGCATGTTTGATAGTGTTAAATTTTGTGTCTCAGATTTACACCTATCTTAACCGAATCAAACGTAATTCCGAAGTAACCGGATCACTAATATGGACATTAAAATTCACTGAATTGTGTGAGTATTGATACACATCATACCTGACGAAAATACCGACCAGAACGCTGGACATCCCTGCATAATTGTTTAAATATTCTACTACCCTCCTGTTATTTGTACGCATGAGTGGCCGTTGCAATGAGGGAACGTACACAAACAAAGCAAGAAGAGGTGTCACTGTGAGTTTCAAAAAGCAATACCTGAAATCTAAACCTGTCTGTAAAGTGGTATTTAAACTAAGTAAGGAAGAAGCGAAAAACGCTGACTCCGTGCGTCTGTTGGGCGATTTTAATAACTGGGACGTTAACGCGGAACCAATGAAAAAGCTCAAAAATGGCGATTTTACCGCCACGTTAGATTTGGCTAAAGACAACGATTACCAGTTCCGTTATCTACTCGATGACTCAGCCTGGGAAAATGACTGGGAAGCGGACCTGTATGTACCGTCTCCAATTTCATTGGAAGATAACTCCGTTATTTCCATTTGACCCGCAATCCCAGGCGTTATTAGCCATTACAAACAAAAAGTGTCGCCTAACGCGACACTTTTAGTATTGTTTTGTGCTTAAAGCTGCGCTTCCAACTGAGGTAAAATCTCAAACAAATCCCCCACCAGGCCATAATCGGCAACCTGGAAAATAGGCGCATCTTCGTCTTTATTTATGGCTACAATGATCTTGGAATCTTTCATTCCTGCCAAATGCTGTATCGCCCCCGAAATCCCCACGGCAATATATAAATTTGGCGCTACAATTTTACCTGTTTGCCCCACTTGCAAATCATTAGGAACAAAACCTGCGTCGACTGCAGCTCTGGAAGCTCCAATGGCCGCGCCTAACTTATCGGCAATGCCTTCCAGCAACACAAAGTTTTCGCCACTCTGCATGCCTCGTCCCCCTGAAATAATTACATCTGCAGCGGTTAATTCAGGACGAGCTGACTTCGTCTGTGTTTCGTCAATAAAACGTGACTGACCATTTTCAAACACCTTATCCAACGACACAATCTCGGCCTGTCCAGTGTTCAACACACTGTCGAACGCAGCAGTCCGTATAGTAAGGACTTTTTTAGAATCGAGACTTTTTACTGTCGCGATTGCATTTCCTGCATAGAAAGGGCGCACGAATGTATCAGCAGTCTGAATTTCGATAACATCAGAAATTTGGTTTACATCGAGTAATGCTGCCACTCGGGGTAACAGGTTCTTACCCGTGGTTGTCGATGCAGCCAAAATAACATCATAATCAGAGGCGAGTTGTTCAATTAACTGAGACACGGGCTCGGCCAATTGATGAGCGTAACAGCTATGTTCTGCAACCAGTACTTTGCTGACACCCGCCAGATGAGCAACCTGTTCAGCAACAGCCTGGCAATTATCGCCCGCAACCAACACATGAGACTCCCCTGCAAATCTTTCTGCCGCTGACAGTAATTTGGCTGTCTCACCTTTTAACTGGCCATGTTCGTGCTCTGCATAAATGAGTACGTTCATCCGATCACCTTTGCTTCATTTTTCAGTTTTTCGACTAACTCAGCAACACTTGCCACCTTGATGCCCGCTTCACGTTTCGCTGGTGGCGTCACTTTGATAGTCTGCACGTTGGAATTAACGGCAATGCCGAGATCAGCAACTGCTATCACATCAATTGGCTTACGCTTGGCTTTCATAATATTGGGAAGCGACGCGTACCTGGGTTCGTTTAAACGTAAGTCTGTTGTGACAATCGCTGGCAGGGTAAGCGCAAGGGTTTGTAGACCGCCATCCACTTCGCGAGTCACCCATGCTTCGTTATCTTTTACCTCCAATTTCGATGCAAACGTTCCTTGAGGCCATCCCAATAAGGCCGCCAACATTTGTCCGGTTTGGTTATTATCAGAATCAATGGCCTGTTTGCCCAGAATGACAAGGCCTGGCTGCTCATTCTCAACAACCTGGCGCAATAACTTGGCAATAGACAGTGCGTCTGGTGCCTGCTCCGATTCAATCAAAATAGCTCTGTCAGCCCCTAAGGCCAAACCGGTGCGCAGTTGCTCCTGACATACCTGAGGCCCAATCGACACAGTGACTACTTCGCTGGCGATGCCTTTTTCTTTCAGTCTGATGGCTTCTTCTAACGCTATTTCGCAAAATGGGTTAATCGCCATTTTGACATTGGTAAGATCAACCCCGGTTTCCTCGCGGTTCACTTTGACTTTGACGTTATAGTCAACCACCCGTTTTATCGGTACTAATATCTTCATATCGCATTATCCATACAGACCACTATTGAATCTGAGTAAATACTAACCTAAAGTTTACGTTAACGTAAAGGTAAAACATATGCCATAATGATAGAACATTAAACCAGAAAGCCTAGAGGTTCAAATTATTGACCTAACTAGAGAATCTGAGTTAATTCATTAATGCGCTTGTAGTAACAGGGGAAACATAGATGCAAAAAGAAGCCATGGAATTTGATGTGGTCATTGTTGGAGCCGGTCCTGCAGGGCTTTCTGCGGCATGTCGGCTCATGCAACAGGCAAAGGCTGCCCAACAGGAGTTATCCGTTTGCGTGGTAGAAAAAGGCTCTGAGGTGGGAGCCCACATCATATCCGGCGCCGTATTTGACCCTAAAGCCCTAACGGAATTATTTCCGGACTGGCAACCCCTTGGCGCCCCCCTCTCCACGCAAGTGAGTGAGGACCACATTTATTTTCTCAAAGACGAGAGCAGCAGTATCTCTCTGCCTCATTGGTTAGCACCCAACACTATGCTCAATCAAGGCAACTATATTGTCAGCATGGGTAACGTGTGCCGCTGGCTGGCCGAACAGGCAGAGTTGTTGGGCGTGGAGATATTTCCGGGATTTAGCGCCACAGAAGTGTTATTTGCAGAAAACCGGGTGGCAGGCGTGATAACCGGCGATATGGGACGCGCGGCTGATGGGAGCGAAAAGCCGGGCTTTATGCAAGGTATGGAACTGCGCGCCCGCTATACTCTTTTTGCTGAAGGCAGCCGGGGACATTTAGGAAAGCAACTCATTCAGCACTACCAGCTAGACGCAAATTCAACGCCTCAACATTATGCCATTGGCTTTAAAGAAATCTGGGACATTGACCCTGAACTGCATCAACCCGGATTGGTAGTTCATTCTGCGGGGTGGCCTCTCAACGACGCCAGCGGTGGGGGGTTCTTGTATCATGCTGACAATAATCAGGTCTTTGTAGGTTTAATTGTTGACTTAAATTATCAAAACCCACATTTAAGTCCTTTTGAAGAATTTCAAAAGCTAAAACACCATCCGGTATTTAGCCAATACCTGAATAAGGCCAAACGCGTTGCTTACGGTGCCCGAGCAATTACCAAAGGAGGGTTCTTTTCTCTTCCGAAAATGACCATGCCCGGCGCAATATTAATCGGCTGTGATGCTGGCACCTTAAATTTCTCAAAAATTAAAGGCAATCACACCGCAATGAAATCGGGAATGTTAGCCGCAGAGACAATCTTTTCAGCTATAAACACCTACTCTGAGTCAGGCCATTTAGATTTAGAAACCTTCGATCAGAGATTAAAATCCTCATGGTTGTATAAGGAATTATACCAAAGTCGTAATTTTGGTGGCGCAATTCATAAATATGGCACCTTATTCGGAGGTGCATTTAACAGTATCGAACAAAATATTTTCCCCTCGAACAAGTGGATTAATATCAAAGATGACCTGGCTGATTATCAGCAATTAAAATCTACACTTGATTGCCCAGCAATCTCTTACCCGAAACCAGATAACTTACTTGGATTTGACAAACTTTCTTCTGTCTACCTATCGAATACCAACCATGAAGAAAATCAACCCTGTCACTTGCAATTAAAGGATCCTGAGATACCTGTTAAAGTTAATTTAGAGAAATATCTTGAACCAGCACAACGTTATTGTCCGGCTGGTGTATATGAAGTGAATAAAGATGAAAATGAAAAACCTGTTTTTGTAATTAACAGTCAAAACTGTATCCATTGTAAGACATGCGATATTAAAGACCCAAGTCAAAATATTAATTGGGTGCCACCTGAAGGAGGCGGCGGTCCTAATTATCCCAATATGTAATTTAACCTTGTAAAGTTTCAGTAAACAATAATTCGCTTTCTGTCGGAACGTATTGCTATTTTTTAAATTAAACTATATGTTTAACGACAGTGGTTATACACTGTATTTATGCATTGGTCACAAAATAGGTAATTACATGAGCGAGTTTCTCGATATCTTGACGCATGGAAGACGTTTGCAAGGCGCAGTAAAGGATTTATCTGTAGAAGAGTTAGTTGATGTAGCTGAGAAATTAAACAGCATCATTGAAAAACGTAAAGAAAAAGAAGCTGAAATCATTCAAGCTGAAAAAGAAAAGCAGGCGAAATTAGAAGCTATCCGTAAACAGCTTGAAGAAGCTGGCCTGGCAGTTGAAGATTTAGCGAAAGTTGAAGCTCCTAAGAAAAGCAAAGCAGCCGGTAAAAAACGTCCTGTAAAATATTCATTAACTGACGAAAGCGGTAATGAAGTTACTTGGACAGGTATTGGCCGCATGCCTAAAGCTTATGCAAAAGCCCTGGCAGAAGGTAAATCTTTAGAAAGTTTTGCAATCTAATTGCGAATACGAACACCTTAAAAAAGGCCGCAATGCGGCCTTTTTTATTGGTGTTTATTCGTAGATAATTCAAGCTTTCCTTCTCGATAACACCTGCAAATAAGGGATAATCATGGCACCCGTAGTTGCTTTAAATTATCAAATCAATCAACACAACCACACCCTCAACGCCCCGTGGGTCATTTTAATTCACGGATTATTTGGCACTTTGGATAATTTAGGTGTCATTCGACGTGAACTAGAAAAAGCCTATCGGGTTATAAGTATTGATTTGCCCAATCATGGCCAATCTCCGCGACAAAGCAGCATGCAGTATTCAGACATGGCCAAAGCTGTAGTGCTTTTACTTGACCAGCTTAAAATCAAAGAAGCGCATTTTATCGGTCACTCCATGGGTGGAAAAGTCACCATGGAAATTGCCTTATCTCACCCGAAATGGGTAAAAAGTATTATCGTTGCAGACATTTCTCCTGCTGAAAATCCCCCTCGTCATGACGCGATATTTGCAGGACTTAAAAATGTAGACCTATCCAATCTAACCAGCCGAAAGCAAGCGGATGATAGAATGGCTGAATTTATTCAAGAAGCAGGTGTTCGCCAGTTTTTACTCAAAAGCCTGTATCAGGATCAGGGAAAATGGTGCTGGCGTTTTAATCTGGACGTGATCGAAAATGAATATCCGAACATTATTGCGGCTTTGGCACCTGAACGCAGTTATATTGGACCCACTCTTTTTATTAAAGGTGAATTATCTGATTATTTGACCATGGCACATCAACCTTTGATTGCTAAACTGTTTCCCAATAGCAAAGCAAACGTCATTATGGGCGCGGGTCATTGGTTACATGCAGAAAAGCCGGAGCAATTTAATCGAATTTGCACACAATTCCTACAACAGAATTGTTGAGAACAGTTCGCAACTAAAGCGCTTTTATGCTAGAGTGCGCCGTCTTCAATCCCCTATTGGGAAAGCTGCATGCTGAGTGAACACTATGAACTCATCGAATCCGTCGGCTTAGATTTAGCGTTAGTCGGATTATTTTTATTGATGGGAATAGCAGTCCACGATGTGCTTAAAAAGAATAATGTCCCAATGATTGGCAGAACCGTTGTCTATTTGGTGTTATTTTTAGGTGCCCTAGGTTTTGTAGCTAAAGGTATTATTCAGTTATTTTGGCAGTCAAACGGACTATAAAACCAGGGTCCGAACAGAAACGTTTTGAGGTAAGCACAATATGGCAAGTGTGGGTCTATTTTTTGGAAGCGACACGGGTAACACAGAACATGTTGCCAAAATGATCCAAAAAGAATTAGGTAAGCATTTAATTGATGTCAAAGACATTGCCAAAAGCAGCAAAGAAGATATTGCCGCCTTTGATTTACTAATGTTCGGCATTCCTACCTGGTATTACGGTGAAGCCCAATGCGACTGGGATGACTTTTTTCCAGAACTGGAAGAAATCGACTTTACCGACAAACTGGTAGCCATTTTTGGCTGTGGCGATCAGGAAGACTACGCAGAGTACTTCCTTGATGCTATGGGCATGGTCCGCGATATCGTTGAGGCGCGTGGTGCTATTCTAATTGGCCAATGGCCAACCGCAGGCTATAACTTTGAAGCGTCAAAAGGCATGGCTGACAGCGACCATTTTGTCGGTCTGGGCATTGATGAAGACCGTCAGCCAGAACTGACTGAACAGCGCGTAAAAGACTGGTGTAAACAAATTCACGAAGAAATGTGCCTGGCTGAATTAGGTTAATCACCCATTCAATCTGACTAGTCCTGAAATAGGTTGACACTTATTTCAGTTAAAACGCCTGATGTATCTCATCGGGCGTTTTGTATTTTAAGGCCAGATGTGGCCGCCTGCCATTGTATATTGCTACAGATTGAGCAACCA
>LXWE01000020.1 GCA_001660395.1 Alteromonadaceae bacterium XY-R5
CAAACCCATTGAAGGTTCCATCGGGGCCAAAGGCATTTTTTCCAGCTACTACATGGGCATCCACCATTTCGGTTAGGATAACCTGCACTCCGGGACTGTCGCTTTCCAAGTTGAAATCACCTGTTACCACCACAGGAAGTCCATCCGTGTTCAACTCCTTTATTTTTTTGAGAATCAATTTGGAACTCTCCTCCCTTGCCTTTACCCCAACATGGTCAAAATGGGTATTGAAGACCATGAATCTGCTTCCATCTTGCTTATTTTCAAAAAGTCCATACGTACAAATACGAGGCAAAGCCGCATCCCATCCTTTGGATGGAATTTCCGGTGTTTCGGACAGCCAAAACGTATCATGCTCCAACACATTGAACTTTTCCGTATTGTAAAAAATAGCCGTAAACTCGCCTCGGTCATCACCATGGTCACGTCCAATTCCAACATAGGTATAGTTATTCAAGCCCTCATCAATGGCATTTAATTGATGTACAAGCCCTTCTTGGGTCCCAAAAACATCCGGAGCGTAAAAATTGAGCTGTCCAATGAGAAAATCCTTCCGACTGTTCCAGTCATTGGGCTTGTCGTTGGGGTTATCATACCGAATGTTGTACGAAATCACATCAATGGTCTGGGCATTTGTGACGAAAATTGCACCTATGAGACATACAATTAGCATGGTTCTTTTCATTGTTCGGTATTGGTGTTTATTTGAATCTTTATTTTTCCATCCTATTGATGGACAACAAAATAATTTAATGAAAGACCCGCAAGCTATTCAATTCTTGAAGCAACAACGTTATCATATCTTTATTTTCCAGATGGATCGCCGCGTTTTCAATTAAAAATCAAAATAGCCAACATTTCCCAAATAAATTGTATTTTTCCACCTGTAAAATACCTGAACGCCCTTGGGTATTTTATTCCAGAGCAACGATATAAAGGGCTATGCTAATAAGAATTTATAATTCTTACAGACAATGTATGCACGTTACTCTGACACTTATTTTTCTTTAATTACAATTTTTACCCTTCTTTTCCTAGTCGGATGCAATTCCGAAAAAACTGAAAATCCAAATAATAC
>LXWE01000200.1 GCA_001660395.1 Alteromonadaceae bacterium XY-R5
TATATATATCAAAATTTTTTCCCTTGCTCTTTCATCTAAAACACCTTTAACATCATAGAAGATACCTAGGGTGTTCAATATTTCTTTGAAAAGTATTAGACCATTATCTTCCTGCTTATATCTCAAATCTTTTAATCTGATAACCATGGGAAAACTGAATGTTTCATAAATCTCCTGTTCTCTTAGTAATAATTCCAGAAACATTTTTTTTACTTAGGTAGTCTTTCCCGCACCAGGCTGACCAAGAAGTACGACCTTTGTGTCTTTATCACCAAGTATCTCAGAAATCTGAATCTTTGGAATCCTCTCATCCACCTCTGTCCTTATTTTAAGAGGTGCAATGTAAAGGTCCAAATCAATAAATACATCGGTAAGTTTTTTTGTCTTTATAGAATCTCGAAACGATATATTACAAGCCCATTTTATATTTTCTTCGATATGCTGGCCTATATAGTCAACACAGTCCTCTTTGTCAAATTTGGTAAG
>LXWE01000201.1 GCA_001660395.1 Alteromonadaceae bacterium XY-R5
CGCTGAAATTTCAGATAAAGCCAAAAAGCCCGTGAAATTGGTCTATTCCCGAGAGGATGATATGGAAGATGGCATTTACAGAATGTCCATCAAATACCGCATAAAAGCCGGAGTGAAAGATGGAAAAGTAACAGCTTATCATTTAAAAGAAGCCGCAGTCAATTCCAATATGTACGGATTGGTTCCCAATTTTTTCCCAGCGGGTGCCATTCCAAACTATCAGGTGGATACTGCCGCGTATACCAGTAATATCACTACGGGAGCGTGGAGAGCACCATATACCAATTTCTTGGCCTCTGCAGAGCAAAGCTTCTTTGACGAACTGGCTGAATTGATGGAAGTTGATAAAATTCAACTGCGTCTCGATTTGTTGGATAATGTAAAGCCCGAAGAGGACGAGCGCATCCAATATTCTCCGGACCGTATGAAAGAGGTCATCAAAACGGCAGTGGAAAAATCAGGATGGGGAAGCAAACCCAGCCATGT
>LXWE01000202.1 GCA_001660395.1 Alteromonadaceae bacterium XY-R5
TAGTGACCAGCTCAGACTTTGTGGATGATGTTGTGACCTATGAGTCTAACTTTGGAACCGAGCAATTGCACATGGGAGTTGAGGTAGATCTTAAAGTGAGACCAACCAATGGGCTTACATTTAATGGTTTTGCCTCTGTAGGTGATTGGCAGTACAAAGGAGAGGCTGTGACTCAAGTTACTGATGAAGAACGTAATGTTATCAGTACCGAAATGGAAGATATCGATGGAGGAAAAGTAGGTGGAGCCGCCCAGCTTTCCGGTGGACTTGGATTCAACTACAGAATTACAGATTTCTTCTCTATTGATTCTGATTTCAGATACTACGATAAATTGTATGCAGATGTTGGTGCCATCAAGGAAAACCTAGAGTTGCCATCTTTCAGCGTAATGGATGCTGGAGCTACCTTTAGAGTTCCTTTGGGAATTGATAAAACCAAAGCGTTGAAGATCAGAGCCAACGTAAACAACCTATTGGACAAGGAG
>LXWE01000203.1 GCA_001660395.1 Alteromonadaceae bacterium XY-R5
TGGTAAAAAAGTATGAAGCCAAAAACGCTACTTCCCCACCTAACAACTGGTTTAAAATAGCACCAGATTACGACAATGAGGAAGATGCGAAAAATAGATTTCAAGGGGATGACTATTCCTTCGTTCATTTTGCAGGCGATAAAAAACTCAATATTGAGTCCATGGCGGCCCATATTGATTTCAATACAACTGCCACACATTTTAAAATTCCCATGTATTATGTACAGGGAGAGGAAGACCTCTTAACCTCCAAGGCAGTCAGCAAGCCTTATTTTAAAAAAATAAGCGCCCCAAAAAAGGAGTACTTTTTAGTACCTAATGCAGCCCATGGTTTTAATGAAGCGGTGGTGAATAAACTGTATGAAATTTTGACCAAAGAGCTATAAGTCAGCACAAAAAAGCTTCTCCCCATCAAAAATTAAGTGGTATCTTTTAAAGGCTATCTTTTATTTGATCATTAAAATCTTAAAAATGAAACAACTCCT
>LXWE01000204.1 GCA_001660395.1 Alteromonadaceae bacterium XY-R5
TCCGCAATTTCGGATGAAGCCCGTGCCATGCACAATGCCGCCAAGGAAAAAGGATACCATCGCAGATACAGTGGCCTTACGTTTTGGACGCCCAATATCAATATTTTTAGAGACCCAAGATGGGGACGAGGTCAAGAAACCTATGGTGAAGACCCGTATCTGACCTCAATTTTGGGAACTTCCTTTGTAAAAGGACTTCAAGGAGACAATCCTGATTATTTAAAAACCGCGGCATGTGCCAAACACTTTGCCGTGCACAGTGGCCCCGAAACATTACGTCATGAGTTTGATGCCATTGCCACTCCAAAAGATCTATGGGAAACCTATCTGCCCGCCTTTGAAGCTTTGGTCAATGCTGATGTTGAAGCCGTAATGTGCGCCTACAATAGTACCAATGGGCAATCGTGTTGCTCCAACAACTATCTAATTACCGATGTCTTACGAAACAAATGGAATTTTGATGGACACGTACTCAGTGATTGCT
>LXWE01000205.1 GCA_001660395.1 Alteromonadaceae bacterium XY-R5
TGCAATCATTTCAGAAACATTGGCGTTCGCGACCGTGTTAATCTTATTAAGTGCAGCAAAACCATCACCATATAAATTTGTTGTGAACACTGGCGGTAATCCTGTCTCACTCCACCTTGTGAATGGAATCCAATTAAGGTCTCTTCTAATGTTAACATCATGAACTATAGTGGAAGTGATCATGGATGTGTATGCGGTGAACGATCGTAAATTGGCATAAGTCCCATTAATCAATGCCTTCATTGAAGCTATGTCCGTAAGTTTATCCGAAGACAGTCCTATTGGTGGCGACTCGTCCAAAAATTTTTCACAAGAAATTAGGGACACTAATAAAAATAAACTGTAAAATATTCTTTTCATTTTAAAAAAAATTTATGTGTCTTTAACTAGAAATTGAAATTTATACCTAGGGTAAGAGTTTTGGCTTGAGGTGAGGATTTCCATCTACCAAGTAAATTGAGGTTACCTCCGTTTCGGTAATTC
>LXWE01000206.1 GCA_001660395.1 Alteromonadaceae bacterium XY-R5
TATTTCAATATATCCTACGCGGTATCTTGATGTGAGATATCTCCAACGCAACAGCGTTGGCGCGAAAAATGAGAATTGAGCACCCGCAAGTAGCCAGATAAGCTGCATAGACAGCTGCTGAACATCCTTGACGCGTTTTTACCTTTCCTATGCACACACCACCTACACACTAGTAGACCTCAACGCACATACTTTCATATTATTTCATGGAATATTGTCACCCAACCCCCTTCACACGGACTTGGTTCTTTCAAGCTCACCACTAGCATCATCATCACCACCACCACATACTTGGATTGTACTTTTGAAAAAATTTTCTACCGACCGCATACGATATACTATGCTGTAAAAACGTTAATTTTTATCCACGGCCATAGGACTTTGAAAGCACCGCATCCCGTCCGATCTGCGAAGTTAACCAAAGTGCCGCCTGGCTAGTACCATGGTGGGGGACCACATGGGAATCCCTGGTGCTGTGGTTTA
>LXWE01000207.1 GCA_001660395.1 Alteromonadaceae bacterium XY-R5
TCTTAACGGGGAGATTGATGAAGATTTGTTTCATGACTGGCTAATGGTAATAAGCTAATTTAGAACCTTCCATGAAATTTTTGGAGGGGCTATACCGACGGAATGAGGGGTGAATACGACCTTTTTGAGTTTATTGGGGACTCAAAATCGAAAAAAAATCCCCTGCACGTTGGGTGAGGGGAGTCATGGTTTTTAAACGAACCGGGTTTTACTTATGTTCGTTTTTGGATTGCTCGGATTCCGGACCGTAGCGTTCCATGAACTGCTGCTGCATGGCTTCCATGTGCTTTTGCATCTGGTTCAAATCCATGAAATCTTTTCCCAATCGACTTTCAAAAAAGTCATTTGAAAAAAAATGTTGGGTAAAGAGGGAATCATCGGCAAAAAAATTGTTGAAGCTTTCTTCATCAAACGGGGAAAACCCATTTGAAAAGCGTGATTTGAATGATTGTAGCAAACTGTCCCGGTCAATTTTGGCCAAGT
>LXWE01000208.1 GCA_001660395.1 Alteromonadaceae bacterium XY-R5
AATCCAAGGTCACTGTATTGGGATTGAACGATACGGCAGCCGTATTGATGACCACTGGATTTTTCAACTCCTCAGAAGCATACTCAAATCCAGAAACAGAGGCCTTTCCTGTGGTCTTGGTGTTCTGATACTGCTTTTTCTCCAACGACTCCATATCAAAAGAAGTAGCAATATCTGCATTCAGAATTCCTTTTAGGTTATAATCGTCAGGTACCGGGTACGCCTGTGAAATATTGGCTAGATTGATTCGGCCATCCATATCAGCGTCCACTTTGGTGTTGCCCATCAAATCCCGAATTTTGGCCACCAAATTGAATTTGTCCTGATCAATGGTAAACGACAAACGCTTTATGTCCACAAAAGTGTCTTCGGTAATTCCTGTGGTGTTGTTGATTTCGGTATCGATGTATACATTTTGCACCGATTTGGGCAAATCTGGGTACTTGAACGAGGCATTATCCGAGTTGATGGCAATATGGAAG
>LXWE01000209.1 GCA_001660395.1 Alteromonadaceae bacterium XY-R5
AGACAATGGAAAAATTCTTTCGTGCTATACGTACAATGCCAGGGGGCTAAAATTTTAAATAAAGCTCCGCGAAATTCTCACCATCTATAATATTATGCGTTCACGACTACACTGCACTAGAGGCTGAGGCCAACGCTGCCTGAAATACAGACTTCAGACTATATTTTTCTGCTCTGTGGTGGGGCGGTGTCTTGGAAAAGTCAAAAACAACGTTGTGTCAATCAGTCGGCCATTGCTATGACCAAGAATCCACAGTTTCATAGACGTGCAAAACACATCGACAATATTTTTTTCGCCAGCAAGTTACTCAAGGAACGATCGTGTTACAGTACTGTCCTACGGAGAAGATGGTCGCAACATACTCACCAAAGGACTTAGTCACGAGAACTTCTACAAACTCCGTGACATGTCTGGAATGATTGAACCATAATGGTCAAGTAAAGTGAGGAGGAGTGTGGACAATACACTTGTACTTAGCATTA
>LXWE01000021.1 GCA_001660395.1 Alteromonadaceae bacterium XY-R5
CCGTTCAAGAAAGAGGCCCCAGCAGTATTGGGCTCGGTATTTAATGTAGTGATCGTACCAAAGGGCGCTATGGCCTGACTGCCTGTCTGTCCCCAACTTCCCCTTAGTTTCAGTTCATCGAAGAAGCTGTCCTGCATGAACCCCTCCTCAGAAATTCTCCAGCCTAGGGCCACGGAAGGGAAAGTACTGTATCTGTTGTCCCCTCTGAATTTGGAGGAACCATCTGACCTAACCGAGAGGGTAAGGAGATATTTGTCCATATATTCATAGTTGACCCTTCCAATGTAGGAAAGGAGTGTTTCTTTACTCTTTATCGCCGAAGAGGAGGAGGAACCTACCAAGTTTAGATTGTTATATCTGAATATTGGGAAGAGCAAGTTACTGGCATCCGTGCTGAAACCGTCTATTTTTCTACTTTGGTTCTCGAAAACAGCGGTGACGGTAAGATCGTGGACCCCGTTGAAATTCTTCTTAAACGTCAGGTTGTTGGTGTTCTGGACAAAAAGGCTTTCAAGTGAGGCCCGCGTGGCAGTGGCCGTTTCGTTGGCAAGCCCTAAGGTGAAATTCTTGGTCTGCGCATTGGAATAGCTCAGCCCGAAACCAACGTTGAAGGTAAGCCCCTCAAAAAATTCATAATTAAGGGAACCATTGGTCGTGTATGTGCTCACTTCCGATATCCGATCGTTAAGGGCGGATTCCAGAGGATTGGCCTTTATTGATGATATGGGGTCCCTGACGACAAACTGCCCATTCTCATCCCGTGCAGGGGTAGTGGGGGCCCAAGTAAGAGGTCCTGCAAGAGACCCACTGGTATTCCCATTACCATTTACGTTATTAGTTTCCCTTCGGTTGAAGTTGGTCTTGATATCGGCCGTAAGTTTATCGCTCAGATTGGCCTTTATGTTCGCCCTCAGTCCAAATTTGGTATAATCTGAATTTACGACGATCCCTTTTTGATCGAGATAATTTCCCGATATAAAATA
>LXWE01000210.1 GCA_001660395.1 Alteromonadaceae bacterium XY-R5
ATACACCTGATACTCACCCTCAGTTTAGGGTCCAGCCATGACAAGAGCTTTTTTCTACTGTATACCTCCAAATGTCCACTCATGTTGTCATTCCCAGTGATCCCTGTAGTAGTCCAAAATAATACCACAATCTAACCACACCCTAGTCTTACGTGACAGTAGAGTCTGGCAATGCGAGACTAACCCCTCCCCCCACACAGGGATGCCAAGCTAAGGAGCCCACAAAATATTTAATTTTTACCCTGCATACACGCACAAAGGGTTTTGCCTGTCATCATCTGTCGTCTGTCTGCACAAAAATCACCAGATCTCAAGATGTAGGCACATTAGCGATCGAGTGGCCAGTGTTGTCAAACAGTCAGAATCGTTGATAGAACAACTTTTCTTTGCTTCTAAGTGCTAAGCAGGGGGCACAAATGTTAGAAATCATGCCTTATCATTGGCCACGCCTATTAACCACACTTAATACTGCATTATTTATA
>LXWE01000211.1 GCA_001660395.1 Alteromonadaceae bacterium XY-R5
CCATAGGTGTTCACGAACCGATCACTGATGCTGAACAGGTCTCGCCCAAAATATCCTGATAGAAAAATGCTATTGCGCTCATTGATTTTATGGTTGATTTTGGTATTCAGGTCGTAGAAGTAGGCTTTGTTGTCCACATCGAACAGTGGAAGAAACAAATGGGCGTACGATGCCCTGCCCCCCACCAAAAATGCCGTTCTATCCTTTAGGATAGGACCTTCCAGCAACAATCTACTCGCAACCGCGCCAATCCCTCCATTGACCTTAAAATCTTTGCTGTTACCTTCTTTTTGAAAAATTTCGAGCACGGAGGATACCCTTCCGCCGTAGCGCGCGGGAATACCCCCTTTAAATAGTTTGACATCCTTGATGGCATCTGGATTGAAGACCGAGAAAAATCCAAATAGGTGCGATGAATTAAACACAGTCGCTTCGTCCAGAAGAATAAGGTTTTGGTCCGTGGCACCCCCTCGCACATTGA
>LXWE01000212.1 GCA_001660395.1 Alteromonadaceae bacterium XY-R5
TTTTCACGACAAGCCAACAATCCTATGGTTACAAGAAGTAATAAAACCGGTTTTTTCATGAATTTGGTTCTTTATAAAGTTGTACGGTAATTAAGGTGCATAAAGCCTGAGGGTTTAAAATTTGCCCCCAGTAAAAGAATTAACCCGGCACTGTGATTGATGCCGGGATAATCCAATTAAAATCAACTTAACTCAAACTTGTGCTCTTTTTTAAAAATTAGGGTTCAATATGGCTTCACTTGCAGGCAAAGGGAATAGGGTATAAATGGTGGTAAATGCAGCCGCTGGTGGTCCAAATCCATCTGGGAAATAATAATCCTGTGGATTGGCTTTTACCCTTTCACCAAAGGCAGACATCACGGATTGTGCCATCCCTGTACGCACAAGGTCCAACCATCTTTTGTTCTCAAATGCCAGCTCCACTCGTCTTTCATCCATAATGGCCTGTCGCATAGCTGTCTGATCTAAACCTGTGATGGG
>LXWE01000213.1 GCA_001660395.1 Alteromonadaceae bacterium XY-R5
TGGGCACTCATACACACAAAGACTTATTAGATGTTTGAACTATGGTGACAAGAAGTGAGAGTAAGTGTGCAATGACTAGTTCATACTAACATTTTTATAAAGACTAATGAATATCTTGGAAAACTGTGCGTATGAACGTTGATCTCAGTGTACCTTACCCTTAACAAATTGCCTATCAGTATACATGTATGTGGTCTCTTTATAACCTTATAGTTGTCACCATCTTAATTGTTGTCCGTCTAAATTAACTCCACTGTCCTCCCCCCCCAACAATGACCTACTTTTCTCTGTACTACATGTAGTATTTTCCTTGGTCTCTTTGTCATCATAATGGTGACCATCTAAAAAGTCCATTTGAACATCCGTCAGTATATCCCTCCCACTGAGAATACATTAGTATAATTATGAGCTAGGTATTGTATACTATGTGTACAGTTCACTTTCATCACAATATTTTTAACCACTTATTTTATATATGGT
>LXWE01000214.1 GCA_001660395.1 Alteromonadaceae bacterium XY-R5
TCCCCGTCCTGGAGCGGAATGGAGATATCAAGGGGTTTGGAGAGATCTATTGTATAGTTTCTGGAGTTGTGTTTTATGGTGGCTATCATTCAAACGTTACTTGAAACAGTAATTAAATCAATTCATTTGATAAATGCAATAAATTATTGGTTGGAGTTGAATTATAATAAATCCCATTTCAATTGAGAACTCTGTTTTGTGAACCGAGAAAACACATCTATCAATCTAAACCAGATTGTTTGCTCAACATACACCAACTTCAATTCTGGTACAATTTCTAAAATTTGACAAATGAGCAAAAATCTATTAAAGCAACTAAATGACTTACACAGCAATTCAGAACACGATAAAATTATTAAGACCATTAAGGAACTTCCTGAACAAGAACTCAGTTTTGAATTAAAGGGTTTTTTGGCCCGGGCTTATAATAATCTTGGGGAGTTGGACAAGGCTCTCGAAATCCTATTGCGAATAGAAAA
>LXWE01000215.1 GCA_001660395.1 Alteromonadaceae bacterium XY-R5
CACCGATATCTGTGAATTGATGACTTTACGCACCGGCATGGAAATAGCAAACGCTTCCTTTGTTTCATATGGATTTTGCCATGTGCCTGACACATAAACATCATCATATTTTCCATCCACGATTTGAATGCGGTTTGTAGAGAGTGCATCGCTTCTGAATCTGGAATACTTATAGTATAGTCCATTCAATACAACAGCACTGGTTGGCCCACCTTTTCCAACACGGTTGGTCTCGCTTTTTTGCTTGCTCTTCCAAACGGATTCAAGATCATCAGGGATGACCAACTCAGGTACAGAGGTCGTTGTCCTTGACGACAGGATGCTATTGTACAGGTCGCGATAGATTGAGGGGGTAATATAATTAGTACTACGCAGTACCCCATCGTAATTGGGAACGGAAACAAAATCATATCCATAGTCCAGCAATAGACCATTGGGCACTCTGTTCTTTTCCAATAGGCTAAAGACCGTATTGGTTT
>LXWE01000216.1 GCA_001660395.1 Alteromonadaceae bacterium XY-R5
CAGTTCTCAAACTGTATGACTTCTGCATGCTTTAATAATGCATCATGAACTGGTAGGTGAGACAGCATACTTATAAGCTTCAATCATAAAAGCTTGTAAACAAAGGCAAAATGGACTGAAGAAACAGCAAGTATACCTCAGTAAGTGGATCAGCAAAGTATGCTTGTAGCCGTGTTAGATGTGGATCACTTCTGAGTTCGGGCTGACTAGCTAAGTAGCTCCTCAAACTAGGATACTGTTTTAATACACGGTTGATGCATACTTCCTTGCTTAGCCAGCGAATAGCACCAAATTTCAAGATTTTGCAATAATCTTGATCACAAAATTTGCAATACTCTTTCAGTAATGCCTGTCATTTGGTGCTTTTGTCAAAAAAGTAGAAAATGTCGACAAGAAAGTCACTCACATTAAATCCTGTCACTCCAGCAAATGCCCGAGCTGCATGATTGGCAGTATTGTGAATAATGTGGCAACGACA
>LXWE01000217.1 GCA_001660395.1 Alteromonadaceae bacterium XY-R5
TTATTCTCTGCTACTCAAACCAAAAATAAATAATATGATTGCCCAAGAAGCAGAAGAACCCCTATCGGAAATTCGACTCAATATCACTCTATTCACTCTTTTCTCGCCAGCTGAGGACGCAAGATCCTTCCTATAGTAAAACAATTAAAAATAATAAATTTGTTTCCATAATCCTTTGGTAAGTTTAACTAACCTCCAATCTATAAGCTATTAAGAACGGCCGAAACTTATCGGATAAAATTAGTATCTTTTATTAGAAGGAAATAAAGTAAAACACAACTGCTAATTAAATTGTCATTGCATTTAGGCAGAATTAATTGCTGGTTGTTTTAAGCCACTGGCAATAAGCCAACTTATTTTTAAAAGATTTCAATAACGATGGATTTGATAACCACATTATGACAGCCTTCTAAACGAGGATGCAACAATGGTGTTTGTCTTCTAACAAGTAAAATAAGATTTTAACGAGAGCAATCAG
>LXWE01000218.1 GCA_001660395.1 Alteromonadaceae bacterium XY-R5
CACTTTATCTTTTAGAAAAGAGCAAGCTTATTGCACATTGGGTGCAAGGATCATTTTTAAAAGTTAAATCAAAACGGAATCAAATAATAACCAATTATTGACTAATGCAGACTAAAAAAACCTGGTTTAGGTTAGCCTTTTTGGCTTCGCTGTGTATCATGATCAGCTCATGTAACAGTAAAAAAACCAACACAGACGACAACACTCCAAAGCGAATGGAGATTCTCTTTTTAGGTCATAAGACCAATTCCCATCACGACTCTGAGAAGTTGGCGAGTATTCTTTCAAGGGAATACTTTAGGAGTGGCATCAATATTTCATTTACGGATGATCCAGACGATTTGACCAAAGAAAATCTGGACCAGTATGCAGGATTGGTGGTTTACGCAAACCATGACTCCATTACCGACCCTCAGGCCGAAGCACTTTTGGGCTATGTTAGGGGTGGAAAAGGCCTGATTGCATTGCACTGTGCCT
>LXWE01000219.1 GCA_001660395.1 Alteromonadaceae bacterium XY-R5
TATTACATCAATTGCCTGCAGCGCAATGCCTTGGGAAATTTTAAAACCTTTGTGCATGAAATTGGGCTTACCAGTGCCATGCTCTACTATCTTGATGGTGTACAAAACCGAGGAAACAACCCCAACGAGAACTATGCCCGTGAACTTTACGAGTTATTTACGTTGGGCGAGGGAAATGGGTACACCGAACAAGATATCATAGACACTGCCAAGGCAATTTCTGGATATACCGAAAGAGGCGAGGAAGGCTGCACACAAGTGACCTTCAATCCAGAAGATTTTAATACCGATACCAAGACCATTTTGGGTCAGATGGGCAATTGGAACTATGATGATGTCATTGATATCCTATTCAATGAAAGGGCCAATGAGGTTGCCGCTTTTATTTGCAGAAAACTATATGAATATTATGTGCACCCAGATTCATCCGGTGAAGAGGGCGGTAATGCCCTTGAAATTATTGATGGGATGGCACAA
>LXWE01000022.1 GCA_001660395.1 Alteromonadaceae bacterium XY-R5
CGAACTCAGAAGTGAAACGTAATTGCGGCGATGGTAGTGTGGGGTCTCCCCATGTGAGAGTAGCACACCGCCAGGCTCCCAATTCAAAAAAGCCCCTGTCAGATGACAGGGGCTTTTTTACGTTTGTGATTCGAGCTTATCCACATGTTACTAAGAATGTTTCTGACTTTCTTCGTGATTTAATATAGATACTGACTTCTCAGTTGCATGCTAATGTTCAATTTGAGCAAGACAGAATCCGTATGTAAGTCAGTTATTAGGACATATGATGGTCATCGACGATAGCCAACGACTCAAATTCTCACTCATCAATTTAAATGATGCACAGTTTCTATTCGAGCTTGATCAAAGCTCTGAGGTAATGCGCTATATCAACGGTGGTATTCCATCCAGTAAGGACGAGATAAATGACATTTTTTTGCCCCGACTGGCTAAATTTACTCACTCGGAACGAGGATGGGGGCTATGGAAAGTTGTAGAAAAGGGCATAGATAAACCAATTGGATGGATACTGATCCGACCGATGGGATTCTTTAGTAATGAAGCACAGTGGACTAATTTGGAGATTGGGTGGCGATTTAAACAGGATGTCTGGGGGAATGGCTACGCTACAGAAGCTGCTGAGCAAGTGATGAAGGCGATTAGTCTGCAAGGACTGGTTGAAAAGTTTAGTGCGATTGCCATGCCTGCCAATACACCCTCCATTAATATCATGAAAAAGCTTGGGATGGTATACAGCGACACTTATGAACACTCAGACCATCGAGGTAGTGTCACAGTGGTTCGATATGAGCTTGTGGTGAATAAATAATTGAAAACGTGACTAGTCCTGAAATAGGTTGACACTTATTTCAGTTAAAACGCCTGATGTATCTCATCGGGCGTTTTGTATTTTAAGGCCAGATGTGGCCGCCTGCCATTGTATATTGCTACAGATTGAGCAACCA
>LXWE01000220.1 GCA_001660395.1 Alteromonadaceae bacterium XY-R5
CATCTATGGTTTCAAGCGGATCACCAAAGCTGTTCCAAGTACTTTAGTGGCGTTGATTGTGGTTTCTGGAGCTGCCTATGGATTTGGACTGAACTACCGCCCCATTGAACAGATCCCAAGTGGATTGCCCATCCCCAATCTCGAAATATTTACTGGATTCAAGCTGAGTTCCATAACACCCTATATTTTTACGGCACTCACCTTGGCCTTATTGGGGGCAATAGATTCCCTGCTGACCTCAGTGGTAGCGGACAATATGACCCAAACAAAACACAAACCCAACAAAGAGTTGGTGGGGCAGGGCATCGGAAACAGCATCGCCGCCATTTTTGGAGGTATACCCGGAGCTGGGGCAACCATTAGAACCGTTGTCAATATCAACTCAGGGGGGAAAACCCGTCTTTCGGGTATGACCGCAGGGGTTCTTCTCCTTATAGTGCTGTTGGCGCTAGGCCCAATAGCATCCCAAATTCCTGC
>LXWE01000221.1 GCA_001660395.1 Alteromonadaceae bacterium XY-R5
ACCATCGGTATCAATCATCAAGTAGGGGTCTGTGCCGTTGGTGACCTCCTTACCGTTGGTAAGACCATCACCGTCACAATCGGCTGCAGCCCAGATGGCATTGCTCGAATTATATCCTGTGTATCCAACTGCTTGGGCAGGAAGGCATGGGTCAAGTGCTTCTGCTGGAGAGGCTTCGAGACTGTCATATAGACCATCTCCATCAGTATCATCATAAACATGTACAGTTGTAGTACTTGAATAGCTCCTATCCTCAGTGGTAACCGTTATGGTGGCCATACCTTCTGAAACTGCACTTATCTCCCCATTGTTTACTGTGGCGACAGCCATGTTGTCACTGATCCATATCAACGTTTGATTTGTTGCATTTGCGGGGGCAATGGCGACCATCAGTTCGGCTGTGTTTCCAATCGTAAGCTCAAGTGTGTTCGGCGACATACTTACTCCTGTAACCGCAATATTAGAAGTTAGGGGAGC
>LXWE01000222.1 GCA_001660395.1 Alteromonadaceae bacterium XY-R5
TAGCATTTTAGAGGGCGTGGCTGTATGACACTGTAACACCTAATTGGTTACTTGATTGTGGTTAATATATTTATATTTGGAAGGCACTTGGATTGGCCTTTCATATGGTACCCTGATCAGCACCTCATTCTCTTGCTAGTGGGTAAAAAAGCCCTAGAAAGTGAGTGAAAATTGTAACATTTTCCACTCCAGACAGTCCCTAAGTGCGCTGAGCAGTGTCCTTGATACCCATTCTTCACATATTCAGTACCACAACTACAGTAACCATAGTAGTGCAATCCAGGTTTCCTGTGTGACATTACAAACACCTGCTGTTTACTGTTTACTCTTGCTGGCTAGCTAATTTAAGGCCAATTAGGTAATTATCTATATAACCACCAAGGGCACATCCACCTAGTGCAATATGGCTTCTACATGTACATACTGCTTTCTTGGGGATTGGGAGATTTGTGTAATTGCAAATCATCAGCCTTCACT
>LXWE01000223.1 GCA_001660395.1 Alteromonadaceae bacterium XY-R5
CTTGGTCACTATTAAAATTGCCTTCTTCTTTCCCAGCACAACAAATGTGTTTGGGGAGTCGGTTAATTGGCGTACAGAAACATTCTTGGAATGTTCAACGTATTTATATTGAAAATTGTTAACCAATAGCTTTAACCATTTGTGAGACTCATGCTCTACATTGATTTCCTTTGGGTGCAAACCTAATATTGAACTTGTCTCTTTAGAATCTATTTCTTGTATTTCTATGGGTTCTTTATTGGATTCATTTTCATATGTTTTGGAGTCGGCCTTTTCCTTCCTTAATCGTAAATAATCCTTAATGCGATATAAAAATATTCTGGCAGGGACCAATACCTGATGGACCAAGGATTTAGGATTGTAAAAAATGTGTTGCTCATATTGGTGAATTTTATTGCACCAAGAGTATTTGTAGGGCAAACTCCCCCACATAAGATCAAAGATTCTATAATTGTTTTCAAAGCACCATTCCAATT
>LXWE01000224.1 GCA_001660395.1 Alteromonadaceae bacterium XY-R5
TCCTTACCAAACTTTTCCAACAGTACTTCTTCTTCGGGCTTGATCTGAAAATGGTTCATCCAATACACAAAACCCGCGGCCAATAAGGTATTGAAGGCGTTGCCCAACTTCAACCCAAACGCCAGCAAAAATAGCAACATCCCCAAGTACATGGGGTTTCTAGAGTAGTTGTAGATACCTTTTACCACCAGACTGCTAGCTTTTTCCAAATGTAAGGGGTCAGTAGTTGTCCGTTTTCTTCCAAACTGGACCACCGCTATCAAAATGACCAGAAATCCCAATCCAAAAAGAAAATAGGCCAACTCCCTTCTCCCGAAAAAATCAAATTCACCAAAGGGAAGAAACATAGCCAATACATACATAAGAATTCCAAAAATTAGCATCACAAAAACTGGGGGTATTCTAAATTTCATACGGGCAAATTTACTACTCGAAATTACTACTTTTGACACTGAATTAGACTTTTCCGATTTGAA
>LXWE01000225.1 GCA_001660395.1 Alteromonadaceae bacterium XY-R5
TTATAGGTCTTCTCCTCCGCGCTGGCTTCTGGTTCCTTGGGCACCAAATCCATTCCACATTTAGGGCAGGAGCCATGACCATCCTCCACCACTTCGGGGTGCATGGGGCAGGTCCATTGTTGCTTGGAATTGGAAGACGTATTCTGTTCCGCTACCAACTCCATCCCACAAACCGGACAATCTCCCGGTTCGTCGTAGGTTTTGTCCCCTTCACATCGCATGGGACAATAAAAGGTTCCCTTTCCATCAGTTGGAGCTTGTTTTTTTTCTTGCTTTGGTTTGTGATGATGTCCAGGCATATGAATACTATAGCCTCCACCATCGTTTTCCATGGCCTTTTGGAGCTTTTCAATTGGAATATGTTCCTCCATCTCGATTACGGCCTCGGCCTTCTCCAAATTGACTTCAACCCTGGTAACCCCATCCACTTTTGATAGGGTTTCCTCTACATGATTTCTACAGCCATTACAGCTCAT
>LXWE01000226.1 GCA_001660395.1 Alteromonadaceae bacterium XY-R5
ATACTGTCCCTCTTTTTGGTCATGGCATCTGCCTTTGTTTTGTAGCGCGCTTCTACATCGATTTTCTCTTGATAGCCATCCAGCAACTTTACACTGTCCACATATCCAATCTTGTTCTGCTGACATGCCATTGCGGTAAGGGCAACAGCCATTATCATAAATTTTTTCATGTTTGTCTTTTTACTGATGCGCAAAAATAGGAAAGCTTTTGGAATGGTGGTCATTATCTTTTTATGAACTGAAAAGAGACAAAACCGTGACCATTTAAAAAAACTATCGGTTTTAATGGAGCTGATTGATTTTGTCTATTTTGAAGGCTTTCAGAAACGGGTCCCTGAGCGTATTTCTTTTTCCTGAAAGGTCTTTGTGCATGTCAACCGTACAACGTTCGGCAGCGGCCAAATTTAGCCCTATTTACTCCGCTTTAGAATGTAAATTAGAGATGAGTGCTCCTTGGTGAAGATTGCCAGAAGATT
>LXWE01000227.1 GCA_001660395.1 Alteromonadaceae bacterium XY-R5
ACTTCCAAGGTATGTTGCGCATTGTGGAACGGTAGGGCCCCACATCGTCCTCCTTTCAACAATGACAGGCAGAATTGCCTGGCCAAGGAAAGGATATCTCCTGAGCTATGGGTTCGATCTTGATGTTTCATCCCTTTTTCCAAGGCTTCGGTTTGGTTCTATAAAAAGTCCACATCATTTAAAAGGCATAATTAAATCCAATGACGACCCCTTGTCCATCGCTTGAAAAAGTGAGCTCCATACGATCTTCCTTATAGGGCCTAGTGAACAGATAGGAACTCCCGATACCTACCACGGCTCCCGCAAGGACATCCCAACCATCGTGTTTGTGGGCCTGGATACGGCTATAGCCCGTAAATGCCGCCAAGGCATAGGCAGGCGCCCCGAATTTCCAACCGTAACGTTTTTGTAAAAAGGCAGCACTTTGAAAGGTCGTGGAGGTATGGGCCGATGGAAAGGCCCGGTATCCATTATC
>LXWE01000228.1 GCA_001660395.1 Alteromonadaceae bacterium XY-R5
GCAGGAAGTTGTGAGCTTGCCCACCAGCGTGTTGATCCCAGTGAACCATCTTACTGAAGATGAAACCGTAATTATTGAACCTTTGGCCATTGCGGCCCATGCCATTCGCAGGGCGGATTTAAAAAAAGGGGAGACCATTGCGGTTTTGGGGTGTGGACCCATCGGCATTGCATTGATGGCGCAGGCCAAGATAGTTGGAACTCGTGTCATTGCCATGGATATGGACGACAAGCGTTTGGAATATGCCCAGAACCATATGGGGGCGGATTTTACGATAAACGCCAGTAAAGAAAATGCGGCGGAAAGGGTTAGGGAAATCACCAATGGAAACCTCTGTGAAGCGGTATTTGATGCAACGGGGGCAAAACAGGCTCTGGAGGAAGGCCCAACCTACATGAGTCATGGGGGACGATTTATCTTGGTGGGGCTCTCGAAGGGCGATTTGGTGTACAATCATCCCCAGATCCATGCTAAG
>LXWE01000229.1 GCA_001660395.1 Alteromonadaceae bacterium XY-R5
TCTTCAGAAATTCAATGCCTCCGAGCTCCCCAACAAGGCTGTGCCTCTTGGCAAGGGCCGTTCCACCATGATTCCCTGATGGAACGTGCAAGGTGGTTTGGTCTTTGGTCGAATTTTACCAAATCCACGCTTCTGATGGTGATTGGAGCAACAGCTCAACAATCTGGTATGGCAAAAAGAAAGACGGTCTAAAAGTGTGAACATGCTTGAAAGAAAAAACTGCCAGGAAGACAGCACAATTATCAATACCAAAAAAAAAAAAAAAACAAACAAACTGGGGAAAGAAAAAACCAACGCTTAAAGAACAAAAAAGGGCACATATCAAGAAACAACCACCACACATCAAGACAGCCAAAAACACAGGATAGCCCAAGCTATCTGGCCTACTCGACCTTTTTTTTTGTATGTTCACCGTGACGACGCGGAACGACGTTCGTTCCCGCCGTTCCCGCCTGTGCTTGCTTTTGGAGTTCCA
>LXWE01000023.1 GCA_001660395.1 Alteromonadaceae bacterium XY-R5
AGGCTGAAGAAGCCGTTGAAGATGTTAAAGATGGTGTGGAAGAAGTAGGAGATGACATTGAAGATGCCGCCGATGATGTAGGAGATGAAATTGAAGATATGACGGATGACCAATAATCATCTACTTTTCAAGACCCTGAAAACTCTGGACAATTGTCCAGAGTTTTTTTATGCACCTACCCAAAACCATTGCGTATTGTTGTTTTGTGCAGTAGCTTAGAATGCAATTAATTATGAACCTGCTGTTTTGAAGACTTTTTTTGTCATAGTTCACATTGCACTTTCACTTTGGTGCATTGGCTCCATCATCTACCACGGTAGGCGGGCTTCCCGATCTATTGGTTGGGTCTTGGCCATTATTGGACTGCCCTTTGTTGGTGCCATCCTCTATTATCTCTTTGGTGTGAACAGGCGTAAATTCAAATTTTTCAATACGAAGGATTTTGAGCGTCGTAGACAGTTTTCCTACGGAAACGCCCCAACTTCGGATAAATTCCAGTCCAATTTTGATTCGGACATCAGAAAAAAACGTTTGAACCGACTTACCATTGCCAACTCCAATACGGTGGCCACCACCGGAAATGCCATAACGGTCCTCCAAGATGGTGGTGAAACCTTCAACACCCTGTTCAAGGCCATGGAAAAGGCCGAAAAATTCATCCATGCACAATATTATATATTGGAACGGGGGGGACTTTTGGATAAAATGCTGGAACTGTTCAAACGGAAAATCGCTGAAGGGGTGGAAGTCCGCATCATCTATGATTCCCTTGGAAGCTACAGCCTGCGTGGACGACCCAAAAAACGATTTCAGGATATTGGTGTCAAAATTTATCCCATTATGCCCATCAGATTGAAAAACCTTTTGTTCTACCTCAACTTTAGGAACCATCGGAAAATTGTGGTCATCGATAACAAAGTGGCC
>LXWE01000230.1 GCA_001660395.1 Alteromonadaceae bacterium XY-R5
ATGCTTAAAAGATTGCTCGAATGGGATAGGGATACTTTTGTCTATCTCAACAGTTTGGGCATTGAAAAGTACGATGGGTTTTGGTCCACCATCACCGATATCGTTACTTGGACTCCACTTTTTATCCTCTTTTTACTGTTGGTGTTCCTCAAATTTCCCAAGCGGGAAGCGTGGTTTAAACTTTTGACCATTATTGGATTGGTCATTTTTATTACAGCCATAACCCATTGGACCAAAATTTCCGTGGCCCGATTACGTCCCAATAACACGGAAGAAATCAATACCCTTATCCGTATTCTAAAAAGTCCAACGGATTTTAGTTTTTTCTCGGGGCATGCCTCCAGTTCTTTTTCCATCACCACATTGCTGTTTCTTTTTCTTAGGGAAAGGATAAAATGGGCGGTACTGTTTTTCATCTGGCCCATTTTGTTTGCCATGAGCCGAATCTATGTCGGGGTGCATTTCCCGATAGACA
>LXWE01000231.1 GCA_001660395.1 Alteromonadaceae bacterium XY-R5
ATTTTGATTTTGTGGCTAAAATAAGTAAGATTGCGAAATTATCGCGCAGCCTGTAAGGCAATTACAACCCCTTTTTTATTAATTAACCTACTCAACAGCTATGAGAACAGCTTTGTTCTTGGCTATGTTCTGTTGTTCCGTCTTTCAATATGGACAACAGGGCACCACCATTATGGGGCGCGTGCAGGAAAGGGGAACAAATGCACCCATTTCCCAAGCCATAATTGCCTTTGAAGACCTTTCAAATCAAGTTTTCAGTGATGAAAAAGGTCGATTTGAGGTGAATACGCTACACTCGGGGGACATTTTACTTATCATTTCCGCTCCTGATTTTATTCCCAAACGGTTTTCTATCCACCTCACAGGTGAAACCATTGATTTGGGAGATATTTTTCTGGAAAGGGATATTGAGCGGGAGAAAACAGACAACCTGATTACCCTTACCGACGGTGATCTGCTGGATGACGGTGAAACG
>LXWE01000232.1 GCA_001660395.1 Alteromonadaceae bacterium XY-R5
CCGAACAAAACTTTCATCTCCATTGCTATCTGCGCCCCGTAAATGAAAATTGCAGTGCGCCAACGTGATGTTTAAACCTGCCTTAACGGAAAGATGCGCCAAAACAACACTGTCCACTCCCCCACTACAAGCCACCAACACTCTTCCTTTTTGCAAGAAAGACAGGTTGGTTTTTATATGTTTTTTGAAGTGCGACAGCATAGTACAAAATTACAAATAATCATTCGCCTGTTTCCAAAACACTTCGCATGGCTTTGGCTTTCAGCAAACATTCCTGATACTCCTGTTCTGGGTTAGATTTGGCGGTAATGGCACTCCCAACGGAATAGGACACATAATTACGGGCTGAATTATACAAAATACTACGGATGACCACATTGAAATCGAAATTGCCATCAGGGTCAAAATAGCCGACGGCTCCGCTGTAGAGGCCGCGTTTGGTTTCTTCCAGTTCCTCGATAATCTTCATGGCTGA
>LXWE01000233.1 GCA_001660395.1 Alteromonadaceae bacterium XY-R5
CATTGAACAAAATGTTTTTGTAAATTTTTTGAAAATGTGACGGTCTAAGAGCAGAACTTTGAAATTTGATTTTACTAAATTTTACTAATTCTACTTAGCTTAAGAAATAGTTTTAAAGATATTAATTCAGTAGAAAAGCTCATCTTTTTCATGTAAGCACGCTTATTTATTTTCATTTATTACATCGAATTCTAAATTTAGAACTTTGGAAATTTAGATAAATCTACTATTTAGTCTTTGTAATAAAAAAATAAAAAGTTAATATGCATTATCCAATCAAAAGTGTTAGAAGGTTTAATATGAACTGCTGATTTAGCAAAACGTCATACATCAAAATTATTATCTTTAATAATACTTTTCACGACACATTAGAATTGTCTGTTTAAAAGTGTCTCTGTAAAATGATTACCCCCATCCACACAGAGCATATTTTTGACATAATTATTTATTACTATTACTATCATTGTTATCATCA
>LXWE01000234.1 GCA_001660395.1 Alteromonadaceae bacterium XY-R5
ACTATCGATTTGGTCCCCATTTTCAAACCGGAAGGCGTATCTGGTGGCATTTGTGGCCGATGCGGTCACTTGAATGCGTCCAGAACCGTCCCCGTTGGGATTTAGGTCATTGGAGCCAACAACGGTTACATCAACCGTTAAGTTTGAAGGTGTTGTATTGGTTTCGGCGTCCTCTGAACTACAGGAAAGCACCAAAGCCAAGGTCAAAAGTGATATGTTGAATAAATTCATTTTAAAGATTTGTTGAACAAAATTTCTGTTGATTTTTTTCATGGCATTTTTTTGGGATTTGGACCTCTTCCCTTAAGGGTAGAAGCCCTTCCGCTGACTAACTAGCTAACTTAAACCAAAACACATCTGCAACTATCTGTTTTGGATTTTAATCAATTATGAAAATACACGTTGTCCACAAAAATGGTCATGGACCCTGCAGGTTGCCCTGCATAAATGAGTTGCGCAATATTGGCTCGTGTG
>LXWE01000235.1 GCA_001660395.1 Alteromonadaceae bacterium XY-R5
CATGGTGTCCCAAATGCCATTTGCCATAAATGGCGGTAGCATAGCCTTTTTCTTTCAACATTTCGGCAATGGTCGTTTCTGAAGCGTTGATGCCATGGGTATTGTCTGGACCCAATGCATTGTGAATGCCAATTCGGTTCGGGTAGCACCCGGTTAACATTCCAGCCCTGGATGCCGAACATACCGCCTGTGCAGCATACTAGCTGGTCAATTTCACCCCTTCGGCAGCCATTTGGCCCAAACTGGGTGTTTTAATGTTGGGGGAACCAAAGACTCCCACATCTTGATAACCTTAATCATCAGTGAAAATCAAAACAATGTTCGGTGGACGATCAGGTTCAACAGGTTGCGGTTTCTTGTCTCCGCAGGAAATCAAAGCAATGGTTAAAAGAAAAAAAAGGGATATGCGCATAGGACAAACAAAATGTTTCCCTAAATATAAGTTTTAAAATGCTATGCTAGGAATTCAAGTAG
>LXWE01000236.1 GCA_001660395.1 Alteromonadaceae bacterium XY-R5
GAAGACATCAAAGAAAGAAGTTTATCGCTGGGAAAGCTCAAAACCAGACGATAACATTCTACCAAAGTTAGAAATCGAGAGTAAGAGAAGATGGTTGGCCTATATGCGTATGGAAGAGTTTGAATTACCAAAGCTAGAGAGTGAGAATCTCTTTTATTAGCTACTATATACTTATACCCTATAGAATATAGAAAAGAATTCAAACCACCAGCCAAAGATGAAGTTGTAAAGGTTAGAACACTTGACTATCTAAATCAAGAACCACATCCTGCATCTGTTAAATCTGTCGTTACAGTAAAAGTAAGTGACCTTCCACTGGCAGACGCATCATCCAAGCACAAGTTGAAACTTCTCGCCGGTCCTCGCTGGTCAGGCCCAGAGTCGAGAATAGTAGACGGTAAATTAGTAGAGGATGTTGACGGCGAGATAAAGATCAGCTCAGAGCAATTCCCATACAGAGCACAGAATATGAG
>LXWE01000237.1 GCA_001660395.1 Alteromonadaceae bacterium XY-R5
GTACATGGGCAAATAGATTTAAGGAGTAGGCTGATTTAACTCTCCGGTACCATTGGTACTGTGACTACAAGCTGGGCAATGTGGGCACGACAACTACATTCTCACCCAAGGTCAACCGGCCTTGGGGCGGAAGGGCACGTAAGGCAGCCCTGCGGGCAGGATACATGAGTTCCGTAGGCGGTGCCCACTGTGAGAATGTTAGCCCTCCGACAACTACATTCTCACCTAAGGTCAACTGGCCTTGGAGCTGTGAGAATGTTAGCCCTTCGCAAGTTCACACGAGTTCCGGTAGGCGGTGCCCGCTGTGAGAATGTTAGCCCTCCGGCATGTCCGCCAATCCAAGGGATAGTGATGCTCGTTTACCCATTCACGGGTAGGTATAATATAAGCTGTAGCTCCATCTATAATTTCTTAACACCAGTCTATTAACTTTTATCAAATCGTATTCACTATAATTATGTCCCCTTTAAAAG
>LXWE01000238.1 GCA_001660395.1 Alteromonadaceae bacterium XY-R5
CCAAGTGATAGAATCGGGATTGGTGATTTGGCTTTCCCTTTTGGGAATAGCTGCAAATGGCTTTAGTGTGCTTTTGTTGAAAAAAGATGCGGACAGCAATATGAACATGAAATCGGCCTATCTGCATTTGTTGACGGACATGATGGCTTCCGTGGCCGTTTTGATTGGGGGCATTCTGATGAAATTCTTTGAAATTTATTGGGTGGATGCGGTTTTGACCATGTTGATTGGTATTTATCTTATTTATATGGGGTATGATTTACTGAAGGAATCTACCAAAGTGCTGATGCTTTTCACCCCAAAAAGTATTGTGATACAAGATATTGTGGAATCCATTTGTACCATTGATCGTGTAAAAAATGTGCACCATGTTCATATTTGGCAACTCAATGAAGACGAAGTGCACATGGAGGCGCATATAGATTTCACCGAGGATATCAAACTATCGGAATTTGATAGCATTTTGGAGGAAA
>LXWE01000239.1 GCA_001660395.1 Alteromonadaceae bacterium XY-R5
ATTATCAGGTAAGTATTTGGCGCAAAGAACGTCACAGCCTGTAAAAGCGATGTTAGCTGTGTGTTAAGTGTTTATTTGAGAACCGTTACAATAACGTTATGAGATTAAATGAATGTTAAGCATTTATCCCGTTATAGTATTATCTTTACATTTGGGCGTTTAACTTAGAAATACCATCCCATGAAAACCAAGGACATTAGGATTTTACTTGTTGACGATGAACCTGATATTCTGGAGATTGTAAGCTATAACCTGTCTGCAGAAGGGTATGAGGTCTTTACCGCCAAGAATGGAGCGGAAGGCGTGGCAAAAGCCAAGAAAAAAGTACCACACTTGATCATACTCGATGTAATGATGCCCGAGATGGATGGTATAGAAGCCTGTGAGCAGATCAGAAACACCCCAGGACTTGAAAATACCATCGTTGCATTTTTAACGGCACGCGGGGAGGATTACTCACAAGTGGCGGGTTT
>LXWE01000024.1 GCA_001660395.1 Alteromonadaceae bacterium XY-R5
TTAGATACAATTGAATCGCCACCAAAACTTGGTCGTTCCGGGAACGTGCGGAATGGATTTTTTTACCGGTATCACCCAATTTTTCGGTGAGGAGAAATTCGATTTTTGAGTGCATGTCCTCAAAATCATCCTCAATGGTAAATTTGCCTTTGTCGATATCCTTGCCGATGTTTTCCAAAGCCTTCACCAAGTCTTCGGATTCTTCCGGAGAGATCAATCCAACCTTACCCAGCATTTTAGCATGGGCGGTGGAGGCAATCACATCATATTTCGCCAAGACCAAATCCAGTTCGCGGTCATTTCCAACGGTAAAATGGTCAATCTTTTTATCGGTACTAAAGCCTTTGTCCCAGAGTTTCATAGTTTATAATTGTCATTCCCGCGAAGGCGGGAATCTGTTATCGGTTTCTCGACTCCGCTCGAACTCCTTATAAATTCTTTTTTAAAAATCCCGAAAGGATCTTGATATATAGGTCGATGCCTTCTTCAATTTCCCGCACATAAATAAATTCGTTGGCGGAATGCGAACGTGTACTGTCCCCAGGGCCCAATTTTACCGATCGACAACTCAATGCTGCCTGGTCTGATAAAGTTGGTGAACCGTAGGTTTTTCGTCCCAAAGCCAAACCACTTTTCACCAAATCATGGTCGGGGTCAATACAGGAGGAATTGAGTCGCAGGGAGCGTGGCGTCATTTTGCAGGGCGCTTCCTTTTGCAACATATCCGAAATCTCTTGGTTGGTATAACAATCGTTCACCCGAACATCCACTACCAAATCCACTTGGGCAGGCACTACATTATGTTGTTTTCCGGCATTGATTTGCGTGACCGTCATTTTTACTTCGCCCAGAGCCTCAGAAATCTTCTCAACCTTATAATCCTTGAACCATTGCAAAACTTTAATGGTATTGTAG
>LXWE01000240.1 GCA_001660395.1 Alteromonadaceae bacterium XY-R5
TGCAGCTTCTTCTGAAGATGTGGCCCTTTTCTTGGCAGCTTTTACATTCTTCTCTTCTTGCTCTCTAAAGATAGCGGTGTGGCTGGCCACAACGCGTTTGAAATCTTTATTGAACTCAATGATCTTGAATTCAGCTTCTTCGCCTTTAACAAGCTTTTTACCGTCTTCTTTCTCCAAGTGTCTTGATGGAACAAATCCAACAATATCCTCATTGAAGTTTATGGTAGCTCCTTTTTCCACTATTTCGGCAATGGAAGCTTTGTGAACGGTTCCTTCAGCAAATTCTTCGGAATATTTATCCCAAGGATTCTCTGTGGTCTGCTTGTGACCCAAGCTCAACTTACGTCCTTCAACATCCAATTCCAATACTTCAACTTCCAAGGTGTCACCAACGGTAACAAACTCAGATGGATGCTTGATTTTCTTGGTCCATGAAAGGTCAGAGATATAGATCAAACCGTCGATTCCTTCCT
>LXWE01000241.1 GCA_001660395.1 Alteromonadaceae bacterium XY-R5
GACTGTTGCACGATGTCACTGCTAGTCTGATGCTCGGAGACGTGTCGGTGGCTACAAACCGACAGCTCGAACGCAGTCAGATTGAGCCCGTCAGAGCTTTGTTGGCACCCCTTTATCTCCACATCGCAACTTTGATCCCACACGGGCGAAGTGACAAGCATGTCGCTTGGTATGCGAGAAGAGTCCGCCGCTTGCTGTTTTAAAGCATCGCCGTTCGAAGCTATCTCGTCCGCATCGGCTAGCGCGCACATTTTTGCACCCTTAGAAGAATCATTATTTATAATCTTATTTCTTCTTTTTGAAGTCGCGATCCAGTCGAGCCAGGGCTTGCTAACGATCATGATGCGATTCGGTTTCCGTCTTCGAGGAATGACTACGATCAAGCCGTCCTTTTCGGCGAGCCTGACTGCCATCTGTACGGTTCGAACGCTCGTACCACTTTCTTGGGCAAGCGAACCAACGGCTTGCTCACA
>LXWE01000242.1 GCA_001660395.1 Alteromonadaceae bacterium XY-R5
GTTGGCGATGTATTTTTGGTAATCGCCCCCTCTTCGTTTGATGTCTTCATGGACCGGCAGACTCTCAATCACCGACCATTCCATGCCCGCATTACGGATTACCTCCTGCCTTTCTTGGATATCCTTTACCTCCCAAACATCACCAACAGGAATTTGATGGAGTGCCGTGACGATTCCAGTGACGCCACACTGGCGAATATCGGCCAATTGAACTCCGTCATGTGGACCATACCAGCGCATGGTCTGTTGCATTTTTATCATATATTTTTCATTTGTAATCAAAACCCGATACTGTTCCCTCCATCTACTGGAAGCACAGTACCTGTTACAAATTTAGCTTGTTCTGATGCAAAAAAATAAACTGCATCCGCAATGTCCTCTGGCATCCCCATTTTTCCCATAGGGGTCCTTGAAACCACTTTTTCCTTTCGCGGTGGGTCGGAATCGAGGGCTTTTGCTGTCTTTTTGGTTT
>LXWE01000243.1 GCA_001660395.1 Alteromonadaceae bacterium XY-R5
ACCGAAGCTGATCAATGCGCTCAGCCAGGACATGGTGGGTGCCATCGATGACGCCCTCAACGCATGGCGCGACGACGAAGCGGTCAACCTCGTCCTCGTCACCGGTCGCGGGGAACGCGGTCTGTGTGCGGGCGGCGACATCAAGGCCGTGTACAACGACATCGTGGCCGGCAGCGATGAGAACGCGAGATTCTGGAACCGCGAATACAAGATGAACTTCGCAATCTCTGAGTTCCCCAAGCCCTACGTCGTCATCATGAACGGCATCACGATGGGCGGCGGAGTCGGCATCTCCGGACACGGATCGCACCGCATCGTCACCGATTCGACGAAGGTCGGAATGCCGGAGACCGGAATCGGGCTCTTCCCAGACGTCGGCGGCACCCACCTGCTGGCCAACGCCCCCGGAGAGCTCGGCACCCACCTTGCGCTGACCGGGCAGCCCGTCGGGGCCGGCGCTGCGATCGCACT
>LXWE01000244.1 GCA_001660395.1 Alteromonadaceae bacterium XY-R5
TGCTGAGTACAAGGACCAATTTCAGTGGTTTCTAGCTGCTGGCTTTTTATTTTTATTTTTGGACATCTTCCTCATGGACCGAAAAACACAATGGTTGAAAAAACTGAATCTTTTTAATGAGCATGACGATGAATAAGATAAGATTGATGTTCGGCCTTTGCTTTTGTGTGGCATTAGCCCATGCACAGGATGAAGCTGTGGACAAAGAGGCCAAAAAAGCATTGAGAACGTCCACAAACCTTACCTATGAGGCCAATGAAGAGCTTACTTCAAACGATTTTCCAGTGGCGGAAGCCAATTATCGAAGAGCTATCTCAAAAAGCAAGGAAAACGTGGCCGCACCCTTTAATTTGGGCAACGCCTACTACAATCGCGAAAGTTATGGTGAGGCCTTTGGACGCTACAAGGAAGCAGGTGAATCGGCAGAGAACAAACCCGAAAAACACAAGGCATTCCACAATATGGGCAATG
>LXWE01000245.1 GCA_001660395.1 Alteromonadaceae bacterium XY-R5
ACCGTTGTAGGGATCCCACTGGCAAATCAAGGTGCCTTTGGAAATCTTATCGCCATCCTTCACGAACAATTGTGAACCGTAAGGAATGTTATTGGTGCTCAATGTAATGCCCGTTTTGGCATCCACTATCTTGATTTCAGAGGTTCTGGAAATTACAATGTTGGTTTTTCCACCGTCATTGTTCGCTCCTTCTACCACTCTCAAATCTTCAATCCCAGCAACACCACCAACCTTCGCTTCCAATTTGTTGTCTTCGGAAATGTTACCTGCAATACCACCTACGTGGAAGGTACGCAAGGTCAACTGTGTTCCAGGCTCACCGATGGACTGTGCGGCAACAACACCAACAGCTTCTCCTCGTTGTACCATTTTGTTGGTCGCCAAGTTTCTACCGTAGCATTTTGCACAGATTCCCTGAGGTGCTTCACAAGTCAAGGCAGAGCGTACTTCAACTTTTTCAATGGGAGCCGC
>LXWE01000246.1 GCA_001660395.1 Alteromonadaceae bacterium XY-R5
CTACGAGATTGTACTTCGGCAGCCGTGTGAATCAGCAGCCTTCTTGTTTACCAAATAGGTGTTCCCTCGAACTTAGTCAACTGACGGAACCTTTCCATTAGTTTCTTGGTGACAGGACCAGCTACGCCCTTTCCAATAGTTCTTCCATCCACCCTGGTCACTGGTATAACCTCAGCAGCTGTCCCGGTGAGAAAACATTCATCACTGTTATAAAGAGCAAATGGGGTAAAGATATTTTCCTCAACCAAAATTCCCTCTTTTTGTGCTATTTCTATAACTACATCCCGGGTAATTCCGCTGAGAATTCCTACCCATACAGGAGGGGTAGTTAGACTTCCATCTTTGACAATGAATATATTATCTGCGGTACATTCAGCCACATAGCCATCTTTATTTAACATTATGGTCTCGGGCACTCCTTCGCGATTGGCTTCTATCTTGGCCAAAATATTATTGACATAGTTCAAAGA
>LXWE01000247.1 GCA_001660395.1 Alteromonadaceae bacterium XY-R5
TGCAGGGCGGAGTGGAGAGAGTTTTATCTCATCCCGTAAAATAGCATCGGTGAGATTCAACTCCTCCAACTGCTCCCTCACTAAACTCTCGCCTAACCCAGTCACCCCCATCTAGCCACCTGTGGACGTACGAACGCCTGCCACTGCTGTGCTCACCTGACACCACTTTGGATGTTGTGCTCCTCTACGTGTGATATCACCTGCTGTGTATCTTTATCATTTGCCACAACTCAGACACATCACATCTTAACTAATATGTTGCTTTAACACAGGGGCTTGTAATTTGAAGCATGACTAACGTTTACATCAGACTGTGGTCATTTGCACTTCTGTTACTTCAATGTAATCCTTGGTCATGCCCCAAAGTATCAGTCCCGGAAGTCTTTATTATAATCAGTAGTTCATAACCAAGTACTCTTCTTGAGTTGGCTAGGCCACGTACACTGTGAAAGCACTCCAGTTTTACCCTC
>LXWE01000248.1 GCA_001660395.1 Alteromonadaceae bacterium XY-R5
AAAAGTCACTAAAGATTTGTACATATTCTAGCCCTAGGGTACATATAATATTATGTACTCCATATTCAGGGACAGATATGGTGGTGGTGAGGTGGGGGGAGCGGGGATTGCGACACTCCCTTCCTATCATTCTGAACAACGCCACACGTGTACATGTAGCTACATACAAGTCAGTGGCATGGTATAGATGCTTTGTTAGCAAGCTTTGATGAACCTGAAACTGACACTGGGTGCAGTGGGCACACCCTAGGGTCAGCTATAATATAGCTATGAATTGACCACACTACAGCCAGCTGTGGTGGTACTTGTGGTTAGGCTGTGTTCAGATCTTTGTACATGCATACACACAGTGGCAAGCAGTCACTATCACTACAAGGGAACCTTATTCATTGTTGAGTACATCATCATGTATAATAAATCCAGCATCCCTACATTCAAGCACATTCAGGCAGCAGTTTTTAAAACGTAAT
>LXWE01000249.1 GCA_001660395.1 Alteromonadaceae bacterium XY-R5
CTTCTTTTAAGATGGTAATCTGCTGTGCTTCTCCATCAGAATTTACCCCTTCCTTTTCGGTTATGGTCCCTCGATAGTAGATCAAGGGGTTTCCGAACTCATCCTCGCGCGAACGAATATACCCATTTTTATCGATCAGGGCGAACATTCCAGAGTGCTCAAACCCTCCTGGAGCATCCTGATCTTCATTGGCCAAAATGTAAAATCCCTCTTGGGCCAAACTGTATATTTTCTCTTGATCTCCGGTCATTAAGTGCCAATCCTTATCGGTGACCCCATACTTCTCGGCATACTTATTAAGCACCGATGGCGTATCATATCTTGGATTGATGGTAAACGAAGCCACTCCAAAGTCTTCCTTATCCTTGAACGTATTTTGAATTTCAACCAAATTTTGGGTCATTATGGGGCAAATGGTAGGGCATGTTGTGAAGAAAAATTCCACCACATAAACCTTTCCCAGGTAATCT
>LXWE01000025.1 GCA_001660395.1 Alteromonadaceae bacterium XY-R5
TTGCAACCCCAAAGGTTTGAGAACATTTTCTGCTACGTAGTCCTGAAAGGGAATATTGGAAGCCTCTTGCATTGCCAAGGAAAGCAGCACAAAATCAAAACTATTGTAGAGATATCCCTCTCCTGGTTGAAAAAGCAATGGGTCATTTTTAAAAACCTCGATGCTATCCTTTACGGAAAACTCCTGGTTCAAGGCATATTCCTTTCCGCGATAGCCTCGAATCCCGGCAGTGTGACTGGCCAGTTGGCGAAGTGTAAAATCATACCGCTTTTTGGGATAGTCGGGTACATATTGATACAAAGAGGCATCCAAGTCAACTATCCGGTCTTCCATCATTTTGCCCAAAGCCAATCCGGTGATACATTTGGAAATACTTGCAATACGAAAAATGGTCCGTTTTGGGTCCACCGGAATCTTACGTTCCACATCGGCATAACCATATCCTTTTTGAAGTATGGTCTTCCCTTCTTTCAAAACGGTTACTGAAAGCCCGGGCACCTGTCCTTCAGCCACAAGATTGTGAAAAATCACCTCAGCCTTTTCTGTACCTGTAAGTCCCTCCTCCGATTTTACTCGGGGAGTTCCTGAAAATAAATGTTTGAAATGGGCCAACAATGCACTCAACGCTGAAATTTTGCTCTTCCGAACATAGTGAGAAATCCAAAAAGAGGAAAGGGAAACCTACAATAATTACCCATCTTGGGCATTTATTTAATCTTGAAAAATCAATCTGCCATTAAAAAGTTCTTCCACATCGACCTCGGGTGGTGTGTTTACGCTGATTACATCCCCTGTACCGCGAATTACGCCACTTAAACTTTGTTGTGGATTGATCAAAACATCATTGGAGCCTCTATGGTTTATGGTCACGTTTTGG
>LXWE01000250.1 GCA_001660395.1 Alteromonadaceae bacterium XY-R5
CTTTGACCGAAATGGCTATGCTGTTATCAAGATTATGGTCTTTGTACAGCAACACCCCATTCTCCTTATCAAAGTGAATGCTAAAACCATAAATCTCTCCTTTTAGCAGCGAAAAAATAGCTTCATCAACTATTTGGGTCTCGTCCGAGGTTGTCTGTGTTTTTTTGTTTCTCAATGCATTCAGGGCATCCTCGGCTTCTGCAATTTTTTCTTGGAAGTAGTTGTCTTGTTCAGGACTTCGCTTTTCCTTTTGCTTGAAAAATGCTATTTGCATCTCCAATTTTTTAATCTTTGGGTAGAAAGGGTTTTTTAGCTCGCACAAAATGTCCAATTCTCTTTGAATGTGTTCCAGTTCATCAAAATTCTTTTCTACCGCAAAATAATCTTGATCTCTCTTATTTTCTTCAATAGCACTTAATAAACGCTGCTTTTCTGATTGATAAAAATCGATCAATAAATCAATATCACTG
>LXWE01000251.1 GCA_001660395.1 Alteromonadaceae bacterium XY-R5
CCCAGCTTAAAGGACTCATCCAAATAAATGGTGCCCTCAATGTTATCCAAGCTTATATTCACCTCTTCCCCCAAGCGCCCCATCTTTGTCCGCATATCGTTATAGAGATCCATCATCCAAGGGTTGTTTCCCATATCGGCCTCCTCGGCATAGGTCTTCATCAGGGCCAATCTATCCTGGGTAAACGCACCTCCCTCTCCAGGGGAATGAATGTTACCTTGTGCGGTCGCAAAAGAAAGTGCACCTACAGATAGTGCAAATGTTAAAAGAGTGCATTTATTCATATCGAATATTTTTTATCATTTCTTAAAATAGGGCAATATGTTAAATATATAAAAATTAGGCAGTTAAACATAGAAAGGTGCCTATCTATTTTGAAAAGCTAAAATATACCTTAGAAATTTTAAGATTTTATTAACTTTTTATGTCCACGACGTTAACTTATTCAACAACAAACCACAAAAGTCTT
>LXWE01000252.1 GCA_001660395.1 Alteromonadaceae bacterium XY-R5
TTCCGTTCGTATCGTCCATTTAAACTAATTTTGCCCTTCCCCCTAGTTCAGATTTTCAGAAGCTCATCGGCCCAAAAACAAAGGCCATACTGATCTGTAACCCGGGAAATCCAACGGTGTATCTTTATAGCAAAGAGGAAATTCAGCAGTTGGCCGATTTGGTCAAAAAGCATGATCTCTTTCTTATTGCTGATGAAGTGTACCGCGAATTCACCTATGACAACAAGCAACACTATTCCATTTTGCAGGAAGAAGGGTTGGAAGCGAATGCGATTGTGGTCGACTCCGTTTCCAAAAGATATAGCATGTGCGGTGCCCGAATTGGGTGCTTGGTTTCAAAAAATAGGGATGTGATCCAAACTGCCCTAAAATTTGCCCAAGCCCGCCTGTCCCCTCCCACTTTTGCCCAAATAGCCAGTGAGGCCGCGTTGGAAACCCCACAGTCCTATTTTGTTGCGGCTATTGAAGA
>LXWE01000253.1 GCA_001660395.1 Alteromonadaceae bacterium XY-R5
ATGACCGCGAGCTATACCTTGGATGGCCTGTTGGAATATTTTGAGCTTGAGCTGCATGGGGAAGAAGTTCCCAAGCAGCTGATGGATAGGGTCAAGAAGGCCTATCCTGAAGGTGACGTATACGAGGTCTATGAGCGGAACCGGGGAAATTCGGCAGAGTACATCTTTGAACTTGTGGACCACGGAAGCCTTTTTGGGGTCGATTTTTTTGAGGATGGCCACAGCCAGATCATTCCCTCCGATGACTATCGCTTTACTTCTAGGATTTTGGTAGGGGATTAACCTAAAATTTACAAAGGGGTAACTTTAAATTTCCTTAAGAATTGGATCCTACCTTCGATTTTCAAAAAGTACCATGTTGACCAAAATCTTTCCGGCCCGGTATGCATTGTTGAGGGTTTTCGTTCTTATCTTTTTGTCCATTTCCCTTGTGGTTCGGGGCATATTGTTGGTTTGGGACTTTCAGGA
>LXWE01000254.1 GCA_001660395.1 Alteromonadaceae bacterium XY-R5
GTGAACTTTAGGGGTGTGGGCAACAAGCAGGTCTACAATTCTGCCCGTGAATCCCTGGAGGGGCTAACTGGTTCCAATAATTTTAGTACGCAAGTACTGGGCCGGTGGACCGGAGAAGGGACCACCAATTCAAGTTCGCACCCCCGACTTGCAGCCGATGATCCCAACAGCAACAACCGGTTCTCCGACCGTTGGGTGGAGGATGCCGGTTACCTAAGGGTTCAGAACATTACTTTTGGCTATACCCTTCCCCAAGACAAGCTTAAGTCCTGGACGAATGATTTTGTTTCCAACCTAAGGGTTTATCTAGGGGCTCAGAATTTGTTTACCTTCACAAAATATAGCGGGTACGATCCCGAGGTGGGAAGGGTGCAGAGTTTTCAAAAAGGAGATTTTACCTTGGCCACTGGTCAGGATGGTGGGGCATCACCGTTGCCCAGGATTGTTCAATTGGGACTTTCCATCACT
>LXWE01000255.1 GCA_001660395.1 Alteromonadaceae bacterium XY-R5
CAAATCTGTTCACATTCACTGATTTTAGATCGTACAGTCCAGAACAAAACCCCGTAAATGGATTTGAAACCGCTTTCCCGGAGACCAGAAATATTACCCTAGGTGTCAAATTAGGATTTTAAAAAAATTGATATGAAAAATATGAACCTTTATGTATTATCAAAAAGATGCTTTGCAATGGTGTTTACCCTTGTAGTGCTCTCTTCCTGCGAAAAAGACTTCTTGGAAGACAAATTGCGCGCAGACACTTCTGTTGAGTTCCTATACACGACGACTGAAGGTCTGGAATCTGCCGTGGTGGGACTCTACAGCCTAAACCGGGAAATCTACCAAGACCTCAGCTTAAATGGGACCTATCCGTTGATTCTTCAGGCCAAAAGTGATTTGGGCGTAGGGATAACCGGAGAAGTATCATTGTACAGCAGATTGCTTTGGGGCGCCAGTTTGGGCGATTTTGGAACCACTTCT
>LXWE01000256.1 GCA_001660395.1 Alteromonadaceae bacterium XY-R5
CCCAACCGTTCAAATACTTCTTTTACCCCATCCCGGTATTTGTTCTTGAATACAAAACGGCCCTTTACATCCTCATCCGAACTCACATAGACCTCTGTATTCGTCACCGAACTGGATGTTTCTCCACCCACGTAGGCGGCTGAACCCACTTTAATGGAATGTTCGTTGGCCCTTCCTTCAATACCTTTACCGGTATGCTCCTGGAATTCATCCAACGTCATAATGGCATTGGATTTTAAAATATCATACAGTGAGCTACTAAAGGGATGGTTTGATGCACGAAGCGTAGTCTTCAGCAAAGCGGTTTCGGCTTCACTCAATTCCATACCCTCATACAAAATGGCATCTTTTTGATTGGTGGTAAGGGTTCCTGTTTTATCAAAAATAGCGGTGTCTATTTTGGACAATCGCTCCAAAACATTGGTGTTTTTTAGGTAGAATTTATGTTTTCCAAAGATGCGGAGCATA
>LXWE01000257.1 GCA_001660395.1 Alteromonadaceae bacterium XY-R5
AAGTGATCATTTTTGAATACTATGAAAATTGAGTTAAACCATAGTATCAGGAAAAAAGGTAAGCGTGCCATCGTTTCTATTTTTATAGGAATCATCCCTCTCTTTGTCTTATTGTAAAAAACGGGCTTGGTATACCACCTTCACCGGAAAAAATTCAGCACTGCACAACAACCGATAAGATACTGACCTACAGACTACTAAAATGAAATACTGGGTGGCTCATATTTACTGTTTTGAGTGGTTCCCATTATCCGTCCCATCCAAATAAGCCAAGGAATAATAATCGCACAAGAGTAATTAAGAATGCTGTCCTCTATTGGTTTCCATTTTTGCTAAGATAGGGAGATTGTACGGCCAAACAGTCACCAAAATCAGGACAGATTCGAGCTAGGACGAGCCATACATTTAGGTTGGAATGTCCCAGCATTTTGCTTCCGGATTCCTTCTCAATCCAATCTTCTCTATCC
>LXWE01000258.1 GCA_001660395.1 Alteromonadaceae bacterium XY-R5
GCCAACATCGCGATGAAGATCAAGTACATTAGGTTGATCATCTTCTGACGTGGTGTTTGTTTTCCTCCTGCCATGTTTTTCTAATTAGATTTAAATATTAATTTGATCTGGGTTTGGTTGTACTAATCTATTTCTAATTAGTTTCTGCTTCCCATGGCGGATAGCATACCACCGTAAACTCCGTTCAAAGACGAAAGGTTGGTTGCCAAAGATTCCATTTGGTCTTTCAAAGCACCGGCGTTCTGTACCACTTCCTCGTTAATGGAAGCTTGACGGCTAGCGCTTTCCAATTGTACTTTGTACAAGCTGTTCAAAGATTCCATTTGAGCAGCGGCGTGGGACAATTCTTCAGAATATTTCTTGGTGTGCTGGATTGCATCTGTAGTAGGAGCAATATTTTTGGCCGCACCTTCGAAACTCTTGATACTTTCACCCAAGCTTGAGAAAAGCTCAGAATCAATATTGGC
>LXWE01000259.1 GCA_001660395.1 Alteromonadaceae bacterium XY-R5
CAGAACACAGGCACAGTCTGATCTGGCTTTTGCGTGATGTTCGGGTTACTGGTCACCGCTTGGTTCGGATAGTACATTGAACGAATGAACGCTCCTGGATCTGGCTCCCTGTTGGGTTGTAGTGTACTGGGATATCCTGTTCTTCTATAGAAATTATACGCTTCGATACCATTACCATAGCTAGCAGCGATGAACTGCTCTCCGAATACGTCCCATTGATCACTTCCTGTAGCTTCATTAAAGGCTATTATAGTAGCCGTAATGGAATCATTTACTTCAGAAGTTGTTGGCTCAAAGGAAAGATCTGCAGCGGCATCGTTCGCAATAAAGGACTGAACTTTAGCAATGTGCTTTGTAAGGGCATTTTGCAAGTGGGTGGCAGCTGTGGTAGGTTGATTGGCGGCCAAAGCCATTTCGGCTCTCCAGAAATCAACCATGTAAGCATCCAAAATAGGCGTAATACCTTT
>LXWE01000026.1 GCA_001660395.1 Alteromonadaceae bacterium XY-R5
TATCCATCGCATAGGAATCATTGAACATCCGTAACGTCATACCACTTATTCCACAGGTTGTGGAATGCTTATAGATGACTTGGGGCCTGTCATTCGATTTTTTCACTATCCCTTCCAATTGTTCCAAGGATTCTAAATGAACCCAAGGCAATTGCTTCTTTTCCTCCACTGATTTCTCCTTCTTTCCGAAGACACTGTCAAATATTCCCATACTGCAAATTTAAAAGTTATGTCGAGAAACAAAAAAAAGCTTACATCTGACGAAATGTCCTTTATTTTTAGGGTTTTACAGACATTTTGGCGGTTAGCTCGTATTGGTAAGATTGTTGACCTTTATGCAAAAAACTAGAACGATGAACTTTAATAATTTTACCATAAAATCACAGGAGGCAATTCAACGGGCACAGCAATTGGCCCAAGAATTTGGCCATCAACAAATAGAGAACGAACACCTGTTCAAAGCAATTGGTGAGGTCGATGAAAACGTTCTTCCCTTCATTTTGAAAAAATTGAACGTCAACGTCGCACTTCTTAATCAAATCTTGGACAAGGAACTCCAAAGCTTTGCCAAAGTTTCCGGAGGTGAAATCATGCTTTCCAGAGAAGCGGGCAAAACCGTGAACGAAGCAAGTATCGTTGCCAAAAACATGGGCGATGAATTCGTATCCGTGGAGCACTTGCTACTTGCCATTTTTAAATCAAAAAGTAAAATCGCACAGATTCTCAAGGACCAAGGCGTTACCGAGAAAGACCTTAATGCTGCTATCCAAGAATTGCGAAAAGGCGGAAAGGTGACCTCGCAAAGTGTTGAGGAAACCTATAATTCTTTGGATAAGTACGCCAAAAACCTCAACCAATTGGCCGATAGC
>LXWE01000260.1 GCA_001660395.1 Alteromonadaceae bacterium XY-R5
CTAAAGAGCCATTTCCATTAAAGTAGTAATATCTACCTACGTGGCAAACCTTATTTAATGCTATATATATAGCTATAAGTTAAGTAGAGAGTGAAAGAGCTACAGAAGTTTAATGAAATCATGTTGTGGCTTCTAGTTGTGTTACCATTAATATTGTCACCAGTTCAATGTGCCACAAATATCACTAGAAAAACAGTCTGTGTGAAGCCTACAGGTCCACCAAATGTTGATTGTGACTGTCCTCAGATCGATTGTCTCACTCTTGATGAATGGATTAGAGTTGGTAGACCTGCTATGCCATTTACAAGCAATACCACTGTGGTGTTACTGAATGGTGTCCACATTATTAATGTTACCAAGAACGAATTACTGACAGTGTGGGATATTGATTCATTGGTATTGACAGCTCCTAGAAATTGCAACACAACCGTAATATGTGCTCAAGAATTTTGGCTTGAGTTCATTAA
>LXWE01000261.1 GCA_001660395.1 Alteromonadaceae bacterium XY-R5
TGCCACATTTATCACTCTAGAGTCGTCCAATTGATCGTTAAGATGCCGCTGGATTAAAATTTGGGCCACAATAATGGTCAAGGCGATGGCAGCTAGGGCAAGAAGATACCAATTCCGTATCCTTACAAAAGTGGATACGTCCAAAGCCTGTTGCTGGTTATTTTTGCCCATTTTCCTTAATATACTGTTTACTGATCGGATAACGCCTCTGAAACCAATGCTAGCCCTTTTTTTGAAAATGATAGTTTAAGGGCTGCTTCATGTCCTTTTGGGGACATTTTCTTCCACGTTTTTTGCAATATGGATATGATCTTGGCATCATCATGTTTGATCAGGAAGGGTTCGTAGTAATACTTTAAAAAGACAAGACAGATCACATCTTCCAAAGTTTGGGTCTCATCATCTTTCTTCAATTGTTTTTTGAGCAACAAAAATTGAACCCGTTCAATGGTCTCTTTATCATACCC
>LXWE01000262.1 GCA_001660395.1 Alteromonadaceae bacterium XY-R5
AGCAAGCAATGCCACAAATGGCCCATGCCATTGGAGGAAAGTCTATGGGAACATCTGGATTATCAGCAAGCTTAATTTGACCTGCAGGTGGATATTTATTGAAATACTTTTCCAGAGTGTAAAATGGAAGATGAGGCTTGTGAAATCCTACAGCTAGGAAGAATGGGCAGTCGACTCCTTTAGATTGATTCTGCTTCAGCTGTTGCAATGTTTGGATGGCATTGTCTACTATCTGTCCATCGGGTAGCTGGTTATCTTTGAAGGACCACCAAGATGAAGTTTCATTGCCACCATTTTCAGGCTGTAGAGGAGATGTGATAGTAAGGAAGGCTCCAAGAAGAAGCCTCGTCATCATTTCACTTAGGTGCTCGAGGATGAAACACCTTCCCCATCCCGATACTGACGTAGCCATTCTCCTTGGCGAATTTTCGCCAGTATTCGTCGGCTGCAATTTCCATACATGATTG
>LXWE01000263.1 GCA_001660395.1 Alteromonadaceae bacterium XY-R5
GATGCCATTTATGGCATTGAGGAAGATGGGCGATACGTTACGCAATCCCGCTTGAAGAAGATGCTGGACCATGAGATGAAATTGGTGGAGGAACGCATCAGCCGAGAGAGCAACCCCGATTATCTTTTCTTTACCTATGCCAATACGGTAGCTACCATTGATTTTTCAAAACGATATAAAGGCCATGGCTGGGTGGGCATCCGCTTTCAACTGGACCCCAACCAAAAGGAATATGATGAGATTGTCCTACATCTTCGGTTCAAACAGAATGAAGCCAGACTACAGCAAGAAACCTTGGGTATTCTGGGTGTGAATCTGATGTATGGTGCCTTCTTTAAGTTTCATAAACCCAGAAAACTTTTAAAATATCTCTACGACCACATCGACAAGGACACCTTGGAGATTGATATGGTCAATTTCACGGGTCCCAATTTTAAGGATGTGGACAACCGATTGGTGAGTCTGC
>LXWE01000264.1 GCA_001660395.1 Alteromonadaceae bacterium XY-R5
CAAACCGGACAAGAGTAGTGTCCTGTATTGCCCATAGGGGCATCGATATAGTCAAAACCGTTGCGTTGATAGAGTTTTTGGGCGGCTTTCATATAGGGCATGGTCTCCAAATAGCAGGCTTCAAAACCGTATTCTTTGGCCTTTTCCAAACAAACCTTGATCATTTGCGAACCAATTCCTTTGCCCCTGGCCTCTTCCAGAAAATACATTTTTTGAAGTTCGCAGACGTTGCCCTCATAATTCTGCAGTTGGGCAATTCCCGCGCAACCAATGATTCGTCCTTGGTGTTCCACCACAAAATAGGTGGCTTTGGGTACGTCGTAGGCCGTATACATATCATCCAAGGCTTTATCTGCATAGGCCGTACCCACTTTGGCGATGCCCATATCCTCAAAGACTTTCCGAATCACTTGTGCGACTTGGGCGTTGTCTTTAGGTGTGATTTCGCGAATCACCATATCCTCCA
>LXWE01000265.1 GCA_001660395.1 Alteromonadaceae bacterium XY-R5
GTTCAAGATGTTTTCAATGCCCTCTGATGGGTGTTCGCTAAAACAAAGTACATCCATTCCTGCGGCTAAAGCACTAGCCTCAAGTTTCCCCGCTTCTGGATATTTTTTGGAGACAGCATGCATGTTCAGCGCATCAGAAATAATGACCCCTTCAAACCCCATTTCCTTGCGAAGCAATTCCGTAACGATTTTTGATGAGGTGTTGGAAGGTTCTTCGCTATCCAATTGAGGCAATGATAAATGCCCCACCATAATGGAATCAACCCCTATTTGAATCAACTTTTGAAACGGAACCAACTCATTTTTCTTTAATTCCTCAAGCGATTTATCAATGACAGGAAGTCCTAAATGGGAATCCGTGGCCGTTTCGCCATGTCCGGGAAAATGCTTTATGGAATTAAGCGTTCCGGCGCTTTTCATACCTTTAATATAGGCTTCTGCTTTGGTGCAAACCTGTTCTTTGGCA
>LXWE01000266.1 GCA_001660395.1 Alteromonadaceae bacterium XY-R5
GCAATATACCGACCGACTTGTGGAACTGATCAACCAGATGATGGACATCTCCATATTGGATTCTGGACAACGAAGGCTCAATCTCACCCAAGGCAATTTAAAGGCACTATTGATGCAACTTGTGGAGGCTTTTCAATACAAGGCCCAAGACAGAAAAATTTCCATTCGAAGTACCATCCAGGGTTTGGATGATTGTTGGTTTGACAGGGATATGATGGAAAAAACCGTGTCCAACCTCCTTTCAAATGCCATCAAGTATGCGCCTGAAAACAGTGAAGTGTCCATCCGTGCAAATAAACATAAAGGAGACTTGGTCTTGATTGTGGAAAACGAAACCGAGCATCTGAACAGCAAAAATCCATCAAGGTTTTTTGAGCGGTTCTACCAAGGCAATGAAACCTCGGAAGGTGTAGGTATTGGACTGGCATTGGTCAAGGAGTTGGTGGAATTGGCCCAAGGCACCATT
>LXWE01000267.1 GCA_001660395.1 Alteromonadaceae bacterium XY-R5
TCAACCCTGCAACTACTGGACTGCGATATGTTGATCACATGGTCGGCAATGTGGGCTAGAACAAAATGAACCACTGGGTGAATTTTTATGAGGATGTGTTGGGCTTCAAGAATATCCTGTCTTTTGACGACAAGGACATTTCAACGGAATACACGGCCTTGATGAGCAAAGTGATGAGCAATGGCAACGGACGCATTAAATTCCCTATCAATGAACCCGCCGAAGGCAAGAAAAAATCACAAGTTGAGGAATATCTGGATTTTTATGAAGGAGAGGGCGTTCAACACATTGCCGTGGCGACGGATGATATCATCAAAACCGTCCGTGATTTACGGAGTCGAGGAATTGAGTTTTTGCGGGTTCCTGAAACCTATTATGATGCCGTTTCAGAGCGCGTTGGAGAAATTGATGAGGATATCGCTCCCTTGAAAGAACTTGGAATCTTGGTAGACCGTGATGATGAAG
>LXWE01000268.1 GCA_001660395.1 Alteromonadaceae bacterium XY-R5
TTGGCAATGGAATAGGTCATGGTAAGCACGGCACCCTTGGTCATGGAATAGGCAAACCGCTCCGAGATACCCACTGAAGATGCCACCGAAGCAAGATTTAGAATGACTCCATTACCTTTTTCCTTCAAATAGGGGAGCACGGCCTTGGTGCAATTATAAACCCCTTTAATGTTCACATTGTACAGACGGTCCAGGTCTTGCTCTGAAACGGCTTCAATAGTTCCCACATGCGCACTGCCCGCATGGTTCACAAGAATCTCAAGAACCTCATTTGCAGCGATTGTTGCAATGACCTCGTTCACATGTTCCTGATTAGAAACATCGCTTTTATGCGCAGCCGCATCCATTCCCAAGGTTTTGATCTCTGAAACCGTTTCTTGGGAGGATTCTTCATTTAAATCCAGAATGTGGACTTTTGCGCCTTGCTGAGCAAATGTGAGGGAAATAGCTTTTCCGATTCCACTC
>LXWE01000269.1 GCA_001660395.1 Alteromonadaceae bacterium XY-R5
ATCTCCTTCCAAGTTTCAGTTCATTCGTTCTCGACCAACCTAGTCCGCCTATCATGCAATATAGGAACTAAGTTCTCGTATTGCAAGCCTTGTTTTGGACCCTAATCAAAATAATCGGGTTTTTGCCCCAACGGCACTCCAAAACGCCGATTTTTGACATTCACCCACGTTGAATCTTGCATTTTCGCGGACAAGATTCAACCGGATTCTCAAAAATTCCGCCGATCTTTCCAGAATTTCATTGATCCGGGTTGATTCGACTGATTCGCTTTTGCACAAGCGAAGGTCCTGGGTGAAAATTCGCATTTCAAACTCCTGTATTCCAGCTTCGGCGGCCTGCTGAAGCCTTTGACATTGCCTTTGTTGAAGCAACTAAAGATCCTAGTTCCCGACCTATTTCAACTCCTGTAAATGAATTTTTCTTGTGAGTCAAACATTTTTTTGAAAAATTTCTCAAATCCTCAA
>LXWE01000027.1 GCA_001660395.1 Alteromonadaceae bacterium XY-R5
CGGAAAAGAACACGTCCAAAAGGCCGTCATTGTTCAGGTCTTCGAGGCCGACTCCGGCACCATTGTAGAAATAATCGTAATCAAAAAGATTGCTCAGCGTGGACACATCATGGGTGATTGTATTGGAAAAGGTAATGTGGCTCTGTTTGGAATCTAATTTTTTGAATAATGCAATACTTTTTTCTGTGGTATTTTCTGAGTCCTCTGAAGTTTCATTCTTCTTTTGATTGTTGCAACTCAATAGTAAAATACCAAGAAAAGCGGGGATCAATGCCTTAGTCATTTTTTTAAGAATATTTTATGTTAATATATCATAAAATATTCTTAAAATCTAAAGTTATCCCGTTGGATTTCTGAGCAATATGATTTAAGCGAAAATCACTTCGCTAAATTCACAACCTCATAAGATATCTCCTTTCCTTTTGAGATTATGAAAACTTTAGGGCTTGAATGTATGGATTAAAGGCCCAACGCCTCTATTGCTGGATCATCTTTGTCATAATTGTACGCTCTCCAAAAAAAGCCTTCGGTATTGAATTTCCAAACCACTTCACCGGATTCTGTAACTTCCCAAACGCCAAAATCACCTTCGGTAATCATTCTATTCCCATTTGGAAGCCTGACCATACCTGAAACCTTGCCCGAATAGAGTTCTGGGTCTGTAAAGCTCCAAGCAACTGTAGGTTCATTATTGGTATTGGCCAAAAGGCTCAATGGGTTTGGCAAGAGAAATTCGTAGGCAGTGGATTGCATAATGTCATTTCCATTGGAAAATATGGAAATTTTGCCCAAGTCATCGCCAGATAGTAGCAAAGGATGATGGTTGTTGTGAAAAAGACG
>LXWE01000270.1 GCA_001660395.1 Alteromonadaceae bacterium XY-R5
ACTTCCTGGAATGTGCTCTTTATCCAGTTTTGAAGCTCAGGCAAGTTTTCTGTGGGATGTCCATCCTCGTCTTCAATAGGTTGGAGGAAGGTGTAATCCCGATGCACCTCTTTGAAATCCATATCAAAGAGGAAGAATTTTTTATTGGTCTTTCCAATATCGAAAACAGCGATTACGTCCTTCGCCATACTACTATTATTTTATAGGCCGGAAGCCACTGAATGCTTTCCTCGCTCCAATACCAATGGTCTCCGTATTTCAAGATTTCGGAAGGCCTTGATGGGGGAGAGGGCTCCACCGTTGAGTATCCGTGCCCGTTCCAAGAGGGGCCTTACATCGGTGTTATAGGCTTGATGAAGGATTTCCTGGCATTCCACAACGTCGTTTTCCTGCCGTGCCGACTTCAAGGCCTTCTGGTCCACCAACAAGGCTTTTGTGTAGGCCATAAGAATCGCTTCCAAGGAT
>LXWE01000271.1 GCA_001660395.1 Alteromonadaceae bacterium XY-R5
AACTTGCTGTTGTAGCCCGAGGTACTCTGCAAATATTCCTGATTGACACTGTTGTAAGTGGCATTGGAGAAGTAGGAGGTGTTGGTGTCATCATCGACCGTAGGTTCAATAAGACCTGCCTGAAAGCCCAAAAAGGCTTGCTGGGCCCCAAAACCAAGACTGGAACCAATATCCAAATAGGCATCCTCTATATATTCACCTTGCTGAACACGGAGTGGGCCCAAAGGTTCACCTTGGGCAAAATTCAAGAAGTAATTGTCAATTCCCAATCCTGTATTTCCGGCTGCGAAAAATTCGTTGTCAAAATTTTGCACCATGTCATAGTTGAAGGCCAGTGCGATTTTTTTCCATGGACTGTTGTTGGATTTGAAAACAAGCACTCCCCCCACTTGGTTTAAATCCAAGGAGTTTAGGGTAGTGTTTCGGACGCTGTTCCCGAAAAGGGCATCGTTGTTCCTGTGATAA
>LXWE01000272.1 GCA_001660395.1 Alteromonadaceae bacterium XY-R5
GCTGTGTCCTTTCTCATGTTGCTTTGGGTTTTTGATGAATACAGTATGGACAAGTTTCACAAAAATGACGATCACCTCTTTTTGGTAAAGCGAAGCATTCCGTTGCAAGAAGGGATTTTGGATGTATATGATGGTGTTTCGTATCCGCTGCTCAAAAACGCGAAGGATCAATTTCCGGAAGTAAAGGAATACATTACATTGGGCCATACTTTTGAAGATAATCTACGTAGTGAAAACGTAGATTTCAGGGCTCGTGGAACTTTTGCCAATGCCGCTCTTTTCAAGGCTTTTTCATTCCCCGTACTAATGGGAAACATAGAAGATCTGGATAAGAAACCAGAGGCTTTGGCCATTTCTAAAAGTTTGGCCGAAAAGCTTTGGGGAGATGACTGGACCCAAAAAGCAATGGGAAGCCCCATTCACATTTATGACAATGGGGATTTTGCGGTTGCCGCCGTTTATGA
>LXWE01000273.1 GCA_001660395.1 Alteromonadaceae bacterium XY-R5
ATGAGTGAGGATTGGCAAAAGCCAACTGACAATATCGAACCACTTTTGGATATGGTTTTGGAGCATGTCCCTGAGTTTAAACCTGAGCAAGGTTCCACCCAAATGTTGATCACTTCCTTGGATTTTTCGTCTTTCACAGGTCGAATCGCCATTGGTCGTCTTCAACGGGGAACCCTCAAGGAAGGCCAACCCATTTCTTTGGTGAAAAGAGATGGCAGAGTGGTAAAATACCGAATCAAGGAATTGTTCACATTTGAAGGATTGGGACGCATAAAAGTACAAGAAGTTTTAGCAGGGGATATCTGCGCCATTGTAGGTGTAGAAGGTTTTGAGATTGGCGATACTGTTGCCGATTTTGAAAATCCTGAAAAATTGAAGACCATCGCCATTGATGAACCCACCATGAGCATGTTGTTTACCATCAATGATAGTCCATTTTTTGGAAAGGATGGTAAGTTTGTGAC
>LXWE01000274.1 GCA_001660395.1 Alteromonadaceae bacterium XY-R5
GACCAATGATTTTGATGGCAATTCCTTAACACAAATCATCAATAATCCACCGGAAGTGGAGCTCAAGGCCAATCTTATGCACGATGCATTCTTTAAAAGTCTGAGGCCCAGGGATTACATTTTGCATCCCAATTTTTTGGAGAAATAGTCGCATTTGGGTCAATAACGGCCGTTTATTGACTCAATCCCCTGATTGTATTGACTTTATCGCTTATGGGTCAATTTCAAAACTGATAGGAGCAAAGTTTCATCCAAGATTCCCCCACATTTGTAATGTACTGATTAAGAGTTAGTCAGACAGCAACCAAAAACTATAAATATGTTACGTTGGACAGTCACCTTTATAATTTTAGCAGTCATTGCCGGAATTTTCGGTTTTGGAGGAATCGCCGCTGGAGCGGCCAGCATCGCCAAAATCCTATTCTTCATTTTTATCGTGTTATTCATTATTTCACTGATAACC
>LXWE01000275.1 GCA_001660395.1 Alteromonadaceae bacterium XY-R5
AAATCTTTAAACTTTGTTTGTAAAGCCCTTTTTGATAGAGAATCGTGGCAAAATCCAACTGCTCCCGAATCTGTACCCTCGCATTCTGGTTCACTGGGTTCAACCGAAGACTCACCAAAATTTGCTTGTACAAATGTGCTTTCAAATTGGAAAGCTGTGCTTTTTTTACAATGCCGCTCTCCAAAATTTGACGCTCGTCATACTTCCGCATCTTGTCCAAAAGATTAAAAAGCGCCAAAAACTTTGCATCCGTATTGACGCCCAAACGGCCGACATACAGCTTAAATTGACGTTTTTCCGATTTGGAAAGCGATTTTATCAACACGAACAACGCGTCCTTACTGGCATTTGTCATCGTAAAAAATATAATTTAACTATTTGTATTTCAATATATTATATTATAGTGAATACAATTTAACGTTGTAAAGGGTTCCTGCCTATTTTTATTTTTCCCCTTTCCTT
>LXWE01000276.1 GCA_001660395.1 Alteromonadaceae bacterium XY-R5
TTGGTGAGCTGTAAACCAACCGCTGGGCAGAAGCCAACCCCCAATGGCGTAGTGATCTCATCCAAGTCGGATACCTCGTTGGCAGAGCCCTGTTCCGTGGCCAATACCTCGGCCTGGTTGGTGACGGAGCCAAAGTCCACATCTGCCTGGGTAAGGAGGTAGGGTACTTGGTAGGTCCATGTCTCTCCCACTTCGAGTACTTGGTCATTGTCGCCGATAAGGTTGCTCTGGGGCACCTCGGTGATCTGTCCACCTAACTTAGCATCTGTCAGGAGAATATTGTCCAACGGTATGGCACCCGTATTTTCCACGATAAGGGTATAGACAAGTGTCTCAATGCATCCATCACTGTTGGCGTCCTGAAAGCCCGATCCCCCAATGCTCTTGGTGAGCTGTATATCAGACTCCGCAACACAGATACCTGCTCCAACGGTGGAAGCCACGGTTGTTTCATCTTCTTCA
>LXWE01000277.1 GCA_001660395.1 Alteromonadaceae bacterium XY-R5
ACCCCTAAAGAACACTACTATGGAAAAACCTTCAAAATTATTCTGGACAGGGAGCAAGACCGACCTGGTCGAATTGCTGTATGCCCTCCACGCCAGTGAATTCATCAATGGCGGCACGGTCGATATCAAGGAAATGGCCTCCCATTTCGAGCACTTTTACAATGTCGACCTGGGCAACTATTACCACACCTTTATAGAGATACGCTCCCGAAAAACCAGTAGGACGCGTTTTTTGGATAGGCTCATCGAACTGCTCCAACAGCGTATGGAAGCCTTGGACGAGTGAGCCGAGATTTATTCCCAAGGTGGTACCCACCTTGGGAATTCTGGTTTACGGGCTTCTTTTCCGATCCTGATCCGTGGTTGAATAGATCTCCAGACATCAATTAACTTCAAATGGAGGCTAACTTTATGTTGCAAAAATCTTTCCCAAGGTGGGTCCCACCTTGGGAGGATTTTCCA
>LXWE01000278.1 GCA_001660395.1 Alteromonadaceae bacterium XY-R5
GACTTGGAGACGGCTTATTGCAAAAAGCATAAAAATAAAACAGTAGATCAATAATTCATTCATTACTAGACTTGTAAGAATAATATGTATTTTAATGGTCTATAAACACTTAACCATTAAAAATATGGACATAGTATTTAAATCAATCCTAACACTGTGCTTGGTAACATTTCTAATTTCTTGTAGTGAAAAGAAAGAAGAAGAAAAATTTATAATTACTGGACAGGTTACAGGGTTCCCAGACGGCACTAAATTTTATTTGAGAAACTTGGCCACTGATGCCGTTTTTGATAGTACAACAGTTGAAAATAACACTTTTAGTTTTGAGGGAATTTTGGAGAGTCCGCCAGAACAAATTTGGTTGAACACCAACGTAGATAAAAAATTCATTTATACTAATCTCCTTATAGGAAATGACCGAATAAATGTAAAAGGAGACATCTCTGACTTCCCATGGAATG
>LXWE01000279.1 GCA_001660395.1 Alteromonadaceae bacterium XY-R5
ATTTTCACTGTTACAACATATAGACAATTCAAAAAAATATTAACAAACAGATTTGCGTTTTAAAATACTGATTATAAATAAATTAACCCTTTTGTTTAAAGTTGATACAGTCCTAGGCAAGGAGTTGTTTAGTTTGATTTACTGAAAAAGTTAAAAATAAAGTATTACATTTTGCAAGATTTTTTATGCATAGCCCCAAATTATATTTCAATAATAACAAACTTAATCTAGGAGGCTATGTTCTACTTTCTCTCAAATTTTTTATTGAAGCTTGGAAAAGGGTATTGGAATAGTAAATGCAAACTATTCTCTTTTCCAATATCTGGTTTTAATAACGTCGATTTACTTGCATACATTATTTGAACAAGACATGATTGTCAGTTAGGTTGACAACGGTTTAGTATGCCATGCCATATACTTTTCTGTCTAAATGCTAGAAAATGTATTCAATTCCCCCCCCC
>LXWE01000028.1 GCA_001660395.1 Alteromonadaceae bacterium XY-R5
TATCCCAAAGGGGAACGAAAGGTGCTGGATATTAAGGATTGGTTGCTTGAAGGTATCATTTTACGGGAAAAGGAGTTCAGAAACCATGTAGAGGACCACGACTGGTCCGCCTACCAAGATAGTTATGTGGCCCTGCAATGTTCTACCGATGCCATTGTGCCTGGATGGGCGTTTTTATTGGTAGCCTCTAAATTGACCCCATTTGCCAAAAAAGTGGTGGTTGGTAACTTGGAAGATTTGGAAACGGCACTTTACCAAACAATTCTACAAAACTTGGATGTATCTCCATATGCAGACAAGCCTGTGATCATTAAAGGCTGCTCCAAAAAGCCTGTTCCCGAAAATGCCTACCTCATGGCAATTGAAAAAATACAACCTGTGGCCAAAAGTGTTATTTATGGCGAGGCATGTTCTTCGGTGCCGCTTTATAAACGAAAATAATCTGGAAGTCGGAAGCCCGATTTTTGTCATTTTGAAGGAGCTTGCGACTGAAAAATCTCTTTTTTCGGCGAAGGGTAAATGGCTAAAGATTTGGGCATTGGAAATCAATTATTACGAAAGGTATTGGTGTTCAATTAAGTAATGGGTTTTGGCTCGTTACAGCGATATGGATTCTTCGCTTTTGCCTATGGCAACCGCTCAGAATGACAACCTCAATTAATATAAGGGGCCAAATGTCATTTCGAAATGAGCGGAGCGATTGAGAAATCCCAATTCAGTTATCAGAGGTCAGAAACACGAAAAATTAAAGTAGGCTCAGCACCTAACATGTAATAGATTCCCGCCCCTGT
>LXWE01000280.1 GCA_001660395.1 Alteromonadaceae bacterium XY-R5
ACCTATCGTAAAAAATAGTCTTGTTCAACTTTAACCGTACTTTGGCAATGTCGTTCATCTGTAGCGAGGCCACGTTTTCCTCAATACCCGAATAATCCGGGTGGATTTTATGTTCAATTGCATCTACCTTCGCCAATACCTTGTTCACACCATGTTGCACGATATATTTACCGCCAGTGGTCAAATTATCAGCATCCATCCAAGAAACTGTAGCGGTAAGCTGCTTGTCTATGGTAGGCAAATCCCCCACTTTCACCAACATGTCACCGCGACTAACATTGACCTCATCTTCCAAGGTAATGGTCACGGATGAACGTCTGGGTGCAGTTTCGTATTCCTTATCATAAAAGTAAATGGCCTTTATTTTGGAGCGGGTCATGGAGGGCAAAACCACTACCTCATCACCCACGCTCAGTTCGCCGCCGTATACTTTTCCAGCAAATCCACGGAAATCATGGAA
>LXWE01000281.1 GCA_001660395.1 Alteromonadaceae bacterium XY-R5
CCTTTGCCTGTTTGAACAAATCCCGAACCCGTGAAGCTCCAACACCCACAAACATTTCCACAAAGTCAGAACCTGACAACGAGAAAAAGGGCACTTTGGCTTCCCCTGCAACAGCCTTGGCCAACAAGGTCTTACCTGTTCCGGGAGGGCCAACCAATAAGGCACCTTTCGGGATTTTACCACCCAGAGAGGTGTATTTATCTGGATTTTTCAGGAACTCCACAATTTCCTGAACCTCTTCTTTGGCACCTTCCAATCCGGCAACATCCTTAAAGGAAGTTCTGGTATCTGTCTTTTCATCAAAAAGCTTTGCTTTGGATTTTCCAATGTTGAAAATCTGGCCTCCAGCGCCACCTCCGGCACCGCCGGACATTCTTCGCATCAAATAGATCCAGGTACCTATGATCAAGGCAAATGGAAGCAAAGAGAGCAGCAGTTCGCCCAAGACATTGGATTCCGT
>LXWE01000282.1 GCA_001660395.1 Alteromonadaceae bacterium XY-R5
GGTTCTGCTTTGGTGTAGGTGGACGTTTTTGGTTCCACACTTTCATAACTTTGGGTTTCTGTAGTGGCCACTTGTTTTACAACAGGAGTCTCCTTCTTTTCTTCCAATTTCTTTACGTCGTCCTTGTAGCTTACCGTAATGGTTTGCTGATCTGCCTGTTTTGCTTCCTTTTCTTTGGGAACATAGGCATAGTCCATTCCATCAAAAGAACCAAAGGCATCTTCCAAGGCATCTTTATACGCTGCCGTGTACTCCTTGATTTTACTTTTTCCTTCCCTGGTCCTAAATATTTCAATAGACTGACAGTCTTTCAATATAACTGTCACCTTGGTTGAAAACATGGAAGAATCATCGGACAAACTCGCCAAAAGACCTAAGCATCTGTTATTGGCCAAATCGGGCGGTAACTCATCGTCATAAACCGGGGTAAAACCTTTTTGGGTAAATAAAAACTTGACCA
>LXWE01000283.1 GCA_001660395.1 Alteromonadaceae bacterium XY-R5
AGTCAACGGGCACCAGCAGCAAGCACAAAGGTCCTGAAAGGCAAAGGCTCCGCGTCACCACTGTCGAAACAAGGCTCTATCCGATCGAACCTGAAAGCGCTGCCTCAAAGGAACAAACGGACTCGAACATTTTCCATGTGTGCGTAGCTCAGGCTTAAGATCTGTCGGGGCATTGGGCCATGATGGCCGCGTGAACGGGTGACTTCCCTAATCCATGCCCAGTTCAAAACGCAACAGGGCTGTGTAACAGCTGTGGTTTGTATATACATTTAAAACCGGTGCCAAAACTGTGCTGCGCAAATGCGGCCGCATGTTGCACGCACGCTTCGCGTACGAGTGGCCGGGGTCGCGAGGAGAGGTCGCTACAACATGTAGTCTGGTGCAAGAAGCGGCTTATGTAAACCCTGTGCTGCGTGAGCATTTCTCGGCGTAGAAGCTGCAGCGTGTAAACACTGCTGTG
>LXWE01000284.1 GCA_001660395.1 Alteromonadaceae bacterium XY-R5
TCGTTGATCCAACACCTGGGTGTTTGGATTATCACCATAAACGTTCCGTTCAGAGTTTAATGTGGATTCTGTGGTGTTCAATCTATTGTTATTGTCAAAATAGATTCGGACATATTTTCCAAGGGTATCCAACTTCTTCATGATTTCCACCCTATTGTCAAAATTTCGTTGCATACCATCACTGGTGTTGATTGATGTGTTCTCATTGCTCAAATTCCCATCTTCATCAGTTGAAACCGTATATTCGGCATTGGATGAATTGGTGCGGTTCACCGTAATATTAGGGCGCACTGTTATTCGAGTTGTCTTGTCCACATCAAACTCCAAATTGCTCCTTCCTTGGTTGGAGTTCGTCGTCCCCACGAAACTGGTCTCCGTGTCCGTAAAAAAGCTCCCTGTGGGCAAGATGTTTTCCCGTGATATCCTTTCATCATTATAGGAGTCGCTGTAGGAATAAAAA
>LXWE01000285.1 GCA_001660395.1 Alteromonadaceae bacterium XY-R5
CGGTTATAGAAATATAGTTTTAAAAAGTTATTATCTGGAAGAAGCATTTAATGTGTCTTCCATTCAAATTGAATACCGTTGGGGACGGTCGTGCGAGAAACAAAGTAAACCAAAATGTTTTAGCTAGAAATTTTGATGTGATGACGAAGTACATGACAATAATCAGACATGTGATACGTTCCAGCAAAATAATTAATGCGATAAACGCAAAATTATTTACTTGCAAGTCTTTTTCTCTTCTTCTCTAACTCATGACGCCGTAAATCAGCAGCTTCCTTTTCATCTTCTTGTTTACCAAACCGAGAGCTGAAAGAGTGATGGTTAGAAATACTAATGATAAGATATTTAAATATTTATTTACCTTTTAAGCTCCTCATGCAAGACATCTTCATTAGTAGCCTCCATGCCGACATCACTTTCGTCACTATTATAATCTCGTTCCAAGTATTTTGATTTGTC
>LXWE01000286.1 GCA_001660395.1 Alteromonadaceae bacterium XY-R5
ACGATCCTATTTGCACTATGCACCACCTTGGTTTTCTCACAAGAATTCAACCAAGAAATTGTTCAGGATGATGGCAGAAAATTCATGGTGGGCAAAATCAATTTGGATGGCCTCCACACCGAACCCTACCGGCAATGGTTCCATGAAGGAATGAAGACCTACGCCGTAGATGAGGGGTTGGTCAAACTCTTCAAAAAAGACTTGGCCCAATACGACATCAAGTTGTTTTTGGGCACCTGGTGTGGCGACAGCAAGCGGGAAACACCTCGGTTCATCAAAATCTTGGAAGCGGCCGATTACCCCATGGAACAACTGGAAATCATTGCCTTGGACCGAAGAGCAGCACACTACAAAAAAAGTCCGACCGGAGAAGAAAGAGGACTGAACATCATCAAAGTGCCCACCATGATCTTTTATAAAAATGGAAAAGAAATCAACCGAATTGTGGAACGTCCCATT
>LXWE01000287.1 GCA_001660395.1 Alteromonadaceae bacterium XY-R5
GATGGTTTTTCACCAAAATTTGCAAAATCAACTGCCGAAAATCCAACAGAGCCACCAAACTCGATTTTAGGATAAAGGTCGGCCACAGAAATATTGTAGGCAGCAATGCGCGCCTGAAGTGCAGCCTCCGCCCTACGAACATCAGGCCTTCTTCTCAGCATTTCCCGAATATCGCCCAGAGCTACAATTGCCGGTAGACTTGGCAACGGCTTTTTGTCAACCACTTCATTTCCCAAATTTCCTGGAACCTCCCCGATAAGCACGCTTAAACTATTCTTCAGTGCCTCTATCCTGGCCTCTAAAGGTGGAATACTGGCACGGGTGCTTTCCAATTGGGCCAATGCCCTGGATACATCAAGGCTGTTACTGGTACCCGCTTCCGTTAATTTGACCGTGAGTTCATAAGTTTCCTGTTGCCCCTGTAAGTTACGTTGGGCAATATCTAGCAAATACTGAGTA
>LXWE01000288.1 GCA_001660395.1 Alteromonadaceae bacterium XY-R5
ATTGGTGGGTTTCCCAAGGCTGCGTTCCTTCAAAAAAACAACATCAGAACTGGTATCGGGTACCGGGTAGGTGTTGGGGTGGAGGACAATATCGGTAAACCCACTTTTGCTGGCCACGTGCAAGCCGTTGGCAATGGTCTCCCGTTCTTCATGGCCAGGCTCGCCAAAACTCACGCCACTATCAAACCAACCCAACGAAACGTGGAGATTTTTATACTCGACCTCTTTGGTATTGGACGGCGTTTCAATGGAAGTGGCAATCTTTTCAACAATCCCCTTTTTGATAAGGATGTCCCGCTTTTTCAAGTGTAGCTCCTTATGCTCCGGGCACACGATTTTTGCAGACTTCAGCAGCATGTTCATGTAATGACTTTTTGGATGATTACCTCGGTCAACGCCAACAGCAACGCTAAAATAACAAACCATTTCCAATATCCGGTAATAATTCTTTCCGCTTCC
>LXWE01000289.1 GCA_001660395.1 Alteromonadaceae bacterium XY-R5
CTCGGATATATCTCAAGTTCCAGTTTTCCTTTTGATTTTTCCGCCACCAAATCGGCCATATGGACCATGGCTTCATGCACTGGGTGCGTAACTCCCAAGCTATGGGCCAGTTTAATGGTTTTTGTGGCTTTTTTATCGGGTTGACAGGAAAGCAGTAAGATGGAAAATATGAGAATTATCCTGAGGTTCATACGCTTTTCAGCTCTTGGATAATTTTTAGGACGTTCTTCACTTTTTGGGTGATGGCATTGAAATCTCCTTTGGACAAGGATTCGTTATCAATCAGTTTTGAACCCATTCCCACGCAAATGGCACCAGCTTCAAACCAACTGGTCAGGTTTTCCCGGGAGGTGTCCACGCCGCCTGTGGGCATAATGCTGGTCCAAGGTTGCGGACCTTTTACGGCTTTAATGAAGCCTGGTCCCAAAACATCGGCTGGAAACAGTTTTACCACATCG
>LXWE01000029.1 GCA_001660395.1 Alteromonadaceae bacterium XY-R5
TATCCCCGTTGATGATTCCTTGGATCGCCATTTGGATGGAAGACGATGAGATACCTCCGATGACCGGACCGAATATGCCGACCGGGTTGATCACGGTCAATTCCAAACCATTCTCCTCTTCTTCGATATACTGCCATGCCGCTTTTTCCGCAACGGTCTTTGACTTGATGTAGGCAGGCAAGGGGGTGGAATCATCTGTCCAGTCCTTTTCGGTAATGCCATAGCCTGTTTCGGTGATACTGTATCCCACTGCTGCAACGGAAGAGGTGACCACCACCCGTTTGACCTGGGCCCTATTTGCCGCTTTCAATACCCTTACCGTTCCTTCCACGGCAGGAACGATGAGCTCATCCTCATGTTCGGGCTCGCCCATAGGAAAGGGGGAGGCCACATGCAGGACATAGTCACAATCGGTAGCGGCTAGGTCCCAGCCCTCATCTTTGGTAAGATCGGCTTTATAAAAAGAAAGATCATCGAGGTTATGATTCCCATTTGCACGCAATGCTTCCAATAGTTGCTCTTTTTTGGATATGTCCCGCAAGGTCATCTTGACGATATAGCCTGATTCCAGAAGTTGGGCAATGATATGGATGCCCAGGAAACCACTTCCCCCGGTGACCAATACTGTGTTATTTTTCATGGTGACAAGAATTAAAATTTACTGCAAATTTCATGGTTCCACTACGGAAACATTTTGCTGTAAGGTTCAATTTTTGTTTGCTGTAAAGTCCAAAATGTTCATTCCCGGTAAGGGAGATTTACCTGTT
>LXWE01000290.1 GCA_001660395.1 Alteromonadaceae bacterium XY-R5
TAGTTTTATTTGACCAGCAGCCTCATTGCAACTGAGGTACATGGACATGTAATTTAATTTGATGATAAAAAATGGATACCTGTAGCGGTGGTTTCTTGACTGGAGCAAGATGATTTTGAGGTCGAGGAGTAAGCTATACAGAGTGGAGATACACTCTGCTCATGCTATGAATGATAAAGAAGTTAGCAATCACTGTCTGATAGATCAACAAGGAAAGCTGTGTCACAGGCAACATTGATGTGATTAAGCAGTGGCATCCCTAGATACAGTTTGTGTACTGGGTGCATGTTTTTATTCATGATCAGTGATATGCATGTTTATGACAGTGGATAAAACTGTGTACAATAGAACTTAACAAGCCTGTAGTACTCTTAGACTATAATTATATGTCTTAAAATAGTGCAACAGGTGCACTGCCAGTGAGGTGCATATAGTGTCATACTTGTTGGTGTGTATTC
>LXWE01000291.1 GCA_001660395.1 Alteromonadaceae bacterium XY-R5
GAAGTAATCTTGATTTGATCTAGGTAGTTATTCAGATTTGGAAAATCTTGCGTTCTAAAAAAGGTCTGCTCCAGGCATTCTCCATTTTGGTCAACCAACCCTATCTTGGTTTTGGTGCCGCCAATGTCAACACCTATTACAATATCCATAATTTAAACTAGCGTTCTTTTGTTGCTTTTAAATATAACCATTCTCATTTCAAAAATTAACCTTTTGGAGCTTTTAAATAGGGAGAATTTTTGTTAATATGGTTCAAAAGTTACAAACCTGACTTCTATCATATTTTAGGTCATGGGGCGACTCTACTTTTGAAAGGAAAGTTTTGAATAATTTAAAATTTGAGGTATGAGCAATTTTAAAAAAATAGTGGTCCCTTTCGATTTTTCAGAGGCATCTTTGAATGCGTTGGAGTACGTGGCCCATTTTGTGGGTCCGGACCGGCCTGTTACCATTTTGGC
>LXWE01000292.1 GCA_001660395.1 Alteromonadaceae bacterium XY-R5
TTGGTGGAATATTGACTTTGCCTAGTAACTTGAAGAGGTGACCACTCAATTGAAAGAAACCAACGCCCTTCCTTGGTGTTGATTAGAAATGCTTGTATTTCCTAGTAATTTTGAAGTCTCCCGTTCAAGTCCCATAGGATGCAGTGTACGGGTGGGGAGTAATTTCTGCACTAATACCTCCAGCACGCGGAAGCATACAGATGGGAGCAATTTGAACACCCCTCTCACACATTAAAACCTACCAGTATACACCCCTTTTGGACTTACCAGATGGCAAAATTTTCCCGCAGGGGCTTCAAATTGAATAGCAACGTTGAAAATCACTAGCCAACTTTGTTAGTAGCACAACTCTAGCAAAGGTCTCTAGTAATTTTGAAGCATTGCATGATTTGCAATTATTGGCCATTTTCACAAGGGGTCCCCCTTGGATTGTGATTTTGGTCCTTCAAACCTGATT
>LXWE01000293.1 GCA_001660395.1 Alteromonadaceae bacterium XY-R5
CACCAATTTACCAACTCCGGGGCCAATGACCATTTAGCGAAAGCATACCATAATGGTTGGGAGATGCCACAGGTGGGGTAGGCAGTTTTTTATATTCGTCACTGGCCCGCTGCTTTATTCCGATTTACAAGTGAATTTTATATTCAAATCTTTTATAAATTCGAAATCGTCAATCCACTTGATATTCATATTATCGCAAACATGGGGAATTTTAATTTTGGTTTGCCTCTTAAAATAGTCCTTCGTTTCCTTTGTCACTACGATTGCATTTTCTTTAATTGCGTGAGCAATCACCCAAGGGTCAGCTTTTGAATGAATTCCGTTGCTTGAAACTAAATATTTATGACTTGGATTAGATGCATATATTTCTTTTAAACAGTTTGTTACCTCTCCGTCTATTTTTTTAATTGGAATATCACTGTTTTTTAACCATTCGAATAGATTGTCTTCGCCTTTC
>LXWE01000294.1 GCA_001660395.1 Alteromonadaceae bacterium XY-R5
TTCTGCATAATAGTCTGCATTATAGAAAACTTTATTTAAAAGGAAAAGGTTTCTCTAAGTGAGGAAAAATACGATTATTACTAATCCGTCCAGAATCGAACAGTCGCTGTTTCAGAAATGAACAAGCCTTCCATATGATGAACCACAATTCCCCTGGCTCCCCGTGGAGCCTTCATTTGGCATGAAATGTGCATACATATATTGCGAATGTATCTTCGAGTATGAGGCACAAAATGATATCAAAAACATTGATGGCTGCATCAACCAGGCCCATAATTCGGGCGATTCTCTCCAGAGGAAAGGATTACGGCTACAGCATAATCCAGAAAGTTAGAGACATTTCAGGAGGGCATCTTAAATGGACGGACGGGATGCTTTATCCGGTCTTACAGAGAATGGAAATGGACGACCTGATCACTTCTAAATGGAAACTCTCCGGAGAAAGCCGTCCCCGACA
>LXWE01000295.1 GCA_001660395.1 Alteromonadaceae bacterium XY-R5
GGATGCGGCTATCATACTCCTATACCCCCCTGCGCAATGGATGTAAAAGGTTTCCTTCTCAGGAAATTCGGCCAAATGATCATTGAGAAAATCCAGTGGGGTCAAATGGGCATCCACGGCATGTTCGGCGTTGTATTCGGATTCCTTTCTAACATCGAACACTGGGACTTTTTGCTCCATGAGTTGCTTCATTTCCTTGGCATGGACACTTTTTACGGTGTCGACTTCCTTGCCTGCTTTTTCCCACGCTTCGATTCCCCCTTTCAAATAGCCCAAGGTTCCATCAAAGCCAACTCTGGACAGACGGGTCACGGTTTCTTCTTCCCTACCTTTTGGGGTCACCAGAAGAATGGGCTGTTTTACATCAGCGATCAAGGCACCTACCCACGGGGCAAAACTTCCATCCAATCCAATAAAAATAGATCGCGGAATGTGTCCTTTTGCAAAATCATCTTG
>LXWE01000296.1 GCA_001660395.1 Alteromonadaceae bacterium XY-R5
GGCGGTATTGGTGTATTGCATAAAAACATGACCATTGAACAGCAGGCCATGAAAGTCCGAAAGGTGAAGCGTGCTGAAAGTGGCATGATCATGGATCCTGTGACGCTTCCACTGGAGTCTTTGGTGCGTGATGCCAAGGCCAACATGCGTGAGCACAGTATTGGGGGTATTCCCATTGTGGATGCCACTAAAAAACTGATTGGAATCGTTACCAACCGGGATCTTCGGTTTGAGAAAAATGATATGCGACCCATTGCCGAGGTCATGACTTCCAAGAATTTGGTCACTGTGGCCGAGGGTACTTCCTTGCAGCAGGCTGAGGTGATTCTTCAAAAGAACAAGATTGAAAAGCTTCCTGTGGTCAATGATAATGATGAACTTATAGGATTGATTACCTTCAGGGACATCACCAAACTCACCCAAAAGCCCATCGCCAACAAAGACCAATACGGCCGT
>LXWE01000297.1 GCA_001660395.1 Alteromonadaceae bacterium XY-R5
TTCGTTTGGTAGCCACCCATCCGAATGTAAAATTGACCAAGGGTCCATACCTGCTAGGGACACCATCGCCCCGGTAATATCCCGCTCCCAGTTCTAGATTAAAATTGAAGCCTTTATCATAGGTACGCTGAACCCCATAGACCATTCCAAAAAATCCAAGATTAAAATCTTTAGGCGCTTCAATATCGGTAGCTATGCGCAGTTGCGAAAAGAAAATTGACTGGGCGGCAGCAATATAGTTCCCTGAGTTTCCTGACGTGTTCTTATCCAGTCTTTCCCTTCTATTAAAGTTATGGTAATATCGGTACCGGTTGTTCAAGGCCAGCCCAAACACATATCCTTCTTCATAAGTGGCCAAACCCAATCCCACGTTTGCAGATACACTTTGGTTTTTAAAAAGACCCAACTCATAGGTAAATCCAGGGCTAATAAGGTTCAGTTTAAACTGATGGCGTT
>LXWE01000298.1 GCA_001660395.1 Alteromonadaceae bacterium XY-R5
GTGACCACATGCATGTACATGTGCTTATGTCATGTTCAGGGCAAACTAGGGGGAGAGACCAATGCATAGCTGTGAGCTTATCTGATCAAAGTGTGGGAATCCATTCAAATATGAATAACTCATCGTCTCCCAAATGAGAACAATAAGTGGAAAAATTAACCATATTCATAGCTCTACAACATCAGCTGATTGGGGAGAAATGGTGTGACCTTTTTATTGATCCTAACTAAAGCCTGTTGGTGGAGTCAGCAGTAACAGAAGAGACCCTATATGGTGACTGCAATGAATATCATCAAGCTAACAAGTAAACAAGGCTATATAGCTAATTAGTGATTATGAATATTCACATCTTTTGATAGACAAGACAAGGTAGGTACACATGCACAGGTCCAGGTAAAGGGCATGCCAGTCACACATCTGACATGTGCGCTAGGTACTACTTGTGCCCGGTTATGT
>LXWE01000299.1 GCA_001660395.1 Alteromonadaceae bacterium XY-R5
AAATTGACCAAATTTGCCTTATTTTACATACATTTTTCTATTTTGCGGAGGCTAGGATGTAAATGAAGAAACTTATAGCCTGAATCAACAATCTTGAAGCCAAGAGAAGCAGACTGGTGTAGATTTCATTGAGATACATTAAATTTTAGCCGCGTCATTTTTGCATTGAAAATTGTCACTATGCTACCGTTTCCTATGCAAAAGTATACTGGCACTACCTTGGATGCGGTATAAATTTAATCATAACCCCTTCCGATTGAAATTTTGCCAAACTTATCGGTTGGGGCATGAAGGGTTAATGTGTTGGGCGCGTTTTGCGCTGAAAATAAAAATTATTAAAGCAGATCTAAGCGCGTCATTTTTGAGTTCTAGTACTTCACCTCAGAGTAGATGCTACTACAGCTGGAGGTGTAAACGAGAAGAGTATCGAGTTGGAAGGAGTGTTGATGACTTTAC
>LXWE01000003.1 GCA_001660395.1 Alteromonadaceae bacterium XY-R5
TACCCGAAGGTCTCTCTCAAGCGGGATGCGCATTCTACGCCAACCCTATCAGGAGTCAAGCGATTTTTTCAAAATTTCTTTCTACTTAATCTCGCTCTATCCCGCTTCCCGTAAGCCTCCGCAGAGTTCTTACTCAGCGAACCGTAACCCGTTGGTCTTTGATTCCCTGCGGGGTATCCCCCCGGAAGTGCGGCGCATTCTACACGCATCCTAAACACCGTCAACACCTTATTTTAAAATCCTTTCTGACTGCTTACTTAATGAACGAAACGTTCAAAAAACACCGTTGAACGTGAATTTTATTACTCACATCAAGGATTTTGACTGACGAAAGTACCTATATAAGGCGTATTAGATCGAACCGTAGATAAAGAGCAAAAGGGCCAAAAACGCAAAAAGCGGCCCGAGGGCCGCTTTTCTATTTTATGCTAGCAATACAAACTAAGGCTGTTCTTTGCCTTGCTCGGCTTTTTTCTCATTATCGAAATCCGCGTCATCACATGACGTATCGCCGATGACATGTTCCAGCTTTACCTTATCTACTGATTTAAATGTATTGATAGGTCCAGCTAAGGCGTACAACACAAAAGCTATAAACAGCACTAAAGCAGGTTCAGTTGCCACGATGACAAATACCAACATCATTATAAGAAGCGCAACAAACGGTACTTTGCCTTGCCAGTTAACTTCTTTAAACGAGTTGTATTTGAAATTACTTACCATTAATAGGCCCGCTAGCGTAGTAATAAGTGCAACGATAAGTCCGTAATCGTTACCTATGATGTCATATTCCACACCAACCCAAACTTGACCAACAACTACGGCTGCGGCAGCAGGACTCGCAAGCCCCTGGAAGTATCGCTTATCGGCAATGCCAATTTGCGTGTTGAACCTGGCCAAACGCAATGCTGCACCAGCAACATAAATAAATGATGCTAACCAGCCTAATTTGCCCAGGTCAGTTAGTCCCCAATTATAAGCCACCAGCGCAGGGGCAATTCCGAAAGATACCATGTCAGCCATCGAGTCATATTCGGCTCCGAATTCACTTTGTGTATTCGTGATTCGGGCGACACGACCATCAAGACCATCAAAAATCATTGCAACGAATACACCAATCGCGGCCGCCTCAAAACGTCCGTTCATAGATGACACAATGGCAAAAAAGCCTGAAAACAATCCAGCCGTTGTCAAAAGGTTAGGCAGTAAATAGATACCCTTACGTTTTGTCTCTGACATTAAATACTCCTGAAAAGATGCGCCGCAAAGATAGCATACTTCTTTGCCTTGGGTTAAGTATGACAACGCACAGAAAAGAAAGTTACCTATTTACCCATAGGTAAAAGGCCTTCCACACATAAAAAAGCAGCGCATTCCTTTGGTTTGCACTGCTTTTTGACTTTATATACAGATTAATCTTAATGAATGTCTAAACCATTCTCCCCGGCACTCACATGGATAACACCATCGGCGGCCACTTCACCAGCAAGAATTTTCTGCGCTAAAGGGTTTTCAATTTCCGTTTGAATAGCTCGTTTTAGCGGACGCGCACCAAACACGGGATCGAATCCCACTTCTGCCAGCTGAAGTAATGCTTCTGCAGACAAGTCTAAACTATACCCTTTATCTTCCAGTCGCTTGGTAAGAGAAGCCAACTGGATGCGAGCAATAGAAGCAATCTGATCTTTCGCTAACGGATGGAATACCACAGTGTCATCAATACGGTTGATAAACTCAGGGCGGAAATTTTCAGCCACCACCGACATTACCAGGGACTTCATTTCTTCGTACTGACTTTCCTGATATTTATCCTGAATAATGTCAGACCCCAGGTTGGAGGTCATAATCACGACCGTATTCTTAAAGTCGACGGTCCGACCCTGACCATCCGTTAAACGTCCGTCATCCAAAACCTGAAGAAGAATATTGAAAACGTCAGGGTGCGCTTTTTCTACTTCATCTAATAAAATCACTGAATAAGGTTTACGGCGCACAGCTTCTGTTAAATAGCCCCCCTCTTCATATCCTACATAGCCAGGAGGTGCCCCAACCAAACGTGCGACAGAATGTTTCTCCATAAACTCTGACATATCGATACGTACCATGGCATCGGTAGTATCAAACATAAATTCAGCCAACGCTTTACACAATTCGGTTTTACCTACCCCCGTAGGACCTAAAAATAGGAAAGAACCTATCGGGCGATTCGGATCCGATAGTCCTGCGCGAGAGCGGCGAATCGCATTCGCGACAGCGCATACTGCTTCGTGCTGACCTACCACTTTATTGTGTAAGGCATCTTCCATTTTCAGAAGCTTGTCTTTTTCACCTTCAAGCATTTTCGATACAGGGATCCCGGTCCAACGCGACAGCACATCGGCAATCTCATTATCTGTAACTCGGTTTTTAAGCAGCTTAGTTTCTTTTCCTTCAGATTCTGACGCGCGCTCTAACTGTCGTTCCAACTCAGGAATACGTCCGTACTGTAACTCAGACATGCGACTTAAGTCAGATGCTCTGCGCGCAATCTCTAAATCTAACTTAGCTTGTTCCAGCTCAGATTTAATATGCTGCGTCCCCTGCATCGCTTGCTTTTCATCATTCCAGACCGTTTCAAGTTCTTTGTATTTAACCTCGGCCTGTTCACGTTCTAACTCGATAGCTTCTAAACGCTTATGGCTAGCTTCATCTTTTTCTTTCGCCAGCGCCTGTTCTTCCAGTTTCAGCTGAATAATACGGCGTTCAAGGCGGTCCATATCTTCGGGTTTGGAATCAATCTGCAAACGAATACTAGATGCTGCTTCATCGATTAAATCGATGGCTTTATCCGGTAACTGGCGATCACTAATATAACGGTGAGATAAGGACGCTGCAGCCACAATGGCCGGATCCGTAATTTCGACCGAATGGTGTAATTCATAACGCTCTTTTAAGCCTCGTAGAATGGCAATGGTATCTTCTACACTAGGTTGATCCACCAACACCTTCTGGAAACGGCGCTCCAACGCTGCATCTTTCTCAATGTACTGACGATATTCATCCAACGTTGTGGCACCAACGCAATGCAGTTCTCCCCTGGCAAGAGCAGGTTTTAGCATGTTACCCGCATCCATGGCACCATCGCCTTTGCCGGCGCCGACCATAGTATGCAACTCATCGATAAACAGAATAACGCGGCCTTCTTCCTTGGCCAGTTCATTCAGGACCGCTTTTAGACGCTCCTCAAACTCACCACGGTATTTAGCACCAGCCACTAGCGATCCCATATCTAGCGACAACACGCGTTTATTCTTTAAGCCTTCAGGTACTTCGCCATTCACGATGCGCTGAGCCAACCCTTCAGCGATAGCGGTTTTACCCACACCTGGTTCACCAATCAGCACCGGGTTGTTTTTGGTACGACGTTGCAATACCTGAATCGTACGGCGAATTTCATCATCCCGACCAATAACAGGATCCAACTTGCCCTGCTCCGCTCTCTCGGTCAGATCAGAGGTAAACTTCTCTAGCGCCTGACGCACATCTTCGGCATTTGGGTCAGTTACTTTCTGACCCCCACGAAGATTTTCAATCGCCTTTTCGATTGCTTGTTCTGTAATATTGAGCTGCTTAAAAATTTCGCCCAATTTACCTTTATCCTGGCAGGCTGCCAGCACAAAGATCTCTGAAGTGATGTATTCGTCTTTACGCTTTTGAGCAATCTTGTCGCTCAGATTCAACAGCACTACCGTATCTTTTCCTAGCTGAACGTCTCCGCCAATCCCTTCTACACGCGGCAAACGCTCTATCGCTTCTGCCAGAGCTGAACGCAGGGCATTCACATTAATTTTGGCCTGGTCAAAAAGCGGACGAACTGAACCACCCTGCTGATTCAACAAAGCTGTCATCAAATGCACGGGTTCAATATATTGATGATCACGCCCTAACGCTAACGACTGGGCATCGGAAATAGCGATCTGAAATTTACTGGTTAATCTATCTAAACGCATCACAACTCTCCTGCACTTACGCTTTATTGCTAAGAGTTATGGGTCTGAGATGTGCAAGTTTCAAGGCCAATGAAAATTTCAAATCAACAGGATTTGAGCCAGATCAAATAGTTAACGCCAAAATTCACTGACGTTTTTTTATGCAACGGCGAATTTACACAGGAGAAGTCAAGCAAATAGCCGACACCATACGACCGGTATGTTGATATCCCTGATGTGTGGCGCGACGATGAGAAAAAAAGGTGTGTTCTTCGGCATACGTACAGTGATTCCCACCGTACACCTGAGAGATACCTAAGGTGGCTAATTTAGCTCTGGCGATAGTGTATAAATCTAATTGAAAACGCCCATTGGGCTTTTCAGTAATTGCGTGAGGATATTGAGAAAATGCGTTTACAACATCGTCGCCAACTTCAAAGTTGTGCTGACTAATAGCTGGCCCCAGCCACACCAGAATATCCCTGGCAGGCGCATCAAACTTAGCAATGCTATTTTCAATCACACCATCATGTAATCCTCGCCACCCCGCATGAATAGCAGCCACCTGAGTGGCCTGCCGATCACACACTAGTAAAGGTAGACAATCTGCGGTCATCACGGCGCAGACGACGTCAGCTTCACGGGTAAAACTGGCATCTGCGCGCACTGGTGTAAGCAAAGGATTTTCCAGCACGACACATTCGGTCCCATGCACTTGTTCCAACCAGCTAAACTTTTCAGAATAAGGCAATAAGACACGATTATGCTGCACGTGGGCAGGATCATCACCCACATGCATGCCTACATTCAGTCCTGAAAAGTTCCCCTGACTCATCCCCCCCTTGCGGGTTGAACAAAAGGCAAATATGCCCTTTGGGGCCGGCCAGTCAGGTGATATCCATTCAGGCGATGTATTCATCAGGATTAATCCCAATCCTGAGCATTTTCTTTACTGTCAGCTCTTAATACAGCCAGCAAATCCACCATATCCTGAGGAAGTGGTGCTTTCCAGCTCATCCATTCAGACGTAATTGGATGAGCAAGCTCAAGCTGCGCCGCATGCAGAGCCTGACGTTTAAAATTCCGCAGCATGTTGACCAATTCCTCGCCAGCAGCACGCGGTGGACGAGGACGACCGCCATACAAAGGGTCCCCTACCAGCGGATGACGCAAATGCGACATATGCACACGAATCTGGTGCGTGCGCCCTGTTTCGAGTTTCAGGCGTAAATGGGTATGAGCACGGAATTTCTCCATCACCCGGTAATGCGTCACTGCAGGTTTACCGTACTCACGCACAGCCATACTGGTCCGTTTGGTAGGGTGACGCCCCATCGGCGCATCAACCGTACCACCTGCGACCATAGTGCCGCAGACAACAGCTTCGTATTCCCTGCTAATCTCACGAGCCTGTAGCTGTTCGACCAGATAAGTCTGTGCCGGAACCGTTTTCGCCACGACCATTAAACCCGTTGTATCTTTATCTAATCGGTGCACGATTCCAGCTCGAGGTACGCTGGCCACTTCCGGTGCATGTGCAAGCAGTGCGTTCAACACAGTACCATCGGAATTACCCGCCCCCGGGTGCACAACTAAATCAGTGGGTTTATTAATTACCAGAATATGTTCGTCTTCAAACACGATATCCAGCTTAATATTGTCCTGGGCTTCGTGGCCCGACTGAACGGCTAATTCAGTTTGAATTTCAATCGCTTCGCCACCAATTAATTTCTCGCGTGGCTTATCCATTACCACCCCATTTACAGTGACCTGTTGGGCCAGAATCCAATCTTTTATACGAGAACGTGAATAATCAGGGAACATTTCGGCTAAAGCCTGATCTAACCGCTTGCCATACAGGGCATCGGGAACCTGAGCTTGTAGATGAATTTTTTGTTGCGCAATCGCCATTAGCAAGAGGTCCTACAAAAGTTGAGGTCGATTAATATGTGCATAGCGTTGATCACTAGGGTAGAATGCCCAGCCTAATCGATTCGAGAAAAGCGCTATTCTAACGGAATTTACTGGCGTGCTAAATCGCCAAAGCAAACAAGTGTCATATGAATTACATAAAAACATTAAAAAACGTCCTACTCCTCGTAATCTTCGTATCTGTTACCGCCTGTTCTTCTAAACCGGATGAAGAAGATCTGGTGCTGGCCAATAAAGGGGAAGAAGCCCTTTATCAAGACGCCAGAAAGAGTATAGAACTGGGTAATTTTAATGCAGCAGTGACTGCACTGAACGCTTTAGATTCTCGTTATCCGTTCGGGGGTTACACCCATCAGGTGCAGCTGGACCTAATCTACTGTAACTACAAAATCGGTAACACAGATCAGGCCTTGGCCGTGATTGACCGGTTTGTGCGTCTGAATCCAAATCATTCCGATCTGGATTACGTGCTGTATATGCGTGGCCTGACAAATCAGGACGCTGACAAGAACTTATTCCAGGATATGGTTGGTATTGATCGCTCTGACCGCGATCCAGCCAAATCGCGCGAAGCCTTCAACGACTTCCGTAAACTTATCGAAAAATACCCGAACAGCAAATACGCACCAGATGCGAAAAAGCGCATGGTTGCCATTAAAAACCGCCTGGCGAAATACGAGTTGGCTATCGCAGATTTCTACATGCGTAGAGAAGCCTTTATCGCGGCTGCTAACCGCGGGCGTTATGTACTTGAGTACTACCCTGACTCAACCGCGGTACAAAGTGCACTGGAATTAATGGTCGCAGCCTACGATAAGCTGGATATGCAGCAGCTAAAAGAGAATACCCTGAAGACATTGCGCCTGAACTACCCAGATAGTAAAGCACTGCTGGAAAAAGAAAAGGATAGTTCATTCCTGTCTTTCTTTACCGGTGATGATGAAGTGGAAGAAACGCCAAGCGAAGACATCAATCCGGAACAGAAGTAATTCTAACGTATTAAAAAACGCGCCTGATGGCGCGTTTTTTTGTGCCTAAATGTCGACACGTTATTTCATAAACAAATGGCTAAACGGATTTAATAAACGCGCTAAACCTGACGTGAAGTGCAATGGTTTATCCACTAGTGAAAACACCAGACAACCTTCATCAGCATCCGACATAGGCGTATGTTGATGTCGACCATCAAGGAACGTCATATCCCCGGTTTCGTAATGGTTTAACCCGTCACTAAATTCGCCATCCAGCACCAGTGTAAGTTCACTACCACGGTGGGTATGTTCAGGTACGCGACCGCCCTTTTCCATGTAAATGAAGTGAGCGCTACCAACCCCGCCCAGATCTACAGGAGCCTGCCAAAGTTTACCCACTAAGCGACTCCAGTTTCCGGTTTTATGCACATAACGCTGCAGAGTCCTGGGCAGCGCAAAATGGCGACCATCCAGTTCAATCGTTTTTGGATACGATGCACCAATGACGTCGTCAGCTACCAACGGCTTAGCCATTATGCTGTTTAACATCGCAGCATAGTTACCAGGCATCATATCAAGAGCAGCTATTTCTATTTCAGAATGCGCCTGCTGAGCCTCTATCTCGCGTACTTTTTCACGGCACATGGGGCATAAATCCAGGTGTGCAGACACCATCAGATTAGTGCCCGGTTGGCCCTCTCCTGTAGCAAAAGCAAGCAGGTGCGAATGATCCGGATGAAAATTAATCTTGCTCATTTAACATCTCTTTCAAACGTTGTAACCCTAAACGTGTGCGTGATTTCACTGTGCCCAAAGGAACACCTAATTCGTCCGCCACTTCCTGTTGCGATTTCCCCTCAAAATAAATGGCTTCAAGCACATCTTTTTGCTTCTGGGGTAACGATTCAAAATACTGCTCTACCTGCTCAAGGGTGATGTTGTGTTCCATACTCAACGCCTTGGGATCAGCCGTTTGTTCAAACAGCACCGGCCACAAATCTTCCGAACAGATATCCTCTTTTCGACTCTGCTGCTTACGCAACATGTCAAAGCGAATATTCCGGGCAATCGTAAAAATCCAGGTCGATGCCGCACCTTTGTCGGCATTAAACAGGTAAGCCTTTTGCCAAACATTGGTCATGGTGTCCTGCACCAATTCCATTGCCTGGGCTTCATTTCCAAACTGTTTCAACGCATAAGAGCGCAACCGTGGCGCGAAATGATTAAACAAACGCGTAAACGACTGCCGACAGCGGTCATTTGCAACGACATTCAACCAGTGGCAAAGCTTGTCGTTTTCATCTGCCGACATGGTTGCTGAAGTTTGATTATCCAATGGGAGTCCAACTAGCATTATCCTGTCACTCTTATACCCTTGTACCCGCTAGTACGCAAACTCGGGTCAAAACGATCACATTCTCTGTAAATTTTTTAACCAGTTATTGAATGATGTCATTCAACATTGCCAGCGCAGGCTGATAAGTTGGCTGAGATAGCACACGCTGCTTTTGCGCCGCATCTACAGGTATCAACTCTAACCAGCGGTAAATCACCCACAGAGGGTTGGCGAACTCCGGCACATCATAAAGCTGACTGAGCTCTTGATACTTTTCAAACACCTGGAGCAACCGCTGATCCAGTGGAAATATATCTTCTGCGCTGTCCGCGCGCTGCCAGGCATCTATTGACTCACACTGACCCACTCTTAGTTCATCTGCCTGGGTATGCACAGACTGGATCCGAAAGCAGCTCTCTCCGGCCACGGTAATGCCTAATAAGCCATCCTCAAGTTGATTAAAATCCACAATTCTCGCAAAGGTCCCGATAGGATAGATATGCTGATTGAGGGCCTTCTCACCCCTGGCATTGAGCATACAAATCCCTATCCCCGAATTATTTGCACAGGCCTCTTTTACCATTCGCAGATAACGAGGTTCGAAAATACGCAATGCCATTCGACCGCCGGGCAATAAATGCGCCGATAACGGAAACAATGGAATCTCGAACATAAAGCCCCCAAAAAAACTGGTTTGAGCATAGTTTTACGCACTAAATTGAAATTTGGATCTATTCAGTTGATCCGGATTCTGGTTTGATAAGTAAAAGGAGATGTCCAGCAAGGAAAAAATAAATGACCATCTATCAAAGATTTACAGAACTTTATCAACAACTAAATCAGGAAAGCATCACGCAACTGGGTTGCGTATATGCCGACAAGATTTCCTTTGTTGATCCAGTAAATCAACTCAATGGATTGTCACAACTGCAGCGCTACTTTGCTGACCTACTCGAAAATACGCTGGAATGCCGATTCAAGATCATACGCTGGCAAATAGAAGAACAGCAGGCTTTTGTGACCTGGGTAATGGAGTTTCGCCATCCTAACATCGCCAAGGGCCAAACAATCCGCGTGAACGGCTGCTCTGAACTAACAACTGAAAACGACAAGATTATCCACCAGCGAGACTATTACGACATGGGCGAGATGCTATATGAGCATCTTCCCCTGCTTGGTCGTATTATTCGTTGGCTAAAAAGCAGATTGCAGTTATGACCCAACTACTGATCACAGGGGCAACCTCAGGCATTGGCATGGCACTCACTCACGAGGCTTTGCTGCAGGGCTATCAGGTAATCGCCTGCGGACGCAACCCAGACAAGCTAGCGCAACTGGGCCAGTATACGACCCTTAAAACACTTTGTTTTGATGTAACCGATTATGCGCAATGCCAACAGGTGCTTAAGGAAATAACTGCAGATATCTATATTTTTAATGCCGGCACTTGCGAATACGTCGAGGATGGATACATCGACAGCCAGTTATTTGAGCGGGTTTTTCGCACCAACTTTATGGCCAACATATACATGCTCGAAGCGTTGCAAACACGCTTCACTAATCAGACTCACCTGATATTTGTCGATAGCCTGGCGCGCTTGCTGCCGTTCACCCGAAGCCAGGCATATGGCGCCAGTAAAGCTGCGCTACGATATTTTGCCAACTGTCTGGCAGTCGATTTGAAATCCAAAGGGATCAAAGTAACAAGTGTCTCACCAGGGTTCGTTAAAACCCCTCTGACGGATCGCAATAATTTCAGCATGCCGATGCGAATAAGTGCAGAGCAAGCGGCCAGACATCTGCTGCAAGGCATACAAGCCGGTAAAAATTACATCCATTTCCCCTTTATATTTAGCTGCTTACTGCGCATACTGGCATGGCTACCGGAGTCTTTGCAGGTCCGGCTCTGTGATGCCATGAAGGCAGACAATAACAACAAAGGAACCACGGAATGAGTAAACGCATTGCGATTATCGGGTCTGGTATTTCAGGTCTGACATGCGCTTATTTACTGCATAAAAAGTTTGATATTACTCTGTATGAAAGCGGGGATTACATAGGTGGACACACAGCCACCAAACAGGTCACCGTAAATGGTCAGAACTACGCGATTGACACTGGATTTATCGTCTACAACGACTGGACTTATCCTAATTTTATCAAACTAATGGAACAGCTGGGGGTAGCAACTCAGCCCACCGAAATGAGTTTCAGCGTCAGTAATCGACCGCGGAACTTCGAATACAATGGCCACAATCTGGATACGCTGTTTGCCCAGCGTCGTAATATTCTGCGTCCAGGGTTTTATCGCTTGCTGGCTGACATTGTTAAATTCAACCGTTTATGCAAAAACGAAAAAATTACCAACGCCCAACTCGACCTTACACTGGGCGAGTTTATTCAGCAGCATAAACTTAGTGAGTCATTTGCTGAAAATTACATTTTGCCAATGTGTGCCGCTATTTGGTCGACAAGTTTAGAGGGAGCCAAAGGCTTTCCGCTGAAATTTTTCCTGCGCTTTTTTAATAATCACGGCTTGCTCAATATTGCCAACCGTCCACAGTGGCACACCATAATTGGTGGTTCAGCCCAGTATATCGCGCCGATTACTGCAGGTTTTCGCGATAAGATTTTACTCAACAGCCCAGTCGAGTCCGTTGCACGCCACAGTGGTCAATATTTAGTAACGGCCAAAGGCCAGGATCCCAGTCTGTTTGACGAGGTTATCTTTGCCTGTCACAGCGATCAGGCTCTGAATATGCTAGCAGCGCCTACGGAACAGCAACAGACTATTCTTGGTGCCCTGACCTATGCAGATAATGATGTGGTACTGCACACTGACACTAGCGTCTTACCCAGCCACAGAAAAGCCTGGGCCAGCTGGAACTATCTGATTAAAGGCTTTGACGGTGAACATATGGCCCCAGCATCTGTCACCTACAACATGAATATATTGCAGTGCCTGGACGCGCCGGTAACCTTCTGTGTGACGCTGAATAATAGCCAGGAAATTGCAGCGGAAAAAATTTTGGGTCGGTACACCTACGCCCATCCACAGGTGACCGAAGCAAGTGTTCTGGCGCAGCAACAACGTAAGCATATTTGTGGGGTGCGTGGACTGCATTTCTGCGGTGCCTACTGGTACAACGGCTTTCATGAAGATGGTGTGCGCAGCGCCTTAGATGTTTGCACCCGTTTTGGAGTCAGCTTGTGATGGAAAGCGCACTTTGTAGCGGCCAGGTGTTTCACCAGCGTTTTAAGCCGACTCAGCATAAGTTTCAATACAAGATGCTAATTTTCTGGCTAAAGCTCAGTGAACTGCCAGAGCTCGCCAGGCAAACAAAATATTTTGGCTTTAATCAGCGTGCATGGGCAGAATTTCGTCGCAGCGATTACGTTGGTCACAAGCATGTTCCGCTGGAACAGGCTGTGCTAGAGAAAATGAATGAACTTGCATCGGGGTCCTTAACGGGTGACGTATATTTTCTCGGTCAAATCCGTATGCTCGGCCTTTATTTTAGCCCGGTAAATTTCTATTTCTTACGTCAGCCAAACGGCTATTTTTCACATATGCTGGCCGAAGTCAGCAACACCCCCTGGAACCAGCGCCACTATTATCTGGTGGATTTAGCTGACCAAACAGACACAGATAAGCGCTTTCATGTTTCGCCCTTCAACCCAATGGACATGGTGTATCGCTGGCACATCAAGCCCCCTGCCGATACGTTCGAAGTGGGCTTAGACTGCATCAAAGGCGAAAAGCATTTTCTGGCGAAAATGGCATTGCAGAAAATGCCATTGAACTCAAAGTCGCTTTTGCGCGTATTGCTTTCAACCCCAAGTATGACATTGAAAACTGTGGTGGGAATTTACTGGCAGGCAATAAAACTCTTTATAAAAGGCACGCCTGTCTACTCCTACCCACAACAAAAACCATAAGGAATGCACATATGCTCGACAGCGAACACGCACTTACCAACGCTCCGGCACCATCATGGATGGATAAACTCGCCAAGCAAGCCCTGCTAAGTGTGTTTAAGCACTTGCCTGCTGGTGAATTAACCATTAAAGAACGTGGTGTTTTGGTTGATGTTGTAGGAGACCGCAGCAGCGAGCTTAAAGCAGAGGTGAATGTGTTGGACCCGAGAGCCTGGCGCATCTTGTTGTTGGGTGGCAGTATCGGCGCCGGAGAAAGTTATACCGACAACCTTTGGGATACTCCGAATCTGACTAATGTCATACGTCTGTTTGCTCGTAATCTGCCGATCATGGATAAATGGGAATCCCGCCTGACCTGGCTTACCACTCCAATGAATAAGCTGTTACATTTTCGTCGTCGCAACTCAGCCGCTCAGGCCAAAGCCAACATTGCAGCCCATTATGATTTAGGCAATGTGCTGTACGAACACTTCCTTGATGAAAGCATGATGTACTCTGCTGCCATTTACCCGGATGCAAACGCCAGTTTACGTGACGCACAGCAACATAAGCTAAAAACTATTTGTGACAAGCTACAACTCTGCGAATCCGATCATTTGCTTGAAATCGGCACAGGCTGGGGCGCACTTGCCATTTATGCAGCCAAACATTATGGCTGCAAGGTAACCACCACCACTATTTCCGAAGAACAATATGCTCTGGCTATCGAGCGGGTAAAAGAGGAAGGTCTTGAAGACAAGATCACTTTACTCAAAAAGGACTACCGTGTACTGGAAGGAAAATACGACAAGCTGGTTTCCATCGAGATGATTGAAGCCGTGGGTAAAGCCTATCTGCCTAACTTCTTCAAAACCTGTAATGGCCTGCTTAAAGAGAATGGCTTAATGCTGTTACAGGCCATTACTATTCACGATCAGCGCTACGACAGTTATAACAAAGGCGTCGACTTCATCCAGAAACATATCTTTCCTGGCGGCTTCCTGCCGTCTCAACTCGCCATCAGCGATCATGTGAAGAAATACACCAATATGCTGGTACGTGATCTGCACGATATCGGTCTGGATTACGCTTATACGTTGCGCGACTGGCACCACAACTTTAACCAGCAACATCCCAGATTAAAGCAATATGGTTTTGATGACCGCTTCGCCCGCTTATGGCGATTTTACTTCAGTTATTGTGAAGGCGGCTTTTTGGAACGCACCATTAGCACTGTGCAGGTAGTGTTAACCAAACCTGGCTTTCGTCAGACGCTGATCCGCTAAAGAAGCAATTGCGTACAAGCTCCTAAACGGGAGCTTGTTATGACTAATTTCATTTCTTTTGTGATGGTGGCACTGATGACAACAAGTGCAATGGCCAGCCCAGTTGCTGATCTGGAAAAGGTCGGCAGCGCAAAACTGCATATCTGGTTTTGGGATATCTATGAGTCTGAGCTGTATTCAGATAGTGGCCATTATAGGGACCTTGAACAACGGCCTTTGGCTTTGAAAATCCATTACCTGCGCAGTATCAGTAAAACCGACCTGCTGGATAACACTGAAAAAGAGTGGAAGAAACAGGACTTGCTCACCAATCAAAGCAAACAATGGTTGGCGCAGCTCGATAGCCTGTGGCCAGATGTGCAAAAGGGCGACGAACTGTTATTGCTGCTTGATCACAATAACCAGAGCCACTTCTATCTCAACCAGCAACCTATTGGGCAACTGAACGACCCACTATTTGGACCACATTTTCTCGCTATCTGGCTCGGCGATAATGCCAGTTACCCCGGCCTGCGCGATCAACTGACAGGAGTCTCTCCCTAATGCGTTACCTTGTATTTCTGAGTGTATTACTCGCCATCACCAGTTGCAGCCATTCCCTTAAAGACTATCATGGTAACACTCCCGAATTTGACCTAAAGCATTATTTTAGTCACAAGGTGACAGCCTGGGGCATCGTTCAGGATTACTCCGACAGTCTGACCCGGCGCTTTTGTGTTGAAATCCTACCTAGTTGGCAGCAACAGCAAGGACAGTTACACGAAACCTTCTACTATGCCGATGGCGAACAACAAATACGCATATGGCAACTGACTATCACAGACGATGGCAGAGTGACAGGCACCGCCGACGATGTTGTCGGAATTGCAGAAGGTCGGGCAACAGGCAATGCATTTCGCTGGCAATATCAACTGGAAGTGCTAATAGATGGTGAGCCTATGGTATTTACTATTGATGACTGGATGTTTCAGCTGGATCAGCACCGGGTGATGAATCGCTCTTATATGAGTAAATTTGGTTTGCCACTGGCGGAGATTTCACTGTTTTTTGATAGCAGTATTGATGCCAAAGACTGCAGCGATATGCGTGCCACCGGAGCTGCGGCTAAAATGGAAAACGGGGCCTAAGCCCCGTCTAAATTCAACTTGATACGATTCGACGCCTGTCGATTAGCCGCTTATTTAGGGCGGTACACTTTCACATTGGCAAAGCCTTGTTCGTGCAACAACAAGGCCTGAAGTTTACTCATGACGCCACGCTCGCAATACAGATAATAATCGTGAGACTGGTCTAAATCACCAAACTGAGTAGCAATACGATAGAAAGGCAAATGCTTCACTTCCACCCCGTCCAGTTCCAGCGGATTATGTTCCTCTTCTTCCGGACCGCGTACGTCAAGGACCACGGCGCCTTCAGGTAAACTGTCTACCGTAGATACAGACACCAGCTCAGCTTCAGTTTGCTGAGCCATTTTACGGATATCTTCAACTTTGGACTCACGTACCACTTTATCGATAAGGGTTAAGTCAAACTTGGCTTCTTCTTCTTCGATCTTTTCCAGTACCGCTCTAACTGTAGGTTTACGTGAAATCACACCACAGTATTCAGGCATAGTTTTGGCGAAGTCTTCTGTACCTATCTCACGCGCAATTTTAATGATCTCAGCTTTGTCGCTACAAATTAACGGACGCAGGATCAGCTTGTCCGTGACCTGATCAATAACGGTCAGATTGCGTAAGGTCTGTGATGATACCTGGCCCAGGCTTTCGCCGGTAACCAACGCTTCAATCGCCAGGCTATCTGCCACTTGCGAGGCTGCACGCATCATCATACGTTTAAGCACTACGCCCATCTGGCTGTTTTCCACCTTCTCCAGGATTTCTGCCACGATAGGGGCGAAATCCACCGCAATGAATTTCACTTTGTGCGACAAACTGTATTTTTGCCACAGGAAGTAGCTGACTTCACGCACCCCAATTTCATGGTCACGCCCACCCAGGTTAAAGAATACAAAGTGAGTGCGGGCACCGCGGCGGATCATCTGATAGCTGGCCACGCCAGAGTCAAAACCACCGGACATCAACGACAGTACATCGTCTTGTGTTGGCAACGGCATTCCGCCTAAACACTTGAAACGATCGTTTACCAGCAGCAATTTATCGCGTTCAATTTCAAGATTCACGATCACATCTGGGTTAGTCAGATTTACACCACCAGTCTCGCAAAACTGATTTAAGCCACCACCGACATAACGAGCAACCTCTGTTGAGGTAAAGTCATGATCGCCTTTTCGTTTTACTCGCACTGCGAAGCTCTTACCGGCCAGCTTGTCATGCCAGACAGCCTTAACCTGCTGATAGACGTCGTCCAAATCTGTGTAAGATGATTCCTGAACTTCTAAAGCCTGTTCAATCCCTGGGATCTGACGCAACAGTTCGCGAATTTTATCAAGTTGATCCGCCGATTTCGGATTCACGCTGACTTCAAGTTTGTCCCAGTAGTTACGCACTTCCACCGACAACTCGTGGGTTTTCAGCACCAGGCGAATATTGGACTCCAGAATACGAGTAAAGCGCTTACGCACGCTATTACTCTTGATGGTAATTTCTGGATGTAACTTGATAATGAACTTCATGACGGAACCCGGCGTTTAAAAATGGGGCGGAATTATAGCGCCAGCGCACCGGAATGCCAAACCAGCAGGCAAGACAAACTGCGGCAATCAATTCATGCCAGTCTTACAATCGTTACGAATAAACAAGGGCTGAAGTAAAAACTCCCTAAAAACCATAGTTTACAAAGCGCAAACGCAGATTTTGAGGGAGTTTTTAACGAACTATCATTGAACGCAATCGTTGGGGATCTGTTGCTTAATTCTCTTCTACTACAGAAATAGGTTTAGACAGCATAGGTTTGCCCTGATTAATCGAAATTTCTACCCGACGACTGCGCCGTCTGGCTTCGGCACTATTACCTTCCATTAATGGATCCGTATCGGCCTTACCCACCACGGATAAACGGCTTTCATCAAAACCATCGACATTCCTCACTATCTCAGCCACCGCCACTGCACGCTGGGCTGAAAGGTCCCAGTTAGAACGATAAAGTTCGTTGGAAATCTTCTGGCTGTCGGTATGCCCTGAGATCTCGATTTCACCCGGCATATCTTTTAACAATACGCCGATTTTGCGTAAAACCGGCACAAACTGCGGCTGTAAAAATGCCGAGCCGGCACTAAACGAACCATTCTCGCGAATACGAATAGTGATTTGTTGCCCCAACGACTCCACCTCTATTGCGCCATCCAGGATTTCCTTCTCAAGCTGCTGAGCCACTTTTTTCATGGTCTCGTTCACTTCTTCCTGATTTGCACTGGTTGGGCTGGCGCTGGATTGCTCTGTTGCAGTTTGCTGGGCCGAACCACCACGCTGCGTGCCTCGCTGACGCTGGCGACCACCGGCAGAATCTTCGTCACCGGCCTGAAACTCCAGCATCTGCTGAGTCATTTCAATCGTCTGCTGCTGGATGTTCTCAATCGGCGTAGGATCTGGACGACCAGGACGGAATTCCATCGCAATTACGCTCGTCCCTTTAGGAATGTCCTTTACCTCTATTTTGTTCTGTACACCAAAGGCAAACTTCATCGAACCTGCGATCTGCTTAAACTTCAATACGTCCATTTCTGAAAAGGCCAGTAACAATACAAAGAAGCACATCAGTAGCGACATTAAATCAGCAAAGGTCCCCATCCAGGCTGGTAACCCGGGAGGGGGACACTTAGGACATTCATCCATCGTGCTTACGCCTCTTCTTCCGCGGTGCCACGTTTACTGGCCGCCAGATAGTTTTTCAAAATACCTTCGATGACTCTGGGGTTTTGACCATCAGCAATGCCAATAATGCCATCCAGTATCAAACTTTGATTTAACTTCTCTTCTTCTTTACGGTTAGCCAGCTTGGCTGCAACAGGCAGCGCTATAACGTTGGCCAAAAACGCGCCGTACAGTGTGGTTAACAAAGCAACCGCCATCGCCGGACCTATCGCCTTAGGGTCATCCATGTTAGACAGCATGGCTACCAGACCAATCAGAGTCCCGATCATGCCCATCGCCGGGGCAACGTCACCCACACTTTTGAATATGGTAGCGCCGAAGTCATGGCGCTCTGTGGTCATATTAATGTCTTTGGCCAGCGTTTCTCGCACCACATCCACATCATGCCCATCAACCAACATATCCACGCCTTTACGCATGAAAGTGTTGGGAATTTCAGCTTCTTCCAGAGCCAGAAATCCCCCCTTACGCGCCGCATCCGCCATCTCAACTATCTTTTGAATCAGATCATCCGGTGATTCACTTTTAAACATAAAGGCTTTACCGGCCACTTTGCCGGCGCTAAAGAATTGTCCCAATGTGAACTGGGATAACACCACGAACATAGAACCAACAAACACGATAAGTATGGAGGGCACATCAACGAACATATCTAAACTGCCGCCCAAAAGCATCGCCATGACGATAAAGCCGATCGCGCCAATGATGCCAATGATTGTTGCTAAATCCACCGGTTCCTCCTGTCAGTCCCAAGGTGTGGCTGCTTTGGCAGCGTCTGCATAATAGAATAGGTTATCTATGGTAATCTGAGTGTCAGACATAATGTTGTCAGCATTTATGACAAAGTATCACGATAAGTTGCTGACAAATTTAATCATTTTATCGACTGTATTATCATTTTCTATAGTAGAGTTTATCTGTAGATAAAGTATTTATAAAAATCTTCCCGTAAGACAATGGCGAGACAAGCAAAAGTCGTTGACCCCTTATGGGTGCTCAGGTAAGGTGCGCTCACACTTGAATGGCCGGTTCAGGCCGTGCGAGCATACGCTTACATTCACGTCATAGACACGGCCTCGGGCCGAAAAATACAGTAATTATGACCAGCCGAAAAAAAGCCGAAAATCTATCTTTCGAACAGGCCATCCAGGAATTGGAAGGCATAGTAAAACAAATGGAATTGGGTGAGCTTCCATTAGATGAAGCACTGAAAAGTTTCGAGCGCGGTATCCAACTCGCCCGCCATAGTCAGGAAACCCTTGCCAATGCTGAACAGAAGGTTCAGATCCTGATGCAGCAGCAGGGCGAGCAAACCTTAGTGGACTTGGATAAACCGACTGAATAATGAAAACATTTCAACAGTATCAGCAGGACATCAGCGAGCATATTAACGGCTTACTGAAATCCCATATTGCCTCATTACCTGACCATGCGCCGCGTTTAAAAGCTGCCATGGAATACGCGCTGCTCATTGGTGGCAAACGCTTACGCCCATTTTTGCTATACGCCACGGGTGAAATGCTGGGTGTAAAACGAGAGAATCTCGACGGCGCAGCTATGGCCGTTGAATGTATCCATGCTTACTCTCTAATCCACGATGACTTACCGGCCATGGACGACGACGACCTTCGTCGTGGACACCCGACCTGTCATATCGCCTTTGACGAAGCCAGTGCCATTCTGGCCGGCGACGCACTGCAAACAGAAGCATATAGGATTTTGTTAACCTATCCTTTAGCACCGAGCCTGCAATCCAAGCGCGTAGACTTATTACGCCAGCTTACTGAAGCGGCGGGCTATCAGGGTATGTGCGGTGGTCAGGCGATCGATTTAGCTGCCACAGGCAAGCAAATATCGCTACCAGAGTTGCAGCAGCTGCACGAAAAGAAAACCGGGGCCATGCTTATTGCATCAGTCACCATGGCCTGCACCCTGTGCCCCAGCCTTAGCGATGAAGAAAAAGCACGCTTAGCCGACTTTGCCGCCATAATTGGTCTGGCCTTTCAGGTTCAGGATGATATTCTGGACGTCATTGGTGATACCCAGACATTGGGTAAACCTCAGGGCTCGGATCAGGCTCAGGAAAAAAGTACTTACCCTGCCATGATGGGACTGCAAGGCGCACAAGACTATCTACACTCTCTGCATTTGCAGGCACTTCAAGCCTTACAGCCTTTGCCGTACAATACGGAACTGCTGGTTTCGCTCGCCGATTATATTATTCAGCGAAACCATTAGAGAACGATAACCAATAGAATAACGACACATGACCCTGGATTTAGATCATTACCCGGTGTTATCCCTTGCGGAAAACCCAGACCAGCTCAGAAAACTGCCTCAGGATAAGCTAAAGCAATTTTCCAATGAACTGCGCGAATACCTGCTTGCCTGTGTCAGTCAAAGCAGTGGCCACTTTGCATCCGGTCTGGGTACGGTTGAACTGACCGTAGCACTGCATTACGTGTATAACACCCCCTTTGATCGTCTGATCTGGGATGTTGGCCATCAGGCATATCCTCACAAAATTCTGACAGGCCGACGCGATAAAATGCCAACTATCCGTAAAAAAGGCGGATTGCATCCCTTCCCATGGCCACCAGAAAGTGAATACGACACCTTTGCTGTCGGTCACTCATCCACCTCCATCAGTGCTGCGCTCGGCATGGCCGTGGCAGCAGAAAAGGAAGGCCTGGACCGCAAGGTAGTCGCCGTGATTGGTGATGGCGCCATGACCGCAGGGATGGCGTTTGAAGCCATGAACCATGGCGGTGACATGGATAAAGACGTGCTGGTAATTCTGAACGACAACGAAATGTCGATCTCCGAAAACGTTGGCGCCCTTAACAGTCACCTGGCACGTCTGCTGACCGGCAGTCTGTTTAACAGCATCCGTGATGGCGGCAAGAAATTGCTTAGCAATGTACCGCCTATCAAAGAATTTGCCGCCCGGGCCGAAGAGCACATCAAAGGCATGGTGGTACCAGGGACTATCTTTGAAGAACTTGGCTTTCATTACATCGGCCCCATAGATGGCCACGACGTAAACGGCATGGTCAACACGTTACGCAATATGCGTAAGATTAAAGGCCCGCAAATTCTGCATGTGGTGACCAAAAAAGGGAAAGGCTTTGAACTGGCGGAAAAAGATCCGATCAAGTTCCACGCCGTGCCTAAGTTTAACCCCAAGGCCGACTTACCTAAATCTGCTCCGGGTAAACCCTCCTACTCTGCCATTTTTGGTAACTGGCTATGTGACATGGCAGCCCAGGATGACAAGCTGATGGCCATTACCCCGGCCATGCGCGAAGGTTCGGGTATGGTGCGTTTCTCTCAGGAGTATCCGCAACAGTATTTTGATGTGGCCATTGCTGAACAGCATGCCGTCACGTTTGCCGCGGGTCTGGCCAAAGAAGACCTCAATCCTGTGGTCGCTATCTATTCCAGCTTTTTACAGCGTGCCTATGATCAGCTTATCCACGATGTGGCCCTGCAAAATCTGCCGGTGTTATTTGCTATCGATCGTGCTGGTATCGTTGGTGCCGATGGTCCTACCCATCAGGGTGCTTTTGATATCAGTTTCCTGCGCTGTATCCCCAATCTGGTGATCATGGTGCCAGGGGATGAAAACGAATGTCGTCAGATGCTGTATACAGGCCATAAGCTCAATCAGCCTGCCTGTGTGCGCTATCCGCGCGGCAGTGGTAAGGGCGTGGATGTTGCCCCCCAGATGACCGCACTGGAAATTGGTAAAAGCCGCACAATGCGTGATGGCAAGTCCATCGCCATTTTGAACTTCGGTACGCTGTTGCCTGAAGCTGAAAAGGCCGCACAGGCGTTAGATGCAACTCTTGTGGACATGCGTTTCGTTAAACCACTGGATACCCAGATTATCGATAGTCTGCAGGCTAACCACGATCTGTTTGTAACGCTGGAAGATGGTGCCATTATTGGTGGCGCGGGAAGTGCCGTGGCTGAATACCTGTTGCAACGTCAGTACAGCAACAAGTTACTGCAAATCGGCTTACCCGATACCTTTATCATGCAGGGTACTCAGGAAGAAATGTATGCAGAGCTGGGGATTGATGCCGCGGGTATCGAGGCAAAAGTAAACGCTTTTCTTGGCAAATGACATCAAGCCTGCCCACTAAAGAAGGACGCCTATCGCGTCCTTTTTCGTATCGTATACTTACTGCTCCTGGCAGCTGATTCGAAAGGTATCATCTAAATCCAATGGCATGATTAGGGTACTAAAGCCCATTTCGTTGGCGCTCGTACAAATCCCCTCCAGCTCACTGTCATCCGACACATAAACATCGTCATATTCTATGTGAAACACCGGCTTATTTTGCTCAATAAAGGGGCTTAACAACTCACATTCGCTGTAACTAAAGCACTCTTCGTTCACAGCAAAATCGAAACTATCCACTAAATCGGCGATTTGACCGAGATCGTTTTTCAGCCCCACCGCCAGTCCCAGCCCGTGGGCTGAATCTGCCAGGAAGCGATTGTATTCGAGTTGCTGGGAATACGTCAGGTCTAGCCCGGTATCGTTTTGATAACCATCGACGTTATCAGGATCAACCCCGTCACAGCCCTTTTCCTGAGCCAGCGCGATACGTGAGAGCATAATATTTCTCACATTATCAGAGGTAATATTCAGCCAGTACTCGCCTTCCCAGCCGTCCAGAGAGTTAGCATAGTCAGACTCTGTAAACTGCCCGGCATCTTCACGCCAGTCTTCAAAACTGCCCGCGGAGAAATAACAAATGACCTTTTTACCCGCACGTTGCAGAGCTGAAATTTGGCTCACTTCAGTATCAAATAAATCAACGTCATAGACCGCCACAGCATAATCTGTGTTGAGTGTGCCGGTAAGTTGAATTTGCCATGAAGTACCCACGGAGGGTTGATAGTAAGGCGCCGTCGAAGCCGTATTATCGCTGCCACCACAGGCAACCAGGCTAACGCTCACCAACAAATAACTCAAAGGCACGAATAGGGATTTCAATTGACCTCCGGAGTATTCAAATGCTTTTACAGCATCGCAATCAGAGGTAAATAGCTTAACCTAACCAGCCCGCCAGGATAAGTATGTGCATGCACACCAGTGCAAAGATACCAGCCAGAATATCATCCACCATGATCCCTACCCCACCATGAACATGTTTATCCAAATATCGAATGGGCCAGGGTTTGACGATATCAAACAGTCGAAACAGTGCAAAACCTGCAAGCAGCGAGGTAACTGAAAGTGGGATGGCGATAAAGGTGATTAGCATGCCGACAACTTCGTCCCAGACGATGGACGAATGATCGTGTACCTGCATGTCCTCTGCAGTTTTACCACACAGATAAAAGCCGACCAGAGTGGCGAGCACAATAATGGCAAGCATCAGCGGCAAAGACAGATAACTTTGTAACAGCACCAAAGGTAACGCAGCTAAGGAGCCGAAGGTACCCGGCGCTTTCGGCGCCAGACCAGAGCCAAAACCCAGTGCCAGAAAATGCACTGGGTTCGCCATCGAAATGCGTTGCCTAAGCTGTTTGTCCATTAGAAATGCTGATATCCCTGTCCCTGAAAACTGTACGCTTCACCATGTAAGCGTAAATCCAGTTTACCAGCTTGTCCGTTTAACTGACCAATGCAAGTCGCCTTGAGATTGTAATTCGCCAGTACCGTATCCAGATTACCTTTTTGCTCTTCACTGACGGTAAACAACAACTCGTAATCATCACCGGCACTTAGCGCATATTCCAGTGCCTTTTCACGATCATTCAGGCTTTGCATCGCCGCCGACAGGGGCAACTTATCCAAATCAAGAGTCGCTCCACAGTGGGACTGCTTAAGGATATGACCTAAGTCTGCCAACAGACCATCAGAGATATCGATACAGGCATGGGCAATACGGCGCAGCATAGCCCCCGTCGATACCCTTGGCGTTGGGAAGCGATGTCGATCAATCGCAAACTGACGATCCTTTCCACTTAAATTTGCTTTACCCAATAGAAGATCTAAGCCTAATCCCGCATCCCCAAGGGTCCCGGTCACAAACACGAAATCCCCGGGGCGGGCACCTTTACGGGTTAACGCCTGATTTTCAGGTACAAAACCTTGCGCGGTTATCGTGATACTCAATGGGCCACGCACCGTATCGCCGCCAATCAGCTGTACTGAGTAGTACTCGCATAATTCGCGCAGACCAGCAGAAAACTCGCCCAGCCAGGCTTCATCAGCGTTAGGCAGGCTTAATGACAGGTTAATCCAGCAGGGATCAGCGCCCATCGCAGCTAAATCACTAAGATTAACCGCCATTGCTTTGTGCGCAACAGCTCGGGCAGGAGAATCAGGAAGAAAGTGTACCCCTTCAACCAGGGTGTCAGTGGTCGTTGCCAGCCACTGCCCCTGAGGGACCTGGGTAAGGGCGCAATCGTCACCAATACCCAGCATCACATCCTTGCGTTGGTAACCTTTCTCTTTGAAAAAGGTATCAATAAGCGTGAATTCTTTCACAATGTATTAAGACAGTTCTTGTTTGCGCAGAGTTTTGATGGCTTTGTCCAGCACACCATTAACAAACTTGTGACTCTCTTCGGCACCGTAAGACTTAGCGAGTTCAATGGCTTCGTTGATCACGACCTTGTAAGGCACGTCCATACGATATACCAGTTCGTAAGTCGCCAGACGCAAAATCGCCTGTTCTACGGTATCCAGCTCTTCGGGCAAACGGCCAAGATAAGGCTTAATCTTGCTGTCCAGTGTTGCCACCTCACTCACCACACCACGCAGTAACTCTTTAAAGTACTCCATGTCGACTTTCTGCATATCATTGGTCGTTGCCATGTGCAGTTCGATTTGGTGAACAGGGTTTTTAGAAACTTGCCAGGAATACAGGCTTTGCAGAGCCAGTTCACGGGCCTTACGACGAGCAGCAGGGTTCACATTAGGCTCCTATCTGGGCAACAACGTTAACCATTTCAAGTGCCGTCATGGCTGCTTCTGCACCTTTATTCCCTGCTTTGGTTCCTGAACGTTCAATAGCTTGTTCGATGTTATCAGTGGTGATCACACCAAACGCCACTGGCAAACCGTACTCTAAAGAAACCTGGGCCAGGCCTTTGTTACACTCGCCAGCGACAAAATCAAAATGCGGGGTACCGCCACGGATCACCGCACCCAGTGCGATAATGGCGTCATACTGTTTAGTTTCAGCCAGTTTTTTGGCTACGACAGGCAGCTCATAAGCACCAGGAACGCGAACTAAAGTAATGTCTTGTTCGTTAACTTCGCCAACACGCTCTAAGGTGTCCAGAGCGCCTTCAACCAAGCTTTCAACTACGAAGCTGTTAAAACGCGCGACGACAATCGCAAATTTTTTGCCAGTTGCTCTGACATTACCTTCAATGACATTCATACGCTATAAGCCCTATCAATAAAAATGGCGCGCATTGTAGCATAGCGCCCCGCGTCAGGTGTGAGATTTTTTAACTCACTCTTCGAATACGTATTCCACCACTTCCAGACCAAAACCAGAAAGAGCGTGATATTTTTTCGGTTTACTCAGCAGACGCATTTGCTTCACGCCTAAGCTAGCCAAAATTTGACTGCCGACACCAACGGTCCGGGTGGTTTCCTGCCAGCGCTGGGATGCCGGGCCTTCGCCCTGATCTTCTGCCGCATACTGACGCACCTGGGCAACCAAATCTTCCTGCTTACCCAATAGCACCAATACACCGCCTTCACTGGCAATGCGTTGCATCGCCGTTTGCAAACTCATACTGCGCTCTTCGCCGCGGGTACTGGCAAACAAATCGCCAAACGTATTACTCAGATGTACACGCACCAGATTAGGGCCATCCTGCTGCAAATCTTTGACCAAGGCAAAGTGCACCTGGTTATCAATCACATCACGGAAGGTAACTAAGTCAAACTCACCGTACTCAGTGGGCAATTTACATTGAGCAACTTTTTCAATGGTGGTTTCATTCAAATTGCGATATTCAATCAAATCGGCAATGGTACCGATCTTCAGGCCGTGTTTTGCTGCAAACTTTTCCAGCTCAGGGCGACGCGCCATTGAGCCATCTTCATTCAGCACTTCAACAATCACAGCAGCCGGTTCACAGCCGCCTAAGCGAGCTAAATCCACTCCAGCTTCAGTGTGTCCGGCACGATTTAACACCCCGCCCTCTTTGGCAATCAACGGAAAAATGTGACCTGGTTGGACAATATCTTTCGCCACTGCGTCTTTAGCTACCGCCGCCAGAATAGTACGGGCACGATCAGCGGCAGAAATACCAGTGGTTACTCCTTCAGCCGCTTCAATCGAAACAGTAAAATTGGTTGAGAACTGAGCGCCATTATTATCAACCATCAAGGGTAAATTCAAACGCTTGCAACGTTCGGCGGTCATAGGCAAACACACCAGACCACGGGCGTGAGTCACCATAAAGTTGATGGCTTCGGGCGTAACGTGTTCCGCCGCCATGATGATATCGCCTTCGTTTTCCCGGTCTTCGTCATCCATCAGAATGACCATTTTGCCCTGACGAATGTCTTCCAGGATTTCAGCGGTACTGTTTAAACTCATAGTTGTCTTTGCTCTTGTAGGGTAAGGGAAAATTAACGCAGATAACCGTGTTCTGCTAGAAACGCCATACTCAGTTTGGATTCCTGACTACTTTCGGCGGCTTTGTCGCCCAGAATTAATCGCTCCAGATAACGGGCAATGACATCCACTTCCAAATTCACTTTTGTTCCGGCTTTGTAATTACCAATGATGGTTTCCTGCAGAGTGTGAGGGATGAGCGTCAGCATAAATTTAGCGCCATCCACCTGATTCACTGTAAGGCTAGTGCCATCCACTGTAATCGAGCCCTTCTCCGCCAGGTAACGCGCCAGTTCATCAGGGGCTTTTACCCAGATTTCGATATAACGATTAACCGGCGTCACCGATAAAATCTCGCCGACCCCATCCACGTGACCACTGACAATATGACCACCTAAGCGGGCATTGGCTTGCAGTGCCTTTTCAAGGTTAACGCTGGCGCCCTGCTGATAATGGGCAAAGCCAGTGCGCTGAATAGTTTCCGGTGACACATCAGCACAGAAATAGCTGTCGCTGAACTCCACCACTGTCAGACAAACCCCGTTAGTGGCAATGCTGTCACCCAGGGCCACATCGCCCATGTCCATCTTGCCGACATTCACGGTCAGACGAATATCATCGCCTGCTGGTTGAAGTTTGGCGATGGTGCCGATGGATTCAATAATTCCAGTAAACATGCTGCCCCTTACTGATTATTCGGATAGTTAACGCTGGCGGTTAATTTTAGATCATCCCCGACCTGACGGACATCCTGCCAGGCAAGCGCATAAGCCTGCTGCATATGGGTAAATTCTGGTAATTCAAGTAGCGCGCGGCCTTTATGCCCCATTATTTTTGGCGCCTGATACAAAATAAACTGATCAACCAATTGTGCCTGCAACAGACTTCCTGTCAGCCTGGCGCCAGCTTCGACCCAGACTGAATTGATTTGACGTTGGCCGAGTTCCAGCATCAGTGCCAACAGGTCAAATCCTGTCTCTGCTACCGGGCATTGCCACTGACTGACATTTTCCGCAAACGCGGCGGTATTGGGAGTTGTATTAATCAGCAGGATCGGCCCCCCCTGCTGAAACAGGGTGAGTTCAGGCGTCAGGCGATTTTGACTATCCAAAATCACCCGTAAGGGTTGACGCCATTCGAGTCCGCGATCAAGCTCAAAGGCGATAGATTCAGGACGCACAGTTAAGCTGGCATCATCTGCCAATACAGTTGCTGCGGTTGAGAGAATGGCGCAGCTTTGGGCCCGGTGCACCTGCACATCTGCCCTGGCGGCAGCTCCGGTAATCCACTGGCTGTGGCCATTGGCCATGGCAGTTTTACCATCCAGGCTCGAAGCCAGCTTTAACGTTACGAACGGTCGCTGCTTACGCATACGGGTTAGAAATCCTGGATTCAGGGCTTCAGCCTCGGCTTCTAACAAACCAAACTGAGTTTCGATACCGGCATCCGCCAGCATGGCCAGGCCCTTGCCTGCCACCAGTGGGTTAGGGTCGCGCATCGCCGCAACCACTTTACTCACACCAGCCTCTATCAACGCTTTTGCACAAGGTGGCGTGCGCCCGAAATGACTACAGGGCTCGAGGGTGACATACGCGGTTGCACCTTTGGCCTTAATACCCGCCTGCGCCAGAGCATGCACTTCAGCATGAGGCGTGCCGGCCTGTTTGTGCCAACCCTGACCTATTAGCTGATCATTCGCATCAACGATAACGCATCCGACATTTGGATTAGGACTGGTGGTAAAGGAACCTTTGGTGGCAAGTTGGATCGCCATGGCCATCCAGCGATAGTCTGAGGCAGAAAAGTCAGCCAAGTTAATCTCCCAAACGGGCAATTTCTTCGCCAAACTCGCGAATATCTTCAAATGAACGATACACAGACGCAAAACGCACGTAAGCCACTTTATCCAGCTCTTTGAGGGCATCCATAATCAAATTACCCACTAACTGGCTTTCGACCTCACGCTCGCCTGTCGCCCGCAAGGCGGACATCAACCGATTAACGCATTGTTCAATCTGTTCGGTGCTGACCGGGCGTTTTTCGAGTGCTCGCTGTAAACCAGAACGCAACTTATCTTCGTTAAAGGGTTCTCGCGAACCGTCGCGTTTGACAACTCTGGGCATGACCAGCTCAGCGGTTTCAAATGTTGTGAACCGCTCGTGGCATTTGGTGCATTCACGCCGACGTCGCACCTGATGGCCATCGGCCACCAGACGCGAGTCAATCACTTTGGTTTCCTGCATGGAGCAAAAGGGACAAAACATGGCTTTTTAATCTTGGGTATTACGGCCCCCTAAATTAGCAAAATTTTGCCAATAGTTACACCAGTTTAACCTTTATCACCTGCCTCTGAACGCATCAGAATTTATAGGACAGTTTGTGCTCTATGCCGATGGCCAGATAATTAAAGTCGCTCTCATTCGACTCTTTATCTAACCTTGTATACCAGCCAAACACTTTGGTCATTTTCCCCAGAGAATAATCTACGCCCACACTAAGACTGTCATCGTCTTCCAGCGTTTGATACTGGCCTTTCCAGGTAAAATTGCCCTGTTTGTAACGATAGTTAATCAACCAACCCTGTTCACTGTCGGCATTTCCTTCACTGGCTTCCTGAGTTTGAAACATTGCCCCTACCACATGAGCACCAATTTTCTGCTCCACTAAAAAGCGGGTTAAGTCATAACCTGCCACATCAAAGTCGTGGGCGACACCTGCATAAGTGTCTGCCGATTTAAACTGTCTGTCTCCATAAAACAGCCCAGCGGAGGTCGCAGAATCCCCCTCTTCTTCTTTTTCAGCCTGATAAGTAATACTGCCATGGATTTTATTCCAGGTAGGTGAGGTATAGGCCACAATATCGGATAAGCGATTTTCACCTTTCCAAAGCCCTTTGATATCACCTTCATAGTGATTAAACAGATCTTCACGTCCCAATTCCCATACTGGCGTAAAATCACGGCCGATAATGACTTGTCCAAAGCCGCCTTTTAATCCGACATATTGGGGGCGTTCAGTCAGATTTTGACTACCACTTTCCTGAGTGATATCCACCTTCCATTCCAGTCTGTAAATGGCTTCAATATCATTTTCCAGCGCTAAATTCCCTTTCACACCAATCCAGGAATTATTGCTTTTTACTTCACTAAAACTGCCGTTACCTTCATCGCTTTGCTGCGCATCCAGATTCATACGCGCATAAAATTCTGTATCAGCATAAGCAGTTGCGCTACCAGTAAGTAAAAAGGCAAAAAATAGTTTCGGCTTAAAGGCCATGAATGGTTCCTCATTAAGTGTCTAATCAAACCACTCCCTAGAAACACATATCCCTCGCTATAAACCCTAGTCAATATTCATACTTTCAGATAATTTTTTTATTATTTTTCTGAGGGATAATGCAAGGGTGACTTTATAGGACTATCTTTATTTTCACTGGACGAACTATTCGATCAGGATGATCAACGGGCTTTTACCTTAGCAGTGATGAGTGGTCTCCATGATTGATTTAAATAACCTCACTATCCGTAGTAAATTTTCCATTCCCCTTCTTTTTATTGGTGTATTGCTGCTTGCAGTAAGCACCTTGGGCATTCAACACGGTAACCGAATATCCGACGATTTAGAGCTGGTATCCGATACCTTCGTAGACGCTGTTAGCACCAGCTTAAATGCGGACCGAGATCTGTATCAGGCACTTACGGCCAGTCAGAACTATCTGATTAAGAAGAATCTGGGCTTTGATGGCCTCGAGGAAGAAAAAGACAATTTTGAAGAAAATGCGAAACAAGCGTTAGACCGCATGCAGCACGTACTAGACGTGATGCATGCTCATCCGACAATTGCCAATCTTACCGTCAACTTCCGTCGTGACTACGACACCTGGTATAAGCTGGCTAAACAAGTATTTACTTTGGTAAATCAGGGCGATATTCGTAAAGCGACAGAATTCAACGATTCTCAGGTGCTAACAGCGTTTGAAAATTTGCGTTCGTACTATGACAAAGTTGGCGAGGAAACCCTGAATATCTCCAACTTGCGCACTGAACAGGCAAAAATCAAAAACGCTGCGCAGCAAAATATCATGTTGACCGTTATCGCCATCGCTCTCATCGCCTGTGCCGTGTGTGTCATTTTTGGCCCTCGTTTAATTACCCGACGCATTGAAGCTTTGGACGAAATGATCCTGTCAATCTGCGCTGGCGGCGGTGATTTGACCACGCGTTTGGACAACAGTGGCAAAGATGAACTGGCCAAATTAGCCTCCACTTTTAATGTGTTGATGGAGAAGCTGCAAAGTCTGATCAAAATGATCAAAGACGATGCTCAGTCGCTAACTGAAGCCGTTGAACATCTGAATCATTCTGCCCAGGAGAGCCAGTCTGTGTCGCAACAGCAGCACGCCAACCTGGAGCAGGTTGCCACGGCAATTAATCAGCTCAGCCATGCAGTTCACGAAGTAGCAGGTAATGCCCAAAACGCCACCGAACAAACTCGAGAAGCGAAAGAGCAGACAGAAAAAGCCGGTGATGTCATCGGCAATTCAGTGTCTCGTATCAAGGTACTTGCCGATTCAGTTTCATCTGCCAATCAGGTTATAGGCAAACTGGCCAGTGAATCACAAAATATCGTTAAGGTACTGGATGTGATCCGCGATATCGCTGATCAAACCAACTTATTGGCATTAAACGCCGCCATTGAAGCAGCGCGTGCCGGAGAGCAAGGCCGCGGTTTTGCCGTTGTTGCCGATGAAGTGCGGACGCTCGCCAGCCGCACACAACAATCTACCGAAGACATTCAGCGTATGGTTGCCGGCCTCGAAGATGGCGTAAATCAAGCTGTTCAGGCAATGAACCATGGCCATGGCGAAGTTAAAACCGTGGTTGAGCTATCCGAGCAAATTCGCAGCGCGTTAGGTTTAGTTGAAGAGTCCGTGGTAAAAACCAACGATATGATTTACCAGATCGCCACCGCCACGGAAGAGCAAAGTGCGGTAGTTGACGATATTAACAACAATGTCAGCGAGTTGAATTCACTGACCCAAACCGCTCTTTCGATTGTCTCCGACACCAAAGATGCATCTGTACATATCTCTAGTGTCGCGAAAGGTCTGGACGGCAATGTGAGCCGCTTTAGGGTGTAACATCTTGCTGGCTGTACAAGGCTTCTAAATCTAATCCCACAATAAGCACCGCCGTCCCTTCGGCGGTGTCTATGGTCAAACTGACCTGAGTTTCAAACGTATTGGTCGACTCATCAAAATAAATATCCGACACATACGCACCATCCGTGATGGCAGTAATCTTCTCTTCATCGCCCTGATAAAAATCACTGGTTGGCCGAGATAGTCCTAACATAGCGCCCTCTTCGGTGGTCAGCATAATCTCGCGAATTTGTGGATAGGCTCGCTCGACATTCACCAGAGAACGTGACAACGGCAGATCTAACATGGATTCAATTAAGCTGTAGCGACGATTACGAAGCTCATTGCGCCAAAGGCGGTCTAACTTTTCAAAATCAGGATCGGGTCCCTGCCGGCTGGCAATCAGGCGCGCTTCAATTTGGCTTCTGACGGTTTCTTTTGCCAGTGCATACCGACTAATATCCCGAGCAAAACGCAACGCGCCTGCACGCTCAGCCTGATTTAACCGGTATACCTTAGGATCACACTGACTAATTTGACGATTAAAATTGTCGATAATATTCGGTTGCTTAGCGACTACCTCGGCGGATAGTGTCACTTGTTTTGCAACAAAACGCACAAACCGTAAATGTACGTTTGTCATCAAATTACGCTCAGACAATAAAGGCATAACCTGAGCGTAATCGGCAAGTAGATAATCAATACGACCTGCCTGCAGCATTTCAACCAACTGCTCAAGGTTGTTGGCTTGCATTTTTGCCTGACGCTGATGTTGTTGTAACCAGAACTCTTCCGGGCTGCCACGAACAACGCCGAGACGACTATCAGCAGCAATAAAATAATCGGTTTGATCTAACTGTATGCTGTACCACTTTTCCAGCAACACCGGATAAGTACTCACCCCTTCAAGTTTGTCTTCCGGGCTGGACAGCAACACACCGTCGACATTGCCTAATGCGAATTCATGCTTTGCTCTTGCCCAGGGAAAACTGACAATCTGAGGGGCTTCATCAATGGCTGCAAATATGCAGTTGAACAACAATTTACTGTGTTCTAATTCAGGGTTGTTTTGTTCTGCCGCCAATACTAAAGGCGTTGCTGACAGATAATGACTTACACATACTGACAGCAGGGTGACACATCCATATACACGCATTCTCGCTATCACAGAATCCTCTCAACCATAGGTTAAGGCCTTAAAAAGACTGCTCTAACAAAGTGTAGTTGATGATTGGCTGAGTTATGCCAGCGACAGCAGACAAAAAAGGCGCTCATTGAGCGCCTTTTTCAGTGTCACTTAAGCGTTAGCTTATGCGTATACCGGGAATTTCTCGCACAGTGCAACAACTTCACCTTTAACACGCTCGATCACGCTGGCATCACCCATGTTATCCAGAATGTCACAGATCCAGCTTGCAACCTGTTTGGCTTCTGTCTCACCAAATCCACGACGGGTAATTGCTGGAGTACCGATACGCAGACCGCTTGTTACAAACGGAGAACGAGGATCATTGGGTACAGAATTTTTGTTTACAGTGATGTTGGCACTGCCCAACGCTGCATCAGCGTCTTTACCAGTAATATCTTTGGCAATCAGGTCCAGCAGGAACAAATGGTTTTCTGTTCCGCCAGAAACCACGTTAAAGCCGCGCTCCAGGAATACACTGACCATTGCTTTCGCATTGGTCACAACCTGTTGCTGATAGGCTTTAAACTCTGGCTGTAACGCTTCTTTGAACGCAACAGCTTTAGCAGCAACCACGTGACACAAAGGCCCCCCCTGGTTTCCAGGGAAAACAGAGCTGTTCAGCTTTTTATAGATATCTTCGTCACCACAGGCTGACAGGATCAGACCACCGCGCGGACCAGCCAGGGTTTTGTGCGTTGTTGTAGTAACAACATGTGCGTGAGGCAGAGGGTTAGGATAAACACCGGCAGCAATCAAACCAGCCACGTGTGCCATATCAACCATCAGATAAGCACCTACTTTGTCCGCGATTTCACGGAAACGCGCCCAATCTACAACACCTGAGTATGCAGAGAAACCAGCAATTACCATCTTGGGCTTATGCTCAAGGGCCAGTGCTTCAACCTGATCATAGTCAATCAGGCCCGTTTCTTCGTTCAGACCGTACTGTACCGCATTGTAAGTTTTGCCTGAAAAGCTCACGTGAGCACCGTGCGTCAGGTGACCACCGTGTGCCAGGCTCATACCCAAGACTGTGTCACCAGCATTTAGCAGCGCCATAAATACCGCTGAGTTGGCTTGTGAACCCGAGTGAGGCTGTACGTTAGCATAGTCTGCACCAAACAACTGTTTAGCACGCTCAATCGCCAAATCTTCAGCGATATCAACAAACTCACAACCACCATAGTAACGCTTATGAGGGTACCCTTCTGCGTACTTATTCGTTAACTGAGAACCTTGCGCTTCCAGCACGCGCGGGCTGCAGTAGTTCTCAGAAGCGATCAATTCAATGTGATGCTCCTGACGCTGCGTTTCCTTGGCAATGGCATCAGCTAATTCAGGATCAAAGTCCGCAATGTTCATGTCACGTGATAACATTATTTCTCCTCACGACCGGCGTAGAACGCCCAAATATGGGTTGGTACAGTTTGGGTGAGCCGGTATTTTAGTCATTTTAATGCTGATGTATAGAGCAATACACGAATTGGTTTATAACCACTAATTGTAGATTATTTACCGTTGTGCTCAGGCCGAAACACTTACCAATTTAGTGTTTTTACGTTTGGTAAACAGACAAAGTCATATGCGACATAGGATAGAAGGATACTCACCTAACTGATTGATGCAGAACCTTCGACTAAAAAGTGCGTATCGACGGACGCTTGCTGTTCATTCGATAGCAACAATAATTTTACCAATTCCGGATCCGCCGGCTTATAAAAGTAGTATCCCTGATAAACATGACAGCCCAGCGCTTCCAAAACCTGCTTCTGAGCCTGGGTTTCAACCCCTTCAGCCACCGTCGATAATTCTAAATTATTGGCAAGGTTAATAATCGTGGCGCAGATTTGCGCATCTTCTTCGGTAATATCACATTCTTTTACAAACGACTGGTCGATTTTCAAAATATCCAACGGCAAGCGTTTCAGGTAGTTTAGCGACGAATAGCCCGTACCAAAGTCATCTACTGCAATATTAATCTGCATCGCTTTTAGTTCTGCCATCACTTCAATGCAACGCTCAATATCCTGTAACAATACGCCTTCCGTAATTTCGATTTCGAGCAAATGTCCGTCAATTCGATATTTACACAACTGAGCCTGTACAAATGGCACCAGCTCGTCTGAAACTAAATGCTTGCCAGAAATGTTCACCGATACCGGCACCAACTCCACGCCATCATCACGCCAGCTTGCCAGTTGACGCAGCGTCTCGCTAATCACCTTTTCACCCAGTTTGATAATCAGGTTTGATTCTTCTGCCAGCGGGATGAACTCGGCGGGAGAAATAGCACCTTCAAGGGGATGACTCCAACGCAACAGCGCCTCAAGGCCAACAATATTGTCGGCATTGCCACGCACCTTGGGTTGATACATCAAATAAAACTGCTCCGTTTCCAGCCCATCGCGCATCGCCCGTTCATAGTTAAAGCTTTTATTGGCTGCCTGAGCCATCTCCGGCACAAAGATTTGGAAGTTATCACGGCCATTTTCTTTTGCCCAATACATGGCAATATCAGCATGCTGGATCAGCTTCTCAGCTGTCGCATCGCCGCCATGAGAAAGTGCCACGCCTATACTGGTCGGAATATTAAATTGCTTACCCTGAATATCGACACTGCTACGCATCACTTCCAAAATGGCATTGGCGCGATCACTGACTAGTTCATTGGTTAAATGCCCTGACATCAGCACGATAAACTCGTCTCCCCCCCAGCGAGCAATCACGTCTGTATCACGGCAGACTTTGGTTAATCGGCTGGCGACCTCACACAACAATTCATCCCCGGCTTTATGACCCAGGGTATCGTTGATTTTTTTAAACTTATCCAGATCCAGAAACAGCAACGCCACTGATAACCCAAACTGCTCAACCTCGCCGATGGCATGGGTTAATTTATCCATCAAAAAAGTGCGGTTGTATAAACTGGTCAGCGGGTCGCGATACGCCAGGAACTTGAGTCGTGACTGTAGCTTAATTTGACGGGTAACATCACGAATATGCAGAGTAAACTCTGTGCGTAAGCCTCCGTCCAGCGGCGTGGTCGTAATTGTAATCTCAGCCGGAAAGGTGTGGCCTGAGGTTCGTAACAAATGCAGGGAGTTTCGACGGTTAAGGAGCAAACCCTCAGAAGAGCTAAACATTTCCTGCAAACTAATTTTGGCCTGCTCTCTGTCCTGCTCACACAAAAACATATCAAAAAAGTTTTGACCAAACACCTGCTTTTTCAAACAGCCAAAGGTACGTTCTGCGGCTGGATTAAACTCCAGCACCTGACCATATTTATCGATAGACACTATGCAATCCATCGAAGAATCAAGGATGGCACTTTTGCGTTTTTCGCTGGCCTGAAACTGATTAATTGCCTGATCACGCTGATCAATTTCCTGATTAACCCGGGCAATAACCTGATTGTACTTACGTGCGATCTGCCCCACTTCTGTAAAAGGTTCTTCGGGCACTGGGAAATGAAAATTACCGTCTCGCTCCTGTCGCTGCATCGACGAGAGCAAATCAATCAGTTCTGTACTGGCTCTGTGTTCGCTTACGTTAAGACCGCGCTCTTCGTCCCGTACCGACACCCGTAATGGCACAATACGGTTTAAGGCTTTCATCAGTACATAACTGACGATAAAGCTGTAGGCGCCAATCGCCGCTACACCGTAGGCCTGCACTTTAAGTTGATCTAAGCGACTCAGTCCCGTACCTATGGTGTCAAGGTTACCGAAAATAGCGACAGCCAGTGTGCCCCAAATCCCCGCAAATAAATGTGCAGGCACCACGGCAAGCACATCATCGATACCAATACTTTCTAAATACAGGCTACCGTAGTAAACCACCCCACCAGAGATAGCACCGATAAGCGCTGCCTGCGCCGGCGTCACTACATGGCAAGATGCGGTAATCCCAACGAGTCCGGCGATAACACCATTAAGCATGTCGCCCACATCAAAAAAGCGCTGTCGTGAAAACTGCAGCGCCCCAGACACCAGCCCGCCAAAAATAGCTGAAAGGGCTGTATTTAATAAAATCATCGGCACACTCTGATTTAGCATCAGGGTGCTGCCCCCGTTAAAACCAAACCAGCCTAACCAGATAAGCAGAGTTCCTAATGCTGATAAGGGCAGATTGCTTCCTGGCGGAAGGTGCGCACCTGATCGAAAACGCCCAAGCCTTGGCCCAATAATGATCACCGCCGCCAGTGCGACCCAACCGCCCACGGAATGCACCACGGTTGAACCGGCAAAATCCACAAAACCCAATTGCTGTAACCAGCCTTGCGACGACGAATAATATGCTGAAGCCCAGGCCCAATGTCCGGTCACAGGATAAATCAGTAAACTCAGAATAACCGTAATGCACAGATAACCACTGAAGGTCATACGCTCGGCGACCGCGCCAGATGCCAGAGTAGCGGCCGTACCGCAAAACATCATTTGGAAGATAAAGAAGCAAATTTGATACGGGGTTTGATGCTCGCCGAAGAAGAAATCCGAACGTCCGACTACGCCCAGCCATCCCTCACCAAACATCAGGCCAAATCCAACCAGCCAGAAGATAGCGCCGGATACGAGCAGATCAGCAATATTCTTTGCAGCCACATTAATGCTGTTTTTACTGCGGGTGCGTCCACTCTCCAGGCACAAGAAACCTGCCTGCATCAAAAACACCAACACCGCCGACAGCAGCAACCACAAATTCTGCTCCATGAGACCTCTTCATCTGTACCGCACCAAAACACACCATCCCGGCAAGCAGCCAGGCCGGACAGCGCGCCCAATTGGTGCAATCATGCAGGAAAACAACGGATAAACTTCACTATGGTAAGCTATTCAATTGTTGGGCCAACAATGGCTAAATTTAGTACCGAAAACAAAGAATTAGTCTGATGACAGAAAGCTGGATGGGAAAATGTCCTGCAGTTTCCTGACAGGACATGGGTAGGGCGGGAGCGTCCCTGCTCCCTCACTCAACAACGGGTGGATTATGCGCTGATTTGAATGGTTTTATACGCCAGCAACGAACCATCACTGTTCTTGCTGTATTCAAATACAAACTCGTCATAATCGCTGCCAAATACCGTATCTTTACCGCTCGATAAAGTCGTATCCTGGATACCTCGGCTGGCATAATCTTCATGACTGGTACAGATTTCTTCTGTCAATGCATCCGGAAAACAGAACTGAGAAATCACACTACTCACGTTGTTCTTACTCACTTTAAAGTGAATATGAATCGTGCGGCTCGAGTACCAGCCTGGAAAACAGGTTTTAAAATCTACCCGGCCATTGCTGTCGGTAACCAAGTAGCCGCGGAACCAAGTCGATGCCAGCGCTGCGGTGTCGTTATCAGTACAAAAGCCTGACTGAAAATCGCTGCTATCGCTGCTGTCACTGGTATCACCTGAATAAATGCCGGCATTGTCACAATGCCAGACTTCGACCTCATAACCCGACAGAGGATTACAATCTTCGTCGACCAGGCGCAGACACAATTGCATCGGTAAACCTTCGCGCTCAGCCGATATATCGCCGTCTGTGTCTTCCACGCTGAAATAGCAGGGCCCCTGCGTCAGCTTTTCGGTCAGTGCAACCACACAACTGGAACTGGTTTCAAACAGCGAGTCGTCAGGAAAATCTACCGTGATCGCGGCCGTACCGCCGGTCGCCCACTCCACGTCACTGCTGTCATCACTTGAACTATCATCATCTGACGAGCTGCTATCGCTGCTGTCTGCATCTGAAGATGTATCAGATGAATCCGTCGTGGTACCAGAATCCGTGGTATCGGTGGTGTCTGTATCCGTCGTCGTTTCATCGGTTGTCATGTCTGTGGTATCGCTACCAGAGCCGCAACCTACCAGGCTTATCACTGGCGACGCTACCAGCAAACCACCCATGGCGGTTACCAGTTTGCGACGAGTGAAATTCAACTGAAGATCTTTCTCGCTCATTCTTACCTCCTACCGAGTTGGTCAGAAACAGTAGATATTTGTCTATTGGTCTGGGTTAACCACTTCATAGTAAGAAGGTTTGAAGTCAGAGGAGATAGCATTTACATCACTTTTACACTCCCCCACCCAAGCTTGACTCAGGAAGCGTTCAGAATTCACCAATCTCGCTTTTCCATCGCGGGGATTCTGGCTTACAATACAGGCATTTGTAACAAGACTAAGCAAATCCATGGCTCAATACGTATACAGCATGCATCGGGTTGGAAAAATCGTTCCACCCAATCGTCAGATCCTGAAAAACATCTCCCTGAGTTTCTTCCCCGGCGCCAAAATCGGCGTACTTGGTCTAAATGGTGCGGGTAAATCTACCCTGCTGCGCATCATGGCCGGTGTTGATACCGACATCGAAGGTGAAGCCCGTCCCCTGCCTGGCATCAAAATTGGTTACCTGCCACAGGAACCTAAACTGGATGAAAGCAAAGACGTCCGCGGCAACATTGAAGAGGCCGTTGCCGACGTGGTTCATGCCTTAAAACGCATCGACGAAGTATACGCTGCATACGCAGATCCCGATGCCGACTTTGATGCTCTGGCCAAAGAGCAAGGCGAGCTGGAATCCATTATCCAGGCCAAAGACGGTCACAATCTGGACAACGCACTTGAGCGTGCAGCGGATGCCCTGCGTTTACCGCCATGGGATGCCGATGTCAGCAAGCTATCAGGGGGTGAACGCCGTCGTGTTGCTCTGTGTCGATTGTTGCTTGAAAAACCAGATATGCTGCTGCTCGACGAACCTACCAACCACCTGGATGCAGAATCTGTAGCCTGGTTAGAGCGCTTCTTACACGACTACGAAGGCACCGTTGTGGCCATTACCCACGACCGTTACTTCCTGGATAACGTAGCTGGCTGGATCCTTGAACTTGACCGTGGTGAAGGTATTCCATGGGAAGGTAACTACTCAACCTGGCTAGATCAGAAGGAAAAACGTCTCGAACAGGAAGAGCGCACCGAATCTGCCCGCCAAAAATCCATTAAGCAGGAATTAGAGTGGGTACGCACTAACCCTAAAGGTCGTCAGGCAAAAAGCAAGGCGCGTATGTCGCGCTTTGAAGAACTGCAAAGCGGCGATTACCAGAAGCGTAACGAAACCAACGAACTGTTCATCCCACCCGGTGAGCGTTTGGGTGACAAAGTACTGGAAGTCAGCAATCTGCGTAAAACCTATGGCGAGCGTGTTCTGATTGACGATCTAAGTTTCAGCATGCCAAAAGGTGCCATCGTTGGCATTATCGGTCCGAACGGAGCCGGTAAATCCACTTTGTTCCGTATGCTTTCTGGTCAGGAACAACCTGATAGCGGCAGCATTGACTTAGGCGACACTGTGCAACTGGCCAGTGTAGAACAGTTCCGTGATCATATGGACGGTAACAACACCGTATGGCAGGAAATTTCCAACGGTCAGGACATCATCCGCATTCACAACTTTGAAATTAACAGCCGAGCTTACTGTGGCCGTTTTAACTTCAAAGGCAATGATCAGCAGAAATTCATCAAGGATCTGTCTGGTGGTGAGCGCAATCGGGTGCATTTGGCTAAACTGCTGAAAGCCGGTGGTAACTTGTTACTACTCGACGAACCTACCAACGACCTTGACGTAGAAACCCTGCGCGCCCTTGAAAACGCTCTGCTTGAATTCCCTGGCTGTGCCATGGTGATCTCGCATGACCGTTGGTTCCTTGACCGCGTCGCGACGCATATCCTGGATTACCGGGACGAAGGCAAGATCAACTTCTACGAAGGTAACTACAGCGATTACGAGACCTGGCTGAAAGCCAACTTCGGACACGATGTGGTGGAACCACACCGTCTCAAGTACAAGCGTATCAGCAAGTAATAGCGGTTAAAAAAGAGCACTCCGGTGCTCTTTTTTATTGTCGCACGAACAACTCTCGCCTCCCTGACAGGTGAAGGCTATTCATCCCGGTCATTTCAAACTACACTTAACTCAGACTAATTTTCAGCCAGCCAAATCCATGGAACGACGTCAGTACCGCCGAATTTTATTTGCCGCCACCGCCGAACTCTGCCAACAGGAGCAAGCCTGGGCCTGCGTATTGCTGGACTTGTCGTTAAAAGGCGCTTTGCTGAAACTGCCCGAAGGTGCAGTGGTTGAAGCAGGCAAAAGCTGTCTGCTGACAGTTAAATTAGATGGCAGTAGCGGCACATTGATGGCTGAAGGCGAAATTAGCCATGTGCAGGATGGTGAATTAGGCCTGCATTTCACCCGTCTGGATATTCACAGCGCCACCCAACTAAAACGCATAGTGCAATTAAACCTGGGTAACGATGAAATTCTGCACCGAGAGTTGGAAGCCCTCACGAGCGATGAGGCCCATTAAGCAGTTCCTTTTTCCGTGTTTATAGCGCTTCTAGCGCCTCACTTAAGGTCGTCACACCGATCACCTGTAAGCCTTGTGGCGGATTTTTCGGGACATTGGCTTTGGGCACGATTGCACGTTTAAAGCCGTGTTTCGCGGCTTCGGATAAACGCTCAGTACCGTTCGGCACAGGGCGAATTTCACCCGCTAAGCCAACCTCACCAAAAGCAAACAATTCTTTCGCCAGTACTTTATTTTGGAAACTTGAAACCATGGCCAGCAACAAGGCCAAATCAGCGCTGGTTTCCGCCACTTTGATACCGCCCACCACGTTCACAAACACGTCCTGATCATTCATCTGTACATTACCGTGTCGATGCAGCACTGCCAGTAACATGGCTAAACGATTTTGCTCCAAACCCACCGCCAGACGTCGTGGATTCGCCATTTGGGAATAGTCCACCAGGGCCTGAATTTCGACCAAAAGCGGTCGAGTACCTTCCCAGACCACCATCACTATACTGCCCGGTGATTGCTGTTCTGAACGGTTAAGGAAGATCGCTGAAGGATTGGAGACTTCTTTTAAGCCCCGCTCTGTCATCGCAAACACGCCCAGTTCATTCACCGCTCCAAAACGGTTTTTATTGCCACGCATGGTGCGATATCGGCTGTCACTATCACCTTCTAACATCATCGAACAGTCTATACAGTGCTCCAATACTTTCGGACCCGCCAGACTGCCGTCTTTAGTGACATGGCCGACAATAAACATGGCGATATGATGCTGTTTAGCGAAGCGGGTTAAATAAGCTGCACTTTCACGCACCTGAGAGACACTGCCGGGTGCCGATTGCACATCCGCTACATGCATCACCTGAATCGAGTCGATGACCATGATCTCAGGCTTATGCTGCAAAGCGAGATCACAGATGGTTTCGACATTGGTTTCGGCCAGCATTTTCAGTTTATCTTTAGGTAACCCCAGGCGCTGCGCCCGCATCGCGACCTGTTGCAAGGATTCTTCGCCGGTCACATACAAAGCGCTTTTGCCCTCTGCCATATGACACATCACTTGCAACAGCAAGGTACTTTTGCCTGCCCCAGGAGACCCACCAATGAGCATCGCGGCCCCTGGTACTATGCCGCCTCCTAACACCCGATCCAGCTCACTGAAACTGGAACTGAAACGCGGTAATTCAGACAGATCGATATTCTCCAGGGTCATTACCTGGGCCGCTGTTTGGCCGGCATACCCTGATAGATTGCGCCCGGTATTCGTCTTGGCAGGCGAGATCACAAATTCAGAAATGGTGTTCCAGGCACCACAATCATTACACTGTCCCTGCCAGCGGGGAAATTCAGCACCACAATCGGAGCAGACAAAGGCGGTTTTTCGTTTGGCCATAGAATCTTAAGCTAAAATTGATCAAAATAGGGGATACTTAACCCTGTTCAGGATATCCTGTGTTTAGGCCATACCACTTACAGCCACAGTTTAGTCACATATTTCCTTTTCCGGCCGATAACCTAGAGTAATATAAGGAATTTGTCGCCACCATCGTGAGTATGCAGCAGAGTTAAAGCCAGCACATGAGTCAGGACCTCGAAGAATACCAAGCCATCATAGAGCAACTCAAGCCTATGGTGAATGAACCGGAATTTAATCAACTTCTGGAACAGGTTGCCGCTGGTATCCCTAAACCGAAACGCTTTCTGATCAAAATGGAGCTCAAGCGCCAGGCTAAGCCCTGCTCACGCCGCATTGATTTACGCGGCCACGTCGATGGCGAATGCCGCGAATTTGAATACGATGACCTCACCCACTATCTGGATGAAATAGCCATCGAGGTATTCGAACGCCAGGTCCGTATGTTTGGCAAATATACCCTTGGTGTATTTGAAGCAGTGAGTAACACCGAAAATAACTTCCGGGTAATGTACCGCAAACAGCGGGAAGAACAGCTCAAGGCTCAAAGCGGTGACGCTGACGCCATGCCCGTTATCGCACAAGCCCCCATCATTCGTTTTAACCATTTCCCCAATCGCTGCGAAGAGCGGATGAACTTTGCGGTCAATCTGGAGCTGTTTACCGAACTCAATCGCAGCATTCAGGCTACCAGCGTAGATATTTCCCTCAACGGCCTGAAAGTAAAATTAAACAAGGACCAGTTGCTGAAGCCTGGTGAACGCATCACTGTGCACTATCGCGGCTTAGAAACTCAGTTCACCCTTGATAAAAAAATGGGTCTGACATATCAGGTTGCTAATTTTGACAGCAGCAGACAAGAACAACGGGTAGGATTAAAGCGTGTAGATGAAGTTAAACATGCCGCGTTTGATGCCTTTTTAGAGCGTTTTATTCATGGTAATAAACGCCGCTATAAAGTGAACATGGAAAACACCCTGGATGCCATTTTCACCAAAGCCTGTGAACAGTATTACACGCCCAATCTTACCTCTGTGCCAGTCTACCTCGAACCAGGTAAAGAAAGTTACATTGCCCGTTATGCCCTGCTTAACGATGCGAATCGTGACACTATCTATTATTGGAACAATGAAAATCAGGAAAACCAGCTTGGCTACCTGTTCAGTAAAAGCCGGGTTGAACAGTTACTGGCACAATCAGCCGCAGACCGTCATACCACGATTTACTGTTTTAACCATGTAAAAGACGATGCGGTGTATTTTTACTCTGCTTCGCTGCCCGAATTAAATGCCGATCCGGCGCTCAAAGCCTTGTTTTTAGGTTTTGGCAGTCGCAAAGCGAGTTGGCGGGTCTACCACGTGCAGCTCACCACCATGCAGCCACAGCATAGTCATTGCCCACTATCGATACCCAGCAACATCAGCGATGCCGTAAAAAAGCAAAATCAAGCCCCGGCACCACGACTGATGGCCCGCCTGAAAAACCTCCGTTACATCGCTCTACTGACCGATATTACGGATGAAAGCTGCACTCAGGCTTATCAAGCGTTTACTTTCGATAAAGAAAAAGTTACCCATCTAAAGGTGTTCGGTCATCCTCGTAATAAAGCACCACAGGAAACCCAGCTGTTCAGGTTTAAATACTTTAATCAGCGCAAGGAAACCCGCTTTCAGTTACGCAGCCAGGTGATTGTAAAAACCGCCGATATGGAGCTTGAAGGCGTCACCGAAGACTTCTCTCATCATGGTATGCGGATCGAGTTAAAACGCTTTTTCCATGAACCGGTAGAGAGCGTAGTACAGTTGAGTTTCCCGGTATTGCAGAAAGTCACACAAAAATACAATCTGACCGACCTGTCCTATCAGGTGGTAGAAGTATCTGCCGATCGCAATGTGCTGCACTTACGCGTACTACCCAACCAGCAACCACCTATTGCCGAACAGTTTTTTGAAGAACTGATTAAAAACAACCGTTCGCGTTTGCGCGCCTATCGTGATGAAGAAGAACTGCCCGGGATCGGCCAGGCGCTGCGGAATCTGTATTGCCGCAATCTAATTAATGTCGGCATCGCCATAGAAAAAGACGGCATTGAATACCGACCAAGTGCCATGATCAGCCATCACAGCGATGGCCGTTTAATGAACCTGCTGAATTTCCATGCTGATGGAGGTCATGGCAACTTCTATGCGTTTTATGGAAATCGCAGCCCCAGACAAAACATTATTGGCAGCACCCTGAAGCAGCTGCGCCAGAATAACCAGCCAGTCATGCAGGAGTTATTTATCGCCTTTGCACCAAACCGCTCGGATATTCGTGATGCGATTCGCACACAGCTCAACAGTCAGTTCGCCAACGATAAGCAGCGCAAGGAATTTATCAGCCGAGCCTGCGCCAACGGTCAGTTTATTGCGTTAAAAATATTCTTAACCCGCACCGGTCGTCCTGACATGGAGTTTATTCAGTCGGAGCTGAACTACATCAACATGTATGCCGTGCACAAAGCCAAAGAATTAGAAGAACAGTTGTGGAATATCACTGCCATTGGTGATTTGATCGACATCACTCAGGAAGTGATGGAGCGCTATCAGGTAGAAGCGCCGATTATTGCCGCTAATGAACATCCGCCCATCTATACCGCGGCCAAAGAACTCAACATCAAAGCTCTGTTAAAAGCCTGAGGGTAAACAGCGTATCTCAGCCCAAATACCCTCAGTTGATTCGAATGATTTAACACTCTCGATCTATTTCAGCATCCAAAGCAAGGTATCCACTCCGCCATGGCGAATAGCAGCATCCGCTTTCGCGCACACCAAAGGCTTGCCTTTATAGGCTACACCCAGCGCCGCAACAGACATCATTTTCAAATCATTGGCGCCATCGCCAAGCGCGATAGTCTGGCTTGCAGGTATGCCCCACTCAGCCGCCAAACGCGTAAGTGTATCGGCCTTCACTTGCGCATCCACAATTTCACTATCTACTTTCCCGGTCAGTTTACCCTGCTCAATTTGCAACGTATTGGAAATGGCATAATCCAGACCCAGGCGGTCTTTGAGGTAATTGGCAAACCAGGTAAATCCACCAGAGGCGATAGCCAGCTTCCAGCCATTGGCTTTTAATACCTGAACCAAGTGGGTCAGACCCGGCATCAACGGCAAGCTTGCCTGCACCTGTTTAAGGATGGCGGCATCTGCTCCTGCCAGACAGCCTACGCGCTGAGTCAGGCTCTGGGCGAAATCCAGTTTGCCCTGCATCGCCAGTTCCGTGACTTCCGCCACCTGTTCACCTACGCCAGCTAAACGGGCAATCTCATCGATACATTCCATGGCTATCATGGTGCTGTCCATATCCATCACCAGTAAACCTGGCTCTCTTAAGCATGGACGCTTGCCCAGTAACGCAACTTCAATCACCTGCTCACGGGCAACGTCAGCAATCGTATCTGCCAGAACGTCTTTATCACAGGGGCTAACATCTGCCAGTGCAGCCACCTGACCATGCTCGTCATGCTGACACAAATGCCAATGCAGAAATTCGATTTTACCGGCCAACGCCTGTTCTACTGCAGCCAGTTTTTCCAAATTAAGAGACTCGCCGGTCACCAGTATTTGCTGTTCGCTCGGCTCAACACTGACGCCTTCCTGATCAGATTCAGGATTAAAGTTTAATGTCACCTGATCCGGAGTGATGGCCAGAATGCGCAGAGACGATTGTAGTGACAATTTCGCCAAAAAGGCGGTGGATACAAAATCCTTGGCTTCCAAACTTAGGTGAAACACAGCTTCTTCCCGTAACGACTGATAAGTTGCTGATTCTAACGGTTGTGCTCAAAAAATGAAGCCTAGATCTGCACTTGGCGCGATTATGTCGTCACAACATAACAGGATTTGATATAAGAAATTTCCTTTGCCAAAGCCAGGCAATTCCCCTATTGTCTGCGACTATGAACATGGCGAAAAACCTCCCTCATATCGAGCCACTGCAAAAGCACAGTACCTACTCTGTGTACAAGCGCATCTTCAATTTGATGTTGCTGCTAATTGCGGCCGCCATCTGTGCTAACCTCTGGGTACTCAACAAAGAACAACAGCAAAACTGGTATAGCACCCAGGCCAATCAGCTTGGTCATAGCCTTAGCCGCCTGACAGCCAAAGTGCTGGCGCCTATGCTTGAACAAAATCTCCAGGCCGCCATTGAAACCCATTTACATTATCTGATGGACGACTCCCATGTCGCTGGCGTGGCGGCTTACGATGCCCATGGCCAGCGTATTTATCAGCAGGGTGACGGTTTAGGCATAGAGCAGAACGAAGTTAATGTGGAACACCCCCTGGTATTTGTGCAGCCTATCTATGCCAGCGAGAACAACGTTGACGCACCAATGCCCGGCGCACCGATTGGCTACTTTCGTCTGATTTTAAATGAACAGTCAGTGATGCAGGCGCACAGCCAGTATCAGCAGCAGGTACGTGAACAATTAGCCGTATTGTTGTTTATGGCAGCGGTTGCCGGTGGTTTGTTTGCACGCGGGTATTATCGTTTGCGCTATCAAGCCCTTAAACGTCGTTTGCACAAACAAGAAAGCGCAGCGCAGCAGGACAAAATTCACCTGTAACCGGTATTAACTCAGGATCGAATTTTGCCAAACAGCTGATAATAATTTTGTTCACTGGCCTGTGTAATCTTCTCCAGCTCACACCCCTGCAATTCTGCGACTACGGCGGCTATTTCGGGTAAATATTCCGGGCTGTTACGCTGCCCCTGCCGACCACACACTGGCATATCCGGCGCATCGGTTTCCAGCAACCAGCCGTCTAATGGCAGACGCTTTACCACCTCACGGGTTTTGTGCGCACGCGGATAGGTCACCGTGCCACCCAGTCCCAGTTTAAACCCCAAATCGAGATACGTTGTTGCTTCGTGCCAGCTGCCACTAAAGGCGTGTATTACTCCGCCCCATTGCCACTTTTGTTGCGTAAGCATCTGAATCAATGCGTTATGGGACTTTCGGTGATGCAAAATCAGCGGTAGCTTGTGTGCAGCTGCCAGAGTCATGTGTGCCAGTAGCATTTGCTGCTGGATATCCGTAGCCTGTGCAATCGAAAAATCCAACCCTGTCTCGCCCACGGCCACCACTGCTTCATGGGATTGGCTTAACGCTAGCTGCATTGCCTCCAGACTCTCATCCCGCTCAGCCGGAGCATCAGCAATCATCCAGGGATGAATGCCTATGGCAATATCGAGTTGGGGATAATCGTCTGCCAACGCCATTAATGCTGGCCAGCTTTTGGGCTGAGTACCCGGGATTAGAATCCGCTGTACCCCAAGCTGGGCACAGCGGTTGAGAAGAGAAGCTCGGTCATCATCAAAAACAGTAAAATCCAGATGGCAATGACTGTCTATCATAGCGCTTACTGCCCCAATGTATTAAGGCATCAGACGTTCAACCGTCCAGCTTCCATCGGGCTGTTTACGATACACAAAACGGTCATGCAGTCTGTGTTCTCCCCCCTGCCAGAATTCAATTTCGTGGGGGATCACCCGATATCCACCCCAGAAGCTGGGCAGCGGTATTTTACCTTCCGAGAACTTACGCTTAATTTGCAGGAATTTTTCCATCAGCAACTGACGAGAATCTATCGGTCGGCTTTGCGCCGAAGCCCACGCCGCCAGCTGGCTTTCTTTCGGACGAGACAAAAAGTACTGGGTCACATCCGCTACGGATAGCGGCTGCGCAACACCACAGACTTTGACCTGACGTTCTAAGTAATGCCAGGGAAAATGCAACGACACTTTTGGATTCTTTGCCAACTCATCCGCCTTTCGGCTTTCGGTGTTTGTATAAAACACAAAGCCACCGTCACTCACATCCTTCAGCAAAACAATACGTTGTGAAGGCTGGCCACTGGCATCTACCGTTGCCACCGTCATTGCCGTTGGGTCAGGCAATTTAGTATCAACAATTTGCTGAAGCCACAGGTCAAACTGCACAAACGGATCAGCATTCAGATCCTTGCGTGACAATTTGCCCTGAGAGTATTCGCGACGAATATCATGTAAATCCTGCATCTTCCCTTCCTGCTCAATTAGCTCTAGTGATCGTCATACCCCAGGCTACGCAATGCTCGTTCGTCATCGGCCCAGCCAGATTTCACTTTCACCCACAGTTCCAGAAACACCTTGTTATCAAACAGGCGTTCCATATCTGCACGGGCTTCCGCACCAATGGTTTTCAGACGACTACCACCCTTACCAATAACCATGCGTTTTTGGGTTTCACGTTCCACCAAAATCAAACCATTTATGCGATATACCCCATTTTCGGTCATCACAAATTGTTCAATTTCAACGGTCACTGAATAAGGCAATTCATCCCCGGTAAAACGCATCAACTTTTCACGGATGATTTCCGCTGCCATAAAACGGCTGGAACGGTCAGTCACATAATCTTCCGGGAAGTAAAATTCACTCTCCGGCAGTTGCGCCAATACCAGTTCACGCAACGACTCAACGTTTTTACCGTTTTTGGCGGACACAGGCATGATCTGAGCAAAACTATGTTTGCTTTGCATCAGTTGCAAATGTGGCAGCATTTCTTCTTTGTTTTTGACGTTGTCTGATTTATTCACGATCAACCAGCAAGGGATACCAGCGTTTTTAATTCGCTCCAATACCATCTCGTCTTCGTCACCCCAGCGGGTGCCTTCAACCACAAATAACACCAGGCTAACGTCTGCCAGAGAACTCTGCGCTGCACGGTTCATCAATCGGTTAATGGCGCGTTTTTCTTCGCTGTGCAATCCCGGTGTATCCACGTAGATCGCCTGACGATTCTCCTCGGTATCAATCCCCATAATACGATGACGAGTAGTTTGGGGTTTACGGGAAGTGATGCTTACCTTCTGGCCCAACAGTTTATTCAGCAGGGTCGATTTACCCACATTCGGTCGGCCAACGATGGCCACCATGCCGCAATATGTGGCATCAGTCATTATTCAGTTTCTCCAGAATGATTCGCGCCGCAGCTTGTTCCGCCCGACGGCGGCTATTTCCTTTGGCTTCGACGGGAGTGGCAAGTGCCGACACCCGACATTGGACGACAAAGGTTTGTGCATGATCCTTACCCAGAATATCAGTAACTTCATATTGGGGTAACGGCAGCTGCCTGCTTTGCAAATACTCCTGTAAACGAGTCTTGTCATCTTTAGTTTGTTGGTTGGGATCCAGCTTGTCGATACGAGAGGCGAACCAGTTAAGTAACAGTTCGCGCACCACTTCAATGCCAGATTCCAGATATATCGCACCGATAATGGCTTCGACGGCATCTGATAAAATCGAATCGCGACGATGGCCGCCGCTTTTCAATTCACCCGGCCCCAAAATCAGCAAATCTCCCAACTCGAATTCACGGCCAATTTCCGCCAACGTATCGCCTTTTACCAGGCTGGAACGCATACGCGTGAGCTTACCTTCGGGTTGAGAGGGAAATTTGTGATACAAGGCATCGGCGATCACCATGCCTAAAACAGAATCGCCCAGATATTCCAGGCGTTCGTTGTGGTTCTTCGAGGCGCTTCGATGGGTCAGCGCCTGTTGCAAGGCGGCTGGGTCACGAAATTGATACCCCAGCCTTTTATATAAACGTGTATATGCAATCGGAAATGTCATTTACTCAATGCCACCTACGCGCTCAAACCTAACCCCAGTCGGGATCCAGCTTGGTACCCAGCTGCTGGGCGCGCGGTCAAATTCAAAACTGATCCAAATGGCTACGGCTTTACCGACCAGATTGGCATCAGGCACAAAGCCCCAAAAACGGCTGTCGCGGCTGTTATCACGATTATCACCCATTACAAAGTACTGACCTTCCGGCACAATCCATTCGTCTTGTTCGGTGCCAGGTTGAGTGAAATACGCTTCAGGATTAATCCGCAACGACGGGTTACGCAAAATATCGTGGTCTACACTTCCCAGTTGTTCATGGAAGCGCTCCAGTGGATACATGTTCTGATAGAACTCACCACGGTTCGCAAACTCCACGTCGACCGGCTTCATTGGTTCGCACTTATCGGCACTGTCACATGCAGGTTTAATAAACACCTGCTTGTTACGATACACAACCGTATCACCTGGCAAACCAACCACTCTTTTAATGTAGTCCAGCGTAGGATCTTCTGGGTATTTGAATACCACGATATCGCCGCGTTTAGGGTCACCCGTTTCAATCATCTTACTGCGCCAAACCGGATCTTTAATGCCATAGGCAAATTTCTCGACCAGTATAAAGTCGCCCACCAACAGCGTTGGCATCATCGAGCCAGAGGGGATCTGAAACGGTTCATACAAAAATGAACGCAGTACCAGCACAAAGGCAATGACCGGGAAGATTTGCTTGGCGGTGTCGACCAAGTATGGCTCTTCTGCCAGTTTTCCCATTGCTGATTCGTCCAGGCCGGTATTTGCCTGAGCCACTGCGATTTTTTCTTTACGTTTTGGGGCGAACATCAGAGCGTCCGCCAGCCAGATCAAGCCACTTGCCAGCGTGACAACGACTAACAGAATCGAGAAATAATTGGCCATCTATTTTCCTACTTTTAGTATCGCCAGGAAGGCATCCTGTGGAAGCTCCACGTTACCAACCTGCTTCATCCGTTTTTTACCTTCTTTTTGCTTCTGTAAGAGTTTCTTCTTACGGCTTACGTCACCACCATAACACTTCGCGATTACGTTTTTACGTAATTGTTTTACCGTGCTTCGGGCAATGATGTGGTTGCCAATGGCAGCCTGAATGGCGATATCAAACATCTGTCTGGGGATCAGCTCACGCAGTTTTTCTACCAGGTCACGACCACGGGTTTGGGCATTATCCCTGTGAGTAATGACAGCAAGGGCGTCTACACGTTCCCCGTTGATTAAAATATCTACCCGCACCATGTCAGCAGCCTGGAACTTCTTAAAGTTATAATCCAGTGACGCAAAACCACGGCTGGTCGATTTCAAACGGTCGAAGAAATCCAGTACCACTTCCGCCATAGGCAGTTCGTAAGTGACAGCAACCTGCTTACCGTGGTAAGTCATGTTGGTTTGCATACCGCGCTTTTCCACACATAGGGTAATCACGTTACCCAGGTAGTCTTGCGGCACCAGAATGTTAGCTTCAACAATTGGCTCACGCATTTCAGCAATGTCGTTCACAGCTGGCAGCTTGGCTGGACTGTCTACCGTCAGGGTTTCATTGCGGGTCGTCAGTACTTCATAAATTACTGTCGGTGCCGTGGTGATCAGATCCAGGTCATATTCACGTTCCAAACGCTCCTGAATGATCTCCATGTGCAGCATGCCCAAAAAGCCGATACGGAAACCAAAGCCCAAGGCTGCGGAGCTTTCGGGTTCGAAGAACAGTGACGCATCGTTCAGGCTCAGTTTGTTCAGGGCATCACGGAAGTCTTCGTAATCGTCAGAACTGACCGGGAACACACCTGCGTATACCTGAGGCTTCACTTTCTTAAAGCCCGGTAACGGCTTATCAGCTGGATTACGTGCAGAGGTAATGGTATCGCCCACCGGCGCACCATGAATCTCTTTAATACCCGCAATGATAAAACCTACTTCACCGGCTTTCAGTTCTTTGGTTTCAGTCTGCTTAGGCGTAAAAATACCAATCTTATCTGTCTGGTGAATCTGACCGTTCGACATGATTTTGATCTTGTCACCAGATTTCAATGTACCGTGCATCACCCGCACCAGCGATACAACACCCTGATAATTATCAAACCAGGAATCCACGATCAGTGCCTGCAATGGCGCATCCGGATCACCTTCGGGTGGCGGTACCTTGTTTACAATCTCTTCTAATACATCTTCGATGCCCACACCGGTTTTTGCTGAACAACGTACGGCATCAATAGCATCAATCCCAACGATGTCTTCAATCTCTTCGGCAACGCGCTCTGGCTCCGCCTGAGGCAAATCGATTTTATTGAGGATAGGCACAACTTCCATATCCATTTCGATAGCGGTGTAACAGTTGGCCAGGGTCTGCGCTTCTACACCCTGCCCGGCATCAACCACTAACAGCGCACCTTCACAGGCGGCCAGTGAACGAGATACTTCATAGGTAAAGTCCACGTGTCCTGGGGTATCGATAAAGTTCAGCTGATAGGTTTCGCCGCTTTTAGCGGTGTAGTTCAGGGTAACGCTCTGCGCTTTAATGGTAATACCGCGTTCACGCTCCAGATCCATTGAGTCCAAAACCTGGGCGGCCATTTCACGCTCGGTCAACCCGCCACAATGTTGGATCAAACGGTCCGACAGAGTCGATTTACCGTGGTCGATGTGCGCGATAATGCTGAAATTTCGTATATGTTTGTGTTGCATACAGATTAACTATTTACCTACTGCATTGCCCCGAGCCGGTGGACATCCTCAGCGGATGATATGCTCAGTTGCGGAAATTAAAACGACTGCTATTTGGGCGGGGATTTTACAGTGTTTGAGGGCATTTAGCGACTGGCAAGCTCATCTTTTGCGCCTTTCAGCGCTAAGCGTGATAAGGCAAATCATTCACTGGCCTCACCAGGCCAATTTATCAGCCCTTAAAATGAATACTTAGATAACAACTGCAAAGCAAACAAACTTGACCAGTAAGCGCTATTTAACTGTCATAATCCGATTTAAATTAAGAAATAAAATTTTATTAATCAGATTGTTATAGAAATCCACCAGGCAAAGCCTTTAGCCCTACCTGACAGAAAAATTAGATCTGAATGACTAGATACGGCCTAAGATCCGACTGGGCAAGGGTAACTCCGGTCGATACACCTCGGTGCGGTTGCGGCCAGCCAATTTGGCCTGATACATAGCTGCATCAGAACAGGCAAACAAACGGTGTAACTGAAAACTACAGATTGGCGTACTCGCAATACCGAAACTGGCAGTTACCTCAAACTTTTCGCCAGTGACACTGGTATCCAAATTGGCAATAGCGCGACGACAGGCTTCTGTCACACGCATTGCCTTTTTCTCGTCACAACCGGGCATTAAAATCGCGAATTCTTCCCCGCCCATCCGGCCGATAAAATCGGTACGACGTATTTCAAGTCTAATCGCATCGATTGTTGCCTTTAGCACCCAGTCACCCGTCTGATGACCCCAGGTATCATTAATATTTTTAAAATGGTCCAAATCAAACAGCACAAAATGTACTGTTTGGCCCGACTGTCGGGCTAATTTAATAGAAGCTTCCGCGCATTCACTAAAGTGAGTACGACTAAAACAGCCGGTAAGATGGTCTTTTTGGGTGATGTCTTCAAGCTTACGTCGGATTTGATGGGTTTTGAAAAGCCAGAACAGTGAGCCAAATAACACCATCATGATCATAACCAGCATCATGCGATTATTTAGGGCTTCGGTTTCAGCAAGTTCAGCCCGGGAGCGTAAAATGTCGTTTTCTCTGGCAGCAGCGGCCAGCTTATTGTCCATTTCCAGCTTAGCTTTTTGTACTGCAACTTTTTTGGCGAGGTTTTCAGTTTTTAATTTATTATCGTATTCTTCGAATTTCAGGCGGTATTCGTAGGCTTGTTTGTAGTTACCTTGCATAGATTTTATCTTTGATAACTTATCAAAAGCCTCACTTATAATATCTACAGCCGTACTATCACTCACGTTATCAATCAATTTAGAAAAAGTAACTTCCGCTTCCAAGAGTCGCCCTAACTCATAATTATTATTTGCCATTAACAAATCATAATAATTCAACATCGGAATATAAGAAACTTCTTGCAAACCATAATAATCAGGCTGCAACACACTTAGAGATTCGTTAAACATCTCCTTTTTAAAATAATAAAGGGCCAAATTGTATACAGAATAGTAATATCTACTTTTATCCTTAACTTTTTGGCATAACTTTACAGAATCTAACAAATATTCATAACTGATATTTACATTGGATTGGATAGCTGACCAGTTAGCTACATTATCAAGCGAACACTTCTGCTTTTCTGTTAATATGTCACGTTCTAAGCTTTCATAGTAATTTTCAACCAGTTCGTGATCACCAGTAGAACTATAGAAAATTATAGTTGCAGAATACAGACTAAAATCATGAGAGTTATTATTTGAAATAAGAGAAAAACCCTTTTCCCATTCCCCAAGATGTCCGTAGACATTCAACAATTTAACAAAAGCTTTTTTATTAACATCATCATATTCACTTTCCCTTATAACTTTCTCCAGAACTACCTGCACATCCTTAAATTTACCATCGAGTTCAAGAATTGAAGAATAATTGAGAAGAAAAGTGAAATAATCATGACCAACAAGAACTCTTTTAGATAATTCGGAATATATATTTTTCGCTGTAAAGATATCAGAATTTAAAAGTGAGCTATACTGATAATCCAGCAACTTTTGATCAGAAAAACCCACCCATTCAGTGTTAGGTTCTTCGGAAAATAAAAATGTCGAATAAAGGATAAAGAGTGCTAGCAATTTGCAGTTTCGCACTCTGATTCTAATACTCAATTTAAATCACATATCTTAATAAAAATATTAATCAAATGAAGCTGTTTGGCTCATATTCGGCGCGACTTCATCATCCTCTTCCTCTTTCTCACCCATCAGTTTAATTACTAATGCACGATCAGCAGGGCTGAGTTTATCCAGCGTCAGTTCTCCGTCCATGCCTAATAGTTCGATCAGTTTAATAGCACTCATTCTATTATCTCCGTTTTGGTTATTGGTTTAAGGCGTGTAATTTATTCATGATGCTCTGGTTGAACTGCATTTTTTGTGCAGGCGGTATAACCAAAGTTTCCACCAAATCAATGTCGATGCTGGCAAAGTCTTGTAAGGCAAACCAGCGAATGCTGGGCTTATCCATGGGTAAAAACGGGGCTTTGTATAACGCCACCTGATGCTCGGCCGGATAGGTTTCGCAGAGTAAGTCGACTAATACCTGACGCTGTGCGGGGGTAGAAGGCTGATTTTTAATTTGGGTGTCACCCGCATGAGCAGGTTGCCAAAGCAGAAGATAAGCAGTGGGGTCAATTTTACGCTGATAAAACATAAACTGGCTGGTTTCATAGCTTTGGCAGCCGTAGCGGGCGGGATCTATTCCCATGTCCGCATACAAACAGGCATCAGCAGAAATCCCCGGCTCCATATGGGCGGTGTAGCCTTCGGCGCGAGCTTCTTCAATGACTTTGTGAGTAGACCAGGCAAATACCCCAGGGTGACCATAAAATACCGCTACCACTTTTAAACCATCGCGCACGGCAGCCAGCATGGCATCCACCATTTCACGGTAGGTAATACGGCGGTCTTTCTCTATCCCGTAATACTCGCCCAAATTGCGGGTATTGGGGTTAAGGGTAGTGATCCAGTCACGTACCAGCATAGGGCAGCAGTAAAAGACTAAATCGGCCTTTTCAATATAAGTGCGGGAACGTGGGGTAATATGCGCACCTAGCATAATGCCAGGGCCAACCACCACAATACTGCCTTTGATCTTGCTCGCTGTAGCTGAGTCTTGTTTTATAGTCATAGTATTCATGCAACAACAGGGGAAATTACTCACCCTTTACATTATTACCATCCCCCCCCTTTGGCAACACTTAAACGGCTGTTCTAATATGAAATTTCACCAAACTTTCATATTTCAAAAATTGGATTATTTTGGTTTTACCCAGACAACTAGACCTGTTGCTGTAGTCGCTTTAATTTTTCTAACACGGTTTTATCCACCTGCATTTTTTTCGCTGGCGGGATCACCAGCGTTGAGTTCATAGTCAGGCGTTGGTTGGCGAAATCTTCTAATGCAAACCAGTCGATACGCGGTTTATCAAGGGGTAAAAAGGGCGCTTCGTAAATGGCGATTTGGTGCCCTGACGGATAGTCTTCTAACAATAATTCCACCAACACCTGACGCTGGGCAGCATTGGAATGCTGGGTGGTAATGCTAAGCTCACCGGCCAGGGCTGGCTGCCATAAAATCAGGTAAGATGCAGGCTCGTATCTTGGCCGATAAAACATAAAGGCGCTGGCTTCAAAGCTCTGGCAGCCAAACTGACCAGGGTCGATGCCCATATCGGCATAGAGGCAGGCATCCGCAGAAATGCCCGGTTCCATATGGGCGGCATAACCTTCGCTTTTTGCCACTTCAATGACCTTGTGAGGTGACCAGGCAAATACGCCTGGGTGACCGTAATACACAGCCACCACTTTAAGGCCATCGCGCACAGCGGCCATCATCGCATCCACCATTTCCTGATAGGTTTGGCTGCGCACTTTGCCTTCGCCGTATAAATCCAGCAGGCTGTTAAAATTCGGGTTCAGGGTCTCCAGCCAACGGTTAATAATGGGCGGGCAGCAGCTAAACACAATATCGGCTTTTTCAATGTAATTGCGCGAACGGGGAGGTAAGTGAGCGCCGAGCATAATGCCTGGGCCAACCACAACGATACTGCCTTTAGGTGTATCGGCAGAAACAGAGGTATTCATTCCGGAGTATCTTTATTCGTATAACTTTATCACCCTTAGCGTATGCCATCGGCGACAGCAGGACAAGCGTAAAATGTCTGGAATGAGCGACATAATTGTTTCAGAAGGTAAGACGATAGTAGGCAAGAAAAAGGCGACTCAAAGTCGCCTTTTTGTTTTATTTTTGCAGCTCTATTTGCTGCACTTCTATCACCTGCTGCTCAGGGGGTAACAGTCCAAGCAATCTGGGGTGATACTGTTGTTTACTGTCAGTTTGCAAATGTTTACGCACTTGCAAAAAGCACAAAGCTGTCATCGCCAGTGTAAAGGCGATTAGATAACCTTCATGAACCAGGCCAAATTGTGGCATCAACCACTGACCTAGCAAGGCGCTGCCCACTAAAGCAAACAGAGGTAGTAAGTACATCAGTGCCGATGCGCCAAGTAAGGCCTGTTCAGGAATCCCCAAACGCACTCTTTGGCCTACCCGCGCCTTTTCAGCACAGCGCAACACCAGGGTTTCAGTTTTGGGTGAAAAGGCTTTGGCCACAGTGCCAGTGCCGCAATTAGATTCCGCCTGACAGCTACCACAGGTAGATTTTATCTGAGTTTCAACCCAGATGTGATCCTGATCTACAGCTTTGATGACGCCGATTTCTTCAATCATGGCTGCTCCAGAATATGCAATGAAGCCGCAATCTCCACAGCAGTTTGAGGAGGAACCTTGCCCACTACTGTCACCTGCAAGTTATCCACTTTACGGATCAATAAGGTATTTGCCTCATGACGCACCAGAATATCCTGATCAGAGGCCACTTCATCGCTATTTTGTAAATACACAGATACGTCAACCAGACCGTCACTAAACAGCATGTATTCGACTACGTTCCCTGTGATTGGCAGACGATGAATATCCCGTTTAACTTCTTTCATGCCCTCAGGCAAATAGCCCACGGCCCAGCGCTTGGGGCGATCTGGTACGGGGGCAATATCAATTTTTTCTGGCAGACTTGCGGCCATCAGACGATCGAAAAACGGATTAGGTTTGTCGGTAATGTCCAGTTCAGTAACCTGAATCTGTTCCAATAGCTGGCCTTTCAGATCCAACATATCCAGTTTCAGAATCAAGCCACTGTCTTGGTCCAGCCAAAGGTTAAAACCAAAACGGCTGCGGTCTTTACTGACGACACGGATTTGCTGCGCAGCGCGGCCAGATACACGACTTTTACCCACGAGGACTAATTCGTAGGCATCGATCATGCCCATAGGATTTGCCAGAAACTCATCCGGCAGCGGGCCGTTGATCGTATCGGAGGCAAGAGTATAAGGCTGTACGTTAGGCTCGAAATAACTGACTTTACTGCCTACACGAACAGCTTCGCGACCCGGACCATTTAACAGATTCAGCTGTTCAACCTGGGTGCCATCGTCCATTACCCCATGACGCCAGAGGTATGGTTCGCTGTCTAACCCAGGGCGCAGTACCACAAAGGAGGCTTCGAAATTCAGAGTGCTGAGGGCGTTTCCCATCTTTTCCAACCACTGCTCTGGGGTTACCAGAGCAGTTGATTGGGCGGGAGTATCATTGACGGTAACGTCGGAAGAAGAGGTCGTGGTTTCTTCCTGGGCGAAAGCTTCACCCACGCTGCCTGTAAGCAGCGTCAGCAGAGTAAAAAACGTACTAGCGAGATGTTTGCTCAAGTTCCAACTTCTCTTGTTGTTCGGCTTGTTTTTGCAGTTGGATCGTTTTCAAACGCATCTGTTGTTGATGGTCCGTCAGATAAGCGTTAATACTACGACGCTGCTCCATCATATTTTCCTGAGGCAGTACACGGGTTTGTTCCAGGCTTACTGGTGACATCCCACCCGCCACACCAAATGTCGGAGCAGAGGTATATGGCTGCAATTGTTGCTCAGGCTGATTGTAGTTCTGAACACCAATGATTACGGCAACGGCTACCGAAGCCGCCACGGCTAACTGGCCTGCCTGACGGGCAAACGGAACCACCTGTGCCACGACGGGCAGGTCACGCCAGCTACGTTTAGGCGCCAGAATGGTCGGTTCCAGTTCCAGTGCAGCAGCAATGCTGGCACTGAGATCCAGATTCAGTTCAGAAGGCATTTCTTTACGCAAAGTGTCACGCATCAGATGATAACGCTGCCACTTGCCTGCCATCGCCGAATCGTTAAGTACGTCAGACAGATTGAATTGTCCGTCGTGCTCACCGTCGACAAAAGCTGATAAATTTTCATTTTGTTGCGTCATAAACCCTATCCCGCAGTAGCGCCTATTAATCTTAACCCTAATTCGCCTGATTAGCTGTTTTCTAGCAGCGGCTGAATCACTTTATCCAAAGCTTCCCGCGCCCTGAATATCCGGCTACGTACCGTGCCGACCGGACAATCCATGACGTTGGCGATATCTTCATAACTCAGGCCTTCCATTTCCCGCAGAGTAATCGCTACACGCAAATCCTCTGGCAGACTATCCATGGTCTCGAACAATAGCTTTTCCATCTGATCCGACATCAGTTTGCGTTCTGGTGAAGCATTTTCTTTGAGGGCATCGCTACCATCATAATAATCTGCTTCGTCAGCATCCACGTCGTTGGCAGGCGGCTTACGCCCCTGTGCCACCAGATAGTTCTTCGCACTGTTCACCGCTATGCGGTACAACCAGGTATAAAAGGCACTCTCACCACGGAAACTTGCCAGTGCCCGATAAGCCTTAATGAAGGCTTCCTGAGTCACGTCTGCAATGTCTCCTGAATTCTTTACATACCGCGAGACCAAGTGCGAAACTTTGTGCTGATACTTCACCACCAACAAGTTGAACGCGTTTTTATCGCCGTTTTGGACTTTTTCAACAATTTGTTGATCTGTTAATTGCTCGCGCATCCGAGCCAGTTCTCCCACAAAATTACAGCTATTGGCTCATGCAAGCACAGTAATAGACTGCCCGCCTGAGAAAAAGTTCTGTGTAAATGACAACAAACTAAAATATTTTCTTACGTTTGCGCGCAAGCCGCGTTTTTCAAGGCTACGCCGACCACAATATTTTTTCGGACAAAATGCATTCAGGCTCAGATTTTAGATATAACAGCCAGATTACATATTTGTTTTTGCCCAACCTTTGATTACTATTGCGGCCTTACCGATGTAAATAAAAGAGTATATTACCTCATGCACTCGACTGTTGAACATCGCTGCGATCTATTGATTGTTGGCAGCGGTGCCGCTGGCCTGAGCCTGGCCCTGAAAATGGCAGAACATTGCCAGGTGATTGTGCTTAGCAAAAGCCATATGTTTGAAGGCTCCACTAAGTACGCCCAGGGCGGTATTGCCGCGGTGTTTGACGAAGATGACACCATCGAGTCCCACGTAAAAGATACCCTTGAAGCCGGTGCCGGCCTGTGCGAAGAAAGAACAGTAGAATTTACCGCCAGTCGCGCCAAAGCCAGTTTAGAGTGGCTGATCAATTACGGTGTCCCTTTCGATCAGGAACAGGATGAAGACGGTCAGTCTCGCTATCATTTAACCCGCGAAGGCGGTCACAGTCACCGTCGCATTTTACATGCAGCCGACGCTACAGGTGCCGCGGTGCAAACAACCTTAAGTGATGCGGTAAAGCAGCATCCTAACATTACCCTGCTGGAACGCTATAACGCGGTTGATTTAATTAAAAGCAAACGTGACACCAACAGAGTGCTGGGTGCCTATGTGTGGAACCGTAACAGCGAACAGGTTGAAGTGATCAAGGCCAAGGTCATCACGTTAGCCACAGGTGGTGCCAGCAAGGTGTATCAGTATACCTCTAATCCGGAAGTGTCCTCAGGTGATGGCATTGCCATGGCCTGGCGTGCAGGCTGTCGGGTAGCCAACATGGAATTTAATCAGTTCCATCCCACCTGTTTATTCCACCCACAGGCACGTAACTTTTTGATTACTGAAGCCCTGCGTGGTGAAGGGGCGTATTTATGCCATGCTGACGGCACGCCCTTTATGCAGAAATTTGATGAACGCGCCGATTTAGCCCCGCGCGATATCGTTGCCCGTGCCATCGACTTTGAAATGAAGCGTTTGGGTCAGGAATGCATGTATTTGAACATCAGCCATAAACCGGCAGATTTCGTCAAGAAGCACTTCCCGACCATCTACAGTAAATGCTTGTCCCTTGGCATAGATATCACTACAGATTTAATCCCAGTGGTGCCTGCAGCCCACTATAGCTGTGGTGGCGTCATGACAGACTTAAACGCCAAAACCGATTTGGATAACCTCTACGCCGTCGGCGAAGTAGCCTATACCGGCCTGCACGGCGCCAACCGTATGGCCAGTAATTCGCTACTGGAATGCGTGGTATTCGCCCATGCCGCAGCCGAACATATGCTGCCGCTGCTAAGCGAATCCATGTCGGAAGAAGCGATTAAACCCTGGGACGAAAGTCGGGTCAGTAACTCTGATGAAGAAGTCATTATTCACCATAACTGGCACGAGCTGCGCTTATTTATGTGGGACTATGTAGGCATAGTACGTACTAACAAACGGTTAGAGCGTGCGATGCATCGCATTGAGCTGCTAAAAGCAGAGATTCAGGAGTATTACAGCAATTTCCGCGTGGGTAACAACCTGCTGGAACTGCGTAATTTAGTGACTGTGGCGGAGTTAATTGTACGTTGTGCCATGCAACGTAAAGAGAGCCGCGGCCTGCACTACAACCTGGATTATCCGAACCAGTTGGATAACCCCGCGGTTTCCGTAGTGGAAGGTAAGCAGTAGTCAACGAAAGGCGCAGGTTTACCAGCAGTCCAGCGATATGAATAGAAAAGGCCTGTTTCGACAGGCCTTTTTTTGGTTACGAATGATGTTGGCCTAATCGTGATAGCTCAGCTCACCTGTCATATGCACAATTGCTTCGTCCACCTGCTGATCTTTATCATCCAGCAACATAAATCGGGTCTGCTCCTGTTGTTGCCAATGGCTGAGTTTGACCTGTGCCGGCAAAAACACGGGCTTTTTAAAACTGACCTCACACCTAAATGGTCTGAATTCTTGCCCCAGCAATTCTGAGATGACTCGCGCTTTGCTCCACATGCCGTGCACTATATGCTGCTTAAACCCGAACATGCGTGCCAACCAGGGATGCAGATGGATCAGATTAAAATCGCCTGAAATAGCAGCATAACGGCAGCCCAAATTGGCTGGCAAATGCCACAGAACGTCCTTGGTTTGTGCTGTTTGTGTTTCATCTATCAAAGTAGGACTTACATCTGCGGCCGCCTGCCCTATGGGAGCAACACCGGCCAGACGATATAAATTGCGGCTGCGGGATGACCACACCAGCGTTCCCGCCTGATAGGCTTCACTGACGATATCAAAGGTCCAGCCTTTGGCATGGGGCTGCAAACTGGCAGTGCTGACCCTAAGCAGTATTTTCTCAAAACAGTTTAACGGCTGATGCTGTTCAATCTGGTTACCCAAATGCACCAGTCCCAGGGTGGCAAAGGGGAATGACGAAGATGTCATGATTTTCAGATGCAGAGGAAACGCGAGTAAATGCAAATAACAAGGATGGATAAACTCACTGCGTTCAGGCTGCCAGCGAAACAGGCGCTGATACTTTTGATAGTGAGCCAGATCCAGACGTAATTCCCGATCCAGCAAAAAATAAGGTAAGGCAAAATCAGGCGACAACAACCGGCTTTTAGCCTGGCTGCGTTTACACGCCGCTTTTCCCAGTAACAAAGATAACTGCATAACAACACTCCTGTCTCACCGCAGACCAGGCTCCCTGATGAAGTATTTGGTCATTCTACTACTCATCCTCTGCGCCACGCTGGGATAATAATACGCTTCGGCACACGCGCCGATAATCTGCTTCACTTAGTTGATCCCGCCAAAGCCACTGCCAGTGTAGTTCCGTTGCATCAATTGGCGCCAGTGCTAACCAAATGATCCCCGGCCCCAGACGACTAGCACCACTGATCTGATGAGGTAACTGTTCTGTGGGCGCGATTTGCTGCCATTGCCCCTGTGGTGACAGTAACACTGTGCGGATATGCTGTGCCTGATTATAGGCAACTAATTTTCGCCAAATGGACCAACCTGCGCAAACCACAAGTATCCATTGCAGCACGAATTGGAAGGGAAACATCTGTGGCTGCCAGCTAAGCAGGGCGGCCATGCTCAAGACAAAAACGCCACCTGCGAGATAGGTGGCGTATCGGGTTGGCTGGATGACCAGCCTATACTTTGACACGGGAAACGATGATATCCACCATTGCCGCCAGTTCGGGATCCGGGCATTTCTGGTGGCCCATGACCCAGGCAAACAAATCAGGATCATCACTGGTCAGCAAGCGCTCAAAGGTTTCCTGCTGCTGCGGTAACAAGCTGTCGAACGCTTGCTCGACGAAAGGTAAGAACAACACATCCAATTCCAGCATGCCGCGACGGCAAGCCCACTTCAATCGCGCTAAACGCTTGGCATCAAACATTTATTACCCTCATGTATTCGATGCATTAATGGCACCGACGGCAAAATAAACTCAATTTTTGTGGCCATTATTCTATCACCCACTGCGGCCAAAAGCATTGACCTCTCGGGTCAAAAATCGCCATCACTGACAGCCTTAACAGGAAAACTTCGAATCTGGCCTTTATTTGCGGTAAACAAGCCCCATAATAGTGGCAACATTTGTTCAAACCAGCATGACTTAAGCCACTATGCCAACCATTGAATCCGCCGCCTCTTTACCGTCGAGTTTTGCCAGCTTATTACCCTCGTTAGGCGTTGTTCGCCTTGGCGGTGAAGAACGAGTGAAATATTTACAAGGTCAGGTCACTGCCGACCTGCATCAACTCCACCCTGACCATGCCATGCTAGCCTGTCACTGTGATTTCAAAGGCAAAACCTGGTCCGACTTTTACACCCTGATCTGGCAGAACGATTTGCATTTAAGCATGGACAGATCTGCCATGACAGCTTCGCTAAAAGAGCTGCAAAAATATGGCGTGTTTGCCAAAGTGGAGATTCAGGATGCCTGCGCAGACTGGGTAATGGTTGGTGGTCGCGGCGATGCATTTACAAAATGGCTCAGTACAATATTCGCCAGCCTTCCTGAATCACATTTACAAGTCAGTAGTAACGACAAAGGCTGGGTGATGTCTTTGGGTAACGGCGAGCGCTTCCTGGTAGCGTTAGCCGCCACAGAGGCTGACAGCCTTAAAGCCAGTTTTGACGGCGAGTGGGCTGATGAAGTCGCCTGGCAATTACTGCAAATTCAGGCCGGAGTCGGCAACATTAGCGCAGCCACGCAAAGTGAATATGTGCCACAGATGATCAATATGCATGCTCTGGGCGCGATCAGTTTTACCAAGGGTTGCTACATGGGTCAGGAAACCGTTGCCCGTACTAAGTACCTGGGTAAAAACAAACGTGCGGCGTTTATTCTAAAATCCAATCAGCCAGCGCAAATTGCGGCAGGTGATGATTTGGAAATCGCGTTGGGCGAAAATTGGCGCCGTGCCGGACAAGTGATCAGCGTGGCTAATTTGGGTCAGGAAAGCTGGCTGATGGCAGTGCTGGCCAACGATACGGAAGCCGACGCCCAATTACGTGTAAAATCTGCGCCAGACGTGTTGTTAAGCTTGCAACCGCTGCCCTACAGCATCGACGAATAAGGGCCATTAATGCCATACTATAGGCCGCTGCATAGCGCTGCGGCCAATCGCTCTTGAGCTAAGCAAGGGCAAAACACCTGCTACAATGTGCCATCCATAAATCTGAAAAGCGCGCACATTATCTGTAACCAGGGGTGATACTCAGTCTCTAGTCAGCGGGCTTTGGGCTAAAGCGTTTTTCAGAACCAAGCGATAGGACCTGACTATGAAAATCCAAAACGACGCAGTCGTAACTATGCACTTCACTGTATCCAGCAGTGACGGTACCCAAATCGATTCTTCGCGTAACGGCGAGCCTATGGTGTATTTGCAAGGCAGTCGCTACCTGATCCAGGGCCTGGAACTGGCACTGGACGGCAAAGCTGCCGGCGATAAATTTGTGATCGATATTGCTCCTGAAAATGCTTACGGTGAGCGTCATGACGAATTGGTACAAGCGGTACCAAAAGAAATGTTCGACGGTATGGACGTTGCTCCTGGTATGACATTCCGCGCCAGCACTGACGATGGCGAGCAGTCTGTGATGATCATCGACGTCACCGAAGATGAAGTAATCGTTGACGGTAACCACCCGCTGTCAGGCCTGACCCTGACCTTCGACGTAGAAGTACTGGAAGTACGTGTCGCCACTGAAGAAGAAATTGCCCACGGTCATCCACATGGAGCCGGTGGTTGTGGTCACGACCACTAGTTGATTGAAACAAACTACTTCGCTTGATAGTACTGTGTAAGTAGTGTTTTCAAATATTAAAAAGGGCCTGAGAGGCCCTTTTTCGTACTAAAAATAATAATGACAGCAATTGTGAACGTCACGAGCGCAGTAGTTCACCCGCAACTTCACACGCCTATGATACGCGCCCGCATCTTCCTGCCTTTCACCTTACCCTGATTAAGTAACTCCAGAGCCTGATTCGCAAGCTTTCGCTGAACGGCCACATAGGCTGACATCGGCATGACCTGGATCTTGCCAATTTCATCGCCCTGAATTTTACCGCCAGAGGTTAGCGCTCCCACGATATCGCCTGGGCGAATTTTGTCTTTCTTACCGCCATCAATTTGCAATGTCACCATCGCCGCTTTTGGCGGACGCAAATGGCCGGTCGCCATCTCTGGCAGTGCTTCGGTTTCCTTTGTTATCCCAAGCTCATTTTGCAAACGGGTAAACTTGTGACCTTCTTTATGGGAAACCAGACTGATGGCCAGACCTTCATTGCCGGCACGGCCTGTACGCCCGACCCGGTGCACATGCACTTCTGCGTCACGGGCTAAGTGATAGTTAATCACCAGTTCCAGTTTATCGATGTCCAGACCACGGGCAGCAACATCTGTGGCCACCAGCACTCGCGCACTCTTACTGGCAAAACACACCAGTGTCTGATCACGATCGCGCTGTTCCATATCCCCGTGCAAGGCAAGCGCAGCAAACCCCTGGCCACGCAGATAATCGGCCGCTTCGTCAGTTTCCTTTTTGGTGTTACAGAAAATCAGCGCCGACTCAGGCGCTTCCGCCAGTAGTAAATCGTTCAGGGCCTGTAAACGCTGAGCATCATCGGCCACTTCGTAAAAGTGCTGACGAATATTGCTGTTTACGACATTATCTTCCACTTTCACCATCACTGGCTGCTGCTGAATACGTCCGGCCAGCTGCTGAATGCTGTCGGGATACGTGGCAGAAAACAGCAAAGTCTGACGCGGAGAACTGATTTTGCTAATGATAAAATCGAGGGAGTCCTGAAACCCCATTTCCAGCATGCGATCGGCTTCGTCCAGCACCAGCAGATTAACGTGAGACAAATCCAAACCGCCACGGCCAAGGTGATCTTCAATACGTCCTGGGGTGCCAACAATGATGTGGGCACCGTGTTCCAGCGACCCTATTTGCGGTCCCATTGGCACACCACCACACAGAGTCAGGATTTTTACGTTGTGAGTGGCTCGCGCCAGTTTGCGTAATTCACGCGCCACCTGATCTGCCAGTTCACGGGTTGGGCACAGCACCAGGCTTTGAATACGAAAGCGTTTCACGTCCAGCTTATTTAAGATGCCCAAACCAAAGGCAACGGTTTTACCTGAACCGGTTTTGGCCTGGCCAATCACGTCCTTACCCGCCAGCATAGGCGGTAAGGCGTCTGCCTGAATTTGAGTAAGTTGGCTAAACCCTAAATCTTTCAGGTTGTTACGTAATTCTGTAGATAAAGGTAAAGCACTAAAATCGGTATGGGTGGAATCAGACAAACGGAGCCTCAGAATAAGCGTGTAAATAAAGGCGGCTATTCTACATCAAACTGCCTGTCGGTGCTGGCAATAGTGTTGAAGTTGTTTACGACTGTATGTGCGACTTTTGCTTAGCACCTTATCTAGCATCTTTACCACTTGCCGGCGTTTGCCTTGGCTCACACCCAGCTTCTTCATCAACTTGCGCAACAACAGCTGCTGAACGGCTAAATCCTGGGTATAACCCAGTGTTGTCTGTAACTGTTTCAACATCTGAACATCGGCTTTTGCACACTCAGAGGCGATAAGACGATAACGCAGAGCTTTCACCAGCAGCCGAATCTGGTGAAAGGCTGCATCACTTGAATTTGCCTTAAGCTGCTGTACCGCGCAAACCAGCTGGTGTTGCATGTCATCAAGACTGTGCAAATCCCGCTGATGATGTTTAGTTTGCGTCTGCACGGCCCTGCATTCAGCCTGATTCAGCAACTGTTGGATATGCTGGCGCATTTGCACCTGGGCATTACTCTGTAATTTTGTCATCAACTGGTTACGCTGACATTTTCGAAACTGATTTATTTTTTCTTTCAGGTGCTGCCACTGTGTCTTCGCCAGACAATGTTTTAGCTGCTGGCCTAATTTCCCCTTTAGCGCCAGCCAAAGTACATCTATATCCCGCTGGGCATTGGTCTGCCGGATAAGCTTTTTAAGCTGTTTTTGCAGCGGAGAAGCAGTCTCCAAGCGCCTACTGACAAGGCTTTGAACCTTACGCAGCCCGACCCGATACTGATGCAGGTATTCTGCGTTTTTCGAGCGGAAATAACCCTCAAGCTGGGCCTGTGCGAGTTGCATATATCGCTGTTCCAACGGCGCATTCATGATAACGGACATGACGGATTATTCTGTCATCCTGCATACTTAGTTACTCACCGAAGTATAGGCCGACATACTTGGGTTTAGCGAAGGCCTAGACCTGCTCCCGCCTCTACTGTAAGCTGCACCGCCGCCAGCCTGGCTGGTTATCTTCTAATCAACATGAGATCTTACATGGGTTTTGCTGAACTGGGCCTTTGCGCCCCTATCCTGAATGCTGTTTCCGACCAGGGTTATACCACTCCTTCGCCAATCCAGGCCCAGGCTATTCCAGCCATTTTAACGGGTAAGGATGTGATGGGTGCCGCCCAAACAGGCACCGGAAAAACCGCTGGTTTTACCCTGCCAATGTTGGAACTGTTGCGTCGTGGCAAACCCGCACGAGGCAATCAGGTGCGCGCTCTGGTTCTAACACCTACCCGCGAGCTAGCCGCTCAGGTCGCTGAAAATGTTCAGGCTTACAGCAAAAACCTACCGTTAAGTTCTGCCGTGGTATTTGGTGGTGTGGGCATCAACCCGCAAATGCTGCGTTTACGTCGTGGTGCCGATATTCTGGTGGCCACACCTGGACGGCTGCTGGATTTGTATCAGCAAAACGCGGTCAAATTTGATCAGTTAGAAATTCTGGTGCTGGACGAAGCCGACCGCATGTTAGACATGGGCTTTATTCACGACATCAAGCGCATTCTAAAGTTGTTACCCGCCAAGCGTCAGAATTTGCTGTTCTCTGCCACTTTCTCTGACGAAATTCGTCAGTTAGCTGCCAATCTGGTTCATGAACCATTGGAAATTTCGGTGACGCCTGCCAACTCTACCGTTGAGCTGGTTGATCAATGGCTGATCCCACTGGATAAATCCAAAAAAATTAGCGCCCTGACCCAACTGATTAAGCAAAATAAATGGCATCAGGTATTAGTATTCAGCCGCACCAAACACGGCGCCAACCGCATTGCTAAAAAACTGGAAACCTCTGGTATTTCCGCTGCGGCTATCCACGGTGATAAAAGCCAGGGAGCGCGAACCAAAGCCTTAGCAGGTTTTAAAAACGGTGAGATCCAGGCACTTATCGCGACAGACATCGCCGCCCGTGGTATCGATATCGATCAACTGCCATTTGTAGTAAATCTGGACCTGCCAAATGTACCTGCTGACTATGTACACCGTATTGGTCGTACTGGCCGCGCGGGAGCCAGCGGCAAAGCGGTATCGTTAGTAAGTGAAGACGAGTTACAGCAATTAAAAGACATCGAACGTTTAACCCAACAACTAATTCGTCGCGAGATTTTGGGTGGATTCGAACCACAGCAGCCCCTGCCGGTAACCCAGTTGGACACGCGTCCAGTAAAGCCCAAGAAACCGAAAAAGCCGAAAAAGCTATACACTCCAGCTGAAGGTTCTGCGGCTCAGGGCAACAATACCGAGCATCCCCCTAAACGTCAGCATCATAAGCCAAGACAACAGGATGGACGTCCGGCAGGCAATAACAACCAGCGTCGCCGTCGTCGTCCCAGCCACGCGAGTCAGCCCAAACAAGGTCAATAGCACCAACTGCCAGAAACCGCCCAAAAGCGCTAGCCACAACGGTTAATTTACCCACCAAAGCCCTTAATTTATAAGGGCTTTGTACTATCTTCCTGCCGAAATTATCAGCACCACCATTGCTATCGGGCCAATTAGTTTAGCCAACGGGCCAAAGTGCTTGCCGCAAATTGTAAATAACAATAACTCTCATTATCATGCCAACCTTAATACGGCCTCGCGCTGTTACCCTATTCATCTATTGCATACACGCTTAAGGAGTCACCATGTCGTCCATGTCAGTCTCTCGTCTTGCCCTTGCCGTAAGCTGGGCTTTTAGCCTCACGCTTCCCGCTTTCGCCGACGAAACCATTACACCATCCTCTGACAATATCGAAGTGGTAGAAGTAAATGGTTCGCAGGTTGAGCTAGGCGATGCATTTGCCGGTGGCCAGGTGGCCCGTGCTGGTCGTGTGGGATTACTGGGTAACCTGGATTACATGGATACACCTTTTGCCAGCAGCAACTTTACCGAAGAATTGATTCGCAATCAGCAAGCCATCAGTGTGGCCGACGTACTGCAAAACGATCCAGTGGTTCGCACCGCAAAAGGTTTTGGCAACGGCCAGGAGCTTTATATGATCCGTGGTTTTGCGACTTACTCAGATGACATGACGTACAATGGCGTGTACGGCGTCTTGCCGCGTCAGTTTGTTGCGGCTGAAATGCTGGAACGGGTTGAAGTATTCCGTGGTGCCAATAGCTTTATCAATGGTGCAGCACCGGGTACCAGCGGCCTAGGTGGTACGGTCAACCTGGTACCGAAACGCGCAGGTGATACACCGCTGACACAAATTACAGCAGGATTGGAAGGCAAAGGTCAGGCGTATTTAGCACTGGATACAGCCCGTCGTTTTGGCGAAGATAACAGCACAGGCATTCGTATTAACGCCGTAAAACGCGACGGTGAAACAGCCATCGATAATGAAGATCAAGATCTGAGCGTACTGTCTGTAGGGCTGGATTACCGCTCGGATAAACTGCGCTTATCAGCCGATTTTGGTTTCCAGGATAATCATGTTGACGGACTGCGGCCACAGGTAACGCCATCAAACGGTATTCCTGATGCTCCTGATGCCGACACTAACTTTGGCCAAAAGTGGACCTACAGCGACGAGCGTCAGGTTTTTGGTGCAGTGCGTGGTGAATATCAGTTAACCGATAACATCTCAGCCTGGCTTGCCTTTGGTATGCGTGACGGTGAAGAGAACAACCGCTTTGCGAATCCGGGTGTAGATGCCGATGGCAATACGTCTTTCTATCGTGCTGACAATGCACGTAAAGATGACGTTTGGTCTATCGACGCAGGTGTAAGTGCGGATTTCACACTGGCAACTACCCAACACCGCGTAATTCTTTCGGCTTCGAATGTATCCATTGAATCTGGCAACGCATATGCCTGGTACAACTATTTCAACCAATACAGCAGCAACCTATATACCCCAACTCAAACTGAGCTGCTAAATGAGCTAAGCTTTGCTGGCGGAGATATGGATGATCCAGCAAAAACCTCAAAATCGGTAAACCGCAGTGTCGCCCTGGCAGATATGATCAGCCTGATGGACGATAAACTGTTACTGACCCTGGGTGCCCGTTTACAAAATATCGAATCTTTGAGCTATAGCTACGGTACACCTGTTCTGTACAGCAGTTATGATGAAAGCCGCGTAACGCCGGCGCTGGGCGCGGTTTACAAATACAATGATCAGCTCTCTGTTTATGCCAACTACGCCGAAGGCCTGGTTCCGGGTGAAACGGCGCCTACAGACGCATTAAACTCCGGCGAAATTCTGGATCCATTTAAATCAGACCAGCAAGAAATTGGGGTGAAATACGATGGCGGTATGTTCGGCGCCACTGTCAGTGTTTTCTCGATTACCCAGGCGTCTGCAATTCTGGACGACGACAACTATTACCGTGCTAACGGCGAGCAACGTAACCAGGGCCTGGAATTGACGATATTTGGTATGCCTGCTGAGAATATTCGTATCATTGGTGGTTTAACTTTGTTGGACGCAGAACTGAATAACACCGAAGATGGTGTTAACGAGGGAAATAACGCCATTGGTGTTGCCGATACTCAGGCTAATCTGAATCTGGAATGGGATATTGCCGCTGTACCTGGCTTAACCCTTGATGCCCGCGCGGTATATACCGGCAGCCAGTATGCCGATGAAGCCAATACCATGAAGATAGATAGCTGGACCCGCTTTGACCTGGGCGCCCGTTATCAGACACAGCTGGCCGATTTTCCATTAACCGTGCGCGCTCGCGTCGAAAACCTGACCGATGACAACTACTGGGCATCAGTAGGTGGTTACCCAGGTTCAAACTACCTGGTACTGTCGGCACCACGCAGCATTAGCCTGTCAGCAACACTGGCATTCTAATCCGCCTCTCGATGTGACACAAAAAAGGGTAGCCAGTGCTACCCTTTTTTATGTCATTGTGAATTACTCGAGTGAATACGCCAGGGTAGAGTCATTCACCGTCAGGGTGTATGTACCGGTTACGCTGGTATATATGTCCGTACCGGTTTGATCAAGATAACCATCGCTATCATTGTCACCGTAATTCACCGACCAGTCACAATACACATCCACTTTATAACGCTGGCTACCACTGTCATCACTGCTACCGTCTAAGGTGATATCCAGTGTCCACGTGTTATCCGCACTTAAGGTCATGGCAGTACAGCCCCAGTCATTAAAGGTGCCGCGGGCATACAAACTACTGAAGCTTTGAGCGTAAGTGGTTGTGTCATCTGAGCTATCATCTTCGCCGTCATCCGAGCTTATCGCTGTCAGACTGTAGCTCAAATCACTGTCGTTAACGGTGACCAGATACTCTCCCACCACTGTGGTTTCAATGTCTGCGCCAGTGAGATCTAAATATCCATCCAGTTCATTGTCGCCATAGTTAGTCGCCCAGTCGCCATTCAGATCCAACTTAAAGCGTTGATTACCGCTGTCATCGCCATCACCGTCAAAGGTAATAGTGACTTGCCAGGTATTGTCAGCCACTAAGGTCATTGCCGCGCTGCCCCAGCTGTTTGGCGTACCACGGAAATACAGCGTGCTGAAGTTACTGGCATAGCTTTCTTCCACCACCGTCAGGGTAATAGAAGCTGTATCCGACAGACCTTCGGCATCTGTCACTGTTAGGCTAATGGTTTGGGTCGCATCTAACGTAATGCTGATACTGCTTGTGGTTTCCCCGGTACTCCAGCTGTAACTGCTGATACCACTGTCATCGGTGGAACTTGCACCACTTAAGGTAATTTCAGTACCTGCCGTGGCCGATTCCGCCGATGCCGTAATCATCGCCACAGGGGCTTGATTTTCCACCACGGTATAGGTGACAGAGGCGGTATCGGTGGCGCCTTCATCATCCGTGACCGTTAAGCTAATTTCTGTGGTGTCAGTCACTGTGATCTCGATGCTGCTGCTGGTATCCCCCGTACTCCATAAATAGCTGGCGATGCTGCCATCAGTATCCGAAGAAGAGGCGCCAGAAAGGGTCAATACTGTGCCAGCTGTCACGGTTTGACTGGCGGGGCTGATCACGGCCGTTGGCGAAGCATTACCTGCACCAGCTGGCATACCTTCTGACACGCTACCGGATACCAGCGCCCAGATACCCGGCGTGACCACATAATTACTGCCGCCATTGTTATCCCAATCGCTGTCGCAGTCGTTGGTATCAAACTCCACTTCGCTGCCTGCGCCCATTTCCACCGTATACTGCCACCAATCGCTGCCCACATCTGTCATGGCAACACCTGGCGCGGTCGTCCACTCGCCATCATCCACCCGATAGTGCAGGCAGACGCTATCCCAGCTTTCGGTGTAGTAATAAATGCTGGCGGTAAAATTCAGGTCAGAAGGCGTGCCACTTGCCACAGTGCCATCTGCGTACAGGGTATAAGTGCCTTCGGTTAGCAATACGCCATCATCACTGGGCAAATAGCTGCTGTTATCTAAGTAGCGCAGCCATAACCCGGCCACATCTTCTGCGTAGCTTCCGGAAAATTTGAAGTAGGTGTCTGAACCGCTTAATACATCCAGAGACGTTGTGCTCCAGCTCTCTGCGCCATCTTCTTTGCTTGAGGCTGTTATGCTGTCCTGGGCTGCAGAGCTTTGTAAGTAAGCCACAACCTTTTTACTGATGCCGCCGTCGGTGAAAAAGGCGTGCTCGCCTTCAATGTCACCATTAGCATCTTCGACCTTTACCCCATCTTCCGTGGTATAACGCCCTGCCCCCACATACACTTGCTGGATTTGGCTTTTGGTTACATTGCCTTTGGTGTCAGTGGCTTCAATATAGTAATCAAGCAATTGTTCTTGGTAGCTATCCAGATACACATAAAACAAATTACCGATTTTTTGTGCAGGCACCACTTCAAACACTTCCGTGGTACTGGCTTGCCAGGACACACCGTTAATATCCGCCGTCAAATCCCGTTCCGACATGGCATAACTGACCCACTCGCCGACATTATCTGGGTTCACATCCTCATCATCTGCGTGGGCGACAGGATCGTAGAGCTGGTAGGTTTTATCCGTGGGATCGGCACTGGTGCTGGCATGCACTCGCACTTTAGCCACCACACTTTGCATGCCACTGACATCATAGGCATAGGTGTAAATGGCCCACGTGCTGTCCATATACATGGTCGCCCAGCCTTCGGCTTTTGAGTTATTTACACTGGCCGGATTATAAGGATAACGCTGTGGCCACCATACCGAGGGCCCAGTGGCATCGCTGGCGATATTGGCGTCCACATACGGCTCGGAAAAATACAGCGACTGATTAAACGAAATGGTGGGTTTAACGCTGTCATCTTCGTTTTCATCGTAATAACCAAAGCCTGAATCGATAGACGCTATTAAGAAATACCAGGCCAATTCCGCGGGGTTCGCACCACCGGCATAGTCATTATCTGCATCGCCTTTGACCGGATAAGACATCATCCAAGGGTTAAGCTGGTTGCCCGAATAGGTCACTTCGATATCTAAGGTTGAGCTGGGTGACCAATAGTTAGGATGACTATCAAGCCAGATTTGCTCAGCGGTTTTAGCGTAGTTTTCTGCCGCCTGTAATAAGGCAAAGTTACGTTCCAAATAATGGTAACCATATTCAAATGACGGCATATGCTGGCGCAAACTGCCGCTATCGGAATACAAGGCTTCGTAACTGGTGCCATGGGCCGAGTTAAAATCACTCAGTTGCCCAGACCACACGCCCATAGGCAAATGCCAGTGATACCACGACGGATCCGCCGATGAATCGCGGGTATCAATCCAGCTGCCATCCTGCACATGCACTATGTCATCATCAGGAATGGGGTGAGCAGCGAGGTATTCATTCACCCCCATGGCGCTGACACCACTATCGGCATACGTCACATTACCGGAATTTAACCAAGTCGTGCCATCACCAGCACAACCAGAGCTATTGTCACCATCATGGGCAATTACAAAGTATTGAGTGCGCCCCAGGGCACTGGCTTCGTCATCAAAATCGCTAATAGCACTGGTATCTACCGAACATAAATAGCCTTCTTGCCAGGAACTGGCTTGCTCTACGGGAATGCCCGCCACTTTGCTCACCTCGCCAGTATCAGGATCGACGTATTGCACCCAGTGAGGAATAGAAGCAAACGGGAATTTATTGTGAGTAGTTTGGGCTTCGTTATACATCTGAATCGACACCCACTCACCGCTGCTGCTGGTGTTTTGCAAATCAGCACGATTGGGCGGCGACGTTAAGGTATCCACCCCTGGATCGTTCAAATAAGGATAGTCGGTTAGGGTGCGAGAAAAATGCACATTGCCTATCACCGACCATTCAATCCCAAGCTGAGCCAGCACCGGAATAATGCGCTCCGAAAAACCCAGCTCCGTAGGAAAAAAGCCTTTCGACGAGACAAAGTCTCCGTCTAAAAAGTAGCTCTGACTCAGGGTGACATTGTGATAAATCAGATCTTTCAGAAAATAATCATTGCCCACCAAAGGCCCCATGGAATGGTGTCCGGTGAAATGAATCAGATCTAAGGCTTTATTACTGTTAGAGGTAAGGTAATTATTGTAGGTAGATTGCCAATAATCCCCCCACCCGCTGTTATAACCATCCTGATTACCCAGTTCCGCAAAGCTTTGTACGTTATTGATCACCGCCGCCGACATGGTCACCTGTGTGGAACTCAAGGGGTAACTGCTGTTATTGGCAATAGCGGTATCCATCGGCCAACTTAAGTAAGCACCGGTTTTGGCATGGTGGGAATAGTAGCTTTCCAGATCATCGTGAGGCATAGGCTCACCGCTGCCAGGAAGGTAATAGGTGTAATTAGACGGTGGGCTTTCTTTTAACTGTTTGACCTGACCGTCATACATATAACGAATGGCATCCCCGACGGCTAAACCATCGTATTGGGTCACATCATAGTAGGGCCAGAAGTTTGGCATATGGTTATGGTAAATATGGGTTGCAGCCCTGTCGGCTGCTGCTGTGCCTGCCAACGCAAGATACCCTGCGACGGCCAAGCTTCGCGTAATTTTGGCTAGTTTCATGATTTTCTCTCAGGCAACTGCGCCAAAGTCAGACTGCGGCAGACGACAAACTTACCCTGCTTTAGCAACGATTAGTTAGGTTGTGATATCAATAAGAAGGGGCAATAAGGCTGAATAGCTCAGCCCCACTGCCTCGTTTTGGTCATGGCTTATTCGAGCGAGTAGGCCAAGGTGCTGTCGTTCACAGTTAAGGTGTAGGTTCCCGTCACGCTGGTATAAATGTCGGCACCGGTTTGGTCTAAATAGCCATCGCTATTGTTATCGCCATAATTAGTCGACCAATCGCAATAGAGATCTACTTTGTAACGCTGGCTACCACTGCTGTCGCTGCTACCATCAAAGGCAATATCAAGGGTCCAGGTATTATCTGCGGTTAAGGACAGAGCCGTGCAGCCCCAATCATTAAACGTCCCGCGGGCATACAGACTGCTGAAGCTTTGGGCGTAAACAGTGGTGTCAGTACTGTCGTCGTCGGTGTCATCGGTACTTACCGCCGTCAGGCTGTAGCTGAGATCACTGTCGTTGACCGTGACCAGATACTCCCCCACCACATCAGTGCTAATGTCCGCTCCGGTGAGATCCAAGTAGCCATCGGCATCGTTATCGCCATAGTTACTGGCCCAATCGGCATATAAATCAAACTTAAAGCGCTGATCACCGCTGTCATCGCCTTCACCGTCAAAGGTGATCGTGGCTTGCCAGGTATTGTCTGCCACTAAGGTCATGGCGGTGCTACCCCAGCTATTGGCGGTACCGCGGAAATACAACGTACTGAAGTTACTGGTGAAGCTATCGTCATCACCACTGTCATCAGTGCTACCATCATCGCTGCTGCCATCCGCCATGGCTTCAACATGAATGGCCGAAGCACTGTAAGCGTCAACACTGAAACTGGCATAGCCACTGCTATCAACGCTAATCACCGTGCCACTGCATTCATCTTCACCACGCAAAATGTCGCAATACTCGCCCGCAGGTAAGCCGGTATATAAGCTCTGACTAACGGTATAGGACTCGTTATTGATAAACACAAAGCCTAATGCTCCGCGCCCAAAGGCAATGGCGTTGTTGTCGTTATCCCACCAGTTATCGACCGACCAGGCATCCACGGTGGCATTGCGGAAACCCACCATATTGGCAATGTTGCCCCAGCGATGCTGGCACACCCACTCGCCATTGGCACAACTTTGCGGACCGGTAGATGGCGGACCAGCGTCAGTGTCGGTAAAGGCATAGCCAGACATCACTTTGGGATAGCCATAGGGATACGCCAGCATATACACATTGGCGAGATTGTAGGTGGCGCCGTCTGTGTAGTTGAGGTTACCGCTGCCGCCGTGACCGCGCTCACGATCGTGGTTATCGATAAAGACCAGGGCAGATGAAGAATTCAGTAATCCCCAATCTGTGCCCAGTTCACCTAAGTATTTAATTTGATTATTAAAGTTTCCAGCTACCGCCGTACCATAAGCAAATTCGGTCACCAGCCCCATGTAGGTATACTGATCCGGCTGAATTTCCGATGCTTCTCCACTGGCACCTATCACTTCTAAAAATACCCAAGGGCTACCCGCTTGGGAAAGAATGCTATTAATTTCGCTGGGTCGCATATGTTTGGCGGCATCGATACGGAAACCGTCTACGCCCATATTTGAGAGTTTTTGCAGGTAGGTGGCCGCGTAGCTTTGGGCGTAGCTGGCACTGGTATCTAAGTCCGGCATGCCATACAAGCCGCAGTACCACACATCTTCTGCATTGGTGTAATCAGAAATAGTGCAACTGGAATGAAAATCCGACGCACTTAAATCCGGGTAACTCCACGGTGCCCAGTAATCACCACCGGAGCCATAATTGCCGTCATCCTGCCAGCTGCCCCAGTTGTTCATCACCACGTCGGCGTAAATTTTCACTCCCGCAGCATGACAACGGTCAATCATATCCTGCAGTTCAGCCTCAGTACCGCTTCGGCTGGTAAGGTTGGTAAAAGATACCGGCTGATAACGTGTCCACCAGTAAGTACCGGCAACATGTTCCTGAGGCGGCGAGATTTGTACCGCATCAAAGCCTTTGGGGCCAAGGAAGTCCTCACATTCCTGGGCGATGTCCGGCCAGCTCCATTCAAATAAGTGTACGAACGCTGTCCCCGCCCTGGCCTGAGAGAGTGACATCAGCATAAGTAATGACATCAACGCTGCGCGTGTGCAGCATCGTGTAAAGGTTAATTTTGGCATGTGTTTGTGTCCCATTTTATTGTTTGCGCATCAACGCAATGTGTTCTGCCTCCTGCCGCGGGAGACAATGATGGGGACGTGCCTCTGTGTGTTTCGGATGTCAGGCGTGAGAGTGGCATCACGCCTGTTTTAGCGCCACCATTGCATCGGAAGTGACACGATCTCAGGTATTCCCCGAGAACAAAAACTACAAATGAGAAACATTTTTATCAACACCTGTTAACAACACCTATTTGGCGCAAGAAATAGGTAAATAACCTACGCAAAATTAGTTAACGTTATGAACTAAATGATTTTTTCACTTTTATTCACCAAGCAATATAGAGAAAATCCCTTCCCATGAATACGATTGCAAAACATTATGCATACGTTTGCACTCCAGCTAGTGAAAAATCAGAAATTTAGTTATCGATAATATTCTCTTAGTGCAATTCATGCTAAAACGTACAAAAAAACACCACTCAAACTATTAACATGGGCGCGGCTGTTGCCGTTAGCGGGCTTTTTGATAGAGTTGAGGTTTTATATTCGCGTTATTTCGCAGACCCTGCGCGGATCCATAAGCTGAACACAGGAAATCGGCATGACAACGCCCTGCTTTCGTATGAAAGGCACCACATTGACCAGCATAGTGCTGGAAGTAGTGCAGTTTGATACGGATGAATTTGATACCCAACTGGCTGCCAAGGTGGCTTCCGCTCCCCAGTTTTTTCAGCGTTCCTCGCTTATTCTTAATTTGCTGCAAGTGCCGGAACTAACGGCTGAACAACTCACACAATTAGTCCAGCTATGCAGACGTCATGGCTTACAACCTATGGCTGTGCGCGGAATTCATCCTCAGCTGGCAGGCTGCGTGGCGGAACTGGGATTGTCAGATATCACCGAATCCAAGGCGACTGAGCAGGATTTGTCGGTACCGAAGACATCGGTCAGCCAGGTTGAGCCAGCCGAAATAACGCGCCCCACAAAAATCATTCAGCGTCCGGTACGCTCAGGTCAGCAAGTTTACGCCCAGGGCGCAGACTTAATTATTCTGGCACCGGTCAGCGAGGGTGCGGAAATCCTCGCCGACGGTAATATCCACGTCTACAGTATTTTGCGTGGTCGCGCCCTTGCAGGCGTGAAGGGCGATCAGGAAGCGCGCATTTTCTGTCAGCAACTGGAAGCCGAATTACTGTCCATTGCCGGTCGTTTTGTGCTGCAAGATAATATTCAGTCTGAGTGTTGGAAAAAGCCCGCTCAGGCTTATTTAGATAATGACGCTTTGCTAATTGCCCCATTGAACTAGCAAGCAATCCGATTCACCAAGGATAAATTCAGATGGCAAAAATAATTGTTGTAACTTCAGGTAAAGGCGGCGTGGGCAAAACCACCAGCAGTGCAGCCATAGGGACAGGTTTGGCCTTGCTTGGTCACAAAACTGTGGTCATCGACTTCGATGTAGGTCTACGAAACCTGGACCTGATCATGGGGTGTGAACGTCGTGTGGTTTACGACTTTGTGAATGTTATCAACAAAGAAGCCAACCTGAATCAAGCGCTTATCAAAGATAAGCGTACCGAGGGCTTATACATCCTGCCTGCTTCGCAGACACGGGATAAAGATGCCCTGACGATGGAAGGCGTGCAACAGGTATTAAACGATCTGTCTAAAGACTTTGAGTTCATCATTTGCGACTCTCCTGCTGGCATTGAACAAGGCGCCCTGATGGCCCTGTATTTTGCCGATGAGGCCGTAGTGGTGACCAACCCTGAAGTCTCTTCAGTACGCGACTCTGACCGTATTCTGGGTATTTTGCAAAGCAAGTCGCTGAAAGCCCAACAGGGAAAAAGCGTCAAAGAGCACCTGCTGTTAACCCGCTATAACCCTGAGCGCGTAGCCACGGCAGAAATGCTCAGTGTGGCGGATGTAGAAGAGATTCTGGCGGTACCACTGTTAGGTGTTATCCCTGAATCAGAAGCCGTACTGAAAGCCTCGAATCAGGGCACGCCGGTGATTCTGGATAAAGACTCACAAGCAGGTCAGGCATATGCGGATGCCGTGCAGCGTCTACTGGGAGAAGACGTCCCACATCGCTTCCTTGAGGTACAGAAGAAGAGCTTATTGAAACGATTGCTGGGAGGCAAATAATGGGAATTTTTGATTACTTGCTGAAAAAGGACAAACCCAGTTCAGCATCAGTAGCCAAAGAACGTTTACAGATCATTGTGGCCCACGAACGTCGCAAACGTAACCAGCCAGACTACTTGCCGATGATGCAGCAGGAGATCTTATCGGTGATCCGAAAGTATGTTGAAATCGCCGACGATCAGGTCACAGTGCAGCTGGAAAACAGCGACGACTGCAGCGTCCTTGAGCTCAACATCACCCTGCCAGAATAATGAAAAAAGCCGGTAAGATACCGGCTTTTTTCTACAAATTTAGCGTATTTAGGCCATTTTAAGTTTTTCTGAAAATGGCCTTTTTGCTATTCACCATGCTCAAATTTGCTATCTGCATCTTTGACGATTTCCATGGTCACAAAGGTACTGGTTTGCATTACGTGCGGCAGCGCAGAAATGTCCGTGGCCAGTACATCACGGTATGCCACCATATCTGACGTTCTGACCTTCAACAGGTAGTCAAAACCACCTGCGATCATATGACATTCTTCAATCGCGGCGATCTTACGTACCGCTTTATTGAATGCATTCAACGCTTTACTACTGGTGTTATTTAACGTCACCTGTACGAAAGTCACGTAATTGACGCCCAGTTTCCCCTGATCTACCAACGCCACATATCCCAGTATGTAGCCGTTCTCTTCGAGCCGGCGCATACGAATCTGACAGGGCGTTTTAGACAGTCCAACCCGAGACGCTAATTCGGTAATGGTTACCCGAGCGTCCGTCTGCAATTCTTTAAGAATCGCACGATCTAATCTATCCAATGTCTCCATAACATCCCCCTGCAAACATGATATCAACTACAAATTTCGGCGAATATAGTGCATTAGTCTCACTGTGTCACGCTAATAGGGAAAAAGTCTATCTAATGCTGAATATACTAGTCCTTAAGCTAGGTGATGGCTTGGCCGAAAACAAACCGGCGATTGTTTGTACAGAAACTGGCGCAAATGAAAGCAAAAACAAGTCAGGATGCCGCAAAGGTAGTCGAGCAGCACTGTTCAATCATACAAGTGCATACAATTCCGTATAAAAAATGCGATTTGAGCAAGCTTTTTACCACCACGCGAAGGATATGGACCTATTCACTAAAAAACACCTTCCGAAAAGACCATTTTCGATGCGCTTTTCCCTTTCATGAACGCTTTCACTTTCCATTCTCTGATAACCTAACCGAGCCAAGCAAAATACGAATTCAACTTATGCCGTTTTCCCACTGGGAACCGGGGTGAGTAGAATTTAGTCCCTGTACCATCGCTGAGTCAGGGATTAAGGGTTTATCAGTAAACAAAAATAATAAAAAGCGCTGATAAACATGACTAAGTGTCAACCTGAGGTGCAAATCTCAGGACAGCCACAAAAACGATAAATATAAAAATCTTGGAGGAAATTTATATGGAACGACGTACGCTACTGAAATCCGGTCTGGCCGGATTAGGCGGTGCTGCGGTAGCAGGTGCATTCTCAGCGCCTGCCATTGCAAAAGATAAAATCGAAATCACCATGGTATCTACCTGGCCACGCGACTTTCCTGGTTTGGGTACCGGTGCACAACGATTTGCAAAACGTCTGGAAGCCATGTCTGGCGGCCGTATCATCGTGAACTACTTTGCAGCAGGTGAACGTGTAAAAGCGTTCGATGCGTTTGATGAAGTAGCGTCCGGTAACGCCCAAATGTACCACGGTGCGGAGTACTACTGGAAAGGCAAACACCCTGCATTTCCATACTTTGCTGGCGTACCTTTCGGTATGACTGCAACTGAGCAGAATGCCTGGATCCGTTTCGGCGGTGGTCAGGAACTGTGGGATGAAGTCTCTGCGCAATTCGGCTTAAAGAGCCTGATGTGCGGAAACACCGGCGCCAATATGGGTGGCTGGTTCCGTAAAGAAATTAATTCACCTAACGACCTGAAAGGCCTGAAGATTCGTATGTCCGGTTTCGGCGGCGACATCATGGCTAAACTGGGTGCGTCTCCTGTGTCTCTGCCTGGTGGCCAAATCTATGAGAACCTGATGTCTGGTGCTCTAGATGCGACTGAGTGGGTAGGTCCATGGAACGACTACACCATGAAATTCTACGAAGCGACTAAGTACTATTACTATCCAGGTATGCATGAACCAGGTTGTATCCTGGGTCTGGGCATGAACAAGAAGTGGTGGGATGGCTTGTCTAAGTCTGACCAAATGCTGATTGAAGCTGCCGCATCCATGGAAAATGAGATGATGTACTCAGAGTTTAACGCCATGAACGGTGTGTCACTGAGCAAGCTGATTAACGAACAAGGCGTTAAGCTGCGTAACTTCAGTGAAGAAATCTACGATGCCATGGCAGAAGCCGCGGCAGAGGTTTACGAAGAAGTCACCAAAGACGCTAAAGTTGCCAAAGTTCATCAGAGCTTTGTGGCTGCGCGTGAAGAGCTGGGTGGCTGGACGAAGATCTCTGACCAGGCTTACCTGGAGCAACGTAACCGTATCTTTGGCTTATAAGTTCTCAAAGACGGAAAAGGGGTGTGCCGTACGGCCCACCCCTTTTGTTGTATGTGGTAACGCCAACGGGTCATTTTATAACCCGTAGAGGCTACCCGTCTCTGTATTGCTCCGAGCAATCGAGTGAACTAGTTTCGAAGAATTTTTATGACAAATATCAATCAAGATAGTGGGCTCAGCGCGCCTGTCTATGGCCCTGTTACGCCTAGCGTTTCTGGACTAAGTGTGCGAATCATCGCCGGCAGCCTGTCTTTGGTAGCGCTGTTATTTTTACTCAATAACTACCTTAACTTTGGTCGTGACTGGCCGGGCGTGCCTCAATTATTTTGGGCAAGCAGTGAAGGTGACAGCCAGGTGTCTTACCTGGGGATGTACCAATTCTTTTTCTACCTCGCAGGCATTCTCGGCGTAATCAGTTACACCCTGATGACAAAAAGTCGAAGCTTACGTCAGGATGCAGCCATCTGGACGACACTCTCCCGCTATATTATCCGCGCCTGTTTCTGGGCTGTTTTACTGATCGGTTTCACCGACATGCTGATTTCGATGCTGCGAATTGAAGGTGGTTTGGAAGCCGTCGTAGGAGAATCTCTCAGTACCAACCTTGCCAGTCCGCAATTCAGAGGCATCTATGTACACTTTCCACTGGCACTTATCGCCTTTGGGATCAGTGCGGTGACTTCCTCGCTTGGATTCATCTGGCTCAGTTTATTGGTGGTAGTGGCCGAGTTTCTGATTGTTATTTGCCGATTTGTTTTTTCTTACGAACAAGCCTTTATGGGGGATTTAGTTCGCTTCTGGTATGCCGCCCTGTTTTTGTTTGCCAGTGCTTACACCCTGATAGATGAAGGTCATGTGCGTGTGGATGTGCTTTATGGTCATCTCAAAGACAACGCCAAAGCCTGGTGCAATATCACCGGTATCGCGTTGCTGGGTTTACCCCTGTGCTGGATGATTTTGCTACTGGGCATGTGGACCAAAGGTAGCAGTATTAACAGCCCACTGTTTAGCTTCGAAATCTCACAAAGTGTGTACGGCATGTATGTGAAATATCTGATGGCGGTGTTTCTGGTGGTGTTTGCTGTATCGATGATCATTCAGTTTGCCAGCTATCTGTTGACCAATGTGGCCAACCTGCATGGCGAGCCTGACGACGGTACCCAACCTCAGAAAGCGGAAGAATTTCCCGCGCCCACTGACGAAACCATTTAACTTCACAGGCTGATCGATGGAATTGCTGTTTTTACTTATTTTATTATTACTGATGGTGGTCTCGCTGGGCTGCGGCTTCCCCGTTGCCTTTGCTTTGCCGGGTTCCGCCATTCTGGCCATTGGCCTGGCTGCACTCTGCGGCTACTTATTCGCTGGCGACGCCAGCGCTTATTTTGCTGAAGGAGGCCCGGTTCAATGGCTTTCTGCAGGCATCACTAACTTCCGCAGCCTTTACTGGGATGTGGAGCGGGACACACTTATAGCGGTGCCGCTATTTATCTTTATGGGGATCATGCTGCAGCGCTCAAAGATCGCTGAAGATTTGCTGGTTGCCATGTCTCGCCTGTTCGGCCCTATCCCAGGCGGGTTAGGCATCTCGGTGATTATTGTTGGCGCACTGCTGGCAGCCACAACTGGCATCGTTGGTGCCACTGTGATTGCCATGGGACTGATCTCCCTGCCCGCAATGCTGCGTAATAACTACTCAAAGCCATTAGCCACCGGCACCATTTGCGCCTCGGGTACACTGGGACAAATCATTCCGCCTTCGATTGTACTGATCATCCTGGCTGACCAATTAGCAAATGCCGCCAGTCAGGCCAGCAATCTGCGCAAAGAAATGTACCGCAATGCCACGGGCGAATTCACTATGCCATCACACCTGGACATTACCTCAGCCAGTGCCGGCGACATGTTCATGGGTGCCATGATCCCAGGGCTGATTTTAGTCGGTCTGTATATCATCTATATGCTGGTGAATGCCCTGCTCAAACCCGAGTCGGCACCGCCTGTCCCATATGAAGGCAAATATGACCGTGATTTTGCTAAAAAGGTCGCACTGGCGCTGTTGCCCCCACTGACCCTGATTTTTGTCGTACTGGGATCTATCATTGCCGGTGTCGCCACGGTTAACCAGGCCGGTGCCATAGGTGCCGTCGGAGCGCTAATCATGGGAAGCTATCGTCTGGTGGGCAAACGCAAAGGCCAGTTCTATCCTGCCATTATTGCTATCAGTTCCGTGGTGATTCTGGGAGTTCTGGTCAGCCTGTTTGATTTGAACGTTCGCGATATCCAGCCGGGTGAAGGCCTGCCGATTGTGCTGGCCGCACTGGCAGCGATGGCACTGTTAGGCGCGGTGGGCTGGAGTATCTACCGGGTATATAAAGTCGAAAACATCTTAACCGACGTGATGCGTGAAACTGCCGTCACCACCTGTATGGTATTTATTATCATGATTGGTGCGGCCATGCTGACGTCTGCATTTCGCGCCTTTGGTGGCGAAGAACTGGTGAAGCACTTCCTGCAAGGGATCCCGGGCGGATTCTGGATGCAGTTCGCCGTAGTGATGCTGGTGATCTTCCTGTTGGGATTCTTCCTCGACTACATCGAAATCGCGGTTGTTGTGGTGCCCATTGTTGCCCCCATTCTATTGGCAGATCCCTCAGCCAATATTACCGCGGTCTGGCTTGGCGTGATGATTTCGATGAACCTGCAAACGTCGTTTCTGACACCACCGTTTGGCTTTGCCTTATTCTATTTACGCGGGGTAGCACCTAAGATAATCAAGACCCTGGATATCTATAAAGGTGCTGTGATCTTTATCTGCCTGCAAATCGTGGCCATGGTGATAGTAGGATTCAGTCCAAAACTGACCAACTACTTCCCCGCCCGCAGTCACCTGCTTTCGGATACGGCACCACCGCCGATGAACCCGAATCTGCAAGCCTGTTTAGAGCCTGTACTATTCGATTACTACTCGGAAAATGAAGGCCCATTGCGTCAGGCTATCCAGACATTAGCATCGACTCCAGTTGCCTATTTACCTATTGATACTCAACACGGTATCAGTGAAATTGCAGCCCAATCGAGCAAAACCTTTGAACTGGTCGCCAATGTGCGCAGTGCTGAACAACAGCGTATCGCCTTCGAAAGCGATTACTATGCCCTGCATACGCAAGCTCGCTTTATTCAGCGCCAAATCGCCAAGCTGACCAATCAACAGGAAGAACTCGGTCAGCGTCTGCGTCGTTTAGATCCAAATGAAGCAGGCAGCGAAGCCACCAAAGCCCGTCTGAATCAACAACTGCAGCAGATACCAGCACAGATAGAACAGCTGCAACATCTGATTCCAGCGCAATGGGAAGCTGAGTATAAAGCCTATCAAGGCCTGCAAAATGACGAGAAGAAAGCCCGCTTTGCCTATCGCAATAATGTCGATGGTTTGTATGACAGTCTGAATCGCCTGATCACAGAACTTTCAGCTACCGAGCAGTTAGCGGCATTCGCGCCACGTCTGGATACGTTGACACAAAGCCTGACAGCACTGGACAAGGCCGACGCATATGATTTTACGTATGCGCTGGAAAAAGAAATTGGTGATTTAGACGCTGGCTACCCCACCAAATCGGCACTGTCTAAGGCTCGTCGCAAACTGAAAAAAGGCGGACTGGACGACGCCCAGCCATTACTGGACGAAGCGATTGCCTTGTACCACCAGGAACTGAACTGGCGTCAACAGGCGCAACGTGAGTTGCTGCCCCAGTTACAGGCCTTTGAAGCACAGATACGCTTCAATATGGGCCTGCGTCAACAGCCGCATATGCTGCCGGAACAGGCCAAAGCCGTTGCCAGCTGCCAGTCGGTACACAAAGATATTTCGTTAAACTTCTGACGGAAGTAAATTTACCATTCAAGCGGGCCGCTCTGGCCCGCTTTTTTATTTGTAAATCATACGGTTAGTTTTCCCATAAAAATCTTTTCCAAAAATTCTGCTCGTTTGTAAATAGTTAGGTACAGCGAAATAGGGAAAAGAAAAGTCTCTTTATGGAATAGAGGGAAATAGCGTCTAAAACTGAAATAAAAAAGAGTCAAAAGACAACGCTATTAATTCTATTAAAGGAATTTTGACCTACGCCTTTTGATACCATATGCCCGTTAAAATAGCCTTGAGGAGAAGACTTATGGGACAGCAGCAAGACGTGGCAGCTGTTGAGACAAATGACATTCGCACCAGAATTCGTGACTACTATCTGGCGGATGAGTCTCAAACCATTGGTGAGTTATTAACGTTTGCCAATTTTTCCCAGCAAGAAAGAGCAGAGATCAGCACCAAAGCTGCTGACCTGGTTCGCACCGTGCGCGCCAACTCTACTCCCACTTTGATGGAGAAGTTTCTTGGTGAATACGGTCTGAGTACAAATGAAGGTTTGGCCCTGATGTGCATGGCCGAAGCATTGCTTCGTGTACCTGATACCATCACATTGGATGATCTGATTGAAGACAAAGTTGTTTCAGGTGACTGGAAAGGCCGCCTGGGTCAGGCAAAATCTGCTCTGGTCAACGCCTCAACCTGGGGTCTGCTGATCACCAGCAAAATTTTCGATGAAACTCAAACAACCGGTTTGATTTCGACCGTGGGCAGCCTGATCCGCAAAATAGGCAAACCACTGGTACGTAATGCCGTGAATCAGGCCATGAAAGAATTGGGCCGTCAGTTTGTGTTGGGTCGTACCATTGAAGAAGCGACTAAACGCGCCACAAAACTGGAAGCACGAGGCTATTCCTATTCTTACGATATGCTGGGTGAAGCAGCCCGCACTGAAGCCGATGCTCAGCGTTATCACAAAGCCTATGGCGATGCGATCGACCAGTTGGCTAAAGCCTGTAAAAGCACGGATATCCGCGTAAACCCTGGCGTATCAATCAAGTTATCCGCCCTGCACCCACGCTATGAGTTTGGTCAACAGGCGCGTGTCATGAAAGAAATGGTGCCGCGCGTACTGGAACTGGCATTAAAAGCCAAGGCCGCCAACATGGGCTTTAACATTGACGCCGAAGAAGCTGACCGTCTGGATATTTCTTTAGATGTCATCGAGGCTGTGCTGTCGAACCCGCAACTCGAAGGCTGGGACGGTTTCGGTATCGTCGTACAGGCGTTTGGCTTACGTGCTGCCCACGTACTGGACTGGCTGTATGCTACCGCTACCCGTTTAAACCGCCGCATCATGGTGCGTCTGGTGAAGGGTGCTTACTGGGATGCAGAAGTGAAACGCGCTCAGGTCATGGGCCTGGATGGCTTCCCTGTCTATACCCGCAAAGTAAACAGTGATGTTAGCTACATGTGCTGTGCACGCAAACTATTGGGGATGACTGACCGTATTTATCCTCAGTTCGCAACCCACAACGCGCATTCTATGGCATCAATTCTGAACATGGCGACCGACAAAGGCGCGTTCGAATTCCAGCGTCTGCACGGTATGGGCGAATCACTGCATGAAATCGCCGTAAGCAAAGAAAAAGTCCGTTGCCGTATTTATGCGCCAGTGGGTGCACACAAAGATCTGCTGGCTTATCTGGTGCGTCGTCTGCTGGAAAACGGGGCGAACAGCTCATTCGTCAACCAGATTGTTGACCACAGCATCAGCCCGGAAGAGATCGCCCGCGATCCAATCGCGACCATCGAAGCGATGGGTGCGAATATCAGCAACCCAAATATTACCCGCGCTGAACATCTTTATGGTGAAGGCCGTCGCAACTCTATTGGTTGGGACTGGACACATGCGACGACGTTTGCGAATTTCGACGCAGCCCGTCAGGTATTCAAAAAGCATCAGTGGACAGCTGTACCTATGATTGCCGGTAACGTCGAAGGTGCTGAGGTTGATAACGTGATCAACCCAGCTAATCCGAACGATATCGTGGGTCAGGTAACAAACGCCTCTGCCCAGGACATCGAAACGGCCATTGCCGCGGCGCAGCAGGGCTTCGCAGAATGGTCTGCGGTTAGCCAACAAGAACGTTCAGTGATCTTACGTAAAGTTGCCGATCTGTTCGAAGAATACAGCTTTGAATTGTTTGCTCTGGCTACCCGTGAAGCAGGTAAAAACCAAATGGATGCCGTGGCGGAAATCCGCGAAGCGGTAGACTTTGCTCTTTACTACGCCAACGAAGCTGAGCGTGAGCAAACAGCAGGCACTGCCCGTGGTGTGATCTCTTGTATCTCGCCCTGGAACTTCCCACTGGCCATTTTTGCCGGCCAGGTGTTAGCTGCCCTGGCATCAGGTAACGCAGTTATTGCCAAACCTGCAGGTCAGACTGCATTGATTGCCGCCCGTGCTGTTGAATTAATGCACTTAGCCGGTATACCTAAAGCAGCGATGCAGTTACTGCCTGGTGGTGGTTCTACTGTTGGTGCAGCGATTACCTCTGACAGCCGCATTGCGGGTGTCTGCTTTACCGGTTCAACAGCAACAGCCCAGCGCATCAATGGCGTAATGGCCAAAGGCATTGCCCCGGATGCACCGCTGGTTGCTGAAACAGGTGGTTTGAACGCCATGATCGTTGACTCATCCGCCCTGCCAGAACAGGTAGTACGTGATGTGGTTGCCTCTGCCTTCCAAAGTGCCGGTCAGCGTTGTTCTGCCCTGCGTATGCTGTATCTGCAAAAAGATATTGCAGACCATGTGATTGAAATGCTGATGGGTGCCATGGATGAGTTAGTCGTATCTGATCCTTGGTTACTGAGTACTGACGTTGGCCCGGTTATCGATGACGCCTCTAAAGCCAAAATCGAAGGTCACGTAGAGAAATTTGCTGCCAAAGGTCGCTTGCTGAAACGCATTGATGTGCCAGCAGAAGGTCGCTTTGTATCGCCAGCCATCATCAAGCTAACGGGTATTGAAGAGCTGGAAGAAGAAATCTTCGGCCCAATCCTGCATATCGCCACGTTTGAAGCGGCAGATTTGGAAAAGGTAGTTGACACCATCAACAGCAAAGGCTTCGGTCTGACGTTTGGCCTGCATACCCGTATCGATAGCCGCGTTGAGCGCATCGTCAACAGTATCAAAGTCGGCAACATCTATGTTAACCGTAACCAGATTGGTGCCATTGTTGGCTCTCAGCCCTTCGGTGGTGAAGGCCTGTCGGGTACTGGCCCGAAAGCCGGTGGTCCAATGTACGTGCGCCGCTTTATGCACACAGACACCAGCACACGCCTGACGCCTGCTGCTGCGGGTGACATTGAAGCCGGGACATTACAGCATGCCATTAATCAGGTACCTGCCACCCACTGGGCCAGTGACAGTGAGCGTAGCGCTAAGCTGCAAACCCTGTTCAGCGGCCAGGTAAAAGACCTGTGTGAGCACGTTGAACACATGCCCGGTCCTACAGGCGAATTAAACCGTCTGTCGTGCTTCCCGCGTGGTCTGGTGTTGTGCTTAGGCCCGGATGTGGCAAGTGCCACCCAACAGGCACACACGGCGCTTGCTCAGGGTAACAGTGTTGTCGTTGTCGTCCCTGGCGCAACGCAAGCCTTTGCTAAAACCGTTGCTGCTGGCCTGCCAGTCGTGGCAGTGGATGGTTTGGTAAAAGCGGATGCTCTGGCGCAAGTAAAAGGTATCAATGCAATTGTCAGTGTGGCCGATGAAACCACTCTGCGCAGCTACCGTGAAGCCCTGGCGACCCGCGATGGTGTGTTACTGCCTCTGATCACAGAGCAAAACTCTCCTGAGCGCTTCGTGCTGGAACGTCACCTGTGTATCGATACAACAGCTGCCGGCGGAAACGCCAGCCTGATCGCAGCAAGCGAATAAGGTTTATCTGACCTTTCTAAGGTCAAGCAAACCGAAAAAAGGCTGGCATGTGCCAGCCTTTTTCACTCTAAGCCCGGGATGGCTGCTTCGTCTCCAGCCATTCCCCAATATCGGAACAGGGTTTTTGGTGAAATTGCCCTTAGTGTACAACGCATCCCTTTAGCATGTGCATTAGCGGTGAACAGACAGCTATGACGCCATCTTTGATGGCAAATATTGATGTGGCACTGCCACCACGCAATGAAGGAAAACGTAGACATGTCTAACACACAAGCAAAGAAAATCTTAGTCATTGGCGCAGGCCGTATGGGCGGTGCCATCGTCAATGGCTGGCTCAAAGACAACATGGATCCGGCCAACATTTACATTGTTGATCGTAGCCAGGATATTCTGGATAAATTTGTCAGCGCTTACGGCGTCAACGCCGTCGATGACATCAGTAAAGTCGACACCAGCGTGCGTTTCGATTTCGTGATGTTCGCCTTAAAACCGAATCTGGCCAAAGCAGTACTGCCTGCCGCAGCGCCTTACATTCATGATGATTCTGTATTGGTCTCTATCGCCGCTGGCGTTACCAATGCCACCCTGGCAACGGCTCTGCCCGGCAATCATGGCACAGTGCGCGTGATGCCAAACACCCCGGCCCTGATCAATAAAGGTGTGATGGTTGGCTGTGCCAACGACAAAGTCACCCCTCAGCAAAAAGCCGACAGCGAAGCCCTGTTCTCAAACGTAGGCACCTTTTACTGGGTTGAAGACGAAGAACAAATGCACGCCGTGACTGGCGTGAGTGGCAGTGGCCCAGCCTATGTGTTCCATTTTGGCGAATGCTTTGTTGAGGCCGGCGTACGTGCAGGCTTGCCCGCCGAGCTGGCCAAGCAACTGGCTGTCGGCACCCTGATTGGTGCCGCCCATATGATTGAATCAGAGCAACGTGAGCTGAGCGCGTTGCGTGAAGAAGTGACCAGCCCCAACGGCACCACCTTTGCTGCACTGAATGTCTTTATGCAGGATGGTCGTCTGGCCAACGTAATGGCCGAGGCCGTCGCAGCCGCGGTCGCCCGTAGCCAGGAAATGGCTGCCGAGTAATCCCCCTTTTACTCTTGATGTGTAGGGTAAGAGTAATGAAACCGCCTTCGGGCTAACACCATTCAGTTAAGCATGTTTTGATTGAATGGTATATCTGGTTTTAGACATGCGAACGGTCCTACTTTTGGGCCGTTTTCTTTTTTCAGGGAGAATGTAGCGTTTCACTTTTTCTCTCATCGCCTTCAGCTTTTTGGGAATTGTCCCTGGGGAAGCGATCGCACACAAAAATATTGCATCTTGTATATCACGCAGTGCCATCACGAATCTGATCCTAAGCGGCGACACGTTTGCCTCTTTGGCGATACGACTTATCTCCACCCTGACTAGGTTATACGCTAGCAATATTCCCCATAGCTCCTGCTTGATACCTTCAACCAGCTATATATTTTCTAAAAGAGATCGAACAATGGCATATCAAAAGCGACGAAGAAAAACACTCTATTCTCCTCCTCGTCTGTATCTTTTATTTTTACCCCTTTTTGATAGCCAAAACCATAGGTAATTGGTAGGTCTTTTACACCTGCGGAAATTGTGAGGGATGGTGCAACTAGTTCATCTAACTCCACATCTTCTTCAATTCCATTTAATTTCAGGCTAACCGGGTACCCGAAATCAAACGGTGCCACCATTATGCTTAGTGAATCCATATACTTCATATTCCACCAACCAAAAGAATACTCTAATCCAATTGGGGCATATATATTTAAATTTGTACTATTGTCAAAGTCACTTTTACCGAGACTGTAATTGGTTCCAAGGTATGAGGTAACCATAAAATGACGCCCAGCTTCACGCTTTGCATAGTAACTGACAGCTGGCATTGTGTATGTTTTCAAAATATTAGTTACTGCTTTTGCGTCATCACCTTTGTCAGCCAACTCAGAGAAGAACAATATATATTTGCTTGTTTTTACAAATGTGGGATTGTCAAGGAGGTCGGGTTTAAGATTTTGTACTAAAGATAATACGCTCAATATTTCTGCAGTTAGGCTTTTGTTTGCTGAGGATGTAGGAGTAGGTGTAGGTGTAGGTGTAGGTGTAAATTTTGAAAATGTACTTTGCAAAGTATTGATATACGTCGAATCAGAACGAGTTATGTTGTTTTTAATAATATCAGATAATTCAGTGTCCTTGATTTCGGTAGGCGTGGATAGTTCACTTTTACTTTTTTGTTCGTCATCAGAATTTTTTTCTTACCAATAAGATTCTCTTTCTCTTTCTCTTTCTCTTTCTCTTTCTCTTTCTCTTTGACAAGATTTTTACAATTTAGCACTTGATCAACATTATCTGCGAGCCACACAATATTTTCCCGAATTTTTTCTAAATCTTTCTCTAACAAATCTTTCCAAATCACTTTATTTGATATTTGCGAAGTAAAAATTCCGGTCGCACTGACGACCTTTAAAGTAGAATATGTGTTTGGTAGCATACACTCTAGGTATTTACTACTTAATAATGTTTTTTCAAACGTATATAGGGCGTTTGCATCGGCTCTTTCGATTAAAAAATCTGTGACACCTTCGGCTATTTTATCTGTACTGTCGGCGTGTGTTTGAGATGTAGCTAATAGAAGTATAAAAATTAGTATTAATTGTTTCATCGTAAGTCCCTTTATCAGTGGTTATTGGTTCACATTGTTGTGTCTTTAAACTCCGAGACGGTTGATTTTTGAACCAAATGATCACTTTATCAACAATTCAAAATCTAATTACACTTATTTTTTAAATATTTTGACGGGTGCTAAATTTGCCGCGAAAGAGCGATAACCGCCGTTGAAAAATCAATCTAAAAAATAGCGTTTCGATATTAATATCTGGCATGTAGACCAATAGCCAGGTAACTGATTTCTTGAGAATAATTATATAACTCGTCTAAGTACCCGTGGTGATATCGAAAAACTAAGGGTATCGCGAATAATTCCGCTCTCTTCCAATCAAAAACACGAGAGACTACTCGTCCGACCGGGACATCGATATAATAACGGAGGTCAAACGTATGTTTTTTGAAAGGATTAGCATCCAATAATTGACCTGTTCGATAAGTCAGGCGCACGGAACTTTTCATGTCTCCGATATCAAATGACGAACTAAGATCCAATTCGGTGCCAACATAATCTTTTAGTTGGGCACTTTGCTCCAGTTGCCACCATATCGAGTCTTCAGGTTCTTTATCGAGTTGGTAACGAAATTTAGCAAATATGTGGATGCGCTTCAGAAAATAAAAAAATGACTTACTATCCTGTACTCCATCAATTTGGTAATTAACTCCAACGCCAAAGAAATTGTTTGACCTACTTATTGTCTGTTGCGCCATTTCAAATATATCGACTTCGGAAACGTCATTGTCATTCTCATAGTCGGTACGAAAACCATTAATTTCAGCATCCAAACGCGCTTGAGTATCCGTTACCTGACCATTAGATTCATGTTCTAGTGATATAAACCACGATGAAAGACCTAATTTGTCTGGGTCCCACATGCGAGTATAAAAGATACTGGGATTGTGTCTGGTGGTGACAACGGGACTGGAATTTCGAGTTAGAGCAAAAAAATCAAATTCGCCCTGATAAGCAATTGCCCAGGCATCTTCTGATTTATCACCTTTTGGTATAGGTGTATCAGTCATCAGATAACGAAACCCTAGGCTAACATCGGCATGTCTTCCTGTTCCTTTGGTATCTGTATAACGAAAAAGAATTTCGTTATCACCCCATTGAGCAAATTTACTGTAAAACTCAGAGTCTGTTGAAACATTTTCAGTGTTATTCTGCTTTACTTTATCAGCGTTATCCCGTTTTACTTTTTCGGTCATTTCTACTGATTGTGTTGCGGCAAGAACATATAGCGGATTACTTATGACTAACAGCGACATTAAAAATAACTTCATAAAAGCTTCCTTTCTTTAATACTATTTTTACTGCCACCTAGAGTATTTTTACGGTTTTAATTTCAAGTTTATATATTTTATTTATGCTTAATAAATCAGAGTGTAGATAATTAATACAATACTTCAAGTTTTAGAGTAGCCCCGAATCGTCTCAAGCGCAGTAGTTTGCTGCTTATAAAAAAAGCCCTGCCGGTGAAGGCAGGGCTCGGTCAGACTAACAATTAGTCTGGAGGCACGTGAAAAACGTTCTTTTTAGTCGTTCTTAGAACGCGTATTTAGCGGTGAATTGCAGACGATCCATAGACCCTTCCGCACCACCGGCTTTCTCCACTTCTGCGTGGCTCAGTTCCACACCGTAAGTAAAGTTTTTCTCAGGTGACCACATGACGTTGGCACGTACGCTGCTCGTTTCTTTCAGGTAGCTGCTCATCAGTGCATACTCGTCCGTATCGGCTGACCAGTAAGAGTACACAAAGCTGCTGCGCACTGTATCGGTCCAGAAATGACGGTAACCAACAAAAGCTGACGTGGTATCAATGGCTTCGATATCACCATTGACATCCATATATGCATCAGGTGCCAGGTTAGTTCCTACGTAACGACCAACAGCGCCGTAGGTATAGCTGAACGTCAGATCATCCATACCGAACTTCATTTTACCTGAGAAGTTAAAACCGAAGCCCATCGTGTCTTCGCTGATGTCGTTTGCGGCATCCTCATATTTTAACTGACGCGCCAGGGCAGACACGGCAAATGAGTGGTCACCGGCTTTGAAGTTATAACGGGCAACGAAATCAGGAATAGACGCAGCATCTGTTTGCGTTTTAGCAACAGAAGTTTCGCTGGTTTCGTATGCCACCTGAGTTTCCGGGTTTTCTACCGAGAACTGGAAATCACCTGCGGTGTAACGGATCTGGCCCTGACGTACGAATACGATACCTTCAGTTGGACCTACAAAATCAACCACTTCTGGCAATGCAGAGGTGTTCATAAAGGTAGACCAGGTTTGACCGGCCAATACATTGTCGTAGCTTACAAACGCATGGCGCATACGTGGAGAGTAAGAGTTAGAAACACGCTCGTTACCGCCACCGGTCAGGAAGTCAACTTCATAGAAGGCTTTGATTGTTTTACCGTTATCCAGCTTAGTGGTGGAGCTCAGGTTAAAACGAGATGTTTTCGCATGGATATCCCAGGTCAGGTCACTGGCTTCACCACCTGTGGGGATACCTTGAGGCGCATAATAGTCACTCAATACACTGTAAGCTTCGCTTCCGTTGTATTTAGTACCGTCGTTATATTTAGATGCCATTACGTCCAGCTTAACGAAACCACCGAATTTAAAATCAGTTGTTTGTGCGTTTGCTGCAGAGGAAAGGGCGGCAGCTGCAAAAATCGCTAAAGGGATTTTACGCATGTGATCTCCTTGTTTTATTTTTTTTGTAGCATATGTGCTTCTCGTCGCGATCAATGCGGCGATGAAACGTTAGAAACTCCAATTCAACACTCTCCCCATTTACAACGATCATTGGCAGGTGCCGTTGTAAAAAGAGAACAGCTTCTTAGTCAGAACATTGATGTGGTTAATATCTATCCCAGCCAATGAAGCTGTTTACATACTAGCTACATTCCATTGGTGAATTGGTCTAAAGGTAGATTTTTTGTAGACGTTTGACTTAAAAAAGCGGAGCAAAAAAGGTAGATGCTTAGCCAGGCTAATTAACCGATACAGACAATGAACTTAACTAAACTTAATGACTTAACAAATTGATTATTAATAACTTAATAAAATAAGCCGGGAGAGAAATTAAACAAGCAGCATCAATGCTGAAAAATCTGCCAGCTATTATAACGACGCTACAAAGTCAGATTGCCTCATTCATTTCCATCAGGGCATACATTCCACTAAATTCATATTAAGTCATGGGCAGTTCACGTTTCCTACTTCGAATCTCCTGTTTCCAAATGCTACGATTAGCAGGCTAATTTAGTGAGGTAATTATGTCAGTTAAGCAGTTTATCCAGCAGGCATTTGGGCACTTTTTCGAGATCCAACCGTCAGCACGTCAATGGCATTTACCTCTCGTCACAGCGTTGGGTGTCTTTCTGCCTGCCTTACTGGGCGCCTTAACCGGACGATTTGCCGATGGTGTCACGGCTGCCATGGGAACCCTGCTACTCATTTACTTTCCTGTTCACGCCAACCTTTGGGCGCAACTACAAAAACTGCTGTTTTGCATTCTCGGGTTTCTGTGTTGTTTTGTGCTGGGGCTCACGTTTGGCGGAATGGGCTGGATAAGTGCCATCGCCAGTACCTTAATCACCGCTGCCATTTATTACCTGTGCAAACGCCTGCAAGTGATGCCGCCCGGGTACTTCTTTTTTATTATGATTTTTACCGTTGCGATGGCTATGCCTATTCCCCCGAAGGAGATGTCAGCCCCTCTGCTACTGTTTGCATGCGGCAACGTCTGGGCCTTGCTGCTCGGCTTAGGTTATGGCCTCACACTTAAAGGGTTTAAACATCAGCAGACGGCCCCTGCACCAGTGCCGCCATTTCGACGCAGAGAGTTGTTAGCAGAGTCTGTGATCATGGGCCTGGCCATGGGAGCCAGTTACGCCATTGCACATCTGTATGGATTGAATTCCGTCCACTGGATCATGATTTCCTGTGCTGCGGTGATGCAGGGCAACAACACCCGCCATATCTGGCAACGTAAATTACACAGGATCATAGGAACCTTTCTGGGGATGTTTGTCAGTGCCTGGATTTTAAGTTACCAGCCAGCGTTGTGGGTACTGGCAGCATTATTGTTCTTCCTGCAATTTGCGATTGAAGTGTTAGTGGTGCGTAACTACGCCCTGGCGGTAGTCTTCATTACACCACTGACGGTGATTTTTGCGGAAGCCAGCCAACGCCATAGCATGGCAGAATTAGTGTTGCAGACTCGCATGCTGAATATTGTGATTGGCAGCGCCCTCGGCCTGATTGCCGGTGGCGCCATCTATTTACTGCGGCACAATAGAATAAGCGCCAGTCAATCTTATTAGGCTAAGGTTGATTTGCCAACGCATAGCGTTCGATGCGCCCTTGCTTGCCTACACCAATACAACTTTTGCCCGCATCACAGGTCAGGCTCCAAATTTCATGCTGACTGACCTGTTGCCATGCATCCATCCCAGGTTGCCAAAAGGCAACTCCATCGGGGTTAGCGATCCAGACTTGCTCCGCCCCTTTAGCTTCAACTATGGCCGAACCGTAAATGGCGCCTTTTAGAGGCGGCGGTGGTAATGACCGCCAATGTTTTGATGTCTCATCATAATGGTATGCCAGGGCGGCGTGATCTTTGGTTTGCAAGGTACCGCCAAATGCATAAAGGCCCGTCACGCTGGGTTGTACGGAAAAGATCCCCGAGGCTTCGCCTCCCGCTAAAGGGCTTTCCAGGCTTTGCCATTTCGCATTTTCATAACTTAACACCCGCCCCTGTGGGCCATTGCCCGTCCCGATTAGCCAACCTGAATTGCTGCCATTTACACAGGTCCCGCTGGAGGCAAAGCCCCCTTCTCCCGGTTGCGCTGCGATACCTGCAGATGTGCGCTGCCAGCTTTGTCCGGCATTGTCTGTGTGCAGCAAATACAAGCCGTCGCTATCTGAGTCACCATACAACCAGCCTTCACCCTGCGCATTAATATGAAAACAATCGAAAAAGGTACTGGCTTGCTGGCCGCGCAGAGTTTCCTGCCAGTGTGCGCCGCTATTATCAGAATAAAAAAGTCGTGAGCTATCGCCTTCGCCGGCACTCATTAACACTACCCGACCCGTTTCCAATACCTGGATATCACGAAATTGCAACGCCTCTGACGCCACTGGGCCAGGCACTTTCCGCCAGTGCAAACCATCATCATCGCTGGTATACACAGCCCCTTTCGTACCGCTTGCCCATACTCGCTCCCCCATTCGGCTGACCGCCTGAAAGCTGATATTTGCATCCAAATCATGCACGATTGTTGCCTTTTCAGTAGCACCGGCAAAGGTAGACAGCATCGCTGTGCCCAGCGCCACAGCCAGTTTGATGGCGTTTTTCATAAACGTCCTTTTTATTTTGATAACAGACGCTTAGCTTACCTAATAGCAACTATTCTGTATAAAAATTTCTCGTGCAGCAGGAAAGAGCAACGCATAAGGCAGGATGTTGAAAAGTCGTTTAACGCCGTTGTGGCTAGCGCAGTCGTTCCACCTCATTAAAAAAGCTGGGAACGTTACGAGCGACGCTACAACAAGGCAAACGTCTTTGAAAAACCGGAGTTTACATGGCGTAAATGAGGATTTTGAAAAGTCGTTTAACGCCGTTGTGGCTAGCGCAGTCGTTCCACCTCATTAAAAAAGCCCTGATTTACAGGGCTTTAATAGTAATACTCTGGCTGGCATGCTCAGCATCAAAGGCAAATTTAGCATCATCCCAGGAAGGAGGGCCCATCTTGCCTTTGGCATCATTCGAAACCCCAATGGGTTCGCGCGGGATACCAATCCAGTTGGTCTTTAACTCGTTATTTGAATCCAGATCCTGATACACATACACCGCATATTCACCATCAGCTAACTCTAATGTTACCTGAGGAGCTGCAATGAGATCGGCCGCAGAATAAACAGTGCGCGACACCATCTCACTGTTTTCATCCGACATCCAGGTATCATCAGAATTATACACCTGCACCACTAGCTGGCCTTTTTCTTCGGTTAACTGATTAAAGGTCAGGGTTAATTCAGTGGCAGTTAAAGGTGCTGTCGCCAACAGGCCAACCAGGCCCCAGATCCGTTTCATAACGCGTCCTTATTTCATTGAGAATTGCATCTTGAACTGGTACTGGTCTGGGCGATACAGGGCAAACATATGATCGATCAACTCGCCATCTGCGTCATACATAGAGCGATCCAGCACCAACAATGGCCGACCGACAGGAATTTCCAGCATGGTCGCCGTATCAAAATTCGACAAAGTGGCCGACACCGTTTGATCGACCTTGCCCAGAGCGATTCCTGAGCTTTTCAGGATATCCATACGCGATGTCGTCAGGATATTTTCTTCGCTATAGCTTGGACCAATATCGCGGGTCCAGCTGACATAATATCCAAAGGGAATTTTACCGGCATAACGCAAACGAACGGAACGGATCAGCTCCTGACCGGGCTTAATCCCAAAACGCTCCTGAATATCCATTGGCGGTTGTTGCTTTCCGAAATCCAGGGATTTAACCGTGGTGTCTTTCCCGATAATTTGCAGGCTTTCCAGGAAGCCACTTAACGGCGCTTTCACCTGTTCAGAACGATTTTTATAGGTGACGTGAGAGCCTTTACCGCGCTGGCGACTAATGTAGCCTTCAGACCCTAACTCATCCATGGCACGCTTGGCAGTAATACGAGATACCCCAAAGGCTTCGGAAATTTCATGCTCGGTTGGCATTTTTTCGCCAAAACCAATTTCACCCAAATGAATTTTTTCTTTTAAAAACAGATACACCTGATGATAAAGCGGTGCGGGAAAATCTGAACTTAAAGCCGTTTTAATGCGAGGATCTTTCAACAATTGCTCTAATGCCATAACGCTCATATCTCTCGTTTGTTGCCCAAGTGGTCAAGGTGGGTAGGAAAAACTGCCAGCTTACTCTATCTAAATGATATATCAATAATTCATAAATAATTCGGCTGAAATTTCATCTTTTTCTCTTATCCCTATAGCAAAAAGCTATACCCCTTGCGTTAGCAACATCTCCTCTTAATGGCTAAAGACATATTGCTATAACATTATATTGTTAATTACAAAAAGCAAGGGTAATATGTAAAAAAATCAATCAGGACAATAAGATGACGGAATTATTACTGCTGAAGCTGCTGCATATCCTGTTCTTTGTGTATTGGCTGGGCGGCGATTTAGGAACTTTTTATGCGTCACGTTTCGTGACCAAACCTGGGCTTAGTGCTCAACAGCGGGCCACGGCGATGACCATTATGATGGGCGTCGATCAAGGCCCGCGATTATGCATGACAATGATTCTGGCCCCTGGGATCCATCTGGCATCCAAACTCGGATTAATGCCCCTACCCGGCTGGGCTATCGTTCTGATCTGGGGTTTATGCTTGGTTTGGTTTGCATTGGTACTCGGCATTCACCTGAGCCACGCAGGTAAGCTAAATCAGCTGTTGGGACGCATCGATTTAGTGCTTCGCATTGTGGTGATTTCGTCCTGTTTAGCCGTGGCGCTGAATACGCTTCTCGACAACGGCTTTATTTTGGCTGACTGGCTGGCCTACAAGCTAATCATGTTTGCATTGCTGGTAAGTGCCGGTTTAGGGATCCGAATGGGACTAAAGCCCTTTGGTCCTGCGTTTGGAAACATGCTTAAAGACGGCGTAAGCGATAGTACTGACGCCATCATGAATGCCAGTCTGGCCAAAGTACGTCCCTTTGTTTACTTCATCTGGGCAGGCTTATTGGTTAACGCCGCCCTCGGCATGCATTTAATAGGAATGTAAAGATGAAACTCTACAGCTCTAATTTATCCCCCTATGCCACTCGTGTGCGGATGCAGCTTTACTATAAAGGTATTAATGCCGAACAGGTGGCAATTGAAGCACCGCCGGTGCCTCTGCGCACCCCCGAATTTTTCGCCCGTTATCCGTTAGGAAAAATTCCGTTACTGGAATTAGACGATGGTGAAGTGCTACCTGAGTCCTGGAGTATCATGGAATATCTGGAGACGCAGTTCCCTGACAAGCCCCTCGCACCAGCCTCTGCGATTGAAAAAGCCAGAATGTCAGTACGCGCCAGATACACAGATTTACATCTGGCCCCGGCACTTTTTCCGTTGTTTAAACCGCTCATTGGGGTACCGGGTGTCGACATAAAAGCGGCATATCAAGAACTCAAAGGCGCTGTTACTAAGGGCGAAAGACTCTGGCAAATCCAGCCCCAATTAGGTGAACGTGCGTTGGATTTGGCTGACATCGCCATGGCACCCGTTTGGCTCTTTGCAGAAATGACCTTAACGGCGCTAAACCAGCCAAACGATTTACTTGCTGAGCTTCCGGGTTTGCGACACTGGTGGCAACAGATTCAGGCGATTGATGCTATCGCTACAGGGCTGGATGAGAATCGTCAGGCCTTTGCGGCCCTCACTGCCAAAGTCTGAACTACTTTTGAAGGTAGATGAGCCGGCCTTCCAGCGCGCGCTGGATGTCCGGTAACATCGGGGCGTATTTTTTGTTGATCACATGATTCAGCCTCACCTTACGTAAATTCACCACCTGAAAGTCGTCCGCTAACTCGTCCCGCAGACTCTCGGTCAAACCATATAAGGCGTATTTCACATGCTGCTTTTTCAGCATTTCCAGAATCCCCTGCAAATTCTCACTGGAACTCATTTGTGCCTGAATATCAAACTGCTCCAGTGCCAGCATACTGCCTAAGGACGTCAGAATACGGGCATTGGGATCACCTAACACCTGCCGGTTACAAGGCACCTTTGGTACACACACCAACGCCAGCTCGACATCCGCCAAAGGTGGCTCTACCACAATAATATTCTCGAACTCAGTCACGTTTTGCGAGATTCGAATCACATCAGCGTCAACTACACCAGCATCCAATAACATCAGGCCACGCTTAGCGGGCACGGGCATCAGACGGGTGGCTATACCTAAATCGGCATACACACCTTTAATTAATTCTACAAAAGGTGCGATTGAAGGATGCTCAAAATAGGAAATCAACACACTGGCCGGGCGCTCAAATCTGGCTTGAACATCGGTTTTCTGCTCAAACAAATCGGCCATTACATTAACCGCGTGCAGGTTATCGACACTATCACGCATGGCCAGTACCAAAGGTACATCCACAAATTGCGTAATCACCTCGGGCTTTGCTATCCCCTGCTGACTGGCCAGATAATCCAGCACCAGAGGATCCGTTATCGCTACATCGATATTGTGCTGTGTGAGTAGCGCTAACAAGGCCGAGTCTGTTGCTGCTTTGACAATATTATCAGCCTCAGCATCCATTAAATGCTGCACGCTATCAGGGTAAACATAGCTATCTACCACACCCATTTTATGGTTAAGCATTAAGTGCAGTAGATCCTGATATTCGATGGCGTTATTTTGTGGAGCAACCACACCAAGGTGGGAATAAAGCACGGGGGCAGAGGCAATAAATCCGGGCTTAACTTCCGAGGGCCACGCCGGAAAATAGCCAATGTAGTTTTTTGACTGGGCAGCCTGTTGTGCAGAAGACCAGGGCATATACTCCACCTGAAGATTTATGCCCTGGCTGGCTAATGCGGTACGTAAGGCAGCAATTGCCAAGCCGCCGTCATTAATATGATTACTGGCATACGGAGGCCATTCAAGTGACGCGATTTTCCAGGTAATCGTTTCTGCCGCCCACGCTGCATGAACGGTCAACATCAGTAGCGTTACACCCATGCTAACTATCCCGCGTAATCGCTTCAAACCTGCTTTCCTACCTAATCCATAATGCTGAATGACAAGTGTATCACGCGGAAAATAATGTGACCTATTTGCAGCTATCAGCCATGATGAAAAATTTATTCACCATTCTTTATCCGAAAACTAACGCGCGATGACAGGCTACCCCTGCCAGGGTGCCCGACGAAATGGCAAACGTCGCATTTTGCATAGAATTGGATAGATCCCCGGCAACAAAAATCCCGTTACGCGAGCTTTGCTTAAATTCATCCACCTTAATTATGTTACCTATTGGCGTATCTGCTAAATCCAGGTCCAATTGCTTCACTAATGCAGATTCAACGCTCACTTTGGGGCCAACATACAGGCCCCCCAGTGGGATACGGCGTCCATCCTGCAATCGCACATGGCTGATTTGCTCTCCATCCCCTACCACTTCCACAATTGGGCTGGTTTCCATTTGCACCCCACGGATGGTCAGATGTTCGAGCACCTTCCCCTCAGGCATAAATTGGCCCTGAGTGAATAGGATGGTTGCTCCCCAGTCGGGGATCATTGCCGCCTGATGAAATGCCAGTTCGCTGGTTGCCAATACCCCCAGTTGCTGATTTCGTAGTTCATAACCGTGACAATAAGGACAATGGATCACACTTTTGCCCCAGTGGGTTTGTATGCCCGGAATGGCTGGCAAATTATCTTGTATACCCGAAGCAATAATCACTTTTTTCGTCGCCAGCGTCTCACCGTTTTCACAACTCACCTTGAAATCATTATCTTCACCTGTAATACCTACAGCAGCCTGTTCAAGCAATTGAAAGGTCGGGTACTGCTTCAATTGTGTAAGGGCAGTCAAGCGGATCTGCTGGGGGGACTGACCATCTAAACAGAATACGCCTTGCGATGCTTTAGCAAAACGATTACGCGGCCTATTGCTATCCAATACCGCCACGCTCCGCTGCGCTCTAACCAATTGCATCGCCGCAGCCAAACCAGCAAAACTACCACCTACAATCACGATGTCATATTTCATCATTTCACCTCACACCATTAAGTAACTTTTATTGTTACATTAAAAATCCCCAAACCACAACATATGTAACACCAAAAGTTTCGTGATATAGTTACTGCGATAACTCAGGAAAAAAGCATGAGAAAAGACAGCCGCCTGTCGCGGGTATTACATATACTGGTGCATCTGGATGCCGCCGAGCAGGCCGCCACATCTGAACAAATGGCGCAAATGCTGCAGACCAATCCCGTGGTGGTGCGACGCACTATGGCCTTGCTACGCGAGCGTGGTTATGTGCAATCGAGTAAAGGCCATAAGGGAGGCTGGTCGCTGGCGAAGCCATTAGCACAGATCACCCTGCTGGATATTCACCAAGCCCTTGGAGACAGCTCAGTGTTTACCATTGGATTAACCGACGAGCATACCAATTGTCCGATTGAACATGCTGTCAATGCGGCGTTAAAGGATGTGATGGACGAAGCCGAAAATCTGATGATTAAGCGCTTTGGTGAAATCACTCTGGATGTATTGAGCCAGCAGTTTTCGAAACATTAATTTCACTCTGGCAGCCAGCACCTGCCTGCCAAAGCTTGACGCTATTTCATCTGCTTTTGGCCAAATTGCATCTTTCTAAAATGGATGTAACAGCAGATACTGCCTGCTAAATCAAAAGCAGAGACAGGTGAAATGGAAGATATACGCATTCGTGTCGCAACAGCTGAAGACTGCCCGCGCATACTCGAACTGATGCGCGAACTGGCGGCGTTTGAAGGTTACCTGGATGCCTTTGCTGTAACGCTGGATTCCCTGCGTCAGCATTACCTGGAACAGCAGCATATTGGCATTTTAGCCGCTGAACTGAACGACAACATTGAAGGCATACTGGTGTATTTCTTCCAGCCCTTTACCTACGATCTCACCCCCTGGATGATCGTCAAAGAGCTCTATGTATCCCAGGCCTGCCGGGGCCTAAGCGCAGGACAAAAGCTAATGCTTGCCGCCAAAGACATCTGCCAGCAACGAGGCGGCAGCAAGATGAAATGGGAAGTGCTGACTGACAACCTGCCCGCCCGCAATTTCTACGAGAAGCTAGGGGCAACCATCGCCGATGAATGGCGCAGCATGAGCCTGAGGGTGAGTCCCAAATAATTCAATACCTTAAAAGCAAAACTCCGGGAATGCCCGGTGTTTCTGATTGATGATAAAGTCTCTGTTTTTAAGACTTAATACTCTGCAGGGTGTTTACAAACGTCACGAGCGAATAAAGTTCTAGGCAAAAGCCTTTGAAAAACCGGAGTTTACACGGAGTAAATGAAGATTTTGAAAAGGCTTTTAACAACGAAATTTAGAGCGCAGTAGTTTGTCAACAGCCGGGAACTCCCGGCGTTTTCTATTGAGCGAATGCCCCTGGCTGCTTAGGCCTGCAACTGGGCGTAGCGACCACCGTGAAATACCAGTGGCACATCCTGCTGGGTATCCATATCAATCACCTGCCCAAGCAAAATGATATGGTCACCGGCATCGACTTGCTGATAGCTTTTGCACACAAAGCGGCTGCAATACTCACTCAGTAACGGCGTCTCGCCCGGGCCTGTTTGCACAGCCAGGTCAGCGAATTTGTCTTCGCCCTGACGGGCAAAACGGTTCGATAACTCCTGCTGCTGTTCACTGAGCACATGAATGGCAAAATACTCGGCATTCACAAAGGCATCGCGAGAAAAACTGCGTTTATCTATGCTCCACAGCACCAGCGCAGGGTCCAGCGAGACAGAGTTAAAGCTACTGGCTGTCATGCCAATGGCTTCGCCGTTAGGCGCCCGACAGGTGATAATGGTCACACCGGTCGGGAAGCGGCCTAAGGCCTGACGAAAGGCTTTGGGATCCAGCCCCGTAGCCTCTGCGCTCGCCACCACTGGCGCACTTGCGGTTACCGATGTCATAGGTAACGTGCCTCAAGTTTGTTTTCTGTCACTGTCCAGTCGAGTACGCCAAACAGTGTGAACTGCTCTTTGTGCGACTGATAAAACTGCCATACACAGCACTGAGTAAAGTTATCGTCGATTAAGGTATCGCGGCTTTTCACTTTTAGGGCTTTACCCACAAAGTGCTGAGTGCTCCACAAATAGCGGCCATAGGCGCGGCCATTACCGAACACATCCGGCCCTTCAAACTGATGCACGTTATTGACGCGGCTACGCTCGTAGCTGTAGGTTTTTTCGATGACACCAGACAGGGTTACAGTGACCTTGGCGCGGGTCAGGGTTAATGGCTGGTAATCGATATTTACCTGACACTTGCCGACAAATTCCTGATTCGGATCATAGACTTCAAACTCGCCTGCCCACACACCCGCGTGTTTAGGTGGCAGAATGAAAGGGCGCTTCGCCACTTGTTCTTCACGGGCTAAAAAGTCTGCCACAAACTTCTGGGTTTCCGGATTGGTAGCATGATCCTGAGTGACCACATACAGGCCGTTAAATACCGCCACCAAAGTGTCGGCTTCAAACAGTTGCGATGAATATACCTGTAAGCCGTGGCTGGGCAGTACCAGATTGATGGTACGTAAATCCGTATTCCAGCCGGGCGAGTAATAGTTAGAGTCCACCAGCAAACCAAACGGACGACCTGAGCCATAAAAATCCGGGCCGCAGTAAATGCGATCCTGATCGCTGTCGATCACCCCAAACTCGAACTTGGTCATAGCCGTGTCAAAGCGGTTGCGCAGCGGGCCAACGTTACGAAAATCTGTTTCCATCCAATAGGTGGTTTTCCCGTCTACAAACTCACTGGCACGGTTGACTTTATTCATGCCTGTATGGGTGCCATCGGCATCAAACACCGAAGGTACGCCGTGCCACTCACCGGTAATGGCCTGCTGAAACTGACTGGGTTGTTTTGACATAATAGGTTCCCTTATTGGCAACGTATCGGCAGCCCTAAGGCAAGACCGCCGGACACTGTTGCGCTAATGTTTGACTTTGTCTGACCTGATCACCGGTTAAGGCGAAGCCAAGTAAACGTTCGTTAGCATCCACAAAGCAGGCTTTCACCCCTGTGGCGCTGGCCAGTTCAATGCGCCAGTGCCCTTCGGCACCTGCCGGTGGCAGCGACACATTGACCGGATGTAATGAGGTTTTAATGGTGACGGGCATAACCCCGTAGCGAACCTTTTGCGCATCACCGAGCAGGGTTTGCGCCAGGGCCTGGATTTGCGCTCTTATTGGTGCGATATACACCAGCACATGGCCCGCCACTTCGGCGCAGTCACCAATGGCGAATACATCTTTTTCGGAGGTTTGCAGGTGCCTGTCGGTGACAATACCGCGATTTACATTCATCCCCGCCGCCGCAGCTAATTGCGTATTCGGGCTTACGCCAATGGCGCTCAGTACCCAATCGACTTCCAGCTGTTTGCCGTCAGACAGCATCACCTTGGTGACACCATCGTCACGTTTAAGGCTTTCTACGCCAACGCCAAAATGGAAATTAACCCCGGCGTTATGCAAGGCTTCAGCAAGTACTTCTGCGGCAGCTTTGGGCAGTAAACTGGCAAGGGCATGGGGCATAGGATCGACCACATCGACCTGATAGCCAGCCTGGACTAAATCGTTGGCATATTCACAGCCAATCAGGCCAGCCCCTAACACCAGAATCCGTTTTTGTTTCGCTGAAGCACCATGCAGCAGGGTGCGTACACGGTGGTAATCCATCAAATCATTCACGCTCAGCAGTCCCGTTTTGTCGGCGCCATTAATGCGTGGCAAGTTGGCTTTGGCTCCCACAGCCAGCACCAGTTTGCTGTATTCCAGCCATTGACCGTTATCAAGCAACAGACGTTTTGCGCACGGCTCAAGTTGCTCAACCCGGGTAAAGCTGTAGATTTGCAGATCCAGTTCGCGCGCCATTTCCTCGGCGGTTTTCTGACAAATGTCTTTGGCCTGTAAGCCTTTACTGAAGCCCGTTGACAGCACGGGTTTAGAATAGAAACAGCCATCGTCAGCACTGATCATCAGCACCGGCACAGTCTGACTGTGTTTACGAATTTCTTTGGCAAGCTGATAGCCTGCTAAGCCCGTGCCCAAAATAACAATTGGTGCCTGTGACCAGTTTGCCGCAGGGGTGATTTCTGCTACCGATGTCACCTCAGGAGCTGGCGCCGCACTGACTGCCAGCGTCACGTCTGACAAAGCGCGCATCTCAAAATCGGATTTACCGACGCCGCATTCCGGGCATAGCCAGTCATCCGGTATATCACGCCAGCGGGTACCGGGCGCTAACCCCTCATCCGGGCTGCCTTTGGCTTCGTCATACACCCAGCCACACACCTGACATTCCCAGATTTGGTAAGGCTCATCGAAAACGGGCTTACTCACTGGCACAGGCGTGGCGGCAGCAACGGGTGCAAATACCTGACGCATCTCGAAGTCTTCTTTGCCGACACCACATTCCGGACATACCCAATCGTCCGGAATATCGTCCCAGCGTGTGCCTGGGGCAAGACCGTCATCGGGACTGCCCTTGGCTTCATCATACATCCAGCCACAGACCTGACATTCCCAGATGCGATAGCTGTCCATTTCTACCCCAGCCATAGAGCTTAATTACCCATTGGGCGTGGCAAGGTGCGACAGCCGGACCACAACAGCTCAACCATTTTATCTGCGGTGCTCTTACCGAACAGACGCTCGGCCACCACGTTGGCAGGATCGCGCTCACAGATATTGCGGCGGATTTGCAGATCACGCGCCATGATGTTTTCACGCATCTCAACCGGTGTTGGCTCAGCAGCATCAACCCAGGCTAACCAGCGATCCAGACGCTCGTGAGCGACCTTCTCGACCACATCAATAATGTCCATATCACGCTCGGCACAATAGGCCACGGCGGTTGGCGTTAACGCCACGCGGGTATACAGGTCTTTACTGATAAACGGCTTAAAGCGCTCATCCGACTGCAGCATTAAAAACTCTTCGTTCACGTCTTCATAAAATTTGTCTACGTAATCAATGTCTTGTAGCAAATCTACGCGCGGCAGGTAATCCATATACATAAACAGATCAGGAATGGTCCCCAATGCAAAGCCAAAGTTAGGCACCAAATATTGGGGGCCTAAGCTAATGGTGATATGCATATTGGTGAAGCTGGATTCGGGCGACCCAATGTAAGAGTGCACCAGCCAGTCTACTTCCGGGCCAGTGTAGGTTTTCAGGCTGCCTTCACCGACATCCGCACCTAAATTGCGGTAATCGTGAAAATCAGCAGAACAAGGGTCCAGGGTTAAGTCAAAGCGCGCATGCACTTTGGCCATCATATCATTGAGGATCTTCCATAACCGGTTGAAGGTTTCGCGGTTATCCACATCCGGGCTGGCTTCTACCAGTTCGGCCACCGACTGCATCACTTTTTGACTCATGTTTCATTCCTTGCATTAATCTCTGGCATCAAATGATATATTGATATATCGTTATATGTAAAGTGCTTTATTAGGTGAATGCGATCCAGATCAAATATTCGTGATCCAGCAAGGCCTGAGGCACAGATAGGATAAAAAAATAAACAGTAAAATGATCCAAAAAAATGTGATAAACATATATCAATCTATGTTTATAAATAGAGCCAAGTGGGGAGAAGGAAGATGATTATCAACTTGTGGTATGTGGCGGAATGGGCCGACGCAGTTAAGGATAAACCGGTAAAAGCCAAGGTACTGGGACAGGATCTGGTGCTGTTTAGGGATCTCGAAGGCAAAGTAAAATGTCTGTCGAACGTGTGCCTGCACCGTGGCGGCTCCTTAAGCCAGGGTTGGGTGAACGAGAAAAAGGACTGTGTGGTATGCCCCTATCACGGCTGGGAATACAACGGCAAAGGCAAATGCAGCAAGATCCCATCAGAAGGTGACAACTTCGAAGTACCGCCGCGCTTTAAGGTCGACTCTTACCCGGTAGAAGAAAAATACGGCATGATCTGGGTATTTATGGGCGACCTGCCTGAAGAAGAACGCTTCCCTATCCCACCACTACCTCAGTACGACGATCCCAACTGGCGTGGTCTGAAAACCGAATACACCTGGAAAGCCGAAGCCTCCCGTATCGTCGAAAACGGCATTGATATCGCCCACGCATCATTTGTGCACCCGGTATTTGGTTACCCCAGCACCGCCCCGGATAACTACATAGATGAAGTAGAAAAACACGAATGGTGGGGCCGCTCCACGAACGTCATGTTCCCGCCGCAGTTAAAAGGCGGCCTGTTCGGCTGGCGCAAACTGATCCGCAAAGATAAGCAGGAAACCCGTGTGCATCCTGAATGGCACCTGCCAGGGATGACGGTGAAAATCCAAATCGACTTGCGTCCCGGCTGGCAAATTGTGATGTTCGATGCCAACACCCCGGTGGATGAACACACCACCCGCACGTTCGCCTGGCAGTTCCGCAGCTTTATGAAATTAAAAGCCTTTGATAAAGGCTCAATCCAGCGTCTGAACACCATTCTGCTCGAAGACGCTGCCATCGTCGAAGCCTCAAACCCTTACTATTTGCCAGAAACCCTGGCCAACGAAGTCTCGGTAAAATCCGATAAGTTTATGAGTACCTTCCGTATGGCAAGGCGTAAACTGATCGAAGAGAAAGGCTGGGAAATCGACCTGGATGCCCGCGATACCTATAAAGGCCGTAAGGTACTCACCATCCCGTCGCCAACACGCCGCGAAGCTTACGAAAATGGCCAGAAATGGGTGTTTGAAAAAATGCCAACCGTACCCGCACTGAAAGAAAAAGCGGTACTCAAAGACTTCGAAAAACAGGTATCTGAACTGACCACAGAAGGGGCCAATTCAGAAGAAACCATCGTCGATTAAGCATGGACAACAGATAACAAAAGGCCGGTCACAGACCGGCTTTTTCATATCTGCGACGCCACATTTAGCAACTATTCGATCGTTGCCAATTTAGGCTCTTTATCGTTTCCTATCCAATCTGAACATTCTCACGCAAAGTTATCCCCCTCTCCAAACATAAACATAAACCATTGATTTATAAAGAATGTCATACATTGGCGGGCAAATGTCGTGGTAAAATTCTGGTTCCGAACTCGAATTTACCAATACTGAGCTCGTTGATTGATAACGCATAAGGAGTTTGTCTTGCACCTATCAACCGAAACACTAAAAAACCTGCGCAATGAAAAAAGATGGTCTCAGGAAGTACTGGCAAAAGTCAGTGGCTTATCGGTGAGAACCATTCAACGGATCGAGGCCGACGGTAAAGCATCTGCCGAGTCGACTCTGGCCATTGCCGCAGCGTTTGAGACAACCCCAAATGCGTTACAAGCAACATCAGACTCAATCGACGTAAATTGGACACGGAGTATTATTATGAAAAATCTTATCGCATTAACTTTTGTTATTGGTGCCATCGGCATGTTTGTATGGCTGTGTGGCGAAATATCCAGCTTTCTGGACTGGCCATCGGCGTTATATCTGTTTTTCTTCGTATACGCTGTCAGTATTGTCAGCTTTGGCACCTCAGGCATGCTCCAATCTTTGGCAGGGCTAAAATATCTGTTTACGGATGAAATTCAGGGCGGCAAAAAAGCGGTATTTCTGGCGCAAGTGTATCGCGCACAACGCCTGTTTAGCTACGGCGCGGCATTTATTGGCATCGTCATAGGCGCGATCGCCATTTACAACACTACCGAAGAACTTAGTAATGTCCTATTAAGTCAGGCTTGGGCGGTGAATATCGTTGTGCTGTTTACGCGGCTATCATCAGTGAAGGGATTTTCCGGCCACTGGAAACCAAACTGGCAACCTGTGATTTGGCAAACTAATTCCCGAGTCACTAATTCCCAAGTAAGTAGAAAACATGCCCGGCTCTGCGGGCATGTTTTCTAGCATCAGCATTGCCGGGCTTAAAACCCCGCCAACACAATTTTCCCACGGCTTTGGCCCGCTTCTAACAAGGCGTGCGCACGCTTTAAGTTCGACGCATTGATCTTGCCGAAGGTATCGTTATGAGTAGACACCAGTTTGCCCGCATCAATGAGTGCGGCAACCTTATTCAGGATTTCGCCCTGCACCGCCATATCCGCGGTTTTAAACAGTGAACGGGTGTACATCAGTTCCCAGTGTATGGAAATGCTTTTACGCTTGAGGGGCATAATGTCCAGCACCTCGGCATCATCGATAATCCCCAGTGCGCCTTGTGGAGTGAGTGCATTGACGATCTGTGGCATATGCTCAACCGTATGGGTCAGGCTGGCCACCCAGTCGACACTTGCAACGCCAATGGCATTCAGTTCACTGACAAAATCTTTGCGGTGATCAATGACCCCATCAGCACCTAACTGTAAAATCCAGTTCTTACTTTCACTGCGTGAGGCGGTACCGATCACTTTGAGTTTGGTCAGCTTTTTCGCCAGTTGGATCATGATCGATCCTACCCCACCTGCTGCGCCCACAATTAACAGGGTGCCGGTGCTGTCGGCGTTTAATTTAAAGCGGTCAAACAACATTTCCCAGGCGGTTAAGGCCGTCAATGGCATCGCCGCGGCCGCTTCATCGTTTAAGCAAGTAGGCGCTTTACCGACGATGCGTGCGTCTACCAGATGGTATTCGCTGTTCGTACCTGGGCGGGTTAATTCACCTGCGTACCAGACTCTGTCGCCCGGCGCGAACCCAGACACCTGTTCGCCCACGGCTTCGACTATGCCGACAGCATCCCAGCCCAAAACGGCGTAATCCCCTTCGGGCGGCGTACTGCGCATCCGCATTTTTGTATCGATAGGGTTCACCGACACCGCGTCGACTTTCACCAGCAAATCAAACCCGCTTGCCTCCGGCTTAAGTAATTCGATATCAATCAGAGAGTTCGCATCATCAATAGGAAGGGATTGTTGGTAACCAACCGCTTTCATCTTGTATTCCTTAAAAAAAGACTCTGCACAGTGTAAAAGGCTCTTGGCAAAACAGGCAACCCTGAGCGCAAATACCAATGTGTTCACCCTCTTTTTATGGTAAAAAATGCCACCACAACCTTACAGGATGTAAGGTATCTGTCTCCAAAACAAGGAAACGTGTATGAATGCAGTAGACGAGCTCGAATTTAGATTATATGCACAGCTTTTGCATGCAGACGGTGAAGCACCACCCACTACGCCCATTGCCCATCAGGCAAATGTATTAAGAATGAATGGTGGCTTCAATTTTGCCGCTTATGCGTATCAACGAGCCTTAAATAAGCCAAATCCCGAGGCAATACTGTTAAAAAGCGTTGAACTCAATCAGCGGGCGATCGCCCTGTATCCGCCCTGTGGCTTTGAAGCCAGTACCAACCTGTATTTTTATTATGCCTTTTTGGATGACAAGGCCCAGCTTGCGCAAATCTCTCACCAAATTATCGCCTATGCCCAGCAGGAAAAAATCACCAAAGACACAGAATGGGAGCCTCTTTTAGTCGTACTGGCTCATTTAAGGCTGGGGGAAGATTATCAGGCCTTTATGCCCTGGCTGAGTAAATGCGAACAGCGTAAATATGATATGGTGTTGCCGGGCACAAGCGCCGCCATTAATGCGTTGCAGGCCCGCGATAGCGTTGGCCTGGCCACCGCCATTGACGCTATGTTAGTAGAGCACCATAAACAGGCCAATAACCGCCACTCCCGAATTTATCTGGGTCCTGGCACCTTGATCAGTTACGCCCCCTACTTACTCCTGCAACTGGCAAAAGATCTGGGCATAGATTGTCTGCCCTTAATTACCCAGCGTAACCAAACCCTGAAACTCGGCTTAAGTAGCCCGGCAGATTTTCCTGAATTACCCAAAAACAGTAAATTTCCGCTTAATGTGGATTATCTGACCGGCACTATCAACCTGCCAAAATAATCCAAGCTAGCTTAAACATGACTATTACGCCGGTACACAGCCGGGCTTAGGCCGGTGTAACGTTTAAAAAACTTATTAAAATAGGCGGGTTCGCTAAAGCCTAAGCGCTCGGAAATGGTGCTGATATTAATATCGGCAAACACCAAAAAACGTTTGGCTTCCTGCAGCAGTTGCTGATGGATCAGCGCCAGTGCGGTGCTTTGGGCGTACTGGCGGCAAATCTGGTTCAAGTGAGCCTGACTGACACCAATCTCGCTGGCATACCAGGCTACCAGATGCTGCTCGCTGGCATGTTCCTGAATCAGGGAACGAAACTGCGCCAGTTTGCGCTGGGGTTTGGAAATAAGGTTGGTATTGTCGGCCTTTTTCGGCGACAGACGCATTAACCACACCACCAGTTGCGTGGTCATCACCCCCAACATTTGTTCACGATATTCTTCTTTACCCAGGCTCTCTTTTAAAATGCCCTGACACACGGCTTCCAGTTCTGCCATACCTTCACCTGCACTGGGTGTCACCACTGCACGCGCCGCACTGCGCCCCCAGCCGGGCAAACGTTCAGCCAGCTGATTGACTGCCGCTTTTGTCATAGAAATCACATACCCCTGCGACTGGGCCAGCCATTCAAAACCATGCATCACTCCGGCCGGAATAAACATCAGCTGACCCGGGCCTATGCTAAAATCTTCGTCGTCTAAACGGATTTGGCCGCCTCCCTGAGTCACCACAAAAATCTGGGCGATAGCGCGGTGCCGGTGAGGTTTGATTTGCCACTCATGTTGCTGACTGCGTTGTACCAGTAACTCGCTGAAGATAAAGGCACCTTCACCAACTTCGGTATCCTCTCCATAGAAATCCACATATTCCATGGCGCTTTTTGTACCCATAAACTCCTACCGAATCGACAAAATCAACAATCAAATATACAGTTTAACCCTAAATTCGTTAACAAAATCTACATAAAATACAACTTCACTGCAATACTGATGAAAATGATCAGGAGCGAACCATGAACTGGAAAAAACACGACTACGACGATATTCCAGGTACCTATGTCTTTGATGGCGAGCGTGCCCACCCGTCTTATGCCCTGAACAAACTACTGTTCTCTTTTAACGAAGATGACAACCGTAAAGAGTTTGATCAGGATCCGGCCGCCTACTGCGACAAATTTAACGTCACCGGCAAATACAAGCAGGCAGTGTTAGAAAACGACTTCCTCGGTATGTTGCGCATGGGCGCGAATATCTACTTTATGGCCAAAATGGCTGTACCACGCGGCACATCAGTCCAAGACGCCGGTGCTGCCTTCCAGGGTATTACCACTGCAGAATTCCAGCAAAACTTGCTGGATAAAGGCATTGGCCTGGAAGAGAAACTGAAAAACAGAGGAGACTACTGGAATGGCTAAGATTATCGGTGGTATCACCAGTTCCCATATTCCTGCTGTAGGTAATGCCATCAGCAACAATCTGACCCAGGATCCTTACTGGAAACGCTTTTTCGACGGTTATGGCCCGGCTAAAGAGTGGCTGGAAAAAGCCAAACCAGATTTGATCATCGTGGTATACAACGACCATGGTCTGAACTTCTTCCTGGACAAAGTGCCGACCTTCGCCCTTGGCTGCGCTGACATGTACGAAAACGCCGATGAAGGCTGGGGCTTAAAGCCGACTGCGCCATTCAAAGGCAACGCACCTTTATCCTGGCACATTGCCGAATCTCTGATTGAACAAGAATTCGATATCTGTACCTGTCAGGAAATGAAAGTGGATCACGGCTTCGTGAACCCGATCCGTGCTCTGTACGGTGACCACGAAGTATGGCCTGTACCGGCCATTCCATTAGCAGTAAATACAGTACAACATCCTGTGCCTACTGCTGCTCGCTGTCTGAAACTGGGCCGCGCCTTAGGAAAAGCCCTGGAGAGCTACCCAGAAGATCTGCGCGTAGTGATTTTCGGCACCGGCGGTATGTCGCACCAGTTGCAAGGTGAACGTGCAGGTATTATCGATGTGGAATTTGACTTAGAATGCATGGATAAAATTGCCACAGATCCTGAGTGGATCACGCAATTTTCCAACGCAGAGATCATGCGTCGTGCCGGTACCGAAGGTATCGAAACCATCATGTGGCTGGTCATGCGTGGCGCGTTGGCTGACGATGCCAAAGTCATCCACAAACACTACCACGCACCTATCTCCAATACAGGGGCAGGTGTACTGGTTCTGGAAAACCCAGACGCCATGTAAGCCTGTTCGATACTCGCCTTCACCTGATTGGGCGAGTAACGAAAGCCACAAAAAACCCGCTTTTAAGCGGGTTTTCTTTTGCGAATTTACTTGTACACGAACAAACGCTACTGGAATGAGTTACCTATTCCAATGGCCACCGTTGCCAATACCAGTAAGCCGACCCCACCAAACAACACCTTTTTACTGCCGCCACTGGCACCACGCCATTCCCGCAGCGCCAGCCCCCACAGGGTCGAAAAAATGATGATACTGGCCATATGTATGGTCCAGCTGGAAAACTGATATTTGCCCATATGACTTTCGCCCATGGTGTACATGAAAAACTGGAAGTACCAAAGAGAGCCACCAGCCGCAGCCAGTAAATAGTTTTTGATTAAGGCATTCGCGGGCAGTTTTACCGTTTGCTTATTCACCGCACCGATAAACTCCATCGCAGAACGGTTTTTCATGATCAGGTAAATACACCACAAAGCATTGGTCGTCAGGCCGCCGCTTAATACCACACACAACACTGGTAAGCCTTGCCATAGCGGTGCTGTGCCTGCGGCCATCGTCAGTTCATGAATGGGTTTACCAGCAGCAATGCCAAAGGCAAAGCAGCTCGACATCACTCCGGAAAACAGCGCAATCATAATGCCTTTACGAATATCAATTTGCTCGGCGCTACTTTCGTTTGTCTTACCTTCGGCCTTTTTCTCTTTGTCTTTAATCGCGGTGGCTTTGGCCACAAACACCACGCCGCCTAACGTCATTAACACGCCCACCACGGCAATCTGACCGCTAATGGTTGCCAGTACCGCTCCGATACTGCCATTTAAAATAGGCGGTCCCATGGTACCAATCACAGTGGTTAAACCCAGTACGATGGCCATGCCGGAAGAGATACCCATATAACGTACCGCCAGACCAAAAGTGAGGCCACCAAAGCCCCAACCGACGCCCCACAGGTAACATTGCATCAGCACCGAATTGGGGGTGGAGGAAAGCACACCAAACAGGTCTTCGGTTTGCAGCAGGGCAAAAAACCAGGGCATCACCACCCAGCTAAAAATACCGCCGGCAAGCCAGAATACTTCCCACGACCACCATTTAATTTGTTTGTACGGGACATAAAAGCTGGCGGAAAATAATCCACCTAACCAGTGAAACACCACGCCATATAAGGGATTGGCTATCATTTGCTACTCCTTCAGGTTGCCTTACACTGAGGCAACAACATTCACACTTGCTTTACATGAATGAAACAAGAATACACCAATCCGTCCCAGCGACAATCATTTTAATCACTTTCAATCGTTAAAAGTCATATCCAGTCAAAATATTTTCATCACGATTGGTTGCTAAAACGTCATACACAACAACCAAAACCCCATTAAATCATTACATTAAGCCTTATCCGTAGCATATTTGAACTCAATCACAAATACTCTTGCTTGAACAAAAAGTTAAATAACTTACGAGTTGTTAACATTAAACTCTGCATGTATGATTGAAAGTGATTGAAATAGTTTCAGAGGTCCTTATGCAGATCCCGGTTCGCTGTTATCCGCCCAAGCCCGACAAGGTGTACTTATATGGCACCTGCCTGGTCAATTCCTTTGCGCCTGAATCCGGACTCGATGCCATTACCCTGCTCCAGCATCAGGGCATTGAAGTGGTTTATCCCGCCGGGCAAACCTGCTGTGGTCAGCCTGCCTTTAACTCGGGCTATACCGATGAAGCCCTTGCAGTCGCCAAAGCTCAGGCGGCACTGTTTCCTGAACCCTGGCCAGTAGTGATCCTGTCAGGCTCCTGCGGTGGCATGATGCGTAAACACTACGCGCACTTAGCCCCCAACGATGAACAACTGGCAGAATTTGCCAGCAGGGTGTATGAGTTCAGCGAATTTCTGCTGCATGTGCTGCATATCAAACTCGAGGACAAAGGCGAAAGCCAACAGGTCACCCTGCATACTTCCTGTGCCGGACGCCGGGAAATGGGCATTCACCCTTATGGCGAGAGCCTGCTGCGTCAGCTCGACAAGGTTGAATTGCTGGAACATAACTATTCCACCGAATGTTGCGGCTTTGGTGGCACTTTCGCAGTCAAACACAGCGACATTTCGGCCGCTATGGTCGAAGACAAATCCCGTAACTTGCGCGAAAGCGGCGCCAGCCAGTTTGTCAGCACCGACTGGGGCTGCATGCTGAACATTAACGGCGCGCTGGAATATCAACAGCAGCCGCTGCGGGGTTTGCATCTGGCCAGCTACTTACGCCAGCGCACCCTGCCCGAACACAGCCCAGAGCAGGAGTAACCCTATGCATACCTCTGCCCAGCAATTTAAGCCTCAGGCCCACGATGCCCTGGCCAATCCGGTAATCCGCAAAAACTTTCGCGGCGCCATGGATTTTCTGCGCAATAAACGTAAAGGCGTGATCCCAGATGATGCCGAGTTTCACGCCCTGCAAAAGGTCTGCGAACAAATCAAACAACAGTGTCTGGCCGAGTTGCCGGAGCTGCTCGAACAGCTGGAAAAGAACTGTCTGGCCAACGGCATTCAGGTGCACTGGGCCGAAACCCCGGCCGAAGCCAATGCAATCATCAATGCCTTGATCGACAAACACAGCGGTGTGGATGTGGTCAAAGGTAAGTCGATGGTCAGCGAAGAAATTGGCCTGAATGACTATCTGGATGCGCGCGGTAAATCCTGTATCGAAACCGACATGGGCGAATATATCGTACAGCTGGCGGGAGAACATCCGTCCCACATTATCATGCCTGCCATCCATAAAAACGCGCAGGAAATCGGCCAGCTGTTCCACGATAAAATCGAGGATACGCCTTTTACCACAGACGTAGATACCCTGATCAATATCGGCCGCCAGCAAATGCGTAAACGCTTTGAGCATGCCCACATTGGCATTACCGGGGTGAATTTCGCCGTGGCTGAAACCGGTACTTTGTGTCTGGTGGAAAACGAAGGCAACGGCCGTTTAAGCTCCACCGCACCGCCTGTGCATATCGCCGTTACCGGTATCGAAAAGGTAGTAAAGTATCTGGCGGATGTGCCACCGCTGCTCAGCCTGCTCACCCGCTCGGCCACCGGCCAGGTGATCACCACTTACTTTAATATGATCAGCGGCCCGCGTAAGAGCGATGAAAAAGACGGCCCCGAAGAAGTGCATCTGGTATTGGTAGATAATGGCCGCACCCAGGCTTATGCCGACGAGCAATTCCGCGCCACTTTGCAATGTATTCGCTGCGGTGCCTGTATGAACCACTGCCCGGTGTATACCCGCATTGGCGGTCATGCCTACGGCACAGTTTACCCCGGCCCTATTGGTAAAATTGTCTCGCCCCATATGCTGGGCATGGAAAACACCCAGGACCTGCCCACCGCGTCTTCATTATGTGGTGCCTGTGAAGAAGTCTGTCCGGTGAATATTCCTATTCCGACAATTTTGCAGCGCCTGCGTACCCAGCTGAATCAGGGCAATGCCGACAAACGCACCCTGCGTGGTGCCGGCAGTGCACGCAAAGCCAGCGAAGCCATGATCTGGAAAGTCTGGCGCTATTTATGTGTGCATCCGCGCTTATATCGCCTTGCCACCCAAAGCGTGGCGCGCTTACGTAAGCTGGTGCCCTTGGTGAAATCGCCCTGGAATCAGGGCCGCGTCAGCCCCAAACCTGCACCCAAAACCCTGAACGAATTGCTACATAAAAAAGGCAAAACCAACGCCAACAAACCCTGGATGATTGTATGAGCCACGCCAATACGTCAAACCCAAACGGTATCAACAAAGCCCGCAATAACATTCTGGCCAAATTGCGCGGCGCGCCTAAACCTGAGCATATCGCCACACTGGAGCGCCCGACCCATAACTGGGCCGAGGTAGCCGATCCGATCGCGCATTTCTCCCAGATCATGGAAACCAACCACGCCAATGTGTATCGCTGCAATCAGGCGGATTTACCCGCTACCATTGAACAGCTGCTGGCCGAGCATCAGCTAACCAGCACACTGGCATCCAAAGATGTGCTCACCTATTTCCCAGAGCTTGAACGCAAAATACCTCTGGCACCGCAAACAGATTTAACGGAATGGAAAGATCAGCTCTACAACCACACCGATGCCTGCCTGACCCGCGCCTATGCGTCCATTGCTGCCACAGGTACGCTGGTACTCTGGCCGGGCGCGAATGAACCGCGCTGTTTATCCCTGGTGCCGCCCTGCCATATTGTGATCTTAGATACCCAGCGCTTTTACCCTACGCTGGCCAATTTTATTGAACAGGAAAAACTGGCTCAGGGCCTGCCCACCAATTTATTGTTAGTCTCAGGTCCGTCTAAAACCTCCGATATTCAGCAGACCGTCGCTTACGGTGCCCACGGCCCCGAAAAGCTGTTAGTGATATTACTGGATACCGAATAAGCCCTCAAAAGTGATGAATATATTGCCCGGTAACACTTCCCGTAGCCGGGCTATGTGATTGTCCTCACTTATCTTCCTTGCTTTATTTTCTTAGCCTTGGTCTTTTCTCGGCGCGACTGGTGCGATCCTTGCTGTTAAATATATTAAACACCTGTAGTGTTAAAAAATTGTTTAATTCTGACAAACTCGGCACTAGTATAACTAGCCGCAGTCGCCTTTAAAGGAAGTAGTAATGAGGTTTTTGCAGGATTTTCTACCGGACATGTATAAGTCCGCTGAACAGCCAGAAAATTGGTGCCTTGCACTGGATCAGCTCAAACATGAACTGCAAATGGGCAACGTCGTGTTGCAAATGTTTGGTCGCAGTGGCGACAGGCTGGTACAACACTGGCAAGTTCGGGATTCGGATTCTACCCGAGATGGACACTTGCACGACCAACTGGTAAACAATGCAGAGAACCCACGTCTGCAAATGCGTAACGATCCCAGTATGCTACTGGACAGCTGCATTATTCAGGACGAACCCCAGGCCACTGCCAATGATGATAGTTTTCGCGCCCTGCGTGAGCGCCTGCAACAACTGGGCTTAGGTCGCCCACTGATTCTGGGCATGCGTTACAGCGCCGATACTTACTGCAGCCTGGTGATGCACCGTTACTACGACGATCAACGCGGCTTCGATCCCGCACAAATTGAATTACTGCAACAACTCACCCCACATTTGCGTCAGGCGGTATCGCTGGCAGAGAAAATGGGCCAGCTACAACAGCAAAACGATCAACTGCTGCATACTCTGGATCACTTAAATGCCGGTGTGGTGATGCTGGATGATCAGGCCGAAGTGCGCTGGCTTAACCACAGAGCTAAACACATTTTACAGCGCAGCAACCATCTATACGTAAACGGCAATCGCCTGCGCTGTCATACCCTGGCGGATCAGGCCAGCTTAAGTGAATTACTCGGTCAGGCTGCCAATTTTTCCAGTGCGCCACAGCGCCGTATTGCACGGTTAGGCTCAACCTGGGATAACCCGCTACAACTGTTATCCCTTCCGATGAAGCATCCTGGACCGGGTGGACGCCCCGGCATGGTGTTGTATATCACTGAGCAGCAACAGCAGTTAGATTTAAGCCCCAGAGAAGTGGTGCAATTATTCGGTCTGACACCTGCCGAATCACGACTGGCGATTGCGTTAAGTGATGGCGTAGCCCTGAATGATTATGCCGAACAGGCAGGTATCACAGTCGGCACAGCCAGGATCCAGTTAAAAAGCATATTCGCCAAACTCGGTATTCATCGTCAGCCTGAGCTGGTGCAACTGCTGAGTACCTCTGTGAGTGCCCATACCCTGCGGCATATCGCCTAATCCATTTCCCCTCCGAAAGATGGCTTTTGCGCCCCGATGTTTTCGGGGCCTAGGGCCTGTTGATCTATGATGTGCACTTTTGCAGCGGTCTGTGCGCGATTTAGACAAGACGGATGTTTGCAGGTCTAATGGGCCTAAATCAAAAACATCCACTGCATTTCGTCGAATTTTAGTCCGCTTACAAAGTAAATGCGCCCCTGGATAATTCGCCTACCTTACTGATATTTATAGCATTTCAATTAATCCGTAAAATACACCAAGCAGATTTATGAAAGTTTTTTGAACACATATCTCATATTGGATATGACGCTTCTTCTGCCCCTTCGTAACATCCTTGCCGAACACTAACCAGTGACTCCGGCGGAACCCTTTCGTCGGGGACCGCCAGGAGAATAACAATGCAAAACAAACGTCGTCCTTTATCCTTGGCCTGTGCAACTGCACTGGTCTCCATGGCCATGACCGCCCCGCAGAGTCACGCAGCGCTTGAACTTGAGCCCCTTGTAGCGAAAACCGGACCGGCATCCACTGTACCTGTGGCCATTCAAAATGCACGCTGGCACATGAATGACAGCGACATCAACACCCTGACTTTCCGTAGCATGGAAACCCTTTTCACCACCCGCAAAGTGCCCCATTCAGGTCAGGTAACGCCACTCACCTACGCTGAGCATCCGCTGGATTTCACCTATAACTTCCGCGGTAAAACCTACACCCCGGAACAGTTCCTGGATCGCACCTATACCAACGCCATGATGATCATCAAAGATGGCAAAGTGGTATACGAAAACTACCTGAACCACAGCAAACCTGACACCCACTTCATGGGCTGGTCGATGACCAAATCCCTGACTTCGCTGATGGTAGGTGCCGCGGTTGAAAAAGGCCTGATCAAATCTCTGGATCAAGACATCACCGATTATGTGACCGAATTAAAGGGCAGTGCTTATGAAGGTGTAACCATTCGCCAGGTACTGCAAATGCGCTCTGGCGTTGATTACGAAGAAAGCTACGACTTCGACAGCCCAGGCATTGCCCCACGCAATCACATTATGGCGCTGGTAAAAAACGTTGTGCGTTTTGCCGATGCCGCCAAAGAAGTGAAGCGTAAATACAAGCCAGGCGAAGTGTTTGCCTATAAAACCATTGATACCGCCGTACTGGGTTTGCTGATTGAAAAAGTCAGCAACGGCGACACCATCGCAGGCTTTATGACCAAAAACATTTGGGAACCTCTGGGTGCCGAAGCCGATGGCTTCTTCATCATGGATGGCGAACCGGGTGTTGGCCGCGAATTTAACGGCGCCGGTTTCAACGCTGTCATGCGTGACTATGCCCGTGTGGGTTTGATGATGCTGAACAAAGGCAAACTCAACGGTAAACAAATTTTGCCGACCTCCTGGATTGAAGAATCAACTCGCCCGGCGGGTGATGAAAAAGAACCGGTAGATTACGGCTACCAGTGGTGGACCGTATCCCATACCCCTGCTTACTCAGCGATCGGTCTGCAAGGTCAGTTCATTTTTGTTGATCCATCCACCAACACCATAGTGGTCAAACTGAGTTACTTCCCCATCGAAGACACAGAGGAAGTCGCAACTATCGAATCCTTTGCTTTCTTTGAAGCGGCATCCAAATGGAAGCCTGAATAAGGCCTTTGGCCTGCACCAAATCATGGCCTCAGAGTGGCTGAAATCAACCACTCAGCAGGCTGCTCACAAACCGGTTTACCGCAGTTTGTCAGCAGCCTGGAGACCATACGATGGGGGTGGTGAGCGAGCTGTCCGCTTCCCCCGAGCCTCGACCTGTTAACCATAATAATCACACTTAGGAGTGGCTATGCACAGCAAATCCCTGTTAATGACTGCCATTGTAGGCGCATTAAGTTCTGCGTCTTACGCACAAACTCAACCTTCAACTGCCGCCGACAGCACCGCTGAACAGGACGGTTTTGAACAAATCACAGTAACGGCCCAGCGCCGCACTGAAAGCCTGATGGAAATTCCGGTTGCCGCCACCTCATTAAGCGGTGATGCACTGAAAAACAATGCCATTTCCCAGGTACGTGATCTGCAAACCGCCTCGCCATCACTGTCAATCACAGACGCAGGCCCCACCACAGGTATCAATATCCGTGGTATCGGTATCGCCAGTGATTCGCCCAATGTGACGACGGGTGTCGCCACCTATATGGACGGTATTTTTCAGACGCGTGTTGTACAAGGCAACAGCTTTTACGATATTGAAAACGTTGAGGTATATCGTGGTCCACAGGGGACGTTTGTGGGTAGTAACTCCACCGGCGGTGCCATTTTTATCAACAGCAAAGACCCACGTCTGGGTGAATTCAGCGGCAGCGGCCAGTTAGGCTTAAGCAACTATTCCGGCAAAAGTGCCGAAGGTGCCATCAATGTGCCCATTGGCGAAGAAGCCGCGGTACGTTTGGCCGCGACGCGCACCAAACGCGACAGCTTCTACAATGATATCGGCCCCTACGACAACGATGCCGGCAAACTGGATGAAACCGGTGCCCGCCTCGGTTTGTTATGGCAACCAGGTAACTTCACTGCCCTGCTGAAACTACAAACCCATGATCGTGACACAGGCGGTTATGCAGCCCGCCCTATCGCCGGTACTACCTATGGTGACTACCGTGAAGGCGACAGCTTCACCTTAAGTTTCGACGAAGAAACACTGTACAAAGACGAGCTGGATTTAGGCAGCCTGAAACTGGAATACGAATTTGCCAATGGCATCGTACTGCGCTCGTTAACCGGCTATCAGAAAAAACGTGTACGTTACGATTCTGACTCTGATGCCTCGCAGGCACCGATTTATGTTAACGGCGATATCTTTGAAACCTATGAAGCCATCGAAGATCAGCGTAGCCAGGAAATTAACCTGATTTCGCCCACCAACGGCGACTTCGACTGGGTGGTCGGATACTACTATCAGGATAACGACATCGATCTGGATATGGCCGATATTCAGGCGGGTTTCCCGACCGATATCATCGGCATGACTCACAAGAAAATGAGCGGTCTGTTCGCTCAGGCCAACTATCAGGTCGCCCCGGAGTGGGAAGTCCAGTTAGGTGGTCGTTACTCACGCTATCAGGTTACCGGCACAGGTGGCATCTTTATCGGTGATGGCACCGCTTACTATCCTGAAGGTGGATTACAGGTTGCGAGTCTCGAAGGCAATTACCGTGATAACCAGGTGACAGGTAAGTTGTCACTGAACTGGCAACCGCAAAAAGACACCCTTGTCTATGCCCAGGTATCAACTGGCTACAAGCCTGGTGGCTTTAACTCGCTGACCTCGGAATTCGATAAAGAAAACGTCACCAGCTATGAACTTGGCTACAAGTTCACTGCGTTTGATAACCACGTTCGTACGCAGTTAGCAGCCTACGTTAACGACTATACCGACTTCCAGAACTCCGTTTTAGATACCTCTACCGGTGTTGAAGGGGTAGGTAATTTGCAGGATATGACCATCAAAGGTCTGGAAGCACAGGTTGAAGGTTACTTTGGTGCCTTCAAGTTTACTGGCAACCTGGGGTACATCTCGTCTGAACTGCAAGGCCAGACGTTTGTTAACGTGCGCAAACTGCCGGGCAGCGGTCTGGGTGTGCAATGTGCTGACGGTGTTGCCTCTAACCCACCTGTATGTTTTGACTATTCCGACTACTGGGAAACCACAGATGGCGGCGACGCCCTGTATGCGCCGAAATGGACATACAGCATGAACCTTTCTTATGAGTTTATTCCGGCGGATGGTTACTACCTGATCCCCCGTCTGAACTACTCACATCTGGATAAGCAATACAGCTATCTGGCTTACAACGACGTCTCTGACGTATTGCAAAGCCGTGATTTGCTGAATGCTGCAGTTGTCCTCACCAACGACGAATGGACAGTCGAACTCTATGCTACCAACCTGACAGATAAAGAATATATCTCAGGTCAGTACAGCACGACCGAGTTCTATGGCGCACCACGTCAGTTTGGCCTGAGACTCAGCGCCAGCTTCTTTTAGTACCTGAGTGTTTTCTCCACTTTGGTGTGCCTGAGGCGCCGCCCGGCGCCTCTTTTTTATATCTAACGGAGTGAAGCTATGTCTTTTCACTTATCCCAGCGTTTACTTCGCCCGGTTACCGGCAAGCTTGCCAGCGTATTGCTGAGCTTGAGCCTGTTGAACGGTTGCGGTGAGCCCGCCCAAACTGAATTTGCTGATCAAGTGATTATGGGCGGTGATATTTATACCTCAGACAGTGAACGCCCTCATGCCAGCGCAGTCGCCATTAAAGACGGAAAGTTTGTCTATGTCGGTGAAGATGGCGGCGCCGAACACTGGGTTGGCCCCCATACCCAGATCACCCAATTACATCACAATACCGTGCTGCCAGGACTCATCGACGGCCATACCCATGCCGGCATCCTGTCACTGTTTAACTCCATTGAACTGGTGTCCGCGCCCGACCCTTCGGTGGATAAACTGCTGCCCTGGCTCAAACACTACGCAGAAGCAAACCCCGATATTCCGGTACTGATCATCGACTACTTTCTGACGGGTGATTTCGGATTACAAGGCCCCAACAAAGCCATGTTAGATGCGGTAGTCAGCGATCGCCCGGTGGCCCTGCTGGATGATTCTGGCCACAGCATGTGGCTCAACAGCAAAGCGCTGGAAATGATGGGCGTAGATAAAAACACCCCGGATCCCGCGCCCGGTTTGGCCTACTATCAGCGTGATGCCAATGGCGAACCCACCGGCTGGATTAAAGAATTCACCATGGCGGCCATTCAGGAACGCCTGCTCAATCAGGCCGAACCAGCACAGTTCAAACAGCATCTGGCTGAGTTTCTGCAATATCTGGCCAGTCAGGGCGTTACTCATCTTTATGACGGCGGCAATTTAGGCCTACACGACAGGGTCTATTCCACACTGGCAGAACTGGATAAAGAAGGCCGTTTACCTTTGTATTACGAAGGCACCTTCCATGTGCATTTGCCAAATCAGCTGGATGACGCCATTCCCACGTTAGAGCGATTGCGTGAGCAATATGGCAGCCAGCATCTGCGCTTTACCACGGTCAAAATTCACTTCGATGGCGTGCATGAAATTCGCACCTCTGCCATCACTGAACCTTTCGAAGGACAGCCTCACAATCTGGGCGGCACCCTGATTAGCCAGCAAAAGCTAGAGCAGTTTATCCAGCAATTGCACGCGCATAAGCTCGACCTGCACATGCACTGCGTAGGCGACAGAGCCACCAAAATTGCTTTGGATGCCTACCAGAACACCATGCAACCCGACTGGGAGTATCCACGTATGACCCTGGCCCATTTAGAGCTGGTGCGCGAAGAGGACATTCCCCGCTTCAAACAATTAGGTGTCGTGGCCAATTTCACGCCGCACTGGATGGGCGATTTGGTTCAGGGCGGTGAAGAAACCCTGGGCGAACGCAACCACCATAAAATGCGCACCGGCAGCTTCTTTGATGCCGAAGCCACCGTCAGCTTCTCCAGCGATGTGGTAGTACCGTCTGAATGGCACCGCGCTGCGCCGCTGTTTGGTATGCAGGTGGGCATGTTAAGACAGGAGCCCGCCGACGGTAAAAACGCCCATATCATGCCACCTGCTAATGAACGCGTGTCGCTGGAACAAATGCTCCAGGGCTACACCATGGGCGGCGCTTACCAGTTACGTGAAGATGACCAGATTGGCTCCATCAGCCCCGGCAAAAATGCGGATCTAGTGATCTTAAACGGCAACCTGTTTAACCGCGATCCTTACCTGATTTACACCCTGACCGTCAGGCAGACCCTGCTCGATGGCAAAACTGTTTACCAACAATAAGGAAAATAAGATGAGTGAAACTATGAGTCGTCGCCAGGCCTTGTTTATGACCGCTGGCACCCTGGGTACCGCCATGCTGGGCGCAGCTGCCATCAGTGGCAAAGCCAGTGCCGCGACAATGGGCAAAGAGCCTGCCGACAGCACCTTTGACACCGAAATGGTGCTAAAAATTTTGGTGAAACTGGGTGAAACCGAAGACATGGGCGAAAGCGCCGATGGTCATCGTATTAACTACCCTATCATTGGCGGCACCTTCACCGGTAAAGGCATGAAAGGCACCGTTATTCCGGGCGGAGCCGATATGTCGGTACGTCGTAACGATGGCGTAACCTGGGTAGATGCCCTGTATCGCCTGCGCACCGACGATGGTCAGGTGATCATCATTCACAATGCCGGCATCTGGCGTCCTAACGAAGACGGTCTGCGTAAACTACAAGCCGGTGAAAAACTGGAAGAAAAAGACTATTACTGCCTGACCTCTCCTTACTTCCGTACCCCGCCAGGAAAGCACGCCTGGATGAGCCAGTACATTTATGTTGGCACCATTGATGATGTCAGCGAAAACGAAGTGCTGATTAAGTGTTACACCGTCAGACAAAAAAACGCTGCGCTGTAACCCGCGTTTTTGCACCAAGGTCAAGCGGGTCGATCGCTGTTGTTCTGGAGGATGCGATTGACAGGCTTGCCCTGGTGCAGCCCCTATTTTCTGTTACTGGCCGATGATTTTCAGGGCGATATAAGGGGTTAAATTCAGTACCCAGATAATCAATTTATACTGCCCTAAAAAACGTAAATAAATGTCTTTCAACTGGGCTTCAGACAAGCCAAACAAACGCTGATGTAACGCCAAAATCTGATTCTGAAAGCCAAGTAATATCAGGGTAGATAAACACAACACGGCAACATTAATCACAGTGCACCAGCCAAAAAAAGTGGTCAGAGTGGCAATATTCAACATAGGGTGAAAAACTCAATTAAACCTATACTGAGCATAGTTAAGCCGCACGATCACCGCAGTTAAATACGCAGCAATCTAAGGCTTTATTGAGACGGATCAACTCAGCCAGATTCACCTTTCTCGTGTTATGCATTGCGCTGGCACAGGAGTAGTAACATGGAATGTGCAAAGCGCTCACACATCACACTCAGCCTACTGCTGCTATGGCTTGCCTCAACCGGCCTGTTTGCCCAGCCGCATCTTTACTTTGCTGGCACCGAGCGCTCTGTCTTATCTGATATCTCCGAACACATACTGATCGAAGCCTACGCCTCTATTGGCATTGAAGTCTCACGTTTAGATGCGCCTAACTCCCGCAGCCTGCAATTAAGTGTTGATGGCGTGTCTGACGGCCAGTTAAATCGCAAAGGCGGATTAAGCCAGAACTACCCGGAGTTAATCCAGATCCCGGTGCCGATTCAGCGCATCGAGGTGTATATATTCACTCACACATTAACCCCGCACATTCGCGACTGGCAAAGCCTGTTGCCATACACCATTGCCTACCCTCGAGGGGTGCTGTATTACGAAGAAAAATTGAAAGGCTTTAATACAATCGCACTGAATAACTACCAGCAGGTCTTTCAGTTTTTAGACAAAGGCCGGGCCGACTTCGCCGTCGCCAGCTACGCCAGCGGCATCACCACCATCAACGCGTACCAACTTACCCAGGCCAGGCCACTGGCAAAAATTGATGAAATTCCCCTTTATCATTATCTGCATGTTCGCCATCGGGAGTTAGTACCCGCCATCACCCGCGCATTACAAACCATGCAGGATAACGGACGTATTGATGCCATCAGTCAGCAGTTTAAAGAACTGGCGGTAGAAGAAGAGTTAGCGAAGAATTGATACGGCAGTTTGTACCCACTGATAAAGCCCCAGAAGCGCAGATAACAGTGGATCAGAAATACTATGCAGAAAGAATGCGAGAACATAAAAACATAGTGCGGGTAACATTAAGTAACCGAAAAACTGCTGATACTTATGCTCGTTATTCCGCTTATCGTAATGATCAACCACCTCGCCAATGAGCCTGACAGCGATAAGCACTAACGCAACATACATACACACTGCCGACCAGCCAGAAAAATGAAATACATACTCACAACGGCGGCAAAGGGTCATCGCCAGATCATTTTGCAGCAGCCCAAACGTCCCCGATATCAGCACCGCGCCAGACAGCAGAATATTCTTTAAACGCCTGAGCAAAGGGACATGATTTGGCACATAAATGCTGGCTTTGCGCTTTTGCTCAGCCAGTTGCATTCTGTCCAGCGCCGCCCGTTTTTGTGTTTCTTTCGTGAGTTCCTCAAACCTATGTGGAAACTGCTTCTTATCAATGTTCTCAAGCGCCTCTGCCAACTCGTCGTCAGAATACACTTTGTAATTAGGTACGTTACTCAAGCTTCTCTTCCCTGCCTCAAGCCTAAATATTTTGCTTGCGGTGATTACTCTGCGTCATCTACTTTGCGTAAAAAGGCAGCCAACAATCCGATACCAAGTAACGCAGATAAGGCCCCGGAAAGCCCAAGGCGGTTAAGAAATATTTCCATCATTTCGAATCTCCTTTTCGATGGTGAGTTATCTGCAATTCCATTGCAGAATAAGGCCTTGACACATCACCTGTTTGCTTTAATGATCCATTCAGATCATTGACCAGGGAAGGGACTATGTTTAGTAAAAAGCACATTTGTGGCGGCTGCGGCGAAAAGGTAAACGCTCGTAAAGCGCCAAAGGGCAGCTTATTAATTCTGATTATTCTGCTGATCCTGTTTATTATTCCGGGGCTGATATACCTTATCTGGATGCTCAGCAATCGCCAGGATCAATGCCCCAAATGCAAAAGCCTCGACGTAGTACCGCTAAAATCCCCACGTGGCAAAGCCCTAGCCCAGCAATACAGCTAAAAAGCCCAAACCCACTCCCCAAAGTGCTGTCGCTAACATGACGGCATGAACCAAGAAAACCTCACTCTCCACTACGGCCTACGCAGTTTCGATCAGGCTCAGCAGATTACCACCGAGGTGTGCAACGTGCTGGGCCATGGCAAACACCGCATGGCCATCAATCTGTTGCTTGAAACTGCAACTGCTGAAACCCAGCTGGGCATCATAGTTTGTATGCCGCAGCTTGATACTTGCACTAACAGTTCAGCGGTGCAACACCCATATCTTGTATAAAAGTAAATTGGATGGGCTTCAAATGCACGCCTTCACCTGAAACCGATATTGCTGGCAGTTCAACTGAAAAGTGCTTAAGCAAGCGTGGGATGTTGTTGTAAGTCAGGCTAAACGAAAAGCCCGTATTGAAGCTGCGCTTACCGCCTAACCAAAGTTCATAGGACTCTGTTTTGCCCTCTACCAAACGGGTTGTTGCCAGCGAGACATAAGCGCCATTTTGATTAACCCAAATCCCCTCTATGGGGATTTGCCATTCATCTTCAGAATCGAGATCCCTGACCGTGACGTTTTCGTCCAACAATCCAATTTGAATGCCATCAGGCGCCTTAATTTTTCCATGGATAGAGAGAGATCCCAGCGATTGTTCGTGTTCTGAACTTGAGGCCGACATCTCTAAAGCTGCGCCTTTACCTAACTCGATGGCAATCGAGTCCCTTTCACCTGTCCCGCAGTTTGATTCACGAAAAAGCGTACCGCCTTCGTAATAAGGTTGATGGTAAGTGCGAGAGATAGGCACGCAGCCAATTACAGCCACAAGCACCAGTATCAGAAAACTGCACTTTCGGGGCTTACTGATAGTGATGGTTGGTTTACTACTTACCAACCTTTAGCAACCAGCTCGGCTTGTTGCATTAATGGCCAGTCGAGCAGGCTTTGCTGATATTTACCTGCGTCGCCCTCAAACACGACGCCGTAATGCTTAAGGCGATAAGCCAGCACCGCGTAAAAGGCATCAACTGCGCCTGCGGCATCAAACATAAACGGCAGGGTTGCCGCGCTAAAAATGGCCTCGACTCGGGCTAACTCTCTGCCCAGGGCTGGGGTCAGGTTGTCGAGTGGCGGCACGGCTGCAAAGGTGAAAGGGCAGGTGCTGCGCAATTGCGTAAAGCCCGAATGCATTTCGGCGCACAGGCTTCTGGCCATGGCGCGTGCTTCTTGCTGTTGGGGGTATAAGGCGCCGCTTGCGACTTCATTAAGATATTCGGCGATAGCAAGGGAATCGTGGATAACAATAGCGCCAGTGTCTAACACAGGCACCAGCCCTGCTGGCGAGTTGTCTTTTAGCCACGCCAATTGGGCATCATCGGTAAGGTCGACAACGTCAAGCTCAATGGCCACATTTGCAATCTGCGCACATAACCACACCCGCAGCGACCAGGTAGAACCGATTCCAACGATTAATTTCATCACATAACATCCTGTAGTTGTTTTCACCAGACTAACGCGAAACACAGTTAACTTACCAGCCCATCATCGACTCTGGTTTAACGCCTGAATCGCCTTAGGATATTTACCTTTTTGCCATCGGATTTTTGGGGTTAAGTTGCAGCATGTCCCATAAGTTGCCGTACAAATATTTAAATACGGCCACATTGCCAAACGAAGGCCTCTCCATCCATCGCCACCGCATTACAAATTATGCTCTGGCAAGATTACACCGATAAAACCTTGCAGCTAAAGTAACCGCTTAGCGGTGTCAGCCGGGCGGCTTTATTCTGTCTGTGTGGCTTTTACGCTATAGTCTCGGCACTCTGTTAAGTGATGAATAATCTTATGAAGTCTGGGTTCTCTTTTCTGCGCACACTGTTTTTGGGCGCATGTCGGTTAGTTGCACTACTTGTGCTTTGTCTCGTCGCCATACCTTTACTGCTCACCGGCTCGCGCTATTTTCGGCAAACCCAAGGTCTAGTGGCAGAGCCCAGCAAAGCGGGCTGGATTGTCATCTCGACGTTTTATCTGCTGATAGCCACGGTATCAGGCGCAGTCTGGTTTTATCTTCAGCATTAATCCCTTTATAAGCCCTCGACTTGAGCTTGCTTACGGATGTCACTTCGCTGCTTCGCGAGAAGGTAAACGCAGTTCATGTTGGGTGACCAACGCCTGAATCGACGTGTGATACTTACCTTTTCGCCATCGGATGATCGGGGTTAAGTTGCAGCAAATCCCACAGGTTGCCGTACAAATCTTCAAACACCGCCACAGTGCCATACTCCTGCTCCTGGGGTTCGCGCACAAAGTGGATGCCGACGGATTTCATGCGCTCGTAATCGCGCCAAAAATCATCGGTATTTAAAAACAGAAATACACGTCCGCCCGCCTGATTGCCGATAAAATTCAGCTGTTCCGGCTTAGACGCTTTCGCCAGCAACAAACTCACACCATGGGAATTAGGCGGTGCGACCACCACCCAACGCTTGTCTTGTTCCGGCTGATACGTATCTTCAATCAACTCGAACTGGAGTTTATCAATATAAAACGCCAGCGCTTCGTCATAGTCTTTAACCACAAGCGCAATATGCACAATGTTTTGCTTCATTTTTTGCCTTTATATCTTGGCTGAACGGGCAGGTTTTATACGCGATTTAGCAACACGAGCCAAGGTGCCAGACTTGGGCCATTTACCAGCAGTTTCAGGAGTTAGTAGTAAACGAGGAAAGAGCGAAGCATTGATTAAACAGCTTTCGTCAACTGAAAGCTTGGCTAATAGCTTGGTAACACTTGGCGACTTTTTTGCCGGCGAAACTGAACAGAAAAAGTGCCAAGTGGTTCTAATACTATTGAGTCACTTATTATGTTTTTATATATGATGGCACTTTCATACCACTAGAAATATATTCTTCCACTGCTTGTCGTCTAGCACCAATTGGAAACTCTTTGATCCTAGATTTATTATTTGTATAAAAAGTAACTGCGGCGTCAATTTCATGTGGGCTAACATATCTAGAAAGACGATCTAAGCCACAACCAACAACCGAACCGATTTCGTTATCGTGTGTTTCACACAATAGATCTCTATATTTCGTCATTTAATCAATCCTTATCATCTAGCTTTATTCGATTGAGAAAGAACAGAAGCTGCGAATTCCTTCGTATCAGAACTGTATTTATTACTTTTTAATACCTTAGATGCTAGATCTTCTAACTCAGTTCCAGTTTGCTTGCTCCTGTTTTTTTGAGACAAAGCCGAAGCAGCAAGCTTTTTAGCGGTTTGTGATGCATTTGAATCAGTTAATGTTTTAGCTGCTTTAGAAGCAACGTGTTTTGATGTAGCTTTAGTATTTTTAGACATAAAATCTCCATATGGTTTAACAAAGTTCGAAGCAACGACTTCATTTAACTATATAGATATACAGCACTGTAATTTCAACCAGTACTGATTAAATAATCATTACTATCAAAAGACATAACACCCAGGAAGGGGCAATATCATTTGGACTGAAATAAGGAGTGGAGAGACGGGATCCTAAATAGTAACGCCACGCGGATTTGGTTAGTCAGGTGAGAGCCAATCTTAGCCGACTGTGAAAGTGTTCATGAGCTGAATCTGAAATGTCACACCCCATATAATTTCGCTCCAAATTATTGGCTGCAACGAGGGTTGCGCCAGAGCCAAAGAAAGGATCTATAACTAATTCACCTGGATTTGAACTTTGAGATATCAAAGTTTCTAGCAATGGAACAGGTTTCTCTGTTGGATAGCCCCTGTAGACTCGCTTACACTCTATAATATCAGGAATTCCAAGCTCATTAAGCTTTCTCTTACCTTTTTCGAAAAAGAGAATAAACTCATATCTTGCCCTGTAGTGATAGCCCATGCCAATGCAAACCTTGTCCCAGACAATAGGTTTCCAAAACTTGAACCCCACTTTTTCTGCAATGGGCTTAATTACGAACATAGTCTCTTGGTCGCAGAACAGATAAAAATGTGAGTTTTTTTTAAGAACTCGAAACACTTCTGTGAGTAAACTTTCAAAGCGGTCATTTGGAAATATATTAAACCACTGATTACTTGAGGCTTTACTCACTTTTAATCTAGTTGTTGTACCAATTTTTCGGTGCTTTTCCAAAGACTCGTATGGAGGATCAGTAACAACCAAGTCTACGCTAGCATCAGCTAGCGTAGACAGCCATGATATTGCATCATCTTGAAATAACTGCATTTAGTCCCTACTAAAAACTACTACAAACACGCCCATTTTGGTAAACGTGAGAGATATCGCCTCTTTTCAGGCTGCGGCAATCATAACAATAACTTTGATATCCATCTGGGTTTTTAGCTGTTTTTCTGGCTGGGGTTTTACCAAATGAAGCGGGATATGGGTGGAAAACATGCTCCTTCCCATTAGCATCTGAACAATGCGGGCACGATTTAAATTTCTGTCCCGTCTCAGGGGCTACCTTGTGAATCATTCCAACATTCAATTTTTTACTACAACAACTGCAAGCCATAACTAATTCCTTCTAAAAACGATACATACAATATCTAATAGAAAGCAAAGTGTATTGAATCATCGCCTTCAACCTTACAAATTAAACGAAGAAATGAATCTTGCCTTCCATTCCTTCTATCGTGACGATAAATTTTTTACCAAATTACACCTAAACCTTTTTTATATCAACAGATTGCGCTTAGTTAATATCTGCAAAATCTGCCAAAAATAAGGATGATTTACTTCTCTCCCGAGCAATAAACCAGCATGCACACACTGCATAAATATCAGGCGAAAAGTGATGTTCACCCGCCAAGTACTCAACTGGTTTTTTAAGGGTTTATAGAGGGAATGAATGGGCAGATTAAGCAGCGTTCTGGCGTTTTAAAACTGAGGTTTGAAGGGTTAAATGATGTGCTAAATAACAGGCACGCAGCCAGTTGCTAAAGCACAGCGAATGCACACAAAACGCTGGCAGCAGAAATAAAAAAACCCCGGCATCTCTGCCGGGGAATATCCCTACAACATAGGTTCTTACACAGGATTACACAATGCCTGAGCCAGTGGCGTTTTTGTCGGCCGGGCGCTTTTCGGCGGCTTGCTGGCGGTAGCCAGAGGCGCGGTAGGTTTGCAGCGGATTGATTGGGCCGCCATCACGTACACGGGCCATGGCCAGAATGGGTGATACATCCAGGTTAAAGGCGTTTTTCAGCTCTAAACTGGCCATTAACGCGTCGTTCTCGTCCTGATACTGATACAGCTTGTTACGGTCTATCAGCAGGGCTTTGATGTATGAACGCTGCACTTCAATGGCGGAATTCACCAGGCTTTCGATAGGGTCGGTCACGTTGTGTGACTGATCCAGCATATAAGCAGGGGCAAAGCCTTCCTGATTGCGGTGCTCGGCATCCACCAGTTCGTTGAAAATCAGGAACTGCTGATACGGGTGCAGTGAGCCGCTATCCAGATCGTCATCGCCGTATTTGCTGTCGTTAAAGTGGAAGCCACCCAGCTTTTTAAACTGAATCAGGCGCGACACTATCATTTCGATATTCACGTTTGGCGCGTGGTGACCTAAGTCGACCAGCGACTTACATTTTGGCCCTAAGTGCTGCGCGGCCAGAATGTTGCTGCCCCAGTCCTGGATCACTGTGGAGTAAAACGCAGGCTCAAACATTTTGTGTTCGATGTGCATTTCCCAGTCGGCTGGCAGTTCGGCGTAAATCTTTTCCATGCTGCTGAGGTAACGCTCAAACGCGCGCTGGAAGTGGCTTTGGCCAGGATGGTTAGAACCGTCGCCAATCCATACCGTCAGGCTTTTCGCATCCAGCGTCTGGCCCCATTTGATGCATTCGATATTGTGGGCAATGGCCTGCTCACGTACCGCCGGATCAGTGTGGCTCAGGCTGCCGTATTTGTACGACAGCGGCTGATTTTTCTGATCCTGGAAGGTGTTGGAGTTAATCCCCATCCAGCTTAAGCCATAGGCTTCAGAGGTTTGTTTCAGCTCGCTAAAATCGCTGACTTTATCCCAGGGGAAGTGCGGCGATACGGCATTGGTGCTGCACGACATTTCATTGATAACGGCGCAGTCTTCCAGCTTTTCAAAAATATTGCGTGGCTCGCCCTCACCCGGGAAGCGCGCGAAACGCGTACCGCCCGTGCCTGTACCCCATGAAGGCACAGCAATCTGAAACGCCTGAGCAGCTTTGGTTAGGGCTTCGATATCCTGACCGCTGCGGGCCAGCTTTTCACCTAAAGCCTGATAATCCTGCTCTAAGTGTTTTAATTGTGACTGGTTTTGGGCCTCAATCAGGGCGCTATCAATCATTTTCATCATCATACTCCTTAGCGCAGGAAGGCTTCGTGCAGGCCGCCATCGACACTGATGACCTGACCTGTGGTTTTGCTCAGCTGACCGGAAATCAGCAGGTAAGCGGCTTCAGCCTGATCTTCCGGGCTGATGGCCTGTTTGGTTAAGGTACGCTGAGCGTAGAATTCTGCCAGTTTGTTACGCAGTGAATCGGTTTCTTCATCTTCACTAAAGGCAATGTCGTATTTGGCCAGTGACGAGATCACCCTATCCCGCGGGAACATGGTGCTGCCCTTCACTACCGTGGCCGGTGCCAGTGCATTCACGTTCACCAGCGGTGCCAGGGTTACGGCCAGTTCGCGCACCAAATGGTTAGCGGCTGCTTTACTGGTATCGTAAGCCAGTGAGCCTTTTTTCGATACCGCTGCATTAACACTGGTGGTTAATACCATGGCACCTTTAAGCTGTTGTTTTTGCCAGATTTCTGCCGCCTGCGAGGCAACCACATAACCGCCTTTTACGTTCACAGCGAAGCTTAAATCGAAGATCTGATCGTTAGTGGCCAGATCCGCGCCTTCGGCTTTAAACACACCAGCGGTCACGATCACGTTATCCACGCCGCCGTAGGCCAGCAGCACCTGATCGAACATGGCTTTGACGCTGTCGCGGTTAGTGATATCAACGCTTAACCCAATGGCCGGGCCACAGCTGGAAATGCCCGTACCGGCCACGCCTATGCCTTCACCGTAAATCTCGGTGAGTTCTTTGGCGGTTTGCTCGGCCGCTTCGGTACGTAAATCGGCACACACCACATGGGCGCCTTCTTTGGCCACACGAAACGCGGTGGCTTTACCGATACCGTCACCGGCACCAATCACCACAACCACGTTGCGGGCCAGTGTTTTTTCCGCTGGCATGCGTTGCAGTTTGGCCTCTTCCAGCGCCCAGTATTCGATATCAAAGGCTTCCTGTGCGGGCAGCGCGGTATATTCGCTGACAGCTTCGGCACCGCGCATCACTTCAATGGCGCAGTTATAAAATTCGGTGGTAACGCGGGATTCACTCTTGTTTTTACCCCAGCCGATCATGCCTACGCCCGGGATCAGCACCACGGTTGGGCTTGGATCGCGCATGGCGGGCGAATCGGGGCGCTTACAGGCTTCGTAGTAAGCGGCGTAATCTTTACGGTATTGCTCCAGGCCCGCTTTAAAGCTTGCAACCAGCTGTTCCAGGCTGTCGCTTTGGGGGTCGAACTCCACCAGTAATGGCTTGATTTTGGTACGCAGGAAGTGATCCGGGCACGAGGTACCCAGCGCCGCCAAACGCGGTGCATCGACGCTGTTCACAAAGCGCAGGGTGTTCTCGTCGGTTTGCACTGTGGCGATAAATTTGGCTTTGTTAGAAATCAGGCCGCGGGCCACAGGTAAAAATTCTGCCAGCAGGGCATTGCGGGCCTCTTCGCTCAGGCTTTGGTATTTGGCACCGCCAAAGGTCATTTCGCCTTTGTCGTGCTCTTCAATAAAACGCGCGGCGGTTTCGATTACCCATAACGAGGTTTCGTAACAGCTTTTGCTTTGTGATGACCAGTTGGTGTGGCCGTGCTGGCCCAGCAGAATACCGACAATATTCGGGTTGCCACGATACTCGTCTTCACAGACTTTGGCCGCTTCCCAGCCCGGACGCATCCAGGGCACATAGGCCATTTTGCCGCCCCACACCTGTTCGGTCAGGGCTTGTTGATCTTTACAGGAGGCGATGGAAATCACCGCATTCGGGTGCAGGTGATCCACGTGCTTTTCGGCAATCATCGAATGCAGCGGGGTATCGATAGACGAGGCACGCGGGTTCAGGCAGAAGTTACAGTGCTTGAACATGCCCACCATGGCATCTTCGCCAGCCGACTTGTAGCCTTTCACTGGCATGGCCTGATAGGTGGCATCCAGCGCCTGCAATTTGTCTTCATACAAAGACGAGAAGTTCTCTTTGGTAGAGGTACGCAGGTCGCCACCTGAACCTTTCACCCACAGCACTTCAACGTCTTCGCCGGTTAAGGGATCTTTTTCCATTAACTTGGCTGAGGTGTTGCCACCGCCGGTGTTGGTAATTCGTTGATCTTCGCCCAGCTTATTTGAGCGATAAACCAGATTCTCCACCGGATCGAGCTTGTCGGCGACTTCGTCTTCCCACAGGTACTTCACATGGCGGAATTCGTCAGCATTGTATGTCATTGCGTTATCCCATAACCGTTGTCACTGAGGTAATGCCCTTTGAGACCGGCATCACCGATAATTAACAATCAATATACATCTCAAACACTCCATGTCAATCAAATTCAATCACGAAAGAAATAAAAACCAGCAAATAAGTGAAATTATTGTAAATAGAATAATCTGCATTTGCCTGCACCAGTTGCAGACCGACTTATGCTGCTAACGCCTTGACTGACAAAGGATTACCAGAAACCATAAAAAACATTAAGAATCACATAGTTAATTAATATAGATAAACCCTTAGCTAGCGGTTTACAGGGCTTTCCATCTATTTTAACCTGCCCTGCAAGCAACCTACTTCATTGCCTGACTTGTTTAATGATTGTGAACAAATCACCAAACATTTCCAATCATTAAGCAATAAATTTCAATCATGAACTTTTTCTGAAGTCATCAAGAAGGAGCCATGCCGATGGCACATTTCACCTTACGTCGTCTTGTTACTGCCTTAAGTACTGGTGGTTTGATTTTCAGCTCATCTTTGCTGGCCGCCAGCAAGCCACCCGCCGATCCTTTATGGCAGGGATTTACTACGCCGCCCGCCAGCGCCAAGCCACGCGTTTGGTGGCACTGGATGAATGGCAACGTGACCAAAGAAGGCATAAAAGCGGATCTCGACTGGATGGCCAGCGTGGGAATTGGCGGGGTGCAAAACTTCGATGCCTATTTAGCCACCCCGCAAATAGTCGATAAGCGCATTACTTACATGACGCCAAAATGGTCGCAGATGTTCGACTACGCCCTGCAACAGGCCAAAAGCCACAACATGGAATTTGCCATTGCGGCCTCGCCCGGCTGGAGTGAAACCGGCGGCCCCTGGGTCGCAGCCAAAGACGGCATGAAAAAGCTGGTGTGGTCAGAAACCCTGGTCAGTGCCGCACAACTGGCCAAAGGCCCGCTGGCTTTGGCCGCGCCGCCGCAAACCACAGGCGCGTTTCAGGATGTGCCCGTAGCCGAAGAAATGTTTGGCGGCAATGCGCCCAAAGCAGAGCACCCGCACTATTACGGCAACATTGCCGTGCTCGCTTTGCCTGCGGATGAAGTCAGCAGCAACTTTAGCAAAGTCACCACCTCCGATGGCAAAACCCTGGATGCCACCACCCTGCACGATGGCAAATATGCCACCCAGCAGGATTTTGTGACCAAACTGGATTCGCCTTATTGGCTGCAATTTGATTACCCGAAAGCGCAAAGCTTCCAGTCGGCCTCGTTAGCCATGCCTGCCCCGCCCATGTTTGTACCGGCCAGTTTGCAGCCTGAACTGTGGGCCAGCAGCGATGGTAAGCAGTTTACAAAAGTCGCGACATTCCCGGCCAGCAGCGGCGTGCAAAGTACCGTGCGTTTTGCCCCGGTAAATGCCAAGGCCCTGCGCATTGTGTTTGCCAGCAACCCCAACAGCAGCTTTTCGATGCCGTCGGATCCTGCGCCGGGCGCTGCGAAACCGCCCTTTATCGCTATGGCAATGAACAAAGCCGACAGCGTGCCGTTTTCGATTATGGAGCTGGGCTTTTATGGCCGCCCCAAAGTCCATCACTTTGAAGAAAAAGCAGGCTACGCCATTGCCAATGAATATTACCCGCTGAATCAGGGGGCAACTGTGGCGGGCACGCCTGCCAGCGAAGTGATCGATTTAACCGATAAACTCGATGCCGATGGCAAGCTGCACTGGCAACCCAAACAGGGCAACTGGCGTATCATCCGCTTAGGTTACAGCTTAACCGGCAAAGAGAATCACCCGGCCACACCAGAAGCCACGGGCCTGGAAGTGGATAAATTTGATGCCGATGCGGTCAGCCGTTATATCAACACCTATCTGGATAACTATGTAAATGCCCTCGGTGGCCGCAGCTTAAAAGACGCGGGTATCAGCGCCCTGCTCAACGACAGCATTGAAGTGGGTGCATCAAACTGGACGCCTGAATTGTTCAGCGAATTTAAGCAGCGCCGCGGCTATGATCTACATCCCTGGTTGCCCGCATTAACGGGTGAAATCATCAATGACAGCGCCCAGACCGATGCGTTTTTATATGATTTTCGTCACACTCTGGCGGAGCTGATTGCCGATAATCATTATGCCGTGATCAGCGATGCCGCTCACAAGCGTGGCCTTAAGCATTATTCAGAAGCGCTGGAAAATGGCCGCCCGGTACTGGGCGATGGTATGGCCATGCGTAAACATGCGGATGTGCCTATGGCGGCCATGTGGAGCTTTAGCACCGACAAAGCCGTTGGCCCCAAACCTCAGTATTGGTCGGATATTCGCGAAGCGGCCTCAGTGGCGCACATTTATGGCCAGAATACCGTGGCGGCAGAATCGTTAACTTCGGCGCTGTCGCCCTGGGCGTTTTCGCCGGCGGATTTACAGCCAATGATCGATATGGAATTTGCCCTGGGGGTAAACCTGCCGATCATTCATACCTCGGTGCATCAGCCCCTAACAAATAAAGCGCCGGGCCTGAGCCTGCTGGTATTTGGTCAGTTCTTTAACCGCTTAGAAACCTGGGCGCCCTATGCCAAACCCTGGGTGGATTACATTGCCCGTAATGCTTTTATGCTGCAACAGGGTCGCTTTGCTGCTGATGTAGCTTATTTCTATGGCGAAGAAGCACCGCTCACCGGCATGCACAGCGATACGCCGCCAACGGATGTACCTAAGCAAAATGGCTTCGACTATGTGAATGCGGATGTGATCTTAACTCAACTCAAGGTCACAGATGGCAAACTGACGGCTGATTCGGGTGCCAGCTACAAAGCCCTGTATCTGGGCGATGCCAGCCAGTTTATCAGCCTAAAGGTACTGCAACAGCTTAGCGCGCTGGTACAACAGGGCGCGACCTTAATTGGCCCGCAGCCAAAAGCCAGCCCGCAATTACAGGACGATCAGCAGGCCTTTACCCAACTGGCGACGGCCCTGTGGCAGGGTAAAACCGGCAAAGGCAAAGTGATCGCAGCAGATAGCGTGCAGACAGGCTTAGACCAGGCTGGCATCAAGGCCGATTTTGCCTACCAAAGCGCGAATGCCGATAGCACTATCATGTTTGTACACCGGGTGGTGGATGATAAAGACATTTACTACTACACCAACCGCCATAACCGCGCCGAACCTGTGACCTTCAGTTTTGCCGTTTCAGGCAAACAGCCGATGCACTGGGACGCCAACACCGGCCAGGCCACGCCACTAAGCTATCAGGTAAAAGACGGGGTCACTCAAATCGCCCGTACCTTAGCGCCGTTTGAGTCGGGTTATGTGGTGTTTGAAAGGCCCACCAGCAAGGCTGCTTTCACTGCGCCACAAGCGCATCAGCAGGTATTAACCAGCCTGACAGACAACTGGCAGGTGAGCTTCCAGCCGGGCCGTGGCGCCCCCGAAAAGGCGGTGACGCTGGCGGTGGGAGACTTAGCTAAATCGGCCGATGACAGTATCAAATATTTCTCGGGCACTGCGACTTACAACAAAGAGTTGATGGTGGAAAAAGCCTGGCTCAAAGGCGATGCGGCGCTGACGCTGGACTTAGGTAAGGTAGGTGATGTGGCCGACGTGCTCGTCAATGGCCAGTCGGCAGGCATAGTGTGGAAAGCGCCTTACCAAACTCAGGATCTGCGCGCCTTACTCAAACCTGGCGCCAATACCCTGGAAATTAAGGTGACTAACTTGTGGGTGAACCGCCTGATTGGTGACAAACAGCCGGATGCCAAGCAAACCTATACTTTCACTACTATGGATACTTACGAGCCGACAGCACCGCTGCGCCCATCGGGCTTGCTGATGCCGGTGAAACTGGTGCAGAGTAAGTGACAGAGTAAGTAAGTTCATCTTCATGCCCCGCACTTGTGGGGCATACTACCCTCGGAGTGTTTATGCCTGCGTTAACCTTATTTGCATCCCCCGGCGCCTGTTCTCTGGTCAGCCTGATTTTGCTGGAATACCTGGATGTGCCCTACCAGCTTAGCCCGGTTATCCTGCCCAAGGGCCAGCATAAAACCCCTGAATTTTTGGCGATCAATCCCAAAGGTAAAATCCCAGCCCTGCGGGTAGATGATGTCACCTTAACCGAAACACCTGCCATTATTCAGTACCTTGCCAGCCGTTTTGTTGACGGGCATTTGTTGCCTGCCGTTGCTTCGCCATTGGCTCTGGCCCAACAATTTGCGGATTTGAGTTATTGCGCGGGCGGCATACATCCATTGATTGCTCGTTACTGCAAACCGGACTTTTTCAGTACCGACAGCAGACATATTGACGGCATTAAAGCCAAAGCTACTGAAGCACTTACGCCAGTGCTGGATTTGGTTGAAGCGCAACTGGCAGCAAATACCTACTGGTATGGTGAGCAATGGAGCGCCATGGATGCGTATTTATTCTGGTGTCAGCGCCGTTTACGCAGCGGTGGTTTCGACTTCACCGGCTGGCCCGCCTGGCAACGTCACTATCAAACCCAGCTGAGCCTGCCCCAGGTAGAACGGGCGCTAAGCAAAGAAGAAGCGCTGGGCGCCTAACGGCCTTACCAAGGTGATGGCTCAGAAAGAGCTGTCACCTGTTTCGTTTTTGAATTCTTAATTAAGCTGCCCGAGCGACTTTTGCTGAGCGTGTCAGGTACTCAAACCCGAGGGTTAACACCAGTCCCAAGACAAAAGATGCGATATGACCGAGTTTAGGATAACCGGCGTAGATAAGGTCTAGGCTTAAGGCTGGCAGCAGTGCCATTATCAACACCGCCTTTAGCCAGACCGAAGGCTCGCGTTTTTGTACTATCAGGATGATTGCGGCTGCGGACAGCGCAAATACGGCCTGAGAGGCTCCGGTACCAATATCAAAAGGTGCAGGAACAGGGATAATACTCAACAAGGTCCCCAAACCACCGGCGACAAAGAACAGCAGCAATAGCTTAATCCGACCTAAATGCTTCTCTACAAAATACCCCAACAGCGCCAGTGACAGCACGTTGGACAGCATATGGATGGGACGGACATGCACAAATTGCGCGGTGAAGAATCGCCAAAACTCTCCCTGACTCAGTTGCTGAAAAGTAACGCCGCCATACACTTGCAAATCCAGAATTCTGATTTTGCTTAGTAAGCTGCCGTTAACCTCATAGTTGACCCAAGTGGAGCAACACAGGATGAACGCACACAAAGCAAAGGTTGCCAACGGAAACCGATTAGTCATACCCAGCATCCTTATTTAAGCTTGGGAAAACAGCACGTCAGCAAGCTTATATAAGCCTGGCAAACAACTGCTGATGCTCATAGATAATCCGTTCTGTCTGTTCTGGTTCGGGTGCTGTCGACCAGTCACCCGGCCTAAATGTCCCACCCAAAATCATGTAGTCGTTGCGGGAAAACATATACAAAGGCTGTTCTGAGCCGCCAACGGTGAGGTAATCCACCGTAGGATCTGGCGGCAGCAACACTAACTGCCCTTTGGCTGGCATGATCTCGTTATCACCAAACAGTTGATGAGAGCCTAAACCGGTACAGTTAAAAATCACGGGTTCGCTCAAGCCGAATAATTCGTCATGACTGGTAAAGGTTTTGAATACGAACTGCCCACCCGCGACACGAATATCCTGCACCAGACGGCGCAAAAAGGTCGAGGTTTCCACCAGCATAGTGGCCGATGCGCTGCAATAAGAGGCCGCAAACGGGTGCTTACCCGGCCCGTACTGATAGGCAAAGGGATAATATTGTGCAAACTCGTCATGCCCTTGTGGCGGTGTTTCACTGAGGGTATATAACTCTTTCCACTCAATGCCGTAGTCTTTTCCGACCATGCGCGAAAAGGTGTGATGGGCAATGGCTGCCGCCTGCTGCAATTGCAGTTTAAACGCCTCAGTCGATACTTTAGGATCGTGCACGCTGTATGGTCCCCATTCACCGCCAGCAACCTGAGAGGTGGTGAACTGCGGCATGGCTTTGGTATACAGCGTGACTTGCCAGCCAGCATCCTGCAGTAAACGCGCTGTGGTTAAGCCCATGACGCCACTGCCGATAATCGCCGCCTGTTTCAGCGGGCTATCTTTTACCTCATTTACCGCCAGCGTCGATGAGCCCCAGGAAAGGGTAATACCGCCGCCTCCATGTCCATAATTGTGCACCAGGGTTTTGTCACCGAAAGGCTCACTGCGCACCACAAAGCCCCCGGGGCGATAAGGCCGGTGCCCAACAATCTGATTAATGATATTGGCAGATGAGACCTTGGGAGCAATCAAGGGTTTAGCCGAATAAGGACGCTGAAATCCTTGCGAGCCTTGACCTGTGGCCAAACCGGCGCAACCGCCCATGGCTGCGCCTAACGCACCAATCCCCATCCCCTGTAGCAATTTCCTGCGCTGAAAATCCCACTGATTCATGCCCATATCCTTAAATAGATGATTGTTAATTAAGGTGTTTTAAGGACAACTCAAACGCAAAAAACAATGTTAGTTCGATAAAAAGCAAAGCCCTTGCCAGGATGCAATGACAGAGTGATAACAAAGAAATCATATTAGGGATGAGGACGGGAGAGGGATTTCGAGGCTGGACAGTTTAAGGTGAGAAGGAGCAGGTCGAGCGACCTGCCCATTTCTATCAAGGATATCAGCTAGCGCGCTTTGCGACGTCTGAATGCTAATAAAGAACCGAACAGGAAAATCCCCACAGTGGCAGGAGCCGCCACTTCGGTGGCATGTGTCACTATGGTGGTGTAACCAATATCAGCGAAAGACGCGATCGTCGTTGCACTAATATACACTCCAGCGTCTAACCAGCCAGTCATGATCTCCTGAAACCCACCAGCCCAACTTTCATCCCAATGACCATCAGCTGTGCCAGAACCGCCATCTAGTTCCACTGGTACATAGGTCGCGGTTGGATCGAATTCAGCCTGATACACCGCTAAGGCATAGGCACCTGTGTATTGACCACTACCGTCTTCATACACACTCTGCGTACCCGTAAATACGCTGCCCCAGCTGTCAGTATTCCATAATGTACCGAAGCCCATAACATGCGCCATTTCATGAAAAATAACCGCAAACAGACTACCGTTGGCTTCCATTGCATCTAAGTCCGCCGTATCAAATCGCATGACGCCTAAAGTTGTGTAGGTATAACCGGAACTAATGCCAACATAGCTCGGACCAGCACTGCCAAGGATCCCACTTACCCCATCAATATACTCACCACTGGCATTGATGGTTAACACCAGATTTTCTGGTGCCTGAATGCCTGTCAGTAAAGATTCCCATAACGCTGAGACGTCAGCAAAAAGCGCGGCCTGTGAATCGGAGAGCCCTCCGGTGTTGTTTATCTGAATTTTAAAATAACCCGCATTAGACAACTGGCTAAACGCGAGGAGGAATATCGAAACGCTATAGATAACGAGTTTTTTCATTGTGATTAATCCTTAAATCTACTTTCATCCTGTTCACATGTATCGGCGAATACATGTGATACGGAATTGCGCTTGATACACCAATTACGCTCCGCTGGAATGAATTGAAATTGCCAACCTTAGCAAGCAGCATCCATGCCTTAAAATAAACGCTTTAATTTCAATACTTTAAATATCACTGTCAATTTAATGTAAATATTACTGACAACTGGAATACTAAAATACCCTTAACATGTTAAATAAACTGACAGTCACTATTTTTCCCAACTAAAAGGTCATCAAATTTACCCCAAATAACAGCCGCCCCACCGAATGCCCCACAAAGCCCCTAAGCCTCTCTGTTTATTCACTATTTGTTTCCGAAAACTCTTTGTTCTGCGCTCGAACAACTATGCTTGTGTAAGAAAATAAGAATGAAGGACGTCACATGAAAAAGGCGTTGTGTATTTGGCTGATCATGGCCGCTTTACCTTATATCTCCTGGGCCAACACTGAATCAGGTGATATCGATCTTTTAATTGAAGAAGACGTCCGTTCGCTACGCGCAGATGTAAGAGAATTAGAAGAACACATTACTTCCCTGAAAAAGATGTCGGAACGCATCAAAGCGAAAAAGAATCAGGCTAGCGTCGCCACGTTAGATGACAATTTGTGGCAGGAAGCCCTTACCTTATTCAGTGAAATTGAAGCAAAAGCTGCAAACGAAGATATCGCGCCGCAACTCCAGAAGATGTTCGGCAACCTGACACAAACCTTTGCCACTATTAGCCTGGTCGATCAGGGCACGCTGTCGGAACTTAACCGCTTATCCAGAGATTTTGATCGGGATGGTTACGAGAACCGTGTGATGGATAGCCTGTTTGAGGTTTACTACGAGCAAGTAGATCAAACCAAAACCCTGATTTCAGCCGACGATGTACCAGTACTGAATTTGATGGATAACTCCTTGTACATATACCCCAATTTTGACCTGTCTCAGAGCGTCCGAAAAGCCGATGTGCGTGACGCATTACCATCACTCAAAGCGGTATTTAGCGTCGACCTGAACAGCCAATGGAACAAAATTCGCAGCGCACTGGATGAAAGTAAAAACAAAGCCAGCAAGGCATTGGTGGATAAAATAGATGCAGAAATTAAAAATCAACAAGCTAAGCTCAGTGGCAAACGAGAAGAACTCACCACCAAAATCGGCCAGTACAAAAACCTGCAACAGCAGGAACAAAACCGCCGTACCCAAATAGACCAGAGTCTGGTTTATGCGGTATATGGCATGATAGTGGTGTTGTTACTGCTCTTTCTTGGCTTGAAGGTATTTACCGATGAGGTGGCCAAAAGCCTGATTGAGAACCGGTCGCTGGTTGAAGTGGTGGGTATGGCATTTATGCTGATCACCATCATTATTTTAGGTACAGGCGAAAAACTCAGTAAAGAAATTCTGGGCACCTTGCTTGGTACTATTGCCGGGTATGTCTTTGCCCGAGGAACTGAAGATAAAGACAAAGATCATAAATAACCCTTTCGGTTACACCGACAACAATGCTATGGTCTTTTCACAGCATTTAACCCGCTGTTCTCCCTTCTATTTTTACCAAATTTCCGTGAACCATAAAACTTTAACCAAATGGTAAAGAAACTGTCATTTTACTCGCGTAAAACTGGGTAGGAAATAATAATGAAGTCAGGGAACACCAATGAAAATCCTCGTTATTGCACTGTCACTATGCACACTTAGTGCCTGCGCTTGTCTGGATAACACGACCGCCAGCCAAACCAATACGACTACAAATGCACAAGGCCAGTCCCTTGCCAGCACCCAAACCAGCCACTCACAAACCGCATCCACAGATCAACACTGGATCGCGGATGAGTTTAACGCTGATTAAATAAGTAAACCTCCATCAGAGGAGGTTTTCGGCGAGAAAATAACAAAGGGGCGTCGAAAGTATCGAGCAAGCCCCTTTTTAGTCTGTCTGCCTCAGGGTTGCTTTAAGGGCCATTGGCGTCACAGCAAAGGCAATTACCGCGCTATAGATCAACTTCAATGACCAAATCTGTGCCTGAGTAAAACTGTCAGCACCCAGCAAATATAGCCCACCTGTCGCCAGCGCACTGCCACACAAGGTAAAACTAAAAGCCAGTAATAACGCGCGCAGTGCTGGGTGTTTAGGCCCTCGCCATCCGGCTTTTTGTAATGTCGATACCAAGCCTTTTTTCAAGTCAGACCGAGCACCTAAAGATGGCATTAACGCCGCCATAAAACTGATCATAAACGTCTGCGGCAGAAAGTCGATCGCCGCCCCTGACGAGCCCAGTAGCGGGATCTGCTCACGCCCGGAAAAAATCAGCCAGACAAAGAACACACAGATAGCGGTAGAAATCAGCATGCTGATCAGAGTGTGTTTGAGGATATAGCGGGAGTGCTCCACAGATAACTGCCCTAACAACATAAATACTCCTTGTGACTTTGCCTGACGTGCGTGATTGATTACGCGCATACCTCTTGGATAAACGCCGAAATTTCATCAGATAAACGGGTATCGTCTGTGCCTAAATGGGTGGCCAGTGAATAGTGATTATGACCGGGAATAATGCTGGCTCTGGGCATGATACCTTTAGCCTGCAAACGCGCCTGCATCAGGCCAACAAACTCCTGCTGAAAACGCGGCGGATCGTATTCGGAGCAGGTCACCATTAACGGAATATCCGTGTTGGTCACCGCCGCCTGCGGTGCCCTTTCGGCATAGAGCGCCTGTTCACCGTAGTAAAAACAGTCGCGCTCATCTAACGGCGTAAAGCCATACAAACCAGACAGCAATACCGCCCCTTTGATGGTGCTTTGGGCGGGATACAAATTCAGATAACCAGACACATGCACGGCCCCCGCCGAGGTGCCCATCAGCACCAGCTTGCTGGCATCACCGCCATAAGCCTGAATATTTTTCTGTACCCACTCAATGGCTAGCGCCAGGTCATCACTGCCAGCTGGCCAGGTATGCTCTGGCGCCAGACGATAATTGATCACCACGCCGACAAAGCCAGCTTTAGCGGCCATGCGACCCACATTGGCGTTGTGCCAACTGCCGTTATCGCCTTTATCACCTTTTAGAAAGCCACCCCCGTGCACAAACACCAGTACCGGGCGTTGTTTGCCGGGTTCATTCTCAAGGGGCTGATACAGATCCAACACCTGGCGTGGATGAGTGCCATAGGCAATATCCACTGCCGTCGCGGGGTATGCTTCTGCCAGTCGCTGCTGCTGTTCAGAATACAATGCGATCACCTGCTTCAGGCAATCCGGGCCCAGGCCGTAACCCAGCGCCGCAATGGTGTTTCGTTGGTGGCGTGATTGCATACTACTTCTCTTGATTAAAGGGCTGCCTGCCAAGGGGCAGACAGCGAAATGGTGAAAGCGTTGCTAAGCAAAACCATCACCAACCCGAGCTTTTACACTCTCGTACCGCTAGCGGCACTTAGTCTTCCTGAGCGATAACATTGACCAGCTTACCTATGTGGCCAATTTCCACTTCAATGGTATCGCCGGGTTTCATCCATACTGGCGGCGTGCGCTTGGCTCCTACGCCACCTGGCGTACCTGTGGCAATAACATCGCCCGGATTCAGAGGCGTGAACGAAGATACATAGCTGATCACCTGCGCCAGTGGGAAGATAAGATCTTTCAGTGGCTGATCCTGCATCACCTCACCGTTTAAACGGCTGATCACATGGGTTTCAGACAGGTCGCCCGCCTCTTCTGGCGTCACCATGTAAGGGCCAAACGGGCCTGTGGTCGGGAAGTTTTTGCCCGGAATAAACTGGCGGGTGTGCCATTGCCAGTCACGTACCGAAGCATCGTTAAAACAGGCATAACCCGCGATATGACTCATGGCTTCATCCTGGCTGATATAACGGCCACCTTTGCCAATAATGATGGCAAGCTCGGCTTCATAGTCCAGATCCGTCGACACTTTCGGACGCAGGATCTCTTCGCCGTGGGCAATCAAACTATCGGCAAAACGGGTGAAGATAGACGGGTGTTCTACCTTGTCGCGGCCGGTTTCTTTGCGGTGACTTTCATAGTTGTGGCCGACACAGAAAATCTTGTCTGGGTTGGGGATCACCGGCAGTAACTTCACCTCGGCATAATTGAAGGTATCGCCACCGGTTAAGGCATCAAGATTACCGGCTGCGATGGCAGCTTTTAAATCCACCGGGTTCGCGGCAATGCCTAAATCCAACACTTTGTCACCGTCTAAGCGGCCATAAGTCGCGCTGCCATCGTTACGTAAAAAGCTAATATATTTCATGATTAATCCTTAAATAAAACCTTACAGGACAGGCGCGGATTGCCAGTCACGATAAAACTTGAAGGCCTCTTCGGCAGTGCGCAGCCCGGTGAAATCTTTGTCTGACATGCCCCACTGATCGATACGATTCTCAGGCCAGGTCCAGTCTTCCGGTGCGCCCACCTGATAATCATCAGGTACTTTTTCAACCGCGGTAGAGAACTCCACCACAGGGCCAAATGGCGCGATAAAATACGCGAAGACGTTATCGCCAGGGCCGTGACGGCCGGGTCCCCAGGAAGGCACCATACCGTGGTCGCGCAAACGGCCAATACCGCGCATCACCCCGTCCATGTCTTCCATTTCAAAGGCGATATGATTTAGCGAAGCAAATCCCGCGCGGGCAAAGGCTGTGCTGTGGTGTGCATTGTTACAACGCACAAACACCATGCCTTTGGTGCGATCTGAGACTTTGAAATTCAGGATCTTTTCGACCAAATCGCCGGTCGCTTCAGCATCAATGGCGTTACACACCACATGGGTCAGCTTGACCGGTAAGTCACTGCCTTCAATGGGATCAACTTCTTCGGCATTGACTAAAAAGCGGAACAGTTCGCCCTCTTTTAATTCGACGATAATGCCTTCACCGCCGCCCAAATCAGTACTTTGGGTAGGACACGCTGCCAAACCACTATCCGCCACGCGCTGTTTTAATGCCGCCAGTTCCTGCTCGGTACAGACGAAGGTGACACTGCGAACAAAATTGCGTTCGCCCTGCTCCAGCGCAACTAAATAGGGAAAGCTGCCAGAACCGCGTAAATAATGGGTTTGGTTTTTCACACCAGCCGAAGCCATGCCCCAGATGTCGGTCATAAAGGCCGCGGCATCAGCCACATTTGGCAATACCAATTCAATGCTACGTAACTGCATTACTGACCTCCGTGGGCTAAACCCGCGCCTTCGATACCCGCCAGGGCACAGGCTTCATCGATATCGCCGGTATCACCGCTGATGCCAATGGCACCCAGTAATTCACCCTGAGCATCGCGGATCAGCACGCCGCCGGGAGCCAGCACCAGATTGCCATTGGTGGTCGCCGACAGGCTGTTAAAAAACACCGGATTGTTGGCCGCGCGGGCCGCTAACGTGCGGGTATCGCTGCCCATTCCTAATGCGGTTAAAGCTTTGGCCTTAGCGATATCGTGCCTGAATAAACTGGCCTTATCCTGGCGCTTAAACGCCACCGGGTGACCACCGGCATCCAATACCATCACCGCCAAAGGTTTCACCTTTTCGGCCGTTGCGAATACCAACACCTGTTCAATGATGGTCTCAGCCTGACTAAGTAACATAGACATTTGCCATCTCCTGTTAAGATTAAAACTGGCCCTGCAACTGGGCATTAAGTTGATTGAAAAGGCTCTGTGGTGAGCCATTTGCTGTGCCATAGACATAAAAGTCAGGACGCACCAGCACAGCGCTGGCCTGATGCTGTTCCAGCCAGGCTTGTACCTTGCCGCCGTCATCCAGTTCACGCATATCCACTAACTGGATCTCGACGCCCTGATATTCGGCTAATGCCTTTTTGGCTTGCTCAACAGCATCCGCATCAGCGACAAATAAACGCCACTCGCCCGGCACCACATCATCCAGCAGCTGTTCGCCCAAGGCGGTATGCAGTTTCGGCTGAATGAAACGACCACTTACGCTGGCATCGGCCACTATCCCGGCCTGAATATTCGGGATCAGATCGGCTGCCGTGCCGGTACCTGTGGGTTGTTTGGCTTTTTCGCGAATCTCAATGTCACGCTGTGCAGCCTTGTCTTCGTCCAGCACACAGATGTAACGACCGACATTTACCGCTGCACTAATCACCGCACGTACATGGGGATCGCGCTCCTGCTGGTAGGTATCCAGAACCTCGGCAACTGCCAGGCCGCGTTTGATCAAATCCATTTTCCAGGCCAGATTCGCCACATCGCGCAAGCCGTGACACATACCCTGTCCGAAAAACGGCGGCGTCTGGTGGGCGGCATCGCCAGCCAAAAACACATTGCCCTGACGCCATTGTTCGGCAATCAGACCATGGAAACGATAGGTAGAAGCCCGAATGATCTGATGGGGTACGCCTTCCAGATAAGGGCTGATCAATTCCGCCACTTTTTCTGGCTGCATCATTTGCTGATCGTCTTCACCGGGCAGCAACATCAGCTCCCAGCGTCTGTGGTTGCCTCTTCCGGGAACGATAGTGGCCGGGCGCTTTGGATCGCACATCATCACCGACAGAGATTGCAGATCAGCGTCTGCGGGCACACCGGTTAAATTGGGAAACTTCACATCGCCATCGACTTCGGCATCCACCACCAGCCAGGGCTCTTCGAATTTCAGATCGTCCAGTTTGATCCCAAGCTGTTTACGCACCTGACTGCGCGAGCCATCACAGGCAATCACCCAGCGCGCCTGTTCGGTGTAACGTTCGCCCTGATGCTCCAGGGTTAAGGTCACCTGCTCAGCATCCTGAGTCAGGCTGATAAATTCGGTGCCCAGTTTCAGGCTGACGTTTTTGTAACGGCTGAGGGCATCACGCAGATGATCTTCCAGTTCAGGCTGATAGAAAAAGTAATCGTTTGACCAGCCAAAGGGACGCGGCTTGCCCACAGTGCCCATGTAACGGATCACGCCGTGATCCGCGCCAACATGCAGGTGCCCCTGGGTATCACGCATGTCATCCAGAACCTGTTCAATCACATCCACAGACTGGAACAAACGCATCATTTCGTGATCTAAATGCACGGCTCTGGGCAAAGGAAACGGATTCGCTTCTTTCTCTACCACCAGGGTGGATAAGCCGTATTTTCCGAGTAAATTGGCCGCAAGGGCCCCTACCGGCCCGCAGCCGATAATTGCAACATCGTACATATCCGGACTCCCTGTCAGGCGTTAACGGTCAAATTCTGTGGTGCTTTGTAGAGCTTGCCGTCCTGCATAATCATGTGCAGGTTGGCTTTGTTTTGCAGCAGGGTAACGTCCTTGGTCGGGTCACCATCCACCAGCAACAGATCCGCCAGATAGCCTTGTTTGATCAGGCCGAGTTCATTGCCCATGCCCATGATCTCACCGCCAAACTGGGTCGCTGCCTGCAGCACTTCTGCCGGGGTATAACCGAAGTGTTCTACCCACAATTCCAGATCGCGGGCATTGCGGCCATTGGGGTTAAAGGGGAAGCCATAGTCACCGCCGGGCAGTAACTTAATGCCTTTGGCGCGTAGCTTCGGCACCAGCGCCTTCTGCGCCGCTAAAACGATGGCGGCATCTTCTTTCATATGGGTCATATCCATATGCGGCGGCGGGTTAGCATCTAAGGTTGCCTGAATAATGCCTATGGTTGGCGCGACAAAGATCTCGTCCTTTTTCGCTGCCAGCATATCGATGGCATCATCATCGGCGTAGGTGCAGTGATAAAGCACCCTAAAACCCGCTTCCACGCCCCATTTCACCGCATCGTTAGCGTGGGCATGGCCGGTAAGCCATACATCAGACTCGCGCGCTTGCTCTCCCGCGGCCATCAGCTCTTCTTTGCTGTACAAAAGTTCATGAGACGCACCGGGCTTAAGGGCACTTTCACCTGAGATCAGGAATTTCACCGCTTTGGCGCCAATATCGGCACATTCTTTCACGAAGGCTTTTACCCCTTCAGGACCAATGGCATGGGCCTCAACTTTACCGGGATCCAGTTCAGATTCATTCGGTGGCTCGCGCTCAACGCTGGATGGCACCAAACGTGGACCTGGCATACCACCACTGGTTAGCTGGGCATTTAACGAGATTTCCAGGGTTTTGCTTAATGCCCCGGCGGAATACGCACTGGTAAAGCCATGATCCAGCAGAATACGGGCGTTGCGCGCGGCAGTTAATGCCAGCTCTTCCGGTGGCAAGTACATGCCCGGAACAAATTTCTCGACCGAGGTGGGCCAGGTCAGGTGAGCGTGAGCTTCCACCAATCCTGGCATCAGGGTTTTGCCCTGGGCATCAATGACCTGATCACCGCTGTCAGGGGCGATAGGTGAGTCGCTGATCTCTACAATCCGTTGATTTTCTACGGCCACGGAGCCAGAAAAAACGGGGCTACCGGTACCATCGAAGATGCTGGCATGGTTAATGATGACGCGCATGCTTTACCTCTGCTTGTGCCTTTTTGTTAATGCCAGTTATTGTTTTCGTTAAAAGCCATAACTTCAAATATTAATTTTTTGATAATCTATAGTTAATACCTATAGATTGGATTGCAGCTTGACGTGATCGACAAAAGCCTTGGTATGACCGTATAAGGGCCTTTCTTTGAGCCACATCAGGCCAACCTTGCGCTCAAACATGGCTTCACGAATACGGATTTCGCGCAGTACGCCGTTTTCCAGTTCGGTTTTCACCACCTCACGCGGCAGGATAGTCACATAGTCGGTTTCTTTGACGATGGCTTTGGTGGTTAACAGCGAGTCGGAGCGGATCACATTCACCGGCAGGGGGGCTTTGGCACTGACAAACAAGGCATCGACCTGACGCCTAAAGCCACCCACGGCATCGGGCAGGACCCAGCGCGCATGTTCCAGATCTGGCAATGATATATCCGCCGGTAAATGGCCATTGGCGCGACCGACTATGATCGAAAAGGGATCGCTTAAAATAGCAATCTCTTTCATATCCTCCGGATGCTCCTTCATCCCGGCAGTCACCACAGCCAAATCAATTTCATAATTACGCAGCATGTTGATCAGGGTGTTGTCTGGGCGCTCTAAAATCCGCAGTTCAAACTTCGGATAACTTTTCACAAAGGACGTCAGCATTTTCGGCACCAGTGTGGTTAACGCACCAGGTGTGCCGCCTATGGTTAATGGCCCCAGCAGATGATTACCCATTAAATGCACTTCGCGCTGGGCGGCATCGAGCAGATTTTCGATGGCTTCGGCACGACGTTGCAGGGCTTCTCCGGCCGGTGTCAGTTGAATCCCCTGACGAAAACGATCAAACAATTTTACGTTCAATACCCGTTCTAACTGGCTGATGGCTACCGACACAGATGGCTGTGAAAGATGCTCGGCGCGGGCAGCCCCACTAATCGTGCCCTCACGGCATACAGCAAGAAAAAGGCGCAACGCTCTGGGATCAATTTTCACGTAAATCTCCTGAAAAATGTTAGCCACATGTATAGGTGACAACTATAACTTGTTAAAAAAATATTATTTTATTTATCTTAAATCAATTGTTAAGTTTGTTAACACTTAATAAACATGTTGAGTTTTATTGGGTTTGGGGCCGCGTACGGCCTCTGTTAAGCGTGCATTAGGGTTATAAAATTACACATTTGTAAATTATGGAATTAGCTTTATCCATAGCTTTTACAAATAAAAAAGCTGCCCCTACAACACGTCGCAAGACGCTGCAGCCAAGACACCATAAGAAGCGACCCCAGATGCAGTCATACGATGTAAAGCTGAATAAAGGAAAAGTAATGAAACACACTATTATCAGCAACGCGATTACTCTGGCGCTGGCCAGTTCCAGCATGTTTGGCCTTTCCTACCAGGCACACGCGCAGGAAAGCACTCAAGCAACCGATGACGTGGAAGTGATCATGGTGTCTGCCAGTCGTCGTACCGAACGCTTACAGGATGTGCCTTTGGCCGTTGCAGCCATGACCGGCAAGCAACTGCAAAACTCCACATTCAAAGATCTGACCGATATCCAAAATACCTTCAGCGGTGTCCAATACGGTGAAACACCTAACGACAAAGGTTTCCGTATGCGCGGCATCGGCACCATGGGCGGCTACAGCAGTGCCTCCGAATCGCCAGTTGGCCTGGTGGTTGATAATGTGGTGACCAGTTTTGGCAGCCCAATGGAAAGCCTGGGCGACATCGCCCGCATCGAGGTACTAAAAGGCCCCCAAGGCACCCAGTTTGGTAAAAATGCCTCTGCGGGTGTAGTCAACATCACCACCAAAAAGCCCGATACGCTGGGCTTTTACGGCAATGTATATGGCTCCTATGCGACCCTAAATGAGCATGACGTGCATACCGAGCTAAATCTGCCCATCAGCGACAGCAGCGCCATGAGCGTGTATTTGTTTGATAAAAAGCATGATGGTTTTGTGAAGAACGTGGTGCGCGATGAAATGTGGGGCGGCTCGCACAAATCTGGCGCGCGGGTCAAATACCTGTGGGAAATCAGCTCAGACAGCTCCCTTTACATCATCGGTGACTACTCCAAACACGAACAGGATGGCCCTCAGCAAACCTGGACCTTAAACAAACTGGCTGAATCCGATACCGGCTTTTATGGTGCCATCGGTCTGCCCTTTGTCGATTTAGACGCACTGGGTGTCACCCCAGGCGATGATAATGATATTTCCATTGAAGATGGCGAAGGCAACTATGGTGCCGCTAACTATGGTTTGTCGGTGCAGTTTGATACCAACCTCGGCGACTATCAGTTTTCATCCATTACCGCCTGGCGTGAATACAACGAAGATCCACGCCGTTACAGCATAGATGGCCTGCCCTACGCTAAGTTCGAAGCTTACTATGCCAGTGGTGAAACCAAGCGTTTATATTCGCAGGAATTTCGTATTACCTCACCGTCTTCGGGCGCTCTGGAATATGTGACAGGGCTGTATTTCTCGCGTCAGGAAGCTGGAATTGGCTCAGGCGAAAGCGCTGTGCTACGCCCGGCTCTGCCTTATAGTGACATCCCGGCCATTTCTATCACAGCCGGTGCCAATACCACCTTAACTACCAGTGATAGCTACGCTGCCTATATCGACGGTAAATACCAATTGGCGGATAAGCTCAAACTGATTGGTGGTCTGCGTCTGACTCGCGATGAAGTGGAAGCCGAGAACTTCTCCAAAGCCGATGATACCTTTGATACCACAGTGCCTTATACCACCCGGGATAAGCAGGTCGATACGATTGAAAAAACCGATATTTCCGGCCGTATTGGTCTGGAGTACAAACAGTCGAATGACGCCATGTTCTTCGGTACTTACGCCCGTGGTTACCTTGGCCCAACCGTTACCTATTCCGCTTTAAATGGCACAAAATCCAAGGTACTGCCACAAACTGTGGATGACTACACTATCGGGGTGAAATCGCAGGTACTGGATCGCAAGCTAACAGTGAACGCCAATGTGTTTTACGACAAGTTTAATGATCTGCAAACCTCCGTATTCGACGGCCAGGAGTTTTTGACTGAAAACGCCGGCGGCGCCGACACCAAGGGCTTTGAAGTGGAATTGATCTATCAGGCCACCCGCGATTTAGCCCTGAACCTGTCGTACACCTATTCAGATGCCAAGTTCACCGACTACATTACCGAATGTCCAACACCGATTGTCTTAGCAGGCAATGAAGCCACCTTGTGTAATGCCGAAGGTTCTACCGAGGATACGCCTCTGTATCAGGCCAAGGGTGAACAATTGCCGGGCGCACCAAAACACACGGCTGTCATTGGCATGAATTATCATCGCGAACTGGGCAGTAGTTTGTTGCTCGAAGCAGCAGCCAATGCCTCTTATCGTAGCGAGACGCAAAACTCCGTCGGTGACGAAAATACCATCCAGGATGGCTACAGCATAGTTAACCTCAACGTAGGTATTTCTGACAGTGATCAGGTCTGGCGCGTAGGCTTGTTTGCCCGCAACCTGCTGGATCAGAACTATAACGCCGCGATTCTGGCCCTGCCCTTCGCCAACGATGGCAGCTATGTGAACTGGCGCGTGCGTAACGCTGAGCGCACCGTTGGCATCGAAGCCAGCTATAGCTTCTAAATTCGTAGCTTCATCCATTTCAGGGGCGGTTCGATTTCGGACTGCCTTTGCTGTTTCAAAGGAGTAAATTATGTCACTTGATCGTCGCCAATTTTTAATCACAGGTGCCGCCCTTGCGGGTGCCTCTGCCCTGCCAACTATGGCAAGAGCCGCTTCTTCATCGGCCAGTTTCCCTAAAGGGTTTCTATGGGGGGCTGCATCTGCGGGCCATCAGGTTGAAGGTAACAATACCAACGCCGATATCTGGTTGCTGGAACATGTGAAACCCTCGGTGTTCAGAGAACCATCAGGTGATGCCTGTAACAGTTTTGAGTTGTGGGAAACCGACTTAGACCTGGCCAAAAACCTGGGCCTGACAGCGTATCGCTTCTCCATCGAGTGGGCCAGAATCGAACCCGAGGCAGGTATGTTTTCACAGGCCATGATTGACCATTATGGCCGCATCATGGATGGTGCCCTAGCCCGTGGCATGTCGCCTGTGGTGACATTTAACCATTTCTCCAGCCCCATCTGGTTTTCCGCCCAAGGTGGCTGGACCAACCCGGAAGCACCAGCCCTGTTTACCCGTTACTGCCAGAAAGTAGCCGAACAACTGGCGGGCAAAATGGCCTATGCCCTGACCTTTAATGAGCCAAACCTGCTGCGTTTGCTGCGTGTCATTGGTCTGCCGCCTTTTGTCTGGGATTTGCAAAAGCAAATGCTGGCCGCCGCCGCAGCAAAAACCAACAGCCAGAAGTTTGTTGGCCTCAATGCCGCCGAACAGGAAGATTTAGATACCATGACAGCATTGCTGATCAAAGGCCACATTGCTGCACGTAAAGCCATCAAGGCAGCCAATCCGGCGTTACCCGTTGGCTTTAGCCTGGCGATGCTGGATGACAGGGCAGCTGGTGCCAACAGCCTGCGCGACCAGAAACGTGAAGAAAACTATGGCGACTGGCTGCGTGCAGCCGAGCATGCCGACTTTATCGGCGTTCAAAACTATGAACGTATGGACTGGGACGATAAAGGCAAAGTCCCGGTGCCGGATTCAGCGATTAAAAACTTTAGCGGCAGTTGGATCGACGCCAGCAGTTTAGCCAATACGGTCGCCTATACCCACCAGGTTACCGGCAAACCCATTTTGGTGAGCGAACACGGTATCGGCACCGACGATGACAAGCTGCGTGCCCAGTTTATTCCGGCATCCCTGGTGGAATTACAAAAGGTGATGAAACAGGGCGTGCCGGTATTAGGTTATATCCACTGGACCTTGCTGGATAACTACGAGTGGATCCATGGCTTTGGCGTTCACTTTGGCCTGCATACAGTCGACTTAAAAACCTTTGAACGTAAGCCTAAGCCCAGCGCCAAGGTGTATGCGGAGATCATTAAACGCAACGCCGTGTAATTCAGACGAAACGAGACTTTCTGAGTTCTGTTTTGCCCCCCGCGTCTGGGGTTATTTATCCTCCCCAGGCGCAACCTCTTTACGCTTTCTATACATTGTCTCAATCTGCATACGACAGCCTGCTTAGGCAATAAGACTGTTAGCCGCGCAAATATCCGTTAAACTCCTTACAATCACGCCCCTTGAGGTCACCAGCAAGATTAGCTGTGCTACCTGCCCGTTTTAATTATTTCTAATTCAGATACCCGATGGCTCAGTACCCTAATTTTTTACTTCACCGTTATTCAGATTGTCTGCGCACCCATTACAAGCTGACACCTGCTGACATCGCCAGGGAAACCGGCCTGAATCAGACGCTGGTGACGTCTGAGCAACTGTTTTATTACCCCAATGACGAACATGCCCTGCGCCTGATTCGGTTTTTAGGGGACACCGGCTACTTGCGTGATTATGAAATTCCGGATTTACAACTTACTGAAGGCATGTTCAGTGGCACCGGAGCCCTTGGGGATTCGGCATTATCGGTATTGCGCAATGCGCCAACGCTCAAGGCCTGGCTGGATAATTTTATGAAGATCAGCCACATTATGCCTGCCCACCGACATTGGATGGAAAAGCATAAAGGCTGCATCCGTATTTATCATGACTTCGTCAACCGTCAGGAAGCCTTTGTCGCGCCGCAGGCTCTGTTTACCATGATGCTAAACGAGCTGGTGCCTTTGTTTGGACTGACTAAGAAAGATGTTCAGATCAGCTTTATGCAACGCGGTATCAGTAATGAAATGCAGTTTTACAATGCCACTCACCATGAATTTTGTTATCAGGGAAATACCTCATATTTGCAGTTTAATCTGGACACAGAACGGGTCGTCAATCGTTACTACAATCCATTGATTAACGCTAACCTGACCGCACATCTGGATCGCAAACTCACGGAAATTCTGGCCCAGCACGGCCTGGACAAAAAAGTCAGAACCTTGCTGCAGGATTATTTAGTCAGTGCCAACAGCATGCTCAGTATTGATGAAGTCGCTCGGGTAATGAACCTGAGTAAATCGACCCTCTATCGCCGTCTGGAAAGCGAAGGTACCAGCTTTTCCGACATCGCCCAGGAAACCCGTACCGAGTTGGCGAAAATGCTGTTGAGGGATAAGAAATACAGCATCAGTATGATCAGTGACAGACTCGGCTTTGCCGCCGCCAACGTGTTCACCCGCGCCTTTAAACAGGCCACAGGCATGTCGCCCACTGATTATCGAAATAGGCGCGTATAACCGTTCACTGCCGCGATATATTGTGACCGAACCAGGCTCGACCAATAAAAAAGCCACTTCATAAGAAGTGGCTTTTTCGTCTTAATCAGCCTTACTTGGCGTCAGTACCGTTAGACGAAATCACGTCCTGATACCAGTAGTAACTGTCTTTCGGATAGCGCTTCAGATCATTGTCGTAGTCGATATAAATCAAACCGTAACGTGGGCCATAGCCGGACGTCCATTCAAAGTTGTCGGCCAATGACCAGGCGGTATAACCAATCAGATCGACACCATCATGGATCGCTAACCAGGCAGCCTGAATATGACCTTTCAAATAGCGCTGACGATAGGTATCATGCACTTCGCCCGAATCTGCCAGCACATCATCACCTGAGTCCTGATAAGACGCTCCATTTTCAGTGATCAGAATCGGCAGATGACCAGACGTATCATCCAGATATACCAGGGAATCATACATACCCTGAGGGTCATACACACCATTACCGGCAGCCGGTTCATCCGAATGCGTTTCTAACCAGATATAATTAAAAATTACCTGATCTCTTGGTACCAGCGAGCCATCCCATTCAAACGAATCCGTCGATTCATCTTCGTCGGTAATGGCAGTCACATAGGAGCGGGAATAGTAGTTCATCCCTACATAATCGCCTGGATTAGCCTGCATAAACGCCAGGTCTTCGGCAATCTGCTCATCTGTTTCGTTGATGCTATAACCGTATTCCGCCAGCTTTTCTAAGATCCCATCAGGATATTTCCCTTTGAAAAACGGATAGGTATACAGGTTGTTACGCAGATCGTTATAGGTAGCAGCAGCCTCGACGTCAGCCTCAGAATCACTACCGGCTTTGGCATAAGAAATATCAAAGGCCATGCCGATTTTACCTTCAGCAATCACACCTTCATCTTCAAGCTCATGATAAAGGGCAACGGTTTTAGCATGGGCCAGCAAGTAGTGATGGATAAAGGTTATTTGTCCACCTACCAGGTCTTGCATGGCAAAGCTTTTCAGCACGGTATTGGCATCCATATCTGAGTTAGCCACCATGCGCGAAATGATCCCTTCCACCATGGTCGCGCCACTGTAGGGTTCATTCAACGACACCCAACGTGTAACGCGATCGCCATAGGCTTCAAAACAGGTTTTAGCGAATCCAACAAAAGCATCCACAACAGAACGTTCATTAAAGGCAGCAATGCCCGTGCTGCCATACCACAATGCCAGCGGCATATCCCAGTGGTACAAAGTCACTATGGGTTCAATACCAGCAGCAATCAGCTCGTCAATTAAATCACTATAGTGCTGGATACCCGCAGCGTTGGGTTCAACGGGAATAATCTTGCCGTCGTCATCCAACACAGGCTCACCGCTGGAATCCACTTCGTACGGATAACCGCCTGGGTAAATTCGCGCCCAGGAAATAGAGAAACGATAAGACTTAATGCCCGCTTCAGCCATTAACTGCACATCTTCAGAATAACGATTGTACTGATCAATCGCTTCATTACCTGTGGCACCATAAGCAACATTAATGCTATTGGTCAGAAAGTCCCAGTTGGACGTGCCTTTGCCATCTTGATCATAAGCACCTTCTACCTGGTATGCCGACGTAGCCACACCCCATAAAAAACCATCCGGAAACGTCAGGCTATCAACGCCATCAGGCAAGGTCACATCAGTCGCACTTTTGCCGCTGGCGGTTTTGTCTGTGCCATAGCAGCCTGCCAGGATTACAGAGCAGCTCAGCACGCCTGTTCCCAGCAATCTAAGTAATTTATTCATTTTTAATCTCGTTTTGGATTGGCATTGCCCATCACAGGATGGGCGTTATCTGCTTGAAATTCGCGGCCTTACCAGGCAGCAGAGATGTGCGCACCAAAACGGAAATTGCCATCTTCACCCTTGTCGCTACCGTAACGGTACTCTTCGGCTACGTTGCCGAAGAAAGAGCCGGCGTAAAAGCTAAGAGTTGCTCGTGCAGGCAGACCAAAGTCTGGGGTAAATTCCTGAGCAATCATGACTTTAGACAGGGTTTGAGATTCAGTATCGTCAGACTCTTTATACTTGCTGTAACCCACTTCCAGCACAGTGCGTGAACTATCGCTCCAGTTATAAGCTGGTTGCAGTACCAGGCTAAAACGATAAGGCTTGTTCTCAGACACGTCGCCCTCTGCGGCAAGGGTTTCTGCTTGTGCATACAGCACCGAGTACCCCAGACTTACCGTGTTGGTTAACTTGGTGTCTCCAAAGTTGATCACACGAATGGAGTGATCATTATCACCGGCCCAGGTTTCATCAGTGTCGATGGCGCTGCCACTGGCATTTTCCCATGCCGCATCGGCCATGGCGTCGTTCGCGTATTGCAGCACTAAATGGTTGTTCAAGCCCCATAGCGCGCTGGTCAATTCAGCAGTCACAAACAGGCCGTCTTCTTTGGCTTCAGATGCAGCGTCCTGAATCTCAGTTAAATCAGTGCGACCATAAATGGCAGACACTTCCAGTTTGGCATTGTCACTGACCTGAATGTCGCTGTAGCGCAGATCCAGTTTCATGGTTTGAACCGACTGCTCGCCTTCGGCATTGGTTTTGCCGTTATAAGGGCTGCGATCGCCAAAGATCACGGCAGCAGAGAACTTACCCGCGCCCAAATCCAAATGCTCGATACCTGCACCGTAACCAGAGTTGTTCAGGTAGTAAAGATCCAGCGCCTGCACATCATGACGCTGATAAAAACGTTTACCGGCCCATACTGTCGCTTCTGGCGCAAAGCTCAGAATACCTTTGGCCTGCACATTTAACTGGCGCAAAGACCAGTCAGCACGGCTGGCTTCGGCACCAGATTCGGTCAGTGACTGGCTATCGTTGTACTGGGCGCCCTGAGCGGTTTCGGCAGAAAACATCGAGTCAAAATAGAAAGACTGGCCATTTTTCGTTTCAAAATTGTGGCCTAACCCCAACTCGTAATAGCTTTCACACTCATCACCCAGACGACCCGCGTAATGGCCATCTTCGCCGTTGCCGAAACACATTTGCTCGCCACCGTTAGAGGTTGTTGAAAGACCTGCGCGTGCATAACCATGGAAATCCACTCCGCTTTCATTGGCGAACACAGAAGAACTGAATGCCACACCCAGGGCAATTGCCACGACTGACTTTTGTATTTTTAACATTATGGTTTCCGTTGTTGTATGCAGAAAAAACATCACAACCACCCAATGTCGACTGACCTGTTGGTGGTTGAAAAAAGGACGGGAATGTTAAAAAGTTGCGAGGCAAGATAATTAGCAAATAGATTCAAAAATTTGACTTATGCGTTCACGAGTGTGAAAAAACAGACGTTATGACCAAATTACCGACAGTTTTGTATTGCCAGCGCAGGTTTGAATTATTGACACCCCAGCGGATGTAAATGAAATGCGACCAGAGAAGGCATGAAATCGGCCTTGCCTATTTTTATGACTTGTTAAGCACAGAAACGACCAGAATGGCCATCATTCCTGACTGCCACTTTTACGCCAGTTACTGTATTTGGCATGCACACCGCGGGTAAAGGCTGACGAATAGCTTTCAAGTAGATCCACGCCATACAAAATTGCGACTACCACCACCGACATTTTGATCGCCAGCCAGCCATTGTTCACCGAGATACACACACCAATTGCCGCCAGCGCCCAAATGGTGGCGGCTGAAGTCACGCCGATCACAACACCTTCTTTCGACAACATTACGCCCGCGCCCAAAAAGCCGATACCTGTAACCACCTGACCAATTATCCGCGAAGGATCCGAAATGTCCGTGGCAATCGACATAGACGAGACAATAAACATATAGGTACCCAGCACAATTAGCGACGAAGTGCGAATACCCACAGGTTTACCGCGTAACTGACGTTCAAGGCCTATGATAGTGCCACACAAAATGGCACAACCAATTCGATCCCAGTGATAAGGTTCAATCGCAAACAAGGCAGCCAGATCCATAAATGATGTTCCGCAAAAAAGTCAGTGCTGTGACATCCAGTAGGGGAAAAACGGATGCCGAACGAGATAACGATCTACAGTTAACGACTGTTACAGACGTTAACTGGGATCATTTGGCTTGAGAATAGCACCCGTCAGGATGCCATAACAGTAGGATTCAGTATCTGTGTTCAGACTTAATCAAGGGCCTGAACAGTCACCACTTCAATGTTGTTATCTTCGAACATTTTTACCATGGCCGGATCAGCATTGGTGTCGGTGATCACCATATCCACACCTGACAGCGGACTGAAAATCAAATTGCCTTTCACACCCAGTTTGGTGCTGTCCGCCAGCACGATCAATTTTTCTGCGCGCTTACGCAGCTTTTGTTCAGCCAGAATCAACAGTGGATCGGTTTCCATCACGCCGTATTCGCTGATGCCTGGTGAACCCATAAACATTTTGCTGCCATGGTAGTTCTGGGTAGTGTCGTTCTCGAAGGAACTCAGAATGATGCTTTGTTTACGGTAAACTTCACCACCCGGCAGGGTGACCTGATTCTGGCTGTTTTCCAGCAGTTCCTGCGCCAGCACGAAGGAGTTGGTCAGAATGTTCATGCGACGTTCGCGCAAAAACTCCGCCATCATAAAGGTAGAACTACCACCATTAATAATGATGGACTCGCCATCATCACAAAGCTCAGCCGCCTTTTTAGCGATCATGCGCTTGGTGTTCACGTTCTTTTCTTTGTCGACTAAAAACGCACTGCCCGATAACTTAAACGCACTGACAGTGCGGGATTCAAGGGCTTCTGCACCGCCACGAATTTTCTTAATTTTGGCCGCTTCGGCCAGCTTATTCAGATCCCGGCGAATCGTTGCTTCTGAGGCATTCAGTTGTTCGCAAAGCAAATGCACGCTGGCAAATGTGGTTTCATCCAGAATTTCCAGAATCAATTGTTGTCGTTGTTTTTCTAGCACCGGAAAGATCGTCCTGTTTGAAAATCGTGGTTTAAGTATCGGTTTTTACTGAGTATATATGAGAACACAGGACTAACCAGTCAACAACAATCAAATTGCCGTAAATTTGATTGAAAATTACATAAACGTGTCACAAATGAATATTATTGATGGAAAACAGCGCCTTATTTGGCGTGAATACGCTGATACCAGCATTCTTTGTATGCCTGCAGGCCATCAAAAGCTGACGGCAGGCAAGACTCCATCACCAATTCAGGGGCACCATGCATAGGATCGTCTTTACTTAACCAGGCTGCGCCCTGCACTGTGCCGGTATTATCGCTGGAAATATACACCGCCTGTTCAGGCCGTAGTTGCGCCACCAGCTGACACAGGATCGGATTTTTCAAAAATGCCCCTTCAATATAGATCCGGCCTTTGCTATCCAGATCCTGCAAGCGTTGATCTATCATCAGGGCGCAATATAAGGTGGCAATTGCACGGGCATCGGTATGTTGTTCCGGGCAATCCAGCTTAGGCGTCAGACCGGCGAAGGGACCATTGCCTTCACTAAAATCCGGGGTCACCGTCCAGGCCTGAGTAATCGCCTGCTGCACGCTTTCAGCACTCACTTCGAGACTCATATCGCTGCCAAGCAGATGACAGATACGCTCATATTCACGCCCGCCCATAAAACGGGCGCAGGCCACCGGATTTCCCTGAATATCAACATTTGCCAGCATGTCCCGCTCACCATTGAGCAAAGCGGTATCTGTCTGGTTTTGCATTAAGATGGTCCAGGTACCCGTAGAAATCACAGTGAAGGGTTCATCCCCTGGCTGCAGCAAATAGCGCAGGTAACTGGCATTGCTGTCATGTACGCCGGCCACTACTTCGCAATCGGTTGGTAATCCGGTGTTAGCCGCCAGCTCAGGTGTGATCCTGCCCAGCACCTGCCAGGCAGGCACCAACTCAGGGAATTTAGCTTGCCATCCCATGGTTTGACTCAGGGGCGAATAGGCTTTTTGCGCTGGTAGCCACAAATCCGTGTGGCAACCCAGGCTGGTCACTTCGGTACTTAAGACTCCGGTCAGACGCCAGGCCCAGTACTGCGGATACATAAGGATATGGCTGGCTTGCTCAAAGGCATCAGGAAAGGATTGCTGTAACCAGAACAATTGTTTGCCCAGATTTAAGCCAGCAGGCAGCAAAGGAGAATAACTCTGGGCAAAGGCCGGGCGCAGCTTAAGGTAATCCGACAGGCAACCATCGACGCCTGTGTATTCATAATCCAGTACCGGCAGGACCAAACCATTTTCGTGCAATCCCTGACGGCTTGCGTCAATCAAGGCTGCAGTAGCGCCGTGGGTGGTAATGGCAATACGTTTGATGTGAGGGCTCACATCACCCTCTTGCAGACTTTGCACCAGCCACTGCCAAATACCATCCACATCTGCATGGGGATATGCCCCTTCAGTTCTTGGCCGGTTTTTGCACTGAAAGCTACTGTCCGCATTTCCATTCGCATCGATCAGTTGCAACTTCACATGGGTTTTACCGATATCCAGAACCGCGGTATAAGACAATTCACTGGGCATGAACATGATTCCTGTCAGATTTCACTGCGGATGGCAACGATTCGCAACCAGCCTTCCGCACAAGTACATCTTATTAACATAATGAAAACAATCATACGCCAGCAACAATCATTTTCAAGCATTTATAATCAATTTTGATATCGTACGCAGGCGAAAGCGAACTGGAGCACACAAATCGACTGCAGTGAGACGTCCCGCATTAACGCGAAAGTGAAGAGTTCAGAAAGCAAAAACAGCACCAGTCCCCGACAGGGACGGCGTAAATTAAGAAAGCAACAGGGTAAAAATTACAGATTATTCAGGCAGAACTCGTAGTCGGCCTGGCCATGTTCACTGCTGCGAAAGCGGCCATCTCCCATCCAGCCGGCAAAGGCGCCTTCGGCTTGAAGTACCACAAAATCGCTGCTGGCAATGCCTTGCTCAAACTTGCCCATGTGTTGCAACACCAGCTTACCCAGCTGGCCATGATATGAAGCATCAATGACTTCAAAGCCGACAAACTTGGCTTTGTCCGCGGCTTGATAGCTCATTAAATACTGGAGTTCACTTTTACCATTGATGTCGCCGCAGTAGTGCTGTGAGATTTTGGCATGAGATTGCTTTTTACCGTCGTCGTCTTCTTTCCATGGGGCTTCATCCCAGCCCATAATCTGGAAGGTTCCCTTTAACTTCGTCATGGTTGCATCCTTGCAGTCGAATAAAAGTGCAATGTCTGAGATCGCAAACCGCGATAGCGACAGGCGTTTAACCTATCAAAATCAGGTGAATTTTTCTAACCCTCAACCGGGTATATTTACCTAATCTTTACTGGTCAGAGCAGGCATCAGATGGATGTTGGTGATTAATCAAACAACCAATCCAGCGCCTGCTGAGGCTTTTCAAAATAACGAATATCACCACTGACAAACCAACTGCCTATTTGAGACAGCATTTTCTGCCACTGGCTATGGCCCACAATAGCAATTTTGACAAACTCACCACCGTGTTTAAGCCCGAGTTTAAAATCGTCCCAGGCTGCCCGTAATTCCCAACCATTCCATTCACTGGCATCCACCAGCAAACGGATCTCGGGAGTAAATACGCCTTCTAAGGCGGATTCCAGCATAGGCACCATCAATTCATAATCTTCATGGGTAAGTTTACCAACGGGTTTAATCCGCATAAAAAAGCGATTGGCAACACGCTCAAGTCCAATAGAAATGCCATGGGTTTGCATAGAGTTCTCTGGTCAGGGCCGAATACTTTTAGCTTAGTCAAAATTCATCAGAGGTAGGCAGGAATTACAGCAATAAAAAAGGCGGCTTCACAGAAACCGCCAAGGGGGTGTTGTTCACTCTCATCAGAACAGAACAACAGGAACAGGTTGGGAACACCTGATAAGAACCGGATTACCCCGCTGCGCTACTTCATCGCGCAAGCATAAATCCCTCAAAAAACGCGCTTAACTGTTCTACTTCAGCCAACGGCAACACATGGGCAATATACTGATCCGGACGCACCAGGATCATACAGCCCTGCTGACGATCAATGCCGCGCATGTCGAAAATATCATTGCCGTTCTTAAGATCCGGGCAGAAGATTTTTTCATAATCGATGATGCTGTAAGGCCCTTTTTTCGGCTTTAGCAAGGCTGGCATATCGGTTAGCTCAAGCGCATGGTGATGTTGCTGGAATACCCCATACACGCTCAGTACTGCATCGGGATCAGCCCCTTTAGGCGTGTATTTCACTACCGGCGACTGAGGATTGTTCTGCAGCCAGTCACACAATTTGGCCATGGCTGAGTCGCCCTTGCCGTTATCACCAGCAGGCGCAAAGGCAAACAAGTGCCAGCGTGTATCGGCCAAAATGCTGTCATTCAAATGTACCAATTTACCATCGGCTAAACGTACCACAGGCGCGGAGTGCAAGCGCATGCCTAAATCTTCCCCTTTCGCCAAATGCTGCCAGGTGGCTTCGCCAACTAACTCAGAGGCCGGATACTGCACCGATAAGCCTGCGGTGAACTTGCCGCCGGCAATGAAATGCGTTTTGAATGCAGGCTCTTGAGAGCCGGAGATTTCATCGTCTGTGGTTTTGGCACTCATTACCCGCGCCCATTTGTGATCGTAATCGATCAGCGCCTGGGCCACGGCTTTTCGCTCGCCAGAATAGGACTTCAACAGCTCAGGTCTACACTTACCGTTGAGCACAGAAATCAGCTTCCAGCCCAAATTGAAGGTATCGCCCATAGACACATTCATGCCCTGCCCCGCCTTGGCACTGTGGGTATGACAGGCATCACCGGCAATAAATACATGCGGAATATCATCACCATCGGCGTCGTCAAATTTATCTGCTACGCTATGGCCAACTTCATATACAGACCACCAACCCACGTCTTTTACATCCAGGGTGTACGGGTTCAAAATGTTATTGGCGACGTCTACTAAGCGTTCTAATCCTATGTTGCGGCTGGCACCGCGCTCGCTGATTTTATCCAGCTCAACATAGATACGGGTGACATAGCCGCCTTCACGAGGGATCAGCAGAATGTTGCCCTGATTGGCCGACTTGATCACACTCTTGTAGCGAAAATCTGGAAAATCCGTATCCGCCAGAATGTCCATCACACCCCAGGCCTGCCCCTGACGGTCACCGTTTAATTCCCGGCCAATGGCATTTCGCACCGGGCTGCGGGCCCCGTCACAGCCAATCACATATTTGACCTTCACCGTTACATGCTTGCGATCGTGCACAAAACCCAAACGCTCCAGCGTCACTGTGACCGGATACTCGCCGCCGTCGGGATCGACTTTCAGATTGACCAGTTCCAGGCCGTAATCCACCTCCAGTTTGGAGGCCGAATTACGCATGTAATCCAGATACATATCGTGAATGCGAGCCTGGTTTAAAATCAGGTGTGGCATTTCTGACAAATCATCGGCCACGTCCTGCACCCGACCGATGCGGGCAATTTCATCCTGATTATCTGGGTTCGGCCCCCAAAAAGTGGTTTCGTTAACCCAGTAGCCTTCTTTCAATACCCGATCGGCAAAACCAAAGGCTTTGAACATTTCCATCGAGCGGCAAGATACGCCATCAGCCTGACCACGTAACATAGGTGCAGGTTTTCGCTCGACAATACGGGTCTGAATATTAGCAAAGGCAGAAAGCTGTGCAGCCAGCGTCAAACCTGCCGGTCCGCTACCAATAATAAGTACATCGAGTTCTGGGGGAATAGGCCCCTGTGGACCCTGACGACCCGATGCTGGCACCTGAACGAGCGGATCACCATCATGAAAACCATTCATATGAAACTGCATAATCATAACCTCCGGGGATATTAGGTAAGGCTGATCGCATCGACGGAATTGCAAAATTAATCAGCATACTGATAATCAGTGTAGTGACCAATTAAATGAAGATCAATATTTTGTTAAAACATAGTTAACCAACTTCACAACCAACACCCTTGACGCGTTGTTTAAGCACGACTTTTTGTTTCAAAAAAAGTAAGCTAATGGCAGGCAAATGTTCCAGTTAGGGAGAAATTCGTGCACGATCCTGCACATATGCCAGGTCACCTGATCAGGCGTTTACAGCAAATCGCTGTCGCTGTGTATTACGCAGAAACCGACAATGCCGGCATTGATTTAACCCCGGTGCAATATGCCGCCATGGCCACTCTGCTGGATGTGGGTGAAATCGATCAAATCACTCTAGCCGGATTAATCGCTTACGATCGTTCCACCATCGCAGGCGTGATCGACCGACTGGTACAAAAAGGGTATGTAGAGCGTCAGGTGAGCCCAACCGACCGCCGTGCGCGCATTCTGCATCTAACCGAGACGGGGCGTCAGATTCTGGCACATGCCAAACCGCACGTAGAAAAAGCGCAGCAGAATATGCTGATGGGCTTAGAAGAGAACGAAAAAGAACAATTTTTAGGCTTGTTAAACAAAATCATCGCCGCAGGCAATGATCAGAGCCGTGCACCGATGCGCAAGGACTAGCGTTCCCACGTTTATAGCCGAGTAGCCGAGTCGGTCTGTGACCGACCCGTTTTGACAATACTATTTAGCCGCCGCCACAAAGGTGATTTCAAGCAGATAATCTGGATCCGCCAGCTCCGCTTTCACACAAGCCCGGCTGGGTGCGCTACCTTCTGGTAACCAGTCTTGCCAAAGCTGATTAAAGGTTTCCAGATAAGCAAAATCCGTCAGATAAATGGTCACTGATAACAGTCGGGTTTTATCGCTGTTAAAGGTGGCCAGAGACGCTTCGGCCTGCTCAAAAATTTGCGCAACCTGAGATTCCAGCGAGGCATTTTCAGGGGCTTCCGCCACCTCAACAAAGTGTCCAATACCATTAAATACAGTTGCATCAGACCACTTTGGCGCCGGGTTAATACGTTGAATATCCATAAATAAACACCTTACCTATCAATTAATGCCACGTTTTTACCATACCTTTAATCACCCAAGCAAAAGCCCACAAGCATAGCTCAAATTAAAATCATCTAACCTCTTGCTAAATTCCCTAATTCGATCAAATATCTCAAATATGAGATTAAGCATTAACACTGAGATTTTGAGCCGATGCAACCGGATTTAGACAATCAACTTGCCGCCAAGCTTAAGCAATTGCGCCAGCAAAAGGGCTGGACCTTAGAAACGCTGGCAGATTACAGCGGCGTGAGTCGCGCCACCTTGTCACGTATCGAAAAGGCGGAGGTAAGCCCCACCACCAATGTGTTGGCCAAGCTCTGCTCTGCCTATCAAATGACGCTGACCCAATTGATGCAGCTGACAGAAAACCAGCAGCCAGCACTGATCCGGGCTGCCGAACAAGATGTCTGGCGTGATGAAGAGAATGGCTTTGTGCGCAAGGTGGTGTCTCCGCCCGGGCTGGATTTTCGTGGAGAGATGATTGCCTGCGAACTGCCGCCGGGCTGCAAAATTGATTATGACACCCCCACCCGTATGGGCTTAGAGCATCACTTGTTAATGCAATCCGGTGAGCTCACCCTAACGGTAGGTAACTACACCTATCATCTGCAGGCAGGTGATTGCCTGCGTTACCGTATTTTCGCCAACAGCAATTTCTACGTACCCGGCGCTCAACCCGCCAAATATCTGCTGTTTATGTTGTAGGAGTCAGATGCTTTATGGAACAGATTGAATTAACGCGCCTCACCTCGGATACCTTCCCTCGCTGGCAGCCTGCACTGTCGGCACTTTTATGTGCCTGTGTCAGCGAGGGTGCCAGCATCAGTTTTATTCAGCCCTTTTCGCAAGCGCAAGCCAAACATTGGTGGCTAACCAAAATCGCACCACGCCTACAAGGTGAACGCTTCGCCCTGTTGATTGCCACAGTGAATGGTGAACTGGCGGCCAGCGTGCAACTTGATTGGGATACTCCCCCTAATCAACAACACAGAGGCGAAGTGGCGAAACTGCTAACCCACCCTAACTGGCGCCGTCGTGGATTGGCCAAAAAACTCATGCTTCATCTTGAAGAACTGGCCATTCAGCAGCAACTGTCACTACTCACCTTAGATACCCGCAGTGGCGACAATACCGAACCTTTATACCTGAGCATGGGTTATCAAGTGGCAGGCATAATCCCCAATTTTGCAAAAGCGCCAGATTGCGATCGACTGGATGCCACCACTGTTATGTATAAACAGCTAAGTGACATGCGCCTATAGCAGGGAGTAAACGGCTGAAATATGGCAAAGATTTATGCACTGGACTAGGCTCAAGAGATTGCACAGCCAACCCCAGGACCATGAGATTCCGCCACTGCCTGACTTTCATTATTGCCTTGGCGCTGCTGCTTAACCAAAGTAGCAGCGTGTTCGCCGCACAACCCGTGGTGACGATGACGCCAGCCTTGAGGATCCCGATGGCGTTAAAGGGCACAGAGGGACAATTTAATTATTTTACCGAGTTACTTAATCTGGCCTTGGAAAAAACCCAGGCGGAATATGGTGCGTTAGACCTGGCCTATGCCAGTATGCCCATGGTACAGGACCGCCAATTGCAGCTTTTGGACTCAGGCGGCATCGACCTGATTTGGAGCATCACTACCCGTGCCAGAGAACAAAATTATCTACCCATCTATGTTCCCCTGGCCAACGGACTATTTGGCTACCGCTTATTTCTGATCACATCAGATAACCAGGATAGGTTCCCAGCTAATATTTCCAACGAACAGCTAAAGCAGTTACAAGCAGTACAAGCCACTGACTGGCCTGACGTGCATATTCTCAGAGCGAATCAATTCAAGGTTGAAACCGAAACCTACCAAAATTGTTTCTGGCTGCTAATCCGTAATTATGTTGATTACTTTCCCCGGGGCGTTTCTGAAATTAACGGAGAGCTACATCTGTACGAAGACAATGGTGTCATAGTCGAGCCAAACCTGGCGCTCTATTATCCCAATTTAATGTACTTCTTCGTGAAGAAGCAAAACACCGCATTGGCACAGCGTCTGCAGCTTGGCCTCGAACGTGCGATGAAGGACGGCTCATTTCAACGACTGCTACACCAATATCTGGTTGCCAATGACGTAAAACACATCCTCGCGTCACGTCGGATTATCGTGCTGCATAATCCGGACATGTCGCCAAAAAGCCTGCGTATTGCTAAAGACCTGCCGAATTTACAGTAGAATTAGGTTAGAAAAGTGAATTGGTATATCGCTTGAGAACCAAACCATTATTCGAATGTACAACGACTTTCCATATCAACTTCAAATCCCTCCTTATAGAAAATGGTTGAAACGATATAGCGTAAGCCATCTATCTCAGCTACCACGAACACCGTTTTTTTTTTGCATTCCGAAAATGTGACGTCTAAAAAAGTTAGGAACGCTCTTATAAACGTCTCCGGTAAAAACTAATATAACATCGTCAGCCAAGGGAGCTTGCTCATCTAAATAAGGTGATTCAAGTGATAATAATAAACCTATGACACCATGCTCTCGCAAAAAATCACTATCCCACTCATTTCCCAAATCCCATACGAACATTTCCCTATTTTGAGCACTAAGAAAGCCCCCAATCGTTCTATCAAAACTTGGAAAACACCCCTGCTCTAATTCGCTCCCATCAAGAGTAAAATAACACCCCAAGATGGCAAAAATAGAAAGTTTAAAAAATGTATTCAACCGGGGGGTCATACCTTAGTTATTAACAATATTAATCCATTTAATGTTTACAATAATTTGCCTTAACAAATACTGCCAATTAAATAAAGGTCAAGTTTTTTCCTTATGCTTGTTATTTCATTACTGATCACTTTTCAATATTATTTTCACAGCTTATGAACTTGACCGAATTGTTTGATCGCAAGCCTATTTTAAAGGGCTAAAGAACTGCATCTTTTAAACATCAACAAGCACTTCCCAAATATTCGACTGAAACGGTGCTTCATGTACAGGGCCTTCAACACCTCGGGGATCGAGAGGATGACGCTGGTCACAGGTGGGTGATAAACGGGTACCTTTAGCAGTTAAGGTGCGCACGGCGACACCATCACGGTACAGCAAAGTATGGCGAATTCGCTGACCCGGCCCGAGTAAAATAATAAAATCCGGCTCCATGTAAATTTCTGCGGCTTTACCTAACTCTCGCGCATTGAAAGTTAAAATGCCCGGTCCACCAGAAACACCAATATTCTCGTACGCACCTTTGCCTAACGCATCAAACACTAGCACCCCGTCTTCCATGCGGGCGGTAAAGGTTTTGGCACTTAATGGCCGGCCTCGAAAATGCACATTGGTTAGGGTCAGCTTGACCCCATCGAAGTCGATATACACCAAATTATCGAATGGCGACATGCCCGGTGTACCACTGCCAGCTTGGGTATCGTCGTCTAATGGACGGCCATCCAGTTCAAATAACTCCACACTGTCGTGCCAAATGCCACGCATCTGCATCAGGGTATGTCCCACGCTACCGACTTCAAACTGCATACATGCTTCCTTCTTGGTTTTATTCGTTTTGCTCACCCCCTTGGCATGGGGATAAACTTCTGCTTAAATGACATATTGTTATACCATTAATAAAAAATAGACACAATTCAGGAGCCAAGGTGAAAACAATCGTCATTACCGGCAGTACCAAAGGCATAGGCAAAGGGCTGGCAGAAAATTTCTTAAAACGCGGGCACAAAGTCGTGATCAGCAGCCGCAAACAGGCGGGGGTTAATCAAACCGTACAAGCGTTTGCCCAGCAGTTTGGCAGTGACAAAGTAACAGGATTAGCCTGTGACGTGACCCAACCCAATGACTTAAGTGCTCTGTGGCAACATGCTAAAGACCACTTTGGAAAGGTCGATGTTTGGGTAAACAATGCAGGGATGAGCTTAAAGCGTCGGCACTTAGCAGAACAAAGCGATAGCGAGCTAGCTGCCATAGTTGCCACCAATTTCAGCAGTATTTTGTTCGCCAATAAAATGCTGGTAGCGAACATGTTGAGACAAGGCAGTGGCCAGATTTGGAACATGGAAGGCTTCGGCAGCAATGGTGCCACCCAGCCGGGCATGGCCGCCTATGGGGCCACCAAGTATGCCCTTACCTATCTGACCAAATCCCTGCAAAAAGAAGTCAAAGGCACGCCAGTTCAGGTAAATACCTTAAGCCCGGGCATAGTCGTTACCGATTTACTGATTGGCGACTATGATCTGGATTCGCCTGAATGGCTAAAGGCCAGGAAAATCTTCAATATCCTTGGTGATACTGTCGAAACTGTGACGCCCTGGTTGGTAGATGGCGTTCTTAAAGCGAATAAGTCCGGAGCAAAAGTGGCCTGGCTAACAGGTGGCAAAGCCTTTGTACGTTTCCTGACGGCGGGCTTTAACAAACGCGATTTATTTTCACATTTATCTTCCGACAACGCCCAGTCAACTTCCCCAAGTCACTGACAACAGAGAATAAATTCTCCCCAAAGCCTTATTTTTCGCGGCTTTGCGGGGGATTTATTCGCAAAATAATTATGATCCTCCGATAATTTATCGGCGTAATGGACTGCGACTCTGCAAAGAGACCCGAAACCATTCTGTCTGTACGTGAGGTATCTATGAAATCATTAATCCTATCTGTGGCAACGATCGCCACGTTTTCGGCATCAGCTTACAACCTGACCGCCTATCCCACGGAAGATCAAAAACAAGTGCTCTGCGAAGCCGTCAAACAGAATAATAAAAGCAAATTTAACTGGGCAGTCCGCGATATCACCTCTGTTGTGATGCAGGTAAAAAAACGCGATGTACTCGCCATGCTTCAGGATCCGGCCAAATTCCAGTGTGAAGGTCAGGATCTGAATAGTTTTACCCGCAGCCAGCAAGCCAACAACATTGCCGACTTGCTCGGTATTGAGCTGGAAGGCTCCGCGCTGGCGGCTAGATAAGGCTCGGATCGCTTCACCCTATTGACCTGAGCAGCCAAATACGGTGTGGTGTAAGAGAGAAAACTGAAAGCTTTGGGAGTAGCGTGCTACTCCCTTTTTTATGCCTGAGCGGCAGCGGTTATGGCGGTATCCGCTTCTGCTTGCCGGACAATCCTGCGTCGCATCAATAACCCGCCAATCATTACTGCCAGCGCACACAGGCCAACAAACACGAAGGGGCCAGCCGCACGCCAGTGATCAAACAAGAAGCCACCGGCCACACTGGATATCAGAATGCCCACAGCCCCGCTTAAGTTGAAGATACCAATCACAGCGCCACGGGTTTGTTCATTGGTTTGCTGGGCAATCCACACACCCGAGGTAATGATGCCGCCAATTTCGCCCAGGCCAATCAGGATCACCACAGCGATCATCGCGCCGCCGAAAGGATCGCTGATCAATGCGGTGCTGCAATACCCCACAAAAGATATCGCCAGGGCGATTAACAGTGCCGTCACCCGATTGACCTTATCCGTCAGGATGCCGAAAAACGGTGCCCCCATTAACGCCACACCCTGAGCGATAGCCACAATGCCCCCGGCTTTTTTCAGGGCATCAGCACTGTTCATCCCTGCCATTTCGGTACCATAATTAGCCAGCCACAGCGGCATAAAAGCACCGACTATGGTCAGATTCGCACGCGACACAAACGCCGCAGCATAGGCCAGCGCAATCCCAGGTTTACGCCCTTCTTTCAGGCCAATGAGCACCAATTCGCGCACAGCCAGGCTATCGTGCTGGGTAGCTTTGACATGGGTTTTCAAACCGAAAAAAGACAGTAACGCCAGCAACAGGGTGAGCCCTACCACCAGGTAATAGGTCATCACGCCCGATTCAATTACGGCCATGCCGTTATTCTGGAAAATCGCCGGTAAACGCAGCAACACAAACAGCGCGATAACCGCGCCAATGCCATTACATACTCCCTGGAAGCCAGCCGCTTTGCCACGGCTGACATCCTGGGCATAATCTGCCAGCAACACCACTATCATGCAGGTAACTGCCGCGATACCCACACCATAGATGACGCGATAACCCAGCAATTCAGGCACTGAGCCAGCATGGGGATATAAATATAGAGACAGGGCAACCAATACAAAGCCGGCCACCATCACCACTTTGCGCCCCAGTTTGTCCGACAAGGCGCCAGCTAATGCGGCGCTGACAATAATTGCAATTTCGCCGGCAAAGTTCAGCTGCCCCGCCACCACACCATGACGTTCACTTGGAATGGCCATGATTTCCGTAAACAAAAACGGTTGGAAGGCATTGACGAAAGTACCAAGCAAGATAGCTGCGACACAAGTGAGGTAAAAGGTACTCATATTCCAGCCGCCCACACCGTCCGACAGCTGCACCCCTAAAAATCGTTTGCTTTGGGTTGTCATAATATTTCCTTATTCGTGCGAATGGCGGTTAGGCCAGTTGAGGCTTAAAACGATAGGCTTCAGGCCCGTTCAGACTGGCTTTAAACAAGCCCCATCCCGCCAGCGCCATACATCCCTGTGTACTGAAATTCACTAACTGCGCCAGCCACTGAAAACCTTCGCTGCTATCACCGACACGTGCCAGCCCGGTGAGCACAAACACCCCGATAAAATTCAGTACAAATAAGACACCGGGCCACTTCACGCCCAGACTCAGGCTGTGTCGGACACCGTGATACACAAACACCATATTGGCCAGGGTCAGTAATCCCAACAGGGTAAAGAACCAAAGTTTTTTCTCCGGCATAGACAGGGCGAGATACAGGGCCATAGCCCCCACCAGAGCAATAATGACCAGAGGAACCGACAGACGTACCAACCCCGCGCTAATACCAGCAAACTGACGGCGACCTGCCCAGAAGCAGTAGGTAAGTAACGTGAAGCCTGGCGCCATGCACATAAACAAGGCGTGATTTAGCCAGATCCAGTTCAGATCCAAGCCTGCAATTAATAGCTTCCAGCTTGCCTTACATATGCCGCCTAAAGCGATCAGTAGCACTGACACTTTCGCCAACTGGCCGATTTGGGCATCAATGCCTGTCAGGGTTTGCGCCACTTTCCACAAGCCCAACGTCGAGAGGGCAATGGGCAAATAATCAAACAGGGCAAGGCCCAGGCTGTACTCATACATAGCGTATCCTTGTCATCAGTATTATCAGACTACAGCAAGAATAAAGTGTTTAAATTCAAATACTTTACCTGCACTTGATAACAAGTTTTGAGTTGATTGTTTATGTCAGGTATTGACTAAATGTTATATTGTTAATACTTTAGAACAATGTTGACAAAAATAACAGCGTTGGCAGGCGTTGTGAAGTACTTAGTGAAGTAATAGGTCAATTAGAGGTGAGAGGGCCAAAATCTGGTTTCTTAATTTACCTTAGGCCGTTTACTTACTATGCCAGAACCTCGGTAAAAATCAGCAAAAAAGTACTGATTTTGCAGGGAAAGTTGCCATCACTGACTTAGCAAGGAAATCCATATGCGCGTAGCCGCTGCCCAATTTGCCGTCACTAATGACCTGGATGCCAATCTGGCCACTTGCCTGCGCATGATCCGCCAGGCTGCAGAAGTATCCCCGGATTTAATCCAGCTACCAGAATTCTGCAATCACAATTCCTGGTATGACGATGCAGATTACTGTTATCAGGTGTCTGTGGATCTGGATGGCCCATTTTTACAGGCCATTGCTGAAGCCGCTAACGCCGCTAACGCCTATGTGATCATCAACTGTACCGTGCGCCGCGCCAATAACATTGTCACCGGCACCAGCCTACTGTATTCACCTGAAGGTGAGTTACTGGCTGAAAATGACAAGCAGGTGTTAGTCGGCCACGAAAATGATTTCCTGCAACCAGCGCAAAAGGCTGGCCCCATTATCGAGACACCATTCGGCAAGCTTGGCATGTATTCCTGTATGGATGGCGTGATCAACGAAACCCCGCGCGGTCTGGCCATGCGTGGTGCGCAGCTGTTGTGTAACAGCCTGAACTCATTCGCGTTTGACGAAGGTACTTTACACATTCCGGTGCGCGCTGCTGAAAACAAGGTATTCGTGGTCGCCGCCAACAAAGTTGGCCCACTGATCCCCGAAGCCGTATTAGCGCCCGTGGCCGAAGCCATCAATATCCCAGTGCCCTTCCTGTCGGGTGCCGGTGACAGCCAGATAGTGGCACCGGATGGTACAGTGCTGGCCATTGCCGGTCGCGAAGAAGAAGTGATTTGGGCCGATATCGATTTAAGCTACACTGAAAATAAACACCGCCCCGATGGCACAGATATTATCAGTAGCCGCCGACCTGAACTCTATCACCCGTTAGCAGACGATCCTGCAACCCAGGTGCTGCCTGAAATGGACGCTCCTACGCAGATGCAAGCCGCCTGTATCGCGCCAGCGTCCGCCGATCTGGCTGCGTTATTACGCCAAATTCAGGACGTGCAGCAACAGGGAACTCGGCTGCTTGCCCTGCCACCTTTGGCGGGTTTATATGCCGTCCCAACTGACGGGCAACAAGCCGAGGCATTGGTTGCCAGTTGTCAGACGCTGCTGAGCCAGTTAAGTGAAATCTGCTTACCTGAAACCATTCTCTCCACCAGCCTGGTGTTACACACAGATACAGGTTTGGGCCACGCTGCGGTGCTGATTGGTAAAGCCGGATTGCTGTTTAAACAACTGCCGGTGCACAAAAGCCAACACGAAGCCTGGAGTGTGAAATGTGATCAGTTTGATTACTTCGACTCGCCTTATGGCCGCTTAGCCTGTTTGCTCGAAGCCGACAGTATTTATCCTGAAGCCTTCCGCCTGCTCGCCATGCAGGGCGTGCAAATTGCGCTGCTGCCTTACGAACATCAGGAAGCCTGGCAGTTAGGCACAGGCCTGTTAGAACGCTCGGCCGAAAACCGCATCAATCTGTTGGTTGCCGGCACGACACCAGCACAACAGCTGATCACAGCATTACAGCACGATTTTACCCTGATGACGCCCTGGAAAACCCGTCAGTTTGACGGCTGGCTCTGTCATCCGGAATTCAGCCGTGGCAGTGATACGCCTATTCTGAGTCGCACCATTTACCCCAGTGCGTCCCATAACAAAGTCACCTCCCACCGCACCCATGTTATTAACAGCCGCCCGTGGCATTTGCTGCGCACCATGCAGATTTGTGAATAAGGATCCAACATGACCTCATTACCTCAAAGCCTCTCCGATACCAATGTGGATCGTATTGTCAGCCGCCTGGGCCTGACCGAAGTAAAACAGGACGATGGCCCCTTTATGACCCTGACCAGCAATGCGCCGTTTGCGCAAGGGCCGGTGGGCAGTGTACGTGTGTTTGAAGGCGGCGGCATCGACAAACTGGTGACCTGCTCCATCGTCGTGCCTGCCATTGGCCTGGACTCGCACATGCTGTTTGCGTTTACCCCTGCCAACAGCCTGGTACCGCACTTTACCCTGGATTCGGTGAAGGCCGGTGAGCACTACGCCTTTCACCTGGACATGATTCCCCGCGCCGACCTGGGCCAGCACATAGAGTATATGAATCAGGTGTATCAGCCGCTGACAGAAAAATTCGACGCAGCTGAAGCCATGGAAGGGATCACCAAAGCCCATATTTCGCCGCGCCAGCGCGCCATTATGTCGCCCTGGATGCTGGTGCACCGTGCCACTGAGGCCGCCTTTACCCAGCTGTTCGACCATGCCGGCGCCTACCTGGATTACTGGTTCGATTTACTCAGCCAGCCGCTGGAACTGGGTATCAGTGCTGAACAAATTGCGACTCGTGACAAGGCTAATCGCGCGGCCATCTTTTCGCCGGACATCGATCCGGTATGGAAGCAGATCGATGGCCTGATTGGCCAGACAGATGCCGAAGCACTGCGCCGCCTACTCAGAGGCGAGTAATCCCTGCTAACGCAGGTTTCGCCTCGCCAGCTAACAAGGACAAAGGACACACAATGAAACTGACCGGTGAATATTTCGTAGAAGACATGAGCGCGGCGGAAAAGGCCCGCGCTGAAAAAGTCGAAGCCATATTGCCCGCGATTAAAGCCGCCGCCCTGATGGCTGATGCCGAAGGCGCGTTTCCGCAGCAGCATGTGAATACACTAAGCGAAGCAGGTTTACTTGGCCTAATCATCCCCGAAGAATTTGGTGGTATGGGCGGCGGACTGCGCGACTTAGCCGCCACCACCTTTGCCCTCGGCAGTGTCTGTCCTTCAACCGCGTTAGCTTATTTCTTTCACTGCTCCTCGGCCTCGCGCGGCTTACTGGCGTTAGAAGCCATTGAAGCCGGATTATTTACCGATGCAGAAGCTGTTAAAGTAAAAGCCTTTGCCGAAAAAGTACTTTCGTCCATGGGCCAGGAAGGGTTGTGGCTGGCCAACTTCGCCAGCGAAACGGTCAAATCCCAAAGTGCAGCCATCACCATTTCTACCACGGCCAAAGCGGTTGAGGGTGGCTATCTGCTCAACGGCATCAAATCCTTTGGTTGCGCCACCGGCATTGCCGATTACTATCTGGTCACCGCCAGCCTCGACGGCTATAACGATGCCTCTGGCCTGTGTACTTTTATGATTGCCAAAGATGCCAAGGGCGTCAACGAGCGGCAGAAATGGGATGCCCTGGGCATGCGCGGTACCGCCACCCATGGCCTGATTCTCGAAGATGTATTTGTGGCCGAAGAAATGGCTCTCACCGTCCCCGGTGCCTTTGTCAAATGCATGCAAATGAGCCGCGGCAGCTTTGTTGGCAACCAACTGGCAGGCATAGCCGTGTATCTGGGCACCGCCTGGTCTTTGTATCAGCAAACGCTGGCGGGTCTGACCAAAGCCAAATTCGCCGATACCGGTAAATCCATTGCTTCGTCGCCCATGCACCAGCAGTTAATCGGCGAAATGATGGCGGATTTAGAAACCGCCAGCCTGTGGCTGCGCCGTCAGCTGCAACTGGAAACCGCCGAGCCGGAAATTCTGCCGAAAAACGAAGTGGTCAAACGCTGGCGCCTGTGCAAAGGCCAGGTGTCTGAATATGGCTTTAAAGTCGCCGTGAACGCCCTTAAATGTACCGGTACCTCAGGTACCGGCAATCAGCATCCTAGCGCATTAGGCCTGCGTAACATGGCCATGGCCCTGGTACAGGCTTTCCCGGCTGAGCGCGGACGTTTAATGGCGGCGCAAATGGAAACCGATGGTGCTGAGCAAAGTCAGTTTGGTGTGGGCAAGGGAGCATAAGCATGAACCTGCCTACCCTGGAAAATGTGATTAATGACACCTTTTCACCGCCGGCTGTGCATCTCGGTACACAGATGGCGGATGTGAACACAGGCGAAGCTCTCGGGCCTCAGCAAAGCAGCAACGCCATGCAACTGGAGCTGGCTTTGGCCAGCGCCTGGGACAATCATCAGTCGGGCCGCTGGGCGAGTTTGCCCGGCAGCAAACGCGCAGAATATTTAGACGCCGTCGCTGAAGAACTGGATAAGCATCAGGCCGAAATAGCCTGGGCCGATGCCGCCCAAACCGGGGTGATTTTAAGCCTGACTCAACTGTTCGCCAAAGTCTGCAGCATGGCCTTTCGTCAGGGTGCTGATCTGGCCCGCAATCATCCTGACCAGCGCGAAATGCAGGGCCAGTTTAGTCCGATTCTGATTGAACGCTTACCTCTGGGTGTGGCCGCGATCATCGCGCCCTGGAATGCCCCGTCGGGCATAGCCTGTCATAAATTGGCCAGTGCCTTAGCCGCTGGCTGCCCGGTCATTTTTAAACCGTCTGAATGGGCACCGGCCTCGGCTCAGTATATTGCCAACGCCATCGCCGCAGCCAAGTTACCAGCAGGCACCTTTCAACTGGTGCATGGCGATGCCAGTATCGGTAAAGCCCTGGTAGAAGATAAGCGTGTCGCCGCCGTGTCTTTTACCGGCGGTGCCTTAGGTGGCAGCGCCGTCGGTGCCAGCTGTGGTGCGCAGATAAAACCAGTGCAGCTGGAACTGGGTGGCAACAATGCCATGCTGGTGCTGGACGATGCTGATTTGAACAAAGTCGCCGACAATATCGTCACCGGCCTGACGACCATGAATGCCCAGTGGTGTCGCGCCCTGGGCCGGGTAATCGTGCCAAAACATTTGCGCGATTCGTTACTCAGTCTGGCATTAAGTAAACTCAAAGACATCAAAATGGGATCGTCACTGGATCCCGACAGCCAAATGGGCCCGCTGGTGCATAAGGGCCATCTGGCCCATATCAGTGATGCAGTTGAAACCTACCGAGCCCTGGGCGCTGCCATTCATCAGGTCACCAAGCTGCCTGAACTCAGTGGCTGGTTTTATCCGCCAACGCTGATCACCGGATTAGAAGGCGAGCAGTGTCTGGAAGAGATTTTCGGTCCGGTTGCCACAGTGCACACCTACGAAGATATAAAAGACGGCATCAGGCTGGCCAATCAAACCGAATATGGCCTGGCCGCTTACGTATTTGGCAGTGAAGCCAACGCCTGGCCCATTGCTCGTCAGCTACGTGCCGGCGGGGTCAAAATCAATAAAGTCACCCTGTTTAATTTAAGCCATGAAGCCCCGCGTCCGGCCTGGGGCAAAAGCGGTCTAGGTGAAGAAGGCCATATCGAAACGTTTGAGTTCTTCCGTGGTACCCGCGTGGTAGGAGTGGCAGGCTGATGCAGACCCAATTATTTATTAACGGTGCCTATGTCGATGCCGCCAGCGGTGAAACCTTTGATGTGCTGGCTCCAGCCACCGAGCAAGTACTGGCCAGGGTTGCCCGTGCCGGTGCCGAAGATGTGGGTGTAGCCGTTGCGGCTGCCCGCACTGGTGCCAAAGCCTGGCAGGCGCTGACGCCCGCGGCCCGCGAAGCCTGTCTGCTCAAAGCCGCTGATCTGGTTGCCGCGCAGGGCATGGAACGTCTGCTGGATATTCTGATCGACGAAAGCGGTTCGGTAATCAATAAAGCCCGCATGGAAGTGCGCTACACGGTCGATTTGCTGCGCACCGCTGCCGGAGAAGCCCGCCGTTTGTACGGTGAAACCTTCCCCAACGATAATCCTTCGCGCATTTCTATGGTGATGCGCGAACCGCTCGGCGTAGTGGCAGTAATTTCGCCCTATAACGCGCCGTTGTCGCTGCTGACCAAAATGCTGGCATTTCCGCTGGCAGCAGGCAATGCCATCGTGGTTAAACCCTCGGAAGAAACGCCGTTAATTGCCCTGGCTCTGGCCGAAATATTACATGAGGCCGGCTTTCCGGATGGCGTGGTGAACGTGATCACCGGCTTTGGCGCTGAGTGTGGTGCGCCCCTGACCAATCATCCGGGCATTAACTGTATCGCCCTTACAGGTTCCACCACCACAGGCAAACTAGTGGGTGCTCAGGCCATGCAGCGAATGCTGAAAACCCAGCTCGAACTGGGGGGAAAAAGTGCCGTACTGATTCTCGCCGATGCCGATCCGGTCAAGGCCGCCAACATTGTCGCTCAGGGCATCTTTACCCATTCTGGCCAGATTTGCATGGCTAACAGCCGCGCCATTGTTGAGCGCAGTATTTATCCGGAATTAGTCGATGCCATCATTGCCATCTGCCGCGCTATGCCGATTGGCCCGCTGCGGGATGAAAGCTCGGTGTACGGCCCGCTGATTAACCGTAAAGCCGTAGAGAAAGTGCAGGCCATTGTTGATGATGCCGTCAGCAAAGGCGCCACCTTGTTATATGGCGGTAAGGTGCGTGATGGTTTGGTATATGAACCCACCATTCTGGCCAACGTACCCCACAGCTGTCTGGCCTGGCGTGAAGAACTGTTTGGCCCTGTGCTGTGTATCAGTGCAGCTGATGGTATCGAAGATGCGGTCTCCCAGGCCAACGATGCCGATTACGGTTTATCGTCTGCGGTTCTGACCCGCGATATCGCCAAAGCCATGTATGCCGCCAAACATTTAGAGGCCGGTGCGGTGCACATAGGCATGCACGCATTCCAAAGCAATGCTCTGGCCCCCATTGGCGGCAGTAAGCTCTCTGGCATAGGCCGCAGTGGCGGTGCTTACTCCACCGAAGAATTTACCGAAGTGAAATGGATCAGCATGGAGTTAAATCCCGATGTCTGAGACCAGAGTCAAACGCGCTTATTTACCCACCAGCAGCGGTGGTCAGCTCCATTACCGCTTTAGCGGTGATGTGAATGCGCCCTGCCTGCTGCTGTTACATCAGGCGCCCAGTGACTCGCAAATGTATATCACCCTGATGCAGGCATTGGGACAGGAATTTTACTGCGTGGCTCCTGACTTACCCGGATGCGGTTCGTCTGACGGCACCCCGGCCATAGGCATTGATGGGATCGCAGAACAACTGGTCACCGCTCTGACCGCCGTTGGTCTGCTCCCCGATATGATCTTTGGTCACCATACCGGTGCCAGCGTTGCCGTGGCTATCGCCAGACATTTGCAGGATGGGGACGAACACGCCTGTCAGGCGCTGGTGTTATCTGGCCCCCCGTTACTGAGCAATGAGCAAAAACAGGCATTACCCGCCAGGATTGCCCCAGCCGCCCCCGCCAATGAAGCAGACCTGCTGCAACTCTGGCATAGCCTGGCCGGAAAAGATCCTAACGGGAATGCCCAACTGGCCTGCCGTGAATTGAGTTCTGCCCTGAATTTAGGCGCAGCCTATCGTCAGTTGTATCAGGTGGTAGCGGAATTTGATTTTGCCAGCAGCCTGCAACAGCTTCAGCAGCCGACCCTACTGCTGGCTGGCGAGCATGACAGTCTGCGTCAGGCCCTTGTCCCCACTGCTGCCCTGCTTGCCAATAGCATCAGCCTGGCGACGGGTAATTCCGGCACCTGGATTTGTGATACCCATGCCAGCGCCCTGGCGTCGACTCTCAGCCAATTTTGGCAACGGTTGTCTGTCAGAGATTTTCAGCTTGGTGATGGCATTGAAAAGGAGTTAAGCCAGTTATGGATTTAGTTCGCAACAGTATTGGTATTGGCCAGCGTCCCGCCCTGATCCTGGTGGATATGATCAACGGCTTTACCCATGCCGAATGCCCGCTGGGCTGCGATTGCCCGGATGTAGTGGCCGCCAATCAGGCATTACTGGAAGGCTTTCGCGCTGCCAGACTCCCCATATTCTTTACCACTGTGGTTTATCACCAACCCCAACAAGCCAGCGTTTTTCGTGCCCGCATCAACCACTTGAATCTGCTCACACCCGATAGCGAATGGGTGAAAGTCGATGGCCGTCTGGCCATGCAGTCAGGTGAGTCTCTGATTGAGAAACGCTGGGCCAGCAGTTTCTTTCAAACGGATCTCGCTCAGCAACTGGTGGCAGCCAAAGCTGACTCACTGGTTGTCACCGGCCTCACCACCAGCGGCTGTGTGCGCGCGACTGTGGTGGATGGCCTGCAACACAATTATCCGGTGGTGGTCGCTAAAGAGGCTGTGGGGGATCGCAACCCCGATGCCCATGCCGCCAACCTATTCGATATGCACGCCAAATATGCCGATGTGATGGACGTGCAAGACATACTTAGCCATGTAGGACAACGCTAATGCAAAATCCAGCTTCCCCATTACCTGTGATAATCGCTGGCGCAGGACCAGCAGGCTCATCCTTAGCTCTGGCGTTAGCCCAGCAGGATATACCCGTCATTTTGCTGGAAAAAGAACTCAGCTTACCTATCGATTTGCGCGCTTCCACCTTCCACCCGCCCAGTTTAGAAATGCTGTCGGGCCTGGGGGTTACCGATGCCATGCTGGCCAAAGGTCTGAAGGTAGATCGTTACCAGTATCGGGATCGTAAAACCGGCGAAGTGGCCGAGTTTGATATGTCCCTGATTGCCAAAGACACGGACTTCCCGTTTCGTCTGCAGTTAGAGCAGTATGAACTGACCCATATCATTGGCGAGCGTTTGCCAGCCTACCCCCACGTGAAAGTGAAAATGGGCCATCGCTTTGTAAGCTACGAGCAAAATGCGCAGGGTGTTGTCGTCACCGCAGAACATCAGGGCCAGCCAGTGGTATTGCGCGGCAGCTTTCTCATCGGCTGCGATGGCGCATCAAGCCAGGTACGTAAAGCTGCCAGTATTGGCTACGAAGGCTTTACCTACGATGAGAAATTCCTGGTAGTAAGCACGCCCTTCCCGTTCGAAGAGGTGTTCGAGAACCTGTCGTACGTGAACTATGTGTCGGATCCCGATGAATGGTGTGTGATCCTGCGCACCGACAAGATCTGGCGCGTCCTGTGGCCAACGGATCCCACCTGCGAAACACCAGAACAGTATCTGGAAGAAGACTATGTGCAGGCGCGTTTGCAGCATTTGTACCCCAAAGACACGCCTTACGAAATTGGTCACCGTACCTTATACAACGTGCATCAGCGCGTAGCAGCCCAGTATGTGAAAGATCGCGTGGTACTGGTGGGCGATGCCGCCCATATCAACAACCCACTCGGTGGTATGGGCATGAACGGCGGCCTGCATGATGCCTTTAATCTGGCCGACAAACTGATCCGCATTTACCAGCAGGGTGAAGACTATGGACCGCTGTTTGCCACCTATGAGCGTCAGCGCAAAGACCTGGCGGTAGAGTTTGTGCAGTCTCACACCATCGCCAATAAAAAGCTGATGGAAGCCACCGATGAAGCGGTGCAAAAGCAGCGTCAGCAAAGCTTTATGCAAACGGCCGCCGATCCGGTGAAAGCCCGTGAATTTATTCTTGAACGCGCCATGTTCACCTGTCTGCGTGACAGCCTGGCCAACTAAGCAAGGAGCTTAAGATGCTGAATTATCAAATTGCCCGTCGCGCCCAAATTGGGGTGATCATCCCTTCCACCAATACAGGTGTGGAATACGATCTGCAAAAATTCGCCCTCGATGGCGTCACCTGGCACCCGTCGCGTTTTTACATTGAGCTGCGTAACTGGGCCGATGAAATGCAGGCTACCGGCGAAAACGAAAACAGCGTATTTGAACGTTTTCTTGAAATCATGCGCGGTGAAATTCCTTACTCCATTCGCAATGTGGTCAGTGCCAAAGTGAATCACATTATGCTCGGCATGTCGGCCGAAACCTTTTGGGGCGGGCTGGAAGGTAACATCAAATTTGAGCAGGAAATACGCGATCAAATCGGCGATCTGGGCTTAACCACAGGCGCCACTGCCACCAAAGATGCGCTGGAGCTGTTCGGGGCCAAAACCATTTCTGTGATCACGCCTTACCCGCAGGTGGGTGATGAAAACGTGATCCGCTTTTTCTCTGATATCGGTTTTAACGTGCATAAGGTCAAGGGCCTGAATCGCCCTTCGGCAACTGCCATTGCCGAAACGGAAATCAAACAGGTCGTTGATGCGATTCATGAAGTGGATGGCGATAACGTTGATGCCATCATCCAGTGTGGCACCAACCTGTCGACCATCGACCTGTTCCCAACCTTTGAACACATTTTGCAGAAACCGCTGATCCCCATTAATGTCGCCACCATTTGGCACGCCCTACGTGCCTGCGGCATCAATGACAAGATCACGGGCAAAGGCCGATTACTGGAGGAGTTTTAACAGTCATCGGCAGGACAGGTTGCCAGGGGAAGCGGTCGGTAACCAAAGAAACACAATAACAACAAGGAAACACTCATGCTCCTCAATAAAACAACAAAAGCAATGGCATTGCTATTTCTGGGTGTGGCATCCCAGTCTCTGCAGGCAAATGAAGTCGCAGGATCGCGCACTATTAGCCGCGCCCAAATCGAGAAATATGCGTCTGACTATGATCCTTATGGTCTGGCATCGCTACTGTCGACCATGGCTGGCGTTACCTTTAAATCGAACGGTGATGTGGGCGGTGAAGACTGGTTAGCGGTGCGCGGTAACACGCGCGACAGTTCACGTATGACGCTGATGCTGGTAGATGGCCGCCCTTACAATTCCGTTAGCAATAACACTCTTGAATTCAATACCTTGCCTCTGAGCATGATTGAAAGCATTACCGTACATTACGGTCCGCTGCCATCACGCTTCGGTGGCTATACCTCTGTGGTAGAAATTAAAACCCGGGGCATTACCGATCATATGGAAGTGGCGGCTGGCCTCGCAGAACTGGGCACTCAGACTGCGCATTTTTCTGTTGGTAGCAAAGGCGAATGGTCGTGGCAATTCAGCCTCAATGCTCAGCAAACCGACGGCCTTGAGGACGAAACCTATATCCTGCGCGATAGCGATGATTACAGCGATGTTGAATATACCTATGGTGATCGCCACTACTACCAGGTAGTTCCCAGTGTAAAAGTTGAAACTGGCCTGAATGATAAAGTGAATGTAGAACTATTGGCTCAGGCACAGTTAACAGGTAAGCGCTACGACGATGGTTTTTCTGACTATGAAATTGACCAGCAAGCTGAGCGAGTGCGTCGCTTCTACAATCTCGGCGTATCCTTACTGCCGGCGCAGGCTGGCGATGATTTCGATGCCACATTCTATGTCGATCATGAAGCCAAAGAAACCCTGGTACTCGATGATGAACTGGTTAACTATGGCGAGCAAACCAAAACAGCCTTTGGTTTACGCGGTAATTTCCACACCAAAATTAATGACCTTATAGGTGTTCGTTTAGGTGGTGAATTTCAAAGCGTCACCGGCAGCGTTGAAGATGATGCCATGGTGGTTGAAAGTTCTGGAGTTTACACAGCCGTTAGCACAGAAGACTCCCCTAACCCTTACTATGCCTACGTAAACGATTTGCAAACCGGGGCCATTTACGCCGAACTGGACGGTAGCTTTGCCGGTATCAGCTATGACTTGGGCCTGCGTCATGACAGCGTTTATGGCTACGAAAGCAAATACAGTCCTTACCTGAGCTTAAGCTATAGCCTGACAGACAATGTAAGCCTGTTTGCATCGGCTGGCCAGACGGTACGTTTGCCCTCATTAAATGAATACAATTCATCTGAACGTCCAGTAAAAACCGTGCTTTACAGTGTGCTGTCCAACTATATGCCAAGCGCTGTATTAAGCGCGTTAACCTACGACAGTAAGCCTCTTAAATTTGAGACTCAACAGGGGTATCAGTTGGGTATCAAGGGCAGTTGGATGGAAGGTCAACTGACCACTCAGGCCAGTTTCTATGATTACGACCATGAAGGTTATATTTTTACCGACGTAGTCACCGCACCTGTTTATCTGTACGGCAATCCGTTTGGTACCATGGCGGCAACGTTGATGCCTGCCTATGCCTACCTGTTCTCAAACTTTAATGAATTACCGGTGCTGTATCGCAGCAATAAACCGGAAACCGATCGCACTAAAGGCTGGGATGCCAACCTGGATTATCAGGGAGACGCCATCGGTGCGTATCTGAATGTGAGCTATATCGAAATTGACAGTTCATATAGCGACGGTCGTGCAAGCCACAACGGCTGGTTCAGTCCGCCGAAAGTCACTGCCAATGCGGGTGTTAGCTACAGCTTCGATAACACCCAGATCAGCCTGCAAACCCAATACCGAGGAAAAACAGTAGCGTCATTGCAGGAAAAAGGTGACTACCCCGACGTAGAGCTGGAGAGCAGCCTGCTTGTGCACTTGATGGTAAATCAACAGCTCGGCAGCTGGCAGTTGCAGGGTAAAATCCACAACCTGACCGATAAAAAATACGAAACCTTTGAAGGCCTGCCAATGGTAGGACGCCAGGTCTTCGTACAGGCCAAATATCAGTTTTAAACCTGGTGATTTGCCTCGACAGGAGCCGCCTTTGGCGGTTCCTTGTTGACTTCACTTGCCACCCATTTCACAAACGTCAGAATCGCATCGTCATTGACTCCATTCATCTTGTAATGCACCTGATAATGGCCCCAAGGTAACTGGAAACTATAGTCACGCAATGCCACTAACTGCCCGGATGCAATGGCACTTTCAGCGATAAAATCATTCGACATGGCAAACCCTATCCCACTGGACACAGCCTTAGCCGCCAATAAAGACAGGCGCACATAACGCATATTCAGTGTGGCAGGCTGACGTAACTGCAACTGCTGGCACCAAGTACTCCAATCTTCACCATTTTCAGAACTGTACAGCGGATAAGCCATTAACTCTTCAGGCGTACCTTGAGTGAGCTGCGCATACTGTTCAGGCGAACACACCGGATACCAGTATTCTGTGCGCAGCGCCTTCGACACAAAGCCATCGGGTGAAGGCCAGGTCCCGAGGATAATATCGAAGTTATCAGCATCGAAATTGTTGGCGAAGGTTGCCATATCCAGCAAGGTATCCAGTTGCGGGTGTGCCTGCTTAAACCTTTCCAGACGCGGTGCTAACCACTCTACCGCCACCGAGGTTTGAGCTAATACTTTCAATTCCACCGGAGGTTTATCGGTTAAATGGTGCGTGACCGAATTTAACCGCCAGAAACAATCTTTTACCACCGTATAGAGCATATCGCCGCTTTGGGTTAAAGAGATGTTTTTGCCCTGCCGCTCCAGTAATGGCTGACCGAAAAAATTTTCGAGCTGCTTAATCTGGTGACTGATGGCACTTTGGGTCACATATAACGATTCAGCCGCTTTGCTGAAGCTTTGTAACCGCGCAGTCGCTTCAAAGGCTTGCAGGGCTTTTAACGGTGGCAGCATAGATGAATTTTTTTATAAAAATAGAGTGGAAGTATCATTCTAATTCATACGAAAACCACAACAAGTCATTTCTTTCTCATTGGTAGGCAGGTGCTCAGATGCACGCTTGATAAGAATTTTCAGGTGGCTGGTGAGAAATCGGTCAGAAATGCGCAGATACAGACAACTCATATCTATATCGCTACACGTTGGCGCTAAAAAGCAGCGAAACTGTATTTTAAACTCTGTCTCCGCACACCTTGGTCTATCTACGGGGCATGCTCGCTCAAAAAACAGCCAACAAAAATTGGAGAAATCTTCTTTTGGCGACCAATTTGCACAAGTTAACAGCAATTGTTACTTTTTTTAACACTCATCGTACCAGTAAGCATAGAAAACGACCAGCCAGCTGAGGTAAGCTGAAAGAAAATAACGAAAAAGCACGATTTCCGTTCATTTTTCCAACAATTAGACGCATTTAGCGCTGACTTGCTGATAAAAGCCGACAAAATCATTATCATTTGTGCAACATTTTCGTTAACATCTCGCAAAATTTAACAAATAGTCAAAATTAGTAGTAAAAGAGAGCAGTATGAACCTGAAAAAGACACTTCTTGCCGCCAGCCTGGCAACACTTTCTATGGATACTTTTGCCGCAGCGTTCCAATTAAATGAACACAGTGCATCTGGCCTTGGCCGTGCTTTTGCTGGTGATGCTGCCATTGCTGAAAACGCCTCTGTTATCGCGCGTAACCCAGCCCTGATGTCTCAGTTTAAAGATATCCAGTTCTCTGGCGTGGCCACTTTCGTTGAGCCAGACGTAAGCCTGAAAGGCACGAGCAACAGTGCACTGAACGACGACAGCATCGCGCCATCAGCTATCGTACCAGCCATGTATTTAGTGGTACCGGTAAACGATAAATGGGCATTCGGTGTAGGCGCTTTCTCTAACTTTGGTCTGTCTACTGAATTCGACGCGGACTATGCAGCAGGTCAGCTTGCAGGTAACACTGAAATTACCACTGTAAACCTGAACTTCGCCGCATCTTACAAAGTGAATGACCAACTGAGCATCGGCGCAGGCGTTAGCTACGTATATGCGGATGCAGAAATTATTCGTCATTCAGGCGCGGTACTGCCTGCTTACCTGACGTCAGTTTATGGCACCAACTTTGGTGTAACGGCTGATACAGAGTCCGTTAATCTGAAAGGTGATGACAATGCTTATGGCTGGAACATTGGCGCAACCTATGAAATCGCCCCAGGCCACACTTTAGGTGCGCAATACCGTGCAGCGACTGACGTAACCTTCGAAGGTCACTTCAGCAATGATCTGCCAGTAGCTCTGGGTTACCTGGGCGGCGCAAGCGTACCTGGTAGCGTTGAGCTTGAATTACCAGCGACATTCGAATTCTCTGGTAGCCACAAGCTAACGCCAGAAGTTGGTTTGCACTATAGCGTATTGTGGACAGAGTGGAGCAGCTTCGAAAATCTGACGGCTTACTCAAGCGGTTCACAAGTATTTAGTAAAGAAGAAGGCTTCCAGGATGCCATGCGCTATGCTATCGGTGCGGATTATCAGTTAAATGCCGATGTGAAACTGCGCGCAGGTATTGCTTACGACGAAACTGCATCTAAAAAGCATATGTCGATTTCTATTCCTGATACCAACCGTCTGTGGTTATCTACTGGTGCCAACTATCAGTTGAATAAATCAGCCTCAATCGATTTGGCGGTTGCTTACCTGAAAGGCGACAAGAAGAGCTTCTCTGAAACCGATAGCTTAGGTTCTACCTGGGATTTCGAAACCGAAGCTAACGCGATGATCTTATCTGCTCAGGTAAACTACGCGTTCTAATCTCATCTGAGAAAAGCATTCGAAAAAGCCCTCTCCTGAGGGCTTTTTTTATGGGCGAACATTGCCCCTGATTGCTTACCCCTCGGGTAAGCTCCTCTTGCATCGCCTTGCCAATCCCTTCTCAAATTCAACTATTTAGTCTCCCGCCTATTTACGCGCCAAACCAATTGATATAAAGTTATATCATTAATATATTGAGACAATAGAAGGACATCGCGTGAGCAACGCCCTAAGCGGAATTACCATCCTCGACTTAACCCATATGTTATCCGGCCCCTATGGCACCATGTTGCTGGCAGATCTAGGCGCCACCATGATCAAGGTTGAACCTCCTGCGGGCGAGGGCACTCGTAAACTTCTGGCTAGCGACCCGAAAAATTCACTGGATGGATTTGGGGCTTACTTCATTACGTTAAACCGCAACAAACAGTCTGTGGCCATCGACCTGAAAACCAGCGAGGGCAAAGCCGTATTCTATGATTTAGTCAAAAAAGCCGATGTGGTAGTCAGTAACTTTGGCCCAGGTGTGCCAGAGCGCTTAGGCATCGACTACAACAGCCTGATTGCACATAACCCCGCCATTATCACCTGCACCATTACCGGGTTTGGTTCAGAGGGCCCAGGCGCCAATCGTCCTGCCTTCGATCAGGTCGCCCAAGCATATGGCGGGGGGATGTCAATTACCGGTACGGATCCAACCCAACCGATCCGTGCCGGTATTCCTATCGGCGATCTGGGTGGCGGTATGTTCTCTGTGATGGGGATCCTGACCGCGATTATTGAAAAACAACGCACTGGCAAAGGTCAGCATGTAGACATTTCCATGGTCGATTGCCAAATCTCCATGCTCAACTATATGGCCACCATGCACTTTTTATCCGGAGAAGACCCCTTCCCTATTGGCAATGGTCACTTTGTGCATGTCCCTTACAACAGCTATCCAACCAAAGATGGTTTTATCATTCTGGCGGTGATCACCGATAACTTCTGGCACAACCTCAAAGGCGTGGTCAATATTGAGCGCTTTAACGATGCCAAATATGACGGTCAGCCCGGCCGCTTTGCCGACAAAGCCTTTATCGACGCCACTCTGGGTGAGCTGTTCCAGACCCAAAGCACCGCTTACTGGCTGGAGCGATTAGAAGCGGCGCGCATCCCCTGTGCGCCAGTAAATAATTTCAGCCGCGCCCTAAATGATCCGCAGGTGCGCCATCGCAATATGGTGGTGGATATTTACCATCCAGATGGCAAGAAAACTCAGGCACCTGGCAACCCAATTAAGCTGTCGGCGCATTCAGAAGATACCTTCACACCCGCGCCACATATTGGCCAGCAAACCGATGCAATTTTGAGTGAGCTATTGGGCTACTCAGATAACATCATCGCCGAACTACGTGCCAAAGGCACGGTTGCATAAGGCTAGACGATGGATCAGGTATTTTTATGTGACGTGGGCCCAAGGGACGGCCTGCAAAATCAGGCAACACTTCTGTCGGTACAGCAGCGTTTGCAATTGGTAGATGGGCTGCTACAGGCCGGTGTTCCCTTAGTCGAAGCAGGCGCGATGGTGTCACCCAAAGCCGTGCCAGCCATGGCGGGTTCAGATGAACTGCTGCTTGCTTTAGCTGATGTGAAAAGCCGTTTGCAGGTGCTTATCCCCAATGCCAGGGGCTATCAGCTAGCCCGAGATGCCGGAGCCGAAAACGTGGTGGCGGTTATTTGTGCCAGCAATACCATGAACCAGAAAAACGTGCGTATGGATACCCTTGATAGCCTGACCCAGATAAGCCAGATCCAGCAGCAGGCGCTGGCCGATAAGGTACGTTTACAGGCCTGTATTGCTGTTGCCTGGGAATGCCCCTTTGAAGGCCGTACTCCGATTGCTGCCGTAATGTCGCTGGCGGCGCAGTTATACGAATGCGGCATTCGCCATATCAATATTGCCGATACCATAGGCGCCGCCAATCCCAAAGCGGTCAAAGACCTGATGCAGCCGCTGGTACGCGGCTTCTACGATGTCACCTTTACCTGTCATTTTCATGATACCCGCGCGATGGGTCTGGCCAATGCGTTTGCCGCCTATGAAGCCGGAGTAAAACACTTTGATGCCTCAGTTGGAGGCCTGGGTGGCTGCCCATTTGCACCGGGTGCCACTGGCAATGTCGCCAGCGAAGATCTGGTGATGATGTTTGAACAAATGGGCGTGAGTACCGGCATCGATCTGGAACAGTTGATGGTGGTAGGCCAACTGGCAGGTGATTTTACCGAACAACCGACCGGCGGGCGCGCGCACAAGTGGCGCATGCTGCAACTCGAAAAGGGACGCACCTTATGCTGAGTCAAACGCCGCAAACCCTGTACGATAAACTCTGGCAGCGACATTTGGTCAGTGCCGGCAGCGATGGTCAGGATCTGATTTACATCGATCGTCATATCGTCCATGAAGTCACCTCCGCTCAGGCCTTTGAAGGCTTGCGCCATGCTAATCGCCGCCCCTGGCGCAGCGATTCGGTGCTGGCAACGCCGGATCATCAGGTACCTACAGATAACCGCAGTGCTGGCATCAGCGGCATCATCGACCCAATAGCCCGTATTCAGGTCACCACCCTCGACGATAACTGCCGCGAATTTGGCATTACTCAGTTTGATATTAACGATAAACGTCAGGGTATCGTGCATGTGGTCTCACCCGAACAAGGGGCTACCCTGCCGGGGATGACGTTAGTCTGTGGAGACTCCCATACTTCCACCCACGGTGCCTTTGCTACCTTAGCCCAGGGCATCGGCACCTCAGAAGTCGAGCATGTCCTCGCCACTCAGTGCCTGCGTCAGCGCAAAAGCAAACGCATGCGCATTTGGGTGGAAGGTGAATTGGCCACGGGTGTCACCGCCAAAGATTTAATTTTGCATATCATTGCTCAGGTAGGCAGTGCTGGCGCCACTGGCTTTGCAGTGGAGTATGCAGGCCCCGCCATTCGCGCCCTGTCGATGGAAGGGCGTATGACCCTGTGCAATATGAGTATCGAAATGGGTGCCCGTTGCGGCATGGTTGCCTTTGACGATACCACCGCCGATTACCTGCAAGGCCGCCCCTTTGCCCCGACGGGCGAGTTATGGCAACAGGCAATAGATGACTGGTACAGCCTGCAATCTGATAGCGATGCGGTATTTGACGAAGAGTATCGCCTCGATGCCCGCAGTGTCGCCCCGCAAATCAGCTGGGGTACTAAGCCAGATCAGGTCATTGCCATTAACGATGTCGTGCCTTTGGCTGAACATGGCAACTCGGCGGTGCAACGTCAGGAATGGCAACGGGCACTTGCCTATATGGGCCTGCAAGGCGGCGAAAGCATTAATAACTTAAGCATCGATCAGGTGTTTATCGGCTCCTGCACCAATGGCCGCATTGAAGATATCCGCGATGTCGCCCGTATGGTTGAAGGCCATCAGGTTGCACCATCGGTGCAGCGGGCCATGGTGGTGCCGGGATCTGGCCTGGTCAAAGCGCAGGCTGAAGCCGAAGGTCTGGATAAGATTATCCGCGCCGCAGGATTTGAATGGCGCGACCCGGGTTGCTCTATGTGTAATGCCATGAACCCGGATCGACTGCCCAGCCAAGCGCGCTGTGCTTCTACCTCTAACCGGAATTTCGAAGGTCGCCAGGGTGATGGCGGCCGTACCCATTTAGTGTCACCGGCGATGGCAGCTGCTGCGGCCATTGCCGGCTTTTTTGTCGATATCCGAGACTGGCCACGCCTATGTTAATGCCACTAACCCAACTGACCAGTATTGTGACGCCTCTTGATCGCGCCAATGTCGATACCGACGTGATCATGCCCAAGCAGTACTTAAAATCCATCTCGCGCTTTGGCTATGGCGACTGGGCCTTTGAGCCATGGCGTTACGCCAGCGCCGGTGATATCGATACCCCCAAAGCAGAACGCACGCCGCTGGCGGAATGCGTATTTAACCAGCCCCGCTTTGCCAACAGTGAGATTCTGCTCAGCCGTGAAAATTTTGGTTGCGGTTCCAGCCGCGAACATGCGGTGTGGGGCATCAGGGATATGGGTTACCGGGTGATCATCGCGCCCAGCTTTGGCGATATTTTTTATAACAACTGCCTCAATAACGGTCTGCTGCCCATTCGCCTCTGCACGGAACACGTAGAGCAGTTATTTCTTCGCAGTCAGGGCAATACCGTGCTTTCTGTATCAGTCGATGTAAGCAGTTGTCAGCTCAGTGTGGAAGGCATGCCAGCAATGACATTTGAACTTGCTCCCAGCCAGCAGCAACGTCTGCTCATCGGCCAGGACAGTATTGCCCAAACACTGGACGAAGCAGATGCCATCCGTGCCTTTGAAACACAGCATAAGCAGCGCTTTCCCTGGTGTTTTGGTCTGGGAGCGCAATGATGATATGGCTTAAAAAAATCACGAAAGGGCTGCTGTGGTTAGTGACAGGTTTGATAGCTCTGGTACTTTTTTATCTGCTCAGCGTACGCATGATTTACACCGATATCAGTGCCGAGGATCTCAGCCAAGAATATCTGGGCCAGGTACAAACATTAGATATTCCCTTACCCACAGCCGTTAAACAAAGTCCATTAAAACAAACCCTGTATTATCAGGATTCAGCCACCAGCCTCGACGATATAAATAAACCTGCTTTGGTGCTGCTGCACTCGCACTTTTTTACCATGCAGATGTGGGATAACTGGGCAGAGCAACTGGCCAGTGACTATCGGGTGATCCGCTTTGATTTGCCATCTCACGGTCTGACCGGCCCGGCCGTCAACAACGACTATTCCATCGAAGCTGATATCTACCTGATGGAACAACTGCTGGCACATTTACGCATTCAGCAAGTCATCCTGGTCGGCAGCTCATTGGGCGGGAATTTAGCCTTCTACTACGCTGCCCATCACCCAGATAACGTCACCGCAGTGGTACTGCAAAACAGTGGAGGCTTTCGAAAAGCCACCAGCCGCGGTGGCAATGGAAAAGACTTACCCGGCTGGGCCAACTATCTGTTATATGCCCTGCCAAAACCGGCCTTCGATGCGTTTATGAACTGGATGGTGATCAATAAAGAGGCCATCACACCCGAACTGCTGGCGAGCTTTCATCACGGTTTTCGTCGCAACGGCAACCGCTATGCCGAAATGCAGCGTCTGCGCCAGTTTGATGCCGGTGACAGCGCCGCCTTACTGACCCAAATTACCGCCCCCGTACTGATCCAGTGGGGCCAGGAAAATCCTCAGTTGCCCGTCGAACAGGTCGACTTGTTTCAGCAAGCGCTAACCTCGTCATCAAGGGTTGAGGTGATCACCTATCCCAATACTGGCCACCAACTTGCCCTTGAGGCACCACAAACCGGGCTGGCAGATATGCAAGGATTCCTCAACACACTATTGGTCAGCCAAGGAGAAAAAGAGCATGCACACTCGTCACTCTGACAAGCATCCATATCGCTCCACCATCATCACCAGCCTGGTGTTGCTAACGCTAGTTTGCCTGATGCTGTTTGGTTGCAGCAAAGACACCGCGCCACTACCGGAAGTACTGCCGCTGCCGTTAGACCAGCAACAGCTAAAGCAACTGTACGGCATGGGCACGCCCTATTCGCAGTGGTATGACTCTGGCGAACAATTACTCAGTGCCGAGGAGCGTGAGCTGAACTATCGCTGGCTGGTGCCCGTCACGCCTCCTGAAGCCGCGACAACCTTGCCATTGTTGGTATTTTCCCACGGCAACTGGTCAAGTCAGCTGGATTACGAACCACTGCTGCAACATTGGGTACAGCAGGGCTATCTGGTCTTAAGCGTCAATCATCTCGATTGCTGCTCTATGGCTAAAGGCATTTTCAATGCACTGCGTTTTGGCAATCTGACCTTGATAGAGCAGCGTGCCAAAGACATTGGCTTGCTGCTGGATAACCTCGACACTATTCGCCCGCACAATGCCGAACTGGCGCAATGGGATGGTGAACACCTGGCCATTACCGGCCATTCATTTGGTGCCTTTACCGCGCAGATGTTTGCCGGGGCTCAGGCCCTGAACACAGATAGCAACGCTTATCAGGGCGCAGAACAACTTGCCCTGCATCCCTGGTTAGACAAAGTCGATGCTGTTGTCGCGATTTCACCGCCAGGCCCGATGTTTGATGAGATCACCGAGCACAGCTGGGATCAGATCAATAAGCCCATGCTAGTCACCACGGGCACCTGGGATGTAGAACCTCGCTTCTTTCCCCAGTATCAATTGCACCAAATGTCCTATGCCAAATCCCCCGCATCCGATCAGTACTCCCTGCTGCTTTCCGGTGCTGATCACTACTTTGGTCATTTGATTTGCCGGCCTAAGCGTGAGGTTAATGCCCAGGATACTCAGTTTGAATTACTGCTTTCTGCCAGCACCGCCTTTTTGGATCGCTATTTAAAACAGGATCAGGCCGCACTTGCGTATCTGGCACCAGATTACCTGACTCAACTCACGGACGGCTTTGCCCGTCTTGACCAAAAACCTTAACAGGACACACGCCCTATGGCTCTGCTCTTTTTTACGGTACTGATAGATCTGATTGGCTTTGGCATGATCATCCCGATCATGCCCTTTCTGGCACCTAAACTGGGTGCCAGCAACTTTGATATCGCCCTGCTGATTGCTATCTACTCGGTGTTTGCTGGCATTGTTGGCAGTATCTGGGGCAAGCTTAGCGACAAGTTTGGGCGTAAACCTATCATCATTACCTGTCTTCTGTTTACTGCGTTTTCTTACGTATTACTGGCCATGGCCCATGATCTGATCAGCCTGTATATTGCCCGTATCGTTGCCGGTTGTGCTGCCGGCGTATACGGCGTAGCCGCGGCCATGGTGGCCGATCTCAGCACCGAACAAAACCGCGCCAAAAGCATGGGTCTGATTGGCGCCGCTTTTGGTTTGGGTATGGTGATTGGGCCATTTTTAGGTGGCGTGCTGGCCGGGGACGATATCGAATTCGCCATCCCCGCCACCGTCGCCGCCTGTATGAGCGTACTTGCCGCCCTGTTTGCGCTGTTTAAATTGCCTGAATCCCTCAGCCATGAACAGCGTCAGGAGCAACATCAAATGCGCAGCCAAAGTGGTCGTGTTAGCTTCTGGCAACTGTTGAAAACAACGGATAATACCCGCTTTATCTGGCTGTATCTGCTGCACTCTATGTCTATCACTGCCACCAGCTATTTGTTCCCACTGTGGATGGGCGCGCTGCTGGGCTGGGGCCCGACCCAAATTGGTATTCTGTTCGGCATCCAGGGGCTATGCATGGCTGCCCTGCAAATGAAATTAGTCGGCATGCTGGTGAATGTGGTGGGTGAAATGCGTGTGTTACTAATGGGCCTAACCCTGGTCATTGGTGGCTACACCTTAGCCTGTGTCAGCAGTAGCGAACCTTTTATGATTTTAGCTTTCTTCTGTATCAACACAGGTGCCACCATGTGCACACCTGTACTGAACAGCCTGCTATCAAAACGCACACCCGCGCAATACCGTGGGCGCATGATGGGCTCAGCCAGCGCTTTGGGTGCCTGGGGCCGGGTATTTGGCCCGCTGATCCCGGGTGTATTGCTCAGCATGAGCGGTTATCCGCTGGCCTGGTCATGCGGCATCATCATCGCTCTGCTCGGCATCATTTGGCCTGTCAGTCAGTTACTGGCAGCGAAACAACTCGAACAGCACGCCAAAGATCCCGTTTAGCTAGCGGGCAATGCGGCTTGCTGTGCCTGCCCTGGTAGCTGAAAACGTTCATTCAGTTGTCGGGGCATCGCCGAACACTGCTGGCGAATACGCTGTTTAAACAAGCCGTCGTAGGCCGCCCAGTAACGCAAGGTACGCCCGGTATTATTCAGCTGAGACATAGCCGTTAACGCGGTTGGCATCAGCAGATAATCGCCGCGCGATGTCGCTATCACCTCACTCAGTTGCCCTGGCGGCAGCTGCGCCATTTGCACCTCTACTTTATGGGGCAAAGTGCCGGGCACGAACTGACGACCATTGACGTAACTGCCGACTCTAGGCTCGGCACTGTATTCGCGGATCAAGGCCTTAAACTGACTAGCCGGTTTTTGCGCCGTGATTATCTGCTCGCGCCACTGCTCTAACTGCATCTGTTGGGCTTTTCTGGCAGCGTTATCCAAAGGTAAGCCTGTGCTCTTATCATGGGCTGAAAGCCAAAGGTAATAACCACTTAAATAGCCCTGTTTCGCCTGATAGGCAGCTACCTGTTCTGGTGTTAACTGGCGACCACCAGTGCCATACAAATGTGTAAACAGTTGCTGCGACAGGGCATCGGTTTGCTGCAAATAAGCATACACCTGCTCAGTGCCATAAAGGCTGGCGACCATGCGTAAATATTCTGTAGTGCTTCCATAGACTGATATGTTTTTATCCCGCTCTGATTCGAGTCTTTGCAGTGTTTGTGCAGATAACGTCAGTCCTTCCTGCTCGGCCAGTTGCTGAATAGCACGTTCGTTACAGGCATACTCTAGCGCCTGCTGACGCAGCGCTTCGCCTGTTGCCTCGGGCTGATACTTTTTGCTGTAATTCAGCCAGAATCGATACTCTGGCCAAAGCAGTCGCTGACCATCGAAACTGGCTACCCACCGCGCGCTATTGCCGCTGTCAGTCTTTGGCTTAGCTTCATTAGCCTTCGATTCTCGCCCATAAAACAAGGCGGTTAGCACCACCAGCAGATACAGCCAGCCCACCAGCGCTTTGAGCCAATATCCTGTTTGTGGGTCTTTTATCCATTTCATCCATTGCTCCTTAAACAGGCTTCGTCTGCAGCGACGAAGCCTGATACGACTAAGGCTTACTCGGCAGTCACCGTCATCACAATCGCACCGCTATAAGTTCCTGCTGCGATGTCAGTTTCAACACCGTCGACTGTCATGGTCAGGCTATAACCGTCTGCCACGGAAATGCTGCCGCCGTCTTCCAGGGTCAGATTCGTCAGATAAGACGTGGTATCCACTACCCAGGATGAGCTGCTATCAACCGTCAGGGTTACGCCATAATCATTGCCCGTGGCTTCATAAACATTGGTCACCTGACCAATCAGGGTATAACCGTCATAGCCTTCGGCACTGACAACAGCTTCAAAGTAAGACGCCGCATCGTCGTAATAATTAAGATAGGCAGCGGTTGAAGTAGCTGTGGTGATCGCGCCAGTCAACGTGGTACTTTCCAGGGTCAGTTCCAGCTCACCATTGCCGGTGTTGCCGTTTACAACATCACCGCTCAGGGTGGCGTTGCTGAAAGTAGCTGTTAGCACATTACTGCTGCCACCTTCATTCAGGCTGCTGGCATCTTCTGCGGCGGCGGTCGTGACTTCTTCATCCGTATCAGTTGATTCGGTTTTCGCGCTCAAACTCTGTAAATAGGCACCATAGGGATCATCGTTATCCATCATTTGCAGAATCACGCCAATGTCAGAGTTAAGTTCAGCATCATCCACGATTACGGTTGGGAAAGAGCTTTTTGCCTGAATCACAGATTCTGCCACGTTAAATACCGTGCCGTTTTCGATGCGCAGCGTCCCGGTGCCGCTATGCAGCATCACGCCAATACGCCCCGAATTCACCACAGTACCGTCGGTAAAAGTACCGTTACCGATGGCAGCCATGATCATGCCGTAGTCAGCAACATCGACGGTACAGCCACTGACATAATCGAGGTTGTCGCCAATGGAATAGAAACCATAACCACTTTCTGTGGTGCTGATTTGCGAGTTTAAACAGTACAGGCGCGTTGAAGTAGTATCGTCTGTGGACAGCGCGCCCCAGGCCTGAGACGTCACACTGGAATTGATGTAATACGCCGTGCCGTTGTCCACCAGGTTAGTCGAGCGCACGTTACCGGTAATACCCAGCATCCACGGCGCTTCCATCATACGGCCAAGGTCAACGTTAAATTCGTAATCTTCCGGCAGGGTGCCGTTATAGGTTTCAATTACGGAATTGTTTACTGTCATTACGCTATTACCGCCCACAAACACTGCGGTACGAATGGCCCCTGTGGTGGTAATGCTGGCGTTGTTCAGTTGCACATCCGCATAACCGCTGGACATCACAGCCGCACCGTAACCGGAAAAGTCATTACCGCCATTTCCGGTAAAGTCGATGGTAGGGCTGTCGATGAGGTATTCAAACACATCGGTGCTGTCGTCACTGCTGGTGATCATAATACCGTTAAATTCTGGCCCTACTGAGGTAATACTCAGCGCCGACGCTTCGGTATCAGATACATCGCCATCAATAACCGCCGCAGCAACCGATTTATCCGCCACATACGCACCATCTTCCACATACACTGCAGTGCGGAAGTAGTTAGTAATGCTCTCACTGTAGGCCACTGGGATTTCTTCAGTCACTGTCAGCACCACATCACCGCTGTAGCTACCGGCGGCAATTTCAGTCTCAACGCCATCCACAGTCAGCGTGAGACTATAACCGTCGGCGGCTTCGAGTGTGGCACCATCTTCAATCGTCAGCTCGTCCACAGAGGTGGTTTCATCCACCGCCAGAGTTTCATCCGCCGCGACAGTCAGCGACGTGGTTTCAGTTTCAGTGGTATCTTCTGATACCAGTTCAGCATCATCCGAGTTACAGCCGCCCAGAAGCGAAATTAACAACAGTGTGGCCAGGCTAAGAGACGCAGATTTGGGTAAGGTGGTCTTCATGTTTTTCCCTCATGTTAAAACCGAATGTTTTGATTAACATTTCATTTACTAAAATAAGAGGGAGCAAATTCGACTGTAAAATCGCGCCTCGCAATAACGCTTATTGCCAACGCTGATAGGGACCTTTGTCACGAGTTAAGCTTCAAGCCCAATACCGCACAAAAGTTAAAAAAGTGTTAACTATCAAATAACTAATTCAAATACGAGGCGTTGATGCCAGACGCAGCATTATCAGCAGAGTAGATTCTTACTCTTTTTCCTATCGGTACAAACGATAGGGAAAAGAGGCTGACTCAGCTTAGTTCTCATTGCAAATAATCCCCCTTGCATACAAAACTCTCGTGGCAAACCTGTCGGCAGAAGCACTGCTTTTCGATTAAAAATGACGGAATTGGAATGCTGTTTACCGCAGCCATTTTAAGTGCAGCACTTCAACTGTGTGCACATCTTAAGGGCAGTCGTCACCATCAGCGACAAAGGTCACGCACGCCGAGAGAACAAGGCAAACCTCTGCGAAAAAAGCGCAGTTTACAGGTAGTAAATGAGGATTCTTGAGGAGACGTTTAACGCAGTTATCTCAAGCGCCTAAGCTGGTTACCAAACGTCGCGAGCGCAGAGAGAACAAGGCAAACCTCTGTGAAAAAACCGCAGTTTACAGGTAGTAAATGAGGATTTTTGAACAGAGGTTTAACGCTGTAATCTCAAGCGCAGTAGCACCAGCCAGCGGCAAACGTGACGAGCGCAGAAAATTCGAGGCAAAAGTCTTCGAGCAACCGGAGTAAATACCAATCCACATAGATAAATAATCGCTCAGCGCGAGTATTCGAGCTAGATGACAAGGCACTTTCAAGAACCTCTAGTTGGGCTAAAGGGAATGGAAGTAACGCAGTCAGGTAGCTCGAAGACTGCGCCCGAAGGGAGAGCGCATAACGCTTTATCTCTGCGTTACGGCTTTTTAAAAGGCTACTCGCATTCCTGCAAAGCCGCGCCTTGCTCTAAACCGTTATGCACTCTCTGAGTAGATCATTTATCTATACGGATTGGTATCAGGATAATAAATGAGGATTTTGAGAAGACTTTTAACGAAGAAGTTTCAAGCGCAGCAGTTTGCCATCTGTTTACGCATGCGCCAGTAACCAATAGCATTGCTTATCACAAAGCACCCTTCCATCACCGCCCCCACAGGCGTAAAAATCACAATGTTGTGCACTACCCAGCTGGCCGATGTCGCCATCATAGCCAGGCGCATATGCAAAGGGTTTGGCCTGAAACTGCCCCAGGTTCCAATTAAAGTGCCGACTATCACCAGCAGGCTAATGGGCGCCTGATACTGGCTGAATCCGGCCACCAGCACCATAATTAAAAACAGCCACATCACCCACTTAGATTGCACATAAGCACTGGTCAGGATCCTGACGGCCGTTACCGCCACCACGGCTGCCGCTGTCCATTGCTGCAAACAGACAAAGTGCAGCGCATTCAGGCAGGCACAGGCGCCCATACCCAGCAAAATTCCTTTGCGGGTGGGTTGCTGCCAGGCAAAAACACCTGTGGCAAAGGACAAACCAACCAGCAGTTGTGAAAGGATAAACAGACTCACGCTTCGCTCCGTCAGGCAGTCATTGGATGATGATTCGTATCAGGTCTGGAAAGTGTTTATACAAAACCCCTGTCTATAACTGAACAAGGATCACGGATACGCCACTATGATACGACTAACTCAACTCACTGATTTATATCATTCTGTCATGGCTAAGTGCCAGACATTGGATTTCGCCGCGCCACTGGCTCTACGCCTCTACCTTGCCCCTACCATGTGGACAGCAGGCATGAACAAACTCGGTCATTTCGAAGGCGTGGTCGACTGGTTTGGCAATCCCGAATATGGCCTGGGTCTGCCCTTCCCTTACCTGATGGCCACACTGGCAACCTGGACGGAAATTCTCGGCGCAGTATGTTTGGTGCTGGGCCTGGCGACTCGCTTAATCAGCATTCCGCTTATGTTCACCATGCTAGTGGCGGCGGTAACGGTACACTGGCCTTACGGCTGGCAGGCGATCTCTGATGCAAACGCGCCCTTTGCCAATGAAAGGGTGATGGAATCGGTAGATAAGTTAGCGCGAGCCAAAGAGATTTTGCAGGAACATGGCAACTACGAGTGGCTAACATCCAGCGGTAACTTTGCCGTGGTCAACAACGGCATCGAGTTCGCCGTGACTTATTTTATTATGTTGCTGACGCTGTTTTTTATCGGCGGCGGGCGCTGGTTCAGTGTTGATCACTGGTTAAGTAAAGCCTTGCCCGCACCGAAAAAGCCTTAGTTGTTGGTGTCGCGTAGCAGGGGTTCGACAAAAGGCTTGCCTGCGGCAATTTCGTCGCGGCTCAGACCTTTAAGTTCGTAAGGGAAGACCAGCCAGTCCTGAGTGTCGTGCAGGCAATAGTCCGGCTGTAAGTCGGTGCGGTTAAAGCCGCTGCGCTGATACAAAGTGGCAATTTTCACCTCGCGCGGCATATTACGCTTAAGCTTGGTTTGCAGGCGGTTAATTACCGCTTTAATGCTCTGACCGCTGCTGAATACGTCATCCACAATCAGCAGGCCATCATCAACGTTCAGGTTTTCAATCAGATACTGGGTGCCATGCACGCGGATTTGCTCCGGTGATGCCAGCATATTCTGGTACTGATCCAGCCCGGCATAAGAGGTCCGCAGTGAGATATGGTCCGTGGTAACCCCCAAGGTTTGCAGGCATTCCTGCACATAAATCCCGACAGAGCTGCCGCCGCGCCACAGGCCGACAATGAAGGTGGGCCGAAAACCACTTTCAAAAATATTCACGCCCAACCGAAAGGCATCTTCAATGATCTGTTGTTCTTCCAGAAAACGCTTTTCCACTGTCCTGCTCCCATGTGACACTCTGCCAACTTGCGGGTATCATAACATCTGACTGGCTGGTCAGGTATAGACAATAAAGGGAGCACCCAATGAGCCAAAAAACCTATCTTAGCGCCCAGAGTTTGTTAGACGATTCGTTCAAACTCGCCGCCCAGATTTACGACTCAGGTTTTCGCCCCACCTTTATGCTAGCTGTGTGGCGTGGTGGTGCCCCCATTGGTATTGCGGTGCAGGAATATCTGGCCTACCACGGCGTGAACACCGACAACATCGCCATTCGTACCTCATCTTATCAGGGCATAGATAAGCAGGCCAAAGAAGTAAAAGTGTTTGGTCTAAATTACTTAGTCAAAAATATTCAGCACGAAGACAGCCTGCTAATTGTCGATGATGTGTTTGACAGTGGCCGCTCAATTGAGGCCATCATTAATGAAATTAAACGCCTGGCGCGCTTAAATACCCCCCACGATATTCGCGTGGCGGTGCCTTATTACAAGCCTTCACGTAATCAGACCGACAGAATACCCGACTACTTCTTACATGAAACCGAAGCCTGGCTGAAATACCCCCACTCACTCGAAGGCCTGAGCAATGCAGAGATTGCCGAAAACCGACCAGAGTTGTATGCGATCTTAAAAGATCATTTACCTAAGTGAGTGCAAACTGCTGCGCTTGAACTTACAGCGTAAAACGTCTTCGCAATAGACGTACTCAAATATAGAGTTTGGATGTAGATCTGAAACTGACCCAATAATCTCAGGCGCAGCACTGCCCGCGTACGAGCGTCGCGGGCGCAGAGAGGACAAGACAAACTTCTCCACAAAAACGCAATTTACTGGGTGTAAATAGGCATTTTGAGAGGACATTTAACGCCGTCATCTCAAGCACAGCAGCTTGAATCAATCGCTGTAAGAATTCTTACGCGAGTTATAAAACTCCACCATCTTATCCATCTCCGCCTGTTCATAAGGCATCAGGCCAGAAAGCACCATGGCTTTGTGACCCCGGCCAACGACGTTGTCATCTTCTACAAAATCGAAGTGCAGGCTAACGTTACCGCGTTTACCTTCAACCTGAAGTTCGGCACCGGTAAACTCGATGGATGGCTCGCTTAGCTCAACCTGATGCAAATCTACCGTCATACTTTGGTACATCACCAAAGGACGGGCAGGATTCACCATCACGCCATGCTCTTTCATAAGCGGTACTAACACAGGCGGAAAGTTCTGGCCCGAGAAACGCACATAACGCTTCACCAGGTTTTCGATCAATTCCGGGTTATGGCTTTTTGCGCCAGAAAAGGTCATCTGAAGATACTCTTTCCCCGCCGTATCCAGGATACGTGCGTTATCGGCGTGAATATCCAGTTGCAAAGGCACCTCGCTGCCCACCATGCCCGTAAAGTCACAATGCATATGCTCGTGCAGGCCAATGCGGCTTACCAACATAGCAAACAGTAAATCCCCCGGCACACAAAAGCGTTTGGCATCTTCGTCGTGAATCGGATTAAAGTCTGTGGCAACACCCTTGGCAAAATGGCTGGCCTGAGCGCGGCTAAAGGCAAATCCTTCAGGTAACGGCTGATGATAGTTGTCTAAAAACATAACGTAAGCTTTCTTTGTCTGGGTTGACACTAAGGGTTATTTTACTGCTTCTAACTAGATAGCATGGTCTAGCCAGCTGAAAGGTTCGACCACTTGCACAAATGGCTTAAAAATTAGCCTAAGTGCTTTATTTTACGATGAAAAACAATTGCAGAAATTTTGAACAAAAATTCAGAAAAATGGGCGCTTTTGCCGCAGCCAATCTCACCAGCATACGCCTCTATTTGATCAGTTTAAAGACCCTTTTGGGCACTTTCTGCAGTATGTCAAAATTCTGCAAAAAAACTGCAAAATCCCCTTGAAACTGCCCTGCCAACCCTGATATCAAGTAATGGACGTCGAGAAATTAACGTCGAGAGAAAGTCGATGTCGGCCCACCAACAACAGGTGCCGACCTTACCTAAGATTAAGTTTCACGAAGAGGGAAAACTTATGAGAATTGAACTTTCTGGTCACCATGTTGATATCAGCGAAGCGGTAAAACAACACGTTAGCGACAAGCTTGCCAAAATCGCCAATCGCTTCCCCAGCCTCATTTCTGCCGATGTGATCATTACCAAAGAACATGGTGAGTACGAAGTAGAAATTGCCAGCCATTATCAGGGCGTTGCCGTGGCAGCCAAAGGCACTAATGACGTGATGTACCCCGCCATCGCGCAGGCAGTAAAGAAACTCGAAGCCGTACTTAAACACCGTAAAGGCCAGCTGCGCCAGGATCTGCATCAAAAACCGGTACCTGTGGTATCCGAAGCAGAGAATCTGGATGTATACGACGAGTACGACGAAGCTGTGTAATCCGCTTTCATGAATCACTGAAAAAGGCGCCGATGGCGCCTTTTTTGTGCCCAAGCGACTGAAAACATGGTCATTCGCATACTGCTTAACTAGTCTTTCAATCCTGCCATTAGACGAGTCATCTGCGTTAATGCACTCCAGTCTTTGCTGCCTAAACCATTAGCATTGGCCGCAACTAAGTTATCTTTTGCGCCCATAATGGCCGAGGGTTTAACGCCGCTGGCGATAAAGGCAGTTTCAAAAATCAGCGCATCTTTTAACCCTGCGCTTAAATCAAAGCCGACTGTATCAAACTCACGCTCAGCGATTTTGTTCGCGTATTCCTGCATAGGTTCATTACCAGCAAAAAACATGCTGGCGACATTTAACACCATCGCTTTGGGTAAGCCGCTTTTTTCAGCATAGGTGAACACTTCGCCCAGCATGGCCAGTTGCGCCATTGCCATATAATTCACGCAAATTTTCAAGGCATTGGCGGCGCTGGCAGTCTCGCCTAACACAATTTGTTTCACCGCATAAGCTTGGGTCAAGGGTTTCACCTGTGCAATGGCACTGGCATCACCGGCTAAAAAGGTAATCAGCTTGCCTGCGGCCGCCGCGTCTGGTCGCCCTACCACAGGGGCAGCAATATAATGGCAACCTTGTGCGGCATGTTGCTGTTTGAGTACATCAGCGGTAGTGGGCTGAATGGTGGTTAATCCCACATGGATTTTACCCGGGCGCATAGCGGCCAAAATGCCCTCATCGCCGTCACACATGGCCAATACCGATTTGTCGTCCAGCAGGCTGGTGAAAATCACGTCCGATTGTTCTACCAAAGCCTTGACTGAATCTGCCACCTTGGCGCCTTTTTCCGCAAAGGGCTGGGTTTTGGACTTGGTACGGTTATACACAGTAAGCGCGTAGCCTGCGGCTTGCAGGTTGGCACACATGCCTGAACCCATTTTGCCCAAACCAATAAAGCCGATACGTAATTGTTGCGTTGTCATAGTTCCACCTCGTTAAACTTGTTGAGGTGGCTACTCTAAATCTTGCTAATAATGCGGCATTAACAATTGTTAATGGATGAATTCTTTTTTGCGCGAATGCGACTTAACGACACAGGCGTCATGCCCAAATAGCTGGCAATATAATGATGGGGTACAAAATCAAAAATCTCCGGCTGGCTTGCCAGTAACTCTTCATAGCGTTGTTGCGGGTTGTTTTTAATCCGCGAAATAAACAGCTTTTGGTAGTGATACAAACGCTCAGCCACATATTCATTCACCCATTGCTGCAAAGCAGGGGCGGCCGTTAATAACGCCAACACTTGTGCCTTGTTCAGCACCTTTAAACGGACATCCGTCAAGGCTTCAATATTATACAGAGCTGCCTTTTGGCTTTTCAGGCTTTGGGATGAGGTGACAATATCGCCAGCAAAATAAAACTGAAAGGTAATGTCATCGCCGTCATTGTTAAACCAGGAACGCACTATGCCCTGTTCAATCAAAAACACCTTGTGGCACACCTCCCCTTCCAACAGCAGTGAGGTTTTCTTTTTTACCTGCAACAGCTGGCCGTTTTGCAACAGTGCCGCCAAGTTAGCCTCAAACGCCGCCATAGTGTTCACTCAGTAGAAGAAGATTTTGCCAGCATGCTAGCACAGCGAGGAGCTTGGTAAACGGTGAGTCAGGAATTTCACGCAAGTAAACTCACCCCAGCATCGCCTTAATATGGGTCGCGACGCTGCGGCCCAGGGCACTTAATGCATAGCCACCTTCTAAGGTGGAAATCATCTTGCCGTCGCAGTGTTTGATTGCCAGTTGTTTTAGCTCACGGGTGATCCAGTCGTAGTCGTATTCCACCAATTTAAAGTGGGCCATGTCGTCCTCAAAGTGGCCATCAAACCCGGCGGAAATTAAAATCAGCTGCGGGGCAAAGGCATCGAGCTTTTCCAGCCACTGGTCGGTTACCGCTTCCATAAAACGGTCGCCATCTGTGCCTGCTGGCAGAGGTAAATTGAGGATATGCTCGTTGCCCGGGCCAATGTCGTAAGGGTAAAACGGATACTGAAACGACGAACAGAACAACACCCTTTCATCATCAAAAAAGATATCTTCGGTGCCGTTACCGTGGTGCACGTCAAAATCGACAATGGCGATGCGCGTCAGGCCATACTTTTCCATGGCGTAGCGCGCCGCCACAGCAATGTTATTAAAGATGCAAAAGCCCATGGCTTTGGCTTTTTCGGCGTGATGGCCCGGTGGGCGCACCGCACAAAAAGCCTGTTTGGCTTCGCCTGTCATCACCATATCCACCGCCAGCACATTGGCACCGACGGCATACAAAGCGGCATCTAAACTGCGAGGCATCATCTGGGTATCGGGATCGAGATGGACTATGCCGTGGGCGGGGGTTTTGTTGAACACTTCATCCACATAGGCGCGATCGTGGGCCAAATATAAATGCTCTTTGCTGGCGGCTTCCGGTGTTGCTTTTAGGATGGAAAAATCCAGCCCTGAGGCAATCAGCCTGTCGTTAATGGCGTAAAGGCGATCCGGATGTTCCGGATGATCGTCGCCCACATCATGTAAACCGCAATCCGGGTGACTGATAAACACCAGGCTCATGCATGGCCTCCCAGCGGCAAAACTAAATTCACTTCGCCGGGTTCATCCCCCGGCTGACGACGAAAACCGTTGGCCTCGAACACCCGCAGCATATTGCGGTTATCGGCGCGCACATAAGCGCGCATGCATTCCAGCCCCCGCTCGCGGGCAATGGCGATCATCTCACGCAAAAGCTGGCTGGCCATGCCTTTGCCGTGGAATTTTTCACGGGTAACAAAGGCGACTTCGCAACTGACTTCGTCGCTGCACAGGTAGTAACGGCCCACCGCCTGAATTTCACTTTTCGAGCCCTGCTGGCGCACGATACACAGGGCCAGATCGCGGCTTTGATCGACGCTGACCAGATTACAGGATTTCTCCCGCGTCATCTGAGTGGGGTAAGCGTTGTAGCGATAAAACAAAGTTTCTTTGGTATGGGAGTAAAAGAACTCCTGCAAACGCCTTTCATCGGCAGGATTCAGGGGCCGCAAATCGAAACTCATGCCATCGACCTGCATGGTTTTCACGCCAATGGGGCCAAGCTCGGGCACATCTTTGGGGTACTGTTTCTGATAGTGCGGCACCCAGTAATGTTCGCGCACTTTGGCCAGCAAACTCGGGCGAAAATCCGGATGAGCAACCCGGATCAGCTCCAGCGCCCGCTCGCGAATACTGCGGCCTTTTAATGACGCCACGCCAAATTCTGTCACCACATAATCCACATGGCCACGGGAGGTCACCACCCCACTGCCTTCGGTGATGGTGGGCACAATCCGCGAGACGGTGCCGTTTTTGGCCGTCGAGAGCATGGCGATTATGGGTTTACCGCCGGGCGACATGGCCGCACCACGGATAAAATCTACCTGACCGCCAATGCCGCTGTAAAACTGATAACCGATAGAATCGGCCACCACCTGGCCGGTTAAGTCCACTTCCAGGGCGCTGTTGATGGCGACCATTTTATGATTACGGGCAATGTTCGAGGGCGTGTTGAGGTAATCGCTGGGGTAAAACTCAACGTGGGGGTTGTTATCAACAAAATCGTACAGCTTTTTGCTGCCTAAGCAAAAACTGGCCACGGTTTTACCCGGATGAAAGGTTTTTTTGCGGTTGTTGATCACGCCTTTGGCAATCAGGTCAATGATACCATCGGTGATCAGTTCGCTGTGCACACCTAAGTCTTTATGGTGCTGTAAATAACGCAGTACCGCGTTGGGGATTTTACCCACGCCAAGTTGCAGGGTAGCGCCATCTTCCACCAGCATAGACACATACTGGCCGATACGTTCGGTGCGTTTATCCGGCTCGTATTCCGGCAGTTCAGGCAAGGGTTGTTCCTGCTGGATGCAGGCATCGATATCATCGACCCGAATAAAGGTGTGGCCGCTGGTGCGTGGCATTAATGGATTGATTTGGGCGATAACCTTTTTGGCCTTTTTGATTGCCGCCAGGTTCACATCGACCGCCACGCCAAGGGAGCAATAGCCAAACTGATCCGGCGGGCTGACCATCACCAGTGCCGCATCCAGCGGCAAAAAATCCTGCTCGAATAACGATGGCACTTCAGATAAAAAACAGGGGGTGTAATCGGCGCGGCCTTCGGCAATGGCCTGACGCACTTTATCGCCACCGATAAACAGGGCGTTAACTTTGAACAGGTCGTTGTACTGAGGCTCTACCCAACGGGCGGGCGACAGGGTATTAATGTGCACCAGCTCGATATCATGCAGCCCCTGGGCGTTATCGATCAAATCATCAATGAGGGCATTAGGTACCGCCGCGTTCGAGCCAAGATAAATGCGGTTGCCAGATTTGAGCAGCGCCTGCCAGTCGGGCCGGTTGGGCAAGGCAGTGTTATACATAGCCTCTCCTGTGACGTTCCATTGTGCAAATAATCACACTATGACACAGATATCCGCCCACGGCAGCAAGACCATAGTCGGATAGACAAGGCTATTTGATCTAACTCAGCTCCAACACAAAAATCTCGGCCAGTTCTTTGCGTTTACCGGTCAGCACATCGGCCAGGGTGTATTGATTTAGCGTATCGACAAAGGCCTGAGTGGCTTTGGCTAACAGGCCTTTGAGTTTGCAGGCGGCGACAATTTTGCACGGCGGTGAACCGCAATCCACCAGTTGCATGGTGTTTTCCATTAGCAATATCAGCTCACCCAGCTTCAATTCCGCAGGTTCGCGGTTCAGATAAAAGCCGCCGCCTTTGCCTCGGCGGGTGGCGATAACACCAGCCTTACCGAGCTGATGTACCAGCTTATTCACGTTATTGCGGGATACCTGATAGTGCTCGCTGACTTCATCAATATTCGCCATCCGCCCTTCGGGCAACATGGCCAAATAAATCAAAATTCGTAAGCCGTAATCGGTATGTCGGGTTAACTGCACTGAAAATTCCTGCTGAGCGGCCTGCTTATTGGCCGAATAAGAAAATGATCTCAGATCCTTGACCTAATTTAAAGATACTTTTAACATGCACCTTAATTAAGATGCATTTAAAAAGCATCTTTAATGCAGACATGAAATGAAACTCGCGCTGCCAGATTAAAAACAGCCATATTAAGGACACAAGATGAGTACCTTGCCTTTAGATGATCGCACCCGTGAACTGGTCAAAGCTACCGCGCCAATTTTGTTAGAACATGGCGAAACCATTACCCGTTGTTTTTACAACCGTATGCTGAGCAAGCACCCGGAATTAAAGCGTTATTTTAACCAGACTCACCAGCAAAGCGGCGCCCAGGCCAAAGCCCTGGCTTATTCTGTGTTTTGTTATGCCAATCATATTAACGAACTGGATAAACTGGGCGGGCTGGTCGAGCAGATCGTTACCAAGCACGTATCGCTGGATATTCTGCCCGAGCACTACCCTATCGTTGGCGAAAACCTGATCGCCGCCATCATCGAAGTATTAGGCGATGCCTTTACCCCTGAATTACAGGATGCCTGGGTGAAAGCCTACGGCTTTTTAGCGGATTTACTGATTGGCCTGGAAGAACAGGAGTACGCCAAGCATGAAGCTCAGACGGGCGGCTGGCGTGGTCTGCGCGATTTTGATGTGGTCAAAATAGAAGATGAAAGCAGCCTGATCCGTTCTTTCTATCTGCGTCCTTCCGACGAACAGCCACTGATGCGCTTTATCCCAGGCCAGTACATCGGCATTCAAACACAGGTGAATGGCCGCGTGATCAGTCGTAACTACAGCCTGTCGGACAGCCCAAATCAGGATTACTACCGTATATCAGTGAAAAAAGAAGGCGATGGTGAGTTTTCTAACTTCCTGCATCAGCAGGTTGAAGTGGGCCATAAGCTGCAATTAACTGCCCCTACCGGCGCATTCACCCTCACAGCTGGCAACGCACCTGTCGTGTTACTGACTGCCGGTGTTGGCCTGACGCCTGCCATCAGCATGGTCAATGCCTGTGTCGAAAGCGGCCGTGAAGTGCGCTTTATTCATGCCGCGCAAAATGCCCAGGTACATGGTTTCCGTACGCATATAGATGATCTGGCAGCTAAGCACACTAACCTGCGCCGCTGTTATGTGTATGAACAGGATGACAACGCGACATTGCCTGCGGATTATCAGGGCAGAGTTACCCAGGAGATCCTGACAGCGCAGTTGCCGGAAGGTGAGTTTGAACTATACATACTCGGCCCAACTGGCTTTATGCAGCAGATGCTGGACTACGCTAAGGCGCTGAATGTGCCAACAAACAAGGTGCATTACGAAAGCTTCGGCCCGCTGCAGAACCTATGTCCGGTCGCGCACTAAGCTTAATCTACTTGGTTAAACCAATAAGCCGGGCATGCCCGGCTTATTTACTATTTTCATACCAATTTACCCTGATTAACTTAAGGCCGGCATGCCTGCCTGATACCAAGGCAACACACTCTCTACCGGCATTGGCGGCGAATAATAATAGCCCTGGCAAATATGGCAGCCGCTTTTATTCAGATACTGCCAGTCAGCCTTTTTCTCAATCCCTTCTGCCACCAGGGTTAGCCCAAGCTTGTTACACATAGACAAGGTACTTTCAAAAATCACCTGCAAATGCGCCTTAGCGGCGATGCCATCGATCAAACCACGATCCACTTTAAGCTCAGTGAAGGGTAACTGAGATAACTGCTTAATCGATGAATAGCCGGTACCGTAATCATCAATAGACAGGCCGCATCCCAATAACCTAAGGCGTGCCAGCATCGACAAGGCCTTGCCCATATCCTGAATAATCGCTGTTTCAGTCACTTCAAAAATCAGCTTTTTAGGATCGTCGCCACTGGTTTGGATCAACTGGATCAACTTGCCTGAAAAGTCCTCATTGCTAAAAGATACCGCCGATAAATTGACCGAAACAGGCACATCTATGCCTTGCGCTATCCACATCATCCGTTGGCTAAGCGCAAGACGCACCACTTCATAACTAAGCTCATCGATCAGGTTATATTTCTCGCAAGCCGAAATGAAATCACCCGGAAAGACCAGCTGGTTTTCATCTAACTGTAACCTCACCAGCGCTTCAAACCCCGATAATTCCCCTGTCTGCATTTTTACTTTGGGCTGGTAATGCAACACAAACTGGCGCTGTTCAAGCGCAGATTTCAGCCGCTGAAAAGACAGGGCATAGTTTTTACGGGCACGACAATCCTGACGATACTTTTCTTTTCGCTTTACAAACTGCTGAATTAATTCCGCCACCCGTTCGGCTTTTAGGGGCTTTTGAATACAGCCGGGCACCCACAAACCTTCGGTGGTCGCCATCAGTTCCACGGCAGAGATCAAACTCATTTCACGTCCACTGACAACGATGACCGCTGAACGCTTATCGCTGGCAGCCAGCAGGTGAATTAACTCGATCCCATCCAGATCCGGCATTTCTAAATCACAGATCAGCAGATCAAAAGGCGTTTCTCTGGCCAGGATCTTATCCAGTGCGATACGGCCATTTTCAGCCTGCTCTACCGTGTCAACTCCCAGACATCTGCATTGATTAACCAACCATTCGCGCTGGCTGATACTGTCTTCGACCACCAGCACCGACAGACGTTTAATTGCATCGGCCAACTCTGTCATTGGCTGCTACCCACTATGACCTGAGGCACTTTATCCAGTGGGATCACAAAATCGGCGGCTCCGGCCCGAATCGCTTCTTTGGGCATACCAAACACTATGCAACTGGCTTCATCCTGGGCATAAGTAGTCGCGCCCTGTTCACGCATTTCCAACAGGCCTTTAGCACCATCGTTGCCCATCCCGGTTAGGATAATGCCCACCGCATTTTTACCAGCGCAGCGCGCCACCGAACGAAACAACACATCAACGGAAGGACAATGACGATTTACCGCCGGGCCGGGTTTCACATGCACAAAATAAAAGGCGCCACTGCGATCCAGCGACATATGCTTACCGCCGGGAGCCACCAGCGCCAAACCCGGTCGAACTCTGTCACCGTCTTTCGCTTCTCTGACTTCAATTTCACACAGTCCATTCAAGCGCGCGGCAAAAGCGGCGGTAAATTTTTCCGGCATATGCTGCACAATGACAATGCCATCGACATTCACCGGTAATTGCGTCAGTACCCGCTCTAATGCCTGGGTACCGCCGGTCGATGTGCCGATAGCCATCACTTTCGCCGTCGTTCGACTCATGGCTGACGGTGGCACAACCGGAGCAGTCACTTCGCCAACGGGATGACGCGGCGCCGCTCTGACACTCGAACGCAAATTGGCAGTATTGGAACGTGCCGCCTGGCGCACGGCCTCGACTAACTCCACTTTGCTGCTTTGCAAAAAGCCTTTTACCCCCACCTGTGGCTTGGTAAAGATACTGACGGCACCGGCGGCTAACGCTTCCATTGTGGTTTCAGCCCCTTGCTCAGTTAACGACGAACAAATCACCACTGGCGTCGGACGTGAAGCCATGATTTTACGCAAGAAAGTAATGCCATCCATGCGCGGCATTTCGACATCCAGAGTAATGACATCGGGCCAATTACCGCGCATTTTTTCGATGGCAAAATAAGGATCTGACGCGGTGCCTATCACCTCGATATCCGCCTGCTCGGACAGAATTGTCTGTAGCATCTGCCTTACGACAGCAGAGTCATCGACAATCAAAACACGTATTTTACCTTTAACTGGCGTTTTCATCGGATAGCATTCCAGATAACGAACTGACCTTACAGTTGCCGTTTGTGGTATCAAATTCCAATCTGCGGCCACGAACGCCACCGACGTCTTTTAACCCAACGCGAAAGCCATGCTGATGTAAAAACTGTTCAGCAAATTCCATATTCACGCGCCCCACCTGATAGTGTTTATGCAGGTTCTGGCTCCCCAGACTACTCGCCCCGCCCACCAGCGAAGTATTAACCTCTTTAGGTTGAAGGCCTTGCATCGCTAACTCTCGCAAGAAAAAGGGCAAAATTAGTTCACCATAGTATCCCTGCATATCTGCACTAAATGTGAGCCCCCGAATGTTATGGGCGTTGACGTAATGACATATGGCGAAGAAGCGACTTTGCTGATGCCACAGCACCACTGAAATGCACGAACCCAATACCGTGTAATAGCGATGGTTCAAGCCCTTCCCCTTTGCATAAGCGCCTGGGGATAAATGGATAACGTTCATTTCACCTCAAACTGATAGCAACCTACACTGCGCTGCGCCAATCGCGGATCGTAGCCGTAGATGCTTTCAGAGTGTCCCATTAATAGCCAACCGCCGGGTTTTAATTGTTTAAGCACCCGTTGCACGATTTTCTTCTTGTCATCCACTTCGAAGTAAATGAGTACATTACGTAAAAAGATAAGATCAAACTTAGGTGCCCAGGCGTCCTGACTCATCAGGTTCAATTGCTGAAATTCGACCTTTTTGCGTAGTTCAGGCCCAATCCGAAACCATCCTTCATCCTTGCCTTTACCTTTTTGGCAGTAACGCTTTAAAAACTCCTGTGGAACCCTGGCTGCCGCTTGCATGGGGTAAATGGCGCGAGCGCCAAATGCCAGCACTTCGCTGTTAATATCTGTGCCGATAATCTTCCATGGCGCATCCATTCCCAAGTGTTTCGCCAGCACCATCGCAATAGTATAGGCCTCCTGGCCACTGGATGCGGCGGCACTCCAGACTTTGTATTCTTTCCCCTTTTGCCAGTCAGGAATGATCTGTTGCGCCAAAAAACTAAAATGCTTGGGTTCTCGGAAAAAATAGGTTTCGTTGGTGGTCAGCAAATTGATAGCGATTTGCTGCTCCATCTCATCCTTAGCCTCTAGCAGTATGCGGGCATAATCACTCATACTGCTCAGATCCAGCTGACGCAGCCGCTTACTTAAACGGCCATTGATCAAATTCTTTTTACCGCTATTTAGGTGAATACCGGTGCGCTGATACAACCAGCGCTGAATAGCCGTAAATTCCGTGTCAGTCACTTCTCCCATTGCCGCCAGCTCGCCTCAGCTAGAAGTTATTGAAATCAAACTCTTCATCAGCCGCTTCCTTTTTCGGCATTTTAGTGCCGGGAGCGGGTGCTTTTCGCTTAGTTAAATCTGGCTTTGGCTTTTTATTGGACGTTTTACGTCCTGTGTTGGCCAATACAAAGTATTCCATCATGCTTTGCAATTCTTCAGCCTGACCGGTGAGTTCTTCTGACGTAGATGAAAGCTCCTCAGATGCAGACGCATTCTGTTGAGTAGACTGAGATATCTGGCCGATGGCCGAGTTGATTTCATTCGCGCCGCTGGCCTGTTCAGTACTGGCGGCAGCAATTTCCTGTACCAGCTCTGCGGTGCGTTGAATCGACGGTACTATCTCTTCCAACAGTTTTCCGGCCTGCTCTGCCAGGCTGACAGAACTGCCCGCCACTTCACCAATTTCTTTGGCCGCAGTCTGGCTGCGAGCTGCAAGTTTACGCACTTCAGCCGCCACCACCGCAAACCCGCGACCATGTTCACCTGCCCGCCCTGCCTCAATCGCAGCATTCAGGGCCAGCAGGTTTGTTTGATAAGCGATATCGTCGATAATGCTGATCTTGTCGGCAATCTGGCGCATGGCTTCGACTGTCTTTTTCACCGCATCGCCGCCATCAATGGCGTCTTTAGCACTTTTGGTAGCAATGCCATCGGCCACTTTCGAATTATCATTGTTCTGATTAATTGAAGCGCTGGCCTGCTCCATCGCCGCCGAGGTTTCTTCTACACTGGCAGCCTGTTCAGATGCCGCCTGACTGATAGATTGGGCGGTAGCATTCATTTGCTCAGACGCTGACGACAGGTTATCTGCAGCAGAGCGCACCTGCGAAATAATGTCGGAAAGCTTGTCGATCATCTGACGGATTGAGAACAGCAGACTGGATTGATCGCCCTTATCCAAATCAATCTGCACCGCTAAATTGCCAGCGGCGACTTCGGAGACTAAATCCACCACATCCTGGGGTTCGCCACCCAGTTGCTTAATCACAGAACGCGTCACCAGCATACCCAGGCCAATGGAAACCAAAAAACCCCCAATCATTAAACACACCAACAGGGTGATAATATTGCTGGTGATTTCATCTGAGTCGCTATTGGTCTTCTCTGCATTCTCTCGCATGATGCTGCCCAACTTGCCATTAAGACGCGACACAACATCATTCATCGGTGCAATGGTGCTATTTAAATAGGCTTTGGCTTCATCGAATTTTCCCTCAGCCAGAATCTCAAAGAACTTGGTTTTCATCCCCTGAAATTCCTGTACCTTCGGATTCACTTCAGCGACCACCTCTTCTTCTGCCGGCGACAGCACAGTACTTAAGTATTGTTTAAACAGGCGCTTATTTTCTGCGGTGGCTTCTTCGTAATCCCGGATCAACCGCTCGACCTTTTTCAGATCCCGACTTTCGGCCATCAACAGCATCCGGCTATAGTTTTCACTGATGTTGACACGCAAATTGCCCAGGTCATCAATGGGCTGTAACTGGTTGGCAAAAATATCTGTCATCATATCGTTGACCGATGTGACGCTTCGCATGCCAATAAATCCGATCAGGCCTGCAATTACGGCAGTCGTTGCAAATCCCGCCAGCAGCTTTGTTCTCAATTTTAAATTATTGAGATTAAACATATTCGTCTCCTCAACTCTGTATTACTGCGCAGCGCCATGTTGCCGAGCAGGCCCAGATACCTTTATTTGCGTCTCAAATTTCAGCCCATTCCTGGGATTACTGTTCCAATACATTTTCAATCAGCGATGCCATTTCTGTGATCGAAAGCACCCGTTCACCATGCAGCAGGATCACAAATTCACCTTCAATATTGGCGACCCCCTGAATAAACTCAGTGCGAATCCTGGCGCCAAAGGACGGCGGCGATTCGATTTGCGAGGAATCTATTTCCAGCACTTCACTGACCGCATCCACTAAAATCCCGATCACCACTTGCTGATGTTCGAATGGCACTTCCAAAATCACGATACAGGTGCGGTTATGCACTTTGGTCGCACTCTTGCCAAAGCGCAGGGAAAGGTCGATGACGGGCACAACTTCGCCGCGTAAATTCAGCACGCCTTTCACAAAATCAGGCATGAGGGGAATGCTGGTAATGTTTCCGTATTCAATGATTTCCTTTGCCGAATCAATGCATATTCCGTATTGCTCATCTCTCAGCACAAAGGTCAAATACTGTTGCTTGGTATGTTGGTCTGTCATAACTCACCTTTGCTACTTGTCACTGAGGTTAAGTGCGTGCGGCGGGATTCCTGGTGAGTGGCTAATTCAATTAATTTGGGTACATCCAGAATAAAGCCGATATCACCACTGCCTAATATCGTTGAGCCGCCGATGCCTCGGATAGATCGAAACATCTCATTCAGGGGTTTGATCACGGCCTGCAGTTCGCCGCGCAGATGATCAACAACTAAGCCTGCGCGATTATTGCCAAACTGCACGATCACGACATGCTCGCGTTCCGCTCTCGTGCCTCCAATGGCAAGGACTTCGCGAATTTTGACAAAAGGCAAAACTTCGTCGCGCACATTGAGGTAATTGCGATCCTTTGTCATCTGGCTGGCGTCAAAACTGATGCATTCCTGGATCAAATTCACCGGGATCACTAAATGACTCTCACCCACAGATACTTCAAAGCCATCAATAATCGCCAGTGTCAGTGGCAGTCGGATACGGAAGGTAGTGCCAACATCCAATTCACTCTCAATACTGATTTGGCCACGCAGTTCATCAATATTGCGCTTTACCACATCCATGCCGACGCCACGACCGGATAAGTTCGTTACGGCCGAGGCCGTGGAAAATCCCGGTTCAAAGATCAACTTATAAATGTCCTCTTTGCCCAGGCTTTGTTCCGCAGTGATTAAGCCTTTTTCCACCGCTTTTGCCCGCACTTTCTCAGCATTCAGGCCGGCGCCATCGTCAACAATTTCAATCACGACTGCACCGGCTTCATGATAAGCATTGAGTTTAAGATAGCCTTTGGCGGGTTTGCCCTTATACAAACGAATGTCCTGCGGCTCGATGCCGTGATCGATGGCGTTTCTGACGATATGCATGAGTGGATCCGACAGCTTCTCGACCATGCTTTTATCCAACTCGGTTTCCGCCCCCAAAATGTCGAGTTGAATATCCTTATCGAGTTCTTTAGCGACATCGCGGACGATACGTTTCAAACGTCCAAATGACTCACCGATCTGCACCATCCTTAGTCCCAGGGCACCATCGCGAATTTGTTCAACCAGATGCACCATTTGGGAGAAGGATTCGTCCAGCTTTTCGTTCTGCACCTGACTAATCAGAAGCTCGTTGGTTGCCCCTGAGGTGACTAATTCCCCTATCAGCCCAATAAGTTGATCCAGCTTGCGGGCATCAACTTTTAAAAACTGGAAATCTGCGGGCTTACGATGATCCTGACCTTTTTGTTTGGTCAGGGCGGCATCGACCATGGACTCATCCACTACCCCTTTTTGCACCAGCATGCTACCCAGCGTATCGGTGGGTTTGTTTTCCTGCAGACTTTGCTTTTGAGTGTGTAAGGCTTGCTGTAATTCGCGCTCAGTGACCACACCGGTATTTACCAATACCTCACCAATACGGTCGGATTCTTCGGGGTATGCAAGAATGTTATCAAGCATGGCTTTGGGCGAACCAATGCTGACCTCGCTGGACTCCTGAATAAATTCAAACACGCCTTCGATTTCGGTTTTAGTTGCGTCACTTTCCAGTGCCAGTTGCAACGTCAGATAACAAGATTCGGGATCAAATTCTGTTTCAGGAAATCGCGCTGCGACGCGCACTTGATGTAACCGCCCTAAATTTTCCAGAAACCGTAATTGCGAACAGGGATCCATACCATCTCTGAATACGTCTTCGCCGTAATCAATCTGAATCCGCCAGAATTTAGGATCTGTCGGCGCTTCTTCGACCACAGGCTCCGGCGCCGCCGCGCTGCTTTTATCCGGATGGATATAGTGATCTAGTTGTTCCAGTAACCTGGTGCCCTTTTCGTTATCCGTCAGCACTTTCGGATCCGATAATGCTTTGATCATCTGCGCCATATGCTGCTGACATTCCAGCATCAGGTCGGTTAATTCATTATCAAAGCCGAGGCTTGCGGCGCGGACTTTGTCCAGCACGCTCTCAACGCTGTGGGTAAAGGCCACTATGCTATCGAATCCGAATAAACCAGCAGAGCCTTTAATGGTATGGGCGGCGCGAAAGATCGCATCAATATGCTCTTCGATGGCTGCTTCTTCCGACTCGACCTCAAGCAAACAGGACTCCATTACCTCGAGTAATTCTTCCGCCTCATTGATAAACAGTAGCTCTGACTCTTGTAAATCCATGGGTTATTCCTGTAGCTCGGTAACGACTGGCTGCAGATGCATATCCAGCCCGTACAAACCAAATACACGCAACACCACATCATTTTCACCGCAGGTTAAGGTGAACTCACATTTGGGATCCAAATGGGTTTTTAGCCAGAACAGCAACTGCAGGCCCGCGGAATCAAAGTCCTGTAGTGCGGTGAGGTCTGCGATGAATTTCTTGGGCTGGGCACTGACGGCTTTGCTGAGCACAGCATGGCTTTCGGCAACATTGAAAATACTCAACTCGCCGTCAAATTCCGCCACCGAGAAATCTGCTTTTTTAGAAACAGACACAGTCATTGCAATGGTCCTTAGGGCAAAATTAGCTTCTCAACCGCCGCCAGCATTTGTTCGGCTTTAAAGGGTTTAACTACCCAGGCCTTTGCGCCAGCGGCTTTGCCAGCTGCCATCTTGTCGGCAGCGCCCTCGGTGGTCAGCATAATCACAGGCGTAAATCGATAAGCTGGCAGTTTCTTTAACTCAGTCACGAATGTGATGCCATCCATGTTTGGCATATTAACGTCTGAGATCACCAGATGAATTTTTCTGCCGTCACATTTGCTTAGCGCATCTTTGCCATCGCAACCTTCAATGACATCAAATCCCGCCCCTTTTAAAGCGAGCCCAACCACCTGACGAATACTGATCGAGTCATCAACAATGAGAATGGTTTTAGACATGATTTTTTCCTAAAAAAACGTAATTCCACCTTTTGGGTCTTCGCTGGGCGCGTTCTTCTTCCCTGTATGAACCGCACTCTGTTCCAGCGTGGTATAGGTCTTACTTAGCGCGTCCAGCCAGGCCGGCACGTCAATTGGTGCAAAGTCACCGCCTTGCTCAGATATCTTGCGTTGCTCGGCAACGGTAAGTTCCAGCTTTTGCATATCGGCGCGAATATGCCCAAGAATCTGGCTGACTCTGTCCTGGAATTGCAGCCCAGTTAGCACACTGCTGATTTCCTGCTGCACCTGCCCACTGCCCTGTTCGAGCAGGGCTGAAGATTGCAAAATACGCTCACCCGCGCCTTTAAATTGCGTTAACACTTCACCAACCAACTTGTCGGCATCTGCCATCTGAGTTTCGTCGTTTCGGGCAAATTCACTGGTGCGGGATAAGGTTTTTTGCAGCAATTGATTGGCTTGTTCAATACGCTGAGTAATACGGGCGCCGGTTGCGCCTGAACGGGTAGAAAGGGTTCTGACTTCGTCGGCCACAACAGCAAAACCACGCCCTTGCTCACCCGCCCGGGCAGCTTCGATGGCTGCGTTTAATGCCAACAGATTGGTTTGAGAAGCAATACCTGCAACCTCTTCCCCCATCGACTTCAGCTCGTCAGTCAATGCAGCGAGTTCGTTGATACCGTTGAGTAACTCTTCCCGGTTTGTGACTGCCTGCTGGAGAATTTTCGTGATCCCGCCTAACTGCTGTTCAGCAATCCCAATCACCTGGGTCAGACCCATTTCACCATCGAGCCCAGTAGAAGTTTGTCTGGAGGTCTGAATGGATTCCTGCAATTGCCCATGAATGGCAGAAAAGCGGCCAATAAGGTCGTTCATGTTGGTTTCGACCTGATCGTTAACCAAATCTTGTAGGTTGATCCACAAGGGCAACAATTCCAGCAAAGTTTCCTGGTAATTGGCCAATTGCAGCAGTTTGCTTTCATCTTTGGCCAGAACAGGCGATTCAACGGTATCGGCGGCGTATTTCAGCAGAAGAGCAATTTGCTGAAAACTCAGGAACAGTGCAATCAGGCCGACGACTACGGCAGCCCACCTCCACTGACTATCCGAGCTAAACAGCAATACCAAGCCCGGAACGAAGTAAGTAAAACCAAGCAAGATAACCAGCAATCTGGACTGTGTATCCAGCAGCAACGCAACAATTTGCTTCATAGTGAGGTTCTTCACTGACAAAAGGGTAAAAGCAACGCCTTATGCAACGTCACATTGCATAACTCCACTCTTGGTTTGCCCTTCAGACAACAGCGCAGATTCACTATCCCAAACGATGAATTTCAGCCTTGGTCATCGCCAAACCTGATGCGTATCCCTATGCCTTGTCTGTGAATTTCAATAGCAGGCTTCACAAGAATTAACGACTAAGTAGTATCAGGCCAAACACTAAAACAACGTTGTTGGCCACCATTTAGGGATAGTCGAATTAGGTTATTTTTCAAGCATCAATAACTATTTAGCGTAATTTAAAATCTTCCCCGTCATAGAGAGTCCTAATAATTAACCAAAGGATAAGTCCCCTGTAAAAGACCTCTAAAGATTTTGAATTCACATAGATATGATGCGGTATGGAGATTATTTACGCAGAGCTACACCAGCATGGCTTTCCAATCGTGATAGGTACTCACTCGGCCACGCAAGCTCGCATAAATCATTTAACCAACCTCGATATCGTTTAATTAAAAATTCCCATTCAACACGTATATCCCGCCATCTGGCGAAGGTGTCTTTGCAGCATCAGACACCAATTGTATGGTGAGACGGTTTCCCTGTTCGGCTCCAATGACCGACGCATTATTCAGGGCCGATCGGCCGTACAAAAAAGAGCGCGAAGACTAAGCGCCCCTAACCTGTTTGAGGAATTAAGTGTGAAAAAACTCACCTATATAGCCACGCTGATGGCGATGTTTGTTGGTTCCGCCTCTTTGGCGCGCGCCGATGTACCAGAGCCTGTGGATACGCCCTACCCTGGCACCATCAAGCTATCTGTGGATGCCACCGATATTGGTCATCGTATCTTCAATGTTACAGAAGAAATTCCGGCCGAAGCCGGCCCACTGACGTTGCTTTACCCAGCCTGGATCCCTGGGCACCACTCGCCTACTGGCCCCATTGATAAAGTTGCTGGTTTTGAATTCAAAGCCAACGGCAAAGTGCTTGAATGGCAGCGTGATCCTGCCAATGTGTATGCGTTCCACATTAATGTGCCTGAAGGTGCCGATAAGGTCACCGTCAGCTTTAAGTTTTTGTCACCACAAAGTGGTAACCGTGGCCGGGTGATGATGACCCCAGAAATGCTTAACCTGCAGTGGGATACCGTGGCTTTGTATCCGGCCGGCTATTTCGCCCGACAAATACCCTTTGATGCCAACGTGACACTGCCCAAAGACTGGCACTACGCCACTGCACTGGAAGATAAAAAGCACAAAGGCAATCACTTCAGTTTCAAAACCATTGATTTTGAAAACCTGGTGGATTCACCCATGTTTGCCGGTAAATATTACAAACGCGTGGATTTAGATCCAGGTGCTGAGACGCCTGTGCATTTAAATGTGTTTGCGGATAAAGCCAAAGATCTCGAGATCTCAGATGCCGGATTAGCTGCGCATAAAGAGCTGATCCAGCAAATGTACAAGTTGTATGGTGCCCATCACTATAACCATTACGACTTCCTGCTCGCCCTGACGGATAAACTCGGCGGTATCGGTCTGGAGCATCACCGTTCCAGCGAAAACAGTGGTAAAGAAAATTATTTCAGCGAATGGGATAAATCCTGGCTGGGGCGTGATTTGTTAGCCCATGAATTTAACCACTCCTGGAACGGCAAATACCGCCGACCGGCCGGGGTCTGGACGCCTAGCTATGATCAAATCAAAAAGGATCAGGGCTTGTGGGTGTATGAAGGACAAACCCAGTTCTGGGGATACATAGTCGCAACTCGCGCAGGCCTTTGGAACAAAGACAACGCCATGGACATGCTGGCATTGTTGGGGGCAACCTACGACAAAGGCCGTCCAGGCATGCAATGGCGTAATGTGCTGGATACCACCAACGATCCCACGATTGCCCAGCGCGCACCACTGGCGTATCGCAACTACCAAATGAGCGAAGATTATTATCAGGGTGGCCAGCTGATTTGGTACGCAGTCGATGCCAAATTACGTAACCTTAGCGAAAACAAACTATCACTGCGTGATTTTGCCAAGGCCTTCTTTGGCGTGAATCCGGGTGCCTGGGATGTAAACACCTACGAATTTGATGATGTCATCGCCACCTTAAACGGGATCCAGAAATATGACTGGGCCAGCTTCATTAACAGCCGTTTAAAAGGTCATGTGAACCTGTCGAAGTCTCTGCAAGATCAGGGCTGGAAACTGGTTTATAACGATACCCCATCAGACGCGGTGAAAGCCCTTGAAGGCCGCAGAAAATATACTGACTTCACCTATTCATTAGGCATCAGTGTGAAAAAAGATGGTGGCCTGAGCGATGTGCTTTGGGATAGCCCGGCGTTTAATGCTGGCCTGTCTCCCAGCATGAAACTGATTGCCGTAAATGGTGAAGAATATTCTGGCGAAGTGCTGCAGGACGCGGTGAAAGCCGCCGTCAAAGATAAAGCCCCGATAAAGCTTCTGGTCAAAGATTTTGATAAATACCAAACTCTGGAAATTGACTACCACGAAGGTCTGAAATATCCACATTTGGTGCGTATCGACGATCAGCCTGATTACCTAAGCGAGATTCTGTCTCCGCTTTAATCACTGCCAAATACAAACGCCCGCAATTGCGGGCGTGTTTAAATCGGCTGAAATACTGACTAAAGCGCCTTTTTGGTGGGCAATACCACATTGGCAAAAATCAGACCTGCCACCAGAGACATCAGAATCAGAAACGTTTCCTGCCCAACATGTTCTACCTGAACAAAATCTTGACCTGAAACAAACGAATTCAGGCCAATATAGGTTTTTGACCCCGGTACCAGCACAATCAAGCCCTGCATTGCCACGATAGTCGCGGGTGCATTGGCAATGCGCGTAAACAGGTTTGAATATATCCCCAGAGCAAATGCACCGACAAAGGTACCCAGACCATGTTCCAGATAGGCTGAACTCCAGACCGTTGCACCGTAGGCAATGAAGCCCGACAACATCGTCCAGGGAATATGCTTGGCGCGAGTGCGGAAAATCACCACCAGAGCCAGACACAGAGCAAAAATCGCTACCCAGGTCGACCATTCAGGCAGCGAGCGGGCCACCTGAAACTGATTTTCACCAAACAGACCAAAGCCAATGCTGATCCCCAAAAATGCACCGAAGTAGAGCTTAAACAGTTGCATGATCGCATCCATGATCCGCGCAGTGCCCGAGACCAGATTACGCGATGACAACTCCGCCAGGCCCATCGTTAAGGCCAGTCCTGGAACCAGAATAATGATCGATGACAACACCACCAATGGGATGTTGATACCGGGATCCAAATAGCGACTAATGGCACAGGCCATCAGACCCGAAATTAGCGAAGCGGCTGGCTCCAGCATCAGGGTAACGCGCTTCGAGCGGTGCGACCAAAGCACCAGCAGATACACCATCAGACCAATACAACCTGCCCAAATCATTTCTTGCCAGCTTGCGCCCATCAACATTGCAAACGCACCTGTCGAGACACAGAAGCCTAAACCGGTCAAAAGCTTACCGTAAGGGCTTGGCATTTTATCAATGGCTTCAAGCTCGCGAAACGCCTCAACCAGCGTGACATCGCCCGCCAATAGGCGGTTAGCCAGTTCATCGGTGCGCGACAGCGCATTCATATCGTGTTCGCCGGGTTGCAGACGTGCAGCATGGTTATACTCGTCTTCGTGCTTATCGCTCCATAGCACGACCGTGAGTGAGGTAGGCAACGCGATAAATGACGAGTGAACGCCCAAGTAGGTGGCCACATCCGTAAGATAGGCTTCAAGCCGAAACGCCGGAGTTCCGTACTTATGTAACATCTTGCCTAACTTCACAATAAACTTACGAATTAGGATAAATTCGTTCTTTTCCACCTGTGCTCTAAACCTCTATCTGAAACTGCCTAAAAATCAGACTAACCTGCTAAATTGGCGCGGATTCTATAGCAAGTATAAAAATCCACAACGCACATTTTTTGCACACAAAAGATTAGAATTTCTAATCTGTTAACGGGATGTATGTCATCAATTATATTCCCGTTATTGCGAGCCCAATAGTGCCCGAATTTTCGAGTTATACCAAAGACTATTGCGGGAACTATTGCCATCAAGATAGTCTAAAGCCTTTGTTTATCAATGTAGTAGGAAAACCATAAAGATGAGAAACTGGGTGAAAAGCACATTTGCTGGCTTGTTGCTATATTCTGCCTCATCACAGGCCTATCATCCTGATCAGCATAAGCCGCCTACACAAGATGCCATTGAATTAATTCGTTACTGCCACCTGCAAATGGAAGATGCATTTAGCGAAGGAGTCAGTGACCAAGATGCCGACACCCTGGTAACTGAAAATCAGGAAGTGGATACCTCGCACTTGTTTGATCGCGCCACCCACTGGCATTTTTATGATCACGGCCTGATGATGAATCAGCAACCTTATTTAGAAGACAAGTGGTTTCTGGTGAGTTATCAGCGTTCATTACATGGAATTTTTACCCGCTATCAGCAAGATCTTGAAAGCGCTGAAGGCACGGACAAATGGCAGGCACTGGCCAGACTCATGCACTTTGTTCAGGATGTGTCCGTGCCGGCGCACGTTGCACCGATTTACCACGGCCCATTCGTGCCTGATGCCTTTGATAACTATAAACTTGAGGTTAAATACCGGCCACAGGTGAGAGATTGCCAGCGTTTGCTCGAATCACCTGGCACTCCAAATGAAATACTTCGAGATGCAGCCGAAGCCACACGCAATGTCATTACATCCCATACCCTCAACGTCGACTGGCAGGCTTACTGGCCGCTTTACCAGCCGGGCCAGTTTAACAACGATGGCTTTGCCGAATATGGTCCTTGTGCACCTTATTTTATTAATGATTTAGACATGCAATCAGAAATACCAAAGCAGTGTGCCCAGCACCAGTTTCAACTCGACCAGCTATACCGTCAGCAATATCAGCAGGCAGTATTTCAAAGCGCCAGGTTACTAATGAACATGCAACCGCTATTTCGAGCCAAAATATTTAAGCCAACCGAGGCTGAATATCACCCATAAAAAAAGCCAGTCAGATGACTGGCTTTTTTCTTAATGACCGTTGCTTAGTCGCGTTTGACCACAGCATTGTGATATACGTCCTGTACGTCATCACATTCGTTCAGCATGTTCATGAACTTGTCGAACACGGCAACGTCATCGCCGCTTACTTCTACTTCTGTTTGTGGTACGAAGGTGATTTCATCTACTTCGAACTCAACGCCTTCAAGCGCAGCAGTCAACGCTGTTTTTGCTTTAAAGTACTCAGTGTGCGGAACAAACACAGTGATATTGCCTTCTTCGGCTTCGATATCATTCACGTCCACGTCAGCTTCCATCAGGATGTCCAGAATGGCTTCTTCGTCGTCGTGTTTGAACGTCAAAATACCGAAATGATCGAACATGTGACCCACTGCACCCGGAGCACCAATTTTAGAGTTGGTTTTGGTGAAGCAGTTACGTACGTCAGTAATAGTACGATTGTTGTTGTCGGTCAGACAGTCAACGATCACCATGCAGTTACCTGGGCCGAAACCTTCATAACGAGCGGCAACGAAATCTTCGCCCGCGCCGCCAGCAGCTTTATCAATCGCTTTTTCGATTACGTGAGAAGGCACCTGGTCCTTCTTGGCTTTTTCCATCAGGCGACGCAGTGACAAGTTTGTCTCAGGATCAGGGCCGCCATTTTTGGCACTGACGTAAATTTCTTTACCGTATTTAGAATATACTTTGGTTTTGGCGCCAGCCGTTTTGGCCATAGCCGCCTTTCTTACTTCAAACGCTCTACCCATCTTTCTATCTCTTTATTACGCTTTGCGACGCCACCGTAACCAGGACGGCGGCCAAAAATGATTGCGAATTCTACCTAGTTTGATGGCTTTCGCCTAGGTCTGAATGACATCTGAGCAACTTAAAGCTTCGGGATTATCCGCTTTATCCCAGATTTGGGCTATGGCAAATGCTCTGTGGCCAGATAATCGTGTGATTGCATTTCCTTTAGCCGACTTAAACAACGGCGAAACTCAAAGTTGAGCTGCCCTTGTGTATACAGGGATTCCAGCGCCACTTCGCCTGACATAATCAATTTTACATTACGTTCGTAAAACTCATCGACCATGGCAATGAAACGGCGGGCCACATCGTCTATGGTAGCGCCCATCTGACGAGCATTGGCAACTAAAATGGTGTGATAACAACGACTCAGTTCCATGTAATCAGCCTGGCTGCGGGGGCCGTCGCAGAGCTCATTAAACTCAAACATCACCACACCTTCTGCATTTAACAGGGTATGCAGATTGCGACCATTGACCTGGATAATCTCTTTTTCACGTCCAGGTTCAGGTGCCAATTGCGTAAAATACGAACGCAGGTTGTCATTTGCCTGAGCGTCATTGGGGAAATGGTAGATTTCGGCCTGCTCCAGGGTACGCAAACGATAATCGACACCACTGTCGACATTGATTACCTGTGTATGTTGATTCAGCAGTTTAATCGCCGGTAAAAATCGCGCACGCTGTAACCCATTGCGGTATAACTCATCCGGCACAATATTCGAGGTGGCAACCAACACAATCCCTTCGGCAAATAACGCTTCCATCAGGGTGCCTAAGATCATTGCATCAGTAATATCCGACACGAAAAACTCATCAAAACACAGAATCCGAGCTTCTTTGGCAAAACGCTTCGCCACAGCTTTAAGGGGATCACTTTGCCCATGCAGTAATTTGAGTTCTTCGTGTACCCGGTGCATAAAACGGTGGAAGTGCACTCGCATTTTTTGTTCGAAGGGCAGGCTTTCAAAAAAGGTATCCACCAGATAGGTTTTACCGCGCCCTACTCCGCCCCAAAAATACAGGCCTTTAATGCCGTCTAATTTATCTTGTCGCTTACCAAACAATTTCCCGAAAAAACTTGGCTTATCCTGAGTGTTAGCACTCACCAACTGGTCGTATAACCGTTGCAAAGCCTTGACTGCATTTTCCTGTGCGGCATCGTATTGGAAATCTTCGCGTTGTAAGTCTTGCTGATACTTTTGCCAGGGAGTCATCATCGACATAGAAAATCGTTCTCGCTAACCGGGGAACCCAAGCCCCAACCTATTGAATATAAATAATTTGACCGCATAGTTTGCGGAGCAGGTATTATTAAGTAAAGACTTTTATTAATTGGAGCATATATGGATTGGTTAATTGGCGTTTTATTATTGATAGTGGGTGCCGTCATCGGCTTTTTCGTCGCCAAATTTTGGCTCAAGGATGCTGGCCAGGCTAACGCAAATGCGCGTAAGCAAGTAGAGAATATCCGTGAAGTGCTCAACCAACAGGCCCAAAGCCATTTATCAGAAACCCGCCAACTGGTGGATTACATCCAGCAGCACTGCGACAGTCTGAATGAACGTATGGATGCCTACGAGCAATTATTTGAGCAACAGGACAATGAAAGTACCCAGGCACGCCTGGACTATTTCGGTGAGCAAGCCTCATTGCTATTGCGCAACAAACAATCCAGCCAGCGCCGTCAACCCACCAAAACTGAAAGCCAGCCGCGAGACTTTTCGGCTGAATCTTCTGGCTTATTTAGCGGTGTAAAGCAAAAAAAGTCGGATGAAATGCAGCCATAGGCTGGGAACTTTGTGTCTCTCAACACAGTCAGTATTGGTGTTTGTTAAACTAAACTGAAATGGAGACGAATTGTCCGATGAACAGAGCAGTTAACCGTATTGTCGCTGCCAGCGTGTTACTGGCGGGAAGCGTTGGGTTCAGTATGCATGCATCTGCCGCACTGCCTTTCTTCTCATCCGATAAGCAAGCGGTGCCAACCCTGGCACCTATGCTGGAACGCACCACCCCGGCGATTGTAAGTATTGCCGTTGAAGGTACCCAGGTATCCCGACAGGAAATACCTGAAATGTTCCAGCATTTCTTCGGTGCACCGAAAGAACAAGTGCAGGAACGTCCCTTTAAAGGTCTGGGGTCTGGCGTTGTGATAGATGCAGAAAAGGGCTATGTGGTGACCAATAACCACGTTGTCGAAAATGCAGATGACATCACAGTCAAACTCACCGATGGCCGTGAATTTAAAGCCAAGAAACTGGGTGCCGATGAACAGAGCGATATCGCGTTACTGAAAATCGACGCCGAGGATCTAACGGCGGTACCTCTGGCAAACTCAGACGAAGTTCGCGTAGGCGATTTCGTCGTTGCGGTTGGTAACCCCTTTGGTCTGAGCCAAACAGTTACTTCAGGTATCGTCAGTGCGCTGGGTCGCTCTGGGCTGAACCTGAGTCAGGGTGGCTATGAAAACTTCATTCAAACCGATGCTGCGATTAACCGCGGTAACTCCGGCGGAGCCCTGGTGAACTTCAATGGTGAATTGGTAGGTATCAACACCGCAATTTACGGTCCTAATGGCGGCAACGTGGGTATCGGTTTTGCCATCCCAACCAACATGATGAAAAACCTGGTTGATCAAATCATTCAATTTGGTGAAGTACGTCGTGGACTGTTAGGCATTTTGGGGCAGGACATTGATTCTGGCCTTGCCGAAGCGATGAATCTGGATGTCAGCAAAGGTGCCTTCATCAATGAAGTCACACCCGATTCAGCGGCAGATAAAGCCGGACTTCAGGCGGGCGATATCGTCACAGAATTCGATGGTCGTGTCATCCAAAGCTTTAACGAACTGCGCGCTAAAGTAGGCAGTTTGGGTGCAGGTACGGAAGTATCTTTGGGTATTTTGCGTAAAGGTGAAAAGCAGACCGTCAAGGTAACACTGGGCGATGCCAAGGCTGCAGAAGTCTCCGCCGATAACCTGCACGAAGCATTGCAAGGTGCCACGCTGTCAAATGCAACCGACGATCAGGGTGTTGCCGGCGTTCAGGTGACTGAGCTGGCTAAGCGTTCGCCTGCTGCCATGATCGGTTTACGAGAAAATGACCTGATTGTAGGTGTCAACCGCAACCGTGTGACGAGTCTGGCTGAGTTGCGTGACGCTCTTGATGATGCCAAAGGCGTGATCGCCCTGAACGTCAAACGTGGTAACTCATCCATCTATCTGGTTATCCGGTAAATTCTACGTAATTACAGCCCCGTCAGTGGCGGGGCTGCTACCATCTTTTGCTCATCAGTGTTATCCTTGTTAACCATTAATTTATAAGACTTTATTCGCTGTGAAAGAGCAAAACTGGCTCAACTTTCTGGGCAAATCAATCATTCTGGGTGTGCTGGTATCCATCATCATCCTTTTTTTGGTGCCCGATTTGCGCAGTGGTCACAGCTTATCGGCGAAACTCTTCGGTGAGCATACCGCCGTTCAGGACAAACTCACCTTCAATCAAACCGTTAATAAATCCGCCCCTGCGGTAGTGAATATCTACAGCTACAGCATTGATAATCGCAACAGCTACTTTATGCGCCGTCCCGTGGAACGCACCAGTTTAGGCTCTGGCGTAATCATGACCGAAGATGGCTATATACTTACCTGTCTGCACGTAATTAAGAATGCTGAAAGCATTCTGGTCGGTTTACAGGATAGTCGCCTGCTTGAAGCACAAATCGTAGGTTATGATGCTTTAACGGATTTGGCAGTTTTAAAAGTATCCGCTGAAAACCTACATGTTATCCCTCAGGTAGAAGATCCAAATACTATGGTGGGTGACGTAGTGCTTGCCATCGGAAACCCTTATAACCTGGGACAAACCATCACCCAGGGAATCGTCAGCCGCACGGGACGCAACGGTTTATCGTCTTACTTTGATTTTATCCAAATGGATGCGGTGTTAAACGAAGGCAACTCCGGTGGCGCATTAGTCGACAGTAACGGCTATTTAGTGGGCATTAACAACGCGACATTCAAAACTCGCGACAGCATGAATCGGGTTAAAGAAGTTGACGGCGTATCTTTCGCTCTACCCTATATGTTGGCGAAACGGGTGATGGATGAAATCATTGCCAACGGTAAAGTTACTCGGGGTCAATTGGGTTTTGTGGGCAAAGAAGATCCTGATCGTCAGGGCATAGTAGTTGAGTCAGTGTCTATGAATGGTCCTGCCCAACAGGCTGGCTTGCAGCCAGGAGATTTACTCTTATCCATTAACGGGGTGAATTTAGAAAGCGCCAAACAAACTCAGGACATCATTGCTGAAAGTCGCCCTGGCAGCATATTAAACATCAAATATATGCGCGAAAAAGACGTGCAAACCGTTGATGCCACCGTGGCAGAATTAGGTTTCTAATACTTACAGATACAAAAAAGGCCGCTGAAAACGCGGCCTTTTTTATTTCATCAGATTAACCTGGTACACGTTCAATTAACGCTCCCATGGCACCCAGTTTCACTTCGATATCCTGGTAACCACGATCCAGGTGATAAATACGCTCAACACTGGTTTCACCTTCTGCAACCAAACCGGCAATAACCAAACTGGCTGACGCGCGTAAATCTGTTGCCATCACCTGTGCACCTTTGAGCTTAGCCTGGCCACGACATACCGCATTATTGCCTTCCAGCTCGATACCCGCGCCCATACGATTCAGTTCAGGCACATGCATAAAACGGTTTTCAAAAATGTTCTCAGTAACCACACCGGTACCTTCGGCGACACAGTTAAGCGCTACAAACTGAGCCTGCATATCGGTGGGAAAGCCTGGATGAGGTGCCGTTTTGATGTTGACACTTTTGGGCTTTTGCCCCTGCATATCCAGCTCAATCCAATTGTCACCCAGGGTAATATGCGCGCCAGCCTGTGCCAGCTTACTTAATACAGCTTCCAGCGTATCCGGTGCAGCGTGTTCACAACGCACCTTACCCTGCGTCATTGCAGCAGCCACCAGAAAGGTACCCGTTTCGATGCGGTCCGGTAATACCCGGTAATCGCACCCCTGTAATCGCTCGACACCTTCGATGGTGATTTTATCCGTTCCGGCATCGCTCACCTTGGCACCCATACTGTTCAGGCAATTGGCCAAATCGACGATTTCCGGTTCCCGTGCGGCATTTTCCAGTACAGTGGTGCCTTCAGCTAACGCTGCAGCCATCATTAAATTTTCGGTGGCACCGACGCTTACCGTATCCATGAAGATAGTTGCGCCCTGCAAACGGCCGTTAACACGTGCGCGAACATAACCCGCATCCACTTCAATCTCTGCGCCCATTTGCTCAAGGCCGGCTAAATGCAAATCGACCGGACGAGCGCCAATAGCACAGCCTCCAGGTAAGGACACATTCGCTTCACCAAACTTGGCTAGCAGGGGTCCCAGTACCAAAATTGAAGCACGCATGGTTTTCACCAACTCATACGAAGCCGTAACATTGTTAATGCTGGTAGGGTCGATCTCGACGCGCTCTGCTGCCTTATCAAAGCTGGTAACAGCGCCCAATTCGGCTAACAGTGCCAGACTGGTCGTGATATCGCGCAATTTCGGCACATTGGTAAATACACAGGGGCTGTCTGCCAGAATGCTGGCCATCAGCAATGGCAAGGCGGCGTTTTTAGCACCTGAAATACGAACAGAGCCCGCCAAGGGCGGGCTTTTTTTAATAATCAGTTTATCCATAGAAACTCGGCCGGATTAATGCGGCATGTTGAACATGCGTTCCCGCTGCCACTCTTTTTCAGTAAAGGTTTTGATAGACAGGGCGTGCATGCTGCCATCTGCGATTTTATCGGCAAGGGGTTTATAGACAAATTGTTGCTTCTTCACCCGCGACATTTCCGCAAACTGGTCGCTCACGGCAATCACCTGAAAGTGTGAACCATCACCGGTCACGTGCACTTCAGCCAGATTCAGGGTGTCTTTTAGCATTTGTTCTATTGCTTTGGTATCCATCACAATCACTTCTGGTTGGAACAAAGGACTATTGTAACGGCAAAATGCCGTCAAGATCGCTTATTTTTGCCAGCTTTAATAAACCATCAGGTACATTGGTTAATACCAGATTGGCTGACTGCCCCCTGGCGTCACGGATTAAATTCACTAACCAGGCCAATCCGGCTGTATCTATTTGCTCCAAATTGGCCAGGTTAATCACGGCACGGGAAGAGGCCGCTAGGTCTTGCAATGCTTTGGGCCAGGCGCCCGTCACGGTATCGCGTGTCAGTACACCATTAAAGTTAAACTCACCGCCGCCCTGGGTCACCACAGCAAATTGCATCTACTTCTTCTCCTCAGGGCCATCCTGCAGCACTACAGGCTGAGCCACTTTTTCTTTCATGATATCAATTACCGCCTGAATGCCCTGCTGACGAATGATTGACTCAAATTCGCTTTGCTTGCTGGAAAGTACACTGATACCTTCTGCAACCATATCGTACGCTTTCCACTCATTCGTCTTATCATTTTTACGCACTTTAAACGCAATTTTGATATCAGGGCGCTGACCATCGCGAATAATCGCACGCACGACGACAGAAGATTTATCATCGTCGACATCGCGGGTCGGCTCAAAAATCACTTCCTGCTTATCGTAATAGCTTAATGCTACCGCATACGTCGCGATCAGATATTCACGGAACACCTGAATGTACTCTGGCACCTTCTCGCGTGGAACGGAGCGGAAGTATTTACCAAGCACCTTCAGTGCAGCAAATTTGTAATCCACGTGCGGCAGCAATTCCTGCTCAACGATATCACGCAGTAAATCGGGCTTTTTCTCAATATCCTTACGCTCGGCCTTAATACGATCGAAGGTTTTTTGCGCGACCTCCTGAACCAGCTGATAAGGGTCTACTTCCTGAGCTTGCACGTTTACGCTCACCAGCATCAGTGCAACCAGGGCAGAAGCAAACAGAGAAAATCGTTTAAACATGTCTTTCACCATCATAAATTTTTAAATACATGCCTGATTGTATAATATTAATCCTTGCCTTTACTAAACAAAAATTGACCAATTAGATCTTCCAGCACTAAGGCAGACTTAGTGTCTTCAATATAATCGCCATTTTTCAGATAGGCTGGCTCTGAGTCATACATCACGAAACCAGGATAAAATCCCACATATTGCTCACCTAATAATCCAGAGGTCAGAATAGACACAGAACTGGTATCAGGAAATTCGTTGTATTCAGACGAAATCGCCAAGGTAACAATTGGCACAAAGTCTTTTGGATCAAGTTCAATACTTTCTACACGGCCAATAGTGACACCACCGACTCGTACCGCTGAACGTACTTTTAAACCACCAATATTATCGAACTTGGCTTTTAATTCGTAAGTTTCACCCTGAGTAGACATACCCTGATTCGCGACTTTAAGCGCCAGCAGCAACAGAGCAGCAATGGCGATTGCCACAAACACTCCAACCATTAATTCTACTTTTTTAGACGTCATCTGTGTTGTTCTCCTACTCAATACCGAACATCAGGGCAGTTAATACAAAATCCAGTCCTAACACTGCCAATGATGAATAAACCACTGTTTGGGTAGTGGCCTTACTGATCCCTTCTGATGTCGGAATCGCATCATAACCTTTAAAAATCGCTATCCAGGTACATACCATGGCAAAGAGAATGCTTTTAATCACACCGTTCATGATGTCTTTATCAAAGTCTACGGTGGCCTGCATTACCGACCAATAGGTACCTGAATCCACACCCAGCCAGTCAACGCCAACCAGATGCCCGCCAAGAATGCCCACAGCGGAAAAAATAATGGCCAACAGAGGCATGGAAATCATCCCTGCCCAAAAACGTGGTGCAACAATTCGACGAAGCGGGTCAACCGCCATCATCTCTAAACTGGATAGTTGCTCAGTCGCTTTCATCAGACCGATTTCAGCCGTAAGCGCGGATCCCGCACGGCCAGCAAATAACAGCGCTGTCACCACTGGACCCAATTCACGCAGCAACGACAATGCCACCATAGGGCCTAAACTACCCTCAGCGCCATAGCTCACAAGGATGGTATATCCCTGCAACCCCATCACCATTCCGATGAACAAGCCTGACACCAGAATAATTAACAGAGACTGTACGCCAACCACATAAATCTGATTTATCACCAGTGGGGTGTTTTTCAACGGCTGTGGACGAGCCACAATGGCACCCATCAACATTAAAAACGCACGTCCCAGTGCACTGGCTTTGCCCAGAGTGCGACTGCCCAGATTGATTAAGGACTCCACTACGCCCCTCCTAATAATGCATTTTCCAGCGACTGCGCAGGGAAATGAAACGGCACGGGTCCGTCAGCCTGACCTTGCAGAAATTGCTGCACCAGCGGAGATTCACTTTGGCGAATCTGCTCAGGCGTTCCTTCTCCAATAATCCGCTGTTCCGCCAGGATGTAGATATAATCGGCAATCGTCATCACTTCGGTAACATCATGGGTCACCACGACGCTGGTCAGATTTAGGGCATCATTTAAGCCTTTGATTAGCTTTACCAGCACGCCCATAGAAATGGGGTCCTGACCGGCAAACGGCTCATCATACATAATTAAATCAGGATCCAGCGAAATTGCTCTGGCAAGTGCGGCACGGCGTGCCATACCACCAGACAATTCACTTGGCATTAAATCGGCAGCACCGCGCAATCCTACGGCCTGAAGCTTCATTAACACCATAGTACGAATAAGGTCTTCCGACAGCTTAGTATGCTCACGTAGCGGGAACGCAACGTTGTCGAATACCGTCATATCAGTAAACAGAGCGCCGCTTTGAAAAAGCATGCTCATTTGGCGACGGGCTTTAAACAACGTACGACGATTCATGGCGGGGATAGATTCGCCTTTGAAACGAATATCACCACTATCTGGTCGTAACTGCCCACCGATCAGGCGCAACAGTGTGGTTTTACCGATACCACTGGGGCCCATAATGGCGGTTGTTTTACCCTTTTCAATGGTCAGGGAGATATTATCGTAAATGACCCGCTCGCCCCGATAAAAGGTTAAATTATCAATTTCTACAAGATTTCCCATCAAAGGCTCCGTCGCTAATCCATTGAAATGACTTGCATTCTCATTGCAAGTTCAACGAACAGCTAAAAAATTACAGCAATTTTACAGTGACAATACAGATCTAGACAAAGTGAAAAAGTAACAAGATATATTCGCTAAAACTGAAAAAGCGCCCCTCATTCGGGTCATATTGTTAGTTTATTATGCAATTGTTCGACTGGTGACAACTGGGAATAGGAAAAAGCCCTACTTTTTGCGACAATGCCATTATACATAGAAATCGACCTAGCGGGTTCGCGTGTTAATCATTGAAAGTGTTATTTTTCTTGTCGGTTTGGCGGTACTGAGCTGGAGTGCTGACAAATTCGTTTTTGGGGCCTCTGCCATCGCCAGAAATGTTGGCATTTCTCCCATGATTATCGGTTTAACCATAGTCGCAATGGGCTCCTCAGCACCTGAAATTATGGTTTCCGCCGCGGCCTCCCTTGACGGTAACACTGACACCGCCATCGGTAACGCCATTGGGTCGAACATTACCAACATCGCACTTGTGCTCGGCATTGTCGCACTGATTAAACCGCTCTCAGTAACGTCTTCCACGCTGCGCCGCGAAATGCCGCTGTTGCTGGTGATTACGCTCATTGCCTGGTACTTCCTGCACGACCTTATGTTTACCCGCATTGAAGGTATTTTACTGATCATTGGTTTTGTCCTGTTTATTGGCTGGCTTATTCTGCTGTCTCGCAAAGCGGATAAAGATGATTTGCTTCAGGCAGAAACCGAACAGGAAATCCCTTCAGATGTCCCCACGGGGAAAGCCTTATTCTGGTTAATTGTAGGCTTGATACTGTTACCTGTAAGCGCAAGCTACATGGTCGATTCCGCAGTCACCATTGCCCGTCATTTTGGTATGAGCGATTTAATCATTGGTCTGACGATTATTGCTTTGGGTACCAGCCTGCCAGAACTGGCCGCAAGCATTGCCGGCGCAATGAAGGGTGAAGATGACCTGGCCCTGGGTAATATTATTGGATCCAACATTTTCAATATTCTCGCCGTAATGGCCATGCCGGGCCTCATTGCCCCAGGAGCGGTTGACCCGGCAGCAGCCAGCCGTGACGTCTATACCATGATTGGCCTGAGCGTGCTGCTTATCATTTTCAGCTTTAACCTGCGTGGTACGCGTCGAATTAATCGTTATGAAGGACTAGCATTTATTGCCTGCTATATAGGTTACCAATGCTATTTATTTGCAGGAGCGTAAGGATGTCCAGCAGTTATATCGAATCCGCCCTCCGGGTTATCGACATTGAAGGCAAAGCTATTGCCCGCCTTCAGCAGCATATTAATGAAGATTTCATCCGAGCCTGCGACATGCTCCGTGCTTGCAAAGGCAAAGTTGTAGTATGTGGAATGGGAAAATCGGGCCACATCGGCAATAAAATTGCGGCTACACTGGCCAGTACAGGCACCCCGGCGTTTTTTATGCACCCGGGAGAAGCCAACCATGGCGATTTAGGCATGTTAAGCAAAGACGATGTGATGTTAGCTATTTCAAATTCCGGTGAAACATCTGAATTACTTGGCTTGCTCCCTGTGGTCAAACGCTTAGGTGTACCGATTATTGCCATGTCGGGTAAGCCTGAAAGCAGCCTTGCACAATACTCTGATTGCCATTTATGCATTGCGGTTGAACAGGAAGCCTGTAGCCTTGGTCTGGCCCCCACATCAAGCACCACAGCAACCTTAGTAATGGGCGATGCTCTGGCAATTGCACTGTTGGATGCCAATGGTTTTACCTCTGAAGACTTTGCTTTATCTCATCCTGGTGGCAGTCTGGGTCGCAAACTGTTGCTGAAAATCAGTGATATTATGTCCACTGGCGAGTTAATGCCGCTGGTTGCTGAGGATTGTCTTGTAAGCGATACGCTGCTGGAAATCTCACAAAAGGGCTTAGGTATGGCGGGGATTATTGATCAAACCGGCAAACTCACCGGTATTTTCACCGATGGCGATTTACGCCGGATTCTGGACGCCAGAATTGATGTGCACCACACTCAGGTACAACAAGTCATGACCCGAAAGTTTACCACTGTGCCGAGCGACGAATTAGCAGTACAAGCGCTTAATCTGATGGAGCAGCGTAAAATCAATTCTATGTTTGCTGTTGATGCTCAGGGCCTGCCCTTAGGCGCTTTTAATATGCATACCCTATTGCGTGCTGGAGTGGTGTAATCATGGCTGTTGAAACCCTGTATGGCAGCATTAGTTCAGCGCTAATGGCAAAATTCGCAAAAATTAAATTACTGGTATGTGACGTCGATGGTGTGTTCTCTGATGGTCGTATTTATTTGGGAAATCAGGGCGAAGAATTAAAAGCGTTCCACACCCGAGATGGTTATGGCGTAAAAGCTATTCAGAAAATTGGTGTTCAGGTCGCTGTTATCACCGGGCGCAATTCTCGTATCGTCAACGACCGTATGACCTCACTTGGTGTAGCACATATTATTCAGGGACAGGAAGACAAAGGCCCGGCACTTCGCGCATTAATACAAAGTCTGGATCTTCAACCCGAGCAGGTAGCAGCCATTGGCGATGATATGCCAGACGTCGGTATGTTCGGTGAATCAGGGCTGACACTAAGCGTGGCTGATGGTCATCCTTTCGTTTGTCGCCAGGCTGATTATGTCACCCAGTGCCATGGTGGGTTTGGTGCTGTACGCGAGGTGTGTGATGTGATTTTGCAGGCCCACAATCAACTTGATTTCAGCCACGGTAGCAGTACATGAATCGTGTCACTCTGAGCATCCTGGTGCTTTTTATCCTGGCGGGCAGTATTTACGTGCCCTCCTGGTTTGAAGACGAAGAGCAAATCAGTAAATCCATTGTCGAAGAAGTGTGGCAGCCCAACTATGTGGCCACCAATATGCGCAGCAGTATTTATGACGCCAATGGCAATCTGAACAGCCGCGTATTCGCAAAAGGTATGGAACATTATGATTTACTTGGCTTTACCCTGTTGGATGCGCCAAAATACAACGTTTATATCGAGGGCCAAAGTGCGCCCTGGCAAATGACTGCTGGCGAAGGCACCTTGTACGAAAACAATCGTGTGCAGCTGGAAAAACAAGTTACCATCAGCAATGTGAGCGAAGATGGCTTTTTACGTACCATTGCCACTGATTATATAGAGATGAACCTGAGCGACAAAAGTCTGCAGTCAGACCAGCCTGTTACCATCATGGGCGCTAATTTTGTCGTCTCCAGTAATGGCGTAGAAGCCAATTTAGAATCCAAAACTTACGAGTTAAGAAACCATGTTCAGACCGAATTTTCTCCACACTAGTCTGCTGCTAACCACCGTGTTAGTGAGCCAGCCCGGTTTCGCTGGCAAAGATGACTTTACCCAAAAACTGACAGTGAAGTCAGAAAATCAGGTCGGCGACGGTAAGAATCGCACCATGATTTTCAAAGACAATGTAAAAATCCGTCAGGGCACCCTGGCCATCGACGCCGATCAGGTCACGGTTATCGCCGGCGAAGATGAGCAGGTTGAAGTATTTATTGCCGAAGGCAAACCTGCCACCTATAGCCAGGTACAGGACGATGGCTATCGGGTAAATGCCCGCGCCAATAAAATTGAATTCCGCTGGGAAGAGCAATTACTGACACTGGCTGGCAATGCTGAGTTACAGCAGGACGGCAGCATGGTTAAAGCCGACAGCATCACCTTCAATATTCAAAAAGAGCAGGTCGTCGCTGAGGGTAAGCAGGATAAACAGGTGGTAACGGTATTTGAACCCAAAACCACGGAGAAGCCGGCTAACCAGGAAGATAAGCCCTGATGAGCACCTTAAAAGCAACTCATCTGGCCAAATCTTATAAGGCGCGTCAGGTTGTACGAGATGTCAGCGTTGAAGTCAGCGCTGGGCAAATCGTCGGATTGTTAGGGCCTAACGGCGCCGGCAAGACCACGACTTTCTACATGATTGTCGGCCTGGTACCGTTGGATAACGGCACGATTTATATCGATGAACAAGAGCTTACTCTGCAGCCGATGCATGTGCGCGCACGTCACGGCATTGGTTATTTACCGCAGGAATCTTCCATTTTTCGTAAGCTGACCGTGCATCAAAACATCATGGCGATTTTGCAAACCCGCAAGGATTTAAATAAAGAGCAACGTGAAGTTGAAGCCGACAACCTGTTAGATGAATTTAATATAAATCATATACGTAATAGTCTGGGGATGAGTCTCTCTGGCGGCGAGCGCCGTCGTGTAGAAATCGCCCGGGCACTGGCTGCCAACCCGACCTTTATTTTGCTGGATGAACCCTTTGCAGGAGTTGACCCGATTTCGGTTAATGATATAAAGAAAATAATTCAGCACCTCAAAGATCGAGGCATTGGTGTACTAATCACCGATCATAACGTGCGCGAAACGCTGGATGTATGCGAAAAGGCATATATTGTCAGCCACGGTGAACTCATAGCAGAAGGTAGTGCAGAACAAGTCCTGAACAATAAGAAGGTGCGGGAAGTATACCTGGGTGAACAATTCAGGCTATAGTTAGAGCAACAGGAATATAGTTACCACTACTTGGCTTTCAAAGATTAATAAGAAGTAGATGAAACCCTCTTTACAACTCAAATTTAGCCAACAACTGACCATGACTCCGCAGCTGCAACAGGCCATCAGGCTGTTGCAACTGTCGACCCTGGATCTGCAACAGGAAATTCAGGAAGCGCTGGAATCAAACCCGTTGTTGGAAATTGATGAATCCATAGAAGCCAGTGCTGAAAATGCATTAAAAGGTAACGAAGGCGCAGATCTGGGCGATAGCACAGACATGTCCAGCGAGTCGCTGGAGAGCTCAGAAGCCCTTGAAAGCAATGCATTGCCGGAAGATTTACCGATCGATAGCACCTGGGATGAGTACTACAGCGCTTCATCCGCCCCTGCTCCAGGCATTGGCAGCGATGAAGACAATGTCTTTCAGGGCGAGACCACCGAAAATATTCAGGACCATTTGCTCTGGCAAATGCGTTTAACCCCGTTCAGTGAAACAGATACAGCCATTGCTATCGCCATTATCGACTCTATTGATGAGTCGGGCTATCTGACTGTCACCACTGAAGATATTTTACAAAGTCTGGATATCGAAGAGCTGGAACTGGACGAAGTCGAATGCGTACTGAAACGTATCCAGATGTTCGATCCTATTGGTTCAGGCTCCCGCAGCCCTCAGGAATGCCTGATGGTGCAACTAAAACAATTTTCTGCCGATACCCCCTGGTTAGAAGAGGCAAAACGTCTGATTCAGGACTACGCTGATTTGCTCAGCAGCAAGGACTATCGCACGTTGATGCGTAAATCCCGACTGAAAGAAGAAGAGTTGCGCGAAGTCATGCGTCTGCTACAAACGCTCAATCCGCGCCCAGGCAGTGCCCTGATTACCGGCGAACCTGAATACGTGATCCCGGATGTATCGGTAACCAAGAAAAACGGCCGTTGGATTGTAGAGTTAAATCCCGACAGCCTGCCCAAATTAAGTGTAAACCAGCAGTATGCGGCCCTAAGCCGTAATGCCAGAAACAGCAGCGACAGCCAGTTTATTCGCTCCCATATGCAGGAAGCGAAGTGGTTTATCAAGAGCCTGGAGAGTCGTAACGAGACGTTACTTAAAGTAGCCAACTGTATCGTTCAGCAACAGATTGGTTTTTTTGAGCACGGTCCGGAAATGATGAAACCAATGGTGTTAAATGATGTCGCAGAAATGGTAGATATGCATGAATCTACGATTTCTCGGGTCACAACCCAAAAATACATGCATACCCCACGGGGTATTTTTGAATTGAAGTATTTCTTCTCTAGCCATGTCGCGACGGAAACAGGTGGTGAGTGTTCCTCAACAGCGATTAGGGCATTGATTAAGAAACTCGTTGCCGCTGAAAAGCCAACTAAGCCACTCAGTGACAGCAAGATTGCCCAATTGTTAGCCGATCAAGGCATTATGGTTGCTCGGCGGACAATAGCAAAATACCGGGAGTCCTTGTCGATCCCACCGTCAAACCAGCGTAAGAGTCTGTTATAGGCCGAACAAGAAGGAAGACGCAATATGCAAATCAACCTTACTGGTCATCATGTCGAAATCACTGATTCGTTGAGAGAATACGTGGACAGCAAGTTCACTAAGTTAGAAAGACACTTCGATCATATCAACAATGTTCATGTCATTCTTAACGTCGAAAAGCTTATTCAAAAGGCGGAAGCCAAATTACACCTTAATGGAACGGAAGTCTTTGCGTTATCTGAGCACGAGGACATGTATGCGGCCATCGATAGTTTGATCGACAAACTGGATCGACAAGTGCTGAAACACAAGGAAAAAATAAAGCGCCACTAGGCTCATAGGTCATGAATGGACATTAAAGACATACTTTCCCCTGACTGCACCTTGTGTGCAGTTCAGGGCACTAGCAAAAAACGCATCCTTGAAATCATCAGTAAACTCGCCGATGAACATATAGAAGAAATCGATCAGGCAACCATACTCGCCAGTTTAATGGGCCGGGAAAAAATGGGCAGCACCGGAATCGGTAATGGCATAGCCCTTCCCCATGGACGTTTAGCAGGCCTGCCAAAGCCATTTTGTGCGCTGGTCACTAGCGATGCCGCGATCTCCTACGATGCTATTGATAATCAACCCGTTGATATTTTCTTCGCCATTCTGGTTCCTGAAGATCAGGCCCAGGGACATTTGCAAACCCTGGCCATGGTGGCGCAAAAACTAAGTGACAAAGATATCCTTAAAGCCTTACGTCATGCCGACACGGCGGAATCGCTCTACGAGATAATCTGCGCATGAAACTGATCATCATCAGTGGCCGTTCTGGTTCAGGCAAATCCATCGCGTTAAGAGCACTGGAAGATTTAGGCTATTACTGCGTCGACAATATCCCGGTTAATCTGCTACCCACTCTGACCCATACAGTGGCAGATGAATATGACCAGATTGCCGTTAGCATTGATGTGCGCAACCTGCCCAAACAACCTGAAGAGCTGGTAGAAATCCTAGACTACCTGCCATCCACGAACTGGGAAGTCACCATCCTGTATCTGGATGCCAGTGATGACATGTTGATCAAACGCTTTAGCGAAACGCGCCGCTTACACCCCCTTTCTAAGCATAACAAGTCGCTTACCGATGCCATCGTGGCTGAAAGCCATTTGCTTTCGCCTATCGTTGAACGAGCCGATTTATATCTGGATACAGATAAACTCAGTGTGCATCAGCTGGCTGAACTGGTACGCGAACGGATTCTAGGTAAAAAAAGCTCTCGCTTGGTGCTGATTTTTGAATCCTTTGGCTTTAAACACGGTATTCCCAAAGATGCAGACTATGTGTTTGATGCTCGCTTTCTGCCAAACCCACACTGGGAAGCAGACCTAAAACACCTGACAGGATTAGACGGTCCGGTAGAGACATTTTTGGGATCCCAGCCAATAGTGACCAAATTCATTTGGCAAATTCAGAATCTAATCGCCACCTGGTTGCCACATCTGGAACGCAATAATCGCAGTTACGTGACGGTTGCCATTGGTTGTACCGGTGGTCAACACCGCTCGGTTTATATCGCTGAATGTCTTGCCAAACATTTCAAAAATGCGCATCCTGATGTCCAGATACGACACAGGGAACTCAATCGTTAATGCGTTTGGAAAAAAAGCTACTCATTGTCAACAAATTAGGCCTCCATGCCCGTGCAGCCACACAACTGGTGCAACTGGCCAACCAATTTGATGCACAAATGACCCTGAGACTAGGCGAGAAAACCGCTTCCGCTAATAGTGTACTGGGTCTGATGATGTTAGAAGGTAATCAAGGCAAAGAAGTAGACGTGATCAGTGAAGGTCCAGATGCTGAAAGCGCAATGAAAGCTATCGAAAAACTGATAGCTGAACGCTTCAACGAAGCCGAATAAATTCACATTATCAGGTTACTTTGCTCAAGTCTTAACCATTCAGTTCTCTCTATCCACAAATAGAAGCTGACCTTGTGTCAGCCATACACTAAACTAGCAAAACAAAATCAATAGCTTGCGATCCAGGAAAGGTCCATGTCAGAAGCCCTTGAAAGCAAAACTGCTCACAGCTCACTCCAGGCAGTCAACGATGCGTTGTCTCAGGGGATGTTTGTGCATGTGCGTAAATTGCTGCATGACATGCCGCCCTGCGATATTGCCTTACTGCTGGAGTCCAGCCCAAGTAAGGCCCGAAGCGACATTTGGCAGCTAATCGATCCAGATTTTCACGGTGACGTACTAGAAGAGTTATCAGAAGACGTACGTAACGGCATTGTCCGTTTAATGTTGCCAGAGAAGCTAGCCGACGCTCTCGAAGACATGGATACGGACGACCTGGTAGAAACCCTGTCGAGCCTGCCTGACAATGTCTCTCAGGACGTACTGCGCTCGATGGACGAGCAAGATCGCCATCGTGCCGAGGCAGCACTCTCTTACGGCGAAGATACCGCCGGTTTCATCATGAATACCGACACCATCACCTTGCGCCCGGAAGTGTCAGTAGATGTCATCCTGCGTTATTTGCGTCTCAAAGGCGAAATCCCCGAAAACACCGACGAATTTTACGTCGTCAACCGTAACGACAAACTGGTGGGCACAGTTGCGGTCACACGTCTGTTAACCGCAAACCCGGAAGCGCAGGTGGAAGAACTCATGAACGAGGATGCCATCGCCATCCCGGTCAATATGAGTGACAGTGAAATCGCTAAAATGTTTGAGCGCTATAACTGGGTATCTGCGCCTGTCGTAGATGATGAACGTTGCTTACTCGGCCGTATCACCATTGATGACGTCGTTGATATTATCCGTGAAGATGCCGAACACTCGATGATGAGTATGGCGGGTTTGGATGACGAAGAAGATACCTTTGCACCAGTACTAAAAAGTACCCAACGTCGTTCGATCTGGTTAGGTGTCAACCTGATCACCGCGCTGATGGCTGCCGCCGTCAGTGATATGTTTGAGGCAACACTTAGTCAGTTAGCTGTGCTAGCTATCCTCAATACGATTGTGCCCTCTATGGGTGGCGTTGCCGGTAACCAGACCCTGACTCTGGTCATTCGCGGTATGGCGCTCGGCCACGTCAATAAAGGCAATGCAAACTCACTGATCAGTAAAGAATTAGCCATTGGCTTCTTTAACGGTCTGATCTGGGCGGTACTCATTGCATCAGTGATCGCTATCTGGAAACAGGACATTACCCTGGGTGCCATTATCGCCTTTGCGATGATGATCAACATGGTGGTTGCGGGTGTTGCGGGTGCGACTCTGCCAATGATCATGAAACGCCTTAAAATCGACCCAGCGCTGGCAGGCAGTGTTATCCTCACCACAGTGACAGATGTTATTGGTATCTTCGCCTTTTTAGGCACAGCAACATTGTTTTTAATGTGAGTTATCTACCCTAAAATCCGCGACACTGATCTCAACGGCATGGCGACAATTGGCAGAGTTAATTAGACTGCTAAGCTCACCTTTATCGAGACAGTTGTATCATGATTCGTAAACATCTCGCCCTTGCTGCCGGGCTTCTCGTGGCAGCTTCTACCCAGGTAATGGCTGCATCCCAGCTAGCCGATCAATTGGATTTAAATCAGTATCGTCAGGATGTCAAAATTCTCGCCAGTGACGCCTTCCAGGGTCGAGCTCCTTTATCTGATGGTGAAACGAAGACCATTGCTTACCTGACAGCTGCATTCAAACAGATGGGTTTACAGCCAGCCTTTGGTGACAGCTACACCCAGGCTGTTCCCATGGCGAAAATCACCGCTGACCAGAACATGCAATTACAGGTAGGAGATTTACACTTCAAAAACGGCAGTGAGTTTACCGCCCGCACCCAGCAGATTAATCCACATATCCAGCTCAAGGACAACGATATCGTCTTTGTCGGCTACGGCATCAATGCCCCGGAATACGGCTGGAATGACTATGCCAACACAGATGTAAAGGGCAAAACGGTGATTGTGCTGGTAAACGATCCAGGCTTTGCCACTCAGGATCCTGACCTGTTTACCGGTAATGCCATGACCTATTATGGACGCTGGACTTATAAGTACGAAGAAGCGGCCCGTCAGGGTGCGAAAGCCGTATTTATTGTGCATGAAACCGCCCCAGCGGCCTATCCTTGGGGCGTGGTTGAAAACTCCAATACCAACACGAAGTTTACTCTGGTCGACAACAACAAAAACCTCTCCCAGGTAGGGGTAATGGGTTGGATTCAGCGCCCGGTCGCAGACAAAATTTTTGCCGCCAGCGGACTGGATTTTGAGACCTTGAAAGAATCTGCTTTAGCTAAAAACTTCACGCCAGTGACGTTAAAGCAAAAAGCTAACCTGAACCTGGATTCCAGCATCGAAATGGCCAGTTCACAAAATGTTGGGGCGATTTTACCTGGTACTGCGTATCCGAATGAATGGGTGGTACTGCATGCTCACTGGGATCACCTGGGCGAAACCGTTGAAGACGGTAAAACTGTGTATTTGAATGGTGCGGTGGATAACGCCTCTGGCGTGGCCGGAGTATTGGCATTGGCCCGTACCCTGAAACAACGCAGTCTGACTCAGCCCAATCAACGTACCCTGATGTTTTCTGCCTTTACCGCCGAAGAAACCGGCTTAATCGGCGCAACCCATTTCGCTCAAAACCCGCCGGTACCGAGCAAAAATCTGGTGGCATTCTTAAATATTGACGGTATGAACGTTAATGACGGCGTCGATTATATACTGCAATACGGCAACAAGGTTTCGTCCCTGGAAAGCTATCTCAGAGACGCGACGCAAACACAGGGCCGCACAGTCAAACCTGACCCGCGTCCACAAAATGGGTTAATGTTCCGTTCTGATCATTTTGCCTTAGCTCAGCAAGGCGTACCTGGCCTGCTATTTATGAGCCTGGGCGATACCGATCCGGACTATATTGCCCATAAGTATCACAAAGCGGCTGACGATTATGATCCTAGCTGGAGTCTGGGTGGCGTAAAACAGGATTTGGATCTGATTGGTCAGATTATGCTGACTCTGGGTAATAATCAGGATTGGCCGGTATGGCTACAGGATTCAGATTTCAAACAACGTCGCCTGCAAGACCGTCCATAACCTCACAACGCTAGTGTCTGTCGCCTGCGGTTACTCTGCCGCAGGCTCGACGTATTCTCTGGCCAAACGGACAAATTGTTTAAATACCGGACTTTGATATTTGCCTTTGCGCCAGACCATGGTCAATGGCCGTGCAAATGTCTCAGGTAAAGTCACTGTGGCAATGTCTGGCTGATGCCGTATAGCTAACTCAGAAATAAAGCTGATCCCCAGATCTGCGGCAACCGCACTGACAATGGCTTCAAGACTATTCAATTCGTGAATTTGAGCGACATCCGATAGCCTTGGATAAAGTCGCTGGTTAAACTGCTGCCGACTACCCGAGGCCTGTTCCCGTAACACCCAACTCTGGTTATTCAAGGCCTCAAAATCGATATATTGATTGGCCAGAGGATGCTTGGTTGATGTGATCAACAGCATCTTATCTTCAAACCAGGGCAGTTGTTCCAAATCAGCCTCAGCACACACGCCTTCGACTAGGGCCACATCCAGCTCGGCATTTTGCAACATACTGGCCAGTGAATGGGTATTGGCAATATGCATGTCAGCCATAGGCATCCCCTGCCGCTGACAAAAGGCCATTAATCCGGGCATCAGATAATTGCCAATGGTTTGGCTGGCCCCCAAACGCAGTTGTCCTTGCACACCACCACGAACAAAAGTGCCTTCCAATACCTGCAGCTGACTCAGTAAATCATCCACCTGTGCACGAATGGCCTGACCTTCACTATTGAGCTTCAAATAAGGATGGATACGCTCAAATAAGAGCGTGCCTAAATGCTGTTCCAGAAGTTTTAACGACTGTGATAGCGCACCTTTTGTCAGGCCCAAAGCCGCAGAGGCGTCGGTCAAATTACCATAGCGGGCAATGGCGCTAAACGCTTCAAGCTGTCGTGCAGTTATCCTTAACATTTCACTCACCATATAGTTTTATTAAACACTATGTGAAAATTATATCGATATTTTAACCAATCACACAGGAGTATCTTTACCCCGTATTCAACAGCCTGACGGTTACTCATGCTTAGACAACACTGCCAACATACGCCAACGGCGCTCGCCTCCCTGTCATTAGCCGTTGCAGGTTTATCCCGTTGCTGGGATTCACAGTTAATGGCCAAAGGCGAACTACAACTCACCGGTGCCCTCGTCGCCCTGCTGATCTTATCCCCCGTACTCCTGAAATTTGCATTTTCACCTAAGCGCATCATTACAGAGTTATCTCACCCTCAGGCAGGTGCAAGTCTGCCCGCCTTGTGTATGAGCGGGATGTTTATCGCCAACGCTCTGACGCAGATAGGCTTAGGTAAAATTGCTACAACTATTTGGCTACTGGCATTGTCGACACACCTGCTTTTATTCGCTGGCTTCCTTGGCTTTCGCTGTTATTTGCGGGACTGGAATCAGATTATGCCGGGATGGTTTGTACCTTGTGTCGGCATGGTAGTTTCCGCCCTGACAGTACCTGATGAGGCGTTATCAGGCATCGCCAAACTGATGTTTTGGCTAGGTTTACTCAATCTATCAGTGTTAATGCCCGCGGTTTGGTTTCGCTTAACCTTTGTATCCACGCTGGCAACAGACAACCTGCCAGCGCTGGCTATACTGGCGGCCCCAGTAAGTTTATGTCTAGCGGGTTACCTTAGTGTTGAGTCTGCACCCGAGCCTGGACTGATTATCCTGTTCGTCGTTTGCGCCTTGCAAATGACACTGCTGGTATATCTTGGTCTGTTTAAGCTTCTGCGCCAGCCGTTTAGCCCGGCATTTGCCGCGCTCACCTTTCCATTTGTCATCAGCGCTACGGCACTGCTAATGGCAAGTAAACCGATAGCAAACATCAGCATTTTTAGCTCACTGGGATTCTGGATGACAAGGGCCGGTCAAATCGAGCTTATTTTTGCCACACTGATGGTCAGTTATATCGGATTACGTTTCATAATACATGGCCTTCACTACCTGAAGTCCCATCAGTGCGCTCCCATGACTGAATCCCAGATATTAAGTTAAGTCCTCAACTGATAATGTTTAACCCACAAAAAAGGCGCCTAAAGCGCCTTTTGGTTAATCATCGATATTTTGCTGATTCAGCCAGTCATTGAGTTTATCAATGTCCTGACTCAATGCATTTTGCAGATTCTCAACCCAGTCATGTACATTCTGCCACCAGGCCGGGTGATCCCCCTGCTGGATATCATTGGCAATCTTACGCACCCGAGCTAAGCCAACGGATCCTGCTGCACCTTTGATTTTATGGGCCTGGCTACAGACTTCATCTTTTTCATTTGCACTGAGGTTAAGCTGCAGAATTTCCATATATTCAGGAATATTATCCTGGAATACTTTCACACTGGTGCGCACCATTTCATGACCAATGGTATCCACCAACATGTCCAGTAATTCCAAATCTAAAATTGCGTCCAGACCACTGTTGTCTGGTTCGTCTACGGGTAAAGAATGTGTCACAGGCTGCTCATCAAACAAACGGTTAAAAACTTCAATTACCCTACTCTTTTTCACCGGTTTGGCAATAATATCGTCCATACCATTATCCAGATATTCCTGGCGGGTTTTGATCACATTGGCGGTCATGGCGACCAAAGGCGTTTGTTCCACCAAACCTTCTTCATGCAGTACATTTGCCACATCGAAGCCGGTCATATCCGGTAACTGAATGTCCAGCAGAATCAAATCGTACTGATGCTTACGGGCTTTATCTAAGGCTTCCTGACCTGTCATGGCCACATCCACCTTCTGTCCCAACTTCTCCAGCAGGGCTTTGGCGACCATCACATTCAGCTCGATATCTTCGACCATCAGGATATTCAGGCCAGTCACCTTCAATTCTTCCAGTTGCAATGGTTTATTGCTGATATGTGCAGGCAACTCAACGGTAAAACAGGTGCCTTCGCCGACGACACTGCTAACTTTAATGTCACCTTTCATCAGCGACACCATCTCTTTACATATCGCCAAACCAATACCGGTACCTGTGGCACTTTTATGGTCAGGATGATCCACCTGATAATACATAGCGAAGATCTTATCCAGCTCTTCTTTGGGGATGCCAACACCGGTATCTTTGACCTTAAATTTCACCAGACTGACGCCTGGCGACTGTTCTTTAGCTTCAACACTCAGGCAGACTTTCCCTTTCTGGGTGAATTTCACCGCGTTAAACAACAGATTCCACAGGATCTGACGTAAACGCGTGCCGTCTACCTCAACGTTCATGGGCAGCGGATCGATAATCTGCGATTCAAATATCAGGCCTTTATCTGCCGCCAACAGTTCAATGATGCTGGATATCTCCGCAGTAAAATCGCGCAGAGAAACGGTTTTCAAACTCAGCTCTAAACGACCGCGATCTAATTTGTCCAGATCGATAATATCGTTGAAGATGTTCCCCAAAGTAATGGCGCTGGCGTAAACAGTGCTGACCCAGTTAAATTGCTCGGTTGTCAGCTTGGTATCGCGCAACATGCGGCTTAAGCCAACAATGCCGTTTAGCGGCGTACGCAATTCATGACTAATGGTCGCGATAAATGCCGTTCGGTCTTTACTTGCCTTAGCCAGCGCGACTTCTGCTTGTTTACGCTCTGTCATATCCCGGCCAAAGGCCAGCAAACCTAATCGGCGGCCATCCGGATCAAAGAAAGGAACCCGGCACATTTCATAGTATCGGCGACGGCCATCGGCAAAACGTAGCCACAACTCTTCGGTTACACCACGGTTTGTCTCCAGCACTTCCTGATCAGCAGCAACAACCTGACGGGCCAGTTCTTCATCGAAGACTTCATAAGCCGTCAATCCGATCAACTCCATTTCAGATTTCCCCGTCATTTGCTCTGCAACACGGTTACATCCTTCAAATCGACCTTCTTCATTACGGAAATAAATTAAATCCGGTGAAGCATCGATGATTGAGCGTAGCAGCATGGATAAATGCTGAGCCTGCTGTTCTTTTTCCGACTTATCCTGAATTTCTTTTTCCAGCTCGGCAAACAGCGCCTCACGCTCTAATTGCGCATTCTTGCGCTGCTCAATCTCATGATTCAGCTGTTTGATATTGTTTTGCAGTTCACGGTTAAGCAGGACATCTTCTTCCCGCAGACTTTCTAGCTGACTCACCACCTCTTTGAGGCTGCGACGTGACTGCTCGAGCTGCTTCACCAGCTCGCTGAAAAAGAACAGCACCCAGGGGGCACTGAGCATGGTCAGGATAACGGCGCTGAAGAAGTCTTCCAGTTCCACTTCACCGCTGATATTAATTCTCACCACGTAGGAACCTACCAGGGTAAAAACCAGCGTTAAAAATACAAAAACAACACCGACTTTCAGCGTACCCACCCGATTAAATAACTCAGCAATGCGGATGGCCCAATGTTCGGTAGGTTTAGGTGCAGACATAACAATTCCTACATGTGGCACGTAAAACAGGCGGCAATCCTAGCAAGATTGCATTTTTGGTCAACATGGCTTAACCAACTGTTTTAGGTTAATTTCATAAAAATCTAGTTCCATTCATATATGCATCTCCAATGTATAAGCATTCACTCTTAAAATTAGGATGAATTGACTTTACCGGCCGACACCCAGCGCTGGTGAATTAATAAACAAAGCTAAAAAATCCGGCCTGCTTATAACCTTTTACCAGTTGGTTAAGCTGCTATTAAATGGTTCTCTTATAATAAGTCGAAAGTGCTTCACTGTCAGAGAGTTAGCACTATAGCATGGAAGTCTGTGGAAAATTCCTGATGCTCACAGAATAATCAGGGCAGATTTCCCATCTAGCGCTTGCCCCGCCTGACGCAATTGGTCATAATTTAACCTAAAGCATATATCTTCTGGTCTCTTACTTCTCCTTGTCGGGCACATCAGAACCCGCTAAAGACCTCAAAAAAATAAATTTTTATTCACAAAAAAAGGATATTTATTCCTTTAAACAAAAGCCACTCTGCGTTACCGAATTCGTATCATTTGGGAAGAATGTAATTAAAAGAGAAAAAAGGCAGCACAAATCGCCTTTTTGGAGTCATTCAGAATCAGGCCTGAAACGTCTTCTCAAGCCTATGTTTATTAAGGATAAATAAACAAAGTGCAGAGCTAATAATAAAATTATATTGAATTAAAGTTCTCAAGAATTGATTTCTTTCAGTGAACTGAGTATGTTGTACGGCCCGCTGAAGAATAGTGAATAAAGATTCGGTGTAAGACAGAAAGCACCGGCAAACATTCAGGCGAATCATAATAATAAGAAGCAGTCGGTATCCAAGAATAAATTGACCATAGAAGTCAATCTGATACCCCACCCAACACTGCCGCCACAACAAGTTAGATAGCAACACGACTTTGCCAGTCGATGGTTGAAGGAGTTTACAATTAATGAGTTTATATAATCCTAATGAATCACGGGATAACTGTGGCTTTGGCTTAATTGCCCACACCCAGGGTGAAGTAAGTCACCGTCTGGTCACCACAGCTATTCACGCATTAGACAGGATGCAACATCGTGGTGGTATTGCAGCCGACGGTAAAACCGGTGACGGTTGCGGTCTGCTATTGCAGAAACCCGATGGATTTTTCCGTGAAATCGCGGAAGAGAACGGCTGGAAGCTGGCAAAAAAATACGGCGTCGGCATGGTCTTTCTAAACCAGGACAAAGTTCTGGCAGAAAAGGCCCGTCAGGTCGTTAATGAAGAACTGGAGAAAGAAACCCTGACAGTCGTTGGCTGGCGCGTAGTGCCCACCGACCATTCTGTGCTGGGTGATCTGGCCGCTACCTGCGTTCCGCAGATTGAACAGGTATTTATTAATTCTCCGACCGGATGGCGCAAACGTGATCTGGAACGCCGCCTGTTTATGGCCCGCCGCCGCGCAGAGAAACGTCTGGAACAAGATCCAGAGTTTTACATTGCCTGTTTATCCAACCTGGTCACCATCTATAAAGGCCTGGTGATGCCGAAGGATCTGCCAAAATTTTATTTGGATTTGGCTGATTCACGCATGGAATCTGCGATTTGCGTATTCCACCAACGTTTCTCCACCAATACTTTGCCTAAGTGGCCATTGGCTCAGCCTTTCCGCTTCTTAGCGCATAATGGTGAAATTAATACCATTCGCGGTAACCGCGACTGGGCCAAGGCCCGTACTTATAAATTCAGCACTCCATTGCTGCCGGATTTACATGATGGTGCGCCTTTCGTAAATGAAACGGGTTCTGACTCGTCTTCATTAGACAATATGCTGGAACTGTTCCTGGCTGGCGGTATGGACTTGTTCCGTGCCATGCGTTTACTGGTGCCGCCCGCATATCAAAACAACAGCACCATGGACAGCGATCTGCGTGCCTTCTACGAATTTAACTCCATGCACATGGAGCCGTGGGATGGTCCAGCCGGTATCGTATTGACCAATGGTCGCCACGTAGCCTGTAACCTGGATCGCAACGGTTTGCGTCCGGCGCGTTACGTCATCACTAAAGACGGTTTTATTACCCTGGCTTCCGAAGTAGGTATCTGGGATTACCGTGAAGATGAAGTGGTCGAGAAAGGCCGTGTTGGCCCCGGCGAGATGCTTGCAGTAGATACTTACAACGGCAAGATCTGGCGTACCAAAGAGATCGACGAAGATTTACAAGCCCGCCACCCTTATCGTGAGTGGCTGGATAAACACATCAAACGTCTGTTACCTATCGAAAAATGCGATGCCAGCCTGATTGGCCAGCGCTCTTTCGACGATGACACCATGGCCACTTACCATAAGCTGTTTAATTACAGCTATGAAGAGATCCAGCAGGTCATCAAGGTTCTGGCGAATGATGGTCAGGAAGCCGTTGGCTCCATGGGTGACGACACCCCAATGGCGGTGCTGTCTTCGAAACAGCGCACGGTTTACGACTATTTCCGTCAACAGTTTGCTCAGGTCACCAACCCGCCTATCGACCCCTTACGTGAAAGCCACGTCATGTCGCTGGCCACCTGTATTGGTCGTGAGCAAAACGTATTTAACGAAACTTCGGGCTACGCCAACCGGGTACTGTTCTCATCACCTATCCTGATGTACACAGACCTGAAGCAGTTAAGAGAATTCGATCCTGAGTACTATTACTCAGAAACGGTGGATCTGAACTACGAACCGTCTGAAGGCTTAGAAGCCGCGATTTTACGCGTGTGTGACGAAGTGGAAGATCTGGTTCGCCATAAGAAAACCGTGTTTGTGATCTTAAGTGATCGCAAGATCGCCCAGGGTAAACTGCCAATCCCAGCCGCCATGGCGGTGGGTGCGGTTCAACGCCGTTTGGTCGAAAAGGCTCTGCGTTGTGACTCTAACATAGTAGTAGAAACCGCCTCAGCCCGTGACCCGCACCACTTTGCTGTGTTGCTGGGCCTGGGTGCGACAGCAATTTATCCGTTCCTGGCCTATGAAACCATTGAACAAATGGCAGAAAAAGGCGAGATGGCAGTGGATACCATGCAAGCTGTACTGAACTACCGTAAAGGTATCAACAAAGGCTTGTACAAAATCATGTCGAAGATGGGCATTAGCACCATCGCCAGTTACCGTAGTTCCAAACTGTTTGAAGCGGTCGGTATCAATAAAGAGGTGGTTGAGCTTTGCTTTAAAGGCGTACCCAGCCGTCTACAAGGTGCAGACTTCTCCGACTTTGAACAGGATCAGATGAACCTGTCTAAAATTGCCTGGCTGAAGCGCAAACATATGAGCCACGGCGGTTTACTCAAATACGTACACGGTGGCGAATATCACGCCTACAACCCGGACGTGGTCAGCACCCTGCAAAAAGCGGTGGTGTCGGGCGAATACAGCGATTACCAGCAATTTGCAGAATTGGTTAACGGCCGTGCCCCGGCGCACTTCCGTGACCTGCTAAAAATTAAAGCCGATGCTCAGCCTATCGATGTTAGCGAAGTGGAACCCGCAGAAAAGCTGTTCCCACGTTTTGATACCGCGGCCATGTCTATCGGTGCCTTGAGCCCGGAAGCCCACGAAGCGCTGGCCATTGCCATGAACCGCTTGGGCGGACAGTCTAACTCGGGTGAAGGCGGCGAAGATCCGGCGCGTTTCAACACCGAGAAGAACTCCAAAATCAAACAAGTGGCCTCAGGTCGCTTTGGGGTAACCCCACACTATCTGGTCAACGCCAACGTGCTGCAAATTAAAGTAGCCCAAGGTGCCAAGCCGGGTGAAGGTGGTCAATTACCGGGTGACAAGGTGAACAAGTACATCGCCGAGCTGCGCTATTCCGTGCCAGGCGTGACCCTGATTTCACCACCGCCACACCATGATATTTACTCTATCGAAGACTTGGCTCAGCTGATTTTCGATTTGAAACAGGTTAATCCAGATGCACTGATTTCGGTCAAACTGGTATCTGAACCTGGTGTCGGTACGATTGCGACAGGTGTGGCCAAAGCCTATGCTGACCTGATCACCATTTCTGGTTATGACGGCGGTACCGGTGCCAGCCCACTGACCTCAGTGAAATACGCCGGTAGCCCATTTGAAATTGGTTTGGCGGAAACTCAGCAGGCTCTGGTAGAAAATGGCCTGCGCCACAAAGTGCGGGTACAAACCGACGGTGGTCTGAAAACCGGTTTAGACGTAGTTAAAGCCGCGATTTTAGGGGCCGAAAGCTTCGGTTTTGGTACCGGCCCTATGGTGGCGTTAGGTTGTAAGTACCTGCGTATCTGCCATCTGAACAACTGTGCGACAGGTGTTGCGACGCAGGACAAAAAGCTGCGTGACAACTACTTCATCGGCTTACCTGAAATGGTGATGAACTACTTCAAGTTTATCGCGCAGGAAGTACGTGAAATTCTTGCCAGCATAGGTGTACGTAGCCTTGAAGAGATCATTGGTCGTACTGAACTGCTGGAAGTATTAGAAGGCCATACTGCCCGTCAGAACAAACTGGATCTATCGCCAATTCTGGCCAAATCCACCGAAGGTTCGCATACCCGCCTGTTCTGTTCAGAAGTGACAAACGCACCGCTGGACAAAGGTGAGCTGAACCTGGAAATGCTTAATGACGTGAAACACGCCATTGAAGCTAAATCTGGCGGCCGCTTTGCTTATGCTATCCGCAACACTGACCGCTCGGTGGGCGCGCTGGTATCTGGTGCCATTGCCAAGTTATATGGCAACCAGGGCATGGCAGACGACCCCATCAGCATCCAACTGACAGGAACGGCCGGACAAAGTTTTGGTGTATGGAATGCCGGTGGTCTGGAAATGCGCTTGATTGGCGACGCCAACGACTACGTAGGTAAAGGTATGACTGGCGGTAAGCTGGTGATCCACCCACCCAGCAACATTAGCTTTAACCCGCACCAAAGTGCCATCATGGGTAACACCTGTTTGTATGGTGCGACTGGCGGAAAATTGTTTGCCGCTGGCCGTGCGGGTGAACGTTTCGGTGTCCGTAACTCGGGTGCCACAGCCGTGGTTGAAGGTATCGGTGATAACGGTGCCGAATACATGACCGGCGGTATAATAGCCGTACTCGGTCCGGTTGGTGTTAACTTCGGAGCCGGTATGACAGGTGGTTTTGCTTATCTGTACGATGAGTTTGGCGACCTGGAAAACCGTGTGAACGATGAATTGGTAGAAATTTTAGGTATTGAAGACAAGGTGATCCTCTCTGAACATCTGCGTGGTCTGATTAATCAACACTACGAAGAAACCGGAAGTGAGCATGCATTAATGCTGCTGACCCAGTTCGCAGAACAGCTGTCTAAGTTCCGATTGATAAAACCCAAAACCAGCAATGTGAATAACCTGCTGGGTCATATCAGTCGCTCATCGGCAGAACTGCGCGTGCAGGCACAATAAGTAGGGGAAGAAGTTAAACATGGCTAAAAACGTATATCAGTTTGTCGACGTTGAACGTATCGATCCGCCGAAAAAGCCGATCATCGTACGTAAAAGCGAATTTGCAGAAATCTACCAGCCCCTGTCGCAATCGCAGACAGAGGGCCAGGCGGACCGCTGCCTGGATTGTGGTAACCCCTACTGTGAGTGGAAGTGTCCGGTACACAACTATATTCCACAGTGGCTGAAACTGGCGAATGAGGGCAAGATCCTCGAAGCGGCCGAGCTTTCCCACAAAACCAACAGCCTGCCGGAAGTGTGCGGCCGCGTCTGTCCTCAGGACCGTCTGTGTGAAGGCGCCTGTACCCTGAGCGAAGACTTTGGTGCCGTGACCATTGGCAGCATTGAAAAATACATTACCGACACCGCCTTTAAAATGGGCTGGCGTCCGGATATGAGCGGCGTGATCCCCACCGACAAAAAAGTCGCGATTGTAGGTGCTGGCCCTGCCGGCCTGGCCTGTGCCGACATTCTGGTGCGTAACGGGGTCAAACCTGTGGTATTTGATAAATACCCGGAAATCGGCGGTCTGCTGACCTTCGGTATTCCTTCCTTCAAGCTGGAAAAAGACGTGGTAAAACTGCGTCGCGAAATCTTCACCGAGATGGGCGTTGAGTTTGTACTCAATACCGAAATCGGCAAGGACATTCCGTTCCAGCAATTACTGGATGAATACGATGCGGTATTCCTGGGCATGGGTACCTATAAGTACATGAAAGGCGGCTTCGACAACGAATCAGCCAATGGTGTATATGAAGCTCTGCCTTACCTGATTGCCAATACCAACAAAACCATGGGCTTAGAAACTAATCCAGATGATTACATCAACATGGCGGGCAAAAAGGTCGTGGTCTTAGGCGGTGGAGATACCTCCATGGACTGCGTACGTACAGCTATTCGTCAAGGGGCTGAAACGGTGATTTGTGCTTACCGACGTGATGAAGAGGCTATGCCTGGTTCACGCCGCGAAGTACAAAATGCCCGTGAAGAAGGCGTAGATTTCCGCTTTAACCTGCAGCCACTGGATATCGCTGTGGACGCCGAAGGCAACGCCAAAGGCGTACGTTTCGTCAAAACCCAAATGGGGGCGCCGGATGCCAGCGGTCGTCGCAACGCGGAGCAGGTGCCAGGGTCTGAACATATCCTTGAAGCGGATGCGGTGATTATCGCCTTTGGTTTCCAGCCAAGCCCGGCCAACTGGTTTGCCGATTACGGCATTATTCTGGATGAAAAAGGTCGCGTACGCGCACCTGCAAACGGTAAATTTGCCTTCCAGACATCGAATCCAAAAATCTTCTCAGGTGGCGACATGGTGCGTGGTTCTGATTTGGTGGTAACCGCCATTGACGAAGGCCGCAAAGCCGCCGAAGGGATCCTGGATTATCTCGAAGTGTAAAAAACACTCGCACACTCAACTCAGTAAAAAGCCTGCATCATGCAGGCTTTTTTATATTGGCAAACTACTGCTCTCGCGACGTTTTCGCTAGTTGGCGTAGGGTGACTTACCGCCTTCGGCGATGAAGCGATCAATACGCGCTTCCAGCACTGGCAGTGGCACCGAGCCAAGTTCTAACACAGTATCGTGGAAGTTGCGGATATCGAACTTCTCACCCAGGGCCTTTTCGGCTTTTTCGCGTACTTTGAACATGGTCATTTCGCCCAGGTAGTAAGACAACGCCTGCCCTGGCCAGGCGATATAACGATCCACCTCGGTGGTGATTTCATGGGTAGATAAGGCGGTATTATCTGCCATAAAGTCCTGTGCCTGTTTACGGGTCCAGCCCTTGGCATGAATACCTGTATCTACCACTAAACGACAGGCTCGCCACATCTGATAGCTGAGCATACCGAATAATTCGTATGGCGTATGGTACATGCCCATTTCCTCGCCCAGGGCTTCAGAATATAGCGCCCATCCCTCGCCAAAGGCAGAAATATAGCTTTGTCGGCGGAAGTCTGGCAGGTCTTCGTTTTCGTTCGCTAACGGCATCTGGAACGCATGCCCCGGGGCAGACTCATGCAATGTTAGTGCAGGCAGCGAATATAAAGGCCGCGCCGGCAGGTTGTAGGTATTCACCAGATACACACCCGGGCCGCCACGACCAGCAGTGTAATAAGGCGCAATACTGTCTGGTACAGGAATAATAGCGAAACGACTACGCGGTAAACGGCCGAACCAGTCACTGGCTTTGCCGTCAAACTCTTTGGCGATCCAGGCGGCGCGATCGAGCAGATCCTGCGGCTTAGCCACATAAAATTGCGGGTCACTGCGCAGAAAATCCAAAAACTCACGCAGGCTGCCATCGAACTGTACCTCGTGCATGATCACGGCCATACGTTCGCGGATCTTCTTCACCTCAGCCAGGCCCACTTTGTGGATCTCTTCTGGCGTCATATCCAGCGTGGTGTATTCCTTTATCTGCGAGCGATAAAAGGCTTTTCCGTCCGGCAGATCATAAGCCGCCAGGGAAGGTTGAGCCCCTGGAATATAATCCTGCTGTAAAAATGTCAGTAAGGTTTTATGCGCCGGGATCACCGCAGCTTCGATAACCTGTTTTCCCTTCTTTGTCAGCTCTTGCTTTAACGTTTCAGAGAAGGTGCCAGGGAAATGTTCAAACGGTGCAAAGTAGCCGGACTTGCTGCCATCTTTTAATTCAGCCACCGCGGCAACTGTTGCATCTTTCCCAAGCATGGATACTTTAGGCGGCGTAAAACCACGGGCCAATCCTGCACGCATATTGTCGATTTGCTCATTAAAATAGCGCGGCATATCTGTCAGTAAAGTCAGGTAGTTACGATAGTCCTGTTCTGTATGGAAGGTACCTTCGGCAATGTAGGTGATGTTGGTCCAAAAGGCAGTGTCACCCTCAATGGGCTTTTCGTACATACGAAACTGTTGCGCAGCCACCAGCGCATCAATTTGCGCTTTGTAGACCTGATAATTCACCAAATTTTGGCCAGTTAGCTGACTTAGATCCAAAGCAGCAAGTTGCTTTTGCACATCAAGCCACCGCTTCAGCTTTTTTTGCTCTGCTGCTGGTGTAACTGAAGGTAAGTGACTCGGTACTATAGCACTGCCACTGTCTTCATTAACAGTTTCCTGATTCTGACGCCACTGCCATTCCTGGGTATAAATGTGGGTAAAGTTTTCATCGGTTGCGCTAGCAAACGCGGACGCATGTGCCAACAGTGACGTGGCCAATGCGACAGCCAAACTGATTCGGGTTTTCTTTAACAAAGCGGACTCCTTTTTAATTTTGATTATTCTCGCTTAGACATACAGGTATCTACAGATACTGCCGACAGGGCTATTACAGTGAACATGATATCAGACAAAAAATGGAGGCTATAACGACCAACTACCGAAATTGGTCAATGAATGACATAAACGATAGAAAAAAGACATTAAAGGGAATGCAGGAATGCAGGAATGCAGGAATGCAGGAATGCAGGAATGCAGGAATGCAAAGATACATCCCAAAAGACTGCTTAGGCCAGCAGCTTTCGCTCCTGAGAGTTAAATCCTTCTCGGGAAAGCCAGATCAGAGCTTCTTCCTTATTATCAAAACGATGAATAATCAAACTGCCTTTACCCATTTCAACGATCTTATCCAGTGAATACTCCTTTAGACAGTCACTGGTGAAGACTTCCGCTGAACGTCGCATACCGTGTTCCACGCTCCAACGAACATGTTCCTGCAATATAGGCGTGACATCTGGTGTGTGTAATTCCCATTCTTGCAAAATAACCAAATGACCAAAGGTTTCACCTTCATAGGCATTCACTTCTCGGCAAAAGGCTCTGGCGTATTGGCGAGCCGTGACTTCCGTCCACTGACCAATGATTTCTGTAACAAAAACCTGTTCATCTCTGTGTAGTTTAAATGCCCCTTTCATTTTTCAATCTCCCTAATCTCCCCCCTAACTATAAAAGAGCGCCAGAAAATTGCCTACTCGTCTTTAGGCTAATTTTTCCACCAGAAAATCCAGCCCTCCGATCCAATAATTACCCATTACATCAGCAACTTATTTAACTCACTGATCTTTTTCTGAGTTTTTATTCAGGATTAATAATGACTTCGATCTAAACACGTAGATCTGTCTTGAATTTCCCTAGGTCTCAACTAGGTTTTATAGACTTTACCTATCCTGACGCACCGTTATGACAGCCAAATACTTCAGGGTATGGTTTGCAGCTTGCCTGTGTGCACTGCTGATGTCCCATTCATTACCCTCATTCGCCAATACTCAAAAACATCTTGCGATTTCTCCTGCCTACCCGAGCACTATTTCAGCAGGTGAAAATCAGCAACTCTATCTAAACATTACCTTACTCTCACCGGCTGATAGCCTCGAGATCCGTGCCTCTGGCAGTGGATCTTTATCAACTAGCTGGCACCAGCAAGTCAATAGCACGGATATTTCCGTCAGTGTGCCCTTTCTCGCCACTGATACCAGCGAATCGGGTACCATGACGCTGGTACTGACGGGGCATTCAGCTAACGATGCAGAATTGTTTCAGCAGGTATTCCAACTGTACGCAGAACCCGGTGGCAACCAGCTTTATCTTGATCATCACAGTCCCTTATATGCCAAGTTAGCTGCCAATCAGGCACTGGCGGCCAAAGGAAGCACAGCAACACATCGGCTATATCGCGCAAAAAGCATAGAAACCAACCAGTTACAGCAACCAGATAAGCAATATTTGGCCGATAGTCTGGTGGCAAAATCGCTTCCTGTGAGGCAGCAAAAGGCGCTCGCTGCCACACCAGTGTCAATGACCGTAAGTGGATATATTTTATGGACAGATTCGGCAGGCAATACACATGAGCTGCCTGGTGCGGTTGTACAGGTGTACGATGATGATCTGGCCGGAGACGATTTGCTGCTGGAAACCAGCACCGATGCCACAGGCTACTATACCGCTGCCATTAGCGACGACGATATTGTGGCTGGGCCTGATATTTATATCCGGGTCTTAGCCCGCTCAAATATTGCGGATATCAAAGCCGTCACTGATGGTGCAGAAACCTATTACATGGAATCGGAGGTATATGCTGACCAGGAGGATGGCAGTACACTCACCATCAGCATGACCGCCGACAACACAACGACGGCAGGTCAGGCATTCAGCGTGCACCATGCGCTTGTGGCAGGCGGCGCCTATATCAGTCTGCTTAACGGCAGTGCCCCAGCGCAGATCACGACGCGCTTTCCTACTACGGAATCAACATCCTTGTTCAACGGCACCGAGCTGCATATTTTGCAGCTCGATCGCTGGGATTGGGACGTGATCCTGCACGAATACGGCCATTACATCATGGACGCCTATAACTTTGAGGCGAATCCGGGGGGAAGGCACAGTTTTAATACCAATTTATCCACCGACAGAGGCAGTAAAGACGTTGGGGTAAAACTCGCCTGGGGAGAGGGTTGGCCGACTTTCTTTGCAACGTCAGGGTTATATCAAATGGGATTTGCTGCGAAGGGCATTCCTAATGTTGGCGATATGCAATATCAGGATACCGAAGATGCCAGTATTTCCATTCATATGGAGACGGGTGTTGGTCAGGGAGAAGACGACGAGCTATCGGTAATGACAGCTTTGTGGGATCTCACCGACAGTGCAGCTGATAGCGAAGACATAGCGTTAGCGCCAGCGAACTTATTCAGCCAGATTAAAGCCGATGGGTCGGTTAAAATCGGCGATGTATGGGCGGTATTGGTAGCCAGTGCCGACAATGAATTAAAGGCCCGCTACGGCAAGTTATTTGGTAACCACCGTATATCACCGCAACAGCTTACCCCTGCGGATCGTGCGACTCTTTCCACATCAACCCGATTCAGTTGGCGTAAAAATGGGGCGGGGCCAGATAATCCGTTGAATGCCAATCATGTGCGCTTTTTTGATAGTGATTTTGCCACCGAAGTCCATGATGAAGATGTCGGTGACACAGATAATTACACCCCAAGCGCAGATGACGTCTCCAGTATACTCGCCTCCGGTAACTTAGTAAGGTGGGTGGTTACGGGTAAGAACACTACCACACCAACAACAGCCACGGATTCGGTAGAATACTGGAGCGACGTCAGAGTGCTGAATGGCGCATCGGTTGTCTTTGTCATAGACGATACCGGTTCGATGTCTGAAGAAATCAGTGGTGTCAGCGCAGCCCTTTCTAACTACATCACCTATCTGGAAGCCAGTCTCGGCGAAGGAGAAACCCCGCCGACAATCCATCTGCTTACCTTTAAAGACAGTGTTACCCACCGCCTTACCACAAACGATTTGGATGCCATGCGCACGGCCGTTGAAAGCCTGACCGCTTCGGGAGGTGGTGACTGTCCTGAGTACAGCGCTCATGGCTTACTGGCGGCAAGTGAACTGGTCAGTGACGGAGGAACAATACTGTTAGCCACCGATGCCTCTGCCCAACCTGGCGTTGATATGGCTGCCGTGATTTCTGATTTACGCAGTCGTGGTGTCACGGTAAACACCATCTTGTCAGGAGATTGCTCCAGCGAAAGCTTCAAACCCAGTGCTCGCCCTGATAGCCAGGGAAAACCCGGAGGCGATGAAGACGGTGACGAAGTTGGCGGAACCCTCACAGACGCAGGCACAGCCACCGCCATCGACCTGATTGGAGACACTATCGATAGCGCCAGCGAAATACTGGTAGACAATGAAGTCATTGGTAGCATTGAAGAATATACCGACACAGACATGTTTAAAATCAGTCTGGACGCCGACCAAACCTATAGTATTACCCTGCAAAACATTTCATCCACCAGCTATGTATTGCTGGCCTTACTGGACAGCGAAGGTAATACCCAACCCATTAAGCAATCCGGTTACACCAGTTACAGCCTGTATGCCTACTACTATCTTACCAGCCCAGCGCTGGCCACCTTTAGTGTTGATACTGGAGGTGACTACTACCTGCGTCTCACAGGCAATACGGGCACGGCATATCGCTTTGCAACATCCACCGACCCCTTCAATGAATTAGTAAGTAGTTCGGTGCAACTGTTCTCCGTTGTGTCGGCAGAAACAGGCGGGGCTTTCGCCAAAGCTGAAGAGGTCAATTACGGTGATGACACCAGTTTTGTCAGCACTATCTATAACATTCTGCGTTCCACCACTGAACCGTCGGTGATCACCTCCAGCATCAAATCTATGCCAGCAGATGCAACGGCAACCGTCTATTTCACCGGTTTAAATACCAATTGGAACAGCAGCACCAGCGTCAGTCTGCTCGACAGCAGTGATGCTGAGCCTGATGGCATCAGCCTTACGGAATTGACTATCCACAGCCCAACGTTGTTATCGGTTAAAATTGCAGTTGCTGACACTGCAACATTACAGGCCCTGAATATCATCACCCAAACCATCCTGGGTGAGGAGACAGAGTCAGCCGAAGGCGAAAACATCATTACCATAGTGGCTGCCACCAGTACTGAAACTGTGTTAAGCCTTACTCCTGTGAGGGTGGTACGCGGCGAAGACGCCAGTCTGACAATACAGGCTATCAATACCAGTTTCAGTGATGGTATGTCCGTCAGCCTGGGTTCGGGAGTCACGGTCAACGACATCACGATTGTTAGCGACACAGAGGCCAGCATTGATATCAGCGTGGCAAGCAGTGCACCTATCGGTTACCGAACCCTGACGGTAGAAAGCAATACGCTTAGCGATGCGCTGTTGATAGGTGCCACCAGTACCGTACCTGTGATTACAGCACTTGACCCAAGCAGCCTAAAACAGGGACAAACCATCAGTCTGAGCGTGACCGGCAGTGGCACACACTTTGTGCAGGATGAAACAAGTGCCAATTTTGGCAGTGAAATCGTCGTCAATAGTGTCACGATCAATTCGGCTACAGAGGCCATCGTTAACGTCAGTGTAAATCGTGAAGCCGATGTCGGATTTTACGATGTTACCCTGATGACGAATGACGAAAGTGCCACGCTACTCAATGGTTTATATGTGGACATGCAAGTATTTGTCGCCATTCCCAGCGTTGTCGGCCTGAGTCAGTCTGAAGCAACCAGTACCCTGGAAGAGTCTCAACTGACACTGGGTACGGTGACCACCGCCGCCAGCGAAACGGTTGCAGCTGGACTGGTGATCAGCCAGTCTCCGGGCGCGGGAGAAGAAATTGCACAAGGAGACAGCGTTGATCTGCTGATCTCCACTGGCAGTGAGGAAATCCTTATCGCCGTACCAGATGTTACCGGGCTAAGCCAAAGTGCAGCTGAAGCCGCCATTGAAGCGGCCGGATTAGAGGTGGGGACAATCACCCAGCAAAACAGCAGCAGTGTCGCTGAAGGACGGGTGATCAGTCAGTCTGAATCCGCCGGAAGCATGGTGGCAGAGGATACCATCATAGACTTGATCATCTCACTCGGTGCCAGCAGTAGCGACAACAACAATAGTGGCGGTGGTGGTGGAGCCATAAGCCTGCAGCTATGGTTAATGGCAATGCTCATTGGCTGGCGACGTTATTATGGAGAAACTAAAGCTTAGCGTAATTATTCTGGCACTGGCCTGGGTCAGTGCCTGTGATGATCCGTTACCCACCCAGTTGCAGTATCAGGTCATTGGTGGCAAAACCAATGCCCCCATAGAAATGCTGGAAGTCAATTGTGACAGTATGCAACTGCGCTTTCAGCATGCCGAGCAACAACTGACAGCGCCACTGGATGCTGAGCAGTGTGATTATATTCAGCGACATTTTTCATCTTTATGCCGCAATGAAGAAGCACGCCAGTCTGGTGCAGATTTCGCCACTTACGATATGCATTGTCAGCTCGGTCCGGAACAAACGTCCCTGCATTGGATCGGGACGCTATCGGCTGCTCCCGCACAACTTTCCCAGTGGCATAAATACAGCAGGGGCCTGATTCAGCGTCACTGGCCCGGCGCGCGAAGTTACCCATGAATCTCGTTAAGTGGATGAAAAGATAAGGCAAATGTGACCCGAAAGAATTAGGGAAATGTTAGTATTTTCAAACAGTAAAACGCTGTATCCATCAACAAAAGCATAAGAAAGAAAAGAATGAGAACAACACACTACAGATTCAAACAGGCATTGCTTGGTCTCACCCTGGTGCTAAGTTTTGGCGTTTTGGCACAAAACCAACGGGAAATCGACGTCGACAGTCAGGTCGTCACCGAACACAAGACCACCATCAAAGGTTCAAAGGTCACTTATAGTGCCACAACCGGAACTCAGCCAGTATGGGATGAAGAAGGCAATGCCGTTGCCAGCCTGTTTTACACCTACTACAAGCGCACCGACATTAAGGACGACAGCAAGCGCCCGCTGATTATGAGTTTTAATGGCGGCCCAGGTTCTGCATCTGTATGGATGCACATTGCCTATACTGGCCCGCGTATCCTGAAAATTGATGATGAAGGCTACCCACTGCAGCCCTACGGCATTGAGTCTAACCCCTACTCGATTCTGGACGTGGCCGATATCGTGTTTATCAATCCGGTTAACACTGGCTACAGCCGCATTCTGAAAGACAAAGAAGGTAAGCTGCCAGCCAAAGACAAACAGCAAAGCATGTTCTTTGGCGTGAATGCAGACATCAAGTATTTGGCAGAATGGCTAAATACCTTTGTGACGCGCAATAACCGTTGGCGCTCACCTAAATACCTGATCGGCGAAAGCTACGGTACTACCCGCGTGTCTGGTCTGGCACAGGAACTACAAGATGCTCAGTGGATGTACCTTAATGGTGTCATCCTGGTGTCACCGACGGATTTAGGCCTGGAGCGCGACGGTCCGGTGAAAGCCGCGAATCGCCTGCCCTACTTCGCTGCTGCGGCCTGGCATCACAACAAGCTGGCGCCAGAATATCAGCAACTCGCGCTGGAAGAGTTTTTACCTCAGGTAGAGAACTTTACGATCAGTACCTTAATCCCTGCCCTGACAAAAGGCGGCTTTATCGGTGCCGAAGAAAAACGCCAGGTCATCCACCAAATGGCCAAATATGCAGGTATTTCTGAGACAGCTATCAGCCAAAATAATCTGGATGTGTCGCCTGACTTTTTCTGGAAAGAATTGTTACGTGACGAAGGCAAAACCATTGGCCGCCTTGACAGCCGCTACCTGGGCATAGACGAAAAAGAAGCAGGCACCAGCCCCGATTACAATGCTGAACTGACGTCCTGGTTACATTCATTTACGCCTGCAATAAACTATTACCTGCGTGAAGAACTGAATTATAAAACAGACCTGAAATACAATATGTTTGGCCCGGTTTATCCCTGGGATCGCAGCAATAACCACACAGGTGAGGGTTTGCGTAAAGCCATGGCAGAAAACCCGTATCTGAAGGTCATGATCCAATCGGGCTATTACGATGGTGCCTGTAACTACTTTGATGCCAAATACGATATGTGGCACATCGATCCCAGCGGCAAAATGCAGGATCGTTTCTCGTTCAAGGGTTACCGCAGTGGGCATATGATGTATTTGCGTCGTGCCGACCTTGAAAAAGCCAACCAGGATATTCGCGAATTTATCCAGTCCAGTCTGCCATCAGATGGACAGGCCGCAGAATACGCACGCTAGTTGTTGCGCAAGTTGAACTAAAAAAAATGGCCGGATTGACCGGCCATTTTTATTTCCAGGGAGAGAACAAACCGATTAGAACTTCAGTTTGGCACCGACATAAGCGTAACGCCCTACACCACCACCATAGGCACTGTTGAAGTTGCCCGTTCCGGTTTCGTAGTTATCACCGCCATTAGGAATAAATGGCCCTTTGTCGTTAAACAGGTTGCGGATCCCCCCATAAATATCCATTTCCATCTCTTTATTTGCTTCGAAGTTCAGGCTGTAATTCACCGAAATATCGTGCGTAATGTAGGATGGATAGAACAGGTATTTAGGCGTTTCCGGATTTTCTACCGCACTTTCATCGCCAGCTTCCAGTGCAGCCTGATTGGCAGCATAAAGCTCTTTCCACTCTTCCACGCGCTCATGGCTGTCTACGATGTCGCTCTTATATTTAGTGCGCCATGTAATACGCCAGTCATCTTTATGCCAGGTTAATGACACAGCAGCCTGGTCAGTAAATACCCCATAATAGAGTGCGCCGTTGTATTCCGTTTTTTCCAGTCCATCAACGCCTTCGTAAGTAGAAGAACGTTCAATCACGTGGTTCATGTTGGCTTTCAACTTCAGTTTACCGTACGAACCTATGTCGTAGTCGTAAACCATGCTTAAATCCCAGCCTTTCGCCTTTTCCTGCGCCAGGTTATATTCCATTTGCAGGATTTGGGTGATTTGTCCCTCGGAGTCACGGGTAATCAAATCACAGAAGGGATTATCACCACCCAGGGTGACTGAACTGTCATAACACTGAGACATAATGTCAGCGTTTGATACGGACGTAATCGCGTCATCAATCTGAATGTTATACAGGTCAAGGGCGATGTTCAGTGAATCAATCGGGTTCAGGGTTAGGCCCAGTGTATAAGTATCCGCCGTTTCTTCTTTTAACTCCGAGTTACCCGCATTAGGAGAATATCCCGAGTTTTCATCTTCAAACACCCCTTCCGCTTCAATCGCTGCGGCAATACCTGCATCTAAACGGCAGTTATCATGTCCAGCGCCCGTCGATGTTGCCGTTACGCCATCACAGATATCGGTAAAGCTGTCATAATCGCCACGCGCGGGTGACATCAGCTCAGTAATGGTTGGCGCACGCTGTGAACGGGCATAGTTAGCACGTAAGCCGTAACCTTCCACTGGCTCCCAGAATAACCCCAATCGATAGCTGGACATCAAATCCACGTTATCAATGTTGTAATCGGCTAAGCGCAGTGACGCTTCTAAATCTAAACGCTTGGCCAGGGTGACATCTTTTAACAGAGGTACCGTAGTTTCAGCAAAGGCTTCCATTACATGGATAGAACCTTTAAAGCTGGGGACATCGTTAAAGGTAATTGCCAGCGTACGCATTTCTTCATCGACGCGGACTTGCTGAGAGTCACGACGGAATTCAAAACCAAATGCAGCGGAGACATTACCGGCAGGCAGAGTGAACAAATCGCCAGTCATATAGCCACTGACATCTAATTGGCGAATGTCGGTGCGGATCCAGGGATTAACACGGATCCAGTCCGCCATTTCATCAGTGATGCTATCGTTTCCGAACAGGTTAATGGCCACACAGCCAGCCGCACGGGCATCGGCATCCGCACACTGAATCGAACCATCGTCCGCATATTCGGCATCTAATGCCTGACTTAAACGGACCAGACTGATTTCATTTTGACGATCCTGCTGCTGACGGAAACTACCGTACGACATCGCTAGTTCCCAGTCCCAGTCTCCGCTGAAGGCTGTTCCTTCCAGACTGGCAATGGCACGGATGGTGCGACGTTTATTATCATTAACCACGTTGCCCACTTCAGTAAAACGGCGGTACCAGCTAATGCTGCTGCCTGCGTTTTCTGCGATCTCAGCAGGCGCATATGGGTTATCCGGGCTCATTGAGCCAGCACTGATCAGTTCAGACGTGCCATCAGCATACACCGCTAACTCTTCACTGGAATAAGCGAAACCATTGGCCGATTTAACGTTATGTGAAAACGTATCGCTGTAGTGGAGCTGCGTTTTCAGACTGATGTCATCCGTCAGGTCGTAGTCAAATTTAAGGGCTGCCGTAAGCTTATCGTTAGGTATTTTCAGGTTACCCTCAATGTAGGTGTTGTAACCGTCAACATAACGATTCATGTCGGTGCTTAATTCGTTGTTCGAATTGTAGAAATAGTCATATCCTTCAAAACGACCGCCTGGAATATACGAACTCAGATAAACCCAGTCAGATTTATCGATATCGCGCATGCACTGATAACCGTCAACTGTGTACATCTCATTACACATGTTGGTTGTATCGTAATTGTAGTAAGCCAGAGTACTGGAACGATCGCGATCTGTTTTCTTCAAACCATACTCACGATCCCATGAAATTGCGCCAAACAGGAAACCGCGGGCACCATCAATCTCGGTACCATAACCAATGTCGATAGAGGTTTCTTCACCACCACCATCGGTCGTTGTACCTGCACGTGCATCAATTTCAAAACCCGTTTTACTGCTTTCGGTGATGATGTTAACCACCCCGGCAATGGCATCCGAACCATATACAGCCGAAGCGCCACCACTAATAACTTCTACACGATCAACAAACGCCGAAGGAATGGTACTCAGGCTAACGTAGTTGCCGCTATAGCTGTTTGAAACAACACGTCGTCCATCAATTAATGTCAGAGTACGGTTGGTGCCTAAATCACGCAGGTCAATGGTAGACAAACCTGTGTTTTGCACACTTGACTGGGAATTCGTATTGCTTACGCCGGCGCTGATAGATGGCATTTCATCTACCAAAATATCGGCCAGCTCACTCAAACCGCTATCGTCAATTTCTTCCCCACTCATCAGCATCATGGGGGTTGCCATTGAGAAGCTGTCGCGTTTAATGCGTGAACCGGTTACGGTAATTTTTTCATCAACCTTTTTTGTCGGTTCAGCGGCGGTTGCCTGCGTCGCAGCTTCGGCACTGGAGACTTCGACATCTTGTAACTGGCTGGCTTGGGTTTCCGCTGCGCCTGCATAGGCAGTCAAAGAACCAAACAACGCAGCCTGAATTGCTATGTGTAACAAGTTTCTCTTCATGGTGGTTTTCCTTGCTCGGATGTTTTTATTTTTAGTCTGTGGCCAAGCGCAATTTCCGAGTTAATGCGCCATAACTAATCTTTTATTCAACACCTCGCAAGGCTGCAATACGCCAGACTCGTTTCTACCTCAGTTATATATCTACCCAACATCTATTCGTAAAATTATTATTTAAAAACAATAATTTAAATAAATACAAAAAGTTAAAAACGCCAACCAACAAGACGAGTATTCTTGCTTGAAAGAGGGCGTTAAGGTAAAGTTTTCGCCATAATTTATTACAATGCCGGTGCCGTTGCCGCTTAGATATGAACCATGGATCAGACTACCTGTTAGGAAGCTGTCGAGTAGAACCTGACGCAAACATGATTCACCTGGAAAGTGGTGAAGCACTTAACCTCCAGCCTAAATTTATCGATGTGCTGTTTCAGCTGGCCAACGCTTATCCGAATGTCGTTTCTCGCCAACACCTTATCGATACCGTCTGGGATGGCAATGGCTATGTGGGTGAAAAAGCGCTGACCAACGCCATCTGGCATTTGCGTCAGGCGCTTAAAAGCGCGGATGACGGTGAAGTGATCAGCACCATTCGAAAGAGTGGTTACCGGCTGTTACTGTCCCCCATTTTTCAGACGCCTGCTGAACCAGAAACGGTAACCCTAACCACCGGCGAACAGACGACCTCAGCAATCGAACCCAGACATAAATGGTTATATCCGCTGTTCTCTGTCGCACTGTTCGTTATGCTTGCGGTAATTGTCTGGCAGGGATTCACACCAAAGCCCCCTTCTCTCATACAGCGGCTTTCTGGTGATTCATTCCAAGTGACATCAGAGCCGGGACTGGAATTAATGCCTTCCACCTCCAAAGATGGACGCTATCTGGTGTATCAGTGGAGTCCACCCGGACATGCCACCAATCTTTATCGTCGCGACCTGAGTCAACCTAACGTACCGGCCAATCAGATTACATTTGATGATCTAAAACAGTCGCGTTCGGTCTGGAGTAATGATGGAAAGTTTCTGTATTTATCCCGCCGGGATAAGGAAACAGGACAATGTGATATTGTTCGTCTGGCGCTAACTAGCCTCGAAGAATCCATACTGGGTCATTGTATCGCCGAGCCCGGTCCATCCTACTTAGATTTGAACAAAGACAATCGCACTTTGGCTTACTATGGTCTGGAATTTCCGGATAAGCATGGCGGGATATATCTGCTCGATGTCACTGCTCAAAATGCAAAGCCAGTGCGGTTATCCTGTCAGGATTGCGATTACACCGACAAAGATGTGGCCTTTTCGCCAAGCGGTAAGCTTTTGGCCGTTAGCCGCCGTAAAGGAAGATATAGCGAAGATATTTATCTGCTTAATCTGGCCACAGGTGCAGAACAGCAAATCACCAAAGGGGTAATGGATATCGTTGGTTTTACCTGGTTAGCGACAGATGACAAACTGGTCTATGCCTTACAGGAAGCCGACAACCGTAAAGGTTTTCTAATCGATTTGGCTTCTAAGCAGCAGTATCCGCTTAAATTCGATGGCTTCAGCTACCCAACGTATAATCCCGATACGCAAACCCTGTTCTATCAGCGTCGTCTTGAACAATACAATATCGACGCGATCAATCTGAATGACAGTGGTGCAAGCGCCCCGGATACTGTGCTGCAGGCCCAATTTAATTATAAGGATGCCGATTTCAGCCCTGCCACCAATAAGATTGCCTACCTGTCGAATGAATCCGGTAGCTACGAGATTTGGTCGAAATCGATCAATGGCCTGGAACGGGAAAAACTGACAGAGTTGCATCGCCCTATCTACTATCCAATCTGGTCTCACGATGGCAGTAAACTGGCGTTTATGATGGCCGATGCCGACAGTACCTCCACCAGCAATGCTTTGTATGTGTTAGACATTGCCACTCGCCGCCTAACCCGGGTGACATCGGACTATCATCGCCATGATATTCCTAGCTGGTCATATGATGACAGTGCCTTAATAAGCCACGTATTTGATGCTGAGAAGAATGGGGTTTACCGGTTTGATCTCAGCAGTAAAACCCAGACGCTAATGCCGCTACCCAAAGCAAGGCTGGTGCATTACTTAACCCAGGACACCGTCCTGTACAGTAATCCAAAACATGAAATTTGGCTGAAAAATCTGAGCACGGGCGAGCGCACCATACAACTTAAGCAAAACGCGCAACTAAGCCCGTATTCCTGGCTCGCCACCAGTGAAGGTATCTACTATGTCACCAATGATGGCGATTATCATGATATTAATTATCTTGATCTCTCTAGCCACCAAACTCAACTGATTCAGCGTATACAAAGGCAGGAAGAGAGTTTTCGTGCCAGAAACCCGCTGACACTCGATACTCTCAACCACCGTTTGCTATATACCAACTTCCAGTTTTATCAGTCAGACATTCGAAAAATAACTCTGCAGCCCTAACTTCCCTGCAGCATCACGCCCTGTAATGGCTGTTGTAACAGGCGAGAAGCCCAGGCCTTAAACTCGGTCAGCTTTGTGTTCTGGATCTGGTTAATGACCTGATTCTGATAATCAAGGGGCAGGCCAAGGCGCTGAGATTCGGCTAAATCCGCGCTTAACACATCACTGTTTAACCTGCGCTGCTGTCTTGACTGGCTTACGCCTAGTTTCAATAACTCAAAGTCGTCTGCCGACAGACCGGCAATTTGTTCAATTGCCCATTGATTAAAGCGCTCTATCCTTGCCAGCAAGGTATCTACAGGCGTTTGTGGTGACTGCACAAAGAAATTCAGGTAAGGGAAACCACTTTGGTCCTGCGCATAAACTTTTACCGAATACCCCAACTGGTCCTGCGTACGTAATTGATGAAAAAATGGCGCCGTTAAAAAAGCTGCGAGCAGTTGAGTATTCGCTTCAACGGCACTGCCTTTAGCGGCTGGCAATAGGACCAGATTAACAATTTTGTCAGAGCCACTGTACTTAACGTGGCTTAGCCCGCCTGTAAACGTCCCATCCCACAGCTTCGCTGCTGCCGATACCTTCTCGGATTTGTCTGAAGTATCGAGACGCGCAAGTAAGGCAGATATTGCATCTGTGTCTTTGCTGCTAAGAGGGCCATAAGCAATCACATCAACAGAAGACTCCCCCCAATATTCGTTTATAAAGCGGGTAAACTTTCGCTCTTTAAAACCGTCAATAAATGACTGATAGTTCTTTTCAGACAGGCGCATACCGAACATTTCTTTTAAATATCGATAAGACAGGTCGCGTGCGCGCAATGTCGGATAAACGCTAAACTCTCGTTCTAATTTCTCTTTTTCTTTGCTAGCAGAAACATCCCAATTCGGCATATCCGCCAGCCCAACAAGCAAATCTTCCATCAGTGCTGGCCAATTGCCTTGTCGGCCTTGCATCGTTACCAGCAACCCAGTACTGGTGGTCCCTACACTCACTGAAATACCATTGCCTTTGGCTTCGTCTGTAATTGCCGACAGCGCTTTATCCGCTCGTATTTCCAGGCGCTGATTCAGAATAATATCCCGATCAGACGCCATCTTATGATTCACATAAATCCGAATGCTGGTGTAAGGATCCTGCTCAATCAATGGCGCGATGACCGTGAAATCCGCCCGTTTACTTTTCCCAGGCACAGCCGCCTCTCCTGACGTATCGGCCTGATACTTTGACTCAGCCGGTAAGGTAAATTCCAGTTTGTCGATTGTCGACGCGGCTAGTTTGACCTTGCGCACCTCATATGCGGTGTTATACAACGGCTCCACCTGCGACGGTGCATAGCTGTCATCTTCGAGTATCGTCAGCATATTGTGATGATTAAACGCCGCTAACCAACTATTCATTACATCCTGGCCAGGGAAAGCAGGCTTAGTAGCAAAGGTGAGCACTTCATTTGCGGAGGTGTCTAATAAGGTCGTGGCGAGCTTGCGGATATCCTCAGCATTTTTATGACGATATTCCAATTCAAACCTCTGCCGCTGTAACTGAGCAAACTGTTCATACAAGGCCTGGTCTGCGTGTTCAATAAACAACTGCAAATAATCCTGTGCCGCTCTGGCAATCTCATCCATGTTTTTCTTACCGGATTTGGTCAGATTAAAGTTGATATGCAGCAAGCTGTGTGTGGGGTCGATAGCTTGTTCATACACAGACAAATCCGCGATCAGCTTTTGCTGTTTTAACTGATGCTCTAAACCGGATGGGTTGTAGCTTTCAAACGCCCAGCCAATAAAATCGTTTAATCTGCCGCGTTCAATCTGTTTGTTATTCGGCACCACAAACGTCATGCTCATATGCGCACTTTTCGACAGCGTATTAATCACTAACGCCTTATTGGCTAAAGGCATATCAAAAGGCTCAACATAATAGGTTTCTGTCGCGGAGCACCCTTTAGGAATAGCCGTGAATTCTTTTGCTGCCATAGCAGATAACTGTGTCAGATTTTGCGGACCAGCTAACACAGCACTCATGCGTTCAGCGCAATAGTGCTGTTGACTGAAGTTAACCAGTGCCTGATGCAGACTAATGAAATCCTGATCGACCAGTGTATTGAGGTTGCCAACGGAAAACTTATGAAAGGGGTGCTGTCGGCTGACCAGGGTACGCAGAACTTCTCGTTTGCGTCGCGAGTCTTCTGAGTATTTCATCCTGAACTCGGCGTCAACCGCATGACGCTCGCCGTAGACCAGTGATTTAGGAATTGTGGGGGCTATAAACTGTGCCGCAAAGCGCGCCACACCTTCATCAAACTTATCGCTCGACACCTGCATATAGTAATTGGTCACCCAGGCACTGGTTGACGCATTCGAACGGCCGCCATTGTCAGCCAGAAACTGTTTGTACTCCGCAGGGTCCGGGTAGGCTTTGGAGCCTTTAGAAAGCATGTGCTCATACAAATGCGCCAGCCCTGGTATCGCCTCGGGATCATCAAAGTAGCCGGTTTTCACCGACAGCGAAGCATAAGAAAGCGCCATCGCATTATCGCTTACCAATAACACTTTCACCCCGTTTTCCAGGGTCATATATTGATAACTGGCCGGATCATTTTGGCCTTTTTCCGGTGCAGAACTTACCGTGACTGGCACGGCCAAAGAAGTCAGGCTCGTGAAAACAAATAACGCACAGACACACGCGCGGCTAAGCAACATATTACCTCTCTTTTCTGGTTTTATTTTTATGTTGTAAATGTCGAAGCCAACACTAATAACCTATACGCCTTAATTACAATCTGCGTGCCCTCACTTTAGTCTCTATTTAACCTCTACCCCTTATAAATAAAGGGCTATACAAAGGTGATCAGAAATCCGTTCTATGCCAAAATGGTCATCAAACAGATTGAAAAAACAGTATTCAAGTGGCAAAAAAATTAATCGTAGGTTCGACCAATCCCGTTAAAGTGAATGCGGCCAAAGCAACACTGGCAAGTTTCTATCCCAATGAAGACATTATCTGTGAAGGCGTTTCTGCGCCATCGGATGTGCCTGACCAACCCATGAATTCGGCCGATACCCGAGCAGGGGCAATCAACCGGGTGAACTGGTGCAAACATCACTTTCAGGCCGATTTTTACATGGCGATGGAAGGTGGGGTGGATGTATTTGAAGACGGCCCGGCAACGTTCGCTTATGTGGTCATTGATAATGGCGAATATCAGTCCGTTGGCCGCAGTGCGAATTTACCGCTTCCCACTCAAGCCTGGCAGGGATTACTCAACGGCGAAGAATTGGGTCCACTGATGGACAAACTGTTTAATACCGAAAATATTAAGCATAAAGGCGGCGCCATTGGCCTGTTGACCAACGGCAGAGCCACCCGGGAAAGCACGTATACCCTGGCATTGACGCTGGCGATGGCGCCATTTCTGCATGCTCATCGTTACCGTTAATGCGTAGATCAGAGCCTATTCGTCGCGACGGAATTTACCTTCGCGACCTTTGCCATCACGGTCACCGTCACGTTTACCATCACGATCGTGGCGCATAAGTTGCCCGTGACCGCGGCGGAATTTGTCCTGTAACAGTTTATTTTTCTGCTCGTCGGTAAATACATTCCAGAATTCCTGCTGCAACGCTTCACGTTTCTTTTTAATCTCAGCAAACTTGGCCATTTGCTTATCCGTTAAGCCTAACTCTTTTGACATTTCGTTCAAAAAGGGAGGCAGTACAGGGGCTTCTTTCGGCGCATCAGTCGCTTTAGTTTGCGGCTCAGCAATAACAGAAGTCACACTCACCACACTCAGGCAGGCAACCATAGCACATACGATCATAGGTTTTGTCTTCATCACTGTCTCCTTCGCAGTTCATTAAACAGACGCTATTAGCTTATCTATACAAACGCTAAGTTGGGTTAAGTTGTGCAAAGGTATTGTGAGTAAGGGAAAACCAGTGTCATCATAGCCTTAACTGTTATTCATGCCTGATTTGTACCCATGAAAATACTGCTAATTGAAGATGATCCCAGCCTCGCAGAACTGTTAAGCGAATACCTCGGCCTATACGGTTACGAGGTCGAACATCGCGGCGACGGTCAGTCTGGTCTGGATGCAGCCTTAAGCATGAAGGATCTTGAGTTAGTATTGTTAGACATCATGCTACCGGTAATGGATGGCCTTGAAGTACTCAAAAATCTGCGTAAACACAGTGAACTTCCCGTACTTATGCTGACCGCCCGTGGCGACGACTTAGATAAAGTTATCGGGCTGGAACTGGGCGCCGATGATTACTTAGCTAAACCCTTTAATGATCGCGAATTACTTGCTCGCATCCGCGCCATTACACGCCGCACCAAAGATACCGTCAGCAGCAAACGAGACACCACTGGCGCCCATGCCGTTAATATGGATATTGGTGATTTGCATATCGATCCTCAGCGCATGGAGATCCATTGTCATGGTAAGGCCGTAGATCTGACCGGTAGCGAGTACGCGATTTTAAAATACCTGGCACAAACACCTGGCGAGTTGCTCAGCAAAGCAGACATCTCGGAACATTGTCTTGGCCGTCGTCTGCAGGCATTCGATCGCAGCATCGATACACATATCAGTAATATTCGTAAAAAGCTGACCTCCGCCAATTCAGACATCGTCATTAAAAGTCAGCGCGGCCGGGGATATGGCATTTTATGCTAGCTCCTCTGCGCAGTTTTAATATCAAGGTTTTGGGCTGGTTTTGGCTGACGTTTCTTATCACCCTGACCTCAGTCGCCATTCCTGCCTGGTTGATGTCGGAATTTAGCCGCTTCACAGACTTACGCCCGCAGGAAAAAAAGCTGCTGTCGATTCAGGTACACCGTATTCAACAGGCCTTGCTAACAATAGATAACGATCCACGCCTACTCGACCCAAGAGAGCGCGATATGGATACTCACTCACCTTTTCAGTGGCTGTTAGTGGACGATCAGCAACGACCGGTACTAAGCAGTGTGCCTATGCGCCAGTCGCTTTTGGATATTCTGGCCACGGAAGATGTCTGGTACTTTCTGCAAAGTGATACCCCACAGGAGTTGTCACTGGAGCGATACTCCTTAATTGGCCCGGTCAGTCTGCTTTCGCCTTCAGGGGATGTGTCTCCGCAGGGCCTAAAACTGGTCATGTGGCGGCCCGACCGTAATACCTGGTTTAGTGCTATCAGAAAGGTTCCTAACTGGCTGATTATTTTGCAGTTTGGTCTTATCAGTGTGCTGATGAGCTGGTTACTGGTTCGCTCAATCGCCAACCCGTTAAATCGCTTGAAAGGGGCGTTTCATAAAGTTGGCAACGGCCAGCTGAACTACCGCATACTGGATGATATGCAATCCCAACCGCTAAATCAGCGCTGGGGCAATGATGAGTTTGCCAGGCTGTTTGAACAATTTGATCTCATGGCCGAGAAAATTCAGGCATTAATTCAGAATCAAAAACGCCAGTCCGCCGATATCTCCCATGAATTACGCACGCCCCTGACACGCCTGCAAATGACCTTAGCATTGGCGCGCAAAAAATGTCAGGACGACAATTTACTGCCGTTGCTGGAACGGGCAGAAAAAGAAAACGAGCAGCTCAATCAGCATATCCAAACCCTGACTGATCTCACTACCTTAGAATCCCGCGCCATACAGATCGGCAGACAAACCTTTACCCTCGAATCGCTGTTAGAGGAACTGTGCGCCGACGCTGAATTTGAGGCCAGCTCACATCAGTTACAGTGGCACCAGGCTCTGAGCCCGCACATTGAGCTTACGCTTTATGAAGAACCCGCTCTGACCGCTATCGAGAACATTGTGCGTAACGCATTTAAATACGCTCAGTCTCAGGTAAGTTTAACCACTCAGGTGATGAACGACGATGTGGAGATAGTGATTACTGACGATGGCCCAGGTGTGGATGAAAGTGAGCTACGTCACCTGACAGAAGCCTTTTATCGCACGGATAAGGCTCGCCAGTCGCACTCGGGAGGCTTAGGCCTGGGGCTGGCAATTGCCGCAGAAGCCATGCGCCTGAACCAGGGCACAATTCGTTTCGCAAATCTGTCACCACATGGTTTACAGGTGGTATTAGGGTTTCCGCTACGCGGTAAATAGTCGGCGTATAATTGATGCTGAAACTCCGGCTAAGTCTGGTTACAATGCAGTTTTGAACATTGGCAGTCAGCAGGTGTTGTTCTGCGTCAATTTGAGATAACCCGATTTTCATGACCAGCTCAACCTTGGCTTCACGTTTACATCAGCATCGTTTTTTCCCTCTTAATACCCAGGGGAAAGACTATTTCGTTGGCGATATTCACGGCCAGTACGATGCTCTGATGACCTCCCTGACAAGGCGTCAGTTTGATTTTGAGCATGACCGTCTGTTTGCCTTGGGCGACTTAATTGACAGAGGGCCGGACTCAGAGAAGTGCCTGGACCTGTTAATGCAACCCTGGTTTTTTTCTGTGCTCGGTAACCATGAGCATATGTTCCTGAGTGCTTTCGAAAAACCCATGTACTGGCAGGTGTTGCGGCAAAATGGGGGCGACTGGCTGGATAACTACTTAACCCAACCCAAACAACTGATGGCCTGGGCTCACCTGATCCGTCTAAAAATGGCCTTTATACATACGGTAGCAACGCCATTGGGTAATGTAGGAATCTGCCACGCCATGGCGCCAACTGTCTGGCCCGCACCCGATTATCCCCTAGATCAGGAAGTACTGCAGCAGATGATCTGGCATCGACCAGATTTCGACACAGATACCTTTTCACCCATCGAGAATATTCATGCCTGCGTGCATGGCCATACACGGGTCACTCACGCCAACGTTAAAAATAATCAGATATGGCTGGATACCTTTGACCGCACTGGTCAACTCACCCTGCTCGATACCCATCAACTCCTGGCGCTGCTATAGCAGCCTAAGTAAGCACTCACATGACCGAAGAAGACACACTGGATTTGATCAGTCGCTGGCAAGCGCAAGATCAACAAGCCACAGAATTGCTAATGGCCATTGCCTACCAAAAACTGCATGCTATTTCTCATCAACATCGTGACAAACTGCCTGCAGATGCAGATACCCAGTTACTTAACCAAAGTGCCACGGATATCGCCCACGAGGTATACCTGAAATTTCGCCATGCAGCACCGCAAATGTCTATCATCACAGTACGCGAGTTTTATCAATATCTTAACGCCACTGTGCGCAACCTATACGTTGATCAATACCGACGCTTTAACCAGTCCAATAAAGCTGATTTACTCACCCGTTTGTTTTCACCAAATGCCATCGTTCAAGCAGATCAACACTCAGAACAAGAAATGGAATATGCCGACTTAGCGGAATTATTGACTCAGCTGAGTGAGGGGTTTCCCCGTCAGGGCGAAGTGCTCGAACTTCGCTTTTTTGCGCAACGAAGTAATAAAGAAATTGCCCGCCTGTTGGATATTTCATTACGTACGGTCGAAAACGACATCCGCTTTGCTAAGGCCTGGCTGAAAAGCAAAATGCATCATTGATGCTTACGTTTAGTTAATTTAAAGACAAAAAGCCAACCCTGGGGTTGGCTTTTTTATCATTGCCGAGAATGCAAAGGATTACTCTACTGACACGATAATCGCCTGAGCCAAAGATTTGTCTTTCACATACACTTCCAGCTTGTCGCGGTTAGTTTCATACAGGAACATGATGTCATCATTTTTATAGAGCACCAGGTATTCCATCGGCACAACTTCATCCGTCAGCTCAATGGTGAATTGGGTCAGTTCACCCCATTCTGTGGATACCTGACTAAAGTTATATGGCATATCCGTGGTGTCAGTCTCACCCAGCTCATTCATAGTGATAGTACCTTCACCATTTTCATCCAGTTCCGAGAACTGCATTTTAACTACCTGCAGATCAACAGTTTCGCTGTCGCTATCGTCCATCACGTCATACCAGGTTTGGTCTACCAGATCATCGGCATTCACGGAACTTAAACTATAACTGTTGTTATCTGCAGAATCGGCATAGAAGAAGGTCAGATCATTTGTGCTGCCGCCGGCTACACTCAACAACAAGTCACTGGAGATATAGAAAAATGTATCACTCTCGGCATCGTCACCGCTCCCTGAGGTAAGCACTGAGCCATGCGTTGAGTATTCGCCTGATAACTTTAACGTACCATCACTGGTATATAAGCTGCTGACCCCATCAATAAAGGTCAGTAATCGGATCCCTTCATCTTGCAGATGCGCCGTATTCGTCGAACCGAAACGCCACTCTCCTTGAGTTTCCAAGGCTTCGCCCAAATCACTGACGATGGTTTCGGTCACATAGCTTTCATCTTCATCTTCCACCAGCGTGACGCTGTCCAGCTCATCCGTACCGTTATCAGTGATATAGTCTTCAACGGCTACCACCACCTCAACAGCGTCTGCAAGCAGACTATCAGCATCTGTGTCGACGACGGTCGAAGAGAGTTTTTCAACTAAGCTACGCGCAATCGCGTGGGTAACAGTTGCATCATAAGCTGTATCAGCACTGCTTTTCGCCGCCACATAGTCACCCGCAATCAGATCTTCTGGCAGGTTAAGTGTTGCAGCCAGCTCAGCCATGGTTTGTTCGCTTGTTACGGCCAATGTAGTAAAAGGTGTGATCACAGTGCTGTCAGCATCAGTAATCATCTCATAGCTATTGGTCACTACGCCCAACGCGTCAGCATCGGTTGCGGTACCCGCCGTCACCTTAGCGATAAGCGCATAGTCAGCATATTCCGAAGCGACAGTGAACTGACCATTTTCATCTGTACTGCCCAGTTCTTCGCCGTCATCACAACTTTGGTTATTATTAACATCGGCACATACAGTCACATCACTCAGGTAACCATCGATAACGGTAATGGTTTTGCTGGTTGGCGTTTCAACGACGTCGATCTCTTCGTCGCTATTACTGTTACTACTACCACAACCAGTCAGAGCTAACGCCAGACAAATAGAACTTAATACAAAGGGATGCTTTCTCATGGTCCTTTACCTCTCACATTTTCATGCTGGCACCTCGCCAGTAGTTAAACGCAAAGATAAAAGCCGGTGAAGCATAAAAACACAGACGCAAATTTAAAAAAAAACCACAAAAAATAAATTCAATTTTTTGTGGTTAGGAAAATGAAGCATTTATACCTTGTCTTTTTCTGCCGTAATACGCGACTCTAACGCAGCTAATTTTTGCTGCCAGAGTGATGTCTTTGCCAGCTCACGGACGCCCAAAATACCACTCACCAATATGCTGTTAGCGCGTGCCTTATTCAGCCAATGCTGACGTTGCTGTGCCGTGCCTTTTGGCAAAAACGATAACCAGATATCAGCTTCTTTCAATAACCAGGGCACGAGAGCCAAAGAACCAGCCAGCTCCCGACTATTCCACTCTCCCTGTTCAATCAAAGACTGTGGATAGTTATCCGGTTCAAGGCTTTTCATTCCCAACCAGGCTTGTCTGAGTTTAAGCACTGCTTGTTGACGGCCCATCTGCGAAGTTTGGACTTCAGTATCCAGGCTGGCCTTTAGTACCATTTCAATTGGTTGTTGCGCTAACACTGTCGTCAGTAACTGCTGGAACCGGCCATCAAATAACTGAGGGTAGCTTTCAGATTCAACCTCAGACGATCCCTTTAATCGCGCAATATCCTCAATCAGCGGTTGTGCCATTGGCATGAGCCAATCTGTCGATTCAGTAAACCAAAGGGCTTGTAATATCCCTTCATGCATTTTCTGCATTAGCGCTTTCGTGCGTTGCGCCTCTGATAGGCTCGCATAAAACGCACTCGCGGCTCGACTTTCAGCCAAATAGCGGTCCTTATCCCCTTGCTGTAACAGGCTATCTAATAGTATCTGACGAGCAATAATCACTTGAATGGGATTTAGTTCTTGTTGCAACGCTTGTGCACGCCTCAATCCTTCTGCCGCAAATTCAACACTCTTTTTAATATCAAAAAAACGTAGATACGTGGCCAGTTTTTCATATTGCTGAATCAAGTCAGGATGGTTAAACCCTAGTATTTGCTGCTGCAGTTTTAATGCATGCTTACCCAGTAAAAGTGCGCGATCCGGCTCGCCCAAATCGGCCGAAAAAATCATCAACACATATTCTGTACGTGCAACATCATTTTGCCTGTTTAACCCGTCATAGAGACTACGCACTTCCAGTAGCAGGTTGTATGCTTCCTCCATTTTCGGTCTGGCCTCGTTGAGATAACGCTGATCCGCCATGCCCTCAAACAATAGTGTTGACTGACTTTGTAACTCATACTCAATCGCTCTGGCCAAAAAACCCAGCACTTCAGCCTGCAACGCGGGCGTTAGCTGTTGCCAATAGGTCGCTCGTATTTGCCTGAGCAAGGCTAAATGCTTTGCAGATAAGGGACCTTTGCGCCCATCATATAAAAACCATTTCATCCCATCTAAATAACGATGATAAAAAATCGCCTGCATAGGCGTTTCAGGCAATAGCCCCGCCGGCTCAGTAAAACTCAGCTTCGTCACCATTTGATCGACACTCGGTTCGATTAGCGCAAACTCATTACTGCGGGTCAGCAATTGCACCCATTCTCCTGCCGCCTGAAAGGCAAAATCTGTGTTTTGCAACGCATCAAAACGATCAAGCACCTTTGCGTAAGTTTGTTTCGCCAGATCAATTTCACCAATACTGGCAAACCCACTGGCCAGCGAAAGACGAATTCGTGCGACAGAGTCGGGCGACAGTTCAGTATCTTCAGCCAGCACAGTAGCCGAATTCATCAGCATTTCCCGCGCAGAAAAACCTTCGCCGTTAGAAATTTTTCTGTCAGCCAAACGCACGACATCGCTTAGACGATTGACCATTAACTCGGATTGATGCTGCGTAGCCAGCAATTGTTGATACTGGACGATTAAGTTGGTCAGCAGGTAGGTACAGAGTATTCCGCCTCCCAGTAAGGTAGCACTGAGTACGGGGTGACGCACCCGCACTAATTTCACCAGGCGATACCATCGTGATGCTTCATAGGCATGCACCACATGGCCAGACTGATAACGATAGATATCGCCCATCAGCTTTTGTACTGACGTATAACGCTGACTCGGCATTGCCATCGTCGCTTTGGCGATAATTGCCTCGATCTCAGCAAAATAGCCACCATACTTTTCAGCAGGCAAGGAATACAACAAACTATCCAGCACTTTGCCTAAGGCAAAAATGTCACTGTATTGTGTTGCCCGGCCCGTCTCGAGTAATTCAGGGCTGGCGTACTCTTTGGTCATAGCTTGCAGGTAAGTCTTAAAGCTATTGGTTTCCCCCGCATCACGATTATTGAACATGCGAGAAATACCAAAATCCAGCACCTTAACTCTAAGTTGCTTATCCAACAGTACATTAGACGGCTTGATATCGGCGTGGACGACCTGCATCGAGTGAGCGTAACTAACGGCCTCACACAGCTGCAAGAATATGCGCAAGATTTCCTCAAGGGGCAAACCTCTCTCAGCTACCACCTCATTGATGGGTAAACCATCGACATATTCCATCAAAATAAAATGATGGCCTTGTTCACTCACCCCGGCATCAAACACCTTACCGATATTGGCGTGATTCAATCTGGCCATCACCGCAGCTTCACGAATCAAGGCATGCTTACCAATCACCTGCTCCAGAGGACGATCAATGACCTTTATCGCGGCCGATTGTTCAAACTGACCATCGTTACGCTGTGCCAGATACACGGCTCCCATGCCCCCACGAGCAATAAACTCAATGATCTGAAAAGGCCCAATCTGGCAGCCGAGCATCGCTGTGTCATTACTGGGCTGTGGGAATCCAAGAAAATTCGGGGCTAAAGTGGATATTGAGGTATCGTCGTTAAGATCATCACAGCCCAACATGGCTGACAATTCATCGGCAATCTGAGGGTCGGATTGGCGTAACTGTTCGATAAAACGCAAACGCTCTTGGGGTGAAAGATCTGCCGCCTGAGTAAAGAGTTCGTACAACATGAAAACAAACCCGAAAAAAGATATCCTTAAGTCGGTGATTTATAACAAATTAAGGGCTCGTTAGCCTCAAAAAGGCAATTAAATGAAGGATTACTTAAGTTTAATTATCTGAATCAAATAATTTCCGAATAATAAAAATACTACTCGCAAAAATCACTTAACAAAATCAAGTATAAATATTCACAGCCACCTAAGGTTTCAGGTAACTGTGAACAAGGAATTTGGAAAAAATCAGACCTTAGCTTGATGCTAAAAGCTCTCTATCATTTCTTAGATACTCTCGGAAAACTTCAACTTTTTTGACCATTTTTCTATAGCCCAAAAAGTAAATCCCGATAGCAAACAATAGTACTGGAATACCTATCACAATAATCATCATCGGCAAACTTAAGATAAAAAATGCGATAGATAACCACTTCAGCGTTTTCGCCTGTTTCTCCATTCTATCGGCAAAGACGCCAAGAGAATCGGCATCATCTGCGCCTAATTGTGCAGCCGCCATTTTTTTCAATGCTTTGTATTCATTAATATTCATTACGCTTCCTACCACTCAAAATGTAAATCAAAAATTGAACACCGAAATTCTCGGTATTGTTAAAGTCCAAGGGCTTTTAAGGCTCCGCCTTGTCCTTTGGATTTGTAATGAGCAGTCAGCGTACCGCTGGAATCAAATTCGAAAACACTGGCTTCATTTATGTTTTCTTGTCCGGGGAGCGGTGGAATATAGTTGTAATCGAAATACCAAATTTCATCGTCTTTAATTGCAACTTTACGCGCAGGAAAACCAACTAAACGGATCACATCTTTTTTCGTTGATTTTCCATCTTCGAGAGAGGCCATTTGTTCTTGTGTTACTTTGGTTCCGGTCTCATAAGCAAGAGAATCCAGAAGTTTACAGCCACTCAGTGTGAAGGTAGATAAAATAGCAATTGGAATTAGTTTTTTCATAGTTCATTCTCCTTTTTCTGCATCATAGGTTTGAATGCAGAGAGAATGTGAGTGACGAAAAAGGAGTTAAAAACCACAAAAAATATTTGTATAAAAAAGATCAGCCGCCAACAAATGCCTGCCAGGATTGCAGCACCTGTAAAAAGTCATCCAGACCACACCCCGCCAATAAGCCCTCTTCGGTAAGTTCGGTCCCTTCAGGTAAGTCAGATTCATCTCCCAAAAACAGAGATTTATGTGTTACCTCTACCTCATCGGCATCCAGCTCAAGCTGATATTCGATACCAGGTACATGCAGTCGCTTAAGCTCGCCCTGTTGCAGTTTATCGATGTCCATCAGTAACTGCTGAATCCGGGCTTTATCCGCTCCCAGCTCATCGGTAAACCAATGACCAAACGCTTCATGACCCATACTAAACTCGGCACAAGGTAATCCGCGATTCGCGCGGCTAAAGGTGTATTCCATAACGATCTCTTGGAAAATTCAGACGGTGAAAACAGGCTAATTTGCCTGATATAACGGGCCGACCTGTTCGGTATAGGTCAGATACACCCGGGTTTCAAATTCCAGTTGATGATAATCCGGCAGCATGTGCTGGCATAACTGATAGAAGGATTTGTTGTGATCTTTTTCTTTCAAGTGGGCCAGTTCATGCACCACTATCATGCGTAAAAATGCTTCAGGTGCCTGCTTAAACATGGCCGCCACCCGCAGTTCATTTTTACTTTTGAGCTTCCCACCCTGCACCCGGGTCACATAGGTATGCAACCCCAAAGCATGGTTGACTACGTGAATTTTATTGTCATACGTGACCTTACTCAGAGGCGCACTTTTTTTCAAATAGCGCTGCTTAATGTCCTGCACATATTCACGTAACTCGTTGTCATTCCTGACGTCATGAGAATGTGGGTACTTACTTAGTAACCAATCACCAAGGGTGCCCCGCGCTAGCATTTCAGCTACCTGAGTTTGCACCGTTTGATTATACGCACTTAAATAAGTCAGGTTTGCCACAGTCACCTCGCACATTGATGGGCGCGGATTATATCAGCTCACCCTCTCTGTGACAGTCTCTGCCTGGTGATTTTCACCGTTCACCAGTTTCAAACCCTCATGGGTATGCTCCACATACTGTTTCGGGTAGAAACTCTCGGCACAGGCTTCCTTTATTGCCTGAGCAAATTTCGGTGGTGCCTCACCGGTGATTTCACCTTTTAGCAGGCAACCTGCGGTGAGGTTTAAATAGATTTCATCAAAGCGACGCACCTCGGTTTCGCTAACACGTCTGAACAGATGCGACCGTTTTAATTCTTTGGTGCTGTTTAATCCGGCCGAAGCAATGATTTCCATTGCTGCTTTCACCGTCGCCCCATGAAAGCGAGCCACCCGCTCGGCTTTATCACCCACCACTAAGCCACGGGTTAGTTTAGGATCCTGAGTGGCAATACCGGTTGGGCACGCATTGGTATTACAGACAAGCGACTGCACACAGCCCAAAGCCACCATCATGCCGCGGGCGCTATTGCAAATATCGGCCCCGAGGGCGAGATTACGCACCAGATGGAAGCCGCTCACCACCTTACCACTGGCAATAACGCGAATGTCCTTTTTCAAATCGAATCCCAGCAGCACATCACTGACCAGCGCCAGGGCTTCGCGTAGCGGCATACCCACAGAGTTTGAATATTCCAGCGGAGCAGCGCCTGTGCCCCCTTCACCGCCGTCGACGGTAATAAAATCCGGTTTAATGCCGGTTTGTAACATGGCCTTACAAATGGCGACAAACTCACTGGCACGGCCAATAGACAGCTTAAAGCCAACCGGCTTACCGCCAGATAACTCCCGTAACTGAGCCACAAACTCCAGCAATCCAATGGGCGTGGAAAAGGCAGTATGGGCCGGCGGAGAATTCACCTGCGTACCTGGCTCTACCAATCGGATTCGGGCAATCTCAGCGGTATTTTTATCGGCTGGCAGAATGCCACCATGGCCGGGCTTGGCGCCCTGACTGAGCTTAATCTCAATCATTTTAATCGCAGGATGTCTGGCTTTTTCGGCAAAGGGTTCCGGGCTGAAATTTCCTGTTGCATCGCGACAACCAAAATAGCCTGTGCCGATTTGCCACACCAGATCACCGCCATGCTCGAGGTGATAATCACTGACGCTACCTTCACCGGTATTGTGATAAAAGCCTCCGATTTTGGCGCCTTTATTTAAAGCTCGAATAGCATTGTCACTTAATGCGCCAAAACTCATGGCCGAGATATTAAAAATACTGGCCTCATAAGGCTGGGTACAATCCGGCCCCCCTACTTTAACGTGCGTCACATAGTGCTCGGGCTCGTAATGTTTCGCCGCAATGGAATGCCCAACCCACTCATAACCCACCCGATACACATCAAGCTTGGTGCCGTAAGGGGTGGTGTCACGCTGGCCTTTCGCGCGCTGATAAATCACCGAGCGACTCATTCGATTTAGCGGCACGCCGTCTGTTTCTGATTCGAAAAAATACTGACGTAAAAATGGGCGCATAAATTCCATCAGCCAGCGACCACGACCAACCACAGGAAAATTTCGCCACAGGGTATGCTTACTTTGCTGCATGTCATACAAGCAAACACCCAGAATAGGCAGAGTGATCAACAGGCTCCAGCTAAACGGAGACCAAATGGCGCTTAACAACAAACAAACCAGGTTAATGGCGAGGATCCAACGAAAAATGAGGATGTGCATAAGGACTCCGGTTCAACGTATCAGGACTAGTAAACCCTGCCTGAGTATAAACCGCAATTGCGCCAGCAACAGCTTACGCCGAAAGCCCACTAAATTGCGTTCAAAGAAGATATGTTTGTGATGTTTAACCGCTGAAAAGGTTAACTATTCTGACTCAACACAAGGCCAACTGTTCGGCGACACAGACCTGATTACGACCATTGTTCTTAGCCCGATAGAGTTCTTCATCTGCCTGTGCGAGCATAGCTTCCCAGTCACGCACCGGTTTTTGCTGACACAGTCCAAAACTCATAGTAACCGCCAGCCCATCACGAATGCTATGCCAGTCGTAGGCTTCGATTTGTTTACGCAAACGCTCAATCATATGCTTGGCCTGTTCCGTTGACGTTGCAGGTAAGGCAATCACCATTTCTTCGCCACCAAAACGTGCCACGATATCGCTGCCACGCATGGATTGTCGCAGCAGTTCAGCCACCTTCACCAACACCTGATCGCCAACAATATGAGAGAAGTTATCGTTAATCTTTTTAAAATGATCGATATCCCCCAGCACGATCGTCATGGGCTGATCTTGGCGCTTAACGTATTTGCATAAGCCTGCAATTTCCTGATTAAAGTAACGACGGTTGTACAAACCAGTGAGCTCATCCCGCAACGATAACTCACGCAAATGCTGATCGGCTTCAACGAGTCTGTCATTCATCAAATTGAATGATTTCGCCAGTTGCCCAATTTCATCTTTACTGTTTACCTCAACCTTTTGCACTAAATCACCGTCAGCCATACGATTGACTGCAGTAATTAACCCTCGCAATGGCCGAACCAGACTATTCGAACGCCACAAAGCAATTGGAATGATTAAACAGGCCGCGACCAGTGTGGACAGCATCAGCGCTTCACGCAGGCTTTGAGAGAACATTTTGTATTCAGGCGTGGGAGTAGGTCGCCCAGTGGGAAGGGCGTAGGCCACAATACGCTGGCCAATTTTAATCGGGTCACCATATTCATAATCGCTTTTCGGCAACACCTGACCGACGCGAAAACGCTTACCACCATCCAGTACAACACCAGTAGGATCGACTAAAGCAAATAAAAATGTCGGTTCCGGCAGGTTCTCTTCGGGGCGTAGGCTCATGCCGGGGGCGACAGGGCGTCCAATTACAGGCCGAGGTGGGCCGCTGATGGTAATCTCACTATAACGGGCTGCATCTTCTTTGGTACCCCAACTATGATAGCGTTGGATATATCCTTCAATACCTCGGGCAAAATGCTGGTAATGCTTTTCCTTGGCACCTTCAATAAACGATTGCTCAACCACCCAGGGCGTAATGGTGGCAATCAGCAACACCAGACCGATACAGGTGCCCATTAGGGTCAGCAAAAGTTTAGATTGCAACGAAGACACAAAAACTCCCTTTTCTCTTCTTGACGATTTCGGCAGCATTATAGGGATAGCAGAGCATAACGAATAGTCAAAATCAGTGGACAGACCTTTAAATAGGTATGCAGTAAAATACCAAACCGAAGGTGTTCTTTAACCACTGAAGTAGTACAAGCCCTCTTCACTCCTTGGATAAGGGCTTGCTTCGTTCGAATGCGTAGAAAGCGAAAAGCTGGTGTTATTCGCTGAAAGGCAATGTCACTGGCCACAGATTATCGAATGTAGGATCAGATTGCGAAGTTTGCGCTCGCATTACCTTAAGCATATCTTCCTGTCGGAACATACCTGCCTGCCAGGTTGCCATATAGTCCAGGCTTTCTTTGACGCCATGGTCCCGGCTGTAATTCAACATCGTTTTACATCCTGTTATCGCCAAAGGAGAACGCGCCGCAATCTGCGTCGCAATGGCCATTACCTGTTCGAGCATGCTCTGATGATCGTTAAATACCTGATTGACCAGGCCATGTTGAAGCGCTTTATCTGCACCCATTTTAGCCCCCGTATACGCCATTTCCCGCACGATACCTTGCGGCAGAATCGTAGGCAAACGCTGCAAACTGCCAAGATCCGCGGTCATACCTAAGTCCGTTTCTTTGATACAAAAATATGCATCCTGGGTGCAGTAACGACAATCGGCCGCCGCAACCAAATCCAATGCACCACCAATGCAACCGCCCTGGATGGCCGCCAGTACGGGTACTCTCACGTCTTCCAGCACACTGAACACTTGTTGTAGCTGCAGTACTAAACGTCGCAAATTTTCAGCACTGCGCCCAGGGTCCCCATGCAACCTGGCACTGTTGGGGTTGGCAAAAATACTTAAGTCCATGCCTGCCGAAAAATGCTTTCCCTGTGATGAAAGCACGATCACGCGAACTTCCCCACTTTGATCCAGCTCACGAATCGCCGGAGCAAATTCCTGCCAAAATTCCAAATTCATACTATTTAGCTGTTCTGGCCGATTAAACTGCACATGGGCAATGTGGTTTTCAATACTGATAGCTAGGCTGGCGTAATGCATATTCATCCCTGTTGTATATATAGAAAAAGACTTAAGAAACCTAAGCTTAGGCCTTAATTGGAGGAACACGAAATAGCCAGCATGAATATCTGAGGTTTATCTTCTGAATGTCAATCTACGACCACAAATAAGCCCATTATTATGCCGAAACCCTCTATGCTTAAAGCAAGAATCATCAGGAGTAATGAAGTGAAACGGCTGGGTAGTTATTGTGTATTTATCTGTATCCTGTCATTCGGCGCACATGCCAACGACACAAGAGAAGCAAACATCAGCGTCGCCATCATTGAAATTGAGAACTTACTTCAGTCCGACGACAACTCTCTGCCCTACAATCGTTTGTTGAATGCCCTTTCGAGCAAATTAAATACTCCATGGACATTAGAGTTTTATCCTACTGCCCGAGCAATAAGCCTGTTCAGCGAGGGCAAAAGTGATTGTCTGTTTCCTGCCGACAGCCAATACCTGCCAAACGCCGAGAAGCTTATCCAGTCTCAGCCTCTGAACTATTCCAAAGTGTATTTAGTCAGCCGCGCCAACGGCCCTCACTTCCAGGATGTGTTCTCACCGGAAATCAAGCGCATTACCGTGCAACTTGGTTATTCTTATGGCGACCTCACCTCGCAGATTGTCCACAATAAGCTGCTATTTGTTAGCACAATTGAACAGCAAATAGGCATGCTATTGCGTCAGCGCGCAGATGTCATGCTGGTATATGAACCCGACTTAGGTTTGATCACAAGCGAGATGCAACGTCAGCACTTATGGTACGACATTACCGCACCACTGAGTGTCCATCGGGAGAATCTGGTTTGCTGGGATACCCCTGAAAACCAGCAGTTTATCCACACCACAAATCGGTTGGTCACGACTCTGCCACTACTTGCGATTCTGGGTGATGCTTATGCCTACTAATCGCCATTACCAGTTGCCATGTATAACCCGGTAGATAAGACGGATGGCGTTTTAGACACCTGAGTATTTGCTATTATCCAATACCTGAAAAGGCCCAACCTTTCGGTTTACGCTCCTTACATTCTCAACAGCATCATCAGTATCAGGTAGTCAAAATGAGTGATCACAACACGCCCAAAGGGCAGCCTCAGCAATCTCCTCAGGATCCCAGTCGTCGTCGCATTATCGGAGGCATTGCCGGTGCCATCGTCGGTTCGGCTGCCATTGGCAAAGCGGTGGCCAGGGAAGCAACAGGAGTTGCGCCAGCCCCAGCGGCAAGTACCACCGCAGTTGCTGTAGACGATACCAGCCTCAAGGCGAATATCGACAATGTCGTGATCATTTATGCCGAAAACCGCAGTTTCAACAACCTGTTTGCGGATTTTCCTGGCCTGCAGCAACCCCTTAAAAACGTACCAAAAGAACGTCTGTTACAGCGCGACCGTGATGGTAAGGTGCTGGATACGCTGCCACCGATTTGGGGAGGTATGGTTCCCCATAAGCAAGTGGTGGAACATACGGAATACCAGATCGGTGAACAGGACTTAGGTGAGATTGCCAACGGACCGTTTGCCTTAACCACGCCAGAAGGTGACCCATTGCCACAGGGTGTGGTTACCCGCGATCTGATCCATGCCTACTATCAGAACCAAATGCAAATTAACGGTGGTAAAAACGACGGTTTCGTCGCCTGGGGAGACAGTGGTGCTCTGGTAATGGGCCATTATGGTGATAACAGTGCGCGCCTGCGTTTATGGCAAATCGCCAGCGATTACACCTTGTGTGATAACTTCTTTATGGGCGCTTTTGGCGGTTCTTTCTTTAATCACCAATATTTGGTTGCCGCCCGTCCCTGTCATTATCCTCAGGCGGAGCAAAGCCCGGCCAAAGATCTGATTGCCGACGTGGAAGGTGGCGATCCCACCAGCATTCGTCTGAAACAGAAAAAAGACTCGCCACAAAGCGCCATGCAAGGTCCGGCCAAGTTTGTACAAAGCAAACTCACTCCGGACTATTTTGCCGTGAATACTATGCTGCCGCCTTATGCGCCGACATATCAGCTAGATGCCGAAAATCCGGCTTACGCCGATGCCAGCAGCTCGCACACCATGGTGCCGCAAACCCATGACACCATTGGTGACAAGCTGTCCGAGAAGAACATTGACTGGGCCTGGTATTCAGGTGGCTGGGGTGCTGCATTAGCTGGCAATGCCAACAATGAGATGTTCCCAAGCCGACCCAACTTCCAGCCGCACCATCAGCCGCTGAATTATTTCGCCCAGTTTGGCCCCGAAACGAAAGCGCGTCAGCAGCACTTACGCGATGCCGGCGAAGGCAGTACGCCGCGTACCAACCAGTTTCTGGCCGATGCCGTAGCCGGTAAACTGCCAAGCGTGGCCTACTACAAACCGCAGGGCAACCTGAATATGCACGCAGGTTATTCCGACGTTGATGCCGGCGACCGTCATATTGCCAGTGTGATTGATACCCTTAAGCAAAGCCCGCAGTGGGATAAGATGCTGGTCATCGTCACCTTTGATGAAAACGGCGGTTGGTGGGATCACGTCGCGCCGCCTAAGGGCGATCGCTGGGGTCCAGGTACCCGTATCCCCGCCATGCTGATTGGCCCGCATGTGAAAAAAGGCCATGTGGATCACACGGTTTATGATACCGGCTCCATCGCCCGCTTCCTGACCCGTCGCTTTGGTCTAAACAAGTTAGCGGGCCTGGAAATGCGTGAGCAGGCCATGCTGGCCGCAGGTGGTCCTGCGCCGGGCGATTTAACTGCGGCATTAGAGTTTTCGGCTTAACATTTGGCAATTTGTCCTCAGCAGGGTTATCCCCTGTTGAGGTTTACCTTATCACCCCAAAAGCAGCAATAATCCCAAACTGGAACAAGGAAGATTATGGTAAAAAAACTCCTGCTCGAATTACAAGCCTTTGGAGAAGGCCTGGGCGAAGCGCCCGAACTGTGCTTTATCGAACTGACGGAGCAATACATAGATGCCATTAGAAACGCCTCTAAAATTGTTCGGGATCATGACTACTTTATAATAGCAATGCACTCAGAGGTCGGGCAGTTTTGTACCAGGCGAGAATTAGAATTATGTTTAGAAGAACATGATTTGTGCAGATATGAGTTAACAGAAATGCAACTCTCCCTATTAACAAAGGAAAGCCTGGAGATAACCCGCCGTATCATCCAAGTGTATGCTGACAGTTTCCGCCTGGCATGCTTACCAGAAGAAAATGACGGTTATGCCTCCTTCCACAGTTTACATATTCCAATCCAGGCACTGGATACAAACGAGTATTTTGAGGCGATAAACTAATAGCATAGGTAACCAACCCGTTCTCACCCACCAACAAATTCGTATAAAAAACCGCCATCAGGCGGTTTTTTATTAAGATAATGCAACTAATTTACTGATTCGCCCATGCTTCCATATAGCTATGGTAATCATAGCGCCACTGATCAACACTCAAGGCATTTCCATCCATATCCACCATCATAGAGTCAAACAACTCTATGTATTGATAGTCTTCGTAGCCTGAGTCGTATCGCGAGTCATAAGCATTGGAGACTAAGGATTTAAGCTGGGTCATTAGCGACAATAACTGGTCACGGCCATTGGCTTCTTCCAGGTATCGATAAGCCAAAGTGTAGTGAGAATAGGCATCTCCAATATCACCAACTTCATCGTCACTGCTCACCACCAGAGTCGGATCATACTCATTGTGTTTGCTTTTCTTGATGCTTGTGCCCGATACCAAATAATTCGCCTGACCTTCTAACCACCATCTGGGTAAACGATATGCTCCGGTCGCATCCATGATCAACGATAGCTGTAACGTATGCACCAATTCATGGGTAATTAAGCCTTTGATGCCAGATTTTTTCTTCACCGATGGCGCAGCAAACACTATGCCTGTATATGTACCTTCTCCCCAGATAGAGTCTTCTTCAATCTGAGTAAGGCAGACATACAGCTTATCTTCCAATGTGAGGCCAGAATAAACACCTGAGTCAGCGCCTGCATTTATTGTGCTTACCACGACATCCGCACTGGCGGTCGTTGCCTGAGCCACCGCCCAGTCATACATATCGTAATAAAAGCTTTCAATATCATTGTCGTATTCGGCACGAATATCCTCAGGAATCGAATAATCCCCCACACTTAAGTCGGGTGTACTTGTCAGCGAATTCAACATGGTGAACATTGTATTACGGGCGTACCAGCGCGCACTGGTGCGTTTTTCAAAATACTCAGCTTGGGTCATATGCATGGCATCCAGGGCTAAAGGAAAGTAATTTTCAACCCAGGTGGCCGCCGTTTCGAAATCAGAATCCGGCAAATCCTCACTGCCAAACACCAACACATTGTCGGTTTCATAGTATCGATTACGGGAATCCCGACAGTCTTGGGAGTACCAACCCAGCGAATCGTATTCATAGAAACCGTTAATATCAGGTGCGTAATACACACCCGTATCAGCACTGAGCTGAAAGCTACCTGTTACAGCGACTAAGTTGTCTTCCGAAGATGAACTACCACCACAACCTGTCAAAAGGCCGATTATACATATAGATATTAATTTTATTTTCATTAGGAAAGTCTAAGTTACGAGTTGATTGAGATGCGTCACTCTTTGCGAGAGCAGAAAAAAGAAACAATGATTCAGTAACAGCCTAATCAAAAAAGGATATGCTTATTTAACGGCCAAAAGTTTACTAAAAAATCTAAGTGACAATATCATTTTAATTAAAAATGCTTTAAATTCAAAGTATTAGATAAATAACCTTGTAATTTAAATACCCAAAGATCTGAAAACGTCATACTGATAATTCGTTCTATAATGTTCCACTAACAATCCCTTCTGATTGAATTTAAATTCTATAACTTCATCAATGCTTTTTTTCTGGCAGCGTCTGGATGTAGTTACATTCGAAATACCATACTCCACTATCCTGGATAGCAACTTTACGTTCGGGATAACCAATCTGATGAACCTCCTGTTTTTTTGTCGATTCACCATCATTAAACGCGGCCATTTGCTCTATGGTAACTTTAGTGCCTGCTTCATAGACAAAAGCATAGGGAAATTGACAACAGCCCGAAGTCAATACGGATATGACCGCAAACGGAATTAGCTTTTCCATAAGCGTTGATCCTTTTTCTGCAATTTAACTTTGATAGAACTAATTTTTCGACAGACGAAAAATGGTAAAAAAGCCACATATAAAAATTAGAGACAGCCTTAAACATAAAAATGCAGTCGCATAGTTAAACTTCTGCAAGAAAAAGACACATCATCTCCAATTAGATCGTTTCGAAATACAAATTTGTTTACAGTCTGTTGATGGAGTGAACTATCTTTCCCCGTTAGACTGAAATCAGTCATTAACGGAGATCTCTAATGCGAACAATAAGGACAGTGGCTGGCATGTTACTGGGCGGTCTGTTCTGCCTAACCACCCAGGCAGCTACGCAGGCCAAAGATGTCACCCAGTTCACCCTCAAAAACGGCATGACCATGCTGGTGCTGGAAGACCATTCCATCCCCAACGCCAATATGTATTTATTCTGGAAAGTCGGCTCCCGCAACGAGCATCCCGGCATCACCGGCTTGTCGCACTTTTTTGAACATATGATGTTTAACGGCTCGAAAAAATACGGTCCGAAAATGTTCGACCGCACCATGGAAGCCGCCGGCGGGAGCAACAATGCTTACACCACCAACGATGTGACGGTTTATACCGACTGGTTCCCCAGCGATGCATTAGAAACCATCTTCGATTTAGAAGCTGACCGCATCCAGTATCTGGATATCGACCCGGATATGGTCGAAAGCGAGCGCGGTGTGGTCGCGTCTGAGCGCTCAACCGGGTTAGAGAACTCTAACTTCCGCGCAATTTACGAAGAAGTATTAAATGCCGCCTTTCGTGCCCACCCATATAGCTGGCCAGTAATTGGCCATGAATCCGATATCGCCAACTGGAGCATGGACGATTTACGCAGTTACCATCAAACCTATTACGCCCCCAACAATGCGGTAGTGGTGGTAGTGGGTGATGTAAAAACAGTAGAGGTGAAGAAGCTGGCCCAAACCTACTTTGAACCTATTCCGGCGCAAACCCCACCGCGTCCGATTCATACAGTAGAACCTGAACAAAAGGGCGAGCGCCGGGCGTACTTGCAAAAAGCCTCTGTCACCAGCCCGAATATTTTAATGGCCTTTCATGTGCCCGCTGCAACCGACCCGGATTACTATCCACTAGTTCTGCTCAGCGATATCTTATCCAACGGCAATAGCTCGCGCCTGCAATCGTCTCTGGTGTTTGAGCAACAACTGGCCACGGATGTATTTACCGATATGTCGCCCAGCCTCGACCCTTACCTGTTTTTTGTATATGCCACCGCCGCGCCTGAGGTCACAGCTGAAGCTTTAGAACAAGGCATGATTGCGCAGATTAATGCGGTTATGGAAAAGGGCGTCAGCGCCGATGAACTGCAAAAAGTGAAAAATCAGCGCCAGGTAAACTTCTACCGAGAGCTTGCCACCATCAATGGCAAAGCCAATGCACTGGGCGATTACGCCACGTTTTTTGGCGATTACACAAAGATGTTTGGGGCAGCGGCTGAATACGACAAGGTTAGCCTGGACGACATCAAACGCGTTGCCAACACCTATTTGCGCCGCGCCAACCGTACTGTGGGCGTATTAGATGCCACGGAGGACAGCCATGAAAATGATCGTTAAGACTTTGCTGGCCACCAGCGCCCTGTTCAGCCTGTGTCTGCACGCCGCTGAATTTACCCTGCCGAGCTACCAGAAAACGGTGCTGGAAAATGGCCTGACCCTTTACCTGATGCCGCAAACTGAAGTGCCGTTGCTGGATGTACGGGTGATAGTAAAAGCCGGTGCCGCCGACGATACCGTGGGCGGTCAGGCAGCTCTGACAGCAGAAGCCCTGCTGCTCGGCACACAAAAGATCAGCAAAACCAAATTTGAGCAGCAGCTGGAATTTGTCGGAGCCAATATTGATAGCGGCGCTGGCAGTGAGGCCTCGTATTTGAGTGTGTCACTGGCGAGTAAAGATCAGGACAAGGTGCTGCCACTGCTGCAACAGGCCTTGCTGCACCCGGCTTTTGACCAACAGGAATTTGATGACAGCAAAGGGCGCTTAATCGCAGAGCTGACACAAAAGCGTGAAAGCCCGAAAGCGGTGATCAACGATTATTTTAATCAGCTGCTGTTTGGCGAACATCCCTATGCCAAACCATTAAAAGGCGATCTGCAATCGGTGAACACCCTGACGCTGGCCAATCTTCGCAGCTACTATCAGCAATGGTATCAGCCTAATAATGCGGCGGTGATCGTCACTGGCGATTTTGAGCCAAAGAAAATGCAGAAACGTCTGCAAAGCCTGTTCGGTTCATGGAAAGGCCAGGCTGCGACGAAAGCGGCATTACCGGCCCTGCATAAACCAGAACAGGCCAAGGTACTGCTGGTGAACAAAGACGATGCCTCAGAGGCAACCTTTATCATTGGCGGGCCCGGGATCAGCCGCGCCAACTCAGATTTTGTCGCCCTGTCGGTGATCAATACCATCCTCGGCGGACGTTTTACCTCCTGGCTGAATGATGAGTTACGGGTGAATTCCGGCCTGACTTACGGAGCCCGTAGCGGCTTTCGTTCCTATACCCAGGGTGGTAGCTTTTACATCTACACCTTCACCAAAACCGATACCGCCAATGCGGCCATCGATTTAGCCCTGCAAACCTATCAAAGGCTGTGGCAACAGGGCATTGACGAGGCCACGCTGGCATCGGCTAAAGCCTATGTAAAAGGCCAGTTCCCGCCCAGATACGAAACGCCATCAGAGCTGGGTGACTTACTTGGTGATATGTTCGTATATGGTTTTGACGAGAACTACATCAATAGCTTTAGTCAGCAGGTCGACAAGCTGGATCTGGCCAAAACCAAAAGCCTGATCAACCAGTATTTCCCGCAGCAAGATCTGCAATTTGTGATCATTGGCAAAGCCATCGAGCTCAAAGACAAGGTCAGCCAGTACGGCAACGTCAGCCAAACAGAGATTAATCCGCCTCAGGCAGATTAAGCCTCAGACCCAGCAGGTCATCTCTGGCCTGTTGGGTTTCTCTTTCATGATTCCCCTGCAAACCTTCTGATCTCAAGCCTATATTTCCGCAGTATAAGGCATTCTCTTCACCTCAAAATCGCCCCAGGTTTTGCCCGACCAAAGGATTGCTTGTATAGTGCAGACAACTTTAGGTAAACGTTTTCCTGATATGAAAAAATCCGCATTCCCCATCCAAATGGTCCTGCTGTTAAATCTGCTATGGCTAGTGATTGGAACAAAAGTTTGGGCCAATACCCAGCCTGACTTTAATCAGCATTGGCGCTTCCAGTTGGGTGAATGTGATGATTGTGCCAGCCCGTCAGCAGATGACAGCAAATGGCAGAGCATTAACCTGCCCCACGACTGGTCAATCAAAGACAGATACCAGGCCACTGATGCCAATGGCAAGGTCCACCCCAGCCCTTTTACCCCGGATGCCGTTAACGCTTATGACACCGGCTACACCACAGGCGGCACCGGCTGGTATCGCAAACACCTGAAGTTAAACCAGCCTAGGCAAACCGCCCTGCTGTATTTTGATGGGGTGTATATGGATGCCAGCGTGTATGTGAATGGCCATAAGGTGGGTGAGCACTACAATGGCTATACGCCTTTTTATCTGGATATCAGCCAGCAGCTTAATTTTAATGGCGAAAATCTGATTGCGGTTAAGGTACATAACCCGGATAAAAACAGCCGCTGGTACTCCGGCTCGGGCATCTACCGTTTGGCGGAGCTACACTTTTTACCGCCACAGCATATTGGCTTTTATGGCCCGCACGTCACTACGCCAAATGTTTCGGCCACTAAGGCCAGCGTAGCTATCGCTACCCCGCTAACCCTTTCTGCGACTGACAATCAGCAACTGACGCTGACCAGCAGCATCCTGAATAGCGAAGGCAAACAAGTGGGTAACAGCATCACAACTGAGGTGGTCGCCCAGGGCTCGGAAACTGAGGTAACCCAGCAAATTATACTTAGCCAGCCACAGCTTTGGTCGGATCGCGCACCTTACTTGTATCAGCTTAAACAGGAACTGCATCAGGGCGAGACACTGCTACAAAGCCGCCGCACCTCATTTGGTATCCGCAGTCTTGAATTCAGCGCTGAGCATGGCTTTTTACTCAACGGCCAGCCCACCTTGCTAAAGGGCATGAACATCCATCACGACAATTACCTGCTAGGCGCAGAAGCTCATCCGAAAGCCGAATGGCGTAAGGTCGAACGGATCAAACAGGCGGGCTATAACGCCATTCGCCTGTCTCACAATCCGCCGTCCAAAGCTTTACTGGAAGCCGCCGATGCGCTGGGCATGCTGGTCATAGATGAAGCCTTCGATGCCTGGCACGAACACAAATGGGATAACGTTAATGACTATGCCGCCCGCTTTGCACAGGACTGGCAACAGGATCTCAGCGCCATGATCCTGCGGGATCGCAACCACCCCAGCGTGATCATGTGGAGCATGGGTAACGAGATCCCCGAACAATACAAACCACTTGGCAGCGAAACGGCCAGGATGCTGGTTGAATATGGCAAAACCCTGGATAACAGCCGCCCTTTTACCTCAGGCGCGAATATCTCAGGTGAAAGCGGCGATGCCTACCTCACTCAGTTTGACGTGGTGGGTTACAACTATCAGGAACACAATTATCTGAATGACCATCAGCGTTTTCCCAGGCGGGTCATGTATGGGTCGGAAACCTATTCGAATACCGCTTTTGATTACTGGCAGTTTGTGTTGGAACAGCCCTTTATCATCGGTGATTTTGTCTGGACCGGCTGGGATTACATTGGCGAAGCCTCCATCGGCTGGACAGGTTATGCCCCCGAGTGGAAAGGCCTGGCGGCATATCCCTGGAACCTGGCTTACAGCGGTGAAATCGATGTATTGGGTAACCTGCGCCCGTCGGCCTATTACCGTCAGGTGATCTGGCAGGCGCCAGCCGCCAACACCCAGATATTTGTGCAAAGTCCTTTAGATTCCCTCTCCCCAACGCCCAACCCGGATTGGTATCGTATGTGGGTGCAACCCGACTTACATCCGAACTGGACCTGGCCAGGCTATGCAGGTGCGCCACTGAAGGTGGTGGTGTATTCCCCCTGCGAGCAGGTGGAACTGCTGTTGAACGGCCAAAGTCTGGGCAAACAAACTGTGGGTAAAGACAACCGTTATCAGGTCAGTTATAACGTCCCTTACCAACAGGGTGAGCTTAAAGCGGTTGGCACCCATGCCGATGGCAAGCAATGTGATAGCGCCAGCCTTAATACCAGCGGTGTTCCTGCCAGTGTTCAGATCAGCGCTGAATCAAATACTCTACAAGCCGACGGTCAGGATCTGTTGTACCTGAATCTGCAATTGTTAGATGCAAACGGCAATCCCGTTTACTGGTGGCAGTACGATCAGGAAATCACCGTAAGCGTAAGCGGCGCCGCCGAACTCTATGCCATAGGCAATGGCGACCCTCGCTCGGTCGAAAGCTTCGCCGGCCCCAGCCGCAACACTTTCCGCGGTAAAGCATCAGCGGTATTACGCTCAATCAAGGGCCAGGCAGGTGAGGTTGTGGTGGATGTATCAGGCCCTGCCATCAAACATACTCAATTAAGACTGAACAGTAATCTAAGAGAATAGCGGCGTTTTATTGGCAAATTGCCTCGACTTAGGTAAGTTAAATTCAGCTTAATCAATCAGATGCGGACAAGTTGTCCGCACTGCGCCTTCGGGGGAATACCTTTGATAGGGATAGTCAAACAACTCAAGCCAGCCAGTCGGCTGATTTATCTCATCGTCTTTCTCATTTTTATCGCCTGCCTGTTAATGAATGGCCCGATGCGACCTGGCTTACCCGTGGATGACTCAACTGCTCTGTCTCGTATGCAGTTCATTGCTGAAAACTCACTACTTTGGACTATGTCATGGTGTGTTTGGATGATGTGCGCACTGGGGTTATATCTTTTCTGTGCGCTGTTTTGCCATCGGCTAACGCCCTCCACTCTCACCAGAATGGGGCTGGTCTTTGTTGGCATCGGTCTGGTACCAGACCTGATTGCCGAAGTCTTGTATGCCTTTGTTTTGCCCTATTCTCTGCACCTGAGTATTAGTCCTGTGATGTTTCAATTGATTGAATTTACCGCTTCCCGGCTAACGGGCTTTTTAGGCAATGGTTTATACAATCTGGGTGGATTGCTGCTTACCCTTGCCGCCATTCGTCAGCGCACACTTCCGGACTGGGTTGCATATTGGGGCATGCTGGCCTGGCTCTTAGGCATAGGCCTTTCTATCAGCATCGCCTTAAACGCCCTGGCAATGGCCGAGCTTTTTACTGCTACCAGCATGGTACTGAGCACCCTGTGGATGCTAATTGTGGCGCATACAGTGATCCAGCATGACTGAGTACACCTTACTCAAACTACTGCATTTAGGTGCCCTTATCTTTTGGCTTGGGCCAGCGCTGGGGGCCTGGTTAGTATTAAAAGCCATAGGAGATCGCCATCAACATAGGGATCCAATAGCCCATAAAGTCACAAAAGCCTTTTACTGGATGATAGTGATGGAACACATCGCCTTTGCAGTTTTGCTGGTGTCAGGTTTCACCCTGGCGGTGAAGTTTGGATTCTTATCCAGCCCTTGGCTCACACAAAAACTCTGGATTATCGGACTGGTTATCATCCCTTTAGAAATGTTAGATATTTTGCTGGGAAACTGGCTGGCGGCGAGGGCGGAACTCGCCCTGTTCAATGGCAAGTCGTTAGCTCCCATACAGCAAAAAGCCATTGGCTTTTATCACGGAACCTTTACTAAACTGGCTATCATTCTGATCCCCATTAGCGTAACTCTGGTAATGTTTCTCGCCATAAGTAAAAGCCCGATCATCACAATCCAGGCTCAGGAGATTAACGTACCGCTTGGATCATCAGATTACGCGGTGATAATTCCCGCTCACAAAAGGTAAAGGCGCTGACCTGAGCGCCTTGTTCAGCAAGGCTTAGAATCAAATCCAGCACCAGCCAGCTTTCAATGGCGCGGCGAAAGCTGTGATTCACCAGTTGCAGGCGACGATAACGGTTGTAGCGCTCAGTGCCTTGCTGCAAATAACCTTGTAAATCCAGTTCTGCGGGCAGGGTTAAGCCTTTACGCTCGGCCAAAATAGCCAGCACTTTCTCGCCGCCCTTAGCTAACACACCATAGGGCAAAGATGGCGTCGGCAAATAGCTGTCTTCGCCCCGTAACTGCCGTTGCAGCAAATCAAAGGCCAGGCGGTACTGCATCATCAGCTCGGTTTGCTGCTGCTCGCGTTTGGATGCCGTCACCCACTCCTGCACTGCCAGCTGCACCTGCTCAGGACTCAGTTTCAGGTTGTGCCGCTTACCCATTGCAGACAATGGCTGGTACTCAGCCTGTAACCACTTGTGGTAACAACAGGGTGCCAGTATCAGTTGCTGACTGCTACTTAACTGCCAGTCGCGAATCAGTTTACGATGCAGATCGCCACAGGCGTGCAACGCCAGCACCTGATCCTGTGGCGCAAACGAGATGGGCTGACTAAGCACATCCATGGGGGTAAAAGTGACCTTATCCAGCCATTTATCACTCAGTGTCTGGCCTGCGTCACACAAGGCGGTATCACGCTCGATGGCCCACAATGCTTTGCCCTGAGTCACTGCGGCAGCCCGGCCCAAATGAGATTTACCCGCACACCAGTCCACCACTCGCTGAGTTGTATCTCTTGTTGCAAATTGCCCTTGCTCCAAAGCCCCGACAAAGGCCTGAATTTGTGCCCATTTGCGCCCAGGTACATCGGTGGCAAGCCTGTCTGGCAAATCCGCCTTGCCTGAACAATGAGGAAACGCCGTTAATGCTGCTAACTCCGCCAAGGCAGGAAAATACTGACTAAGTAACTCCACTGCCCCATCCATCTGGCTAAAGTACGCATCCACCTGCTCATCAGTTAACACCAGCAAGGTGTGATAAAGATCGGGATATTGCTGCTGCCAGTCTTGTTCTAACTGAATAAAGTGAGACTGCTGCCACAGGCTGCGATGCTGCGCTAATACATGGCTTAAGGCAGTAAAACGGTCAGAATAATTCACGGCGGCAGAAAGTAGGGAATGTTGCCGACCTTTTACTGCGTGTGGCCCTTACTGTCAAAGGATTCGTGCGCTGCCTGGCTTATTTTCCGCTGCGGATTTATATGCTGCGAGAACGCCTCAGCTCGGCTAAAATGCGCCGGTTTTTAATCACTGTTGGCCCCACATGACAAATTCAGTAATGGCACTGCGCACCCGCGAATTAGCAACTTCATTGCGCCCGTTCAAGGCCCGTGGAGCCAAGGTTAAGCGCTGCGACACATGCATTTTGCCACTGATGTCCTGCATTTGTGATGTGCGCCCTGCGGCCACAGCCAACTGTGCCTTTGTGTTTTTGATGTACCACGGCGAGTATTACAAACCCAGCAACACCGGGCGTTTAATTGCCGATGTGGTACCGGATAACAGCGCCTTTTTGTGGGATCGCACTCAGCCAGATCCGGCCTTGCTGGCGTTGCTGGCGGATCCACGCTATCAGCCTGTGGTGATTTTTCCGCACCAGTACGCCAAACCGGAACGCTGTATCCATACTGTGCCGCAAGCCAACGGCAAAATCCCACTGTTTGTGATGCTGGATGGCACCTGGCGCGAGGCGCAAAAGATGTTTACCAAAAGTCCGTATCTGGATGGCTTTCCGGTACTGGGATTGAATCCCACAGATAAATCCAGCTACCTGCTGCGCGAAGCGGCCCACGACCACCAGCTTTGCACCGCCGAGGTCGGCATGGAAGTGCTGCGTATGGCCGGCGATCTGCAGGCTGCCGACGATCTGCATACCTATTTCGGCCACTTCCGTCTGCGTTATTTAATGAGCAAGCCGCATCTGACCCTGAAACAATCCCTGGCAGAATTGCCGGAATAATCCCCTTGTTAAGCAGCGCGCAAGCACTATACCAGCGCGCCGTGAAACCCTAACGGCAGGTAGTAAGGCAAACTGGCTCGGGCAACCGGACCATCGGCCAAACGCTCGCTATCCAGCACATTGACGCTGGTTTCCCCGCGCAAATAATCCAGGCTGGTATGCACCAGATACCCTGCACCTTCGCCACCACCGGCTTTGGGCACAAACAGCGGCTCTTCCGCCATCACACCTTGCCCATACTGGTAACTTTCCAGTTTTCCGCTACGTAAATCCAGGCGACTGATAGCGTTATATTCGCTGCGTTCAACCTGGGTGTTTGACGCCATGGTCACACCAAACTGATAACGTGCAGGCATAGCCGCAACGCGCTCATCCTGTTGCGGAAATTCCATCGCGATCCCTACGTTTTCACGTTTTACTGTGCCGCGATCGAGGTCGATCACCAGCTGGGTCGCCATGCTAGGGGTTTCTTTTTTCACCGTCAGCTCGCCAATGATGTCGCCCATACGTTTAATCATTACATCGGCATTGTCGTACCAGCACAGGTTCAGCACCAGCTCACGGCCCTGACGCCAGCAGGCGCCAAAGTGAAACACAAAGCCTGATTCGCAAGGGATCTGCCGGGTAACTTCTAAGTTATTTTTATCAATGACCAGCAACACACCGCCCTGCTGCGGCTGCCAGTCGAAGGATTCGATAAAGGTGCCACCGTTTGCCCCCGCCATCAGCGGCGGCAAATAGATCACTAAATGGGTGTCCGTCACCGCAAAGTCATGCACATAACTGCGCCGCGGCGAATCGATCAGTTTACACCGCAGCAACTCGCCTTTGGCGGATAACTGATACAGTACAAACCCGGCTTTGCCCAAATTCGCCAGGTCGCCAATATTCCAAATGCTGCCGTTTTGATCCCTATGGGGATGGGCTGAAAACGGAATGCCTTCAAGTTCGTTGCTAAAGCTCACCTGGCCCAGCGTAGTGAGATCATCCTGCGCCAACCGATACGGCATAGCCGCTTCCCACATGGCCCAAAGCTCATTTTCAACCGGCAGCAAGGCAATATTGGCGGTGTTAATACTCTCGGGCCCTTTTAATCCGCGCGGATGAGCCACGTGTGAGCCTGCGCCGTTATATAAAAACCTGCCCGCGGCCGATTCCAGTTCAAATTTGCGGGTGCGCACAAACTTGCCACTGTGGGTCATTCCTTCTGCACCAAGCTGATACTGGCTAACAAAACCATCGCCATCAAACCAATGGCTATAACGCTGATCGCCGAGCTGCTGACGACCGGGGCCATTACGATATAAGCGCTTACCGACTAATTCTGCAGGCAGCTTGCCCTGCCAATTCACCTTGAGGGCTGGAATATCTTGGCTAAGCCCCTGCCATCCCTTGAGTTTGGGGTTGTGCTTAATCGCTTGTGCAAAGGCTTTGGCATATTCCTGGGCCGGGCTTGTTGCCTCGTGGCCAAGGGCAAGGTTCGAAAAGCCAGTGGCGCTTAGGGCGGCGGCCCCCGCCAGCCAGCTACTGTTACGCAAAAAATCACGGCGGTTCATGTGGTTACTCCAGGCTGATCAGTACGGTTTGGTCTTGCGTCGTCACCTCAAAAGCAATCTGCGCAAAGTTAGGCGCGCCATGTAAGCTTGGGTGCTGACTAAAGCCATAAGGCTCGGTGGGAATGCCCATCAAATTGCGATTGAGCTGGTAATCACCATTAAGATCCTGAAACACCATAATGGCATACTGTCCCGGTGCTACATCCGCAAACACCAGCTCAACTTGATTCCCTTCGACTTTTTGCAAACGCTGCTGCCAGACCTGATGACTTTTCATGTTCTCGGCAGAGTTATACCCCGCCAGCAAAATATTGCCTTTAGGCTGCAGAATATCCTGCACTTTTACCGTCAGGGTTGCTGCTTCAGCGCTGCTTAGGTTCATCAGTGTCGCTCCGCCTAACAGGCTGTAAACAGCTAAGGCGGGGGTTAAAAGCTTGGGTAAGTTGGCGTATGTCATGGTCGTTATCCTTCACTTGGTTAAGTGGGAATAGTGTGGTCAACGCCCTGCACAAAAACAGGTGCCAAAAGTCATGATTTAATGCCTCCTCTGACTAACGGGGCCGTATCAGGTCCGTTTCATGGCGCATTTACTTCCCGGATAAACATAGTGCTATAGTAGCGACAATCTATTTGTGAACACGCAGGGAAAGCATGTCAGTCCTCACCAAAAACACTGTCATTCCCCAGTCTGAGAACACGCTCTCTGCCAGAGCGCGGCAAGATATCAACTGGGTGTTGTTGCTGGCGGGTATAGGTGGCTGGGCGATGGTCTGGTGGCTGGCAGGCTACAGTACAAAAAGCCAGTGGCTATTTCACATCAGCACAGTCAGTTATTTAGTTGCCTACTGTGGGTTCAATTTCGCTTCCCCCGGCTATCCGCGCTGGGCCAGACTCGCCCTTGGCATCCAGCTACTCAGCTTTTGGGGCGTATTATTCAGTTCCCCAGATTCCGTCAGTTTTATTCTGCTGGTGATCCTGGCCGGTCAGTTACCTTTTATTGTTGAGAAACGCCCAAGTTTGCTGCTGATCACCGGCGCCAATCTGGTGGGTTTCGGCGTGCTTTACTGGCACTGGCAAACCTGGTTTTTAGACCGCCCCATCAACTACTTACTGTTTTTCAGCTTTCAATTGTTCGCCTTGGCCAGCAGTCGTATTGCTGTAAGCGAAACCCGTCAGCGTCAGGCCCTGGAAATGAAACAGGCGGAACTACTTTCTACCCGCGCCTTACTTGAACAAAGCGTGCAGCAAGCCGAGCGCTTACGCATCAGCCGGGATCTGCACGACATCTGTGGTCATCAGCTCACGGCGCTGGCGCTGAATCTAGAGTTTGCGACCCAGGTGCCACCCGCGCAGGCGCAGGATAAAATCACAGCGTCGCGCCAGCTGGCCGGGGAATTGCTGGAGCAAATCCGCCGGGTGGTGCGCGATATCCGTCAGTCTAATATCGACTTACCCGCCGCCCTTAATCGCCTGCAGGAAGCTCTGCCCGGCGCTAAGGTAGACATTCACTATCCTGATCGCTGGCCACAACTGAGTGAAGAACAAACGGCGCAGTTACTGTGCATCTGTCAGGAAGGCATCAGTAATGCCCTGCGTTATGGCCTTGGTCGCCAGGTAAGTCTTATTTTTACTCACTCAAGCAGTAGCTTAACGCTGACGATAACCAACCCCACGGCTTCCAGCCGCAAACGACGTGATGGCAATGGCATAGACAACCTGAAGCTGCGTGCAGCGCAACTTGGGGCGCAACTGGACATCCAGCCATCATCGCAGCAATGGCAGTTAATGCTGACATTGACACTCCCGGAGGCCCAATTATGAGTACATCTGTAGTCCGCGTCGCCATAGTCGATGATCAGGCGCTGGTGCGCGAAGGCATTGCGGGTTTGTTATCTTTGCACCCACAGATTGCGCTGGCCTGGAGTGAAGAAAACGGCAGTGCTCTGCTACAAAGGCTGACTGAGGCGCCCGTCGATTTACTGCTGATGGACATTCGCATGCCCGGCGAAAATGGTATCGAACTCACGCGCAAGCTGCGTAGTGCAGGTAACGACACGCCGATTTTGATCCTGACGACCTTTGACGACCCGCAGTTATTTATCGATGCCATGCAGGCCGGTGCCAGCGGTTTTCTGCTTAAAGACGTAACCACTGCCAAACTGCATCAGGCCGTGTTTACCGTGGCCGAAGGCGGCTCACTGGCCGAACCCGTATTGCTTAATCAACTCAATGCCGAACAACTGTCGACCTTTGCCGATGGCGAGATTGAACCTTTGAGTGAGCGTGAAATTGCCATTTTAAAACTGATTGCTGCTGGCTACTCGAATAAAGAAATCGCCGACGCCGTGTTTCTGGCTGAAGGCACAGTAAAGAATCATGTATCGAGCCTGCTGGCCAAACTTCGCACCCGGGATCGCACCCGTGCCGTGCTCAAAGCCATGAGTGCCGGTCTGATTTGAAGGCAACAGCATGACGATTTTGTCCGGTTTTATGCGTCTGCCGGCGCATCTTTATTGGACAGTTTGTCACCAATTCTATATAGTGCGCGGCCGCTGGATGAGAGATTCCCGCACTTCATTTATAACCGCAAGACATTGAGACGTTCCCTTGATTACTACCGCTAATATCACCATGCAATTCGGCTCCAAGCCGCTGTTTGAAAACATCTCCGCCAAATTTGGTAATGGCAACCGCTATGGCCTGATCGGAGCCAATGGCTGCGGTAAGTCGACCTTTATGAAAATCCTGAGCGGTAAGCTGACCCCAAGTGCCGGCAACGTGTCTATGACACCAGGTACTAAACTGGGGATACTGAATCAGGATCAGTTCGCCTTTGAAGAAATGTCCGTCGTAGACGCGGTGATCATGGGTGACCGTGAGCTGTGGGAAGTGAAACAGGAACGTGACGCCATTTACTCAAAAGCAGACATGAGCGAAGAAGACGGCATGCGCGTGGCCGATCTGGAAACTCAGTTTGCAGAGATGGACGGTTACACTGCCGAATCACGTGCCGGAGATATCTTAAGTGCTGCCGGTATCGAAGAAGAATATCACTTTGGTCTGATGAAAGAAGTGGCCCCTGGCCGCAAAGTACGGGTGCTGTTAGCCCAGGCCCTGTTTGCGGAGCCAGACATTCTGCTGCTAGACGAACCAACCAACAACCTGGATATCTACACTATCAACTGGCTGGCGGAAGAGCTGAACAAGCGTAAGTCCACCATGATCATCATTTCCCACGACCGTCACTTCTTAAACTCTGTCTGTACCCATATGGCAGATATCGACTACGGCGAGCTGCGTATTTTCCCGGGTAACTATGATGATTTCGTGGCCGCAGCGGCACTGATCCAAGAACAGTTACATACGGAAAACGCCAAGAAGTCAGCGGAAATTGAAGAGCTACAGTCGTTCGTGGCGCGCTTCTCAGCCAACGCATCTAAAGCCAAACAGGCAACGTCGCGTGCCAAGCGTTTGGAAAAAATTGAGCTGGCAGAAATTAAAGCCTCCAGCCGCCGTATGCCTTACATTCAGTTTAAGCAGCATAAAAAACTGCACCGTCTGGCCATTACCCTGGAAAACCTGGGCCATGGTTATGAAGATCTGCATCTGTTCAGTGGCGGTAATTTGCTGCTGGAAGCGGGCGCACGTTTGGCCATTATCGGTGAAAACGGCGCTGGCAAAACCACTATGCTGAAGTGTTTGATCAACGAACTTGAAGCCCAGCAGGGTTCAGTAAAATGGGCTGAAAACGCCACTATCGGTTACGTGCCACAAGACAGTAACCGTGACTTCGATTGCGATATGACCCTGTTTGACTGGATGTCACAATGGCGTACGCCTAAGCACGATGATCTGGCGGTAAAAGGCATGCTAGGCCGCTTGCTGTTTACCTCGGATGACTTCAACAAGAAAGTGAAAGTCTGCTCGGGTGGTGAGAAAAACCGTCTGTTGTTCGGTAAGCTGATGTTGCAAGACCTGAACGTGCTGGTGATGGACGAACCGACCAACCACCTGGATATGGAGTCTATCGAAGCCCTGAACAACGCCATGCTGAAGTTCGACGGTACTGTGATTTTCGTCAGCCACGACCGTGAATTCGTATCTTCACTGGCAACTCAGGTGATCGAAATCCGTGATCAGAAGCTGCATAGCTTTGAAGGTACCTATGAAGAATTCCTGGCCCATAAAGCAGGTCAGGCTGCTTAATTAAAGGGTTACACTGTCACGGGGCAAAGCTCGCTTGAATTGCCCTGTTGGCTGAGTAGAAAAACAAAAGGCTGTCATTTCTGACAGCCTTTTTTATTGCTCGGAATTATGTTTACAAACGTCACGAGCGACGAAAGTTCTAGGCAACAACGAAATTTCAAGCGCAGTAGTTTGTCTCCAGCCTTTTTGTTTTATTGCTTTGAATTAGCGTTCCAGCTCGGCGTGTTCTGGCCTGACAGATGCTCGACAAAAAACTGCATTTGCCGGCGCTGCACATAGCGGATAGGCCCGCTCGAGCGCCCCACCGAATGCTCGCCACCCGGCACCACCAGTAAATCAAAATCTTTATCGGCGTGAATGAGTTTATCCACCACTTGCATACTGGACGCCGGATCGACGTTGCTGTCCTGCTCGCCCACAATTAGCAGCAAATCGCCCTGTAACTGGTCGGCATGCTCCATACCGGAGGCATCAATATAGCTTTGATCCACCGGGTAGCCCATCCACTGCTCGTTCCAGCTCATTTTATCCATACGGTTGTCATAGCAGCCATTAAAGGCCACGCCCACCGAGTAAAACTCAGGGTGGAACACCAATGCGCCCAAGGTACTTTGACCACCCGCAGAGGCGCCATAAATACCTACGCCTTTGCTGATGTCATACCAGGGGAATTGTTTAGCTGCGGCCTGATGCCACAAAATCCGATCCGGGAAACCGGAATCGCCCAAATTCTTCCAGGCAACATCGTGAAAGGCTTTCGAGCGATTAGCTGTGCCCATGCCATCAATCTGCACCAGGATAAAGCCTAAATCCGCCATCGACTGCATGCCTATGACCTTATCGCCACCTGAATGGTAACCAAAGGGCCAGAAACTTTTTGGCACAAAACTATCGTGTGGGCCAGCATAGATGTTTTCGATCACCGGATAGGTTTTGCTGGGGTCGAAATCCTTCGGCTTGACGATTAAGCCCCAGATATCGGTTTTACCATCCCGGCCTTTGGCCACAAAGGACTCGGGGGCTTTAAATCCTGCCGCAGTGAGCAGGCTGATATCTGGCTGGGCTAATTTACGCATCAGTTTACCGTCACTGCTGCGGCGTAGTTCGGCCACATTGGGCAGATCTACCCGCGAATAGACATCGACAAAAAATGCTAAATCATCTGAAAAGCTGACCTGATGGTTGGCTTTGGTCTGGGTAATTTCGGTCAAATCCGAACCGTCGAAATTGATCCGGTAGTAATGCACAAAGTAAGGATCTTCATTCAAATTCATACCGCTGGCCGCAAACCAGATTTGACGCTTTTCATCGTCAATACGCGCTACCTCGCGCACTGGCCAGTTACCTTTAGTGATCTGGTTTTTCAGCTGACCTGATTTGCCATCGTACAAATACAAATGGGCCCAGCCATCGCGCTCAGACAGCCAAATCAGTTCATCGCCCTGGCCTTTGACTTCATGCAAAAAGCCACGCCACTGATAAATAAAGGTATTGCTTTGCTCATCGATAACCGCCTGAGCAAGTGCGGTAGTCGCATCCACGGCAATCACACGGGCGCGCTGATGACCGCGTTCTGTGTAAGTAAAAGCAAAGCTCTGACTGTCTTCACGCCAATGCAACCCCGTCAGTTGATAAGGCGACGCGAACAGGCTGTTATCAATGACAACGGCTTTGGCCGTTGCCACATCCACCAGCACCGGACGTTCAATGTCCACCTTATCACCAGGCTTGGGATAGAGCTGCTCAATCACCTTGGGCTGCAGTTGATCTGCTGGCGACGACAACACCCGGGTGACCATGCGCTGAGTGCCTGGGGTGACTTTTAAAATAATGAAATGGCCAGAATCAGGCGCCCACTGGATGGATTCGGGATCATAAAACTGTTCGATACTTCCGTCTTCGCTGCGATACGCCACCTCGCCCTGCGCATTGATTAACTCCAGTTGTCCCTCTTTGACTTGCGCCTGCCACTGTCCATCCGGGGATGAAATAGCACTGGTATCAGGCTGATAACGCAGATCTCTGACGGTATCATCACCTTTTGGCCAGCCCGGATAGCTTTGCTGCTCACAGCTGCTGCCATCAAGCTGACAGGACCAGGGTTCATAATGCCAGTAGAAACTGATACTCAGGCCGTCGCTGGCGTAGGTAAAAGCGTCAAACGGTAACTGCAGAGGCTGGATATTTTCGCCAGCCGCGGTCGTTAATGCGGTGGCGATTTTAGCCTGATCAAAGGCTTGGGTTTGTTCGCCACTTTCGACGTTTTCACGCACAAAGGTAAAACCGCCTGCAACGGTTTTGCGGTAGTAAAAGTCGTGGCTATTGGTTACCCACTGAGCGGGAAACACCAGATCCCGGGTGAGATATTGCCAGTTATCGCGTAAATCCAGGGCGGCATCATACTCCGCCTTTTCCGGCATTGCCCAGGCTGACATGCAGCATAGCTGCATCAGCATGGCGCTCACGCCAATCGAAACCTTCATGTTTTCTCCATCCAACATGTATCGTTATTTTATGGCCGGTTTGGGCCATTCGGGTATGCTCAATAGTAACAGCAGCCTGCGCAGTGAATACAGGCTGGGACGTTATAAATAAAGGTACCTTTGCTGTGGATAAAGCAAATCATGGCTTATTTACACCAAATTTACGGAATCTATCTGCCTGCAAATTAAGGCCGAGGAACCGAACTCAGCCCCAGTACCTGCATCAGTTCAGGCGCCACATAATATGACCAGCTGGGATCGAGTAAACCATAGGGTTCCACTTCACCACGATGACGGTTATAACCTGACGACTGGGTGCCGTTTAAGGGCCACCAGGCATAGCTTAAATGATGGCGATTTATATGACGGGCAAACACAAAGGGAAAATCCAGCCGGTCCTGACTGCAGGCCTGCCCCTGTTGGTTTAGCTGAGTACAGCCGCCCCACTCACTGACAAAGATAGGCGCCTGATGTGGCGTTTCAGCTTCAAGCATAAAACCCCAGGGTTCACGCTGACGCTCATCAAACAGAGTGTCATCCGCCAGCGCGTCGGCCTTATGCCACCAGGCATAATTATGCACCGCATACACCAGCTTATTGCGGACATTTAAGGTGACCGGGAACTCTGGCATGCCGCGTAAGTGGGACTGATAGTCGATGCCGCCAACGATTATCAGGGCATGCGGGTTAATCGCCAGCAGAGTGTTACCCGCTTTTATGGCGGCCAGACGCCAATCGGTGTGCGGATTACCGTCACCCCAGCTGGGGCGTAAATTCAGGGTTTTGTCGTAGCGAATTTCATTACGTAGCTCGTAGCCAAGCACCAGCGGATTATCCAGATAGCGCTTTGCCATGACGTCCCAGTCGGCAAGCCAGGCTTTTTCCGGATAGGCTGGCGTATGCCACAAACCATCGCCATGGTCGGCATCGCAACACCAGTCACCACGACTGCGGTGGTTATCTAAAATTACCGCCACGCCCGCCTGGGTGAGTGCCTGCACCAGTTGATCAAAGATCGCCAGGGCGGTTTTGCCCTGCAGATCAGGGTTGGCACTCAGGTACTCAGCCTCCACGTTAGGATTGGCCTCTACCAGCTCATTGCTCCAGGGCAAACGTACGGCATTAAACCCTGCCTGTTGGATCAGGCCCACCAGATAAGCTAAGGGCTGCTTGTCTAAGCCGCCCACCACAAATTCGCCGGACTCGGCACCAAACCAGTTTACCGCTTTAAGCTGCACTACCTGGCCTTTGGCATCGACAATGTCACGGCCTTTGGTGGATAAAGGTAACGACCATGCCGAGGCTGCGCCTGATAATAGCACCTCAGTTTTTGCATTTGTGCCAGCTTGGGTTGCAGTACTGATGGCCATCATTAACCAACAGAAACCTGTGGTGAATCTGAGTAAGCATGTCTTCATCTCTTGCTCCCTGATGACTTAGCCGAAACGGGCGTGAGGCTGAAACGCAGTCGGTAGTCCTGCTGTTTTGCTGGCAACAAACGGTAATCCTCATAAGGCAATGCCCCCCAGCTGGTATCACCGCCGACGCCACGCTGGCGCCAGTCGATATGCACTTCGGTCAAATCCTGCGGCACTATGTCACTGGTATGGCGGTTGGGGCCCTTTTTAGGGTAATCAAAATCCGCCATTGGATTATGCAGGGCACTGAAATCAAACTGTGGGAAACCTTTAATATTAAGGCCTATGCCATCTGCATTGGTGAGCTTCAGCCAGCGAGTGTCGGTACGGGTGCCGTTTTCCTGCGGGCGTATATAGGCGGTGTACAGTTCGTCTACATCTGCCTGCCACATTCCCAGATCGGCACTGAGTTTTCTGTCCTGATAGTTTTCCCAGGGGCCGCGGCCATACCAACGGGCGTTATCTATTTCCCCTGGCATCTGCCACTGCATGCCAAAGCGCGGCATTTCCGGCAAACTGCTGTCAGCCTGCAGTTGGTAATCCACCAGCAACTGACCGCTGGCATCCAGGGTATAACGAATGCTGCCCGGGCTGTGTTTAAGATCCGGGAATACCACCTTAAAGGTTAAGCTAAGGGTGCCTTTGCTCTGATCCAACTGGTAATCCTGCATCTGCATACTGGCCCCTGCGTGTTTGTATGTGGTCAGGGCGATTTCATCAAAACGGTTGCCATAATCATTGTCGGTCAGGGCGCGCCAAAACTGGGGCTGAAGTGGCTGTAACAGCAAATTCTGACCTTGCCAGGTGAGTTGCTGCAAGGCACCGCTGCGTAAGTCGAACTGCCACTGGCCTTTGCCAACGCCGGCGATAAGCGTGTGATCCTGCTGCGTAACGGCAATATTTCCCGGTGTCAGCAATGGTTGTGCAGGCTTACCAGCTTGCAATAACAACTGATTCTTGGCTACCTGATGCCCCTGCTCAAGCACGCCCTGAGACTGTTTCAGTAGAAACTGCACATTTAATAAGTACTCATCATCACCGTTAAATGCCCTCGCCAACTGGGGCAACTGGGGCAACTGGGGCAACTGCAACAATTTACTTTGCTGAGGTGGCAGAGATAAATCAGGTAATTCACCTTCAGCCACTTGCTGACCATTTTTCAGTAGCTGCCAGCGCCCTTGTAAACTCGCCAGATCAGTAAAGAAATAGCGGTTAGTTAAACGAAATTCGCCGGGGACTGCCGTCGCCTCAAACACCACATTCTGATACGCCTGCTTCACTTCAGCCAACGCCGGATGCGGGGTGCGATCGGCACTCACCAGGCCATTGGCACAGAAATTACCATCATGATGCACACCCTCTGGCTCAAAGTCGCCGCCGTAGGCCAGATACGTTTCGCCCTCGGCATTGGTGTGCCATAAACCCTGATCAACCCAGTCCCAAATAGAGCCGCCCTGCACCTGCGGATGGGCATACACATAGCCCCATAATTCTTTGAGGTTGCCGCTGCTGTTGCCCATGGCATGGGCGTATTCAACCCAGATAAAGGGCCGCTCCGGGTACTTATGCAGATACTTATTGCTGATTTCTTCACGTCCTGCGTACATCCAGCCAATCACGTCACTCATCCTGCCGGGGTACCAGGTTTCGCGGGTTTCAAATTGAGCGATACGGCTATCATCCAGGCCTTTAGCCAGTTGGTAGGCTGCCTCTATATTCGCACCCGGACCAATCTCATTACCCATTGACCAGGAAATCACCGAAGGATGGTTCTTATCCCGCTGCACCAAACCATTGACGCGATCCAGGATCGCATCGTGGAACATAGGATCATGACCGAGGGAATTTTCGGGGCTGTAACCATAGCCATGGGCCTCGATATTGGCCTCATCAATCACATACAAACCATATTGATCGGTTAACTGATACCAGTAAGCATCGTTGGGATAATGGGAGGTACGCACCGTATTAATGTTGTTTTGCTTCATCAGGGTGATGTCGCGCAGCATGGCCGCCTTACTCACCACATGGCCAGTTTCAGGATCGTGTTCATGCCGGTTAACACCCTTGATCACAATTGCCTGCCCATTGACCAGCAGTTGCCCGTTTTTCAGTTCCACGGAACGAAAACCAATGGGCTGACGTACAACCTGAGTATTTTCCGACGCGGAGGTAAGGGTTTGCACCAGTTCATACAAATTCGGTTGCTCTGCCGACCAGACCTTAATATCACTAAATTGCGGGCTAAAATCCAAAGTTTGCATAGAATTAGCAGCTAATATCACTGTTTGACTGTGTTGCCATAGCACTTCACCATCGTGATACAAAGCCGCTTCATACTGACTATCCTGCGGACTATCAGCATCGTTTTGCAGGGTAACATCCAGATTCAGACGACCATCCAGATACTCGTTAGTCAGGCTGGTTTTAGCGAAGAAATCCCAGATATGTTGCTTCGGTGTTGCGCTGATAAACACATCCCGGCTAATACCGCTCAGACGCCAGAAATCCTGGTCCTCCAGATAACTGCCATCGCTCCAGCGATACACCTCAAGGGCGAGCAAATTCTCACCGTCCTGCACATAAGGGCTGAGATCAAACTCTGCCGGTAACTTGCTGTCCTGGCTGTAGCCGACTTTTTTACCGTTAATCCATAAGTAAAACGCCGATTTAACCGCGCCCAGATGCAGAATTAACTGCTTTTCGCGCCAGTCCTTTGGCAGGATAAAGTGGGTGCGGTAAGAACCTACAGGGTTGTACTCAGGGTTGGTATAGGGCTTATTTTTCGGAAAGGGATATTCGATATTGGTGTAAATCGGGTAGTCATAGCCCTGCATCTGCCAGTTAGATGGCACCTGAATACTGTCCCAGCCACTGTCATCAAAGTCGGGCTGATAAAAATCCGTTGGCCGTTTGTCTGGTGTCGGCACCCAGTGAAACTGCCAGTTGCCGTTTAAAGATAAATACTGAGATGACGCGTTGGTATCTTCTGCACGGGCCTGCTCAAGAGTGTCAAAAGACAGAAAAAACGCCCGGTCGGCTAATTTGTTAATGCCAAACACCGCGGCATTTTCATAATCTGCTGCACCTGATGGCTCCTGAGCCTGTTCCGACTCACTTGAACAGCCGATAAGTAGTGCCGATAAACAACCAATCCCCGCCAGCCAGCGATACGCTTTATTCTCCAACATCTTCCATACTCCCTTCTAAACCCCATCCCACTGACTCGCTGTTTTGTTAGTCCGGCTTTGTCAGAAGTGAGCGTAAAACTAACAAAATGAATACGTTAGCGAGATTAGCAAAGCTCGCCGAATTCCCGTCGATGATTTCGCAATTGATTCACTATTGAATCAATATATTTCACATCCGAAATAAACAAACTGGCCCATAGCCTCTTCAAACTTACCTATAAATTATCTTTATTTTTTTCATCATACAATTGAACTTGTGATAAAAAACCCCATCAAATGTAAAACAGACGTTAAATTGCGAAGATGTAAGGAAGTACTATGGCAAGCATCAGCGAACACATGCCCCACTCCAATCATGTGCAAATAAATACAGAAAATACTGAATCAACGGGCAATGGGCCAAAACTTGCGATCCTGTTAGATCTGATGGGATTCGTGTTTATGGTGTTAGGACTGGGTCAGCAATATGGCCGTCACAATGTCCTGCCCCAGAGTCTGGATTTTGCCTATTCCGGCACTGTGATGATGGCAGTAGGCTTGTTACTGACCCTGCCCTTTATGGTGGTTGCACTCAAAGCCAGCGACAGCGCCCTGAAAAGCCTGGCGGAGTAATTTAAACACCTAAACCACAACTATCCTGAGCAGATATCAGGAGCTAATCTCCTGCAAAACTGCTATCTTAGCGCTTGCCCGTTTCCCTTCGGGTTCCTGCCATACAAGCTAAATTTGCATCCCTGATTGCCATACAGCAGATCAGCATTTTTCGTATTTCATTTCCAACAGGAGTATTCAATGACTGGAATTGGAGGCTCAACGCCACAAGCAGAACTTGCTGCCATTCTTCCACTGGCCAATAAACCCGCTGCCATCAGCCCCGCAGAACGTCAGGCACGAATCGCCAGGGCGCAGCAACTGATGCAGGAACAACAACTTGATGCTGTGCTGATAAATGCAGGCCATAGCTTACGTTACTTTGCCGGGGTGACCTGGGGAGCAACGGAACGCCTGGTGGCCATGTTACTTCCTGCACAAGGAAAGCCTGTCATGATCTGCCCGAACTTTGAATTAGGTTCGCTATCAGCAGAATTGCAGGTAGACGCTGAACTGGCCCTGTGGGAGGAAGACGAATGCCCTTACGCACTGGTCGCAAAGCAGCTGGCACAGTGGCAGGCAGATACGTTGGCACTGGATCCTATGGCCAGTTTTATGATCGCCGATGGAATCAAACAGGCAAATTCAGCCCTGCAATTAGTCAGTGCCGCCTCTGTCATTAATACCCTGCGTCGCTGTAAGTCGGACACCGAACTGGCGCTGATGAAACATGCCAAAGCCATTACACTGAAAGTGCATCAGCACACTGCCCAGATTTTACGCGAAGGGATCCGCGCCTCTGAAGTGAAAAAATTTATCGACGATGCCCATCGTGCCATGGGCGCCGACGGTGGCTTTAGCTTTTGTATTGTGCAATTCGGCCATGCGACTGCCTTCCCTCATGGGATTCCGGGGGATCAGGCCCTGCAAACCAATGATCTGGTGCTTATCGATACCGGCTGTACCTTAGACGGTTATAACGCAGACATCACCCGCACCTATATTTTTGGTGAAGCCACCGAGCAGCAAAAAAACATTTGGGCCATAGAAAAAGAAGCCCAGGCTGCAGCTTTTGCAGCGGCAAAACCCGGTGTAGCCTGTGAAGCAGTTGATCAGGCTGCCAGAGATGTTCTCGAAAAACATGGACTTGGACCAGATTACGCGCTTCCTGGCCTGCCTCACCGCACTGGCCATGGTATAGGTTTATCTATCCATGAGCCCGCCTATTTGGTACGCGGAGATAAAACGCCGTTACAACCTGGCATGTGTTTTTCTAATGAACCCATGATAGTGGTACCAGATGCTTTTGGCGTGCGTTTGGAAGACCATTTTTACATTACGGAAAACGGGGCCGAATGGTTTACCGAGCCTCAGTACAGCCTGGATGATCCCTTCCACGGCATGTGATTCTGGCAAGGCTCCACGGCCGAATGTGCTGTGGAGCAAAAAAAGCCGAAAAAAGTTAAAATTATTTTTTTCGGTACCTTTGCTGGTCATAGTTGTAAAAAAACATAACTATGTATAAGACAATGATTTATAAATGTATTTATCTAAAAAATACGACCAAAGACTAATAAATTACGCAAATGATGATGTAAAAAAGTTAGCGTACATTTGAATATACCTTTCCAAGTTCCCGTATAGATCCTCTTTAAGTTATTGCTAATTAAACATTTTTACTGCAATTTGTGGAATGATCTCCACATCCAGATCCTACTTTAGTATAACAAACTAACTCACCCCAAAGATAAGCATAAGCTATTGTTTTAAAAGTAAAAACATAGGTTGGTTTTTATGCTTACCCAAAGGTCTAATTCATATTACTTATGTGAGATGCATATCTAATTTTTTTGCAACATGTCTGCAATCTTTACATAAAAATGACACTTGAATGACCGAAAAATCCTTTAACAGTGTTAACTAACTGAATGATCTGAAAATATCCGATCTGGCCCGAATAATGCCAATTCCTAGTCGTAGATGGATATCCACGTAGGAGTGAGGGCCGGCCGGACAGCCGAAGCAGGTGCTCATTGGTAGTTGGTTTACTGTAATCTGTCGTTATCGGGCCATGGAGGCCAGCTTGATAGTATAAACGCAGTAACAAGATCCCATTAGTTCGTAGAGGTCTTGACCATGCTGAGAAGTCGAATTGAACACAAGCTGGTTCTGGTAGGATGCAACAGCGCTTCGCTCCAGGATATCGCTGAACGCATTCATAGCAATGTTGCCGTTCAAACTGCTGCCTGGCAGCAAATATCTGATCATTGCAAATACGATGCTGATGCGGTCGCTTATGTGATCGATGATCTAAACCCCATACATCTGCACAATTTGGCCATTCTTAAAGCGAATTTGCATTGCACCAATCTGTTTGTGTTCATCCCACATTTATCGATTCCTCTGCTATGCCAGTTACTGCGTGCCAGTGTAAACGACGTTTTCTTATCGCACTGCCCTGACAATGATGTATTGCGCCTGACCCAGTTTTTACAGCAAAACACTCTGGTGCAGTGCAATCAGCCTAAACCGGTAATGCACCCGGTTCATGCTCAAACCGGTGAACGCTCACCACTGGCTAACCTGCTGGAATATTTGGAAGAACATTTTACCGACAAAGTGACGCTGCAATCTGTCGGTGACCAGCTCAATTTAAGTCCTAGCCGGGTTAGCCACATGTTTAAAGATGTATGCGGCATAGGCTTCAATCATTATCTAAACTGCCGCCGTTTGGAAGAAGCCGAACAGTTGTTACTGCACCATGACGCCAACATTACCTGCATCGCCTTTGATTTAGGTTTCGCTAACCCATCTCATTTTTGTCGCGCGTTTAAAGAACATCTGGGCGTCACACCTACCGCTTATTGCAGCGGTGAACGCAGCTTTGATATCAGCCCACTGTACAGCCGCTATCAATTATTAAGGCAACAACTGCTACCAGATATGGGACATGTCGCCAAACCTAAACCCCAGATTCAGCCAGAATCTGAATGGTTACGCGCAGTGGGAGAACGTTAATGATCAAGTTACTCCGCCTGCTGCTCTGCTGTTGTTTACTTAGCCGTCCGGTGCTGGCTGAACTGTCCCAAAGTGATTATGTGGATCTGGTTCACAGCAACCACAATCAATTGCTGTGGTTAAACCAACATGGCGTTAACTTACCCGGCATGGCCTTAACCAGCCTGCTGGCAGATTTGGGTATTCGCCAGTCGGCATTACTTTCCAATGAAGAACTGGCTCAGCCCCTCTATACCGACTGGTTACTGACACAACAATTATTGCAAACTGACAACATCGTGATTGGTCATCAGGTTGAACAGGACGCAATTAACTTACAGAGTCTGCATTCAGCCATTGAAACAGGAAAATTAACCGCGTTAGTGGAATCGGTATTACCGGCGTTTCCCGAAGTGAATCACTTGCGCAATGCCATTGCAGGGATGCGCCGAATTGAAGCGTTACCCTGGCCCAAATTAGACGGGATTGAACCGCCAAAGCTGGGGCAGGAAAATGATAACGTTAGCCAGATAAAGCAGGTGTTGATGTTGCTGGGTGACTTACCGGCCAATAAGCAGAATCTACAGAGACGCAAAATTTTTGATCCGCAAACCATAGAAGCAATTAAAGGTTTTCAGTACCGCCACGGCTTAACCCCTAACGGCCGTCTAAACCAGGAAACACTGAGCACCTTGTCAGTACCACCTGCGGAAAAGCTAGTAGTAATGCAGCAAAATCTGTGGCGCTGGTTATCTTTGCCTTCGTTACCACCAGAAAAATATATCCTCGTGAATTTGGCCGAATATCAACTGAAACTGGTCAATAAAAACCGTACACAACTGACCATGCGAGTGGTCGTAGGAAAGCCAGATTCTGCTACCCCCGTGATGCTGACGCAAATTGATCGGGTAACGATAAATCCACCATGGTTACCCCCACTCAATATAGCCCGGGAAGAACTCTTTCCAATGATCCAGGAAGAACCTAAGCAACTCAGTGCACAGGGGTTCAGATGGCAACCACGTAATTCAGGTGAACTACTTGAAATTACACAATTATCTCCACAACAAAGCGCAGGTCAGTTTCGTTTAATCCAGTTGCCGGGTGAACATAACGCTCTGGGGAAATTCAGGTTCAATATAACCAATCACGATGCCATTTACTTACACGATACGCCGGCAAAATCGTTTTTTAATCGCGAAGAACGTGCCCTAAGTCATGGTTGTATTCGGCTGCAACATCCTCAGTTGTTAGCAAATGCATTGCTGGCTGACGAACCGGAACAAATTCAACAAAAATACAAACAAGCGTTGGCAGATCAGGAAACCACCCACTTCAGACTCAGTAAAGCCATACCCACTTACCTCAATTACCAAACGGTAGTGGCTAATGCCAGCGGCAAAGTCTTCTGGAAAAAAGATATTTATCAACTCGATTCCCCGCCGGAGGCTGGCTTTCATCAGCCTCTACTTGCCAGACACTAAGCCTGGTCATTTCAATCCAACTACACACTTTTTTACGCGTCATTCCCTTAGGAACGACGCGTTTTTTTTATACCTTATGTCGACCCAAACAGCCTAGTAATGCTTCTTTTCCACCTGCTTTGCCCAAACATTTTCACGCCCTTTTGTAGGACAAAATCTTTGCCGCGCAAGAATATGCAAGGGCTGAGCAAAAATCTGCAACCTCCCGCAAACAAAGAATCCCACCATCATCCAAGTAAACAAAAAACAAAGTATTTTCAAATAGATAGAAAGTAAAAAACAAAATTATGCAATTCGCAATTTAATGCAAAACAACGCAATCGCATGGTAGTGACAGAGGCATTAAAAGCCTAAATTTTACTCAACCACTGAGATTACGAAGTGGCCTAAAAACTCTCGTTAGCAACGGTAAATTTGAGGAAAAACTCATGACTAAAGTAACTACTTTCATCAAAAACTTTCTGAAAGACGAATCTGGTTTAACTGCTGTGGAATACGCCATTGCAGGTTCTCTGGTTGTAGGTGGCCTGGTTGCCGCTTTCCAGGAACTGGGCACCGCAGCTCAAACCTCTATCTCTGACCTGTGTACAGACGCAGGCGGCACAGACTGCGACGGTCAATAATCCGTTTCGGCCGGCTCGGGAACAGGAGACATAAGATGTCAGATTTTCAACTTGCGACTCAAATGGTAATGACCACGGCATTATTTGCAGTTGCCGTCTGGTTTGACTACCGCACGATGCGCATCCCGAATCTGTTATGTCTGCTGTTCCTCAGCCTGGGTTTAACCAACGCTACCCTGATGAATGGTACAGAAGGCTTGCTAATCGCACTGGCAGGTGCCGGTGTCGGTCTTGGCTTGTTGTTACCTTTCTATGCCATGCGGTTAATTGGGGCTGGCGACGTCAAACTCATGATTGCAGTGGGCGCCCTTATCGGCCCCACCCTAAATTTTTGGAGCATCGCCTTTGGCATTATCGCCGGCGGTGTCATTAGTATGGTACTTGGCCTGCGCCAGGCTGGAATTGAAGGCACATTGACAACCTTTCGCCGTCTTGCCTTCAGTCTGCGCGCACGCCAGTACTTTTCACCTCAGCGCAATGAACTTGGCGCAGTTCAGGTGCCATACGCACCATCCCTGGCCACAGGTTGGGTTATTGCCAATCTGACCCAGACCAATACGCAGCAAGCACTGCACGCCTGGTTTCAAGTTTTGATGGGATAATGGCCATGTTTACTGAATCAACTGCCCCTACCAACACACCAACAAGCGACAGTTTCGAATCCAAGCTCACGTTTGGTCAGGCGTTGGTGAAACGTCCGCAAACCCTTGCGGAAACAGGTTTGCGCCAGGAGCTACTGCTCAGCCTGTTGCTCAAACAGTTGCAACGCCTGCAGGTTGCGACGCTAGCCGATTTAAGCGAAAAACTGGCATTAAGCGGCAATTTAGTTCAGCAGTTGATCGACCAGGCCAAACATTTGCAATGGCTGGAAAATCGTCAGGCCAGCAATCTTGGCCAATTGCGTTATAGCCTGAGTGAATTAGGTCGCCGCGAAGCAATTCGCGCCCTTCAGGACGATGGTTACGTTGGTGCAGTTCCGGTATCTCTAGAGCAATACAGCAAAGTTTGCAAAGCCCAAAGCCATCGTCGCATTCGTATTACCCGTAGCAAAATGCATCAAGCGCTGGCCAATCAGCATTTCAAAGCTGAAATTCTGGATATCATGGGTGCGGCCCTGAACTCAAACAAAGCTACGATGCTCTATGGCCTCCCTGGTGTAGGGAAAAGTTACCTGTGTCGCCATATTATTGATGTGCTGGATGATTCGGTATTTATTCCCCATGCAATCGAAGTGCATGGTCAGGTGATCCAGGTGTTTGACCATCAGGTGCACGCGCCAATTCAGCGTGATGAAATGAGTCATAGCCTCAGCGCCTTCACCCAGCCAAATGATCCACGCTGGATTGAATGTAAGCGTCCATTAATTGTCACCGGCGGTGAACTGACTGCCGATATGCTGGAAGTCGGCTTTGATAGTGTCACCCGGACATCACGTGCTCCCATTCAGTTAAAAGCCAACAATGGCATCTTACTTCTGGATGACCTGGGTCGTCAGCGTATCTCCCCAGTTGAGTTATTTAATCGCTGGATCATTCCATTAGAAGAGCACAAAGATTTTCTTAGCCTGACCAATGGCGGTCACTTCGAAGTGCCTTTTGAGCAGGTGCTGCTGTTTTCCACCAACTTGAACCCGGAAAGTCTGGTTGATGACGCCTTTTTACGTCGTCTTGGCTACAAGGTTCAGCTTGGCCCAATGGATCTGCACGCATATCAAACCCTGTGGTTCGAAACCTGTCACAAGTTGGGTATCGAGTGTGAACCACAGATATTCCGAATTCTGATCAATGACTACCACCGTCGTTTCAATAAACCCCTGATCCCCTGCTACCCACGGGATTTGCTTGGCATCGTCAGCGACACTCTGAGCTATCACGAAAGTGAACGTGTGCTCAGCAACAGTTTGCTGCAACAAGCCTGGCAACATTACTTCGTGGACTGAGGGACCTTAACTGAGGACAAGCAGATGAAAAAAAATACTGTTACGTTACTTTCTCTGTCCGCAATTTTTGGTCTGGGTGCGGTCTACGTTGCCAATAACTGGTTAATGCAAAGCACCGCGCCAGAACTGAAAGTGGACGAACTGCAGGTCGCTGTTATCAGCGCTCCTGTGACCACAGGCACCATCATTGATGCCAAGCATTTCACCATGCAGGCCTGGCCGCGTGATCTGGTACCTGACACAGCCGTGTTTAACCGCGAAGCCATTATGGGCAAAGTTGCCACCGAGGCCCTCTACCCTGGCGATATCGTGCGTATGGAACGTCTGGCAGACAAAGGCGAGGGCAGTGCTCTGGCCAGCCTGATTGAAGAAAACATGCGCGCTATCACAATTCGGGTAGACGACGTTGTGGGTGTAGCAGGCTTCCTGTTACCAGGCAACCGGGTAGACATTCTTAATACTTTCAAAACCAACAACAAAACCCAGACTGAAATTGTGTTGAGCAATGTGCGGGTGCTGGCAATCGATCAAAGTGCTGAAAACAATGAGAGCAAGCCCAAAGTAGTGCGCGCTGTCACTGTAGAAGTCAGCCTGAATCAAGCCGAGGCACTGATGAATGCGCGTTCGCGCGGCACAGTGCAGTTGGCACTTCGTAACCCCATCGACAAATCAGCCCCAGCCCCGGTTGAGGTTGCTAAATTACCTGAACCCATTGCCGCCCCCGCCAAAGTGGCTGCGCCAGCACCTGTGGTTCGTGTAGTTAATGCCAAAGTCGATGTTATTCGCGGTACCGAACAAGAATCGGTCCAAATCAAGCTGTAACAGGCCCAGAGGAGTAGCACACTATGTTAACGTCAAGATTCGGTATGGTCGGTTTCTGCCTCTGGCTGATCTTTGCCGTACTCTTTTTCATCAGAGCATGTATCCCAGGGTTAGCTTACGCTGGCGGCCCAATCTACGAGAGCAATGATCTGGTAAAAGTACCTATCTATAAATCTCGTACCATGCCAATCGAAAAGGCAGCACAGCGCGTCTCTGTGGGCAATCCGGAAATCGCTGACATTCTGATCCTCAAAGCCCACGAGCTGTACATTGTGGGCAAACAACTCGGCACCACTAACGTGATGATCTGGGATGGCAAAGATCAGTTAGTTGACGTGGTGAATCTGGAAATTACCCATGATCTGAATAGCTTACGCCAACGCCTGCATATGTATCTGCCCGATGAAGATGTTGGGGTACACAGTTCTCAGGGTCAGTTAATTCTGTCAGGTCGCGCATCATCCTTATCCGTAATGGATCAGGCAGTTGAATTAGCCAGAGGTTATGTGGTTGCTGCCGATAAAGAAGATAGCCCCAGCCAAATTGTTAATATGCTAAGTGTTGGTGGTGCGCAACAGGTAATGATGGAAGTGGTAGTTGCTGAAGTCAGCACCGAGCTTTCACGTAAATTTGATGCCAACCTGCAGTTAGTCTTTGACGGTAGCGATGCCTTTGGTGGCATTGTGAAAGGTCAGGATGTCTACAGCTCTCTGGTCAATGGTTTAGACGGTATCTTCGGCTCGTATATGAGCGGCGATATGCTTTTAGACTTCTCGTTAGATATCGCCAAAACCAACGGCATGGCCAAGATCCTGGCAGAACCAAACATTACTGCCCTGAGCGGCCAAAAAGCCCAATTCCTGTCTGGTGGCGAATTCCCTATCCCAGTACCAAGCCGTGAAGGTACCACCATTGAATACCGTGACTTCGGTGTGGGGGTTACCTTTATTCCTACCGTACTGGATAGCGGCAAGATCAACCTGAACCTGAAAGTGTTAGTGAGCGAATTAAGCAACGCAAACGCTGTCGGCATCGCCCCTGTAGGCTCTACTGCAACACTGGTGATTCCGTCCATCATCAAACGTACTTCAGAAACCACTGTTGAGCTGGGAGACGGTCAAACTATTGCTATCGGCGGTCTGTTAAGTGACAACCTGCGCGAGCGCGTCAACAAAATCCCGGGCTTGGGTGACGTTCCGATTCTGGGCCAATTATTCCGCAGCCAGGAGTATGTAAACGGTCAGTCTGAACTGGTGATCCTGGTTACTCCGCGCCTGGTACGCCCATTTAATAAAAATGGCGTTCCACTGCCTACGGATGGATTTGTTGCTGCCTCAGATCTGGAGTTTTACCTGCTGGGTAAAACAACCGAACGCAAACACAACCCATCCCCATACAACCCAGCACAGAGTGATAACACCGATTTACCTCTGCCTGGCCAGCAACGTGGCACCGAAGACAACTATGGCCACGAGATCATGACCTTAGGAGATTTGAAATGAAAACACTGATCACTCTCACTGGGCTACTGCTGGTAAGCGGCTGTGCCAACGACTTCTCTCTGAATTACAGCAGCAAGTATGTGCGCGACATGCAGGTACTGGATCCGCAAGCAGAAGAACGTAATGCCGGCTTAATCCAGGACTTAGACGGCCGCTACGGTGAGCAAGTCTTAACCAATATGCGTGCCAGCAGCGCCAAAGCAGAAGCCGGACGCAAATCTGATGCCCAGAGCAGCAGCGGCAGCAAAAGAAGTAATTAAGAGGAGTTGAGCAGATGTTTGCCATTCGTCATTCCATGCCAGCTAACCAGCACAGACAACAGGGCAACATTGTTGTGCTGGTTACCATCGCCATGGTCGCCATGCTGTCTGTGACGGCACTGGCCCTGGATGGTGGACATATGCTGCTGAATAAAAGCCGCCTGCAACTGATTGTTGATAGCGCGGCCCTGCATGCGGCCAAAGAACTGGATTTAGGTAAATCCCATCTCGATGCCCGTCAGGCGGTCGTGGATGTCATCGAAGAAAACCTGACGCACAGTGATTTGGCTGAGTTAGCAGATGCGCTGGATTTAGACAGCGCAGATACCACCAGTGAGCAAATGACAACGGAACTAAAAGTTGAGTTTTCATTGAAGGCCGATCCATTTGTCGCCACCAGCGACGCAGCAGCCAAATACGTCAAAATCGAAATGGCAAATGTTGGCCTGCAGAACTTCGTTGCCCAACTGTTTAATTTCAACAAAAACGTCAGCGCCACTGCGCTGGCCGGCCCAAGCACGGCTATTGATGAATGTTTCGATGAGCTGGTGCCACTGTTGGTTTGCGGTACACCGGGCGAAGAAAACTTTGGCCTGCCGCAAAACGAACTTTACCTGATGAAAATAGGTTCAGGTGTGTCCGGCACCCTCGGCCCAGGTAACTTTCAGCTGGTACGTTTAAGTGATTCATCTGGTGCAGATGACGTGCGCCGGGCACTGGCTGGCGAAGAATACATGGGTGAAAGCTGCTATAGCCACAGTGGTGATGACAGCAAAATTCCATCAGAGCCAGGCAACAACGTTGGACCGGTGGCCCAGGGATTAAACACCCGTCTGGGTCAGTGGAATGGCCCGGTTAATCAATATGATCACCCCAGAGACTTAAATGTATGCCAGGGTGACAAGATCGAACTGGATGCAGACGGTAACCTCGAAGCTGACGCAGCCGACAAGGCCTATCGCCACAGTAGCTATGCAACAGACACCAGCTGCGGTGCCTATGACGGCGACATCACCACCGTTGACCCAGCCCAACCCCAGCGTCGCATTTTGCAGGTACTGATCGGCGACTGTACCGGTGAAACACATGGCTCAGCCAACATTGACTACCTGGGTGCAGGCTGTTTCTTCCTGACCCAGGATGTGGAGAACAAAGGGACAGAATCCTACGTAGTGGGTGAGTTTATTGATTCCTGCGCATCCATTGGCACGCCATCTGGTGTTGCTGCCGACAATTCCGGCCCTTACACCATAGTGCTGTATCACGTGCCCAGCAGCCATGATTCCTGAGGAGATGATGATGCAAACACTATCAACCCAACGTGGCCTGGCTGCCGTCGAATTCACTATAGTCGTTCCTATCATGCTGTTTCTGATGCTGGCGACAGGCGAATTTGGCCGCATGCTTTATCAGTACAACATACTGACGCAGTGTGCCCGTGATGCCGCCCGCTATCTGAGCAATCATGCCAGAAGCGGTACCACAGAGCTGATTTATCTGACTGATAGCTTAAAAGATGACACTGACACCATCTTTGTTTACGGCGATTTATCCGCATCAACGCCTCGCCTCCCTAATTTGGATTTGAGCACCATCAGCTACAGCGCCAGCGGAGACTTTATCACTGTCAGCGCCAGCTATAACTGGCAGCCTATGTTTTCCAGCACCCTGTTTTCACCGACCGGCAATGGTGGCATTGATTTAAGTTTTGCCATGCAAACCAACTACACCATGAGGGCACTGTAATGACTAAGTCAATGCAATCCCATCAAGGTCTGTACACAGTGGAATTTGCACTGGTTGCGGGAGTGTTCTTCTTCTTTCTGTTCGCGGTATTTGAAGTGGGCAGACTGTTTTATAGCTGGAACGTGCTGACCGAAATTTCACGTCGAACTGTACGTTTAGCTGTGGTTTGCGACATGGACCAAAGCACCCTGAGCGCGCGCAGTGACATGATTGAAGCGGCGGTGGAAGACGCTCAAAACCTGTTGCCCAATTTAAGCAGCAGCAATATTCAGATTGATTACCTGGGCTTTGATGGCACTACCGCGACGACCTTCAGTGAAATCCGCTTAGTCAGAGCATCCATCGTCAATTATAGCTTTAGCTTTTTGATCCCAGGGTTATCCATCACTTTGAACTCCCCCAACTTTGCCGCCACCTTGCCGCGGGAAAGCCTGGGGGTGACCCGTTACAACTACACAACTTGCCAGGCTTCGGCCTAAGTCAGGAGGTACCTAATGACTCAGCAAGCAGATATCCGTATCGTTGAGCTGGCCAGCAAACTGGCAGGTAGCCAACCCCAAACCAAACTGAATATTCCAGTTTCATTGCTGGTGATCAGTAAGGACAGCTATGCCACCGATATTATCGCGCCATATCTGGCCCGTATCGGCAACCTTAGCGTGCATTACTGCGCCAGCCTGGCGGATGCGAAAGACCATTACGATGGCGTTATCCTGGCAAACCCGGCACTGGATTTAAACACCCGCCAAATCCTTGCAGATGCGACCCGGCAATACACCAACGTGCTGTTGATCAGCAATGATATGAATGGTGATTTGGCCCGCATCGCGCTGCAACTGCGGGTACGCGATATGATCCCACTGGGCAAACTGGATCCTGAACTGCTGGCCTTCTTACAACAACTTGCCGGCGAAATGCAGGCAAGTGCAGGCTTGGCCCCCGTCGTTGCCGTACTCAATGGTAAAGCCGGTTCTGGAGCCAGTTTTCTGGCCTGCAGTACCGCCGAAATCTGCGCCCAGTATTCGGACAAGCAAATCGTGTTACTCGATGGCGATTACAATTTCGGCGCCCTGTCACACATGCTTGGCATCGACAGCAAATACGCCATTTGTGACGCCCTCGACGAACTGGAACGCCTTGATGATACCGCGGTGCAATCCATGCTCAGCAAGCGCGATAACCTCAGCCTGATGGCCAATCGCCCGTTTTCGCGGATGCAAATGAACGGCCTAAAACAGATCGAAAAACTGCACCAGTTGCTGTTCAAAATTCGCCGTAATCAACAACTACTGGTAGCGGATTTATCCAAAGGTATCGAGCCTGTGGCAGAACCGGTTTTGGCCATCGCCAACAAAATCCTGATCGTCACTCAGCTCAACGTCTCCAATCTGCGTGAAACCAAAGCGCAGTTGCAATACCTGCGTGAGCAAATGGGTATTGATAAAGACCGTCTACAGGTAGTGGTTAATCGCTTTACGCGCGGCGCATCAGACATTTCTCTGGATGATGTAGAAAAAATCCTGTCCATCGACAGTATTTCTACCATCAGCAACAACTATCGCCTGGCCAGCATGCACTCAGATTTGGGTCGCCCACTCAGCAAACTGGAAGATAACCAGAAGCTGAGCGCTGAGCTTCATCAGCTAGTCGATGACATTTTTCCCATCTCGATTAACCCATTACCTAAGTCAGGCAATGTGTTTCGTAAACTGTTAGGGAGATAACAATGGAAGCCATACTCACTGAAAATTTCGAAGCTTCATTTTCCAAATTATCCGCTCAGGATTTGGAAATTAAGCAACAACTGTTTGCCAAGGTGCTGACACTGGTAGATTTATCTGTGCTTGACGGCATGGATAAAAACCTGGCAAAAGCCCAGATCCGCGATTGCTGCAACGGTCTGCTCAACGAGTTACCCCGTCCAATCAATCTTGAAACCCGGCAATTACTGATCAAACTGGTGCTGGACGAAATTCTAGGTCTGGGACCGCTGGAAATGTTACTGGCCGACCCCAGCATTTCTGACATTTTGATCAACAGCCACGACAACATCTATGTAGAACGCAAAGGAAAACTGACCAAAGTACCGGTAAAGTTTTACGACAATAATCACCTGCTGAATATTATCGACCGCATCGTGTCTACCGTCGGTCGCCGGGTCGACGAATCCTCACCTATGGTGGATGCACGTCTGAAAGACGGTAGCCGGGTAAATGCCATCATTCCGCCACTGGCGCTGGATGGCCCTTCAATGTCAATTCGCCGTTTCACCGTTGAAAAGCTTAAAGCGCAGCAACTGGTCGATTTCGGTTCAATGACCGACGAGATGAATAAGCTGATTTGTGCCGCCGTGGTGGGCAAACTCAACATCCTTATCTCCGGTGGTACCGGTAGCGGCAAAACCACACTGCTGAATATCATCTCAGGCTACATTCCTGAAGATGAACGTATTATCACCATCGAAGATTCCGCTGAGCTGCAATTGCAGCAACCTCACACTGTGCGTCTGGAAACCCGTCCGGCCAACATTGAAGGCAACGGTGAAGTCAGCCAGCGTGACCTGGTAAAAAACTGTCTGCGGATGCGTCCTGACCGCATCATCATCGGCGAAGTTCGCGGTGGAGAAGCCATCGATATGCTCTCTGCCATGAACACCGGCCATGAAGGCTCGCTGGCCACGCTCCACGCCAACAACCCCAGAGATGCGTTGGCCCGTTTAGAAAACATGGTCTGCATGGGTGGGTTTGATATGCCGGTGCGCAACATCCGTACCCAGATTGCCTCTGCAATAGATCTGGTAGTGCAGCTTCAGCGCCAGGAAGACGGCCGACGTCGTATTACCAGTATTCAGGAAGTGACTGGCATGGAAGGTGAAACCTTAACCATGTCAGAGATCTTTCGCTTTGAGCGCCAGGGAAAAGATGCAAACGGCCTGATCCAGGGCAAGTTTGTTGCTACCGGTATTATCCCAACGTTCCATCGTCAGCTGATCGCCAAAGGCATTGATTTGCCACACAGCATCTTCGGTGACGACGGTCTGCTGCGTTTGTGAGGTAACGTGTTATGAATGCACAACTCATCTTTTTCGGTTTGGTATTTGTCGCTGTGCTGCTGCTATCACAGATGCTGTTTGTATCTGTCTACAACCCGCGCAGAGCCAATACCAAAGAATTGAAACGCCAGTTAGCAGCCCTGAGTCAGAATGAACATCTGCCGCAGGTACAGTTGTTTGTAAACAACCGTCTAAATGACCTGGCGCCATGGCGTGCTCAGTTGGAAAGTATTCCTCTGGTCAAAGCCACCAGTGAAAAACTGGAATTGGGTGGCTCAAAAATACTCGGTCACGAGTATCTGGGTATGGCTACAGTAACGGCTGTTTCCAGCGGTTTTCTCACCTGGATTTGGCTAAAAGATCCGTTGATGGCTGCAGTGACTATTGGTCTGTGTATCGGCTTTTTCCATCTGCGCCTGGGCCAGAAAATGGATAAACGCATGATTGCAATTGAGACCCAGTTTCCGGAAGCCTTAGATGTACTTAAACGCGGTTTACAGGCCGGCTATGCCTTTAGCGATGCCATCCGTTTGGTCTTTGAAGAACTGCAGGGTGAACTGTCAGACGAATTTAAATTGCTGTTCCGCCGGATTAACTATGGTTCGGATCTTAAAACAGCATTGCTTTACTTCGTGCGTCGCGTGCCCAGCACTTCTGCTATCGCCTTCTCCAGCGCGGTGAATATCCAAAAGGAAACCGGCGGAAATCTGGCCGAGAACATCGACAAACTGTCTAAAGTTATCCGCCAGCGCTTCCAGTTTAAACGCCGCGTGCGCACTTTGTCTGCTGAAGGCCGTCTGTCTGGCTGGATCCTGGTGTTACTGCCATTTGCTCTATTTGCCTTGCTTTACATCACCAGTCCGGACTACGCCAGTGAACTGGTGAACAGTGAGAGCGGACACGAGCTGCTGCAATACGGACTGGTCGGCATGGTCGCCGGGGTTATCTGGATCAAAAAACTGTTGAACATCGAGGTATAAATCATGGAATTCTTACAAGACCTGCTTTACAACCTCACCGGCAATCAGCAAGTCGTTAGCCTGTTGATCTACCTGGTCGCAGCGGTGGCCGGCATTACTCTTGCGATGGCCATTTATTATCTGGTCTCAGGTGCTTACTCGCCGGTGCGTCAGCAAATCGGCCGTATGGTCAACAGCGATGAGCAACAGGACAGCAAACGCATCGACTATCGCAAAATGCTGGAAAGCAATCTGGAAAAGGTGGGCAACCTGCCAGCTTTGCAGGCCAGTATGGCCAAAGACAAAGACAGCAAAAAGCTGCTGATCCATGCGGGCTTTCATTCTGAGAACGCCCTGCAAATTTACTATGCCATTCGCCTCACCAGCGTTTTGCTTGGCGCATCAGCCGGACTATTAGTGGTGAACAGCTTTCCGGACCTCAGCGCAATGTGGAGTTTCTATTGCTTCGCCCTGTTGCTAGGGGGGTCATATCTGTTACCCGCCACTATCCTGACCAAGATGGCCAATCGCCGCATGAGCTACCTGCGCCGCTTCTTCCCTGATGCCCTGGATTTATTGGTGGTTTGTAGTGAAGCCGGACTGGGTCTGCTGGAAGCCTTCCAGCGGGTAAGCAGAGAACTGCAAGTGGCCCACCCACAACTGTCATCAGAAATTGGTTTGGTATGTAGCAAAGTGCGCGTCGGCATTTCTATTCAGCAGGCCTTGAATGAATTTTCGGATCGCACAGGTTTGGAAGACATTCGTGGTCTTAACTCGGTTCTGGTGCAAAGCCTGCGCTTGGGTACCGGCATTGCCGAAACCATTCGGGTCTATGCCGACGAGTACCGTGACAAGCGTTTGCAACAGGCTGAAGAAAATGCTGCCAAGTTAGGCGTAAAACTGATTTTTCCCACCATGGTATGTATCTGGCCATCCTTTTTCATTGTCGCGATCGGGCCAGCCATGCTGAAAGTAATGAATATCTGGAGTAAGGCGTTTTAATTATGAAAACTTCAATCCAACATCTACAAGCTATTGTCATCATCATCCTGTCATTAGGCCTTGGCGCATGCGCTTCAAATCAGGTCAGTCAGGTACCGCAACCCAGCAAAGAAATGCTGTATCGCTCAGCTGATATGGCGCTACAAAATAAAGATTATGCCAATGCTCTGGGTTACTACATTCGTGTATTAGAAACTGAACCAGGCGATCCTGAAACGCTGACCCATATTGCCCGTATTCATAACACCATGGGCAACTATCAACTGGCGACATTTGCTCTGAATCAGGCATTACAAACCAATCCGGATTATGTGCCAGCGTTAAGCCTGTCGGGGCTCTATGCAATGAAACAGAAAAACAATCGCCTGGCCGCAACCCGTCTTGAAAAAGCGGTTGCCCTGGATCAGGCTCGTCTAAGCAAAGTCACTGGCAATACCGAGGGATACTATGAACTCGACAGTGTATCCCCAATGACAGCGTACAATGCTCTGGGCGTGATCTCTGATGTGGCCGGTAAACATGATTTAGCCAGAAAGCTGTTTGCCCTATGTCTGGTACGAGATAACACCTCTGCAGTGTTACTGACCAACCTGGGTTACTCTCATTATCTGGCGGGTGAATATAATCAGGCTGCTCATTTCTTCACTCAGGCCATTGATTTCGATCCAAAATTTGAACGTGCCTGGGCAAATCTGGGATTAATTTATGCCCGTCAGGGACAGTACACCAAAGCCTTCCAGGCCCTGCGTCGGGTAATGGACGAAGAACAGGCCTACAACGATCTGGGATATTTTATGAAGCTGGATGGCCGTTATCAGGAAGCGGAATACTTCTTACAAAAAGCCATCGATAACTCGCCACGCTACTTTGAAATGGCTTACGCCAACCTGGAAGATTTAAAACTGCAACTGGCACAGCAAACTGCCGCCGCCGAGCAGAAAAAGCATTAATTTAGCCAGTGAGTATGGCTGCCATGGATGGCAATTTCTTCCCTTAAAAGCAGCTGACCAAAAGTAACACCGAGGCCAAAAATCCAATTCCCCAGCAGGTGCTCCGCAAGGTTGCTTTGTCATACCAGTAACAAAACAGATAGCAAATTCTCGCCACGATAAAAATGCCAGCCAGGGCATTGGTAAACGCACTGGGCTGTTGCGTTGCCAATACAGTCAGCGCACCCGGCGTGAACAGAATCAGTGCTTCAAAACTGTTCTCATGGGCAGCCTGAGCCCGGGCACCAAAGCCTTCCAGCTTCTTTTGCTGCACCCGTGGCAGATGATTGTCATAACCGCCGGCACGATGCTGCGCCATCATCAGCGGATACTTGGCTAAAATTGGCATCAGGGTCGCAATCAACAAACAGGTAAGTAACATAGGGCATCCTTGCTAACGATAGACAGATTAAAGTTTCTTTTCCCAAAACAGTGCATGGCCCATATTTTCATCGAGCACATAGCCTTTAAATCCAAATTTCAAATAGGCAGACTGCGCCACCTTATTTCCCTGCAGGACTTCAAGAGTTAACTTAGCGCCGCCTTTTTCACGCACCAATTCTTCCGCTTTCGCCAACAGCGCCTGACTTACGCCTTTACCTCTGGCATCGGACAGCACAACCAAATCATGGATATTTAGCAGAGGTTTACAGGCAAAGGTCGAGAATCCCCAAAAGGCATTAACAAGCCCCACAGGCTGTTCATTGATATAGGCCAGTAAACTGAGTGCCGAAGGTTGCTGAGCCAGCGCCTGAGATAAATTATTCTTTACCTCTGGCAGCAACGGCGCTCCACCGCCCATAGGATCCTGAGCATAATGGTTGAGCAAGAAGACCAGGTGCTCTGCATGGGTGGCATTGCTGTAGTCTACCTGCACGATATGAATAGTATCTGGGCGCATCCTGATTTCCTGAGCTGTCCCTAATGGATTCCAAGTCTGGCCTTACAGGCCGTCTTTGTAAATAAATAAGTGGCTGATTTTTATTCACAAACGAATGTTGTTTGGGCATATAATAGTGGCGAGAGTGAAGCCGGTAGTGAATAAAACCGAGCGTTGTTAAGTAAGGACGTCTTTTCCCGTGAGTATTAAAGCCCAGTCCATTTTAAAACACGTTGCCGTTACCTTTTTGTGGTTAATGCTTTGGCGCGTAGCCATGCTGATGGAATACGCTCCTCATGCCAGTATTTGGTTTCCGCCATCAGGCCTAACCTTTGCCGCTTTCCTGCTGCTTGGCTGGCGGACACTTCCGTCTATTGTCCTGGCGTGTATTCTCGCTACGTTTTGGGAAAACCTACTTTACGTCAGTCACCGCGACACTCTCGATTTACTCGTTACCGGGGTGAGCTTTGCGACCACCCACAGCATAAGTTATGGTACCGGTGCCCTGCTGCTAAAAGGTGCCCTTGAACGGGTTAACAACTACAACCTCTACCAGGTCGTCATGCGCTTTTTACTGACCGCCGCGGCCAGTAGTCTGGGAGCAGCATTACTGGGTTGTAGTGTGTTAATGCTAACGGGTGCCGTATCCACTATGAACAACATTTGGCTGGCTTGGTGGATTGGCGATATGTCCGGTACGCTGGTATTAACGCCGTTGTTTGTCGGATTGATAAACCGCCTATACCCCAAACTGGGTTATTTACACAGTTTACGTTTTACCCCGGTACACGATTACAAAGCGCCCTATTCCGTTAAGCTATTAATGACAATCTTGCTGCTGATGGGGATCATGCTGATCACCAGCTTTATGCAGTCCATTGAAATGGCGTATTTTGTATTCTTCCTGGCGCTGCCACAAATGTGGATTGTGTACACTGAAAGCCCCTATCGCAGTGCGGTATCACTGGCATTAATGAGTTTAATTACTGCCTTGCTGGTACCCTTTTTGGCCTTGCAGGAATTTGCCTTTACCTATCAGTTTGCCATCACCGTCATTGCCTCCTGCACCTATTTCAGTATGGCTGTCCCGGCGCTGGTGTCAGACAATCAGCAACTGCAAAGCAAGACTCACATCGACCCTCTCACCCAAACCGCCAGTCGCGAGTATTTTTTCTCAGTGGTAGATACCCAAATCGAGCAGGCGCGTCGTTATCGTTATGCGTTATCGCTGGTGTTGTTTGACATCGATAACTTCAAAGAGATTAACGATAAATACGGCCACAATGCTGGTGATGAAATCCTGCGTTCAGTGTGCGATACCATTCAGGCCATGCTGCGTAAAACCGATACCCTTGGACGTTTCGGTGGCGATGAATTTATGCTGTTGTTGCCGCAAACGGATTTGGGTCAGGCACATGAACTGACAGAAAAGCTGCGCCGGGGTCTTGAGACCATTCAACTGAAGAAATATGACTGTAAAGTATCCTCCAGTTTCGGTGTGGCCGAAATATCCCCTCGCCATGGTTTTGAACCCGCTTTTGAAGCGGCAGACAAATGCCTGTATATTGCAAAACGCAATGGTCGCAATCAGGTAAACAGTACCTTATCTGAGCCATCAGTGACCAAAGAACTCCTACCTAACCCGTAAAACGAATCAGAGGCCCCTATGCAAAAATTGCTGATGGCAGTCGGTTTCGCACTGCTATTGTGTGTGAATGGCTGTAGCACTGCGCCTAAAACCGCCCAGGCGCCGGTGCAAAATACCCTTAAAGTCTTCAACATGGCCGACATGCATTCGGGCTACGACGCCTATCCCTTGTTGTTATCCGGCATAGATCATGAACTCTCCAACGCCCCTCAACAGCCCGTCGTATTTGTGATCAACGGTGACTTTTTTGAAGCAGGTAGCGTAGTGGCGAAAAAGTCTGAAGGCAAACTTGATCTGGCCTTTCTCGCCGAACTGAAAAAGCGTGGGGATGTTGTATTCAACGTGGGCAACCACGATTTTGACATCCTGCCCGTCAATGACTTTATCCGTGAAGCCCGCGCCTTGGGCGTTAACGTCATTGGTACCTTCGCCAGCACTCAGTTAAATACACCGTTATCGCCTTACACAGACATATCCGTTGGCGATAAACGTATCCGTTTTATTGGCGTCGATACCGACCATGGCAAAACCTTCCCGCTTTATTTACGTACCAGCCTGAACATCCCGGCTCCACTCGCCTGGATGCAGCTGAATTATGCTCCCCTATCAGGCACCGCAGATTACACAGTGTTGCTGTCCCATGCTGGCTTACAGGCTGATAAAGAAATTCTGGCATTTCTGTCACAACAAACCTTTAAGCCCATTTATATGACAGGTGCCCATGACCATTTAACTCTGCAGCAACGCGTCGATGGCATTCCTTACCTGCATACCGGATTTAAAGGTCAGCGTTTGGTGGTGGCAGATATTCAGTTAAATACCGCTCCAGACGTGCAGGTGCATACTCTGTTAACAGAGGACATCAAAGATAAAAACCAGGCCTTTGCCAGCTTACTGGAACAAACCCGCAAAGATACTCTGACGCCTCAGGATTTAGCCATTGTCGGCACAGTACCGGAAGCGTTAAATTTATCCGAAGCAGTAGACTGGACCTTGCAGGTCATGCGTGAAAAAACAGGGGCTGACGTTGCCTTGTTTAACCACTCATCCTTTGGCTCAGGTTTACCCAAAGGACCATTACCTTTGTATCGTTTTAATCAGTTTATGCGTTTTGAAAATAAACTGATGATGACCACTGTTGACGGTAAAACACTGCGAGCAATTCTGGCCAACGCCAATCAGCACCTCAAAAACGACATCGCTCAGCTAAGTGGTGATTTTGTTTATGCCAATAACATCGAGCCTCAGGATGACAAATATTACAATGTCGTCTGCCCTGACTGGGTATCGATGCGTGATAACCAACAAGCCTATTTAGGCATGAATTTACCTTTTCATGTTGTTCAGGGTTTGACGATTAAGGGCATTTTGAAAGACGCGTTACGCCAGACAAACTAAACCGGATGAAAGGTGACTGGTTTAATTGAAAAAGCCCGGATAAACCGGGCTTTTTTGTCACGAAATCTCGGCTTGCAGCTGAACTACCACCAAACGGTATACAACCCAATCAGAATCAGGGTGATGATTACCGTACAGAGTTTATAGCTGACCGAGGCACTGAAATCGATCCCATCCAGCTGGACCGCATTTGGCTGCTCACCGGCATTTTTATCCAGCAGAGAAACCATCACAGCCAACGCAAAACAGGCCAGGAAAACAACGCCTACGCGATCCATAAATGGCAGTTCCGGCCAGGCAAACTTGAAGACCAGCGACAGCACAAACGACCCAACCGCAGCACAAATGGCACCAGCCGCTGTCGCCTTTTTCCAGAACAGTCCCAACAGGAACAGCACCACAATGCCAGGAGTAAAGAATCCGGTAAATTCCTGAATAAACTGGAATGCCTGCTCTGAGTCACCCAGCAGTGGCTTTGCCGTAATCAACGCGACTATCATGGCAACAAAACTGGCGATACGCCCTACTTTGACATAATGGTGCTGAGTACGATCTGGTTTCGCCTGGGCATATAAATCCATGGTAAAAATAGTCGAGATACTGTTTGTCATTGACGCCAGACTCGACAATATCGCCGCTACCAATGCTGCGAAAATCAGGCCTTTTAACCCGATAGGCATTAACGCCATCATATGCGGATAGGCCTGATCAGGTTTGGCCAAATCCGGTACCAGAATGACTGCAGCAATGCCGGGTAACACCACCAAAATTGGCATCAGCAATTTCAAAAAGGCTGCGAATGCAATCCCTTTACGCGCCTCATTCAAACTTTGAGCCGCCAGCGCGCGTTGAATGATGTATTGGTTAAATCCCCAATAAGACAGGTTCATAACCCACATGCCTCCCACAAGCACAGAAATGCCGGGTAAACTGGCATAATGCGGGCTATCAGGCGACAGGATCATGTCGAATTTTTCAGGTAACTCTGTGGTCAGGCGACTAAAACCCGCCACTACCCCACTACCATCCCCGAGCATATTTAAGGCAATAAAAGACAGGATCAAGCCGCCAATTACTAACAGCACAACCTGAACGATATCTGTAAACGCCACCGCTTTTAAACCACCGTACAACGAATAGGCCATTGCCAGTAAAGCCAGCAGCAGCATGCTCAGTTCCAGCGATAATCCCGTCATGGTATTTACCGCCAAAGCCCCCAACCAAAGGACGGCGGTCAGATTCACAAATACATACACCGCCAGCCAGAACAGGGCCATTATCAAGCGCACTCTGCTATCGTAGCGTTGCTGTAAAAACTGCGGCATGGTATAGATTTTTCGTTTTAAAAATACCGGCAGGAAGAAGCCACCCACAATGATCAGGGTAATGGCCGCCATCCACTCATACGAGGCAATTGCCAGACCAATGGCGTAGCCAGAACCTGACATACCGATAATTTGTTCTGCAGAAATATTCGATGCGACCAACGACGCCCCAATGGCCCACCAGGGCAGACTGTGACCAGCCAGAAAATAGTCGTCGGTGTTTTTATCGTGACCGGCTTTTTCACGGGAAACGTAGTAAGCCAAAAACATCAGGCCGACCACATACGCCGCCAAAACGGCGAAATCCAGATTTGCGAGTTGCATAGTTTGCTTCCAGGTTATTGTCTGAATGAGCCTGGCACCAATCACCCGCGTTAAGACTGCCGAGATCCTTGGCATTGTTTAGCATGACGACTCAAACAGAGTTTATTATCAAAATGTTAATAAAAGCGTCTCAGCATACCCCAAGGGCTGATATTGGCAAACCTTCCCTTTGGCTTTTTGCATCCGCTTTCGCATTTGAATGCCGTTACAGAAACCGATTGCAGAGAGCCTGAGGCGCCTCTGAACCTGCCTATCATTAAGGCTAGGTATGACGCTAAGTGCCAGGAATTACTGACAAACGTCACCTTTATTTGACATTTATTGCGGGTTGTTTTTCTGCCGTTTTGCGACACATCATCTAGACTCAAAGACAGAAGTACTTGTGCGGGAGATCGTGTGTTTCGCCTCAACCATACCCATGACGTCAATGCCCTCAGTTGGGTGGACTCGGCCCACCAACATGCACACTTTGGTCTGCAAAACCTGCCCTTCGCCAGTTTTCGAGTTCCCCAGACCGATGAAGAATTTCGCGTTGGTGTGGCCATTGGTGATGAGATTCTCGACCTGGAGCGCTTGTGCCGGGCCAAACTGGTAAATGCACGAACCCAGGCCATTCTCAATTGCGCCAGTGGTCCGCAATTAAATGCCTTAATGGCCATGGGTGCTGACGCCTGGCACTTGTTACGACAGGATATATTTGAGGGGTTGCATCAGCAAAACCGCGAATGGCGAGCCTGGCAAACCTGCCTGGTACCCCAGGCCTCGGCAGAATATCAGCTACCCAGCCATGTCGGGGATTACACCGACTTTTATGCGTCTATTCATCACGCTCGCCGGGTAGGTGCCTTATTCAGGCCTGACAATCCGTTGCTACCCAATTATCAGTGGGTACCTATTGGCTATCACGGCAGAGCGTCGAGCTTGCAGATATCCGAGCATCCGGTGTTTCGTCCTTATGGCCAGCTAAATTCATCTCCTGATTCGGTCCCCGTATTTTCGCCCTGTCAGCGTCTCGATTATGAGTTAGAACTGGCCATGTATGTCGGTAGCGGTAACCTGCAGGGTTACCCCGTTACCATTGATGATGCCGAAGCGCACTTATTCGGCTTAGGCCTGATGAATGACTGGTCAGCCAGAGACATTCAAGCCTGGGAATACCAGCCGCTAGGGCCATTTTTATCCAAAAGCTTTGCCACCAGCTTATCGCCCTGGCTAGTCAGCATGGAAGCATTAGCCCCTTATCGCTGCGCCTTACAACGCGAAACCGATTCGCCACCATCACTGCCTTACCTGCACAGCGAAGAAAACCAGCAAAGCGGTGGCATCGATATTCAACTGGAAGTACGTTTACTGACCCCAATGATGCGTGAGCAGCAACAGGCGCCTCATATCATCGGGCGTTCTAACTTCGCTCATAGTTTCTGGACCGCTGCACAGATGCTCACTCACCATACCAGCAACGGCTGTAACCTCTGCCCTGGGGATGTGTTTGCGTCTGGCACAATGTCTGGGCCAGAAGCCGGTCAGGAAGGTTGTCTACTCGAACTCACCCAGGGTGGCAAAGTGCCGCTTATCCTTGCCAATGGTGAACAGCGCACATTTCTACAGGACGGTGATGAAATCATTATGTCGGCACACTGCCGAAGAGACGGCTTTGCCGATATTGGCTTTGGTGAAGTGCGAGGCATAGTCTGCCCCGCAGCTGAATATGGGAGGTAACGATGCAACTGCAAGGAATTCATCATGTGGCCTACCGATGCCATAACGCCAAACAAACGGTGCGTTTTTATCAACAGGTGATGGGCATGGCTTTCAAACTCGCCATCGCCGAAGACAAAGTGCCATCCACCGGTGCCCCCGATCCTTATATGCACGTTTTTATGGATGCCGGCAATGACAACGTGTTGGCCTTCTTCGAGCTCCCCAACTCCCCCGTCATGGATAAGGATCCTAATACGCCAGCCTGGGTTCAGCACATTGCGTTTAAGGTGAACAAACGGGCAGAGTTGCTGGAGTATAAACTCAGAGCTGAACAAGCCGGATTGGATGTGATTGGGCCGGTGAATCATGGCATCTTTCAGTCGATATATTTTTTTGATCCCAATGGGCACCGCCTTGAAGTTGCCTGGGACTGCGCAACTAAAACTCAATTAAATCAACTCAATAAAGTTGCCGAAGCGATGCTGGAAGAGTGGGATCAAACCAAACAGGCGCCCAACCATGCGGCCTGGCTGCATCAGTTGGAAACCGGGCAAGACGACGAATAAATCGGGATTAAGTTAGCCTTAAGTTGCGCATAAGATTCATTGACTATAATTGGTGCAAAATTTAACCAGAAAGTGAATCTATCTGATGCACAGCTTACTTTCCAAGTTGCACCTCCCGTTTCAGCGCCAATGGCCAAAATGGCAATTCCACTTATTTGCCAGTGCCCTGATCCTGTTTGTGAATAACGGGGCGTTTTATAAGATCCTACTGGAAAGTTATCCCTGGACGGACTATCCGCTTTTTGTAATCAGCGTGAGTGTCTTGGCATTAATGGTGACTTATTTGCTGCTGCAAATACTTGCCCTTTTAATACCCGATAAATGGGCTGCTATCTTGTTGGTATGCACAGCCAGCGCCAGTAGCTATTTTAGTAGCCAGTTTGGGATTATTTTTGATCAAGACATGATCCGTAATCTGTTCGCGACCGATGCCCGAGAGAGTGCAGATCTGTTTAGCGCGAGTTTGTTGATACACCTGACCATTACCGCAGCCATACCATGCACAATTCTGGCGAAATTAGCGCTATACAAGGTTCCCAGAATCACCTGGCTAAAACACAACGCCGTCAGCTTTATAACGACGTTAGCAGTTTGCCTGGTAACCGTGCTGCCGCAAAGCGCACAATTTGCCAGCTTTTTTCGTGAGCATAAAGCTATCCGTTATCAGTTAACGCCTGTAACGCCGCTGGTTTCCCTGTTCAAATACGCAGGCAAAGTGGCATCCGCCAATGCCCATGAAAGCTTCCAGACGCTGGTAAGTTACGCCGATATTCCAGAAGAAGATCCCAATCGCGAACTCATCATTGTCGTCGTGGGTGAAACGGCCAGAGCCGATCATTTTTCATTAAATGGCTATAGTCGCAACACAAACCCGCATTTATCGCAGGAAGACAACCTGATCAGCTTTACTCATATCGAAGCCTGTGGCACATCAACCGCGATTTCAGTGCCTTGTTTATTTGCCTTAAGTGGCGAAGATAAATTTGACGCAGATACTTCCAAATATCAGCAAAACATTTTAGACATCGCCGCTGAAGCAGGCGTGCGTGTGCTGTGGCGGGACAACAATTCAGACTCAAAAGGCGTGGCAACCCGCGTACCATACGAAGATTTCCGCAGTCCGGAGGTGAATCCGCTGTGTGATCCAGAATGTCGTGACATTGGCATGCTAAGCGGTCTGCAGGAATATATTAACGCTTCCCATCAGGACACGTTGATCATACTGCATCAAATGGGCAGCCATGGTCCGGCGTATGCCAAACGCTATCCAAAGGAATTTGAAACGTTTACACCGGCCTGCCAGAGTGCCGAATTAAATCAGTGTTCGCAGCAGGAAATCATCAATGCCTACGATAATTCGCTGGTGTATACGGATTATTTTTTGAGTCAGACAATCGCATTACTACGCTCAAACAGTGACAAGTTTCAAACCAGCATGTTCTATGTGGGCGATCATGGTGAATCACTGGGTGAAAATGGGGTATACCTGCATGGCATGCCACGCTTTTTAGCGCCTGAAGCACAAACCCATGTGCCGTTTATCGTATGGACTGACAAGGGCTCAGATATCGATATAGCCGGCACTAAACTGCGTCATGACAAAGCCAGCAGCCATGATGCCTTTGCAGCAACCTTACTGGAAAGCTTTGAGATTGAATCGGATGCGGTACTCAAAGCCCCGTCCCTTCTGGTGCGTAAATAACCTTAATGTTCATGTCAGAGATGCATGATTGTCTTGCATCTCTGACTATGTCCTTAACGGGTTTTAAAGCCTCTGACTAACTGCTCCAGCTCCCCCGCATAGCCATGCAACTGCTGGGCATGGCCCAGGGTATTTTCCGACAGTTTCCGCGCCCCGGCAGCGCCTTCAGCCAGGGACACCAGGGTGTGATTAATGTCCCGCACCATGTTCTGTTGCTCGTGTGCCGATGCCGCAATATCGGTGTTGTATCGATTAATGCTGGAGACCGATCCTAAGATAGCGTTTAGGGTTTCGGCCAGCTCTGACACCGCCCTGGCATTGGCAGACGCACTGCTAACATTGTCTTCAATCACGCTGCGCGCATGCAGCGCATTGTTTTGCAAGGCCGAAATCATGCTGTGAATTTCTTTAGTAGAACTTTGGGTACGACTCGCAAGAGAGCGTACTTCGTCGGCAACGACGGCAAAGCCTCGACCCTGTTCACCGGCTCTGGCCGCCTCTATGGCAGCATTGAGGGCCAGCAAATTGGTTTGTTCGGCAATCTGCTGAATCACTTCCAGTACCTTACCTATGTTATCACTGGCCTGGCCCAGCTCGTCGATAACCGCCTGAGCACTGCCCAGACTATGAGCCTGAGCTTTGATGGCACTCAGCGTACCGTTGAGCATCTGGCTGCCTGATGATCCCTGTTCGTCGGTTTGATGGGTTAAATCAGCCATCTCTTCAATACGTCTTGCTGCTTGCCCGCTGGTCTGATTCATTTCATCAATGGCAGTGGCGACAATTTCCGTGCTGTGACGTTGTTCAGCCATCGAAGTATCCGTTTGCGCAGCGATATCCGACAAAGAATTAGAGGATGTCGCCAGGGTGGCGGCCATGCGCTTAACCTCACGCACTGTGGCGTGAACCTGATCCAATAACTTATCAAAGCCCAACGACATCTGCGCCAGTTCATCATTACCTTCAGCATGGATTCGCAGGGTTAAATCACCGTCTCCGTCGGTAATGGATTGTAGGCGCTCATTCACCTTGGCTAATGGCCGGGTCACCAAAAAGTTAATCAATACCAAAATGACCAGCACTAACACCACGCCAGCGGCAAGCACAAATACCATGCGTTTAAGACTCTGCTGCCAGATCAAACTGGCAACTTCATCATTATCCAGTCCTGTGACAATACGATAACCCCAGGGGCTAAACTCGGTAGCGGTGACTGACCACTTTCCACCTTCGCCGTTGAGTGCTGTTGTCACCGCGTTGTCGCTTTGATTATTGGAGTGAAACCGTACCCGGCTCTTGTCATCCAGTAATGCCAAAAAACCCTTTTGCATCACCCGGCTTTGTTCTATGTACTGAGCCAGCGTGGCGATATCCGCTTTGTAGCCCACGTACCAGATCCCGATCACCGCTCCGCGCTGATCATGAATAGGTTCATAGCCGGTCAGATACGGGAAACCCAAAATATCCACCTGGCCATAAAAAGGCTGATTCTGGCGTATGGCTGCCATCGCTGCGCCCTGCGGGGCCAGTACAGTGCCGGTGGCACGAACACCGTCTTTTTGCACATTCGTCGAGATACGCACAAAGTCGTTTCCCTCTTTGACAAACAAAGTCGCCGTGCCTCCCATCTTTGCCGTGACATCATCCACCAGCTCAACACTGTTAGCCTGCGCCACACTACCAAGCAGTAAGTCAGGGACATCCCGGTTGTTTACCCTAACCGTTTTGCCCAAGGCGGGCTCTCCAAAGCCCAGACCTTTTTCTTTTAATACCGCCATGGCGCTTTTTACCTGCGCCATCATCAACTGGTGAGTGATTTGTAAAATGCGATTGCTTTGCGCGGCTGCCTGCAGAGCCTCATCGTTTGCCTCCGTCAAGGTTCGTGTGCGGGTTTCCAGTACACTGATAATGCTCAGTAGAAGCAAAAACAAGGTAAGAAGGGCAATGATGGCGTAGCTAAACTTACGGGCAATTGTCATCGACGAACTCCAGACAAAAAACGGTTGTGGGTCATCGTCCAGCTGATCGTAAAACCAAAAACAGGTTAATGCCGTCCCTGTAAGCCATTATCTCCAGGCCAGAGGCTATATTAGTAGTTGATCCGAAAAGAGCAGGCTCCTAGCTCAAAACGTTAATGCTCAGGTTTCATTAACCATAGCCCAATGCCGATTGAGATAACCAATAAACGCATTAAAATTCCTCGGCGCAGAGCTGAAAACCTCATAACTTAAAAACGGGTTTTCATTTTTAAGCGCCATTGCCAGCTATCAAGATTTTCGCCATCTGCCAGGGGCTTAATGATATCTAAATGCAATACCGCTTTATGACTTGAACGGCTTGAGTAAAAACGCCCTCCCACCCCGACACTCGTCAGCATTCCCTGAACTTCATTATCCTGGGCTTGTTCACCCGACCAGGCTTTCCCTACATCAGCGAAAGTGGCAAATCCCACATCCACCAGTTTGAGCAAATTCACCCCTGGATAAAAACGCACTTCAGCTGATGCTGAGGCTGCATTATTCCCCTGTTGATATTGCAGAGGATAACCCCGCACCCCAGATTCACCGCCCAGGGCAACAGGTTCATCTAAAAAGGCATGTTGCGAATGGGTCACCTGGCCCCCCGCATAAAACCCCAGCCAGGTGTTCGCCCGATAAAAATAATCGAGCTGACTGTGCAGTTTGTAACTGTCTGGCTGATCGGCAAATAATGTCGCAGTAAGATCGTTTTCCCACAGCACCAGGCCAAAGTCTCCGAACCAACCTTTATCTAACGAGGATGCCAGGTGATAAGTCGGCCCGGTTGCGGCACCTTCCATTCGGGAGGTACGCCAGTCATACCCTAGCCTGGCTTTAAACGCCCAGCCTAAGTTGATGTCTTCGGCTTGCTCAATCAGATTGATATCACTCATTACCTGATAATCCGATTGGACAAATTCATAGCCGAGCCACAGATAACGAAAATCACGATTCTGTGGTAACCAGGCCACATCTGAGGCTATCGCTTCCGGCAATAAGGCAAAGCGCGTTTGTTCCTGTACTATCCCGTAAGTAAGACGATGGGCTTGCTCACTATTTGCCGATAAGGCCCAGCCGCCAGCCGCACTGTAATAATCACCGTCAAAACTGAAGCGGTTGCGCGTCCCCCCATTTTGGTAGATGTCGGTTTCGTGCATATCCTGTTTCAGGATCAGGTTTGACATGCGATCCGAACTGGTTTGATAAAACGGGTTATCAAATTCGATGTTGTATAACTCACCATCATCGTTATCCAGTATGTCTAAAAACAACGTGGAGTGAGGGATATAAGAAATGGGCATGTTGAACGAGAACTGATAGCCGCTGCGCTGATCATCTTTCTGATAGCGCATTCTGGCCCGCACACCCAATCCAAGTAGATTGTCCTCTTTAATGCCCAGAGAAAACTTACTTTTGCCCCCCTCGCGACTAAACCCTACCGTAGGAAGTAACGACCAGTTATCCCAGGTCGTCACCACTATTTCACCGGTCTGGTCGATATCACAGCCACCTATGGTTACCCGTGCATCACGGATATAGCCCTGACTTCGAATGATGCGCTCCGCTTCTTCGACATCATTTAAGGTAACTGTATCGCCTTTTTTGAATGGCAAACGCTCTGCAATCACATCAGGGTCGGTAATGATATGCATCCAGTTGGCAAAATCATGAATCATCAGATTTTCACCGTCATCTTCAGTAAAGATGTTTTCGGTGTCGATGCGGATATCACTGATAGTTAGGCGGGTATCAGCCAATTGCTGACCTTCAAGCACCTCAGGATCGCAGTCTGACAATTCCTTTTCGGATTGCTTAAAAGTGACAGGCTCTGCGGCACCACAGAGTGGCCAATATGTGACACCAAGTGACAATGACAAAAGCAGTGCGGGGCCTCGTCTTCCAGCGGCAAGATGTAAGTACAACAAGCAAAATACTCCTGTAACAACATTTCCTTAACTGTGCGCCAGCTTTCTTAACAAATACTTAGGTTTGCCAATGATCAGTGAAAATTTTTTTCAGCGTGTAGGAGAAAGATAGGCATCTTTTATCAAAGTACTTTCTAATGCCTTAGTACGTAAGGCTTTAGCCTCAGATAACAATTCGGCATGCCCGACTATTACCGGATAATAATTGTTGTTTGCGGTGCGAATACCAACCCAAGCCTGAAGGGTTTTGTTATCGGCATTAATCCGATCTGCAAATGTTTGAGCCTGTTCCCTCTCCTGATAAGACCCCACGATGACCCAATAGGTTTTAGGGACTTTGCCGTAACCAAAAAAGATCCCTACCCCTTGCTGAATACGATCTAACGTCGATTTCTCTTTGGTTTGCGTTTCTTCCTCTGCCGCATAAGCAGATGAGACGAAAAAGCTCATGGGATTAAGTTGCATGGCCTGATTGTCCGGCACATTGCCACCAGACCAGGTGGTTATCATGGCGGGAGCAGCCACCGCTAAGGCGACTAATTTTAAACGTCTGTCTTCTTCCGCCGACCAGGCCACAAAGCCCCCCAGAAACATCAAAATTGGGGTTAAGAGGCCATAGCCAACCATGAATCCGATAATTTGATCTTCGGTCAGGTTAGCCGCGTTATCGACTACAAGCTGATAATCCTGTCCTAGAAATTTAACCATTACGGCAGACAGGCCGCCTAAGGCTCCTATCATGATTTTTTCGGTTGCCAGCATTTTTGTCTCCCCGTTGGGATGTTTTGATTGGCTGCTAAACAACGTACGCGATGCGTCTTAAGCCAGCTAAGTATAGGAGACGGATGAATAAAAGAGGAAATATCGGCAGGATAGTGGCAGGCAGAGAGCCAGAAAGAGACTGGTCTCTCTGCCAGGATGAAGGACAAAACCGATCCTTCTGAATGTCAGGGTCTTTTCCCCAATAGTGTGCTTCCTTTGCACGCCTTCCCTGTTGTTTCTATCCGGGATTATTATTTTTGATAAACACCTTATTATTTTTGTTTGCTGGTGTTTTGAGTGCCCGGATTACACCCTCGTTTGAGCGTTTCAGAGTAACGCTCCTCCCCTCGCACATTCTTTGCGAATAAGCCTAGTCAACTTTCTAATAGCTAAAACAGATTACCGTTATCGATAAAAGCTATCAGCATAGACATAATAAAAGCGCCTTACATCAGACGCTAATTTGCCAGGTATTCATGCAACCAGTTCAACGCATCGGTTTCATCATCAAAAAAACGATATGGAATGCCTGCACGCTCATACATAGCACTTAAAAACCGTTGCGAAACCGCCCCGAAACTGTCTTCGCTAAATACCAGAGCACTCACAACCAAGTTAGACGCGGCACCGGTAATCAACAACTGTTGCAGCAGCTCAGCACCATCTGGGGTGAGCATAGGTAACCCAGATAACACCACCATGTTACCCCAGGGCTTAGTGGCTAAATCGGCTAATGGCCTCTGGATTGCTTGCTGATATTCAGCAATCATCTCCAGATTTCCCGGCCCTTCGGCCCGAGTAATTAACAGGTTGCCCGATACTGAAAACTGCATCTGACCATGGGCTGCAAATCGGGTTGCCGCTCGCATTATGTCACCTACCAGTGTTGTATTCCCCCAAGTCTAACACAGCAGATCTCAAGCTTAAATGAGAATGTTAAAATAAGGTTAATTTTATTCATCCATGTTTGTCAGCCACGAATTGCAACTATGCTTAATACGAACAAAAACTTCAGGGATGACCAATGACAGACGGGCAACACAGTGAAAGTATTGTGATCCATGCACCCATCGACAAAGTTTGGGATTGGCTGGTAAGACAAGGACAGGTACACCCACACTTCTTTAATGGCCGTCTGGATGCGGAGGCCATGAAACCCGGCGAACCTATGTGTATGCGCAGCCCGGATGGCAAATACACCTCCATCACAGGGCACATTGTCACCTATCAGCCGCCTCACACGTTTTCGCATACCCTGCGCTTTACCAGCCTGGATGAACCAGCCTGTCAGGTCGATTTTCACCTGAGCGAATTGGCCGACGGCACCCGCTTTGAGCTGGCTTGCCAGCATATCCCCATTGGCACCCAGACAGAACGCTATCTGGAGCAAGGAGCCGAGTTTATTCTGCATACCCTCAAAGGCTGCGCCGAACAGGGTAAACCCCCATTTAAGTTTCAGATGATGCTGTGGCTTATGTCGCTACTGTCATTTACCACCCCAAAACGCTGCCGCTCAGAGTTCTGGCCGCTGGCATCCCCGACAGATGAATCAGCCACGAAACAAGGTTAACTTACCTGTCACAACGGCATGAATGTGATAGCGTAATCAAAACAACTCACAATAATTCTGCACCATGAAACACTCACTTATTTCAGGCCTTGCATTTTCAGCTTTAGCCACTTTCTCAACCCTCAGTAACGGCGAACAGGAATATCAGGATCAGGCCAGCCTTCATGCCATCGCAGAGGCGGTGTCGGCCCAGCGAATTGAACAGGATATTAGTACACTCGTCAGTTTTGGTACCCGCCACACCCTCTCTGAGACCAAATCTGATACACGTGGTATTGGTGCAGCTCGCCGCTGGGTGAAAGCCGAATTTGATAACATTTCTGCCGACTGTGGCGGTTGTCTGGAGGTCTATTTTCAGTCGCAAACCATCAGTGGTGAGAAACGCATTCCCAATCCGACCGAGGTGGTTAGCGTCATCGCGATACAAAAAGGCCAGGCCGACCCCAGCCGCTATGTGATCATGTCGGGCGATATCGATTCACGGGTTTCAGATGTAATGGATTTCACCTCCGATGCCCCCGGCGCCAACGATAACGCCTCGGGTCTGGCTGGGGTGCTTGAAGCCGCCCGCGTGTTAAGCAAATACAAGTTTAACGGTTCCATCGTCTACGCTGCATTAGCGGGCGAAGAACAGGGCCTGTTTGGCGGTAAGATTCTGGCCGAACATGCCCATGCCGAAGGCTGGCGGGTTAAAGCTGTGCTGAATAACGACATGATTGGCAATATCGAAGGCATTAACGGGATTATCGATAACAGCACAGCGCGGATCTTTTCGGAAGGCACCCGCGTAACCGAAACCGCTGATGAAGCCAATACCCGTCGTTTTACCGGCGGCGAAGTGGACTCCCCCTCGCGCAATCTGGCCCGCTACATAGATACCATAGCCGACCGTTATATCCCCAATCTGGATACCATGCTGGTCTACCGGCTAGATCGTTTTGGCCGTGGCGGCCATCACCGCCCCTTTAACGATTATAACTACCCTGGGGTACGCATAATGGAGACTAACGAGAACTATCATCGTCAGCACCAGGACTTACGTACCGAAAACGGTATTATTTATGGCGACACCCTGGATGGGGTGAACTTTGCTTACGCGGCCAAATTAACCGCCTTAAATGCTGTCTCTCTGGCCAGCATGGCCTGGGCGCCGGCACCACCGACGCAGGTCAAAATTGAAGGCGCCGTAGAGCCGAACACTACCCTGAGCTGGCAACCCTCAGCAGCAGATAAAACACACGTAAAAGGTTACAAAATATACTGGCGCTATACCGACCAGCCCCAATGGCAATTCAGCCGTTTTGTCGGTAAGGTAAACAATTACACGTTGGAAAATATCATTATCGACAATTACTTTTTCGGCGTGGCCAGTGTCAGTGATGCGGGTATCGAAAGCCCGGTAGTCTTTCCTGGTGTTGCGGGATCATTTGGCGAATAACCCAATGAGGGAAAGGTATTAGCCGGTTCCCCTAACGCATAGAAGGTGGCATAGCAGCCTGTTGTCCTTCCTGTATTTTTTCAACTTTGTCTGGAATTAACATGATTGATTTTTATTCTGCCGCCACGCCTAACGGCTACAAAGTCGCTATCGCGTTAGAAGAGATGGGACTGGAATATCAGCTCCATCACCTTGACCTGTCGACCAACGAGCAGAAAAAGCCAGCCTTTTTGGCCATTAATCCGAATGGCCGCATCCCGGCCATTGTCGATCGCAGTAATGATAATTTTGCGGTATTTGAGTCGGGCGCGATCCTGATTTATCTGGCCGAAAAAACCGGCATGTTTCTGCCCTTGGATTTCAAACAACGTTCCGTAGTGATGCAGTGGCTGATGTTTCAGATGGGCGGCGTCGGCCCTATGCTCGGTCAGGCCAATGTGTTTTACCGCTATTTTCCGGAAAAAGTTCCGGCGGCGATTCAGCGCTACCAAAATGAAGGACGACGGTTACTGGAAGTACTTAATCGCCGGTTAGGCGATGTCGAATATCTCGCTGGCGACTATTCCATTGCCGATATGGCGACCTGGCCCTGGGCCCGCAGCCATAACTGGAGCGGTATCAATATCGATGACTTACCTCATCTTAAGCGCTGGATCAATGCTCTGGCAGACCGCCCCGCCTGTCAAAAAGCGCTACTCACACCTGCATCTAAACAACAGTCAGATAAAGAAAGAGTTGAACAAGCACAGAATATGATTTCCCGCTAAGGAAAGTGTCTGTGGCCAACAAAAAAGCCAACCTAGCGGTTGGCTTTTTGGTTACAGCTTGAAGGGAGCTGATTCTCAACTATCCACTTCAGCAGCAATACGTTCGGCGGTGATTTTTTCACTTTGTACGTATTTCTTCCATTGCTGCGCCATGGCGCGGCTACCTGAATGTTCCTCGGCTTTGGCCAGCTCATTTAAGGCAGCGTTGTATTCATGCTTGTTAAAATACGCCATACCCAGCACCAGATGCGTGATGCCCTGATTACGCAGATTGCCCTTTTCTAGCGCTGTTTTCGCAGATGCAATCGCGTCATCCCAGCGATCCATGTTTAGCAGCAATTGTGCTAACTGAGCATCCAGTTCGCCATCTTCCGACAGAGCTGCCGCCTGGCGCATCACCGGTACAGCCTTTTCATTTTCTTTGGCCAGGGTCAGGCACAATGACATGAATTTCAGGTTACGCAGATTTTTCTCCAGCACACCATCGTTCATGGCTTGCTGCATCAGTTTAGCGCCTTTAATCGGTGCCTGGTGATAGTAATAAAGCTGCGCCAGGTTGAAGACATCGCTGGCAGACTGAATGTAGCCTTGTTGATAGGCAGCTTCCAGAATAGCTAGCTGTTTCTTTTCTTCCCCTAACTCGCCGTACATGCCACCCAACTGCACCCAGTATTTAGGCTGGTTGTAGTGCTTGACCATTTTTATCAGCACATCTCTCACCTTTTCAGGTTGCTTGAGCTCATAATAAATGGCGCGTTGCAGTACATACCAGTTTTCTTCCGGCACTTTGTCTTGTGCTTCAACCAAACGGACCGCCTGGTTGATGTAGCTGGAAGCGCGTTCGAAGTCTTTCATTTGATACATGGCCTGAGCCTTGATCAAATAGTTCTTCGCCGGAATATCACCATGATTTAACCCTTCCCAACGCTCCAGTGCGGTAATGGTTTTATCATAATTACCGCGCATCAGATGCAACTGTGCCAGCGAGAACAGCGTGGTCATCTCGAAAGATTCCGGAATTGGCTGCTGTTCTACCACCTGCTCGAAACTGGCGATAGCATTGTCATAATCTTCAGCGTTGTAATAAATGAAGCCATAAAAGTTGTACATCATCGCCAGCTCATAGCTGTTCATAGATGAAGACTTATCTTTTACGTTATCCAAAATCGCAATGGCTTCTGCAGTATTACCTTCATCTGCCTGCGTCTGTGCGCGGGCAAGTTGTTCGTACACTTTAGAACGTAACGCTGGTGTTTTACGGGTTTTAGGTTCGCCCTCTTCCTGGGCCCAGGCTTTAGCGTCCAAACCTGTTAACACAGGAACAGCCTGCAAACCCATTACCAGCGTCAATGCCAGGCTCAGTCGAGAGAATAATTTGACTCTATTCATCTTCTGCTCCTTAACCATCAATCTGGAAGGTGATACGGTTTTGCACACCAGATACTTCAGTGGCTTCACCATTCACAACACGCGGCTTGTATTTAAACTTCATTGCAGCATCTACAGCAGCCTGATTAAAGATATCGGCAGGTTCGGCTTCAATCACCTTAGGATCTTTTACCGTACCTTGTTTGCTTACTGTAAATTCTACAATTACGTAACCTTCAATCCCGCGGCTTAAGGCTCGACGAGGGTATACCGGGGCCACTTTAACAATTGGCAGATACTCACCATCACCTGATTCCAGGGCGATGCCACCATCAAGTGACACATCGGCACCTACATCAGCGGCAAACTCCATAGACGAACCTTCGCCGTCAGGACTCGGCGCATCCATTTGCGGCTGATCCATTTGCGGAGGAGGCTGTTCAGGCTGAGGTGGCTTTTTCGGCTTACGATCTTTCTTCTGAGCCGACTCTTCTTTTTTCACCCGCACAAAGTCCAGTACACTGCCTTTGGGCGGATCTGTCAGCGCGCTGCCACCGCTTTTAATCAAGGACTGCATCACAAAGAACAGTCCCAGGGTAACAAAGGCTGACAGGACAATGGCTATCAGTACTCTTGGCATGGCTTACTGCTCTTGTGCGGCAATGGACACATCAAACACACCCGCAGCACGGGACGCATCCATCACTTTGATCAACGTCTCTGTGGTGGCTTTCTTATCCGCCTGGATCACCACAGTACCCTGTGGGTTTTCTGCGTGTAAACGCTCAATGTTGGCCTGAACGGCACGTACGTCGATGCGACGCTTGTTAATCCAGATTTCACCTTTATCGCTGATAGCAACCAGGATATTGGCTCGGTCTTTTTGCACTGCGGTGGCCGCTTCCGGGCGGTTCACATCAATACCAGCTTCTTTTACGAAAGAGGCGGTCACAATGAAGAAGATCAGCATGATAAAGACCACGTCCAGCATGGGCGTCATGTCGATTGCCGCTTCTTCTTCGTCCATCAGGTTCTGAAAATGCTGTTTCATCTTAATTCACCTAAGGTGTTAGCGGTGGCGGTCAAGCACCAGCGCTTCTTCTAAATGGGTACGTTCGGATTTTACGGTACGGTTAAGCCAGGTTGAGGCAAATACCCCAGATAAGGCGCCAACCATGCCGGCCATTGTTGGGATAGTCGCTTTAGACACCCCGGATGCCATGGAACGGGCGTTACCAGAACCAGAGATAGCCATTACATCAAACACTTCAATCATGCCGGTAACGGTTCCCATCAACCCCAGCAGTGGACACAAGGCCACCAGAGCCTGAATCACAGGGACACTCTGATTCAGTTTCAGGGTAATGCGGGAAATCATCGCCTGGCGGATCTGCTCGGCATTCCACGAGCTGCGATCCTGTCGGTGTTTCCACTGGGCAATCATTTGATTCTTGTACTGTTTGTGCCAGATGAACACATACAGCGCACGTTCCAAAATCAACAGCCACATCACGAATATCAGCAGACCGATGACCAGCAGAACCTGGCCACCTGTCTCAGTAAAATCACGAATAGCTTCGAAGATTTCGACCAGCATGGTCTTATCCTCGCGCTGCGCGCTCGGCACGCTCAGCAATCACACCAGACGCCTGCTCTTGCAGAATGAACACGATGTTTTTGCTTTGTGTATTGAGCATGGCGTACAGCAAGGTAGTTGGGATAGCCACCACCAGACCCAGTACTGTGGTTACCAGAGCCGTAGAAATACCGCCAGCCATCAGTTTCGGGTCACCGGTACCAAACAGGGTAATCGCCTGGAAGGTATTGATCATACCGGTTACCGTACCCAGTAGACCTGCCAGTGGCGCAACAACAGAGATGATCTTAATGATGGTCAGGTTACGGGTCAGTTTAGGAATTTCACCCAAAATGGCTTCTGTCAGGTGCAGTTCCAGTGCTTCGGTATCGGCAGTTGGGTGCTTGTCACGTACCTGCATAATACGACCCAATGGGTTGTTATCTTTTGGTGTATCCGCATTTTTCAGCTGTTTGTTTACTTTGGTACGGATCAGGTTCAGGGTTACGATACGCTCCAGCGCTAGCAACAGACCGATACCACCTACGATCAGGATGATATAGCCGACCAGACCACCTTGCTCGATACGCTCTTGCAGATTAGGTGCCTGTACCAACAGACCCAGGATAGAACCACCGGTTGGATCCAGGCCGAATTCCACCAGATTACCGTTTGAGTTTTCCAGTTCAGTCACGCTTTCGCCGTAACGCGCAGCAGGTTGACGGATCAGTTCCGCCACTGTGCCAGTAATACCGTTGTAATCCAGGTATTTACCGTCGGCAACCAACGCAAATGGACCCACGCGAACCACTTCTTTGTTCACCTTGTTACCACCAGCTTCAACTACGTCGGTGGTGAATTTAGTGACTTTGCCAGACTCGGTCATTTCGCGCTGAATTTCGAACCATACCTGCTCGATTTCTTCGATAGACGCCAGCTTAGAGCTAGATCCCATGGACTGGGCCATTTCATCTAAGAACTCAGCACGACCAGGGATTTGCGCAGAAATCGGCGAATTCAGGAACTTACCTTTAGTATCGCCGGCAACCTGTTGCAATACACCAAACAGCTCTTTCAACGAGCCCAGGCGCTTGGTCAGGGCATCGTTTAAATCTGCCAGTTTAAATTCATTTTCTTCAAACTGAGTTTCCAGCTTCTCAGAGTTTTTCAACTCACCATCACGCAGCTGTTCAGTCTGTTTTAAAATGCGGTCCTGCTCGGCACGCATTTGCATAAATTCTTTTTCACGAGCTGCGTTTTGCTGGCTCTGTTGAAATTTGCCTTGCTCCAACTGTTTCAGTAACACATCTAAATCCAGCGCGCTATCCTGTTGGGCAAAACTGCTGGCTGCCATCAGAGTAGCAACCACGCCCAGGGCAATATTCTTCAGTTGTTTTTTCATGGTGATCACTCTCTTAGTCCGTCAACGCCACTGGCAGCATCAGAAGATCCGGCGCCATTTGCTTCTTGGCCATGCGTAGGCCTTTGGTTACCTGAGTGCGGTAGCTGGAAGGTAAAGCTTCCCACTGACGGGTCTGCTTATTCCAAATCCCTTGCAGGCTGGCATCACGAGTTTGATAGATCAGGGCTGTACGACCTACGCGTAAAAACTCAACATCACGCTCCTGGCCATCGATAGTGTGCAAACCACTGTATGCCTCTAACGTGCGACCGTAGTCCATTTCAACCTGATACGCTTCCATCACCCGGCGGAATTTCTCAGAGACAGCAACGTCGGCGCGATCCATCATGATCTTCAGATCAGCGATACGATCTGTACGCTCTTTTTGCAGGAATGGCACATCCAGAGCAACGAACTGCTCGAGGCCATCAATCATGCGCATCATCAACGGCGTAATCTGACGTTCAATCACGCTCACTTCGTCGATGGATTTATTCAGGTCTGCCATTTCCTGAACCTGATTAGCGATCTGCTTGCTTAACTGGCCGTTGTAAACCTGCAAACCATCAATCTCTTTGTTCAAGGCTTTGAACTTTTGCAGTTTGCTATCGATTTGGTCGGCAATCTTATTGATTTTTTCTTGAGAGCCTTTAGCTGACTCGTTGATTTCTCCTGCAGCTTTCACGACAGGCTGGAGATATTGATCTTCTTGCGCGTAGACTGCTGTGCCCAGAGCCATAGAGCTCATTAGCAGGGCAACAGGCAGCTTGTTGAAAAGCTTCATATAATCACACCCTAAATAGAAAAAAATCAGCGATACGCTGACCTTAAAAACTGCCGCAAAGGATATGATGATTCTGTGACACAAATATTACAGATTAAGAAACTTCTGCTTGAATCTTTAATGAACAAAAATTGACGTAAACAGAAACGCACACTTGAGTAAAAATAAAGGCCACGCTGGGTGGCCTTTATTTATTTAACGCTATGATTTTAAATTAAAAATCATATTTATAAGTGACCTGCGCCGTAGTACCAATTGTACGACTACGCACAGTAATACCATTCTGCATCACTTCCTGATCTTCACCCAGAATATTACGCAGACGCAGCTTAATGGTGCTGTTAAAGTCTGGGTAATAGGAGTAGACGAAATCCAGTGACTGGAACGGTTGCTCATAGGCGTCTTCACGGCCATTGATACCCGAGGCCAGGATACGCTCACCGAACACGTTATACACCAGTGAAGCACTGTGTTCGCCATTGGCTGAATCGTAGTTTAACTGGAAGTTAGCTACATATTTTGAATGGCCATTCATGCGTTTAGTGGTGTTGGTCAGGTTACCCGCATCTGCTGCATCAATGCTGACTTCTGAGTCACTCAGGGTAATGTTACCCGAGGTGAAGAAGCCGTCAGCCGCCCAGCTCAGATCATATAACCATTCAGCTTCAAGGCCATACAGCTCTGCCTGATTACCATTGGTAAAGCTGGCAGTGTATGAAGAGTCACCTACGCTCAAGATGGTTTCAATGGGGTTGGTAATATCTTTATAAAATAAAGACAGGGCCAGGTTATCACCATTATCACCATACAATTCGTAACGAATGTCGTAGTTCTTCAGGGTGCTGGAAACCAGAGTAGTACTACCTGTGGTACGGATGTCTGTACGAGGGTCATAGTAACCGACAGGTACAACTTCACGCAGGTCAGGACGCACGACCGTTTCACCGTAACCAAAACGTAATTGGTAAGTCTCTCCACCAATATAGGTCAGGCTCAACGCCGGATAGAAATCATCAGAATCAATGGTACGTTCTGCGATGTTATCTTCGTTGAAGTAAGTTTCTAAATCATCAGCGTCAAAGATCAAACTGGATGATTCTAATGCCACCTGTTTGAACGCTTCATAACGCACACCGCCACTCAGACGCCATGTGTTATCGAAGAACACATCAAACGAGCCATAGCCTGCATCGGTCTTTTGCGCCGCCAAATAATCGTCCGCTTCTGGTGCTTCTGGTTCGTTAAAGGCCACCAGCACATTTTCGCTTTCGATAAAATCGTCAGTCAAATACGATGCCATGTTCAGACGTTCGTCAGCATCTTCATTCACTGTGATAGCAGAACCGCTGTTGTTTACGAAGAAACTGGATGTAGTGTAGTAACGGGCACGGTCAATAAAGTCCCAACCGGCTTTCAGTTCAACTTCAAAACGACCCAGTGTCAGAGGCAGGTTAACGTTACCGCCCCAGTTCTTCATATGGTCATCCATCTCAACATATTCGAACTCAGCCTGACCATTACCACCCGAGATTTCACTGCTGACGTAGTTACCGTCATCGTCATAATCTTCGCTGAAGCTAAAGGTGGCTTTTAACGGGATATCTGTAGTCGCTGCAGATTGGGTGTAATGCCAATCAACGCCTAATCCCATCAGATCAAGAAAAGTATGCTGACCGCGGAACTGGTCGATATCCAGTTTACGTTCCTCATAGGTAAACTTCTGATCCAAGGCCGCAGTATTGTCCTGAGCAATGGTGATGTTCTGTGACGGGTTTTGCGAAACAGAAATCTCTGACTCATCTTCATTATCTTTAATGTAGATTTTGGTGTAGCTGATGTTATGGGTTTTCCAGCGATACCCTACCGTCAGCAAACCATTCAGACGTTCTGTCTGGTTGGTAATTTGAGAATCAACCAGGCTGTCAAAGCAGCTGTTAGCGACATCGTCAGCCGTGTCCATCGTGGTCGAGCAACCATCTGCCAGGTTAGCACTGATAACTGCGTTACGACGATCGGCGTATTCCCATTTGTTATCGTATTTTGCTGATGCGATAAAACCAATGGTTCCGCCAAACAGAGGCTCTTCGAAACTGTCACCAATAAACGCCTGGGCCGAATAATTCGGATCCAGAGATTCATCTTTCAGAGTCATATTTCGCGGCAGTGACTCGAGCAAACCATTATTGATAGCTCTTGCCTGTTCAGCTGCTGTTGCACTATCTGTCGCGACTAAGGCGTCACGTGAGATAATGTTACGCAGTGAGAAATCACCCTGATAATGCACGATGGCCGTTTTCAGCGCATCCGGCATACCGCTGTCGTCGCGGTTGTAGGTGTAGCCGTCTGAGTTATTTGTGTTTCCTTCAATGCCTAACTGAATACCAGCAACAAAATCACTTGGAATTGATTTAGTACGAATATCCACGTTACCGCCACCAAAGGCAGCAGGCATGTTAGGAGAATAAGCTTTTTGTACCGACAGACTTTCAATCACGTTAGACGGGAAAATATCTAACGGAATAACGTTACGGGTTAAATCCGGGCTAGGAATGCTGGCACCGTTTAAGCGGGCACTTGAATAACGTTCCCCTAAACCACGTACGTAAATGAATTTACCATCTACCAGCGTTAAACCAGTCACACGGCGTAATGCCGAAGCTGCATCGCTGTCACCCGTACGGGAAATTTGTTCTGAGCCAAGAATGTCGGCTACGAAAGCCTGATTTTTACGTTCCTGAACAACGGCTGCTGCAGAACCCTGAAGACGTGTGCCGGTGGCAACCACTTCTTCAATCACTTTGTCTTCTTGCTGTTCCTGAGCGAGTACCGCTCCGGATAGCAAACAAAGACCCACCGCTGCCGAGATTTTATTTACTCTGTATCGAGTCTTCATTTTCAAACCCCATCCTCAGGATGAATAAATAGGCGCACTAAGGGCGCCTATCTCATTCTTAATCAAATTGGTTATTCGTCGTCTGCATTGGTAAATGCAGTATTTACCCAGTTGTACCAATCTGAAGAGGTATCAGTGTCAGGCAGAGCACCGATGAAAGAAGTTGCTTCGAAGAAATCAGAATCTACTGTGGTCATGTCAGTCGCAGTGATAGTGATATCAGAACCAGTTGTCAGCGTAGCGAAGCCGTTAGCAGCCAGTACGTCAGCAGATCCACCCAGGTCTTCGTTAGAACCACCGTTAGAGAACCAGTCATCCACAGTGGTGGTGCTGCTATCGCCTGTTACGGTTTCAGAACCAGATTTAGCCATCAGAGCACAAGCGGCAACAGAGGTCACCATAGATACATCACCATCTACCATTACCTGAGCCGCGTCAGAAGAGTAGTTGATACACCATGTCTGAGTCGCTGCAGTTTTCACCAACAGGGTGTTGTACCAGGTAGCTTCAATGAAGTCGTCCAGTTTAATCGCCAGTGAAGGGTCACCATCACGTACTGATACATTGTCAGTTGTGATTACAGTTACGTTAGCAATTTTAGGTGCAGACGCTGGCGCTTCAGTGGTAGAAGTACCTTTACGGCCATCGGCTTCGAAACCGCCGTTACCCATATCGATGATGTCGCCACTCGCGTTCTCTAAAGAACCGTGTTTGATGAAAATGTACTGAGCGTTACCTTGCCAGCCAGCGTCGATATCGATGCTGTCGTCCTGAGTGTCTGTAACCACGATGTGCTTCAGGTTAACTGCACCACCGAACAATTCGATACCGTCATCGTAACCTGCGTAGATATCTACGTAGTCGATTTCAGTGCCAGAACCTACTGCAAACAAGCTCAGAGAGTTCAGGTCGTCGCCTTCTTCAGCACCTGCTGGCAGACCGCCTGCGTAATGAATTTTAACGAATTTCAGCGTGCCGCTGTCGTCAGTGTTGTCGTTACCACCGTAGTAAGTTACCGCACCTTCAGATGCTGCGTTACAGGTAGATGCTGCACGCTGTTCATCTGTACACTGGTCAGTGATACCGAAACCGTCGATCATAATGCCACCCCAGTCTTGCGGAGATGGACCGTCGCCTACTGTATCCAGCGATTCAATAGCGTTAGCAGATGTGAACGTAATTGGGCTAGCCAGAGTACCAACGGCTTCAATTTTTGCGCCACGGTTGATTTGAACACGAGAAGATGCGCTGTCAAATACAACTGTTGCACCTGCTTCAACAGTCAGAGTCGGACCATCAGTTTCGATAGTACAACCTTCAGACGTGTTACAGCTTTCACCCATAACCAGTGAGCCGTTGAAGTAGTGGATGTAGTCGCCATCTAAGGTGATGTCAGTGGTCAGAACTTTAGAAGCACTTGCGAATGCGGTGCTGTAAGTACAGATACCAGTAGAGCTGTCATATTCACCCTGACGCTCAGTGTCGCTTGAATCTGTGTAAGAAGCACAAGGGTTCTCGTCGCTTGAATCACTACCAGAAGAACTATTGTTAGTAGTGTTGTTTGAGTTTTCAGTTGTCGTGGTGCTGTTATCAATTGTGGTTGGTGTAATGTTGATATCGCCACCACAACCAGCTAAAGCCAAGGCCAAAGAAATTGCGGATACCTGAAATAATGCGTTTAGTTTCATGTGCTTCTCCAAGTGTTTGGATGCTAAATGGGTTAATTGACGCGAGGCAGGTTACAGCGATTGAATGACACTTTTGTTACAGAACTCGGGTGTCACAAAAGTTTCATTGTTGGCAAGGGAACTTATTTTATTCGAGAAATCAACGCAGTGTTTATGACAGCAAAAAAACGCAGCCTATGCCTGACGGCAGCTACAGCGCCTTAGTGGAGCGAAATATTACAGAATGGTTTCAAGCTGCTGTTGGACTAACTGTGCAGGGATCGGTACATATCCCTCTTTACGCACCACTTGCTGTCCTTCAGGAGAAAGCACAAAACGCAGGAACTCCTGCACCAGTAATGGCAACGACTTGCCCGGTGGCTTATTAACAACAATATACAGATAGCGCGATAACGGATAATCACCTGAGGCAATATTTTCACTGTTTACTGCTACGTACTGCGTGCCTTCCAACGCAATCGGCAACGCCCTTACTCCGGCGGTTTTGTAGCCAAAGCCAGCATAACCAATCGCACCGTTAGAATAGGCGACCGACTGCACCACAGAGGCAGAGCCAGGCTGTTCATTTACCGTGGCCTTAAAGTCACCATCACACAAGGCGTCGCGTTTGAACATGCCGTAGGTACCAGACACAGCATTACGACCGTAAAGCTTAATTTGTCCGTGCAAACCGGGCAGCTCTGTCCCTAGTTGGGACCAGCTATTTACACTTTGTGGGGCGCCGCAAAAACGCGTCGCAGAAAAAATGGCATCGACCTGTTGTAAATTCAGGCCAGGGAGAGGATTTTTGTGATCCACGAAAATCGCAATGGCATCTACAGCAACTTTAATCACCACAGGATCATAACCAAAGGTACGACGAAAATAGTTCAATTCACTGGCTTTTAACTCTCGGCTCATGGGGCCAATATTCGCCGTCCCTTCCGTCAGCGCCGGTGGTGCCGTGGAAGACCCTGATGCCTGCAATTGAAACGTAACGTGGGGATAAAGGGTTTTAAATGACTGTGACCATAAGCCGACCAAATTCGCCATCGTATCCGAACCAACGGATGTCAGCTTGCCCGCAACGCCAGGCTGCTTAGTATAATTTTCAGGTTGTGCGAACGCCTGCCCAATCCAAAGGACCGATAAAAGCAACCACCCACTAAATTTTGTCACGACTTCTCCGCTTTCCGGGCTACCGATTTCACCGTCAAATCAGGTGCAAAACGGAAGCTGAAACGGCTGCCTTCACCCACCTGACTCTGAATTTCAAGGGCCGAATTATGGTGGTTAAGCACATGTTTGACAATGGCAAGGCCCAAACCCGAGCCACCTGTTTTACGCGAACGCGCTTTGTCTACCCGATAGAAGCGTTCCGTCAGACGATTCAAGTGCTTCTCGGCAATGCCTTCACCATCATCTTCGACGGCGAAATACGCACAGCCTTTTTCCTGACGCCAGATTATATGGATATTGCCAGGAGCTGGCGTGTAGTGAATAGCGTTGAATAACAGGTTTGAAAAGGCACTACGTAATTCCGTTTCAATGCCATATACCCGTAAGCTTTCATCAATGTCATAGGTCAGAGTATGCTGCTTTTCTTTATTCAGGCTGTTGGCCTCAGACGCAATCGTTGCCAGTACCGTCGGTACGTCAACGACCTTTTCATAAACTCGTTCTGCACTGGCTTCGATACGTGACAAGATAAGTAACTGCTCGACCAGGCTTTGCATCCGCCTGGCCTGCTCTCCCATTTCATTAAATGCCTTTTCACGGAACGCCGGTGGCATGTCATCTGCGGTGGGCATTAGCTCCAGATAGCCATTAAGCACCGTTAGCGGTGTACGCAACTCATGCGACACGTTGGCCACAAAGTCTTTGCGCATCTGTTCTAGTTGGGTCAGTCGGGTCACATCACGGGCGATCAACAACACATGCTTATCGCCATAGGGCATCATCCGATACTCAAAGATTTTTTGTGAACCACTGGGAGAAGGAATTTCGATAGGATGATCAAAATCGCCGGAGTGAAAAAACTCAATAAACTGGGGATGGCGCAGCAGATTATCGATACGACGACCTGCATCATCAGGCCAGCGTAACCCCAGTTCAATCCGGGCAAGACGATTACACCAAACAATCGCTGCATTTGCATCCACCACGACGGCCGCATCCGGTAACGCTTCTGAACCTTCACGGAAACGACGTAATAACGCGCCTAATTCTTTGCGTTTATTGCGATTACGGCGCTGCAGATAATAAATGCCTTCATATATATGCTCCCACAATCCTTTGGTTTTTGGCGGCGTCATGCGCTTGCTGTGCCATAACCAGCGATTAAGCCGATAGATTTGCCAATAGTTACTTAACAACAGAATGAGGGTTGCAATGGCTAACGTGGTTGCAAGGTGGTCTACCCATAAGCCAATCAGCACGGCGAGTAGAATAAAACCTGCCAGTCGGGAAAGGTGCTTAAACCAGGAAAAAGGGTAATACATGAAAAAGGCACGCCTCTTAAGAGGATGTGAATTTGGCAGCCACTATCGATAGCTGCCACGTCGCACTATAACTTGGTCGAAAAACGGTAACCGGCACCACGTACGGTCTGAATCATTCCATCGTGATTAGATTCAGATATCGCCTTACGCAAGCGGCGGATATGCACATCAACGGTCCGATCTTCTACGTACACATTGGTACCCCAAACGTTATCCAGCAGCTGTTCACGACTATAAACCCGTTCGCTGTGAGTCATAAAGAAATGCAGCAGCTTAAATTCGGTTGGGCCCATATCGACCGGGCGCTCAAACGCAGTCACCCGGTGGGATACTGGGTCTAGACGCAGTCCATTGAATTCAATCATTTCTTCACTGGACGTCGGCGCAACACGGCGGATCACCGCTTTCATGCGCGCAATCAGCTCTTTTGGCGAAAATGGCTTAGTCACGTAATCATCGGCACCTGCGTCCAAACCACGTACTTTATCTTCTTCTTCACCGCGCGCCGTCAACATGATGATAGGGATATCCCGGGTATATTCATGCTGTTTGAGACGCTTAGCCAGTTGTACTCCGCTACCACCAGGTAGCATCCAATCCAGTAGGATCAGATCAGGATAAGGTTCCTTGATTTTTTCCAATGCCACATCAAAGTCTTCAGCTTCGGTCACATCAAAACCGGACTGCTCGAGAATAAAGCGCAGCATTTCCCTTATCGGAGCTTCATCTTCTACCAATAAGACACGTCTCGACATCTGTTTCATCCTATTCATAACAAAGCTCGCAATTATTCTCTGCCTCTGTGACACTTTTATTAAAATTATCACACACTGGCTATTTGTGGTTGTAATATTTACCTTAAACCGTTGTGATATCTGAATTATTTGTCATTATAGAGAAAGTGAACCAGGGCAAGTTTCTTGTCTATTAGATGGAATATGCATATTCTTGCTCTAGTACAATAATCAGGATTTTGATCAGGAACAGGTCGTTACATGTCGAAAGTCACTACAGGATTGTCAAAAAAGCTTTTGACCCGAGTGTTGTCTGTGTATTTTCTGCTAACACTCATTGTAACTATTGGTCAGATTTTTACTGAATATCTCAACGCTAAAAGCCATGTCTTAAGCGAACTGCAAACCCTCAAAAATACGTTCAGCACCAGCCTTACCCGTGCCATTTGGGAACTCAATACCCCGCAGGCTAAGTCTATTGCCGAAGGCTTAATGGAACTGCCGATTATTGAAGGGGTACAGATTCGGGATGAAAACGGTAAATACATCGCCGACCTTGGTAAAACGATCGAATCCACCTCTGAACAAATTGTTTCCAGTCGCCTGGGTGAGCACGATGCCGGTATTTTCAGTTACAGCTTCCCACTGATTTTTGAATTTTCAGGTCGCACTTCACATGTCGGTGACGTCACCCTGTATTCCAGTTTCCAGATAATTTTCGGCCGTATCGAAGTCGGTGTATTCTTTTTGATCGGCAATGCCATCATTAAAACCGGTTTCCTCGTGTTTCTATTTTTAACGGCGTTTCAGCGCATGCTGACTACCCCACTGACGCAACTCGCTCAGCAAATCAGTGAATTTGACGTCAACAGTCCGGAAGCCTCAAAACTGCACGTCAAAATGGAAGATGAGAATGAACTGTCTTTCGTTCAAGGTGCGTATAACAATCTCATCGATGACCTAATTGATTTCCAGAACCGGCTAAAGTCGACGCAAAAAGACTTAGAGCAGGCGAATAAAAAGCTCGACGATCAAAACATCATGCTGGAGCAGGAAGTCGCACGTAAAACCGCGTCACTCAGTAAAATCATGATGGATTTAGAACAGCAAAAAGACGAACTGATTGTTAAACAACGCGAATTAAGTAAAGAAAACGCCAACCGACGCATTGTCGAAGACGAGTTGCGCGGGAAAAACCGCGAACTGGCGGAATCTATGACCAAACTGGAAATGGCCAAGGATCAGTTGGTCGAAGCCGAGCGTATGGCCTCATTGGGTGGTCTGGTTGCGGGTATCGCCCACGATGTCAATACACCGTTAGGCGTCAGCGTAACCGCCGCCAGCTTTTTGCAGGAACGTATTAATCAGGTCGAGACAGCATTTCAGGATAAAAGCCTGACCAGCAAGAATATGCTCACCTTTCTCAATGAGACCAAACAAACCACGCAACTACTGTTAAACAACCTTAATCGCGCATCCGACTTAGTGGCCAGCTTTAAGCAGGTTGCGGTAGACCAAACCAGTGAAGCAGAACGTGAGATTGATTTAAAACAGTACCTGCATGAGGTAGTACAGTCACTGGCGCCGAATTTTAAGAAAACCAATCATAGTATTGATATTACCTGCCCGGACGGTCTGATAATTCGCTGTGCGCCCGGCGTAATCGCACAGATCTTTACCAACATGATCATGAATTCGCTCATCCATGGCTTCGAGCAGAAAAATGCGGGCCTCATCAAAATCGAAGTGAGCAGCGATGAAGAAGAAGTCAGTATTCGTTACTGCGATAATGGTAAAGGTCTGTCTCAGGAAGCGCTGAAAAAGCACTTTGACGCATTCTTTACGACCAAACGAGGTAAAGGCGGCAGCGGCCTGGGCACCCACATTATGTATAACCTGGTAACTCAGGCTCTAAAAGGCCAGATTGAAGCGTTCAGCCAACCAGAGCAAGGCCTCGAATACCGTATTCGCTTCCCAATTAACAAGGTGGCTTAATCCTCCTTTCTCACCGGTATTTAGCTCCTAAGTGGCTGGCTCTGTCCGATGAAGCCTGTTAGGCTTCGCCCTCTGATATTTCTCCGAAGTAATGGGATCCTTATGTGGTTTAAAAATCTTAAACTCTATCGCATCAGTCAGACGATGGACTTTCAGGAAACCAAGCTGCAAGAGCAGCTGGAAGAGTTTACCTTTCGACCTTGTGGCAGCCAGGAAACGGCATCCATGGGCTGGAGCACGCCATTATCCAAAGGCGATATGTTATTCCACGCAGCAGACGGCCGTATTTGGCTGACGTTGAAAAAACAGGAACGTATTTTACCTTCTGCCGTTATTAATGCGGCGCTGGCCGAGAAAGTAGAGCAAATTGAAATTGAAACCGGCTCTCCGGTCTCAAAAAAAGCCCAGCAGGATATCAAACAGCAGATTATCCAGCAGCTGCTGCCTCGCGCTTTTACGAAGAACACCTTCATCCACGGTTTTATCTCGGTAAAAGACAAAATTGTGGTGGTAGATTCAAGCAGTGATGGCAGTGCGGAAGCCTTCCTGGCTTATTTACGTAAATCTATCGGCTCACTGCCCGTGGTTCCCTGGTCTAAGCGCAATATTCAAGCCGACATAACACTGTGGCTAAGCAAAGACAATATTCCCATGGACGTAGTATTGCTGGAAGAAGCAGAACTGCGTTCGGCTGGCGATGAAGGCAGCATTGTTCGGGTGAAAAACCAGGATTTAGGCAGCGAGGAAATTCAACATCATCTCGATGCTGGCAAGATGGTCAGCAAACTGGCGATTGAATGGGCGGAAACCTTAACCGCGGTGCTGAATGATGATGTCTCGATTAAACGCCTGAAATTCAGCGATGTATTCAAAGAGCAAAACGAAGATATTCCTAAAGACCAGCTACATGCACGTCTGGATGCGGACTTTGCGTTGATGTCTGGTGAAGTGGTGCGCTTCGCCCACAGACTGGATGAAATTTTCAACTTAAGTGCTGATAATATCTAACACACATATTAAAAAAGGGCCTTCCGGCCCTTTTTAATGTCTATCACTAAGCAAAAATCTGCAGCGCGTGCTCACGCATTTCAATAAAGTCATCAGATTTAAGTTCACCCGGCTCAGCCAGGGCGCCTCGTTGCAGACTCAGATTAATCACTTCGTCTTTATGTAACTGGTCGCCACCAGCCACAACAACCCCGATGCGAACAAAATCAATATACGAAGGCTTTTTGGTCTGATATTCCAGATTGCCCCAGTTTTCCGTCACTTTGACAAATTCTTCACCAAAACCCCATTCGCGCATAATGCTGGCGCCAATACGCCCTGCCAGTTTGTGAATTGCCACATTCAGGAAGGTGGGATTAGCGAACACCTCATGATGGCGTTCCGCTTCGGTCAAAATGGGCAATACCCCAATTTTGTATACCAGTGCCGCCAGCGTCATGGTATCCATGCTTAAACTGCGATCTTTGCTGTCCTTTTGATACAGCTGAAACGCCGCCATAGCATTGGCCACAACTTTCACGGTCAAATCCCACTCTTTGGCCATATACTCTTTGACCAAATCGTTTTTAGACACAAACAGCTGCTCCATTGCTAACGCAGTAGCAATGTTCTTAATTTGCGTCAGACCAATACGCGTCACCGCCTGAGCAACAGAATTCACCTTTACCGTGCGACCCAAATACGCGCTGTTGGCAATTTTAATCATTCGGGCACTTAGCGAAGGATCCTGGCCAATCACATCACCCATGGCATGCAGATTGGTTTTAGGATCATCTGCAGTCTGGCGAACCTTTAAGGCAATTGCTGGCAGGGTAGGAAGTACCAAAGTATCATTGTTGATTTTTTCAACAAGAATCGTGAGTAAAGCATTTTCCGTTGACATAGTCAGTCCTGAAATTGTGAGAATATGAGAAAACTATCCTAAAAATCCGGCGATATTGTCACTATCATGACCCTTTCAAGTATCAACTATATTCCTGAAAAGTAAAACTATTTACTGGCCTGACAAGCAATTTCGCACAAGCACTTAAGGCTGATACATTGACTCAGCTTAACGCAAATTAACCACTAGCACCGAGTTCATAATAAGGCCTGATATACCTCTGAGATAGCCTATCTCGGCGCACAGCAGGCTAATTTTGGTGCAATTATTTAGCCGCCTGATTTTTCTGTTAAGGCAAACTTACACTCTTATCAGTTGAATTGGCTGTATGACGATTATCTTCATCCAGCATAGCTGGTATCCTCACACTCCGCAGACAAATACGACAACCATAAGGATGCTGCATGTTTAAAAAACTTCCACTGGTCACAATAGTCGCCAGTGCTATGTTGGCTGCCTGCCAACCACAACAGCAAACTGAAGCTCAAACGACAGCTAACGCTTCCAGTACCACTCAGCCCCAGTATCAATATATTGGCGAGCAAAGTCGCCTTGATATCTATCATCCAGTGACCTTAACCTCTGATCTGAGTCAGTTAAGCGACAACCAGCACAAAATGTTAGCCTTGCTTATCGATGCTGCCAAGGTGATGGATGATCTTTACTGGAAGCAGGCATGGGGTGATAAAAATGCACTCCTTGATGGTATTACAGATGAAAAAATCCGTCAGTTCACTGACGTGAACTATGGCCCATGGGACCGATTAGCTGGCGACGCTCCATTCCTAAGCGGTATTGCAGAAAAGCCATTGGGTGCAGAATTCTACCCGCATGATATGACCAAAGCGGAATACGAAGCCCAAAGCCCTCATTTTACCTATAAAGATTCACTCTATTCGGTAGTCGTCAGAGATAAAGATGGCAAATTGAATGCGGTGCCTTACTCCGAATATTATGCTGCAGACTTGAACAAGGCCGCAGGTTTACTGCGTCAGGCCGCTGAACTGGCAGACAATCAGGAGTTTGCGAGTTATTTGCGTCTGCGCGCCGATGCCCTGCTAAGCAATGATTATCAGCCATCTGATTTCGCCTGGATGGATATGAAAACCAACCCAATCGAGTTGGTGCTAGGTCCAATCGAAACCTATGAAGACCAGTTGTTTGGCTACAAAGCCGCATTTGAAGCTTATGTGCTGATTAAAGATTTAAGCTGGAGTGAGCGCCTGGCCAAATATGCGCAATATCTACCTGAGCTTCAGCGTGGCTTGCCTGTACCTGCTGAATATAAGCAGGAAATGCCGGGGACTGACGCCGACCTGAACGCTTACGACGTTGTTTACTACGCCGGTCACTCTAACGCTGGCGGCAAAACTATCGCCATCAACCTGCCAAATGATGAGCAGGTTCAGCTTGAAAAAGGCACCCGTCGTCTGCAGCTGAAGAACGCGATGAAAGCCAAGTTTGACAGTATTCTGCTGCCAATTGCGGACGTGTTAATCAGCCCTGAACAACGTGATCACATTACATTTGATGCCTTTTTTGCCAATACCATGTTCCACGAAGTCGCGCATGGTTTAGGCATTAAGAACACACTGGATGGCTCTTCAACCGTGCGTGAAGCACTAAAAGAACATGCCTCTGCATTAGAAGAAGGTAAAGCCGACATTCTTGGCCTGTATATGGTGCAGCAGTTACTGGAAAAAGGTGCGATTACCGAAGGTACCCTGGAAGATTATTACGTCACGTTTATGGCGGGTATTTTCCGTTCAGTACGTTTCGGGGCATCCAGTGCTCATGGCAAAGCTAACATGGTACGTTTCAACTTCTTCGAAGAACATGGCGCATTTAGTCGCGATGAAAACGGCCTGTACAAAGTAGATATGGCAAAAATGGCCGAAGCCATAGATGCGCTGTCAGCGAAGATTCTGATGTTGCAAGGCGACGGTGACTATGCAGGCGTAGATAAACTGGTAGCCGAAAAAGGCCTGATTAAACCCGAACTTCAGGCTGATTTGGACAAACTGTCTGCGGCAAACATTCCGGTAGATATCACATTTGTGCAGGGTAAAGAGGTATTAGGCTTGAAATAACCCTCGGGGTGTAAAGCTCAAATTGCATTGCAGTAATTGTGAAAGCATAGATAAAAAAAGCGGCTATAAAGCCGCTTTTTTTATAAATCGAACCCACGTGCATCACTCGATTTTTAACTTGTCCGTATAAGGCGGCCACCCCATAGGTTTTCCCGCCAATACATGCAAATGAATGTGGTAAACGGTTTGCCCGCCAAACTCATTACAATTCATAACCGCACGATAACCTTGCTGGGCAAACCCCATCTCAGTAGCCAACTTGGCAGCAACCACATAAAGATGGCCGACAAGTGCCTTATCATCCTCAGCAATATCATTGATGGTGGCAATGGCTTTTTTCGGGATTACCAAAAAATGCACCGGCGCCTGTGGATTTATATCTTTAAACGCCAGTGAAATATCATCTTCATAAATAATTTCAGCCGGAATTTCTTTGGCAATAATTTTACTAAAAATGGTGTCACTCATGATTCTTCGCCATCCTTATGAAACAAATACAAATGCAAACAAAACCGCACCTAACAGTAAACGGTAGATCACAAAAGGCAACATGCCCAGGCGTGAAATCCAGGCTAAGAATAAATAAATACAGGCATAAGCGCTCACAAAGGAAAACAGCGCGCCATAAATCAATGCATGCCATTCAACTGCCTGAGACGCTTCCAACAGGTCTTTGACGGCGAGGGTACCTGCGCCAAGAATAACAGGGATAGAAAGTAAGAAAGAAAAACGCGCAGCACTTTCTCTGTCCATCCCTAGCATCAGTCCGGCAGTCATAGTAATACCTGAACGAGAAGTACCAGGGATCAATGCCAACGCCTGGGCAAAGCCTATTGTTAACACGCCAGGTAAGCGCAATTGAAAAATGTTTTGGCTAAGCTTAGCTTTAGCATCTGCCCACCATAATAACAATCCAAACACGGTCGTAGTGGTGGCAATCACTAAGGCCGAACGCGCATAATCTTCAATATAGTGCTTAGTTGCGAAGCCAATCACTACTGCGGGAATCGTGCCTATAATCACCCACCAGGCCAGTTTACTGTCATCCGATTGTTGCTTGCTAAAGCCTTTTGAAAACCAGGCACCCGTTAATCGCCAAATGTCCTGACGAAAATAAATCATCACCGCCAACAAGCTTCCCACATGCACTGATACATCGAAAGCCAGCCCTTGGTTATCCCAACCTAGCACTGCCGAAGGCAGAATAAGGTGAGCAGAGCTGGAAATGGGAAGAAATTCCGTGAGTCCCTGGATAATCGCCAGCGCGATAATTTCAAAAAGCGTCATATCCCTATCCTGTATTTAATAAGGCGTTATTGTTCAGATTCCCTGGTTAAATAGACAGATACCAGTCTGGCATTTGGCAAAATACCGGGCTTACTCAGTTTGAGTTCGACTTTACGCGCGGGATAACGTTCAAACACGCCATCGATTAATGCGCCAGCCAGCGCTTCAAGCAGGCTAAAACTGGCAGAATCGGCAATGGCCTCCAGATGGGCAGCCAGGGCGGCATAATCGACGGTGTAACTGACGTCATCTGTCCGCGCCGCGATTGCCAGATCGAGATGCACAATAACATCCGCTAACAACGCTTGTTTGGCGTGGCGTTCCCAGTCATAAACACCAATCAGTGAGTTTAACTGCAAGCCCTCAATGATTATTTTATCCATCTTAAGTCCGGTGAATTGATGGTGTGTTATAGCAAAGTTTCGGTTAACCTTGCTAAGCTAAGGAATTGCGATAGTTTAACCTGTTTGTTTGGGACAAGTACATGACGGCATTGACGATTTTACTTATGGCGCTGGCATATCTGGCCGGTTCGATCAGCAGTGCTGTTTTAGTCTGTCATATTTTTGCCCTTCCAGACCCAAGACAAGCCGGTTCGGGTAATCCTGGTGCCACTAATGTATTTAGACTTGGTGGACGGTTTCCTGCGGTGTTAGTGCTGGTTTGCGATATTCTGAAAGGCACGATTCCCGTTTGGGGTAGTTATTACCTGGGTATTGAACCGTTTTATCTGGGGCTCATTGCCATCGCAGCCTGTCTTGGGCATATCTTCCCCCTGTTTTTCGGTTTCAAAGGCGGCAAAGCCGTTGCCACGGCGCTAGGTGCAATGCTCCCGATTGGAGCCAGTCTGGCAGGACTGCTGATTGCCTGCTGGATTTTGGTGGTATTTGCCAGTGGCTACTCATCTCTGGCAGCCATTATTACGGTTGGACTAGCGCCAGTTTTTACCTGGTTTATAAAGCCCGCCTACACAGTACCTGTAGCTATGTTGTCGCTACTGATCATCATTCGACATAAAGACAACATCAAGCGCCTCTGGCAGGGTAAAGAAGGCCGCATCTGGGATAAAGGTAAAACGAACGAGTAACATGCTGTTACGCTTAACATTTCTGGGTTAGATGTCTTCTCAAGGTGTCATTGACGCCTTTAAATCTTACTCTTTTATCAACGCCTGCCTTGTTCAACTATCGCTAGCGACGTTTGCAGCCTCGCCAGCGAACCCCCGAATCTTACACAGGAGGTAAGCTGTCCAATGGCCAGCGCGGTTTAGCTTTTGAACTGAGTCCTTCAATTTGTCCCGCCAATAAACGCTGATAACCCGCATAAGCAATCATGGCACCATTGTCAGTACAAAACTCGGTGCGCGGGTAGAATACCTGACCTCGCTGTTTTTTCATCAACTCTGCCAGCTTCTGGCGTAGTTCTTTGTTCGCACTTACACCGCCAGCAATGACCAAACGCTTAAGGCCAGTCTGTTCAAGGGCGCGTCGACATTTAATCAATAAAGTATCCACCACAGCTTCCTGGAAGGCATACGCGATATTGGCCTGGGTTTGATGGTCGTTCCCATTATCGCGAATAGTATTCGCCGCAAAGGTTTTTAAACCACTAAAACTGAAATCCAGTCCAGGTCTGTCTGTCATTGGACGGGGAAACTGGAAATGTCCGGGTTCTCCCTGATCGGCCAGTTTAGCCAACAATGGGCCTCCGGGATAATCCAGGCCGAGTAACTTAGCCGTCTTATCAAACGCTTCGCCAGCCGCGTCATCCACAGACTCACCCAGAATTTCATATCGACCAATCCCCTCCACTTTCACCATCATAGTGTGACCGCCAGAGACAAGCAGGGCGATAAAGGGAAATTCAGGCTTAGGCTCATCCAGCATTGGCGCCAACAAATGCCCTTCCATATGATGAACGCCTACAGCCGGTTTACCCCAGGCATATGCCAAACTGCGGCCTACCGAAGCACCTACTAACAATGCCCCCACTAATCCTGGACCTTGAGTAAAAGCAACGCCATCAATTTGCTCTGGTGTGCAATGCGCTTCTGCCATCGCGGCTTTAATTAAAGGCACAATTTTGCGAACGTGGTCACGAGAGGCCAATTCTGGCACTACCCCACCATAATCAGCATGCAATTTGACCTGGCTATAAAGTTGATGTGACATTAATCCCAGTTCACCGTCATAAATTGCAATGCCGGTCTCATCACAGGAAGTTTCGATACCCAATACCCGCATAAATTTGTCTGCTCTTAATCTGTAACTTTGCAAAAATCGGCGCTATTCTACCCACTCAGCGGCCTCGACTCCATTCCAAAGCCAGTTTTTCTGTCTTCTCTGCGAAAATTTAACCAAAGTGTCCTTTACTTTGGGCGGTGATATGATTAAAATTCCGCACCATTTTTAACCGAGCCGGTTATATTTTGAACTGGCAAAGAAATTCGTAATTGATTTTTTGAGGTGAGATTTTAATGCCAATCGTTAAAGTAAGAGAAAACGAACCATTTGACGTAGCACTGCGTCGTTTCAAGCGTTCATGTGAAAAAGCTGGTGTTCTTTCTGAAGTTCGTCGTCGTGAGTTCTTCGAAAAGCCAACTTGGGAGCGTAAGCGCAAGAAAGCTGCTGCTAAAAAGCGTCTTCTGAAGAAGTTGTCTCGCGAAAACGCACGTCGCGTAAAACTTTACTAAGTCTCGCCTTGGGCTTATTCCGTTAAGGAGCGAGCCCAACGTTTCTGCAATTCGTTCCCTATCTTGCATTGAGAAAGTCCATGTCTTTGATAGATGATTTGAAGCAAGCGCAGAAAGATGCGATGCGCGCCAAAGACAAGCTGCGTTTGGGTACCATTCGTATGGCTTTGGCTGCCGTAAAACAGCGCGAGATTGACGACAGAATTGAACTGTCGGAGCAAGACCTTATTGCCTTGCTGACCAAACTGGTTAAACAACGCAAAGATGCCGCTTCCCAATTTGCTGACGCAGGTCGTCAGGATTTAGCTGACACAGAGTTAGCTGAAATCGAAGTATTGCAAGAGTTTCTTCCCCAGCCTCTTAGCGCTGATGAGCTGAGTGCGTTGCTTGCCCAAGCCATCGAAGAAACCGGTGCTAATGGCATGCAAGATATGGGTAAGGTCATGGGATGGCTGAAGCCGAAGGTACAGGGTCGCACCGATATGGGTGCACTGAGTGGACAAATTAAAGCTCACCTGACAGCCTGATTAGCCCCCTAAATTGCCAGAAATACCAAGCCGCAACATAGTCTTATGCTGCGGCTTGTTAGTTTTCAGAACCCGCATAAACGGGTAAAGTATCCCTTTCTTAACGTCTTTTGTATTGGACAGAATGCATGGCTGGCCGTATTCCTCGTGAATTTATTGACGATATTCTTGCTCGTGCAGATATCGTAGAAATCATTGATAGCCGCGTGCGTCTAAAAAAGGCGGGTAAAAATTATCAAGCCTGCTGTCCATTCCATAACGAAAAATCACCGTCGTTCACCGTTGCTCAAGACAAACAGTTTTATCATTGCTTTGGCTGTGGAGCACATGGCAACGCAATTTCATTCCTGATGGAATTTGACCGCCTTGAATTTCCCGAGGCCGTCGAAGAGCTGGCTCAAATCATGGGACTGGAAGTGCCGCGTGAACAGGGTAATAAACCAGAGAAAACCCAGGCACAAAAGGCCCAGCAAGCCAATGACTATGAACTGATGGAGCAGGCCAGTCGCTTTTACGCCCATCAACTTAAAGCCCATCCCGAAAAGGACAAAGCCGTCGAGTATTTAAAGGGACGAGGCTTAAGTGGCGAAGTCGTCAAAGCTTTTGGTATTGGTTATGCGCCATCAGGTTGGGACAGTTTACTGGGACAGTTTGGTAAAACCCCACAATTGCGTCAGCAGATGCAGGAACTCAAACTCGTCAATCAAAACGATAATGGCCGGGTTTATGATTTCTTCCGCGAACGTATTATGTTTCCCATCCGCGATAAACGTGGACGAGTCATCGGTTTTGGTGGCCGCGTACTGGGTGAAGGTTCGCCGAAATATTTAAACTCGCCCGAGACTCGAATTTTCCATAAAGGTTATGAGCTGTATGGCTTATATCAGGCCCGCCAGCATAACCGTAAGCTGGAACGAATTGTGATCGTTGAAGGCTATATGGATGTGGTCGCACTGGCGCAGTTTGATATTAATTACGCCGTCGCGTCTCTCGGAACGGCCACCACCAGCGAACAGCTACAAACCCTGTTTCGCAGTGTCCCTGAAGTCATTTGCTGTTACGACGGTGACCGCGCAGGACGCGATGCCGCCTGGCGTGCCATGGAAAATGCTTTACCCCAGTTAAAAGACGGTACCCAAATGAAATTCCTGTTCCTGCCCGACGGTGAGGATCCGGATACTATGGTGCGTCAGATTGGCAAAGATGCATTCGAAGAAAAGCTGAAGCAGGGTGTCCCTTTATCTCAATTTTTCTTTTCTAGTTTGTTGCAAAAACATCAGCTTGGCAGCGCCGAAGGGAAGGCCGCGTTGAAGGCTGAAGCGGTACCGCTTATAGAACAGATTCAAGGTGAAAACCAAAAGGCCATTTTGCTGGAAGAATTAAGCAAGTTGCTGGGTGAGCAAAACAAGTATCTGTTGGAACAAGACATGGCAGCCGCCAATCGCATGTCGAAAATGAAAACGGCCGATACTTCCCTGCCGAATAAAAGTCGGATTTCCCCGATTCGCATGCTGCTGCGTCTGCTGTTAGATACACCGCAGTTAGCGACCGAATGTGATCAGGTTGACTTACGCGCGTTAGCAGACCTGCGCATTTCAGGCATGGACTTACTGCAACAGGTTTACGGCTATTGCGTGGCTACGCCAAACGCCAATACCGCCCGTTTACTCGAATATTTCCGCGACCATCCTCAGGCAGCGCAACTTGGTAAGCTTTTGCTATGGGAGCATGATGTTCGTTCGGAGAACCTGCAACAGGTCTTTATCGACAGCATTACCAAGCTGATCGACTGGCACTTTACCAGCCGAATGGAAGAGCTGTTAGCCAAATCCCGTGTCGATAAATTGAGTCAGGCGGAAAAACAGGAACTCAATCTGTTGATGAAGGAACAAAAACGCTAGTTTCTGGTCAGTTAATAGACTAGCGGCAACCATGGTAATTCTGCTATACTGGCGTATTCGCTGACGCCTTTACTTGAACTGGTTAAAATTCCTGCTTTAGCATTGATATTTGGGGACTACTCCCCAATTTTAATAGAGCAATAACCGGTTTCCTTTAGCTTTTTTCAGTAAAAGGTGAGCAGAGCGGGCTAATCAATTTAACCGATTTCGAGAAGTGTAAGTTATATGGCGCAAAGCAAGCAGTCGCAAATTAAACTCCTCATCGCTAAAGGTAAAGAACAGGGCTATCTTACCTTTGCCGAAGTGAATGACCACCTGCCACAGGATATCGTTGATTCTGATCAGATCGAAGACATCATTCGAATGATCAACGACATGGGTATCCAGGTGTTCGAATCTGCACCGGATTCCGATGAACTGCTGATGGCAGAAACCTCTACGGACGACGACGCCGCAGAAGCCGCAGCTCAGGCCCTTGCGACAGTTGAAAGTGAAATTGGTCGCACCACAGATCCAGTGCGCATGTACATGCGCGAAATGGGTACCGTTGAACTGTTAACCCGTGAAGGCGAAATCGAAATCGCCAAGCGTATTGAAGACGGTATCAACCAGGTACAGTGCTCTGTTGCTGAATATCCTGAGGCCATCACCTATCTATTGGACCAATGGGATCAATACGAAGCTGAAGAAATTCGTCTGAGCGATATCGTTCTGGGCTTTGTTGATCCGAATGAAGCCGAAGATTTAGCCCCGACTGCCACTCACATCGGCTCTGAGTTATCTGAAAAAGAACTGGATGACGAAGACGATGATGAAGATGAAGACGAAGACGGCGACGACAGTTCTGACGACGACGATAACAGCGTTGATCCAGAAGTTGCCCGCGAGCGTTTTACAGCGCTGCGTGATCAGTACAACAAAACTCGTGAAATGATTGCAGCCAAAGGCCGCGAGCATAACGATACCAAAGCGCAAATTACTGTACTGAGCGACATCTTCAAAGAATTCCGTCTGGTACCTAAGCAATTTGATCGCATGGTTAAAAACATGCGCGATATGATGGACCGAGTTCGTGTTCAGGAACGTCTGATCATGAAACACTGTGTGGTTCATGCGCAGATGCCTAAGAAAGATTTCATTGATGCCTTCGCTGGCAGCGAAACCAATCCAAACTGGTTTGCTGATATTCTGAAGAGCGCTGCGCCTTATGTTCAGGAACTGAAACGTTATCAGGAAGATATCGAACGCAGCATCTCTAAGATGAGCCAGGTAGAAGAAGAGACTGGTCTGTGTATCTCGGATATCAAAGATATCAACCGCCGCATGTCAATCGGTGAAGCCAAAGCTCGCCGCGCGAAGAAAGAAATGGTGGAAGCGAACCTGCGTCTGGTTATCTCTATCGCGAAAAAATACACCAACCGTGGTTTACAATTCCTCGACCTAATCCAGGAAGGTAACATCGGTCTGATGAAAGCGGTAGATAAGTTCGAATACCGTCGCGGTTATAAGTTCTCGACCTATGCAACCTGGTGGATCCGTCAGGCCATTACCCGTTCTATCGCGGACCAGGCGCGTACGATCCGTATACCAGTGCACATGATCGAAACCATCAATAAACTGAACCGTATCTCTCGTCAGATGCTTCAGGAGATGGGGCGTGAGCCAACACCGGAAGAATTGTCAGAACGTATGGCAATGCCTGAAGACAAGATCCGTAAGGTTCTGAAGATTGCGAAAGAGCCAATCTCCATGGAAACCCCAATCGGTGATGATGAAGATTCACATCTGGGTGACTTTATCGAGGATAGCACCATTATTCAGCCCCTCGATTCAGCGACTGGCGGTAGCCTCAAAGATGCAACTCAGGAAGTACTGGCTGGCCTGACGGCCCGTGAAGCCAAAGTTCTGAGAATGCGTTTCGGTATCGACATGAACACCGACCATACATTGGAAGAAGTAGGTAAACAGTTCGACGTTACCCGTGAGCGTATTCGTCAGATCGAAGCCAAGGCGTTACGCAAATTGCGTCACCCGAGCCGCTCAGAACAGCTGCGTAGCTTCCTCGACGAGTAGGTCCGTTAACCTGATAAGATAAAGGCGCTAGATAGCGCCTTTATTTTTTTATGGTCTTTAGCTGATACCAGTGATATGCCAGCGCCAGCAGTAAACATCCCCCCGATGGCATCATCAACGCGTTGTAACCTGCCCATTGATAGCTTACCGCCCCAGCCATCGCCCCCACAACAAATCCCCCAATAATCAGAAGATAAAGTGTGGCTCTGCGTTGGTCAAACTTCTGCTTGCGTAACCACGCCCCAAGCATAATCCCCAAATCCGTCACTATTCCCGTGATATGGGTGGTTCGAATAATGGCGCCACTATAAGTGGTGGCCAGCGCGTTTTGCAGTCCGCAGGCTGCCGACGCAAAATAATGCCCAGCACTAGACCCGTTAAGCAACATATGACAGGCGGCAAATAACAGCGCCGCCTCAATCAATAGCAATAATCCATAATGCCGCCCCATTTGTAATGCGCTACTACGAAGCACCCAACCCGAGATGACTGCTCCCGCCAGAAAACTCAGTATCACCGCCAACAGATGCAAACTGGTATCAGGCTGCTCCAACAATCTGGCGCCCAGCAGTGTTGCAGTGCCCGACAAATGCGACACAGACTGATGTTCAAACCCCAGCAGGCCTACGCTATTAACGAAACCCGCCAGAAGGGCTAAGACAAATGCACCATATTCAACCCAACCGGGCAATCTCGAAATCAAATTATCAGCCCATATTCATTCGAACTCATATCACAAATTATCCTTGTGATATGGAATCTCAGCTTCAAGCTGTTCGATAGTGGCAGCAAGCTGTTGCGGTGAACCTGTGTTTCTGGCTAACCAGTAATAGGCCGTAGGCACCACAAACAAGGTAAGAATTGCAGACAGCAATACCCCCGCAAAAATCACCATACCGATAACAGTACGACTCTCCGCCCCGGGCCCCACCGCCAGCACCAAAGGCAAAGAACTCATTACTGTGGTGAATACGGTCATCACTATAGGACGTAGACGCAATGCAGCCGCTTTTCGCAGGGCCTGTTCAAACTCTTCGCCAGCATCGCGTAACTGATTGGCAAACTCGACAATCAGTATGCCGTTTTTCGCAGCTAAACCTATCAGCATTACCAATCCAATCTGGCTATAAATATTGATGGTCATGTTGGCAAAATAGAGACCGATATATGCCCCCACCAATGCCATAGGTACCGTTAACATGATTACCAAGGGATGGATCCAGCTTTCAAACTGCGCAGCCAGCACGAGGTAAGTCACTGCCAGCGCGAGGATAAACACAAACACCACCGAGTTACCTGACTCTTTGTACAGCAGTGATTCGCCTTTGTAGTCAATTGATGCGGTTTCGGGCAACTCCGTTTTCACCAGATTTTCCAGATAACTCAGTGCCTGGCCTAAGGTGTACCCTTCAGCTAAGTTCGCACTAATGGTGATACTGCGCATACGGTTATAGCGATTTAGGCGCGACGATGTGGCCCCCTCCTCAAACGTCAGCAAATTGTCCATCGGAATTAACTTACCTGTGCGGGCAGAACGTACATATAGATTGTCGATACTTTGAGGACTGCGGAAATCCTCTTCTACCCCCTCCAGTATCACATCATATTCCTGCCCCCTGTCTAGGTAGGTAGAGACACGTCGCTGCCCCAGCATGGTTTCAAGGGTACGGCCGATTTCACTGATAGAGACGCCTAAATCTGCGGCTCGGGCACGGTCAATTTTCACCAGCAATTGGGGCCAGGTTTCTTTGTAATCGGAATCCAGTCGCAGCAAACCCGGGTTCTTGCGCGCCTGACTTAACATGATATCGCGCCAGCGCACTAACTCTTCGTATGTATCGCCTTTCAATACAAATTCCACCGGCCGGCTACTACCGCCACCACTCAAGCCGCTGCGCATGATAGTAAATGCCCGCACATCGGGAATTTGCGATAGCTTGGCGCTAATTTCATCCATCAGTTCAAAGGTATTGCGATTGCGTGTGCGCCAGTCAGCGGCGCCAATAATAGCAATCCCGCCACTGTTCCCCCAACCAGGAGTGCGTACCAGCACCCGCTCGACTTCGCCGGTATCGAGATACGGCAGTAAGATATCTTCTACCTTTTTCATATTCGCGGCATTACTTTCGAAGCTGGCGCCTTCGGCGACCTGCATACTGACAAAGAAATTGCCGCGATCTTCTTTAGGCACAAACTCTCCCGGCACCAGATCAGACAGCTTAATTAAACTGGCGATAGACGCCAAAATAAGCAAAACCATCAGTATGGGTTGATGCAAGGTTGTCCCCAGTAAGCGGTAATAACCTTGCTCCAGAGACTTAAATCTCGCATCGACCCAATTGCCAAACCCTTTGCTACGCGTGCGTTTACGTAAAAACTTCGAGCTCATCATGGGTGACAAGGTCAGAGCGGTGAAACTGGAAAAGGCCACCGCTGCCGCCATTGCCAGCGCGAACTCAGTAAACAGCCTACCAATATTGCCTTGTAAAAATACCAAGGGTACGAATACTGAAATCAGCACCAATGTGGTAGCAATAACGGCCATCCCCACTTCTCTGGCACCGCGATACGCTGCCAGCAACGGCGGCTCCCCCATTTCAATCCGACGGTAAATATTTTCCAGTACCACGATGGCATCATCCACAACCAGACCTATGGCGAGCACCAGTGCCAGCAATGTCAGTAGGTTGATAGAAAATCCAAGGGCATACATCACGATAAATGCCCCTACCAAGGATACAGGCACAGTCACAGCAGGAATTAAGGTAGCTCTGACATTTCCTAAAAACAGGTAAATCACCACCACAACCATCAGCATGGCAATCGCCAGCGTCTCGTATACTTCATCAATCGACTGTTCGATAAACACTGATGAATCGTAGCTTGGCACAATGATGATGTTATCTGGCAGGCTGGCCTTAATCTCTTCAATGGCCTTACGTACTGAACGCGCTACTTCGAGGGTATTGGCTTTTGACTGTTTGATTACACCCAGGCCAATCATATTCAGGCCGTTGCCACGGAATTCAGATTCATCATCTTCCGCCGCCACTTCCACCTTAGCGACTTCACCTAATTTCACCAGATAACCATCGGAGCCAACTTTGAGTGTCAACTGAGCAAAATCCTCAGGGGTTAAAAAGGTTCTGGCCACCCTCACCTCAAAATCCCGCTCCAAAGATTCCACTTCACCAGCAGGCAGCTCGACGTTTTCCGAGCGGATTACATTTTCAATATCGCTGACAGTAATGCCCCTGGCTGCCATCGCATTGCGATCGAGCCAGACTTTCATTGCATAGGTACGGCCTCCGCCAATCCGGACGCGAGCCACGCCATCGGCCACCGCCAGTTTGTCGACCAGATAGCGGTCGGCATAATCCGTCAGTTCCATGCTCGACATGTTATCGCTACGCAGGTTATACCAAACAATCACATCGTCATCGGAACTGGCTTTCGATACTTCAGGGGGATCCGCCTGTTCAGGCAAATTATTCAATGCCCGGCTAACGCGTTCGCGTACGTCATTGGCCGCTGCATCAATATCACGGGATAAGTTAAACTCAATGGTAATTGAGGAGCGCCCATTACGGCTAGTCGAGGTGATATTCTTAATCCCCTCTATGCCACTAATCCTATCTTCGAGTAGCTGGGTTATTCTGCTTTCAACAATGTTGGCTGAAGCACCATCATAGTTGGTATTAATCGACACCACCGGCACATCGATATCCGGGTATTCACGCAGTGATAACAGGCTAATCGCAACCAGACCGAACACGATCAACAACAGGTTTACGACGGTGGCGAAGACCGGGCGCTTTACTGAAATATCAGAAAGTAACATGCCTGCTCCTTAGCTATTTGGCAGTACGTTGACGACTGCACCAGGTTGCAGGCGCAAACCGCCTTCCACCACGACCTTATCACCTGCGTCGATGCCCTCCAGAATCTGAGCTATACCCGGTTTACGCCGACCTACCTTCACTTCCTTACGAATAGCCTTACCATCTTCCACCACAAACACAAATTGCTTGTCTTCGACAGGGATCAGCGCCTTTTCCGGGATCACCAGGGCATCCAGCATGGCTTTTTGTATATGCAGTTGCAGTAACATGCCCGGATACAGTTCCAGCTTGGGGTTTTCAATCAGCGCACGAACCTGAATTGCCCGCGTCACGGGGTCTACCCGGGTATCAATCGTGGAGATTTTGCCTTTAAAAATTTTGTCGGGATACGCCACGGACGAGGCACTGATCATCTGATTGACGGCAATGCTGGGCAAGTGACTTTCGGCGATACTGAAATCCACCTTAATCAAATGTAAATCATCTAATGTCGTGATCACGTCCGCCGGACGCACCAAAGCGCCGACACTGACCTGACGAATACCTAAACGCCCCGCAAAGGGCGCTTTTACGGTCAGCTCAGCCAGTTGCGCTTCAGCCACTTCCAACTGGGCTTCCAATACGTTCACCCGAGCCTTTTGCTCATCCAGTAATTGCTGCGACGTGGCATTTTCTTTGGCCAGATTGGTGAGACGGTAGAGCTGACGTCTGGCTTCCTGCAGGTTTACCTCGAGCTCATGCACTTTGGCTTGCTCTTCACGGGCATTCAGTTGCAGCAGCATCTGGCCCTTTTGAACCAATTCGCCGTCATCAAATTCAATCTGCGACACGATGCCGGAATTCAGAGCGGTTAATGACACCGACTCATTTGCCTTGGCCGTCCCCAGCGCTTCAATCACCACCGCAAATGGCTGACGAACGACTTCATCAATTCGTACCGGAGATGGAGGTCGGGACTGCTCCGCTTTTGTCTCAGGATGCGGCCAATATAAATAAGCGGTGAGAGCCAGCATCACCAGTGCGGCAAAAAAAATCGGGGAGAGCTTTAAACCTTTCGCCATTCCTTCAGTTCCAATATGTTGTTGTCGTTATAGAGTGGAAGCAAGCATACAAATTAACCAGATTGCACCTTAAATTGCCATTCATACCTGATTCAAGTTTAATAAGCCCAGAACCCGGTAATTTACGATAAACTTTGCGCAATCAACTACTTTTCCTTATTCCTGTGTCCATGTCACTGTTATTCGGTTGCGGCGAACCTGCACCTGCGGACGCCTATTGTCGAGTCGCCTCGCATCAAACCAGCCTACCACCTGCTGCTGCTGCCTGCGTCATTGATATCGGGACAAAATTAGTGACGCTAAAGTTGTCTGAAAGCGGGCAATTTACCCTTCCCATTGGGGAAAAAGACCCAAGTTTAAGTGCCCAGTGTACGGCTCACAAAGCAACCTGGCAGCAAACTGGATTTAACGTGGAAATCGGTGCATTACTTGGTGAAGATGTCAGTGGACGTGAATACTTTCATTGTCATTTAGATCCACTGGTTGTGGGAGATTTAGACACGCTTCCTACCCCGTCATGGGCAAATCCACTCTTTGAAAAAATAGACATACTTGATCCCTACACCCTGGAACCCGCTCAATGGCATGAGCAGGATAATTTCATCCATGTCCTAGATTTCTTTACCGCACCAGACGTTTCTCTGCCCAAATAAAAAGGCGCCAAGTGGCGCCTTTTAACGAATGAAGCTGATTAAGAGCGACGTTTGCGCATCAGCAACATGCTCAGCAAAGCAAATAGCAGCATACCAAATGCAGCTGGTTCAGACACCTTAGCCGCAGCACTCTGGGTATCAGCTGTGAGCGTATAATCGCCATCCAATCCCATTAACAAGCCGTCGAGATTGAAATTGGCAATACCGTCAACTAATGCCGTGATGGTAAATGAGCCAATCAGCAGATAATCAGAATCAACTGGGAAAAGGTCAAAAAAGACAATCCCGACTCCATCCGAATTTAACTGAGCTTCGACATAATCACCGAAGAAAAACGAGTACAAATCAGTCACAAAACTACTCAAATCCACGCTGAACATAGAAGTATCAACATTCAGAAATACCTCTAAGTCAGTAAATGGATCTAAATCCGTGGCAATGATATTGACCGTCGTACTATCGCCCGCCGATAGTACAGTATCTTCTATTTCCACAGTAATCAGTGATGCATTAGCGGAAAATCCCACCAGCATTGTCAGTAATAAAAACCACTTTTTCATTTTTCTTGTTCCTTGTTGTTCTTATTTAGCGGCAACCTGTGTTGGTACACAGTGACATCAGTACCCGCACATCCTTAACATTAATGACACCATCTTCATTCAGGTCGAAGCTGGCGTCGATGTCTTGCTTCTTAGCAATGGCCAGTGTCAGCGCTAGCATATCCGCACGATCCACATCACCATCCCCATCCCAGTCACCTAATACAGGTGGATTCTCGAAGGTAAAGCTGATCACCACAGGATCGTGGTCAGATGCGCGATAAGGATCCACAGAGTAAAAGCTAACTAACTGGTTATCACTCTTATACTCGGTGTTGTAATCCAGCGCCCGAGGTTCATCTGCGTTGATATGCCAGTGACCGGTATCCACCGCTTTTTCTGCCAGAGTGGTACTTGCGAGGGCATGGTCAAGATAACCAAATTCAGCCGAATAACCGTAAGAGTAAGCCGTGTTACCCTGATAGGTTTTCACCAGATCAACAAAGCCATTTGCAACGACGGTTTGAATAGGATCTTCCATTGCATACGCGTTCATATCCCCGATAATCAGCACATTTTCCTTAGCTGCTAAGGTTTCATCTGTGTGCAACCAGTCAAGGAATGCCTGAACCTGCTCAACCCGTTTGGCGTTGTAACAGCCCTGTCCATCGCCCTGATCCAAATTACCGTCGGTAGCGTTAGAGCCACAGCTCTTAGAGCGTAAATGGTTAACCATTACGGTAAGCTCAGCATCCACATCATTCAGAACAAAGGTTTGTACAAATGGCGGACGGTTATGGATTTCAGCATCGTCAAACATGACGCTGCCTTGCGGAGTGACGGCAGCAGGTTTGTAAAGCAAGCCGGTTGTAACCAGGTCTGTACCGACAGTACCGCCGCCATTAATAAAGGCATAGGTCCCTTCACCAGCACGCGCATTTAAACGGTTGACTAAATCGGCAATGGCACTGGCATCGTCATAACCATCATTCTCGATCTCCATCAGACCAATAATGTCAGCATCGATATCGACGATGGCTTCAACGGTTTTCGCCACCTGACGCTCGTACTCTTCCAGCGTCGTCGCACCCCGTGAAGTAGGGAATCCTTCGCCAGCACCGTCACCATTGAACAGGTTTAATACGTTCATACTGGCAACGGTCAGGTTGCCGCGCTGAATTGTCGGCGCTGCAGTGCGTGGATTCGCCTGAGTAAACACAGGGTCAACTAGCGGCAATACACGATATTCATAGTAAGAGTAATCGAATACCCCATAGACAGAACTCACCATATCACCATGACGCAGGGTGTTATCTGCAGATAATCCGCCCGTTGGATAGATAACAGGATCTGGGTTCGAACCACTTTGAACATCATCCAGTGTTACCTGATTCAGTAAATTTGTCGCTGCCAGCGCCTGTTGCTCTTCAGAACCGGGCAAGTAAAGATTAGTGGGTACATACATACGGCCATTTGACAGCGTCACTTCACCGTATTGCGCCAGCGCATAGTTATCCGTTACGGTCAATGCATCATCAAAGCTCACCAGCATACCCTCGAGGGCCTCACGAGCCTGATCGGAGGCAAATGGCAGCGATACAGATGTAGCTGCAACTGTGTCGTAACCACAATTCAGATAATCAGCACTGCTATTTAACTGGGTTTTCTCATAGTATTCAGACACCTGACCTAATACCCGCACCACAGTGCCAGCTTCAGGTAAGTTACTGCTGCCGGAGTAGTAAACGAATACCCCTTCGGATGTATTGCTGTCACCATCTTCATCCAGGCTTTCTTCCTGTACAAAGAAACCGCCAAGCTGACTAAAGCTCGCCGTCACGACACCTTCAATCACCACATCTTCACCCAATAATGGCGAAACATCGGCATCCCCCTGAACCGCACTGATCAGGGTTGCCGTTTCCAGACAGCTACCGATAGCCACACTACTATCATCACCGCCGCTGCTGCTGCCAGCATCAGGGCCATCTCCTGGCGTTCCATAATCACCGCCGCCGTATGTCAGGCTGGTTTCTGTGACCCAGTTAGCACCAACATTGTTATCTAAACTTGCGCTGGATAACGTCATCGACTTGCCCGTTGGATCAGGCCATTCCGTGCCGCCATCATAAGCAACATAGTCAATGATGGTGCCTGTTTCATCTTCCAGCACCACTTCGTCAGCACCGTTAGCAAGGGTAAAACCACTATACTGGTAAAGGACATTGCTTATGCCACCATTGGTGCTGCTGTCGGCATTTATGGCAAACACACTATAAGCACCGGCTGGTACTACGACGTCTTCACTGATGGTATGCGAATCTGAGTCGTCATCACGAATGGTCCAGCCATTGATGTTGACGGCAATTGCACCGCGGTTTAGCACTTCAAACCATTCTCCGGCACTGTCGGCCACGGCTGCTGGGTTTTGCATAATTTCAGTGATAACCAGATCAAAGGTTGCATCACCGCTCCCCGGCGTACCGTAATCTCCGCTGGCATAGGTAGACTCTGTTTCCGTGGTCCAGTTGGCTCCCAAATTATTATCTGCACGCGCATCCATCAGCACCATAGATTTACCGTTTGGATCCGGCCATTCGGTACCACCGTCGTAGGCGACATAATCGACTTCTTCACCTTCTGGTGACAACAGTACAATTTCATCATCACCATTGCCCAGATACATGCCTGAATAGACATACGCGGCGTCAATCCCGCCATTGGCGTCAGAAGCTGCGTTTGCCAGCACTGCGTATTGGCCCATCGGCACTATCACATCGGTGGCAATGGTAAAGCTGTCGCTGCCATCATCGCGCACTGTCCAGCCATTCAGATTGATGTCGTGATCACTGGTGTTCAGCACTTCAAACCATTCGCCATATGAATCACTAATCGCACTTGGGTTTTGCATGATTTCTGTGATCACCAGAGATCCGGTGCTGGCAGCATCGCTGCTATCATCATCAGAGTCACTGCTGTCATCACTACTATCATCAGAGCTGTCGTCACCACTGTCACTGTCGTCGGTACAGGCCGTGTTGCCATAAATCAGCTCAACCCATTCAGGGTGATCGATAAAGGGGTTACGGTTGCCCTGATAGGCATAAATCGCATCATTTCGATTCAGTTCGAAATCATCGACTGGATCGGCAGCGCTCCATTCAATCAAACGACACAGGCGACCCAACGCTGCTTCGCCACTGGAGGTTAAACGATCCACCACTTGCAAATCTGGTGTTACGTCATACCCCTCATAGCGGGTGTCTAAATAGAACATCATCCGCGCGACATCGCCTTTCACAGCGTCACGAGGCTCAAATGAATCATCATCAATTTTGTTTTCTGGCGCTTCCACCAAAGCAGTATCAGAATTATCGAAATCCAGGTTACCGCGACTGGCATTCACAGAGATATCTGCCGGACGCAGGTGATGAATGTCGGTGTATGCCTCAAATGACTGTTCAGAGAAACCATGGCTGTTAGGCCACACGTGCTCACGGTTCCAGTTATCCGGATCCGAGCTTTGGGTACCAGAACCATTACTTTGTTTAGCAATAGAACGACCGCTGTAGATTAGGATGACATTATCTGCATTATCTGGATCCTGATCGGTATGGGTCAGCGCTGTCCATACCTCTGAATATGACAGCACTTTGTGATTGACACTGATAATGTCCGTTAGGGCGGCTTTCACTTCAACTGCACTGTAATTATTGGCAACCGCACTGATGGCGTTGGCATAATAACTGGCGTCATTGAAGGTTTCAGGATCGGCAATAGGATCTAACTCAGGACAGTTAAAGCAGGCTGCGGTGGTTTCTTCGCTGCTGTCATCGCCACTGCCATCGTCACCGCTATCGGCTTCCTCGGCATAGCTCTTCAGTGGGAAAGGTGTAGACGCAGTATCATTGGTACTGGTGCCGTCCAACGCATTGATGCCACTGAAACTCCAGTTCCCCAGGGTAAAGCTGCTGCCATCTGGCTGAGTGCCCGCTACACGGTATGCCCACCCATCAAGATATTCCCAGTCCTGACCTGTACCACTGCTGCTGATGTCGCCAAAGACATCAACCACACTACCGTCACAAAATAGCTCAACCGCGTCATCACCATTAATGTTGACACTGCCCGAGACAAAATCAGGAGCAAAGCCAAAAAAACTGGTAAAGCCCGCGGATTCGGATGCCACATACAGGTAAGTGCCGGCGCTGGCAGAGCCTGCACTAAAGGTAAATTCCTGTCCGTCTGTGCCACCACCATTATTCGCAGAACCCAGACCACACTGGCTCAGGTCGGCGATATCATTTAGCACATAAAGTTCGACTGCCTTGGGGACGCCTCCTGTTAACGGGCCGTCGATGACGCCCGTAATGACTATGTCTGCGGCCATGGCTGACGCAGGCATAAAGGCGACCGCCAGCAGCGTTGCTGGTAGTCTTGGTTTCATTGTTTCTCCTAACCGTGAAAGGCGCCAGTTAACTGGCTTTTCGTTGTTATAACGTTGTTTTTATTATCAATCGGCGGGGATAGTACGGACATAAAATGAACACTGCATGACATCCCTGTTAAATTTTTGACCATAAGGTCAGGTCAAAATATGACATGAATGTGATCATTTATTCAACAGAAACTCTTGTCTGATTGGTAAAATAATCGCCAAACCCGTTAATAAGGTAATATTAATAACCAATAAAAAAGCCGCGCTCTGAGGCGCGGCTTTTGCGGGTTATTTTAACTTTATTAGCAAGCTGAACGTCTGCGGCTAAACGCCACTCCCAGCCAGCTCAGACAAAGGAAGATCAACTCGGGATACCCTACCAGACCACCTGAGCTCGACTCTTCGGTCGTCTCATCTGTGTCAGTTGTATCGTCATCGCTACTGTCTGTATCTTCATCTGCACTGCTCAAATTAAAACTGATTAACACAGGATCATGATCCGACGAACGGTAAGCATCTGCACTATAGAAACTAACCAGCTGCTCATCGCTCTTATTCTCAGTGTTGTAGTCCAGCGCTCGAGGTTCATCAGCGTTGATATGCCAGTGAAGCGTATCAATTGCGGTTGCAGCAAATGCTTCTGTAGCCAGTGCATGGTCCAATGCGCCAAATTCCGCACTGTAACCATAGGAATAAGCACCTTCGCCTTCAAACTCTTCCGCCAGATTTACATAGCCTGCATCCAGCATAGTTTGAATGGGATCTTCTTTGGCATACGAGTTCATATCACCGATCATCAGGATATTTTGCTGCGCAGCCAAGGTTTCATCGCTACTTAACCAGCTCAGGAAAGCCTCTACCTGTGCGACTCGGGTAGCGTTGTAACAGCCCTGACCATCGTCCAGATCTGTATCCGCATCTGCGGAGCTGGAACTACAGCTCTTAGAGCGCAGGTGATTAACGGCTACAACAAAATCCGTATTGGTTGCTGTCAGGGTAAATACCTGAGCTAATGGAGGGCGATTGAAGACGCTGTCGTCATTGTACAGGGCGCTGCCATTCAGACTGACACTGGCAGGTTTATAGAGTAAACCTGATGTCACCTGATCGGTTCCCAGTGCGTCGCCTGCGTCCACATAAGCATAAGTCGTTTCGCCTGTGGCAGCATTTAGCGCATCCACTAATTGTGCAATGGCACTGGTATCGGCATAACCGTCATTCTCCAGTTCCATCAGACCAATCACATCAGCATCAAGCGCCACAATTGCCTGCACAATTTTCGCCAGTTGACGCTCATATTCTGCATAGCTATCGGCCCCGCGGGAAGTCGGGAAACCTTCACCGTCACCATCACCATTGAACAGATTCAGCACATTCATGCTGGCCACTACCAGATTACCGCGCTCGATGCCTGGCTCGGCCGTGCGAGGGTTAGCAGCCACAAACGTCGGGTCACTGGTTGGTAAGACGCGATATTCAGAATAAGAGTAATCCACTACACCAGTTAGACCCGTTACCTGATCACCATGACGCAAGGTGTTATCCGCAGACAAGCCTCCGGTAGGGTAAATCACGGTATCTGGATAAGAACTGCTATTCACATCGTCCAATGTAATCTGGTTCAGTGCATTTTCTGCAGCAAGGGCTTTTTGCTCATCTGAGCCAGGCGCGTACAGATTGGTAGGCACAGACATACGGCCATTAGACAGCGTAACTTCACCGTACTGTGCCAGTGAATACGTATCTGCCACGGTCAGGGCATCAGTGAAAATCACTTTCATGCCTTCCAGTTGCTCAGCTCCGCTATCAGAGCTAAATGGCAAACTCACTTCTTTTGCGTCGACACTACCCGTACCACAATCTTTATAGCTATCGGTAACAGCGACCTGTGTACGGTTGTAATATTCCGCAACGGTACCCGCAACTCGCACTACGGCGCCAACAGCAGGCAAATCGCCATCTGCTTGATAATATACAAAGACGCCTTCGGACGTTGCGTCATTACTGTCACTATCCTCGGCCTCTTCCTGTACAAAGAAGCCGCTAAGCTGATCAAATACAGCCGTAACAACGCCTTCAATTACGACACTTTCGCCGACCAAAGGTGAAGTATCACTGTCGCCCTGCACTGCGCTAATCAAGGTAGCGTCAGCACTGCACTCACCCACGGGGTCTAATACCACTTCCTCTTCTTCATCATCACAACCGGCATTAGCGTACACCACATCAACCCATTCAGGATGGTCAATGTAAGGGTTACGGTTACCCTGGTAGGTGTAAATAGCGCTATTACGGGCAATTTCAAAATCGTCAACTGGATCGCTATTATTCCATTCCAATAAGGTGCAGAGTTTACCTAGCTGCGGATCGCCATTTGAGGTAATTGCGTCTACCAGCTCAAGATCAGGGGTGACATCCGCACCTTCATAGCGGGTATCCATGTACAGCATCATTCGGGCAACATCCCCTTTAACCGCGTCGCGCGGCTCAAAAGAATCGCTATCAATGCGGTTTTCAGGAGCTTCCGCCAGTTCGCTGTCAGAATTGTCGAAGTCTAAATTGCCACGTGACGAGTTCACCGAAATATCGGCCGGACGCAAGTGGTTAATATCCGTGTATGCCTCATTCGCATCAGAACTAAAGCCATGGCTTTTCGGCCAAACGTGCTCACGGTTCCAGTTGTCCGGATCACTACTTTGATCACCTGAGCCATTCGACTGTTTAGACATAGAGCGGCCAGTGTAGAGTAAAATCACGTTGTCGCTGTTATCGGGATCTTCGTCGGTATGGGTCAGTGCTGTCCACACTTCAGAGTAAGTCAGCACTTTCGTGCCGGTGCTGATAATACCGTTGATTGCGGCCTTCACCGTATCGGCATCATCCCCATTTGCGACTGAGCTAATAGCTGCAGCGTAATACGTTGCGTCATCAAAAGTGTCAGGATCCGCAACCGCATCAATCTCACTACAGTTGTAACAGGGCGCAGTAGTATCTGTCGTATCATCGGTAGTATCGTCGGTATCCGTAGAGCTATCATCTGTCGAACTATCATCGCCAGAATCAGCGCTTTCTTCAGCATACGTCTTCAACGGGAAAGGTGTGGCTGCTGCAGCATTACTGCTTTCACCGTCCAGCGCATCGATGCCGCTGAATGACCAGCTTGCCAGGACAAAGGTACTGCCATCAGGTCCGGTACCTGCTTCACGATAGGCCCAGCCATCAGTGTATTCCCACGCTTGACCTGTGCCATCAACATCAATATCACCAAAAACGTCAATAACGGCGCTATCACAGAAGAGTTCTACCGCATCATCACCATTGATCGCAGCAGAACCGTCAACATAATCAGGATCAAACCCGAAAAACGTATTAAAACCTTCTGTCTCAGTGGCGACATAAATATAGCTGCCAGCAGTGATGCTACCGCTGAAGGTCATTTCCTGACCATCAGAACCGCCACCATTGTTAGCAGAACCAAGGCCACATTGACTGAGATCTGCGACATCATTTAACGCGTAAATTTCGATAGCTTTAGGGAGTCCACCTGACATGGAACCGTCCATAATACCGGTGATCACCAGATCAGCCGAAAACGCACTCCCACTCGCAAGCGCAACGCCCAGCAAAGCCGGTAGTTGTATCTTCATGAAATATCCTCATTTTGGTAGGAAACCAGTTCATCTGGCTTGTTATTTTTCTTTTCTCGTTATTATTTTTTGACAGAGCGATGAGAAGGGAACTCAAAGTCACACTGCTACTTTTTTGACCAAAGAGTCAAAAATAATATCGCATGCTTTTTAAACGGCTTTCAATGAATATTTTGTGACACCACGCTGGAAAATTAGTCAAAATACGTCTGCAGGCCAGACCAGTATTGACCCTAAGCAACTATATAAATATTTTCCTTATGGTAAAAAATAAACACTAAAAAGTGAAAATAAGCATAAAAAAGTGACAAATAAAGCACAATTATTCGTACTTTTTTCATAAACTTGAGTAACTTATTGATGCTAAATTAACCTATTCAAAACAAAGCGAGTAAGTCTTATGCAGTCAGTGATGATTGTCCTGCTTGGCCTGATCGGCATGCTGGCAGGATGGTTTTTTTACTCTAAATTCATAGCCGAAAAAATCTTTCGATTAGATCCCAAATTCACCACCCCTGCACATGCATTCAATGATGGGTCAGATTATGTGCCTACAAACAAAGTGGTGTTATGGGGTCACCATTTTACATCTGTGGCTGGTGCAGCTCCCATTGTAGGTCCTGCTATTGCTGTGTATTGGGGCTGGGTGCCGGCAGTCTTGTGGGTGGTTCTGGGAACGATTTTCTTCGCCGGCGTTCATGATATGGGGGCCCTGTGGGCCAGTAACCGCTATCAGGGTAAGTCTATTGGCGCACTATCAGAAAGCGTGGTGGGTAAACGCTCCCGCACCTTATTTATGATTGTGATTTTCCTGGTATTGCTGATGGTTAATGCTGTATTTGGTGTGGTCATTGCCAATGCTTTTGTTTCTCAGCCCAATTCGGTATTGCCAGCCTGGTCAGCCATTGCAGTTGCCATCATTATTGGTCAGCTGATTAAGCGCCAGTTTAATCTTATCCCCTTATGCATTGCCGGGATTATCGTACTGTACGTGAGTGTGTATGCTGGCAGTATGTTCCCGCTAAGTTTACCCACTGAAATGCTGGGCTTATCAGATAAAGCTAACTGGATTGTGATTCTGTTTGTCTACGCAGCCATTGCGTCGCTGTTGCCGGTTTGGGTGTTATTACAGCCACGAGATTTCATCAATGGTATGCAATTAGTCGTAGGGCTGATATTGCTATACGGTGCCGTTTTTGTGGCATTGCCAGATATCACCGCGCCTGCATTTAACACTCAAACGGCAATAAATACACCGAGTATCGTGCCACTTCTGTTTGTGACCATTGCCTGCGGCGCAGTGTCTGGTTTTCATGGCATCGTTGCCTCTGGTACCAGTTCCAAACAACTCGACAAAGAGCCTGACGCCAGATTTGTAGGCTATTTGGGCGCGGTTGGCGAAGGCTGCCTGGCCCTTATCACCCTGGTGGCTGTCAGTGGTGTTACGTTGGCGGTATCTCCGGAGGAATGGCACAAAATTTATAGCCACTTAGGTGCAGGTAGCGTCGGTGCATTTATCGAAGGCGGCTCAAATTTAATCCATGAAGGCTGGGGATTATCGACGGCATTTACTTCAACCCTGCTGGCGGTCATGGTGGTATTGTTTGCTGGCACAACGATGGATTCCGGCGTTAGATTACAGCGCTACATCATTCAGGAATGGGGCGAAATCTACAATATCAAACCCTTGGCCAATGGCTTTGTTGCGACACTGGTTGCTGTGGCTTGTTGCCTTTTGCTGTCTTTCGGGGCAGGTGGTTCATCGGGCAGTGGTGGTATGATTATCTGGCCATTGTTTGGGTCAACCAACCAAATCCTGGCAAGTCTGACCTTGCTGGTGATCTCCATTATGCTGCTCAAAGCCGGTCGTCCCGCTAAGTTCACCCTTATCCCGATGTCATTTGTATTGGTCATGGCCTTTTTCGCCGGGCTGATAAAACTGAACGAATACTACCAACAAGGAAATTGGTTACTGGTATTTCTGGATGCTGTTGTTTTGCTGGTCAGTATTTTTGTCATGCTTGAAGCCTGGTCGGTAGTCGCCAAATTCAAGCGCGAACAGCAGGAAGATGCCGCCTAATTGTGCGTGTTTGCTAAGAAAATAAAAAAGACGCTTCGGCGTCTTTTTTATTTTAAACCTTTTCCTTGTTACCTGCGACAAAGTTACAACTCATACAAACAAGGATGCAATCATGAAGAATCACGTTCAACTTATCACCCTGCTCGCCTCTATGCTCAGTATTAATGTCATGGCCGAAACCAGGCAATTATCGTTGGAGAGTACAACCAGCATCGAACTGTTTAGCATTAATGCCGGTGCTGGAGATTTACATATTCACGGTGAAGACGTTGAACAAATTCAAGTGCAAGCCATTATCAGTGACGACTTAAACGAAAAAGACTATGAGCTGCTTCTGTCCCAACAAGGCAAACAGGCAAAGCTAGTGGCCTTGCTCAAAGATGGCGTACATAGCGGTAAAATCGATTTGGAAGTCGTCGTTCCAAAACATACTCAGTTAAAAGTGACCGATGGCAGTGGTGATACCTGTATCAAGACGATAAGTAACGATATCTGGCTTCAGGATGGCTCAGGTGACATTGGAATTTTCACCGTTACCGGGAATATTTCCATTAAGGACAGTTCCGGCAGCATAGAAGTCAATACCGTCACTGGCAATCTTGATATTGCAGATGGCTCTGGCGACATTCATATCGTTACTGTGACAGGTGATACTGACATCAAAGATGGATCTGGAGACATTGTCATCGATACCGTTTCTGGCAGTATTACTCTAGATGACGGCAGTGGTGATATTGACGTGAACAATGCAGGCAAGGTGGTGGTGCTCGATGCAGGCTCGGGCGATACCCATTTCGAACAGGTGCGTAGCCTCGAATTTACAGAATAAAAAAGGGGCTTGAGGCCCCTTTTAACTTATAAACTTGATTCAGTTTTCTGTTCAGCTTTCGCCAATACGTCCTCTTTTGGAAAGGTATCGTCGAACCACTGGCGCAACATATTCTTTTCATAACGCAACGCGTCATTGGTAAATAGTGGATTGGCACGATCCTGAAACGCCATATCTTTCAAATCCACAGTATCGGACTTTATCACTTCACCATTTGCATCAGCATAACTGTAACTGAAAGACATGCGCGGTATATCCACACTTTTGATTAGGCGCACATCTGACGCTCCACTGCCTATACCAACAAAGGATGCAGGCCAAACCTGTCCGGCAAGGTCCAGATTGGTTACTTCGATGCTCAGCTTAGTTCCGTCATCCAGTCTTTCAGCCAGCTTAGAGAAGTATTTCTCTAGCTGTTCAAACGTACGCGTTTTGAATCCTTCACGGGTTTCATTCGCTGGCCGGATATCACGATAATTTTCCGGTTCTTTCCAGGTCACATCTACAAGTGCATTCGCAAACACGGGAGAAGTGGTAACGAGTCCTAGTATCAGACAAGCAGATAAGGCTTTCATCGATCCTCCTAATTTCTGTCTTTCCATTAATGAGTATGAAAAACCGTCAATGAATCTTAACTGAATTCAATTAGACCTGGTTAAACCCTGATACCTGAATCTGCTGACACAGAAAACGTAAATTCACACCGTAGATATACGGATTTTTATCGTCGTTGATACAGTACATGCGATAAAACTTGGTCAGATTTTCCTGGCTTTCCGTCAGGGTTTCCAAATACTCTTTCTGCGTGTCGTTTAAGCCACGCATATTGGGTACCACAACCTGTTTAAATTTGCTTAATTCCTGCTTTTCAGGAATTCTTGAAATATCGAGCATCCATTGCGCCAAACTATCCTGCAAATCGCTCAGGTAATACTGCACAAACGAAGATTGCAGCACCACAACCAACAATGCGATTTCGATAACGAGATAAATTGAACGCTTCATAATCTAATTACACCAACTACTTTACGTGAAGCTTACGGCAAAAACTGTGGACAATAAATAAGCATATATTATCCACAATGATAACTAAGTGTATCACTCAATATAAATAATTGACCCAGATCACTTGGCTGGCAAGAGTTCTTGCTAAAATAGGACAGTTAACAGGTATTGTCGTAAATACCCAAAATTACAGGGGCCAGGTATGAATGAACCGATCAAGGTAAAAAACGTTACTGACGTCAAAATCCAGCAACCGGATCCCCAGCATCATGATAATCATTACCCACCGCGCAGCCGCATCTATGTGCGTGCCGTCGAAGGGACTTTAAATACATTTCGGCGTTTTTACGGCGGCTTTTTTATTGTTTTATTCGCCCTGCTACCCTGGCTAACGTATGACGGGCATCAGGCCATTTTGCTGGATATCGCGGCACAGCGTTTTACCATTTTTGCCGTGACCTTATGGCCTCAGGATCTGACGTTGCTGGCGTGGCTGTTCATCGTTGCCGCCTTTGCCCTGTTCTTTGTCACAACGTTTGCCGGGCGTGTCTGGTGTGGCTTTATGTGTCCTCAAACCACCTGGACTTATATCTATATCTGGCTCGAAGAAAAAATCGAAGGTCCTCGCAATAAACGAATCAAGCTCGACGAACGCGCCCTCGACACCGACAAGATCCTGCGTAAAAGCGCTAAGCATATTAGCTGGCTATTAGTAGCCCTATTAACCGCGCTAGTCTTTGTTGGCTATTTCACTCCTATCCAGCAACTTTTTATCGATTTTTTCAGCTTCAACACGTCAACTATGGTGTGGGGAACTGTCGTATTTTTTACGCTTTGTACCTATGGTAACGCCGGCTGGATGCGCGAAATTATGTGTACCCATATATGCCCCTACGCCAGATTCCAGTCTGCCATGTTTGATAAAGATACCTTTACCGTCTCCTACGACCCAAACCGTGGAGAGGGACGCGGTCCCCGCCCTCGAAAAACCAGCCGCGAAGAAAATCGTGATAAAGGGCTAGGTGACTGTATCGACTGTCAGCTTTGTGTGCAGGTTTGCCCTACAGGTATCGACATTCGTAATGGTCTGCAATATGAGTGCATCAATTGTGGTGCCTGCGTCGATGCCTGCAACGGCGTCATGGATAAAATGAACTACCCCAAAGGGTTGATTCGCTTTACCTCCGAGCACCAACTCGCCGGTGGCCAAACTCATATTCTTCGCCCTAAACTGGTTGGATACGCGGTCGTGTTACTGGTTATGGTGGTATTGCTGGTGCTCGATTTTCTCGAGCGGGTGCCTCTGGATATGGATATTATTCGCGACCGTAACCAATTGTATCGGGAGACAAACGACGGCTTAATTGAAAATGTCTATACCCTAAAAATCATGAATATGTCGCAACAACCACAGCGCTACCACATTAGCGTAGAAGGCCTGCCAGATGTGCGTTATTTAGGTCAGGCAGATATTAATATTGCCGCGGGTGAGGTCTATAGTTTGCCTGTCAGCCTGGCTGTTGACCCATACAATCTGCAAGGTGCGGTGACAGAATTCTCATTTAAAGTTGAAAGTGAACAGGCTGAGCCGGTTATAATCGAGCAAAACAGCAAGTTCCTGTACCGTTAATGACTCAATTTAATTTCAGCGAATTACATCCGGACCTCATTTTGGATGCGATCGAATCCTTGGATATCCGCGTGGATTCAGGGCTATTGGCCCTGAACAGTTATGAAAATCGCGTCTACCAGTTTATTGCCGAAGATAAACGCCGCTATGTGGCGAAATTCTATCGTCCCCAGCGTTGGAGTGCAGAGCAACTTCAGGAGGAGCATGACTTCGCACTTGAGCTGGCAGATCAAGATATCCCACTAGCAGCGCCATTAGCCTTTAACGGTAAAACCCTGCACTTATATCAGGGCTTTTACTTTGCGCTCTATCCGTCTGTAGGCGGTCGTCAATTTGAGGTCGATAACCTGGATCAGCTGGAATGGATGGGTAGGTTTATTGGTCGTATTCATAGTGTTGGACAGCGCCAGTCATTTCAGCATCGCCCAAGTATCTGTCTGCAGGAATATGTCACCGAACCCATGGAGCAGTTACGTAACAGTCAGCTATTACCGGCTGAATTGCATCACGCCTTTATGACTATCGCCAGTCAGGTAGCTGACAAGATACAGCAGCAGTTTTCCAGACATACCGCGATTCGCCTACACGGTGACTGTCATCCGGGTAATATTTTATGGCGTGATGGACCAACCTTCGTCGATTTAGACGACTGCCGAAATGGCCCGGCAATCCAGGATTTATGGATGATGCTATCAGGTGATCGGCATCAGCAACTTATGCAACTGGATACCCTGGTAGGCGCCTATGAAGAATTTGCGGATTTTGAACCCAGTCAGCTTAGCCTGATTGAACCTTTGCGTGCGATGCGCATGCTGCATCATATGGCATGGCTGGAACGGCGCTGGCAGGATCCGGCTTTCCCTAGGGCATTTCCCTGGTTCGCCGATCTGAAATACTGGGAGCAACAAATTCTGGCACTGAAAGAGCAATTATCTGCTCTTAACGAACCACCACTCAAGCTTTACCCCTAACGATAAAACGCCGGCGCTAAGCCGGCGTTTTGATTTTTTAGGCAAATGTCAGGGCTTGCCCGGATGCGCCTTCATATTTATCTAACCAACATTCCAGTGCCGCCATGCCCGCTGGCAAATCCAGCTTAACACCCATCGTATTGAGGCTAGAGCCCAATGCATGCACAGTACGGAACAGGTTATGCGCGCGGCACTGTTCTCCCATTTGACCAATACGCACAATGTTAGGTCCAAATGAACCAGAGATCTCAACCCGATAACGTTTCGACATATGCCCCAGTAAGGTCTTGCCATCAATGCCCTGCGGGACATTAATGCCGACAACTGAATTTAATCTGGCACTTTTTTCCACGTATAAATTCAGGCCCATAGCTTCAATGCCAGCCTGGAGCGCCTCTGAACAACGTAAATGGCGCTCATATCGCAGCGACAGGGTTTCATTACAAATTAAACGCAGGGCTTCATGAATGGCGAGAATGCCAGACACTGGTGCAGTGTAGTGATAAGACTTCTTATACCAGAATTGATCCGCCAGTTTAGCATCCAGACACCAGTGACGCAGTTGATCGGTCCGGGCTTCAATATGTTGCCAGGCGCGCTGTGAAAAGCCCACCAGCGATACCCCGGGAATACAGGATAATCCTTTCTGTCCGCCCGTAATCACGGCATCTATGCCCCACTCATCCATATCCAAAGGCATAGTACTCAACGTACACACCGCATCCACAATGACTAAACAATCATATTGCTTCGCCAGTGCAGCTATCTCGGCCAAATGACGGTTATAAACAGTGTTAGACGTCTCGCCTTGCACTATGGTCAGTACCTGTGGTCGATGCTGCTTTAAATGCGCTTCCACCATCTGTGGATCCGCAGCTTCGGCATCAGGTACCTGCAATTTAAAGACTTCCGCTCCTAAGCGTTGAGACATTTCCGACAAACGCGAGCTAAAGAAGCCATTACAAATGCTTAAAACTCGACTTCCCGGCACGACCAGGTTAGCCACTGCCATTTCCATTGCCGCAGAACCCGGACCTGCCACACCCAGAATCTGTCCTTTCTCGGTTTGAAACACGTAGCGACTCATCACCTTCACCTGTTCGATGATTTGCGCCATAGTGTCGCCAAGGTGGTTAATAACTATGCCGTTTGCTGCCGCCACGCGCGCTGGAATCGGTACCGGACCGGCTCCCATCATCAACAGAGGTTCGTCGGGTAAAATACTGTCGAGAGGCACGATATGTTGGGGAACACTGACTGGCACAACTACTCCTTGGCACAGGGTTAAAAAAGGGATGGTAAATACCATCCCACATGAAAGCGCCCAATGTAAGGGGAGAGCGACTGCCTTGCAACCTCAGTTTACAGATCCCACCAAATAGAGGATAAACATCCTAAATTAGCCAGAATACAAACCTTTTTTGCCAAGTTTATTTCTTGGTTGAAAAGCGCCGTAACAGTGAATGCACCTCATTTACCGTGGTTTGCAGGGTTTCACTGGCACGTAACGTTTCAGCGGCATTTTCCTGCGCATGCACAGCGCCGTCAGCAATTTCGACAACCTGCTGATTAATATGCTCGGCCACGTTGCTTTGTTCCTCTACTGAGGCAGACATTTGAATTGATGCATTGGTAATGTCGGACACCGCCTGCTTAATTTGCTCTAGCGCCTGACGGGTTTTATCCATCATTTCTACCCCCGATGCCGCCGCTTTTTCACCTTCATTAGAGACCGCAACCGCTGTGGCGGCACGCTTACTCAGGCTTTCGACGATAGCGTGGATCTTATCGGTAGACTCACGGGTTTTAGATGCCAAAGAACGCACCTCATCAGCTACCACTGAGAAGCCACGACCATGCTCCCCTGCCCTTGCAGCTTCAATGGCTGCGTTAAGCGCCAACAGGTTCGTCTGCTCAGCAATGGTGGAAATCAAATCGGCCGCCTGACTAATAGAATTCGTCGACTCTGCGAGTTCGGTAACGGTGCTAACAATGGTGGTCACCGCGTCGCTCAAACGGTTGATAGCATCCACTGCCTCTGTGGCCAAATGCGTACTAGAATCCACATTCGCCAGTGCGGCTTCAGCGCTGGATGAGTTTGCCTCAACCTGATCTGCTACTTCCTGAATCGCCACAGACATTTCATTGATGGCTGAGGCAACTTGTTGCGTTGCCTGATTCTGTTTATCAATTAATAAATTGCTGGTTTTTGCCTGCTCGCGGGTAGATGCCGTAAGAGCACTTAATGACGACATAGCATCACCTATCCGGGTTAATGCCGTGCGGTTGCGAGCCTCTTCACTACGCAGTGCAAGTTTAGCCGCTGCGAACATACCGCTTTCAGGGTAATAGGTCATGGCCACCAACTTATCGCTAAAGGCGCTGGTGTTTACTTTGAGCAAATCACTGAAACTGCGTTCCTGATGATAGTTTTGCAACCCACAGGCAATTAATCCTACAATCGCCGCGATAGCTGCCGCTTTACCCGAACACAGCAACAGCAATAGCAACGACAATGCAACCATTGGCACCCAAATGGGCCAGCTACGCAAAATAAAATCGCTGAATCGACTTATCGATGCCTTGGCGGATTTTCCTTTATTGAGTCTGTCATAAATCGCCTGCGCTCTGCGCTTTTCCTGTTCGCTTGCCGGCACCCTGACAGATTCAAAACCAACTACCTGGCCCTTATCATAGATCGGCGTGACATAGGCACTGACCCAATAGTGATCACCATTCTTACGACGGTTTTTTACCAACCCCATCCAGGGGCGACCCGCACGTAACGTATCCCACATCAGTTTAAACACCGGCGGCGGCATATCAGGATGACGCACAATATTGTGTGGTGCGTTAATGAGTTCACTTCTGGAAAATCCACTCACTTCGACAAACTGATCGTTACAATGAAGAATGTTCCCCTTGATGTCCGTGGAAGAAATAAGAAAAGCGTCATGATTTAAGCTGTATTCACGCTGTGTTACGGGCTGGTTATTACGCATAAACATTCCTTATGGGGAGAGATAAAAAAAGCGCAGAACTTCTCAGTACTGCGCTTTACGACATTACATAACTGTCTGACTAGTAAATCATAGACGACGCTTTAGGAAAATCCATCAAAAGTCTATGAAAATGTATATATATCATGATATTAGGTATTTTATTAGCTACGCTCAGGTTCAATAAAATACGTTCCCCAGCCGTCGTAATGTACTTTATGCTTTTCCGCAATCTTCACCAGTACGTCTGTGTCGGCATTCAATTTATCCAGGTCTAACATACGTTCAACCACCGCATCAAAACAGAACACAACACCACCGTCGTCAAGTTCAAGCTCTTCGGCATCGCCCACTTCAAAACCAGCTTTGAAAGCATCTACTGCAGCCTTTTCCAGTAAGTCAAAATCACTTCCCGCAAAATGGTACTCAATAGTATGAGGCTGACCAACATCACTGCCATCTTCAGTTAACGCTTCAATGGTTTCCTGATTAAATTCGTACCATTCTTGTAATTCTGTTGTGATCGACATTTCACTCTCCGGGGCAACTAAGTGACTCTAGTTTACTCTGCTTTATCACGTCGAGCGACTTCTTCATCCAGCGCAGCAATCTGTGTGGCCATTTTTTGATGAAAATACTCGGCCCAGTATTTAGCGTTATGGGAATTATCTACCACTTCCGGCTCACTAAACTGTACCAATAAGGTACCGTTATTCCAGCGATTAAGATTAATCTTGTTATGTAAATTACTCACGCTCACCATCACCACTGGCGTATGAGTAAACTGAGCTAATCGAAATGCGCCGGTTTTAAATGGCAAGAGTCCACGACCATAACTCCGGGTACCTTCCGGGAATAGCCAGACAGACAAACTACGCTGCTTAATCTTGGCAGCAGTTTGCTTGAGTGTGTTGTGAGCTTTTCCTGAATTGCCACGGTCGATCATGATATTCCCGGACAACCAGTACACCTGGCCAAAAATAGGTATCCATTTCAGGCTTTTCTTACCGACTGTCACCATCCCTGGTTGAGAAGCAGCACAAATAGTGACCAGATCATAGCTATTCTGATGATTGCCGATAAACACGTAAGGACCGCCAGATTTCAGGCTTTCGGGCATACGTAGCTCAAGCTTGACGCCAATCAGGGTGCTAATTTTGCTATATAACTTTCCGGCCACGTACACATTGTTTCGATGAAATGGACGCGCAACACATAAAAGCAATAACAGGGCATTAATAGCGAGAAAGTAAATTAAAATAACGGGAATACGTAGCAGCAGTATCACATCAAATCCTCTTGGCTGAACAAGCGCAGTATACTGATTTTGTTCATTAATCATGTCGGATGAGTCAATTAAGATAGCATTAATTTTGCGCCTAAGGCTCAAATAAAGTTGATGTCACTCATAGACTTAACCTAAAGTTAGAAAGTTAAAAAACCGCTCACTGTGCGGATATACTAAGTATTAATTCAAAAACAAAAGACGCGTTATATGCAAACCTTCCGACATGAAGATCTGGATGAAGACATTCTTCACGACCTGCTAGAAGAAATTAACGAACTCTATGAAGCCAGTGAACAGACCCTGATTGAACTGGAACTGCGTCCAGAAGACAAGGAACTGCAGCGCGCTTTGTTCCGCTCTATTCATACCATCAAGGGGGATTTAGGTCTGGTGAATTTCACCCCAATGATCCCTCTGCTGCAGCGAGTCGAAGATTTGCTCGATTTTCTGCGAAAGGGTCAAATCAGCTATACCAGCACCATGAGTGATTTGGTATTACTGACCATGGACAGGGTTAAACTCTTTGTCCAAGCCTGTATTCAGGTAGGTCAGGCAGACTACGACGCCGAGCTCTATCAGCTGCTGGCCACCCATATATCCCGCATTACCCCTTCCAATGCAGCCCAGCACGAGAAATTGCTGGCCGATGCGGTATTGCTGCTGGATCCAAGCCTGGATGCCAGCAAAGATTTGGAAGAGGAAGAAACCCCGGAAGTCAACCAGCCGCCCAAACGTAACGTGACCTTAGCCAATACGGGCATTCCCAAAGCCCTGAGTGCTGAAAAACAAGCGGATATCCTGTTTTTCCGCGAACTGATGAAACCCATTGAAAAGCGCTCAATGTATTGGGGTGGACGCGGCGACCGTGTCGCCAAACTCGCGTTCTTTGTTAACAAAGTAGCGGGTAAACCCATTGATGAGGATCAGCTCGCCGTTGCCTGTTATATGCACGACTTTGGTATGGCCTTTATGCCGGTGCAGTTACTGTACAAACAGGACACTCTCACCGAAGCAGAATTTAATCTGATGCGCTCACACGTATATAAAAGTGCCAGATTGCTGGAGCATCTGGAACAATGGAATGAAGCACGTAAAATCGTCATGCAGCATCACGAGCGTCTGGATGGTTCTGGTTATCCGTTAGGCCTAAAAGAATCTGATATCTGCGAGGGTGCAAAGTTACTCGCCATTTTAGATACCTTTGATGCTATGACCCATTCACGCGCACACAAAGGCAAACAAAAACACTCGAAAAAGGCAGCCGTGATTGAAATCAATCGGGTTGCCGAAGGACAGTTTTGCGGTAAGTGGCTGTCACATTTCAATAAAGCCATGACGACCTTATTGCTGAATCGAGAAAACGCATAATGTCTTAGTCAAATAGTAAGAAGGCACCCTAAGGTGCCTTTTTTACATATCTAACTCTTTCAGCTTACGCGTCAGTGTATTTCTTCCCCATCCAAGACGCTTGGCCGCGTCCTGTTTATGTCCATGGGTATAGAACAAGGCGCGCTCCAGCATAGTGCGTTCAAAGGTCATCATGGCTTCATCGAGAATATTATTACGACCTGCCTGAAGCTGCTTATCCGCCCAGGCCGCCAACAATTCAACCCAGTCACCATTTTGTTGCTGACGATCTTTACTTAACGGTTGCTGATGAATCTCAGGTGGTAAGTCTGCGGGTAACACTTCCTGACCGCTGGCCATCACAGTTAACCAGCGACATACGTTTTCAAGCTGGCGTACGTTCCCTGGCCAAGGCAACTGAGATAATAGACGCTCGGTATCCTTGCTCATGCTTTTCGCTTCTACGCCCAGCTCTTTTGCAGCCTTTTGTAAAAAGTGATTGGCGAGTAACGGAATATCTTCGCGACGCTCACTCAGGCGTGGAATATGGATCCGGATGACGTTCAAACGGTGGAATAAATCTTCCCGGAATTTGCCATCTGCTACACGTTGCTCAAGATTTTGGTGGGTCGCTGCGATAATCCGCACATCCACGCTAATCGGATTATGCCCGCCCACACGGTAAAACTGACCATCTGCCAGCACCCGCAGCAGACGAGTTTGCACATCCAGCGGCATGTCCCCGATTTCATCAAGAAATAGTGTGCCGCCATCCGCCTGCTCAAAACGCCCCTGACGTGCATTTTGAGCACCGGTAAAAGCGCCCTTTTCATGGCCAAACAATTCAGACTCAACTAAGTCTGCAGGGATAGCTGCCATGTTAAGCGCGATAAACGTTTCTTTGGCTCGCGGGCTATGCCGGTGCAAAGCCTGTGCAACCAACTCTTTACCTGTACCTGACTGACCATTAATCAAAACACTGATACTGGAGCGTGATAGGCGTCCAATGGCGCGAAACACTTCCTGCATCGCAGGGGCTTCACCAATAATCTCCGTTTCAGACATGGCCGGCGGCGCAGAATGCTGTCGGGCTTGCTCTCTAACAAACGACAATGCGCGCGACACCAGACTGACAGCTTCGTCAATATCAAAGGGTTTAGGTAAATATTCAAAGGCACCACTTTGATATGCATTAACGGCACTGTCGAGATCAGAGTGTGCCGTCATAATAATCACCGGAATTTCCGGACAGCTTTTGTGCACTTCAGCCAATAACGTCATGCCGTCCATTTGCGGCATACGAATGTCTGACACTATGACTTCTGGCTGCTGACCAGATTGAAGCTGCAGCAACACATCTTCGGGATTGTCGAAGCTAAAGCAGGGGATATTCGCCGCCTGCAGGGCTTTTTGAAGGACCCATCGAATTGAACTGTCGTCATCTACAATCCATACAGGTTCTGCGCTCATGAATGCTTATCCTTTTTGTCTATGGGGAGATAGAGGGTAAATTCCGTATGCCCGGGCCAACTATCGACTTCAATTTTGCCGCCATGATGATCAATTAAGGTTTGGGCGATGGACAATCCAAGTCCTGTGCCGCCTTGTTTACTGGTAACCATGGGATAAAACAGTGTGTCGCGAATTTGCTCGGGAATACCCGGTCCGTTATCGACTATTTTGATTTGTGCGCATAACGGGTAACGCCTTCCGTGGATCGTCATTTGCCGCTCTATTCGGGTAATAATCTGAATTACCCCTTCCTGCTGATTTAGGGCTGTTAATGCCTGAACACTGTTGCGCACAATGTTCAAAACGGCTTGCTGGATCATATCCTGATCCAAACGCATGTCTGGGATACTGGGGTCGTAATCCCGAATAATGGTGATGTTATGGCTGAGATCCAAACTGACCAAGGTCCGGATTTTCTCAAGCACCTTATGTACATTATGTAATTGGAAATTAGGTGGTGAATTAGGCCCCAGTAAACGGTCGACCAGATTCCTTAAACGGTCTGACTGTTCAATGATCACCTTGGTAAATTCATGTAATTCCTGAGCCGGTAATTCTTTTTCAAGCAGCTGTGCAGCGCCTCGAATGCCACCCAAAGGATTTTTAATTTCGTGTGCAAGGCCTCTTACCAAATCACGTGCGGCTTGCTGTTGAGCCCACTGCTGTGATTCCTGCGAAATACGCTTTTGCTGGTCTACCTGGCGAATTTCAAGAAGCAGAGAACGCTGAGTACCGCGCTCTTTTGGTTCAAAACCTGTGGCAGTAATATCAGCCAATAAATGCCGGCCATCGGCGAGAATGACCTGCACTTCGCTGACAGAAAAAATTTCGCCCCCCTGAATGGTCTGGCGAAAACGCGTGCTATCCAAATTTGGATGCATCAAAAATTGAAGAATGTAGGCCTCTTGGAGTTGATTGAGGCTCTGTTCTAACAACGATTGTGCAGCGTGGTTGGCGTACGTAATCTTTAAGCCTGTATCCACAAGCAGCACAGCAGTTGACAAATTATCCAGCAAAACTCAGTCACCCATGAAGAAAGGCTACAGCATTATTAGCACCAAATTGGTGCATACACAATTTACCGGGCTCTACTGCCGTGCAAAACTGTCGCTACTATGCCTGTTTTTGGTTAATTCTTATTAAATAACACCGACATTCGGTGCAAATAAACCCGAGTAACCTGACTTAATGCAAGGATCTTGCCTGAGTTATTGACGTATTTTAACTGTAACTGATATTCGCCTCGCTCCAGATCTGACAAGGCAAACAAGGCGCTGGTACCCGATTGCAATTTGTTGCCATTCACAAAAAGCTGAAACTCACCACCCGTGCCCTGAGGGTTCATTTGACCGCGAACATTAAACTTTCCCTGATTATTCCAGATGGTTTCTTCATTGGCAGGTGAAACAATGGATAACTGATAATTGACCGCCTTATCCTGTTGCTGTTGTAGAGCCTCCTGTAAGGCCTGTTGCTGCTTTTCTGTCATTAAGGGATTGGCGGTATTAACAGGTTTTAACTGCATCGATTCTGCAGCTTGCTCAGGGTTATCGGTATACACCACCGTTCCGTCTTCTTTTACAACCTTGTAGATAGGGGCAGCGGACGCCATCATGGTTGCCATAAGCAAACTCATCCACAAACCTTTCATATTTCTCTCCGGCAATAGATTCAACAAGCAGTGTAGTCAGTTTTTCACGTAAAAAAAAAGCCCGCAAATGCGGGCTTTGGTATTGGATTGCGATATTACACGCTGTAGTACATATCAAACTCAACTGGGTGAGTAGACATGTTCAGTTTTTCAACTTCAGCGCGCTTCAGATCGATATAAGCATCAATCATGTCATCGCTCATTACGCCGCCAGCAGTCAAGAATTCACGGTCTGCATCCAGTGCATCCAGTGCCATTTCCAGGCTGTGAGCAACAGTTGGGATTTCTTTCGCTTCTTCAGGTGGCAGTTCGTACAAGTCTTTGTCCGCAGCATCGCCAGGGTGGATCTTGTTCTTGATACCGTCAATACCCGCCATCAACATAGCAGTGAATGCCAGGTAAGGGTTACACGCTGGATCTGGGAAACGTACTTCGATACGACGAGCTTTGGCGCTAGTTACGTGTGGAATACGAATTGACGCAGAACGGTTACGTGCAGAGTAAGCCAGCATTACTGGTGCTTCAAATCCAGGTACCAAACGCTTGTAGCTGTTGGTCGCTGGGTTAGAGAATGCGTTGATTGCGCGAGCGTGCTTGATGATACCACCAATGTAGTACAGAGCTTCTTCAGACAGGCCGGCATACTTATCACCTGCGAAGATGTTAACGCCATCTTTGCTGATTGACTGGTGGCAGTGCATACCAGAACCGTTGTCACCTACCAAAGGCTTAGGCATGAAGGTAGCTGTTTTACCGTAAGCGTGTGCAACGTTGTGAACAACATACTTGTAGATCTGTACTTCGTCAGCTTTAGTAACCAGAGTGTTGAACTGGCAGGCAATTTCGTTCTGGCCAGCAGTTGCAACTTCGTGGTGGTGAGCTTCGATAACCAGGCCCATTTCTTCCATTACCAGACACATTGCCGCACGGATGTCGTGAGCTGAGTCAACTGGAGGAACTGGGAAGTAACCGCCTTTTACGCCTGGACGGTGACCCATGTTACCTTCTTCGAAAGCTTTACCTGAGTTCCACTTCGCTTCGTCTGCTTCGATTTTGAAGAAAGAACCAGCCATATCTGTGTGGAAACGAATGTCATCAAACAGGAAGAATTCAGGCTCTGGACCTACCAAGCAGGTGTCACCAATGCCAGTAGATTTCAGGTACTCTTCAGCGCGCTTAGCAACTGAACGAGGGTCACGGTCGTAACCTTGCATTGTGCTTGGCTCAAGAATGTCACAACGGATATTGATTTGAGTCTCTTCAGCGAATGGATCCAGTACCGCAGAAGAAGGATCTGGCATCAGCACCATGTCTGATTCGTTGATGCCTTTCCATCCAGCGATAGAAGAACCGTCAAACATTTTACCTTCTTCGAAGAATTCCTCGTCAACCAGGCCAGCTGGGATAGAAACGTGCTGTTCTTTACCTTTAGTATCGGTGAAGCGCAGGTCAACGAATTTAGCATCACTTTCTTTGATAAGGTCTAAAGCCTTTTCTACTGACATTGTGTCCTCCAGAGTAATAAAAACCATTTCATTGAAATGGCGAAAGTTTTTCTTAGCAAAGGTGCAAATTTTGGTAGTGGGCAAGTTTGAAGCGATTTTCGTGCCAGAAGACGGGAACATTGCAGACCGCGAAATTCCGTAATAATCCGTACATATTTCTACTCAAGCGTGCCATTGATGCACCAAAAAAACACAAACTACGATCCATAATGGTGCATAGAGGACAATATTCCCTGTAATCGCGCAGAGTCCTTTCCCCTCCTTCCCAATATTATGTACCCCCTTACCTAGACAATGTCTACCGTTCGTTAGGTAAGTTAGTAAAGAAATCAGGATTCGCGCGCGAAATGCGTAATTCTGAATCGCCAAAGAGAGCATAAACCTGTACAATCCTGCGCCTATTAATTCCGTCCACGGCGATTACCGCCCAAATTTGAGAAGAAAAGATGAGTGCAACTCCTACCTCAATCGATAAATTGAGGAATATTGCGATTATCGCACACGTTGACCATGGTAAAACCACCCTGGTAGACAAGCTTTTACAACAATCTGGTACGCTGGAAAGCCGTGGCCAGGCGGAAGAGCGCGTCATGGACTCCAACGCTATTGAAAAAGAGCGTGGTATCACCATTCTGGCAAAAAACACTGCCATAAACTGGAACGATTACCGTATCAACATCGTAGACACTCCTGGACACGCCGACTTCGGTGGTGAAGTAGAGCGTGTTATGTCGATGGTAGACTCGGTATTGCTGCTGGTTGATGCACAGGAAGGTCCTATGCCACAAACGCGTTTCGTAACCCAAAAAGCTTTCGCTCAGGGTTTGAAACCAATCGTGGTTATCAACAAAATCGACAAACCAGGTGCTCGTCCTGACTGGGTAATCGATCAAGTATTTGATTTGTTCGATAACCTGGGCGCAACTGACGAACAGCTAGACTTCCAGGTTGTTTATGCGTCAGCATTGAACGGCTGGGCTTCTGCTGATGCCGACCAACCTGGCGAAGACATGACTCCTCTGTTTGAAGCCATTGTTGAGCAAGTTTCGCCACCAGATGCAGATATCGATGGCCCGTTCCAGATGCAGATTTCTCAGCTGGATTATAACTCATACGTTGGCGTTATCGGCGTTGGTCGTGTTAAACGCGGTAGCGTAAAAGTTAACCAGCAAATTACCGTAATCGGCGCTGACGGCACCAAACGTAACGGTAAAGTAGGTCAGGTATTAGGTTACCTGGGCTTGGATCGTTACGATGCAGGTCAAGCCTCTGCTGGCGACATCATTGCCATCAGCGGTATCGGTGAGCTGAAAATCTCTGATACTGTCTGCGATCCTAACAATGTTGAAGCACTGCCGCCTCTGTCTGTTGACGAACCAACAGTAACCATGACCTTCCAGGTAAATACGTCTCCTTTCTCAGGTAAAGAAGGCAAGTACGTTACGTCACGTAACATTCTTGAGCGTCTGCAGGAAGAACTGGTACACAACGTTGCTTTACGCGTAGAAGAAATGTCTGATCCAGATAAATTCCGCGTATCAGGCCGTGGTGAACTTCACCTGGGCATCCTGATTGAAAACATGCGTCGTGAAGGTTACGAATTAGCTGTATCTCGTCCAGAAGTAATTCTGCGTACTGTAGATGGCGTACTCGAAGAACCGTTTGAAACAGTAACCATTGACGTTGAAGAAGAGCACCAAGGCTCAATCATGGAGCAAATGGGTATTCGTAAGGCTGAACTGAAAGACATGGGTACAGACGGCAAAGGCCGTGTACGTATGGACTTCGTTATGCCTAGCCGTGGCCTGATTGGTTTCCAAACTGAGTTTATGACCCTGACTTCAGGTTCTGGCTTGCTTTACCATACATTTGATCATTATGCGCCGCACAAAGGTGGCACTATCGGTCAGCGTAAGAACGGTGTACTGATTGCCAACGCACCAGGTAAGGCTCTGACTAACGCTCTGTTTAACCTGCAGGAGCGTGGTCGCTTGTTTATCGGCCACGGTGTTGATGTTTACGAAGGTATGATCATCGGTATTCATAGCCGTGACAATGACCTGACGGTAAACGCGCTGAAAGGTAAGCAGCTAACCAACGTACGTGCTTCTGGTACTGACGAAGCTCAGACACTGGTTCCACCTATCGTGATGTCACTGGAGCAAGCTCTGGAATTTATCGATGACGATGAGCTGGTAGAAGTAACGCCAGAGAGCATCCGTATTCGTAAGAAGCTATTAACCGAGAACGAGCGTAAACGCGCTTCTCGTAGCAAAGAGTAATCAATACTCAATAAAAAAGGGCCTCAGGGCCCTTTTTTATTAACTGCAATTTACAGAATGAATTAGGCAATCACGTCCAGAAGCTCAACATCAAAAATCAGAGTTGAGTATGGACCAATGGCCGCGCCTGCGCCGCGTTCGCCATAAGCCAGTTGGTAAGGTACGTATAAACGCCATTTCGCACCTACTTTCATCATCTGCAGTGCTTCAGTCCAGCCTTTAATTACACCACCTACTGGGAATTCTGCCGGCTGTCCACGCTCGTAAGAACTGTCGAACACAGTGCCATCAATCAAAGTACCGTGATAATGCGTACGCACGGTAGAAGCCGCAGTTGGAGTCTCACCATCGCCGTCTGCCAGCACTTCGAACTGCAGACCGCTCTCAGTCACAGTGACTTCATCTCGCTTGGCATTATCAGCCAGGAATTGATCGCCTGCTTCAATCACCGCTTTGCTCTGCTCTGCTTTAGCTGCTTGCATACGGGTATGAATTTCATTGAATGCAGCACCCAGCGCTTGGTTATCAACCTGAGCTGGTAATTGATTAAAAGCGTCAGCCAAACCCGCCTGAACCGCTTCAATATCTAAACCTTCAAACGGGTTAGTCAGTAATTGCTGACCCATTTGTAAACCAATGCCATAACTGGCCTGAGTTTCTACTGTGGTAAATTTTTGAGACACGCTCGCTCCTCAATTATGTGGCCGAATTTCAGCCGAAAGTAAGAGGCAGAACTCTATCACACTAAAGGCAAAATGTCGGTAGTGAGCAAAACTCAAGCAAGTTCAGATTTTGTACTTTTTCAACAAAATGTTATGAATTCACAATAAAATGTTGTAATTTTACTACATAAAAGCAACGAAAAGCCGTTTTGGCTCCAAGAACTGTTTAGACATTAACCACTGCATTCAGTATCTTTTAAACAGTACGGCACAGGAAGAAGGGGGAAATGTGGAACAACAATTACATTCTCAGCTAAAAGACACGGTACGTTATCTGGGCGCAACACTGGGTGACACCATCAAAGCACAATTGGGAGAAGAGTGGCTTGAACGTATTGAAAAAGTACGTATCGACGGCCGTAACTCTTTTAAGGGCGAACAGAGTGCCGGTGAAGAGTTAAAAGCATTATTTGCTGACTTAAAGGACGACGAATTACTCACAGTTGGTCGTGCTTTTGCACAGTTTTTGAATCTGGCTAATATCGCTGAGCAGGAATTTAATAGCTCAAATGACATCAGTGACCCAGTAGCGGAACTGTTTCAGCATTTAGAAACTGCAGATGTCAGCGCCAAAACATTCGAGCAAGCTTTGTCACAGCTAAAAATTGAGCTGGTACTGACAGCGCACCCGACGGAAGTCACCCGACGCACCCTGATCCATAAGCATGGCGAATTAGCGCGTTGTTTGAGTGAATTGAATCACACTCAACTGACAGATATTCAACGTCAGCGCATTCAAACCCGCATTGCCGATTTGATCAGTCAGGCCTGGCATACTGAAGAGATCCGTTCTGTGCGTCCAACGCCTGTTGATGAAGCTCGATGGGGCTTTTCAGTTATCGAGAATTCACTTTGGGAAGCTGTACCGGATTTTATCCGCGAACTGGATGCTAAAATCAGTGCAAAATACGGCATCAATCTGCCGTTAGATGCCACTCCCGTGAAATTCTGCTCCTGGATGGGCGGTGACCGAGATGGGAACCCGTTCGTCACCGCAAAAGTGACAGAGCAGGTGCTGTTACTGGCACGTAAACGCGCGGCAAAACTGTTTGCACAAGATCTGGATAAACTTCAGGTCGAACTGTCGATGCGCGACTGCAACGCGAAACTGCGCGATTTGGTTGGAGATGTAAACGAACCATACCGAGCCCTGTTGCGTCCTTTGCTCAGACGTTTGCAAAACACAGAAAAGGGCATCATGGCCTATGTCAACGAACGTCCTGCTGATGCAAGTGACTGGGTTAGCCGTAAAGAAGAACTGCTCGACCCTTTGATGCTATGTTATGCGTCATTGTGTGAATGCGGAATGAAGTTGATAGCGGATGGCTATTTGCTGGATACCATTCGCCGAGTGCACTGCTTTGGTGTCAATCTGTTGAAGCTGGATATCCGTCAGGATTCTGAGCGCCACGCCAATGTCTTTAGCGAACTGACCCGCTACTATGGCCTTGGGGATTATGCCCAGTGGAGCGAAGAAGACAAACAAGCCTTTCTGCTAAAAGAACTTGGTTCAAAACGTCCACTGTTACCTGATGACTGGCAGCCCAGTGACGAAGTACAGGAAGTACTGGATACCTGTAAAGTAATCGCCAAACACAACCGCGATGGTTTCGGGATTTATATTATCTCGATGGCCAGTTTGCCGTCTGATGTATTGAGCGTACAACTACTGCTGAAATCATCCGGTGTTACCTGGCCAATGTCCGTAGCGCCGTTGTTCGAAACTTTGGATGATTTAAATAATGCCGAATCTGTTATCAGCAAACTGCTGAGCATCGACTGGTATCGCGGCTATATTCAGGGCCATCAGCATGTCATGATTGGCTATTCTGATTCTGCCAAAGATGCCGGTGCCATTGCCGCCGGCTGGGCCCAGTATACCTCTCAGGAAGCCCTGGTTGCTCTGGCTGATAAGTTCAACGTTGAACTAACTTTGTTCCATGGTCGCGGCGGCACTATCGGTCGGGGTGGATTGCCCGCGCACAGTGCTATCCTGTCTCAGCCGCCGGGCTCATTAAAAGGCGGTTTCCGCGTCACTGAACAGGGCGAAACAATCCGCTATAAGTTTGGTATGCCAGTGCTGGCCCAACGTAGCCTGAATTTGTATGCTTCAGCTATTATCGAAGCTATTGTTTTACCCCCTCCGGCTCCCAAAGACAGCTGGCGTGAAGCCATGACAGCCATGGCCGCAGACGGGCGCGACAACTATCGTCAAACTGTACGTCATGATGAAAGTTTTGTACCTTACTTCCGAGTAGCGACCCCTGAGCAAGAGTTAGGAAAACTGCCATTAGGCAGCCGTCCTTCGAAGCGAAAACCAACCGGTGGCATTGAAAGCTTACGTGCGATCCCCTGGATCTTTGCCTGGGCTCAAACCCGTTTGGTGTTGCCGTCATGGTTAGGTGTGATGAAGGCCGTGAAGAAAACATTGGATAATGGCCATTCCGCTACCATTGAAGAGATGCAAGCCAGCTGGCCATTCTTCCGCTCGCGTCTATCGATGCTGGATATGGTATTTTACAAGGCCGATCCGCGTATCAGCGCCGAATATGATGCCAGACTGGTGCCGGATGAATTGAAGCATTTTGGCGAAGCATTACGTAATGAGTTGACCTTCAGCATCGAATTACTGCTGAAATTGCTAAAGCAGGAAACCACCATGGAATCGGATCCAAAAGGTAAAGAGTCCATGAAGATCCGCGCAGGCTATTTGCAGCCATTACACTTCCTGCAGATTGAGTTGCTTAAACGTATTCGCGCCCAGGGCGACAATGAATGCCCGGTGCTTGAGCGCGCCATGATGGTCACCATCGCCGGCATCGCCATTGGCATGCGGAACACAGGTTAATCCTTAGAAATCAAAAAAGGCGCTTTATGCGCCTTTTTTGTTGTCTGTTTACTCTAAGTGAATGGCTTTACGTTTATAGGCGTATATGTTGTCACCACCCTCGACGACGGGTTCTTGTTCTTTGGGCTGAACAATACAATTACGTCCTGCCGCTTTAGCCTGATACAGATGCTCATCTGCCTGCTTAAGTAACTGCGAGATATCCGGCTCATTCCCAGAACATGCGATACCGATTGAGACTGTCATCGCTGCGCCTGCCGCTGGCTTATAGCCTTTTAACACAGTTACTTCGACTTGCTGACGAATGCGTTCGGCAACCTGCCAGGCTCCGGATGCATCGGTATCTGTGAGCAAAATAGCAAACTCCTCTCCGCCAAGGCGACAAACACAATCTGTCTGTCGCGCTGATTGGCGCAATATCGCCGCAACATTTTGAATTGCTGAATCTCCCACTGCATGACCAGCAACATCATTGATCCGTTTAAAAAAATCTATATCCAGCATTAGCAACCACAACTGTCGGTCATGCCGCATAGCCCTGGCCACTTCAATTTTAGCGGCATCAAGAAACTTACGCCGATTTGGCAACTCTGTCAGAGGGTCTAATGTTGCCGCATTCATCAGTTCACGTTCAGCAGTGCGCCTTTTCTCGTCTTCCTTTTCCTGATAAATCGCAAAGACGGTTACCAGTAAAATACTGAACCAGCACACAATGACCACAAACAAGCCTATCGCGTTTTCACTTTCTGAATTTACTACTGTCTGAATGAAAAGCAGCCCAACAACAAAAGAAACACCATAACTAATGAGTGCCTGTAATCTGGCAATACGCCCGCCAATGTAGGGAGACAGCAAGGCTCGTATCGCACCGTTTCTAGCGCTGGTACTCATACAACTAATAGATAAGCAAAAACCAAACGTGGTAGTGAGTAATGACATATCTCCTGAGAATGCATCTATGCCGTAAGCTAGCCCGGTTATCGCAAGGATAGGAAAGCCTAAAGCAAAAAAGGACAGCGCCTGAGATAACAACACTTGCCCCTTCCACTTGGTAATGGCCGATAGCGACAAGGCTGACAACATTAAACAGGTATTGATACCCATCGCATTTTCTTTACCCTGAAGGTGGTCTGCGATAATCACCGCCTGAAATGGGGTAATCTGGGCAAGGAAACCAGCACTTAAGTAAAACTCTGCAAGTCGGAGAACACACATAGCAAGTGCAAATATGGGCAATAGGAGAGGTAAAGTGTCACGCCCATGTTTACGACTAAAATGTAAACCTAAACAAAAAATCACTAGTGCGGTGACAGGATGAGTGGCTGAACCTTGTGGAATAGGACGGTATAAAGCCTCAATACCCAGTGAGTATCCAAGCAAAATAATCCCAGCAGAAATGGCGCTGGTAACACCCAAGGCGTGACCTATCGCAATAAAATAACGAATTAAACGCCACTTCCTTCTGACGAGTTCTTTGCCAACGTGAGCATGTATCTGCATCTTCAGATTCGCAGACATACATACCTCTGCACTTTACCAACCCCAATCAAGCTTAGCTGATAAAGTGGCAAGCATCTGTAAATCTAAATTAAATACATTAAGAATCAATTGATTAGAGAATTTTAATTACCTAAAAGATACAACTGGCTACTACAAGAACGCTTTTTTAGGAATATTAAACCTATCGATGATTACTCGGGCTATCCTGCCCTCGCCTTTCAGGCCAGCCTGCGGCTGTTCCACATCGTCCCGACGATATGGCACGAAGACAATCTGCTTGGAGCCGTACTTCAATTTTTCTTCGAGCATTAAAAAAGGCGCTTCAAGAGCGCCTTTTTTGGGAGGGTGTTAAAACCTATCGATTACTCGATGATTTTAGATACAACACCAGCACCTACAGTACGACCACCTTCACGGATTGCGAAGCGCAGACCTTCGTCCATCGCGATTGGTGCAATCAGTTCTACTGTGAACTTCAGGTTGTCGCCTGGCATTACCA
>LXWE01000030.1 GCA_001660395.1 Alteromonadaceae bacterium XY-R5
GGTGGTCATTGTAGGAGATTCCACATGGGAGGTGATGAACGCAAAAAAGGCACTTGCACCCAAAGTGGAATGGGAACCAAATATAGAAAGGAAAGTCACAAGAGACAGAAATGGAACTGAACAGACGCTGCTTTTCCCAGCGGGACTGGAAAGCACATGGGACCATGACAGAAAGAAGGAGGAAATGTCCAAACAAAAAGGGGAAGTGCAGCGAAAGGACGGTGACCCGGAAAGAGCATTGCGCAATGCTTCCAAAGTTTTGGAACGAAGCTACACAGCCCCCTTCTTGGCACACAATTGTATGGAACCCATGAACTTTTTTGCGGATGTGACCGCGGATAGGGCAGAACTTGCAGGACCCTTGCAGAAACCGGAATTCACCGAAATAACCCTTTCCGAGCGTTTGGGGATTCCTTTGGAGAATATAGATATTCAGATGACCCGTTTGGGAGGTGGTTATGGTCGAAGGTCCTATGCACATTGGTTGGTTGAGGCGGGGATTATTTCGCAGCGTATGAAAGCCCCCGTCAAATTGATCTACACTCGGGAAGATGATATGACCTCTGGAATTTATAGGCCCACCTATCGCGCTACCTATAAAGCGACTTTGGATGCCGATCAAAACATAACCAGTTTGCACATCAATGCAGGTGGAATTCCGGAGAGCCCCTTGTTTGAAAATCGGTTTCCTGCAGGAGCTTTGGATAATTATTTGGCAGAGGACTGGGTGATTCCTTCCAACATTACAGTGGGATCGTTTAGGG
>LXWE01000300.1 GCA_001660395.1 Alteromonadaceae bacterium XY-R5
TCGATAATCCAAAATTGACCAACATTTGGATCTTGAAGAGCTGATAGAAAACTGTAAAAAGGGAGAAAGGCGGGCACAAGCCGAATTATACCGGAGATATTCCGGTATTCTTTTCGGTATGTGCCTCAAGTATTCCAAGAACAAAACGGAGGCTGAAGATAACCTTCATGACAGTTTTATGACCATTTTCAGCAAAATTGACCAGTACAGTTTTCAAGGTTCCTTTGAGGGTTGGATAAAACGCATCACGGTAAATACCGTATTGCAGAAATACAGAAAGGAACAACATCTCAACGTGGTTTCAGAAAATATTGGAGAAGAAGCCGAGGTGGATACCGAGGGGATAGATATAAGCCTGTCCACCCTTTTGGGATATATTCAAGAATTGCCGAATAAATACCGGCTAACCTTCAACCTTTATGTGTTGGATGGGTATAGCCATAAGGAAATAAGTG
>LXWE01000301.1 GCA_001660395.1 Alteromonadaceae bacterium XY-R5
CTGGATCCGTGTTCTTGGCACTATTGGCTGTTTTACCGGCTATTGTGGTAAAGCTGATGGATGTACAGGCCGGATGGGCACTGTTTTATGGAGGAACATCCCTGTTGATCATGGTGGGTGTGGCGATAGACACTGTACAACAAGTAAATTCATATTTGTTGAACAGACATTATGATGGCCTGATGAAGACCGGAAAAAACAGAAAAGTAGCATAATACATGGCAAAGCAAGCAGAAATAGAACAAGATGGGACTATTATTGAGGCATTGTCCAATGCAATGTTCAGGGTAGAATTGGAAAATGGACACGTTGTTACGGCGCATATATCGGGAAAAATGAGAATGCACTACATTAAGTTGCTTCCCGGTGATAAAGTAAAGTTGGAAATGAGTCCATACGATTTAACAAAAGCAAGAATTACGTATAGATACTAGTTACAATGAAAGTAAGAGCAT
>LXWE01000302.1 GCA_001660395.1 Alteromonadaceae bacterium XY-R5
TGACATTGAAGCGAAGTGTCATGGCATCGTTGAACAGATTTTTCTGAAGTCCCAACGAAAAGGACGAAATGGTCCGTGCCTTGGTGATTGTGGCATAGTGTGGGAATAGGTAAAAGGCCCCAGCCTGTAGTCGGTATCCCTTTCCTAGCCCAAAGCTGTGGTTGGTGTTTAAACTGACTACGGGGTTATTGCGGTCAAAATCAAACCCATTGATTTCCCCGTCAAACTCGTTCAGGGAAGCGTTGAGGTTCCAGTTGCTTTGCCACCAATTGGTGAACTTTATGGGCAAACTGGCCACAAGCGAATAGCTTTTTAAATTGGCAATGTTTATGGGCCGCACAATGACCACCTCCTCATCCCCGTCACGCACAATGGCCATGGTAAGGACATCTTCGGTATACCCCACGTTAAAAGCAAAATAATACCGCTGTTTAAAGGTGTAATTGACTTCACTC
>LXWE01000303.1 GCA_001660395.1 Alteromonadaceae bacterium XY-R5
GTGGGCTTTTCTTAAAGTTGTACCGGTACCACGGAACCGAGTCCTGTAGGCGTACCAGTTCCTCCAAAAAACTCCGACCGCCATCCAAACCGTCCAAGGGTATATACCCCCATTTGATCTGGTACCGATCCATGGGCCCCACACGTTGCATCAACAGCGATGGGGGAATACTGTCCTCGGGCTGGGCAATATGGTGGTGTCGTGAATAGCTCATGATGCTCGGCACGTGGGACATCGCCCTGAGCCAGTTGGTATCACGCATTTTCTCAAAGGGATAGGCATATTCCCCAAAATTTCCGTCCCGCAGCCCAAGGGCATGGCCCACTTCATGAGCGGTAACGGATTGGATGAGTTCTCCCATCAGGTCATCGGGAAACGGAAACTGTTGGGCCCGGTGGTCCAAGGGAGCACAACGCACGAAATATTCTATTGCCATGCGTTCCATGCCGGTCAG
>LXWE01000304.1 GCA_001660395.1 Alteromonadaceae bacterium XY-R5
TGCTACCATGTGGATATTGATAGTCACACTTTTGGCACTGTTAGTGCCAAAGGAGAGTACAAACCAAGATCAAATTTCTCTTTGGAATTATCGCAATATGTGAATGGGAACGATGCTGGCTATTTTGCATAGGTGTGCCGTAAAAGTGATGGACAGTGATGGCGAGTACATAAAACTTTCACCTATATTTTTAAATTTTCCATGCAGTATGCCAGAAGCTATGATCGCAGCACTACTTTGGGTCAAGGCCTATAATATTACTGGCTGCTTCAGATCGGTATGAGTTAATGCACAGGCCCCATGTAAGCTGTTGGGAAGTGTCTTAAATATCCCTAGCCCCTGTACAATATCATGTATTGTATACATAATGATGGTACTTTGAGCTACACGTGCATGCAAAGACTGATGCAGGAGCCTATAACTGATGACGGTAACAGATTCTCTTAAAAGTCAG
>LXWE01000305.1 GCA_001660395.1 Alteromonadaceae bacterium XY-R5
CGCATCAGATTTCCTTTCTTAGCCGGGCCACGGGAATTGCCAGTTGTTCCCGGTATTTGGCCACGGTCCTCCGGGCTATTGGATAACCGCGTTCTTTCAGAATTTTGGCCAACTTGTCATCGGTTAAGGGCTTTCGTTTTTGTTCGTCCGAAATAACGGTTTCCAATATTTTCTTGATTTCCTTGGTGGAAACATCCTCACCTTGCTCATTTTTCATGGCTTCGGAGAAGTAATCTTTTATAAGGCGTGTTCCATAGGGAGTATCCACATACTTGCTGTTGGCCACTCGGGAAACTGTGGAAACGTCCATGTCAATTTGGTCCGCGATATCCTTCAAGATCATGGGGCGCAACTTTCGCTCATCACCGGTCATGAAATACTCTTCCTGATAATTCATGATGGCATTCATGGTGATGTACAAGGTCTGCTGCCGCTGTTTTATCGCATCGATGAA
>LXWE01000306.1 GCA_001660395.1 Alteromonadaceae bacterium XY-R5
TCGGCGCCATGACCCAGGACTACGGCCCCCGCATGCACCAGGCGCCGGACGGCGTCGAGGGCTTCCTGCTCACGGGCAACACCGCCAGCGTCGCCTCCGGTCGTATCGCCTACACCTACCGCTTCGAAGGCCCCGCCGTCACCGTCGACACCGCCTGCTCCTCGTCCCTGGTGGCCCTGCACCTGGCCGGTCAGGCGCTGCGGCAGGGCGACTGCTCCCTCGCCGTCGCCGGTGGCGTCACGATCATGCCCAACCCCGGCATGTTCGCCGAGTTCAGCCGCCAACGCGGACTGGCCCCGGACGGCCGTTGCAAGCCCTTCGCCGAAGCCGCCGACGGCACCAGCTGGGCCGAGGGTGTCGGCCTGCTGATCGTGGAACGGCTGTCCGACGCCCGCCGCAACGGGCACCAGGTGCTCGCCGTGATCCGCGGCACCGCCGTCAACCAGGACGGCG
>LXWE01000307.1 GCA_001660395.1 Alteromonadaceae bacterium XY-R5
TCCTTTGACCGCTGATTTGGAAAAGAAACTATTGGCAAAGGTGAGCAAGATCACCGGGAACAAGGTTACCATAGAGAACAAGATTGACGAAAGCATCATTGGTGGATTTGTATTGCGCGTTGGCGATTTACAGTATGATGCCAGCATCGCAAACAAATTGAACAGTTTAAAAAGAGAATTTACAAATAGTCTATAAAAATGGCAGGAGTAAAAGCCGCTGAGGTATCAGCAATTTTGAAAAAACAGTTATCAGGTTTTGAGGCTACCGCTTCTTTGGATGAAGTAGGTACCGTATTGCAAGTAGGGGATGGTATTGCCCGTGTGTACGGACTTTCCAACGCCCAGTACGGGGAACTTGTGGAGTTTGATGGTGGCATGGAAGGTATCGTTCTAAACCTTGAGGAAGACAACGTAGGGGTGGTTTTGTTGGGTCCGACCAAAGAAATTGTGGAA
>LXWE01000308.1 GCA_001660395.1 Alteromonadaceae bacterium XY-R5
TTAGTCCACAAACATACTAATATTCACTTTTATTTAATAACCAAATCTTACCTTTATCTTTACTTTTGGCAAGACTTTTGAGCAATGAACCGGATGTTGAGAACGTATATTCTTGTTGTTTTTAGCGCTTTTTGCGCCCTAGGGTTTTCACAGGAGATTGAAAATGATTCTGTTTGAATCCCAATGATTCCATCGAGGATTATTATGTTCGATTCGAGGGGGATTCCATCCTGTACAGCTCCATTCAGCTCGAAGAGGTCTATATTTTTGGAAAGCTAGAGTTTGCGAGTAGGGACGAAAGACTCCGGTATCTTATCCTTCAAAGAAAGACGTTGAAAGTGTACCCTTACGCAAAGCTGGCGGCGGAACGCTTGGTGGAATTGAACGATAGTCTGCAGCACATCAAAAAGCGACGACATCAACGGAAATATACCAAAAAGGTTCAAAAGTTCA
>LXWE01000309.1 GCA_001660395.1 Alteromonadaceae bacterium XY-R5
AAAAAAGTTTCCAAGGTTTTACAATTTTTTAACGAAGACGTAAATCTTGGTTTTCAATGGTGCCAACCAACGATATATTGACGATAATGGAAATCTTTTTTGGACTGGATCGTAGATTTTGATCGTAAACTCCAAAAAAAGGATTTGTACTGTCGCTTAAAGCGTTCTTGAATAATGTTCTCTTTACTCGGTATCATGATTTTCGTTTTTGATTCGTTGCACGTATTTCTTGTTAGCTTCAGCACCTTCTTCTTTCCAAAATTGCTCGTAGTGTTTCCACTCGTCAAAGTCCCTTCGCATGGTGCTACATCGATGTGTCGCTTTAAACTTCCTTTTGTGACTGGATTGGCCTTTCTTTTTTCCACCTCCACCACCAAAACCAAACAAAAGCTTAGCAATGACAAAGATGCCCAGTGCTTGCCAGTAGGTTATGGTCGTGAGGCCAAAAAGGTC
>LXWE01000031.1 GCA_001660395.1 Alteromonadaceae bacterium XY-R5
TCCAACTCGTTACTTAACACCATCGACTTAAATTCTTCTTCATAGTTTAAGCCATAGGTGTTTACCCAGGTAATGGTCTTATCCTTTTTGGAGAGATTGCAATCTTCAGGCAGTGAAAACTTCCTATTGTAATACTCGTCAACCGAGTAATTGATAATCCATGTATTATTTTCAAAATCCGTTACCATGGTAATAAAAGTAAGTGCGTAATTTGTAGTTTAAAATAATAAGTTAATCAAATTTACTAAGTAATGTCCATGTTAGACCCGATGTCCTTTAAAACCGAAATTTTGGTCACTGTAATACTGTTGGTGGTGACCATCACCCTTAATTCTTTGAGCAAAAGGGCGATACGCAGGTATGGAAGGACCAGTTCCATAGACATGAACAGCAGAAAGATTATTTTTTACCTGAGCAATCTTTTCTTTTATCTCTTGGCTTTTGTGGGGATTTCCTTGATTTGGGGTGTTAATTTAGAAGACTTTTCCCTTTTCCTATCCTCGGTATTGGCCATTGTGGGCATTGGCTTTGTGGCCCAATGGTCCATACTTTCCAATTTAACGGCCAGTGTTATTTTGTTCTTTAGCCACCCCTTGCGATTGGGGGACCGGATTCGGGTGATGGACAAGGATTTCGATTGGACCGGTAAAGTAGAGGATATCAGCGGGTTTTATCTTTTTATGCGAACCGATGACGGTCGAAGAATTACCATTCCCACCAATTTGGTCATCCAAAAAGGAATAGAGATCCTTAAAA
>LXWE01000310.1 GCA_001660395.1 Alteromonadaceae bacterium XY-R5
TCCTCCGGTTTGGATGATGCGTCAAGCAGGCCGCTACCTCCCTGAATTTATGGAACTGCGTAAAAAATACGACTTCTTTACCCGTTGCCAAACTCCGGAATTGGCTTCGGAAATCACCGTGCAGCCCATCCGAAGATACGGTATGGATGCGGCAATCCTTTTCTCTGATATTTTGGTGATTCCCCAAGCCATGGACATCGAGGTAGAGATGAAACCCAATTTTGGCCCCTATTTGCCCAATCCCATCCGTTCAAAAGAAGATTTGGACAAGGTAATTGTTCCTAATATTGAAGACACCTTGGGTTATGTGATGGACGCCATCAAAATAACCAAGGAAAAACTGAACGATGAGATTCCGCTGATTGGTTTTGCCGGTTCCCCTTGGACCATCCTTTGTTATTGCGTGGAAGGTCAGGGAAGCAAAAGTTTTGATAAGGCTAGAGGTTTTTGCT
>LXWE01000311.1 GCA_001660395.1 Alteromonadaceae bacterium XY-R5
AATCCGGGAATTGTCACCGCGAACTGGTCTTTTCATGGTCGCAGTCGGCTTGATGACGTTTAAGCGTGCACACGTGACACCTTCATGACGCTTTTGACGTACATTTGAGACCACGCCCATCATTTCTCAGCAGTGTAAAATTCTGCTCATGAACATTCATACCATGAAAAATCAGTAGGGTTCACAGGCTTCTCCAAAAAGCATGCTAGCTTGGTGCTGCACCCTGAGAAAGGGGAGGGGAGGGGAGGGGAGGGAGAGAGAGAGAAAGGAATAATGCAACTGCTTATATCTAGCATAATAGAAGCTTCAAATACGTAATACTAGTACAGGCTATCAGCCAAACGACCCTTCTTTCCTTGATTTTAGAACACCTCTATAAATGAAGCACTAAAGTGCAAAATCCTCGGCGGTGTAGTTGTAAGACAAACATTTGAAGAGATTTTACAGTAAAA
>LXWE01000312.1 GCA_001660395.1 Alteromonadaceae bacterium XY-R5
TTCCTCTGCCATTTGACCGTACCCATGATCACCCTCGGTGCGGGTACTGGTAAAAATAACGGCGTAATAGGGTTTTTGAAGTTCCATATCGAGTTAGATGATGTATTCTTTTTCCAAAAAATAGTTTACGACCGCTTCCTTCATTAAAATGGTTTGCTCGCCAGCTTTTAGTGAAGGTAACTGTTCCTTTATCTTGTAGTGTGGCCAACCCTCATCATCAAAAAAATCGAAGTCGTAATAGCCGTAGGGTTCCAACAATCTGCAGATGGCAATATGCATCAGATTGATTTTCTCATCCTTTTTAAAGCTTCGGTGAAAATTTCCCAGCTCCTGCACTCCCACCAAATAAATGATGCCGTCCATTTCCAATGGGTCACCATCGGAAAATTGTGCAGACAATTTTTCCACCAAAAGCTCCCAGCGTTCCTTTAATTTTTCGTCCCTAGCCATG
>LXWE01000313.1 GCA_001660395.1 Alteromonadaceae bacterium XY-R5
AAGCAAAGTAAAAGTAGTTGTTTTTTCATCTGGTCTGGCTTAGTTAAGCCAATGGTCATGAACCGGGGAAATCCGCTTTGCGCTTTTCTAAAAAGGCCGATGTTCCTTCCTTGAAATCATCGGTACCAAAACAATGGCCAAAGGCATCAATTTCCACGGCATAGCCATCAGCATCATACTTAAAACCAGCATTTACTGCTTTTATTGCATGTTTTATGGCCACAGTGGAATTATTCGATATCCTGCTCGCTATTTTAACGCAAAGGGGCAGTAATTCTTCGGGAGACACCACGTGGTTCACCAATCCGTAGGCGAAGGCTTTATCGGCATCGATCATACCGGCGGTCATGATCATCTCCAAGGCCCTCCCCTTTCCGATAAGCTGCGGCAACCGCTGCGTTCCTCCGTAGCCCGGGATAACGCCCAAGGAAACTTCGGGAAGTCCCATACG
>LXWE01000314.1 GCA_001660395.1 Alteromonadaceae bacterium XY-R5
AAGAAGCAAGGACTTTGGGATACCGACCTTGTGGACATTGTATGAAGATTGCCTACCAAAAATGGAAAAATGGATTTGTTCAGTAGCCAAATAGACCCTACAAAAAATTGGCTGCCCGTGGATGGCATTGTCAATTACCATGGTCCTATTATGAGCCATGAAGAAGCCAATGCTTTTTATGAGAAACTATTGCATACCATCGCATGGGAAAACGATGTGGCCATTATCTACGGAAAACGAATTGAAACCAAGCGAAAAGTGGCTTGGTATGGCGACCAGCCATTTGAATATACCTATTCCAAAAACACCAAAAGGGCCCTGCCTTGGACCGATGAGCTTCTTGAACTGAAACGCTTAGCGGAACAACGTAGTGGTGAAACCTATAATTCGTGTTTGCTCAATCTGTATCATTCAGGTGAAGAAGGCATGGCGTGGCACAGTGATGCCGAAA
>LXWE01000315.1 GCA_001660395.1 Alteromonadaceae bacterium XY-R5
ACTATACTTGTCAACGCGTTAAGTCATATAAAATGTAACCCAAGGGTAATTGGTTCTGCCATATGAAATGTAACCGAAAATATGGTACATTAATCCCCAGTTAGATAAATAGTTAACCGGGGAGAAGGAGAAAATGGATATGAACGCAAGAAACCAGTACCTCAAGGTATTGCAAAAGAAGTACTTCATGGCAAAGTCCCGAAAAGAGAAGTCCTTGATCCTGGATGAATACTGTAGTAATACGCACCAGAATAGAAAGTACGCAATCAGGAAGATTAGATCTCACATCTCTTTAGCAGTGAAAAGAAGAGGAGGAAAGGAGGTAATCTATGATGGTTGTGTCAAAGCAGCCCTAGCAAAACTCTGGGATATCTTTGATGAGCCCTGTGGGCAAAGACTAGCTCCACTATTAAAGACTGAGGTAGACCGCCTAAGACAACTAGAGGAGATC
>LXWE01000316.1 GCA_001660395.1 Alteromonadaceae bacterium XY-R5
ACCGGAAGTACAAATTAGCCATTAAAGAGCTGTCTTAAGGCATTTTGAGTGCTTTGTTGAATTCGACGAACATCCACCTGAATTTGTCTGGAATGCCATTTTTTGGGAAATCTTCGTACAATTAAGTAGGCAGCGATGGAAGAGCACATGCCGAAAATAATCCCGAAATAGACATCGACAAAGAAATGCTGAACCAAATAAATACGGGATAACCCCACCAATAAGCCAAGAATCATGAGAATCCAACTGGCTGTTCCATTACGTGATAGAAGGGCAAAAAAGGAAACTAAATAAAAGATTGTGGCGGTATGCCCTGATGGAAATGAATTGACATATCGAATTTTAACACCTTCCACTAAATGAACCAGATTACCGAAACCCGAGCGATAAAAGTAAAGGTAAGGCCGCAGTTCTCCGGGATACAACCCCTTTTTAAAGAGTAGGACCAAT
>LXWE01000317.1 GCA_001660395.1 Alteromonadaceae bacterium XY-R5
AAGAATCCTATGGGGAATGTCCAGACGCTCCAATTGTTCCTGTAAGACCACTTTTAACGTAACAGTTGCATCGTATTTTACATTGATTGTCATAGATTCATAAACAAATAAAGGGAGCAAAGGAATGTTGAGGGAATCTCTGCTGATGTGGATTAAAAGTAGTTATTTTTTTTACATGATTGGACACTACTTAAAATTGCATTCAATGCTTTAAATGATCAAAAATGGGTTACTCCTCAATCTCAGTACTTTGATGATTTGAAGAATTTTTCTCGGGTACGGATTTAAAGAATTCAGCAGCCTCCATATTGGTATTTGGGCCATAACCCATCAAGTACGTTCCTTTTTCGCCCGCATCGGTCTCCAAAACATAAAGGATGGACATATCGGAAGGATTGCTCATCCCTTCATATCGGTGCTCGGCAACAATAAGGACTTCATTGGGTTCAT
>LXWE01000318.1 GCA_001660395.1 Alteromonadaceae bacterium XY-R5
ATAACCTTGCGGAATGGAACTGTCAAAATACATGCCGTTGGCGATATCTTTTTCCAAGGACTCCATATCAAAAGAGACCAATCCCTTTTCGTTCTTCTCGATTGTTTTTAGATACTCCGAAAAAGCCTTTAGGCTTTTGTTGGACTTTTGGGCCAACTCAGATGGGTTGTTATCCCACTTTAAAGCTCCTTTAAAAAAGTTATAGGGAATTGAAAGTCCTTTGGAATCATTGATGATGCCATACTCTCCAAAAAGTAGAATCTTAGAATAAAATAACGGACCCTTCATATGCTTCTACCAAGATACAAACTATTTTGTTTAATTTTAAAAACAATCCGATAAACAAAAGAGTTTTCTCCTTGAAATTGCTGTTTCCTATTAAAACTTGGGACAAATAACGCAAAAAAACGGCTTTGCTGTTAATTCCGATTGATTATTTTTTTTGCTCCC
>LXWE01000319.1 GCA_001660395.1 Alteromonadaceae bacterium XY-R5
CACCTCATTCACATTATGCTTTCCGGATTCCAGCATCTTCCGAGCATATTCCATCTTGTAATCGAACAAAAAGCCGTAGACGGAATCGCCATAAATTTGTTTGAATCCCTCTTTCAGCTTTTTCAAGCTCAATCCAATTTCAGATGAAAGTTCTGACAGGGTCGGGGGCTCAGCCATACGTGAAATCATGATCTCTTTCGCCATTTTTATGCGGCGAACGTTGTCCTCATCCGCCAAAAAGGGACACTGTTCCAAATCGGCTTCCTCTGTTTTGTTGAAATAGAGCGATATCAACTCGTAGACTTTCCCTTTAACATACAATTTTTTAATGGAGGGATGCAAGTTGTAATTCATTAACTGGCTCAACACCACGGCAATGGCCGGGGAGACAACTTCTTGGGAATAGTACTTTTTTTCCTGGTTCTCTCCACTTAAGAAAGGAATGTAAT
>LXWE01000032.1 GCA_001660395.1 Alteromonadaceae bacterium XY-R5
ATACTGGATGATTTGTGCAGCGGTAAAATTATGGACCCCACTGAAGTTTTTCTGTGGATCTACAATGGCGTAATAGTTCCCGCCGTAGGAGACATCGAACGTAAGTTCTCCCAACTCTGGGCACTCCACTGTCAAATTTTCTGCTGCCAAGTACGATTTAACATTGACCAACCGTACCCAATCTACCTTCTTGCCAGATTGCTGGTACTCTATTTCCACCAATCCTGCCGGGGCTTCCATTCTAATTTTCCCCGGTGTCTTGGGTACGATCAACCCTTCTTCTATGGCAATGGTAATTGTGCCGATGGTCCCATGCCCACACATGGGCAAGCAACCAGAGGTCTCAATGAACAGAATGGAAAAATCGTTTTCGGGCTGGTGGGGTGGAAATAAAATACTTCCGCTCAACATATCATGACCCCGAGGCTCAAACATCAAACCCTTACGAATCCAGTCATATTCCTTGAGAAAATGTTGTCTTTTCTCACTCATGTTCTTGCCCAAAAGGTTGGGACCACCTCCTGCCACAACACGAACGGGATTACCGCAAGTGTGGGCATCAACACAAAAAAAAGTCTTTCTTGCCACGCGTTGTTTGTTAAAACAGTACTATGATTTTATACGCAAAGTAAACTAAAATGCCTATTCTTTTAAAGAAACGGGCAACAGTTCATTGGGAAACGATGGGTCGCTTACGAGATACACCCATCTTTTGATGGCATGGGTATCCACCGCGGTAAACCTTGAGTCCG
>LXWE01000320.1 GCA_001660395.1 Alteromonadaceae bacterium XY-R5
ATTACCTTGACCACACCAATCCCTTCGGGATGGGGAGCGGTCATGTGGTAGGCGTCGCTGGATAATCCGCCGCCCAACACTTCTGCATATATTTTTGCACCTCTGGCTTTGGCGTGTTCATACTCTTCCAAAATGAGCGCCCCGGCACCTTCTCCAAGTACAAATCCGTCCCGAGTGGCATCAAATGGTCTTGAAGCGGTCTCCGGACTATCATTTCGTGTGGAAAGGGCATGCATGGCATTGAACCCGCCCATACCCGCCATGGTAACGGCTGCTTCACTTCCTCCGGTAACAATCACATCACAATGACCCAAACGAATATAGTTGAGCGCATCGATCATGGCGTTGGCCGAGGAGGCACAAGCGGAAACCGTGGTATAGTTGGGGCCCATAAATCCATGTTTGATGGAAATGTTCCCCGGAGCGATGTCCGCAATCATTTTTGGGAT
>LXWE01000321.1 GCA_001660395.1 Alteromonadaceae bacterium XY-R5
GACCACAGGATCGATATGGATTTCAACACCATCCTTTCAAACATCCTGCAATCGATTTCTATGCAATGTACATTGTACATAAGTCGTAGTTTAGCCTCCAAGAGGCTAATTTGAGAGGTTGAAGACGTATTGCAGCAACAGTTGGGCTCTTCCTGAAGTCTAATGTCAGGGATTGCTGATATTTTTTGCTGGGAGGGATTCATTGTGAGGAAGATGTGGAATGGAAGCTGGCTTTGTTGGACGAAGTCGACGAAGTTCTTTGAGTAGTTTGGTAAAGAGTTGGTTCTTTGGGTTTGTAGAGTGACTTTGGTCGTAGAGCATCAAGTTTCCATATAGGAAGTCCACGTGCCACCTGTGGAAGATGAACAAAAATCGTCGGGCTGTGGTGTCACGGGCTCCGCATCAGGGAGTGGAAAGGACTCCGGATTCCAAGGACAAGCCAAAACCCG
>LXWE01000322.1 GCA_001660395.1 Alteromonadaceae bacterium XY-R5
CGCATCATTGGTCTTTTGAAGATAGGGCCAAGTACCTCCAGAAAGCTGGAAAAGGCAACGGGAGCGGATGAAAAGACCCTTTTAAAAGCCTTGCAACAACTGCTCGAAGATGAAGTGGTGGAACTAAACCAAATAAATGAGTACATCCTTAGAGAATAACCCCTTGCGAATTGTATTTATGGGCACCCCGGATTTTGCCGTGGCAAGTTTACAGGCCCTTGTGAAAGCTGATTTTGATGTGGTCGGCGTTATCACCGCACCAGATAGACCCGCGGGAAGGGGTAGAAAAGTGCAGGAGTCAGCGGTAAAACAATTTGCAGTAGCCCATCAACTAAAGGTATTGCAACCCACCAACTTAAAGGATGAAGGATTTTTGGAAGAACTCAAAAGTCTTAATGCCAACTTGAATGTGGTTGTTGCCTTCCGGATGTTGCCAAAGGTCGTTTGG
>LXWE01000323.1 GCA_001660395.1 Alteromonadaceae bacterium XY-R5
CACACCCAAAGCGCCATCTTCCATTGCTTGTTTTACCATCAACTTCATGGCATCCAATTCTTCAGGGGTAGGAGGCCTGTTCTCATAACCGACCTCATGTACCCGAAGGGTAGTAGCCCCCACAAAGGAAGCCACGTTGGGCGAAATTCCTTTTTGGGTCAGGTATTCCAGATACTCGTTCAAAGTAGTCCATTCAATATCGAATTTAATGTCGCCCTGACTTTCCTTTTCCTCTTTCTTCATGGTTTCATTCAGGGGACCCATGGACCAACCTTCTCCAAAAACCTCAAAAGTGATACCTTGTTTAATGTCGCTCATGGAGCGACCATCTTCAATAAGGGATTCCACCGCCCAACTCAACATGTTGATGAAACCGGGAGCCACAACCAAACCCGAAGCATCGATTTCTTTGGTTCCAGTCGCGTTCTCAAGATTTCCTATAGCTGCA
>LXWE01000324.1 GCA_001660395.1 Alteromonadaceae bacterium XY-R5
CTTATTCGATATTCCAAATTCTAGGATTGGCCATTAAAGAACATCCATGAACTTACTAACGGTAGAGAACATAGCTAAATCTTATGGGGAACTGGTCTTGTTTTCCGGAATTTCCTTCGGAATAAACAAGGACCAAAAAATTGCCTTGATTGCAAAAAATGGCAGCGGAAAAACCTCCATTCTAAATATCATGTCAGGAAAGGACACTTCGGAAACGGGACAGGTAACCGTTCGGAAGGATACCAAAGTCGCTTTTTTGGAACAGGAACCCAACCTGAATCCCAACCTGACCATTGAGGAGACCATTTTCACTACGGACAATGAAATTCTTAAGGTGATTGCTGCGTACGAAAAGGCCATGGAAAACCCAGAGGACACGGTTCGTTACCAGAAGGCATTTGAGGCCATGGAGCGGCATAATGCCTGGGATTTTGAGACCCAGTACAAG
>LXWE01000325.1 GCA_001660395.1 Alteromonadaceae bacterium XY-R5
TTTTTAAAAGTGTCTTGTGACCTTGACCTTTGAACCCTCAGCTTCTAAATCTATTCAGTTTATGTAGAATGAAGATTATTTCTGTCTGGCACCCTCAAATCTTTTAACTGGTCCCTCATTTATGACAGTGCGAGATTTTGTTATTGTGTCTTGCAGTGACCTTGACATTTGATCCCTGAAGCTTTGAAATTACGTTGGTTCATGAGTAATGAACATCTGTGTGTTTCCATTAATATTGAACCACCAATATGGGTTACAACATTTTAAAGTCTCCAAATTTCATAATTATGTCTGACTGTGATTTTATGTTTGACCCTTTGTATATATATACATGTACATCTAACCAGTTCATTGCTGGTTGTGATGATTGTTGCTGCTTAGTCATGATAAAATCGCTTACTTGAATCACCAAATTAACAAGATTTTGTTGATATATCTCAGTGTGACT
>LXWE01000326.1 GCA_001660395.1 Alteromonadaceae bacterium XY-R5
TGTTACCAGAGTGAAATATATTCTTACCAGAAAAGAAAATTGGAAAGGAAGATGTAAGAATAGTGCCTTTTCCCCATGAATAGTTAGCAGATAGCTCTTCTTCAATTTTTATCTCTAGTCTGAAGTTCGATAAAAAGTTGCAGTTCTTGAGCTCCAGGTGTGGCAAATATCCCGTGGCAATGATATCCCAGACATGTGGTGATATCTCAACAGCTGAGCCAAATCGAGCTTTGTTCTGTTCCCACTGACATTTGTCAAACAAGATACTGTTATTCAAACTTCTGTACATACTTCTTGTGCTGAATAATTTTGTACCACCACCATATGCAGCAAAGTTTTCCGTCATATTACAGTCACTAAATATTACAAAATTTCTACTGGCTGGCAGTGAGGTTGGGTGATCGTCAAAGATAAGGAATCCAACGTCTATACCACCACCACCCCTTT
>LXWE01000327.1 GCA_001660395.1 Alteromonadaceae bacterium XY-R5
TTTTAACTTACTTCTAAATCAATATGAGTAGGAATTGTTTGCATGCTTGGATCTATGAAAATATTGATAAGCATGTCATACAGTAGCATGCAGAGTATTTCATATTGCTATGGTGATGTTACCATTAAGAAAGTCATTCGGAGTTAAATTATGTTCAGTATCAAAAGCCTCAAGTATTATCTTTACAGCCTTAATGTGCATGCAGTATGGAGCTAGTGACTCAAGCTCTGTGTTGGAGAATTGGTGTAAAAATATTAGTATTCCAGCATAATATATCTTAACCTTCATGTGATATCTCCACTTCAGAGCACATACTTTTCACACAGCTAGATGGATTACAGTAGCACCAGTAAACCCATTCACATTTCCTATCACAAAATATGACTCCTCTCCGCTGAATGACTACAAAGTGGTTTCTCTAAACAATGAATATCAACTTTAATAAAA
>LXWE01000328.1 GCA_001660395.1 Alteromonadaceae bacterium XY-R5
TGGAAAAAGACACTTTGAACGATTTTATTTCGTTGGGCAAGGAGATTACCTCTCGGGTTCGTAAAAAGATTCAGTTTTGGTTGAAGGATGACAATTCCGTTTTGGCAGGGAAACCCCGGCTCTTTGTAAAGCAGACTGAAGCCCAAATGCACATGCCAGTATTCAGTGGCGATGATACAGATTTTTATTCCAGCTTGGAGCACGCCACCAAGGTGGGAAAAATGTTCCGTGACCCCAAGAATGCCCTTATGCCCAATTGGAAACACATTCCCGTCGGGTATCATGGGAGGGCAAGTTCCATTATCGTGAGCGGACAACCCATACACCGACCTAAAGGTCAAACCATGCCCAATGGTGCTGATTCTCCCATTTTTGGTCCTACCAAACGCTTGGATTTTGAACTGGAAATGGGTTTTATCTGCGGACAGGACACCCAATTTGGTGTAT
>LXWE01000329.1 GCA_001660395.1 Alteromonadaceae bacterium XY-R5
CACTTGAAATGGCTGCAAATCACATTGATTTTAGTAAGGTATACAAAAGGCCATTGGTTTAGAAAGGACCATTAGCTTATCATAATTAAGCTTATTATTGGAGTAGATAGCTTAATGATGCTAAAAGGAAGGGTAGTCTACAATCACTGGACTGGAACGGTGGACTGGAATGGTGGAATCGTAAATTCAGCAAAAATGAAGTCAAAAGATCACATTTTCTCATAGCTATTAATCAGATGGCTATCTTAGCTAACAGCTTCACTAAACATAATATAGTAACACTCCTGTGAAGTGTTCCTTTGCATTGACAATATTCACCTGACTATATATGTAATTGTTATTTTACCATCCATATACCATAACAATTTCATATCTGCTAGCTACTGCCCCAGCCTATATAAGATATTACATTTGCTGGCTTGGTATAGCTACAACATGCTAGGCCT
>LXWE01000033.1 GCA_001660395.1 Alteromonadaceae bacterium XY-R5
CAATAGGTGCCCTGACAGTAATAATAAATGCATTTGTCTTCCCTACGGCTCAATTGGAATCATTTGGGGAGAATTATGGTAGGTTTAGCGGTTTTTACTTGAACCCCAATTTGGCAGGAAGCATTTGTTTGATTGGATTTGCAATCTCATTCTCCATTCCAGGACGTAGACTACAATTAATTGGTCAGTTTATTTTCACATTGGCGGGCATCCTAACTTTTTCAAGGGCGTTCATTCTAATATGGCTATTGATTAATTTTTTTGCAATACTTCAAAGCAAAAAGAACATTCTATTACCCATACTTGGTTTATCAGGATTGATAATAATTTTCACCTTTTCGGACAAATTGACTTTGAACACCAAGCGCTTTGACATGATTAAAAGCTTTTTTGATGATGAAAAGGTAGACACCAAGACTATCAAGGAAGATTCAAGGGATAAGACCTGGGCCCTGTATTATGATAAAATATTGGATAACCCTTTCCTGGGGAATGGTTATCGCACGTTCTCAGAAAAGTACAACGGATGGCCCGGTGTCCATAATTCATTCTTATTGGTTGTCGGTGAAGCCGGTATTATTCCTTTTGCAGTTATGTTGGGCATATATGTGTATTTACTGGTCAAGAGCTTCTTCAATTTTAGAACTAGACCTGAGCTCTTTTATATTAGCATAGCAATCGTTTTCGGCTTAATGACTGGTCATGGTTATTTTTACAGTTCTAAAAATGTTT
>LXWE01000330.1 GCA_001660395.1 Alteromonadaceae bacterium XY-R5
AACAGCGATGGTACCACCAATTCTTAGTTTGGAGATATCCACAGTGATGAAATCAGGAAGCAACTCGGGCAATGCCTTAATGGCAAGTTTACGTTTTCTGAACAACAGTCTACCACCGTTGCGTACCCCTGGGGAATTTCCTTCCAAACGAACAGGGATGTTCATGGTAACAGGCTTGTCCTTGAACAACTGATAGAAATCGATGTGTAGGATTTTATCGGTCACTGGATGAAATTGGATGTCCTGTAGAACAGCATCCACCTTTTCACCATTTTCCAACTCAATTACGGCAGTGTGCGCGTTTGGAGTGTAGACCAAATCTCTAAATTCTAACTCATCAGCTGAAAAGTGCAATGGCTTATCCCCTCCGTATACCACGCAAGGGACCTTTCCAGCATTACGTAAGGCTTTGGTAGAAACCTTGCCCACGCTTTCTCTTTGGGATC
>LXWE01000331.1 GCA_001660395.1 Alteromonadaceae bacterium XY-R5
GACCATGGGTATGTGCAGACCATTTTGGGACGTCGTCGCTATTTAAAGGATATCAATGCGGGGAACCAAGTGGTACGTGGAGCTGCGGAACGAAACGCGGTGAACGCGCCCATTCAGGGAAGTGCGGCGGACATAATAAAAATTGCGATGATCAATATCCATAAAAAACTTTCCGAAGGAAAATACAAGACCAAGATGCTGTTGCAGGTACATGATGAATTGGTGTTCGATTGCTACAAACCGGAATTGGAGGAGATGAAAAAACTAATTAAATCCGAAATGGAAAACGCCTATAAACTCTCCGTACCCTTGGATGTGGAAGTGGGTATTGGTGAGAATTGGCTGGAGGCGCATTAAGTTTACTAAATTTTTACTGTGAATTGGATCGTATTGATAATTGCTGGTTTATTTGAAGTGGCTTTTGCTTTCTGTTTGGGAAAAGCAAA
>LXWE01000332.1 GCA_001660395.1 Alteromonadaceae bacterium XY-R5
AATTGTTCCAATCGGCCCAAGCTGGGGCAGGAATAACGGGAGCCGCAAGGGCTTGATCTATTAAACTGTCAACTAAAGCACCTGCTGTTTGACCGACAGCGGCGTTTATGGTCTGTACTGAGGCACTGAAACCAAGCCTCCGATACAAGTGGGCAGCACGTAACTCATCCAAGGGAACAGTGTACGGCGCCAACGGTGAGGAATTACAATTAATGAAGTATTCCATAGCAATGTCTGGCGTTAATTAGGAACATAGTTTTGGGGCAACTATATGTTTAGCTAACGTTGGGCGTGGTTCAATTCAGCCAACAAATTACAATCTAAACGCTTTAATTACTGTGAACTACCAAATTTTTCGATGAACTGCATCTTTTTTTCAATATTTTTCCAGAGTAATGGGAAAACACAATGAATTTGGGAAGCAAGGAGAACAACTTGCAGTGCAG
>LXWE01000333.1 GCA_001660395.1 Alteromonadaceae bacterium XY-R5
ATCAATAGATTTATATGAGTGGTATCCTTGGCGTTAAAGCGGTTGGTGGACTCTAGACGTTTTAGTTTGTAGGTAAGACTGTCCTTTTTGGTAAGCTGCGCTTTTACTGGGGTTAAAATTGAGAGTGCACAAAGTAATAGGGCTAATTTTCCCAGCAAGATCATAGGGGGTAAAGAACATGCTTTTTGTTGAGGCATACAGCGCTAAATAACTGGTCGCAAAAATACTTTTGTAGTGGTTTTTGTGGAATTAAATGTTGTAAAAAGCCAATAAATGTGTGTTTTGTCTGACAAAACTTGTATTTCATCGATGTTTTATACGAAAGACTGATGAGATAATCCATTTGTACATGGACTTGGAAAAACAGGAAAAACAACTGGTTGAAAAAAAGTTGTCCCAACATTTAGGGAAGTGGCAAAATCTTTTGGTTGAATCAATACAAAAAA
>LXWE01000334.1 GCA_001660395.1 Alteromonadaceae bacterium XY-R5
TCTTCAGAGTTGTTTTCAAAAAATGTGTTACGCCTAAATTCTCTATCATAAAGCACTAATTCCTTTTTCTTGATATTTATCTGATAATTTCCTGACTCAGCTATGGTATCATTAGGGCCCTCCATACCACAGTCATTATAGCCGTAATATTGACCCTCTTTAGTAAATTCGATAAAATCTGGACAGTCAACCATGGAAATCTTTGAATACAGCCCCTTATAACCATATAATCCCTCTAAGTAGCTAGGAATCGAATCAAGATGTTCAGAAGTTTCTTTCTCAAATTCTATTGTATCCTCAATAATTTCATTCTGTTGCACTTTACTGTCAACAGATTTTTTTCTTTCTTCTTTACAAGAAATGAAGAGCGGGAACATTAAGATAAATATAAACAGTCTCATTGGTGATAGTCACGGGCAATTAAAGCCAATTATCCAGCTAAATA
>LXWE01000335.1 GCA_001660395.1 Alteromonadaceae bacterium XY-R5
ATCAGGATTGAACTCCATGGGATCAATAAAGAGATCATCCACCCTTCGGTAGACCACATCCACCCGAGCGGGACCTTGTGTGGTCTTCATATACACAAAGTCATTCTCCACAAAAAGGTCACGGCCTTCCACCAATTCAACCCCCATGGCCTTGGCCAAATAGGAGTGCTCGTAATAGGCAGAATTGAACATTCCCGGAGTAATGACCACACATACCGGGGAATCCACACCCGGAGGTTTAACGCTTTCCAATAGGTTGAGGAGATTTTCGGCATAATCGGTGACCGTGTGGGTCTTGTAATGGTTGAATACGCCAAAAAGCGCCCTTTTTAAGGCCGTTCTATTGCAAATCACATAACTTACGCCCGAGGGGCATCGAATATTGTCTTCCAGTACATAATAATTCCCATCGGAATGCTTAATGATATCCGTTCCCGAAATGTGG
>LXWE01000336.1 GCA_001660395.1 Alteromonadaceae bacterium XY-R5
ACGCCCTCAGAGCCAGCGGAACCTCTTGATGAAGTTGATACACCTGGAAATCCGTCCTTTCCAGCCGCTGCTCCTGCATTTGCTACAGCTCCGGAACCTCCAGAACATCCAGCAGTACCAGAACACCTTTTACCGGCTGTTCCTGAACACCTGGATGAGATGTCCGATCAGCCGGAACCATCGATTGAGCCTGACCCTCCGAGTGTTCCTGCAACTCCGATGAACCTTGACCCTGTCACGTCAGAAGCCTACAGGACTCCAACCGTCCCTGAGACCTTCGCTCCAGGGAGTTGTTGTTCTTGTTGAAGGTCCAACCATGAGGGAGGTTGGCGGTGTCAATGTCCTGGACTTCAAACACCATCTCACCAGTTTCGTGAGGAGGCCTTGCATACGGGCTTGGTTGCTCATGATGCCGTGGTCGTCTCGGACCGAAGGACAGAGTTTC
>LXWE01000337.1 GCA_001660395.1 Alteromonadaceae bacterium XY-R5
ATCCTCCACATACTGACCATACAGCATGGATAGCACGCTTTTTCGGATAGAGGCGATGTAACTGAGTTCTTCAATGTCCCCATAGTCGAACACCACCTTGCCCTTGTGGACCAACATCAAGCCCGTAATTTTTGTACTATCCACCAAATACTCTTGAAACGCCTCTGCTTTTGAATTGTTCCATGCTTTAACCTCATCTTCCGTAGCCCAATGCCATACCCGGTCTGGAAATACTTGTGCTTTTCCGACAAAAAAGCAAAACAGTAATATCAATGCGAAAAGGTTACCTGAATATTGTGGAATTGAGTTCATATCATTCTGTTTTTACGAACCAAAGATTTCTTACCCTGCCATTTGAGATGAAAACTCCCTTTATTTTTCCATTTGCATCTCGTTTGAATTTTAAGAAGTCCAGGGGATAATCTCCCTCCAAAACATCTTTGAA
>LXWE01000338.1 GCA_001660395.1 Alteromonadaceae bacterium XY-R5
TGGGGTCAGGCAGTGCAGGGTGAGAGAGGGTACTTGGGTGGAGCCTTTGACCAAATCAAAGCTATTGGGTTCTACCAATTTCCACATCAAAGAAAAGTTATACTGTAGGCTTGTTGGGCTGACTGACATGCCTTTTTTGTATGTTGGGGAGAGCACTAGTGGGCCCACAGATTTTTAAAGACGGTGAGTATGCAGCTTGCTGAATGCCATGTACATGTACATGGTAATGTTTCATTGCGTTTTCTGCAAAACTTTAGTACTGGCAATTCGGGTGTGTTTTATTCATATCTTCATGACTACATGGGCTAAAGACTTCAAATTTGCAGGAACAGCAGTTCAAAAGTTGTAGTTGGTAATGATGGCTTGTGCTCAAATAGTTGTCATGGAAGATCACAATAAAGGGACTTAAATGATAATAATTACAATAATGAAAGGGTATCCCCCT
>LXWE01000339.1 GCA_001660395.1 Alteromonadaceae bacterium XY-R5
CCCCCACCTTCATGCTTTTGTACAGTCCGCGCTCTTCCGGAAGATACCCGATCAAGGAGATGTGCCGGGGTGCCAAAGGTTCACCATTGAACAAAATTTCACCGGAATCCTGATAGGTAATTTGATTGATAATGCGGATAAAAGAGGTTTTTCCGGCGCCATTGGGGCCCAAAAGACCGTAAATGCAATTGTTAGGAATGTTTAGTGAAATGTTGCTCAGCGCAGTATGGTTTCCATACGTTTTGGAAACATTATTGGCAACAAGGATATGATCCATGTAAACTATTTTTTCAAAGATATGTATTTGGTGCATAAGACACCCATCCTGTAAAAACAAAAACCCACCCTTAAAGATTTCAAGGATGGGAAAAAAATTGCTATGAAAAAGAAAATTAGATATTGGTTACCCAACATCAGTTTCAAATATACGTTTTTTATTTAAACA
>LXWE01000034.1 GCA_001660395.1 Alteromonadaceae bacterium XY-R5
CTTCATGTTGGTATTTAAGATCAAATCGTTCACCTTGAGGTCCTGTGTCCCCAAACCGACTTTCAACCTAGCCTGGGTTTTCACGGAGAGCAGCTTCATCATCAAATTGTCCTCCTCATAATAATTGATCAACATATCGTATTCCCTTCCCAAAAACTCCAGCACATAACCATTCTCTATCTGTCCCTTCCACCCCAAGTCCTTATCCGAAAAAATTTGGATGGCGTAGGGCGAGTTTTTTTCATATTCCCTTTTATAGCCAATGATTTTTATGGCATTGGGCCGAAGGGAAAATTCGTCGATCAATTCATAAAAGGCCTCCGCTCTCTGAAAATTATCCACATCAACAATACAGCCAACACTGGTAATTCCCTTTTCCCGGGCTATGGGCAAAGAAGGCTTTTCCATTTCCTCCTTTAAATATTTAAGCCCTGATTTAACCTTAAATTTATCTTGGAGCCCCTTTATAAACATATTTTTATGCATTTTTACAAAGGTAAATATTCTACCAAGATACTTAACAAAGATACGCACGTGATTGGTTTAAAATTCAAACAAATTGTTGTATTTACAACTCTTTGTTTTTTATTTTCCTGTAAGCAGGAGACTGGGGGACTCTCCAAAATTGATGGTCTGCAAATCCCAATTGACGCTTCGCTTGAAGAGGTCGATTCCATTGCCCGCTTTGTTGAACCCTACAGAAATCGCATAAATCAGGTGCTGGACAGTAC
>LXWE01000340.1 GCA_001660395.1 Alteromonadaceae bacterium XY-R5
TCGTTTGAAGAGATCTTCGGCATGATAGGGTTTTACCGCCAAGAATATGATGTCTGCTTGGGGCACACAGTCCTCCAAGCGGTCTATGGCATCAAAATGGGCAATTTTGCCCACTTCTTCCAATTTTTCCTTTGATTTGTCCAGTACCATAATGTTGCGTTTCTTCAACAGTTTGGATTTGGACATACCTGTAGCGTAGGTAAGTCCCATGTTACCTGCGACGATTACCAATACTTTCATTGTTTGGATTAAAAAAGTTTATATGATTTTAGACGGATATGTTACAGTCCTTGCAGTCTTTTATCTTTCCATAATAGGTTCCCCTGTACTTATGTAAGGTACGTGTTGGAATCCCTAAGATGTATCGCTTTATGTATGTGACCTGGGTAGTAAGTTCTCCCATTTTGATACTATAACGTTTCTCATACTTGGTTTCCCTTTTAAT
>LXWE01000341.1 GCA_001660395.1 Alteromonadaceae bacterium XY-R5
TCCTGCTGACCACTGTCAGCTGGGAATGGAGGAACATCCTGTGAACCCTGACCCTTGTCATCTGATTGAATAATCTCCTTAGCTTCTTCTTCTTTGGCTTGCTTGATGCCGGAAGAGCTGTTGACTTGAGGATTGGAATGGGGTTTGGGAATCGACTTTTCTTCAAGGATGGTGCAGCTGTGTTCCATGTCAATTCCTGGATTTGTGTAAACGATACCATCACATTCCGAAATTTCAATTCCAGGACAGTTGTTGATGCATTGCCTATTCATGTCCATACCATCCTGCTCACTCTCCTCCTCCTGTTGCTGATACACTAATTCTGGTTCTTCCTTTATGGCTTCCAGGGGAGGAGGTGGTGGAGCAGGCTCTGATTGGATGGGTTTTGGTATTTCTAGGACTGACTGGGTGGGTTCAACTGGCTTGGGCTGGACTTGGGGAATG
>LXWE01000342.1 GCA_001660395.1 Alteromonadaceae bacterium XY-R5
TTGGCTTTCCAATCCTCGGACCAAGGCACAAATTCCAATAGCTTTTTACCGTTGAGCCAGTGCTCCACCTTTTCTGGGGTAAATACGATAGTGGTGGAATTCCATTCCATTACTGGGTTCAATTGTTTTTGGGATTCGTCCGCTACGTGCATGGCGTAATCCGCTCCTGTTTTCTGCCAATCTTGGAGCTGTTCTGGATGCTCCGCACCAAATTGCGAGTTGTATCCCACCAAATCATGGATGTTGGCATAGTTTTCATCATCAATAAGTTGGTATTCAGGAGCTACCTCGGGAGGGCCATCGTAACCTTCCTTCACATGGTACAGGATGCCACTGTTGCCGCCAGCGGGGATTTTCCATTCCAGATACAGTTCAAAATTGTCGAACTCCTCCGCACCGTATAGAATGTCCTTTCCTCCGGTATAATTCTGTTCAAGGCCCAAT
>LXWE01000343.1 GCA_001660395.1 Alteromonadaceae bacterium XY-R5
TCCTCTTAAAAATTTTTAGCAACACTCAATAAACTGATAATCAATTTGTTGATTCAATCTGAACATCTTGGATTTTTTTGGGCATACGCTTTGCCTTATTGGGGCAAATAGAGTAGCCATGTTGATTTTTGTGCCGTCCGTTAGAATAGTAAGACCTAAATCCAAATCATGAAGTGTGGTGATGTGATCATGGAAAAGATGGATTATTTGGCCCTTAAAAAGATATTGAACTTTCACAAGCATTATCAAGACTATTTGCAAAAGGAAGCTTTGGATATGCTTAAAGTACGATTGGAAAATGCCAAGATTTGTGATACTTCGGAAATCCCTGAAGGAACCGTTCGATTGTACTCCTATGTATCCGTGATCTTCAATTCTGGCAAGAAACACAGGTTTCAACTCGTACTGGAACCAGATGAGGAAAACAATGGTGAAAAGGTATCG
>LXWE01000344.1 GCA_001660395.1 Alteromonadaceae bacterium XY-R5
TGGCATCACCTACGTAATCCTGAACCTCAGATGCCCTTACTTTTGCGGTGACCTGTCTCCACCAATCGCGTTCAAAATCCGACGCATAAATCTTGGAGGTGAAACTGAGTTTTTCATTGGGCAACCATTTGTGAATGATATCCACGCCATATCGTCTCATGGTAAATTGGTCGGCATCCAACGTGTTTTGTGTATAATCGGTCTCAAAAGTGAACGGCGTCTGCGAACTCAAGGAAGCTTGGTTATCCTCAAACTGACCGCTCACCTTAAAATAAAGGGATTGGTCTTCAGACAACTTGGCAAAAACCTTGGCATTCAGATTCAAGATTTCAACCGAGGAATTATCCGTAAATCCATCAAATTTTTTGTAAACGCCCTCCACTAAGGCCCCCATATTGTTCCATGTGCCCCCATACGAAAACAGCCCCGAGGTATAATTGCGTT
>LXWE01000345.1 GCA_001660395.1 Alteromonadaceae bacterium XY-R5
TCGATGGAGCGGATCTGATCCAGGGTCTGTATGGACGGAGACAGGCCTCCATGTACACAGAAAATCTGAAATGTTAACAAAGCAACAATACTTAGTAATGACGCTTGACCTTGGTTGAGGACTGTTTCAGAATGGGGCGTAAGTATATTCACTTATTAAACAATACGTCTTGAAATTTAACAGAGTAACACATCCACTAACATGTGGCCATGTAGGAATGACCACTCACAGAAGAATCTGGATGTGAAATTAGGAACATTTTAACCACCATATCACTTAGCGGATGGAAAATGCATTATTGAAGTAACACAGTTGAATGATTCAAGTGACAGGCCCATCTCATCATGAGCTGCTCAGAGCCAGCTTTTGAGTTCCCCATTTGTCATGTCACTGCTTACCTTTCCATCAATAATTGCAGAAAGACAAATGGGGAACAAAAAAGCT
>LXWE01000346.1 GCA_001660395.1 Alteromonadaceae bacterium XY-R5
TGATCATTTTCTTGGCGGCGGTGATGGCGTCCGTCAACGGTTCTGGATCCCCAGGGCCATTTGAGATAAAATACCCATCAGGGTTCCATTTTTCCATTTCCTCGAAGGAAGTGTTGTATGGAAATACTTTAATGTAGGCTCCCCTCTTGGCCAAGTTTCTTAGAATGTTCTTTTTGATACCGATATCCAGAGCCGAAATCTTGTAAGGCGAATTTTCATCTCCATAGAAATAAGGCTCCTTGGTTGAAACTTTAGAGGAAAGTTCCAAACCTTCCATGCTGGGCACTTGCTTTAATTCCTCCTTCAGTGCATCGATTTCATCGACCCTGGTGGAAATCAAGGCGTTCATGGCGCCATTATCGCGAATGTAGCTTACCAAGGCTCGGGTATCCACATCTGAGATGGCAAACAGGTTGTTGTTGTTCAAAAACTCCAACAAGCTC
>LXWE01000347.1 GCA_001660395.1 Alteromonadaceae bacterium XY-R5
AATACAGCAGCACACCCAGCAATAAAGTGTCCCTAATGAGTGAGTGGGAATCAAAATTGGAGGCTATTATTGAGGAGAGCATTCGTGAGAATGTGACCAGTTTGGCCGGAGTGCCCTCTTGGATGTTGGTTTTACTCAATCAGGTGCTGGAAAAGACCGGAAAAAATCATCTTTTTGAGATTTGGGAAAATTTGGAGGTGTATTTTCATGGCGGAGTGAGCTTCACGCCTTATAAAAATCAATACAAAAAATTGCTGCCCCGCAAAAAGTTCAATTATTACGAGACCTATAATGCCTCGGAAGGTTTTTTCGGGATTCAGGACCGAAATGATTCCGATGAACTATTGCTGATGTTGGACTACGGTATTTTCTACGAGTTTATTCCCATGGATTCCCAAGGGACCGAAAGGGAGGCCATTCCACTTTGGGAAGTGCAGACCGGG
>LXWE01000348.1 GCA_001660395.1 Alteromonadaceae bacterium XY-R5
GGTTGGCCTTGGCGTAATGGGACGCAATTTCATTCTGAATGTGGCCGATAATGGCTTTACCGCGTTTGGAAATGACCTGGATGATGAAAAAGTGAATGCCTTGATTTCTGAAGGTGGCGATACGAACAAAGTGGATGCCTCCACCGACGTAAAAACCTTTGTGGGTGCCTTGGCAACCCCGCGAAGAATCATGCTGTTGGTCCCTGCCGGAAAGGTAGTGGACATTGTCATTGAAAGCTTACTGCCCCATTTGGATAAGGGCGATATTATTATTGACGGCGGAAACTCCTTTTTTACGGATACCGACCGACGTGAGGCCTATCTGAAAGAAAAAGGCATCAACTTTTTTGGCGCTGGGGTTTCCGGTGGGGCCAAAGGTGCCCGATTGGGGCCGAGCATTATGCCCGGAGGGTCACGCGAGGCCTATCAACACGTGAAACCT
>LXWE01000349.1 GCA_001660395.1 Alteromonadaceae bacterium XY-R5
CCATTCCTCTGAAAGAGTTCTACACAGACAAGATCAAAATTGGCACCAAGTCTTCTCTCTCCCGATATTGCATCCCGTACACTAAGGGAGCCCACCTGTTTTGTTGTGCCCCGCTGGAGAGCCAGTTCCTGAGACTAGCGGTGGCCGTGAAGACCAAGATCTTGATGATAGCCTACAAGCACGCGGCCATCATGACAGTGAATGGGTCACCTATGACCCCTACTATATCGGCTAATCCGATGGACAACTTCATCAAGCATAGGGTAAGTCCCTGCTGATATTGACTAATTGTAAGCATAAACATGCACTAGCAACATCCTCCCAAAAACTACATGTTTGATATACTACCTACCAAGTGTACTATACAGGTATACTACATGTGCCTAGAGAGTACTGGTGTAGTGTACTACTGCACATAATACTTACGTGTATAACTGCGTAA
>LXWE01000035.1 GCA_001660395.1 Alteromonadaceae bacterium XY-R5
GATTAAATATCCATCTTTTAAACATGGTCAGCTATCTTTTATTTGAACTTTTTTTGCTTAGTTTCTGTTTCACCTTGGCTTTTTAATCTTTTAATTCAATTTCCGAAATCAGAGGTTTTTCATAAGCCAAAACTGTAAGACAGCCATTCGTTGTGGCAATAAAATATTCCTTCAATTCATTGATTGCCGAACTCACGTCTAAAATTCCATTTTGGGTAATTTGTCTCGATTTCCAGCCTCCTTTTATTATTCTGTATAGATGGTAACCATTGCGAAAGTTAGGCATCTTCCAGTAGCCTAGTAAGTCTCCCTCGTCCAAAAACTGAAAACCATTAAAATCACTAAACAGGTATTCGATTCCAATTTGCTGTTCAATACTCCGCCAAGTTGAGATGGTAACCTTTAGGCCGAATTCTGATGTCCATTTAAAATCAATTATATCACTCTCCATACGATGCGAGTAATATTCACTTCCCATATTTTCAATAGTCATTTCCATTTTTCAGTTACTGCGATAATGGATGATGTATCGTTTATTTGAACTTTAAAGAATCCTTGGTTAAATTCTTATTTGACACTCTTCAAAAGTTTAATTCTTGAAATCTGTATTCAAATTCTTTGGAAAAGGTGCCAATATGCTTTTTCTTATTTTCATGATTACATTCAGTTAGAGGTATAATTGTTTTCAAAAGGCCTACAGATTTGCTCGGTAGGGGATAAATGA
>LXWE01000350.1 GCA_001660395.1 Alteromonadaceae bacterium XY-R5
AAAGTCGCGGCAATTCACTATGGACATGTATGGTCTTATTGCCATACCCTTGAAAAAAAAAGCCTTACCGATGTGGTAAGGCTTTTTTTGAATGTTAGGATCAGGTGTTTTATAAAATTTCAACCACTTCTAGGTCAAACACCAAATCTTTGCCAGCCAAAGGATGGTTGGCATCCAAGATAATATCGTCAGCTTCCACTTTGGCCACGCGGAACTGCTGTTGCTGTCCTTCCGCATTGGAACCTACCAAGCCCATACCAACTTCGGGTTTCAGGTCTTCGGGCAATTGGGATTTTGATATTTTTTGAAAAAGTGACTCGTTTACCTCTCCATAGGCATCCTTCTTATCAATGGTGATGGTTTTCTTTTCATTCACGGCCATATCAATAAGCCCTTTTTCAAATCCGGGTATCAACTGACCTTGACCCAGGGCCACTTCCAA
>LXWE01000351.1 GCA_001660395.1 Alteromonadaceae bacterium XY-R5
GAATAGGAGCGGCTGGACATGGGAGGGCAAACCTGATGGGTTTCAGGAAGATCTGGCCTGGACGGATGTTTCTCCGGAATACGTCAAATCACTTGGACTGAAAATTGTAGCCGGGCGCGATTTTTCGAGGGAGTTCCCTTCAGATTCAACGGCTATTTTGCTTAACCAAGCTGCTGTTAAATATTTAGGTGTTGAAAATCCGGTGGGCATGATTTTTAAGGATTCCGATGAGGAAGATCCCGGAGAACCCCTTACCGTTATCGGTGTGGTGGAAGATATGATTGCCCAGCCCCCCTATGAACCTGTAAAGCAAGGCATATATGCCTTTGATAGATACGACAATGCTTCGTATTACAATCTTAGGCTCAATCCAAAACAAAGTGCCAGTCAAAATCTGGCCATTATAGAACGGGTCTTTAAAGAACATTTCCCTGATGTTCC
>LXWE01000352.1 GCA_001660395.1 Alteromonadaceae bacterium XY-R5
ATTGGATGACTTGGTCACTTCCAAACTCGGGGAATAAGTTCTTTTAAATAAAATATTGTTACTGCCCACATTGGTAATTATTTTTTGACAAACTCAACACTAATACAATTAGAGAGGGTGAGTTTAAGTTGTAAAAGCAGGCCCTACCTGTATAGGGATCCTTGAGCAGCTTGTTAGCCCTAAACCTGTACATAGGAGTTTGTACAAAACTTCATTCAATGTGGGCTTTTTTTATAACCAAACATAAGTCAACATGGATAATATCATAGTAATTGTTGTAGCTGCTGTTGTTGGATTGGCGATAGGATTCGCAATTGCCAAGATGATGGAGAAGGGGAAGGCGTCCAAGACCATTGCAAGTGCCAAGAAGGAAGCAGAAGGCATCATAAATGAAGCAAAGAAGGAAGGTGAAAACATTAAGAAAGACAAGATATTCCAAGC
>LXWE01000353.1 GCA_001660395.1 Alteromonadaceae bacterium XY-R5
GATGACGTGTGAACACTGTTTGGAAAACTGTTTAATAATCTCAACCCACTCGCCCAGGCACACACCTACATGCACGGTACAGTACAGCTGCCTACCTAGCTAGCCAGCCAGCAAAGTACGTACAGCAGAGCGACTAGCCAAGGACAATTGTATTGACAATTGTATTTGAGAGAACTATCAACAATAAACCCACTCAAGAAGAGTCTCTAAGTGAGAAGCTTGTCCTTCTAGGCTTGGCGAATGGATCTTTTTAAGTTTATGGCAATGAAAAGATCAGCGGCACTTCTACACTCATTGACTAAGCTGCTCACTTGGGTGATAGCCTAAGTAAGCAAGCAACTCATGATCAGTCAATGACTAGAAGTGCCACCGATCTCTATGATGCCATAAAAATTAATTTAAATTTAGAACTATTGACTTGCCAAGACTAGAATGGCAAGC
>LXWE01000354.1 GCA_001660395.1 Alteromonadaceae bacterium XY-R5
GTCCATCATTTCTTCCATAATTTCCCTGAAAGCTTCAAAATCCTCCTTATAAAGGTAGATTTTGTGCTTCTTGTAGTGGAAAGAACCATCATCATGTGTAAATTTTTTGCTTTCTGTGATGGTAAGGTAGTAATCACCGGCCTTGGTGCTTCGTACGTCAAAAAAGTAAGTTCTTCTTCCTGCTCGTAAGACTTTAGAATAAATCTCTTCCTGATCCATTATATCTTTCTCGCCCATTTGGTCTAGTGTTTTAAACTTTGGTTGTATGTTCTCCCAAAAATGGAAAAAAAAAGCTAATCCAGCAACTTTTTTATCATTCTTTACCTGAGAGCTGGTTGATGTAGAGTTCTTTATAGTACCCTTCAACGTTGTTCAATTGCTCGTGGGTACCCTCTTGTATTATGCTGCCATTTTCCAATACAATGATTTTATCCGCATTTT
>LXWE01000355.1 GCA_001660395.1 Alteromonadaceae bacterium XY-R5
TCAGCGGCTGTCACGTGATCGCCAGTGGATGCACTATTTGTTTGCGTTTGTTCTTCTGGAGAAAGAGAACAAGAGTGAGTGAGAGAGAGAGAGAGAGAGAGCGTGTGTAGAGTGCTGGGGGGCCACACACACACACACACATGTGTAATTAGACTCTCGCCTGGATAACTGAGAGAATGGTGCAAACCGGTATTGGGACTACTTTATCTTCCTGACTCCACTGTTTTAAGGGTTCTCTAGCGGCACTGGCAGCGCCTAGACTCCTTTGATTCAGATTCCACTTGGGAACTGGTTCTTTGAGGCTTGGGAGTAAACTCCAAGGGACTACCAGGGTGGGGAGTCAATGGGGCAGGCAGTCCTACGGCAGTCTGGAGTGATATAGTTCTTTGGACGATATAGTTCTTTGCCGTTTCAGGTCGTCTGAACTTCTTGGGCTTCTT
>LXWE01000356.1 GCA_001660395.1 Alteromonadaceae bacterium XY-R5
CCAGGTGCGCTTAATAACCAGAGTTTACGGTATTTCAGTACCATTATGACTATCAGTTACTGCAGAGATTAGTAACCTTGATGACAATGAACTACCTTCAGCAGAGATTCTTGAGATAGTATAATATGTTATGGTTGAGTTGTCTACTGCATGTAGCCTGAAACGTCTGCATTTGAGCTGGACCACTGGCCTGGATGCCATAAGTGTAATAGCTATTTTTAGTCAGGGGAAAACTCCATCTTAGTAATGTCCCTGTTGTGTTACATGTTAATTCAAGGTCATCTCCTTTACACACCTGGGCTATCTCTGGATCACAGCACCTGAAATTGATCAATTACATCCATAACACAATAATGAACAAATCTGTTTACCTTGTCCATGATTGTATAGCAGTAGTGAGGTCAAGTAAAGATTAAACCACGCTTTGGTATTCATTTTC
>LXWE01000357.1 GCA_001660395.1 Alteromonadaceae bacterium XY-R5
TAAATGGTGGAATTTTAAAATTCATAAACCATGGGAACAGTTAAAGACTTGAACAAATGGGCCAATGCCCATACCTACTATCCTTTGGACCTTTTACGTGTCGCCCTAGGCGTATTTCTTTTTATCAAAGGCATTGAGTTCATGACCAACTATGAGCAAATGTCCGAAATCGTAAGGCCCTTCCACGAAATGCCGGGCGGCATGATCATTTTGCACTACGTGGCCCCCGCACATTTTGTAGGGGGATTTTTAATCGTTGTCGGCCTGCTTACCCGATGGGCCGTAATTGCCCAGTTGCCCATTTTGTTCGGTGCCATTATTACCAACTTTTTGGGGGTTATGCATTTGCCCAACCTAATTATGGCCGTAGTGGTACTGTTGGGGTGCATCTTCTTTGCACTTTATGGATCTGGAAAGCATTCCGTAGATTACTATTTGA
>LXWE01000358.1 GCA_001660395.1 Alteromonadaceae bacterium XY-R5
CACAAAATATATGTACTGCATCAATGTGACTGTGTGCGCATGCATTTGTGCACACATGCATGCTAGGTATGTGTGTGTATGTCTGTGCATGCTTGTATACATGTGTACCATGTCCATGGGTATGGGTGTGTGTGTTTACTTGTATGCATTGATCACTAAAATTAATTATAACAGTACCAATAACCTTACACTCCCTTTAATTATGATGCTATGTATACAATACTGTCTTCTAAGAATTAACGGCTATCAGTTGAAAATTTAAATTTGGTGATCTTTACCCAACAAATCTACCTAATTAAAACCCTTACTAAAGTTTCCCGCTATACAATAGTTTGCACACATTGCTAGATATCACATTAAATCAGGCTTGTCATTTTTTTTCAGTGCAACAGATAAGAAAAGTACCATTTATAAGAGTAAATTATTGGCTGCCTGGAAT
>LXWE01000359.1 GCA_001660395.1 Alteromonadaceae bacterium XY-R5
AAGAGAGAGAAAAAGGGATGGATTCAAGGCGATATCAATGCTATTCAAGATGAAATTGATGTTAAACTGGGTATTCTGTATTGGAGAGCCATGGAAGAACCAACCGCTAAGAAATTTGAGTTATTGGAAAACATATTGGCCAACCCAAATTTTAAAAAATCAAAATTGATTGACCATGTTAGCAAAGCTTTGTATGAGAATGAGGGTAAGGGAGAAGCTTTTTACATTGAAGAACTCGACACCTTTGAAAATCTTTCATCCAACCAACTCGGCATAAAAACGGATGTTGCCAATGTTAGAAGTAGCCCCAGTACCACGGAAAACAACATTTTATTTCAGGTTGAAAAAGGAGAAATCTGCAATATTATTGCTCAAGGGAATTCGTTGGAAAAGATTGGTGATCATACCGACCGTTGGTACAAAATAAATTATAATGGCC
>LXWE01000036.1 GCA_001660395.1 Alteromonadaceae bacterium XY-R5
GCGACCGGGAAAATGATGGCAAAGTGAGTTTCAAAAAGGCGCTTCTCATTGGTATTCTAATCAGCTTGATCACATCTTTGGCATTTGGAATACTTGATGTTTTTTACACCGAAGTGTTGAACCCCGACTTTATGACGGAGTATTACGATCACAGCGTGGAAACCCTAAAGGCTTCTGTCCCTGAAGATGAGTTTGAGGCAAAGTTGGCCGAGATGGAATCCCAAAGGGAGCTCTTTTCAAACCCAATATTTTCCTTTGCTGTAATGTCCATGACCGTTTTTGTGATTGGATTCATCATTTCATTGCTTTCCGCATTGGTTTTACAACGGAAGTAAGGAGTTATCATAGTATTAAATCAGAAAATATCATGAAAAACAGAGTTACAGGATTAGGAGGGTTCTTTTTTAAGACCAAGGACCCCAATAGCATCAAGGAATGGTACAAAACCCATTTGGGCTTGAACACCGACCAATATGGCTGCTCTTTTTGGTGGAAAGATAAGGAAGGTAACGATTGCATGACCCAATGGAGCCCTTTTAAAGAGGATACCACCTACTTTCAACCCAGTGAAAAGCAGTTTATGATGAACTTTAGGGTTGAAAATCTGGTTGAACTTTTGGAGGAATTGAAGAAAGAAGGTGTCACCATTGTCGGGGAAATGGAGGAGTATGATTATGGTAAATTTGGATGGATATTGGACCCTGAGGGAAACAAA
>LXWE01000360.1 GCA_001660395.1 Alteromonadaceae bacterium XY-R5
ACAATATGGAAGCCCTGATATTGGATGCAGGCACTTCAATGCACTATTTTACCGGTGTCCGTTGGGGGCGAAGTGAACGGACCTTGGCGGCCATAATTCCCGCCGAAGGAGAGGTCACATACATTTGTCCAGGTTTTGAAGAAGGCCGGTTGCGGGAACTTATCACCATTGGAAAAGATGTATATGTGTGGCAAGAAGACCAGAGTCCCTACAACCTAATTGCCACAGTGTTGAAAGACGCCGGCATTTTGTCCGGTAACATCGCCATGGAAGAACAGACTCGTTTTTTTATCGCCAACGGTATCCAGAAAGAAGCTCCGCATTTCAATTATGTGAGCGGCGACCCTGTTACAATTCCGTGTCGTATAATAAAATCCCCTGCTGAAATACGTTTGATGCAAAGGGCCAGCAACATTACACTTACCGCCATACAGCATGG
>LXWE01000361.1 GCA_001660395.1 Alteromonadaceae bacterium XY-R5
GGTGTTTTCTCTCGATATGGTGCTCTAGTTAGCTTGCACTTGAAACCATGCCCACAATTAAATATTTGAATAGCGTGCTTCATTGGTCAATGTTTGCCTGGCACATGACTTTCTGAAATCGTCTTGCACAGAGCATATAGCACGTTCGATACTCTCTTCTCTTCCTTATGCTCTTGGCCTATTCTAATAATTGCAGCTATCGACCCTGTACTGTATTTTGGAATATGCACAAGTTTATCTTGTGACTCTATTGAATGTGAGTTCAGGAAATCTCACAATTTGCAATTAAGAGATCCTTACAATTAACCCATCCTACAGTATATGATCCCCATCTGTATTGGGTAGCTCAGACATACTCCTACCACAATATGCACATGCAGTGAAATGCTTAGTAAGAATTCAGAGAAAAGTTTGTCAGAGAAAAGATGGTCAAGGATT
>LXWE01000362.1 GCA_001660395.1 Alteromonadaceae bacterium XY-R5
GCGACCAAGAAGGAGGGATCATTGGCCATAAACAGTGTTATGGATTTTTATGGGGCATTTGGATATGCAGGTGTTGTATTTGGAAACATGTTCTTGGGATTGTTTTTGGCCGCCTTGGATGTGTTGTTGGATATGCTGGCTAAGAACAGTGTTAATCTGTTGTTTATAGTATTTTGTTTTGTATTTTCCTATTACTTATCTCAAGCAAGTTTGCCACGAGCCTTGTTGGGATATGGCTTTGCATTTTTTGTGCTTATCTGGCTCTTTTTGCAAAAAGGTTTTAAAATTAGGTTGAGAGCACATATTTGAAGGGTTGTGAACACCTTCATAATAAGAAAGGGTAAATAAGGGTGTCGCAATAGCAATATGTTTTTTCTAAACAAGGCACATTATGCTACTTTTGCGCAAGAGTTTAACTTAATCCACAATAATGAAACA
>LXWE01000363.1 GCA_001660395.1 Alteromonadaceae bacterium XY-R5
AAATCCAGCCTTATCATTACTTAAGGCCTATCCCGCAAGGTCAAATAGACAATTTGGATATGACCGATGCCGAAAAGGCCGCATACCAAAACCCAGGATATTAGAATAGTAATTAAGTAAATTTCATATAATTAGTTTGAGTTAGTTATTAGTTGCGTAGAGAAGGAGGCTGTCCCAAAAGACAGCCTCTTTTGATTCGTAATGAAATCTCAATGGAAACAGAATAAAAGCAACACATGGATCCTTTCTTTTGGATTGAATACCTTTAGTTAAATGAAAGTACTTGGAATATCAGCATATTATCACGATTCCGCCGCTGCCCTGATTGTGGATGGTGAGGTAAGGTATGCCGCCCAAGAAGAACGGTTTTCAAGGAAAAAAAACGATGCGTCCTTTCCTGCGGAAGCCATTCAATTTTGCCTTACCGAATCTGGATAT
>LXWE01000364.1 GCA_001660395.1 Alteromonadaceae bacterium XY-R5
AGACCATAATTGAAGCCATTCCCAATTAACAAGTGGTTTTCTTGGTTCCGAATTTTTCCAAGTACCTCTTTGTAGCATAGAACTGATATTTCTTCCTTCTTTTCCATTTCAAGTTTTGACCCGCACCTCCCCACTCATCAACTTCGGCAGCAGTGTATCCCGCAGCGTAGTGAGGGTGCGTATTTGATTATTGTTCTTGATTAACTTATCCAAAACTGATTTAAAATGAATATTCATATCATCAATCTCCAGTTCTGATGGAATAAGAACCATCGCTTCGTCTAAATCCCCTCTTTTGATATGGCCCATGGTTGTTGCGTGTGCCGTTGCAATAGCAATAAATTGGTCAAGGTGGTATTTACTCCATAAGTAGAAATACCATTTCGGAAATTCATCTGATGTTACCTTAAATAAATGTTGGTTAAGTATGCAGGTTT
>LXWE01000365.1 GCA_001660395.1 Alteromonadaceae bacterium XY-R5
CCGATCAAGATGCAAGGCCCACCGGAGGAGCACATGCCTTGGCCCATTTGTGGGATAATGGAAAAAGTGCCAGCCAAGAGTTGGAAAGCATGTTGCAAATCCGGAAAACAGCCATCAATAATTCTTCAATAGACAACATACGCACTGGGGATCCCAATTCTGTTTTGGAAGATGTTTTTGCACCACTGTATTTTTTCCATCGCTATCAAACTGAAGCCGTTTCCAAGGTAATTGGTGGGTTGGATTACAACTATACGGTGAAAGGGGATGGACAACGCGTGGTTGAACCGGTCAATCAGGCTGTGCAGGAAAAGGCGCTGGAATCCATTCTAAAAACATTGGATGCCGAGGTTGTTGCCATTCCAAAGGACAAATTGGACCTCTTTCCGCCGAGGGCCATAGGATATCCTCGTACCCGGGAATCGTTGATGGGAAGG
>LXWE01000366.1 GCA_001660395.1 Alteromonadaceae bacterium XY-R5
TAGTTGGCCATTGCCATAAGGGTAATGTTATCGTTGGGGGCAAACATGGCCCCCACCATATGCATGTTCATAGGCATGCTAATGGGGGTCACAATATAGTTTTCAAGGGCCGTGGCGGTGGAAATGTTGTCACTCTCTTGTTTAAGTTCGTCCATGTTCATATACATGTAGCGATAGGAAAACATCCATTCTCCTTTTCCGTGCATATGATCGCCCATTACCGAGATAGGCGCATGCCCATCAGGTCTTCCAGAGGACCATTTTGTTGTAGTATCCTTTATTTCTTGTGCGCATACGGCAAGTGTGGCCATAGCTAAGATGACCGATAAATATTTTTTCATCCGAATATTTAAATTGTGATTAATGGCGGTCCATTCCTTTTAAGGAATGGTGCGTTAAAAAGTATGTTTCTTAAAAAGTCAGGAAGTTGTGCTGGG
>LXWE01000367.1 GCA_001660395.1 Alteromonadaceae bacterium XY-R5
ATCACAAAACCCCTTTAAGCTGATATACAAGGTTAGTAAGTATGCCGTGAAACACCGATACTTAACATCTCGAAGTGCTTTTACTTACGCTGAAGAAGAAGCTATAGGTCGAATTGATTTCGGCAAGAGTAAGTATGGAGGACCATTCACAACAGAGCAGGTGGAAGATGTCAAAACATTTTATAGGCTGTTACCAGTGGCCGTGTGTTGTGGAATAATTACAAGTGGAATGTTTGCTGCAAACAACCTTGAATTTCACTTAAATAAACAGTTTGTGATGCCTTTAAGCACAAAATTGAACACTATATCCTACATTAACTATTATGTTGCTGCTAGTATTATTCCCAACAGCGAAGCTCTGCTGATAATGTTGTATGAAATATTCATCTATCCTATCTTTCAGAGATGCTGTCCACGGATAACCAGCTTGCATAAGT
>LXWE01000368.1 GCA_001660395.1 Alteromonadaceae bacterium XY-R5
CTTCATGGCCGGTCATGGTTGCGCCACCACTTTTGTTCATCATGGATTTTTTGCCTTGTAACTGGGCCGCCGCGTCCACTGTAAAAGTACCTTTTGTTACAACTTCCTCTCCAACTTCAAGACCAGAGACCACTGTGTAGCTTCCATTGCTTAGATTTCCCAAGGCCACTTCACGCATTTCAAAAACAGGTTCAGATGGCTTTGGTTGTACATAAACCACGGAGCGTTCCCCTGTCCATAACACCGCACTTTATTGAATGGTAAGCACATCATCTGAAGACTTTTCATCCATCTCAATTTCACCCACTACAAACATTCCCGGTTTCAACAGCCCTTTTTTGTTGTCCAAATCCGCTCGAACTTCCAAAGTCCTGGTCGAGTTGTTCAGCAAAGGGTCCACAAACGAAATGGTAGCCTGAAACGTTTCATTGGGATAG
>LXWE01000369.1 GCA_001660395.1 Alteromonadaceae bacterium XY-R5
CATTTTCCTCGATGGCATTCATAGGACTGCCATGGCCAAGGAACAAAACGGGCATTTTGCCCGTGCGTTCCATGGAGGAAGTCATTTTGTTTAAATCTTTCAAATTCATCTGTAAACCCTTTGATGGCAAAATTCTCCTAATCTGTTTATGAGTTTAAATTAGAATGGCGTACATCAGTTCCAAGATATACCCACAGTGCAATTAACTACACTATTCCATTAAAAAACGCAATTCATCAATTGTTTTGGTTGGCGCAAATTCCGTGATGGTATAATCCGCCAAATCGTTTTGTTTAAAAGGATCTTTTGCAATGATGTCTTCCAGTTTTTCCTTGCTGTCAATTTTGGCAAAAATTATTCCACCTGTTCGTGGAACCTTTCGCCCCGAAGCAATAAAAACGCCCGATTGGTATTGCTCATTTAAAAATTGGATACTT
>LXWE01000037.1 GCA_001660395.1 Alteromonadaceae bacterium XY-R5
CGATGAGAAAAACCACGATGGGTTCAATTGGAACACCACCTTGGGTGGCGATGACCAAGCCAACAGTGATTGGGAACAGCTTACGGAAATTACCCAATACAATGATTTTTCAAGCCCTCTGGAGCTGATGGATATCAACGGTAATCTCGCCGCTACCAAAATGGGGTACAATGACACCAAGACCATTGCTGTCTGCAATGCTGCATACACCGAACTTATATACTCCGGTGCCGAAGATGATGATGGCCAGGGCCATTTTGGCAGTGGGGTGCTAAAAGGAACCGCGACCGATACCAACGATGCCCATACGGGAGAGCATGCCCTTTCCATTGCCAATGGACAAGATGGGTTTGTATCTACCGTATATCATAATGAACCCAGAAAATATAAAATATCATTATGGGCCAAAAATGACAATTATACGAATGTAAGGGTAAGTCTAGCAGGCAATATTATTGAATACAATCCAGCGGAAGTGGTGTTCGCCGGGGATTGGGTACAACTTAATTTTTATGATGATATCAATTCGGGATACCAAATCAAGGTAACCTCCGCAAATGGCACTGTCATTGTGGACGATTTCAGGGTCCACCCCATAGCTTCTTCAATGACCTCCTATGTCTATAACCAGTGGGATGAAATCACTGACATTTTAGGTCCCAATAATTTGGGCACCCATTACGAATATGATGAGGCCGGCAGGCTCCTTC
>LXWE01000370.1 GCA_001660395.1 Alteromonadaceae bacterium XY-R5
AGATGATTCCACTGGCCCCAATATGGTACGATGGACGTGCAATCAGCCAAGTCAACAATCCGGAAATGAGTACCCCAAACACGAATACGCGTAACGCCGCTGATTGATAAAAGTAAAAAAGGAAGGCGGTCAAAACCGCAAGCGGAATGGTGTTGTTGTACAAATGTTCCACTGAACCATGGATAAAAGGACTGAGCACCACCCCCTGCAATCCCGATAGTTTTCGGGGATAGATACCGTAGTCATTAAAATTGATTCCAAATTTTACCTCGACCCAGAAAACAGTCCAAATGGACAGCACGGCCAACAAGGAGGCCAATACAACCCCATTGGAAAACTTAAAATGCTCATTGCTTTGCATATGCCTCAAATAGCAATTATCTGACCACGGATATGAATTTACACAAATTGTCAGGTTTGTTGAAAATGCCCACGC
>LXWE01000371.1 GCA_001660395.1 Alteromonadaceae bacterium XY-R5
ACTATCCAAAAAATTTCACATGTTAAGCGTAAAGGAAAGTCTATAGATCTACTGTTATGAATGTTCTCCTTTGTTAAACAGATTTTACCCCCATTTATTGTTTTTGAAGTGCTCAATTCCTTCTATCCTCCCCCCAAAGTAATTTATTCCGAAGTGTTTTTAAGAAGCTCTCTGAGGTATACTCAATCATCTTGATGGTAAAATTGGACTTTTTGATCTTGATTTCCTTGCCGTTGGGAATGTCTGCGATCCTGGAATCCAAGGATACCAAATGGGTCTGCTCCCGACCGGAAACCCGTAATCGAATTTCGGTATCATCTGAAATGACCAACGGACGTGCATTTAAATTATGTGGAGCGATGGGAGTAAGTACCAAAGCTTTTGCCGATGGCGCAATCACAGGGCCACCACAGCTCAATGAATAGCCTGTTGAACC
>LXWE01000372.1 GCA_001660395.1 Alteromonadaceae bacterium XY-R5
GATGGATTTCGATTGGATGCATTCCAGTTTGCTGCGAAGGATACCACCTTTCCCAAATTTCCGGATGGTTTTGAAAAGGATTTCATTCAATATTATGCCATGCAAGAAGGGATACATGACTATCTACAGGAGATGAACCAACACGTTTTCAGCAAATATGATGTAATGAGCGTTGCCGAAGGTGCTGGACGGAATTTTGAGGATGCACATTTACTGGTAGACCAAGACCGCAACGAATTGAATATGGCCTATGCCTTTGAAGGGGTGGACATCCCAAAATACGAAGGCTATGATTTGGCCACCATGAAAGAGGTCTTCACCAAATGGGACCAAGAATTTGCCCAGGAGGGTTGGCTCTCCATTTTCTTGTCCAATCATGACCAAGCTCGAATGGTAAGTCGTTGGGGGAATGACAGTGAGGCATACCGGGATGTT
>LXWE01000373.1 GCA_001660395.1 Alteromonadaceae bacterium XY-R5
TTGGCGATGTGGAAGAAGGTGATACCGTGGAGGACACTTATTTTGTGGTCAAAGAGATTGTGGCAGGGCTTCTGGAAGAAAACATCATTCCTATTATAATAGGATGCACCCAAGACATTACATTTCCTACCTATCGCGCTTTTGACAAGATCAAGGAGATGGTGAATCTCGTTTCCATTGATAGCCGTTTTGACTTTGGTGAGGACGATGAGCTGATTTCCTCACATTCCTATATGAGTCGAATCATCACGGATAAGCCCAACAATCTTTTCAATTTTTCCAATATTGGCTACCAGAGCTATTTTAACGCCCAAGAAGAAATCGATTTAATGGAGCGTTTGTTCTTTGATGCCTATCGCTTGGGAGATATTGCCGCCAATTTAGAGCTGACCGAACCGGTCTTGCGAAGCACCGATATCGTCAGTTTGGATCTAC
>LXWE01000374.1 GCA_001660395.1 Alteromonadaceae bacterium XY-R5
TTGGCCAAATTCAAGCTGATGGATGCCGAGTTTGAACGCGATAACGCGCAAGTTGAGATTCAGAATAAGGTAATTGCCATTTATCGAGAGTTGGATTCGTTCATCACCCAGAATGAATTGATAGTTAACATCGTTCAAGATTACACTACCTTATTGGATGCCGAGGAGCGTAAGTTCAGTTTTGGGGAAAGTTCCTTGTTTTTGGTCAATTCAAGGGAAAGTAAGTTGATTGATGCCTACCTGAAACGGAACGAGATGCAGAACAAATTTTTTCATACCAAAGCCAAATTGTTCAAGAGTCTTGCCATCAATCCAGAAAACTTGTAACCGTTCCTTGTTAAAGATGTTTAATGTTTGAGTTAAAAACTTAAACATTTTGTATCTTTACAAAAAACAAGGACAATGGCTAAAAAGAAGAATATTTCCAAGCAACAA
>LXWE01000375.1 GCA_001660395.1 Alteromonadaceae bacterium XY-R5
AAAGTGGATTTGGCTCTCCGGTAGGGGATTGGTTAAGGTCTGGTCTACGTAAAGAATTGGAATCCTACATAGACATTAAATTTTTAAAAAAACAAAGCTTATTTAACATAGAAACCATTGTGCCTTTGGTTAAAAACCACTTAATGAAAAAGCAAGACAATACATTTAGGGTTTGGGCTTTCTACTGTTTTCAAAAATGGTATACCAATAGTTATATAAAATTCAATTCATAAATGGGTGAAAATATATTGATCATAGCATCATTAGCAAATTCGCTACCACATTTTAGGGGTGATTTTATTGCTGCACTTGTAAAAGAAGGCTATAATGTTTTTACTGCGGCACCAGAAGAATCCGAATACGCGTCCCACTATATAAAGAAGCTAGGGGCAAAACCCCTCTTTTTTGATTTGGATCGCACCGGACTTAACCCAT
>LXWE01000376.1 GCA_001660395.1 Alteromonadaceae bacterium XY-R5
CCTGACTAGCCTAAAACGTGATCATTAAATTACGCAATCAAAACCAGTTCTACAATAATACATATACATGTAAAGCATGGTATGCATGTGAGTCTCTTGGTCCAGAACTAACAAGTAGATCAAACCCCAGGTACTATACAATTTAGCTAATAAAGGACAACAAAGTTGTGTGTTAAGGAGCAGAAAGCCATTCCCTATCCATGTTGAAGCATGGGTTTATAAACAATTCCTCAACTGTCCAGTGTTCATGCAAGTGAATATGCATGTACCTGTTCTTTGATGTAAGCAATGCAATCTTTACAAGTTTTTTCATGTTCCACCACAATGGCATCCATGTTGCGACCCAATACTTTTGTCAAAGCAAGAGCATACCTTCAGTAGCACAATATGGATAAAGATTATGATTACACATCATCCAAAATGTCCACTTACTT
>LXWE01000377.1 GCA_001660395.1 Alteromonadaceae bacterium XY-R5
TAACAATCCCAAACCCCCTGCATTGGAAACCGCAGAGGCCAAACGCCAACCACTGGTCCATACCATCCCAGCTTGGATGATTGGGTATTGTATTCCGAAAAGTGCCGTAATTCTGTTCGTCATTTTAAATGGTTATCTTGAATTTAGACGAAGGTCAAAATCCATGAGATTCAGCATGACGAAAGATACTAAGAAGCTATGAAATTACACCAGACCCCACCAATTCATCATCGATATACCAAGCTACAAACTGGCCTTCGGTGATGGCAGATTGTTTGTCCTTGAAGTCCACATACAATCCCTTCTCTATTTTATAGAGGGTAGCAGGTTGCAGGGGTTGTCGGTATCGAATTCGTGCCATGACCTCCAAAGTTTCATCCACTTTTATAGCCAAATCAGGACGTATCCAATGAAGTTCGTCCTCCTTCACAAAA
>LXWE01000378.1 GCA_001660395.1 Alteromonadaceae bacterium XY-R5
ACATGCACACCTCCACTGTCAACCAGCAGGGATGATTAGCAGCTGTGCCTAGCCAACCACATCCTGGCTGTGTAAATTGCACTTGTAAAAACATTAATACCTCCCAGTGGGATATTTGTGGTTATAGTAATAGTGGATATCTATCTGTTGGGATTGGCTTCAAATTTCTGATGAGTCTACAAGCCATTCAATAAAAATTATAATATTATAATGAAGGAATGCTTAGAAGTTAATGCAACATTAAAGCACCGCAGGAGTCAGACTACAGATCTACACTGCCAGTACTATATCAGCTTGCAGATTTCGTAAAAGCTCTCAGGACTTCAATTTTACTCAAATTGGGCTTCATTAAGGCTCAATAGGACTGTCTAATTGCATGAGCAACAAGTCTGAAGAGTTAATGACTAACACTATCTGCCCTGACAATGACTACC
>LXWE01000379.1 GCA_001660395.1 Alteromonadaceae bacterium XY-R5
GGAACCAAAGCTATGTTCCTCCTTTCCTGAAATCGTTCCGGAAGCCATCATATCACCCACATTGATGTTGCATCCGTTTACCGTATGATGCGCCAATTGTTGGCTCATATTCCAATACATATGTTTGAAATTGCTCTGGCAAATGGTGGTTTCTTCGCCTGAACCGGGGGTAATGCTTACCTCAAGATTGATGTTGTAATTCTTATCACCTTCAAATTGCAAATAAGGCAGTACTTCAGGTTCTTGTTTAGGACCCTTTATTCGGAATGGTTCCAAAGCATCCAACGTGACCACCCAAGGTGAGATGGACGATGCAAAATTCTTGGCCAAAAAAGGACCTAGCGGCACATATTCCCATTTTTGAATATCCCGTGCGGACCAATCATTAAATAACACCAACCCGAAGATGTAGTCCTCAGCTTTCTTAGTGGAG
>LXWE01000038.1 GCA_001660395.1 Alteromonadaceae bacterium XY-R5
AAACAGTTGCCGTTATTGGTTCTGGACCTGCTGGATTGGCTGCTGCCCAACAACTCAATCGTGCTGGGCATGAGGTGACCGTATTTGAGCGTGATGAAAAAATAGGTGGTCTGCTACGTTATGGCATTCCTGATTTTAAGATGGAAAAAAATGTCATCGACAGGCGCCTTGAAGTGATGGAAAAAGAAGGAATCCAATTCAAAACTGGAGTCCATATCGGTGTTGATGTAAGTGCCAAGGATTTACAAAACGAATTTGACGCCCTGGTACTCTGTGGTGGTGCCACAGTACGCCGAAACCTTCCAATCCCGGGTGCAGATTTAAAAGGGGTGACCCAAGCCATGGATTTTCTGCCACAGAACAACCGCAAGGTGGATGGCATCCCTTATAATGGTGAAGAGTTAACGGCAAAAGGCAAAAAAGTGATTGTTATTGGTGGAGGTGATACCGGCTCGGATTGTATTGGAACATCCATTAGGCAAGGTGCGGTTTCCGTGACCAATTTTGAAATTATGCCCAAAGGAACCCCAGACCGTCCTGAAGGCCAGCCTTGGCCATTTTGGCCGATGCGTTTGCGCACGAGTTCTTCGCACAAGGAAGGTGCTGAGCGTGTTTTTAGCATTTCCACCAAAAAATTTGTAGGTGATGATAAGGGCAATCTAAAAGGTTTGGTAACTTCCGAAGTGTTCTGGGAAACAGCCCCTGGTCAA
>LXWE01000380.1 GCA_001660395.1 Alteromonadaceae bacterium XY-R5
TCACTTTTTTTCATTCTATGTCATGTGCTGTCCTTTCTTAATATTATCTATGGCCTTGGCTCACCTCTTGAGGGGGAACCGAGACAATGGCAAATGCTTCCTTGTCCTCATGCTTATGAGCCTATATGTACATGACATGTGTGCATCGGCTTAGACTTTTACGGACTAACTAAATTGGGTAAAGGTCGTCAAGACCCGTGCGAGCGAAGAAACGACCTTTACCTAATAAATTGGGTAAAGGTCGTCAACACACCCTACTACATTAGTGCTAAATTGTGTGGCTAGAGAATTGTCCTGTAAGCTACATGTACACGTGTGTAGATACATTTGCACATCTACACACTACAAAGCATGCAAGCTTCATAACTCTACACGTATTTACATTGTATATCAACAAAAGTATACTCTATGTTATCATGTACAATGCTTCGTA
>LXWE01000381.1 GCA_001660395.1 Alteromonadaceae bacterium XY-R5
TTGCCTATGCTGAGCGATGTGACTGGTTGGGGAAAGGCATTTTGTGGTGTTGACCAGGTATTCTGTGAGCATACCTACAAAAACAACTCCTTCCTGGTGGTCTTGGCCTTGCAGGCGATTTCACCAGTATCAGTATCACCAATAAAGTCATAAAGTCAAACATAGCCACTTTTGCTTTTGATGACGGCAGCGAGATCGGCTCTTGCAAGTATGTATATATATAATATGTGTAGGTTTGAATTGTTGGCCCCCCAGGCTTTTTGGGGCCTGGCGACAATGCTTTTGCTCCTATTGGGAGCAAGTTTGTCTATGCCGGGCTATGGTTTCCTTGGTGGTGTTGCCCTGGAACTGCGTGATGACGCTGGGAATTGGGCTTTCTTCTCAGGAGCTTCCAAGTCTATGTCACATGTATTCTGGACATGACAGGTTACCG
>LXWE01000382.1 GCA_001660395.1 Alteromonadaceae bacterium XY-R5
CCACCAGTTTCAAGGGAATTCCTTCAGCACCGAAAAAATTCAGCATTTGTGTCCGGCCAGGAGTGTTTGAAGTCCTTGCGAGATTTTTCCTGCCGGTCAGTGCATTGATTAGGCTTGATTTTCCAACATTTGAACGGCCGACAAATGCGACCTCCTTTTCGTTCGGTGGCATGAGCTGATCCATGTGCGCCACACTGGTTTCAAACTGCCACAGCACTGAGAAAATCTGATTGCCTTCCTCAATGAATTTGACGTGGTCTTCATCCTGTTCTTGTGTATTTGCAGTCATATTAATCAGTACCCCAATGGGTTCCCGGTAAGTGGTGAAGGGGGAAAGTTGTTTGCAAGCCCATATACACTAATTGTATCAGCGGTGGAATTGCAGGAGCAGGATTGATTCTTGGTGAAATTCACTAGATTCTGGGAAATAATG
>LXWE01000383.1 GCA_001660395.1 Alteromonadaceae bacterium XY-R5
GCCCTTAAATTGGGTCTTGATCCTGCTGATGTGAACTATGAGAACAACATTTTAGGGCTGGATGCCGCAACCCTCACCACTGTTCTGGCCGCCGATGTTCTGGAAGTGGCGCCCGACTTGCCCACGACTTATTTTAATCCGGGGACCGATTTTGACAATGATGGAAGAATCCTGGTTCCGGATGGTGACGAGGTGGCCCTTACTGGAAGACATCCAAATGACGATATTATTGATGTATCGTTGATTTTATTCTTCGGTGGAGCCGAAGGAGACCGTTTCAGCGGGCAGGATTTGGATGATGACGGTATGGCCGATTTACCAAGGCTTACTTCGGACGGGGTAGCCCTTACAGCAGACATATCAACTATGTTTCCCTATTTGGGAAATCCTGAGTAATTGCTATGAAAAGGAGGGGGAGAGGCTCGTCCTCTCC
>LXWE01000384.1 GCA_001660395.1 Alteromonadaceae bacterium XY-R5
GGATGAAATACATGGTTTGTCCCAATATCCTCTTAAATTCAAACCCTAAAACCAACCCAAATTATGCTCAAAAAAATAGGCCCAGGTGTATTGGTGGCAGCTGCCTTTGTAGGTCCTGGAACCCTTACCATGTGCACACTGGCTGGAGCGCAGTTCGGGTATGCTTTAATTTGGGCACTGCTGGTTTCTGTATTGGCCACTGTTGTGCTTCAGGGAATGGCCGGTAGAATTGGGGTGATTGCCCAAACGGGCCTCGTGGATATGGTGCGCACAGAGCTAAAAACCCCCTGGATAAAAAAGTTTGTACTCCTTGTTGTCCTTGCTGCCATATTGGTCGGCAATGCAGCGTATGAAGCCGGAAATATTGGGGGAGCCACTCTGGGGGTGGAACAACTTTTTCCCAGAACAACGGTGACGCCTTTTTATCCGGCT
>LXWE01000385.1 GCA_001660395.1 Alteromonadaceae bacterium XY-R5
ATTCATTCCTCCAAGAGGAGAGGGTGAACGAAGGTACTGCCGGAGCTGTGGGTCTCTACACCAGAAGTAACATCAATTTTAGTGAAATGAACTATGACTTGATGTTGAATTTCAACAAATACATAACGGAAAAGTTGAATATCAGTGGTGTTCTTGGGACCAACATCCGTAGGAATAATTTTGGTTCCATAAGGGCCTCCACCAATGGAGGGCTCGTACTTCCCGGATTGTTCTCATTGTCAAATTCTGTGAATTTGCCCAATGCACCGATTGAACGTAAGGAGCGCATAGGGGTAGATGGGGTTTATGGTCTCGCTTCCTTTGGTTATGACAATACCTTATATGTGGATGTAACGGCAAGGTTTGACCATTCATCCACATTGCCAGAGGAGAACAGCACTTATTTTTATCCATCGGTATCGACTAGTTTC
>LXWE01000386.1 GCA_001660395.1 Alteromonadaceae bacterium XY-R5
CGCTGCATGTCGACTCGTTGAGAAAACTGGGCACAATGGCATATCCTTTTTCATGCAGATTTCCATGGACCGCAGCCCAATCAATTTTTGTAGTTTCCATGAATCAAGGTGCTATTATTGGGCAAAATCGATTTGTGCGGCCTCCCAACCGATAATGGCGTTCTTCCTGGTTTTGCCCCACATATATCCTCCCAATTGTCCGGAGGACTGAATTACCCGATGACAGGGAATCAAAAAGGCAACCGGGTTGCTTCCAATGGCAGTTCCAACAGCCCTTGAAGCCTTTGGGCTATCAATTTTTTGGGCAATGGAGCCGTAGGTCGTCAAACCGCCCAACGGAATTTTAAGAAGGGTCTCCCAAACCTTGAGCTGAAAAGGGGTACCACTGAGGTGTAATTTAATTTGGTCCAGTTTGCTCCAATCATGCCGAA
>LXWE01000387.1 GCA_001660395.1 Alteromonadaceae bacterium XY-R5
AAAAATAATTGAGTATTATTTTCCTAGGATTTAAAGAAAAGTCTTGATATTTTTGGACTATAAAAATTTTCGAAAAAGAAAAAATGAAAGGTACCAAAATAACTATCAAAGAAGCTTCATCAAAATTAAACTTAACTCCTCAACAGGTTAGAAACCTATGTAGGTACGAAAAATTACCAAGTGAAAAAATAGGAAACACCTGGGTAATTAATGAAGAAGAGGTAGAGTATTATAAGTCCACAAATAGTTGTGGAAGGACTGAAGATAAAAATTTATCTAAACAAGAATATTCTAATAAAATTGATTTTAACGAACCAATAGCACTTTCGTTTTTTTCTGGAGCGATGGGTTTGGATATCGGGATTGAGAAAGCTGGTTTTAAAACAATTTTAGCATGTGAAGTTGATAAAGCTAGTAGGACGACTATTAT
>LXWE01000388.1 GCA_001660395.1 Alteromonadaceae bacterium XY-R5
GGAAAAGCATTTCAACTATCTTTTGATGGTGGTAAAACCCACTTGGAAATTCTTCAATCACTATATTTTAAGACTTGGCATTTTGGATGGCAAAAAAGGAATTACCATATGCTATTTGAATGCTTTGGGTGTTTTGGAACGATATAGAGAACTCAAGCGTTTGGAAAAGAAAAATGCCCTCGCCTATTACTTGGTGATGCCATAGTGCGTCCAAACCAATTTATTGGACCTTGTCTCTTTTCGTATGGATTGATTTTTTGCAATGGATTCCGGCGTCTTGTATCCCCTTTTGTGGTCTAAATGCACACAGACAGCGCTATAACGCAATTGCTTTGATTTAATCCCAAAATTGAACAACCGTTCGCCCAACTCGCGGTCCTGACCTCCATATTGCATCCGCTCATCAAACCCATTCACATTTAAAATATCC
>LXWE01000389.1 GCA_001660395.1 Alteromonadaceae bacterium XY-R5
GTTTTGTGCCAAACTACAATACATGGGTAAAAATTTAACAAGTCGAGCTGAGGATTATTCCAAATGGTATAATGAACTTGTCGTAAAATCTGATCTAGCTGAGAACTCGGGAGTTAGGGGTTGCATGGTGATAAAACCTTATGGGTATGCCATATGGGAGAAAATGCAGGCCCAGTTGGATAAAATGTTCAAGGAAACAGGCCATGAAAATGCTTATTTCCCGCTGTTCATCCCAAAATCATACTTGAGCAAAGAGGCAAGCCATGTTGAAGGTTTTGCCAAGGAATGTGCCGTTGTGACGCACTATCGCTTGAAAAATGCCGAAGATGGCAGTGGCATTGTTGTGGACGAGGACGCCAAGCTTGAGGAAGAACTTATTGTTAGGCCTACTTCGGAGACCATCATTTGGGACACCTATAGAAAATGGATA
>LXWE01000039.1 GCA_001660395.1 Alteromonadaceae bacterium XY-R5
AGAAGTTGGAAGGCCAGCAGTGTTTCAGACAAAAAGGCCAACAAGCCCCTCCGTGTTTCTGAAATTACCCATGAAAGTGAGCTTCGGCTGGACACAAAAGACCAAGAGTTCAATCGGGTGTTGGGCGGTGGATTGGTTCCCGGCTCCCTGACCTTATTGGGAGGAGAACCTGGTATTGGAAAAAGCACCCTCCTCCTTCAAATTGCCTTAAAACTGCCTTTTAAAACTCTGTACGTTTCAGGAGAGGAAAGTCAGCGACAAATTAAGATGCGGGCAGACCGAATCCAACCCAACAGTGAAAATTGTTACATCCTCACCGAAACCAAGACCCAGAACATCTTTCAACAAATCGCTTCATTGGAGCCGGATTTGGTGGTCATCGATTCCATCCAAACCCTGCACACCGATTATATTGAATCGGCCGCAGGAAGCATTTCCCAAATCAGGGAATGTGCCGCGGAGCTCATCAAATTTGCAAAGGAAAGTCACACCCCAGTCATTCTGGTGGGCCACATCACCAAAGATGGTACCATCGCCGGACCCAAAATTTTGGAGCACATGGTAGATACCGTGCTTCAGTTTGAAGGCGACCGAAACTATGTTTACCGTATCCTTCGCTCCCTAAAAAACCGTTTTGGTTCCACCGCGGAATTGGGTATTTACGAAATGCAGGGTAGTGGGCTTCGGGAAGTGAAAAACCCTTCGGA
>LXWE01000390.1 GCA_001660395.1 Alteromonadaceae bacterium XY-R5
AACAAAGGATTGGTATCCGGGGCCATATCCAAAGAATCCTGTGCCACATCGGATAAAAGCGAATCTATTTCGGATTCTGGTTTGGAAAGATCATCCGTTTCTTCGGACTCAGCTGGTTCCAAAATTTCTTTAAGTCGTTCATTGGCATTTACAAAAAATGCGCCCAAACTTTGGTTGTTCTGCGGATAGGTTTCCCAGAATTCCAATTGGGCAGTACTGGACAACAATTCTTGGGCACGGGCAATATCACGGGCACCCGGAAGCTCTACCAAGATTCGGCCAGAATTTCCTTCACGCTGAATGTTGGGTTGGGTCACGCCAAAGCCATCGATACGTTCACGAAGTACCTCAAATGCAGAAACAATGGACTCATCAATTTTTCTTCGGATGATGGGTTTTACCTCATCATCGGACATTTGAAAATTAATGT
>LXWE01000391.1 GCA_001660395.1 Alteromonadaceae bacterium XY-R5
TGGATAATGTACTCATCATTACGGATGATATCAATCTCCCTTTTGGCACCATCCGCTTGAAGACCAAAGGAAGTGACGGCGGACATAATGGCCTGAAGGATATTCAAAATACCTTGCAGACCTCGCAATATCATCGGTTTAGATTTGGTGTTGGTGCGGAATTCAGCAAAGGGCGGCAAGTGGACTATGTCTTGGGGGAATGGAACCCAAATGAGGCCAAAACACTCCCGGAACGATTGAAAAAATCCACGGAACTTATCCGCTCCTTCGTATTTGCAGGGGTTAAAAACACGATGAACCAGTTCAACGGGACCTAATCAGAATACCTTGAAGTCAAACACCCCAGAATCGGAGCCATTCCCCTCTGAGTCCGTGGTAACCACCCTCCAATAATATACGGTATCAGCACTCACACTCACGGATAATTCCA
>LXWE01000392.1 GCA_001660395.1 Alteromonadaceae bacterium XY-R5
GGCATTAGTATAGTAAGTGGGATATATTCAATGAAATGCCCCACCTCCCCCCCTCCCAGGGCAGGGTGGGGATTTGCCAATAGGGGGGAACTAAATCCCCACCCCTGGGGCCCAAAATTTTGGCTAATACCCCATTACTTTGTATGCTATTTGGATATTATAACCTGAAAAAGTATACTAGTGCCCCACCCCTGTGTCCAAGTTAGATGGTCGAAAGACACACTAATCCCCACCTAGTCCCGGGAGGGGGGGAGTGGGGCATTTCATTGATACGTGCATAACAGATGAGGAGTACAATGTCATCATGATCAAAACAAATGTAGGGGGTAAGGAGTTAGAAATATCCACTACTGGTACATGTACATTAAATTATCAATTGTGTGGAACAAGTCCATCAGCTATTTGTTTACCACAGGCCTGAAGAAGAAGT
>LXWE01000393.1 GCA_001660395.1 Alteromonadaceae bacterium XY-R5
GGTAGTCGGCATTGTTAACTACAGTTATAGCATGTTTTGAATCTTTATACCAAAGGAGTCAGTGTTATAACAAAAGGACCATTGGTATAATCGCATCTAGCATATATAAATAGCTATTTGCAGGGGTGATAATGATATCATTTTGCCCATTCCAGATATCATGCAGGACTTCACTTGAATTGATGGGCTCTATGTGACATACAGAGCCTCACTTATTTTCTGATGACGCTCATCAATTATTTAATGGATTGCAGGATCAGTAATTTTGATAATCCTTTCCACCACTATATTATATTGTAGGGTTGAAAATCTGCTCTGCCCACCAAAGTAGTCATAAGGGCATAGTATTATAATGCATCAGGTTGAATATAGAATGACTTGTCAATTGACCCAAGAATCGTAGGAAGGGAAGGCTCACATCAAACTTTG
>LXWE01000394.1 GCA_001660395.1 Alteromonadaceae bacterium XY-R5
ATATTTATTGAACTACACCAAAACATTGCTATCACCATTCTTTGAAGTACTTTCCCAAAGACACCAGTAGTATGTGTTACAGTATTAGTATCTTCTCATGTTACTTGACTGACAATAATATTGAGCTGATATTACTTTAAATGTCACTGACTCTATACTTTTGTCAAGAATATGTGGAAGTACAACAAAGAGTCTCAGGTGAACTTATGTCAGGGTGACAACAATAATAATATGATCATGATAGAATAGGAACTCTCAAATGATCTCACTCTCAGTGTCAACAATGTCATTTTAGCTTCTTGGAAAGCTTAAGCATGTATGAGTTAATAATGTGCTATATACCTATGTCATTGCTACAGTAGCTATATCTCAGTCAAGGATACTTATAGCATCAATTTAAAAATGCTAGCCTTGTCCCCAGGCTCCCTG
>LXWE01000395.1 GCA_001660395.1 Alteromonadaceae bacterium XY-R5
AAGCGTTCGAACGGAAAACCCGTAGGACCCAATTCGTAGATGGCCTTTTTTAGCTTGTATTTGGAAGCGTAGACAGATTTGGCCTTTTTCAACAAGGCGTAGGCCCTGTTATAGATCTCACGGGTGGTAATCTCGGGGTATAGTTCATCCATTACCTGATCCACAATTTCATTGACCAGATTATGGGTAGCCCCACTGGATTTCAAGGAGTTTCGCAATTTCTCAACTGAAAAACGGGTCTTTTCACCAGTGGATTTAATAATATCGAATTCCTTTTTTTCCATAGTACTAAAATACGATCAAATCTAACGGGCAACTATAATCAAAGTCATATTTTAAACCTAAAAATGACGTAGTTCATAAAACCAATATGTTAAAATTCGGTCACATTTCCACCCCTGTAGTTAAAGGCATCCTTTTGGTCGTTG
>LXWE01000396.1 GCA_001660395.1 Alteromonadaceae bacterium XY-R5
CAGGATATTATAGCTTTTAAACCAACGGTTTTCCCTTCAGGCGCTTTTCAATCTTTCGCTTTTTTTCGGTAAGACTCTTCATGACATCCATTAATTTGGAATCCTTGGTCTTTTTATAAATCTCATTGATGGAAAGGATAAGCTTCTTGGCTTCCCTGGAAGCCTCAACCCTGTCGCTGGTGGACATGTGGCTCAATGACCTATTTTCGAACTCTTCTGCCTGTGCAAGTAAATTTTGAGTCATTTTTATTTAAAATTAATCTGGATTGCTTAAATATAAAGGTTAGTTCCATATTTTATGCCTATGGAACGATTCGATTTTCATATTTATGAAAACATTAAGAGACTGCCTCTTTTTGGCACTATAATTCCTGTATTTTTAGCTTTTATTTAAAATATGAAATCTTGCCCGATGTCAATTTTAAAAA
>LXWE01000397.1 GCA_001660395.1 Alteromonadaceae bacterium XY-R5
CCTCCTGTGAGGTCACTTTCTTGCCCATCCCTAAAGGGATTTCCCTCCTCGGCCTCATAGGTTTCCAGTTTGGCCACGGTATAGGGTTGAATCTCCAACTGTTTTTGGGGTTGAATGTTTTTCAACCCATGAAGTTCCCCAAATTCACTCACAAATCCGGAAACATCCCTGGGCAAACGCTGCCAGACGGATCGTTCCTCATTTCTAAAATAGCGCCGCATTACCTGCAGCCCCCATACTTGGTCTTCGGCGTTCCCAAATTTGATCTGACTTAATGGAATCCGCATCTCTGCCGTCCAGCCCTCTTCATCAATATGGGTCTTTACATACCAAATAGGGTTCCAACTATCATCCTCATTGGCTCCGTTGTTCGATTCAAAAACATCTCCTTTAACGCCGGCTGCGGTAACAATGAAGCCAAAGCCGGA
>LXWE01000398.1 GCA_001660395.1 Alteromonadaceae bacterium XY-R5
CCGGGGAATCGCTCACCCACCGGGTAGCGCCCAGCGTCCAGCCTCTTCCTGAGTTCGGCCGCTACCTGGGGCCAGACGGGAACGGAGCGATCAAGGTCCATAACCTCAGCCTGCGCGGTTACGCGGAATCCAGCTATCGCGCTAGTGCGGTAGTGCGGTTTCGCGATAGCGCGTAAGCTCAGTGACGCAGGACACAACAGAAGACCCCGGCGACCGATGCAAGCGGCCCCGGGGCATGGCCCGCACTGACAAGGAGTGCAGACGTGCGAACTCTACTGGCCCTCATCCGCTCGTGGCTCATGCCCGCCCAGGGCAAGCGCCGGGCACAGACTGTGCCGACACAGCACACCCCCGCCGAGGGTGCGCACAATGTGCGTACCGCTGACACGGCAGACGAGCCGACACAGCGGCTGATCATCACGCGGGCT
>LXWE01000399.1 GCA_001660395.1 Alteromonadaceae bacterium XY-R5
CGGAGATGTTGTCAACTTGGAATTCCCAATGGAGGTGAGAAAAGTGATTGCCAATCCATTGGTGGAAGAGGACAAGGGCAAAATGTCCTTGGAATACGGTCCAATCGTTTACGCGGTTGAGGAAATCGACAATAAAGGAGATTTTGAGAACATCAAATTAAAGTCCGACGAGCAGTTCCAAGTGCAAATGCAGCCCGATTGATTGGGAGGGGTAAGTGTCATTTCCAATGATAAGTTAACCGCAATACCCTAGTATGCCTGGTCCAATAGAGGAATAGGTAAAATGAAGGTGTGGTTGCCAGTTGAAGAAAACTAATATATGTTGTTCTTGTGATTATTAAAATCAAAATGCTAAGCAGGTGTTTTTAGATATGACGCATTCTAAGTTCGCCAAAATGATATGATGAAAAAGTACGTAATAGGATTGG
>LXWE01000004.1 GCA_001660395.1 Alteromonadaceae bacterium XY-R5
TTCTACTTGGTCTACAACCGCCAATTTAAAAGCGAGAGAATAATCACGCTGAGTTCGCTTTGTATATGATTTCATTACACTCTCCAAATTACGTTTGAAAAGTGTCAACGCTATTCAGGATGGGTCACTCGATTGAAAAAAGCCGGCATTTGCCGGCTTTTTTAATGCACCTGTCCCGCCAGGCGAGATTCGGTGCCTAATTTGTTCTATGGTAGCTGAGGCGATAGACACGGCTTCGCGGCATAGTTAGAAAGAGAAAGTGGTATGAAAAAATTAGTCAATGGTCTGCTTGGTTTGTTGGTGTTTGTCAGTGCTAATCTGATGGCTGAACCGCAGGAGATCTATTGGGAAGATTTGGTGCCAAAAGGCTATGAAGCACCAGAAGCACAGGTAAACCATGACAACGTGACGGGTCAGCAATATCTGGATGCTCCTGTTGTGTCTGAGTTAAATAATCAGGAAGTAAAAATTCCAGGCTTTATCGTGCCATTAGAAGGTGATGAGACTATGACCACGGAGTTTTTACTTGTGCCCTATTTTGGCGCCTGTATCCATGTTCCACCACCACCGCCAAATCAAATTATTCACGTTAAGTTTCCGGCGGGTTTGCCGATTAACAGCTTGTACGATCCTATTTGGGTAACAGGTACCTTGCACACGGAAAGTTGGCAAGGTGAAATTGCCACAGTTGGATATCAGATGGAAGCGGTTAGCACAGCCCCTTTTGACGGCTAATACATTAAAAAAGGCATCTTATTCAAAGGTCTAAGAGCTTTCATTGCATGAAGCAACTATAATGCTTTGGTAAAAAAAATGTTAAAGTCGGAATGGCGGGAATTTTACCCCCGAGCAGTGTTTTCGGTTTCTGACAAAAAGGATAGCAGCATGCAACTGATTCGAAATATGTCCGTAAAGAAGAAGATCCTGTTAATTCCCTTTATCGGGACTGCCGCATTCGTCTTATACCTCTCCATGACGATGCATACAGCATTCAATAATATTGAGTTGCTTGCCAATGCTCGGGATATGCAATTTCCCGTACTGCAACTGTCGTCTGATGCATTAGTAAAGATGGAGAAAGTCCGGGATACCCTGGCATCAGCCGTGACAACCGGTGATGAAGAAGGGTTAAAAACGGCTGAAACCCTGGCCAGTTCAACCCGAGAATTACTTAGTAAAATCAGTGCAACGAATGCCGATATGCGCAGTGATGTGCAGCCAATCCTAACCAGCTTTAATAACTACTATAAAGTCGCATATGACGTTTCCCAGTCGATGGTGAACAATACTGCCGATTTTTCTAAACTGGCTGATTTGTCTGCGAAAATGAACAAGAGCTATGAGATTGCCACACTATCTCTTGCTGAATTCCGTGATGCGCGTTTGAAAGCATTTCAGGGCGCCATTTCTGAATCTAACGAGGCTGCGAACACTCAGGTTTGGGCCGGAATGATATTAGGTGCAGTGACCACATTTTTGTTGTTTGCAGTCTCAATTCCGGTGGCGTTAGAGATTAAAGGCAATATCAGCAAAGTGGTCAGCTCATTGAAAGATATTGCTCAGGAAGATGGTGATCTTACTGTACGTTTAGAAGCAAAAAGTCAGGATGAAATCGGCGATCTGGTCTATTGGTTCAACCAATTTATGCAAAAGTTGCAGAACGTGGTGAAGTCTATCGTTGATGCATCCGGGCCTTTATCCGAATTAGCGGGTAACCTCAATGGCTTAACGGAAGAGACGAATCGTACGATCGAAATCCAGCAGCGTTCCGCCCGACAGGCCAAGGAAGCCGTGGACGATATGACCGCCAGTGTGAATGCGGTAGCAAGCAGTGCCGCGGAAGCCGCTGTTGCAGCTGGAGATGCCTCGACAGCAGCGAGTGATGGCCAGACAGTTGTGGACCATACGGTGCGCAGTATTCAGGAACTTGCGGCGAATGTGCAGGACACCGCAGATGTGATTCAGAAACTAGAAACGGATTCGAATCAAGTGGGCGTTGTCTTAACGGTGATTCGCGGAATTGCCGAGCAAACAAATTTGCTAGCGCTTAACGCTGCGATTGAGGCGGCACGAGCCGGTGAACAGGGACGCGGCTTTGCCGTTGTGGCAGATGAAGTACGTACCCTGGCATCGCGTACCCAACAATCTACTGAAGAAATTCAATCTACGATTGAGCAACTGCAAAGTGCAGCGCGTTCAGCAGTATCTGTAATGGCTAAAGGTACCGAACAGGCGGGTGGCAGCGTTGAAACGGCTAATCGGGCAGGTGAAAGTCTGGAGGCGATAACCCATACCATCAGTAAAATCACCACTATGAATGACACGATTGCTCATTCAACGGGTGAGCAACAGCACGTTGCTGCACTGATCAGTGATAGCGTGGATGAAATTTATCAGCGTACCGAAGAAACGTCGGGCCGTTCGGCTAAGCTGGCATCGGTAAGTGGGGAGTTGGCACAGTTGGCCAAACATCTCAAGTCGATTACCCAGCAGTTTAAAGTGTAATCACGATAAGGGGCTGATTTTGGCCCTTTTTTATTGCGAGATACCTTTTCTTCTCGGGCCTCATCTTGTTAGGTGGCCCATAATCACGTAAACATAGTGTCACTGTTCTTTACCTGAACCTTGTGAGATATGTCGAATTTTCATTTTTATCGCCCGAGCGATGGCCATGGCCTGGCGCATGATCCTTTTAATGCATTGATTGCTCCGCGTCCTATCGGCTGGATTTCTTCAATGGACGCTGACGGGCAAGCGAATCTTGCCCCATACAGCTTTTTTAACGCCTTTAACTACACGCCTCCTATCATCGGGTTTGCCAGCGTAGGGTATAAAGACAGCCTGCGTAATATTGAACAAACGGGGGAGTTTTGCTGGAACTTAGTGACTAAGCCCTTAGCAGAAGCAATGAACGAAAGTTGTCGAGCAGTACAGCATGACGTGGATGAATTTGAGCTTGCCGGGCTGGAAAAGCGCGCATCACAACTGGTTAAGGTTCCCCATGTGGCAGCCAGTCCGGCTGTAATGGAATGTAAGCTAAGTCAGATTGTGCAATTGACGGGTGCGGATGGTGTGGCTTGTAATACGTGGCTTGTGTTGGGAGAAGTGGTGGGTGTGCATATACGTCATGACTTGCTTAAAGATGGCATATATCAAACCGCATTGGCGCAACCTATTTTGCGAGCCGGTGGCCCTGGCGACTACTTTGAGATTCAACAAGAATCAAAGTTCTTTTTGCCAAGGCCTCAGTAAGCAATCGTTAAGCAGACTCTAATTGGTAAAGATGAGTCTGCATTTGTTGTTTATGATGCTCTGTTAACGGCACTGATTTCTGACTAGCATAATCAAAATGGACCAAGGTCGTGGTACCGGTTGAGCATTTCAGTCCCTGCTGCCAGACTTCCTGATAGACATCGAAAGAGCTGTTGCCAATGCGGCCAATGTAAGTGCGAATCTCAACGTCCATACCGTAATAGATTTGCTTGAGCAGGTCGACCTTATAAGAGGCCACAATCAGTGGCCAGTTATCCAAATCACGCACCAGGCTAAAGATCTCAAACACCGGTTCGCGAGCCGATTCAAACCACTGCACTATCACACTGTTGTTCACATGTTTAAGTGCATCGGTTTCGTAAAAGCGGACTTTAAAATTTTCGCTAAACATTCGACTCTCCTGTTATGCCTGCTTCAGCATTGGTTTGAGGAAGCGGGCCGTGTGAGAATGCGTCAGCTCAGCGACGTCTTCAGGGGTCCCTTCAGCAATGATCTGGCCCCCACCTGAGCCGCCTTCTGGGCCCAAATCGACAATCCAGTCGGCAGTTTTAATCACATCCAGATTGTGCTCAATCACCACTATGGTGTTGCCGTGATCGCGCAGGCGATGCAATACCTGCAACAGTTGTTTAATATCGTGGAAATGCAGACCTGTGGTAGGTTCATCCAGAATATACAGGGTTTCACCCGTATCGCGCTTAGACAGTTCTTTCGCCAGTTTCACCCGCTGGGCTTCGCCCCCGGATAAGGTGGTGGCGGACTGACCTAAACGAATATATGAAAGGCCCACGTCCATTAGGGTTTGCAGCTTGCGCGCAATGGCCGGGATCGGATCAAAGAAGTCACGGGCATCCTCTACGGTCATTTCCAGCACTTCATGGATGTTTTTACCTTTGTAGAGGATTTCCAGAGTTTCGCGGTTATAGCGCTTACCTTTACATACATCACAGGCCACATAGATATCGGGTAGGAAGTGCATCTCAACTTTAATCACACCGTCACCCTGACAAGCTTCGCAGCGGCCGCCTTTAACGTTAAAACTAAAACGGCCCGGCTTATAGCCGCGGGAGCGGGATTCCTGAGTACCGGAAAACAGTTCCCGAATCGGTGTGAAGATACCGGCATAGGTAGCTGGGTTTGAGCGCGGCGTGCGGCCGATCGGACTTTGGTTAATGTCGACCACTTTGTCCATCTTATCCAGACCGGTTATTGCCTCATAAGGTGCGGGTTCGGTCACGGTCGCGCCGTTTAATTCGCGGTGGGCGATCGCGTAAAAGGTATCATTGATCAGGGTCGACTTACCTGAGCCGGAGACGCCGGTGACACAGGTCATCACGCCAGTAGGAATACGGAGTGTCACATCCTGCAGGTTGTTGCCTGTTGCCCCTTTGAGTTCAATCCAGTGATCGTTTTTAACTGCATTACGCACTGTCGGCACTTCAATTTTTTCGCGACCAGACAGGTACTTACCCGTTAACGAGTGTTCGCTGGCCATGATGTCTGCAAGGGTGCCTTCGGCGACAATTTCCCCCCCATGAATACCGGCTCCTGGACCGATATCAACAATGTAGTCGGCTTCTCGTACCGCATCTTCATCGTGTTCTACCACGATAACGGTATTACCCAGGTCACGCAAATGACGCAGGGTGCTCAGCAGACGCTCGTTGTCACGTTGATGTAAGCCAATGGAGGGTTCATCCAGCACGTACATAACGCCGACTAAGCCTGCGCCTATCTGGCTGGCCAATCGGATCCGCTGCGCTTCGCCACCTGACAAGGTATCTGCGCTGCGAGAAAGGCTGAGGTAGTTAAGACCAACGTTCACGAGGAAACTCAGACGGTCGTTAATTTCTTTGAGGATCTTCTCTGCTATTTGGGCGCGTTTGCCGCTGAGCTCTAAACCCTCAAAGAAGTTTAAGGCATTAGCGATTGATAAATCGGCCACATGTGGCAGGTTGGTTTGGTCGATAAATACGTTTCTGGCCTCTTCGCGCAGACGGCTTCCACCACAGCTATGACAATGCTGCATGCTAATGTATTTGGCCAGTTCTTCGCGTACCGAGTTGGATTCGGTCTCTTTGTAGCGACGCTCCATATTTGGAATAATCCCTTCAAAGGGATGTTTGCGTTCCATGATATCGCCGCGATCATTGATATATTTAAATTTGATCGAGGTGCCTTTACTGCCATACAGCACGATATCCTGATGATCTTTGCTCAGCACTTCAAACGGCGTTTTTAAATCAAAACCGTAATGTTCTGCCACCGCCTGTAGCATTTGGTAGTAATAGAAACTGCGTTTATCCCAACCTCTGATTGCCCCGCCAGATAAGCTTAATTCAGGGTTAGATACCACTTTTATAGGATCGAAAAACTGTTTGGTGCCCAGGCCATCACAGGTTGGGCAAGCTCCGGCTGGGTTGTTGAAGGAGAACAGTCGGGGTTCCAACTCTGCCATGCTGTAGCCACAATGGGGGCAGGAGAAATTTGCTGAGAATACGAGTTCTTGCTTATGCGGTTCATCCATAAAGGCTATCGTGGCGGTGCCGTTAGATAAACTTAACGCTGTCTCAAACGATTCCGCTAAACGCAGTTGCAAATCTTCGCGTACCTTAAAGCGATCGACAACCACCTCAATGGTATGCTTTTTATTCATTTCCAGCGGTGGTGGGTCAGACAAATCACAGACTTCACCATCGATGCGGGCACGGATGTAGCCTTGTGCTGCTAACCCTTCCAGGGTTTTGACATGTTCGCCTTTGCGATCTTTTACAATTGGCGCCAGCAGCATCAGCTTGGTGCCCTCTTCCATTTCTAATACGCGATCCACCATTTGGCTGACAGTTTGCGCATCCAAAGGCACTTTATGGGTTGGGCAGCGCGGCTCACCAACTCTGGCAAACAGCAGGCGCAGGTAATCGTATATTTCGGTAATGGTCCCTACGGTTGAACGCGGGTTGTGCGAGGTCGACTTTTGCTCAATGGAAATGGCCGGCGACAGGCCTTCGATATGATCTACATCCGGTTTTTCCATCATCGATAAAAACTGGCGGGCGTAGGCTGACAGGGATTCTACATAACGTCGCTGGCCTTCAGCATATAGTGTATCAAATGCCAGAGATGATTTACCGGAACCGGATAAGCCTGTAATGACAATTAACTTATCCCGGGGAAGTTCCAGATTAATGTTTTTAAGGTTATGTGTACGGGCACCGCGAACAGCTATCTTTTCCATTGGGTCTCGCTTCAAGCCTGAAAAAGAGCAGTATTACACACTCGACGAATTAGCTCTATGCTCTGTCTGTATCTTTAACCAGTATTTGTATGAAATGACCCACAGCTGCAATTCGTCTCCTGATAGCTAAATTCGGTCGTAGCAATCGACTCAGTTGACTTTAGCCCTGCGCAAAATGTGGTAGACTTTTGCGCCCAGATTTTGAATTTTACCGGCGTAGTTACCTTGAATAAGACCGAGATCCGTACCGCTTTGTCTCTTGCAGCTGTTTATGTGCTGCGCATGTTGGGACTGTTTATGGTGATGCCGGTACTGGCAGTACTGGCGAAAGACTTTCCTGACTACTCTCCTCTGCTCGTTGGCCTGGCCATAGGCGGTTATGGTCTAACCCAGGCTGTCTTGCAAATCCCGATGGGCGTGTTGTCCGATAGATGGGGGCGTAAACCCGTTATCCTGTTTGGTTTAAGTCTGTTTTGTGTTGGTAGCTTAGTGGCAGCCATGGCTGATTCTATGCTGTGGCTAACCATTGGACGTTTTTTACAAGGGGCCGGTGCAATTGCGGGGGCGATTATGGCGCTCGCGGGGGATGTCAGTCGCGATAGCCAGCGCAGTAAGGTGATGGCGATTATCGGTATTGCCATTGGTTTTTCTTTTTATCTGGCTGTGCTTCTGGGGCCAATCGTAGCCAACCATTTTGGGTTGCAGGGCATCTTTGCCATTACCGGCATACTGGCTCTGTTGTGTATGCCGCTGGTGTTATTTGTTGTGCCAAGTGGTCAGCACCTGGCGCCTCAGGGTGACACGTTGCCGAATTTAGCGGATGTTGCGACATTATTTCGCGATGGACGTTTAATGCGCCTGAATGTTGGTGTGCTTCTTCTTCATATGATGATCACATTATTGTTTGTGCAGGTACCTGGATTATTAATCGGTTTTGGCTGGCAATTACAGGATCACTGGTTGATCTATCTGCCGGTGTTAATAGCATCGATTATTGGTCTCGGATTGTTGATGTCTATGGGGCGTAAGCGCGGGGTAAAACCCACCTTGTTACTGGCCATTGGTCTTCTGTTACTGGCGTTTGCAGGTTTGTGGGCAGAAGCTCAGCATTTTAGCTGGTTAGTGGCATTGGTGTGGTTATTTTTTACCGGATTTAATTATTTGGAAGCCAATTTCCCTGCTCTGGTGTCGAGCATTGCTCCTGCGGGTAAAAAGGGCTCTGCCATGGGCATTTATGCCAGTTTCCAGTTTTTTGGCGCGTTTCTTGGTGGTCTGATTTCCGGTTCATTAACTCAAGCCCTTGGCAGTCATTGGGTTTTCGCCATAGGTGCAGGTATTTGCATTATTTGGCTGTTGATTATGAAAGGATTGAATGGCGTTGAACCCCTAAAACGTTATACACTAAAAGTTGATTTAACTGCCTGGACACAATCCCAAATTAGCCAGCGTTTAGCGGGCATTGCCGGGATAAAAGATATCACTTTGGTGCCTGATAGCGGCATCTTGTATCTGAAAGTGGATAGCAAAGAGTTTAGTTTGCAGCAGGCCAAGCAAGCACTAAAAGTAGAATGAGAGTTTAGGAGTCGACATGGCAAGTAGAGGCGTCAACAAGGTTATCCTGGTAGGTAATGTAGGCCAGGATCCAGAAGTACGTTATATGCCTAACGGTAATGCAGTAGCGAATCTGAGCGTTGCCACCAGTGAAAGCTGGAAAGATCAGCAAGGCCAAATGCAAGAGCGTACCGAGTGGCACCGTGTCACTATGTATCGTCGTCTGGCGGAAATTGCTGGCGAGTATTTGCGTAAAGGCTCACAAGTTTATCTTGAAGGTAAACTACAAACCCGTAAGTGGCAGGATCAACAAGGTCAGGACCGCTTCACCACAGAAATCATTGCCGACCAGATGCAAATGCTGGGTGGCCGTGGTCAGGAAGGTGGCAGTAGTGGCGGCGGTAACTATCAGCCGCGTCAATCGGCTCCTCAGCAAGGTGGCGGTTATAACCAGCCTCAGGGCGGTGGTCAGTCTTACCAGCCATACCCAAATCAGGGCGGTCAGCAGGCTCCTCAGCAAGGTAGCGGCTACAGCCAGCCTCAGAGTGGTGGCCAACAGGCTCCGCGTCCAATGGCAGAACCTGACTTCGATTTTGATGACGATATTCCGTTCTAGCGTTTACGTAGAGTGATAAATTTTAAGGAGCCTGCATTTTTGCAGGCTTTTTTTTGCCTAATTGTGACAGATATCAAGTAAATCTTTGCAAACCTCAGTGTATTTTAACTCGCTGTAGTGCTAAGGTTTTTGTTGCTAACTCTATCATTTTTATAGGCAAATTTACGGCCTATATGATGTAATAAAACCTTGTTAAGGACGCTGACATTCTCATTATGCATAAAGGCTGGCGCGAACTTTTAAAACAAAAATTCAAGAAACCTTCGGCCTTTCTGTCTCTAGGGCTACGCATGGGCGCAAGTAACCTTGAGTTGAGCGTACTTAAAAAGGTTTCTGGTCATCCAAAGTGGATGCTGCAACACACCTTGCCTCGGTTTGAATGGCAAAAGGAACTCAAGCGCTATATTCAGCAAAATGGCCTGGGAAATTGTCCCTGTCATGTGTCTTTGTCGTCTAATCAATACCAGTTACTTCAAATAGATAAACCGGCCGTTGGCGCGGATGAAATTACTCAGGCCTTAAAGTGGCAGGTGAAAGATCTGCTTCTGAGTCAGGATGATGTGGTGCTTGAATACTTTGATATCCCAGCGCAAATGGCCGGTGCCGAAAAAATCAATGTGGTTGCTGTCGAGCGTGCGCCCCTGTTGGCTTTAATTCAAGAATTAGATGATGCTGGCCTGGCTGTCGCGTCAGTCACCATCGAAGAACTAGCCCTGTGTGAATTGCCGATTAAAGCGGAAGGTGCGGTGATGACACTTTATCAGCGTGGAGGCGGTGAAATGATCATGAGCATCGTCAAAAACGGAGTGTTGTATTTTAGCCGACGTCTCAAGGGGTATGAAAATCTGTCTCAATTGTCGGAAGAGGAATTGGCAATGGGCAGTATCGATGCGCTAAGTATCGAATTGCAGCGTTCTCTTGATTACTTTGAAAGCCAGCTACGGCAGGCCCCGGTAAAAGATATTTTGCTGATACTACCCGAGGGAAACGTGACACAAATTGCTGCTATGTTGAATAACAACATTAGTGCAAATGTAGCTCTGTATGAACTTGAACTGCCATGTTCGCCTGAAACTCAGTTTGCTTCGCGCGATAGCATTAGCCTCGGGGCTGCGCTGATACAATTGCAGCAGGTGGCATAATGAAAACGCGGGTTAATTTATATACGCAGGAGCTTCAGGGCCAGTACCAGTTAATCCATTTGCCATTTTTGCTGACTTTGGCCTCTGCACTGTTGCTGGTTTTACTTGCCTGGTACGTGGGTCTGGCACGTCAGGAAGCTGGGTTAGAACACAGACTTAAACTGGTGAATCAAGAACAGCAGAGTCTGGACCAACAGCTTAAATCTTTAAGTAAGTTATTAAGTGAACGACATGAAGATGCGCAACTGGCGGCGACGCAGAGCGAATTGCAGCAGAAGCTGCAGGGACGAAAAGCGCTGATGCAGGAACTCGCAGGTCAGGATGGCCTAAAAAGTCGAGGCTTTTCTGATCTTATGTTGGCGTTGGCTGACAATACAAATGATGACATCTGGTTAACCCGTATTTTACTGAATGGGCAGCAACTCAGATTAGAAGGTGGAGTGCTGCACTCTGATAGTTTGCCGAACTGGTTAACTCAGTTGGGCGCGAGTGATTATTTACGAGGCAAGGAGTTTGCCACTGCACGTATTTATCGTGATAGTCAGGATGAGCTGCAGTTTGTACTGAGCGCAGAGCCGGAAAGTGTTAAACCCAGTAAGGGAGCGCAACATGGCAAGTAATAACAGTTTTGCTGAACTGAATCAGCGCTTCGTAAGCTTAACGCCGCGTGAGAAAGGCCTGCTTGTTATCGCGACCTTGGTAAGTATTTTTTGTTTATTGTTTTTTCTGTTGATTGAGCCGTCAATGAATATGGTCGCGAAGCTGGAGCGACAAATTATGTCTGCCGAAACCAACAGTAAAAATGTACAAGCGAATGTGTTGTTGTCGCAGGCTGAGTTAGCCAAAGATCCTAATCTGGTTCTGGCGGACAATATCCGTAGTTTAAGTGGCCAAATCGCGCAATTGGATGCCAGTTTGCAGGAGCAGACGAGTAATCTTGTACTGCCACGTCAAATGGCACCTGTACTGAGCCGGGTATTGGCGAAGCTACATCAGCTAAATGTGATTGAAATGACCTCCATTGCGCCTGTGGCAATGCATCCCGACAGCAATGATGTATCCAAAGATACAGACGTCGGTCTTTATCAGCATGGGGTTCGGTTAGTGTTAGAAGGCCGGTATTTTGATGTTCAAAAGGGTTTGCAGGAAATTGAGACATTGCCATGGCAATTTTACTGGAAGAAATTTGATTATCAGGTGACGCAGTATCCCTTGGCGCAGGTAGAGTTAGAGCTTTACACCTTAAGCCCCAGCAGTGTTTTTATTGGAGTGTAAGGATGCGTAGGTGGATGTTTATTTTGTTATCTTTAGGTGTGAACCTTATGGTGACTGCGGAACAACGTGATCCTACCCGACCGCCTGATTTTCGGGCTAAGCCAATGGCATCGGCAAAAGAAAAGACGGGTGATGGCTTTTATCTTAGCGCAATTTTTAAGCGTGATGACCATCAGGTTGCGGTTATTAACAATCTGCTGGTAACGACCGGGGATGTTATCGGAGAGGCCCGTGTTAGGCAGATTCAGGCGGACAACGTGGTAATCCAGACAGAAAATGGTGACATTATGACCCTTAGCTTAGGGCAATCACAAACCTTTATAAAAGAAGCAAACGATGGGTATTAGGATTCTTATCAGTTTGACCGCCTTGTTAGCATTGAGTGCGTGTCAGAGTAACGAAAAAGAAAAAATGGATGCACTAATCAAAGCGTCCATGACGGATAGTACCCAGGCCAATGATAAGCCTAGCGCTTTGCAACAAGTACCTGATGCGGTAAATCAGGCCTTGTTGCCGAACAGCAGCGGTAATTTGATGCCCTTAATGGGCGAACGTAAATACGATATCAATGCTCGCGATGTTGCAGCCACCCAGTTTTTTGCGGGGTTAGTTAAAGATTCACCATACAGTGTGGCGATCCATCCTATGGTCAGCGGTAAGATTAGTCTGGATCTTAAGCAAGTTAGCCTGGATGAGATTTTCGATTTAGTCAGCGAAATTTATGGCTACGAAATCCAAAAACGCGGCAATATTTATAAGGTCTATCCGCCAGGTATTCGCACCGAGACCTTCTCGGTTAACTATCTGCTGATGAAGCGTAATGGCCAAACTCAAACCAGTATTCAATCGGGTGGCGTATCGCAAACCGCCAGCTACAACAATGGTAATTCCAGTAATTCGAACGTATTGAATAACTACACGGGCAATTCGTCGACGGGCAACAATTACAGCAATAACAGTTCCAGTAACGGCACTAACATCTACACCAATACGGATACGGATTTTTGGCAAGGCTTAAAAGATACGTTGACGACCCTGATTGGTAACCAGGACGGACGCAGTGTGATTGTGTTGCCTCAGGCTGGCATGGTCACAGTAAAAGCCATGCCGGATGAATTGCGGGTGGTGAAAAAATTCCTGCAAATATCTGAGCAGACCATTCAACGTCAGGTCATCCTGGAAGCTCGCATTATTGAAGTGTCTCTGGATGATTCTTATCAGCAGGGAATTAACTGGAGCGAGATCTCTGCCTCTGGTGCAGATAATACGAAATTCAGTTTTAACACGTCTGCCGGTAGCCTTGGTAATCAGATTTCTGCTTCTATTGGCGGCATTACCAGCCTGTCGATCTTAAATGCAGATTTTTCGGGGGTGGTATCGCTGCTGTCAACTCAGGGCGATGTACAGGTACTTTCCAGTCCACGCGTGACGGCAACCAATAACCAAAAGGCAGTTATTAAGGTTGGAGACGACGAATATTTTGTTACGGACGTTTCCAGCCAGACCACCACGTCATCCAGCACAACGTCAGTGGTGCCTAACATTGAATTGACCCCTTTCTTCTCCGGTATTGCCTTGGATGTAACGCCCCAAATTGATGAAAATGGTGGCGTGTTATTGCATGTACACCCGTCGGTGATTGAAACGGAAGAGCAAGAAAAAACCGTTACCCTGAACGAAGAAGAATATGTGCTGCCCTTGGCACAAAGTAATATTCGTGAATCCGACACGGTGATTCACGCACGCTCGGGTGAAATTGTGGTGATCGGTGGATTGATGCAGACGTCAAAATCGAATTACCACTCGAAAACGCCTTTATTGGGCAGTATTCCGTTGCTGGGCGAGCTCTTCAAAAGTCGTCAGGAACAGGAAGTGAAGAAAGAGCTGATTATTCTGTTAAAACCTACCGTGGTTGGCCCTGATACCTGGCGTCAGCAGTTACAGCAAAGCAGGGAATATATGGCCGACTGGTTATACGTGGAATAAGCCCATGTACTTAACGCATTATGGGATCAAAGAGCTGCCCTTTAGCCTGACACCTAATACTCAGTATTTCTTTGGTTTGCCCAGCCATAAAGAGGCTATGGCGGTGCTAACCACGGCACTGTCTGCAGGCGAAGGATTTATTAAGGTTACGGGCGAAGTCGGCACCGGCAAAACTCTGCTGTGCCGCAAACTTTTAAACGAATTGCCAGAAAATTTTGTGGCGGCTTATATTCCCAATCCCTATCTATCCCCGGAAGAGTTGCGACGTGCGGTAGCGGCTGAGTTAGGTGTCGACCTTGCTGCCAATTCCGATCAGCAGGAGTTTACCCAACGCATTCAAAAGCAGTTAGTCGAGCATCATTTACAGCAACGTAATGTGGTGCTGATCATCGATGAGGCTCAGGCTCTGCCAATGGAAAGCATTGAAGCGTTGCGCTTAATGACGAATCTGGAAACGGAGTCGAAGAAGTTGTTACAAGTGGTGCTGTTTGGTCAGCCCGAACTTGACGAAAAGTTATCACGACCAGAATTACGCCAGTTAAAACAGCGAATTACGTTTTCTTACTGCCTAAAGCTGATGGATACCGATCAGGTGTATCAGTACGTGCGCCACCGTATGGCCGTTGCCGGATATCAGGGTAGCGAATTGTTTAATCACACATGTTGTAAATTGTTATTTAAAGCTTCTGCCGGTACGCCAAGGGTCGTCAATGTACTCTGTCATAAAGCCTTGATGCTGGCGTATGGCGAAGGATTGCAGAAAGTATCGCCAAAGCATGTCCGTCTGGCGATTGCGGATACAGAAGCCGCTGAATTGCCAAAATCCAACGGCTGGTTAACCTGGATTTCTTTAGTTGTGATTGTCGTGGGTATATGTGCTGCACTTGTATGGCAAGGGGTCTTATGAGCGTAATCAATAAGATGTTGCAAGACCTGGAACAAAGACAGACGCAACACGCTGGCTTAAATGCCGATTATCAGCCACCACAAAAGAAATCTGTGTTACCAATTCTTATTATTGGCCTTTTGCTCTTGCTGCTTATTGCTTTGACTGGGGGCATGTTATGGCAGTGGCAACTCACCGATGCAAAAGTACAGCAACCTGTATCTTTGGTGGAGCCTGTTACTCCGATCGTCCCTAAACCTAGTAAGCCTATGCAGGTGACCCAAGCGTTACCTCCTGCTGTCAGTAACGAAGTAACGGAAGCAGAATCAGAGACGACAGATAATCTGTTACCTGCCAGAGAAAAGACTGACTCAGTCGCGTTGTTAAGCGAGACTGCTGCGCAACCGCAACCGCAACCGCAACCGCAACCGCAACCGCAACCGCAACCGCAACCGCAACCGCAACCGCAACCGCAACCGCAACCGCAACCGCAACCGCAACCGCAACCGCAACTGCAAAATACTGAGCAGCCCGTAGTTGAAGAGATGCCGGCAGATGATGCCAGTTTTGTGGTCAGCGCTCATAGCAGCGAAGATAAGATCACCAGTTTGCGTCGACAGGCGGATCAGGCGGTGACCCAGGGCGATAGCCAAACCGCGATACAGGCCATGGAGACCATCTTATCCATACAGCCTGAACACACTCAGGTCAGGAAGAAAGTTGCGGCACTGTTGTATGCTGATGGACAAACAGAGCGGGCCGGGCAATACCTGCGGCAGGGTATGGCATTACAACCAGAGAGACTGGACTTACGCATGATGCTGGCACGTTTATTAGTCCAGCAGAATAACGCGCCTCAGGCCTTGGTCTTACTGCAACAGAAACAACCAGGTGAGCGTGACAGTGTCGACTACCTGTCTTTTCGTGCTTCACTGGCCCAGCAACTTGGTAAATTGGAAAGTGCCAGTACTGATTATCGTGAACTGACCTTATTGCAACCGCAACAAGCAAAATGGTGGTTGGGCCTGGGCATTGCTCAGGATAAATTGGCACAACCTCAGACTGCGCTTGAGGCTTACAGGCAAGCCCAGCAACTGGATATGCTGGGTGAAGAAATTGGCGTATTTGTGCAACAGCGTATTCAAGTGTTGGCGGGGGACCTATGAAGCCTGCCAAAATTCGTCTCGGTGATTTACTTGTTCAGGAAAGCATCATCAGTGAAGGCCAGTTGCAGCAGGCGTTGTCGGCACAGAAGCAATCCGGTCGTAAGTTAGGCTATATCCTGGCTGAACTGGGGATGGTAAGCGAACAGCAGATGCTAGGGTTTCTTTCCCGCCACCTGAATGTGCCTTTGATCGATATTAGTCAGTATCGCGTCTCTCCTGATGCAGTAAAACTCTTACCTGAAGTACAGGCCCGGCGCCACAGAGCGTTGGTGATTGATGACAAAGGCAGTCATTTACTAGTTGCTATGAGCGACCCGGCAGACCTTGCTACGGTTGATACGCTGTCAGCAATGCTGCCTAAAGAAATCAAGCTGGCGGTGGTGAGTGAGAGCCAGTTATTTGAAGCATTTGATCAGTTTTATCGCCGAACCCACGAAATAGCGTCTTTTGCCCATGAGCTGGCAGAAGAGTATCAGGATGAAAACGAATTTGATTTCACCTCCGGGATTGAAGGTGAACAGGACACTACAGTCGCGCGCTTATTGCAGTCAATTTTCGAGGATGCGGTACAGGCCAAAGCGTCAGATATCCATATTGAACCGGATGTCAGTGCATTGCGCATTCGACAGCGCGTCGATGGCGTGTTGCAGGAGCATGTGATCAATGAGCGCAACATTGCATCTGCGTTGGTATTGCGGCTTAAGTTAATGTCGGGATTAGACATTTCTGAGAAACGATTGCCACAGGATGGTCGCACCCAAATTCGGGTCAAAGGCCACCAGATAGATGTGCGTGTATCGACTATGCCGGTGCAAAATGGAGAATCGGTTGTTATGCGTTTACTAGACCAATCTGCAGGTCTGCTAACGTTGGAACAAACCGGTATGCCAGCACTTATGCTCAAGCGTTTCCGCAGTTTATTGACCCGGCCGCATGGTATGATTTTGGTAACCGGGCCAACCGGTTCAGGTAAAACTACCACTTTGTATGGGGCGCTGAGTGAGCTCAATCAGGCCCAGGTGAAAATTATTACGGTTGAAGACCCGGTGGAATATCGTTTACCGAGGATCAACCAGGTACAGGTTAACGGTAAAATCGGTCTGACCTTCTCCAATGTGCTGCGCACCACCTTGCGTCAGGACCCTGACATCATCATGGTGGGGGAAATGCGCGACCAGGAAACGGTCGAGATAGGGTTGCGTGGCTCGTTAACGGGTCACTTAGTGTTATCCACACTGCATACCAACGATGCAATCAGCAGTGCAATTCGTTTACTTGATATGGGCGCACCTGGCTATCTGGTGGCCAGTTCTCTGCGGGCGATTATTGCCCAGCGTCTGGTGAGGCGCATTTGCGATAAGTGCAAAACATCCTATCAGCCCCTTAAAGATGAATTAGTTTGGTTGCGTCAGTTAGATAACGACGTGGCCTCGATTCATTTCCAGCATGGTGCTGGTTGTCAGAGTTGTAATGGCACCGGCTATCGAGGCCGTATCGGCGTCTTTGAATTGTTAGAAATGACCGAAGGCATGATGACAGCGTTGAAAAACGCCGATACCGCTGAGTTTGCTGATGCAGCACTGAAGAGTCCCGGATATGCGCCGTTGGCAAAGGTCGCACTGACCTATGCAAAAATGGGGATGACCACAGTTGAAGAAGTATTGAAACTGGTGGAACTAGTATCCGAAATTGTCGATGAACCAATCACAGAATATGAGCTGGTGGATGGCTTAATACCGGATGCCGGGGAGCAGGGAGATGGCTAACTTCCAATATACGGCGCGGACTCGCCAGGGGGAATTGCGCAGCGGCCAAATGGAAGCCAATGATCAGGCCGCGGTTGCCAGTATTTTAATGGGACGAGATATGATTCCGTTAAATATTGCCCCGGCAAAAACCGATGCTAAAAGCTTAGATACAAGCGCCGAGATTAACTTTTTTACGCCGCGCGTAAAGCTGGTTGATCTGGTTATCTTTGCTCGTCAGATGTATTCACTCACGCGTTCAGGCATTCCGATCCTGCGAGCGGTGAACGGCTTGGCGGATACTACCCACTCTAAGCGGATGGCACAGGCGTTACGCGGCGTGGCTGACCAACTGGAACGTGGCCGCAATTTGTCATCAGCACTGCACCAGTTCCCCGACATTTTTACCGAATTGTTCGTGAGTATCGTGCATGTGGGAGAGAATACCGGTCAACTCGATGAGGCTTTTTTACAACTGTCTGATTATTTAGATCGGGAGCAGGAAACCCGTAAGCAAATTAAAACCGCTACTCGTTATCCAACCTTTGTGTTGATTGCCATTGGCATTGCTATGGTGGTGCTAAATATTATGGTAATTCCGATATTTGCATCCATGTTCTCCAAGTTGGGGGCTGACTTGCCGGTGATGACAAAAGTCCTGATTGGTTCATCCAATTTCTTTATGCATTATTGGCCGCACATGTTAATCGCCCTCGGCTTGGGGATCGTATTGTTAAAACGCTACCTGAATACCGAAAAGGGTATTTGGCAATGGGATAGAACCAAACTAAAACTGCCAATTATAGGTAGTATTTTTGAACGTATTATTCTTGGACGTTTCTGTAGAAGCTTTTCTATGATGATTAAAGCTGGTGTGCCCTTACCTAACGCATTGTCGTTGGTGGCGGATGCCGTGTCGAATGCCTTTGTGGGCACTAAAATCAGGGAAATACGTCGTACGGTTGAAAAAGGTGAAAGTCTGTCTCGAGCAGCGTTTGCCAGTGGATTATTTAGTCCGTTGGTACTGCAAATGATTAATGTTGGTGAAGAAACGGGTCGCCTGGATGAGCTGTTACAGGAATCCGGGGAATATTACGAGCGTGAAGTGGACTACGATCTCAAGAGCCTGACATCGAAAATTGAGCCCATCTTAATCGGGTTTGTTGCAGTAATGGTACTGACCCTTGCGTTGGGGATTTTCACTCCGATGTGGGACATGATGAACGCTTACAAGGGCAGAAGTTAGCGATGGATCGTCAGCAAGTCGGACAGGAACGCATGCGCAGTTGGTTTGTTAATGTCACCGTTGTCGTTGTGTTTTTTGTGCTGATGTTAACGGCGTTGCGTTACTTTTACCGTAATGAACCGGATATAAAACTGCTCAATATGCAGATGCTGGCGTCGCAGTTTGTAAAAAGTGTAAATAATGCCCATTGGCAGTGGCAATCGGAAGGTCGACCGCAGATGATAGTGCTAGTGCACTACAACCAGGAAGGACAGGAAACGGATCGACGCCCCATTAATATGAGCCACCTAGGATGGCCCAGATTTACCCCAAATAAGGACGGCTGCGCCCAACTTTGGAAGATGATTTTGAATGTACCAATGGATATTGAAGGTTTTCAGGTAATTCCAGACTATTATGATGGGGTAAAATTAACGGGCAGTGCGCTTTCATCGACCTGCCGTTTTCGATTGTCTACCGGGCCTTATTTCGACTATCTGGTCTATACGGGGCAAGTGGTACGTTCCGATAAACTACAAGAGCAAAAGCAAGAGGAATAATTCATATGCTGTTGAAGCATTCAATTAGCGCACAAAAGATTCAGTCAGCGAAGGGATTTACACTGATTGAACTGGTGATCGTTGTTGTGATCTTAGGTCTGTTGGCTGCCACTGCACTACCGCGTTTGCTTGATGTTACTGAAGATGCTGAGGATGCCACCGTCGAAGGTGTTGCCGGAGGTTTTGCCACCGGGGTTGGCTTAGTGCGAGCCGAGTGGGAAGTGGAAGGCCGACCACAGGAGAATTCCAGCACCAATGTCACCTATGTCACCATGGATGGCGTGCAGGTGGGGGTTGATCAGGATACGGGCTATCCCACTGGGCAAACCAGCAATGACAGCAGTACCGAAGATACAGCGATTACTGTGTTGGATTGTGAGAGTATTTTTAATCTGATTTTGCAAAGTGCGCCTAGTGTGACAACGGATTGGAGTGATCAACCGTTTGAAAACTATCGCTACTTTACCCGAAATTCTGATGGCACTGGCTCAGGTGGCAATGACGTCTGTTATTACTATCTGACTCAGACCATTAAGAATGAAACCAGTCAGCCGACAGATGATACTGTGGGGAATGGGTTTATTTATGATCCGCGTTTAGGGCAGGTCATTGTTTTTAGTAATAACTAAATGACGAAATTTTAAGATAAAATAAAAATAACCACTAAATTGTTGAGGACAAAAAAATGCAGCAACGCGGTTTTACGTTAATTGAATTGATTATTGTAATTGTTATTTTGGGTATTTTGGCAGTCACTGCAGCGCCCAAGTTTATTGACATCCAAAGTGATGCGACTGAATCCACCTTGAATGGTGTGAAAGCGTCGTTGCAAGCGGGCAGCCAGTTGGTATTTGCTAAAGCTGCTTTGCAAGGTGTTCAAAATGATGAGAATACCAGTGACGCCGCAAATGTGGATGTAGATGGTGATGGCACAGATGAGACTATCGCGACCTTTGGATACCCTACAGCGGTGGTGGCGAATTTAGCCTATTTTGTTGATTTAGACTTTGCAACGGGTACAACCACAACAGACAACGATTGGTTTGCAGAAGTTGATAGCGATGTTTTGTATATTTCTCCAGGTGGCAAAGAACTGAGCGATAGTTGTTATGTCAGTTACACGGCGCCGACCTCATCAGGCGATGCCCCGACTGTAGCCGTTGAGTCATCGGGCTGTTAATTTGGGGGATATTGGGCCGAACCGGAGTAGTTTGGCCCATCGTTTACACTATAAGAGTCCGACCTCGTATCAGACCGTTTAAGGCAGCATATGCAGCAAAAAGGCTTTACGTTAATTGAGCTGATCATTGTTATCGTTATTTTGGGCATTTTGGCTGTGACAGCTGCGCCAAAGTATATGGATTTTCAGTCAGATGCGAAGGCTGCGTTATTGGATGGTGCTAAAGCTGCATTACTTGGCGGCGCGAATTTAGTTTATGCAAAAGCCACCATGCAGGGGCTGAATAAAGATGCAACTGCAACGGTTGACTTAGATGGTGATGGCGTTGGTGATATTGCCGTGAGATATGGCTATCCCAACGTTACCAGCACTAACCTTAAGCAATTTGTTGATCTGGATTTCAGTACCACAGAAACAGACGATGTTGACTGGTATGCGGAATACCCAAGTGATTTTTCATCGGTGTATTTTTCGCCTTCGGGGATGACGATATCAGACAGCTGCTATGTTAGGTATATCCGAGCTACGGGCATTAATTCTCCTGCGAGTGTTGTGGTGGAAGTTTCGGGTTGTTAAACAGAAAATAACGAACTATTGAAAATACCCCTTGATTGGTCATATATTTGACCGGTAAAGAGGCGGAGGCTGGTATGGATACTGGCAACAACAATTAAAATAACAAGGGATACCCATGTTTTCAGTGAGCAGAAAGACGCGAATTCAAATGTTAGAAGGCGGGTTAATATGTTCCATTTTCACCACGCTGTTGAGTATCGAACCAGTTTCGACTCACCCTCAGAAGGTTGTATTTTCGGACCAGCCAGGGCCATGGGCTGCGGTGCAAACACCGCTAGAGTTATCAGAGCTACCCATTTTGATTCAGGAACCGGATCTCAGCGTCAATCGTTTACTTGCACCCGGTGGCTAGCTTGTTGAGTTAGCAGTGTATTCCTGAGGTATCTATGTCTGAATCAACTGCTTTCTCATTCAATATTCCAACTTCGCGGACACAGGGCTTTACCCTGGTTGAGCTTGTTACTGTGATCCTGCTGTTGGGCATTTTGGCCGTGTCATTTTCTGCACGCTGGCAAAGCGGCACCGGAATTAACGAATATGCGGTCAGGGATAACCTGCTTCAGGCACTGCGAAATATGCAGTTTCAAGCCATGATGGACACTTCATTGTCGCGTCCTTATCAAATTAATTTTACCAGTTCTGCATATGCCCCAGCCCTCAACCTGGATGGGACGGGCATGGATTACACAGATCCCGGTTACAGCACGACAGATGCCGATGAACTGACTGTTATGGGCATCTCTCTGAATACTGGGGGGCTGTCATCCATCGGCTTCAACGCGTTGGGACAACCTATTGATGCCGCAGGTGACAGCATATGCGCAAGCGGTTGTGAGCTAGCGGTGACGAGTACAGGTTCTTTGTCTTTATGTGTAGAGTCTCAAGGCTTTGTGCATAAGGGGGCCTGTGAATGACGACCTTACGCTATCCCAAACCTCTGAGTGTCGGTGTGACCTTAATTGAACTGGTCATCGGCATGTTAGTAATGGCAATTGCATTAACAGTGATCACTGGCTTATTGGCGCCGCAAGCGGTAAGAAGTATCGACCCGATTTATCAGGTGAGAGCGACGGAACTCGCCCAGTCTATGTTCAACGAAATCATGGCAAAGTCGTTTGATGAAAACAGCGACCGCAGTGGTACAGGTTTACGTTGTGGCGAATCCGGGGCCAGCGAGTGTACCGATGCTGCTAGTCTGGGACCGGAAGAGTCAGATCGTGCCGATTATGATGATGTCGATGATTATAATGGCTTTATTGCCTCCGATAGTACCTCTCCGCGGATTACAAATAGTATGGGCGACGAACTCAGCGCAAATGGCGAATATCTTTACGCCGGGTTTAGTGTGCAGGTAGCGGTCAGTTATGCCAGTGCTAACGATAAGCTAATTAATCTGGTGGTGACAACGCCATCTGGTCAGGCGCTAACCTTCAGTAGTTACCGGAGTAACTACTAATGAGCAGAAGGCTTAGTTCTGCAGGCGGTTTCACTCTGGTTGAGTTGATCACTGTTATTGTGATCCTGGGAATTGTGGGCGTCGGTGTCGGTGGATTTTTGCGTAGTAGCAGTCAGATCTACACAACCGTGTCTGGCACACAGGATTTGCTCAGTGCGGGGCGTTTCGCCAATGAACGAATTAACCGCGAATTGCGCAATGCCCTGCCAGGGAGCGTGCGTTTGAGCGGCAATAGTGCCGTGCACTGTTTGCAATTTGTGCCTGTTGAATGGAGCACCTTTTACACCGAATTACCCCTGACCAGCAACTCGCTCTCTGAGGCGAGCGTTATTGATTTGTTCGATATCGACGGCAATGTCTATTTGCCTGCGTCTGATGACTATGCAGTCGTCTACCCTATTAATAATGCGGCTGTTTACGATACCAGCGAAGGCCACAGGCAGTTGATTGAAAGCTGTTCAGATGACGATGGTGATTGCAGCACGCGCGAAGCGGATTCCTCTGATCGCCTGGTGCAGCTGGGCTTTGCCGGGCAATTTGTGCAGGCTTCGCCTGCGTCACGTTTATATATAGTGAATCAGGCTATCAGCTATTGTGCTCGTGGCGGAAAACTCTACCGACATGAAGATAGCCTCAGTGCCAGTCAGCCTTTGCATGTGAGTGGCGGAGTATTGATGGCTGAAAATCTGGCGAATCAGCTGTCTGATGATCCGTTAAATCAGCTAAGTGACAGCGATGACCCGTTTCGAATCTATGATGCCAGTCTGACGCGTAATGGTTTTGCTCATATTTTGCTGCGTTTTGACGAAAATGGTGATCAGGTGGTATTGAGTAATGAGGTGCATATTGTCAATGTCCCCTAATCCTCAGACGTGCCAGCGCGGTAGTATGCTGGTGATGGCCATTTTTGTGATCGTCGTGATCAGTGTGTTAGCTATGGCAATGATGCGTATGTTGTCTTCCTCTTCTACCTCGATTGTATATGAGGTGTATGGCGTGCGGGCATTAAATGCGGCAAGGTCAGGATTGGAATTTAGTTTACGGGATGCGTTTCCGTTAGATGATGGCACTCCTGTCTGTCTTGACGATAGCTCTGACTGGCAGGATATCAGTGGCGTCACCGGCCTGGAAAACTGCAGTTATCTGGCCCGTTGTACCAGCTGGGAAGAGGATGAAGTAACCTATTATCGGTTTAAATCCACCGGTCAGTGTCGAATTAATGATGAGCGTTTGGTGAGCCGCACCATTGAAGTAGACGGAGCCTTATAATGGGTCGATTTAGCCTGTTGATGTTGTTTTTACTTACCATGGTATCGTCGCCGTACTATGTGGCCGCGGCGAGTTCAGGTAGCGGAGGCAGCAAAGCCGTTGGCGGCAGCACTGGCGGTTCTGGTGGGGGTGCCGGTGGTGGATCTCAACCTGGTGGTGGGACGCCCGGTGGCGGCATGAGTACGGGCGGTCAGTGCAGCAATGTATTTCCGAATGCGTTATCCACCTATGGGGATAGTGGCAACATCGACTTTGGCTATAACTCATACGTATACCACAGCTCAGGCAATTCACTGAGTACTGCCAGTGTGACTAAAAATGGCGGCTCAACTCAGCCAACCTGCTCGACAACGGACTGTATTGCCAATCCTGGGGTGACTGGCGTGGAAAGTATTGACCCTGGGAGCTTTCAGATCTCAGGCAGCAGTAAAGATGAGTCTTTGGCCTATCAGGAAGCTAAAACGCTTGGTAGCTCAACCAATCGATACCGCAATATCTCAACCAATAGTGATGCCACACTGACCTTTTCTTCCAAGCAAACGGAATACTACATCACGTCGTTGTCGATGGGGTACCGCTCAACCCTGTACTTGCAGGGGGGAACCACTTACTGGATTGAACGTTTATCGTTTAACTCTGAAGTGAAAGTGGTCATTCAGGGCTCAGGGACAGCCCGGATCCTGGTTAACAATAATCTGAGTATTGGCTCTCCCGGATTCATTAATAGCTCAGGCATTAATGTCGAAGGCGATGCCAGCAAATTATTTTTGTATGTAAACGGTACATTTACGACCAACAATCATGCGACAGTCTCAGCGGTCATATATTGTACCGGTGATGCCAGCATTGGCTCGGCCAGTTATGTTTATGGTGCATTAACGGCAAAAAACGTCAGTCTTGGGACTGATTCTACGGTGACTTTCCAGTCGTCGAATGTGAATTCCGTAGATTATGGTGATTTATGCAGTAGCAGTGTCAGCAGTATCGACCACTATCAGATTGAGATGGATGGCGTAGGGCTAACCTGCGAGTCTGAAGATATTGTGATTCGGGCCTGTTTGGATGCGGATTGCAGCGAAGAATCGACGAGTGTAAGTACGATTACCTTATCGCCTTCTGGTCTGGCTGAGTCAGATACGATCAGCTTTACCGGCTCTACTACGGTAAGTTTGTCCCATACCACGGCGGAGACTGTGACACTGTCTTTATCCGATACCGATCCCGTCGGTGAATTAGAATGCGTAAACGGCTCGGCAGAGACATGCGATCTTACATTTGCCGATGCCGGTTTTGAATTTATCAATAGCAGTACTGGCGACAGTAGCTTGCCTGATCAGTTAGCTGAAACGTATTTCAGCAATGTTAGCTTACGGGCTGTTTACGACAATAATGGCGTTTGCGCAGCCTTGTTGCAGGGATCACAACAGGTGACCTTAGGCTATCAGTGTGATTCCCCCTCGAGCTGTCAGTCTGCGCTGCAGCCCATATCGTCGGCGGTAAAATCTAACGGTGCCAGTAAAAAGCTGAATCTGACCTTCGACAGCGATGGTGTTGCCAGCCTGGATTCCCTGTATTTTCCAGACGCCGGACAATTAACCCTGTATGCCAGTGCCACAGTAGATCGTGCAAATATTGAATCAGGCAATGCCAGTATCAATGTAGTGCCTGCCCAAATAGAGCTGTCTGTTTCGTCGTCAGCCCTGACAGATTCAACCAGCACCTGGCAAGCTGGAGATGACTTTACCCTTACGGTTTCAGCATTAGGCAATAACGGAGGGCTGCTTCCAAATTATCAGCCTGGGCAGTTGCAATGGAGCCTGATGCGCCTATTGCCCTCCACAGATGGCGTTGAGGGAACACTGGATTATGCCTCTGGTGATAGTGTGGTAAGTTCACTGGCAGGGGGCTTTGTTGATAGTGCCAGCCTGGGTTTTAGTGACGGCGAGTATGTGTACGCTCAGGCAAGATATAGCGAAGTTGGGCGTGTTAATCTGGCGGTGCAGGATGCGAACTATCTGGGCGCAAGCATAGCCGGCAATGACCTGACTCTGGGGCGTTTTATTCCTGCATATTTTTCGGTTGAACTGCAGCAGACGCCTCAGCTTTTACCCGCGTGTGGCACCTTTACCTACCTGGATCAGCCGCTTAGTTTTGACACCAGTTATCCTGCCAAGATTAGCCTGACGGCAAAAAATGCCGAGGGTGATATTACTTATAATTATGGTAATGATTTTTGGAACCTCAGTGTCAGTGATGCCAGCATGACGGCAAGTTTGGGTTATGCCGATAGCTCCAGTTATACCAGTTATGGCGATGCCAGCGTGATATCTCTGGGGGATAGCCCGCAGTTAAGTGGTGATGATGATTATGATGGTTCAGGCGTGATCACCATTGCGAATGCCCAGTTTACTTACAATAAGGCGGATAGTGCGGGTACGGCTTACACACCTGTTGTGCCTTTCCAGGCATCTGTTGATATGACCTTTGGTGCGGACATGCTAACTGACAGCGACGGTGTGTGTTACAAATCCACTGCGACAGACACAAGCTGTCTGAACTTTGTTATTAGTAACATTTCCGGTTCAGTCATGCGTTACGGCAGATTAAATCTTACCAGTGTGTATGGCCCTGAGTCTGAAAGTCTGTGGGTGCCCATGACAGCAGAATACCTAAACAGTGCTGGCAAGTGGGTAACTAACGGTGACGATTACTGCACAGATATCAGCATGACTTATGCTGACGGAGATGTTGTTTTGACAGCTGACGGTGAAACTGACTTAACGGCACTAGTGGGGAGTCCGAGTGCAGCAGGCATGTTAAGTGCCGGGTTAAGCGACAGTGCCGACTTAGTGTTGTCGTCGCCTGGTGCCGTAGGAAGTTTATATTTGTCATTATATCCGGCGAGCGCACCTGCCTGGGCAGAGTATTTAAATATTGACTGGAATGGTGATGGAGTAATTTGCTCCAGTTTGGCGTTTTGTAGCACGGATGCATTGGATTATCCGTCGGCACAGGTGACATTTGGGGTTTATCGGGGAAATGACAGGATTTTGCATTGGCGTGGACTTTAGCTGAGACTGACACCATAGTGTGAATGAATATACCGGCGAAAGGACGATGGCGCTTGCGCTTTTCCCGTCAACTCAATAGCATAGGGGGTTGATGTGTGGGTTTGGTGAGTCGGTCACTAGAAAGCTAACGCGTCCCATCCTCATAATAACAATACGCAGTTTGCCAGTTGGCGATTAGTTTGGAATGGAAGAATGAATCGAATAGCACATTGGGCAATGGTCGGCGCTATTTCCGTCACCGCAGGTTTGGCACAGGCTGCAACTCCTGGTGTTACGGAAATCGAACAGCAGATCGCGCAAAAACAGACAGATTACAATAACTATAAACAAAGCCTGGAAGCAGAAGTTGCCACCGCCAAAACGTTGGAAGCCGAGCTGGAAAAACTGCGTGAAAATGCCGCCCTGGCAGATGCAGACAGACAAGCCGCGTTAATCGAAATGAATTTGCAGTATCAACGCATGGTGGAAGATCCTTCCGTTGATATCACTACGGCGCAGCAAAACTATCAAAAAGCAGTGCGTACACATACGGCTGTAAAAGACGCCATTACCGACAAATACAACGCCTGGCAATCCAAACTACAGGAAGTTGAAAAGGCGCGTCTGTCTCAGCATGCCCTGCTTAATACTCTTGAAGGATTAAAAGAGAAGTTAAATGGTGCGCGTTTAGATCGCCTGTATACCGAATTTAACCGCAGTGAAACGGTTCAGGTAAGCCATAACGTTGCCTGTGATCGTGATGAAACGATTGCCAAGTGTATGGACCGTGGTAAAGCCCTGGCTAAACAAAAAGCCTCCAAGCGTTTCCTCGATCAACTTTATGAAGGGTTGAGTGAAGCGGTAGAAGTTGAACGTCGTCGTCCTTATTCTGACGCTTACGTGCAGGTACTGCGTAGCGAAGTCGTGGATAACAACTTCAGTGGCTTAGGTAATTTCAACGTAAAAATGGCCGTTGAACTGCAGGGTAACCTGAAACGTAACGAAGGCTGCGCACTGTTAGGCCTGGATAAACGTTACTGTGTAGCTTCCAGTCAGGTAGAAGTTAAACCTGTTGTTGAAGCTGCCCCTGTGGCGAAGAAAGTATCCACGGATGAGTCTGTCATGTATGAACTGACCATTCGTTCCAACGTGTATGACGACGAAGTTTTCATTGATGGCGTGAGCTATGGTTCAACCAAGCTGCAAATCACACTGCCTTCTGGTGAGCATGATGTTGAAGTGGTTAAGCGTGGTTACGAAAGTTACCGTAAAAAGGTGAATCTGACAGAAAGTCAGACCATGAAAGTTGAGTTGCAGCGCGCAAAATACAGCTTTGCCAAAGGCGAAAAAATTCAGGATATCCTGAATGACGATAAGCCTGGCCCTGAACTGGTTGTTGTGCCAGCTGGTACATTCCGTATGGGAGATATCAGCGGAATTGGCTTAGCCAATGAGCGCCCGGTACAAAGTAAAGAAATCACAGATTCCTTTGGTATTAGTATTACTGAAGTGACTGTGGCGGAATTCAAAGCATTTGTGGATGCCAGCAATTACGTGACAGAAGCTGAACAAGGTAAAGGTTGTGCCTCTTATGAAGATGGTCAGGCGATTTACTCTGAGCAGCGCAACTGGCGTGCTCCTGGTTACAACCAGACAGAATCTCACCCTGTCGTGTGCGTCAGCATGCAGGACGCCCAGGCATATGTTGACTGGTTATCTACCAGCAGCGGTCATACCTATCGTCTGCCGTCTGAAACAGAATGGGAATATGCCGCTCGTGCCGGCCAGGAATCTGATTACTGGTGGGGTGAAGGTGTTGGTTCAGATAATGCGAACTGTGGCTGGTGTGGCAGTCAGTGGTCAAATGTGAGCAGCTCCCCAGTTGCTTCTTTTGAGCGCAACCCATTCGGCTTATATGACACAGTGGGTAACGTTTGGGAATGGACTAACAGTTCTCGCGCTCAAAGTGGCACGGTTGTCAGAGGTGGCGCCTGGAATTTTGCACCGCGCCTGGCTCGCTCAGCCACACGTATGGAAATGGACCCAGTGTTCCGTGCTAACTACATCGGTTTCCGTGTCGTACGTGAAAAATAACTCTGGCGCTTGCTAAGTATTGAGAATCCCGGCCTGGTGCCGGGATTTTTGTTTATTGCTCGTGTTAAACGCTGTTATTTGCGTCTATACCCAATAACCAACGCTTTTATCGGTTTTTCTGGTCATCAGGACGTCTGTTATCTTGCTGAATTGGGGGGGCATTGGTAAAGTTAGCAGATTAGAATTTCATACCAAATAGGATGCGGTCTCTTCATGTTCAAAAAGCTTCGGGGAATGTTTTCCAACGACTTATCCATCGACCTCGGCACAGCAAACACGCTAATTTACGTTAAAGACCAGGGAATTGTTCTGAACGAGCCTTCTGTGGTTGCGATCAGGCAAGAGCGTGCCGGCGGACCTAAGAGTGTCGCCGCGGTGGGCAGCGAAGCCAAACGTATGTTGGGACGTACGCCTGGTAACATTAAAGCTATTCGCCCGATGAAAGACGGTGTGATCGCCGATTTCTACGTGACTGAAAAGATGCTGCAGCATTTCATCAAGCAGGTACATGATAATAATTTCCTGCGTCCAAGTCCTCGTGTGCTGGTGTGTGTGCCATGTGGTTCTACTCAGGTAGAGCGTCGTGCGATCCGTGAGTCAGCGTTGGGTGCGGGTGCTCGAGAAGTGTTTCTGATTGATGAACCAATGGCCGCTGCAATCGGTTCTGGCCTGCCAGTATCTGAAGCAACGGGTTCGATGGTTGTTGATATCGGTGGTGGTACCACAGAAGTTGCGATTATCTCTTTGAATGGTGTGGTGTATTCATCTTCTGTTCGTATTGGTGGTGATAAGTTCGACGAAGCTATCATCAACTATATTCGCCGTAACTTTGGTTCACTTATCGGTGAAGCTACTGCGGAACGTATCAAACATGAAATTGGTGCGGCTTATCCTGGCGAAGAAGTAAAAGAAATTGAAGTTCGTGGTCGCAACCTGGCTGAAGGGGTTCCACGTGGCTTTACGTTGAACAGCAATGAAATTCTCGAAGCATTACAGGAACCTCTGACAGGTATCGTATCAGCCGTTATGGTCGCGCTAGAGCAGTCTCCACCAGAGCTGGCTTCCGACATCTCTGAACGCGGTATGGTATTAACCGGTGGTGGTGCTTTGTTGAAAGACCTAGATCGCCTGCTAATGGAAGAAACGGGCATCCCAGTTGTGATTGCCGACGATCCATTAACCTGTGTTGCCCGTGGTGGCGGTAAAGCCTTCGAAATGATCGACATGCACGGTGGCGATCTGTTCAGCTACGAATAATTCCTGTCTATTTTGTGGGCAAGGCGGCATAGGCCGCCTTGTGTGTTTAAGTAAATGAATACCATTTTTACTCGTGGACCCTCATTACCCCACAGACTAGCACTGGCTTTGGTGCTGTCGTTGGTACTCATTGTGCTGGACCACAAACTGGATAGTTTCCGCACTGTGCGGGTCTATCTCAATTCAATCGTCAGTCCGTTGCAGTATATTGCTGACTTGCCGGGAGATTTTCTTAACTGGTCGGCGACGCAGTTCACCTCGCAACAGCAACTTATCGAAGAAAATGCGCGCTTAACTCATCAAGCCACGTTAATGAGCGAGAAGCTTCAACGTTTCGAGTTACTTCAGGCTGAGAATGATCGTTTACGCAGATTACTTGGCTCTCCTGTGCACAAAGATGCACGCAAAATGGTGGCCGAATTAATGGCTGTCGATAATAACCCGTATAGCCACCAAATCGTGATTGATAAAGGTGCAGTAAACGGGGTTTATGAAGGCCAGCCGGTGCTCGATGATCAGGGGATTGTGGGGCAGGTGATGCAGGTAGGTACCACTAATAGTCGGGTGTTGTTACTTGCTGATTTGACCCATGCGATTCCGGTACGTATTGCCCGAAATAATCTGAGTTTGATTGCTGCTGGGACTGGCCGTTTAGATGAGCTGAATCTGGAGCATGTGGCGCACAGTGCCGACATCCGCGTTGGCGATGAGCTTGTGTCATCTGGCCTGGGCAATGTGTTTCCTGAGGGATATCCCGTTGCTACGGTCAGCAGTATCGTACGTGATGAAAGTCGCCCGTTTGCTCAGGTAAAACTGACACCCAAGGCTCATTTGGATCGGATTAAATATTTGTTGCTGCTGTGGACAGCCGATGCCCCGAGCTCTCCCGCAATACCGGAGCAGGAATAATGCGCCATTACGTGATTGCTCTTAGCATTATTGCTGCATTGATATTACAGATCATGCCGATGCCGGCCTGGGCAGATCTCTATCGTCCTACATGGGTTCTGTTAGTGATTTCTTATTGGGCGCTGGCATTACCGAACAGGGTCAATGTTGGTGTGGCCTTTCTCAATGGCATAGTGCTGGATATTTTGCTTGGTACCAGTTTAGGTGTGCATGCCTTTGCCATGAGTTTATGCATCTATGTGTTGGCGGCCAATTATCAACGTTTGCGCAACTATTCTGTGCTGCAACAGGTTGTAGTCATTGGGATCCTCAGTGCTCTATATCATTTGGTTGTGTTCTGGTTCCAGCATCTACTTACCGATGTTCTGTTCCTGTTTGAGTACCTGTGGCCGGTACTGACATCTATGTTACTTTGGCCTTGGTTATTTTTATTACTTCGTAAGGTTCGCCGACAGTTTCGCGTGACCTAAAAGGATAGAGAATGCTAATTCTTGCTTCCCAATCTCCACGCCGGGCAGAGCTACTGACCCAGTTAAATGTGTCATTTGAAAAGTCAGTTGCTGATATCGATGAGACGCCCTGGACGCAGGAGAGCGCGACAGATTATGTTGCACGGATGGCAAGAGAAAAGGTAACAAAAGTGGCATCGACTGTTTGTGCGGACAGCGCGGTGTTGGGATCTGACACATCCGTAGTCATTGATGGTGTCATTCTGGGTAAACCTGCGGACTTTAATGACTTTAGCAACATGATGCAGTCGCTAAGTAATCGAAAGCATCAGGTGATGACGTCGGTCTGTATCCAATACCGGGGCGAGTTGTATGAGTCGCTGGTCATCACAGATGTAAGTTTCAAATCCCTGTCGGAGCAGGAAATTCTCTGGTATTGGCATACCGGAGAGCCGGCGGATAAAGCTGGCGGCTATGGTATCCAGGGACTGGGTGGGCAATTTGTCACCCGTATTGAGGGCAGTTATAGTGCAGTAGTGGGATTGCCCCTGTATGAAACCAGCCAGTTGCTGGAACAGATAGGCCTGAAGAATTATGAGTGCTGAGTTATTGATCAATGTGACGCCTTCTGAGTCACGAGTGGCGTTGATTGAAAATGGGATCCTGCAGGAGCTGCATGTTGAGCGCCACACCAAACGTGGCCTGGTTGGTAATATTTATCGCGGCAAGGTGAGCCGGGTGTTACCAGGCATGCAGGCAGCGTTTGTTGATATAGGTTTTGATAAAGCGGCGTTCTTACATGCCTCTGATATCGCCATTCACAATGAAGTGGTGGGGGAGGTTTCCGCATCACATATTCAAAAGCGCGATATTCGTGAACTGGTCAGAGATGGCCAGGATATCGTGGTGCAGGTAGTAAAAGATCCGATCGGCACCAAAGGTGCGCGTTTGACAACGGACATTACGATTCCTTCCCGTTATTTGGTGTTTATGCCAAGCGTCGCTCATGTCGGTGTCTCACAGCGTATTGAAGATGAAGTTGAGCGCGAACGCCTCAAGGCCCTCATTCAGCAGTTATCAGAGGAAACCTCTGAAGGCGGTTTTATTTTGCGTACCGCCGCTGAAGGGGTTGGAGAGAAAGAGCTGCAGCAGGACGCGGACTTTTTGCGTCGACTTTGGGCAAAAATTCAGTCTCGGATGAAAAAGCGCGAATCAAATGTCCTGTATGAAGATTTACCCTTAGCGCGGCGCGTATTAAGAGATTTCGTTGGTACTGAGTTGGACCGTATACGCATTGACTCCAAGCTGTCATTTCAGGAATTGAAAGACTTTACCAACGAGTATGCGCCGGAGTTTCAGAAACTGCTTGAGTACTACCCCGGTGATCGCCCTATTTTCGACTTATATGATGTTGAGAATGAGGCGCAAAGGGCACTGGATCGTCGAGTCGATTTAAAATCCGGGGGCTATCTGATTATCGACCAGACAGAAGCCATGACGACCATTGATATCAACACGGGTGCGTTTGTGGGCCATCGAAATCTGGATGAGACCATTTTCAATACGAACATCGAGGCGACTCAGGCCATTGCGCGCCAGTTACGCTTGCGCAACTTAGGCGGCATGATACTCATCGATTTCATCGATATGACCGACCAAGATCACAAGCGTCGTGTGCTGCATTCTCTCGAAATTGCTACCAGTAAAGACAGAGCCAAGATAAACATTCATGGCTTTACGGCGCTGGGCTTAGTCGAGATGACGCGCAAACGCACGCGCGAGAGTTTAGAGCATATTCTCTGTGGTGAATGTCCTTCCTGTCGGGGACGTGGCTCGATTAAGACGGTTGAGACCGTGTGTTTCGAAATTATGCGCGAAATTGTGCGGGTGAACCGTGCGTATCAGGCTGACAAATTTGTCGTATACGCCTCACCTAAAGTGGTTGAAGCCCTGCTGGGTGAAGAATCACATATGCTGGCGGAACTAGAAGCCTTCGTAAGTAAACAAATAAAGATACAAACCGAGTTGCTGTACAGTCAGGACAAGTTTGATGTGGTTATGATGTGATAAACGTAAACCGGATTCTTGCAAAAACACTTAAGCTGCTGTGGGCAACCGCGGCAGGTTTGTTGGTGACGGTCGCCGTTGCCATTAGCGTTTTACGTTACACCCTGCCCTACATGGATAAACAAAAGGGGCTTCTGGAAGAGTGGGTATCAGCGCAATATGGCGTTGAGGTGAATATCGGTGAAATCAGTGCAAGCTGGGAAGGTATTGGGCCTGCGATATTGTTGCGGGATATTAGTCTGGCACAAAGTCAGGATGCCCCTCTTGGTCTGCATGTGTCTGAAACTTCCATTGAGGTGGATTTTTGGGGATCGATTCTCGCAAGACAGTTGCAGTCTCGTCATTTCAGCCTGGATGGTTTGGATCTGCAGCTTGATTTAACCCGATTGGGAGCTTCCGATTCGAATTACCCTATCGTCGACGCCCTACAGAATTTGTTTCTGAATCAATTGCATGCCTTCTCTGTTGAAAATAGCAGCTTAACCTTACTGACTGCCCAAGATAGCCGGCGGATTCAGATTCGGCAGCTAGACTGGCAGAACAGAGGTGAAAGACACCAGGGTATTGGCCAGTTAAGAGTTGCTGAACTGGCAAATAATGCCACCTATTTTGCGCTTGAATTAAAAGGTGAGCAGGACAACCTGGACGGCATGCTTTATGTGAATGCCGAAGATTTGGACCTATCTCCATGGCTGAATCACTTTATTGATACTGACCAGCAAATTGATGAAAGCCGAGGCAATTTTGCCGCCTGGGCAGCGATTGATAACAGCCAGTTTACCAGTATCCAGCTCACTTTTGGTCACAGTGCACTGAGTTGGTCCACGCCTCAAAAACAAACCAGTGCCGAATTACTCGACGGCGAAATTGTCGCTGTACCAGATAAAAAAGGCTGGTTAATCAATGCCAATCAATTACGACTGATGAGTGATGGAAAACTGCTCACCACAGATTGGAATGGCCGGTTTGAAAGCAAAGGAAATTGGCGTCTTGCATCCCGTCAAAACTTTCTGCTGGATCCATTAACACCTTTATTGTCCTTATTTATGGTGGATGAAACAGCTGAAACTATCCAGGCTGTTAATCCAAAAGGACAGTTGGATCAGTTAACTCTGGGCATGGTCAATGGTCAGTTTGAGATGCATGCAGGAATGTCTGGGCTTAGTTGGCAGGCCAGTAAATTTCTGCCTGGCGTTACTGGCTTAAGCGCCGATCTTAATTGGTTTGCAGGCCGTGGTAGTTTGCATCTGAAGGTCTCGGATGCTGAATTGGATACCGATATCCTGCTTGGGCGCAAGCTTGCGGTGGCGAAATTGGATAGCTGGTTGTATTTGGAGCCAGATGCTGAAAGCTATCGGTTAGTCATACCGAAACTCAGCTTAGAAAGCCCTGATATCAGTCTTAATCAACAACTGGCATATGATTTTAGCAGTGGTGAGCTTGCTATTGGGGGGAGTCTGGCGCCAATGGACACCCTGCGGGCGAAGAGTTTCTTCCCCACTTCTTTAATGGGTAAACAAGTCGTTGGTTATCTTGACGGAGCGTTGCAACAAGGCCAGATCCGCGAGGCCAATTATATGTGGCACGGTAAACCAGCAGACTTTCCATATGCAAATCATAATGGCATTTTCCAGGCTGGTATTGAGTTGCAGCAACAGGACTTTCGCTTTGACGCAGGCTGGCCCGCGATTCGCGATGCGAATTTGTCACTTCTGTTTGAAAATCAAGGGTTAACCATTAGAAGTACACAAGGCGTATTGGACCAGGTTGCCATTGGCGACATTGTTGCAAACATTCCTGCTCTTACGTCTGGGGCACACTTAAGTATCGATGCAAGCGGAAGTGCGACTGGCCCCCAGGTGACCCAGTTAATGCTTAACAGTACCTTGAGTGATTCGGTCGGTGCAGTATTGGAAAATTTGCAGGTTCAGGGGCCGGTTAGTGCGTCGCTGAAATTAGACATACCTCTTGCCGGTGGGCATGTGGTTGCAAAAGGTCAGGTACAACTGCCCGGAAACCATGTTCTGGTGGCGCCATTAGATATGGCATTGCAACAAACTCAGGGCCAGTTAAGCTTCGAAAATGACAAAGTAACGGTGAGTCGTATGCAGGCGAATCTGTTCGGTCAGCCCGTGTCATTTTCCGTTGATGGGGCTTCCCTGAGTCAGACACATGGATACCGTACTGAAGTTGGTATTGATGCAGATTGGGATGTCACCCCTTTGTTGCAGAAATACCGTCCTGGTTTAGCGCCATTTTTATCCGGCAAAGGCCATTGGCACAGTGATTTAACACTTACTAATGGTGCAGATGGCGAGTTTAACTACCAGATGGCTCTGGATTCCGAGATGCTAAATGTTGCTTCCTCGTTACCTGCGCCATTTGATAAATCCAGTGATTCTGTTAAGCCTTTTATCGCCAATGTCGAAGGAAATAATCAGGCCTCTACTATTCAACTGACGTTTGGAGACGATATTAAGTTCTCTGGGATATTACCGCATAAAGAAAAGCAGTTTTCTCGCGCACATCTGGCGTTAGGCAAAACCGATATGGTTGGTCTGGGGTACGGATTCAGTATTTCAGCGGATTTACCCAGCGTTGACTTCAATGCCTGGTATCGTGCTATCGAGGGGCTGTTGGTGAATCCGGAAATTCAGGGCGAACAGTTCGCTGCAACCCCCATTCTGGATGCACCGACCCGTATTTTTGCAGAAACAGGAACCCTGTTAATAGCCGGGCAACAACTCCAAAACGTAGATCTATTAGCTAAGCAATCGGGATTAAACTGGAATTTACAGATTAATTCTGAAGAAGCCCGTTTAGATATGCTGCTTAACCATGACTGGCAAGGTCGAGGCATAGAGGTAAATGCAGACTACATCAATCTGGCGGAATGGAAGCAAGGTGAAGAAAAGCTGGATGAACAGGACTATACCAATCTTCCGCCCATCAAGTTCTCCTGCTTACGCTGTGCAATCAAAGGCATTAATTTAGGTAAGCTGGATTTGCAATTGAGCCCAAATGATAAGGGCATGGCCATAGATACGGTGAGTCTGCTGAATAAAAATGGCACTCTAACAGGCAGTGGGCAATGGCTAATCAATGAAAAGCAAAATCGTACTGAGATTAATGGTGCACTAAAAAGTAGTGATATAGGGGCTTTTTTACGAGATTTTGATGTTAAGTCTGGTATTAAAGACTCGGAAGCTAAAATTGACTACACCTTAAGCTGGAACGATACGCCATTTAAACTGGACACCCACAGTCTGAATGGAAAGCTGGAAGGTAAACTGAGTGATGGCTACCTGACCGAAGTGAGTGACAAAGGATCGCGTATTTTCAGCATTTTAAGCCTTGAATCTCTGGTGCGTAAGTTGAGTCTCGACTTCCGTGATGTGTTCGCTAAGGGGTTCTTCTACGATAAAATTGAGTCTACCTTTGATATTAAAAATGGGGTGATCCACACCGATGATTTGTTGGTGGACGGTGGTGCTGGCGATATCTCCGTGAAGGGGGCGACTAACTTAAATGATCAGACCCTGGATTACCGTATTCAATTTACCCCTAATGTGACCTCCAGTTTGCCTGTTATCGTTGCCTGGATGGTGAATCCTGCTACGGCAATAGCCGCACTAGCACTGGATGAAGTGCTGACCTCCGCCAAAGTTATTTCAAATATTCAGTATTCCTTAACCGGTACGATAGATACGCCCGTACTGACTGAGATTGAACGTGGTAGTAAGGAAATTGCTTTACCTGCACAACAGAAGGTGCCTACACAACCCGCTATTGATGACAACGAACAACCACAGTCACCTTCAGCTAATCCAGCGGCAGCTCAGCCATCAGGGACAACGATGAACACACGCGAGGAAGTAGGACATGGCTAATTTGATTGCGTTACAAATGGTCTCCGGCCCGGATCCTGAAGAAAATTTGAATCAGGTTGAGTCTTTGCTCAGGCAATTACGCGTAGATGAACCCACATTAGTTGTCCTACCGGAATGTTTCGCGTGCTTTGGAGGTGGAGACAGAGGTCAGCTGGATATCGCTGAGCCGATGGGGAATGGCCCTGTGCAAGCCCGACTTGCCGATATGGCTAAGCAATATGGTGTATGGATAGCGTCTGGCAGCTTACCGACCAAAGCCGCGGATGAGGATAAATTTCAGGCAAGCTGCATCCTTATTAATGATCAGGGCCAGCATATGGCTGACTACCAAAAAATTCATCTGTTTGATGTACAGGTAGCCGATAATACCGGTCAGTATCTGGAGTCGCGTTTTACTCGCCCAGGTGAAAAGGTCACAGTAGTAGACACACCATTTGGCCGCCTGGGAATTGCCATCTGCTACGATATTCGCTTTGCGGGATTATTTCAGGCAATGGAGCAAATTGACCTGCTAATTGTACCTGCTGCCTTTACCGCCAAAACTGGTGAAGCCCATTGGCACACATTATTGAAGGCCCGAGCGATTGAGAAGCAATGTTATCTGGTTGCAGCCAATCAAGGTGGGACACATAAGAATGGCAGGCAAACCTATGGCCATTCCTGTATTATTTCTCCATGGGGAGAAGTCATTATGGAAGTGGCAAATGGGCCGGGGATTGCAATGGCCACACCTGATCCTCAACTGATTTCCCGTTTACGTCAGAGCATGCCAGTGCATGCACACAATAAATTCAGGAGTTACCTTGTCTAATCAAGTTGAACAGAATCTGCTGACCGCGTCCGAGCTGGATCGCGCAAAATTAGGTCAGGCGCTGGATATTATTTTTCAGCATCAGAATGACTTTGCGGATTTATATTTCCAGTCTAGCCAGCATGAAACCTGGGTACTTGAAGACGGTATTATTAAAGACGGTAGCTACAATATTGAACGCGGTGTGGGTGTGCGCGCTGTGTGTGGTGAAAAGACCGGCTTTGCGTATTCTGATGAAATATCGCCAGAAGCTCTGCATAAAGCGGCGATGGCTGCTCGCAGTATATCAGCGGAATCCGGTAGCCAGAAAGTGAGCGGTTTAAAAGAGCAGCAAATTGCAGCCAAATACTCCGCTGATAATCCACTATTAAAAATGCAGGATGAAGAGAAGATAGCATTACTGCGCCTGGTGGATGAATATGTGCGTAGGCAACAGCCTGATGTTAGTCAGGTCGTTGTGAGTCTTAGCGGTGTCTATGAAGAAGTGCTAATCGCTGCGACCGACGGTACGTTTTGTACCGACATTCGTCCGTTAATTCGTCTTAATTGCTCTGTATTACTGGAACAGGATGGTCGTCGTGAGCGTGGTAGTGCCGGTGCTGGCGGCCGTTTTTGTTACGATTATTTCCGTGAAGATAACGACGGTCAGCCACGTTACGAAAAGCTGGCCGATGAAGCATTGCATATGGCGCGTGTAAATATGCAGGCGGTTGCTGCGCCAGCAGGTGCTATGCCTGTTGTGTTAGGTAGTGGTTGGCCGGGCGTGTTGTTGCATGAGGCCGTGGGGCATGGCTTGGAAGGTGATTTTAACCGCAAAGGTGCGTCAACCTTCAGTGGTCGCATAGGTCAGCAAGTGGCATCAAAAGGCGTCACCGTTGTTGATGATGGTACGCTGGCAGACCGCCGAGGTTCGTTGTCTGTCGATGATGAGGGAACGCCGAGTCAGTACAACGTATTGATAGAGGACGGTGTCCTTAAAGGGTATATGCAGGACAAGCTGAACGCGCGTCTTATGGGCGTTGCCCCTACCGGAAATGGGCGACGTGAATCCTACGCCCATTTGCCGATGCCGCGAATGACCAATACTTATATGCTGGCTGGTCAGTACAGTCAGGAAGAGATTATTTCGACCATCGAGAAAGGCATTTTTGCGCCTAACTTTGGTGGCGGTCAGGTAGATATCACCTCTGGTAAATTTGTATTCTCGACTTCGGAAGCCTATTTGATCGAAAACGGCAAAGTAACAACACCAGTTAAAGGGGCTACCCTCATCGGCAATGGCCCTGAAGTGATGCAGAAGATTTCTATGATAGGAAACGATCTGTCATTAGATGCGGGGGTTGGTGTGTGCGGTAAAGACGGCCAAAGTGTGCCTGTTGGCGTTGGCCAGCCAAGTCTGAAGGTTGATGAAATAACCGTAGGTGGCACTGCCTGAAGTAGGTGTTGATTGAAAAGCCCGCATTATGCGGGCTTTTCATTTGGGTTATTGCTCGTGCAGTGGCAACATTTCTTTTAAATACTGAAATATTTCACGCGCCGATTTAGGTGGCTTATTTTCACTATGTTCTTTTGCCGCCTGGCGAGCCAGCTGACGCAATTTCTGACGATCAAGATGCGCATGCTCTTCCATGATGTCATTTATTGCTTTGTCGCCTTTGGCAACAATGCTATCGCGCAACTGTTCCAGCATATGGAAATGTCGATTTGCATACTGGTGGCTGTTTTGCAGTTTTTCCAGCGCTTCCTCTATCGGCTGAGTATCGCGGCCACGCATCAGCTTGCCGATAAATTGCAACTGACGACGGTAACCGTCTTTTTTCTTGTTAATACGCTGTGCCAGCTTAATCGCGTCTGCCAGCTCGCCATCCAGAGGTATTTTCTCTAGTGCGCCGGGCGTCAGGCTAACCAGCGTGGCGCCGAGATCCTTAAGTCCTTCGCTTTCTCTTTTTAGCTGACTTTTGCTTTTTTCTTCCCACTCATCGGGATAATTTTCGAATTCAGAATCGGCCATAGCTTGATCTTTGATGTTACACTGTAGGCAAATTGTAACTCTGATAGTAACTGGAAGATAGTTGCGTCACCGAACTGTGAAGATTCTATGCACAAGCAATTAGCTGATATTCAGTCCATCGTTGAAGATACCCTTAAATATGCCAGCCAAAAAGGCGCGACTCAGGCCGAAGCGAGTATGAGCAAAGTGGAAGGGATCGCTGTTTCCACTCGCCTGAAAGAAACAGAAACGGTGGAATTTACCAATGATGGAGGACTCGGTATAACGGTCTACGTTGGTAAGCGCAAAGGCAGTGCTTCCAGTGCGGATTTAAGTCCGGCGGCGTTACGACTGACGGTCGATAAGGCTATCGAAATTGCTCGCCATACCAGTGAAGATCCATGCTCCGGGCTGGCTGAAAAAGAGCTGATGGCATTTGATTATCCTGATTTGGATCTGTATCACCCCATTGAGCTGGATACAGAAAAGGGCATTGCGCTTGCCATTGAGGCCGAAGAAGCTGCACTGTCCGCAGATAAGCGTATCGTCAACTCGGATGGTGCATCTTATAACGCCAACATTGGCGCGAAAGTCTACGCGAATACCCATGGCCTGAATGTGGGCTATCCCAGCAGTCGCTACAGCCTGAGCTGTGTGGTGATTGGGGCGGAAGGCGACGATATGCAGCGGGATTATAGTTATACCGTAAGCCGTGATGCCGGTTTGTTAGCGCCAGCCGCGCAAATTGGTCGGGAAGCCGCAGAATTCACCCTAAGCCGTTTAAATGCGCGTAAGGTAAAAACAGCTAAGGTGCCGATTCTATTTCATCGAGATATCGCCTCTGGCCTGTTTGGACATCTGGTTGGTGCAATTAGCGGTGGTAGTTTGTACCGCAAATCATCTTTCTTACTCGACCATTTAGGTAAGCAAATTTTGCCAGAATGGTTTGATATTCTCGAGAAGCCTCATTTGCGTAATGCTCTGGCCAGTTCTCCTTTTGATAATGAAGGGGTCAGAACCTCTGATATGCAAATTATCAAAGATGGCGTGTTACAGCACTATCTGTTGACCAGTTACTCAGCGCGTAAGCTAGGTATGCAGACGAATGGTCATGCTGGTGGAATACACAACTGGTTGGTGAAATCGACGGGTGAATCAGACGCTGAGTTGCTTCAGAAAATGGGAACGGGATTGCTGGTCACTGAATTAATGGGTCAGGGTGTGAACATTGTGACCGGTGACTATTCTCGTGGTGCGGCTGGATTTTGGGTTGAGAATGGCCAAATCCAGTACCCTGTGCATGAAATTACCATTGCCGGTCATCTGAAAGATATGTTTGCAGACATTCAGGCAATTGGCGCGCAAATTGAAGACAGAGGAAGTATTCAGACCGGGTCAGTTTTGATTGGACAAATGCAGGTTGCTGGTAACTAATCGAAAGTAACCAGTTACCTGGAAAGAAAAAACGCAGCCGAAAGGCTGCGTTTTAGTTTGAAGACTATGCTTTTAATAGCACCAGAAGACTGGCGTTATTTTTACAGGTCAACAGACCCACAGAAACGGTAACCTTCGCCATGGATGGTTACGATCAATTCTTCTGCGCTTTCTTCTGATTCAAAGTGCTTACGGATACGACGAATCGTGACATCAACCGTACGGTCATTAGGGCGCAGTTCACGGCCTGTCATTTCCATAATCAGCTGTTCGCGAGTCAGGATCTTGCCTGGGTTGCTCAGGAATAAATGTAAAGCACGGAATTCGCTGCGAGGCAGACGGAATTCTTTACCGCTTGGGGAAATCAGGCTCCTGCTGTCGCCATCTAATGTCCAGCCATTAAAGCTAACACGGCTTGGCAGATCGTCATCTTCGCTTGAGCTCATTGTGCGTGCAAGAAGGTTACGAGCACGGATAGTCAGTTCACGTGGATTAAATGGTTTGGTCAGATAATCATCTGCACCAATCTCCAGACCCAAAATACGGTCGACATCATTATCACGGCCAGTCAGGAAAATCAGGCCGATATTTTTACGGTCACGCACTTCACGCGCCAAAATCAAACCATTTTTACCTGGCAGATTAATGTCCATGATAACCAGGTTGATAGTGTGATTCTCGAAGAAATGATGCATTTGCTCACCGTTCTCGGCTTCAAATACATTATATCCTTCTGCCTCAAACAGGCTTTTAAGGGTTGTACGGGTAACAACCTCATCTTCAACAATTAGTACGTTAGGCGTCTGCATAGTCTTTACACCGTCGATAGTTCTACAAGCTAATATCAGTAGTTTACCAGAATCTACCAAATAATCAGGGTCTTACACCTCATTATTCGAACATCTACCAGTACCTACTCAGGTTATTTTAATTCTAAAGTACAATAAATAATCATACTAACATTTTTATTACAATTATTAATAAACTCGGCATTTCTATCCAAAATATACATTAAGGCTGGATAACGCGTTGCTTTACCAAGTTTTATGGGCGATTAAGCCTTGTAACTTCAGCGTATGACGGGCTTGAAAATGGTTGGTTTTGGGCTGGTAATCACCAACCTAAAATTAGCGCATCATTTATCATTCTTTATGAGGATTAGATTGGCAGAATTCCAGCAGAAATTGAAATTTTTTTTCAGAAATTTTATGAACTACGAGCAAATTGACTCGCATCTACCTTTTCAACTGGGAAAATAATCAGGAATTCCACACCTAATTCATCTTCATTCGTAATCGAAATTGCACCGTTAAGACCTTGAGTTATAAGGTTATAAACTAAATGCATACCCAGCCCACTGCCCCCTTGCCCACGTTTAGTGGTGACAAATGGATCAAAGATGCGTTTTCGTAAGTGTTCAGGGATACCTTTACCGTTATCTTTGTAAGTAATTTTCAGCTTCTCATCGTTAACCAATTCAACAAATATGTCGATTTGGCCTTTTTCCATAAATTCGAAGCCATGAATAACGGAGTTCATGATTAGATTGATCATAATTTGGTTTATCGGGCCAGCTTTTGACTTGATGTAAATGCTTTCATCGCAATGCACCAGAATATCATGCGGCAGCTTCTTGAGTCGCGGGCGCAGCGACAACAGGATTTCATCCATTAACTGGGAGAACGAGAAAATACGACTGTCTTCGCTGGACTGGTCGACAGCAACTTGCTTAAAGCTGGAAATAAGCTCGGCGGCGCGATTTAAGTTACGGTAGATGATATTCAGGTTTTCCTGGCCTTCGCTGATAAATTTCGACAGCGTACTCGCTTTCAGCGTTTTGCTTTCAAAGGCCTTCTCTAAGGTGGTCAGTCTGTCTAGCATCATGGTCGATGCCGTCACGCCCAGCCCGATAGGCGTATTTACCTCATGGGCTACCCCAGCGACCATGTCACCGAGAGAGGCCATTTTTTCATTCTGTACTAGCTGACGCTGGAACTGGTGAAGTTTTTCCAGTGTTTGGATGAGTTCCTGATTTGCTTCTTTCAGGGCGGTGGTACGTTGAATCACCTTTTCTTCTAAGCTTGCATGCAGGCGTCTGTGTTCCTCTTCTGCCTCAGCTTGTGCCTGCATGTACTCCTGAATTTTATCGAGCATATCGTTGAAGGCATCACCCAGTATATCCAGTTCTTTAATATTGGTTGGCTCAGCTCTGGCGGAGTAATTCTTTTGTAAGGTGATTCGTTGTACCAGGGTAATGAGCTTCTGAATCGGACGGGTCACACTGCGCTGTAATCGCAACGTAAGTAGCAAACATACCAGCAAGGTAATCACTAAAATGGCGACGGTAATCGAAATTGCATTGACTGTGATGTGGTGCAGATTTTTAGCGGAGGCGCGAATATAGGTGTAACCAATCACTTCGCGATCTGCCCTGATAGGTCTGATTAATTCAAACGAGTTAACATTGATCCTCAAACTTTGAAGCTTAGCCACTTGATCGAACATGGCTCTGACGGGTGCATAACCTGTCTTGTTGTAGCTGGCAAAAAATTCCAGTTCACCGTTATCTAACAGTCGATAAATGTGTGCATTTTCAACGATACCGACCACAGATAAATTAGACAAAACGTCTTCCATGGCGAAATTATTGCCTTCTTTCAATTCACTGACGGCAATTCGGCTAATAAACTCTGCGACCTGCTCGACTTTTGCGGCGGTGTCTTCTTTATAGCCGCTTAAATGGTTGTATAGGGAGATGCTCGAAACAAACACTAACGCCAGTGTGGTAATTGCCATCACGACCCAAACAAACAGGCTTTTGATGGAAAGTTGGCGTTGGCTGGAAGACATTATGTTGGCTGACTCGTTATTCTTGTTTAGGCTTTCAGTATTGGGTTAAATGGCGGAAAATTGAAACGATTTTTTCAAAAATCTGCCTGAATTTCATATTAGTATATTATGACGTCGCCAACCATAGCCGCTATCCATCTTTGGTCGTGTTATCAGCAAACCTGCTTTGCCTGGACGGATTCGCCGCTGCTCCTGTCATCCTTCGCTATTATTACGGCGTGGGATCCCGGCAGTGTTCCGAGGCCCCTGCCGCTCAACATTGCTGCGCAGCATTCGTTAATCACAGAATTGCAGGCGCTTAAAATTCTAAGTATGCCAATTCAGGCTGGTAATCAGGATTTTAGCTATCAGGAATCAAGTCTCGCAGTTGCATGTCAGTTACAGCAAGGTATTGACTTGGCTGAAAAATATGGCCAAAACGGAATTTACTTTGTTGAAATGGATTGGTTGTTTCTGTATCCGTGTGGAGAATTTAAACGCCATTTTGAACCGGAAATGTTATGCCGTTTTAGCCATCGGGTTAAGGTCGGTAACTGAGCAGTCTGTTCAGTTCATCCGGGGTAATATCTAATTTCAGGCTGGCTTGCTGTAGGGCCATGCGTTGCGAGATCTTTTCAACATCTGTGCTGGGTGTTTTGGTGATATCGCTAAAATCACTTAAACACACGCAAATCACTTGGCCCGCATTAATATCCAGCGTAGGCAGGTTAATGGGGGCTTGTTTATAGATAAGGTGCGGGCAGGCCTCAGTTTTGTCTGACAAAGCAACGCATTTATCAGGTAACGCCATTGCCTGATGTTCAATGCATCCGAATAGGGTAAAGGTGAGAATGATCCGTTTCATACCTGATTGACCTAAATACTTCCAGCGACGGCCAGTTCGTATAATTGTTGATAGTTTAATGCTGCCTGATGCCAGGTAAAACGTGTAGTCATGGCACGCTTTTGCATGCTGATAAATTCATGCGGATGTTCGTGGTAAAACAAAAGCGCACGACGAATACAATTGAGCAGAGCCGATGCGTCCGGGTGTTCAAATACAAACCCTGTGGCCTGGTCGGGAGCGTGGCCAAGGTCGAGCACAGTGTCCTTCAATCCACCTACCGCACGTACGATAGGAATGGTACCGTAAGCCAGGCTATACATTTGGTTTAGTCCACACGGCTCAAACAGCGATGGCATCAGAAAAAAGTCACATCCTGCTTCAACCAAATGGCTTAGCCGAATACTAAAATCCTGCTTAAATGCGAATTTGTCGTTGTGTTGCTCTGAGCAAAGTCGCAGGGCATCGCTGATAGAAGGATCCCCTGTTCCGACAATGACTAACTGAATATTATGCTGTAGCAGGTTTTCCAGTATTGGCAGTAAATAGCCAAATCCTTTTTGCTCTGTTAGACGACAAACCATACCCAATACTGGCACGTTAGGATTTTCGGGGAGTCCGGCTTCTCGTTGCAGTGTGGTTTTACAAATATGTTTGCCAGCCAAATCGTCAGGGCTGTAATGCGCGGGCAGATGAACGTCGGAAATTGGGTCCCACTGTCGATAATCGCAGCCATTTAAAATACCACTGACATCTAAGCGACGTTTCTGGAATTCGTTGTAGAGGTTGTGTGAGCCAAGTGGCGTCAGTAATTCATAGGCATAATTTGGACTGACAGCGTTTATCTTATGTGCGAATCGAATTCCTAATTTGAGAAAATTCAATGTACCACAATAGTCCTTTTGTTCTTGTAATGCCGGGTGCTGACGGAGGTAAGGAATATCATCCAAACCATGAGTGCCCTGAAATGCTCCATTGTGAATGGTCAATACCGAGCGACTGCGACTGAAGAAGCCGCTGGTGTCCTGATGCAAAAAATAAGGCACCAGAGCAGTATGCCAGTCGTTACAATGAACAATGTCGGGCTGAAAATTGACGGCTTTTGCGACTTGCAATGCAGCATCTGAGAAGAACGCGAAACGTTCCGCATTATCCCCATATGCATGGTAACCGTCTGAATACAAACCATCGCGATGAAAATAGGCAGGGTAATCAATGCAATAAACCGGTACTTTTTCCAGTTCGAGTTGCTTGATACCGAAGGTGTAACTTCTGTCACCAGCATACAAAGTCTGCTGAGGGCAAACATCTTCTCTTGGATAGCGCTCGGCTAACGATTTGTACCAGGGTTTGACGATGCGTACATCGTGGCCCATGGCAGTAAGGGCGATGGGTAACGACTTAGCGACATCAGCCAATCCGCCAGTTTTCGCCAGATCCTCTACTTCAGATACAATAAAGAGAATTTTCACTAATTGCCTACCTTCGCCCCTTTGGGGATGACCACTATACCGTCGTCGGTGACGGTTAAACCGCGCGCCCGATCATGCTGCAAATCTACACCTATTGCGGTATTGGGCGCAATCCTAACCTCTTTGTCTACAATAACACGAATAAGATTACAATTTGCTCCGATCTCGCAGTGACCCAGCGTAACCACTTCGCTCAACTTGGTGTTGGCGCCGATGTGGCCGTGGTAGCCAATAATACTGTTTTGTAAATGAACGTCTGTGAGCACACAACCAGGCGACACTATGGCGTTATTAATCTGGCTGACTTGGCCGCTTCGAAATAAGGTTGGAGGCAAATGAGGATGATAACTGCGCAGTGGCCAAAGGTCATTGTGTAGATTAAATGCCGGCTCGCAGCCGAGAATATCCATATGCGCCTGCCAATAAGAGTGGATAGTGCCTACGTCGCGCCAGTAGCCCTGGTGTTGTTCGTTAGGTACGATATTGCGACTGAAGTCATACACATAGACCTCACCATGAGGAAATAGCGATGGAATGACATCAGCTCCAAAATCATGCAGGGATTCCATAGTGTCAGCATCGTAAGTCAGAGCCTGGTTGAGGGCATCTATGCGAAAAATGTAGTTACCCATGGATGCCAAAGCCAGATGAGGTTGGCCGGGTATGGATTTGGGCTTGGCCGGCTTCTCGCTAAAACCGGTCATCCGGAAATGCTGGTCAACTTCAATGATGCCAAATCTGTGCGCATCCTCTATGGGGACAGGAATCGCAGCAACTGTCATCGCTGCGTCTCGACGTCGATGATATTTCAGCATTTGCGCCACATCCATTTTATAGATGTGGTCACTTCCGAAAATGCACACGTGATCGGGACGCTGCAGGTTAATTAAATGAAGATTCTGGAAAATGGCATCTGCTGTACCTTCATACCAGCGTTTTCCCATCCGCATTTGCGCCGGGATCGCTTCGATAAAATTGCCGGTAATGTCAGACATATGCCAGGCAGTATTGAGATGCTTAATCAATGACTGAGACTTAAACTGAGTCAGCACAAAGATTTTTAATATCCCGGAATTGATGAAGTTATTCAGGGCGAAATCGATCAAACGTAAACTGCCTGCAAACGGGACAGCGGGTTTCGTGCGGGTCAGAGTAAGAGGTTGTAAGCGGGTGCCTGCGCCACCGGCAAGCACCACAGCGAGAACGCGAGCCATAACGAATGCTCAGACAGCCAGTGATACTAAAAAGCATAGCACTGGCTTACTCGTGATACTGAGATTAGCCTCTTAGGAGAAGCTTATTTCAAATCGGCTTGATAGAGCGCAAATTTATTGGTTAGCGCCAGCGTTTTGGTGGGGCCGATATGGCTTTGCATCAGCGGCTCGTAGCTTAAAAACTGGTTAGCCACCAAAGTTAAGCTGGCTGGTTTTTGCAGCATCGACGCTAACTGCTGGATAAAACCACTGGTGACAGAGTAATCTGTCTTCAGACCAGTGTGAAAAGGCGGGTTGGTATACACAGCGTTAAATTTGCCCGTGACATTACCCAGTCCATTCGACGGGATCACTTCGGTGCGATCCGCTGCCAGTCCATTCAGTTCTGCGCTTTGTTTACTGCAATGCAGTGCCAAAGCGCTGACATCTGTCATCAGCAGTCGAATGCTGGGATTGCGTTTTGCCAGGTAACAGCCAATCACTCCTGCGCCACTGGCGAAATCCAGAATACGGCCATTCGGCACTTGGGTAACGTTATCCAGCAGCATTTGCGTACCAGAGTCGAGTTCGCCATGGCTGAACACGCCAGGTAAGGAACAGATAGTCAGTGCAACATTGTTGACGGTAAACGTAAGCTGCTTTTCCCATTTCTTCAGGTTAAAGCTGAAACTCTGGTCTTTTAACTGAGTGGCAAACAGGCTGCAATGACGAGCCGAGTCGAGCTTATTTGTGCCGTTACCGTAGGCTTCAAGTAACTTAGGTGCACTACGTACACCGCCTTTGTTTTCACCAACCAGCATCAACAAGGCGCCAGGTTTCAGGCAGGCCGCTGCATTGGCAATCAACATTTGCGCATGCTCTTTGGCTTTTGGCATGTAAATGACCGCGCCATCGAAGGCTTCCTGGGCTTGGTAAGCCGCACCAAAATACTGCTTATCACCTTCACCGGTTTGCTGATACACGTCATAAAACTGGTGGAAACCACAGATATTCGGATTGCTCAGTTGTTGGAATATAAACCCATCTGTAGGGTTAACAAGCAACCAACGGCCTTCGGAAAATAAATGCTCGTTGCGGATGAGTACCTGACTGGCGGGACTTAACATTACTTACTCCGGGCGAACATCAGATCCCAGACACCATGGCCCAGGCGATGACCGCGCTGTTCAAATTTGGTCAGGGGGCGCTGTTCTGGGCGTGGCACATAATTACCGTCGGCCGACAGGTTTTCATAACCTTCAGCAGCCTGCATCACTTCCAGCATATGCTCTGCGTAATTTTCCCAATCGGTTGCCATATGGAAAACACCGCCGATGGCCAACTTCTGACGCAGATTTTGTACAAATTCAGGTTGTACTATGCGACGCTTGTGGTGACGTGTTTTATGCCATGGATCAGGGAAAAACAACTGTGTACGCGCCAGACTGCCATTGGGAATGCATTTCGCCAGTACTTCGATTGCATCAAATTCAAATACACGCAGATTCGTCAGGCCAACTTCAGCGGCTTCAGCCAGACAGCTGCCGACTCCAGGACGGTGTACTTCGATACCAATGAAATCTTTATCGGGTTCGTTAGCTGCCATTTCAACTAATGATTTACCCATTCCAAAACCGATTTCCAGCACTACCGGGGCGGTACGACCGAATACTTCAGTAAAATCCAGCATGCCTTGTTCAACATTCAGGCCCATATCGTCCCAATGATCATCAATGGCTTTCGCCTGGCCTTTGGTTAAGCGACCTTCGCGTTTTACGAAGCTTTGAATCTTGCGGATATATTTACCCGCTTCTTCAGCTTCCTGCTGGGTTTTAAACTGGCTCATTTCAGTCTCTCACAGTGCAATTTGAATGGCGCGCAATTATGCAGTCAATCCCAGTGATTGCAAGGGCTGGACGGTGTTATTTTGCACTTAACCACTGGCTAAGCTGAGCCGCTACCTGCTCGGGTTGCTCCAGCGTTAGCATATGTCCCGTTTTTTCAAATACTTGTAACTGGCTACTGGGCAGTACCTGATGTAATTTCTGAAGTGCGGGTAGCGGTACAATCTGATCTAGTTCACCGCCAACAATATTGATGGGGAAATCACAGTTGGCAAGGGCTCTGCTTAGATCCTGCCGTGGCGTGGTGGTAGCCATTTGTTTGGCCAGCACATTGCCACCTAAATCGTCAGACATACTGATCATCACATCTCTGACCGCAGCATTTTGTTGAAAATCGGGAGAGATAAATTGCTTTAATCTGCCTTCACTAAAGCCGCGATACTTGCCTTGCTGGATGTGCTTGATGATGGCCTGACGTTGCTGAGTTTCTTCATCGGTTAAGCCGAAAGCGCTGAATCCCAACAATGTTAGAGAGGCAACTTTTTGTGGTTGTTCAATCGCGGTTAATGCAGCGATATAGCCACCTAATGAGAATCCGACCAAATGTACGGGCTCATCAAATTCGCCTAGCCTGTCATTACTTAGTGCCAGCATTTGGGCCAAATCTTCAGCCCATTGCAGTGGTACATAGGCCTTTTGTTCAAGGTCTAAGCGGCGCCATACAGGCATCCAGACGCGTTCATCACAAAGGGTTCCGGGAAGAAAAACAACGGGAGGAGATATTGACACTGCATTAACCTGATTGACGAGCTTTGAGGTATTATTGGGCAAAACGCTAACTGATTAAAGGTTAAGGACATAATTGTCTGGCATGAGCAGTCCTCTATTCTCTGAACGTATCTTAAGCTGGTATCACCAGCATGGTCGCAAAAATCTGCCCTGGCAGCAGAATAAAACCCCGTATTCAGTCTGGATTTCTGAGATTATGCTGCAGCAAACTCAGGTAAAGACAGTGATCCCCTATTATCAACGCTTTATGCAGCGTTTTCCTGATGTTGTGGCTTTGGCCAACGCACCGGAAGATGAGGTGTTGCATCACTGGACTGGTCTTGGTTACTACGCCAGAGCGCGTAACCTGCACAAAGCTGCAAAGATGGTCAGAGATGATTTTGGCGGTTTGTTTCCATCTACCCTGGAGCAAGTGATGTCGTTGCCCGGAATAGGTCGCTCAACAGCCGGAGCTGTGTTGTCATTGGCGTGTGGGCAGCATCACAGTATTTTGGACGGAAATGTGAAACGGGTGCTTGCCCGGCATTTAGCCATTGATGGTTGGCCAGGGAATAAAAAAATTGAAGATGAATTGTGGGGATATGCAGACTCGTTGACTCCGGCAGAAGATACCGGCAGTTACACTCAGGCGATGATGGATATGGGGGCGACAATTTGTACCCGTTCAAAGCCTAAGTGTGATGAATGTCCGGTGCAAATGGACTGCCTGGCCTATGCTCAGGGGCGACAGGCCGAGTTACCTGGAAAAAAACCTAAGAAAACCTTGCCGGTTAAAACCACCTGCATGTTGTTGCCCATGTGGCAAAAGCAGGTGCTTTTGTACAAACGCCCGTCATCTGGTTTGTGGGGCGGTCTTTGGGGGTTATATGAAGTGGATACGAGGGAGCAGATTACGGACAAAGCCATTCAACTCGAATTGGGTGAGCACCAATTAATTCCATTGGATGGATTTCGACATACCTTTAGCCATTTTCATTTAGATATTCAGCCCTGGATTTTGCAGTTGGCGGCCCCGCCGGGGGCAAAGGTGCAGGAAACGCAAGAACATTGGTATGATCTTGAACAGCCCTCAAATTTAGGACTGGCCGCGCCAACAAAGAAACTTTTTAGTACAATCAACGCCAGTTTATAACTGAGCAACAAAAATAAGCGAACGCAATTATGAGCAGAACAGTATTTTGCCAGCATTTGAACAAAGACGCTGATGGTCTGGATTTTCAGCTTTACCCTGGTGAACTGGGTAAACGAATTTTCGATAATATCTCTAAAGAAGCCTGGGCGTTGTGGCAGAAAAAGCAAACAATGCTGATCAACGAAAAGAAACTGAATATGATGGATGCTGATGCGCGCCGTTTTCTGGAAGAGCAAATGCAAGCATTTTTGTTTGAAGGTAAAGAACCTGATATCGAAGGCTATACACCGCCAAGCAAGTAATCGCTTCGCCAAACTGCTCTTTTTATCAGCACTTTGCGCAGGAAAATGGCTTGTTTGGCTAATAACTGCGCAGTCGAAATAAAATTGCAAAAAAGGTGTTGACTTAAATCAGCAGAATCCGTTTAATACGCACCCACAGCAGCACGGCACTAAGCGCCCTGCACGCTAACCGAATTTTGCCCAGATAGCTCAGTCGGTAGAGCAGGGGATTGAAAATCCCCGTGTCGGTGGTTCGATTCCGCCTCTGGGCACCACTATTCCTAGCCTCAGACAATGTCTGGGGCTTTTTTATTCCTACAATCCTATAATTTCCCTACAAAAAATCGCTCCAACTTTGGAGGCGACTTTTTCCGGTATCACAAACAAAAAAACCGCGAATAAACGCGGTCTTTTGCGAATTAAGTGTTGGCGCACTTAATTCAAAATAAAATCTTGTCAGATTTAGGCACAAATTTAGCCTAACAGGTCCTTTTTGTCTACAAGCAGAAGGGGTTAGGCTGTGCGATTTGTTTGTAAGAACGGCTGTCGAATGCAACTTGCAAAAGTACTATTCACGAAAAACAAAGAACGAAAACCCAGAATTCATAAGACCTAAACATCATAAAAAGAGACCGGATGAGATTTTACGCTGGCAGAAATATGCTCTTGAAAAAAATCTCCATCATTGGATTGGTTTTATGGAACTGCGAGCTTCAGGTTGTCGAAGTCGGGGGTTTAAGCTCGACCGGCAGAAAGCGTTAAAGGCCCTTACTCAGGCTTTTCTACATTATTTAAATTTGGCAACACATCAAGTTGAAGCAAGCATTGGAAGGCTATCAGATGAATGTGGGCTTTCGACAGTGTCTGCATCGGGTGTTAAGAACATCACCCGAGCTTCGCGTGTAATTGATATTCTCGATTCAATAGGGTTGTTGCGCAAAGTTAAAGTGTGGGACAAAGTATCCGGCACATATCTTCCTACCTATATCGAATTGCTCCCGCGATTCTTTGATTTTATCAATGTTAAAGCTGAGGTAGTGAAAAATGCTCGGAAGAAACACCAAGCTCGCATGCAGAAAAGACTTATTCCTGAACACGAAGCTGGATTATTGAGTGTATCAGAGCTCAAAGCAGTCGCTCAAAAGGCGCACATCCAAAAATCTTTCGAATACCGCAAGACTAAACGGGTAGAGGCGAAGATGCGCAGACTGGCAAAGCAAGCTAGTGAAGTAAAGGCACAATATGGTTACTCTGCGTTTGATTGTAAGGTTGCGCTACAATGCCTTATAGAGGCTGAAACTACAGAGATAGCGGCAAAGACCCTGAGGCATCTAGTAAATCGCCGTAAGGCTTACTACAGAAGCTTTGAATCCCCTTCATAAAATCTTTCTAGAATAATCCCGCTAATTAAGTAAAGGCTTTCAGGCCAGTCTGAAGGCCTAGTTGTGCCTGAAATGCACGGATATGCTGTTTAACTACCCCCTCGGTCACCCACCCCGTGCTAATTAGCACCAATAAATCTGGAATTTGTGGATAATTGCCAAAAAAATAGTATTAGAAATTACTTCTCCACAGTTAGCTGCAAACGGAATTTTTGGTTAGGTGCAGTAATCACATTGTTATCTGCAAAATTACCTACCTTCGGTATTCTTTAATACTAGATCTTTATTTACTGAGCACGAAATCCTGTGGATTACGTGGATAAGGCGTTCGCTTGCAAGCCAGTAAACTGGCTGCGCGAACCTGGCGCTTTTCCATTGCCTTACCTTGCCGTAAAGCTCTGAATCGGAACCCCATAAATGGGGCCCCCTCGCTACGCGCCCCTGCGGGCGATTCAAAGCTTGACTGCTAGGTCAGCATCAATGAAATGGGTTTATCACTTTGAGCGGCACTACGCTGTGCGCTATGCGCCACTCAAAGATGATTGAGAAGCGCCAAGGAGCGTTGACGATAGGAATTGATGTAAACCTACTCTTTATTGTAGATATCGATGATGTGTTCGGCTTTAAATGTAATGATCATATCGCTTTTTAAGCAATCGCTGCTGTAGGGGTCATTATCCAATCGACCTACGTAATGGTCACCGTTGGATTCAGTTACCTCTACCCACATTCTTTCGACTGAAATTTTGGGTGAGCCTGCGCTCTCCTCCATCCTAAAAATCAACTTCACCAAATCACCAGTGGACAGAGATTGTCTATCTGATTTCTTTGGTATCCAAAAGGTCTCAGGATTACTCTGGTGGAGCTCTTCTGCATCATCTAAAACGTAATGCTCAGATTCGAAAGTGGGTAATTGCATATCTTCCTCTTACATAGGGGTGGGTAAATTTTTGAGTCTGATGTAATGTGAGTTGAACCAATGATATTATCAATAAAGTCAGGTAAATGATGGAACAAGGCATTAGAGAGTATCGATATGAAAGCGGAAGCAGATTTTGATTTAAAGATACTAGAAGTATCGGGCCTTGAGGGGCTGGAAGAAGGGGAAGCCGCTTTCCTTTGTGTCCAGGTGCGGGATTATAAAAAATTTGGTGAAAGCGCGGTACTGAATGGCTCCAGTCTAGCCATTACAGGGTTGGGTTATACCCAAAAGCAAGCAGTCGAAGATTTCGTTTTTAACCATCAAAATAGCATCGACGCCTCAGTCGCGCTTTCTCTTTCGTCCGTAGGCGAGGTAAGCAAACCCACCAAAATATACCACCATTGATATGATGCCGACGGTAAGACCAAAGATTTGAATGTCGTTCATAAAGTTCACCTCATCAGTAGAAGCGTTGTAGGCATTTATATACCGAGATATTACCATACAGAATACCAAGTAGGTGACTGGCAGTCAGATATTAGCCTTGAGTTCAACGTTATCCTTAGCTAAGAGAGCGGGGGTGCATCCCTTGCTTTTAGCATCGCTATTTATGTGGGCTAAAGCAAAAGGCGTGGTTTTCCCCACGCCTCTTAGATTATTGGCTTAATATGGCCATTGCCAAATTGTTCGATTTTGTGAGCATTTCCTCGAATGCGTCGGTATCTTCGGTTGTATGCAATAATTCAGACAGTACAGCTAGGCGAGCGGAATCTTTACACGTCTCATTGAATCTAGGTAACTCTAAGTGTTTGAATATGTTGCTAACCTGAATGCTAATCGTGTGGCTCTCAATGTAGTTTTTGACCAAACTACAGTTCAGCAACCCACAAATGTAGTGCGCGACTTCTTTTGACTCACAATCTACGAAGTAAACTTTATGATCAGGAACAAATGGGCGTTCCCCAATCAATGGTACTTCTTTGCTAGAACAAACCGCAGCTTTGAATGTTCCGCTTTGTTCAGCCCACATTACTTTATAAGGAGCAAATGAATAAGCACCTACATTGTAGATGTGATAGAAGGAGTATTTACTCAACCGAGCTTTGTAGGTTGAGCGGTCTAGAAGAAAGTCCTCATAAGCCTTCAAATAATTGTATGTTTCACCCAGATCATTTTCTAAATGGTCTTCAGCATCCAAAAGAAACTGCTTGGTAATGCCAGCATTTGGAACTAAGTGATAAAGGTTATGCTTTGGAGCGAACTTGTAAGCTGAGAAATCAGCAGCACCTTTAACCATTGGATATAGCAAATCAGGTTCAATCCAAAATGGCTTAGCTAGACCTATATCTTTTTTGCCAGCTTCTGGTCTAGTTATGATTTTTACTAGGTTTCGCTTAGGGTCTACATCATGTATCTCAACCATGTAGATTCCGTTGAGGTCAGCTGTCACCCCTTTTCTACCGCTAATCCATTCGGATTTACCACGGATATTCTTAGTCTTAGCAAACTCGCCTATCCCCATCACAGCCCAAGGTGAGCGGAATTCATCGACTGGGTTGGCTTCCATTTCATGACGCACGATTCCCTGAAGTACTTCGTCGGCAGATTGGTGCTCGTTGAGAGCTTTCTTGAAGCCTTTTCTGGCTTGCCAGACATTGTATGGAACAGGGTAAGGGTTAGTGTGCTCTTGTACTTTTTCAAACCCAACAATAACAGTCTTGTTCGCAGCATCAGGGAATGGCTTTAAGCTCTTCAGGTCTTCGACAAAGGTAGGGCGTAAGTATGCTTTGTCATTAATCTTGAAGCTCCTAAATCCTTGCGAGGAAGGTGACTGGAAGTGCGTTTGAGTAATAACAAAGACGAGTTGACCACCGTACTTTAGCCACTTATCAGAAGCGGTGTAGGTGATCATTCCTGAGATATCTAGCTCATTACCACCGTGGAACTTAGTCTCGGAGAATATTTCATACTCTTCACAAGTCGATTTTACTTTCTCACGGTAGTCAATTGGTAATGCCGACCAACGAACCCAAGGCGGGTTGCCAACAATAAGATCAAATTGTCCAGCTGTCGCAGACCAGAAAAAGTTACGAATGATTCTGAACCAGATGCCGTTCCAGTTTTTTCTATGAAGCTCTAAAACTCGGTTGTATGTCGCTTTTAATGGTTCTTGCCACTCATCGGTTTGCGCTTTTGATAAGGTCTTACGTCTGACAAGCAGAGACTCAACATTATTGAATTCTTCATCTTTGTCTACGCATTCACCCATGATTGAGAAAACAGAGTCAAGTTTGATACGGTCAAACGCAAGATCGGACGGTATGGTTATTAGCAGATTGGCTGTTGTACTACCTATGCGGTATTCAACGATTTTTTCGTTACCCTTTGGGTTCTTCGCTGGAGAGTAAACGCTGTCCGCCAACAGGATCGGAAGTTCAACTTTCATTGCTTTACACTGAACAACGAGGTCAGAGATAGCAATAAGGAAGTTAACTCGTGCAGCTTGCACAGCAAGTGGGTTTAAATCGAATCCCCAAACGGTTTGAAGAATAAGCTCTACAGTTTCTTCAGCATTTAAACCAGCAGCCTCTGCTTCTTCTCTCTTCATCCCTATGACTTGAAGCAAGAAGGAACCAGAACCACACGTAGGGTCTAGTACTTTTTTATCAAGCCATGAACCATTTGTTGCTCTTCGAAGAGTGTCAGTAACAAGCCAGTCTGGAGTGTAAAATTCACCAAGGCTTTTCCTTAGAACATCTGGTACAAGTACTTGGTAGAATCCTTTCAAAACGTCTTTAGAACGTGCTGATGTTAAGTCATCGAATCGGTACAAAGACACTTGCACAAGTGCTTCTTTTAAAGACTCTATAATTTCTTTTCTATCAACGTAATCAGTTGCGTCCAAGTACCAAGAGAAGATAGCTTCCTCAACAAAACCCTTGATACCAACCGTTTCAAAGAGCTGGCTTTTTTCGATGTCTCTTTCGATTGTTTTTAGCAGTTCTTCATCTGACAAAGACGCTAAGTTGCCGCAGAAATCTTTGTACTGAGTTAGGTCTAAGTACGAGACAAGTTCAGCACCTAGTAGTTTCATCACCAGAGCGTTGTACGTATGGATTACGAACAGTGAACCAGACACGCTATCATCAGCCATTTCTGGTGTTTTAAACCCAATCTGCTTAGAGATTCTTTTAATCTGCTCAGACGTGAGACCTGAGACTTGACCAAACAAAGTCTGCCATTCCCTAAATAGCATCTTGATTTTGTTGTTTTTCTTGTCGTTGAAGTGCAGTGATAATTCTTTAGATAGGGCGGTCATTAGTCGTCGCCCAGCTGAAGAAGTATGCCCAAAATCCTCAATCAAGTTCTGCTTGGTAAGTGCTCTACGCTTGTTGCTTTGTAGAGCTTTTAGGACTTTCGTTACTGATACTTCAGATAAAGGCATTAAGTCCTGATGAGTAATCTTGTCATCTTTCATAAAGCAGAAAACGATATGATCACCATCTGTGGCGATACCTGTGTACTCTTCTTGGCTCAGCCCCTCAGCTTTTGCTCTTCGTTTAATGTACTTTTCGAGTCGATCATAAACAGCATTTTTGAAATCAGGAGAGGTGGTTCTTCCCTTGAAGTTCCCTTTGTTCTTAAGCTCGATGATCACTTGATTTCTAACGAGATCATTCTTGTCCCGTTCAGCATGAAACTCGATTCCAACAGAGTCGAATGTAGTAGTCCATGCAATACGTAGTTCTTCTTCTAATGCGCAGTTTTTTGAGCGCTCTTTTAACTGTTCGTACAGTTCTGCGTACATATCTGGTTCCATGTTAGAGGGAAATATATTCATGATCTCACAGAATACACTTTTGACAAAGCAAGCAGTCCATGTTGCTTTTAAGTTGGAGGCTTGATCTTATTATTTGAGTTTGGCTTATAAAAGGCGGGGTTTATGGTACGTTTACGATAAATCCCCGCACCCTATTAAATCGACATTAAAAACTCAATGAGGCAGTACAAAGCAGCCATTCATATCATGTTAATAACGGGATATAGGAGATTATATATATTTAAGACGATTAGCAGTCTAAAACCTCTAAAACCAAGGCTTTTCTTTATAAGAAGAATCATTATTTGCCTTGGATAACCTATTTAACATAACACCCGTTGTACGCACTTGATGGCCCAAATCAGGTTTCAGGCAATTTTTTCCGCTAAAGGCCTGTTTTTGTCTCTTTTCTTCCTTGGCGTCAGTCCATATTCGTTACGACGTATGCATGAGAAGTTTCTGCATGCAGAAACTTAAGGGGCGGATTAGCGCAAATCAGCATGCCAACCTTAATCTTTGTGATGAGATCTCTACTATTTCAACTTGAGGCTAGGGCAGCTTCCTTGCCAGTAAATAGAGTTTGCATGTGGGCAACTCTATTTCGTTAGAATTCCAGTTGTCTCTCGATCTCTTCCAGTAATTTCTGAACTAATCCTGCAGCAAAGCGCTGGCGACCAATCACCTCATCTTCGTCCTCGTCTCCGTAGAAGCGTGCGTAGGCAACAGACCCCACTTTCTCAAAGCCTTCACCATGTTTATCGTCTCCAAAACGCCTGGCGAGTGCCTCTAACCCGTCCTTCAAGGCCTCAGGGTGCTGCTTTGAATGAATACGTTTAACAAATAAACCAGCGACTTCCTCTATCGAGCCTGAGTATCGGATTACGTGAATTAGATCCGCGGCATCCTTCCTTTCCTGGCGTTGATCCAGCGCCAACGCTTTCAAAATTACAAATGCTGGCACGTCTGCAAATCGAACTTTATCAATAGATAGACCACCACCATCTAGGAGGTAAGCTGCAACTTCTTTCTCTTGATACCAGTCGTGAACAATTCGGGCATGTTTGATTGTGAGTGCAGATACTCTTTCCCCATCGACGCTAATGACCTGACCGGGTTTATCACCCTCTGCATCCCGCAAAAGCTCAACAACCACCTCAATGTGATCATCGACCCTACGACGCCAACGCCAAGATGCCGTATTTCCTTCTTCACCTCCACGGATGAATCCGCGAGCATTTAGCTGGTCCGCAAGGCTAGAGTATTCGTTGCCTACCGCCAGTACCTCAAGGTTAAGAACTATGTCCACGTCCGAAGTACCTGCATGTAGAGGAACATCGGGGGGACTCGCTGGAGTAAGGTATCGAGGTACCAAACCTCCGACAAGTCTCAGAGTTTCCTTTAGATTCCCAAAGGCGCTGAGCAGAGTGACCAATGTCATCTCGCACGCCGATGTAACATTTTGATCGTATCCAGCCGCTGTTTGAGGCTTCAATTCCGTTGCCATAAAGACTCCAATCGTTCTCTAACTTGTTCTGCCAGTTCTTTATTGCGGCCTCGACCATCCAATAAGTCTAAGTAAAGAATGTAAGGACTTGCGAAAAAGATAGTGTGATCCTGATGCATATTTCGGTATAACAAGCTCGCTGGTTCGCGCTCGATGAGCGTAACGTTCGCTCCTTTGCTCACTGGCTTCAGGCCTAACACATCGGCCATACTATCTGTGTAGCCTTTGGGCACAATGATTTCTGCCCCCTCAGTACTGGTCAGCAATGGGGAGTAAACATTAGCCGCAGCAGCACCTGTGAACGCCCATGGATAATCCACCTTCTGACGATCTATCTGCTCCGCTAGGTGAGCCAGCATATGATTGGGGTTTTCGAAAAAGGTGTACCACTTTGTCTTTTTTTCTTTGCGCTCCCGCCAATGCTCAGACCAATCGTCCAAAAGCTTACCTGGGTGAGTGAGCATTCTGCGTTTGCTCGGTCCTCCACCAGTAGATTCCATCCATTCACGTAACGTCAGTTCCTGTAATACGAGAGAGCAAGTGTATGGAGATGTTTCTGCTTGTTCGGCCAGCTCAGTACCAGTTAACCACTTATGACTATTAATCAAAAGCGCATGTATTACACTTTCACGAGCCTCAGTGAAAAGATCAATACCCTGAGTGTGCTTTTTGATTCGGTGAGAAGGCTTTTCGATATTGATGAGCCAGCCGTTGTGCTTTAAGAAAAGGCTGCCTCCCAGCTCGAATGAGGCGATGTTCTGTTCCCTAAGTTCCTGCTTAGCTCCGGGGCTCAATAAGCTTGTAGCGAGCAATCCGATAGCATCGTGACCATGACGAGCTTCGTCCATTCCTCTGCGGAGCTGAAACACAGCATTCCTTAAGTCTCTTGGGTAGACATCCCTTTTGACTTCGACGAATACTTGCAGAGTTTTACCCTGAGCCTTGATTACGATCATGCCATCAAGATTACCTCCACGAAGCTCATGTGAGGCATTGAACACTGACGCTTCGGAGCCGAATGCTTCAGCAAGAGCCTCTACCAGAGCATCCAGCATCTGCTTTTCGAATTCAAGCCCTATACTACGCGAGTAATGTCCCATAACATTAGTCTCCAACTCATGATTAGCTGTACAGCAAATATATCTTCTTTAAATAACATTATCAATAAACACATTATTAGCTGTACAGCTAACAAGTGGATTTAGGCTAATCTTTTAATTTACAGTCTTGTATGGGAGAGCATCATCTTACGAAGTGGGGTCAGGCTAGAAGCCAGAGCCGATATCTTTACTAAACCGTCCATGATTGTAGGGCTGAATCTATATCAGCATTGCTATAGATAACGATGACTTGTGTCAGTTTTACGTACAAAGCTGCTTTAGGGAAGTGATTGAAATATATCCGCCCTCGACCGATAGCTGACCGTCAGAAGAAGTTAAATCTCGTTTCAGTTGATTGCCAGATCAAGTCGGAACTTATTCAGCTGATATATCTAAGTTAGCTGATTTGAGTTTCTGCATGCAGAAACTTTTGAACAATATCTCGCTTAACTATCGAAGTTAAAGTGGATTTCCTCATAGTTTTCTATGGAAGTGATCAAGGCGTTAATGAGTACCAAATTTTCCTCGTAATCTTCGAGGAACCATTCAAGCAGTGCTAAAGCCTTAGTATGTTCCTCATGCGATGAAATCTCGGCGAGCGAACTACAGCTGCTCTTTAATGTTGAAGCGATTCCTTTGAGTTTACGTAACTCGTCCATCGGCAGTTTTATCGTCTCTGCTTCGTCGGGATCAGGTGAAATAACTTCATAGCATTCATTATTAATGCCTTTGGCCTGGTCACGCTGGCGTATAAGAGCATCAGATTTTTCCTTCATTCTTGCCGCTTCACATTTATCATTAGTAATAACCTCAAAAATATTGTCTGCCTCAAGATTTGCGGGCACTTCATCCTGCCCAAGCCGATTCTTTATAACTTCGATTAGTTCAGCATCATCTTCATATTCACAGTCCGGCGAACCCCACTCTTTTCCTACAGGGCCGCCAAGAGCGCCATGCAGCTTTCGATGTTTTAACCAGGCAACAGCTATTTCATCAAAGCGTTCTACTGAAATTTCCGCTGAGATAGTGTCTTGTGATTCATTTATCGATTGGATGACTGTTTTCGAAATATGAATTTTTACAGGGTTTGCTTTTGAGTTGTGCTCTTTAGACTCTGGTTCTGCTTCCTGATATAAGCCAACATCCTGTTGATAGTTAGATATCCATTTTATTGTGTTCATCTTATACCTACCCTATTGTTTGAAATTACATCATCATTCTATCACGTGAGTTATGTTTCATTTACCTGGTTAATTAACTGAGTCTTACTATCTTGAAGGTTTCTGCATGCAGAAACTTTTGCTTGTTAAATCGAGTTTGTTGAAGTTCTTTCAATATTGATTTTCGATTAAATATTCATTTCGTATTACCGTAAAAGTTGATAACTGAAAATGATAACCAAAATTGGCTCAGGCTATGCGAGACAAGGCTTCTAGGTGATGGCTTGAGCCTCACCTAGAAGCCTTGTCGTAATAATTTTGTCGTTACTGGCCCTTTCAAAGTTTCTGCATGCAGAAACTTTTGGTGATCTGAAGTGATTTCTGACTGACAGTCTTGCCTTTTGGGTATCGATTTCCATTTTATGGATTTTCCTATTTTGTTTCTGCATGCAGAAACTTCTATTAAGTTTTATTGAGTGAAAGGGAGTGGAAGCTACTGCTCCGTAATTACATAGAGAATGGAGATTGCTCTGTATTTCTCACCATGAAACTATTCTGAAAAATACTCTGCACCGTTCGATTTCAACTAATTCGTTTTATATCAACTGTTTATGTTTGTTTTGCTTCCTACGAATAATTATTTTTTTCGATGAAAATATAGAGTTTTTTATCTGTTAGCATTTTTTCGTCGGGTGTGACCGATTAGTTTTTTGTATTGAGGAATGCTACATGTCTTATTCAACTTTTTTAACGTCAGAAGAACTGATCTATTTAACTGGAAGAAAGCAAAAGTCCAAGCAAGCTAAGGAATTGCAGAGATTAAGGATTTCATTTCACTTTGATGCTTTCAAGCGTCCAATTGTACTTAGAGAAAATGTTGAAGTTCCTCAATATAAGAAATCAAGCTCAGCTATCCAAAATAAAGAGTTGGATTTTAGCTTTATTAATAAACTTTAAGAGGAAATGTTATGGGCCGTTTACGTAGTGCAGAGTTTGAGCATCTACCTAGAGGTATGATATTTAATAAAAAATCTGGAAAGTTCTACTTGAGGCTTCCCGGAGAAAAGGACATATGTCTGGGGGCTGAGTATGTATATGCACTTGCAGAATATCAAACCTTAACAACTTATGATGTTACTCGAATTGGAATGACGGAACTCATTGTCAAGTATATAAATGAAGTATCAAAAACCAAGGCTAAGGAGACTCACAAAGATGATTTAAAAGCGCATAAAAACCTTGTTTCAGTTTTCCATCGCTTCAATGCAGATGAAGTGACTAAAAGGCATGTCAGCTTATATATGGATCAAAGAAAAGATAGTCCTACAAGAGCGAATCGTGAGAGAGCGTTATTAAGTCGAGTATTTAAGTATGCGATGGACTGCGGATTTGTGGATGATAATCCAGTAATGGGCTCTAAGAAATTTCCTGAACAGAAGAGAGATCGATTAGTTGCAGATCATGAGATTGAGGTGTTTAAGGAGTTTGCTTATGACTGGCTGAAACATTATGTTGATTTAAAGGTTTGTTGCGGTTTAAGGCAAACCGATATGCTGAAGTTGCATGGCGCTCAACTTGCTGCGAGTAGGTTAAATATTGTTTTGCAAAAGACAGGAGTAAAGTTGGCTATTTACAACTCTCCAAAAATGTCGAAATCGATTGATAGGTTGAAAGAAATCAGTCAAAGGCGTTCAGGGTTAAAAGATGATGATTGGTTTTTCTTTGTAAATGAAAAAGGTCGTCAATACACACCTGATGGTTTTAGGACGATGTGGAACAAATCAATGGACAAGGCATTGGCATCAGGAAAGTTAAAAGAAAGGTTTCAGGAGCGAGATCTTAGAGCAAAAGCTGCGACTAATTGTGAAACGTTGCAACAGGCCTATGAGCTTTTGGGGCATATTCATTTGTCTACCACGAGGTCCCTATATCTTAGGGATTTTACCAAGGTAGATGCTGCTGGATAATATGCCAGAAAATAATGTAAAATCATTGATATATTTATGGTTTTTATTCATTATTTGATTCGATTACAATGTTCTCATTGAAAGTGAGGATATCTTAGCTAAATCTAAAAAACCTGCGATTTTTGTAGGAGATTTTTTAGGATAAAGGTTAGGAAATACAGTGCCTTACGTGGATTGAAACGAAGATTGAAAATCCCCGTGTCGGTGGTTCGATTCCGCCTCTGGGCACCATCATACTGAAGCCCCGCTAGAAATAGCGGGGCTTTTGTGTTTTCTGGGGTAGGCTATTCTTGCAGCCTATTCTTACTTGTCTTTTTAATGTTGTCGCTTTGATATTGTTACAAATCTCGGTGATGCGATTTCACACAACTTGCAAGTTACCAGAGAGTCAGTAGACTCCACGCTTCGATGTAAAAGTGAGCTATTCATGCCGAATTCACAGGTTTCTGTCTCTAATAAATTGATTGCTGTTATGGTGATGCTGGTGCTGTTTAGTCCCCTTGCCATCGATATCTATCTACCTGCTTTTCCTGCTATGGCTGATGCCTTTCATGTGCCAGTAACCCAAATTCAGGATTCTGTTACCTGGTTTCTATTCAGCATGGGATTGGGCCAGTTGGTTGCTGGCCCGCTAGCGGATCGTCTTGGACGCAAGCCTGTCGCACTTATTGGAATTTTCATTTACGGCCTGAGTTCGGCAGTTGCATGGCAGGCAGCGAGTTACGAGTGGCTTTTTGTGGCCAGGGTCGTGCAAGGTTTTGGAGCGTGTGCAACGTCCGTGTGTGCTTTTGCTTGTGTGCGGGATTCCTTTGGTCCTGAGCGCAGTGGTCAGATGATTAGCTATCTAAATGGTGCTATTTGTTTTGTACCAGCATTAGCTCCGATTTTAGGTGCGTGGTTAACACATGAGTTTGGCTGGCAGGCTAACTTTAGCTTTATGCTTGGATTTGCTGTTTTGGTGTGGCTATTAACTTTCATTTTACTGCCTGAGACGCGTCCAGTTGATACGTTGAGCGAAGGTAGGCTTTTAAGTTGGCAAAGATATGCGCCTATCCTCAAAGAGCCTGTGTTTCTGTATCACGCCATATTATGTATGTTAGCAATGGGGGTTGTGTTGGCTTATGTCACCAGCGCTCCAGTTTGGCTTATGGAGACATTGGGGTTAGACATGGCCAGTTTTACCTACTGGTTTGGCGCAAATGCGGTTTTGAATATTATCGCGGCGATGGTGGCGCCAAAGTGTATGGATAGGTTTGGTACACGAACAACCTTGCATCTTGGCCTATTGGTGTTGATGGCTTCTGGACTGAGTATGTGGCTATTGCGAGATTGGAAAGTGGCTGAAGGCTTTATGTTGCCAATTCTGCTCTCGTCATTTGGCTTTGCCTGGGTACTTGGGTCGGCTGCCGGTAAAGCATTATCGCCTTTTGGCCGACAGGCAGGCACAGCCGCGGCTCTATTAGGTTTGGTACAAATGAGCGGGGCGGGCGCGTTAGTTAGTGTCACCCAAAGATTGGGGCTAAATGCGCCTGATCTGCTGGTAGTACATACGCTTTTGTTGGTACCGGGTTTGATTTTATTTTGGATGCCTGCAGGTAAAAGATTGCATAAATCAGCAGTGAAACGCACTTAACAAGTAACATTCAGTCCCTAATCTGCTGCATCACTACTTAATCAGTAACGTTTAATTCGGAAGGCATTATGAAATCTGTCGGAGCGAAAGAGCCCGGATTTATAGAATTTGTTGGGTTAATGGCATGTTTGACGTCACTGGTTGCGCTTAGTATTGATGCGATGCTGCCTGCTCTGGGTCACATTGGCCAGGCCTATGGTGTTGATGACCATAATCAGCTGCACTTGGTGGTTTCTCTTTTCTTCCTCGGATTGGCGGTTGGTCAGCTTATCTATGGACCAGTAGCGGATGCTAAGGGGCGGCGCTTCGCGATTTTGTCAGGTATGGGGATCTTTGTTGTTGGTACGGTTCTCTGTCTTTTAGCTGATTCGCTGGAAAGTTTGTTGATAGGTCGTGTGATTCAGGCCGTGGGAGTCTCAGGCCCTCGGGTGGCAACCATGGCGCTTATTCGTGATAAACATGAAGGTCCCGCGATGGCAAGGATAATGTCATTCATCATGATGGTATTTATTCTGGTTCCTATGTTAGCACCGGTTGTCGGACAGGCCGTGCTTGTATGGTTCTCTTGGCGCCATATTTTCACAATGTTCGCTTTGTTTGCCTTTTTAGTGGGAGGTTGGTTTTATTTTCGCCAACCCGAAACATTGTCAATCGACAAGCGTAAGCCTTTTCGATTGGCTGTGTTGGCTGAGTCGTTACGAATTATCGTATCCAGCCGTCAGGTGATGGGGTATACCCTGGCGATGGGGTGCATCTTTGGTGCCTTTTTGGCCTACCTGAGTGGTTCTCAAACATTATTCCAGGAGATTTACGATACCGGTGAATACTTTCCTCTTTGCTTTGCACTGCTTGCATTTGGAATAGGCTTTTCCTCTTTTGTGAATGGCAAACTGGTAAGTCGTATTCGAATGACCAAATTATGTGCTGCTGCTATAAGCGGGTGGATAGTTTGCTCGGGAATATTGCTATTACTGGCTCATTACTGCAATGGCAAGCCGCCTTTATGGGCATTGCTCACCATGTTGCTGTTAGCATTTTTTTGTGTGGGAATTCTTTTTGGCAATTTAAATGCACTGGCTATGCAGCCATTGGGCCGTATGGCCGGTCTGGGGGCGGCGGTTATTGGCGCCCTGAGCAATGGCATGGCAGTCCCTATCTCAATTACGATAGGCAGCAGAGTTCACGCCAGTGTTATTCCACTCGCGGAAGGTTTCCTGATCTTTGGCGTGTTAACTGCCCTTATGTTGCGCTGGGCAGCTAAGGCCAAAACTGCTTAGGTGTTATTTAACCAGCCTAATTGGTGGGCAAGTTTTTTCTATAATTTCAATTTCGCGAGAAACACACTGTCCATTTTTCATTTTATCGTATCGCAATTTTTTCATTTCTAACTGTTCGGCGAATTGATAGAACGTACTGTAGTCTTGGCGAGAAAGGGTATCGTCGCAGCGACTCAGATGGCTATCAATATATAGTTGATCTCCGTTGGCCGTTAGAGTTGCCACTGCTGCATAAGGTTGGCCGTAATTATTTACTTTGATTGCTCTGACAACCTTTGTCTCAAAAATCCAATCTCCAATTTGGGTAAAGCGGGACATGCCCTGTTTCATGTATTTATTCTCCACTTTGGATGAGGTGGTCTGTTTCTATTGATTTTGACGTCTAGCAGAATTCTAGCCGTAAGGCCCACAGCAATTGTTAGGCCAATGATGTAAGGCTTTGTCATAAATACAAAAAATATTGATTTGGTGTATTTTTGAGCATTTCGTGTGGGTGATTGGCAACAGTTATGAATGTCAAATGGGGCTATAGAGCTTATTTTTAGTGGTTTTTGAAAGAAATTACTTTGTTAACAGTTGGTTATATTGTGAGGCTTTTTTGAGGGTTGTGTATCTTATTGCCGACATCTTGAATTGGATACAAAAAAGCCCGGCCAAAGACCGGGCAAAAGGGCTTATGGTGAAGCACCTAACGACAGAAACCTGTCTATGTTAAGAACATAAAATTTCTTAGAAAATGCACATCAGGTTGAGGCTTATGCCTCAACGATGGCTTTCATATCCGTCATGTAACCGCGCAGCTGTTTACCGATAGCTTCTACGCCGGTAGAGCGAATGGCTTCGTTCACGTCAACCAACTTACGGTTATCGACACTGTTGCTGGCCGGTTTTACGCCTTTGCCCAGCAGTTCAGCACTCAGGGTTGGCATCACGTGCTCTGCCAATAATGGTACAGCTGCGTTAGCAAACAGGTAGTTACCGTATTCCGCAGTGTCAGAGATAACCACGTTCATTTCGTACAGACGCTTACGAGCGATAGTGTTCGAAATCAGCGGTGTTTCGTGCAGAGATTCGTAGTACGCAGACTCAGGAAGAATACCCGCTTCAACCATCACATCAAACGCCAGCTCTACACCGGTTTTGATCATGGCGACCAGGAATACTGCATTGTCGAAGTACTCTTGCTCGTCTAGCGTACCTTCAAATACTGGTGCGTTTTCAAATCCGGTTTCACCGGTTTCTTCACGCCATTTCAGCAGGTTGGCATCGCCATTGGCCCAGTCTTCCATCATAGTGCGAGAGAATTCGCCACTGATGATGTCATCCTGATGTTTTTCGAACAGAGGACGCAGCACATCAGCCAGCTTCTCACTCAGCTCAAACGCTTTCAGCTTGGCTGGGTTAGAAAGACGATCCATCATGTGGCTTACGCCGCCGATTTTCAGGGCTTCAGTGATCACTTCCAGACCGCGTTGAATCAGGTGACCTGCATACGCAGGATCTACACCGTCAGCAACCATCTTGTCATAGCCAAGAATCGCTGCAGCTTGTTGCATACCACACAGGATGGTTTGCTCGCCCATCAGGTCAGATTTAACTTCGGCAACGAATGAAGATTCCAGTACGCCAGCACGATCACCACCTGTTGCAGATGCCAACGCCTTAGCGATATCCCAGCCTTTGCCTTCTGGATCATTCTCAGGGTGAACTGCGATTAGAGTTGGTACACCGAAACCACGCTTGTACTCTTCGCGTACTTCAGTACCTGGGCACTTAGGTGCACACATGACAACTGTGATGTCGGCACGAATTTGCTGGCCTTCTTCAACGATGTTGAAACCGTGAGAGTAGCCTAGGGTAGCGCCTTTCTTCATCAGAGGCATAACCGCTTCAACCACGCTTGAGTGCTGCTTGTCTGGGGTAAGGTTGTATACCAAATCCGCTTCTGGGATCAGCTCCTGATACGTCCCTACCTTAAAGCCATTTTCACTGGCACGTTTGAATGAGTCACGTTTTTCATCGATCGCTGCCTGGCGCAAGGCGTAGGATACATCCAGGCCTGAATCACGCATGTTAAGACCCTGGTTAAGGCCTTGTGCGCCGCAACCAACGATAACAACCTTTTTGCCTTTCAAGAATTCGCAGCCATTGGCGAATTCATCACGTTTCATAAAGCGGCAGCGACCTAATTGGTCTAACTGCTTGCGCAGAGATAAAGTATTAAAATAATTTGCCATGAGAACCTTATTCCTTCCATCAAGTCAGTGACGATCTTGTGATGGCTGGAGAATAGGGTATTTTCTCTGTTGTTAAAAATGATATATTTGCAAGACAGTATTTCATTTTATGCAATAAGGCGCTGTTCCTTGGATATCCGCTCGTTACTACTGTTTCAGCATTTGGCTAACAGTCTGCACTTTGGCCATACGGCCGATGCCATGTATGTCAGTCCGTCCACATTAAGTCGCGTGATCCAGCGGTTGGAAGAAGACTGCGGCGTGCCTTTATTCGTCAGGGATAAGCGCACAGTCAGATTGACGGCCGCTGGCCAGCGTATGCGAGAATTTTGCGATTTAACCCTGGATAACTGGCAGCAGTTGAAAGCCGATCTGGACCAACAACAGCAGTTATTGCAGGGGGAAATTAGCCTGTATTGCTCCGTCACTGCCAGCCAAAGCTATTTGCCTAAACTGCTTAGTCGGTTTCGCCAGCTTCATCCTCAGGTGGAATTTAAACTGACAACAGGTGATCCCAACCTCTCAGTGCAAAAAATTGCAGAAAATCAGGTGGATGTGAGCATATGCATCTATTCGCCGGACTTATCCTCTGACTTACGGTTTATGTCGTTAGATCGCATCCCCCTTTGGCTGATCTCAAGCAAAGACAGCAAAATTACCCGTCCAGAACAGGTGGACTGGCGCAAGCATTCAGTAATCCTGCCTGAGTCCGGACCGTCCAAACGCATCGTGCATCACTGGTTTGCTGAACATAATATTCGCCCGCGTGTCTATGCCACTGTGGGAGGGAATGAGGCGATAGTGAGCATGGTGGCGCTGGATTGCGGTATAGGAATTGTGCCTCAGGTGGTATTAGATAATTCGATGCTGGGGCAGAAGGTAAACAGAATGCGGCTGTCGGATATTGAAAGCTATCAGATTGGCTTGTGCTGTCAGCGTAAGCGTGAAAATGAAGCACTTATTTCGGCTCTGTTTAACTGTTGGCAAGACGGGCCAGTAGTCGATCAAAGGCCCGATAATTAAGGGCTTCGGCCAGATGTTTGCGCTCAAGCTGGCTACAGCTTTCTAAATCAGCAATGGTACGAGCCACTTTTAACACCCTGTGGTAAGTGCGTAAACTCAACTGCAGGGTTTGCACCGCCTGATGCAGGAATGCCTGGTCGTCAGGTTTCAGCTCGCAAACCTGATCAAGTTCCGAATTGCTGAGTTGGGCATTGGTTTTGTTGCATCGGCTTAATTGAGCCTCTCGGGCGGCCAAAACCCGCTCCCGCACAACACTACTGGGTTCTCCTCTAGCCTGACTCAGTTCAGAAAACTGGTTCGCTGGCAGTCGTGGGACGTCTACCTGCAAATCGATTCTGTCCAAAAACGGCCCCGATAGTTTTTGTAAGTAACGCAGTATTTGATCAGGTGTACTGCGGCCATCGTCAATGGCGCCGGTAGGGCTGGGATTCATGGCGGCTACCAACTGAAACCGGGCCGGAAACTCGGCTTGTCTGGCGGCCCTCGAAATACTGACTTTGCCGGATTCTAAAGGCTCACGAAGCACATCTAAGACCTTGCGTTCAAATTCGGGTAATTCGTCTAAAAACAGCACGCCATGATGCGCTAGCGAGATTTCGCCCGGCCTGGGAATGCTTCCTCCGCCGACGAGAGCGATAGCCGAGCTGGTATGGTGGGGATGACGAAAAGGGCGCTGACGCCAGTGGCGGCCATCAATCGGTTTGCCAAGAATGGAGTAAATAGCTGCACTTTGCAGGGCTTCTTCGTCGGTCATCGGTGGCAATATGGTAATCAAGCGGCTGGCTAGCATGGTTTTGCCTGTGCCGGGCGGGCCTGTGAACAGAAGCTTGGGCCATAAGAGACCTGTATGGTGCATGGGTACTTCTAGGGCGCTAAAAGCCTTATGAATACCCTGATTGGATGGGTCTTAATTGTCCTGATATGTACCCTAAGAACTCTCAATGTTATGGCTTGAATGGATTGGTCTTAGTAGTATTCCTCCCTAACGAGGCTTCTTGACGTTCACTTAACGAGTAAGTTACTGATACATAATGAATTGTAGGTATAATGTTCATGCCTAAGTGAGTGAGCCGTGAAGGGGTCTCTTGAGGGCCATGTCTAGGGGGTAAACTTCAGGGCTAATTCAGGGGATCTTGAAGGGTACTTTTGGGGGGACTATAGGGGGGTATATCTTTAAGTATTCTTTAGGGGGTCTTGAAGGGTCTTAAAATTAATCCGTTAAGGACTTAATGGAATCGTTATGGAAACATCAAAGGTAACCTTCACTTCGTTCAGGTTACCTAAGACTGCCAAACAGGATGGTATGGTTAAAAAGCCACCAGCGATATAGCAAACGTCTCAGAATGACTTTGAGGAGTTATTAAGTGGCTTTTTGCTGGTGGAGTGACATCTTCACTCAAAACTTGATGTGTGGATGCTCGTAAATGCTCCTGTATGGCTCCGTGTGAAGAGAACTACCATAAAATAATGGAAAGGTACAGGGTGGGTCTTCATCGTTGCTCTGAGGGCTTTGTAGGAGATCTTTAAACTTAGTCTAACCCTGCCTGCTTTGCAATGTTGATGATTGTTCCTCTGCTCACGTCAAAATCGATTGCTAACTGGCGTTTACTTTCGCCAGCTTTAAGGCGCTTAACGACTTCTTTGCGTTGCTTGTCTGTGAGTTTAGGTTTACGACCACCAAAGTTCCCTGATGCCTCCTTGCCCTCTGTGGTGCGCTGTACGATGAAGTTGCGCTCTAACTCTGCGAACATTCCTAAGAGCGAGACCATTGCCTTGCTCATGGCGTCTTGCTTCGTGGTGTCGATCTCTTGGTCTATCGTTACAAATTTAATATCGCGTTCTTGGAGTGCGTCCAACGTTAGCAGCACTTGAGAGAGTGAACGGCCTAATCTATCGAGTTTGGTAACGACTACGGTGTCGTGAGGTCTTACATGGGCTAATAGTTCCTCAAGTGCGTCCTTGTTGCTGTCAGCCTTTCCAGAGTGCTTACCTGCGAAAATAGTCCCACAGCCAAACGCTATTAGTTTATCTTTTTGAGAGGTGAGGTCTTGCTGTTGAGTTGAGACCCTAGCAAACCCTATAACGTCCTTCTTCCCTTTGCTGATATCAATCCTGTTTGAATTTGTCTCTTTAGCCATGCTTAAACTCCCATACTGCCAACAACTTATAAGATTCTGACATAGCACTTCTTGGGTGTCAATTTCTTATGTTATTTAGTTTTTGACACCTGTCAGATTTAATGTGTAAGATATTGACAGTGTTGATGCACAATCATGAGACCTATTAGGAAGTAGTACATGGCAGACCAATTTGATAACACAATACACGTTCATGCTGACGGGGTATGTAAGGGAAATCCGGGCTTGGGAGGCTGGGGTATAGTCTTAACTCGCGTTACGGAAAGTGGTGACCGTAAACGGTTAGAGTTAAGTGGGGGAGTTAAGTTTTCAACCAGTAATAAGATGGAATTAACCGCTGCACTAAAGGCTCTTGAGGTGGTAGCTGATAAGCACTCTGAGAAGCCTGTAATTCTTCGCACAGCCAGTAGATACGTTATTCAGGGTATTACTGAATGGGTGGATGATTGGAGGCGTAATGGCTGGCTAACAGCTAAGAAAGAACCCATCAAGAACGCTGAGCTTTGGGAGTTGTTAGACTTCCTGAATACCAAGTTAAATGTCCAGTGGGAATGGGTCAGAGGAGACGGCGGGGGCGTTGAAAGTCATAGGGCTAATCAACTAGCGAATGGTGCTGTTAACCGTGTAATCAATGGCCTTGAGGGGTAAGCGGATGAATAACGAAACGAACACTAAACCTTGCCCTGAATGTGGTCAGCATCATAGCAGTGAAAGCGTTGACCTCTGGACGCTCTGTGAGGCTTGCTTTACGCCTTTGGTCACTGATGCTGAGGTCTTGGAGCTAGGGGAGCTTTAGAGGGCTTAGAGTGGCCTCAGGGAGTCTTGAGGTCACTAAAAAAATGAAATATCCATCGACTCGTTTTTCTCACAGATAACGGGACGTCGCAATGGGGAAGCAAACTGATTACCCCAGCCCCTCCCCCCTGTACCCTAGTCAACCCCAGCGGGTGTCTTGAGTAACTTTGAATACCAAGCCCTTGCCGTCCGACCATTCCTCAGATTCAGGGCTTTGAACAAGCCTAGTGGTCTCTCCTTCTCGAAGTGCTATGTCTATGTGACTCTTGTCTATGTGGACGGTGATTGAGTCTAAACGTCTCTTCAGGTATTGGTGTAACTTAACCCTTTGCATTGGGTAGTTGATACTCGCTGTAAGCTCTTGCATATCAACGGCTTCATGCTTTGATGCCTCCTCTGCTCGTAGGTCATTGATACGCGCCTTAATAGCCTTTTCCCTATCTTCCATTTTGAGAACTCGCTGAAAGATTGACTCACTGAATCCCGTGTTTTCTAAGGCGTCATTAAGGCTATTGATGTTAGCTGTCAGAGCGGCAAGTTCTCCCTCAAGACTAAGCATTTCCTTTTGATTGGAATCATCCTCTTCAAACCCTACCAGAAGCTTCTGTAACGCAATCAGGACAACCCATTGTACTAGGTAATACCTATGCCCTACATAGCTACATCCGTTGCCGTAACGGGCCTTGGAGCAGATGAGATACATACCGCCTTTACTGCCTTTCCCTTTGGAAACAAGGTTCATCGAAGAGCCGCATTCACACTTCACAAATCCGGAGAACAGATTTTTATTGACCCCATCTTTGTTTAAAGACCCTGTGGAGCCTTGGCGTCTTGAGGCTGTGGCTGCTTGAGCCTTGAACCACGTTGTCTCATCAATGATTGGAGGGTAGTAATCTTTGATGGGGTCTTGTCGCGGGACGCTCTTCCCTTGTGCGTTCTTTGTGTGTGGATGGTACTCGCCCAAGACTGCTCTGGTTTGGAGTAATTTAGTCACATACGAAACGTGCCACTTCTCAGTGTTCTTACCAATTGGAGGAACCTTCATATCATTAAATTTGCGAACTATTGAAGCCCTTCCCATGCCAGCTATTGAGAGTTGATATATCAGGGAAACAACCGCTGCTTTGTCCACATCTACGAGTATTTCAGTCTTAGGGTCATTGTAGGTAAGCCAAGCAGGTAAACGGCCTTTTGTGGGCTTCTCAGTGGCTTTGTTTATCTTAGCTTTCCATACGTCTGAGAGGTGTTCGCTTTTACGCTTTGACTCTGAGTGAGCGCGCTCCATTTGCACAAGGGAGGCCATAAGGGCATATACGTCAACACCTGCTTTGAACACCTGCTCATCACTAAGGGTAACAACGTTTATACCTTCCTCAATCAGGCTCAGGAAGAGGGGTAAAGCCTTTGATACAGGGAGTCGTGAGAATCTGTCAAAGTTCTCAACAAGTAACCAACTGCCTTGCTGGATATGCCCTGCTCTAACGGCGTCTATAAATTCACTTAAAGCGCCCTCAGAGGCGTTTTTACCACGGAAGCCACTAACCCCTAAGTCTTGAAATGAAAGGTCTTGGAGGTCTAGTTGATGCCTACGTGCATACTCCTCAGCCTTCTCTGTCTGTCTGGCTAAACTACGTCCATCAACCTGAGCTTTACTACTGAATCTTATGTAACTGTATGCCTTGTCCATGTACTGCGAAACTATGGTTTTTTAACATAGGTCTACTATATCACAAGCTTAGCAGGTTATGTCCACCTGCTGCGGCGATTTCCAAGGCTCTTTTGGCGCCAGTTTGGCCGACCACATCGGTTAGGTCGGCCGAGGTATGAGCAGGAATGGGTGCTTCCGTTGGTGGTGCCAGAGGCAATTGAACCTGCCCTGCCAGATGATGAAATACCTCGGTTAAGTGGCCTGCAAGCAGGATTCTTGCGTCCGCAAGCAGCGCTGCTTCAGCCTGATTTTCTGTCGGAATGATGCCCTTATGCCCGGCCTGAGTGCAGGCAAATGCAAAGGGCAGTGCGGCTGTCACTGGCCGAATCGTGCCGGAAAGTGCCAGTTCACCAATAAATTCAACGTTGCTGGCGGAATCTGCTGGTAAATTGCCGTTTGCGATGATTATCCCAATTGCAATCGCAAGATCAAATCGGCCACCTTCTTTGGGCAGATCAGCCGGTGCCAGATTCACGGTAATGCGCTTTGCCGGAAATTCAAATCCAGCATTAATCAGAGCACTTCGTACTCTGTCTTTGGATTCGCGCACCGACGCTTCTGGTAAGCCAACCAGATTAAATGCGGGTAGGCCGTTGGCCAGATGCACCTCGACACTAATCAGAGGTGCATCCACTCCTACCGTGGCTCGGGAATAAACTACGGCAAGCGACATACACGTTCCTTGTTGATGGCGTTAGCGTCATTTAAGCCTAGTCAAGGACGTGATTTCTGGAAAATTATCTCTCCCGATCTGATGAACTTTGCACGGGAGGTGGAAATACAGGCAAATGCCAGTGCCATTTCATTGCACCGAGTCGCATACCCAGGGTCACTAACATGCCGATTAGCATACAGGCCTGGGCTGAGAGTCCGGAAAGGCCAGCCAGAAAATAGCAAAATCCCCCCAAAATACAGGTAGTGGCATAGAGATCTGCTTTGAGCACGATGGGGACTTCACGGCTGATTACATCGCGGATCAAGCCGCCAAATACGCCTGTAATAGTGCCGAGAATGATGGCGGTGATCATAGGTACATCCTGGCTTAGGGCTTTTTGTAAGCCCATCATGTTGAAAAAGGCCAGGCCCATGGCGTCGGCAATTAATAAATAACGAAGTGGGAAACGCTGGCTTACTCGCAGCCAAATGATGGTTAAACCGGAGGCTAGCAGGATGGTATAGAAGAAGCTTGTATCGCGGATCCAGAAAACGGGTACATCGAGGACTAAATCCCTCAGGGTACCGCCGCCAATGGCGGTAACACTTGCCAGAACAATCACACCAAAGCCATCAAAGTGTTTTTTGTACGCCATCAAGGCGCCAGACATCGCGAAAACAGCAACGCCAATTAAATCAATCCAATGCAACCAAATTGCCATGGGACTCCCGAAATACTTGGATGTGGTAAGAGGTTTTTTATACACAAAACAGCATGGATTATGCCTAAGATTTTCTTGATCCAAGCTTGTTCTTTATGGTACCTGTATAAATAGTGACGAAAACAAAGGCTAGCCAGCCAATGCCCTTATTCCCTGTGATCGACATCATTATTCTCGATGTTGCGGTGGCAATTATTAGATTGCCGCGGGGTAATTAGTGGCTTACGCATAAGTTTACCAAAACCCCCGCGCGAAAGTTCGGGGGTTTTTTTGTATTTGTCCAAATGTTAAGTAGCATTTTATTAACATTTGATTTTGCGCTGAGGGTTGGTGTGTCACACCGACAAGAATATCAGTCCTGATTTTCAGGGTATGTTCCCTGAGTAGAATGCAATTAATCAAAGATGTTGTCTGTTTTTAGCGGCAGATGCCTTCTTATTCGATACAAATTTACATAGCAAGTTATAGGTGAAAATCATGCCAAAACTCAGATCCTCAACCACTACCCAAGGTAGAAATATGGCTGGTGCTCGCGCCCTATGGCGTGCCACCGGTATGAAAGATCAGGATTTTGGCAAGCCCATTATCGCGGTTGCCAACTCATTCACTCAGTTTGTTCCCGGCCATGTGCACTTAAAAGATTTAGGCCAGTTGGTTGCTCGTAGTATCGAAGAAGCCGGTGGTGTAGCAAAAGAATTTAATACTATCGCCGTTGATGATGGCATTGCCATGGGCCACAGCGGCATGCTTTACAGTTTACCATCACGGGAAATTATCGCCGATTCGGTTGAGTATATGGTAAATGCGCATTGTGCTGATGCCATCGTATGTATCTCTAACTGTGACAAAATTACCCCGGGAATGCTGATGGCAGCAATGCGTCTGAATATTCCTGTGGTATTTGTTTCTGGCGGGCCAATGGAAGCGGGTAAGACTAAGCTGTCAGATCAACTGATTAAACTGGATTTAGTTGATGCGATGGTGGCTGCCGCAGATAGCAAAATCAGTGATGCTGACAGTGAGCAAATCGAACGTTCAGCCTGCCCTACCTGTGGTTCTTGCTCAGGCATGTTTACGGCGAACTCCATGAACTGTTTAACCGAAGCTCTGGGTCTTTCGTTGCCTGGCAACGGTTCAATGCTTGCAACCCACGCGGATCGTGAAGGCCTATTTAAGCAAGCCGGAAAACGCATTGTTGAATTATGTCAGCGTTATTATGGCGATGATGATGTTTCTGTATTGCCGCGTAATATTGCCACCTTTAAAGCCTTTGAAAATGCAATGAGTTTGGATATCGCCATGGGCGGGTCGACGAACACTATTTTGCATTTACTGGCGGCAGCGGTAGAGGGTGAGGTACCTTTTACTATGGACGATATCGATCGCTTGTCGCGCAAGGTCCCACATTTGTGCAAGGTAGCGCCTTCAACTCAGAAATATCACATGGAAGATGTTCATCGCGCCGGTGGTGTATTGGCAATCCTTAATGAATTGAATAAGGCGGGTTTGTTGCACGCCGATGCAGGTCATATCGCCGGAGAGTCAATGGCAGATGTGATTGCCCAGTGGGATATACTGGACCCCGTCAACGAAGCCGCTCAAACCTTTTATAAAGCGGGCCCTGCAGGCATTCGTACCACGCAGGCGTTCAGCCAGGATTGCCGTTACCCAGATAACGACAACGACCGCGAAAATGGCTGTATCCGCAGTTTAGAACATGCCTTTAGTCAGGAAGGTGGTTTGGCTGTACTGTACGGTAACATTGCTGAGAAAGGCTGTATCGTAAAAACCGCCGGGGTAGATGAATCGATTCTGAAATTCAGCGGACCAGCTCGTGTGTATGAAAGTCAGGAAGATGCGGTAGCAGGAATTCTGGGAGACGAAGTACAGGCGGGTGAAGTGGTGATCATTCGTTATGAAGGACCCAAAGGCGGCCCGGGAATGCAGGAGATGTTGTACCCAACGTCTTACCTGAAATCTAAAGGTTTGGGTAAAGCCTGTGCTCTGGTCACAGATGGCCGCTTCTCTGGTGGTACGTCGGGCTTGTCTATTGGTCACTGTTCTCCTGAAGCTGCAGCGGGCGGAGCGATTGGTCTGGTCGAGAATGGTGACACCATTGATATTGATATCCCTGGTCGCAGCATTGGATTGCGCTTGAGTGAAGAAGAATTGGCGGCTCGTCGTGCAGCGATGGAGGCCAGTGAGCGTCCATGGAAGCCCAAGAACCGCGAGCGTAAAGTTTCGTTGGCTCTGAAGACATTCGCCCTGCTGGCTACCAGTGCCGATAAAGGCGCAACCCGCGATCCATCCTTGCTGGAGGACTAATGTCACACGTAAGCGAGAATGAATATCTGAAAAAAATCCTGTTAGCCCCCGTCTATGACGTTGCGGTTAACAGCGAATTGGTGAAGCTGGATAAACTATCTGCAGCACTGGATAACGAGATTTGGCTGAAGCGTGAAGACCAACAGCCTGTGAAATCGTTTAAATTGCGAGGTGCCTATAATCGCATTAGTGCATTAACCAAAGAACAGTTGGAAGCTGGCGTGATTGCCGCCTCTGCGGGTAATCATGCCCAGGGTGTGGCTTACTCTGCCAACAAACGCGGTATCAAGGCCGTGATTGTGATGCCGGAGACAACGCCCGATATCAAAGTGGATGCAGTGCGCAGTTTTGGCGGGGAATTTGTCACGGTTGTATTACACGGTACCAGCTTTGATCAGGCCAGCGATGAATCTAAACGTCTGGCCAAGGAACATGGTTACACCTTAATTCCACCTTTTGATGATCCAGATGTGATTGCCGGACAGGGCACTATCGCTAAAGAAATTCTGGAACAAAATCCGAATATCGAGATGCTGTTTATTGCGGTCGGTGGCGGTGGTTTGGTGGCCGGTATTGCAACTTACCTTAAGCAGCTAAAGCCTGAAATTAAGATCATTGCGGTCGAGTCTGACGAAAGTGCTTGTTTACAGGCTGCGATGAAGGCAGGTGCTCGGGTTGCTTTGCCGACTGTTGGGATTTTTGCCGATGGTGTCGCGGTGAAAATTATTGGCGAAGAGCCATTCCGTCTGTGCCAGCAGTATATTGATGAGGTGATGACGGTTTCTACCGATGAAATCTGCGCGGCAATCAAAGACATTTTCGATGATACCCGGGTGATTGCAGAGCCGGCTGGCGCGATTTCTGTGGCGGCGATTCGCAAATACGCTCAACAACATCATCTCAAAGGGAAGAAACTAGGCGGCATATTATGTGGTGCCAATATCAACTTCCATACGTTGCGTTATGTGTCGGAGCGATGTGAATTAGGTGAGCAGAAAGAAGCAGTCATGGCTGTGCGTATTCCAGAGACTAAAGGTGCGTTTAAGACCTTCTGCGAATTGCTTGGTGGTCGAAATATCACGGAGTTTAATTACCGTTATGCAAACCAAAGCGAAGCGCATATTTTTGTTGGGATTAAGCTACGAAAAGGGCGCGAGGAATACGAGCTCATTCAGCGAACATTGACGGACAATGGTTATGCTTGCTTTGATCTTTCTGACAATGAAATGGCAAAACTGCATGTACGTTACATGGTGGGTGGACGCCCGCCGAGCTTACTGAATGAGCGTTTGTTTTCGTTTGAATTCCCTGAGTATCCTGGCGCGTTAACTAAATTTCTGGAAACCCTGGGCGAGCGCTGGAATATTACCTTGTTCCACTATCGTAACCATGGCGCTGCTGAGGGATTGGTGCTGGCTGCATTTGAGATACCGTCTGAGCAATCAGAAGAGTTTAGTCAGCACTTGGAGCAGTTGGGTTATCAGTTTAATGAGCAAACGCAAAACCCTGCGTATCGTTTCTTCTTGTCTGGAGAAAATGGTTTCGCTAAATAGAGTGGTGAAGATATAAAAAAACCGTGCTTAGCACGGTTTTTTTATATCAATACATCTACGCAGATTTCTGAATTTGTTGCAGTCGCTGCGCGATTTCGGGTGCAATCAGTACTTCAATTTCATCCAGCAACGCTTTGCTATGTGGAGAATGCTTCAATTGACCTTCATCACCGGCATCCAGCATATGGTTCTCACGCAGCGCGCCAATGAAGGTTGCCAGTACGTTTTTATCGTAAAACTCAGGCGAGTTTATGCCTTGTAACGCAGATAAACGTTCCGCAAAGGCTCGGCTGCGACGTTCTAAGTCCCCGCGGCTGATTTGCTCTTCCTTTTGTAAAATCGTCAGCACTACTGCGTAGCGATGCAGGGTTTCCTGAATACTGCTCTGTAGTAGCCAGAAAGAGTAGAAATGTTTGCTGGTGGGATCCGCTGCTTGTAGCAGGCCGTTACTCTCTACAAGCATGCCTCGCGATAACATGCTGTCGATGACCTTTTCAGCGTATTCCTGGGCTTGTTCATCTGTCATGTAGATAAACAGCTCGCGTTTCAGCAGAGGATATAACTGCGCTACTTTGCTGAGGACTGTCTGCTTGCTCAAACCTTTGTGATGGAAAATCACGGCGGCAATCAGTCCGGGAATCGCAAATAAGTGCAGTATATTGTTGCGATAATAGGTTAAGGCGACGGCGTAATGATGTCCAAGAGACAAAATACGTCCGAAGCTGTCTTTAGATTCCTGGATTTTATTTAAACGTAGCGTGTTGCGTACCAGTTTCTCAGCGCCTACTTTGGGCAGACTAAACTGGCTGCTGTAGGGGGCATCGGTTAGCATGCCCAGATAATCTTCGATTGCGGTGATCAGTTCATCTTCAGCCATCGCATGTTTTTTCGCTGACAACAGACACAGCGAACACAATGACATGCCACTTACTGCTGCTGACTGGTTTATGCGCAACATAACCTGATTGGCTAAGTCGTTAACTGTCGGGGTTAACCAGCTTGGTTTCTTCTCTGGGTTGGCATCCATGGTTTGACGCCAGTCTGGGACTTTGTCATCCAGATAGTTGGTCAGGGTGATGGGGTCTCCAAAGTTCAGGAAACCATAGCCGTAATTCTTCAATTTGCGCACAGCAGAAAATACCTGCAGGAAAGACTCTTTTTTCTTACTGCGGCCTTCCAGTTCTTTAAGATAGCTGGCGACTTCCATGACATGTTCATAGCCGATATACACAGGCACAATGCTCACTGGGCGGTTTACGCCTTTCGCGACCGCCTGGACGGTCATCGCTAACATACCGGTTTTGGGCGGTAACAAACGGCCGGTGCGGCTACGACCACCTTCAGGGTAGTATTTTACCGAGTAGCCTTTATTAAACAGCAATTCCAGGTATTCGCGGAATACCGCAGTGTACAGCTTGTTGCCGCCGAAGCTGCGACGCAGAAAGAAGGCGCCGCCACGACGAAAAATGCCGCCCACTGGCCAGAAATTCAGGTTAATCCCCGCAGCTATATGCGGTGTAACCAAGCCTTCATGATAAATCACGTAGGTCAGCAACAAATAATCCATATGGCTACGATGACAGGGGACGTAGACTATTTCATGGCCGTTTTCAGCCAGTTTGCGAACCTTGGCAGCATGCTGTACATCGATACCGTTGTAAATTTTATTCCAAATACGGGTTAGTAAGCGGTCACCAATCCTGATCAGCCCCTCTTTATAATCGGCGGCTATTTCATCGATGTATTTACGCGCATCTACCTTAGCTTTTTCAGGCGAACTTTTCTTGCCCTTCGCTTCTTCGCTCATGGCCTGTTTTACGCTGGCGGAGCCTAAAATTGCATTATACAGTTCCTGACGCTCAAGCGTTGTGGGGCCAGTTAGGGCCTGACGACGGCGATGGAAGTGGGTACCTGCAACGCGGATCAGTTTATGCGCGACATTGGTGTCGGTGCCATGCAGATCTGCCACATAGCGTGATGAAACACCGCGGCTGTAACAAACAAAGTTGTCTCGGCCTAAAAACAGTACGATGAAAAGTTTACGCAGCCAACTGGGAGATGCGCGGTCGGCAAGCAAGTCCGAAAAACCCGGCTTAGAACGGCCTGGGGCACGGCCCCAAAAGACGGAAACGGGAACGATTTGAAAATCGATGTCTTTGTTATCTCGATGCAGATCCAGCAATTTAGCCATTTCAGCATCAATATCGGTGCCTTTAATTTTGCGACTGAAAAGAGATTGAGGTTCTTGCAGGAACAGTGCGCTTGGCACTTCCTTTCCTGCCACTTTAATTGGTTCTACTGGGCTGGGTAAGCCAAGTGATTTGGCAGACATCTTTAGCGACAGCAGGTCGGTAATGGAATGAGTGCGCAGCAAATAGACAATCGGCCGGGACTTATCTATGCCCAACTCTTTTTCTAAATCGGCAGGAATGCTTTTGGTTTTCACCAGCCATTTCGTTGGCAGGTTAAACACAGTTAGAAGCGTGCGCTGCAACCACGTCATTAAATACAAACCTCTGCTAGGGTAATGAAATCGCGCGAATCATAGCATGGCCCTAGTGAATTTTCCCTTAATTCTGATGCTTAAGGAGTATACAGGGGTGCTTAAATTCTCAATAAATAATCAGTGCTTTCGTTTGTTTTATGTTTATAACTGTATATACTACCAGTTAAACTGTATGGAAAAACAGGCTGTTTATGCGTCCACTAACCCCTCGTCAAACTCAGGTACTCGAACTGATTAAATCCACTTTATCAGAAACGGGTATGCCGCCTACACGTGCAGAAATCGCTCAGCGTTTAGGATTTAAATCTGCCAACGCTGCCGAAGAACATCTCAAAGCACTGGCGCGCAAAGGGGTTATAGAAATACTGCCGGGAACCTCTCGCGGTATTCGAGTGACAGCCGAGAATGACGATATTGAAGAAGGCTTGCCATTGATCGGTAAGGTTGCTGCTGGAGAGCCTATCCTGGCCGCCGAGCATGTTGAAAGTCATTACAAAATTGATCCGGCGTTATTCCGCCCATCCGCGGATTTTCTGTTGCGTGTGCAAGGCATGAGCATGAAAGATATAGGTATCCTTGATGGCGATTTGCTTGCCGTGCATAAGACCCAGGACGTGCATAACGGTCAGGTTGTGGTGGCGCGAGTAGACGAAGACGTTACGGTAAAGCGTCTGGAAAAACGTGGTCGACAGGTCATTCTGCATGCAGAAAACGATGAGTTTTCACCCATCAAAGTGGATCTAGCATCGCAACCCTTTAGTATTGAAGGTATTGCCGTAGGTGTTATTCGTAACGCCGACTGGATGTAAACCGACTTAATCCCCCGTGTTTTTTGAAACACGTTTTGGCCTGACTCCCTATGACTCAGGCCTTTCTTTTGCTGAATTATAAATACCGACGTAATTTTCTCTGTGAATGATTGATTTTACCCCCTATGCTGCAATTTGATCAGATAGTCAGGTTTTTCATATATGCTGCGCGGCTTAGCGCACCTTCCCGACCGTAAAAAGGCCTACATTTTTAAGTTGTCTGATAGGCAAAACTTTCCTTTTTTTAAGTTGTTAGTAATTTTTTTCATCAATCAACTAGACGAATCGCCAGCTTTGATTAAATCTTAATCTATATTTAACAAATTAATAACATCGTGCGCTCTTTTGAACCAAGGTTAAGGAGCAGGGAGGTGTTGAGTGATTGTATCTTGGCGAATGGTGGTTGGATCTTTGAGCTGGAGCTTGCTGGCAAGCACTGTGATGGCAGATGAAAAGAGTAGCAATGATCCTTATCGACTAAATCTATCCCCAGGAGTGACAGATATCAGTGGTCAGGTTTACGACCTGCATATGCTGATGTTTGGCATTTGTGTTGTGATCGCGGCCCTTGTGTTCGGCGCGATGTTTATCGCCATCTGGCGCCACCGAAAGTCTCGCGGGGCGCAGGCTGCGCATTTTCATGAGAATGTGAAAGTCGAAATTGCCTGGACGGTGATCCCTTTTATTATCCTCATTGTGATGGCTGTGCCGGCAGCTCGCACGCTAATTGCCATGGAGGATACCTCCGAACCTGATCTGACAATTTTGATTACGGGTTCTCAGTGGAAATGGCATTACCGTTATATGGACAGAGAGGTCGAATATTATTCCCGCCTGGCTTCCCAGCCAGAACAAATCGCAAACAAGCTCAGCAAGGGCGCAAACTATCTGCTTGAAGTGGATCGTCCGTTGGTGTTGCCAACCGATAAAAAAGTGCGTTTTTTAATGACATCTGATGACGTGATCCATTCTTGGTGGGTACCGGCTTTCGCGGTTAAGAAAGATGCTAATCCAGGCTTCATCAATGAGGCATGGACCAAGATTAATCAGCCTGGCATTTATCGAGGACAGTGTGCCGAGTTATGCGGTAAAGACCACGGCTTTATGCCAATTGTGGTGATAGCAAAAGCGCCCGATGAATATGAGCGCTGGATTAGTCAGCAAGAAGCCATTGCCCGTGAGGCTAAAGCAGAGGAACAACGATTGCTTTCGATGAATATGGGGATGGATGAGTTAATGAAAAAAGGTGAAGCCGTCTACCAGTCGACGTGTGCAGCATGTCATATGCCAACTGGCACAGGTCTGCCTGGGGTATTCCCGGCGCTTAAGGGGAGCAAAATTACTACTCAGGACCAGGCAGCACATATTGATATTGTGGTGCATGGCAAGTCAGGTACAGCCATGCAGGCCTTTGGTAAACAATTAAGTCTGGCAGAGCTGGCTGCTGTGATTACTTACGAGCGCAATGCATGGGGCAATAACACTGGCGACATGGTTCAGGCCAAAGACGTCAACGCCGTCATTAATGGAAATTAGGGGGCCAAATGAGCGAAGCAACTGAACATCTTGATCACGCCCATTCTCACCACCACCCCAGTGGTATTAAGCGCTGGCTGTATACGACTAATCACAAAGACATAGGCACTTTGTATTTGTGGTTTGCTTTCATCATGTTCCTGACTGGCGGAGCGATGGCCATGGTCATCCGCGCGGAGCTATTTCAGCCTGGACTACAGATAGTTGAGCCTAACTTTTTCAACCAGATGACGACAGTTCACGGCCTCATCATGGTGTTTGGTGCGGTAATGCCAGCGTTTACCGGGTTAGCTAACTGGTTGGTACCTATGATGATAGGTGCGCCGGATATGGCATTGCCGCGGATGAATAACTGGAGTTTTTGGATTCTACCGTTTGCCTTTTTGATACTGCTTAGTTCGCTATTTCTTGAAGGAGGTGGCCCTGCGTTCGGCTGGACTTTCTATGCCCCTTTGTCCACCCAATACAGTGCGGATTCCACGGCATTATTTGTGTTTTCGGTACACATTATGGGGGCCTCTTCGATCATGGGGGCGATTAATGTCATCGTCACTATCTTCAATATGCGAGCGCCTGGAATGACCTGGATGAAGCTACCTTTGTTTGTGTGGACCTGGTTAATCACCGCATTTTTGTTGATTGCCGTGATGCCGGTGTTAGCGGGTGCGGTCACTATGGTGCTTACGGATAAATTCTTTGGTACCAGCTTTTTTAACGCTGCAGGCGGCGGTGATCCTGTCATGTTTCAGCATATCTTCTGGTTCTTCGGCCATCCAGAGGTTTACATCATGATCCTGCCTGCCTTTGGGATCATTTCACAGATAGTACCTACGTTCTCGCGTAAGAAGTTATTTGGCTATGCCTCTATGGTTTATGCCACGGCATCGATTGCCCTGCTGTCATTTATTGTCTGGGCACACCATATGTTTACCACCGGGATGCCATTGGTGGGAGAGATGTTTTTCATGTTCGCCACCATGCTGATTTCGGTGCCTACCGGTGTAAAAGTATTCAACTGGGTCGCGACTATGTGGCGCGGATCGCTGAGTTTTGAAGTCCCCATGTTGTTTGCAATTGCCTTTATCGTACTGTTTACCATTGGTGGTTTATCCGGTCTGATGCTGGCGATTACGCCGGTGGACTTCCAGTATCACGATACGTATTTCGTTGTTGCCCACTTCCACTATGTTTTGGTGACCGGAGCCGTATTCTCAATTATGGCTGCCGTTTATTACTGGTTGCCTAAATGGACTGGTCATATGTTCGATGTCACGCTGGCTAAATGGCATTTTTGGTGTTCGCTCATTAGCGTCAATGTGCTGTTTTTTCCTATGCACTTCGTTGGCTTGGCGGGTATGCCCCGTCGTATCCCCGATTACGCCCTGCAGTTTGCGGATTTTAATAAATGGATCAGCATTGGTGGCTTTGCATTTGGGTTATCTCAACTGATTTTTCTCGCAGTGTTGATTAAGGCGTGTCGCAAGCAAGGTGTGCCTGTAGACGACAGAGTCTGGGAAGGCGCGGAGGGATTAGAATGGCAGGAACTGCCTTCACCAGCGCCCTATCACTCTTTTGAAACACCACCCGTGATTAAATAGCTGGACCCGAAATGGCTGCTGCGAATAACGCCCTTGTCGCCAAACTTGTTTGTATCGTTTTGGGTATGTTTGGTTTTGGATTTGCCCTAGTGCCCTTGTATGACGTGTTTTGTGATCTGACGGGGATTAACGGCAAGACCAATAGAGAGGCCGCGGTATACAGAACGCAGGACGTAGACAGTAACCGCACTGTTCGAGTGGAGTTTATCACTAGAGTGAATGCTGGTATGTCCTGGCAGTTTGAACCTGTTTCGCCATCGGTCACGGTACATCCGGGGGAGTTAACCCGGGTTGAATTTAAAGTACATAATCCTCAGGCAGAGGGCGTTTGGGGACAGGCTGTCCCGTCAGTTTCGCCAGGCACAGCCGCTTTGTACCTGAATAAAACAGAATGCTTTTGTTTTGAACAGCAGCATTTGCTGGCGGGTGAGAGCCTGACCATGCCAATGCAATTTTATGTGGATCCTCAACTACCTGAGGACATTCATTTTCTCACCTTGCAATACACCTTATACAAGGTTGCGGGTGATACCGCCGCCACGAATCTTGAAAGGAGGTTCTGATGTCGTCCCCTGTGTATGAAAAATATTATGTTCCCGCTCAAAGCCCCTGGCCATTTGTAGGCGCTGTCGCGTTGTTTTTAATTGCTGTGGGTGCCGGCAATTTGGTGATAGAACTGGATAAAGGCAGTGATGGGCATGGCGGTAAAATCCTGACGTTGGGACTGATCACTTTACTATTTATGTTGATTGGCTGGTTTCATAATCAAATCAACGAATCAATGCAAGGGATGCATAGCGCACAGTTAGGCCGTTCTTATCGTCAGGGGATGGCGTGGTTTATTTTCTCTGAGGTGATGTTCTTTGCGGCATTTTTTGGCGCGTTGTTTTATGCAAGAGTGTTTGCGGTGCCTTGGCTCGGCGGCGACTCAAATAATGCAATGACCAATGAAGTATTGTGGCCTGGATTTACTGCTATGTGGCCGTTAGAGACAACACCAGGTGGCACGCAGACTGAGGCTATGGGGTGGTTCGGTTTGCCGATGGCGAACACCATTGTATTGCTCATATCATCTGTCACCTGTCACTTCGCTCATGTCGCCTTGGAACAAGGTAATCGGGCCCGCTTAAAGCTGATGATGGCGCTGACTATTTTGCTTGGTGTATCGTTTTTGGTGCTGCAGGGAGAAGAATATATTCATGCCTATGAAGAAATGGGATTAACCCTTCAATCCGGGGTATATGGTAACACTTTCTTCTTACTCACAGGCTTTCACGGCCTACACGTTACCCTGGGTACTACCATTTTAATCATTCTGTTTTTACGCATTTTGAAAGGACATTTTAGTCCAGCAAATCACTTCGCATTTCAGGCAGGAAGCTGGTATTGGCACTTTGTTGACGTAGTTTGGGTGATGCTGTTTTTCTTTGTTTATATCCTTTGAATATCAATAAGGTGGCGGATTTGGCGAAATTAAACCGGTGGCAACAGCAACCAGAATCAGGCCAATAATGATGGCTGACGTTAGTACTCTTCGCCCTATGTACTTGCTCATCGGTGCCTGATTCGGGTCATTTTTAAGCATCAGCATCATGGCCCTGAACAGGTTAAACAACATAAACAGGATAAGTCCGCCAATGAGAAGTTTGATGACAACCACAAAGTACCTCGTGACCAGTTAAACAAAGGGAGTGCGTGTGTGAGCTTTCACTGGCGGCAGCTGCCGCCTCTAGCAACCTTAGTCACTATTTTTGCAGTTGTCATTATGAGTGCCTTAGGCTGCTGGCAGTATCAGCGTTGGCAGCAAAAACTGATCAGAGTGGAACAAATTCATCTGCGTAGCGCAGACAACGGGGTATCTCTGGAACAGGTACTGAGAGAATCGAAGGATTGGCGGGATTTTCCGATACGTACTTCCGGCATTTTGGATACAGAGCATGTCCTGCTGCTGGATAACAGTATTCATCAGGGCAAAGTGGGCTATCAGGTGTTAGCACCATTGTTAACAGAACAAGGTTCGATACTGGTGAATTTTGGTTGGATCCCGGCACCAATAAGCCGGGATATTTTACCCCAGGTGAGTTTACCCGGGAGTGAATTTCTGGCTTTGGGTTTGATCAGCCAACCAGACCTGAACCCAGTAGTTAGAGTGGGATTAGAAAAACAGGGTAGCTGGCCCAGACGGATACAGGCAGTCGATATGTCTTTCCTGCAACAACAGCTAGCACGGCCATTACTGCCCTACGTGATATTACTGACACAGAACGAGCCACAAGGCTATATGCGCCAATGGCAGCCGGTAGTGATGCCGCCAGTTAAGCACTTAGCTTATGCCTTGCAATGGTTTGGATTAGCGCTCGCGTGTGTCGTGGTGTTTGTGTATGCCGCAGTTAAACCGACAGGAGATCGCCGTGCCCCATCATGTCAGCAAAACCAGTAAACGTGCGTTAATCGGTATCTTCGCCGTATTTTCTCTACCCGTTATTTTGGCCAAAGTCGCTTTGGATCAACACTGGTTTAATCCTGGAGTGACCAACAAGGGGGAGCTTTTATCGCCTAAACTCGATTTGCAACAATGGGTACAGGATATAGACCACAAGTGGCAATTAATTTATGTATTGCCGGCTCAGTGTAGCCAGCGTTGTGAAAATGCCCTACGCAGCATTCATCAGGTTTGGCTGGCACTAGGCAGAGAAACAGACAGGGCACAGCCATTGGTGCTGGTATCTGCCCAAAGCGATGTAGTCAAACTGGCCGAATTGCGCCAGGACAACGTCTATCAGGTGCGTACGTTCAGCACCGCTGCAACAGCCTCTCTGACCCCATCTGAGGAGCAAAATATCTTTATTGCGGACACGCAGGGCCAAGTGATCCTGCGTTATCCCACTCAGTCAGATGTTGAGAAAGCAGTGCTTGCGAGTCGCGATATTCTTGCCGATATGCGCAAGCTGCTTAAACTTTCGCGGATAGGATAACGCCATGAAAAGCCTGGTATGGACCGGTATGTTGATGGCGATGATCGTGATCGCCCTTGGAGCTTATACCCGCTTAACTGACGCGGGCCTCGGATGTCCGGATTGGCCTGGTTGTTATGGACACTATTCGGTGCCCAGTTCAGACGAGCATTTGGCCTTTGCCGAAAAGGCCTTTCCACAACGGCCGGTTGAACCGCATAAAGCCTGGAATGAGATGATCCACCGATATTTTGCCGGTGGCCTTGGTCTGGTGATTTTATTGATTTGTGGATTGTGTTTGCTTAAAGCGGAACAGCCTAAAAAGTTGCCGGTGTTTCTGCTGTTGTTGGTGCTGTTTCAGGCGATGCTCGGGATGTGGACGGTCACAATGGAGTTGCTACCGCTGGTGGTGATGGGACATCTGTTAGGTGGGTTTGCGGTGCTGTGTTGTCTGTTTTTGTTGCTACTGCGACAAATTCCATACCGTATTCCGGGGGGAGATGCGCCAATGCGCCAGTTTGGTAAATTCTGGCTAGTAGGCATTGGAATACTGCTGTTGCAGATCTGCCTGGGTGCCTGGACTTCTGCAAACTACGCTGCGCTGGCCTGTACTCAATTTCCGCTGTGTGAAAGTGACTGGTCTCAGCGCCTGGATTTTGCCGGCGCCTTTTCGGTGCCTGAGTCTCAATCTTATGAGTTTGGTGCCCATAACTATGCGCAGCGTGTAACCATTCATATCACCCACAGGCTGGGGGCAGTACTGACATTTGTCTATCTATCATGGCTGTGTTTGCAGGTGTATTGGCGTACCAAAGCCAGGTTGCTCCGCTCATTAGCGTCAGTTGTGATGTTGCTACTGGGATTTCAGGTGCTACTTGGTGTAAGTAATGTGGCATTTAAATTGCCGTTACTGATTGCTCTGGCACACAACATCACTGCTGCAACACTGTTACTGGCCTGTGTTGCCCTTACCTACACTTTATATCGAAAAACTTAGGAGTCCGACGTGATTGCACAATGGGTTGCAGGCCTGCGCTTGAATACTCGAAGCGGAGTCAATTGCTGGCGTGATTATTATCAGCTCACCAAACCTAAGGTGGTGATGTTGTTGTTGCTTACTGCATTGGTCGGCATGTGTCTGGCAAGCGAGAATATGCTGCCTTTCTCTTTATTTGTTGTAGCGCTGACAGGGATTGGTATGTTGGCGTCAGCCGCTGCTGTTATCAATCATGTGGTTGATCGTGGTATTGATGGACGTATGGCGCGCACTCAGAATCGGCCGGTCGTTAGTGGTAAAGTCAGCCCAGCTCAGGCCTATATGTTTTCGGCCGTATTAGCCGTTATTGGGTTTGCCTTGTTGTACTTTTGGGTAAACGCCCTCACCGCCTGGTTAACCCTAACCAGCCTGATGATTTATGCGTTCATCTATACCCTATTTTTAAAACGGGCTACACCGCAAAATATTGTGATTGGTGGTTTAGCTGGCGCGGCTCCGCCATTATTAGGCTGGACTGCGGTGACGGGTCAGTTGCATGCTCATGCTTTGTTATTGGTGCTAATTATCTTCACGTGGACGCCGCCGCACTTTTGGGCTCTGGCGATTAATCGGCATAAGGATTACGCGCGGGCAAATGTGCCTATGCTCTCTGTCACCCATGGCATTGAGTTTACTAAAACCGCCGTCTTACTTTATACCCTGCTGTTGAGTCTGGTGTGTTTACTGCCTTACCTGGTAGGTATGTCGGGATTAATTTACCTGATGGGTTCTAGTGTGCTCAATGCAGGGTTTCTTTACTATGCCTTGTGTTTGAAATGCCATGATGGGATCAAATATGCCATGCCGACTTTTCGTTACTCAATTGTTCACTTAATGTTATTATTTGTGTTTCTTTTGACTGATCATTATGCAATGTGGAGTTTATGACGGGAATTGTCAGAGTTGTTGTTGCGTTGATTGCTATTGCCCTGGGGGTAGGTGCCAGCGTCTGGTGGCAGCAATCATCAAAGATTGTACCTGATTATCTCAATACATTTCCCGAGCCAAGAACGCTGGCGGATTTTACTCTGTTCAATCAGGACGGTAAGGAAGTGACAAAGCGGGTATTTGACGGATATTGGAGTTTACTTTTTTCTGGATATACCTATTGCCCGGATGTCTGTCCGACGACGTTGTCGGAGCTGAATCAGATATATCCTCAGCTTCAACAACTACCAAGCAAAGACCCCATTCAAGTTGTGTTTTTATCTGTGGATCCTTTGCGTGATACACCACAACGTTTGCATGATTATATTCAGTTTTTTAATCCAGATTTTATTGCTCTGACAGGTCCGCATACGCAGTTATTTCCGCTGGCCCGGAGCATGGGCATGATGTATGCCGTGCACGCAGACGAAACCAATTCTGCGAATGAAAGTTATCTGGTGGATCACAGTGCATCCGTTGTATTGATCAATCCACTTGGTCAGGCCGTAGGGCGTTTTAAGCCTGAATACGAAGCAGGAAAATTACCTGTGAGTAATGCTGAGAAAATTCTGGCCGATATGGCCCAGGTCACGAAAGGAGGTTAAATGACATTACGTTCCGCTACGGCGGCGGATGCCGAAGTATTAGCTGAGTTGATATTGAGCAGCGGCGAAAAGGCACTGCAGGCACTTTTTGACCGCAGCGACACATTAACAGTGTTGGGCTATTTGAAAACTGCTCTGACCGAGAAAGATGGCCAGTTTGGTTATGCTAATCATGCTGTGATTGAATTATATGGTGAGCCGGTGGCTGTGGGTAGTTGCTGGCACAATAGCCTGCCTGCGAGTTTTCATCAGGCCACCCTGAACAGCGTGAAGCAGTATTTTCAGGATAAATTTTTACATCCGATTCTGGAAACTAGCCGAGAGCTTTCTCATATCGTTAAAGCGCCAGGAGACAACGATCTTTGCATTGGACATTTGGCTGTTGCTGAAGCCTACAGACGTCAGGGACTTGGGGTGGATCTGATGCAATATTTCGTCGAAAAAGCGAAAGAATTAGGGCGTAAACGCCTGATCCTGGATGTTGAGACCACCAACCGTCAGGCGTTAGCCTTTTACCGCAAATTTGGCTTTGAGCAGATTAGTATTAGTCAGCCCAGTACTGCCGGTATGCAGATGGGGCTACCGGCGCACATTCACTTACGATTAGACCTCTAAGCGGGTTTTAGTCCAGCCATTTTCCCTTTTCTGTGGGTACAAAAAACGGCACGGAGTACCAATAGTAACGTCCACGTTTAGATTGACTGGGCGCGGTGCAATTCACTCTGCTACGGCCCGCTTTCAATGCTTCAGGTAAGCTAAAACTGACTTGATTATCGGTGCGACTAATATCAAGTGGACTACCACCTTTATAGCAAGTGATCTGGCCAATATTGAAGTCGGTTACATCAAGGGTCAGTTCAATCTGCGGCGTGCGCCCAACCTGCCATTCTGGATCAACAATATTGGTGCTGGTGACAGGCAGTGCCAGACTGGCCATTTTGACTTTCAGGGAGTTCAGGTTGGCATAAATGCCTGCTGCGGGGAATCGCGGTAATGCGGAAAAATTGCTGCTCGCACTGATGGCACCTGATTGCTGACCAAAGCCGATATAACCCATGGCACTCAGAGTTTCTGCCAGTAGTTGATTGTATTCTCCATAAGGGTAAGCGACGTAGCGCAGGCTCTTACCGGTTTTTTCTTTTAACAAGGTTTCTGCTTGTTCAACATCTTGCATCGTTCTGCCAAGCCAGGCCTGATCAGATTCATTGTCATTTCGTGTCAGTAAGTGATTGTGTTCGCTGGTATGGTTGGCAAAAATTACCCCGTCTTTTTGCATGGCACTGACCTGTTCCCAGGTTAACTGGGTATTCAGCTTGCCGATCAGAGATGGGTTGACGAAGACGGTATAAGAGAACCCGTATTCCTGTAATATTGGGTGTGCATTCAAATAAATATCGTCGTAACCGTCATCAAAGGTGATGACCACAGTATTGTCGGGTAGAGGTTTGTTTTGTTGGATAGCATCGATTACGTCAGTTAAGGGTAATACGGTGTGATGCTTAGATAACCAGTCCAAATGCTGGCGAAACTGTTCCTTGGTCACAGATGTTGAGGCTGGCGTGTCTGCGCTGACATGGTGATAAAGCAAAATGCTGGCATGAGACTGAGCCGAAGCATAAGCACAATGTATGCTGGCAAACAAAAAGGTGAAAAGGGCTGCGACGCGAGGCAACATAACTTCTCTCTTACTTATTGGATTCTAATGTCATTCAGTGCAACCAGTTTAACAGGCTTTTTTGATAAAAAATCCCATCAGCGCATATTAATGCTCGCTTTCCCTATGATCCTGAGCAACATCACCACCCCGTTAATTGGTCTGGTTGATACGGCAGTACTTGGGCATATGGGCGAAACCCGCTATTTAGCGGGGGCTGCAATTGGCGCCACTATTATCACGCAGCTTTATTGGTTGTGTGGCTTTTTGCGCATGTCTGCGACAGGTCTGAGTGCCCAGGCTCTCGGAAGTCAGAACCGTAAACAAGCGATAAATGTGTTAGTCCAAGGGGGCGTCCTTTCGCTATTGCTGGCGCTGTGCCTGCTAATGACTCAGCAGCCAATGCTTGCTGCGGGTGTGTACTTTGCTGATGCTGAGCCGGCATTGGCAAAAGTCACTCAGGAGTATTTTTCCGTACGTATTTGGGGAGCGCCTGCGGCCCTGCTAAATCTGACCTTGATTGGTTGGCTTCTTGGTCAACAGCGATCTAAAGCTGTTTTGGTTATTCAAATTCTGGCAAACCTACTGAATGTCGTCCTAAACCTACTGTTTGTGTTAGCGATGGACTGGGGGGTAAAAGGGGTGGCGATGGCCAGCGTTTTTGCAGAAGTTTTAATTACTTTGCTTTGTGTATGGTTGATCGCTGTACGTTATATTCGCGGAGTGTCACTCTCTGGCTGGATTTCATTAAAAGCATTTAAAACATTACTGGGGTTAAATGGCTTTATGTTGCTGCGCAACCTGGCTCTGCAGGCCTGTCTGGCCTTTGTCACTTTTCAGGGGGCCAGACTTGGCCAGGATACAGTGGCGGTTAACGCAATTCTTATGCAGTTTTTAACTCTGATTGCTTTGGGATTGGATGGCGTCGCATTTGCTGTAGAGGCATTAGTTGGTCAAGAAAAGGGACGAAAGCAACATGCCGGTATTCGGCTGGTAACAATGCGGGGAGGATTTTGGTCTTTAGTGTTGGCGTGTGGTTACAGCTTATTATTTTGGTGTTGGGGTGAAAGCATCGTTGCCTTATTGACTGACCATAATGAGTTGCGTGAATTAGCCACAGCATTTTCCTGGGTCAGTATTAGCTTGCCCCTGATTGCTCACTGGTGCTTTTTAATGGATGGTGTATTCGTCGGATTAACTCGTGGTAAAGCAATGGGTACAACGATGTTGATCAGTGCTGTAGGAGTATTCTTTCCTGTATGGTGGATGTGTCAGAACTTGGACAATACGGGGTTATGGCTGGCTCTACTGGCGTTCTTTCTCGCCCGAGGTGTTACTCTCGGTGCGTATTTCATTTCCCTTGATCGCGAAAACGCTCTGACGCTTTAAGGGTTTGGGCGAAACGATTGGCAAAGATTCCAAGATAGCCTTTGGCGGCAAAGAAAATGCCAGGCAGCATCAGTATTAAACCAGGAAGTTGCAGTAATGGCGTGGCCTGAGCGCCATATAAAATCAGTCCAGCCCCGCCAGCAAACAACACTAAGCCAAGCTTAAAGTGTTGCCAGCTTTTGTGGGGCTGACTTCCCATGCGATAAATCCAGGCGCGCATGGTATCGGGACTTAGTAGTAAGAGTGTTCGCCGGCCTGGTGTTCTGTCGCGTCTTTTACCGCTGTTAACTCTCCTGGGAATTGGGCCAGCATTTGCTTTTCAATACCGTCTTTTAAGGTTACGTCAACCATAGAACAGCCGTTACAGCCACCACCGAATTGCAGTAAGGCAATACCATCTTTGGTGACTTCGACCAGCATGACTTTACCACCATGCCCCGCTAACTGTGGGTTGATTTCGGCTTCAATCATGTAGTTAATACGCTCTTCCAATGGTGCGTCATTATCTACTTTGCGGGCTTTTGCATTTGGTGCTTTCAGAGTTAGTTGAGAGCCCATTTGGTCGGTGACGAAATCAATTTCTGCTTCTTCCAGAAATGGAGCGCTCTCGGTATCGACAACTGCATCAAAGCCATTGAAAGGCAGACGAACATCGCTTTCTTCGACAGCATCTGGCGGGCAATATGAAACGCCACATTCAGCGCCAGGAGTGCCTGGGTTGACCACAAAAACGCGAATATTGGTGCCTTTTTCCTGCTTGTCCAGCAACTTAACAAAATGTGCTTGTGCAGCTTCTGAAATTGTAATCATTGGATTCTTCCCACAGCGATTGATATATCCATCATATCAAATTTACCTGACTAAAACACTCAAGTATGTCCTGATCTTCAACAGAAGGATAAAGCGGACTGTTGACATGCATGTCTTTTCCAGGATGCCTTCTATAATCTTTTGATAAATATATGAAATATATATGCAACTGTGTTTATGGCCAGCCCTTTTACGCGATGACACACCTGAAGCTCGGGGAGCTTGTATGATGAAGAATTTAGCTTGGTTACTCCTATTGATTGTTGCGTCCTGGCCCATGTCTTCGTTTGCGGTGGCAGAGGATTATTACTTTCCTTCGGATTTAACATTTGATGCCGCAATTCCTTCCCCCGAACAATATTTCGGTCTCCAGATCGGCGACTGGCATCTGCGTCATGACCAGGTTGTTGGATATATGCAGAAACTGGCTGATACATCCCCTCGGGTGAGCATTCAGACAATGGGACGCAGTATTGAAAATCGTCCATTGCTACTAATGGTCTTTGCTGACCCCGATAATATCCGCAACCTTGAGCAAGTGCGCCAACACCATTTGGCAAACCGTTTTCATGCTGATGCCAGTGCTCCTTTGGTTTTTTGGATGGGTTATAGCGTGCATGGCAATGAAGCATCTGGTACCCATGCGGCCTTGCTGGTGGCGTATTACCTGGCTGCAGCGCAGTCCCCTGAGGCGATTGATTTGCTTAAAAATGCAGTGATATTGATGGAGCCTGCGTTGAATCCAGATGGGTTGGATCGTTTTGCTAACTGGGTTAACGCCAACCGTGGTCAGCAACCGGTGTCAGATCCTAATAGTCGCGAGCACATGGAAAACTGGCCTTCCGGGCGCACAAATCACTACTGGTTTGATTTAAATCGAGACTGGATTGCAGCAGTGAATCCCGAGTCGCAGGCGCGCCTGGCTGCCTTTCATCGATGGCAGCCTCATTTACTGACGGATTTTCATGAGATGGGCAGCGATAGTAGCTATTTTTTCCAACCTGGTATTACAAGCCGCCGAAACCCTGGAACGCCCCTGCGCAATGAACGACTGACGGATTTGCTGGCGACCTATCACGCAGGAGCGTTAGAGCGTGAAAGTCAGTTGTTTTATACCAGAGAAGGCTTCGATGATTTTTATTATGGAAAAGGATCTACTTATCCCGATGCGTTGGGAGGCGTTGGGATCTTATTTGAACAGGCCAGCAGTCGCGGAAAGGTGCAGGATACGGACGATGGTCCTTTGTATTTTGAGCGTACCATTAAGAATCAATTAACCACTTCTCTGTCGAGTTTTGCTGGGGCATTAGCGAACAAAAACGCAATTCTGGATTACCCTTCTGAATTTAGTCAGCAGACCAAAAAGCAAATTCAGCAGGATAAGCTGGCTGGATATCTGGTTAATCTGTCTGATGCAGACCAGCGTGGACAAGCTTTTGAGCAATTGTTGCAACGGCATCAAATTCGTTTCAGTTGGCTTAAGAAGAGTATTACGGTTAAAGGAGAGCGCTTTTCTGCCAACAACAGTATTTTTGTTCCTCTGGACCAGCCGTCATATGTGTTGATCAAATCTCTTTTTTCAGTTCAAACCCAGTTTCCTGACAATACATTTTACGATGTTTCTAACTGGAATATGGCGTTTGCTTACGGGCTTCCATTTACTGAGATGGAAAAAAGTCTGTGGCACAGCCCTGAAACGAGCACAAAAGCACCTGAGCCAATAGTTGCACCTGAACTGCTGCAGAGCAGTTACGCATTTGGGATCGACTGGCGACAACAACGGGCCCCTGCATTTTTGTATGCATTGCTTAAGCAAAAGGTGCGGATAAAACAGATCAGTGATGCAATGACAGTATTAACGCCAGAAGGCAAACGCCAGATAAGCCCTGGCAGCGTGGTGATTCCTTCCGGGTTAAATGCCAAGACAGACCTGGTGGCGCTGCTCAGGAATATCCAGCAGCAATATCCTCTGGAGGTTATCTCGATACTTAACGGTTTAACACCTGAAGGCCCTGATATTGGCAGTCGCGAGTTTATTAGCCCTGAACTGCCCAACGTATTGCTTGTCGGTGGACAGGGGATCTCCGAATATGAAGTTGGGGAGATTTGGCATTACTTCGACACTGAGCTTGGTATGCCCGTTAGTATCAGTGAATTCGCTCGTTTACCCTTTAATGCCCTATCTGCATATAGCCATATCATCTTAGTCGATGGACAATATCCGGAGTTAACTGACAAGCAAACGTCACAATTTCAGTTTTGGTTGCAACAAGGAGGTGTATGTATTGGCCAGAAAGGTGGAGCAGAATGGTTAGCCTCCCATGGTTGGTTGAAGGCTCAGTTTGTCAGTAAAAAAGAACAGGAAGATGCTTTTGAGCAGACAGAGGTGCGTTTTGCAGATAAAGAGGCATTCGCAGCTCAGCGCAAAATTGCCGGAGCAGTATTTGAGTATCGTCTTGATCTCTCACATCCGTTGGCATTTGGTGTAAATCGCGAGCAACTTCCCGTGTTTAAAAATGCGAATTTTTGGATGCAACCTGCTGAATCCCCCTTTGTTTCAATCGCCCGATATTCAGACAATCCATTGTTAGGTGGTTACGCAGCACCCCAGTTGGTTTCGCTTACTAAGGGTAAAATGGCGATGATTGCGCATAAACAAGGTAAGGGAAAAGTGATAGGTTTTGCAGATGATATGGCCTTTCGCGGCTACTGGCTGGTAACAAAGCGGTTACTCAGTAATGCAGTGTTCCTGTCAGGCTTTATTGATGTGGAAGGCTAATGGCAATGGCCCAGCAACTGATCCTGATATGGGGATAGTGTTGTTGAATCAAGCTGGCGAGTGCCGACATAGTCGCTCCAGTGGTTATGACATCATCCATTAGTGCGATATGTTGAAACTTTTGCCATTTCTGAATTGCGGCAGGAGATTGATTCAGGCGAAACGCTCGTCGCAAATTTTGACGGCGTTGTGCCGCACTTAATTCGGTTTGTGGCTGCGTTGCTTTAACACGGTCTAGTAAGTCGTATTCCGGGTGACAGTCTGTCAATTTTGACAGTGCCTTAGCAATCTCCACGCTTTGATTAAATTGCCGTTTTCGATAACGCATATGATGCAGGGGAATAGGCAATATGGCATCGGGTAAAGGTGGATAGAGAGGATCTTCCGTTTGCAGGCAATGCCAGTAAAACCACTGGGCCAGCATGCGCGCATTGCCAAACTGACGATTGAACTTTAGTTGGGTAAGCAGGCGTGAAACTGGCCACTGGTATGGGCTGGCGGCAAGCAGGGAATAGCGTGCCAAGTTTGGCAGTGCCAGTTGGATTTTCGGCCATTGATTGAGATTGCCTTGCCATAACTGGCAATCAAACCAACTAATATCACCGTAACAGAAATCACACACAAGCCCACTGGACGATTGGTGGCAAAGTAAGCAATCCTGCTTACCCAGAGAAGCAAACCAGTGTTTCAGAAAAAGGTTGTTCCAGAAGGGGCTTGCTTTCATTGCTGTCATCCATAGACTGGCCATTATTAAAGTCTAGTCGAGTAAATGCTTTGCCCAAATCAACGTCAATTAACCTTGAACCTCATGGAATAAAACCTACCCTTGTTTTGCTGCATGGATGGGGGTTGAACAGCGGGATTTGGCAACAGGTCATTCCCGCCTTATCTCGTCAATTTGATGTGTTATGTTTGGATCTACCTGGTTTCGGCCATGAACAACAAAACTTGCCTGAGCATTATGGCCTGGCAGAAATTGCAGAATTGGTTGCTGATAAAATCCCCAAAGACGCCATTTTATTGGGGTGGTCACTAGGGGGATTAGTTGCTCAGTATATTGCTTTGCATCAACTGGCAGAGATACGAAAGCTGGTGTTGTTAGCAACCAGCCCCTGTTTTGTGGCACAACCACCGTGGCCAGGTATAAAGCCAGATATTCTCAAAACCTTTGCTCAACAGTTACACCTTAATCATGCGCAAACCGTAGAGCGCTTCCTGGCAATTCAGGCGATGGGCAGCCCAACCGCGCGTCAGGACATTAAACAAATCAAACAATCGTTGGACACCTTGCCGGAAGCAAATATGCGTGCGCTTCAAGGAGGGCTGGAAATTTTAGAACAAGCCGATTTACGTCAATATTTACCAAACATTGAAATCCCGATTCACTGGTTATTAGGACGTCTGGATAGTCTGGTGCCTGTTGCTGTGCGAACGCACATTGAAGCACTAGATATGTCTATTAATTGGCATCAGTTTGATAAAGCATCTCACGCACCTTTCATTTCACATCCGGATGAGTTTGTTGAGTATATGAAAACATTAGATTCCGCCTCAGTCTGTTTGAACGAAAAGATATAAAGCGCTATCCCTGAGTACGAATATGGCCTAACAGGAGGCTTCTCTTTTTTGTCCTATTGGTTAATAATTATACATGAGGTAAAAGAGGAGTAGTGTATGTCTGATCTGTTAACCAGCATCAACTCTGCAATTGTGTCTGGCACTCAGGGGTTAAAGAGCGCAAGCGATGGTATTACGTTGGCGTCGCTGAGTATTGCCCAGCAAACCGCGAGTACTAAGAACACATCTGAGTTATTAGCCGATGTGTCATTGCAGCAGCTCGGTATGGTTGGAAGAATGTTGCCTACCGGTGGCGATACCCTGACCCAGGATTTAGTATCCTTGTCGATTAACAGTATTAATGCCATGGCATCTGCCAAGGTCGTCGATACTGCCGATGAGACTGTGGGTACGCTTATTGACGAGATCGCCTGACTCTGATCACAGTGCAGGTGTTGAAAGCGTTTAACGCATGAATATCGTTACCCCGGTACCAACCACGCTCAATTTCAGTACGGTCAATCCGAATACTGAACTTGCTAAGCGTGACAACCAGTTAAGAGAGACAGTTCCGCAAACAGCGGATGCTGAGAACTCGGCTGCCGAAAGCGGGCTCGGATCAGAGTCTGATCGTGTTAAAAAACCAGGGCAACCCCCTCAGCCTGTCACTTACGAGCGTCCGCAGCCGCAAAGTGGGCAGCAAGCTCAAGGTGAGACCAGGTCTGATCAGGATAATGCTGAGGATCCGAGTGCGGGCAAAGAGTCAGCACAGGACGAACAATCCAGGCAGCAACAGCAAGCTCAGCAGCAAGAAGTACAGGAGCTTGAAAAACGCGACCAGGAAGTTAGGCAACACGAACAAGCACATGCCGCTCAAGGAGGGCAGCATGCTGGTAGTCCTAGCTACGAGTTTGAAGTAGGTCCTGACGGTCAGCAATATGCGGTGTCTGGTGAAGTCAGCATTGATATCTCAAAAGAGGCAACGCCAGAAGACACCCTGCGTAAGATGCAACAGGTTAAAGCCGCGGCACTGGCACCGGCCGAGCCTTCAGTTGAAGATGTCAGGGTTGCGGCTGAGGCAACGAAAATTGCTGCGGAAGCCAGAGCGGAAATTAGCAGTGATCGGCTAGAAAATTCGCAGCAAACGTTTCAACAACAGTCGGGGCTGGTTGATGAGGCTGATAGTCAATCTGATACGGGTCCAGAACTCGAAGATATCGTTCAGGGGACAGAAACCGCGTCACCCTACCGAACTTTGGCGGAAGATCCTGTAGCTGAAGCTGCCGGACTGGAAAGTGGCGAGTGGCAACGTAAACTTGCAAGCCGAGATGAGCAGATACTTAAAAGGGTTTCTGTGATTGAAAACTACTATCAGCAAGTTGCATTGCCCGAAGAAAGTCGCGCTTATGATTATCGGGTTTAGAATTTAGTCGTTATTAAAAAGCCAGTCTTTTGACTGGCTTTTTTGTGTATTTACCAATCGCTATTTTTTTGCTTTTGCGAAGGCTTCGGCAAATGCATTTCCCATGGCGCTGTTGCCAGAAGATTGCTGCGCCTTAGGCTTATTTTGACGAGGGCTGTTATTGCCTTTGTTCTGCGGTTGGCGGGGTTCAGATTTAGCCACAGGTTTATCATCCAAACGCATGGTGAAAGAGATGCGTTTACGTGGCACATCAACTTCCAATACCTTCACCTTCACAATATCACCGGCCTTGACTACTTCACGAGGATCAGAAATAAACTTGTCTGTCATGGCGGAAATATGTACAAGACCATCCTGATGCACACCTACGTCTACAAAGGCACCAAAGTTGGCGACATTGCTGACAACGCCTTCCAGGATCATGCCTTCTTTCAAATCGCTGATCGTATCGATCCCCTCTTTGAAAGTAGCAGTCTTGAATTCGGGACGCGGGTCGCGGCCCGGCTTATCCAGTTCTTTGAGGATATCTGTGATAGTCGGCAGTCCAAAGTTGTCGCTGACTAGCTGCTGCGGGTCAAGCTTACGGAGTAAATCCGTGTTACCGATTAGATCGTTGACAGCGCTGCCAGTCAGCCCGACAATTTTTTCAATGACCGGGTAGGCTTCAGGGTGAACCGCAGATTTATCCAGTGGATTGTCGCCACCCATAATACGCAGGAAACCGGCTGCTTGTTCAAAGGCTTTTGGCCCTAAACGCTCAACTTTGAGCAATTGTTTACGGTTCGCAAAGGCTCCATTTTCATCACGGAATTTGACGATGTTCTGGGCCAGTGTTTTGTTCAAACCAGACACATGGGATAGCAACGCCGGAGATGCTGTATTCACATCCACACCTACGGCGTTAACGCAGTCCTCAATGACGTTTTCAAGGGATTTGCCCAACAGGCTTTGGCTAACGTCGTGTTGATACTGACCCACGCCAATGGCTTTAGGCTCAATTTTTACCAGCTCAGCCAGAGGATCCTGTAATCGGCGGGCAATTGATACTGCGCCGCGTAATGACACGTCCATTTCCGGTAATTCTTTAGAGGCAAGCTCAGAGGCTGAATATACCGATGCACCCGCTTCAGATACCATAATTTTGCTTAGCTTTAGTTCTGGGTGGGCTTTAATCAGTTCGGCCGCCAGTTTGTCTGTTTCGCGAGAAGCCGTGCCGTTTCCAATACTAATCAACTGAACTTTGTGCTGCTGGCAAAGATTCGCCAGTGTGCGCAGGCTTTTATCCCACAGATTTTGAGGTGCATGTGGGAAAATAGTGCTGGTTGCCACGACTTTACCAGTAGTGTCGACAATCGCGACTTTCACTCCTGTGCGTAAACCCGGATCCAGGCCCATCGTCACTTTGGCGCCGGCAGGGGCTGCCATTAACAGGTCATTGAGATTTTTCGCAAATACCTGAATGGCTTCTTCTTCCGCCTTTTCACGTAATGCACCGAATAGTTCATTTTCCATATGCAGCAGAATCTTCACGCGCCAGGTCCACTGCACAACTGTTTGCAGGAAGCTATCTGCAGCTTTGCCGCTGAAACGCAGGTTCAGATGGTCGGCAATGATTGTCTCGCAATATGAACTACGAACACCTTCTTCGTTGCTAGGGTCAGCATTCAGACTGACCTGTAAAACACCCTCATTACGGCCACGGAACATTGCCAATGCCCGGTGAGATGGCGCTTTCATTAGTACTTCTGAATGGCTGAAATAGTCTGCGTACTTGCTGCCTTCATTTTCTTTACCGGTGACAACCTGGCTATTGATATGAGCCGTTTTCGTCAGGTGCTGACGAATTTTCTGTAGCAAATCGGCATCTTCTGCAAAACGCTCCATCAAAATGTACTTGGCACCTTCAAGTGCATCTTTGGTGGTGGCAATACCTGCTTCGGTATTCAGGTATTGTTCGGCCTGTGTTTCAGGATCCTGGCTTGGGTCGCTTAATAACGTATCGGCTAATGTCAGTAACCCAGCTTCAATCGCGATTTGGCCTTTGGTACGACGCTTTGGCTTATAGGGCAGATACAGGTCTTCAAGTTCGGTTTTGCTCTCTGCCTGACGGATTTTTGCGGCTAACTCGTCACTTAGTTTACCCTGTTCATCAATGGACTTAATGATAACGCTGCGGCGGTCTTCTAATTCGCGCAGATAACCCAAACGTTGCTCTAAAGCACGTAACTGGACATCATCCAGTCCCTGAGTCACCTCTTTACGGTATCGGGCGATAAAAGGAACCGTGGAGCCTTCGTCAAGTAATTGAACCGCTGCCTGCACTTGAGCGGCTTTCACTTGAAGTTCTGCGGCAATTTTCTCAATAATCATAAAACCTATCCTATTGGTGGGAAACACCCGCTCCTGGGAGATTATCGGTGAGCCTGGGATTGCGCGTGTTACCTGAAAAACTCAATTAACTCGCCTTAAGCGAAGATAAAATGCTGCCAAACACCTGGCTGACAGTAACTGACTGGTTCTGAGTGGAGGCAAGTATAACACTGTGCCTAGGGCCCTCAAGTCGCCGGCAGTTATTGCTGGTCATGGCTAGGTATCTGGTAAGAAATGTCAGTGACATACCAATTCTTTTTACCGGTGGGTGTGAGCACCGTTGCCATATCATCAACCTGTTTCTTCAATAAGGCGCGGGCCATCGGCGAGTCGATAGAGATGTAATCCTTGCGACCATAGATTTCATCTGGTCCAACAATCCGGAAGGTCATGATCTGGCCATCGTCATCTTCAATCTCGACAAATGCGCCAAAGAATACATAGCCTTCCTGTTCAGGCGAAGGATCAATGACCCTTACCTCATCCAGGCGTTTACGCAAGTATCGCACCCGGCGGTCTATTTCACGCAATTGCTTTTTGTTATATTGATAGTCGGCGTTCTCGCTGCGATCCCCTAGGCTGGCAGCCCAGGTGACCTTTTTAGTGACTTCCGGACGTTTCTCGCGCCATAGATGGTCTAGCTCCTGTCTAAGGGCGTTATATCCTTCGCGAGTGACCAGATTACTTTTCATTGCGTCAACAGGTTAATTAAATTGAGCTGTAGTGTAAGGGCATTGTTTCGGAGAGTGAATAAGTAAGTGCGTTATTTGCTGATGGAGCAAATTTTCCACTTGTTAAAAATAACGATTAAAGCAGCTTTTATTAGAGCAAATTGTTCCTAACCTGTACTGGGTAAATTCGCGATTTTTGACTAGTCTTAAAGACAGTAAAAGTGACACCTGTGATTTGTATGGCGAGTTGGAAAAGGTACACTTTTACCAGGGCGGAAACAGCTGCGCTGCACGGTTATAACGCTCAATCTCCACTTTGTCTAAATCGAAAGACAGTCATGTAGTTATTGCAGCAGACGTATCCCGTTAAGCGGGAGCCTGTATCCCTGAAAAGGGCAAATGTTCTCTCTGGAATAGGTTCAGCAAGGAACTAGCTGATTTTGACGTTAAGTAGTGTCAGCCGGGCTCAAAGAGCCCGGCTTTTAACGTTTAGAAACGTACTATTTATTTGCCTGCGTCTGTATCTGGCTTGATGATATCCAACAATTCCACTTCAAAAATCAGTGTAGAGTTAGCGCCAATATCACCCATATTACGCTCGCCATAGGCCAGTTCAGCAGGGATGAAGAATTTGTATTTGCTGCCTACTGTCATTAATTGAACGCCTTCAGTCCAGCCTGAAATCACACGATTCAGAGGGAATACAGCAGGTTCGCCACGGCTGTATGAAGAATCAAATTCTTTGCCGTTCAGTAATGTACCTTTGTAATGTACTTTTACTGTGTCAGTTGCAACTGGATGGTCACCTTCACCTTCCGTCATGACCTGGTATTGCAGGCCAGATTCTGTGGTCATCACGCCTTCTTTCTTGGCGTTCTCTTCCAGGAATTTTTTGCCTTCTTCCAGGTTAGTTGCAGCAACCTTGTCTTGTTGCTCTTCTTGTTTGGCTTTAAATGCGGTCTCAGCAGCCTGTGTAATTTGATTTAATTCGGCTGGTGTGAATTGCGATTTTTCGTTCAACGAAGCAATAAACCCTTTAATCACCAGTTCTTTGTCAAAACCCAGGCCCACTTCTTCTTGTGCATCCAGTTTACGGTCAACGAACATACCAACGCTGGCACCCAGCGCATAGGCTTGTTTGTCCGCTTCAGTCTTTAATTCAACAGGGGCATTAGTGGCAGTTGTATCGGCTGCTTCTTTTTGACAAGCCGTTAAGCCCAGTGCCGAGGCGATGACCATGGCGATCATGGCTTTTTTCATGAATTCTTCTCCAAATTGTAATTAAATCAAAGGGTTTTTAATTTGATGAGATAAGCAGTACGTGAGTAAAGTGCGTATACTAAACGGACTGGACGAAAACAGAAACCTTACTAGGGACCATCGACAGATGCAAAAGTTGCACGCGTTATTGTGTTTTTTCCTTCTCTGCGCCTGTACGCCTATCAGTGATAAAGCAGATGAAATGTGGCGTCATGCCGTTGATGGTGCATTTGCCGCTGACATTTCCGCTGATGGTAACTTAGCTGTGGTCTCCACCATAGGGGGGGGGATCCGCGTTTGGTCTCTCGACAGTTTAAAGCCGAAATACGAATGGCGCCAATCTGGCGATGGTGCAAATACGGTAGGCATGTTGAATTTAGCCCCGGATAAGTCGTTTGTGGTCAGTGCCGATCGCGACAGTTTCGCGTTATGGAATCTGCAAAGCGGGGAACCGGAAGGGATCTGGCGGATTGATGAATCCAGTATTCGCGATGTGGCTGTCTCCGATATGGGCCGAGGCATTTTGGTGGGGCGAGGCAATGGCAAGGTGATGTTCTTTGAACCTAAAACAGGCCGACGTTTAGAGTTTTTAGGGCATCAGGAAAAAATCAACAGTGTGGCTCTATCGCCAAATGGCTTTTATGCCTTAACCGGTGGCAACGATTATGTGGCGTATTTGTGGGATACCCGCTCTGGCCAGGTAATTTATCGATTCACGCATACTAGCAGGGTGACGAAGGTCGAACTTGACGATCAAGGCCGCTACGCCTTTACCGCAGATAGCAAGCGCGGTGCCTTCATCTGGGATTTGCACAGCGGCAACAAAATAAGTCAGTTACACTTTATTGAACGGCAGAAAATCTTCAGTAGCGCGCGCTTTTCTGCCGATGGACATTATCTGCTAACTGGCTCTCCTGGACGTAACCTGATTCTTTGGGATGTGACAACGGGAGATAAGCTCCAGAGTTGGCTGGTGCATCCGCGCGAACAAAGTACACCACCCACTGCAGTTGTCTATGCCGTAGGTTTTCGTAAAGATGGTAAGATACTGTCTGAAAGCAGCAGTGGTCTGGCAGAATTGTGGTCACCAGACCTGTGATCTACACCGGAGAGTTATGCACGATAAACTAACAGATGAGCAGATTTTGGCTTATGTAGAAGAACTACAGATGAAGGTTGCTTATCAGGAAAATCATATCGAGGTCCTGAATCAGGCTCTAGCCAGTCAGCAAAAGCAACTAGATAGCTTGCAGTTTACGCTTGGACATGTAGTCGACAGGGTGAAACAGTTTCAGGTGTCAAATATGGCAACTGAAGCGGAAGAAACACCACCACCTCACTATTAACCTGTGCTAAATGTGCGGAGAAGGGAGTCATGAAAGAACAACAAAAGCAACTTGTTGGTGTTTCCGGAGAGCCCCTTCGCTCAGGTACCGAAACCGGTCGTTCTAAAGAGCGGGCGCAGGAAAATAGCGAATTTGTTTCGGTTATCGTAAAACGCACCGACGAAACCTTTCGCCATCCTGATGATATTCTCGAAAAGGCCATAGCCGAAGGTCTTGAGCAAATTTCCCGCCCAGCCTTTTCATTATGGTTATCCGCTATTGCCGCAGGCATGATTCTGGGTTTTACCGTGTTAGCCGTTGGCGTTATGGCGTCCTTGCTTGATCAGCCGGGCCATGGTTTGAATCGACTGCTGGTTGCTGCTGTTTATCCCTTAGGGTTTGTGCTGTGTATTTTAAGTCGCACCCAGTTATTTACTGAGCACACAGCCACTGCTGTTTATCCCGTGTTAGATGGCAAGGCAAAAGCAAAAGGGTTGTTGCGCTTATGGGGAATAGTGATTATTGGGAATATGGTGGGCGGTTATACCAGCGCCACTATGCTGGTGACGGCGGAAGACGTGGTAAAAGCCAAGCAGGGCTATTACTTCTTAGCCGAACATTTATTGCACTTTTCTGCCGACACCCTGTTTATCAGTGCCATTTTAGCCGGCTGGTTAATGGCTTTAGGGGCCTGGATTGTGATGTCTACCAATTCAACTTTAAGCCAGATAGTGAGTATCTATATCGTGACTTTTATTATCGGACTAGGTGGTTTACATCATTCTATTGCAGGCTCGATTGAACTGTTCGCGGCCTGGTTGTCTTATGCCAAATTCAATGCAATAGACATCGTCCTGACGATCATCACCGTCCTGCTTGGTAATTTAGTGGGAGGGAGTGTGTTTGTGGCGGTACTGAACTATGGTCATATTCGCCACTCCCAGCGTCAGGAGCGGCAAGCCAACAAAAGGTCTTGATACCAGTAACCTGGATTACTCTGGCTTAAATAAGCCGATCATTTGCTCTGTGGCGCGTTTACGGGCCTCTACCTGATCACTGGATTGAGTATCATGGTGGCCGCATTCCACACATTCTAATTTTTCCACATTGTTTTCAAAATACAGCATCAGGGTGTCCATGGCCTGACATTTTGGGCATACCGCACCGGCGATAAAACGTTTTTTTAGTTTCTTAGTCATAGATGGCATGTGGTTAAGGACTCTCCCTGATATGATAACGCGAATAACGTGGCAGTGTTACCCAGATTAGATAGATTCCATGCTTCAATTTTCCAGTATTTCTGTGCTGCGCGGCAGCAAACAGCTTTTAAAAAACACCAGTGCAGTGATTTACCCAGGCCATAAGGTGGGTTTGATTGGTAAGAACGGTTGCGGTAAATCCAGCCTGTTTGCGCTTATTCGTGGCGAGATGGGCCTGGATGAGGGCGAATTTAATATTCCCAAAGAATGGCAAATTGTGTCGGTTGCTCAGGAAACGCCAAGTACTGACCGAGCAGTAATCGAGTATGTTATTGATGGCGACAAAACCTATCGTGCCTTGCAGGCAAAACTAGCCGAAGCAGAAGAAGCCCATAACGGCGAGCAAATTGCGTTGTTACATGGACAACTGGAGCAAGCAGGTGGATACGATATCGAAGCGCGTGCGGCAACTATTCTGGCTGGTCTAGGCTTTAGTCAGGATGGACTACGCCAGGGCGTGAAAGATTTTTCGGGTGGCTGGCGGATGCGCATGAACCTGGCGCAGGCGCTGTTGTGTCGTTCTGATGTATTACTCCTCGACGAACCCACCAACCACCTGGATTTAGATGCAGTGATTTGGCTGGAAAAATGGCTGCAACGCTATGACGGTACCTTGTTGCTGATTTCTCACGACAAGTCTTTTTTGGATGCCACGGTTACCGAGATCATCAGTTTCGAGCAACAGCAATTGATGAGTTACAAAGGTAACTATGATGCCTATGAGCGTCAGCGCGCCGAACGCAACCGTTTGCAATCGCTTCAATTCGATAAGCAACAGGCTCAGCGAGCCCATTTAGAGTCTTTTATTAATCGTTTTAAAGCTAAAGCCAGTAAGGCCAAGCAGGCCCAGAGCCGGATCAAGCAGTTAGAGAAAATGGAAGACTTGCTGCCTGCTCAGGTGGAATCGGAATTTTCTTTCGAGTTTTTTGCTCCACCTAAATTACCGAATCCGTTGATTAAAATGGAACAGGTGCAGGCAGGCTACGGGGATAAGGTGATCCTGAATCAGGTAAAACTGAATCTTGTCCCTGGTAGCCGAATTGGATTATTGGGACGTAACGGCGCGGGTAAATCTACTCTGATTAAACTGCTGGCCGATGAAATGCCGCCCATCAGCGGTGATTACATGACTTCGGCGGGATTGCGTATCGGCTATTTCGCCCAGCACCAGCTGGATTATTTACGTGCTGATGACTCTGCTTTAGCCCATTTACAACGCTTAGATAGGCAAGCTTCCGAGCAAAGTCTGCGCGATTATTTAGGTTCGTTTGGCTTTCACGGCGATGAAGCCTTAAAAGCGGTGGCGCCTATGTCGGGTGGTGAAAAGGCGCGCTTGGTACTGGCGCTTATCGTGTATCAAAAGCCGAATTTATTGTTGCTGGATGAACCGACCAACCACCTGGATATGAACATGCGTAATGCCCTTAATCTGGCGTTACAGGGTTTTGAAGGTGCCATGGTGCTGGTGTCTCACGATCGTTATTTACTGACCTCGGTCTGTGATGATTTCTATCTGGTAGATAGCGGTAAGGTCGAAGCCTTTGGCGGTAATTTAGATGATTATCGCCAGTGGCTTATGCAAACCGATCCTGTTGCAACAGGCGCCAGTGGCGCAGCTCGTCAGGCACAGGACATAGAGCAAAACAGCGAACCGAAACTGGATCGTAAAACCATTAAACGTCTTGAAGCGGAGTTTCGTCAGGCGACGCAGGCCCTGCGCAAAACCATCAGCAAACAAGAAGGGGTCATGGATAAGGTTGGCGCGAAGCTGGCCGAGGTAGAAACTCAGCTGGCAGACGGTGAAATATACACTGACGCCAATAAAGCGAAACTCAAAGAGTGTTTACAACAGCAGGCGACACTTAAACAGCAATTGGAAGAAGCGGAAATACAGTGGATGGATGCTCAGGAATTGCTTGAGCAACAGCAGGCGGAGTTTGATGCCAGCCTTAACCAGTGAGGAATTTTGGCAATATAGCCTGAGTATCTACCCAAAGTGCCAGCAACTCTTGCTGGCATTGCAAGATAGGTTTGGGCTAAACGTTAACTGTATGCTGATGTGTGGCTATATGGCACGTCAGGGGCTTAGTCTGAGTTTGCCCGTGGCGGATCACTGGCGTTTAAGTCTCTCCAGCATTGAGAAACACGTGTGCAGCTGGCGTTTTCAGCGCCGAAAACTTAAACGAGATCAGTCAGCAAGTTACGCATGGTGGCTGAAACAGGAACTCATACTCGAACGTCAGCAACAGCGGATATTGGTGATTGAGAGTCAACGCTCTGCTGCCAGTGATATTGAACAAGCCTGCGCTAAATTAGCGCTATCTAATTTGCGCGTTTACCTACAAAGTCATCGACCTTATCTATCTTGCGACACACTAATCTCGGAATTGAGTCAATTGTCTGAACGCTTGTGAACTCAGCATGGGGCTGGTGCCTGGGTAAAACTCATCGTTATAATACCCTTATCTAACTTTAGTGACTGTCTTTTGAACATGATTGCCGAGCCAAACCCAATGACTGAGTTTACCGAATGTGGTGAGCTGGTGCCGAGTGAGTTTCATCCCCCCTGGTGGGCGAAGAATCGCCATGTGCAAACCATTTGGCCGAGGTTTTTGCAATCGCGACTAAAAATTACTTCCGTTATGCAACGCTTACCTTTGCCAGATGGTGACTTTATTGATCTAGCCTGGTCGCCAGAGCCGGCTAATAGTCGCGGGATTGTGGTGATCTTTCATGGCCTCGAAGGGTCGATTAAATCTCACTACGCCAACGATATGATGGCTGTGTTATATCAGCAGGGTTGGCATGTGGTGTTGATGCATTTTCGCGGTTGTAGCGGTACGCCTAACCTAACGCCGCGTATGTACCATTCAGGAGATACTCAGGATGCACTGTATTTTCTCTCCTGGCTGGAAGAGCAATTCCCAGAGCAACAAAAGTTGGCTATAGGCTTTTCTTTGGGGGCGAATATGTTGCTTAAACTGTTAGGAGAAAACCCTGATCAGCGTATTCTGCGTGCTGCTGTGGCTATCTCGGCGCCGTTTCTATTGGCGGAATGTTCCGAAAGCATCAATAAAGGTTTTTCAAGGGTATATCAAACTTACTTACTGAAAAGTATGGTGAAGAATTTCTCTGAAAAAATGAGCCGTATGGCCAACGATAAAGTCATCGAAGCCCTTAATTTGAGTAAAGACACCTTAAAAAAACTGTCTAATTTCCGCGATTTTGACGATTTGATCACCGCGCCTTTGCATGGTTTTGCCAACGCCGAAGAATATTATCGTAAATGCAGCGCCCGTGGATTTTTGCGCAACATTTTGACGCCAACGCTGGTGTTGCACGCAAAGGACGATCCTTTTATGAATGCATCGATAGTCCCAACGCGTGAAGAGTTGGCACCGGCGGTGAGACTGGAGCTAAGTGAACGCGGTGGCCATGTTGGTTTTATGCAAGGCCCACCCTGGAAACCCAAGGTTTGGTTGCATCAGCGCGTCAGCCAGTTCTTTAATGACCTAAACTTAAACAAGAATAAGTAGTTTTAAATGATCATTCCCCACCATGAGTTAGCTCCTGACACCCTGGACAATCTTATCGAAGCCTTTGTGTTGCGAGAAGGTACAGAGTACGGTGAAGCGGATGTGAGCCTGGCTGAAAAAGTAGAACAGGTTAAGCAGCAGTTAAAGCTTGGAACGGCACTGATCGTGTATTCTGAACTGCATGAAAGCGTCGATATTATCCCTGCCGACCAGTTGCAGCGTTTTCAGCAGGAATCACAATCATAACCTAGAGTAGATGGCGGCGTAAAAACGTCAGGCTACGCGACCAGGACAGCTCGGCCTCATCTGGGGCGTAGCGCGAGGTAGAATCATTATGAAAGCCGTGATTCACACCGGCATAAGAGTACGCCTGATAAGATGCCTGATTGGCTTTTAAGCGCGTTTCGTAGGCGGGCCAGGTGGCATTCACGCGCTCGTCTAAACCTGCAAAGTGCAGCAATAACGGCCCTTTCACCTGTCCCTGCAGCGTGTCATTGGCAGGCGTGCCGTAGTAAGGTACGGCGGCATCAATGGCATTAGGAATGCTGGCGGCGAGCAAGTTGACTATATACCCCCCGTAGCAAAAACCAATGGCGCCGAGTTTGCCATTTCCCTGAGGGTGCGAGCGTATGAATAGCGCTGCAGCTATAAAATCCTCTTCAAGTTTGGTGTTATCCATGCTTTTTTGCATGGCCCGGCCTTCATCATCGTTACCCGGGTAACCGCCGATTGGGAATAGTGCATCGGGGGCAAAGGCGATAACCCCCTGTTTTGCCAAACGTCTGGCCACATCCATTATGTAGGGATTCAGCCCTCTGTTTTCATGCACTACCAACACTGTGGGAGCCTTCTCTTCAAGGGCCTTAGGTTCCACCAGATAGCCCTGACACTCACCATGTCCCTGAGGTGACTCGAACTTAGCATAGCGCGCAACAATAGAGGGATCATTAAAAGAAACCTGTTCTGCTTTGGCATAGTCAGGTAATAAAGCGCTTATTAAGGCTGGCAATGTAAATCCAAGGGCTGTCAATGAACTTAGACGACTCATAAAGGTGCGTCTGTCGATAAGGCCATGAGCATATTCGTCATACCAGTCAAAGGCTTGTTGTGGCAGTGATAGTTTGGAAGGTGGGAGAGATTGCCGCATGCTAAATTCCTTACTAGCAATGTCAGTCATGATGCGCACGCCAATACGGCAAAGTTAACGTGCGCGATAGGGTAATGGGTTATTTTGGTACGAAGGTCACGTTGAATGTGACAGGCACAACCATGCTGATGCTACCCAGTCCCGCGATTTCTTTCAGGGTACCTACACCGGCAGCCAGGTTATAGTTGGCTGCGTGGATCAGAATTGGTTTTACAGTGGTTGCTGCCAACGTTTGATTTGCCAGCTTGCTGATACGTACCATCGTTTCTACTGGTTGCTCTACGCCATTCAGAGTGAGTTTGAAACTAACCGGCGTAGTAATGGAGTTACCGGTTTTTAGGCCTAGAAGGCTTTCGTGGAGTTTTGCGCTAACAGTTGCCAGTGGATATTGCTCAATATGGAATAACTTTTCGCGCATGCGCTGGTCGCGAATTTCGATACCTGTGTTCACGGATCCTAAATCGACTTTTACGGTCAACTGGCCATCGTCAGTCAGGCTGCCGGACAACTTCATAAATTGTTGTACTTCGCTGATATGTTCATTTTTAGTCGTCACGAAGTTTAAGCTGGATTGCTGATTGTCTAAGGTCCATGCTGCCATTGCCTGGCTGGAAAGTAGCGCTAAAAACGCAAGACTCAATATTCTCATTTGTTATTCCCCTGATTGGTGATAATGGACAATTTGTTCCCAGTTAACGCGTTGGTCGCCTGTAACTACAAAATCCGGATTGATTAGGCTTTGACGTTCATTGTATGTCAGGGGTTCAAAGTTTGCGGCAACTATTTTGCCCCCAGCTTCGGACACAATGCACTGTGATGCGCCGGTGTCCCATTCGCCTGTCACACCAATACGCAGAAACACGTCAGCTTTGCCTTCGGCGATAAAACAGGACTTCAATGAGCAGCTGCCTAAAGGCAACGCATCGTAAACACGATGACTGCTCATTTTCGACATAACTTTATCTCTGTCCTGGCGACGGCTTACGGCAATCATTACGACACTATTTTCAGGGTCGTCTAGCTTGCGTACCTGAATAGGATGACTGCCTGCTGCACAATCCTTAAATGCCCCTGCCCCCTTACTGGCATAGTAGAGACTCTTTCCCGGCGGCCAGTAAATAACGCCAATGGCTGGCTGGTTATTTTCAATCAACGCTATGTTGACGGCAAAATCGCCACTGCGAGCAATAAATTCCTGGGTACCGTCGATGGGATCGATTAACCAGTAACGCTGCCAGTGCTGGCGCTCTGCCAGTTTCGCGTTGGCCATTTCTTCGGACATGATAGGAATATTGGGGGTGAGACGGGTGAGATGATCGGTGATGATGTCGTTGGCTTTGTAGTCGGCGGAGGTGACGGGGGACTCGTCGTCTTTTTGGTAACTTTTGAAACTGCCGCTATCGTAGATATCCATTACTACCGCCCCAGCGGCAAGGGCGGCCTGTTTGGCAATTTCCAATAATTCCGGTAATTGCTGTTCGTCTGGCATTACTGACCTCTCAACCATCGTTCTGCAAAAAATAAAGCGGCAATACTGCGGGCTTCGCTAAAATCCTCTCTGGCAAGAAGAGCATCCATGTTGCGCATGGACCAGGGGATCACTTCCATGGGTTCAGGCTCATCCCCGGGTAGTTTCTTCTCGTACAAATCTGAGGCTATGATGATTTCCATTTGCGCGTTGAAAAATGCAGGTGCCATGCTGACACTGTGCATTTGCTGTAAATTATTGGCACCGTAACCGGCTTCTTCCATTAATTCACGATTGGCGGCATCCAGAGCGGTTTCACCCGGATCGATCAGGCCTTTAGGAAAACCAAGCTGGTAAGAATGTGTGCCAGCTGCGTATTCACGTACGAGCAAAAAGGTATCGCCTTCAATGAAGGGCACTATCATCACCGCGCCGCGGCCAGTGCCTTTCATGCGTTCGTACTGGCGCTGTTCGCCATTGGAAAACTCAAGATCCAAACGCTCGACTTTAAACAGACCACTGCGGGCCACAATTTCGGACTGATGTATGGTGGGAAGTGGTTTATTCGGGTCTATTTTCGGCATTGGGATATCACGTTCTTGCTGTTATGGTGCCTGTCCGTCAAAATCTTATGGAAATCAGAAGATAATATACATTCAACAGCTTAACTATAACGTGAATATGTATGACTAGCCACAAAGCATTACTGCCCTGGGCACAGATTGATACCGTGCTCCTGGATATGGACGGCACCCTCCTCGATCTGCATTTTGACAACTATTTTTGGTTGGAGCATGTACCCCAAAAAATATCCGAAATAGAAGGCATTAGCCTGCAGCAGGCCAAAACTCGAATGAGCGAAGCCTATGCGGCGGTTACCGGGACGATTCACTGGTATTGCCTGGATTACTGGAGTGACAAACTCGGGCTCGATATTGTCGCGGCTAAACGCGAAATCGAGCACTTGATTGGCATGCGTGATGACACGTTACCATTTCTCGATGCACTCAAGGCAAGTGGACGAGAGGTGGTGTTAGTCACCAATGCTCACCCGGACAGCCTGTCCCTTAAAATTGAGCGTACCCAGTTAGATAGTCATATTAATAATTTAATTTCGACTCACGAATTTGGTGTAACCAAAGAGTCTTTGTCTTTGTGGCAGCAGTTACACCAGCGTCTGGGTTTTGATCCAGCCAGAACCTTGTTCGTGGATGACAGTGTGAACCTGCTGCATACCGCGCGTGAATTTGGAATTGCTCACGTGCTGGCGGTCGCTAATCCCGATAGCAAGGGGAGCGTGCGTATCATCGACGATGTACCGGCAATCACAGACTACCGCACAATGTTGGAAGATATTCTGGCTAATCCGGTTGTAGCATAGGGCGCTGGGCCCCATGCATTAGAATTTGAGCTTGTAGTATCCCTGGTTGTCTGGCTTACCAAACAATTGTGCAGCAACCTGCACTTCTTCTGGAAGGGTCGGATCAGGTTTGAACTTGCCGTTCACTTTGATATCCATGTCAGGGCTAACAGATGCCTGAGCATTCAATCCAAAGCTGTTGGGCTCTGCGATATCGACCAGCACATTGCCTTTTTCACAGGAAAGTTTGGCGTCAAACGCCCCCAATTCTATTGGTCCCTGGGTACCAGAAACACTGGCTTGTAGCCACTGGCCCTGACCCTGTAACAGGCTGCATTGTTCCTGTTCAACAAGAACATGGGCAACTTCTACCCGAAAGCGTCCGCCAGCTTCAACGGGTAAAGGTAAGGGCAACTGCGCAATTAGCAGTGGTGTTGGCAGAAATACCTGTAACTGTTGTCCCTCGATACCACTAAAACCAACGATCAGCTGGCCTTTAAAGGCGATATCGTCCTTGTCCCGGGCATTACCGCCTTTGGTCTCAAGTTCTATTTTGCCCATCAGCAACGCCCATGGATTAAGCTGCCAATCGACCTGTGAGATTGGAAGACCGTTGATAACTAATTGCTGAATTTGGCCATTCCATAAGGTGCCACTTATCCCTGCGATGCCGATATCTTTCGGAATGGGGAGCCGCGGTAACACTTGCGCAGCAGGCAGCTTAACCACAAGAAAAATCAGATAGATGGGCAGGCAAATTGCCAGCCATTTCAGCGTTGTTTTCATGCTTTACCTAACTGTAAGCGGCGAATCTTCACGTAGCCAGGTACGTCAGCTTCGGCCACGTCTAAATCAAGAATGACGATGCCCTGGTCTTCCAGTTCCTGTAGCCAGGCCAGTACGTCGTTGAAGGGGGCCTGATCAACCCAGACCTGCAATTCTTCGGCCTGAGGCTGCATCCGTGAAATGGCAATACCGAGTTTGTCGGCACTACGATTGACAGCCTGGGGTAAAGAGCCATTAAAACTGGCTGATGCTTTACCTGAACCGCGCAGTTGAATCACTTTATTGGCATTTTTTTCTACCCAACTAAGCAAGCTTTGCTGGTTTTCAAGGGCGATTCTTTCCTGAGCAAGACTGGTATTAAGTGGTGCCCATACCAACCAGTAGAATGCACCAATCGCGATGGCAACGGCAGAAATTAACATAAGACGTTGTTCGCGCTCGGATAACTGATGGAATTTTTGTTTAAGTTTGTCCATCGTTAACTCCTAATCGACAAGGTGCCAATCACTTTGTCATCCTTGTTGTTTATGGCCCCTTGTTGCACTTCGAAACCGCTGGCTTCAGCCAGGCGTTTAAAGGTTTCCAGAGCTTCAAAATCAGCCGCGATGGCCTGCATCCGCAGTTCAGTGCGGTTGCCGTCAAAACGCAGAGTTTGTGGTTTAATTTTACTGCTGGCAAAGGCTTCGCTCAGTTGAGACATCATCACTAACACAGACGCATTTTGGCCACCCTGTTCCAATTGCTTAAGTGCCTGTGTCATCTGACTACGCACATTAACAATACGGGTTGCGGTGGGGAAAGCACGTTTGTACTCGCCGTTGATTTGCTGTTTTAATTGTTCGTTCTGGGCGCTAAGCTGATAAAGCTCGATGCTCTTATCTGTGATACTCAGGAGCAAGGCGACCACACCTAGTACCGCAGCTGTTCGCCATTGTAACCACCACTGATTGCGTTTCTTTTTCAGCTTGTATTGGCCTTGCAGCAGCGTGAAGTCAGCGGCCATTGCGCCTTTTGCCAATACTTGCATTGCAAGCTCCTGACCTGCTTGCTGCCACTGAATATTGGCCAGATGTTTGGGTTCAATCTCGTTAGCGCAGACAAGTTGTAGTGGTTCAGGTGTTTGTTTTGCGTGATGTTCGATGGCAAAAGCCAGCCAGTCCTGCTCGCCCTGAAAACCTTCCCATTTTCCTGAACGTACTAACCATTGGGCACCTAATTCCAGCAGATGCCAGCTGTCTTCTAAGGCGGGCAAGGCTAGGACGTCTGGTAACATCTTTTCGCAGTTAAGACCGGCATCGTTGAGCAGTGCCTGCCAAGTTTGCATGCGGCTGTGTGCGACTACCACCACAGGCTGCTCAGCACCATCGCGTTTACCCAGGGCAAAGAATACGTCGCCGATATCACTGGTTAGTTCGTCTTCCAGCATAAACGGAATCGCTGCCAGGGCCTTGGCGCCGCTGCGAGGAGGGAGTTGCACTTGCTTTAAGATGACGTCAGCCGCCGGGACTAATACCACCGCCTGACGTTTTCCGGTGCGCTCAGGTAAGGTCGCTAAGTGGCTGGCATCAGGCAACTCGCCACTGGCCATGATCTCGTCGCTATCCGACCAGACTATCCAGTGCACAGGTTCGGCGATGCTGTTGCCCAGCCTTATCACCAAATGTTCCATTATTTTCTTCCTCCAAACTCACGCCGGATCACGGTTACTTCCATATTGTCATTGATCGCCAGCAGCGATGCCATGCTAAACACAGCGTTATTGTATTGGGTTTTACTGTAAAGGATAAAATGTCGTGAGGTGACATCAAACCAGGCCTTTTTCTCTTCCGACAGGTTAACCGCACTGATCTCTGGCTCGGCAAAAAAGTTAGCAATTTTGCTGTAGCCATCATCGCCACGACTGGCAATCAGATTGGTTGCGGACTCCGTACTGATACCCGTCAATGCTGCAAGGATAGGGGCTTGTTCTTCCTTGAGAGTATTGACGTTAATTTTAAGCTCGCTGTCGCCCGGAATTGCACAAACCAACGGCAATAGTTTCTCAAACCATTGCATATCCACACCATATACCAAACGTAATTCAGATTTATCTGCCATTAAGGCGTTAGCCGCAAGATACGGATGCGGCAGTGATTCGTAATCTGAATCCTCTGCGCCATATGCGCGAATGTCGCTGTCGCTATCAAGCCAGTCGGCCAGGGCATCACGCAGCACTTCCGCACTGAATTCAGGTACGTTGATATTGGCTTTGGTCAGCAGGCTTTGAAATGCAAGTTGGGCATCGGTATTGGCTGTGCCCGCTGTCGTCGTTTCCTGATACAACGCGTTGAGGTTAAAGCAACTTTGCATATCTACCAGTTCAGCCTGAATGCCACCGCCTTCAAGAGGAAAGGTAAACTCTTTGTTCCAGTCCTGACCTAAATTAACCACATCATCCTCTTTTTCCAGCAGAGTATGAATGGATTTCTTTGCAAACGCCTCGGCACTCATTGCGTACCAGTAAGCCTGATTGTTGTCCTTAATGGTTGTCGCTCTTTGCACCTGCATCTGCAGACGACCACCCATTTCAGTGGCCATAATGCTGACCAGTGCGACGATCATCAGTACGATGAGTAGTGCAGCACCACGCTGGCGAGAGTTGTGCGCCATCATGATTTGTCCACCAGAGCAAATTCACGTCGGATCAGGCCAAAGTCTTTGCTGGTAATCTCAATTGCCACCGCCTTGGGTAATTCTGTGCCAGTGTAGTTTTCCTGCCATGGGCTATCGTTGTCTTCGCTTTTGGTATAAAAGCTCACTTTGAAGTCTTCGATATTTCCAAGCATCACCCTTATTTTGGGTTCAAAGCCAACCACGTTATCCAGGTAATTCCCGTATAAGCGCTCTAAATTGCCCTCGCGCAGGCGATAGGCCACTGCCTGCAACTGGCTGCGCGGCAGCATGTAATTAGGATTGGGCCAGCCGCTGTGCACAAAGCCTAGTCCGTCAGCATCGCTTTCATATAAATCGCGACCACCCTGAATGACTTTTTCAGTGGTTTCGCCCTGGATGCGAATGGGGCGGGCGACGGCTTGCAGGATATCCCGTTCCATCATGGTCATTGCACGTTGTAACTGGGTAAGACGATTGAATCGCTCTTGCGAAATGCTATTACTGTCGCTGACGGTGGTTAGTACGCCAGTAGATGCCAGCCCAATAATGGAAAAGATTGCCAGTGCCACCAGAATTTCAATCAGCGTAAATCCTAGGTTGCGGATCATTTCGCCGCTCCTGGATTGACCAAATAGCGACTGACACTGGTGATGCTGTTGTCTCCGTTTTCAGACAAACTGACACTGACATCCACTTTACGCATGTCGTCGTCACCGGTTTTGGTCACAGTCTGCTGCCAATACCAGGTCTGGTCGGCCATTTCAGCCTGGCCTTTAGCATTGTTTTGGGGAGGCCATTTGGCTTCAAGCTCGACTTCGGTCAGACGATTGTTCGCAACCCAGCCGGCAAAGGTGATCTCTTCGATTTGGCTGAGTCCGCGCAAATGCTCGCTAGCAGCCTTAAGCACGGCAGTACCTGTAATCGCAAAAATGGCCAGTGCCACCATCACTTCGAGTAACGTCATCCCTTTGACTTTCATATCGTGTCCAGGGGGCCTTGCAGTTCTAACGGAGGGAAATCGATGCCGTTAACACGAAAATAAACATCATCACTGTCACCATATTCTGGGTGATAGCTAAAAATCAGACTAAACGGCACAAACTCACCGCTGTTAAATATCCAGACTTGTGGGTCGGGCAGCTTTTTCTCGGCATCATCGCCAATATTGACCACGTCTTCGTCAAAGCTGGAGTCTTCGCTAAACAAGCCGTCGGATTCAAACAGGCTATCTTCCTGTTGCCAGGGCAGATCATCAAGGGCAAGTTCCAGCTCGAAGGTTTCGGGTAACTGATGTAAGGCAAAGGCCTGGTTTGCTTCCAGCCATTGCCATTTGCCCGTTTCCTGATCCTGCAGCATAAACTGATAGGTGCCTTTATCAGGTTCGATACGCAACCCTAACTGCTGCTGGTTCAACACGGCGAAATCAGAGGCCATATCAAACACTACCTGAAAACGGCGGGCTTCTTTTTCCAGCTGTTCCTGCGGATCATTCGCCACCAGGTTATACACCACAGTGCCTGCCGCCAGACCCATAATCAACAACACCAGCATCACCTCAATTAAGGTGAAACCGGTGTTTGTATGAGGGCTGGCAGCCTTAAACCGCATTGATAGCTGGCTTAGTTCAGAATTTCGTTGATGTTCCAGTTACCGATATCGTCATCAGTGCCTGGTTCACCGTCTGGGCCATTGGAGAAGATATCAATAGTGCCCATTTCACCTGGGCTCAGTAGCTGATAAGGGTTACCCCATGGATCATCTGGTAGACGTTTGATGAAACCACCATCAGGATAGTTACGCGGCAGTGGCTCAATCGTAGGCGCTGTTACCAATGCTTCCAGACCTTGTTCTGTGGTTGGGAAACGGTTGTTTTTCAGCTTGTACATTTCCATTGCACCTTCGAGCTGCTGAATATCAACGGCAGCCTTTTTCAGTTGCGCTTCTTCCTGGTTACCCAGAATTTGCGGAGCAACCATCGACGCCATGATACCGATGATCAGTAAGACCACCATCACCTCGATTAAGCTAAAACCAGACTGTCTGCGAGCAAGTGTTTTCATCACATATTCACCATATTATTGAGTGCTAGAATCGGTTGTAAAATCGCCATCACAATAAACAGCACAACAGCTGCCATGGATACAATCAGTAATGGCTCAAAGACTTTAAGTGAGACACTGATAAGTGCCTCAAATTCCCTGTCCTGGTTATCTGCGGCTCGTCCCAGCATCTCCTGTAATTCGCCACTGCGTTCGCCAGATGCAATCATATGCATCATCATAGGCGGGAACATTCGGGTATTATCTAAGGCTGCGCGCAAGCTTGAACCTTCTTTGACATTGGTTGCGGCTTCTGCGATTGCTTCCTGAATGTGTTGGTTTTCCAGCACATCTGAAGCAATGCGCATACTTTCTAAAAGCGGCACTGCGCTTGAGGTCAGAATACTCAGGGTACGGGCAAAACGTGCGGTGTTGAGGCCGCGGGAAACCTTGCCAATCATAGGCACCGAGAGTAAATGCTTGTGGTAGCGCTTTTTAATATTGGGTAATTGTATAAGGCGCTGGATAGCGATAACCAACACGCCAATAAACACACCGAGGAACAGACCGTAATTTTGCAGCCATTCACTAATGCTGATCAAAATACGGGTAATCAGCGGCAGTTGCTGACCCATATGATCAAACTGACCTACGATTTTGGGTACCACAACGGTCAATAGCGCGAATACGATGGCGATGGCGAAGAACATCATCAGAGACGGATAAATCAACGCCTGAGTAATTTGACTGCGGGTTTGCTGACGTTTTTCAGTGTAATCTGCCAGACGATTCAAAACCGTATCCAGGTGGCCAGATTTTTCTCCGGCTGCCACCATGGCGCAAAAAAGTTGATCGAATACATGGGGAAAATCAGACATGGCATTGGCCAGCGTGTGACCTTCTACCACTTTACTGCGCACCGCCATCATCATATTTTTCTGACGCGGCTTTTCACACTGTTCAGCAACGGCCAGTAAGGCCTCTTCGATCGGTAAGGCAGACTCAACCAGCGTGGCTAGCTGACGGGTCAGCAGGGCCAAATCTGAGGCGGAAATACGCGGTTTAAACAGGCTGAATTCGCGCTGAGAACGACGTTCTTTTTCTGCAACCTGTTCCACTTCGACGGGGATCAGTTTTTGCTCGCGCAATTGCTGGCGGATCTGGCGGGCGTTGTCTCCCTCCAGAACCCCTTGCTTGTTACGTCCACGCTGATCAATGGCTTTATAGGCAAACGCTGCCATAGGTTATTCCTCCCTGGTTACCCTCAGGACTTCTTCCAGGGACGTCATACCCAGCAGTACTTTCTGACAACCATCGTCACGAATACTTGGTGTCGACTTGCGGATATGTTTTTCGATGGCCTGTTCACCATGACCATTATGCATAAGCTCGCGAATGTGTTCGTCAACCAGTAGTAATTCATGAATACCAGTTCGGCCACGGTAACCTGTTTGGTTACAGGCGGCACAGCCGGTTGGACGATAAATGGGATGTTGGGCTGCGTCGGCTTGGTTAATCCCTAAAATCTGACATTCCTGAGCGTCGGCGATATGCACTTCGCGACAATCCGGGCATAACGTGCGCACCAGACGCTGAGACAATACCGCTAGCAAGCTGGAAGATAACAGAAAGGGCTCGATGCCCATGTCTTCCATTCGGGTAATGGCACCAGCAGCCGTATTGGTGTGCAGGGTCGACATCACTAAGTGACCGGTTAAACTGGCTTGTACCGCAATTTGCGCGGTCTCTAAATCCCGGATTTCGCCGACCATGACCACGTCCGGGTCCTGACGCAGAATTGCTCTTAAGCCTCGGGCAAAGGTCATATCTACACGTGCATTTACCTGAGTCTGGCCAATGCCAGGCAAGTCAAACTCGATGGGGTCTTCGACCGTCAGAATGTTGCGATCTTTTGAGTTCAGCTCGGTTAAACCGGCGTACAAGGTGGTACTTTTACCAGAACCTGTGGGGCCGGTAACCAGGATAATGCCGTGAGGCTTACGGATTAAACTGGAGAAGTGACCTCGGTTTTTCTCGGTCATGCCTAAGTCTTTCAAATTCAGACGGGCATTGTTCTTATCCAGCAAACGCAGCACCACGCGTTCACCGTGGTTCGATGGCATGGTTGATACCCGCACATCTACAGCACGACCGGCGATACGCAGAGTAATACGGCCATCCTGAGGGACACGCTTTTCGGCGATATCGAGTTTGGCCATAACCTTGATCCGCGATACCAGCATTGACGCCATTTTGCGGTTCGGGCGCAGAATTTCACGCAATACACCATCCACCCGAAAACGCACCACTAATTGGGTTTCGAAGGTTTCGATATGGATATCTGAGGCGCCCTCTTTGATCGCTTCACCGAGCATGGCGTTGATCAGTTTAATGATCGGCGCATCGTCCTCACTTTCGAGCAAATCTTCAGTATCCGGCAATTCATCTGCCAAAGTGAAAAGATCAGACTCGTTGCCGATGTCTTCCATCAATTGTTTGGCGGCGGAGGAATCGCGCTGAAACGCTTTGGTTAGCATTGATTCAAATTCATCTGCCTGCAGCTCTTTTAGCTGAAAAGGTGCACCAAAAAAGCGGCGTACTTCAGCAAATACCTCAAGTTGCGTCTCTTGAGTGTGGTAAAGGGTGGCAGGCTCTGTACCGGTTTCGAGCAAGACTTTGCAACGTTTGGCATAACTGAAACCCAGTTGCCGATGAGGCATCTGGGTATCGAGCAACTCTTCCTGCTCCAGCTCGTCAGTAAGCATGCCTAACGCATCACTCATTGGTCAGCGTCCTGATTTTGCTTTTTGGCTTTTTCAGCCTTGGCAGCTTCCTGCTGCTTCTGGAACTCATAGTAACTGGGTGGTAACTCTAGGTTGGTACCCCACTCAGGCAATACAGGCTGCTCGGTTAATGGCATTAACTCAACGCCCGTTTCTTTGCGTTTCAGCTGCTCTGCACGGATATATTCGTATTTCCGCTTACTGATTTCGTTGGTGGTGACACCGTCGCGAATAATGGTTGGGTGCAGGAATACCATCAGATTGCGCTTACGTTTGCTGCTGGTAGTGGATTTAAACAGGTTACCAATGATGGGGATATCTCCCAGCAATGGCACCTTAGACACACTTTCCTGCACGTCTTCGTCGATCATTCCGCCCAGAACAATGGTGCCGCCGTCATCAACAATTACGGTCGTTTTGATCTCGCGCTTATTAATCGAAATATCTACCGATGTGGCACCGCTGACACTGGACACTTCCTGTTCAATGGTTAACTGAACCGCGTTACCTTCATTAATTTGTGGTGTCACTTTCAGCTTGGTACCCACTTCCTGACGATCAACGGTCGTGAATGGATTACTGTTGTCAGATCCACTGGTAGAACCGGTAATGATGGGAACTTCCTGACCGACGATGAAATAGGCTTCTTCGTTATCCATAGTCGTCAGGTGCGGCGTGGATAATACATTGGAATTAGTGTCAGAACTTACCGCTTGTAATACTGCACCCCAGCCATCTTTAATGACGCCGACCATAAAGCCATTTAGGTTACCTAACAGGCTGGCAAGGCTGCTGTAATCGCCAGTGGTTTCAGTCGTGTAGCTATAGGTTTCACCGTCACTGTTAACCCCTGTGGTGGTATCGGTGGTGGATTCTGATTCTTTTAGTGCTACCGCGAGTGAGCCAATCGGCACCACGCCGTTCGTAAACTGTTGGCCGCCGCCGCTTTCGCTGGCCCATTGCACGCCGACTGTGGTGCCATCGCCTTCGTACACTTCAACGATAATGGCTTCCACTTGTACCTGAGCTCGACGGATATCAAGCTGACGGATGACTTCCTGCAGTTCGCTCATCATGTCTGGTTCGGCGGTAATGACCAGGGCATTTGAATCCGGATGAGCTTCAATACTGATGTCGCGGTTTTTGGTGGTCTTTTTGGTGCTGCCACCCTGTTCTTCTGCCTGAATGCTGGCGCTGACGCCCTGTAATACTTTAACCAGGTCTTCTGCTTTGGCGTAGTTCAGGAAAATAACCCGTGTATTGCCGCTGGTCTTTAGCTCTTGATCCATTCGCTTGATTAGGTCAATCAGGCGTTTACGGGCCTTGATATCACCGCTAATCAGAATGCTGTTGGTGCGATCATCGGCAACTAAACGGGGGGCAGATTTGCCTGCAGCATTGGCCTTATCCTGAGATTTGTTAATGCTGTCAATAATACGCACCATTTCAGACGCTGAGGCATATTTAAGGCTCACTACTTCGACTTCTTCGTCACCGGCTTTATCAACGCGTTCGATGATTTCGACCAAACGGTTTACCACAGCAGCGCGGCCTGTCAGCATCATTACGTTAGACGGATCGTGGCTGACTACATTACCACCACCGGCCTGGTCATTTAACTGACGTAAAATAGGTGCAAGTTCACGCACGGGCACATTGTATACAGGTACTACGCGGGTGATCATTTCGTCACCATCAAAGCTATTGCCATCGATGACCGGAATATTTGAGGTTTTGGCGTCTTTTGAACGCACAACTTTAAGAACGCCGCTGGGCATTTCAACCACGGCGAAATCGTAAACCTGCAATACGTTTAAGAAGAACTGGTAATACTGCTGCTCGTTCAGCAAGTCGTAACTACGTACGGAAATTTTGCCGCGCACATTCGGATCGACAATGATGGTTTTTTGCAGGTTTTTACCGACGATATTGATGAACTCGTTGATGTCGGTATTACGAAAGTTGGGGGAATACTCCGCGGCAAATGCACTGCTGCTGAGTGCCATGGAAGCGGCCATCAAAGCAACGCCTATACTGCGAACGAAACCTCGGCTCATTAGCCTCATACTCAACTTCCTCACAATTACTCGTCCTCTTCAGGGAGGTCTAAATACAGGGTCAGCAACTCATCATCTCGACTGACGGTCAGTTGAAGCGCCGGGCTGTTCCTCAGCTCTGCTAACGCTTCCATTGATTGCTGTGCATCGGTTAAATCCAGCCCATTTATTTCAGTCACTATGTCGCCGGACTTCAGACCAACGGCTTCAAATAACGCAGGCTTTTTGCCTGGGCTGACTTTGTAACCGGCCAGTTCGCCGTCTTTCTGGAATGGGCTGATACTAATATAATCGGTAAAATCGCTGGGTTTGCCACGCAAAGCTTCAGTTGCCTCACTCATATTGTCCGGCAGGGTGCGTTTTTGCTTACGTTCTTCTGCTGCTAAGCGGCTGACACGACCTGGCGGCTGTTCATCTGAGCGCTCTTTTGCAGGAGTGCCAGGCTTACTAAAATCTAACCCGTCCAACATCAGGGTTTCGTTACGTGCCCCGTTGCGAATTATGACCCGGTCTACGTAGACCTGTTGTAAAAATGCATTGGTGTTATCAATTTTGTCGCCAATGCCGTAGGTATTTTGTTTACCCTGATTTTCAATAATTGCCGCACCTGCGTTTTCAATGTCACTGGACACCACGCCTGTTAAGGTGAGACGCAAACTGGTTTCCGGCGCATCAATAACCTGAGCAGGCTCAACAGCCTGTTTGCTGGCATCGCCAAATAAATTGAGGCGTTGCACGGCAGCGATATTTGCGCCCGAAGATGTAGCGCTGCTCGCGGGCGATATTTTCCCGGGTTTTGGTGCTTTCACGGACTGCGTTACCGGGGCCGGAAGCAGGCGCCAGCTGAGCTCTGCCGCATAGGCAAGCAAATATAAACCTAACAACGCCGCAACAAACCAGTGGCACTGGCGTTGATAACGCTGAAAGAGTAGCCATATAGAGGTAAGAGAGTTGTTGCTGAGCGCCATTCGATTAATTATCTGATTTTTTGTAATACTTAACCCGACCATGATAGCGGTATGCTAAGGGGGGTGACAACTTTATTCCGAATTTGTTACTAAAAAATTACATCTATAAATCTTATGAATATGAAAACAAATAAACCCGAGCAATCTCAAGGTGTTCGGTTAGATAAATGGTTGTGGGCTGCGCGCTTCTGCAAAACCCGAACCCTGGCCAGAGACTTGGTTCAATCGGGCAAGGTGCAATATAATAATCAGCGTAGCAAACCCAGCAGGCTAGTAGAGTTGGGCGCAGTGGTGAAAGTTCCCCAGGGCTTTGATATTAAGGAAGTGGTTATCAAACAGCTGGAAGAAAACAGACGCAGTGCGCCGTTGGCCCAATTGATGTACGAAGAAACGCCCGACAGTATTGCTCAGCGAGAAAAAAATGCTGAGGCAAGAAAACTGAGCGCGTTTCATAGCCCTAAGCCGGATCATCGTCCGGACAAAAAACAGCGTCGACAAATCATTCGTTTTAAACAGCAGTAGTAGAGAAATATGCAGTCATTTGATCAATTACATCGATATCTTTTTCAGGGCGCCAATGTGCGCGGCGAAATGGTGCGTTTACAGGAAAGCTACCAGGCGATTCTGGACTCTTATCCTTATCCTCAGGCGATCCAAAAGGTATTGGGCGAATTGATGGCGGTAACCAGCTTGCTGACGGCCACGCTGAAATTTGAGGGTGACATCTCTGTGCAGTTGCAAAGTGAAGGTGTGCTTAAGTATGCCGTGGTCAATGGTAACAATCAGCAACAGTTACGCGGTGTGGCGCGCTGGGATGAGAGTGTCGAAACACTACCTGAGCACTTTAGCGAATTGTTCGAGAAAGGGTATATGGTGATAACGTTGTCACCTAAAGATGGCGAACGATTCCAGGGTGTAGTGGCATTGGATAAACCCACGTTGGCTGAATGTATTGAAGGTTACTTCGCTCGGTCTGAGCAGTTGCCAACGAGAGTGTTTTTATATGCCAAACAGGATGCTCCGGCGATGGCTGGCGGTTTCCTGCTGCAAATTTTACCAGGCAGCGCCGAGACCACAGATCCGGAAGAGTTAGAGAGTTTTGAGCATTTGGCGCAATTAACTGAGACTATGACACAGGATGAATTGTTCGCCCTGCCGGCAGAAGATGTGCTTTATCGCTTATACCATCAGGAAGACGTGGAATTATTCGAGCCTCAGTCTGTGGTATTTAAATGTACCTGCAGCCGTGAGCGTAGCGCCGGTGCCCTGGTGGGGATTGATAAGGAAGAGCTGATGCAAATGATTGCAGAAGAAGGTGCAGTGAAAATGAATTGTCAGTTCTGCCACACCGAATACAGTTTTGACGCCATTGACGTTGAAAGTATTCACGCTGGTACCTTTGGTAGCAGTTCAGCCGCTCAGTAATTAAGCACGTGCACCTACAGCCTTAACAGGTCTGTAGGTGCTATCTCAACCTAGTGATTAATGTGGGTGTGTAGAGGAAATTCTACTCTGGCGACAGCGCCACGTTCCGGGTGATTAAACAAACTCACTTTACCATGGTGGGCGTCTACAACGCGTTTCACAATCGCTAACCCCAAACCACTGCCCTGACTGCCCCGGGCACTGTCACCCTGAGTAAAGGGCTGAAACAGAGAGTCTGCCTGTTCAGGATTAATTCCTTTGCCAAAGTCACGAATATCCATCTGGAGCTTTTTCTCTTTGCTGAGATATCGACTGTGGATAGTGACCTTTTCACTGCCATAGCGAAATGCGTTTTCGAGCAAATTATCGATCACCCGCTTGATCCCCACTTTGCCCAGGTAGATTTTCGGTAGAGGTTGTAAATCCAGCTCAATATGCTGGTCTTCACGGATATTACGCACCTGCACACAGCTTTGTATCAGTTCGTTTAAATCGACTTTCTCTGGTGGTTCAAATCTGTCTTTGCGTACATAAGTGATGAACTGGTCGATGATTTCGTTCATATCCTCAATGTCCTGGATAATGCCGTCTTTTATCCATTCCTGGTCTTCAGGCAACATTTCGGTTGCGATACGAATTCGGGTCAGCGGCGTACGTAAATCGTGGGAGATACCAGCAGTTAACAAAGCGCGGTCGTTTTCCAGTTGCTTAATGCCTTTTGCCATTTGATTGAAGGCACTGGTTACCGCAATCATTTCGCTGGAACCCTGTTCTTTAAGCGGCGCCGGAATGCTACCACGACCCACATTGAGAGCAGCTTCCTGTAGGGCTTTGAGCGGATTATTTAAACGTCTGACAAACAACCAGCCACCGGCAACACTGAGAATACCGATGACCAGCAAATAAATCGTTAAAGGTGAAATGTCCGGTGCACTGATCCCTGACATCGGAATTGTGACCCAGACCCCCGGATTTTGAGGTGGTTTAACCCAAAACACATAAGGATCACCAGGGACAACGCGAACAATCGCTTCGCCGCCGAGCTGGGCTGACATTTGTTCCGACAACACCTGATAATACACCGCCTGCTCTAGCCCTGCGTTTAGCGCCTGTTGCTGGGTGTAAATGCGAATACCGCCAGTGTCTAAATAGCGTTGCTGAGTCGCTTCATCGGCCTGATCCAGTTGTTGTAAAAACACCAGTTTGATCTGATTTGCCAGCAGGTTATTGATTTGTTGATAGCTGGGACGAATAAAGTAATAGGTCACAGACACATAGGAAACCACCTGATTGATCAGCAATAGCATGCCGATCAACAACACAGTTTGGCCAAACGCGCTTTTAGGCAGGATCCGCATCTAATCAGGCTTTACTTAGTTCGTCACCGTCGGGAACAAATACATAGCCGAGTCCCCACACTGTTTGGATATAGCGCGGATTGGCCGGGTCGTCTTCAAGCATGCGGCGTAATCGAGACACCTGCACATCAATACTGCGTTCAAGCGCACTGTAATCTCGGCCACGGGCCAGATTCATTAGCTTGTCCCGTGACAGGGGTTCGCGAGGGTGAGTGACCAGAGATTTCAGCACGGCAAACTCGCCGCTGGTCAGTGGCATCGGGGTGCCCTCTGAGCTCATTTCTCGGGTGGCCAGATTTAGCCGGTATTTCCCAAACTGAATGATTTGGATGTCCTGGGTTGGAGCGCCTGGCGCCTCATTAGTTTTGCGGCGCAACACCGCGCGGGCGCGGGCAAGTAACTCTCGAGGATTAAACGGTTTCGGCAGGTAATCGTCGGCACCCATTTCTAAGCCAATAATGCGGTCAACTTCATCGCCTTTGGCGGTCAGCATAATAATCGGTAGCTCATTGTCTTTTTGGCGTAAACGACGGCAAATCGACAGGCCATCTTCACCTGGCAGCATCAGGTCTAGCACCATCAAGTGGAAGTTTTCACGTTCCAGTAACCGGTCCATCTGTTCTGCATTGGCGGCCGAGCGCACCTGAAAGCCCTGTTCTACCAGATAGCGTTCCAGCAAACTGCGCAGACGCATATCGTCGTCGACCACTAAAATTTTTGGTGTTTCCTGACCCATACCAATACCTGTACCTATTTATCACCTTCAAATATAAGGGAAAGACGCGTAATTCAAAAGGGGCGAACTTATTTGCAAAGCATCAGGAGTGTTACAAAGTTTGTCGTGTAACAGCACTGACAATCAATTCCATCAGCAGGTTTGTTTGAGCTGCTGAGTTTCCGAGGGAGGGATGCGTGTGATTGCCCTGAATATGGTCAAGCATCGCCTGAGCGTGAAATAATTGCACAGGTTCGGGTTTGTCCATGGCAATCATCTCAGTACCATTGGTTGTGGTTAATCGCGCCGGGGTATCTTCAAATACACTAAATTCGAGGCGACCTTTGTCACCGTCAATCACTACCCAATCTTCGCGGGTAAAGCTATTGAAGTGCCACTGACAACTTGCAGTACAACCGCTTGTAAACTGATATGTGCAACTGATGGCATCCGGGGCCAAATAATGGTTCATTTGGTTGCCTCCTGCCGCATGCACGGATTTGGGCAGAACATCCCCGAGCAGAAAGCTAAACAGATCCAGACCATGGCAACCGATATCATCGAAGTAGCCGCCGGGCGCCACTTTAGGGTCGGTTCGCCAGTTATACTCTGAAAGGCTATCCCTGGGATGAGCCGGACGGCAGTAGCGCCAGTGAATATGCAGCGGTTTGCCAATAGCACCCTGGGCAAGGCGTTGGTGGATGTGGCTGAACCCCGGTAATGTGCGGCGATAATATGCGACAAATAGTGGTACATTTGCCGCAGTAAAGGCTGCCTGCATTTGTTCACATTCGGAAAAATTGAGGGCCATCGGTTTTTCTACGCAGCAAATTTTGCCCGCAGCGGCGACTTTGAGTGCGTATTCACAATGACTATCCGGCGGGGTGGCGATATATACCGCATTAACGTTGGGATCGTTAATCAGCGCGTCTGCACTGGTATACCAACGCTCTACATTATGGCGCTGGGCGTAGTCGGCAACACGCTCGGCACTACGGGCCATGACGGCAACCAATTCACTGCCGCTGACCTGCTGTAATGCGGGGGCACTTTTGCGTTCAGCCACATCGCCACAACCAATCATCCCCCAGCGCAGGGTTTGGTTTGCCGTTATTGTCATTACTTGTTTTCGACCCAATCCATTTGGAAGCCGGCCCGGCGCTTTTTATCCAGCAGTTCATCGATCAGCGGGGTTAAGATCAGCTCCATGGCTAGTCCCATTTTTCCGCCGGGTACTACGAGAGTATTGATGCGCGACATAAAGGCACCATCAATCATCTTAAGCAAATAGGGGTAATCGACGTTTTTCATTTCACGGCGGAATCGCACAACAACAAAGCTCTCATCCTGCGTCGGAATTTCACGGGCACTAAATGGATTTGATGTATCCACAGTCGGGACGCGCTGAAAGTTAACGTGGGTGCGTGAAAATTGCGGAGTGATGTAATTGAAGTAATCATCCAGGCTGCGAACGATGCTGCTCATCACGGCTTCGCGGGTGTGACCGCGGTCAGTCGTATCCCGCACGATCTTCTGAATCCATTCCAGATTCACGATAGGTACCATGCCAACCAGCAAATCAACATGCTTGGCAACATCTGCTTCATCCGTGGCAACGCCACCGTGCAGGCCTTCATAAAACAATAAATCAGTATTACTGGGTAAATCCTGCCATGGTGTGAAGGTACCAGGCATTTGATTAAAGGGGACGGCTTCGTCAAAGGTGTGCAGATACTGGCGGAATTTACCGGTACCGGTTTCACCATATTCTTTAAACAGGCTTTCGAGTAACTCAAAGTCATTGGCTTTAGGGCCAAAATAACTGATATGTCGGCCTTGTTCCTGCGCTTTGCGGATTTCGACTTCCATTTCTGGTCGGGTAAAACGGTGGAAGCTATCTCCCGCTACCATAGCAGGCGACACATTCAAATTACGGAATATGTGTTTAATGGCATTGGTGGTGGTAGTGGTGCCGGCACCGGATGAACCGGTAATGGCAATTACTGGGTGTTTAACAGACATAATCAGGCACTCTCCGGCGTGCAGAATCCTCCTCGACACATTCAAATGTCGGGATTCGAAACTCCGTCATTGCTACTAACTTACTCTTTATTCTCTTTGTTTACTACTTTATCCAGGGATTTTCCACAGTGAGGACAGCTGTGCAAATAAGGATGCTGATGTTTTTCCTGGTAATTTTTATAGGCTTTATCGAACAGCATAACGGCCTGGGCGCGCTCAAGCCCCAATTCCAGACGCAATTGATTGAGGGCGTGTCTGTCCTCTTCTGACAGGATGCCATCTTCAATCGCTTCTGCTGCGCGGCGCGTAAATGTTTCGCGCCGTTGGCGTAACTGTTCGGTAAAACTTGAAGCCAGGATACCGGCGGGCAAGGCGACCATGGCGGTGCCAAGTAAAGTGATAAGCCCAGTGAAAATACGCCCGAGCGGTGTGATAGGTGTGACATCGCCGTAGCCAACCGTCGTTAACGTGATAATTGCCCACCACATTGAATCAGGAATGCTGCCAAACTTATCCGGCTGTGCTTCATGCTCGAGGGCATACATGCCGCTGGCGATCAGTACCATTAAAATGCTGAGTAAAAACATCGCTGCCATGAGTACCCGATACTCTAACTGCAACGCCTTTAGCATCATCTTCATGGCGCCAGAGTAGCGATTCAGCTTAAATACCCGGAATAAACGTAATACCCACACCAGGCGCAAATCAACGGCGAACAGCAGGCTGATATAGAAGGGCAAGATGGCCATCAAGTCTACCAGCGCCAGGGGGGACGTCATGTAGTTGATGCGTTTTCGCCAGTTTGGGTGGCTGGAGTCGTCACGTTCAACGCAACACCAAATACGCATGCCGTATTCAACCGTAAACAACGCCACCGAGAATAAGTTAAAGCTTTCCAGCAGCAGATGATGGTCGTGCATGGAAGGCATCGACAACAGCAATACCGACATCACATTCAGCAAAATAAGGGCAACAATGCTGAGGTCGACCATTTTTCCAAGCAAGCCACTGTCGCTGGCGGGTTCGAGCAGTGCTGCAGTGATTTTTCTAAGTGTTGCCAGAGACATGCTATGGATTCCCGAGAAGGCTAAGTGCAAATGTTAGCGAGTTTGCGCCATGAAAACTACTCTGCTGACAGAGCTGTTACTGGAGTATAGCGAATAAAAAAGCCGCTGAAATCAGCGGCTTTTTCTATCTGTTAAGATTATTTGGCTTCGCGTTCTATCGCTCGCCAGGCAATGTCGTTACGGTAAAAACCACCGTCCCACTGAATCGCCTTCGCTAATGCGTACGCATGTTGTTGGGCTTCAGTTACCGTATTTCCCATTGCGGTTGCACACAATACGCGGCCGCCATTGGTGGTGACTTTACCGTCTTTAAGGCTGGTACCCGCATGGAAGACCTTGCCTGCCAGTTCGCTGGCCTGATCCAGACCATGAATTTCATCGCCTTTGTTATAGTTACCAGGGTAACCACCGGCCGCCAACACAACGCCTACTGCTGCTTGTTCCGCAAAGGCGATATCTGTGTTGTCCAGTTTACCCGCAAGGGCCTGCTGACACAGATAGACCAAATCAGATTGTAAGCGCAGCATAATTGGCTGGGTTTCTGGGTCGCCAAAACGACAGTTGTATTCGATCACTTTCGGCGTGCCATCTGCAGCAATCATCAGGCCGGCATAAAGGAAACCTGTGTATGGATTGCCCTCTTTAGCCATGCCTTTAACGGTAGGATAGATAACTTCATCCATCACGCGCTGGTGGATAGCAGGCGTAACGACTGGCGCCGGAGAATAGGCACCCATACCGCCGGTATTCGGGCCGGTGTCGCCATCGCCAACACGTTTATGATCCTGACTGGTGGCAAATGGCAGCACATTTTTTCCGTCTACCATGACGATAAAACTGGCTTCTTCGCCTTCCAGAAATTCCTCAATCACTACGCGGCTGCCTGCATCACCAAAGGCGTTGCCGGCCAGCATATCGCGGATAGCATCTTCTGCTTCAGTCAGCGTCATCGCTACGATAACGCCTTTACCTGCGGCCAGGCCATCGGCCTTCACTACAATCGGTGCACCTTTTTCTCGCACATAGGCAAGGGCTGGTTCGATTTCCGTGAAGTTCTGATATTCGGCCGTTGGAATCGCATGGCGGGCCAGGAAATCTTTGGTGAAGGCTTTGGAACCTTCCAATTGGGCTGCTGCCTGAGTTGGACCAAAAATGGCCAGGCCGGCCTGGGTAAAGGTATCTACAACGCCTAACACAAGAGGTGCTTCGGGGCCGACTATTGTTAACTCGATACCTTCCTGCTGGGCAAATGCCAGTAGGCCCTGAACATCTTCTGCGCCAATGGCAACATTGGTTAACTTTGCTTCAATGGCGGTACCTGCGTTGCCTGGCGCAACAAAAACCTGGCTAACGTTGGTCGACTGAGCGGCTTTCCAGGCCAGTGCATGCTCGCGGCCACCGCCGCCAATGATTAATACTTTCATATCAGTGTTTCTTCGGTTGAGTTAGCGGTTAGGGTGAGCGTCGCTCACCTTGACAAATTTTAGCGTCATACGATCGCTTTCACCTATGGCCAGATATTCCGGCTGTGGCCCTAAACGCAAGCTTGGCGGTAAGGTCCAGACGCCTTTGGGATAATCTTTAGTGTCCATTGCATTGGCATTCACATCAGACTCTGCAATCAGTTTGAAACCAGCCTGTTGGGCCAGACGTTTTACCAGTGATGCCTTCATATAGCCACTGGTACGTTGGGTATCGTCACTGACATCTTCGTTGAGACGATGTTCAACGATTCCTAATACGCCATTGGTTTTCAGGGCCAGGTTAAAGGCCTTGAAGGCATTCAGCAAACCATCTTCACCCGCTTTCATATACCAGTTGTGAAGATTGCGAAAGGTCAGAACAGCATCGGCGCTGCCGGCGGGAGCAATATCCAAGGCTTTCACGGGATCAAAGGCGGTCAGTGTAACCTGACTATAAATTGGGTCCGTGGCGATGCGCTGGGCATAGGTTTCACGGGACGTTTTATAGAAAGGAGAACTTTCGCTGTCTACATAAAAATGCGCCGCATAAAGATGCCCATTTGGCTTGAGCAGGGGAGCCAGAATATTCGAATACCAGCCACCGCCAGGAGAAATCTCTACTACTGTCATAGTAGGTTCAATCCCGAAAAAACGCAGGGTTTGCTGGGGGTGTCGATATTCGTCACGCAGACGCTGTTCGCTGGTACGTGCAGACGATGCGGCGGCATCACTGATGGCGTCAGCATAGCTAATAGTACTGGCGCATAATAGGCTCAAGCCGATGGCAAATTTATACATAGTCAGATCCTGTTGAACAATGGTTGCCTAGCCTGACATGGCTTAGGTGAAAACAGAGACCCGCCAAAGCGGGTCTTTTATTTCATCTTAGTGACGGAAGTGACGCATGCCCGTGAATACCATGGCCATGCCATGCTCATCAGCAGCTGCAATTACTTCTTCATCACGCATTGAGCCACCAGGCTGGATCACTGCTGTGATACCGGCTGCTGCAGCGGCATCAATACCGTCGCGGAACGGGAAGAAGGCGTCAGATGCCATTACCGAACCTTTCACTTCAAGGTTTTCATCGGCGGCTTTAATGCCGGCGATTTTGGCAGAATACACGCGACTCATTTGGCCTGCGCCAACACCGATTGTCATACCGTCTTTGCAGTAAACGATAGCGTTAGATTTCACATACTTGGCCACTTTCCAGGTGAACAGCAGGTCTTTCAGTTCCTGTTCGCTTGGCTGACGTTTAGTCACCACGGTCAGGTCTTCTAAATCCACCATGCCGAAATCGCGTTCCTGTACCAGCAAACCGCCGTTTACACGCTTAAGGTCAAAGCCATCTGTCAATTGACCGGCCCAGTCGCCACAGGCCAATAGACGTACATTCTGTTTGGCTTTAACAACCTCTTGGGCTGCTGCACTGACGCTAGGGGCAATGATCACTTCTACGAACTGACGGTCGATAATCGCCTGTGCTGTTTCTGCGTCTAACTCGCGGTTAAATGCAATGATGCCACCAAAGGCTGAAGTAGGATCCGTTTTGTAGGCGCGCTCATAGGCTTCCAGAATCGAAGCACCAATAGCTACTCCACAAGGGTTGGCATGTTTAACGATAACACAGGCAGGTTCAGCAAACTCTTTCACACACTCCAGCGCCGCGTCGGTATCGGCGATGTTATTGAATGACAACTCTTTACCCTGTAACTGTTCTGCGGTAGCTACTGAGGCTTCCTGAATGTTGTTTTCAACATAGAAAGCCGCGCTCTGATGGCTGTTTTCGCCGTAACGCAGATCCTGCTTTTTGGTCATTTGCAGGTTAAAGGTACGAGGGAACTCGCTGTGGTGATGGTCGCAATCGTGATCACACTCTACGGCATCAATCATGGCACCGAAGTAATTGGCGATCATGCCATCGTACTCGGCGGTATGTTCAAATGCAGCGATCGCCAGATCAAAGCGAGTGGCATAGGTCAGACTGCCTTCATTGGCATCCATTTCTGCTAACACGCGCTCATAGTCTTTGGCGTTTACCACAATAGTGACATCTTTGTGGTTTTTGGCGGCTGCGCGTACCATGGTTGGTCCGCCGATATCGATGTTTTCGATCGCATCTTCCAATGAGCAGTCGTCTTGAGCGACAGTCGCAGCAAACGGGTAAAGGTTCACAACCACCAAATCAATAGGTTGAATTGCGTGTTCAGCCATCACAGCTTCATCAGTACCACGACGGCCAAGAATGCCCCCATGCACTTTTGGGTGCAGGGTTTTTACTCGACCAGCCATGATTTCAGGATGTCCCGTGTAGTCAGACACTTCAGTGACCTTAAGGCCTTTTTCAGCCAATAGCTTGGCGGTGCCGCCGGTAGAAAGCAGTTCTACCCCTTTGGCTGCCAGTGCTGTGGCGAATTCAACAATACCGGTTTTGTCTGACACGCTTAACAGTGCGCGGCGGATAGGTTTTGGAGTGTCCATCTGTATGTAATACCTGTTTCGTTTTCTAGAGTCTTAAAACAAAAAGAGCACCCTGTGGTGCTCTTCGTGTTGGGGCGGCGCCCCTTAAGTCTTAGTTCATGCCGTACTGCTTCAGCTTCTTACGCAGTGTACCGCGGTTGATGCCTAGCATGATGGCGGCGCGTGTTTGGTTGCCGCGAGTAAAGGTCATGATTTCTTCTAACAACGGAGCTTCTACTTCTGCCAGAACCAATTCGTACAAGTTTTCGATGTCGGTGTTGTCCAGTTGCTTCAGGTACTTGTTAACGGCTTGTTTAACAGAGTCTCTCAGCGGTTTTTGTGCCTGAGTTTGTGAAGGAGTGGTTACTGTCGTTGTAAAAGGAGAAGTCACATTTTGATCGAACATAAACTATCTTGCTCTTTTGGTTAGTGATAACTATGCAGTTGTCGAACAGGGCGCTTGAACCTGCTCGTCTGCCATTTTGTCAAAGTAACATTGCAACGTATCGATTTGCTCGTGCGCATCTTCGATCTCGTTGAATGTACGACGGAACTGGCGCTCCTGGTCCTGTTCCGCTAAATACCAACCCACATGTTTGCGGGCTATTCGGACCCCCAAAAAATCACCATATAACTGGTGAACATTGTGAATGTGCTCTAGCAAGATGCTGCGCACTTCATCAATGGCCGGCGCGGGAAGTCGTTCGCCGGTTTGCAGATAGTGTTGAATTTCGCGAAAGATCCATGGGCGCCCTTGTGCCCCGCGACCTACCATCAACCCATCTGCCTGGGTAAATTCCAGTACTTCTTTTGCTTTTTCAGGACTGGTGATATCACCATTAGCCACAACAGGAATTGAAATTGCCTGCTTGATTGCCCTGATAGTCTGGTATTCTGCATCACCTTTATACATACAGGCGCGTGTACGCCCATGTACGGCCAGCGACTGAATACCATTGTCCTCAGCGATGCGCGCTATTTCGACACCGTTTCGGTTGTCTGTGTTCCAGCCAGTACGAATTTTTAACGTCACAGGGATATCCACTGCAGCAACGACTGCCTGGACTATCTCTTCAACTAACCGCGGATATTGCAGTAATGCCGAACCTGCGAGTTTCTTATTCACCTTTTTTGCCGGACAGCCCATATTAATATCAATAATCTGGGCGCCGTTATCAGCGTTAAAACGCGCTGCGTCGGCCATTTGTTGCGGATCGGCACCGGCGATTTGTACCGAGCGTATGCCCGATTCGCCTGTGTGATCCATTCGGAATCTGGATTTGTCCGATTGCCATACATCCGGATTGGATGACAACATTTCAGATACCACTAATCCTGCACCCAGTCGCAGACATAGTTGCCTAAAAGGTCTGTCTGTAACGCCCGCCATGGGAGCCAGCATTAAATTGTTAGCTAATTGATAGGGGCCAATCTGCATCGTCACGGTATCGTCTAAATCGGTCAAAAAACAGCCATTTCCCGAAAAAGGGCGCTAAGTTTACGGTTTTTTAGCGCCCTTGAAAAGGCTAGAATTTAAACAAAATATGAGTTTTTTTCCGCTTTTGCCCTTGACAGTTGGGTTGATTGTCCAATCGGTCAGATTAAGCTATTGAGATTGTGTGATTTTTATCCGAACAGGGCTTAGGTCCCGCATTTTGCTTGACGGGACCAAGTAAATTAGCTGCGTTTACGTCCACTCACACGTGCCCATTCGCCCTCAATTGCGACAGGATCCATGTCGAATTCCTGGCCATAGACGTGCGCGAGTTCTTCGGCTTGCGCTTCCAGCAGACCCGAAAGTACTAACTGGCCACCGGGGCGACAATAGGCGCTGATGATCGGACGCAACTCACGCAGAGGGCCGGCAAGGATATTGGCAACCACGACGTCAGCCTGCAAATCAGGCTGATCTTCCGGCAGGTAGGTATGAATCTTCTCTGCAACCTGATTACGTTCAGCATTGGCTTGAGTCGCTTCCAATGCTTGAGGATCGATATCGATGGCAGTCACTTCGCTGGCACCCAGTTTTAATGCAGCAATGCCGAGAATGCCTGAGCCACATCCGAAATCCACCACGGTTTTATCAGCCAGATCCAGACCATCAAGCCACTGCAGACATAATGAAGTTGTTGGGTGCGTGCCTGTACCGAAAGCAAGACCGGGATCCAACATTACATTAACTGCGTCTGGTTCAGGAATATCGCGCCAGCTTGGACATATCCATAAACGCTGACCAAATTTCATTGGGTGAAAGTTATCCATCCATTCGCGTTCCCAGTCTTTATCTTCCAACTGATCCAGCTTGTGGGCGAAGTTAGGGCCCAGTACAGCTTGTTGTGACAGGTACTCAATAACCGCTTTCATGTCGTCACCAGCATCATATAAACCAATCACCAGAGTATCGGGCCATAACAGGGTTTCTCCCGGTTTTGGTTCATACATGGGAGTGTCTTTGGCATCAAGAAAGCTAACGGCTTGGGCACCACTTTCGGTGAGTAGATCAGCGATTTCATCAGCCTGAGCTGAGTTGCTGTCGATTTTCAGTTGAATCCAGGGCATGGCTAAGTCTGTTTGTCTAAAAGGCGCCATTATAGCATTAGCGCGAAGGGCATCGTAGTGAGTTGAGCATTTGTTGATTACGACGCAAAAATAGTTTGCTAACGGCAGAGGTTCCCACCTATGGTAAAGTGCAGGAGCCGGAATGGGCGACAAAACGGATTTTTCAATGCAAAAGTTAGTTTTCTCTTTGTTAGTGTGGGTTTGTCTGGGTCTGCCTCAAGCCGGTCATGCGGATACCGGACAAGCGTTGGCGGATCCGATGGAAGTGGTTATTGGATGGGAGAAACCACCTTACGTCGTCGTCCAAAATCACAGTGGTTTCGAGCTAGAGTTGGTGGGAGCAGTGTTTTCTCAGCTCGGCATAAGTATTCAGCCTGTTTACGTCCCTTATGGCCGCTCAGCGCGTCTGTTTAATAGTGGCGAAGAAGATGTGGTGTTGACCATTAGCGATCGTATGGGAGTCGACAAGCGTTTTCTGAGCTCAACCTATATCCGTTACCATAATGTCGCCATCAGTATGCGGGCCAAACATCTGCCGCTGACGGACTTGGCTGATTTGTCTCATTACTCCGTACTGGCGTTTCAAAATGCCCGTAAAAGTCTAGGTGTCGATTTCGCTGATGCGATTGACCATAGTCCGGTATATGCAGAAGCACCTGAGCAGGGAAGACAAGTGGAATTGCTGATCTCAGGGCGATTTGAAGTGATCGTGCTGGACGTGAATATCTTTAGCTGGTTCTATCGTCAGCAAACACAGGACGCCAGATTGGAAGATGTCAGCATTCATCGGCTGTTTACTCCAACCGAATATCACGCGGCCATTCGTGACGAAGCGTTGCGCCTGCAGTTTAATCAGGCGCTTGCAGCATATCTACACAGTGAGGCGTACCAAAAACTGGTACACAAGTACCAGTTTATTGAATGAAGACTCTATTCGTGGCGTAAGGCTTCGATCGGGTCAAGCTGTGCGGCTCGACGTGCCGGGAAATACCCAAACACCACACCCACTAATGCTGAGAACACAAACGCACCGATAGTGACAGTTGGGTCAAAGACGTAAGGTATCTGCATAAGTATCGACATACCCCAAGACAGTAACAGGGCCAGGGCGATGCCAATTAAACCGCCCAACGAGCTAAGCACCACAGCTTCAACTAAAAACTGCCACAACACTTCGTGTTCCAGTGCGCCGATTGCCAGACGAATACCAATCTCACGGGTGCGTTCTGTGACAGACACCAGCATGATATTCATGATGCCGATGCCTCCCACCAGCAGACTTACCCCTGCCACAGCACCCAGTAAGCCGGTTAGGGTTTGGGTGGTGCTGGTGAGGGTTTCAGCCAGTTCCGTCGTATTCATGATATGGAAATTGTCGTCTTCATTGGCGCTGATGTTACGGCGTAAGCGCATTAATTTCTTTAATCGGCTCTCGGTATGGGAGGTATTGACACCATCCTGCATGGAAATGTAGATTTGGCCAACCTCACGATCGCCTGCAATACGCTTTTGATAAAAAGGAAAGGGCATCAGCACGATGTCATCCTGATCGTTACCAAAACTGGTTTGTCCTTTGCCTTTTAATACTCCGATCACGTTACAACTATAACTGTCGACACGCATCGACTGGTTTAACGGATCGCCATTTTTAAACAGTTCTTCGACAATGGTTTCCCCGACAATACACACAGGGGCACCCGCGCCTTCTTCTTCCACAGAAAAACTGCGGCCACTTTCCAGGCTCCAGTTGCCGGCGGTCAAATAATCATTAGTGGTACCGCGTACGTTTGTGGACCAGTTTTGGTTGGCGTACACCAGGGTTACACTGCTGCTGCTCATTGGCGCGATGGCCTTAATGCCTGCGATTTCTAAATTGATGGCATCAATATCAGACAATTCAAATCCCGGCGCTTTGACTCTGCTGCGTCCCGGGCCAAAACCCTGACCTCGGTTGAGCATTAACAGGTTACTGCCGAGACTGGAAATCTGTGCGGTTACCTGAGCCGTGGCACCGTTACCCAATGCAACCATGGTGATCACAGAGGCAACCCCTATGATGATGCCGAGGGTGGTCAGGAATGAGCGCAAAATGTTACGGCGGATTTCCTGAAGGGCCAGTTTTAACGCATTACCCAGCATTAATAGCATCATGGCTCACCTCCGTATCACTGGACACCAATCCGTCAACAAAATGAATGATACGCTTGCTGAATGCAGCCATATCCGGCTCATGGGTTACCATTAAAATGGTCAGCTTTTGCTCTTGGTTGAGTTCAACCAGCAATTGCATGATTTCCTGACTACGCTGGCTGTCCAGGTTCCCGGTTGGTTCGTCGGCCAGTAAAATAGCGGGCTGTGTGGCCAAAGCCCGAGCAATGGCAACACGTTGTTGCTGGCCTCCGGAAAGCTCTGATGGCTGGTGGCTGGCCCAGCGATCCAGACCTACCTGCTCGAGTGCCTGCATGGCTAAACGACGACGCTCCTTTTTTGGCAGGCCGCGATAAATCAGCGGTAACTCAACATTCTCAACGGCGGTGGTGCGTGCCAATAAGTTGAAGCCCTGAAACACAAAACCAATATGTTTACGGCGCAGCAAGGCGCGCTGGTTCCGGTCCAGCTGTGACACCCGTAATCCCTGGAAAAAGTATTCACCTGAGGTGATCGTGTCCAGACAGCCGAGAATATTCATCACGGTTGATTTGCCTGAACCACTCGGACCCATTACCGACACAAATTCCTGTGGAGAGATACTGAAATCTACACCCTTCAGAGCTTGAAAACGTGCTGCACCTTTGCCGTAACTTTTGGTTACGCCTTCAAAGCGGATCAGCGATTCACTCATTGATTCAGGCTCACACTGTCAGTGATTACCAGGTCACCTGCTTGCAGTTCACCTGTGGTCACTTGTGTACGCAGGCCGTCGCTAATACCGAGCGTAACATCCACTGGCATCGGACGATTATCACGCAATACCCAAATAACCGCCTGCTTGCCTTCATTGCTGGCTTCTTTGCTTTCAGGTTGCTCTTTTTTACGGCTGCGGAAACCGCGAGGAGGTCCCGGCATCAGTGATGACATAAAGCCACCGCGTTCCTGTTCCTGACCCTTTTCGCGATTGCCAGCGCCTGGGCCGCCAGGCATTCCACCTTCAGGGGCGCCTTCCGGACGAGGTGGCTCATAGCGCAGGGCTGCATTGGCTATGGTCAGGGCCTGACGCTCAGATTTGACAATAATGTCGGTTACAGCTGTCATATTCGGGAGCAATTTAAGCTCCGGGTTTTTCACCAGAATTACGGTTTCGTAAGACACCACTGATGAACTGTCATCATCATCAGTAGATGCATAACGAATTTGGCTGACTTCGCCGCGAAAATGGTCATTAGGATAAGCATCAACGGTGAATTTAGCTCGCTGCCCCAGGGCAATTTGACCAATATCGGCTTCGTCGATATCGACGTGCAGTTCCATGTCAGTCAGGTCTTTGGCAATAATAAACAGCGTAGGCGCCGATAAAGAGGCGGCAACAGTATTACCTACTTCAACGTCACGGGCCAAGACAACACCTTCAATGGGGGATTTTATCGTGGCTTTGACCAGATCTGATTGTGCCGACGCGAGGTTCGCTTCTGCGGTTTCAACACCGGCTTCGGTGTTGAGTAAATTCGCCTTGGCTTTGTCGACCGCAAGACGCGACGTATACAAAGTTTGCTTAGAAGGCGCTTTACCCTGGCTGTTTTCCCAGACTTCCTGATAATGCGCATAATCCAGTTCTGCTAACTCCAGGCTGGCTTTTGCTTCCAGTACCTGAGCTTTCGCTGATTTCAATGAGCTTTGGCGCAGATCAACATCGGCTTGCAACAGGCTGGTGTCCAATTGTGCCAGCACCTGCCCTTGGGTAACGTGGTCGTTATAATCCACAAAGACGCCGTTGACGATACCGGATTGCTCCGAGCTGACTTCCACCGAATCTTTCGGCTCGATATTGCCGGTGGCATTAACAGTAATGGTTAAATCACCGAGCACAGCTGCATCGGTTTTAAACTGTGTATTGCGCATATCCGGGCCGGCATTGCTGGGCCATAGCCACCATGCCGCTAAACCGATAATGATGACGCCAGCTGGAATAAACCATTTGGCTGTGCGCTTTTTGGTATTGCCTAACCCAAGGGATTCAGGCGTGATCTGTTGCTGTGCCACTAGGAATTACCTTCATTATTCGTCTGTTCGGCAAGGGAAAGCTCTTGCCAGCCGCCACCCAGGGCACGATAAAGTGCGACCCAGTAGCTAAGTAGATTTGTTTGGTTGTTAAATACACTGGTCTGTGCAGAAAGCAGGGACTCTTTGCTATCCATTAAGGTATCGAAATCGACAAATCCTGCTTCATATTGGTGTTGAGCCAAGTCGGCTGCCAGTTGTGCAGAGTCTTGTGCTGCCAAATAGGAAGGCTGTTGCAACTGGGCTTTGTTCAGTGCGCTAAGGGCGTTTTCGACATCTTCCTGCGCCGAAAGTAACGTGGCGCGGAAGCTAACCAGACTCTGTTCCAGGCTCAGTTTGGCTGTATCAATATTGGCCTGTAACTGGCCTCCGGCAAAGATTTGATAAGACAGGCTAGCGCCAATGCTGGTGACCAGATTGTCCAGACTAAACAGATCAGCAAAATGATTGTCACTATTGCTGATACCGCCTGACAGGGTAAAAGACGGATATGTGGCAATCTTTGCCTGAGCCACAGCTTCGATGCTTTGAATAACTGCAAATTCCTGCGCTTTTACATCCGGGCGCTGACGCAGGGTATTGGCCGGGATATCAATTTGGCCATTTACTGGCAGAGACGGTAACACCTGATAGTTGCGCAGCTGTGTGCGCTGCTCTGGCGACATCTCTCCCACCAGTACTGACAGGCGATTGATATTCTGACGAATACTATCCTGATATTCAGGCAAATTTGCCTGAGCCTGTGCCAGACTGGTTTTTGCCTCTGCTACGTCCAGCTGTGTGACCAGGCCGGCCGTTTCCTGCCATTGACGAATTTCAAGTGCCTGTTGGCGCAAAGCTACCAAATGCTGTGCCTGTACAAGTTGAAACTGGCTTAATCGCAATGACAGATAACTGCTGGCAGTTTCTGCAATCAGGGTCACCTGAGAATAATGTAATTGTTGCAGACTCTGCTGTAACTTGGCTTCGGCTGTGTTGGCGCGAGAGGCCACATCACCCCATAAATCCGGTTCCCAGCTTGCGCTGATCCCCAGGCCATAACTTTGGCTGTGGGCGGAACTTGTCAGGGATTTACTTTGGCTGGTTGAGAGACTGGCGGAAGCTTTAGGGCGATAGTCTGCAGTCGCTACCGACTTATCGATTTCGGCTGCCTGATAGCTAAGAAGCGCAGAACGTAAATCGGTATTGTGAGCCAGTGTTTGTTCAATTAACTGGTTTAACAATGGATCATTTAATTGTTGCCACCACTGTGACATTAGCATGGGGCCGGATGTCGCTAATCCTTGCGGCAGCGGGCTTTGCCATTGCTGCTGATAGGACAAACCAGGGAGCTCTGTCGTGACACTTTGCTGGGCACAGGCGTTGAGTAAGGACGTGACGGCCAGTCCTGCCAACATAGGCCAACGCTTTGAAGAGATCATCGGTTTCATTCGTCTCTGATACTATTTTTAAGAGCGCGCACCCATTTCCGGTGGCGATAATTGGCCATAGTCTGGAAAGGACCCGCAGTTTTGTGGATTAAGGATCACAAATGCCTCAGTGAAGATAAACTAAGGGGGGGTAAACCTTGCGTCAGCAAATGTAAGTAAATATTTCATCGGCTTTCGTGTCTTAACACTCATATTTTTGTTCGCTTTTTTCAGCGCTGTCTATGCTTTTTTAATGGGGGCGCATTTCTCGATAATTTCCGTTCAGAAATGAAGCAATGATTCAGCGCATATAGATTGTCACTTTGTCCATTGATTGGCGTCGTCGTTATTTTTGAATATTTTTTGTGGTTTTTTACCTTGATTGCGTCTGTGTTTTTTGAAGTCAGCTTCACGTAGCTTTAGAGAAGAGGATTGGCTCAGCGCCGGGAAAGGGGCGAGTTAAGTTAGCAACTACAATCAACGGGCATACATCGAGTGGTATGAGCGTGGAGGAAAAGGATTGAAACGGACAGATAAAACCCTGTTTGAGCAGCTGCGAATAAACGAAGCAGAAATGATGCGGCGTAAGGAACTATTAGACATTACCGCCGAAGATATTGCGCGATTAAAAGCCCGTAAAGTATTAATTGAAGCCAAAGTGGATGAAATCGTCGATGAGTTTTATACGCGTCAGACAGAGCTGGATGAGATTGCTCTATTAATAGGTGATGCTGATACCCTTAATCGTCTGCGGGTGGCGCAACGTAAATACATTATCGATCTTTTTAGCGGCAATTATGACAGTGAATATGTTAATAACCGTCTGCGTATCGGCCTGGTGCATAAACGTATAGGGGTGGAGCCCAAGCTTTATCTTTCTGCTGTTCGTACACTAAAGGCGTTGTTGTTTCAGGTCGTTGAACAAAACATCGCTGATTTAGAAGAATATAATCAGCTGAAGGCATCATTGGATAAGTTGTTGTACTTCGATGTCACGCTGGTTTTTGATACCTACATCGATAGTCTGGTGGAGGAAATAGGCAATGCGAAACGTCGCACTGAAATCTATGCCGCCAGTTTGGAACAGAAAGTACAGGAACGTACTGCTCAGCTTGAACAGTTAACCAAATTAGATCCCCTGACGGAACTCTATAATCGCCGGGCCATGCAGGATATTCTGCTGCGTGAACTGCAGCTCAATGAACGTTACGGCAATTCTTTGGCCCTGGCGTATATGGACCTGGATCATTTTAAAGGCATTAATGATAAGTATGGGCATATTCGCGGCGATGAAGTACTGAAAGGATTGGCGTCATCAATTAAATTATCCATCCGTAAAACCGACATTCCATGCCGATATGGTGGCGATGAGTTCTGTTTGATCTTTCCGCAATGTACGGTTAATCAGGCTGTTGAGGTCTGTGAAAAGATTATGGCTGAATTTACACGACTGTTTCCGCATTTTACGATCAGTGTCGGGGTGGTGTGTTCCGATAAATCTCACTCGCGGACAATGGAAGAGCTGATCAAATTAGCAGACGAGAAGATGTACCGGGCGAAGAAATCAGAGGGAGTGAAAATTCTGGCATCCTGATCCTTCGCCGTGACATGAAAGCAGATTAACAGCCGTCAGTCACAATTTCATATTCAGGTGCAGTGGTTTCAGACGCCGCCTGAGTATAGCGGAAGTAGCATTCGTGCTCGCTTACATCGCCATCATTGTCATTATCATAGCCAATAATGGTGTGGCTGGTGTCTGAATAATCCTCTAACACCAATACATCAGAGTCGTAATCAATCCGCTTGGTGATGTCGGTATTATCCAGATAATTCCAAACCAAACGGATATCGGCATTGCCGTCTACCAGCGGTTCGAAATCGCCATCGCCGTCCATGTCTACGTCCAGTAAATCATCACGTCCGGCGACTTCCTGTGTAGAGAAGCTCGACATGTGGGATTTTAAATTAATCAGGCTGTTAGCGGCTTTTACACTTGTCTGGAACTGAGTTAATACGCTTATTTTGGCATCGCTCGATACATCAATAAACTTAGGTAATGCGGTGACTGCTAATACGCCTAAAATCACAATCACTACGATTAATTCAATGAGGGTAAAGCCCTTTGTGTGTCTCATGTTGTTCGTCCTATAAACTTCTACTGACCGAATCTAGCGGTTGCTGAACAGGTCTGAATATTATCGTTTTTTGTTTACGGATCAATACGCTGAGACACTATCACTTTTATCTAAGCATAAAAAAACGCCCCGGTTGGGGCGTTTTTAAATCTGTACTTTGCTTACTTATGCATACCCAGTTTTTTCTCTAGATAATGAATGTTGGTGCCTCCGGCGAAGAAGTTTTCATCATTCATAATCGAGATTTGCAGTGGGATGTTGGTTTTAATCCCTTCCACAACCAGCTCTTCCAGAGCATGGCGCATGCGGGCGATGGCCACATCACGGCTTTCACCGTAGGTGATCAGCTTACCAATCATTGAGTCATAGTTAGGTGGAACACGGTATCCTGCATAAATGTGGGATTCCCAGCGTACACCTAGGCCACCAGGTGAATGGAAAATATCAATCAGACCTGGACTTGGGATAAAAGTAGCCGGATCTTCAGCATTGATACGACATTCAATGGCGTGACCACGTACCTGAATTTGAGACTGGCTGTAAGACAGTGGCTGACCCGCAGCGATACGCAGCTGTTCCTTAATCAGGTCGACGCCTGTGATCATTTCTGATACTGGGTGTTCCACCTGAATACGGGTGTTCATTTCAATGAAATAGAACTCGCCGTTTTCATACAGGAATTCGAACGTACCGGCACCGCGATAGCCGATATCGATACAGGCTTTACAGCAGCGCTCACCAATTTTGGCTCGCATCTCCGCAGTAATGCCTGGCGCTGGAGCTTCTTCCACTACCTTCTGGTGACGACGTTGCATAGAACAGTCACGCTCACCCAGGTGAATTGCATTACCCTGGCCATCAGCTAATACCTGAATTTCCACGTGACGAGGGTTCTCCAGGAATTTCTCCATGTAAACCATGTCGTTACCGAATGCCGCTCCGGCTTCTGCTTTCGTGGTTTCAATTGACGTTTGCAGTTCAGCTTCGCTGCGAACAACACGCATACCACGACCACCACCACCACCGGCAGCTTTAACGATAATCGGGTAACCGATGCGCTTGGCAATGGCCTTGTTCTTTTCTTCGTCTTCACCCACTGGGCCATCAGAGCCTGGCACACATGGCACACCAGCCTTTTTCATGGCGTTGATGGCTGACACTTTGTCACCCATGAGGTTGATAGTCTCGGCTTTAGGGCCGATAAATACGAAGCCGCTTTGTTCTACTGCATCAGCAAACGCCGCGTTTTCTGCTAAAAAGCCGTATCCTGGGTGGATGGCTATCGCATTGGTGACTTCCGCCGCGGCAATTATGCGCGGGATGTTCAGGTAGCTTTCCGTCGCTGTAGCGGGTCCAATACAGATAGACTCATCGGCGAGGAGTACATGTTTAAGATCCTTATCTGCGGTAGAGTGTACCGCAACGGTTTTAATGCCCAGTTCCTTACAGGCGCGTAAAATACGCAGGGCTATCTCACCGCGATTGGCTATCAGTACTTTATCTAGCATAGTGATTACCCGCTTATTCGATTACGAACAGAGGCTGATCAAATTCCACCGCGTCTTGGTTGTCTACCAGGATTTCTTTGATCACACCGGCTTTATCAGACTCAATCTGGTTCATCATTTTCATTGCTTCAATAATGCACAGGGTATCGCCAACTTTTACCGTTTGACCGACTTCAACGAAAGATTTAGCTGTTGGAGAGGGTGAACGGTAGAAAGTACCCACCATTGGAGAGCGTACCAGATGACCTGATGGTGCGGCAGGCGCTGCCGGAGCCGCTTCAGCTACAGGTGCTGCCACTGGTGCAGCGACTGGAGCAGGCATTGGCGCTGGCGCATATTGATATGGCGCAGCCATCATTGCCTGACCACCACGGTGGATACGTACCGATTCTTCACCTTCGGTGATTTCCAGCTCGGCGATCCCGGATTCTTCAACCAGCTCAATTAGCTTCTTAATTTTACGAATGTCCATGATGTCTCTCTTAAATGGTTAGGGTTTCGGTCGAAACTGCCGACCCGTTAATTTCAATTCTGTGTTAGTTGCCGTTTGGCCGCGCGCAAAGCAAATTCGTAGCCTTGTTCACCTAATCCACAAATCACGCCTTTGGCCACGTCCGACAGATAAGAATGATGACGGAATGGTTCACGGGCGTGCACATTGGATAAATGCACTTCTATAAAAGGGATAGAAACACTGAGTAAAGCGTCACGGATGGCCACGCTGGTATGGGTAAACGCGCCTGGATTAATGATGATAAAGTCAATATTCTGGTGCGCAGCATGAATGGCATTAATCAATTCATGTTCTGCGTTAGATTGCAGATGTTGCAGCTGCATATTTTCAGCCGTTGCAATCTGAGTCAGATTGTTAACTATGTCATCCAGCGTACGAGAACCATAAATGCCTGGTTCACGCTTTCCCAGCATGTTCAGATTGGGTCCGTTTAGTAATAATATCTTCACAAAAATGTCGCTATCTTTGGCTATTTAGAGTCTATCTTGAGGGTATCTTGTATGAATTCAAGTTTTTCCTCGCAAGACAGCTTTTTTAGGGCTTATTTCGCCCTTTTTTTGAGCGGCGTAGAATCATTATAGGGATAAAAAACAAATTAGCAGCAATTTACTGGTCTTATCAGCGACGATTGCCGCCAAGTTTACGTATGTTTCCCTGCTCGTTTGGATTCTTTTGGGTACCTGTTTGCACCTAAAGTGTGCGGAATAATAGCGTGAAGTATGGATGAGAAAGAAAAATGCCGGGTTGATCGCAACACAATCCCGGCATTTGAAGGCAAATTGGAGATGGCCTATTTTGCGCGAAGTTTATGCCCTTTGAGTGCATAAAACAGAATAAAAGCGTAACAGGGTAGCATCATCCAGTAGGCCTGCTGGATCCCACTATGTTCTGACAGTGCACCGAACAGAAGCGGTAAAATGGCACCGCCGGCAATGCCCATAATCAGTAGGGCTGAGCCTTTAGAGGTGTATTTGCCTAATTCTGCCAATGCTAAAGGCCATACTGCAGGCCAAACCAACGCATTGGCGAGGCCAAGCAAAGCGACCCAGGCAACGGTGTCAGGAACAGTGGTGATGCCGGTCCAGCCCCAAAGAATATCGGCAACCAAATAACTCCCAGGATTAGAGCTGACGACTAGCAATGAAAGCACTAGTCCCGAAATCGCACATCCTGCCAATGCAACTGACTGACTGATAAAACGCGGGATCAACACTAGGCCAGCGAGATAGCCGATGACCATAAACACCATGGTATAGGAAGTAAGAGCCGTGGCATTCTCCAGTTCCAGCTGAGCGCCGAGCAGACCAATGGTATCACCAGCAATCACTTCAACGCCTACGTAGCAGAACAAGGTGGCAACACCCAAAAGCAGGTGTGGAAACTGCATGATACTGCCGTTTGCTGTTTCTTGTTCGTGAGCCAGTGATAGTTCGGGCAAGCCTGATTTCGCCAAACCAAATGCAAGCAGAAAAAGGGCGATTGCCATCCCCAAATAGGGGCCGATCAGGCTGTGGGCCAGCATTTCGATATGGTGTTTTTGTTCCAGCGCAGGCATAGCCGCTACACTTTTGGCACTGATGCCGGCAAAGTCACCTAATACTAACGCAGTGAATACAATAGGTGCGATGACACCGGCACCTTTGTTTAATAAACCCATAATAGAAATCCGCACGGCAGCGCTTTCTTCTGGCCCAACTTTGACGATGTAAGGGTTCGATGCGGTTTGCAGTATGGTCAGACCGCTACCGACCATAAACTGCGCCAGCAAAAAGATTAGGAAGGTCTGTTCTAATGCTGCTGGGATAAAGGCAAGGCAACCTAATGCTATCAGGCATAAGCCAATGACCATGCCTAAGCGATAGCCCGTGCGTTCCAGCACCCAAGCCATTGGCAATGCCATGACGACATAAGCAATGTAAAAGCTAAAGGCGATCAGCAATGCCTGGATATCGTTCAGCTGACAGACAATTTGTAAAAACGGGATCAGGGCACCGTTTAGCCAGGTGACAAATCCAAAAACGAAAAACAGGCTGCCAATGATCAGCATAGGCAGCAAACTGCTGGGCTGGGTGGTGGATGATGTCTGCATAGGCGCAACCTCGATACCGTTATTTACATTCATAATCGCTTCCTTGAAGGTTCTTGTTATTGTTAAGCGTGATGGTTTGAAAAACAGAGCTTACCGCCAATCCAGCTTTGGCTGACGTGCAGTTCTGAATCAAGGCAGACTAAATCCGCCTGATAGCCGGGTTGCAGTTTGCCAAATCGTTGTTGTAGTTGCAGATAACTGGCAGGTGTCAGACTGGCCATGTTCAGAGCGTCGGTTAACGGGATAAATAAGTCCCGATGGCAGTTCCTGACGGCTGAGGCCATATCCAGAGCTGAGCCAGCCAGGGTGCCATCGGGTACTGTCAGCTTATCGCCAACCCGCTCAATGACGGTGTCGAAATAAGGCATACTGGTGATGTCACTGCCGACATGAGCCATGGCATCTGTGACCAGCATGATCTTGTCATAACCCTTACAACGAATAGCAACCTGACAGCTGGTGGCATGCACGTGGTAATGATCGACAATCAGCCCGCAGTAGCTGTCTTTATCCGCCAGAGCGGCACCGACCACACCCGGCTCACGACTGGTCATGGCTGACATGGCATTAAACAGATGGGTAAAGCCCGAAGCACCTGCCGCCAGAGCTTTCTGAGTGGTGACCGCATCGGCATTAGTATGACCAAGACAGACATGCACTCCAGCACTTACCAATGCAGTGATTTGTTCAGGTAAGACATTCTCAGGCGCCAGCGTCACCAAAACTTTGCCCAGATCCTGGCGACAAAACAGGGCCATTTCTTCGCTGCTTAAAGGGCGAATATGCTGTTCGGGGTGAATACCTTTTTTCGGAGTACTTAAGTGCGGCCCTTCGAAATGTACACCCAGGATACCGGGTGATCCGCTGGCAATAGCCTCTGCCACGGCGTCGGCCGCCGCACTCATCACTCCAATATCATCGGTGATCAAGGTAGGTAGCATGGCTGTGGTGCCGAATTGCCCATGGGCGTTAACCATGGTTTGCAAAGTTTGCAGGTTCGGCTCTGTATTAAACAACTTGCCACCGCCGCCATTTACCTGCACATCGATAAAGCCTGGGCTGACAAGGCCCGGCAGTTTGACGGCATTGTTTGGTGGTGCCTCACAGTCCTGTACCAGATTTATAAAGCCATTATCGACAGTAAGCAGTTGCTTACTTAATAAGCTATCGCCGTCAAACAGGGTTTCGGCATAAAAAGACTGGCTCATATCCTGATTCCCTAGAATGTTTGGGTGACCTTTTTCAGGCCCTGTGGATTGTCAGGATCGCGACCCATATGCACAGCAATTTGCTCGATATCCAGATAAAAACGCTGCAACAGCAGTAGCGGTGCGAGACGCGGGTGCACATCCAACAGGATTTGGTCTAAATGGCAGATCACGCCACCACGTTGTTCTACTTCGTCAATTTGGGCCTGATGGGCGTTTAGAGATTCATCGGCAATGGCTACATCAATAATCGCCAATTTATTACCAACCAAAGTCACCGGGCCATGCAGAAATTCAGCGCTACTGAAGGCTTCGGCGTGAATACCGCACACTTCTTTCATTTTCAGCGCAATTTCGCGGGAGATGGCATAACCATAACCGCGCCCCAGCACCACACAGTGGGCCAGGCCACGGGTAAAATCAGCGCTCAGTTGAGGCTGGGCCTGCTGGGCTTTAAGCAGTTGTGCTGGTAATTGCGGCAATGCCTGCAACAGATCGGTATCCTGCTTCCAGTAAGCCACCATCTGCAGAATCGCACTTAAGGTGGCGAGATAGCTCTTGGTGGCCGCAACCGCCTGTTCTTTGTTGGCGCGCAGGGGAATATAGACATCGGCCATTTGAGCCAAAGGTGAGGTTTCATCGTTAACCAGTGCCACTAAATAAGCACCGTTATCTTTGGCCATTTGCGCCTGTTTTAGTATATCGGGGCTACGACCAGATTGAGAAATCACCAGTGCCAGGGCACCGTTTAGGTTCAATTGACGGCCATAAATGCCGGTCACGGACGGTGCTGCAGGGCTGACGGCAATCCCCATTTCAACTTCAATCAGATATTTGGCGAAAACACCGGCGTGATCAGAAGAGCCGCGGCCAATGATATAAACAAAATTGGGCTGCTGTTGTCGTAAGGTTTCGCCTAACTGTGCGCAGATGTCAGCGTTTTTTGTTAATTGTTGTTCAATTACCGCTGCTGACTCGGCAGCCTCTTTGGCCATAATGCTTGATGACATAGTAAATTCTCTCAAAAAGGAAATGTTTGTCTGGCTAACAGGGTGGCACCTACTTCAGGTGCAGCAAACGGTGCGCTGATTCGCGCCTGAATATCCGCGTCAAGCCAGGGGGTAATAAGTGGAGCCAAGCCGCCGATTAGAGATAATCTGGGCGGTTGATTTTGTAACAAGCGGCGAGCCATGCAGCTTAAGTAGTCCGCACCTTCAGTCACTATGGCCGATGCCATTTCATCCCCCTGATTGGCAAATTCCATGATCAGCGGTGCAAAAGCCGCATAAAACGCGGGTTTACCGTCGATGATCACTTCTACTACTTCCTGTGGAGTGGCGCAGTTCAGGCGTGCCAGCAGAGCGTCAACCAGTGGTGTTCTTGTGCTTAAATCATCCAGTGCTTTGAGGCTCTGCTTGATTGCGGTCAGCCCGAGCCAGGCGCCTGCGCCGCAGTCACCGACGGGAAAGCCATGACCGCCAATTTCAAAGTAGTTTCCTTTCACTACAGAGGCGCCACTGGAACCTGTACCTGTGATGATCACTGCGCCATCTTCACCATTGTGGGCGCCGAGACAGGCGATATGCAGATCGGTACTGATTTGCATCTTGGCAAAAGGATGCTGCCAGTGGGCCATCATCTGGCGATATTTGGGCAAGTTGACCCCTGCCAGCCCCATGCCTGCGTAAAGCTGATTTAGGGATAGATGCTCAAGGCCCGCGTCTTTAAGCGCTAAATGGGCGGCTTCCAGAATCGACGTTTGAGCGAGCTCTACACCTCGTACTGGATTCGCCGGGCCAGAAATGCCTTCGCCTAGGCAATCTCCCTGTAGGTTTTCGAGGCGGGCCTTACATTTGCTGCCGCCACCATCAATGCCCAAATAGTACATGTGTTGCTGACTCACCCGGTCACTCCTACTTTTGTCCCCTGGCGGGTATGCCGATGTAAATGGGGCGCTAATACTCTGTTCATACTCACAAAATGCTCGTGCTGTGATGACATATTATTGATCATGCTAAGTTAATGTACGGCTAACTGCACGTCTCTGCTACTGCGATGTTGATTCGGCAAGCGACTGCGTAAACGCACTGTCTGGGGCTGCTCCGGCAAGGTGACCGGGCCCTGATAGGTTTGCCATTCGCCAGTATCAATCGCGTATTCCACCAATAATCCCGGGATTTCGATATTGGCGAGAATCTGGTTTCCCTCTTGTACCGCTCCCGGAGGAGGCAGTCTGAAGAACGTATTTTGTTTTGCCAGTCTCGGTAGCCAGTAGTGGCCAAGTCGCTGGCTCAGTTGTTGCCAATCCTGATCTACCCGCTGCTGCCAGTCCTGATCAAAACCGGTGTGCTGATAACCTTTGCCTGCCTGATAAGGAACTTCCCATTCAGCCTGATGCCAGGCCCTTTCTGCCAGCACCAGTAATCGTGGGTAAAGCATGTATTCAGCCTGATTGTCATTGCGTACCACTTCGCTCCATAACTGCGACTGGATCCCTTTGACTTTATGCTGTGCGGTCAATGGCGTGGAATCTTGACTGCTGTAGGGCTGGCCCATGCGATCTGTCCATACTGCCGCCATGGCGGGCAGGTTGTCGGGCATTAGCTGAAACACTTTATAGGCATCCGTTTCGCGTGAACCCCAGAAATAACCGCCTTCGTTCGGATCAGCCGCATATGGGAAATCGAAATAGAGTACATCTGGCAGGGACAAAATCGTGTCCCAGCCCTGATTGGCAAATTCGTGGGCGCGATTGTGACCCTGAGAGAATAAGGTATCCCAGATATTAGCCTGTACATTAGCTGGGAGCTGAGCTTTGTCGGTATGAGCCAGGCCATCGCTCCATGCGCCTGGGATCAGGCCTTTGGATGTGACCATCTCGGCAACACGCGCAATGAAATAACCGGTTAGTTCTTTTGCTTCATGCATCCCCTGTTGCTGCATCAATGCCTGACAGGCAGGTGAAGCTGTCCAGGCGCCGGCAGTTTCATCAGCACCCAGATGGAATCGCTGCAATGGCTGGCCGCCCTGTTGATGCAACTGCTTGAGGCTATCTACAATATATTCTGCGAAGCGGTAAGTGCTGTCTATGCAAGGATTCAGGGTATTGTCGTGATAATACTGAATGGAACTGTAATGGCTTTGATCATCAAACTCGGTCAGTAAAAACTGTTCAGCCTGCTGTGGCTGATTGGCCGCCATTAAGCGTTGATAACGTAATTCCATTGCTTTGATTGCCGCTCTTGAATGCCCTGGCATATCAATGGCTGGGATGACTTCAATATGTCTGGCATTGGCATAACGTAAAATAGCCAGATAATCATCAACACTGTAATAGCCGTTTACTGAACTCTGCGTATCGACACCTGCACCCAGTTGTGGCTGTAAACACTGAGTATCATTCAGGTCGAAACAGCGCTGGCTGCCGAGTTCGGTCAATTCTGGTAAACCTGGGATCTGCAGGCGCCAGCCCTCATCATCGGCCAGATGTAAATGCAGTTTATTCAGCTTTAAGGCGGCCATATTGTCTATCAGGCGCAAGATCACATCTTTAGAATGGAAGTTGCGCGCAACATCTATGTGCACCCCGCGAAAATCATAGCGCGGACGATCCATGGCCTGGCCAATTGGCAGACTGCTATCCTGTGGCTGCCACAATTGCACCAAACTCATAAGAGCGTAAAACTCACCCGTATCATTGCTGCTGGTAATGCTAATACCACTTTTGCTGATGCTAAGGCGATAACCCTCGGGGTTGCCATCGGCACGACGTTTCATTGTTAAAGGCAGCCCATTTGCGCTTACCATCAGGCCATTGTTTGTCAGCAGGGCAAATGCTGCCGCGTGCTTATCCAACAGGCTTTGCGGAACCTGAATCCCATGAGACACCGTCAGACGCGCAGGCTGCCACTGGCTGCTAAGCATCTTAGGCAATACCCGCGTGCTCGATTCATTGGTCATAACAGTTGGGTCTGCGAGTTTCCCCAAACGTTGTTGATTACGCTGATAAACCAGCTGTGGAGTTTGTTGCTTGACCACATCGTCTGCGCGTCGCTGATATTGGGCGGCTTCAGCAAAACTGCCTGCGTGCTGTACCTGAGCTAGCTGGGTTGCCGGATCCACTTTCTCTCGGGTGTTATCGATGACACGCGGTATCAGGCCCTCGGCGCGAATGATCACATTGGGAAATACGCTGGCATTACTGATCACCGGTGCGCTGGTGGTAAAGCTGATGCTGTAAGCTTGGTTGGCAACTAACATCTGGGTGCTAGTGAGTTTATGCAGGTCGCCATTAATGTGTTCAATGACCAGTGGGGTTTGACCTGGCAAAGATTTTAGTGGAGATACACTGCTGAAGAAAATTTGCCAATGGTTGTTGACGTTTTGTGGCAATTTTAGAGTTAGGGTACCTTCAGTACAGGGCCAGACTTGATCGCATTTTGCCGAATAATTACTGATCACCTGATAATTGAAAAAGGCGCCTGCCGCTAATGCATCTAACGTGGATTGAGATAACCCGCTTATGTGCTGCGTTGTTGGTGCTGAAACCTCAGCGGTCGACTGACAGCCACTGAATACGGCTGTACCTGCCAGAGCTAACGTTGAGTAAAAGAATAATCGAGAAAATTTAGCCATAGTGTACTGATTCCATAGACATTGTTGGCGCAGGTGTGGGTGTACATAGTCTGTCTAAATAGCTTTTGTGATTTTCGCAGTCACTCGCTAGAGCATGTACCTGGCGCCACAGTTCCGTTTGCTGTGTTTGGTATTGTTGTGCTGCGGTATAAGTGGCTGAGGCAAATTCCCCCATACCCGCCAGCAGGCAGTACCAGGACGTGCGATAGTAAACCAGATGTGATGCAACCTGCTGTAAAGATTGTTCAAAGTTTTGTTGTTCGCGCCAGCCTTTGAGGATGTGGCTGAGCACAGGGCTAAGTTCAATCTGCTCCCGACTGGCCTGCCAAAAAGCTTCTGAACGCGTATTAAGGGCATAGTGGGCCTGCAGATAATCGCGGGTACCATCAAACAACTGGTTAATCTGGCGATTAAACTGATCGGCAAAGGCATTACTGAAATTACCTTTGCGCCAGAAATGACTAAAGGCTTCACAGCTTTGCTGAATGATATTGAGCATTGGGGCTTCCAGCGGTTCTAAAAAGCCCTGGGACAGGCCAATCGCGACGCAGTTCTGTACCCAATGACGTTCCCGCCGTCCGGGCCGCCAGCGTAGATGGCGAAATTCTGCATTTTTATCGAGAGTGGTTCCCTGAGAAAGTAAGTACTTGCTTAATTCTTGTTCGGCTTGTTCTTCAGATAAAAACTGATCGCAATACACATAGCCGTTACCCATTCGGGATTGCAATGGGATCTGCCACACCCAGCCATGCTCTGCCGCCGCAGAAATGGTATGGCTGTTGAGAATATTCGCAGGTGCTTGCGTGGAAATGGCGACGGCACGGTTACACAGCAGCTGATGCTGAAATGAGAGCATAGGTTCGGCAAGGGTTTCACCTAGTAGACGCGACTGAAATCCGCTGCAATCAATGAAAAAGTCACCCGCATAGCAGTTAAGTTTGCCGTGCAGTTGGCGGATAGCACCGTTTGGGTGTTGCTCAACCCTCATAATGGTATCGTCAATGCATTCCACACCCTGCTTTTCACCATGATGTTGTAAGAATGCGCCGAGTTTGGCGGCATCAAAGTGATAGCCATAATCCAGCCCCTGAGTTTGCCCACCATGACAAATGGGGGCTTTTCCCAATTGGGCCAATTGTGCCGTTACAAAGTAAGGATCAGGAGATACAGATAGATCCGCACCCAAACGACGTTGCTGACAATGCTGAAAAAATAGTGGAGCCGCCGGCGCGTCGACTTCACTGTAAAACGGATGGAAGTAACTTTGGTAACCCGGTATGGTTGACCAGTCCGGGAAAGTGATACCGCACTTATAGGTGGCATCGCAGGCTGGCATCCATTCACTTTCACATATTCCTAAACCCTGAAAAAACTGGCGTAAGAAAGGGGTTGAGCCTTCACCGACACCAACCGTGCCCTGCTCAGACGAGGCAATCAGTCTGATCCGCAGGCGTTCACGTGGCCATTGGCTGGCAAGCAGATTAGCGGCCATCCAGCCAGCCGTTCCCCCACCTAAGATCACCAGTGTGATTGGATTCGACATGTCTTTTCTCAACGTTTAGGAATATGTGGGGGCGACGAGCGCCCCCGTAGTTTTATTGCAAGTTCGAAGATATCGCTTTAGAACTTGAAGCTGGCCCCCAGGTAGAAACGACGACCGTTAGCACTTTGAGTACCGCCAAGGCGGGCGCCGTCTGTGCTACGTACGTAGTAGTTTTCCCAGATTTCGTCTGTCAGGTTCAGGATTTCGCCTTTCAAACTGATATTGTCGGTGACATTCCAGCTAACCTGAGCATCCACCTGTGACTGTTCATCACGGAACTGGTTACCAATTTCAGTGCTAGCAATGAAATACTCTGAACGATAGTTGTAGTTTACTCGTACGCTATACACGTCTGTTTCGTAGAACACGCCTAAGTTGTATGAATTCTTAGATGCATTCGGGAAGCGGATCGTGCTGGATGCGAGCGTTGCGCCAGTGATGTTGCCATCGTCATCCGTTACTACCACAGCCTGGTCTACTTCTGCATCACCTACGTCGGTATAGGTGTAGTTGAAGTAACCACCAAAGCCATTTTCAAAGATATGCTGCAACTGGAATTCAATTCCATCAATGTTGGTGGCGCCGCCGTTTTCAGGGGTGCTCAACTGATTGATTTGTTGCCCGTTAATTTCTTTAGCCACGGTTTTGGTAAAGATAAAGTCGGTGATATCTTTCTTGAACATGGTGACGCCAAGCACTGATGCATCAGCGAAGTACCATTCAATTCCAGATTCAAACTGGTTTGCTTTTAGCGGTCCTAGATTCGGGTTACCGGCAGAGCCCGAGCTTGTTTCTGGCGTCAGGTTAACCGCAGGTGCTAACTGGAATGGTGCTGGGCGCGTAATGACGCGAGATGCGGCAAAACGCAGGATTACGTCATCGGCCAAATCGTAAGCCAGGTTTACGCTAGGTAGCCATTCGTTGTACTCGCCGTCGAAGGATACAGGTTCACCTGTGGTCAGATCCCAACCACTGGACTTGGTGTCTGTTTCAACGTAACGCAAACCGAAGTTACCGCGTACCCCTTCGCTGCTGAATACTGCCATGGCGTAAAGCGCGGCAATGTCTTCTTCCACTTTAAACGATGATGCACTTTGGAATACTTCATTGTTGCGGCACATGCCGGTTGACGCATCGGTACACTCTGCCACGTCATACAGGGCCTGACGCATCAGGTCTTTGTCGGGCATAAAGTAGCTGGCAGCGTAGCCGTTGGTTTCGCTATGGCTAACATTCACCATATCACCAGACCAAAATTCTCCCGCAGTACCCAGGCTGTTTTCACCTACAGGATCCAGGCCAGTCAGGTTAGTTTGGTAGCGGCTTTGCTCGAAGCTACGGTCACGCAATTTCATGCCCGTGTGAATCTCAGTGATAATGCCGAGATCCACGTTATGGATGTAATCTAACTGCAGGTAGTTTTCTTTATCTTCGGTTTCGTTTTTCTGATCGAAGATACCACCCAGCCACATTTGATCGGTCGGGTTAGCTAACCAAGGGCTGGCAGTGGTGAAGTCGATGGTGGGATTGCTGCCGCCTTCGTTGTAATAATCGTAGGCTGCGCGTTCGTCATTGGCGTCGGCCCAGAATTCTGTGAAGAAGTCACGGTTGTCACCTTCGCCTTTGGTGGTACCCAACTGGAAGTGCAGTTTTCCTGCACCGATGTTCCAGTTACCTTCCAGATCCAGAATCTCTGTCGACATCTCAGAACCGTCACGATAGATGTTATCGTACGCCATATGGCGCGACCAGCCTGGACGACTATCGACACCTTCGACATGTAGCGAGGTGACAATGCCGTTTTCGACGGTACCTGGCATAGTATCAGTGCCGGTGTAAGCCACACCACGGAACGGAATACCAATCAGGTTGGAGTTAACGTTATCTGCTTTCATGGTTGAATTCATGTAATGCAGATTCATATCCAGGTCATCATTAGGTGCCCATTGCAGGTTCAAATCCAGACCTAAACGCTCACGATCCTGTTTAAACAGCGCTGAGCCCATGCCCCAGGCAATGGCTCCTTTTTCATCGGCACCTTGTGGGGCTTCGATCAATGGATCAATTCGGGCAATGGATGGACCAAACCAGCCAAAGTCTTCGTTAGTTTCACGTTTTACCGTGCGCTGTTGGTAGGTAACAGATGCCAGGAAACCCAGGGTTTCATTTTCGTTTTTCCAGCTATAAAGGCCAGAGAAAGAGGGATCCGCTTTTTCGGCGATATCGTTGTACTGCACTTCAGTAGAGAACTGAACCGTGTTGGCATCGAGCTGGAATGGCTTGCGCGTGCGCAAAATGACCGTACCACCCAGTGCACCTTCGTCGATATTCGCCTGAGACGATTTATAGACTTCAAGGCCAGCCACCATTTCTGATGCCAGAATCTCAAAGTTAAAGTTACGGGTTGCGTCAGATAATACAAACCACTGACCAGTACCGACTGCCTGGCCGTTTACCAGAGTAAGGTTTTGATCTGGTTGTACACCTCGAATCGTTACGCCCTGGCCTTCACCAAAATCACGGTCGATGGTAATACCTGGGACACGAGACAGAGATTCAGCGACGTTTTTATCCGGGAATTTGCCAATGTCTTCGGCAGTGATGGCATCTACCACCGCGTTAGAGAAACGTTTGGCATTTAGATTTTCTTTGGCACTGGCGCGAATACCAGATACTTCGATAACTTCAACGTTATCATCTGCGGTTTGTTGGGCCAGAACGGGTTGACTCATTAAGCCTGCGCCGCCCAGGGTACTTCCCATGACCAGAGCAAGCTTAATCGAGTGACTTAACCTATTGAATTTAGTGGATTTCATGGTTCCCTCTTCCTGATGTAGGTGTTTGTGTTTTTTGTTCTAATGACAGCGCTGTCATTTTGGGTTTTTAAAAAAAGTACCACTTTTAACTTTTTCTAAAAAATAGTGACAGCGCTGTCATTGTTGAATTAATCTACAACAGGGTTTTTGGGAACGCAAACATTTATTACAGATAAATAACAAATCAGTTAAGAATGTAAGGCAATGGTAAGGCCGGATAATGCTGGCAGAGAAATGTGGAATTATGTTCCAATGCCTTATCGGGATTGGATAAAAAGATCATGAAATCAACCATTAAAGAAGTGGCAGAGATGGCCGGTGTGTCCATCAAAACGGTATCCAGGGTGATTAATCAGGAAGGCTCAGTGAAGCCGGAAACACTGGAGCGAGTTAACGATGCCATTCGTCAGTTACATTATCAGCCGAATTCTGCTGCCCGCAATCTTGCCGGTACTCGAAGCTTTACCCTCGGGTTTGTTTACGATAACCCCAATGCCTATTACGTCATTGATATGCAAAACGGTATTCTAAGTGAATGCCGGGATCGTGGTTATGAGTTGGTTATCCACCCTTGCAAAGCCACGAGTGAAAACATCGCCAATGAAATCAAAGAGATGGTACAGCGATCCCAGTTGGCTGGACTCATCGTTTCGCCCCCCATGTCTGAAATGCCATCGGTGTTGAAGGTATTGGAAGAATTACCCGTGAGTTTTGTGCGCATTGTGTCGGGGTCGGATGAATCGAAAGAGGCAACACCCTGTGTCTTCGTTCATGACCATGAGGCTGCCTATGATATTACCCAGCATCTGATTGGTTTAGGGCATAAACGCATTGCCTTTATCAATGGTGATAAGGGCCACAGATCGTCCGAAGAGCGTTTTAATGGTTACCAGCAGGCGTTGCTGGATAATGGCCTGATATTCCGGGATGACTATGTGTATGCCGATCAGTACTCATTTGAAACCGGAGTGACAGGTGCCCGCCAGTTTTTAGCTCTGGACGAGCGACCCAGCGCAATTTTTGCCTGTAACGATGAAATTGCCGCCGGTGCTTTGTTTGCAGCGCGCTTACAGGGTGTGGAGATCCCTTCGCAACTGGCGATTGCCGGATTCGAGGATAGCCCATTTTCTCGTCAAACCTGGCCTAAGTTAACCACGGCGGCCCAGCCTACTCATGTGATTGCACGTAAAGCAGTGGCGGCCCTTATTAATCACATTGTTGCCCAGCGCAATCCAAAGGGGACTTCCGCTTGTATTCCGCATCAGCACTTTACTCCTGAGCTGGTGGTTCGCGAGTCGACTGTGATGCCGGTAGGTGAGGCTCAGTAACATGCAGATTCCTGGCAGCATCATCATCTTAGGTGGCGGTACCGCGGGCTGGATGGCTGCTAATAGCTTGCTGCATGCATGGGGAGATAGATGTCAGATCACCCTAATTGAGTCCGATGCAATTCCCACTGTGGGTGTTGGAGAAGGTTCGACACCCTATCTGAAACATTACTTCAAGCAGTTAGGTATTTGTGAAGCTGAGTGGATGCCTGCCTGTGATGCTACCTATAAGGCAGGAATTAGCTTTGAGGGTTGGTCAGAAGTTCCTGGCTATGAACGTTATTTTCATCCATTTTTCTCGCAGCTAGATTTGAAACCCGCCGAGGCCTTTTTCTACCATGCGAATTTACGCCGGCGTGGGCATGACATTAGTGCTAATCCTGATGATTATTTCGTGGCTGCCAGTATGGTTCGTTTGGGGCTGGCTCCTGTATCAACCAAGCCGTTGCCTTTTGAAGTTGATTACGGTTATCACTTTGATGCAGGTAAACTTGCCAGCTTTCTTGCTGCAAAAGCGAAAGCTCAGGGGTTAAGACACCTCATCGATACTGTTGCAGAAGTGACAGTGGATAAACAGGGTAATCTTGCCAGTTTACTTACGTCACGGCATGGCGCATTGTCGGCAGACTTCTTTATTGATTGCAGCGGTTTTAGCGGCCGACTGATTCAACAGGCATTAGGGCAAACACTGCATTCTTATCAGGAGCAGCTTTTTAATAATGCGGCGGTGGCCATGCCCACCTCAACTCCTGAACAGATTAACTCACAAACCCGTTCGATAGCGCTTTCAAACGGCTGGATGTGGCAAATTCCGTTAACCAGTCGTCAGGGGAATGGGTATGTATATAGTCGCGATTTTATCAGCGCTGATCAGGCTGAAACTGAGTTAAGGCAGGCATTAGGCGTGGATGATAATGCCAACATCGAAGCCCGGCACCTGACGATGAAGATTGGGCGGTTGACGCAGCACTGGTATTGCAATTGTCTGGCGGTGGGTCTGTCGCAGGGCTTTATTGAACCTCTGGAAGCGACGGCGCTAATGCTGATCCAATTTACTCTGGAGCGTTTTATTCAGGCTTATCCTCAAGTGCAGAATAATCCATCGATCCAACAAAGCTACAATCAGCAGATGTGCGACACCTTTGATGGCGTACGCGATTACATTGTTGCTCATTATCAGCTTAATACCCGCTCTGACAGTGACTATTGGCTAGCCTGTCGGGATAACCCCTCACGTCCACAGATACTGACGCATCTGCTGGAGGCATGGGAGCAGGGGGCAGATTTTGATCGGGCCCTTAATCATTATGAAATGGTGTATCAAAAGCCGTCCTGGTATTGCATTTTTGCCGGGATGGGGCGCTTCCCCAAGCGTTTAAATTTGACGCCCGAAGCGCTACAACAACAACCTCTGGTTTCTCAGGCAAAGCATTGGTGTGAGCGGGCTGCACAGGAATATTTTACCAAACACTCAGGACAACTACGGCAACTTTATGGCAAACTAAGTTAAAAGGTTGTCGCACGACGCATTGCGTAAGAATACGAGCTTGGGAGAAGCATGAATTATATTGCCCATCTTCACCTGGCTAAACACTCTGGCACCAGCCTTGTTGGTAACTTTCTGGGCGATTTTGTCAAAGGTCAGGCCTTTCTTACGTTGCCATTTGACTGGCAGCAAGGTATTCGGCTGCATCGTGCTGTAGATTCGTTTACAGATAGTCATCCGTTGTTGGTTCAGTTGAAACCACTTTTCTCAGCAGATGTCAGACGTTTCGCTGGAATAGGACTGGATATCTATTTTGACCATTTATTGGTAACCGGCAGTTGGCAAAACTGGTCCGAATGGCAAATGCTATTTGCACAGTTTTATCGTGAACTTGGCAATGCGCAATTGCAGGATAATCCGAGATTTACCCGCAGTCGTCAGGGATTGATTGAACATCAGTGGCTGGATGAATACCAGTATGCAGAACAGTGTTTGCATTCTTTTAAAGCGGTAGAAAGACGCTTTCGCTCAGGCGTAAGTTTTGCCTATGCTTTATATGCGCAGATGCGGCAACACCACGAAAAAATTGAGGCAACTTTTGCGCAATTTTATCCTGAGTTAATGGAATTTGTAGAACAGCAAGTACAGCAGGATGTATATGCTAAGTAAGGGGATCCCCATGTCTGTAAAAGAAATAAAGCATCCGTTGGTCAAACATAAGCTGGGGTTAATGCGTCAGGCAGGCATTTCCAGTAAAGACTTTCGCGAATTGGCCAGTGAAGTGGGTAACCTGCTTACCTATGAAGCCACCCGAGAGTTAGAAACGGAAACCGTGAATATTACTGGCTGGGAAGGCAAAGAGATCCCGATTCAGCAAATTAAAGGTAAAAAGCTGACTATCGTACCGATTTTACGTGCCGGATTAGGCATGTTAGACGGAGTCATGCAGTTGATCCCTAATGCAAAAGTCAGTGTAGTTGGGCTTTACCGCGATGAAGAAACCCTGCAGCCAGTCGCCTATTTTGACAAAGTGGTGAGTGATATTAGCGAGCGGACGGCTTTAATTGTCGATCCTATGCTGGCAACGGGCGGCACCCTGATTGCGACTATTGATTTGCTTAAACAAAAAGGCTGTACCCAAATTATGGGGCTCTTTTTAGTTGCCGCCCCAGAGGGCATTCAGGCAGTGGTTGAGAAGCATCCTGATATCGATATCTATGTTGCCTCAGTGGACGATTGCCTGAATGACAAAGGCTATATCCTGCCTGGTCTGGGTGATGCTGGCGATAAATTGTTCGGCACGCGGTAAGCGCGCAGTAAGTAGAAGCACCAGCCTAGGTTTATTCGGTTGCTTTCAGTGATTAAAAAAGCCGGGTTATCCCGGCTTTTCTCTTCGTGTTTTGCCTAGTAAAGCAGGCTATATACCTTACGGCGATACTGAGATTTCAGCGGTTCACCATCTGGCAGGGCGTTGATTACATCCAGCATAATCTTTTTGGCATCACCGAAGTTCAGATCTTTGCTAATCACTGAATACAGTAACTCCAGCGCTTCCTCATTACGTTTTAACTGTTGTAGCTGTACCGCAAGTTGCACTTTTAGTTCCATATTGTCTGGTTCGGCAGCCAGTTGCTGTTGCAGTGCCTGTACTTCAGGCGAATCCGCGGCTTGCTCCGCCAGCTCGATTTTGCCGGTAAGGGCCTGATAACGGCCATCCTGATCGGCTAAGCCGATAGTGGCTAATAACTCTTTGGCCGTGGCCACATTACCCAGCTCTATTTGGCAATCTACTAATGCATACTTTACATCAATATTGTCAGGGCTCAGGTCAAAGGCTTGCTTAACAAGAGGAAAGGCTTGCTGGTAATCACCTGCTGCGATCAACTCACCTGCCTGGATGAGTAAATCGTCTTCCGGGTTAGGCAGATACTTGGCCAGCATTTCGCGGATAGGGCCTTCTGGCTGGGCACCTGCGAAGCCGTCGACAGGCTGAGCATCTTTGACTAGCATTACTGTCGGCAAGCTGCGCACACCAAATTGTGCAGCTATTTGTGGCTGCTCATCACAATTTACCTTTGCCAGAATCACATCATTCGGGTACTCACCGGCAATTTTCTCCAGAATTGGCATAAGGTCTTTGCACGGACCACACCAGTCAGCCCAGAAATCTACAATGATTAGAGTGTGTTGTGATTGTTCCAGAATCACCTGCTGGAAGTTATCCAACGTAATATTGACGATATTTTGCATCTTGCGCATCCGCGTTAGGTTCTTGCAGTCTAAGTGGGGATCCTATCAGTCAAATACAAGGTTGCAATAGTCAGGGGAAAACTGATAGCTTTAACAAAAAATACAATAAATACAAACATAATCCCAACAAAGGGGGTGTTATGCAATTCAGTTCCTTTGCCGAGTTTTATCCATTTTATTTAAGAGAACATAGTGATCCGCGCTGTCGGCGTTGTCACTTTTGGGGTTCTACTTTGGTGATACTAACTTTACTCTGGCTAGTGACATCCGGTAATTGGGCTTATTGGTGGCTGTTACCTGTGTTTGGCTATGGATTGGCCTGGTATGGGCATTTTCGATTTGAGAAAAATAAGCCCGCTACCTTCAAACATCCGTTATACAGTTTTATCGGTGATTGGGTGATGTATAAAGATATGTGGATGGGTAAGTTGGATTAAGCGATTAGGTTTCTGGAAGATGTGAATATTCGAACTGGGAACCAGTGTCACGAGAATAAAAACGTGGTAAAACTTTTGATTATCAGTAGCTGCTGATAAAGGGAAAATGGTGCCGACTGCCGGAGTCGAACTGGCGACCTACTGATTACAAGTCAGTTGCTCTACCAACTGAGCTAAGTCGGCACACTATAGGAAGCGCTTGAGTTGTGATGCTCAAGCGGGGCGTATTCTATGTATCCTGCTGACGAAGTCAAGCATAATTCTTTAAAAATAAAAAACGCCGGTTCAACCGGCGTTTTTATATACAAAATTCAATCAATCAGCCCAAAAGGCGCTTTGCTTCGCCAGCGAGTTCCGGAAAGAATTCAATTGGCAAGACATCAGCTAATTTGCTTAATGCTTCGCCCAATGCAGGATAGTTTTCAGCTGTCACATTAATATGACCCATTTTGCGCTTTTGACGCACAGATTTACCATATAGGTGTAAATGCGTCTGTGACTGTGCAAGTACCTTGGTGCTGTCTGGTTCGCAACCGATTACGTTAACCATGGCGGTCACACCATGCGTGGTTTTGGTACTGCCAAGTGGCATACCAGCTACCGCTCGCAGATGGTTCTCGAACTGGCAGCATACCGCTCCCTGCATCGACCAATGGCCTGAATTATGTACACGAGGGGCTATTTCATTCACCCAAAGCTCATCGCCTACCTGGAAAAATTCCACGGCCAATACACCTACATAGCCGAGTTCATCCGCCAGTTTGGTGAATGCCATTTCAGCCTGATGTTGGAGTGCTGCAGTAATGTGGGGGGCCGGTGAGATAGATACATGCAGTTGTCCCTGATGATGCAGGTTTTCTGCCAATGGATAACAACGCACTTCACCCTGATGATCACGCGCTGCCACCAATGACAGTTCGCGACTAAATATGGCCATCGTCTCGACTACTAGCGGCACTTTCTCCAGGTCAAGCTTGGATAATTCCTGCTTCAGAGCTGGTAAATCGTTGACTGATTGCAAGCGCCATTGTCCGTAACCATCATAACCATCGCGGCTGGCTTTAATGATCAGCTTTTCGCCTAAATCAACCACAGCCTGATCGAGTTGGTCTACATGGGTGACAATAGCGTGAGGGCAATTGGCGATACCGAGCTTGTCTAACAAGGCCTTTTCACGCACACGGTCGGCACCTGTTAATATGGCTTCTACGCTCGGAAAAAGTTTGCCGCTGGCACCCACTTTGGCCAGTAAAGGCTCTGGGATATGTTCAAATTCAACTGATATAGCCGTAGCCTCTGCCATGGCCTGTTCCAGTGTGATACCCAGCATTTGCTTGGTAACTGGATTCACTACAGATTCATCCGCTACATCGACGGCAGCAACTTCAATACCTAAAGGGACACCGGCCAGGTACATCATCCGGGCGAGCTGCCCGGAACCTAGGATCAGAACCTTAGTTGTCATCGCCTAACTCCAGCTCGCCTGCTGCCAGCACGGCTTCGGTTTGCTGTTTACGGAATGCGTCGATGGCATCGGCCACTTTAGGGTTGTTTAATGCGATCACTTGAGCCGCTAACAGACCGGCATTGGCAGCCCCTGCGTCACCTATGGCTAGTGTACCCACCGCAACGCCTTTAGGCATTTGTACGATAGATAGAAGGGAGTCTAACCCTTTAAGTTGTTTGGAGCTTACGGGCACACCGAAAACGGGCAGTGGTGTATGTGCGGCAATCATGCCTGGTAAGTGAGCCGCGCCGCCGGCACCGCCAATAATGACTTTATATCCCTGTTCTCTGGCGCTTTCGGCAAATTCGCACAACAGGTTAGGGGTACGGTGGGCAGAGACGACTTGCGCTTTGTAACTTACACCCAGTTGTTCCAGCATCTGTGCTGCTTTTTGCATGGTTGGCCAGTCAGATGTTGACCCCATTACAATTGCCACTTCAGGCATTGGCTTAGCTCCTCAGTTGTTAGGCGTGTGCCTGTATAGGTATACCGCATTCATTGCAGCGACTCGACAAAATGAGGGAGCAGATTGTAGCGTAAAAGCTGAGCAGTGTCGTTAGGCTTTATGGGCAGATTTGATGAAATTCCAAGCTGTTGCAGGGTAAAAGAAAGAGACGTTGCAGCTATAAAAAAGCTGCAACTTTTGATTCATTTTGATTATTTACTGGCGTGAGCTTTCATGTAATCAATGGTCAAATTGGTCAGAGTTTTTACACCTAACTTCATACTGGCATCCTCAACAAAAAAGTCAGGTGTATGATGTGCGGGCGCTTTATCGGCGGGCACATCTAGCGGCTTGCCGCCAATAAACAAATACAGACCGGGCACTTGATCCTGGAAGAACGAGAAATCTTCTGCGCCTGTTACGGCTTTGACTTCGTGAACGTGGTCACTGCCTGCAGTACGCTGTAATGTTGGCAACATCTCGGCCATCAACGAAGGTTCGTTGTAGGTAATAGGGTAGTTGTAGTCTAGCGGTAGTGTCAGTTCTGTTGTCGCTCTCATGCTGTCGCCAATGGCTTTTACCTTGCGCTGCATGGCTTCATAAATTAAGTCTCGTGCTTTGGGATTCAAAGTGCGGATGGTTCCAACCAGCTCTACTTCTTCTGGAATAATGTTAGAGCGATTACCCCCATGGATAGAGCCGACCGAGATCACCGCTCCATCGTCGATCAGGGTGACTTCGCGGCTGATAATGGTTTGCAACGCCATGACGATTTGCGCAGAGGTGACAATAGGATCAACGCTCATCCAGGGATAGGCACCATGGGCTTGTTTGCCTTTGACCACGATTTTAAAGGGGTCTACTGCCGCCATGATCCCGCCTGCACGATAGCCAATGGTACCTGTATCTGCACCAGCACTTATGTGTAAGCCGAAGATAGTATCTACATCCGGGTTTTTCAGTACGTTCTCTTTAACCATTAATTCGGCACCGCCTTCCTCACCTGTTGGGGCACCTTCTTCAGCAGGTTGAAAAATGAATTTCACTTTGCCATGCAGTTGATCTTTCATTTCAGTCAGGATTTTTGCGGCGCCCATCAACATGGATATATGGGTATCGTGACCGCAGGCATGCATAACTGGCACTTCTTTACCGTTATATTCACCGATTTGGGTAGATTTAAAGGGTAAATCGTTTCTTTCAGGTACCGGTAAACCATCAATATCTGCGCGAAGACCAACAACGGGCCCTGGTTTGCCCGAATCTAATATTGCCACTACGCCGGTTTTGGCCACGCCTGTTTGCACTTCCAATCCCAGGCTTTTCAGGTAGTCAGCAATATAGGCTGCGGTTTTGAATTCGCGGTTGGAAAGTTCGGGATATTGGTGGAAATGATGACGCCATTCGATGACCTGAGGTTCGATTTTGTCGGCGAGGCTATCGACCTGGTTTGCTGCCTGCGAAAAGAGAGGAATAAGGCAAAGTGAGATAAGTGATTTTTTCATCTGGATTCCTGCAAATGTTGCTTATGCTAAGTTTTTGTTTTTATGTTATTTCCTTTTTACCTTAGCGGTGAAACATTTGGCAGGCAAATAAAAAATCCTCATAGAAACTATGAGGATTTTTTAGGGTATATCAGCGTTTAATTGTTTATTAAACGTTAGCTTTTTTGACGTTTCATGGCATCGAAGAATTCGTCATTGGTCTTGGTCATTGCCAGTTTGCCAATCAGGAATTCGATTGCGTCTACTTCAGACATCTCGTGAACGATTTTACGCAGGATCCACATTTTCTGCAGTTCATCCTGACTTGTCAGCAGTTCTTCACGACGTGTGCCTGAACGGTTGAAATCGATGGCTGGGAACACGCGTTTTTCAGCAATCTTACGATTCAGGTGCAATTCCATGTTACCTGTGCCTTTAAATTCTTCGTAGATAACCTCGTCCATCTTTGAACCGGTGTCGATCAGCGCAGTAGCAATGATCGTCAGGCTTCCGCCTTCTTCTACGTTACGTGCAGCACCAAAGAAACGTTTTGGTTTATGCAGAGCATTCGCATCCACACCACCTGTCAGTACTTTACCTGATGAAGGAATAACCGTGTTGTAAGCGCGTGCCAGACGAGTAATAGAGTCTAACAGGATAACTACGTCTTTTTTGTGCTCTACCAGGCGCTTAGCCTTTTCAATCACCATTTCTGCAACCTGAACGTGACGGCTAGCCGGTTCGTCAAAGGTAGACGCAACCACTTCACCATTAACCAGGCGCTGCATTTCGGTTACTTCTTCCGGACGTTCGTCGATCAGCAACACCATCAACTGACATTCAGGATGGTTGGCGGTAATTGACTGAGCAATATTTTGCAGCAACAGTGTTTTACCTGCTTTTGGAGGAGCGACGATAAGACCACGCTGACCACGCCCGATAGGCGATGCCAGATCCAGTACACGCGCCGTAATATCTTCAGTACTGCCGTTACCGCGCTCCATACGCAAACGCTCATTGGCGTGCAGTGGCGTCAGGTTTTCAAACAGGATTTTGTTACGTGAATTTTCAGGTTTATCAAAGTTAACCTGATTGATCTTCAGTAAGGCAAAGTAGCGTTCGCTGTCTTTAGGCGGACGAATTTTACCTGAAATGGTGTCGCCCGTTCGCAGGTTAAAGCGACGGATTTGTGAAGGTGATACGTAAATATCATCAGGCCCCGCCAGATAGGATGAATCCGCGGAACGCAGAAAGCCAAACCCGTCTTGAAGGATTTCTAATACGCCATCGCCAAAGATGTCTTCGCCGCTCTTGGCGTGGGCTTTGAGGATAGAGAAGATAATATCTTGTTTACGGGCACGGGCCATGTTCTCCAGGCCCATTTCTTCTGACAATGCAACCAATTCGTTAATTGGTCTATTCTTGAGTTCCGTTAAATTCATATTGGTGGGTCTTTATACTTGAAACGTCGCTGTAACAGCAAAACAATATCGTATGATACAGGGTATGGTTTACTTATTTAAAAACGCTGAAGTAGCGTGATATAAGGTGTGTTCAGAAGAGAACGGTTAAAACTTAGCACCAATTAAAAGTATCGTCTAGTCAAAAAAACGGCTTTTTCAAAATCTTAACAATTGCGCATGACTTTTCTGGGGCTAAAAATGAAAAAACCCGCAGTTCAGCGGGCTTTAACATATTAGATGTTCTCGTTCAGGAACTGCTCTAATTGGGTCTTAGACAGCGCGCCCACTTTCGTAGCTGCGACGTTACCCCCTTTGAACAGTAACAGAGTTGGAATGCCGCGAATTCCGTACTTAGGCGGAGTTTCATTATTTTCATCGACATTCAGCTTGGCAACTGTTACTTTGCCTTCGAACTCTACAGCGATTTCTTCCAAAATCGGAGAGATCATTTTACAAGGGCCACACCACTCTGCCCAGAAGTCTACTAACACAGGGGCTTGGGCATTCAATACGTCGGCTTCAAAGCTGGCGTCAGAGATGTGGATAATTTTGTCGCTCATTATGTTCTCCATAATTGGTCTGTCGCTGAAATATAACAGCGGACTCATATCTTTTATATATAAACTGTTTTTTAATGCAAGCACTGATAAGCTATAAGCTATGCAAACAACACACTTAACTGATACTCATTTTTCAGACCTGCCGTTACACGAAAAAGTGGTGCAGGCGCTCTCAGCAGCAAACTTCAATCATTGCACCCCTATCCAGGCCTTGAGCTTACCTCCGTTATTGGAAGGTAAAGACATCGCTGGCCAGGCGCAAACAGGAACTGGAAAAACGATTGCCTTTTTAACGGCGACGTTCCACCACCTTCTGACGCATCCCCAGGAACAAAAAGCCCAGCCAAGAGCCATTATTATGGCGCCGACGCGGGAACTGGCGGTACAGATCTACAATGACGCGGAAATGCTCAGTAAACATACTGGCTTGTCCCTTGGTCTCATATATGGAGGCGAAGGCTACCAAAGTCAACGGGAGATTCTGGAAAAGGGCGTAGATATTATCATTGGAACCACCGGGCGCATAATTGATTATTACAAACAGGGCGTGTTTTCTCTGTCTGGTATTCAAGTCGCGGTGCTGGATGAAGCCGATCGTATGTTCGATTTAGGCTTTATCAAAGACATTCGTTTCTTGTTCCGTCGCATGCCGGTGGCCACAGAGCGTTTAAGCATGCTGTTCTCAGCCACCCTGTCTTACCGAGTACAGGAACTGGCTTACGAGCACATGAACAATCCGACGCACGTGCAAATTGCACCTGAGCAGAAAACCGCCAGCCGCGTTAAAGAAGAACTTTTCTACCCGTCTGATGATGACAAGATGCTGCTATTGCTTACCTTGTTGGAAGAAGAATGGCCAGAAAAGGCGATCGTGTTCGCCAATACTAAGCATGGCTGTGAAAAAGTTGCTGACTGGTTGGCTGCCGATAAGCACCGCGTTGGCTTGTTAAGTGGTGATGTACCCCAGAAGAAACGTCTGAAAATTCTTGAGGATTTCAGTAAAGATCGTCTGGATGTTTTGGTTGCCACTGACGTAGCAGCCCGTGGTCTGCACATTGAAAAAGTGACCCACGTATTTAACTACGATCTGCCAGATGATGCTGAGGACTATGTTCACCGTATTGGTCGTACTGGCCGTGCGGGCAAGAGTGGCCATGCCATTAGTTTTGCCTGTGAAAAGTACGCATTGAATCTGCCTGCTATCGAGAATTACATCGAGCATGCAATTCCCGTCACCAGCTATGACCCAAGTGCGTTATTGGAAGATATTGAGGCGCCGAAGCAGCAATATCGTAAAAGATTGCAAAGCGGCAAAAGTTATAATAAACGTTCTCCCAATAAGCGAAATCCTAAGTAAACGGTATACATGACAGAACAGGCTCTATCTCTCCATCCGTCGCCCGAGCAGCTATATGCTGCAGTGGATTTGGGCTCGAATAGTTTTCACATGGTTGTGGTGCGGGTGGATGCCGGCAATGTTCAAATCATCGGGAAAGTGAAGCAGAAGGTGCGTCTGGCCGCAGGCCTTGACGAACAGATGATGCTGGATGATTTGAGCATGGAGCGTGGCTGGCAGTGCCTGGAAACCTTTGCAGAACGTTTACTTGATATTCCTCCTGCTAACGTAAAAGTGGTGGGCACCGCGACTTTACGTCTGGCCAATAACGCCGATGTATTTATTACCAAAGCGGAAAAAATCTTAGGGCATAAGCTTAGGGTTATTTCGGGTGAAGAAGAAGCCCGCCAAATTTACTTGGGTGTGGCCTATACCTCCGCTAATTGCGGTAACACTTTGGTGATTGATATTGGCGGCGCCAGTACTGAGATTATTATTGGCAATGACATGAACCCTATTCATCTGACTAGTTTAGATATGGGGTGCGTGACGTTTATGGAACGCTATTTTGCCGGCGGTGTGTTGAGTGAAGAAAACTTTGGATACGCAGTTGCCGCTGCTCATGCCCTCATTGGTGCTGTCAGAGAAGAGTTTGTCAGTTTTGACTGGCAACAGTGCTTAGGGGCATCGGGTACACCTCAGGCGATTACAGAAATCCTCGTCGCTCAGGGGATCAGTGATTCCATTCGTTTGCCTTATTTACTTTCACTGAAACAGCAATGTATCGATGCCGGTCAGATCGACCTTTTATCGATCCAGGGACTGGCAGAATCCCGACGTCCCATTTTCCCCAGTGGTTTAGCGATCTTGCTGGCCTTGTTTGAAAGCCTGGGCATTGAACAAATGCAAATCTCTGGTGGCGCTCTGCGCGAAGGTTTGATCTATGGCATGTTAGATAATATGCAGCAGAATGATCGCCGAAAGCAGACATTAGCCACGACTATTCAGCGTTTTCATATTGATAAAGAACAGGCGCGTCGGGTCAGTGAATTGGCTTTGGCACTGTATAAACAGATGTGCACTCAGGTGAATATCTGTAATTTTGATGCCCAGGCGGTGCTTGCTGCCGCAGCAACGCTGCACGAAGCTGGTTTACATATCGAATATAAAAAATATCACGAACATGGCGCTTATATATTGAGGCATCTGCCTTTAGCTGGATATTCATTGCAGCAGCGTAAGGCCATTGTCGACTTGGTCGGTTCTCATCGTCAGGATATTCAAAAGGAACTAATTCTGAATTATCCGGAAGATAAACAGGAATTGATGCGCAGCCTGATGCGCTTATTACGCTTGGCGCACATTTTGTCGATCCGTCGGAAAGACGATATTTTACCGGTTATTGAACTGAATATAGAGGGAGACGCCTGGGTGGTCAGTTTCCCTGATGGTTGGCTAAAGCATCATCCATTAATTGATGCAGAGCTAGCTAATGAAAAGTGGCTCCAGCATAAAGCTGGTTGGTTGCTAGAATTTAAGTAAGACTCACATAACGAAAAAGGCACCCTTAGGGTGCCTTTTTCATGGATAACGCTGTTTATAATCCTGCTTTAAGCAGCTTGGCGGCATCTTTGGCAAAGTAAGTCAGGATACCATCGGCTCCAGCACGCTTGAATGCCAGCAATGATTCTAAAATCACCGCGTCTTCATTAAGCCAGCCGTTGATGAAAGCGGCTTTATGCATGGCGTACTCACCACTGACCTGATAGGCAAACGTAGGGACTTTAAAGGTGTCTTTACAGCGACGTACTATGTCTAAATAGGGCATGCCGGGTTTGACCATTACCATGTCTGCACCTTCCTGAATATCCAATGCAATTTCTCGCAGGGCTTCATCGGAATTGGCCGGATCCATCTGATAGGTTTTCTTATTCCCTCCTTTGATATTGGCGGCTGAACCAATCGCGTCACGGAATGGACCGTAATAGTTGGATGCGTATTTAGCGGAGTATGCCATGATAGCCGTATTTACATGGCCCTGTTGTTCTAAGGCTTCACGGATCTCTCCAATACGACCATCCATCATATCGGATGGCGCGACGATATCAGCGCCAGCTTCTGCCTGAGATAATGCCTGCTGAATCAGCACTTCGGTGGTCTTATCATTTATCACATAGCCATTTTCATCCAACAAGCCGTCCTGACCGTGCGATGTAAATGGATCAAGTGCGACATCGGTAATCAATGCCAGTTCTGGTACCGCTTCCTTAAGGGCTCGAATAGCCTTTTGCATTAGACCGTCCTGATTGTAGGACTCGCTGGCGCATTCAGTCTTCAGGTCTTGAGAGACCACTGGGAACAGAGCCAATGCAGGAATACCCAGGGCTGCGATTTGTTCGGCTTCTTTTACCAGCAGGTCGATGGAAAGGCGCTCAATGCCGGGCATGGAATCGATCGTCTCTGAACGGTTTTTTCCTTCAACGACGAACATAGGGTAAATCAGGTCAGCGGCGGTAAGCTGGCTTTCAGCCATCATACGGCGGGTCGTCTCGCGATATCGCATACGACGCATTCTGGTAAAGGGGAAAGATTCAAATAGCATGTTCAGATCCTGTGGTAGGTTCAGGGTGCAGCAGTAAGCTGATCACCCGGTTTCTGCCCTGATGTTTGGCTTGGTACAGGGCTTCATCAGCAAGCTCGAGCAAACGTTCATCCTGATCATCCGGCAATAAAACACCTGTGCATATCCCTGCGCTAATGGTCAGGGGGATATTGCCTGCAGGCACGGGAACCGGGTTGACTTCAATGTGTTGACGGATTAATTCGATAATTTGTTGGGCACCATCAGCATCGGTACTGGGCAGTATTAATGCGAATTCTTCACCGCCATAACGACATATTTCATCGGCAGGGCGTTTAAGTAATGCTGCAATGCTTGAGGCAACAAACTTAATGCAGGCATCACCGCTGATATGACCCCAACGATCGTTTATTTGCTTAAAGTGATCAAGGTCGAGCATCACAATACTTAAGTGAGTTTGTTCTCGTCTGGCGCGGCGTACTTCTGCCAGATATTTTTTGTCGAAGTAGCCACGATTGCGCACACCAGTCAGTCCGTCGGTGGTATTTTTCTTTTCCAGCTCACGATTAATCTCGGAAAGTTCGCGCAGGGCGAATTCCAGCTCTAGTGTCCGTTCCTGCACTTTATATTCCAGCTCATCCTTTGCTTCTTCCTGCAGACGAATCACTTCTTGCTGTGCAGTGCGGGCGTGTTGTGCCTGATCCAGCGCCTCCTGCTGAATATCAAACAAAGACTGACGTTGATTGCTGTAGCTAAGGGCGACTGCCAGGGCGAGAAAGAAGGTCTCGATGGAGGCACCTAGCATTAACAAGTACTGGGTGGGTATGGCATAGCCTAATAAATTCAGATTATCCAGGCTGGCAGCTAAGGCACCTGTCAGTAAGGTTGTCCAGGCAAAGGTATAGTACCCACCTAAGGGCACACCTTTGTACCAATACCAACTGCCCATGGCAAACATCAGGCTGACTGCTGGGATCAGGGTCAGCAATAAGAGCTTTAGTGCATAACTATAGGGTAACCAAATGCTGACTAAGGCGGACAGTAAGAAAAATATCGACACATATTTGAGAAATACGGCGAGTCTGGGATGGTGATTTTTCACCTCAAGCAAGGTACGGGAGAACTGTACCGCGAAGAACATGGTGGTGTTGGCAAATAAAACAATGCTGTGGTTTTGTAGCCAGATATTGTTGGGCCAAAGGTACTTGTAGCCTAAACCATGCAGACTGGCCATGGTCAGGGCCATGAATACGACGTAGCCACAATAGTGCAGGAACATCGGAGATCGAGAGCTGATAAAAAAGAAAAAGTTACTCACCCCCATGGCAGCCATAAAGCCGAAGAACAGGCCTGTGATCAGGTTGTGCTCGCCGTTGAAGACTAAGTAGTCTTGTTCTTTCCATAGCTGGATAGGGAATTTACGTGCACCTTCACTATTGAGTTTAACGTAAAGCGTTTGTTCGCCATTTGTTTGAGGTACAGGGAACAGAAATTTTTCATGTTTAATTATTCTGGCCCGGAATGGCAATTTGTCGCCTTCATGATATTCCGCTAATACATCATCCTGTTGTGTAAACCACAAAGAAAGCTGATCTAACAGCGCGTAATCTACCTCAACTATCCAGCTTTCTTTGGGATTCAGATAGGGCACCGCTATCCGCATCCAAATCTCGCTACTGCCCAAACCAAAATTCATGTTATTTGCCTTGAGCACATGCCAGCGGGCATCAGGCAGGTGAGTGACATCATCAAAGCTCAATTGATTGGGAGCCGAATCGATATATTCCCCGGATAGGACAAGATACTCATTCCCGTGCCCCCAGCGTCCAAGTTGGGTGACGTTATAGAGTCCGTATAAGCACAGCATAGTTACCAGCAATACCAGCCATGATTGGCTGACATGGGTATCTGTCTTAATTACGGGTAGTGGCATTGATGTTTCCAAATAATTGCTGGCTGTTATCCCAACAAGCTTGTTGTAGTGTGACTATATCAATCCCCATTAACGGGGCCAAATGTTCTGCGATATGAGGAAGGACGGCAGGATGATTTGTACTTCCCATGGGGCGTGCTGATTTCTTTAAGGTTTTTGGCAATAAATAAGGGGCGTCGCTTTCCAGCATTACTCGATTTAGTGGTAACTGAGTTACCGCATCGCGAAGCACCGAACCTCGTTTGTCATCGCAAAGCCAACCCGTAATGCCAATATATAGGTCGAGTTCCAGGTAGGCTTGCATCTGTGTCATATCGCCAGTGAAGCAATGGGCTACGCCACCTTTGAGCTTTGGACGATATTGCGTTAGTAATGCTAATTGCTCGTCAAAGGCATCACGCTCATGCAAAAACACTGGTTTGCCACATGCCACTGCAATTTCCAACTGCTGTTCAAAACGCCTTAGCTGAACATCTTTGGGAGAAAAGTTGCGGTTAAAGTCGAGTCCACATTCGCCAACAGCTGCAACTTCCGGCAGGGTGACTAATTCGGCGATACGCGCCATGTCGGCGTCAGACGCGTTACCACTGTCATGGGGATGGAAGCCTGCTGTGGCGCACAAATGCGCAGGGTATTGACGTACAAGAGCAATGGCCTTTTCACTTTCCGCTAGATTGGTGCCGGTGATCATCAGTTGCGACACACCGGCAGTGACCGACTCGGGGATCACTGTTTCTGCAGGAAGCCTGGGATTGGTGAGGTTAACCCCGATATCAAACCAGGCCATAGTTTACTTCACACGAGTAACACGAATACGTCGATTCAGTTCAGGTTTACCCAGGAAAAACGAATCTAAGGCTCCACGCGACAGTATAACGCGATCGCCTTTATCCAGACTTAGGCGCGTACCATCGGTTTGATGCCATTCCTGACCATTTTCCAGAACGATACGGTATTTCCCGTAAGGGTTCTTGTATATGGTGGTAATGATACTGCTAATTTCGTCGACTTCGTTCAAAGGTCGTTGTTTGGCTTCTAATCCGAACACTTCATCACCCGAAGCCGGAGGCGTAAAGTCGGATATGTCACCATTCTTCTTCAGGCTATCCGTTAATGCGTCATAACACATTAGTCGCTTCAGATCGTTCTCCTGTTGCTTACAAGCAAGTAAACCTTTGGCTAACGGATTGGAAAATGCCGGAGAGGCCATGACCGCTAAGGTCAGGCCGAGGATTGATAATTTTTTCATGAATGATTTTCTTGCTCTTCTTCCAGTGCTTCCTTAGATTTTCTGGAATAGAGTCCGCCTATCAGTATCCCTACTTCGTACAATAACCACATAGGTACCGCCAGCAGAGTCTGAGAGATAATATCTGGCGGTGTTAATAACATACCTATGATGAACACCCCGACAATGACGTAGGGGCGCTTTTCGCGCAGTGTTTTAGCATCCGTGGCACCCGACCAGCACAATAAAATGATGGCAATAGGGATCTCGAAGGAAACGCCAAAAGCAAAAAATAGCTTGAGTACGAAATCGAGATAGCTGCTGATGTCCGTGCTAATGGTTACGCCTTCAGGTGCGACACTGGTGAAAAAGGCAAATACCAGTGGGAATACCACGAAATAGGCAAACGCCACACCGGCATAGAACAGTAAGGTGCTGGAAAACAACAAAGGTGCGATTAGCTTTTTTTCGTTTCGATACAAACCTGGGGCAACAAAAGCCCAGGCCTGATACAACACCACAGGAATGGCCAGAAAAAAGGACAGCACCAGGGTTAACTTAAACGGTGCAAAGAATGGCGATGCAACATCTGTTGCGATCATCTGGGCGTTTTCAGGCATGCTTTGCAGCAATGGCTCCGCTAGCATGGCATACAAGTCCTGAGAAAAGGCCACCAGGCAGGCAAACACGATCAACACCGCGACAATGGCTTTGAGCATACGGCTACGCAGCTCAATCAGATGCGATACTAAAGTTGCAGATTCTGACATCTAATCTTTCTGATAAGGTTTTTGGACGGATCTAGCGGCTTCTTTTAACTCGTCTACACTTTCCTGTAGCTCAGGTGCCAGATTTTCCATATTGAGTTTTTCCGCCTTTTTTAGGTTTTGGTGCATTTCGTCCAGCCGTAGCTGCTGCTCCACTTCCTGGCGAAAGCCTGTGGCCATTTGCCGGATGCTGCGAATGGTTTTTGCGGTCGTCCTCATGGCACCGGGGAGCCGTTCAGGCCCCAGTACTACCAGGGCAATCACTCCAATCAGCAGCAGTTCCCAAAAGCCGATATCAAACATAGTTAGGATTCTTTTTCAGTTTTACTGGCTGTTTGTGACGTTTGAGCGGTTTCGGCTTTGTTGGCTTGAGCGGATTTGTCTTCAACCTTGTTAGGTTCTTTAAAATCGGCGTCTTTATCTGCGGCGTCATCGTCGTTCATCGCTTTTTTGAAGCCCTTGATTGCAGAGCCCAAATCACCACCGATATTGCGTAATTTCTTTGTACCAAATAACAATACAATGATACCCAGAATGATAAGCAACTGGGGAATACTGATCCCAAACATAATGAACTCCTTCAGATTTTAAGTAATTATTATACTGAGCAAATTTAAAACGTCACATGATTTGACGTTGCCTTTACTTTAACCAGTTATTCTAGACAAATTCAGCGGGGAGAAGTTTGCTAAAAAGAACAGATACATGGTGTTTTAGCCTATTATTGCTTCTCTTTTCAGCCAGGGGTTTCTGTGCCACGGAAGAACAGCCCGCAAAGCCCTGGCTTGATACTACCCACGAGACCATTACAGAGACAACAACGTCAATGGCTCGCTGGTTCGACAGTTTTTTTCTGACTGAAGACCAACCGGTGGATGAGGATGCCATAGGTGAAGCACAAATACGACTGGGTTGGGAACCCAGAAGCAGAGAATTATCCGAGTTTGAAACTCGGGTGCGTTTACGCATGCGTTTGCCGAACCTGAAAAATCGTGCTGAGCTGGTATTTTCGGATTACGACAACGACGAATTAGAACAAGATAGCGCGTTGCAAAATAGTCGCCGGGTTCGTGGTGACGCTGAAGACCGATATAGTCTCGCCTTTAAGTGGGATTCGTTTATAGCTGATAAAGTCGATCATCGCATTGGTATTGGACGACGTTTACAGCCCTTTGTGCGTAGTCGTTATCGTGATCAATGGTTGTTGAACGACTGGATTGAAATGGAGTGGCAGAACGCGGTTTATTATTATACCCGTGATGCACTTGGCGCCGAAACGTCACTGAAATTTGGCTTTAAGCTCTCCAATAGTCGCTTGCTGCGTTTCAATAACCACTTTTACTTTCGCGATAAAACAGATGACTGGCTCTGGCGGCACAATGTGCAGCAGTACAAAGTGTTTGATGAAAAAACAGCGTTGATCACAGGGCTGTATGTCGAGGGACTAAGCCGTCCCAATTATCGGGTTGAGGAGTACCTCGTCAGTATGCGTTTACGTCGGAATACCCTGCGTGACTGGCTGTTTTATGAAGTTGAGCCTTTCGTGATGTGGCGCCGGGATGAACACTTTTCTGCCTCTTATGGCATTGCCCTGAGGGTGGAGGGCTATTTTAGCCCTCGCTAAGACCTAACCTTTTAATGTTGCAGCCCGGATCCAGGCGATTGTGCCAAGCACCGCCGTTATACCTGAGTAATGCCAGCTGGGCTGCCATGCAGGCAAAATCACAGACAAAATCAGTAGCGTGGCGCCGGTCAGGGTATAAAACTGACAATTGCTGGCTCGGCGTTGAGCTTCCAGTTGTTGCTGCATATGCTGCTGTTGCAATGCAGGCAAGGATTTAATCTGCTGCAAGCTGTCATAGAGCAAATCCGGCATTTCCGGCAGTTTCTCAGACCAATATGGCAGGTTAGAACGAATCTTCTGATACATGGCCTTAAAGCCAATTTGCTCACGCATCCAGTTTTCCAGGAAAGGCTTAGCGGTTTCCCACAAATCCAATTGCGGATATAACTGACGGCCTAACCCTTCTATATAGAGTAGGGTCTTTTGCAGCAATACCAGTTGCGGCTGCACGACCATGTTAAAACGCCGTGCCGTGTTGAATAACTGTAATAACACATTGGCGAAGGAAATTTCTGCCAGAGGTTTTTGGAAAATCGGTTCGCACACAGTGCGAATCGCCACCTCAAATTCATCTATGTTGGTATTTCCCGGCACCCAGCCAGAATCTACGTGCAGCTCGGCAACCTTGCGGTAATCACGGTTGAAAAAGGCGATAAAGTTCTCGGCCAGATAACGTTTATCTTCGCGGTTCAGTGTGCCCACAATGCCGAAGTCGATACCGATATACTGTGGATTTTCCGGCGTGTTGTAGGAAACAAAGATATTACCGGGATGCATATCTGCATGGAAAAAGCTGTCGCGAAATACCTGAGTAAAAAATACTTCGACACCACGTTCCGCCAGCTTTTTCATGTTGGTGCCCTGGGCTTCGAGGGCCGTCACATCGGCCACAGGAATCCCGTAAATGCGCTCCATTACGATGACATTTTTGCGGCAATGGTCGCTGTAGATGTGCGGCACATACAGGGCGTCTGAGTTTTCAAAATTACGACGTAGCTGAATACCGTTTGCGGCTTCGCGCAATAAATCCAGCTCATCAATGATGGTCTTTTGATATTCATCTACCACTTCAACCGGGCGCAGGCGTTTGCCATCGGGCAATAGCTTTTGCACGACAAAGGCAAAAGTACGCAACAACTCCACATCAGCGTGGATGGTATGTTCAATCCCCGGGCGGATGACTTTCACCACTACCTGCTGGCCATCTTCTTTCAGGATCGCTGCATGAACCTGAGCAATGGATGCTGAGGCGAGTGGTTTCGCCTCGAAATCGATGAAGAGCTCGTCTAAGGTTTTGATACCAAGGGCTTGTAAGATCAGCTGTTGGGCCAGATCGCTGTCGAACGGTTGTACTTTATCCTGTAAATGCGCCAGTTCATTGGCAATGTCGGGCGGTAATAAATCACGGCGCGTCGACAGCATTTGGCCAAATTTAATAAACACAGGGCCAAGGGCCTGCAACGCCAGTCGAATACGCGCACCGGTGGATTTATCCTGATGCTTATTACGCAGCCAAAACAGACTTCTGCGCGCCAGGCGTGCATACCAAGGTTGCCAGCGGGCTGGGATAAGGTCGTCTAATCCATGTTCTAACAGGACTTTGCTGATGTGGTAAAAGCGTAATACGCGCACGGGGTTCCTATTCTTTTATATGGGCTTGCAAGCGGTTAAGTCTGGCTTCAAGGCGTTCAGCATGACTGCGCACGTCATTTACCTGATCACAAAAATCTGCCACTGCAATCGCCGGAGCGGCAATGCGTTTTTCTTCGATTGCGCCTTCGGACAGTATTTGTCGCAGCAGATCGGTACGTTGCTGAAAATGCGCTTTTACCTGAGAGCCCAATTGGAACAATTTATGGGCGGGTACGTCGCCAATAAAACGAGAGAGATGCTCTTCCCAGTCGATATGCAGGGTTTTCGCCAAATCGCTGGCGGCCTGTGCCACATCCAGATCGCCATCCAGGGTCAACAGGTTTTGTTTGATCAGACGGGTAATCTGACTTTTATCCTGCAACTCTTTCACTGTGGCCAAAGACAGTCCGATGGCGCAGTCGTAGCCCATATCACTGCTGTCCGTAATCACCAGCACATCGACTTTATCAGAAAACACAAAACGCAGTGGCCATGGCAACTCGGATAAATGAACCTGCAATTGTTTGCCCTTTAAAGGAGCCAATTTGCTGGCAATATCCTCGTCCAGTGGTAACAACCGATTAATGGCAGTTTCCAGTACGGAAGTGAACAACTGTGCCGCAGGCATAGTTAGAACTTAAACCCACGGTGCAACGCAACGATACCACCGGTGAGATTGTGATATGTCGTTTGTTCAAAGCCAACGGCTTCCATCATGCCTTTCAGGGTTTCCTGATCTGGGTGCATGCGAATAGATTCGGCCAGATATTGATAACTGTCACCGTCATTGGCAACCAGTTGGCCCATTTTCGGCAGAATATGGAAGGAGTACATATCGTAAACCTTACTTAACCATTCCTGGGTCGGTTTTGAGAATTCCAGGATCAGCAGGCGTCCACCAGGCTTGAGCACACGAAACATAGAGGCAATGGCAGCATCTTTGTCGGTCACATTGCGTAGGCCGAAAGAAATAGTAATGATATCGAAGGTGTTGTCCGGGAAAGGCAGAGCTTCGGCATTGGCTTGCACATATTCAACATTGCCCACTACGCCTTTATCGCGCAGTTTGTCGCGGCCTACTTTGAGCATTGAAGCGTTGATATCCGCCAGAACTACTTTGCCTTTTTCACCGACGATGCGAGAAAACTTGGCCGTTAAGTCGCCGGTACCGCCGGCCAAATCCAACACTTTATGACCTGCTCGGGCACCGCTGCAGTCGATGGTGTAGCGCTTCCAGATACGGTGAATACCCATAGACATCAGGTCGTTCATGATGTCGTATTTAGCAGCAACAGAGTGAAACACATCGGCCACCATATTGACCTTGTCTTTTGTTGCTACCTGTTTAAAACCGAAATGGGTTTGATCCTGCTCTGCCTGCGTCGAGGTCTCGCTGGGGTTGTGCTCGCTCATGCAACCATCCTTCTTTTTTGATGGTGCTAGTCTACCCAAAATTCACCGGACTCAACAGCCCTAAAGACGATTCTTGTGTGTGAATTAAACCTAGGATTACCTTGATTTATCGAAGTTTTCGGCACAATAACGCGCGCCCAAACAAATGCACGAATAGCGTTAGCGTAGGGAAGCTGTCACTTGCTTGGCAAGGCGACGGGTTATTCCGTCTGAGCCAGGTGCTGTTTTACTTTATCTGCCCATACCGAGTTTTTGTACAAGGCTAAGAAGTAGTTGTTCCAAACGTCCTTCTCGACCTTTGCATCCGGTACTAGCGTCACGTTCGCAGGTGGTTGTTTGATTTCTTCGTCGGCAGAGAAGCCAAAGGAAATACCGGTTTCGGTGTGTTCAGGGGTGATAGCGATCTGGCCGTGGTAAACAGGCTCGCCCACTGACACAGTAATGATTTGTCGCCAGACATTGCCAGTTTGATAGTCGTATCTTTGCATATGGCGGTTGCGTTTTTTCTGGTACTGCTCACTTTTATCGAAAGTGTAGCGATAGATGGGTTTCATTAAAAAGTGGTACTGCCCGGGCGGCACGTTAGAAAACAGCACATGACCAGAACGCTCATCTGTGTATTTGATGACGGCTTTGGTTTGAATGTTTTGCAGATAAGGGTAGGCCATCATGAGTGAGGTTGTGTCATCCAGCATTTCACTTTCAGGTAAGACAAGGTCTATATCAACTATCACCAGTCCGCTTTCACTCGGATCACCAGCCAAGGGTTTTGGACCACCGCTAAGTAAATCCCCTATCGTTGCGCCGTCAGAGGCGCAGGCATTGATAAACAAACATGCCGCAGGGGCGATAATCCATCGCAAGTAATAGCTAAAGACAGCCATGTCATCCCTCTTTATATCGCGTATTAGTGCTGAAAAGCAGCTGGTAGAGTAGGTTCAGTATGAGTTTTGTATTTGCATGAAGAGCAACCCTTTGCTGCACATTAGCACAGTAAATAAGGTGTGGTCAGGTGGTTTTTTGTACGGGTTTCGACAGTAAACCCGACCGAGTTATCAGTCGATAAAGGCGTTCACTATCTGCTGGTAACTTTGTCTGTTCTGATCAGCCGCCAGTTTGTCATTTAACCACTGGCGCCACAGCTTTCCCTTTTCGCTCGGATAAAAGCCGGTGAAATACGGGAGTGTTTGCATACAGCCTGCGTTTCGAAGAGCTGGAATAGAGCCTTGCTTTTCAAAATATCGGGTAACGAAATGATCTTCCGGAAAAGCCTCAATACGTTTCTTTTTAAGCAAACCGACCATGGTTGGCATCACGTTGGTGTGGTTGATAAACAAAATAGGCGTGATGAAAGGTCGCTTTTCTACAATATCATCTAAAGGTGGGCCATAGGCGTAGTTTTCTACCATGCCTAAGGTCACGTGTTTAAGGCTGTCGGCATTACGATAAACAAAGGAACTGTCTTGTAGAGTGAAAAAACAGGCCTGATAAAATCCTGTCGGGTGTTCCGCAAAAAGAAGATTCGGTGATTCGGTCGGTCCTGTAGTTAGCAGGCCATCAACTTCACCATCGTGAGCTAACTGCAGCGCCCTGTTCCATGGCAATAAGGTAAGCTTCACCTCGACATTTTCTGGAGCGAGAAGTTCGCGAATGTAGCGGATTGCGATACCGTCTGTTGTGCCCGTCTCGGTAGTGCACACGTATGGACACCAACTGGCATTTACCAGCGTCAGCTGGTGAGCGGGTGGCCCTTCACTGCCTTGCGCGCAGAAGATCCCGCCCAGAAAAATCAGCCAATAAAAGCCATGTCGCATAGCGCTACCCAGTCGATAAGGTTGTACGTCCTTGAGTTTTAAGGCCAATGATATAAGAGGTGCGATAAAACATCCTTTGTCTAAAAGTCTAATTTACGCTGGGGAAATATGCGGTCTGGTTGAAAAGCTCGGTAAATTGGAATGTCAGGAATGAAAAAGGCACCCTGGGGTGCCTTATATATCTGAATAGTCAGCGAATTACTTTGCAGATAAGGTTTTGTGATAGAAGGCTTCAAGATCCTTGTGCAAAGGTGCCAGAGCTTCTGGATTCAGGTAAATCATGTGGCCGGATGGGTAATAACCCATTTCCAGGTTTTGCTGACGATCTTTGGGTAGTTGCATATGCGCCAGATCGTATTCGGTGGCATGAAATGGCGTGGCCAAATCGTAATAGCCGTTGGCGGAGAAGACTTGCAGATAAGGGTTAGTGCGCATGGCATTGCCCAGATCGTCGACCACAAACGGAGAGCGTGATTTCCAGCCGTGGGGTACCTTGTGTGACCAATCCCAGTTCTGGAAGGCATCTAAACTAAACACGCGGTAAGGTTCATCGGCCTGATAGTTAAGGTCTGTGGTCAGGTAATCATTGAAGCTGGCGACAAACGCCGGTGATGGCGCGGTATCTGAGGCATCGGTATCCGGGGTTTCACCAATAGCATCTTTGTCGATACTGGTGAAACGGCCATCGTAACGGCCCAGTGTATTTTCTTCCTCACGCAGTAACTCTTTGCGGAACTGGCCTTGACCCACGCGCAGATTTGCGTGTTTTAGGTACTCAACGCTTAATCCCGTGAACTGATGCAGTTTTTCTGCAATCGCATTTTCATCAGCTTCAGACAGGGTTTGGGCTTTGGCAAGAGCCTGAGCATATTCCCCTTCTGCAAACTGGCGTACGTCGGTTAGGAATGGTTCCAATTGAGTGGGTTTATTCGGTAATTTGTTGTGGTAAAACGCCACTGCGGCAAAGGTCGGCAATAAGCCAACAAACTCACGATCCAGTCCAGGTGCGCGTGAGCCATAGTTCAAAATGCTCGACACCAAAATCACGCCGTTAAAAGCCATGCCTTCGTCTTGTAATTTATTCGCCAGAATAGGCGCGCGAACTGTGCCGTAAGATTCACCCATAAGGAATTTAGGCGAGTTCCAGCGTTTGTTTACTGTGACATAGCGGGTGATAAAACGGGCGAAGCCATCGGCATCCTGATCGACACCAAAGAACTTCTTCGCTGGGTTCTCTTTTTCATCGGCCTTTTTCCCTTCTTGTTTGGGAGCTGCAATGCCGCGGGTGAGGCCCGCATCAAAAGCGTCGACAAATACCAGGTCGGTGGTGTCCAGCAAGGTGTACTGGTTATCCAACAAAGTATAAGGCGCGGTAGGCGTCGGTGCTGCATTAGTGGTTTGAATGCGCTTAGGCCCGAAAGAACCCATATGTAACCAAAGTGAAGAAGAGCCTGGGCCGCCGTTAAAAATAAAGGTGACAGGACGCTGTTGACCGTCTTTGGCTTCTTTAGTGTACGCCACATAAAACACGCTGGCAGATGGATGGTTTTTATCATCGTTAATCAGCATGTTTCCGGCTGTGGCTGAGTACTTAATCGTATCGCCATTTACTTTAATGCGGTGCTGAGTGGTGACGGCTTTATCCGCATATTGCACGGTATTCTGTTGTTGGTTTGATCCATCTGCAGCTAAAGCATGGCTGGATACAAAAGGGGAAAGCGAGACAAAACTGGTACACACCAGCGCAGCGAGGGTACTTCTTCGCATACAAAACTCCGATTATGAAATTGAAAATAGCAGGCAGGAAAAATTCGGTGTTACATTATCACAATTGCTTATTTTTCAAGGGAAATCAGATAGGCATACATCGCAGTAAGAAGGGTGTTTAACTCAAACAGAAACCTTTGCTTAGCAACTGAAACAAAAAACGGCACCCGTAGGCGCCGTTTCAATGTGAGATGAGTCGAGGCTTAGCCTTGAATACCGCTGTGGCGCAGCAGGGCATCCACCTGAGGTTCGCGACCACGGAAGGCCACGAATAACTCCATTGGCTCTTTACTGCCACCCATTTCCAGAATGTTAGTCAGGAAAGCACGGCCCGTATCCGGGTTGAAGATGCCTTCTTCTTCGAAGCGATCAAAGGCGTCAGACGACAGCACTTCCGCCCATTTGTAGCTGTAGTAACCCGCTGCATAACCACCAGCGAAGATATGACCGAAGCTGTTTTGGAAGCGGTTAAAGGCTGGCGGAATGACCACGGCCACGTCTTTGCGCACTTCGTCGAGCAAGCTTTGCACGCTCAACCCTGGTTTGTATTCTTCATGCAAACGGAAGTCGAACAGGCTGAATTCCAGTTGACGCACCATTTGCATGGCCGACTGGAAGTTACGCGCTGCCAGCAATTTATCCAGCATATCCTGTGGCAGTGGTTCGCCGGTTTCGTAATGACCAGAGATAAAAGCCAGGGCTTCTGGCTGCCAGCACCAGTTTTCTAAAAACTGGCTCGGCAGCTCGACAGCATCCCATGCTACGCCGTTGATACCAGACACGCCGCCCACGTTAATCTGGGTCAGCATATGGTGCAGGCCGTGGCCAAATTCATGGAACAGGGTCAGCACTTCGTCATGGGTAAACAGCGCAGGTTTGCCGCCCACCGGACCATTGAAGTTACAGGTTAAGTAGGCAATCGGCAGCTGTTGCTCGCCATGCAGGGTGTGACGGCGCACCTGGCATTCGTCCATCCAGGCACCGCCGCGTTTTTTGGCGCGGGCGTATAAATCTAAATAGAAACCACCACGGTGTATGTCGTCCTGATCGAAAATATCGAAGTAGCGCACGTCTTTGTGCCAGGTATCTACATCGTTGCGCTCTTGAATGCGAATGGAATACAGGCGGCTAACCACCTCAAACAGGCCGCTGACGGCTTTGTTTTCGGGGAAGTAAGGGCGCAGTTCTTCATCGGAAATAGCATAGGTTTGCTGTTTCAGCTTTTCGCTGTAATAGGCAACATCCCAGGCTTGTAGCTCGTCCATATCGTGATGCTCAGCGGCGTAAGCGCGCAGGGCGTCTACGTCTGCTTGCGCTTGTGGGCGTGAGCGTTTGGCCAAATCCTGTAAGAAGCCTTTTACCTGCTCTGCTGAATCGGCCATTTTGGTGGCTAAAGAGCGCTCGGCATAGTTACTGAAGCCTAACAGCGCAGAGATTTCCTGCTTTAAGGTCAGGGTTTCTTCAATGATCGGGCCATTGTCCCATTCACCGGCGTTAGGGCCGGCTTCTGATGCGCGCGTGCTGTAAGCTCGGTACATTTCTTCACGCAGGGCGCGGTTATCGGCGTACATCATTACCGGCAGGTAACTCGGGATGTCTAACGTAAACAACCAGCCTTGCAGATCCTTTTCTGCCGCCGCTTGTTTGGCGGCATCTTTGGCAGACTCTGGCATACCGGCTAAATCCGCTTCATCGCTAACGTGCTTACTCCAGCCTAAAGTCGCATCCATCACATTATTGCTGAACTGAGAGGATAAATCTGACAAACGGCTGCTGATTTCGGCATAACGCTTTTTCTTGTCTTCATCTAAGGCCACGCCTGAGAGTTCGAAGTCGCGAATGGCGTTAGTGATTACCTTTTGCTGGGCTTGGGTTAAGTCGACAAAATCGCTGCTGTCTTTGATCTGGCAGTAGGCATCGTAAAGGCCTTTATGCTGACCTACCCAAGTGCCGTAGTCCGACAGCATAGGTAAGCAGGCATCGTGTGCAGCGCGCAGTTCATCGCTACTGACCACAGAATTCATATGGGAAACCGGCGACCAGATTCGGCTTAATTTGTCATCCTGCTCATCAATGGGGGCAATCAGGTTGTCCCAGCTGTAGCTATCCTGTTGCAGTAACGATTCAATGGTTTGCTTACAGGTGTCGATGGCATTTTTAACCGCCGGCTCAATTTGCTCCGGGGTGATGGCTGAAAAGCGCGGCAGACCGCTCAAATCTTCAATGGGTGACACGGGCATAGATCCTCGCCTCTTTATTGGTTTCGATACTGCTTAATGTGGGGGAATTTGTCAGAAAAGCAAGGCTATTAGCCAGTGTAATAATCGATTGTCTGGATTAAAAAACCAGGCTGTCGAGGTTGTTGGCATTGGGTTAGCGTTGCAATCTGTGTCCTTAGCCCCAATCATTGGTCTATTCAGCCAGCAAAACCAAAGGCAATAAGATGGCAGATTTTGATTACATTTGTATCGGTGGTGGCAGCGGCGGTATCGCCTCGGCCAACCGCGCGGCCCGTTATGGCAAAAAGGTCGCAATCATTGAAGCGCAGCAGATCGGCGGCACCTGCGTTAACGTCGGCTGTGTACCGAAAAAGGCCATGTGGTTTGGCGCACAGGTAGCCGAAGCAATCCATAAATACGGCCCGGATTATGGCTTTGATGTCACGGTAAATAACTTCAACTGGCAAACCCTGGTGGATAGCCGCGAAGCTTATATTCAGCGTATTCATGGTTCTTACGATCGCGTCCTAGGCAACAACGGCGTTACTGTGATTAATGGTTTTGCCAGGTTTGTAAGTGCTAACGAAGTTGAAGTTGACGGCAAACGCTACAGTGCCGAACACATTTTGATCGCCACCGGTGGTCGCCCGACTATTCCCGATATTCCCGGCGCGGAACTGGGTATCGATTCCAACGGCTTTTTTGCCTTAAGCGAACAGCCCAAACGCACTGTGGTGGTGGGTGCAGGTTATATTGCCGTTGAACTGGCGGGAGTGTTGCATTCACTGGGTACAGATACCAAGCTGGCAGTGCGTCAGCAAAAGCCGTTGCGTCATTTCGACCCTATGCTGGGTGATACGCTGGTGGAGATCATGGCTGCCGAAGGGCCAGAATTGCTTACCAACAGCACGCCGGAAAAATTGGAAAAGCAGGCCGATGGTAGCCTGACCCTGACCTTTACCAATGGCGAAAGCGTGAATGCCGACTGCGTGATCTGGGCCATTGGCCGTCATCCGGCTACCGACAACATAGGTTTGGATGCTATCGGCGTGGCGCTGGACGAACGCGGTTATATTAAGGTGGATGAATACCAGAACACCTCAGTACCAGGCGTGTATGCCGTCGGTGACAACATAGGTAAGCAAGAACTTACTCCGGTTGCAGTGAAGGCGGGGCGCTTACTTTCTGAGCGTTTGTTCAACAACAAACCGACCGCGAAGATGGACTATGAGCTGGTGCCTACCGTGGTATTCAGTCATCCGGCCATTGGCACGATTGGCCTAACCGAGCCAGAAGCCATTGAACAGTTCGGGGCAGACAAGGTTAAAGTTTATAACTCTAGTTTTGGCGCCATGTATACCGCTGTTACCCGTCATCGTCAGCTGACCAAAATGAAGCTGGTGTGCGCGGGGCCAGAAGAAAAAGTGGTGGGATTACATGGCATTGGCTTAGGCATGGATGAAATTCTGCAAGGCTTTGCCGTGGCGATGAAAATGGGCGCAACTAAGGCCGACTTTGATGCCTGTGTGGCCATACACCCCACCAGTGCTGAAGAATACGTTACTATGACTTAAGAGAATGACCTAAGAGAATGGGTTAAACAAACTACTGCGCTCGAAATTCTTATGCTCGCGACGTTTGTGTACGCTTTAGTTTGAATAGAAAAGCAGGCCAAGGCCTGCTTTTTTAATGTCTTTACTGCTTTGCTAACGCGCGCTAAGTCTGGTGTGTAGTGCGTTTTGATAGGCCTCTATGGCAGGTAGCAAGGAGGTGACAAACGTCGCAATTAAAATAATCAGGTCGGCAAACCAGATAGTCGGCGTCAGCAAGTTAATGTCTAAAAACAAGCCGTAGCGTGCGGAAATCCAATGCTGAGATAAATACAGCACCAGGGTCACCAACGCAGTGGCGCTTAAGATGGCGAAAACGACCAATAGCATGGCTTCTAGTATTACCAGCGAGAATAACGTGCCTGGCCCAGCGCCTAATACGCGCAGTACGGCTATTTCATTTTTACGTTCATTCATGCTCGAAAGTAACATGGTGGACAAACCAAACAGCGATGCCAGCAATACCAGTAAGCTAATGCCCCGGAGTAAGTTTTCGACAGATCCCATCAGTTGCCAAAGTTCGGTTAATGCGACGCCAGGCAGCACTGCCATTAAGCGGTCATCACGATAATCATTGATTTGACGTTGTAAGTTAAATAATGCGAATTTAGAGGTTAACCCCAATAAGATGGCGCTTAACTGACGCGGTTTAATCAGTGCTTTGGCTTCTGCAGAGTTTGGTGCGTTTAGCAAAATTTGTAATTGAGATGGCGGTAAGTGCATGGCTTCAATGCCTTCCAGACTTACATGTACGGACTTATCCACTGGCGTGCCGGTTGCTGCCAGGATGCCTGATATTTTGAATGGGGTTTTGTCATGTTTGGTAAAGCTGACATTGCCGATACCGTGAGCAATTACAATTTCATCGCCAATTTTATAGTTGAGCTTACGCGCCACATCACTACCAATGACGACATCGAATGTATCTGCAAAAGCCTTACCCTGATCAAAGCTAAGGGGCTGTTTGTTGCCATACCGGTAGTGTTCAAAATAAGTCTGATTAGTGCCGACTACACGAAAGCCTTTATGGGAGTCACCTAAAGCAATGGGGATGGCCCAGCTGACCTGATTACTTTGTTCCAGCATGCTGAAGCTGTTATAGCTTATCGCATTGGTGGGACTACCCATGCGAAATACCGAATAAAGCAACAGGTTTAACTGTCCACTAGGTGCGCCAACGATGAGATCAACATCCGAAATGGTACGGTTGAAACTTTCTTTTGCCTGGGTACGGATATGCTCCACGCTAAACAATACGCTAATACTGATCAGCAGGGATAGGAAGGTCAGTAAAACAGATTTGCGCCGGCTCTTGAGGCTGTTCCAGGCCAATGTCATAAGCATGGCAAATTCTCCTGTGGATATGGCTGGCGTAAAGCTGACATCTGCATACTGTGGTCAAAGTAATGTTTTAAGGCCATATCATGGCTGACAAAAATCAATGTAGTTTGCATGGCGTCACAGGTTTCGATTAACAGCTGCATAAAGCTGTCACGGGCGTCGGCATCAAGGGCAGAGGTTGGTTCATCGACAAACAGTAATTCTGGCTGATTGATTAGCGCACGGGCGATAGCGACACGTTGTTGTTGGCCTACGCTCAGTTCTGCAGCCGGACGAGCAAGTACATCTGCTGTTAGCTGCAGGCTGGTGAGTAACTCCAAAGCGCGTCTTGCCACAGTATGCGGGGCGGTATTGGCAAAATGTGCCGCTAATTGAATGTTCTGTAATACGCTCAGATAGGGAATCAGATTAAAGCGTTGGAAAACGACGCCTATATGTCTGGCGCGAAATTGGTCGCGCTTTCTGGCCGATAGGTTTGAAAAGGGCTGACCTAATAACTCAACTAAACCACTATTGGGTGTCGCCACTCCCGTAAGTAAGTTAAGTAATGTGGTTTTCCCCGAGCCTGAAGCACCTTGCAAAAACAGGCGCTGACCCTTGGCTAACCTCCATTCTGGTATATACAGACCGAAGTCTGCCTGTTTAGTGGTATAGCGATACCATAAGGTTTTTACCCGAATCGCGTCGCTAGTCTCGAGAGGGGATAGTGGTGTTTGCATCAATACCTGTCTTGATTCATTTCTTTTTATTTGATTTATGTTATAACATAACATTTATAGAAAAGAATACGGGATTTTTGTCTATGAGATGGACGTATCTGAATGGGCGATGGATGGCGATGTTTTGCGCTTGGACGTTACTTATCAGTCATTCGACACTGGCAGAAAAAGACAAACAATATCAGCAAATTGAATGGATAGCGCTCATGCCGGAGGACGATTTGCAGGCGTTGCTGGATCCGCCGGATTCGATGTTCTCTATTCCAGAAGGATCGGCCCAAGATTCGTTCAATAGCTTTGATAGTGAGTCAGGCTCTGACCGTAAACAACAACGTTTTCAGGCGGCGTTGGATTCCACCAGGGTGGTGGATGCATTTGCTGGTAAAGCGATTAAGATTCCTGGATATATCGTGCCCCTGGAGGCAAATGCTAACAAGGAAATCACCGCCTTTTTTATTGTACCTTACTTTGGGGCGTGTATTCATATGCCTCCACCGCCACCGAATCAGATGATTTATGCACAACTGAAAAAAGGTGTACAACTTGAAAATCTGTATGAAGCATTTTGGTTTGAAGGTACCCTGGAAATTGGCACCATGGATCATATGATGGGCAAATCTGCCTATCGTATCCAGTTAGATCATCTGGTTCGTTTTGATAGCGAAGAAGGCTGAATGAAGCCCGCGCCAGCTAACAGGCTGGCGCAGAAGAATAGTTACTTTGCGCTGAGCACAGGTGCGAACAGATAATCTTCAAGCTTGCTGGCGATGTCTGCGGCTTCTGTGGGGTTATCACAGATAAATTCCAAACGTGAGTCCGCCGTTTCATCCATCTCAAAGGCGCTTAATGCTCCGTCAGCCTGATTAAAGGCAAAAATCCCCTGATCGGTAATAAACACTGCTTTGATCCGCTCGGCTACTATGCCTGAAAGCGTCATCATCACAGTATGAAAATCAAATACATACTCAGGGGCGATGATCCAGCCATGAGAATAAAAGCCGTCGCTTTGATTTTCCAGTTTCACCCACCCCTGTTGTTGCAGGGTTTGTTGAATATCATTTTCGCTGGTCAGTGGCTGACGGGCTTCATGGGTTTGGCTGAGTAGCCGATGTTGGCAAGGGTTACTCAAAATGGCAGGGTCCAGCACACCATGTTCACAGGCATGAGGCGTGAGTTCAGCGCGCCCTTTCTCGGCTAAATAATCCTTTAAACGCTGCCAGTCGGCATCTTCATATTGATCGGCTTTGGCGGCGACGATTTGGTCGGCCATGGCGAGTTGCTCCAGAAAAGGTTCATGCTCACGATAACGAGGCTCGGCCAGGCGACGGGCATCTACCAGAGTAATAGTGGCCTGCAGCTGCAGCACCTGCTGGTAATGGGGCTCCATTAAGCCTGCAATAATCTCCTTAGGGTGACCCAGACCGGTTGGTTCTATTAGCAAACGGTCTGGTTTGGCATGGGTAATCAATTGGTTGAGGGCAATTTGCATGGGTAATCCCGAGGTGCAGCACATGCAGCCACCGGGCACATCTTTAACGTAGATGCCGCTATCACTCTGGCCTTTGAAAAACGCGCCGTCAATGCCGACTTCGCCGAATTCATTGACCAGCACTGCCCAGCGTTCGTTGGCAGGTTTGGTTGCCAGCCACTGGCGGATCAGGGTGGTTTTACCGACACCCAAAAAACCGGTGATGATATTGGTGGGGATTTTACGTTGAAACTGGTTAAACACATTCGCCTCGGCAAGGTTACTGGGTAGCAAAAAAGTCGTTTTGGTAGCTGCACAGATGCGCAGCTACTCTGTGTTAGTTAGACAGGTTGGTGGCTGAATGTATCCCATGGGCCCTGAATAGCAAGGGTTCTGGTGGGAGAATACAAGTTTACGAACAAGGTTTTTCCATCTGGAGAGAAACAGGCCCCTGCAGGTTCGGTTTGCCAGTTGATATGGGCCAGGTCGTATATTTCACCTTGTGGGGTAATGCCACGTAGTTTGTTGTTTACCACGTCCGTGTACTGATCTTCACACACGATCAGATGACCATGGGGGGCAAACGTAATGTTGTCGCCATAGTTAAAGCTTTGTTCATTCGGGCTTTCGACAAACAAGCTCAATTCACCGGGTTGACTTGCTTCTTCGGCCTTACCTTCGTGCACAGAAGGCACATAGCGCATCACCTGCCCTAATTGTTTGGCACCGCCATTGGTGCAGCAGAAATACAGCTCATCATTAGCCCAGTGAATGCCTTCGCCACGGGCGAACAGGGCTGCGCCCTGCTGGTGGCCGCGAAAGCGCAAGTCGTCATCCGGGCTTTCCACATTGTCTAAATCTATCCAGCTGACGCTGAAATCAGCGCCAACTGTCATGCTGACATTGCCATCCCAGTTACGGCTGTCAAAACCGGGCTTACCTTTAATTGCCAGGGCCTGGAGTTTACCACCGGCAATCAGATTGCCCGGCTCTTTGGGTAAATAGCGATAGAGCAGACTATCGTGACGGTCTTCGGTTAAATAGACAATGCCAGTGCGCGGATCGACACAGGCCGCTTCGTGGTTAAAACGCCCCATGGCTTTAATGGGCTTGGCATCGACCAATTCGGTCGCATCTGCAGGCACTTCAAACACATAACCGTGATCCTGACGCAGATAGTAAGAGGCCTTATCGACGGACTCTTCGCAAGTCAGCCAGCTATCCCAGGGTGTGATACCGCCAGAGCAGTTACGGATAGTGCCGATAAGGGATCGAAACTGCTTTTCGACACGCTTGTGCTTAAGGTTATAAACAATGGTGCTGGTACCGCCTGGCAAGGCAATATTGTCTCTGTCATGGTCATAGGCCAGCTTACTCACCGGCAGACCTTTCTCTTTTGAGTTTGATGGTGAGATTTCATGATTGCGCACCAGCGCCACGCGCTCATCGTCTAATGCAATACAGCCCATGCCATCGGCGCGGTCAGGGACAGTCATGCCATCATCCATCATCTCACCCAAAGCAGAGATCACCTGATAGGAGAATCCCTCGGGCAAATCCAGAATACCCGCCGGGTCTGCCCGCAAAGGACCGTAGCCTGTGACCATTGGATTGGCCTGCGCGGCAGATGGTGTGCCAGCCGCCAGCAAATGTCGCGACAAGCCACTGAAGGCCAGAGCAACCAGACTTTGATTAAATCGGCGTCTTGAAATCATGTTACTACTCGTTTAATTGAAATATTTGTCATCATTGTCGGCCTGATTTTTAGATACGCCTGCGCTATTTCAAGGTGACATGAGCTGTGACCGCACAATGGTCACTCAACATACCCTCTTCACCAGGTTCAGTGTAGTAGTGCATCACAGGTGTATCTATTTGTGGTGCCTGCTTGTGTCCACCAACAATGATATGGTCGATAGGCGCAGGATAACGCGGATGACAGCCAACTACACCCTGGGTAGCAATCGATAGGTTGAGCTGATCTGACCCGCCAATAGCTTGTAACTTTTGTGCAAGGTAATTACCCGGCGTCGTCAGACGATGGTTAAAGTCACCCAAAATGATAAAGGGGACGCCCGTCTGACTGTGCTGATCCAGCCAGTGCTCTAACTCTGGTACCTGGGCACTAAGGGTGTGGCAGGCTGCTTTATCACTGGTTCGATAATCATCAACAAAGCAACCGCTCTTCAGATGCACGCCGAGAATATCCAAGGGTCCTGCGGCCGTCGTGACCTGAATTTTTACGCCATAACGCAGTCCGGGATTATCTAAGCCGAGTTGAGAGAATTGCTCGATGTCGTTGATTTGGATACCGTGTTTGACGGCGATGGCGACTTTTTGCTGAGTTGAACGATTGGGAACATTACCGCATTCATAGGCCGGACTGTCTTTTCGGGACGAGACAACAATTTGCCAGTCTTTTGGCGGAAATAATTGCGCGACAGCTTGTTCTGAGGCCACTTCCTGCATCACTACGATATCGGCGTTGAGACTGCTGGCATATTTGGCCATCGCCGCCATTTCGTCTGTATCGCGTGGTCGGCAACCTTCTTCGCTTGGGTAAGCTAAATGCTCAGCATTCCAAGTGGCGAGGGTGAGGGTTGAAGGTAAGCTGTTTGGGGAATCGGCCGTGACTTTGGGTGAAGACGACTGTCCGCAGCCGGTTAAAGATAGGCCAGCGCTAATGACAAGTGCCACCAGTAAAGGGGTAAAGGTGTATTTGGGCATAAATGCATTCCGATTGTTAGCCAGTCATATGGCCGTTCTAATGATGATGAGTATTCAGAGCAAATCCAGACTTAGCATTAGTCGTGTTTCACCGGCTGCGACTTGGGGAGAACGATGGACTAATCCCGCCCCCTCATTGCCCTCCCAAAGCTCCCCCTTCAATAGCGCGACGTCTCCGCAATTCAGTTGTTGAATTGAAAAAGGGTCAGGAAACAGGCCACTTTGCTCGTCTTTTAGTCCGTTGCTACCGGGGCCAAGTTTACTGCGATCAACAAGGTGATGGGGAAGCCATTCGGTACCCCTTCCCACTAAAGTGCTAACGAGCCTGCAGGGTACCCGATCGACGTGAAAGCGAGGGCACATAGCACGATCTAAGGTGGTCAGGCGAAGACCGACTAAAGGGGTGTCGAACAGGCAGGCAAACATCTCCACTAATTCTTCGATATGATAGATAAATCCGGGGATTTGCTCGAAATCACCGACCATAATGGCTAAATCGGTGGCGATATGCTGAGTTTGTAACTGCCGACGAAGGTTAAGTGTCCAGCCCTGATTCAGAGCGACTTGAAGGTCGCGCAATATTGTTTCAGGCAGGCGACGCTCCCAAATTGCGATGTTTATCGTTTCCTGATAAATCCGGGTGAGCACATTTGCCTGCTCGGATTCGGCAAAGGTACGGTAGATATCAGGCTGGAGTGAGGTAGCCATATAGGTACGTTCAGCACTCATATTTCTTCCCCCCATGCTGGGAAGGGGTCGGTCAGGGTTTGCCAGTGGCGCTTGCCCATCAGCACTTCATCTTCGCTCAATAAACATGCATTTAACGCTGCCGTCATGTCAGCTTGTTGCAGATCCTGGCCAATAAAGACCAGCTCCTGGCGCATGTCGCCAAAGGGCTCCTGCCAGACGTTATCGATAGACGCGAGGTATTCGCTATCTGTTGGCCATTGCTCTTTCGGCACGGCTTTCCAAAATAGCCCGGCGGCGCCGTAACGGGCGATACCGCCAGCCTGATTCCACTGGCCGGCAAACTCCGGCTGACTGGCAAGCCAGAAAAAGCCTTTCGAGCGCAGCAGCTTGCCGTAGTCCTGGGTGCTGTGTAGAAACTGGTAAAATTTCTGCGGATGAAACGGGCGTCTGGCCAGATAGCTGAAGCTCTGAATGCCATACTCTTCGGTTTCCGGAGTATGTTCGCCACGCATTTCTTTTAACCATCCCGGGGCCTGCTGGGCCTGGTCAAAATCAAACAACCCTGTCGCCACTATGGCATCCAGGTCAACCTGACCTGCCACAATCGGCAGGATTCTGGCCCGGGTGTTCAGGCGTCTGAGGATGGCCGACAGTTTGTCGATATCAGCCGCATCCGCTAAATCGGTTTTGCTGATGAGTATCACATCGGCAAACTCTACTTGATCGACCAATAAATCTGCCACACTGCGTTCATCCTCTTCACCCAGTGATTCGCCTGTGTCCTGCAGGTACTGGGCGGCCTCGTAATCCCTGAGGAAATTGACCCCATCCACCACAGTGACCATGGTATCCAATTGGGCGACATCTCCCAGGGATATGCCGTCTTCATCGGCAAAAGTGAAGGTTTCGGCCACAGGTAAGGGTTCAGAAATACCTGTGGATTCAATCACTAAGTGATCAAACTGACCGCTTTTCGCCAGTTGGCCAACTTCAACCAACAAGTCTTCGCGCAGGGTACAGCAGATGCAGCCGTTGCTCATTTCTACCAGTTTTTCTTCACTGCGATTAATGGAGATTTCATTTTTCACCAGAGTGGCATCTATGTTGACTTCACTCATGTCATTCACGATCACCGCAATCTTTTTGCCGTGGGGCTGGCTGAGAATATGTTGCAGTACGGTGGTTTTACCTGCGCCCAGAAACCCGGACAGTACGGTGACCGGAAGCTTTGTCATTTGCATATTTGTCTTTCCTGAAATTAGCACCTAGAGCGTCTGGCGCTGCTGACGTAATTGATGGTTGCGAATATGGCTAAAAGCGATAATGGCTGAGCCTGTAACGCTGAAAATGGTTTCAGTAACCGGGCTGAGACGACCAGGGCCAAAGCTGACAAGGAGGATCAGGATAAGAAGTCCAATAGAGCCTAAGAGTAAAACCTGCAGACTTTTGTGATGGGCAAACCCCAGTCCCAGCGCGAATAAACTAATGGGAACCACTCCATACAACAGCCATTCGTGCACACTCTCATCATTGATGAAACTCAGGGCCAGGGCGGGCAATAACAGTGTGATCAGGGGCAGTAACAGGCAATGTATAGTGCACAGCAGCGACAGACCAATGGCTGCTTTGTCGCTGAATGCTTGGTATTTATTCATGGAAATCTCCGGATGATAAATGAGATGAAATGACTGGCTAAGTGCTCTTCGTATTGATGGCTTACCAGATAAAAGCGGGATTCGCTGGTGTCAGGTTGGCTTGTCCCTGACCCTGAGTGTTAGCCCACTGCAGATCAATCCGTTGCAATGATGGCATCCAGTCAAACAGTGTTACGTGCAATTGGATGTTGGGTTGTTCGCAAGAGAACAGATATTGCACGTCAATATCTTCATGGTCTTCGTGACTGCTTTCTTCCTCTTCTTCTTCTTCGCTGGCTTCGTTTAACGCCGGTAGATGGTAATCAGATTGAATCAACCCACATTCGGGACCAAGAGTGACTAACTGTTCACTGTGTTGCATACGCTCAATCAGTTTGGCAATCGCCTGAGCCTGCTCGGGAGAATTATCGGCGCGCTCAAATCCCAGCGCATCGCTAGCGGGCAATTCGAATTGGATTTGCCATTGATGTTGCTGCTGCACGACCAGCATTTTGCCAACACCGTGCACATGTGCTTGGGCCTGACTGAACAGACTTAATCCACAAAGAAGTGTGGAGATAGGTAATTGCTTCTGCATGGGAAGTCCTCAATGAGATGTTGGCAGCTAATCAGGGTTAACTATTCTTTGTTATGTTATAACATATCCCATGATAAGGTTGGACGCAAGTGTATGGATCACGGGATGGATCACATCATTGGGATGCTTAAAAGCTGTCTGGATGTGAGGAGCGCTAATGATGGCCAGTGTAAATTAGTGGCTGACACCCAGTTGGCGACGCACAAATTCACTCGGTGACAGGCCATATTGCTGATGGAAACGGCGGGTAAAATGGCTGGGGTGAGCAAAGCCCACATCAAAACACACGCGAGTGACGCTCTGGCCCTGAGACAGCAGCTGGCGGGCTTTTTCTAAGCGGCGCTGGAGTATGTATTCCATTGGACTGCAATGGGCGAAGTGCTTGAACTGTTGATACAGTTTAGACCGGCTCATGCAGGCCAGTTTGCACAGTTGTTCGATTTCAATGTTGTCGGCCAGATGTTGTTCTATGAAGTGAACAACATGGGTAATACCCGAAAGCGTCGGGTTGTTGTTGGCACAGCCGAGCAAAAAGTCACGACCACCCTGACGTAACATGCGGGTAAGCAATTCGGTGACACCCAGTTTCAGGACTAAATCCCGATCACTGTCGGCACCCAGAAAACTATTTACGATACGCACCAGCAATTGCTGGGTGCCTTCGGTATGAAAAGTATGTAGTACATGGTGTTGTTGCAGGTTCCATTCACCCAATTCCGGGGGCAGAGGGGCGTGATGGTTGAGCATATCGCAGGCTTGCTGCAATTTTTCCCGGCGGATCCCCAGCGTCATGCAACTGGTGGGCTGATGTTCGGCAGCATCGGGGAAATCAATACTGATCTGCTGGCCGGGGGCCATTACAAAGGATTCGTGTGGTAAAAATTCACCGTCAAACTGGTCGGCATGCAACACCTTGCGGCCGCTGATCATGCCGCAATACAGAATTTCATCCGCTTTGAGTGCCACAGCCCTGGCGGGCTCATAGGTATCATAAATGGCGAAATCCACTTCGTGATGTTCATACAACGTCCGATTTTCTACCAACTGCTGTACCGGGCGCTGACATTTACTGCTTATGACTTCCAACGCCGCTTTGCTATCCGACATACGCTTTCCCCAGCTATCGCCATAACGCGTGTGTTCAGTGTTTCCAATCTTAGGAGCGAAAGCAAGGCTATATGTAAAAAATATGTTAGTAAATTAAGACGCTGAGTAAAGTCATCGGGACGCAGAGGCAAGTATGAAAGGATTTCTGTTGCCACACTAACCTTGTTGCCTGAACGCCTGAATCAAGCAAAACACCGGGCGAGCAGGATTTGAAAAACCTTAGTCAAACGACGAGCGTTAAAACGGAGTTCAAATATGATCTATGCCAATCCCGGCCAGCCTGGTTCGCTGGTTCAGTTTAAACAGCAATATCAAAACTTTATTGGTGGTGAATGGGTTGCACCCAAAGCCGGACGCTATCTGGATAACGTTAGCCCGGTCAATGGTGAGGTATTTTGTCAGGTGCCCCGCTCAGATGCGTCCGATATCGAGCTCGCCCTGGATGCGGCCCATAAAGCGGCCCCAGCCTGGGGTAAAACCTCTGCCGCAGAGCGCTCGAATCTGTTGCTTAAAATCGCCGATACCATCGAAGCTAATTTAGGCACCCTCGCTGTGGCCGAAACCTGGGATAACGGCAAGGCCGTGCGCGAAACCCTTGCTGCCGATATTCCGCTGGCGGTCGATCATTTCCGTTATTTTGCCGGTTGCTTAAGAGCGCAGGAAGGCACCATGGCCGAAATTGATGCCACCACTGTGGCCTATCATATTCACGAGCCGCTAGGTGTGGTGGGGCAGATTATCCCCTGGAATTTCCCGATCCTGATGGCGGCCTGGAAACTGGCGCCAGCACTGGCTGCTGGTAACTGTGTGGTGATGAAACCTGCCGAGCAAACACCGGCCTCTATTTTGGTGCTGATGGAACTGATTGGCGACATTCTGCCTCCTGGCACCATTAATATTGTGAATGGTCTGGGCGAAGAGGCCGGTCAGGCACTGGCCACCAGTAAGCGAATTGCTAAGCTGGCGTTTACTGGCTCAACTCCTGTAGGTCAGCATATTCTGCGCTGCGCAGCTGATAGTCTTATCCCCAGTACTGTCGAGCTAGGCGGTAAATCACCGAATATCTACTTTGAAGATGTGATGCGTTTTGAGGATGACTACCTGAGCAAATGCGTGGAAGGCATGGTACTGGCGTTTTTTAATCAGGGCGAAGTCTGTACCTGCCCATCACGGGCGCTGATTCAGGAAAGTATTTATGATGAATTTATCCATAAAGTGATCGAGCGTTCTGCCACTATTATCCGCGGTAACCCGTTAGATACGGATACGCAAGTGGGCGCCCAGGCCTCGCAGGAGCAGTTCGATAAAATTCTGAGTTACATCCAGATTGGTAAAAACGAAGGTGCCAAGGTGTTAATGGGCGGTGAAGCAGCTCGCCTGTCTGGGCTGGAAAAAGGCTACTATGTGCAGCCGACGCTGTTGTTGGGCAACAACAATATGCGCATTTTTCAGGAAGAAATCTTTGGCCCAGTGGTCGGTGTAACCACCTTTAAAACCAAAGAAGAAGCCCTGCATATCGCCAATGATACGGAGTTTGGATTAGGTGCAGGTGTCTGGACGCGGGACATGAATCTGGCTTACCAAATGGGTCGTGAGATCAAGGCCGGTCGGGTCTGGACTAACTGTTATCATGCCTATCCTGCCCATGCAGCGTTTGGCGGCTACAAGAAATCGGGTATTGGCCGCGAAACTCACAAACAGGCGTTGGAACACTATCAGCAAACCAAAAATCTGCTGGTCAGTTACAGCACCAGCCCTCTGGGGTTCTTCTGAGCGAATCGCTGAACGAACAAAAAGGCGCCTAAGGGCGCCTTTCTATTACCAACTGTCATTACCACTCGGTAGTTCTGGTCTGTCATCGTCATCACCCGGACGACCACCTGGGCCGCCGGCCGGCATATTGGCTTCGAAGCTCAGTACTTCGTCCAGTGTCAGGATGCCATCTTCGTTTTCATCCATGGGCGGTGGCACGCGGGCACCGCTCAGTTCAGCAGCACTCACTGCGTCGTCGCCATTACGATCAACCATGCCAAAGAAACGTTCAGATACGCCTGCGGCAAGCCATTCTTCGCTACTGATGGCTCCGTCACCATCTTCATCCAGTGCGCTAAATAAGCTGGTCATATCTAGCTTTTGCATGTTGCCACCTGGGCGACCATTGGGTGGCCCGGACTGGGCAGAAACCATACCGTGAAAGCCGAGATATACTGCGGCAAGTGTGAAAATTATCCGTTTCATAGCATCTCTAAAGGGTTGTGATGTTCGCTGATAGTAAGAGCCATCTTAGCGGTAACAGTTCCAGAGTGACTGTCAGGCTGAGGTAAAACCCATGTAAAGAAGGGTTAAGCGGCAAATATGTGCTGCAACGCGCAACAGGCCCTAATTAAGTAACCAGTATTTGACGCCTTGCTGATCTAAAAATGTCCGGGCTTCGTCACCATGCAGTAAGGCGAGTGTTGCGAGCAAACCTGCCTGGGTACAATGGCCCGCAGCTACCGTTACCGAACGCGGCGCATTGATAATGGGATACCCTGTTTTGGGATTGAGAATATGGCTGTAGCGTACGCCATCTTTGAGTAGAAAACGCCGGGCATCACCGCTGGTGGCAAGACCGCCGCCTCTAATTTGCAGAATTAACGGGGCTGGGCTGGTTGGATCCGGATTTTCAATGCCGATTTGCCAAAAGGCCTGGTGTCGTCGAGGCCGGGTCACCTGAATATCGCCTCCGAAATTCACCACTACAGATAACTCAGGCGCCTGCTGCTGACATAGCTGCGAAACCCGATCTACGGCGTACTCTTTACCGATACCGCCTAAGTCCAGTTCCATGCCGGGTTGCAAGGTAAGGCTGTGGTTATCGAGGGTGACCTTATTCCAGCCGATCAAGGGCAACAGCGCTTCGACAGCGTTTGCTTCCGCCAGTCTGTCGGAGCCGTCAAAGGTCCAGGCCCGGCGTAATACGCCGGAGGTAATATCGAACATGCCCTCGCTGAGTTCAAAACAGGTTTGGGCAAACGACAGCAGGCTATGGGTTTCGGCATCAAGGCTGACAGGCTTTCCGTTACTGGCGTTGAGTTTTGCCATTAGGTTGTCGGGTTTGTAGCGGCTGAATTTGGCTTCAATCCGCTGACATTCGCGCCATGCAAGTTCGGTGAGTGACTGGCCAAGGGCCAAATCAACCGTATCCATCAGCAGCTCACAGGGGCTGGCCATGGCAGTAAAACTGCCAACAAGATAATCGCCCCGGCGATAAAGTTGCCAGGGCGATTGTGGGAGCGCAGTGGTTATAGGCTGATGTTTCATTGCTACAGCTTATACCAATTAGAAGCGATAGTTCACCTGGGCAATAATGGCTTTTACGCTAGGATAAAGATCCATTTGCTGTAATACGCCCGGGGCATTGAATCCTGCATTTTTAGGATCTTGCTGGTAATACTCCAGGCGGAAACCAAGCTCATCACCGTTTTCCAGGGTCATTCCGTATTTCAGGCCGATGGTATAGGCCGTCATTTCACCTAAACGGTAATCGGCACTGGCATATTCCGGGATTGCCTGGTCCTGCAGCAGGAACGGACGATAGAAGTCTGCCGCCGATTGTCTGTAGTAACGAAAATGGGGTTGCAAATAGCTGTTTTCGGATAAGTAAAAGCGGAAGCGGGTATCAACGGTATGCGAATCAATTTCCCAGTCGTCCGTTGAAAAGCGATACGAGATATCTGCCACACCAACGTCTGCCGCATATTTGGTTTGCCAGAAGAAGCTCTGCTTAGTCCGTGAGTCCGGGCGATTTTCATATAAGTTAGCCTGGGTATAGCCTTCACTGTCTACCACGCTGAGCACCTTGAAGGGATCTGTGGTGTAACCATCCACTTTCGAAATGCCGTAGTTAAATTGCATGATGGTGCGACGGTTAATCACCTGGGTATAGCCAAGCATCAAATCCAGTGTATTCTTGGTATCGCTGTCATCATTGCGGGTGGCATTGTAGTCGTCATCGTACTCGTCTTCACTTTCGTACTCATCATCGTCATATACAGCCATGCTGCTAAACGCGACAGGTAAGCCACCTTCCGGCTTGATGGTATCGAAGGCGTAAGACATTCCCAGTGATAAGGTGCTGTTTTTTTGGTTAAAGTCACGGGCGATGGAGCCGTTTAATACGATCGACTGGTAGTCATATTCGTTAGACATCTGTAAGCCACCGCTGACCCGGTAGTTTTCACTGATGGGTTGGGTCCACTGGCCACTGACCTGTAAACGGGTATCGTGGAAGGTATCATCCAACGGTACTTCATTTGCCCCTATGGTGTACTGACCCTGGCCGGATGGACGGGTAAAGGTTTGAGCGTATGGCTGAGCCACCGCACCAGTTGCCGATGCCCCGGTAAGGGCATCGATCACCAGCTTACCGTTGAAGATATGTTCATCACCAAAATCTTTACTGGCATTGATAACACCCTCAATGGCGGTAACACGATCGGTCTCGCCGTAATACAAAAGCGCAGTATCAAATTGCCATGGATTTGGATCCGAAGGGGTTTCTGCGGCTACAGACTGACTCGCCAGCAGTGAACAGGTGGCCGTCGCCAAGGCGCTGGCGATAGAGCCTTTATTGCTTAGTTGCATCCACAACCTCCCCCGGCAAATGCACGGCCGCCACTGGTGGCTTCTTTTGAAAAGTAAATGTGGTCGTCCAGGCCTAAATCGACGCCTTCTGCATCCAACGCCATTTCTTTTTTGGCCAGTAAATCGCGCTGCCAGGGTTTAACACCCAAACTGGCGCAGCCGCCTAATGACGTCAGCATGCTAAGTAACAGCAGTCGTGAAAGTAATTTCTGCATTAGTGTGATCCTCGTTCCTGCAACAGTTGCTGGATTTCTTGCTCATAGCGCGGAGTTTGCTGAGTGAAAAAGCCTTTGTGGCGATAACGAATGATGCCATCGGCATCAATCAGGTAACTACTGGGCATGCCTACCAGTGCATATTGTTCGGCAATATTGCCCTCGGGGTCATACACAATCGGAAAGTTTGCTGGAATTTGCGCCAGGAACTGTTGAGCTAATTCGGACTCGGTATCCAGATTGATGGTTAATACTTGCAGTCCCTTATCGGCGTAGGTTTGCTGCATCTGGTTCATCCAAGGAAATGACTGACGGCAGGGTTTACACCAGGAAGCCCAGAAATCCAGATAAATCACCTGGCCTTTCAGATCGGAAAGTTTGGCCGGTAATTGCGCATGTTTAAGAGCAAAATCTGGCGCGGGTGTGGCAGCACTGACCTGACTTATCAGACTAAGGCTAATTACCGTAAGCAGCATGCCTGCAACGCGCGGCAGACGGGAAAGTAATGGCATTGAAAGGCTCCTGTCCTTGATATCGTAGACAGGAGCATAAATTTACTTGCTTAAAACAAGCTTAAGAAACCTTAAAAATTTGGCTGATAAGGTCTTGTATAGATGGGTGAAGGGCTAACAGGTGCTACGCATCTTGGTTTAGGAGTATGTAACAGTAGCCAATGCTGGCGATGGGCAAAGCCCAAATCCAGCTTATCGTCGGTTTCCAGGCACTTACCAAACAGTGCGGCATTGTTCTCATCTACCAACATGTATCCTTTAGGGTGATGGTTTAGCCATTGCCAGGCCAGGTATACCTGCTTCTCCATCGGCGTGTGCGCCCCCATATGTGAGGTGACATAAGGAGAAAACAGCAAAAACTGCTCTTTTACTTCCGTGAGCAACAGTTCTGCATCTTCAGGCACTTGCTGCTGCATACTGGTAAACAGGTTTTTCGGAGTACGGTCCTGTTCCAGTAGCGGGCACAACCACAAGCTGTAAACCAACCAAATCAAGCTAACAAACACTGGCCAACTGGTAAGTACGCGACGGCGCCAGAGGGTTACACAAGATAGTCCGCCAACCGCCAGCAGGAAAATGGCGCCCCAGGGGCGAGCATGATATTCCGCCAGAGCTTTGGTCAATAGATGTGAATCCATTACACCCAGCACGGCCAGAACCAGCAACAGCACAGATATAACCGCAATTATGCCCTGTAGCAGCCAAATAAAGCCGCGACGTTTGCATATGGCGGATAAATATGGCGCACTAATCAGTGCCAGCATGGGCAGTGCTGGCAGAATATACACACCGCGTTTGCCCGGACTTAGACTGAAAAATACCAGCAGTAAGATGATCCAACCTAGGGGTAACAAAATACGGCGATCCTGGGCTTTTAGTGCCTGCCACCATTTGGGGGCAAGCCAGGGGAGCATCGCACTCATGGGCAACCAGAAGGCGGGGACTACACTCACCAGGTAATACCAAAATGGCTTAATGTGATGCCAGGAGTCGGCATAACGTTTAGCGGTTTGTTTTAGCAGAATGTTGTCACGGTAAGCGTGCAGAGCAGGGTCATCACCGGCACTGGTCAGCCATATCATTGGTATCAGCCATAGTCCTATGCCCACCAGCATGGCAATTGGCGCTAATGCCCATTGCCAGCTCCCCCGAATTTCGTTTTGCTGCGGCTGACGCCATCGCGCTATCACGTATGGGATAAGCATCAGCAATGGCAGAAAACCCACTCCCTTAGTGATGACACCCAGGCCCATAAAAAATCCGCCAAGTGTGTACCAGCGCCAGTCAGGACCAAGCAATAAATGGCGCATTAAGCCATAACAACCCAGGGTGATAAAACCACAGACCATGGCATCAATTTGGGCAGTTTTTGCCTGCAGGGTGAATTGCAGGGTGAATAGCAACAGTGCGGCAGCGCGCAGGCCGATACGTTCATCCCATAAACGGCTGGCTAAATCTTTCACCAGATACAAAGAAAGTAAGCTAAATAAGGCATTTGGGATCAAGAATGCCCAGTTTATATTGCCTGAAAGGAAATAAAACAGGGCCGTTGCCCACATAAACAAGGGCGGTTTGTCTGGATAAAGCTCTCCACCTCGCAGGGGGAAAAACCATTGGCCGCTGTGCACCATTTCCATGGCGATTTGGGCAAAACGTGGCTCATCGGCTGGCCAGGGCGAACGTAGTCCGACTCCGGCTAAAATAAGCACAATCGCGAGCAGCCAGAATAACCCCTGGCGCTGGGTAATGGAGTTGCTGGATTTCATTTAATGACTGGTAATATCAAGTTGTTGTTTTAACTGGCGGGCAGTTTTATTGCGCTTGTATAGGTAAAAACTCAGACCTGTAGAAATAGCAAACAGCACGACACCCAAGATAATTTTTTCGCTGGACCCAACGGCAATGCCAGAGCCTGCCAGGGCAAACACCAACATTTGCGGTAAATAGCCAATAAAAGAGGCTGCAAAAAATGGCGCGGGAGGCGTATTCGCCGTACCTGCCAGCAGGTTGGTGAGCATATTATTACCAAGGGGAAAGAAGCGCAGGCACAGGGTTTTATAAAAAGTATCTGTGGTCAAAAATTTATCTATCCCCGGTTTTTCCCGTAGCCAGCGACGTAGCGGTGTATGAACCAGGATAGTTCGGCCAACATAAAAGCTAATGATGGCACCACACAGCACCGCTACAGCGGAAATTAACGCGCCTTTAATTACACCAAATGCGAAACCTGCACTGAATGCTGCCACTTGTCTTGGGATTGCCAGTGCACTGAGCAGGGCAAACAGACCGATAAAATATAGCGCGGCTTCAAGCGGAGGCATGCTGGCGTAGGCCGCCTGCCAGTGATCAATTAATTCCTGAATGGGGGCGAACTGGCTAAGCCAGGTACCTGCAAGCATAAGCAAAACAAAGATGAAAGTGGATTTCGCCCACCATCTTAAAGAGATGCTGTTCCCTTGCCTATCCATGATTTTGTTCCCAGTGCTTCGCATCTATATAGCGATTACGGCGTTGTAGCCACATCACACCAAAGATATCGACCAGACCCACAAAGGCGCGATTGAGCATGCCGTATTTTGATTGGCCAGCCATGCGCTGACGGTGGTTGACCGGGTGAATCACTACATCGCCGCCCAGGCGTTGAATAAGAGCAGGTAAAAATCTGTGCATATGATCGAAATAAGGCAAACGCAAAAAAGTGGCTCGTGGAAATACTTTTAACCCACAACCTGTGTCAGGCGTATGATCATTTAATAAAAAGCTACGAATTTTGTTGGCAAACTTACTTTGCAAGCGTTTCCACAGGGTGTCATGGCGATTATGACGAAAGCCAGCAATGCAAAAGTCTTTGGCTGGCAAATACTGTTCTGCCAGACGCAGCATTTCGGGGATATCGGCGGGATCATTCTGGCCATCGGCATCTAACGTGGCAATCAGATCACCTTTGGCATACTGCACGCCTAAATATACGGCGGTACTTTGACCCACCGAGCTTTTTAAAGTGATAACCTTTAGCCAGGGAAACTCAGTCTTTGCCTGTTCCAGGCGCGCAGCAGTACTGTCGGTACTGCCATCGTTGATGTAGATGACTTCAAGCTCAGCACGGTCGCCAACAGCGCGATTAATTTCAGTCAGTAATGGCAGGATATTGTCCTGTTCGTTTTTGGCGGGGATAACAACGGAAGTGCTTGCGCTCATGTCTACGTCCAAACAAATAAGATGAAAGCAAATAACCAAGTATGGCAAACGTATCTTAAGAATCCCTTAAGCTTCGTTATTTGGCATGGTCTTATACGTACATCTTAATCGTGGACCTGTTTTTTTGCCGATTGCAAAGCTCAGACACGTTTCGCTAACTATAGGTTTGACAAGAAAATTTTTCTACAGCAATTTTTTTTCAAATTTTTTTTGTTAAAAACCTTGAGATAACTAAGGCTATCCCCATCTATCCTGCCAGACAATTTAAAACCGCCCCCAATTGGGGGTTGTTCACTAACTTCCCGAGAGATCGGGTTTATAAATATCCTTAATTTGGAATTTTCAGGAGATTTGAAAATGGCAATCCGTCCTTTAAACGATCGCGTTATCGTTAAGCGTCAAGAAGTAGAAAGCAAATCCGCTGGTGGCATCGTACTGACTGGCTCTGCCGCGGAAAAATCTACTCGCGGTAAAGTGATCGCTGTTGGTAACGGTCGCATTCTGGATAGCGGCGAAGTGCGCCCTCTGGACGTTAAAGTTGGCGATATCGTGATCTTCAACGATGGCTACGGCGTGAAAACCGAGAAGCTGGATGGCGAAGAAGTGCTGATCATGAGCGAAAGCGACATCCTGGCAGTGGTTGAATAAGACCCCCCTTTTTCGAATTAAGCGAATTTAAGAATTTAGAGGAATTAAGAATATGGCAGCTAAAGACGTACGTTTTGGTGATGACGCCCGCGTAAAAATGCTAAATGGCGTAAACATCCTGGCAAACGCAGTTAAAGTAACCCTGGGTCCTAAAGGCCGTAACGTGGTGCTAGACAAATCTTTCGGTGCACCGACTATCACTAAAGACGGTGTATCTGTGGCCAAAGAAATCGAGCTGGAAGACAAGTTCGAAAACATGGGCGCACAAATGGTGAAAGAAGTTGCGTCTAAAGCCAACGACGAGGCTGGTGACGGTACAACTACTGCAACCGTTCTGGCCCAGGCTATCGTAACTGAAGGTCTGAAATCTGTTGCTGCGGGCATGAACCCAATGGATCTGAAGCGCGGTATCGACAAAGCTGTTGCTGCTGCTGTGATCGAACTGAAAGCCCTGTCTGTACCTTGTGCTGACACTAAAGCTATCGCTCAGGTAGGTACTATCTCTGCTAACTCTGACGCAGAAGTAGGTACTATCATTGCCGACGCTATGGAGCGCGTAGGTAAAGAAGGCGTGATCACAGTTGAAGAAGGTCAGGCTCTGCAAAACGAGCTGGACGTGGTTGAAGGTATGCAATTCGACCGCGGTTACCTGTCTCCTTACTTCATCAACAACCAGGAAAACGGCACAGTAGAACTGGATAGCCCATTTATCCTGCTGGTTGACAAAAAAGTATCTAACATCCGTGAACTGCTGCCAGTGCTGGAAGGCGTTGCGAAAGCAGGTAAACCGCTGTTGATCATCGCTGAAGACGTTGAAGGCGAAGCCCTGGCGACACTGGTTGTGAACAACATGCGCGGTATCGTGAAAGTAGCTGCGGTGAAAGCACCTGGTTTCGGTGACCGTCGTAAAGCCATGCTGCAAGACATCGCGGTACTGACTGGCGGTACTGTTATCTCTGAAGAGATCGGTCTGGAGCTGGAAAAAGCCCAACTGGAAGACCTGGGTACTGCTAAGCGCGTTGTTATCAACAAAGACAACACGACTGTGGTTGATGGTGCAGGTGAAGAAGCTGCTATCCAGGGCCGCGTTGCGCAAATCCGTGCACAAATCGAAGAATCTACTTCTGACTACGACAAAGAAAAACTGCAAGAGCGTCTGGCTAAACTGGCTGGCGGTGTTGCGGTAATCAAAGTTGGCGCAGCCACTGAAGTAGAAATGAAAGAGAAAAAAGCGCGCGTTGAAGATGCCCTGCACGCCACTCGTGCTGCGGTTGAAGAAGGCGTAGTCCCTGGTGGTGGTGTTGCCCTGGTGCGTGTTGCCGCTAAACTGGTAGACGTTGTTGGTGAAAACGAAGACCAGACTCACGGTGTGAAACTGGCTCTGCGTGCGATGGAAGCGCCTCTGCGTCAAATCTCTACCAACGCCGGTGCCGAAGCATCTGTGGTAACTAACGCAGTTAAAAACGGTGAAGGTAACTTCGGTTACAACGCCGGTAACGATACTTACGGCGATATGCTGGAAATGGGTATCCTGGATCCAACGAAAGTAACCCGTTCTGCTCTGCAATTCGCTGCGTCTATCGCCAGCCTGATGATCACTACCGAATGTATGGTAACTGATGCGCCTAAGCCTGAATCTGCTGGTGCCCCAGATATGGGCGGCATGGGTGGTATGGGAGGCATGATGTAAGGACATTTTCCTTACATTGGCATCTCGCTAAATCCATAAAAAACCCGGCTTAGGCCGGGTTTTTTGCTTCTGAAATGCATGTCGCGGCTTAATTTAAATGACCTTTTTACCCAATTTTTTAATTTTGTTGAACAGCCGTCTATTCTGCCCTTTGGTAAGGACTATGACAGTTTCAGTATCCCGAAGGGTTAGGGCATTTATTATTTTCTCAGGCAAATTATCCGCAAGATAAAATCCACGTTTAGCTTCAATTACGAAAACATAAACGGGACTGTCGGTAAAATAACTAACTTGCTTTTGCATGACCCAGGCGGCTTTGACTTTCTTATTTGATTGGATTTGAACTATCAGGTGCTGAATGGATTCGACCAGATCCTCTGAGGTGTAAAAGCCGTCTTTAATACTAATTATCTGGCGTTCAATGCTTGCCTGATAACCTACTTCCTCTAAGTGGCTTAACTTGTTGAACCAGACGTTCGCGTCATCAGCTCTATTGTTCATAATAAGGTAAGTATAGGCTGCATGTGCAGCTTGTTCTGTAAACTCATGTTTAGCAGAAGCTTTTTCCAGAAGCTCTAATCCCATGTCATTATTCTCTGCAAGCAATAAGCGACCGATGGCAAATTGGCAGGCAACGTCATCAGGAAATTTTTGTAAATAGGCCTGATAGAGTGGCAGGGCAGGTTGTTCCGGTGTGAATTTTTCAGATAATGTGGCGAGTGACCAAGAATCCTGCTGATTCAACGTAACTTGATCTTTGTTTTGCAGGGTGTGAAGCAAGCATTTCTCTTGCTGAATTTGCTCGTACTTCTCTTGCCAGCTTTTTGCATTAAGTGCTTCCCATTCCCTGTCGATGAGTTCCGCCATTTGATTGATACCATCGCCAAAAAAGTACCGACCTGCACTTTCTGCGGTAGGGCTAAATTGCATGTTTTGCTCTGACAATGCCGATAATCTGTCCGTCAGGCAGGGATGTGTGTCCAGATAGCTTGTTGTTTCTTTTTTTGAAAAGGAAATGGCGTCGTTGGCTTCCTGGACGGTTAGGCGGTTTTGCTGCAAAAAGGACACTAACCCAGCATAGGGTAACTGCATTGGCGTGGGGGTATCCATTATGGTGAGATTAAATGGGGTCCAGTGTTTGCTAAGAATAAAGTCTTTGTAAGCCGAGGTTTTGATTAGTGCGGAGGCAAGGGTGTGTGCAGAGGTGAGCCTGGCAGCCTGCGCGTCTGCTTCGTATTCATTTAATCTGGCCAGGGCAAAGGAATAGGCCGCAAATCTCGGGCTATACCATTTGAAAAACTTACGAATAGGCGCGGTTGTCCAGCTATTATGTTGTTCCAGATTGAATAGGATGTTTTGGAAATTTTCCCGCGTACGATAAATCCAGCCGTGAAACTTGCTATGGTTCCCAGATAAATGTGCAAGTTCATGGGCGATAACGGATTTCAGCTCATCTGCATTTAACGACATGAGCAACTCGAATCCTAAAATAAGGGTGTTATGGGTGAATCCAAGGGCAAAACCTCTGGGGGTTTGCGCTAACGCTGCGTTGAATTCAGGAGTAATGATTACCTGATGGATCTTGGGGCAGCATAACTCGGTTGTTAGCGTTTCTATACAGGCGAAGAGTTCTGGGCTTTGTGTTTTGGTGATTTTGATGCCATGTGGCTTCTGTGCCCAGACGAATATGGACTTGAACAATACCCAGGCAAATACGAGTAACGGAAAAATGAGCTTCTTCTTTAACAGCAGTAGCAGGAACATGGTACTTGAGAGTGCAAGCACGACACTGACAGACACCAGGCCAAGTAAAATGGCGGTGATAATCAGAATGACGCCATAGCCCAGGAGTGAGTACTGCAGTAATCGGTTTTTGTATTGTTGCGGATTGTTTTGCAACTCCATCTCTGCTTTTTGCAGCAGAGCATCCAGGTCATTCTGATCGGAATCCATACCTACTTTTTCCTTTCTCATCCGAGAGTTATGTAGGACTTTTATCAGAAATTTGTTTGTTTAAAAAGGATTGCTGTACAGGATTTGTGTGAAATATGCTCAGAGTAGGGTGCCGCATACGGATGCGATATCAGAGAGCCCCGGGTAGGGGCTCTTCTATAAGCAGGTTAAAACTGATATTTCACGCTTACTTTGTAGCTGCGTGGTTCACCTGGCATGGTCCACAGGGCGGAGTAGGAGCTGACATAATATTCCTGATCAAACAGGTTAGTGACGTTTACCTGTACACTGATATTAGGCGCTGCGGCGTAGGTGCCGAACAGGTTTACCAAGGTATAAGAGGGCAGCACATAGCTTGGGTCGATGGTTTCGCCCAGGCGGTCATCCACATAACGCACAGTGGCACCGGCACTGGTATCACGACCGAACAGGGTGGTGTCGTGTTTTACTGTAACAGTGGCGGTGTGCTTAGGAATATTGATCAAACGGCTGCCTTTGGGGATATTCACGCCCCAGTCGGCATTGATCACATCATTAGCAGTTTTGGCATCTGTGTAGGCGTACGACACCAGCAACAGGGTGTTGTCTGTCAGACTGGCATTCAGATCTACCTCAATACCAGCACTTTCGGCTTCGCCCAGTGCGGCGGAATAGCCAGAGTTGACTGGATCCGCGGTGAGCACATTGCTCTTCTTCGCGCTAAACAAGGCCACATTACCTGATACCAGAGCGGAATCAAATTTCACTCCGGCTTCGAGTGATTTACTTAGTTCTGGTTCGAACGCGATGCCACGGTAATCTGAGCCGGTATTGGGGCGGAAGCCTTCGGCATAGCTGGCGTAGTAACTGATTTGGTTGCTCCACTCGAATACCAGGCCTGCACGGGGGCTGAACACATCCTGCTTTTGCTCGGTAGAAGTGCTGGTGTTATGTTTTTCGATGGTTTGTTCAAAGCTGTCGAAGCGGCCGCCCAGCAATAACTTCCAGCGTGCACTTAAGTCCATCTGGTTTTGCAGGTAAATGCCGTAGCTGTCCTGAGTTTCGGTTTGATCGTACAGCAGTGTGCCTGCGGGGGCTGTTTGACCATAAACAGGGGCATACACGTTAATGCTGTACGTATCGTCGCCGGCTGTTGGACGATAGCGTTCCCAGTACTTATCAAACTCGAAATGATAACCATCGGCACCGATTAACAGGTGATGGGTAATACCGGCAAACGCAAACTGACCGCTTGCTTCAATACGGGCTGAAAGATCAGTGGAATCAAAATCACGATAGCTGTGCTGACGGCTCAGGGTTTGGCCATCTGTGTTAAGCAACTGACGAGCGGATACCAACTCAGGATCGCTGGAGTAACCTTCTAAGCCCGTATCGCGAAAGTTAAGGCCGCCTAACAGGTTCCAGCTACCCAGTTGATGTTCAATTGTTAGCTGATGGGCCAATACGTCGATTTGATTGGCGCCATCGCTGGCTTCACCCAGAAAACGCGTCACGGGTAAGGCGGATATATCGCCGTCAATGGCAACAATACCGCGGTCGAACGGCGTTTCCTGATCAACGTATTCCAGTTCATAGCTGAGCTTAGTCGCATCGCTGATTTGCCATAACAGTGAGGGGGTCAGTGCCAGCTTCTTGGAATCAATCGGAGTACGAAAGCTACCTTTATCTTCGTAGGCGCCGTTAATGCGAAACGCCAGTGTGTCTGTCAGCTTGTCTGTGTAATCGCCTTCCAGTCGGTAGTTATCCCAGCGTCCGGCACTGGCCTGCAAGTAACCTTCGCGCGCAAAGGTGGGCTTTTTGGTAATGATGTTAACTGTACCGCCTGGCTCAGAGCGGCCATACAGGGCAGAACCCGGGCCTTTAAGAATTTCGATGCTTTCAACATTGGCAGTATCGCGGGTGCCACCAAAACCACGCCCCGCGTTGTAGCCGTTGACCAGATAGCCAGATGGAACGTTTTCGTCACCGATAAAGCCGCGCACGGCAAAGCTGTCCCAGACCCCGCCAAAGTTGTTCTGACGGCTGATTGAAGCAGAGAGATCTAATGCATCTAAAAAGCTGGTGACGCCGGCATCCTCTAAAATTTCCGCAGATAATACTTCAACCGCCTGTGGCTGTGATTTTAGTGGCACATCACCACGAAAAGGCTGACGGATCGCGCTGACTTCAACGTGTTCAATATCTTGTGTGTCGGCGGCAATTGCGGCTTGCGCCATTAAGCCAGAGGTAACGGCCAATGATAAAAAAGAGGCATGAAACGGGGATCTTGAGGACATCTGCAAACACTCCAACAATATACCAACCATAGAACCCTTTACCCTCAAATAAGGGTAAAGCAGGCGGCAAAAACAAAGGGAAAAGTGACTTACGCACTGAATTGGTTGCGGACGTTAACAAAAATGATTCTCAATAACAATGACTGTAACTTGCTAAAACATATGAAATTTAATTGAGTGGTAGCTTTTTTAGCCTGCCGGGTACTGCTTGAGATTTCAATTTACCTTTCTAGAAGCTGTCGTTTGTGACTGGCTCAGATTTGCCCTCACAGGCTGGCGTTGGGGTGGCAATAAGCCACTGCATCGCCATCTCAGCTATAGGTGCGGGTACCCAGTGAGGACCGTTAAAGGCGACAAACGTCACGTCATAACCATCGTTTTGCAAGTCGGGCTGCAAAAACCACTCGGTATGCTGAATTGGGTAGACAGTGTCTTTGCGGCCGTGTAATAGCAGAATGGGCGGCCGACCAACAGGTTTGGATGGCGGCGCCAGGCGCCATGGTGCGGCGGCGATAATATGGGTAAACAAATCACCATTACTGCGGCCCAGTGCTAACGCATAGGAACCGCCATCGGAGAGTCCACCAAGGGCCAGTTTGCAGGGATCAATATTGACCTTTGAATAGACGGTTTGCAGAGCTTTATCGAGAAATGTCACATCCGGACCAAACGGGCTATCAATGCCATCCCAGGTGTTGTGTCTGGCATCTGGGATTAACAGAGCGATGCCATACTTTTCCGCAATCGGCAGCAGATAAGAATACTGACTGGCACTGCCTCCACCACCATGTAACCACACAAGCAAAGGGATCGCTTTGCCATTTGCGGCGGCGTTTGGAATGTATACAAGGCCATCTCGCCAGGCGGAGGTGCGGTTAATCCAGCGTTGTTCACCCAGGCCCAGAGGTGCTTCGCCCGTTTTTTTAGTCTGCCCAGATGCAATTGGTCGACTTTGTATACGGGTTAACTCGGAGTTGGCTGGTAGACAGCCAACTAAGCCCAATTGGCACAGGGGGAAGACCCAGAGGAATATCCAAATGCGTGTGACCAATACCTTTGTCCTCTTGCTTCATCCGATAATGTTTGATGCCATTAAGTATGACGTTAAATTCTCACCTTGCCGGATAAGGTAATGAAAAGCATTGGTTTTCATTGCAGGCGAGCGGGGATCTGTTACTGACACGAAAATTTAATCCCCTTCCTCCCCGCGTTATCTTGCCTGGCTAACTATACTCATATCTCTATTCACCCCTCTTCGCAGACTATCTGGCTGTAAGTTTTGTGTGGTTAGCATAAGGAAAGGCAGCACATGTCTACTATCACGCGTTTAGCTGTAATTAGTTGTTTGGGTATTACGACACTGACGGGTTGCGGATTATTTGAATCACGCTACATGGGGGCTGATCAGGCCGAGGTGGCAACTGTACCGACGGAAGGGCCTGTGCCACAGCGGCTGGAATTAGAACAGGCCTGGAGCCCACAGATACGCCAGTTGTTCTGGTTTACCAGCCAGGGCTCGCGGATCATGCCATACACCTGGTTTACCTGGCTGGAACAACCAGATAACGAGACGCTGTTTAGGGATAGTACGCATATGGAGTATTTGCGCTATCTACCTGCCAATAGCTCAGCATTGAATCCGGCTGGTCTGCCAATAGGCTTTGCTTTGGCTAATGACGCTAAGACCGATACCGCCTGGGTTGGGATGACATGCGCCGCATGCCACACCAATCAGCTGGATTATCAGGGTAACAAGCTGTTGATTGAAGGTGCCCCGACCCTGGCTAACTTTGTTCTGTTTTACGATCGTTTGGTGGCAGCATTAAATGCCACACAGCAAGACGATGCAAAGTTCACCCGCTTTGCCAGGCGGGTACTGGCAGACGAGTATGATGAAGACAGTGCCGAGGACTTACGTAATCAGTTGCTTGAACTGGCTCTTGCTGCAACCGAGCGCCAGCAGGTCAACGCTTTACCGGCCAGCTATGCCAAAGACTTTACCAGTTGGGCCCGATTGGATGCCTTCGGTAATATTCAAAATGCGGGTACGGCTTTCGCCTTACATGACGTGAGTAATAACAATGTACCGGCGGCACCTGTGTCATATCCATTTTTATGGGGAACTCACCAGTCTGACGTAGTGCAGTGGAATGCTTCGGCTCCCAACACACCTATTGTCGGGCCGCTGGTACGTAATATTGGCGAAGTAGTGGGGGTCTTTGGCGAACTGGAAATCAATGAAGCTCCCTGGTGGAAACGCCTGATTGGGATCAAGGTCACTTATAGTTCCAGTGTCGATATGCATGGCTTAGGTGAACTGGAAACCTGGGTAAAAGCACTGCGATCACCGCAATGGCCTGAGGCCTATTTCCCTGCCATTAACGTTGAGAAGGCCGCTCAGGGGGAAAAGTTATATCAGCAGCAGTGTGTCAGTTGCCATCAGGTGGTTGCGCGCAGTGATGAAGGTAAAGACTATGTTGCGGCTAAAACGCCGCTGTCGGAAGTTGGTACCGACTCTGCTACCGCGGCTAATGCGGCGTTATATTCAGCCAAAACTCTGGTCTTGGAAGGCGTCAAAGACATGGTATTACTGGGAGATCGTTTTGGCGCTGAAGCGCCTGCGATTGAAGTACCGGTAAATGGCGTGGTGGGAGTTGTGCTGAAAGATCCGATCACCGCCATTAAAGCCGGGCTGGCACCGGAAAAATCCTCCACAGTTAACGCCGATGAGAAAACGCTTGAAGGATTTATGCAGCAACATCTGGAAGCGAGGGAAAAACTGAGTCGTTTGCATAGTGCGATTCGTGATGGTGGCTTTGTTGAGCTTAACAAGGACGACATGCAGGTACTGGTGTACAAAGGCCGCCCGCTGAATGGTATATGGGCGACAGCGCCCTATCTGCATAATGGCTCTGTCCCCAGTTTGTGGGATTTATTGCAGGCCCCGGCTAATCGGCCAGGCAATTTCTGGGTCGGTAGCAGAGAATTTGATCCGGTGAATGTCGGCTATGTCACCAGTGAAGGATTATCTCAGTTTCAGGTATTTGATACTGATGGCACAGAAATCAAAGGCAGCTCAAATGCTGGCCATACCTACGGCACCGAGCTATCTGCCGAAGATAAATGGGCCCTGGTAGAATATATGAAGACCCTCTAATCCTGTCTGATTTTATCCTGCAACATCTGGTACTTGTTGTGCTGAGTACCAGATGGTCTCTGTTATTTCATGATATCAATTCGCTGAACCCGGAACACACCGAATAAGTGGTTGCTTTCTCGCCAACGCCTGATTAATGTTCAGCGTAGGTCTATGATTTTTAAATGTTAAATTGATTAAGCTGTCGCAGAGCAGATGAAAGGGATGTTGTGGAACCTGATTACAGTCGTTATACAAAAGCAGAACTTATTGATGCTCTGGAGCACATTGATAAGGAGAATTATCCCGAGCGAGTTGCACTTATACAGCAGGCACTGGCTGCCAATCCAGAGGTCGAGGAACCTGCGGAGTATTTATTTCTCGAAGACCCAACACCGGCACAACAACAGCGGCATGTGCTTGGCCTGTTTGCATTAATTTGCATAGGGGTTGTAGCCGGTGCGATGTTATTACCGGCTTACTTTCACTCTTTTTTACTTGAGAACACGTATCTGGGCGGATTTAAATGGTCTGCCATTTTTGTCGGCATCTGCGGGTGCTTGGGCGGCATATATTACTATCTCCGACCTGCGTACTTGCGTAACGTCAATTCGGGGTTGGTCACATCTGGTAAGCAACCTATTGCCACAGGTTCAGGCCGACATTATGTAATGGTTCTGATCACTGCGTTAACGCTCTCTTTGGTCCTGATGTACACGACCTTTCGTTTACTGCCGATTGCTCTGCATCTTTATGTACTGGAAAAACATGACGTCACTGAGGTGTTAACGGTGGCGTCATTGCCACGCCATTACCGCAATAAATACTGCACAGGAAAAATACATCTTAAAGAGTATCAGTCTCAGTATTTTGATTATGTTTGTCTGGGGTTTACGAAATCCGAGTGGAGCAAGCTTGAAGCCAATCAAAAAATCCGGTTGCATGGTAGTCGTTCCGCATTGGGATTTCTCGTCAGCCGTGGCCAGCCAATCGGTTAATTTTCTCTATCAGCTTTGGTTCAGCGTGGTTCTAAGGAGGCTTTTTTAAAATAGGCGTATAGTTAACCTTATCAAAGTGTTAGCTAGCGGGTATGCATGTGATTTTGTGGCTGGATTTTATTGCGGGTATTGGCATCTTTCTGTTTGCCATGCATCAGCTTGAAACAGCGTTGCAAGCTATCAGTGGGCCGTCGTTACGCACTATGCTGTTAAAAGCAACGTCTTCGTCATTTGGCTCTGTTCTCAGTGGTACGCTTGCCACCGCAATTCTGCAAAGCAGCTCGATGGTGGGCCTGATGGTGTTGGCAATGGTGGGAGCGGGTATCTTACCTTTGACCAATGCGGTGGGCATGGTTATCGGCGCGAATCTGGGCACCACTATCACCGGCTGGCTGGTCACCCTGCTCGGATTTAAATTATCGTTGTCGCAGTTAGATGTACCCCTGATGGGCTGTGGTGCGATTATCTATTTAATTCAGCGAAACCGTGATGCACAGTCAGGCTGGGGCCTGTTTATGTTTGCCATTGGCTTGCTGATTTTCGGCCTGGATATGATGAAAACCAGTGTGGCAGCGGTGTCCAGTGTATTTCATCCCGAACAGTATGCGCATTTGCACAGCATTTGGTTTGTGTTGATTGGTGTGGTGTTTACCGCGGTGATTCAGTCAAGTTCGGCCATGATGATGATCACCCTTAGCGCCTTAAGTGCAGGTGTGCTGAGTTTTCCTGCTGCGGCTGCATTAATTATTGGCGCGGATTTGGGCACCACCAGTACTATGCTGATTGGAGCGATCCAGGGCAGTGCTAACAAACGCAGGGTGGCGATGAGCCATGTGATATTTAACCTGTTTACCGCACTATTTGCTTATCTGATTATTCTACCTCTATTACCACAGTTACTTGAGTTGGCTGGGTTGACGGATCCCTTATTCGGGCTGGTGGCGTTTCACAGTTTTTTCAATCTGATTGGCGTATTGCTGATGCTGCCTTTTCTGCGCCCGTTTGCAGCTAAACTGGCTGGCTGGTTTGGTCAGCCCGAACCGACGCTGTGTCGTTACCTAAACGATGTCCAGGCCGCGGATGATCCTGTGTCGCTGGCTGCATTAGATAAAGAATTTGGCCGCTTGTACCAGCTCTGTCTTGGTCTCAATACCAGAGCGCTGCGGTTGCGCACTGGGGCCGCTATCGATGAAGAGCTGGCCAACTTTGGCCACGGATATGAAAACCAGTATCGTGGTTTGAAAGAGCTGAATGGACGCATGGTGGAATTCATTCTGGATATCAATTGTGGCGATGAAACCGTGAAAAGCAGCTTGCATAAACGCCTGAAAGCGCTGCGTGAACTTCATTATGCACTCAAGTGCGTGAAAGATATTCGTGAAGACCTGATGCAGTTTGAGCTATCTGTGGTGCGAAAGTTACGGGGTATTGCGATGAACCGGATTGAGACAGATGGTCGCCACTTTTCGCGCTTAACTCAGCTCATTGGACTGACGCCCAGTCCGGATCTCAATGATGAGCTGGACAACATTATTGCCGCTGCCGCCTTGTCCCATGAACATTTTGTGGCTGAAGTCTATGAATTGCTGCAACAAGATTCCCTCAGCAGTAAGGAATTGGCGACGCTGGTGAATACCAGTAAACATATACAGCAATGCATTGACGGACTGGTATCGAGTTTACGCAGTGTGCAAGGGCTGACAACGAGCGTTGTTACCTCAGCCGCAGTACCAGCATTGAGCGAACAACATTTGTAATTTAGCTGGTGGATTCCTGATTGAACTGCTCTTCCGGGGTTTGCATCTCCGCCATCATCCACTCGCGAAATGCCTTCATGCCAGCTGTCAGAGGACGGCTCTTTCGATATACCAAATAGAAGGCCTTATTGGTTTCCAGCTGAATATCAAATGGCACAATCAACTGGCCTGCATTGATTTCGCGAGACGTAAGTGTGCTGTCTGCCAGTGCAATGCCTAAACCTTCCTGCGCCGCGGCAGTGGCTAACTGACTGCTGGAAATTTGCATGCTGCCTTTAGGCTTTAGTCCGGTTACACCGGCTTGCTGTAACCAGTCCTGCCATTCCCACTGGCGTTTACTGACATAAATAAGGGTGTGATGACGCAGGTCATCGGGCTTTTCCAGTGGAAATCGGCCTTTCATCACTTTTGGACTGCACACAGGTACCAGTCTGACACTGCATAGAAAGTGAGTTTCGATGTCATCCCATTCGCCGTTGCCGAAATACACCGCCATGTCGGTGTTGGAGCGATTGAAGTCAATCAAGCCCATAGAGGCGTTTATCTGTAGCTCAATATCCGGATACTGGTCCTGAAACCGCCCCATGCGCGGCATTAGCCACCGGGTAAGGAAATTGGGAGCAACACTGATTTGCACCACATTGGTATCTGGGTTGGTGGTCAGGCGATGGGTGGCCACTTCAATTTCATCGAGCGCATGCTGAATGGATGTCAGATATTGTTCACCTGCAGCGGTTAACTCAACTTTTCGTTTGTTTCGTGAAAATAATGAAACACCCAAATATTCCTCAAGAGTCTTTATTTGGTGGCTGACAGCAGATGCAGTAACATAAAGCTCCTCTGCAGCCCCCGCAAAACTTGCTTTTCGAGCGGATGCTTCAAAGGTTCGCAAAGTGTTAAGAGGCGGTAAACGGCGCATGAAATCGGTGTAATGATGAATTATTTTCATCATTGTGCTTAGAAAGCTTCGCTTTTGCAAGGGCTAACACCCGCGTATCATTCACAGCGTAGAAGTTAACCACCAAAACGCGGAGCCTAACCATGCAAAATACTGAACTGAAACTGGACAACAACGGTTTAATCGATATCGACCACTACGTGAAATTGTCACGTGAAATGCGTAGTGCCTATGTTGCTGAAATGACTGCGGCCTTAGTTGCCAAAATTAAGCGCTTTTTCACCGGTAAATTACCTGAACTGGACACTACAGAAGGCCCTAGCTTAAGCCACTAATTCTCTAGGTTCCCGTTTATTCGAGGGCTAACACTGTTTCCTCCAAGTATAGTGTTAGCCTTTCTCATTCCCCGCTTTATTCATACTTTCCTGACGTCATTTATCGTTTTTTAAACCGCGTCTTAAGTCTAGTTTATTGGTATGCTCTGGTTGTATAGGCAACGAGAGGACGACCCTTTGCACATTCATATTAGACATATTAATCAGTCAGACTTGTCTGATGTGGTGGCTATCTATAGTTTTCCTCAAGTCTCGCAAAATACCAGTCAGGTTCCTTACCTAAGCCGCGAAAAAATTGCGCGACTATTCGAACAACCTGATCACTATGGGCTAGCGGCCGTCATTGATGAAACGGTGGTGGGACATGTCACTTTAATCCAGTCGCCTAAACCCAGAATGCGCCACAGTGCCAGCATTGCGATTGCGGTCCATCCAGAATGGCACGGCAAAGGCATTGGTAAAGCACTGATGGCGGCGGCAATCGATCAGGCTGATAACTGGTTAGGGCTTTTGCGTCTGGAACTGGAAGTACACGCTGATAATGAAGCCGCGATTCATGTATACAAAAAAGCAGGGTTCGAAACGGAGGGAGTAAAGCGCATGGAAGTATTTAAACAGGGGCGTTATACCGATACTGTGATAATGGCGCGGCTTGCGCCGCACCTGAGTATGCAATTTTCTGATTAACTGTGAATTTTGGCGGTTAGTTTTTGGGCGATGGGGGCCGCGAAAAAGGCAATCAGCCACGCCACTGGCCAGGCGAGTACCCAGGCATGTATCCAAAAACCGAGAAAGCCGTCTTTTAATCCAAGGTTGATAAAGGTCACCCAAAGGGTCATCAACAATGACAGGATAAAAGACATAATCAGAGTAAAGGTGAAACGTTGTTTCATCTTAATACCAGACCTCGGTATCGGACGTTATTGAATATAAGCGCCACCACACACCGGGTTATAGGTGCCAGTGATATGTGAACTTGCCTCACTCGCGAGATAACTGACGGTGTTAGCGACGTCTTCCGGTGTGGCGATTCTTTGCGTCGGCGTGAAGTTGCGGATCATTTCTTTGAATTCTTCCGGTGCTTCTGCGGTCGCGTCGGTCAACACCAAACCCGGGGCGACGATATTAGAGGTTATACCGTTGGGGCCCAGTTCTTGCGCCAGATATTTGCTGAAACTATCCAATGCACCTTTGGCGGTACCATGAGCGATAAAACTTGGCGCGGGGGCTTCAGACAGGGTGCTGGAGATAAACACCAGTCGACCAAAGCCTTTTTTCAGCATGCTTTCGACTGCCAGTTGGGCGGTCACGTAAGAGGCATGTAATTCGTCATTCAGCTTTTGCGAAAACTCCGGCCAGCTTTGCTGTGTAAATGGCTTAGCGGTGAAATGCATGTTGGCATTTGACACCAGTACATCGACGCCGCCGTGTTCCGTGGAAATGAAATCAAACATCGCCTGAACTTGCTGATCATCACGCACATCCGCCTGAACGGTAAAGGCGCTGCCGCCGTCCGCTTTAATTTGTTCAGCTAATTGCTCGGCAACGTCGGCACTGTTGACGTAGTTGATAAATACGCGATAACCATCTTTAGCAAGGCGTTTGGCAGTTCTGCGCCAATACCGCGTGCACCGCCGGTAATAAGAGCGTTTCGTTGTGACATCATTATCTCCTGGTAAAGTAAAGTGTTGTTGATTCGGGATCTGTGCGTGTTTAGCTTTCGCCAAGCTGATTGAGCCGACGAAGATTCGCGACGACCTGGCTTAATTGTTGTCTGGTCTGAGACAGTGAGTCGGGTTCTATTCCCTGCTGTGCGTCATCCAGCACGCTTTGGGCGATAACGGAACATTGCTCGACGATGAGAATGGCCTTTTCAGTCAGACTAATCAGCTTTTTGCGACTGTCTTGTGGGTCGGTAATCTGACGCAGCCAGGCACGTTGTACTAAGCCCTGAATGGAGCGACTCACGCTGGATTTTTCCAAATACAGCAATTCGGTAAGTTCGCGCTGACTAAGGGTTCCCTGTGTACGTAACGTTAGCAATACACCCCATTGTTCCGCCGTCAATTCGATACCTGCCTGACGAAATCTGCTGGTGAGCAGCCTGTTAAACAAACGGCTGGATAAACCGCTTAAATGTCCCAGGGATTCTGGCTGGTTAAAATTTCTCATGGATTGATCCTACTGTTAGGTATTTTGGTTGCATATACAACTAAGTATGTGTTTGTCAAGCAAACGGTATGAGTCGGGGCAGAGTAACGAAACGCTATTTCGGCGCAGACATGCTCGTTGTCGAACAATTGGTGAAGCGTAAAATCATGCGTTACTGCGTCAGCGATATGCGGCCAAAGCACCTTTGCAATCGACAGTGGCAGTGCCAGGTAAGACGTCTGGCAGGCGCTTAGGTTTTCTTTGTTGGATTTTATAACTCGCTGATTATAAAATAATTTTGAATTCTTACATCGAAGGTGCAAAAGAGTCTGACTTTTTTGTTAAACGGGAAACTGGTGCTTATGCAAAATGAAAAGCCAGTGCTGCCCCCGCAACGGTAATTGAGGAATTGTACGCATATGTCACTGCATGCTGAATGTGGGAAGGCGCGTATAAGGTAAGTCAGCTTGCCCTCAGGAGCCCGGATACCGGCCTTTGATACGACTTGTTACGGTGGGTGACGCATGTCTTGTCTGCATAGGTGTGCCTATCTGACTTGTGCCTGCTCCTGCCTGATTTTATTTCATGTGCGGAGGGCACAACATGCCAAGCTTTACCCAACCTCAACTGTTACCATCGAGATTACGACTACTGATCGGCATTTTGCTGCTGGCAGCAATGTATTTGACTCGTGGACATCATTTTGTCAGCGCGGTTTACCTGCCAAGCGCGTCCCTTGCGGTGTTTTTCCTTGCCGGACGATATCTGCGCCACTGGTTTAGTTGGCCGGGATTTTTTCTGGCAGCATTTGCTTTTGACTATGCCTTGATTAGCTACAAAGGCACCAGTAATTATTGCATGACCTTGAGCTATGCTTTCCTGATCCTGTCCTATGGCGCGATGTGGCTGGCAGGGTTTTACAGTCAGGGCCTTAAGGTCACTTCTGTGCCTTCGTTATTGCATTTAGCCGCAATAGCCTCGCTGGCAACCTTACTTGCGTTTGTGATTTCGAATGGAGCGTTTTACTGGTTATCGGGCCGTTATCCTGAAGCAAACTGGGCCGAATATCTGCAGCGTTTTTTCCATTATTTACCTGCCGCGATGGCCAAGCCCTGGTTCTGGCTGGGGATCAGTGCCGTGAGTGAAGGTGTATTTAGTTTAGTGCGTCGCGATACCCTGGCACGCAAGTTATCGGCGTAGGAGTACAGAGATGGAACAGGTCATAAGTGTATCGTGCCCGTGTTTACTGATTGGTGCGCCGTCGTCAGGATCAGGTAAAACTACTGTTACCGCTGCCCTGGCGCGCTGGCACAGCCGCCGGGGCCGTAAAGTCAAAGTGTTTAAAGCCGGGCCAGACTATATTGACCCCATGATTCTGCAACAGGCCTGTGGCAGTGAGGTGTATTCGCTGGATTTGGGTATGATGAGTCAGCAACATTGCCAGCAATTACTGTTTAACGCCGCCACTGACGCAGACCTTATTCTGATCGAAGGTGTGATGGGATTATACGACGGTCACTATAGTGCGGCGATGCTGGCAAAAACCTTTGGTATCGCTGTGGCGCTGGTGATTGATGCCAGAGCAATGGCGGAAACCTTCGGCGCGCTGGCATTTGGGCTGGCAAAGGCAGATCCCGAACTTAAGGTTGTGGGCGCGCTCGCTAATCGAATTGCCAGTGATCGCCATGGTGAAATGGCCGCAGAAGGCTTATCTCGCTATGCTGAAGAAACGCTTAGCTGGCTGGGGGCGGTCCGCTTTGACGCCAAGCTAAGTTTTCCAGAACGGCATTTAGGCCTGGTTCAGGCACAGGAAATCAGCCAGTTACAGCAACGTTTAGATATGGCCGCAGATTTGCTTGAGGGCTTGCCTGTCACTCAGATGTTACCGGAAACCTTGTTTACAGCACCCTCCGTTCCTGCTACAGCGGGCGCAGTCAAAGGGTTGCAGGGGAAAACCATCGCGGTCGCAAAAGATGCTGCGTTTAGCTTTGTCTATGCTGCGAATTTGGATTTTTTGCGTGAGCAGGGTGCTGAACTGGTGTTTACCTCACCTTTAGCCGACACCGAGTTACCGCAATGCGATATTGTGTATCTGCCTGGTGGTTACCCCGAGTTACATGCCTGTGCCCTGGCTGCTAATTTAAGTTATCTCAATAGCGTACGTCAGTTTGCTGGCCGGATTCTGGCGGAATGTGGCGGGATGATTTATTTGGCGGAGACGGTCACGGATCTCGAAGAACAGGCATATACCTTAGCTAAGCTGTTACCCATTCAAATTCACATGCAGAATAAATTACAGGCAATTGGCTGGCAAAAGTTAATGACGTCAGAGGGAGAGTTAATGGCACATACATTCCATTACTCCAGCGCTGATGTGGGGAATATCGAACCGACCTGGGTTGCTGAGGGACGAAGAGCCGGGACGGGTGAAGGCGTTTACGTTCGAGAAAACCTGATTGCGTCATATTTACACTGGTATTTCCCTTCCAACCCACAAGCTGCACTGGGCCTGCTACTGGGATCACTTACGCATTAGCGCTTTGATTCGATTGATGCTGATAGTATCAGCTGATGCAGCAGTTGTTTTGTCTGATGATTGTCGCAATGTAGATCTTCAATGTGCAGATTGTGTTCGCGCAGCAAACGCGCCAGAGTGCTTGCGCGCAATTGCAGCGGGATAAACTCATTCGTAACGAGGCTGGAGGTTGAGCTGGTCATGGATGTCAATGTCGCTTTAATGAATGGCGGCGCTGTATTCCATCTGTCGGTAATCCGGTCGGCTGGCGCCATGGCCAAGGGCTTTAATGCATTCAATGATGCAATGCTGTAACTCGGGTTGCTGGTAGCTTAGCGCTAGTTCGCCATGTAAACGCCCTTGTGCCTGTTGAAATATTTGTAGGGATTCCTGCTGGCGACTGGCGCGTTGATACGTATCTGCGAGCAGCACAGCACTGGAAGTAAAAGTGATCACGGCATGTACTTCTTCAAGTGCCTTGGTGGTAAGCAATATCTCTGCGGTTTCCCAGGCGCAGCCTAGGTATGGCAGCGCTTCATCCCACATTTGTCGATCCCGGTAAAATAAACCGGTTTCCTGATTATCGGCCAGGCTGGCGTTGGCTGCCTTAGGGTGACTGAAGAGCCACTCTCTGTGGGTAGAACATAGATAGTGTTTTGCCATTTGCATCTCCTGTGGTTCAGTTATTAACTTAATGCAAATGAGAATGGTTATCAATAATTGAGTGGGTTATTCTTCGAGATATATTGGTGCTGGGCCTGGTGGCAGTGCTCCAATGCGTAAACTAAAACTGTATCAATACCTTTGATTGATAATAACTCCCTATTTTAATTAGAAAAAATACCTACAACTCTGTAGGGTTGATGCCGATATAGATTGCGGGCTAATGAATATACCCAGTAAAATAAGGGATATTTAAATGCTCTGTTGATCCAGATAACCCGCACCTGCTGGCGTCAGGCGTGACTTTGTCATGTCTTCCGGGTGTGCGTTGAGGAATTCGTGTATTTGCGGTTTTTGGGTTAGGAAAAATGCTTTTCTTTCACCTAATATTGAGCATAACCCTCTGCAATACCTGATCAAAATCTGAGGAAATTCAATGCGTCGTGGCCAAAATGTAGTTAACCAGGAAAACGACTATTCCGCTAAATATGAGCTTGTATCTACTACAGATAAGCGCGGAATTATTACCTATGCAAACGAAGCCTTTTGTCAGGTAGCTGGTTATACCCAGGAAGAACTTGTCGGTAAGAACCATAATATCGTCCGCCATCCCGACATGCCCAAAGCAGCCTTTAAAGACCTTTGGGATCATATGGCTAAGGGCCATTCATGGCGCGGTATGGTAAAGAATCTGTGTAAGGATGGTCGTTATTACTGGGTGGATGCCTTTGTGACGCCGATCTTTGAAAACGACACTTTAGTGGGTTATCAGTCTGTGCGGGTGAAGCCGACGCGCGACATGATCAATCGTGCTGAACGCTTTTATCAGGCCGTAAACGAAGGCAAAAAAGGTGTCACTTTTGAATTAACCGATGTAGCCAAATATACCGGCATTAGCTTAGTGGTACTGGTGTGTGCGTTTTGGGCGGCCTGGCAAGGTGGTGTAGCCACGGGGTTTGCTGCCCTGTTCCCGGCTCTGGCGGCATTTGTGTGCTTCCGTGATGAGCTGATTGTCACCCCGGCTCTGGCACGTAAGTGGCAGCGTAGCTTTGATAGTGTTAGCCGCTTTGTCTATGCGGGTAAGGGAGTATCGTCGATCTTTGATTTCCACCTTGGGGTACAAAAATCGATGGGACGCACAGTGATGGTACGCTCGCAGGATGCGGCAAGCATGTTACAAACCATTGCCACTAATACGCTGGCCTCGGTAAAAACCACAGCGGATGGCATCCATCAACAGCGTAATGAAGTAGAACGTATAGTGCGCACCATAGATACAATGTCGAGTATCAGCCAGGAAGTGGTGCGTAATACCGAAGAAACGTCGCACAAGGTCAATGAAACCAACGAACACTGTGCGACCGCTAAAGATCTGATTTTAGTGGGACGTAAACGAGTCACATCTTTGTCGGAAGTGGTAGAGAAGGCGGCGGCATCGGCAGATGGTTTGGTGGCTGAAGCAGACAAAGTGGCCAATACCATGAGTGAGATTGAAGCCATTGCCGATCAAACCAACCTTCTGGCCCTGAACGCGGCAATAGAGGCTGCGCGAGCTGGTGAGAGTGGACGTGGTTTCTCTGTGGTTGCCGATGAAGTCCGTGCCTTGTCTACCCGTACTCAGGAGTCTGCTGCGAATATTCTCAAGAGTCTGGAAGATATGCGTAAGACGCTGGGATTGTGGGTCGAGACCATGGCCCAAAGCCGCCAGAATGCATTGGAATGTGCTGAGGACTCGAATCGCTCGGCGCAAAGCATTGAAGAGATTTATCAAATGATTGCCAGTGTGCTGCAAAATTCCAATACCATCGTCAAAGCGACGGAGAGCCAGGAACGGGCGACACAGGAAATTGGTGACAATATTACCAATATTCTGAAAGTGGCAGATGAAAACAGTCAGGTGGCTGATGTGATGGAAGAAAATGCCAAGGTATTAAAGCAAAGCATTGAAAAGATAGCGTCGATTAGTCGTACCTTTCACCACTAAGGTATTCTCACATCAAAAAAGCCGGCCTTAGAGCCGGCTTTTTTGGTTCATCTGACGTCAGTAATGACCGAGGCAGGCGCGATAATTGCCACTGGTTAAATACATGGCACGTTGCGCATCATCGGCTTCGGCAATCTCAATCAGTTGATAAAAAATATTACGGTGCATTCTTGCCCACAGATTTTGGCGAACCAGGCAATAGGGAACCCATTCACCACTGATTGGCTTATGTCGCAGTTCCATCGGATGCGCAGGCCCAAGGATAACGGGCTCGTCTGTTTGGGTAGAGAAGATAATCTTGCCCTGATCGGTCTGCCACTGCGTTAATACAAAGGGGACATCGTCTACCTTAATCCGTACCTTTTCGACGGGGGTAACCAGAAAATAATCAGGTTGTTCGAAGCGCAGTACCCTGGCAAAAAGTTGAACCAGTGCAGGTCTATGGATAGGGCTATCAAGATAATGCCAGCTGCCGTCGTGGCGGATATGAATATTAATATCGCCGCAAAAGGGTGGGTCCCACTGCGTTTCTGGCGGCTCGGAAGAAGCCGCCAGAGAGGTTTGCAGCTGACTGATGTCCATTTGGCTTAGAGTGCGTCTTTCAACGCCCTTAGTTTGGCCTTAATACGACGCATATTTTCAGGTCCGGTGCGTAGGAGCTGCTTCTGTGGTTGAGACAAAGACTCCAGGCGGCTATCACGGTACTTGAACATGACGCTGTCGGTATAGACTTCGACAGGTACTGGTACCTCAGGCGTATCCAGTAAATGGTCAATAGCATCTACCAGAACAGAATCAAAATCTGTGTCAGGATCACCAATCTGCATGAAAATATCGCTAATGGCCGGTTTATACAGTTTGTACAGTTCAACCAGCTTGGCGCTATCGATAGACTCCAGGGCGTCGACATAAGGGGTATAGCGTTTGTAGCTAGCCGGGTCGATCCACTCTTTGCCTGCCTGAGTGTAAACACGGAAGTGTTGTTCAGGTGGTGTCATCAGGTTGTGATTAACGGCCAGTTCGTCGTCAGCAATGTTACTGACGCTGACCACAAAGCGAGACAGCAAACCTTCATTCACCAGCAGACGTCCAGTTTGGTCGTCATCAGATAAACTGAGTAGCTCGGATTTTACCGCAGCATCACTGGTATCCAGCGGCTCGGGTTCTGGCTCAGGCTGAGGTTCAGGCTCGGCGGCAGAATCATCATGCGCGTAAGGATCTTCAAATGCCGCTTCTGGCTCGGGCTCGCTCTCGTCTGGTTCAGGCTCTGCAGTAATGACTTCCGGCGTAACCAGAGGTTGTGGTGCAGGCGCAGGCTCTTCTTTAGGCCACAGAAATACCACGACCAGTACAACGACTGCCAAAGCAGCGATGGTAATATGCGGGACTAAAGACTTCTTCGGTTGCACGTCTTCGGTGGTCATAGGGTCTCCCTTGAGGACTTTTGAGGTTTGTTACTGATTGGCAACAACAAACACTTTAATAATTCTGCTTCCACTGGCAGTAATATTACACTACTACTTAATGGTGGCTGAATTACGGTACCCATTGCAAGCCTTTATTGCCAATCAATTTTTCTATTAGTAATCATCGATATAAGACGTTAAATACGGTTTGCAATTAGGTGATTAAACCCAAATTAGACTCCGTGCGTATTTATTCGGCAGGTTAATCGTACTGAGGAGTTAAACCATGGTGAGATATGCCGAATTAGTCCGTAATCACGCAAAAATTGAATGTCTTACGGTGCATTCTTATGAAATGAATGTGTATCTGGTCAGCGTCGCATTGCCAGGCGAAGACGAAGCCTATGTCACAGGCGTGGATGATCGTCCTATGCGTTTTGTCGGTTGTCAGCAGGTCAGAGAAGCATTTTCCGGCTGTGACGTGAGTGTCGCCAGATTACTGCATGAATCAGCCTATGATGAAATGATTGGAAATCCTCCAGCCGCCGCCAGGCCGATGGAGTTACCGTTTTCGATGGCATCAGCGCTTTAGCCAGTAAACAGTGCCGCCCAGTGAAAGGGCAGCACTGTATGCATATTTCGGAACAGGGGGAACCTTAGTTATCCCAGATCTTTTGCAGACTGTAAGGTTTGCCACCATCGACATCTTCGGTCACAACCAGGCTGATAACATCCCCGACTGCCACACTATTCAGATAGGATGTGAGTAATAGTTCACCACTGTCTTCATTGTAGACATAGACGTCGTAATCACCTGCTTCGATTTCCATTGTTTCGCTTCCCAAAAATCCCAAAGTGATTTGCGGATCGTAAGAATTTGGGTTGGCACCATCGGCCACTATCAATACCTGTAGGTTATCCGTACGCTCGTCATTGACGGCATGACTAAAGATCAGACGCGCATGGGTATCGATAACACGTAAGTCATCCGTAATGGTGTTAAAACGCAGACTGCTGCCGCTAGAGCCTGCACTTAAAATGGTGACATTGGTATCGGGTTGCAGGTCAATACTAAAGGTATCCAGAGTGGCGCTCGATTCACTGTCGCTGACACTTAGCTCACGACTATCACCGTCGTCTTTGTCGTCTACCTCTATGGCGACATACTCGGATGCTTCACCAAAGGCGGTAGCGCTGGTCAAAGTGGTGCTGTCATCGCTAAATGTCACGGCTACGTCATTGTCGGCTTCAGCGATAGCGTTGTGAAAGCGCACATAGGCAGGCTGGGCATCATTGGTGAGTAAACGAGCACCGTCTTCATCCATTTCTACCAGATTAACGCTAACATCGTCGCGTCCTGCGACCTGAAAATCGCTGACGGCGAAGACGTAAGCTTTACCTGCACTGATGGTCAGATTATCCGACTGGGCCAGGATGGTATCAGTACCAGCTTCGGTCACGATCAGTTTGTAATAACCACTGTCGGTTTCGATATCATCAGAGTTATCCAGATAGCTAAGGCTGGCAATGGCGGTTTGATTGAGTAGATCGTCACCGGCGTCCACCAGATAGACGTCTACGTCTTCAAGGTCTGCACCCACATGAACCAGCTGAATCAGGCCGTAATCATCATCAAAGTCTTCATCAAACAGCGTTTTGACGTCTGTGGTGAGGGTTAAGCGTTCTGGCGCGCTGGCGTCTCCGTAAAAGATCAGACTTTTGATCACGTGCTTTTTGACTTTCACACTGTCTTCATCAATGAAATCTGTGTTTTCTGTGTTGGGCAGCAGCTGATTGAAATTAAGGTCGTAACTGCCCTTTTTGTATTCCAGGAGTGCGGTGCTTTCAGCAAAGTCGATTTCGGCGACAGATTCATCGTCGACTTCTACTTCGATCACTGTGCCCTGAGGACTTAGGTTGGCGAAACGCAGATATCCAGGGTTACTGGAGCTGCTGTCACTGTCTCCATCCAGATCAAGAACACATGAAGAGACCATCGTTAGGCTGCAAATTGCCAAAAATATAGATTTTAAATGAGTTGCCATAGTACCTCTCGGACAAGCTAGCTGATAGTGGCGGGCATGGGCGCAGAGCATAGCAATTCCAGCGTTAACGCCGTTGCAGTATCAGGTAAAGCTTCGTCAGTAAGGCGTAAAGCGTGTTGTGAACAAAAGGCCCTTTGGCGGAAAAAATCCGTCTATGCTTTAAGGAGTTGTGTCGGGAGACAAAGTACCCAAAAGTGAGGATGGCATGTCTGAATTTATGTTTGATGAATCCGATAACTTGTTCGCTCCGGATGACGACGTTGAAGTGGAATCGGGTTTGGAAGCCTGGAAAATTCTTATCATTGATGATGAAGAAGATGTCCACTCGGTGACTCGGCTGGTGTTAAGTGACTTTGTGTTTGATGACAAACCCCTGACCTTTTTAGATGCCTACAGTGGCGCTGAAGCCTACACCATGATGCAGCAGCATCCGGATATCGCCGTGGCCCTGGTGGATGTTGTTATGGAAACGGATCATGCGGGTCTGGAACTGGTTAAACGGATCCGTGAAGAACTCGAAAATAAAAGCGTGCGATTGGTGTTACGCACCGGTCAGCCGGGACAAGCACCCGAGAAGAAGGTCATCTCGATTTATGACATCAATGACTATAAAAACAAAACTGAGCTAACCGATACTAAGATGCATACCCTGTTGTATGCCACTTTGCGTTCCTATCGCGACATTATCACCCTGCAGAAAAATCGTGCCGGCCTCGAAGAGGTGATCCGTTCGTCGGCGACGATTTTCGAGTTGGGGCAGTTATCTGCGTTTGCATCTGCGGTGCTGTCGCAATTGATCTCCTTGCTTGGGTTAGGCGAAGCTGCCCATCTGAAAGTGTTGTCGGGGATTGCGGTGGAATCGAGCAACAATGATTTTACTGTCCGTGCCGGGGTGGGACGCTACGCCGATGCAATCGGGCATCGACTGCCAGATGAGCTGAAAACCGACATCCTGCCGATTTTAAAGCAATCGATTCGGGAGCATCGCAATATTTATCTGGAAAATTGCATGGTGGCTTATTTTGGCGAAAGCGATGGCGGGGCCAATTTGCTTTACATTAATGGCACTACCCATTTGTCGGATATGGATAAGCACTTAATCGACCTGTTTTGTGCCAACGTCTCTATCGCCTTCGACAATGCTTATCTGCAACAGGAAATCGAAGATACTCAGAGTGAGGTAATAAACTTACTTGGCGAAGCGGTCGAAAACCGTTCCAATGAGACGGGGTTTCATGTCAAACGGGTGGCCGAGATGTCGAAATTGCTGGCATTGAAATATGGCCTCGACGAGCAGCAGGCCGAAGTGATTAGGCGGGCGTCTCCATTGCACGACCTGGGGAAAATAGCGATTCCTGACGCGGTGCTGCACAAAGAAGGGCCACACGACGACAAAGAGCGCGCAGTGATGGAAAGCCATGTTGATATTGGCTTTAACATGCTGAAGCAAAGCCGGCGAGAGGTGTTGAAGTGTGCCGCTTTGATTGCCGGGCAGCATCATGAAAAATGGGATGGTAGTGGCTATCCAAAAGGCCTGAAGGGCGAACAAATTCATATTGTTGGACGTATTACTGCGGTAGCTGATGTGTTCGATGCGTTGATTAATCCGCGCTGCTATAAGGCGGCCTGGCCTTTGGAAGATGTGATTGCGTTATTTAACGCCGAGAAGGGGAAACACTTCGACCCTGATCTGGTGGACACTTTGCTGGAAAACATGGACGCCTTCATGCGGATTCAAACCCGATATCAAGTCCCGGCATAAAAAAGGGAGCCCAGTGGCTCCCCTATTAGGTCTGGCTATTTGGGATTACATCTGGAAGCGCACACCGACGCTGTATACATTCGTATCAGGACCATTTTGCAAGGACTGATAACTGCCAATCAGGGCAATGTTTGGAGTGAAGTAGTGGCTGGCGCCAATTTCGTAAGTCTCTTCGGTGCTGATACCAGCAAACACACCGGTGTAGGCATTGAAGTAATATTTGCCTTTAATGCCCAAATCTAAATCACCGTCATTGTTCTTTAGTGCAGCTTCTCCAACCAGGTAGCGACCGGAGGGCAACATGCCAAAGTATTTCACACCGAGTGTCTGATGGTCGAGGCTATCGTCGATACGCAATGTTGCGCCAATGTAGTCATTACCTTGTAGATTATGGGTGTATTTTCCAGTGACATAATAGTTGTCATCGGATGTACCCATTCCAGTACCTTCAATCTGAACCAGTGCATTGTTGCTGATCAAATAACCCAGAGTACCATTGGCATAATCATCTCCATCATCAACGCTTACCAGCGTGGCACCGGCAATAATCTGATCAATAAAGGCTTTACCGCCCAGTGCCAGTACATCGTTATCTTCTACCCGGCTATATGCGCCATTAATGTAGCTGGTGGTATTGATGTAAGAAAGTTGGTCCAAAGGGCCGAGTGTTTGACGGCGTCCTACATAGTAAATGCTGGATAGGGTGGTGATATCCGTATCTGCATTGCTATTGGTAACGTCGATACGCTGCTGGCTCAATTCCGTAAATGATTGGTAGGACTCCGCCTGTGCCAGTGAGCATACTAAGGTTAATCCAATAAGGGGTAATGTACGCATGAAACCTCCTGGTTTTCTATGGTGGTGCTGGCAGGTGGCGATACGAACCATTCTGAGGAGGAAGGAGCAGAAAGCACCTGCCAGCAAAACTGTTTGAACTCTATCAGCAGGCGCTGTGCCAAGGCGCGAGTTTAGTTACTTAATTCTTCATAACTTACTGTTTATATGGGGTTTTAATCTTGTCCGGAACATCGATTTTTTTCTTTTTTATCGAAGTTAGTACGGCATGGCCAGGGTGATGAATCGACGTGGAGAAAAAGTGTCGTAAATAACAGACTAACCGGCTGAAAGGCTTATGCCTGTTGGTGTTGGGCATCAGGAAAGTGCAAATATTCATCTGCAATTCAGTTAACGCGTTAATTTTGGTGTCGAAGGCTTTATTTTGGTGTCTGATATTTCAGACAGTGAGTGGTTAATGCAGGCTTATTGTTAATAAAAAGGCCACCACAAAGGTGGTGGCCAATGTCGGCAGGGCTACAACAAGTTAGAAATAGTTATAGGTAACTGAGAGACCAAAGGTACGCGGAGTACCATATAGTTCACGCGTGAAGCTAAGGTCTGACGTTGCCTTATCATCAACCGACACCAGATATTCATCATCTGTCAGGTTTTTACCCCATAACATGAATTCCCAGGTACCGTCTGAAGACACTAAGCCGATTTGACCATTCACCAGGTTGCTGGCATCCAGTTCGGTCGCTGTCAGGTTTCGCGCATCAGACTGGATCTCACTGCGATAGGAATAATCTACGCCGGCAAAGATTTCCCAGTTGTCATTGATTTCGGATTCGTACTTAGCGGCCAGTGTGTTGGTCCACTTGGCGGCACCAGGCAACTGGTTGCCAGTACAGTCATCTGTGGTGTGGCAGTTAGCAAAGTCGCCGAAGGTGGCATCAGCATAACCAATGGTGGCACTGACGGAGAATTCCTTGGTAAACAAGTAACGAATTTCTGCCTCAACCCCCTGGCTGGTTGCTGTTGGACCATTTACTACGCGGTTGACGCCATTGTCATCGACCACACGGGTTTGAATATCTTCGTAATCCAGATAGAACATTGCCAGGTTTAGACGCATCCGGCGATTAAGCAGGTCGCTTTTCAGACCCAGCTCGTAGCTCATAACTTCTTCACGGCCAAAGTCCATATCTGGGTTGGTGACATCGCCACCAATGGCAGCAAGAGACTGAGGACGGAAACTATAGCCACCCTCTTTAAAGCCTTTCGCTACTTTAGCGTACACATTGACGTTGTCGGCAAGTTGATAACTCAACCCTGTGGTCCAGGAGACAAAACTGTCATCCTGAGACTGATGGGTCGTAGGGATATCAATGTAGTTCAGCAGATAGTAGCCAATGTAAGAGGTCAGCGAGGTTTCCCAGCCATCCTGAGCAAAAGCCATATCTTTCTTCACTTTCGAATAGCGTAATCCCAGGAATGCATTCAGATCGTCGCTGATATCGTAGTTTAGATTAGTGAAAATCGCTGAACTCTTGGTTTGCATTTCACCGTCCAGCACCACACCAGAACCTGCACTTACGTTTACCGAAGTGGGGTAAGGATCGGAGTAACCTGTGGGAATACCGTAAATGCCTGTTCCGGTCAGAAATTCCTGGTGGTTAGTGGATTGGTTATCCAGATAGTACAAACCAACAACGTAGCGGAAGGCTTGATCCGCTGGCGAAATTAACTGGAATTCCTGAGTGAACTGACTGTTATCTTCACCTTCCTGACTGGAGCTCAGGTCGATGCTGGTGCCATCGGTGTCCATACCCAACACCGCATCGTATTCTTTTTTGGCAGTGATGGATTTAAATTCAAAACCGCTGCCAAACTTATAGCTAACCGTGGCGTCTACGCCCCAGTTGTCGCGATCGGCAAAGAATCGCTCGGTATTGGCATAGGTTTTCCACTTGTCATCTGTATAGAAGTTAGCAGCAGAAGTACCCTGACCAAGTAAGCCGATATAACCCAGGCCATAGCCATCGTCGGTTAGACGACGACCGATAGGCAGACTGCTGTCTTTCATAAATTCAGCGTTAATATCGACGGTTAAATCGGCATCTGGCGTAATGCGCAATTGAGCGCGGCCGCCGTGACGGTCTTCATCGCCCAACTCAACGCCATCCGCGAGGTTTGTCATGTAACCGTCGCGAGTTACGTTGAAGGCGGAAAGGCTTCCCGCAACCAGGCCATCTACCAATGGACCGGTAACATAGGCGTTGATACGCTGCAGGCCGAAATTGCCTACATCTACTTTGACCTTGGCTTCTGCGATATCAGATGGCTTTTTGGTGGTGATATTGACCACGCCAAGGTTGGTATTTTGCCCAAATAAAGTCCCTTGAGGACCGCGTAGTACTTCTACCTGGGCGATATTGCTTAAATCCTGATTAAACCCCGTTGCGCGGGCGTACACCACGCCGTCAACGTAAATCCCCAGACCCGGGCTGGTACCAGAGTTAAACACTCCATTAGGGTTCGATGGGATACCGCGCATGTTCACCGTTGTTGCAAACGGAGTAGTAGTAACCATGCTTAAGTTAGGAACCGAGTTTTGCAGATCCTGAAAGGTTTGCAGATTGCCGCGATCTAGCTCTTTGCCGTTGACGACCGAGAGGGCTAATGGAACTTCCTGCAGGCTTTCACCGCGCTTCTGCGCTGTGACCATAATTTTTTCAATCTGGATTTCTTCATCCATAGCCGGCGTCGCATCGGCCTGAGTCGCTTGGGCAATCGCGGCGCTTAGTGGTAGCAGGGAAAATAGGCCGCACAAGGCGCCCTTTATCATACGAGGTTGGATGGTTTTCACTTTGTTGCTTCCTATATTGTTATTTTGTTGTGCGAACGTCTCAGCTTCTGATGGCGAGTACGTTGAAACTTCATTAAATAAATTCCACCCAAGGGTTATATCCCGCTGTTCAAACTAACTCCTCCTGATTTGCAAAGTAAAAGCTCCGAAATTCGAAAGCAGGTTCCGACTTTGCAAATTCGGAATTTATTCTTCATTTTTAAGTTATTGATATTTAATGGGTAAATTTATTTTAATGACTTTGTTTAACCTTTGGTTATAAGGTTATAAAAACTTGGAATTTTGATGTGGTGGGTTTTTACCTATCGGGGCTAGCACAAAATTAGAAGATTTTTTCCCTAACCTGGCAGGTTGCTCTGGTCAGAATACCTGAAGTATAGTGTTGCAAAGCATTAACATCTGATGCGTCTTCTCGTTCGGACAGGTTGTAGTATTTGTGCTAAGTGGCGAAGTAACTCTTCATATACAAAGTTTGCTGGTATTGATGGCCATTGGTTTTAGCCTTGGTATTTCCTATAACCAGTGGCACAGCGGTGAGCAAATTGTGCGTGGACGAAACTATGTCACCTTGCTAACGGCCTGCATTGCCTTGCTTTCCATTGGCTATATTCTGCAACTCGAAATATTGCAATGGCGGGAACTATGTTACGCCATCGTGTCGGTGCAAATGGCCCTCGGACCGATTCTCTATTTTTATACCAGGCTACAAACCCAACCTGATTTTGATATGCCGCCAAAAATGTGGCTGCACCTGTTGCCAGTGCCTGTCTTTGCAGCCATCTGGTTATGGCAGTTACCGCTAAGTCCCGCTGATCCATTATTTGTCGATTGGGGGGCTAAAAATGATCCCCTGCAAGGGCATAGGTTCTGGCATAAAGTGGCGGCTTGGGTGTCCCTAATTGGCTATGCCTGGGCATCACTTCAATGTTTGCGTCCACACGAAGAGAATATGAAGCAGCGTTATTCAGAGCTTACCGGCGTAAGCCTGCTGTGGTTAAAAGCGGCGATTTGGAGCATGATGATTTTAACCTTCATGGGGATCCTCGCGGATGTGACGACGTTTTTAGGCATGCAGCATGGTTTGCGCGGCGGGCATGTGCAGGCCCTGAGCCCCTTTCTTACTATTATTCTGGCGCTACGTTACGGTTTAAAGCAGCAGGACATTTACCCCAAAGTTACGCTTACCGCACCTGAATGCCAGCCAGTAAACTCCGCTGACCCTGAGCCGTCGTCTGTTCTTGAAACGCCTGAGGCTGCAGTGGTTCCCGAGTCAAAATGGGAAGCAAAATACCAAACCAGCAGCTTGACCCGAGACGACGCCGCCTTGCTATGGCAAAAACTCCAGCAAATGGTTGAGTTAGAGCAGCCACATCTTGAACCGGGATTAAAAATTTCTGACTTAGCCGACAAGCTGCATGTGTCGGTCAATCATTTGTCTGAGTCGATTAATGGCTATGCCGGTAGCAGTTTCTACGACTATATCAATGGCCTGAGAATACAGGAGGCGATGCGTTTACTGGCGGATCCTGATTCTTTGCATCTGTCGGTGACAGATATCGGTTTCCAGGCCGGCTTTAATTCAAACTCAACCTTCTTTACCCATTTCAAAAAGATCACTGGCCAGACTCCGCGCCAGTATCGGATTAAACCATCTGATTCCATACAGCACGCATAGACGATTTTTTCTGCATTTAATTCGCCTTTGCAAATCAGGAAGATTTTCTGCCAGCCCTTGTTTATAGCTAAGCTGACCCCGAGACTGAATACGGGACAAGGTGTTGAATTGGAGAACAAGAAGAATGACGAAACTAAAAAAGGGCGGGCTGTTATTGCTGCTCGCTATCGCAATTTTGATCGCGGTATTACTGACGCGAACCGCCAGTTTTACCCCGAGCGAGCAGTATCAGCAATTTAGTGCGCGCAATGTGCAAGTGGATGCCAATCAAGTGGCGAACCACTTATCCGAGGCGATCCGCTTCAAAACGGTTTCCCATGATGACTGGCGTCAGCGTGAAGACGACCAGTATGAAGGCTTCCTTGCTTGGATCGCGGCCACATATCCGGAAGTGCAAAGTCAGCTAACCCTTGAACGCGTAAATGATTTTACCCTGCTATATCGCTGGAAAGGCAAGCAGTCAAATGAACCTGCAGTGCTAATGTCGGCACACTATGACGTTGTACCGGTTAATCCTGGGACAGAATCTCTGTGGGAGCATGCCCCTTATGCCGGTGAGATTGCTGATGGTTATATTTGGGGGCGCGGATCGTTAGATGACAAGAGTGCAGTAATCGCCCTGTTAGAGGCGACGACCTTATTGATTAAACAAGGTTATGAACCGCAAGGCGATGTGTATCTGGCATTCACGCATGATGAAGAGATTGGCAGCGTGTATGGCTCTCAGGCCGTCACCGAATTATTCAAAGGCCGCGATATCAAACTGGCCTGGACGCTGGATGAGGGTTCATTTGTTTTAGATGGAATGGTGCCTGGCGTTTCGCGAAAAATTGCCAGTGTGAACATTGCTGAAAAAGGGTATCTCACCCTTGAATTTGTTGCTCATGGTCAAGGTGGCCATAGTTCTATGCCCCCACAGGATACTGCGGTGAGCATTTTGGCCGAAGCCATTGTAAAACTGAAAAATGCCCCGGTACCGGGTGGTTTGGAAGGCCTGAGTGAACAGCTATACACGGAAATGGCCAAATATATGCCTTATTCAAAGCGCCTGCTGTTTGCCAATAGTTGGTTATTTAAGCCGTTGATTGAAAAGGAAATGGGGAAAATCCCGAGTGGTAATGCGATGCTGCGCACCACGACGGCCCCGACCATGTTAGAAGGCAGTGTTAAAGCCAATGTATTGCCTATTACTGCTAAGGCAAAGGTGAATTTCCGAATCCATCCACGAGATAACGTCGAGAGTGTGATTGCCTATGTTAAAGGGGTAATCAATGACGACCGGATTGATATTAATGTGGTACGTGAATTTGAAGCATCAAATGTGTCAGATAAGAATGCCAATGGCTTCAATAAAATTGCCGCTGCCGCCCGTGAAGTACACGGTGACGATGTGATAGTCACCCCAGGATTAACGATTGCCGCAACTGACAGCCGTTATTATTCTGAAATCACTAATTCATATCGCTTTAATCCGATGAGCATTACTTCTCAGGATTTGGCGGGTTTTCATGGCACCAACGAGCGCATCAGCATTGACAATATGGTCAAAGCGGTTGAGTTCTATGCCCGCTTGATGAGCAGTGAACAACCCAAATAACGTCGAGTTAGTCTTCGGCCTTGCGTTTGATGAAATACACACCAAGGCCGATTATCAATCCCCAGAATGCACTGCCCACGCCACCGATACTGACGCCTGATGCTGTGACCAATAACGTAATCAGAGCGGCATCAGCTTCCTGTTTGTCCTGTAACGCGGCATTTAATGCGCTGCCAATGGTGCCAAGTAACGCTAGTCCGGCAATCGTAGCGGTAAGAGCGGCGGGAAATGCCGCAAACAGGCTTACCACAGTTGCGCCAAAGAGCCCGGTGATAATGTAAAACGCGCCGGCCCAACTGCTGGCAAGATAGCGTAGCTTTCTATCAGGATGGGCTTCATTGCCCATGCAGATAGCCGCAGTGATCGCTGCCAGGTTAAAGGCAAAGCCACCGAAAGGAGCAAGCAGTACACCGGTAATGCCGGTCCAGGTAATCAGCGGAGAAGCAGGAGCGTCAAAGCCATTGGCCCTCAGTGTGGCCAGACCCGGAATGTTTTGCGATGCCATAGTTACCATAAACAACGGGAGTGCCACGCCGATAATGCTGGTTAGGGAAAAACTTGGGGTTACCCAGACTGGGGTGGTGAATTGCCAATTGACCAAATCGAGATGTAGCTGTCCCTGGAACAGACTAATGCTGATGCCGAGCAGTAATACTGATGGGATCACGTAGCGAGGTGACCAGATACGCAGTAGCACAAAGGCAACCAGCATCACTGCCACCAATACAGGATTGATGCTCAGGGATTGAAACAGCTTTAATCCAAACTGAAAGAGCACCCCGGCAAGCATGGCCGCTGCCAGGCTTTTGGGTAGCCGTGACATCAGGGTTTCAAACCAGCCCGTTATGCCACACAGGGTGATCAGTAAAGATGAAAGCAAAAATGCGCCAATGGCATCACTCATACTTACGCCTGCAAGGCTGCTGATAAGCAATGCGGCCCCGGGGGTTGACCAGGCCGTCAGTACCGGCTGACGATAATAGAGACTCAGACCTAAACTGCTCAGGCCCATGCCCATGCCCAATGCCCATAGCCACGAACTGATTTGTGCATCGGATGCGCCTAACGCTGCCGCGGCCTGGAAAATGATAATGGCGGCGCTGGAGTATCCTACCAGCACGGCAACAAACCCTGCGGAAATAGCAGAAAGGCTGAATATGGCTGGCATGTCATCTCCTGTTTAATGGGCGCTGATCTTGTGGCGGATATTCCAATTGTTGTACGCTATAACGTACAAAATTACGGTAGCATATTATTATTGTGTGCGCTATAGCGCACAAAAAGAAATCCTTTCAAAGTCATCTGAAAGGCGGAGAGATAGATGCAGGCATTGAATCAATATTTGGCATCAGCCCTGAAACAGGCGCGCAGAACCCGCGGCTGGAGTCTGGATACGACGGCAGCGAATACAGGTGTAAGTAAAGCCATGCTTGGTCAGATAGAGCGTGGAGAATCCAGCCCAACCCTGGCGACGTTATGGAAAATTGCCAGTGGTTTTGATTTATCTTTTACGTATTTTTTGGGGCCGGCGAATCCAGAGGCAGATGCACTGGAATGGCGACCGGCAGAGCAGCAGCGTCCACAGCTGGCAGAAGGTGAAATGCAGGTAAGCGTGCGCTTCCCGTATGACCCTAAGTATGGTTTTGAGTGGTTTGAGCTGGCGTTACCACCTGGTTATGAACGTATTTCTGAACCCCATAATTCTGGTGTGGTCGAGCATATTTCGGTGCGCAGTGGTGAGATGGAGGTGTTTGCGCAGGGCCGCTGGCATAAGTTGAAAGCGGGGGATAGTTTACGTTTCGCCGCTGATGCAGAGCATGGTTATCGGAATCTGACGGCGCAAACTGTGCAGTGTGAGGACCTGATATATTACCCAGGCCCTTAAAATTCATATTCCAGGGCAAAGCGTAAAGAATGATCTTTGCCCTTGCCGTTTAAACCGGCAATAAAGGCCAATTCCCATTTCAGCTGCTTTTGCTTTTCGTAACGGTGGATCCCCATAAACGCTGGCCCCATGCCGACGAAATCTTCGCCGGTATAGAGTTCGATCGCGGGTTGAATTTCGGGAATGAAGCGATAGCGGTATTGCAGACGAAATTCATTTTCCAGCTCACTTTCCAGATCTACCCCCCATTCGTAGACCAGTAGTGCATTGATTGTCAGGCTGGTGCGGCCAAATTCCTTCTCAAATAACAGGCCGCTGGTGAACTCCCAGTTATCCCGCTCGTGCTGGCGTTCAAGCTCGACCAGAATCCCCCAGTCGGCGTCATACTGGCCCTGGTCGGTTAACATGATCCTGCTTTCGATTTCGTAGCTTTGTAAGCCAAAGTCATCACTCTGGTCGCGCTCACCGACAATATAGGCCTCGACGGTAATATATTCTGAAATGGCGTGGCCAAAGGCAATACGCTGAGAAAGCGTATTCTTTTCATCTGTTTGGCGTGACAAAAAACGCCATTCGACTTCACGCTCGTTGGGCAGTACATAGGGATGGTACACCCGATCGACGACAACACCGTCGGCTCGGGCATGCTGCTGCCAACCTGCGATGATGACCAATAGCCAAAGCCATAGGTTACGCCGGAACGTCATAGAAAATTCTCCAAGGTTTGTTGGTCAGCCGAGCGAAGGCGCTTGTGCTTCAGAGACACAAACAGCACCAGTGCCAGCAGACCTAAACACAGATAACTAAGGACTTGTAATAGACTGGGGGAGGCTTCGTATCCCACCAATGCGTTAAGAAGATGGCCTGTACCCGAGTTGTCTTCGATCCATTTTGCGCTATTCCACATCGAACCTGTGTCGGGTAACAGGTCTACCTGAACCAGTAAATTCAAGCCATCCATAATGCGACCACAGATAAACAACACCAACAGGCTCATGATCATCCAGGGACCAAAATACTGACGGCTAAGCAACAGGGCAAAAAACAACAATACCGCTAAGCTCATGCAAATCCCAAGGCCCAGCAGTGTGCCCAGTAATAGCACTGTCGGGGCATCAATTTGCTGCCAGTAACCACTGAAATAGATTAAAAAGTTGGCGCCATTTTGCAGTAGCATCAGGGTAATTAGCCCACCACTGAGATAATTCCAGTAGCGAGGGCTGAGATGGCGGGTACTTTGCCAGCCAAGGCTAATGACCAGCGCATAATTCATAAGGTTGACGCAATTGACCAAAATCTCCAGCCCGGCACCATCGAACTGATTGCTGATGACATCGACAAATTTCAACATCAGTGAGCCCAGTATGATCCCCAGCAGCGCAAATTTGCCTAACCAGGTTAAATACCAGCGATCACTGCTGCGAGGAGATAATGCCATCAGCATCGCGACCAGCAAAAATAGCGGTAAAATATCGCGTAAAAACAGTACCAGCGTGTTAATCAGCATGGGCGTCTCCCTGAGGCACTACGATGACTGCACCTCGGGCGGTATTGGGATTGTATTCACCAAAAAAGTGATAGGTGCCTGGGGGGAGTGGTCCTACAAAAATGTAAGCCTTACTATTTCCGAAGATGACCTTTTCGCGGTTGAGTTCAAAGCTGTCGAATTCTTCCGGGGTAGTATCAAAGTTATGGATGATCAGCTTGACCTTTTTATTGGCCGGGATTGTGATTTCTGACGGATAAAACAAATGGTCGCGCAGTTCCAAATAAAATTCAGGTACCGCTTTGGCCAAAGGGCTGATTAGCGTAGACATGACTAACCACAACGAGGGGTACCAATACTTGCGTAAGGATGATCTCAGCATCAGGCTACGCCCTCTCTGACCAGACGAAAGACCACACAGACCCGCAAGCCCCCGAGGGGAGATTTAGCCAACTGTAGTGTTGCGCCATGCAGTTGGGCAATATGGCGGACAATGGCCAGGCCAAGGCCACAACCCGGTTCCTGGCTTTGATGACGGTCGCCTCCCACGCGATAAAACCGTTCAAAGACGCGCTCATACTGATCTTCGGGAATCCCCGGACCAGAGTCATCGACATAGACCAGTAACTTTTCATCCTGGGGTTCGAGGCTAACCAGCAACTGGCCCTTTTCAGGAGTGTATTTGCTGGCATTGCTGACCAGGTTTTGTAACAAAATTCCAAGGGCAAATTCATCTCCGCTGATCAGCGCATTGTCGCCCTCGAGACTGATATCTTGCTGTTTCTGTTCAATCTGAGGATAAAGGCTGGCTATGATGTTCTGACACAAATGCAGCAGATTCACCTTAACAAACTTGGCAGCGTATTGCTCTGGATTCGTGCGGTTTAACAGTAAAATCTGGTCAACAACGTGGCTCATACGTTCTACCCCTAGCTGCAGGTAACGCATATTTAAGGAGTCTATCTCACGACTTGCCAATTCGCTTTCCAAATTATGGCTGTTAATTTTTAACACGCTGAGTGGTGTTCGCAATTCATGGGCTGCGTCTGACGCAAAACGCTTTTCTCGCTGAAAGGCGCTGTCGAGGCGGCGAAAAAGATCATTCATTGTTGCCAGAACGGGTTTTAGTTCTGAAGGGGCTTGAGGGATCCGGACGGCGGATAAATCATCGGCCTTTTTGCTTCGCAGTAAACGCGACAAACGGCTTAAGGGATGCAAACCGCGGCTAATGGTCACAAAAACCAGAAGCGCAAGTAGGGGAATTGAGACGATCAGTGGCATGACCGCAGTCAGGATGACCTGCTCGGCCAGCTCAAATCGATGAGAAAGTGGTTGGGCAACAATAATCCAATGCGCCGGGCTTGGAGAGATCGCATATGTCTGCCAGCGCTGACCATGAAAGTTCTGCTCGGAGAAGCCTTCTGTCCATGGGCTGATTTGGGTATCCGGGATATCATCACTGTGCCAGGTTAATTTCCCATCATGCCAAATCTGGAAGGCAAACTGAGAATCATTGTGCAGATGCGTTGGCGAAATATTCGCAGGCAGCGACGACAAGATGCCCGCCAGCGATGTAAGCTCGGTATCAAATAGTTCGCCAGCCTGACGCATACTGGCCTGGTAGCCGCGGATTGCCGCGGCAAAAGTCACCAGCGTCAGTACCGATATCAGCATCAGCACCAAATAACGTCGTAGGGACATTAGTGTTTTGCCACCGTATAGCCGACGCCCCGGATGGTTTTAATAAAGTCGTTTGGCAGCTTTTTGCGCAGATGATGCACGTGAACTTCAACCGCATTGCTGGCAACTTCTTCGCCCCATTCATACAGACTGGATTCGAGTTGATGGCGGGATAATACGCGGCCGGCCTGTTCCATCAGTAATTTCAGTAACATAAATTCTTTGCGGGACAGGGCCAGATTGTCGTTTTCAACCACGGCAGTATGGGCAGAGGTATCCAGTTTTACCGGGCCGAGTTCAATGATCGAGCTGCTGGCGGTGCCCAGACGGCGTTCAATTACCCGCAAGCGTGCAAACAACTCCGGCATTTCAAAAGGTTTGGTTAGATAATCATCCGCCCCTTTGTCGAGTCCTTCAATCTTATCCAGCGTGCTGTCTCGGGCGGTCAGAATCAGGATTGGTAAGCTATTGCGACTGTTACGGATCTGCTTTAACAGCTGCAGGCCATCCATATCGGGCAGGCCTAAATCCAGGAGCAGCATATCGCATTCGCCACTATCCACGGCTAGCTTTGCCTGCCCGGCACGACTGACGTGGTTAACGGTAAATCCTGCCTGACTAAGGGATTGCTTTAGAGGAATGGCGAGATCGGTATCATCTTCAACTAACAAGATTCGCATAGGGATTCCTTGCTGATGCGTGTGGATGAGGACACTGGCCAGGTTTGGTTATTTTTTGAACCTGGCATCGTCTCTCATTATGCTCTTGTATATTAAGATAGCCTATTGATTGAATTAACAAAATTCGTCGAATGTCTAATACCGCAAGATGCCCGAAGTTTAATCAGGCTTTCTTAAGCGAGGCTTAAGTTTGTCGTCCTTATGTTCAAATTCGCCTTCGATGATATCGCTCTGAGCGCTGGATTGCTGATACTGATAAAAGCCGCCCGGTGTGGTTTGTCCGGCAACGCTCACACTTAGGCGTGACATTAGCAATTTTGCGATAGGTTTGCGGGTACCAGGCAGGCAGCACATCAGCCCAAACAAATCGGTAATAAAACCGGGCGTAACCAGTAAAATGCCTGCAATGACCAGCAGTAGCCCTTCGGCCATTTGCTGGCCAGGAATCTGACCTGACTGCAATTGCTGCTGGGCTTGCATCATGGTTTGGATGCCTTGCTGTCGGACTAAGTGGGCACCCAGAATAGCGGTTAAGATCACCAGGCCAAAGGTATTCCATCCGCCGATTCGGTCACTTGCTTCAATGATTAAAGCGATTTCTGCGATAGGTAACAGCGCAAAAAGAATAAATAATTTGTTAAACACCGTATTTTCCTGACAAATGGCCTGAGTATATTGAGTATGAACCAGTTAATATGAGGCCAAGCTGACTAAAAGCAAGCCAATTACGGCTAATATGAAATAAACCGGCCTGCCCGCAGGTCTGATGGCATGGAGTGTATATCTGAATGTCGGATGCCCGAATTGTGTTAACCACCTGCCCAAATCACGACAGTGCACGCAAGCTGGCTGAGGCAATGGTGCAAAGCCAGTTAGCAGCATGTGTCAATCTGGTAGCAGGTGTTGAGTCCTGGTACCGTTGGGAAGGCGAGGTGCAGTCTGATGCGGAAGTGCAGCTAATTATCAAAACTGAAAAAAACGCTCTCGATGAACTATTTAATCTGGTGTTAAGTATTCATCCCTATGATTTACCTGAGTGGTTAATTATTGCTCCAGATGGCGGCAGTCAGGCGTATTTAGAATGGATAAAAAGTAGTTTGAAATGAAAAAATTAACTGGATGGATACTGATGTCCTGGCTGATGGTGACGTCGGCCTGGGCACAAAGCGGAAATGGTCTCGATGCATTGTTGCAGCAAGAGCCTGAATTTTTGCCTGTAGAACAGGCATTTGCCTTTGATTACGAACAGAAAGGCAATCAACTCTTAGTGACCTTTAATGTGGCTCCCGGATATTACCTGTACAAGCATCAATTCAAAACAGTGGTGAAGAATGCTGAGCTGGGTGAACCTGTCTTTCCACCGGCCGATTCTAAAGAAGATGAATACTTCGGGGTCACGGAGGTCTATCACGCGCCTGTCACTATTACCTGGCCAATTAAGCAGAGTATCCAGGATGGTGTAGTGAAATTGCGATTCCAGGGATGTGCTGAGGCGGGGCTTTGCTACCCGCCGACGACACAGGTGATTTATCTGGAAGCTGTGGCAGCAACTCAAAGTGACACAACAGGGGTGAGTGAACCCAGCAGCACGGTAATGAATGTGGCTGAGAATGCCCCGGCGTCGCAACAGTTTGAGTTACAGTCACTGTTACAGAAAGATAACCTGGCTTTAGCCTTGTTGGTGTTTTTGGGGTTAGGCGTTGGTCTGGCGTTTACCCCCTGCGTTTTTCCTATGTATCCGATCTTGTCAGGTATTGTGATTGGACAAGGGAAAAATATCAGCTTAGCGCGGGCGTTTAGCCTGTCATTTGTGTATGTGCAGGGGATGGCGATTACCTACTCATTAATGGGCCTGGCGGTGGCCTCTGCGGGTGTACAGTTTCAGGCGGCATTACAACATCCGGCCATTTTATGGGCGTTAATCGGTATTTTTGTGGTGCTGGCACTGGCCATGTTTGGTGCGTGGGAGTTGCAGTTACCGAGTGCCTGGGCGGAGAAGCTTAATGGCATCAGTAACAATCAAACCCGAGGCTCATTTATTGGTGTGTTTATCATGGGCGCCTTATCTGGTCTGGTGGCGTCGCCTTGTACGACCGCACCGTTAACCGGGATTTTGTTGTTTATCGCTCAAAGTGGCGATTTACTGTTAGGGTTCAGTGCGTTGTATGTTTTGAGTTTAGGTATGGGCATTCCCTTGATCCTATTTGGCATGACAGGCGGAAAACTGTTACCTAAAGCGGGTGCCTGGATGAATATTGTTAAAACGACCTTTGGTTTCATGTTGCTGTTGGTCGCGCTTATCTTTATCGAACGTTTATATCAGGGCCTTTGGGTTGAGTTGGCGTGGGCGGTGCTCGGACTGGCGGCCTTTAGTTATTACCAGGTGATGAACCAAAATAGTCAGCTTAGTTTTATGAAAGGCGTTCGCGGGTTGCTGATTTTTGTGGGTTTGTTTACATCAGCCTGGTACGGCGCTGCACAGTTAGGCTGGCTGACGGGGCAGCAAAGTCAGCACACAAGTGCAGAAGCGCAGCATCCGGATTTCTTACTGGTAAAAGATTTAGAGGATTTCCAGAACAAGCTCGCCAGTGCGGGGGCCGGCGGCAAATCAGTGATGGTAGACCTGTATGCGGACTGGTGTGTGGCCTGTAAAGAGTTTGAAAAATACACCTTTCCTGATCCTCAGGTGATTCAGGCATTACACAATACGGTGTGGATGCAAATCGATTTAACCGATAATACTCCCCAGAATCTGGCATTTCAGGAATATTTTCACGTACTGGGATTACCCACGATTTTATTTTTCGATAAGCAGGGAAATGAGCTGAAAAATGCAAGAGTCACCGGCTTTTTGTCGGCAGATGCGTTTTCGAAACATGTGAGCCACCACTTGCCTTAGGCAAGTCTGGTGGTTTGAGTAGAATAAATAATTGGTAGAAAATATTGCCAAGTGACTAATTTCTGGGCAAATTGTGACTCCTGTTCTATGATGCAATTACTGCGAGTTTGGGAATGAGTTACATGGACAGTAATCTCTGGTTTTGTTTTGCGCTGCTTCTCATTATTGAAGGCCTGATGCCGCTGTTGTTTCCAACACGTTGGAAAGTGCTGGTTGGTTACGTTGCCAGGCTGCCTGCCGAGAAGATCCGTACCCTTGGCTTTATTTTAGTCGGCCTCGGTCTTATCTCTTTAATGCTGTTATAACCCCGGCTGTGTATTTTATGCCCATAAAAGGGGTGATCTGCGTAGCCGAAGTTTGATAGAATCCACGCCTAATTTTTTCACGCATTCAAGTTCATGGCTAAAAATGTTGTAGTGCTCGGCACCCAATGGGGTGATGAGGGTAAAGGTAAGGTTGTCGATCTGTTAACAGATAAGGCGACATATGTAGTTCGTTATCAGGGTGGTCACAACGCGGGACACACACTGGTTATCAAAGGTGAAAAGACCGTACTGCACCTGATTCCATCAGGCATCTTACACGACAATATTACCTGTGTGATTGGTAATGGCGTAGTGCTGAGCCCAGAAGCACTGATGAAAGAAATTGGAATGCTGGAGGAACGTGGTGTTCCTGTGCGTTCTCGTTTAGTGATCAGCGAAGCTTGTCCATTAATTCTGCCTTTCCACGTTGCCGTTGACGTAGCTCGTGAGCAAGCGCGCGAAAAGAGTGGTAATCAGAAAATCGGTACGACAGGTCGTGGTATCGGTCCTGCGTACGAAGACAAAGTGTCTCGTCGTGGTCTGCGCGTGGGCGATCTGTTTAATCCAGAGAAATTTGCCGTTAAGCTAAAAGAAGTGATGGAATATCACAACTTTGTGCTGACCAATTATTATCAGGCCGAAGCGGTTAGCTATGATGCTGTACTGGAACAGGCATTGGCTATTGCTGATACGCTTAAAGCTATGGTGGTTGATGTTACCGATACACTGGATAAAGCCCGTGAGCGTGGTGACTGCATCATGTTTGAAGGCGCGCAAGGTACTTTGTTGGATATCGATCACGGCACATACCCTTACGTAACGTCTTCTAATACCACAGTGGGTGGTGTGGCCACAGGTGCCGGATTTGGTCCGCTGCATCTGGATTATGTGCTGGGCATTGTTAAGGCTTACACAACGCGCGTTGGATCTGGCCCGTTCCCAACCGAATTAGCATGTGAAGTTGGTGAGCATCTGGGTACCAAAGGTCATGAATTTGGTGCTACAACAGGCCGTAAACGTCGTACTGGCTGGTTCGATGCCGTCGCTATGAAACGCGCGGTTCAAATCAACTCAATTACGGGGTTCTGTCTGACTAAACTGGATGTTCTGGATGGTCTCGAAACGCTGAAAATTTGTGTTGGCTATAAAGATGCCGAAGGTAACATCAAAGATGTGCCGCCTATGGCTGCTGATGATTACGACACTATGACACCAGTGTACGAAGAAATGCCAGGCTGGCAGGACAACACCTTCGGTGTGACTGACTATGATGCACTGCCTCAGGCAGCGAAAAACTACATCAAACGTCTGGAAGAGCTGACGAAAGTGCCTGTAGATATTATCTCTACTGGTCCAGATCGCGTGGAAACCATTGTATTGCGTCACCCGTTTGAAGCGTAAGCATTGATCTTTAGAAAAAGCCGCCTTGTGCGGCTTTTTTTATGTCTGCTACTGTTTAGACATAGCCCGCCATAGTATGCTCAGTGGGTGATTTTTACTCACCAAAGAGGATGCCTTATGGAAGCTCGCGCATATACAGCAGACCCATATCAATTGATTGCCTCACAGGTAAGCCAGATTCGGCAGACGTATGCGAGTGGCAGGACCCTGGCACTGGAATGGAGAAAGGAACAACTGCAACAGTTGTATACCATGCTTACTGACCATCAGCTGGCATTCCAGGAGGCGCTATATCAGGATTTGCATAAGGGCGAAGCAGAAGCCTGGACCACCGAAATTGGTTTTGTGCTGTCCGAAATCAAGCACACGCTTAAGCATCTGGCGAAGTGGGCAAAACTACGTAAAGTTTCTACGCCTCTGGCAGCGATGCCCGCTAAAAGCTATATTTTGCCCGAACCTTTGGGCTCGGCGTTGATTATTGGCGCCTGGAATTACCCACTGCAACTTGTTTTGGCACCTCTGGTTTCTGCGATTGCCGCAGGTAACTGCGCAGTATTAAAGCCATCTGAAATTTCCTCCCATACATCGGCGGCACTGGCGAAATACATTCCTGAGTATCTGGATAATGATGCTTTTGCGGTGGTTGAAGGGGCTGTCGATGAGACAAGCGCTTTGCTTGCACAACCCTTTGAACACATGTTTTACACGGGCGGGGAGAACGTTGCCAGGATTGTGATGACGGCAGCGGCCAAGCATCTGGCCAGAGTGACCCTTGAGTTGGGGGGAAAAAGTCCGTGTATTATCGATAGGACTGCCGATCTGCAGGTGACCGCGAATCGTATTGTTTGGAGCAAATGGATGAATGCCGGCCAAACCTGCGTTGCACCGGATTATTTGCTGGTGGAAAAAGGGATCGAGCAATCATTACTTGATGCCATTGGCAAATCCCTCAAACAGTTTTACGGCAAATCAGTGAAAGACAGCCATGACTACGGCCGCATTGTAAATGAACGGCATTTCCAGCGTTTGTGCGGCTACCTGAAAGGACAACAGATATTGTTGGGGGGAGAGGTTGACGCCCAGAGCCGTTTTATTGCCCCAACCGTGCTGAAGCTAACGGATGATTCTCCTGCGGTGATGCAGGATGAAATCTTTGGCCCCATTTTACCTATGTTGGTGATGGAGGATATTCAGGACAGTATTGCATTTGTGAAACAGCGGCCGAAACCACTTGCGCTGTATTTGTATTCTCAGGATCCTCAAATGGAAGCACGTATCCTTAATCAGACCAGCGCCGGCAATGTTTGCATTAATGATGGCATGATGTTTATGGTGAATCCTGAACTGCCCTTCGGTGGTGTTGGCCCAAGTGGAATGGGGAGTTATCACGGTAAGTTTGGTTTCGATGCCTTTAGCCATCTTAAAACCGTGATGAAGCGCAGTTTACGATTTGATGTGCCGCTGCGCTACCCACCGTTTAATCGCCTGAAACTAGGGTTGTTGAAAAAGATTCTGTAGGACTGTTATGACACAAGTAATGCCTTTCCACTTAGCCATTCCGGTCACCGACTTATCTGCGGCAAGCAAATTCTACGGTGAGCTAATGGGGGGTGAGCGTGGCCGTTTTAGTGAGCATTGGATTGACTGGAATTTTTTTGGTCATCAATTGGTCACCCATTTGGTGGCCGCGATGCCGAGTCAGCCCTCTCCAAATCAAGTCGATGACAAAGCCGTGCCAGTCCCGCATTTTGGTGTGGTCTTGAGTGTGGACGACTGGCATGCGCTGGCTGAACGCCTGAGTCAGGCGAAAATCGAATTCGTGATTGAGCCTTATATTCGCTTTAAAGGTCAGGTTGGCGAGCAGGCCACTATGTTTCTGCTCGACCCCTGTGGCAATGCGCTAGAATTTAAAGCCTTTGCGGATATGTCTCAGCTTTTCGCTTATTAAGTGATGTGATAGCGGCCGTTTTTGTGGTTGACCGCAATTACCAAATTCAGGGTGATAGCTCCAATAACAGAGGCTATCAGCAGTTCCATATTCACCAGAAAGAAAGATACTGCCAAAATACTCAGATCCACAGCCATCTGAAACTTGCCGGCACGAATATCGAAACGCTTTTGCAGATATAAGGCCAAAATGCCCACACCACCGAGACTAGCGTGATGACGGAACATAATCAGCATGCCTGTGCCGACGAGCAGTCCGGCAAAAATTGTGGCAAACCATAGGGATATGTGTTCAAAGGTCACTAATTGAGGCATGAATTCTGTAAGCACGGACACCAGTGTTACCGAAATAAAGGTTTTGCAAGTAAAGGCTAAACCAAGTTGGCGCCAGCCCAGATAGTAGAAAGGCAGGTTAATTATAAAAAACCAAGCACCAAAGTTGAGTGGCGTCAGGTGAGAAGCAACGAGCGCTAGCCCTGCTGTGCCGCCAGTGAGCATACCCTGGCCTTTAAACAAGTAGATACCCACCGCAATACAAATGCTGGCACATACTAACGCCAGTACGTCTTCATAAAGTTTGTGAGAATGCTTTGTCATCAATACCGCTCCCTGAAAAAGGCGACTACTATGGCGATTAGTAGAAAATTTGCAAGATGGCTGCTAATTGCACCAATCTTGCTGTGTTAATCGGTGTTTACAGCTTTGGCAAGGCTGGCTTACGCGGATAAATCCAGGATCAGAAGCGGAAAGGATGAGTTTTGCTTTGGTTGCCAGTCTGTGTAATCAAGGCCTTTAACTCCGAGCAATTTTAGAGAGGAAAGGGTAAATGTCCATCCTCGGTAGCCGTGTTCCCTGGCCTGTTGGACTAGACCTGGAGCGTGACCCATAGTCAGCAACTTGTGATCGATTCCCCAGGCCTGATAGAGAGCAACTTCTCTGTTGTGGCTGGTCACGACACGTTGATCGTATTCTGCCCGCAGTTGTGTGAACGCTTCCGGGTTGTTTTGTTCGGGAGTATCTTTAAGCATGTCCCGGATATCCTCGTCACTCCATTTGGCGGAGGCGGCATCACCATGCCATCCCAGGATAGCGTCTTTCCCCAGTAATTTAACGTCACCAGCCATGAACACGTAATTGGCACAGGATGAAAAGCAAAATTTAGGTACTTCCACATCGAGATGATTTTTACGTACGATTTCGGCCAAATCCATGCCCAAATCAACATTGCCGCCTCCGCTGGTGATCACCAGTCGGGTGATTAAGCCTGTGTCATAGGAAAGCAATTCTTCGACCCGCTGGTTATCGGCCTGATTCAATTGACCCTGATAGTAAATAATGTCGCCATCCTGTTTTACTTTCGCCTGAGCACTACATGCAATTCCAAGTAAAAGAAGGAAAATGTGCTTTAACATAGTGTTATTTCCAATAAAAAAGGCCCCTAAGGGGCCTTTATGTACAATATGATAAGGATTATACGCGTTCAAAAATGGTCGCGATTCCCTGACCTAAACCGATACACATGGTAGCCAGGCCGATAGATTTATCGTTGGCTTCCATCAGGTTGATCAGTGTGGTGGAGATACGTGAACCAGAACAACCCAGAGGGTGGCCCAGTGCAATCGCACCACCGTTCAGGTTTACTTTTTCGTCGTAAGAATCCATCCAGCCCAGTTGCTTAATGCAAGACAGAGCCTGAGCTGCGAAGGCTTCGTTAAATTCGGCGATTTCGATATCGTCCATGGTCATGCCTGCACGTTTCAGTGCTTTTTGTGTCGCAGGAACAGGACCGTAACCCATGATAGCTGCATCACAACCCGCTACACCCATAGCGCGAATTTTCGCACGCGGGGTTAGGCCCAGCGCTTTGGCTTTGTCAGCAGACATCAGCAGCATGGCAGATGCACCGTCAGAGATAGCCGATGCTGTACCTGCAGTCACTGTACCACTCACCGGATCAAATACCGGACGCAGAGCAGACAAGGTTTCAACGGTGGTTTCAGGACGAATAACTTCATCAAAGTCGATAGAACGCAGAATACCGTCAGCATCGTGGCCTTCAGTAGCGACGATTTCATTCGCCCAGCGGCCTTCCAGGTGTGCCTGATAGGCTTTCTGGTGTGAACGGGCGCCAAAGGCATCCTGCATTTCACGGGTAATACCGTTTTGACGGCCCAGCAGTTCTGCTGTCATGCCCATGTTGCCAGAGGCTTTGGCGGTATACTTGGCCAATCCTGGGTGGAAGTCCAGGTTGAATGTCATAGGTACGTGACCCATGTGCTCAACACCACCAATCATGTACACATCGCCCTGACCAGAAATAATACCGGCTGCGGCTTCGTGCAGTGCCTGCATGGATGAGCCACACAGACGGTTTACTGTTACCGCAGCAACGCTGCGTGGAATCTTAGTCAGCAACTGCGCATTACGGGCAACGTTAAAGCCCTGCTCTTTAGTTTGCTGCACACAACCCCAGATGATGTCCTCGATTTCGGCAGGATCAACATTTGGATTGCGTTCAATCAGTTTGCTCATCAGGTGAGCCGACAGGGTTTCCGCACGTACATTACGGAACACACCGCCTTTTGAGCGACCCATGGGGGTACGAATACAATCGATAACGACGACTTCTTTCATGATAATCTCCTTGGGTGCTTAAAGTTCGAAATAAGATTTGCCAGCAGCGGCCATTTCGCGCACACCGTCGGTAATCTGGTAGATCGGTCCAAGTTCAGCGTACTTGTCTGCCAGAGCAACAAAGTTCGCCAGCCCCATGGTTTCAATGTAACGGAATACACCGCCGCGGAACGGAGGGAAGCCCAAACCGTACAGCAGTGCCATATCGGCTTCTGCCGCGCTGGCAACGATGCCCTCTTCTAAACAACGAATCGCTTCGTTGGCCATAGGAATCATCAGACGAGCAATGATTTCTTCAGCATCGAAGTCGCGTTTAGCGGCAGCGTTTGGTGTGATCAGATCATAGGCTTCACCAGCGGCTTCTTTGCTTGGACGACCGCGTTTGTCGATACCGAAGTTGTAGAAACCTTTGCCGTTTTTCTGACCCAGACGCTGGGCATTAAACAGCAGAGTCACAGGATCATTGTCAATTTTCTGCATACGCTCTGGAATACCGTCTGACATAACGCCTGCTGCGTGATCAGCAGTATCCAGACCCACTACGTCCAGCAGGTAAGCCGGGCCCATTGGCCAGCCGAAGATTTTTTCCATCACTTTATCGACGGCAACGAAATCCGCGCCATCCAGCAACAGCTTACTGAAGCCTGCAAAGTAAGGGAACAATACGCGGTTAACCAGGAATCCCGGGCAATCGTTTACGACGATTGGGGTCTTACCCATTTTCAGGGTGGCAGCCACGACAGCATTGATAGTGTCTTCGCTGGTTTTCTCACCACGAATAATTTCCACCAATGGCATACGGTGCACAGGGTTGAAGAAGTGCATACCACAGAAGCGCTCGGGTTTATCCAGGCTTTGGGCCAATTGGTTGATAGAGATAGTAGAGGTGTTAGAACAGATAATGGCATCGTCTGCCACGTTTTGTTCTGTTTCTTTCAGTACAATGCCTTTGATTTTCGGATTCTCGACCACTGCTTCGATGATCAAATCGGCATCTTTCAGCGTTGAGTATTCCAGAGTAGGCACGATATTGTTCAGGGTAGCTGCCATAGTCGCGGCAGTCACTTTACCCTTCTCCATGCCTTTACCCAGGATTTTAGCCGCTTCTTTCAGACCCAGCTCAAGTGCAGGCTGGTTGATGTCTTTCATCACTGTTGGCGTGCCTTTAACTGCAGACTGGTAGGCAATTCCACCACCCATGATACCAGCACCCAGTACGGCGTTTTGCTTGACTTCTTTGGTCGAGGCTTTGGCTTGTTTCTTACCTTTGCCTTTTACCAGTTGGTCGGCCAGGAAAATACCGATTTGCGCTTTGGCTTCATTCGTTTTGGCCAGCTTCACGAAACCTTCGTTTTCCAGTTTCAGCGCGCCTTCGCGATCCAAGCCTGCAGCTTTAGCAACGGTATCTACCATTAAGTGTGGGGCTGGGTAATGCTTACCAGCCACCGCAGCAACCATTGCTTTGGCAGTTGAGAAGCCCATCATGGCTTCGTTTGCATTCAGTTGCAGAGGTGCCAGTTTCACTGCACGACGAGCCTGCCAGTCTAGCTTGCCGGCAATGGCGTCTTGCAACATAGATTTAGCCGCTTCGACCAGTTTTTCTGGAGCAACAACAGCATCAATTGCGCCAACAGCCAGAGCTTTATCCGCTTTTTGGTCTTTGCCTGTGGTCATCCACTCTAACGCATTGTCTGAGCCAATCAGGCGCGGCAAACGCACTGTGCCACCGAAGCCAGGCATGATACCCAGTTTGACTTCCGGTAAACCGATGCTGGCGGTTGTGTCGGCAACACGCAGATCACACGCCAAAGTCATTTCACAACCGCCGCCCAGGGCAAAACCGTTGATCGCGGCAATAGTAGGTACAGCTAAATCTTCGAAGGTATCGAACACGCGCGAAGTTTTTGCTACCCAAGCCAGGACTTCTTCGTCTGGTGCTGCAAACATGCCGGTGAATTCTGTGATATCCGCACCGACGATAAATGCAGGTTTGCCTGAACGCACCAGTACACCTTTTACATCCGCATTTTGCTTGATTGCGGCGGTGGCATCTGCCAGTTCCTGAACCGTCTGTTTGTCGAATTTGTTGACTGAACCCTGGGCGTCAAACACCAGTTCAGCAATACCATCTTCCAGCAGCGTGACGCTGAGGCTAGAGCCTTCATATATCATTGTGTTCTCCTTTGGCGGTTGCCAGGACTAAAGGGCAGATTGTGATAACTGGTCCGCCCAGATACGAGGTTTGCTAAATTTTTGTTTAATCGAAGTGAAATAGCAACAAAAATTCAAACAATCGTTTAGATATTGGTTAAAGAGAAAAATTCAAGCCATCTCAGTATTTATTTATAGAACACCCTTTAGGGGCTTGCATCTGGCGTCATTTTTCTTAAGGTTAGTGGGTGGAGCGCAAGTGTATAGATGGAATAAATGTTGAAGATAGTCATCCGTTATATGGCCATGTTTTCAGTTTGCTGGGGATCTGCTCTGGCATGGGCTGATACGACCGATGATCCGCGGGTATTGCAGCATCAGCGAAAACTATTTCCCAAAGCGGAAGCAGTGGCACACAAACCGCAGAGTTGGGATTACACGTATCTTCAGGGACAGTTAGATGGCTATCCTCTCGCGCCATACATAGAACTAAAGACCTTGATGAATTTTCCCTTCATGTCCAACAAGGACAAGATAGCCACGTTTCTGCAGAAATATGAAGATACCCCTTTAGACCGGCCTTTGCGCAGTAAATGGCTGAGTTATTTAGCCGAAAAAAATCAACAGGCGCTGTTTTTACATTTCTATCGTGATATTGGCAACCCAGCTCTTACCTGCAAGAAAATTCAATATCAACTTGCTCGTAAGGATTTGCGCGAACAGGCTTTGTCGGAAGTCCCTGAGCTTTGGCTAACTGGTGAGTCTCAACCAAAAGAATGTGATGTTGTGTTTGAGCAATGGCAGGATGCCGGTTTACGTACCGAAGAGATGATTTGGAAGCGTTTAGTGCTGGCTGGAAGTGAAGGGCAGCATACTTTGGTGGGTTATCTGAGTCGCCAGCTTCCGTCTGAACAACAATATCTCGGCGATCTCTGGTTGAAAGTCCGTCGCTCACCCAGCTACGTTAGTCGGCTGTCTTATTTTCCGGGTAAATTTCCCCGGCGCGAAGCTGAAATTTTAGCTTACGGATTGCATAGATTAGTGTGGAGCGACCCTGAACTGGCGCTGCGTATGTGGGAGCAAATTAACAAGCGTTATACCTTTAATGGCACAGAACAGCAGGACATTAGCACCCAATTTGCGTTGGCTTTGGCGATTGATGACGACCCCAGAGCTGAGCTTTGGTTAGAACGAGCGGTCGAGCTGGGAGATGATGAACAGGTATTGCGCTGGCACTTGGCAAATGGGTTGCGTAAGCAAGACTGGCCTCATGTTATTGAAGTGGCTGAAGAAGGTGAGCAGCGTATTGGAGCAGACTTATATTTTCAGTATTGGCTGGCACGCAGCTATGCCGCATTGAAATCAGATGAAGCCGCCTCGCAATCATTTGGTTCGTTAGCGGAGCAGCGTCACTATTACGGATTTATGGCCAGTGCGCAGTTAGCCACTGCCCCCCAACTTGCAGATAAACCACTGGATTTTGAGCCTGTTCAGCTGCTCGCAGTGGCGAATCACCCGGCAGCAAAAAGAGCCTATGAATTTTTACAGTTAAAGCGTTATGCCAGTGCGCGACGCGAATGGATATATCTGCAAAGTACACTGGATGATCAACAGAATTTGATGGCCGCAGTGCTGGCTGATAGCTGGGGCTGGCATGATCAGGCCATATTCACCCTGTCTCGTACCGGTTATCTGGATGATGTGAAACGGCGATTTCCTCTGGCTTACAGTGAATACCTAGTACCATCAGCAGAACAAAACAATGTGGATCCTGCTTTTGCGTTTGCCATCGCTCGTCGGGAAAGCTCTTTTATGGCTGACGCTGCCTCTGGGGCAGGTGCCAGAGGCTTAATGCAGTTATTACCGAGCACGGCACGCTACATGGCGAAGAAAAAGGTCAGTTACAGTAGCCTGTTCGATCCTGAGCAAAACGTGCAGTACGGTACGCAATATTTACGCTATTTGCTGGATAAGGTATCGGATAACCCGGTTTTAGCGACGGCTTCATATAATGCTGGATGGCGAAAGGTGAAACGCTGGCTGCCCGAAAGTGGCAGCGTACCTATGGATATTTGGGTTGAAACGATTCCCTACCGTGAAACCCGTAATTATGTAAAAGCGGTCCTGGCCTATCAGCAAATTTATGCCTATCAGCTGGGCCGGAATAAAAATTTATTTACAGATTTCGCCAAGATGAACATAACTTCTGCTGGCCTGGCTTTTTAAGCAATAGGCCCTGTGATAGGGTATCAGCACTAAGTTTGTAGAGAGTTTTGGTTGAAATATGCAACAACTTGCAGAGTTGTACCCACAACACATCGACGTGATGCAATCACGCACTCGGGAAGCCCTTTCCAGAGAAGGAATCGAAGGCCTGATTATCCATTCTGGACAGGCAAAACGTAAGTTTCTTGACGACAACCATTATCCGTTCGCCGTCAATCCACAGTTCAAAGCCTGGGTGCCAGTGATTGATAATCCCAACTGCTGGTTGATTGTGAATGGTGTGGATAAACCCAAACTGATTTTCTATCGCCCAAAAGATTTTTGGCATAAAGTGCCTCCAGTGCCTACTGAATACTGGGCGAATCAATTTGAATTGGTTTTACTTGCTGAAGCCAATGCCGTAGAAAAGCATCTGCCTTACGATCGTTCTAAATATGCCTATATTGGCGAATATTTAGAAGTTGCTCAGGCACTGGGATTTGCACATATCAATCCTGATCGCGTCATGCATTATTTGCATTACCATCGTGCTTATAAAACCGATTATGAACTTGCCTGCATGCGCAACGCCAACCGCGCTGCCGTTGCAGGACACAATGCTGCCGCAGATGCATTTGCAGCTGGCGAAAGTGAGTTTGATATTAGCTTGGCATACAACAAAGCGGTGCGTCAGGGCGATAATCAATTACCTTACACCAGCATTATTGCATTGAATGAAAACGCTGCGATCTTGCATTACATGGACCTTGAAGTCTCGAAGCCTGATGCTCATCGCAGTTTCCTGATCGACGCCGGAGCACAATGCAACGGTTATGCCGCAGATATTACCCGAACCTATTGTGCCGACAGAGAGCATCCGTTCGCCGAATTAATTCAGCATATGGATAAGGTGACGTTATCGCTGGTCGATATGTTGAAACCGGGAATGGATTATTCTGAAATCCATTTTTCTGCGCATCGTCAGATAGCCCAGATTTTGGCGGATGTCGGTCTGGTTAACCTTGATGCCGCGGGTATTCTCGAGAAAGGTATTGGTAAAACCTTTTTTCCTCATGGCATTGGACACTTTTTAGGCTTGCAGGTGCATGATGTGGCAGGGCATGTGGCTGATGACTGGGGCACGCCTAAGCCCGCGCCACACGAACATCCATTTTTACGCACAACGCGAACAATTGAAGCACGCCAAGTGTTTACTATTGAACCTGGACTATACTTCATTGACAGTCTGTTAGCGGACCTGAAATCTACCCCAGAATCCAAATATATCAATTGGGATCAGGTCGATGTATATCGTCCATACGGCGGTATTCGAATTGAAGATAATGTGATTGTGCACCGTGACAAAAACGAAAACATGACACGGGATTTGGGTCTAAACTAAACGAGAGCCAGGCGAACCTGGTTCTGACAGGAAGCAGGCCAGGTTTGAAATTTTCGTCATTTCATACGATTCTCCAAGATAGCAACAGGCTGTTTCAGGCGCTGTTGCTTTTTGGCATCTGTACTACCGGCATCACCTGGCTTATTAAGGAGATTTCGGGCGTTATTCTTGAACATGACAGACTGGCTTACAGTTTGTGTTTGGCTATTGTTCTAGGGGTGTTGTTTCTATCCTATTTTAAACGTTTTCAGCTGTTTGCCCGTGTTTGTATTTTTCTATTCCTTTCCGGATATTTTGTCAGTCTGACGATAGTAAACTTCTTTGTTACTGTGAATACGGGTAACGTTTATGCGTTAGCCAGTGTCATTCACTGGTTACCTATTTTGTATGTGGTGTCTTTTTTGTTCTTGCCCTCACGTACCGCTGTTGCAGCATCTGTGACTATCTATCTGGCGGTATTGGCGATGGTCGTGATTGGATTGTTCGACTTATCCAATCAGGTCTCCAATCAAATCAAAGCCTTACTCTACAATGTTTCAGTAGCCCACTTGTTTTACCTATTCTGCATGCTTGGAGTGGTACAGCTGAAAACGGAACAGCGTAAGCACAAGATCAAAGCCGAAGAGATGGAGCGTGCTGCGCACATAGATGGATTACTGGGGATCCCGAATCGACGCTTTTTGGAGAAGCATTTAAATCGACTTCATCAGGAGAAGGCATCAATGGTGATACTTCTGATTGACGTGGACCATTTTAAGTTAATTAATGATACCTACGGCCACTGGATTGGCGATGATGTGCTGCGTGGTGTCGTAGAGTGCTTACAACACAATCTCAGACCTGGCGATACGATTGGGCGCTGGGGAGGCGAAGAGTTTCTGATTGTTGCCCAAGACACACATTTGGATAAAGCGGCAGCTCTGGCTGAGAGGCTGCGCGATGCGGTTGCCGAAGAAACCTTTGGTAGCGTAGTGCATGTAACAGTAAGTATTGGTGTGAGTGAATTTTGCTGGAACGAACAATGGGATAACGTCTTCCATTCGGTGGATAAGGCATTGTATCGAGCTAAATCCAGCGGTCGTAACAAGGTCGTAATAAGCGACCTTGTGTAGACATTAAGCGCAACGTTAAGCGGTTCTGGATACTGAATTTAGTGCCAACCCGATAAGGGCTTGTTTGTATTCTGATTCAGGCAGTGGTGTTAGTGCTGAAATCGCCTGTTCGGATGCTTCAAGTGCCTTTTGACGTGTGTAGGCTAACGATCCCGTTTGATCCATAGCCGCGAGAATTGGCTCGAGATTGTCCATGCCATTCCCATTTTCGATGGCATCGCGAATCATGGCTTGCTGAACGTCATTACCCTTCCACATAGCATAGAGTAACGGGAGCGTTGGCTTGCCTTCGGCCAGGTCGTCACCAATGTTTTTACCCATATCTGCACTGTCTGAGGTGTAGTCCATAATGTCATCAACTAACTGGAATGCTGTTCCAAGATACTTGCCGTAATCCTGCAGAGCAGCCTCTATATGCGCTGGCTGATTAGTAAGCACCGCGGCAAGCTGAGTAGCTGCTTCAAACAAACGAGCGGTTTTACAGTAAATCACCTGCATATAGCTTTCTTCGCTTGTGTCAGGATCATTACAGTTCATCAACTGCATCACTTCGCCTTCAGCGATGACGTTGGTAGCATCTGAGAGAATTTCCATGACGCGCATGTTCTTCAGACTCACCATCATCTGGAAGGAGCGGCTGTAAAGGAAATCACCCACCAATACGCTTGCCTGATTACCAAACACCGCATTTGCAGTTTCTCTGCCTCGACGCATCGTAGATTCGTCTACAACGTCGTCGTGTAGCAGGGTGGATGTATGGATAAATTCAATGATCGCAGCTAAAACATGGTGATCGTTGGTATCGATCGCTAACGACCGGGCTGCAAGCACGGCCAACAAAGGGCGAATGCGCTTACCACCGCTGTTAACTATGTAAAAGCCCAACTGATTGATCAACGCCACCTCGGAATCGACCTGCTTTTGGATCAACTGGTTCACTGCCAGCATGTCCTTTTCGCTCAGTTGGCGGATTTGGTTAATATCCATCAATTTGATAACTCAGATAAATTTCGTTTTGTGAGGTATGTTGCTGATTTTACCTGATTTGCTTGATCTATCCAGTAAAGGATCGCCGAAATCCTCAGCAAAGGATCGCAGATTGTGATTTTTGCTGAAAAAATGTACGAATAAATTGAAATTGGGGGTTGCGGCATATGGTCAGTTCACGTACAATTCGCGCCCTGTTTTTTTGAATTGTAGCGTCTATTTTATGGCGCAGAGCGGAGTTAAATATGTACGCGGTTTTCCAAAGTGGTGGTAAACAACACCGTGTGGCTGAAGGCCAGACCGTTCGTCTAGAGAAGATCGAAGTTGCACCAGGTGAGACTGTTGAATTCGATAACATCTTGATGGTTAGCAATGGTGACGAAGTTAAGATCGGCACTCCTTATGTAGCCGGCGGTAAAGTGACTGCAGAAGTAGTTACGCACGGTCGTGGTGATAAAGTTAAAATCGTTAAGTTCCGTCGTCGTAAGCATTTTCGCAAGCAGGCGGGACATCGTCAGTGGTTCACTGAAGTGAAAATCACTGGTATCAGCGCATAATAGGAGTACGAACAAATGGCACACAAAAAAGCGGGTGGTAGTACTCGAAATGGTCGTGACTCAGAAAGCAAACGCCTAGGTGTTAAGCGTTTCGGTGGTGAGTCTGTATTAGCGGGCAACATCATTGTTCGTCAACGTGGTACTCGTTTCCACGCTGGTGACAATATGGGTATCGGTAAAGACCATACTCTTTTCGCTCTGACTGACGGTAAAGTTCAGTTTGAAGTGAAAGGCCCTAAGAATCGTAAATATGTAAGCATCGTTGCTGAATAAGCAACCGCTTTATTACGCATTCTGAAAGCCCCGCCTTATGCGGGGCTTTTTGTTAGGCATCCGTCTCTTGATTTGGATGGCGCGGGTAAATCTGCAACGTGGTCAATACTGCAGCTTTACCCTTATACTGTGTAAATTGACGCGAAAATATTGGGTAAAAGATGAAGTTTGTAGATGAAGCCGAAATCCGTGTAGAAGCGGGTGACGGTGGCAACGGTGTGGTCAGCTTCCGTCGCGAAAAATATGTTCCACGAGGTGGACCTGATGGTGGTGACGGCGGTGATGGCGGCAGTGTCTATTTGGTTGCAGACGAAAACCTGAATACTCTGATCGATTATCGTTTTGAGCGTTTCCATCGTGCTGAGCGTGGCCAGAATGGCCAGGGTGGCGACTGTACCGGTAAAGGTGGTCAAGATCTCGAATTGAAAGTACCTGTAGGTACACGCGCGACAGATAAAGATACTGGTGAAGTGCTGGGTGATTTAACCCGTAATGGCCAGAAGCTGAAAGTGGCGCAGGGTGGTTTCCATGGCTTAGGTAATGCTCGTTTCAAGAGCAGTACAAATCGCGCACCACGCCAAAAGAGTAATGGTAGCCCGGGTGACATTCGTACTTTGCAACTAGAACTGATGCTATTAGCTGATGTTGGTTTACTTGGTTTGCCTAACGCAGGTAAGTCGACCTTTATCCGTTCAGTTTCCGCAGCTAAACCCAAAGTGGCTGATTATCCGTTTACCACATTAGTGCCGAATTTAGGTGTTGTGCGTCAGGACAGCCAGCGCAGTTTTGTGATCGCAGATATTCCCGGCCTGATTGAAGGTGCTGCTGATGGTGCTGGTCTTGGGATCCGCTTTTTGAAGCACTTGGAACGTTGTCGTATTTTGTTGCACTTGGTCGATGTGTTGCCTGTGGATGGATCAGATCCGGCAGAAAATGCCCGAGCGATCATTCATGAGCTTGAAAAATACAACCCTAAACTGGCCGCTAAGCCGCGTTGGTTAGTCTTCAATAAAGTAGATTTGATGCTTGATGAAGAAGTACAGGAAGCTTGTGATGCGGTAGTTGAAGCTTTAGGTTGGGAAGGACCGGTATTTCAAATTTCTGCGTTCCAAAAGCGCGGTACGGAACAACTCTGCCATGATGTTATGAACTTCATTGAAACCTTGCCTGCAAAACACCAGGAAGAGGAAGAAAAAGAAGTTAGCTTCAAGTGGGATGATGTTCATGCCGACGACGTGTTCGATGATCTGTATGATGATCTGGATGACGACGACTGGAATGAAGATGACTATGACGTCGAAGTAGAATACCGCCGATAGGATGTCAGCCATGGATGTAACTATCTCTATGATTGCCGCAATGGCAAAAAACCGGGTGATTGGTAAAGATAATCAGATGCCCTGGCATTTGCCAGCTGACCTGAAACACTTTAAGGCTAATACCTTAGGTAAAGCGGTGATCATGGGGAGAAAGACCTACGAATCTATCGGTCGGGCGTTACCTGGACGACCTAATATCGTTGTCACTCGTGATATGGCCTATCAGCTTGCTGATGCTACGGTTGTGCATAGCTGCGAACAGGCCCTCGAACAGGCCTTAAGCCTAAGCAAGAATATAGCGCAAAAAGAAGTGATGATTATTGGGGGCGGGACAGTCTATGAACACTTTCTGCCCTATGCCACACGTTTATATCTGACGCATATCGAATTAGAGACTGACGGAGATACGCAGTTTCCTGATTATGCTAATGCAGGTGATTGGCAGGTGAAAGATGTCCAGAAATGTAGCGCAGATGATAATAATCCGTACCACTATCGATTTGAAACCTTAGAGCTAGCCAAATAAAAAAGCCTCCTGTTGGAGGCTTTTTACTAACTAAGTGACCCATCCTGAATAGCGTTGACACTTTTCAAACGTAATTTGGAGAGTGTAATGAAATCATATACAAAGCGAACTCAGCGTGATTATTCTCTCGCTTTTAAATTGGCGGTTGTAGACCAAGTAGAA
>LXWE01000040.1 GCA_001660395.1 Alteromonadaceae bacterium XY-R5
TACAGTTCGTAAATCGGAAGGAGTAAACGTTCCCGTTTCGTTCCCCAAAAAGCGGTAATCCATCAGAAGAGAGGCAAATACCAGCATGAAGATTTTATTGGACCAAGGGTATTTAACCAACGCTTATCCAACAGTGATGTTCAACGGTGGGAAAAATAGTGCCATCACACTCACCTATGCGGAGGCACTTTATGAAAGTGGAAAGACCAAAGGAAATAGGAACATCATTGAAGGAAAGACCATTTGGGGCAGAAAGGACAGCATCGTTTCCAATGGAAACCTGGACCAAGAGTACACTTCCCTTACCTACCGAACTTACAGATATATGCAAGTTGAGGTGGAAACCCAAGACGAACCGTTGATGATCACAGATGTTTATGGGACATTCACAGGGTATCCCTTTCAAATGAAAGCAAGCCTAAGGTCTGGTAGAAAGGAACTTTCCGACATGATGGAAATAGGTTGGAGAACCGCTCGCCTGTGTGCCGTGGACACCTATATGGATTGTCCGTATTATGAGCGGCTGCAATATGTTGGCGACACCAGGATCCAGCATTTTGTTTCTTTCTATAATAGTGGTGATGACCGTTTGATCAAGAATTCCATCAACCTATTGGACTATTCAAGGCAACCCGATGGGTATACCCTTAGTAGGTACCCAGACCGGCAATATCAGGTGATTCCAACCTATTCCCTTTGGTAT
>LXWE01000400.1 GCA_001660395.1 Alteromonadaceae bacterium XY-R5
TCTTGCCTTGAATCCCAAACGAGATGGACTATGATTTCATTTGGTTTTGCTTCATAAAATATTTTATACTGCTTTTTTATAACAACTCGTATTCCCTTTATATTGGTTTTTATTCCTAATAAAGGATATTCAGCCACAATATTCAATATCTGATGGATTTCTTGTTTGAGCTTTCTACTGTTGGTTTTGGACTGATTTCTATGAATATAGAACTCCAAGATTTTGTTGAAGATAGCATCTGCCCTTGAGGTCCAGATTATTCTTTTAGCCATTCCTCATTTCTTTTGTAAACTGTTTCAGAAGAGAGTACATGTCCTTTTTTGTATTCTTCCAAACTTTCTGAAATGAGGTTTTTCTCCAAATCTGGAACTTGATAGCCTTCTTTGGAGATATAGTTTTGTAGCATTTCTTTGAATAGAGTGAGCATT
>LXWE01000401.1 GCA_001660395.1 Alteromonadaceae bacterium XY-R5
GTGCATTTAACCATAGATTGTAGAGGAGGAGGGGAAAGGGATAGGAAACGAGGTCACGTTAGCCATACGTACGTGAACAAGCGGGATTTCCATTCCATGTCTTGCTGGTCTTTGGCATGTAGCAGAAGAGGTCAAGAAGCTGTCTACAGTCAAAGAAGCATTGAGGGTTGATAATGTCCATTTTGAGCTGGGATTGAAGCGTTCCAGAGTTTAGGTAAGTTTTGCGCGAGTTAAATAGCTCGTTAAAAATAAGACTGCAATTCACCAGGCGCAGCGCTGGCATTCTTGGGGTTAGACTTTGATGGTTAGACTGATTCTTGACCTACTTGTGGAACATTTTCAGAAAAGCTATGTACGGTATGAGGGGAAAGTAATGCAACAAAGTACCATCATGAAATCTTTATATGTCCGACCCATGATGGTGTCT
>LXWE01000402.1 GCA_001660395.1 Alteromonadaceae bacterium XY-R5
GGTGGAGTCCGTGCAGCGGCCAACGTTGGTATTGGCCCATAACAAAACTTTGGCCGCCCAATTATATTCGGAGTTCAAGCAGTTTTTTCCAAAAAATGCGGTGGAATACTTTGTATCATACTACGATTACTACCAGCCCGAGGCCTACATTCCCACCAGTGGATTGTATATTGAAAAAGACCTGTCCATCAATGAGGATATCGAGAAATTACGGTTGAGCGCCACCTCTTCCCTGCTTTCAGGTCGGAGGGACGTTTTGGTGGTCGCTTCCGTTTCTTGTCTGTATGGTATCGGAAACCCCATTGAGTTTCAAAAGAACGTGATTTCCATCCATAGGGAACAGGTCATTTCACGGACTAAATTCCTGAAACAGCTCGTTCAAAGCTTGTATTCCAGAACAACGGCGGATTTTAGGAATGGAAATTT
>LXWE01000403.1 GCA_001660395.1 Alteromonadaceae bacterium XY-R5
GATGTATATAAGGGGAAGTTGAAACATGAAACGCATTTTGGGAAATATGCTCTATTTGTATCCTTTTTTCCGCAATTGGTTGCTGGCCCAATTGAAAGGGCAACCAACTTGCTTCCCCAATTCAGCAAGAGAATTACCTTTGATTACGCGAAAGCAATTGAGGGAACCAAACTAATTATATGTGGTTATTTTATGAAGGTCGTAGTAGCTGATCGCCTTTCCATATATGTAGATGCAGTCTATAATAATCCTGAAATACATCAATCAACAACCTTAATTGTTGCCTCAATCTTTTTCGCCTTTCAAATTTACTGCGATTTTGGTGGCTATTCCAGTATTGCAATTGGATGTGCAAAAATTCTGGGCTTTGATCTGATGACTAACTTTAGACGGCCCTATTTCTCACAAACATGTTCTGAATTCTG
>LXWE01000404.1 GCA_001660395.1 Alteromonadaceae bacterium XY-R5
GAACTACGGGTGGTACATGCATATTCAGAATAATTATGTGCACAGCCAATGATAATGTTTGTACTATTTTATATGTATAGAGACACACATGTACTGTACATGCTCAAGCAATTCATTAAACGCAATATGCACAGTGTACAGTTCTCCTTGTTTTTGGGGCGAAATGTGCTTGAATTACCACATCTAGTTACATAATTAAGATGCATTTGTGGTATTTCCCGTTAATAACTGCTAATTGATTGGTTTTGTACCTAATAATACATGCATCTAGCTGTTATGGTAGTAGCTGTGGTTAGCCTGGTCCCCAAGCTCCCTTTTTTTCAACATTCAATATTGACAAGCTGGGAGTGGGGCCTGGGATCGGGAAGGAGGCTAATACATGTAACTACATGACATTGTACATGTAGCTAGTAGAAGATGTGGA
>LXWE01000405.1 GCA_001660395.1 Alteromonadaceae bacterium XY-R5
GAGTCGCTCCAAATATTGAAAGGATAGTGAGCCCACGAGCAAATTCCCTTTCCATTTGGGGTATTTGTCCGAAGTCACAAAGGCCATTCCCGAAGGGGCAATGGAGGGCGTCCATTGATATATAGGCTGCTCCATACCAGGTTTGGAGGTTTCGTCAGTGATTTTCGTACCACTGTAGTTGATGCCGTAAGTAATGACCGGCCAGCCATAGTTCTTGCCTTTTTGGATGATATTGATTTCATCCCCACCCCGCGGACCGTGCTCATGTTCCCAGAGTCTTCCGGTTTCAGGATGTTTGGCCAATCCTTGTGGATTCCGGTGACCATAACTAAAAATGGCAGTCTTTGCTCCGGATTTTCCCACAAAGGGATTGTCATCTGGGATGCGGCCATCGTCATGGATGCGGTAAATTTTACCCCCATC
>LXWE01000406.1 GCA_001660395.1 Alteromonadaceae bacterium XY-R5
GCGCACCGGCAACCGCCCACCAATCCCCGCGCCGACGGCGCCGATCCATCGCACGCATCTGGGAGCGGGTCATGAGGCAGCCCCCCTCGACAGCATGACGACCAGCGGCAGCAGCACCCCGACCAGCGGCACCAGCCCTGCTCCGATCAGCCACCGCCGCGTCGCAGCCACCCGTTCCGCGTCCCGCTCACGCAGTGACTCCAACGCCGTCACCTTCGCCACCAGCGCCTCGTGCCGCACGTCGTAGATGTCCTGCGAGACCTTGCCGTCCACGCGGCGGGAGAGAGCTGCCAAATCCTCTCGGGTGTCCGCGTGGCGGTCCTCGCAGCGTCGGGCGATCTCGCCGGGAGTCGGATCATCGGACACCCAAGCCCCCTTCGTGCGTGCTGGTCAGATGGCGGTCGGGCCGGGCCGCGCGGCGGG
>LXWE01000407.1 GCA_001660395.1 Alteromonadaceae bacterium XY-R5
CGCGTCCTTCGCGAGCCGCTTCGCGTCGCCCTTCGTCGGGCGGTACTCCGGCTTCACGACAGGCACCCCCGGTCGGGCTGCTCGCCGTGGGCGGCGGCCGTCTCGTAGGCGTCCCGGGCGGCCATCTGGTGCAACTCCACCGGCAGGCCCAGCGCGCTACGGAACTCGATCTGCTGCGACATGTTGTCGCCGCGCTGCTGCTCCTCTGCCGCCAACGCGGGCGCGGGGCCCTGGTTCGGGTTGCGCTTCACGCCGCCACCCCCAGGTCGAGCTTGTCGAGTCCGGCGGCGGTCAGGTCGCGGGCGAGGTCGGCGTCCTCCGCGACCTCGGAGGCGATGGTGCGGGCCCGGGCGTGGTCACCGGCGTCCAGCGCGGCGCGAAACTCGGCGACGAGCGCGTGACGGGTCTGGTCGGAGAACCT
>LXWE01000408.1 GCA_001660395.1 Alteromonadaceae bacterium XY-R5
CGTTTACATACACCGCCTCTCTGTCCCGCTGAATCATGGTCATGAGTTCATCACCAAAATACCCACGATACATCTCATCACGCATCCCGTCAAAATCAAAGAACGCCTTTAAAATAAAAATGAATACCCCTAATCCTAAGGTGATAAAAGAGCTCAATTTTAGTGCTTTTAGCTTTTCACCTGTATCAGTTGATTTTTTGAAGAGTTGCCGTAACCCCAAAATACCCAAAACGGGAAGACACAATTCCAACACCACTTGAATGGAGGATACCGCCCTGAATTTGTTGTACAGCGGAAAGTAATCTATCATAAAGTTGGTGAGTGCCGGGAAATTCTTTCCCCAGGAAAGTAAGAGTGACAAAACAGCACCGCCCAACAACCACCATTTATGCTTTCCTTTTACCAAAAAGAGCCCCAATA
>LXWE01000409.1 GCA_001660395.1 Alteromonadaceae bacterium XY-R5
TATTCCTTTGCTTTTAAAGGCGTGTTGTATAATTCGGCGTAGAAAAGCTCTTGGAGTGTCTTCACTTTTGGGATTCCTTCCTTTTGGGAACCATAGACCTCCAAAATGCTATCCAATTTTTGGTTTTCTTGGGCTTGAAGTGGTCCACTGCACAGAAATGTTACGCCAAGTAGGGGTAAAAAGAGTTTCATGGAGGCTGAATTACCTCTTAAAAATAGGCATTTTGACCCAACTTTATGAAAAAGAGCGGTTTGAGTCGATAAAAGGGACTGGCAAACTTTTTAGAACAATTCCTTGAAATGTGACTTCACTTCAAATAAAGTGGCCTCTTTCATGGTGTTAAACCGAATATCGGCATGGCCCACACGTTCTTCAGGACCAATGCCCACACTATGGAATCCTCCGGCTTTTGCGGCATCA
>LXWE01000041.1 GCA_001660395.1 Alteromonadaceae bacterium XY-R5
ATAGGCTCAATTGTATCACCTTTGCTACAAGAAATAGCCAATGCCAGTACAAGTAGCAGGGTAATTTCATGGAATGGTTTGCACATTGCTTTCATAATTTTCAGTTTTGTGGTTAAACTTGATTGTTGTTTTGTGTGACCCGCCCGGTAACGGTCTGCAGCCCTTAGCCGAGCAAGACCACAAAACATTTGTCAAATTCATGACACAACAAACCTAAATCGCTGATTACGAGCAATGAAATATGTAGTGTGGACAACAGGTGGACATACCCAAATTAAATAAGGGACAATAGGTGGACGCTTCTGGGAAAGCTTGCTTTTAAAGGGATAGCACTAAATCTTGAAGAGAGTCTTCGGTGGTGATGTCCAGCTTTTTTCGGAGTCGATAGCGCGCTTTTTTGATGCCTTCTGGAGAAATATTGAGGATGTTGGCTATCTCTTTGGAGGATAAATTCATCTTCAAAAGCGACAAAAGACGAAGCTCATTGGAGGTCACCTGCGGATATTTTGCCTTTACATTGCTGTTGAAATCTTTATGGACCTCTTCAAAATAGCGTGAAAAATTCTCCCAATTATTATCGTCCTGTAAATCAAAATTGATGGTGCGGATCAGTTGTTGGTATCCTTTTTTGGACTCCTCGGTTTGTTTGAGTTCCTCAGCCTTTTGTTTCAGGCCCTCCAGAACTTCATTCTTTTTGGCC
>LXWE01000410.1 GCA_001660395.1 Alteromonadaceae bacterium XY-R5
CTTGCGATGAAGATATAGACAATGATGGGGTTGTAAATGCGCTGGATCTCTGTGGAAATACCAGTACAGGTGCCTTGGTTGATGCCAATGGTTGTGAAATATTTTTGGAGTATGACAATTTTGAAATCATGGCCACCGGGGTTTCTTGTTTGGGAGGTGAAAATGGATCTATAGCGATAACCGCGGAAATGGAGCTAGAATATACCGCGGTACTTGCAGATGCCAATGGAAATCTAGTGGGGAGCTTGGTATTTTCGAAAGACTTAGTTTTTAGGAATTTGCATCCTGACTATTATTCCCTATGTATCTCTGTCATTGGGCAAGCCTCGTATGAAAGATGCTTTACATTAAATATTGCTGAACCGAAACCTTTGAATGTGAACGTGGCCATGGTAGCATCCAAAGATCAAATGGATTTGG
>LXWE01000411.1 GCA_001660395.1 Alteromonadaceae bacterium XY-R5
CGTGCCTACCGCCCACATTTTCACCGGTCCCCACCCAAATTGTGCTGGGATTGTTCGGGTCGATGGTAACGCATCCGATGGAATAACTGGATTCTTTATCGAAAATAGGAGTCCAAGTGACACCGGCATTGGTGGTCTTCCAGACACCACCGGAACCTACGGCAACATACCAACTGCTTTCGTTGGTGGGATGAATGGCAATATCGGAAAGACGGCCAGAGGTCAATGACGGACCAATACTAATGAATTACAAACCGGAGTACGGTGATGGTTCAGGTTCTTGGGCAATTAATGAAAGTGAAAAAAAAATGGAAAGAAGAAGTGCAGAACAGAATTTGTAACGGAGTCCCATATATAATAGTTTAGTTGAATTAGCCCTGTAATATAACCAAAACCCGAATGTTTTGGCCTATAGAAAGG
>LXWE01000412.1 GCA_001660395.1 Alteromonadaceae bacterium XY-R5
TGGCAGGTGTTGAGATGCTCAAGTTGGATGAAAATTCAAAAACGCCTCCTTGACTTGCCCTTCCGGTTTTGGTGGTGATGATCACAACACCATTTGCGCCACGGGAACCATAAATGGCGGTTGCGTACGCATCTTTAAGAACACTTATGCTTTCAATGTCATTTGGGTTCAAGAAGTTAAGAGGGTTTGAAGAAGTTGAGGTACCTAAACCGGTATTACCGCTTGAAGGCGAAGTATCAGACCCGGAAAGTGGCACTCCATCCACAACAAAAAGTGGGTTATTGTTGGAGCGCACAGAGTTTGTACCCCTAATTCTAATAGCGACTCCATCTCCAGGCGCACCACTGGCTTGTGTAATCTGAACCCCGGCGGTCTTACCTTGAATCAGCTGTTCAGGCGAAGCAATGACACCACCGTTG
>LXWE01000413.1 GCA_001660395.1 Alteromonadaceae bacterium XY-R5
TCGGACTTTAGAGCCTAAATAGCCTCGCCATATCAAGGAAGGAGCAAACCGCAATGTTCGCAACTTTACCCTGTTGTAATCCAAACCAAGGGGTTCATCATCATCATTGTTTTCGGTATCATTTCCAAAACCAAAAAAGTTGAGGGTAAAATTAGGGCTCGTGAACCGCGCCTGAATTTCAAGGTTGACTTTGTTGATCACATTCGCAAATTCTCCTTTGTATCCCAAATCAAACCCCTCTGTGGCGAAATAAAATGCGGCATTTACCGTATGTTGTTGGGTAAAGGGATTTTGTCGAAAACCGTTGTACGTGTAGGTGTCCATTAGGCCAATCCTTAATCCGTCATCTGGATTGAAACCGATGGTTGGCAGCAGTTGGTTGTTGCTGGCCTTGATTTTTAAAAACTCATAGGTGTTGG
>LXWE01000414.1 GCA_001660395.1 Alteromonadaceae bacterium XY-R5
GAGTCATGTACAATCCACTGCCTTCTCCTCCGGATTTAAAGAACCACGGTTCACGTTTGTGCTCCCACATGGCCGCCATCAGCTTGTTGGGATTGGTGGGGTCCATGACCAAATCCGCTATCCCTGTTCTGTTGTTGACGAACAACACCTTTTCCCAGGTTTTTCCACCATCCGTAGTTTTAAAGACACCCCGTTCTGGATGTTCACCCCAAGGCGAACCAATGGCACCAACATAGACAATATCTGGATTGGTCGGGTCGATGATGACCCGATGAATGTGCCGGGTTTTTTCCAATCCCATGGAGGTCCAAGTTTTTCCACCATCCAAGGATTTATAGATGCCATACCCACCATTGAGACTGTTTCTAGGATTTCCTTCACCCGTTCCTACCCAAATAACAGAGGGGTTGGATTGTTGA
>LXWE01000415.1 GCA_001660395.1 Alteromonadaceae bacterium XY-R5
TCCATTCCGAACTCAGAAGTGAAACGTAATTGCGGCGATGGTAGTGTGGGGTCTCCCCATGTGAGAGTAGCACACCGCCAGGCTCCCAATTCAAAAAAGCCCCTGTCATATGTCAGGGGCTTTTTTATGTGTGTAGTTAGATCTTTTCTACATGTGCAACAAGGGAATCAAAGACCAACGGGTTACGGTTCGCTGAGTAAGAACTCTGCGGAGGCTTACGGGAAGCGGGATAGAGCGAGATTAAGTAGAAAGAAATTTTGAAAAAATCGCTTGACTCCTGATAGGGTT
>LXWE01000042.1 GCA_001660395.1 Alteromonadaceae bacterium XY-R5
AAGTATGCTTTCGAATTTGGCATGGGGGTGTATAAAAATATGTGGGTTGAGTTGCTTTATAAAAATGGAGTGAAAGCCGAAGTGGTCAAAACTTTTGATTCCCATGAACTGGCTAGCATTGCTTTCGAAGAAAGAGAGGCCAAACGCATCAAAAAGGGAGAAGGTTTTTACAGACTAGAACTTTTTGGGGATTTCAACCAATTAAACCAACTTTAGCTCCACTTAAAGCAATATTTTCATTTTGAAGTGTTCTGCGGTGTTCTCGACTGACTTTTACCATAACGCCAAAATTTGAGCCAAAGCATATTTAAAAACTTAGATCTGATAATTATGCCTAAAATCATACAATATTTCAGAACTTAGTACTTTTATTCACTCAAAGTGATATTATGCCCGATACCGTTGTAAAATTACAGGATGTTGCCGTATTTCAAAATGAGAACCTTGTTTTAAAGGATGTAAATCTGGAAGTGAAAAAGGGAGAGTTTGTCTATGTCATCGGAAAAACGGGCAGCGGAAAAAGTAGTTTTATGAAAACGCTCTATGCCGATATCCCACTAAAACAAGGTGAGGCCAAGGTGGTGGATTTCGACCTGAAAAAACTACAAGAAAAGGAAATCCCGTTTTTGCGGAGAAAACTTGGTATTGTATTCCAAGATTTTAAATTGCTTCCAGACCGAAACGTCAACAAC
>LXWE01000043.1 GCA_001660395.1 Alteromonadaceae bacterium XY-R5
GCTGTTGGAAAAGCATGCGAACCCTTCAAGGTTGAAATGGTCATTCGGGTGTACCTTTCTCGCCATGCCGCACGGGAGTACAAAGCCGGAAAAAGAGTGTTGGGCGGTGAGCCTATGCCCGAAGAGATGAAGGAAAACGATAAATTTCCACAACCCATCATCACTCCGGCAACCAAAGCAGAAAAGGGTGACCATGATGAGGATATTTCCAAAGAGGAGATATTAAGGCGAGGAATTGTATCACAGGCCGATTATGAAGTTTTGGAAAAATATACCAAGTCCCTTTTTCAGAGAGGAACCGAAATCGCGGCTAAACGTGGACTGATTTTGGTGGACACGAAATACGAATTTGGCAAAACCAAGGAAGGTGAAATCGTTTTGATCGATGAAATCCACACTCCTGACTCTTCACGCTATTTCTACGCTGAGGGTTATGAAGAACTCCAGGCAAAAGGAGAGCCCCAAAAGCAATTGTCCAAGGAATTTGTGCGCCAATGGTTGATTTCCAACGGATTCCAAGGTTTGGAAGGCCAGTCCGTTCCAGAAATGAGTGATGAGTACATTGCGTCCGTTTCAGAGCGTTATATTGAACTGTATGAGAGTATTACGGGGGAGGAGTTCGTAAAAGCCGATGTCTCCAACATTCACGAACGAATAGGGGTCAATGTTTCAAATTATTTGAACAGTATTT
>LXWE01000044.1 GCA_001660395.1 Alteromonadaceae bacterium XY-R5
CTAAAATCGGATTTGAGGCAATCATTAAATGCATTGAACTAATCAATCACAATGAAAGGGTATAGTTTTGTTATAAATCAATAAAACATAATACCATGAGCGATAGTAGCAATACAATTTTAGGAATTTTGGCCGGAACGGCCATTGGAGCAACGATAGGAATTCTGTTCGCTCCGGATAAAGGAACGGCAACCCGAAAAAAATTGGTGGACCAGTCCAACCACCTGATGGATGATGTGGCCCAAAGTACGGCACAGTTAAAAAATCAGGTTGTGGAGAAATTCCATTCAAAGACCAATTCTTTAGAGGATGAAGTGGAATCTTTGGTCTCTTCGGCAAGTTACAAGGCAGAGGATGTGATCACAACATTGGAGTCCAAGTTGAAAGAGCTTAAGGCCAAGAACAAGAAACTCCAAACAGCCACTAAGTAAATGAGTTCCATCAAGAAAATAGGGAAAGTCACAACAGATTCAATAGACAACTCCCAAGAATATGTTAGACATTCTTGGGAGTACTACAAATTGAAACTGTTCATGCACACCGCCGAGCTGAGCATTGGCAGTGTAAAACTGGCCTTTTTCTCTATCTTGGGAATGATGGCCGTTGCACTCTTCTCCATTGCCTTGGCCATTTATTTGGGCAATGTACTTGAAAACAGGGCCTTGGGATATGTGCTTACCGGCGTTTTGT
>LXWE01000045.1 GCA_001660395.1 Alteromonadaceae bacterium XY-R5
AAGACCCATTCCACTTGTTGCGCCGGTAACTATGGCGACTTTTCCTTCTAGCTTTTTCATATGTTTTAGATGTGTTAGATATTGTTTTAGAACGATTGTTCCAGTACAAATCTATATTATTTGGAACAATCGTTCCAAATAAAATCAATCTTTATCATTTTATTAACAGATTTGTTGGGGTTTTGTATCTTACCTGATGCTAACTCAACCCATCAAAAATGAAAGTATTTCAACTCTTACTTACCCTTTTAGTCCTTCTTCCCTTTCAAGGTGAAGCCCAACGCAGAAACAAAAACTCAACCGCTACGGCCGTTACCGTCAATGACTCTCTATTTCCTGGGATAAAGTGGCGAAATATTGGTCCTTTCCGCGGAGGGCGGAGCGTCACCTCAACTGGAGTTGTGGGTCAGGCCCATACCTACTACATGGGTACCACCGGAGGGGGTATCTGGAAAACCACGGATGACGGCCTAACGTGGAAAAACATTTCTGATGGACAGCTGAAAACCGGTACTGTTGGGGATATTGCCGTATCCGAAAGTAATCCCAATTTGGTACTTGTGGGGATGGGGGAACACGCAGCCCGTGGGGTAATGACAAGTATGGGGGATGGCGTTTACAAATCCACCGACGCGGGAAAAACATGGAAGCACATCGGTCTGGATGAAACCCGACATATTT
>LXWE01000046.1 GCA_001660395.1 Alteromonadaceae bacterium XY-R5
AAAAGAAGGGATTCCGTTCTGGAACTTAAAAAAGAAAAAGATTCCATTGAGACGTTAAATAAAGAAAAGGATTCCGTTACCCCTTAAATTTTTCGCAGCAAAAAGCGATTGCCGTATCTAAGTCTTCAAATTTGAAGTCGAGGGCATCCACCAACTTTGCATGGCTATAGATTTCTTGATGGTAAAGTCCTTTGGCCATGACCTTGCTCAATCGTCTTCTTTTTCCAAGGAATTTACTCCGCAGCCAGTCCAATCGCCAGAATACTTCCAATGTCCAATACGGTATTTTTTTGGATGGCGGTGCAACCCCCAGTTTGGGTGCTATTTTTTGAAAAAGCTCCTCATACGTAAGATTCTCGTTGACCAAAATGAACCTTTCTTGGGTAATATTGGATTCCATCAGAAAAACCATGGCCCGAACTACATCATTAACGGTCACAAATCCTGTACCTCCGGGAATAACTGATGTTTTCCCTTTGGCCGCGTACGTAAAAAAAGTGCCACTGCCCGATCTCCAGAAACCGGGACCAATAACTACCCCTGGGTTGACGATAACTACATTCAATCCTTCCTGCGCTCCACGCCAAATCTCCAATTCGGCATCATGTTTTGTAATGCCGTAGACAGAGGCATTGCTGTCATTCCATTCGTTGTCCTCCGTGGCCATGTTGTCCTTGCT
>LXWE01000047.1 GCA_001660395.1 Alteromonadaceae bacterium XY-R5
GATAATAAAGGCAAGGAAGGTGTTCAGTTTAAATTTGGCAATCAAAAGAAAGAGCAGAAGGATACCTAGAACGGCAATTACGATTGGCATAGTTGGGAAATGTATTTGAGCTAAAATAAGGATTTAAACCAAATGAAGGATGTTGGCTTTTGATCTCAAATCGCAGCTTCAGGTTTTTCAGAAAACAAAAAACCTCCCCCGCAACAGCGGAGAAGGCTTTTCCAACTCCAAATTCTAATGAAAATTATTCTATTCCCCTTGATTTCGGAACACGAGTTCGTCATCGAAGGAATCCAGGAGCACCACACTGTCCGATGTAATGTTTCCTGAAAGCAGTTCCTTGGAAAGGTTGTTCAGTACTTCTTTCTGGATCAATCGTTTTACGGGTCGTGCACCATATTGGGGATCGTACCCTTTTGCAGCCAGATAATCAATAGCCTCTTGTGTAGCATCCAACGTAATGTGCTGCTTGGACAATAACTTCTTTAAACCGTTCAACTGAAGCTCCACAATGGCCTTAATATCCCCCTTGTTCAACGGAGCGAACATGATGATGTCATCTATCCGGTTCAAGAACTCCGGACGAATGCTTTGCTTCAATAATCCCATCACTTCAATTCTTGCAGCTTCGGAGGCACTTTCCATGTCCAGGGCATCTTCAAACTTCTCTTGGATGAT
>LXWE01000048.1 GCA_001660395.1 Alteromonadaceae bacterium XY-R5
TTAATTGTCAAGGGGTGGTGGCTTGATTTTTAAGAATATCTTTTTGGAGATTTCACTTATCGGTTTGTGAGTGGGTAGTAGCGGTTTTCTGCTCATTAACCTATCGGTTTTGCAATGGCCTTTGTTTATGTTTACACCTTAATCCCTTGAATCAATATTATTTCTACACTGTGTCTGCAAACGTTTACTGTTTCACATTAACTGTTCTGTTGAAACAATCTTGAACTCTGAAAATGCCCTAGTAAATATCAAGTATTTTCCGTTATTGGTTATTGTTGGGAAGTTTTCAGTTTCTTTTGAATTTATTTTATCGTTCAGTTTTTTTGGAATAGTCCACTTTCCATCCCTAAAATAAGAAATGTAGAGATCAACTGAATTCACACCTCCATTTATACTGCCAATAGAGGAAATTATATAATCCTCATCAGGCGACATACAAAATTCATAAACTGTCCAGCCTTGGGTTTTTCTCCAGTTATTTACCGGTTCGAACAATTCGGGTTCCAAATATTCATCTCCTCTAAGCTCCATTTTGTATGAAAGAGTCTTACTCCAGTCCGGTAAGTCCGAAGTGAAATAAATAGTTCCATCATTGGTTATACAAGGTTGCGAGTTATAGTTATAGATTAGATTTTCATAGCCTAGTTCTTTTGGACTCGCATTGTTATTATC
>LXWE01000049.1 GCA_001660395.1 Alteromonadaceae bacterium XY-R5
AATGCCGTTGGCTTTGGAGGGAATGCCGTGAGTATTCTACTAAAATCTCCAAAGAACTAAAAAACAGCGTATTTCTTAAATAGCGGTTTTCTTGGCTTTAATAGTGAAGAATGCCTTATTTTTGAATCAGATTCCAAGTACTATGAGTAGCACAAAGCACAACTGGACCAAGGAAGAAATCCTTGAAATTTACAACAAACCATTGATGGAATTGCTGTATGAAGCAGCTACCGTTCACCGTCAGCACCATGACCCGAATACCGTTCAGGTTTCCACGTTGCATTCCATTAACACAGGAGGTTGCCCAGAAGATTGTGGCTATGGTCCGCAGGCTGCTCGCTACCATACCGATATTGAAGGGAACGATTTGATGACCGTGCAACAAGTGAAGGCTCAAGCGCTTCGGGCCAAGGCTTCGGGAAGTTCACGTGTCTGCATGGGAGCCGCATGGCGAAATGTAAAGGATGGGCCTGAGTTTGACCAAGTTTTGGACATGGTGCGTACCATCAACAAATTGGATATGGAAGTGTGCTGTACCTTGGGCATGGTTACCGAGAATCAGGCGAAACGTTTGGCCGAAGCCGGTCTGTATGCCTACAATCATAACTTGGATACTTCAGAGGAATATTATAAGGAGGTCATTTCTACCCGTGGCTATGAAGATCGTTTGC
>LXWE01000005.1 GCA_001660395.1 Alteromonadaceae bacterium XY-R5
GCGGCCATAGCGTTACGGTACCACCTGAATCCATTCCGAACTCAGAAGTGAAACGTAATTGCGGCGATGGTAGTGTGGGGTCTCCCCATGTGAGAGTAGCACACCGCCAGGCTCCCAATTCAAAAAAGCCCCTGTCATATGTCAGGGGCTTTTTTACATATTAACCTCAACAAAACTCCCTACTTCAAAACGCCTCCCACTTCTACTGAACGGCCCTAACGGCATCAGGACATCCTGTTGGCAATCATTCAAACAGAGGGGCCCATGTGACTGCAATTATCGCTTAGGGGGTCATTAGTGCGCTGAAGGTGGACTGTGAGCCATGCTCGTATGCTTTTGTTGGATGATCTTAACCAGGGCCCTTCACATTATTAGATAGTCATTTTATGACAAAGCTCATACACCGTTCCCAAAACTTCTTATTTATAAGCTGCTGGAGTAACCCCTTTAGAAGGAGCTCTTGTACTGTCGTCCGCTCAATTCGTGATTTGAACGGTTCTGTGCTCCGAGGAGTAAGAGACAGACTTTGCTTGTAGTGCTTTCCTGTGTGAAACACATAATAGATGCGTTACAACTTAACTATTGGACATCATTTTCATTAAAAATGACTGAGTGAAGGAATTTAGACTGTAATAAGCGAGATGAAGTACTTAGTATCCTCGGATAAACAAAATAATCACTTTAAAATGGATTTGACTATACCGTTGATGATTGACTACTGACCTTTGAATATTCGAATTTGTCTTTACTCAATGCTGTTTTTTAGCAGGTGTTTGAAGTTTATCATCTACCGTTCTGAAACGTTTTGATATCGAATTTACTCAAATTCACGAGCAAATTCTCGCTATTATCTTTACGGTTAGAATTATTGAGATAGCATCTGTTGTAAAGGGATAGGGATAGTTCTACGTTGAGTTAAATCTTGCGATGGCGGCGCAAAGCTAATTTGGCCATTGCGCCTGTATGTTAGAAGCTGACTTCAAGTAGCTTAACTTTGTCCTGAAAGGTGAGGGTTTGAATATCACCATTGGCTTCAATATTAATAGTATTGATTTGGCTTGGCCAAATATCTCTTAAAGCATCGTATTCGACAGTCATGTTAGTCAGTTTTTGGGGCTGGGATGTTTCTTGATATACCCAGAAAAATTTACCCTCTACTTCAAAGCCGACAGATGCTAGGGGAATAACCTCACCATTTTCATCTTTTAGTGTGAATCTTTCTGCTACGTAATCGTTAAATTCCTGGCGGGTTTTAAAAGACCCCAAGATATCAGCTCGTGTCCCAAAGATAACTCTAACCGCATGTTCAGCATCATGCAGATAGAACCGGTGTGATATCTCGATATTGTGGGTATGGGGGTTAAATAAAATGGTGCTTATAGCTGCTTTTTGCTGGTGAGCAAAAGCAGGCGCCGTTAAGGCACCTGCAATCAACAGAACCAGAGTCCTGAATAACTTCATTAGTTATCCTGACCTTCGGTCTTTTTCTTATCTTCCGGCTTCTTAAGTTCGGTTTTGATATCCTGCATGATATCGCGGGAAACCAAGGCCGTGCTCTTCTTAGCTTTATAAGCTTCGATTCGAGATGGGATAATTTGACGCGGATAATGGTTGTTATCAACGTCTACATCTGCAGTTTCCCAACGTGGATCAATAGTGACACTGGCTAATTCTTTACCTTTATCTGTAACAATAAGTTTGCTCACAGCTTTGGGTGTACGACGCCAGATTTCTGCTGGAATATACATGTTGTCTTTGCTTCCATCCTGATACGTCAGCTCCAGAATGATAGGCATGACCAGACCACCTTTGTTTGAGAAATCTAACACATAGTAGTTTTTGTCTTCTTTTACCGCGCGTTCAAATGTCGCCTTTTCCCATGGCTCTAAGTCATTCAGGAATTTCTGATACTTGTTACGCTCTTTGTTGGTAACGGTAAAGCGATCGTGGTCATCATAGAAATCGCGCACATCTGGAAAGCGCTCGACCCAAAGTTTACGGCCTTCGTTGATATTACGCTCTAAGGTTAACGATAGCGGTTTATCTGCTTCTTCCTGGCGTTGACGATTTAAATCGATATCCGGATCTTTAGTATCCAGGCGCAGCTTATAGATACTATCTAACGAGATATCAACGTGATCTGTGGTGTAGAACCAACCTCGCCAGAACCAGTCAAGGTCGACACCTGACGCTTCTTCCATAGTACGGAAGAAATCAGATGGTGTTGGACGTTTGAATTTCCAGCGTTGGGCGTATTCTTTAAAAGCAAAGTCAAACAGTTCGCGACCAAGAATCGTTTCACGCAAAATATTCAGCGCTACAGCAGGCTTGGTGTAAGCATTCGGGCCCAATCGTAAAACGCTATCTGACTGAGTCATAACCGGGACCTGAGTGCTTGATTTCATATAATCAACCACATCACGAGGTTCAACCCCCCAAGGAATTGATGAATCCCATTCACGACATGCAATGCCATCGAGGAAACTATTTAAACCTTCATCCATCCAGGTCCACTGACGCTCATCAGAGTTTACGATCATTGGGAAGTAGTTATGGCCTACTTCGTGGATCACTACACCTAATAGAAAACGTTTCTCAGACTGGCTGTAAGTGCGAGTTCCATCATCCTGCAAATCGGTACGAGGACCGTTGAAAGAAATCATCGGATATTCCATGCCGCCTACAGGTCCGTTAACGGATTGTGCAGTTGGATATGGGTAGTCAAATGAGAAACGTGAATATACCTGCATGGTGTGGACAATGGCTTCGGTTGAATATTTCTTCCATAAGTCGCCGCCCTCTTTCGGATAGAAAGACATCGCCATTACCAGTGGCTGATCATCACCGCCCTGATGGTAGCCTTTCGCATCCCACATAAATTTACGAGAAGATGCCCAGGCAAAATCGCGCACATTATCAGCGCTGAAGTGCCAGGTTTTGGTTTTATTCGTTCCTTCTTTTTCGTTATCTAGTGCTTCTTCTTCTGTAACAACGAATACTGGCTTGTCTGCATTTTCAGCTTCTTTCAGGCGTTTACGTTGTTCTTTCGTCAGTACATCAGACGGGTTCTGCAGCACACCGGTAGAAGATACGATATGGTCAGCTGGAACGGTAATTTCGACGTCGTAGTCACCGAATTCCAGGGTGAATTCGCCTCGACCGATGAATTCTTTGTTCGTCCAGGCTTCATAATCGGTATAAGCAGCAAGGCGCGGGAACCATTGAGCCAGCAGGAAGATATCATTACCACCTTCGCGGGCATCATCAGGGAAATGCTCGTAACCAGCACGCGCGCTAATAGCATCTTCTTCGACGATGTTGAACGCGAAATTAATCGCAAATTCAGTCTTCTTACCTGGCTTAAGTGGTGTATTTAAATCTACACGCATTTGCGTGCCAACAACCACATAGTGCAGTGGCTTACCGCTACTATCGACGACTTTGGTGAGTTCATAACCCAGGTCATGATCGGCAACAAATTGTTCACGGCGTAGCGCATCCAGGCTCAATTGTGCTGGAGAATCGCCATTTGCTGATTTTGTCGCAGGGCCACGGTTGCCGATACCGCCAAAGGTGGTAGTTAGGGCCGATAATGAATCTGGACGATATTTGTTTTGATCTAACTGGATCCACAAATATTTCAGGGTATCAGGTGAATGGTTCTCGTAAACGATGGACTCGCTCGCTTCAATGCGACGCTTTTCTTCGTCTAAGTTTACCTTAATTTTGTAATCCACCTTTTGTTGCCAGTATTGATAACCTGGCTCGCCGGCGGCATTACGATATACGTTAGGAGTGGGCAGTGACTCATCCAGCTGACGGAATTTATCTTCAAAATCACCTTTGGTTTGCTGAATGGCGGCGTGACCAAACAGCGGCGCAAAAGATAAAACCACGGCCGAAAGCGTTAGGGCTTTTTTAATCATTATGTGAACCTTGTTGCTTTGGATTTAGAACCAAGCCGAACATAATATAAAAAAATGCTCATAAAGTCCCCAGTTAGAATATTTTAATCGAAGGGAGTTGTAACAGAAGTTATCCAGTTGCAATTCGCTGGCCCTATATGCATTTCGCCTTATGCAGAATTGGACGAATTAAGGCATAAATTGTCTGCTAATCCTGTTGTCTAATTTTGGATTTTTCGTAATCTAAAGAACACGTTATATACAGGTAGTAAAACATGACCAGGTTTCAGTGGCAAAGGGCAGTAATTAAGATTGGTAGTGCATTGATCGCTCCGGATGAATTCCAGTGCAGCGGGCGTTATTTGCTGGCCATTGCTCGTTTTATTACTGCCAGCCGAGAACAGGGTAAAGAGGTCTTGTTAGTCTCTTCCGGCAGTGTTGCAGCAGGTCGTGGGAAAGTTAAACATTCGCAGACGCCAACCATGGCTGAAAAGCAGGCAATGGCCGCGATTGGCCAAACTCGAATGATGGCGAACTGGCAACGGTTTTTCGATTTTCCCTGTGCTCAAATATTGCTTACCTATGACGATTTACATGATCGTACACGCTACGTGAACATCAAAAATACCTTGCGTGAGTTGTTGCTCAATGATGCTCTGCCAATCATCAATGAAAATGATACCGTTGCAATTAATGAGCTTAAGGTTGGTGATAATGATAATTTGGCTGCCTATGCCGCGTTGGTTGCCCAGGCGGATACTCTCATCATCTGTTCTGATATCGATGGCTTGTATGACGCAGACCCACGCGTTAATCCGCAAGCCAAATTGATTCCTGAAGTCACAGAAATTACCGCTGATATTCATTCACTGGCAGGTGGAGCAGGCTCAAAAGTGGGCACGGGGGGTATGCGGACAAAAATTCAGGCGGCGGAGAAGTGTGTGAAAAGTGGCATTCAGACATTGATTGTAAATGGACGCAAAGGTGAAGTATTTGATCACTTGCTCGAGGGCCAGTTGCAGGGAACCCTTTTCCAGCCTTGCGCTTCTCCTGAGAATGCGCGAGACCAGTGGTTGAGGCATACCCTGAAAAGCAAAGGGCAAATTCATATCGACAGTGGCGCGGCGAATGCGTTAAAGCACAAGGGAGCATCCTTGCTGCCTTCCGGGATTGAAGCCGTAGATGGCCAGTTTTCACCCGGTGAAGCGGTGGATATTTTTCATCAGCAAGTCCTGATTGCCAAAGGTCTCGCTTTGTACGGATGTCACGATCTTCGCGCGATTAAAGGGTTGAAAAGTCATCAGATAACGACCACTCTAGGGTATTCCTATGGTGAAGCAGCTGTCCATAGAGACGATTTAGTACTGATTTAAATAAGGGACGACCTATGAGTTTTTCAATTCGGGAAGCCGCCTCAAAGGCGAAAGTCGCAGCCAGACAACTGGCCAGACTGAGCCATAAACAGAAGCAAGGCCTGTTGCTATCACTGGCCACCGAAGTACGCGATAGCCAAACCGATATCATGGCAGCAAATGCAAAAGACCTCGAGCACGCACGCGAGGTTGGTTTAGATGCTGCTATGGTAGATCGCCTCACACTTGATCCTCATCGCATTGAAGCCATTGCTAAAGCAGTAGAGCAAATTGCGGCACAGCCGGACCCCGTTGGTGGGATGACGGATATCCAGCGTATGCCATCGGGCATTCAGGTGGGCAAGATGCGTATTCCTTTGGGACTCATTGCCATGATTTACGAATCTCGTCCTAACGTTACAATTGATGCTGCGGCTTTGTGTTTAAAAGCCGGTAACGGTGTGATCTTGCGCGGGGGGAAAGAAGCGTTACATTCGAATCTGGCACTGGCAGATTGCATTTATCGAGCGATGCAGGCGAATCAGTTAGATACCGCCGGTGTGGTTGTGATTCCGGATACTGACAGAGCCGTTTTGACGGAATTGATTACCCTAAATGAAACCATAGATTTGGTTATTCCGCGTGGCGGCGAAGGTCTAATTCGTTTTGTCACGGAAAACAGCCGTATTCCAGTGATTCAGCACTACAAGGGGGTATGCCATCTCTATGTAGACAGTGCCGCAGATCTGAATAAGGCATTAGCATTGCTGGAGAACGGTAAAACCCAACGAACGGGAGTATGTAATGCGCTGGAAACACTGCTAGTACATCAGGCTATTGCTACAGATTTCCTGACAATGGCGGCTAAGCTGTTTGCTGAAAAGGGTGTGAAAGTTCACGCGTGTGAGAAAAGCATAGGCTATTTTGATGGCGCAGAAGCTGCCAGCGAAGCCGATTGGGAAGCGGAATATTTGGCGATGGAAATTGCTGTTCGCGTGGTTTCGGATTATGAGCAGGCCATCGAGCATATTGAAACATACAGCTCAGGGCATACAGAAGTAATTGCTACGCAGGATTACTCGAAAGCCCATGACTTTATTCGCCAGATTAATTCTGCAGTGGTGATGGCCAATGCGTCTTCCCGTTTCTCTGATGGCGGCGAACTGGGGTTAGGTGCTGAAATTGGTATATCTACAAGTAAATTGCACGCCTATGGACCGATGGGAGCGGCATCTCTGACTACCGAGAAATTTATTGTGCTTGGTGACGGCGAAGTGCGTCAATAATCAATAGGCCACAATTGAAAAGCGCATCCAATTAGATGCGCTTTTTTGTCTGTAATGACGTAACCCTGCTTGCTGGAGTATGCGTGTCAGTTGAGTGTCATCGGATCACAATTTACTACGATAAAATCAGTATTGATAATACAATAATATTAATTTGATTAAGTTAACCTTTTTTGACGCATCTGTTATGGTAGTGCGCATCTAAAAGTCGCTATTCATTCAGCACTTTATTAAGTCTATCGATTGATGATTCACATATTCAATCCAACAGGATTTACCCCCCTAATTAGTCTGTTGAGTCAGCTCGGCTCAAACTCGCCTGCACCTAAAATAAACTACAAAGCAAGCGTCCGGTTTTTAAACATTAAGGAACGTTACTATGAAAAAGGTCGTTGTCGTTGGCGGAGGAGCCGGTGGTTTAGAATTGGTGACTCGCCTGGCAAAAAGTTTTCGCCGTAATAAGCAAGGCGAGGTACTGCTAGTTGATAAAAGTGCCACTCACGTTTGGAAACCGCTGTTACATGAAGTCGCTGCTGGTGTCATTGATAAGCTCACGGACGGTGTTGAGTACCGGGTTCACGCCAGCCGCCACAACTATGAGTTTCAGCAGGGTGAGTTAATTCATATAGATAAAGACAAACAGGTCATCCAGCTAGAAGAACTGCGTGATGCAGAAGGCGAATTGATCCTGCCTAAGCGCGAGATTGCTTACGATGTACTGGTATTGGCGGTAGGAAGTGTAAGTAATGATTTTAATACCCCAGGTGTTGTCGAACATGCTTACTTTCTTGATTCATTAAAGCAAGCTGAACGTTTTCACCGGGCATTGCTAACACAATTTTTGCGATTCAATCAGGATTCAGAGCAGCGTACGCTGGAGGTCGCCATTGTTGGTGGAGGTGCCACCGGTATTGAATTAGCGGCTGAGTTACACCACGTGGCCAATCTCTCACGAATTTACGGTATGCCAAAAATGTCGGCCGACCGAATTCATATTTCTATTATCGAAGCCGGTCCGCGTATTTTACCCGCGCTGTCAGATCGCATTGCAGGTTCTGCCAAGCGTGCTTTGAAGAAGCTGGGAGTGACCATTTATGAAAGTACCCGGGTTGTTGAAGCTAAAGCCGATGGCTTTGTAAACAGCGAAGGCGAGCTGATTACTGCTGACTTAATGGTGTGGGCGGCTGGTATCAAGGCTCCACCACTGATCGGTAAATTAGGTATTTTTGAAACTAACCGCGCGTCTCAGGTTCTGGTGAATGAGTTTTTACAGTCCACGGTTTCAAGCAATCTCTACGTATTAGGCGATTGTTGTGGTGTGCAGCGAGAAGATGGTAGCTGGGTGCCGCCAAGAGCACAGTCTGCGCATCAAATGGCTGCCGTTGTGGCAAAAAATATACTTGCGTCAATTCAGGGTAAAGAGCCTGTTTCGTTCAAATACAGAGACCATGGATCGCTGGTTAATATGAGTAAGTACAGTACCGTTGGCAGTTTGATGGGCAATCTTACTAATGGGGTATTGTTTATTGAAGGTTGGGTTGCGCGTATGGTTTACACCTCTTTATACGCAATGCACCAGTTTGCTGTACATGGTTGGTTTAAAGCGCTTTTAGTGATGCTTAGTCGTAAAGTCGGCAATTTAATCGGACCAAAGCTCAAGCTGCATTAGTCGTTATACCCTGCCGCTTAAGCGGCAGGGGACAATTGGCGATTACGTCATTTCCCACCTAAGCTCAAGCCAGTAGTTTTATGTGTGAGGTAGTGGCAGATGTTGCGTTGTTGGGGCTTATTGCTTTGGAGTATGGCAGGCCTCTGTTGTGCGAATGAGCAAGTCGTTTGGATTAACACGGATTTCCCCCCCTTTATTATTGATGCAGGCCCTAAGCGCGGACAGGGCGTGATGGATCAGGTCGAACGCATATTTCAGCAGCAGCTTCCGCAATATCGACATACCCGAATTACCGCCAGCTTTCCCCGGGTGGTTCAGCAGATACAAAGCGACAATAATGTCTGCACTATGACCTTGCTAAAAAGCGCTGAGCGCGAGTCCTATATTGTCTTTAGTGAACCTTACGGTTTGATTCATACCAACAAGCTCGTCGTTGTCAAAGGAACGGAGGCAGTGCTAGCACCTTACCTGAATAGTCAACATCAAGTGGAGTTGGCCAAATTAATGGCCAGCAACCATTTTGCTTTGGGGGTTGCTTCTGGACGTTACTATGGCTCACATATTCAGACGCAATTAGATCCAGCAAATCCGTTGTTAGTGCGTCCATCAGGCAGGGAGCAATTAGCAGCACAAATGCGAATGCTAGTGGCTCAACCTGCGCGACTGAATGGTCTGATTGGTTACCCGTTTGAAGTGGAGTTTATCCTATCTCTGATGGGGAGGAATTATGACGACGTCAGCCTGTTTGATATCAGTGGCGACCCGGAATTTCAGCTAGCCTATATGGGATGTTCAAACACGGAGTTTGGTCGGTATGTAGTCGATCAAATCGATCGCTATATGGCTGAGGGCGGTTGGAAAATAATCATCGATTCCATTTCTGCCTGGGGCCATGGCGTGGGTAAAGATGCATTTCTGGAGGCCAATCGCCGTTATTTTTCGCAAAAGTACCCATCGACAGTGCAATGAATTAATAACGGCAATGCAAGGGATCTTCTGCAGACTAAGGTGGGGATAATGTTAAGTGATTTTTGGCAAAGGCATGCTGTGCGAGTGATTCACCTGAAATTGTCGGTTTGTTTATGCCTGATAGGATTCAGTTGCACGATTTATGCGAAATCGGAAGTTCAGTGGTTACATCCCGATTTTGCGCCATATCATATTGTGACTGGCGGTCATAAAGGGTTGGGAGCACTGGATATGGTTGAATCAAGCTTTGTGAGCGTTATGCCGCAATTTGAGCATACTCTGATGACAGCGACCTTCTCTCGCCTGCTGCATCAAATTGATACAACCGATAATGCCTGCTCAGTGACGCTTTTGAAAACCCCTGAGAGAGAGAAATATATTTTATATTCGGAGCCTTATCTTTTGGTTGAAGGTAGCAGGGTGATTGTGCGGCGTGAGCAGCTACCCCAGCTACAGCCGTATTTTACCTCTGCGGATAGATTTGATCTGAATGCTTTTTTGGCGACACAGCATTTTCGGGTTGGCATTTCACCTGGGCGTTATTATGGGGATGATATTCAGCCAGTTTTGAATATGCATGAACGGCAACTAGTGATTCCTGCCGGCGTGGCACAGTTAACCCATCAGTTGCATATGTTGCTAGCCGATCCTCCGAGGCTGGACGCTGTGATTGGTTTGCCATTGGAAGTGGAATATTTGTTAAAAAATTTTCACGCATCACCAGAAAGTGTAGAAATGTTAACGGTTATTGGAGAGCATAGTTTCCAGCTAGCGCATGTTGGCTGTTCGCAATCTGCATTAGGGCAAGAAGTTATAATTCAGGTGAATGCTCGAATCGCCGCCGGAGATTGGCGCGAATTCACGCAAATTATGGCTAAATATATCCCTCCTTCGCGGCGACAACTCTTTGAAAAAGTTAATAATGACTATTTTTCAAACCATCAGTATCCTTAGGCCGATTTTTGGCGGCAGGTCAGAGTTCTCATTAACAAGATCCAGCCTACACTTGCTTCATTCTATCGGGAGTAACTATGACTGAACTAAACCACTTGCTGACAAATAATGAGCACTGGTCTGAGCGTATTAAAGCTGAGGATCCAACTTTCTTCGATAAGCTCGCCAAACAGCAACGGCCAGAATATCTGTGGATTGGTTGCTCAGATAGTCGTGTGCCGGCAAACCAAATTGTGGATTTGCTTCCAGGTGATATTTTTGTGCATCGAAATGTCGCTAATCAGGTAATCCATACGGACTATAACTGCCTTACGGTGCTGCAGTATGCGATTGAAGTGCTTAAAGTAAAGCATGTGATTGTGTGCGGGCATTACGGATGTGGCGGTGTCGAAGCCGCACTGACAGATGAAACCAATGGCCTTATTGATAACTGGCTTGGGCATATTCGCGATGTAGCAAAGCAGCACTCCGTTGAGCTAGCCGAGCTTAAAGGTGAAGCGAAAGTAGCTCGACTTTGTGAACTAAACGTATTACAGCAGGCGGCGAATGTTCGCCGTACCAGTATCGTTAAAGATGCTATTCGCCGGGGCCAGCCACTGACCATACACAGTTGGATTTATAGCCTGAAAAATGGTCGTATCACGGTATTGGGCAACACTTAATCTTTGTTTTCGATACTGAACTGATAATACACATCCAGAGCGTTACTGACGCCACTGACAGCTTCTAAATACAGGCGGGGTAACAGTTCGTAACGCAATGTCACTTCGGATGACGAATCTAACCCTACGCCGTAACGCAACTGTACGCCGTCAGCGATATACCCGGAAAGCGCTACCTGGGTACCATCGCCCTGACCGGAGGTATCTAAATTGAGATCCTCAATGCCTAAGCTTCTTCCCAGTTTACCTACAGTATTTTCGCTTTTGCCTAAGCCATAGCCTAGCAGCAGGGATGCAAACATGCTGTCCTGTTTTTGGTCGCCACTGCTATCGAGGCTGCGTCCACGCAGTAAATAGGACAGATTTTGTTGCTGATCCATACTTGGGTCGGAAAACAGGCTAACATCGGGAGCCTGAATGTTACCGCTCACCCGAATGCCTGCGACGACATCATCGTTGGTCAATTTGGGGTCGCGTATAGCTTCAATGTTCAGGTAGGGACTATCCAGGGCGCCGTTAAACAGGATTTCACCCTGTCGGATGAGCAGATTCTGACCGTATGCCCGATAACGTCCCTGCATTAAATTGATTTCTCCCTGTCCTTGCATGCCCTGTTCCTGCTGATTCAGAGATAGACTACCATTTACATTTGCAGTTAAGCCAAAGGCATCCAGTTTCACCTGATTGGTTCTGGCAGGATCGATGTTTACCTGTATACCCAAATGCAATTGCTGCAGTACCGATGTTGCGTCGCTTTGGTCATTGAGCATAACCACATCACTTGAAGGCGAAATGGCGCTGTCTGGCAATTCGCGCAGTTTAAATCTTGCCCATGGCACCGTCACTGTGCCTGCAATATCCATCAGTGCTGGAGACATTTTAAAGGTAATGTCAGGCGACACTTTCGCCCTCAGCATCGATTGATAATCGAATTCCAGATTATTCCCTTGTAAGCCTATGTCGGCGATAAGCTCAGGCAACCATTGCACCTTGCCTTTAATACTGCCCTGACCTTCTCCTAAGCGAAATGTTCCATCAAGCAAGGCTTGCTGCTTGGTTAAGGTGACAAGCTGTTGCCATTGATTGATTGATAGCGGCAAACCGGCGGCACTCAGTGCGCCGTCTTTAATCCGCAGTTCACCATTGATATCGGGCTGCTCAAGTGAACCGGATAGTGCAATTTGTCCCTCTATACTGCCCTCAAGGGTGTCGATATTCGGTAACAGAGGTAACAAAGGGTGCAGGGTGAAATGGCGTAAGCTTATCTCTCCGCTCAGTGGGCGAACACCGGGTGACGGTGACGTTTCTAATCTGGTGTTGAAGTTACCTAATTCAGGACTAACGAGAGTGCTGTTTAACGTAATTTGTTGCTGATCAAACGAGACATCTAGCTGTGCTTGTTCTAAGCCAAGCGAAAAAGTCTGCTTTTTTGCGTTGGTAAATTGCCAGTTTTCTGGGCTGAGGGAGAAAGTTGCCTGCGCCTCGGGCAAGTTACCGAGTGACCAGTGTCCAGTCATCTTGCCATCCAGGATTGTGGCGGTGGTGAGTTTTGTCGGTCGCAGCCAGGGCTGAATCAAGGGTGAGACGGCCAGATTCTCAATGGCAATTTGCCATTTGGCCTGATTCTGCTGGTAATACGTTTGAGCTATACAGAATCGGCTTCGGTTCTGCTGCCAACAGTGATCACCGAGCTGATACTGTTGCTGTTGCCAATCCGCCAGAATGGAGAAGGGGTTAGAAAGCTCTAACGTAAGCAATGGTGTGGCGATGTTCCCATCGGTTACCTGAGCTTGCCATTGGCCTTCGGCAACCGAAAGTCCCCCGTTTAATGTAACTTGCGCGCGGCTATCTTCACCCTGAATGTTGAGTGAGAGCTGGTGGCTTTGGAGCGAACCATTGAGCTTAGTGGTTACCTGATGGACAAAGGGTTGTTGTGAGCGGGTTAATTCGTTTAGCTGCAAATTTAGTTGCAGTGGCGCGGCGGGATCCAGGCTTGCTTTAAGCGATAGCTGTGCCTGCTTTAGAAACCAGTCTTCGTAACTTAGCTCTGACAGCTGTACATTTGAGGTAATGTCAGGTCTATCCAGTGTGCCAAGCAGATGAAACTCACCATCTATTCTGCCGTTTGCATGGGCGATGGATTGGGCTAACGCGGGCAGGAGAATTTTGCCCTGTAAATTGAGCTGTTGCTGAGACGAAATGGTTCCTGACAATGACACCTGATTGTCGCCATTTTCTAACAACAGTTGATCTATATTCGTACCCTGCTGACTATCGCTGGTGAGTTGTGTTTGCAGCGAAAAGGGCAGTGAACGTAGGGTGCCATTAAGCTGGCTTTTCGGTAGTTTCAGTTGCCAGCTGTTGGCATTCATCGAGGCAAGCGTTTCTAAGCTGCCTGAAATATCCGCCGGATAATCGTCTAACCAGATCCCTGGATTTATATGTTCAAGGGTAATATGACCGTGCCAACCCAAGGTATCACCCAGGGTTGCTTCACCATGGGCCGATATGGTGCCGCCGTTGGTGATCAGGTTTAGCGCGTCAATGTTAAGTGTCTGCCGGTTTGCAGTAAGGGTGGAGTGAATCTTTGCTTCAACAGGTGTTTGTCCGCTCAATTGATTCTCTGCGGTTAATGCCAGAGCCAATTGCTGCAGGTTGCCTTTGATATCCAGATGCCCCTGACTTGTAAGTCTATTTTGCTTAACTGTGATTGCTTGTAACTGCCAATGCGTCTGAAGTTCCAAAGGCAGATTGCTATCCAGAAGATCGGCGCGCGCGCTTAGTTGCGCAGTACTCTGTTGTGCGTCCCGATTTTGGATTCGGCTTTCCAGTTGCAAATTTGATAAAGATCCTTTGGCGTCCAGAGTGAGCTGCCACTGTGGTGATGTCTTTTGGCGGACTTGAAGTGCTAATGACAACGGATACGATTCGCTCAGTTTGGCATGCAGGTTTGCTGTGATACTTGCTTGTTCATGTTCAAACGCGAGTTGATCTAACGTAATTTGTTCAGACTGTGCCTGCAAATTCAGGTTGAGGTGAGTAATGCGTTGTTCGGGCTGGCCAGCCTGAACGATTGAGGTTTGGTCTACTTTTACTTGTTTTAAACTCACCGCCAGAGGAAGGTGGATATTGGGTAATGAAGGTGGTTGATACTGCCAATTCTGGAGTTGAGAAAAATGAAAGGGCTCGTCCACATCTTCTGTCTTGGGTAGCTGAATGCGCAAATCCGACAGCACAAGCGGAGAAACTACCAGTTGCTGGTGGAAAGAGAGCGCAGACGAGAGTGCTGCCAGGGTGAGTTGTATATTACCGGGTAAAGCTACGTCTAACGGGCCTAACTCAATCGAGCGAATTTCAATAGGAATGGGGGACGTAATAAAATCAGAAGTGCCCTGTGTTTCAACTATTTGAGAACTCTCATTCTTGCTGGTTGCTGATTCGGTGATAATGACCTGAGCGTTTGCTGTAGTGACGGACGTCAGGCACAGTGAAAGTTTCCTCAAACATTGCCAGTCGAATGCTATTTTGAGGTCGGATATGGTGAGGTTGACAGGCGATTGTTGCCAGCTGACTCGGCTAAATTCGAGTTGCGAGGTTAAGCTACCTTTTGAGTAAGTCAGCGTAAGTGCCGGAACCGATGACGTTGCCAGTTCACTTGCCCAGCGCGCGGTTATGGGAGTAAACAGTAAGGCCAGCAAAGTGCTCAGCAATAGCAATATGCTAAACATGCCGCCGAGTAGGTATTTGACGGGGCGGGAAATTGTTAATGTCATAGGCTTGGCCCCATAGAAAAGTGCAGGCGCCAGTTGTTTTCCAGGCTGCTTTCACCGCGAGCGATATAGAGTCGAATATCGCCGATAGGAGATTGCCAAATCGCACCAATGCCGTAACCTCGCGCCAAATCCTGGTCAAATTTGTTTGTGGCATTACCTATGTCGGTAAACACTGCTATACGCCAATCATCCCTGAGAGGATAACTGTATTCTGCGCTGGCAACTGCCAGATACTGTGCGCCAACGAGGGTGGTCTCTATGTCATCTTTACATTCATCGATATCTTTAGATGTCGCATCGCATCCACTCACATCACCGGTATATTCCACCTCGACCGGTGAGATACTGTTGTAGGCAAATCCGCGAATACTTTGATCACCACCGGCAAAGTAACGAAGGCTCGACGGGATCAAATCGAAATCATTGGTGGCAATTGCGCCACCTTCGGCACGTAGCAGAATTCTGTGGTTGCCAAAACTCCTTAGCCAACGGGTTTGGGCGCTAATTCGCAGCATATTCACATCTGATAATGCGTTTGCCGATGCAACTTCGGTGGTGATGATCTGCTTATCTCCCCAGTTGACGTCAAGTCCGCCTCGACTGCGCAAGCGGCTGAATGTGACACCCGGTATCACCAAACCCACCTTTTCAAATGGGTCATCACTTTGCCCCTGACGAAAGCGCTCAAGTTGATAACGTAAGAAGGTAATGCGTTGCCATTCAGACTGGCTGAGTTCTTTATGCCGTTGCAGCGCCAGCGTCAGGGTTTCGCTGTCCGTGTCGTTATCATCCACTTTTTGCCAGCCGGCCTGAAATGATGCGTAATTCTTGATCGGGTCTTCTAACGGAATTTTATAGGTCCAGGTCAGATACTGTTCCGGGGCCGACACAAACATTTCGCTGGTCATCGAGTGCCCGGCTGCATTTACCCAGGGATGCCGCCACTTTACTTTTGCTCTGGGGCCAATATCTGACGAATAACCGCCACCTAAATCGAAAGTGTCTCTGGGGGCATGAGACAAAATGACTTCAATGGGCACAAGACCATTTTCGGCCTTAGTGACCAACGGGCGGACCACTACCTGGCGAAAATAATTCGTGTCTTTTAAACGGCGATTAAAATTCGCAATGGCATCTGATACATAGAAATCGCCGGTCTGATAAGGTTGAAGTTGCTTAACCAGCAGATAGGCGCGGTCTTCCGTGTCGAGCTGGATCTCTCCCATACGGTATCGCTGGCCTGATTGGGCATGTAAGCGAATATTGGCAAATTGTTGCTGACTGTCGACTTCTATTTGGTGCTGACTGTAGCGAAAATCAAAATAGCCCCGCGCAAGTGCCAGGCTTTGTAATTCGCTTTTCACTTTTTCGTAGCGTTGATGGCTGAGAGGCTGGCCAGGTTTTAATTCGATGGAGGCTAATTTTTGCCTAAAAATAGGATCGTCTTGAGCGTCACCCTGTAACTGGATATCAACGTTCTGGAGCTTAGTTTGCGGGCCCGTTTGAATATTCAAAGCCCAGGTCTGCTTATCAATATCTGACGCGCTAATTGTCACTTGTGTCTGGTAATAACCAAACACTTCCATCGCCTCGGTCGCTTTGGCTTCAAGCTGTTGCTCAAATTCCTGAACCTGAGTGCTATTAACAGGGGGCTCGATGGCTTGAAGGAACAGCTGAATATTCTGGCGGACAGATTTATCTTCAACTCCTTTGATATCAAATTCAGCAGCGTTGCTTGGGTGAATCAACGCCAGTGATAGACAGAAAAGACTGACACAGCGAATAAGATGGCGGATGGTTGGCAAGACAAAGGCAAACGGCATGCTCGCAAAAGTTCCTGTTAATGATACTCATGGCTTCCATTAATGAGTGTAAGAGTAACAGCTAAAAACTGAACAGACACTTAGTTAATCTTGTGAATCAGACGAGTATTCAAATTCTATGGATGAGAGCCGTTTGGGTTTAAAAAATTGCCATCCTGAAAAGATCAGGTAGGCTATATCTGCCTCGCCTGCAAAGCGAAGAAATAATTAAAACATCAAATGGATTTGTGGATTAATCGTTATGAAGATCAGGACATTATCTTTTTGCCTGGGCGTTTGCTTGTTGGTTGTGTGCAAGCTATTCGCCGAACCTCTCCCGCTTGAAAGCTTCAGCCAGCTACCTCTATATACGAAACCGAACCTATCGCCGGATGGCAGCAAATTGGGCTTTGTCCTGAATGATCCTCGAAGCGGTTTATCTATTCTGACGGTGTTTAATTTCACCACTGGAAAGAATAAGTATTTGCTCAAGTCAGATAATGAGCAGGTACGTTTAAACTGGTTTAAATGGGCAAACAATCACACAGTGATTTTTAGCGCGCGCTTTGCGGGCAGTCGCTACGGTACTGATACCATGGAAACCCGCTTATTGGCGATGGATGTGGAATCGGATGAAAGTGAACCGAGAGTGTTGATAAAGCCACGTACGGGTGGCATTCGCGACGACCATTTTTCTCAGTTTCAGGACGATGTAATCGATCTTTTACCAGATGATGAGAATCATATTTTAGTGTCTCTTGACCTGGATACGCCTGCACAGCCTTCCGTTTACAAAGTTGATGTGAGCAAACGTGGCATGACGCGCATTGAGCGAGGTAAGCGCAGCATTCGAGACTGGATTACGGATCAACAAAGCAGGGTGCGTGTAGGCGTCAGTCTGGATTATAAATCCGGCGAATCCGTTATTTATTTCCGCAAAGCGGACGACGAAGAATTACATACGTTATTTGAATACAATCGCCTAACCGACAAGCCTATCCAAGCATTGGGTTTTGGTCTCGACCCAAATGTACTTTATTACAAGGCTTATAAGGATGATAAAAAGGCGTTGTATAAAGTCGACCTGACTACCCTGGAACACACGTTGGTGTTCGCAGATGAAGATTATGATGTGGATGGTGGACTCATTTATTCGCGTAAAACCCGCGATGTTATTGGGCTTTACCATGCCCACACGGAAACTGGCAGAATCTATTGGGATGAATCTTATAGCAATTTCGAGAAGGCCCTAAACAAGGCACTCCCCGATACCCATAATGTTATCGTAGATTTTGATGATTCAGAGCAAGTTTACATTCTCTACACCGAAAATGATTATACGCCAGGGACCTATTATATTGGAGATAGAGCGCAAGGTGCCCTTTCCCCTATCTTTCAACAATATCCAGATATTACCGAAGAACATATCAGTGCTCATCGTAAAGTCAGTTACAAAGCCCGCGATGGCGTTGAAATTGAAGGGTATCTAACACTGCCGAAAAGCGGAGAGAAGCCCTATCCAACGATCATACATCCCCACGGTGGCCCAGGCGCCAGAGATTACAGCGGATTTGATTATTGGACCGCTTACTTCTCTGATCGCGGGTATGCCGTTTTCCGCCCTAACTTCAGAGGTTCTTCTGGCTATGGTTATGATTTTGCTAAAAGCCAGATGAAGAGCTGGGGATTGGCGATGCAGGATGATATTACCGACGGAACCCAATGGCTGATCGAGCAGGGCGTTGCTGACCCAAATCGAATGTGCATTGTCGGTGCCAGTTATGGCGGGTATGCCGCTGCAGCCGCCGCGGTTAAAACACCGGATTTATTCAAATGTGCAGTGAGTTTTGCCGGGGTCAGTGATTTAAAGGCCCTGGTTAGGAAAAGTCGTCACTACCTTAATGAAAAATTTGTCAAAAAGCAGATTGGCGAAGATAGTGATGATTTAGAAGCCCGCTCTCCAAGATATCACGCAGAAAGCGTGAAAATACCTATTCTACTGGTTCACGGTGAAGATGATCGTGTTGTTGATGTAGAACAGAGCCGTAATTTTTATGATGATCTAAAGGATTTAGACAAGGTAGTGACTTATGTCGAACTGCCCAATGGTGACCATCATCTTTCTAACCAAAAGAATCGTCACCGCTTTTTTAAAGAAATGGATGCATTCCTGCAACGTTATCTAGGCCCAGGCTCACAGCAGCAAATGGGTAAATAGAAAAAGCCCGTTAACCGGGCTTTTTACTTTGAATGCAGGTGTTAGCTTCGAGTGGCAACAGCGGCTTTAACACGTGCTGCATAGTCTGGGTCAGCCTGTTCATACTGGGCAAACATACGTTCCTGAACATCTTTGCTGGCCTGGCTTAAACCATCTGCAATGTTGTTGACCAACTGATTTTTTTGGTCGTCAGACATGATACGGAATAATTCGCCTGCCTGGCTGAAGTTATCTTCATCCTGCACATCGTACACATTTAGCCAGGCATCCGCTTCAATTGCCATTGGTGGCTCTGCAACAGCAGGAACAGTTGCTGGTGCACCTTGAGTGGCTCTGTCATTTGGGTAGAAGTTTGCACCGCTGCCTGCCAATGATGGGGTAATACCTGCAAATGCTCCATCTCGTTGATAGTTATGCACCGGGCAACGAGGCGCATTTACGGGAATTTGGTTGTAGTTAGCACCAATGCGGTAACGATGGGCATCCTGATACGCCAGCAAGCGAGCCTGTAACATTCGGTCGGGTGATGCGCCAATCCCAGGAACAAAGTTACTGGGAGCAAAAGCCGCCTGTTCATTCTCCGCAAAGAAGTTATCGACGTTACGATTCAGCTCCAATTGACCAATTTCAATCAATGGGAAATCCTGGTGTGGCCAGACTTTGGTTAAATCGAACGGATTGATACGATAATTCCTGGCCTCAGCTTCGGTCATGATCTGTACTTTCACGCTCCAGGATGGGAAGTCGCCATTATCTATGCTGTCGACTAAATCTTTCTGAGCACCAAATGCTGGCATTTTTGCCGCTTCTTCATTGGTCAGGGTTTTAATGCCCTGATTAGTTTTGAAGTGCCATTTGACCCAAAAACGCTCACCATTTTCGTTCCAGAAACTCAGAGTATGCGAGCCATATCCATTAACGTGACGGTATGACAACGGAATGCCCCGGTCAGACATCAAAATCGTCGACTGATGCAATGATTGTGGGTTGTTGGCCCAGAATTCATAGACTGCCTGCGGATCGGGCAGGTTAGTGCGCGGGTTCTTTTTCTGGCTATGGATAAAATCTGGGAATTTAATCCCGTCACGCAGGAAGAATACCGGGGTGTTGTTCCCCACCAAGTCCCAGTTACCTTGCCTGGTATAGAATTTCACCGCGAAGCCTCGAGGGTCTCTAGCGTAATCACTGGAATCCTGGCCACCGCCTACCGTAGAAAAACGCAGGAAAATATCGGTCTTTTGTCCTTCGGTTTGCAGGAAATCTGCGATGGTATAGTCAGATAAACTTTTAGTCAGCGTAAAGGTGCCATAGGCTGCGCTGCCACGAGCATGTACAATCCGCTCCGGAATACGCTCGCGGTTAAAGTGTGCCAGTTTCTCAAACAGGTAATGGTTATCAAATGTGACCGGGCCGCGTGCACCAACGGTGCGACTTTGGTTATCTTCGGCAACCGGTGCGCCGGCGCTGGTGGTCATTGGGCAACGCTTAATCTCACTCATCATTCTTTCTCCAAATCGTGAACCGCCTACATCGGGTTCGTTTTTGCGTGTAATCCGTGGGTCGTCCCACACATTGCCCTTTTTCATTAACGGCTAAGGGCCTTCGATGGAGTAAGAATGCACTAGTGGAGAGACGGCTGGCTAATGGGGAATTGATATCCTGTTAATCGTTTTTATAGAATTAATTTGTTGATATTAATCAAAGAATGATAATCATAGATAGGTTAGCCCTTTATAGATTTGATGAGAAAGTTCTAATCAAAAAGGGGGAATTGGATTGCAATTTGGTGGGGTAATGACATGATATTGGCTTTCGAATTTAAGTAAAAATAATCACCTATGTATCGCGTTAAATTTTGCATCTGTCTGGGATTGCTTGGCCTGGGTTTAGCCGGCTGCGGTCAGACAGGGCCACTTTATCTGCCCCAGGATGCCGGACAAACTGTTCCGCAAAAAACAGTAGCCGACACAAATGCACAAGATACAAATAAGCGTCAGCCTGTGGAGGAGAAATAAGTGGATTTTTTTCAGTATCAACAACAACAGCTGATGGCAGAGCAAGTTGCCGTAGCTGAGATTGCAAAAACCTACGGCACGCCAACCTATGTGTATTCGCGTGCCACCATTGAACGCCACTGGCATGCATTTGATAAAGCGGTGGGCGAACATCCCCATTTGATTTGTTATGCAGTCAAGGCCAACTCCAACCTTGGCGTATTAAGCGTGCTGGCGAAGCTTGGTTCAGGATTTGATATCGTCTCTGGTGGCGAGTTGGCGCGCGTACTGGAAGCGGGCGGTGATCCGGCCAAAGTCGTTTTTTCTGGTGTGGGTAAAACCCGTGAAGAGATTGTTTATGCACTTGAGCAGGGGATTAAGTGCTTCAACGTAGAATCACCGGCAGAACTGGAGCGAATTCAGGATGTCGCTGCTGAGCTGGATAAAATCGCGCCAATTTCATTGCGTGTAAACCCTGATGTTGATGCGAAAACACACCCCTATATTTCCACAGGCCTAAAAGCGAATAAATTCGGGATCGAAAAAGAACAGGCGGTGAGCATTTACCGTCGTGCATCTGCGTTACCTAATCTTAAGGTGACAGGGATGGATTGCCATATCGGCTCTCAGTTGACGGAAATTCAACCCTTCGTTGATGCACTGGACAAGATGCTGGATTTGATTGACCAACTGGCCCAAGAAGGTATTCATATTGAGCACCTGGACGTGGGTGGCGGCTTAGGTGTTACCTATAAAGACGAGCAACCGCCGCACCCAGATGCCTATGCTGCCGCCCTGGCTGAACATTTAAAAGGCCGCGAGAATTTGACCCTGATTTTCGAACCGGGCCGAGCCATTATGGCTAATGCCGGCATTTTGCTGACTAAAGTAGAGTTTTTAAAGCAAGGCGCTGAGAAGAACTTTGCCATCATTGATGCCGCAATGAATGACCTCATCCGTCCGTCTTTGTATTCTGCCTGGCAGGCGATTGTGCCAACTAACCAGTCATTAGAGCGCCCTACGGCGGTTTATGATGTGGTGGGGCCTGTATGTGAAACCGGAGATTTCCTGGGAAAAGAGCGTGAACTTGCCATTGCGGCAGGCGATTTATTAGCTGTGCGCAGTGCCGGCGCTTACGGTTTTACCATGTCGTCTAACTACAATAGCCGCTGCCGTGCAGCCGAAGTTTTGGTTGACGGTGATAAGGCAATTTTGGTGCGCGAGCGAGAAAAACTGCAAGATCTCTGGAAAGGCGAGCATAAAGTTACTTAAACTAAGCCTAACAATACTTTAAGTTGTGATTATGCAAGTTCAATTTTCCAAAATGCATGGCCTGGGTAACGATTTCGTGGTGATCGACAACGTCACCCAGAATGTGTTTTTCAGTAAAGAAAAGATCCAGCAACTGGCTGACCGAAACTTCGGTATCGGCTTTGACCAGCTGTTGGTGGTTGAACCGCCTTACGATCCCGAGCAGGATTTCCATTATCGGATTTTTAATGCGGATGGTTCGGAAGTATCCCAATGCGGCAATGGTGCGCGTTGCTTCGCCCGTTTTGTGAAAATGAAGGGGTTGATCAATCGTAATAAAATTGTGGTCAGTACCAAAGCCGGGCGCATGGTGTTGTATCTGGAAAAAGATGGCCAGGTCACTGTGAACATGGGAAAACCCATTTTTGAGCCGAGTCAAATTCCGTTGAAAGCGAATAAAGAGGAACTGACCTACATCATCCGCGCTGGCGACCATACCTTGTTTTGCGGCGCGGCCTCGATGGGGAATCCCCATTGTGTGCTGGAAGTGGAGAATGTCGATACTGCTGATGTCGAAACCGTAGGTCCGCTTATGGAACGTCATGAGCGTTTCCCTGAGGGCGTCAACGTCGGCTTTATGCAAGTGGTTAATCCAGAGCACATTCGTCTGCGCGTTTTTGAGCGCGGAGCGGGAGAAACTCTCGCTTGTGGCAGTGGCGCATGCGCAGCTGTTGCCGTTGGCCAAATTCAGGGTAAACTGGGCAAGGATGTCCGGGTTGATTTACCGGGCGGTAGCCTGCGTATTCGCTGGCAAGGACGTGATAACGTGCTCAAAATGACCGGCCCGGCAGAGCATGTGTTTGATGGAATCATAAATCTATGAGTGAATTGTTGGGACACATCGAAAATGGCTTGACGGTCGCGTCGCAGGACTCGCCGGCTCCCCGTATAGATGCGGAAGAGATTAAAGCCTATTTGTTGTCCCATCCGCACTTTTTTGTTGAAAATCCGGAGGTACTCGAATGCCTGTTCATTCCGCATCAGCAAAAGGGCAGCGTGTCTCTGGTAGAGTTACAAAGTGAACAACTGCGTAACAAAGTGCGTCAGTTATCGCAAAAGCTGAATCAACTCATCACCATCGCAAAACAAAACGAACAGATCTATCGAATCTATGCCGATTTAAACTTACGCCTGCTGCGTTGCCGGGATTTGTCGGAATCTCAGACCATTCTTGAAGAAGTAATGCAGGATGAGCTTAAGTTAGCTTCGGTGAGCTTAAAAGTTTTTAAGGGCGCGATGGCGTTTCCGGAAATTCAGCGCAAACTCTTTATCGAGAAACGATTTAAAGCAGGTCCTTTCTTTTTTGGCCGTTTAAGTCAGCATGAGCGTCAGTTGCTGTTTGCCGACGGCGTTGCGGAATCTGTTGCATTGGTACTGTTGGGGGATGACGGTGAATTGGGGATGCTTGCTGTGGGTAGTAAGGATCCTGGCCATTTCATTCCTGAGATGGATACGCTGCTGTTGACTCAGTTACAACAGTTTCTCAACGTGATGCTGGCTAACATCCTAACGTACTGATGGATGCCCCTGACTGTCTTGTCATTGCCGATTTTGTTCGGCATTTGAAATACGAACTGAATCGCTCGCCTAAAACCCAGGAAAACTATCAGCGCCAACTGGTGGTCATTCGTGACTATTTGCAGTTGCAGGACTGGTCGACCTTGACTGTCGAGCAGGTAAAGCAGGTGTTGCATCACGCCCGCAAACAGGGCCTGAGTGCCACCAGTATCTCTCTACGATTAAGTGCATTACGCAGCTTTTGTTACTATTTGCAGCAACAGGGAGTCTTGGCCTTCAACCCGGCGGAAAGTGTTTCCGCTCCCAAGAAGCCTAAGCCTTTGCCAAAACAACTCAATGTGGACGAGTTGCAACAGTTGCTGGAAATTAAAGATGACTCATTATTGGCGATTCGTGATCGGGCGATGATGGAACTAACTTATGGCTGTGGATTGCGTCTGGCTGAATTAACTCAACTTGATATGAGCAGCATTCAGGCCGACAGTACATTGAGAGTGATGGGAAAAGGCAGTAAAGAACGAATATTGCCTTTGGTTGGCGAGGCCAAAATCTGGCTGGATAAATGGTTAAAGGTGCGTCCGCAATTGCTGGCAAATCCGCAGGAGCCAGCGGTGTTTATCAGTAAGCGACAGCAGCGTATATCGCCCCGACAAATTGGCCAGCGCATGCAGTTGTGGGCGGGGCAGCAGCATTTAAATCAACAAGTACATCCGCATAAATTGCGCCACTCCTTTGCCACTCATATGCTTGAATCCAGCGGTGATTTACGCGCGGTACAAGAGCTGTTAGGGCATGCGAATCTTTCGACCACGCAGGTTTATACCCATTTGGATTTTCAGCATTTAGCCAAAGTGTACGACGGTGCCCATCCCCGGGCACGCAAATCCGCTAAGGATAAGAAGCCATGATTTTCTATCGCAGCCCGCGATTATTCACTCAGGTCAGGGCGTTGAGCTTTGATTTGGATGACACCCTTTACGATAACGAAGTGCAAATTCATCAGGCTGAAGCCAAGTTACTCACGTATTTACAGCAAACCTATCCGACGTTAGCTGAACAGGACGCCAGTTATTGGCAAGGACATAAACGCAAGATACTCGCCCAGCGTCCGGAATTGCGATCTGACATGAGTTTATTACGTCGTTTGATTTTGGAACGTGGTTTAAGCGCGGCTGGAATATCGGGCAAGGCTCTGACGGATGGAGTTCAGGCTGCATTTGATTTCTTTTACTGGCATCGAAGCGACTTTCAAGTCGCACCTGATATTCTGGCGGTGCTGGAAACGCTGGCTGCCAAGGTGCCGCTGGTGGCGATCACCAATGGCAATGTAAATCTTGAGCAGATTGGGCTGAATAAGGTCTTCGCGCATTGTTACAAAGCGAGTCTGGCGCAACCAATGAAACCCCACGCCTGCATGTTCGATTTAGCTGCTCAGCAGCTGCAACTGGCACCCTCGCATATCCTGCATGTTGGAGATAACCTAGTCAATGATATACAAGGGGCGGTGAATGCAGGGTATTTGAGTGCATGGTATGCAGAAGACCGGCCAATGGATTTACGTCGCGAGCCTGTACTGTGTTTACCTCATGTGCAGTTAACCAGCCTGGTGGAACTGACGCATTTGATTGGTTAAGGGGGCTTCGGCGCTAAGCTGCAAGCCCCAGGTCTGCAATAATTGCAGATAACCTTCAACTGCTTTGGTTTGGTCAAACTTCTCTACCGCCTGCTTTAAGGCTGAGGCTGAAAGAGGGGATATGAGTGTGGTTTGCATCGCACTGAGCAAGGCGTTTTCATCCCCGGTAGGGACCAGTTTGCCAATCTTACCATCCTGCATGGTTACGTGTGTATCTCCAACACGGGTGGCAACACAGGGGAGCCCTAATCCCATCGCTTCAATTAATACGGTCGGTGATCCTTCCCAGTCTGAACACAAAACAAACATATCTGCTTGTTGAAGTTCGGCGTACGGATTTTCAACGTAGCCAGGTAAGCTGACATGTTCTGTTATCCCAAGGGTTTGCGCTTCGCGTTCAAGTTGCTGACGTAATGGCCCTTCACCAAAAATTACCAGCCTGCATGGCTGTGTTGCTTGTAAATGCGAGAATGCTTTCAGCAATAAGCTGTAGTTTTTTTGTGGTGATAAGCGACCAACGCTTACCAGAACAGGCGCCGTCTTATCTTTTAACCATGGATGCTCCGGGGGCTGATTGGCTTTCATTAACACTGTTGGGGTGAGCACAGGGTTGGAGGCCACGAAGATCTTTTCATTTGGCATTCGAGTAATATGTTGTATCGCGTCGGCGGCATCCTGAGACACCGCTATCAAAGCTCTAAGTTGACGATATAGATAGCGCATTAGGGCAAAGCGCAGATGCCTGCCCATGGCGTTGCGATTGGAGAGGCCGGTTTGCATATTGTTATGCAATTGCCCAACTATTTGCATCTTTGAACGGGCCATAATGTTGGCCAGGGACGCAGCCTGAATGGCTCGATCTTTTATGGCTAACACTAAGCCGGGCGAAGGCTGTCTGAAGTAACGAATGAGTTCTGGGACAGCAAGCCAGGCGCTGTTACGTTTTAGTTTAATGACTCGTAAAAGTGGGTGCGCAGGAAGTTTAGCAACGTGCGGACCACGCGCTTTAATTAACAACAAATCGATTTGAACACCGGCCTTTAGTAAGCCCTCAACTAAATGATTTGTGACGACTTCTACTCCGCCGCTGCCTGAGTAAGAAACAAGAATAGTCAGTTTTGAATGTGAATAGTGGTTGTGCATAGGTTGTCCTGAAGCTGTCACATTTTCACCCTAGCATGGCTTTACAACAGTTTAATGACGGCCCAAAGCTGGTCGGTGTAATCGGGTAGTACCTCATGCTTGTATCCCATCAACATCAGTTTTTGTTTGTGCATATCGCCAAGACAGGCGGTACCAGTGTACGTAAGGCGCTATCTCACTATCGTTGGGATCCGAAATATGGGATTCCTCAGTTTATGGTTAATAAGCTCAGTCAGTTGTGTAGGCACAAATTAGGGTGCCGATTTCCCAGACACGCGAAAGTCATCGCAGCGAAAGAAATGTTGCCTGCTGAATACTTTAGCAAGTTGTTTAAATTTACCTTTGTACGTAATCCGTGGGATTTGCAGGTGAGTTCGTACTACCACATCAAGCGCGAGCGTCCTGAAGTGATGCAGGGGTATGAAAACTTTGCCGATTTCATGCGTTGGAAGCTTGATCCTGATCGGCCATATCAATATCACATCGATACTTCTATGCAGTTGCAGAGTGATTATCTCGTCGATTTGCAGGGTCAACTATGCATGGACAGAATAGGTAAATATGAAAGTCTGCAGCAGGATTTCGATGCTATTTGTGAACGTGTTGGCATTGTGCCCCCGTCGCTGCCGCATATTCGTCAGGCAAAGGATCGCGAGGATTACCGAAGTTATTACAATGATGAGTTAGCCGAAGCGGTTGGTCGCTATTTCAGCAAAGATATTCAGATTCTGGGCTATCAGTTTTAAGCCGATAGCCCAGGCACAGAATCAGTATATTTTTTGATCCATGGTTTCACATGGACGGTCGCAGGTTGGGCGGCCAACAACCTTAGCCGGTACGCCAACCACGGTGACATGTGGCGGTACATGATCCAATACCACACTACCTGCCCCAACTTTAGAGCCTTCTCCCACTTCGATATTGCCGAGGATTTTTGCTCCTGAGCCTACCATCACGCCCTGGCGAATTTTCGGATGACGATCGCCGGATTCGTTACCCGTACCACCTAAGGTAACCGATTGCATGATCGATACATCATCTTCAATTACAGCGGTTTCACCTACTACAATGCCGGTGGCATGGTCGAACATCACGCCCTGACCGATACGGGCAGCCGGGTGAATATCCACACTAAATACCTGAGAGTTACGGCTTTGTATAAACAGCGCTAATTGCTTACGGCCCTGATTCCACAGGTAATGTGCTAAACGATGGGCCTGGATAGCCTGAAAGCCTTTAAAGTGCAGCAATACTGTCAAATAGCTGGTTACGGCTGGGTCGCGCTTAAATACCGCCACAATATCGTTAATGGCCGATTGGATAATCTCTGGGTCTTTGGCAAAGGCCATATCAAACATTTCTTTCACTGCCAGGGTAGGCATGACCTCATCGGCAATCTTGTTCGACAAAATAAAGCTTAACGCAGCTTCAAAATTGTCATGGGTCAGAATACAGGCGTGGACATAACTGGCGAGCAAAGGTTCGTCTTTAACCACCTGACGGGCTTCATCGATCAGCTGATACCAGAATTCACGTTTGACCATGGTGACTTGACTCCGGAGATAAGAAAAACTGGGAAATGAGCCTGTATTCTACCCCAGGGTTGGTTAGCTGGCTAATGCCCTTTATCTCAGTCTTAGGTCAGTTGGTAACATTTGTCTGGCTAGGACAAAATGCCGGGTAAATGTATAAATACACAGTAGTAATGTTATACTCAGCGGCAATTGTTTATCAGCTACTTTACCGGTTACCTGCGTTATGGATGTTTCTCGCCTGCTCGATCACTTAAACGACAAACAACGTGATGCCGTTGCATCACCTGCCACCGATATGTTGGTGCTGGCTGGCGCAGGCAGCGGAAAAACCCGGGTGCTGGTGCACCGTATGGCCTGGCTGATGGAAGTGGAGGGGATTGCACCTTACTCCATTCTGGCGGTGACGTTTACCAACAAAGCCGCTCGAGAAATGCGAGGCCGGGTCGAAGAGTTGATGAAAACCTCTTTGCACAGCATGTGGATTGGCACTTTCCATGGCTTAGCGCATCGATTGTTACGCGCTCATTATGCTGAAGCTCGGCTGCCTGAAACGTTCCAGATTTTGGATTCAGATGATCAGTACCGTTTGGTACGTCGCGTGCTTAAAGCCATGAATCTGGATGAGAAGCAGTGGCAGCCAAAACACATTCAGTGGTACATCAACGGCAATAAAGACGAAGGATTACGTCCGCAACATATCGAAACCCATGGTGATCCTACGCAGACCAAAATGCGTGAAATTTATCAGGCTTATCAGGACAGCTGTGATCGCTCCGGTCTGGTAGATTTTGCCGAGTTGTTGCTGCGTGCGCACGAATTGTGGGTCAACAATCCTACGTTACTTGCCCATTATCAGCGCCGTTTCCGTGCGATATTGGTGGACGAATTTCAAGACACCAACAATATTCAGTACGCCTGGTTACGCATGCTTGCCTGCGACAGCAACAATATGATGATCGTTGGCGATGATGACCAGTCTATTTATGGCTGGCGTGGTGCCAATGTCGAAAATATTCAGCATTTCCTGCGGGATTTTCCGGATGCCAAAACTGTGCGGTTGGAGCAAAACTACCGCTCGACAGGCACTATTCTAAAAGCCGCTAACAGTGTGATCGATAATAACAGTGGCCGATTAGGTAAAGAGTTGTGGACTGATGGCAGCGATGGCGAAGCTATTTCCTTGTATGCAGGTTTTAATGAGTTAGACGAAGCGCGCTTTATTGTGGCGCGGATCAAAGAATGGCATGAACAGGGCGGCGCATTAACGGAATCCGCCATACTTTATCGTAACAACGCCCAGTCTCGTGTACTGGAAGAGGCTTTGCTGCAGGAAGGATTGGCTTATCGTATTTACGGTGGTTTGCGCTTCTTCGAACGTCAGGAAATCAAGGATGCTTTGGGTTACCTGCGTATCATGAATCAGCATTTAGATGATGCAGCCTTTGAGCGTGTGGTGAATACACCAAGTCGCGGCATTGGCGAGCGCACACTAGAGCAATTGCGCGAAGCTGCGAGGGCTACTGAGCAATCATTATGGCAGGCTGCTTTATTGATGCTGCGGGAAAAACGTCTGGCGGGTCGGGCATCTAACGCGTTACAGAGTTTTATTGATTTAGTCCTCAAGTTAAAAACCGATACCCAGGATATGGCCTTGGATCAGCAGGTAAACCACGTGATTAAACATTCGGGTTTATATGCCATGTATCAGGCCGAAAAAGGCGAAAAGGCGCATGCCCGTATCGAAAACTTAGAGGAACTGGTCACAGCTTCCAAACAGTTTGAAGCACCGGACGATGCTGAAAACATGACGCCATTGTCGGCGTTTTTGGCCCATGCGTCCCTTGAATCAGGTGAAACCCAGGCCGATGTGCATCAGGATGCAGTGCAGATGATGACGATTCACACAGCTAAGGGTCTGGAATTCCCACTGGTGTTTATGGCCGGCGTGGAAGAAGGTATGTTTCCGAGCCAAATGACCCATGAAGAGCCTGGGCGCCTCGAAGAAGAGCGTCGTCTGTGTTACGTGGGTATGACCCGTGCCATGCAAAAGCTGTATATCACTTACGCTGAAAGCCGCCGTTTGTACGGTCAGGATAAGTACCATACGCCGTCGCGCTTTATTAAGGAAATCCCATCAGGTTGTGTGGAAGAAGTGCGGGTACGCAATACCGTGTCTCGCCCAGTGAGCAATCGTTTTGATCGTATCACCAGCCATGAGGCATTTGTCTCCAGTGGTTTCCAGTTGGGTGAACGGGTAGTACATCCTAAATTTGCTGAAGGTACAGTGCTGAATTTTGAAGGGAGCGGAGAGCATGCTCGAATTCAGGTGGCTTTCGATGACTTTGGTTCAAAATGGCTGATGCTTGCCTACGCGAGACTAGAAAAAGCCAGCTAGAGGTAAGTGGCTAAAAACGGATTCAATTCATCATTCTAAAACCAGGTTAACACCTGGTTTTTTTGTGCCCACAATTCGAGGAACCACCGTTCTGGTCGTAAAAATTACCGTGTTGGTTGGTTAATTTCCTTGACCAGGTTAAGCACTGTTAGCGTGCTACAGATCCGATTTGTAAAGGTCTGCCGAAGCCTGTAGTATCCGCGCGTTTTTCGTGCTTTTATTAGCAGGGTAACTAAATGGTGGTTTTTTTACGCTTAGTGCAAGCACCTGTTTTAGGGCACTGGCGCAAAAATGGAACTTCTCTGAACCTTGGGTTCACTCTGGCAGTCTTTTCTGCTCCGCATGGAATAGACCGAATAGCCTAATGCACGTGTCGCATAACCTATTTGGCCTCTGTAATTAAACCTTTTCTATCTGTACTCATTTCTGGTTTTACTGCCCTTGTGTGTTGGCGTTGCCACTCCTATTGCACGGCAGACCGATTTAAGCGCAAAGCCCTGTTGATAAATGCCTGCCTGTAGCTTGCGGAAATGGATCCTTCCCGTGGATTTTTAAGAAGTATTTCCATGTATGTAAAATCATTATTTGTTGCTGCCGGGCTTGCATATATTGCTCCTGGTCAGGTTATGGCTGATACCGGCCTGGATTCCCATTTACTCGGTGATTTGGGCGGTCTGCGTACACAATTAAGTGACGCTGGGGTTGATGTCAGTCTGGGGTATACCTTTGAGACGGGCGGGAACCTGTCTGGCGGTGATCGTCACGCCACCAGTTATGCAGACCAAACGGTTTTTGGGGTAAATGCAAACCTTGAACGTTTGCTCAATCTGAAAGGGGGCAGTGTTCATCTGACCTTGGTTAATCGCGGTGGCCAGAGTCAAAATATCAGTTCTCAGGCCGGTATTAACCAGTTGATGCAATCAATTGAAGTATACGGCCGAGGCCGGGTAACGCGGGTTTCCGCCTTGTACTATGAGCAAAAGCTGCTGGACGATACTCTGGATATTAAACTGGGCCGTTTAAATATAGGCTCTGAGTTTGGTGATTATGCCTGTGAGTTCTCTTATTTGGGCTTTTGTAGCTCTCAGCCTGGTAACTTCAATTCGACCTTATATAACTGGCCCATTAGTCAGTGGGCTATTACCAGCAAATATCAGTTTGCTCCTGAATGGTATGTGAAAGCCGGTGTGTATCAAATGAATCCCAACTGGCTCGACAACGATCAAAACTGGAATTTAGGCAGTCCGCATGGCACGGAAGGGTTAACAATGCCATTGGAGTTAGGGGGGACGCCCACTCTGAATGGCTATAAGGGCAGTTGGAAGTTTGGCGTTTGGTACGACACTGTTGGGGGGGATGACCTCGCCCTTAATAAAAATGGTGTCCTTATGCTGAGTGATAGCGATACAGCCAAACAGCATTCACACAAATCGGGTGCTTACCTGGCGCTCGACCAGCAAATCGCAACATTAGGCGATGATGCTAGTCGTCGTGTAAACCTGTTTGCCAATTTCACCCTGAATGACGCAGATGTCACGACGGTAAGCCACTCGTTTAATCTGGGCGTGGTAGCTTATGGCCCCTTTGCAGCCAGACCGAATGATCAGTGGGGGGCGGGTCTGCAATATCTGCAAGTCAGCGAGCATTTAACGGATGTGCAGCGTTTGAAATCGTTACTTGATGGCAATTCTCAGGTACAGGAAGATGAAGCTGTATTTGCCAGTTACTACAAAGCGCTGCTTACGCCGTACTTTGCATTACGTCCGGAGATTCAGTATATCCATAATCCGGGGGGGATTACTGCACAGCACGATGCCTGGATGGTAACACTGAAAGGCAGTCTCGATTTCTAAGGGATGTATTACACAAACAAAACCCGCCAGTACGGCGGGTTTTTTGTTGGTTTCAGCTATTTGGCAGCCATTGCTATTGAGGCTTTATTAGCACGGTACTGCTTTAAACTGTCAAAGCTAAAGATGGCTAACCCGGACCACACAAAGGCAAAGCAAATCAAACGTGATGTGGGCATGGGTTCATTAAACAAAAACACCGCCAGTAAAAACATCAGGCTTGGGCCTATGTACTGAAAAAAGCCCAGCGTAGAGTAGCGCAAGCGCTTGGCTGCTGCGGTAAAACATAGCAGGGGGGCGGTAGTGACAACGCCCGCACTGAATAGCAGCAGGTTAATTTCAAGTGAGTTATTACTCAGGGTAGAGGTTGGAGTGTCGACGATAAACAGCCAGTACACCAACGCAATCGGTGCCATCATTAAGGTTTCCAGGCTCAATCCAGGCAGGGAGTCCACAGATACCTGTTTACGCATCAGACCGTAAATACCAAATGTACCCGCCAGCAGCAGGGCAACCCAGGGTAAATGCCCCATGCTGACAACTAAATAAGCTACGCCAATAAAGGCCATTGCTACAGCGACAAGTTGCAGCTTCTTCAGGCGTTCGCCTAGAACCATATAGCCTAGCAGCATATTTAGCAGAGGATTAATGTAATAGCCCAGGCTGGCATCCAGCATATGATCGTTGTTTACGGCCCAGATAAAAATTAGCCAGTTACAGCCCAGTAGTAAGCCGGAAGCGAGTAAGGTCAGCATGACTTTGGGTTTGCGGATAGCCGTCTGCACATTCGTGCGTTGTTTAAATACAACGACCAGTACAAACAGCAATAATACCGACCAAATTACCCGGTGCATCAGAATTTCCAGCGGTGGAATGCTCTGAATTAATTTGAAATACAGTGGGGCAATGCCCCACATGGTGTAAGCACCAATGGCAAACAATACGCCGGATTTGGCCGAACTATCCTGCATGTTTTACTCGCTTGTAAAGACGGACGAAAAAGGTCGGGCAGTGTCGTAGAACTGTTTGCGCAATGCAACTAAGTTACGGCGTATTCGCCCAGCTTTGCGTTAACATGACATTGGTTAATTCTGATGTCAGGCTTATGGCTTTCAACCTTGCCTGAATGTCGTGAATGGGGAATGACAGAATCACCTCATCCACCCCTGTTGCAGCTATAAAATGCGCGAGTTTGGCTTCGGCTGTCGCTTTATCCCCCACAACTGCATATTTAAGGGTGTGATTGATCATGCGTTGTTCATTTTCATAAAGATATGCGCTTAGATCATTAACGGGCTCAGGAAATGCTCTATTTGCACCCTGACGCAGGTCTGCGAATTTCAGCTGTGCCGAGGTAAAGTGATATTCGGCTTCTTGCTGAGTATCTGCAACCGAAGCCATTACACCAGCAGATACATAAGGTGCAGCAAATTGAGCAGAAGGTTTGAAATTGGCTTTATATAAGCTAATGGCATCCAACAGCATGTCTGGCGCAAAGTGAGACGCAAAGGAAAAGGGCAAGCCCATTTGCCCGGCTAACTGAGCCGAATACAAGCTTGAACCCAACAGCCACAATGGTACTTCACTGCCAACGCCCGGTACTGCCAGCAAGCGTTTGTTTTCATCATCCGGGGCAAAATAGCGCTGCAGTTCGGTCACATCTGCAGGGTAGCTATCAACGTCACCCTGCAAATTGCGCCTTAACGCGCGTGCGGTGGCCATATCTGTGCCCGGAGCCCGACCTAACCCCAGTTCTACGCGTCCTGGGAATAGGGCTGCAAGGGTGCCAAATTGCTCTGCAATGACCAAAGGGGCGTGATTGGGCAGCATCACCCCGCCTGCGCCAATTCGAATATGCTTGGTTTCATTCCCTATCGCCGCCAGCATGACTGCTGTTGCCGCGCTGGCAACTCCGCGCATGCCGTGATGTTCGGCCAGCCACAAGCGTTGATAACCGCTAGCTTCGGCGCACCTGGCTACGGCCTTGCTGTTTTCGATGGCTGCACTGATGGTTTGACCCTCTCCCACAGGAGCAAGGTCGAGAATAGAAAAGGGCACTGCGCGAGACATGGTGCACTCCGGTTTGAGATAGATACCAATAGAAGTAGGGTCAAACTACCCAAACACAAGTGTATGTAAAAGTCTTAGTTAGACAAATATGATCTGTAAGGAAGGAAAGGAGCCAGGCACTGGCTGGCTCCGACACAAAGGGTGTTTAGCTGCCAAATACGACAACAAGCAGGGCGAAGATAAAGCCTACTCCAGCGATTTTAAGACCGTTTTTAAATGGCAATGCGCGTGGAATAAACATTAAAAATGCAGAGATACAGAAAAACAGCAAGGCTACGCCAAAGGTAATGTTTAACCAGAATAGCGGACTGTTGGTATTGGCCTTGTGCATGTGGACCATTTCATCGATCACGACAGGGTAATCTTTGCGGGTGGTCGTCGCCAATCCCGTGGTTTTATCGTAGCTTCCGCCCGCAAAGCGGATCTCGGTATCGGTTTGGGCTTCTACCCGAAAGCCACGTAAACGCAGTTGTGGGCCTAGATCACGGGCCGACAGACCGGCTTCAAGCTGATGTTGTTCGGTTTTTTCCACTTTGAGGAAATCTGTACCACGGAAAATTAGCAATGTTCCGCTTAAGGCGTAAACGGCCATAATGCCAGCCAGAAAAAAGCCGATCCAACGGTGAAGTTGTCTGAATTGATTGTGAAATTTGGCAGAGGCCATAGTGTGTATCCATTCTCAGTATTAAAAGGTAATCTCTAAATTTACCCTGATAAGAATGGTCGGCCAAGTGTCTTGACACTCAGAAGAAAATCTTAACATTCAAAGGCCTGCACTTTCGTGGTTTACCCGCCAATCATGTAAGTACCGGTGCCAAAAGCGATGTGAGTGCCTTCTTCATTGTGTAGTTCCATCCGGCATACCGCGACGCGTTTGCCTTTGCGAATCACTTCGGCACTGGCAATAAACTCCTTGCCTTTGCCGGGGCGCAAATAATCAACGCGCATATCGATAGTACCGATCATTGGGAGTTGAGACTCCAGTTCGGGCAAAGATAAGTGCTCGATATCCTTAACGGCATAAAGGACCGCCATAATCCCACCAACGGTATCCAGCATGGCTGCAGTTACACCACCGTGCAGAATCTTGTGAATGGGGTTACCCATTAATTTATCGTCCCAGGGCAGGCGAATTTCAACTTTATCCTGACTGAGCAGTTGAATTTTCAACCCTAGCAGGCGATTAAAGGGCATATGCTGGCTAAACAGGTTAGCCACAAATTCTGCTGCGGGAAGGATTGGCTGATTGAGCGAATGGTCCATGCTAATTCACTTGTTAATTTTTTGTTGCTAATCGTGGCGAATTTTTCTGAACATAGCAAGTTAAGACAAATGACCAATGTTGGTTTTAGCGTGAATGTGCTTTGATTGATCTGAGAATGTCGCTACAACTGGGCGGAAATGACAAAGCCTGATAGGCTGAAATAACGTGCATGGGGGATCATCTTCCTGGCCTAAGTTTGTTTTAATGTGTAGTTCTACGGTGGTGTGCTATTTCCCAAATGAATATACAACAGAACCTCGCGATCCGGCTGATGCGGGTGCTGCGTTATAACAAAACAAGATACGAGCGGGCGCTTGAATTGATGCCGGCTGAGCAACGTCCGTTGTTTCACGTACTGCCTTTTTTGCTGCATATAAATCACCCTGCATTTCCTGGCTATGTCGAGGATCCTGATACTCCGTATGGACTCAACAATTACTCCCTGAGAAAGGCGGTTGTTGCGGCGTTGCAGCACGTGTTTAGCGATAAATTGGCGCTGCTGGAGCAAATGGCAACCTTGTGGCCGAAACGGCGCACCATAGATTCCTTGGTCCTGATGGGCAGTATTGGTTCGATAGGGCAGTCTGATGGTTCAGACTTTGATTACTGGGTGTGTTTTGATGGTGAAAAGCTGGCCGAGAAGGAACAAATATTATTGCGTCAGAAGTTAACCCTGATTGAACAATGGGCCGACGCCAACGGCATGGAGGCGCATTTCTTCCTCTCTGAAATCAATAAAGTGCGCAATAACGATTTTGGCGAAGCGGATGAGGAGAGTTCCGGTTCAGCCCAGGCTGTGTCATTAAAAGCGGAGTTTTATACCACCCAAATTGTGGTGGCGGGAAAAGTACCTTTCTGGTGGCTGGTGCCTAAGGATACGGATGATCGTCAGTATCATCAGTTGCTGGCGATGTTAGAGCCTGGCCAACAACCCGATCCTAATTTATTTGTGGATTTAGGCCATTTGCAGGAAATGGAACCCAGTGAACTGTTCGGGGCTGCCATCTGGCAGATTACCAAGGCGATGGACTCCCCCTTCAAGTCGGTGTTGAAGATGGGCAAACTGGAAGTGTTTTTGGAAAATGTCGACCGTAAACCACCTTTGTGTACGTTGTTAAAACACAGAGTGCATAGCGGTGGCAGCGCCCCTGGTGGCGCGGGGCAAGTTGATCCCTATGCCCTGATGTTCGATGAACTAATTGAACATTACCAGAGCAAAAATGACCAAGATGTGGTGGCCTTGCTGCAGCTTTGCCTGTACCTGAAATGTGACTGTGCCTTAAGTCGTCCTGCTGCGAAGGGAGAATCTGAGTTTAAACGTCAGGTGATCACTGATTACGTCCGCCAGTGGCAGTGGGGGAAAGAAAAAATATTGCAGGCAGATAATATTAAGCAATGGAGTTTTAACGATAAGCTGCGTTTAAGCCGCCAAGTACACAGCTATTTAATTGCCAGTTACCGGCGTATCTCTACCATGCTCGGGTCAGGCAAGCAAACGGTCAGCCCTGAAGATATGACGGTGATTGGCCGTAAGATCGACACCTTTTACAGTAAAAAAGAACACAAAATTGAATATTTGCGCAGTGTGTTTGACGATGAGCTTTATTGTCCGCTGATAAGTGTAAAGGCCTATCCTGAGGCAAATCAGCAGCGAACATGGGCGATGTATGCCGGAGACCAGGTTAAACGACAGCGTGATGCGTTAGATGAATTTCACCTGCAATCAAATCTTAATCCTATCGACTTAATGGTGTGGGGGGTCTGGAACCGTATTCTGGACAATCACACCCGCATCCTGCTCGACTATCAAACCATGCCCGTGATTGAGGACGATCTGTATAAGCTGGTGGCGCAACTGGTTAAATATTTTTCCCCTATGCGGGTGTCACACTTATCTCGCAGTGCCTTGCTGGCACCAGCAAAGCTTAAATGCTGTCTGGCGGTGGTCAACTTTGAAAGTCGGCGTTTAAAAGGAGAAGTGGAGAGTCTTCGGGTGATTTATCTGAATACCTGGGGAGAACTCTATTGTGAGGATGGTTTTGAAGCGTTGGCGTCTCTGCGGACGGATATTTTTGATCCGAATTTGGATGTGAAGACTTGCCTGTTAGTCCCTGAAGGTTCACACAAACAGCGCTTGGTAAATGACTTTCACAAACAAGTAGGGTTTGAATTTCAACAGCAGCTATAGGGTTATTGGCGATGTTAGTTGCATGTATTTGAAGGCTATTTTCTGATTGCAGGATTTTTCATGGAATTGGCAAGTGAAGCCGGAGCCAAAAAACAGTAAAATGCCTGCCAAATTTATATAAGCGCTAAAGCAGACCCTTGACCACTCAGGCCATCAGCACCGATATCACGCAAACCCAATCCTCCGCCACAACGCCTGAACAGGTGTTGCAGCAGGTGTTTGGCTATACCGCGTTTCGCAGTGGCCAGCGCGAGGCCATTGAGCATGTGGTTGCAGGCGGAGATGCCTTGGTATTGTTGCCGACCGGTGGTGGTAAATCCTTGTGCTATCAGATCCCGGCCTTAATCTTTGATGGTTTGACGGTGGTGGTTTCGCCGCTGATTTCACTGATGAAAGATCAGGTAGATGCCCTTGCCGCCAGCGGTATTGCCGCGACCTACCTGAATGCTTCACTGTCGCGTGAACAGCAATTAGATATCTACAAGGGCCTGCACGACGGCAAATTCAAAATGCTGTATGTGGCGCCAGAGCGCCTGATGCAGGCCGATTTTATCGAGCGCCTGCGGCATCTTCCGTTAAGCATGATTGCCGTAGATGAGGCGCACTGTGTGTCTCACTGGGGTCATGATTTTCGTCAGGAATACCGTCAGCTTTACCGTTTAAAGCAGCTTTTCCCACAGGTACCTATGATGGGCCTGACGGCAACAGCCGACCTGGCCACCCGTGCTGATATTCAGCAGCAACTGGGCCTGAATGAACCCCTGGTATATAAAGGCAGTTTTGACCGCCCGAACATTCGCTACAACCAACTGGCTAAATATAAAGCGAGTGAGCAAGTACTTGCTTATGTTAAGGAGCAGGAAGGCAGTGGCATCATTTATTGTAATAGCCGGGCGAAAGTGGACGAAGTTGCGCTGAAACTTGCACGCGCGGGGATCAATTGCGCCGGTTATCACGCCGGGCTAGAGACGGAAATCCGCGATAAAATTCAGCGCGATTTCATTCAGGATAACATCGACGTTATCGTTGCCACCGTTGCCTTCGGTATGGGGATTAACAAGCCAAATGTACGCTTTGTGGTGCACTTCGATTTGCCTCGAAGCGTTGAGTCGTACTACCAGGAAACCGGTCGCGCAGGGCGTGATGGCATGCCGGCAGAAGCGCTGTTGCTATTTGATGAAAAAGACAGTGCCCGCATTCGTCAGTGGATAGGCATGGGCGAAAATACCGAGCGTCAGGAAGTGGAGTTGCAAAAGTTTGCCGCGATGGAAGCCTTTGCCGAAGCGCAAACCTGTCGACGTCAGGTACTACTGAACTACTTCTCTGAATATAGCGGTGAGCATTGTGGTAACTGTGATATCTGTCTAGACCCACCAAAACGCTTTGACGGCACAGTAGAAGCGCAAAAAGTGCTTTCCTGTATTTATCGCCTTAACCAGATGAGCGCCAGCCAGTATGTGATCGATGTGCTGCGAGGTAAAAGTATTCGCCGTATTATTGAGTCTGGCCATGATCAGCTCAGTACCTACGGGTTAGGTAAGGATAAAACCGATGCTTACTGGCATAACTTGATTAATCAGTTGATCCATCAGGGCCTGCTGCGCATTGATATTACCCAAAATGCGGTGCTGAAGCTGACGGAAGCGGCGCGTCCGGTGTTAAAAGGCGAAGTGCCAGTGAATTTGGCGGTGCCGCGTTTAGTGGTCAGTAAGGTGAAAAACAAAGGGCTGGAAGAGAAGAACTACGATCGCAAGTTGTTCGCTAAGCTCAAACATTTACGTAAGGCCATCGCCGAAGAAGACCAGGTGCCGCCTTATGTAGTGTTCAACGACGCCACTCTGGCGGATATGGCCAGCAAACTTCCGACAACTTACGCTGATATGCTTGATGTGAGTGGGGTCGGCCAAACGAAGCTGGAACGTTACGGCAGCCAGTTTTTGACTGCCATTCGCGATTATCTCGATTCCTAATTCTAAGCCGGGTGGCGTTAATTGTGTCTTGCGCCAGAATCAGGCGTAGTCGTACTGGCCACCTTTGTACAAGGCCTGCTGATAGGCCGGACGCTGGTGAACTTTATCCAGCCAGGCACGAATATGTCGGCAACTGGCGGTTTCTACTCGTGCTAACGCTGCTTCTAACGGAAAACTCATCTGAATATCAGCACCACTGATTTGCTCGCCGGCAAACCATTCGTGATTCGCTAAATACTCATCTACAAAACTTAACGCGCTATCGATAATTGGGCCGTAGTAGTGGCTCATAATGGCATCAACAAATTTGCTGGCGATAGCTTTGACGAAAAATGGCTTAGCTTTCCCTTTGGCGGTACCTAATACCAGTTTTGCTACCAGTGGCGGCATCATGCTGCCTTCGGCGAAGTGTAACCAATACAGATATTGACGCTGGGCTTCTGAGCCTGGGGCTGGCTTCCAGCTATCATCTGCGTACTGGCTGATCAGATACTCAATAATAGCGCCAGACTCTGCCATGGTCACATCACCATCTGTAATGACAGGGGCTTTACCTAGCGGGTGGATCAGCTTGAGAGTCGAAGGGGCTAAATTGGTTTTGCTGTCACGCTGGTAAGTTTTAATTTGGTATTCCACGCCCAATTCTTCAAGAAGCCAGAGGATCCGGTGGGAACGAGAGTTGTTCAGATGGTGCAGGGTAAGCATAGGGTCTCCATGAAAGTGTAATGGTTCCTTTTACTCACCTTAGCCTGATTTAGACCAAATAATATGACAAATTTTTATCAGGAGCCCCGAAACGGGTCTTCAGGGCCTGATTTTATTAGTGATTACTGGGGCTTACTGTTGAGCAGAGATCCAGTCGTTGAGAATGTCTTCCAATACATCAATGGGGAGCGAGCCGTGGCCAATGACTTGGTCATGGAAGGCGCGTAAATCAAATTTCTCACCTAATACCTGTTCGGCGTGTTGACGGAATTGTCGGATTTTTAGCTCGCCGATTTTGTAGGACAGCGCCTGACCCGGCCAGGTAATGTAACGGTCGATTTGGTCTGCAATCGCTTGATCCGTTAATGCCGTATATTGCTTAAGATAATCAATGGCCTGCTGACGACTCCAGCCCATGGCGTGAATACCTGTGTCAACGACTAAACGGCATGCGCGCCACATTTCAAAGCCTAAGCGGCCAAAATCTTCTGCCGGGGTTTGATAAAAGCCGGCTTCCTTACCCAATCGCTCGCTATACAAGGCCCAGCCTTCGCCAAACGCACTATGGTTAAGGGTTTTACGAAACTCGGGCATATCCAGTTCCATTGCCAGCGCCGTTTGCAGGTGATGGCCCGGAATGGCTTCATGCAGCGTAAGGCTGGTGAGGTTATACAGGGGCTGCATCTTTACATCGGAATTGATGAAATAGGTGCCAGGTGAAGCGCTGTCAGAAGGCGGCATGTAGTAAGCAAGACGGCGAGAATCGCCATTAATGGCAAAAGTATTACGCGGTAAATTGCCAAAAAACTTAGGTAACTGGCCATACATTTTTTGGGCAATAAAGGCCGTCTTTTCTATCACATCCTGGCGGCTTTCAGCATAGGACGATGGGTCTGCGGCAATATGCGCAAGATAGGCTTTGAAATCACCGCTAAATCCACTTTGTTTGATGACTTCCTGCATCTCAGCATAAATACGCGCCACTTCCGATTTGCCCAGCGTGTGAATCGCCTGTGGTGACATATTGGTGGTGGTGTAAAACTCGGCGGTGTAAGCATAATAGTCTGCACCACCGGCTAAGCTGCCAATGCCTGCCTGTTGACGACACTTAGGCATATACTCCTGAGTGAAAAAGTCATACAGATGCTGATAAGCAGGAAGTATTTTATCTTCTATCATAGCCAAGCCCTGCTGGCGTAATTCCTGTTGCTTAGCACTGCTAATTTGGCCGGGCATGTGAGTGAAAGGTGCATACCAGGGGCTTTGTTTTGGATCTTTGCCCAGATAGGCACTGATGGTGCTTTCATAACCTTTGAAGCTTTCACAATATTGGGTTAAACCTTTGTCGGCACCAGCCTGCATCAGAGCGATGTTTTCATCGTTAAAGCGCGGGAAATCCGCCAGACTGACCAGATACTGCTGGTAATCATCCAGATTTAAAAACGCCATATTGGCTGGCGCATCAGCAAAATACGTATGCCAGCCGCTAAGAAAATTCATCGGAAAATAACGATCCCACGAGGCGTAGTAGGCCTTTTCCGTTTGGCGCTCATAAGCAAATAAACGATAGCTGACCTTATCTTCGCCGGTTAATTCATCCAGCGGGATATTGGCTAAGGCATCAAGTATTTGATTGTTAAAAGCTTCACGACGGGCGAACCCTTCCGGACTAAAATCAGCAAGCTTACCGTGAGGTTTCCAGCCATCAGGGTCGGTGCGGAAAAAGACCTGCTCCTGCTCGGCATTTTGCCAGTGTTTCTCTAATAACTGATGAAAGTCTGTAGTGGTGTCAGCGGATGCTAGACTGGGAGCGAGCAAAGCGCAGATAGCTAGGAAAGGTTTTCTCATCGGGGCATCTTATTTTTGTTGTCGAAAGTAAATGCGCAGACTAATACAGACACTTGGCTGGAACAAGGCTTTACCCCGCCAATCGACGGGGCAGGAAGTGAGTGACGATTTACAATTTAAAGCGGGTGACTTGTGCTGTCAGTTCAGCGGCTAAGGCATCTAGTTGCTCACTTACTTTCACAAGTTCTATAGCGGTTTCCAGGTTTTCATTGCTGTTATTGCTAATGGTATCGATATTTTGATTAATATCTTCTACTACCACTGTTTGTTCTTCTGTCGCGGTTGCGACCTGGGTATTGATGTCGTTAATCTGGCTAATGCCACTGGCGATATCCTGAAGCAAATCGTCAATGTCGGTGGCGGCACTGACCACGGCTGTGGTTTGTGTACGGCTGGCTTGCATCTCAGCGACTGCCTGACGGGAATCCAGACGGAACTTGTCGATTTTGACCTGAATTTCTGCAGTGGCACCGGCGGCGCGCTGGGCCAGGCTGCGCACTTCATCTGCTACCACGGAGAAACCCCGTCCGTGCTCAGCTGCGCGAGCAGCCTCGATGGCAGCATTTAGTGCTAACAGGTTGGTCTGTTCGGAAATGCCGCGAATGGTATCGAGGATACTGCCAATTTCTGTAGTGTGGGCGTCGAGCGCCTGGATCACACCGGCTACCTCCGTGACCTGGGTGGACAGATTCTGGATTGACGTTAACGCATCCTGGGTAAGCTGGCGGCCCTGCATGGATGTTTCTGCCGAATGACTGGCGTTGTTGGCGGCGGCGAGGGCAGACTGCGCGATTTCATTGACCGTAGAGCCCATCTGCGTCAAGGCGGTGGCGACTTGCATGGTACTGTCGCGCTGAATCTGACTATTATCCATGGTATGCTTGGATTTGCGCGCCACTTCGCTCGCGGAAGCGCGCAGGGTTGCGCTGGTATTGGCCACAGCCATGATGGTGGTGTGCAAACTGGCAATAAAGTTATTAAAACCTTCCACCAGACGGCCGGTTTCTTTTTGTTCAGGGATGTCGATACGCAGGGTTAAATCCCCTTCACCACGACCTAAATCCTGAAAAACATTAGCAAGCTGTTCAATGGGCCTGCTAATACTCCCCGCCAGCCAGATACCAATAACGGCAAATCCGGCAGCAATCACAACCGACCACAGCACCATCTGGCTGCTCGCCTGGTTAAGTGATGCGTAGAGTTCGTCTTCAGGGACCTGAGCAATTACATACCAGCCAGCGCTAGGTACAAATGTACTGGCAAACAGAATGGATTCTCCATCAAGGTCTGTGCGCACCAGGGTGAAGTCACTTTTCTGCAGCAATTGGGTTGACGTTTGCCGTCCGGCGATGTCTTGCAGGTTAACTTTACCGAGTATGCTGCTGTCGGGATGGACGTTCACTATGCCCTTGTCGTCGACCATAAACACAAATCCTGAATCGGCAATCTTAACGCTGTTTAATGCCGCGACCAGATCATCAACAGATTTAGCGATGCCAGATAAGCCACGCCCATCCAGCTGTTGATAATCAGCAAAGAGTTCAAATCCGACCCCGGGTTCATTATACAGAGCCAGCAGTTCGGCATTACCGCTGTTCTTGTAATCGAAGAACCAGTCACTGCCGTCATTCTCTTTGAACTGGGCGAGAAAGCCTTTTTGATTCCAGTATTTATTGGTTTGTCTGTCGGCGAAGGATGACACCGTCAGGCCATTAAATTTGTTGATATTCGACAGGTATTTGGCCAGTCGCTGTTCTCCGGCGGTATTGCCGCCATTGGCTGCCCATTCGAGTAAGTCTGGATTTGTGGCAATGCTAAAGGCCAGTGATTTCATCACGCTGACTTCTTTGTCAACTCGGTTTGCGACTTGTTTCACCATATTCGGCAACTGTACCTGTTCGGTGTTGGTTTGCACCAGCTGGTGGGCAATCCATTGTCCCATAGTACCCACCAACAGGGTGGATGCGAGCACAGCGATAATTAAGGTCAGAAGCAATTTTTGCTTTATGCTGAGGGCGCTTATCTTCATCTTGTTATTACAACCACTACATTAATGAGATTAAGTGAGAAAAATTTTTCTGAGCAGTGACGTTAAACTGCCGGTGTTGAGCTTACAAGCATAAAATGGACGATTTACACACAATTATCTCCTTGGTAGTGTTGTTTAACATCTTGTTTTCAAAGTATTTAACTTTTGGCCTTAACCCTGTGTCGGCGAAAAGTTTACAGCCGCCAGAGGCTGGATTGCGGCGTTAGGCTGGCACTTTTTATCTAATAGAAATAGAATTCCAGACGTCTAAACGTCTTATGGTGAAACATGCAACAACAATCATCCGCTACCCAAACGCCTCTGAGTCATCGGGGAAAGCTGGCCTTATTGCCATTAGTGACCTTTTTGGCTTTGTTTCTTGGCGTTGGCTTTTACTATCAAAGTCAGGGCGTGGAATTTGCCTTTTACCAATTGCCTGCGCCAGTGGCGATTATTCCGGCGATTTTACTGGCGTTTTTGTTGTCGCGAGAATCGTTAAATCACACCATCGAAGAATTTGTGAAAGGGGCTGGTCATCCAAATATTATGACCATGTGCCTGATTTTCCTGTTGGCAGGGGGCTTTTCAGCGGTAGCGAAAAGTACGGGAGCCGTTGATGCGACGGTTGGCTTAGGGTTACATCTGATCCCGACGCAGTTGTTGCTGCCTGGCTTGTTTCTGATTGCGGCGTTTATCGCGACTGCCATGGGCACCTCAATGGGGACTCTGGCAGCGATGGCACCCATTGGTCTTGGTCTGGCTGAGGGTGCTGGCTTGGATAAAGCTTTGGTGGCAGGAGCCTTAGTATCGGGCGCAATATTTGGAGACAACCTGTCGATTATTTCCGATACCACTATTGCAGCAACCCGTACCCAAGGCTGTGAAATGCGGGATAAATTCAAAGCCAATTTAAAGCTTGCGCTTCCTGCTGCGTTAATTGTGGTGGTGTTGCTGGCTGTAAACAGCAGCCCGACCGCCCCGCCGCCATCAGAGTTAAACAATGCCTGGCTGGTGGTGCCTTATTTGATGATTCTGACCATGGCCGTGGCTGGCATTAATGTGTTTGTGGTGCTGTTAAGTGGGATTGTGGTGTCGCTGCTGATGGGCTCGTTAGTGGCGGATTACGCCTTAGCCAATGCTGGCAATGATATTTACAATGGCTTTAAGCAAATGCAGGAAGTTTTCATTCTCGCCATTTTGCTGGGGGGGATGTCTGAGTTAATGCGCCGACAGGGTGGTTTAACCTATATGGTTAATCGATTGAGCCGCTGGGTACAGCGCCTGAATGTGAACAAAGAACTAGGCCATTCAATGGGCATTGCGGGGTTGATCGCTCTGGCAAATATCTGTATCGCGAATAATACCGTGTCGATTATCGTCACCGGCGAAGTTGCCAAGGAATTGGCCGAGGAAGGTGGCATTAGTGCGCCGCGTGCAGCCAGCTTGCTGGATATTTTCGCCTGCGTTATTCAGGGAATCGTCCCTTACGGAGCGCAACTGCTGTTGGTCGGGGCGACGTTTTCAGTGTCACCTATTGAGGTGATCCCATACGCCTGGTATTGCTTTGTCTTAGCGGCAGTTGCTATCGGTAGTTTTATCTGGGCGGCGAAAAATCAGCGAGACTAAATAGGTATCTGAATGCACTGATAGCGCATTCAGATACCGGGATACTCGAAAGTTACCTTTTTTCGTGAAGTAGATTAGATTCAAAGAATCTTGTTCTCAGAGTTTGCAGGTGAAGAGTAGTTCCTTCACCTTCTCTTAGTGAATGGCTGCGATTCGGATAAGACATAAAGTCGAACTGTTTATTGTATTTAACCAATTCATTGATTAGCTCTTCAGTACCTTGATAGTGTACGTTATCGTCTCCTGTGCCGTGTACAAGTAACAGTTTTCCTGTTAAGTCTTTGGCAAAAGTAATCGGGGACGTTTGTGTATAACTTTCCGGGTCCGAGTTTGGGTTACCAGAATAGCGTTCCTGATAAATGCTATCGTACAAACGAATGTCGGCAACCGGAGCCTGAGCCACGCCTACTTTAAATTTATCTCCATGTCTGAACAGCAGATTCAAGGTTGAACTACCGCCGCCTGAATGTCCCCATACTCCAACGCGAGTAGTATCAATTTGTGGCCAGCGCGCAGCCATTGCATCTAACGCATCGACTTGATCGCGAACAGTAATACTGCCGATTTTTTTATAAATGGATTTACGCCAGTCGCGGCCTTTGGGTGCTCTGGTACCGCGATTGTCGACAGATGCCATGATAAAGCCCTTCTGTGCCATCATGCTATTCCAGAGATATCCTTTTCCACCCCATTTATCCTGTACTGTAGAACCCCATGGCTCGCCATAAACGTAAAAGATAATTGGGTAAGTTTTGTTTGGATCCATATTGGGCGGAAACATAATCCAGCCGTCTAAGGGCACACCATCTCGGGCAGCAACCTGAAAGAATTCATGTTTGGGCAGATTTTGTTTTGTCAAAGACTCTTTGAGGGCATCGTTGCGAGTAAGGGGTTTAATGACGGAGTGATCATTCACGCGAATAATGTCACTGCTGGGAGGTAGATCAAAGCGGCTGTACGAGTGCATGGCCCACTGCGTGTCCTTAGACATGTAGTAACTGTTTTGGCCTGTGTAGTTTGCAGGAGTAATACGTTCAACTGGCTTACTGCCATCTAAACTTGTTCGGAACAGATAACGCTGTTCAGGATGGTCTGGTGACGCAATAAAATACAGACTATTAGTCGTCTCATTCATACCAATATATTCTACAACGTCATATTCTCCAGGAGTTAAATCGATAATTGATGCGCCGTCACGGGCAATACGATATAGGTGGCGCCAACCATCTCGCTCACTATGGAAAATAAAGTGCTGTCCATCTGATTCCCATTCAGCCTGATAGTACCATTCTAGAAATGCCTCATCATGGTCAGTGTAAATCAGATCTAATTTACCCTGTTGCCAATCAAAAAGTTGCAGCTTATTGGTGTTTTGCGGACGATTAACATCCTGAATGAGCAGAGCCTTACCATCGCTGGCCCAGCTAATGCGCGGGATATAGCGATCACGGCTATTCCCTGCTAATGGTGCCCAGCGAGTCTGTTTATCTGTCAGCGATACCACTCCAACACGAACTGCTGAGTTTTGTTCGCCAGCTTTCGGATATGGGAAGCGGTTAATCGTTGGATACAGAGAATCTGTGTTGTTGATCATGGTGAAATATTTCACACCGCTGCTATCTAGCTGCCAATAGGCGATACTTTTACTGTCAGGGTTCCAGCGAAAGCCATCTCGAATACTAAATTCTTCTTCGTATACCCAGTCAAAATTACCGTTAATGGTCGTTTCGTTGCCATCCTGAGTTAGCGGGGAAGCAAGATGTTCACCTAAGGTCTCAAAGTAGATATTGTTGTGTTGAACGTAGGCGACCTTTTGGCTATCGGGCGAAAACTTGGCGAACATAAGGCTACGAGGCTTGGGTGAGTTACCGCCTAGTTGGTATAGAACATTTGTTTTTAAATTCAGTACCCAAAAATCACCACGGCTACGAGACCTCCAGACTTTTTCGCCCTGAGTAAATACCAGTAGCCAATTGCCATCTTTAGACCACTGGTAGTCTTCAATGGTTAACGGCACTTTACTGCCTATAGGGGTGAGCTGTTCCAACGAGACCAGAACTTTCCGTCCGCTACCATCGGGTTGATAACGGACGATATCGCTACCATCAACCCCATGCTTATTTTCATCTGCAATTTGGGGAGACGCTGAGCGTGATTCAAGAACTGTGTAGCCACTGCCATCATCTAACCAACGGAAATAAGGCGCACGTTCCTGATTAAAAGTCTTATCTTTAAAAATCTGTTCAAGGCTTAAGACGGGACTTGATGTGTCTTTCGCCGTATAGGTAGTACTGCAACTTGCTAAGCCGACACAACTGGCGAGAATAAGCGCTAGTGTTTGATTTCGCATAGGAATGTTCCTTCGTGCGGATACCTAAAGGTATCTCTGATTATTGAAGGATTACTATCATATACGATGCGAAGTTAGATAGCGGCTGTTTAACTTCCCTTTATGTTGTTTCAGCGTGTCTATTAATCAGGTGAATGTAGCGGTACCCCGGCAGCTTGGCCACGGGAGAGAACTTGTTCCTTTAGCCATTCCCACAATGCCGGGTGAGCGCCTGCAACTGCCTGATTTTTGTCTAATACTTGCATCAGGCTAATGCCATGAGCAAGCCAGCTTTGGCAGTTGTTGTTGAGGTTTTGCAGTACCGGCATCATGCGATCAATGGCTTTTGCGAATTTTGCTTCAGGGGTTTGAGCCTGTTCAAATTCAATCCATAAGTCCAAAAATAGCTGGTGTTGCTGCTGAGGTAAAAGCGCAAAAATGCGTTTGGCGGCAGCGAGTTCATTTTCATAATCATCATGGTTGGCATCGTAGGCAAACTTGTCACCAGTATCGATTTCGACGACATCATGCAGTAACAGCATGGTGATTACTTTCGTTGCGTCGAGTTGATGCTCCGAATAAGGCAGCAAACTGACGGCCAGCAAGGCAATTTGCCAACTGTGCTCGGCGCTGTTTTCGTAACGGCTTAGGCCTAAGGGTTTGGTGCGGCGTTCCACTGCCTTTAGCTTTTCCAGTTCAAGGATAAATAGAGTAACGGCTTCGAAATCCTGAGTCATAATGAGGCTCCGTTGAGAAGATGAAATGCGTGCCGGACTTGTTCGGCAAACGCGGGAAGCGGATGAACCTGAATGATGGCCGAATTGGGGCGAATGTCGGGCGCAGCATCATTTGCCAGCAGATAGTAACATATCGGTAATGAGCTCAGTGTGAGTTTTTTGGGGAGGTCAGCGGCACTTTTATATCGACAGAGCAGCATATCGACACGTGGATTCATTGCGGTTAGCTGGAGGCGTTTGGGATGTCGACAGCAGACTTGAAAACCACCACCGCTGCGCAGTATTAATGTCAGTCGCTGTTGCCACTTAACATCAGGTTCAAGCAGTAACAGCGATGACAAATGTGTCACTTACTGCCCTTTTGGATCCAGGCTGGAATAGTAAGCTGCCAGGTTGGCGATATCATCGTCACTCAGGCCTGCTGCCATAGGTGCCATGATCATGTTTTTACGCGTGCCATCACGAAAAGCCTTTAACTGTTCAGCTAAGTACATTTCTTTTTGACCCGCTAAATTCGGGTAATTAGGGATCATCGAAACGCCCGATGGGCCATGGCAACTGGCACATACGGCTGATTTGGCTTTGCCTGCATCGGCGTCGCCGGCCACGGCTCCGATACTAATTAAGGTGCTTGTTGCTGCAAATATTATTGTTGTTAGCTTCAAACTGGGGTACTCCTAAGTTTCACGATAGAATAGCCTACTCGTTAAGCGACATTAAATACAAGGGTAACTATGTTGGGCAAGCATTTTGCGACAGAACTGGCACATCTTGGTCGTCAACAGCCGCCGGTAGCACTGCAAAATATGAGGGTGGTTATGACCAACCCTGATCTGGCTCAGTTTTTAAACCTTGGTCCTGAATGGCTCGCAAACGATACCCTATTATCCTTGCTGTTTGATAGTGAAAGCAAAATCGCAACACAATCTATGGCACAAAAATATGGTGGTCACCAGTTTGGACAGTGGAATCCACAGTTGGGCGATGGACGCGGACTATTATTGGGCGACACGCGAGCACTGGATGGCCAACTCTGGGACCTACATTTAAAAGGTGCTGGCCCTACACCCTATGCACGCGGAGGTGATGGCCGCGCAGTATTGCGCTCAAGTATCAGGGAATATTTAGCCAGTGAAGCCTTGCACGCATTAGGAATTCCAACCTCGCGTGCCCTTGCGCTTATTAGTAGTAATCATCCTGTGTATCGCGAAACACCGGAAACCGCGGCGATGGTGATCCGGGCTTGTCAAAGTCATATTCGCTTTGGTCATTTTGAATATTTTTATCATACTGATCAGAAGGATAAGTTAGATGATTTATTTGCCTTCTGCTTTCGACATCATTTTGTCGATTGTGCAAATGCGGACAATCCTCATCTGGCTATGTTAGAAAAAATCACCCTGGAAACAGCAAAATTAATTGCTAAGTGGCAGGCGTTCGGATTTAACCATGGCGTAATGAATACCGACAATATGTCAGTCCATGGAGTAACCTTTGATTTTGGCCCTTACGCGTTTTTAGATGATTATGATCCTGAATTTATTTGTAATCACTCTGACCATAATGGGCGTTATAGTTTTGAACAGCAACCTGGTATCGCGCTGTGGAATTTAAATGCGCTGGCCCACGGGTTTACGCCCTATGCAAGTGTGGATGAAATTCGTCAGGTTTTGGAAAAGTATGAACCAACCCTGTTAACGCATTATCGGGATTTAATGCTAGCAAAGCTTGGTCTGGAACAGGTGATGCCTGAAGACCAGCGATTACTCAGTGATTGGTTAAATCTGTTAGAGCAGGACCAGCGGGACTACCATCAGAGTTTCAGACTGTTGGCTGAATTCAATGTCGCAGATGGCGGAAAATGTGATGTGTTACGTGACCATTTTATCGACAGAGATACATATGATAGCTGGGCACAACGTTATTATATTCGCCTAAAACAGCAGCAAAGTTCAGATCAGGCGCGTCATCTGACCATGAACAAGGTAAATCCGAAATATATTCTACGTAACTACCTGGCTCAGGAAGCCATAGAAGCCGCTGAGCAGGGAGACTTCTCTGCAATACAACGGCTACTCAAGGTATTAGCCCGACCCTTTGATGAACAGGAGAATGCTGAAAAGTATGCGCAAGGGGTACCGGATTGGGGTAAACGATTGGAGATTTCATGCAGCAGTTAGCCACCCGGTTGGTTGTCGACGGTGATCAACTTAAGTTGCTGGGCGTACCCTGGCCAGAGTTGGAGTCAGATAGGCTGGAAAGTCTGATTCGAGCATTTGTTGTCGCTTGCGATGGACAGTGGGTCGAAATGGAGTTCGGCGCCGATAGAGTGTTGGTGTATTTTCGGGTGCTGGAACAGGACTGCTTATTGTCGTTGGAAAGTTTATGTGAAGCGGCATGGATCGAAGCTGTTGGCAGTGGCTACACTATGCCAACGGAGCATATCCTGCAGGCATTTGTACGGAGTTTGTCAGACTGATGGGTTATTGGCGTGGGCTAGTCTTATTTTTGTGGTGTTGGTGCTGGTCCGCACAGGCTCTGCAGTTAGAAGATCAAAGTGAGATAGACCTGCTGAATTATGTGCGCTGGCAGGTAACAGATACCAGCGTACAGCTTTCTACTGTGCGTAACATGGAGCACTGGCAGGAACTGGATGTCGCCAGACTACAGAGAGATTTAAGTCTTTGGGGCAAGGTTGATATTGGCTTTGAAGGTAAGTTACCCGCCGTTTACTACTTATCGTTAGAAAATCCATATCTGGATAAGGTCGATGTCATCATTACGGATGTTCAGGGCCGGATTCTATATGCCTACCAAATGGGCGCGCTACGTGACCCTCAACAAAAACCTGTCAATCATCGCAATATCTTGGTTCCACTGGAATTCAGCCCCGGTGAGCAACTCCAGATTTTCATTAAAATCGTTGACGACGGGCCTGCAGCATTCGAACTGAGCCTGCGTAAACGCAATAATCTGCTTGAACACGAACAGTTCAATTTAACGGTTATTGGCGCCATTGTGGGGGCCTTGTTGATCATGGCTGCCTATTTCATGATCACTTATGTTCTATTGCATAGCCCGACGCGTTTTTGGTTCTCTCTGGCATGCGCAGGCATGGCTTTGCTGTTTATGAATATGCATGGACTGTTTGCCCAGATTAATGGTTTTGGACCTTATATTTCGATGGTTTCGACTGCGCTGGTGGCTTGGTTAATCTTCTGCAGCGCCAAAGTCTCTCACGGGCTGATGGAAAATGTGCCGTTTCCGCTTCGTACTGTGTCCTATGTCCTGGCAGGAGTGTTGTTATTGTGTGGTATTAGCCTGGATGCCTTTGAACAGATACTGGCATCCTGCGGTATCGGTGCCATTGTCGTGTTACTGCATCTGCTTTTGGCTTTGGTTTATCGCAACCGTACCAGCAGTTTACCTAATCGTTTATATATTTTAGGTTGGTTGACCATTTGCAGCACCGCTTGGACAGTGGCGCTGCTATTTGCAAACGGAAAACTGGTGAGTACCCAGGACAGTATGGTGTTTATCGCCTTAATTATGGGGGGGGTTGTGTTGCTTGCCGTCGCAATTGGCTCTCACGAGCGTTTGCAAACGCAGTCTATGCAGCAGCGCCAGCAGGGCACCATTGCAGGTTTAAGCCAGTTTTATGACATGTTCCGAAACTCAGTGGGGGGATTGTTTACGTCTACGCTGGATGGTCGCCTACTCAGTATAAATCCTGCTATGTGTGAGCTGTTTGGTTATGACAATGAACAGCAGTTTCAGGAAGAGGTTAAGAATATTCGGCAGCTTTATGCGGATATTCACGACAGAGAAAGGCTCATTGCTGAACTTCTCGAAGATAAAACGGTTAGAGGCCGAGAAATTAAAGGCATCCGCCGTGATGGAAGCGAGTTGTGGTTCAGTGTTTCGGTTCACCTGCGGCATGAACATGGCGAAGACCTGATTTTCGGTTCTTTGTTTGACGTAACTGAACGTAAACAATCTGACATTAGCCTGGAATATTTGGCGACCCATGATTCTCTAACTGGCGTCATTAACCGTCGCGAATTTGAAAAGCGACTCCATCAGGGGATGGCGTTAGCAGGAACGGATTACGAACTCACCTTGTTATATCTCGATCTCGACCAGTTCAAGGTGGTGAACGATACCTGCGGGCATAAAGCCGGTGATGTGCTAATTAAGCAGTTATCCAGCCAGTTAAATCAGGTGGTCAGTAAAAAAGGAACAATGGCGCGCCTCGGTGGCGATGAATTTGGTGTGTTGCTGGAAGATACTCAGGCTGGCAGTGCTTATGCGCTGGCGAATCAGTTGCTTAATCAGGTGCAGCAATTCCGTTTTGTCTGGGAGAGTCGGATTTTTACGCTCGGGGTGAGCATTGGTATGGTTAACTGGCGCCCGTCTATTCAGACCGCAGAGCAGTTGCTAAGCATGGCTGATGCTGCATGCTATATGGCCAAAGAGCAGGGACGAAATCAGGTGCATGTGTATTCTCAAGAGGATGAGAGAATGCAGCGGTATGAGTCTGAGCTTAACTGGGTGTCGCAGATCAACAAGGCGCTGCAGAATGACAAATTTGAACTCTTCTATCAGCATTATCATCCTCTGAATAAGCTGATTGACGGCCATCATTATGAAATTCTGCTGCGAATGCAGGATGAGCAAGGTAATTTATGCTCACCCAATTACTTCCTGCCTGCAGCAGAACGTTATAATTTGACTGCGAAGATTGACCGTTGGGTTATCGAACATTACTTTGCCTGGCTCCAAAAACAGCCTGAACATTTACAAAAACTTCGCCGTTGTAATATTAACCTAAGTGGTCACTCACTCGCGGATAAAGAGCTGAGATTGTTTATATTACGTGCGTTCGAACAATACAGTATTCCACATAATAAAATTTGCTTTGAAATCACCGAGAGTATGGCCATCCTAAAGATGGAAGATACCCTGAAGTTTATTAAAACCTTCCAGCAGTTGGGCTGTGCATTTGCCCTGGATGATTTCGGAAGCGGTTTTTCTTCCTATGGCTATTTAAAAAGCCTTCCCGTCGCACAGGTGAAAATTGACGGTAGTTTCGTAAAAGATCTGCTAACCGATCCAATAGATATGGCAATGGTAACTTCCATCAAAGATGTTGCGCAGGCAATGGGTATGGAGACCGTGGCTGAATACGTTGAAACACCCGATCTTATCGTCGCTTTGGGTAAAATAGGTGTCGATTATGCTCAGGGATACGCTATTGCTAAGCCTCGTGCGCTTTCCGCTTTCTCTCCCTATCAAGCCTAGAATCTCATCAAAGCGGCTTTTTTCTGCTGCTGGGCGCAGATTTGCCGTTTTTTACCTTGTAATAGCGTAGAATATACCCATATACACGGAATCTTTTCGGTCACCTTGTGGCCAGTTTATTTTTGATCCTGAAGTAGCAGTTATGAACCAAAGCCAACAACCTTTTCAGTATGTCAGCTCCGCCAATTTGCCCACCCGTTGGGGGCAGTTCCGTATTCACGGTTTTGTTGAAACGGCAACGGATCAGGAGCATGTCGCACTTTCCTATGGTGAATGGGAAGAAGGGGAAGTTGTGCCTATCCGAATCCATTCTGAGTGTTTAACGGGTGACTCCCTTTTCAGTACACGTTGTGATTGTGGTTTTCAGCTAGAGAAGGCTCTGCAAAATATCGTTGAGCACGGTAAAGGCGTGTTGCTGTATTTACGTCAGGAAGGGCGTGGTATTGGTCTGTTGAATAAAATTCGTGCCTATCACCTACAGGACCAGGGGTTGGACACGGTCGAAGCCAACGAGCATTTGGGCTTTGATGCTGACCTGCGCGACTATGCAATATGTAAGCTTATGCTAAGCACTTTGAAAGTGGCAAAGGTCAATTTGATGACGAACAATCCGAAAAAGCGCGCGGCGCTTGAAGGCATGGGTATCGAAGTTGTTGCCAGAACCGCCATCGACCATGGTATTACCGAGCACAACAAAGGCTACATTCGCACAAAAACAGAAAAGTTGGGTCATGTGTTCGACCCGCATTTGCTCAAGTAATCATGTTGTCTCTTCTCAGGCGTCGACGAGCGCCTGAGGGTCTTGCTCTCGTAATTCCTGTCGTAACCAGGTTCTAAATGCTTCGATGCGCGCCAGACGAGGTGAGGCGTCGTCATATACCAATGTGTAGGTCAAACGCTCTTCTAGCTGTATATCAAATGGTTTGACAAGCAATCCATTGTCCAGCATATCTTGTGACATACAGGTGGCGCTTAGGCAAATTCCATGGCCTCCAGCAACGGCATTGATAGCCATATCCCATGTAGTCACTTCCATCCAGAATAATTTCTGTGGATCAAAAGGCACGCTAGCAATATTCAGCCAGTTTTTCCATGAGAAGGGGCCCGGATCGATGGCTTCCACTAACCAGCATTTAGCCACACTTGCAGGGGAATTTAGATCTAACTCCCGGGCTACTTTTGGCGAACAAACGGCAAACACAGGCGAAGCAAGCAAAGGTTCCTGATGCACCTGTTCAAATATCTTGTCACCTTGTCTGATGGCTAAATCTATTGAGCTATGCCGTACATCTTCATATTGATGAGATGCCACCGCTCTTACATTGATACTTGGATAAAGTAAGGAAAACTTCCAAAGTCTTGGTACTAGCCAGCGAGAACAAAAAGACGGCGATGATGTAACAGTTAGAACACCTTCGAGTGGTTCCCCCTGAATACTGTTAAATCCATCCGATAGATGTGAAAAGGCCTTATCGACATACTCATGGAGTATCTTCCCCTGGTGAGTCAACTGCATAGTTCGCCCAATCCGCGTGAAAAGCTTGCATCCAAGATGTTGCTCCAAGGCTCTTATTTGCTGGCTGATAGCAGCCTGTGTGACCGCTAATTTTTCTGCCGCCAAACTATAACTACTGCATGTCGCAGCCGCGTTAAAACTGCGGAGAAGGGGTAAGAGTTTTAGGCGTTTATCCATAAGTTCTACTAATACTAAGTGTAAGTAAAGATCGTTGGTGTTCTTATTTGTGGCTGAGCAAAATAGTTGTCTAAAGCAAATAAGGAAAGACGCTAATGACGTTATCATCACACATCAAAAAAGATTTCAAAAGCGATGCAAAAAAAAGAGGAGATGGTCATCCGGATATTGGGACGTTGACCCCATCTGAGCATACCCAAGGTGAGAAATTACTTCAGCGGATAGGGAAAATCATGACGCTTTCTTTGGTAGTAATTTATAAGTGAAATTTATCCTTCCTTGTTCGAAAGCCAAAATAGAAAAAGGAAATGTCATTTACTTTTTGCGTCTGAAGTCTGTGACGTGTACGGCATAAGCGAAGTAATGGTCATTACTTGGGCCGCATTTTCACTCTAATATTCGTATCTGCCTCTGTGTTTCTACTTTGTTCATGCACTACTGTTTGAACACTGTGAACAAGACGACGAAATAAACTTATCGACTAACTTTTCCACAGGCAGAGTCGTATTTTTGCTGGTTTTTTCAGCGATATCCACAGCGTTGTGGAAAACTTTTTAGTTGCTCCATTTATCCACTTGATTTTCGAACGATCTGCTGGATCGTTTCAAATGTAAATATTTTGTATTTGATTTTGAGGTGTGGATCGGATCTGGAAGATCCTGTTATGCAGTGATCCATCCTGCTGTCAACAGATCAAAGCATGATCTGTGCTTAAGTTGCTGAATTAAAAAAATTTAAATTATATTTTTACTGTGTACAAGTAAGGTTTTCGATCTTCTGTCTGGATCCATTTAAGAGATTTATATAGATCGTCGTAAAGATAATTAAGTTATTTAATTGTTAATATTAAAAGGTGGGTTTTGAGTGAATTTAGTACAAGGGATCTCTTGGTAAGCTGTGTATAAGTATGTGTATAGGGTTTTGTAACTAACCAAATGGTAAAACAATGAACGATCTGCTTGATCATTTTATGAACGAAGCATAATGGTCATAATTCACAGACGATCAGAGCAATAAATCGGTGACATCTGAAATATCAACAATGCCAGTTGTGTCCCTAAGTCGGCCCAGACAGTCTTGATATTTGACGTTTGAAAATCTGGAAAGGTAAGCCAACTCATCTCGAATGTATTTATTAAATACACGTCCTTTTTTAGTCGCATTCACTCGAATGATATAGGGCTGACCTAGCGTTTCCAGACTGGCAAGTAACATGCGTAATTTGCCAGCGTCTTTGATTTCGTCTAGATGCCGCACAATGACATTAATTTCCTTGTTTGTTCGTTGCTTTGCGATTACCAAGATATAGAAAGGTGCATAGGGAGTATCGCGATTGACGGTTTGTAATTGACGGAACACAAGAGAACGAAATACTTCGTTTTGAGTTAATTCAATAATGCCTTGCTCTGCGTCTATGTTCGGATGGACACGGGGAACAAGAGATTTCTCTGATAGAGCGATATTACGTATATGGCGTAATTGGCTCGTTTTGCTTGTCAGCAAATAGGGGAAAAGATGGTTAGATGCATATAAGTTACGTAAAACCCTAGACAACCCATAGACTTCGTTCTCACAGCCGGTTTGTTGTAACTTGCTTAGATTTTTATAGATAAATGCGCGCAGGCCCTTCCTTCCCTCGTGATTAACGGTGTTACCGCTAATCGTGGCGCGAATACTTTTTTCACCTGCATGAACAATCCGATAGGTCTGTTTGGGCAATACACCACCATTTATTGAGGGTAAATTGAGAAAATCGACATATATATCATCATTTCGCTTGAAGCTGTGGGGGCTGTCAAACTCTACACATAAACCACGGGTTGATATATTACTGGTGATTGCCATTGCAGCACGCATCTTGGCACTGTTGCGCGCGGTGAGTTTCAGGCTTAGTCGGCAATCAAAGCGATCTTCGGCGCGTAAATCATTCGTTTCTGCACGTGCCTGAGACAGTTCCACATCACTTTTTTGATTGCGTAGCAAGAATTCACTGAGTTTAAATTCGTTCTCTTCCGATCCTTTTTGCGATAGAACATCGAATAGTTGAAGACGATCCATACTGTCGCTTATATCAGTAAGTACTAACATTCTCTGCAATCTATTTGCAATACTCAATGCTCTTGGATTTGGTTTGCGATTTAATGTTTCAAATGCTTCGCCTGCGCTGTCGGGAAGTGAACTTGGAATGTGCGCTTGATGCTCAGAGTCTAGCGAGCAACCATCAACTTGTATCAAACGGATATTGCGCGGATTAACCCGCTTTAATAGTTGCCGCGCTCGGTGATTAGTTGTTATCCAGAAATACGGTATAGCAGCCAGGTGGAGGCGTTTTTGCTGGTCGATGATCCTTAGCAAGAAGTATGTTTCGCGAAAGGGGAGCCCCTCATGCAGTTGGTTTTGTAATTCTGGTCTTCTACAAAATGACGTCAGTAGTCCAGGCATCTGATTTAGCATTAAAAACGCGCTCAGCGGCTGATTATTTTTAGTGTGAAACAGAGCGCGTGGATACCAGGTTTCCTGATGATTTGTCAGGTAAACAGGTAATGAATGGAGCCGACTGATAATGAACTGCTCATCAGCCTTAACCTGTATCGCTTCAATGGTGTTTTCTACCGGAACACGGTATGCGCGTTTTTGACTCAGAAGCTGTTGACTAATAAAACGACCAAATTCATTTAACACCGGTGAGTCTGACTCACTGTTTAACTGCATTTTAAAGTAGGTCGCGTCGTCTTTGCGTTCTTTTGAGGTTTGTTGATATGGAATATATAGCGGTAAACCAAAACTAAACTCTTGCTCTAGTTCGTAAAACCACAAGTACATTTGTTCCGTTAAGCGTAGGGCCTGAAGTCCAATGACTTTTACTGAAACGCCATCTGCAGAGATATCGGTAGTGATGGCAGGAATACCCATTTCCTGGCGCTGGCGATAGCTTAAATTGGCGGGATCTTCGCTAAAAACCGTCACCTTACTGGCAAAATAAAGCCTTTCTTCATGGCGTTGGTGAAACTTCACCAAGGATGAGATTTCTGCCGCAGGCAAATTGTTTAGCACGTGCTGATTTGGATTTTCGCGATAACGCTTGCGGGCCTGACCAATCACAAATTCGTATACACCCAGGGTGTAGTTGCCTTGATAGCGTTTTACTTCCTTTTTGAAGTCCCGAATGCCATCGGGATCCATGGAATGAATCACTCCCTGATATTCAAACTGTTCACAACTCTCTTTGCACATATCGCGCAAATCGATCACGCGGCTAATGACTTGAGCCAGACGTTTGATTTCCATTTTTATCAGGAAACCTGTAGAACCGGTAAGATTGGGTTGAAGCTGACGAATCTTCTTGTCGAGTTGCTGACAACTGTGGTCGTGACGCAGACTGATAATAGTGTCTTTGTACTGTTCGAGATCCAGGCTTCGGGTTGCTAATTCCATGACGCTTCTAGTTATATTTATTATTGTTTACTTAATGATTTACGACGAACCATTTAGCTATCGTCAGTTAGCATCCTTTCTTGATAATTTAGAGTACCTTGAGACGCAAATATTCCATATTTACGCGTGACTTATTCACCCGGTGTGTGCAGCAAGATGTAACTTTTCGGCGTGTTTCATCTTCTTTGGCTGAATAGCACGATTTATGCACACTTTTTACCGAAAAGGCAATGTAAATTAGTTGTTTCAGTCTAACAAGTGGAATAAATCGATACATCGCGGCCACATGGGGTGAGACGTCTGGTCATTCTATCTCTTACATGCCAGCATCACTGCTACGATGAGTAGTCTCATAAGCCAAAGGTTTGTTATGTCTAAGCAACAATCTGCCATTTGTATTCAACAATTGCGTTTTCGTTATGCCAGGCATCTGCCCTGGGTATTGGATATTGCCAAGTGGGAAATGAAAATAGGAGAGCAAGTCTTTTTGTTCGGTCCATCTGGTTCAGGCAAGAGCACTTTACTTAATTTACTCACAGGGATGATCGTTGCAGAAAATGGCAGTATCGAGGTTTTGGGACAAGTTTATCGGAAAATGAATGCACGTCAGCGTGATCGCTTTCGGGCGCAGCATATAGGGGTGATCTTTCAGCAATTAAACTTGGTGCCATACCTGTCAGTGCTCGATAACATAAAACTGGCCGCCAGTTTTGGTGGAAGCGATATGCAGCAGGTTAAAGGCTATGCGACCGAGTTACTGGCAGAGTTGAACATGCCAGCTGACGTATTAATAAGACAGGCGAATCAACTCAGCGTTGGTCAGCAGCAAAGGGTGGCTATTGCCAGGGCGCTCATTAATAAGCCGCAACTGATCATCGCAGATGAACCCACATCAGCATTGGATGCTGACAGCCGGGATGATTTTATACAGCTGTTGAAGACGGTTTCAGCCCATCATCAAAGCAGTATCTTGTTTGTGAGCCATGACCGAGCCCTGGCCAAACATTTCCCTACTGAACTTGATATGACAAGCTTTAAGCCAGTGGAGGCAACATGCTGATTCGTGTAGCGCTTAAAAGTTTGCTTAACCGACGTGGCAGCGTATTACTGACAATCTTCTCCGTCGCGATCAGCTTACTGGTTTTAATGTCGGTGGACCATATACGTCAGGAAGCGCGAAAAAGCTTTGGGCGCAGTGTCTCTGGCGTTGATCTCATCGTTGGCGCCCGCACTGGTCAGTTAAATCTTTTACTCTATTCCGTATTTGGTATGGGTAACCCCGGCAATAATGTGGCGATGGACAGCATGACGACGATCGCCAGCCGTAAAGATGTTGCTTGGGCCATTCCCATTTCCATCGGCGATTCTCTCGAAGGTTATCGAGTAATCGGGACCACATCAGCGTACTTTGAACACTTTCGCTACGGCAGTAAACAAGCTTTGTTTTTTGCTCAGGGCAACGCGTTTGGAGACGATGATGAGGTGGTGTTGGGGGCTGCGGTAGCGAAAGCGCTGGGTTATAAGCTAGGCGATGAAATCGTGTTATCTCATGGTACCGCCAAAATCAGCTTTCATAAGCACAAGCACCATCCGTTTCAGGTTACTGGTATTTTAGCGGCTACCGGGACCCCTGTTGACCAATCTCTGATGGTGCCATTACATGGGATCGATGCAATGCATGCGGGTATGCAACAGGGATTTGGTCAGCACAATGCAGAGCCTGAGTCAGAACAGATCACGGCTTTTATGCTAGGTCTAACATCCAAAGTGGCGGCATTGCAGTTGCAGCAGCAAATCAACAATTATACTGCTGAACCTCTGACGGCCATTTTGCCTGGAGTTGCCTTGGGCGAGTTATGGCAAATGCTGGGCGTGGTAGAGCAGACTTTGACCTTGATTTCCATTTTAGTGCTATTTGCCTCTTTGCTCGGCCTTAGTACTATGTTGTTGGCATCAATGCAGCAGCGGCAGCGAGAACTGGCGGTGATACGTGCCATTGGCGGGCATCCTTCATTTATCTTTTGGTTAATTCAGCTGGAAGTCCTGTTTATCGTGCTGTCTGCGATGCTGGTATCAATGCTGAGCTTGTGGCTGGTGTTATGGGGCCTACAGGACTGGCTTACAGAAAGGTTTGGCCTGTATATATCGCTACAATTTTTAACGTCGGAGTTAGCATACACCCTGCTTTTCGTCCTTGGCAGTGCGGTTGTATTGGGTTTGATTCCTGCGCTTAAAGCCTATTCCAATTCTCTTGGCCAGGGATTAATACAGCGTAATTAGCATATGGTTTGTCCGGCGAATGAGCACTATTTCGCCACAATTGAGCGGCAGATTGCCATAATCTGAGCGGGAATCTGTCGCTTTATTGCGTCTAAATAATTGGCAGGCTCACTATCAATAGGCGCAACCTGCCATGTCAATTCAGCTCCCCCCTTTTGTACCTGCCGTTATCAGCAGGTTCTGCTTCATTGCCTTGCTGTTGTCGCTGTCGGGCGTCTTTTCTGTTCACGCTCGAGTGGTAGAAAGCCCGCTAAATGAGGCAGGTCAGGGCAGTTTGCTACTAACGGGTAATAGCTGGCAGGGCAGTAAACTCAGTCCATTGGTGAAGACTCAGGTAGAAATGAGCATCCATGGATTGGTTGCACGGGTGGAGGTGACGCAGGATTTCTACAACCCTAGTCAGGAATGGGTAAACGGCGTTTATGTATTTCCGCTGCCCGAACAGGCCGCAGTAGACGGTCTTAGTATGCGAGTGGGAGAGCGCATTATTGAAGGCCAGATTCAACCTAAAGCCAAGGCCAAAGCGATCTTCGATGCTGCCAAACAACAGGGAAAAAAGGCCAGTTTAGTCCAACAGCTACGCCCCAATTTATTTACGAACAATATCGCGAATATTGGTCCGGGAGAGAAAATTCGTATCAGTTTGCGTTACCAGCAAACGGTGCAGTTTGATAATGGTGAATTTCAATTACGATTCCCGATGACACTGACGCCTCGTTATATGCCTGGTGAGCCTGTCTCCGCCTACGAGTCAAGCCAGGCAAATACTGGTTGGGCTGTGAACACGTCTCAAGTCTCGGATGCGAATCAGATTTCTCCCTTGTACCAGCATCCTGATGCTCCCCCTGCCAGTGTGGACATACGCATACATTTAGATGCAGGAATGCCTCTGGCAAATGTTCAAAGCCCGTTCCACCCGATCCAGGTCATCCCCAATCAAGATGGCAGCCTTGAGGTGTCATTACGCCAAACAGATTACGCTAATCGTGACTTTGTACTTGTGTGGCGCGGTAAATCCGAACACTCGGTTAACACCGTCAGTTTCCAGCAAACAAGGGGTAATGAAGCGTTCGGTTTGGTGATGCTGGTACCCAATTTACACCCGAATAATCAGCAAGAGACTGAGTTGCCGGGCCGAGAGGTAGTGTTTGTTTTGGATACCTCAGGTTCTATGGCCGGAGAATCTCTTCGTCAGGCAGTATCCGCGCTGACCAGCGCTATCATGCAGCTTAGCCCTCAGGACAGGTTTAACTTAATTGAGTTTAATTCCGACAGTCGACAAATGTGGTCAGAGTCTGTGTATGCCACAGGCACCAACAAGGCTGCGGCAATTGGATTTGTGATGGCCCTTGAAGCTGATGGTGGCACGGAAATGCAACCGGCCCTCGAGCTAGCGCTTGATCCCGAAAATAAGAGCCGTTTGCTACGTCAGGTTGTGTTTATAACCGATGGTAGTGTCGGAAACGAAGAATCTTTAATGCAATTCATTGCCAGCAATCTAGGCCAAAGTCGTCTGTTTACTGTGGGGATAGGCTCTGCGCCGAACAGCTATTTTATGACTGAAGCCGCAGAAGTGGGGCGTGGCAGTTTTACTTTCATCGGTAATACCGAGCAGGTTCAGGACAAAGTAACCGCATTACTACGCAAATTACGGCATCCGGTGCTAACGGATATTCGAATAGCGTTCGACGGGCAGGCAGAGGTCTATCCTGCCACCGTGCCAGATCTGTATGCGGGCGAACCTGTACTTATCCGCTATCGTGAAGATTCTCCTGTTACTCAGATTACCGTGAGTGGGCGTTATTTGGGTGAGCCCTGGCAGGCAGAGCTGACATTGGAATCTGGCACAAAACAAGCTGAAGGCCTGGATAAACTATGGGCTAGAGCGAACATCGCCCAATTGGGTCGTGAGCGCCGTCATCACCAGGATGCCAGTTATTACAACCAACGGATGCAGGAAGTTGCGATGCACTATGGTCTGGTGAGTGAATTTACATCGCTGGTGGCCGTTGATGTGACACCTACCCGACCTGATGGCCTGTCTAGTCAGGATAAATCCGTACCGAACCCGCTGCCAAAGGGGTTGCACGCCAATGCAATATTCGGAACCTTGCCGCAAACGGCTACGTCAATGCGCTGGCACTTCTATTTCGGGCTAGCCTTGCTAATGATTGCGTTGGCGATCTGGAGGTGGCGTGTTGCTGACACAGCCAAATAACCAGATGATGAATCGACTACTGGCTTATATCGCAGGCTTCGCTTTGCTCGTTGGTATTTGGCATACAGGCCATGGCGCCTATCTGTGGGGCAAAGCCGAACTTGCACAAATTTTGATAGCGAAAACCTGGCAGCAAGCGTTGCAAACCAGGCGTTACATAAAACCCTGGTCCTGGGCGGATACCTGGCCTATCGCCAAACTTAGCTACGATGGTCAGGATTGGTATGTACTGGCAGGAGCGTCGGGCGAAGCACTGGCATTTGGGCCTGCGCATGTGGCTGAATCAGCGTTGCCCGGAAGTCTTGGTAATATCGTTTTGGCCGGACATCGCGATACTCATTTTGACTGGTTAAAACAGTTACAAAACGGCGATCATATACAACTGGAAAGTTTGCAGGGGCTACAAACTTTTGTGGTAACAGGGGCGCAAATTGTAAATGCCGATGCAGTTGATGTAATGGCAAACACGCCATGGTCGCAACTGACCTTAATTACCTGTTATCCCTTTGACGATGTGACTAGCGAGGCCAGCCAACGCTATGTGATTATTGCCCAGGCTACCAGTGAAAGGCCATCGAATTCACGCTAATACGCAAGATGGGGTGCCAGAGAAAATCGTAAGATGCGATAATACCTTATCCGAAAAATGAGGTCTGCGCGCTGGACGCAGAGAGATGTGGAAAGGGTAAAACGTTGCAAAGCAAACATGTGGCTATAGTGGGAGCCGGACCAGCCGGACTGATGGCAGCAGAACAAATTGTTGCTCAGGGTCATCAGGTCACTGTCTATGATGCAAAGCCAAGTGCCTGTCGTAAGTTTTTACTGGCGGGCACCAGTGGTATGAACATCAGCAACGCCGATCCTTTTGAAACCTTTCTTGGTCGTTATGACGAAGCTGCTGAGTGGCTGCAACCAGCGCTATCAGCGTTTGATGCCGATGCCTTGCGGGCCTGGTGCGCCGATTTGGGTGTATCGACCTTTGTTGGCAGTTCTGGCCGGGTGTTCACAGAAGAAATGAAGGCGGCTCCGTTAGTCAGGGCATGGTTAAAGCGTTTGCGCCAGGCTGGTGTGGAATTTTGCATGCGCCATAAGCTGGTGGCGATGAACGCAAATCAGCTCTCGTTCTCATATCCTCAGGGGACAATCGAGGTGACAGCCGATGCCGTGGTACTGGCTATGGGGGGCGGAAGCTGGCCTGAGCTAGGCTCAGACGGTGAATGGCAAGGTATGCTCGAATCACAACAGTTGCAAATATCGTCATTACGCAGTGCTAATTCTGGTGTGGTTTGTACATGGAGTGAGCATTTGCAAACCAATTTTGCGGGGCAGCCATTAAAGAATATTGAAATATCCTTAACCCGAATTTCGGGTGAGCCCCTTTCTCTGCGCGGCGAATGTGTGGTGAGTAGAGATGGAATGGAAAGTGGGGTTATCTACCTTCTTTGTAAATATCTGCGCGAACAGATTGAACAACAGGGCGAGGCGAAAGCAACCCTCGATATAAGCCCTGATAACTCACTACCTCAATTGGAACAGCGTTTGACGAAACGTAAGGCTAAAGAATCCTTTAGCAAATACTTAAAACGTAGCGCGGGAATCAGTGGGATAAAAACAGCGTTATTGTACGAGTGTATTGCCAATCCACAATCCTTATCGCCGGCGCAATTAGCGGCTGCTATTAAAAGTATACCGCTTAGGTTTACCCATACACGTCCACTTGCCGAGGCGATTTCCTGCGCAGGCGGTGTCTGTCGGGTGAATTGCAACGATGATTTTATGCTGACACAACTGCCCGGAGTATTTTGCGCGGGAGAAATGCTGGATTGGGAAGCTCCAACCGGTGGTTACCTGTTAACGGCTTGCTTTGCTACTGGCTATTATGCCGGACAGGGCGTATGTCGTTATTTGGCTAACAATTGAATCGCTGACGTTAACGCCGCCCGGCAAATCAGGCAATGGGCAATATTTCTGTGACTGGTGCCTCAGGTGAGAACTGTTTCGCAGTGCGTTCAAAGGTGAGCTGTAAGCGTTCAAACATCCCCTCCATCTGGGCAGCCTGAGTTTCTTCCATACCTGCTGCGATTGCGGCCTTAATTAAGACGTTGCACTGATCCCTGAAATACTGCGACAGGTGTCCATTGGCAATTTCCCAGTAAGCATTGGCGAGCGCGTGTTGCCAGTTTTCTACCACAACCTGAATGGCGGCATATTCGCGCTTTTCAAATATCCGTTTTACCCGTACTGAGATATGGCCCATATTGAGTCCGGTAAGGCCAAGATCGGTCATATAGCGGGTAGTGCTACCAGAGCCGCGTTCATATTCACTCAGGCGCAAAAGACGTTCGCCCATACGGCCATTAAACCAATATTCACCATTTGGCTGGTACTGTAATTCGGCTAAATCTCTGGCGGTTGAGCGTATTAGTCGCCGCTGCATGACAAGACTATCGGGTGCGGTAATCATCTTAAACACCCAGTATAAAATGCTGATGCCAACCAGAATCCCCATGGCGGTGCTTAGGGTGGTGCCGACAGAAAATGTCATGCCGTTACTGGGCTGTACCAGGGTGGTAAAGACAATACAAAAGCCCAGACCATAGGGTAGGGTGGCGCGGTTGCTCAGCACCAACAAACCAACAAAAAATGGCGCAGCCATGATCAGTAACAGCAGTTCAAGATCGCCGCTGCTTTGGGCCAGTAAACCAAGCGCAAAGAACAACGCGATAGGGATGGCCACTATTACCCCCACTAACATACGTTTTAATGCCATTGGAGGTGAGGGTAAGCGGGCAAACATCACCGAAAAGGTCACGGGCAATACCATCATCATCACCGCAGCTGGCGCGGCTGAGCCTATCCAGATCCCGGCACCGATGATGAACACCAGCATGGAACGAAAACCGGTAATTGCGCCTAATAATGGGTCACGATAGGTACTCAGGCGTTTCGCTTTAAGCAGTTTTGTGCGTTGATTTTCCAGTGCATCGTAGGCATTTAACATGATGACAAGATCTGCCATTAATTCGGTGGCGGTTTGTAGTAATCGTGACTGAATTGGCGAACATTGGCCGCAATCGCTGCGAAATTGCTGAATTTCCCGACGCAAGGTTTGCGCCAAAGCCAAACAATCCGTGTAGTTAGTGGTGGCAACCATCTGCTCGAATGCCCTGCGCATATCGGCTAATAATGCCGACACATTGCCCGAGAGTAATTCCGGGTGATTGCGTTGAAAACGCCCGAAAATCTGAATCACGGAAAGTAGCGCCATGACTTTATTACATAGCAAATGTGCTGCGCGGGCACGGCCGGGGCCTTCCGGGCCTTCATACACTACCGCGGAAGAATCGTCATTTAGGGCAATCAGGGCGGCTAAGATGCTATCGGCATGGGCGTGACGCTGGCTGTGTGTGCCGTTGGGATCGAGCTCCACCACCAGATAACTAAGGGTTTGATTGATCAGATTACGGGCATGGCCGCGAATGGTATCTTTTACCCGCACCGGCCAAATCAACAGGCTAACTAAGGTGGCACAAATGGCGCCAACGCTTATTTCACTGATGCGGGCCTGCGCCACATCAAATACTGTCGCGCTGTCGGCGGCAGAGCCATTGGCCATTACCAGTGCCACCACCAAACTGGCTGTCATGGCGGCCATGGCAAAAGCGTAAATAAAGTTCATGCTATGCATCATGGCGGAGGCCGCGGCATTAGCGCCAATCCAAAGGGCCAGGCACCCCAGAGCCAGTAAAGGATAGGGCATAAAGCAATCTAAGATGACGATGGCAAACACGCCGCCGGCCACAGAGCCAAGTATCTGACACAGGGCTTTTTCGATCACCATGCCGCTTTCGGGGCGCATTTGCAGAAATACCGCGGATACCAGCGCCCAATAAGGGCGATCAAGGTGCATGTACAGGCTCACGCTCAGTGCTAACGCCATCGATAACACACCTTTAATGGCAAAGCGCAGGGTGGCGGCATCTGGCGTCAGAATATGCGCCAGCGTGGGAGAAAGGGCGCGCATGCTGGTGTTACTCGGCCATCAGATTGACCGAGGCAGTCATACCCGCACTCAGATGTACATTGTCTGGCACAGGGTCGAGCTTGATATCTACCGGAATACGCTGGGCGAGTCGCACCCAGTTAAAGGTTTGCGTCACTTGGGGTAATAGCTGACTGTCGGTGCTGGTATTCGCGTTGGCGATGCCTTTAGCAATGCTGACGACCTCGCCCGTTAACGGCGCATCACCATTCATTAGTTGCACTTTGGCGCGCTGGCCAACTTTCACCAAAGGGAGTTTGGTTTCTTCAAAGTAACCAGTGACGTAGAACGAATCGGCTTTAACCATCGAAATCACCGCACTGCCCTGGCTAACATAGTTGCCCTGACGTAAATTCAGGTTGCTGATATAGCCTGATTCAGGCGCCTTAATTTCGGTGCGAGCCAGATTTATTTGCGCACTATTCAGTTGAGCCTGGGTGAGGTCGTAACTGGCTTTGGTTTGCAGGGTTTTCAGGCGATAGGTGTCAATGTCTTCGTCGCTGATCACCTTATTGGTAATCAACTTTTGACGACGTTCATATTCATGCTTGGCCAGCTCCCAGGAGTATTTTGCCTGCTCTACCTGAGCCTGAATTTCAGCAATATCGGCTTTGTAGCGTGTGGCATCAACCTTAAACAGCACATCCCCCTTGGTGACCACCTGATTGTCTTTGATGTTCAGTTCGGTCACCCAGCCAGACACATCGGGGGCGATGGTAATTACCTGAGCGCGCACGCGGCCATCCCGCGTCCAGGGAGAATACAGATAGTGCTGCCAAACCCAGCTGCCCGCCACTATTGCCATTGCTACAATCAGTAAGGTAACACCCACTCGTAACCACTGAGACATTCCGCTTATCCCCTTAAGCAATACACTAAAAGTGCCAGATAACAGACAAATAAAGACACATCAAACCAGGCGTCTTTCCAGATATGCTGACGCAATGCCAGTTTGAACAACAGCAATCGGGTTGCCATGGTGAGCAGAAATGCACAGAAGGCAAATACCACCAGAGGGCTAAACAACAAGCCTCCCAAGGCCAGTTCATGCAGCATAGGTCGCCTTGAATTAAAAACGTAGTGTGAAGAATGACTATAGCGGTTATCTGTTAACTCGGCTGCGAAAATGCACCGGATAGCAAGAAAAATCCGATATTCGACAAGTGCTTAGGATAGTAACAGAAAGAATGGTGCGATCTGGACGGAGGAATCGTCGAGTCATTTAATGACTCGAACACGTAACAAGCATGGCACGATTAGGCATAAATTGTCTTCGTAGTACCATTTGGTACTACGAAGAATCAATACAGCTTAAGCAAAGGTAATTTGCTGATATTTGGCTGCCATAGCATACAAGGCTTCCAGGGCTATGGTTGCCGCAGCCAGTGAGGTAACCTCGGCATGATCATAGGCCGGTGCCACTTCGACTACATCGACACCAAGAATTTCCAGGCCTGCCAGACCACGGATAATCTTTAAGGCGCAATCTGTGGTCATGCCGCCAGATACAGGTGTACCTGTTCCAGGGGCAAAGGCCGGGTCTAACGCATCAATATCAAAGCTGATATACACAGGGCGATCGCCTACACGCTGACGAATACGCTCAATAATGCCGTTAGGGCCAATATCGTTTACTTCGGCCGCGTCTAACACTTCAAATGGGTGACCTTCGCGGGTCCAGTTGGTGCGAATACCGATCTGAATTGAGTGCTCAGTATCAATCAGACCTTCCTGCACCGCATGGTGGAACAGGGTGCCGTGGTCATATTCACTGCCACCGTCATAGGTGTCGGTATGGGCATCAAAATGTACCAGCGCCACCGGACCATGTTTTTTAGCCTGCGCGCGGATAACCGGCAGGGCGATAAAGTGGTCGCCACCAAAGACTAAACTACGTTTACCGTGCTGAACGATACTGGACACGATTTGCTCCAGGTTATCTACCATGGTTTGCGGCTCGCCATGCTTAAATTTCAGGTTACCTGCATCTTCCATGGTTAAGCACTGATCCAGGGCGAAACGCCAGGGCCATCTTTCACCTTCCCACAGCAAGTTGGCCGAAGCCTGACGAATACTGGTTGGCCCCATCCGTGCGCCAGAGCGGCCAGACGTGGCCATATCGAAGGGGACGCCCACAACAATCACATCGGCAACGCTTTCAGCCATGTTCGTTAAGGGGGCACAGTTCATAAAGGTCATCCCCAACATGCCATACAGCGCAAAGTCGGCATTGGCACCATTGGCTGGGGCTTGCTTACTTTCGGCAGTTTGAAGAGAAAAACCAGATTGAGACATAAAGGCTCCTGCATACGCGGGTAAGGTGATTAACAACTGTCGACGATATTTTAGGAAGCTATTTAGTATTACTGAAATGCATATTATGATTTATGTAATGCATAGGATTAATACTGATATGCCATTTCATCAATTCGATTTGAATTTATTACGAATTTTCGAAGCGCTTGTGACCGAAGCCCATGTCACCCGTGCCGCAGAAAAAGTATTTTTAAGCCAGTCGGCCACCAGTCATGCGTTGAATCGATTGCGTAACCAACTCAATGACCCAATTTTGGTGCGTAGCCGAAACGGATTGCAACCCACACCAAGAGCCCTCTCTCTACTGGGAGAGGTGCGAGATGTTCTAAAACGCCTGGAACAGGCATTGTCGCCTCCCAAGGCTTTCGTACCAGAAACCAGTAACCGTACTTTTACCCTGGCGGTCACCGATTATTTTGAAGCCGTGGTGTTTCCGGAGTTGATCCCAACACTAGAACAAAAGGCCCCAAATATTTCCTTCGATTTGGAAATGATAGGGCCAAACTCATCGCTGGAAAGGCTCGAAAATGGCACGGTAGATTTGGTGATAGGCGTTGAAGATAGCAGCAAAATTGCCAACCATTTGTTGGTAAAACCGTGGCGTTTAGAAAAGCCCGTATGCCTTGTAGGCAAGCAGTTTAAGGATATTCCTGAGCAGCTAACTCTTAAACAATATTTGGCTTTGCCACACATAGTGATGCATGACCAAATTGATAACAAACCCGATAGTCTCGATCGCTGGCTGGTAGAGCATAACCTGAGTCGCCATACCGCCATTCGTATGGTTAATTACCTTGCCGCCGCGCGGGCGCTGGTGGCCAGCCGTTTGGTGTTAACCCTGCCCCAGCACATGGCCGAAATGTACATGCAATGGTTGCCGGTGCGCATGCTCAATGCCCCAGATGAATTGCCCAATTGGGATATGAAGATCCTCCAGCACCCGCTGTATCAGCAAGATACCGGCGTGGAATGGTTGTTTGAGCATCTAGTGTGAAAGAGGTTAGCGTTTTCTAATGTAATCGTGGACTGATTCCGAAGACAGTAACCATGCCCTACGCCTCGTAATTGCGTGCTGCTTGGCCTTTCTTTTTTGACTACTATCGAAGACAAACCTAACACACTGAAAAACTTACATTTACCTGTTCTAATGCAATGGCTGAAATTTTGACAATGCTAGGCCCAAAATCTACTCCCAAGAGTGATTTTGGTTTGAATTATATCTGTAAAAAATTGGCGATTATATAACCAGAAGGTGTGGCGCTAGCAAAAGGATGGAGAGCGTGCTGAGTTTCACTTTATCTTTTTAGTGAATGGTCTTTTTTCGCCCGATAGGGGAAGGACGTTTTGCAGGAGGAAGCAGAGCAAAAAGTAATTTTTTATCAACTTTGTAGAGGGTCGCATACTCTGACTCGACCAGCTTCCTAATTTGAGTTCGCGTCAGTGTAGGATTCGCTTCGCAAACTTGAGCAATTTTTTCGGCGCATTCAGCAAGTTTGCTTTTGTGTCGGAGTGCTTTTCTACGCTCAACTAATCCGGGCGTATTGCATATCAGCTTATCAACTATCCCAAGGCCAGTTCCTGTTTCCTCAACAATTTTTTCTCGTGATATGCCACGACGGGCTAATGACAAAATTTTGTCTTTCACTTTACTGTCGGTGGCCATTGAATTTGTGTCATGTTCAATGCCGTTTAAATCAAGTTGTCGTGTTACGAAGCATTTACTTCGCGCGTACTTTTTACACAATTGGTTGATGCTTAATCCGTTACGAGCATCCGATAACAAGTCTACCATTGGGAACACATCAGCTTTTGGAGTGAAAACTTCAGAAAATTGATCAGACCTTGGATGTTCAAGTGATGCGACTGTGTACAGCAGGGTGGCGTATGCCAGAGGATGGGTGCAATATTCATAATGCTTCCTAGCGATGATACATGCCTTGTAAAACACAGATTGGCTCTCGTTAAACTCACTTGCGGGCTGTAGCGAAAATACTTTTGCTATTGCCTTTTTCAAGTCTCCTTGTCGTACATAACCGCTTGCAGTAATGAAGCCATATTCAGACAATTGCTGGTGCAAGCAATTGGAGAGTTCGCAATTAGTTTTGATATGGGTGCAACATTCATTCAAAAAGTAAGTGGCACTTTGAGCTAAGGCAATGTCTCTCCTTGAGGCTGCTTTGACCTGCATAGCCTTTAACAGAGGTACAGTCATAAAATCTCGGTCAGCTCCACCATCCCCCAGAACATTTACATTCAATAACGTAGGATGTTTGTCACATGTGGTTACACCCGGTATCTGATGATGCAAATGCCAAATAGCAAAACCTTTTTGCTCACGCTCCTCTCTCACGCATTCTGGGCAGCACTTAATAATAAAAGGTGAGCCTCGCCCGACATGCGGTAGCCGCGATAAAATTACTGGTGAAGGTTGCCCATCTCCCAGCATTGCTCTTTCCAGTTTTTCGCCATCCGGTGTTACAGCACGAAAAACTGGAAACAGTGTACTCTTGTAAAGAAGTTCATTTGGTTCTGCCCCGAAGGTCTGTGCCAATTTGGTTATGTGCGTAGTCAAAAATGGATGAACCCGATGACGACGAGGAAGACCAAGTAATTCTCTATACCTGTATGTGTTGGGTGCGCCCATCATCTGCCAATGACGCGTAATTGCACTGTACAAGCACTCACTGTGGCTAAGCGGCAATTTTAACATCATCAATTACCTCTAGCAGTTCAGTCTTATTTCTTAGCCAATAAATCAATATCAGGAAATAAACCGGATTTCGAACTGTGACTGTATTTTCCGTAAGTAGTGCAGATCTGATCAGGTTTAATCTGCGTTTAGCATTTTCTCTCGTATAGTACTTAAACAAATATCCGAGTACGTCTTCACTGACCTCTGTTTCAAGTTGATCCATATATTTCATGCAGGATTGGGTTACCTGAGCCTCTTTGTTGGACTCAAAGGCCAAGATTCGTTTCAGCCTATCGACCAGTTGCCCGCCAATTGTTTCATCACGTTTAAGGCTGTCGAAGATCTTAGCGACGAAACAGCTCCAATCATAAAGCTCACTTGAAAAGGGATGCTGTTGTGACTTTGCTAAATCAACGTATTGTGGCAATACCAGTTTTTCAAAAGACTTCATTTCTGGCGCAGTATGCAATGGACATCCATGTTTCATGCAATGAGTAATACCGGGAAGTTGATGATCTGTGTGCCAATAACTGACACCAACATTGAGTTTGTCTTCTTGAACGCAATCTAGGCAAAATTGCCAATCCCGTTTGAATGCCAACTCCCCTTGACGAAGGTTTGCATTCCGTTTCTCTTCAATCGCCTCAAGCAAAATTTCATCAGGCTCACTTAATCGCCAAATCGCCCATGTGCTTCCATCGAACAACACATCACGGTCATTACCATCAGCAATACGCTGAGCTGTTTCAAAAACTTGGCTGCATAAGTCGAAAGGCTTGGGGTAAGAACACGACAATGAAATGTAATTCAATAATGAGCTGTTGGATGGGAACGCCAATTGGATACGCTTACGAATAAGTGTACTCACAACATGTTCATTGGGAAAACGCTTAAACTTTAGCATTATGCTGCCTCCACTTGCTCTGATGAGTTCAGAGATTCTTGCCCCTTGATAGCAGCGAGTTTTGATTCAAGCGCACTTTTCACTTTAGCTATAGCGACTTTATCTTCGGGGGAAAGATCGATATCAGATTGCATAGCATCCACTGCTTCCACCATATGAACTAGTGCAGGTCCATTGAATTGTTCAGATTTGATAAAATACGTCAAATGCTTAATTGCTTGTTTTACCTCACCTTTATCTAAAAATTGCTGCACGGAAATGAGATCTTCAAAACGAGATGTATTTTTACGACGGATAGCTGAAAACACAGCATGTAAAAGACTAAACTGACGCTTGTAAACACTTCTGAGCAAAGTGAGTGTTATCTTCTCTTTGCCACTGTTGATGGCCTCAATTTGTGTTAATTGCCAGAGCTTTACTAGCGCATACGGAAAACCGCAGGTGAGATCGTATAATAGGTCATTTAGCTTATCGTCTTTCTCAATTTTATTGTGCACAAATTGCAAGGTAAATAAGGTGTCAACCAGCAGTCCCCAATCCTTAGAACCCTTTGAATAAGCTGTTAATTCGGTGGGGTAACCAGCTCGCCTAAGGTGCTGATGTTTCTTATCAATAATTTTGATAGCGTCACTTGTGCCAATTTTCAAAATTGAAACTTTGGCGTTATTGGACATGCTATCGAAGAACTGAAGCATCTCATCACGCAGAAATTTTCCAGCAACATTTAGGTTTTGAAACTCGTCAATTACACACAAACCAACGTGAAACTCTCTAAAAAGTACATGAATAGCCGACTCCATTTTTGTTATCTTTTCCCCTTCATATAGGCGAACGTAGCTGGGGTAATTAAATTTCTGCAAAGCTTTGTCCAACGCTCTGAATATATTCATGCAGAGACCGCTTCTGGTGCCATCATGGGGCATTTCAACAAACAAATAGGTTATTTGAGGGTTTTCAAGGTCGAGTGTTGGGTGGCAGATAACTTGAGGAAACAAGCGGGCAATTGTGTTTCGAGCAAATGTTGATTTGCCAGCACCGCTGGGGCCTGTAAGTACGCTGCTCTCAGTAGTTGTGCCACCTTCCAAAACATCATCGTCCTCACCATTAAAATCGAATTCAGGATTAGCAAGCTCATATGTCCACTCAATGACCTCACTGGCCATAGGATTGCGATCTTCATATGTGGACACAATCGTATCGTACAAATGTGAATAAATTTCAAAGTGTGTAAAGTTGGGTAAAAAAAGCTTTTTGAGCTGTCTGACCGCATTAATACGCTCACCTTCACTATTATCAACAGCCTTAAGGTTAACCAATTTTATGGTAGTAGCGGCTTTAAAATTCTTCGCTGTCACCTTCGGAGGGAGAGCCGTAATTAGCGGGTTATTCGCATGCAATGGGTTGCTAGTTTCATGGTATTTTGCGTTAACAATTGTAGTCTTCATAACTTGTAGTACCTTTTGATTAAAGTTCGTAAAATTCGTTTCTGCCTTCGTGATCATCCAACTCTTCTTCTTCAGCTTGATCTAGCTCAGGCGCGTCAATACTCATCGTGTCTTGAATTGCATTTAAAAAGCCCACGATCTGGCGTTGCTGATCCAGTAAGGCTTCAAAGCGGCGATTAGTGCGAATCTGTTGAATGTTTCCTGTCGGGCTGGGTTTTCGCTCTTTTTGAGCGGTTTTGACGGTTTCCTCGAAGTAATCCATTAATGAGAGGTAGGCAGACAGTTCGGATTCCTGTTGTGCTTGGTCACCATCTGGATTTCCGCTTTTATGTTCGGCGATTTCTTTAAACGAGCATCTCGCGTACAAAGCATCATCCTGCTCAAGATAAGCCGGTACGAGTCTGTTATCCGGTGTTACAACCAAAATGCAGGCAGCAGTTCCGCGATGGTATCTGCACTTAAACTGATAGTGTTTCCTGCCTTTGAGACGATCTTGATATCCCTCATCTTTGGTCCATTTACATGTGTACTTAAGCCCATGTTCTTGCAGGTATATGTGCGTTTTGTGGCACGTCACATTGCCGGTTTCCAGCAAATCTAGGTATAGCTGTGATTCAGGCACAAACATGGTGTAGCCCGGTCTATTTTCCTCACCCCAATCCCAAACTTGCTGTGGAATTCTGCGAACCCCATCGCGGGCCATTTCGAAAGTCAGCGGAAACTTTTTATTTTCTATCCTGTTGTTGCGAACAATGATGTACTTGATAAGGATTTCATAAAGCTCATTTATCGTAAGACACGCATTTTTGCGGGCGACTTGTCTGGCCTTATCCAATTTGGAATCGGTGTCATGCCCCTTACTTTTTCCGCGAAAAAGTTTCTGGGCTAGTTCGAAATGCTGCTCCCCCATTTTTTTGTCGTCACCACGACCGACGCGACCAAATTTTACTGTGATCGGTACGCCTGCCGTGATAGGACCTTCACTTACCTGCCCCTTAAATACATCATTATCAACGTAGATAATCTGAGGAACCCGTTTGGACTTCCAACCTGACACGTCAATATCAAGTCCAAGTTCGTCCACCCACTTTTGTTTGTCTCTGGCCGCATTGAAAATGGCTTCTTTTACGGTCGAGAAACTCGGCGGCTCTGTAGTGATATATAAACCGGTAACCAAATCTGAAAAGTTATCGACCACAAAATACACCGTGCCTTTACCGATCTTAGTTTTCCTATCAGGGTCAAAAATACTGACAAGTTCTTCAGGGAATGGCGTTTCATCGAGGTAGTAAATTTCACCGGGACCAGAAGCATGAATATTGGCGTTCCCTTCCCTGCCGTCATTGTTGGCAGCGGCCTCCATAGGATTTTTCTTACCCCGTTCCCGTTTGGCAATATTGCCGCCAAAGTGATTATTCAGTCTGTGATAGAACTGGTTGTAGGTGGGGCGTTCATGTGGTTCTTTTAGTTCAACAACATGGCGAAGTCCGGTCTCTCTCTGTTCTTGGGGAGTTGCCGCCCTGCGGCACTTGAAATATTTGTCCTTCAGCATTTGTCTGAAAGCATCGATAATTGTCAGAGACGGCGTCTTGGCATATTTTTTAATGTATTGCTCAATGATGGATTCATCCTTTTCAAGCAATTCCATACCTTGGAAGTTTTTGGCTACCCGTCCCTTCTTAACAAAATGCGTAACATGCCGATCACTCTCTGCACTGTCTTTTCCCTGAGGCATAACCAAGCCAGCTTTCCGGCATCCATGCCGCAAAAAACTGTAGAAGCTGTCATAAACAAATTGTCGAGTTACCCCAGCTCTTTCAGCAGCATTGGCAAATACCTTGTCACCAACGTTGTTCCGTAAAACAGCATCGAGATCATCTATAAGAGGCAAAATTGCGTTATAGCGCCGCTCAATTTTTGCCTTTTGGTTATCGGAAAGCTTGTCTTCAGGAGTGAGGGTTTTCGGATGCCAAGCAGGCTCAACTATCAATAAATCTTGGTTTTCGATGTGCAGAACCAGCTCATCAAAAGAAACATGAAGAGGCGCAATGGTTTTGGATTCTTGATTAATAATGACAGCCAAATCGATATCACTATCCAAATAGGCCACTAAATGATTTTCAGCAATAGCTCGCCCATTCAATTTGACAGGATTGCTAACATCGCCGGGGCTGATAACACTAAAGCGATCCAGATCATCAGAGGGAAATTCAGACACAGCTAACATGACACCCCCTTATGCAGCCGAGCCAAAGGCTTTGAAGCTGTTTGTTTCTAATCTGGCAATACCAAGCTCTTCTGCTGAAAACTCCAGAAATAGTGGTCGGTGCCAGTCGATCTCAATCTTGTGGTGCCAGATGCAGTTGTAGAAAAAGTGGGCTGCAACCGAGTAATCTACGCCCGCATTTTCAGCGCTTTTGCGCAGCAGTCTTGAGGTTCTTTCATAAGGGTTTGCCTCAGTGATAATAAGAAAGTGATACAACCACTCATCGCACATTGGCTGTAGCAAAGAATTAAGTTTCGAATGGCGGTACATCCGCTCCAGATTCCTGACGGATTCTATTTTTAGCTCGTCACTGGTGGTGGTTTCGAATTCGTAATGTTTCTTGGCGCAATAGGCTTCCTGAATCGCCAGCTTCTCGACACTGCGAACCTTGAATAATTCATCGTGTTGTTTAACCGCGATCCCTTTTTTACCTATGCTGGTATCACAAATGAAATCTAAGGTCTGAACGATTGGCACTTGGGTGCCCGGATAAACAGGGTGCTTTACATCAAGCGCTTTTGCGATTGCCAGCGTCTCAGCTAAGGGCAAAGCAAACTGCTCTTTCGTGTTCGTTACGGTCCGGTCAAAAGCAAGTAGCATGAATTGGCAAACCTCATTTTGACTGAGTAGATGCACAACTCTGTTTTCACAAAAATGCTTAATCTTGCATTTAACCCCTTTAGATCTCACATCATGGACAGTCCAAAAAGGAAGGTAAGAGTTTCCATCTTCCATACTCTCCTCGTGCTTGTTTATCCAGCCTTGCTGTCTTTTTAGAGTGACCCCATTAAATTGTTTTCTCATAACCACTACCCATTTAAATTTGACATATAAATGAATAGCACCGCCAAACCAATAAAACAAACCTAAAAAACTAATAAAAACGTTACATTTCATATATTTAATATTTTAAATATTAAATTAAAACAACCTAAAAAAGGCCTTATTTATTATTGTTAATATTAATTTGTTCGCGTAACGTGATGTTTTTAATGACAAACACACAAAAATACAACTCAAGACAAGTTGAAAACAGTTGCTTTCTTTTTCAAAGAATTAAGTGAGCACACTCGAAAGAGGCAGCGAAAAAAATTTTGCAATTCCCCTTGCTCCATAGCTGACAAAGCCAATCCAATCTGCACCAATAAAAAGATGCAGATATTTTGTTGACATTGTTTATATTGCAATCAATACTGAGTGCATCTTTTAAATGGTGCGGATTATTTTTGTGAAAAGTCTACTCAGTGATATTGCTAGTATCAGTGCGGGCCACCCATTTCGGGGCAGTATTCCCGAAACTGCCGATGGTGATGTACGAGTCGTGCAAATTCGTGATGTGGATGAGTATGGCCAGATTGACTGGCAAAATCTGATAGCTACCAATATCACTGGCCGCAAACAGCCAGACTTTCTCCAGCAAGGAGACATTCTCTTTTCAGCCAGAGGTCAGCGTAACATCGCAGCGCTGGTAGATAAGCAAACACCTAATACCGTATGTGCTCCACACTACTTTATCATCCGGGTGACCAGCGATGTGATTGCGCCAGCTTTTCTGGCGTGGCAGTTAAACCAGCTACCAGCGCAAAAGTACTTTGCAAAATCTTCTCAGGGCACTGCCGTAGCCAGCATTCCCAGAAGTTTTGTAACAGAAACACCTCTTACTATTCCCGCACTCGAACAACAACAACTGATCATGGCAATGGCAGCAGCACATCTAAAAGAAAAGCTGACATTACAAGCCATGATCACAAATAGAGATTTGCAGATGCAAGGCATCGCGGCTGATCTGCTAACAAGCTCACGTAAAGATTAACAACTAAACAGAATTCATATTAAGGACTAATGACAATGCCACATTTACCAATCAATCAAGACGATATCAACAAAGCGGTATGGGCAGCCTGCGATACTTTCCGTGGTGTTATCAGTGCTGATACTTACAAAGACTTCATCCTGACCATGCTGTTCTTAAAGTACATCTCAGATGTCTACAAAGATGAATACAGCAAGCTGGTTGCGCAATATGGTGATAACCCTGATCTGATCCACGCCATGATGTCGAAGCAACGCTTTGTCTTGCCAGAAGGTGCCAGCTTCTGGGACTTATACGAAAAACGCTATGAAGCCGGAAACGGTGAGCGTATCGATAAAGCCCTGCACGCGATTGAAGAAGCTAATGGCAGTAAACTCAAAAATGTCTTCCAAGACATCAGCTTTAACACTGATCGTCTCGGTCAGGAGAAGCAAAAAAATGATCTGCTACGTCATCTGTTGGAAGACTTTGGTAAAGACATTTTAGATTTAAGATCTGAACGTGTTGGCAGTCTTGATGTGATTGGAAATGCCTACGAATACCTTATCAAACACTTTGCGGCTGGCAGTGGCGCTACCGCTGGTGAATACTATACCCCGCCAGAGGTCTCAACCTTACTCGCCTCTCTTTTAGAACCCGTAGAGGGCGACCAAATATGTGATCCCTGCACTGGTAGTGGCTCGTTGCTTCTCAAATGTGGTGCGATGGTACGCAAAAACTCCGGCTCGAAAAAATACGCTTTGTTTGGGCAGGAATCGATTGGCTCCACGTGGGCACTGGCCAAGATGAATATGTTCCTGCATGGTGAAGACAATCACCGGATTGAATGGTGCGACACCATTAAAAACCCATTGTTGTTGGAAAAAGACGGTAAAGGCTTATTGCACTTCGACGTAGTAACCGCCAACCCGCCATTTTCCCTTGAGAAATGGGGTTTTGAAGATGCTTCGAACGATCCATATGGCCGCTTCAGACGAGGCATTCCACCCAAAACCAAAGGTGACTATGCATTTATTAGTCACATGATTGAAACCCTAAAACCAGAAACCGGCCGCATGGGTGTGGTAGTGCCACATGGCGTGCTGTTCAGAGCATCATCTGAAGGGAAAATTCGTCAACAACTGATTGAAGAAAACCTGCTGGATACCGTGATTGGTTTGCCAGAAAAGTTGTTCTTCGGCACAGGTATTCCAGCCGCCATTTTGATATTTAAAAAGCACAAAACCGATAACAAGGTACTGTTTATTGATGCCAGCCGTGAGTTTAAATCTGGCAAAAACCAAAACCAGTTAACACCTGAGAATATTCAGAAGATCATCGACACCTACAAAGCGCGTGAAAACGTCGATAAGTATGCTTACATTGCCAGCTTCGATGAAATCAAAGAAAACGACTTTAACCTCAATATCCCTCGCTACGTGGATACCTTTGAAGAGGAAGCGGAAATTGATTTGGTTGCGGTACGTAATGAACGCGTGCAACTAAAGAACGAACTGGAAGTACTTGAAGTTGAAATGGAAGGCTATCTAAAGGAGCTGGGTTATGGCTCGTAATTTATTGCCAGAACAAATTCCGCAAGGGTGGAAATATCAACTGCTAGATAAGGTGGCAGAACGGTGTAGTGGACATACGCCTAGTAAGGCTATTCCTGAATATTGGAATGGCGGAATTAAATGGATATCTCTGGCAGACACCTTTCGGCTGGACAATGGGTATGTGTATGAAACCGACAAAGAAATATCTCAAGAAGGAATAAAAAATAGCTCTGCACAATTACACCCGGCGGAAACAGTTGTTTTATCAAGAGATGCAGGAATAGGCAAAAGTGGTGTCATGGCTGAACCTATGGCTGTTAGTCAACATTTCATTGCATGGAAATGCGATAACCAAGAAAAAATGAATAGTTGGTTTTTATATAACTGGCTTCAGTTACATAAAGCTGAATTTGAGAGACAGGCAGTAGGCTCAACTATTAAGACAATTGGTCTGCCTTTTTTCAAAAAGTTGAAGGTTGTCGTTCCTCCTTATGAAGAACAACGAAAAATCGCCAAAATCCTATCCACGTGGGATAAAGCCATTCGCACCACCGAGCGCCTAATCGACAACAGTAAGCAGCAGAAAAAAGCTCTGATGCAACAACTGCTCTCCGGCAAAAAACGCCTGCTTGATGATTCAGGTAAACCGTTTGAGGATGGGTGGGTATGGTCTAACTTAGATACAGTGTGTGATGTCAAAGGTGGGAAGAGACTTCCAAAAGGCAATTCACTAACCGAAATACCAAATAATCATCCTTACATTCGTGTCGCAGATATGTATATGGGAGGTATTGATACCGCAAACATTTTGTATGTCCCGCTAGAAATTGTCTCATCAATAAAGAACTATACGATTGCCAAGGATGATCTTTTCATTACTGTTGCAGGTACGTTGGGGATTGTAGGTGAAGTACCTGCAATTTTAGATGGTGCAAACCTTACTGAAAACGCAGATAAATTGACCAATATCTCCTGCAACAAGAAGTTTCTACTTTATGTTCTCAAATCACCAATCATCCAACGCTATGTGGATGCAGAATCCACTCAGAATGCTCAACCAAAATTAGCGTTGACTAGGATTAGAAGTTTTAAGATCCCATTGCCCTCGTCAGAAGAACAACAACGAATAGCCACCGTGCTAGCAAATGCAGATAAAGAAATCGAATTATTGGAACAGCAGTTAACTGATTTGAAGCAAGAGAAAAAAGCGCTGATGCAGCAGTTGTTAACAGGCAAGCGCAGAGTGAAAGTGAACTAGAAGGAACTAATCATGATAAACCGTATAACACTTAAAGGAGTGGCAAGCTATTCGGGTGATACAGCTCAAGTTATAGATGGCCTAAAAAGAATAAGTTGTTTTTACGGTTTAAACGGGTCTGGTAAATCTACTATTGCTAAGTACCTACAGGAACCTTCGGATATACAATACTTTGCCTGCGCTGCGACTCCAGCGTTGGGAGACAGCGTTATTGTCTACAACCAGAAATTTGTCAAAGATAATTTCTGGGATAGCAAAGAGCAACCCGGAGTGTTCACTGTCAACGAAGGCAATGTTGAGGCAGAAAAAGCAATAGAAACAGCGGAAGCCAAGATTGCGGAATTGAAGGAAGATCAGGGTTCCCTGAAGCAGAAAGCTGAAGAAGTAAAAGGGCAAAAAACCAAAGAGCTGAGCAATTTAGAAAACAAAGTTTGGTTAGAAAAAGACAAGTTTGTGAAGACTCCTCTGGAGTTTTGTCTAGAGGGGAAGCAGCGAAAAAACTTATTTCTGGATGCGGTAAAAGAGGCCGATGTGGCAAGTGATGACCTCACGTTGGAAAGCCTTACCGAGCAAGCCAAAGAACTGGGTAAACCAGATATTTCCCCAAAACAGCTCTTACCCTCAATTAGCTTCGACGGATCATTAATCGAAACTGATAGCATCAGTTCTGAAATTATCGTCGGTTCATCAAGTTCATATTTATCAGCGTTAATTGAGAGAATAGGCCATTCTGACTGGGTTCGAGATGGTCTTGAGCATTACGAACATGCAGAAGGCGTTTGCCCGTTTTGTCAGGAAACGCCAATTGAGTCTTTCGAAGCTAACTTAAAGGCTCTGTTTGATGAAACATACAAACAGAAATGTCGCCTGATTGAATCCAATACAAAAACATACCAACAAGCAGTTGAGTTGGTCGAAACAACTCTTTCATCAGATAAATTCAGCGATGATTATGTTGAAGAGAGTGCAGAGTTTGCTATTGCCAAGTCTCAATTTTTGGAATGTTGTCGCAGCAATTTGACACTTCTAAAAAATAAGGAGGCCAAGCCTAGTATTGTAGTGGCGTTGAACAATTCCAATGAACATTTAGATAATTTAAACAAATGCATCGTTGCTCTGAATAAAAAAATAGCCGATTTTAACCGTCGAATTACTAGCAAGCCCCAAATTAGAGCTGCAATAAAAAGTCATTTTTGGCAGATACATAAGCGTACTTATAACGCAGCTATTGAACTAGTTGATGAGAAGGTCAAAAGTTTAGATGAAAAACTTGAAACTCTGAGGGATGAATATAGACAGAAAACCGAGGGGATTACTGAACAACAAAATATTATCTCCGAACAGCGAAAAAAGACAACCAATATAGAAACATCGATTCAAAACATCAGAAATACTCTTATCAGCGTAGGGGTTGATGACTTTCATATTGAAAAAGTTGATGGCGCAAAGGCGAGATATCGGATCGTAAGAAAGGGTGGAGCTTCTGAAAACGTATATGAGACGTTAAGTGAGGGAGAAAAAACGTTAGTTACGTTTTTATATTTTTTGGAGCAATGCAAAGGTCTACTTGAACCCGACTCAGCTTTGGGGTTAGCGGATAAAATTGTTGTAGTGGACGACCCTGTTTCCAGCTTATCTCACAACTTTATATACGAGATTGCGACGCTTATTCAAAAAGAGATTGTCCAAAAGCCATTCAAACAACTATTTCTATTCACCCATAACTTGTTCTTCTTTCACGAAATGATGAATCAATCCAATCTTAAGCAGGATGAGTTCATACAACACTATAGCTTGTACAGAGTCTGCAAAAGCGAATTTAGTAGGATTGTACCTATTCAACGGAATGACATCAGGAATGAATATGATGGCTATTGGCAGATAATCCGAGATGCAAAAGCCGACCGGGTTTGTAGTCCAATCCTTCCTAATGCCATGCGAAATGTATTGGAGCACTTTTTCTCGTTTGTTCATAAAAAGGACAAGCTGTCTGATGTCTTGAGTAATCTGGGAAATGAACATATCAACTATAGGCCAATGCTGAGGTACATCAGCCGGGAATCGCACTCGGACTTGGTGAACTTAACTGATTTTGGTGACATTGACACTGGCAGGTTCCTAGAGATATTCAGACAGGTGTTTGTTCGAACTGAGTATGAGGATCACTATAAAAGGATGATGAAGTAATGGCATTCAATGTTTCTGTTAAGGAGAATGGTTAATGAGTAGAAAAAATGACGCACTCACCTACTCGCAATTGGTGAAAACAACAGTTTTGTGTTGCAAACTAGGCGCTAGAAGACTATATTTAGTCTTAACAACACCCGCAGCGCCTCTTTTCAATGCGTACCAGTGCGGGTTTTTTTATGCCTAATTTCCGTACTTTCAGTAAGATCCCTTCCTCCTACGACCAATTGCTGGACAAGTTAGCTGCACGAGGCTTGTTAATAGCTAATGCGGATTCCGCCAAAGTCCATCTTAGAAATATCGGTTACTTTCGCCTGATCGGCTACGGACTGCCATTTGAGCAATATGGCGAACAAGGAAACCGTATTGGCCAGTATGCAGAAAATACAAACTTCGATAGTTTAGTTGATATCTATCTTACTGATCGCAAGGTCAGTTCTCTTTTGCTTAACGCTATTGAGAGAATAGAAATTACTACAAGAAACATCATTAATCATGAGTTGGCCTGCAAGTATAATAGCGCTCATTGGTACATGGACCCTGCACTATTCAAAGAATCAGATGATTTTACACATGCTAGTCTTCTTAATGAGATAAAACGGCACACTCTAAAAAACGCAGAGGTTGGTAGTGAAAGGGAAGGGAAGCGCGAAATTTTCATTCACCACTATTACAACCACTATGACCAACCAGAATATCCCCCTTGCTGGATGGTTGCAGAAATATTTCCACTAGGTTCATGGTCAAAAGTTTATGAGCATTTAAGTGTAAGCAAAGATAGAAAGATAATTTCTAGGCAGCTAGATTTAGCCCCAGCCACTTTGCAATCATGGCTCCACTCCATTACATATTTGCGCAACATGTGTGCCCACCATTCACGTTTGTTTGGTCGGAAGTTTGTTATAAGACCAAACGAAGCAAAAGGAACTCCATTTCTGGATGAAAATAGATTGTTCAATTTTGTCTGTATCGTTTATCGCCTATTAAAGAAAATAAATCCGGGTTCAAATTGGCTTGATGCTTTTCACGATGAACTGGAAACACTAGATAGCGAGCTGTTAAGGCATTACGGTTTTAGTGAAAACTGGTTGGAAGAAGAGTTTTGGTTGGAGTAGGCGTATGGATTTGAATTCAATAGATTTTACAGAGGAAAAAAGTTCCAAACTACCAGCAATGACTTTGTTGAGTAGTTTGGGATACGCTTTTATCCCACCAAGTGAATGCGAAACACTGCGCGGTAACACCTTAGCCGCTGAAAAGAAAAGTACTCATCAAGTGATTCTGTTACCTGTAATGCGTGATTTTTTAGCAAAGCAAACGTTCTCGTTTGCCGGTAAACAACACAAGTTATCTGAAGCGGCTATTGATAAGATCATTCATGAATTAACGCCAGCCATGAATCTTGGGTTAAGGGCAGCGAATGAGAAAATCTATAACGCTTTAATGTACGGTGTTAGCGTTACTGAGTTCATCGACGGCAAAAAAGCATCACCCACCATTAAGCTCATTGACTGGCAAAAGATTGCGAACAACCAGTTCCACTTTACTGAAGAGTTGGTGGTGCAAAACGCCGAAGGTACAGGCAATCGAATCCCTGACATCGTGTGCTTTGTGAATGGCTTGCCGTTAGTCGTGATTGAGGCGAAGCGCCCGGACTCAAATAAAGAAGGTAAATCCACGAATAGCGAAGCGATTTCTCAGCATATTCGTAACCAAGGTCAGGCTGAAATTCCCCACTTATACGCATATAGCCAACTGCTGTTAGCAGTAAATGGTCACGAAGGGTTATACGCCACCTGCGGCACTCCTGAAAAATTTTGGGCTAAATGGAAAGAAGAGCAAATTCCTGAAGCTGAATTCGTAAGGCTCAAAAACCATAAATTGAGTGGGGAACAGCTTAACGCATTATTCAATCACCGCTCTTCCAAGGCAAAAGACGATTACCTTTCACTTGTTGATGCGGGTGATTTAGCCGTTACCGACCAAGACAGGTTGATAGTCAGCTTGCTGCGCCCTGAGCGCTTATTAGATATGACCCGTCTGTTTACTTTGTTTGATAAAAAAGCAGGCAAGATTGTTGCCCGGTATCAGCAGGTTTTCGGTATTAAGGCACTGCTAGAGCGTATTAACACCTTTGATGATTCGGGTGCTCGTGAAGGTGGTGTTATCTGGCACACCACGGGCAGCGGTAAGTCATTCACTATGGTGTTTTTATCCAAAGCCCTTATATGGCTTGAAGAGCTTGCACAATGCCGAGTAATCATTGTGACAGACCGTGTGGACTTGGAAGACCAACTGAGCAGAACCTTTGCCTCTGGCGGTGTGCTGACCGACCGAGATAAAAAAGATGCAATGGCGACAACAGGCAAGCGCTTGGCAGAGCAAATAGGCAAAGGGAATGAACGGGTTATTTTCTCGATTATTAATAAGTTTGGCTCAGCGATTAAATACAAAGAGTGTTACAACGACAGCCCCAACATCATCGTGCTGGTCGATGAAGGTCACCGTAGCCAAAACGGTGAAAATAATATCCGTATGCAGCAGACGCTGCCTAAAGCTGCCTATATTGCCTTTACGGGTACGCCGTTGTTAAAAGACGATAAAACCGAAAACAAATTTGGCAAGATCATTCACTCGTACACCATGCAGCAAGCGGTTGAAGATAAAACCGTTACCCCTCTGTTGTATGAAGAACGCATTCCAGAGCTGAACGTGAACGACAAAGCTATTGATGCTTGGTTTGAACGCAGCACCAGCAAACTAAGCGACAAACAAAAGACGGATTTAAAGAAAAAGTTCTCGCAAAAAGGTCAGATTTACCAGACCGAAGGCCGCATTGAGCTGATTGCTTATGATATTGCCGATCACTTCCAGAACTTTAAGCAACAAGGTTTAAAGGGCCAATTAGCCTGTGATTCCAAAGCATCCGCCATCCGTTATAAAAAAGCGTTAGATAAAATTGGTACGGTAACATCTGTTGTTGCGATGTCCGCGCCTGATACTCGTGAGGGGCACGAGGCGGTTGATCAAGAAAGCAAAGATATTGTGCAAAACTGGTGGAAGACCAACGTTAACAAAATGGACGAAAAAGCCTACACAAAGGCCATTATTGAAGAGTACGGCAGAGACGACGGCCCCGACATTATGATCGTTGTCGATAAGCTTTTAACCGGGTTTGATGAGCCTAAAAACACGGTGCTGTATATCGACAAACCACTTAAAGAGCACAACCTTATACAAGCTATCGCCCGTGTGAATCGCCTGCATGAAAAGAAGCAGTTTGGTTACCTGATTGATTATCGTGGCATCTTAAAAGAGCTGGATACCACGATTGAGAAGTACCAAGACTTAGCCGAACGCACCCAAGGCGGTTTTGATATAGATGACTTGAAAGGTTTATATAGCCGAATGGATACGGAGTATAAAAAGCTACCGGGGTTACACAGCGATTTATGGGCTATTTTTGATGGCGTTAAGAACAAGAAAGATGGCCCGGCATTACGTCAGGCATTGGCCCCCAAGGTTCAGGAAGTGGATGGTAAGCTTGTCGATACCAATCTTAAAAAGCGTGATGACTTTTATTCTGCTCTCACCGCATTTTCAAATTGCATGAAAGTCGCTTTGCAGTCAGCAACGTACTTTGATGACAAGTCTGTTGATAGCAAGCGTGACCTTTATAAAAGGGACTTAAAAGCCTTTGTGGATTTGCGCAAACAGGTTCGCGAAGATGCTAACGAAACCATTCAATATGATGAGTACGCAGAAGATATCCGTAGCTTACTAGATAAACATATTGCCGGTATTGAAATAAAAGAGCCAGATGGTGCCTATTTGGTGGGTAACTTGGGGAAAAACGTCAAGCCGCAAGATATGAGTGATGACGAAGCCCGAAACCAAACCGATAAGATCACGGGACGCATCACTAAAATGATTGAACAGGATTTGGCAGACGATCCTTATGCACAAGAATATTTCTCAAACCTGTTGAAGAAAGCCATTGAAGAAGCTAGAGCCATGTTTGATGCGCCTATTAAGCAATACATTATGTTTGCTGATTTTGAGCAGGAAGTTAAAGAGCGCAAGGTTGCCGACGTACCCAATGATTTTATGGATGAGGCTGGGAAGCTTAACAAACACGCCCAAGCCTACTTTGGTCTGTTCAAGCATCTATTTAGCTCTGAGTTCTTAGCTGACAAAGCGCTTGATAGTGACAGGTTAGTCTCGCTTGCTTTTAGCATTGACGAAATTGTGAAAACAGCCGTTGCGGAGTATTCGATCAATCCCGCCGAGATCGAAAACGCTATTCACAATAAGTTGCTGCCGATGTTGTTTGCAGAATTAGGGTTGGATAACGCGCAGAAGCTGATTGAAGCCGTGCTTAAGATTACACGCTTAGGATTAGCGAGAGGTTAGTAGTAGTGACGAAGATTTCTGTTGCGGCTGAAATACGAACTACAACCAGCGAGCGCGGTGTTTTTCGTTACGGTAGCGATACCATTCATTATGATGTGATCCGCAAATCTAAGCCATCTGATGCGAGCAAAAGAACTGCACGTAAAGTGGTGATTAAAGTTCACCCAGATCAGCGCGTTGTCGCGACAGTACCCTTTGATGCGACGGAAGAAGCCATACAACAAGCTATGCTCAAACGAGCAAGGTGGATATGGCAAAACATTGATGAATTCGCTAAGCAAAAAGATACCGTATTGCCTAAACGCTACGTGAGTGGCGAAACCCAGTTTTACTTGGGTAGACGCTACGTATTGAAAGTCATCAGTGACGCTGAGCAAGTACCGAACGTCAAACTAAGCCGGGGCAAATTGAATGTCACGCTGAAGCAAAAAATCGGCAACGGTGTTGATGACAACCTGATGAAAGTTAGACCATTAATTGACAGGTGGTATAAGGAAAAAGCCAAAGCTATTTTCCATGAACGACTTGCCGAATTGCTGCCAAAAACGTCGTGGGTAACGGGTATTCCTTCGTTCCGTGTTATGACGATGAAAAAGCAATGGGGAAGCTGTTCCCCCAAGGGCAACTTGATGCTTAATCCTCATCTAGTTAAAGCATCCAAAGAATGCATTGATTACGTGATATTGCATGAGCTTTGCCATATTGCTGAGCACAATCATAGTGACCGATTCTGGCGTTTGTTAACGCAAATCATGCCCAACTGGAAAGAAGTAAAAGCCAAGCTAGATGATATGGCGGAGATGTATTTGAATGAGTAGTGAAGACCAAATCAAAGAACCGATATGGAAGGTTGTTTTAAACATAAAGCCATTGCGGTTTATTGTTCAAGTCAGCTTAATTCTCACGATACTGATAAGCGTATGGACTCCAATTAAGCCAGCATTCGAGTATGCAAAAAGTAAATTCAATTATATGTTTGCAGTAAAGCCGAACGATAAGCTACTGAAACAAGATAAATACTCATTCTGGGCAGGGTTTACACTTTTTGAGGGTATTCATCCTTCTGCCAATACTGACGATTACTTGAAATCACACTTTTTCGACAGACAAAAGCTACTGAAGAGCCTCGAAGTCTTGGGCTTTGACGATAGAGATACTGCGTCGATTCCTGACCTGCAAACGTTTAACTTTATTGAGAGAATGGCAAAAAATCAGGGGTTGCGAGATAGATTGGAAGGGTTTCTTAAGAACAGAAGCAATGGTAATCTAGAGCTATACAAATCTGGGTTTGCATTGGCTTCACTCATATCTGAGTTACAAGCTTCTGAGGTGGATAGGTCCAAAGTTCAAACACTGATCAAGACCTTCTCTCTGAACTGGCAGAAAGCCCAAAAGCAAATAGACTACAAGCTCGTGGCGGTCGAACTGAACTATTCTGATGATGAGTATTTCGTTTATTCTCAGCCTGCTTTAATGAAGAATTCCATCAACACATTAGAAGCAATTAGAAAGTTTTATGGCTCAATATAGGCTTACTTGTGGGATACATTATTTAAAAAATAATAATCGATATTTCACAAGTGAGATGAGCAAATAATAAATACAAAAATAATGTTTAAATTCAACACCTTACTCCTCAACATGCAGCATAGCACATCGGTTTAAGAAAGACTAAATTCTAATCACTCCCTCTCTTTTTGTAGCAAATCGATATTGGCGAAACTGTATACGCATACAGTATTATTTGTGCATGTCACAAACTACTGGGACCTAATATGCATCTCGATCTGTCGCCAATGTTACCGTCGCAGGTTATCCAAGATATCGAGACGGTTGTAGGCCAATTTGGCTCTTGCAGTCCGAATATGCTTTGGCCTCTGTGGTTACGCAAGGTGGATACCGAGACAACGTCTATCAATATTCTACAATCGGCTGCCCAGCGATTAGCAAGCTTTGGGTGTATGACCGCCACTCTGCGATTCGGATTGTATTGCTCACGATACTTTGAACACCACGGTAACGTGTTGAGTGACGAGGTGGCACTGTATTACCTACGGATGAGTTTTAAAGTATTAGCGGTCAATCAGGGGCCTCCCCTCAAATGGCTTCGACACGCTGAAGGGTTTGAGTATGCGCACGAACACAAACCGCAATTTTGGACTCAGGCGTGCGCCGTGTTTGCACACCACGAATACGATGAAAATCCCACACATCTGGATGCGTCTTTAGAGTTTGCTTTTCACTTTTTACTTAATGGGGACTGAAGATGAGTAACGACCAATGTGAAGACATTCTGATAGATGAAAACAAAGGCATTGCACTTGTTGAAATACCGGCGCTCACGAAATACGAGAAGCAGTATCAACTTGAACTCCATGACTTTCAGAGAGTTTCTTACCAGAAGGACTATAACAATGACTGCTTACTCATCGAATTCACAGAGAGTCAGTTAAACCTGATTTGTGAGGCGTGGGCTGCCTATCAATCGCAAGCAAAAGAGTAGCTATAAAGACGGGGGCATGAAATGAGAGATATCGCTATTTACAAAACCATTCATTATTGCAAGAACGACAATGTAAGTCTTGTACAGTATGTGATTGATCAAAAGGAATGTGATCTGTACCTACTGGATTTGTATGCCTTCGAAGTGTTCGAGTACCGAAAATTCGTAGATGGCGACCTGTTGACACTACAGCTATCACAAGGGTTTTTAGACAGATTGTGTGATGCATGGCTTGCGCATCGTATGGATTGTGAGAGTCGAGAAGGTGAAACGCAAGATAATCAAACGGAATAAAACTCGGTTATCAATATGGCTGCGAAAATCCAAGGTAGTTGATATACCGGAACCTAAATTCGACGCAAGCCAAATTACATATGACTCTATAAGCCAATCCAAGCAATTGGGCCAGCGTTGCTATCAGCAAAGACTTCTCCGGCAGCAAAAAATGAACCCACGGCAGCTTAAGAAACTTAGGAAAAAGCAGCGGATTTCGGGGCTGGCTGGCAGTAAATATGGTGGTGTATGCAAAGTCCCAATTAAGCCTGCCAAGGTTATTCTCATCAAAAAATAGCCATTTTTGATGAGAATAGAGTCTCTATTTCAATCAATGTAGCGGTATGCTCAATTAAGTAACCATTTATTGCCGAGAAAGGACTCGTTAGGGTAAATGAGATATCGAGGGTTTATCAAAATTCCAAAAACCGAAGACAATACTTACGTCTTATTGTCAGATAGTTAGCCTTCGATAGTGATACAGCGAAAAAATGTTGTCTTCGGTTTCGTCAAACTGTCTTCGAAACAGTTCCACGAAAACACTAAACTTCCTGCCCGGCAACCCAGCCCGAGCTCCAAGCCCATTGGAAGTTGTAGCCGCCTAGCCAGCCGGTGACGTCGACGACTTCGCCGATGAAGTACAGGCCTTCGACATCTTTGGCCATCATGGTTTTAGAAGAAAGCTGGTCTACATCTACGCCGCCTAAGGTCACTTCGGCGGTGCGGTAGCCTTCGGTGCCGTTGGGTTTGATGCGCCATTGCTGGAAGGCATCGGCGACGCTTTGCAGCTGTTTGCCCTGATACTGTTTCAGCGGCTTATTCTCTAAGCCAAAATACCCCAGCAGGGTTTGCGCCATGCGTTTGGAATAGAACTGACTTAACGCCGTTGAAAGCTGGGTATCAGGCTGGCTTTGCTGAGCTTGCTGCAACTGGGCATGTAAATCCTGACCTGGGAATAAATCAAAAATCACTTCATCGCCCGGCTGCCAGAAGGAACTGATTTGCAGCACAGCAGGGCCACTTAGGCCGCGGTGGGTAAACAGAATATTTTCGTTAAACAGGGTGTGGTTGGCTTCGGCACTGGCGTTTACGGAAATGCCACTTAGCTCAGCCAAGGCTTGTTTATCTTGGTCGTGCAAGGTGAAAGGCACTAAGCCCGCGCGGGTGGCTTTGACCTTTAAGCCAAATTGTTCGGCAATTTTATAACCGAAAGGGCTGGCGCCCAGTTTTGGCATCGAAAGTCCGCCGGTGGCGACGACTAAAGATTCACATTGGTATTTGCCTAAGCTGGTATCAAGTTCAAAACCGTTAGTGGTTTTTTCGATGCTGAGAATTTCGCACTGTGGGGTAATTTTAACCTGCGCTTTATCGCATTCTTTGAGTAATAAATTGACGATATCTTTGGCGCTGTCATCACAGAACAATTGGCCTAAAGTTTTTTCGTGATAGGCAATGCCGTGGTCGTTCACTAGACCAATAAAGTCCCACTGACTGTAGCGACTTAGGGCAGATTTGCAGAAATGTTTGTTGGCCGACAAGTAGTTAGCAGGTTCGGCGTACATGTTGGTGAAGTTACAGCGTCCACCACCGGACATTAGAATTTTGCCGCCAATACGTTTGGCGTGATCCAATACTTCAACACTGCGACCGCGTTGTCCTGCCTGAGCGGCACAAAATAAACCGGCGGCACCGGCTCCGATAATAATTACGTCGCGTTGGATCATCTGTTGTCATCTGCTTGTCGATTGGCAGGCGATTATACCTGCCAACCGGGTCAGACAACAGGTTTACAGCCGTTCCTGTTAGTGGGAAACCTGGCTGGCGGCCTTATTCCCTTGTTGATTCAAGTAAGTCGGTACGCATACCTGATCACCGTAATAGTTGTTGGCGTAGTTACACTGCATAGTGGCTTGTGCTTGCTGGGTGTTACGGTTACCGCTAATGATGTTTTTTACGAATTTAGACATGGTTTATCCCTCTTGTGTCGGTTTGGCTGAAACGCCGTTGTTGTTTAACTGAGACCAAGTATGGGGTAAGTTTATAAATGAATAAATCGATTAAATATGATTAACTTAATCGTATTACATGAATTAATCGTCGCGATTTAAATCGTAAAAAAGCGTTCAGGCCTTCTGCTGATGTATATAGACAGAATCAACAGAAGGCCTGATTAGGCAGTAGATTGTAAACATCCTACAGCGTGATAAATCCCAAAATCAGGAACTTTCTCATCACTCTAAAGCTTAATTAGTTCGCTAACGCTTGCTGGATAAGGTCAAGTTTGGGCGTTAACGGGTCAAGCCCATGCTGTGGGATACCTTCTTCAGTAAAGGTCAAACGGTTTGGTGCTACCGGATCAAACGCTGGCCATGGGGGCAGGCCTAAACCATTAGGATTGCCGAATTTCACAAAGTTAACTACGTACTGATGCATCATTTTACCGGCTTGCTGATCCTGTTCGCTGGTCATAGGATTGTATTTTTCGGCCACGGTACTGAAAAAATACGGAATCTCGCTGGCATGCTGAGCACCCTGGCCTTTGTTTATGGCTTGAGCCACATAACCAAATCGATATAACCACGCAGGTTGACCGGAGGCAGCCACTTGCTGGGCAATAAAGCGCGCAGGCTCCTGCATCATGCGATCCTGAGAGACTTCATAGGCCAGTTTAGGCAAGGGTAAATCCCCTTTGGGATCATATATCTGACGGGCGTTTTCGGCATTCTCACCGAAATGGGCAAACAAGGCCTCTTTGCTCCGTGCAAACGGGAAACCCAAATCCTGATTGGTGGTGCCGATCATCACCGGAACCCTGGCAAAGTTGCTTTGCTGGTAATTTGTCTCTGTTGCCGCCGTAACAATCTGACCGTCGAGCACAGGCCCGCCAACATAGGTGGGTGATTGCATGGCAGCTAAATTCAGGCCGTCAACAATGGCGTCGGCAGGTAGGGCACGCAACGCCTCCAGCGCCTTACTATCGCTGCCCTCTATGCCATTGCGTTCGGCAAAGGCCAGCCCAATTTGTTCAGCAGAGGGCATGGCATCGGTGCTTTCGTTTAACTTACGCAGTGGGAACAAAGCACGACCGCCGCCCGACATTACCACTGCGCGCTCGAACAAGCCTTCCGCCGCAGGTGATTGCAATAACGCATTCACGGATTTACCGCCAGCGGACTCGCCCATTATGGTGATCTGGCCAGGGTCACCACCAAAAGCAGCGATGTTCTCGTTTACCCATTTTAACGCGGCGATTTGATCCATCAGGGCATAGTTTGCCAGCGGCTCATTTGGCAAGCTCTGGCTGAGGGCTGGATGGGCAAAGAATCCGAATCGTCCAAGGCGATAGTTAACACTTACAAACACTGTCTTGTTTTTGCCAAAGTACTGACCGCTATAAATGTTGGGTGAACTGCCACCATTCACAAAGCCGCCACCGTGGATCCAGACCACTACCGGATAAGGTGTATCAGATGCCTTTTTGGGACGCCAGACATTCAGATACAAGCAGTCTTCGGATGGCGTAGTGGTCAGCGGGGCAGCATCCTGCTCGAACGGCTTTTGCATGCAGTCATGACCAAAGTTATCGGCCTGCAATGTACCTTGCCATGGTGAGACAGGTTGCGGTGCGCGCCAGCGCAATTCGTTAATTGGCGCGGCTGCATATGGAATGCCTTTAAAGGCAATAGAGCGGCCTTCTGTGTGGCCTTGAATTTGGCCATTGTTAGTCTTTACCTGGGCGACGTCTGCACTGGGGCTACAGCCAAAAAGGCTCACTAAGCTAATAATACTCAGACCAAGAAAAACACGACCTCTGCTAAAGCTCCGTAACATAAGAATCCTTCACTACTACCCTGGGATAAATACACAAAACCCGGCAAATACCGGGTTTTCAAGGGCTTACGTTTTTAAGCCCTGAGTCGATTTTACCGAAAAGTCTGTTTACAGACTATCAAGCAAGGTTTGGGCATCACTTACTTCAAACTTGCCTGGTTCTTCTACGTTCAGTTTGGCGACTACGCCATCCTGTACCAGCATAGAATAACGCTGTGAACGAATGCCACCAAACTGCTGAGTGTCCATTTCCAGGCCAATAGCTTTGGCAAAATCACCGTTACCGTCAGCCAGCATAATGATTTCTTCAGCGTTCTGGGCTTTGCCCCAGGCATCCATCACAAAAGCATCGTTTACTGACAGGCAAATAATGCTGTCTACGCCTTTGGCTTGCAGTTTGTCTGCTAATGCCACATAACCTGGCAAATGTGCTGCAGAACAGGTTGGAGTGAAGGCACCAGGCACAGCAAATACTGCTACGCGCTTCCCACTGAACAGTTCTTCTGTGGTGGGGTGAGTCATTTTGCCTTCGTGCAGTAAGCTGAAATTAGCCTGAGGTAGGTTGTCGCCAACACTGATCATAAATCTCTCCTGATTAAGAGGTTAGGTACACATCAAAACGATGCTTTTTACTTTCGATGGCCATCGAGGGTTTTTGGTCGGCTAAGTATGGCGCACTATCCGGCCGTTTGACCACTACCCTGTGTTTGGCCAATTTTAATGCCGGTGCCAGCATAGCATCGGCGTCTTCGTCTGGCCCAAGCAATTGTTGGAACAAACGCATTTCTTTTTTCACCGCCGCCGACTTTTTACGGTGCGGAAACATAGGATCTAAATAAATTACATCTGGCTGTTCGCCGGGCCATTGAGCGAGTAAATCCATCGAGCGGCCAGGATACAACTGCATTCGCTGTGGCAGCCAGTGTGCCACTTCGGCCGCTGATTTTGCCCGTAGTAAGCCGTTTTCCAGCAAAGCGCCTACCACGGGTGAGCGTTCGATCATATCGACTTTACAGCCCAAGGCTGCCAGTACAAAGGCATCGCGACCCAGACCGGCGGTACCATCAATAATGCGTGGTAGTTTATCGCCTTTTACCCCGCAGGCTTTAGCAATGGCTTCTTTTTTTCCACCGCCATGTTCTTTTCGATAGGTCAGGGTATCGGAGGCAAAATCGACAACCACACCGCCTAGCTTGGGTTCGTCTAACTGACGCAGGCTTAAGGTGTGTTGCTCCAGCCACAGAACTAAACCGGCACTGGCAGACTCAGCAAAAGGCAGGTGCCAGCGGCTGGCCAGGGTTTGGGCGTTTGCGATGTCCTCTTCGCTGGCGGCGATAACAGGCACATTACTGCTAGGGTGATCAGGCATGACCATATTGTTCTCTGTGACCCAGCCAACGGTTAATGATGGCCTGGGCATGGGAAGGATGATGCTGCCACATATGGGCAGCAAGATGTTGTACTTCGGGGATCAGCTCGGCATCCCTTACGAGGTCGGCAATTTTTAAATCTGCCAGCCCTGTTTGTTTGGTGCCCATCAATTCCCCCGGTCCGCGAATTTCCAAATCGCACTGAGCAATATAAAAACCATCGTTCGACTCACGTAACACTGCTAAGCGTTTTCCCGCCGTTTTCGATAACGGGCTTTGGTACATCAGTACACAGTGGCTTTCTACCGAACCTCGGCCAACGCGACCGCGCAGCTGGTGAAGCTGTGCCAAGCCTAAACGTTCAGGGTTTTCGATGATCATTAAACTGGCGTTGGGGACATCCACACCGACTTCGATAACCGTGGTTGCCACCAATAAATCCAACTCGCCTTGCTTAAAGGCATCCATGATTTCCTGTTTCTCTGCCGCCTTTTGACGGCCATGCACTAACCCGACTTTTACATCAGGCAAAGCGCTGCGCAGAGCGATGGCGGTATCTTCTGCGGCCTGACAAGCCAGCACCTCGGATTCGTCAATTAAGGTACACACCCAATAGGCCTGACGCCCCTGCATACAAGCTTGATGGACACGTTCAACGATGTCGACCCGGCGGCTATCGGGCAGCACCACTGTTTTGATCGGAGTACGTCCCGGCGGCAATTCATCAATGATGGAGGTATCAAGGTCAGCATAAGCTGTCATCGCCAGGGTGCGCGGAATAGGCGTAGCTGTCATGATTAACTGATGCGGGTAACAGCCCTGTTGCTCACCTTTGGCGCGCAGAGCTAAGCGCTGATGTACACCAAATCGGTGTTGCTCATCTACGATCACCAGAGCCAGATTATGGTATTGCACCTGTTCCTGAAACACCGCATGGGTGCCGACCAACATTTGCGTTGTGCCATCGGCCAGACTGGTGAGAGCCTGATCCCGCGCTTTACCTTTTAACTTTCCGGCTAACCAATCGACGTTAATGCCAAGAGGCTCCAGCCAGCCGCGGAAGTTATTCGCGTGTTGTTCAGCCAGCAGCTCTGTCGGTGCCATCAGTACCACTTGTTTGCCATTGCTGATAGCGGCCAATGCCGCCAAAGCGGCAACTAAGGTTTTACCTGAACCGACATCGCCTTGGACCAGACGCATCATCGGGCAGGGCCGCGCCATATCTTTATAGATATCTTCGACCACCCGTTGCTGGGCACCGGTGGGCTGGAAGGGCAAGCTGGTGAGAAAGCGGTCGAGTAATTTAGGGTCAGGAATTAAAGCAAATCCGGCCAATTGGTCGCTGGCGGCACGTACCTTTAACACACTCAAATGGTGGGCCATCAGTTCTTCTAAAATCAGGCGTTTTTGTGCTGGGTGTTTGCCTTCTTCTAATAAGCTAAGCGCGACATCTGGTGGTGGTCTGTGGACCAGACGCAGGGCATCTTCCAGTGAAATCTGTTGCTGATATAACCCCGGCGGTAGTAACTCTGCCAGTACACCTGCACGCAAATGCTTAAGTGCCTGTTCGGTCAGGTTACGCAGGGTAAGCTGTTTAATACCTTCGGTAGCGGGATAAATGGGCGTCAGGGTTTCCTGCAAATCAATGCTGTCTTCATCACCCAACAGTTTATATTCGGGGTGGGCCATTTCCAGACCAAATTTGCCCGGTCTTACTTCGCCGAAACAGCGAATACGCACACCTTTATCAAAACTGTTTTTCTGCGCCGCAGTGAAATGGAAAAAGCGCAGCGTGACGGTACCACCGCCATCACTGACCCGTACCGTCAGCATACGGCGTTTGCCAAAGGCGACATCAGAAGACATCACTTCGCCTTCAATGCTGGTATGTAAATAAGGCTGTAAATCGGCAATAGGATAAATACGGGTACGATCTTCGTAACGATTAGGCAGATGGAACAGCAGGTCCTGCAGAGAAAACAGGCCAAGCTTCTGCAGCTTTTCGGCGACTTTACTGCCGACGCCTTTGAGTTCTGTTACTGGGGTGCTTGCGAGTGCCTGCATGCTGAGTGATATCGTTTCCGTGTCGCTGACGGCAATGCCGTCATAGTTCCAAATCTACAATGTCGTTTTTATCTGCACGAGCCACTTGCTCGGCTTCAAGCTTCGCCAAACCTGCCGGCGTTAGTTGCATTTGCTGCCACCAAGTGTCGTCGGCCTGAATTTGCCCGTCTTCATCCACATAAGGATAGGGCAGCTGTTTGCGCTGGCACAGTTGTACCAGATTGGGATAACCACCTTCAAATAAAATACGCTGGTACTCTGTCTGATCGAGTTTAGGGTGCTGATATAAACCGGCTTTGTCTCGCTGATGCTGGGCTTCGTACAAGATCAGCGCTGCAGCTACTGACACATTTAATGACTGCACCATACCCATCATTGGGATAACAATTTCATGGTCTGCCATGGCGATGGCATCCTGAGTGATCCCATCTTTTTCCTGACCCAGAATAATCGCCGTAGGACGGGTGTAATCAATATCACGAAAATCGACCGCTTTATCTGACAGGTTGGTGACTAAAATCTGCATGCCTTGTTGTTTTAGGCAGCTTACAGCATCCTGAATACTCTCGTGAGACTCTACCGATACCCAGTTCTGACTGCCTTTGGCGGTGCCCCGGCGCATCCGTGGTTTTTCATCCCAGACGGCATGCATTTTGTGGATACCTACCGCGTCACAGCTACGCAGCACGGCTGCGATATTATGGGCTTTATGTACCCGTTCCATACATACAGTCAAATCGAGCTGACGGCGATCCAATACTTGGCGGATACGTTGATTTCTTTCAGGAGTCATACAGCTAACCTGGAGTTACGAGGCTTTCGGCCTGGGTTCGAGGTGATAAGGGCTAGTTTACTAAAAATGTCAGCGCAGGGGACAAATAAAAACGCTCTGTGGGCAAGCCGCACAGAGCGTAAAAGAGGGTATTGCCTGAATTCCTTACTCTGGCAGTTCCATGATGCCGTCGATTTCGATCTGCGCACCTTTTGGTAACTGAGATACACCAATCGCAGCACGGGCTGGATAAGGCTTTTTGAAGTACTGGCTCATGATTTCGTTTACTTGGGCAAAATGGCCCAGGTCGATCAGGAAAATATTTACTTTGACCAAATCATTGGTGGTGCCGCCGGCGGCTTCACATACCGCTTTCAGGTTTTCAAATACCTGACGCGCCTGCGCTTCAAAGTCTTCTGATACCATTTCCATGGTTTCTGGTACCAGTGGGATTTGGCCCGACAGGTACACTGTGGTGCCAGATTTAACCGCCTGGCTATAAGTACCAATAGCTTGCGGCGCACGTTCAGTATGGATCACTGACTTTGACATAAGAATTCCTTAACTTGTTGATTGTACTTGCTTTGACTGGCTATGACGGGAGACACGCTGGACTTCAGGCATGCGGCGAATTTTACGCATGATATTAGCCAGTTGAGTACGATCCTTGGTGGTCATTTCCATATCAATATAGTAAATGTTGCTCTCTTTTTCTTCTGTCTGTAGTCCAATAATGTTCGAACCACAGGCGGCAACTGTGTTGGTTAATTTGGCTAGCGTACCCTGATGGTTGAGTAGTTCAACCCTTACGGCGGCTTTAAATTCACCCTGCGGTGAGTCACCATCCCACTTCATCGGCAATACGCGCTGGGGCTCTTCTTTGCTGAGACGGCGGATATTGGAGCAGCCTTCCTGATGGATCACCATACCGCGGCCTGGGCTTAAAATCGCCACTATGGCATCGCCAGGAATGGGGTGACAGCAACGGGAATAGGTAACCAGCAAACCTTCGGTACCTTTAATGGCAACGTTGGGCTTTTTATCGGCAATTTCTTCGGCTTCGCCAAGTAAGCGGCGGGCGACTATAGCGCTAAGTTCATTACCTAAGCCAATATCGGCCAGCAGGGCAAAGAAGTTTTCATGCTTGGTTTCTGCTACCACGCGGTTGATATCCACTTCGGGAATATCATCTAAGCGCACCGTTCCCAAAGCATGACGTAATAAACGGGTGCCAAGGCTGATGGCTTCTTCTGAGCGTTGACGCTTCAGATAATGGCGAATATGCGAACGTGCGCGAGCGCTTACTACAAAGTTAAGCCAGTTAGCATTTGGTTTAGCCCGCGGAGAGGTGATGATCTCTACGGTTTGGCCATTGTCCAGTGGCTTGCTTAACGAGTAGTTACGGCGATCAACCCGAACGCCTACGCAAGAGTTACCAATGTCGGTATGCACAGCGTAAGCAAAATCGACGGCGGTGGCGCCCATGGGTAATTCCACAATACGGCCATCGGGCGTGAATACGTAAATCTCTTCCGGGAACAGGTCGGTTTTCACGCTTTCGATAAATTCGAACGAGGAGCCTGCGCTTTGCTGTAGCTCCAGTAACGATTGCATCCACTTGCGAGCGCGAAGTTGCGCAGTGGTGCCATTGGTTTCGCCCGGCTCTTTATACAACCAGTGGGCAGCAACGCCTTTGTCTGCCATCTGATCCATTTCGTGCGTACGGATCTGAATTTCCACCGGAATACCGTGCGGGCCAATCAATGACGTATGCAGTGACTGATAACCGTTAGTACGCGGAATCGCCACATAATCTTTAAAGCGGCTTTCGATAGGCTTAAACAAGCCGTGCATGGCACCCAGCGCGCGATAACAACTGTCGACACTGTCGACTATTACCCGAAAAGCGTAGATGTCCATCACTTCATTGAACATCAACTCTTTGTTTTTCATCTTACGATAGATGGAATACAGATGCTTTTCGCGGCCGATGACCGTTGCCGGAATACCATAGGCTTCCAGGCGGGTTTCCACTTCTTTACGGGTATTCTCAATAATTTCTTTACGGTTTCCACGGGCCTGTTTAACGGCATTACGTAATGCGCGATAACGCATTGGGTACATGGCATTAAAGCCAAGATCTTCCAATTCGTTTTTGATGTCGTGGATACCGAGACGGTGAGCAATCGGGGCGTAGATTTCGAGGGTTTCGCGCGCGATGCGGCGGCGCTTATCAGGACGCAGGGCACCCAGAGTGCGCATATTATGGGTGCGGTCCGCGAGTTTGATCAAAATCACGCGAATGTCCTGCACCATGGCCATCATCATCTTGCGAAAGTTTTCGGCCTGGGCTTCCTGTTTGCTGCGAAACTGGATTTTGTCCAGTTTACTGACGCCTTCGACTAGCTCGGCAACTGCTTCACCAAAATGTTCGGCCAGATCGTCTTTGTTGTAAGGCGTATCTTCGATCACATCGTGAAGTAGGGCTGCCATCAGGGTTTCGTGATCCAGGCGCATGTCTGCCAGGATACCCGCAACCGCTACCGGATGGGTAATGTAAGGATCGCCGGTTGAACGCATCTGACCTTCATGGGCGTCTTTGGCCAATAAGAATGCGCGTTGGATGTCTGCCACATATTCTTCAGGCAGGTATTCGGCGACTTTGTTTTTCAAGCCCTCAAACAAATACACGAAAATTGCTACTCGTTGTTGTCTTAAGTACTAAGAATACGGTGATTTTTGTGGGATGCCAATGGCAGAATGAAGGGCCATTCTGCCGGATTGGAATAAAATATTATTGGCCAGACAGGATGTTAGCCACAGATGCGAATTCAGCGCGCTCTTGTTCTTGCTGCTCTTGCAGTTCTTCTACTTCCAGTGTTCTGACAGAAACCAGACCTTCTTCAATTTCACGCAGCGCGGTTACGGTAGGTTTGTCATTGCTGACTGGTACACGAGGTTCTTTACCTTCAATGGCCAGTTGGCGCGCGCGACGGGCGGCTACCAGCACCAGATCAAAACGGTTACCTACTTGTTTAATGGCGTCTTCTACTGTTACGCGAGCCATGCTCTTCTCCGTCGGGGGTGTTGATTACAAAAGAGGCATAGTGTAATGGCAAATGCCTCTGGATTAAAGATCTTTGCCGATCTTTCCGTGCCAAAACCGATCTTTAGGCTGAGATCATTTTCCCAGCAAGTTGGCAAACAGGGCACCATGACGGATAACCTGCTTTTCTTTGCGTAAACGGCGGCTAGTAACGATGGCGTCCAGTTCGTTTAAAGCGGCGTCGAAATCATCGTTAACCACGATGTAATCGAACTCGTGGTAATGGGAAATTTCGGCCACGGCCTGTTGCATGCGCCCGGCAATCACTTCATCGCTGTCCTGACCACGTGAACGTAAGCGACGCTCTAGCTCTTCTCTGGATGGCGGCGCAACGAAAATAGTTGCAGTATCAGGGATTTGCGCTTTGACCTGACGGGCACCTTGCCAGTCGATATCTAAAAACACATCGATCCCCTGTTGCAGGGTTTTCTCAATCACCGGGCGTGAGGTGCCGTAATAGTTTCCGAATACTTCGGCATACTCAAAAAATGCATCTTCGCTGATCAGTTGTTCAAATTCGGCTTTGCTGACAAAGTGGTAGTGCACACCATCTACCTCACCCGGACGCGGCGCTCGTGTGGTGTGAGACACGGAAGCCTGCATCGCATTGTTATGCAAGTTAGTGTCTTTGTGCTTTTCCAGCAGGGCTTTTATCAGGCTGGACTTTCCTGCCCCGGAAGGGGCGGCCAGAATAAACAGATTTCCGGGTGCTTTGGCCATAATTTTATCGGATCAATTAGTTATAAAGGGAAAAGGGCAATGTTAGCATAGCTAAACATAAACCTCAGGCTGTAATTTCGACCATGAATGGAGGAGAATAGCTCCAACAGCCAAACCCGATGAAAGGTTATAAAGCGTATGAACGATACTGAGTATCATGATCTGGTAGACGAGTTGTTTATCAGCCTGGAAGAAGCCCTGGACGAATGCGGGGTCGATATCGATTATGAAACAGCAAGCGGCATCCTGACACTAACGTTTGTTAATGGCACTAAAATTATCCTGAATAAGCAGGCGCCTCTGCATCAGCTTTGGGTGGCAACCAAATTTAATGGTCATCATTTCAATTATCAGGGTGATGAATGGATTGATGAGCGCACGGGTCTTGAATTTTGGGCCTTCATTAATGACGCGGCGAGTAAGCAAGCTGGCCAACCCGTTACTCTTGGACAAGCATAAGCGAAAGGAAGCGATTCATGTCAGATAGCCTCTTACCCTACGTAGAAGTAAACCCTACCGGCGAGCACAAAGCCACGGTAATTTGGTTACATGGCCTTGGCGATTCAGGTAACGGCTTTGCGCCAATTGCACCTGAACTGCGTTTGCCAGAAAGCCTGGGTGTGCGCTTTGTTTTTCCACACGCGCCAGTGCGTCCGGTAACCATCAACGGCGGCATGCAAATGCGCGCCTGGTACGACATCAAAACCATGGATTTTAACCATCGCGCCGACGTAGAAGGCGTACTGGATTCCGCCGAGCGTGTCGAAGCTTTACTTGAAGCTGAACTTGCGAAAGGCATTCCTTCGCACAAAGTGGTGCTGGCAGGTTTTTCTCAGGGAGGGGTTATTGCTTACCACCTGGGCACGCGCCTAAACAAAAAACTGGCGGGTATTCTGGCGTTATCCACCTATATGAGCCAGCCTGAAAAACTGGCAGAACAGGGCAGTGATACCAATCGTGATACGCCTATCATGGTGGCGCATGGTCAGAACGATGATGTTGTGCCGATGTTTTTAGGCCACGCGGCGTATAAAGTACTGGTTGAAAATGGCTATCAGGCTAAGTGGCACGAATATCAAATGCAGCACAATGTGGTGATGCAGGAAGTACAGGATATTTCCACCTGGCTGCAACAGGTGTTGGCAGACTAAGCCGGCGAGTCGGCATTGCACGCGGAGAAATCGATGAGAGTCATCGCTATTTTTACCTTGCTCCTCAGCTTGTTTGGGGTAACGTTTGCGGCCCAGGCGCAAGTCGCGCGTAGTCAGTTAACCACCAATGTGGTTAATCATGAGCCGGTAGATAATTTACAGGGTCAGTACTTAAGTGATGTGATGAAAGACGATCAAGTCATGTTCTTCACCCAAATCACGAACCTGAAAGACAAAGATGTGGTGCATCGCTGGTTTTATCAGGGCAAGGAAATGGCCGCTGTCACGCTGCACATTGGCAGTAACAGTTGGAGAACGTATTCCAGCAAATTACTCAAGCCAGACTGGCAGGGTGAATGGCAGGTGCAGGTATGGCAAGGCGACTTGCTGCTGACCAGCTACGACTTTATTTACGCGCTTAAAACTCCAAGCAGATAGCGTTGTACCAGATGGCCTCCAGGGCCATCGCGACAGGATTAAGCATGACAACACGTGTAGTGCGGATCGCCACCCGCAAAAGTGCTTTGGCACTGTGGCAGGCTGAATATGTAAAAGCCGAACTGATTAACGCCCACCCAGGCCTGCAAGTTGAGCTGGTGCCTATGTCGACTCAGGGTGACAAAATTCTTGATACCCCTCTGGCGAAAGTGGGCGGTAAGGGCCTGTTCATCAAAGAGCTGGAAGTGGCGATGATGGAAGGTCGCGCCGACATTGCCGTGCATTCGATGAAGGATGTGCCGGTAGAATTCCCCGAGGGCTTTGGCCTGCATGCCATTTGTGTGCGCGAAAACCCTCTCGATGCCTTTGTTTCCAATGCTTACGCCAGCTTAGACGAACTGCCAAAAGGCTGCGTAGTGGGTACCTCCAGCCTGCGCCGTCAGTGTCAGCTTAAGCATCGTCGTCCTGATTTGGTGATCAAAGATTTACGCGGCAACGTGAATACCCGCTTAGCGAAGCTGGATGCGGGTGAATACGATGCGATTATTCTGGCTGCCGCCGGTTTAATTCGACTGGAAATGGCTGAACGTATTCGCAGCACAATTACCCCGGAAGACTCACTGCCAGCAGTGGGGCAGGGTGCCGTCGGTATTGAATGTCGCGATGACGATGCCGAGCTAATCGCCTTGTTAGCGCCATTAAATCACGCAGAAACCGAAATTCGCGTACGTGCCGAACGCGCTATGAATGCCCGCCTGGAAGGTGGCTGTCAGGTACCTATCGGCAGCTTTGCAGAGCTGGACGGAGACAATCTGACCATTCGTGGTCTGGTGGGGGCGACGGATGGCTCAAATATCATCCATGCACGGGCCAGCGGAGCGGCCAAAGATGCCCATAACCTGGGCATTCAGGTAGCGGAAGACTTGCTGGCCCAGGGTGCCGATGCCCTGTTAAAGGCCGCCTACGGTGAGCACTGATCATCTAATTAAGTCACAGCAGCACAAGGTGCTGCTGACCCGTCCGCTGGCAAAACTCGACGCCAGCGCAGCGGCTTTTTACGCCGCTAACCTGCCTACTGTGGTATTGGCCTTAATGGACACCCAGGCCGACTACGAGCAAGTCTCGCGTTTTGAACTCCAGCTTGAACAAGATGCTCCTGATTGGCTGATTTGTGTCAGTACCGTTGCAGCCCAGCTGGTCCACGCCGGTTTGACTAAGCTTGCCCCACAGACCAAGCTTATGGCGGTGGGAAAAAGCAGCGCAGATCTGTTAGCCCGTAGCGGTCGGGTGGTACATAGCCCGGAGCTGGAAACCAGTGAAGGTTTGTTAGCCTTGCCTGAACTGCAACAGGTGTCGGGCCAGACCATATATTTGTGCAAAGGTCAGGGTGGTCGCCCGGACATTGCCGATACCTTAACTCAGCGCGGCGCCAGGGTAGTGCAGTGGCCTTTGTATCAGCGCCAGCTTTTATCCCAACCGAAAGCCTCAGATCACTGGCAAATCAATGATATTCATTGCATTATTGCTACCAGTGGTGAACAGGCCGATGCCCTGTTCCGGCATTTTCCTTCTGACTGGTTAACTGGCCTGCCCTGGATTGTGGTCAGTGAGCGTTTAGCGCTTTTGGTAAAGCAGAAGGGAATTCGCCAGATTAGCCTGGCCAGCGGTGCATCCGACCAGGCCCTGATTCAGAGCGTAACGCAATTTTTGGAGCAATAAATGGCAACTGACAATCTGCCAAAGGAAAGCCCGGCGTCTGATAAAGACACTTCATCATCTGTTCTTGCCGCTGCCAGCAAAGCCTCTGAGTCTTCTAAGGCAAGCACTCCCGCTTCCAGCGCCTACAAGGCATCTTCGAGTAAGGCCAAGCCAAAGCCATCTCTGTTAACTCCAATATTGGTATTACTGAACCTGATCCTGATTGGCGTGATTGCCGCAGGTGGCTACTTTGGCTGGAAGCAATGGCAAAGCATGCAGCAGACCCAAACCAGCCAGGCGCAATTGCAGGCGGATAAACTGGCGAATATCAGCAATGCGAATCAGGCACTGAAAACTGAACTGGCCGCCCAGCAACGTCAGGTGGAAAACTTGCTGCAACAACAGCAAGCCAGCGGGTCTGACATTCAGGCTAAAATTGACGCTAACCATAACCAAATTACCCAGTTAGCAGGTCGTCGTCCGGCTGACTGGCTGCTGGCGGAAGCCGATTTTCTGGTGACGATGGCGGGTCGTAAAATGTGGCTGGAACACGATGTACGCACCGCCATGTTAATGCTGCAAAATGCCGATAGCCGTTTGGCCGATTTGGTCGACCCTAGTCTGATCCCGCTGCGCGCGAAACTGGCTACGGACATTCAAACCCTGCAAAACCTGAATCCTGTGTCTGTTACCTCAGTTGCGCTGGCGATTGGTGCCATGGTGCCGCAGGTGGATAACCTGCCTCTGGCAACTCTGAAACTGCCTGATCTGGTGGATGCCAAGCAAGACGACACCTTAAGTGCTGATGTGAGTGACTGGCAGGCGAATTTAGCCAAAGTCTGGCACGCTATCGTTGATGACTTTATCAGCATCAATAAGCGTTCAGAGCCGGTGCAACCGCTGATGTCTGCCCAGCAACAATGGCTGGCGCGCGAACAGCTGAAATTTGCGTTACTGAATGCCCAGCAGGCAGCTCTGAAAGAACAGCCGGAACTCTACAGCCAGAATTTGCAAACGGCCCTGTCTACATTGATTGCCCATTACGATCTGGAAAAGCCGGGCGTAACCACTTTCAGTAAAAGCCTGCAACAGCTGGTGGATACTGACATAGTGCGCAAATACCCCGAGCGCCTGGTGTCGCTGCAAGCCATTCGTGATGCGCTGGAACAGCGCGTGGCCCAGCCTTTTGTTAACCAGTCTGCAAGCGAGGCCCAGCCATGATCAAATGGATTGTGCTGTTAGTCTTGCTGCTGGCAGGTTTGGTAGCTGGTCCGTCGCTGATTGGCGAAAAGGGCTATGTGCTGATCGCCATGGGCGACTGGACCATCGAAATGTCGGTAGTATCGCTGGGCATTACCCTGGTATTTGGCATTGCCGGACTGTTGTTACTGCAATGGCTGGTGAAATACCTGTGGCGTTTGCTGCGTAAACCTGGCAACTGGCTAAGTAACCTGTCAGGCAGTCAACAGCAAAAGGCATTTGATGCGGGCTTAATGGCCTTGGCAGAAGGAAATTACGACTATGCGGCGAAGAAACTACGTCAATGCAAAGACGGTGATTTCAAAGGCCTGAATTTACTGGCGCTGGCTGAAGTGGAATGGCAACTGGGCAATAAAGACGCTGCCCGGGAAGCCTGGCGTTTAGGTACGACGTTCGAAGAGTCCTTGATGGCTGCCACACTCTGTTTGATCAAAGATGCTTTATGGCGCGATGCGGGTAAAGACGCATTAGAGCTGATCGAAGGCCTGAATGATAAACAACAGAAACATCCTAAACTGGCCGAGTTATGGGCCAAGGCGCTGGCGCAAACCGGTCAATGGTCGGTGCTAGAACAGAAACTTAAAGGCTGGAAAAAGGCCCTGGGCAGCGAATACGACCACTGGAGCAAACTGCTTGGTGAAGGCCGTTACGCCGAAGTAGCGAGTAAATCTGGCGCCAATCAGCTCAAAGAAATGTGGCAGCATCAGTCGCGTAGCATTCGTAAAGATGTGGCTCAGCAGGCTGCGTATATTGAGCAGCTGATTGGTCAGGGAATGCATCAGGATGCCGAAAAAGCCCTGCTCGAATACCAAAAGCACGGCCCTGTTACCGTGCTGTTCCCGCTGTTTAAAAAGCTTAAATTAGCCAATGCCGCTGCCTCGATTAAACGCCTGCAACAATGGTTAAAGAAAGATGAAAACAACGTCGATGTGCTGTCTACCCTTGGCCACTTAGTGTATTCCGCTAAAGATGAACTACTGGCAGAAAAGGTGTTAGCCAAAGCGGTGAAACTGGAACACAGAGCCGAAGATATTCGTTTGTTGGCTCAGTTATATGAACGTCAGGGCGAAGCGCAAAAAGCGCTGATGTTAGTTAAGCAATTGGACGAACAGAAGCGTGTTAGCTAGCCAGTAACGCGAGGCAAAGTGATTGTTTCGTCTGCTTTTTGAGCAGTCGAAACAGCACAATCGCTATTTACCCATGGCAACGCAATTAGTACTGGAAAAGTCGGCGGTTTTCATTAGAATCTGGCCCACTTAATTAAGCGCACCAGCGCGCCTTTGTTGAGTAACACAATCCTGGCTCTCTCACCCAAGGTTGGCTCAGCAAAACACTTTAAGCACCCGTAGCTCAGCTGGATAGAGCGTTGCCCTCCGGAGGCAAAGGTCATAGGTTCGAATCCTATCGGGTGCGCCATAAACAACTAAACCAGCCTTGTGCTGGTTTTTTTGTTTATAGCATGCCGTGGATTTGAACCTACGTTCGACCAATTTGTTGGGAACAAATTGGAGCGCTTTAGCGCGGCCCCACAACGGGGCGAGGGCAGGAAAGCCCGAGCAATCCTATCGGGTCTTAAGTGTTATTCGTCTCGCAAATATTAACATTTCTGAATCTATGCTAATCATTCAAGATTGAAGGTTCTAGTTCTAATTTGTTTAGTAATTCTCAGTAACTCTTTGGTTCATATAAGGTTTGATAGTTTGTTTTTGGGTGTTAAATTAACCTGCGTTAATTAGATCTAGGTTTATGAAAAGTGAAAAATGAATGGAGTCGAAAAGAAGTTGAATTGATAGTGTTTGACTACTTTGAAATGTTAGAAAAGGAGTTGAGGCAGCTAAAGTATAGTAAGTCACAGCACAGAGCTGCGCTTTTATCCATATTAAGTAATCGAAGCAATGGCTCTATTGAGTTTAAACATCAGAATATCAGTGCAGTTTTGCAAAACATGGGAATTCCTTTTATTGATGGCTATAAACCTCGAACTAATATCCAAAAGTCATTACTGCCAGAGGTTGTTGCTGCGTGTTGGGCACAAAAATCACATCTTCGTAAGTTCATGCTGGAATCCATTGACTCTGTCGGTAAAGCACCATTGATACCTAATATCTTAAGTATTCTAGAAAAAGCTCCAAGAAGAGAACTGAATACTGAACAAGTCCGAGAAATTAGGGGGGAGTATAGAAATTCTATCAATTTTTTCCAAAGAGAAGCTGAAAATCAAATGCTTGGCGATTTAGGAGAAAAGTGCGTTATCGAATTTGAGAGGGCGAGGTTAAAAGCTCTTGGTAAAGAAACTCTTGCTGAAAAAGTTAAACATGTAGCTGTTGAAGTTGGTCCTCAGGCTGGATTTGATATTTTATCATTCGAAGAAGATGGAACAGAGAGGTTTATTGAAGTTAAGACAACACGGTATGGAAAGTATACACCGTTCTATGTTACTGAAAATGAGAGACGATTTGCGGAAGACAACCATCAGCAATATCACCTCTATCGACTTCATAAATTCTATGCTGCTCCGAAACTGTTCTGTTTGGAAGGTAAGCTTTCGGATTATAGCGAACTCTTGCCGGTTACTTACAGGGCATACCTTATGTGAAAACGGAGGCCAAGCCTCCGTTTCTCACCACACCTAGACTCAATCAACAAACAAACCTACTGGCCTAAATCTGCCACTATCTCCTGGGCTAACGCTACAGGCTGTTTTGGCTGGCGATGTGTGGGAATGTCCGTTTGCTCAATCCAGTTGGCTTCCCACTCAATCAGGCTTTGCTGGCGGGCGTCGCTGTTGTCGCGCTGATTGCTTTGCAGGTCTTCTTTGTACTGGGCCATAAAGTGTTCCCACCTTGGCAGGTAGTAACTTAAGTACATGCCTTGCCAGGCTTTAGATGCGTAGTCTTTCAGTTTAGGGCCACCCCACTGGGTAATTTGCAGGCGGGCGTTGTGCTGATAGTACAAACGCTCTTGGTCGTTATCGGCATAAGCGGCGGCATCGGTAAGCCAGCTGGTCAGGCTTTCCTGATGAATGCCCAAGAGTAAATCGAGCTTTTCAACCTTACTTCTAATGGTTTTCATCAGTTGATCGCCTTTGGCGAAATCTTTGGCCTGATAGGCGCTGACTGCATCTTGCAGCATCAAATCCACATGCAGTGAGGTGGCGTGTTTAACTAAATCCACCAGGTCATAGGTAAACAGTGGCGCATCTTGGTATTGCGGTGCTAAGGCCAATAATTGCTGAATGCCTGCATCCAATTTGGCGAGATCGCCGGGATGTCCGGGGAAGTCAGTAATGGCCTCGGTGGGACGTTTGAATAACAGGTAGGCACCGGCGGAGCCTTCCCACCAACGGGATGTCCAGTAACGTACACCAAACGCACCTTGCTCTATGTTGTCCCAGGCACTGAGTAAAGCATCTGAGGTTTTGCCGTAGCGGGCCTGGGTATATTGCTGTAGCCAGGTTTGGGTGCTGACATCCCCCTGTTGCCAGGGCAGGTCGAACAAAAACTCGTAGACGATGGAGTTGTTGTTAATGCCTTCGGGGAACACGCCAAAGCCTGCCACATTGCCCGCGATGGGCGAGTTATTAACTGTATTTAGCTGGGTCACATAGTCGTTGAAGTCGCCGTAGACAGGATCGCTGCCACCGTAATTATGGATAAAGCCGAAAATCCACGGCTTTTGCATAAAGCCCTGAGTGCGTTGCCAAACGTGGTAGCGGTCGTTACCGATATCGTGGATCAGGGTATGTTGGTTAGGCACTTTACTTAAGAATGCTTCAATAGAGGCTTCGTCCCAAAACTCTTCGTCGGCACCAAACATCCAGCCCTGCATTACCCAGGTCGCATCGGGCACAACCTGTTGAATCGACTGATAAATGCGCTCGCCGTAAGAGGCTAAATCCGCATAGCGGTTATCTTCGGTAACGGGCGGCAGCATTTCATTAAAGGCATCCGACAGGTAATACTGATGTTCGCCATATTCCTGGGTGTAAAGCTCGATAAAACGTTTGGCGACTTTGGCAAACAGCGGGTCGGCCGGGTCGAGCCAATAGGTTTCGTGTTCAAAGCCCGTCCATTTTGGCATGGCAGTAATTTTTGCATCCGGGAACAGGGCAAGGAATTGCTTGGGTACATAGCCGCTAAAGGCAGGCACCACAGGCTGCATGCCTAGTGCCTGCATGCGGGTAAGAATTTGCTTTTGCAGGGCATGTTTTTTATCGATCCAGCTTTGTGGCAATGGCCCCTGATGGCCTTCGATATTGCCCATGCGTTGCCAGGGCGCAAAGGCCGGGCCGGAGAAATACTGTTGCAGGTTGTCATTATCGACGCCAAATTCCTGCCAAAGTTTTTGCCACACATATTCCTGACCTTCCATTGCCACCGGGTTATTCACCCCATGCATGGCCATCCAGTCGATTTCCTGTTGCCAGCGATCCCAGCCCCACCAGGGCATGGAATAGCCGTAGGCACAGACGTTTAAATAGGTACGTAGATCAAACTGGCTTTGGGTTTTATTGCCGCTGTAGTCGGCAAGCTGCTCGGGCAGGGCAATGCGCTGGCCTTCCCAACTCACCGACATAGCGCCAAGCTGGCGCATATACTGGTAAGTGCCGTAGGCCACCGATGATGGCGAGTTTCCTTTGGCGATAAGCTGATTGTCTTCGACGCTGATTTGATACCAAGGTGATTGCTGAGCATCGGGCTGGATCTCAAACGTCCAGTTTGCCAGTGGGGAATGTGTCGCGCGCTCAAATACACTGTGCAGCGCCTGGCTTTCAGGCGTTTGTGGAGCAGAATCTGTTGGTTGTTGACCACAGGCACTGAGGGCAAAAGAGAATGCCAGGGCCAGTGGCATTTTAGCTAAGGTAAAGGGAAAACTTGGCACGATAAACATCTCTCAGATAGTGGTATTCAGGGTAAGTGAATTGTCCAGACTAAATAAAAAGTGGCAGGGTTAGCAAAAGGTTTCGCTAACCCTGCCATCCAACGGAGTCGACTACATGCTGTAGATAAGGCTCAGGTAGTAACTGGTGCCGATGATGCTGGTGGTTTGCCACACAGGCACATCGTCAGACAGATACGCTTCCTCATCATTGCCGTTGATATTGAGGGCGCCAAAGCGCACGTTCAGGTTGTCGGTGGCGTTATAGCTGAGCAGCAAATCGATTTGATTGCGGCCGTCGACCACCCGTCCTTCACGGGCAAAGAAGGCATCGGTGCTATCCTGCAGATAGGGACTGCGATGGTTCAGGGCCACACGGGCACTGAACGTCTCGTTTTCCCAGTAACCGATCATGTTCCAGGTTTGTTCTGATGAGTTGGTCAGCACAAAGTCTTCGGTTTCATCGGCGTTGATCTTGGTGTAGTTGGCGCTAAAGCCAAAGCCAGGGATCGGCAGAATGTTATCGAAGCCCTGGTTCCAGCCAATTTCATAGCCATCGATGGTCAGGGTAGAGTCATCGTTGTAGGTGCTGCTGATTTCATAAATGTTGCCTTCGCTATCCACGCAATCGACGCCATCAGAACTTAACGAGGTGCCATCGTAGCTGGACGGACACACATACTCGCTCACCGAACCATTTTTGATGTCTTTGCGGAACAGGGTGAAGGTTAAGCTGTCGCCGTCACCGTAATACCATTCCAGTCCCAAATCCGCCTGATTCGCGGTCATGGCCTTCATGTTGGGCTGACCTAAATCGATGGTATAGGTGGTGGTGCCATAGGAGTTGCTGGCTGAAGTTTCAGACGCCGCAATTTGCGTGCTTGATGTCATGATTGGACGCACCAGTACTTTGGCTGCGGCAAAACGCGCCTGTACTTCATCACTCAGTTCGACGACCAGGTTCAGGCTGGGCAGGAAGTTATCGTAGCTGTAATCGGTACTGTATTTGCCGATGGCCAGTTTAATTTCTTCGTTATCCGGGTGGGTATCCCCCGTTAGGTAGGAGTTGATGGTACGGTCAGTCGATTCAAAACGACCACCCAGGTTACCACGCACCGGGAAGCCACCAAGTTCAGCCTCAAAGTTTGCCTTTAAATAGGCAGAGAAAATATCACGCTCGATGCCATAGCTGGATTGTGCCGCAAACAGGGTAGGTACTGTGGCACCTTCTGCTTCCAGCGCATCCCGGTAAGCCTGAATGTCCGGGGCAATCCAGGCGTGAGGGATGCTCATCTGGTTATCCAGGAAGTCGGTCACCATGAAATTGTATTCAGACATCAATGGCAAATCGTCTGGATCCGCTTCACCAATGGCAGCGCGGTCGGTACGGTAAACTTCACGGTCGAAGCTTTCCTGACGATATTTCAGTCCCATTTCGATAGAACTTAACCAGCCATCCGAGAACATGCGTTTGGCATCAAACTGGGCGGCCTTTTCGTCAGATTCCATGTAACGGGTAGCGCCGTTAGGGTATTCGTTACGTGGCATGTCGTAAGGATATAAATCAGGATCGGTGAGGTCATCTGCGATATTAAATACCACGTCATTTCGGTCTGAAATATCCATGGTAGCTTCTGAAATCACAGTGCCTAAAATGGCCGCTTCTTCGCCGTGTTTGGCATCACCTTTGGTGTAGTGCAACACACCTGACAAAGACCAGTCATCTAACTGATATTTGGCTTCCAGAGTGAAGGCTTTGCTGGTGGCGTCTTTATCTTCTAACTGGCGGTTATTTTCGAGAGTGAAGTCGTTGATTTGAACCTGGGTGTAGGCGCCATCTTTGGCTTCGCCCAACAGGGTGATTTCGTCACGATCGAACAGAAATACCTGCTGGTTCAAATCCTGGAAGGTATCGTCTGAGGTGTAAACCGCTGTCAGCTTGGTTTCAAAGTTAGCCGTTGGCTGCCACTGCACGGCACCGTTAAACAGGTAGCGTTTGGTTTCGCGATCTATACGGCGATAACGCGGACGACGCGGATAGTAGTTACCGTCATCATCCTGAAACCAGCGACCCATCCAGAAGTTATCGACACGATCGTCCAGCTCCTGATAACCGGCATTGAGGAAAATCCCCAGCGTGTTATCGGCGAATTGGTCGATATAGGTCACGTTTGCTTTAGGGGTGACGCTGTCGGTGGGGGAGAACTCAGAATACTGACCTTTTACCGATGCCAGAATCTTGCGCTCGCTGTAAGACAGCGGTGACGTGGTGTCGATATTGATGGTGCCCGACAGGCCGCCGCTGTCCATATCCGCCGTAGGAGACTTCACTACTTCAATGGTGGAGGCCAGTTCAGACTGGATAATATCGAAACGGAAACCGCTGGTGAAATCGGCACTGGCCATGCTTTGGCCGTTGACTGTGGTGCGGGCAAACTGCGAGCCTAAACCACGTACGCTAATGGTCGAACCGCGACCATTCAGGTTAGAAATTTGTACGCCAGGGATACGCTGGATCGCTTCGGCGATATTTTCCATTGGAAACTTACCAATGTCTTCCGAGGTGATCACATCCGTGACTTTCGAATCACTTTTTTTCAGGGCGGCAGCAGCGACAAGGCTTGAGCGATAGGTTATCGCAATGCGTTCAAGGCTATCGTCTTCCGCTGCTGCTTCGTCGGCTGATTGGGCATGGGCTGCCAAAGGGCTTGCACAGGCGAGTAAAACCGCGCTGGCAAGTAACGACTTTTGAAGGGTCTTTACTCCTGGATACATGCTCATAGTTGTGTTTCCTACTTGTTGGATTTAGTTGTTATGTCCGATGAGCGTTACCAGTACAACACCGACTACCTGTTGACTTTTACTGGCGCCATCGCGGTGATTTTTTCATCACTTTGAATTGACGCTACCACCGCTTTTTTATCTTGTCAACGTTGTCAAATTGAATTTATTTCAAGCCGATGACGAAAATGTGAACGGGGTAAACAGGCTTAATCAGGCGTGTTATTTGGGGCGCAGACCGAATCGCGCAGGACTAAATCCAACTGAAATCCACATGACTCGACAGTATGATTTTTATCATCCTGCATCATGTCGATAACCATGGCAGCTGCCCGGGCAGCGATCTCAACGTTGGGTTGATTGACCGTCGTTAGTGGGGGCCAGGTTTGCAGTGAGAAGGGGCTGTTTTCGAAGCCGACAATGGATATATCTTCCGGAATTTTGTAGCCCTGCAAGCGGCACATAAACACCGCACCTGCCGCAATTTCATCGTTACAGGCAAAGATGGCGGTGGGTAATTTGGGTTGAGCAAGCAGGCGTTTGGTCATCTGCATGCCCGACTCAAAGGTAAATTCACCGTCGATAATCAGGTTGCGATCAACACTGATGTTGGCGTTGTCGTGGGCCAGCTGATAGCCGCGCAAACGGCCCTTACTGGATTCGTGGGCCGGATGATAGCCCAGAAAGGCAATCTGCTGATGACCTTGCTGTAACAGGTATTGAGTCATCTTTTCACCGGCATCGATATCGTCGACATAGACCACAGGCGCCAATGCATCCGGTGCTTCGGCGCCAGACAGAATGCGCACTACCTTGGCGTCGTGATTGAGCAGGTAGGTCAGCAGTTCACGGTTTTCTGACAGTGGTGGGGTTAAAATGACGCCACCAATCTGCTTGGAGCCGATCATCGCGGCCAGCTCTTTACCCACCTCTTCCGACTTCGAATCGGTGGGGTGGATCACCAATTCAAAACCTTTGGCCCGGCACTGAGAAATGATCCCATTTTGCATCTGGATCACGTAATGGCTGTTGGGGTTGTCGTAGACGAAGGCAAGGGAAAATGGTGCTTTACGCATTAACCGGGCGGTATGGTTGGGCTGATAATTGAGTTTTTTAATGGCTTCCTGAACCCGTGCGCGAACCTGCTCACTCACGCTTTCCTCATTGTTTACCACACGGGAAACTGTCTTAAATGACACTTCCGCCAGTTTGGCCACATCCTTGATCGTTGGTTTCTTCATTAGCTGCCTTCTCACAACAATTACGCAGCCAGAATAGAGATTTTACCCGAGTGGCGCAACTTATCGACACCAGTCTCGGGTGAAAACCTGCTGTTCAAACTTTTTTCAATTTGTTTATTGACAACGTTGACATTGGAGGGGTAGCGTAAGATTAGAAAATAAACAATTGCCGCAGTGAGCCCAAAGCAATGACAACATCCATAAAGCAACCGCGCCTGTTCGCGCTGGATATTTTCCGGGGGCTGACCATTATCAGCATGATAGTGGTCAACAGTCCAAATACATTTGGTGAGTTTTCTCATGCTTACTGGGAAGGCGTCAATTTCGCCGACCTGGTATTCCCGTTTTTCATCCTGATTGTGGGTGTGGCGATCAGTCTGGGTTTCAAGAACGCCCAATCTGGTCAGGTCGATAAAGGGCCCTTGGTACGTAAGGTATTTAAACGCACCCTGATCCTGTTTGGATTAGGTATGGCGGTGAACCTGATGTACACCCATTTCGCCGAAGTGCGGGTGTTAGGTGTGCTGCAGCGAATTGCGCTGGTGTATTGCGTCTGTTGCTTACTGGCGCTGTATTGTTCCATGCGTCAGGTACTGATCACGGCAGCGGCGCTGCTGGTGGGCTATTGGCTGTTTATTTTGTGGGTGCCGGCGCCGGGAATGGTTGCCGGACAACTGGAGCGTGGTGCCAACATTATCAATTGGTTTGATCAGTTTATGCCGGGCATGTTGTGGCGCGGTGACTGGGACCCGGAAGGTCTGCTAAGTACCTTCCCTGCTGTGGTTACCGGCATTATCGGCATGATCATGGGCTGGTGCATTTTACGATCGAAAGATTTAACCAGCACCGTGATGCATCTATTCGTGTTTGGTTTTGGTTGTTTTGCACTTGGGTGTGTCTGGAGTCTGGTGTTTCCGGCGATTAAGCAAATCTGGACCAGTTCCTTTGTACTGATCACCGGTGGTATGGGCAGCATGATCCTGGCATTTTTACTTTGGTGTACCGACATTCGTCAGTACCGCAAAGGCACCTACGTGGCGCAGGTATTTGGGGCTAATGCCATTACTGCTTACGTTTTTCATGTGGCGCTGGAGAAAGTGCTGGATATTGAAATAAACGGTATTTCGATTCACGAAGCTTACGTGAACTGGAGTTTGGGCCTGGGCATGTCGGCGGTGATCAGTTCAGCCATTTGGATTCTGATGTTCTTAAGCGTGTGCTTTGGCTTGGTGTGGTGGATGTTCAAGAAGCAGATATTCGTCAAGATTTAGATTTTCGTCTTCGGGCCAGCCGGCCCTAAGTTAGCAAGTTAGATTCAGTATCGCCCTTGAGGTTTGTACAGGGGCGCAGAGAGGTATTCGTCGTGGCGGCAAACATTCCACTTTTTATTGGCCTGGATGGCGGCGGCACTAAGTGCAAAGCCAGATTGGAAAACGCCCAGGGGGAGTTGCTGGCCGAAGCGATTTCTGGCCCGGCTAATCCAGCACAAAATCCACAGCAGGCGTTTGAGTCGATGCTGGATGCCAGCCACATGGCGTTGAGCCGAGCAGGTTTTGCCGTATCTCAGCTCGACCATTGTTATGTGGCGGTAGGGTTAGCAGGCGTGAATATCCCCCAATATATGGCAGTAGTTGAGGCGTGGCAGCATCCTTTTAAAGCTTTGAAAATTACCACGGATTTACACATTGCCTGTTTAGGCGCACATGGTGGCGAAGAAGGCGGGATTGTTATTTCTGGTACCGGTTCATCGGCATTTGCCTGTGTTGACGGTGAGCATACCTATATAGGTGGCCATGGCTTTCCGCTGGGGGATAAAGGCAGCGGCGCCTGGTTAGGCTGGCAGGCAATTAGTTCAACCCTGGATGCGCTGGATGGCCTGCTGGAAACCGGCCCGTTAACTCAGTTGGTGTGTAATCAGCTTGGCACCAGCAGCCGCGTGGATATAGTGGCTAAGACCCTGCATTACGCCCCTAAAGAGTTTGCAACTTTTGCCCCTCTGGTATTGAAAGCGGCCGAGAGCGACGACCCACTTGCAGTCAGTATTATTCAGACTGGTGCGGATTACGTTGAAGCTGTTATTCATCGTTTATCAGCCGCTAAGCCCAGACGTCTCAGCCTGATTGGTGGTGTAGCAACCCGCTTGCTGCCCTGGTTGTCGGAAGGCTGTCAGCGCAAATTAGAGTCTCCCTTATGTTCACCCGAATATGGGGCGGTGAGCCTGGCTAAACAGGTGTTTTCTCAGGAGTAGTGATATGACCCAGATTTCTTCTTTAATGGCGAGCGAAGCCAAAGAAACCCCCGCCATCATTGCTGAACAACTTAAGCAAAACGCAGCGCTATACCAAGAGTTTGTATCTCTGGTGCAGGCTCGTGATCCCACTATGGTGTATATGATTGGTCGCGGTACTTCGGATCATGCCGGAGTATTTGCCAAATACCTGATTGAAGTGGAACTAGGCTTGCCTGTGTGTTCGGCTGCACCCTCTGTCAGCAGCGTATTTCAGCAAACGTTACGCCTGGATAAGGCGCTGGTGATCGTGATTTCTCAGTCTGGTCGCAGCCCGGATATTTTAGCCCAGGCACGCATGGCCAAAGCTGCAGGCGCACTGTGTGTGGCCTTGGTCAATGACGAAAGCTCACCACTGGCGGCGCTGGTGGATGTATTTATTCCTCTGAGGGCCGGACCTGAGCTGGCCGTGGCTGCAACGAAAAGCTATCTGGCCAGTTTAGCCGCACTGGTGAGTCTGGTGGCGTACTGGAAACAGGATGCGAATTTGCTGGCTGGCTTGAATGGCTTACCTACCCAGTTACAACAGGTGATTAATGCCCCTGCACGGCTAGATCTGAATGCTATTCATGGCATTCGTCATTGTGTGGTACTAGGCCGGGCGTTTGGCTATGCCATTGCGCTGGAGATGGCGCTGAAAATGAAAGAGGTTTGCGGCATTCAGGCTGAGGCATTCAGTAGTGCCGAGTTTATTCACGGACCTGTGTCTTTGCTCAATCGCGGTGTGGAATTAATTGATGTGACGCTGGCGGATGAAACCCTTGAGGTACACAAACAAAGTCTTGCCGATATTCAGGCCCGCGGTGCAACCGTGCATAGCATTGGTGATGCAGCTTCTGATTTTGTCAGTCGCTTGCAGCCGTTGTTGGTGATGCAGCGTTTTTATCTGGATATTGAACAGATTGCCCGGCAGATGGGCTTTGATCCGGATAACCCCAAAGGTTTGAAAAAAGTGACGGAAACCCTATGAGTTCACAGGTTACGCGTTACTTTGCCCGTGCGCTGTTTGATGGTGAAACACTGTATAACAATGTGTGCCTAAGCGTAAGTGACGGCAGGGTGGTTGAACTAACGGCGAATGCGTCGCCTGAAAATGCCCAGATTCTCGACGGTCTGTTGACGCCGGGGTTTATAGATGTGCAGGTTAATGGCGGTGGAGGAGTGCAATTTAACCTGACTCCGGATATCGCAACCTTGCGTCAAATGGCCCTGGCGCATTTGCGTCATGGCACCACCAGTATGTTACCCACCGTGATCACCGACGATTTTGCCGCGATGCAGCGGGCAGCCGATGCCGTTGCCAGTGTGTTAGCGCAAGGGCAGGACCAAAGTGTTATCGGCGTGCATTTTGAAGGTCCCCATATTAGCCAGGCTAAAAAAGGCATGCATAGCAGTCAGTATATTCGACCTCTATCGGCACAGGAACTGGCCCTGTTTACTCGTCAGGATTTAGGCAAGGTCATTGTGACTCTCGCACCCGAAGCGGTTAGGACTGAGGATATTCGCACTCTGGTAAATGCTGGGGTGAAAGTGTGTTTAGGTCACTCGAATGCGGATTTTGACACCGCAGCTATGGCGATAAACGCAGGTGCAGACGGCGTCACTCACTTATTTAATGCTATGTCTGCGTTGGAAGGGCGAGCGCCGGGTATGGTGGGCGCGGCACTGTGGTTTGATAGTGTGTACTGTGGCCTGATTGTGGATCACCTGCATTTGCACCCCAAAAGTGCGGCTTTGGCCATCAAGGTAAAAGGGGCTGAACGGATTATGCTGGTGACGGATGCCATGGCTCAGGCGGCCAGCGATGTTACCGAATTTGAATACGACGGCCAGACGGTAACGCGGGTGGGCGACAAACTCACCCTTGCAGATGGCACCCTGGCTGGCTCTGCTCTGACGATGGATAAGGCGCTTATCAATACCTGTCATGATCTGGGTTATGAGCTGGCATCCTGTCTGCGCATGGCGAGTACCACCCCGGCAGAATACCTGGGGCTGGCGGCAGAGATAGGCAGCCTGAAACAGGGCAGTCAGGCCAATATGCTGTTGCTGGACCAACACAGTCTAGCGGTGAAACAAGTGTGGTTACAGGGTAATTTACAAGAATAACGACAACCTACGTAGGAGATGCAGGCATGCAAACATCGTCAACCGCTTCCCAGTTAAATGCACTGGTGATCATAGGCACACTCTTTTTTGTGTTTGGATTTATCACCTGGCTTAACGGTGCACTGATCCCCTTTTTGCAGATTGTTTGTGAGTTAAGTGATAGTCAGGCTTTGTTTATTGCCTTCAGCTTTTACATTGCCTATGTGGTGATGGCGCTGCCTATGTCTTATGTGCTTAATCGCACCGGCTATCGCAATGCCATGACCCTGGGCTTAGGCCTGATTGCACTGGGCTGTTTGTTGTTTATACCGGCGGCCGAAATGCAGCGTTTTGGCATTTTTGTGGTGGCCCAGTTTATTGTTGGGGCGGGCTTAACCATTTTACAAACTGCATCTAATCCCTATCTGGTGCTGGCCGGTCCGAGCGAAAGTGCCGCAGCGCGAATTTCCATCATGGGGATTTTAAATAAAGGTGCGGGTTGGCTGGCACCTATGATGTTCGGCATTCTGGTGATGGGAGAATTCTCCGGTATTACCGCGCAGTCTGTCGCGCAATTATCACCAGCTGAGCAAACCATACAGATTGCAAAGCTGGCCGATAGCCTGGTGTTACCTTACTTGGGCATGGCGATAGCTTTGCTGATTCTGGCGGTAGCCCTGCGGTTTTCGGGCTTACCTGAACTGGAAAACGATGAAGCAAAAGCATCAGCGACAGATGTGCAGTCAGCACAAAGCATTTGGCAATTCCCGAATTTGATTTTGGGTGTGGTGACACTGTTTTGTTATGTCGGGGTTGAGGTCATTGCAGGTGATACCATAGGCCTGCTGGGGTCTAAGCTAAATGTGCCAGGGGCGATGTCGCTGACTTCTTATACCATGGCGTTTATGGTGGTGGGGTATGTGTTAGGTCTGGTGTTGATTCCCAAGGTGATTTCTCAGCGCAAGATGCTGGTATGTTCCGCGTTGTTGGGTATGGTACTGGCGTTGATGATTATCAGCTCAAATCCAGCCAGTAATCGTGTATCTGAGATAGTGTGGGTATGGGCGGGTTTACCAGCACTCCCAGACCCTGTGGTGTATGTGGCTTTGCTTGGCCTGGCAAACGCCATTGTCTGGCCAGCGGTATGGCCCTTGGCACTGGCGGATCTAGGGCGCTTTACTGCGCGTGGTTCTGCGCTATTAATTATGGGGATCGCTGGTGGTGCTATTTTACCGCTGCTGTTTGGCAAGCTGGCGGAATGGACCTCGATTACCCATGCCTATATGCTGACCTTGCCCTGTTACGGATTTATCGCCTTGTATGCGCTGGTGGGCTGCCGAATGCGTAGCTGGAAAACGTCATCAGGAAAGGGAGCGACCAACAAGGCAAATACTTTCAGTCATTAGGGACGTTGGTCGGGCCAATATCAGCTGTGCTTTTCTTCCGCTGGTTTTGTGGCACACTGGGTTTAGGTGAGTGTGTCATTGGAGGGAAGAACAAATGGCAATTGAACGACCATTATTCAAACATGTTCGTGACCACGCTACCTTGTTTGTGGAAATGGCCAAGGTGCGTGATCAGGCCCTGGAAGCATTAGGGCTTTCAGGTTACGAATACCATAAAACCCCAAAATTTATTGGCCCGGATGGCCAGCGACTAAATATTGAACCCGAGCGCAGCATTGTGGTGCCCAGCGTCGGACTGTTACGCGGCGTGAAAAGTTTGCTCGCCGATTCGGTACAGACCTTTACTTCTATCGCCAATAGCGACATTGGCTACCGTTATCCGACTGCCGCTCTGGCGGGCCTGGATGCGCCTTTTATCAAACGTTTACGTTCCGAATATTTTCACCGCATTGATGAAGATCGCAGTATATGTCGGCCAATTAACCTTTCTTACGGCATTAAAAGCCGTGGCAAGGGCGATAACCGTCAGGAATACGAAGTCTGGTTGCCAGAGGACAATCCGAGTCAGGATCCTGTGCCATTGATGATTGAGAAGTTCGGCGAAGATTTACCCGATGATGTGCGCCATTTTGCTCAGGTGCCACCTTTAGTGCATGGCTGGATGGGGGTAAAACGCGCGGCCTTTGAGGCGTTGTATCAAAATAAGGCAGCGATGGGCGATTTGGTCATGTGCGTGGGCATGTCGGTGGATGCCTATAACATAGGGGCTAACCCGGATTTGTCCTATTCCGAAGAAGTGGATAGCTCAATCGCAGTCAGTAACGCTGAGCTGGAATGGGAAATCATGGGTTATTACGCGCCGTCAGGCGAGCATCATGGCCACGATGAGATTTGGCAGGCCATCAACCATACGCTGGAAGCCATTGGCGGACCAGTGAATGACATCTATCAGAATGTGATTATTCCGATTAACGAAAGTAAGACGGAACGTATTTTGACGACGATTCGTGAACAGGGGATCACAGAAGAGCATATTCGCCATCTGGATTTACAGCCCTGGGAGTTTTTGCAAACCACCAGTGAGCATAGGGTGAAGTCTCACGACCCGAGCCGCAAGGTGAACTTGCTTGGTCGCCTTAATCGCTTGTTTTATCAGCCGGAACGCAAGTTACCCTCAATCAAAACCATGCATGATTTGATTGAGTAACAGAGATAAAAATCAAAAGCGGGCCTCAGATGCCCGCTTTTTTTGGGGTGAAAATTCGCTATAGCCAGCGCAGAAGAGTATCTCCCCATACCAGCGCAAAAAACATCAAAGCGATAAACACGCACGCGGAACCCATGTCTTTGGCCCGGCCAATTAAAGGATGATGTTCCAGTGTGATGGCATCGGCCAGGGCTTCGATAGCGGAATTCAGCATTTCAGCAAACAGGATAAATACCAGACAGCCAATTAGCAGCAAAAGTTGCTCTCGTGACGATGCCAGTACAAAGGCGACAGGCGTCAGACAAACTGCCATCAATAACTCCTGACGAAAGGCCGATTCGTGCCTCCAGGCACTGGCAAAGCCAGCCAGTGAACACTGGGCGGCTTTGAATATTCGCATCAGGCCACTGCCATTGGGTTTGTTGACCAAAGGAGCATGGGGATCTTGGGTACGGCTATTGGCGGGCATTTTATGATTCCTGTAATGCTAAGCGAGCAGTGGGCTGGCGAGCCTTATTTTGGTTGCCACGAGGTAAAAAGAGGTAGCTGGTTATTGCGCAAAGTAACCAACACAAACCTATGGTGGTGAAATCGTGTGACAGATAGTGCGCGCCTCGTAGCTGTTGTGCAACCCCAAACGCACCGCCAATCAGAATGCCGGGTACCAGTAGCCAGTACCGGGAAAATTTGGGCGTGGCCGGTAACATTCTGCTACCTGCAAAATATAAACTTAACAGTGCATAACCACCGGATGCATGCCCTGATGGGAAGCAATTACCCACAGGCAGATTGGCGGCAAACATTGAAAACCAGCCGACATAAGCGCGTGTGCCGCCAAAGGTTTGCGTATCCCATGGGCAGGGCAAGGTGGTGAGATGCTTGAGCATGGCAATAGCGAGAATACACAGCAAACTGGCGCTTAACATGTAACTACTGAAACGAAGATATGGACGTAGGAGACTGTTTTTGCGCACACCAACTAGCGTCATAATGATGAGAGTAAGCATTACCCCGCCAACCAGATAACGACCATCATGGTGAAATACACGATCTAAGACCACGTTATCGGTGGCAAAATGCTGATTATCGAATTGGTATATGACGGATGCGATAGCCAGGTCGAGGCCGCTGTATTGGCTAAAAATGGCAAGTGCAAAAAAGCCTAATGCGGTAAAAATGTGGCGTTTATCTGACTGGGAATAGGCGAGCGATAACGTCATAACAGCTTAAGATCATAATAAGAGTTTGATTAAGCCTGACAGAGAAATCTTAAGGTACTCTGAAACGGGCGCAAAAATTGTGTTTACCTTGGCAAGGTTCGTAGCTGCGCAGATGATGGGCTAGAGTATTTATATTCTCCTGACAAAAGGATATGACATGCTAAGGAAAGCTATTATCAAACCGCTGCTGTGTGCAACCTTGTTTATGTGGATACTGCTTACTGCGGCTAAGAGTTTGGCAACCGGTGTCCAGCTGGCGCAGACATATCATAAAGGTGTGGTTGTTAGTCAATACTGGATCAGCGAAAAGCTTGACGGTATTCGAGCCCGATGGGATGGCCATAATCTTGTTACCCGCAATGGGCACCCTATCTATGCGCCAGATTGGTTTACACAAGATTTTCCGGCGCAGATGATGGATGGTGAATTATGGATTGGACGCCAGCAATTTGAAGCGGTGAGTAGTACGGTTTTGGATCTGCAACCGGGTGATAGTTGGCATTCGGTTCGCTTTATGGTCTTTGACCTGCCTGAACATGGCGGCAGCTTTAGTCAGCGAGTCGCCGCCATGCGTGACTTGCAGGAACAGCATGTGTCCGAGTTTCTGGTTATGATTGAACAATTTCGAATCGGTTCAGAGCAGGCATTGATTCAATTGCTTGAACGTTTGGTGCGAGAAGGGGCGGAAGGCCTGATGTTGCATCATCAGGATGCACAATATTCGGATGGCCGCAGTGATCAGTTGCTGAAACTGAAAACCTACGCAGATGCAGAAGCCAGAGTCATAGGGCATCTGCCGGGCAAGGGAAAATATCAAAACATGCTTGGTGCATTGCTGGTGGAAACCGACGATGGCCGCCAGTTTAAGCTTGGATCTGGCTTCACTGATGAGCAACGTCGCCACCCACCCGCACTTGGTGCGACAGTAACCTACAAATATTATGGGCTGACGAAAAATGGACTACCCAGATTCGCGAGCTTTTTAAGGCTACGCGAATCAGAATAACGGATCATTGGTTAGCTAACGCAGCTAACTGATCTGTAAAAACCTCATCATCTAATGAGAGTATGTCGAGCAAATCACTTAATTGATCACCCACAAAATCAGGGCGGGATGCCTGGATTGGTTCCCCGTGGTTATAACCATAGGTCAGGCCAAAGGCATAACAGCATGCGCCTTTGGCAGCCTGAATATCATGCTTTGAGTCACCAACCATCAGGACTTGTTCCGGGGATAACTGATGTTTCGCCATCAGCCAGTGCAATGCCATAGGATCCGGTTTTCTGTGACTGAAAGTATCGCCGCCAATGATATCGATAAAGCATTCGGCGATATCATGTTGCGCCAAAATGGCTGGAATAAATTGGCTGGGCTTATTGGTCAGCAAAGCCATGCTTATGCCGGCTGTCTGCAATTTACGTAATGTTGTTTTTACCGTTGGATAGAGCTGGCTTTGGCGGTGTTGCGTATCGGCGTAAAAGGCATCAAAAAGTATGCGTGCCTGCTGGCGCAGCTCAGCAGACAGTGCTGGATCAATGTCGATACCGCCACTAAGCGCACGAGCGAGCAGCACATCGGCGCCATTTCCAACAAAATCTCTAATGAGGTTTTGTGGCAGCATTGGATAACCTAACCTGTCCAGAGTTTGATTGGCTGCGCTGGCTAAATCCGGAACACTGTCGAGCAGGGTGCCGTCTAAATCAAATACCACAAGTTCGATGGAGCGTGTTGTCATGCTTACTGTTTATTTTTTGCGCCTGAGCGCCAATATAAACGTCTCTGCCCGATTCACCAAATCAAAAGCGATGCCTCTTTCAGACAGATTGCCCACTGTTTGCGGCCTTCACCTTCTGCAATATTCAAAGCCGGTATATGATGGTATGCGCGCAACTCTGCGCAGTGGAGCAATAAACGTGAAAGTGACTATTCGCGCTAACGGTGAGCAATAACAGGCGTGAGTAAGTATAAGTGGAACAAGTAGAATTGGTGTTGGTTGGCTTTTTTGCCAACCTAATGTCGGCGATGGCCGGCGGCGGCGCAGGTTTATTACAGCTGCCCGGGATTATTTGGATGGGGTTGCCATTGGCAGCAGCCTTAGCGACGCATAAAGTCACCACGGTTGCGTTAGGCCTTGGTGCTGGTGCCCATATTTTTAAACAGCGGGCCCTTAAACGTTCCACCAGTTGGTTGCTTATCTGGGTTGGTGTACCCAGCGTGGTCTTTGGCACACAAATCGTCAGTTGGATTCCAGAACAACCCGGTATTGTCATGGTCGGGCTGCTGAATATTCTGTTGTCGTTATATTCTTTTCTGAATAAGGGGCTAGGGACGGTTTCGAACACCGAAACCAAGATGACGCTATCGCATCAGATTATCGGCGTTTTGGTGCTGGCATTTATAGGCGTCTTAAATGGCTCGCTGACCAGTGGCACCGGCTTACTGGTGACCATGTGGCTGGTACGTTGGTATAGACTGGATTACCGTTCAGCGACACAACACACTTTAATTTGGGTGGGGTTGTTATGGAATTTTTCAGGTGCACTTGGCTTCAGCGTTACCGGACAAGTGGTATGGGGTTGGGTCATGTGGCTGGTGCCTGCTGCGTTTGTTGGATCCTGGTTGGGCGCCTGGTGGGCGAGTCGTATTCAAACCAAATACATCAAGCGAATTTTTGAGGCCACCGCCTTTTTTGCCGGAGTGCAGTTATTGTTAAAAGCGGCGCAGATGACACACTAACTGGCTGATTATTAAACTTTCACTGGCAATAATTTGTTCTATGGTAAATAGTTGTTAGTCAAAAAGTAACCATTATAATAACCCTGAAAGTTGTAATGTTTCTTTTCTGTCTGTCACATGCGGGAGAATACAGTGAATCTTAAAGCCCTTGCCATAATCGCGTTTGCCAGTGTGATTGCTGGTACTGTTCATGCTCAACAAAGCACCGAAGATGATATTAAAGCGCGTATTGCTCCGGTTGGACGAGTGCATGTGGCGGGAGCAGAAGAAAAGTCGGCCGCCGCATCGGGACCACGTTCTGGCAGCGATGTGTATGGTGGCGCATGTATCGCCTGTCATGGTGCAGGTGTATTGAATGCACCCAAGAAGGGAGATGCCGGTGATTGGGGGCCTCGTCTGGAGAAAGGCCTGGATACCCTGCTAAAACACGCCCTTGAAGGTTTTAATGCGATGCCTGCGAAAGGCACGTGTATGAACTGTTCAGATGAAGAAATCAAAGCAGCTATCGAATTTATGACAGAAGGGCTATAAATTCCTAAGCCGTTGATTTTATTTCGTAGTTTGGGTGAAAAAAGAATCCGCTAACTGTAGCCTTTTGGCTTCAGTTGAGGTATTTTTGTACGAATTTTATAACAATAATAATCAAAGCTGGTTTAAAGCAACATGGCGTCGGCAAGGTCTAATGGGGGAGCAGATGCAGCAGAACGGACGCTGTTACCTCAATTAGAAGAATTAAAACAACAACATAGACGTGCTGAACTAATCCAAAAAGCACTTTTAGACATCTCGGAATTAGCCGGTTCCGTGAGCGAGTTGTCGCGCCTGTATCCTGCCTTACAAAACATCATTGGCCGATTCATTGATGCCCGTAATTTCTTCGTGGCACTGTATGACGGCGACCGCACCAACGTCGATTTTGTCTATTTTATTGACCAGGAAGACGGCACTTTTGCCCCGACAATGTCGCCCGAAGAGCTGAATAACAGTTTGACGGGACATGTGATGAACACCGCTCAACCCCTATTTTTGACTCAGGAAACCTTTGCCGAAGTAACAGGTAAAATCCAGGCAGTTGGTATTGGCTCACATCCGGTAGACTGGATTGGCGTGCCGCTGAATCGTGGTGGCCAGGTTATTGGTGCGCTGGTGGTGCAAAGTTATGACGATTCCGTGCGTTACAGCGAGTCAGATGTTGAATTGCTGGTGTTTGTATCTCAGCACATTGTAAATGCCTTCGATCGGGTGAAAAGTCGTGAGCTGACGGAAACCATGATCCGTGAGCGTACTAAGCAGCTGCGTCACATCAATGACGAATTACAGGAAGAAATTCAGGAACGTCAAAAAATAGAATCGCTGCAACAGGCGTTATTCGAAATTTCTGAAGTTGCCGCCACCGTTGGTGGCGATATGCAAACCTTCTACGCCAATATTCACGATATCCTTGCACGATTGTTGTCGGCACCAAACTGCTATATTGCTGTGTTGAGTGAAGACAGTGAGCATCTGGAATTTCCGTATTTTTCTGATGAAATCCGCAATTCGCCGAATCGACGCAAGTTAGGATTGGGCCTGACAGAGCGGGTATTACGTACGGGACGGGCAGAGTTAATCACACCGCAAATTGCTGTTGAATTACAGCAGCAGGGTGAACTGGATGCATTTACCAGTGAAGGCATTGTTAAAGATGACAATAGCTGGCTGGGTTCACCGTTATTTGTTGAGGGTGAAATCGCCGGTGTGATTGCAGTGCAAACGTATAACAGAGGTGCGTCATATAGTTTCAAGGACTTGGAACTATTGAGATTCGTATCTCACCATATTGCAGTGGCTATCGAGCGTAAACGTGCCGCGGAGGCAATTCAGCGCTACAACCAGCAACTGGCTGAAAAGGTAAAAGAACGTACAGACGAATTGAATCAGGCCAACCTGCATTTGAAGAAGCAGATTGAAGAACGTAAAGAGATTGAGCGAAAGCTTATCCATGATGCTAATCACGACTCTCTGACCGGTTTGGCCAATCGCGCTATGTTCAATAACCGTTTAGAACTGGCGATTGCTAACAAGAAACGTTATCCCAAGCATAACTTTGCCGTGCTCTTTGTGGATCTAGACCGTTTTAAACTGATCAACGATACCCTTGGTCACCATGCCGGCGACTGCTTTTTGATCGAAGTGGCCAATCGTATTGGCAAATGTATTCGCGCCTATGATTTGCTGGCTCGTCTGGGTGGCGATGAGTTTGTGATTTTGTTGGATAGTTTTGATAATCCTGAAGACGTAGAAGAAGTGGCTAACCGCGTTATTTCAGCCATAGCCAACCCGTTTGAGCTGGAAGGCAGCGAGATGTATTCCGGTGCCAGTGTGGGAATTGCCTTTATCGAAAGTGGCTATCAGTCTTCGGATGAAATTCTGCGTGATGCAGATGCCGCGATGTACCAGGCGAAAACCATGGGTCGTGGACGTTATGTGATTTTTGATAAGAGCATGCGCCAGAAGTTACTGGAAGAGTTGGCGCTGGAAAATGAATTCCGCCGCAATCTGAAATCTGGTGAATTTGAATGCTTCTGTCAGCCAGTGCTCGCGTTAGATGATGAGCGTCCGCTCTATTACGAGTACTACATTCGCTGGGAACATCCCAAGCTTGGCAAGATCAAGCGTGAACAATTCAGGCAGGTGGCTGAACACAGTGGTTTATCCATTGATATGGATCATTTCATGCTGCGCAATGCCTGCGAAATTCTAGCCAACTGGTCTGAAGCAGACGGGGATTACCCTTACCGCAAAGTGGCTGTGAATATGTCAATTAACCATCTGCTGCAAACCAAGCTGGTGGAGCAATTAATTGGCTTTGTGCAGGAAGCGAATGTCGATCCCAGCCGTTTGGTACTGGAATTTGACGAGCATGATTTAAACCGTAAGTCACAGTTTGTGCTGCCGGCAATTAAAAAGTTGAAGCGCGCCGGCATTAGTCTGGTACTGGACAACTTTGGTAGTGGGCTGGCCTCACTCAGCTATTTGTATTCCTATCCGTTTGATTTTGTGAAGGTAGATCACCGCTTTGTAAAATCGATCCCACGTAGCCAGCGAAATCTGAAGCTGGTGCAATCAATTTTGATGATTTCTGAGCACTTGAAATTTAAGCTGATTGCCGATGGTGTTGATACTCAAGAGCAGTTGCAGGCATTAAAAGATATCGGCTGCCATTATGGGCAGGGAAAATATCTGATCAAAGCTGCAGCTGTCGACACAGAAGAAAGCCTTTTACTGCAGTTTAGTCCTGCTGCTGGTTAATCTTTATTGAGTAAATTTCTTAGGTTAGCAATGCCTACTTCGCCTTTCTTCTGGCGCTGTTCGGCCGACTGAGGCTGTTTCTTTTGTTCCCAAATCACATCATCCTGAGGGAGTTCAAATAGAAAGCGGCTTGGCTCAGGATTAATAACTTCCCCAAATTGACGACGTTCTTTGGCCAAAGTGAAAAACAATTCACGTTGGGCGCGGGTAATGCCCACGTAACCTAGGCGGCGTTCTTCATCAACGTTATCTTCATCAATGCTGGATTGATGGGGTAACAGGCCCTCTTCCATGCCCACCATAAACACATAAGGAAACTCGAGGCCCTTAGAAGCATGCAGTGTCATTAACTGTACCTGATCGCTGTCATCTTCCTGCTCGCCACGTTCTAACATATCGCGAAGAATTAAGCGATTTACAGATTCTGTGAGGGTCATGGGAGGATTCAGTTCATCGCCAGTCAGCATATCTGATACCCATTTAAACAGGGTGCTGATGTTAGCCATGGCCATTTCTGCCGCTTTGGGGCTGGTACTGGATTCGTATAACCACTCTTCGTAACCCATGGTTTTGATCATGTCGCGTACGGCATCCACGGGCTCGCTGCGTTCGGTGCGATCGGCCAGTTCAACGACCCAGCGACCGAACTGTTCAATGGCCTGATGACCTTTACCCGACAGGACACTCGAAAGGGCCGAATGGGTCGCGGCTTCAAACAGGCTGCCGTTGATTTCATTGGCAAAATTACCCAGTTTTTCTAAGGTTGCGCGACCAATACCTCGTGGAGGTAAGTTAATAATTCGTAGCAGCGCGTTATCGTCGTCCTGGTTTACCAGCAGACGCAGGTAGGCCATGATGTCTTTCACTTCGGCTCGGCCGAAGAATGACATGCCACCATTAATCTTGTAGGGGATGCGGTTGGCCATCAGCACCTTTTCGAACAGGCGTGACTGGTGGTTTCCGCGATATAAGATTGCATAGTCTTTAAACTGAGTACCGTTCATAAATTTATGGGCAATCAGTTCTGCCACCACGCGCTCTGCTTCATGTTCTTCATTTTTGGCCTGGATCACCCGCAAAGGCTCACCATAGCCCAGTTCTGAAAACAGCTTTTTATCGAAAACGTGCGGGTTGTTGGCAATCAGGATGTTAGCACAATGCAGGATTCGTCCGGACGAGCGGTAATTCTGCTCCAGTTTAATCACTTTCAGGGCCGGGAAATCTTTCTGCAGCAACAATAAGTTTTGTGGACGGGCACCGCGCCAGGAATAGATAGACTGGTCGTCGTCACCAACCACAGTAAAGCGCGCGCGTTCACCTACCAGTAAGCGCACCAATTCATATTGACTGGTGTTGGTATCCTGATATTCGTCAACCAGTAAGTAGCGAATTTTACTCTGCCACTTGGTGCGTACCTGCTCATTGTTTTTCAGCAGTAGGGTGGGCATCAGGATAAGATCATCAAAATCTAATGCGTTATAGGCACGCATGTGGTTTTGATAACGTTGGTAGAACACTGCCATTTCCTGGTCGGCAGCAGGCAGCGATACTTTCTGTAATTGTTCAGGCAGAATCAGATCGTTTTTCCAGGCAGAAATACGATTCTGAACCAAGACTATCTGTTCTTTATCCCCATCCAGTTCGTTTTCCGTCAGATCTTTGAGCAGGGCGAAGGTATCTTTGTCGTCAAATAGTGAGAAGCCAGCTTTAATTCCAAGCTCTTTCACCTGGGATTTTATAATATTCAGGCCAAGTGTATGGAACGTCGATACTTTTAATCCTCTGGACTCAGCGCGCCCCAGGGTTTGCGATACGCGCTCCTTCATTTCCCGGGCAGCTTTATTGGTAAAGGTTACCGCTGCAATATGGCGTGCAGGCATCTGACATTGCTGCACCAGATAAGCAATTTTATTGGTGATTACGCGGGTTTTACCGCTGCCTGCGCCAGCGAGCACGAGACAGGGACCCGAAACGTAAGTAACAGCTTGTTGTTGACCTGGATTAAGCTTCATGGGATACACTTTTGTGAATGGGCGGTGATTGTATGCAATAATGGCATCCAGATAAACCGTCACCCGTGACAATAACTCACTTACCTGTTGAAGCTGAAATCATGATTGATCCGAAAAAATTGGAAGAGATTGCCAAAAACATTTCCGATGCGATTCCACCGGGCGTGAAATCTATGGCAGAAGGGGCGGAAGCCAAGGTCAAACAAGTCTTACAAAGTCAGTTGGCCAAGCTGGACTTTGTTAGCCGTGAAGAGTTTGATATTCAAAGTCAGGTGCTGATTCGCACGCGTGAAAAATTGCTGGCTCTTGAAGCGAGAATCGCCGAACTTGAGAGCAAGCAGCTAGCGGCTCCGGCAGATAAAGACGTCGAATAACCTCTTCGGCTAACACTGCAAGGTGGGGCTAAAGCCCCATTTAGCATGCTCTATTTCAACGCGAAATCTAACGCGTAACCTGCCCAAATCACCATGCCGACATAATGATTGCTGATGAAGCTGCGAAAGCAGGCATCACGATCGTTGTGACGGATGTTCCACTGGTGTTGGATAAATAATATTCCAGCAATAGCAAGCGCGATATAGCTGTAGAAAAGCCCGCCAATTACCTGATTGAGCGCGACTAATAACAAGAGTGTTGTCACTTGAAGTATGCCGATAATCAGTTTGTCGAATCGTCCAAACAGAATCGCGGTAGACTTAATCCCAATTTTTACGTCGTCATCTCTGTCTACCATGGCGTACTGAGTGTCGTATGCCACTGTCCATAACAGGTTTGCCAGGTAGATAATCCAACTCCACCAGGGTAACTCGCCAGTTACCGCGGTAAAGGCCATTGGGATCCCCCAGCTAAAGGCCATTCCCAATACAAACTGTGGTAAGTGGGTAAAGCGCTTCATAAAGGGATAGATGAATGCCAGGGCTGCACCGGCGAAAGACAGCAAAATAGTTTGGGTAGTAAGCGTTAATACCAAGGCAAAGGCGAGCAGACAAATAGCGATAAATAACCAAACCGCCTCTTTTGGGGTTACTCGACCCGTTGCCATTGGGCGTTGTGCAGTGCGTTTTACGGCGCCATCTACCTTGCGGTCAGCAAAATCATTGATGACGCAACCAGCGGCGCGCATTAACACTGTGCCGAGCAAGAAAACAATAAGTGTCCATAACGGCGGAATACCTTCGGCGGCAATCCAGAGGGCCCAAAGTGTGGGCCAAAGTAACAAATAGATACCGATGGGTTTGTCCATTCTGGCCAGTTGCCAAAAGGCAAGGAGCTTATCCTGTTTCATGCCATACCTTTGTTTAATAACGATAAATGGGAGCGTGGGGGAGAAAGACTTCTGCGACCAGTAACTTGTGTTGTTGGAAAGCAAATACCGAGCGACGACCCCAGAGTGAATGATGCCCCTGGAGCCCCAGAGATGGAAGTAAAGGATTGCCTAATGTGAGCTGTGTTAACTCAAAGGGCATACGTTGAAAGCGGCTGTCGCTGAACAGAAGATGCCCCAATGGGCGATTGCCGAGATTAACTAGTTCGCTGTCTAGCAGGGCGTTGGGAATAATGGAACGGGCAAATACCCAGGGCGTGTCTTCCCCACATAGCAATACTTCCCTGACCTGAAAATCGTCTCCGGTATCTGCGTCACCAGCAAGCACCTGCCACTCATCGTTGTGCAGTTGGGCTGGCTGTTGCCCTAATACTTCAACGCTAAATTGGCGGCAATGGCTTTGCAGACGCTGAGTGAGAGAGCCTTTGTCGAGTAACCAGTTTTTACAGTGTGGGTCGTCAATGTGCTGCTGTGCTTCTGACAACCAGGTTGTGTGCAAACCAATTGGGAAGTTTTTTAGTAAGATCAAATTCTTGCACTAGTCTTTTATTTATTGCTAATCATAACAAGAGCTGGCCGCAGACATAAAGAAGTTGCTAATGGTTTACCAATTCGGGGTAAACCTTGATAAAATCAACCTCGGTTAATTATTGGCCCATTTTTCAGGAACACGCACCATGTTGAATATCCGTAGTTTGTTGATAGCCTTGTGTTTGTTTGCAGGGACGTCCAATACCTGGGCGGCAAATTATGCTTACTTCGGTCTGGAACCGGATATAGTGACTAACTACCTGGGGCCAAGTAGCCGCAACCTAGGTTATGTACGTGTGACCATAGAACTGATGCTAGAAGACGCAGAGTATCTGCCAATCGCGGAACACCATGAGCCATTGCTACGCGCAACCGTAATTGATATTTTCGGTCGTCAGCCAGAACAAAAAGTAAAATCGTTAACGGGGCGCGAGGAAATCCGCAAAGCCTGTTTGGATAGGCTTCGTGAATTGTTGCAGCAAGAAACGGGAAAACCTGTGGTGAAAGAGGTGATCTTCACCAAGTATCTATATCAGGGCGGTTAATCCGCCCTGATTCTTTTTTGAGGTGTAAACTGGCTGAGTAACAAAGCGCAGGCACAGCCGCTCACCAGACCCAGTGTATGGGCGGTATTGGCCATAGAGATCCACAGCACATCTGCATAGCCCAGCACCAGCCATATCAGCATAAATCCAACCATTGACTTGGGTAATCCCAGTCCCCATTGCGGACGAAGCCAACCACACCACCAGACAAAGCCAAGTACGCCATAAACGACACCGGACAGGCCGCCAAAGGCAGGGCCTGACACAAGCAACTGGCCTATGTTCGAGACCAGTGCGGTTACCAGGAAAATGCCTGCTAGCATCGAACTGCCAAAGGTGCGTTCAATTGCTCCACCTAACAGCCACCACCAGAGTAGATTAAATACGATATGCAACGCGCCAAAATGCAAAAAAGCAGGCCCAAGCAATCGCCACCATTCATGGGTATGTTTTAGGATGATGAGTGGCTGGATCCTAAGCTGACTCACCCAGGAAAGATGAAAAAACATGCTGATAAAAGTGACGATACACGCGAGCAGAATGGCCGTGCAAAAAGGGGCTGAACGCATTTGTGCAAACCACGTTTCCCAGTTGATCGCACCTAAGCCTGGGCTGGATGTGGCGGTTTTACCCTGTTCCCATGCACTTTGTTGATAGCGCTTATCTGACGGGTTCTGTAGAAATTCGTCAGCAATCTGTTTGGCCTGCACATAATCTGCAGCGTCCTTAAGCAAGATTTGGTGGGGATGTGATTGTTCTGCTGCAAAATGGTAGCCAGCCTTAATTTGCTGGCTACGTAAATAACTGATCAGTAAGCGGGCGTGCTGTTCCTGGCGAAAGCCAAGCAGGACCGGCGCAGACACCGTTAGTCCTGAGGGCCAGTTTCAACAGGAAGTTCACTGCGACGCCAGGCTTCGAAGCCACCGTCCATGCTATAAACTTCTTCAAAGCCTTGATGAAGTAAATATTGGGCCGCTTGCTGGCTGCTGATACCGTGATAGCAGACAACCACTACCTTTTGTTCAGGGTCTGTTTTATCCATAAACCCCTGCAAGGTGCCGTTAGTCAGGTGGTAGGCCCCGGGAATGTGGCCAGCAGCAAAAGACTGTTCATCACGAATGTCGACTACCGCAACATCACGTAATTGCGCCTGCGTTTGCTCAACGGAAATATGGGCAAATTGTTCCACGGGGACTGCTCCTGTTTATGCTTGCCAGTCTAGAATAACTTTACCTGATTGACCTGAACCCATGGTATCGAAACCTTGTTGGAAGTCATCAATGCTAAAGTGATGGGTAATGATTGGACTAATGTCCAATCCACCCTGAATTAGACTTGCCATTTTATACCAGGTTTCAAACATTTCGCGACCATAAATACCTTTGATGGTGAGTCCTTTAAAGATTACCTGGTTCCAGTCTATGGCGACATCGTTGGGGGGAATGCCCAACATGGCAATTTTGCCACCATTGTTCATTTTGGCCAGCATATCACGGAAAGCAACAGGCACTCCCGACATCTCAAGGCCCACATCGAAGCCTTCTGTCATGCCTAACTCTTGCATGACGTCACCTAAATCCTGCTTGGCCACATTAACTGCACGCGTGGCGCCCATTTTTTTGGCTAGATCCAAACGGTAATCGTTAATATCGGTAATCACTACATGGCGTGCGCCGACGTGTTTGGCAACGGCAGCCGCCATAATGCCGATTGGACCGGCGCCTGTAATCAATACGTCTTCGCCGACTAAGTCGAACGACAATGCTGTATGCACAGCGTTACCAAACGGATCGAAAATTGAAGCTAAATCATCGGATATGTTGGCTGGGATTTTGAAAGCATTGAATGCAGGAATAACCAGGTATTCTGCAAAGGCACCCGGTCGGTTAACACCGACACCTGAGGTGTTGCGGCAAAGATGAATTCGACCCGCGCGGCAGTTACGGCAGTGTCCACAGGTGATGTGGCCTTCGCCGGACACGCGGTCGCCGATGGCGAAACCACGCACTTCCTGACCCATATCAACGACTTCACCTACATATTCGTGGCCGACAACCATAGGTACAGGAATGGTTTTTTGCGACCAATCGTCCCATTGGTAAATGTGCATATCGGTGCCACAAATGGCGGTTTTACGAATCTTAATCAATAGGTCATTGTGACCTACTTCGGGCTTATCGGTTTGGGTTAACCAAATGCCCGGTTCCGCTTTTAATTTTGACAGAGCTTTCACGCAATGACTCCTAAGGATTTGCCTACGTCAATAAAGGCATCCACTGCCTGATCAACCTGTTCCAGAGTATGTCCGGCGGACATTTGAGTTCGGATTCTGGCCTGGCCTTTGGGGACGACCGGGAATGAGAAACCGACAACATAAATACCTTTTGCCAGTAGTTTATCTGCCATGTCACTGGCCAGTTTGGCATCGCCTAACATGACTGGGATGATGGCGTGGTCTTTACCGCTTAAGGTAAAGCCTGCCGCTTCCATGCGCTGACGGAAATGGCGACTATTACGATGCAATTTTTCGCGTAACTCATCGCCTTCTTTTAGCATTTCAAAGGCCTTTATTGATGCCGTCACTATGGCGGGGGCTACAGAATTGGAGAATAGATAAGGACGCGAACGCTGACGCAACCAGTCGATGATTTCCTTCTTGCCTGAGGTGTAACCGCCTGACGCTCCGCCTAATGCTTTACCCAGGGTACCGGTAAGAATATCAATACGATCCATGACCTGATTATATTCATGGCTCCCGCGGCCTTTGTCACCGACAAATCCGGTGGCGTGGCTATCATCTACCATGACCATGGCATCATATTTGTCGGCTAAATCACAGATGCTTTTTAGATCTGCGATCACACCGTCCATCGAGAAAACGCCGTCAGTGGCGATCAGGGTAAAGCGGGCTCCATCTGCTTTGGCTTGCTGCAGACACGTCTCCAGTTCAGCCATATTGTTATTGGCATAACGATATCGTTTGGCTTTGCAAAGACGCACGCCATCAATGATGCTGGCATGATTTAATGCGTCAGAAATAATGGCGTCTTCAGGTCCAAGAAGGGTTTCAAACAGGCCACCATTTGCATCGAAACAGGATGTATACAAAATGGTGTCTTCTGTGCCCAGAAACTCGCTAATCGTGCTTTCCAGGTGTTTGTGAATGTTTTGCGTACCGCAGATAAAGCGCACGGATGCCATGCCAAAGCCATGGCTGTCCAGGCCAGCTTTAGCGGCTGCGATCAGCTCTGGGTGATTGGCAAGGCCAAGGTAATTATTTGCGCAAAAATTAAGAACCTGTGCACCTGATTCTACGTCGATGGCGGCTTGCTGAGACGAGGTGATAATGCGTTCAGACTTATACAAGCCTTCTTGCTTCACTTCGTCCAGCTGCTGTCGCAGATGGTCGATAAAACCTTGATTCATGATGGCTGACTCTTTGTTGTTTTGTTCATTCTGTCGTGGGGCGTAAGTGTAAAAGAACATCTCCCATTTGGTCACGGTTGATGTTCAAAGATTTTTTTACCCTAATGGATAAGATGCAATACTCTATGTAACGCATTCGTTACATGATTATTATAGAGCCTGGGGCGTTGGAGATCAGGGGAATACGGTAATATGAGATACCTTATCTTGCGGCGTAATTTGCCAGATTCCGTTTTGAAGACGGCTCTGTAATTGTTCCATTAGCTGCTTTTCGCTAATGGGCCGTGCAATGTAATAACCTTGTGCCATGTCACAATGATAACTCGCCAACTGTTTGAGTTGTAGCGGGGTTTCAATCCCTTCGGCAACGACGGCCAAACCAAGGTTGTGTACCATCGAAATGGTGGACTGGACAATTTGATCGTCTGTGATGTTGTCCAGCATACCGTTGATAAAAGAACGATCTATTTTGACTACGTCTACCGGCATATTTTTAAGGTAACTCAGTGAAGAGTAACCGGTACCGAAATCGTCAATGGAAATGGATATACCCAGTTTTTTGATTGCATGCATGACCGATAGGGCGGCATTGAGATCTGCGACTAAGGTTTGTTCCGTGAGTTCAAATTCCACTTTGGCAGGATCGACTGGACAGTCCTTTAGTAACGATTCAATAAATGGGATAAGGCGGGGATCCATAAGCTGTGACGCGCTTAAATTAATGGCAATTTTAAGCTGCGGATAGCCACGGTCTTGTAATTCTTCGAGTAGATCAAAGCTACGCTTTATCGTCCAGTAGCCCACAGACAGCATAAATTCAGTGTGTTCCAGAACAGGGATAAATTCACCTGGGGGAAGGGTAGACCGGGTTGGGTGTTGCCAGCGGATCAGTGCCTCAAAGCCTAACAGGCGTCCGCTCGCAATGTCAGTTTGAGGCTGAAGAGCTAAGAAAAACTGATTTTTATCCAGCGCTTCACGGGCCTCGGATTCAAGTGAGACTTTATTCATCGCGCTATCTGACATCATTGAATCAAATACCTGGAAGACGCTACCGCCTTTGGATTTTGCCTCGTACATAGCGATATCTGCCTGGCGAATTAGGTCATCTGAGGTGATCTCGGGGCTGTCGGTAAAGGTGATGCCAGCACTTGTAGATACATAGAAGTGTTGCTTATTTACCAATACGGGGATGCGGAAGCTTTCCAGAATGTTGCGGGCGATGTGCTCTGCTTCCAGTTTGTCTTCTACATACGGGAGCAGCACCACAAATTCATCACCACCAAAGCGAAATATCGTGTCATGCTCGCGCACCAGTGGCAGCATGCGTTGGGCGACTTTTACCAACAGCTCATCGCCAGAATTATGACCTAAAGCATCGTTAACCTTTTTAAAGTCATCCAAGTCCAAAAACATCAGTCCGAGCAAGCCTTTGCGGCGACGCAAATTGGCGATGGATTTGTTTAATTCGTAATTTAGCATGTTGCGGTTGGGTAGCTCGGTGAGCAGGTCATACATGGCTATTTTTTCGAGCTGCAAGGTATGGGCATGAACCTGTTTATCCAGCGTTTCTAGTTCATTTGCTAAGGTGCCGGCAGCTTGTTGTAACGTATCGAGTTCGTCAGTAAATAAGCGCGGCTGGTGACTTTGATTGGCATAAAATGGCCGGAATTTTTTCTGTGACAGCAGCGGTAATTGTTCGGCTAAGTGGATGAGGCGCTGACGGAACCCGTTGGTAATAAAGAAGAAGATCGCTCCGGAGACGAAAAAAATCGCGACTGCAGCCATGATAACCCGGGTTTGGTATTGCCGGTGGGCTAAATCCTGAAGGGTAAAATTATGTGCCGTCAGAATATAATTACCCTGAGAGTCATCATTGATACTCACTGGTAACAGGTTTATCAAATACACCCTGTCACCCAGGCTGACACGCGCGCCGTGTTCGGATACCTCTGCAATGCTCGACTGTTGCGGTAATTGCTGAATTAACTTATCCATCAATTGCCGCATCTCCGCATTGATGGGTTCATGCAGCGCGAGTGTGTTGGCTGGCGTGGATGGAGTGCCATGAATCAGTGCTAAGTCAGCACCTGTTGATTGATTCAAAAAGGCAAGTGTCGTCATCATGTTGGTGCGTAAGCTAATAATGGCAACTCGTCCTTCTTCTGTTAAAAAGGGGACGGATAGCAGCTGATAGCATCCACGTGAGCATTCCGTGACGGAAGCAACCTTGGGCGATAACCGCAAACTCGATACCTGTTTAGTCAGGCTTTCGGGAACGCCTTTTGCTGAAGAGTATTTTAGCTGCCCTTGGTCTGAAAATAACCAAAGATCATCCACTTGCCAGTGCAACTGCAAAAATTCTACTTCTTGCTCAAGTTCCAGGGCGGTTGCATTCAGAGGGTTATCGTGATGCTGCTGAAAATGTACAAAGGACTCGACCCAGGATTCCAGTCGGTTTTGTAACATGCGATTAAGCAACAGGTATTGCTGCTGGCTGGACTGACGTATTTCCTGTTGCTTGAGTATGAAGTCTTCGTTGTTTTTGCTAATCCACAATGCGGCAAGGGTAATGCTCAACGTTAGCATTAGTCCAAGCAGAAGCAGCAAAATTTTGTAAGGTAAGCTAATGAATCTTTGCATGATTAAAACCAATACATAAATTGAATTGCCCACACATTCCAATATTTGTGGTCGTTAAGCGCGAGATTAGGTGTCAAGACGGGCGCCAGCCGGCCAATCCCTTTCACACGATGAAATTCTGCGCTAATTTTCCAGTCCTGCTCGGATTCGTAAGATAGCCCAAGAGTCGCTTGATCCATAAATGCACTGTACGCGGGGTAGAGGCCATAGGTGGCAGCTTCTCGCTTCTTGCCACTGCGGTCGTCTTTATCCAGGTCAAATGTGTCGTAACGAGTCAGTAATTGCCAGTGATTGTTCAGAAAGTATCGCAGTTGAACATAGGCACCATCTGAATAGCCCTTTTGATAAAAGGAGGGAGCCAGGACACCATGGTATATTACTTTTTCGCGCATTAATTCTGAGCTTAGCTCCCAGTTTTCGCTGAAATAGCGGTAATGGAACATTAGCCGTTGTGAGGTTGCTGTGCCGTCTAAGAAGGCATCGTTGGTCGCCGCCTGATAGTTGAAGTCCGAATCGACAATGCTGATACCAAAGGTGTGCTCTGCCGATTCAGGGCTGTAGTACACACCAAGCTGGTTGACAAAATCTACGTCAATCTGGCCTTTAGCGCTGTCGCCAAGAAGATTGCGGGTCTGGTCCTGGCTGAAATCTGCGGTGCCGTAACTCCAGTGTAACTGCCAGTTTCCAAGGCTGTTGTTATGATTCACCTTAAGAGCAACACCGTCACTGCCAATACTCAAGTCGCGAAATACATCAAAGTAAACAGATTGCGGTAAGATAATAGAAGGGCGAGTATGCGGCACATCTCTGGTGGCTGAGTACAACCACTGATAGTTTTTAAAGCGACCGATATTGAGGTTAATTTGGGTGTCAAGATCATTATAAATTGCCCAATCAACAAACAAGTAATCAAGCCTTAAACCTTCTTCATAGCGATTACCACCATTAAGATAAACAGTTTGTCCGGCTAAGCGCAGGTTATTGGTTAGAGTAATTGAACCGTTTACACCTACTTCAGTAAGCTGAAGAGATACATCACCATCATCATTAATGTAATTGGAATCTTTGCTTTGGATGATGCCTTGGGAAACAAAGCCATGCCATTGTGACTCTGCTCCCTTTGTCTGAGTGCAGATTGACAACAACACCAGTAATGCAGCCAGTCCTTTTTTCATTCATCCATTCCTTTTAGCTCGATAAGTTTGAGCGGAGCAATCAATGCTGGTGAACATAAATAGCCAACTGCCCCTGGGTGGCTTAGCAATGCATCTTGCATTTGTACTTCATTGTCAACCTGAATTGGGGGTACCCCTTGTCCTGAATAGGTGAGTCGATTCCAAATGCGATCTAACTGATAAGGAAACAACTGCAGTACTTCGCGGCTAAAGCTTTCATGACAAGGATCTGACATGGGTAATACATAAACGCTTACATCCTGGCCATTTGACCAGTTGTGGTAACGCATGGTAAATATATTTCGCAATTGGGAAGCGCTTAGAGAATGGAGAGGTACATCGGGATGACTGACCACGACAGGAGAGATACTTTGGGCGCACAAAACTGACTTTGGCAAAATGGCCAAAGATACGATGAGCAAAATCCAAAGTTGCAGGCTTCCTTGTCGCACTGGTAACGAAAACTCCCAAGCTATTCTGTGGTTAGCGAGAAAAATATTGTCTATTTAAGCGAGTATAGTACAGGCAATTCAGCAGATTTGCTGCGCTTAACTAAATGCTTCTGTCTGGGGAGCTTTAATAAGTTGAGTATAGAGCGATAAATACTTTTCTGTCATCGCATTTGGCGTAAAGTGGTGTGTGACCCTCTGTTTACCATGGTGGGCAAGTCGAGTACGCAATTGTTCATCGGTTAGCATACGGACTATTGCATCGGTTAACGCCTGAATATCATTCGGTGTAACCAGAAAGCCATTGTGGTCATGTTTGACCAGATCTGGAATCCCTCCCACCTGACTTGCAATAATTGGCACTCCACAGGCACTGGCTTGCAGCAAAATTACGCCAAGCCCTTCAGCCAGCGCCGGATGCACCATCAAATCGATATTTGGCAATAATCGCGGTACATCGTTGCGAAAACCCGGGAATAACACCACTTTTTCCAGATTTAACTCTGCTACCAGTTCCTTATAGGCTGGCAGTTTAGGTCCCTGACCAAAGCAGAGTATCCGAATGTTGCTAAATCTTCTGTATAAGTTATTGATTGTAAGTATTAAATTGTGTTGTCCTTTACGCTCAATCATTTGGCTAAAATTGCCAATCACAAAGGTATCATCCTCCAGCCCAAATTCCCGGTTAAACCAAGCCCGATCTCTTGGATGCGTAAAATCCCTAGGATCAACCACGCTATGGATGAGTTCCAGGCGTGAATCGGCTACGCCTTCTTCAGATAAAACGGAGTAGATTGCCTCAGAGATAGCAATCACCTTTTGATAGCCTGCATATTTAGTTTTTGCCCACCAGGCGGGTTCAGGATTATCAACTCTGCGAGTGCAGATGACGGGGATACCTGAGCGGCGCGCGGCCAGCATCCCCCAAATATCAGCCCCCCGACGACTATGGATATGCACCAGGTCTGGCTGCCAGTTGAGAATTTGCGCTCTAATCCGGTTAAATAAACCTATATCCAGATCGCCTTTCATGATGATAGGTGTTACGCCTTCACAGGTAATTTGGCTGGCTAATGGACTGTTAGCAGGGCAGAGCAAGCGGTTGCGTACGCCTTGAACGCTCAGCCCTTTGATCAGGTATTCGACTTGTTTTGCTCCACCATAAAGGTGGCGTCCAGCTTCAACATGCAAAATTTTCATGCGTGTTCGTCCATTAGGTGAATAGCTTCCTGTAATACCCAAGAGGGGGTGAGATCGCGCAGGCACTGATAGGCCTGATTACATGTGGGGTGACGTCTGCAGGGAGAACAGGTCAAATTAAGGCTTAACACTTTAGTGCTTGCAACGGGCGTCGCATTATAGGGCATGGTTGAGCCGAAAAGTGCGAGGGTTGGGCGCGAAAATACGGTGCCCATGTGTGTCAGGCCAGTATCCACACCAATTAAAAGTCGGGCTCTGCGGATGACTTCTGCACTTTGGCTTAGGCTACATTCACCTGCCAGACTAATCACGTTCTCTGACATACCGACAAGCGCAGTAGCGCTCTGCCGATCATTTGGTCCGCCTAAAATCACAATTGGATAAGGGGCGTGCTTTTTTAGACATTGAATAAGTGTTTGCCAGTGTTGCTGTGGCCAGTGTTTTTGCGGGCGTGTGGTAAAAGGCGCCAGCGCGATAAAATGGCTACTGATATTATGGGAGTTAAGCAGGAGAGCCACTTTCGCTTTGTCTTGTGTTGAGCAAGGCAGGCTGTAGATGAAATCTTCATCTTTGCAGCCCAGCTGTTTAGCCAAATAGCGATATTCTGAACTCATCATCTGGCTGTGAGGAGCGTAGACACTATGTTTTGTCAGCCAGTGGCTTTTTTCCCGACTGTTTAAGCCGATAATTTGCGAGCAACCTGTCATTCGGCTAAGCAATGTGCTTTTCAACAAGCCCTGAATATCCAAAACGAGATCATAACCCTGCTGTTTCAACGTCTGGCGAAATGCAGAAATCGTGCTCGTTAATGCCTTCCATTGTTTTTGTCTCAGTAATTGCTTCCATTCGGCTTTCGGCCAGGTTAATACTTGCTCCAAAAGAGGGTGTCCATTCAGCATCGTGGCGGTGGCAGGCTCAGACAGCCAGTCAATAGTGGCGTTTGGAAAGCGTTGCGACAGCGCATGGATTAGACCGCTGGCCATTACGATATCGCCTATAGCGCCCAGACGGACAATCAGTATGCGTTTAGGAGAAAGGTGTGAAAGCAACATCTTGAGTAAATTTGGGTTATGTTAGGCTTTCACTGAAACACAGTTTTAATACAGAAATGTGAATATGCTAAAGTAGCGCCGATTTCTCAGGTTCCCACAACAATGACACACAAATACAAACCAACTCTATTACAGGATGTATGCCGCTGGTTATATTCGGCCCTGTTAGCCATTCTAATTCCATTTTCTTTGCTGACATTGGTCTACAAAGCCATTACCCGCAGCCATCAATACAATCGCCGACGCTTTGAGCGTTACGGTTTTATCCCAAGAGCGCCGAGATCTGGCGGGGTGTTACTGCATTGTGTGTCGGTCGGGGAGGTCGTCGCAGCCTCCACCCTGGTAAAAGCGATGTTGGCGAAAGAGCCTGATTTGATGGTGACCATTACTACGACAACTCCTACAGGCTCAGAGAGAGTGCGCCAGATTTTTGGGGAGTCGGTACATCATTGCTATTTGCCTTTTGACCTGCATATGGCCATGGCGGGGCTGTTGAAACGCATTAAGCCAAGTAAAGTGCTGATCACAGAAGTCGAGCTTTGGCCGAATCTTATCCACGCCTGTTGGAAGCGCAATGTACCCGTGTACGTGGTGAATGCGCGGATGACGGACAAATCGACCCGTGCTTACCAGAAAATCGCCTGGCTGTTTGAGCCCATGCTGCTCAAGCTTACCCATGTGTGCGCACAGGGCCAGCGGGATTATGATAACTACCTCAAACTGGGATTACCTGAGCCTAAACTCACACTGACCAACAATATCAAGTTTGATAGTCCGCTCAGTGAACAGGAGATGGAGAAGGCTGAATATTTAGCGAATCGTTATGGCTGGCATGGGCGACCTGTTTGGGTAGCCGGCAGTACTCATCAGCCGGAAGAGGATGCCGTACTTAATGCACACGCAGAATTATTGAAAACTCGCCCGGATTTGTTACTGGTGATTGTGCCAAGACACCCCCAACGCTTCGATAAAGTGTGGGAGTTGTGTCAAAAATCCGGGTTAACGTCCGTTCGTGCTTCAGAGGGGCATCAACTGGTGCCTCAGTCTCAAGTACTGTTACTGGATGAAATGGGCGTGTTGAAACCCTGTTTTGGCACCGCACTCTTTGCCTTTGTGGGAGGGAGTTTGGCCGACAGAGGCGGTCACAATGCGCTGGAACCTGCGGCATTTAGCGTACCCATGCTGATGGGGCCGCACATATATAATAATCCGGTGATCTGCCAAACCCTGCAAAATGCCGGCGCGTTAAATGTCATTGATTCAGCAGAACAAATAACAGAAAAAGCCAGATATTGGCTTGAGCATAATGCCGCACGTGAAGTCGCTGGCCAGGCTGGCGCCAAAGTATTAGCCGAAAACAGTGGGGCGATTAGGCGTACTCTGGATGTGCTGGGAATGTAAGAGGCGTAATTGTAAGATAAGGCTGCTATTGCAGAGCCTTATCTACTAACGTGACCACCTGTTCCACACTAATACGATCCATCAGCTGACTGCCTTTTACCCGCGTTCCCCAGGGGAGTTGTTGCCAGGATTTACCTTTTTGCTCGGCAACCACTTCATCATAGACAGAAGCCGTTAATTCCTGATGTAAATATGGGCCGGTACGTCTTGGATTGCTGTGAGCGTATAAGCCAATGACTTTCGTCCCTGCGGCTGTTGCCATATGTGCCGGCCCGGTGTCCGGTGCAATGACCAACGCTGCTTTGCCTAGCAGTGCATACAAACTCTTGAGGCTGGTGGAACCGATGAGGTTTGTCAGAGTGTGTTTGCTGTGTCGCTGAATTTGGTCGCCAAGCTCTTGGTCCATTTTCGCCGGACCGCCGCATAACACCACCTTAAGGCCTTTATCCGTCAGATAGTCTGCAATCTTGGCGTAGCGTTCAGCCGACCAGTTACGTTCAGCTTTACTGGCAGCGGGGCTAATCACTGCAAACTTACCGAAGATTTCAGCCTGCTGAGTGGCCCAGGTTTGGTCTGCTTCAGCTACCGGGATATGCCAGCGGATATCGTCAACCGCTGGAATGCCAATGGCATCTGCAAAGGCCATAAAGCCGTCGAGAACATGCGCATGTTTTTGTGGTGCAATACGTTTATTTGCAAACAGCCAATGTAGCTCTTTGCTACGTTGCCAGTCGAAGCCAATTCTCAGTCTGGCCTTGATGTTGCGGGCGGCAAGATTTGCACGTAAGGCAACCTGCATCACAAACAGTGCATCGAAGCGTTGCCCATTTAAGTCCTGACGCAGTTGCTTGTAAGCTGCTTTTCCCTGCTTTTTATCGAATACCACAAAGCGAATACCTGGCATATCCTTGACCAGTTGATACTCAATTTTGCCGATAATCCAGGTGATGGCGATGTCGGGGCGGGTGCGCTGAATACGCTCGACCATCGCAACAGCATGACAAACATCACCAATGGCAGATAGACGTAAAAGGCATAAAGATTGAACAGGGGTCAACTGGGAATTCCGGGACGGCTGAAATATGGCGCTAATTTCATTACAATCAGAGCCATTACTCAACCCCTTAAGCGGTAAATTATGTCTAAGTCTCTGCCCAGGCTCCAAGCAGGTGAATCCATTTGGTTTGATCAGGAACAGTATCCAAAGGTCAATCGGGACTGGTTCTCACCAGAATATTGGCAACAGCAGGGGCGATTAACCGGACAGGCCAAAGGGCGAGGCACCTCATTTTTTATCGCCAGCGAACAGGGCGATTTGGTGCTTCGGCGTTACTTGCGTGGCGGCTTAATTGGCAAACTCCTCTCCGATCAGTACTTTTATGATGGCATGCGCCGCACTCGGGCCTGGCGTGAATGGATGCTGTTGCTGCAAATGCGTGAACTGGGATTACCCGTACCACAGCCGGTAGCAGCCAGAGTAAGACGTAGTGGTGTGTTCTATCGTGCCGAATTGATCACTGCCCGCATCGCAGGTGCCAGAGATGTGCATGATATTCTAACTAAAGAAGCCGTATCTCCGGTAATTTGGGAATCTATTGGTGAGGTCATTGCGAAAATGCACCGTTATCAGGTTTATCATCATGACCTGAATATTCGCAACATCATGCTGGATCATCATGAACAGGTCTGGATCATTGATTTTGATAAATGCAGGCTCCGAATGGGCGATGCCTGGAAGGCCGATAATCTGGCAAGGTTGAAACGTTCTTTGGAAAAAGAAGCGGGCCTTGCCACTACGTTTTTTTGGACAGATACAGACTGGCAATGTTTGCTAAAGGGTTACCATCAGGGCTAACCCTTTCATCTGTCTATATAGTTAATCGGCTACGCGACTTCTTTTGCAGGTTCTGTTTCGGGCACATAAGAATATTCCAGTCGCATTTTTACCGCATGTAAATGCGCTTCGCTCAGTTCTGATGTTTTCCATGCCTGGGGCAGTAAGTACTCTGATTTTAGGTAGGCTAAAAATTTTTGCAGCAATAGTGAATTTACCGGACGCTGTTCCAGTGTTTCCAGTGCCTGGTTAAATGTCTGCTGAGAGTCGCAGTGGTGCGCTAACCCTTCAATATTGTAAAAAGCATCACCTAGCGTTAGCACAGCTTTATCCAACAACAGAGATTCGATGCCGACGGTTGAGTTGATCGTGATGACTGCCAGGGCGTTCTCAATCAATTCCTGGGTATTGTTGTTGGCAAAAATGATATTAGGGTTTTTGTGGTGTAGGTGGGTAAAGCTGCGTGGCCAACTTGGATGTTCTTTCACCACAAATACAAACGGAAGTTCCCCTCGTTGTTGCAGATGCTCCAGTCCTTGTTCAAGTGCCTGATAGAAACTCTCCATACTTGCAATCCAGGGGGAGTGGCACACAATTTGGGTGTCATTTGGCACCTGAAACGGCACAAATACAAATCTTGGTGGTAATGTAATGCTATTCGGAGCTGTTTTACGGTGTTTGTGTGGCTTACGTATTTCCAGTTGTTTGTTTAAATCCCGCACATTAGTTGTCTGATTAAGATAATACTCTGGATCGCGAGGTAAAGAATTACGGGCATTAACCCCCTTGGGATCGAGTACCGTTGTGTCCGGGAGTAAGCCATTTTCAAACAGCATGGTTTCTTTGCCGCATGCCTGGGCAACTAAATAAGGTGTGCGATTGGGTTGTTTCATCCCGTTCCACATGACTACCGTCGTACAGGATGATTTTTCCAGTACCGAAAAGTAATGACTTGCCCGGCACCTTTCTCGAAACAGATACAAGGATTTGACTAACGATAGTAATTTTGGCGAACGGCATAACAGCGGGTGACGAACCTGCTTACGCTTAACGTGTGTGTCGATTAGTTCGTTTGCATCAAGAGAACACGCCCTGTGCCAATATTTAAGGCTGGGTAATACCAGCGGGCTGAGTTTATGTAAGGCAGCATTCTTTCCCAAATATGCCGTGAGTTTTTTGTAGTAGCGATAATGGGAAGAGGGGCGCGAAATAAATAAGTAATGCTTGTTCATGGGAAATGATAAACCTGTCCGTTATTCTGGCTGTAGTGACATCCTGTCGAAGCACCAACTCAGGACGAGATGCTTCTTTTACACCCTGCTTCGACTACATTGTGGGCATGCTAGTTCATAATTGTGACCGTTTAAATTATCTGTAGTCAAACCATTGGGTATTTTTACTGTGTAAAGTTATGGTAAATATAATTACCATTTTTTACTTAGTGGCGGTCTTTGACGACTTCTATAATTTCAGTGGTGGAAATGGAGGGGGTTCTGGGTAAATAGACAACCTCGCAAAGATGTGAATAGTGGTCAAATTTGCCTTGCCAGTCATCGCCCATTACCAGAATATCGGCTTTATACTGCTTGATATACTGGCCTTTTAGTTCGAGTGACTGCTCCAGGAACACATCTGACACGCAGCCTAAAGCGCTAATGATATGCAGCCTGTCCTGTTCACCATAGATCGGATAACGCTGCTTTTTACTAAAATTGAGTGCATCAGATGAAACCCCCACGACCAGTCGACAGCCAAGTGCGGCAGCTCTCTCCAGAATGCGAACATGGCCAACATGAAAGACATCAAATGTACCAAACGTAATCACAGTTTTCATATTTACGCATGCTCCAGTAAATAACGACAGATTCTTTGGCTACATTGGCCGTCTATTTTTCCAGCCAGGTGTTCCGCCATCTGATGACGTGCGTCAGATAACGCTATGGGAAGGGCCAACTCCTGTTTTATCAGTGTTAGTACGTCAGAGGATTTCGCCGCCCTTCTGGTGACTTGATGAAAATGTTCAATATCGCCGTCTAATCGCTGCTTCAGCCGATAGCGGAATGGGCCACGATAAGTCCAGCGCAGTTTATGAAAGTCACACCAAATAACGGGTTTATCCAGGGTAATAAATTCAAAAATGGCTGATGAAGCATCGGATATCATTAGGTCTGCCAATGACATAAAGGGCAGTAAGTTATAGTCGTCAATCTTGGCCAGATAGACATTGCTAAAGCTTGCCCAGCATTTAAGTAAGCGACGTTGCTTCTTGTAGTTTTGTTTGGTCAGGCTGAAAAAATGTGGTTTTAAAATAAGGTTGTAATCAGCAAGCAGCTTTGGCCAATTCGCTGGAAAGCATTCTAAGCTGGAAGGATAAAAGGTTGGAGCATACAGCAGCGTTGGCTTCGCTGGATCTAAGCCCAAATCTGTCAGCGACAGAGTCGATGACGCCTGATTAAATAGAGGGTCTAGTTTAGCAAAGCCAACGTCTTCAAAAGTGTGCGTTGGATACATTGCCTGTAACCTCTGTAATCGGCGTTGTCCCTCGACAAAGCGCACATCAAACGGGTACTTAGACACTTCGTAATAGCAGGACTTAGGGCCAATGCCATGTTGCATGAGGGCAAGTTTGGCGTGTAATTGCGTGGCCTGCTCAGTCTCAAATTTAGGGATGTTACCAAAAATGATCCAGTCTGACGGATGTTGCTGAAAGGCTTTGAAGGCGCCGTCATTACCATCCACCCAATGGGCGTTTAGGTTTTCGTCTTTTACCACTTTTTCAAGAATGGACTGAAGGTCATTATTGCGGTGGACAACAAAGCTGACATTGACTCCAGCTGCATTTAAGGCATGGGCAACAGGCAAATATTGCGGCAAATAATAGAGATGCTGTACATCAAAGCAGACTGAAGTTGTCATAGTTTGTCGTTATTATTAGTTAATGCTCAGTTCACTTTGCATATTGTAACAATATATTCGTTGCCTTGCCTCTCTGTAGATGCTGTGAAATTCTATCAAGCTGCTACAATGGCCGTTTTTTGCAGGGATACAGAATGCGCCGACTGCTGTTTTTCGTCTTTTTCCTTTCGACGACCCAGGCCCTGGCTAAAGGGGTATCGCCATACTTGCCGTTGAAGTTATCGCCTGAAATCGAAAGTCAGGTTGAAAAGCTCATGGCGTTAACGCCGGGTGCTCCGCTGAATAAGCCATACAAAACGGTTGAACTGATTGAGCGATTAGTACAGATACGGGACGATTACCCTCAGCTTTATCAACAGTTGCATCATTATCTGCAGCGCTTTGAACAGGATGTCGCCTTGACCCATTTGGATGCGCAGGTAAGCCTGTCGGACGACACATCCAAAACCCTGCCTAATCAACGTAATATTCATTCTGATAGCCATGCTTCCGCCTCGTTTGCTGGGCAGGCGTTTTTATCCCCTTACTTGTTTGCTTCTGTGGCAGGCGTTGCTGCACAGGATAATGGAGTGATTCATACAGGTAGCTTTATCGGCTTTGGCTATGAATATGCGCAGGTAGAAGTGGGTTACCGCGAACATTGGTTTTCGCCGTTCCAGGATTCGGCGATGTTGATCAGTACCCATGCGAAAAGCTCTCCTTCCATCACCATTAGTAACGCTACCCCCATTACCGACTGGAATTTTCGTTACGAAATTTTCTACAGCAAATTAGAAGAAGTGGACGAAATTGTGTTGGGTGATGAGACTTTTCCGGGGCATCCTCGCCTGATAGGTATGCATCTTAGCATTACACCGTTCGATTTCTGGACCTTAGGCGCGAGCCGCACCCTTCAATTTGGTGGCGGTAAACGTGACGTTAGCTTTAGCGACATCATCGAAGCCATACTTGATCCCGCAGGTAAAGATAACGTTGGGGATGTTGATACGGATGACCCAAATTATGAGTTCGGCAATCAGCAGGCTGCTATCAGTTCGAAGTTTAATTTCCATCTGTGGACACCAGTATCGCTTTACGCCGAATTGGCTGGTGAAGACACTATCGCCGAGAGCAATTTTCAACTAGGTAATCAGGCGCTTTCTTACGGATTGTATCTGCCAGCCTTAACCGATAGTTTTTCATTGCGCTATGAGTATTCCCATTGGTCAACTGCCTGGTATGTGCACCATTTATATAAACAGGGTTACACCAATGATGGTCAGGTAATGGGCCACTGGGGCGCTGGCGAAAGAGATTTGAGCCATGACACGGCGGCAACCGCCCAGTCACTGAATTTGAATTGGTCCTTAGCTGAGAACGGTATTATCGATTTAACCTTGCGAACGTTGCAAAATGAAGGAAACCGGTTTGAAACGTTTGAACGCGCCAGTGAAATAGATTTGACTTATAGCCGCCCCGCTTCGTTTGGTTTTTGGGGATTCAATATATACGCAGGGAAAAACGTGTATGGCGAAAACTTTGGACGGATTTCGAGTTTTGTTCGCTGGTAAGTTAATGGCAATTGATCCGCATCATCCTACGGCCCTGGTGAAGCGAGAACGCTTACTATCGGCAAAGAAAGTCCTGTATATGTCTCACCTGGCATTAGGTGATTTTCTTTATCAGGGCGTTTACTTGCAGATGCTGAAGCAGCAGTATCCGCATATTCAGCTGGATATTTGGTTAGATGATTGTCGTAAGAAGCCAAAAGCCTGGCAGGCAGGGCGTAATCGGGCATTATCTCAATGGCTAGAAGATTGTGAGTTTTGTCATCAGGTATATCCGATTGCGGCATCTGAGAGTGAGCGCCAGCAATTGATCGAACGAGCGGGTCAGAACGGTTACGATATCATCGTTTTCCATGCCACTACCCGCACCGAGCAATTTGCCAAAGTAGCACGTCAGATTTCAGCAGATGCGTTTATTGTTGGCAGCCGTTACGCCAAAGGGTGGGCACATTGGCTCGGTTTCCATCATTTCAGCAAACTCGATAATTACTTCTGGATTTCGCCTTATACAAATGCGGCGCATATCAGCGAAGCGTACCTGCAGCGGTTTCAGCGACTATTTGAATTAGCACCCGCGAACAGTGATAAAGCCACGCTGTCGATTGAGGTGCCTGAGCATTTCTATCAACAGGCCAAGGTTCATTTGGCCAGATTCGCTCAGCAGTTTGGATTAACATCACCGCGTTTTCTATTAATTAATCACTTATCAACGTCGTCTAAGCGTGATTTCAGTTGGGACAAAGTTGTCAAAGTCATCAGTAGGCTGGCAAAGCGAGATGCTGAGTTAGCATTTGTCATTAACTGTGCCCCTTCCGATTTAAGCCCCTTGCAAGAAGCCATTCGGACCAGCAAAGAGTTATCTGCGCTACCTGTTATTGCATATTCTGCGACGGAGCATTTTTATCAGTTACCAGCCATGCTCAAAGCCTGTGACACTGTATTGAGCGTTGAAACTGCCATTATGCATTTTGCCGCAACGCTAAATTTGCCACAGGTGGTATTGATGCGTGAATCAGCCAAAATGTGGCAGCCCAAAAAAGCAGAGTGTATTTTATGGGCAAAGCATCAGGTCAGTGATATTTCGGCAGAAATGGTGATTACAGCAATTGCCAAAGTTATTGCACAGTCTGATCAGAATGAACTTTTATTTAAGGCTTAATTTTTATGGTCGGACAAGCTAAGCTGCACACTGGTATCTAAATTTACAAATAGTTATGCATATTAAAGCGATCTATCCGGGAACATTTGACCCCATCACCAATGGACACGCCGATCTGATTGAACGTGCGGCCAAATTGTTTTCTGAAGTCACGGTCGGGATAGCGGCTAACCCGAGCAAAAAGCCCCTGTTTAGTTTGGATGAACGGGTGGAAATGATTAAGAAGGTGACGGATCACCTGGATAACGTCAAAGTGATAGGCTTTACTGGCCTGTTAGCTGATTTTGCCAAACATCAGGGTGCCACAGTACTTATTCGTGGTTTGCGTGCGGTGTCAGACTTTGAATATGAATTTCAACTGGCGAATATGAATCGTCGTTTGAACCCTGATCTGGAAAGTGTCTTCTTAACTCCGGCAGAGGAAAATTCGTTTATTTCTTCCACTCTGGTAAAAGAGGTGGCATTACACCGCGGAAATGTGGGGCAGTTTTGCCATCCTACCGTGCAACAGGCCCTTAAAGACAAATTACATCCAGTCTGATGAGTACGAGTGTCAGCGCTTAGCGCTGACACTTTGCGCAATAAAAAGTATTACGCTGGCCAATCACAACCGATTCAATTGGCTCTGCACATTTCACGCAGGCTTCCCCGTTCCGACCATATACCAGCAGTTCCTGAGCGAAGTAACCGGGCTTACCATCAGCCTGAGCAAAATCTTTCAACGTTGTTCCGCCTTGGCTAATGGCTTTTGCCAATACTTGTTTGATTATCTCACCCAATGCCAGATAGTGTTGTTTTGTTACTTTACCTGCTGCTTTGCGTGGATCAATGCCAGCAAGAAACAGTGATTCGTTCGCGTAGATATTCCCTACGCCCACCACAATCTTATTATCCATGATAAAGGTTTTCACGGCTTGTTTGCGATTGCGGGACAAGTCATACAGTCGTTGGCCGTCAAAGGCATCCGTCAGTGGTTCAGGCCCCAGGTTATCCAATAATGGATTTGGACTAGTATCTTCGGCCTGAAACAGGCAGGCACCGAATCGGCGAGGATCGGTCAGTCGCAGGCTATAGTCGCTGTCTACAACAATGTCGATATGATCGTGTTTGCCTGCGGGCGTGTCTTTGGGGACCACACGTAATGAACCTGACATGCCTAAGTGCAGCAGGATATTACCGTTGGCAGTATGCAGAATAAGGTATTTTGCTCTGCGGCTAATACGCTCGATCTGAAAGCCAACTAGTTGTTGGATTTCTTCGGGTACTGGCCAACGTAATTTTGGCTGGCGTACTTTGATGGCCGTAATCTGTTTATGCAATAAGTGAGGCGTTATGCCTAATCTACTGACTTCAACCTCGGGTAATTCAGGCATCTATTCCACTCCTGTGGGCACGAGGTCTGCGTAGTGCAGATTCATTACCTGGTAGGTGGCTTGTTGATAAGTAAGATAAAGATGTTGTTCCTGATTAAACAACTGAATCACCCGGCCATTACTCTCACCGGCAAGCCAAACCACAACAGGCAAGGGAGATGAGGTGAGTGTGTGGTCCGTTGGCTGAATGATCACCTGTTGCCAGTGATCGATCAGATTTTCCATGGCCAATTCATCGAGTTCAGGAAGTTGCGTTGCTCGCCAGCCTCTGCCTATACGTTCAAGTTTGGCTGAGCCATATTGTAACGTCATGATAGGAATACCTTCAGGCAAAAGTGCTCGAAGAGCATCATCGTCTTCGCTGTTGGAAATCAGTTTGTTACTGGAAAAGTTAAATAGCAGAATCATCGCCAGCATGGCAAAGATGATCACATTATTCCATCCGGCCTGAGACATACGCATGATAGCTATTCCGTCAGATTATCGAAGCACAACGCAAAAAACCCGGAATAGACCGGGCTTTTTCAGGAGACAAAAACAAGTATGCTTACTTGATTTTGGCTTCTTTAAACAAAACGTGTTTGCGGACTTTAGGATCAAATTTTTTGATCTCCATTTTGCCCGGCATGTTACGTTTGTTTTTATCTGTGGTGTAGTAGAAACCTGTACCAGCGGTAGATACTAATTTAATTTTATCGCGCATTGCTCAGTTCCTTAGATTTTTTCACCACGGGCACGGATATCAGTCAGAACTGCATCAATGCCTTTTTTATCGATGATACGCATACCTTTAGCAGATAAACGCAGTTTAACGAAACGGTTTTCGCTTTCCACCCAAAAACGGTGGTGCTGTAGGTTTGGCAAAAAGCGACGACGAGTCGCGTTTTTAGCGTGTGAGCGATTATTTCCTACCGCTGGACGCTTGCCAGTAACTTGACATACTCTGGACATCGTAATTGTCTCCAAACTACCTAAATATTAAGCCCTGACAAGCAATCTATTTTGCATGCCAGCTAATGCTAGTGGACAAGAGGGCGCATTTTATACAGCAAAGCCCGCTAGAATTCAATCTTTATCTGAAGAAAAGCATGAATCTTCGCCTCGCTAAGCCTAAATCGCCTAACTATTCACCAATAATTCACCAAAAAGGATCTGAAAAGGAAGTGCCTGTTGGATCGCTGCTCTGGAATTTCGGCGCGAAGCTTATTACAGCCAGCCTCTTTGCGCAAATGAAACTGCATCTCCATCGCCGATCACGAAATGATCCAGCACTTTTATATCGACCAATGCCATGGCATCAGCGATCCGTTTTGTGATCTGACGATCTGCCTGACTGGGTTCTGCCACCCCAGATGGGTGATTATGGGCAAGGATTACAGCTGCTGCGTTCAATTCGAGGGCGCGTTTGACTAATACCCTTGGATAGACAGATGCACTATCTATCGTGCCCCAAAACATATTTTGATAATGAATGAGACGATGTTGGCTATCGAGCACTAACATGGCAAACACTTCGTGAGGCTCGTCTCTGAGTTGAGAAACGAGATAAGCACGGGTTAAGTCTACAGAAGTAAATGCATTTTCTTTTTTTAGTGCTTCAGCAAAGTAGCGTCTTGCCATTTCAAGTACCGCTTGTAGTTGCACATACTTGGCATCACCAAGTCCTTTGGCCTGACAGAACTTAGGATGGCTGGCACTGAGTAACTGGCGTAAGGTGCCAAATTGCTGCAAAAGCTGTCGTGCCAGATCAACCGCACTAATACCTTTGATGCCTGTACGCAGAAAGATTGCTAATAATTCAGCATCAGACAGACTTGCAGCGCCTCGCAACAGCAGTTTTTCTCTGGGCCGCTCATCCAGGGGCCAATCACTGATTTTCATCACAATCTTCCTTGAAGTATCTGTAATTAACCCTAGCAAAGGGCCCCCATTCCGGCCAATAATGGGAGTTTAGATTTTCGAAACAAGAATCAGAAAGTGTCCATGAGTTTACAAGATAAGCGCATCGTTTTAGGGATAAGTGGAGGCATTGCCGCCTATAAAACCCCGGATCTGGTGCGCAAGTTGATTGCTGCTGGAGCGCAAGTACGAGTAGTGTTGACAGATTCTGCCAGCGAATTTGTCAGTGAACTGTCGTTACAGGCTGTATCTACTCATCCTGTGTCGCGTTCGCTGCTGGACCCTGCTGCGGAACTGGCAATGGGGCATATTGAACTTGCTAAATGGGCTGATGCGATATTGATTGCACCGGCTACGGCTAACATCATGGCTAAACTTAGTTGTGGTATTGCCGATGACCTTTTAACCACGATTTGTTTGGCAACAGCTGCCCCGATTATGTTGGCACCTGCAATGAATCAGCAAATGTGGCGGGCGCAGGTCACGCAGGAAAATGCGCAAACGCTGCAACGCCGTGGTGTTGTGTTGCTTGGTCCTGCGCAGGGTGAGCAGGCATGTGGGGATAATGGCCCAGGCCGAATGTTAGAGCCAGCAGACCTGGTCTCAGCTTTAACAAATTCGATAACGAATGATGATCAATTATGGGCCGGGAAAACCATTCTGATCACCGCAGGGCCAACACAGGAAGCCATCGATCCGGTGCGTTATTTAACAAACCGAAGTTCAGGCAAAATGGGCTATGCTTTAGCTTCGGCTGCCGCACAAATGGGAGCTAAGGTGGTGTTAGTAAGCGGGCCTGTGAGCTTACCTACTCCTGCTAAAGTTGAACGGATGGATGTGACATCTGCGCTTGAAATGCATCAACGGGTAATGGAAAAGGCACCTGAATGTGATGTATTTATCGCCTGTGCGGCGGTCGCAGATTATCGACCTGTGGTTGTTGCCGATCAAAAAATAAAGAAAAAACAACAGGATTTGACTCTTACTTTCACGAAAAACCCTGATATCGTCAGTGATGTTGCAGCGCTGCAAAATAGCCGTCCATGGTGTGTTGGTTTTGCCGCAGAAACTCAAAATGTCGCTGAATACGCGCAGCAGAAGATGGCCAATAAAGGCTTAGATATGATAGCTGCTAACGACGTATCAACACCGGGCATTGGCTTTAATAGTGATGACAACGCATTAACGGTATACTGGAAGAATGGGGAACAGCGCTTAGAGCAAGCCTCGAAAACGCAGCTAGCCAAACAATTACTGACTTTAATAGACCAAGAATATAAAAATAACGATGCATAAAATTGATGTAAAAATCCTGGATCCGCGCGTTGGTAAAGAATTTCCTTTGCCTGAATATGCCACTCCAGGTTCCGCAGGAATGGATCTTCGAGCATGTCTTGATGCCCCGTTAATCGTAGCGCCGGGCGAGACCCATTTGCTACCTACCGGTCTGGCCATCCATTTGGATGACCCAGGTATTTGCGCGACTATTTTGCCGCGTTCTGGCTTGGGCCATAAACATGGCATCGTATTAGGGAATCTGGTGGGGTTAATTGACTCTGATTACCAGGGACAACTGATGGTGTCTGTGTGGAATCGTGGCCAAAGCGAGTTCACAATTGAGCCGGGTGATCGTATTGCTCAGCTAGTGATCCTGCCGGTCATTCAAGCGAATTTTCAAATCGTCGAAGACTTTGAACAAACTGACCGGGGCCAGGGGGGATTTGGCTCTTCAGGCAAGCGCTAAGGAGAGTTGAGAATGCCTGCCAGTAAACGTCCAAATCGTCGCGCCCAGATTCTGCAAGCGCTGGCGAGTATGCTCGAAAGTAATCATGGTCAACGGATCACCACGGCAAAGCTTGCTGCACAGGTGGGCGTGTCTGAAGCGGCGCTTTATCGTCACTTCCCTAGTAAAGCTCGCATGTTTGAGGGCCTTATTGAGTTTATTGAGGATACCTTATTTTCTCGTATCAATAAGATTATCAACGAAGAGAAAGACACGACGACTCGTTGTCAGTTGATTCTGCATTTGATTTTAGGTTTTGCAGAGCGTAACCCTGGTATTACCCGCATCTTGAATGGGGATGCCCTGATGGGGGAGCAAGAGCGTTTACGGGCGCGTATCGCTCAATTGTATGAACGTTTAGAAACGCAGTTGAAACAGGTGTTACGTGAGCGCAAGTTGCGTGAAGGTAAAACCCTGCCGGCGGAAGAAGGTCACATCGCCAATATCCTGATTTGCTTTGCTGATGGCCGGATTAATCAGTTTATTCGCAGTGAATTTAGCCGCAAACCAACGGATAATTTTGCTGAACAGTGGCAGTTTATCCGCAATCAATTTTTTAATTGATGCTATAGAGAATATATAGAAAGCGGGCAATAGCCCGCTTTTTTGTATGTGGACTTAGGCTAATCTTTCATGTCTTGGTGTTATCTTCACTGACGAGGGATTATGGGTTTGACAGTCTTTCTAATACTGCTAAATTTGGTAAGAATATCTATTCTTAGAAAATTCTTTGTATGCCAAGACGCCCCCAATATGACAAAAATGACATCCTGACTACCGCTGTGGATGTGTTCCTGGAACATGGCTTTCAGGCGGCGATTATGGATGAAATTATCGCTCGCACAGACTTTAATCGTCGTGGCTTTTATCTTGAGTTTGGTAGTAAAAAGCAATTTCTCTACGAGGTGCTAACTCATTACCGCGCACAACAATTGTTACCTGTGCTGGCAACGTTGAATCAAAATAATGGACTGAGTTCTATTCAAGCCTTCTTTCAGGATTACATTGCTTTAATACAGGGGCGAGGCTGCTTGTTGATTAATATGGTCACTGAGCTGGGATTTGATGATGGGCATATCCGTGAACTCGGCCGGCACTATTTGGACGAATTACAAATTGCGTTTATTGCCTGTTTGGAAAAAGCCTTACGCACCGGTCAAATTCGGGAGCAGATTCAACTGGAAGCAACGGCTTTGCAACTTACCAGCTATGTTCAGGGATTCGCGGTTAACGCTATCTTAGCGACAGATGCAGAAGAACTGCACCTGGCCACACAAGCATTATTAGGGCCACTGGCAGCATAAAAATGGTGAAAATTTAGGCCTTGGCGAGGCGTGCCGTAAAGGCTAAAATTCGCCACCTCGCAGTATCTGAGTTGACCAAATGAGCAAGAAAAATCCATTGTACCGTATCCAGTTCGTCAGTAACGGCGAGCGCTATGAGCTTTATGTGCGGGAGTTAAGTCAGGGCGGTTTGTTTGGTTTTATTGAGATTGGAGACTTTGTCTGGAATACCCATACGAGTTTGGTCCTTGATCCTAGCCATGAAAAATTAAAGAACGAGTTTGCGGATGTCGCTCGTACGTATGTGCCTATGCATAATGTTCTGCGCATTGATGAAGTTGAGAAGCAGGGCAGTGCAAAAATCACCAGTTTATCCGATAAAGTGATGGCCTTTCCCGGACCTATTTATACGCCAGGAAAAAAAGACTGATACCTAATTTATCTCATTGCTTAGCCATGGATCTTTGTCGCGAATGCAATATCAGATTGCGCATATTTAGACGAGCTTTACCATCCTTAGGTTGATTTTTGGATGGTAAATAACGCACTATCGACGCAGAACATGGTCAAAAAATCGGGTGTTTTTCTTTCCTGACGGGATCGTCAGGATGTCATGTCAGATAGATAGAGTGTCGAAAGTAATCTTGTTGTGCGCCGTTTAGGTGCGAATATTAAGATTCCGTTACCACACAACGACAGCCAATACATTCACTAAAAGAACAGGCTCTTTGACCAGCGTAGTCAAAGAGAGAAAACGGAGAAGAAGATGATTGCAGCCACAATGATTGGGGTACTTGTGCTGCTATTGGCGTACTTTGTGTTGCGTTGTCAAAATTTACAGCGTGAAGCCAATAAGCATAGAAATCTCGCCAGAGCGAGCGATGCCCAGGGGCGTTATGCTATGCAAACCCTGGTTGCGGCGAGTAGTGAGCTGGAAAAAATTTTCCAGAGTCGATTGGAAGCGGCTCGTAAAAAGGGTGTCATGGCTAGTTTTGAGGCGGATATTTTGACGTTTTTGCTTAGCCACGTACAGCATGTAGTGCTGCATTGCTGTGAGAAACGTTGTACGGTAAAAGAGGCGTTACAAAAAGGATTGGCCAAGTCGAATGGACTAACGCTGAAAGACCTGAGTGATTATATTGCCAAGCAACCTTCAGATATTCGGGTTGCCTGGAGTCGTAATACACCGGATGGCTTTTTAAATGCCTGTCAGCGTTTGAGTCTGCATAAATTGAATGTGCAGGCGGCTGATGCCGAACTCGCGGATGTCAGCTAATTCCTGTCCGCGGTTCAGCTGCCGCTAATAGGGTATGCCATTCCTGCTCCATTACCGGCATGATGGATAAGCGATGCCCTTTTTTCACCAGGCCAAGTTCCTGAATACCAGGTAGTTGCTTAATCTTGGTCAGTGGTAAGACACGTGTGAATTTTTGTCTGAATTGTACGTCAACCATGTACCAGCGGGGATTCTCTGGTGATGACTTTGGATCAAAATACTTCGATTCCGGGTCAAACTGGCTGTGATCTGGATACCCGGCTCTAACTACTTCAGCGAGCCCTGCAATACCGATCTGATCACAGCTGGAATGGTAGATAAACACCTGATCACCTACTTTCACCTCGTCACGCAAAAAGTTCCTGGCCTGATAATTACGGACGCCATCCCAGTGCTCGGTTTGTTGTGGACGGTTGGCCAGATGATCGATGCCAAATACATCCGGCTCGGTTTTGAATAGCCAATACTGCATCATTTTCCCCAAATAAAACAATTCACTCGATCTTAGCCTGCTTTTGTATTTGGAAACAGCCCTTGCATGTTTGAATAACATAAATATACTGTAATTATATACAGTATATATTAAGTGTTATGAACGCCATTATCCATTCCCTTAAACAACGCCGTCTGCTTTGGCAGGGACGACAGCAAGAATCACTTGGAACTCTGAGTGAAACGGGCTATGCGACTTTGGATGAGTATCTACAGGGCGGTTTTCCTGAACAGGGTGTTATCCAGGTGTTTAGTGATATAGGGGTGGGAGAGGTGCGATTGTTTTGTCCTTTTTTACACCAGCGTTATCAGCGTCAACGGGGATTGCTGGTGTTTATCGGCTTACCTTATCAGCTCCATGCTGAATTCTGGCAAGAGCAGGGCTTTGACCTACAGGATATTCTGGTGATTGCACCAAAGAAACCGGAGGATGTAGCTTGGGCGGCGGAGCAATGTTTGCATAGTGGCTGTTGTGACATGTTATTGCTGTGGCCAGAGAAACTGACGTATGCACAGGGACGAAGACTGCAGTTAGCGGCTGTTGCCGCGGGTGCTAGTTTGTTGATGTTCAGACCCATAGATACTTACCAGCAATGGCAGGGGATGCCGGTAGAACTGAGTCTGGCGATACGTCCCTCCACCAGTGGTATTGAGTTGGAAGTATTGAAAATGAAAGGCCCGTTCCCTCGTATACCTCATACGCTACACTGGCAGCGTCAGTGGCCGCATTTAGTTATGCCGACGTCTTCATCTTTGGCGAATGATAACGTACTGGCGTTTCCTCGGGTAAGCTAGTGTCTCCACTGTGGTTATATCTGCATTTTCCGCAAATGCAGTTAGACAGTTTACATCCTCCCCCTGAGGGACCACTGGTCATTTTAGAGCCCCGTAAAAATCGAGTGTTACAGCGGAATCTGCCTGCGCAAAATGGTGGTGTTAGCTTAGGTATGGGACTGGCCAGTGTTGCTGCACTGTTGCCTCAGATAGAAGTCATGACTTATCAGCCTGAGCTGGAGCAGCAGCGTCTGCAGGCGTTGGCGGAAGACCTGTACCAATGGTGTGCGGATATTAGTTTAGACCCCCCGAGCGGCATGTGGCTTGGTTGCCATAGCATGCTTCGTCTGTATGGCGGGCTGAAGGCTTATTGGCAGTTAATTGACGCATATCTGCATCAACAAAAGGTGTGTACACACTATGCTGTGGCTGGTAGCCCGCTGGGGGCTAAACTACTTGCCAAACAAGGGGCTCAGCATCTTTACGAAAAAACAGATGAATGGCTGCCTGCTCTAAAAGCATGTCAACTAAGCCTGACGGAATTAACGTCGGCTCATTGTCAACAACTTGCCCGATTAGGAATACAAACCTTGGGGCCATTACTTGGGTTACCGCTGAAAGAGTTGGCAAGGCGCTTTGATATTCAATTGATGACGTATCTGGGACGAGTGACCGGACAGCTGAAACATCCACTGCCCTGGTTTCGGCCACCCAGTCAGTTTAGCCGAAGCCGTGAATTACGTTATGAAGCTGAGACGAGTCAGGCGTTATTGCCCATTATTGGCTTCATGCTGGGAGAGTTGGAAGCTTATCTGCGTCAGCGTAATTTACTCGCGAGCGGTTTAAAAATCACGCTGAGCTTGCGTGATAAAAAGCAGCAGCAACTGGAAATCGCAGCGGCTCAGGGAGAGTATCAGCAGGCTCGCTGGCTGCCTTTGGTCACGCTAAAGCTGGAACGATTTCAGCTAACTGGCCCGGTGCAATATATCACCTTGAGCAGCCAAACCGAGCGCCCGTTGTCACCTGCCAGAGAGGATCTATTTCAGCCTGCCAGTGGTACGCTACAGCCTGCCCAGTTAGTCGCCTTGCTACAGGCTAAATTAGGCAACCATGCGGTGTATAGTGTTGCTTTGGCTGATCGCCATTGTCCTGAGCAGACAAGTGTCCGTCTGGTGCCTTTTACATTAGCTCCTCAGCGGATTACAGCACAACCAAAGCGTCCCAGTTTGTTATTGCCCAGAGCATTGCCCTTATCCCAACAGGTCCAGGTTGTCAGCGGTCCAGAACGCATTGCAGAGCCCTGGTGGCAGGGCGGGCATACACAACGAGATTACTTTATTGCACGTGCTCAGGATGGACGCTGGCTTTGGATATATCGTACGCCTGACATGCGCTGGTACTGGCATGGAATTTTTTGCTGATGGCGTATGCAGAGCTTTTTTGCCAGAGCAATTTCTCTTTCTTAAAAGGAGCATCTCATCCTGAAGAGTTGGTGCAGGCTGCAGCTCGTCTGGGCTATGAAGCGCTCGCGCTAACCGATGAATGTTCGGTGGCGGGAGTGGTCCGGGCATATCAGGCCATTAAGCAACACAATTTGTCTTTACGTTTGATTATCGGGACATTGGTGGTTATTCCGGATGAACTCTCTTTGCTATTGCTTTGCCCTTGTCGTGAGGCATACAGCGAGTTGTGTCGTGTCATTTCTAATGCTCGAGGACGCGCTGAAAAAGGGCAGTACCGCTTGCATCCATGGGACATCAAATCGTTACGCCACTGCCTGGTTATTTGGTTGCCACAGGGGCAAGAGCAGGTAGATCAATATTGGGGAAAATGGCTATGCAATCATCAAAGAGCCAGGTTATGGCTTGGGCTTAGCCGTTACCTGCAGGTGAATGAGCAGGACTACCATCAGCATTGCTTAGCGCTATGTGCGCAGTTCCAGTTAACGCTGACTGCGTGTGGCGGTGTACTGATGCATAGTTCGGAGCGATTGGCATTGCAGCATACGCTCACGGCGATTCGTCAGGGAAAAACGGTCGATACTCTGGGACGGGAACTGCTCGTTAACGCAGAGCGCAGTTTACGCTCGTTAGATAAATTAACCCGCTTATTCTCACAACAGGCGTTGCTGGAAACGCTCTCCATTGCGCGGAGATGTAAGTTTTCTTTATCCAAACTTAGGTACGAATATCCTGCCGAATTAGTGCCTTCTGGCCATAATGCAACCAGCTATCTGCGGGAATTAGTGGAAGCAGGCATACTGACGCGTTTTGGGCAGGAGCCTGATCCTGATATCCGTGCCACCATAGAAAAAGAGCTGGCCCTGATCCAGGAGCAGCAATATGAATACTTCTTTCTGACAATTCATGACCTGGTCGCGTTTGCCAGAGCGCAGGGCATTCTTTACCAGGGGCGCGGCTCGGCCGCGAACTCGGTGGTCTGTTATTGCCTGCAAATTACGGCGGTCGACCCGCGCCGAGTGGACGTCCTGTTTGAGCGTTTTATTTCGAAAGAACGGAATGAGCCACCGGATATTGATGTAGATTTTGAACATCAGCGGCGTGAAGAGGTGATTCAGTACCTCTATCAGAAATATGGACGTCAGCGCTGTGCCTTGGCGGCGACAGTGATTACATTTCGTTTTAAGAGTGCACTGCGTGAAGTAGGCAAAGCGTTGGGGTTTGCCGAAAGCCAGCTAGCCCATTGGATCACCAATGTGGATAGACGAGATAAGCAAAATGACTGGCGTGCTCAGTTGGTAGAGCAGGGGGTAAATCCCAGTACCCTAAAAGGCCGGCTATTGCTGGAGCGGGTAGATGAAATTCTTGGATTTCCTCGTCATCTTTCTCAGCATGTGGGTGGTTTTGTGATTTCCCGTGGCTCCTTATATCACTTGGTTCCCATTGAAAATGCAGCGATGGCAGATCGTACGATCATTCAATGGGATAAGGATGATCTGGAAACCTTGGCATTGCTTAAAGTGGATGTGCTGGCATTGGGTATGCTGACGGCGATTCGACGCTGCTTTGGTCTGGTTGAAGCCTACAGTGGCGAGAGGCTGGATATGGCTGAAATTGCCACAGCAGGTGATGATCCTAAGGTGTATCAGATGATCCAGCAGGCGGACACCGTTGGAGTGTTTCAAATTGAGTCCAGGGCACAGATGAATATGTTGCCTCGTTTACGCCCGGCTTGTTATTACGATCTGGTGGTACAAATCGCCATAGTGCGTCCCGGGCCGGTTCAGGGAGATATGGTCCACCCATATTTGAAACGCCGTGATGGGCGAGAAGCAGTCAGTTACCCGTCCGAAGCTGTCCGGCAGGTACTGGAGCGTACTCTTGGGGTGCCTATTTTTCAGGAACAGGTGATTAAACTGGCCATGGTTGCTGCTGGTTTTAGTGGTGGTGAGGCCGATCAGTTACGCCGGGCGATGGCCGCATGGAAGCGCAACGGTGAACTCGGAAAGTTTCGTTATAAGCTTACCGAGGGCATGCGTCAGCGAGGGTATAGTGAAGACTTTGCGGAACGTATTTATCGGCAGATTTGTGGGTTTGCGGATTACGGCTTTCCAGAGTCCCACTCTGCTTCATTTGCGTTGCTGGCCTATGTATCGGCCTGGTTGAAATTTTATCATCCAGCAGCGTTTTACACGGCATTGCTAAATAGTCTGCCGATGGGCTTTTATAGTGCGGATCAGCTGGTGCAGGACGCTAAACGACATGGTCTTGACGTTCGGCCTGTATGTGTGAATCACTCTCAATGGCACAGTAGTCTGGAGCACACGGATTCAGTGTTGGCTATTCGACTTGGACTGGACCGGGTGAAAGGCCTGCAGGAATCGGCGGCACATAACATTCTGACGGCACGACCTGAAGGGGGATATCAGCAAATAGCTCAACTTCAGGGCACAGGCGTTGCTGCCTCGCAGTTACAGGCTTTAGCCAGTAGCGGGGCGTTTAGCACATTGCAGGGAAACCGTTATCAAACCCGATGGGCGCTACTGGATAACGCAGTATCTTTGCCATTATTTGCAGATACGGAGAGCTCGGCTCCTGAAGCGAATTTGGCCGCACCAGACCTGTGGCAGGATATGTTGGAAGATTACCAAAGCACGGGTATGAGTTTAGGTAATCATCCTTTGTTACTACTGGCAAGACAGCAACGTTTACCGGCTCGAACGCTCGCAGCAGAGTTGCATACCATCAGAGACCGAAGTGTCATTTCGATTGTCGGACTGGTACGTGGGCGGCAGCGACCGGGAACGGCTTCTGGTGTGACATTCATGACGTTAGAGGATGAAACCGGAAATCATAATGTGGTGGTGTGGTCAGCAACTGCCCACCAACAAAAGCAGGCCTTTTTAAGCAGTCGCTTATTGCAGGTGAAGGGAATTCTGGAACGAGGCGATGCCGGCGTGACACATATCATCGCCGGTAAACTGATCGACTTGAGTGATTTATTAGATGCTCTTGCCTGTCAAAGCAGGGATTTTCACTAGTCTCGATTAGACGGCTGGAGCAGCATTTAGCCAATCCTGTAACTGCTCAAAGTAGCTTTGCAACTGAGAAAACCAATGAGTGTCTGGCAGGTTATCTAACGCCCCCTGTTTAATTTGCATCTCAAGAGCCTCAAAGGCTTCGGCCTTGTCGATGGCTGCTCGCTTTAAGTCTGGCAATGCATTGTTGATATGCAACAGGGCGGCATTCCATTGCTTATCCTGGATCGCAGCCTGAGTTTGCTGCACTTCAAGATTAACTCTCTGCACAAGCGCTGGTAGCTGCTGTAACAGAGTATCGGCATTAATATTGAAATTCAGGATGGCGCTGGCAATATCAATACAGGGCAATTGTGTGCATAAGCGGCCGTAGCTCAACACGTCAGGCAAACTGGAGTGAATGGCCAATTCATCTTCTTCCTTGGCGTATTGTTCCTGCTTGGAAAACAACAACCCGAGTTTTGCAAAGCCAAATGAACCGGCGGTGCCTTTAATTCTGTGGGCCATTTCGGCAAGTTCCAGATAATCACGTTGGTTCCAGGCATCTTCTACACTATCCAACTGGCGGATCAGGTCTTGCACATAGTCAGCTACCAGTTTGAGCATGTCATTCTGAGTAAGTGGATTACTGTTATTACTGGAGCTGCTGAGATAGGTTCTCAACTTTTCAATAAAGTGATGTCGGGCTAGGGGTTTTGCTAAATGATCAGCGAAACCTGCCTGTAAATAGCTCTCAACCTCGTGCTTCATATTATTGGCGGTTAAGGCAATAACTGGGGTGTAATTACCGCTGGCACGAATGCGCTTTAGTGCATGTAAGCCATCCATTTCAGGCATATGGATGTCCATCAGGATGAGATCAAAGCGTTGCTGCGAGGCTTTTTCAACGGCTTCAAGGCCATTGGAAACTTCCACTACCCGAATGTTCATACGTTTAAGCAATAGCGCAATGAGTTCTCGGTTTGTCGGGTGGTCATCGGCTAGCAATACCTGGCTTCCGTTAAAATCAGGAAGCTTAGTTTCCTTCAGGCTGCTGGATGGCGTAGCCTTCCAAATTTCAGAGATCGAAGCAATCCACTCACTGCCTGTGGCAACATTGAGTTTAACATCAAGGGTAAAGGTTGAGCCTTTGCCCTGTTCACTGCTTACGCGTATTTCGCCATCCAGGCCATCAGCCAGCTTTTGCGAAATACTTAACCCTAGACCGGTGCCACCAAAGCGGCGATTGATAGATGAATCTGCCTGAGTAAAGGGATTAAACAGCATCGCTTGTTGTTCGGCGCTAATACCCATGCCAGAGTCTTTTACCCTGACAATAAGACGATCCTGCTGAGTGCAAACTGTCAGGCCAACATAGCCCTGTTCCGTAAATTTAATCGCATTATTGGTAAGGTTAAACAGAATCTGTTTAAGACGGGTAGGGTCTGTCACTATCATTGCTGGAAGCGGATACTGATAGTCCAAATGAAAGGCGAGGCCTTTATCTCGGGCACGCTTGCCGACGAGTGATTCTATTTGTGCCAGGATCGAAAACAGCGGTGTGGGTAAAAATTCGAAGTCGAGACGATTGGCTTCGATTTTACTGATATCCAGAATGTCATTGATAACATTCAGTAAATGATTGCCATTATCTGAAATGATTTTAATCACTCGTGACTGTTCATACTGGCTGACATCACCGTGCAGAATACCGTCTGCATATCCGATGATGGAGGTTAACGGCGTGCGGATTTCATGGCTCATGTTGGCCAAAAAGCGACTTTTAGATTTGTTCGCTTCGGTTAATTCATCAATTAAGCCTTCAAGTTTGCCATTAGCCAGCGACAACTCTTTGGTGCGCTGTGCTACTTTGGATTCCAGTTGAGTGGTCAGTTCAATATTCTGGCGATTCAACATCTGCACTTTATCTGCCAATGCGAATGCCAATAGCAGAGAGTCGGCGCAGTTACCCAGCAAGCCCAGTAAATAGATATTGATGTTCAGGCCAGGCAGGATCCCCAGGTTCATTAGGTTTCCAACCATGTTGGGGAGCAGCACCGCTAAAAATGCCATGACGAAGTAACGGGCTGGAGTAAAGCCTTCATACCACGCGCGCGCGCCAGCATACAAACCTATGGCTAGCACCAGTGAACTGCTTAAAGAGGCCAGATAAAGACCGAGCCCCTGGGATAATAAGGATAACGGTAAACAAACGGCGATGATGGTGGCGCTAATACGCAGTGATTTTGCCGTTTTGGGCGAGCGTCTGCGTAGTTGTAAAAACTCAATGATGAAGAAACAAGAAATAAACGACCCTATTACATAGGGAGGCATCAGCCAGCGACTTGAGAAGTTACCGAAGAACTCCTGGGTTACACCAAATACATTTCCCCAGCCCCACATGTACACAAGGGTTGAAAGGGCATAATACAGATATTGCTTCTCACGACTGCCCTGATAAATCAGCAGGTTGTATATGCCCAGTGCCAGGCATACACCAAGGGCTAACACTAATATCGTGTTCTCTAAGCGGAAGCGATTTTCGGCAACATCCGTTGGCAGAATGAGGGTGCGAATCGGTGCAAAAAAATAATCGCTCTCATAGAGCATAACCAGTCTGACCGAGCTCCCTTTAGGAACGCTAAATTCACCGCCATAATGATAAGCGGGTAATGAGGGTTGATTATGCCCACTGCTAACCTGACCTAAGTGCTGGTTTTGATCAAACCAGTGAATTTCGATGTGATCGACGACTGAACCGTATGGATGCAGGATAAACTTCTGGTTATCCGTATCGTTAGTGACATCAACGACCGCAATAAAGCGATCTCCAAAGGTGTTGGGTTTGCCCAAGGGGCTTAACTGGCCGAGTAACCTATCCAGTTGCTGAGGGTCGTTAGGTAATTCAACGGACGGTAGGGCAAAATAGGCCATTTCGTCGCTGATGTTGCGATCCAATATAGCCGAGGCCGAAAGGCGTGGAATGTTTGTGTCGGCCATAGCAACCGCACTGACAAGGGATATTACCAACGTCAAGGCTGCAATGAAAAGCGCTCGAAACCCGTTCACCATAGTACTCTTTTTGTGCCAATCAGTATTAGCCTGATACAGGCTAAGCTGCGACTCCTGCCAGGGGTAGTGCTAGCTGGCTATCCCTGGGGCAATTGTTATAATTATGTTCGTTGGTATCATACTAAAAGCGATAGCCGGCAGCGACTCCTATTTGTCTCGCTTCGCCTTTATAATCTTGTAGCATGCCAAATAAGCTACTCAGATCGAAACGCATCTGGCTGTATTTCTTATCAAAAATATTTTTCCCCCACAGACTCAGCCACCACTGATCTTGTTGATATTTGAGATCGGTATCAAACAGGCTGTAGGCCTTTTGGCGCGTATAGGCTGATTCATTCTGGTCGAAGTAGAACCCCGACTGATAATCGCCACGCAAGCTTGCTATCATTTCACCCGTGCCAACAGAGTGTGTGTATGACAGGTTCAGCCCGATATTCCACTTGGAACTCATAGGCAGACGAGTATTCTCATGCAGCGCTCCGTTGGCATCTACAAATGATTTCAAATTGGCCTTGGGCAGGTAACCCAGGCTTAGGTTCATCTCTAGCCCGGTATCCAGCTTGGCCATCAGCTCAGCTTCTGCACCATAAATAGTGGATTTACCGACGTTTGAGAGTAACTGCAACGGCGGATTGCCAGGATCAAGAGCCTGTTGGTTCATGAACACCTGCTGGTCTCGATAGGCATAATAAAATCCGCTGGCATGTAATCGAACAGATGGCATTAAGGCCCAGCGTAGCCCTGCTTCCCAGGCATTGAGGGTTTCCGGACCGTAATCGGAGTTAATTGCTTCGGCTTCTGAGGTGATTAGTGCGCCGTTATAACCACCGCCCTTATAGCCACGATTAAAACTGGCAAATACGTGCATTTGTTCTGATACCTGATACGTAGCAGCTAGCTTGCCTGAGTATTCGCTGTCACTGTTCTTGCCGCGCACATCCCAACCTGGGACGGTCACACTACTTACACCGTCTGCCGCCAATGCAACATTAATGTCACCAACGGCATGATAATCGACTTTGTCCCAGTTACGACGTAAACCTGCTGTGATAGTGAGGTCTGGTGTGAGCAAATAGTCAGCCTGAGCAAATGTGGCTAAGGTACGGGTATCGATTTGGTTATCGTAGAAGAACGTTGCTGCCTGGCTGTAAAGCTGAGGGTGTTGGCGAAAGCTGCCGAGTAAATCGAAAAAGTTATCCTGCGATAATTCTTCTTTCAGCCAATAGAGGCCGCCTAAGGCTGTTATTGCATCCTGATTGTATTCCAGACGGAGTTCCTGCGAATAGGTATGTGTCAGTACGTTCTGACCACCTTCTCCCAAGCTCAGGATATTGGCGTCACTGTTGTAGTAGTGTTTACGATCTAACTTATCGGCCGCTGTAATACTCACAAGTTCGAGGGTATCGTTTAACTGGTAGCGGAACTGAACATTCGCGCCTTTGCTGTCGGTCGTATGAGGGCTGCCACCGTTCACATCTGTATTTACTGCCACAGCATAATAGTCGCTAGAGCCAGAGTTAAGACCAAATGCGTCGACGCAATTCAGTTGACCTAACTCAGAGGGCGAGCAAAGTTCGCCTGGTTGACCATCGGTTTTATAGATACCCAAGCTGCCTGGAGGCATCACTGTACCATCCCAGTCACTCATATTTATCCGGGCAATTAGTTCTGCCCGTTGCCATTGACCTTTGACAGATAAACGCGCACTGAGCTGGCGCATATCTGGCTGAGATGCGGGTTCATAAGTATTGTGAGTTGAGTAATCATATTGCTGATAACTCATTGCAACTCGTGCTGCCCAGGTATCTGATAGTGGCTGGTTGAACGCGCCCGTCAGCGACCGTGAATGGCGTTCACCAATGGCTGCATTCACAAAACCCTGTTGGGTAAACACAGGTTGTGCGCTGCGAATAAGTACCGAACCGCCAGTGTTATTCCTTCCGAACAACGTGCCTTGAGGGCCTCGCAACACTTCTACGGATTCAATGTCATAAAGTGTGGCAAGTTGTGAGTTGGCACTCACACCGGTTGCGTCGTCAAAATAAATACCGACAGGTGAGCTTGTGGATGTATTGTAATCCAGGCTACCAATCCCACGAATACTAATGGCAGGTGGTGTACCTTCGGCAGTGTTTTGGGTAATTTTAAGGTTAGGAGCGAATTGAGCCAGGCCAGTTGTGTCTTTGACTCTGGCCTGTTGCAGGGCATCGCCGTCAATGTGAGTAACACTCACGGGCACCTGATCAATCGATTGCAGGCGTTTTTGTGCGTAAACCTGAATGACTTCAATGTCGTCTGAAAGAGTTTCTGCAAAACAGTTCAGAGACAACAAAGTGCCCGTCACTGATAACAGTGCAAGCATACCGGATTGTTGAGTGTTCACGTGTACCCCTATTGGAAAAGCGGGCCCCTCGCCCGCAACTCCTGGTATCTAACAGCCGGATGCTTCCCTGATGGCGCTAGCGTAAATATTTATACTACATATAGCTGTTATAGCGTAAAACACCAAATTTGTCGCTATTTACGCACACTGTAAGGTAAGAAGCCTTTTTCTCCATTGATGTGTTCCGGGTAACCACATATAGCGCGGGACGTTTCCATCCCCGCCATTACCGCAGCCTCCACGCACCCTGCATTCACCCCAGTGTTAATCCAATCCCCTGTAATATAGAGATTTTCAAAACAGGTATCGTGCGTATTTAATCGGTATTGGCTGGTGTTTTTGAGCGATAAAACATAGCGTTCGGAGGGATCGACATTACTGCGCCAATATTGTGCATTAAAACGTAATTCTCCGGTCTGTTCGTCAGGATCGGTAAGCGCTGACCAGTCAAAACTGCCCTTTTCGGCGATGTTAGGCCATAAGTTGTACATATCCTGTGTTAAATGCTGAATTGCATTATGTTTCGCTATGGCCTTCATGTGTGCCGGAAACCCATGCTCTGTTGTCGGAGGATATTGGTCTACCGGCATCGCGCTGCAGAAATAGGCCACGTTTTTTGGGTTTGTTGGCGCCGGCCAGTCTTCACGACACAGCAACTGATTCATTGCTGCCCAGGTATCATAAGGTTCAACAAAGCCACTCAGGATTGGCTCTTCACCATCCGCTGGCAGATCTGTCCAACCCAGGCCAGAGAAAGGCACATCTGTCCACACTTGATAGGCTTGAGTTGCAACAGCTTCAACTTTTTCGGCACAGATGCGTAGCTTGTTATCCAGTGTTAGTAATTGAGGGCATAGATGCTCAAGCGCCGCCACCGAGATACCGAAGATGACTTTGTCGAAATCCTCTCCTTTCACGAGTTTTCTATGTGGTAAGGGCTGGCCGAAGGCCTGCTGGTAGATATCGCCCCAATTGCTCCAGGAAGATTCAAGGTTGATATTGTGGGCTTTGAGCAACTCAGCCTGTTCAGGTGCAATTTGCTCGTACAGAGGCGCTGATGGCCAACAGCCCAGGCCTTTTACGTCAACCAGTGGCTGATATTCGGTGAGGCCGGGTGCCAGTGCCACCTGTTCAGTAATTAGGATTTCTTCGACGTCCGTGCCAAGTGCATCCGGCAGTAGTGCGTCGACTTTATTGAAATAGTGGAAGTTTACTCCTCTGCGCTTGAGCAGTTCGTAAATAGGCGTGAAAATGGTATCACCCATACCTGCCTGCATCTTCCACATGACACCACCGCTGTAGCACAGTGCGATACGGATGATTGCCAGTAGGGCGACACCCGCCTCAACATTCGGGCGGCTGAAGTCACCCTTTTCATAGCCGAAGACCAGATCGTAGAATCCGCGCACAGGGGCCGCATCGACACTAAAGTTTTCATCTGCGCCATGCCGACGCAACCATTCGCGAAAATCCCATTGATTCAGGTAGCCAAAGCCGTTGTGATAGACATCATCCGCAATGATACCTTTCAGGGTGGTAATGGCTAGGTCCGCGCCAATATACAGATGACGTAAATCGGCATTGTCTTCGAGTAAATCATCAAACTCGTCGTGTAACCACTTGCGTAACTTATTCAGCCAGCTATCCAGGCTGCTAGTGTGGTTGGCTTGTTCATCGTCATCTGTAACCATATCAATGAAGTTTTGCACGGCTTCGGTAAACTCAGCGACATCTTCTTTAAACTCCGCATATTCGCGTTTTACCACAGAGGCGATATGCTGATACCAAGGCAGATCAGCCTCCTGCAGCGCAACCTGACGCTTTTCGGAGCGATGGCTCACCATTTGTTTGATAAATTGTTTCAGCCAGTAGTAGATTAAACGGACTAAATCCCAAAAATCCGGATCTAAATCTCCGTCCGCTGGATTACCAGGCAACTCTGGAAACTCAATCCCCCAGCTTTGCCAGGTGTCTTTAATGTATTCTTCCAGCGCAATAAAGCTGTGGGGCTTAAATGCGTCATCAAAGGTGGCTAGTGGGGCACCAACAGGCCGATCAAGATCTTTATACACAGTTTGCAGGGTTTTAAAGGAATTTACGTAAGCACCAAACCATACGTGTAAACCATGTTCTTCAATACGTTGGCCCATTTTGGCATTGCGTCCACTTGCGCCCTTTCCACCAATACGCCAGCCCAACTGATAGACATCGATTTGGTAGTTTTGCTGCCAGTCTTTTTGTTCTGTGAGGTAACAGGCTGCGGTCATAGCAGAGACGCCGCCACCCAGAATTGCAATTTTTTCCACGATGACGTCCTCGTTAGCGTTCGATAATTTCGTAAGCAGCCTGCTGGTCGAAATCCATCAGCACATTAAATGGTAAAATGGCGGGTTGTTTACCCAGCTTAATACCAAACGCTTCATCAAGACGGAATGTATCCACCTGATGCAAAGTCACTTCGTATTCGTGCGTGTAAATACTGGCACTGTGGATCTTTTTAATGACAGAAGGCGAATGCACCACGGCCTGATATACCGCATTTTCAGCTTGGCCATCTGGGAATTGCTTAAACAGAATTTGATCAGTTTGAGGATGGATAAAACCATCTAATAGCTGTTTAAGTGCATGGATATCGAGATCGAAGAAGCTGGGTTCAGAGCGCAGCAGTTCAAAGGCTTCTTTAACCAAATCGACGAAATTAGTAAAAGGATTACTGTGACCAGTTCGAATGCGGTTCACTTCAATGAGTTTGTGACTGGCCAGTTGCGTATCGGGCGTGAAAGGCTGAAATGCATTCACACTCAGGGAAAAGTAATCTGGGTCGCCACCTATATCTGGCATCTGATAGTCACATAGATACTTGTTGTAACCCCAGGTATTGATACCGTTAATCAGGGCGTAAATGTTGTTTACCGTGATAAAGGCAGGATACCAGTAAATATGATCGATTTTGCCTTTGACCATTTTGGCTACAGGTAGCCAAATAATAATATCGGTTTCCTGCATCCAGCCCTGCTCAGCATACCCTGGGGCCATGCTGACAATTCGCTGGATATCGGTAAATGACAGCATGGTGTACGCCGACATCGCTTTAAAGCTGAAGTCCTCATTGGGGATGGCGTTTAAGGTGGCATCTAAATAGGCCTGAATTTTATCCAATTCGCCCTTTACAAAAAAGCCATAAAGGTTAGCGTTAGTCATTCGACACGGGGGCTTTGCAACAACATTTCCGGGAAATCGAGAAAAGAGTGGGCGTTGGATATCAGACATGCGAGGGTCCTTAGTGTTTGAGTGTCCAGCCTGGTATTGACCGACGCAGAATGGCGCCAGTTACCGCATAAAATCCACTATAATCTATCCGCAGAGGTAATTAAAATGGTTAATAAACAAACCGCAGAAAAGCCGGACTTGCATCCTATTTTACGTACCGTGATGTTAGTTCCGGCTGGAAATGTTGCCAGTTACGGGCAGATAGCGGATTTGGCCGGTTTACCTGGCCGCGCGAGGCTGGTGGGGAAGATGCTGGGGCAGGTACCAGAGGGGATAAATGTACCCTGGTATCGAATAATTCGTTCTAATGGCCAATTGGCATTCCCCCCTGGTTCAAGGCATAGTGAGCTGCAAACAGGATTGTTACAGCAGGAAGGGGTGGCAGTGATCCGCAATCGTGTGAAAATGCGCGATTTTGGCTGGCAGCCATCATTGACAACCCTACTGTTTGAGCTGGATTATTAATCTATCTGCACAGGGATTAAGGTGCAGTATGTTGAGTTACTTCATTAATTAGGCGGAGTGGTAGGCCTGATGTTAAAGCAGATACATATCAATGAACTTGAAGTCGGTATGTACGTTCACGAAATTCGTGAACAAACGGGCGATTTGAAAATTAAAAGCCAGGGAAAAGTCACCTCTCAGGGGATGATCAAAGAACTAAAAAATAAAGGCATAGTGTCGTTAACTATTGACCTTTCCAAACAGCAGCAAGCTGTCGAACAAGATGTACAACCCGAAGCGAAAGCGGAACAAAAAGCCATTCCGTTTGAACAAGAAATTCATCGCGCTAAAAGTTTGTATGAGAAAGGGAAAGGGCTTCAGCAGTACTTACTTGATTCAGTCAGTAAGGGCTTACCTTTTGATATTTCTATCCCGGAAGAGTTTACCCAGCAGCTGGTGGGTTCGGTACACCGTAACCCGAATGCGTTACTGTGCATGAGCCGTATTCGAGAGAAAGACGCCTATTTGCTTGAGCATTCATTAAATGTTGCGATTTTATTGGCATATTTTGGCAAACATATGGGGTTGCCTGAGTCCGTCATCAACGAGTTAGCGTATGCTGGCTTTTTGCATGATATAGGTAAGATTAAAGTTCCCGATGAAATTTTGCATAAGCCTGGACGCCTGACGGAACAGGAAATGGTGGTGATGCGTGACCATGTATTTTTCGGTACGCAGGTCCTGGCTGAAATGCATTTACCCGAACATATCATGCAAACGGTGGCAGAACATCATGAACGTCTTGATGGTTACGGGTATCCCGAAGGAAAGCGTGGAGATGAAATCAGTCGCTTTGGGCGAATGATTGCCATTGCGGATACCTATGATGCGATGACGGCGGACCGTTGCTATAAAGCAGGCATGCCATCGCAAAAAGCCCTGCACTTGTTGCTGAAGGAAGCTCCGGCTAAATACGATCCTGAACTGGTACAGTGGTTCATCCGTTGTATCGGCGTATATCCGGTAGGTTCACTGGTACAACTGAATAACCATAAAGTCGGTATGGTGGTGAGTCAGCAGGACGGAAAGCTGGCACAGCCAGTAGTGAAAGTGTTCTACTCTCTGCGCGGCAATCATTTTCTGGCGCCACAAAATGTTGACTTGGCCCAACAGGGCACGCCTATTAAAATTGAAAAGGCGGTGGTAGCCAGTGAACTTGGCATCAACTTTACCCGCTTTTTTAACGAGTCTATCGCAGTTTAAGTTGGGGCAGGAATTCTCCTGCCTCAATCAACATCGCAACACATAGCCGCGCTTAATGGCGGCTATGTTCCAACAGCACTTCTACCTGATCTTTAGTTACCGAAGAGGGGCATAAGCCTTTGGCAACTAACCTTTGGCGCACGGTCTCTGCCTGTTCTTTCTGCCAAATATCTTGATGCTGCTGCAGATACTGAACAAGGCGTTGCTGAAGTTCCCGGGTTAAACAAGACATAGATACCTCACTCTGTCAGTATTCCCCTTGTATTCATTGTTATCGGCTGATTCCTGTACAACTTCATACAATCAGGAATTGAACGTCAGTTATCATTTACCTGCATCAGCCATACCAGAAAAGAAAAGGTTATTCTTATCAGTCGGTTAAATTTTAAGCTGATGCCGTATGGGTAAATTTGTTAAATAGGATGACAGATATTTGTCTGTTTATACGTTGCGAAATGCAAAACAGATGAGGATGTGGCCGGCATTTGCCGGCCGGAGGGAATTATTCGATGTTTTGGATTTGTTCGCGCATTTGCTCAATCAGCACCTTTAACTCTACGGCTGACTGGGTGATGTCGGTGTGAATAGCCTTAGAACCCAGGGTATTCGACTCGCGGTTAAATTCCTGCATCATAAAATCGAGACGACGGCCAACGGCGCCGCCCTTTTTCAGAATATTGCGGGTTTCGCCAATGTGAGTAGTAAGACGATCTAACTCTTCTGCCACATCAATTTTCTGTGCCAGCATGATCATTTCTTGCTCAACGCGCGTCTCATCTAATTCAATTTTGGCCTCTTCAAAACGGCTGAGAATCTTGTCTCTTTGCCATTGCAGAATTTCAGGCATGCGCGTAGTGACTTTGGCTACTTCGACTTCAATGCCATCAAGACGTTGCTCAATTAAGCTTTTCAGGGTGTCACCTTCGGTTGCTCGGCCCTGAATAAAGTCTTTTAAGGTCAGATCAAATTCGCTCAGAACATCTGCCTGAATGCTATCCATATCCGTTTCTTCGGCAGCAATCACACCTGGCCAGCGCAGCACGTCAAAAGGGTTTACACCGGTAGACTGACCATGAGACTGGATCCAGTCGGCCGCATGGAGGAGTTGCTTAGCCAGATCTTCATTCAGACTCAATGTGCCAACGGCCCCTTCATTAGGAATGAAGCGCAGTACACATTCAACCTTGCCACGTTGAAGCTGCTTGCGGAAACGTTCGCGCAGCATAGGTTCGAGGGAACGAAATTGTTCAGGTAAACGGAAGTAGGTTTCCAAATAACGCTGGTTTACCGAGCGCACTTCCCAAATTGCGGAACCCCAATCAGCCTTGAGTTCGCGACGGGCGAAGGCGGTCATACTGTAAATCATCTTGAATCCTTAGATAAAACGCGGCGCCTTAGGCGGCTTATCTGCTGTTAAAGCGTCAGAGTAGATAGTTTGATGTTATCAGATTGCTGCCAGATAACCTATGTTGCCACTGACTAAATGCATATCATTTCACTATATTCGCGCTATGTTAGCTAAATCAAGGTGAATAGGCAGGATTTACGGTTTTATGGCCTAACTTAACTACGTTATAATCTCCGGTTAAACATCATTCGAAATCGATTATTCAACTCCTGAAGGAAGTGATCATGCGTCCAAGCGGCAGAACAGCCAGTCAAATTCGTCCTGTAACTATCACCCGCAATTTTACCTGTCATGCCGAAGGCTCGGTACTGATTGAGTTTGGCAACACTAAGGTGCTGTGTAATGCGACGGTTGAAGAAGGTGTGCCGCGTTTTATGAAAGGCCAGGGCAAAGGCTGGATCACCGCTGAGTACAGCATGTTGCCGCGTTCTACCCATACTCGCTCTGATCGTGAAGCCGCTCGAGGCAAACAAGGTGGTCGCACATTAGAAATTCAGCGTTTGATTGCGCGTTCTTTGCGTGCAGCAGTCGATCTGAAATTGCTGGGTGAAAACACCATTATTGTGGATTGCGACGTTATCCAGGCCGACGGCGGCACACGTACGGCGTCTATTACCGGAGCCTGCGTAGCATTGGTAGATGCGCTTACGCATATGCGTAACAAGGGTATTCTGAAAACCAATCCATTGAAGCACATGATTGCGGCGTTATCTGTCGGTGTATACGAAGGTAATGCCATTGCTGATTTGGAATATATTGAAGATTCCGCCGCGGAAACCGACATGAACGTAGTGATGACGGATACCGGCAAACTGATTGAAATACAGGGTACAGCTGAAGGCGAACCGTTCAGCTTTGAAGAAATGCATGAGATGCTGGAGCTGGCCAAGCATGGCCTGCGTGAGCTGTTTGATGCGCAAAAATCTGCATTAAATTAAGAAGGTGTGGTAATGCAAGATTATCAAAAAGAATTTATTGAGTTTGCTCTGGCCCGCAACGTGTTGCGCTTTGGTCAGTTTACCCTGAAATCCGGCCGTACAAGCCCATATTTCTTTAATGCAGGGTTATTTAATACCGGTGGTGATCTGGCGCGTTTAGGCCAGTTTTATGCGGCAGCATTGCAGGCCTCTGGTATTGATTATGATTTGCTGTTTGGCCCGGCGTATAAAGGGATTCCTATTGCAACCACCACGGCCGTTGCGTTGGCGGACAAACACGGGGTAGATAAGCCTTACTGTTTTAACCGCAAAGAAGCTAAAGATCACGGTGAAGGTGGTAACCTGGTTGGCAGTGCGCTGGAAGGTAAAGTCATGCTGGTGGACGATGTGATCACTGCTGGTACTGCGATCCGTGAATCTATGCAAATCATTGAAGCGAACGGTGCGACGCTGGCTGGCGTATTGATTGCACTCGATCGTCAAGAGCGCGGCAAAGGCGAACTTTCTGCTATTCAGGAAGTTGAGCGCGATTTCAACACGCAAGTGGTGTCGATTATCTGTTTAGCGGACCTAATTCAGTATCTGCAAGATAAGCCAGAAATGGCTGAACATCTTGCGAGTATTCAGCAATATCGCGCTGATTACGGTATCTGACCCAGTGACACAGACAGACATTCAGGCGTTATTTGATCAGGCAGAGCATCACCTGGATGCTCTGGGCCTGCGTTGCCCTGAGCCTGTGATGATGGTGCGTTTGCATATCCGCAAGATGGCCGATGGTGAGCTATTACTGGTGACCGCAGATGATCATTCGACGACCCGGGATATTCCCAGTTTTTGCCAGTTTATGGACCATACCTTAGTCGCAAAATCGACAGAATCTTCTCCTTACCGCTACCTCATTCGAAAGGGAAAAGCGGATTAATGTGACGCCGGGACTGTATGTCCCGGTTTAACATATTATTAAAACCTCTAGCCTTTTTGTTCAATTCAGAGCCTTTTGCATCCCTTTACATTTAGCTTCGCTAAGATGTTGATATTTTCGGCTGTTCTTTCATTGAATCAATTGCTTACCTCTTATTTGTTGTGTAAATGTGGGGCATTTGTTGATGAGATGTGTAATTCTTGTCATGAATAAAAATCACCATTTGTTGCCAGAACGTTAAAACTCTCCTTTAATTCTGCCTGAACATCACCTCTGTTTCATTCTGCCCCAGACCCGGAATTACAGCAGGGGACCCGAGATTCGTCTCCAGAAGAGACGAGAAATGAAAATAAAAATGGCAGATCTACCATCCGCTGGCGACCTACAACAGTCATCCCAGTGCTGGCAGAAATGGCTAATGGCACACGTGTCGTCTTCCGTGTTTTGATTTGTCACTGAGGAATTCTTATGAACATGATAAAAACAACCGTATTAGTTTCGAGTCTGTTGTCTGCATTTAGCTATGCTGATGCTACATCATTCCGCGAAGCCCTGACTCAGGGTAAAACGTCTGGCGCAATTCGAAATACGCTGGAGCTGTCTTCTTCTACCGACGCTCGTGCAGAGGGTGGTGCTTTCCAAAACTCTAAGTCAGGTATGTCTGCACTTGAGTTGAAATATGTGACACAGCAATATAACGGTTTGTCGTTTGGTGCCGTATTCCAGGCAGGCTGGGACTGGGGAATTCAGGATGAGTCAACTGGCCTGACGATTCAAGGCGGTGAAGATGATCACCGCATTACTATCAGCTCTGCAAACCTGCAAAACTTATATGTGGATTACAGCTTTGCTGCACAGGGTACGAATACTTCTATTCGTTACGGCCGTCAGGACATCATTTCGCCGTTAATTATGCGTAGTGGTTTACAGCCCATGAAAGATGCATGGCAAGGTGTGGTTGTTACCAATACTGACATCGATAAAACGGTGATCAAAGCGATGTATATTACTGACTGGATCATGCGTTATCAGGATGATGCCAGTGCGTCGATCACCCAAAACGACAAGCACTATGATGATCCAATTTTATCATTATATGTGAACACCAAAGCGGTTGACGGTCTGAACATTGAAGCCCAATGGTTAGATTATCAGCAGGAGGGCGCGGTCGGTGACGCACCTAGCAATGTTGGAGTTGCGGGTCCTTTCACAACTACCTTCCTTGCTGCGGATTATGATATCCCAGGTACGAGTTTCAGCGTTGGCGCTAAGTATAACGGTGCTGATTTCGATAACTCTGAAGATTCAAGTATGTGGGGCGTTCATGGCTCAACCCTGGTAGGTCCGGTTAAAGTTACCTTGTCTTATGTATCTGTTGACGACAAAGCCAATATGCCTGGTACATTGGGTCACGTACCTTTATTCCGCTCTTACAACAATACGATTACAGATACTGAATTCTGGGCCGGTGTGGACAGTACATCGGTGAACCTGGGGTATGATTTTGGTGTAAAAGGATTGGCGGCTAATCTGAACATCACTTCTATGTCTCAGAGTGACGAAGGGATTGCTAACGGCGGTGTAAACTTTGATGGAGCATACGAAGTCAGCATTGATGCCAAATACAAAGTGGCAAGTGTGGATGGTTTATCATTGCGCTTAATGTTGGCACAGGCGAGTTACGATAGCGGCACTTATGCTGATAACGATATGACATATAGCCGTATCTTCGTCGATTACGCGTTCTAATATCGCGTTCATCACATGATTTGAAAAGGCCCGTTGTGGGCCTTTTTTATTTAATTTCTATATTTATCATTCAATTAGTTCGACATACGCCATAAGTCGTATCTTCTTTTTGTGCCAATTAGCTAGATTATCATCAATCTGCTGGTGCGACGGTTGCCAGCGTTGCTTATGCTAGTGAAAGGTATTTTGTTATGTCGTATCAAGAGGTATATCGCCAGTCTTTACAGGACCCCGTCGTCTTTTGGCAAGAAAAATCCCAGGCTTTGCCCTGGTTTCAGTTTCCTTCTCACATTCTGACTCAGGATGAAAATGGCAGCGATCGCTGGTTTGCCGATGGCAAGATGAACACCGCTTATATGGCCCTGGATCACCACGTCGAGCAAGGGCTTGGTGAACAAATCGCCCTTATTTATGACTCGCCCGTTACTGCCACCAAAAAGGTACTTTCTTACCTGCAATTACGCGATCAGGTGGCGCAGTTTGCCGGTGTGCTGAGGTCACTTGGGGTCGGCAAAGGCGACCGGGTGGTGATTTATATGCCGATGGTGCCAGAGGCAGCCATCGCTATGCTGGCAGTGGCCAGGTTAGGGGCGGTGCATTCGGTAGTCTTTGGTGGCTTTGCGCCCCATGAACTGGCGGTACGTATTGATGATGCACAGCCTAAGGTGATTGTGAGTGCCAGTTGTGGGGTGGAAGTGGGCAAGGTTATTCAGTATAAGCCTATGCTGGATCTGGCCATAGAACAGGCCGAGCATAAACCAAAACACTGTGTTGTGTTACAACGCCCCCAGGCAAAGGCGCTGATGTTAACGCCTAGAGACTTAGACTGGCATGAACAGATGGCAGTCGCTAAACCGGCGGAATGTGTACCTGTAAACGCGACCGACCCACTTTATATTTTGTATACCTCGGGCACCACAGGTAAACCAAAAGGGGTGGTAAGAGATAACGGTGGCCATGCCGTTGCGCTTCATTATTCCATGTCTGCTATCTACGCGATGGAGCCAGGGCAAGTATTCTGGGCTGCCTCGGATGTCGGTTGGGTTGTAGGACATTCCTATATTGTGTATGGACCATTATTGGCTGGGTGTACCAGCATTCTTTACGAAGGTAAGCCTGTAAAAACACCGGATGCAGGCGCATTCTGGCGAGTTGTCGAAGAATATGGTGTAACGGTTTTATTTGCTGCACCTACTGCGTTTCGGGCGATTAAGAAAGAAGATCCTGAAGCGCGCTTAATACAAAACTATGATATTTCCTCTCTCCAACGAATCTATATGGCAGGCGAAAGACTTGATCCTCCAACCTATGACTGGACGTGTGAAAAAACCAAAACGCCGGTCATTGATCATTGGTGGCAAACGGAAACGGGTTGGGCAATTTGCGCGAATCCAATGGGAATTGAACCTTATCCGAGTAAGCCTGGCTCTGCGACATTGCCAGTTCCTGGATTTGATGTGCAGATACTCAATAGTTTAGGTGAGCAACTGCCTGCAGGGGAGCAGGGCGCTATTGCAATTAAACGGCCGTTACCTCCCGGATGTCTACCCACAATATGGGGAGATTTCGCCCGTTTCGAAAGCGGTTATTTGCAAGATTATCCCGGTTATTATTGCTCAGGTGATGGCGGTTACAAGGATGCAGAGGGATATGTGTTTGTTATGGGACGTACTGATGATGTTATCAATGTAGCTGGCCACAGATTATCAACCGGTGAAATGGAAGAAATCGTAGCAGCGCATCCTGATGTGGCGGAATGTTCAGTGATCGGCGTTCAGGATGAACTGAAAGGTCAGGTACCTGTGGGGTTAGTCTTACTTAAAGATGGCGCAATAATTAGTGAACAGGAATTGCAGCAGCAACTTATGCAAAGAGTCCGTGAGGAGATTGGGGCAATTGCCTGTTTAAAGCAGACCTTGATTGTTCAGCGTCTACCTAAAACACGCTCTGGGAAAATCCTGCGTAAATTATTGCGGCAGATAGCAGATGGTCAGGACTATATCGTGCCTTCAACCATAGATGATCCGGCAAGTTTGACTGAAATTGAACAGGCAATGGAGGCCAGAGGTTTGGTTAGAGTGGCGCGGTAAAATGAAAAACGCCCCGTTTGGGGCGTTAAATCAAGATGAAAATTGGTCAGGTCGCTTAACCTATGACGTTGGCAACAAGCGCGGCGATAGCATAAGCCAATACACCATATGCCACGAATAATCCCCAGGCGATCCGACTTCTGCCGGTTTCTGCTCGCAACATAGCCACTGTAGCAACACACTGCAGTGCCACCACGTAAAACAAGAGTAAGCCAATACCTGCACCTAACGTCAGGCCATCCGCCTGAATATTGGCCGCCAGTCCACCGATGTTTTCATCTGCGCCATCGATGCCAAACATGGTACCCAGAGCACCAACAAATACTTCTCGGGCCAGGAAGGACATGATCATTGCTACGCCATAACGCCAGTCTAGACCTAATGGTTCGAAGATTGGCTCAATGATATGACCGATTTGGCCCAGCAAAGAATCTTTTAAACCCGCTCCCTGAGGGAAATAACCCAGCACCCAAATGCCTAACGAGATGAAGAATATCACCGGACCTGCGCGGCGAATAAACTGCATTCCTGCCGTAATGACTCGATGGAAAAGTGGTTTCCAATGAGGTAAGCGATAAGTGGGTAGTTCAAGGATAAACGGCATGTCCGTCAGGGTCTTGTCCTTCGCGGTTGTGCGATTCAGGATAAGGCTGACAATCAAAGCCGTCACAATACCGAACATATACAATCCAAAGAATGCAGCTCCCTGAAGATTAAAGATACCCAGGAAGTAACTATCGGATGGAATAAGTACCGCAATTAACAGAGCGTAAACCGGCAAACGCGCAGAGCATGACATCAGCGGTATGGTCAGCATGGTAATCAATCGTTTACGCGGTGATTCAATCGTTCTGGCTGCCATAATTGCGGGAATTGCGCAGGCATGACCGGAAAGGTATGGAATAAAGCTTCTTCCGGATAACCCAAAGTAACTAAGGGGTTTGTGACAAATAAGGGCAGCGCGAGCCAGATAACCACTGTCTTCCAATAAGCCGATAATCAGGGTCAGCACCATAATTTGCGGTACAAACACCAAGAAAGAGCCTAATCCACCAAAGATGGCATCATTTAAGAAGTCAGTGAGCATTCCCTCACCGGTAAAAGCTGTAACACCAATGGCCATTTCGCCAATCAAATATTCTACGCCATCCATTAACGGAGATGCCCAGGTAAAAATACTCTGGAACAAGAAGAACATAATGGCTAAAAACGCGACGCCGCCAAGTAAGTTGTTGAGTAAGAAGGTGTCGATGCGATTCTGGTTTTTCAGTACTAAATCTACGTTAATACCAAACTCTTTACTGAGTTGACGGGCGCGTTCTATCAGCGCTTTCTCGCTTTGGCTTTCCGCTGCTTCCTTAGCAGGTTCAGGCGGATTAGCGACCAGCTCAGGCAGTGCCTGCTTAAATTCAGCAATGCCGGTTAAAGCTTTTGCGGATAGCGCAAACACTGGGCTACCGAGCTTTTGAGACAGGGCGTCAGTGTCAATGCTATAGCCATAACGATGAACCTCATCGATCATATTCAGTGCGAATACAACCGGTTTATTATGTTTCGCTGCCAGGGCCTGAGCTTGTAACGCAAATACCAGACTGCGTTCCATTCGGGTGGCGTCGAGTACACAAACTACCAGGGCAGTATGCTCATCATGAACTGCTTCGTTCAGTTTTTCTATTGCGATTTCTTCATCGCGGGAAAGACTGTGAAGTGAGTAAGTTCCAGGAAAATCAACTACTTCCAAATCTTTGAACTGACCGCTTTTCAGTTCAACTGTGACACCTGGAAAGTTAGCAACTTTCTGACGCAGGCCTGTAAGCTGATTAAATAAAAGGCTTTTTCCGCAGTTGGGCTTACCAACTAATATAATTCGTTTCATTAAACTACCTGAAAATCTTCCGTTTGCACCTGTGGCATGCGGGTGAGATTGGTCGTTCGACCTGCTTAGCTAAGGGCGATTTTATTCGCGATGTCTCGTTCTAGAGAATAAACGCAGTCACCCAGTTGCACGACAAGAGGGCCCTGTAAAGGCGAACGTCGAATACAAATCACAGGTTGGCCCGGTGTGAATCCCATTTCGCTTAAGCGACTGGCAACCGCCGGACTCAGCGTATCGCTGAGTGAATCTATGCAGGCATGGCTTTTGGATTGTAAATCCCACAATGTCATGTCTTGCTCCAATCGTTAAATGATAATCATTGTCAGATAAATTCGCCTCAGTAACAATAGTTACGCCATGAAAAGGTAGAAATTCCTTAGCAATGAGGAGAATCTTATATTCGTCCTTAGTCAAACGAATAGGGTAATAAATACAAGGCTATAGATCGGAATCTGGCAAGTTCAGTCTGATAAATAACCGATGGTTTGATAGCCTGCGTGCTGACGCGAGTTAGTTGAATGGCCTTCGCGTCTGATTGGAGTGCTTAAAGGAGATTGAATGATAATGGTGTCGATACTTGTGTTTGACGCATCAGAACCCTCGGCTTTTCCAAAATCTGGCTTCGCCCAGTGCACTTTCAGGAATGATATCAAAGGTCTTTTCAGCCACAATTTGCCCTTCAATTTCTATGTGCATATGCCAGTCACCCAACTTGTCATCTAAAGGCAACCACAGCGTATCACCCAGATAGAATTGCCAGTCGTTAGAACTGACGTACTCTTCCCCCACAAAAGGCGCAAGGGGTTTGCCTTTATTGTTTAAAATCCCAGGGTGATTAATGGTGAACTGACACTTTTTACCTTTGGCCCTAAGTGCTTTTAGGATAAAACCAAATTCTATTTCTGTTCTCGCAGGGATTTCCGTGGTGAAGGTTTGAATTTTGGGCAGGATTTTGGATGTTGCATCCCAATGGTCGTATATACCGTAACTAACAATGGAATATTCCGGTTTTGCTTTGGCCATGTTATGTCCCGAAGAAAAAATGCGATTATGGCAAAGAAGGAACTATGTCGGAAATGGAATGATAGTTTGGGCTTACGTTTATTCGTCAGCGCTATTTTTTGATGTTGTTGGGGCATGTAATTCTATGCCGGTGATGTGAAAAAGACCCCTCTAATGAGGGGCCTGAATGAACTATGTATCAAAGCCTGTGGATTTAGAACTTATAATCGCCTTGCAGGTAGAAAGTACGGCCATAAGAATCAGTATAGCGAGGATCATAGCCGACTTGGTGCCCAGCACCACTCACACGTAGAGACAATGGAGGTTCTTTATCAAATAAGTTATTGATACCGAACGTGACGGATGCATCGTCGGTAATATTGTACTTAGTTTGGTAAGCGAACAGTATATAGGTAGGTATATGTAGTTGAATCTGCACACAGTCACCGTAGGCATCGCCTTCTGTAACATAGCAATCATCCGCGGTTTGCAGTTGGTCCATGTATCCCGAACGATAATTCATGCGCAGAGTGTGCTCAAAATCACCATGTGTTAGAGTCGATTGGATTTGTTGAACCAGACGGAAAGTAACTGCATCGTTTTCACCAAAACGGCCCATGCTGGTTACCCACTCATCAGTAGTACCTGGACTGGTGTAAGTGCTCTCAATCATGTAGGTAGCAGACCAACTTGTTTTCAATGTGCCAAAACCAAGATCATTGGTCGCCGAGATATTGAAATCCAGACCGGAGTACTTCGCTTTACCTAAGTTAACTGATGCTTCTAGAATAGCCAGTTCTTCTTCACCTGTTGATGTGTTTACCTTAGTTGTAAACAAATCACGATAACGTTCAGCCCCTTCAAAGATTTGCGCTTCAGTTAAAGCACTTACTGCATCTGAAAGCTCAACATTCCAGTAGTCTAGGGTGAAACTAAACTCTTTTGAGGGTGAGTAAACCATACCCAAAGTATACTGCTTTGACTTCTCTGGTTTTAAGTTAGGGTTACCCTGAGTATAAACACTGTACTGAGATTTACCTGTTAGGCAATATTGAGCAAGTTCATCAGAGCTATCGAATGGACACGAATAAGAGCCGCTTGTTACGCCATAGTCTGCACGAGGGCTACCAATATCTAGTAGCGAAGGAGCTTTAAATCCTGTGCCATAAGATCCCCTTACTACCAGATTGTCAGTTGCTTCCCAACGGGCACTTAGTTTGTACGTAATATCACTTTCGCTACTATTTACATCTTCTCCTTCGAGATTATCTTCAACAGCGCCAATGTTGTCGTATCGTACTGAGGTCGTAGCTGTTAGTGAATCTGTGATAGGTAACTGCAATTCACCAAACACGCCTAAAAGGTTACGTGTAAAATCGTACTCAGTTCCAGCAGAGTAGAATAAGATCAATTCTTGTGCACTTGCTTCTGAAATATCGTGATCATAATTGTATGAACGATAATCGGCGCCTACCGCAAGGTAAGCCTGGCCTCCAGGAAGATCAAATACTGGCATTGCGCCTTTAAAATCCAGACCGACCATGGACACTGTAGTCGATTCGTATTCACCACGGTAAATCGTTTCTTCTAACGCAGCCTGGCTCGCTTCATCTAGTTCGTCCGCAGGCACGAATACGTTAATAGAGCCCGAAGAAACAGCCTCATTGAATTCTTCACTCAGCAGCCAACCGTCAACGTAGTTCTCATCACGTTTGTTTTTGGAATAGGTAAGCGCTCCTGACCAATCGATATCCCCAGTTACACCTGTAATGCCGGTAACGAAATGGGTGGTGAGTGTATCGTATTCTGTCGTACGGTTACCTGCTGGAAGGGCTCGCCATCGAGCCTGGACCAGATCAATGGAAGCAATTTCTGCCGTTGACAATTCATCCGGTAGATATGGCATTACTTCTGATTGAACAAGATCAGAATCTAAATCCAGGTTAAACCAACCCGTTGGATAAGGAGCGATACGTGCGGTAAGCACGTTTTTGGTTACCACGCCAGTAAAGAAGCCATCGATATTATCGGTGATGCGCAGCTTTCCATTTAAAAACAAACTATCGCGCTGGTTTTCAGGCACAATTTCAATGGTGGATGTATAGTCAAACCAACATTCGTAACCAATGGCTGAGTTATATTCAGCACATTCGCCGGTTTTAATTGCATACGGGTTGAAAGCCAGTCTTGTCGTTTCGCCGGTATCATCGTCGATGTACTGTACTCGTGCGTTCCCCGCAATTGCGTTACCAGAGCCATTAAAGAAATACAGATCACGGCCTTCATTAGTGAAACTAATAATTCCCGTTTTTGCGAAATCTCTGTCTAGTGCAGCAAGCTGCTTTTGGTCTTCATGGCTATAGGTCAAGGCTAAGCTAAAGCCGTCATTATCGATGTCACCAAAACCTGTTGCGATACTAAAGCTGGTGTACTCTCCTCCACTCTGTTGTGGCTTGTTTGTGCGAGCTGAAAGTTGAACTCCGTCGATTTCATCTTTCAAGATGATATTCACGACACCGGCAATGGCATCGGACCCGTATAGTGCAGACGCTCCATCAGTTAATACTTGAACATTTTTTATCGCAGCAACCGGAATGGCACTTAAGTCCACAGTGCTCCCTGATGTACTAGGTGCGATGCGTCGACCATTGAGCAAAACCAGCGTATAGGATTCACCGATATCGTGGATAGATGCAGTTGTCATACCGCCACCGCCGCCACCTACGGAATCTGCAGATGTAGTGAAGCCTTGCATTGCTGGTAACTGTTGTAGCAAATCAGCTGCGCTTGACACACCTGACTTGGAAATATCAGCAGCAGTAAACACTTGAACAGGTAGAGCGCCTTCCATATCTGTTTGTTTGATTGCTGAGCCAGTAATTTCGATCCGTTCAAGGCTTTCTGTTGGTTTGGTATCTTTTGCAAGAGCCGTGGTGGCAAGCAGTGAACTTGCACCAACCGCTATAACTGCTCTTGTGCAAAGCGTTATTTTATTGGTTTTAAACATTTTTTGTTTCCCTGGTAATTTATGGGCAGTGAAGTTAGTGCCCGAGTGTTTTGCAGACATGTCTTTGCATGTTTTTTTGTTGATCGTATCAACTGAGTGCAAGAATTAACCATATACAGGGAATGTTGGGCAATATTTTTCAGAATAAAAAATGACCAATATTCAATGCTTTACAAATAATTTGCAGTTGCTTACGCAGCCTTGACTTGCGTGGTTGTTTTTTCCCTAATTATTTGACTCTTTTGCAGAATGGGAATGGATTTGGTTGTTATTAGAATAATCCATTCCTGTTTTTGTATTCTTTTATACGCTTTCATTGATACCAAAAGTGGATTTGATAAACGAGAAGAACCCTTTGTCTTCCTGGCCTGCTACATCTGCATATTGACCTGCAGGCGAATTTTCATTTTTGCCAGTGTCCGATTTACTGTCATGTTTAGCCTGTAGCGCAGCGGAAAGGTCAATACCTGATTGTTCGGCATAGTCTTTGAGTACTTTGGGGGCGTCTTTTGCGATGGCATTAGCATCGAAATTATCGTTTTCCTCAGCTGTTACTAGTTCCTCTAAAAAGGATTTCACTTCTTCATTCTCTTTCTTGCTGTCGATGAATGTTTCTAATTCACTTGGCTCAGAACTAGGCTTCTGAGGAGCAGTCTGAGTAGGTTTTGTATCATTGAGTAAAGCTGCAACATTAGCTTGATTCGTAATTTCCATTTATTTCTCCTGAATAGAAAACTGGCTGCCATGGATTTGGCAGTATCATCAAGTGAAGTGCAATGGGTGTTCCAACTGACAAATAATTTACCTTTGTAAAAAGTCATATGATCTTTGGCTCGAAAGCTAGAAATCAATCTGGAATTGATCGCTAAAAGACGGATGGTAAAAGGGAGAGAGTAAAGATCTGAAATCGGAGATTCCGGTGAAGACGAAACTATGTCCGTTGGTTGGCGCACATTAATAAACGAGCGGTTAAATTAGTGGGTTTTCCGTTAGTTTAACGAGCGAATAAATTGACCAAATACTTGACGACATTGAGATCGCATTCGTGTGATGATACTGGCAGGAACGTTAGGATTTGCTGCTAGCCAGGCAATTTGATTCAATTCAGGTAAAGGATATTTAAGCTTTACGCCCTTACTCATTGGCATAAATTGCATGGCCATATAATTGGCTAGTTCACTATCTTCGATAATTAAATCGACCTTAGCATCGGCTAATAGTTGCCACGAGTCGGCAATATTTGGTGTCAGAACAAGTTGCGCTGCAAGATGATGTTGTTCAAACCATTCGACGGCGTAGTCATCCCGCTGTGATGCGATACTGAAGTTTTCTAAGTCTGATATTGTCCGAATATTTATGTCTTCTCTGGATGTCAGTGATATCAAACCCATGTGATATTCGACAATGGGGCAGACCCATTGATAAAGGTCTTCTCGCTCAGGGACTCTGGCAATGGCGAAAATAAAGGCGTTGGGTAAGGATTGGCTTAGTTTTAACGCGCGGGCCCAAGGATATAACTGTAATTCGCCTTGAATATCCGATAAGGCTTGAAGTTGTCTAATCTTTTCGCTGAGCGTGCCGGAAACTCTACCGTTCTCCATTATTTGGTTTGGCGGACTGCTTTCTGTCAGAAAAATATAGTCTGAGTTATCTGCTGCTATGGAAAGAGAGGTAATAGAAATAATAGCAAGCAGTAAGATAACGGGTCGCAACAACATCAAAAAGTAAAACCTTTAACCATAGCTAAGCAATAGCTTAATTGTTATAAGTGTTCTTGTCTCTAAGTTGGTAATTATGAAGGAGCATTTGATGGATATTTTCATGCAGGCTGCCATTGAAGAAGCGCAAAAGAGCTTTGAGCAAGGCGGCATTCCAATCGGATCGGTGCTAGTCCATAACAATAAAATCATTGGCAGAGGACATAATCAGCGCGTGCAGTGCGGAAACCCTGTGCTACATGGAGAAATGGACGCACTGCAAAATGCTGGGCGTTTACCTGCAAGCATTTATCGTGAGTGCACTATTTATACTACATTGTCGCCGTGCTCTATGTGTAGTGGAGCGATCCTGCTCTATGGCATCCCTAAAGTGATAATTGGCGAAAATAAGACGTTTATGGGGGAGGAGGCTTTGCTAAAGGAACGTGATGTAGTGCTAGAGGTTTTACAAAATGAAGAGTGTATAGATTTGATGCAAAAGTTTATTGCGCAAAGTCCAACTCTTTGGAATGAAGATATTGGGGAATAAATACACCTGTAATTGAAAATGCGCCAGGAGGCGCATTTTCAAATCTTCAATTCAGGCGTAGCGCTTTGCTCTAAATAAGATTAGGCCGCAGATGCTAAGTAGTAAAGTGAGTGAACTAGGGGAAGGGACTTCTTCAAATGTATCACTCAGGGTTGCCCCCCTGATAAATATCTGTTCATATCCGTTAGTGAGTGAGTCGAGACTGATATTGATACTCATATAGTCATACAATCCAGATCGCAAAGCATCCATCAATTCGGGTGAATATAACGCATATGCAGCCTGGTCTGCACCAAGATTGTGGTTGAAGACCACAGCACCAGGATCGTTACAAGCGACAATAGCGGTTGCCGTAGCATTTGTGCAGATTTGTCCACCTGATATCGCATAGTCATTTGCATTAAAAGTAGTGATTTCACCACGTCCACCATTATCATAATCCGTGACATCGGCATCAGCGCCAAAATCTGGTGCAGTACCGGGGCCATCTCCACCGTCATTTAAGAAATCAAAATAAGCAATGTTACTACCGTCATCCGACCGCAAAACAATTTGCGCAGCTGCTAACAAAGTTTGATTAATAGTGCTCCCTGAATTTTCTTCATTATTATTGAAGTAAAAAAATAGTTCGTTACCACCGAGAAAATTAAGAATCGAACTTACTCTCGCATCCCATGTACCGGCACTGTCTCCCGTGAATTCTCCAGCTCCTCCCGGATCTACAAAAGTTTGGGTGTTGAACGTTGGCACACCATTCGAGTTGGGTGTTGAGTAGGCATTATCCATTCCGGCATAGTTGGTATTCACAGGCGTGCCAGATGCTCCGGTAGCGACTACTATGTCATCTTTTATTTTTCCGGGAGAGGAATCTATATAAAATGGATTTCCTGGCCCCGTTCCGCCTCCAAATATAAGATCATATTGATATGCTGTAATGGGTAATGAGTAAGAGTAAAAATCTCCGTACTGAGCTGAATTAATTCCATCTTGCGGATCTGGGTAGATTAACTCACCGTATGAGGGTGTAATATTTCCAAGCACTATTGTCGTTAGAAATAAAGCAATTAACTTTTTCATAAATGCTCCTGATTAAAACGCACCAGAATTAGTTCTGGAATAGTTTCAGGATAATTCGCATAAAATACGCCATATGCGCTTAATTTATAAAAATCAATAAGTTAAATTAAGTGAAAGTAAGATGTTTTAAAAGTGTTAATTAATTTGACTGGTGAATTTTGTGCTGTTTTTAAACCTCAGTAGAGAGGTTTGTTTTTATAAATGATCGTTACGGATATTTAAATTCTCATGTCAAGTTGTTTACGGGTGTTTAAATACACGATTGGATTCATTTTTTGGCGGTGTTGAGGTTGTAAAGGGCCAGTATTAATAGCCAATGCTGATAATAAATACGTGTTATTGCGTGAGGGATTATATATTTAAGTGTGAGAAATTGTAAAAAAATCAGACAGTATTACTTTGTTTGATATAAAGTAAGTTTCGAGAGACGGGAGTCACAATTGACTCCCGATAGAGGTATTAAGACAATAGATATTCTTGTTGAGGATCGACCAGGAACTTGCCTTGCATTGCCTGGCGGCCAAGTAGCATTAGATAGGTCATTTCAGAGCGGTCGGTTAAGGTAAGCTGTATCACCCAGCGCATGCCCGCCATAGCAATTTTAGTGTGGATCACATAACGCTTTTCACGTGTGGCAGTTGAGCTTTTCACTTTGCGGATATCTGCGACTTTGGCTTCGCGTCTGACGATTTCACTTACATTATGAATATCGGGGTGAATATCAAAACTAACCCAGGTATCTCCGTTACGCTCAAATTCTTCAATGTTGTCGACATGAAGAGAAGATGTTGCAGCCCCGGTATCGACACGAATGTTCAGATCACTGATGGTGAGATCTGGCAAGTCGCACAATTCCAGGGCGCCTACTATAAATTTATCCTGATATTTCTGCATGGATGTTATTCTCAATAAACCAAGGGGGGTTCGTCCGTTACTAAATCGTCTTGGAGTAACTCGACATATTCGGCGACAGAGTCGGGTTGTTTGAAATATGCAATGTGATACATCGCCTCGCCGGTTTGCGCGAGAGGAATGTTCTGTTTGCCAATTACCACGCCTTCGGTGGGGCTTTTAATGGTATCTAACTGGTTGCCGAAGGGGTCGGATATAACCGCCAGAACATCGCCCTTTTGAACGTGGTCTCCCAATTGGCCGATATGATTGACCAGGCCACTTTCGCTGGCTCGCACCCATCCACTCTGACGCGCAATAAAGGGTTCTATTCTTAATCCTTTGGATTTGCTCTTAGCTAGCATACCCATATGACGCATGACATTGATGATGCCCTTTAGTCCTGCGCGAATAGAGAATTCGTCATAGCGCAGAGCCTGGCCAGCTTCATAAAGCAGTACCTTAACCCCTAATTCTCCTGCACATTGACGTAATGACCCTTCGCGAATATCCGCGTGCAGCATGACGGGGATACCAAATGCCTTTGCCATTTCGCGGGTTTCGGGATCATCAAGATCGGCACGCAATTGCGGTAAGTTACTGCGATGAATGGCGCCTGTGTGTAAATCGATACCGACATCGGCTTTGCTGACGATTTCTTGCAGGAACAAATTAGCAACGCGTCCGGCGAGAGAGCCTTTTTTGCTACCGGGAAATGAACGGTTTAGGTCGCGTCTGTCTGGCATATAGCGGCTTTGGTTGAGTACACCGTAGACATTGACCATAGGCACCGCAATGAGGGTGCCACGCAAATTACGAATGGCTTTGCTTTTGATTAAACGCCCTACGGTTTCAATGCCGTTGAGTTCATCACCATGAATCGCGGCGCTGACAAAGAGAGTTGGGCCACTTTTTTTTCCACGTTTTACGTAGACAGGAATCGAGAGACTGGTATCCGTGTAAAGTCTGGGCATCGGGAGTTCAATTTGCCGGGATTCTCCCGGCATGATTGTGTGTTCGCCAATGACCAAAGGCGTCACTGCCATTTATCCTTTTCCTTTGGTTTTGGTTTTATTAGGTTCAGCACTTTTACTGATAAAATCGATGATCATGCCCGCTACATCTTTGCCTGTTGCAGCTTCAATTCCTTCCAGACCAGGCGAAGAGTTCACCTCCATCACCATTGGACCATTATTAGAGCGCAGGATATCAACCCCACACATATTCAACCCCATGGTTTTTGCTGCATTGATGGCTGTTTTGCGTTCTTCCGGAGAAAGACGCACCAGACTAGCTGTACCACCGCGATGCAGGTTAGAACGGAATTCGCCGGTTGGGGCCTGACGTTTCATTGCTGCTACGACTTTACCACCTACTACCAGGCAGCGAATGTCAGCGCCGCCAGCTTCCTTAATATATTCCTGAACCAGAATATTGGCATCAAGACCCATAAAGGCTTCGATGATTGCTTCGGCCGTTTTTTGGGTTTCCGCCAACACAACGCCGATCCCCTGGGTACCTTCAAGTAACTTGATAACCACAGGCGCGCCACCCACATTTTTGATTAAGTCATCAATTTTGTCTGGGTGGTGAGCAAAGCCGGTGCGTGGCATGCCAATGCCTTTGCGAGAGAGCAACTGCAATGAGCGCAATTTATCGCGTGAGCGACTAATTGCGACAGATTCGTTAATACTGTAGGTGCCCATCATTTCAAATTGGCGCACGACTGAGGTACCGTAAAAAGTAACCGATGCGCCAATACGAGGGATTACGGCATCGTAATTCGGCAAGGGGTCACCATTGTATCTCACCGATGGTCTGTTACTGGTGATATCCATGTAACAGTGCATGGTGTCGATCACATCGACCTGATGACCTCTCAGCTCGCCGGCTTCAACCAGACGACGGGTGGAGTAGAGGTTTTTGTTGCGGGACAGAACTGCTATACGCATTCACAGGTTCCTGAAAAAGCACAATTAAATTAGGATGTGCGGCATGGGTAAATAAAGCCGCGATAACGCAAAGTATATCGTTTTTACGCGTTATCTCAGATAGTCGGCTAAAAAAAATTATTCAAAGGAGAGAATCATGGTTTCCTACGAGCAACGCGAAAGCGCCTTTTTATGGATTCTCGATCAATTACAGTCAGGTGAAGTGGCGGTGCCACTCGTGGCCAGAGATTTTAGTGCCGAAGACTGGGCTTTTGTGTTTGAAGGGATCCCCAGCGATCTGCGGATGGATCTTTGGGACACACTGGCAGATGAACGCAAAGCACCAATTTTGGCGGCGATGCGTGATGATAGCCGTAACCAGCTACTGGGTAGACTCCCAACCGAAGACATTGAGTTACTGGCCAACACCAGCTCCACCGAAGATCTGGTAGAAATTATCGATGTACTGCCTCGAAAGCTAGCTGCGGGCTTAATCAAGAAGTTATCACCTCAAGGCCGTGATGTTATCGGAGCCGCGCTCACTTACGATGAAGATCAACTTGGCCGCTACGTGAATTATGATGTTTATACCGTGGACAGGTCCGACACCATTGGCGATATCCTTGATGACTTACGAGCGCAGGAACTACCCGACTATACCGATAGTTTTTTGGTGGTGGATGAAAGCCAGCACTATCTTGGTCAGGTGGATATTAACCAACTGCTTAGCGCAGATGAAGATGCAAAAGTAATCGAAATTGCCGAATATGTAGAGCAGGTCTTAAATGCCGATATGGATTTGCTTGATGCATCCGATGCGGTAAAGGGCAGTGGTCGCTCAATGTTGCCGGTGATTAATAAAGATGGCCGATTGTTGGGACGTTTCTCAATCAAAGACGCGCTCGATGTGTTTCAGGAATACTATGATGCGCAAGTGTCGCACATGGGTAAGGTGAGTGACGAAGATTTATTCGCGCCGGTATTCACAAGTGCCAGGCGCAGAGCTGTGTGGTTGGGAATTAACCTGCTTACGGCCTTTGCTGCCTCGGCTGTGATCGGTGTGTTTGATCAGGTGGTCGCTCAGGTCGTTGCACTGGCAGTGCTGATGCCTATTGTTGCCAGCATGGGGGGCATTACTGGCAGTCAAACGTTAACGCTAACTATCCGTGGTCTCGCAACAGGCCAACTGGCCCAGTCAAACCTGCGGGCCCTTGGTAATAAAGAGGTGCTTGTGGCGTTCTTCAACGGCGTGCTTTGGGCAATTGTGGTGTCGGTTATTGCCAGCATCTGGTTCGATAATCCGCTATTGTCGATCATCATTGCGTTTGCACTCGTGATAAACATGTTGGTGGCAGCATTTGCAGGCATAGGTATCCCGGTGTTACTCGACCGCATGGGGATAGATCCTGCGTTGGCTGGGTCTGTTATCTTAACCACAGTGACAGACGTGGTTGGCTTTTTTGTTTTTCTTGGTGCTGCGGCGCTATTTTTGGTGTAGCGATGACGGAACTGATATCCGAATACAAACTGCTTTTTACGTTGCTGGTCTTCCTGTTAATGGTGGCGGGTAAAAACGTCATCATTCGCTTTGTCATTAACCACGCTAAACGCAAAAATAAAGACCGTCGTAGCCAGGTTAATACGCTAAAGAATTTGGCTAACCTGATTATTTTCGTGGTGCTTTTGAATTTTTGGGGCAATGAACTGCAAAAGTTTGCTTTTTCGATTGCCGCCTTTGTGGTTGCCATTGTGCTGGTGACAAGAGATTTTATTCAGTGCCTGATTGGCTTTTTGTATCAATTAACCAGTCGCCCGTTTCGAATAGGAGACTGGGTACAGATTGGTGAATTTGCTGGCGAAGTGAATGGCGTAGACTGGGCCAAAACCACTATATTGGAAGTCGACCTCGAAACTTATTACTTCACAGGAAAAACCTTATTTGTACCTAACAATCAACTCGTAATTCATCCGATTAAGAATCTTAACTTCTTAAAGCGTTATGTTATGCATAAGTTTGAGATTGTCAGAGATATGAGTGTGAATCCCTTCACCTTTATTGATCAGCTGAGGGAACAAGCCGAAGAGTACTGCAGCTCGTTCAAAGATGTCGCGGTTCGCTACAACCAAATCATTGAAAAGCGTTTAGATGTGCGTATTGCCGGACCGGCCCCAAAAATTCAGATCGCGACATCTGAACTGGGGAATACCCGAACTGAATTTGTGATTTTTTGTCCGACAGATAAAGCACTGGAAATCGAGCAAAAACTGACCCAAGATTTCATGCAATTGTGGTTCGCGGAGCGGGAGAAATTTCATGCGAAAATTGCGAATAAACATGCATCATAAATATTTTTACTTAACTATCGTTTTGACAAAATGAGTTCTCTATAATGCGCGTCTTTTTACGGCAACCAGGTGCCAATAACATGACTGATAAACACGATTGGACCATTGACGATGCGGAGCGCCTATATGGCGTAAAGCGTTGGGGCGGGGGCTATTTTGAGATAGGCGAAAATGGCAACCTGCATATCACTCCAGACCATAGCAATCCTGCAATGCGTATTGATTTCAAAGCGGTTATCGATGAAATCAAAGAAGAAGGCATTCAGTTTCCTGTGGTTATTCGCTTTCACGACATCTTACGTTCACAAGTCGCTGAGCTAAACCAGACGTTCCGCAATACGATTGCCGAAGCTGGTTATGATTCGCCTTATATGGGTGTATACCCGGTTAAGGTAAACCAGATGCGTGAAGTGGTAGAAGAGATTGTCGAAGCAGGTGCGCCATTTAATTATGGTCTCGAAGCGGGCTCTAAAGCAGAGCTACTTACTGTTCTCGCCTACAATACCAATGAAGGTGCCCTGACCATTCTTAATGGTTATAAAGATGAAGAGGTCATGCAGCTTGCGTTATTAGGTCGCAAGATGGGCCGTAAAGTCATCGTGGTTGTTGAGAAATATTCAGAGCTACTGCTGTTAGTGAAAAATGCTAAGCAGCTAGGCATTGAACCTATGATTGGCCTGCGTTCCAAAATGACCGTGAAAGGCCGGGGTAAATGGGAAAGTTCAGGTGGTGATCGCGCTAAATTCGGTCTGACCATTGCTGAAATCATCAATGCTGCGCGCTATCTGAAAGAGCAAGGCATGGGCCATTGTTTAAAGCTATTGCATTTCCATATCGGCAGTCAGTTAACCGACATACGTTCAGTGAAAGATGCTATCGGTGAAGGCGCTCGTATCTATGCAGAAATGCATCATATGGGGTTCCCGTTAGAATATGTTGACGTTGGTGGTGGTCTGGGTATCGATTACGATGGCAGCAAGTCAACCAATGAATCATCTCGTAACTACAGCATGGCCGAATACGTTGCCGATGTGGTTTACGGCATGAAAGAAGTCTGTGATCTTGAAAATGTGCCGCATCCGACCTTGGTCAGTGAAAGTGGTCGTGCTATTACGGCGCATCATAGCTGTGTCGTTACACAGATTTTCGGTGAGATCAAAGCCAACAGTTCTGAGTTTGCGACAGAAGCTGCGGAAGAAGAGCATATTTTAGTATCGAATATGCGCAGCCTGGCTGACAGCCTGCAGGGTGAGTATGATCTTCAGGAAACCTTCAATGATGCAGCACAGTATAAAGAGCAAACGTTAGCCGCGTTTAAACTAAGTGTTGTGACGTTAGAAGAATTGGCTAAGGTCGAAACTCTGTATTGGGAGATCATGACTGAGCTGCAAAAGGGCTTGCGTAACCTGGAGTTTATTCCAGAAGAGTTACAAGAGCTGGATTACAGCCTGTCTTCTCAGTATCTGTGTAATTTCTCTGTATTTCAGTCGTGTGCCGATACATGGGCGATTGACCAGGTATTGCCGGTAATTCCGTTAACTCGCATGAACGAAGAGCCAACAGTAAACTGTTCGCTGGTGGATATTACCTGTGATAGTGATGGCAAGATTGATCAGTTTGTGTGTGAGCACGGTATTACTGATGTGATCCCTATGCATAAACTGAAGAAAGATGAAGAGTACTATATGGGCTTGTTTTTAACAGGCGCGTATCAGGACGTGATGGGTGATATGCACAACTTGTTTGGTCGTCTGAACGAAGTACATATCTATGGCCATGATGATGATCCACAAGACTTCTATATAGAAGAGTTTGTGCCGGGTTCCTCTGTTGAGAATGTACTGTCTATTATGCAGTATCATCCTTCCGCACTGGCCCAAAGTGTGAAGAAATCCATTGATAAGCACATCGCCGCAGGAGATATCAAACCTCGTGAAGGGGTAAAATGGATCGATTTTTACGAAAAATGCCTACAAGGCTACACGTATTTAAAAACGTCCTTATAAAAACAGAAAGTGTTACTTATATAGATTAAAGCGGCCATCGGGCCGCTTTTTGCGTTTTTGGTCCTTTTGTTCTTTATCTATGGTTCGATCTAATACGCCTTATATAGGTACTTTCGCCAGTCAAAATCCTTGATGTGAGTAATAAAATTCACGTTTGACGGTGTTTTTTGAACGTTTCGTTCATTAAAACAGCAGTCAGAAAGGATTTTGAAATAAGGTGTTGACGGTGTTTAGGATGCGTGTAGAATGCGCCGCACTTCCGGGGGATACCCCGCAGGGAATCAAAGACCAACGGGTTACGGTTCGCTGAGTAAGAACTCTGCGGAGGCTTACGGGAAGCGGGATAGAGCGAGATTAAGTAGAAAGAAATTTTGAAAAAATCGCTTGA
>LXWE01000050.1 GCA_001660395.1 Alteromonadaceae bacterium XY-R5
TAGGTTTGAAATATTCCAAGTAAATTTTCAAGCTTACGCTTTTTCTTGGATTCATTAAATGCTTTATTTGATAAAGGCTCATCCAGTAAATCCTGAATTTTATCCTCATCCAAGTAAGAAATCTGACCGTGCATCTCCTCAAATGCTTCAATAAGCAATCCATCTTTTTCTATAAACCATTTTGTATACTGAACTGGCATAGCTCCAAACCCTAGACTGGAACTGGTGTTGGGGTTAGCTGGAAATGTATTACCAGTATTGAAGTTTTTCATATATTCCTCACCTCGGTAAATCTTTATTTTACCGCTAACAACTTCCTCCTTGAATCCATCTATATTTTCATAGTATGCATTATCATAGTGCTGGTAATATCCAGCTAAAAGGTCTTTTTCTATTTTAAGAATTTTTAGTGAATTCTCATCGTTAAGAACCAATACCTTTTCCCTTACAATAATTTTTGAGCATTTTACAATTTCTCCACTTTTTTTAACGATAAACGACTGCCCTTTTAGGCTAGTTGTTACTATTAAAAGGCAGAGAAAAACAAATTCAGATAGGGTTTTCATGTACTTGTTAGCTTATTCTCATTTATATCAAACACATCTAAATCTTCCCAATCTTGGATAAAATTGATATGCTGACCATAACCTATACAAGTATACCTG
>LXWE01000051.1 GCA_001660395.1 Alteromonadaceae bacterium XY-R5
CGATGGAGAGGCTGTTGCCCGAAAGGGTCAAGGTCTGGTCGTCGGTTCCAGCGTTGTCAAGTACGGATAAATCAACGGTCTGCGTGCCACCATCCTCTAGGGTGATGGTAAGTTCCTTGGTCGTGTTATCCAGACTAAAGGCCGTTATCGCCTGATCGTCCGTATTGTCAAGGTACGGGGTAAGGTCAACGGTGCCACCGTCCTCAAGGGTCAAAATATTGCCCGCCGCCAAGCTCAATGCCTGGTCGTCCGTATTTATTGTATGGTTTAAGTCAGAAATTTGACTTTCAGTTATGGTCAGGTTTGCTTCATTGATATCAATATCAACCTCATCATTGGCCCCATCATTATTGATTGTTATCTTATTCGACCCAGCATTGATAGTCTTAAATTCCAAATCGGCCCCCGTCTTTCTCGCAAATACACCAACGCCTCCCGTTCCCACATTGGAAGCTGTGTTCGTTTGTCCAGATGTTGCGGCAAAAGCGTCCACATCTGCCTTAAGTTCATCTATTGCCGCCTGTGCATTTGTAGAGCTTAACCCAGAAGTAGAATTGTCATAGGTAACCTCTGCTGAAGTTTGATCGTCCGTGTTGTCCAGATAACCACTAAGGTCGCCGTTGTTCCCATCCTCGATTGATAGGCTGTTGC
>LXWE01000052.1 GCA_001660395.1 Alteromonadaceae bacterium XY-R5
CATCTTGGTAGAATGCCACCAAACTGGCCTCATTACCGGGATCCCTGAAATCTGCGATGGAACCCGTTGGGAAGAATACACCCTGTGCTCCATAGGCTCCCAAGTTGAAGGAGTTGTCAAATTCGAACTTTTCAAAGGAGAATCCTACCGTGAAGGTGTGGTCGCCTTTAAAAAAGTTTAGGTTATTGGTCAATTGGAATACTTTCTGGTCCAATCTATTGTTGATGGAAAAAGGTTCATGACCAGCTATGATGTAGTTGGAGCTTCCATTTTCATCCAACAAAGTAATGGTTGGTGCCGGAGTTGATTTTGGATTTCTAAAATCGTCAAAATGGGTATAGCCGACTTGCAATTTGTTGATGGCCTCATCAGAAAGGGTGGAATTCAACTCCAGCTGAACGGACTGGATTTTGTTATTGATTTCATATCCTGCATTTTCAAACTGAAGGGTTGAAAGGTTCGGGCCCCTAAAACCCAAAGCGGTCGGGTGGGCCGGTTTTTCTTTGGACGCATCCAAGAAATTGTAGATGATGGCCAATCGGTTGTTTTCGTTGATGTTCCAATCCAACTTGAAGATTCCTTTGGTGGATTCTTGGTCAAAATTGAAGCCTTCATACCTTCCCGGATTGTAAAATTGACCATTTCCAATG
>LXWE01000053.1 GCA_001660395.1 Alteromonadaceae bacterium XY-R5
CATTATTTTTTGCAGTGGCAACCTCTTCGTTCACCATTTCTCCTACCCATTCAGGACCTTCCAGATAAAAATCATTGTAGTTCATGGGGTAGATGGCGTCCAAGTTCCATTGACCCCAATCTTGGCGGACTATTTTCTTGGCGATGGAAGGACCAGGAAATACCGCTGCATTTATTTTCTTTTCTTTGGAATGTACCACATCTGCCAATCGGTTTACGATGCTGGTAATCAAGTCATATCGAAATTGCTTCCATTCCGCCACTTGCGAAGGATCTTCCACTTCTTTGATATCAATTCCTGTTTTGGCCTTAAAGGCCGATGTACAATCATCACAATAGCAATAATCGAATTGTGGGTATTCGCGATCCATGACCAAACCATACTTATCCCAAAGACCGCGGGCCAAAATCACATCGGGGAACCGGATGTAATCCAAATGAATCCCATCCACCTCTTCAATATCAGCTACATTTCCGTAGAGTTCGGCCAAAAAATTATAGGTCCCCTCTTTACTAGGACACAAAAAGGTGTAATGGGGTACATAGGCCGGTTTATCAAAAGCGGACTCTCCCTTTCCATTGATGGCATACCACTCTTTCTTCAATTTGGGATTTTTCCCCTGCCCTCTGGTAGGAATCCATTTAT
>LXWE01000054.1 GCA_001660395.1 Alteromonadaceae bacterium XY-R5
GGAGCTGTTGAACGAATAACGGCGACAATTCCCTTTCAAAAGCCAAATATTCTGTATTTTTAATGGTAATCCAGAATCTTGCCATGAGATACACATTGCCCATACTGGTTTGTTGTCTACTACTATCCTGTACTTCAATCAGGGTGAACTATGATTATGACAAAGGCACGGACTTTTCCAACTATACCACCTATAATTACTTTTCGGATATGGAAACAGGTCTTAGTCAATTGGACGAACGCAGACTTGTTCGCATCCTGGATTCTACCCTGCAGTTCAAGGGATATCGATTGGCGGAAGAACCGGAATTTTTCATCAATATCCTGAGCAGTGAATACCAAAGTGCCCCAAACAGCGGTCTAGGTGTCGGTATTGGTGGAGGCGGCAGAAATGTGGGTGGAGGGGTTTCCGTAGGATTGCCTATTGGCAATACGGGGATTCAACGTCACATTCAGTTTGATTTTGTGGATGCACAACGTGATGCTTTGTTCTGGCAAGCATCCACGGAGAGTGGGTATCGAGACAATGCCTCACCGAGTGTCAGGGAACAACGATTAAGAGCCTTGGTCAAAAAGGTCTTTTCCAAATTTCCTCCGGAGACCAAATAATTAGTTCGTCCTTCCACGGAAAAGTCGAAAAAATCCC
>LXWE01000055.1 GCA_001660395.1 Alteromonadaceae bacterium XY-R5
TCCAACGGTCCTGGTCAGATTGTATTCCCCCATGACCATATAGGCATCCTCATAGACTTTGGAAACTTCATTGGAGGTCAGTTCCAAATGCCCAAAATGTTCTTTGGACGGATAGCTTTTTTTGTATCGGTCCTTGGTACTTTGCCAACCTTTTACCACCCCGGCACTTCCATAGAAGGTAAGTTCCTCCGATTTCCAGTAGGTTTCCATAAAAGTGTCAATATCATAATCGTTCCAAGCATCTTGCTGCACGGAAAGCACCTTTAAAATAGCAGCTTTGTCCTTTGCTTCATCTGGAGCTTGGGAAAAGCAGGTGATGGAGAACAGCAAAATCAGATAACAGCACTTTTTCATAAGGGTTATAGTTTGGAGCTTTAAATCTATGAAAAACGAACTTAGCTTCCGATGGATTAGTATAAAATCGGGGGGTTTTGTTACATTGCCGTCCACCAAATGGACAAATCGAAATAACCCAATGAAATTTTCAGCCGGAATCTCCTTTATTACAGCATTGCTTCTTTTAGCCTCGTGCGGAGAAAAGAGTGAAAAATCCAAACCCACGGAAGAAGTATCAGACATACCCACTTCAACTACAGAAAAAATCACCCTTACCTTGGAGCAAGCCAATAGTTTGGCCACGCTT
>LXWE01000056.1 GCA_001660395.1 Alteromonadaceae bacterium XY-R5
TCTTATTATTCTTACAGCTATATCTGGAATTCTCGAATCTGATGGCCGCGAAGGCTTGAGGACGGATGTAACTATTGTGCCTACAGGAGGATTAGAAAAGGTGGCAACCTTCATATCATTATTAAGAGGATCGAGTTTGGAAATCGTTTGCCTTTTGGATTCATATACAAATGAAAAGGGGAAAGCAAAAATGGATAAAATGATAGCAGATAAAATTATCCAAAGGAGTAAGGTGCGATTTTTTGATGAATTTGTGAAATACAATAAAGCAGATTTAGAAGATTTGTTTTCAAAGGAAGACTATTTGAAGTTATTTAATTCTGCATTTAAAGAGTATTCAGATATTAAAATCACTGATCTCAATTCTGCAATTGATAAGATAATATTGCAAATAAATGAATATATAAGTAGAGAAAGATTTAATCACTTCAGACCTGCAAATGAAATAGCAAAAGTGGGTGCCGATAAGAGTTATTTTAATAAAGAGACTCTAGATAATTTTGGAAAAGTTTTTAAAGAAGTTAATGGTCTTTTTAATTAGATGAAGTAATGTTAAATTTATAAAAATGGCATTTGAAGTAGGACAAAAAGTGATTTATACCTCTTTGAAAGGAAAAAAAGAAGAGGTCAAGATAGAGAAA
>LXWE01000057.1 GCA_001660395.1 Alteromonadaceae bacterium XY-R5
GCGGCCTGCGCACCGTCAATCAAAACGGCCGCACCCACTTTGTGGGCCGCCCCAATAATTTCTTCAATAGGGTTGATGGTGCCCAAAGCATTTGAAACATGGTTGCAGAACACCAATTTCGTCCTTTCCGATAGTAGGGCATGGTATTCCTCCATGATCAATTCGCCATTCAAATTCATGGGAATGACTTTGAGGGTCGCTCCGGTGCGCTCGCACAACATTTGCCACGGCACAATATTGGAATGGTGTTCCATGGCCGATACGATGACCTCAGCCCCTTTCTTTAAAAAAGAAGTGAATCCTGTGGCCACTAAATTAATGCCATGGGTGGTGCCCGAGGTAAAAATCACCTCATGCGATTTCCCAATGTTGAAATGCGTCTGAATCTTCTTCCGGGCGACTTCATAAGCATCCGTAGCTTCTTGGGAAAGGCTATGCACCCCTCTGTGGATATTGGCGTTGTAGTTTTGATAGTAGTCCACAATGACATCGATGACCTGTTGTGGCGTTTGCGAGGTTGCCGCATTGTCCAGATACACCAAGGGTTGCCCATGGACCTTTCGGTTGAGGATGGGAAAATCCTTTCGGATGGTGACGATATCGAGCGAGGTTTGTGTCATGAGTGTCGCGTTATGGGGTG
>LXWE01000058.1 GCA_001660395.1 Alteromonadaceae bacterium XY-R5
AGCCTTCTCTTTAATATTTCCAGATACTTGCAGTTGGAGGCAGGGGTAAAATATCGTTTATCCAGCCGATTGGAATTGGAAGACAGCCCACTGCGTAAAATCAATGGATTTTCAGGGGGTATTGGGCTTAAGGTTGGAGTATTAAATATGGGAAGAAATCGGTATAAAAAGCATTTGCACGATGGCCAATAAATCAAAAAACGAACAGTCAATCAATCAAAGAATCCTAACCAGTCATGTCTTCACCCAAAACGGCATGGTATTTCTAAGAAGTGCCGAAGAGGTGGGTGCGGATGAATGGTCCGCCATCAATTTTCATTGGATGCCCGTTTTACAATTAGAGCGGGAGCTGGGTTCCTAACCATCAATTCACATCAAAAAACGAACAGCATGAAAACTTTTAAGCATGTCCTTATCGCCTTGGCGATGGGGCTTATGGCGACTTCTTGCGTACAGGAAACCGTGTGGGTCTCCGATGAAGTCTCTACCAGAACCTATGATTTTAAACAGATTACCGCACTTCAGGTGGCAACGGATTTTAATGCCTATGTAACTTTTTCGGAAACTGAGGAACGCGTTGAAATTGAGGCCAATGACAATCTTTTCAATAAGATGGATGTCTATATGGAAGGAAACAGAT
>LXWE01000059.1 GCA_001660395.1 Alteromonadaceae bacterium XY-R5
TGCCAATCTGATAAGGCTTTGCGCAATTTTGCATCCGACAATACAGAGAGTTTACCTGAATTGATGATTTCCATCACTGTGCCCTGTGAGGGCGTAAATCTGGGTTCAATTTTAAAAATGCCCACCATTAATTTAGAGAGTTCCTTTTCATTGAAATCTGGGAGTGATGGCCCAGTATATCTACCTAAACTAACACTGTTTTTTATATTGGAATCATTTAACTTTATAACCTGATCCAAGTTGACCAAATTGGTTTCGAATTCTATAAGCAATGCCTTGAGAAGCTGCTGTTCAAGCAGATTGTTCTTACGGTTTTCGTTCCAATTATTGATCTGAAGGGCTATCAAAATCCCGATAACCACAAGAATTATCTCTCCTATGGCATATTTCAAATACTTTCCCGTTTTGCCTTCTGAAAGCAAGTTTTGACGGATTTTTCGAAAGAACTTGAACATTGGAGGTTGGTTTCTCTAAAGATATGGTTTTTACACAATTCGGTTAACACTTTGAACAGTTATGTGGATGAAATTGGCAATCGTTTATTTGAACTATCCATGCTTGACTACCATGAAACAATTTGAACATATCAAATCCCCTGTATGCATGCCAAGCATATATTCTCTTAACCACTCGTACT
>LXWE01000006.1 GCA_001660395.1 Alteromonadaceae bacterium XY-R5
TTCTACTTGGTCTACAACCGCCAATTTAAAAGCGAGAGAATAATCACGCTGAGTTCGCTTTGTATATGATTTCATTACACTCTCCAAATTACGTTTGAAAAGTGTCAACGCTATTCAGGATGGGTCATTAACAACAAAAAAGGCGCCTTAATAGCGCCTTTTTTGTATCTGAGCATTACACTATTTTTTACCCAACAAATGAAAGAGCGTCTTGGCGATATCTGTATTATCCAGATGACCAGCAAACTGCTCACTTCCTGGACCTTTAGCAAATACCTGCACATCGATGCCCGTATGGCCACCGGTTGTCCAGCCAGTGTGTGTACGTTCATCGAGTAAATGCTTCACGCCAGTATACCAAGCCTTTTGGTCCTGACCTGCTAACGCCAACAGAGCATTAATTTCCTCTGTCGTCAGGCTAAAACCAAACAGCTGTTCTGCGTCCTGAGCCAATTGTTTGGATTGAGACAAGGTTTTCGCAATCGATTCAGGAGACGCTTTCAAATTATTCAACCAATGAGGTTGCCACTCATATTTACCGCCTTTAGCTATCGTCATCCCCCCCGTACTATGATCTGCGGTTACCACCATCAAAGTATCTGGGTGCGCATTAATATATGCTTCTAGCCATTCAAGTGTCACCGCCATATCATGCATTTCGCCCATGGCAGCGCCAATATCATTCGCATGACCGCCCCAGTCTACCTGGCTAGCTTCAACCAGTAAGAAAAAGCCTTTGTCATTTTCCAATTGCTTCACAGCTGCCTGAGTAATCTGCGGCAAACGTTGTTGTCCAGGCATATCTAAGGCCCATGGCATACCAACGGGCGCCAACAATCCCAATGCGGGTTTACCTGGAACAAGGTTACCGAGCGCATCCATCGCATCGACATATTGGTAACCTGCCTGTTTAAATTCAGACACTAAATCTCGATCTTCACGCTGGAAATATTGTTGTCCGCCGCCCAGCATCACATCAGCAGTAAAATTCCCATCTGTGCGGTCGTCGAAGTAACTATCGGCGATTTGATTATAGTTTTTGCGCGATTCATTGTGCGCGGCATAGCCGGCCGGCGTCGCGTGATTAATTTGTGACGTAACCGCTACACCTGTCTTTAAGCCTTTATGTTTAGCCCATTCCAAAACCGTTTGTACGGGCTTTTTATCAACGTCGACGCCAATTGCGCCATTGTAAGTTTTCACTCCCGATGACAAAGCCGTCGCTCCCGCAGCTGAATCCGTTACATAACCAGATACTGGCGCGGGGTAAGTACTGGCCATCCCGACTAATAAGCGGTCGTAAACGGTGGTTTCAACCTCTTTCGTGCTGACATCATCAGCAAAATAGCGGTAAGCCGTGGTATAGGCAGGCCCCATGCCATCACCTACGACCATGATGACATTTTTAGGTGGTGTTACCGCGTGCGCACAAAACGTCGCTGACGCTAGCACCACAGGAAGGATCGACTTCATTCTGACTCCTTTATTGAATGTTATTTTTCTGCTGCCAGTATACTTATATTGTTCGCTTTTGCTCGGCATTCATCAGAGACATATCCCAACCGCAGCTTCAGCGACATAAACATGCACAGATATCGTTGTATTTCAGAACACATCAGAAGCATTTCCAGCAGAAATCTCAGTACTCCAATGCTCTGAATTCCCAGGCAGAACATCGTTTAGACATATCTGACACATCATTTTAAGGTAAGAAATATCCGCAAAAAAGCGGTTCGCGAACTATACTCATCTGGTTGATTAAATTCCCACCAGAAAACATTCACATAATAAATGCTTGGAATGCAGTTAATATATTTTAATTATCCAAGATTGCGCACTAGGATTCAGTTAAGCCCGAATGACTTGCCAGAACATAACCCTGACAAGGGGCACAGAAGGCGAAAGATCATCCCTACAACCAAGGATATTTATTATGTCACAGTATCAAAACGATATCGCAGCGTTCGAAACTCTGATTGGCACCAAACAAGGTACCTGGAACGCTATCAATCCTGAATATGCTGCGCGTATGAAGGCACAAAACCGCTTCAAAACCGGCCTGGACATCGCAAAGTATACTGCTGCCATTATGCGTAAAGATATGGAAGAGTATGACGCTGACTGTTCACAGTACACTCAGTCACTGGGCTGCTGGCATGGTTTCGTGGGTCAGCAGAAGCTGATTTCCATTAAAAAGCATTTTAATAGCACCAACAAACGTTATCTTTACCTGTCAGGGTGGATGGTTGCTGCCCTGCGTTCAGAGTTTGGCCCTCTGCCAGACCAGTCCATGCATGAAAAAACGTCCGTTCCGGCACTCATCGAAGAGCTTTACACCTTTCTGCGCCAGGCTGACACTCGTGAATTAGGCGATCTATTCCGTCAATTGGACTCAGCGCGAGAAGCCGGTAAAGACACGGCGGAAATTCAGGCCAAAATCGACAGCTTCGAAACTCACGTAGTGCCTATTATTGCGGACATCGATGCAGGCTTTGGTAATGAAGAAGCAACTTACCTGTTAGCCAAGAAAATGATCGAAGCTGGCGCCTGTTGTATTCAAATTGAAAACCAGGTATCTGACGCGAAGCAGTGTGGTCACCAGGACGGTAAGGTAACCGTACCTCATGAAGACTTCCTGGCAAAAATTAACGCTGTGCGTTACGCCTTCCTTGAGCTGGGTGTAGATGATGGCGTCATTGTTGCCCGCACCGACTCTCTGGGAGCTGGCCTGACTCAGAAAATTCCAGTTTCGACCAGTGCTGGTGATTTGGCTTCGCAATACAATGCTTATTTAGCAACAACTCCTATCAACGGCGTTGAAGACCTGATTGAAGGCGATATGGTACTGAAACAGGGCAGCGAACTGGTAAAACCGGTACGTTTACCTAACGGTCTGTTCCGCTTCAAAGACAACACTGGTTTTGATCGTGTGGTACTTGACTGTATTACCTCGTTACAAAATGGCGCAGATCTGCTTTGGATTGAAACTGAAAAACCTCACGTTGGCCAAATCGCTGCGATGGTTAACGCCATCCGTGAAGTAGTACCTAATGCGAAACTGGTTTACAACAACTCGCCGTCATTCAACTGGACCCTTAACTTCCGTCAACAGGTCTTTGATATTTGGAAAGAGGAAGGTCGCGACGTAAGTGCTTACACCCGCGAAGATCTGATGCAGGCTAAGTACGACGAAACCGAACTTGCAGCTGTGGCTGATGAGAAGGTACGTACATTCCAGGCAGATGCAGCTCGCGAAGCAGGTATTTTCCATCACCTGATCACATTACCAACTTATCACACTGCGGCATTGTCAACAGACGATCTGGCCCAGGGTTACTTCGGCGAAGAAGGCATGCTGGCTTATGTACGTGGCGTACAACGTCGTGAAATTCGTGGTGGCTTAGCGTGTGTTAAACACCAGGCGATGGCAGGTTCAAATATCGGTGACGATCATAAAGAATATTTCTCTGGTGACCAGGCCCTTAAAGCAGCTGGTAAAGACAACACCATGAACCAATTCGGCTAATTCCCGCATATTCATGCAACGTAAAAGAGCAGGGTTACCCTGCTCTTTTTTTATCTTGTGAGCAAACTTACTCAGGTGAAAATTCTAAGCTACGCTTAATTGGTCGGTTATTTCACCAAGCATCATTCACTTCAAAAATAAATAAAGCAGCCTAATTATTCAGCTTTCGACACGACGCACTACGACTAAACCGAAACAAAACATTGATTTTAAAACAATTAAAATTAACAACGTAATTTCTGTAAATGTTCTGACAGGACAATTACAACGTGATAAATTCGGTATAAGCATTAAAAAACACGGACTGATTAATACAATGAATATATCTAAAGTTGATTTAAATTTGCTTGTCTACCTCGACGTTCTATTGAGAGAGGGCAGCGTAACCAAAGCTGCAAATCAACTGAGTATTACTCAGCCGGCCATGAGTAACGGCTTAAAACGCTTACGGGATTTGTTCAAAGATCCTCTGCTTGTGCGCACGAGCGATGGCATGACACCGACGAAACGAGCACTTGAATTGCAGCCGATTATTCGCGATGTCTTGTCCAAACTGGAGGCATCGATTCAGCCTGAGACTGACTTCACTCCAGAAACCAGCACCCGTACGTTCCGCATCATGGCCAGTGATTACGCTGAGTCGACACTTTTGCCTGAGGTGATTCGTAAACTAGGTAAACAGGCCCCAAATATCACACTCGATTTAATTACCCCAAGTGACGTGACCTTTCATGATGTTGAACAAGGTAAGGTGGATATGGCAGTTAACCGTTTTGATGAGCTGCCATTGTCTTTTCACCAAAAGGTTATCTGGTATGACACATTTTCCTGCGTCATCAATAGTCGACACCCCATTATTCAGCATTTTGATTTAGATAATTATCTGAAATCTCAGCACATTTGGGTAAGTAAAACTGGCTTTGGCGTAGGCGTTGGCGTTGACCCTAATGAGGTTCAAAAGCTCGGCTGGGTGGATGCCGAGCTTACAAAGATGAATAAGAAGCGTGATATACGTGTATTTACCCGCCACTACCATGTGGCCTTGCAATTGGCAAAAACCCAAAATCTGGTTGCTACACTGCCAACAAAAGCGGCTAGGTTGTATAAAAATGACCCAGAAATTAAGGTGGTTGAACCGCCTTTTGATATTCCGCCCATCGCATTAAAAATGGCATGGTCGGCTTTGTTGCATCACGACGCAGGCCATATCTGGTTGCGCCGCTTAATCTCAGATGTGGCCAAGGAACAATCTGATTTATAAAAGATTACGCCACCTGGAACATTCACTGAATTTATTACAGGGATAGGAACCATAAATTCAACAATGGGTATTTGTTTTCTTACACTGACAAGTACACAGACTATTGAATGGAGTGCATTATGCAGGGTTATATCCAACGTGGCCGGCTCCAGGTGGCCAAACAATTAGATACATTTATTCAAGAAGAGGCTTTGCCCGGCACTCAGGTAACGTCTGACGTATTCTGGCAAGGCTTTGAAAACATTCTTGCTGACCTCGCCCCTGTAAACCGCACATTACTGGCAACTCGGGACAAACTACAACAGCAAATAGATGACTATTGTCAGCAGAATAAACCTCTTAATCCCGAGGCTTATAAGGCATTTCTGACCGACATCGGTTACTTAGTTGAGCAACCTTCCAGCGTAGCTATTACCACCAGCAATGTTGATGCTGAGGTTGCTACTATGGCTGGCCCCCAATTAGTCGTACCAATTAATAATGCCCGCTACGCCTTAAATGCTGCTAATGCTCGCTGGGGAAGCCTTTACGATGCACTTTATGGTACTGACGTCATTTCTGACGAAGGCGGCGCCGAAGCAGGTACAAGTTATAACCCAGTCAGAGGGGCCAAAGTCATCGATACGGCCAGGGGCTATTTAGATAGCATTGCCCCACTGGTTATCGGAAGTCACCATGACGCAATCAAATACGTCATTCAATCAGGACATTTACAGGTAAGCCTCAAAGATGGTCAGCAGGTTAGCTTGAAGCAACCAGCCCAGTACCTTGGATATCAAGGTAATATCGAATCTCCCACTGCAATTCTTCTGGTTAATAACGGCCTGCATGTGGAGCTTCAAATAGATGCCTCCCATCCAATTGGAAAGGCTGACCCTGCAGGTTTAAAGGACATTTTATTAGAAGCAGCCCTGACGACCATCATGGACTGCGAAGACTCTGTCGCAGCGGTAGACGCCGAAGATAAAACCTTAGTTTATCGTAATTGGCTGGGCCTCATGAAGGGTACCCTAAGCACCCCCGTCAGCAAAGGGGGGCGCCTATTCGATCGCTGTATGAATCCAGACAGAGAATATGATACACCTGAAGGCGATAGGCTAGCTCTCAAAGGGCGCAGCATGATGTTTGTCCGCAACGTGGGACATTTAATGACAAACGATGCCATCCTTTTCGAGGGTAACGAAATTCCTGAAGGAATTATGGATGCCATGGTGACTAGTTTAATCGCGAAACATGATTTACTAGGCAACAGTCAATTCAAGAATAGCACCCAAGGCAGCATCTATATTGTTAAACCCAAAATGCACGGCCCTGAAGAAGTTGCTTTCGCTAATAATTTATTTGAACGTGTGGAAGAGGTATTAGGCCTTGCCGCCAATACGTTGAAAATGGGCATTATGGATGAAGAGCGCCGCACCAGCGTGAATCTGGCTGCCTGTATAAAAGCTGCGAGTAGCCGCGCGGTATTTATCAATACCGGCTTTTTGGACCGAACTGGTGATGAAATTCATACGTCCATGCTGTTAGGTCCGTTTGCCCCTAAAGCCGAATTAAAGTCACGCCCATGGCTAGTTGCTTATGAAAAAGCCAATGTGGTCACTGGTTTAAATTGTGGTCTGTCTGGTAAAGCCCAAATTGGTAAGGGAATGTGGCCCATCCCAGACCAAATGGCCAATATGATGGCGACTAAAGTGGGTCATCCTAAGGCTGGCGCAAACACAGCCTGGGTTCCCTCACCAACGGCCGCAACTCTGCATAGCCTTCATTATCATCAAATCGATGTGTTTGGAATTCAGCAAGCGTTAAGTGAGCAAACTTATGATGGTCTTAATGACATGCTCACTGTTCCGCTGTTAGAAGAAACATTATCTGCAGATGTTATCCAGCGCGAGTTAGATAACAATGTACAGGGAATTCTGGGATACGTAGTGCGCTGGGTACATCAAGGTGTTGGCTGCTCAAAAGTACCGGATATTAACAATGTCGGCTTGATGGAGGACAGAGCAACATTACGAATTTCAAGTCAACATATCGCTAACTGGTTAGAACATGGCATTGTGAGTGAAAAACAGGTGGACAACTCACTAGGGAAACTAGCTGAGTTGGTGGATAAGCAAAATCAAGGCGATGCCGAGTACATTCCAATGCTGCCGGATCTCGCAAATTCTATCGCATTTCAGGCAGCTAAAGCCTTGATTTTTGATGGTAAAGCCCAACCTAATGGTTATACAGAACCTTTACTGCATGCCAAACGTAAAGAGATGAAACTTAAGCTTTCTGGAACGTTGCATTAATTATTGGACATAGTAATGCAAACACGTATTGCCTGGGGTCCCCCCCAGGCATTTTTTTATGCCTGCAGAACCTTAAGACACAATTCCATAGTAACCTTTATACCAGGATACGAAATTAGCAACACCTTCTTTAATTGAGGTTGTCGGTCTGTAATCCACATCTTTGACCAATGCTTCAACATCAGCATAGGTATCAGGCACATCCCCTGGCTGCATTGGCAGCAACTCTTTTTTAGCCTTCATGCCCAGAGCATCTTCCAGAGTCTCGATATATTCAAGTAAATGTACAGGTGTTTGCGCACCGATGTTATATACACGCCATGGAGCTTTGCTTGAACTTGAGTCTGGATTTGTTCCCTGCCAATTGGGATTTGATTGAGCCGGATGATCCAAGGTAGCAATGATTCCCTGCACAATATCGTCGATATAAGTAAAGTCGCGACGGTGATTACCATAGTTAAACACTTTGATAGGTTCACCTTTAATAATGGCATTCGTAAACTTAAAGAGCGCCATATCAGGACGCCCCCAGGGGCCATAAACGGTAAAGAAACGTAAGCCAGTCGTCGGCAGGCCATAAAGATGACTGTATGTATGCGCCATCAATTCATTTGCTTTCTTACTGGCTGCATATAAAGACACAGGGTGGTCGACATTATCTTCCACCGAGAATGGCATTTTCTCATTCGCCCCGTATACCGAGCTAGAAGACGCATAAACAAGATGCTGAATATTATGATGACGACAGCCTTCCAGAATATTCATAAAGCCGACTATATTGGCATCAATATACGCATGCGGATTTTCAATGGAATAACGTACTCCTGCCTGTGCTGCAAGATGAACGACTTTGTCGAAACCCTGCGTTGCAAATAGCGCTTCCATGCCTGCACGATCAGCCACATCTAATTTGATAAAAGAAAACTTAGCAGCGTTTTCCTGCGCTTGAATGTCCTTTATTCTCGCCTCTTTCAAGCTAACTTCGTAGTAATCGTTAAGATTATCGATTCCGACGACTTCATCCCCTCGGGCAAGTAAAAATTTGCTGACATGCGCACCGATAAAGCCTGCCGCGCCAGTAACTAAGATCTTCATAATTCATCCTTAAGTCGTTTGGAAACGAGTAATGCTAGCTATTCTAAATGATTGTTAGACAAGATAGATGCCAAAATTATTTTAAATTTTTTTGCACCTCATCCTTTTCGAAGACATGCTGACCAAACACACTTTGAATACCTAATACAACTGATTTACTGAGTAAATGGTAGGCCAATATATGCAACGGCATCTTTTGAAAATGTCCTCGGATATATGCCATAAAATGCGCAAATCCCGCGCCTTTAGGTTTGGCATAAGGATGGTTAGGTGCAAGCACCTTAGAAAACACGAATTTAGTTAAATAAGATAATGCGCCAAATCTGCGCTGCAGGAGTTCATAGGTTTTTTCATCGACAGGGGTATTCAAGTACCGACGACAAAAATAACACGCTATATACAGTTCATAATCGAAACGGCTTTTTTCAGCCAAATCCAATAGAGTATCCCAATAACCGACCTCTTGTGCTTCAGCCATTAGCAGGTGAAGATCAAACAGATCGCGAAATCCATGTTTAAAGTCCTCATTAAATAACAAGTGCACCAGGCAGTGCAGTGTCATTGCTGCTTCAGAGAAAATTTGAAAACCATCAACTGTCTCTCGAATCTGGCCAGCAAACAACCCCATATCAAAGGCTCGCCCAGAGACTGGCGGCACTAAATTATGGTGTAAATCCAGATTTGTGCCTCTGTTGCCATGCCTCAGGGGAGGCACTTCATGCGTCCACCGGCGATAGTAATTCTGATCATAATCAGTCAGCGGCTCACTTATCCATCCGGTTAAGCACAAATACTTTTCAGCTGCGCTAATAGCATTACGCTCAACCAGGACATCAATATCTCCATAAGTTCTTGCTGCGCCTATTTTGTTACCACTGAGGCTATAGGCAGCCCCCTTTAAAAAAACAACGTACTGACTATATTTATGTAAACTTGCTTTCAATTCTTTAGCTTCAAAGTGAACCTGAAAATTCATTTTCGCTACTAATAACTCAGCATTAATCATGTGATGCTGAGTATATTTAGGCAAATCCTCGAAATGTCCGCTATCTCGGAAACGCTGAGCAAACCTGGCGAGTAACTGATGATGACGAAGCACTTCTATCAGCCTTTGCCAGCCAGATAGTGTGATATGTATGTATTGCTCTGGCTCCCGATACAAAGTAAACAATGAATTCCAATGAATCTCAGACATTGCCTAACACATCCTCTTCCAGAAAAATCTTAACCAACTCGAGATCATTATGAAAAATTTCCCAGCAGTCCGCATGTTCCATTACCTGCACTAGCGTATCAAAGCCAGTTTTTCCTATCACGCCGAAGTTAAACGCATTCTGTGCTAGCTGCATAAAAGCCTGGGTTTTATCTAACTGATAAATACTAAGTTGTTCAGATTCGCGGAAGTTAGGAAAGACGATAGCCTTGATCTCAGCTTCCTGAGTATTCAAAGCCCAACTTTCTGCAGGCGGGGCAAGATGAGCCACGTTTCCCTTATGGGTTCCTGTCGCAATTGAGGAAAAAGCAGCATGAGGAAACCACTCTTTTGCCAGTTCAATTGAGCGATTTTTTAAACAAATTGGCCTGACAAAAGGGATAACCCGATTAGTCCCTGGAAGCAGTAATGCCATTTCATCTGATAGGAGCCGCCATCCATTGAAAGCAAGGTAAGAGGTTAATGTACTCTTTCCTGACCCTGGGGGAGCAGGAAAAAGTATCGCCTGATTTCCCTTGGCCAACACCGCAGAATGAATAATAACGTACTGAAGTTCATTGCTCGCCACAGCAAAATTCATTCCCCATTCTAATAACGCGTAGGCCTGTTCGAGCGGTAATGGCTTAAAGGGCTCCTTCTGACCCAATATAAATCGGGCCTGTGGTTTTACAACTTTCCGTACCCCTCCTGTCGATAGGACATTTATCTCGTAGTCGCAAACACCATCGGTTGTAATAGCAGGCGCGTAAATAGCCCTCAAGTTTTCTTTAACAAAACCAATATTTGTATTAATTGAAAACTGAAAAGGTGGAAGTGATAGTGCGATAGGGTAATCCATCAACCTTGATATCCCTGATTATGATTTCTTAAGAAAGCCCTTTCTGACCAAGAGTAACACAGATTTATCTGTTGGAGTGGGCTCTGCTAGCTTTGCGACTATTTCACTTTCCTGAAGCGCTACACCAATGGTTTCACCCGTAAATACGTTAAAGAAAATGGTACCAGATAGATCAGAAAAGGGGTGTATACACACCCCTTCTCCTAACCAAAGACTAAGTTGCTCCAAGCTAGACACCATAGGTATCTATCATGCCGGACAGTGTTTGTCCTAAACCATCAGGATCATTACAGGCTATCGCCATCAGATATTTTGCAAACTCATCAAGACTGTTGTTAAACATACTTAAGACAGGGTAATAAATACCAGCAGAACCCGAGTACTTCGCATTCAAGTACATAGCACACATATGGCTATTGACGTTACTAGGCCCACTTAAGTCGAAAATCATTGAACCATCATTCGCTTCTTTAACCCAATCAGGATTAACATTAGAACTCAAGTACTTACTCGCATCAGAATAACAATATCCTTTGTCCCCCTCACCATGGAGAACCTCCTTCATTTTCGGATATATATACTCAGCGTAAGACGTATAATCGCCTGAACTTCTATGTCTGTGATTAGGACTAGACACACCACCGGAACAACTATCAGGGCCTTTTTGAATACAGACTTTACCAGTCCAGTTGTTCTCACTTATTGGATCGTCCTTAAAACACTCATGGAACTCTAGATCACCATCAGTCCCACAATGTTGTTTCCAGTAACCATGAGAACGAAGCGTCACTGTTTTGCCTTGAGCAAAATCAGAACCTGTGCCTGACGCCATAATTGAACCCGCTAATTGGCTTGTTGCCCATACTGAACGCGCAGGCACAGACGCAATAACAGCTCCAGCACCAGCCTTTTTGATAAAAGAGCGGCGACTAGATGCACTTGCATTCCTGCGATTCATATCAATTCCTTTTTGATTCTGGTCTTTCATGCCAACCTCACAAGACAAATTAGGCCAGTTAAACTGGATTTAATCATTACACTCACTGACGTAATGCAAAAAGCATTCCAAAAGCCTAAATAACTGATATAAATAGAAAAATCAAAACCACTCTTATCAGCATGTAAAAAATACGGACAAAGCGCTGTTCTAAACATTATAACCAATTAATTTCTGCTCGCTTTATCGAGTAATTCAATTATGGCAGACGAAGGCACTGCATAGCTAATTCCCGTTGGCGAACTCAAAACAGATTCCTTCCCTTTCGTTGCCAGCACTTTATTAAGGATTCCGATAACGGAACCGGTATTGCCATCAAACAAAGGACTTCCACTATTGCCAGGAAAAGCTGTCGCGTCTAATTGGTACAATAACAAGGGATTCTTAAGCTTTTCAAGTGTCTCACGTGTTAATTGAGAAATATTTTCCACCGGAATAACGTCCGGGGTAACCGCAGAAATAATACCTTTATGCGTTGCTGGATAAAGCCCCAATACAGAGCCAATTGGATATCCAGTGAAGAATACATCTGTCCCTGGTTTCTTAGTCGAGGGTTCAAGTTGAAGTGGCTTAAGCTGGTAGGGTAACTTTAATAGAGCAAGATCATTTCTAATACTTTGTGCAACAAGCTCAATAGGGACCACCTTAAATGCCTGCCCAGTTCCAATGAACGCGACGCGGTGCTGAACAATGGCGGGATCCATTACCACGTCTACTACATGATAATTTGTAATCACATATGAGCCATCACCAATGATAAACCCTGTACCATGAAGCGCATTCGCAGGTGATGACATTGGGGAATTCAAACCAATTCCCACCACAGACGGCTCAATCTTCTCTATTAACGTGACTAAATTTGTTTGTGAATTTACAATTTGAGTAAAACCAATACTCAGAATAAAGCATATAAAACTCTTAAATTTCATTCAATTACCTCCCTTCAGTACCATTTTAATCGTAATTTCCTCCCGTTAGCTAACCTCAATATGCCATTTACAAACCATTTCAGCCAAATTCTCGATGCCAGCTCACGTTTAACTGAGAAGTAAAGCTACCAACTGAATCCAAACATCAAGACTCGCTCCCCATCTATAAACATCATCAAATTTCATCATAACGAGCTATAGTCAATTGCTGATCGGAACATAAAAGTTTACGTAATGACTTTATAGCTAGGGTGCTTTTTTGTTGTCGTCTAGATTTTTGCAACCATTTACTGAAAGCATCCAATCTAAATTCGCCCAAACTATTGACCTTTAACTTTAGTTTAACCAAGCTTAAGAAAGTCGATGTAAGCATATTTTTAATGCATGTAACCTTATATAAAATAAAGGGAAAATTAGCTAAAAATCGGTATATTAACTGATATGATTTTTAGCTACTGTATGTTACGCCTTAAGGAATATAAGGATGTATCAAAATCATTTGAGGCTGGTTAAGTGAAAAAACTGCGAAAACTATCGGAAAAGCCCATCATTGGACCGGTAGTAAAAAAACTGATGGATTTTTTGGTCAATCGTGAAGTGAGCTCCATAGCCAAACATTTTTCAACCTATCTGGAGCCCGTCGTTGCAATTAGCCCAGAAAAGAAAACCGAGGTATTCACTATCCGTCACAATGTCTATTGTGAGGAACTCAAATTTGAAGATGAAAATGAAGCTAAACAGGAAATGGATGATTTTGATAAATTTTCAATTCATTGCCTAATTCAGCATAAAAACACCGAACGCTTTGCAGGCACAGTACGTATTGTTCGTCCGGAGAAAGACGATGAAATGCTTCCAATCGAAAAATATTGCCTTAATTCGATCACAAATAAAGAGCTAAACCCAAGCCAGTTCCCTCGAAACCAGGTATGCGAGATATCGCGTCTTGCAGTTCCAGCCGAATTCAGACGACGTCAGGCAGATAAATTTAAAGGCGCAGAAACAGGGGTGATCAATACGACCACCTACTCTGAAACCGAATTACGTTGTTTCCCATTTATTGCAATTGGCCTTTATCTTTCTGCAGCTTCTATCGTAATTTTGAATGATATCAAACATACCTACGTAATGATGGAGCCTCGCCTGGCAAGGAGTATGCGTTTTGTAGGTATCCAGTTTGAACAAATAGGCCCTGTGGTTGACTATCATGGCATGCGTGCTCCCTATTACATTAACCCTAAATTACTGCTTAAAAATCTCAGTCCAGGCTTCAAATATATGCTTCAAGGCATAGAAGAAGCATTACAAGATCAATACGGTGAAATAGAAAAGGAAGCTTACCTGGCACAACGTATTGAAAATATTATTCAACAGTATTTCCCAAAGTATCTGGACCACATTAAGAAAGAGTTCCGTTATGTTTAATTACAACCGTGCATTTTCACGCAATATTGGATGGCTAACCTGCGATGAACAACGCTTACTCAAATACAAGAAAGTCGCCATTGCAGGCTGCGGCGGTGTTGGCAGTGAGCATGCCGTAACCCTTGCCCGCTTGGGAATTTGTCGATACACAATTGCAGATTTTGACGAATATGATGTACATAACTTCAATCGTCAGGCTGGAGCATTTATGAGCACAGTTGGCAAAGCCAAGTGTGAAACCATGAGAAAAATCATTCATGACATCAACCCTGAAGCCGATGTTGAAGAATTTCCAGAGGGCGTAAATGCATCAAACGTAGACAAATTCCTTGAAGATGTAGACGTTTACATTGACGGCCTGGACTTCTTTGCCATGGAAGCCAGAATCATGGTATTCCAAAAGTGTTATGAAAAAGAAATCCCTGTCATTACTGCCGCGCCAATGGCTATGGGAGCAGCCCTGCTGTGCTTTATGCCGGGCAAAATGCATTTTGAAGATTTCTTTCAGTTCAATAGTTGTAAAGATGAAAATGAAAAGCTGGTTAAACTCACGATAGGCCTTTCGCCAACCATGTTACAGCGCCACTATCTGGTTGATCCAACTACAACCGATTTCATAAATAAGCGCGTACCATCAACACCGATGGGTGTAAAAATGTGTGGAAGCCTGGTCGGCACCACCACATTAAAAATATTGCTTAATCGCGGTAAAGTCGTTGCAGCTCCCTTCGGTTTGCACTTTGATGGCTATTCAAATTGTCTGAAGAAAACCTGGCGACCTTTTGGTAATCGCAACCCTCTGCAAAAATTCATGTTTAGCCAAGTTAAAAAGATCGTACTGGTACCTCAGCCTCTTCCGGAAGAACACAACTACACTCCGATGCAAGAAGTAATGCAGGGCGCCAAGTTTGCGCCAAGCGGAGACAACAACCAATGCTGGCGTTTTGAATTCACATCGCCAACCAGTTGTATAGTGCATGGTTTTGATACTCGTGATCACTGTGTTTATGATCTTCAGGGCAACGCGAGTAAACTTGCAATGGGATGTTTACTCGAAACAGCCAAAATATGCGCGTCCGATTTAGGTTATCAATTGACGTTTAAAGAAGCTGAATGTAATTCTGATTTAACGCCCTCATATGAAATTACCCTTTCCCCTCTAGAATCATCAAAACGCGACCCTCTATATCCCCACGTTTTTACTCGCTGTGTCCAGCGCAAACCAATGGGAACACAGGCTCTTTCTGAAAAAGAGAAACTGCAGCTACAACAAAGCCTGCCCGAAGGCTTTGAAGTTGTATTCTTTGAAGGCTTTAAAAAGCGCTGGGAAATTGCGAAGCTGCTCTTCGGTAATGCATACACCCGACTATCAATGCGTGAGGGTTTTGATGTCCATTCATCTGTGATTGAATGGAATGCAAGATATAGTAAAGACAAAGTACCTGACGGCGCCCTTGGTGTAGACCCGCTCATGCGCAAAATGATGAAATGGACGATGGCCAGTTGGGAGCGCTATCAGTTTATGGTCAAGTATCTTGGCGGCAGCTTTACACCTAGAGTCACCATGGACATGGTAACTAGCCTCAAATGCTCAGCTCACTTTGCCATTCTTGCTCCACACGAACGCGTAACACAAGAAGACTATCGCCAGGCTGGCGAAGCATTACAACGCTTCTGGTTAACCTCCGACAAACTTCGTCTAGGGTTCCAACCCGAATATACACCAATCATCTTTTCAGAATACCTGCGCAGAGATATTCATTTTACTGACAACCAAAAAACAGTAGCAAATGCAAAGCGCATGGAAGAAAAGTTTGTCGAGCTAATGGGAACTAAAGCAACCACACACAGAGTGTGCTATTTCGCCCGTTTAGGCAGAACTCAGGCCGTAACCAGCCGTTCCATTCGTCTTGACGATAAAGATTTGCTTTACATTCCCGTACAAGAAGAGTAAAAATGTTATCAATAGGTAAATTATTTGTGACAGGGATATTTACATAATAATTTACCTACCCTCTTCTCCTGCCCCAATCAATTGAATTAACAGCCTTTTTTAATCTGGCATAGTTGATGCTCAACATGATAAGTCTTTTGACTAACCTAAAACGTCCGCTGTAGCTGTATCAGACATTTATTGACGATTTTAAGGAAATACCATGTTGAAGAAAATCCTTACCTTAATGGCGTCTAGTTCGCTGCTTCTTGCAAGCGCTAGCGCATCCGCCGCAGTAATCGACTTGTTCACGGATGATCAGGCCTTGTTATCAGCTACTGGCACGACAGTGTCCAGTTCCGCCTTAGGAGGGGATATTATTGGTGGTGAGCGTGATATTGAAGTAACTGCTGGCACTCGAGTAAAAGCAGAAGCCGAAGTGCTGCTCGGTGAATTGAACATTGCATCAAACCTCGTTGGCTATAACCCGGGCAGTGACGCTATTACTACGATTCAATATGAAATTGTGGTTCAGTGGGATGGCTTAGATGGTTCATCACTGCTAGACGAAGACGGATTAGCTGGTATAGATCTATCAGGTCTTAGTGGTTTTATGGTTGAAGTGTTATCCTCTGACGGTGTTGGCTCATTCACAATTGACATAGCTGACACAAATGGAAATACCTATTCCAATACCTACCCATATATTCCGGTAGATCCTTTGGCTCCCCAGAGTTTCATCATTTACTTCTCTGATTTTGTCGGCATGGATTTTAGCGATGTTGGTTCAATTCAGCTGACGTTAAACGGTGAAGGTGAAACTGATATTCGGGTCAGTTCAATTGAAGCAGTACCCGAACCTTCCACTCTGGCGGTAATGGGACTATCTCTCGTCGCCCTTGCGGGTGTTGCGAGACGCAAGAAAAAAGCAAATCAATAGGTAATTGATCACCAGCAAGACCCTGTATTGGGTCTTGCACCTCACTTAACTACGAGTAAATTTACACCCTAAACTGAGTAAAAAAACGTCAACATAATTTACAGAATGGGTATTTTATTCAGCTTATGTAAATCATCTTTACAAAAAGTCTTTGATAAATATCGAATTTTCAACTTGGCATAATCAATGCTAATCAATGATTGGTCGAATGACTAACCTAAAAGCGTCCGCTGTAGCTGTATCAGACACTCTTTGACGATTTTAAGGAAAAAACCATGTTGAAAAAAACGATCTCCGCGCTAGCGACCAGCATATTGTTACTCGCAAGTCACAGTGCGTCAGCTGTAGTAATTGACCTTTTCACCGATGACCAAGCTATCTTATCAGTTACAGGTACATCTGCATCCAGCTCCGCCACAGGTACAGATATTATTGGCGGTGAACGGGATATCTCTGTAATTTCAGGCTCAAAAGCAAAAACCGAAGTAGAAGTGGCCTACGGAGAGTTAAATGTTGCATCTAACTTAGCCGGTTACGACTCTAGCGCTGATGCCGAGAGTACCATCGAGTACACTGTTGTGGTTCAATGGGATGGGGTAGACGGTTCAATGGCCCTGGATGACGCTGGCCTGGGCGGTGTTGACCTTTCAGGTTTAACCGGCTTCTTAGTTCAGATCTTATCATCAGATGGCTTCGGTTCATTTACTGTTCAGATTACAGAAAGTGACGGCACAACCTTTGAACATAGTTATGCCTATATTGCGGTATCCGCAAGCAACCCGACTTCATTCGTGATAGAATTTACAGACTTTGCAGGTTTAGACCTCAGCGATATCGGTTCCATTCAGCTGACACTGAATGGTGTTGGTAATACTGACATTCGCGTTGCATCCATCGAAACCGTACCAGAGCCTTCCAGCCTGGCGGTGATGGGATTAGCGCTTGTTGGTTTGGCTGGCGTTGCCCGTCGTCAAAAGCGCAAGTAGTTTGATTTAGCTTTTTATCACTCAAAAGCACCAAATAAGGCTCCTTAAGGAGCCTTATTTAATTGAGGTTCTGTAAAAATTTTGACGTTCACGGTATACATAAAGTTTTAGTGGAATGGCTCGCTCTGATGCCTCAAAATGAGGCCGTTCAAATTGTTCTTGGCTCACATCGCCGAGGTGGCTGTGCCTACACTTACGATTATAAAATACCTCGAGATAATCAAAGATATCAGCCAGAGCTAAATTGCGTGTTTTGTAAATGCGCTTTTTAATACGTTCTTTCTTTAAACTGCTAAAAAATGATTCCGCTACGGTATTATCCCAGTAATTAGCTCGACGACGAATACTCGGTGCGAGATTATGATCTCGACAAAACCGATGCCAGTCATCACTCCCATACTGAGAACCTTGCTCAGAATGAACCATGACGGATTGTTTGGGTTTTCATTTCCAGACTGCCATCAAGAGCGCGTCAATCAAAATCTCACGGGCTAAGGTTGGTTTCATCAACCAACCCACGATATTGCGGGCATATAAATCCATGACCACAGCAAGGTATAGCCAGTCCTGTCAAGTGCGTATATAGGTAATATCGGTTACCCACACTTGATTTGGCGTGGTGACATTAAACTCCTGTTGTAACAAGTTAGGCGTCACTATCGACGGTCGACTTACACCATACCGATGTCGTTTATACCACGAACAGTTTTAATATCATGGTGCTGCATAATCTTATGCACGCGATTTTTACCAACAGACTCATCGAGTTATCTGAGATCGAGATGAATACGCCAGTAACCATAGACTCCGTGGCTAGCACCATATGAATCCCTGATGAGTTTTAGGATACGAAGATCCTCTAGCACTCTATCTGACACTGGTTGTTCAATCCAAAAGTAATAGCCAGCCCTTGTCACACCGAGTACACGACACATAACAGCAATGCGAAACATACGGCGGTGTTTATCAATGAACTGGTACTTTACTCTGGCTGGCTTGCAAAGTACCTTGCGGCCTTTTTTAAAATGTATCTTTCTTCTTCAATACGTTTGAGTTGAGAGCGTAATTGAAGAATTTCCTTTTTAGCTTCGAGCAACTCGTTATCTTTGGACTGTTTAGGTGTGGGACGACAGGCTTTAACCTATTTATAAAGACTGGGCTGTATCTCAGATTATTCATGACCGTTCTCCTATGCTCAAATAATAGTCACAGGATGTATACTGAATGCTGTTCACTCCATACAAATGTTGTAATTAATCATCCGACGGGAACCTAAGATGCTCCGCCGCATTCAACTTTCTGCATAGAATTTAGTGAAATGAAACCTAAGAACGATTGGGCAACCGAGCTGACATGGTTGAGTAAATCATGTCTACTTTAATTGGAATTGACGAGGTAGTGTCAGCTTTTTATGCTAATTGAAACAATGTGTGTATCGAGCTAGATAAAATGATCGTAAGCCTGAAAATGAAAATGCCAGCCTGGATTAACAGGCCGGCATTAACGTGAGTACTGATTAAGTAATTACTTAGCTGCGCGCTTAAAGCGACCGATACCAGCCAGAGCAACCAATGCCAGGCTCATCAGTGCCAGACCAGATGGCTCTGGAACAGCTTCAATTGACGCGATACGGATATCAGTGTTACCAGTACCATTTACTGTCAACTGGATTGAACCGATATCGCTAAAGTCCAGACCTGCAAAATCAGAGAATGCGATAAAGAATGAAACTGGTGATGAAGCATCTACTTCAATGATTGGGTAAACCATTGAATAAGTGTTACCGTCAGTATCAGTGATCTGAACAGTAAATGTACCAAAGCCGTCAGATGACAACACTTCTACCAGGAAGCCTGACAGACCAGTCAGGTCCATACCACCCAGACCATCTTCATCTAATGCAGATGAACCATCCAGGCCATCCCACTGAACCACAACTTCATATGCAATGGTGCTAAGTGCGTCAGTGTTACCGTTGTAACCTGCAAGGTTTGAAGCAATGTTTAATTCGCCGTAGGCAACTTCAACTTCAGCCTTTACCTTAGTTCCTGCAGTAACTTGAATGTCACGCTCACCACCGATAATGCTTGTACCTGTGGCTGAACTAGAAACTGTTGTACCAACAGCAGATAAAATGGCCTGATCATCCGTAAACAGATCGATTACATCAGCAAAGGTATTAAATGACAGTAAAGTCGCTGCAATCGCAGCACCTTTTACAAATAATGACTTTAACATACTGGTTCCTTAATTAATTAGTTTGTTACGCCTACAGCTAATCAGTACCACACCAAAAAAGCCTTAACGACAAACAATTAATACAAACACTATGCCAAAAATTAAAAATCATATAAATACAACAACTTAGATAAAAATAGTACAATTTAAAAAGAAGAAACTACTCGACATGTAAAAAAAGCAGACGCATGTAAAGAATATAGAAGCGACAATTATGGCGACTTATCACCGTATGTAAAATAAGCTGAATAGGCCTTTGGATTGCATCAGTCACCGCCGACGCTACTTAACCCGAATCTGTTCTATATTTGAGAAGGGTCCTATTTATAGCATCAACAAATCGAAACGTGACGAGTATTCATGTCACACGGAATGAATACTATTTGTGAGATCATCATAGCCTGTGGCAGTATGATAAATAGGAAATAATTATTGGCTATTGCACCATTCATTGCCTGATAAATAAGAGTAAAAACATGGATTCATTAAAAAGTTTTACCCTCGCAGTTGCTACCCTAAGTTTGTTTGCCTGTTCAAAAAAATCACCCGACGAATATCTGAAAGAGGCACAGGACAGTCTTGAAAAAGGTAACCGTACAGAGGCTGTCATATCTTTTAAAAATGCCATCCAGTTGCAACCAGATAACGCAGAATTCCGCTTTTTACTCGGAAAAACTTATATAGAGCAGGGACGTGGTGATGCAGCTGAGAAAGAACTAAAGGTTGCAGCCGAACTTGGCTACGAACCCAACGATGTAGTTCCACTGATCGTTAAAGCTTTATCAATGCAATTTAAGAACAAAGAAATTATCAATTATGCGAAAAACCTAAAAGGGCTTTCACCTGACGTATCAACCGTCATCTATCTTTATACCGCACAAGCCTACTTTCAACTAAATGATCCTAAAAGTGCCAAAGATGCCGTACGAATGGCAAACGAAGTGTCTGAAGATTCGAGATACAGTAAGCTTGGTAATGCTTACCTTGCACTCAATTCAAAAGATCTAAATCACGCTGTAGAGATCGTTGACTCTCTATTGAAAACCAGCCCAAATTTCTCCGAAGCATTGCTGCTGAAAGGACAACTAGAAAACATTTTAAAACGTTACCCTGAGGCAAATGCGACTTTCAAAAAATACACGAGCCTCCATCCAGAAAGTATTCAAGGACTCATTTATCTGGCGGACAGTCAGATAAATGTGGGCGAAATAGCGAACGCAGAAAGCAATATCGACCAACTCTTAAAAATAAATGCTAACCAGCCTTACCTAAACCAATTAAAAGCCCGTGCACGCTACGAAGATAGAGACTTTAGTAATGCAAAAATGTTCGCCGAAAGAGCGATAGCAAATGGCGCAGACAATGAAACAAACCGCCTGGTAGCAGGTGTGAGTGCTTATTTACAGGGTGATTTAGAACAAGCTTACAATCATCTGTCTAAAATAGCTGATAAGCTGGACAACAATAATCGGGCAAAAGTTCTTTACAACGCTATTCGCTTGAGTCTTGGCTACGTTGATGAGGGTATGGATGAAATCCAGGAAATGGGTGATATTGACGCTACCGACGTGGTATTCCTAATTGATTCAGGTTCGAGAATGCTTTCTCAAGGACGCAAGCAAGAGGCAACAGCATTAGTCGACGAAATTGACAGTAGTGTAATTGATGACCCTATCGCACTTACCAAACTCAGTATGCTGAAGCTGGGACTTAATGATAAATCTGGTGTCACGGATTTAGAACGTGTAATCGACAAAGATCCCAATAATAAGATAGCGCTATCGCTTTTAGCTAAATCCTACTTAGTTGAAGGTAGAGTTGATGAAGCCCTAGCTTTAGCAAAAACCTTAATTGATGCTGAACCTAAAAATACCGAAGGCTATAACCTGTCTGGATTTATCCTAAATCAGAAAGAACGATATGAAGAAGCTGCCGAATTCTACAATCAGTCTTACGCGTTAGATTCAAACGACATTCAGGCCAATGTATTCCAAGGGCAGCAAGCTATTCGTAATAAAGACTATCAAAAGGCGATACAAATTTACGCAAAGGTAAGCAAATTGACACCGCCAAGCCTTCCGTCAATTACGACTTACTTCAAATTAGAAACCCAGTATGGTGATCAGAACAACGCACTGGCTGCAATGAAGTCGGTGTATAATCAATCTCCAAACAGAACATCATACTCACTGCTTTATGCAAAGTTTCTTCAGTTAGCCAAGCAATACAATGCTTCTCTAGATGTTCTAAATAAATTGCCTAAATCTTCATCTTTACCTAATCAGTATTGGATTTTGGCCATAGATGACATGCTGAAACTCGAACTTGGTCAACAAGCTGAATCCAAAATGCAGGAATGGACGCTTTCTGCACCAAGCGAGGAATTAGCATGGAGAATGTTAGCTAGCTTTTACGAAAAGTCGGGGAAATTAGACGATGCTCTAATTCAAGTTAATAAAGGCTTGAAATCAGTTGGAAGTAACAATGCCTCTAATCTACAAGTATTGAAGGCACTTTATCTGATTCGCTTGAAAAAATTATCGGATGCAAATGCCCTGATGACAGAACTTGAAGCGAAATATGGTGACAATGCAGTAATCGACCTATTAAAAGGTAATCTCTACCTCGCCCAGCAAGAGTACAAAAAGGCTATTCCTGCATTATTGAAAAACTACGAATATAAGGCATCTCCAGATACTTTTTCTCTGTTACTCACAGCATATGTAAAAGATAAGCAATCGGAAAATGCCAAATCTCTGAGCCAGAAACATCTTGAGCAGTTCCCTAACGATATCAAAGCAAAGTTATATACAGCTAACCTGTATTTATACGACGATAAGGCGAAGGCAAGTGGTCTCTATAAGCAAGTGCTTGAAGTTGAAAGAGATAACCTAATTGCGTTGAATAACCTTGCCTGGCTGGCGTCTCAGGATGGAAATTACAAAGAAGCTATATCATACTCAAAAAAAGCGGTAGATATAAAGCCTGACTCAGCAGTCCTGCTCAGTTCACTGGGGGAAGCGTTACTCGCCAGCGGAAAAATCATTGAAGCTAAAGATACTTTCGCCAAGGCATATAGTCTGAGCAAAAAAGACAAAAAGATTGCAAAGCTCTATGTAGACGCTCTTCAACAGAGCAACGAAAATGAACTCGCTGAAAAAATTGCACAAGAAGCAAATCTGTAGTTAGCACTTAAATAAACGGGCGACTCTACACAAAAATTAGGTTGCCCTTTATTACAATTATCCAAATTCTTGCTGCTGTAACGTTATCGAATTGAAGGTGAAAAAATGAAACTTGCCATTGATGAAGTGGATTACAAGGACGAAAATTTCGAACGTATTTTCTGGAAAAACTTCGAGCTTCAAAAACCCTTATTGATTCATAACATAGATAGTTTTGACGCAAAAAAACTAACGCCTGAATTTGTGAAGGCAAACTTCCTGAATGAAGATAAGCGCAGCGCTGGCTGGTTTGATGCAGACCTCCCCCAGGAAGATGTAATGGGGACGCCGGACTTCATACAAAAATTGCTGAAACGCGATGATATTGCTACGCGTGAATCTCCCATGCGAGTGTTTATGCAACCCGGCGGACACCGTACTCTACCTCATTACGACGGTAACAGTTTGTACGGATTTAATGTTCAGATTACCGGCAAGAAACGTTGGATTATCACCTCCCCAATGACACCGTTACCGACAATGCCATTTTTATTTGTGGGCATGGTACCGACAGATTTTGAAATGGACGAACAGCAATACGATTTTCATGATTTTGAAACGCATCCAGGCGATATGATTTGTTTGCCGCCTTACTGGTATCATGAGGTGCATTCACTCGGCGAAATTAATCTCAACATGAACTGGGTTGTGACCCCCCGAGAACCTAATCAAACCTCGCCATTAGGCCGTCGCGAAGTGGAAATTGTTAAACTGAGAGATAGTCTATCGTTTATCAATAAGCTCTATCCAGATGACTTCAATCATTATGGTGGAGCCGGTAAGCCTTTGGTGCAGGCGTATATCAGAGGCGTGGGTGTGCCGCGAATGATAACTCGCCTACTAAAAGAAATTTTTGCCATTCCTCGCTTTCTTATTTTAGCGAGGCAAATTAAATCTAGTGCAAATAATTTCTCTAAAAATAATTTCAACGTTAATTAGCCTCCTAATTACAGTTTGTATTAAAACAAGGAACGTAGTTTGTTTTTGCGCAGTGGGCTTAATGGATTAACCGAGCAAAATGTACGCGTTAGTTTAACCCGAAACTGGGACATACATCAGCTCGCGGTAAACTGGCAATGCCTGGAACTGCGAGCTAAGCCAAACGCATTTATATCTTGGTTTTGGATCAGCCATTGGCTGTCAATTTGTGACAAAAAACCACTTTTACTTTGTGCATATAGGAACGAAATCCCTGTGGCGATGGGATTATTTACCGATAAAATCTTCACACCATTCCCAGGTATAAAAATCAAGCAATTATGGCTACATAAAACAGGCCAACCAGAAGATGATCAGGTGTGGATCGAACACAATGATTTTTTATTAGATGATGAAAATGGGCCTTCGAGAGAAGCTCTGATTAGCTTTCTACTGTCTCAGGATTACGACGAGGTTCATGTCGGCTTATCCAGTGAAGAATTGCTACTATCAATACCTCAACACTATCGTCAAGAAATCGTATCAACCAGTTACAGCCTTGACCTGAAAAATATCGCTAGTAAAAAGTCGTATCTTGATAGTATTTCTAAGAGTGTTAAAAAACAGATCATACGCAGTGAAAAAATACTCGAACAGACAGGTCATCTGGCTTTAAGGCAAGCGACTGATAAAGATGAAAAAGCACTATTCTTTGAGGAGATGGCAGAGTTTCATAGACAACGCTGGGCAGACTCTGAATATGGCAGCGGCTTTGACAACAATAAGTTCTTTATTTTTCATAAGTCATTAATAATTGACGATGTTGACAATTCAAAAACCAAGCTATTTCAGCTAATTCACAATAATAGAGTCTATGGATATATCTATTTACTTTGCGATAAAAACGCGTGGAAATTTTACCTATCCGCTATCAAAACCGATAACGATAACCGAATAAAAATTGGATTGCTATTTCATACTCTTATAATTGAACAGGCTACTCACGCCAACATATTGAATTATGACTTTTTAGCGGGTGAAGCCAGATACAAGTCTGAACTGTCAAAAAATTCCACTAGTGTTCAAAGCCTCATCTGTTTTTATAATCCGAAGCCGATTATCATGTTACGTGAGTTACTTAGAAAAATAAAACGACATATCTGGTCAATAAGGAAAAAACAACAACATGCCTGAGCAGGATGCCTTATGTTTACCATGGGAAATTCAAATAAAGACCAATACATCAGGTCTTGTCAGTGCATGTGTTTTTCTGGAAAGACACAGAGTGCATGCAATTTCTCAAATTGATTACGAATACGATTGTGACGCTATTGAACTTCTGGATTATCAAATTAATTCAAGATGGCACGACGGCTCCATCCGCTCGATAAAAATACTCATCCACGCCAAACAAGCATTGAGTTCGACCTGCCTTAAAATTGGCTACTCGATCAGCTGCGACAAAGAAGAAGTGACACTAGCCAATACCAATAAGATTGGTATATCAAGGATAAATTTCCCCGGTTTCCTCAGATTATTTCAAACGAAAGAGATTTTCCACGAAGTAGATATCGAGAGAAACGCGCTCTCTTACGGAAAATTTCCGGCAGCTTCTAGTGAATATTTAGGTTTATCCTACAAGACGAACATAACTAATTTTCCGTCTTATACATCATTGGAAGTAAATTTACACAACCCAAGCCCTGCCGTTCACACCAATGGAAAATGGGATTTAGGCGATCCTGCATCTGCCTTATTTCGTAGTTGCAGCCTAAATCTGAAGTTAGGAAATGTAACAGGGATCGAGTATCAGCTAACCCCTGACGGCGAGGTTAAACATAGCCATTCGCTGTCTATCGCGCAAATTCACAGTGGCGGTGAAAACTATCAAAGTCCGGTGCATGTGAATAACGATAATAAGGTTGAATTTGGTAGCATCAACAGTGAAGCTGAAACCCAGCATTTGGCTCAACCGGGTGAACGCTTTAGTCCAACCCTAAAAATCGCCACCGATGAAGGCTCTTTGGTGCTGGCTTTCCCTTATTTTTGGCAGAAGTTTCCGTCCCAGATTGAAGTTATCGATGACGAATTGAGAATAGGTTTATTTCCAGATCTTAATGGCGTGATGCACGAACTGCAGCCGGGTGAAAAGTCTACCCAGACTCTTTGGTTTTCCGCTGACGCAGAGCTGGACGATCTTACCTGGGTGCATCAACCGCAGGCCCCTGCTCTGCCGATTGAGTGGTTTAAACAAACCGAGGCCCTGGCCTGGTTAACACCAAACGTAAATCCAAGTCCGCTGCGTGCGCTAACCGATACTGGCTTAACCGGACCAAACAACTTCTTTGAAAAACGTGAACAGCTGGACGAATACGGCTGGCGAAATTTCGGCGACCTGTATGCCGATCATGAAACCGCGGAGTTTCAGGGTGAAGGGATATTCGTCTCCCACTACAACAACCAGTACGACCCAATTGCGGGTTTTATCAATAAATTCCTCAGTACCGGCGATGCTCGCTGGTTTACTCTCGCTGATGATTTAGCCAAGCATGTATGCGATATCGATATTTATCACACTGAATTAGATAAACCCGAATACAACGGCGGTTTGTTCTGGCATACGGACCACTATCTGCAAGCCTATACCAGTAGTCATCGTGCTTATTCTCAGTTTCAGGCCTCCGGTGCATATCAGGATCACGCCGGTGGTGGTGGCCCGGGCGGCCAGCATTGCTATACCACTGGGCTGTTATGGCATTACTGGCTAACGGGGCATCAGGCCAGCAAAGAGGCGGTACTCACCCTCACCAACTGGATCAGCCATTTTTACGAAGGCAGCAACACCAATTTGTCCCTGCTGCTGTCGCTGAAAAACCGGCATACGCCAGGACTGAAGAATCCATTCAGTGGCCAGTATCCGCTCGATCGTGGCACAGGGCATTACGTAACGGCCTTACTTGATAGCTATGAGCTGACCATGGAGTCTGACTATTTGCAGCGGGCATACCATGTGCTGTCGAATACCGTGCATCCGGGAGAAGATCTTTCCCTGCGCCAGCTGGAAAATGTCGAAGCCTGTTGGTTCTACACAGTATTTTTACAGTCGGTATATCGTTTCTTGCATATCAAAGAGCGAGAGCAGCAGCTGGATAATGACTTCTACTATGCCCGCGACTGCCTGCTGCATTTTGCCGACTGGATGGTAGATCACGAAGCTCCTTATCTGGATAAACCTGAGATCCTCGAATATCCCAACCATACCTGGGCCGCGCAGGATATTCGCAAGGCTAACGTATTGTTTGCAGCATATTATTATTGCCCAGACAATCAGCTCAAGTACCGTGAAAAGGCCGAGTTTTTCGTGCAGTATGTTTACCGAACCCTGAAAGATTCCGCAACCCTGCATTACACCCGCATTCAGGCGATCCTGATGCAAAATCATGGTCCGGATGAATATTTCAGCGCCAAAGCTGGCCAATACAGGTTTGCTCCCCGTAAAGCCTATACTGCCCCGGTAGCGCTTCCTCTTTGGAAGGGCTATCTGAAAGAACAAAGTAAACGCCTGCTCACCCTTAATCCGGCGAACGAATGGCGTTGGCTCAAGCATCGCCTACCCAAAAAAGTTGCTGGAGCCAGCCATGACTAATGCTGCCAATCCCTTACTCGCGGATGCCAGGGTTTCTTTTGTACTGCCCCATAAAGGCAGATCCGAAATGTTGCTGGAAACCATCGCGTCGATTCAGGCGCAGCAAACTCAGGCCTACCCTGCAGCGTTGACGTTTGAAATTTTGGTGGTGAGTCAGTCTCCGGATGTGAAAGAAGCACTTGAGCCTTTAGCTGAGAATATTCGCTTATTTTTGCGTCCAGCCGCCGAGACCATTTCGGCATTGCGTAACTATGGTGTTTCGCAGGCTCAGGGCAACTTTATTGCCTATCTGGATGCAGATGTGGCGCTTTCGAGCAATTGGCTTTGCGCCATGCTGGCGGAGTTACAGCAAGGCAGCTGTGTGATTGCCAGCGCCGTGCAAACTTGTGCCGACGACGCACCAGTGCTGGAAAAAATTCGCACCTGGTTATCGAATGCCGAGACAGATTGCGATGTGGAATTTCTGCCAGGTCGAAACCTTTTGATGCGTAAACAGGATGTCGCATTACTGGGCGGCTTTCCTGAGCATTTAGTCACGTGTGAAGATTACTATTTTACTCAGCGAGCCGCCCAATTAGGCAGCTTACGCTACAGCAGCAAAGCCACTTATGTGCATATTGGCGAAGATAAAGCCCTGCTCCCCATGTTTAAGAAAGAAATCTGGCGCGGTCAGTCGAATTTACAGTCCATCAAAGGCCGACATATTCCCCTGCGCGAGTGGCCAAGTTTCTTTGTACCTGTGGTGATGATGGCGTTGTTTTTGATGGCACTGGTCAATCTTTCTCTTGGTAACTTCACCATTGCATTAACGGCCTTGTTGTTCGCCATAACACCGCTGGCAGCTTACAGTTTACGCCTGTATAAAATTACTCAATACAGCATTCCCCTAAAGGAAATATTGTATTTTTATGGCCTCTATTTTCCGGCCCGGGCCATTGGCACCTTGTCTGGTTTGGTCAAAACCCTTTCGATAAGTATGAAGTGAAGCCCTATGAATTGTGCCCGCTCTGCAACTATTAACGTTTTACAGTTCATCTGCCCGACCGGATTTTACGGCGCTGAGCGCTGGATTTTAGCCCTGGCCCGACATTTAGATCCACAGCAGGTCCGCTGCGATTTAGTCACCACTAACGAACCTGAATTGGGCGAACTGGAAATCACTCGTCAGTATCGCAAGCTGGGGTTAGAGGCCTTTGAAGTGCCCATGAGTCACAAGTTTGATTTAGGCGCAGTTAATCGTCTGGTGGCCCTGATCAAAGAACGCAATATTCATGTGATCCATACTCATGGTTACAAGTCCGATATTTTAGGTGTTCTGGCTGCGCGAAAAGCCGGGATCCCCTGTATCGTCACCCCCCACGGCTTCGAAAACGCCAAAGACATTAAACTACGTATGTTTATCTGGCTTGGGTGTCAGGCTATGAAATGGGCGGATAAAGTCGTGCCCCTGTCGCACCAGTTGATGGAAGACGTGGCCAGAATTGGCGTGAAAAAAGATAAAGTTCTGTATATTCAAAACGGTGTCGACCTCTCCGAAGTGGAAGCCGCTAAGGCTGAGTATGATGCAGCACCTCCGGCCTATCAGGAACAGCGCATTGGCTTTATCGGCCAGATGATCAGCCGCAAAAATATCTACGATATTCTCGACACGTTTGAGGCATTGCAGGCCACACACCCAAACACCCGCTTAGTCTTACTCGGCGATGGCGATGAACGCCAGGCTCTTGAGGAATACACGGCCAGGCTCGCCAGCAAAGATAAGATTGAATTTCTTGGCTTTCGCGACGACCGCCTGGCCCTGCTGTGCAGCTTTGACCTGTTTGTGATGACCTCCACTCTGGAAGGTATCCCCCGCTGCCTGATGGAAGCCTGTGCCGCCAAGGTGCCCGTTGCCGCCTACGATATTGCCGGTATCGACCAGCTGATTACCCATCAGCAATCGGGCTTGTTAGCCCAATTAGGTGATAAAGAGACCTTGCTAAGTTACTGGAAGCAGCTACTGGATGATAAGGTTCTGGCAGAAAAAGTGGCTGATGCCGCCCATACCTTTGTGTATGATAACTATTCGGGCCAACGAATGGCCCAGGAATACACCCAATTATTTGCAGAAGTTGTAAGGATTAACTGATGGCAAAGCGTGACGGACAATCGCCTTTACTTTTTGTCCTGTCCATAGACACGGAAGAAGAATGGGACTGGCGTGGGCCATTTCCTGATGAAGTTGGGAATGTTGCCAATGTCGAGCAAATCCCGGCCTTCCAGCAATTGTGTGAACAGCTGGGTATTCGTCCTACCTATCTGGTGGATTACGCCGTTGCTGATGATGCTGACTGTGTTGCCATCTTACGTGACCCGCTCGCGCGCCAGGCCTGTGAAATTGGTGCCCATCTTCACCCCTGGGTAAACCCGCCCTTCTACGGTAAAACCGGCGAAGCCGAATCCCATGTCATTAACCTGCCCCTTGAGCAGGTTGAAGCTAAACTGGATGCACTAGTTAAAAAGCTTACCTTTGAATTTGGCCAGTCACCCAAGTCGTTTCGAACCGGACGTTGGGGCATCAATGGTGATGTACTCAAATTGCTGGCAAATAAAGGTTTTACAGTCGATTCGAGTGTCTATCCTTTTTACGAGAATGAATTTTTTAGCTGCCACGGGGCGCCAGAATTACCTTACTGGCCTGACTATACAGCTCCCCTCACTTCCGGCAGCCAGCGCGACATATTTGAATTACCCGTCACCGCAGGTTTCAGCCGCGGCGACTTTCAAACCTCAAACAAGGTGCATCAGTTTTTGGCCCAGCCGGCCCTGAGCTGGCTGCACCCGGTGGGGCTGGCGTGGCATACCCATATCCTGCGCAAAATTTACTTAAGCCCTGAACTGGATACCGCTGCGGATATGCTGACATTATGCAGCCAGGCGATTGCCAAAGGCCACCCAGTGCTGCATATGTACTTGCACAGCTCCAGTTTGATCGACAATACCAATAGCCTGGTAGGTAACTTAAGTGCCTATCGCCACATTACTGAGTCTATTCGTGAAGTGGTGACCAAACTTCAGCAGAGCCACGATCTGACCTTCTGTACCTTATCGGAAGCCTGTTCCCTGCTTCAATCCAGGAAAGCCTGAAATGAGTTTAGTAGTACGGGCATTTCAGCCAAACGATAAATCCCTTTGGGATAATTATGTTAATCAGCACCCTGCTGCCAGCGCTTATCATTTGAGCGCCTGGTGTCAGGCAGTAGAATCAGCCTACGGGCATAAAAACGCCAGCCTAATAGCCGTTGACGGCGACAAGGTTGTTGGCATACTCCCCAGAATTTTAATGACGCGCCCTTTTGCGCCAGCGCAGTACTGCTCGCTGCCGTTTTGTGATTTAGGCTCAGCCCTTTGCGATAATCAAACTATCCAGCAAACGTTGCTCACAACAGCACAAAATGACCTACAACAGGGTCATTGGGATTATCGTGCCCAGGGTGAAAAGCTGGATGACACGGATGGCTTAAGTGATGAACAACGCGCCACCAGCAAAGTCAGCATGTTGCTGTCATTACCGGAATCCGCCGACCTACTGCTGAATGGTTTCAAATCCAAGTTACGCAGCCAGATTCGCAAGGCCGAAAAAAATGGCCTGACCACTGTCATCGGCCGTGATACCAAATTAGTGCGCGATTTCTATCAGGTCTTTGCCATTAATATGCGTAAACTGGGCAGTCCGGTGCATAGCCTGCGCTGGTTTGAAGCGGTAATAGCCTGTTATCAGCAACATGCCTGTATCTGTGTTGTCTATTCTGACACCACCCCCATTGGCGCAGGTCTGGTACTCCACGCAGGCAAAAAAATCTCCATCCCCTGGGCGTCGACATTAGCCGAATACAATCGCCTGGCACCGAACATGTTGCTGTACTGGACCTTACTCGCTTATGCCTGTGATCAGGGCATGCAGTTATTTGATTTCGGCCGTTCCACCCCAGGGGAAGGTACCTTTAAATTCAAGCAACAATGGGGCGCAGAAGCCTGGTTATTAGACTGGCAAAGTTTTAACAAGCATGGAAAAATACCTCAAGCCAAGGGCGTTTCCACTGGAAAGGTCCGGGTGCTGGTAGAGAATATCTGGTCTAAGTTACCCATGTCTGTTACCACTGCCCTAGGCCCCAAAATTCGCAAGCACATCAGTTTATAGCAGGGAAGTTTCAGATCTATGTGTGGTATCGCAGGTTTTACCCAATTTCATCAGCACATCGGTGATCAAACCACCCTGGAAACCATGGAACAGGCGATTTTTCATCGCGGTCCGGATGCAGGGAATCACTATCTCGATGACAATGTCGGGCTGGCCCACCGCCGCCTGAGTATTATCGATTTATCCGCCGCCGGCACCCAGCCGATGCATTCCCACGATGGTGATTATGTCATTGTCTTTAATGGTGAAATCTATAATTACCAGGGGTTGCGTGAAGCGCTGGTAGCGGAAGGTTATCCGTTTCAGAACCAGACAGATACCGAAGTGATCCTGGCGCTATACCACAAGTATCAGGAAAAAATGCTGCCCATGCTGAACGGCATGTTTGCCTTTGCCCTGTGGGATAAAAAAGCGAAAAAGCTGCTTATTGGTCGCGATCGAATGGGCAAAAAGCCCCTCTATTACTGCCCTAAGGGCGAGGATATTGTTTTTGCCTCTGAGCTTAAGGCGATTCTGACCTTACCGGATGTGCCCAAAGATATTCGTGCCGATGCCGTCTATGATTTCTTTGCCTATCAGTATGTGCCCGATCCTAAAACCATCTTTACCCATATGCACAAATTGCCCCCAGGGCATTATATGTGGGTCGATGCCAATGGCTATCAGGTGGAGCAATACTGGGATGTCTCGTTTGCAAAACAGCATCAGGCCACCGAAAAACAACTTGGCGATCAACTCTATCAATTACTCGATCACTGTACCCGTCAGCGCATGGTCAGTGATGTGCCGTTAGGTGCCTTTTTAAGTGGCGGCGTCGATTCCAGCGGTGTGGTGGCGATGATGGCCAAAGCCTCACCCACGCCGGTTAAAACCTGTTCTATAGGTTTTGATGAAAAGGCCTTTAACGAAACCGAATTCGCCCAGGCTGTCGCAGATAAATACCAGACCGAGCATCATGAATTTATGGTGCATGCAAACGTGGCAGACAATCTGGAAAAGATAGTCGCTTATTTTGACGAGCCCTTTGCCGACCCTTCACTGGTGCCTACCTATTTCGTTTCACAACTGGCCCGTCAGCAGGTGACGGTGGCTATCGCCGGCGATGGCGGTGATGAAGTCTTTGCCGGCTATGAGAAATACAGCATAGATGCGACCGAAAACAAACTGCGCAACCTGTTCCCTGCGGTTGTGCGCAAGCAGGTCTTTCCACCGCTGGCGCGTGTATTAGGAAAATTCAGCAATACTCTGTGTAAAAAAGGCCGCTCTTTGCTGACCAGTCTGTCCGTCGATCCTGCCATGGGCTTTTACATGTCGAATGCACAGATGGACGATGCCACCTGGCAGGCACTGGCGAAACCTGAATTAAAGCAGGCACTGGGGGATTATCACCCAAGCAAGATCACCTTAGATGCCTATGCCCGCGCCGATGGCCCCGATCACTTAAGCAAAATCCTGTATACCGACATGAAGACTTATCTGCCCGGTGGGATCTTGGTAAAAGTAGATCGTATGAGCATGGCTAACTCACTGGAAGTGCGTGCGCCGATTCTGGATTATCAGGTCGTCGAGTTTGCCGCTGGCCTGCCATCAGAGCTGAAGTTTCATCAGGGAGAGAAAAAGTATCTGCTCAAAGAGACCTTCAAGCCACTATTGCCTGATGACATTTTGTATCGCAAAAAAATGGGCTTTTCCGTGCCACTGGCCAGCTGGTTTAGAAAAGAAATTCACGATCTCGCTGCTAAGTATTTATTAGCCTCAGACAGTGGTTTGCATCAGTACTTTAACCCGGAAGCCATTCGCACTATCTGGCAGCAGCATCAAAGTGGCAGCCATGATCACGGCGCGATTTTGTGGAGCATGCTGATGTTCGAACTATGGTGGCAGCATTACATCGCGCCATCGGCAAAGGTGGAAGGCTAATATGCAACAGCCCATCTTTGTCCTGAGCCCGCTAAATCGTAGCGGCACCAATTATTTAGCCCGTTTACTGGTTGAAGCCGGCGACTTCGCGATCCCTGACGGTATCAATGAAGACTACCTGTGTGTTTACTCGGATCACCTGCGTAGCTATGCGCAAAAAACCCTGCCGCACTGGAGTAAACCTTATCGGGATCCCAGCCATCCCATGCAAGGCCAGTTAATGCAGGGCTTTGGTCAGGTACTGTTAAATGTGCTGAATACCAATACCCCCACAGGCAAACGGCCGATGCTGAAATGTCCGCGTTCCGACAATGCCAGCAATCTGTTTAGCTTATTTCCGGATGCTAAAGTGATTATCTGCATTCGCGATGGTCGCGATACTGTCGAATCCTTCGTGCGCAGCTTTCCGCGTTTTAATTTTAAGGCGGCTACGCGCTTATGGATTGAAGGCTGTCAGGCGCTACAGGCCCTGCAACAAGAAGCCGAGAAAGCAGGTAAGCAACACCAGTTATTATTCGTGAATTATGAAGCCGTACATCAGCAGGATCCGCAAACCCTGGCTAAACTGACCCGCTTCTGCCAGTTACCCGAACAGGCACTGTCACCAGAGGTTGTGGCCAGCCTGCCTATCTTTGGTTCGTCGACAGATCGCGGTAATAGCCAGGGACTAACCTGGGATCCGATCCAAAAAACCAGTCAGTTTCAGCCGGTCGGCCGCTGGAAACAATGGCCCTGGTACAAACGCTGGTTATTCAAGCAAATGGCGGCGGATACCATGGGCGCGATGGGGTACAAGCTGCATGAAGGCTGATATCAAGCACCCAGATGTCATCAGGGTCATGCACGTCACCTACGATATGCGCATTGGCGGTACCGAGCAGGTGATTAAAAACCTGATTGGAGGCAACCAAAACGACAGTATTAACATGTCTATCCTCTGCCTGGAGTCCCCTGTGGGCCCCTTCGGGCAACAATTACAGCAACAGGGTATCGAGATTGTTCAGTTACAACGTCAGGATGGCTTCGATATTCACCTGATCAAAGCCATACGTCAGGTAATTAAACAGCACCAGATTGACGTGCTGCATTGCCATCAGTACACACCCTGGGTCTATGGTTTGTTTGCTGCATTAGGTACCAGCACCAAGGTGATTTTTACCGAGCATGGTCGCTTTTACCCGGATTTCAGTAGCTGGAAGCGTCGTTTGATTAATCCCTGGCTGGCAAAATTAACCCATCGCATCAGCGCCATCTCCGCCGCCACTCGCACCGCCCTGATTGAGTATGAATTTATACCGGGTAAACGCATTGATGTGATTTATAACGGCATTTTAGGCTTGACCCCCAGCGGTAAAGCAGCGGCGGAAATAAAGGCCAGCCTGGACATTCCTGCTAATGCCAAAGTTCTTGGCACAGTAGCGCGTTTCGATCCGATTAAAAACCACCTGATGATGCTGGATGCCTTTGCCAAAGTGCGAGACCAGTTTCCCGATACTTATTTGGTGATAGTGGGTGACGGCGAAGAACGCCCGAACATCGAAGCGCGCATAGCCGCGCTAAATCTGCATGAAAATGTGCGGTTAACGGGTTACAACCCTAAGCCTCAGGCGCTGTTAGAAATAATGGATATTTATTTGTTATCGTCATTAAGCGAAGGCACTTCAATGACCTTGCTTGAAGCCATGTCACTGGCGAAACCCTGTGTGGTCACGCGCGCTGGGGGTAACCCGGAAATTGTTGATGATGGCGTGACCGGCCTGGTGACCCCCAATGACGATGGTCCGGCCTTCGCTGACGCCATTTGCCAGTTACTGGCGACCCCACAACAGGCAGAGCAAATTGGCCAGGCGGGTATGCAGCGTTTTCAGCGACGTTTTGCCGTGAATGCCATGATCAGCCAATACCACAATTATTATCACGCTCTGGTAAAACAAAAATGACCTCTGTGACCCAGTTAATTAAATCGGCTCTACTTAAAATTGTCAGCAAGAGTCTGGATCACCCATCACTGCAACCACAGTTACAACAAAAGATCCGCCATGGCGCTCTGTCACTGCCGAAAATACATGATCAGCCGCACGAGTACTTCAGCGTAGCCAATAGCAACAAGGTGCAGCAGCGAGGCGATATTGTATTTGTCAGCAGCCGCTTTCGTTCCGGTTCTACCCTGCTGTGGAATCTGTTTCGCCAAAGCGGATTGTACACCGCCTACTATGAGCCGTTTAATGAGCGTCGCTGGTTCGACAAAAACAGTCGTGGCGATGGCGTCGATAACACCCACCGTGGCGTTGACGACTACTGGCTGGAATATGAGCACCTGACCGAACTGGCAGGGTTTTATCGAGAAGACTGGATCCGCCATCAGCTGTTAATGACCGAAACCAGCTGGGATCCGGACATGCAGCACTTTATCAATACAATGATCGAAAAGGCGCCGAAGGCTCCACTGCTGCAGTTTAACCGCACGGACTTTCGTCTAACCTGGCTTAAGCATCAGTATCCGAATGCCAAAATCATTCATCTGTACCGTCATCCACGGGATCAGTGGTGTTCGTTTTTAACCGATCCTGTGACCATGAACAAAGACACTGTCACCGAGACTTATGTCGATGGCTTTTATTTAAATACCTGGTGTCAGGATCTAAGTCAGCACTTTCCCATGCTTTGCCCAACCCAAACGCCGCATCCTTATCAGCGGTTTTACTATTTGTGGAAGCTGTCTTATTTGTACGGCAAGACTCACGCTGACTACAGTTTATCGTTTGAAGCGCTGGTGACAGATACCAAAAATCAGTTGCAGGGACTGTTTGCGGCACTGGGCCATCCCGATGCCCCTATCGAGCAATTGTGCCAGTTGATTGATGCACCAGAGCAGGAACGCTGGCGTAGTTACGCAGATGAAAACTGGTTTGCTCAACATGAGTCTGTGTGTGAAGCTGAATTATCCCGTTGGCTGAAAGGCGCGAATAAGGAAAAATAATGAAAAAGACGCTTTTGCTTAGCGAGATCTTTCCTCCGGTAAAAGGCGGCAGTGGCCGCTGGTTTTGGGAAGTGTATACCCGCTTATCGCCGCAAGATGTGGTGGTCGCAGCAGGACAAGCTCCACAGGCAGCCGAACTGGATCAACACAGCCCACTGAAAACTTACCGCCTGCCACTCTCCTCCGTGAGTTGGGGGCTCAAATCGGTGACCGGTCTTAAGTACTATTGGTCTATGTACTGGCAGCTGCGTAAGTTGATCAAACAGCACAAACTTGAGGCAATCCATTGTGGCCGCTGTTTGCCGGAAGGCTTTTTGGCCTGGCTACTCAGCAAAACGCTGGGTATTCCCTATCTGTGCTTTATTCATGGTGAAGACATAGAAACCGCCTCCACCAGCCGCGAATTAAGCTGGATAGTGCATAAAGCCCTGGCAGGTGCCAATGTGCTGATTGCTAACAGCCAGAATACCGCCGATTTACTTGCCGGACACTGGCAGGTCCCAAAAGACAAGATCCGGGTAATCCACCCGGGCGTGGATAGCAAACAATTTACGCCTGCGGCCCCAAATAGCGAACAGCGTGCAGCGCTGGGCTGGCAGGATAAGAAAGTCATTCTGACCGTAGGCCGCTTGCAGGAACGCAAGGGCCACGACATGATGATCAAAGCTCTGCCGGCGCTGGCAGAGCAGTTGCCGGATGTGCATTACGCCATTATTGGCCATGGCGATCGCAGACCTTATCTTGAACAACTCACCCAGCAACTTGGACTGGCAGATCGCGTGCAGTTTCTGGATGAAATTGACGATGTCACCATGATCCATTGCTATCAGCAATGCGATCTGTTCATTCTGCCCAACCGCACTGTGGGTAAAGATATTGAAGGCTTTGGTATGGTGCTGGTAGAAGCGCAGTCCTGCGCCAAACCTGTGGTCGCCGGAGATTCCGGTGGCACTTCTGAAACCATGATTATCGGCACCACAGGCTTAATCGTCGATTGTACCCAGCCTGAAAAGATTGCCGCAGCCCTGCTGCCACTGCTACAGGACGATCAGCGCAGCACCCAGATGGGGTTGGCCGGGCGCGAGTTTGTGGTCGAGCATTTAGACTGGCAGGCGTTATCTGAGCAGGCCGGTGCCGTGTTCGATAACACATTTTAAACAAGCGCATTAAACGTGAGTGGCGTCCTGGGTAAACTTGTCAACAGTGCTGGCTTAAATGTCGCGGCCAAACTGTTGCACAGCGGCATTGGCCTGATCAGTTTACTTATCCTGGCTCGGCTGCTCTCTCCTCAGGACTTTGCTGTCACCGCCATCACTGCCATGGTGATTTACTTTTTTGACGTGCTCTCCAGTCTCGGCAGCGAACAATACCTGATCCAGAAAAAGCGCCTGACCCGACCGGATCTGAATACTGCCTGGACCTTAGACTTACTGATAAAAACCCTTCTATGGCTGCTATTGCTGCTGGCCTCACCTTGGGTAGAAGGTTTCTACTCCATCGATAATCTCGCGATGGCATTATGTGTGGCGGCATCGGTACTCCCCATCAATGCCCTGAAAAATCCCGGTGTCTATCGCTTAAAACGTCATTTGCACTATCGCGGTATATTCTGGTTATCCGTGCTACAACGGCTGATTTCATTTACTGTGGTGCTGTTGATCGCCAGTATTTACCGCAACTACTGGGCGCTGATCATCGCCGATGTGTGTGCCAGTCTGGTGTTTACCCTGGGCAGTTACCACTTAAGTCGGCATAAACCTGTGCTATCACTGCGCCATTTGGGCGAACAGTGGCAATTTTCCCGCTGGATGATCTGCAAGGGCATCCTTGGCTACTGCCGGGCTCAGGTGGATACTTTTTTTGTATCCCTCACCGCAATACCGGCCAAACTAGGCCAGTTTCATGTGGCCCGCAATCTGGCCATGCTGCCGGCGCAAAATATCCTTCAGCCCATGCTCGATCCATTACTGGCAGTGTACAAAGATAACCGCCAGCAACCGGAGCGGATGGCGGCCCAGCTAAACCTATCACTGGCCTTTACCGCGCTGCTGGTTATCCCGGGTTGTGGCTTTTTGTATGCCTTTGCTGATGTGCTGATTCAGGTATTGCTTGGAAATAAATGGCAGGAAGCAACACCCATACTGCAGGCCTGTAGCCTGCTGACGTTTTATTTCCCATTTCTATTGATTTTCGAGCATGTGTTACTGGCCACAGACAAAGTAAAAACAGCCTTTTGGTACGACATACTCAGCCTGACAGTCATCACCCTTGGCTTGGTACTGTTAATGCCTCAGGGGATTCTGGCCATCGCCTGGAGTCGCGGCGCATTGGGGTTACTGACCACGCTGGCATTGGCTGTTTATGTTCAGCGCCACTATGCCTTTGTATCCTGGCCTCTGCTGCAGTGGATGATTAGTCGCATAGTGTTTACCCTACTGGCCGTGCAAGCCACTCAGATATTGTTAGCCAACAACACCTTAGCACCGCTATTCGGATTGCTAGGCGCCTTAATTTGTTACTTCGGTATTTTTATTGCCCTTTGCTGGCTCGAGTATCTGCTGTTCGGTCATCAGGCAGGTTACTTTTACCAGCGACTCAGGCAGTATATAGCCACTGCACAACATGCAAAGTATGGAAATAATAAGTCGATTCCGCCCAGCGCGTCAGAATCGTCAGGACAGTCGAAGGATTAAGTCAGATGAGTCACACCTCGCCCCTTGTCAGTGTCATTGTGCCCTTGTTTAATCGCGAGGCGTTTTTGCCACAGCTATTTGAGACCATGGCGAAGCAACGTTACACCCATTTTGAACTGATTTTGGTGGACGATGGCAGTACGGATAATAGTGAGCAGTGGCTGGCACAACATACTCTGCCCGGTGGTCAAAAGGTCATTTACGTCAAACAGGAGAACGCTGGTCCCTATGCGGCCCGCAACCATGGCGTATCGCTGGCATCCGGTGAATTTATTGCATTTCAGGACAGCGACGATGAGTGGCCTGATTACCACTTAAGTGAATTTGTTGAGATTCTACAACAGCACCCGGATTTGGATCTGGTGTTTGGCAGTATTCAGCGTATTCAGCATGATTCCCGCGAGGTGGTGAGCGCCTCAAATTATGTGCAGGCCGATGGAAAACCTCACCCGTTTTTAACCTTAAGCACTGAACAGCGCGGCGAACTTTTCGTCGTCAGCGATCCTGCTTTAGCCAAAACTGCTGTCACCGACGGATTACCCGGCAGCACCCAATGCACCTTATTCCGCCGCAAAGTGTTCGATGCTTTGCAGTTTGATGCCAGTTTTCGCAGCACCTACGACAGATTTTTCGGTACCCGGGTGGCATTGGCCGGATTCAAAATTGGCTATGTAAATAAGACGCACCAGATTTATCATATTCACGATCAGCATGTGTCACTGGTGGCCGGCATGACGCCGGAAAAACTGGAGAAAAGTGCCCAGGCCCATATCAAGGGTTATCTGGGTTTGCTGAAGGATTTCGGCCATGATAAATCCCTGGCGAAGGCGGCTAAATACCGACTGGCCAAATACTATGCTTACTATCTTGCCCCGGCGCTGCAGCAACAGCACAAACTCAAGCAGGCGCGGCAGGCTTACACGCAGGCCCTTTGGCTGGAAAAAGCCAATCTTCGTTATTTAAAATACACCCTGGTTGCCCTTTGCAAACAACTGGTTAAGGATTAAGGACAGTCCCCGATGAAGGTGCTCTTTCTTGCCGCTTCAGGCAACATCGCTGGCGGAAATGTGTTTCTGCTGACGCTGGTCGCAGCGTTACAGGATATTGGCGTGCAATGTCACATTGCCATCCCTGCTGCCGGAGATATGCTGGAAAAAACCCGGAAACTGGGTTTTGCCCATACTGTGCTGCCCCAGCATCAGCCGGATATCCGATCGCCCATAAAAACCTGGCAGGCGCGCAATCAGTGGCGAAAGCTTATCGATGCATTGCAACCCGATGTAATCCACGCCAACGATTTACTCAGCTATCGCGCCATCAGTCTGGCGGTTAAACATCTGAAGATTCCGCTCATCGCCCATATTCACTTTCATCGTGAACTGGATTTTTGTCAGTGGATTTTCAAAAACGCCCGTCATCCCGACACAGTGATTTTCTGTAGTCACAAAACTCAGGATGCGACTGGCCCAATTTTGCGTCAGGCGTGCCCGGATTCCGAACAGGCAGTGGTACTCAACGCCATTGATTTACGTAGTTTTCAGGCCCAGCCTGCGGCACGTCCCACCTCGCCTATGGTGATTGGGATTATCGCTAACCTGATCCCCAGAAAGCGTCAGCAAGACATGCTCACAGCGGCCAAAATCCTGGTGGACAAAGGCTATGATCTTAAATTGGAGTTTATCGGCCGGGATATCGAAGGCGGCCAGTATCAGGCGCTGCTGGAACAGATGGTCGAAAGCCTTTCATTGCAACCCTATGTCAATTTTGTTGGCTACAGTAATCAGGTGGCCAGCCTGATCCAAAGCTGGTCGGTAGCGGTTTGCTGCGCCGATCACGAGGAGTTGCCAGTTAGCCTGATTGAAGCAGCAGCGACCGGTTTGCCCATAGTCTCCACCGACGTGGGCGGCATCAGCGAGATTGTTGAAGAAGGTCAATCCGGATATCTCATTCCTACCCGCTCACCGGAAATTCTGGCAGAAAAGCTGCAAACTTTGCTGGATGCACCTGAGTTACTCGCCCAGTTTTCGCAACGGGCGGCAGACATCGCCCAGCAGAAATTTGATAAAGCCAAAATGGCCGAACATATGCGCGACATTTACCAACGGGCACTGCAAGCATGAAGGTGTTGATTCTGCCAGATTTGCGCAAAGGTAATCCCTATTTAGACCTGCTTGCCAGCGGCCTGACTGCGAATGGCGCCGAGGTGAGCTTTGGGCCACTTCCCACACAGTTATTTGGCTTTAGCCGCCTGCGCTTGGCCTCCAGGCAGATGGATGTCTATCACATTCACTGGATTGCCTCGTTAATTCAGGCCCTGTCCTGGTCCCGCAGCGACCGCATATTTAGCCTTAAACTCTGGCTGCTCAGGCTCGATCTGTTTTTAGCCAAATGCCTGGGAATGAAACTGGTGTGGACCATTCACAATAAGTTCGCCCATCAGGGCTACGACCAGCGGCGTGAAATGCAAATTCGCAAGGTATTCCTGGCCGCCAGTCATCAGGCGATCGTTCACAGCCAAAATGCCCTGGACGTATTAGCGCCCATGTATGGACCAACGTTGAAACAAAAGGCCAGCGTGATCCCTCATGGCAATTATGCCGGCGTGTACCCAACACCAAACCTTACTCGGGCTGAGTTTGATCAGCAGCATAAGCTGCAACAGGATGACTTTGTTTTATTGTATTTTGGTGCCATTCGGCCCCATAAAGGCGTCGAGATCCTGACCGACGCTTTTCGTCAGGCCAATGCTGAAAAAGTCACGCTGGTACTGGCAGGAAACTGCAAAGATAAAGCCTATATTGAGGCGCTACTGAAGCCTTTTAGCAGCAATCCAAAGGTCATTGCCGATATCCGTTTTATTCCCGATCAGGAACTCATGAACTATCTGCATATCGCCGACGCCGTGGTCATCCCTTTCGCCGACACCCTCACCTCCGGTTCGGTGATTTTAGCCATGACCATGGGTAAAGGTCTGATCCTGCCTGAAAAGGCCAAAGTATTTGGCTGTGTGCCCGAGGATGGTGTGAATTACTTTGCGGATAACGCCGGGTTAGTCGAAACATTGCAGCAGTTGGATAAGGCGTCGTATCAGCAACGAGGCAAAGCCAATCAGCAGCAGGCGGATACACTGAGCTGGCCCGGTATCGGTAAACGCACCCTTGATGTTTATCTTCACGCTCGCTGAGTTTAAAGCGCGCAATTTTAGGACTTTGTCGGATTTTTTATGTCATTAGCCAATCAGGTAATGAAGGCATCCAGCCTGCTGGTCATCTCTAAACTGGCTGGAAACCTATTAACCACCCTGAATATTTTCATTCTGGCCAGGTTACTGACGCCGGAAGACTTTGGTCTGGTGGCAATCGCCAGCGTGATTGTCACCACGATCCAATCCATGGTGCAGGTTCCGGTTGCACAAGCGTTGATCCGCACCCAGGATCCTGAACGCAGCCACTTTGATACCGCCTGGACCATCAACGTTTTGCGTACTTTGGTTCTGGCAGTGGTACTTTGTGCTATCGCACTGCCAGTAGCAGACTTTTATCATGAAGCCGAAGTGACGGGTATTATGATTGCGCTGGCCGTTGCCGTGCTGATTAATGGCTTTACTAACCCCAAATTCGTCCTGTTTGAGAAAAAGCTTAACTTCTCCTATTTACTGCTGGTTAACTCCATATCCAAATCACTGGCGATCATTATTTCAATTGCCTACGCCTACTACACTCAGTCTTACTGGGCTCTGATCATTGGCAATATCATTACCCAAACCAGTTCCGTCATCTTTACCTATGTATTTCTGCCATACCTGCCGCGCTTTAGCCTGGCAAAAGCCAAAGAGATATTCTCTTTTTCGGTGTGGTTGTCCCTGAGCATTGTGGTTAAAAACCTCAGTTGGCGCTTTGATCAGCTCATTGCTGGCAAACTCTTTGGCTCTGCTATTTTGGGGGTGTACAACGTAGGTAGCGAACTTGCCACCCTGGTCACCAGAGAAGTCAGCACGCCGCTAAATCGCGCCTTATTTCCGGCATTTGCCAATATTGGCGAGGATCTGGCGCGTCTTCGTAATGCCTATACCACCAGTATTTCGGTGCTTTACTCCATTAGCTTACCGCTGGGATTTGGCATCGTGCTGGTCGCCCCGCAATTAATCTATCTGGCACTGGGCGCCAAATGGATGGGGGCGGTTGAGGTAATCCAGTTTGTCGGCGGCGTTGCGGCGATGTCCTGCTGCACCAGTGTGGTCAAGTCTATTGCCATGGCCCGCGGACAAACCAAGCTGCTGTTTAAACGCGATATGCTGTTTCTGGGGATTCGCGTGACCGCATTATCTATTGGCGCCTGGTTATTTGGCTTAACCGGATTACTGATAGGGCGCGTCTGTTCCACTCTGATCATATTAAGCCTGAACTTCACCCTCATGCGCGTGCTTATCGACATCTCAATTAAAGAGCAAATCTATGCCATTAGCCGTGCCTTTATCGCCACTGCAGCTATGGTGTTGCTGCTATGTCAGTTGCCATTTGCCAATACTGTTGATGGCAGTGTCATGACACTGATTGCTTACCTGCTGGCAAAGGTGGCTCTAGGAGGCTTTATTTATGCGGCTTGTCACATCATGTTTTGGCTGGTGCAGGGGAAACCCGATGGCATTGAGCGAAAGGTCCTGCAGCTTGCCCAGAAAAAGCTAGGCAAACTGCCCTTTAATCTGAAGGTGTAATGCTCAGTAACGGGTAATTGAACAGACTGAAATCCTGCTGATACAAGCGGTTAATTGTATCTATCGCCTCAGGACTCAGGGTACTGGCAACATCAGTTTGGGCATGACTATTGGTATTTTCTTTTGGCAATGACAGTATTTTTCCCTGCTGGGCTAACACTTGCGCTACCTCATCCAGATTTTCCAGTTGGCCGACGTAATCACAAATAATCTGACCGCTTTCATCGGTCACAAAGCGATACTGGGGAATGAAGTGTTCAGCATTTTCTAAAATAGCCTTTTCCAGCCCATTGATCACAAAGTCATTAATGTCTTTGTAGGGCTTAAGGTATAAGTCCCGCCATACCTCATCGATAATTTCCTTACCGCCTTTGTGCAAATAGTAATAGGCAGAAATCAGGCGCTGATAGGGATTGCGGGTAACAGCAAAGCAAAAGCTGTTAGCAAACCTCTCAGGATCTACCGTGCGGTAATCCAGCGCCGTCGCATGTAATGAGCGCTCTTTGTTATATAAAGCCTTAATAAAGGACATCCCTGCCGCTTTGGGAATATGAATAAACAAAATGGGACCTTCGATTCGGCCAAACAAATCGCGGTTGGTATAACAGATACCCTGCTTAATTTGATTCAGCCTGCGACGGTAATGCTCGCGACGGGTTAAACCGGTAATGTCCTTAAAATAGCGTACAGCGGCTCTCATCGGGCATTTGCCCCTAACGCCAGGCGTCTTTTGCTGTACTTGTATTCACGATGCTTACGCTTATTCATCCGATAAAGGGCGATAAGCACACTCAACCCTTTGGGAAACACTGTTTGCCTGAGTAAATAAACTGACATAGCAAACACAGGAAAGGCACGCAGAAAGCGCGACTGATGATCATTGTCGACCAAATTGGTGTAGCGAATTGACGGGGTCTTATCCCGGAACATCAGGATCTCATCCAGTTCCCTGTGACCGCCATAACACAGTGTCAGTGCCGATAACGCCCAGTCATAGGCATGGAACGCTTTTACCGGGAAGCTTTTACGCAGCACTTCAGTACGAAACACCCCATACATACGGCTATTATCAAATGCGCCATTTAAATAGGTTTCGACTCTCGTGGATTTATCTTTTGCATCAATGGTATAGGTACCCTTGGCAATAAACTGATTGCCATCATGCTCGGTAAACTGGCACTTACCACTACAGGCCACCAGCCTAGCATCCTGCTCCAGTTCAGTGATGCACTTTTGTAAAAAGTCCGGGTGCAGGCAGTCATCACCGGCTAACCAACAAAAATATGGCGACGATGCCTCATCCACCAGATACTTAAAGTTGAGGTAATTTAAATTCTTAGGCTGACGAATCGCTTTTACGCGTGAGTCTTGCTGCGCATACTGCTGGCAAATGTCCCAGGTATCATCACTGGAACCATCATCAGATAATAAAAGCACAAAGTTGGGGTTCGATTGTGCCAGTACTGAATCAACGCTTGCCCTTAGGGTTTTGGCATTGTTGTACAATGGCATGCCTATGGTTACCTGCTCCATAGTGACTCCGCAATAAAAATCATATTCAACATAACTGAAGGCAGTGGTTAGGCCTTAAAATTGATAGGAAAACTTTTCGATATCATCCTGGTAAATTTCCGCAACCATTTCCTTTGATTCATCATCGTAATAATCACGATAATGGGAGCGCACACTCTTCTTCTCATGGGGAATTTTATTTAAACGGAAACCGAACAGCTTTTTACCTATTTTGATGTCATCCAGAATCTGATAAACATTTTTCTCAAAGTCTTCGAAACGACCAATAAAATCCACTATCAGCTGGCCCTGCTCGTCATACAAAAACTCTGTCTGCTTCTCCCACTGCACATGCAGAACTTTACGGGTTTTATCCAGATAGGAGATAAATTCCTCATTGTCGGATATGCCCGCAAACTCTCGCAGATCTGCACGCTTCTTCATATATTCGTATTGAGAAACAGCTTTATCCCAGGGATTTCGCACCATGGTAAATTTATAATATTTATCAAATACTTCCGCGCCTACTTCCTGACGAATTTGCTTCGCTTTCAGATGCTGCAGTCCACCTGTTTGATACTTATTACTAAACTTGGTCTCAAAACCCATCCATAGGTTCTCAACACTTTTATCTGTCGGCGTTGGCCAGATAATGTCTTCAATACTGGAACCCCCGCATTTAGGGATATGAACAAAAATACATTTGTGCTTATGAGAAATCATAGGTCCTTCTTTATTGTCTCTCTTGGTTTATCCAGTAATACGAATTACCAACTAAACGCCTTTCGAAGATCATAGAAAGCTAGGGTAACGCGCCTTAACCAAGACTGATAGAAAAATATTTTATCGTTGCCCGGATGAAATGAAAAAGACTAAGATAGCAGCCCTTAGTCACTTACATTAATTTTATATCACTCGCTAAAGTGACTTAATAAACAGGTTAGTATCGAGCAAAATAACAGGACGTTGCCATGAAGCATTTATCATTTTTTATATTAGGAACCCAGCGCTCAGGTACCACCCTCATGGCCCGTATTTTGGGTGCAAAATCAGACCTTTATATTAAAAATGAAATTGATTTATTGCGCCTGTTTCCCAATTCAACAACACCGGCTGACGAGATCATTTCCAACCTCGGCACCTTAATGCAGGAAAAATTAGGGCCAGATCCCGATGCCTGGTTAGATGAAAACGGCTATTCACTGTTTGCCCTTAAAGACCCGCAGTTATGCTTACACTTAGACAAGTTAGAGCCTCTGACTAAGCAATATAAGTTTATTATTACCGTACGCGATCCCAGAGGGGTGATTAACTCTTACCTGCAGAATGACTGGGGGCTGGCAGTAAACGCCTATGCAGGTGCTAAGCGCTGGAATGAAGAGGTGGGTTATCAGGTAGCATTCGCCAAACGTCACCCACAAAGCGTGATGCTGGTGAAATATGAAGATTTGCTCTCTGACCTGCGTGGCACACTGCAAAATATCTGTGATTTTCTCGGGTTTGAGTTAACCGACGAAATTGTTAACTATCACCAAAAATCCGCCACTTACGCCATCAGTGATAAAAATATTCACACTAACCGCCCTCCCGATGAAAAACTCAGTAAACGCTGGTCCAGCAGCCTGACCAACCGCCAAATTGCCATCATTGAATCAGCCGCTTCCGAGTTAATGGCGTTTTTTAACTACACACCAGCGGAAAAGCCCGTTCGTTTAAGTGGCCTGCAAACAGGTTTTTATCAGTTACATCAGGCGGTTGTAGGTGAGCTAAAGAACCAATGGATGTGGCGCGGCCGTAAGGTGAAAAAGAAACTCAAGTCACTGTTTTAATATCTGGGCCTGAATAAACGCAAAGTCATGCGTAAATCTTTCTCTGCCATTTGGGATGAGGTACTTCATCCCATCTAGTTCATTCACCTTAGCCACCAGGTCGGCACGCTCCAAATCTGGCTCGGCATTCGCTTTTATCACATCAACCAATTTATCCAGAGCATTATCATAGGTATGTGCCGACATGACATAGCCTCTGGGCGACATTTGCTCACGTCGTGCTAACAACCCAAGAATAGCCTCGTCGAGGTTTCCGTCGGTAGCAAAGCATCCTGTCTCGGCATTAATGTATTGATAATGTTCACCATAATTGTGGCCTTTGCGCACTATGCAGGGTACATCGCAAAACATGCCTTCAATGATGCCTCGATTGTTACCTTCAAAGCGGGACCAGAGCAAATTTATCTTTGAACGTGAGAGTAATTCGGCGACTTCTGACGGGGGTACTTTGTTATATATATGAGTCTGCGCCCGTAAACCATAAGCAGCCAACATCTGCTCAATCACAGGTAAACTTAAATCGCCATCGTATCCCACCAGTGCTAATTGCAACTTGTGCCCTTTTTTGTTCAGAGCTGCAATACTGCGAAACACCTTATGATGGCGTTTAAATTTGGACCAGGAGGCGACCATAATCAGGTCAAAGTCTTTATCCTGCTCCGCAGCTTTAAACATGTTGTGGTTAACCCACCAGTTAGGACCCACTTCAACCGGGATTAAGTTACTGTTTAATGATTCAAGTAGCGCTTTGTCTCGCCCTTCATAGGTCATCACAAACACTGGCTCATCAAGTTTTAAAAAGCACAGAATAGATAAATCAATATATCCCGCCCAACTTGGTTCTAACACTATGTGATAACGCTGGGCGATTTTGGCCACATCAAACAACTTAAAAAACAAGGCAAAATAATAACTGTACTTTAAGACAATAACGCCTTTTCCAGCTTCAGTGGCAGGCGCCAATACCAGTAATACGCCGTTAAAAAACTTTTCAGGATGCTCAAAGAACTTTTTGGTATTCGGGAGTGGTTCAACCTCATGAATAAACTCATCCAGCAGTGCTGAAAATTGGCCGGACCTTTTTCTGAAATAACGCAAATAGGCCTGACCTAATCCTGCACTACCCGCCCAGCCAGTGCGAAACACTTTTGACATAAGATTAAATGAAAGCGCAGGGCGATTCAGGTGCAGTAAAACACAACTAACAACAAAGAGAGGAAAAGAAAACACCCAGGCAACAGGACGAACACCGTATTGAAAAAACTCTACAAGGTCTTGTTTAAATTCATATATTTTAAGACTTAATGAATTAACCACTGCCATTTTTAAAACTACCTTCCCTGTACTCACTTAGTTGCTTTTAACGATCGATTTGATTAGTCTGCATACCAAGCAGATTTTAGCGATTCTCATGTTACACGCGCTACTTTTTATTTTTACTTACGCCGCAGGCATGCTTGCCTCGTTGCGAATTTCCGCCGCACTTATTTTTGTGGTCTATCAGGCCGTCTATTTCTTTAATCCAACCCAACGTTGGTGGGACGATTACGTGCCGAATCTCAGCTATTCGTTTTTTACGGTATTGCTGATGCTATTCTTTATCATCTTTAAATGGAACAGCCTGCGACCATTTCATTTATGGTCATCTCAGCTAAAGTGGGCTTATTGCTTATTAGTTCTTTACGGTCTCGCCTATTTTTATGCCTGGGATCCAGAGCACCATTTTAAGTTTCTCGATATCTACCTAAATTTAATGGTGACCATAACAGCCGCCTATTTACTTTGTGATACGGCACGTAAAATTGACTGGTATCTATGGGGCTATATTTTTGGGGCCTGGTATTTAAGCTTCTATATCTTTCAGATAGGCCGAAATGAAGGTGACAGGGTTGAACGTGTAGGCACCGTAGATGCGCCTGATTCTAACGGCGTGGCGGCCGCTCTTGTGCCAAGTTTAGTGCTCTGCCTTTACTATTTCTGGATTTCCAAAAAGCTCCACTTTAAAGCCCTCTTCGCCATTGCTGGGGTATTTATCGCTAATGCACTGGTGTTGATTAATAGCCGGGCCAGCTTTCTGGCAGCAGTTGCCAGTATTGGCCTGTTTATGGCCTATATGTACTTCTCAAGTTTTCAGCGTCCGAAGCAGCGACTTACCGCCGTGTTTATTACAGTCGCAGGTTTAGCCGGTGGCGTTTCACTGATGGACGACACTTTCATCCAACGGATGGAATCTATCCAGAATGAAACGGAAGTCGATCCAACCAAAGAGACCGGCGCAACACGCATGGTGTACTGGCAGGCCGCCTGGGAAATGGCAAAAGACTACCCCTTCGGCAATGGTTTTCGCGGTTACAATTACCTTGCTCGCTTTTATGTACCCGCTGATGTTAATACAGGTAACAAGGTTAGCCGCTCTGTTCATTCGTCCTGGTTTGAAGCCCTGTCTGAAATAGGCTACCCAGGACTATTCTGTTTGCTCATGATGATCTTCAGTTCCTTTCTCATGACCCGAAAATGCAAAAAGATCCTGAAACAGCAGGGAATGGTAGATGAATATTTTAAAATCGTCGCCATGGAATGCGCCCTCTTCGCCTTTATGGTGTCGATGTCATTTATGAATCGGTTCAGAGCAGAAATTTTATATTGGTGCGTGCTTTTTATTGCCTGCGCTTATAAGGTGTACGTGCTCAAACAACAAACATCTTTATCTCCCCGGGTTGCAAACAGCAAGGATGCCAAGGCTTTATGAGAGTAAACTCCTGTCTCGCTATATTTTTCGCACTCATTGCGACGCTACTATTAGGGTTAAACATTAGTGGCCTGTTTTTGGATATTCGTCCGGCCAATCTGGCCCAGGAGCCCCTGCGCTTTGAAAACGATCTGGCATTAAGTCGGGAACAGGCGTTTATCGATGTCGAAAAACGTACCGATGAATCTGAAGAAGATTACATTTATCGCCTTCCTGGCGTGATAGCCCAATCCATTGCCCACGTGCCCTGGAATGAAGAACCTGATGCCACCCGTTACCATCAGCTTGTCCCGGCATGGGAAAACTACATTCTTTATCTAATGGGTGTTTTTTCAGGGATTCCTGAATATGAAAAGTACCATTTTGCCAATTACAAGCGCAGCATCAACAGAGGCATAGGTATTTGCGGCGACGCTTCAATGATCCTTTCCCAACTGTTAGATAAAAATCAGATTCCTAACCAAATCATTTCCTTTCCCGGCCATGTAGTTGTGGCGGCAAAGATCGCCTCGGGCCAGCAGTTCTTTCTTGATGCTGATTTTGGCGTGGTGGTGCCAGATGGGTTAGATGATGTCTTTGCTCATCCTGAACTGGTTTCTCAGTACTACGCAGACAAAGGCTACTCGCACAAAGAAATTACCTGGTTAGAAAAAACCTACGGCAAAGAGCATCAACGCTGGGACGGCGTATCTCACTTCATAACCAAGAAATATTATTTTGAAAAGTTTGCCTATGTGGCCAAGTGGCTTTTTCCATTATTGCTATTAATGATAAGCGCATGGCTATGGCGCAGTCGCGCAAAGCCTTAATGCCACTTGTAAGGCCAGCCGTCGGGAATAGCAACAGGTTGCTCCGGACGCTTATCATCAACAATAAAGCGATAGGCCGCCAGGTAACTTTCTTTGCGAGTACCTACCGACACCCACAGTAGCTGGCGCTCATCATCCCACACGGGGGCGCCCATTTCAGTAAAGAGTTTATTGTCATCCAACCAGGGTAAACCTGCTTTTGGCCATTCAAATCTTTGCGTGGTCACATCCCAGGGCTTACGTTTACCCTGTGCAACTTCTGCAATTTCATCAGGGTCGAATACATAACCCACTCTGGCATAGATACCTTCGGGATAGGCAGCATTGCCAGTCTCTTCCTGATGATTACCGCGGTTACCATTACTCTTATTGCTATAAAAGACCTGCGGATTTTGCACAGAAAAGAACGAGCCAGAGCCCCAATCACCTTGAGCACGATAGTCAATCAGGCCTCTGGCCGTGTTTTGCGTTGCCAGAATGCCTTTCACCTGTGGATGATGAATAAAGGCTAGTCCGCCAACACGACCTGCGATCCACGCTCCTTTCTCTTTATCTGCATCCCGCCAAATTGGCAAACGGCCTGTTCCCTGAGTTTTCGGGTCTTTGGCTGGAAACACATAATATGGATCCCGCTCTGCGGGCTGGCTGTTATGGGGAAAATCGAGCAAAAAGGTGGCAAAAGGTTCACCTAATTTCCACAAGCCTAATGCTGGCCCGAGAGGTGAACCGAGTACGTCATAGCCGCCTTTGCCCAATAAATACGGGATCCCCTGGGCGTATTGCTGCGCCCAGTCTGGATCGGTAATGCGCATAAAGCCAGCGCCAAGAGCCTGCAACACATGAAAATTATCACCTTCATCATTGCTCTGTGCTCGAATGGTATAACGCTGTTCCTGCCCGGTAGCGATATTCACTTTGGCTAACCAATCAGTATCGAAGCCAGAACGATAACTTTTCCGGCCCGAGGTAAGTATTTCGGTATCAGAAATCCACAACACGCCAGCGGGAGAAATTTTATCAACGCCTTTTAAAGCGGCCACTGAACGACCCACTTTTAATTCTGGCCAGCGTTCGGGGTTACCTTTGCCCATACGAGCAGGCTCAATTAATTCAATCACATAACCTTTAAAATGCCCCATCGCCCAGCGATTGGTGCCAGGTAATAAATCTAAATCCCGACTGCGACGAGCCGCCCCTTCTTTTTCAACCGCTGGAATACGAAAGCCCCCCACCAGCTCAAGATAACGTCCTTTGAGCAAGGTTTTATCTTCTGACGGTAGCTGATTTTCATTGGCGCTATTTAACTCAACAGACGTTTCGGCAGTAAAAACTTGGGTCGACTCTTCTTCAACAACGGCAGCCTTTACCTCATTTTTCTGGATGGGGGAGAGATTGAGAATTTTTGCGACAGGCTCTGCTCTGGCTGGCTCTGGCTTATCATCATCTTTACTGATTTCAGTTTCATGATTTCGCAAAACCAAACGTTGGCCATTCATATGAGAATAATGCAGGCTTTGCTTGAATAACCTTAATCCGTTATCGCCAAAACTGTCTTCTACTTTCTCAAATAACCAACGTTCGACCAGGTTCGCTGGCAACGAAATATCCCCAACATAGCAATCACTGATGCCATAACGTTCGAATCCCTGTACCAGCAAACATGAAGCATTTAAATAGATCTTCCCGGCCGGGGTGTATATATCTTTGGTGACCACAAATGAAATACCAAACTGACTGAACTGAGCCGTCATTCTTGCTTCGTACTGGGCTGAAAATGGGGTCAGTACTTCATGAGAGAATATCAGGCTATCCTCAACAACAACCTCTTCGGTCTCAGTCACTAATAATTGCTGTAACTGGGAATGTAATCCTGCCTCTGGTGTAACGTTATTTGTTGAATATGACTCGGCAATAAGTGGCGACATCGAGAAAAGAAAATAACCTAGAAGGAGTGTGATCCCCAACCCAATAATGAGCACTATTCGCATATTAACTCCATGTATTTTCTTTTATTTTTCATTCAGAGACATAGCCTGTTGATGTCATAAAGATTAATTCGAAATTAACCGGCAATCGTGTAAAGTAACAGCACTGATAAAATAAGAAACGATGTCCTTTTGAATATTCTTGTACTTTCTCATCGGGTGCCTTTTCCTCCGAATAAAGGAGAAAAGATTCGAACCTTCTACCAATTAAAACATCTGTGTGACAAAGGTTACAAGGTTACTGTGTTGTTCCCGGCTGAATCGTCACAAGATGAAATTTGGGGACAACAACTTGCAGCCACCCTTAATTGCCAGGTTCACTTTGCCAGACAGGGTAATCGCTGGCTACGTATGCTTAAAGGATTATTGCTGAGGCAGCCATTGTCCGTCAGCAACTTTTACAATCGTGATTTACAATCTCAATTAGAGCAGCTTTTATCAGACCAAAGATTCGATAGTATTTTATGTACCGCCTCCAGTATGGCGGAGTATCTATTTAGATTGCCCCCGCAATATTCATCCTTACGCTGGGTAATGGATTTCATGGATCTGGATTCAGATAAATGGCTGCAATATGCATCCCAAAGTCGTTTTCCAATGTCCTGGGTATATAAGCGAGAATATAAACTCCTCAGCCGCTACGAAGATAAAATTGCCAAACGTTTTTCAGCCTGCTTATTTGTGGCTGAACCAGAAGCCATATTGCTCAGGCAGCGCAATCCCGAAAGTTCAAATATTCAGGCCATTGAAAACGGTCTGGATACAGAAGCATTCAGGCCATCTGCCGCGCCCAACAGAAATTTACAGCCGGTATTTTTGTTTACCGGCGTGATGGACTATTCGCCCAACGTAGATGCTGTGCTGTGGTTTACCGATAATGTATGGAAACAGGTGCGTGAGCGCTGGCCTCAGGCGCGTTTTATCGTTGCCGGGATGAATCCCGAACCACGTATTCTGGCACTTGCAGATAAGCATGGCATTGAAGTGACTGGGTTTGTCGATGATATTTTGCCTTACTATCATCAGGCCGACATTTTTGTAGCACCGTTTCGTATGGCTCGGGGCGTACAAAATAAGATCCTGCAGGCCTTTGCCTGTGGCTTACCTGTGGTTACCACGCCTAAAGGTCTGGAAGGCATTCACGCCAGAGACAATGAACATATTCTGGTCGCCAGTAGCCCAAATGAATATTTTGATGCCATTTGCCAATTATTTGATCAGCAGAACATATTTGAACATATCCGTAGCAACGCCCTGAATCTGATCGAACAACGCTACTCCTGGCAAGGGGTATTAGCACACTTTGACCAGCAACTTTTTCAGACTCAGGCACAATGCCCACCACAAGAAACGGCCCAATCCCCCAATGAAGTCTCTTATTAAATCTCTGGCACACAAGGGTGTCATGCTTGCCACACTGCCCTTTTTTTTAGTGTTTAAACTCTTCTGTTTGCTAGGCAATGCAGATACCAGCCTTGCTGCTTTTAGTCAGTTTTTCAGCCTGTTTCCGGGTAAAACCGGCAGCTATATCCGCTGTGGATTTTATTGCTGGGCCTTTCCGGGTTCATCGCAGAATATCTACATCGGTTTTGGCAGCCTGTTTTTTCAAACCGCGACTCAACTGGATGAAGGTGTCTATATTGGCCCCCAGTGCAACATAGGTAGCTGTCATATTGGCGCGAACACCCTACTCGGTAGCGGCGTGCATGTAATGAGCGGTAAAGGACAGCACAATTTTTCAGATATAACCAAACCAATCAAAGAACAAGGCGGCGAATATAGCTGCATCCGCATAGGTGCCGATGGCTGGATTGGCAATGGCGCCCTGATCATGGCCAATGTTGGCAAAGGCTGTGTGATTGGCGCTGGCGCTGTGGTAACCCATGATATTCCTGATTATGCCATCGCAGCGGGTAATCCGGCCAAAGTCATCAAAAGCAGGCTCGAATAAATGCGCCTTATCAGCTCGGGGTTATTATTTTTAATCACCTTGCTGATAAGCTGCGATGCCCTTTCGCTGGAGCGCATTACCTATCAGGTCAGCAATGCTGACAGTCTTTATTCTGCGATACATCAAGCCAACCAGCGTGGCGGTATGAGCGATATCATCCTTGACGATGGTATCTACCCATTGCCAACACGCTTGCTGTTCAACGCCCCGAACATTCGCCTTTACTCCGGTTCAGATCAGCCAGACAAGGTTATTCTGCGGGGAAATGGTATGAGTAAAACCCAGGAGCCTGGGGTTTTGCTGGATATCGCCGTATCCAATATCTCCATCGCGGGGATCACCCTGGAACAAAGCAGCAACCATCTGATTCAGGTACGCTCAGAATCGGATGCCGACCATTTTTCCTTGTCCAATTGTGTTTTGCGTGACGCCTGGGAACAGCTATTAAAAGTGTCTGGTGGACCAGGCACAGATAAGCCTTACTCAGATTACGGCAAGGTCGAAAATTGTACCTTTGAATATTCTGCAGGCATCGGGCCGCAGTTCTATATTGGCGGCATTGATGGCCACAGAGTCAGAAATTGGATCATTCGAGGAAATACCTTTCGCAATATCGCCAGTCCGTCTGAACACATAGCCGAACACGCCATTCATTTGTGGAATGGCGCTTCTGACAACCTGGTGGAATTTAACCGTATTGAAAATTGTGATCGCGCTATTGGCTTTGGTATGGGACAAAAGACCCATCAGTCGGCTGGCGGGAAAATTCAGTACAACCTAATACTGCAAACAGATCCGAGCCATCCCTATAACGATGTAGGCATAGTGCTGGAAAGCAGCCCGAATACTCAAGTAATGGGCAATATCCTCTATTCGTCGGTTGCCTACCCTAATGCCATTGAATATCGCTTCGCACAAACAATGACGGTAGAAATTCTATACAACCGAGCAAATCGCAGAATTATCAGCCGTGACAATGCACAAGGCCAGGTTGAAGGTAATGTCATTGATGCCCTGACGGCTGCAGAAGCCGAAAAACTATGGGCTGACCTCTCCAACATGGCGGCGGCCAAGTCGCGTCCATAAGGCATCCCGCCACTGATTTATCGGCAGCAGTTTATGTAGTGCCTCGGATAATAAAGAAAGACCGACATACATGACCACCACAATGATCGCGCGTTTACCCCAGCCTCGCTCCACCAATAACGTCGCGATGGGCGCCACGGCATAATACAGAGGCATATGGCCAATAAAAGTGATAATGGTATTGCGCGCAAAAAAGCGAACCAATACGCCAGCGTTAAGACAACGAAAAATCACGAAAGCGAACATTGTCTGGATAATATACACAGCGGATACCGCGATGGAAATAAAGGCAGCCTCAATCAGAGTGCGTTCATCGTGCAATACTTTAAACGGAAAATCCCGCTGTAAACCAATGGCATTAAAACCAATGGCCCAGCCAATGGTAAATACCGCCCACAACGGAATCAGCCACAACGCAGCCTGAGGTTTCAGGCTATCGCCTTTATCATGAAACAGCATACCGAGTAACAACACCGTTCCCCAGTTTGGCAGCAGCATGTATCCCGTCATCAGCCTGTCTGCGTAGATGAAACAGCCCCGGATAGTCAGTTCGAATATCAGGCATACCAGAATCATAGATACGGTGACTTTGCGATGCTGTAACCACAATGCCCATATCAACAAGATGTGCAGATAAGTACCAATAAACCAGGTGGTAGGGTTGGCGGGAAACTGATTAAACAGCACATTCACACCAGCTACAAAAGGCGCATAATTACTGATTTGTGGGCCTGCTGACACGATCAGACCAATGATAGTCAGCAGGATTGCGATAACCGCGCCCCAAAAATACATCGGAAACAAGCGGTTATACACCACCAGCCAGGTACTGCGTCTATCATTGGCAAGACTCCAGCCCATAGCGAAAACGAAAAAGCACACCCCTAGCTGTTTCGGATAAACAGGCTGGGTAAACTGATTGAAAGGGTCTCCAAAAAAATGTCCAAACACAATCAGTGCCATACCGACAGCCTTCATCCAGTCGATAAAGCCCTGCCTGACAGCCACTACTTTTTCGCTCCGGCTGCCAGTTCAACATGATTCAGAGCATCATCATCCGGCGTCTCTGCGCCATTGAGGGGGACAGGCAACTGACGTACAAAGCGGGCAGGATTGCCAGCCACCACAACATTGGCTTTAACTGCTGTGCCCACTACAGAGCCAGCACCCACAACAGATCCTTCGCCAATATCGGCCATCAACACAGCGGATTCACCAATCCAGACATTTTCGGCCAGGGTAATCTGGCGCATCCCAGAATGGTTAAAGGGCAGCCATTGTCCAGTCTGCTCATCGCGCTGATGCTGTTCAGAGCCACTTAACAGGCAGGCATGACTCCCCACCAGGGCATTTTTACCAATCTGCGCACTGCCCAACGTACAGTAATTACCTATATACACATTGTCAGCAATGACTGAATCCCGGTGAACAAAGAAAGATCCAAAGCCGATATGGCAATTCAGGCTGCATTTGGTCAATGTCAGGGAATAGAAACCACGGCGCAGAAATACGCCCGGTAATCCTGGAAACAGCGCCAGACAGTGGGCCCAAAAGCCAAATACCAGCTCACCTTTGGGGTTCAATCCTGTTTCCAGCCAGCAAGTGATTGCCAGTGGCAGCATCAAAATTTGAGTGACTAAATTCAGACTCCGTTTTATCAGTGTGCGCATATAACCTCCCCAACAGATTAACTGGCTTTGGTGCGGATTCGCTTATAGCGCTCGTTGTACATAGCACCTTCATTCAGTAACACCCGCTTTGGCACCTTGAAACTTTCAATTTTACCGTTACAAAACAGGCGCATACGCTGCTTAAATTCAGCAACGCTTTCACCGGTGGAAAGGCGGCATTCCGCCACCACTATCTGCCCGGTAAGATTATGTTTCTCTCCCCGTACAACAGCATCTTCAACCCCCGGCATTTCCAGTAACAAACTCTCAACCTCAGCAGGAAACACCTTTAAACCACCGACATTAATGATGTCGCTCTCGCGGCCAAGAATCCGCAGCCATTCACCATCCTGCTCCACCAAATCATCGGTATTGAAGTAGCCCTCTTCATCAAACGGAGACTCGGCATTGAGATAACCCAGCATGGCTGAATCTGAGCGCACCCAAAGTTTGTTATCAATGATCTTGATATCGAATTCAGGCCCACCCACTTTTACCCAAAGCGAACCTGAATCCCGGGATTTGGAGCGCAAAATACCGACTTCGGAGAGGCCATAAGTTTGCTGCAAAGTAACCTTAGGTAACTGAGCCTGTAACTGGGTTAACGTGCTTTGCGGCATGGGCTCAGTGCCATAGGTAATGAGATTTAATGAAGACAAATCATGGTTATCCGCGGCGGATGCCAGTAACAGCATATTCAGAAATGTCGGAGAAGTAGGCAGCACCTCAACCTGATGAGCTGCGATTGCCCGGCAAACTTCGTCGGCATTGCGCTGAGCCGGGATCACCACCATCCCGCCATTTGCCAGCGCATAAAGTAAGGTGTTGATGCCACCAATATGATCGAACTGTAAAAACAGCATCATGCGCATTTGCTTGCGCGGCACCTGGTACTTACCCAGCACTTTTTCCATATCATGGACTATGCCCTTGCTTTTCCCGGTAGAACCAGATGAAAACAGCACCAAACCAGCCGTGTCCAGCTGCTTTAATGCCTGTAACAGGTCATGATTGGCATCACGCTGCATATCCGCAAAGCGATAATCATCGGCGTAGATAATCCATTCCACTTCCGCAATCTCGCAAAACTCACTGTGCTTTTCTTTCGATGCAGGAGATAAAGGCACCACCACATTATCATTGGCAAACAGCGCCAGCATGAGAGCAATAGTATCTGTCGAATAATCACCAATCAGGGCGACCACTTTGCCCTTCGGTATACCGGTTTCAACCCGCTCACGGGCTATTTCAAAAGCACCAAGTAAATCGGCGTAACTCACCCGAGTGTCACCAATGGCCACTGCGGGCAAATCGGCATGCTTCTGCATACTGTCGACAAGAAAAGAGATATTCAACGGATGCCCCCAAGATACATAATTTGGCCAGTTATCTGGTCGCTGGCGTCACTCAGATAAAACTCGATGACGTTGGCCACATCCTGCGGCTTGGCCATCTTTTTAATGGCCTGACGCTGCACCAGCGCAGCAATTTTGTCCTCTGGCACCCCTTTGATCAGATCGGTAGCAATGGGCGTGGGCCCAAGTGCATTGCAAGTAATACCGAAACTACTAAGTTCAAACGCCATCACCCGGGTGAGAGCTTCCACCGAGGACTTAGCTGCCGCATAAGCTGCCTCGCCTTCCAGAGCTAATGGCACAGCAACACTGGTCATATTGACAATACGCGGATGCGGTGCCCTTTTCAGTAAGCCCAACGCCTTCTGCGAACAATTAAAGCTAGCTAAGTAATTCAGTTCCATCAAGGCGCGAACCGAGGCTAATGGTGTTAGGGCCATGGCATTCATACTTGCCGCGCCGGCATTATTAATTAGTCCATCAAGTACGCCATATTCCTTGCGAATACTGATAAACATGGCTTTCACCGCAGGTTCATCACATATGTCCAGGCTAAAGTGGCGATAATTTGGATGTTCGATTGAACTCTCGCTGCGGGAGCACCCAATAATCTTGTGTCCGGCTTCAAGGAAATACTGACACAGGAAAAGACCGAGTCCGCGACTGCTACCTGTAATCAGCAGCGTTTTTTGGCGGCTCATACACTGGCCTTGATCAATCCATCAATGTAATCGGCCAGCACTATGCCATTGCGAAATGGGCTGCGAGCCTGAGACATAGCCTTGTCATCACTTAAACTGACAAAGACCTCTGCATCTTGCAGCGCTTCTTCCACATCGATCAAAAATCCCACCAGGGCCATAGAATCTAAGTGCCCGCCATCACCAAAGAGAGGCGTATCAATATCAACGGGGATTTGCTGGTCGTCGGGACGGGATTGGTTGGTAAAGGCTAGTGCATTAAGAATGACGGCGTAAATTTCATCTTTGCTCATGAGGGTACTCCCTGTCAGTTATCTGAGGGGCAAAGTACCGTACAGACAACCTGACTGAGCCAAATTCATTCTGACAAAATTGAATCAGGGACGCCAGAATATTTTACAATCACAACCAATTATTCGTGATTCGATTTAATAGGTCGTGAAATCCCAATCACATCATACTGCTGCTGATTGAATTGCTGAAAAAAGGGCCTTTTACGATTAACTTTCTGCATCTGGTGCAAGGGAACATACCAGTCAAATTCGCGACTCTTTTCCGCTGCAGCAAATAACGCTTCAGCGTCCAAGCCATCTCTTGCAATGACCTCTGGATGAATCTCCAACAGCACGATCACCTCTTCGGCATCTTTGAGCAGGTTCCGCGCACCTTCAAACACCTGAATTTCCTGCCCTTCCACATCGATTTTAAGTACATGCAACGGTACTTCTGCAATCGCGTTTTCAGCTATCCAGTGGTCGAGCGATGTTACCTCCACTCGCTCTTTACCCGACGGATGAATACAACCTTCATGATCAATGGTTTGTCCGTGCCTGAAAGTAAAACTTGCGTGTCCGTGAAAATCTGAAATTGCTTGATTAACATCTCTAGCAATCACGTTTAGTTGGGATAAATTTGCCGACAATATACGAAAAGAACCAGGATTGGGTTCAAACGCATTTACTTGCCGCAATTGACTACATTGGCTGGCAACAAGGGATGAAACAACGCCAATGTCCGCGCCCAAATCCCAAAAAACAAATGGCTGGCCGGCTTGATTAATACATTCAAGGAAAGGAAATATTTCGTCTGCGTAATAAGATAGCGGATGCCCTTCTGTCCAGAAACACCATTCATCTACAGGCGCGTAAAAATTACGGTTGTCCAGCTCATAGCGCACACAATATCCGGTAAAATATCGACATAGTAAGCGATAAAAAAAATGCTTCCCCTGCACGTCTCGAAGCTGAGTCCAACGTACAATGGCATTTAACCAACGCGGTAATATTTTCATTGAAGGCTATATCTCAATCATCATGGCTTTGCCAATTGCTGAGAAATTTGCTGGTAATTATTTTCGATATACTCTAGCAAATGTTCTTTAGCAACTTGCCGCTGTTGAGAATCTGTTGGTACTTCAATGGAAAAAGCGATAACAGCTCCCTCTATAGGTTGACCTAACAATAACTGCTTGATCTGAAAAAGCTTAGTATCCAACTTACTCGCAAACGGCTCTCCAGCCACCACAAACCAACTTACTAATAAGCGGAAACTGTCTCTGGGATTGGTTATCTGTTCCTGATACAGCTCATGACCGCCTGGCAATTCGATCTGTTGGGCACTCTTCAATGTCCAGGCATCCTGAAGATACAATCGATTTAATGAGCTGATTAATTCGCCCTGACCACCTGGATACCAGGCATAAAAGTAATCGACTGCCATCCCATTTAGATCCAATCTACCCTGCTTTTCGAAAGCAGAATCCAAATAAGCTGGATGCCAGTTTACATAACCTGAATATGCAGAATCTTCATGCGCTAAAGTCAAATTTGGTGCCGATGAGTGCTCCGATTGCTTTGCCTTGGCGATTCCGAAATACCAAATCTGAAACACACCAAACAAAGCTAACGTAATCATCAAAGGTTTATAGGACAGTGTTGAATTTTTATTCGCATAATGGTCCTGTTCAATTTCTAGAATTGGGCCTTTTTCCCTTATTAACTCTCCAATAAAAAATAAGCTAATAATCACCAATAAAAAGAAAAACCAACCATAAATCAAATGATCTGCCCCGACCGCATACTGCATATCGGATAAGTAGCCCGTGAGGATAATGCCATAGACTCTAATCGCATTGGCCAAAATGGGATAAAGTACTGATATGGAAATAAATATCGACTTGCGTTTAAGGGAAACAATATTCAAATGGCTATACAACGTGCCTATTACAATAGACGCAATGAAAAAACTGATTCCTGAGCAAGCTTCTGCCACCAAGAACCGGCCTTGGGGGATCTCAATATAAAGTCCATTTCTAAAAATTGGCACATTGGTTTGATTAAGTAAAAAAACGGCAACGGTCGCTGTTACTTCCTGTAACCAAGGAATAAGCTCTTCGCCTACAGGTATGGCAAACAATATAAATAATAGAGGAAAGGCTAGCTTTAAACTTACCTTGGTACCCCATAAGCACCATAAAAATACGGGCAGCAAAGTAAACGTGGCGGCATGCATAAAAACCTGCACATCGCCAGCCTCGCCGACTGCATAAAGGCAAAGCAATCCAACAATAGGGATGATTGCCCAATAGTTGGGTTCCAACGGCGTATTTGCTAATACATGGCGCTGGCGATATATGAGATAAAAAGCTCCGGGTATTACGAAGAAGCAATGATTGAAAATATCAGAGATATACCAAACTTGTGCCGCGCTGTAGATGCTAGGCCAAAAAAGTAGCAACCATAGCGTAAAAAATATCGCAGTACTGAGATAAAGGGGCTTAAATACGGCGCTTCCTTTCTTTACCTGTTCTTCCTCCTGAAGCAACATATTAAGCTATGTCCGACGCTTCAATCCCATAGGCCTCAATCATAGTACCCCAGGAAAAATCTTTGAGAAGTTCAGCTAACTTACCTTCCATACGCGATAGGTTAATATAGTGGCGTACTTTAGATTTTAAGGGGGCTTTAGCAAATTTCGGCTGTTCCGGGTCTATTTCCCAGGGATGGAAGTAGAAATTGTATGGTTGTTGTTCCTGCGCCATATACTTTTGGATGCGGGACTTAGACAACCAATAAGGTAGTAGACGGAAATAGCCACCACCACCGATACCTTTATTGACATTTCCTTTTCTAAGGGTCGGAATAGGGATCTCAATGATGCCTTCTTCTCGGGTATATTTAAATCTTGGCCAGTCTGGCACCCCGTAAAGGTCGTGATTTACTGGATAGGTACTCGAAGAATAGCGAAATCCAAGCTCAACTAAGACCTGATAGAGCCATTGATTGTTCTCATTTACCGAAAAACTTGGCGCACGATAACCAATCACAGGTTTGCCGCCAATGTCTTCTAAAATAGATTTGCTTTCCGTCACGTCTTTAGCAAATTCTACAGGAGTCATTGTGGTAGCCCGACGGTGATTTAAACCATGACTGGCTAACTCGTGACCTTCGTCCAGAATACGTCGAATAAGTGCTGGACAACGCTTCGCAACCCAACCCAAGGTAAAGAACGTACTTTTAACATCATTTTCGGCAAACAGGTCGAGGAGCTTATGAGTATTTCTATCAACGCGAAGCGCAAACGAATCCCAGTCCGATGGTGTAACAACTGACTCAAATGCAGAGACCTGAAAATAATCTTCCACATCGACTGTCATTGCGTTAATTCTGGCGTGCTTATCCATAATATTGCCTTACTGCTATTGCCTAACGGCCTTTACCAAACAACACGACTTCAACGGTGCGAATAAGTATCAACATATCGAGTAAAAGACTCTGATGTTTTACATAGTAAAGATCGAACTTTAGCTTTTCCATTGAATCTTCCACACTAGCACCATAGGGGTAATTCAATTGCGCCCATCCTGCAAGTCCGGGCTTTACATTATGACGTTGATTATAATAAGGAATTTCTCTAATTAACTGTTCAACAAATTCAGGACGCTCAGGACGAGGACCAATAAATGCCATTTCACCGCGAAATACATTTAGTAATTGAGGTAATTCATCAATACGGTATTTACGAATAAAATGCCCGATACGGGTCACTCGATCATCACTTTTCGACGCCCATTTAGCCCCATCTTTTTCTGCATCAGGACGCATACTTCGAAACTTGATAATATTGAAGAGCTTACCGTTTAAACCAACTCGTTCCTGTTTGTAAAACACAGATGTATTGGTTCTACGTCCATCATCAAAATAAATAATAAGCGCGGTCAATGCCATAAACGGCCAGGCAAAAAACAGAACAATTAAGGCTAAGAATGCGTTCAACGCATAATCAACACCATCTCTTAAATAGTTTTGCGACTGAAATCCATTGGAATAAATCACCCAACTTGGGTAAATCAAATTCACCACAATTTGTCCAGTTTCCCGTTCCATAAAATCTAAGAGGTCAGTTACTTCAACACCACGTAATCGGCAATCAAATAATACATCGATCGGCAGGGTTCCACGCCGCTGGTCACATGCAATAACGATTTCTTCGATATCATTTTCGGCAATAAAATTTCTAAAATTCTCATCGATTTTCACATGGATCAATTTTTCATTTCTGATTCCCTCTTCTCTATTATCACCAGGAATAGGAATAAACCCTACCAGCTCAAAGCCAACGCGATCGACCTCTCTACGCATACGCTTTTCGATAATAGAAGCACGTTCTCCAGCCCCCACCACAATGATGCGAGTGCGCCCCAGGCCGAATACACCCAATTTATTGGTAAAGTAACGAAGAATCACCAAAGAAATGATTGCGAGTCCGGATGTGACCGGTAAATAAAATTTGTGTAACGCATGCCCCGGTAAAATGACATTTGAAAGCAATTCCATAACAAAATAACTCAGCGCAACACTGACAAATATGCGTCGAATTATTCCCCTAAATGTTTCTCTAAGTTTAATTTCATAGAGTCCGACAGACATTGCTGACAAAATAACGAGAAACGTAAACAAGCAAACATTCAGCACTAATTCACTGTATGTAACATTGTTTTCCGGGGTAATTGCGTTTACAACACCATTTGCGACGTATCCAATATAAGCAACAAGCGTTGCTTCCAGAATCATCAAAAGGTTTGAGCGTCTGACTTGTTTCTTGTTAGTGAGGCTCATCTAAATTTCCCTACTCCATTATTTAGCCTGCAAAAAACTCCAATCATTTTCACCGCGCATTGACTCGATATCATTCGCGGAGCATTATATATCCGCCTTGGTCGTAGAATCTTGGAAACGGATCTCACCATACGCTATACATAAAACGGTAGCGTGCGGTAAAAATGATGTTTATGGAAGGTAATTTACATGAAGATTTTAAGAATAGCATCGGTAGCGCTGATATTTTTTGCACCAATTTTAATATCAGCATGCTCTTCGAATAAGACTCTCCCGCCTGCAACAACTTATCCTTCTTTAACCACCGATATATCAGATTATCAATATCTAATCGGTCCCGGCGACAATCTGCAGATATTTGTTTGGCGAAATCCTGATGTATCAGGGAGTTTTATTGTTCGTCCAGACGGTAAAATCACCTCATCATTAGTCGAGGACATTCAAGTATCAGGCAAAACACCTGCAACCCTTGCGCGTGAAATTGAAAAGTCTCTTAGTACTTATATTCGAGATCCTAAAGTTACCGTCAGTGTTACCCGATTTAGTGGTCCATTTAGTGAGCAGGTTCGTGTTATTGGTGAAGCCACTGAGCCAAAGGCAGTTAACTACCAAGAGCAAATGACCATGCTTGATTTAATGGTCGCTGTGGGTGGCTTAAAAGAGTTCGCAGATGGTAATGGTGCCAAGCTGATTCGTGTTATCGATGGTCAACAACAGCAGTTCAATGTCAAGCTCGACGATCTTATCCGTGATGGCGATATCAAGGCAAACATTGATATCCTTCCCGGAGACATATTAATTATCCCTGAGGCCTGGTACTAAGCTACCAACTATAAAAATTTAGTGTATTAGGATTAAGCGAATGCAGGAACTCCAGAAAACCATTGATTTGGTCATAGAGTATATTCGAGGGATATGGATCAAAAAGCGCTACATCATGTTATCCACGTGGTTAATATGTCCTGTAGGCTTTATTTACATCGCTTCCTTGCCCGACCAATTTGAAGCCGAGACAAGGGTATTTGTCGATACTCGCTCGGCTCTACAACCTCTGCTTGTTGGTTTGGCAATTCAAACCCGGCCGGAGCAGGAGTTAGCTATCATAACCAGGACCTTCAAAAGTCGTCCGAATTTAGAAAAGCTCGCGCGCGAGACAGACCTTGATATTGAGGCAACTTCTGATAGCCAGTATGAGGGCTTAATTAACCGTCTACGTAACGGCATTAACTTTGAAAGCAATCGTTCCAATATTTACACGATCTCATTTGCCGATAAGAATCCACAAGTTGCTTATCGCGTGGTTAGAGAAGCCTTAGACTTGTTTGTTGAAACCACCCTCGGTGAATCACGACAGGACACAGATACAGCATCCAAATTTTTAGACGAACAAATTGCTGAATATGAAAGTCGTTTATCAACAGCGGAAACTAAGTTAGCAAACTTTAAACGAGAAAACTTAGACTTACTCCCAGGCTCCACAGGTTCTCATAGTCGCTTGCAGGGGCTTAAAGAAAATGAACGTCAACTTGGAATTCAAATTAAGGAACTAGAAAGCCAGATTGACGCGTTAAAATCTCGTCTTCAAGTGTTTGCCCAAAGTCAACAGGGCGATTTGAGTGGACAGGAAGGTATTTCTACACCTTATGACTCTCGTATCGAATCACTTGAAAAGCAACTAGACCAGTTACGCCTGCGATATACAGATCTGCATCCCGAAATTATTGAAACAAAAGCACTTTTAGAAAGTTTGAAAGCGAATCGAAGCGAGCAGATCCAAAAATATCTTGATGAGGCCAAAAATACAGGTAATACCGCTACAAATACACCTTTGTTAAGCGACCTCAATCTAGAGATTAGCCGTCTGGAAGGTCAAAAGGCGTCACTTGAAGTCCGTAAGGCGGACGCAACCCAACAAATTTCAGAACTTGAGGCAAAAATCGATCAAGTTCCACTTATTGAAGCTCAATTAACCGCACTTAACCGTGATTACGGAATTACTAAGTCGAAATACGAACAATTATTAGGGCGTCGTGAAGCAGCATCTATTACCAAAAGCGCAGATATTTCTGCAGACGATGTAAACTTTAAGATAATTGATCCACCCAAGCTCCCAATGAAACCTAACGGTCCTAAGCGTATACTGATGTATTCAGGGGTACTGGTATTGAGCATTTTTGTTGGTCTGGGTATCGCTTTTATTGTAAGTCAGTTGAATCCATATTTAGTCAACTCAACCCAGCTAGTGAAATGGACGGATATCCCAATTTTAGGCACAGTACAAAATATTCACATTGCTGAAATCAATAAAAAGCGCAGAACAAAACTACTCTTCTTTATCGGTTCTTGTTCTGCTGTATTGTTGATCTACATGGGTTTTATTGGCGCAGAAATGAAAGGTATTCATATTATTGATCGTCTGCAGGAGTATTTATAATGAGTACGATTGAGCGCGCTTTAGAAAAGCAAAATGCGTCCTCTGCGCAGGCGGGTAAAGTCGAGACTGAAAATGCATTAACAAATGAATCATCAGCATCATCGAATACCGCAAATATTCCGCCGGTGCCAGAAGCTGTCGCCAGTGACGATGGCGTAAAATATGTGAGTATAGATTGGGATGATTTGGATGCAAAAGGCTTTGTTTCGGTCAAAAACAGTCGCAAACTCATTAATGAAGAATACCGCGCCATCAAGCGCAAAGTACTAAAAAACGCGTTTGGTCCTCTAGCCAAAACGCTCAACAATGCCAACGTGATAATGGTTACAAGCGCAAAGCCCAGCGAGGGTAAAACCTTCACTGCTGTGAATCTGGCATTAAGTATCGCCTTAGAGCAGGATAAAACCGTGTTGTTGGTAGACGCAGATGTACTCAAACCCAACGTTATGCCGACCCTAGGTTTAGAAAATCAAGAAGGCTTGATGGAATATCTGTTGGGCGAAAAGTCAGACGTATCTGAGGTCATGTTAAAAACCGAACTTGATAAGTTACGTATCATCGCAGCAGGAAGGAGTCACCACCTTTCAGCTGAATTACTCGCCAGCGAAAACATGATCAAAACGGTAAATGAATTTTCAAGCAGATACCCAGACCGAGTCGTTATCGTCGATACGCCACCATTACTTGGGATTAACGAAACTGCCATTTTAGCTAACCTAGCGGGCCAAGCTGTAATTGTAGTGGAAGAAAGTGGATCAAAACTGAGGGATATAAAACAGGCTACAGAGCAACTAAACCCAGATATGGCTAAAGGCTTTGTTGTCAATAAATCTATCCATACTCAAAACGATAAGTACTACGGCTATTACTATAGTGATAAAAAACAAGGATAGCTTGTGTTACTCCCTTACAAGGCCAGTTACGTGTATCTACAAAGGAAGTTACTGCTGATAGGCGGCGTTTTGCTCAGCCATAATTTACATGCCAATGATCTGAAAATAAAATCAGAACTAGAGGGCAAGGTCGAACATGCCGATGTAGATAACAGTGGCAGTAATACACGTGGTAATATTTATTCTTTAGCTCCAACCGTTAGCGCCTCGCTTACAACGAACCATTCGACAACCAATATAAGCGGCACTTATACTGGCATCCAGCGCGATGTCGACAATCAAAGTAGCACCTATAAAGATATTTCACGTTATCAGGCATCCTCAAACATTGAATTAGTTCCAGAACTGTTGGGCTTAAATTTCAGTGCTTCTCAAACCTATGGTTCGGTCAATGCTGAGAATATATTGGCAAGTGACATTTATCTAAATGACGAAGACTTAAGTAAAAACACGCGTCAGTCAGCCTCCCTAAACTTTGCTACAAGCAAGGTTGACATCGTTAACTTTGGCATTGGCATAAACCTGCAACATTCAGAAATTGAGCGTTCATCGCAGACAAACAGTGGCAGTAAAACCGATAGCCAAAGCTATGTACTGACGTTAAGTCAGGGTGATGAAATTAAAAATGTCTCCTGGAACTTACAATCAAACATCAGGAACATAGAAACCGATAATCTGAATAGCAGACAGTTTGATACCGAAACCTATAACGGCGAAGTAAATTGGTTTTTCACTAAACACATGTATTGGCTTTTAAACGGACAGTTTGATAAAACCAATTATGATGGCCAACTAACCTACTATGATATCGATCAAACTTATCACAGTATTGGTAGCGGCTTTGGATGGAAGTTTTCAAAGCGCACAGACATCAGCGTCTATTTTAGCAAAACTAAAGAAACCGACGATTCCAGAGATCAATTCATAGGAGCAGATCTCAAATGGGCACCTAGTGACAGAACATCACTAATCGCCTCTTTCGGAAAGCGTTATTTTGGCGATACAAGTAAGCTCGATTTCAGCTATAACACAAAGCACATTAGGGTCGGTCTAAATTACTCAGAAGATGTCACGACCAGGACGCAATTACAATCAGATTATGATGTTGCGGGTACTTATGTGTGTCCATATGGTGCCGAATCTCTGCTAGATTGCTTCCTTCCTGATACATTGGATTATGAACTACAAACTGGCGAGGTTTTCACCTCGCTTTTAGAGGAAGTTCTTAGCCTTACAGATCAGGTTATGTTTACTCAACGCTGGAATGGCACACTCGCCTACAGCGGACGCAGAACAAACCTTTCGTTAAACTACTCAGATACATCCACTCAATATTCCGACTCTGGTTATACCCAGTTTTCCAAAACAGCAGGCCTGAACGTAAGTTACAAACTTGGGCAAAATACTTCCGCAAGTTTGGGCAGCACTTACAGCGATGTGAGTTATTCAGAGGAAAGAGCAGGTTCGACTAGCTGGCGTCACCGTTTTAACCTCCAGCATCAGCTTAATAAACAAACCTCTGTTAATGCTGCGATTAGTCACCTTAATCGTGAAAGTGATACAAGCGAACAGTTAGCGCGCAAAGATTTAAGAATATCGCTCAGCCTAGTTTACAGCTTCGAATAAGCCCGAATTAGTCGGGCTTATCATCCGTTTTTGAGCGCATATATTCCTGATACTTGCGCTTCAGCAGTTTATCCACATAACGTGTCAGCTTTATTTTATGGCTGATGGCATCATCCAAAGCAGTCATTAACTCATTGAGCATATTTTTATAATACTCAATATCTTTATCTGCTTGGCTTTCACTTTTGGCAATGTCAAAGTCATCGCCCATCACATCATCATCTAACTCTCTAACCAGTTTAGTAGGCCTTTCTACCGGAGTCGAAACCATCGAGGTAGGCTCAATGGTTACGTCAGCTTTTTCGGGCAAAAACATTTCATCCGCCACTTCTTTAACCACGGCTTCGACTGCATTTTCATCGAGAAATTTAAGCTCTTCTAAGAAACCGTAGAGTAAGATCCTGTCTAACAACGTGTTGATTTTACGCGGTACGCCATGAGTAAACTGGTAAATACGATCATATGCCTCAGCAGAGAACAACCCCCCCTGTTGCCACCCGGCATGCGCTAAGCGATATTCAATATAGGCTTGAGTTTCATCATCAGTTAAAGGGGCAAGATGACATGAAGCAACTATTCGCTGCCGAAATTGCTCCATATTTGGCGCGCGTAAAATGGGCTGTAATTCTTCCTGTCCGAGCAGAAAGCTCTGAAGCAAAGGCTTTCCTTTTGCCTGATAGTTTGACAGCATTCGAAGCTCTTCAATCGTCTCCAATGGCAGGTTTTGGGCCTCATCCACCAGCAACAACGCCCGCTTGCCTAAACCGTGCAGACTAAATAAAAACTTCTCCAGCTCTTCGAGAATTTCAGCTTTAGATTTATCCGCTACAGAAAGATTAAACTTCGATGCAACCATTTTCACCAACTCATCGGGCGAAAGCTTTGGCGTTACGATTTGTGCTGCAACGATATCTTCGGCGATATCATCTAAAAGACTGTTGGCAATTGTGGTCTTGCCCGTCCCTATGTCTCCAGTAATGACAATGAACCCTTCCGCCTGCGATAAACCATATTGCAAATACGACTTCGCCCTTTTGTGCCATTTACTGGCATAAAAAAAGCTTGGGTCAGGGGTAAGCTGAAAAGGCTTCGAATTCAATCCATAATAACTTTCGTACATAGCGAACGACCACTTAATCCAATTAAGACAAACTACGGTCTGCTAGCTTAACGAGGTCAAGGATGTTGCGCAATGAAAAGCAAGGAAAGAACAGGAAATGCGCAACGTCTGTTGCGCATCAATAGATTATGCGAAAAGACGTTAGTGCTTTTTATCAACGATAGACTGAATAATTCCTGTCGTGGAGACACCATCCTCAAAGTTTAGAATTTTCACATCCCCCCCATTTGCCAGTACTTCTTTCGCGCCGGCAATCTGATCTACTCGGTAATCGCCACCTTTCACCAAAATATCTGGCAGCACCGCACTGATAAGTCTTTGTGGCGTATCTTCAGTAAATTCAACTACCCAATCGGCAGAAGCGAGTGCAGCTAACACCGTCATACGCCGTTGAACATTATTGATGGGTCGGCCAGCACCTTTCAAACGCTTAACGGAATCATCGCTGTTTACCGCAATGATTAGTCGGTCCCCCAACTTCGCTGCATTTTCCAGATACGACACGTGACCGGCATGTAAAATATCGAAGCAGCCATTGGTCATTACAATTTTTTCACCACGCTGTTTCGCACTATGGACAGCCATCAACAATTGCTCTTCAGTCATTACTCCACGACCAATTGAGCTATCAGCCTGAACCGCAGCCCGCAACTCACCAATACTGACCGTCGATGTCCCTACTTTTCCAACCACAACGCCCGCAGCGGCATTAGCGAGCGCACTGGCAACAGACCATTCACTACCACATCCGATTGCTACAGCTAGTGTTGCGATAACCGTATCGCCAGCACCAGTAACATCAAAGACTTCTTTATTCTTGGCGGGTAAATGCAGCTCAGATTGTCCGGGTTGTAAAAGCGTCATCCCCTTTTCAGAGCGAGTCACCAGTAATGCATTTAGTCCCAACTGTGACATCATTTCCTCACCTTTGGCGACGATACTCTGCTCATCATCACATTCGCCAACAATAGCCTGGAACTCACTCATATTCGGAGTCAGTAAGCTTGCGCCTTGATATTTAGCAAAATCGGAACCTTTGGGATCAACAATCACGGCGATATTCGCTTCCCGGGCAAGTTGGATAAGAGATTCAACCTCACTCAGGCTACCTTTATTGTAGTCTGACAACACAACCACATCCGCATCCCGTAAATGCTGGCAATATCGTTCAACCATCACCTGCTTATTAGCCCGGGCGAATGACCGCTCAAAATCCAGCCGAATCAATTGCTGATTACGGCTCATCACACGCAATTTAGTGATAGTGTCAAAACCTGGAAGCCGCACAAAATCACACATCACACCGAGCGAATCGACTTTTTGCTCCAATATATCGGCACTTTCATCATCACCGGTTGGACCTAGCAAGGTCACTTTGGCACCCAAAGCTGCGGCGTTCATCGCCACGTTTGCAGCACCACCGGGGCGATCTTCAATTCCTTCGACTTTCACCACAGGAACGGGCGCTTCGGGAGAAATTCGACTGGTAGGGCCTTGCCAATAGCGATCTAACATTAAATCCCCAACCACTAAAACGCGGGCACGGGACAAATCAGGTAATTGCATGCTTCATTCTCAGCAGATTCGATGGCGAGATTATAACAGGCTTAACAGTGGATTCAGCCAGAACGACAAAAATCCACTGAAAATAGAAGCTTAAACGACGTAATAATAGATAGAGAAATAGTGACAGCAGCAACCGGCTACAACAAACATATGCCAAATCGCATGAGTATATTTAACCTTTTTGGCGACATAAAATAATACTCCAATGCTAAAACACAGGCCACCAGCCACCAGCAACCACATTCCGGCTCCCGGCAGAGCCTGATACAGAGGATAAATCAAAAAAATCGCCAGCCACCCCATCAGTAAATAAGTGAACACTGATAGCTTAGGAAACCGCCCACCGGCAAAACACTTAAAGATTACGCCTGCGGCAGCAATGGTCCAGATAACAGAGGTTGCAGTAATCCCTAGCCAGCCACCAATACTGATCAACAAATAGGGTGTATATGTACCTGCAATCAACAAATAGATTGCACTATGATCAAACAACTTGAAGGCCTGCTTGAGGCGATAATTAGTTACTGCGTGATATATCGTCGACGCTAAAAACATCAATAACAACGAACTACCATAAATTGCAGATACAGTGACGGTTAAACTCGAGTCAGACCGCAATAATAAAAACACCAGGCCCACAACTGCCACAATTAACCCTGCGCCATGGCTCAAGCTATGCAGCCATTCTTCCATAACGGTATACGCGCGTTTGGTTTTTAGATTGGAAACCAAGGTGGTCATCTGATACTCCTCATAAGCCAGAAGCTACATACTACCCATTCAGCGTACACTTGTACACCAAAAATAATAAAAACATAATTCTTTTAAATCAAAAGGTTATAATAAAACAAAGAGATAAAAATAATAAAATCCATTGATTTTAATCAGGTTTATTACTCGTTATTAATACGACCTCCCCCTCCTATAAAACACCTCAATTGAACCTTAATCTACTCAAGGTTGATGAAAGATAATTTACACAACTACAGACAAAAAATGAGTTCAAACATTCCCACACATTGACAAATAAAATCCATTAGAACACCTACCTAATAGTCACAAAATGCTAAGATACTCTCGTTTTAACAAGCAGTTACTGGATAAATGAACGACTGGTATCTATATATAATCGAAACGCGTTTGGGACATCTATACACGGGCGTGACGACAGACGTTTCGCGTCGCTTTCAGGAACATTCTGCGGGCGGGGCCAGGGGGGCTAAAGCTTTGCGAGGCAAGGGGCCATTAATTTTACTCGCCAGTGTCAACGTAGGTTCAAAATCCATCGCCCTGAAATACGAGCGTAAAGTGAAATCATTGACGGCAAGGCAGAAGCATCGCCTGACACAATCAAATGATTTAGCGCAACATTTTCAGAGCTGGATAGCTTCAACCTTAGAACCTACCTTTCCCAACCAAGAGTAAACAGCCTTCGCCGCCAGGCTCAAGGTATAAGCAAAGCTCTCAAGGACACTACATATGTTAACCCTGCGAAATATCCGTATCAGAACTCGTTTATGGTTGCTATTGATGGCTGCACTCGTCTGCGTCATTTTGATTCAGGCCCAGTCCATGTGGCACTTTTATCAGGCAATCAGCGAAGCCAAATCCACCGCAGTAAAACAACAAATAGAAAACGTATACAGCCTGATCGAACACTACTATCAAATGGTAGGAAATGGCTTGAGCGAAGATGAGGCCAAAGAAAGCGCCAAAGCGGCAATTCGCACGTTACGCTATGCCAATAACGACTATTTCTGGATCAACGATTCCCGCCCTGTAGTCATCGCCCATGGTTCCTCACCTAAGCTCGAAAATCAAAATGTCAGCGACATCAAAGATCCCAATGGGCTCTACATATTTCAAGAGATTGTCCATCTGATCAATCAGCATCCCGACGGCGCTTATCTCCATTATATGTGGCCTAAAAAAGGCTATGAAAAGCCCGTACCCAAAATCACCTTCGTTAAACGCTTTGCGCCCTGGGACTGGATTATCGGTACCGGCGTCTACACAGATGACATCATTGATACCTTTTGGGCCAGCGCAGAATTACAACTCGCCCTTACCCTGATTTTCGTCGTCATACTGGTGGTTGTGCTGTACTTAATTTCCAAAAGCATCCGTACGCCCCTCAATAATGTTGGCAACGCCATGAATGAAATTTCCAGGGGGGATGGTGATCTGACGAAACGATTGCCTGTCAGAGGTAATGATGAAATTACTGAAATCGCCCGAGCTTTTAATCGCTTTGTGGAACAGATCCAGCAGTTAGTTGCGAATACCAAACAATCTGCTGATCTAGTTGCGACTATGAGTAGCAAGATAGCGACCAATAGCAGTGCTACCCGAAAACTCACGGATGATCAGTTGCAACAAACAGAGTTGGCAGCCACCGGAGCCAACGAAATGAGTCATACCATTCATGAAATTGCCGGAAATGCCGAACGCGCAGCCCAAACCGTGCAGGAAGTTGATCATCAGGCTAATCAGGGGCGACAAACGATGCAGGCTACCCAACAACAAATTGAGAAACTGGCGGATTCTATCCGTCACTCATGCGACGTGATCCAAGGGCTGCAATCTGAAACAGATGCGATTGGCAGCGTATTAGACGTGATCCGAGGTATTGCAGAACAGACTAATTTACTGGCACTTAATGCGGCCATCGAAGCTGCCCGCGCAGGAGAGCAGGGCCGGGGCTTCGCCGTTGTCGCAGATGAAGTCCGTACGCTCGCATCCCGAACTCAGGAGTCAACAGAAGAAATCAATAAAATGATCTCTAAGCTCCAGGCCCAGGCGTTAAAGTCAGTGCAATCCATGGAAGCCAATGTGAGTACTTCGGAAGAAACTTCGCTCCACACTAAACTCGCCGTGCAGACGCTGGATAACATCAGCCAGGCAGTAAGCCAAATTTCCGATATGAACATCAGTATTGCCAGTGCGGTAGAAGAACAGAGTGCAGCTGCCAATGAGATTTCTCAAAATGTGGTGCGAGTAACCGGTTCATCAAATCAGATTGCTGACAACATGATACACTCAGAACAATATACTCAGGAGCTTGCCAACAGCAGCGATGAATTGGTTAACATGATTGCCAGATTTCGCTGCTAACTGCCTTGACGACGGTAGAGAAATTGCAGCAGGCATGAACCTTTAAGTGAGATGTTATGACACTTCCCTACCCTAATTTGCTCAACCAGATGGGTCTTAAGTATTGGCAACGACTGACAGAGAAATATCCGGCTCTCGCTAATACCTTATCGGAACCAGAGCAACAGGCTTGCCAGCAGCTCTTTGGCCTAAGCGATTTTATTGCAGAGCAATGTATTCGCCGCCAGGACATTCTCCAACATTGTCTAAAACATCGTGAGGGTGCCACGTTTGACGTCACCGCTGACATTGACGACAGCATCGCGAGTACAACCTCAGAAGCAGCCTTCTTTACCGCTCTGCGACAATGGCGACAACAGCAAATGTGTGTGATTGCCTGGCGAGATTTGAGTAATCAGCAACCTATAGCCGATTCCATTGTGCAAGTATCTGAACTTGCTGACACACTAATCAATGCGGCCTACCAATGGCTATATCGCCAGATGACAGAACGCTACGGCGTTCCATTGTATGAAGGCCAACCCATGCCCTTATTGATTCTGGGGATGGGCAAGCTGGGAGGTAAAGAACTTAACTTTTCATCTGACATCGATTTGATCTTCGCCTACCCGGATCAGGGCGAAACTCAGGGTGGGCGTAAATCCATTGAATATCATCAGTTCTTCTTAAAACTGGCGCAAAAGCTGATTACTTCCTTGAATCAAGTAACGGTAGATGGCTTAGTCTTTCGGGTTGATATGCGGTTGCGTCCCTTCGGCGAGAGTGGCCCGCTTGTAGTGCCCTTTGCCGCTTTGGAGGATTACTACCAGCAGCAAGGCCGTGACTGGGAGCGCTACGCCATGACCAAAGCTCGGCTGCTTAATCCTGGCTCTGGTTCCGCAGACGAATTGCACGAAATTTTGCGTCCGTTTAGTTTCCGTCGCTATATCGACTTCAGCGCCATTGATTCTTTGCGCAAAATGAAAAGCCTGATCCAACAGGAAGTCAGACGCCGCCAGTTAACCAATAATATCAAACTCGGTGAAGGCGGCATCCGTGAGGTGGAATTTATCATTCAGAGCTTCCAGCTCATACGTGGCGGTCGCGACATTCAGCTACAAACGCCGTCTTTACTGGCCAATCTTGAACATTTGGTAGCGCTTGATGTCTTTACCTGTGCAGAAGCGGATGAACTGCGTGCTGCATATTTCTATCTACGAAAAACGGAACATTGCCTGCAACAGTTTGGCGACAAGCAAACCCAAACCCTGCCAGATGACGAATTAGATCAGACTCGCTTAGCATGTGTAATGGGTGCCGAATCTTACCCGGAATTTCTGAACAGCCTTAACCAGCAAATGCAGGTTATACATCAGCAGTTCCAGGAACTGGTAAAGGAACAAACCGATGATGCTTCCGAGCAGACGGACGATAATCAGCAGGCTTTACAGGATCTTTGGCTATTGCCGTTAAGCGATGATGAAGCAGCAGCTACCCTCTCTCCCTGGCTCACGCCTGCAGACGCGAGTCTGTTTAGTTTGACCTTGAAAGATTTAAAACAAAGTACGTCAAAAAAATCCATGGGACAGCGCGGTATCGATATTCTAAATCGGTTAATCCCCATGAGTCTGTCAATGATACTGGAGCAAGATTTTAATCAGCCCGTGTTATTACTCAAACGTTGGCTAGGCGTGCTGCACAATGTGCTTGGAAGAACTGCCTATCTGGAATTGCTTTATGAAAATCCACCCGCAATGGGACAACTGTTGCATCTTTGTCATGCCAGTCCATGGATCGGAGCACAAATTCAACGTTTCCCTATGCTTTTGGATGAACTGCTAACACCTTCACAGCTTTATCATCCCCCTGTTCCAGAGGAATATTCGAACGAATTACGCCAGGCCCTTATGCGGGTTGAGCTGGATGATCAGGAACAACAAATGGAAAGCCTGCGTCAATTTAAACTCAGTGAGCAACTGAAGATTGCCGCGTCAGATATAACCGGCACCCTGCCAATTATGAGGGTCAGTGATCATTTAACCTTTTTGGCCGAAGCTATCATTGAATATGTCTTAAACCTTGCATGGCATCAAATGGCTCTTCGTCATGGCGAGCCTGAAGGATTCAATATCGGAAATAAAGGCATGGCCGTAATCGGCTACGGCAAGCTTGGTGGCCTCGAGCTAGGCTATGGTTCTGACCTCGACCTGGTGCTCCTGCACGAATGTAAACACAATGGTATGACGTCGGGTGAAAAGCCCATCGAAAATCACAGTTTTTATCTAAAAGTTGCCCAGCGATTCATGCATATATTCAACACCAAAATGTCATCCGGGCAATTGTACGAAATCGATATGCGCTTACGTCCATCCGGCAACTCAGGTCTGTTAGTGTGTCATGTTGACGGCTTTGCCACCTATCAACGTGAAAATGCCTGGACATGGGAACATCAGGCGTTGGTCAGGGCAAGATGCCTGTGTGCAACGCCCTCATTACGTCAGCAGTTTAATCAGATACGATATGACATTCTCAGCCAAAGCAGAGATGGCGACACACTGCGTCATGAAGTCAATGAGATGCGCTTAAAAATGCGCCAGCACCTTAGTCATCCCCAGGCCAACAGCTTTGACCTGAAGCAGGACATAGGTGGCATGGTAGATATCGAATTTATTGTGCAATTTATGGTTCTGGCTTTTGCACATCAGTATCCCGTACTCAGCAAATGGCCGGATAACGTGCGAATCCTGGCAGAATTGGCCAACGTGTCTTTGCTAAGTGAGCATCAGGCGGAACAGTTAACCAGCGCCTATCTGGCGTATCGAAATGAGGCTCATCGCTTAACCCTACAAAATCTTGAACGCAGTGCCGCCGACGCAGAATTTCGTCAGCAGCGACAGCAAGTGACAGCGATTTGGAACGCAACGTTTGGAACATCGGAATAACAATCAGTGAAGGCTTAGCCCTTCACTTCGTTGCAATGGGTAAGCAAGTATTGATTGCTGTGATTGGTAATCACCAGTGAACGCTGTTTCGGACACACCCAGGTTCTCACTTCGCCTTCGAAGTTACTGTCGACAGCCCTGGCTATTTTTTGTAGCGAACCGACGATAGTGTCGTCCATCTGAAATTGATGTTTAACGATAAAATCCTGATCCAACTCCCAAAGCACCTGCATCCCTTCGGATTGGGCATAATTGGTAATCGCCTCGCGCAACGTAGTCCCGGTTTTGAACGTGCGGTATTTATGCGCGCCCACCCAGCGATTCGAAACTGGCTTTTGAAGACTTTCCATCCCTTTGAGGCGGTCTTGCAGCGGTTGCTCGTCTTTGTTGACTTCCATCACAAAATCACCGATGTCATCTTCATAAGGATGAGTGGATGACAAACGGTAAGCCGCATAAAAGTCGCTCAGACCTTCAGCAACGCTGGGGGTAGGATCTGCGCCTTCAGGTACTGGGGTATTTTGACGCATATTCACAAATTTAAGCACCACTGCTGCAACAATAATAATGATCAGCGCCAACGCCAAATGGCGGGCCCAAAACGCGGTGCTTGAAAATGTTTTACCTGTTGCCACTGCGGCTCCTTCTTTCCCTCGCGATTATCACCGTCTCAAAAGGGTGACTACGACTTAGCATACAACGAAGGCATTTCTTTGTCTGGTCTGGTTTTAAAACGTTTGTGCATCCACAGATACTGTTCCGGAGCCTGGCGTATCATCTCTTCAATACGCTGATTTATCCGGGTTACATCATGTTTATCGTCACCAGAGGGGAAATTCTCCAGTCCTGGCAGAAAAACAATCTTATAACCGCTATCTGTTCGTAGTGGCAGGATAAAAACGGTTTCACAGTTCCCCTCTCGAGCAAACAGCATAGTACCAGTGGTGGTTGCCGTATCAGGCACATGGAAAAAAGGCACAAATTCACAACGCTTGCGACCGTAGTCCTGATCCGGCAGGTAAAAACATATTTCCCCATCTTTTAACGCGTGAATTAAGCCGCCCACGTCACGTTTGTGGATCATGTATTTATTTGAACGGCTGCGACCGTGATACTGCAAATATTCCATCAGTGGATTATTGTGACGACGGTAGAAGGCCACCGAAGGTTGGTGCAGCCCTGCAATACGACAGCAAATCTCCAGATTCATGTTGTGGATCGCCAGACCAAATACGCCTTTGCCTTTGTCCAGAATAGCCTGCACATGCTCAAATCCTTCAACTTCACCAATGCCCCGAACACGCCAGTCTGGCCACCACCAGCCCATGCTCGCCTCCAGAATTGCCATGCCCGCATACTCCACATTTTTGTTCAGTAACTGCTGGCGTTCCTGCGCTGACATTTCCGGAAAACACAGTTCCAGATTACGTTTGGCCACGGCAACCCGGGATTTGGCGAGTTTACCCAGTAACCATCCTAAACCTTTACCTATTTTTGTTTGAAGACGATATGGCAGCCATGAGATGGTATAGAGAAGCAACACACTCAGCCAGGTCAACCAGTATTGGGGAAGGAAGAAACGTAATGTAAACTTTGGCGCAGATACGTGGGAAACAGGCAAGGTGTATCATCTCATTAAAAAATTTGGCTTATTTTAATCAACTATGTCACGAATACCACCAGATTGGCCTAGTATTAACATGACATCCGACAAGTTTGCCGCATTTGAGCAGGGTTTATGCATACCGGGCAGGGAAAACCAAGCGGCCAAATGGCCCAAGACTCCAACAACGATTATTACGATATACTCCAGCATTGCTCGATCGCAATTATTGAGGTCAACGAGCGAAACAAGATTATTTTTGCCAACACCTGGGCTGAGCAGCTCTTCTGCTATCCTCAATCCAGCCTCACCGGCTTAACCTTAAATCAGCTTTTGCCCACTTATGGCCAGGAACCTGGCAATAGCCCCTCAGTCCAACATGCGGACCAATCCCAGCATGACAATACCTATCCGGCGCTTAAAGCCAATGGCGAGTTTGTCTACGTTAGTGTCAATATTCAGATTCGGACCGGCGCCAGCGGAGAAACCCGTGTAATTACACTCGCAGAATCCGAGCGTTTAAAGCGCGCGGAAGAAGGCATTAGCCAATTAAGCGAGCGCCTGTCTCTGGCCACAGAAGCAGCCCATATTGGGATTTGGGAATATGACTGTTTAACCGGTGTGCTAAGTTGGGATGCGCAGATGTTTTCGCTCTATGGTCAGCATCCCGACAACTTTAACGGAAGTTTTCACGACTGGGCAGGTTGCGTACATACCGAAGATTTGGACCATGCCATTGAAGCATTTGAAGATGCTCTGGCAGAGTTACATCCGTTCGATTTTGACTTTCGAATCACCACCCCTCGGAATGAGGTTAAACACATCCGCGCCTTTGGACATGTGCTCAGTGATGAACTGGGAAATGCCAAGCTCGTTGTCGGCTTAAATTATGATCTGACCGATATGTACGAATCCAAGCAGCAGCTAAGTCAGTCGCTGAAGGAAAGCCGTATGCTGGCCAAAGTGATTGAAGAAACTCAGAGTGGCGCCATGCTTGCCGATGAGCGTGGTCAGCTCATATGGGTGAATCAGGGGTTTGAATACATTACCGGCTTATCCGCCAATCAGGTAATGGGTTTAACCCTGTCAGAACTGTTACAACAAGGTTTATCAGCAAACGATAGTATTGCCTCGCTGGAATCCGCACTCTCCCAACAGCAGTCATTCAATCAGGTGATTAAACAAACACGTCAGGATGGCAGTGAGTTTTGGCTTAAACTTCAATGCGCCCCCCTGCTTGAGGACAAGCAGCTCACGGGCTATGTTGCGCTGGCCTTCGACATCAGCGAGCAAAAATTACGACAAGCAGAATTGCAACGCCTGAATGGCTTTCAGCAAGCTATTCTCGACAGTGCAAATCTACTGATTATGACAACCGATTTAACTGGTCGCATCAGTACCTTGAATCAAACCTGTACTGATTGGCTGAAGCTTAATCAAGACCAGATTATCCAGTCACCTGTCTATTTCGATCAGTTATTATTCGAAGAAGATCGCACTCGTTTTTTTCAGCTCTACCCTTTGGCCCATGCCACCAATATTGCCCTGTTTCTGGCCACCCACCGCAAGGAAATCGGCGATACCGACTGGTTTATGACATCCTCGTCCAATCCCATGCTGCAGTTACAGATTTCGGTAACGCCCATCAACAGTCAAAATCAACAAATGTCCGGGCTACTCATTATTGGCAGGGATATCACCACTATTCGGCAACTGGAAGTTGCCGAAAAACGTCAGCAGTTTTTGTTAGAAACCACGGGCAATATGGCACATTTGGGACACTGGGAACTCAATCTGCTCACACAGGAGCTCACCTGGTCACCAGAAGTGTACGCAATTCATGAACGTTCGATTAATACCCCCATTACCCTGCCCCAGGCTGTTGGTTATTACCTGCCGGAGCACAGATTCCTAATTGAACAAGCCATTGAAGATGCAGTTAATCAGGCCCAGCCCTGGGATCTTAATTTAATCATCCAAACTGAAACAGGTAAGCAGCGCTGGGTCAGGGCCGTGGGTCAAGCCGAATATCAGGATAATATCCCTGTCGCATTAATTGGTGCATTTCAGGATATAACTCAAAGCAAAGAAGCCGAACAGCAAGCTCAGGCAGCCAGCAAGGCTAAAAGTGAGTTTCTGGCCAATATCAGCCATGAAATTCGCACTCCAATCAATGGCATCATCGGCATGAATCAATTGCTGTTAAATTCGCCACTATCAGAGCAACAACAGCATTTCGCCAACCTTCTAAAAGACAGCAGCTTGTCACTATTAGGCCTGGTCAATGATGTGCTGGATTTCTCAAAAATTGAAGCGGGCAAATTGCAACTTGAACAAACCCAGTTTGACTTGCATGAACTATTAGTCACCTTGGCAGACACTGCCGAACTAAAGGCCAAAGACAAAGGCCTCAAACTTTACCTGGAGGTCAGTGAAAATCTTCCCAGATTTGCACTGGGTGACCCCCTCAGGATCAGACAGATCGCCGATAACTTTCTAAATAATGCACTTAAATTTACTCAAAGTGGCTTTATCCGTTTGTCGGCAAGCTTTACTCCAGAGCAGCAACTCTTTATATCCATCAAAGATTCCGGTATCGGAATCTCTCCTGCACAACAATTGAAACTGTTTGAACAATTTAGTCAGGCAGATACATCCACGACCCGCAAATTTGGCGGAACAGGTTTGGGCTTAGCCATTTGCAAACAGTTAGTGAGATTGATGGAAGGAGCGTTAGGCGTAAATAGCGCCAGTGGCGAAGGGTCAGAATTTTGGTTTACTTTGCCTATTCCTCTATTCAATACCCTTAGCTATTACCAGAGTCCTGAACAAACCGACTGGCTCGAACAGCAGCAAGGCACAGTTATCACTCTCAATATTGATGAACATGGTCATTTGGCAGACGTTATCGAACAACAAGCCCGAGTAGCACAACGCTTTACAACGATCAGGGAAGTGATGCAGTTCATGCGAAAGTCGTCTAACGACGAAACTTTGCTGATGTTACAACAACCTTTGCCTGATTTCCCCTCGGATACATTTATTCAAAGCCTTACCAATCAGTATTCAGTCCAACAACTGCATATCTGGTTATTCAGCCCGTTAATCACGACGGAACAGAAATTCTATTTGCGCCAGTTGGGCGTCGAATATATCTTCTTTCCCCCCTGGACTGATGCACATCTATCCGAACAGCTAGCGCGCCAAAAACAACACAAAACAGCCCCTATTCGCGCCACTCATCGGCTTTTCGGCAATGTCCCGCTAAATATTTTGTTGGTTGAAGACAATGTCATCAATCAGGAAGTAGCGAAGGAAATGCTACGCTTAATGGATCATCATTTTGAGGTAGCCTCAAATGGTAAAGAGGCAATTTCATTACTGGCAAACGCCCATGCCACTTTCGATCTCATCTTAATGGACTGCCAGATGCCGGAAATGGATGGTTACACGGCAACCCGTCTGATCCGTCAGGATACATCCGGTCTGTTTAATCCAACTATCCCTATTATTGCATTAACCGCCAATGCCCTGTCAGGCGACAAAGAAAAATGTTTCGCAGCAGGTATGAACGATTATTTAACAAAACCGTTGTTATATGAAGATCTGCATAAAACCTTACAAAAATGGAATCAACATATCAGTGCGAAATGGACATCTGTTGATCAGTAATTTTCATTGATATGTTTGAGCTTGCTCTCAAACTGCTGCCTGTCATCTTCTTTCACATAATCATAGTGATACTGATTATGAAAACCGAAGCTTAGCTTGACTCTGGCATCGCTAAAAAACAGGGTGTAACCATCAAAATCAGTACTGACATTTACGCCATCTAAATGATATTCACTACCTTGCTGTGTGCCATGAGCACGTATTTTCTCAAAAACAGATAAGATAAATTTGCTACTAAGTTCATTTTGCATATGCATTTACCAGGTTACGACGGCATGAATACACTGACTGGTCAGAATGCTAAAAGTTTACTTTAAAACCCAGGTAAACACCCCGACTTTCAAATCCATCCTGGCCCCAACTCTGTTCGGCTTCCAATCTTAGCTGATACTCATCGCCAAGGTTAAAATCAAATCCCAGTCCCACTACACCGCTGGCAACAGACTTTTCGACCACACAAGGCGTCTCTTCACCACAGTCATTACTCGCTTCCAAACGGTAATCGTTGCGCCTGACACCCAACCGATAAAATAACTCACCGTTATCGCCTTTCGCCCTACCTAGCAACGCTAAAAATAGCCCCTGAGATTCAAATTCTGCATTCTGCAAACTAATATCATCCTGATTAACCATGACAAAGCTACCAGCTTCGAAGGTCCACTGTCGATGAAACGGAAACCCTACTCCAAGTTTATAACTCAGGCCATCGAACTCCCCTATTGAGGTATCCACTTTCCCCTGCCCAACAGAAATGACCCCATATACCGGGATATTTTTGGCCCAGGATGTCCAACTCATCAACATCAACAGACAGCACAGCACACCGCTTTTCACTGATTTAATCCTACTCAGCTAATACTTATCAGGTTAAGGTTAACACTGTTCTGAATATTTAAAAGTCTTTCGAAGACATAGACTTAACTGTTAGCCAAGATTACTGACAAGGTGATAAATTTAACGCAGAATGCCGTTATACTCGACGGTCTCATTTGCTCAAGGAACTCAGGCCCGCAGGAGAGGTCAATGTTTGTCAGCATCGAAAAGGAAAAACCATGAAAAGTGACTGGCTTCAGCGTTCCATGTTGTTACTGCCGTTATGCTGCCTAACTGCATGTGCAGGAATTGGGGGCGTAGATTTAGATACCAAAGAACATTTCACTCATCGAGTAAATGAGCAAGGCATGACTGAATTTGCCTTTGGACTTAGCTGGCGCACCCCATCAGCGCCAAGAAATGAGGGTCCTCAAGGCGGACCGGGAACCCGCCCCAACGGACCAGCAGGCGCGAATGGCCCCTCAGCAGCACAACCCGGAGGGATGCTATCGACGTTGAGCAATGGAGATAAATTGATGCTTGAAGACCGGGCTGCTCACGCTTTACAAAAGCAATTACAACAACAAGGCATTTGCACTCAGGGCCATGAGATTGAACAAGTGGTCTGGGAAGCTGACAGAATGCGTTTGATGGGGCACTGTAACGCCCCATCTGCTCAAAAATAATATTCTAAGGATGCCTGCAGATAATCATCACGACGGAAATAATATGTAGGCTCCTGCGGTTCGTCCCCACTAAATAACCAGCTTTCCAGTCGCCATTTCCAGCGATCATTAATTCGACTCGAGGCTTCTAAAAACGCGCTATGGGTCTGGCTATAATCCAAATCCTGAACGTATCCGATTAGTACCTCCGTACCTGAAAAATCATTAAAGCCGATGCGCATTCCAAACATCACATCATTTTGTGACACTGTTAATGCCAGCTCATCACGATCGTCATACTGATATTCCATCAGCCAGCCAATGTCGTACTGACTATTGAAAATACCCACGCTGGTATATTCAAATCCAGCCACAGATGCATAAAAGGATTCATCACCAATTTTGCGATGAATCGCTTCTAACTTGAGCAACCAGGCACCCGCAACCATCAGTGCATCCAGACCGATTTGATCCATCTGACGGTAGTATGGCAACAGCCTAATATCAGTCTCACTAATCTGCGGAACAAAAATGGGTTCTCTGGCCGTACCGGTAAAATAGGACAAGCCCAAATCCAGATCGCCCAGCGTATGCTGCCAGCGCAACGCCCAGTCCTTGTGCTTGTCTTCATCACCGGATTCATACAAGGCATTATCTGTATCTATCTTGTAAGACGCTCGCAACCGACCATCTAATCCCGGAAATGTGCGCTCACGAAAGTAAGGTAACGCAAATGCTGTAAAGGTGCCGTAATCAGAGATCCAGGCAAGGCTCACCATAGGCTGTCCCAGTTTATCCTCACCATCAATTGCTTCGATCCAATCGGTTTGATTAATCACATCAACAAGGTGAATTGACTCTGTTTGGCCCCAGAAGACTTTACCTATACCAGCTTTTAATTCCCAGCTGTCTCCACCATGCCACCACAGCAACTCGCGAATATCACCATGGCTACGTTCACCGTCTTCGGCATCCAGTCGATAGAAGGGGCGAAACAACAAACTATCATTACCATCATTCCAGTCAGCATAGATTTCAGGCTTAAAATAGCCTGAAAGCTGACTTCGTGGCTGGCGAGTCTCTAACGCCTGTTGCAGGAAATAGCGCTGCTCAATCGCACCTTCCCCCGTCCAACTGACTTCAGCCTTCACCACGCCGGTGATAAGCGTTGCCAGTCCACCCAAAACAAAGGCAATCTTTGAAATCACGCTACCGCGCTCGCTGTAAACTGTTTTTATTGAAGTCACTTTCATCTAATCCAGTGCCAAATTCGATCTTGTGAGTGAGCATAACTGTACTCTTGCCATTCTGTACATTTCGCATAGTGCTGCGCATAGGGCGCCAGAATTTATCTTTAAATTGTTTATAGTTATCTAGCTCGAGTACCTTTAACAAAGCGTTTTTACGATCATAAAACTCTACTTTCACAGCCCGATAATACGTCTTATCAACCCAAACGATCTGCTTTGAGTAACCTGAATACTCGTCTAACGGCACTTGTTGTAACACATACACGCTTTCGCCTTGATAGTTCTCATCCCGCAAATAAGTGAAACGAAATTTTTCCAGCTCAAATGAAGCCATATCTTCATAAGAAAATTCACTCCCCATAAATGGCCCGGATTTATTCTGTGTCGCTATTCGCTTCACCCGCTTCAATGCTGGCAAATACATCCATTGATCGTCTGGCTCGAGCGAATGAGAAAAACTGAGAAACGCAGATCCTTTGACGTCCCTTGGTTCATCAAAAACCGTTAATCCTTTATCACCATCCTCCTGCATTTCCAGGGTGCTTACTCGAATTTTCCGCTCGCTTTCCTGACCGGATGAATTGCGTAAAATCATGCTCATCTCGGCATATGAGTCTCCCCACCCCGTGTCGCGGGCAATCCGCTCTTTTGCAATAGCCAGCCCTTTTTCCTCGACCGACTCGGCATAGCTTGCACCAATATAAAGGCAAAAAAGCAGGGGTATACTCCCAAAAATGGAAAAGCGAGAACGATAAAATTGCATCCAAATGTTCCTTTTTACTCTAGTTAGCGAGATGAGACTTTCTATCAATAAGTAGCAAAAATGCAGGTAAAAAAAGCAGATCGACCAGTAATGCCACCACAATAATGATGCCAGTTAACATCCCCATGTCAGCATTCAGCGCAAATGGGGATAGGGTCAACACGAAAAAACCAAGAGACAGAACCACAGTCGTAGTGATTAAAGCCTTTCCTACCGTCGAAAACGCATATTCAATGCTTTGCGCAGCATTTTTTTGTTCTGTTCGCGCATGTTTGTACTTACTCAGAAAATGCACGGTATCATCAACAATGATACCCAGTGTCATGCTAAGAACAACTGAAAGTGCCATATTAATCTGCCCTGAAAATGCTCCCCAAATCCCAAACCCCAACAATGCAGGCAGCAAATTGGGGACCAGACTAATCAAGCCAAGTTTTAAGGAGCGTAGCGCAAAAATAAGCAGTAACGAGATCAAGACCAAAGCAACCAATGTTCCCTGGATTAAACTTTTCATATTCGCTTCGCCAATGTGAGCAAACATCAGATTGGGGCTAGCAGCTTCTATCGTCAGTCCCTGTGAATGCGCGTCAAACCAGTTCTTTGCGCGCTGCTCAAATTCGGTAAACTCCTTACTGCCCAAATTTTTCATAGTAACCGACATACGCGTCGCCGATTTATCCAGGTTCAATTGGTTATTCAGGTCGAGTCCGTAAGGTAAAGACATCTCAAACAATAGCAGATACTGGGCAGCAAGCTCCTGCTCCCTCGGCAGACGATAAAATGTTTCGTCATCGCCATGCATATTTTTATTTAAACGCTTAAACGTATCAGAAATACTCACCACGTGATCAACCTCAGCCTGCTGACGTAACCAGATGGCAAAGTTTTCTATGGTTTGAATAACTTCAGGCGCATTTATTCCGGATTCCTTTCCTGTATAGATGGCAAAATCAATGCGTGCATTACCACTTAAATTTGCCTCCTGAAAATCTGAGGCCTGGCGAAACTGAGTGCTTTTGGCAAAATATTCGGTAGAAATATCATTCAGACGATTCTGAGTAGTCAGCAATCCAGCGACAACCGCCAGCACCAATGTCGATGGTAAAATGACCTTGTAGTATTTTGTCACCCCTCCCCCAAATCGCGCCATTAGCGTCGACTCAGAAGTCACAATGCGCACAGGAAGAGGTAACAAGGATAACATCGCAGGCAATAAAGTAAGACTTAAAATACACGCCAGCATGACGCCTATGGCACATAGGTTCCCGAGATCAGCCAGCACAGGCACTTCTGAAAAATTAAGGGTTACAAAGCCAATGGCCGTCGTAATACTGGTTATCCAAACCGGTACCTGATTCAATTTCACTGCGTAACGAATTGCCGCTTGTTTTTCCATCCCCCTAGACATAGCCAAGAGTGTTGAGGCAATTATGTGGATACAGTCAGCAACTGCCAGGGTCATCACTATTGTTGGTACATTCACCGTTGCTGTACTCAAAAACATGCCCATCCAGCCAGACAAACCTATTGTGGTGACTATGGTGATGACAACAACAATGACAGTTCCTAGCATGCCAGCCCAGGTTCTTAGCATTAACCATAACACTACAATAATGGTTAAAAACATTAATGGAACCAAGGTAGTTGCATCTTGTGTGGCTGACTCAGTAAAGGCGTTATTTAACAACACCATTCCTGTTTCATAAAAATCGTGATCCGGGTATTTTGCTTTAAATTGTGCGCTCAAGCCCCGCACATATTGACTAATTACGCCAACCTCGATGGTTTGATCACCATCTGGCAACACAACGGTAACGTTAACCATCGCAACATGGCCACTAGGTGATACAAGGCGTCCTTTAAGTTCCGGTTCTTGCATAACCAAATGCTTTATTTCGGCAATTTGGGAACTATCCAATGTGACGTCTTTTGGCAGCATATCCTGCACCATCAGATCATCGTCTTCTGACCAGGTGTGCTGAAAATTGGTAATGGAATCAACACGCGTGGAAAAAGGGGTCTGCCAGGCAGCGTCGGTTAACGATTGCAATAATTCAAGGGTTTCTGGGTTAAATACATCACCCGAATGAGGAACCACGATGATGGCGGCATTTTCATTTTTATTAAATACCTGCTGCATCTTCGTAAAGGCCTGGCGTTGAGGGTTGGTTTCTTCAAAGAAAACCTTGTAGTCGCCACGAAAATACAAATTTTTTGCGCCAACTCCGGCCAACACCGACAATACGACCAGCAGCAATACGAATAGCCCAGGGCGTCGTAATATGTGCATCAACCAGTTTTGTTTCACCTTGTTCTCCCTGAAAACCGACATGATTCTGTTTGTCGTTTAGTTTCGACAGTCTAGTCAACACGCATAAACACAATGTGTCAGTGTAGTCGTGAATTAATAGTAGGCGAATTTCGCCATGACTCTGTTCCGTTAAGTTAAATCCAATTTTTTCATATTTTTCAGTAATTTCACACCAACAAATCACACCAAAAATGAATATTACTTAACTCTGAAAACAACATTCCATTAACAAGAACACGCAAATTATTTTGATCTTTTGACAAAAAACGTTAGTATTACTGCAACTGGTCAGATGAGCGGATGAGTAAATTATGAGTATTAGAACAGCCCTTAAAAAAGTTATGCCTCCTATTTCGGTAACCGAACAGGAAGCCCTGGACGCTGGTGATATCTGGATTGAATCTTCAATCTATCAAGGTAAGCCTGATTTCGAAGCTCTGAGAAACATTCCCAAAGCACAACTAAGTGCCGACGAAAAAGCATTTATGGATGGTCCCCTGCAAGAATTGATGGGGATGATCGACGATTACGAATTACAAAACGCTACCCATATTCCACAGCACATCATTGATTTCCTGTCTGTGAACAAATTCTTCGCCCTGATTATTCCGAAGAAATTTGGTGGTATGGAATTCAGCCCTTACGCTAACTCTACCATTGTTGCGACCATCGCAACCAAAAGTGGTGCTATTGCAGTAACCGTCATGGTACCTAACTCATTAGGCCCGGGTGAGTTACTGATGCACTATGGTACAGCTGAGCAACAAAATTATTGGTTGCCACGTCTGTCTGTAGGTCAGGATATTCCATGCTTCGCCCTAACCAGCCCAGAGGCAGGTTCTGACGCTGGCGGCATCCCTGATGCAGCTATCGTGACGAAAGGCGAATTCAACGGCGAAGAAGTAGTTGGTTTAAGCATTTCCTGGGACAAGCGTTACATTACCCTGGCACCTATCGCCACAGTACTGGGCCTGGCCTTTAAAGTATTCGATCCAAACGGTTTGTTGGGCGATAAAGTTGAACTGGGCATTACCTGTGCGTTGATTCCGAAAGATCACCCGGGTGTTGAACTGGGCAACCGTCACGATCCTATGGGTATCCGTTTCTACAACGGTACAACTCGTGGCAACAACGTATTTATCCCAATGGATTTCATTATCGGTGGTCAGAAGAACATCGGTCGTGGCTGGCAGATGCTGGTAAGCTGTCTGGGTGCGGGTCGTGGTATTTCATTGCCAGCAATGGGCACAGCATCAGCTCAGTCTGCGTTTAAATCAACCACCGAATATTCATTTGTACGTGAACAGTTTGGTCTGCCAATCGGTCGCTTCGAAGGTATTCAAGAGAAGCTGGCTGAAATCGCAGGTAAAACCTTCGCACTAGAAGCGATGCGTGTACTGACCACTGAAGGTCTGGGCTTAGGCCTGAAACCTGCGGTAGTGACTGCAATCGCTAAATACCACATGACTGAACTGGGTCGCGACGTAGTAAATGCTGCGATGGACGTTCAAGCAGGTAAAGCCATTCAACGTGGTCCTCAAAATACGTTGGCGGCTGCGTATGCTGCAATTCCGATTGCAATTACCGTAGAAGGCGCGAACATTCTGACCCGCAACCTGATGATCTTTGGTCAAGGTGCAATGCGTTGTCACCCGTACATGAAAGAAATGATCGAGTTGATTTACAGCAATGATAAATCAGCTGACAAAGCGTTCGGTAAAGTATTGCGTAAAACCATCGGTTTCAGCGTGAAGAACTCTCTGCGTTCTTTCTTCAAGAGCCACTTGTCTTTCACTCGTGGAAGCCAGTCTGCACTGCCCGAAGTACGTAAGTACGAGAAGCAAGTAAACCTGCTGTCGGCTAAGTTAGCGCCTCTGGCAGATTTATCTTTGGCAGTATTAGGTGGAAACCTGAAAAAAGCAGAACTGCTGTCGGCCCGTTTAGGTGACGTGATGTCTTACCTATACGCTGCAATGGCTATCGTTCGTTTCTACGAGCAACGCGTTGAAAGCCGCGCCGAAGCGAAGCCTTACTTCGAATACGCAATTCAGTGGGCGCTAATCGAAGGTGAAAGAGCCATTGCTAACTTCATCGCGAACTTCCCGAACACACCAACCCGTGGCCTGATGCGTGTATTGACCAAAACCTATGGTAACAGCACCAGCAGCATCAGCGACGACCTGATTCGTGAGTTATCTGAAGCGTCGCTGCAGCAAACCAGCATTCGTAATGAATTGACGCATCTGGTAGTTGCCAGCAACGGTGACGGCCACTGCATCAATGAAGCGGCTTTCGAAGCTAAGCACAAAGTGCTGGAACTGCTGAAGAAAGTACAAAAGGCGGCTCGTAAGAATCCGGTTGTTCCTGCGATTTCTTTCGAAAACGTATTGCGTACATTGCATGGCAAAGGTGAGCTGAACGACGAAGAGTTGGCAGCATTAATCGACTACAACGATAAGCGTAAAGTCGCTATCCGTGTAGACGAATACACCTTCGACCTGGAATTGGTTGATGCGAAAGCGCCTGTTGCACAGCAAGCGTCTGCCGCATAATTAAGCGATTCAGATGAAAAAGCGGGTTTAGCCCGCTTTTTTTATATCTTCCACTCCCAGAATTTGCCCCGCCTCCGATTTCTAGGCAAAATAACGCGTTTTTTGATTCAGGATGTCTGCTTCATGGCACAACTTTATTTTTACTATTCGGCCATGAACGCCGGTAAATCAACGTCATTACTGCAATCCGCCTATAACTACAAAGAACGCGGTATGCGCGCTGAGATTTTCACTGCAGCTTTTGATGATCGCTACGGTGTTGGAAAGGTCGCCTCCCGCATTGGGTTGCAGGCAGAAGCGCACTTATTCGATCCAAATTCTGAGCTCAAGACACAGATTGAACAATTAAAAGTCTCGGGCAAAATTGACTGTATCTTTATCGACGAAGCCCAGTTTCTGACTAAAGCCCAGGTCCGCCAACTCATTGACGTTGTGGATGAATTCAAGATTCCAGTCCTCGCTTACGGGCTGCGCACTGACTTTTTAGGAGAGACATTTGAAGGCAGCCACTACTTGCTAGCCTGGGCCGACAAACTCTTCGAACTAAAAACCGTGTGTCATTGTGGGCGAAAAGCAAACTTTGTGGTGCGTCTCGATGCGGATGGCAATGCCGTCACAGAAGGTGAGCAAGTTGAAGTTGGAGGCAACGACAGATACGAATCTATGTGTCGTAAACATTTTAAGTCATTGGTATGGCGTTAATTTAACTGATTAAAATTTGCACCAACCTCGAAGATGTGCAACATTAAGGTCTGTGTTGTATTGAGGTTTGTGCGGATGGATTTAGCGGAACTTTCTCTTAGCCTTGAAGTCAGTCATTTTGAGCAAACATTATCGATTTATGGTGAAGTTGAGCAAGATGAAGCATGTAAATGTGTTACTCCCTCAAGCAATTGGCTGTTATCAAAACAACAACGCCAGTTGGAAAAGCATCTCGAAGAAAGCCAGCATCAAAGGTTATTAAGTTGCCATAACCAGATGCCCTGCCCGGCCACAGAAAACATGGCTCAGGCATGCAAGTACGACCTCTGTCCCGCACCTAATTATTCCAATGCATTTATCGTCAGAGATCATGAAGGTAATTTGCTACTGGTAAATTAGCCAGCAGCACATAGTTACCACACCCAAAAATTCAATCTGAAAAGTAATTATTTCTACTTCGTATAGTTCAGTTACGAATGCATAAAAAATCTCTCGAATCCTCTGATTTATATACTAAAGTTTAATTGGCTCGGAGCGCTGACTTTCGTCTAATAGCGCCCCGTTTTAATCCATACTTTTTATATGGTCTTTGAGGTTGTTATGCGCAGTGATCACTTAGGTTGGATAGATAATGCAAATCGGATTTGTACCTACACACTCTTCACTTTATTTGGGCTTTCCCTGGTTTTAGCCAGCATTCACGATACCTGGACTGAAGCACTTATTATTGGAATACCCGCAACTTTGATTCCATTTGCCTTGATCCGGTCACAAGGCCAATCTGAACTGACCCAACATGCGGTTGCAATCGCCTTAATGCTTTATTCTGCGCTACAAATTCATCAAATGCGTGGCTTAATTGAAATGCATTTCGGCATCTTCGTGCTGATGTCCTTTCTCGCCTGCTATCGCAACTGGCGAATCTATATTACCGCTGTTGGCGTGGTCGCCATTCACCATATCAGCTTTTTCTTTATGCAACGTGCCGGCGTGCCTGTGTTCGTATTTCAGCAGGGGGATTTACTTTTCGTGTTACTCGCCGTACATGCAGCCTATGCCATTGTTCAGGGCGTAGTTTTGTCAAATATCGCATTTTCAAACAGAAAAGATTCCATTGCAGCACACGATCTCACATCAACGGTGCGCAAAATCATGCAAGACAGACAACAGATCGATCTGAGCCTGCGCGCAGATGAACGCTCTCAACGAGGTTCCATTCGTGCCTTAAATAGCTTACTGGATATGTTCCAGAATATTATTCGCGATATGAGTAAAGTAGGAGCGGAATTAGACGGGGCAGCGAAAGAAACCAATAGTACCGCAGACAAGCTTAATCAGAGCCAAACCAGTTTCGCCAAAGAGATGGAGCAAATCGCATCTTCATCCGAAGAAATGTCTGTTTCTGTCTCTGAAGTATCACGTCAGGCCCAATCAGCCTACGACGCCTCAGAACAGGCAAGCCACCATACCGACGACGCCAAGAAAGCCGTTACAGAGGCTCAGCAACATGTGACCCAATTGCGCGATACCATCAGTACCACCACGCAAACTATTGATACTCTTGCGCAAAACTGTAATGCCATCTCAGGTGTACTGGAAACCATTCACTCTATTGCGGACCAAACTAACTTGCTAGCCCTGAATGCCGCCATAGAGGCCGCACGAGCGGGTGAACAGGGCCGGGGTTTTGCCGTAGTCGCCGATGAAGTACGTCAGCTTGCATCCAGAACTAAAACCAGTACAGAAGAAGTTAACCAGATTATGTCTCAGTTGATGAATTCGTCACGTCAATCCTGTGATGCCATGACGCAATGCCAGCAACTAAGTGAGCTATCCAACGAAAAGGCTTCGAAAGCCAATCATTTAATGGAACTGGTCGGCAGCAATATTGAACTGGTGCATCACGTTATTCGTTCACTAACGCAAAGTTCTGAGGAGCAGGCAATTTCTACTGAACAAATAGCGCAGGCCATTGAAGAGTTAAATATGCTGATGGGCGATCAGCTTGGCGAAGTAAAAGCGCTGTATCAGGAAACGGCGTCGTTAGAGGGAATGGCCAATACCATCAACCATGAATTAGCATGTTTCCGTTAACCACAAGGGCCAAACGTTGGTTTGGCCCAATTGCATTAGCACTGTGGTTATTGCTGTCTATTTCTGCCTTAGCAGCATTCTCTGTGTCATCTCTTGCACCGTTTGACCCAAACCAAACCCTATGGGGTCTGAGTAATAAGACCGAGTTTAATCAAGAGGTTAATGCATATTTTCAAGATGTCCTCGGCCAGTCTTCGCCATTAAAGCAGCAAGTACTGCATATCAGAGACAAAGCATGTCGCTGCAATAGCTACAGCAGTGCGCATATTCGCCAGTTAAACGCAGAATTTGCTGAGTATCATTATACGCAGCAAACACTGGATACCTCTGAGTTAGCGAATGTTCCCGCATGGTTACCGAGTTCGCCTGCCCTGATTATTTTCAACGAAAATGGAGAACTCGCCTATCTCGGCCCATACTCGGGCGGATTATTCTGCTCACCTACAAGCAGCCTTGCGAATAGTTTCGTTGAAGCTATTCTGCAAAAACGTCAGCCAGGTACTGTTGTGATTACTGAGGCTGAAGGCTGTTACTGCGCGACATCCTGACGCAATTGAAAATCGCCTATCGCATGGGTCAGTCGAGCTAATATTTGCTTAATCTTATCAGCATGGTCTTCCATACTTTGGGTACATGAAGCTGTCTGCTGACAGATATGTTCCACCTGAACTAAGCCCTGACCGACTTGAAGGTTATGATTTTGCTGGTCTGCAATAGAACTTGCCACTTGGCGATTCAAATTGGAAATTTCGCTAAATGCAGCATGTAATTCATCCATAAACTGCTGCGATTGCTGCACCTGCTCAAGCCCTTGCTGCGCGCGTTCTTTACCGGTTCCCATGGCTTTAACAGCGGTATCAGCAGCCAGTTGCAGCTTCTCAATATTGGCCGAAATTTGCTTAGTTGATTGCTGTGTTTTGGTGGCTAGACTGCGTACTTCGTCAGCTACCACAGCAAAACCACGCCCAGACTCACCAGCTCTTGCAGCCTCAATAGCCGCATTTAGCGCTAACAAATTGGTTTGCTCAGCAATACCATTGATGACACTAACGACATTACCAATTTCGTCAGTATCCCGCTTTAAGCGGAAAATAATCTCAGCCGTTTCTTCAGCCGCCTTGAGCATGCTCTGACCGGTATCCACCGAATGGCTAAACAATCTGTGGCCATCTCGGGCCTGTTCTGATGATACTTCCACAAACTCATTTGCCTGCACAACAGAGGTATTCATTTGCTCGCCCAGCAAGGTCATCTGACCGAGTTTATCGGCCAGATTTTCCGTTTTATCTACTTGGGATTGCACGCCCATTTTAACCTGTTCAAAGGCGTAAAGTAGCTTGCCGATCAATTCGCTAAACCCCTGCATATCCTGACGGACTCCCCCAATCAATCTGCTCAGATTGTATTGAATCGCAGAAAAGTCTTTTCCTAATTGTCCCAACTCATCTTCACCACTAATCGGATTGTGAGCAGTAAAATCCCCTTTTGCTAACTGGCGTGACAAATGTGTCAATTGTTTAAGGGGGCGCACCACCGCACGATGAATGAACCAGGATAACAACACCGCACCAAGCACGATAACCACCAAAATACCAATGTTCGTCCACATTTTGCTGGTGCTGGCACTTTTCGATAACGTGCCACTTAATAACATCAACTGCGTATTTACCGCCTCAACCGCCTGTGTAAGTGCCTCAGTCGGGCCGCGATCAATACCTTTAACAGCTTTGTCCGCCGTAGGAATGTCCTTATTGCTCTGCAAAAACGCCTGATAACCTTTGTGGTAAGCTGCAAGCATGGCTGGGTAACCGTCAGCAAATGACTGAATGTGCTTTCTAGCAGGATGTGCTGAAGGCATTTTGGCCAGAATCTGATGGTATTGCTGCTGAATTGCCTCTGCGTTCTCGTTGAAGCGTCCCCAATATTTATCCAGTTGCTTAGGATCATGCCCTCGAATCAGGGTGTTCTTCCATTCCTGTACCTGAATCTTAAAATTCACATTCAATGATGACACTGCGTCCATGTAGGCCACGTCTTCATGAATAGCACGATCGTATTCTCCAATAACCTGACTTAGGGCACCAATTCCGGTTTGCACGGCCACAATGATCAAGAGCAAGTTAGCCAACATCAGCACTAACAATTTATTTCTCAGGGTATTGAATATTTTACTAAACATCTTTTCGGCGGGGGGATAGGAACAAATGGCGGCACTTTATCAGCATCTAATGACGAATTTGTGACACAACGCCAACTATCCGCTCTTTCAATCCCGAACTACACTTAATCAATAGGGTCGCAAATGCGTACACCTGTGTCGCGGAGATATTGCTATGAAACGCCATTATCTAATGACTCAGGATCTGGATGCCCTGAGCAGTCTAAAACACACACTGAATGATGCCGGATTACATGACGCCCGCTTACATTTGTTGAGCAATAAAGACGCAGAAATTCAGTCTCATCATTTGCAAACGATTGAATCACTCATGCAGCGGGATCTTGTGCGCGCCAGTTTTAGAGGCGCACTTATTGGTCTTTGTATTGCTGTCTATGGCTTAACCACTGTGTGGTTGCTTAGATGGCATACATCTCCATTAGGCTGGACACCTTTTGTTTTTGTTGCCTTAAGCTTTATAGGATTTTGTATCTGGGAAGGAGGCCTTATCGGCGTGCAGCGACCCAATAGTCAGTACCGACGCTTTCGTCATCAACTCAAACAAGGCCAGCACATTCTGATGATCGATTCCTTACCAACGGAAGAAAATAAATTAGATCACATCTTGGGCTTTTATCCAGAATTGCATTATCTGGGCTGTGGAGTTAATCACGGTGACTGGCTGATGCGGGGCGAACAACAACTGCATAAATTGCTGAGCCCCGGCTAGAAGGAACCGGGCCTAGCGCAGGCCCAGTTCTACATCCTGAATAATATAGTTACCGTTATATACTGGGTGCGGGCTACCGGTAGTATCGATAGCAAAGTAGGCTTGTTCTTCTTCTGGCAGGCCCTGATAGCCACCAATAACCTGATAGATCCACACTTCAGGATCGTAAGGTAACTCGTGCATGGCATAATAATCCAATGCGGTTAAGCGCTCGCCCGTATCTATCACCCGACAGAAATAGGCTTCAACCGCGTCACGCAGGCCGCTTTCTTCCATCTCAAGAGCGGATTGCTCTTCGACTTCGATGGGCTTGGCTTTGCGTTCTGGTTGTTCCTGGGCATCGGCACGATGCAGCGCCTTCAGCTTGCCCACCAGCAGTTGTAAATCCTGCTCATGCTCAACCCGATTCACATCCACCGCCGCCGGCTTCAGAATGCCTTTAGCCTGATTGAACAGCATAGGCACCTGCGACAACTGGGTGTAATTGGTTGGCGTAAAGTCCGGCTTTTGCTCCATATGCAGCACAAAACCATTGAGCAAACGGGTACGCCCTTTAAACTCACGGAAGCGCCCAAGCAATGCCAGCAAGCGCGCCTGTACGATGGACAGCTCCTGAGTCACCTTAGAGAAGCTCTGCTGCAAGGTCACCACCAGCAGATGGCGCAATTCTCTGTGACTGCCCGCCAGTTCGCTTAACTCATCAAAGTGGAACAGTTCCAGTTGATTGAGCAGCTCAGAAACCTGCGACTGGGCCAGTTCGTTTTCACGAATTTTGGCATCAATAGACGCCACATAACCGAACTCGTTATTGATGCGGCTAAACAGAGTACGCACACTGTTACTTAGGGATTCGGTCAAACCGTACACATGCTCGGTTAAATCACTTAAGTGAGCGTCGGTTTCGCCATAACGGCCATAATGCATAGCTTCTTTATAGTGCTGGGCCAGCGTTTTTATACTGGCCAACGCACCACCGATATTGGCATCGACCTGACGATTACGCTCGTCCTGCAAACTGCCTTCAAGGAGCTGTCGCAGAGCGGTTTTTAAACGTAATTTGGCATTATCTTCCGGGCGCCAAAGCACGCCCATTTGTACTAATGACTGCACTACCTTCGGGCTGTGCTGACTTTCATCCAGGGTACCCTGTAAGTACACCTGCATGATCAAATCCCCATGCCTGCTCAGGGCATTAAGGAATTTGATCCCGGCCTGATGGAGGTTCTGATTCACAGTAAGCTTCCCTGATTGACGGCGTTTTCGGCCTGATCCGACAGGGACAGAGCTTCGGTTTCATCAATAAAACGCAGCACTTCGTACAGATATTCAATTTTGCCAGTCGCAACAAAGATTTGCTTTTCCGAGTTGGGCTTAAGCAAATAGCCCAGGTCCGTCAAACGCTTGAATACCTGCTTGAGCTGACCATCCAGATTCACACTGGTAGAGCCGAACAAGCGGTAGCGGGAAATCTTTTCCAGCTGCTCGGTAAAAGCCGGCGTATCTTCAATGGTGGTTTGCAGTTCGCCTAAACGAATGGCGGTACCCTGAGTCACAGGCACATCTGAACCACTGGCTTGTTGCACCAGCAATAACCACTCCACCAACGGCAATAAGTTAGTGGCGATTTCGTTGAACTGACTGCCCAGCACACTGCGCTCGTTATCGCCCAAATGCAGGTAAGCCGCAAAAAACACGTCGCCGTCAGCAGCGGACGATAAAGTGCGATTGAGCATATTCAGTTGTGGCTCGATCTTGTCGCTGTTGCCGCTGGTCTTTAAAAAACGCCAGGCGTCTTCATCGCTAATTTGGCAAATAAACTCGCCGCTAAGCAGCTTTTCTAAAATACGGCCTTGTTCGCTGATCATGCTTCAACCTCCGCCTGCTGCTGTCGTTGTTTCAATCGCTCACTGATGGCACTGACCTTCGGCTGCACCACTTGCAGCTTGCGGGTGGTCTTATCAATCAGATAACGGTTATCAAACAGGGTCAGTACGTCAGATTCCGGATTCGGGAAGGCCCCGACCACAGAAATATTGTTGTTCTGACAGGCATCGAAAATCTTCTTCACGTTCGATTGGTGCAGAGTACCCAGCTCATCGATAGGCCAGTGCACTGTTACATCGGCATTGCCGCGCAGCAAGCGGGTAAAGGCCAGTAAGAACTTACACAAGATCAGATACGCCATACCGTGGCTCGAAGATTCATTCAGCTGACGGTCGGTACGGATCACCAGCTGGCTGTTACCTTCTTTGATATGCAGCTCAATATCCAGCAGTTTGCTGATCCCGCCTGCCAACGCAGCGCGGCCAAGAATATCCAGCACCCGACGCATGCTTTGGGCATAGTCTTCTTCCGGCAATTCGCTGGCGCCTGTCTCCATCCATTCTTTATACAGCTTGTTAAACTGGGCCAGCTCTGGCCAGAATTCCAGCTCGCTAATGCGCGAGCGGATTTTCACCGCAGAATCAGAAACCCCTTCCAGGAACAGCTCGGCATCCACTTCGTGGGTAATGCGCTTACTCTGGCTGGCGATGCGCTTATCGATATCTTCCAGTACATTAAAGTACTGGCTTAAATCTGCACCGAAGATACGGCCCTGCTCACGCAGGCCCTGCAGTTTTTGCGGCACGATCACGTTCAGCAATCGGGCTAAATGCGAGACTAAACGGCGATGGTCAACACTGCGAATACCCTGGGCATTCACCACAGCACATTCTTCACGTGAACGCTCCCAGGTATCCGACAAACCTGTACCGGCCTGCGCGGCGATCAGTTGATCAAAGTGTTCCACATAGGCTTTGATATCGGCCAGCAGTTTTTCACGGGTCTGGAGTAAATCCATGCCTTCGGAGATGCGTTGTGAGATGGTATTGCCGTTCGCCGCTTCGCTAAATTCCGTATCCGTCACCAGCGAAAGTTTAGCCAGCATACGGTTAATTTGAGTAACCTCGCCTTCCTGCTCTTTGGCCTGACTCAAGGACTGTTCCAGCTCAAGCTGACGGGCTTTGCCCTCTTCACGTTTTTGCTTGTAAGCACTTTGCTGCTGATTCAGCTCGCGCTCGGCTTCGCTCACCAGTTTCTTGGCTTTGGCCAGCCCCTGCTGCCAGGTCACCTTATGACCGGTGAACACAGTTTTATACCAGTGCTCGTAATCGCGCACCTTGTGGCGGTTGGTTTCAGTAAACTGGATATCGGTTTTCAGCTGCTTAATTTGCTTTTGCAGCGCACCGATTTCATCCACGTCCACGCCGCGGTTGTTCAGCTCACTGGCCAGCCACTGCTCACACTGTTTTTTCTCCAGTTGGGCATGCTGGCGGGCTTTTTGAATATGCAGATCCACCTGTTGTAGTGCCTGCTGGGTATCGCCAATTAACTGCTGCCAGTGGAACTGATGCTCGGTTTCCGCTTCGCGCAGCTGATCTTTAATTTCATCGATGGCATGGGCCTGCTGCAGCTTGCACTCAGACTGCTCTTTATCGTTATCGGCTAAACGCTTTTTATTGTGTTGCTTACGCTCAGACAAGGCCTGCAGGTATTCCTGACGCACCTGCTCTTTGTCCTGCTGGCAACGTTTTCGGTTGGCTTCTGCGGTACGACACTCGCTTTCGGCTTTGGCCTGTTTTAATTCCTGATTGCGGACCTGTTCACTGGCTTTGGCCAATGCCAGTTCAGCTTCGTTTTGCTGTTCCAGCAATTGCGCCAAAGCGTTCTGCGCGTCCGCCAGTTTTTGCTGCAGTGCCTGTTCTGACTGAGCGTATTCAGGAATATCTAAGCCTGATAAATCCAGGGTCACACCAAACAGGCCGTCCTGCTGCTCAGCCACGCCCGGCTTAAGATCATCGCGTTTTAGCAAGTCAGCATTAATGACTTTACCTAAGCTTTGTTCCCACTCAGGGCGATTCTTACGCAAGAATTCCAGCAAGCTGCCCTGTCCCGGATACAGCATGGCTTCAACTTTATCCACCTGTTGCTGTTGCTGTTGATATTGTTTGCGGATTTTTTCCAGCTGGCTGGCAGCCTGTTGACGGGCCTGATTGGCCTGGCTGTAATCGCGCTGAGCCATGCGTAACTGCTCACGACTGGCATCTTCGGTAACGACCGCTTCGGCGATACTGGCATCAAGAATATCCAGCTGGCTTTGTTCAAATTCGCTGAAACCGGCATTTTTTAAATTGGCGTTCAGCTCAGCGGCCTGTACTTTTAGTTCATTTAAACGCTGCTGATACTGCTGTTCAACCTGAGCCTGCTGCTGCTGATAATCCTGACGAATCTGCTGCAACAAGGCCGCATCTTCGGCTTTTTGCTCACTCAGCTTGCCCTGCAGCTCATGTTTTTGCTCACCGTAGGCTTCTAAATCCAGGTTCAGCTTTTCGTTCAGTTCGGCCAAACGTTTGTTATAGGCCGCTTCAATATCCTGGTGTTTTTCGGTTAATAACGCATAGCGGCTGTTGCTGGCTTCCAGCTGACTTTGCCACTGAGGCAATTGTTGCAGGTTCTTTTGCAGGGTTTCGATGTCCTGTTCCTGCCAGGCATCAAAGTCGTTTTCTACCTGCTCTAAGTCTTTTTCATATTTGATGCAGTCAGATTTGGCCGCCGACAACTGCTGGTTGAGACTATCCCGCAGCTGGCTCCAGTGACTTTCTTCACTTTTCAGAGTCAGTACCAGTTCATCCAACTGGCCCTGATACTGAATAATATCTGCGGCAAGCTTATCCACATCCAGCTTGAATTGCTGTTTTAGCTGGCCGAGGCGTTTTTCGTTACCTGTCAGCTCATGGTCAGCCTGCTCCAGTTTGGAAAACTGCGGACGAATGGCATCAAATTCTTTGATCAGATAACACTCACGGATCCAGTCATCCACGCGGTTACGGCTTAGGCTAGAGCTGGGCGGCTGTACGCCATCTTCTTCCAAAATCGCCGCAATCATGGCCTTGATGGTTTCCATCTTACCTTCTTTGGAATGCACTGCTTTGGCCAGCTTTTCCATATGACGTAAGTGGTTACTGTCATTACACAGGCTGAAAACTTTGGCATAACCCAGCAGTTCGCGACTATTCACGCTGCCGTTTAAGACGCCACGATCATTTTGCAGTACCGCACGAAACTCTTTGGTATTCAGCAGGTTAGTCACCAGCACATTGTTGCGCTTAAGGTTACGCGCCAGCTCATTCATAGAAATGCTGATGTGCTCACCGCCCTTGCTCTTATACAGATAATCATCCAGAGCAAATGGCTGAGCAATAAAGCGGTAGTTCACGCCATTGCCGTTAGAGGCCAGAACGACCTGACATAAGTCACCTTCATAGCGGCTGTATTCATAGATAATAAAGCTGGATTCCCGCGGCAGATACCAGCGCTCGAAGCTATCCCGGGTAGCCGGTACCACACGGCTGGGATATTCACCGTAAAATACGGGGATCAGACGTTGCAGGGTGGTTTTCCCCGATGCGTTGGTACCGCAAATATTGGTGTGGCCGTTTAACTTAAGTTCGACCACCCCGGGTAAATGGGTGTCGATCAGAATAATTCGGTGTAACCCTGGCATACTCTTCCTTCGATAGGTTGGCGGGAAACTGCTCAGCAGAAAAACCAAGGATATTACCGAGTTTAGGCGCCCTTGAACATAGCTGGCAGGCCGAATTGGTCAAACCATCGGCATCCTGAATCAATACACATGTATGGGTAAGGTGAATTAGAAAAATACGCCTTTAACGGCGCGGCTTGCAGCCCTCAAAAATCATCTTCATTGCCAACAAAGCAACAGGCCGAATAAAAATCCCTCGATTTTTACGCCCAAATAGCTAAGATGATCGAAAAGACCTATTCGGGTCACTTCAAATAATAAACGGCAGTGCAGCCTATCCCTTATCAGGGTGGCGTGTCTCGTGCTTGCCGCCTGGCAGAATCGCATTTTGCTATTTTCAGATAAGACTATTTTGGGTTTCGCGCTGTTCGTAATACGATTATTAACGCAACAAGGACGCAGCTCTGTATGTTTGGAAAGCTGATACTTCTCCCCTCCAGTACCCTGATTAGCGTTTGGGGATTAAAACGCGGCAGTATTATCTGGTCTTTGCTACTCGCCACCTCCGTATTTATTCTGGCCAGCTTACAATTGCCAGCATCGACCCGATATTTACTGTTCGCCTGTAATACCTGGCTGCTGGTCAGTTATCCGTTGTTTTTATCCCTAAGCGTGATGCGATTAACCCAGCAACTGCAGCGCCCGTTTGAACAAGACTTCGATTATCGTGAGCTACGATTACCTAATTTCTATACAGATTTAAATCAGGCAATTTTGACCTTACTGCGCGAGTTACAACGTAAAAATCAGGTATTTCAGGAACGAATGACAGAAGTGGCACATTCCTGTGAGCAACTCATTTTATCTGCCAATCTTGTATCACAGAATGTAGAACGCCAATCAGATGCGACCCGTTCATCCGCAACAGAAGTTACCCAACTTCAGGCGAGTACAGCCAAGGTTACCGAGCAAATGGCTGAAGTTGACGATGCCGCCAGTCACGCCAGTGAATATGCGGGCCAGGGTAGCGAGCAATTGCATCAACTCAATCAAAACATGGCATTAGTGCAACAGGATGCCAATCATACCCAGCAGCAAATGCAGCAACTACAAGCCGATAGCCAGGCTGTGTCTCGCCATACCAGCGCGATAGTGAAAGTCGCTGAACAGACAAATCTTCTTGCGCTCAACGCCGCCATCGAGTCAGCTCGGGCGGGAGAGTTAGGCCGAGGTTTCGCCGTTGTCGCTGATGAGGTGCGTGAATTGGCTACCGACAGTAAAACCAGCGCAGAAACCATAGTTACTGCCATCAATCGGGTAAACAGCCAAAGCGATCAGGTAATAAACAATATGAGCAAAGTGGTGGAGCACGCCACAACGTGTCATAACAAAGCAGAACAAGCAGATGAGATGCTAAAGCAAATTGCCCAGGCCTCAGAAACCGTTAAGTACAAAGTCAGTCAGGTGAAAGTGGCAACTCAGGAACAATATCAAGCCACCGAGTCACTATCAGGGCATCTACAGCAAGTAGTTGAAATAGCGAAACAAAATGCTGAAATAGCCAAACAAACCACGCGTGTTGCCGATCATCTTAATCACCTCACCCAGCAATTGAAGGAGGGCAAGGTATGACTAGCTATCTGTTCGCATCATTGGGTTTACTTTGTCTACTCATTTTAACTGCATGGTTGTGGCAAAAACGCCATAAACAAGAGCACAGACAATTAGCCATGTCGGCCATTCAGCAGCTACGCGAACTGACGTCATGGATACAAAAACACCGGGGCATGAGCGCCGCTTTCCTGCGAGGGAATCAGCAAGCCATGCATAGCCTTCAGGAATATCGCGCAAATATCCAACGCTTGCAAAATCAGCTAAAGCTTAATCCCTGTGTGCAGCAACAGGAACGCTGGATAGCCTATATGGATCACTGGTCACGCCTGGCCAGAAACGCCGATCACCTAAGCGTCAATAACAGCTTTGAGCAACACACAAACCTGATTAGCAACCTATTGTTTTTACTCGAAGATGTCGCGGAATATCAAGGATTCACCAAAGCAACTTTTGTGCAGGCCCCCAATATCGCCCTGCTTTGGCGCGAGTTACCTATGTTTATCGAATATATCGGTCAGGCCAGGGCCATTGGTACAGCGGTAACCACGGCTAAAATATCCACTCAGGTCGATAAAGTGAAACTCGGTTTTCTGCATAAAAAAATTAGTCAGCTAAGCCGGGTTGTTTTTCATCATATTCGTGCCAACGGGGGTCAGCAAGCACAGCAATTATCACTCATTGAACGGGCAAATCAGCAGTGCGAACAATTACTAGATATCCTGCATACACAGCTGTTGAAGCTGGATATCGTCAGTTATCCATCCGATGACTACTTTGCTCTGGCGTCTGATGCGATGGCAGCCTGTAATGCCCTACTCGAATATGAAATCGGTCAATTGGAATCAATATTGGCCGCTGCCAGCTGAGCTAACGTCTATACTTGCAGTGGATTCGACTGCGGCAAGGATGAACAATGTCAGCTCTGATTCGCTATCTGTTGGTGTATAGCCTTGCGTGGCTCACACCAACATGGGCAAAGGATATTAGCGAAGATATCCAAAAACATGCGATTCACCCCACCATCCACTTGGCTACCGCCAACCCGGAAATGGGAAACTTTTATCCGATTTTATATTTCGAGAATGAACAGGTTAAAGGCCAGCTGATAGAACGTATTTCCTGCGCCTTTAAATTGATGGCCTTTCCAGTTGAGATAATTACACTTCCATGGGCCAGAACCTGGACAGAATTGGAACAAGGTCGGGTAGACGCCATATTTCCTGCCACGGCAACGCCTCAATCTTTATCCGTTGGGCAACTCAGTGAATCCATGCTGACGGAAAGTCTTCTGCTTATTTCAAATAAGCCAAATATCTTTCATTACCCGGGAACAGTTCAACTGGGAATGGTGCGTGGCACCTATGTTGATAAGCAACTGCTAGGCAATCTGAAATTCACCGAAGTAAAAGTAAATAACTACCAGCAACTCTTCAACATGCTGAGTAAAGACAGAGTGGATGCTGTACTTAGCTATAACATCGCGTATCAGGAATTTAACAAGCAACATCAAAGTACATTGTTATTTAAACAAACTTTGACACATTTTCAGATTTCAGTGTTGTTTGGAAACGAATTTCTGGCTCATATGCCACAGATGCTGGCGTTATTTAATCAATCCCTGCGCATGTGCCTGACAGAACCTACTGATAACATTAAGTAATAACGCCGGCGGCTCGAAAAAGCTGTAAATGGACGTGTGTCAGTGCGTCGATGTCACGCTGATATCCTCCACCGATGACACAGGCAACAGGTAAACAGTGCTGTCGACAATACTCAAATACCATACTATCCCGCAGATAGACCCCTTCGGTGGTCAGATGAAAATGCCCAAGATCATCATTAATGTGGACATCCACACCAGCATCAAAGATAACAGCATCAGGCTGGAATAATCGGAATGCCAAAGATAACGCCTGGTCTAAGGCGTCCAAATAAGACACGTCGTCTATTTCCCGGGGTAAGCCAAAATCAAGATCCGAGTTCTGTTTACGATAAGGAAAATTCTTTTCACAGTGTAGAGACAGGGTAAAAATATCGTTGCACTCCTGCGCCAGCAACGCCGTACCATCCCCCTGGTGTACATCACAATCCACAATCAGCACTCTATCTATACCTGGTCGTTGCAACAGCAAATTTGCCATTAACCAGAGATCATTGAAGATACAGAAGCCAGATCCAAAATCAGCAAATCCATGATGATATCCCCCGGTTAGATTCAAGGCTGTACCATGTTGCATGGCTAACTCAGCAGTGAGTAAACTGCCTCCTACCGCAGTCAGGGTTCGACGTACTAATTGTTCAGACCAGGGAAAGCCAATTCGGCGCATAGCCGCCTTATCTAATCCATCGTGTAAAAAAGCTCTGACGTACTCAGGCTGAAAATACTGTTCAAGCAATGCTGGCTGAACTGGCTCGGGTGAATGAAAACGCTCAGGAGTAACTCCTCTGTGACACAACGCGTCATAAAGTGCCTGGTATTTCTGGATAGGAAATCGATGACGATCCGGTAACTCTAACTGACTATAAACAGGCGAAAAAACCACCCCCGGAACAGTAGCTGCCAAAACATTTCCTCAAGCATGACGAATTTGCTCATATGCTATCTTGCTCGTGGCGCATCAGCCATAAAAAAAAGCCGGCACCAAAGGATACCGGCAAACACTGTTGTGTAGTGCAAGGAAGGGAAACATCGTAAATCAGGAACACACCTGTCATTCGATGGCGCTACTCTATCAAGCCGTTCTCAAAATTAAAAATGATTGAAACAAATTAAGTTAATTACAAAAAACGATTAAAACAGTCAAGCGAGATATTTGAGTATTGTTCCGACGATATCAGTATTGCTATCAAGAACCTTAACCGAATGAGTAATTTACATACCCACAAAAATAAGGTGTTGAATCAAATAACAACAAAAAAACTTAATAAACAGATAGATAAATTAATAAACTCCTAAAAACCCCCTTTAAAACCCAGCTCTTACGTATTATTTCCAATTCCTATTAATTGTTAAGCATGCAGTAAATTTCGTCCACTTTCGCATACTAATAACTGCACACATGGGCTTCACATAAAGGCCCTATCAATGGTCGGAATGGTTCCAAATGGAAAGAGGCTTAAACGATGATTATTTTAGTCGGCGGTGAAAAAGGTGGTAGCGGCAAAAGTTGTCTGGCACAAAATATTGCTGTGTACCTTCGAGTTGAACAAAACGCTAATGTTTTGATTGTAGATTGCGATCCTCAGCGTACGACATCGGACTGGATCCAGGAACGGAAAAATGCCGGTTTGCCAGAAATTAACTGCGTTCAGTTGTACGGAAAGATTCGCAATGAACTCATCAATCTGAGTCACCACTATGATTACGTTGTAATCGACTGTGGAGGACAGGATAACCTGGCACTACGCTCATCCATGGCCGTAGCAGACCATATCGTGATCCCATTACGTCCGAAACGCAGGGATCTGAAAACGGTTCCGCATATGGAAGACATCATCTCTACCTGTAAGATGGTCAACCCTAAAATGAATGCGAACTTCGTCATTACGCAATGTCCGTCGTTACCAACACTCGCCTCGCGTATCCTAGAAGCTAAAGACGTCTGTCGCTCGTTTGATATTCCTGTGCTAGATGCCGTGACCTTCAGCCGTAATATTTACGATGACAGTGAAGAGCAAGGTTTCTCGGTTATGGAATCGGAACCGGCTGGTAAGGCAGCTGAGGAAATCAGAAACATTGTAAACGAAGTTTTTTCGCGTGCTCAGGGAGCCAGTCATGTCGTTCAGCAGTTTAAAGAAATGCGAGCAGTTGGCTGAGCGCCAACCCATTGACGTTGATACCTTTATTGAAGGTGCGAATGCGTACGCCAGAGGTCAGGCACAAATCCTGACATGGCAGCAGCGCGGTTCTATTGAATCAGAAGAACCTGAAAATGACGATGGACACTTTAAACGCGCAACATTCTCGCTGGGAGAAAGTGCGATTCGTCAACTGACTAAACTTGCCGACAGTACCGGGATCCCAAAATCTCGCCTGATCCGAATCTGGCTTGAGAATGAAAGTCGTTATGGCGATCTCAGCAGTTACCTGCAAAGCAAAGTGAAGTGATCCGTCAAACCATATCTGATTCTCTAGACTATCCAATAAAAAACGCCGGCGGTCGCCGGCGTTTTTTTATGAAGCACTTTTAATATCTTCGAGATGATATTTATCAATCAGTGCATATAGAGTTGGCCGTGTAACCCCCAATAATTCGGCGGTACGGGACATATTTTTTTCAGCCAGATGATAGGCTTTACGAATAGCCTTACTCTCAGCAATTTCACGTACTTCACGCAAATTTAAGGTATCAGGCATATCATCCTGCGCCTGCCACTGCAAACCCATGTCATCGGCTTGAATCACGTTACCTTCCGCCAGGATCACAGCTGATTTCAATTTATTCTGTAATTCACGAATATTACCGGGCCACTTATGCTGTAGCATCGCCTGTACGGCTGAATCAGCAAATCCCTTCACCTTCGTCGCGTACTCCTCGTTATAACGATGCAGTAACGTTCTGGCTAACAACAGAACATCACTTTCGCGATCTCTTAAGGGTGGAATATTGATACAAATTTCGCCAATACGATAAAACAAATCTTCACGGAAGGTTTCATCTCCCACCATTTTTTGCAAATCTCGGTGAGTCGCACAAATCACGCGAATATCCACCGGAATCTCACTGCGTCCGCCGACTCGTTCAATTACCCGTTCTTGCAAAAAGCGTAACATCTTCGCCTGCAAACCTAACGGCATATCACCGATTTCGTCTAAAAACAGGGTGCCGCCCTGAGCTGTCTCAATTTTACCTGGCGTGGTTTTGTTTGCCCCGGTAAATGCACCTTTTTCATATCCGAACAATTCGCTTTCCAGCAGCGTTTCGGGGATTGAGGCACAGTTAATTGCGACAAAAGGTTTATCACGACGCAAACTATGTTCGTGGATACTACGGGCAAAAACTTCTTTCCCCGTACCACTTTCTCCCAGCAGCAAAGTACTGATATCGGTTTGCGCAATTTTTTCCGCTTTACGACTGGCCGCCTGAATACTTTCGCTGTTACCGATAATCTTCCCCATAGAGGGAGTACTTTCGGCTAAATGACGATTTTCCTGCTCCAGGTTATACAGATTGATTGCGCGCCCCACCAGCACCTGGATGATGTCTGAATCGATGGGCTTTTGATAGAAATCATACGCGCCTAAACTGATCGCCTTTAAAGCATTGTCTTTATCGTTATTGCCGGTAACAACAATGACTTTTGTTTTCGGAGCCAAAGATAAAATTTCTTCCAGGGTTTTAAGACCCTCTGACGCGTTGGCAGGATCAGGCGGAAGGCCTAAATCCAGCGTCACCACTTTGGGTTCATAACGACGCAATTGTGCGATGGCCGATTGACGGTCATCAGCGAAGACGACTTCATAGCCAGCGAAACTCCATTTCAATTGCTTCTGGATGCCAAAATCGTCATCCACTACCAGTACTTTTTCCATGCCTGAATAATCCTGTGCGTGCTTATCTTTTTTCTAGCGGAATATACAGCGTGAAGACGGACCCCTTACCCTCAACACTTTCAACTTCCAGGTGACCGCCAATTTGTTCCATATAACTTTTTGCATCGTATGCGCCAATGCCCATTCCAGCATTACCTTTCGTCGTATCGAAAGGCTTGAACAAGCGGTTAGCAATAAACTCCTGACTCATACCTGTTCCTGAGTCAGCGATTTTCACCAGTAGATAATCGCTTTGCAGATCAATGTGGATTCTCACCCACCCAAGATCGGCCGTCGCTTGTTGCGCATTACTCACCAGATGATAAACGACATTAGCAAACTTTTCTTTATCAACCTCAACCTTTTGTTCCTGATTTAAAAGAATTTCCGGCTTGGGTAATAAAGTTGCACACTTCTGGTTGACCACCTCTTCAATAATAGCCGATAGCGAACAGAGTGACACTTGTTGGTCCTCGGCCTCTTTCTTTTCGGTTAACTGACGCAACATTTTTTCCATCCTACTCTTGGTATGCTGCAGAGTCTCGAAGGTGTCTTCAATAAATTCGGGGTTGTGTTTATGTTGCTGAGCGTTAGCCAAAATCAAATCTATCTGCGCCAGTACATTTTTTAAATCATGCAGCACAAACGCCGACATCCGGTTAAATGCTGAAAACTGGGCATTCTCAGCTAATTCCAGCGACGCCTCATGATGAAAAACATAATTCGAAATTTGCGCCGTCACCGCATTTAGGTAATCGCGTAATTCCCAGTTTAAGCCTCTGCCCTTGCCTTCGCCTGAACGCAACAGCACCAGTCCCCACAACTGTTCATCCTGATAAATGGGCAATGCCAGCTGAAACCGGATACCGGTCAGCTGCTGAGGATTGATCTTCAAGCCCTCATAAACATAAGGTCGGGTGCGCAATTCCTCAGCATCAACAATCCAGTTTTTACGCTGACAAAATGCACATATTTCTACCACAAGCGAAGCATCATCTGGACCAAATACAGGCTCCCCAATCTGGGCAACTGATTCAGTCCGCGCATTGCGAAGCTTTAACAATGCCCCATGCTTGTAATCCATAGCATGCAAAAAGGCATTTAAGGCCTGCTGATAAATCAGAGGACGCTCGGTAACATCACTCTTCAATGCGCGCGTCAGTTTTAACCACTCAACCCGATAATCAAACTGATTTGCAAAAAAGTGTTTGGTAATAAAAACCTTAAAGCGATTTCTAACGGCGTCCGAAACAAACAGAGTCACCAAAATGATAAGAGAGGAAAGAATAAGTCCAAGCTGGATAGAGGATGTCCATTGACCGCCGATCAGTTTAACCACATAGCCAACCGTTGCCATTAAGAACAGGTATGCACCTGCTACTAACATCAGCGAACTATGTAACACCACATCACGGGACACAAAGATTTCAACGCCCCAGTGGCGAATACGCCGGATTGCCAACACCAAAAACGGTAGAAATGCTGCATACAGATACCCCTTTGCAACAAAATACAAAGGTTCATACTGCGCAATCATAGTCGCATTGGCATAGCTGACAAATTCATACAGATTGGTCACCCCTAAATAGATAATCAGGGGCTTATAGGCCCAGGTATCCTCTCCGGCCTGACGAAAGATCAACTCCAGTAACAGCAACATTTCTAGCGCAATAACGGTTTGCAGCAAGAACGACCAGGTTTGCGCCAACGGCAGCAAATATGGCAACACAATTGCTACAGATGGCATCGCCAGAATCGCCCAGGTCTCTACCCGTTTCATCACTTGCGTTAACGAAGAGAAGTCTTGCTTCAGACAAGCCGCCAGAAATAGTGCCCAGGCCCATTGTTTGATGCTGTCGGCAAGCAACATTATGTCGGTATCGAAAGGATTTACCCAGAGAGATAAAGAACTCCAGGAGCAGGTAATCAGCGTAGCGAAGATAAGCAGATATTTGGCTAACCCGGCCTTGCGCACGGTAAATAGCAATAGCAGTAACACCATGTAGCCAAGTGTACTGACCAAAAAACCGATATTGGTGAGCAAATCCATCGCTGCTATTCCTCAAATACAAAATGGCCGCCAAAACAGCGGCCTTATCGCTTAATGTACCTTTAGCGCTTCTTAATTAACAGACTGCCGATGGAATAGCCTGCTCCAAACGAACAAATCAGGCCATAGTCGCCAGATTTCAGATCCTGATTATGTAAGTTAAACGCAATAATGGAACCAGCAGAGGCTGTATTGGCATAGCGGTCGAGTACCACTGGCGCTTCATCAGCACTGGCCTCTCGTCCTAGCAACTTTTTGCTGATAAGGGTATTCATATTGATATTGGCCTGATGCAACCACCAACGGCGCAAATCGGTCGGCGTTAACTGATGGACAGCCAAATGCTCACTAATATGTTCTGCTGCCATCGGACACACTTCTTTAAATACCTTACGTCCTTCCTGGTGGAACAGTTTATCCGGACCAAACGGATCAACATCACCGGCGCGACTGATATGACCAAAGTTAGAACGAATATTATTAGAAAACTGCGTAACCGCTTTGGTGCTAAGAATATCGTAGATATGTTCACCTTTGGCTGTTTCCGCAGGCTCTACCACTACCGCCGTTGCCACATCACCAAAGATAAAGTGGCTGTCACGATCACGGAAGTTAATTTGTGGCGTCACCAACTCAGGGTTAATGACCAGTACAGCTTTGGCTGAACCAGCCTTAACCATTTCATAGGCACGGTGCAAGCCAAACGTCGCTGCAGAACAGGCCACCAGCATATCAAATGCAAAACCTTTAATGCCCAAAGCGCCCTGAACTTCAATCGAAATAGCAGGATAAGCACGTTGAGTGTAAGCACACGATACAATCACAGCATCAATGTCATCGGCGGTCTTATTCGCAGCCTTCAATGCCGCTTTCGCGGCAGCAATGGCAATTTCAGCCTGCTGTGAAGTTTCGTCATCACTACGCTCGGGGATTTGTGGGCACATACGCTCTATGTCTAAAATACCCTCTTTCACATAGCAGTAACGACTCTTAATCCCTGATGCCTTTTCAATAAATTCGGCACTAGAATGCGGCTTAGGGTCAAGTTCACCAGCCTCAATTTCTGCGGCATGATCCTGATTATATTTATCGGCCCACGCATTGTAGGCACTTACTAATTCTTCATTACTAATGCTGTGTTCTGGTGTCCACAACCCAGAACCACTAATCACGACTGTCTCTGCCATAATCATCTTTCCAATCAATAATATGTTGCAAGCTTAGCGGCTACGCCGAAGAAAGTCATGTACAGGCGTTGCCATAACAGGTATTCGCTGATTTTGTCAGCAAATACCTGCCGTTTTAGTCAATTTTCTATCCTAATTTCAGGAATCGAGTGTGAGAGGTTTCGCCAGTGCCGGTAACTGTCCTTCCAACCCCATCGCCTGGCGCATAAAACGGTCTTTAAGCGGCGGGAGTTTGTCAGTTAAGCTCAGGCCAACATCCCGCAGTAATTTCTTTACTGGGTGACGGCCACTAAACAAATGTTTAAAGCCTTCCATCGCTGCAATCATGGTCATTGCATCGGATTTCCGCCAGCGCTCAAATTCTCGCAGCGAACGCTGTAAGCCGAAATCTTTGCCCTGTTCACGCAGTAATTGCAACTGTTCAACCAAGGCTGCTACATCGGCAAAGCCCAGATTTACGCCTTGTCCGGCTAATGGATGAATGGTGTGTGCTGCATCGCCAATCACAACAACCCGATCTTTACACCACTGGCGCACATAACGCATGGTTAAGGGAAACGCCTGACGCTGACTCTCAAGTTGCAGCTGCCCGAGTTTTCCATCAAACGCTACTGTAAGCGCCTTGTTAAAATCCTCATCGTTTAATGCCATCAGGGTTTGAGCCTGCTGACTTTGCTGCGACCACACAATAGAGCACTGATTTGACTGCCAAAGGGGTAACAACGCCAACGGACCTGTTGGGGTAAATACCTGACGTGCACAGGCCTGATGCGGAATTTCCGTGTTCACAGTGGCGACGATTGCCTGATGATCATAATCCCAAAAGGTCATAGGTAAATTTGCCTGTCGACGGACAAACGAATTTGCACCATCGGCCCCCACCACGAGCGTTGCTGTCAGCATGGTGTCATCCGACAAACTTAAAAATGCTTCTTTTTGCCCAAATACCAATTTCTCAATGGTTTTCCCCGTGTGCATAGTCACGTTCGGATTTAGGCTGGTTTGGTTAAGTAATGCTAAACGAATTGCCTGATTTTCAGCAATATAGCCCAAATTCCCTTGGACCAAAGCCGGACTGTCAAAGTCAATTTTGGCAAACGAATCCTGCTCCCACACGTGCATTCTGGCATAGGCCTGAAGACGCTCTTTTGGCAATGCCTGCCATGCTCCCAACCGTGTTAGAATGTTAACGCTTGCCTGACTAATTGCACTAACCCGATTTTCAGGTGTCGCTTTTAATGGTGTGTCATTGTGCTGGCTATCCACCAGCGCAACACGAAAATTCTGCTGACCTAAAGCAGACGCCAGGCACAGGCCAACCATTCCGGCGCCGACAATGACCACGTCATAGGATTCCATCAATATTCTCCTGCTGTTGAGCCCCCATCGCCTGCATCGCCAGTTTAGCGCGAAGCTCCGGCATCAATGCCATGCTCATTAATCCGGCATTTCGACCAAACACCAGAGGTTGTTGACTGTTAGAAAATACGCCAACCAATCCATCGGTGAGATTCATGGTTTTGCGTCTGTCGTCACAACGCTGGCGCGCATATGTATCTAAGCAACGATAGCTACCAGGATCGTGATGATTTAACGGCGCAGATAGTTGTGCGACCAAGGTCTGTACATCCCGCAATCCCAGGTTCATTCCCTGTCCTGCAATCGGGTGTAGAGTCTGAGCGGCATTCCCTAAAATCACAGTACGATGCCGGGTTAATGTATCGCTACTGGAGAGAGTAAGCGGGTAACAGACTGGCTGACTAATATCTTTAAACAGTCCGGCACGATAGCCAAATTCCTGCTGCAGACGCCTCAACAACGCCGGACGCGGCATAGCAAGGTAGTCCTCTTGTTGCTCAGGGTGAATTGTCCATACCAGTGAGTAGTAGCCAGCATGAGGTCCACACGCATCCATTGGCAACAAGGCTAATGGACCATTTTCGGTAAATCGTTCGTAGGCCCAGTGCTGATGAGGACTATCCAACGCCACATTTGCAATCAACGCGGATTGCCCGTATGCCTTTGTCTGCCACTCAAACCCTGCTAGTTGTCGGGTGCTGGAATTACCACCTTCTGTAATTACCAATAAACGTGTTGATATCACCTGTGACTGTCCATCAAGGGTAATATCGACAGTGTCTGAGTGATAATCAAGTTTGCTGATATGCGCAGGGCGAAACCATTGGATCGCACTATGATTAGCAACCTGTTGGTAGAGTCGCTCTCCAAGATGATTAATTTCAACGACTTTACCCAGTGCCGGCACCCGATATTCATCATGATGTAACTGACACTGACCCAAGTGGCCGCGATCACTGACATGAATATGCTTAATGTCTGTACCCAAAAGCGGGTATTCATCCGCTAACAAGGTAGTCAAAAACTGATAAGACTGATGAGCCAGAGCAATGACCCGGGTGTCGAAGGCATTGCTCGGGGGTAACTGAGATTCGCTGGATTCAATCACGCCAATACGATATTGCCCCAGCTTAGCCAAGGCCAATGCCAGAGTAGAGCCTATTGCCCCCCCTCCGGCAATGACCAGATCAAATTCAGCCTCTATTTGCGCCATCCTGAACCGCTATTATTGTTTGTTCATCACAGCTTCAATCTCAGCAATGGTTTTTGGTACCGATTGAGTAAGATTTTCATAGCCGTTTTCTGTAATTAACACGTTATCTTCGATACGTATGCCTATCCCTCGCCATTTTGACGCCAGCGCGGTGTCACTGGTCGCACCAAAATATAAGCCCGGCTCGACGGTTAGCACCATACCGGCCTCGAAGGGACGAGAATCCCCATCTCGCTGATAGTCACCGACATCATGCACATCCAGTCCTAACCAGTGACCAAGACCATGCATAAAATAGCGACGATAGGTTTTATCAGCGATATTTTGCTCGATATCGCCGCCTAAAATACCAAGCTGGATCAAACCTTGAGTAATTACCCGAATAGATGCTTCAGTGGCTTGCTGTAATGTACAGCCCGGACGCATGAATTCAAACGCTGCATTTTGCGCATCCAGAACCAATTGATAAATTGCTTTTTGCGCCTCACTGAAACGCCCATTTACCGGAAAAGTACGCGTGATATCTGCAGCGTAACCATCCAGTTCAGCACCGGCATCAATCAGCACTAGGTCACCATCACGTAACGTTGCCTGATTGTCTGTGTAATGCAGGATACAGGCATTTTCACCACTGCCGACAATACTTTCGTAAGCCGCAGAACGACAGCCATTTACCCCGAAAACATACTGAATTTCGGCTGCTAACTGATACTCAAATCGCCCCGGACAGCACGTCTGCATGGCTCGAAGATGGGCCTCGGCGCTAATTTCGGCGGCTCTGTGCATGGTGGCGACTTCGGCGGCGGATTTAAACAACCGCATTTCATGGATAACCGGTCTGATATCGCGCAATTGTGATGGCACGTCCTGACTGCTTCGGCTTTTGGCTCTTAACTCAGCAATTTGCTGGCTAACCAAACCATCAATTTCACTGTCCTGGCCCATCGGTAAATACACCTGCTGATGACCGCATAACAGTTCACTTAAGGCCGCATCAAATTCATCCAGCGAGTAAGCTTCATCAAGGCCCAGCAACTCAGGAGCCCGCTCAGGTCCAAGTCTGCGTCCGTGCCAAATTTCGGCATGCTCATCACTTGGCTGACAAAATAAAAAACAACTTGTCTCGCCATCCTGAATATTCGAGAGCACCAGCACCGCATCCGGTTCATTAAAGCCGGTAAGGTAGAAAAAATCGCTGTTTTGCCTAAACGGATAATCAGTATCATTGCTACGGTTTGCGCGTCTTGCCGCAGGAATAATGCACAGACTTTTTGGTGTTAACTGCTGGCAAACACGGTGACGACGTTCGGCAAAATCGGCAAGGCTAACCATGGCTATCCCTAGTGCACCGTTTTTGAGGTTTCTTGCTGACGAGCGGGTGATTTCCCCAGTTCGTTAAAACACAGCATTGCGGAAATGCGTACATACTCAAGCACTTCGAATAACGCCCGTTCAGACTCTTCGTCCTCTGACATTTCCTCGTCCATACGCGAGATTTCACTGAAATCTTCTAACGCTTCACGCACATCGGCAGAGCAATGAGCCAAATCCGTCTGGTTCAGACCGAATCCTAATAAAAACCCCTGGATCCATTTGATCAGTGCTGCTCCGCGTTCATTTATAGGTGCAGCATCGTCAGGAAGACAAAGTAACAAGGAAAATTCTGTTTCAACCAACTGCTGGCACGTCTGATTATAGAGTTGAATCAAGGCGTCCTGAATCTCTTGGCCCAGTGATTCTCCCTGATTAATAAAATCAGCTAAAAGCGGCAGCCAATCGCGGCTTTCCAGGGCCATGCCACCTGCCAGCATACCGCATAACATGCCATGCACTTCGGCTGCTTCAGTTGCAATATTATGACGGCCTAATAGCGTGTTAATACGCTCAAAATCCAGATTGTGACTGTTCAATCGATACCCCTTATAAATCTACCCGGCAATGCTAACATCCCAACCCTATTAAGCCTAGCAGCCAACATCACTCGTGGGCAGAAACCATCTCGTGCTGCTGTAAACGCATGTTGCTTGGCCGATTAGCGCATTTCCTGTGCGAACAGAAAAACATTCCGAGCAAGGCACTGGCCCCAGAGCATAACAAAAGGCTATAATCAGCCTGCGTTTGACCACAAACGCATGAAATTCACATTGTTACAGTAGCCTCCAAGGCAGTAACTTTAACAGTTTCAATGTCTCCTGGAATGTTTGCCAATTCAGTAATGTCCCTGGCCGATGCTTTAACCTTAGGGAGTTGAAACGTTGCTTTTGTGCAGGCTCGGCATGTACCGAGAAGCCTACGGTGACGATGATATTCCCGCCCTGAACTTTTCGGTTCACGGGCGAACACTGAATAGCGGCATTTTGGGAGACGCCCTTTCTTCGTCTCCACGTCAAGGTTAATATTCAGGCGACAAACACTTGGCTTTGTTGTCAGATTATGTCATAACTGACCAAATGGTCAGCTTTTAGCTCTAACATGCTTTCATTGCGGTTTGTCAGCTCTACTTCTTTTTGTGAGTAGTATGCAGGGTTTGTTAGCTAGACTTATCTGGCCGAACGAGAATCAGATTTAATAGGGTTTTACATGGCAGTCATTAATTTTGGCTCAATCAACATAGATCACGTTTATCAGGTGCCCCATTTTGTTCAGCCTGGTGAAACAATGGCATCAAGCGGATATCAACAGCTTTTAGGCGGCAAGGGGGCTAACCAGTCTATTGCCCTGGCGAAAGCAGGCAGTGATGTACGGCACGTAGGGCGTATCAATCAGGCTGATGTCCATATTAAACAGGCAATGATTAAACACGGTATTGATTGTAAATACCTGGCCTGCACAGACACACCATCCGGTCACGCAATCATTCAGGTAACCCCTGCGGGCGAAAACGCCATCGTGCTATTTGGCGGCGCAAACCTGGAGTTGGACAATCAAGACGTCTTAAAAGCTCTGGATCAAGTAAAGTCCAATGACTGGGTGCTATTACAAAACGAAACCAGTGCAATCGATTTAGCGTTACTGGAAGCCAAACGCAAAGGCCTTAAGGTCGCATTTAATCCCGCGCCGATGACTGAATCGGTCAAATCACTGCCAAAAGAATGCATTGATTTACTGATCGTTAATGAAGTTGAAGCAGAAGAGCTTTCTGGCCAGAGTGAGCTGGAACAAATCGAACAGTTCTTCAGAACCAACTGGAGTCACGCAGAAGTCATTATCACTTTAGGTAAGGCTGGCGTGCGCATGTTACGCAAAGACAAAACACTGGATATCCCTGCTTTTGTAGTTGACGCTGTCGACACCACCGCCGCGGGTGATACCTTTATTGGCTACTTTTTATCGGCCTACAGTAATCACGAAGATGCCCGTCAGGCATTGATTCGCGGTTGTGCTGCTTCGGCCATTGCCGTCACCCGCATCGGAGCGGCGCAATCCATTCCAGAAAGCAAAGAAGTTGACCGCTTTCTGGCAAAACAGAATCGCAGTGAATCATAAGAGATAACCTATGACCCATAAAATTATTTTAGATACCGATCCGGGTATCGATGATGCTATGGCAATCTTTTTTGCCTTCCAACATCCTGAAATTGAAGTGCTTGGCCTGACAACCGTATACGGAAACGTACCTGTCACCATGTCTGCACACAATGCATTGGTACTGTGTGAAATGGCAGGTGAAAACGTGCCAGTAACCAAGGGTGTTGGTATGCCTTGGGTTGGTAAAGAGTCTGGATACGCGCATTTTGTGCATGGCGACAATGGCTTTGGCAATGTACCAGTCAACTCCCCTAAAGGTGAATTAGACCCCCGTTCTTCTGCGCAATTTATTGTCGACATGGCCCGCAAGTACCCAGGTGAAGTGACGCTGGTTGCTATCGGTCCTTTGGGTAACCTGGCACTGGCATTGCGCCTGGAGCCTGAACTGCCAAAGCTGGTAAAGCAGGTTGTGATTATGGGTGGCGCTGCGTTCGTCCCTGGTAACGTCACCCCAGTTGCTGAAGCCAACATCTGGAATGATGCCTATGCGGCAGAAATCGTGTTTGCAGCTGACTGGAAACTGACCATGTTCGGTCTGGACGTGACCCTGTCGACGTCTTTCAATCAGGAATTCCTGGATAAATTGGAAAGCCTAAACCCAACACTGGGTGGCTTTGTGAATCAAACCTCTCAGTTCTACATCGATTTCTATTCAGCGAATCGTGAAGACCGAGTATGTTTCTTCCACGACACTATGCCACTGGCTTACCTGGTTCAACCAGAACTGTTCAAGATTGTCAGCGGTAACGCGCGCGTATCTACTGATCCACTGAATATCGGCCAAACCACAGTGGCGCCTCCGGGTACCACCGCCAGCCCGGAATGGTTAAATGCCAAAAGTATTGAAGTCGCAGTGGGCGTAGATGAAGCTAAGCTAAAAGCCCTGTATTGCGAGACTTACGCACAATAACTTACTGCCATTTTCCTCTCAGGCATTTGCTTTTTTAACAAATGCCTTGAGGACTGGGGCGCTTATGCCACAATAAGGTTAATAAATAACACGTTAACCTTGGCAGATGATAAGCGCTCCTATTCCCCTTGATGAAGATCAACGCCTTCAAACGTTATGCGATTATCAGCTTCTGGATACCGAGGCTGAGCAGGCTTTCGACGATCTGACTCAACTAGCCTCTCAGATTTGCCAAACGCCTATCGCGTTAATTAGCCTGATAGATAAAGACCGCCAGTGGTTTAAAGCCAAAGTCGGATTAAACGCCAGCGAAACCCATCGAGATTTGGCCTTTTGTAGCCATGTTGTCTACACCAGCAAGTTCTTACAAGTACAAGATACCCTGCAGGACATCCGCTTTTTTGATAATCCTCTGGTAACTGGGCCTCCGCATATTCGCTTTTACGCAGGAACTCCGCTAATTGCGCCCAATGGTCATATTTTGGGCACGCTGTGCGTTATCGATACCAAACCGAATGGCTTGAGTGAACAGCAGGTATTTGCGTTAGAAGTGCTGGCCCGCGAAATCATTTCGCAATTAGAGTTGCGCGAGAACATTAAGACCTTGAATCAGGTCAGCCAGCACAAAAGTGACTTTATCTCTAATATGAGTCACGAACTGCGCACGCCCCTGAACGCTATATTAAGCTTTACCGAATTGCTGAAGCTAAACCCGCAGCAGATTTTCAACCATCCCAAATATTTAGAGCACATTGAATATAGCGCCCGCCTGCTGCTTAGCCTGGTAAACACCCTGCTGGATATAGGCAAAATCGAAGAAGGTAAAATGGAGCTTTTACCTAAACTCATTGATTGCCAATATTTTTTCGCTCAAATCAGTAGCCTGATGCAAGTCAAGGCGGAAGCCAAAGGCGTACACTACTCCGCACATATAGATACTGATTTACCTGAATATTTGTTCATGGATGAAGAGAAACTCAGTCAGATCCTGCTGAATCTATTAAATAACGCGATTAAATTCACGCCAGCAGGCAAGTCGGTACGTTTTATGGTGATGTCAGAAAACCAGTCACTAAAGATTGTGGTGGAAGATAAAGGTGTGGGGATCAGTAAAGAGGATCAAAAGCGTCTGTTCAACAAATATGAGCAACTTGGCCGTCTTCCGGGCCGAAATGAAGGTACAGGACTTGGTCTTAGCATTTGCAAAAGCCTGATAGAACTATTTAAAGGCCAAATAAACTTGCGCAGCACGCCGGAAATAGGAACTCTCATCCAGGTCAGTATTCCCGTCCCTATGGTCACGCCCGAAACCTCAAACAGTCTGAAAATTCCAGTGAATGCCAGAGCTCTAAACACCCAATATCGCCCGGGTTGCAAGATTTTAGTAGTTGAAGATAACAGTATTAATCGCGAAGTTGCCGTTGCCATATTCGACCAGCTTGGCCTGAGCATAGACATGGTCGAAAGCGGCGAAGCGGCGTTACAGCAAGTCGCCAATGCACAGTACAACTATGACTTAATCTTTATGGACTTACACTTGCCGGGTATCGATGGCCTTGAAACATCTCGACGTTTAAAACAGTATCAGCCAGCGTTAACCATTGTGGCACTGTCGGCAGATGTGTTAGCGTCATCACGCGACACCAGTGAGACACCATTTGCAGATTTCTTGACCAAACCCATAGAGTTGCCTCAACTGATTCGCGTTCTGAATCATTATCTAAGCGGTTAATTTCGAGGTAGACGTGGACAGACAACAACTTCGGCAGCAGTTTCGTCAGAGCCGTCGTTCATTAAGTACAGCACAACAGCAACACGCTTCTGAACAACTGAGCATTCAACTGTTATCTCTTGCTACATCCCGACGGCCCGAGCATGTCGCTTTATACCTGGCAAATGACGGAGAAATTAGTCCGGCGCATTTTTGTCAGCAACTTTGGTCACTTGGCATCAAGACCTATTTGCCCGTTTTGGATCCGACCCGTCCAGGGTTTCTACTTTTTGTAAACTTTCACTCTCAAAGTCCAATGCGAATGAATAAGTACGGCATTAGCGAACCTGATCCGCTCGCCAACTCTCATATCCTGGTAAATGCACTCGACTGGGTATTGGTTCCCTTGGTGGCATTTGATGCGCAAGGTAACCGTTTGGGAATGGGCGGTGGCTATTATGATCGCACGCTCGCACAACTCGGCTTAACGGATTCGCCCACCAGGATATTTGGCCTTGCGCACGACTGTCAGCAAGCGGCTCAACTCGATAGTCAGGATTGGGATATACCCATGCAAAAAATTATTACACCAACACAAGTTTTTGACTACGCCTAAGGCCATTGCGCTATACTCATGGCCCAAATTTAACCACGATGAAATTGGTCATGACCCAGGACGACAAAAAAAAGGCTGCCGCATGGGCCGCTCTGGAATTTGTAGAAAATGATGCCGTAATCGGCGTAGGTACAGGTTCAACCGTCAACCACTTTATTGATGCTCTGGCAACAGTCAAAGACAAGATCGCTGGCGCCGTTTCCAGCTCGGAAGCATCCACCAGCAAACTAAAAGCATTAGGTATCGAAGTATTCGATCTCAATAGTGTTGACCAGTTCGACATTTATGTAGATGGTGCTGATGAAATTACCGAACACAAGCACATGATCAAAGGCGGCGGTGCCGCCCTGACGCGCGAAAAAATCGTGGCGGCTGTGGCAAAGAAATTTATTTGCATTATTGATGACACCAAACAAGTGCCCATTCTCGGTGATTTCCCACTGCCAGTTGAAGTCATTCCTATGGCTCGCTCTTATGTGGCCAGAGAAATCGTCAAACTGGGCGGCGATCCAGAATATCGTCAGGGTGTGGTAACAGATAATGGCAACGTGATTCTGGACGTTCATAATATGAAAATCCTCAATCCTGTCGAACTTGAACGCCAGTTGAATAATATTGTCGGTGTTGTCACCAACGGAATCTTCGCAATGCGTGGCGCCGATGTTGTGCTGGTGGGCCGCGAAGATGGCGTGCAGAAAATCAGCTAATTTTTGATAACAGGCTCTTTTCTCGACAAAAGAGTTCTGTTATTTTTAGCAGTATAGACGTCCAAACGTCTTAAAGGCGTTAAGCAAGTAACTTTAACCACGGATTTTTACATGAGCAAAGTGTCCTTACCCAAAGATAAAATTAAGATATTACTCTTAGAAGGCGTACACCAAAGCGCCCTGGCGACCCTTAAATCCAACGGTTATACCAACATTGAGTACCTGAAAACGTCTCTGCCAGAAGACGAACTGATTGAGAAAATCAAAGACGTACACTTTATCGGTATTCGCTCGCGCACACATATTAGTGCGAACGTAATTGAAGCAGCCCAAAAATTGGTTGCGGTAGGGTGTTTCTGTATCGGTACGAACCAGGTCGATCTGGAAGCTACCAAGAAACGTGGTATTCCAGTGTTTAACGCCCCCTTCTCTAACACCCGTTCAGTGGCTGAACTGGTTTTGGGACAATTAATTATTCTTCTGCGTGGTGTGCCTGAGCGTAATGCCAAAGCCCATCGCGGTGAATGGGATAAGAGTGCTAATGGTTCATATGAAGCGCGAGGCAAAACACTGGGTATTATTGGTTACGGCCACATCGGTACTCAGTTAAGTATCCTGGCAGAACACCTGGGTATGAAGGTGAAGTTCTACGATATCGAAGATAAGCTGGTGCTGGGTAATGCTACTCAGTTAAAAACCATGAAAGAGCTGTTAAACAGCGCCGATGTTGTGACGTTACATGTACCGGAAACCGCTTCCACCCAAAACATGATTGGTGCTGCTGAACTGGCTGAAATGAAGCCTGGGGCCATTTTGATCAATGCAGCCCGCGGCACAGTGATCGATATTGATGCACTGGTTGAAGCCCTTGAAGCCAACAAGCTTTCCGGCGCAGCCATTGATGTATTCCCTGTGGAGCCAAAATCAAATAACGAAGAATTCTTATCGCCTCTGCGTAAGTTCGATAATGTTATTCTGACGCCACACGTAGGCGGCAGCACCCAGGAAGCACAGGAAAACATCGGGATTGAAGTCGCTGGCAAACTGGCGAAATACAGCGATAACGGTTCGACCCTGTCCGCAGTTAACTTCCCTGAAGTATCTCTGCCAGAACATACCGGCCGTTCACGTTTGTTACACATCCACGAAAACCGCCCTGGCGTTCTGACTCAAATCAACCAGGCATTTGCAGAAAAAGGCATCAACATTTCCGCCCAGTACCTGCAAACATCCGCAGATATTGGTTATGTGGTCATTGACGTTGATACAGATGATGCCGATGAAGCTTTGCATCAGTTACAAAGCATTCAAGGCACGATCAAGACCCGTATCCTGCATTAATTCGCTTTAGCGCAGCAAAAAGCCACCTCACTCGGTGGCTTTTTATTATCTTCGCATCACTCTTGTTTTGCGGCCTTTTGTTGCTGCTGCCACACTTTATAATCATCAATATACTGACGATGACGCAGTACTTTTTGTCCGGGATCAACTTTGAGTTTTTGTCCGGTTTTTAAGGTCAGCACCCCACTGCCGTTATCCATTGTCAACTTAGTTAATTGACCGTCGATGGTTACCTCCAACGGCATTGGAAACGGCGTACTGGTATCCCAACGCAGCTGCACCTGATTCCCTTGAGAGATCATTTTCAGCTCAGGTAAATCGGCCTGATACAAGTACACATTAAAAAACCAACTCATATCTCGCTTCATGGTATCGCTAACAATTTTAACAAAATCCTGAGTACTGGCATATCGAGGTTTAAGCATGCTTGGATGCGGTGTGTCACTACCATAGACCAGTTCGCGTACAGCACTAAAGAATCGCTTATCGCCCATATATTCACGCAGGGTATGTAAAATAAGCGCTCCTTTGATGTAGATATCCATGCCTGGGCCCGTTTCTTCCCGGTACACTTCTTCTTCAAATTTACTGCTGCCAGACACCATAGGTACCCGGTTTCTTAACCCCAGCCGCATTTCATAGAGCTGAGCCTTATAGGCCATGTCTCCCCACAAATATTCGGCATAGAGTGGTTGCATATAGGTGGCAAAACTTTCATGTAACCAGAAGTCATCCCAATCTTTATTCGTTAACTGATTACCAAACCACTCATGGGCTAATTCATGCTGAAGTAAATCATCATAACCGTATTTCGATTTGGCAAAATCATTACCGTAGGCATTAATAGTTTGATGTTCCATGCCTTTATGCGGCGTATGAACAGCTGCCATTTTCTCACTGGAAAATGGATACGGACCAATCATGTCTTCGAAGAAACTCAGCTGTTGTGGAAATTCTTTAAACAGCTCTCGGGCTTGAGTTTCTTCACCACGCAGATACCAAAATTGCATCGGGTATTCATTTCCGTAGCGACTATGAAATGGCGCTTCTAGTTTTTCATAGGGACCAATATTGAGGGCAATAGCGTAGGTATTAGGGTGCTTCGTCTGCCAATGGTATGTCAGCCAGCCCGGTTCCTGTGTTACGTTAGTCAGGCGACCATTCGCAACAGCAACCAGAGTATCGGGCACTTTAATATTCATCGTGACGTCTTCAGGCTCTCCCATCGGATGGTCGATACATGGCCAGAAAAGATCACATCCCTCTCCTTGCACGGCGGTTGCAATCCAAGGCAGGCCTTCCGATGTCTGCGACCAGACAAATCCACCGTCCCATGGCGCGTGTTTGGCCGTATGCGGCTTGCCCGAATAGACAATTGTCAGCTTAAAGGGAACGCCATTGGGTGTAACTGCTGGTAATTGAATGTTCAACTTTCCCTGAGGGTTTGACCACTTATTACTGGCCAGGTTGTGGCCATTAAACTGAATTTTTTCAATATGAAACCGAGGGTCCAGATCCAACTGCATCTCCTGCAGTCTTCCAAGGCTCACAAACGAGAGTTCAGCTTCTGCCGCCAGTGCCTTTTTTGCAGGAAATATCTGCCAGGATAAATCGGCTTTTACAAACTCAACACTCGCCTGACTACCTGCCAATTCACCACCAGATTCCGCCGTTAACGGACTTAATGTCAATACCTCTACAGGTGTAGACTGACATCCCATCAAAACCAATGAACATGCAGCATATAACCACCGTTGCATGATGACTCCATATCTAAAAAATTAGTTAAAACAATCTACTAGCCTACCCTGTGAGGAAACAAATTGCGAAAAGTTAAGGCGTAAATTGCATGCAAATACGCCAGGACCGTGTACATATGCGATAAATGCACTGCTTATGTAAAGATATGTCAACCCAAGTTATTGAGAATTATTATCAATTGCAATATCATGTGTTTTTTTACGCCTCTTAAGCAAAAACATGAACCAGACAAAGCACTTACCCTTAACTCTAGTAGCAATAAGCATTGCCTTCGCTTACCCAACACTCGCCCAAACAACCGATAATACAGACACACAAAGTGTAGAAAAAGTCATCGTGATGGGTTCTAAAGATTCCGGTTATCTGAGCGATAAGTCGAAAGTAGCCAGTAAACTGAGCCTGAGTATCAAGGAAACACCACAATCCATATCCGTTATCAGCCCTGCACAGCTGCAAGATTTTGCCATTACGGACTTGAATACTGCGTTGGAAAACGCTCCAGGTATTACAGTAGAGCAAATCGAGACTGACCGAACTTATTACCGAGCCCGAGGCTTCGACATTACCAATTTCCAAATCGATGGACTTGGCCTACCTGCTATTAGCGGTAACCTGCATGGCGATATGGATACCGCCATGTTCGAAAAAATTGAAATCGTACGTGGTGCCAATGGATTAATGACGGGCATGGGTAATCCGTCTGCGACCGTAAATATGGTCCGTAAAAAGCCTACACAGGACACACAAATTAGCGCCAATTTTCAACTTGGCAGTTGGGATAATAAACGCTTAGACCTAGACGCATCGGGTAGCCTTAGTGATAACGTACGTGGTCGTGTCGTCGTCGCTGCCGAGGACAAAGAATCTTATCTTGATCGCTATTCAATGAATAAGCAGGTCTATTACGGCGTGATTGAAGCAGATGTGACAGACAATACCCTGCTCACCGCGGGTGTCAGCCACCAAAGCAGCACAGCCGACGGCAATATGTGGGGCGCACTGACGCTTTACTATACAGATGGCACTCCCACCAACTTTGATCGTTCCACCAACAGTGCGGCTGACTGGTCTACGTGGGAAGTGGTGCAGGACAGACTATTTTTCACCCTGGAACATACATTCTCTAACAACTGGCAACTAGGTGCGAATTATAGCCATGTAGACACGGACGAAGATTCATTGCTGTTCTATACCTATGGCACCTTAAATGCGGAAACTGGCCTGGGCTTAACTGGCTACGGTAGCGAATACGATCGCGATGATAAACAGGACCTGTTTGATCTTTATGTAAATGGCGAATTTAGCCTGTTTGGCAGAATGCATGAAGTGGTTGCCGGGGTAAACTGGTCTCGTTTGCAGTATCAGGAAACTTCCTTGTATGACTATCACACCGGCAATGGCTTCCCTGCCATGCCGACAATGGATAACTGGGATGGCGATACGCCATTACCTGAATTTACCGATTATAAAAGTGGCAGTGATATCGATATCTTCCAGCGTTCAGCCTATCTAGCCGGTCGTTTTTCTATTACTGATGAACTCACCTTCATTGCTGGCGCTCGGTATAACGCAACCAGCTCTAATGGTGCCTCATACGGTAAAGACCGCACCACGGATGACAGTGAAGTGATTCCCTATGCCGGCCTGACGTACGCATTTAACAGCGATGTACTGGCTTACGCCAGCTATACCGAAACCTATGAAGTGCAAACCGAACAGGACGCCAATTTTAATCAGTTAGCCCCTCTCACAGGTGAAGCTAAAGAAATTGGTGTAAAAACGGATCTGTTGGATGACAAAGCCCTATTAACCGTCGCTTATTTTGACATCAAGCAAGTAAATCTGGCGGTTGCTGCGAACGAGCAGGTCACTAACCCGACAACAGGCGTACCAGAAACCGTTTACTATGGCGCCGAAGGGATCAGTAGTAAAGGCGTTGAAATTGAACTGACCGGTGAAATTGCCGAAGGCTGGCAGGGCACGTTTGCCTACACCAATATTGATTTGAGCGGCGACGATACAGTGAAGGGCTACACCCCGGAACAACTTATTCGTTTATCTACCACCTATCGATTACCCGCACTGGAACAGCTCAAAGTCGGCGCAAGTGTTTCATGGCAGGATGATATTTCTCGCAATCAAGGCACTGTCGGGGAAGGGTTCGATAATGCAGGAGAGACCATTGTGACGCATCAGGATGCCTATGCGTTGATAAACCTGATGGCTAGCTTTGATGTCACTTCAGATATTACCGTCTCTGCCAACATTAACAACCTCACCGATGAGAAGTACCTAAATAGCCTGTACTGGGCTCAGGGGTTCTACGGCGCACCTCGTAACTACTCAGTGAATCTGCGCTGGAGTTACTAACACCAGCATAACCCCCTAACAAAAAAGCCACCTTACAAGGTGGCTTTTTTATGAGTGATAGAAGAAAAACTCGGTTTAGAAAAAGGTATACACCAATGTCACCGCTGTGGTGGTATCGAGTTTTTCAGTATCGGAAGATACATTCGAGTTATGATCCATGGTTAATGACAATTTCATCGCCAGTGAACCATTAATTTTTGCCGTTAAGGCTGTTTCGGAACGTGATTTAGTATTGTACTGACCGTATTCCGTACTCACTAGCTGACTAAAGTTTGCAGATTCAGAAATCTTCCAGTGAAAATCCATTGAGCCACGTAAAATCACGCTGCTCTCATCTTCATCCTCATCCGTCTCTACAAAGGCATAACCCGGACCGATGGAATACTCAAATTTGGTCTTTTTGGTTTCCCATAAACGTTCACTCCAACCCAGAGCTAACGTTGACTGGTAGTTATAGCTGCTAAAGCGGTCGTCTTCATAAGAACCAAACAAGAACAAACGGTGATTCGGGTTAGATAACTTATAGTTAGCCTGCCCTGCCATATAAATATTTTGCGCGGTGGTTTCTTTCTTATTGGTATCATCGTCTTCGTCCTGTTTGTACAAACCTTCCAGGCTGAAGTCGTTACTCCACATTTCCAGCTCCTGGTGAGCGGAAAGCTTAGCTTTCATAGTAGAGCTTTCAGTATTACCCGTGGTGACAATCAGACCAAACTCACCATCCATCGAAAAAGGCTTTACCGGCTCGTCATCCTGAGCCATCGCTGCCATTGGAGCAACCAGGCCAAGTAACATTACACATTTCTTCATTTTCATCATCCTGAGTTCCCTTGAAATAAAGTGGGCTAAGGTTATGCGCTTCAAACGTTTTCTAGTCTATCAGCTATTTGCTGAATATTTCGTCAGGAAATTAAAAAAACTGGTAAACCAGTGTTACCGCCGTTTCAGTATCCAGCCCTTCAACATCTGATACAACTTCAGTGTTATGTTTGAGAATAAATGCCAGCTTCATTGCCAGTGCACCATTTATCTTCGCCGCCAGAGAGGTTTCCATGCGGGTTTTAGCATAGTCCCAGGCAGCCTGAGTACTGATAAACTGGCGAAAACTTGAGGTATCTGACAATTTCAGTTTGTACTCAATAGCAGCACGTACCATCAAGCCTGACTCATCCACGTCTTCATCTTCATCTTCTAATTCAGACACAGCATAGCCAGGGCCGATACTGTATTTAAACTGACTAATGCCATCGTCCCACAATTGAGTGCTCCAGCCTGTCGCCAGCGCAGCCTGATAGCGATACCCATTAAAGCGGTCATCTTCATAGGCACCGTAGATGAATAAACGCTTTTTAGGATCGGTTAGCTTGTAGTCAAACTGAGCAGCGGCAAATACACGCTGCGCGGTGGTTTCGGTAACATCGTTACCATCATCATCTTCAGATTCTGTTTCGGTAACCAGTACGTCGGCATCATACTGGTTATCCCACATTTCGGTGTCATGGGTAATATGCACTACGCCTTTTAATCCCTGCGAATCGGTGTTCCCCGTCACCATCAGCGCACCCAACTCCCCCGTCATGGTAAAGTCAGATGTTTGTTCTTCACTGATTACAACAGGATCATCAGGATCCAAGGTTTGCAGTAGATCAATCTGCGCATAGGATGCAGACGAAAAACACAATAGGCTGGCCCAAAGTCGCTTCATTTAGCACACTTCCCATTCTTAAAATTTATTATTCAGCTTATTTGGGAAATTATCGCTTTTTGTCATACATATACACAAGTGTAAAGACGACCAAAAGGTATAAAACTGAACGCTCATTCAGTTTCAATTTAATTTTTACCTTCTATCGCCTCTTTGTAACGTCCTAGACTCCCATCAGCGCGAGTATCCCCGTCGCTTCCATCTTGACCATCTTAAGTAAATCGTCAATATCGTCAGGCGTTAAATCGAGGGCATTAAGCAATTTGGCATCAAGCCACTGACAGGTATCGTTGGCTTCAGTCACTTCATTGAATGCCACACGAGCCGCGACTAATAATACGGCGGCTTCTTTATTGGCCAAAGCAAATTTTTCGTCGTGAAGGCGGGTAATAGGCAGATACAAAGTATCAGGTAATCCCCACGCTTTAAGCACATCGGCGCTGCAATCAGCATAGGTGAATTCGAAAATCTCTTGTTGATGTTTCCATGGGGCCAGATCCAATCCAGCCTGCTCGCATTTGGTCGCCAGTTCCGGCGTCTGAGACGCCACAATTAATTCGCCTAAGTTATGCAATAGCCCCAAAACAAAGAAGCGTTCACTGCCACGAATTTTCGCCATTCGCGCGAGGTCTTTCGCCAACAAGCTACACAATACACTTTGACGCCAGAAGCGATTTACATCGATGGGCTCTTCACCAAAGTGTTCAATAACACTGCGCGCAGTTTCGGCTATCACCAGGTTGTAGAGTGCCTCGCCACCGATAACATTGACAGCCTTCGCAATACTGTGAATTTGTGAGGGAAAGCGAAATAGTGCGCTGTTGGCCAGGCGTAATAATTTCGAGGTTAGTGCAGGGTCCTGTGCAATAAGTTCAGCAATATCATCCATGTGTGAACTTTGGTCATCCAGCATTGCCCTGACCTTGTGACAGATATCAGGCAACGTAAAAGATTTTGTCGCTTTTCGTGTGTATTGCTTTAATTGCATGATTAAACCGTTATCTCATTTCTTGCGGTTTACAAATTGGAATGCCAATTATAAACAAGCGTTTAATAATTGCAGACCAGTTTCGTCGGAGAAAAAAGGGCGTTGGTATCAGAATGTATAATTAAATACCCTAACTAAATTCTCAGAGATCCAGTGGCAGAAAATTGAAATTCTTCCGATTATCCCTAATCATTTTTAATATACTCCATCACCAGAATAGTCCTGATGCCAAACCCCGTCGAACTTCCCGTACCATTTTTTACTGGCATATTGCTTGAAAGCCGCTGTGTGCTGGAATTTACTAACAGCATAATTCAATTACCTTTTTTACTGCAAACCCCACGGGGCGATGGCCATCCGGTTGTTGTCGTGCCGGGATTTTTGACCACAGATGCCAGTACCGGTCCACTGCGATCCTTTTTACGTATGAAAGGCTATGCGACCTATGGCTGGGGCTTAGGCCGAAATTTGGGTAAAGAATTAGTCAGTGGACAATCTGGCATCAACGAGGAATTGGCCGACGTGGTAAAAAATGTCAGCGAAGCCCATCAATCAAAAGTCAGTTTAATTGGCTGGAGTCTGGGGGGAATTCAGGCCAGAGAAGTCGCTCGCCATATTCCCGATTGTATCCGTCAGGTCATATGTCTGGGAAGCCCGTTTAATGACGCCGCCACCGGTGCGCCTAAACCAGCTAAATTGTTTAGAATGCTGCACAAAGACACCAATGAAGCCAAAGCCGACCTGGTACACAAGGCCAGAATTGTTCCACCAGTCCCCTGCACTGCGATTTATTCTCCGACGGATGGTGTCGCCCACTGGCGAGCCTGTATGCAGGATGCCGCCCTGGCCCATGATCATTTTGAAAACATTGAAGTTGATAGCAGCCATTTAGGCATTAGCTATCACTCAGATTCGTTGCGGATTATTGCTGATCGTCTGGCACAGCCAGAGCACCACTGGCAACCATATAAAGCAAGCGAGCGCTAGCTCTCATCTTGCCATAAAAGGGTTTGCACAGGGTCAGCCGCAATCGCCTGAGCAGTTGTTTGGCGCGATTCGGCCCGACGCTTACGCATATAACAGGCTTTAACAATCTTGCGTTTGGTGTCATTGTCTAGTTTTAACCAATGCAGGCGCTCATCCCGGGAGCGATAACACCCCAGACAATAGCCCCGTGGCCCGGACTGGCAAACACCAATGCAGGGACTGGGTATATCAAAAAACTCCAGCTGTTCCACAAGTACGCACCTTTTTTAATCAGTCTAGCTAGTGTAAGAGTTGCTTGGCAAAATAGAAATCCTAAGCATAAAAAAGGGTCCATCAGGACCCTTTATAGGTTTTCGACTATGTCTTACCAGATAGATACACGTTGTTCTGGTGGCAGATACATTTTATCACCTTCTTTCACATCATAGGTCTGATAGAAGGCTTCAACGTTAGGCAGAATACCCAACACTCGGTACTGACCAGGCGAATGCGGGTCGCTCAGCAAACGGGCGCGTAACGCATCATCACGGGTTTTACCTCGCCATACCTGAGCGTAGCCCATAAAAAAGCGCTCATCGCCTGTCAGGCCATCAATCACTGGTGCGGCCTGGTCGCCTAGTGACATGTGATAAGCCTTATAGCCAATGGTGACGCCAGACAAATCTCCGATATTTTCACCCAGAGTCAGATCGCCGTTCACATGCACGCCCTCGATCGGCTCAAACGCGCTATATTGCGCAGAAAGAGCTTTGGTGCGCTGTTCAAATGCAGCTCGGTCTTCTTCCGTCCACCAGCTGTTCAGATTGCCATCACCATCGTATTTAGAACCCTGGTCATCAAATCCATGACCAATTTCGTGACCAATCACTGCACCGATCGCACCATAGTTAACAGCATCATCCGCTTCCATATTGAAGAATGGCGGCTGCAGAATACCTGCTGGGAACACGATTTCATTGCGGGTCGGGCTATAATAAGCATTGATGGTTTGCGGTGTCATGCCCCAGTCGGCAGGATCCACCGGCTTACCAATCAGACCGGTTTCATAATCATGTTCAAATTCACTTGAACGCAGGTAGTTACCCACCAAATCATCGGCCTGAATAGTTAAACCCGAATAATCGCGCCATTTGTCTGGGTAACCCACTTTAGGCGTGAACTTAGACAGTTTTTCTAACGCCTTCTCTTTTGTCGCATCTGTCATCCAGTCAATATTTTTGATACTTTCGCCATAAGCTTTAGTCAGGTTAGCTACCAGGGCTTCCATTTTCGCTTTGGCTTCCGGGCTAAAATGACGGGCAACGTACTGTTCTCCCAATACTTCACCTAACACACCACTGGTCGCGGCTACTGCACGCTTCCAACGAGGTTGCTGCTCAGGCACGCCATTTAAGGTGGTGCTGTGATACGCGAAGCTAAGATCGACCAGTTCTTTATTCAGACGAGGGGCATAGCTATCCACCAGGTTGAACGTCATATAGGCTTTCCAGGTGTCAATATCCACTGACGCCATTAGAGCGCCCAATGCTTCAAAATAGGCATACTGACGCACAATCATTTCGTCAACCTGACCAATGCCAGAGGCATCGGCATAAGCCTGCCAGTCAAAGCCTTTCAACAGGCCCTTAACTTCTTCTGCAGTGCGCTTATTGTAGTTTTTCTCTGCATCGCGGCTTTCGACGCGGGTCAGATGCTTCTCTGCCGTCAGTTTTTCTACGGCGAATACTTTTTCCGCATAGCCCTGAGCATCGTCATACCCAGCAGCAGCCAAAATGTCAGCCATATACTGAACAGTCGCCTTACGGAAGTTCTCAAACTTCTCACCATCTTTCAGATAGTAATCGCGGTCAGGCATGGTCAGGCCGCTTTGATACAACCACATGGCGTGTTTAGTCGGATCTTTCGCATCTGGGTAAACGTAAAAGCCAAAGGTGCTGCCAACGCCATATTTGTACAATTTGCCCATTTCAGCGGCAACATCGCTGCTGTTATTAATCGCTGCGATTTCATCCAGCATGCCTTTTAAAGGCGTTAAGCCTAATTCATTCGCCAGAGCCTCATTCATGTAGCTGTTATACATGTCGCCCAGCTTTTGATTATTCGTACCGGCTTGTGCGTGTGATTCTGCCGCTTCCTGAATAAGGGCTTTTAGTTGTTCCTGTGTTTGATCATACAGCACGTTAAACATGCCATAGCGTGATTTATCCGCAGGAATCTCAGTAGTCTTTAACCAGGTACCATTTACGTAGTCAAAGTAGTCATCCTGAGCACGAACACTATTATCTACTGCTGCCATATCAATGCCGCTGGTTTTCGCAACTGGCGCAACACTGGCACTTGATTCCTTAGTTTCAGGTGCCGGTGAACACGCTGACAGGCCCAAGCCCATAGCAACGCACGCGGCGATGATTGATAGTTTCTTCATTTGTATTTCCTTGGAAGATGTTCAGCCCTGCTGACTTTAGTTGTAGTTTTTATTTAATGGTTTATTAATTAACCATCTAATTTATAACGATTTCGCACCACCAGTGTAAAGCCTGTCGTGATAAGGGGCAAAATGCAGAGGGGTAAAATTTGTGAAAAATTGTAAACAGAAAACAAAAAAGGGCCAAAAGGCCCTTTTTTCAATCTTCAAAGCAACTTATTTTTTCTTTGCTTTTGGATTCGGCAGGTCAGTGATGCTGCCTTCAAAGATTTCAGCCGCCAGACCGATAGATTCGTTCAGCGTTGGGTGAGCGTGGATAGTCAGTGCCACGTCTTCTGCGTCAGCCCCCATCTCAACGGCCAGGCCGATTTCACCCAGCATTTCGCCAGCGTTGATACCTACCATAGCACCACCGATAACACGACCTGAGTCTTTATCGAAAATCAGCTTAGTTTGACCTTCAGTACGACCAGAGGCGATAGCACGACCAGAAGCAGCCCATGGGAAAGTGGCTGTTTCATAGCTCAGGCCTTTCTCTTTGGCTTCTTTCTCAGTCACACCCACCCAAGCAATTTCTGGATCTGTGTAAGCCACAGAAGGAATGCACTTAGGATCGAAGTAATGCTTCTTACCAGCAATCACTTCGGCCGCTACGTGACCTTCGTGTACCGCTTTGTGCGCCAGCATAGGTTGACCCACCAGGTCACCGATCGCATAAATGTGCGGAACGTTGGTACGCATTTGCTTATCAACAGAGATAAAGCCACGCTGGTCAACGTTAACACCGGCTTTGTCAGCCGCCAGCAGACCACCGTTAGGACGACGACCAACTGCAACCAATACTTTGTCGTAACGCACAGCTTCAGCAGGCGCTTGCTTGCCTTCGAAGGTTACGTAAAGACCGTCTTTCTTCGCTTCAACTGCGGTTACTTTGGTTTCCAGCATCACGTTGAATTTGTCTTTCACGTACTTCTGGTAAACCTTGATGATGTCTTTATCAGCAGCAGGAACCAGTTGATCCAGGAACTCAACTACGTCGATTTGAGAACCCAGTGAACGGTATACAGTGCCCATTTCCAGACCAATGATGCCACCGCCCAGTACCAGCATTTTCTCTGGCACATCGGCCATTTCCAGTGCGCCAGTAGAATCAATTACGCGAGGATCATCATGAGGAATGAATGGCAGAGTCACAGGTTCTGAACCCGCAGCAATAATAGCGTTATCGAAAGTAATAGTGGTTTTACCGTCTTTACCTTCCACTTCAACAGTGTTGCTGCCAGTGAATTTAGCGTAACCGATAACATGGTTAACTTTACGCATTTTCGACATGCCAGCCAGACCTTTGGTCAGTTGGCTAACAACGCTGTCTTTCCAACCACGGATTTTGTCCAGATCGATTTGTGGCTCACCAAAGCTAACACCGTGAGCAGCCATTTCTTTGGCATCATCAATAACTTTAGCAACGTGAAGCAATGCTTTAGAAGGGATACAGCCGACGTTCAAACATACGCCGCCCAGCGTTTCACGGGCATCAACCAATACAGTTTCAATACCTAAGTCGGCAGCACGAAACGCTGCAGAGTACCCACCAGGACCTGCACCGATTACTACCAACTGAGTTTTAATTTCGCTCATTATGACCTCAATTTGACTTTTTTTGGGTTTTCCTTTCAGACCGCCAAAATTTTACCTGCCGAGTGGCAAGTTAGCAAAGAAAAGGTTGATTTCTTTGCGGATATTTGCAGGTTATCTGGCTAAAAAACAGATAACCTGCAATACCTTTGGTCTGATTACAGAAGCAGATTACGGATATCGCCAAGCACAGTGCTTAAGTGCACAGCAAAACGCGCTGCAAGGGCACCATCGATCACACGGTGATCGTAAGACAGTGACAATGGCAACATCAGGCGAGGTTCAAAGTCCTTTCCGTTCCACTTCGGCTTAATTTCACTTTTCGATACCCCTAGAATGGCCACATCCGGCGCATTCACGATAGGCGTAAAGGCAGTACCGCCAATGCCACCCAGGCTCGAAATCGTGAAACAACTGCCCTGCATATCCGCAGCTTTCAGTTTGCCATCACGGGCTTTGATACTGATTTCAGTCAATTCACGTGAAAGCTCGTAGATACCTTTCTGATCAACATCACGTACTACCGGCACCACCAGGCCTCCCGGGGTGTCAACAGCAATCCCGATATGGAAATATTTCTTCATGATCAGGCTTTCACCTGATTCAGACAGCGAAGAATTAAATACCGGGTAGGCTTTGAGAGCGTCGGCAACGGCTTTCATCATGAACACCAGCGGAGTGATTTTCACACCCAGCTTGCGTTTCTCAGCAACTACGTTTTGCTCTTTGCGGAACGCTTCCATTTCAGTGATATCTGCTTCCTCGAACTGCGTAACATGCGGGATAGTCACCCAGTTACGATGCAGATTCGGGCCAGAGATTTTCTGAATTCGGGTCAGTGCTACTTCTTCAACCTGACCGAATTTGCTGAAATCCACTTTTGGCGGCGCAATCACCTGCAGACCACCACCGCCTTGTGCAACCGCACCCGCTGTGGCTTTAGGACGACTCAATTCGTATTTCACATACGACTGAATGTCTTCTTTCAGAATACGGCCTTTAGGACCTTTACCTGATACCAGGGTTAAATCCACACCAAATTCACGGGCCAGACGACGTACAGACGGCGACGCATGTACTTTGCCTGACTTACCCTTTTCACCCGCAGACGGATGATGAGGAACAGGCGCTGGACGCGGTGCAGCAGGTGCCATAGGCGCAGCTGCAACAGGCGCAGGTGCAGGCGCTGCCGCGACCGGAGCAGCGGCAGCAGGTGCGCCAGCCACTTCCAGCATCAGGATCAGTGAGCCTTCGGAGACCTTATCGCCCACCTTGATTTTGAGCTCTTTAACGACGCCGGCCTGAGGGGCTGGCACGTCCATGGTCGCTTTGTCAGTTTCCAGAGTGATCAGACCGTCTTCTTTGGCAATGCTATCGCCAACGGCCACCAGCACGTCAATCACATCAACGCCTGAGTCACCGCCGATATCCGGCACTTTGACTTCAATAATCTGAGGTGCAGAAGATACAGCAGGCGAAGCAACTGGTGCGGCTGCCGCCACTGGCGCCGGTGCACTGGCAACGGGAGTAGCTGCAGGCGCAGAGGCCGCAGGGGCGCTGCCCGCCACTTCCAGATCCAGAATGTAAGAACCTTCAGAGACCTTATCGCCCACTTTCACTTTCAGGCTCACTACCTTGCCGCCTTTTGGCGCAGGCACATCCATGGTGGCTTTGTCAGTTTCAATGGTGATCAGGCCTGCTTCGGCTTCAATCACGTCGCCTTCCGCCACCAGTACTTCAATGATATCCACTTCACCGGATTCACCGATATCAGGCACTTTCACCTGAATCACTTCGCTGGCACCGCTTGGTGCAGGTGCTGCGACTGGCGCTTCTGCAACAGGTGCTGGTGCAGGCTCTGCCGGAGCAGCAGCCGCAGGTGCGGCCACTTCTACTTCAGCAGCGCTGCCATCAGCGGCTTCAAATTTCATGATCAATTTATCCTGGTTTACCTTGTCGCCAACGCTTACCAAGATTTCTGCCACTTTACCGGCGAAAGGCGCAGGAATATCCATGCTTGCCTTGTCGCTTTCAACGGTTACCAGTGCGTCTTCAGCTTCTACTGTGTCGCCAACGGCAACACAGATTTCGATTACTTCAACTTCATCACCACCAACATCGGGGACAAGCACATCTTTAAGTTGTGACATTATTTTCTCCTCCTCGATTATGCGTACAGCGGGTTAAGTTTTTCCGGATCGATGCCGAATTCGGCAATGGCTTTTGCCAGTTCTTTCTTATCCAGAGAGCCAGCCTTCACCAGTTCATGCAATGCACCAACAACGATATATTTGGCATCAACTTCGAAGTGGTGACGCAGATTCGCGCGGCTATCCGAACGACCGAAACCATCGGTACCCAGCACTTTATATTGACCTGGTACAAACGCACGTACCTGATCTACGTATGACTTCATATAGTCAGTCGCAGCAATGGTTGGGCCGTCGAAACCTTCAGACAACACTTTGGTGATGTAAGGCACTTTTTCAGCGGCTTCTGGATGCAGCATGTTATAACGCTCACAATCCAGACCATCGCGTGCCAGTTCGTTGAACGAGGTCACGCTATACACTTCGCTGGCTACACCATACTTTTCAGCCAGAATGGCAGCAGCTTCACGTACCTGCAGCAGGATAGTACCTGAACCTAGCAGCTTCACTTTCAGCTTGCTCTTCTCAGAGCCAACTTTATCCAGTGAGTAGATACCTTTAACGATGCCTTCTTCCACACCTTTTGGCATGGCTGGCTGAACGTAGTTTTCGTTCATCACGGTCAGGTAGTAGAAGATATTTTCCTGATCCTGATACATACGACGGATACCGTCTTGCGTGATCACTGCTACTTCATATGCATAAGTAGGATCGTAGCTAACACAGTTAGGGATCAAGCCCGCTTGAATGTGCGAGTGACCATCCTGGTGCTGCAAACCTTCACCGTTCAGGGTTGTACGACCGGCAGTACCACCCACTAAGAAACCTCGTGCCTGGCTGTCACCTGCCGCCCATGCCAGGTCACCAACACGTTGGAAACCAAACATAGAGTAGTAGATGTATACCGGGATCATCGGCAGGTTGTTAGTCGAGTAAGACGTCGCAGCAGCTAACCATGAAGACATGGCGCCCAGCTCGTTAATACCTTCCTGCAATACCTGACCTTTGGTGTCTTCACGGTAGTAGGCTACCTGATCAGAATCCTGCGGTTCATATTTTTGTCCCTGGCTAGAGTAAATACCGACCTGACGGAACAAACCTTCCATACCAAAAGTACGGGCTTCATCCGGAATAATAGGGACAACACGTTTACCGATTTGCTTGTCTTTCAACATCGCCGTCAGTACACGTACAAACGCCATGGTGGTAGAGATTTCACGATCGCCAGACCCTTTGGTAATAGCATCAAAGGCAGACAATGGCGGCGCTGGCAGCTCTTCAGTAGACGCTGGCAGACGACGCGGCATGTAACCATGCAATGCATCACGACGCTGACGCAGATAGGTCATCTCTTCGCTGCCTTCAGCAAATTTGAAGTAAGGCAGGGTTTCCAGCTCGTCATCTTTGATCGGCATGTTGAAACGGTCACGGTAGTGCTTGATCGCATCCATGTCCATTTTCTTAACCTGGTGAGCAATGTTTTTGCCTTCGCCGGCAGCGCCCATACCATAACCTTTTACGGTCTTGGCCAGGATCACCTGTGGACGACCTTTGGTCTCAGATGCACGCTTGTAAGCAGCGTAAACTTTGACTGGATCGTGACCACCACGGTTCAGACGCCAGATGTCATCGTCAGACATATTGGCAACCATTTCTTTCAGCTCAGGATATTTACCGAAGAAATGTTCACGGGTGTAAGCACCGCCTTTAGACTTAAAGTTCTGGTACTCACCGTCAACGGTTTCATTCATCAGATCCAACAGCTTACCAGAGGTATCACGGGCTAACAGCGGATCCCAGTAGCGACCCCAGATAACCTTGAACACTTCCCAGCCTGCGCCACGGAAAGTACCTTCCAGTTCCTGAATGATTTTACCGTTACCACGTACCGGACCATCCAAACGCTGCAGGTTACAGTTGATTACGAATGTCAGGTTATCCAGCCCTTCGCGCGCTGCCAGGCCGATTGCACCCAAGCTCTCTGGCTCATCACACTCGCCGTCACCCATGAAGCACCATACGCGCTGATCAGAACAATCTTTCAGACCACGGTTGGTTAAATATTTCAGGTAGCGGGCCAGGTAAATGGCCTGCATTGGCCCTAAGCCCATGGATACTGTCGGGAACTGCCAGAAGTCTGGCATCAATTTCGGGTGCGGATAAGAAGACAGACCTTTGCCGTCTACTTCCTGACGGAAACCGTCTAACTGGTCTTCGGTCAAGCGACCTTCAACGTAAGCACGAGAATAAATGCCTGGAGAAACGTGCCCCTGAATAAACAGGTAATCGCCGCCGTCTTTATCATTTGGCGCGCGGAAGAAGTGGTTGAAACCCACATCGTAAAGCATGGCTGAAGAGGCGAAACTTGAGATGTGTCCACCCAGTTCCAGGTTCTTCTTCGAACCACGTAACACCATCATCAATGCATTCCAGCGGATCGCGCTACGAATACGCGCTTCGATGGTTTGATCGCCTGGCATTGTCGGTTCCTGACCTGCCGGGATAGTGTTGATATAAGCCGTGGTTGCTGTGTACGGTAAGTGAGCGCCACTGCGACGTGCTTTTTCGATCAGGCCTTCTAATAAATAGTGAGCTCGATCAATACCCTCTTCTGATAGCACGGCTTCTAACGCGTCTAACCATTCCTGCGTTTCTTGTGGATCCACATCCGGATGCATCATATCTGTCATGGTGCTTTCCTTTTGTTAATTTTCAGTTGTACTCAGAGCAGCGTGTATGGATGACACAACACCACTCTGCCTGTTAGCAGCAGACCAGCAATTGCTGGCCTGATTCCCGGTTATCCCCGGGGTGTTACTTCAATACGTCGCAAAGCCCGCTGCATACGCGAGTCCTGACGATTGATATTGAGCAACGTTTCTTCGATATATGCTAAGTGCTCGTAACTGGCCTGACGGGCCTGTTCCGGGTCCTGAGCAATAATGGCATCGACAATCATTCGGCGGTGGCGAGACATCTGCTCTGTCACCCCTGGCTGATTCGCCAAAACCAAAAAGTTGCGCTGAATATTGTCTTTCAGCATAGGCTGCAAACTACGCATCACGTGTTGCAGCACGATATTGTGACTGGCCTGGGCCATGAGCAAATAAAAGTCCGACACTGCGCCTGCTTCGGCATCTTTGTCATCAGTTTCTGCTGGCAACTGGTCGAGGGCACGTTTCAATGCAGCACATTCTTCCGGCTGACCGCGCAACGCAGCGTAGTAGGCAGCCATACCCTCTAATGCATGACGAAACTCGAGCAAATCAAACTGAGTTTCAGGTCGGGTGGCGATCATTTCCAATAACGGATCCGCCACCATTGCGGTCAGCTTGCGTTTAACAAACGTGCCGCCGCCTTGCTTGCGATACACCAGTCCTTTCGCTTCAAGCTTCTGAATAGCCTCACGTAAAGAAGGTCGGGACACAGCAAAGTTTTCTGCCAATTCACGTTCAGGTGGCAGCTTTTGTCCGGCCAACAACGAACCGTCAAGGATCATCCCCTCCAGCTGCTCGGCAATTACATCAGACAATTTTTTCGATTGAATTCGTTGCATCGTGTCCAGTCAGATATGCGCAAACGCCACTGCCGCAGAAATACACCGGCAATGGCGAGAAAATTCATAGTAGTTTACCAAACAAACCAAATTGGTAAGACCATTTGACCCTTTTAGCTTAAACCAGCAATCGCCCGAGGTAAATAGGCAAAGCAAAAACCAGGTTAAAATATAGTTAAAATGATGGATATTTGAACTAAAGTAATAAAGATAAGAGGCCTTTAAGGCCTCTTATTATAGTGGTCAGACCAATTAAACAAGCTGACCAGCAAGGGTAAGAGAGGAAATAATCACCAGCAGAAAAATAATGTTGCGCTTCGCTAAACGCACCAGTGCACAGGGTTCTTCAGAACAATTTACCGAGTCAGGACGAACATCTTCTGCCTTTTCGGTAACCTGATTTAACAAGCTTCTTGCAGGAATGGCTGGGTCAGGTAAGTAACCCAACCAAACAGGAAACGCCCGCGAAAAATTGCCCATTAACACAAGACCAAAGGTGGTAATGCGTACTGGCACAAAATCTAAAATCCACATCAGTTTAGCAGCTTGTTCGTATAAAGGATTTTCGTTTCTATATAGGTGCTGAGTCATGGTTCTGCCGAGACTATAAAACAGCGCTCCAGCAGGACCAAACGCGACAAACCACAGGATGACCGCACCATAGTGCTGATAATTAAGCCAAACCAGGGTTTGCCCAAGACTTTTACAATCATAGCCATCATTGATTTGCTGGGTATACAGATCACAGGCTTCCAGATCCCCCCTATTGGCCGCATGCAAAAACGAGCGATACAAATTACGCGTGACAGGACAACCAACGGATACCAGTAAGGTGACCGTGGCAACAGCAAAGTAAATCAATGGCGAGTGCAAATCGACAAGAAGCAAATGCAACGTGAGTGGCGGCAAAGCAACAGCAGCCACCAAACTCCACATTCCCATGCTGGCCGACAACCAATTCTGTTTTGCCAGAAAGCCAAAATAGTGCTGACTGTAGTGGCTTAATTGCCAGGCAGGCGTCACAGCGACTATCCGCTCAATTGCCAAAACTAACAACAAACTAATGAGTATCATGAATTTCCTTAACTAACAGAACGTTATTTTTATTAAAGTTGTGTGCGATACCTTGCCCAATCAAATGCCTGACCAGGATCGGTTTTTCTTCCAGGGGCAATATCATTATGCCCAACTATGTTTCCAAGCCCTATCGCTGGATACTGCTGTTGTAGTTGTTGAGTGACATCGATGAGTGCGCGGTACTGCTGATCGGTAAATGGCATTTGATCGGTTCCTTCCAATTCGATACCAATAGAAAAATCATTACATTTACTCCGCCCCTGGAAGCAGGAAACGCCCGCATGCCACGCTCGTTTATCAAAGGGAACGTACTGGATGATTGCTCCATCCCGCCTAATTAAACAGTGGGCAGAAACCCGCACATGCGCAATATGCTCAAAATACGGATGAGCGTCCGGGTCTAACGTTCCAATAAATAACTGCGAAATATAAGGCCCACCAAATTTGCCCGGCGGTAAAGAAATATTGTGGATAACCAGCAGATTAATCTGTTTCTGGTCGATCTCTCGCTCATCCCAGTGGGTTGTTGGCATTTTTGTGGCTTGTTGGAGCCATCCGTTTTCAATCAACCGCGTTAACCTATTATATTTGCTGGTAATTGACGTTATTATTAAAGCTGGAGATTAAAAAGTCGAGTGCAGGACATGACCCCATCAGAACCTCAGGTAACGAGTTCGTCAGGCGCAAAATGGATGTTACTTCTGGCATGGGCTTCCGCTATGTTGTTACTGGTAGTCGTATTCGATGATTTACTGGACAAGCAGATTAACCCCAATGCAGAACCTGAATCCCGCTTTCAGAACGGTAAAACCGAAGTCATTCTGAATCAAAACCGCTACGGTCATTATGTGGTGGATGGTTTAATTAACGGCAAGTCCGTCACGTTTATGCTGGATACCGGAGCCACTCAAGTTTCCATTCCCAGACATCTGGCCAAAAAATTAGGTCTGAAATTAGGGGCAAAATACTGGGTGAGTACGGCAAATGGTAATATCGAAGTGACACACACACGAATTGACTCGCTGTCAGTGGGAGGAATTCGACTCGAAGATGTGACAGCCAACATTAATCCAGGTATGCAAGACGACGAAATATTGTTGGGCATGAGTGCCCTGCGCCAGTTAGACTTTATTCAACAAGGCAATACTTTGCTATTGCGCCAATCCAACTCAAAAAACTGAAGTACCCTATGTTAGACAAGCAAATTATCACCGCGAATGTGACGGCTGCATTGGCGGAAGATCTGGGCAGCAACGACGCCCTCGCCAATTATTCAACCACACAAAACAGTGCAGATATTACTGCGAATTTAATTCCAGCCAGTGAACACGTCATCGCGCGCCTTATTACGCGAGAAGATTGTGTACTGGCAGGCAGCGCCTGGGCAGTAGAGACTTTTGCTCAGTTAGATCCTAATGTGACCATAACCTGGTTTGCACAGGATGGTGATAAAGTCAGTGCTGATAGTCCAATTTGCGAAATCAGCGGCAGCGCCAGAGCCATCTTGACCGGCGAACGCACTGCGATGAATTTTCTGCAAACCTTATCTTCAACGGCTACTCTCGTGGCCGAATGTGTTGCTGAGCTGGCTGGCTCTAACACCAAACTACTTGATACACGTAAAACATTACCCGGCCTGCGTATGGCACAAAAGTACGCTGTCACCTGTGGCGGAGGTGTCAACCATCGAATTGGACTATTTGATGCCTTCCTGATCAAAGAAAATCATATTATGGCGTGTGGCTCTATCAATGCAGCAGTCACCCAGGCAAAACACCTAGCTCCAGGCAAGCCCGTTGAAGTGGAAGTTGAAAATATTGACGAGCTCAATCAAGCCCTCGACGCAGGCGCTGATATCATCATGTTAGACAATTTCAGCCTGGAGGATATTCGTAAAGCGGTATCCCTGAATCAGGGCAGAAGCAAACTCGAGGTATCAGGAAATATCACTAAAGCCCGTTTACGCGAGCTCGCAGATACTCAGGTAGATTTTATATCCTCAGGTGCATTAACCAAGCACATCCAAGCAATAGACCTGTCTCTACGGGTGATTGAGCGACGCGTTAACTAACGCGTCTGCTCAGTTTTGAAACAGAGACTCAGGTATTCTCCTGCATACTTGTCGCCAGACCATCTCCATCTATACTGAACAGGAATCAAATAAACGCCATACGACAGTGCCCCCTGGAACATGGCCTTAAGTCAACTAAACAGTAACTAGTTGCGTTGAACAAACGCTTGGAGATGAGAACCATGAAAATGACACAAACCAACCAAAAAGGTTTTACCCTGATTGAACTGATGATCGTTGTAGCCATTATCGGTATTCTGGCAGCCATTGCGCTTCCAGCGTATCAGGGTTACACGCAGAAAGCTAAATTTACTGAAGTAACTAACGCAACTGCATCTGCTAAGTCTGCTGTTGAAGTATGTGCTCAGGTAAACAACGCTCTGACTAACTGTAACGGTAATTCAAACGGTATTCCTGCTGACATCACTGCGGGTGCTGGTGTTGTAGGTCTGTCTACTACTGCTGGTGTTATCGTTGCTACTGCAGCAACTGATGCTGACATTGCAGGCAAAACTTACACTCTGACTCCTACCCTGGCTAGCGGCAAAGTAACCTGGAAAGCTACTTGTAGCGATACTACTCTGTGCTAATCCAATTGGCATAATGAGAAAAAAAGCCCAGTGTTTACTGGGCTTTTTTGTCTGTAAACTCGGTAATCTAAAACTAGAAGGAAAACCCAATGGCGAAGACACCCGATATCTTTGTCTGGAATGGTACCAACCGCAAAGGTCAGTCTGTAAAAGGTGAAATCACTGCCAATTCCTTGTCTGAAGCAAAAAATCTACTTCGCCGTCAGGGAATATCTGCCACCAAAGTGAAAAAATTCACCAAACCGTTATTTGGTAAAGGCCGAGAAAAAATTACCGCACAGGATATTTGTACCATTTCCCGTCAAATAGCCACCATGCTAAGCGCTGGGGTTACTCTGATCCAAACACTTGACATGATCGCCCAGGGTCACAACAAAGCATCTATGCGAAAAATGCTGATTGAAGTCGCAGATGAAGTCAAGGCAGGTAATCCGCTTTCCTATGCATTGCGTAAACACCCGGATCACTTTGAAGATCTTTATTGTGACTTAGTCGAAACCGGCGAACAATCAGGTGCGCTGGAAACCATATACGATCGAATTGCCACCTACAAAGAAAAAGCTGAAGCCCTAAAATCAAAAATTAAAAAGGCGATGTTCTACCCAATTGCGGTTGTAGTAGTTGCTTTCATTGTTACCATTATTTTGCTGGTGTTCGTTGTTCCTCAATTTGAGGAAATATTTAGCAGTTTCGGTGCAGAGCTGCCGGCTTTTACTCAGTTAGTACTGGGCATCTCTCGTTTCGTTCAGGACTACGGAATATTTCTGGCAGCAGGTTTAGGTGGCGCAGGCTATATGTTTATGCGCGCCCACAAAAAATCCCCTAAAGTACGAGATAGCGTTGACGCAAAAATATTAAAAGCCCCCATTGTGGGCGAAATATTGAAAAAGGCCTCTATCGCACGCTTTACCCGTACCCTATCAACAACTTTTGCCGCTGGGGTTCCCCTTATCGGCGCCCTAGAATCTGCAGCGGGCGCGTCAGGAAATGCGGTATTTAGAGACGCCATTCTATTCATTCGTAAAGAAGTGGCCGGCGGTATGCCGATGAACGTTGCCATGCGTGCCACCAATGTATTCCCAGACATGGTAGTGCAAATGATTGCTATCGGAGAAGAATCAGGTTCAGTGGATGAAATGCTCGGCAAAATAGCAACTATCTATGAAGCTGAGGTCGACGACATGGTCGATGGATTAACGAGCTTACTCGAGCCATTAATCATGGCGGTATTAGGCGTCGTCATTGGTGGTTTAATAATCGCCATGTACTTACCTATATTCCAGATGGGTAATGTTGTCTAATCTATTCATCCTAAAGTCTTTTTTGCGCCATTAGCCAAACTCTGGCAGGCTATTGGCGCCCTAGCTAAAGAACATCATTGCTCATGCACGCACTAATACAATTGATCGAACAATCGCCCATGGCGCTTTTTGCCCTGACCTTCATTGTCAGCCTAATGGTAGGTAGCTTCTTAAATGTCGTTATTTACCGACTTCCCATTATGATGGAACGTCAGTGGAAACGGGATTACCAAAGTTATTTCAATGCCGAAGAATCCACAGGAGTCGAAAGCAAGTTCAACCTTATCAAGCCAGATTCGACCTGCCCTAAATGTCAGCATAAAATTCGCGCCTGGGAGAATATTCCTGTCATAAGCTGGCTAGTCCTAGGCGGTAAATGCAGTCAGTGCAAGAATCCGATATCAATTCGATACCCGTTGGTTGAGTTGCTGACAGCCGTCATGTCAACCTGGGCGGCGATCCATTTTGGCTTTGGCGGTGCGCTCATTTTTGCCGTTATTGCCACCTGGTTACTGGTTGCAATGACATTTATTGACTTAGATAAAATGCTGCTTCCAGATCAATTGACGTTAATGTTGCTTTGGTTAGGGTTGTTGATCAGCCCCTGGTCTGTATTCGTCTCGCCTAAAGATGCCATTATTGGAGCCGCTGCGGGTTATCTGTCGTTATGGTCTGTATATTGGGCTTTTAAGCTGCTGACGGGTAAAGAAGGTATGGGTTACGGCGATTTCAAATTGTTAGCCGCCCTTGGAGCCTGGTGTGGGTGGCAACACCTGGCTATCATCGTCATTTTATCATCCTTTGTTGGTGCAATTGTCGGCATAGTGCTAATGATGAAACAGAACAAAGGCACTAATCTTGCAATTCCCTTCGGACCTTATCTGGCCATAGCAGGCTGGCTAACGCTGCTCTATGGTGACAAAATTGCAAAAAGTTACTGGCAGATGGTGATGGCATGAGCAAACTCATAGTCGGACTTACCGGCGGTATCGGCAGTGGTAAAACGGCAGTATCAGACCTCTTCGCCGAATTAGGCATTGATATTATTGATGCTGATCTTATTGCCAGAGAGGTCGTCGAGCCTGGTCAGCCTGCCCTATCGAAAATCCAGTTAAAATTTGGCAATGACATTTTGCTTGAAAATGGGAGCCTTAATCGAACTGCATTGCGGGAAAAAGTTTTTCAGGATGAATCAGCAAAACGATGGCTAAATAGTTTATTGCACCCACTTATTCGGGAAACCATGCGCTTGAGATGTGAGCAGGCAAAGTCTGATTATTGTATCTTAGCGGTTCCCCTGCTCATCGAAAATGGCTTAACGACTATGGTTAACCGTGTTTTAGTAGTAGATGTTAATGAAGAACTACAACTAGCCAGAGCCAGCTCAAGAGATGGTGTTGATCGAAAAAACATTCAGGCAATCATGCAATCTCAAGCTAGCAGACAACAACGACTGGCAAAAGCTGATGATATCATTGACAATAATAGAGACAAATCAGCTTTGATCGAACAAGTTAACCAACTCCATCATACCTATCTGGAGCTTGCTTCCCGCTGAGGCCTATTACTGATAGCCCTCTTCGCGGTCGCAAGAATGTTAAGGGAGCTATAATGACAGACGCGCTTTACGAATTTCCTCTCAATGAAAAGGTCAGGACTTATCTGCGTCTGGAGTCCCTTTTCAAGCAATTATTTTACGCCAAAGAAGCTCAGAATGACTGGCAGTATATGCAGTTTTTCGAAGCTCTGTTTACGCTTATCGACTTGTTAGATCGCCTCGACATACGTAATGACATGCTTAAAGACATCGAGTTACACGAGAAAAATTTAGTTTATTGGTCACAACACCCTCAAATTGATAACGAGGCATTGCAAGCTACCTTGCAACAAATTCTACGTTTACGCGAGCAACTCAAAAGCGTAAAGCGTGTGGCCAGTAACTTAAAAGATGACCGTTTTCTGGGTTCAATCCGTCAACGGTTTGCCATCCCGGGCGGCACATCCCCCTGCGACCTGCCTAATTTGCACTATTGGCTTAAGCAGCCAGACGCGCTTAAAAAACAAGACATTAAAATATGGTTGCAAGAATTAACCATTATCAACGATGCAATTTGCATTACTCTCTCATTTTTGCGCGAGAGAGGACGCTTCACTTCCATCACCGCAGAAAATGGGTTTTACCAGGGTATCGCGGATGATAAAAATGAACTTATCCGTATTTTAAGCCCAGCAAACTGCGGCTATTTTCCAACCTTGAGCGGCAATAAATATCGCTATGCAATCCGCTTCACGTTGTTCCAACCAGATTTGAAAGGCAGTATCAATGTGGAAGAAAGTGTCAGCTTCCGTATGGCGTGCTGCTAAGTATCTGCAACCACGGCTCCAGAAGAACTGTTATAATTCAGCCATAACGATGCTATTACGAGATGTTTATGAAAGTTAACTGCCCAACCTGCCAGTCTGAAGTCGAATGGAGTGCTGAGAGTCCGTTCCGCCCTTTTTGTAGCAAGCGCTGTCAGTTGATTGATTTAGGAGAATGGGCGGCGGAAGAAAAACGTATCCCCGCACAAGCCACTCAGGAAGAACTGGAACGCGCATTACCCGACATTGAAGAGATTGAGGCCATGTTGGCTCAACAGGGCGACAGTTTCTTTCGGGATCATTAAGTCACGGAATATTATCCCAGGTAGTCTTTTACTGCCTGGATAATCGGTTGATTAGCATCGGGAAACTCCAAATTAGTTAATTCCTCGATGCTTGCCCACATTGAGATTTGTCCTTCCTGGTTCTCAGGTTCCCCTTCAAATTCATCGACAATCCGCACATCAAGACATACCTGCTTATCTGTATAATCATGCTCTATGTGAATAAGCGGGATGTCATGCACAACCTGTATTCCGATTTCTTCATCTAGTTCTCTGGCTAAAGCCTGAGAAAATGACTCTCCCAACTCACGTTTACCGCCTGGGAATTCCCATTTTCCGCCTTGATGCAAATGATCGGCACGTTTGCTGATAAAGATATTTTTGCCACGTAAAATAACGCCAACGGCAACTTCTATGCGCTTCATGTTCACTCCGATGAAGGTGATATAATTGGTAAATAGACTAGGACTAGGGGGTTATCCAGGCAGAAGGCACACCCATAGACAATAACTGAGAGCGATTCAATTCAATTACTCTCACCTTTAATGACACCGGTAGTAATGGCTCATCATCCTCATTGGTGGGTAACTTAGCAATTGTTTCAACAACGTCCATTCCCTTAATAACGTGGCCGTAGATCATATAATTACCGTCTAATCTCGCCAATCCATCCGGGTTTTGGACAATATAAAATTGGCAGGCTGCCGACAATTTATCCGGGTTATCATCTCGTCCTGCTCCAAAAGCAGCATAAATATGCTGATGTCCAGCATTAAATTCTGGCGCTAACAGGTGTGGTGAATCGGCAAACCCTTCAGGAGTATCAGGGCATCCCCCCTGGATCACAAATCCGTTGATTACCCGATTAAAGGTATAACTATCCCAGTAATGTTCCTGCGCCAGTTGCAGAAACGCCTGCTTGTGATTCGGAGTATCTGAATATAGCCAAACCAGTATTTCTCCCTGAGGAGTCGTGATTTGACCGACTGAATAAACGATGGGTGCAGACTGACAAGCCTGCAATAATAATGCAACAACCAGAGCTAAAAAATAGCGTTTCATCCAGCCCTCAACTCTGGTTGCGCATGGCTCACGGATAAATTAACTCAATTTACCGTGGCATTGCTTAAACTTCTTACCTGAGCCACATGGACAAGGATCGTTACGACCCACTTTTGGCCCCTGACGCATACCTACGCCCTCGTCTTGCGATTCGTCAGCACTTTCATGGGCGTAGTGCTTAGGCACATCATCAGCCTGACGGCGTTGCTCTTCTACCGCTTCTACATCAGACTCAGCACGAACTCGCACTTTGCTCAAAATAGTGATCACTTCTGATTTTAGATTTTCCAGCATGTCTGAGAACAGCTCAAAAGATTCACGCTTATATTCCTGTTTAGGGTTCTTTTGCGCGTATCCACGAAGATGAATACCCTGACGCAGGTGATCCATGGCAGCCAAATGCTCTTTCCAGTGACTATCCAGATTTTGCAGCATCACAGCTTTCTCAAACTGACGCAGTACGTCAGGGCCAACCATTTCCTCTTTCGCCTGGTAAGCGCCTACTATCTCTCCATGAATGCGTTCGCGCAGCTTTTCTTCAAACAATTTGTTGTCTTCCTGCAACCATTGCTGAATTGGTAAATCAATCATAAAGTCAGAACGGATACGATCTTCAAGGCCTGGAATATCCCATAATTCGTCTAATGATTGCGGTGGGATATACTGGTCAATTACCCCTGTAACTACATCATCACGGATAGCCTGAATCGTTTCACTGATATCGGTGGCGTCTAACAGCTCATTACGCTGTTCATAGATAACTTTACGCTGGTCATTAGCAACGTCATCGTACTCAAGCAGCTGCTTACGAATATCAAAGTTTCGACCTTCCACTTTACGCTGTGCATTTTCAATGGCACGAGTTACCCACGGGTGCTCAATTGCTTCACCCCTTTTCATGCCCAAACGCTTCATCATATTAGCCATTTTTTCTGAGGCGAAAATACGCATCAGTGCATCGTCAAGAGACAGGTAAAAACGTGAAGAGCCCGGATCACCCTGGCGGCCTGCTCGACCACGTAGCTGGTTATCGATACGACGCGATTCATGGCGCTCTGTACCAATAATGTGCAAACCTCCAGCTGCCAGCACTTGGTCATGTGCTTCCTTCCATTTGGCTTTGATCTTTTCAACTTGCTCAGCTGTTGGGTTTTCCAGCTTTTCGACTTCAACCTGCCAGTTACCACCTAACACGATATCAGTACCACGGCCCGCCATGTTGGTAGCAATGGTAACGGCGCCAGATTTACCCGCCTGTGCAACAATTTCAGCTTCCTGTGCATGGAATTTCGCATTCAGAACTTTATGCGGGATTTTGGCCTTTTTGAGAATCCGAGAAAGCAACTCTGAGTTCTCGATAGACACAGTACCAACCAGTGTCGGTTGACCTCGTTTCACACATTCTTTTATGTCTTCTACGATAGCTTCGTATTTTTCTTCCGCGCTAAGGTAGATCAGGTCCGCCTTATCATCACGCTGCATTGGGCGGTTCGTCGGAATAATGACGGTTTCCAGACCATAAATATGTTGGAATTCGAAAGCTTCAGTATCAGCAGTACCTGTCATCCCCGCTAGCTTGTCATATAGACGGAAGTAGTTTTGGAAGGTGATAGATGCAAGAGTCTGGTTCTCATTCTGAATCTTCACACCTTCTTTAGCTTCAACAGCCTGGTGTAAACCTTCTGACCAGCGACGGCCTTCCATCGTACGGCCAGTATGTTCATCAACAATGACGACTTCATCATCTTTGACAATGTAATCTACATCTCGCTGGAACAGTTTATGCGCGCGCAGTGCGGCATTGACGTGATGCAGTAAGGAAATGTTACCCGCATTGAACAGAGAGTCGTCCTGTCCTAACATGCCTTCACGCTGCAGGATTTGCTCAATATGAATCTGACCATGCTCGGTCAAATGGATCTGCTTAGCCTTTTCATCGATAGTAAAGTCACCATCGCCATGCTGGCCTTCTTCATCTTCTTTTTCTTGCTGAACCAACTCAGGGATAAGCTGGTTAATACGCATATACAATTCTGAGCTATCTTCCGCCGCACCTGAAATAATCAAAGGGGTACGGGCTTCATCAATCAGAATGGAGTCGACTTCATCTACAACAGCAAAATGCAGTTCACGCTGCACTCGATCTTGCGGACTAAAGGCCATGTTATCGCGTAGATAATCAAAACCGAATTCATTGTTAGTGCCGTAAACGATGTCGCATGCGTATGCTTCCTTTTTCTGGAAGTGATTCATGCCTGGCACATTGCAGCCAACCGTCAGCCCAAGAAATTCGAATAAGGGACGGCTCCATTCAGCATCACGTTTAGCTAGGTAGTCGTTTACAGTAACAACGTGTACGCCCTTACCGGTAACAGCATTCAGATAGGTTGGAAGTGTCGCCGTCAGTGTCTTACCTTCACCGGTACGCATTTCAGCAATACGTCCCTGATGCAGAACCTGGCCACCCAATAACTGAACATCGAAATGACGCATACCGAACACGCGTTTACTGGCTTCACGCACAGTGGCAAAGGCTTCTGGCAGAATACTGTCCAGGTCCTCACCATCTTTAAATCGTTGATGAAATTCGCTGGTTTTATTTTTGAGTTGCTCATCACTAAGGGCTTCGAACTCCGCCTCCAGTTGATTGACTTGCTCAACAGCTTTGCCCAGCTTCTTCAGGATCCGATCATTACGGCTGCCAAATACTTTAGTGAGAATACTCGAAAACATGGATTTACAGCTTCCAACCTTAGTTAGGAGAACAGATATCTACTCTGCTCAATCGTTAAAAAACAATCGGCCCACGAGGGGCCGATTAGTTAAAATACAAGAACCCGTGAAAATACGTTAACTGAAACGCATTTCCTTAAGGTTGATGATAGACGAATGGCAGAGGATCTTGTTGTTCTCCGAAGCGTAAAACCTCGTAATGAACATGGGCCCCGGTCGAACGTCCGGTATTTCCCATCAAAGCAATATTCTGACCTTTCGTCACCACGTCACCCACTTTGACATTTAACTTCTTATTGTGGCCGTAACGTGTGGTTAAACCGTCACCGTGGTCGATTTCTACGAGTTGACCATAACCGTATCTGTCTCCTGCCCAGGTAACAATACCTGCCCCAGTCGAGTGTACGGCTTCACCTTCAGTTCCGGCAAAATCCAAGCCTTTATGCATGGTAGGTTTGCCAGTGAAGGGGTCTTTCCTCACACCATAATAGGAGGATAACCAACCAGATGAGATTGGACGCCCACTTAAACTACTTTCTTCGTCTATATGGCGACCAATTAATATACTTTCAAGCGCTTCAAGTTGACGAGTTTTATCGTCAATCACATACGCTAATTGATCAATTTGACTAACAAGAGGTTCCTGAGACCAATCAGCTTTAATTTGCTGGGATTGAGCACTAGCAAAACTAAATTCCTGAGGATTAAGCCCCGCTGTCGTGACTATGTTCTGCCCTAATTGTTCTAACTGGCTCAACTTTACCTGAAGTTCAGCAAGCTTATCCGTCAACCCACCAAGCTGCTGTTCTGTAGTTTGCTTGAGGGCAACAACGTCCTCTTTCTGTTCTTCAAGTGAATTTTGGGTCAATGTAACGCGGGCAAGATCTTCGTTGGGAGAATAAGCTGAGCGGCTGGACATTAGCAGCACACCACTAACCAGCACGAAAAAAGACACAGCATTACGCATGCTGAGCTCGCACGAGTAGCGCTTAGATTTACCTTGATAAACGAAGGTTAAACTCATCCCCATCCCAACAGCAGTTAATATTATCGCTCGCCATTTTATTCATTTATGGCTGTTATCTGTGTAATCGCTTCACACTATCAGACGTTTATGTCTCACACTCGGCCACAAAATGCAAGCCAGGCGCACTAAATGCCTAAATTTCAGACAGATAAACAGCCCAATTTTAACTGGCTAATATGTCGCTGAAATGACAAAAACGCTGAATTTCTCAGATAGTCTAAAAGCAAAATGCCGCAATTAAGCGGCATTCCATTAATTTGCTAGAACCGGTGCACCGAAGTGAAGAGGCATTTGCTCTTCAGTTTCGTATGTGACGAATTCCCAACAATCTTGCTGAGCAAGCAACGCATTCAGCAATTTGTTATTTAGATCATGACCAGTTTTGTAGGCCACCAATTCACCGATTATGCTATGACCACCCAAATATAGGTCACCAATTGCATCGAGAATTTTGTGCTTCAAAAACTCATCCTGATAGCGTAAACCTTCCGGGTTTAACACCCTAAATTCATCTAACGCTACCGCATTTTCCATGCTGCCACCTAAGGCCAGGTTGTTAGCATGCATATATTCAATGTCACGCATAAAACCGAAGGTGCGAGCACGGCTGATTTCTTCGACATATGAACTGGTATCGAAATCCATTTTCATATGCTGACGTGTCTGGCTGATAACAGGGTGTTCAAAATCAATTCTGAAATCGACACTGAATCCATCGTAAGGACGCAACTCAGCCCATTTATCCCCGTTTTCTACACGAACAGGCTTAGTGACTCGAATGAACTTTTTAGGTGCATTCAATTCTTCAATACCTGCTGCTTGTAACAGGAAGATGAAAGGGCTAGCACTTCCATCCATGATCGGTAGCTCATTGCTATCGACCTCGACAATGATGTTATCGATACCCAATCCAGCCAAGGCGGATGACAAATGCTCAACGGTAGAGATGCTGACACCATCTTCGTTACTCAAACAGGTACACAGCATCGTATCACCCACACCATTAGCACGTGCAGGGATGTCAACAAAAGGCTCAAGATCAATGCGGCGATATACGATACCCGTATTCGCCGGCGCAGGCCGGAGAGTCATGGTGACCTTATCACCCTTATGCAATCCAATGCCGGTTTCCTGAACAGATTTTTTGATGGTGCGTTGTTTAATCATCTACCAAATTGCTCATTTTTTAACCAATTAACGAAGCGGCGCGTAGTTTACGACTTCTCAGACCGCTTGTCAAAATAGTGTCATATTCCGCCAAATAACACCAGCTAGTTAAGTATTTGCGTCCATACCGTGTAATTCAGTATCGGCCAGAACGCTGTACACTTTAATCAGCTTGCTTACGCAAAAATGCTGGGATATCAAGATATTCCAGATCATTTACTGGTTCTGCACGATTGTCTGCAGCCAGGGCTTTATTGCCCTCAGTCGCAGCAACGGGCGCTTCAGCAGCATTACCTGACTGGAATTTCAACTCATGAGTATCACGGCCAGTATTACGATTAGTATTACTGTTGGATACCAGAGAGATATCCGGTTTACGCTCAGAACCAATACCTGTGGCAACAACTGTCACACGAAGTTCATCGGACATATCCATATCGATAACAGTACCAACCACAACCGTTGCATTTTCAGATGCGAACGCTTTAACCGCGTTACCAACTGTTTCAAATTCATCGATAGCGAAATCAGGACCAGCAGTAATATTTACCAGAATGCCGCGCGCGCCAGACAGATCGATATCTTCCAGCAATGGACATGCAATTGCTTCTTCTGCAGCTTCTTCAGCACGATCTTCGCCACGGGCTGAACCACTGCCCATCATTGCAGTGCCCATTTCTGACATCACAGTTTTCACGTCGGCAAAGTCAACGTTAATCAGACCCGGGCGCGTGATCAGTTCCGCAATACCTTGTACAGCACCACGCAAAATGTCATTTGCTGCGCTAAAAGCCTGAAGCAATGGTGTGCCTTTGCCCATCACCTTAATTAACTTCTCATTCGGGATAGTAATTAAAGAATCAACATACTTAGACAGCTCTTCAATACCCTGATCTGCGTAATCAGTGCGCTTGCGACCTTCAAATGGGAAAGGCTTGGTCACTACAGCAACGGTCAAAATGCCCATCTCTTTAGCAACTTTAGCAACTTCAGGTGCGGCACCGGTTCCGGTACCACCGCCCATGCCCGCAGTGATAAAAATCATATCTGCGCCTTCAAGACTCTGGCGAATTGTTTCGCGGTCTTCTTCAGCAGCCTGACGACCGATATTTGGGTTTGCGCCTGCCCCCAAACCTTTGGTGACATTCGAACCGATTTGCAAAGTAACATTGGCTGATGAGCTGCGCAGCACCTGAGCATCAGTATTGATGGCAATAAATTCTACGCCTTCAATGCTGTGTGCAACCATGTGCTCAACTGCGTTGCCACCGCCACCGCCAACGCCAACAACTTTGATGACAGCTTCTTCGCTGTGATTATCCATTAATTCAAACATAGTGACTCTCCGGTTTAATATAAGTAGTGGCCACGGCCACCGCCCATAATGCTAATTTTTTTGCTAATGTTCGTTAGAAATTGCCTTTCAGCCAGCTTTGTACCCGCTCAAACAATCCTTCAACAGGCTTCGGCTTATTCCTTGCCTTCGTTTTTAAATGATCTTTTCCGTATTCCAACAGACCTACTGCAGTTGAAAAGCCTGGGTCTTCAACATAATCTGACAATCCTTTCATCTTTACCGGTTGCCCTACACGTACCGGCATTTGGAAGATCTCCTCGGCAAATTCCACTGCCCCTTCCATTTTCGCGGTTCCGCCCGTGAGGACGATACCTGCCGCAATTTGGTCACTCAGGCCACTGGCACGAATTTCTTTATGCACCAGTTCAAGCAGCTCCTGATATCTTGGTTCAATCACTTCAGCCAAGGTATGTCGTGACATCGCACGAGACGGTCGACCGCCCACACTTGGTACTTCAATGTTTTCTTCCATACTGACCATGTCTTTTAACGCACAGCCGTAATGCACTTTAATCTCTTCCGCGTGGCTGATAGGCGTACGGAATATTTTGGCGATATCACTGGTGATTTGATTACCCGCGACTGGGATCACGGCTGTATGACGAATTGCGCCATCCGTGTAAATCACTACATCCATGGTTCCACCACCGATATCAACGACACAGGCACCTAATTCCTTTTCGTCTTCCGTCAAAATTGCATAACTTGACGCAAGTGCAGAGAAAATAATCTGATCAACGCTCAATTCGCAGCGTTCCACGCACTTAGACAGATTCTTCGCCATATCATCCGCACAGGTAATAATGTGCGCGCGAGCTTCCATTCTCACACCAGACATACCGACTGGATTTTTAATCCCTTCCTGTACATCAATGGTGTACTCCTGCGGCAATACATGTAAAAGACGTCGCTCAGCCGCAATCGGTACAGAACGCGCAGCATGGATAACATTGTCAACATCATCCTGCGTCACTTCTTTATTGTTTATTGGCACCATGCCGTCTTCATTCTGGCACTTCACATGACGACCAGAAATGGACAAAAACACAGAAGACACATGGCAGTCTGCCATCAACTCCATTTCATCAATGGCACGACGAACGCTCTGCACCACCAGGTTCAAATCGTTAACACCGCCTTTATCCATGCCCTTAGCTGCCTGGGTACCAACCCCAACAATACTTACACTATCGTCGTCCAGCAATTCTCCAACCGCCGCCTTGACCATGCTAGTACCAATATCCAGACCAACGATGAGTTTTCTGTCTGTCACCTTCGACATATACCTGTGCTCTCTGTTTAACTCTGTTGTTGTTGGTTGTTGGCAGTGTTTTTCCATCCCACTGCTAAACCTGTGTCATAACGCAAATCTACGTAATCGATATCCTTGTCTGCTTTTTTAAGCATCGGGTAAACGTCGATAAACCGCTGTAACCTATCAATAAACTCTGAGCGCCCCAAATTCAGGCTAATCTCATTGCTTAATCTCAAATGCCAGGCAAATCGCTCGCTTAAAGAGAGCTCCTGGACTTGTAATCCCGCGCCTGCCAGCAAAGATTGCATTGCTCTGTATCCCTGCAATGCAGTTTTTTCGGTACCTTCTGGTCCGAAAAGCCGTGGCAAGCTTTCGTCTTTAGCCTTCGCATCAAAGGTATCGCCATACTGATTCAGCATGCCGTCATCATTCCAAATAGCCACGGGCACCTGCTCAACCAGATACACCTTCAGACTATTGGGCCAGCGCTTACGCACTGACGCCTGATACACCCAGGGCATTTGCTCCAACGCCAAATGCACTTCATTCACATCAACCAGAAAAAAGCTTTGTGGAAACTGTTTACGTACCAGAGCTTCCACATCTGCGTCACGAATTTCGTGACGTTCACCCGACAGCATAATCTGCTGAATAGGGGCTTTTTGTTCATCTTCCAGCCATTGACTTACCCGAAATCCTGCTATGATTAGCCCAAAAATCACCAGAACTAAAAAGCTGATGCCTGCAACTAATTGAGGTTTCTCGGTCAGTGCCTTCATTTTCTACCTGTTTATGCTCGTCGCTAACACTTTTACGGCTAACTCAGCAAAGCTGATACCTGAAGCCTTAGCCGCCATTGGCACTAAACTTTTTGCTGTCATTCCCGGTACTGTATTCACTTCGAGTAAATAAAACTGACCTTCGTTATCACGCATAAAATCGACGCGTCCCCAACCGCTCGCGTCTACCGCACGAAACGCCAGGATCGCCAATTTCCCCAACGCCTGTTCGTCTTCATCAGACAAACCGCTGGGGCAAAAATATGTGGTGGAATCCGCCTGGTACTTAGCGTTGTAGTCGTAAAAATCATTTGGCGTGGTCATGCGAATAGACGGCAGAGCTCGACCATTTAAGATGCTCACCGTGTATTCAGCGCCCTGGATGAAACGCTCGATCAGAACATGATTATCATATTTAAAAGCGTTCTGAATCGCGCTTTCGAGTTGCTGCGCACTACTTACCTTAGCCATACCGATGCTGGACCCCTCCTGCGCCGGTTTGACCATCACTACATTCCCCAAACGAGACATTATAGCCTCGCACGATCCGGCATCAAAGCCTTCTTTTTCAACAATTTCGTAACAGGCTGTCGGCAAATTGAGGCTCTGCCAGATTTGTTTGGTACGGATTTTATCCATGCCCAATGCAGAACCTAGCACTCCACTTCCGGTATAAGGAATCTCTAACTGTTCCAATGCACCTTGCAAAGTACCATCTTCGCCCCCCCGTCCATGTAGCATAATCAACACACGGGAAAACGACTCTGACACCAGCTGAGTCAACGGTTGCTCTGCAGGATCGAACTTATGCGCATCGATCCCACTGGCTTGCAATGCCTCTAAGACCGCCTGACCTGAACGCAAAGACACCTCGCGTTCAGCGGAACGGCCACCAAACATGACCGCCACTTTTCCAAATTCTTTTATCATCTCAGGCGCAGCCATTAGTCACGCCCTCCTTTTGTCATTGCGGCAACATTTAACTGCATGCGCTGTAACTCACGACTAATTTGACCAATATTTCCTGCCCCCTGAGTCAGCACCACGTCCTGATCTTGCAGGGTACTGGCTAACACTTCAGGCAGTTCATCTTTATTTGCAACGAAGATAGGCTCAATTTGGCCACGCTGACGGATAGAGCGGCATAATGCTTTCCCATCAACTCCTTCAATGGGCGCTTCACCGGCAGAATATACATCCAGTAATAACAACACATCGACTTGAGATAGCACCCGCACAAAGTCTTCATATAAATCACGGGTACGGCTATAGCGATGCGGCTGATAAGCCATCACCAATCGACGATCTGGCCAATTGGTGCGCGCGGCTTTAATAGTCACTTCCACTTCAGTAGGGTGATGACCATAATCATCCACCAGCAGTGCCTTGCCTTTACCGGTGTCAAATTCCCCCAGCATTTCGAAGCGACGTCCAATGCCTTCAAATTTTGCTAAGGCGGCAACAATCGCCTCATCGTCTATACCTTCATCACTGGCAACGGCAATGGCTGCCAGCGCATTGAGCACATTGTGCTGCCCCTGCAAATTTAACGTAACCTGCAGTGGCTCACGCTGGTCACGCTCGACAACAAAACGGCTTTGGTTAAAACCAAATTCAATGTTGGTCGCGCGTACATCTGCATTATCACTCAAGCCATAAGTAATGGTGTGACGGCCTATTTTGGGTAGCAGTCGGGCAATCACAGGATCATCAATACAGACCACTGCCAACCCATAAAATGGCAGGTTATGCAAAAAGTCGATGTAGGTATCCTGCATACGCTGGAAATCGCCTTCATATGTGTCCATATGGTCGGCTTCAATATTGGTCACCACAGAAACCATTGGCTGCAGATGCACAAACGATGCATCGCTTTCATCTGCTTCAGCAATTAAATAACGGCTTTTGCCAAGATAAGCGTTGGTACCCGCACTATTAAGCAAGCCGCCTATCACAAAAGTTGGGTCCAGTCTGGCTTCCGCAAAAATAGTCGAAATCAAACTGGTTGTAGTGGTTTTACCATGGGTTCCGGCTACTGCAATACCATGACGGAAACGCATTAATTCAGCCAACATTTCGGCACGACGAATAACTGGAATACGGGCCTCTATTGCGGCCTGGATTTCGGGGTTGGTTTTATCGATGGCACTAGAGACTACAACAACGTCAACGTCTTTTACCTGTTCCGCTTTATGGCCTATAAAAATAGTCGCACCAAGGCCTGACAAACGCGCCGTCATAGCCCCTTCCTGCTTATCTGAACCCGATACCTGATAGCCTTCATTTAAAATAACTTCAGCAATTCCCCCCATACCGGCACCACCAATGCCGATAAAGTGAATGCGCTTTACACGACGCATTTCAGGTACGTGGTATTGAATGGATTTATTACTACTCATGCATACTGCTCCGCCAGGTCATGACAACATGCTGCCACCTGGTCAACTGCATCGATTTTGGCCTGGGACTTCGCCCGTTCTCCCATCTCAGAAAGAACCGCCTTATCGGCTAATATCTGTTTCAACAGCGGCACTAATTCGCCGCGCTCTAATTGCGCCTGGGGCAATAACCAGGCCGCGTTATTTTTTACCAGCACACTGGCGTTCTTGGTTTGATGATCATCCACGGCGTGGGGAAGAGGTACAAAAATCGCCGGCAAACCTGCTGCTGCGATTTCGGCAACCGTTAATGCTCCAGCGCGGCATATGACCAAATCGGCCCAGCCATAGGCATCGGCCATTTCGTGAATAAATTCGTCAACCACCACCTCAATCTGAGGTGCCGTTTGCGCATATTTCTGTTGGACCAGGGCCTGATTTCCTGCGCCGGTTTGATGCCGAACATGAATCCCCTGGAACTCAGCTAACGCTTCAGGTACAGCATCATTTAGGACTTTCGCACCCAGGCTGCCACCAACAACCAATACTCGCAAAGACTGATGCGGCTGAACTTGCTGATGTAAAGCAAAGAAACTCTCACGTACAGGATTTCCGACCCACTTGAGTTTGTTCGGGTTGACGCCCAAACCATTAAAGGCACCATCAAAACCACTCAGTACTGACTTGGCAATTTTGGCTAACCACTTATTCGTTAATCCGGCAACCGCATTTTGTTCATGCAATACCAACGGAATCCCCAGAGTCCAGGCAGCGACGCCGCCGGGACCGCTGGCAAATCCGCCCATTCCCAAAACCACGTCAGGCCTGAAGGATTTCAATATCTTGCGCGCAGTCAATATTGCCGTTAGTAACTTAAACGGCGCCTGAAGCAAACGCTTAATTCCATTACCGCGGACGCCTTCGATATCGATAAAAGCAATATCAAAGCCCTGAGCAGGCACAAGTTGGGCCTCCATTCGCTTAGGTGTTCCGAGCCACAAAATCTCCCAACCTTGCTGTTGCAGATGCTTAGCTACGGCTATACCGGGAAACACATGGCCCCCCGTGCCACCAGCCATCACTAAAAGACGTTTAGGCATGACTTACCTCCCCGTCTTCATCGTCAAATACGGAATCGAGAACATCGTTTACCTTGGCTTTACCGCGTTTTTTTGCCTCTGCCTGAGGATCTTCTTTTACCTCTGGGCTACGGTTTGATTTTCGATTGCCCTTACTGCCTTTGCCCATGGCCTGAACGCCATCCACTCGCATTTCAAAATCAATACGGAGCAACAATGACACCGCAATCGCCATAATAATCAGGCTGGAACCACCGTAACTGACCAAAGGCAATGTTAAGCCTTTGGTCGGCAAAATCCCGGCACTGGCACCGATATTAACCGCAGTCTGGAAACTAAACCAAATGCCAATCGAATAGGCCAGATAGGCTTCAAACGGACGCTCGTTTTGTAAGGCTTTATTGCCCAGCGCCAGTGCTTTAATCACCATGGCTAACACCAGGCACAGCACCATCATTACACCGGCAAAACCGAGCTCTTCGGCCAAAATAGCCATAATAAAGTCAGTATGCGCCTCAGGAAGGTATTCAAGCTTCTGCAAACTGTTTCCTAATCCCTGGCCAAAGATATCACCGCGGCCATAGGCCATCAGACTCTGTGTGAGCTGATAACCACTGCCAAACGGATCTGCCCAGGGATCGAGAAACGAAGTAATCCGTTTCATCCGATATTCTTCAAACATGATCAGAAAAACCACCGCCAGCATGCCGGTCATTGCCAGTCCGAAAAACTGCCATAACTTGGCGCCGGCCAAAAACAGCAGACCAACAGTGGTGGCAAACATCACGACCACAGTCCCCAAATCCGGCTGCATTAGCAGTAGCAAAGCTAAAATAAAAAACACCACCAGCGGCTTGATAAAACCTTTCAGGTTCTCGGTCACTTCTTCATAACGGCGGACCAAATAACCTGCCAGATAACAGAAGAAAAACAGTTTTGCCGGCTCTGCCGCCTGTACAGTAATGGGTCCAAGTACCAGCCAGCGCGTACTACCATTGACATTGCGACCAATTACTAACACAGCCAGTAACAGCACGATTGCCAGCAACAGCAAATATGGATTGGTCTTCTTCCACCATTCCATCGGAATTTGCAGAGCAATCATTGCCACCGTAAGGGCAGCACAGATATAGATACCGTGACGAATAGCAAAGTAGAAAGGGTTGTCGAACAGGCGACTGGCAACCGGCATTGAGGCGGATGTCACCATAATCAAACCGATGGACAGTAATGCCAATGCAATCAGCAATAAGCCCACATCAAAAGGTAAACGCATTGCTGCTTTATCCTGATGCCGCTGAGCGAATAGCTCGCGTAGGGTTTGAGTCACAGTGCTGTGCATACTCATGATGACAGCCCTACTATTGCTTTGCTGAACTCTTCACCACGATGCTGATAGTTCTTGAACATATCCAGGCTGGCACACGCGGGTGACAACAGGATCATATCCCCTTCCTGCGTGTGCGCGTGTGCATACGCCACGGCTTGTTGCAGAGTCTTCACCTCAACTGCGCCATCTTTTAATATCGCGAGTTGCTTGCCGTCTTTACCGAGCGTAATCAATAAATCAACATCATGATTAAACGCCTGGCGTAAAGAAGAGAAATCCGCGCCTTTGCCTTCACCACCTGCGATTAATACCAATTTGCCCTGCTTCTGTGGTGCAAGGCCCTGCAATGCAGCTAAGGTTGCGCCCACATTGGTGGCTTTGGAGTCATTGATCCATTGCTTACCGGCAAACTGAGACACCAGCTGACAACGGTGCGGCAGACCTTCAAAGTCTACAATTGCCTTTTTAATTTGTGCAGGCTTAATCCCGACCGCCATGACTAATGCAGCAGCGGCCTGGATATTCATGACATTATGCAAGCCAGCAAGGGCACAGGTATTGGCTTTCACAAAGACTTTGCCATCCAGCAAGATAGCGCCTTTTTCTGCATCCCAACTAAATCCTTGGTCGCTCTGGCTCAAACCAAACAAGCAATCTACCGCCTTCTCTTCTTCTTCCAGATCCGGCAACGTCAGATGATCATCACGATTTGCAACGACGTGGGCACACCCCGAGTAGACCTTTTGCTTCGCTCGCCAATAGGCATGCATGGTAATGTGACGATCCAGGTGATCATCGCTGATATTGAGAATGGTCGCAGAAGCAGGATGCAGACTACTGGTCATTTCCAGTTGGAAGCTCGATAACTCCAGTACAACAAATTCAGTCTTTTCGGCCAGTAAATCCAGTGCAGGCGTGCCTATATTACCGCCCATAGCAACGGTTTTCCCGGCCTTTTGCAGAATATGCGCAACCAAACTGGTGACGGTTGATTTACCGTTTGAACCGGTAATCGCAATCACTGGCGCGCGATTAAAACGAGCGAACAGCTCGACATCACCAATCACTTCAACGCCCGCAGCAACACAAGCCTGGATCGCTGGCTGATTTGGATTAACGCCGGGGCTCACCACCACCAGCTCTGCCTGCATCAGCTTGTCCTGATCAAACTCGCCTAAATATATCGGGATATCCATCGACACAATCAACTCATGGCGACTATCCATAGCAGACACACTTGCACCTTGTTGTTGCAAAAAGCGGATGCACGACTGACCCGTCAGGCCCAGCCCAATGACAATCACTTTTTTATCTTGCAAGTCCATAGACATAAAGGTGTCTGTCTCCATTAACGCACTTTCAGCGATGCCAAACCAATCAGCACCAAAATAAGAGAGATAATCCAGAAGCGCACAATTACCCGGGGTTCTGGCCAGCCTTTTAACTCATAGTGGTGATGGATAGGCGCCATGCGGAAAATTCGCTGACCGCGCAGTTTGTATGAGCCTACCTGCAAAATCACCGACAGGGTTTCCATCACAAACACGCCGCCCATGATCACCAGTACAATTTCCTGGCGTACTAACACGGCCAAAATTCCAAGCGTACCGCCGAGGGCCAGTGAGCCTACATCCCCCATAAATACCATCGCCGGATAAGTGTTGAACCACAAAAATCCCAGCCCGGCACCTACTATCGCCGTACATACAATGACCAGTTCACTCGTCAGCGGCAAATAAGGGATGTTGAGGTAACTGGAGAAATTAACGTTCCCCGTCACATACGCAAAAATCGCTAATGCCCCTGCCACCAAACAGGTCGGTACAATGGCTAACCCATCTAAACCGTCCGTCAGGTTGACCGCATTACTAGTACCCACCACGGCAAAATAGGTCAGTACGATAAAGAACATCCCCAGCTGCGGCATCACTTCTTTGACAAATGGCACCAGCAAAGCGGTTTCATTCGGGTCCTGCTGGCTGGTATACAAATACACAGCGACACCAATCGCGACAACGGATTGCCAAAAGTATTTCCAGCGTGCAATCAGGCCTTTTGAATCTTTACGTACGACTTTGCGATAGTCATCGACAAAGCCAATGATGCCGTAACTCACCACAACCACCAGCGTCACCAGTACGTAGCGGTTGGTAAGGTCCGCCCACAGCAATACACTAGTGACAATCGCGGCCAGGATCAGCAAGCCGCCCATGGTCGGCGTACCTGACTTAGACAGATGAGACTCAGGTCCGTCATTACGTACCGTCTGCCCAATCTGCATTCGCTGTAACCAGCGAATCATTGCAGGCCCAATCAACACCGCCATTAGCAGTGCAGTTAAAATACTTAAAATGGCTCGCATCGTCAGATACGAGATGACATTAAATCCTGCGTCGTACTGTTGTAGCCACTCGGCTAACCACATCAACATGCAATCCGCTCCCTAACCCTTTGGAACTTTCCCACAGGAGAGTCCTCCAGTGCCTCTACTACTCTTTCCATCCGCGCACTGCGCGAACCTTTAACTAAAATACTGATATCCCGCTGCTCGTTTTCCACAGCACGGTTTACACTGCTAACTAATGTTGCTACGTCACTAAAATGCTTGCCTCTTTGATTAAATACATCGCTGGCACTTTGACTCAAAACGCCCAACGTAAACAAATCATCGATACCTTTCTCCAGCGCGTACTGTCCCACATGTTCATGATAGTGTCGGGCCTTTTCGCCCAACTCGGCCATATCCCCCAGGATAAGTACTCGACGCCCTGGAAAACTGGCCAGTAAATCAATCGCAGCGGATACCGAAGCAACATTGGCATTGTAGGTATCATCCAATACCCGAACACTGTTGGTCAGTTGCTTAACGTTTAAACGGCCTTTGACCGAATTCATGTGCATCAAACCTTCACGTACATCATCCAGCGATGCGCCCACGGCAATCGCCAACGCTGCCGCCAGTAGAGCATTACCCACATTGTGCATGCCGGGTACAGCCAACCTGACCATCACTCGGCCAGTGGGGCAAATCAGATCAAACTGAGCACAGCCATCCAAGCCCAACACCACATCCTCAGCACGGTAGTCGGCGTCATGTTCCAGAGAAAAGCTTTGATGTTTGGTATGAATTTTACCTAACCAAAATTCATAGAACTGACTATCACGATTCAGAATCGCCATCCCTTTCTTACCCAGGCCTTTGAAAATTTCACTCTTCGCCCGCGCTACACCAAATAAGCTACCAAAGCCTTCCAGGTGTGATGCCGCTGCATTCACGATCGTGGCCACATCCGGTTTTGTCAGCTCTGTGGTATACGCAATTTCACCTAGATGGTTAGCGCCAAGTTCAACCACGGCATACTCGTGATCCTGCTGGAGTTCCAGCAAGGTTAGAGGCACACCAATGTCATTATTAAAATTGCCTTTCGTTGCCAGTACCTTGCCTTTGCGCGACAAAATCGCAGCGGTCATTTCCTTAACCGTGGTTTTGCCACAGCTTCCGGTCACAGCAACGGTTTTCGGTGCAACTTTGGCCTTTACGGCTGCGCCCAGTTTCCCCAAGGCCAAGCGAGTATCCGCTACCACGATTTGAGGCAATGTTGTCTCACAAACCTTATTTACCAAAACCGCAGTTGCGCCCTTTTCAGCTGCTTGCGGTATAAAATCATGGGCATCGAAATTTGGCCCTTGTAATGCGATAAACAATGAGCCTGCAGCAATATTGCGCGTATCTGTGCTAACTGCACTGATGTCACGGTCCTGCCCAATCAACTGGCCATCAACCTGAGCGGCTATCCATTCAAGGGTTACCGGAATCATTGTCCCATCTCCTGTAGTAACTGTTGCACAAACGCTCGCTCGTTATATGGCAAGGTTTGCTCACCGATGATTTGATAATCCTCGTGACCTTTTCCTGCCACCAGGATCAAATCGTCGAGTTGTGCCTGTTTTAAGGCCAATCGAATGGCTTGTTGTCTATCCAACTCAACCTGAGCATTAGCCGGCAGTGCCAGCCCACTCAAAATATCATCTGCAATGGCTTGCGGAGATTCCGAGCGACTATTGTCATTCGTCACAATAATGTGTTCTGCATTGGCCTCGGCAATCCGTCCCATAAGCGGACGTTTACCTTTATCTCTGTCTCCACCGCAGCCAAAAACACACCATAACGCGCCATGACAATGCTGACGTGTCGCTTCAAGTGCTTTTTCCAGACCATCAGGCGTATGCGCGTAATCAACGACGACATTGGCACCTTGAGCGTTAGAAAACACTTCCAAACGTCCCGGCACGGGGGTAATATTTTTGCACGCAGCCAATACTTGCTCGAAGGGGCGGCCAAGACATAACTGACTGGCTATCGCACCTAACAAATTACTGACGTTAAACCCGCCTAATAAGGCCACTTCGCATACGCCTCTCCCCCAGTACGAATCAATCTGCATGCGCACACCCGCACTGTGATATTCAATTTCAGTGGCGTAACAATATTTTTCGGCCATCAACGGCGTATCCTGGATCCCAAACAACACCGGCTTAACCCCTTTAGGACAGGCTTTGAGCCAATCCAGGCTTTGCGGATCGTCGCTGTTTACCACCATATACCTAAGACCTGGCTGCTCTAACAGCATGCGCTTCGCGGCCGCGTATTCTTCCATCGTGCCGTGATAGTCCAAATGGTCACGACTTAAATTGGTAAACACGGCTACCTTGGTATAAAGGTCTGAAATGCGCCCCTGCACCAGAGCATGCGATGAGGCCTCAATCGCGACTTGTTTCGCACCTTCTTCAATAAACTGTGCCAACAGCTTTTGCATGCTGATGGCATCAGGCGTGGTATTTAAAGTGGTATCTAAAACTTCACCCCATAATCCAGCCCCCAAGGTACCGATAGAGGCACTTGGCACATCCAGATAATGAGCCAGCTGAGATGCCAGCTGCACGGTAGAGGTTTTGCCATTGGTGCCTGTTACGGCAATCAAATCAAGCTGCTTTGATGGCTGTTGATAAAACGCGCCAGCAAGGGCGGAAAGCTGCTGCTGTAATCGATAGAAAGAGATAACCAGCGTATGCTCGCGCATATCAACGTCACCATGGGATGCTGCATCGTCACATTCTGCCAGCACCACAGGTGCCCCAAGACTAATGGCCTGAGGAATAAATTCGCGTCCGTCACGCTGATGTCCGGCAACCGCAATAAAGCCCGTGTGTAAAGCTACCTGGCGGCTGTCGAGGGTCAGTGCATCTATTTCAATGTCTGGCGCAGTGATGCCAAAGGCAACCAGCCAGTCCCTAATTCCGCGGCGAAAAACGTTAGTTTGCATGGCTGTCTCCAGAATTCGAAGCAAGGGAGGAGACTTTACGGTCGTCGGGGGGCACATTCAGTAATTGCAGGGTGCCAGCCATGACTTTGCCAAATACAGGCGCAGCGGTATCACCCGCATAATAAAGATCACCATGAGGTTCATTTATCAGAACCACCACAGCTAATTGAGGGTCTGAAGCGGGTGCCAAACCCGCAAAAATATTGACATACTCTTCGCCGTAACCACCAGCAACCGCTTTTCGGCTGGTGCCGGTTTTACCCGCAACACGATAACCTGGCACACGAGCCTTTTTGCCAGAGCCACCGTCTTCTAAAACTGATTCCATCATATGTAAAACGGCCCGTGTATTCTCCTCCGACAACACTCGCTCACCTTCGCTTTTAGTGTCGGAATGGATGATATGCAGAGGACGCTTAATCCCGCCTGAACCTATGATGGTGTAAAGGCGCGTTAACTGCATTGCAGTCACAGAAATGTGATAGCCAAACGATAGTGTGGCTAATTCAAAATCTGACCAGCGATTCTGTTCATGGAATAACCCGCTACTTTCACCGATTAAGTTAGTACCGGTATCACTCATCAGGCCCACATCATAATAGGTATCAATCAAAAACTGCTTGGGCACTGACAGAGCAAGTTTTGACGTCCCCATGTTACTGGAATGTTTGATAATGTCAGCCAGGTCAATCTTACCCATATTGGCGTGATCCTGGACCAGACTCCCCCCCAGTCGCATCCAGCCCGGCGAAGTGTCGATAATACTGTCAGGTTTGACCGACCCAAATTCTAATGCGCTTAAGACGGCTAACGGCTTTACGGATGAACCGGGTTCAAACGCGTCGGTCAGCGCGCGATTTCGAATTCGATGCGCAGATACACCCTGACGATTATTCGGATTAAAAGATGGCGCATTTACCATCGCCAGAATTTCACCGGTATTAACGTCAGCCACCACTGCAGATGCAGATGTGGCCTTATAGTAATGCACCGCCTTTTTCAGCTCGCGATAGGCCAAAGCCTGCACCCGCTGATCGATAGTCAGCTGCAAGTTATGCGGCGCTTCGCCTTCTTCTTCTGTAATAATTTCGACCTGGCGGCCCTTTGCATCTTTACGAATTTTGCGTTTGGCTGGCGTACCGGTCAGCCAGTTGTTATAAAGCTTTTCAATGCCTTCCAAACCTTTATCATCAACATCTGTGAAGCCAATCAGCTGAGCGGTGACTTCGCCGGTAGGATAGTAACGACGCGATTCATTGCGCAGATAAATTCCCGGAATATCCAACTGCTCGACATAGTCGGCCATCGCTGGTGAAACCTGACGCTGTAAATACACAAAACGCCGAGTGGGATCGGCGACCTTGGCTTTTAATTCATCAACCTTCTGACCGAGTACCTCGGCCAACGCCTGCCAACGCCGATTATCCGCCAGGCCGTCGTCTCTATGCACAACCTTGGGGTCAGCATAAATGGCCCGGACGGGAACACTGACGGCGAGCTCTTCTCCATTACGATCCGTGATCAGGCCACGATAGAAAGGTGTTTCTTTCGTACGAATAGTGGTGCTATCGCTGCGGGCAATCAGGTTATCTGGCGCGATGACCTGGATATATGCAGCACGAAATGCCAGGCCAAGAAAAACCATGCCGACAGCGCCAACCACTACCCAAAAACGCCATTGCAGCAGGGTGGGAACCACCCGCTCCTTAGCGTGGGATGTCATAGTTGCGTTTCGAGTCATGGTTATTTTAACCTCACCACAATTTCAGATTCTGGGTCCGGACGATGCATGTCCAGCTGTTTGGTCACCAGCCCTTCAATCCGGCTGTGTTCCGTTAAAGCACTTTGTTCCAGTAACAGGTTACGCCACTCTACATCCAGCTTGTCCCGCTGTTGCATGGCCTTTTCTAACTGGATGCTCATTTGACGATTATGGTGAGTACTGAGGATCACAGCACCGGCACTAATAATCACCGCTAAATAAAGCAAAACGCGAATTGGGTGGCGGCCCAATTCGCTGATAATCAACAACACCAGATTGAAATTGGTGCGGGTATCCTTCATAGCTTTTCGGCCACCCTCAGCACCGAACTTCTGGCTCTGACATTTTGTTCAATTTCTACATTAGATGGTTTAATCGCCTTTCCGATTAAGCTCATGGCCTTACTGGCATTTAATTCGGCTTCCGTCAGTGGCAAGCCTATCGGCACCTGTTTGCCCCGGCTTTGCTCACGCATAAAGCGTTTTACCAGTCTGTCTTCCAACGAATGGAAGCTGATCACGGCCAAGCGACCACCACTGGCCAACCCAGCTAAGGCACCTTTCAGGCCGGTACGGATTTCATCCAATTCGCTGTTGATATAAATGCGAATTCCCTGAAAGGTACGAGTTGCCGGATGTTTAAATTTGTCTTTAACCGGTACGGCTTTATCCACTAACTCAGCCAGCTCAAGCGTCGTCGATACCGGTTTTTCCAGTCGCTGTTGGCAAATGGCATAAGCGATCCGTTTACCGAATTTCTCTTCACCAAATTCTTTAATAACCTGAGTAATATCCTGCTCGTCTGCTCTCGCCAGCCAATCGGCTGCGCTAATACCACGGGTGGGATCCATTCTCATATCAAGCGGGCCATTGCGCATAAAACTAAAACCGCGTTCAGCATCATCCAATTGTGGCGATGACACGCCGAGATCCATCAGGACACCATCGACTTTACCAAGCAAGTCCTTCTCAGCCAGCACTTGCTCCATCGTGGAAAATGGTTCATGCACGATCTCGAAACGCGGATCATCCGCAAGCGCTTTAGATGCCTCGATAGCCTGAGGATCACGATCAAACGCCAGCAGGCGTCCGTTAGCAGACAATTTCGCTAAAATCTGTCGGGAGTGGCCACCACGACCGAAGGTCGCATCCACGTAAATACCGTCGGGCTTAATCGCCAACGCCTCAATGGATTCATTGAGTAAAACCGACAGATGTGAAAAATCGTTGCTCATCAGTAGCTAAATTCCTGTAAGCGTTCAGTGAGTTCAAAGTCGCCGCTGCGCTCTGTCTCAATGTCCAGCTCAATTTGTTTGTTCCAGTTGGTTTCGCTCCAGATCTCGAATTTATTGATCTGGCCGACCATCATAATTTCTTTGTCCAGTCCCGCATGGGCCCGCAAAGGTGCAGGTAATAAGATGCGCCCGGCCTTATCCATCTCTAATTCGACGGCATAACCTAATAACAAGCGCTGAATACGACGTTCATGAGGGTTGGTACTGGAAAAACGGCTGAGTTTCAGTTCAACCTCTTCCCATTCGTGAAGTGGGTAAAGCAGCAGACAACTCTGTTGTATGTCGATAGTACACACCAGTTGCCCGGTACAATCATCCAGCAACAGCTGACGATAACGGCTTGGTATCGCCAGTCGTCCTTTACTGTCTAGATTGATTGCATTAGCGCCCCGTAACATTCCCCTGGCCTTTTTTGGTGTTTCGTCTGTCGATTATTTTTTTGTTGTTATTGTTTGGTTATTTCAACCGGTGCGCGTGTTCTGATGACATTTTGATCCACTTTCTGCCACTTTTACCCACCTTGCACAGTTTAGGTACCACTGGTTATCCATGTCAAGGACAAAAACGGCTTAATTGACACGCCCCAAGGCCAGAAAAATCAAGGGCTGTATGGAAGTCGCTGATTATTGTGATAAAAGCTTCAAGTGGTGATTTTTAGCGACAGACATGTATGCAAAAAAAGACAAAAAGCGGAAAATTTATACGCAATCAATAACCTGGGTGGGAAAAAGTGGCAGAAACATCTTCCCATGCCACACTTTGTGGAGTTTTTAACCAATCGGGCTGATGCCAATCAGCGACGCTCGATCAGATTAGGCACCGCATCTTGTCAGAAAAAACCGCTTTACTGAGTCTGGACCAGGGCACGACTTCATCTCGGGCGATAATATTTTCGCCTAACGGGCTTCCTTTATGTCAGTTCCAGCAGGAATTTGCGCAATCATTTCCTCAACCAGGTTGGGTTGAACACGATCCTGAACAGATCTGGCAAAGCTGCATAGCCGTTCTATCACAGGCCATCGATTATGCCAGATCTCAGGGTTTTCAACTAGTGGCGATGGGGATCACCAATCAACGCGAAACCACCCTCATTTGGGATAAAACCACAGGAAAAGCACTGTATCCGGCCATTGTCTGGCAGGATCGCCGAACCCAGAACCGTTGTGCGCAATTACGAGAACAAGGCTATGAGACTGAACTACAACAACGTACGGGGCTATTGCTCGATCCTTATTTTTCAGCCTCTAAACTTCAATGGTTACTGGACACTGTGCCTTCTGCCCGCACTTTGGCTGAACAAAACAAACTCGCCTTCGGCACGGTCGACTGCTTTTTGATTTGGCGCTTAAGTGGCGGAACAGTTCATGCGACCGACGCAACCAATGCCAGTCGCACCAGTTTATATAACCTGCAACGTGGCGACTGGGATCCTGAATTGCTGCGCTTGTTTAATATTCCAAAACAGATATTGCCGTCGATAAAAGCCTGTAGCGATCATTTTGCCAATACAGATCACACTATATTAGGCATCAGCCTGCCTATCTGTGGTGTAGCAGGTGACCAACAGGCTGCCGCTATCGGCCAGGGCTGTATTTCCTCAGGTGAAGTGAAGTGCACCCACGGTACCGGTAGCTTTATGCTGTTAAATACTGGTGACACAGCGCTGATTTCCAGACACCGACTCTTATCGACTGTTGCCTGGAAAATAGGTCAGCAAACCCATTATGGCCTGGAGGGGTCGATTTTTGTCAGCGGAGCATCGGTACAATGGCTGCGGGATAATTTGAAGCTTATTCAGCGAGCTGCAGATACTGAAACCCTTGCAGCTAGTCTGGATGACAATCAGGGGGTTTATTTGCTACCCGCATTTACAGGCTTAGGGGCGCCCCATTGGCAGGCAAATATCGCAGGCGCTATTTTTGGACTAACAAGAAACACAGGGCCGGCTCATCTTGCGCGTGCCTCGCTGGAGTCAGTAGCCTATCAAACCAGAGATTTATTTGAAGCTATGGCTGCCGACGGGCAGCTACCGTCAAAAGTGAAAGTTGATGGCGGCATGGTTGCCAATAACTGGCTGTGCCAATTTATGGCGGATATCTGCGCCACACCTTTGATTCGGCCAAAAGTACTCGAAACTACTGCGCTAGGTGCTGCTTTTCTAGCTGGTTTAGGTTGTGGCCTCTATCAGGATATACAAAACGTTGTAAAATTAACGGAAGCCGAACGCACCTTTGAACCGGCGATGGATACTGAGCAAAGGCTGACATTAGTCGCCAACTGGCATAGAGCAATTCAAGCGAGTTTCCGCTTTCACAATGTTGAACCAACGCTGGAATAGCAAAAAGGGACCGAAGGCCCCTTTGTATGAATCAGAGTGGTTTAACGCACCAATTTATCCTGTATTTCAGCAAACCAGGCCAATAATTCTTTTTCCGGCTCTAGGGTTTCAATGGCATCAATTTTCAGAGTATCAGCGACGGGCTCGCCCTGCAGCTCCACCAGCAAATCATAGATAGAGTCTCCAGCACCACAGAAATGATCGTAACTGCTATCACCTAATGCAGCTACCGCAAACGGCACGCCTGTAATCAGAGGGAAGCGATCCTTGAGATCATATACAAAGAATTCCAGATTCGGCGGAATCTCGCCATCACCGGTAGTTGAACTCACAAACAGAATCGATTTAGCCTGGCTAAAATCGTCCAGGGTTGGTTCAGTAAACAGCTGACTATCGATCCCCTGCTCACTCAGTTTAGCTTGCAACGTTTCGGCGGTGTGTTGTGCGTTTCCATATACGCTACCAACAAAAATACTGAGTTGTGACATAAATTAAGGTTTCTCCAATGTAATAATATCGTTTGCTGTCCATCCCCATAGCCCTAGTAATGCCGTCATTCTCTTATCAAAGGCGGCATTTAACTGCAATTCAGAATTGTCTACCGGGTGTCGCAATCGCATAGCCTGACAGGTCAGTGCCAGGCCCTCAAATCCAAACTGCTGACGAGCAAACGCATTTTGTTTGCCGTCACCATGGGTAGTATCTCCGACAATCGGATGACGGATATGTGCCATATGGCGACGAATTTGATGTTTTCTACCCGTGACCGGTTTTACTTTTAACAAAGAATAACGGGCAGAAGCATAACGCCCTACCGCAAACGGCAATTCAAAGCGGGCGACTGGCTCATAGGCAGTCTGCGCTTCCTGGGCTGGTTTATTCGGGTCGGCCATTTTATCTGCGATCTTATCCAGCTTTTCTTTGAGAGCATAATCAATCAGGCCTGCCTCATGAACATATCCCCTAACGATGGCATAGTAAGTCTTATCTACTGTTTGTTCTGCAAACTGCTGAGATAGCACTGTAGCCACTTCAGAAGACAGTGCGAACAATAAAACGCCAGAGGTTGGCCGATCTAACCTGTGAACAGGAAAGACGTGCTGACCAATTTGATCGCGCAACATTTGCATTGCAAACTGGGTTTCATGTTTATCTAACATGCTTCTGTGGACTAAAAGCCCCGCGGGCTTTTCAATCGCGACGATGTACTCATCCTGATACACAATGGTGAGTGTCATATACTATGATCTCCCAAAAGACGATCTATCCTGCCCGTTAATTCAATCAGAGGGTAAAGATGTTGCTGACTTGCCCACACATGCTCGGCCATCGGTCGAATAGCGATTTTACGCGGTAAGTCATGCTCCATTTCCACCATTTGCTGTAATTTCGGCATAAAAATAAATTGCAGCCACTGCTCAAATGCCAGCGTATCGCAAGCAAAAGGTGCAATACTGGCCAGGGCTTCATCCGCAGGTGGCTGATTCGCCCACATGGCATGGCGAGTTAATTCAGACTTCAGTTGATCGAATAACTCTAAAAGCTGAATAGAAACGGAATTCAAAGACATAAGAACGAAAGGCTTTCTGTTAGACTAATGGGAATCTGTTTCATCCCCTGGAAAAGCAATAAGGGTAACATGACTCAAATCACAACCATTAGCGAATTTCTGCTGCAAGCAGGTACAGAGTACCGCATATTTGATATGGGCCGCGGCATCGTCAGTCTGCCAGAGCAGACCTTTTTGGAATTAGAGCAAGGCTTACGGCCTGCGCCTCGCCCCCGACAGCAACATGCCTGGTTCGGCGTATTGTTTTGGAACAAACAGTTATCGCATCAACACTATATTTGGTTCATTAAACTGCCGTTAGATGAGCGAGGGTTACTCCAACTAGCAGCACGACAGCAGTTTTTGCAAACTGTTGTCGATGCCCTTGGTCAGCAACTAGAACAAGCGGAAAAGCACCATGGACAGTTACCGGAAAATCCCTATTGTTTTATTCCCAATCAGCAGCAGCTTGCCAACTTCAATGCGATTAGTCGCCGCACGTTAGGTTTACAAGCAAGTGAGCATATAAACCTCGCGGTGACATATTTAAGCGCGCCAGCCCTGCAAGACTGGCGACAAATTTCACTACAGGGAATTGCCGAATTAGCCATTTATTGTCTTGATGAACCTACGTGCATGATGGACCAATTTGGTTTACTTGCATCCGAAGTCCAGGACGCTCTGCTAAACGCCTGGGAAAATCATTTACTTCCGGTTCCAATTGCCGATTATCTGATGGCATGGTATCGACAACAGCCCTTCAGTTTGCAACGCGAACAGCAAATTTTGCGGGCCTTTTCCCAGACTGCACACACAGAAATGATCTCGTTGATTTCGCAAATATTAACGAGAGAAGATATCAATCAGGATACACTTATTCTACTGGCAGCCAGACACTGGCTACAATTCGCATCACCAGATAATGCACAGCGACTTCTGGAAGCTATCAGCAAAGTTTCGCCTGAGTTATTTCCCCCACTTTTCGCGGATTTGGTTCAAATTCCAACCACGCGCTCGGCAATGCTATCTGTGCTTCGTAGCCCGGATAAATCGCCAGCTCTCACCCAGGCAATCGGTGGCTTGTTCGGACAAACATCATGAGCCTGTTTGACCTAGTGATCTTCTTCTGTGTTTGTTATGTCGCGTTTCTATTTTGGCGCTTCAGAGCCATTGACGAAGCGGCACAGGCGTATCTTACTCGCTACTGTAAAGAACAACAGTTACAGTTGCTGAGTGTTGCACGTAAGCAAAGTCGCCTGACGTTAAAACAAGGGATTGACTGGTGCTCTGAGTTTGAATTTGAATTTTCTGGTAATGGCGAAGATAGCAGTGTGGGCAAACTATCGATGCGTGGTCAACGCGCAAGCAGTATCTATGTGCCGCCCTATAGAGTTAGCTAAATAGAAATATTTTTGGCCTGAAAAAGAAAAACGCGGCATCGAATGCCGCGCTTTACCAAATTTGAGTATCCCTCTCTGCTATCCCTTGCAGCTAGTATCCTACCCAACGTCCATTTACTTCATCCTTAAAACTTGTTCATCCTGTACAAGTTATCACTCATCCAGAGTGTGTCCTACCATCCCTAGGCTTGCCTATCCCTAAACAAGCTACTCAGTCCGTGAGTAGGTTCCCTTTCCATCTTTTTTCTTGTCTATCCAAAACAAGCCACTCAATCCCTGAGCGTTTTCCCTTTCCATCTTGCCTGTCGTCCTAACAAGCCACTCAGTCCATGAGTGTGTTCCCTTTCCATGCTCCGTGTTAAATTAAGCATCTTGCCTAACTAATCCTCATCCTGAGGTTGTCCAAGTTCATCCTTGCGTCATCCTGACCCGTCGTGTTTCCTTGTGACGGTTATAAAGATAAAGGATCCCTAATCCTTTACCAGACCGTCAAAAATAATTTTTCGAGCACTTATTAGCCAAAAGTCGAAGACTAATATTTTTATCAATTAAAATCAGTAACTTAAAAAATTTGAGAGTATTAATAGATAGTGTTTTTCCCACCATTTCCTACACCCTTGTAGGAAATGTCTTACAACACGAGGAGCATATTTGGAAAAGCAGGAAGCATGGAATTAGCGAGGTTTGAACAACAAATAACCATTGATATCTCCAACGGTAATTTGTTTGACCTCATCATAGCCTGCATGTTCAAAAAAAGGCAAAAATTTATTCAGCGTCACAAAAACACCAATCCCCTGACTCGTTGCTGAATCTCTGACCAGATTGTCCAGACCATGCAATAACATGTGTCCCAAGCCATGCTGCTGTTCTCCCGGCTCCACGGCTAAAAAGGCTATCATGTGATAGACCTCAACAGGCATGCTGTCTCGTACTGCTTTTTCTTTCTCAATCCATTTTCCTGTGCCAAACCAGCCAGCCGTCAACAGCATCTTCATTCTCCAGTGCCAGTAACGATTGTTTGCTAAAGGATGTCCAGGTACCTGAACACAAGCAGTCGCTAACATGCGTTCCTGTTCAAACAAACCGAACAAGGTTTGCTGACTTTGCCAAAAAGCATTGAGTTCTTCTTTGATTGCCGCTCTTAGGCGCGAATCATAACCATCATCCTGTGCATGGAAAATCTTCTGAAATAAAGGATCATCATGATAAGCCTTATAGAGAATTGAAGCGGCCATCTTTAAATCTTCGGCAGTTAAATACACCGCTTTTACCTGACTGGTGTCTAAGTTCATAGTTTTCGCCTTGCAAACAGTCCCTTGATAAGGGCGACGATGATTATTTTTAAAAGCATGAACTACACTGTAGTACAGTCTTTGCTGTTCGCATGGGGAAACAAAAATGAATAGTGCAGCACCTTCAATGAATGATCTTTTTGGCCAGCTAGGCTTACCCACTGACGATGTCGCCATTGAACATTTTATTGGTGAACACAGAGGTCTGAACAACAGCGTGCATATTGAAAACGCACCATTTTGGAATGATGCACAGGCCAGTTTTATCCAGGGAGCATTGATCGATGATGCTGAATGGGCAGAATTAATTGACCAGTTAAACTCTAGACTGCGCTGAGCCATGGTTAATAAGTGACATTTCCACCACTATCATTGCTATTGAGCTTTCTGTGCTGGCGTTGGATAATTCCCTATCACTTAAGGACCCTTAACGTCCTTATGTGTTAGTGATATTCCTTGCAGAACTCAACTCGAGAATAAGGTGTCAGCCATGAGAGATAACCGGCAATACATAGCAACTTTATGTCAAAAGCTACAGGATGAGGGGTTGCGTCCAAGTGTCGGATTAATTAAAGCCAGAGCCGACCGTCCACTCGCGATTCCAGAAGTCATACAAACGCTAAAGCGCTGGATGAGCGCTCCAGACCAGACATTACACGCCGAAAGTAGTGACGTAAGTGACACTCCCGTTGAACTGTCGTTAGAAGCGCGAGTCACTTATCTGGAAAAACAGATAAACTTTCTTACACAGCAACTCGCTTCAATAATAGATAATCGTTCTTAAGCATCAGACAGGCTGCAATCGACGAATAAAAGACAACATATCCGGTGCTAGTTCCTGGGTAGGCACCATCCCTACCCTTTCAAGCATCACTCTGCCTGAAGCGACGTCCAAACTTACAATCCAATCTTCATCTTCCGCTAAGCCAAAGAATAAGGTATCGGGTTGTTTCAACCGGCGTTTCATCAACACATGACCAATCAGGTTATGTTGCAAACGCGCAAAATCCTCTTCGTTCCATGGCTGCAAAATGTCAAATCTCGATTCATCCAGGCGCACCGTAAGATTATCGCTCCAGTAACGCCCGAATACTTCGGACAATGCTTCTGGAAAATTAATTTCAAGTGCTTTAGCAAGATCCGCAAAATCCCCTAGGACATCGCGCTTAACCGGTAACCAGTTCACTATCTCTCCATCTGCTGCACTGTTGCAATAACAGGGCGATGGCCACTGACTATCATATTCGATTTTTAAACCCTGCTGGTTTCGATGATAAGTCTGATAGGAATCAATAAATTGATCCCACTGTTGAATTAATATTGTCATTGATTGCTGCTGACACAGTAGAATAAGCAGTATTGTAACGATGAAAGAAGTTCTGACGCAAAATTATGACCAATTCTCCTTTATCTGAATTAACTCTCGGTAAACAAGTTTCATATGTTGATCAGTATCAGCCTGATTTGCTGCAAGGCGTGCCCAGAAGCCTTAATCGGGATGAACTCAATTTAGGTGATGCATTGCCATTTTATGGCGTCGATATCTGGAATGGTTATGAACTGTCGTGGCTAACCCTTAAAGGTAAACCTCAGGTGGGAATTCTGCGCTGTGAGGTACCATGTACGTCCAGCCATTTGATTGAATCAAAATCGTTCAAGCTGTACCTGAACAGTTTTAACCAAACCAAAGTAGCATCGTTAACAGAACTCACGGAGATGTTAACCCGAGATCTATCTGCCTGTGCAAACGCTCCCGTCAAGGTCGACGTCATTACACCCAACCAATTTGCGCAAGAACCCCTTAGCGGCAATTTTGATGGTACCTCTATCGATGAACTGGATATCAGTATTGATAATTATGCACTGGCACCAAGTAGCTTGAAAGCTGACGGCCCCGAGACAAACGAAATCCTTACCAGCAATCTGCTAAAATCGAACTGCCTCATCACAAGCCAGCCTGACTGGGGCAGTATTCAAATCGCTTACACTGGTAAACAACTCGATAAAGAAGCGCTGCTGCGCTATTTAATTTCATTTCGTCAGCACAATGAATTCCACGAGCAGTGCGTCGAACGTATTTTCTGCGACATCATGCAGTATTGCTCACCGAGCAAATTAAGTGTTTATGCACGCTATACTCGTCGAGGTGGGTTAGATATTAATCCGTTCAGAAGTACAGAGGCGGTAACACCTTCCAATATACGTCTGGCACGGCAGTAAGTAAGTGATGGAAATAAATACGGTAAAAAACTCGTATCAATGACAATCGACAATTATACTCAGGGTAACGATCTGCCCTGCACAATTTAGTACAAGGCACTGATTTAACAAGTATTATGGAAAGGTATGTAGTGGCTTCTGGCAACACAAAGGAAAATGGCAAACTTCAGCAAAAGCAATTTGTCACGTTAAAGCTTCAGTATGCCAAGCTTAGTAAGCTAATCATTCGTCTGACCCATTATTATATTGGCATCAACCCAGAGTTAGACGTTGAAGTCGCTAATTTGCGCGCGCATCTTGGTGGCCAAGGCAATTTCGCTCTGGCAGAAGTCAGTATGCGTAAGATCAATAATCTATTGATGCAGCATCCGGATTGTCAGGAATGGCTGCAGCGTGCCATTAAAGAAACCCAGTTAAAATTACTTACCGTATCTCAACGTCAGCATTTAACTACTGAATACAAAGATGACATCAGTCGACTGTTGGGCCAGTTAAAGAATTACAACGATAATTTGCCCAAACTTTTGCCTTTGTTTGCGCAGGTAATGTCATTACTGATAGCCCTATCAGAACCTAAAAGTGATACCAGCAAGCGATTTCTGGCAGCAGAAAAACAATGGCATGCCAGTCAGGCATCCAGACTACATGATGAAATCATCGAACAAATAAGCGAATTGCTTGAGCAACTGTCGAATGAAGCCCCTTCCTCCAGCCCGGAGCTGACAGCAATTAAAGGGCGTCTGCGCAAAGGTATTAGTCATGAAGAATTGCTTGAATCCTGTCTGGTCATTTTCAGAGCCATCGTTGCCGATGTAGTCAAAGAGCGAAAACATGCTGAACGCTTTATATCCGGGCTGCATTCTTCATTAGTGAAAATGAACTCCTCTGTTTCGCGTTCTCTGGCTGATGCAGAAGCGCAAAGTCAGATGAAGCAAGATTCTCATCAAAATCTCAAACAACAGCTGTCTGAAATGGAAGATGTGGTGGAGAGCACCCAGAATCTGGAAGAATTAAAACAGCGAGCCAGTGAATACCTGGGTAAAATTTCAGCCTCACTTGAATCCCGTGAAGTAGCCGAGCAAGAAGAGCAAAATGTGCTGATTCAATTGCTCAAAGATATGCACCAGCAACTCTCAAGTTTGGAAAAGCAAACCGCCGATTATAAGCACAGATTACTGGAACAACGTTTTAGCAGCCAACTAGATGGTCTAACTCAGCTTCCCAACCGAATGGCCTATAACGAGCGAGTTGCAACAGAATATGAACGCTGGCAAAAGGTAGGCGGACACCTTTCGTTAGTGGTCATTGATGTTGATCATTTCAAAAAAATCAATGACACATACGGCCATGCCGCTGGCGATAAGACGCTACAGGTCATCGCCAGTAACCTGAGCCAAAGTATCCGTAATGCAGATTTCATCGGCCGTTGGGGTGGTGAAGAATTTATTGCTATATTTGTTGGCCTGAGTGAACCGGAATTGGCGGATGCACTGGAAAGAATGCGCCAGAAAATAGAAAAGATTCCGTTCAAGTTTAAACAAACTAAAGTCACCATTACCGTCTCCATCGGCGCTTCATCATTCAAATCGAAAGATGATATCTCAACGGTATTTGAACGAGCCGATGAAGCCCTTTATAAAGCCAAATCTGATGGAAGGAATCGCGTCATTTCGGCAGTTTAAGGAGTATCAATGCGATCAGTACAGCTAAATCCCCTCGGCTCAATGAGTCAATTATCTCAGCTGGAAGTAGACAGACTTAACCAATCGAAAAACAGTGAGCGCTATCAATTATTTCGTAATTGTTGTTTGGCCGTGCTCAACAGTGGTGCCGAAGTTGACGATTGCGACAATATCTTTGCTCCTTATGCCGACTTTGATGTGCGACTTATCCAACGAGAGCGCGGGGTAAAAATTGAGCTAATCAATCCGCCAGAGCTGGCCTTCGTCGATGGCAAACTCATTCATGGTGTACACGAACATTTATTCGCGGTGTTGCGTGATATTTTGCACATGCGATTAAAGTATGATGATACCCATGTAACTGAAGCCGAGAGCCCGCAAATAACGCATATGGTGTTTGACATGCTCAGACACGCCAATGCCATTCAGGCGGATGGCGATCCCAATATGGTGGTTTGCTGGGGCGGACACTCCATCAACCACGTAGAATACAAATATACAAAAGAAGTTGGCTATCAGCTTGGCCTCAGAGAACTGAACATTTGCACAGGATGCGGCCCTGGGGCGATGAAAGGCCCTATGAAAGGCGCCGCGATTGGTCATGCTAAGCAACGTTTTCAGCAAGGTCGTTATCTTGGATTAACCGAGCCAAGCATCATCGCAGCCGAACCGCCGAATGCCATTGTTAACGAGTTGGTAATAATGCCCGATATCGAGAAGAGGCTCGAAGCATTTTTGCGTATAGCTCATGGCATCATTATCTTTCCTGGTGGTGTGGGTACAGCGGAGGAACTCTTGTATTTGCTGGGCATACGTTTGAATGCAGCAAATAATGACGTAGTACAGCCGATTATTCTGACAGGACCAAAAGAATCTGAAGCCTATTTTCAGGCCATTGACCGCTTTGTTGCGACAACCCTTGGGAGCGCCGCACAAAACCTTTATCACATCATCATCGACGATCCGGTCGAAGTTGCTCGTAAACTCAAACAAGGGCAGTCGCAAGTGAAAGCCTTTCGGCGTGATATAGGTGATTCTTATCACTTTAACTGGTCGATAAAAATTGCGCCCGAATTTCAACAACCATTTACCCCAAATCATGATTCGATGGCAGGTTTAAATTTACATTTAAACCAAAACACCGCTGCTTTAGCCGCAAATCTGAGAAGGGCTTTTTCAGGCATTGTTGCAGGCAACGTTAAACCCGAGGGGGTTAAACATATTCGTGAACGTGGTCCCTTTGAACTCAATGGTGACAAGGAATTAATGGCGCTAATGGACAAGTTATTAGCAGATTTTGTCAGCCAGGGACGGATGAAATTGCCAGGTAGTGAATACACCCCCTGTTACACAATCAAAAAGCCGTAAGTGAGATTCCTCTTGCGGCAACTCTTCTCATTTTGCCCGAAAAATGACACTATAGGCGCCAATAAACGCCATCCAATGAATTGATGAATAAGAAGATCCTGACCCGAATTGGCCTGTGTGTCTTAATTTATGTGGCACTCGTGGCGTCTGTTATGCTTTTCTATCCAGATAAGCCAGCAGACATGGATTGGAAAGACAGAGAGCAATACAACCGGGTCCAAATTGGCAAACTCGAGCTTGGCGTTGGGCGTAAAGAAATTTTGGCCTTACTTGGTACACCTGATATCACAAAGGCAAAGAAAGCTGGCATGATGAAATTACAGGTAATGTTCTACCGTACTCAGCATAAGCAATCTGATGGTATTACCACCGAGGATGAATGCACGCCTTTATTGTTTGAGAACGATGAACTCGTCGCCTGGGGTGATGGTGCCTATCAGCGTTATAACAATAGCTAACGACTTTGCAATTAGAACAACTGGCGGCACTTTTTCGTCAATTATCAGCGTTTCACAACACCCCCATTCAAGATGCAAAAGCGCACTTTGCTCAGGCACTGAAGTTTGCATCAATACTTCAAAATGCCATTGATGAGTCGCAAGCTCTATTTGTTGGTTTAAGTCTGCATCGCTTCACATCAATTCCTGATACCTTAAAGACTACTTTTGACCTGTTTACATGGACTGGATTACTGGGAAGGGCTAATCACTTGAATGAAAGTGCCCTAATAGAGCTTTTATGCGCTTCGCTTTATGCTTATCATCCAGACAACGTAAAAGGGTCAGGAATCCTAACCGCCACTTATCGTGCTGGTCATCAACTCGCTAGCTGTGCTATCGGTCAAATCCGCTCTATCACTCGCGACGAGGCAAAATTAAAATACCCTGCAGATTGCGTGAATAAACAAAGCCGACTTATAGTGTTAGCCTATCGACTTATTACGCCACATTCTGAAGTAACGGCCCGCCCCCAGTGTAAGGTGCTGATTCGCATACAAGAACTATGTTTACGCTCAACGTGGCGTGAGCAAAGCTGGTTCGCGGCGTTACTTAAACGCATTCCCTTTCCCTTGCCTGGCACCTTGTTCCAGCAAAACAATCAAAATCAGTTGGTTATAGAAAGCAACCTTCAACAGATTGGAATACGTAACCTCGCGAACAATGAGGTCCAGTATGTTGCTAAAGATGAATTTCATACTCCAGAAAAATTCTTCTACCCGTTAATTAATAGTTTGGGCCAATTCATCAAACACTTTGTTGACGAACCTCAACCAGTCATGGCAAGAGAACAACTTTTCCATATCAATCATCCGCCTTCACATTTACTTGCCTTTCAGCGAGAGTGTGAGAATCCCAAAATGCGCATCGATACCTTAGCAGAACTTGTTGATCAAGACCCGTGGCTAAAACATCAAATACTCCAAAGCGCAAGCCGCAACAATCGTCAGCAGCAAGTGATTAGCAGTATTAAACAAGGTTTGCTGATCCAAGGAATTGCACACAGTCGTGCGCAAATCACTCAACAACTCTTGCTTGCCAGGCTCAATCAACATGATTTTCCATTGCAGCAAACGTTACTGCAATTTACCTATCTGTTAGCTAACTGCTGTGAAATACTGGCTAAGCATAGTATTCCATCACTTCAAAAAGAAACCTCGATACTGGCCACGTTTGCCGTCGCAGGTCTTTATACCCATTCAGAATGCAAAACGCTCATTGTTTGGCGACCAGCAATGACACAAACCTTTAGCCTTGATTCTTTACTTCCGGGCTTGCACAGCACCATTGCCGAGCATGGCATCGAATTGCTTCAACACTGGCAACAGCCGCCACTATTACAACTTGCCTTAAAGCATCACCAATCCCCCAACAAAGCTCGCAACGGTCAGGTTGAAAATTTGGCAATGATACTGGGACTTGGACTCATGATGGCAAGACAAATATTTTTTGGCCAATCATTGCCAAACGGCGCTGAAGATGACAAATACTTTCGTGATTCGTGCGAACACCTGCAGATCAGTCCTACGCTTTGGTGCTTGTTTATACAACAAGTTTTGGATATCGCGTCACCTTATCGCGCACTATAGTCAGATTGGCTTGAAATGCGGTTCTCAGCTAGAAAAAAAACTGAAAAAGTGGTATAAATCCGCCGTTAAATTCGCGCTTATTGGGTAAATGCATTCTGGCATTCCTGCTATAACGCCTACTGTTACCATGAGCACCTGACGACAGCATGGTTAACAACAATAACTCCTCCAGAGAACCGTAGGCAGGTAGTCTATAATCATTTCCGAAAGGTTGTTTTACGCCTTAAGGGCACCCGATAGTGCATAAAACCCATGCAAATTCCTAGTCAGTTGGCTATTAACCAAAAGGAACTCTCTATGTCTCAGCAATCTATCACCGTAATCCGCGGCGACGGCATCGGTCCAGATATTATCGATTCTGCACTGCAAATTCTTGATAAAGTTGGTTGTAATTTCACTTATGAATTTGCAGATGCCGGTTTAGTCGCCCTGGAAAAGCACGGTGAGTTGCTTCCTCAAGAAACACTGGACCTGATTGCCAAAAATAAAGTGACACTGAAAGGTCCACTAACGACGCCTGTTGGAGAGGGTTTCACGTCGATCAACGTAAGCCTGCGTAAGCAATTCCAACTTTACGCAAACCTGCGTCCTGTATTGTCGTTTAAAGGAACAAAGGCCCGTTACGAAGATATCGATATCATTACCGTACGTGAGAATACAGAAGGTATGTATTCAGGTCTGGGACAACGCGTATCTGAAGACGGTAGCGAAGCAGAAGCGATGAGTAAAATCACTCGCGAAGGTGCTGAGCGCATTGTTGTGTTTGCGTATGAGCTGGCTCGTCGAGAAGGCCGTAAGAAGGTAACCGCGGTACATAAAGCAAACATCCTGAAATCAACTTCTGGTCTGTTCCTGAAAGTTGCCCGTGAAGTTGGCGAACGTTATCCAGACATCGAGTCTTCTGAAATGATCGTTGATAACGCATGTATGCAACTGGTCATGAATCCACATCAATTCGATGTTATCGTAACCACCAACCTGTTCGGTGATATCTTGTCTGACCTTTGTGCAGGCTTGGTAGGTGGTCTGGGTATGGCTCCTGGTGCTAATATCGGTAAAGACTGTGCGATTTTCGAAGCAGTACACGGCTCAGCGCCTGATATCGCAGGTAAGAACCTAGCAAACCCAACATCTGTGATTTTAGCATCTGTGCAAATGCTGGAATATTTGGGTATGGCTGATAAAGCCGAGAAAATTCGTTCTGCGCTCAAGGATGTGATCGAATCTGGTGATCGCACAACACGCGACCTGGGTGGAGAACACGGTACAACAGACTTCACTCAAGCGATGCTTGAACGTCTGTAAACTTAATACTCTTCTAATTTTGAAAAGGGGCGTTGCGGCCCCTTTTTTATTTAGCCTGAAAAATAATTTAGGTCATTTCTTAGCACTTTTTCATGAGAGTGCTATTTTTACCAAGTTGTTGCCGTAGCAGTAATCACAATTTTCCTCTTCAGGAGATGCAAGATGAAAAAGCTAGCAGCAGTACCCGTCATGTTGTTTTTAAGCAGTATCACATTAGCACCCGTCGTATTTTCACAAGTGCCCGACACAGCCGCTATTGAAGTCGCTGTAGCTAAGCTTGATTTAAATCAGATAACAGCAGAACAACTGGAATCCCTGCCAGGCATAGGTAAGGTGAAAGCCGCCGCAATTATTGCCTATCGTGAAAAAGTGGGGAAATTCAGTTCATTGGAAGAAATAAAGGAAGTGAAAGGTATTAGTGATAAGACTCTGGAGAAACTAAGTAGCTACCTCTATGTTCATAATTAAAAAGCGCGGCAAAAGCCGCGCCCTTTATACATTTTTAACCATTCAGCGACGCTAAGAATGCTTTAAAATCTTCGCCAATACTTGGATGGCGCAGACCATATTCCACATTCGCTTTCATATATCCAAGTTTACTACCACAGTCGTGACTCTTGCCTTTCATGTAGTAGGCGTCGACTTGTTCCACTTTCATTAATGAGGAAATTGCATCGGTTAATTGAATCTCGCCACCTGCTCCAGGAGGAGTATATTCAAGCAAACCCCAGATCTCTCCAGACAGAACGTAGCGACCAACCACAGCCAAATTAGAGGGAGCGTCAGCTAATGCGGGTTTTTCAACCATACCATGGATTTTTGCTGACTCTCCTTGCTTAAGCTCTTTGCCATCGAGATCAACGACACCAAACTTTTCTACCTCTTCTTCAGGTACAGCTTCCACCATTATCTGACTTACACGACTGGTGTTAAAACGGGCGATCATTTCAGCCAAATTATCACGCTTTGGATCACTTGCAACGTCATCAATGATCACATCTGGCAGCACCACAGCAAATGGAGCATCGCCAATCATTGGATGGGCACACATTACAGCATGGCCCAAACCTTTCGCAACACCCTGGCGGACATGCATAATGGTAACGTCTTTAGGACAGATACTTTGAACTTCATCCAATAGCTGACGTTTAACTCGAGCTTCAAGAGTTGCTTCTAACTCAAAGCTGGTGTCAAAATGATTCTCGATGCTGTTCTTACTCGCATGAGTAACCAAAATAATTTCTTTGATACCTGCTTGGACACACTCTTTCACTACATATTGGATAAGAGGCTTATCGACAACAGGTAACATTTCTTTTGGAATTGCCTTTGTCGCAGGCAACATCCTAGTCCCTAATCCAGCAACCGGAATTACCGCTTTCTTAACCTGACTCATAATTTACTCCTTAATTGATAATCCGCGGCCAATACCGTAATACGCAATACCTTGTTCATCCATTGACTCTGGCGTATATAAATTACGCCCATCAAATATTACGGCTTGGGATAATTTAGATTTGATTAGTTCAAAATCAGGGGCTCTAAAGGCCTGCCATTCAGTACAGACCACTAAACAATCAGCATTAGTCAGCGCTGATTCCTTAGTGCCACATAGCATCAGGTTATCCTGCTCGCCATAAATTCGCTGTGCTTCTTCCATCGCCTCTGGATCGTAAGCTTGTACCTTTGCCCCAGCGGCCCATAACTTCTCCATAAGTACTCGACTGGAAGCCTCTCTCATATCATCTGTATTGGGTTTAAATGCTAATCCCCAAAGAGCGACAGTTTTTCCGCTCAAGTTCCCATCGAAATGACGACTCATATACTCAAAAAGCTTTTCCTTCTGGGTATAATTGACAGCCTCAACGGATTCCAGAATTTTCGCTTGATATCCCACGCCATTAGCACTGCGTATCAATGCCTGAACATCTTTTGGAAAACAAGAGCCACCATAACCGCAACCTGGATAAATAAATTGATAACCAATACGAGGGTCTGAACCTATTCCACGGCGCACATTTTCTATATCAGCCCCAAATCGCTCAGCCAAATTGGCCATTTCATTCATAAAACTAATTTTTGTTGCCAACATACAGTTAGCTGCATATTTTGTCAGCTCAGCACTTCGGATATCCATAACAATAACTTTGTCATGATTACGATTGAACGGAGCGTACAACTCTCTAAGCTTCTTTTCTGCCTTAGGATTATCTGTACCTAATATAATACGGTCTGGTCGCATACAGTCGTTCACCGCTGCGCCTTCCTTTAAAAATTCTGGGTTTGAAACCACATCATAGGTAATCGACTTATTTTCTTCCGCCAGCACGCTTTCAACTTTAGCGCGAACTTTATCTGCAGTTCCTACAGGCACAGTCGACTTGGTAATAATAATCTTATGTTTTTGCATGTATTTAGCGACAGTTCCCGCCACCGCCAATACATATTTAAGGTCAGCGGAACCATCTTCATCAGGAGGCGTGCCTACTGCTATGAATACCAACTCACCGTGATCAACCCCTCTTTGAGCATCCGTGGTAAACACCAGTCGGCCTGATTCAAAATTTGATTTAACAAGTGGCGTCAACCCAGGCTCGTATATCGGAATTACCCCTTTTTCAAGGTTATCCACTTTCTTCTGGTCAACATCGACACACACAACATCATGGCCAACTTCAGCCAACACTGCGGCCTGTACCAGACCTACATAGCCAATACCAAATACGGTTACTTTCATCCCTAATCCCGTTCTACTTAATTACTATTGAAATGAGTTTACGATTCATTGTTTACTTTCCAATTACTCGAATAACTACCACGACGATGACAGACACCATCCCAAATACCACGCAGCATATAGCAAATTCGCTGCCTACGATGGCTAAGCAATACTGAGTTGATTATAAACCTTGCAGGCATTAGGCCAAGATTTCGTAATTTCCAATACCATGGGACATATCCTCGTCTTGAGAGCACCAAGATGTTTCTAAACTGATAGTACAGCCTTATGGGTGCGCCAATTTTGTAGGTTATATTAAATATTTTGCCACGGTTGTCCCCTAATCGGTGCATCATTCTCACGCCATCAACGATCCCTACATGCCAACCTAGTTTTTTCGCTCGCCAGCACCACTCGTGATCAACGCCGTCAATAAATAGCTCAGCTTCTTTAAAGCCGATTAGACGCATCGAAGCAAGGTTTACCATCATACCTGACGCTATTATCTGACTTGCGTCAAAAATATCATCTACAACCAAACATTGTCTTTGCACCAAAGGCGACACCGCTTTTTGCTCGAACTCACAGACAACACGAGGACCCAACGCGACAAACTTTAATCCCTGCTCTTTAAGCTTTTCGAATCGCGTTAAAAGGTTATAAATAAAATCCGATTGGATGACACTGTCTTGATCAAAAAGAACAGCGTATTGACAGTGCCTATTGGCTAATAATTCTAAGCCTTTGTTTTGTGCAAACGCTATCCCGTGGTTATGACCTAACGAGATGTATTTAGCTTTAGGGATATGTTTAAAGACCTCAGATAAATCGTCATTGCTATTATCAACAAGTACGACTTTTTCGACTTGCTTAGTTAAAATACTTAATAATGAGGTGAGTCTAATAAGATCTGGCTCGTAAAGAATAATGACAGCACCAACTTTCAATGCTTTACCCACCACTCTAACAAATGCCTATCTATCTTATATGCAATCTTCACCAATTTTGCTGGCATAAAACGTAAAAACAACACACAGCATGCGTAAAGTATGTTACCCACTGATACTCGACGGAGCGTCTTCATCGTATACCAACGGGCTTTAAATTCATTTAGCGATTTACTTAGTCCTCTTCGCTTATAGAAATTATTCACTCTTCTAAACTGTATTAATTCCTGAGAAAGATTAGCAAAACGGTATCCCGAAGCTACTAATGTAGCCCACAAAAAATAATCTTGAGTATTACGTAAACCTTCATTATAGCGAAAACCGGCAGTAAATAACTTGGTTCGAAGAACTACTGTCGGATGATTCATTGAGCAGCGTTTGGGCAAAAACTTAACTATATCGCCGTGAGTTAATGGTAGCTTTCGTCGTCCAACTATTTGCCCTTTCTCATCCACTTCAATCAATGCACTACCTAAAACATCGATATTTTTATAATTATCTAAATATGCTATCTGCGTGCTCAACCTATGAGCAATACTGATATCATCTGCATCCATTCTAAAAAAATACTCAATACTACTGTTTTGGATTAAGTTGATAATAAAATTCATTGCTGAGCTCAACCCTAGGTTTGAGCTTGCCTGATACAACGATACCCGTTCATCAAAAGAAGCCACCGAAACCAAATATTCATGTATTTTCTTTTCGACACTGCCGTCTATTACGATATAAAAATGAAACTCTTCGTAGTCTTGGTTTAGGATGCTCTCAACAGCGGCTTCTAACCAGTCAAACCTATCTTTTTCGTATACAGACATAGCAACGCAGGCTCTATATACAATACCCTGCTCACTTAAACCTACTAATTTATATCTATTTATCAATTACTTAACCAAAAATTCAAATTATGAAAACGACAATATGTGCATGAAGACTATAGTGAGACAGACCTTAATTCTAATAAGAATTAATACTAACGGTTCCCACTTTCATTTGAAAGTTATATAGTTCCCAAGTGATTTAAGAATAACTTATTGATTATATATGACGATTGACCACTCAGAAACATATAGAAAAAAACGATTAAAAAACATACCTCACATACTTCGGCTAAACAAAATAATCAAAATCGTTTGCAAGCAAAAACTTGCCGTTCAAGATATTGCTTATGCCGATATTGGATGCTCAAACGGATATATTACCAATCTTATATCAAATACTGTAAACGCTAAATATACAGTCGGATTCGATCACTCCGATAACATTCAAGAGGCGACACTTAAATATAAAAGATATAATTTTAAGTTTTTAGATTTAAATACTAAAAATCTATTTCATGAAAAGTTTGATTTGGTGACCTGCTTTGAAACTCTTGAACATGTAGGCAATCTAGAGGAAGCCATCAAAAACATCATTAAATTAACGTCCGACAAGGGAACAATCTTAATATCAGTTCCAATAGAAATTGGCGCAATTGGTATAATAAAGTATTTAATTAAACGATTAATCTATCGCTATACACTACCCTTAATGTGCTCTGACAGAACATATTTATTATCGTTAATATTAAAAAAAGACATATCCCAATACAGACAGAACCTAAGCGGACATGGTAGCCACTTTGGATTCAACTACAAAAAAGTTGATGATTTTTTACTTAAAAACAGTACCAATCGAAGAATAAAAGCATTCAATTTCTTTACAACTCGATTTTATCTATTAGAGCCTAATCACTGATAAACTCCATTCCAACATAATAGACCTCCAATTAATTCACCCCTAAACTTAAAAAGCTCCAATCTTTCGACTAGTGCTTTTTTGAATTTGGAGCCTTGCTGTCAACTACATGGATGTAATCCGTGACCAGGCAGTCTACACACGATTGTTGAGTCTACTCGATGGATTGATTCGCCATGACGTAGCAACGCAGTAGCTGCTCAAACGAAAAAAGACCCACCTTTATGGTCGACCTTTTCGTTTTCTATGAGGATGTAGCCGTTTTAGAAGCTACAATTTCAGTCAGTAAAAGTAAAAAGCCCCTGTCATCTGACAGGGGCTTTTTTGAATTGGGAGCCTGGCGGTGTGCTACTCTCACATGGGGAGACCCCACACTACCATCGCCGCAATTACGTTTCACTTCTGAGTTCGGAATGGATT
>LXWE01000060.1 GCA_001660395.1 Alteromonadaceae bacterium XY-R5
ATATACTGAAAGGTATATTTAGTGGACTCCAGTACCATCATTTTACTGTACACACACTAAGAGCCACTAGGGAATGTATGAAAGTTTCAACAGAACTTTATGGTCGTTTGCATTACCAAAATGGTCCCGCCAACGCGTTCAGGCATGCCTTTTGGAACTATTTGATCGCAAAAAGATGCTTCAAATGGCAACGGAACATTACAACAGTGTTGAGCTGGGCCGAAAAGATCACAGATTGGCATGAAAATGCCTTTCCAAACAAGCCATTGCCGCGAAAAATGGATTTACATAACAATGCTGTGGGTCGATTTGTTTTTCAAAATTATTTACAGCGGACTGAACGTGAAGTAATAGGGATTCTGAGAAAAATGGCACAGGATTCCAAACTAGTTGATGCATCATCAAATTTAGCGGAGTTTGAAAATCAACTGGTACACATAAAAGAAACATGATGAAGGATAAGTTTTACACCTATATTGAGCAACTTCAGGACACCATCACTTCAACCTTGGAAGAAGTGGATGGCTCGGCCAACTTCCAGCAGGACTTTTGGGAACGTCCTGAAGGCGGTGGTGGAAGGACCCGGATCATTGAAAACGGAGCGGTTTTTGAAAAAGGAGGCGCCAATATCTCA
>LXWE01000061.1 GCA_001660395.1 Alteromonadaceae bacterium XY-R5
CAGTTTTCTTTGGAGGGCGATTCCAAGGATCGATTACTGCCGGGATGGATTTTACAAACCCTTTTAATGAACTGGCCTCCAGTTTGGAAATGTATGCCATTGAAATAAAGGATGAGAACGGCACCATTTTTTACACAAAAAACAATCCCAATAAAGCCAGCATTGCGGAAGAATATATGTTCACCACATCTTTGGAGATAGACCCTCTTGACAGGCGGGATTGGACCTTTACACTGATGCCTTCTGATACCGATTTTATGGTCGGAAGACAAAAGGACACCTACATCCTATTGATTTTTGGAACATTGGTGGCCATATTGACCAGTTCGCTCATTTATTTTTATCAATCCTCCCGAAAAAAGAACATTCGCCTGAGCTACGCCAATGACAAACTCAAGGAACTCAACAAATCGTTGGAAAAAGAACGGTTGAAGGCCGAAAAATCCTCTTTGGCCAAGACAGAGTTTATTTCCAACATGAGCCACGAGATACGGACCCCATTGAATGCCATCATTGGGTTCATTGAGGTCTTGAAGCTTTCCAAACTGCACAGTTCCTTGCAGGAGTATCTTTCATTGATGGATATTTCATCAAAAAAACTACTCTTGTTGGTGAACGATATTTTGGAA
>LXWE01000062.1 GCA_001660395.1 Alteromonadaceae bacterium XY-R5
ATTTGGCCAACGAAGGCTACAATACGGCCAAGTATGTTCCTTTTGGACCGGTCAGAGAAGTGATTCCCTATTTGTTCCGAAGGGCGGAGGAAAACACTTCGGTGGGGTCACAGACTTCAAGAGAGTTGTTTTTCATTCAAAAGGAGTTGCTCAGAAGAAAAAACGAAAGAAAATAGGATTCAAGAAAACTTGACCTGTTTTGCTTTTTTGGAAACGGCCAGAATCGGATACTTTTCCAGAATTTCACGAAATCGTTTGCGTGAAAATCAGATGGGAACACATTGGTAGTCATGTATTTGCAAAATACCACATGAATTCACCCATCCCTAAAATTCGCTAAAAACTTTCATTTTCAGATGTAAATCAGCCTTCATTGGTCTTAGATGGAGAAGGTGATGGTCACGCTCTTTTTTAAGTAAATTTTATGAAATCAAAAATATTTAAATATATTAGAGTGGTTTTTTTAAAACAATCGCGTTTATTTTTATGCATTCTTCAATGTAAAAAACCCCGATCAATACAGATGTATATTAAAGATCAATGAAGAATCAAACCGAAGATACCATAAGAGGAGTATTCGTAAAACACTATCAAGAATGGTGCGTTCTCTCTTTCTCGTTTCTGCAT
>LXWE01000063.1 GCA_001660395.1 Alteromonadaceae bacterium XY-R5
GGACTATGCAACAAGCAGGCATTCAGGGAACTAATAGCGCTAGGGCACTTAGTTGGAGGAATTGGCAAGGAGGTTTTGAATTGGACGAACCAGCATTGGGAGCCATTGCAACCAAAACAAGAAGAGGAGGAGGACATGTTGGCTTCGTTGCAGGAATTAATTCTGATGGTCAATTAATAATATTAGGAGGTAACCAAAGTAATAGTGTGAGATATAGTGCATATTCTTCAAATTTTAGATTTCATTATCCTAACGGATATGTTCCGAACTACGACCTCCCCATTTTAGAAGTAAATAATGGTGCCGTTACTGAAAATTAAAAAAGCTTTTTATGATTAAATATTATTCCAAATTTTTATAAAAGTTTCCTGAAGAAGATCCTCCGCTTGCGTTTTATCCCGACACATACGGAGTATTACCCCAAAAAGGGCCCCCGAATATTTGTCATAAAGCTGGTACAGGGCAGTATCATCGCCTAAGGATAGACGTGAAATTACCTCATGGTCTTCCATACTGTTCTTCATCGTTAGTGTTAAAGATATGATAAAAAACCTCGGACTTCATCCATTAGCCCAAACCCTGTGTAATTACGAGTAGAAAGCGCTTTAAAAATAATA
>LXWE01000064.1 GCA_001660395.1 Alteromonadaceae bacterium XY-R5
ACTCCGTGCCAAGCAATTGTTGCCCCTTTCCAAGAAAGAAGCATGGGAATTTTTATCCAATCCCAAGAATTTGAAGACCATAACCCCTCCACACATGGGATTCCATATACTTTCAGGTGGAGATGAACCCATGTATGCCGGTCAAATCATTCAATACATCGTAAAACCGTTTCCGTTTATATCCACCAAATGGGTCACTGAAATCACCCACGTTATCCAAGATGAATATTTTGTGGATGAACAACGGTTCGGGCCCTATGCCCTTTGGCACCACAAACATTTTATCCGGGAAACAAGTCATGGTGTTGAAATGGAGGATGTCATCGATTACAAGCTACCCTTTGGTTTTCTTGGCACTCTGATGCATCCCTTCGTGGTAAGACCCCAACTCAAAAAAATATTCGAATATCGAAAAGTGAAATTGGAATCACTTTTTGGTACCGTTCCCGGAAATGAAACTAAGCTCGAATTAAAATCCATTTAAATTGAAAAATATCTTGCTTATCGGTGGATCACATGGTATCGGCCATGAGATTGCCAAACAACTTTCAACATCGAACCATGTATACGTGGCGTCACGGACCGCAGAAAAGTTGTCCGATTTAAACGTAACCCA
>LXWE01000065.1 GCA_001660395.1 Alteromonadaceae bacterium XY-R5
ATGAACAGGATGGGGATTTGGCCAAAAAGTTGTTACGTCAGATGGAAGATTTTGAAAATGATTTGCTTGAGAATGGGATTACACAACGAACAATGAATAAGGTTAATGCTATTCAACACGAGTTGATGAAATTGGAGAATGCCACGTTGGAGCAGGGGAAGAAGAAGGAACGGGAAAGCACTACAAATAAAAACCAGTTTACGAACCCCATTACCACCAGACCGGACCTTCTTAAAGATTACCAGAATGACATTGAAATATTAAACAGACAAGCACTACCTTTGCGGCAAAATTACGAGCAGAAGGTTAAAGTGTATTTTAAAAATGATTGAGTTTCATTTTAAGTCAGATTTGGTATTGAATGATTTAGCCAATTACTCCGATTGGATTAGTAGAATTTTGGGTTCTGAGGGCTTTCAATTGGGACAGTTGGATTATGTTTTTTGTACGGATGACTTTCTTTTAGGACTTAATAAAGAGTATTTAAATCACGATACGTTCACTGATATTATCACCTTTGATTATTCAAACGGAAACACCATTTCTGGAGATATTTTTATTTCCTCAGAACGGATTTTAGAGAACGCGGCAACCTACAAAGTGGCTTTTGAAA
>LXWE01000066.1 GCA_001660395.1 Alteromonadaceae bacterium XY-R5
AAATGCGGGAACGCGAGTGCCACTGTGGTCATCGAAGAGTTTTTGGATGGTATTGAGTTGAGCTGCTTTGTGCTTACCGACGGAACCCACTACAAAGTACTTCCAACCGCAAAAGATTATAAACGGATCGGAGAAGGAGACACCGGACTCAACACAGGCGGCATGGGGGCCATTTCCCCGGTTCCATTTGCCGATACCATCTTCTTGGACAAGATTGATCGTCAAATTGTAAAACCTACCGTAGAAGGCCTTAAAAAGGATAAGCTGCCCTATGTCGGGTTCATCTTTATTGGATTGATAAAAGTGGGGGACGAACCCAAGGTCATAGAATACAACGTGCGCATGGGCGACCCCGAAACCGAAGTGGTGATGCCTCGACTTAAAAGTGATTTGGTTGAGGTGCTTATAGCGATGGCCAATGGTACTTTGGACCAAATCAATCTAAAGATTGATGAACGGGCGGCCACAACCGTAATGGCAGTTTCTGGTGGATACCCAGAGGCTTACGAAAAAGGAAAGGAAATTACAGGGACAGAAAAGGTGGAAGGTTCTTTGGTGTTCCATGCCGGGACCAAGCTTTCAAATGGCAAAGTGGTCACCAACGGAGGT
>LXWE01000067.1 GCA_001660395.1 Alteromonadaceae bacterium XY-R5
TCAATCATATACTATCTGTTTCAAAACCAAACGATAAACCAGAAAAAAGCATTGATGTTTTAAAAAATGAAATTCAAGCTATTTCAGGAGAAAATGCTCAAAAGTACTCACATGTCCCTAAAATTGATTTTTCGTCATCAAATATAGAAAATGAAGAAATTTTCAACAAACAGATTGTAGGGAACGAAAACAGTAGTGTATCTGAATTAATTACAAAACTTGGAAACTCTGATTGGGTTAAATCAGGACTTAAATATTTACCAGAAGAGCCTATTGAGGAAAACGAAAATTGTCCGTTTTGTCAAGAAAAAACCATTTCGAATATACTAATAGATGAAATCAAAAATTATTTTGATGCTTCTTACGAAGCTGACGTCAATACTTTAAAAAGATTTCTTGACAACTACCAAAATTCCATTCAACAACTACCCGATAAATCTATTTACGAGAGCAATCCAAAATTTGAGTCGTTTCAAAAAGAATTTGATATTAAATTTAATTCCTTTAACCAATTGATTAAATCTAATTTATCAAAGATTCAAGCTAAAATAAAAAGTCCAAGTTTAAGCAAAACACTTCAACAATCAACATCTAAATTGGACGAACTT
>LXWE01000068.1 GCA_001660395.1 Alteromonadaceae bacterium XY-R5
ATGGATACCAAGGATCTTATCCGGATGGTAAATGGTGCTCCCTTGATCATTAAACTTTTGGAAAGTACCCAAGGTAAAGGTGTGGTACTCGCAGAGACCAATAAGGCGGCAGAAAGTGTGATCAATGCCTTTAAAAGTGTGCAAACCAACATACTGGTTCAGGAATTCATCAAGGAAGCCAATGGACAGGACATCCGCTGTTTTGTGGTGAATGGCAAAGTGGTCGCTTCCATGCAGCGCCAAGCACAAAAAGGGGGGTTTAGGGCCAATATCCACCAAGGTGGGGCGGCTTCATTGGTGAAAATAAACCCTGAGGAACGAAAATTGGCGGTAAAATCGGCCAAGGTGCTGAATTTGGACGTGGCAGGGGTGGATATCATTCGCTCCAACAGAGGCCCATTGCTATTGGAAGTGAATTCTTCCCCTGGCCTGGAAGGTATTGAAAACACTACAGGGATGGACATCGCCAATGTGATGATAGAGACCATTGAACGCAAGTTGAAGTATCATATTTAAGGGATTTCTTGTTAAATAATTTGGATTTCTCGCTATTTCTGTTATCTTACAAGTTATGTTTGGAAAAGAAATAGACGAATAAAAGGACTTTT
>LXWE01000069.1 GCA_001660395.1 Alteromonadaceae bacterium XY-R5
AATTTTTTGAGGAAAGTCGTCATGACCGTGGATTTGGTGATGTGGAACTCTTTTCCACCAAAGAAAAAGTGGATGCACTTTCCATGAACTTGGATTTTGAGAACAAAAAATTGGGCGACCTCCACTTGTATTATGGTGCCGAGTATGTGTTCAACAAAGTTGGGTCCACCGGTAGCCAAAGGAATATCGAGACCGATGAAGTGGAACGTACCGCGTCGCGCTATCCAGACGGGTCCACATGGCAGACATTTGCAGGATACGTAAATGGAGAATATGAGGTTGAGCCAAATTTTATCCTATTGTCAGGAGTTCGATATAGCCAAGTTTGGGTAGATGCTGAGTTTGAGAAAACCTTTTATCCCTTTCCTTTTGATGAAGCCGATATCGTGACCGGGGCATTGACGGGAAGTTTGGGATTCAGTTGGCTTCCACGTGAAGATTTGCAGATAACCTTGAACGGGTCCACCGGATTTAGGGCACCGAATATTGATGATATTGGAAAAATATTCGATTCTGAGCCCGGCTCAGTGGTGGTTCCCAATCCAGATTTGGAACCCGAGTACTCCTCCAACGGGTAAGTGGGAATCCAAAAAACCTTCAGTGAC
>LXWE01000007.1 GCA_001660395.1 Alteromonadaceae bacterium XY-R5
TGAGAATTCTCAGTAATTACAAAATATATGCTGAAAGTAGATTTGGTATGCTTAAGGAGATGAAAGTGATACTTGTGAAGTCGCCTGTGAGCCATTAGTCCTTATCCATATGCACCATAGTTGGTGACCGCAATTTATGTAATGGCGACTTTTGGGGTTCTAATTCTGAGGGACCGCTTTACGTACAAAGCAGCCGTTCATAAATAAGCAACCAGATGTCCGCTACTGACCAAGAAGAGACGTTTTCAGTATGAATCTATATTACTCGAACTAAGTGCAGTTTCAGCGATAGTTGGCACTTGAGTATGATACTTTAATTCTTTGGATGCCCAACTGACAACGAGTCATCGTGGTTTGTTAGATAGCCTGGTATGAGACTTTATTACTTTCCCACAGCAGCTCATCACCCACTTTTGCTCGATGACATTCTCTTTACCAGTGCATCATCCAGTTTTTGCATTGAATATCAGGGGAATACGGCTTTTGGTGCATGGCCGGGTGACCTGATCATTGTTGATACCTCAATCTCGCCCAATATTGGCGATCTGGTTTTATGCCAGTGGCATGATAACCACCAGCTAATGACCGTTGGTAACATATCGATAGCCGCCAGCGAATCGGTTGCAGGTGTTGTGATTAGTATTATCCGGGCACATGAAAAGCTAAGATGGCGCCATGGTGACACACGATTGAGCGATTTACCGTGCACAATGCATGATGGATTGATCACTAACTCGCACGCATCCTACTTCGCAAAGGTGTCCGGTTCCAGCATGGTTGGCGCGGGAATTTGCCCCTCTGATGTACTGCTTGTTGATCGCAAAACACCGCCTCAGCGTGGAAGTGTGATAGTGGCCACACTGAACTCTGTTTTCGTGTGCAAATATTATGATCCGTTCACGCAGGTTCTAACTTCGGCGAACGATACTATGCCGCCCTACCAGCTCAAAGATGGTGACGACTTCATAGTGGAGGGATGCGTGTTATTTTCACTGCGCCGCGTCAGGCCAGTAGGTAGCGTATGACGTTCTGCCTGACTGATATCAATTCATGTTTTGCTAGCTGTGAGAAAGTATTCGATCCTACTATTCGTCGCCAGGGCATTGTTGTAGCGTCTAACAATGATGGTGCAATCATAGCCATGGATCGCGTTGCTAAAGCCAAGCTAGGGAAACACAAAGTTAAGTTTCAACCTCTTTTTCAGTGGCACTCGTTACTGCAACAAAAAGGGATAGCAGTACGTAGCGCTAACTATGAATTGTATGGAAGTTTCTCAAATCATTTTTATGACCTGCTACGCCAAAGAAGCCCAAGGATCTATCCATACAGCGTTGATGAGGTTTTTTTAGATTACCGTGGGCAGCTTCACTGTGAAGAGGCTGCGGAAAAAGAAGGCCGCGATATTCGGGCCGACATATGGGAGACAATTCGCCTCCCAGTGTGCACCGGGTTTGGCCCCAGTATAACGTTGTCAAAAGCAGCAAATCAGTATGCTAAAGACACCCCCTCGCTAAGGGGAGTCTGCGTTATCCATGAAGGTAATCGGTCAGACATTTTGAGCAAAATTGATGTGGGAGATATTTGGGGTATAGGCAGAAAGCTCAAAGCGCATCTGACAGTAATGGGCATCACAACCGCGAAGCAGCTTGCTAGTCAATCGCCTGCCACGTTCCGTCGCTATTTCAATATCAATATGGAGAATACCATCCGTGAGCTAAATGGTGAATCGGTGCTTAGTTGGGATGAAATTGTACCGCCGAAGAAGCAAATATTTTCCACACGCTCATTTGCCAATCCAGTCGTCCAGTATGAACCTCTACGCCAAGCATTAATTAAGTACGTAGAGGTCGTGAGTAGAAAAGCAAGAGAGCAGGGCAGTCTGGTAAAAGAGTTGGTCATCTTCGCGCATAGTAGCCTGTTCAAAGGCCCGGTTATTCGTTTTCAAGAGACCTGCCGTATGTTGAGCCCCACGAACGAGCCTCATGTATTAGCGGGTATTGTCACTGATACAATGAAAGCCAAATTTAAAGGGCAGGGCGCATATACTAAGGCTGGGGTTGGCGCGACGATCCTGGTGACAGATAAGTTTTACCAAAAGGACTTGTTCGCTGGCCCTGAAGCAAAAGACGGACTAGGCCAGCTAACGGACGCCATCAACAGCCGCTTTGGAAAGCACACGCTTCATTTAGCATCAGCGGGAACTCAATGTGGATGACCAATGAGAAAGGCCTTTCTATCCAAAAAATACACCACGAGCTGGGCTGATATTCCGGTCGTTCAGTGTTAATGGCGCCGGTATCGAGCAATAACTGCGACTTAAACCAGATTGGCCATCCCAAACCACAAAAAATAGAGTAGTTTCACCGGCAGTATTACTAAGTATTAAGTTAGTGAATATAACCTACTCAGTTTTGATGGTAATACAGGATAAACGAGGAGTAGAAAGTTATACTAATTACGTGGTCTATCTGCCATTTAGCCAGTATTTATAAGGGAACACATTGATAAAGCAATATATAGAAGCGTGGAAATTTTGTGTCAACGCTGAACTGTCTTTCCAGTTCTCTGGTGAGGAAGATAAATACAAATACATCTATGCGTATTACAAAGCAAAGATGCAGACTGATTTAAGCCCACAAGCAAGAACCCGATTACATGACGACTTATCCTTCACGAATTTTCGGGCCTTTGCGAAGGCGTATAAGCAGCATCTAAAACACCTTAAAGAGTGTATGGCTGTCCGATATATCTCGTCTACCATGCCAGCAGATGAGCGTATTGAAGCGTTGCAATTAAAGTTTTCCAAATACCAGCTTGTTTACTTCGGTACCAAGCAAGGGGTAGAAGAAGCGACAAGCAAGATGGCACCCAGAGGAGCAGTCAATGTGGAGCCAAAGGGTGTTGGTGCAGATGGGCAGTATCAATATGCCATCACTTATAAACTGTTTAGCCCGGCTATCTTCCACCAGCTAAAAGAGGCGGCAGAAAACTTAGGGTTACATGGTGGTTATGAGGACTTTGAAAAAGCCAAGGTTAAAACAGTTATCGTCAAAGCCGATGACAGCGACGAAGAACAAATTGAAATGATCACCCTGGGTAAGAAAGAAGCTAAAGTTATTTATCCAGACGTAGATTTTGAATCTGCCGATGGAGATAGCTCAAACACAGCCTAGCATTTATCAGTATCGTTAATTGTCATTAGCACTTTCACTGACCATAAAAATTACAAAAGAAGCCGATGCATTTTATGTATTGCGACTAAATTTGACAGCCATTAATAAGATTAATATTGATAAAGCACTGTCGATAAAAAAAATCGTAATAAATGCAGTCAAATTAGTAGTTAGATAGCTGCAAATTAAATAAAGTCCTGCCGCAGCTTTGAATTTAAAAAATTCAAAGGAGAACTGAAAGAAAAGTAGTGAGGTTGCAGGGAGGAAAATATATACAGGGATAAAAAAACCAATCTTTTAAAATCCTTCATCTAAAAACCTCCTTATCTTATTTTTGATATTTCAAGCCGTTTAATATTAAGTCATCAATTAATGAGATGCAATTTCTTCCTTAATCAAATAACGTGATACATTGAGTTCTGACTCCCAAATCGTTACGTTAAAGTAAAGCTATTAATTTAATTTACGATTTCAGCTATTTAAAACACCCAGATAAGTTCAATATAGCTCTCTATCTAAAAAATATTCCACTTGAGATAAGTAACTTCGCATGTTATTTTGCAATGAATTTTTTAAATTGGAAATATGGCAATCTTCGCCTTTAGGTTAGGATGCCAAAAACATTAAATCATGAAAAAGACTCTCACAATAAACTACATATTCTACTCCATTATCTCTTTTCTCTTCATGCTTTTCTTCATATTTTCATATCTAAGAATGCCAATGGAATCAATAATAGTTGGCTATTTTATTATCAGTACATGGGCATTACACAAGATAATTTCATGGTGTAACAAAATAGATATTCGATTTGGTCCATTTTTCTTAATTAAAACCAATTCGCCGAAGCCAGTCTGGTATTTATCTCTAATTATTTCAATCTCAATTTTTATTGCCGGGGTCAATAAAATATTGACCCAGCTAAATATGCTATAGGTTATGAAAATTTACCTTAAACATCCCACACCGGAAACACATCTATCAAGATAGTAAGGGATTGCCATTCTTTTTCTCTCGTCTTCATCTAAAACTTCCTTAGATGCTTTCGATATGTCTTCCAATAATTCAAAACTTTTTTCAGCAGCATTTTTTGCTAAATCGCCCACAACTGAACTGACAACACCTTTTAATGTATCTAAGGCATCTTTACTTATTTTCGTCTTTAATTTTGCTTCAAGAACGAAAGCAGCCGCCTCTCCAGCACCCAAACCTATAAGTTCTGAATAAGGGAAATCGCCGTTATAGAAAATATACGATATTTCAATCGCATCTTTAATCGTCCCTGCTGGAGTTATCGATATTGATTTATCAAGTATAAACATATTAACTCTCTGACTCTGCTGAACTCTTCTATTAATATCTTCCAAACTATCTCCACTTGATAGACCGGTAAGTATAATCCCCCAATTGGTCGTTAGTCCTGCTCCAATCATTCCGGTTGGGTCAGAAAAATTAACAGGGTCATTTCCTACATAAGCATACCAATTCATCCCATCCTCGTAGCCAATGGGGTCGGTTTGCAGGAAACGCCCTAGCTTTGGATGATAAATCCGAGCTTTGAAGTAAAATAATCGGAATTACGATTCAGATTGGCTTGAGGTAAAAAGAGAAACTAAAACCATTAGGAAGGAAGGCTAACATCCGTGCAGCTTTTCAAAGAACGACCCAAATATCCTTGGTACACATAATGTCAGTGTGTCTACAGACTACTCCCTGATAAACATGATTGCAGTTTTTTAATCCCATCATTCCAGCTCTGAAATGGCTTGAGTGAATATCACATTGAGCAGTTCTAGGTTCAGATTTACACCAGCAATGTTTGCGTCAATCCAATCTTTCTGAGAAATCTTTGGCCACGTTACATCGAAGCCGAGAGTAAACAACAGCTCCTCGAAAAAGAAGCGCAAAACTCTGCCATTCCCTTCACGAAATGGGTGAAGTAAATTTAACTCGCAAAACAAATCGGCGACCTTTTCAACGAGATCTTCGTTGTCCTGATAATCCGCTAACGCAGGAATCGTTTTAAATAATTTATTGGCTTCAGGCTCAATGCGTGTCCAAGTACAAAAACGCGTGTCACCTTTGGAAATATCAACATCTCTTGGTTTACCCGCCCACGCATATAAATCTTGGAACAGGTGGTGATGAAGGTACTTTAAATGTTCGAATGAAAAATCAGAAAGCGATTGTTTGGTGGGTTTGTAGGTTCGATACCGTTCAGCGGTAAATTCAGCTTCAGCTTCTTCAAGCTTTTCTGAATCCCTGATATCAAGAAGGTTAATTAAAACGTCATAATCAGGGTAGCAATATTGATCATGAGCTACCCCGTATTTATCTCGCATACTTGCGTTTTAGATCCGCAATAGTTTTGCCTTCACTACTTTTTTTGAGTGAGAGACCTTCATAGCTCAAACTGACCTTAAAGTTATCCATATTTGGCGTAAACTTGGCCTTGCGGTCATTGCTAGTTTTATTAACTGTGGTTGCCATATTTGCCTCCCATAACAGGTGATATTTTACCTTACTCAGTCATCAATTGCCATTGGGAAGCACAAGGAATCGCTTAATAGCATGAACAGGCAACAAACTGCGTTGCCTGCTAGAGTTTACTCAAAAATACGCTTTCCACTCAACGCAGAAGGGGGGGGGACTGTATACCTCAGTCAGCTTACTACGCGACACAAATGTATAAATTTGCGTACTGGTAATATCCGCATGCCCCAACATCTCTTGAACGTGACGCAAATCAGCACCGTTATCAAGCATAATGGTGGCAGTACTGTGCCTGAACAGGTGACAGGCACCATCTCGTTTGAACCCTGCGAAGGAGAAGATAAATGAAAGACATTGCACTCTACAAAACCATTCATCTCAACGTATCCGTCGGCATTCATCTACAACAGTACATATTAGGGCGTAAGGCAACCGATCTCTACAGGCTTGACCTTATTGATTATGATGTACTCCAGTTCAGTAAGTACGTTGACGGAGACCTACTGACTTTGCAGTTCTCGCCCAATCAACTGGATGACTTGTGCGAAGCTTGGATAGCACACCGCCAGCACTACAAGAACACCGCAGATGAAACGCAAAATAGTACACAGAAGTAAGTCACGCATTTCATTACGCCTGCTAAGATTTGGCTGATTGGCAGTAAATACGGCGATATCGGCAATACACCGTTTAAACCCACTGCGGCTATTCTCATCAAATAATGGCGATTATTGATGAGAATAGGCTTCATATTTCAATCAGCCTGTACTCTGCTATTCACCTTCGTACTCTAATAGCATCTGCAAACGTCCTAGTTGGCTAGCGTCTGAGGCCTGTCTGGGCGGGTTGATATTAAAAGTTCTAGAAACTCAATCATCCAGAGTGCTTACACCAAGGTCATTTGCTAAAGGAATTAACATTTTTCTGTCTAACGGCCAGTTATCAAGCAACTTCCTTTTCTTCCGCTTGAGCATCCAATAAATAAGCAGAACGGTGCTTTGTTTATAAACCGCACTTTCAGTGTATTTGGACTTAATAATTTCTGGAATCGCGACATTGCTTTTGACGAATGCTTCAATTTTTCCAATAAGCTTATCGTTAACCAAGTCCTCAAACTCATCCAGAATTGTTAAGATAGATTTTTGGGTTTCGGCCTTTATTCCAGTAAAGCTGAAGTACAATGCATCAAGCTGAGAAACAATACCTAATTCATCTATTGGCCCCTGATTAAGTTGCTGAGTGACCTCAGTGAAAAAATCATCCGTTGTTTCGATAAGCGCCATGCTCTTCGCAACTGTTCGATGAACCTTGGGTTTAATAGCCGCTTTTGCTTTATAAATAGCATCATGGGTCAATTCAGCATGCGCGTGCTGGAGCAGCGTTCTGATCTGAACTTCACACGGGATATCAGTTGGTATTTCAATACCATCAAACGTAATTGCTTTTTTGGGGCGTAAAACGAAGTGAACCGACTGGTATGTAAACAGCAAAGGGGACTTTTCTTTATCCTCGTTAAAGTGCTTACAAGCATCAAATGACCAAAGGTCAGATGATCTTATGATGTCGCAAATTAGTTCAATATCGTCAAGAACAAGCACAACAAACCTTGCGCCGACCTTATCTTCAATATTATTGTAGGGGTCTACGTAATTCTTACCTGCTCGGTAAAATGCTTTATCGATAAGCGACTTTTCATCCTTTAAGCGGTGTTTGGCTGGCAGTTTTAGAAAAGTACTTAAATCTTTCCCCTTACCCTCTAAAGCAGCGCAAATTTGCTGGACAATGAAATGGCCCCAAGAATCGTATACCGGTTTTTCTTGGCTCCACTTCGTTTGAAATTCTGCTTCCGTCATTCCTGCGTCACTATCTTGTCCTTGATAATCACTTGGGTCCACTCTGCTGCCATCCCCGATTCATCTGCATCACCTTCAATTGTAGTAATAGTTATCAAATCCTTGAAGGAATCTGCCGGAGCGGAGATCTTAACATTTTTGCTGGTTTTTACTTTTCTGAACTTTAAACTATCTGTTATATGCTCAACATCCTTGGTAAAGGAAGCGGTTGGTATACCGACGCTCTCCATATGTTCAGAAAATGCATCCTGAACGTCTGGTTCAAAATACTTTGACGCAAAGTCAGCAGTGCCAATCGAAGAGGACGTATCAACTTTCAGGTACGTGGTTAGGGCATTTATATAGTCACTTTTCTTAGACTCAGGAATATCCAACCCTGAAATAAACGTCTTAGCAGCATCATAAAATCGCTTGGTAGTTCTTGCACTGGTTTGCGGATAACCACAACCAAGAAAATCAGAGTAAAAATACCTTGCAGCCGCTTTCCCCCCAGCTTTGTTGATCTGTGAATCCGACACCATCACCGCCCACTTGTCATTTAAGTTGCTGTAAGGCGAATTGTATGCGGCTTTTTCAAATAATCCGGCTGTCTTGTACAACTTTGAACTGGGTGTCAGCAGCACCTCTTCAACGTACTTTAATGAAATTTCACCTGTCGCAGCATCAACCTCTTTTTCATATGCGCTGTGAGTCTCCGCTTTGATAATGCCTAAGAACTTTTTCGCAGGGTGACCTTGAGTACCGGTAAACACCACAACAATTCCACCCGGTATCGATTTCATCTGTTGTGCGTCAGTGAGTAATGTCGCGAAATCATAAGATGACACAGCAAAAGTGCTGTCATCTTCATCTATTGCTCTTTCAACAATCTGTGGTAAATCATTAGGCTCCTGATGAACAATTTCCATTTGCACCGCACGTGAACTCTCACCGAGAGCCTCAACCACTCGTTGTTTAAACGTTTCCATTGCGTCATGTGAAAATCGCGTAAATTCGTGACTCTGCATTGGAGCCTTTTTCTGGCCTTCCGCGTCTCTTTGATACACCTGATGGATGATGATTCGGTCAATATTTAGGTTTAATAACTGCATCGCACTACCTTGTTGTAATTTTTTCCTGTTGCAGGAGAGAAAACAGTCCACTTTTTGTTTAAAACTTACCGCTGAGAAGCAACCTTACCTTTAAGTCTTAAGTTATCAGCCTTTGCGATGTTAAGCCAGATCACCCAGCCCTGATAATGATACCCGGCCAAGACTTCAGAAAAACAAAGCCCCGCACGAGCGAGGCTTTGGATTCAATTTGGTTGAGATAATCAGAAAAATTATTTAGTTCTTTGTTTTTGCAGATTTTTCCTTTTATTTGAAGAAACGTAGTTTTGGAGCATACCCAACAGCGCTCCTAGTAATCCAACCAAAAAACTTACTACGATTGCTTCCAACTCATCTTCAATTGATGTCGGTAATGGCGATTTATGGAGAGAAATATAAAAAACTAAAAAAAACACACAGAACCAGAATACAACTTTAGCATTCCATAATAATTGCTTTTTCATTTTATTTACTGATTACCTCTAAAGGTTACGCCAAATGCATTTCTATGAGTATCCAAAGTTAGTTTTATACCTGAATTTTGACCAAGTGTACTTTCTACCCAATTATGAGGGTTGAGGCCAAGAAAGCCGGGGTAATAGGGCAAGGAAAATTTCCAATTGAAATTTAACGTCGCTAAAAATTCAGGTGATGTCATCTGTTCGTAACAATGAATTGCTTGGTCCGTACAACCAAGATAGCTAGCTCCTAAATATAAGCGTTCAGCATTGTTTAGGTAACCATTAAACATTCCAGATCCATCTCTTCTTAGTCCATCTTCGTTCATTTGATTTACTACGTCATCAAATTCTGATTTTATTGATGCAATGTCGTTTTTAATCTTCTCCCATGAATGTGAATTTTTAAATTCATCTGATGCACTAGTAACGGTATATCCCTCCATTTCATCAGACATTTCATCAACTTCATCTGCTGTACCCGTGCATTCTTTCACATCACCGTTAATTTGACACTCATATAAACCATAAGGATCAGTTCTATTGATTGGGTCATCCCCAACATAACCATACCAATTCATCCCATCCTCGTAGCCAATGGGGTCGGTTTGCAGGAAACGCCCTAGCTTTGGATGATAAATCCGTGCTTTGTAGTAGTAGAGTCCAATTTCAGCAAGCCAGATTTGACCTGTAAACTGGAACCTGCCCACGTTACCGTCATCTGGAATACCATATTCATCATAACTATTGATTGCATAGCTATTACCCGCGCTATTGGTCACACCAATAATTGAACCTAGATAGTCTCGCGTATAATAACGCTTGGTTCCTGTCCCAGAACCTACATACCAAACAATGGGTTCATCATTTTTAAGGTTATGTATATAGCGATTTATTATCGTGCCGGCGCAGTCTGTTTCAGCAATGAGCGCCTGACCATCATAGATAAAACAGGTACTGCCCACACTGTATAAGCGGTTTTCAGCATCATAACGAAGTGCATTTCCGCCTGCGGTGTAGAGTAGATTGTCGTTGTTATAGACGTAAGATGTGGAACCAATTTTGTTTAGATTGCCATTGGTATCATGAGTTATGGTTGTTCCTGACCAAGTTGTCACTTGATTAAGGCCATTAAGTATATAGGTTTGCGACTCAGCACTTTTGCTGTAAAGATAATCGTTGTTTTCTACGGTTACTTGCTGAGTTGTAACTTGACTTGCAGGGTTATAAGCAAACTCTGCGGTGTAATCATCAGCTGTTGATGTGCCACCCACATTCGTAAATATGGTAGTGGGACGAGAGAGAACATCGTACTCATGGTCTGTGGTTACCCCATTATTCAGCGTGGTAACATCTGGACGGTTCAGCGCATCGTAGGTATAGCTGGCCAGCGCGGTCGTTGTCGATTTTTCTTTGATACTTTGTAACAGCATTGAACTGCCGTAATCATAGGTAATATAAAAGGTATCCGGCCAGGTTAAGCGAGTTCTGCGTCCATACGCATCGTATTTATAACTCACCGTCCCTAAAGATGTAGTTTCATATTCTTTCCAACCCAGAGGATTAAAGTCGGCAAGCATGGTTGTTGAACTAATGGCGGTACTAGTATTGGTGTGTGAAGTGATGTTGTTAAAGTTGTCATAGCCAAACGATTCGTTAATCGAGCCAAATGTGCTATTAGATGGACTGGTCTTAGTTTTTATTCGATTCCAGCTATCGTAACCAAAGGTAATGGTTGTCCCATTACGTAATCGGGTGGTTTTTATTAAGTCACCTTCATAGGTCAATTTTGTATAATCGCTAGAATTTACGCTACCGGCCGTTGTTTTTGATGGATAATTGGTTTGTTGTAATCTCCCATAGCCATCATAGCTATACTGAGTTACGTTGCCATTCCCGTCTATTTCTTGATACAGCTGTCCGTCATCGTTATAGACATTCTCGCGTTCAGTGCGCTCCTCGGAGCTGTCGTAGCCACTTATCACTTTAACGATAGCGCCAGTAGTATCATAAACATTTTTAGTAATACGATCTTGCCCTGCATCGCCGCTCAATGCCGTACAAGCGCTGGTTGTTGTACTGCCGCTGATGCGAAGAGCCTTGCACTCTAGACGCTGGTCTGAATCATAGCTCATTTGCGTGATTATTTGGTCAATATCACTCCCCGTAGTAATTTGCTTTGTTAATAGACCGGTCGTTGTACTGTAGGTGGAATTGGTTTCAATGTCCGCAGACATACTGGTCAAGTCAGCCAGCGTTATGCCAGTGAGTGTTCCTGTTTTTGTGTATGTTAGCTGATTGTCTGCATTGTAAGTGTTATAGGTTCCTTTTCTCCCTTCTCCATCTGCATCTGGCTCAATCGAACCAATCAGGCGTTGACGCAAATCGTAAAAATAATAGCTGTCGTCATTGGGGTGCGGGCCCGATTTTTGGGTCATATTGCCATAAATGTCATATGTGTAATCTGTCCGTAACGAAACGCTACTGTTACCAGTACGCGTAATTTCATAATCGGGAAGCAGATTTTCATACACATCATAATGTTTCACATTAACGAGCTCTTCCGCGGTGCCAGAACAAGTCGATGCAGTTCGACACTGAACAACCTTTGTCAGTCTATATACATTTTGTGAGGCAGCAGTTAAAGCACTGGAACTGCTGTAGCTGTATGGTTTATACGCGGTGTATGTGAACGTAGTAACAGGTGTGACATTTGAGCTTGAGCCATCGATTGTGATTGTCACACTGGGTTTAGTGATGGTGTGAACGCCACCATGGGCCGCATAATACGTATAGGTTGTCGTATTATTATTGGGATCGGTAACCGATTTTGGTTTATTACAATATTTTCGAGTACTGGATGAACAGGTCCAGTATTCCGCATGGGTAACTAGAGGGGATGTGCCAGCCTTTGGATATTCACGAATGTCAGTAATGTTTCCTCGAGAATCATATTCGTACTCGGTATAAGAGTCATCAGGACGCGTGATTTTAGTCAAACGATTAAGCAGTAGTGACTCGTATTCATACGCTGTGGTTCGTTCGAGGTTGTCTGTGAAACTGGCTAACCGTAGTGTATCAGGGTCAATATTATATGTTCCATCGGGTCCTGTTGTGGCGCTTAAATCTTCAAAATTGTAAGCGTAAGTTTCCCCCCCAACATTAATTTCCTTTACTCGATATAGCCCTGATCCTGATCGGTTTTCATAATAGATTGTTCCACTTATACTATTAATATATTTTATATTGGTAGTTGCAGAGGAATATACGCCTAAAGCAGATGTATGTGTTGCGCTTGTTTCAGTTGTCAGATACGTACCTGCGGACATAGTATCTAAGCTACTATCACTTTCTCCAGGCTGTGTCGTTTCAACTTCAATTGCAGAGCGGTACCAAGTGGTTGAGGTGCCATTGTAATAGGTTGTTGATTTGAGGTCAGTGTTCGACTCGGGCCAATCGTTAGTAAGCCCGTCACAACTATCGCCAGTTGGATCGCAATATTCCACAGCGGTGTTTATCGCCACCACTGAACGTTGACTAGTTACGCCAGTCGATGAAGAACCACTCTTATCTGAGTAATAGTATTTTATCATCCACCCCAATGAACTGACGACCGCACTTGGCATATCAATTATTCTGGAACCACTGCTATGACTACCAGACGCAAGATAGCTTCCATTTTGCACATAGTAGTACGTTAGTTTCTCACCATCTGCTTTGTATACTTCCGATACTAGTGCGTAATTCTCTTCACCAGAGGATGTCATTTTATTTGAGTACGTATTATCAAATTTTACAGTGTCCCCCATATTATTGATATAAGTACAAATATTACTACTACAGGTTAAAGTTCCCCCAGAACTATGCATATTCTGGTAAGATGAGTCATCTACTCTAAAGATTTCAGAACGGCCTAAAACATCAACTTTGTAATACTCTCCGATTGGGAGACCTAATATGTATGTGCGAGTATCTTCATCCGTTACAGATGTCCTTTGGGTAGAAATTGTTATAGTAGTAATTGTACCTGCTAAATTATCCCCTCCTATACGGAAATTATTGGCTTTACTAACAAGTGCACTTTGTCCAGAACCTATGCTTGTAACCATCCCTTCAAAAACGGACTTTGAACCATTAACAATATCAACGCCTTTGGAATCTGTCGTCTTTTGTGGCAGTGGTGGTCGCAGACTGCCAGGACTATCTAGATTTTCATAATACTCGTCGGCATGTATCTGAGAGGAAGCGATGAGCGATAATGTGCAAAAGACAATATTTCTTAATTTCATTGAAACTACTCCCTGTTTATTTTTCGACTATTGTCTTTGACGTACGATTGTCAGCGTCATCGTAGCCGTAAGTGGTGGTGTCTTTGCCTTCTTCTTCAACGGACTTGAGACGACCTAATGCATCGTATGTGTAATTCTTAACGGATTTTGCATAAGGGGGCTCGTCAACAGTGATTGTGATAGAAGCTGTATCGTATGTTGTGTATGTATAAGTCGCATGACTACCTATAGCCGATAGGTATGTGGCCCCAAGTGTTACTGTGTAATCCCCGACGCCATAATCAAATTCATAAGGGATTTGATAACCACTCGCTATTTGCTCGCTGACTTTCGTTACGCCATCCTTAACGACAGTGATAAGGCAATACCCCCCTGAGCCAGGAGCGCAGTAATACTGTACTTTTACAGCCGTTGAATAATCTGAGTCATATTGAGAGATCGATAACAGTCTTGCAACGCAGGCGCTTGCAAACTGGCAATAAAGAGAAAGCATTGCGGCCGCGATATATAAAAATATTTTTATTTTCATGTTGAAATCCGTATCATTTAATTGTCATATGATAATGTTTATTTAAGTATTATTAACATTTGGCTTGCATAGAAAGCAAGTAAAAAATGGTCAAAAAATGACACGCATATGTTGAAGGATAGATCGTGACAAGGAGTAGTAATGGGTCGTGTTTTTAACCAAAGATTGGTTTTTATATTGCTGGTTTGTTGCCTTGAATCTCAGCTCCCACCATCTCTATTCACTATCGGCGTTGTTCATGCGGCAGCAGGTGAAACAATAGAGCACTCAAATCCGCAAAAGATTGAGGGGGATAATTTCACCCTGATTCAATCGTCTAATAATGACGGCGAGAAACAGTATCTAATGTTCGGTTCTAATGGCGTTTGGGCCACTTCACCGGACTTGTATCATTGGACGGATTTCACCGCACATGGTGATTTTAATGGGAATGGGAATCCTGATGAGCCAAATGACACCCTATTTGGTTTTAGACTATTCAACGAACGATTCCATGCCTCAATAAATACGGTAATTTCACCGTTTAAACATGGTTATTATCGACAGCTCATCAAGCAAACCGGAAAAGGACTGTTTTGGACGAGTGACGCGAATCAGGATGGTGTTGTTGGGGGAAATTTCCTGAATAAAGATAGCACTGTACGTGAATTTCAGACGATAGGACTTTGGTCTCCATCCGTTGTTAACTTGGCCGATGGCAAGTATCACTTCTACTTCAGTCACTGCAATGTTCCAGGCTCGACCTATTGTGGTGATGGCCGCGCGTTTATAGGTATGGCGACCTCTGACAATATTGATGGCCCTTATGAGGGAGCCAGTGTGATTATGCAATCAGGCAATGTAGGTGGCGCGGTATCTAACAGCTATTTAGGCTATGACGGTACACCATGGGATCAGGCTACTAGCCCAACTGCGCTCATGCCTTATGTATTCTTAGATAAAGAGAAGCAACCTTGGATGGTATATGGCTTAGGGGCGGGAGGAATTTGGATCACCGCGTTAGATAAGAGAAGCGGACTCCCTGTGGATGTGGACCAGGAGCAGAAGTCATATGGTCGACGCATAGCTGGCGGTAATGGATTGATGATTGAAGGATCCTCAATCTTTTACAGTAAAGAGACGGATTACTATTACCTGATTTTAACCAATCTAGGTGTTTCTCAAAGTCACGATAAGTTCGTCAACAATCTAAGAGTGGCCCGAGCCAAATCACCACAGGGACCTTATATTGATGGCGCTGGAAATGATCTTTCACAGATGGTGCACTCAAGTCATGCAATGTTGCCAGGCTCTCCGGAGACAGAAACTGTATTAGCCTCTTTTGGTAATAAGTTATTGGGGAGTTATGTCTGGCGAAACGAAAGCGGCGTAAAAACTAGTGACATTGGTGAGCTCTCTCCTGCTAACGCTTCTGTGTTGACCGATAAAGCCAATGGAAAGCTGTTTTTAGTTTTTGATGCCAATATAACAGATGTACCTGAGCAGAGATTTGCTCGAGTCCATGAAATTAAAATGTCACAAGATGGTTGGCCTTTAGTATTGCCTCTTCCATATGAACCAACAGCAAACGACGGCCAAATAAAAAGCGAAGATTTAGTCGGGGAATATCAGTTAATAATCCATACGAATAAAAATGACCTTGAGCCTCAAAAGCCACATTTTGTGCGTTTTAATACTGATGGCAGTGTTACGGGGGAGCTCACGGGTAAGTATAGTCTGGTCAATGGGGATGAATTTTCGCTTATATTAAATGACGGTAACGCTTTTAAAGGTGTTGTAGCATGGCAATCTCACACTGATTCGAACCACACACAAATAACAGAACTTACACTAAGTGCAAGCGAGAGTGTTAGGAGAGCCGCTCTTTGGGCAAGAAAGCAACCCGCAAAAAGTGATAACCAACAATTTGAAGACATCTATCAGTCACTGAAAGCCACTCTTCCGACCAAGTTGACACACCTACCGCTTCTCCCTCAAATTGCAGCACGAGGTGCGAAAATTCATTGGTCCTGCGAATCTTCGAGTGTGATTAATTTGGCCACCCAGCAGGTTTTCCGGCCAGGCACTGACGAGTTAGACAAACAGGTGGAATTATTTGCTGTGGTAACGTTAACCAATGGTAATCAGCGCAGGTTAGATTTTTCAGTCACCATCCCGGCATCTCGACCTTTAAATTTACTTGCCCATTTCGCATTTGATGAAAACTTAGATGATTCATTAAACCCAGATGCTCATGGTGTATTAACAGGGGTTCGTTTAAATACACTGACATCGGAAAAAGCTAAGTTTACCAAGGGTAAACGTGGTAAAGCGTTGGTGCTAGATGGAAATGGGGGCGTGAATTTCGGACAAGGCCTACTTCCATATAAGGCCTTCACTCTAAGTTATTGGATGAAACCAACAGCACTCTCCCCAACCCAGCCTTCGATTTTCATTATTCCTACCTTGCCAGACGGTGCCTACAATGGTGAGCACTTTTTTGGTATTTACAATAATGTCGGGGATTGGTCCAACACCATAACCGTCTGGAATCGCAATGGCTCCGATGATGACTGGCCATTCCTGGTGGGGCGCGAATCCGCATCCCTTAATGAGTGGCAACATATTGCGCTAGCCTGTGATGCCGGTAATTGCGAATTGTTTATCAATGGTCAACCCTCCGGAAAAGCTCAATTAGGTATGATTGTCGGAGATAACGCAAATTTGGCGTTAGGTGTCAATTTATGGGATAAGCCATTTGAAGGGAGCATAGATGACCTACGTATCTACGATGAGGCATTGTCAGGACCTGAAATAAGAGCATTGGATGTCAGTGGCACGTCAGAGGAGACCTTACTGAGTATTGCTGTGACCGAAGTAAAGAAGCAGCTCATTGCGCAGAACACTGATGCTGTTAAAAGCAACTTGCTCTTAAAGGATAAGGGCCCGTTCCAATCAAAAGTCCGTTGGTACTCAAATAATCCTGATGTGATTTCTATAAACGGAACAGTTCATCGACCACAGGCAGGTTCTTCCGCAGTCCAGGTAACATTGCAAGCATTGGTGTCATTGAATGGCGATGAGAACAGGTTCGATGTCCCGGTTACTGTCCTGCCAATCGACATGCCTAAAAAGCTGTTGGAATATAGTTTTGATGGAAATCTCTATGATAACCAGATGAAACATAGCTCAGATACCGTAACCGGTGCATTCATTTGGCAACCCGCTGAAAAGGTAACTCAAGCGATATATCACCCTGGAATTAAAGGTGAGGCCTTGTATTTAGATGGTAGTTACGGCGCTATTCTGGCAAAGCATTTAAGAATAACAGGAGATTTCACTATTTCTGTGTGGCTGAAACCAGAGCAATTTACTGTGCATACACCCGCTTGGTTTTTATATGACAACCCTGAAGATTGGGTGAGCCTTGTCCCATACAATGCTGATTATTTACCCGACGTATGGTCAAAAACAAATGGCCAATATACTGATAGAATTTTGTCCGCACCTTTGCTCGAAAATAAGTGGGTGAATCTTATTGTGACCAGTGAAGCTGGGCAAACCACGCTTTATAGAGACGGGATGAAAGTTAATCAATGGGCCAATGAAGAGCCCTTACTTGAGGGGCGTGTCCTCAATCTATCTGTTGGCGTCAACTTCTGGGATCCCTCATTTAAAGGATTGATAGATGAACTGGTTGTTTACAAAGGCTCAGTCGCTGAATCCGAGGCCAAGTATATCTATACATCTGGAATGCATTGAACCCATTGATCTGAAAATACAAAACTCACTGTGTAAGTGGCTACTTTGAAAGTAAGAATAGACAGGAGTTTTTAAATTAAAAATAACAAAATGCCCTACTAAGGGGGGCCTTCGTCAAGAAAATTGCTTGAATTCAGAACGTCATTATCGGCATCAGCCTCGACCGTGAAGGTTACGTTGTGTCATGTCAAGAGATAGGTCATTTATCGCTTTCTGATATCCGCCAATTTCGCCATCCCCCCCCGTCGCACATTTGCTTGTTTGGCATAGTGCCCGGGCATCTCGGGTGAGCTCCAGCCACCAGCCAGCTGCAGCTCGGGCAGGGTGGCGCCATTTTCGGCCAGTGAGACGGCACCGCCGATACGACCACTATGTGGGGTGATTTTCTCTGGAATTCCTGCCTGAATACGAATACGCTCCCAAATCCGGTAAATGCTGGAATACACCAGTAATGGTGAGTGTTTGCCCTTTAGCGACTCATCATAGGGGAGGAGGGCATGGCCTCGGTTCGACGCCCTGCGAAACAAAATGCCATTACTGATCCGCCGCGGGTCCGATTTTTCACGCGGAGTATCCCGGGTCGGATCACGATTGGCTTCTTCAATGTACTCGTCGATCATGGCGATGGTAGTGTTAGATAGATAACGGTAGGAACCTTTACCAGCCTGGTCCGCCTTGGCTTTGACTACCAGCAATGCCTGATTACGCCGGTTGATGTGTTCGAGCCGTACTCGCACAACTTCGTCTGCCCGTAACAAACTGTCAAACATCATATTGATCAGCGCCAGGTCGCGCAGGTCCAGCAGGGTGTCGGGGATAATGGTGTCGTTTATTTGTTCTAAAAGTTCAATGGTCAACGGCACTGACATATGCGTACTGAGTTGGTATTTCTCGTTTTCAGCCAGGCTCAGACGCAGGAAGTCTTTGAAGTATGCCGACTGCACGATGGGATTTGGCAACGTGGCCACCGACAGGAATTTACTTAGCGCGCTCATGCGCCGTTTAATGGTGCGGTATGCCAGCGGCGATTCGCACAACGCTTCTACATATTGTTTTAACACCGCCAAATTGGTTTCCATAGAATCGGTAAACCCGGGCAGGCCCAGTTGCTCGCAGAAGATCACAAATTCGTTAAAGTCAGACACATAGGCGCGCTGCGTGTTTTTCGGCAGCTTGGTAAAAATGTCGTTGAAGTAATTGTTCACTGCGTCGCGGTGGATACTGAGCATATTGCCGACGGGGACGACCAATTCCATAAAATCACCTGGTACCGAAGAAACTGAGGCTATCTTAGCATCGGCAATTGCGATAATCCATCACGCACGATAAGTGAAATTATCATGCGTGATGAGAATGCACAGAGAATGGCCGTGATCTGAGTGCTGATACCGGTAATTGGAGCTATCGGTATCAATATGTGACTTGTCACACTTTAATAAGATTAAATTTATCATGGTAAAGTTAGCCAATTTCTATGCAAACCCATTAACTGTTTTCACCTTTACCTTGCATAAAAGCAACCTTTATATCGACATCCTTATCAAAAGCAGCAAATTTCAAAGTTATGCGTGGCTTGTTATTGGATTTAGTTCCGGAAGCTTTCGACAGCATATCTAGGTACTTGGTCCGCAAATCATGTAATACAGATTCCTGCTCACGAGGACTTCTGAATTTCTTTAAAGGTTCTTTAGAAAATTTCAGAAAAATTGACGAATTACACATTGAAATCTCAATTACATTTTTTTGTACAAAATGCTGAAATTTATAACTTGGACTAAATACGAAAGTATTTCTCAGGAATGTGCATTCAACACTCCTTATATTTCCATGTATCGCATGAAAAGAAGCTTTTGTATTACTAATCGCCTCACTCATTAGACATCCATAGAATGAATTCATGGAGCCTTGAATATTAACAAGAGCGTCAGAGTTCTTAGAAAATCTAGAATAATTAAAGTTACAGTTTAAAAAATGCGAGTTGCTTAATGTGTTATTTTGAAAAGAAGAACCGCTAAAATCACACTTTAAGAAAAAACAATTTATGAACATGCAGTTAACAAACTTAGTATCATTAAAGTTTGCGTCATATATAAGAACATTTTCAAACACGTCACTCTTGAACTCTAAGGAATTTAGTTCTTTAACTCCTACACCCCATATCTCCATGTTTTCTAGAAAACTTTTTGAATTTTTAGACGCGGCATCTTTGCTTGTCTCCTCGATTTCTGATAGTACCCTATCAATATTAAGAATCATGTTCATTTATATATATTCCAGATTTAGAAACTTTCAGAAGTTTAATTAATTCTGCAGCAATATCACTCTCAAGCCTTGAATCCCTTAAGCCGGAAAAAGGTATCTTAGTTATCAGCCAGGGTATTCTCGGAACTCCATCAAGATCTAAGTCACTTGCATCAATCGTTATCATAGATTTTACAGAAGTCGATTTGTCTGATTCTTTGGTCAGAGTACAGAGGTTATAGTTTACCAATTGCCCAAAAAGCACTTTATAGTTGGCTATTGGAAGAAATTGCCATGTTGGTGAAAATCCATTATTAGTTAGAGCGCTTATTGTAAAATTTGTGCAAGTAAACTCTTCTTCATTACTACTTGATTTATTTACTTTTTCATTTGCTAAAACTTTAACTTTAACTGAGTCGGTAATCCCAACATCCATTACATCTGTTTCACTCTGCGCACCTGCTATTTTGTATTTAACTTCTACTGAAAGCGGTAAAGAACCACAATTTACAGTCCCTAATTTTACATCAAAGCCAACAAGATCCAGTTTTATCTTAGCCCTTTTCAATCCATAGAGAAAAGAAGGATTTGGTGGCAATCTATAAGCGCTTTGCTCAATATAAACTCGATGACTACCATCAAATTGGATATTCAAATCGGCGGAATACAAACCTTTTTCGGTTTCTATCTTTGAATAAGTAACTGTATGCGAAACGCATAAAGGCGAATCTTCGCAGCTAAATTTAATTTTATTTGCACCCACTAACTTACCTCCACTGTAAGTGGTAATGAAACTAAATCGAATAATTTATATATGCACTCATCACTACCAGTTCGCGCTAAAAATAAAGACTGGCAAATGTATTTTTGGGTAGGAAATGCTTCAAAAATATAACTCTGCTCATCGGTATCCATCCGTGGCTCCTAATGACAGCTGTTCAAATTTCAAACTATAAGTTTACACATTGCCGGTCATTAATCAACCACCACCCTTTTAAAGACAGGACATTGCCTTATTATTTTTACTATATATTTGGTATGTTTAATCTTCAGTGCTATTTCATTAATTATCTAAAGCTTATATAAGAGTAGCATTACTTGAATAAATCCTTACTATAAAAGTGTGACAGGTCACACGTTGGGTAAATAATGGCAAAACAATCAGACGACAAACTATGGCAGGAATTTATTGATTCAGGTGCTGCTAATCGTGGGATAAGCACAACTGACCTAATGAGCATTGAAAATCCATTGCCGGCACTTGGGCAAACCTCTCGAAAAGAGGAAATGCTTGCACTTAAATCTGTCCTAACCGACGACGCCTACAAACGTCTTGCGGCGCGCTGGCGCAAGTTCAAGCATCGAAGCACTTCAGATATCACCACGCTTACTATCAGCCGCTCTACCCTCAACAGACTCCGGGCAGTGGCAAGAGAAACCGGCCTTGACCAGGATAACTACGATCTTTTGCTCGAAATCCTGATGGACCCTGAGCACAAGCTAGATGAACACTTGGTATCTGATAACGTTGCAAACATCCCTACTTCGTTGAATATCTCTGAACAATCTAACTTACTCAGAGCGAAGCTAAGGTTTCGCCCTCGCAGTTGGCAGTATCTGGTTAATATTGCCGAATTTGCATTTGGTAGCGGCTGGCTCGCGTGTAAACATCTATCCGGGGGTAAACGCACTACAAAGGCCGAAGAAGAAGCATTGTCTGAATTTATGAGGAAACTTAAGGGCCTTGAGTAATTTGCTTTAAGCACATACCTAATATCTGAATCAACGTAATTGAGCCTTACCTACATGATCGAAGAGAATACCGTATCTGAGACACATACTGATTTTCCAGTAGTCGAATTTAACCACTTTGCATTTGCCGCCCTACTCCGGCGCCTGAGAATGGACGCGAGATTTACAACATCTGACACGGCCAAGGTTGTCGGTATAAAATCACGCAAAACGTGGGAGAACTGGGAAAAATCTATTGGCCAACCGTCCGTTTTTCAATATTTTCAGGCGGGGTTGGGCATGGGATACAGACTGGATGAATTAACAAAAATGGTTTGTGAAATCTTGGTGCCAGAAGTGCAACCAAATCCAGTTGAGTAAAATGGTGGACAATGAAAGGACGCATAATGAATACCAGCAACTTAATCCCTTTTGCGCTTAATGATCATGGTTTAATGGTCTCTGTTGAAGATGTGCCAAGCGGGGCTGCTTGTGGATGCATTTGTCCATCATGCAACACCCCGCTCATTGCGCGGAAGGGGCAAATCAACAGGGCTCATTTTGCTCATGATGGCCACCAGCAAAACGCTGATACTTTCTGTTCATATACACCAGAGCGTTCCGTAGAGTTGATGATACTCGCACAGCTGAAGGAACCTGGCCAAGTCATACATCTGCCCGACTACTTCTTGAATAACCATCAGATAACAAGCAGAAAATCCTGGGATATTGAAGGCGTAACTGAGTCTCAGTACGACGGGGCGATCATCATCAAAGGGACTTCGCTGGACATTTCATTTCACCGTGTAAGCCAATATCAGGCCATAAAAAGTAAAACTGCATTATTGGTGTTGGATGTTGCACAGTTTATCGAGACGCTCCAGCCGGCTAACTATAAGTTGCAAATTCAGCAACTGATCGAGAAACACCATCCCGCAAAATGTTATGCCTGGCATAAGAGGCAAACATTACCAAAGTACGCTTGTTCGAAAAGTATCCCAAAGCATCTCCGTGAAAGGCCTGTAAACCCAGACAAGGTAAACAGAGCGACTATCGTGATCGGGGGCGTTGTTAAAAAGTGATAATACGCGATCTGAAAGCTATGGGATTTGAATTGTAGCAAATCTGACGGTTGGCATTTTGCTTATGTCTTAAAACGCACGTCCGATTAGATAAGCGGACATTGACACGATTAAAGTTGGTTGAAATATCCGCAATATTACTGCGCACAGTGAATAGCCCGTTATTTGGTTTTAGCAGAAAGATAAATGATATTAAGCAAGCGTCGAGGCTGCTAATGTTGTTACATCTCGCCATGTAACGTTCGCTCAGCAACCTTTTTGGTGAGTTGTGTAGTAATCCGGCTTCGGCAAGGATGTCATCAGGTGAATTGCAGCCTTCACAACCCCAGTTATATTAAGTTAAAACTGCTTTATTCATTGGTGCAAAGTGCCTGCTCAAAAGTCGCACCAACATTAATACCGCAGACAAAGTAAAGCTCACCAGCAGAGCAACCCATAATCCTTTTAAAGCCAAGCTAGTATTCACCAGATACAAAGCTAGAGGCACACCAAGCACCCAACAACAAAATAAGTTAATGAGCATTGGTGCTAGAGAATCATTCATTCCTCGCATAACTGCAGTAAAATATAATTGTATTGCATCTACCAGAAAATAAAGAGTTGCGATTCCAAACAGCCCAATAGCTGTATCCACCACGACAATATCTGAACTGTAAAGGCCTACTAATGCTCTGGAAAAAAATATTAGTGCTGTTCCAACAATTCCTTGAAAAAAAATCACCAAAACCAAACCATGAAATGCACAAATCTTTATTTCCTGAAACTGCTTAGCCCCAAAATGAAAGCCAACAACCACAGTCAAAGCCATGCCAACACCAAGCGGTATATTGAGTAAAAATGTAGCAAGATTGACAACTATTTGATGGGCTGCAGCATCTGCAGGCTCCAACCGACTGCTCAACAACCCAAGCACACTAAATAATCCTACTTCCAAAACAAGCATTATTGACACCGGTAAACCTGTTTTAATGATATTTGCAAAGTATTCAATAGGTGGCCGCAACGAAATTCTTGCGAGATAGGAATGAGATTTTATCTCCCTAAACACTACAAATGATAATACCGATAGATTAGTGCACCATACCAAGGTTGTTGCATATCCTATCCCTGCAATTCCTAACTCAGGAAAACCGAACTTGCCATACATCAAAACATAGTTGGCGCCGATGTTTAGTGGTATACCAAGCACAAAAGTAAGCATCAATACAGAAACCTTCTTCATTCCTTCCAGGAAAAAACGCATCACTAGAAAAAGTGCCAGAGGAACAAAGCTGTACTTGTAACCCTCCATATATACTTTTGCCACAGACAGCAACTGTTTATTGACTCCAACTTGTTCAGCTCCTTCTAGTAAAAACGGTGCAACAAAGCACGCTGAGATGCCCAAGGGCAGTGCCAGATAGATACCTGTAAGTAAATAATAAGAAAAAGATTGTGAAGATTGAGTTATGGAATCACTTTCTGCGCGAGTTCTGGTGTTGCTCAGAAGCCCTTCTGAACCAGATTTTTCGATCTCAGACTTCTGTGATACCGCTCCAGCGCATTGGCCAATAAACCCAGATAACACCATAAATAATCCGGCCATACCCAATACAACGGGATTAGTGATCGCAATGACAAGTGCCATTCCGCCTAGCTTTTCAACACTCATGGCACCCGCCATGATACTGTCAATCACGGTAAGTGAAGCAACTGATATTTGAATTAATATGATGGGAAAAGCTAACTTTAATATCCGCCGAAGCAAGTTTGTATCAATCACAGCTAGAACCTCAAGATTTACATGGACAGAGAAGAAATTAATTCCTTTTTTAACGGGGTGTCATTGATTTTATCCAACACCTTATCGACTGTGTTGTCATCAGATAAAATTCGATAGTGTCCTAACCCGCTAGTTGCGTGTATTTTTGCACTTCCATTTATCGACTGAAATATCAATTCAGATTGATTAAAATCTACAAAATCGTCATCATAATCATGTATTAATAAAATATCAGAATCTATACTTTTGGCATTGTAATCTGAAGAGAACTCGCTCCATATATTTACAGAAGAAAATAGACCTTCCAATAATTCGTTAATATATCTTATTGTTTCTTTGCTTAGTTGGAAGTATGAACAAAATCTAAAAGTAAGATAATCAAATTTGCAAACACTGGATATGGCTACTAACTTTTTAGCGGAAACCCCGTTTTTCAACGCATAAAAACTATAAAGAGAACCTATGGAGTGACTCACAACAGCCTCGAATTGACCAAACTCATTTTGCAGCTTCAATAGGATTTCGTGGCAATCTAACAAAGTGGCAGTTTTGCCCTCTGATTCGCCATGTCCAGGTAGATCAAAAGCTATTACTCTATAACCCTCTTCCCTTAAGGCATTAATTAATTTGTAAAACCTTGAAGCCCTTGCATTCCAACCATGCACCAAAACCACAGTTTTTTTTCCACCCTGTCCCCAACGATAAACCGAAACTTTACCATGTTGACTTTGCAGCTCATAACGATCCGCAGAGTCCAGCGTATATTGTTCTACTTTTCTAACTTTAGACGCGGATGTTTTCTGAAATAACGAAAATGCAAGCTTGGATGCAAGCTTTTTAGAAACAAGCTCCAAAATCTTCATGATGAATTTTACCATTTATAAAAGTCCCTTTCCTTGAGCTTTATAACGAAAGGCAAATTTAATGCACATTTGTATTTTTGAGCAATATAAACTTTAGATGTCAGAGGTCAAACCAGAGTAACGACTGTTGACCAATTCCAAATTGATGAATTAATAATAAAAAGGCAAATTAAATGCCCATTACTTTACATGTGATCTCAAAATTTTAGTGAAAATTAGGGAATATATTATGGAAATGTTTGATAGGGGAGATTTTGGGCTAACATCCAGAATCAATCTAAGAGATATTGATTCAAATTTTGTCATAGAGCTCAAAAGAACAATTTATAAAGAAAAATTGGTAGTTTTTAAACAGCAGAATCTCACACCAGCCGAGTTTGTTGCTTTTGGCAAAAAAATGGGTGTAGTGGAGAAATACTACGAAGATATGTATCACCACAAAGAGCACGAGGAAATATTCGTCTCCTCTAATCGCCATACAAAACAAGAGGTGGTAGGTGTGCCGCGAACAGGCAAATTTTGGCACTCAGACTACGCATTTATGCCATCTCCGTTCGCCTTTACCATAACTTTTCCTCAGGTAGTACCTAAGCTCAATCGCGGCACTTATTTTATCGACATGGCAGAAGTCTATGAGGCACTGAGTGACGATCTTAAGCAACAAATCGCTGGCTCTTCCAGTATCCATTCTGTGCGTAAACGCTTCAAAATAAGGCCAAAAGATATATATCAGCCCATCGGAGCTATTCTTGACGAAATAGATAGATCAACACCGCCAGTAGTGCATCCTACGGTAGTAACCCACCCAATTACTGGCGAAAAGATTTTGTATATCAGCGAAGGTTTTACCATGGGTATCAATCCTTCGGAAAATATAAAAAATCCAAACCAGTTGTTGCACCAATTACTACAGGAAAGCGGCCAGCTAGACGACACATTCCAGCATCCTCACATCAAGTTGCTGAATATAGAGGAAGGCGATTTGTTGCTCTGGGACAACCGACGCTTTATCCATCATGCCAAGCATTCAGGGGTATTTGAACCATCTGAAACCTATCGTTTGACGGTTTACGATGACCATGAGTTCAGTGCCACAAACGCGGCCTAGCGGGGTAAGCTCGGCATTTCTGTCATCTTTCAAATTCAATTTAGTCAATTTATTTCACGTTTAAGGAAATATTTGTTATGGAAGCACTTGCCAATTCTGAACTGGGAATCGAACTCAGCCTTGAGCATGACACATCACTGTGCGACAAAGTCTTAGAAGCCTATTTTCCTAATACTCGCTACTTGAAGTCCGGCGTCATTCATAAGATGGATATGGGGGTGACCAGCGATTTGGTGTCAGCCACTTGTGATTTCGCTATTCCAGAGTCTTGTTACATCAACGATACCGGGCACTTCAACTCAGTTGAGTTCAACATTTGCTATAACCAGATGATGTATTACGCCATCGCTATGTCGGTTAAGCACGGTCTCATGTCATCCCTTAATCACTGGGATTTAAATACCTACTTTACCAAACAGCTACCTGATATTTTGATCGTCAACTTTAAAAGTAAATTTAAAAAGCCCATCAACTCCAGAGGATTTTCAGGTTACATCGATTTTCACTCCAGCCGTGTGGTAAAAGGCGGTAAATCGATGCTATTTATGAAGACCGATTGCAGATTTCGAGATGCTGACGGTGGCGATTGTTCCGGATCTGTTGACCTCGTTGTGGTAAAGCCATGAGCGCGGCCTTCCAAGCAAACGCACCCTCCGATATTAAACAAGCATTGCAGGAGCGCACAACCAGCTTCGAGAAAAGCGAATTGTTGCTGAACTTTTTGCAAACAGAATTGCTGCCTTTCTTAAAGGTGAATCAGGAATCTGACATAAAACACCATGAGAGCCTGTTCAATCTTGGACTGACATCCATCGGTTCAGCAGAATTCACTGTAAAGTTGGAAAATGCAATAGGAGTAAAGCTGAACTCCAGCACCTTGTTCAACTTCCCCACACTGGCGCAACTACAGATGCACCTGTTGTCGCTACTTGATGGCTCTCAAGCGAGACAGGCCAAAAACCGTCAACCTCAAGGCAGTACAGTTATGCCCCATGAAGATCAGGTAAAAGCCATGTTAAAGCGAAAATTCGGTATCTAGCCAGGACAACACAAGCCAGCAACCGGGCAATAAAACCAGCCATACGGTTTTATATCTGACTGTCCAGGTTATACAACATTATTCGCGAAACAAAAGGAACAGCGGCAAGAACGCTGTAGAGAATTTTCCCCAAAAATTATCTGTGGATAAACATTATGGATGCACAAAACAAACAAGATCAACTGGATGAACTTCTGGCAGAAAAATATGAACCCATAGCGATTGTCGGCATGAGTATGCGCTTTCCTGGCGGTGTAAACAACGGCGATGCTTTCAGAAAAATGTTAGCCATGGGTGAAGAAGGTATTGGCCCTATTCCTGCGGATCGCTGGGATAATCAAGTATTCTTCAGTAAAGGCAATAACCAACCTGGTAGTATCTGTACTCACAGCGGTGGGTTCATGGACAATATCGACGAATTTGATCCGACCTTTTTCTCCATTTCCCCCAAAGAGGCTAACAACATTGATCCTCAACAGCGCATTATGTTGGAACTCACCTGGGAAGCACTGGAACAAGGCAATATCGCCCCCAGCAGTTTGCGCGGCGAGAAAGGCGGTGTTTATGTGGGTCTGAGTACCGTAGATTACACCCGAGAACTGTTGGGACTTGCCCCCGAACAATGGGTCAATCAAATGGGTACAGGAACCGCCAACAGTGCGGTTTCCGGCCGGGTATCTTATTTTCTGGGTTTGCGTGGTCCATGCCTGAGTTTAGATACTGCCTGCTCTTCATCTCTGGTTTCCATACATCTGGCGGTGAACGGATTGCGAGCAAAAGAATCCAATATCGCAGTTTGCGGGGGTATCAACGTTATCCACCACCCTTCCAGCCATATCATTTTCTCCGACGCCAATATGTTGGCCCAGGACGGACGCTGTAAGACCTTCGATGAAAGCGCTGATGGTTACGGACGCAGTGAAGGCTGCGCAGTTTTAGTGCTTAAGCGTCTGAGCGATGCCATTAAAGACAACAATAACATTCTCGCTTTGGTGCGTGGTTCTTCGGTATTGCAAGACGGTGAAAGTGGCGGTTTAACAGTTCCCAATGGCAAGGCTCAGGAAGTGGTTATGCGGGAAGCCATTCTCCGCAGCATGTTAAATCCCGGTGATATCAACTATGTAGAAGCTCATGGCACCGGCACACCACTTGGCGACCCTATAGAAGTCAATTCAGTGCACGCTGTTTTTAAGAGCGCATATTCAGTGGACTCTCCGGTGACAGTGGCATCGGTAAAAAGTAACTTAGGGCATATGGAAGCCACCGCAGGTATGGGCGGTGTTATCAAAGTACTTTTACAAATGCAGGATTCTGTGTTTTATCCACACCGCAACATGGACAATCCGTCGTCCAAAATTCAATGGGATGAGCTGTGTATCAAGGTCCCCACTGAAACTACCACCTGGCCACATAAACGTAAACGAGCCCTTGTTAACTCATTTGGGTTTGCTGGAACCATAGCCAGCGTGGTGTTGGAGTCAGCCGAGTCATTCCAGAAAGAACAGGTTACGAAAGCTCCCCTGTCATTGCTCACCATATCGGCGAAAAGCCCGAAAGCACTGCAACTTCAAGCTAAACAATACAAGACTGCCCTGGACAATATCAGAGAAACACAATTTCCCGCTTTTTGTTACAGCAGTAACGTTGGTCGAAGTCACTTCAAATACAGAATGCAAATAAACGGTGAAGACCTGGCTGTTGTCAGAGACAAGCTAAAGTCCAATATCGACAAATTGAGTAAAGCCGAGAAAGGTCAGACGGCAACAGAAACCTCTAGGAATGCTTTCCTGTTTACTGGTCAGGGCTCACAATACCCCTTCATGGCGAAAGCACTGTTGGAGAATAGCCCCAGCTTCAGAATGCACGCGGAAATTTGTGATGATCTATTTAGTAAATATCTGGGCTTTTCGGTTATCGCACTTATCAACGAAGAACTTGAAGACAGTGCTGGCAAGATAAATCAAACCCAGTACACCCAACCAGCTCTGTTCATTGTTGAATATGCCATGGCCAAAGCACTGATAAGTTGGGGTTGTACCCCTTCTATTTTGATTGGTCACAGTATTGGTGAAATTGTGGCGGCCACGATCGCAGAACTGTTCACCCTTGAAGATGCAATCAAGTTGGTTTACCACCGTGCACGACTAATGCAAAGCGTCACAGCCAAAGGCGGCATGCTGGCTGTTCAGGCCAGTAAAGAAAAACTGGCTTTGCACATGAGTCAGTTTACAGGCCTGGATTTTGCTGCATTTAACGGACCGCAGCAAACCGTTGTGTCCGGTGATATCGATGCTCTCGAAAAACTCGAGCAAGGCTTAAAAGGTGGGGGTATTGGTTGTAAAGCACTAACCGTATCCCACGCTTTTCATTCAGCACACATGGAAGAAGTGTTCGACGAGTTCACAACAGTATTGAATGAAATAAAATTTTATCCACCCACCATGCCATTTGTGTCCAATATCACCGGTGAAATCGCCAAATTTAAAGATGTCTCTTGCGCCGAATACTGGCTGAAACACGTTCGTAATCCGGTGGATTTTCTAAATGGCATCAAGTGCATTTCAAAACGCGGTGCTCACAACTTTATTGAAGTAGGTCCGAGTCCGCATCTCATCGCTTTGGGAAAAAGTGCAGTAGATACCGATAAACATCGTTGGATAACCACTTTAAGCGCTGAAGTCGATGCCATCAGCTCAGTCCGTAAGGCTTTGGGGGCCCTGTATCTTTGCGGTCTGGAACTAAACTGGCAAGCTGTTCATCAGGGTATTCAGGGGCAAACTCTGCCACTGCCGTTTTATCCTTTTGAAAAGAAACGCTATTGGTTACCCACTTCCACCCTGTCAAGCAATGGAAGCGTGCATCCACTTTTGGGTAAATGTGTCGTAAATAACAGTAAAGCTGAAGCTAATTTAACCTGGCAATACAAGGTGACAATTAACAGCAATTCTCCGGATTATCTCGCCGACCACGTGGTCATGGGCAAGATTATTTTCCCCGGAGCAGGCTACATGGAAATGTTGCTGGCACTTCAAGATGACCTGTTTGGCGATACACAAAACCAGGTGAAGAAATTCTTCATCCACCAGCCTCTGGTGCTACAAGAGAATGACAATGCCGAGCTGCTTACCTCAGTAGAACATACATCAGAACATACTTATTCGGTGCAGATCCACAGTGTTGACAAGAGTGAAGGCCAGGGAAATCGCCTGCATGTCACAGCAATAATTGATACTGGTGATCTGTGTCTGCGCAATCTGGCTAAGGAAGTATTTACACCTGAAATGAAGCAAGCTTACTGGCTTGAAAGTGACTTCAGTAGTGACGAAATGTACAACAAGTTTCTTGATGTGGGCTTGCAGTATGGACCGAAGTTTCAGAAAGTCAGTTACAGCTTTAAAGACACACCTGAAAGTGTTTATGGACAGGTCAAAGTACATCATCAGCACGCTATGGAAATTCTCAATCCAACCTTATTGGATGCGGTATTACATACCATGGAAAGCATCGTCCCAGAAGGTAAAACTCTACTGCCAGTAGGATTTGAGAAATTCCAGCTATATCGCAAACCCCGTGGCAAACTTGAAACCAAAGTAAGATTGCACCAAGTCCCCTGCAAACCGTCCTATGATGTGTCAGCCGACATGGTGATGTATTCTGAGGGAAAACTGGTTTTTGCTGCATACGGATTGGGACTAAAGGAAGTAAAGCAAACCAGTAGCAACAAAAACACCTTCCTTCACGAACTTGCTTGGCAAGAAGCCAAACTCAAAGAGCAGGATTTTAAAGAGCGCTATGCTCTGTTGTTGACTCATGACGACATTGCCGAAGAACATCTGGCCTCATACGACAGCAATATCAGCATAGTTGCAAGTGTGGAAGATCTGCTGAACGGACTAAACAAGCAGCCAGAAATCAATCATGTTTTTGTTGACTGGCAATTCCCCGAACAATCTGCCGAAAAACTGTTAAATGAAGTTGTTAAAACGTATTTCGAAGATTTATTAAAAGTCATTAAAGAACTGGAAAACAACTTCTCAGAGCGTGAACTGCAACTCAATATAATCACCTGTGGCAGCCAATTCATCAACAGCGATTCTGACAACACGACAACTGGATTATCTCATTTATTGCAAAACACTGTTTGGGGCTTTAGCAATGTGCTAAACAACGAGCTTGGCCGCTTCAAAACTCGCTGTATCGACCTACAAGCTGATGCCAGCAACGCTGACAAATACAAAGCCCTGGTACAGGAGCTGTTTTTTGGAACATCACAGCAAGAACAACAGGTGGCATGGCGAAACGGTAAACGTTACGTCCGTCGTATCGTAAAAGCAGATCCACAGCACGCAGACAACTTTGAACTAGCAATTACTGAATACGGCACACTAAGCGGTGTCACTAAGTGCCAACGGGATGCTGTTACTCCACTGCAGGACAGTATCAAGGTAAAAGTTAAAGCCGCAGGCGTAAACTTTAAAGATGTGCTCAACACGTTGGGCATGTTGAAACAACACGCAGAAGCATCGGGCTACGAATACCAACCACTACCACTAGGATTTGAGTGTTCAGGTACTGTTGTGGAAGCTGGTCCAGAAGCAGAATTCTCACCCGGCGATGACGTGATTATTAGTCAGGTTGGCTGCATGGAACGCTATTTAACAGTGAGCAGTAAAGTGGCAGTGCGTAAACCGTCCAACATAAGCTTTGAACAGGCTGCGGGTCTCGCCACAGCATACATCACCAGCTATTACGCTTTGCATCACCTCGCCGATTTAAAACGCGATGAAAAAGTCCTAATCCACGCCGCAGCTGGCGGAGTTGGTCAGGCTTCAGTGCAGCTTGCAAAGCGCATTGGCGCACAAGTCTATGCCACGGCCAGTGAATCCAAATGGCAACACCTAATGGCTCAGGGTATTCAGCATATCTACAACTCCAGAAGTCTAGATTTCAGCCAACAGATAATTGAGGCCACAAACAAAAAAGGCGTGGATGTAGTGCTGAATAGCCTAAATAAAGACTTTATTCCCGCAAGTTTAGATGCCACTTCTGAAAATGGGCGATTTGTGGAAATCGGTAAAATTGGTATTTGGGATAAAGTACAGGTAGCCGAACGCAAACCGACGTTGTCCTACTACAATTTTGACCTCAGTGAAATGTCTCAGGATGACCTAAACACAATCAACAAGTCGATTTTACAGAACATAGTCAGTTGGATAGAAAGCGAGGAAATTCAACCTCTTCCAGTCACAAGTTTCAAACTGGATGCACTTGAAGAAGCATTTGGTATGCTATCTCGCGGTCAAAACATCGGAAAAGTCGTGTTGTGCTTTGACGACCAACAGACGCCGGTACCACAAGCTCCGGTGTCAGTGAGTAAACATGGTAACTATCTTATCACTGGCGGCATGGGAGCACTGGGTAATCTGGCGGCAAAATGGTTAGCCCAAAACGGCGCAAGTACAATTACTTTGGTAGGCAGAAGCCTGAGAGACCAGGCTGGCTTTGAGAAAATTCAGCGCCAGTGTGCCCCCGCCAGAGTCGAATTTAAAGCCTGTGATATCGGCGATAAAAACGAAATTGCACGTCTTGTCAGAAGCTGCCACAGCCAGGAATCCCCCCTCAAAGGTATCATCCATGGCGCGGGTGTACTGGCAGACTCACCGGTGCTAGTACAAAACTGGGGCATGTTTCAACAAGTATTTACCGCCAAAGTTAGTGGCTCATGGTGGTTACATGAGGCATTGGCGGAAGCAGATATTGAGCCTGACTTTTTTGTGGGTTACTCGTCTGTAGCGTCAGTAGTGGGTTCAGTGAGTCAGTGCAATTACGCTGCAGCAAACGCCTTCATCGACAATCTGATGGCAATGCGTTGCAGATCAGGGCATCACGGATTAGCTGTGAACTGGGGTCCATGGGCGGATGTGGGCATGGCAGCCAGACTTAGCGAACAGCAAATAAAGAGCATCGAAGACAAGGGCATTCACTACATCAAGTCAAAACAGGGTATGGACAGCCTGAAACTGATGTTGCACTCCGGGATGAGTCAGGCGATTGCCGGAGAGTACGACTGGAGTAAATACCAAGCAACACTGCCCAACGATAATCACTTATACGATGCTGTTGTGGAGTCTGGTTCTGACGGAAAACAGTTGTTCAGTTTGGATGCTCTGGTTGGATTACCAGTGAAAGAACAGGAACAGCAAATTCTTGACTCTGTCAAAGCCATTGTTGCCAAAGTACTGCAATACGATGATGCGGATAGCATTGCCTCAGATGCCAGATTTTCTGATCTTGGCCTGGATTCACTGGTGGCAGTGGAACTGCGCAACTCACTTGATAAGACATTTGCATTGAGTTTCCCAAGCTCACTGGTATTTGACTATCCTTCAGTTCCCGCCATCAGCGGTTTTATTTGTTCCCGACTCAATCTGGAAGAACTGGCTATTAGCGCTGATACAAAAAGCGAAACAATTTTTGAGCAGCAAACTCAGCCCCGCTCAGGTGAAGAACACAGTAAGCCAGCTCGTAATAGCAGTTTCAGCAAGCTGTTCAAGCACTTTGGTTTTAGAGAAGAAACCCAGGAGTAACCATGAACAGTTTTTTAAAAGCAAATACAGCGATGTCATCTAATGACATCGCTTACACAAACCGGCTATATCCGACGAAGTGTGTGGCAGATATGTTGGCACAACAAAGCCAATATGTTCCCGACAATCTGGCGCTTATTTTCGGTTCAGTACAGCTATCGTATAAGGAATTGCAGGAGAGCAGTCAACTACTGGCACACAAGCTGTTGTCCATGGACTTGGCTAAACAAAGCTGTATCGCTTATCTGGGCAAAGAATGTGAAAAGTACTATCAATTGCTGTTTGCCTGCGCCATTGCAGGCTACGTGCTGGTTCCCATTAACTGGCGTTTAAAAGCCGCCGAAGTTCAGCATATTTTATTGGACTCAGACACTAGATTGGTGTTCGCCAGCAAAGAGCAACAGGACATCATTCACGAGTTACAGGATGTATTGTCTCCGGCCCCGGAGATAATCTGGTTAGAGGCAGATACAACAGCTAACTTGTTTAGTTCAGAAAATACTGAAATTGTGCCGCCAGCACAAATCCTGAGCAGTGCCGATGACATCCTGGTGCAAATGTATACCAGCGGCACAACTGGCATGCCCAAAGGTGTGCGCCTGCCTCACCGAGCTTTCTTCCAGGTGCGGGAGTCGTTGATCACTAGTGGCCTGAGCTGGCTTGATTGGCAAAGCGGCGATATTTGCCTGATTGGTATCCCAGGGTTCCACATTGGTGGTTTATGGTGGTCCCTACAAGGATTTAGCGCCGGAGTCACCAATGTGTCATTGCCCTACTTTAGCACCTCATTGGCTATCGAGGCGATTGAGCAGCACAAAGTCACCCAAATGTGTGTTGTTCCAGCCATGCTGAATATGCTTCTGGCAGACTACAGGGAGGCACCATTCGACACCTCTAAACTGCGAAAAGTAGTATATGGCGGATCTCCCATTAGCGAGTCTTTGCTAGATGAAGGCATAAAGGTTCTAGGTTGCGAGTTTGCCCAGATCTACGGCCTTACAGAAACTGGAAATACTGCGGTATGTCTGGATCCCGCCAGTCACCTGGACGACAAAGTCAGTCTCCGTGCAGCTGGGCGTCCTTACCCCTGTGTGTCCTTAAAAATTATTGATCACGAAGGCCTGCCTATGGGTAATTACGAAGTCGGGGAAGTCTGCATCAAAACGCCAGCCCATATGGAAAGCTATTGGCAGTTGCCAGAAGCCACCGCTAAAACCTTGCAGGATGGCTGGATCCATACTGGCGATGCAGGCTACCTTAACGACGCTGGCTACCTGTTTATAAGTGACCGTATTAAGGACGTGATCATCGTCGCCGGTGAAAACATTTATCCGGCAGAAATTGAAAACGTCATCAGCCAGCATCCAGCCATTCACGACTGCGCCGTCATCGGTATTCCTGACGAAGACTGGGGAGAAGCTGCGGCTGCGTTTTTGGTATTAAAGCCAGAGCAGGACCTGAATCAATTTAGCCTGTATCAATTCCTGAAACCGTTACTCGCAGATTTCAAAATCCCGAAAAATTTCTACTTCATTGAGGATTTGCCCCGCAACCCAAGCGGCAAAATACTGCGCAGAGCCTTACGAGAGGTTTTCTGGGAAGGTCGCAGCAGAAAAGTATGACACTCAGCAGAACAAATGAATAGTAAAATTAACGAGGAAAATCATGTACAAAGCGCCTATTTCACTACCACTCATTCCCAGGATCGCATATTGGCTGGGGATGGCACACTTATCCAGAAAAGGAGAATTACTAAGCGGTTTGCCGGAAGAACACAACTTTCAACCATCAATCGGTAAATCGATGTTTACCTGGGGTGAGAAAAAATTACTGGAATACTGCAAAAAGCACGTCCCCGAGCACCTTAAAGACATTCAGGTTCAGGAAGTATCTGCCGAAGAAGCCACCCCTGTGTTAATGCGCAAGATCCGAAAGCAGCAACTGCCCGTTATCATCAAAGGTGGTGCAAAAAACTGGAAAGCCTACAAAGAATTCAACCTAGACTTTTTCGCTGATAACTACGGCGATATCGAAGTTCCCGTTCACTCGGAACCTAACAAAGTATTCGAAGATGACGGCAAACCCATTCCGCTGAAAAACTTTTATCAAATGAGCTATGTGAAGATCAGAGATCTTGTGAAATCTATCAAAACTGATGAAAAGTACAGTGCAAAAGCCATTGAAGATATCATGCACACTAGCGGCGGCAGCCTGATTCAGGAATATTGTGACCTTAACCACATTCATTACCTGTCTGATCTCGGTGAGTATATGAAGAAGTGGTACTTCAAGAAAATCCCCGTGGGCTACACCATATCAGAACAGCTCTTCCTGCAAAGCAAGCGCTCACATACACTTTGGCACACTGAACCCGGATACAACTTCTTTGTTGCAGTACAAGGTACCAAAGACTGGAAGGTTACCGCCCCCATGTTTTCCCCAGGTTTGTACCCTGTCATAAAAGATAATTCCACCTACCACGTTTCCAAAGTTGATGGGCGTGAGAGTAATCAGGTTATCGCCAATCGCGGCTTTGAGTTGTATAAGTACATGCCAAAATATGCAGCAACGGTAGAACCTGGTGACATTTTTGTGATCCCGCCATGGTGGTGGCACACGGTGACCAATCGTCCTACCGAGCCTTCGATTTCTCTTACTTTCCGCACGTTGGCAGAACCCAATATACATGCCCCCATGTTAAATTGGTTGAAATACACAGATCCTAAAGCTAAAGAAATTCGTCGCAAGGTACTGAAATATGGTCGCTTGTTTGATGAGGATATTGCCGCCTCACTTTACGCCTTTGCCGATCCTAAAAACGACTTAACACAAAAAGCTAAGCAGGTTGGAGGCGTTGAATGAGCAGCTCACCTATCCCGGAAATCGTAAGATTCGCGTTTGATAATTGTGAATTCTACCGCAATCTATATTCGACTGCTGGTATCACCAGAGAGTTTTTGGAGCAGATTGCTTATGAAGATCTACCCATCATCACCAAACAGGACATAGTGGACAACTTCGACCAGATTATCACTCTGGAAGGTTGGAATCGTGCCCGTTTGGAAAAGCTTTTGGATGAAAAAGGACACTTTCAGATTTTGCATGAGCATGGCTTTTTACCTGTGCAAACTTCCGGTACTTCCGCCAGTCGTGGCTTGCTGGTGTACGATGTGCCCGCACTGCAATGCATAGGGGAATCTCTGGGCAATCGCATTGAAAACGAACAGGTTCGCCAATGTAAGCGAAAGCTTAAAATGATGTACATAGGCACCCTTGGTCTCAATCTCGCCGGTGAATTGCTGGCCAGACTTACAGCCTCTGAACATGTGGAAGTAAAGTTGGTAGACGTTCGTACCAGCAAAGCAGAGCTGGTTCGCGAAATTCAGGAGTTTCAGCCAGATTCAATGGCCTGCTACGCTAGTACACTACATCACATTGCCAACTATATTACCGAGCACAATATCAAATTGTCTCCTATGCATTTAAAAGTCAGCGCAGAACCCCTGTCTAACAAAATGCACAAAGAGATCATTCAAGCCTTTGGTTGCAGTGTATACGATCTATATATCGCCACAGAAAACCTTGCAGCCTTTGGCATTCGCGAAAACCCGGGGGATAGCTTTGAACATTTTGAGCAATTCTCAATGATCGAGCAATGCCCACAAAGCGGTAATTTGATCCTTACCAATTTGTACAACAAAGCTTTTCCATTGATACGCTATCAGACAGAAGACCTAGTGGATATCGTGGTCGATGAAAACGGAAAACGCCATATTAAGGCACTAAATGGTCGAGATATTTTTACTCTACCCATCTATGAAAATGGTGTGCAGGTTAAGGATATTGAGACCTCAAATCTGGATATGCTGTTCTACGAAGCGCCAATTTCTAATTTGCAATTTATCGTGCAAGGCAGCGATGTAGAAATTACCTATGTATCGGAAGAAGACCATTCCAATGTACTAGAAAGAAGCTTCCGAGACATGCTACGTAACAACGATGCTGAGCAGCTGGTGAACTTATCAATCAGCAAAGTGGATGAGGTTTTCCAGAACCCGAAAACCGGTAAGGTAGACCTAGTAGTGCATCGCTAGAATACATTGCTCTATAAAAATATTCAGAGAGCCTCAAAGGGCTTAACTTTCATCAATTGTCGATAGGCTTTAGGTGTCAACCCAAAATGCGCCTCAAAGCTCTTGCTAAAATAGTGGGGATCCTGGATCCCCACCAGACGCGCGATTTGCCCAATCGACAACTTCAAATCCTTCAACAATTGCCTAGCAGAATCAAGACGAAACTGCTGCAAATATTTGTGGGGCGTCATACCTACCTGTTCACGAAATTTTCGGGTTAGGGTGCTGTTTGACACCTGTGCAAAATGGGCAATATCCGACCCTGTGATAGTATTCGCCATACCTTTCTCTATGAAACTCTGGGCAATGGCCACCGTTTCATCGTACTGGATCGTACCTCCCACCCGAAAAATGGGTTCGGAGTGAAAATTGGATACTTCGTGCATAAAGTGTTTTTCGATGATGCGGGCGATGGGCAAACCGTACAGTTTGGATACCAGATAAACCATCAACTCGGTCTGGCTGTTAATGCTGCGAGCACAAAATACATTGCCGCTATTAGTTAAACTGGCAGCTCGATTTAATTGTACCTGTGGGTAGCGTTTGGCGAACTTGTCGTAAAAATACCAGTGCGTGGTGGCGGGTTCATTGTCTAATAACCCTGCCTCTGCCAACCAACAAACTCCAGTGCCGGTGGCCACTATGCTGGCTTCTGCTTGATACTGATATCGCAGCCATACCAACACATCCTCCCGCCCCTTAATAGCCGAAAAAGGGTTTCCCCACATGGGTGGCAAAACCACCAAATCGAATTTACGTTTGTCCCTGTACAAACATTGAGACAGAGGCTGCAACTTGAAAATGCTACCTTCATTCTGGAGCTGTTCTTGTTTGCCTACCATATAAAATTCCAGTGGCGCTGCTCGCTGCAACTTTCGACTTTGTAAACTCCTAGCACAGCGCAGTATATCGGCAACCAGGGCAATACCACTTTGCAAAGCGCGGTCGTAGCAGGTAAAGGCAACTTTCATATTCACATTCCTGTGGCACTTATCAACTAAGAAAAATTACTTACCAAAGCGTCTGGTATGATGACCATTGCATCAGTATTTATGCCTATTATGTCAGATTCCAAATTTGCTCAAAGTGCTAATATACCCATATTAATAATCGACCCGGTAACGAGAGAATAGAAATGAGCAAATTACCTCTTATTATAGGCTTGGGCGGTATTAACGCCGCCGGAAGAAGTTCTGGACATCACGGTTATAAACGAATGGTTGCGGAAAGCCTGCACGACACTGACATGGCATCTACATGGACAGACTTAAGTAACAGAATGCGTATCAAAGCCATTGATGAAAAGTTGCAAAGCAGCCATATTGAAAACGCTAAAGCTGGCACCCTAATCAGAAGAATTTCTCTGTTTGATACCAACAATGTGCAGATAAATAAAAAGTTTAATTCCAATGAGGCTGCAAACCTATTGCAATCGGACACTACACCTTTTCCGGTATCATCAGCGGGTCAAATACCTGAAGGCTTTGATATAGGCACAGGTTATAAATCGAAGAACCATCCTCGAGGCATGTGCCTGACCATATATAGTGCCTCAGATTTAGTGTCTTCATTGGGCATCAGTTGGGAAACGTTAACCAGCCTTACCAGCCCAGACAAAATCGCCGTTTATGCCAGCAGTGCTCTGGGACAAATCGATCAGTTTTCTCTGGCGGGTCTAGTGGGCAGTCCATTAAACGGTGGCCGTGTCAGCTCTAAAATGTTGCCGCTTTCTATGCCAGATATGCCAGCTAACTTCGTGAACAGCTATGTATTAAATAGTCTTGGCACTACCACAGCCTGTTTAGGTGCTTGCGCCAGCTTTTTATACAACCTGAAACGCGGCGTTGATGATATCAAGCAGGGCAAAGCAAATATTTGTATCGTAGGCACTGCTGAAGCACCGATAGAACGAAATGTCATCGCTGGATTTGCCGCGATGGGTGCGTTGGCAGAAGACCACCAATTGCGCAAACTCGACGGCAGCGAACATACTAACAACAGACGAGCCACTCGCCCCTTCTCAACCAATGCCGGGTTCACCATCGCTGAATCCGGCCAGTTTGTGATGCTGATGAGTGATGAACTAGCATTAGAATGTGGTGCCAATGTGCTGGGTGCATTACCGGACGTGTTTATCAATGCCGACGGCAACAAGAAATCAATCTCTTCTCCGGGCGTGGGGAACTACATCACTATGATGAAAGCAGCCGCCCTTGGCGATGCGCTGCTAGCAGGCAAGCTCAACCAAACATACGTGCAGGCTCACGGTACAGGGACACCGCAGAATAGGGTAACAGAGAGTCATATCATTAACGAAGTGGCAAAAACCTATGGCCTGAGTGACTGGCGTGTCACTTCTATCAAATCTTATGTAGGTCACTCTATCGGCAGTGCAGCTGGCGACCAGTTGGCGAGTGTGCTTGGTGCCTGGCAATATGGCTGGTTACCCGGAATTAAAACCATCGACCACATTGCCGATGACGTGTATCAGTCCAACCTCGATATCTTGATGCAGGACCAGGCATTTGACCTGGGCCAAAATGAGGTTCCGGCCACCATCATCAACAGCAAAGGCTTTGGTGGCAACAACGCAAGTGCATTGGTGCTGTCACCGCAACAAACCATGGCCATGCTAAAGCAAAAACACGGCGAGACTATAATGACCCACTGGCGAAACAAGAATGAGTCAGTGGCGCAGAAAAGCCGTGACAATGATATCAGAGCAGTACATGGCGACGAACCTATGGTCTACAATTTTGGCAACGATTTGTTGGATTATGAAGATCTGACCTTTTCGAAAGAATCTATTCAAATCAAAGGTCAAAAGCAATCTATCAAAATGCCTGATAGTAGCGAATTCAATAGCTATCTTTAATTTAGACGTGTAAGTTAAAATAACATAGAACTTCGAGACGACGTTTCTTATTATTCTATGCTGGTGGTGGTACTGATAACAAAGAGCAAATGTAATACATGAAAGATGCTTAAGGCTAGGAAAGTTGCGAATAATTCTTGCAATCTACACTTGAATTATCAGGTTGTTTATCTGTCTGAATTTTGCACCCAAATTAGCATTTAATGATGCGAAACGGTTGCTCCACTTACGCCCAGATACTGGTCTTTAAGTATTCGATGATGTGTCTCCGAGTCACGCTGGTTATCTTTGTTCTTGGTGGAACTAGTTGATTTTATAATCGAGGTATCCACCAGAGACCTCTGTGTTATCCTCACACCACAGTCCGACAACTATTGGTTGACCGTCTTGAATAACTTGCAAGTGAGCTTGTGTGTTTCCAGCGGATACGGGCAACGGCCATTTCCCCCGCCTTGGGGTAAAGTCTTCAATCACCTCCAGCGATTGAAGCTACGGTAATACATTGTCCATCCGGGATCAGAAAATCTCGTTCCTCGTCTGACGGCATTTGCTGGAAAACTCACTTTTGGCAAAGGTGAATTGGTAGCTCGTGGGGGCGGCGCTTTGTAAATTGCTGTACCGCCATGCACTCACGTCAGAGACTTATTGGCAGCTTCCCTAAGCATAAGCTTTTTACATAATTGTCTACTTTGATCTTTACAAATACTTGCCTATCGATAGTAAAGTCCTGAGTTAAATGCTCTTGTATCACAAATTTCAGCTCATTTTTCATCTTGGAGTAATCGCAAAGTTTAACTGCTGAAAAGTCGAAATAACACTTAACATAAGGGTAAAGAGCTTTGAATATACTTTCTTTAGCAGAGAATAGTATTGTCATTGCTTTTACGAAAGAGTGCCCTTCAGCAATAAGCAGGTCCAGTTCATTTTTTTTTGCAACTACGTCATTGATATCTTTCGCAATGTTTTCACTGAGGAATTCTTCAATATCAACACCAATAAAGTCATAGCTTTTTCTATGTGTTGCAACACAAATCGCCTTATGACTTGTGTGGGAAATGGAAGCAATAATATTCGTTGGCCACACAGGTGATGAATGAATACCAATTGGTATGTCTTTCGTAGCTTGCCCCATATATTCCAGCAATTGATGGGCTGCATAACGGCCCGCAAGAAATTCTGCTTGGCGTTTTTTTACAGCCCTACATACTGATTCAGGAAGCCGCACTTTATATCGATGGAACAAGGATAAATCAAAACTCGCTGTGTTAAATATTAACTCATTACAAAAAACCCCCTTTGCACAGGCAATTTTTTCACTTACAAAAAAAGAGTTCATAAAGTCAAATAGAATTTACAGATCGAGTTGGCTTTAACGCGAGTTATGAGTTTACCAATACCTAATATTAACAATATCAGATGGAATTTATCATTCAATGATTTCATATTCTTTCCAAACTCATTCGAAGCAGGACGGGATACCACTTTGAGTAATTATTAGCCAAACAGTGATTCCTTCCTAAATTTTCCACTCCAATCAGCAGTCCTAAGTTTGGGTGCATGGCTATCTTTCTTTCCCCTCATGCTGTTTGATGATACTCAGCGCTGCCCGATTGTACTGACTCATACACGATCTGACAGTTTTGAAATTTGAGTTAGACCAAATTTGACGGTCTTACACTAAAGGTTGGTCTGCTTTAGAGTGTGAGATCAATCGATGGATGCAACACCTAAAGCAGCCGCAGCTTTAGCTGTCTGAATCGCCACCACTTTAGTCGACACACTCCAGCTTCTAAAAATTAGCGTGACGGTTACTCTTTTACTCAAAACGCGAAGGTCCGTAGTTTGTCTATTGATGCCCGTCAGTGCTCGCTAATAGGCAGCTCCATGGCCAACATTTGAATTTCCGCAAGATGCTCCCCTTTACTATTATGTGGCACTTTTCCTCCTTTCTAATTCAAAACTTGAGACAGTTTAATTTGCTACTTGTGCATCAGATTTTTCATAATTCATTCTCTTATTAGAACAAACATCAATGAATACGCTTCATGTATTCCAACAGTGCCTTTTCACTAAGTGGTTTACTGAACAGATACCCCTGGAGATAGTCGGATTCGAGAGATTGGAGTGTTTCCTTCTGTGTCGATGTCTCTATTCCTTCAGTGACAACCTTGATACCGACTTTCTTTGCTAATTCAATAACACACTGGCACAGATTGTAATCCATTTGATTTGACTCGATTGCAGAGACAAACACTTTGTCGATTTTCAGATAATCAATGGGATATTTTCGCAGGTAAGTTAATGACGAATACCCTGTCCCAAAATCATCAATCGCTATCTTTACGCCCAATTCATGATATGCATCCAAAAGCTTTTGGGTTTGGGCGGTGTCTTCTAAAAAGGAATGCTCGGTAATCTCCAGCACGACATTTTCTCCCTTGAGGCCAAATTCGTGCAATTGGTCGCGTATGCGATTGACGCTGTCTTCATCAGCAAAAAAGCTAAACGGTGATGCATTGATCGATACCTGGAAGTCCATTCCGAATAGACCGGTCCATCGACTGAGGTGTTTAAGCGCTTGCCTGACAACAAACTCATCTATCTGGCTAATTAAGCCATACTTTTCAGCCAACGGGATAAACACATCTGGCGGGACAAATCCTAATTCAGGGTGATTCCAGCGTACCAGCACCTCAACCTTATCTACTCGTTGGTCTGTCGCGTGGCAGATTGGTTGAAATACTAGGAACAATTCCTCATTGTTTAAGGCAAGTTTCAGCTCCTGTACCAAAAGATTATCTTGTTTCAGTTCCGAGCCTATTACTCCCGAATACAGGAGATAGCTGTTTTTGTTAGCGTGTTTGACTTGAGCAAGCGCATTATTGGCTCTATTGAGTAAAACTGTTCTGCTTTTGCCATCTTCAGGGAATATGGAAATGCCCACGCTGGCGGTTGGACGGATGTTAACTCCTTTAACGTCCTGAATATCACTGACAGCCTGAACGACTTTTTGAGCCGCCTTCTTGACGCCTTCCAAATCGGAGAATCCGAACAGGCAAATCAGGAACTCATCTCCTCCCAATCGACCAACTTCGTCAGCACCTCGTATGTGGCATTGAAGCTCTCTGGCCACTCTGGCTAATACTCTGTCTCCAAACGCTTTACCATAGCGTTCGTTGATAGCGCGGAAGTTATCGAGATTGAGTGATAATAAGGCAAACTTTTTGCCTCGTACCTGTGAGAGCTGGATCAGCTCCTCGACACAATTGAGGATCCCCTCCCGATTCAATATCCCTGTCAGTCCATCATAGTTAATTTGTCTGGAAAACTGCTTTTCATGCTCAATTTCCTTAGTAATATCCCGCGCTATTTTAGAGAAGCCCGTCACTCTGCCATAGGCATCAAAGATGGGAGAGATGGACACCGATGCAAAGATTTTCCTGCCGTCTTTGTGCAAACGTGTCGTGCGAAAATGTCTGATTGGTTTCTCGCCAAGGACGCTACTAATAAGCTTTTCTTCTTCTGCATAGCGCTCTTTGGGAAAAATAAGCTTAATGTTTTGGCCTATGGCTTCATTGGCCTTGTACCCAAACATCTTTTCAGCCGCGCTATTCCAGGTTTCAATCGTGCCATCTAAGGACTTACTGATAATGGCATCATCAGCTGAATTAACGATAGCTTCGTAGTGGTTGGAGCAATGTTCCTGCCGCAAGAATGATGAAACATCGCGCTCTACCATCAACACACCGCACACGTCACCAACGGTGTTCCGTATCGGCGAAACTGAGACTGATACAACGATAGGCCTACCACTTTTATGAATCCTAGTCGTTCGAAAAGGCTCTACCAACTGACCGTTTCCAATTGTTGCCAGAATTTGTTCTTCTTCCTGAAGGCCCAGTGATGGGAACAACACCGCCATGGTTTGTCCCAATCTTTCTTCTGATGAATAGCCAAACAGCTTTTCGGCTCCAGCGTTCCAACTCGTCACTTTGCCATCGAGTGATTTCGTAATGATGGCGTCGTGGCATTCACTGACAATTGCTTCAAGTGACAGGGCTGAAAGAGAAGACTGAGACGGTAAAGACATCGTCAGTTCCTTCTGAGAGTTATAACTTGCCTGTTACCATTGTCAGCGTCAGTGCTGAACCCAAAAGCGAACCTCCGCTCCAAAAGGCAAGTTTAGAAAGAATTATACTTTTGCTTTCTCTGCGCTCTTTACAACGTAGAGAATAAAATTCCACTTTGCCAAATTCTTGGTGAATTATTTGTACCGAACAAGCCACCAAACTTGAGACTGCTCTATAAATTTCAAGACTATAATCAGGGTATAAATGTGCTCAACGATAGGAGGTTGAATGAGGGAGGAAGCTGAGGACCCGACGAGTAAAATCCCTTGGACCACGAAAGCGATACACATTCTAAAATGGCTGGTAATGTTGGCATTTACGACTTTAGGTGTGTTGATGGCGGTGCATGAGTACGAGGGCGGTAAAAAGAAAAATACCTTATCTCAACTTATACCTGCTCAGACACTTCTATTACCGGCCAAGGAAACCAATCAGATAATGAGATTATTAACTGCGTAGCGACATTTTATTGGGGGGGGTCGCGTTTTCTAATGGAATATAGCCCAATTTCGGTAATGCAATATTATCGGGAAGAAACGGGTTTTCTAACTCAATGACTGTTCTCCTGTTGAGCGTCAATGTCGATAAAGCTGCTCCATACACTTGTTCAAAGAGTGTGCGCATCTCTCCTGTTTCATTCAACCGCAATAGTCCCGAGCGTATCGTCTCTGCCAAGGCTTCATCTTGCTTATTCACAAAAAAATACAGTGGTAATGGATAATAAAGAGCTAATGATGGCTCAATAACAAGATTGCCATAATGGAGTTTGTATTCTCGGTAATTATCAAAAATCTCGCTGGCGGAGCGCGGAAAATAATCAGCGCGTTGATTCGCTAAAATAGCCACCGCTGCATCACGATCTGCCGCCAAATAAACATTTAGATAATTGGCTCTGAATATATCTGTATCTGCCCAGCCGTAAACAAACACGCCATCAATTTCTTTTAACTTAGCAATGTCAGTTACCTGATGTAATCGGGGCAAAGCGTCCTCTGTTGCTAATAAGATCCGTAAGCCAGTGAGGCCATAAACCAGGGGGACCTGTATCGCCAGAAGTTCTTGCATTCGCTCCTCGCTGACAGTCAATGCCATGACGTCTAACGCCTGATGCTCCATAAGCAGTCTGACTCTTCTTTCCTCGGTAATATGCTCAAGATCTACATGAGCCACCTTATATTTACCCGGAGAAACGCTATTCGCGAGCGCCATCTCCAGTAGTTGATAGGCATAGGTTTCTGGTGCGTTATTGATTCTGACAATAGCCGCAGACAAGCCTGAAGTAGGTAACAAGACAAGTAATAAGGCAATAGTCTGCCAGCACGAATAACGGTAAGGAATTATCAGACCTTGTAATACAGTTTGGATGGTCTTACGCACACATATTTCCTTGCTTCATTTGCTCAGGAGCTTAGCTGGCAACGACGCAAGCTTCAATCTTACGCTGTAAAATAGTCGCATTTAGCGGAATGGCAAATGTCATGTTCACTACACAAGGTCTATTGCTTTTGCGAAAAATATACCCCTTAAATTTGATTAAATGAGAATTGATGTCAATACTCATTTTGCTGGGTCGACCTTACCCGGCACTCTATGACTATAAATATTCCCCGCACATGCCCATTGTGCGGGGATTTTTGTTTTTAGCGCTATGAAAATAGGTGCTTTGTCAGTCAGCAGACTAAAATATAATTTCATTTGCTAAGGTTTGTTTAAGGAAGACGACTGTAGAGTAGTTTACTGATTTTGAGGTTGTATCATGTCTTCCGCTGTTTTAAATGAATTTGCCTGTTATTCCCCAATCGATAGCACCAGCGTGAAACCCACTGTCCTGGTGGTTGACGACAATCCTGTTAACCTTTCGTTGCTTACTCAGATACTGGAAGAAGAGTACTCCGTCATTGCTGAAGCGGATAGCAGTCAGGTGATGACGATAATTGCTAAAACGTCGGTTGACCTGATTGTATTGGATTTAATGATGCCGCAGGTTAACGGCCTGGAAGTATGCAAATCCATCAGAAAAGGGACTAAGGCCAACGCTACTCCGATTATTTTTGTCACTGCATGCGATGACGAAACCAGCGAGGATGATTGCTGGAATGCCGGTGCTTCTGACTTCATCATTAGCCCAGTCAGAAAACTCACCTTGCTCAACAGAGTGAAGTACCAATTAGCATTACAGGAGCACAATAAAGCCCTTCAGGAACAAATCTACATTGATAGCCTCACCGGTCTGTATAACCGGCGCTATTTGATGGAAGCGATGACTCGTGCCTTATTACAGGCCCAGCGCGATACCACCCAACTCACCGTCATCATGCTGGATATTGATTATTTCAAAGAATTTAATGACCACTATGGCCATATCGAAGGCGATGAATGCTTAATAAAGGTCGCGCAGACCATTAAAGAATCCCTTCGACGTCCGAGTGATATCGCCTGTCGCTTTGGTGGTGAAGAGTTTGTCTGTGTTTTGCCGGATACGAACAAGCAAGGTGCTCTTGAAGTTGCGACGCGGGTTGTTAGCCATATCGCATCACTGCATATTACCAATCAAGGCTCGCCTCTTGATTACGTCACCATCAGTGCGGGGGTGGCATTCTGGACACCTGAAGTGCTCAATACCAATGACGTATTACGTAAAGCGGATAATCAGCTTTACCAGGCGAAGCGTTCTGGCAGGAATAAGGTGAGCGCACAAGACGCGTAACTAACGGCTCCATTAATGGGTCAGAATATGTTCTGTATATTCCACAAACAGAGCCGTCATGGATGTCTCGTTCATTTGCAGCTCTCTGGTACAGGCTTCCCCGACACGCCGCCAATCACTGTGGTTTTGTTCTCTTCGTTTATGCATCACAGTGTGCTCTGCGCATTTGAGAATGGCATATGCCGCCCGGCATCGGGCACTGTGGCAATAGCGCAGATAATCCCAACTATGATGATTTAAAATGACCTGACAAATGTCCTTGGGTAACTGCCATGAAATAGCGATGTAATAGCCGACTGTGGCGTGATCACATTGATACCTGTGCTGCTCCAGCCCCGTCATAGAGGTGTTACCATTCTGGTTTGCTAACTGAAGTAAGTCAGCGTAGTCCTGATAACGCGTTGCCATAGCAGCAATGCCAATATTATGAAACAACCCTAACGCATACAGGTCTGCTATCGGCACCACTGACTTACATTTACCGCCAATCCACACACAGGCTTTGGCGATATCCAGTGACTCATCCCAAAATCGCTCCATTGTGATGCAAGCCTTCTTGGAATAGGTTTGCTTGAGCAGTGCAACGGTCACCAAACGATACAATTGCTCCAACCCTAGCAGCCTTGCTGCTTGCTTCATATCACTTATCTTTCTGCTAAAACCAAATAACGGGCTGTTCACCGTGCGCAGTAATAATGCGGACAATTCAATATCCCGGGTCAGAATACTCGTCGCAACATCAATCGATGCATCTTCACGATTCATCTCTTCAACCAGTTCCGTCAGTATTTCCGGTTTGGAAGGAATGTGAAAGCCGCCTTTAAGCACATCCAGCTTTGGTGCATCCAATTCAATCATTGCTCATTATCCCTTGGTTTCTGCGCGTTAGCTTGTGCTGTTCTCCTCTACGACAGGATACTTCTGTGTTTAAGCATAAGCGCTACGTTTCAAAAAGGACAATGCGTTGAAGCTGAGTGGATATGCCGATTTTGTTTGAAAGCCGTCTATACTGGGTTAACACACCTCACGTCATGGTTATCAGGAAACTGCTCGATGGACCGAAAATACCGACTGCTTAGCCATTCTGCGCATATTTTCTTCATTGAATGGCAGGATAAAGTCTGTAAGAAGGTGCAGTTTGTTTCGGATAACGCCCTCCATTTAATACAGGTCGATTTATATAGCCAGGCGGACTTTTCCAGGCTAATCCCAGACCTCAAAAGTCAGCTCGACCGTGATACCTGTATTTATCGCAGCAGAATTAACACGGTTGAAATGGTTGAAGTGCCCCCATACCGAATCAAAGGCCTCAAAGGCGAGGATGTCTTTGTCAGAGAAGAAATCATCAATCAGGACGATGGCCACCCTATCTCGTTTTTTACCGATGTGACGCTACTCATTCAGCAGCAGGAACTACTAAGAAGCACCACTGAAAGATTAGAACTCGTGCTTCAGGGGACGCGATTAGGTATGTGGGACTGGAACCCACAAACCAATGACGTGCGCTTCGATGAGCGCTGGGCAGATATGCTGGGATTGACGCTCAGCGAATTATCTCAAACCCTGGATGACTGGCAATCCCGCGTGCATCCAGATGACATCAATAACTGCTTTGCGGATATTCAAAAACACATCAATGGCCAAACGGATGCATACGAGAATCTGCACCGCATGAAGCATGCGGATGGCGGCTGGCGCTATATATTAGACCGAGGACGAATTGTTGAACGAGATGAAGAAGGTCTTCCGGTGCGCTTTATCGGGACTCATACAGATGTGACCGACTTAAAAGAAGCCGAGCATAAAGCCACACTGGCGCTTGCAGCCCGAAATAAGTTCTTTGCCCGTATCTCCCATGAAATCCGTACTCCACTCCACGGCATATTGGGCACGGCTGATATACTGAGAAGTCGGGAACTCAGCTCTGATAACTGCCATCTGGTCAACATCATTTCCGAGAGCGGCGGCTTATTGCAAACCTTATTAGATGACCTGTTGGACGTGGCCAAAATTCAGGAAAACGCATTGGTCGTTGCTATCCGTGATGTCGATATCATGCCTGTCGTGAAGTACGTGTTTCGGCTGTTCGGACAAAAAGCCCAGGCGAAGGGACTGAGTTTCGAATTTGATAAACAGCTTAAGCAGCGCGAAGTGTGGGTGCAAACAGATTCCACCCGGTTAAGCCAAGTCCTCTCTAATCTACTATCGAATGCCATTAAGTTTACTGACCAGGGATTTGTGAAGCTGTCTATCGCAAAGGAAGACAGCAATATCTGGATAAGCGTGACGGACTCGGGTGTCGGCATTGAAAACACTGATACCATTTTTGATGAATACACGCAGGAAGGCTCGGATGCTTCTAAAAACCAAGGTACAGGGCTTGGCTTATCGATAGTGAAAAATCTCTGTCAGCAGCTCAACACAGCACTAAATTGCCAATCCACGCCAGGTGAAGGGACGCGCTTCGCTATCAATCTCGGGCCAACGGTTGCCGCAAAAGATGTCACCGGCGAAGAGGCCACAGATGATGACCCGCGCAACTACGTGGCAGGCTACGCGAAGGTGATGATAGTCGACGATAACGAAATCAACCTCTTCATCGCCAAAACGATGCTGGAAGACTGCTTTAAATCAGTATTTGTAGCGATGAGCGGCAAAGATGCCATTGAACTAGCATTGCAAGAGCAAGATATCGATATCATCTTCATGGATTTAAATATGCCAGAAATGGATGGCATAGAGGCTTCAAAACGGATTAGAGAATTAGCCCTGTCAAAACAGCCGCTGATTGTTGCTCAGACCGCAGATGCGACAGAGGAAGCAAAGGCCATGTTCAGCGAAACCGATGTTACGCATATCATTACTAAACCTTTCACCAAAGCTAAGTTGGTTAGCCTGTTTCGTACCTTAGAGACAGAAACTTAATCTCGTTCCGATAAATTACATCTGCGTCTGGTCAAAAGCGGACATCTTGATACTGGTTCTCCATGGGCTGTTTTGTGCGTACAGCCGTCGTTGGCGCATTGAGTTTTTAATGGAATCAATGATGCGAATAGCAGACATTAGACTTCTAACCTCGCAAGTCAAAGTAGCATGTAAGATCGCCGATCTTGTACTGTAGGTATAATTCGCTTTTATAAAACTAAAAGGAAACTGGTTTGCAAAATCTAAAAGTGACTTTATTTTTGTTAATTGCTCTATTTTCCAGTTCCAGCATCGCTGTCGTTAACGTCGGTATAATGAAATTGGATTTAAAAGACGAGCAAAGAATGGCTTGGGATGGAAAAAATATGCGTCCGATTACCGTGCATGTTTTCTATCCTACTCATGATACTCCGTTTGTCCCGATTAAGTTAGGCAAGCCAGGAGAGGAACTTTTCGCAGCGGGAAACGCGATCTGGAATGCCGCACCCGCAGAAGAAAAAAAGCTGCCTTTGATCCTAATGTCACATGGAACAGGGGGATCAGCACTCCAAATGCTATGGCTTGCAGAAAAGCTGGTTAAAAACGGTTACCTAGTAGTCGGTATAAACCACCATGGCAACACGGCAATAGAAGCTAAAAAGTACGCTGAAGGTTTCATCCTTTGGTGGGAGCGAAGCCAGGATATTGCCGTTGCATTGGATAAAGTCAGCCACGATAAAAACTGGTTCCCTTATATCGACCCGACAAATATTGGTATGCTTGGTTTTTCGCTGGGCGGATACACGACTATCGCGTCAATCGGTGGCATTACAGACCAATCTCTCTTCGCGGAATTTTGCGACAGCGATAAAAGGGATTTCACGTGCGACGCTCAAGCAGAATTTGCCAATATTGATGAAGAGTTTAACAAGGTTAAAGACTCTGAGATTATTAAAGCATCGCTTAACCGGCAGCATGCCTCCTATAAAATTGAGAAAATAAAGGCGGCAGTTGTATTGTCCCCTGCGGTAGTCCAGTCAATTACTGAAGACAGTCTAAAAGGAATAACAATACCAGTATCGGTGATTGTGGGAACACAAGATACCGTAGCTCCGGCGACATCAAATGCCAAAAGAGTAGCCTCTCTTGTCAGCGGTGCCGAGTATGCCGAAATTGAGGGGGCCGGGCACTACACTTTTTTATCTGAGTGCACTGACTCGGGTAAGGTCTACGTGAAAACCCTGTGTACAGATTCACCGACCATTGATCGAGCCAAAGTGCATGACAGTGTTAGTGGACAAGTGTTGAGTTTCTTCAACCGAACCTTTTCTTATAACAAGGCATTGCGGTGAATGCAGCGTTCGATATCCGCTTTTGACCAATATCGGTGATTTGCTCGACGATGCCTCAATGACGGCTAAAGACAAACAGCGTACGTACAAAGATTTGATTTCCTACTTCTGACTCTGGTCAGAAGCGGACATTGTGATAATGGTTCCCCATGGGCGGCCTTCTACGTAAAGATGTCACTCAACGGCTAAGTTCTCAGGATCAGAAAACCTATGAAACGTCACGTGCTAATATTGAAAAGGCTTCGCAGGAGCTATCAGAGCGTTATGGAATATCTAAAGAAGACGCAAGAAGAATTTCAGCTACGGGAACTTTGAATTGGCAAGTTGGAGGTGCCGCAGGTAAGTTGTATGAAACAACTACTGGGGTTTCTCTAAACCTAGCAGCCCAAGCGGGCACAGAAGCTAAGTGGTCTGAAGCTCAAGTTAAAGACGATGTAAATCGAATCCTTACTGAAAACAATGTTTCAGAATCCTATAAAAACCTGGCAAACCTTACTGCATCTACAGATACAACCAATGCAGATGGCACAACCTCTACAGATAGCAATAGTGTTAGTGCCAAATTAGACGATGCCAAACGCTATGAAGAACAATCTCAAGCTTCGTTTAGAAGCGAAAACTCGTATCGACAGGCAGCGCAACTGGCTAAATCTGACGGCTTTCAGTTTAGTCAAGATCAGCAACAAAACTACCTAGATTGGTTACAAGATGAAAAGGGAATGAGCTTTAACGATGCGAAAGAGTTGCAACGCCCAGAGAATTACAAACAGAATGTAGCTCACGCTAAAGAGTTTATCAACGCTCATTCAGACGACTTTCTTAAACCTTATCTCGATAGATTGGAAAATCGTTCCGCTCAAGCTCCTGTAGGAGATTTCAAACAGCCAAATCTTAAGCAAGATTACCATCAGCAAAGAACTGAACTTCGTGGCGATTCAGACGTTAAGGCGGACTACCAGAGCAAGCAGCAAGAGGCAGAATGACATCGCCCCGGTGGCCGTCCATTAACAAATGAAGAGATTGTAGAGAAAGAACAAAATATCCATGCCGGCACATCAAGCTATATCGAGCAAGGAAAACGTATTGTTGATAACAAGGCTGATACAGCAAATGCAAGCAATAATGTTATTAAGGCATCCTCAAACGATGAGGTAAAAAGCGACGTATTTAACGTACTGAATAAGCACTCCAATGATGATAAAAATGAATCAAGTACTGCTCCCTCACCAAGAGCAGCGAGAGCGGCAAAAGCTCACGACAGCCAAGATTCTTCACTATTTAATTCTCTAGGTAACATCGATACTTCTAGTTTAAAGCCTGGTGATAAGCCAAATGCTTTAAAGCCTCTCGATAGTCGCTCTGAGCCTATGGCGACTAAAAATGATGCAAGCCTATTAGCCCAAACTACAAATCCATTTACTAGCAATATGGCAACGAACGAACCTGTTACACCTCTTCAGCCTTCAATTCAGAATGTAAATCAAAGCCAAGCTGATCCGCAGCGTTCTACTGTCAGTCCTCTAATTGTTTCGCTTGATGAACAAAACAAAACCGGGGCTGCGTCTCTAGGGAACGGCACAACAGACAAGCAACCCGGCAATGCAATTGCTCCTGAGAAGACTGATAACCAATACAGTCAAAGCAAAGCTGAACCCGCGCCGGTGGAAAGAGTGATCGAAAAACAAATTGTTGTTCAATCTGAACAAGTCGATTTATTTGCAACCAATTCCACTTCGCCCAGCTCAGAACCAGTAGAACAGACATCCAGTAACTACGGGAACTCTGGGGCTGGCCCTAACTTGCCGAAAGGGCAAAAATAACCACCACTGGACACTGTATAAAAACACAAGTAGTATGTAATTTAGTCAAAGGAGGATTCAAATATGGTTTTCACTATTCTAGCTATTTTAGCTGTGGTTGTAGGTGCCGCTATTTCGATTATCTTAAACAAGAATCGCCCTCTCAGTGTGCAAGAGAAATTATATCTAGCAGCAGGTATAGATGATGATACAAAGCCTTCTGCAGTAAATCATATGAAGAGACCTTTAGACGCTAGGCAGTCAATTTTTAATTCAATAACTGAGTAATTGATTAATCTCTACTGCGTTGAATGTGGTGAACGTGATTTTAAAGAGTAAAAAACTGCCTCAATAGGCGGTTTTTTTGTAACTAAGCTGAATAAGTTCTAACTTGACCTGACAGAGTACAAATAAAGAATTCTATTAAATCTGACATTTCAGCTATTGGTCAGAAGCGGACATTGTGATACTGGTTCCCCATGGGCGGCCTTGTACGTAAATCGGACCGTCTACTGCTTTATCTGAATTGCGGCTTTAAGCGATAAGTGGAGATTTAAATGGAAGTTTAGTCAGACGACATTATGTGCGACAGGACGCTAATTTGGCTCCGCCCCCGTTTATTCCATTATCAGATACCACACAAGAATAAGTAATACTGGATGGCACGGATGATGCGCTTGTTATAATGGATTTCACTAAATCTAAGAAAATAACCGCGAGATTGACAACTGGTAAGACGATATCACTCTATTTAAGCCTTTTCTTAACCTCTCTCCTCAGAACTTTCTACTAGATACAAGAAAGGCCGCAACAGCGACCTTTCTGAACAATTAAATTGTGTGAGTAGAATTCATATTGCTTAATCTCCTTGAGTGCTCCTGTTAGGAACAAACATAATTATAAAGCCTTGGCCGGGCATTAGCAACTCATCTCGCCGCGCTAACACCCATTTCCCCTTAGTGTCAGAAACTTTATCATAAGTTCCTTTTGCTGTTGTCCCACTGCCCCAGTTGCCCGTCCTTTGAAACAGTAAACCATACTCTTCAGTATTTATATCGACTTCTATACGAGCTTCTTTAATAAACCTCGTGAAGTTACCACTTATATACGGTTCCGCAGTTAAGTCTTGATCAAAAGTTAAAACACGGTCAATAGTGATTGGTTTACCCCTATCTTCGCCTGCAAAGCGATTCAAAGGAACTCGGATCTCCATATCGTTTTCATCCTCATCTGTAGGATGAGTATACTCCGTAAAGTCAGTGATAGATTCATCATTGATAATCAGCTCAGTAAGCAATGGAGTATGAGCTTTATCTCGCGTTCCTGCCCCTTGGACAAACATGGGGTTTTCCTTGTTGGGGTTGATCACGACTTTTTGAATGGCTCTATTCACAATCTGAACCCGATTTGCCTCAATATCTACAATTATTGAGTACTTCATAGTCAGATCTTCCATGTGATATTCAAGCTCATTATCAAAAAACTGCTCTTTCAGGTTGTCCCGAACAAGGCCCTTGTGACTAGGTAACACATCGTTTAGTAACGCTTCAGTGAGAGAACCCCATCGTTCCTCAATCGAAACCAAATTCTTTAATTTATGAGGGTTATGAAACACATCGAATATATGCTTCTGAAAGAGTTCGGTGAACTGCGCAGATTTCAACAGCGCAGCAAATACACCACCGCCAATAAGAGCGGAACCAAAACTCAAGAACAGAGACAGCAATTTATTCCAAACAGTACCGGATGTGGAAGGTACGAATGTCCCAAGTGCCATAAGTACCAAGCCACCAAGTACCATGGTATAAATCAGATTCTGCTTGGCTTTCGGTAGCAGTGTTTCTTTAAACCAGTTAGACATATTCCCTTCCTCAGTCTGATTGTAATGGCTTGGGGAAAGCGATTTATCGGATGGTGTGCAAGATTAACAGCATTTCCATTTTAAAATAGTACGAATCTGATACCCCGTTTTGAGCGACAACCATCTTATCAGTAGTAACAATCATATTGAACATGTTTAATTAAAGGACAGTGGGGAGCTTGAGACGTCGAGTGTTGTAAAGCACTGGTGAGTTTGACGAATGATTACGAGTGAGGAGAAGCGCTATGCCACCAACCCATCGTAACCCGTGACAATATTTCAAAGGGCAGGTTCTACTTTAAAGGTCCGCATCTGGCACAAACCTGAAGTAGCGAAATAGAAATTTGAATGTCTCCCCCTTGTCTATTGATGCCCGTCAGTGCTCGCTAATAGGCAGCTCCGTACGTAAAGCGGCCGTTGGCTCATTCATAATTTAATGGCATCTATGAGCGAGAAGCGGCTCTTCAAATCGACCAATGTATGGCAAATGTGGTGAGTGGATTAAACGATGTCATTTTCAGAGTAAGTATTCTTCGGTAAAGTTCTTTGTATTAAAGGTAAGCACATTGGAAAGTGATGAAAGAACTAGCAGCGCTCTATGATGCTATATCCGCTATTTTAGCTTCTTATTTATATCTTGTTCCACTGTTAGGTTGTGGACTACTTTGGCTTCTATGTCGCGTTAAACCTGAATTTTGGTTAGCTCCGTTTAATTTTAGAGAAGTTTATGAGGACCTGATACTGGATACAGGGCCTAAGTTAACGCTCCCCCGAAAAAAAGAGCTAGAAAGACTAAGAGAGAAACAACGTTTAGCGTTGCATTTCAAAAATAAAAGCGAAAGGATATTTAAATGGGTGTACAAACAAGAAAGCCTCAATATTTCTGGGTTTAATCGTGCTTTACTCATTGCATATTTTTACCCCTTATTTTTACTAATTGGGACTTGGCTTTTCAGCGACAAGGGTGTCGAGATCAACCGGATAATCCTCTTACCACCGTCCTCGGTATTCGTAAAGTTGATGTTTCTATTAATCCCAGTCTCTGTATTTTATTCACAAAAAATCATTTATTATCTATCGTTTAAAAAACTAGCGCTGTTTTCGGGCATAGACGAATTCGTTTCTCTCCTCTTAGCTGTCATTGCCGCTGTCGCTGCCGCTGTCGCTGCCGTTGTCGTTGCCGATGGCGTTGGCGCTGGCGGTGTCGCTATCGGTTTCGCTGTCGCTGGCGCTGGCGCTGTCGCTGGCGCTTTAGCTATCGCTGTCGCTATCTCATATTGTTACAAATATTTTACCGAAAGAAAGAGAGTCACAGTTCGACTTCTAAGCCCTGTTGTACTAATTGTTGCAGTAATGTTTTATAATGTAGCCCCTTGGCTTCTAACAAAGCTCACATCAGTTAACAAAGAAGCTTGGAGTATTGATGGACTTGCTTTTACTAGTATGTTCTTTCTTTGCAGTCTTCCCTTATTAAATGCGATTTCAGACTGGTTTTCAGTGAGTTTTACACAGTTCTGCCTACGCCATTACGAAAGCAAACCTAAACAATGGTGGGTTTGGATTTTAGCTGACTTATTATTCGCCTTAGTATTACTCGTTTCACTGTTCTTTTGCATATTTGCTCTACTCGAATACATGGCATTTTGGGGATGGCAAGTGAATCCGAAGCAGATGCTAGACAACTTTACTCAGAACCCTTTTTCGCAGCAGAATATTTGGTTAATACTCCTTGTACTTACCAACCTAGCACCTACCATTCTTCATTTAGTGCTAATAGCTACCGCATTTTTAAATGGTTGGTTTAACCCTATTAGCTATAGAGTGAGAGACTTACTAAAGACGATAGAGCTAGTGGAAGGAAAACAACTAAAAGAATTGGAAGAAATTCCCTTTGATGCAAGAACTTGGCGTAAAGAAGATGCAAAGTCTGTTGCATTCTACTTAGTTGGTATGCCAAAGCTAAATGCATTGTTAATATTGAGTTTAGCTTGTCCTTTTTTCTATGGCGCCTATGTTGGGGTAACTGAAATCTTAGTTTGGGCTGTTGATGGCTTTTTAAGTTAAGAACATCAACTAACTCTTAAAAACAACTGAAAGTGGCGTAAAGCTAATTATGACTACTATCTTGAATGTCCGTTTCTTGTCTTGAGTTGACCATCACAGACCGACGAATTATACCCGCTTATCATCGCAACCATAGACATAGAGCCTTAGCGAGTCGTCAATTCAAAATTATTCAGAGCAAAATAGCCTCCGAGTCTATGTGCTGACATCATTCTTATGCAGCGCTTGTTCGCTTATGGTGTTAAATTTTTCACTCTACTTCCCAAATCGATTCAGAAAATTTTCATACTCCACATCCAATTATCGCGTTGAGTTCATCTAATAAGTAAATGAACCAAGCGGAGACAAACATGCACCAACTTAATAAAGCCCAATATTACCTGGCAGGTTTGAGTTTAATGTTCTGTAGTTTTACGTATGGAGCCGATGCAGTTGGAGCGGATAGCGACCTGTATCGTAGCCTGATGACTCTGGATAAGGAGCTATTTGAAGTTGGGTTTAATCAATGCGATATAGACACACTGAACAAGCTGGCGGCCGACAAACTGGAGTTCTTTCATGATGAAGGAGGAAAGTCAGCCGGAAAAGACGCTTTTATACACGCCATTCAACAGGGAATTTGTCAGTTAGACTATCATGCAACCAGACAGTTAGAGCCAGATAGCGTGGCTGTGTATCCTTTGAAAAAGGACGGTCAGTTGTATGGTGCCATCCAAATTGGCAAACACGATTTTTTCGCCCAGTATCCTGGCCAGGGAATGTATATGACATCCACTGCTCATTTTACCCATTTATGGGAATTGCAGGATGGTCAGTGGAAATTAGCCCGAGTGTTAAGTTATGGGCATATGCCAGTGCATCAATAGTCGCAAAAGCCGATTGTAAATAACAGGAATAGGTATGTTCGAACTCACTGAAATAGCGGTGCCTTTTATTTTCTTTGCCAGCATGGTGACCCTGGTCTGGCTGGTACTGGCGTACCGTTTTAAACAAAAGAAACTATTGCTAGGCACGTTTGAAACTCTTATGAGGGAAAATCGTGAACTACCGCCCGAAAGCATTGCTGCGATAGCTACGAATCTTAGTGCTCGTTATGCTGACTTGCGTAAAGCGATTATCTGCCTGGCTATTTCACTTAGCGTATGTGTATTTGCCTACCTGATAGATCTGCCTGATCGCGATAATGTAAACCCGACCCGTGCGTTGATAGGATTAGGGTTGTGCCCTGGCATATTTGGTTGTGCCTTTTTAGTGCTGCACTGGATCCAGGGACATCATCGGCAGCGTTGATGCAAGGACTTAATGCCGCCACGGACGAGCAACTATTGACTGTCATACGGTCAACTCAGGATGTAGCCTGTTTTGAGGTTCTATTTGCACGTTACCGCTCAACTCTGAGGAGGTTTATTGCTCGTCTGGAATACGGTAACCCAGATATTGACGACATTGTGCAGGAAACGTTCTTACGTGCCTTTGTACGTATTGGTCAATTTAATTTTCAGTCACGCTTTTCGACCTGGCTGTGTCGCATTGCCTACAACGAATATTTGCAAACCAAGCGTAAGCAATCTGCCTGGGAGCGGTTGCGAGGCCATTTCAGCTTGTTTCAGTATAAAGATAACGCGGGGGCAGACATCTTCGACCAATCTCGTGATGCATTTCAGTCCTTGCGGCAACTGAGTAAGCCTGAGCTACTGGTGATCGTCCATTGTGATATGCTGGACTACAGCCATAGTGAAGCGGCAAGCCTGCTAGACTTGCCTGTAGGCAGTGTGAAAACCTACCTTGCGCGTGCAAGAAAGAAAGCGCGTGAGTATTTTGATCCAGAGGTCAGCACATGAATTCATCCGGTATGAAAATGTCTATCCGTTTTAGGTTATGGTGTTTTAGTCATCACAGAGTGCTAATTCTATTGACCGCATGGCTGATGGGGGCAGGGGTGTTTTTCTTCTGTGCAGATTTAGGGCACGTCTATCACTGGGAATTAGCCGGGTTAATCGTGGGTTTCAGTGTGATTTCATTGGTATGCATATTAATGATTGGTGAATAGGCAGAGAATGTGTTCCATTATTCGCTCAGAGCTGCATATTACTAACCTGACAGTGTTGGCATTATTCAAATTCTTGGTCAGGAAATCTGGCGATGGCGAGCTTTCTGCCAATCTTAATGGCCTCTTTCTGCTCCCGAGTCACAACCATACGAAACGTAGCCTGGCTAATACTGCCCTTTAGATACCTGTCGAGTTCAGCTGTCAGACCAAATGATTCGGTAATTTCTCTGAATATATGAAACTGCTCAGAGGATGGAAACGAATAGCGTATTGTTAATTTAATGCCACATGGGGAGTCATCGGCTTCTGTTTGAACCCAGATAGCGCCCAGGTTTCCTTTCGTGACCCTCAGAGCTTCTTTGCCATGCGTTTCATCAACGACCAAAAACTGGTATTTGCGATACTTATTCAGCAAGCCATCCAGAAACTCTGATTGCTCCATGGTGCTTACGATATAGCGCACAATCATAAAGTCATTAATGCGGCTTCGAAACTTGGATGCGGTCTTTGCAAAACTGCGAAGATTCTTAGTGGAGACATCCAGGTTGAAGAAGTGCAACGCTGTGGGGCTTAGCTTTTGATGCCGGTGTTCTTTACAGTAGTCATATAGGAACTGAGTTTTATCACCGTGACCGACAAACTGGTACTTGAGCTCTGCTTCAGAGAAAAAGTCATAAATGTCTAAAAGCGCAGAGTTCAAATTCTATTCTTTCTTTAAGTATTTCATTAGCTTAACTGTATCACAATTCACTGCTCGGAAAACATTCTGAGCAGCAGAAGCTTTCGCTTTCCTTAATGGGCTTTACGCGGGCAAGCTAAAACGAGTTTGTAATACAACTGCTGAATTACTTAATGGGCACAACGGAGGCATGGGATTCAACCCAGGCCCCCTGACGTTGTTGAGACCACATCTTTGCTTCTGGCTCAAAGTCACAGAGTTCTATATGGACTACTTGCTCTCCACTCCAAGTGGCTCCAACGTATCGAAGCTCTAACACCACGACATCCCCCGTTACCCCCTCGACAGTAATAGGGTTATCCAAACGAACGACCCGCGCATTCACATCGTTCTTACTGGGAATTACACCTTCTACAACACCAGTATAAAACTCTAGCCCATTTAACCAAACGGGTGCCTGGTCGTAACCACCCCAAAGCTTAATTTTTGTGCCTACGTCGTACGTTTTTTCACTACATGCAGAAAGCATCATCAGCACTGATACTCCTATGAGTGTTAGAACATCACTCTTGTACATTAGGCTCCAATATTGCGCGGAGGTATACAGCCGCCCCAGAGTTTGCATTGACACGAAATAAACGTGCTTACTGAATAGTTGGTTATAAGTTGCTGCGGTTTGCTTAGGTACGTTGGAGTCTGTTTACCATTTATATGATATTAAGTGATGGATGAACTCTTTTACTCGTTTTGATTGATATCTAGCGGAAGGGTAAATTGCATGAAGCGGACTGTCTTGTCCGGTAAATTCACTCAGTATTTCAATAAGTTTCCCACTGTGTATATCTTCATGAACGTCTACTTTCGATTTATAGAGGAAACCATGTCCTTTGATAGCCCACTCACGGGCAAGGGAGCTGTCGTCAGTCGTAAATTTGGCAGATACAGTGACTTGTAGCTGATCTCCTTGAGGACTTACGAAAGACCAAATATCATCTATATGATCTCTCACCTGATAACAAATGCAGGATAGCTTGGAAAGTTGGCAAGGGTGAGAGAGGGGCTCTATCTTACGGAGGTAATCCGGGGACGCACATAAAATTCTCGGCTTCTCAGATAGGAGGCGGGCAATTAGGCTTGAGTCTTCCGGCTTTCCATATCGAATAGCGACATCAATTCCACCTTTATACAAATCTTCTATCGAATCTGAAGTGCTGATGTGAATCGCTACCTTAGGATGGAGTGTGAGAAAATCCTCCACTAGGTCAAGCAGCCTGGTTCGAGCAAGATCAGTCGGTGCAGCGATATAAATAGAGCCATACATATTAGATGACGATTCTTTTACTTTTTCAAAAGCATCTTCAAGATCATTCAGTGCTTTTCGGCTTTGATGATAAAACTGCTCGCCTTCAAGAGTGATACGAACAACGCGCGTTGAACGCTCTAAAAGGCGAACATTCAATCCTTTTTCCAATCGCTTTATCGCTGCACTGACAGCTGTGTTTGATAGACCTAGTTTATTTGCGGCTCCGATAAAACTACCTTGTTCGACGACAGCGTGAAAGCACGAAAGTTCGTTTAGCTTACTCAATACACATGCTCAATATGATTATCAATTATTGGTTGATAATACCTTATTGAATGCTTTGATTATGTTCAACATAAAATTCTGTAATCTACATTTCCTGGTTATGTATTTATTCAAGGATGGATTGGAATGAAAGCACTAGAATTGACAAGGAATCTCTCATGCAATCAGTTTACAGATTGGTTAGTTACAATCTGGAACTGGAATTTTGCTTTGCCATCGCAGCGCCTATTAAAATTCTGGCTAATCGTTTTTGGTATAATCGGATGGGCTATTTGGCAACCTCAAGTGCACAATGTAGCGCATGTATGGAAGAAGGAAACGGTAGAAGTTTTTTACATGGTAAGTGATCTATCAGGTCCTCTATTGCAAAGAGAGCTTTATACATGTTTGACCATGATTGCTGTCGCGAAACTACTTTGGGGAGTATTGGTCGGTTTAGCTGATCTGGCCTATTTCAAACGGTTCACCGGAAGGAACTTCGATTATGCTAATATGATTAATATGGTGGTGATTAACTCGTTAATCCTCTTTGCAGGCGTTTATAGCTACAGCTTTCTCTCACTTTCCGACTTTTTTGCACTTTACGATTCTTTACTCACATCTGTACCGACGGTTATTCAATTTAATGGCTTCCTTGCCTTTGCAATTGCTATGTTAATTGGTGATTTTTGTTTCTATTGGGCACACAGAATCGTTCATAACGTGAGAGTTTTTTGGAATTTGGGGCATATTTACCACCACAGGAACGAGAATCTCTCCCAATTGACACATGGTGTAGAACCCCGTTTTTTGTTACTTAACGCACAAGGGATTGGTAGCCTACTATTTTTGCCTGTACTCGCAAAACTCTTTACCAGCGACTTTTCTGACGCTGGATACTTCCTAATTCCAATGGCATTGATAAATCTCTGGATCGACCCTTCTCATTCTGTTGCTTTGTACGCCTTGGAAAATAAATTCAAACCCTTGCGCTCGCTGAGGTTAATATTTATGACCACCTGCGCTCATTACACCCATCACTCAAAAGACCCTGCACATAACAAGCGTACAGGATGTAATTTCGGCGCAAGGCTGACGATCTGGGATCGTTTATTTGGCACATATGTGGAACCTGCAGATTATATTCCCGAGACCGGACTTTACAGTAGCAAAACAGACTATTGTATGAACCCGCTACGCTTCCTGTTATTGCCCTATCTGAGATTTTTTGACGAGTTTCGTTTGAATAAGCTTCGCTACTGGCCGCGTATCTTATTCGGATCGGTGTTTTGGGCGCCGCCCAAAAAGTCTAAATTGAGTCACTGAGTTTTGATCTTATGCAGTTTAAAGTTTATTTACTGCGTATCACACATATGGTGATCTGTGCAATGACGCTAATGTATCCAGGGGCTTCCTTGGCTAGTAGTTGGGATTATTCTACCTCTGGCTACTTCCGTCATGGTGCTATCTTTGACCTGATGTCGGGACAGACTGCCTTTTGCGAACGTGCAGAAGGCGCGTTTTCCAAGCCAAGATTCGGCAACGAATGTGAGGGATTTCTCGAAGCACAGATTCATACTTCGTATCAGGGGGCCGGGTATTCCGTTGAGGGAGTATTGGGATGGGACTTCATTGATGAGCTCGGGGAAGAACCCCGAACCCTATACCAAGACGAGCGATATCTTCAGCTTGATACGACGGCTGAATCATCATTCTGGTTTGGCAAGCGCACTTATAAGCGGCACGAGGCGCATCTTTACGACTATAAGTTTTACCATATCAAAGGCGAAGGTTTCGGCACCGAGTTTCCTCTGTTGAAAAGCGCTCGGATTGCGGCTGCCTTTTTCTATAGAGATGAGTTTGGAGAGCCGACTCAAGCGCTTGACCTGCGCATTACAATTCCTTTTACAGCCGAAGCAGGACATGGCAATGGACTTGAGGTCATTTATACCAGCGTACTTGACGACTTCAAACAACAATATGGTTCCTACGGAGTCATTTTTACCACTCAATCTGACGATACTTTGATAAATAGAGTCTCTCTCAAGGAGACGACTGGTCCTCTGGTCAGCCACGGACTTGTTGTTCAGGATGCCTTAAATCAGTATACGGTTCGTGGTAGTCAATATTTAGATGAACTAGTGATTGATCGTGCTAAATGGAGTATGGGGCTGTTGGCATTATATGAAAGCCGGCGCTTCTGGTCAGCAGAGGGTCAGACAGAAAAGGTTTGGCGTGCACTTGGAGGACGATTAATAGGCTATCAAACACGTCATTTAGCTTGGGTAATTGACATTAGTCGAGATCTAGTAAAAACGGGAAATCATGAATCTAGTGATCTGACGAAGGTGTCATTAGGGCTTCAATACGGATCGTCGCAAGGGTTTTACGCGCGCCCAGTAACGAGGCTGTTCACGAGCTATATCTCCGGTTCGGAGACAAGTGGCTCTCAAAAGGAGCGACTAAATGTTGGATTGCAATTCGAAACATGGTGGTGATATGAAATTTATGGTTATTGGGGGAAGTCATAGACAGAATTCGCGTAGTTCCCGGATCGCCCGGCATATTCAGAAGCTGCTTCGTGATGAGGATGCCGTCAGACATGTTGACTTGCTCGATTTAGCGGATTCGAAACTGGCGTTTTGGGATGAAGGTGAGGTTCAGGAAATATGGCATCAATTGTCTGAACGCTTAGTAGCCGCTGATGGCTTTGTGTTTGTTGTGCCAGAGTGGCACGGTATGGTGCCTCCCAAAATGAAAAATCTACTTCTCTATGCTGGTAATAGAGAGTTTGCCCATAAACCATGCCTAATAGTTTCTGTCTCTTCAGGCGTGAACGGGGTGTATCCTGTGGTTGAGTTAAAGTCTGCATCAGCAAAGAACAACCACTTAGTTTTTATCCCCAATCATGTGATTATCAGAAAGGCAGAACAGGTGCTTGAAGCGATTGAAGGAAATTCAAACGCAGATAACTATTTGAGCAAAAGGCTCGATTATTCGCTTAATATGCTAAAGGAATACAGTCTAGCGCTTAAGCCGCTCAGGCACTGTGCCTTTATGTCTCCACAACAGTATCCCTATGGAATGTAAAATAGTTAACGCTCCACTGCCTCTCATCTACTATTTGAAGCAACTAAGGGGTTCTGGGGATTTTCCCCTCTAAAAAGACATAATCCTCTGTAGACCACACCAATAAATGGCTGCGGAGGTGGGTTACTACTTATAAGTGTGGCAAATTAGGTAAATATCGTACATTTAATACGGAACAGCCCTGATATGGCCATCAAAAACGAAATTACTATTCTCACGAGAGCAGAACAGGCAGATCTTTATTCCCCACCCATTTTTTCAATCGAAGAACAACGTATGTACTTTTCTCTGAACGATGCGGAATTGGCAGTTTTTCGGTCAATTCGTCTCAGAGCTCATAGATGTTACTTTGTCGCGATTTTGGGATACTTCAAATCAAAGCCCGTCATCCTAGATATCGCTTACTCGCAGGTTTCTAAGGATTTAATGTTCATCAGTAAAGAGCTGCTTGGCGGCAAGGGGCTCAGACCATTCACTCCCTCACAAAAACAAAAAGATCGACTCTACGCAAAAGTATTAGACCTTGCTGGTTATCACAAATGGGACGAAAGTCAGCACTTCAATTCTCTTTTCGACCACCTTGTTCAGGTGGGCAATGCCTGGCTGGAGCCGCGTTACCTCTTTGATACTGCTATTGAATTCCTAGCCAGTCACAGCATTGCTATCCCTAGGTACACCGTACTCCAGAGACTGATAAGCAGAGCGATGCAGCAGGTCAGAAAAGACCTGGCGCACCAACTTAATCAACTCACCAGTCCTGAACTTCACGTCTTTCTGGACAGCATAACAGCCATTGATGACGGACTAAGCCTGAACCAGCTCAGAGGCGGTGCAAAAAGTCTGACCGTACCTGAACTTAAAAAAGCGCTTGCCCTTTATCATCAGTTAGCGCCATGGCGCACGCAAATCAATGGCGTTATCGATGGGCTTAATCTGTCTCTTAAAAATCGACAACACTTCGGTGAGCTCATCAACTATTACGGCAGTAAACTCAAACGATTCAAACGCGCACAGCAGCATCTATGGTTGCTATGTCACCTGACAGAGCGGATACAACTGGCACTGGAACGGTTCACTGATGGGTTCATTTACCATATCCGCAAGCAACAAGAAGCTGCCAACACCTTTGCACAACAAGCAGTGTTCCTGTCCTGGCAGTCAGCCGCGGACAATGTCACGAAAGCGGCAGAGTTACTGCATCTGTTTGTGGATGAGATCATTGATGATAATCAACCCTTCTCAGTAGTCAGACAACAGGCATTGAAGGTCATGAATGACAGGGATATCCAGACCCTCTGCCTTTACCTGAAAAAACAGAAACGGACCGTGGAAGAGTACCAGTGGCAACATTACGATGAACAATGCAATCTCCTGGAGCAACTGTTAAGGCAGGTGTTCTTGTGCCTTGAATGTGAGGCCGGTAAAGGCCCAGAAGCCGTCGTCGCCCAACTTCAACAGATGCAGACGGAAATCGCATTCGGTGGACCACTGAAGACGATGGATACGTCGCTCATCCCGAAAGAGCACCTCCCATGGTTGGTTAAACAGGATAACGTTAACCCGCAACGTTACGAATGGCTGCTCTACCGGCAGTTAACCTCACGACTGAATGGACGCATTTATTTGCCAAATGTTACCAAATATCGCGCACTGGAAGACGACCTGATCCCCCAGACATCGCAGGATACCTTGCTGGCCTCATCAACACTGGACAGACTAAAACAGCCCGCAGAGTTATTGTTACAGGAGAAACAACACCGGCTGGAAAGTGCACTCAAAGACGTTGCTCTCCATATTGATGAGGGAGACAATCGAAATGTGATCATGAAAAATCGTACCGGTACCCGCTGGCGTCTGCCGACCAAAAGCGCTACATCTCTGGTCAACAATCCCTTTTTTAAGCGAATGCAACCGGTCGGTATCGCGGATGTACTGCGGTATGTAGAGCGTGAAACCGGGTTCATGAAATGTCTGACTCATGTACTTCCGATACAAAAACAAGGGTTCACTCATCAGGATGATTTACTGGCCATTCTGATTGCCAACGCCACTCACCGTGGTGTGTATGGCATGGCGCAGATCTCCGATCGAAGCTATGAACACCTGAGTACGGTGCAGGCCAACTATATCCGGCCTGAAACGCTGCATGACGCCAGCGACGTGATCAATAATGCGGTTGCAGCGCTACCCATCTTCCGCCACTACCATATTCAGGAGGACCAGCTGCATGCCAGTGCAGATGGTCAGAAATTCGAAACCCATCTGGAAACCTTTAAAACTCGGTACTCCTCTAAGTATTTCGGCACCAACAAAGGGATCACGGCCATGACACTGGTGGCCAACCACAGCGCCCTCAATGCTCGGATCATCGGTTCCAACGAGCACGAATCACACTATATTTATGACCTGTTACAATCCAACAGCAGTGAAATCAAACCTGACGTACTCTCGACAGATACACACGGTGTCAATCATGTTAACTTCGCCTTACTGGATCTATGCGGTTACAGTTTTGCACCGCGATACGCGCAGTTCAGTAGTGTCATCAATGATCTGTTTGACGTAACTGAAAATGAACACGGCGGCACCAACTTGTTCTGTCACTTCAGACAAAGCGAACGACACAGGCAATGCTGGTATGCTGCCGTGTTGCACGACTACCTCTACAGAAACCCATCCGATCCCTCGGCCGCAAAAATCACGAAAAGCGAGGCCGATGGGTTATTGTTTACTGCAATGCGTGCATGTGGAGTGAGTCAATTATCTGCGGCCATGATTTATCTTGGCGTTGTTGTTGGTGGAAAGGACTCATATAAACGTCCTTAGGAAGCATGTAAATAACACTCCCAAACACACAAGCACATTTATTGATGGGTATTTTTGTATGCGCTGGCATTATTGTTTACACAGACTACAGTTAGCCAAGGAAACAATTTATTAACCACAAGGAACGTCTCATGGTGTCGCGTAGAACAATTCTAAAAGCATCAATTGCGACTGGTGCTGTTGTCGCATTTTCTGGCTCAATAGCTGGCTTAAGTGCCTTTGCCCAAAATAGCCCTCGTATACGACGCAGCTTACACGACATGGCGCTGGACGATCCTGACCTGTCCACGTATCGAGACTTTGTAGGGATGATGCTCGCGAAAGACCAAAAGGATCCCGTTAGCTGGCTTCAATATTCCCTGATGCACGGCAAATATCGAGGTAATTACCGGTACTGCCCCCATGGTGATTGGTATTTCCTGCCCTGGCATCGAGAATTTGTGCTGATGTATGAAAATGCTGCCCGTACCCTGACCGGCAATGACTCCTTTGCGATGCCATATTGGGATTGGACGGTTGATCGCGTTATGCCCAAAGCGTTTACCGATGAAACGTATAATGGCAAAGCTAATCCGCTCTACGTAAAAGGCAGAACATTAAACACTAATGACTGGCCACTCTCGGACGATTGGGTATCTCAAGCTGTATTGGACTCAAAAGTTTTTGATGAAACCAACTTTCAATTTTTCGGTACCAGCAAAAATCCGGACCAGGACAATCTTGATATGAGCTGGGTAGTAAAAGGGGGCGGCGTTCAAGGCTTTCTGGAAGGAACACCTCACAACCTTATTCATAATGCCATTGGTGCGTATATGCCAAGTGCGGGCTCACCAAGAGATCCGATCTTCATGATGCATCACGGGAATATAGACCGCATTTGGGCCGTTTGGAATGCTTTGGGTCGTTCCAATACTGGCAATATGTCACAGACAGACCAAACGCTATGGCTCGATATGAATTTTAAAAACAATTACCTATCTCCGACAGGTCAAACGTACAGTGCCACCCCTGCCAACCTCCAAAGCACCCTAGAACTAGGATATACCTATCCTGACCTACCGGCGCCAGATAATCTTTCCTCAGATCCGGTTCGAGACGCTAAGCTGTTATCATTGCTTGCAGCGGGGAGTAAGTCGGATAAGCTGGATGTTCTTCGTGTGCTACCGGCAGCTAACACCGAAGCAGCAACACTCAGCAAACCATTAGTGAAAAGTGTGCGCTTCTCAAGCGCAATGAGTAATCAAGTCGCCTTAACTGCGCCGGCAGACGCTGCAGAAGTCTTTGTGATCATCAGAGAAATGGATGTAGGGCCAAATGTCTCTTCTGTCCGAGTGTTTGTGAATGCGGAAACGCTTACTTCTAAAACGCCAAATTCTGATCCGCATTTTGCTGGTGAGATTGGCATTCTCTCTCACCCAGAGAGTAGTGACGGTGAACACAGTGGACACCACAAAGCGCCCCCAACAGCATTAATCGACCTAACCGATACCCTGCGCACCCTCGCTAAAAAAAGCATGCTCAAGGGAGATAATATCTCGGTGCAACTCATCCCTGTTTTGCGTAATGGCATGAAAGACGGGAATGACGCCAAGGTCATCCCTGCGGTTATTGAAATTGTGGTGATTTAAACATTTCGTCGCGGGGCAACGAACAACCTATACTGAGCAGAGCAATCCTACAAATGCGTCCCAAGGTGTCGATAATGGCGCGATTTTCCCTCAGTCTATTGATGGTTGCCCTCGCGGCTTGCTCCTACGGCGGTGATAGTCAGTCTATGTCAGACAAAATGGATATCCGTTTACCGGTTACCATCTGCCTCGACGTAAATGATGAGATAGCATCAGAACTTGCTAGTGGCGATGCCCGGTTGCGTCTTACCATCCGAAATCGTCAGATTTCTAATTCGTACAGCAGCGCTTTCCAATTGTCTTTGCTTCAGGACGATGGAAGCCGTTTTCTGGTTCATTCATTTGGGATGCAGCCTGACATCATCATTCAGGGCCAAGCTCAGCCTCAGATGTATCTGATATCGCTTAAGAATGTGAAGTTGCCACAGAAGGCATTGGGCAAAGTGTGTTTTGAATTAAGCGAATTGCCTTCAGATAAAGCCATTAAACCGGCATTAACTAAAGATGTTGGACTTACCTGGCATACAACGACCGACGACTAATTTAGTACTAACCATGGAGGGTATAATTATGCCAACTAAAAGCGCTGATTTCCCACGCACACTCAACATTGGAATTCTAGTGTTTGAGGACTTCGAACCTCTGGACGTATGGGGGTTTATTGAAGCATTTGCGATCTCACGCTTCATCGGTACCGGATACGCAACCACCAGCCCACTTCCATTTAAAATCCATCTTATTGCGAATGAGGACAAGCAACGGGTATCCCATCCAAAGCAGTACTTCATTGGCAGTTATAACGGGCCGCGAGTGGTACCTGACTTATTTCGTGATGAAGCCCTTGGCCAGGCATTCGATTTACTCATGATACCAGGAGGCCGAGGCGTAAATACACTTCTTGAATCGGTTGATAAAGCCAGAGGGAACAATCCAGATACTCAAAATGCAGAGTTAACGCTAATGATTGATTGGTTGAAAGCCATGGATAATCAAGTGCCAATTATGACCTCAGTATGTACTGGCGCCGCAATATTGGCCTGCGCTGGTTTGCTCGATGGCCACCCTGCTACAACCAATCATATGGCATTTCCATGGGTGACAGGCTTCGGCCCAAGAGTATTATGGAATAATGTTTCGCGGTGGGTTGATGCTGGAAAATATGTCACCTCAGCTGGAGTTTCCGCTGGAACTGATATGGCTTTTAACTTGGTTGCGCGCCTGGCCGGTCGAGCTGTGGCAGAAACGGCTGCAATAGCCGCTGAATATGACTGGAAAAGAGATGCTGAAGAGCCTATTTACTATCCGCCACAGGCAAACGTACCTATGAGTTAAACATGTGAGGAACCTGCCGAATACGATATTGTTTTCGGCAGGTAATGGAAGCTTCCATTCGACTATTTACAACCTTCTGTCGTTGGATTCGCCTTGCACGCAACTTGGCGAGCCTGTTCGTAAGCAAGGTCATTTGCAGCCTTTAACTTGTCATATTCCGACTCCTGATCAACCAGGCCCAGAACAGTTGTAATACCATCACTAACGGCGTCTGAGCCAGAAGTGCCATATTTTATGGAGGATATTTCGCCGGCAGAGCCCAGCTTCAAATCAACCTCAACTTTGCCAAAGAAGTTAGTGTCTTTGTAGAGAGGGACAGAATAATCGCTATTACCTGATGTATCAGGATATAGCAGGGACTTACTTGCCACAACATGCTCTAAATCCCCCCAAGGCGTTACCATAACAGTAACTGTCATTGGATAGAGTTTACGTAGCTTAACACTCGGTATATCGGAACAGTCTTCGCTACAATAAACTGGATTTTTCTTTTCCTGAGCTAACTTGTCAGCATCGGGAGCCTTGGTAAGGTCTTTATTTATATTTATACCAGGCAATAACTGAACAGTAGCCTTAACTTCAGGCAGGATCGCATCTATTTTTTTGAACAAGTCACCATAAGACTTAAGCTTCAATTCCGTTCCATTTTCGAAATCGATAAAAGTCTGAGACCTTGTAAATGTTTTAGGTTTATCTTTCTCTGAAACGCTGACTAAAACTGCACAGGCAGCATCCACGTCTTTTTGAGTTATTGTAGGGGAAGGTACTAGTGCTGCAGCAGATGCTGCGGCACTAACAATCTCAGCAGACGCCTTTAATACAGATTTTCCAAGTCCAGTGGATGCACTGCTTATGGATGATAATCTACCGTCATCCGTCAACCCAACTGTTGTTTCAGTGTCAGCATACCAGGAATCGAGTTCTCCTAATTTTATCGTCTCTTCCTTCGAATAGTCGGCAATGTATGAAGGGGTGACTGAAACTTTATTGGAGGTCGCGACTCGCCAAACTTTCCCAGTCGTCTTACCTTCCACTTTTACATCTTCCTGATAGCACAGCAGAGTTTGAGTTGCTTCAAGCGTGATAGCTGCCTTAGGGAGATGATATGTAATAACGGTGGGGGGCGCTGACGCACAAGCTGATAAGATTATTGGGAGGCACAAAATAGTAGTTCTTTTCATCGTAACGTCCTTGAAAGTTAATTGTTTTAATCATCGAAGGTACTACTAGAAGCCTACCGAAACAGAATATGTTACCGGGCAATAAATGTACACATGCTAACTAATTCGCAGTGCAGATAGTTTATAAGCTTTGTATCACCGTTATGGATTGTCGAACTCGCCCGCATAGGAGAGAGTAGTTTCCCCAAAATGCTCTAAGCTTTATGGCTAGGTTTGTTCGGAATCAATAAGGAGTTTTATATGGATGGGCAGAAGTCGGAAGATAAAGCAGATAGTCAGGTTCAAGAGATATTTACACTTTCTCAGAAGTGGGTGGATATAGGAGTCAATATTGCACATGACTGTTATAAGAACGGGCTAAAGGCAGGAGAATTTGTTCGACTCTCACAAATATCTAACTTCATAAAGCAACATTATCCTGCCCACTTACTGATCGTTGAAAATGGATTCCTCAAGCAGATGAAGAAATATGTTGATGGTGGGTATGTAATCAACATGGCCGTTGAGGGTATAACCGAGACCTTTGAGTGGTTTAAGAAATTAGCTGGTGAAACTAAGGCCAGGGCTAAATCGGGACAAACTAAACAAGGTCCCCTTAACTATTTAGACCAATTGACAACGAATATTGAAACTGTCGACCGCCTGAACATTTTAGACGCTAAAGCATTAGGTACAGGTGAAGGTTACTTCTTCACAGAAGACAAAATGATAAAAATGAATCTCTTCCATCACGGAATGAAGCATAAGCACTTCCGCGATGTTCGCATAGCAAGGATGCTGCAGGTCCTGCCACCGCAAGCTCATCAGATTGCAGAAATGAAAGCTGAACTACTACCACGCAAAGTTGTTCGCAGCATGGTTAAGCAACAAGACTACCCTATTCCAAAAGCTTTTAAGCTTAAAGGAACAACACAGGATATTGGAACAGACTGGATATACGAACTGATAGGTATCGACAAGAATGGTTCTGGTACCAATATCGCGCCAGTTCACCCGGTAAGTAACAATACCGGCTCGAATATAGGTTCTAGTGAGGATTCCGCGGTTAGGCAAACAGAAGTCGTATTAGCGACCAAAGCGCCCGCAATGCCAGCACCCATGCAACAGAAAGCTAGCCGTCCCTCGCCGGCAGCAGTGCCTCAGAAGAAACAAAATAATTGGGTATTCGCCTATTCGACAAATCAACATCTTAAAACAAAGGAAAACACTTCACGCTCCATCGCACAAGTAGCTATCGCTGCAGGTGTATCGGAAGAACATGCAACTGCGCAGAGCAAGCTTCTCGTTGATGAAATGGAGAAGTCTATGAAGTACACCAGTAAGCCAATACACGCGACGGAAGAAGATGTTGAGGGTCTGTGGCGCTCTCTCGGGCTTTTCAAAGACTCAACTCAAAGAAGTGAAAGGTAGGTGAACCTACCTTTCATTTCTAATCTACGAGCAGGAGGTCTCAGCATCGGTTTCTGGACCTGGGCCATAAATGCATGCGGCCCCCTTTTTATCCTTCTTAGTTAGATCCAGCGACCAATCTCCAAGTCCATTACATTGTGGGTAATGCATAACTGAAAATGGATCATAATCTCCTAATGGAATATGCCTATCATCCTCGAAACACGCCCCTGCTTCAGGTCTGGTGTGTTCGTGACGGAACGATAATACGTGACCAAATTCATGCCTAAGAATGCCGGTCAGGGTTAAATTACCCGGCTCCAAATCGAAAGAAGACTTATCAATGAGTACGCTTCGTTGAAGACGGTTATATCGGGGGAAGAATGCTCTTGCTAAATATTCTCTATTCACATCCACAGGCCTGACATCGAAAACAACAGAATACGTTTGATTCGTGCATGCAGAATCAAACTCTGGCCGATAGATAAATTTAACATCACTTGCCTTTTCCCAAGCTCCTGTTGCTTCTTTTACAGCATCAACAACTGAATCATGCAGAGAACCAAATGTTGTACTAACGCAGTATGTAAGGTTTCGTTTCTTAGCGTTGTCCCACGCTACGATATAGCCATCAGGCGCATCGGCCGTTAATTTGTCGATTCTACTATCAAGCTGAACACCAAACTTCGTTGATTTCCAGTCAGCTTTAATCTCACCATTGAAATAGTCCAATAGTTCGATGTCAGTAGATATAGGAGTGTCACCATTAACAATATAGACACCATATTCCCAGGGTTCTTTATATATGGTTTTTTTAAATTCTTCGAAACCAGCAAAAGAGGCTTTTTGTCGCCGCATCAAAGCATCAACATTTGCCATCATCTCGAATTTCTCAATTTCAGCTTGAGAAATTTTCTCCTTCGCGAAAACTGACGTGCCGGCGATAGTGCCACCAATAACTAATGCCGACACTACTCCAATTTTTCCATAAACATTCCATTTCATGATTTCTATCACCATGTAGTTTTATGTGGATCCGATTCACTTACAACCTTCGGGGATAATTAGTCACACATCACTTAAACCATATGAAAACTTCCTAGTCTATGGTTAGAAAGACACCTTGAATGTGACAGAGTAATCCTAGTCGCCATATTTCAGAGAGTAAATATATTTGGCTATTCGTTATCCGAATGTGATTTAGAAGCTAGGTAAGATTCTAACAAGTCCCTGATATAAGATCATAGTGGCACAGCAATTCACAAAGCGCCTCCCTCCCATGAGCCACCATTTCACCTTTTCGAAAAACAATGAATCGAAACCTCAAAAGTTAACGGGGATTTATAACAAACAGTGTTGACGATTTAATCTAGTAAAGCGGAAATCTGACCACAAAGCTATACGGCGAAAATTCCGCAGTGAATTTTTTGCGTGCTAGGATGTCAATGAAACGTGGGCTAATCCAGTTTTTAGTTAGCCGAGCTCCGATTGTGAACGATTTTTTGAGTTTGGATTTTAGATAAGACAAAATTTACTCATTAAAAAAGGCCGCTATTGCGACCTTCATTGAAGATATTATTCAGTGATGCTTTGTCTTTTCTCGTATCAAAGTCGAAGAACTCTTCTTGTGGCCCTCGACTCCCCAGTGACCAAGAAGATTACCGACTATTAATAATCCAACAGCAAAAGACATTCCGATAATGAAGCCTTCTAATGTCATACGTCCCTCTCATTGATAACACGACGTTCTAACTGGATAATAATTATACTTACATCATAGCAAACTACAAATAGACGCGTAGATGAAAGTGGCCAGAATGCTAATACAGTAGCTTAAAAAGGTTCTGTGATATATGCATGCGATCATTCATCAAATACCCTGGCTCCAAACAACTAATGATGCCCATGCTCCTTCGGCATTTGCAAAGCAGTGGCGACATGCTGGTGGAGAGTTTTTGCGGTAGTTGTTCGGTTGCACTCAATACCAATTACAAACGTTAATGCCTCAACGATGTTAATACCGTCAGAAAATGTTCAAAGTTCCGAATCATATTTCAGCCGGCGATACAGATTCAAATGCGGGTTCATACTGAACCAAGCCCCTTCAGGATTTTCACTACGTTTACTTGCACCCTAGGGTTTGAGCGGGTTGATTTTGGGTAGCTTATCGTAGTTGTAAAGCAGCACCGGTTGACTGGCATTGTAGTAACACATCGTTTGTTTGCCGTAATACAGGGACGTTTCGCATCGTTCGGGTGCGACGAATACAAAAGCGATGGGTGGCGTCATATTGATCAAACTCGTCATGCAGGCGCTGTTGCTCGCTGGTAGGGAGGTCTTTGGCATTTCCACGGCTACTGTATATCCATAGTTTCGGTTTTTCAGCGGTGAGATAGCGGTCGGTGTTTTTATTCACCCAATAGAAATTTACCGATTTTGCTGCCTGGCCATTGGTGTCGGCGCCAATGTCGATCATTTGGATATGGCGGTAGAGCTGATAGGACATGTAATTGTCGGCGACCTTGTAGTGCAGGAACTCATGCTTCTGCAGGTGGTTACGGCCATGCAGTCGCAGTCCATCGACCTGCTGCAGATCCCGGACACAGGCTTGGATAGCGGATTTGAGGCCATTGATGGTTTCGACGGTGTCGCGTACGGCATCAGGATTACGCAGGACAAGAATCCCGGCAACTTGGCGATATAAAGTCCACTGACCAGGGGATCGCTACGGCTGAAGCTGCGCAGACTCCGCAGGCACCAAATAACAGCATTGGACTTGTAGTAATGTTTGAGCAGCAGGCTGATCTCCCCTTTCCAATAGGGGTCTGCAATGTCCTTGTCGATATCGAGCAACTCGCAGAAATACGCGTGATCTTCCACCTCTATGGAATCTTCGAGCCGGAGCATCGCGTTATCTAATTCGCCCTTCAATTCCAGAAACTGCATTCGATCATTCGCCATAACGCATCATCCTCTATCAAATACCTACCCCGCTCAAGCTCAAAGGTAGCTTAAAAGGCCCCTCCCCGCCCTGCCGAACGACTCCCTCACGCTCGTTTTTAGAGGGCTGCCGCCGAAGGTGGATGATTGCCTTGTTGGGTGTCGTATACCTTTTGAAGGTGGTAGGTAATAATGGTATTTACCGGGTGTCGGTGCCGCTTTTCTGCAATGTGATATATTCAGCTATATCGTAAATACACATGGTTCGTCATCATAATGACGTCGGAATGGCGTCAACTGGGTCACCTAGGGAAATCTATGTTACATATGCAAGATAGTGGGATGTTGGTGTGCGCCTTAGGCGTCGTCGCTTTTTTAGTGTTGGCCAGAATTGTCCAGCTTCGTTACTTCTCACCTGGTCGACATCGTGGTCCCGCCTCGCATACCGAAGCGCCTCCCTTTATTAAGAAAAGTCTGATTACCCCCGCTCAATTGAAATCAACCAAACATGAGCGGCTAACAATGTTAAAACTTACATTAGACCGTTTACCAGCTCTAGGCAGTGCTAATGATGCGCACCATTTAATGACGACAGAACTGATGAAAATTGAAGCGGAACATGCGCAAATCGGCGAAGCAAAAATGCTGGTGCCGGCCATAGGTGATCTGGAAATTCAGGAGTACGGCGCTGGAGGGTTATATATTGTCTTGATTGGTCATCGCGCTTACATCAATGCCAATGGGGCCATGCGCATCGTCAACATAAAGGACGGGGCCATATTCTTTGAAAAGTTGAGCGCATCGGGTGAGCCATTTCAACCTGTATCCGGTTGGTCCCCGGTCCTACCAGAGCAACTGAAAGCCTTACGTAGCTAGCGCTAGGGCCAGAAAAATTTCTAACTGGCCGCGATATTACTGATAGGTGTAGATATCGATGTGATCTCTGCCAACTTTTATAGCTTTGCCCACATCACTCCATCGCAACGTCATGAAGTTCAACATTGATTCAATCGGTACCAGAGATTCCGGATGATGCACGTCGACAAACCAGCATCTGTCTTTGCATGTGTTTTCGTCTATGGTTTGGATCAGTAAGCTACTATCGCCACCAGGCAAGAATTTTAGATATATCGGTTTTTCTTTGGCATGCACTGGGAGATTGATCGTCCTTTCAATTGTAAGATCCTCACAGGATCGGATGACGATATTGCCAAAGTAGTCCGAAGTGGCTAGGTATTGACCGTTTTGTGAAAATGCCAGATGCGAGGTGAAGTAATGAAATTCTTTGATGTAGCTACTGGGATCCTTAAAGCGGTATTTACGCGCGATATCCACTCGTGCTTCCCTGGCATCATTGAAACTGGTGATCAGTTGTTTAGTCTCGACATCAATTAAGTAGAAATCATAGCCATTGGTTGCCGCCAGCCAGTTTTTATCACAGTGAAAATCGGCACAATAGAGAAAACTTAATCCCGCCACGACATTTGATAGGTGGTAATACAGCCCAGTATGCATATCTACAATCAGTGCACCACTTATCTGCACCAGTAGATATCGACCATTCTTGTGCCACACTAACTTTGCGTTTTCAGGGCTATTTTCCAACGGGATGTAAGTTCTTGTTTTTTCTCTTGTGTGCAGATCCCATATTATTAACTTGTACTTATTTTCATTGCCATGAACATGCCGATCTATATGGCGCGAATAACTGCCTGTGACAAAATAGCATCCATCTGGACTCCATCCGTCTGCATTCAAATAATCTAGATCACCATCATCAGACAAGTGAAGCGTCTCTTTTTTGTTAAATTTGGATGAGTAATGGCTCGAGAATATATATACGACGGCTCTTTGTTTGACATAGCCTTCAACAGCCATTTCTGGCGCGCCGGAAGAGCTAGGGGCAAAGAGCATTTTTGGCCGATAGCCCTGCATGCCGGTGCTTAGTCCGCTTATTGACTGTATTTCTTGCCCAGTATCCGCACTATAGATGGATCCACCAGCCTTATCATTGTATCTGACAGCTATAAATTTGCCGTCAAGGCTAAGATCCGCGTGCAGTATCTCTCGTCTGTTTCCCATAAGGATCTGGTTTGTGATCTGCCCGGTCTTTTTGAATACTGGAGCAGTCTCTTGGCCTGAGGGTTTTGTATAGTGAGATTTGCCAGGTGGTTGATATAACGACGGCGTTGGCTCCTTCTCTCTATTAAAGAGAAGTTCAATTTTTTCGTGGAGTGCATCGATCTTTTCATTATAACGATCTGGATTGTCTCTTCCGAGAATAAACTTCTCAAAGAGTACGGCGATCGCCCCGCCCCAACCGGGTATCAAATTCAATGCTGCGGTTACTAAAGCCCAGAATCCTTTGTTTCTCTGCACTGCACGTCCTTATGAATTTATTCGCTCTCTTTCTTCCCTTTTTTACTGCTATGCAAAGGCGTCTGTTTATTGACCGCACCATAATTAGGTCGTCCGAAAACTATAGGCTTTATTGCGCGTAGAAAAAAGGGCATTGTTGTAAACGCAGTCGTCCAAACAACCCATGGTTTAACGACATAAACATGGGGATTTCTTTCAAAATATAATCCACTTAGAATTATGAGATTGATTTATAAGCTAATTCAAGTTGCAAGCCATATAGTTAGTGGTTTGGTGCATGGATTGCTGACATATAGCGAGTGTCTTTTACTTGCTTATTCGCCCCTATAGGAAAACAAAGTTATGCAATTTGTTTCCAACGGACCGGACATCCCCGATGCACTTTTACAGGCTCATGAGGAAGGTCGTGTGGTGTTTTTCTGTGGCGCCGGGATATCCTATCCGGCAGGGCTACCCGGGTTTGAAAAGTTAGTTACGGACATATATAAGTGGGTCGGCACTTCCTTTACTGAAATTGAACGGGAGGCATTTGAAGGAAAGCAATTTGATGCGACGCTGGACCTACTCGAACGGCGGTTGCCGGGGCAACGCATAGAGTTCCGCAGTGCCATAGCCAATGTGCTGAAGCCAAAGTTTCGTCGTCAGGGTGCGGTCGATACCCAATCCGCTCTTTTGCGATTGGGACGAAACCGTGATGGCCAACTGAGGCTAGTGACCACTAATTTTGACCGTATCTTTCATACTGCCTCCAAACGAACCGGCCAGCTTTTTGAGACATATTCGGCACCCATGCTACCTATCCCGAAAAAGAGTAAATGGGATGGCTTAGTCTTCCTCCATGGTTTATTACCAAAAATGCCAGACGTCAGTAGCCTTGATCGCCTGGTGATAACAAGTGGCGATTTCGGTTCCGCTTACCTGACTGAGCGCTGGGCAGCACGTTTCGTCAGTGAGCTCTTTCGGAATTTTGAGGTGTGCTTCGTCGGTTATAGCCTGAATGATCCTGTGCTTCGCTACATGATGGATGCGCTGGCCGCCGACCGTATGCTTGGGGAATCAATTCCTACAGCCTGGGCGTTTGGTGATTATACCCCCGGCCAAGAACACAAAAGAGCAAATGATTGGGCGGCGAAAGGTGTCACACCTATTTTATACAGTGTGCCTGCGGGCAGTGGTGATCACTCCCTCTTGCATAAAACCTTACATGCCTGGGCAGAGACTTACCGTGATGGGGTTCAGGGTAAAGAGGCTATTGTTGTCAAACATGCCCTGGCAAGACCCCAGGACAGCACAAATCAAGATGATTTTACCGGTAGGATGCTTTGGGCCTTATCAGATCCTACTGGTTTGCCAGCTCAGCGTTTTGCTGATTTTAAACCGGCCCCTCCTCTCGACTGGTTGTTAGACTCCTTCACCAAAGAGGAATTCCGTCAGGGAGATCTAATTCGTTTTGGAGTAGCAGCGAACACGAAAGTTGACCCAAAATTGACTTTCAGCCTTATTCGACGCTATGCACCTTACGATAAAACTCCGACTATGCAACTTATTGCAGGACCCAAAGCGGAGGTTAAATGGGATGAGATAATGCATCATTTGGCCCGCTGGCTGGTGCGGCATCTGGATGATCCAAGGTTAATCGTTTGGATTGCAAGTCGCGGTGGAAACCTTCATCACAGCTTTAAGTGGTTAATCGAACAGCGTCTTACAGAGATATCAAAGTTGGAGAAAGCCAACAACATAGCTGAACTGGCTGACATTCGTTTGCACTCACCACAGGCGATTCCCGGCCCTTATATGCGTATTTTGTGGCGATTACTGCTCACGGATAAGGTTAAAACGCCCTGGTATAACGCGGATATCTACAGTTGGAGGAGAAATTATTTGCGTGAAGGGTTGACCGCCTCACGTCGTATGGAATTACGTCAGCTACTTACCCCGATGATAAAGCTAAAGAAATCCTTTCATCAAACAATGACTACATTAACCAATAGCAGTGATATTACCAGCCTTAATCAATTGGTGTCATGGGAGTTAGTGTTGACTGCTAATAACGTGAATTCAGCGTTAGTAGGGGCTGTCGATATAAATTGGCCGACGGTATTTCCTCAGCTATTCGATGATTTTCAGCAACTTTTGCTTGATGCCTTGGACCTGTTGCAAGAAGTTGGCGCTGCCGAGGAGTATAGAGATCAGTCATATTGGGATCTCCCTTCCATAATCCCACATTGGCAGAATCGTGGATTCAATGATTGGGTGAGTTTAATTGAGTTGCTTCGGGATTCCTGGTTAGCCGTTCGTGAAGCGAACAGACTACGCGCATTTTACCTTGCGCAAAATTGGTTCCAGATACCTTACGCAACTTTCAAACGACTTGCTTTGTTTGCAGCAAGTCAGCCTGATTGCATTACACCTGAACAATGGGTGGAATGGCTATTAACTGATAACGCTTGGTGTCTATGGGCGAATGAAACTTGCCGTGAAACCTGTCGTCTTCTCGTGTTGCAGGGGAAAAACATGACGGGAATTCCCCTGGCACAGTTAGAGTCAGCCATTTTGGCCGGCCCCATACGTGAAAGATATAACGATGAACTTAGCGAAGAACGCTGGCAAGAAATAGTGTCACGCGCTACATGGCTTCGTTTGGTAAAACTGAATGAGTCGGGTTGCTTACTGGGAGGGGCAGCATCGGCGCGACTAGCTGAATTAGCTGAAAATAATCCGAATTGGACAATTAGGGATTACGAGCGAGATGAATTTCCTCATTGGATGAGTAGTACCGGCGACCCGGATTTTGTTGACTCTCACGATGTTGATATTGCCCCTCGCAAGTGGCCCGACTTAGTCAAGTGGATCACTGGAAAGCAGACTGAAGACAAATATTATGAGGGTGATACGTGGCGAAATGTTTGTCGCACCCGTTTTTTTCATAGCTTTTTTGCATTACGCGCGTTAGCTGATAAGTCCATTTGGCCTTTGCAGCAATGGCGAGAGGCACTTCAGACATGGTCAGAAGATGCGTTAATCTCTCGTTCCTGGCATTACGCAGCGCCTTTAGTTAAATCAATGCCTAACGACACTTTGAAAGCAATTATGTCCTCAGTAACCTACTGGCTGGAGGCTACGTCCAAAATTAACAGTCATGTACAAGTCCTTATCGACATGTGCACCAGAGTGCTTGCCATTGAATCAACCCCTAAAGGTGACGAACAGCCATATGAACAAAACAGACATAGTCCAGTAGATTCTGCGATTAATCACCCTATAGGACATGTTTCACGGGCTTTAATTAATCTCTGGTTCAGGTCGAGTCCAAATGATAACGATCTGCTCCCGACTAACCTTAAACAGATTTTTACTTCCCTATGTGATAGGCGGATCATCCCGTTTCGACATGGCCGAGTCATATTAGCCTCAAGACTTATTGCGTTTTATCGCGTTGATAGCAAGTGGACTGAACAACATTTATTGCCGTTATTAAATTGGAACGACCAAATTGAAGCTAAAGTGGCCTGGGCTGGTTTCTTGTGGTCAGCCCGACTGCATTCTCCATTAATAATGGCTATCAAAGAGCAATTCTTGGATTGTGCGAACTACTACACACTTCTGGGAAAACATAATCAGCAGTATGCCGTATCAGTTACGTACGCGGCTTTAGGCATGATAGAAGGTATTTCTAAAGATGAATATCGAACCGCCTTTGAATCAATACCTCAAGATGGCATAGAGGAAGTTGCACAGGCGCTGTATCAGGCTTTAGATGGTTCAGGTGAGCAGCGAGAGGAATACTGGAAAAATCGATGTTTACCTTTCTGGCGAAATATTTGGCCTAAGGATCGTAAACGAGCCAGTTCACGCATTTCAGAATATTTAACCCAATTGTGCATTGCTGCACGAAACGAATTTCCGTCTGCCCTGTCTGCTGTGAATGGATGGATTAAGCCAATTGAGCACCCTGATTATATTGTCCACTTGCTTGCAGCAAGTGAATTAAACACTAGATACCCAGAACATGCTCTAGCGTTACTTCATGCCATAATTGAAGATCAGCCATGGGCAACAAAAAAAGTTAGGACGTGTTTGGATGCTATTACCGTTGCTAACCCACAATTAGTAGAGGATCCTCGCTATAAGCGACTGGAAACGTATTATCGTCGTCGTGGAATGTAATAGTGATCAGTTACAATTTAGTGTTCTGGCTTTGCTTGTAGTTATTATATACCAGTGCTAATTCCTTTTGTTGATAAGACGTAGGTTACCTAGCATGACATTCCTGTCTTTCATATCTTCTAACGTCTCAGGCGATAGGACGAATTCGTTGACGCAGTCTGTGAGCGTATTTCGTTATATTATGTCACCCAAATTTCAGTAAGCTCACACACTTCGTTCAAAGTTCTCATGATAATAGTTTTCGTCCGGTAAGTGCAGTTGAATCTTTCTTTAAAAATTAATTCTGTGTCAGTTTTACCGGTTTGTTCGAATTCCCCGCTAGGCAACAAGTCGTTCCAGTATTCTGACGACACTCGACGATAGCTTAAAAGAAGTTCTGTTCACAACTAACCTTCTCACATATTCGCGAATTGAGCGAATATGTGTTTACTTAATTCTATATTAAAACTATTAATGAGCATATATATTCGCCGCTAAGACAAAAATGTAAATATGAGTAGAGCATTAAATCTTACTAAAGGGATATACAGTGCTATACGAAATGGACACTCAGGCGTTTTCAGCACATACGATCTGGCTTTAATTCTTAGAGAGCCCGTAACTACAAACTTTCGAAAGTGTCTTTCTAAATGGGCTAAAGCTGATATCTTGACTAGGGTCGCTTCAGACCTTTACACCTCCCCTACAGCGCCTCCAGCTATTAACGGGTTATTGGAACACATCGCGATGCGGTTACACTGGGACAAATTTATATATGTGAGCCTCGAAAGCGAACTTTCTAAATCAGGTGACATTTCTCAGTTAATGTTTGGCCATCTCACCTGTATGACCACGGGCCGCAGCGGTACATTTCAGACTCCTTTTGGAACAATAGAATTCACACATACACAGAGGAAGATATCCTTGTTAGTAAACGATGTGTATTTTGACCACGACAGCAAAATATTTCGTGCTAAGCGATTTAGAGCCATAGCTGATTTGAAACGAGTGGGTCGTAATGTAGGTATGTTAAATGACGAAGCTCCAAGATGATTACTCTAATTATCAAAGATTTCCTCACCAAAGCCACAATGTGCTGTGTTTTAATATGGCGACCTTTAAGAAGAGATTTTACATCTCGAATATTACAATCATTTATAGAATGGGTTTCTTCGACTGACTAAAGTTTCTCAGCGAACTGCTCTTAGGTTATCTCATTGTTCGAATGGTCTTTCTGAAGACCTTTGATTTACCGGTTGAGTGAAATCAACTCAAGATTTGATTTCAGGACTCTATGCCATAATCAGGCGCATTATGAAAATCGACTTGGTCTTAATATCAGCGTGAATACATTTGAATTATCATCGTCTGACACATCAACCTAGAAGGTTACAATTGAGCCCCCTACCCGACCGAATTAACTTACAGGGAAGTTCGTTGGGCAAAGCAAAATCCGACTGACTCTCGGAAGTTGCTCGTAATAGTGCGAGGAGCAGCAGTGTATTAGCTTTCCCCCTCACCTATCATCAGAAAATTAATAGGCGCTAGACTTACTACAATATTGCAGAAGCTGCATTTATAGCACTCTAAAGCAAAATTGAGACGATGTAGCGACGATGCTAAACAGACGGTAAATATGCTCTGTAAATCACACACATGATACTGAAAGTGTTGTCGACAAGAATTGTGAGCAGTATGGGATTGTAATTATGAATGAAGATAGTTGAAAATATTAAAACTAATTTAATCTTTCAATTTTACTGGCCAAGGCATAAGAAGTTATTGGATCGAATCTTTAATTGCTAACATTTTACACTGAAATTTCAGCCAATTAATAATTTAATAGAAAAGCGCTACCCCCCTTATAAATCAAGGGGTGCAGCCTATCAAAGCTATTTTTCTCAATTGAGAAAATCATTTAATTAAAATCTCGACAATGTTTTTGAGGAGAGTCTCTACCTCTTCAGGGTTGTCATAATTAACATTATCCCAATCAATCCCCAGCTCAAGCTTAGTGACATCCTCTGTCAAAATTCTCTTAATGACATTGGTATTCTTCACTTCAACCTTTGGCATCGTAATGAATTTCTTTGTTCTTCCTGGTCCCTTGGTAACATTTTCTTTTACCTTGACTGGTACGGAGTTCTTTATTGTGTAGTCTGTTGCATCCGTGGTGTCGGGCAAAACGCCCTCATCAGACGCCTTTTGTAAAAAGGATAATATTTCATCAACACCACTATTTTTTTCAATTCTATTCAACGTATTAGCTAATTCGCTAATACTCGTTGCAATTTTCCTCTCTAGCAAAGGTATTACTAATGCCTCGTATTCACGCAACTTCTCATAACGATAGTAATTGGCTCGTGAAATCCCAAGATGCCCGCAAATTTGTACATAACGCTGGTCATTCAGTGCATCCCCTAAGAGTTGCTCAAGCTCCTTTACTGCTGCAATATAGCTCGCAAGCGCATCCGGTGGAGTCAAATTTGAACGGCTAAAATTCTCTATGTGCCGCAGAATACTGACATTATCAGGCTTGGATAAATAAACTTTACACTTTACCTTTACCATACCACCGTACAAATATCGGATGGCATAATAACGTCTATGTCCAGCAACGATTGGGTAATTGGACATATTTGAACGCCACACCGTCATTGGATGCACTAAATCGTTATGTCGCAGTGTCTCAGCAAGCTCTAAGATTTGTTGAATTTCCTCATCAACAGCATCATATCGTGGATGTTCCTTAGGTAGACGATTATCTAAAACTCCCTTTTCACACACCACACAGTCGGTTAATGTAGCAATTGCTTCTGGATCTTGTGACTTGGAAAATTTAACAGGTAGAAATCTTGGGTTATCTTCCTGGGGTTGAATGTAATCGAGTAAAATTCTTTCTACATCACTCGCAGTCTTAAACATCGGCTTATCGTGCACATCACTCTGCTTATTTCTGTCTTTTTCTTTCAATTCATCTAACTTCTTTCTAGATCGCTCTGACACGCCGGCCCCAGATTCAAACTGTGCGATCAGATCATCAGTACCAGAATTGTTTCTATTTAAAGTACGACGTTTAGGTGATTTCATTACTTTTCACCCCATAAACTGCTTTCTACAAGCTCATACAATTTCTGCATTTCCTTCATCGCTAAATGGTTATGTACATAACTAAAATGTGATTCATCCACAGAAGGTCTTTCCATAACACGATAGCAGTTGCGCTGGGATAACCAGAATCGACTCATGTAAGGCCCTGTTTGACTATCTTTATCATATAGCTTTGCCAATGCTATTTGATCTTTCTGAGTTAACTTAGATTTACTTGGAACCTTATTGGGAATGACAGCCAACACTTCCAATGGATTCTCAGGACGTTCCTCATTGATCCTGTCAATTCTGTTCAATAACATAGGGACACCATCGATTGAGTCATATTCAGGCTCGGTGGGTATAATTACATGTGTAGCTGCACCTAAAAGACCAGCAGACACTGGCGATTTACTCGGTGGGTTATCAACAATTACTACGTCATAATCGTCGGCCAAATCAGGTAACGAAAACCACTGGCGCATATGTGAAGTGATTGTTGAAACCAAACGTTCAGAATCAGGCGTTAGGGCTAAAACACGGTCAACGTTACCTTCCGAAGGCAATATCTTGATGTGATCAAAAGATGTTGGATACTCGTAAACTGGGGAATCAAAAAGAATGTCCGTACTTGTGTTTCTACCACTCCATTCGGGATCATCAAAGCTTCCAAAATCTGGATGTAGCGGAGCAGCATATTCATCGTCACCTGGAATTGCATCCATCTTCAAGAACGCTTTTGAAGAATCTTGCTGCGAATCATAGTCCAGAACAAGTACACGTCTCTTACGCCCCTTTTTATTGGGACCTCCAGTAGCCAATAAGTAAGCAATAGTAGAAGCAAGGAAGGTTTTACCCACACCACCTTTTCTGTGATAACTAGAAAGCACTTTTAATCCATTATAGAGTTCACTGCTCATTAATAATTGACCTTAATTTAAGACGCTAAATTATATTTGCATTTTAAAGATTCAAAGTCTCGGATCGAATCTTTAGAAAATATAGAAGAAATCCCCACAGTTAATTATTTTTTTAATTAGAGACCTCTCTAGGCCTTGTAAAATAAGGCGTACAACGCATTTAAGCAATCTTTCTCAATTGAGAAAATTATCTAATCAATACTCGGATCGAATCAGATGTTCATATATAATCTTTAAAAAAGTACGCTAGGACATGTTGTGAGAGAACTATTCAAACTATCAGAGAAATATGGATTTAAAGCCCCCTTAGCTTCAGTAACTCCTGATTTTAACTTCACAACATTCACCAGATTATGTAATTCACTCAATGTGTCACCGATTACAACAGCAATCGCATCTGAGTTGTTTGTAGAGCTTCAAAATATCGAAGAACTAACTGCGAGTTTGGATCATTTGGCAGTAAAAACAGATAGGAAGATCTCTAACTTAAGACATCACTTATCACTGTTAGAAAAGCAAGGTCTCGTAACTACAGAATTCATTACAACTGACCCAATAAAAAAACGCAGAGGAAAACTATTCACGTTAACAATACCAAAAGGAAATATGTTAGCGGCAATTAAAGATAACTCAACTCCCCAGGATAAACGAATGGCTACCGTTCCAGCTACTAGCGTAGAAGCCATTAATGTAGAACAATACGAACATAAAGCGCGATACATGGAATTACAAATTGTTCGCTATTTAGTAAAAGCAATGCGAACAAATAGAAAGGATACAGTAGCAAAGCTATCTGTTGAGATTAGAGACAGTTTCATTGAAAAACCAATCAAAATTACGGCTAGGGCAGAGCAGGGAAGATTGATCTACTTACCAGATATGTCCTACTACGCGGCATGTGTAACTTGGCTCATCACTCATATTCAAGAGCAACTGGAAAGCGACGAACAAATAGGTGAAACCTTTACTTTACCCCTTGAGCCAATAATTGCCTTAAGTAAAGACATTGACGTAACTGCAGCATCAGCTGGCGGATACATAAATAATGCAATAGCCGCGCTACAACGTATTTCAGCAACCACATTTGATATGCAAAATTTCTTTAATCAAGTATTCCCCTCAATCATCGATATAGAAATGTTTTATAAACTCTTTCGTTTAGAAGCTATAGTCACCTACAAAGACGAACGCGGACAAGAAAAAAAAGCTGCTGTATTACAGTTTCCAAGATCGACGATTCTCAACTTGGTTGCAGCAATTAAATCTCAAAATTCATTGCAAGAGCTTCTTTTATTCAGTACGGATGTATTCGCTACGAACAACGAAATTGAAATCCTATTTGGGCTTTGGGCTCGTTCACATCTTTTCACAGGAAAACAGGCCGATAAAATTTATACATGGAATGCACTGCGTGAACATGTTGCGCCATCGTCGACCTTGAATGAATTTAAGCGAAAATTTTCAAGCTTAATAATCGCAAACGCTGATCCTACTTATATCGCAAAGATCCACGAAAGTATCAAAGATAGAATTACTGAAACGATAGGCACTATTCATTTGTCAGGAAATAGGAAAGGAGAAAGAATCGTAGAATACGGAAGAGCTACGATTCAGGGGTACCTGATAAACATTGGTTATTCAGAAGAACATGGTAGTCCAGTCCTTGCCTTCCGTCGTGATATGTCAGGATTAACTTTAAAACATCAGATTGGATATAATCTTTAAATAATTATCTGGCAATTAAAAAATTAATTAAATAACTCTCAACCCCTTTATTTTAATAGGCTTAAGAGGATTCTATGGATTTTTCTCAATTGAGAATTCCCGATAAAATGCCAAGCCTATAGTTCCAAACGAACTCAAGACTTCAAAATTCAAATGCAATAACCACTCATATATAAACAAGATATCTTTGAGATCATCTTTGTATAAATACTATTCGCCTACATAAAATGACATGATTGACTATCACTATGTAACATAAGTTAATTTTTAAAGTTTACATAATTTGTATAGCCTCGGATCCAATCTTTAGAAAGATCGCATATGATCGTGATCTTTCTTGATCTATTAAATATTTTCTATAAAGATCACATCATCTAGTGAGGTCTAATTAAATCTTTAGACCTCATAACAATATTAAGCCTAAATAATTAGATAAGAAGCGCAAAAAAGACAAAACCCGCACAGTGCGCCAACACGGTACGGGTTTAGAAGGTGTAACATTGAGACCGTTACGACTTCAATTTTAGCTGATTGATCGATCAGATCAACAGTTTGCGTTTGTTATCGACAAATTTTTAAGTTTGTTGGTACATTAATGACAACCAAATCAACCAGTGATAGTGTGCTGTTTATGTCCACAGGCATGTTCGAGCACTTAAGTGACACGGAAGCATATGTATTTTCACATATTGCTTTTTTCGCTAGTCAAATCAAATATAAGCGAAAGTTCAAAGCGACTACACGCGCTATCTGTAATAGGGTAGGGTACTCACCTAACACCGTTCGTGAAGCATTGCGTTCACTTGTACAGAAACGATTCCTTATTAAAGAAGAACAAGATCTATCTACTCGTAAAGACGATTATATAGCGTTCACCCCCTATGAGGACATTGCCCATCACCTGAAGATAGGCGAACATAAGTATGCACAGAAATTTTCCACTGCATATTCGAAAATGATCATAGCAGTCGGTCGTAGTGAAAAAATAACTGAAGATCGTGAAATCAGCTTCTTCAAGGTTCACATCGGGAAGCTGCAACCAGGTTCCCTAAAAGCAAATCAATCCAAACACGTTCACAAATTACTTATCTTACATGGCTACCTATTCAACCAAGCTATCTGGAATCTAAATTCAAACCGAAAATACCTAGCAAGAAGCGTCAGCTTCTTATCAAAGTCACTGGGCTGGTCAATGAATACAGTACGACGCCTGATAAACACATTACATGACAAAGGGATTATCGTTTTTCAATACGACGCAAAAGCCCTGGTTTTCTCTGTAGTTAAGCCTATGGTGCAATTAACTGGATTAAGTAAGTTGAATTCACGATTAATGCCTATATCTAACGCAGCAGCAAAAGGCGACAAAGCCATAAACACATTGACACAGTCGCCTATTTCCAAAAAGCAGAGTTTTACTCCTGATACACCACAGGCTGCCTCAGCATACTTACGTAACTATCAAACACAACAACAGTAACGATTCAAATCTAGCAATTTTCCTAGTAGCTATTCCAACGTCTAATCAACGCCCCTATAAATAGATAGCGCAACATAACAAATACGCTTCCAAATCACGCCAAATAACAACGAAACAACCACTGTATCAAGCATAGCTTCATAAAAAGGGGCAAAACTAAACGAAACTCACATTTTGCTCAAACCACTACTCCATTGCTGAGCAAGTAACAAACCACTAGACAAACCATTGCTGAGCATATAATCACTTTTAAATTCAAATAACGTCATTAAAGAAGATAAAGAAACATACATGAACACATTAGATAAAGAGTAAATAAAGAAAAAGTGAGAAAGAGGGCATAAGCCTGAAGCAAATATCAATCCCTATGTAGTGGCAGACTAAACCCGAACACTGTTTTAGGTGGTACCATTACACTTAATAACAAGGTGTTCAATGGGAAGACAAAGACGGTCATTCAGTCCGGAATTCAAATATGATGCAGCCAGTTTGGTTCTCGATCAGGGTTACAGCATGGCTGAAGCTGGACGTGCAGTAGACGTTCACAAAAATACCCTGCGCAAGTGGGTTCAGCAGCTCGAATCTGAGCGCGGTGGAAGTACGCCAAAATTCAAAGCATGAGTCGACGGGGAAATTGTTGGGATAACAGCCCGATGGAGCGTGTGTTCAGGAGTCTGAAATCCGAATGGATGCCTTCAACAGGCTACTGTTCGATTAACGAAGCAAAACGAGATGTGGGCTATTACTTGATGAACTATTACAACTAGGAAAGACCGCATCAATTTAACAATGGGCTACCACCAGCGAAAGCAGAAGAATTAGCTAAAAAGGTGTCCGGGTTTTATTGACCACTACACTAGCACTTAATTCAGCTAAAATTTAGTGAAGTGGACTTTCAAATATATTTGAAATTTACCGTAACATAATTACCTTATTAGTCTAAAATAAAAAGGTAATCTGGTTATGATGAATCTCATTAGCTGGAAATATACTAGCTAGGGAACATGTGATTAAGTCCACGATATGAGATCATAGCGGCATAGTAAATCTTGCCGTTAAATCGCCATGAGCCACCAGTTAACCTTCGCCGATAGTGAATTCTCCAGCAAGCGCCGAGTCACCCGCAAAGAAGTTTTTTGTCACGAATGGACAAGCTGTTTCCTTGGTCCAAATTACTGGAAGTGATTGAGGCTTTCTATTCCAAAGCCGGAAATGGTCGTCGTCCCTATTCGATGGAGACGATGTTACGCATTCATTACATACAGCAGCGGTACAGCCTTTCTGATGAAGCAATGCAAGATGCACTGTACGAAATTGCTTCTATGCGCCTGTTTGCCAAACTGTCACTGGATGGTGCCATCCCAGACCGCACCACCATCATGAAGTTCGGGCATTTACTTGAAGCACACAAGCTGTCCCGCACACAGTTTAATGCCGTCAACCAATGGTTAGCCGACAGTGGCGTGATGATGAAACAAGGCAATTAGTGGATGCCACTATTATTGAAGCCGTCAGACCAACCAAGAACAAAACCAACCAACGTGCTCCCGAAATGCACCAGATCAAGAAAGGCAATGAGTGGCACTTCGGTATGAAGGTACATGTTGGTGTGGATGCCAAAAGTGGTCATCAATATTGAATACTTGAAAGCCTACATTCGGGCCAAAGTCGAGCACCCGTTTTGCATCATTAAATGCCAGTTTGGTTTTATCAAAGCCCTCTAAAAAGGCCTGATGAAAAACGACAACCAATTAGTTATGTTATTCACCCTGGAGAATCTGGTAAAAGTCGACCAACTGATACGACGACAGGCGAGATCTGTCTGATATCCGCCAATAGGCGGAGAAAACGACTGAAAGTGGCCTTAAATGCTCGATATAGACAAAATACCACTCGTTTTACGAGTAAAAAGTAAGTGGTCGCATTGGCGTGCGATTTGGGGCAGTTCTGTCACCACTTAATCGCATCTTCCCTAGTCAAGACAATGAAAGTGACATTGAAATGTTTTTCAAACGTCCTTCTGACATAGCAATACGAGATGTTGATACAACATGGAGATTGTAGGAATTAATGATAAGGGGGATGAAGAAGTCACTGCAGTCTTGAATACGGAATTACGTGCAGACTGGGTATTGGCGATGATTGAACATTCGGAAGACAACTAATAGTGCTTTATTTTTGCATCCCATTTTGACGGCTCCACTTAGATTATACGTTAGTTGAATACGGGGCATTGGGCTACCGTCAACAGGAGCGAATAATGCAACTTTCTACTCAAAATCCAATGGCCGCACAAAGAGGTTCATATATGACAATTACTGAAACCAACGTTGCCCTTCATGCATACGACAGAGGCACCGATGTTGAAGTGGTCATTTGTGACAACACACATAGTGAGAAGAAGCGCTGGTTTTCCCGTCACATTCACAATGGGGAATGCTTTAGAGCTGCCGCTTTACGAGCGTTTAGTTCTCTGGCAAATGAGTGGGGAACAACCATTGCGCCAATTGTGTGAAAAATGCTGGTGGCCATGTGCCACCACTGATGTAAAACACAATATTAAGCTGTCTCTTTAGGCGCTAGGGATGATGGTAAATAAATCAAACCGATTTCATAAACAACAAAACCAGTTTCTAACTAAAAATGTGATTTGTAACTGATATTCTGAGTTATAACTGATATTCTGAGTTGTAAGTGGTTTTCGTGGGCTATTGGCGAGACTTTATCAAGTAGTACGAGCAAGTTTCGATAATTTAACACTTAAAGTGTAACCATCCTATATCAAAAAGATAGAAAAAGTAGAAAATAATCAACTTAAAGTGGAAAGAAATAAACATGCGGCCAGTCGGATACACCTTCCTAAATCAACATTACAACCTGTTGCTACCGAAATTAGGTATGGATGTATATCAAGATATGAATAGCGACCAGGAAAAGATAGTTCAGTATGGTGCTACAAAACGTAAGTTGCTTCCTCGGACGAGAAAGAATCTTGATACTGTGTACGAGAACATGGTTGCTGCCATTAAGTACCAAGGCATAAGGTTACATTTTTTTGCTGCGATTTTTAAGGTTGTTGATGTCGACAAATTCACCGCGTTTATTGCTGAAAAGCCGATGGCACAGCATAATCGTGTTCTCTGGTTCTTGTACGAGTGGCTAACGGCGAAAGTACTAGATTTACCTGATTTGACTTCTGGTAACTACGTCAATCTATTTGAGGATAAATATTATTACACTCTGAGAGAGGGGGAGCGTAATAAGCGCACCAGGATCGTAAATAACGCCATAGGCACGAGAGATTTTTGTCCGACCGTCCGTAAAACTCCTCAAATGCTGGAGCTTGAAGGGGTGGACGTTTATAAATCAGCGGCAGAGCGTGTTCAGGCGCTCGGTAACGGGATTTCTACGGACCTGATTGGTCGGTCGATCAATTACCTCTACACAAAGGAAACACGTTCCTCTACGGAAATCGAAAACGAAAAGCCGGACAAGCAACGGATGCAAAGATTTCTTAATGCCATTAAAAATGCCGGGCTGTTTGAGCTATCAAAACAAAAACTTATTGATGTACAAAACCAGATCGTTTTAGAAAATGTAAGAGCATCGAATTATCGTGAATGTGAAGTTTACGTAGGCACAACCATTCAGAAGTACAGCATAGTAGAAGAAGATGTGCATTATGTTGGAGCTAAGGCTGAGCATGTAGAAAGCATGATGAAAGGGCTACTTCAAACACATGAAAAGTTGATGCTCGATGCAAAGGTTCCACCTCTGATCCACGCCAGCATTATTTCATTTGGTGAGGTGTTTATTCACCCCTTCGAGGATGGGAATGGGAGACTCCATCGCTATCTCATTCATGATGTGATGAAACAACGTGAGCCTGCCCACAAATTCATCATCCCGATTTCAGCTGCCATCCTTAAAAACCCTGAAAGATATGATGATGTATTAGAGCAAGTATCTCGGCCAATCTTGGCGATGCTAGAGTGGGAAATTGAGCAGGACAATGGTCATCGATTAAAAATTCATAATGATATCGATTATATGTACCGGTTCCCTGACTACACAGACCATGTTGTGTTTGTTTATGAAATGATGGAATCTGCTATTAGCAAAGATTTAGTCAACGAAATTGCATTGCTTTATGTGTTTGACTACACAAAGAAAAAGCTATCCTCCCACACTGACATTCCTAATATGAAGTTAGATACCCTTACTTCACTATTTTTAAGCGGCGGTGGAAAGATCTCGAAGCGCAAACGGGACATTGCACTTCAGTATTTTGATGAGGAAGTACTAAGCAAATTTGAGCGAGAACTGACAGAGCTACTGCAGGAAATTCAGGAGAAATACACTCTCGATGTACAACAGATGTTAAACGGCAAGACAAGCTAATAAATATGATTATTGTATTTAGGTCACTTAGCTTAGTAATAGCGTCGAAAATGTTCTGTTTGACAATGACTTGTACTTAATCTCCGCTCGTACTTGGGTATAAATGGCTTGGCCAGGTGTGGGTTTCGTATAACATGGCTCGCACTGTCTCAGCTCAGAGGATTACCCGCTCTCCCAGAACTTGCGTTCTGGCTGCAGCCTGCAAGACTGTAATCCGGGGCAATGTTGCCCCGGTGCGCTAAGTTACGACGTTGGTAGTGTAGCTTTCATCAGATCTGCGACTTTTGTTAAAGCAGAACAGTCTGTTTGCGCTTCTCGCATTTTTCTTAAGTACTTCAATTTCAACGCCGCTTGTTCTCTTTCTTGCGACTCGATAATCTCTGTTTCTGCGACAATTTTCAGCGCATCTTCGTAAGTCTGCAATTTCTGTGAGCATTCGTCTGGAGTGGCTAATACTGTCGCGGGAGTACTTACTAGAACTATTGCTAAAGATATAAATTTCATAATTTTCTCCATTCGTTAAGGAATACTGCACTCTTTAATGTATTAACAGCCAAAGGAGGATAAGCCACTTTGATGAAGTGGACTTATTCTCGATAGCTGGTATTGAAGTCGTCGTATTCTCATTATTATTAAGGGCCATTGATAAATTTTTTTGTCCACCACCACTGGAATGATTTTTGGGCTGTCTGGCAACATTTCTGCGCTGATTGGCCTTTACCACATATTTCTTAATGCCTGGTAAATAATGGTATTTTATTTACCGATTTCTGCCAGCGAAAGTTGCATATTTGGAAAACCTTACCAAGTCACACTCATTTATTTACCAGCTATTCTTCATTCCTTACCATCATTTTGAGCATGTAGGTTTCGTTATCCAACCTATTTGCTAACGCTTCATAGGTACACCACAAACAATTTTGGGCATATGTGCTGCTCTTCATTTTGACATGACCCTTAAGCGATATACGTTAACTTCAAACCAGAATGCCTTAACGACAATATTGGAGCCAAAATGAGTAACGATGAATTCTTAAGCAACTTAATGAATGACTCGCAGCATGGGTCGCTTATGCAGGCCTTCATTCTTCAGGCAATACAGCAATATGCAAAAGCGGTTGCCAAGGCTGATGTGCAGTCTCTCGAAACGAATCAGATCAGTGGTGAGTGTTGGAAGGCTTGTGCGAACGAAGCGCTGAACGCGATTGAGGGGAAACATTAGCACACCGATAACGGGCTACTGTTAAATACAGTTGGCCCATATGCTTTAGACCACAATACGCTATCGCTCCTTGTTGTCAGTGTATTGGGATGCGATTTTGTTATTTGGTAATGGGGTTCACGCCCATTCTTGCTTGTTGAATTGCTTAACGCGCCAGGGCGCATACCTTGATTTTAGTTAATCAATCGGAGACAGGTATGAAATTAGGTTACAACAAAGAACAGGCCTTAGTGGTGTATAGCATTGCCGAAGGTACTTCATGCTTTGGTTTATCTGAGACTAAGGCATTTGAAATTTGTCCACAGTTAGCCGGTATCGGTAACGGTGGTTACCCTCTAAACATGATCGAAGGTGATAACAATATTTTGGCTTCCTTGCGTGAAGTGCACAAAAGGGAAAATTTTAAAACCATCACTGGTTAAGGAATGAGGTAAAGAAAGAATGAATATGAAAGCAGTATCTTTGGCACTTTTGGTGATTCTGCCATTTTTTTGCACTGGCAGAACAACCGGCCGCGAGCGAGGCGGGTTGTGAATATGAAGGGAAAACTCTAAAGATTGGCCAGCAGAAATGGATTATAGACCCATTCTTGGTTCAGTTGGGTACGTCCAGGGACTGGCAAGGGTATATGGTCGAATGTCGCGCATCAGTCAAATTACGTGCTCAGGCTGATGAAGTCGGCTCAATGGTTGTGCGAACAGGAGCTGCATTGGTGCTGACTGAGATCAGTAACGAGTATTACGATTATGTCACAGGTGATGAGTTTAAAGCTAAGATGGCTCAGAGCGGACAATAACCCTATGTTACGACCATGGCCAGGTAACCTGGGCTTATCCCCCCAACCGCCATTTTTAATTCCTAAATTTTTTCTCAATTGAGAATCCAAGTTCGTCAAATCGTTCACAATAGAATCTTCGCTAACTGAAAACGACTTTGAAAAGGATTTGAAGATGAAATTAAAAGCAAAGATTAAAGCGATTTATAAGTTGCAAAACAGGCCTTCGAGGGGGATGCAAGTCGTGTGGGATAGCGGGCCTTTTTGCCCCGCGCTGGACTTTATTGTCAGCGCTGCCTTGGATTGTTCTTCGTCGCCGCAGCAGTCGCGTCGCTTTCACTTGGACTGCTTGCATTGAGCAACGTGCAAGCCTGGCCAACTTATTTTTGGCTAACACTATGTGTCACATGCTTAAGCTGTACAAAATGTTTCACTTCAGCAAGTGCTCCGGGCCGTGGCGCAGTTCTAATGTTAACGATTGGTGTTACTTTTAAATTTGGGTGTTTTTTGCTGCCATTTTAGTGTCACTAAAGCGCTCCGCCTTCGCGGGGCGCTTCTCACCAGTTGCAGCTCCACTCAATGCCCCTCTTTTTGACAAAAGCCTACAACAACATACGTTACAGCCATAACCGAAAATGGCTTTGGCCTTAACCCGTTGAAGGAGAATATTATGCTTGTTGCTGACTACCGCAATTTAACTGAAAACTTAAACCGCAAAGCGAATGTGGATTGGCATTCGTGTGTATCCGCCAGTGAATTGGATTACTGGAAGACTATCGCTGAAAAGGTGCTGGTAAGCGCTAAAGCGGTAGTATGTAAGCGAGCAAAGCCCGAGGACATTGCTCAGTTTGAAAGTGCCATTAAATCCATAGAGTGGCGGTTTGAGCAGTTCCCAGAGCGCATTGAAAAACTTAGGCGGAAATCGGAAGGTAAAGCGTTATCTTTGGTTCACTAAGTATTTAATAAGGAATAGATATGCCAGTAAATGTACAAATGTCCTCACCAAAGACGCCAAAAGAGTTTTGTCAGTGGCAAAAGCAGATCCGACAGCAAAGTATCGAGATACAGGATTTTGTTGATCAGTTCCCATGGCACCCGAATACCATCCGGTCCTATGATGAAGACCGTTTACCTGACGTTGACTACTTGTATGCTTTACATAAAGTTTCAGGTTACCCATTTGAAGAGTTGATACAGAATCGTATTAAAGTCGGTATTCTTGGGGAACAGGCAGAGATCACTTGGTGACATTGGTTCATGCTCTCTAGGGAGATTGAATAATCCGCTTTCATGCGGGCTTTTTATGGCCCTCAATGTAACCCTTACCCATTTTCACCTTGTTTTGACTACCTCAAGCAAACTTGTACGTTCATCTCATATCCCTCAGTGCAGTGTGAATAGCCACTAGTTTCCTAGACACATTTTAGTTAGATAAACTAACTGAAAGAGAGGGGCTTATGAGCGGTAAACGCTATCCTGAAGAATTTAAAATTGAAGCGGCCAGACAAGTGACTGAGCACGGTCGCACCGTTGCAGATGTTGCCAAACGACTCGATATTACGACGCTCAGCTGTTATTAAAAAATAAGGTCCTGACGCTACGAAGAATCATGATTTGTCTGAAGCGCAGGCGGAGATAAAGCGACTTCAGAAAGAGTTAAAACAGGCTACTGAAGAGCGCGATATTTTAAAAAAAGTCGCGGCCTACTTCGCAAAGCTGTCCGACTAAGATACGCCTTCATCAAACAAAACAGTGACAGCTGGCCAGTACGCTGGCTTTGTAACATGTTGGATGTTCACCCCTGTGGCTACTATGCATGGAGCAAGGTATCGCTTTCGAAGTGCGATAAGACAAATCAACAACTGACGGGGTTAATCAAACAGTTTTGGCTAGAGTCTGGTTGCGTGTATGGCTATCGGAAGCCTAGATACCGTAAGGGTGAGAGTCACACCATTGCACCAAATCGGTTGCAGCGGCAGCTTAATCCACTCGTGCCTGACGAAGTGTGGGTCACTGATATTACCTATATCCGCACCCATGAAGGTTGGCTTTATCTGGCCGTGGTTGTGGATTTGTTCTCCCGCAAAGTCATTGGCAGGTCAATGCATTCGCAAATCAGCAAAGACATTGTGCTAAACGCGTTGTTGATGGCTGTGTGGCGACGTCAGCCTAAAAAGCAAGTGATGGTACATTCAGACCAAGGAAGCCAATACACCAGTCAGGACTGGCAGGCACTCCTTAAAACGCATGGTTTGCAAGGCAGCATGAGCAGACGCGGTAACTGTCACGACAATGCTGTAGCAGAAAGTTTGTTCCAGCTACTAAAGCGCGAGCGGATCAAACGAAAAATCGTCTCAACGCGAGCTTATGCCCGAAGTGATATATTTGATTACATTGAGATGTTTTACAACAGTAAACGGAAACATGGTTCCAATAATCTGCTGTCGCCGGTAGAGTATGAAACCCATTACCAAGAACGGCTGGAAAGTGTCTGGTTTATTGGTGGCGATTCAGTTGCGCCTTACCTTCAATCCGTCTCGACATCATCTGATCATCAAGTAAAAAATGACTGCGAGATTGTTTTTAATGACAAGTTAGGTGGGGTTGAACTTTACTTTAAACGGAAGCCTCACTCAGCAATCCTAAGTGCCCTTCAAGCATCTCAATTTACCTACCACAAAAACGTCGGTTCTGGTATGCAAATAGAACCGATGAAAATGTGTCATTTGCTCAACGGGTGGTTTCTGATGTCATGCAAAAAAATGCTGTTCCAGTTCATATCGAAAAACCCGCATCACAAAAAAACAACCAGAGGTGGCTGTTATGAAGCTCAAAGCATTAATGATGGGGGAATAACCCCTTGCATTACAAGGAGGCTAAAAGGTCACCTGCAACCACAACCGCCACTTTTTGAGGCTCTGTATCAGGCTGGATATTCTGTGGATGCACCCCTTCTTACCCCCGTTTCGCTATCGCTCCCTGGGAGTACGTCGGCGCACATAACACTTCCCTTGATTTCATCTTTATTTCTTCTCCCTATGTTACTGTGCGCACATAACACTTTTTAAATGCAGTGATGCAGGGTGTTATTGAGCGCGTTTTGGCTGAATCTTCAGAGTGCATTACGTGGAAGAGTCTCTGTAACCAGTGGCTCAAATTTTCAATGAGTAAAGTACTTCCGCCTAAGGACGTTTAGTGATTCGGCAAGGTTAGATGCACGTGATTAGCGAGTGTCTCAAACAGCACGAGTTGCGCTATTTAGGGCGCAGCCCGTGTCGTTTCCGGCACTTACTGAGTTGTTTTAGGCACTTTGTATTCTATGTTGTTGTTTTTAATGTTTTTTTTGGTTTTGCGCGTAGGTTTGCAGTTATTTTGCTGTTGTTTACCATAGACAAACTAACAGATTTTGAGTCACAGAATGTATAACCCTGAAAAGCCGGTCCCACATGCTCCAGGTTCGATTGCAATTACAAGTGTTGAGCTTCAGCAGTACGCGTTAGATATCCTCTCAATAACAGACGAGCATGGGGTAATGAGTTACAGTCGAGATTCTTGGCTGTCAACGCTGCGGGTAGTGAAACGAGTGTATGCTGACGCTATCAGGAAAAGTTAATTGGCATGTCTGTCGCCGGCGTCTGTTGTAACAACACGTTTGAATTGTGCCTTCACATTCCGAAGCTGTCTAAGTTTGCGTATCTAATCTTTGTCGAAGGCAGTTGTTCATATATGTTTAAGCCATCAACATTGTTCTACTCTGATGAAATGAAGGCCTAAAAGCATGTTGTTTTCAGCAGTGCTTATACATGGACTGCTAAATATATGGGGATCGTTCATTGGTACAGCCATTTTCTAAGAACTTGTGGATAGCTATTGCGGCTCAGTTATTTACCTTTCTTACATACGCCAAGGATGTTGAGGTGAAAGGGTATTACCGTAACGATGGCACGTTTGTTCAGCCACATCACAGAACCAGCCCCGATAACTCTATCAATAATAATTGGTCCACTAAAGGCAACGTGAATCCTTATACAGGGCAAGAAGGGTGGATTGACAGACAGCCAACCTATTCAAATGTTGGTCCCCCTTCCATTTCATTTCAGGTTCTGCCGGGTAAAAGTAATACCGACCGCGTGACATCAAATGACTCTATCTCTGGGTTTAATCCCTCAACCTCAATCACAGACTCAAAGCTCAGTGAGGGGGGATTTGCAATTCGTAAATCATGGCAAGATGACCTTTATACGATGTTATTCTTGGGCGCACTAATCATAGGTTTGTTATGGCGCTCAGTCGCTTGGTTGAATAATCAAATGGCTGGTCAGAAATGTGAAGTAGAGGCAAGTAAGAGAAGAGCAAAGATAAAAGCAATCGTGTCGGATAAGTTACATTCGCTCGGACTAGCTTTGTTGATCAGCATGTTTTTTGCTGTTGGCTTATGGCTCTTCACTCTTTATAAAAGTCTATCTGCCTAGCCTGAGTAATTTGGCGAGACGAGTCCTTTCATGTATAGATAGTTACTTTAGACGCAATTGAGTTGCACGTTTTTCTTGTAATATTAAATCAGTTGTTGAGGATAGCGGATGTTTCTTAGCAGCCCTCGGTTGGTTATTGGCCGGGTCGTTGCTTCTGCCTCATGGACTGCGCGTTATCTAGTTTTTGGGCAAGCACTCTTCTAATTTTCGGTACATCAGCTAAATTTGGCTTGAGAGCTCCATACTCTGAGTCTCAGGCGTATCTTTGCTTTCCATAATGCTCGGTCGCTGTTATGTCATTCCCATGGCCAACCATGACAGCTAATTCTTCGGGAGAACGGATAGCCTTGAGATTTGCGATACACTGATGGCGAAAGGTGTAGAGTGAGATCCCTTCTCCCTTTTTACCTAGTATCTTCTGGACGACCCGGTATAACGAAAATCTCAACTTATCGTAGTATTTCTCCCAGAAAACATCTGCAGTGTCTTTGCCATCCTCTAAAGGCATCTTGTGTGCGTAAAAGCATGCAATTTTTATGAATGTTATGCCTTGTTCTGATACTTCACTTAAATCAATACAACGAAATCTTCCAAAAGACCTTCCATTAGTGGCTTTTGCATTCTCTACAAGAAGGGAAGGGTACCCTCCAGAGTAATTGAAATCGAAATCAGTAAGGGTATGCTCATCTAGTTGTTCCGCATTCAAAATGACAATGGCCGATTGCCATTCAATAGGTCTCAATCCTGCTATATACGTAGCTTCAGTTAAAGCTAAAAGCTGCTTTGAGTAGCCCATGCTTCCGTGTAATTCAGCAAGACCTTTTCTCAATTTTTGGTGCAATTCAAAGGAGATGTTTTTCCGTTTCCTGGCACTGGTGCTCAAACCGCTAGACTTGGAGTTTTCTGGTGATAATGCATTGATATCCTCAATGTGGTCTTCTTGCTCAGTTGTCTCTGCATGCTATACCAGGCTCGCTTTCATGGTGCGTAACCAGGACTTCCCATGTCAATACTACCCCTGAAAAGTCGGAATGATATGGACTGTATTTTCGAGATGAAATAGCTAAGTTGACTTAATCCGGTTATCGCTTTTATTTTGAAAAATAGCCTTGTAATTTCCTTCTCACAGCGACACCGCCTGTGTCGTTTGAGTCGCAGTCATTGCTGTTTGGGTCACGGCCTGTGCCACCACAAATCAGGTAGGAATTAGTAAAAGTGGGCCCCCGCATGTATTGTTTAAAGAACACGAGAATTTGGAGCGGGTATGATTAAGCGGACAGCAGTTTTGACTACATTTTTAGAGATCTAAGATAATTACACCTACGCCGGTATTACTTTTCACATTGGGTGTGCAGCTAGTTGAATAGAATATTTATTTGAGTTACAAATCAATCTAGAGGCATTAAGTAGCGGAGGCTCTTCATTTGTCAAGTTGCTGATGTAGAAACTTTTCTAGCTTCATCAGGCAACCTTTAGCACTATCAGCAATGCTTTTCCCCATGTTATGGTCAAAACCCTGTGGAGCTTGATTTAGGGCATTCTGCATTGCTCCGTCAGTGTGAGTACAAATATCTTCGATAACTTCATTTGCTATCGCAGCACTAAGTCCTAAATGCTTAGCGTGTGTTAGCCAATGCCTCGCTTGAATGTCATGCCAACGGTAATGTGAGTTTTTAGAATGTACTTTCATGGCCATCTTTATCTTTCTGGCTTGAATATTCCCCTGGCCAAAATATGGATACGCACTGAGCACATCGTATAGTGGAGTAAGCCGATACCCGTCTTGCTGTAGTGAGATGCTAAAATTCTTCGCATGGCCATCGATGCCCGCCAGCATCCAATAGACGATTTGTGCTTTATAAAATGTGAGGCGATCCTGGTAGGAATTAGACGAATACTCCAATAGAGACATAATTTGTCTGGCGGACGGGCCACCATGATCTTCATATTTACTGCCACTGGTCATGCCTAAAGCCTGACACATATCTTCCTGGGGAAGACGCATAATGTGTTGCTCATCTATACGACGGTCAAATCTCTCTACCACTAGCACTCTTTGGTCACCGAATGTTGATATTGTGGCATTGGCTACCGGCATTCCTAAGTGCCGGATAAATGCTAAACAGAACCACTCGTTATCTACACTATTGGATAAATCGATTCCCATGCTCTCGTGATTGAGAATAGGGGGCTTAATAATATGCGTTGTTGGGGTAGGGCCATTTGGTTTACACCATTGGCCATTCCAAAACGTCAGTGCAGTCTTTTCCTGAGCGCCTGCCAATGAGATTCGGAAATCTTCATCGGCTTTCATTCCCATCATTTTATCCAATCTGGTATCTCGGATAGTTTGCGCTATTTGTTGCTCAGTCAAAGGTGTTATGGAAACTGGGGGGAGGCCACCAGCAGGCAAAGAGTCTGTGAGTGTCAACGCCCCAATGCAGTCTCGGCCCACTTTTACGAGCAGGTCAAATGGGGATTTACTTTTTGCGCCCAATCTATCAACCATTTGCTGGCGTATTGCTTCGGCGTCCGGGAGCAAGTTTTCAAAGTATGCATATACTTTATCCGATTTAATCGCGGTACTTTGCAGCGGCAAACTCAATGATAATGGGCGGGAGCCCTCGATATCTAACCACTGTTTATCGTATTGAAAACTCATTTGCCCTTTTGTGATCGAGAGAACTCCGACCAAATAGCCATTCATCGAGCAATATAGGGATTGAGAGTGTGATTTTCTGCCCATTTAGAAGCCTAGCACCGGTTTGGCCACTGGCGAAATTGACTCTTGTTTAGCATTGGCAGAAAGGTCTATTTCAAGAATGGCGCATAATGCCAGTAATCGGTCAGCATTTAATTTCCCTGGCTGCGACTCGCAAAGCGAGATGTCTTTTTGGTAAAGCCCCATTCTTTTTGCAAGTTCACCTTGAGTCCAGCCCTTACGCTTTCTCGCATCCTTTAGCAACGCACCTATATCTGCAGACGTATTAATTCGCATTGTTAGCTTTCCCTGTAGAGATATACCAAATATAGTATAAACCATGAATATACCAAAAACTGTATAAAATAAATATATACTAAATCAAGTATAACTTTAAAATATACTGATTCGAGTATATATGAGACGATGTTCGTAAGAGAAAGGTTGGTAGTGGGAGGTGAAAAAGTATTGCCTCCCGAGATATATTTGAGATGTTTAGTATTCCCACCGCAAAGCCAGAATGACGTTTTTCAGCCTTAATATAGGCTGCCTCTAGGGATTGCTCAATATTCAATACCTTACATTTACTTGGATTTAGGGCAGCGCTTATTCAGGCTAAAGAAGCTGCCTGGGATCTGGACTTAGTACCAAAAGTCAAAAATTCAATTAACGATGTTTATCAAATTTACAATGAGCTTTCAGATTCTGAGTTAAATATTAATAGGGTAATCAGTGCAATTAAGGAAATCGGGACATATACTTGATAATGACGATATGAAGTGCAGGTTTTGCTCTAGCGGTTACCAAAATTCTGCATCTAGCCCTCCAGAATGAGTTTTGAAAGGATTCAATAATGACCTCAGATAATGATGACTACCGCCTTGCGCTCGCAGCAGAAGCACGCAAAAAGTTTCAATCCCTTAGAACCGTTGTTGGAGAAGAAGCATCATTGATGATAGCGGCAGCTCTGTGGGTTGCTTATTTATTATGTATGGTCAAATACTACGAAGGCAGGTTCACGATTACTCCGGTTGTGGATATTCTGTCAGGATGGGCGCCTGCTGGTAAGCAAGCTGCAGTATGTTTAGTAATAGGGTTTTGGCTAGGCACACATATGGAATGGCCGATTAAAAGGTATTATGACTATTGTGGAAAATATGAGGAAATGTCTACTGAGCTTCTTGAGCGCAACATAAAGAAAATAAACAGAGCACTATTTTTTGAAACAGTATCCTTGCTTGCCACTTTGTGTGGCTGCATTCTCTTCTTCTTATTATGGCATGTAGTATTTGCTAAAAACTGGCTTTCGTAGATTTCTATCTTTTTCTGAAAGCGGTTTTGAGTTCACCACGATACAGAAACTGATCATTACCATCATATTTCCAATATAAGCCATAGCTCTGTGAAGGGCGCTCAAATTGGTCTGCAATGAAAATGGAGTACTTTGCTACAAAGCCGCCATGTTCGTCTCGTTCAATAAATGTATAGTATTCCAAATGCTTGTCTGGGTCAGAGTTGTAGTCAAATTCATTCCATTTTAGGTACAGTGAATGCCCATCAGCAATTCTTAAATCTTCCTGAAACCTGTATGAAAATCGATAAGTTCTTTCCTGGGACTTTTCTTCTGGATTATCCAAAAATAATGCTACCGAATCCTGACATTGATCTGATTCAGCTATTTTCGTCTTGTAGTAACTCGAACGAGTATTGCGGATGTGTTCTATTAATCGCGACATTAATTTGAGCATAGTTTTACCTCACTAATGATAGCTTCGGCATTTGAACGGCTAGATGTTTACCAAAAAGTATAGGCTTGCGAAAGCAAGCCAGCAGGCTAATTAAACTAAGACAATTGGTACTACTTGGCCGTGTCTATAGAAAGAGTTAACTGCTTGTCCTCATTGAGTAGAGCATACTGATAAGCCTCAAACGAAAAAATGTGGCAGCTAAAATCGAGGTAAAACCTGAAATGGTATGAAGTCATTCTAACCTCGGCCATATCCATTAATGAATTAGCATATTCTCCGCGCTGGTACGCCTCGAATTTGTCAGGAAAGTTTTCCTCTAAAAAGTCCGCAAAGTCGGATTTCAAATGAGCGAAAGCTTCTTCCGACAGGTTGGCTAAGAACGTCTTCATGATTGACGACATAAGAGAGTTCTGCAACGTACTCACCAGTTGGCCACCGGCCTCGGTGTTAACATCAAAATCTGGCTTTGTGCAGTGTAAATGGTCAACGAGCAATTGTTCGATATTAAGCCACTCCTCTTTGGAGTCGCGAATAACGTGTTTTCGGAAGTATCCACCAAACTGATTACTATCTGTGTTCTTGAACCGGGCCAGCTTTTTCAACTGGTGGCCCTGTCGAATACACCAGCTCAGATAACGCATTATAATCATGCCTTGATCATCACGACACTCATCCAGCACCAGATCTACTTGATTGCTGGCAATTCCCAATGACCGCAGCTCCATTTTTTGACTGGTTAGTTTAATCTGATTGGCAATAGCGTTTTCCTGGATGATAGCCTTCGGCTTCAATCGGAATTTGAATCTAAAGTGTGTGACAGGCTTGCGTCCTGCTCGCCCTTTCGTTTCGGCGTTTCTCGCTTCCCATGCGTCAAACAAAGGCCCCATCGACGTTGATTCGACCTCAATATGCAAAGGCAAGCCATCATTAGTGTTAATGTCACTGAGTGCTGTTTCAATCACATTTGCTTTGAGCTTGGCCACATTGTCATATGTTTTACTCATGGCGCCTGTAAGGCGCCTAATCGCCTCTACATCGAACCAGTCAGTTTCAGTTCTTCCATCCTGGAAAAATATTTCACAGGTTTCATAGATGCCCGGGGAATTGCGACTTTTGTATAGCGTCCAATCTACACGCCCCTTAAAACTTACTTCCGGATTAACGATTTGATGAACCATTTTTGGGGGGATAGATAAGCGGAATCGCCCCCCTTTACGCTCAACCGAGCCAAGGATCTTGGTAAATCCTACCCACATATCTTTTTGAGTTTTACTTCTGGCAATCCCCAGCGCGTCAAAACCAATGGTTTCCTCTGATATTTCTTCGAATAGCGCCAGAATCTGGGTATATGAGTTGTACTTTGATTTATCTTTGTACCCCATCGCAGCCATGATTTGTTCGTCAGATACTTCGAATACGGTATTTGTATTTTCAACGTATTGTTCAGTTACCTGAGTAGCAAAGTCGTCGAATGACTCGATATCAGGGTTGCGCAGAAAAAACTGTTCCTGGACAGTTCGTTGAATGGTGTTTAGTGCGCGCTGTTTCCTGAGGGACAATTCTGTAAGACCGAAGGGCCCTGCAAGGGCTATGTTCTTATTGTAGGTATCAGCATCATTTAACAATGACATCTGTGTTTGTACATCTGGAATATTATTTTGATTCTTAGCCATTTGTATTTCTCCAAGCGCCTGAGAAAACATATCAAATCCCCGGAAACTTACATCTTCTAAAAAGCCAAAATGACAATATTGATCGGATAAATTCCAAAATGACAGTATTGATCGGTTCGGGTCACTAAAATGACTGTTTTGATCGGTCTAAACAATGTCCACCAATAGAGACCTGCAATTCAGGACTTCTACAAACGTGAATATGGATACCTTTTATCCAAAATGACAATTTTTATCGTAATGATGTGCCTGCCGGCGATCTAAATTGTCATTTGGGGAATGGAGCAGGAGACTCTACTAAGGAATTGAGTAACAAATAATCCAAAATGAATGTTTTGATCGGGTAGGGGTGGGGTTGTTCGATCAATTCTGTCATTTTGGTTAGTGATTAGACTAGCGAGGTTAGCTTTTAATCTAAAGTGAACATTTTTATCTGATGAAAGAATCGATAGGCGATCAAATTTGTCATTTAGGATATCTAGGAACCACAACTTAAGGGCTAAGCCCCTGAACAAAGCACTCTTTAGGAAGCTACCGTACATTCTTCCGATCAGAACTGTCACTTTGGATTACGTAAAACACAAGGAACACCTCGCCCACTGTGGGTGATTAGACTGTATTGAGCCGGTGAAATCTCACAATCAGTAAGTAAGCAGCTTCGGCGCTGCCAGTTACCAGACCAAAATGACAATTTTTATCGCTCCGGAAAAGTGATAGCTCAAAAACAAGCAATGCTAATTTCTTGGTATTGATACTTCATTGGATTAGCTCAGATAAATATCAATCGTCCAATGTGGTTGGTTTTCCTCGGAAAAGTCGATCAATACTGACATTTTGGGTCTTTAAGAGCAGTCTGACGCAAGTGATTAGCAAATCTAAATACGTTAGAAGCAGCTAAAATGAATAAATAGATCGGCTTACAGGCAATGAACTATCGAAACAACGCCTTTCAGTAACCCAAAATACCAAATGTGATCGATGCAGCCCTGAGTAAACTGGCCGTAAATTGTTGATATGCTGTGAAAAAATTAGAATGCTGTAGAAAGGCGCGATCAATACATTCATTTAAGTGCGATCGAAATGTTCATTTTAGTCGATCCAAATATGGTGTTTGGTAGATCAGGCTAAGTATTTAGGCTGTGTATACAGATCGCATATGTAATTTGGGGTCGATCATATTTATCATTTTGGTAACGACAGAGTTAGCGAATCCCAATAATCTCGAGCCCTACAGACCAAACTTGCACTCAATGGATTCCTCGTCTTAGTCTTTATATTTAACTTTTTTCTTTAGAGTTCTAATTTATAAATTTAATTAGAGCACTATTATCTATATGAAATTACTTATGCTTTTGACGCATTCATCGAGAAATGGAAAAGCTGTGATATGTGATCATAGCGGCATAGTAAATCTTGCCGTTAAATCGCCATGAGTCACCAGTTAACCTTCGCCGATAATGAATTCTCCAGCAAACGCAGTGTCACCCGCAAAGCAGTTTTTCTGTCATGAATGGACAAGTTGTTGCCTTGGTCCATACTCCAAAGCCGGAAATGGTCGCCGTCCCATATCCGATGAAGCGATGGAAGATGCCATGTACGAAATTGCTTCTATGCGCCTGTTTGCCAAACTGTCACTGGATGGTGCCATCCCAGACCGCACCATCATCATGAATTTCAGGCATTTACTTGAAGCACACAAGCTGTCCCGCACACTGTTTAAAGCCGTCAACCAATGGTTAGCCGACAGTGGCGTGATGATGAAACAAGGCACATTAGTGGATGTCACTATTATTGAAGCCGCCAGGTCAACCAAGAACAAAACCAACCAACGTGATCCCGAAATGAACCAGTCCATGTCGTCATTACCTTGATTGCTATATCCATAGATGAACTTGGTTGATTAAATATTAATCAGTTGATATCGTTGATATTCAGACTTTTCAAGGAGAGAAGATATGGAAGGCTCAAGCTGTCAGGTTTGCGGTGGTATAATTAGTGGCGGGTTCTGTACAAACAGTTCCTGCCTTGATAGTCCGAACTGGAAGTTGAATACAGGCAAAAAGAATACTATAGCGTCAAAGCAGAAAAAAACTTCAGCGCCAAAACAGAAAAGCACGCACGCCAACCCCAAGAAAAATAATACCAATAATGAGCAAGGAGCGATAACCTCCATTTGCTTTATAGGGTTGTTGATTTATTTGTTCGCTTTTCAAGAATTTGGACTGCTTGTTAGCGCTATTATTTCGGCAGGCGTATCTGCTGTTGTCTATAGGTATTATAAAGCGGTTCAAGTGTTGCTTAGTATTCTTATAGTTGCAGTGATACTTTTTTTCCTATCTCAGGGATAAATAACGAGTGAGCTTTTCAACAAAATTAAGGTTTGCTCTGTCTGAGTAACATCTGACATTTGAAATGTTTAGGTACTACATTGCTTTGTATAGTGGCTGGCACTCTATAACCGGAGCCGAAGCATCCGCTTTAGCCCTCCCAATGTAAAACACTAGGGAACATGCGATTAAGTCCACGATATGAGATCATAGCGGCATAGTAAATCTTGCCGATAGCGAATTCTCCAGCAAGCGCCGTGTCACCCGCAAAGCAGTTTTTCTGTCACCTCTTAATCGCATCTTCCCTAGTGCGAGTACTAATCTCAAGCCGAACCTCAATAAACAGAAAGTTATTTAGCGCACTGTTCTGTCGCCAACGCGCTTGCTCAACCCGTTCATGAAAACCCAGGGAGTCTGCCTCCTGGAGTTGCCCGCAAGAAATCTCCTTTAGCCAGGCGGGTGAAATCAGACAAACCAATAGTTGCAGTGAAATCACGCCAGCCAGCTTGGTTTGCATATTCTTTGATGACATCGTGATTTATGCTGCCACTTTCAAATCGGCCGATCGGCGCAAATACGGGCAATCGTTTGTGGATATCAATCGAATATTCTGTTTGTAGGTACACCAGCACATTAGCGCTGGCCAGGTTGGTTGTAGTGAAAGACAAAATGGAATGTATGGGCTGAAAAGCTTCCGTTGCCGTCCCGGAAAGTTTCTCAAGCCTTGTCTTGATACAGTAATTGGGCTCATAGTCCACTACATAAGGTAAAGACGCCTCTCCTCGTGCAAACTCAGGGTTAATCCTTAGAAACCCGCACAATGCTTCTGAAGCGCCTTTAAGATGCTCTTGCTGGTGGTCGGTATCACTCATCTGAGACATTCGTAATGGTTGGCATCCTAAGGCTGTTAAGACAGTGTTTAAGTGGATTGCCGGTAAATCGCTATGTATCAACATCGCATTGAATTGGTTTTGCGCGAAAAGTGCAGTTGTTAATGGATTCGTATTATGAGCAATAGCCAAGTCAACTATAGCTGATATCGCATCGTTGAAAGAAGCACCCGATGGGAGGTTCATTTTAACTTGTTCAATGAACGCCTCTTGCCTCTGATATAAGCGGATTGTTTTCTTCTGAGCTACATCATCATCTTTGGCTTCCGGCAGCGAAAGTCGTGAAAGCAGCATTTGAATGCCGTTTAAATATTTGAATTGCAATGCGTTCACCCAAAATTGAAATAGAGAAGACTCAAAATGCCGACGATGATCATGACTTGCATAGCCCCCTTTACGCGTAAATCGAAGAGAGCGCCAACTGCCCATGCGGCACCTGCAAAGATGATCTTAGGCATGATTGCCTTTGTTGTTACGGGGACGGATGACAGAAATGAAATTGCTACGACGACAAATATGCTCATAATAGCTATCACGTAACCTGCGAAAGCAATCAGAAATCTGGGATTACCATATCGAATGTAGCCTTCGAGAGGCGTGCCGGCAGCCAGAGGATGAATATATTTTTGCTCTTCTTTATCACTATTATTCTCAGTCATGTTTGATCTCAATTGGTGTATCAATTTTGGTTAGATATTTTTGGTAGATGGAGATGTCACCAATTAGCTTTACTTCATTACTCTGTGAATGAAGCGCTTTGGCGAGTTCGATTGCATTAAAAAGTCTTAATTCGTAGAAAAATCTTGATGGCTCATTGGCATTAATAATGTGATGTACTGGAACTTCTGCTATTTCCCCATTTAAATGCCGTCTGGCAATCCTACTTTCGGGAACGATTATATGGAGGTGTTCTTTAGCGCGGGTGACTCCGACATAAAGCAATCGTCTTTCATCATCTTCATTGTCATGACTGCTATTCGCCTGCATTGGGAAGATTGTTTCACACAACCCGGGAATAAATACCACGGGCCAGGCCAATCCTTTAGAACTGTGTATAGTACAAATTGTTATGGCATCTTCAGCCTCATGCTGTTTGTCCAAATCGATGCCAAACTCATAGCTGTTAACAAAATTCTTGGCATATTCGACGCTGGCTTTTAACACCGCAATGGCTCGTCTCTGTGAGTCCGTGGGCTTTTTTTCAAGGCCTCTATCCATCTTTGGGAGTAGGTAATCATTAAAAAATATATTGAGAGCTTGCTGGTGGCTTTTCGCCAGCGCGCCATTCAACGCTGAAAAATGCTTTACCACATTGTCCAAAATGAAGTCTTGGGTGCCAGGCAACAGCCTTTTTAATGCATCACGAGACACGGATTTGCCTGCTTCAATAAGTGGAATGACTGCGGATATCTGGTCTGCCCGTAATCCAATTGATGCTTGAAAGAATAATGCGCGCAGCCTTGTTTTTTGCTGCAGTGTCGGTTGTCGATTGCCAACAATGTCTGTAAAAGCTTTGACACAAAGCATGTTCGAATTCTGCTTTATGGATTTTGAACCTTTAATCCGATACGGAATGTTTGCTCGCATTAAGGCGCATTCAATATACGGAGCAAGATGAAATGTCCTCAGTAAAACCGCAACATGATGAAGGGGGCGCCCGCTGTTAATGTAACGTTGAATCTCATTAATCAGGTATTTCTGCTCAGTTTCGGTGTAAGGCAGCACGTAACTTGCGTTATAAAATCCGACATAAATCTGACTGTTGGGTGTTGAAGGAGCTGATACGCATAGCTTGTCCACTCTGGTTGTATTATTTCCTATTAGAGCGTTGGCCATAATTGAAATGGCATGACCGTAACGGTGCGTGTAAAGCAAGTACTTTGAATTTGCAGTTGGGAATTGCTTTGTAAAATCCGAAACAATAAATTCAGGCCTACTCCCACGGAAAGTGTTAATGGTTTGGTCATCGTCACCAATACATGTTACTCGCGTATCCTTGCCAGCGATTGATAGAAACAAGAAGTTACCGACTGGATTAATATCTTGATATTCATCAATGATGAGATTGGAAAGTCTGCCAGTGAGCATGTCGGCTAACTCTGGGTGTTTACGAATGGCCATCGCTGGCTCATAGAGTAAATCATCCTGCGTTCTTACTTTAGCCTCTACCCGCAACTCCTCAAATTTATAGAAGGAATCTATAAATGGCTTGTATGACGGTTCGAGCATAGACTTCTCGAACGTTATCTCAGGGCCAATAATGTCGCTTTTCACTAAAGCAATAAAGCTCAGAAAGTTTTCAATGACTACAGGGTCGCTAGGGTTTAAATCCCCCCTAACAACATGGCCAATAACATTCGATAGGGCTGCTTTGGCAAGTGCGCTGATTTTGCTGGTATCCATACAAATCTGACTGTTCGGTATAAAGCCATTGTTTGCCAGATACCGGCACATGCGAGCGCCAACTTTGTGATAATTGCGGATCAAAGGGAGAGGATTAACACCTTTCTCTTTCAAGCGGTTTTCAATTTCCTCTGCTGCATCAACATTGAATGTAGTAAGTAATATAGATTGTGGGTGAGCGCCGTTATCAATTAATGCCTTGGCTAATTCAGCCGCAACCTCTGTTTTACCGCTACCTGGAGGTGCCATTAAACGGGTATGTGAGCTTGTGTCTGTGATGAAGTCTGTTTGGTAAAGGCAATACTGCATGGCGCCACACGTTTAAATCTAGGTGCCTGCCATAAAATCGAAAATCAACGAGTATGTGAATCTGTTTCTGGATTAAGTCTAACTTAGGGGTACAAGTCAGCCTTTTGCGTATGAATAATATCAGTCTTAGCCTAGCGAGGACCAAATGACGCAACACGTAGATATACATCACCTGCTCTTTGACGAGCTGCTTACGCTGTGGAAAGCGGATATTTCTACATTGGAAAAGTTTAGGGCATTTCTGATTTCAGAACCTGAAACCGATCCTGTGTTACAAAAGCCAAAGGATGAATGGGAAGTAAAGCCGGCCCCCCCTATGAAGGGCCTATCAATCTACGACGCAGAAGAATTGTGGGTACGGGCCAAAGAAGTCAAGACACACTTTGATACGCTAACTGACTTTGACAAGCTAAAAGAAAGCAAAATGCAGGAAAGGGAGTGGGTGTCTTTGGGTCTTGCTGCAAAAGCACTTAAAGAGGGGGGGTGGTATCTCCATGTTGGTACCCACGTTAACTCAAATCTAATAGCTGCCTGGAAAGCAACATTGTCTGTTAATGGTCATTGGTTTTTAGAACGAAATGTACGTCGTATAAAACCTGCATGGCGGTCTACGATGATGCAAGATCTGTTTACCGTGGCAGGCAAAGATTACATGCTTTGCACAGGTGGGTTCTGGGATATTGAAAATGGGAGGTTTGTGGGTATCTAATGGATATTGAGAGTGCATACAAACGATATCAGCATGGGGAAATCTCAACCCCGGAAATTGTTGGTGATGGTGATGGAAACCTTTATATCACCTTTTTTCAAATGGGCATGGTGATTGTAGTTACCAACTCCACCACGCCATCAATAAAAACGTTTCGTTCCCCAAAATGGGTGATTCAGTACCTTAGAAAGCATAATTTCAAAGAATTTAAAACTAATCTGGAACATTGGAACCCGAACAAAATATTCGATACTCACAAACGGGCTCACGCGCTGAAAAGAAACCGGCTTGAAGGAAACATAGCATGAGATTAAGACACGTTATTCTAAATTTTTGCAGTGTGCTTGTGGTGGCTAGTGAGTGTAACGTAGCAGTAGCCGCACAAGTTGAAATGCCTTTGGTGCGTGTGGCCCATACGAAATATACCTCGTATTTTAACTGCGAAACAAAGACGCCCTTTGCTGTTATATACAGCGTTGACAAAGACAAGCAGAACGTAAAAAGACTATCTCGGTACCTTGATGATCCCCAATTGATTAGCTTGGCTCCTCAGTGTCATCCAAATACCCACGAGGGGTTTAAAACCTACCAATCTGTTCTAAGTTCATTAGGAATTAACGAGGCTTACGATGTTGGGCATCTTGCTGCAGCTAACCACATGGATAGTGATGAAATGTCCATGGAAGAAGTCAATATGTTCAGCAACCTTGCACCTCAGGCGTCTGCATTCAATAGGCGAGGGGGAGCCTGGTATTACACAGAAGATATAGTTGAGTGCCACCGGGATTCAGAAGCGCTTTTGGTGGTTGCTGGAACTCTGGATGATCCGACTACTACTTCAAAGGATTTCTTTAAAGCCTCATTTGGCTCAACAACTCCTGATTATTGGTACCGCTTAATCTACTGGCAGGAAAGCAATGTATACGCCGCTTGGATTATGCCCAATTCAGCAAGCGCAACGGACGATAATATGGATAGCGGAAAGTACCATATCTCTATTGGTGACTTAGCTGCAGCGTTGCCTTACGACCTTAGTGAGCTTGAGGACATAATCTCTAAAAAACCAGAAGCGGCTAGCTTAAATTTTGTTAAAACGACTAGCCATGGAAAAACATTAAATTGCAATGGAACCGTTGCTGGTGCGGGTTGATAGAGAAAATATCAGGCAATCTCCCATAGAAATTAAATGTGCGCAGAGTCAACTATTAGGTTTAAACCACTTTTAAGGAATTATTAATGTCACGATATATGCTGGATAAGATTTTGGTGAATACAGAAGCTCTCATAAAAAAGTATGATTTATGGCAGCATAGTGAAGACAATCCTGAACCAAAGGATTTAAAAGGCTATCCATTAAGTAAATGGATTGACGATTGTATAGTTGGTTGGGACCCTGGGCTCGCTACCTATTACTTACAATGTATTGAAAATGGTGATGAGGAAGAACCTGAATGGTGGTTAGGTACTAGCCCCGGAGAGATAGCGACATTTGAGCGATTAACAGGCCTTATTCGTCAGATATTCAACCATAAAGTTGAATTCGAATTTGTTGATAGTATCCAGAGAATATAAGACCCGTTGAATAATGAATAGATGCGGTTTCGGCCGCTTCCCTTTTGCCTGAGCATTACCTATTCAACATCTGGTAATGCTCTCTTTAGCAGCTTGGCTTATAAACTATATCTTGTGCTTATTCAGCTGATAATAGCTACTACATATTGTGTTTTTGTCGTTTCCTATATAACTTTCCTGTTTCACACCAAAATTCCCAGATTTGCATGAGATAACGTTTTTGACTAATAAAGATTGTACATTACCAAGCCCTAAAATACGTACTTTAGTGAAAACCTAAAACATTCTATTGCGATATTTCTAGATAAGCATCGTGCAACAATATTCTTACGTCATCATTTTTTTGTCGAAGCCATTTTGGCTGATATAAAAGCCTGCTAATGTATATTTCCTAAGTTTACTTCGATAGAAAGCAATAAGTCTATATATCCACTTAATTAGTTTATCAAATCCAATGATACCCACTTGAAGATGAACATTTAATATTAAAAATTGCTCCAATAAAGTCACTTTTAAAGTATTGATACTATGTCCTCACTTTATATGTCTGTGTGTTTACAATATTAGTGCGAATTGATTCTGTGGCACTTTTCTTTTCTGGAGTAGAAGTCATGCAAACCCTGCTTCTTTAACGCCTGAATTGAAAAAGCACTTAACCCTCACAAATTTCTTCACCTAATATGATCATGGAGTGGTGCTTCTTCCAAAAATTAATAACAGGAGATGCACCAAACTCTTCTTCACATAAATCAAGTGATTGATTCATGTATGTTCATGATAAATCAACTTGTTCTTTTGGTGTTTTTTAGAGTATGAAAAGCCATAATCTTGAAAAAAGCCAAAATATAAAAATTGATATGATCATCTAATTCTAAACTTTCTTAGCTCTCCACTGCTTGGGGATAGTAATTAAATGCCTTACTAGGATAATCTTTTTGTTCGAAGCTATTAGAAAATTTTAAATACTTAATGTTGCACATAAACACCCAATTTGCCCCAGCTTTATCGATAACACCTTCTAAATAAAACCCTCTGTAGCTGAGGCTTTGAATTCAAATGTCATTTAAAATTATTTTTCCACACATCTATTCTCTCTATACTTTTAGCATTAAAGGAGCGATATGCAGGGTGAGATTTGATATCACGAAGTAATATTCCAAATTCACTTGAATCATCACCAACCATATCAACGAATAATGTTGCTCTAGACATATCAAGATCTTCTCTAACGAGAACTGCTAAAAAATAATCAAGCCTTTCGATAGTAGATTTATTTTTAACATGTGTCTTATACTCATTCAGCATTTCGTTCTCCCAATAAGCGCCTGTGAAGTTGCTGCGATACATTGCAATATATGTGGCTTTGATACTTTGATGAACTCCCTTAGCATAAGGCGCGACGAGATTATTCAAATGCCAATAGGCTATGGTTCCAACTAATAAGATAATTGAAAGTGCTAGTACCACTATTCTTTTGATAATACTCATACTATTTAACCGTTAGCGTTCCGTATTGCGTGATATTCTCTGTTGGGTTCCAAAAGTGAGGCCCTTTTATAAACTGAGTTTGCTGTGTTTTTGTGCCTTTCAATAGTTTATCTAATTTCGACCACTGGTCTTTCGAAGTGATAGTTGCACATCCATAGCTAGTAGAACCATAATGTAGCCTAGCACCGCTTCTGTCATTACCGTTGTCATCGAAATAATCATCAATTCTGCTGTCATTTTTGAGTAGGCCATACCAGTCAGGATGTTCAGGTCTAAAATTTGGATTATCCGTAATTAAATACGTCCCCTTAGACGCTGCTAAATAAGGGCTGGTATTTGGCTGAACTATTGTTCCATCACCTAATACTTGACCACCCGTAAACGCTTGCATACTTAAAGATTGGCCTGTATCTCTGTCTACAGCGGTCAATGTATTTGTACCGGTGTTTAGTACAATATCAACCTCTAAGCCAAGTCTATCAGTATATGAAACTGGGTTTTGAAGCACATACCCATAAGTATTAATCCCACCAGCTAAACCAATCGGGTCAGCCTGAATGTAGCGTCCCAATTCAGGATCGTAATCCCTAAAGTAGTTGTAATAGAAACTACTTTCATCATCGAAGTATTGCCCAGGGAAACGCGCGGTCACGTTATCCTGTAACAAGTCTGTTGTAATGAGGAAATTACCAAACGGAGTGTAGGTTCCCTTCCATACTATATTTCCCTGATCATTAGTTAGGGCAAGTGGTGCATCCACTTGGTTTGTATGTACATAATAGAGTTCCCCACCCATTTTCAAGGCCAAACGCTGGCCATTTAAGTAAATGTATTCTTTTGAGAAACTGCCATCTAAATTGGATTCAGCGAGTAATTGACCTGAAACATCATAGTGAAAAACCTTAGTGCTTGAGGCGCTGTGTTTTAAGACACGTCGTCCCGTATCATCATAGATGTAGCTGTAGTTGCCTGAGTCGACGGATACGTCACTCAAACGGTTGGCGTCATTGTAGGTGAACGAATCGCTGTTTCGCGTGATGAGGTTGCCATTCGCGTCATATGAAAAGGTGTTAGATGCCGTCGACGTTAATTTGTTGGACGTATAAGTGTAGTTATCAAGTTCACCATTAGTCGTTTTAGACAGGCGATTGCCGATAGCGTCATATTCGAAGTCGAGTACACCATAACTACCCGTTGCATCCGTTAGTCTTGATAGGGCATCGTACCCTAGGATTTCACTTTCTGTCGGAGCCAGAATGTTGGTAACTGAATCAATGTTTCCGAGGGCATCATAGCTAAATTCTCGTTCATCAATTCCCGTTGTCACTTTAGACACTAGCTGGTAGTTCTGATTAAAGGACTGGCTCAGTGCTTTACCATTACCGTATGTCAACGACGTCATCGGGCCAAATGGCAAGTAAGTAATATCCGATGCCAACGTTTGTGTCATCTGTTGGCCGCTTTCGTCTATGAACACAGCGTTTACCGCAATAACGTTCCCGTTATCATAGGTATAGGAAATCACCATGCCACTCGGATAGGTTATACTGATTAATAGACCATTCGCATACTCATAGTGAGTAGATGAAAGCAAACTGTCATTTTCGTAGCTATAGATCGTATTTACATCTGTCAGAAGGCCATTTTCTGAATAGTAATAGTCGTAACTTATGCCATTTGCTGAAGATGATGTAAGCCGACCAATACCATAGCGATTTTCTTCAGCTTGGTCGTAGGTATAGCTTACATTTTCGGTGGTGTCTGGATAGCTGGTTGAAACAAGTCGGTTAAGTTCGTCATACGTGTAACTTGCGATAATTCCTCTGGCATCTGTTTTCGTCGCAAGATTTCCAGCTAAATCATAGGTAAGAGTTGTTGTGCCAGTGTCTTTACTTACCAGCTTAGTCACTTCTCCATATCCATTATAGGTATAGCTGGTTGTGTTACCGTTCTGGTCTGTAACCGAAGTGATATTATCCAGATAGTCATAAACCAGGCTTAATTCCCCGTCTAGGGCATCGGTTACCTTGGTCACTCGACCAACTGCATCCATAACCTTGCTAGTTTCATTTTGCAGCGGGTCTATCGATTTGACCGGATTACTCACAATGTCGTACTCAACGGTCGTTGTATGTGTCGATGCGTTTGTTGAAGTGACTAAGCGGTCAAGGCTATCGTATGTTTGCGTGAGAGAATAAAGAACCGACTGCGCTTCATCCGAAATGGTTGTTAATGTCTGATTACCATAATTATCCAGCGTAAACTCGAGTCTGTCTCCGTTTGCATCGACAATGGCGACCAGGCGGTTGTCATCGTCATATTGATAAGTCAGAACTACACTACCGTCACTGGTAGCGACAAGATTGCCTTCATTGTCATAATCAAAACTGATGGTTAAATTTCCTTGCGATTTTGAAAGCACACGCCCTCTTGCATCGTAGGAGAAGGTTGTCACCACATTGTTTTCATCAGTGAGTTGCAGTAATCGTCCATTGGCATCGTATTCATCAAATGTAACTACATGCCCAAGAGCATTGGTTACGGTTTCTAAATCGCCATTGTCGTAATAAGTGAAGGACGTAATATCCGATACATCTGTACGAGACCCATCTATGGTATGCAGCAAACCGTTATCATAATAGGTATAAGTAGTAACCCTACTGGTTCCATTTGCTGTTACCGTCTCAGTCAATAGTTCGGCGTTATCACCATAGGTATAGTTAGTGACTCTGAGAACTTCGTTTACTTGTGTTGGAATTGGGTAAAGCGAATGCGAAGTATACGACGTTTTACGTTTGTAATTATAAGTGGATACGTAACCTTCATAGGTATTACCTGGTAACCCTCTAGATGAGGTTTCATATAGAGTCTTAGAACCGTCTGCGCCTGTTTTAATATATAAACTACCGTACGTCGGATGATAGGTGAAAAATTCCTCACCTTTGGTTCCATCACTCGAGCACGTATTGCCAATAACAGATGTTAACTGTCCATCAGTATAATTAAGGAGTTTTTCATAGCCATTGCCCTTTGTGACTATTGTTGTTCCTTCTCCATACTCAAAGTAAGTAGCGTCGTGATTATCTAGATGACTACTTTCAATTACTCTGCCCTCAGCATCGTACGTCCAGGAGGCAAACATGATGCCTGCAGAATTAACCTTGCCCGTTAGAGCAAGCGGGAAGTTATTATCTTCATAAAGATAGCCAATTGATGGATTATTTAGGCTATCTTCGTCGCCATCGGGGTAAATTACCTTCGACAAATTGCCGTGGTTATCATAGGTATAAAGAACAGACAGTCCATCTGGTTGAACAAGCTCTGATAGGCGTCCTAATTCGTCATATTCTAAACTAAGAGTCCGACCTGCTGAGTCGGTAATACCAGATAGCAAACTATTCTCGTCATACGTCAGAGTTTGTTTGTGTCCTGCTCTGTCCTCAACGGCTCTTAATAAACCATTAATATCAAAGGTTTGTTTAACACCGGTTGCCGTATAATAGTACCAGTATTCATCATCAGATATATTTGCTAAGGAAAGTGCATCTTTTCCGTTTTGTCGAGCTTTATAGATGCTACCGGATACATAGAAAGCTCGTTTTCTCCCATCACTTGTCAGCACCAATACCTGAGCGTTTGAAGTGCCGTCGATGTACAAGTGATCGGTATAAGAATGCTGCCATTGCCAAAGCCCAGCGATAGAGGATGATGCATTTGCTCCTGATACATTCCAACCGTAACTTTTACGTACATTTTCATAATTATCAGGTTGAGTATAAGTTGTGTAGGATGTAGCTCCTATTGCCATTGAGTTGTTTTTAGGAGCTTGCGGCGCTCGAAAGCTTCGATAATTTCTTTGAAATACAATAGGGAAAACTCCACCTCCAATATAATCAGGCACCTCTAGTTGTCTTTTTTCACCATTCTTGGAGAAAACCGGATTACCATCTTGTTCACTACAAGATTCCTCCTCTTGTTTGTTTAATTTTTCAACACAAATACCTAAAGCTTTATCTAATTCTTGATTTATTGGACATTTAGTAACACAAGCATTCGCTTCATCACTCCATTTATATGGGTCAAGGCAGCGCTGACAGTAAGAATCTGTGAAATCTACTTCATAAGTATAAGTAGGACCCGGATCTGCCGCACTTATATAAAATGGTTTAGCTGTTTCACGATAAGAAGATTTAGGTCCTTTGTATGTGTAATGCGGAGGACATTGTGCGTAAAGCTTTGGGTAGGAAAATATAGAACTACCTGTTGGTTTATAACAGTCACCATTGTCATCTTGACTATACGCTCCGCAACTCCATTGGTTAGTCTGCCCTCCCGAATTCACGAAAGTAGGACAATCTCCAGCTCTTTCATCAACCCCCCGCCTACCTCTTATTCCTTCACAAAAGCCCATTATGTCGCTCGTTCCAGGAGAAAAAACACTAGCCGGATCATTAGGAAAGTCAGCTATACCAATTACTGCACTAGTTATTTCATCGTCTGCTAATGAGAGGGGGCTGAACAATAGGATGGTTAACAGAAGAAGTTTTCGGCTTAGCATGTGGTTTCCTTTAAAGTCCTTTTTGGATTTAGAAACGTTACATGCCGGGTTCAGGCAATACCATTTGAATAGGGTATTTTAAGTGATGGTTCTGTATATTTTTTTACACTTACATACTCTTTCGAAGGTTTAGATGCTTCACGTGATTAAGTTACTAAGCCCTAATCCAGTTAATCAAAATTGCTTAAGATTCGCGCTTTTGGGCAGCGAAATTTACAACATGCTCGGCATATCATTCAAAGCGAACTACGCTTTTTGCCTTACACTAGGTAAGGACTGACAAATCGCTTAGGAATCAATACAAACAGTTAGTGTACAAACTTTATTATACGGACACAGATAAATTCATAAGGCATAGGATCACGGCTTCGTGATGGCTGGAATTAGCATTTTACAGATGGATCCATAGTAAAGTGCAAAGGAGCTTTCGAATTTATTAGTTTGACAGATCTTGTTGGCATGCAGAAATCGCTACGTGTGAGATTGAGGGTCGTGAAAAAATCAAAGTATCTGATGAATTATTTTATGAGTGACTTGAAGAAAGTTTAGAGTTGCTTCTGATATCAACAAGCGTTAGCAAATAGGGTGTAAATAGTGACTACAAGAAAAGAAAAATGCGCAATTGCGAAATCGCATCTTGCACTAGGAAATGAAGCGCTAGCTTTAGCGAAACTAGCGGGAACTTCGACAAAAACGGCGCAACGCATCGTACGGCAAGCTGAAATTGATGTTGAAAAATGGTGTGAGCATGAAGATAGATCTGAGAAGTCGGAATAGGAAATAAGATGCCTACATACAGCGTTGTTTTGCATAAAGGCAAAGAAAAGCGAGATGAAATACTGCCAGCAAAAAGTAAAAATGATGCAAATGAAAAAGCCCAAGCAAAGTTCCCTGGGTGGCGAGTGGATACTTTAGCAACATTTAAAATGGGCTAGAAGGAATCAGTTATGCGCTTCGCAATTTTAGATAGAAATCGTATTGAGGCTTCTCCTAAACAGAAGGCTAATTGCCCGGGTTGTGGAACGGAAGTGGTTGGTAGTTAACATTGAGCCGGGACGGGCTCATTTTTTTTCTTCAAAATTTACGTTCTTATGATCCTAACTAGCAGGATGGAAAGATTGTTAGGATCATCATCTTCTGTTTCTCCGTTCCTACTCTCGCTGATAAACCATCCATCTTGTATCCATTCCTGAAACTGCTCATCCAGTGCGTCAGAATGGGCTTGCTGGGCATAGTCTAGTCTGATTATGTAGTCCTCATGTCCTGTTTCCCCATCCACACGGGGCCAATTGAAGTAGGTTCTTTGAATTGAGTAACGAATGACCGGTGCATCTTCTTTGGCCTTATTTTTAAGGGCCTCTTGCCTTTTGGATACGGAATCTGAAAGCGTCTGAATATTACTCAATGCGGTCTCAGATTGTTGCATGCGCGAATTAATGATGGACCTTGCTCTTTGTATTTTTTCTTCGAGCGACTGGGCATGGACGCAGCACGAAATCACGCCAACAAGCATAGTTATACACGATACAGAAAGAGTATTTTTTCTTTGCATGAGGAAATCCGGATAAGAAGAGAAGTGCGTTATTTGCGCTGATTATATGAACGCTACGACCCGTATTCAGCCGCTAACTTAGACTTAATCCAGTTTGTTGATGAAATAGTTTGAACCGTATGACAGATTTTATTTTTTATTTGAATGAAGGGTTTTACGTGAAAACAGCAATTCAACCAGTAGTAATTTGCCTAACTCTTACATTATGCGCATGCGCCAGCACAGATAACACCGTCACTATTGACGGCAAGGTGTATCAAAAAGATGGGGCCGGTGTCGTTCATATGACCAAGAGTGATTTGAAAACGATTAGCCAGTCAGGCGAAGCGACTTATGTTGATGGCCCTTTGAGTGATGTTCGACTGAGTGCAGATGAATATGCTCTAGTGAAAAAGAACCAAGAGGCTATGTTTTCTCTGGTTGGTAAAGCTAACCCTGATGCTGCGGTAACATTTCTCGTAAAAGAAGGGTCACTTAAAGCAAATATTGACCGGCTCGTCCATGAAAATGGATGGGTAGATAGTTATTACGATGGTGCTGACATGTTCATCGATAATGCATCCATCATCACTGCGCCGGACGTACCGTTTGCATTAATGAAGCTGTTAGATGGCTTCAAGGTATATCCGTGTATTGATGAAGCTGACAAAGTAATCACTGTGATTGAGTGATAGCCTCGCTTAATAAAGAAGCGCTAATTATATAAGGGATTGATGGGGGGCAGCATGTTTGTGATTAAGCATTTCGAGCCAGGTGGCTTTGTGGAAAAAGTTCGGCAGCTTACCAAAGAAGAGCAGTCTTTGCTTTTTACTGCGTCGAAAGAGCAACAAGAACTGCTTCAGCATCTGTATGGACGTTGGATATATTGCGATTGCCCAAGCCCGGTCACGATTAGGCGGATCACCCGTTCAAACCAATATCACCTTGCTAAAATTCATGGCCGTCCTCCACATGTCCCAACATGTCCGTTTTACTCAATCGTAGATGGTGAACAGGCTGGATCTGAAGGCAACTTATCGGCGAATAACACTAGCTATTCTTTTAGCCAGCATGTGAATGATTCTAACACCATCACAGGTGCTTATGATTCGCCTAACTCAACGCGTGTGGGGAGAACGGACAAGCTGTATACACTGGTCGCAAATTTGTTTGATAGTGCCGGTGTGAATCGAATCTCATTATCTAACCCCCCTGAGTTTGTCTCTCAGGTGAAAGGTCTTCGAAAAGCGGCCATAAAGTATTCTCTAGGAAGCAAGCCGCTCCGAGATTATATCTTCTTTGGAATGGGGAGCTTCAAAGAAGCATACACTTCATTGAAGGAAAGGGAAAAGCTATGGGGAGGGCGCCATAAGCCTCAAGCTATATTGCTCGCTCATGTTGAAGCGGTAACGCACGATGACAGTGGATGGACAATCAAAGTAAAAGAGGATTGGGCTATCAAGCTAACAAAGCAGGCGAGAGTAACCCGGCTGAATGGTCTGTTTTCGCTTACCAAGGGTCCTTTGCTAGCTGCCTGTGTAATCAGCGACATTAATACCGATAAAAAACAGCCAAGCAAGTATGGAATTTCTCGGTGTTTCATCTCCCCACTGGTCAACTCGAAGGGGTTCATGATTGTTGATAGTGACCTGGAAAGGACCGCGGCAAAAGTTGCTACCAGACACATTTTAACCAATCAATCCTCGGCCATTCTGGAAAAACCTCTTCTGCCAGTAATGGTTGAGGGAACTCCTGTATTGCCTGATTTTTTGATCAAAAAGAATGGCGTTACTGAGGTAGTGGAAGTGATGGGTAAATGGGACGATCCAATTTACCAATCTCGAAAGAACAATACGCTTCCTCTAATGTTGTCGTTATTCGGCACTGTTAGTTGTGTAGGAAAAGAAACTTCAAAAGACCAGGACGCATACTACGCAGAATGTAATCGCTTGTTCGCTTCTAAAATATGAGGATTGAATGCTAAGTAGAAAATTAAAATTGACGTCCGTAGCTTGCCTGCTGGTGGCAGGAATAGCTGCAACGATGGTACAAGCTGGTTTACATACGCAGAAGCTGGCAGCCTGTCAGATGTATTCAACTGCGCAGGCTCTGCATGGAAAGTATGAATTTATCAAACAGCATTATGGTTCGCCAGAGCACTTCTATCAGGCGATTAACCAAGTGCTTATCCAAGATGGGTACACGGCGTTGGAATTGTTAGTGATGGATGCATCTGCAGTGGTCCAGGAGCAGCAGGAGAACTATGAGGCATTCAGCAAGCCCGTGCTACCAGACATCATTCATGAGCATAAAACGACATATGGAGCCCATGGAAGTTATACGGTGGGAGGGTATCAATTGACCGCGTTTGAACAGCATGAGGACGCAACTAAGGTGGTATTCGCAGATGTATCCTTAAGCACTGTTACCGCACTGGAAGAGCTATTTGACCATAGAGCATTTTCAACTGAGGGCGGAGAGAGAGGGGCGATTCGTTATAAGCTGACCGAACACGGATATCAGGTGTCGATCCTAAATGCTGTATAGGTAATTTATAGACGTTGGATATCCCGTATCACAAGGCGTGGACCTTTGTTGCGCCTCAATTTGACCGTTTTCACTGCTTTGGCATGATTGCTGTCTTGATTATCCCGCTTTGCGCTCTGAATGGGACAAGGCGCCCTAACAAGGACAACTAATATGGCAAATGCATCTAAGATATATACAGCTGTTCATACACTCGCGGAATTCATGAGTAAGAAAAGCATAGAATTTCAAAATACTTATAATCCCAATCCTTCATTCTTCCAACGGGCGGTAGATGAAGACCGAGTTGTTGAACAGCCTTCTGATTTCCCTTCATCTGGCCTATTAAGTGTGCCGTGGCCAACGGAAGGCTTTGTTTATTTTGAAGATGACATCGTATGCATTATCGATATCGAATGGGACAACTACTGTACACTGACATTTGATCATCCTGTTGCAACAATGGAAGCCTTGAACGAAAAAATGAATGCCATCATTGAAGTGTTAGAGGCCGGATATCGAGCAGGCTATGAATCGGGCCAGGCGGATAAATGCAAAGAGATAAAAATGGCACTATCACTTTAAAAAGCACATGTCATCCCGGTTTACCCGGGATCCATAAATACGGAGAGTCAGATATTGAATTACACTGTTCGACAGACACTACCAAATACTACTTACGGCGCACTTGAAGCTATTAGCTCAGAAATTAAAGCTCGCGCAAAAAAAATAAAACAAATCATCCTGGCGGCCCATAAAGTTGGGGATAAAGATTACAGAACATCTGTCCTGCTGCTAGCTGACGGTGGTTCAGTGCTTTTTGAAGCATCGCTACTATCCATTTCAAGGCTGCAGCGCGAAATTGAGGTGATTGAACTGTTTGAGAGGATAAAGGCTTGCGGGCTGTTGAAGGACACTTGTTATGTAACGTCTCTTCACCCTGTATCTTGTGATCTGCCAGCAATCGAAGCCGCAGAGGAGATGTTCGCCGCGAAACAGACTCTGATAAAAGATGATTGGGTATCATTCTGCCAGCTTTACTTTGAAAACGGTCAATCAATCGAAGCCAGCTATTTTTCTCAAGATGATTGGGAAAAGTTGGCTTAGTGACAAGGCGCAAGTGTTCTAATGCGTTAATGGCAATATAATATCTCAAAACCTTAACTTGGATATCTCTGTAATTGTGTAGTTGGTGTGAAAAATGGATTATCAAAGGCAAATAAAAAAAGTAAAAAGCCTAATAAGAGGGTACGATGCAGCTGATTTACTGGAAGCCTTATACCGGTACATGAATGCAGATGGCGAAGATAATGTCGACCGTTTGCGTCGATTACCTTGGCTCGTAATGTTGATTATAAAATGGAATTGTCTTGAGAATCGTGTTCACCCAGAATTCGCTAAACGACTTACGAATGATTCTTTCAATAAAATATTGAAAACCGCTTATAAGTTGAATGAGTATGTTAAAATGCCAAATGAAGTCAATCACTATAGAAACTTCATACGCAATATTGCTTTCCAGCAGTTCATTTATCAAAAAGAGATATCTGGTACAACGATAGCGTCTAACAATATTTTGTTTGCAGATTTGCCTAGTAATCACAGGTTTCATAAAAGGTTTATAGAGCTAACAGGTGTTCAAATAGGTGTTTTCAATAAGTGCTGTTATCTGATATATGCTGCATTTACAAAAGGTAATTCAGTATCCATTGATGATTTTTACCAGGTTTTTGAATGTGTGGGCCGAGATAATCTGCAAAGAACACTTGATATTTTATCTATTGAGCTACACAAAGTGAAAGGTAAAGTTCGAGAAAATGATTGCTCCAACGGAAGCTACTCTGAATGGTATGAACAAACTCCTTTCCTTAGATTTCCGCTTATAAAACATGACGGTAAATACAAATGTCTCAATATATTTGTATTCTTTAGGTGTATTGAAGGCTTTGTTTATGACCTGTTGAAAAATGATAACTCTCAATCTTTCATGGCTGGATTCGGGAAGGTTTTTGAGGATTATTTAAACAAGGGGTTGAAATACTCTGGTTGCCATTATATCGATGAGAATACTCTAAGAAGTGAAGTTCCACAAAATGTCAATCTAGTAGACTTTATTGTCAGCAATAAGAATTGTAACGTATTTATTGATGCAAAAGGAGTTGAGCTGCCCTATCTTGGTAAAGTGTCAGATAATCCTAAAGTGATTTTAGGGAAAGTGAAGACCAGTGCATTGAAAGCAATAAAACAGGCATATGTTTTAAATAACTATATGTTAAAGAACTCTGTAAATAGTGTTCAGTATAAAAGTGTGAGCTATTTAGTTGTTGTGACATATAAAGAGTTATACCTTGGGACTGGCAGAATCTTTTATGAATCAATAGCACGAGAAGCTATTGATGAAATAACCGGTGGTATAGACGATTCGGCTGTGATACCTCTTGAGAATATATATTTTATCACGTTAGAAGAATTTGATTTATTGTGCTCAGTTGTTAATCGCACGAACCTTTCCATTGAAGATATTCTAGTTCACTCTAAAAAGAGTGATCTAGACCCGGAAATGAAGAAATTTGATTTTAGTCAACATATACAGAGTTTGGGAGTTGATATTACAAGGCCGGAATATTTAGATGCTTCTCTTAAACAGATTACCGAAATGAAACTTTTAAATATCCGCAACATGAACTATTAAATTTGATTTGAGTACTTGCACATGAATTGTGCAGGTCTCGTTTAATATGCTCGTTTACTTCTCAAGCTCCAAGCACTCTTTAAATAACACGTCCGGAGTGCCTGAAATAATCCGTGTTAGCTCGCTCGAAATTTCGCACATCTGAGACTTTATATTGTGCTTGCCGACGGTCGCGAATTCTTCTCGCGTCATTGCATTAAGACCTACGCCTTTTATGACCTTTTCTACGTCGACTAACTGTTCCTTGTAATAGCTAAGTACATCATCCAACAAAGAATCCTGCACTGATTTTTTTGTGGCTTCTACATCGACCTTATAGTCACCCTGGATTGAAGTTACTACCGTGAAAAGAGAGATTTTGTAAACTTTGTCACGGATTACGGTAATGGTTGTTTTTACAAAATAGGTCCCATCTTGCTGGGTGACGCTGTGTAGCTCGTAGGCATCGTCGGGATTGTAGCCTTGAATGATTTCTTTGAATGATTCAGGCGTTGTCGTAAGAGAGGCAGCGTTCTCTTCGGTCAAATTCAAGACATATGCCCAGAAGTCTCCTGCAACTGCGGCAGGGTTATTTGGGGTGTACATGACATCAAAAGGCGCTTGAAGCCGATGCCCGTATTTCTTGAATGCACCCAGGGCCACTACCACCAAAATCAAAATCGCCAAAAATCTGTAATTCTTCATATCCTGTCGTCCAAAAATGCTTAATTGGCAGTATGTTAGGAGGAAAAAATAAGGTGTTCGACGACTTTCTGGATTAAGTCCTAATCGGTGATGGAAATCAATTGCCTATCTCTTTAACTTCAAGTCCGACGTTTAATTGGAGCATTTAAGAGGAGCCCAATCATGAATAAATCACAACTGATCGACGTAATTTCCGAATCTGCAGATATCACTAAGGCATGTGCCGCACGAGCTATCGATGCGTTTACGAATGCAGTCCAGGCTGAACTGGCGCAAGAGGGGGAGTTATCGCTGGTTGGGTTCGGTAAATTCTATGTTCAGCATAAACAAGAACGACAGGGCCGCAATCCTCAGACGGGCGAAACCATCACAATTCCAGCTAAAAATATACCTGCTTTTAAGCCTGGCAAGGGGCTATCGGATGGCATTAAGTAAGCGATATCCGTTCATTCACACCAAACATTTTCCAACTTCATTAGTATTGGAGTAACAATGAAAAAATTAGCTCTTTTAGTAGCTGCAATTGGCACGGCATTTGGAGCCAATGCTGCAGGTACGTCCGTCGAATTCGGTGGTACCATTAAGTTAGATGTGCTGGCTACTCAGTATCAGGATGGCGAAGCCCCGGAATCGAACATTAAGGAATATGCTTCGCCCGTAAGCATTCCAATTGGCGGTGATAATAGTCAGATAGGACTCGATTTCACAGCAAAGCAATCACGATTCCATTTCAAAACAAACACTACGTTTTCTAACGGCGATCAGTTGGCTTCATATTTTGAAATGGACTTCCTTACGGATAGCGGTGATGAAGAGTACAGCAATAGCTACGAGCCTCGATTGCGCCATGCATATTTCACCTATAACAATGTACTGGCAGGTCAGACTTGGACAACGTTGATGAACGTTGATGCTTTGCCAGATACTGTCGATTATCTTGGGGCTACTGAAGGGACGATTTACGCGCGCCAGGCGCAGGTTCGCTTCAACTTTGGTAATTTTAATGTTGCATTGGAAAACTCTCAGACTGACGTTACTAACGCTGTAGGCGTAACAATCGAAGATGATAATGGTTCTGTTCCGGACATAGTAACGCGCTATGATTTTGCGAGTGGGGAAAACTCATTTTCTGTCGGTGCGGTATTACGCTATCTGAATTACGACGTTCAGACTTCTGCTATAAACGAAGATAAGCTTGCTGGTGGCTTCAATATCGCAGGTAAATTGAAGTTCTATGATGATAACCTGTCGTTCAGCTACTCCTATGGCGCCTTAGGCCGTTATCTGGGCGAAGGGCTTATTTCTGACGCATATGTTAACGATCGTGGCACGCTAAGCTCGATCAATATTAAGGCTGGCTACGTTGCATATAAGCATCAATGGGATACTTCATTACGCTCCTCACTGATTGCTGGTTATTGGTCTGCACATTCTGATGAACAAGCCATCCTCGCCGGTCAAAACCGAGAAGTCAGCAGTCTTCGAGCCAATCTAATTTGGGAACCTCACCCTGGGGTTACATTCGGAGCTGAGGTGAGCCATGCAAAGCGCGAAGTTAGCACTGGTGAAAAGGGTTATGTCGATCGTGCGCAGTTCTCTGCGAAATATAGCTTTTAATCGGAGGCTGTATGAAAATTCATGAATACCAGAAGATAAAACATCAAGCCCAAAAATTTTATGGTGCAGACACCAGGGAATCAATGCATTACCACGTTCAAAAGGACATTGGAAAATTCATCCCAATAACTAAATGGTGCATGATTATTTTTGCGCTGGCTCTCATCCCAGTCGCGTGTTTTTCAGTGATTTTCCTGCTGATTGGCCTGGCCATGCTTTGGGGCATCTTTACGTTCTATAAGAAAGAACATAGAAATTTCGAAGCCTTGAAGAAGTATATTGATGAGGATCCTGAGTTCGACAGAAACCCAGCTTCCTAACCTGCTTTTCTTACTGGGGGCGTTACCTTTTCGGTGTCGGTAGCGCTCTCAATTTCATGATTTGCTTGTGAATTTTACACAGTCTGATCAGCCGTTATGATACTCCAGACCTTACATCTCTCGAGGAATTACCATTGGAATTAGTTATCTATATATTATTTGTCTGCGCTGCATTTTTCAGTTTCAGCTCGTTAGTACAACTTGCCCCTTCGTTCACGGATCAGGTAGGTGACAGAAGTAAGCTTGTTCCGATGATGTTAGCTGGCGGTGGGCTACTAATATATGGTGTGACGTGGAACTTTCCGTTCCATATTTTTGAGCCAAGAATGTTCCGCCCTTCATTACTGATCCTGGTTATCGTACTGACGGTGCTTATTATCGCGCTGGTGTTTTTGTGTGAATGGTTATTGCAAAGAAATACCGAAAGGCTAGAACCTCAGACAAGAAACAAATTCCATTTACGTTTGAGTAGTATATTTGCCGTAATCGCTTTATTCACATACTTCCTGGCGGCGAAGACCGCCTTCGTTGAGACTGCATTTGTAAGAGTGGAAGTATCTAAGTTAGCGTCAGACATTTCCGCATCTGATGCACGCCCAGATAACGCATCAGTTCTTACGAAGAAAGACCTGTGTTTTAAAATGGTAATTAGGGATGCCTTATGCCAAGAGGATGATTTTGATATTCAAGTAAGTTATTCCGCGGATTCGAAACTCGTTCAAACAGTCATTTTTGGCCATCAATTCTCGCCTTTATCAATGGCATTAATGGCCTATGATTTTGGTACCAAGGGTGAAGCGACGGTTCATATGAATGCCAATGGAAAACTAGAGGTAAAGTCAACCATACGTCCGCTAATTGACTAAGGGAAGACGCTAATTAGGAGTTCATACCCGAATTTTCGAGGACATTTAAGAAGACTGACAATAGTATTTTCAGTGAACAAACGTTGGTCGGGAAATGTTTACATAACAAACGTTCGTGCAATAGAGGAACTTAAAGCATGGAATACTCAATACCAATAATCGTTTGGCTTTGGTTTATTTGCTCTTGGTCATACTATGTGAATAGGTTCTAACTTGACCTGACAGAGTACAACTAAAGAATTCTATTAAATCTGACATTTCAGCTATAGGTCAAAAGCGGACATCTTGGTACTGGCTTACCTTGGCTGCTTTGTACGTAAAGCGGCCGTTGGCTCATTCATAATTTAATGGCATCTATGAGCGAGAAGCGGCTCTTCAAATCGACCAATGTATGGCAAATGTGGTGAGTGGATTAAACGATGTCATTTTCAGAGTAAGTATTCTTCGGTAAAGTTCTTTGTATTAAAGGTAAGCACATTGGAAAGTGATGAAAGAACTAGCAGCGCTCTATGATGCTATATCCGCTATTTTAGCTTCTTATTTATATCTTGTTCCACTGTTAGGTTGTGGACTACTTTGGCTTCTATGTCGCGTTAAACCTGAATTTTGGTTAGCTCCGTTTAATTTTAGAGAAGTTTATGAGGACCTGATACTGGATACAGGGCCTAAGTTAACGCTCCCCCGAAAAAAAGAGCTAGAAAGACTAAGAGAGAAACAACGTTTAGCGTTGCATTTCAAAAATAAAAGCGAAAGGATATTTAAATGGGTGTACAAACAAGAAAGCCTCAATATTTCTGGGTTTAATCGTGCTTTACTCATTGCATATTTTTACCCCTTATTTTTACTAATTGGGACTTGGCTTTTCAGCGACAAGGGTGTCGAGATCAACCGGATAATCCTCTTACCACCGTCCTCGGTATTCGTAAAGTTGATGTTTCTATTAATCCCAGTCTCTGTATTTTATTCACAAAAAATCATTTATTATCTATCGTTTAAAAAACTAGCGCTGTTTTCGGGCATAGACGAATTCGTTTCTCTCCTCTTAGCTGTCATTGCCGCTGTCGCTGCCGCTGTCGCTGCCGTTGTCGTTGCCGATGGCGTTGGCGCTGGCGGTGTCGCTATCGGTTTCGCTGTCGCTGGCGCTGGCGCTGTCGCTGGCGCTTTAGCTATCGCTGTCGCTATCTCATATTGTTACAAATATTTTACCGAAAGAAAGAGAGTCACAGTTCGACTTCTAAGCCCTGTTGTACTAATTGTTGCAGTAATGTTTTATAATGTAGCCCCTTGGCTTCTAACAAAGCTCACATCAGTTAACAAAGAAGCTTGGAGTATTGATGGACTTGCTTTTACTAGTATGTTCTTTCTTTGCAGTCTTCCCTTATTAAATGCGATTTCAGACTGGTTTTCAGTGAGTTTTACACAGTTCTGCCTACGCCATTACGAAAGCAAACCTAAACAATGGTGGGTTTGGATTTTAGCTGACTTATTATTCGCCTTAGTATTACTCGTTTCACTGTTCTTTTGCATATTTGCTCTACTCGAATACATGGCATTTTGGGGATGGCAAGTGAATCCGAAGCAGATGCTAGACAACTTTACTCAGAACCCTTTTTCGCAGCAGAATATTTGGTTAATACTCCTTGTACTTACCAACCTAGCACCTACCATTCTTCATTTAGTGCTAATAGCTACCGCATTTTTAAATGGTTGGTTTAACCCTATTAGCTATAGAGTGAGAGACTTACTAAAGACGATAGAGCTAGTGGAAGGAAAACAACTAAAAGAATTGGAAGAAATTCCCTTTGATGCAAGAACTTGGCGTAAAGAAGATGCAAAGTCTGTTGCATTCTACTTAGTTGGTATGCCAAAGCTAAATGCATTGTTAATATTGAGTTTAGCTTGTCCTTTTTTCTATGGCGCCTATGTTGGGGTAACTGAAATCTTAGTTTGGGCTGTTGATGGCTTTTTAAGTTAAGAACATCAACTAACTCTTAAAAACAACTGAAAGTGGCGTAAAGCTAATTATGACTACTATCTTGAATGTCCGTTTCTTGTCTAAAGCAGCCAACCAACTTTGATTGTGTCAATGTCCGCTATTCGCTCTTTTCGGACATTAACTTGTTGCGGACTGTCTGATTTGGTTGAACTCAAAATTCTAAACCGTCAGATCGTGTATGAGTCAGTACATACTATGCGGTCTTAAAAGATGAAGGTATTGTTAACTGGCAGTCCTGTAATTATCTTGCTAAGTGCTTATTTTTCATATGCATACCTCTGATTCTTACTGGACTGTTAATACGAAGACGGATATCAGGTTCCAAAGAGGGATAGAAACATCCCTCTTGCACCTATCATCTAGCAGTTTAGTTATACTGCATAGAGATACAGTCTGGGCAATATAAGCTCACGTTTCCCATCTTTGACCGGCGCGTCCTTTTTCACATAATCTTTCAAGTGTGTAACCTTGGGTAAGTTCTTATGGCCAGCTAGTAAAAAAGGTAAGCCGGCACTGTCAGTAGACATTTTCTTTTCTTTATCGCGCCATGTACATTCAGGCCTAAGCTTAATTGGACGGCGAGATACCAGTTTCCTGTGAGCATTTTGCATAACAATATCTATCTCTTGGTCTACCTTCTCCTGCCATGCTTTATCGGTGAATCCGCGCATCCCCCTGGACTTTGACCTTTCTAATTGCTCAACCCAATGTTTAGCATCTTTTGTTTCAGTGCGAGGTCGTCGAGCCCAGTTGAAATAAAAAGCCATGTAGTCACCATAATAGCCGTAGACTTTTCGATATGCGGTGGTGGTGATCAGGTAGTTAAAGCGATCATGCACCTCCGCCCACTTTTCCCGCTTGTCCTCAAATTTCTGCACTTCTGACTTAAACTCTGCTTTAGACGCGTTCAGCCTTTCCAAAAGTTTTTGTATAACTTTCGGATCAATATCCAGGGGTAGCAGACCTGGGAACTTGTGAACGAACCGTCGGCTAAACTTCTCGTCCTGGACGTACATATCGGCGTAAGAGGCGATAATGCGTGTCTTTGCCTCTTCGCCTTTAATGACTGAAATTGGCAGCACATCATAATCATTATCGATAATGGATTGCTCCATTTCCTTGGTGACAAGTGGGATGTCAAAGAAGATAGCGTTCTCGCCATCACCTGTATTAAAAAGTAAGGATTTCAACTCAGCCAACTGTTCGTCGATATCCATCATGTGCCTGCGTAATAGATTCACAAAGACCTCCATTTTTTTAATCATTATGCTGTATTTTTGTACAGTGGTCTAGTTATCTTGTTGTCAAACCATTCGTGATTAAGCTAGATCTTGCATTTGAAAATGGCATTCTTGCCAGTAAGTTACACGAAGTTGCGCGTGAATTTGTGCACTCCAATCAACGTCGTAAAGTGAGTACCCCTTTCTTATCGAGGAAGGTGCATGTTTTCTCAATCTGGTTTTATTCCGCTTAAACCGTCGAGAAAGCGAACTAAAAATCATCAACACGAAATTGGAATGGAAATGACAAAGCAGCTCGTAAAGAAAAGTGTGTTTAGACGAAATATGTTTATCGGCTCTATTTTGCTTGTAAGTGCGATGGCCATCTGTGGAGTGGGAGACTCTGGTGATGAAGTAAAGCTATCAACTCGTCAAGTTTATGCTGAATTAGTGAAATCGAAAGCCTACCCCGAGCCGGTTGAACAAGCCGTCAGTGAAATTTTGTCTAGTTCACTCTCATTTGGCATGTATGAATTTAATGAAGTCAATATTGCTATTGAGCAGAACTGCATGGGGGACTCCTGGACGTGGAAGGACACTTTAAAGGCGTTTCCAGCTCGAATGGCCCTTTACGTGCTCAGGTTCAGCATGAACATCCTGTTAAAGCCGGAGCAGGCAATTAAAATTCAGATAAACAATGCGTATACATGCGAAGGTAAGTCAGTTTTCGATGTACAGTAGAGTGTACTTAAGGATTTAAATGTTACCTTAGTATGCTATTTTCTCTTAATCATGTATCACATGAATTGGAAAGATATGAGACTGTCTGAAATCCAAAAAAAAGTACTTTTCATTCTTTACCACATCCAGTCAAAGGGAGTGGTAAAGCCAATGCCTAGTGGTGTGTTGTTAAAATTTATTAATGAAAACTCTGAACATCAGGTAGCGTGTAGGAATTTCCGTACATCATGTCACACATTAAAGGCAAATGGTCTTATACGGTTGTTGCGCAGTGAAGATTTAAGCCTAAATTGGTTGCTGACTGAATCCGGTTTCGAAAAGGCCAAACCAATCTATGAAGCAAGAATACAGGATAAAAGTTAACATTCATGAATGTAGTTGTTCAAACGGTTCACCCCACCACCGCCAGGTTGTCCATTATTGAAGGGGACGACCACTGGTTAGATATAGAAGTGTCTTTGGCACCCAAATCACTCATCATACAAGGGCTGTTATTCAGGAAAGTAAGTGGCAGTTTGAGTAAGACCTACTTACGCCGCTCTATCAAGTTTTACCCATACAAAAAAGGTTTCAGCTTGCCATTAGATGAGGTTAATCAAACTCTGCAGACGCTCATTGGTGATGTCGCTGCAATCGTCGGTGAGAAGCTAACAAAATCTAAAATTAGTGGCGTAGCAATGCCTAAATTAGATTTTGTGGAAATGTTTAATAAGGTTCCAAAGAAAGGTTCCAAAGGCTCTTTGTATGTTACTAAGAGTGCTGAATCAAATTTGAGAGTTGGTTCGAAGCATTATCATCACTTAACTACTCTGTTGAGTGAAAACCCAAAGATCCCTCCTCATCCTGACCTATACGATATCCATGATGAAGACCTCCCTGAACGATTTAAGTTAATTATTGAGAAGAGCTATAAGCCGGCAATAGGCACAAAAGAATATGACTCTTACGAATCCATGGCGGCAGAATTCATGGTTACATTAGATGCAATGAAGACACTTCATCTATCGCAAGCATCGTGGATCAAGGTGGATTTTAATAAGGCGGTGACAGCTTTGCCTGACGATAAAAGGGTAGGAGTGAAGGTCGCCGGTCGCTGGTGGCCTGCGTTAAATAATGCGGCAGTATTTCACTGTTTACCTGTTGAAGTCTTACAAAAGTTACTGGAAGAAAGACCAAACATATCATCCAGGGCTTTGGATATGGTGTATCGACAGAATAAATCAAAGGGTAAATACTAATTTCAGGTTAATCCAGATTGTTGATGCGCTGTGATTCACCGTGACTATACTGGGAAGCCACAGTAGTTTTAGACGTAGGATTGTGCATATGTTTGGCTTTGTTGTAATTACCGGTATCTTCATGCTGATAATCAGTGCTATTTTGTTCAATTATAAGCGCCAAGCGCGACATGACTCATTAACGGCATATAGACCGGAACCCAAATTACAAGCCTATTGGCCAGTCGTGAAAGTTGAAGGTTCTTCACAGAAAGAAACTGACACTATTGGGCATACCAAAACGGCCGCATAGTCATGCTTTATTAATGCTGAATTGATAAAAGGAAATAGGGATGTTCTTCGTTGTCACCACACACAATGTGCCCAAATTTTATATGCCAGATGGTTCAAACGTGAGTCCAAAGCAAATCAATTGGATTCCGTTTGAACAAATCAAAAACGGCGTACGAACTAGAACAAGTGATCTGGTACCTGATAACTCCATGGCAGCAATTTCTGAGCTTTATAAAATGGGGGTGAAGGGATTTGAGCTGAAAGAGGACGCAAAGGCTTTCGGGAAAACTCTTAAAATTGGTGCATGGAAATACCTAAAGATCGGCTGATACATCCTGAGTTTCAACCGCAATCAACCATCACTCATACACTGAGTCCAGCACCTTTCCCTTTGCCTTAACCTATATCAGGTCCATCTATGACCCTACCAAAACAAATACTCGCTACTCAGCTTAATGCTTGCGTGTATGTTCGCGGGAATATCCACTACGTAACGCTGAAGGCAGATTCCGGTGAAGTTCTTGGCACTATTAGCATAGGCGCCAATGCAACATCTGTTTATTACAAGGTCCGGGAGCCTGGGGCCAATTTTCAGGATACGCGGTTCGTGGTGAACCTATACCCCTACCGGAAAGGTTTTTGTATTTCTATGAACGAAATAGAGGCTCAATTCGTTCTTTCAGCCACCTCACTAGCTTTGGTCAATAAGCGATGGTTGACTAATCATATTAACCTCACTGAAGTTCTGGAGCTAATTGACTGGCCAAACAAAGTGAATACGAGTCGCCGTCAAAGATACGCAGCTGAAATATCAAACATTGAGTTATCCGATGTTCCAAAATCAAACATAGAGTGGGCTGGCCAGTGCTATACCTCACTAAGTGCGTTGTCCCGAGCCGTACCTGAGTTTAATCGAAACTCTTACATGGTCTCTGCGAGCGATGAGGATTTACAAGAGGTTTTAAAGCAAGCGCAAAATCAAAACAAAACAAAAGGCCAAACCGTCAGGATTGGAAATCAGGTTTTTAACGACGAACTCCAAGCTGCCGATTATTTTTTAGTAACTGTGCCTGCACTTAAAAAATTATTAACTCAATCTTCCAGCTGGCAATTGGTGACGTTAGAACGAGCTATAAAGAAATTGCCTGATGCAGACAGAACAGGGGTAAAAGTAGCAGGAAGGTATTGGACTTCGTATCACGCCGCGGCAAACCATATTGGAGTCCCGGAAAAAGTATTACGTTCAATCGTAGAGCAAAATCCAGACATTTCTATGCTGAAGCTTTCGGCGATTGGCCGCAACTGGATTTTGGGAAGAAAGGCTTAGAAATGGCGAGTTAAAAAATCGGCCCTTCAATTGCGTTTCAAATCACCTCAATAGCTAAGCTTTAAAAAAGTGCGCTCTTACAGGCAATCGCCGAACATTTGATATAAAACATAGAGGTAAAATCATTTATAGAAAAGTAGCAGTTTTCATATTAGGAACTATTTCAACTTTCGGTGCCAACTCAGCACCATCTTAAATTGTTGTTGCAACAGTAAAGAAGGATAGAGTGGGCACAGAGCACCTTGTTGAGTTTTACTCTGGAAGACAAACGGCTGCGGGTACTGAATCCAAGAATAAATCGTCATTCACACTTTTTGCCTTACAACAAGGCAACTGCAGTCATTTACCAAAGCGATCTCTATGGCGGCTGTGTAACGAGGTCAGGAGACCTAAAGACGACCGTTTTCCAATGTGAAACAGGCAAAGGTGCTGATGTTCATATTGAAATTGAGCCAACTATTGCAAGCCAAAAATAGAGCGTCTATTCAACGTCGACGTAAACACTACGGCTGACTATTTACAATCATTCTTGTGGCCAAATAGCTTTCTATTGATGGCTGCTGGGTGATATTTAATGAAGCGGCCTAATTTAGCTTCTGTAATTGCATCTGTAAGCTAGTATCCTCTACGGTCAGATCTAACATGCTTAAGAAGAATAATTGTACAGCAGGCCCCCAAATTTCGTTGTGACCTGGCATAATATCCTCCGAAACAAGAATGTTCATAAAGGGGCTTGAAGGATGGGTAATAAAGCGCGGTACCACCCTCAGTACAATTTCATCATTACTTGGTTTGCATTCTAAATCGTTATTAATTAGCTGTTTATAACTGTCTCGATCTACCTGGAAACTCTCCAGTACTTCACAAGACCTGATATCGTATACATTTGGACAAAGTGGATTCTCGCTACCGAGAAAATTTGAAAACATTAGCTCATTTGACTTATCTAACTCAGATGATTCTGGGCAGTCGGTTTTCTCATTTGGTTTTACCTTGATTAGTGTCATGTCATGAGTGACTAATGGGCCAAAATGCGTAACTGAGCGAATATCCGCAAAATATGAATCAATTTTTCGAGTCATATTTTTTGGCCTGATCCCTGGATTTTGGGTTCTTTGATTTTCATTTGTAAAGCAGTAATCGATTTCTTTATCTTCGCTGTGTTCTTCGAACATTATTCCTAGACGACGACCAATAGGGAACCCATTTTTAACTGGCCAATCAGCATCAGAACTCAATGTTACTAGCCTTGGCGGTTGATTCCTCCCATAGTCCATGCAGTCATTTTGATAAAGTTGGAATAAGCTTAATGTCTTCATAGCCTCAAATGCTGGATTAAGAAGGATAGTTAGGTCACCAAATCCTTTCACTTTGCCTGAGGCTGCAAAACGACTGGAATTTACAACTCTTTCAGCCAGCAATGGACCTGTTGCGCTGAACAACGCTGCGGCCCCAAAGGAATGACCAATTGAAATCAATTTATCTTTGTTTTGCTGTTGATATGTGCCGTTCTTTTGGACTTTCATCACGTCTTCAATCTGAAGCATTAAGGCTGATAGCCCTTGAGTACCAATTTCATGTGCTGTGTTTTTCCTATCAAAAAACGTCGCCATATCTAAAATTGGAAGCTCAATAGAATCGCCTCTCCATCCGACATAAAGACCGATTACTTTTTTTCTTTGTTCACCGGATACAGTATTGGTTGGATTGAAAAATGTTGCCGCTTTGTTCAGCAAGTCCCGAAATTTCTCTACATTGTTATCGTCGTAGCGAGCACTATGATGCCACCCGTGTACATAAACTAAAAATATGACAGACTGTTCGATACCGTTAACGGAATGATTCTGTGAATTTTCTACGATAGTTTTGTATTTATTAAGTATAGATTTGACGTTCTTAGGGTTATGGAGGAGTCCTTGGTCATCAAATTCAGCAAACGCCAAATGAAACTCGCTTTGTGTATTGGTCAGATATTTTAAAAACGCGCTATCCTTACATTCCTTTCTATTTGGATCAGTACCAAAGTAATTTTCTTCGCAGGCTTCAATATCGTAACTACTCATCCCTTCATTTTTTTGTTTGTTTATATTAGGTCTGAATGGTTGATGAGACATGCAACTAACTAGACATAAGGCAACTAATAATAGTAAAAGACTTAAGATACCCTTTCTCATTCAAAATACCCTTATTGGAAAGATTGTTACTGGTGCAACTCATTTCCAGCTAAATTAAGTATTAACTAATTTACGAAAAAACATCAATCTTCTAAAAAGAAAGGCAGGGGAATACATTTCTGAGTAATGCAATATTACTAAGATTTACGATGTGTAAAGTGACAAGTGAAGTTTGCTTTATTAAAGTTATGTGTCTAATTAATAAAGATATTATGAAATTTACACATTTGTCAGTGTATTGAAAAACCCCTCCTATCTGTACCTTATTTCTGATCTTCCATTCCTGCACATTACGCACAACCAAACAGCAGATTGGCATTAGACCTCTTCGCAATTTGGTTCCGTGCACTAACACCTGTTTATGCATCGGTTTGTTTGGATACTTTCAATTCAGGACGATAAACGATGAATACAACTTTGATTAATGAAGACCTTTACAAGAAGGTGACGGGTTTATGTGCCGGTCAGATGTATCTCAAAATAGAGGGATTAAACCCTGCAGGAAGCATTAAGTTAAAAACAGCCTACTCAGTCATTGATGACTTAGAGCAACAAGGGAAAATCAAGCCAAATACCAAATTGATAGAGTCCTCTTCTGGAAATTTAGGTGTGGCTTTATCCATGGTATGCGCTGAAAGGGGATACAACTTTACTTGTGTTGTAGACCCGAACACATCAGATACCAATCGCCGTCTCATAGCGGCTTATGGCGCCGACGTCATCGTAGTCCAGGAACGTGATGATAATGGAGGCTATTTACAAACCCGTATTAACACTATTCAAAAGCTTTTGGCTGAACACAGCAATTACTTGTGGATTAATCAATACGGGAATCAAGCAAATCCACGTGCACATTACTGCACTACGGCAAGAGCCATTGCCCGCCAGTTCCCCCATATTGATTATTTGTTCGTTGGCGCGGGTACAACAGGCACCCTTATGGGCTGCAAAAAATATTTTATGGAACATCGGCCAGAGACAAAGGTGATCGCTGTAGATAGCGTCGGTTCAATTACGTTTGGATTTCCGCCATCGACTCGATACATCCCGGGATTGGGTACCAGCCGTTTACCTGAGATTTTCGAGCCATTTGGTATACACGACAAAATGATGATCAGCGAGTCGAAGGCCATTCAAGCATGTCGATGGATGGCTCAGAAATACGGTCTCCTCACCGGTGGTTCAACCGGCACTGTTATGGCAGCGGTGCATCAGTATGGTGAATTGATTAAGCCTTCAGACATCGTTGTAGCGATTTCTCCTGATTTAGGGGAGCGGTATCTCGATACCATCTATTCCGATGAATGGGTTAAATCGAGGTTCGATTCAAACGCACTTTTACCTTTCCCTGAAATGACTAAAAATTCTGAGGTTGCATAAGTATGACTAAGCATAAAAAAGAACTCCCTACCTTCAACGTTATTTCTGGTGGAGTAGTGAAAGAAATCTTGTGCCAGCTCGGTAACCAAGCAATTGATATCGTCAGCGGTGCTTACCAGGCCCATGAAGCTGGCAACACGGTGAACCCGGATAGTTATTTCTTAAAGTTCCCAGAACAGCCTCAAAATAGAATTATCGCTCTGCCTGCGGCTATTACATCTGAGTTAACAGCGGTGTCAGGTATTAAATGGATTGCTAGTTATCCTGACAACATTAAGGTCGGTTTGCCAAGGGCATCGGCAGTATTGGTTCTTAATGATCCCCAGACAGGATATCCATTCGCATTTATGGAATCTGCACTTATAAGTGCGGTTAGAACAGCTGCATCAGCTGTACTTGGAGCATATGAACTTTGTGGACGTAAGCGTGAAGTGAAGAAGCTGGCAATTGTCGGTGGAGGTGTCATTGCCAGAAACATCCTAAAAATGTTCTGTGCGGATGACTGGTTAGTAAAAGAGTTGGTAGTTAATGATCTCGATCCGGAATCTTCCATCTCCCTTGTTAATTATGCTCTGGAAAACGGGGTTTTGGCAGCTCGTTCAACCGAATTAATGGAAGCATTAAGTGCAGATGTCGTGGTATTCGCTACAAATGCTGGTGAGCCATATGTTCTGGACCCAGCGACATTCAAACCTGGACAAATTGTTTTAAATATTTCCCTCCGTGATCTTGGGGCGGACATAGTTAACCAAGCATATAACTTCTTTGATGACATTGACCATTGTATTAAGGCAAATACATCCCCGCATTTAGCAGAGCAAAAGTACGGTAACCGAAATTTTGTAACTGGAACCGTTGCCCAGGTTGTAAGAGACGAAATACCACTAAGCTACGACAAGCCCATAATCTATTCCCCATTCGGAATGGGTATTCTCGACCTGGCCCTTGGTAATGTTGTGCATAATCGAGCGGTTAAAGAGGGAAGGGCCATTCAAATACCACACTTTTTTGGGGAGGAAAGTCGATGGTAAAGCGAATTGGATTAGTTGGATGTGGACCTCGCGGTTTATCTGTGTTCGAGCGGATCTTATCAATCGCTGAATCGTTGCCAGAACAGAGTGTCGAAATTCATGTATTTGAACCTAATACACCGGGCACCGGAGTACACAGTATCTCTCAGCCAAAATACCTTCTGCTGAACACAGTTGCCGGCCAATTGAGCGCATATCCAGACAGAGCGGCACTAAATGGTTTACCTAACGCGCAGGAAAGAACTGGCCCTGATTTTCTGCAATGGTGTCAGCAAAATGACGTCCGGATAGATGCTGTCTCAAAGCAAGTCAGTGAATCAGGCCGATTAGTGAACCAGGATGACTTTCTGCCGCGGTGGTTATTGGGGGTTTATTTAAGTGAATGCTTTGATCAGTTAAAAAGCAGTGCCGGTGCAAACGTTACTGTAACTGTTCATCGAGAGCTGGTGGCTTCTGTAGAAGGGAAAGGGCCATATTTGCTTAAAAATCAGAAGGGAAAAGGGCTTGAGGTTGACGAACTCATTCTTGCCCTTGGTCATACGGGGAGGCAAGGGGCATCCTGTGCGAATATTTATCCATTACCTGAAACAGTCATGCACATTCCTGCGAGAAAGCCGGTTTTGGTCAAAGGAATGGGTTTAGGTGCAATGGATGCGATCACTGCACTAACTGTCGGAAACGGAGGGCATTTCGTCTATTCAACAGATGGTCATTGCCGATATGTTGCTTCTGGCAATGAACCCATGATCTATATGCAATCAAGGGATGGTTTGCCTTACAAGGCCAGACCGTCGGGCTTGGCATCATACCCGCGTTATAAGCCCGTAGTACTCAATATTCGGATGGTTAATCATTTGCGTGAGTCGTGCCCTGGTGGGCGCTTGAACTTTGAAAAGGATATTTTACCTCTGCTGAAACTTGAAATGCGAGCAGCTGCGGTTTCGATCGCCTTCTCAAAGGGAAATATAGAAAAGCGACATGAAGTACTTACATCGTTGCGCGCGGTCGTGAATTGCAGCCCCACTGGCGATTTGCTTCAGGTAATCGATCGTCTCGAATCACTTGAACAAAATCTGGGAACAATTGATCTCGAATCTCTCTTGTCGCAAAAACTACCTGAAAACGTTGATGCCAGCGCATATGAAGACTGGTTGTGTTCAACAATGGATGTTGATTTGCAAGAAGCCAGAAGAGGCGTGTCACTGAGCCCACAAAAGGCTGCTGCAGAAGTACTTCGCGACCTTAGAGATGTACTTCGTGAAATTGTCGATTTTGACGGACTCACAGAAGAGTCACAAAAAGTATTTTATGGCCCATGGTACAAAATTATAAATCGCCTTGTAGCTGGGCCTCAGAAAGAGCGTATCGCTGAGTTGCTTGCATTAAATGCAGCTGGCTTGGTGAAGTTTCTGCACCCGTCAGCCGAGTGTAACGATGCCGGAAAACTGGTACTTGACGCTTATGTGTCAAGCTCGGGTGTGGAAAGCTCTGCAAGCGCTCTTATACAACAACTAAACCAAATCGGTGTTGTGCAAGGCAGGCAAGGTGTGCCTGGGTTTGATGCCGTAAATGTTGATGAAAATTATAACGCTCGAAGTAAACGAGGGCAGGTACAGAGACACCTTTGGGTGCTTGGTCCACTCACTGAGGGGGCGTGTTATTACAACCATTATGTCGCATCAGGCGGTGCACCCTCGAAGTTCTTCATGGATGCTCACCGGATAGCACAATCAGCAATAGCTTTTAATTAAAACAGTAAGGAAACACTCATGTTAATGACGCTGCTATATCAGACACACTCACCCTTTGCGAGAAAGGCGTTAGTTGTGGCCAAAGAATGTCTGCTCGATAGTCTCATAGAAGTCGTGCACCACGAAACAAGTCCCGTTGTCCGGAATGAGGAAGTCTACGCGGCTAATCCTCTAGGCAAAGTACCAGTGCTTATTATGGATAGTGGAATAACGCTCTATGATTCCAATGTTATCTGTGCGTATTTTGATGCCCTATCTTCTGGACCTAAACTATTGCCAGATGATCCAGCTCTGCATTTTACAACCTTGCGGTTAGAGGCTTTGGCTCAAGGAATTTGTGATGCTGGCATTCGTTATCGCACCGAAACTGAAAGAAGACCCGAGGGAATGCGCTGGCAAAAATACGCTGATGGTCAAGCTGGCAAACTTTTAGCCGCGTATGAATATTTGGAAAATTCGGATGATCTTGACGGACCGCTGAACATTGGTCACCTGGCGCTCGGTACGGCGTTGGACTGGATTGTATTCAGAGGTTTGCCCGGGTTTGAGTCATTCCCGAAGTTAAATGACTGGTATTTAACGATTATCCAGAGAGAGTCTTTCATACAAACTCAATATTCTGGTCAAACATTCGATTAAAGGGAATTCTACATGTCAGCTTCTTTGTTATTACAGATATCACCAGTATGGCTTGTCTTACTGCTAATACTGGCCTTTAAACGACCTCCTGTTCAAGCCGCTATATTGGGTGTTTTATTGGTTCTTGCGTTATGGGTGACTGGATGGGCCGATCCGCTCAGTGACGCAATTGCGTGGGCAATCACCAAGGACACATCAGTTTTATTCCTGAGCACGGCAAGCGTAATCGTGCCGGGGTTAGCCTTCGTTATTTTGGTGGAAAAGCTTGGTGCACCAAAAGCAATTGGGGAATGGGTAAAAGATCTTGGTTGGTCTCCCTCCGCACAAGTTATTTTTGTTGTCCTGGGCCTTGCTCCTTTACTGGAGTCAATGACTGGATTTGGTGTGTCACTCATTGCGACCGTCCCGTTACTGATGGGGTTGTTTGGTCGTGAAATTGGGCTGAGAATTGCGCTTTGTGGCATGGTTGTTATGCCATGGGGAACCCTCGGCCTGGCAACTTTAATTGGTGGGTTGTTATCTGGCCAAACAGGAAATGAATTAGGGAGCCATTCTGCTATTTTGAGTGGTCCGGTGTTCTTAGTGCTAACTGGCGTTGCACTTTGGTTAGCAGGTAACCGCAGTCTGAAAGCGTGGGGGTCAATGTTTGCGGTTGCCTGCATCTTTGTTGGGGTACTTTATGCCGTAAGTCTGAGTACTGGCCCTGAAATAGCGGGTGTTATGGCAGGAGTGTCTGTTTGTGTGATAGGACTACTATGGTCATATTTCTCGACTGGAAGCCTCGCGAAATGGCCTCGCCAGGCATGGCCATATTTGCTGTTGTTGGGGATCATAATTGTTGCCAGACTGATTTTCCTTGCCACTAATGCGGATAGTGCATTCATCGTCGCTGGTGAGAGTGTATCTTGGAAACCTCTTTCATCTCCCGGTCTAGCATTGGCTGTCGTCGCGTTCGTCATGGCATTTACCAAATTTGGTAAAACAGGAGCCAACATTGGTGCAGTAGAATTATGGAATCGAGCTAAAAAGCCGGTACTGACTATATTTTTCTTTTTGCTACTTTCGCAGATCATGGTTAAAGCGGGCTTTTTGTACCAAACACAGCAGAGTCTCTTATCACTGTCTGATTTCACACTCGCGCCAATGATTTCCTTCGTGGCAGGTTTAGCCGGTTATGTGACAGGCTCAAACGTTGGTGGAAATACTCTGGTAATGCCCTCTATCCAGTTGTTGGTAGAGCAGTCGGGGCCATGGCTGGCGGCTATTGTAAACAGTGCTGCGGGTCACGGTGCGTTAGGATCATTATCTATATTGTCGATGATCATTGGTTTAGCTGGTGCAAGTCGTGAAGAAGAGCACAAATTAGTACAGTTCGGATTTACGCTGGTGGTAGTTAATATTAGCCTTGTTGCTGTCGTTAGCGGTTTGATGCTATACATTGTTAAATAAATAGCATAATAAAATCATGAACATAGTGATTGATGGCTGGCTTGATGAATAGTAGTGAAAAAAGATGGAAGTCTGTTAGGAAATGGATTGCACTTCAAATCCAAAGCGGGGAGTGGCCCACAGGTCATAAACTTCCATCTATTCGAAGCCTGAGTCAACTGTTTGATGTATCGCTTGCTACTATTCAGCGTGCTCTTAGCGATTTAGAGCAAAGCAGTTTCATCGAAGCTAAACCTAAGAGGGGGTATTTTGTGCTTACCCCTTCTTCAAACCCTCCATTAAACAACCTCGATTACAACGGTGTATTGGTTAATGTAAACCATGCTGTCGTAAACATGCTTGCTAAAGCAGGCCAGATGAAAAAATCGTCGTTAAGTTCGGCTGTCCTCCAAGATGATCTCAAGCCGGATGCTTATCTGAAAAAGTGCATGATGGCTTGTGCTAACCGATATGAAGAGCTGGAAACCGGCTATTTATCTCCACCTGGGCTGACCGAATTGCGTAGACGCCTCGCCGGCTTAATGGTGTCTCGTGGTGTCTCATGCGGACCTGACGATATTCTAATCACATCGGGTGACACTGTGGCTCTTGAGCTTGCTCTTGAAGCAGCTGCGCCTGGCGAGGGAGTTGTCGCCATTGAATACCCAACTTACTATGGCTTGCTACAAATTATAGAGCGGCTTGGAAAGAGAGCGCTGCCAATCAGGACAAATCAATTTACCGGTATTGATATTTCAGAGCTCAAAATTGCTGCACGTCACCAAAAAATATCAGCAGTATTTTTGAATCCTACGCTTCAGAACCCTAGAGGCTTCACGATGCCTGATAGCGCTAGGATTGAACTCGTTGAATTCTGCGAGGGAGAACAAATTCCGATAGTAGAGGATGATGTATTTTACGATTTGCTTCCCACGGAAAACCGTCCAAAGGCCATAAAAGCATACGGGAAAGAATCAACCATATATTGTTCTTCGTTTTCCAAAACAGTGGCGCCTGGCTACAGAATGGGCTGGTGTGTGCCAGGCCAGTATCGCACTGAAATACTGGCGCAAATGTTTTCGCGTAACCTCTCAGTATCGAGTATTGGCCAAAATATCATTACTGCCTTTTTGGAACGAAATTACCTCGAAGATCATTGTGAAAATTTAAGAAGCAAATTGAGCAGCGTAACAGATTATCTGACTAATTTGATAGCCGATACGTTTCCATCAGGAACATTCTACTACCCACCTAAAGGTGGATTTATCCATTGGATTTCGCTTCCTTTAGACACCGATATTCCATTATTGATTGAATTGTGTAGTAAAGCCGGGCTCCATATTTCGGATAGTGGGATATTCTTCCCGGATGGTGTGTCTTCGACATCTATTAGAATATGTTTAGGTACAGGCTTAACAGCAACGGTAAAAAGAAACCTAAAAATTTTGAGTGACTGTTCGCATAAGGCACGATTTTAGTCGCTACACGATAGGTTTGCTGTTTCCGCATAATAAAGTTTGTACATTAATCTATACTGATTTGTAGTAGTTAGCGTATTGGAATCAGTAACTTGCCCCGCTTCAGAGAATCAAAAACGTTTGAAGATTTCCAAAGTGCCCTTAAGAACAAATACGGCATCGGCGAAAGTGAAAGCTATAAGCCTTGGTTAAGAGTTCAGGATGTCCCATCGCGAGGTAGCAGCGTGAAAATTCAAGGCATAAAGATAGATAGGGAGCATCATGTCTTGTCTGAAGGTGAAGCAGCCTATTTGTAATTAGCTGAATTCCGAGATAGTGTTCAAGATATCCGCGAACAATTCCCCCTCATTCCAATTGATCTATCTATTAAAATCTCAAATTAATTAGGTGTGGTTCACCCAACTATTCCAGGGTCCAAATCTGACCGTCGGCATTTTTTTATGTCTGAAATGGTATATCTGCTTAGGTGATAAGCGGACATGACACAATTAAAGTTGGTTGGCAGCTTTAGACCATAAGCCGACGAATTGATTGTGCTGGTTGTTGTCAGGCTTAGTAGTGCTCTGGTCAGAAGTGTTGCCAGGTCAAGTTTGACCTTGTTCATTTTAATTAGTCACGAAAAATAGATTGTCGCAGATCTAATGGCCTTTTGTAGCTATTGGCCAAAGAGACAACCTTCTCCTTTCTAACTCTATTATCAATGTGAGTTCTATCAACCTTCTCATTAGCTGTATGCTCACGTTTAAAATCTCTATAAAGAACCAAACCAATAATAGCCAGAACAATCACTATAGTAAGTATTAACGGTGGCATAATAATAAGCTCCTTTCTTTGCATATAATATTTATACTACTTGTGTTTTTATACAGTGTCTAGTGGTAGTTATTTTTGCCCTTTCGGTAATTTAGGGCCAACTCCAGGTTTCCCGTAGTTACTGGATGTCTGTTCTACTGGTTCTGGGCTAGGGAAGATGCGAATAAGTCCCCGATGTGAGATCATAGCAGTACAGTAGATCACAGCCATTAACGTCTATGAGTCACCAGTTAACCTTTGCCGACAGCGAGTTTTCCAGCAAACGCCGCCAGACCCGTAAAGAGATTTTCCTATCCCGGATGGACAACTTGTTGCCGTGGACTCAACTGCTGGAAGTAATTGAACCCTTTTATCCTAAAGCGGGCAATGGTCGCCGTCCGTATGCGCTTGAGACCATGTTTCGCATTCATTGTATGCAGCAATGGTATAGCCTTGGTGATGAAGCCATGGAAGACGCGCTGTACGAGATTGCCTCAATGCGCCAGTTCGCACAACTGTCACTGGACAAAGCTATTCCTGACCGCACCACCATTATGAATTTCCGGCACTTGTTGGAAAAACACAAACTGACTCGCAAATTATTCAAAACGGTCAATCAATGGCTGACGGACAGCGGTGTGATGATGACGCAGGGCACACTGGTGGATGCCACGATTATTGAAGCGCCCAGCTCCACTAAAAATAAAAAGAATGAACGTGACCCGGATATGCATCAGACCAAGAAGGGTAATGAATGGCACTTCGGCGTGAAAGCTCATATTGGTGTGGATGCCAAGAGTGGCCTGACCCATAGGCTGGTGACTACCGCCGCCAACGAACATGACCTGAATCAGTTGAAAAACCTGTTGCACGGCGACGAGGAATTCATCTCTGGCGATGCCGGTTATCAGGGAGCAGAGAAACGGGAAGAGTTGCAAGATACGAATGTGGAATGGCTGATTGCCGAACGCCCCGGAAAAGTCCGTGCACTAAAGAGGCATCCCCGCAAGAACAAAACAGCCATCAATATCGAATACCTGAAAGCCAGTATCCGAGCAAAAGTTGAACACCCGTTTCGCATCATCAAATGCCAATTTGGTTTTATCAAAGCTCGTTACAAGGGACTGGTTAAAAACGACAGTCAATTGGCTATGTTATTCACTCTGGCGAACGTGTTTAAAGTTGATCAGATGTTGCGACGACAGCCTAAGTCTGTCTGAAATCCGGGAATGGCCCGGATTAGGGGCGAAATCAGGCCTAAAACGGCAGTATATTGGCCGAAATAGGAAATTTGGCGTTCAAAAGTTAAGCTGGCAGTACAAAGTCTCGATCCAGACCTAAATTGCAGGGCTTATTCGCAGTTTCCCTAGGTTTCCTATCGGGGTTCTCTCTGCTAACCACCAGTCCAAGGTAAATAAAAACACCAGTTGTTGTTTCCAATCCCGTCAGGTTGTTTTAGAGTAAGTTTTATTAAATTAAACAAAGCATTACGGTTTGGCAGTGTAGGCGGCAAAGCCGCGAAAGGTCAGCGTAGCTGCTAACAAACCAAGGCAGTGGGACTATTTCTCGCTGCGCTCAAAATAGCCCCTGCTTGGGGCGTTAGCAGTACAGGGAGTTTTGTGAAAGCTAACGAAGCTAGACCACTATTCAGAGTTCTTTCATTCTTTATTGCAATCTTAATGTGGGCTGTTTGTGCCCTAACATTAATTTCCATTTATGAAAGCGGTCCAGGTAAGTATCAAAACTGGGAATTGGCAATTGGTATGTTCTTAGGTGCTGTGTCTTTTTCCTACGTGGCCATAGCAGGCTACATGCCTAAATTGCTTCTTAGGCTATTTAGTCGCGGTGGTTTAGTAGCTGACGCTAAAGATTTAAGGTAGCGTTTGGTGGCAATACACTGCTAACAAGCGTATGTTGATCAGCCACTTCGTGGCTTTGGACCTCCTTTCAGTCGGCCCCAAATTCGGGCGTTATGCGCTAAGGATAGTTATACGTGGATTTTAAACAAATTCTTGAGTGGTTCAAATTATCGACAAAGCAGGCGTTTATCATATGCGTTATTTCTTCGATATTGCTATTCGGAACTGATGGGCTACTTACCAAAATAGGCTTGATTGGTGTAAAGGAAGAATTAAAACTTTGGCTAGGTTTTACTTGGCTATTTAGTCTATCTTTTGTCGCTGCCAATATTCTGGAGCCTGCATTAAAATATATCGCAAAAAAAATTAAATGGTACTTTAACTTAAAAGAGTCCCAAAAAAGACTTCATAAGTTAACTCCCGATGAAAAAAGGGTCCTGTCTGAGTACATAGATAGGAACACTAGAACAACTTCTTTACACTACTCCGACGGTGTCGCAAAGGAGCTTGAAGCAGCGATGATAATTCGCCAAGCCTCAAACTTGTCTCATTATAGAGATGTATTTGCATATAACATTCAACCTTGGGCATTTGAGTATCTAATGAAACACCCGGATTTATTGAAATAGCGGCGCATAACAAACAACTGTTGGCGCTCACTGCGTTCGCTGGGACACAAACACATGGGCTCCCTCGCTTCGCTCGTTATTTTAGCCCATGTATTTGTGCCCCAAAGTTGGGTGTTAGCTGCTTAAAAGGAATTTTATGCTTCTGGAAAACTGGGCATCATTTTGTTTACTTGCCTTGATCGCAACTGCGACACCAGGCCCCGCCGCATTCCTCGTTTCAGTAAACAGCATTTCTGTTGGTTTTCGATTGTCTTTAGTTACGGTTTTCGGAAACATCACCGGTTTATTTGTTATGTCTACTCTTTCCGTTTTAGGTTTGAGCGTCATACTCACTCAATCGGCTCTCGCATTTACATTGATTAAATCGATTGGTGCCATTTATCTCTGCTACCTTGGTCTGAAGTTGCTTATCTCAGGTCAATTTATGCTTAAAATAAAAAAACAGGACAATATTAAAAGGAATCTGCTCTATCTATATGGCCAAGGCATTGTTATCGCGTTAACCAATCCTAAAGCTTTAATATTTACAATCGCCTTATTTCCGCAATTTATCTCTTTATCGAGTCCAGTTTTGCCACAGTTTGCCTTGTTAGTAGTCAGCTTTATGTTTATGTCACTGGTTTGCTTATCCACTTACGCTTATGCAGCTCACCGGGCGCAATTAAAAATAAAAAGTAGCAAAACATCTAAATTGCTATGCAGGTTGTTTGGCACAACATTTATTGGCTTTGGTGGTTATTTGGCTACAGCAGCTAACAAACCACTGTAGTCACTCGCTCGCGCTCGTTGGGACAAAAACACGTTGGCTCCCTTCGCTACGCTTAGTATTTTAGCCAACGTGTTTGTGCCCCTAAGTGGGGTGTTAAGTGTCATGGGGAGCTATCGATGGATGTGAAAGTTATTGATGGAATCATAGTTGGTGCTGTTGGCGGAGCGGCGGCTGGTACAATGGTATATCTCGTCCAATTCATTCATCAGAAAATAATCTGTTTTATTGAATCTCGGCGCGTATATAAGTGGTTGGTCAGTCATACTACACTTGAACCGGGTAAAGAATTTCGTTCCACTCGCACAATTGCTAGTTGGAATAATATCACTGAAGATCGAGCTCGCTTTATTTGCAGTTCGCACAAGAAAATCTACCTATCAACAGGCCAAAAAGAAGATATGTGGGGATTACATTTAGAGCAGTTTCCACGCAAGGATTTTGGCAATGACACTTAACAAGTTGCCTAAATTCGCCGCAAACAGCGCGGCTGGGACAAATACTCACTGGGCTTCGCCCAACAACGTTCGCATTTGCCCGTTGGCAAAGCGTTATGTGCTTCTAGGACTTTCATATTGTTTATTTTTTATAAAGAAATTGAATTAAGTCTCAATGAGAAAGAGATCGTATTTTCATCTCTTTTCAAATACGTAGCTGTGATTTTAGTCGTGACCACTTTTCTGTTCGCATACTTGCAATTTAAAGTCCTCTATCTAATCTCTTGGGGGGTATTCGTTTGCTGGCTTTTTACTTTCTTATTTGTTACTCGAAGAGTGAGAGCCGAGGTAAAGAAGTCAATTAAGAAAACTAACGTGCAACCAACTGGTAGTAGCTGGAGTTTCAAAGAACCATTAACGTATGTTGTTTCAAACAACACACATAACAAACCTCTCTAGTCACTCGCTGGCGCTCGTTGGGATACAAACACGTTGACTCCCTTCGCTACGCTTCGTATTTTAGCCTACGTATTTGTGCCCCTAAGTGGGGTGTTAGGTGTCACGGAATGATTCGGGTAATGCGTACTTACATGCTGGGTGGTTTTGTCCTTGGAATATTGATGCTTTTGTTTGGCGCAGCGAGTTCATGGGGATATTACTCCACAAATGAAAATACGGTAATTGCCACAGTTGTTCTTAACTTGCCAGCTTTCGCTGCGGTCAAGTTTTCGGAATTCACTGGCGGCTTAATCCCTGATTTTGTTACATTTCCATTTGCATATTTAGTACATTTTGTGTGGTGGATATTTGTATATTCTCTTTTTAAAAAGTGGGCTAAACGTTTTGTATAAAGTAACACCTAACAAGTTAAATCAGCGGAAAACCACTCGCTGTTTAAAGCGTTAAGTATTTCTATGGCTCCTGGTGCGCATCTAGTAATGAGTTGGCTTTCAACAACTCCACTGTTTAAGGAACGACGCGAAAGAATGCTCGTTACAGTTGCTGGCATCTTGCCAGACATAGACGGTCTCGGCATCATCATTGATAAATTAACCAAGCACAAAACAGACTATTACTTTGAATACCACCATTATTTTGGGCACAACATATTTTTCTCAATATTCATTGCGATACTAATTACTCTATTGTCAAAAGCGCAAAAGGGCTTGGTTTTTATCATGTCCCTTTTTCTTACAAATATACACTTCATCTGTGACATTATTGGTTCAAAAGGGCCGGATGGTTATCCATGGCCTGTGTATTATTTATACCCCCTAGACAAATCAATTGAGTTCACGTGGTCTGGGCAATGGGAGTTAAATGCGTGGCAAAACCAAGTTATCATGGCCGCTTTATTAGCTTCTACTATCTATGTGGCATCAACCAAACGCATAAGTTTCATAGAGGTATTCAGTGCAAAGCTCGATGCAGAAGCATTTAATATGTGGCAAAAATATGTCAAAAGAAATACTTAACAAGGTGCGGCACGTCCGCTGCGCTGGACTCGGGCAGCTACGCTGCCTCCTCCCGTGCGTACGCCGTTACCAGTGTCCGCTTTTCGCGCTTTGATGCCATTAAAAACGCAATGAACCACTGACCGCTTTACGTACAGAGCAGCCCGTTCATGCACAAACAACCAGATGTCCGCTTCTGACCAAGAAGAGACGTTTTCAGTATGAATCTATATTACTCGAACTGAGTGCAGTTTCAGCGATAGTTGGCACTTGAGTATGATACTTTAATTCTATGGATGCCCAACTGACAACGAGTCATCGTGGGTTGTTAGATAGCCTGGTATGAGACTTTATTACTTTCCCACACCAACGTATTCGTTCTTTTGCCTGAAGAAGTGAAATCGTTAGCCCATCGCGGTGAGAAAGAGGGGCGAATATCTTACTGGCTGCAGCCTACTTCGTATGATCAACCGCAATTCAAAGAGGCTTGGGAGCGGATCGGACATGGCCATGACACCTGAAAATGGCAAATCCCAATTCGCGTAAAGTACGGGTTTTGTCGTTTTGTGTGAAGTTGCGCATGCCACAAAAAATACCAAAATCCACATAGCTTGAATTGCCCTGAAAATGGGCATTTTCATTTCATAAATTTCATGACCCCGTAACCACCAATCAAATCATGACAACCCATATTTTACGGCACCATTCCAATATACTCTCTGCAAAACCATAGCGCAGCAAAGCTGCGCCGCGCGCCCGCTCCGCGGGGTGGTCAGGGGGGAACGTGCGCTCCCCTGGGAAAGAGCACGGCATGGAGCGATCGGTGTCACTGTTCTGTGCATGGGGTAAATGCGGGTGGATAGGGAATCGGCTTAGGCCCGTCCGGGGCTGGTGGGTTTTGGCGCCGATGGTTGGTCGACTATATTAGGTTAGATGCTCTCTTGGAATGGTGCCGTAAAATTATTGCGTTCGGGTGTCCGCTTAGAAATGTTCGGGCGTTATCTCGATGGCCAATGGGCATAAACGGTGCGGCTAAATTCTTCATTGCGGTCGGAGCATGCCATACGTAAATACCGAATTCATGTATAATCAGGATTAACTCATCTGACTGCTGGATATTGCAGCAGGATTGTTTCCGGAATTCTCGAGAGGCAGATTCGGTCCATTGTCGAGCTGTTTTAGACACATACTGTGTTGTATTGGTCACAGTATTTTAGGAGTTTATGTGAAAAATAATAATGATGCCTGGTTAGACGGTACTCCTGCTAGCAAAGCAGAGCGCGCTGCATTTAAGCAAAAGCACCATGACGGTATCAAAGCATCTTCTAAAATCGAGCATGCTTTGAAAACGATCGCTGGGGGCATCGCCGCCGCTATCACCTTTGATGCTAAATTTTCGGGGCAGCAAGACCATCCCTCCGGAATAGCAAAAGAGGACCCCCATTTCCGTGATGTGGTCTCCTCAACTGGAGGGCATTATCGCTGGGACGGCTACGAATATACAGATGGCTGTAATTTTTTAGATGAGTCTGACCCTGCCCACCCGTTTCATGTCAATCAAGAATCTTAGGAGCTTCCTCCGCTTTCAATGACAAGGGCGCACAAGTTTGCTTGTGAATTTGCCCCCCATTAATTTCATGGCACCTTTATGGACGAAATTAACAGGGGCAAAGGTAATGCGAACTCACGAGGATATTACGTCAGTTTTTTATACGAGCGGATTGGCTGATTTATTTAGCAAACATGATGGTAGGCTGTTCTTCATTAGCATAAGCACGGGCGCAGGCCTCTTTGGTCAAACCTGGCTTTCCTTCGCAACCAAGCAAAAACGGAGACAAAGGATCTTTTGCATCATCCTCACTCTTTGCTTCTTGCGTAAGTGTGACTGTCATAACATGCGTTACAGCATTTTGAGCAACCTCAGTAGTCTCTCCGCCTACATTCACCTTTTCGCCCAAAACCGATTGCACCAACCGGAAAACCTTAGCGACTGGCAAAGAAAGCTCCGACACACTGGCTTCAATTATTTGTTCTTGATCACCGGCGCCGATATCATTGACAGCCAAGGATACTCCCCAGGCCTTTACCTCTGACATGGCAGCCTGGAACCTATTAACCTTGATTTGGTCCCATGCCTGGGTAAGGTGATGCCCTTCATCACCGGCAAATGCAACACCAACCCCGGCCATTAACAAGCCAAGAAAGCCAAATTTGATGAAACTCATCAATTAACTCCTCATAATATGCAATTTGCACAATTATTAAGGGTACAACGAAAATGATTAACCTCAAAATTGGCGCGCAATTTTAACAAAACCCATATAAAACAATGACTAATAGCAATATTTACGAATTAGTGCCGATTTTGGTAGCGTTACGCGAGTCTGTTGGCCTGACACAGGCAGAAATTGGATTACGGGTAGGTTTAAGTCGAGAAACGGTAAGCGCTATAGAGAACTGTCGGCCGGCAACGCTTAAATCTCTTTCCTTGACCGTTTTGCACCGCTGGTGGAACTGCTGCAGAAGTTCGGCAAGTAATCAGTTGAGAGATACATTCAGGTCTGCGCTATTGACCTATTTTGGCCTTCCGGCATTTACCAGCCAATTGGAAGAGACGTTACCAACTTCCTTTCGTCAGGCCTCCTAACGTTTTTTGGGCAAACTTTCTAAATAGTATTGGCAAAGCATCTCGATAACGGCGTCTCGACCACCATCCTGTGCGGTGAAACCTACCTGTGTTTCAACCTGTTCTAGCAGATCCATTACCGTTTTAGACACTTCAATCGTTGCTTTTTCATTATTGGCTCGGCTTTTAAATACCCTGAAGCGATTTAATACCTGCTGATATAATGTATCTGGCAAGTGCGCTTTTAAAAACTTACGACCGTCCACATAGTGCTTATAAGGCATATCTGCCCAGACGACCTCAAGCCTTAAGGCGAGCGCATTCGATTTGATGTTATCGAAAGCGTTCGATTTCAGGAACAATCGCCACGCGACATCGGAATCCGCCACCGCAACCTCCACAATGTTGGTTTTTCCCCGATAAAAACGACAATATTGCACGTTTTACACTGGGTACTATACACCGTTATGAGCATTCTTCTGCAATACTAGAATTGCGCTCTGATTTTACAAGCATACTGGGTAGAATATGCTGCCGACTTCTTTCTAAAGGTTATAGAGGACCTAGTTTGAATCCTGCAATTTTTGAGATCTACGACTTTTTTACTTCAGCTGAATTGACCTTTAATTTCTCCGGTAGCGAAGACAAAAACCAGTTCATGTTTGACTACTGTGTGAAGAACAAACACGTTAAGCTCGATGCTGCCGCCCTCCATGTGTTTAATCAAGATTTCAACACAAAGAACATCAGAGCCTTTAGCAAAACCTACCTCGACTCAATGAAGCGCTATCAAGACTTGATGCTTGGGCGTTACTTGATCAGCACGTTACCCCCAGATTCCTACCGCGAAGCACTGCTATTAAAATTAGCCAAGTACAAACTGCAGGTTATCCAAGAGTGTCCGGTTGAGCACTTAAACACCCCCCGATATCGTAAGAGTGGGGCAATCCATTTGAAAGAGATGCCGGATGACTCACCTTGCGGCATGAAGTTCGAAATTGCTTATGTATTTCCCGCCCCAACGCCATATTACGTATTCCGTGAAGTCATCGAATCTTTTGGTCTGCTCGCCCAATGGCCTCGATATAAAGCAAACCAGATCACCTCCACGACCGTTGAAATGAGCATGAATCGCCAGCAGGAACAAGCCATTAAAATTGGCAAAGCATTAGCAGAAAAGCATCACCCCCAAAAGGTTCTCTAAACGCATGATGTCGATCGCCAGTGCATTTTATCGATGCCTGGCATTTCATTGATCTCGCCCACGACCTATAATAACTGTACATATATACAGCTTAGAGTGAATAAATGCTCAGTATCTTAGTCGAGGCAGGGTTAACAGGTTTTCCGGTACCCGAAGATGCAGCTGTCGGAGAGTAATAAAGTTTCATACTAAGTATCATACCGAGTAATATAGATTCATACTGCTCAAGACGACTTTGAGCGAATTGCGGACGTTGCTGTTAAATCATTTATGTTGGTTTAAAAGGAAAATTCGGGACCGCGCCATCATGGACACCTTTTATACGACAGCGATACGACGTATGGAGTTAGGCAGGCTTAAGCTGTGGGATATTGACTGACCAGAGGGTGAGTTACCACAGGTTCGGGTAAATCATGACAAAGGGGCGAAGTATCGCATCGTGCCGATGTCCTTTCGGGCATTAGGCTATATCGATACTTATGGCCAAAGCTTGAGACCTTTCACGCAGATGACACTTTGTTTTTGAACAACAGCGGGACACCATTTACAGAGACGCAGTTATCGGAGCTGGTAAAAAAGTATCTGCTCATGGCTGGATTTGACGTTAATGCTGCCTGCAATGTGTTCCGCCACTATGCGGCCACGCATCTACTAGAGAATGGTGCGAACCTACGCTAGATTCAGGAATATCTCGGCCACGCCGACTTGTCTACCACGCAAATCTACATCCATATAGTAAAAACAGAATTGAATCGTGCCTACAGTCAGTTCCAACCGTCTACGATTCATGAAAATAGCTAACTGACCAAAACTGTGCTAATTTATGCGCAGTTTTGGTCAGAAAAATTAAGTACCTTTGATTACACTAAAGACGAAAGACATATGTGAAGCCCTTGGTATAAAAAAACACCAGTTGAGATCTTGGACAGAGTCTCTGGAGCCTTTCAGTTCTATGAGCACAAATGAGAGATCAGCTAGAAAGTATGATACTGGGGATTTGTTATTCTTCGCGGTTGTTTTTCAACTTGAGCGGAATTTTGGATTTTCGTTGAAGTCTATAATGAAGTTTTCTTTATCACTTTATGAGACACTTCGTGCCCCAAAGAAAGTGGAACAACGACGAAACATTTTTGTTGATATCGAAAAGTCTGACTGTAAGTGGCTTAATGGTTCGATGTCGCCAAAACAAGGGATTGTATTTGACACAACTGAAGCTGAGGCAGTCGTCTGTAAGTTCTTGGGAGTTACTCCTACTCAATCGAATTTGCAGTTTGGTTTTTCGTTGGTCAGCTAGAGCAGATTAATTAGGTACGAATATGGCTACCGCAGAGCAAATAAAGGCACTATTAAGAAGTCACGTCGAGAGAGACGATAGCCGATTCTATTCGGTTGCGCTCCAATTAGCCGCTAAAGAAGCTCGACAAGGTCATGTGAAATTGGCTGACGATATTAAAAAAATTGTTGAAAAGTCTCAATCCTCATATATTCGTTCAGTTCCAAACGAGCCAGTCCCTCTGAAGCGAGTTAATACTGGTGATCTACAAGGGTTACTAGAATATCGACCACATTCTGTAAGATTAAATGAGTTAGTGCTTCCCAATGATATTGTTTCACGATTTGAAAAAATCATTGTAGAACAACGCCAGAAAGATAAGTTGAGTAAGTTTGGGTTAACAGCTAGCAGAAAGCTAATGTTTGTGGGTCCTCCGGGAACCGGTAAAACTATGTCGGCTTCAATGCTGGCTACCGAATTAAAGCTTCCAATTTTTACTATCGTTTTAGATTCGTTGATTACTCGTTTTATGGGTGAAACTGCCACAAAGTTGAGAGCTATCTTCAATCATATAAGTCAAACTAGAGCCGTGTACTTATTCGATGAGTTTGATGCAATAGGTACGCAAAGAAATGCATCTAATGATGTTGGAGAAATACGAAGAGTACTGAACTCATTCCTGATGTTTGTAGAGCAAGATTCGTCCGATAGTATAATAATCGCAGCGACAAACCACCCTGAACTTTTGGACAAAGCACTGCATCGTAGATTCGATCACTTCATTAATTTCTCAAAGCCAGGCTCGCTACAAATTGAGAAGTTAATTGCTCAAAGTTTAAGTTTATTTGATTTAGAAAATTTGACGTTGTCAAAAATAGCGGAAATTGCATCTGGGTTAAGTTCTGCTGAAGTAACAAGGGCTTGTGATGATGCGGCGAAAGAAGCAGTATTACATAATGATGCAGTCTTAACACAAGAAATATTATCCGAAGCATTTGAAAGAAGAAAAACAGGGAAAGCGCTGTTTACATCATAGGAGTAATTGATGACAGAAAGGAAGCGTCATATTAAGTTGGAAGGTTTTTATTCTAATGAAAATTATCAATCTAAAAATAGCCTTAGACCTGCACCTGTACCGCTTAGAAACAGACAGCAACAAGCTAATACGCTAATTGACGAATACAGAAGAGTAATTCAGCAACACGAAGCTAGTGTTGCGACTCGACCTGCGCCAATAACAGATGAACTAGGTATTTATGTCGAACTGATAGGCTTCGAAAACATTCCTCTGCCATTTGATAATATTGATAATCGTGACTTTCACTTGTGTAAATTAACCACGTTCAATGGTGTTGAGCGTGCAATAGTATTTATACCAGAAAGTCGAAGGAATACCTTCCAGCGCAAAATAAACGAATACTTAGATGACAGCAAAGTTAAGTTCAACAAAAAACTCAATGCAGACGCGCCGAAAAACCATAATTTTATTGATAGCATTCGCAGTGTAAAACTGGCCAATTTACGCTCTTTTTGGACAGATAACCCAGACGCTTATCCAGAAGATAGAGAGCAACAAATATGGTGGGAGCTTTGGCTGAAAACAGTTAACGAGCAGCAAGCTGAGGCGATTAAAAATGGTTTGGTTGAACGATTAGGAGTCCGGTTTTCGGATACGTCACAAGCTTTTTTTGACACCTCTGTTTTCCTTGTGTACGCAACAATTGAGCAATTAGAAAATGCAATTGATCTAATTTCAAACCTAAAAGAGTTACGCAAGGCAAAAGAAGTGCCGAACCCAATTATTGATAGTGATCCAAAAGAACAATTGGAATGGGCTAACGATATTATTGGTCGAGTTTCGATTTCACCAGAAATTTCAACATCCGTGCTGATTTTGGATTCAGGTGTTAATTACGATAACCCTCTTTTACGGCCTTATTGTAACAGCGATTTTGCCGAAACATGGAAACCAGAATGGGCAAAATATGATTTGTACGTTGCGGGAATGCCTTTTCAACCGCATGGTTCATTACAGGCTGGTATTGCTGCGTATGGAGACCTGCTAGAAGTTGCGTTGTCCGTCGAGCCGATTGAAAGTTCGTTTGTAATTGAATCAGCCAGAATATTACCACCGAGAGGGTCTAATGACCCAAGCCTATACGGTGATATTACTCTGGGTACTTTATCTAAGTTGGAAATTCAAAGGCCACATTTCAACCGAGTATATTCTTTAGCAATCACAACTGAACCCGAATATTTAGGTGGTCAGCCTTCTTCATGGTCGGCTCAAATAGACGATGCGGCTTTTAATCTTGCTGATGATTTGAGTCGATTATTCGTAATTTCCACTGGTAATAACCGCGAAGTAAATGAGCTAGAAGATCACTGGGTACAAGCTGAGTTAAGCCAAATAGAAGACCCCGCTCAATCATGGAATGCTTTGACTGTTGGAGCTTATACCGAGAAGACAACAGTTAACGAATATGGCTTTGAAGGTTGGTCAGCGTTAGCTGAATCTGGCGATTTAAGTCCTGCGGCAAGGACATCTAGAAACTGGGGGTGGGTAAGGCAAGCCCCATATAAACCTGAAATAGTAGCAGAAGGTGGAAATCGTCTAATTTCGCCAGATGCTACTGAAATAAGTGATGCTGATTGTGTATCGCTGCTAACAACGTCTGGGCGTTCAACTATTCAGTTATTTGAGACCAACAAAGATTCTAGTGCTGCGACAGCGCTTGTTTCAAATTATGCTGCTCAGTTAATGGCTGAATATCCTTCTTTGTGGCCCGAAACTGTTAGAGGACTGTTGGTTCACTCCGCCCGTTGGACCACAAAAATGAATGAAAGGTATGGAGTGTTATTGGCTGAGCATTCTGCCAAGGTAGCTAAAGAGACTATGTTAAGGGCTGTCGGATATGGGGTTCCTAATCTTGAACGAGCGATACACAGTCTTAATAACGAATTTACGATGGTTTCTGAAAATACGATAAGACCATTCACGAAAAAGCCGGGGGCATCACCATCTGATGATCCAAAGCTCAACCAAATGCAACTATATCAACTGCCTTGGCCTTCTGACGTGTTGAGGGGGCTTCCTAGTGACTTGGATGTGAAACTTAAAGTAACTTTGTCTTATTTTATTGAGCCAAATCCAAGCAGAAGGGGCTTTAAAAAGAGGTACAGCTATCAGTCTCATGCATTACGGTTCGAAGTAATAAGGCCGGGACAGAAAGTTGATAACTTTAAAGCGCAAATAAACGCGTTAATGGTAGACGACGATTATGATCGTCCAGAGGGAGACAACAGTGGATGGACATTAGGTAGTTCCTTGCGAAAAAGGGGAAGCATCCACTCCGATGTTTGGATCGGCTCTGCCCAAGATTTGGCTGAAATGCACACGATTGCGATTTGCCCTGTAGGTGGTTGGTGGAAATATAGGACAGGTATGGACCGCTGGCAGAATGATGTTCGATATAGTCTATTAATATCGTTGGAAGTACCTGACACTGATTTAGACATATACTCTGAAGTTCAAACAATCATTGAAAATCAGGTTTTAGTAAATATCTGATTAACATAAATATTTTTAATTATTGATGGATCGTAAATCCGCTGTATCCATACAAACAATGTGCTTTACGATCCAAAGCGAACTCCAACCCTAGTTCGTTTTTGTCCATTAAAAAGCCAGAGCGGCCGTCTGCTTTACGTACGGAGTTGCCTATTAGCGAGCACTGACGGGCATCAATAGACAAACTACGGATCTTCGCGTTTCGAGTAAAATAGTAACCGTCACGCTAATTTTTAGAAGCTGGAGTGTGTCGACTAAAGTGGTGGCGATTCAACGTCCATAGCAAAGTACAATTAGACTTTTACTTCAGCGATAGTCCCCAGGCGGCCGGACGCAAGTTCAAATGCGATTACTCGGATATTAACAGTGCCTAGAAAATCCCCGAATCTTTGGGGCAGAGCTTAGTGTTAGTTGAAGGCCAACCGAATACTCAGGTCTCCCTAGTTGAGCTGCCGCCGCAAGCTTAGCCCTTTTGTGACGGCAGACCGTTGATATGGGATTATGTGACAAGCTGACACGGAGTATTTGTTGTTGCGCAAATGCTCCCGCTCAGCAGCTTATTTGCTTAACTTGCTTTTGAAGGTAACTCGGCAATGAGCCAGCCGATCACGGTTAATGCTCCCGCATACATTAAAATCCCCGCATAGTTGTTCATCAGCGCCAATGGTATAAATGGCAGCAATAAGCTTAATGCCAGGCCCTTTCGAATTGCGGATGACAGGGTTAGTCTGGTGCTGCTTTTGGGCGCAAATTTTCTGGCGGCTTGCTGACGTCTCGGGTCTGTGTTCATCAGAATTAGCAGAATCATGCCCGCAAACAGAATAAAGGGCAGGGTCATAATTAGGTGGTTCACTTAGCAATCTCCCTGGTAGACACTGGCATCGCCGGTTGTTGTGTAGATTGTGTCTGTCGGAATTTCTCCCCTTTGAAAACACAATAGAAGCACCAGGTCGCCATGGCTATTAAGGATAAATCGACAAACATCAAAGCGTGCATATTGTGTTGAATGGCATAGATGGGGCCAACGTCGGAATGGCTGAAACGGAAAATGGGCAGTGCGAGGCAAAATACTCCATTGGCACTGAGCAGAAGTTGTTTCAGGGTTAGCACATTTCTAATCGACACCGATAACAGGCTAATCAGGGCAGCAGCAATAATAAACGCCATTGGTGTCCAGTAACTCTGATTCGCACCTGCCGCTCCGCTAATGAAAAAGCCCACCGCACTGCTCAATGAGCATAGGGGTAAGCCAAAAAATCCCCACACATTAAAACGGCTGAACCAGCGCCAGGATGACTCATGCTTTTCGTTTCTATATGCATATAGTTGTAAACCTGTGACTGTGACATAACAGGCTGCCACGCCCAGGCTAATCCAGATAATTTTTGAGAACAGGCCTGCGAAAGTGCCAAAATGGATTGGATAAATCAGCGATAAAATGGCGCTCCCCGCAGAGGGTACTGTGCCTACCAGAGGCTTGTACTCAACGAAGTCGCCATTACTGGCGTTATACACCAGCTGCTCGTAACCCACGTTACCTTTATCTGGCATGAAAAATACCAGTAAGCTCGCCGATTCTGTTCCCCAGTGAGACAGTGTAATAAAGCTGGGCACTGATGACTGACGCTCGACTGAATCTGCAATCATCATATCCAGATTGACGGATTCCTGCGGGGCTTTACTTTGGTTTTCTGCTTCACCCACCAGTGTATGCATCATGGCCTCCTGGTCGCCGCCAAAGGCGACTACGGCCATTGCCGGCAGGCCAAATGCGGTGGCAAAACTGAAAAAGCTGCCGGTAAAGGCCAGTAAAATGGCAAATGGAATACTCCAGGTGCCTGCAACTGTGTGTGAATCACGTTTCAGCGCCTGACCATCCCGTTGTTTTCGAATGGTAAATATATCGGTAAATAAATGACGGTGCATCATAAACCCAGACACCGCCGCAATCAGCATCGCCAGCCCCAGGATCCCTGTCAGGATCAGGCCCCAGGGCGCGGGAATATGCAATTCGGTATGGATGGCGACCAGAAAGCGACTGAGGGCGTTGGCGTCATCTTCGGCATAAATATCAGAACCAAACCCTTCTTTTTGCTGGGCAATTTCGCCATCAGGTGTGACTAAATACTGGATCCCATAATCGTCCATCGCACCCGATGGGTTTTGCCTGTGGGTGTGGAAGAAGTATACCAACTGCTGACGGTGACTTTCGTACACCGTAATTTCATCCAGATATTCTGCTGGCGTGCGTTTGGCCAGATGTTTTATCGTGGCATCCATGTTGCTGCTCAGCATCAGTTGCTGATGGGCATTGCTGTTCGACCATTCACCGATTTCATCTGATACAACGGCGACACTGCCGGTAAAAATCACGGCAAAAAGTAGCATCCCCAGCACGATCCCTGACCAGGAATGCAGGCTAAGCAGCGCCTTTGATTTTGAACGTGTGTTGAGAGTTTTGTCAGTCATCACATTACCCTAAAAATTGATATGCAAGAATGGCACTGTTGATTGCCACAAGTGTCAGCAGCAGCCACCAGGCACGTTGCATAACCGGAGTCAGATAGGTGTAGAAAAAAAGGACAGACCAAATTAGCGGGAACATAATAAGTGGCATCATGATGTTATTTACATTGCCAATCCCTGCAGGAAACCAAACGGCCATCGCCAGCATGATTTCAAGGGATACCAGCAGAGTCGATGGTCCGCTCAACCAAAACCGCTGGTTTTTAAGAAACAGTAACGTGGCTGTTGTCATAGCAAATTTCCTTTGCGGGCTATCTAAAAACACCATCGTCCAAGTGCGGCGAAGTGGGTAACTCAGATGACGTATCACCCAGATAGCGGCGTTATTATTTACCTAAGCTTACTAGATAAACTAATTTGTAAAAATGAGAATTGTTATTGTTTTAGTGCCTGTACGGATGAAAACGATGTGAACTAAACAGGTGACTCTGGTAAAAGATAGCCCGTTAAAATGTCCGGGCTATTTTTTGTCTTTATCCAGGGGCCATTAACTATGTTTGGCAGCGCCTGTACCTTTGTCTGGTAGATTAATAATCCCAGCGTAAGGTCAGGCTGTAGTTAGTCGGCGAGCCATAAAAGGCTTGTTCTGTTCGCACTGAACTCAGATATTTCTCATCTGTGATGTTATCCAAATTGAGGCTCAGAGAGACTTTATCAGTAAAGCTGTACTGGATGTAACCACCAAATATGCCGTAGCTATCTTGAGTAATACGGCCATAAGCCGAGGTAAAGTAGGTTTCACTTTGCCAGCGTACGGAAACCCCTGCGCTCAGCTTTTCTTCCCATTTGGGGGAATAATCAGCCAGTAATTTCAGGGTTCTGCGCGGAATAAAGGTACGCGCCTCATCGCCATTTTCATCATCCATGGTTAACGCGGTAAAGCCACCTTGCAGCGTCCACTCATCCGATAGAGGACCAGAAACTTCTACTTCAAAACCATTGGAGTCAACGGTAACCCCTTTATAAATTGCGTAATTGAAGTCATCTGAATAGTCATCGTCATCAACGCCGTCACCATCACCATATTCGATAAACTCATACAGGTTTTCCTGTTCGGTTCTGAATACGGCGAACGTGATTAGCAAGGCATTGTCCAGGCGCTTTTTCACGCCCATTTCAAAACTTCTGCCTTCGGCTGAGCCCAGTGGTTTCAGGTCTTCATTCAGGTAGTACTGAGGCTGATAGATATCGCTGTAGCTGCCGTATACATTTAAATCTTCAGACACTTCCCAGGTAAAGCCTAAATAGGGGCTGGTACCATCTTCAGAGGTGGACGTTGATGCTCCCCAGGATTCACCCTCGTTTTCGTAATCGACAAAACTGGCACCTAGTACCAGATCGAAGTTACTGGTAACCGCGAGTTGGATGGCTCCATAAAAACGGTTGAGAGTGACATCGGTATAACCTGCTTCATAAGGTGCGGCCCAGTCAGGTCTGGCTACTTCGGTTCCTGTCCAGCCAGGCAAAGCAGGCATGGAATCAAACCCGCTAAGTGCTCCATAGTCCAGATCACTGGTATCTGCATTAGCCAGGCTGACACCAAGGTTAAAAGAATGCTCAAGTCCCCACGCCTGGAAACTACCCTGAAGGTTGTTATCCCAAATCAGTGTTTCATCTTCGGCTGAAAATTTACCCGGGTAACCCAGCATACCTAACCCAGTTGTCGCATCTAGTCCGGTATTGGAATAGGTATAAAACAGTTCGGATTCATCTTCGTAATTGATGTAATTCAGTTTACTGGTGAAGTTCAGGTTATAGTTGATATACCAATTCAACTCCGCGAATGCTGTTTGATTCAGGGTATCCCAATGGGTCCAGTCCATTGCCGTGGTTGTGGAAATAGGGAAATTAACCTGGGTACCATCTGAATAGATTAAGGGCACAGCACCCCAGGTAACGCCATTGCTGTTGTTGTCCTGATACGTATAACCAAAGGTCAGGGTAAGGTCTTCAGCTACCTGACCATCAATCACCCCGTAAAGTACGGTACGGTTATTGTCATAAAGGTCCAGCCAGCTTTCTTTATCCTGATGAACCAATACTGCGCGGGCTGCCCAGCTTCCGGATTCAGTTAAGGGAACAGAAACATCGGCTACCGCTCTGACGTTAGACCAGCGTCCCGCGGTCAGGGATACACTTGCTTCTGTTTCATTTTTAGGACGTTTTCGGACGTAATTTACAGTGCCAGAAGGATTACCTAAGCCGGTAATCAAACCATTGGAGCCGCGAATAAATTCGACTTTATCGTAAATGGCGGTATCGAGATCACCGACAAAGATATCGCCAAATGGAATGCCTGAACCATCAATATGCATACTGGTGATATCAAAACCACGCGCATTAAAATAGGTGCGATCCGTTTCGGACTGGTCAATATTGATGCCGGTAACATGTTTGAACAGGCTATTGATATCACTTAAGTTGTAATTAGAAATGGTGTCGCCTTCGATAATTGAAAGAGACTGGGGCGTATCGTAACTGTCTAACCCTAATCCGGTCGCGCCTGAACTTACGCGCTGAATACGGCTTTCAACAATTCGAATCACTTCAATGCTTTTATCTTCAGCGTTGGCTGCAGTGACACCGTTAGATTCATCGGTCTGGGCATGTCCGTAGAGGGCTAACACAATAGGGGATAAGGCAAATATCTGCTTAAGTGACATAGTATTCTCTAATTTGAGTTGGGTGCGGCTTTTATTCCTCCTATGGTATAAATATTAAACCGTGAGTTCAAATGGTAATTATTATCATTAACTTTAATTTGCTTTCAGTTTTGGTTTTATAGTGCATGGAAAATACCCAGAACTTGGGTTTTGCTCAGTATTAGATCATGTCGAACCTAATACTCAGATGGACTTGGTTGAGCTAGCAACGCAGTTGTAATAATTGGCGTCCCTGATTATGAACATCCCGCTAAATGGTGGGCGGGATGATTATTACTGTCATCATCCGCTATGAGCGATTAGTCCTCATCCATATGCACCATAATTGGTGACCGCAATTTATGTAATGGCGACTTTTGGGGCTCTAATTCTGAGGGACCGCTTTACGTACGGAGCTGCCTATCAGCTAGCACTGACGGGCATCAATAGACAAGCAGCGGACAGCCTCCACTAATCTCGACGCTTTTTCTAATGGAAAACTGAGCTTATCTATAAGGATGTAAATGACCGCTCCCTAAGAGCGGTTTAACTTCCAAGTTTAACGCTTTGCGTAAACTCTTTCCTTCCAGTTATTTCTATTTTCTTTAAGTTCGTTATCACAAAAAAACAGCATTGCGAGATACAAATGCTCGGCAAATCCACGAGCGTACTCTTCATGCATTTCATAAATAATTCTATTTTCTCGTGTTACTTTGGCATACTCCCGAAAGCCTTTTTCATCGAGGTACTTGTCAGGCTGTTCAGGCATTACCTTATCCATGACTTTATTAACCATGATGTAAACTTCGCCAATTAAGCTCTGAACAGATTTATCACCTGTCTTTAATGACACAATATCGGCGTATTTTTTACACCATTTTGCTGATTCATCACTCATCACAGCCATTTCGCTTTCCGAAAAATTCGAATAAGCTTGGACTATCTTCCCTCCTCCCTTTTTATCGGCCTCGAGTAAATTCGCTTTCCAGTTTTTGGCTCTTTCATCTGGTAAAGAACTAAATAGAATATCAATATTCTGCTCGCCTCTTAGTGTACCCATTGCTATCTCCAAGTTTTCAATTATCAATTGAGTTTCAGTTTGGCGTTGAATAAGAGCAGAGTGTTGGGCCTTGAGTGACTCTATCAAAGGCTTTGACGTGGTTAGCATGCTACGTATTTCGTCTAAGGAAAAATCGAGCTGTCTATAAAAAACGATTTGTTGAAGACGCACTGCATCATCTAGGGTATAGAAACGATAACCATTGTCTAAGTTTCGCTTCGCTTTAAGTAACCCAATTTGATCATAATGATGAAGGGTACGTATGCTTACGTTCGCTAATTCACCTAGCTCTTTCACCTGATATGTTTTATTTTCACTCATAGAACACGCTTTCAAAATTCAACGATAGCAGCATGAAGTATAACGCTGCGTGAGGGTCAAGGCTTCATTAGTGGCTTCGGATTTTTATTCGGAAAGACGAAGTGCAGAGTTGACCTCAAGTTCCTTTCAGACGCACGTTTTTCGAAGGTCCGCTTTACGTACATTTGAGCCTGAAGATTCTCTCACTGTCTTAGAACGAAAAAGTGGACATTCGGATGAGAACTACAAGACGCTTTTATTGATGGCATATTCAGATGGCTTGCACGTGTAGGCGTTAGAGGTGGTGATTCAATATGGAATGTAAACTAGCCCTATCTCGAACTTAATCACGGTAACATCGCACATCAGATCCATATGCTTCGGCAGTTCCATTTGCTCACATTTTGTGCAATAGTGTGCTTTTTCAAGTATTCCAAAAAAATATCAAGTAGCAATACTTGTAGTAAATTAAAATCATGGAGGACTTTAATATGCCTAACTTTATTATTAATAAGAACCCTCAATCAAATGGCGACCATGAGGTTCATAATTCAACCACAGGTTGCTCATACTTGCCCCAGTTAGAAAACCAAATAGATTTGGGCTGGCATAACGATTGTGCTGGCGCAGTTAGCCACGCGAAAAAAGCATGGCCGAATCATAGAATAAACGGTTGTTATTACTGTTCGTATAATTGTCACACTAGTTAACTATATAACAATGGCTTTATGAAAGAGGAAAATGTACTCATGAGCAGAGATAAAAATTTGGTTAATTTCAGCGAAGAATACGAACTTAATCGGCATCTGAAAAAAGTAGGTAAAAGACAAACTAAAGAAAATCGAGAGATCCTAAAAGGTATCGGGGATAAAGTTAAAAAAGAACTTAATAAAAAAAGATTAAAGCACGATGAGTTAGAGGACGGTATTGCTAAAAACCTCAATCATCTAGACTGATAGTTGAAGGTAAACTATCAACTATAGAATGCGGTTAAGGAACCCCTCCGTTTGACCTCTTCCCTGGAAATCGAAACTGTTCTATGACTGCAATTCGTTCATTCCCAACAAAGGGCACTAACACCCTTGAAGGGCTGCTTCACGTAGGGAGCTGCCTATTAGCGAGCACTGACGGGCATCAATAGACAAAGAGCGGACATTCAACGCCCGCAACACCGGGCAAATTTGTAGCGCAGCGGAAAATTGGTCCGAGTGCTTGCGCTTGTTAAATCATGTGACCGAGTTGATTTGCTGTTCTTTAAGCTTTTCTGCCAACAACCCATATAAATTTGAAATATCTCGATGAATATTTCTTTCGCTTTTCTTGATTATTGCCATGTCATCTGAATCAACAAATTTTTGTAAATCCTTGTCAACGTTTTTACTGAATGTGGTTATTGTTTCTTGCTGAAAATGCTCGCCGAATTCTGAGAGCATATTTATAACTTTCTGAATTAACTTCGCGTCTTCAGTTTTATTAACACCTGCAAGCGATTCAACAGAAGAAGTACAATATTTATCCATTGCGTCACGAGCCGTGATTAACGTCGGTTTGAACTCAGCTAGTTCAGATGTTTTTCTGAAGCTTATAAGTTCTTCCCTAATTTCTTCCGATTTTTCGGAGTACCCCTTAGCCTGCTTTGCTTGGTAGCCAGCATAAATAGCACCCGCTATTGAGCAAATAGAACCTACTAGCCCTATCGATTCTACTAGTCCCATCTTTCCACCGCCAAAAGTTCATCTACTTTGGAAAGGCTGAGCTTCATATTTTGCGGTTTACCAAGCTTATTCCACTCTTCCAACATTGCTCTGTATTTTGGCATCATTGGGCAATGACTGTTAAATGAGGGAAACTCTTTGTCATAATTGAGTTCATTGTATCGATCGAGGTCTACGATGAAGTAGCTCGCATAAGCCAACTGTTCACATTCTTCGTTACCATCAAACCCACGAAATCTATATTTATGATCATCAACTTGTTTCGTATCGTTTGCATCAAAATATGCCCAAGTAATGGCTCGGTACATTTCTAAAATATCAAGAACTTCTCTACATTCTGATTCACTCATTTCAGGGTGCAAATGCTCAAAAATCCATTTGTAATGGAGCACATATCCTTCCTCAAGAGCTTTTCTGTGCCTTGAGTAATATTCTGCTTCCTCAGGATATAGCTTCTCTAGAATCAGGAACTGATTAATCAGATTTATTCGTTCCAGTTTCGATAGTTCCATACTCATCTCTTTAGTGATTTAACTTGTTATATTTACTATTTAACGTTAACGAGTTCATACCAGTATTCAAAAGGAGGTGACGGGTATTTTATTTCCTTTATTCCATTTAAGAAGCAAGCCGCAGCTTTACCTGAGGTTGGAGAATGAGAGTCTATAACGTTCCCCTTGCTATCAAGTACAAAAACGAACTGAAATGCATCTTTGCCTTCATCTTCCAACATAGCTCGGCACTTCTTAGCTAGTGAAGGCCAATGCTTATTGTGCTCTGTTACTAAGGCTTTTGATTCATATTTATAGCCTTGTGTGGATGCTGACTGGCTATAGTGACGTTCGACCAACTCACTATAATTCAAGCTTTTTTGAAAAGTGTAATCAGGATGAATGTTGTCTGAAGATTTGCATCCGGCAAGCAAAATGAAACAACTAAGGAAAAGCACTATTCTCATTTAAACCTCCAATGTCTGAGAGTAAATATAACACCCCGCTTAGGGGCAAAAATACGTGGGCTATAATATCGAGCGAAGCGAGGACGGCCCACGTGTTTTTGTCCCAGCAAGCTCCGCTTGCGTCTACAGCGGTTTGTTAGGTGTTTCTATAGCGCCATTCCATTGATAGTAGTTCCTTTTCACCTTCCAACTCTCCTACTTTCACGTAAACCCTTACCCCGTTGTGTGAGACTCTCTCATCTTTAACAACGGCTTTGAATGGCTCTTGCCAGAATTTTTCCTGATTTAGGCAAACATACATGTAGCCAGAAAACACAACTCTATTTGAATTTTCGACAGTAGCGACCATGTTTGATACACCATCGTACCAAATCCCTTCTGTGAGCTGTTCCGTTAATATTTCTGCAGCGATGTATTCAAATGATGAAGACACACTTTCACCGTAGAGATCTATTTGCTCTCCATTTAGCAGACGTTCAATACATCCAACGAATTGATTTATCGCCTCGACTCTCACGAAACACCTAACATCTTATTATAGAGAATTCACAGTAACACGCAGATTCGCTCATCCTTGAATTCCCTACATAATTCATTGATAACAATACCTTACACCTGGTTATGGGCTAGTTTCCAACGATTTGTATGAGTGTTACTGTGAAGTCTCAGTAATAACGCTTCCTGTTTGTTATAAAAATCAGCAGATACAATAAGTTAAGTGCTACTTACCTTATGTGTGTGTATTTAATGAGAATTCTCAGTAATTACAAAATATATGCTGAAAGTAGATTTGGTATGCTTAAGGAGATGAAAGTGATACTTGTGAAGTCGCCTGTGAGCCATTAGTCCTTATCCATATGCACCATAGTTGGTGACCGCAATTTAT
>LXWE01000070.1 GCA_001660395.1 Alteromonadaceae bacterium XY-R5
AAGGAGGTTTTGGCCAAACACCCTGGGCGTATCATTGAAAATTCTGTAAAAGGAATGTTGACCAAAAATAAGTTGGGTGCCGATCTTTTCAGAAATCTTAAGGTATACGCCGGTGCCGAACACGGTCAAGAAGCACAAAAACCAAAAGCAATCAACTTAAACGACTACAAATAATGGAAGTGGTTCATAAGATAGGTAGAAGAAAAACTGCTGTAGCACGAGTTTATGTTTCTGAAGGAAAAGGAAACATCACCATCAACAAAAGAGACTTGAACGAGTACTTTACTACAGGAACTCTACAATATAAGGTAAAACAAGCCTTTACCTTGACTGAAACCGAAGATGCCTATGACGTAAAAGTAAATGTTTACGGAGGTGGTATCACAGGTCAGGCAGAAGCTATTCGATTGGCATTGTCCCGTGCAATGTGCGAAATCGATGCTGAGAACAGGGCCGTTCTTAAACCAGAAGGTCTATTGACCCGGGATCCAAGAATGGTGGAACGTAAGAAATTCGGACAGAAGAAAGCCCGTAAGAAATTCCAGTTCTCCAAACGTTAATATTTCGGTGCTTTGGCATCACAATATAAAGTTCATTGAAAAC
>LXWE01000071.1 GCA_001660395.1 Alteromonadaceae bacterium XY-R5
CTTGAACAAAGAGCTTTCCGGTGGAGGAGCGTTGCTCAACATGGGTGTTTATGCCATTCAAAGCACCATCTATGGCTCGGGCCAGAACCCTATTTCCGTAACCGCGCAGGAATATAGCACCCGTCCAGAATATTTTAAAGATACCGATGAGACCATCACCGCACAGTTTGAGTTTCCCAACGGAGCGGTGGGCAACATCATGACTTCACATAACATTAATGCCAACAGCATGTATGTTTCCGCGGAAACAGGGTGGTTTCAACTGCAACCCGCCAATAATTATGGGCCATTAAGCGGACGGACCTCCAAAGGGGATATAATTGAGTTCCCACATGAAAGCCAACAAAAATTACAGATGGATGATTTTGCCAGACACGTACTTTTTGATGCTCCAAATATTGCCCCTGGTGAAATGGGCAAGCGTGATATGATCATCTGTGCGGCCATTTATGAATCCATCGCCAAAGGAGGGCAAAAAGTGATGCTGGACTTGGAACCCGACTATGGTTTTGGGGGAATTCCAACCGCCTACAAAATGTAGTATTCAGCTAGGATTTATAGGATAATAGACTCATTATCAAAGCATCCGAATTAAATAAATA
>LXWE01000072.1 GCA_001660395.1 Alteromonadaceae bacterium XY-R5
CAAACACTTATGACCAAACTAGGTCTATATCTAGCAAAGAAGTCTATAAATAAGGCAGAAGTCTCCAGAAAGACTAGGATAAGTAAATCCCGAATGAGCCAATTGAGTTCTAATGAATCCACGAAACTTCGAGCTGATGAATTGTATCTTATTGCGTTGGCTATTGATGTAGATCCTTGTGAAATCTTACAAGAGGTCTGTGGGGATATCAAACTACAGGAAGAGCATTAAATACTATTTGACATAATATTAAAAGGGGCAGAATTATAAGATTCAATTAGGGGAGCATTTGAGCAAGTGCTTGGAAATTTATGCTCTGCTAAATTTTAAGCTTTTGCGACAAACTGACGAAAAGCCCGTGAAATTTTTCTTCTCTAAATTCACAAGTAATCCAAAGGTTTCCATAAATACGAAAAGCTGAGCTTTTAATGGCGCTGGCCAAGTGGCTGAGAATTGCGTATAAAAATAAATGCTTGGGCATTTACTTTTTATGAAAGCAATGTGCTGTTGGCCGAGCGGCTATTTTACATAGCGACAAATTATGGTACAAATGAAAACTAACGGTGCGCAGCACACCGAATTGGAAAATATTCATGACCC
>LXWE01000073.1 GCA_001660395.1 Alteromonadaceae bacterium XY-R5
GGATACGCAAACCTTGGCGGCCGATGCCAGGATTGGTAACCGATCTGGTTTGGGCATGTTCTTGTATAACGATAGTAACGGATTTACGAAGCAGAGAGGGGCAAGGGTTTCCTTTGCCCACCATTTGACCATTGATCGGTATGAAGATCAATTCCTTTCATTTGGTATTTCCTATAATTTTAATCAGTTTCGAATAGATACCGAAAATTTTACCGAACAAAACGGCCAGCTTCCCGTAGATGATAAGGCAACAACCAACCACAACTTTGATGTTGGTGTGTTATATCGTAAAAACAGTTTCTTTTTAAGTATCAATGCAGCCAACATATTGCCCAAAAACTTAGAGAGCTTTAACCCTATCTTTGAGCCAAATACCCTTAGAAACTATTACGTGTATACAGGTTACAGCATCAAGAAAAACAAGAACAGTAAGTTTGAGTTGGAACCGTCTGTATTCTTCCAATGGTTTGAAAGTGACAGCAGGTCCGTGACCGACTTAAATGCCAAGTTCCGTTTTTATGATTTTGAGGATTATTACTACGTTGGTGCCACCTATCGCTTCTTGAACGATCCCAGTCAACCATTGACACCCCTTTACC
>LXWE01000074.1 GCA_001660395.1 Alteromonadaceae bacterium XY-R5
CCACAGGACCTGTTGGATATTTTTAAAAGGTGTTTTCATGTTTATGGTCATTTATCCGGTGAACAAGCGCAACGTAAACCTTGTGGCCTTCCGGTACAGTTTGAATTTGAGTAAAACGATAAACCCGATGGAGCCCAACTGGATGACCGGGGCAAAGAATTCACTGCCCCAATCCAAACCGAACAGGTTGCCCCAAAAGTTGGTATTGATCTCGGTATAGAGGTTGTTGTCAAAAACATTGACCAAGAAAAAGGCAGGCACCAACATATAGACCCCGGTATAGAGCTTGAAGTAGGTATAGGCCAAGGAGCGGAACTTTTCGAATACGGACAGACTGATGACCAAGGGAAAGAAGGTCTGCATGATCCCCAACAGGAAATACCGTTCCGCCAAAAAAAGTGGATAAATGAACAGGTCCAACAACCACAGGACAACACCAATGATAAAGGCCAACACCTTCAATCCGTATAAAGGAGTGACCAGGGCCTCATACAACAGGGCCATGGCCTTTTTGGCGGCTTCCAAGGCACCCACATCCCGTTCCAGATTCACATCCTGTAGTTGCAACGGGAGGAGTGCCGGAGCCGTGTCCCGGTATT
>LXWE01000075.1 GCA_001660395.1 Alteromonadaceae bacterium XY-R5
GCATTCATGGGATTTTGGAGCTATTGCTACCTTAACTAGAAACTTTATTGAAACTTTTCATGCATTCTTTTATCTTGGAATTGAGGAAATTGACGACGATGAATGGAATTTGAGACTTAAAGTTTTTCACTTACATGACAGCTCAAGACGAAATGAACTTGTTAAATTGATGGGTGATACTTCTCAGAATGAAAAATTTCAAAAAATCAGTGAAGAGCTTCTTTTGGAAATTAAAAACAATAAAAAATTTCAGACTCTAAATAATAATTTACAAAAAAGGATTATTAAAGCTGAAACAGCATTCATTCTGAGTAGAAAAGAAATTGAAAAACGAATTGACCCGAAAGATAGTTCTATTAAATGGGTTTATTTGTTTTTGTCAAATCAGTCTCATAGTCTCCCAATGGCTTATTATCGAACTGAGAGTGAAGGCCGGGGCTCTGGTGTTGAAAACGGGGCAGATAAAGTATACATTGGTCTATCAATTGATTGGATTACTGACTATTTAAAGAAAGGTAATCAATACATAGAAAATAAAGACATATTAACTAATTAAAGAAGAAGCATATCATTTTCTATATTGTTTAACGGCTTCT
>LXWE01000076.1 GCA_001660395.1 Alteromonadaceae bacterium XY-R5
AAATGGGCTCCATCTTCCAATATTTGCTCTTTTAGTTCATCCAATAGGATTTCTTTCCCTTTTTTGTGCAAATACTCGCATTGGAAATAATATGCGCCAAAGTACAAGGAAAAACCGTTTTCCAAGAGGTGGTTTCCAAGAAGATGGTACTCTAAATTGGAATTAAGTATTTGATAATGTTTATAAAGGGTTTCGTTAATTTTTTGCTCCTTTATCCTGTTGCGTGAAAGAAACTTTATCCAGTTTATTCCTCTCAAAGAAATAGGTTAAGGTTCCAGCACATCTTGCAAATGTCTTTCAGCTTCTAGATAATCTCCGATTAAATCAAGGCCCTTTTCTGTTGATATATTTTTTTGGTTGAGGAAATCAAAATAATTGAGATTATAGGTCCATAGTTTTCCAAAGTCGCCGTAGTTCCAGTCTATTTCTTTGGCAAAATCAAATGACAAATTGAGAAACACAAATTTTTGCGCTTTAAAGAATGAGTCTTGAAAGAAAATTTCATTCCCATTCCATGCCAAACCTTTTACTTCTTTATTCAGACTCTTGTAGGTGTTCTTGGAAATGAATCTATTCCTAACAAAAT
>LXWE01000077.1 GCA_001660395.1 Alteromonadaceae bacterium XY-R5
TTGCTTTTATGAATGGGGAGTTTGATGTGTTGATTTCCACCACCATTGTGGAAAGTGGGCTGGATGTGACCAATGCCAACACCATTTTTATCCATAATGCCAACAATTTTGGATTGAGCGACCTCCACCAGATGCGAGGACGGGTTGGCCGGAGCAACAAAAAGGCCTTCTGCTATTTTATAACCCCTCCTTATGAAGTCATGACGCTAGATGCCCGAAAACGTATCGAGGCATTGGAACAATTCACCGATTTGGGAAGCGGATTCAACATTGCCATGAAGGATTTGGAAATCCGTGGGGCTGGTGACCTTTTAGGTGGCGAGCAGAGCGGTTTTATCAACGAAATTGGATTCGAGACCTATCAAAAAATATTGGCGGAAGCCATTGAGGAACTCAAGGAAAATGAGTTCAAGGATTTGTACGATGAGGTGGAATCCGGCAAGGAAAAAGCCTATGTGAAGGAACTACAATTGGATACCGATTTTGAACTCCTCTTCCCAGACCACTATATCAACAACATTACCGAACGCCTCAATCTATATACCCAACTCAATGATGTAAGCGATGAGGA
>LXWE01000078.1 GCA_001660395.1 Alteromonadaceae bacterium XY-R5
AAAGTAGGGAGCAATTGATTGCCACCGTAAGCCACGATTTGCGTACGCCGCTAAACACGATAAGTGGCTATTCTGAATTGATGGAACACAGCGGCCTAAATGAGAAGCAACGGAAATATCTGAAGAATGTGAAATCGGCTTCGGGCTATGTGGAGAATTTGGTGAATGACCTCTTGGATTTCTCAAAACTGGAAGCTGGAAAAATACATTTGGAAAAAGTTCCTTTTGTGCTTTCCACCCTTGTGGAGGACACTGCCCTACATTTTAAGGAAATCCATTCCAAAAAAGAAGTGGAGCTTCAACTCCATATTGCAAAGGAATTGGAACAACCCATGCTGGGAGATCCCTTCCGAATCCGTCAAATCCTAACCAATATTATCGGTAATGCGTTCAAGTTTACGCATGAAGGTTTTGTAAAAATCGATTGCTACGTCAAAGAGAAAAAAGTAATCATTAAGGTTGCGGATACCGGAATCGGGATTGAAAAAGAAAAACAGGAATTGATTTTTAAGGAGTTCACCCAAGCAGGAAATCAAACCGAAAAGAAATATGGAGGTTATGGATTGGGG
>LXWE01000079.1 GCA_001660395.1 Alteromonadaceae bacterium XY-R5
AAGTAGGAGGAATCGAGCTTCTTCTGTGAATTTTTCCAAAAAGATTAGGAATTTCGGTTTTTCCGTCTGTATATTTGTCGCTCAAAGTTCAAACACGTATTGAATAGTTATCAAGAAAGGTGGAGGGAATAGACCCTTTGAAGCCTTAGCAACCCTCGACTTCGAGAAGGTGCTACATTCTACCCCCTCCAAGGGAAGGATAACAAAAGAATACGGTACAACAGTATTTTCCACATCATCTTGATACATCCATATCCTTTTTTAAAGGTGATTTTATTATGGAAAAAATTGAAGACATTCTGCAAAAACGAATCATGGTTCTAGACGGGGCCATGGGTACCATGTTGCAGCGCTATAAATTTACGGAAGCGGATTTTAGAGGCGAACGATTTACGGATTGGCCCAGTGACCTGCAGGGGAACAACGACCTATTGTCACTGACCCAGCCTCAGGCCATTGCGGATGTGCATCGCGTATACCTTGAAGCGGGAGCCGACATTATTGAAACCAATACATTTTCAGGAACCACCATAGCCATGGCAGACTACGGTATGGAAGAACTGGTA
>LXWE01000008.1 GCA_001660395.1 Alteromonadaceae bacterium XY-R5
GCGGCCATAGCGTTACGGTACCACCTGAATCCATTCCGAACTCAGAAGTGAAACGTAATTGCGGCGATGGTAGTGTGGGGTCTCCCCATGTGAGAGTAGCACACCGCCAGGCTCCCAATTCAAAAAATCCCCTGTCATATGTCAGGGGCTTTTTTACATATTAACCTCAACAAAACTCCCTACTTCAAAACGCCTCCCACTTCTACTGAACGACCCTAACTTTGGTTAGCCTAATATTTCTGAGGAAAAAATAGGCGAAAGTACGTGAGAGATCTTGATAGATGGTCAGGATAAAACGTAAGGCTAAACCTGATATTGAATATCTATGGCTGAATTACAGGCAAAATTTGGTGTTGTACTCAGTAGTTGATACTTTAAATTCCTGAAATCAGGTGAAAAATACTATTCGTGCTTAAATATTAAGATCGCTAAAACACCTAAAACGTCCCTTCGTCTTCTTTAATTATAAAGAGATAATGTCCCCACTTAATACACTTACCACTAGCGTCGAAAGGTGACAGTCAGGAGTTAGATTCCTTTATATTGTTAGAAGATGAATAGCTAGATTGCTGATGATTAAGTGGGCCCATAACCTGCTGTAGGCAGACAAAAAAATCATATAGTTAAGAACGCTATGGATAGCACTACATGCTTACTTTACCGATATAAAGGCCAACTTAATATGGCTCCAAATACTTCACAAGATGATTAATTAAATGAGTCTCATGGATTCGTTTATGATACGGTGGAAAACGATAAGCGAGAGTGAATTACTCCGCTGCGCTTATCGTCTGTTGAGATTTTTTCGGAAGTTGATGTTGGAAGTATTCTCGCCAGAATGCTGCGCCTACCTCATTAATCAGGTTAGATTCAGCATTCATTAAAATAGTCATTGCGATTTGGTGTTTGGGAGAAAATGCGATTTCAGCGCGATAACCCTGAACCCAGCCGCTATGGTAAATCAGTGTTTCATCGCCAATTTGATAAATTCGCCAGCCTAAGCCATACCAGGCATCATCCACTAATCCTTTCCATCCTTGACGATAAAGTTCACGTTTAGTTATCACGTGCGGTGTCGTTAATTTTGATAGCGTGTCGGATGATACGACCTTGGGATAATCGCCTAACATGGCCTGCATCCATATGACCATATCATCAATACTTGCGTTGACGCCTGCAGCAGCAGGGAAATGATAGTAGTCTTCTCTAACCCTTGTTTTAACCCAGCGATTCTTATCGACTGCTACATGAGGTTTGGCCCATCGATCGCTGGATTGCAATTCGGTTGCTCCAACGCCCGCATCGGGCATTTTTAACGGCTGAATAATCTCGCCTTTTAGTTGCTGTGCGTAAGAGCTGTTTTTTAAGCGGAAGTAATTATCGACACTACCAAACAAGGCGTTTTGATAGGTATAGCAGCTACCAGGCTCACACAAGGGTTCTAAGTCAGCTAACTTGTTCAAAACTCGTTTGACTGAGTAGTTAGCCTCAATCAAATTGTCATAAGAATTCGGCATGTAACCGCTGGATTGGCTAAGTATATGTTCAAGGGTGAGATTGGCTCGACCTGACGTACCAAATCCTGAAGCTGGCGCTAATGTTGTGATTGATGTACGCCAGTGGATTTTCCCTTGTTCTGCCAATCGAGCGACTAAAGTAGATGTGAATGTTTTAGATACGGAAGCAAGGCGAAATACCGTATGTTCATCAATGGCTTTTCCACCTTTATCAGTATATCCATATGTGTAGATACGAGGCTTCTTGTCGGTTTCTACTATGGCAACAGCATAACCAGGAATATGAGCAGCCGAAGCTTTTTGGCCGAGAGAATTTGTGTAGTCATCAATCCAATCAGCTTTTGCACAATTGATTGAGCATAACAAAGATAAGGCGATCAGACGGATCATTTTATTAGCCGTGATCTGAAAATAGAAATAAGCATGTGACGTTTCTCAGGAATCATATTAGCGCTTTGTTTTTATATCGGAATTATCCCAAACCTCAGGATCTAATCAACCGTCCTGGTGCCAGGTTTAGCAATTATACACTGCCGCTTTTTACCTACTTTTTCATTTTCATCGGAGTAAAATCGAACTTGTGTAGAAGTTGAGTTGGATGTCATGCAACGGATTTATCAACAGGCAAGGTTAAGTCGTGATCGTCGATTCGATGGGCGTTTTTTTGTTGCCGTAAAAACTACTGGCATATTTTGTCGGCCTATTTGCCCTGCAAATCTACCTAAGGAAGAGAATATTGAATATTTTCAAACGGCCCATCAGGCATCGGAAGCAGGATACCGACCCTGTTTACGCTGCCGTCCTGATAGTGCTCCCGGCTCATGTGCCTGGCAAGGAGTGATGACAACTGTCCGGCGCGCTATGAACTTATTACAGCAGGATATGCATTCTAGTGTGGAAGCTATTGCTGAACGTTTAGGAATTGGCGAGCGCCATTTGCGCCAACTATTTCAGCGAGAATTGGGTGTTTCGCCGAAGCAGTACCAGTTATATGAGCGATTGTTGTTTGCAAAACAGTTATTACAGCAATCCAGGCTCACTGTAGAGCATGTTGCACAAGCCAGTGGCTTTAGTTCATCTCGTGCACTTCAGGCCAATTTACATAAACGCTGGCAACTAAGTGCCGGTCAATTGCGTCACTCAACAAAATATACAGAAGAAGAATATTTGGTCCTGAAACTCTATTTTCGACCACCCTATAACTGGGAACGCGTCAGAGACTTTTGGGCAATGCGCGCTATTCCGGATGTAGAACGGGTAACGGAGGATAGTTACTCACGTTTTTTCGAATGGATGGGCGAATCTGGTTGGTTTGAAATGCGCTATATGGAAAGCAAAAGTTGTTTTGAGCTACGCCTGCATTATGGTGTGCATCAATATTTAAAGAGTGTCCTCGAGAATATACGCCGTATGTTTGATCTAGACACAGACAGTGAGCAAATTGCTAGTCGCATCCAGTCAGCAGGTATCGGTCAGAAGCAGTTGGTGCAAGGTTTGCGTATCCCCGGCGTATGGGATTGCTATGAGGCTGGTTGCAGAGCAATTTTGGGGCAACAAATTAGTGTCGTCGCTGCAGTAAAATTAGTGTCTCAATTAACCTTAGAATTAGGCAAAACATCGGAAAGTGTATCATCGAATGGTGCCGTTGGTCGTTACTTCCCTGAGCCTGAGGCGATTGTACATTCAGCATTAGATTTTTTAGCAATGCCGGGGACGAGGAAAGAGGCGTTAAGATCGTTTGCTCAAATATTTACCGCTGACTCGTCTTCTCGACAAACCCTTAACCAGCAGGAATGGTTGAGTATTAAGGGGGTTGGTCCATGGACACTAAGCTATGCCTCGCTACGTGGACTGAGTGAACCTGATATTTGGCTGAGTACGGATGGCGTCATTAAAAAGGTATTACAGAATCATTCCATTGATGCTGATAATGCAGCTCCGTGGCGAAGCTATTTAACCCTGAACTTATGGAGCATGGCCTAATGCCTGTTTTCTATTATTCTTACGTAAAAACACCGGTCGGCTGGCTGGAAACTAAAGCAACAGAAGATGAAATCCATTCCATTTGGTTTGTTGACGAATGTCAGACTGACGTGGCGAGTAACGCACTAGCTGATAGGGCTGCTATACAACTGACGGAGTATCTTAACCAGCAACGAAAGGCCTTTGATTTGCCGCTGGCAGTCGGTAAAGGCACAGATTTTCAAAAACGGGTATGGAGTACATTAACGACAATACCCTTTGGCGTAACCTGGAGCTACGCGCAACTTGCTGATGCATTGAATCAACCTAAGGCGGTGCGGGCGGTAGGCACCGCGAATAGCAAAAATCCTTTCACCATAGTGGTGCCATGTCACCGTGTTATTGGTAAAAATGGCAACCTCACGGGGTATGCCGGCGGGCTGGCACGTAAAGCCTGGCTATTGAAACTTGAGCACGCGGTCTAATTATCCACTTCGAGTAAATGAAGCCTGACCAGATTACGGCCATCGCGTTTGGCTTGGTACATCGCCTCATTGGCCGATTCAACCACAGTATTAAGTGGACGTTCTGTTGCGGTATAAGATACCCCGAAACTCGCCGTGAAGGTGATAGGCTGACTTCCATTTGAAATGGTGATGGTTGCGGTTTTAAAGCGCAGTATTCGGCCCAGTTCCATTGCTTCATTCGGACCGGTGTCGGGCAATATCAATAGGAATTCCTTCCCTCCCCATCGGCTTGCCATCGCTTCATTGGGCAAATGCTGATAAAGCATATTTCCTAACTGGCGCAGTACCCGGTCACCGGTTTTTACACCGTGGGTGTCATTAATCGCAGTGAGATTATCAATGTCGACCAGGATCAGGCTGACTTCCCGTTTATCAAACAATAACTGTTTGTAGTAAACCTCGAGTGTTTCTGGCGTAACCAAGCCATCGATGCTGGTATTCTTGAGGCTGTTCTGGCTGTTGCGTTTGTAAAAATAGAGTAGGTTATTAATCAGCAGAAAGAGTCCGAAGATAACAATTAGTACCACCACAACACTAAAGATAAATGCCTGGCTAATATGGATCTGGCGCGCGTGCAATGGTGTTAACAGCAATAGTTGCCAGTCAAACTGTGGAAGTGCGACCTCGGCAATTAAATTATCCTGCCCATCTACCTGAATAAGTAAGTTATTCAGGTTCGTTTGTTGCTCAGTTGCAAGTTCCTGAAACCAATTCAGGCTGGCTAAATTAGTAAAGCCCGCCTTTTTCGCATTGAGTTGCGGGTCCGAAGACAGAGTGATATCACCGGCACCGTTAACAAAAATAAAATCGTATCCGTACTGACTTTTAAAATCTTCGAATACGGATAGAAAACCACTCAGACTTTTACCTACTCCAAAAAAGCCTATGAACTTACCATCGCTATCGAAGACTTTGATATCGATGTAAATATGGGTGTCTTCCCATTTGCCGATATCCGCAACGAGTGGTTTAGGTTGATCCCGGTATTTAAAATACCAATTCACATCCCCTTCGACTAAGTCCAGTGTTTCACCATTTGAAAAAAACTGACGTCTGCGTTTTTCACTCGCAATGAAGAAGTCCATATCAAACTCTTGATGCAATCGTTCAAGGCTCGACAGAATGGCTTCATCACTTATCATGGGATCAGTAAGTTGCGTTTGTAATTCTTTGGCCTTGCCCAGGGTTTCTGCCACATGCAATGGCTTAAGAATTTCCTGCACAATTAGGTTTAAGGCCGGAGAAATTGACTGCTGTTGGGCACGACTTTGCTCTGCAACGATCTTTGAAATGCTAAAGTGGGTCAGGGCGACAATGGCGACCAAGACCACAATGAAAAGCAGTAAAAGCGTGCGTTGAATTGAGCGGAAAAGGTTCACAATAAATCCATCTGTAAAGGTTCCATCTCGCCGACTCTGCGGCGCAATTACTATGTCAGGTATCAGTCTGTGTGTAAATAAATAACCTTTTGGTCATTTAATTCATCAGCATCCCGACGACCTTATTACGTCCGTTGGCCTTGGCTTGATAAAGTGCTTTGTCTGCGGTATCGACTAAGTCTAGCAGTTTTCTTGCGCTTGAGGCTGTGGATGCGACGCCGAAGCTCGCGGTAACATGGAATGTCCCATCATGTGCATCGATACTCGTTTCTTGCAGTGCGATGCGAGTTCGTTCAGCAATCTTTATGGCGCTTTCGGCACTGACATCTGGGATTAACATAATAAATTCTTCTCCGCCCCAGCGACCCACCAAATCGTTCTGACGTAAATCCCTCGAGAGGAGCTTAGCTGTCTGGCGGATCACTTCGTCACCAATGTTATGGCCATATTTGTCATTAATCGATTTGAAGTAATCAATATCCACCAATATGACATTTAACTGCTGGCTATGCCGTGCCAGATGATCAAAGGTCTCACTAATATGATTACGATTGGCCAGACCTGAAAGCGGGTCCACTTCAATGCTACGCACCAGATTCTTACGGTAGCGACCCGTTATCGTTAGCGTTAGCGTAAATAAAGCAAAAATAATCAGGGTAGCGAAGATACTGTTACGGACAAATACATTATCAAAAGCAGCTTGCTGTAATTCCAGAGGTGCGAATAACAGCATGGTCCAGCCGATTTTATTGATTTTAATGCTGTAAATAATCGTATTACGTCCCTGTAATTTTACCTGTCTGCCGTTGATATTGTTTGCGGGTGCTTGTTTCTGGATCGACTGATACCAGTCTAATGAGGCTATAGGTAAAAGGCTGTTCACATCGCGCTGATATTCGGGAATGGAAGTAAGGGCGATACGTTCTAATTCATCGACAAAGATAAACTCGTAACCATATTGTCTGCGGTATTCTTCGAATGCAGCGTAAAAACGAGTCAGGCGTTTACTCGTGCCTATCACACCTACAAACTTGCCATTGTGGTCGTAGACTTTAACGTCGTAAAAAATATGCGGATCAGCAGAGTTGCCAGTATCTGCAACCAGGGTATCAGGCTTGTCTAAAATTTCCTGATACCAGTGGGTGTCGGGCGATGAGAGGTCTACAAATTTACCGGTAGAGTGGATTTGAAGCTTATTACTATCTGAGGCGACAAATAAATTCAGTGATTCGTCGGTTTTAAAGCCTTTTAACTGTTCTAGGATCCTGTCTTTCTCGAACGGCACTTGCGCCATCAGGTCCTGAAGGTAGGGTGTTTGTGCAAACGTCTCGGCGATGGTTAGAGGCTGAAAAACTTCGTTATTGATCAAATCCAGCACAGGGGCAAGCACTTGCAGCTGCACCTGACTTTGCTTGGCGACCACATTATTGATAGCCACATAGGCGGTAAAGCCGATGGCGCCCACCGTAAGAATAAACAATAAGATAACGTGGCGCTGAAAAGACTGCAGTCGGGACAAAATAAACCTTAGCGATGTACACGGTGAGCCCGAAAATTCTTGCTGCTATATTAACCACAACCGCAGCTGATGCCAAACGCAAAGCGTGCTTTGGGGCGAGTAGATTAGCTGACTTTAGTTTTTGCCTTGGTTAGAATGCTTTCAGAAACAGTTTATTAGGAAAGCATTATGGCATTTTCAGTGGTGATACTGGCGGCAGGTAAAGGAACACGTATGCGTTCAGCCTTACCCAAAGTGCTGCATCCCATCGGAGCGAAACCGATGGTTCAACATATTATTGATACTGTCTCCAAGTTAGGTGCAGACGCGATTCATTTGATTTACGGTCATGGCGGTGAACAATTGCAAACTGCACTAGCTCACAATTCCCTTAACTGGTGCTATCAGGCTGAACAGTTAGGTACGGGCCATGCGGTACAACAAGCCGTTCCACACATCAAGGACAGTGAAAATGTACTGATTCTGGTGGGAGATGCCCCGTTAATTACTGCTGCTACGTTGCAACGATTGCTGGATGCCAAACAACAGCATGATGTGGCTTTGCTTACCGTCGACTTAGATGATCCCACTGGAATGGGACGTATATTGCGTGAAGGCGAGAATGTGGTCGGTATTATCGAGCACAAGGATGCCAGCGAAGCCCAGCGTTTAATTCAGGAAATTAATACTGGCATGATGATCATGCAAGGCAGTGATTTAAAACGCTGGTTGAGCAACTTAAGTAACGATAACGCCCAGGGCGAATTTTACCTGACAGACGTAATTGCCATGGCCGCAGGCGAAGGCAAGCAAATTGCCGGCGTAAAAGCCGCTGATGCCAAAGAAGTGGAAGGGGTGAATAACAAACTTCAGCTGGCTTCCCTTGAGCGGGTTTATCAGCGTCGTCAGGCCGATGCGTTGATGACGGACGGAGTAACACTCGCTGATCCTGCGCGTATCGATATCCGAGGCGAGATTAGCGTGGGTACAGATGTATTTATCGATATCAACACAGTGATCAAAGGTAAAGTCACTCTGGGTAACAATGTGCATATTGGCCCTAACTGTGTGCTCGAAGACTGTTCTGTGGCAGATGGGGCGACGATTGAAGCGTTTTCGATCCTTGAGCAGGCTCAGGTTGGCGAAAATTGCAGTGTTGGTCCTTATGCGCGTTTGCGACCCGGTGCTGTAATGGCTGCCGAGGCAAAAGTGGGTAACTTCGTTGAAATGAAAAAAGCCCATTTGGGCAAAGGCTCTAAGGCCAATCATCTTACATATTTGGGGGATGCTGAGATTGGTGACGGGGTAAACATTGGAGCCGGTACCATTACCTGTAATTATGATGGCGTGAACAAATCCAAAACTCTGATCGGTGATGGCGCTTTTGTCGGTTCTAATTCGTCGTTGGTTGCGCCAGTTGTGATAGGCGCACAAGCCACCATCGGCGCAGGGTCTACGGTCACGAAAGACGTGGCTGACGGTGAACTCGCCATTGCCCGGGGTAAACAGCGTAATATTGGCGGCTGGCAACGCCCAGTGAAAAAGCCAAAAGCGTAAAATGAAGGGCCGGTTAAACTCGGCCTTTTTATTTTGTTGTCGGTCACTCACACTTTGCAGGAAAGCAGCATGATTAATACCCTGGTCATTGGCTACGGTTTTGCCGCCAAGACGTTTCATTTACCCTTTCTAAATTACCTGTCTGAGTTTCAGATCTGTGGTTTTGTCAGTTCTCAGTCTGAGCAAATTCAGCAGGACTATCCTGCTGTGGCGGTATTCAATGATTTGCAGGATGCGCTGGAAGCCTGCCAGCCGGATCTGGTCATCGTCACCACGCCCAATCATTTACATGCACCCCAAACCGAAGCGGCATTGAAAGCTGGCGCACATGTGTTGGTGGAAAAGCCGTTCACCCTGAGCAGTGCAGAGGCAGAAGCGCTGGTGGCATTAGCTAACCAGCAGCATAAAAAGCTCTGTGTGTTTCATAACCGTCGCTTTGATGGTGATTTCCTTACCTTAAAGCAACTGATAGCCAAGAATGAATTGGGTGAGATTAAACGCTTTGAAAGTCGCTTTGATCGCTTCCGCCCTGAGCCTAAAAATCGATGGCGTGAACTGGCTGGCCCGGGTAGTGGTATCTTTTGGGATCTCGGCCCGCATCTCATTGATCAGTGCTTACAACTGTTTGGCGTACCTGAAGCCGTCAGTGCAGAGGTTGAAACGTTGCGTGCCGATGGGCAAAGTACCGATCTGTTTGAACTGCGTTTGCACTACGCCGATAAAATTGCCTATTTAGGTAGCTCGCCATTTCAGGCTGGGCCAACGCTACGTTTTGATTTGCAAGGCACGAAGGGCAGTTACCGCAAGTTCTGCTTAGATCCTCAGGAACAGCAGTTGAAAGATGGTGTAGCTTTCCATGCTCCGCAATGGGCGCAAACCATCGCCTGCGAAGAGGGGGAATATAGTAGCGAAAAGGGCACGCAACTCTATCCGACGCTTCAAGGTGGTTACCTGAGTTTCTATCAGCAGCTTGCCGATGCTATCACCAATGATGGGGCGTTACCGGCCGATGCCAGCACGGTTACAGATGTGATTCGGGTGATTGAGTTGGCCCACAAGGCAGCAGAACAAGGTCAACGAATTCTTTGGTCTTGAGCTGGCGAGTGGGCAATGCAAGACGAAAAATACAAAAGGGCCAATGGCCCTTTTTTTGATCTATCTCTTTCTATTTCGAAACTTTAGATTTAATATAAGTTTCGTTTTGAAACTTAATCTTACGTTTTAACTGTTTTTTATGCAAAAACGCAATACGCAACAGCGCCGCCGTGCCATCATCGATCTGTTAACGGATCAGGGCGAAGTGCAGGTAGAGCAGCTGGCCAGCCATTTTTCTACCTCAGAAGTGACCATTCGCAAGGACTTAGCCGCGCTCGAAGATAATGGTCTATTGCTGCGTAAATTTGGCGGAGCCGTGCCTATGCCTAAAGAGGCCTCTGAGCTGGCGGATGCGGCCTTGTCAAAACGTAAGCAGGCTATCGGTGCGTTAGCGGCCACCCTGATTGGCGATCATCAGCGCATTATCATTGATAGTGGCAGCACCACCGCGAGCTTATTACCTCACCTGAATCATAAGCGCGGACTAGTGGTAATGACCAACTCCCTGCAAGTGGCCAACAGCCTGCTGGAACTGGAAAACGAACCTCATTTACTGATGACAGGCGGCACCTGGGATAAACAGTCTCACTCATTCCAGGGCCAAATGGCGGAGCAGATCCTCTCGGCATACAATTTTGATATGGCCTTTATGGGTGCAGCAGGTCTGGATTTAGACAAAGGCACCACCACCTTTAATGAGCTGACTCAGCTGACCCAAAGTATGGCCAAAGTGGCCAGCAAAGTGGTGGTGATGGCAGAATCTGAAAAACTGCAACGCAGGATCCCGAATATTGAACTGGCCTGGTCACAAATAGATGTACTGATCACCGATGATCAGCTCGACGATGACAGCCGGGCCCGAATTGAACAACATGGCGTGGTTGTGATGTGCGCCCCTCACCAGCAAGGCGCTGGTGGTACTAACTAAGGAGTAACCTATGTGTGGAATTGTAGGCGCCATCGCCGAACGTAACGTTGTCCAAATTTTATTGGAAGGTTTAAAGCGCCTGGAATACCGTGGCTATGACTCGGCTGGTGTCGCCCTGTTAGATCAGGGCGGTAACCTGACCCGTGTACGTCGTACCGGCAAAGTACAGGAACTGGCTGCCGCCATTGATGCAGACCCTGTTAAAGGTCAAACCGGCATTGCCCACACCCGCTGGGCAACCCACGGTGGCGTGACCGAAGCCAATGCTCACCCGCATTTTTCCAGTGATCGAGTAGCTGTAGTCCACAATGGCATTATCGAAAACTACCAGCAGCTGCGCAAAGAACTGACGGCAGCAGGTTACGGCTTTACCTCTGATACCGATACTGAAACCATTGCCCACCAGGTGCATAAGCTGCTGGATAGTGGCCTGGATTTACTCAGTGCTGTGCAGGCCGCAGTGAAAACCTTCCACGGTGCCTACGGCACAGTGATCATGGATAAGCTCGATGCTGATAAAGTCGTGGTTGCCCGCTCTGGTAGCCCACTGGTGATTGGTTTAGGCATAGGCGAAAACTTTATTGCCTCCGACCAAATGGCGTTACTGCCTGTAACCCGTCGCTTTATGTTCCTTGAAGAAGGCGATGTGGCCGAGATCACCCGCACCAGTATCAAGGTGTTTGATAAAGCCGGTAACCCGGTAGAGCGTGAGATTATCGATTCAGACATCGAGCACGATGCCGGTGATAAAGGTGGCTACCGCCACTACATGCTCAAAGAGATCCATGAGCAGCCAATTGTAGTGCGTAACACCCTGCAACAGCGATTGCTGGAAAGTGGTATCGACGCCAATATTTTCGGTGATAATGCTGATGAGATCCTGGCCAAGGTCAAGCATGTGCAAATCATCGCCTGCGGCACCAGTTATCATGCCGGTATGACTGCACGCTACTGGTTAGAACAATATGCGAATGTATCTTGTAACGTCGAGATTGCCTCTGAATTCCGTTACCGTAAATCCTTCGTGCACCCGAACAGTCTGTTAGTGACTATCTCTCAGTCGGGCGAAACTGCCGATACGCTGGCGGCGCTGCGCTTAGCTAAAGAGCAAGGTTATATGGCCAGCCTGACCATTTGTAACGTGCCGGGCAGCTCATTGGTACGTGAATCCGACATGGCCTTTATGACCCGCGCTGGTGCCGAAATTGGCGTGGCCTCAACCAAAGCTTTTACTACGCAATTGACGGCTTTCTTAATGTTAACCCTGGCATTAGGAGCAAATAACGGCATTAGCCGGGAAGATCATGATGGCATCGTAGCAGCTCTGCACAGCCTGCCAACCAAGCTGGAAGAAACCCTGGGCCTGACCAAAGCTATTGAAGTATTAGCGGAGGAATTTGCCGATAAGCACCACAGCCTGTTTTTAGGACGCGGCGATCAGTATCCAATCGCCATGGAAGGGGCGCTCAAGCTTAAAGAAATTTCCTACATCCATGCTGAAGCTTATGCTTCCGGCGAGCTTAAACATGGCCCGCTGGCGCTGATCGATGATGAAATGCCCGTGATTGTGGTGGCGCCAAATAACGAGTTGCTGGAAAAACTGAAATCCAACGTCGAAGAAGTACGTGCCCGCGGTGGCATTATGTACGTATTTGCGGATGCTGAAGCCCAGTTTGCCAGCGATGAGACCATGCGTGTGATCAACGTGCCGCACTGTGAACCTGCAATTGCTCCCATTATCTATACTCTGCCATTACAGTTGCTGAGCTACTATGTGGCTGTAATCAAAGGGACTGACGTTGACCAGCCGCGTAACCTGGCAAAATCGGTAACAGTGGAATAGCAATCAATCGGCCAATACATTTACGCCTTGATGCCAGAGGTGAGTAATCATCTCTGGCATTTTTACATCTACGCTGGCATTAACCTGCGAATCCGGCCGTGATGGGTGAAGTGAGTGGATTTATCATCTCATTTTGACTAGGCATTTCTAGCGATTTATTCCCTGATTCCATTCATCCTGTTTAGTTGAAACATATTCAGTTTTTTGATGAATAAAAGTGACTTTACTTAATGGCTAAAGCGGCCTAAATTCGCCACCAATTTAACACCTCTCAGCGCTGTTTGTTGTTCCTTTTGCTCCTCTGGCGCTGTGTCTTTTCCGGAAATAAACATGGTCGATGTTGTAATGGCCACTAAACCAAACAGCCCTTTGGTCCCTGTGCTTGGATTGTCCTTTTATGCAGTCGCCTCGGGCTTTTTAATGAGTTTGGTACCGTTATCCTTGGTTGCAAATCAACTAACACCGGCGCTCGCGCCCTGGCTTGCCAGCGTGTTTTACCTGGGTTTGCTGGTAGGGGCATTCTTTATTCAACGCATCGTGGCAATAACAGGTCACCGCTTTGCATTTATTGGCTTCTTATTATTATTGATAGCCACAGTAGCTGCGCAGATGATGCTGCCATTCGCATCGTTGTGGTTATTTGCGCGCTTAATTGCCGGTATTGCTGTGGCGGGCATATTCGTGGTGGTGGAATCCTGGTTATTGATGACTAACACCGCGAAAGAGCGAGCCAAACGTCTGGGGCTTTACATGACATCTCTCTATGGTGGTTCGGCAGTAGGACAGTTAGCCATCAAACCTCTGGGAGTTGATGGGGTATTGCCTTTTATGTTTGTCATTGTCCTTTTGAGTTTGGCGGTATTGGTACCGTTACTTATTAAACGTGGTCAGCCAGATCGTCAGCAGACACAAAAATTGCACTGGCATGAGCTAAAAAACCTAAGTCGACCAGCCCTGGTTGGCTGTCTGGTGTCTGGTCTGGTGCTTGGACCAATGTATGGATTGCTGCCTGTGTATATTACGCAATCTGAATATGCACCCAAAACCGGATTGTTGATGGCCGCAGTGATCCTGGGGGGGATGCTGGTACAACCGTTAGTGAGTTACTTGTCTCCACGCATTAGCAAAAGTTTACTGATGGCGATGTTCTGTCTGGCCGGTGTGTTCAGCCTAATGGGTGTAATCTGCGCGGTAACACTTGAGCTGCTGGTTACCAGTTATCTGTCACTTGGTGCGGCGACCTTTGCACTATATCCAATCGCCATCACGCTGGCGTGTGAAAAGCTGGTGGTATCCAAGATAGTGTCGGCCACGGAATTGATGTTGCTGACGTACAGTATTGGCTCAGTTTTTGGACCGTTGCTGGCTGCGTATCTGATATCTTCAGAAAATGGCTTGCCCCTGTACCTAGCAGCCTGTTTGATGACGACCAGTATTTATATGTTGATAAACGCCAACCGCCGGTTGCCCAGGGAAGAAACGCCGGTCACTGAACTCTAGGGTAGCTAGGGTGAGCTAAAGTGATAACTGATAGGCGCACATGCCGACTGTGCTGGCTAAATTCAGAGAGTCGATGGCGCCGCAACCGGCAATAGTAAATGCGTTCGCACGAAATGCTTTAAGCGCCTGATTGGGTACGCCGCGAGCTTCGTTGCCAAACAGGTAGCACTGGTAGTCACTAAACTCAGGGCTATTTACCGGTGCGCCCTGCAAATCCAAATAGGCGAATTGATCAAAGCGTTTATCCAAGTCTTCTAGTTTAACATCCAGCTCGAGCGGCAAATGGAAAATCGCGCCCATGCTGGCTCGCACTACTTTTGGGTTGAACGGATCAACACTGTTGGGACTGACTAACAAGCGGAAGTTTCCGAACCAGGCCAGGGTGCGCAAAATGGTGCCTAGGTTACCTGGATCCTGTACCTCGTGCAGATAGATACAGCGTTCTTTGGGTTGCAATGGCGGTAGCGTCGCGGCCTGTGGCAATGGCACGCAGGCGATGAGCCCCTGCGGGGTTTTGGTATCGCTGATACTGGCCATTTGTTTGCTGTTTAGACCAATCACATTGAAGTTACCTGTCAGGTTTTTGGTCCATTCAAGGTAATTATCCGAAACGTATAAATCGATGCGTTGGCTGCTACCTTGATGCTTTAGGGATTTTTGTAGCTCAAGGATCAAGTGCTCCCCTTCAACCAGATAGTAGCCTAATTGAGTGCGGTATTTTTTTTGCTGCAGCTTTTTTACATCATCTAGTTTCATTATTACGTGCCTGGCAGGTCTGATGGAGCAATAGTCCAATATTGTAACTTTTTGCCCTGTGCAAGTCAGGTAAAACCAACAGGAGGCAGCGCTAAACAAGCCTTGCAGGCGTTGCCTGATTTGCAAAACCAGTTAGCAGCATTACAATAGGCGCCGTTTTAGTGCAACCGATAGCAGATTCAGTGTATGGCCAAGTCAAAAACCAGCAAAAAGTGGATGGATGAGCACGTTAACGACCCCTACGTGAAAAAAGCCCAGATTGATGGCTATCGTTCACGGGCAAGTTATAAACTGCTGGAAATCAACGAGAAAGATAAGTTGTTTGGACGAGGCAATGTGGTAATGGATCTGGGGTCAGCCCCCGGTGGCTGGTCACAAATTGTAGCGCCGATTGTGGGTGATTCTGGTCGCGTGATTGCTTCCGACATACTGCCGATGGACAGCATCATAGGTGTTGATTTCATTCAGGGCGATTTTACCGATGAAGCAGTCTATGAGCAGATCCTGCAAACCCTGAACGGTGATCAGGTCGATACAGTGGTCTCGGACATGGCTCCTAATATGAGTGGGGTGAACACCACCGATCAATATGCGTCTATGTATTTGGTGGAGTTGGCGCTGGATATGGCGCGTAATGTTTTGCGCCCCGGCGGCAGTTTCTGCGCAAAGGTGTTTCAGGGTGTTGGTTACGATGATTACGTTAAAGATGTGCGAAGTTCATTTAACAAGGTTATTGTGCGTAAGCCGGCTGCATCACGTCCGCGTTCACGCGAGGTATATTTGGTCGCAACGGGCTTTAAAGGATAAGCCTTTGTCAGTTGCATCAGGCCGCATTTTTCGGCCTGATGTATCAGTGTTAAAGTGGGGTTATCGCTTGCGTTGTTGTTTCATGCGCTGACTTTGTTCTTCACGTTTTTCAGTGCGTTTCTCTTTACGGTCTCGTTTATCCGGCGTCAAAGAACCCTGTTTGAACTTCTCTTTCCGCTTTTTCTTGTCTTCGAGCTTCTTTGCCGCCGCCGCGGCCATTTCGATTTTTTCCTGTTCGACCATTTCAGGTGTTTCCAGGGTAATCTGACCTAACTTCCCTGACTGCAATTCATTTAGCAGTACTTCGCAGATTTTATGCAGATTTACGCGCCCGCCAGACATCAAAGCTCCGCGTTTTTTGGCTGCAGCTTCTAAAAATTCCAGTTCTGTCTCCGGAATGTCTTCAAGCTTAAAGCGCTCTTTCATTTGTTCCGGATACGCTTTAATCAAATAATCTGCGGCAAAGAAGCCGACGTCATCGTACTCCATTGCGGTGTTTTTTACGGCTCCAGAGGATGCCAGTCGGTAGATGGAATGCGGGTTTTCAACCTTGGGCCACAATACTCCGGGCGTATCATGCAGAACAATGCCACTACCTAAGTTGATGCGCTGCTGCGTTTTGGTCACCGCAGGTTCATTGCCGGTTTTGGCAATAGTGCGTTCTGCCAGGATATTGATTAGGGTGGATTTTCCCACGTTGGGAATGCCCGTAATCATGGCGTTAATTTGTTTGCCGGTCACATCTTTGTGAGCACAAATGCTGCGGATCAGCGTCATAATTTGCTTGGTATTTGCTGGGTTATCTGTAGTGGTTGTGATGGTTTTTACCCCACGTTCGCTCTCCAGATGCGCTTGCCAGCGTGCGGTTAATTCGGGATCAGCCAAATCATATTTGTTCAGAATTTTCAGACAGGGCTTATCGCCTCGAATTTTCGCGATTTCGGGGTTCTCGCTGGAATACGGAATCCGTGCATCTAGCACTTCTATCAGGATATCGACCTGACTTAGGGACTCTTTTATTTCTTTCAGGGCTTTATGCATATGCCCCGGAAACCAGTGTAAGGCCACGGCAATTGTCCATTAAATCTTAATTGGCGCTAGTTTACTGTATTTCTAACGATTATTCAGACTTGTATGTGATTTTAGGCAATCTGAAAAGCAAGTGAAAATATGGCCTTCACACCAATATTTGGCAAGTTAGGTTCGAGCAGTTCATGGCAATGATATAATGTAACCATATGATAAATATTAATATATTTACCATGTATTGACGTTTTGGGTTTTAAATTTACCGTTGAAATGCTGGCAGAGTTAGACTTTAGTTTACTTTTACAATTACCGTATATTAAATGTTATTGAGATGTATTATTTTTTAGGTTTGCTATAGCAAAACACAATAAAAAGGAACACACCTTGAAAGCACGTTCACTCACTCTGTCTCTATCTGCCTCTTTAGGGCTAATGTCTTTAGTTGCCGCCCCTGCTTTTGCAGGTGAAAACCTGTTTGGTTTTGTGAAGGGCGCAGAAACTTTGCCAAAGGGCGCATATGAGCTTTATCAAATTGTCACCGTACGCGATGACAAAGGTCAGGGCGATTACACCGGCATTAACTATGAAACGGAACTGGAATACGGCGTTAGCAACAAGCTGTCGGTGACAGGTTCATTCAAAATGATGTCACTGGATACCTCTGGCCTTATCATTGATGGTTATTTGCCGGAAGAAAAAGACTTTGGTATTCGTCCATCTGGCCTTGAAGCTTCTGCTAAGTACATGTTCTTAAGCCCGGCCAAGGATGATATCGGTCTGTCAGTGAATATGGCCTTCGATTACGACTGGATCGATACCCATTCTGGCGAAGATAAAGATACTTACTCGGTTGAAACCGAAGTTATTACCCAGAAATATTTCCTGGAAGGTGAGCTGATTTGGGCCACCAATATTGGGATGGAAGCTACCTATGCGGATCGTGCACCAATCGATAATCTGCCAGAAGATTTTGACTGGCCGACCGATCCAGAAATGGAAATTGAGCTGAAATTTGGTACAGGTATCAGCTACCGCTTTGCGCCTAAGTGGTTTGTGGGTGTAGAAGCTTTTTACGAAACTGAGTTTGAAACCGAAGTGGGTCAGGAGCGCTGGTCTTGGTTTGCAGGCCCTTCATTGCACTATGGTAGCCAAACCTGGTGGGGGACGTTTACCTGGTTACCTCAGCTTTCCGGTGGTGGTGAGCAGTATGAGGGACAGGCAGATACCAGTCTGCATCTGATCGAAAAAACCAAAAATGAATACCGGATCAAAGTCGGCTTTAATTTCTAATTCATCTGATGGATGAACTGGTATTTTTCGAATGAAGGCCAGCCTTTGGGTTGGCCTTTCATCATCTGAACTCACAGGTGCAGAATATGCGAAATAGTTTAATGTTTTTTCCCATGGCCGCTATTGTCTGTCCGGCGTATGCGGTTGATTATCTTTCCATCGAACAGGCACAGCAGGTTATTTTCGGAGAGACTGTATCTTCCATCGCTACGCCGTTGGCATTGGATGATGACCAGCGTGATTTGATTAAAGATCTCGCTGGGGTGCGCCAACGTCAGGATACTCAGCCGATCTGGAAAATTGAACAGAATGGTCAGCAGGTCGGTTGGTTGTTTATGGATGATGTTATCGGTAAGCATGAGTACATCACGTATGCACTGGGCGTGAATATGGCCGGTGAAGTGGTAGGGATGGAAATTCTGAGTTACCGAGAAACCCATGGTGGTGAGGTGCGTGAAGCTGAGTGGCGTGGTAATTTTGCCGGTAAAACCGTCGACCAACCGTTTAAGCTCGATGAAGATATTCCGAATATCAGTGGCGCAACACTTAGTTGTCGTAATCTCACTGACGGAGTTAAACGCCTACTCGTGATTCAGCAGCAATTTTTGGCGGCCAGCACCTCTTGATAAGACGCGCTCGTCCGCTGCTTGGCACCTTAGTTGAAATAGGTGTCACTGATATCAATCTACCAATGTTGGTGGCAAATCAGGCTATTAACCAGGCGTTTGCCCGAATAGCCTGTGTGCAGCAAAGTATGAGTTTTCACTCACCAGAGAGTGAACTTACGCGATTGAATCGCCATCCTGGTCAGTGGGTGGTTTTAAGCCCGTTGACCATACGCGTGCTTCGGTTGGCAAAGGCTGTCGGTATTGCCAGTGACAATCGGTTTAACTGCACAGTGGGCGGCGCGCTGGTGGCTCAGGGGGGCTTACCCAATCCAGTTTCCCATGAGGTACATTCCATCGGGGAGTCGGCGTTTATCCATTTAATGCCTTCTAAGGCAATGTTAGCTGAGCCGGTACTGGTAACGCTGGATGGAATTGCCAAAGGCTTTGCCATTGATGTTGCCGTCGCGAGCCTCAAGGCTAAGGGAATAACGTCTGGCTGGGTCAATGCAGGCGGTGATCTGCGCGTTTTTGGTAACGCCAGTCTGTCAGTGACAATACGAGGAAATCGTAAGGGTGAACCTGTTATTGTCAGCAATCAGGCGATTGCCAGTTCTCAAATTGCGCCGACCCATACTGAGTCGTTCCCTGCCTGGTTGGTGGATGGGTCGGAACAGGCTACAATCACTTCCGCTTATCAACGTCAGCAATCAAATGGTGTTGTCACCGTTTCTGCAAGATATGCCTGGCGTGCTGATGCACTGACTAAGATTGCCGCGCTTGCGCCCAATGACGATGCGCTTATGCAGCGATTGAAAGGCAAGCTTCTGCACTGTGCCTAGGATGTAACATAGATGAAGAAATTATCCGGATACCCAGCCTGGTTCTACTGGACTTTGCTTGGCGGTGGGGCGCTGGTTACCCTTACCGGGCTATTAATGTTGCCAACCATGTTGGAATTTAAACTGGAATGGGATGTTCCCTGGCGTTTAGCCTCTGAGAGTCGTTTGTGGTCTGTAAGTGTTCACTTATTGGCCGGCTGGGTGCTCATATTTATGCTTGGGGCCTTATGGCAGGCGCATATGCGCGCAGGGTGGCGTAAACGCAAGAATCACATCACAGGCATATTGACCGGGATCCAATTGGTATTGCTGGCCCTTACCGGAACCGGGTTGTATTACTTCAGCAGCCTGGAGGCGCAGTTGTATTCGGGGGTGATACATAGCCTTTTTGGGGCATTATTTGCGTTACTCTTTGCCTATCATGGTGTTAAAGGCGCGAAAATAAGACGAAAAACGCGTTAACTTTTTTAAACTATTTCAGTCAACCTGAATGACGGTTTATTCAATTTTGCCAATAAATGCAATTGCCGCAGGAATGTTGGCGAGATGCAATTTAGGTATGCAGGTATTGCCAAAAGAAAACAGGTGTTCGCGCACCAGTTGCATGACCTCGTCATACTCGAATCGACCCATCGCCTGGCTGATCCCAATCGGGTTATGCGCCTCAGCCATCACACGGAATACTTTGCCATCGCTATCGATAAGATAATCATCCGGACTCAGTACTAACTCTGTGATAGTGGGATCTGACGTAAAGGCCGTCTGAGACCCTACAAACATCAATTCAGGATCTCCATGGAGTTTCAAAATAGCGGGCCATTTGGGCATGTGTTTCTCTTTCTAAAAAATACCCCGCAGTTGCGGGGTATTTGTGCGTAGAAGTGAGCTTACCAGATTTTTACGCGCTGCTCAGGTGCCAGATATAAGGCATCGCCGGGCTGTACGTTGAACGCTTTGTACCAGGCATCGAGGTTGCGCACGGTCAGCGCGCGATACATGCCTGGGGCATGGCCATCTGTGGCAATTCGCTGACGCAACGCTGCATCACGCATCTTGGTCGCCCAGGTTTGGGCAAAGCCGATAAAGAAACGTTGGTCGCCAGTGAAGCCATTAATTACCGGGGCTTCTTGACCCTTAAGTGAGGCGCGATAAGCATCGTAAGCCGCAGATAAGCCTGCGACGTCTGCGATGTTTTCACCCAATGTGAGTTTGCCATTTACATGCAGATCCGGGAAAGGTGCGTAAGTATCAAATTGGGCAGCTAAAGCATCGCCCTGTTGAGCGAATTTGGCAAAATCCTGTTCTGTCCACCAGTTGCGCATGGCGCCGGTGGAGTCAAATGCCGCACCATTGTTATCAAAGCTGTGGCTAATTTCATGGCCAATTACGGCACCAATAGCTCCGTAGTTATAGGCATCATCCGCATCAGCGTTGTAAAAAGGCGGCTGTAAAATGCCGGCTGGGAAGTTTAAGGCATTTTGTACCGGCAGATTAACGGCATTCACGATTTGGGCGTTCATCCACCATTCGCCTTTATCCTGTGGTTTACCAATTTTGCCTAATTGATGCAGGTATTCTGCTTTTTCACCATTCACTACATTGGCATAAGCATTATCAGCAACCACCGGATAATGGTCGTATACACGCCAGTGGTCCGGGTAACCGACACTCACTACCAGTGATTTCACTTTAGCCAGTGCTTCTTGTTTGGTGCTCGGGGCCATCCAGTCAATGGTTTCGACGCGCTGGTGGAAGGCGTCAATAATGTTATCCACCATGTGGCTAACATTGGCTTTAGCGGTAGCTGGGAAGTACTTGCTTACATAAGCCTGGCCTACCGCATCTCCTAAATATACATCCAGCGCACTTAAGGCGCGCTTGTCGCGGCTACGTTGTTCCGGTGTGCCTGATAAGGTGGTGCCGTAAAAGGCAAAGTGGGCTGCATCAATGGCAGTTGGTAGCACGTTGGCGTGACTGTTGATGGCGTGGAAAGTTAGCCAATCCTGCCAGGCTTGCAGTGGCTCACTGGCCACCAGCTTTGCCAGGCGGGTGATGGCATCCGCATGATAAGCGTCAAATTCATTTTGCGTATCTAATTGGGCCGCTTTGAAGAATGCATTCCAGTCTATACCCGGTGCCTTTTTAGCAAAGTCGGCACGTGTCCAAATGGCAGAGGCTTTAGAGAAATCTTCGCTGTCAGCACGGGTAGCATGGGCCTGGGCAATTTTTGTTTCCAGGGCAAAAATGCGGGTGGCCATATTGTCTGTATCTTTGATGCCCGCAGTGGCCAGCAGCTTGGCGATATAAGCGCGATATTGCTCGCGAATTTGCTGCATTTTTGGCGAATCTGACAGGTAGTATTCCCGTTCGGGTAAGCCCAGGCCACCCTGCAACATATAAGGTAATACCTTACCCGGTGTTGCCAGCCCCTGAGTGACAAACAAGCCGAATAGATTTTCGGTACGATAGTCGGTGGCGTTTAAAGGGTCTACGTCGGCACGCAGGTTTGCGCCAAGTGTAGCGGATAGCTGCTGCCTGGTTTTGATGCTTTTATAGCTGTCTAAATCAGCCTGAATAGGTGAAAGGCCCGCTGCATTTATGGCGTCGACATTAGTGTAAGCCTGATAGAAATCCGCAATCCTGGCATTATTGCTACCTGCTGGCTGAGGCGTGGAGACCAGCTCTGCAATCAACTCTGCATTGTGCTTTTCGGTGCTTTCAAATGCCACCAGGAAGGAACCTGTGCTGGAGCGATCAGCAGGGATTTGCGTACGCTTGACCCAGTTACCGTTGGCATAACCAAAAAAGTCATCGCCGGGTTTGATGCTGGTATCCATAGCAGTAACGTCTATGCCGATGTCTGCATCGAAATTTTGATCTGGAGCGGAAACGACACTGGGCGTCGTTTGGCTATTACAGGCGGCTAATCCACCGAGTGCCATAGCACTGGCAATCAGGCTACTCAGGAGTCGCTTTTTCAGCATGGGAACTCTCTTTTGATTTGGTATGAAAAGACCTGAATAGTCTAGCCAAGGCTACCGCAAGAGGACATTTCACTGAGCGGGTTTGTCCGTGAGCTCAACGCAGAAAATTACATTCTGTAACCTTATTGCCCTGATTTCCCTGCACTGGAACTGGTCATTTTGGATTGAGCATAGGGGATAATATGGGCATTTACGAAATCTGAAAAGGGCATCGGCTTAGCTAAATAATAGCCCTGAAACACATCAATGCCGATGCGGCCGAGGGTAGTAAGCTGATCGAGGTTTTCAACCCCTTCTGCCACCGTGAGCAAATTGACAGAATCGGCGATTTTAACAATTCCTTCAATCATAGGTTGCTGGCTACTTGAGCTGACATCGTCTACAAAGGCTTTATCAATTTTTAATATATCCAACGGCAACTGGCGTAAGTAAGACAGGGATGAATAGCCGGTACCAAAGTCGTCCAGGGCAATACGAAATCCTCGTTGCTTCAGCTCAACCAATTTGCGCTTAGAATCTTCAAAATCCTGCACCAGTGCAGTTTCGGTAATTTCAAGGGTAAACAGAGATGGCGGCAGGTTGTGCTGACTCAGAATGTGCATCAGTTCTTCTACATAAGATGCGCGGTTCAGTTCCCAGGCTGACACATTCAATGAAATACGAAATGGGCTGGCATTGAGCAGCGTGCCAACACCCGCCAGATAGCGCGCGGTTTTATTAAGCACAGCATGGCCGAGTTTACTGATCAGGCCAAAGCGCTCTGCCAGCGGAATAAACTCTAATGGTGACACTAAACCCAAGGTAGGGTGTTGCCAGCGCACCAACACTTCTGCACCATACAGTTGGCCATCACTATGAAACTGGGGTTGCAGGACGATATCTAACTGTTCCTGGCGAATCGCCAGTTCCAGTTGTTGTTTCATCTCCAGTTGCTTATTACTGTCATCGAGCTCCAAATCAGTGAGCAGGGTTATTTCTGATTTGGCCACTTTCTTGGCGTGCAGGATGACTTTTTCAGCGAGGATAAACACATCTTCGGGGCCATGAATGTCGGCATTCCTGGTTTGTGTCATCCCTATGGTGCATGAAAGCTGTATTTCGCGTTTGTCTATATAAATGGTTTTTTGGAGCAGTTGCTCGAGATCGTGAGCAATCTGCAGTAGTTTATTGCTGGAGAGCAATTCTGATGCAAGCAGTAAAAATCGATCGCTGTCGAAACGGGCGACATAGAGCTGATGAAGATGTGCGTAGTCAGCAAAACGCTTTGCCAGTTCTTTGAGAATTTGATTCCCCACTAAAAAGCCGTAGGCCTGATTACACACCTGAAAGTGGTCTATGTCGGTGACGATTAAGCTCATGGCCTGGCGGTTGTGGCCCAGTTGAAACAGGTTTTCGAGCACATTGAAAATTCCCGCACGATTACTGACCAGAGTGATTTTATCGGTATATGCCTGACGACGAAGCTCCGCTTCTAAATCGACATATTCGAGGATGAACTGGAAGGTAAAAAACAGGATCAGACAAAAAATGCCACTGAGAGATAAGATGATGCTATCGATTCTACCGGTGAGTGTCAGATAGTCGTTGGCCAGTAAAATGGTGACAAGAAGCGCATAAAATACAAAGAACCGACTTAACTGTTTGTTTTTACTGGTGAGCACAAACAACAGCATGGCGGCCGTCATCCAGGCATGTATCACCAGAAACATGCTGTCACGCAGTTTACCCAGTATCGAGGTAGGCGCATCCAAGGCACTAATGGTTTCTCCCCAGGCCAGGGTTATATCTTTGAGTTCGGGCAGGCTGGCATAGCGCATGGGCAATGTACTGAAAATATCTACCAGCGCCATAAAGATGACATACCCTCCCAGCAACCAAATTGATTTAGACGAACCTAATCGGCCGGTGATGCGTGTGACCACCAGTATCATAGTGAGCTGGAGAAGATTGGCACAGTGGTGAAGCACTCGACTGCAGATTAACGCTACGTCCAGAGACTGGGTTTGGTATTGAACATAGTTGGCATACTGGACAACGCCTGCCAGCACTATGGTAAGCAGCAGCCAATGGCGCACACTCTGATATTTCACCATTTTATTGACGGGAAGGGGCACCAGATAACAAAACGCGGCCATGGTAAACATGATACCGCTGGTGAGAATGTAAAAGGTGGGAGTGATCGACATAAGTGCTGCTAAACGAAACGGAAACGGCTTAACGATGACGAATTTCTACCCCTCATAATGAATCAAAGAATGTAAAAGGCAAGTAAATGTCTTTGAATGGCGTAGCTATCTGCGCTAACGCAAGGAAGGGCGAATGCCCTTCCTAGTGGTGATTAATCGAGTAGATCAATTGCATCAATGCTAATGCTTGGAGATAAGTAGCCTGTGCTGGTGGTGCCACTGATGACGGTGACAGTCAGTATGTTCCAATCTGAAGTGCTGGTTTGCCAGGCGCTGGCAGGCACGTCAAAGCTAAAAGAGGTGTTGTTACAGCGATAACTGCCCGTAGTCAGGTTGCGGGTGCTTGGCTGAGAAGATGCCGCCGGATTGGATGAGCTCCAGCTGTTCACGCTAATTTTGGGTCTGCCGCCAGCAAATGCGCAGGTAATGCCAATGCGCAGGGTGTGGGCGGCGGCAAGCTGGGTGCTGTTTAGTTTAAAGTAGATAATGTGATCATTATTGATGTCCTTCCACATGTAGGCCGGAAAATCGCTGGCACTATTGGTGCCGATAATAAAGTTGGCGGGATCCCAGTCGCTCAGGCGCACATCCGATGGATGCATAGTCGTCAGCTTATCGCCATTGAGGAGCTCCTGTGGCGAGCCATCCCAGCTTCCTATACGCCATATGGCGCTGCTATCGTCGGGATCGCCACTGATACTGAAGGAATTTAACACTGTCACTCCCCCGGCGGTCACATTGACACTGCGGGAATCCACGGCCAGTTCGTTTTTGTAGGTGGTCATGGTGTAAGTGCCGGGCAACATGTTGCTGCGGCTGAAGTAGCCGCTACTGGCGTCTGCATCCACCCAATACTGGGCAGTGCTATTGGCAAAGCCTACGGTGTAATCGAAGCTGCTATCACGATTGTTGATCCCCACGCCTGCCACCCGGCCGCGAGAAGCGGCAGCCACGTATCCGGTTAAACTCATATTGGCAAACCAACTGGTATCGACACTGCCGGGGTCCTGGCCTGCATTCACTACCAGGGTATAGGTGTTAAGAATGCCGGGGCGAAACGCCTCGGTCTGGGCCTGACCATAATTGACGATATAGGTGAGTTCCTGATCGGTCGAGGTGCCCTGATTGAGCAGGCTGCGATAAAACGGACCGCCTGAGCCGCCTTCCTGATCATCCCTGACTACCCACACCCCCACCGTTTCGCTGGTGGCTCCAAAAAATTGCCAGTCTTTCAGGCGCATATTTGAATAGTGTTTAGAGCGGGTTTCACCATTGGCAAGGCCAAAGATATCGCCGGATTCCACCGTGGAGGTGGTTTGGGAAATGTCTGAGGGTTCAGGTCCATAAGGCAGCAAGTCTCTGTCCAGGCGCAGTATGTAGCGCACATGGCCGTGAATATCCGGCTCACTGCTAAAGTATGTACCCATATAGATATTGGCGTAACCGTTGCGGGCCAGATAGTAATGGGTCAGATTTCCGGCCTGCACTGTGACTTTGATGTAATCGCTGTTGATCACGCTGGCACTGACGCTCACGGCAGATACGCCGGTATATAGCCAGTCGAAACCGGAATTAATCTGCGAGCCGCGGCTTTGGTTCTGGAATTCTACGCCATTGATTTTCAGGGATGAAATATCACCCGCTGACTGGGTACTGACACCGTTATCTGTGCGCCTGACGCTAAACACCAAGCCGGCATTGGTATCTATGGTGTAAAAATCGGTAGTGGTGGCGAGAGAAAAAGCGGCATGGCTGGCAAATGAGAGGCCGCTGAGCAGGCATATTAGGAGTATCAGGCAAACAGAAAATCTGCCCCTCAGGTTTGGATTAGGCATAAAAGTCCCCTGTAGTAATCGGTTAAATCAGGGGCTGATGCTTTTCGGACCTGAATACGACCTGGGCCAAATATTGGCAAGGAAAAGGCGCAGTCCCTGTGTCCTGTGGCCGCCATCTTGGCGGCAACAGCAAAATCCTAGCAGGCGTTTAATTAGCGGGTTTAAAATTTACCTTATGCTTTACATGTGAATCGCAATCTTTCATCTGTGCAGGGCAATGAGCGGTTTGGCTGGTGGGATGTTAACAATTGCGTTCCACCAAGTGGAAGCGACAGCATGTGCCGCTTCACAGGAGGGGGAAGTTACTTGAGCAAATCCAGCGCATCGACGCTGATGCTCGGTGACAGATAGCCCAGGGTTTTGGTGCCACTGATCACAGTCACTGTCAGCTCGTTGTATTCATCCTCGTTTGTTTTCCAGGCACTGGCGGGAATATCAAAGCTGTAGGTGGTGTTGTTGCAGCGGTAACTGCCTGTGGTCAGGTTACGGGTTCTGGGCTGGGCAGAAGCCGCCGGGAAGCCAGAATTCCAGTCATTCAGAGTAACCATAGGACGGCCGCCGGCAAAGGCACAGGTAATGCCGATACGTAGCTGATGATCCTCGGTCAGTTCGCTGGCCTTGAGCTTAAAGTAAACCTTGTGATCATTATTGATGTCCTTCCACATATAGGCCGGGAAGCTGCTGTCAGCACTTTCACCCACCACATAATCCGGCGAATCCCAGTTATCTAGACGTACATCGGATGGATGCATTACCGTCAGCTTGTCACCATTCAGAAATTCCTGAGGTGCGCCATCCCACTTACCAATGCGCCAGATGGCCTTATCTGCACCGGGATCACCTTCAATGGTGTAAGGCCGGATAAAGGTGGTTTTACCCGCTTCAATGGTGACTTCGCGGCTATCAATCGCCAGCTCATTTTTGTAGGTAGTCATGGTGTAGGTGCCGGGCAGCATGCCTCGGCGGGTAAAATGGCTGGTATGGGCATTGGCATCGGCCCAGTACTGGGCACTGCTATTGGCAAATCCTACCGTGTAATGGGTGTCATGGTGTTTACCACTGGCTGACTTGCTTTGATGCTTTGGATGCGGCTCACGTTTATGGAAACCCAGTCCCACTACATTTCCGCGCTCGCTGCGAGGCACAAAGCCGTTAAGATCCATATCGGCAAAAAAGCGCGTATCCACCGGACCGGGGGCCTGACCCTCATTGACCACCAGGGTATAGTGGTTGAGGATGCCGGGGCGAAACGCCTCGGTCTGGGCCTGCCCATAGTTAACTATGTAGGTAATTTCCTGATCTGTGGGGGTGCCCTGATTCAGCAGGCTGCGATAAAAAGGGCCACCTGAGCCGCCTTCATGATCATCCCGCACAACCCAAACACCCACAGTGTCGCTGGTAGCACCAATATACTGCCAGTCTTTTAGGCGCATATTCGAGTAATGTTTTGAGCGGGTTTCTCCGTTAGGCAGAGCGAAAATATCGCTGGCCTCAACGGTGGAGGTTATCCCAATTAAATCAGACGCTTGTGGGCTATAAGGCAGTAAATTCCGATCCAGGCGCAGAATATAGCGCACCAGATTATGCACATTCGGCTCACTGGTGAAGTAAGTCGCCATGTAGATATTGGGGTAACCACGCCGGGCCAGATAGTAATGCGTCAGATCACCCGCCTGCACACTGACCTTGATAAAATCATCCCCTATCATTTGGGCATCGACGCTAACGGCAGAAACGCCGCTATAAAGCCAGTCGAAACCAGAGTTGATTTGTGAACCACGGATCTGGCTTTGATATTCCTGACCGTGAATTTTGAGTGAGGCAATATCGCCAGCCGACTGGGTACTGACGCCGTTATCGGTGCGGCGGATGCTAAATTCGACCCCCGCGTCGGTATCTATGCTGTAAAACTCGTCGCTACTGGTAAGCGAAAATGTTGCCTGAGCGCTCAGCGGTAAGAGTGACGTAGTCAGTAACCCTGCGCCGATAAGACGAGCCAAACGCTGGCGATTATTGGAATGGTGCATATGTTTTTCCCTATACAAACTAAACTACAGGGCTGATGTGTGACACCGTTTGATAGGGTGTTAAACGACAGTCCCTGTGTGCTTTTGTGTCTGCTTGTGTGCTGACACACATCAGCCTAGCAAGGCGTGAAACAAGGGAACTGGATAATAACATTTGCTTTACATTTGAATCATAACCGCTCATGCAGCGACATCTGGTGAGCGAAAAATGGTTAATTTTGTTAACAATGAGTTTTCAATACAGGCCGTGATATTCTATTTATTTTCCTGATATTCAGGGAATCGTTCAGCATCTACAGGAATCAAAATGGTTACAGCAATCGTGTTACTTAAAATCAGCAAACGTCATATCAATGAAGTGGCAGAGAAACTGGCAGACATTAAAGGCATTTCCGAAGTCTATTCGGTCTCGGGTAATTTCGATGTGGTGGCCATGGTGCGGGTAAAAGACAACGAAGCTTTGTCTGAACTGGTCACTGACAAGCTGGCGCAGATTGAACCCATAGAGAAAACCGAGACCATGCTGGCCTTCCGGGCTTACTCCAAGCTCGACTTAGAAGCCATGTTTGAGGTGGGCTTATAAGCGCTACAACAGGGCCTGCAGCACAATGATTGCCAGCAGAAAGGCACTGATTAACTGCCAGAGTAACACCGGATTGCGCTCCGCCAAGGGGCGCTTCTGTTCGGCTCTCAGCAACGCTGCACTGGGGGTTGCCAGTTCGGTCAGGAATTCCGAAAAAGCCTGATAACGCCATGCCGGGTTGGGTTGCAGGGCTTTTTTCAGGCACACATCCAGCCAGGGCGGCAAATCCGGGCGTAATTGCTGAAGCGGCTGATATTGCCATTCGCTGTAGCTGGCGGGGATATAATCTTTGTAGGCAAATGTTGTAAACGGCAGTTTTCCTGTCAGCATTTCATAAGTGAGTACAGCGGCAGAAAATAAATCGGCGCGAAAATCACTTTGCTGCGCCAGCAAGTATTCCGGCGCAATGTAATTCACCGAACCCTGCGGCACACTTTCTTCAATCTGGTCACCGGTTTCGCGCTGGGCGGCAACCAGCACGGTACCAAAATCGATGAGTTTGACTTCACCATGGGGGGTGATCATGACATTTTCAGGCTTAACGTCTCTGTGCACCATCTGATTGCGTTGCAGGGTGCGCAGGGCGCTAATCAACTGAGTCAGGATTTGACGCACCTGGTCCAGACTCGGGTGGGGATTTTCGGTGATCCACTGACGCAGGGTAATGCCGTCTATGTATTCACACACATGGTACATAAACTTGGCGTCGGCTGGTCTTGGCAGGATCTGCATAATGTGCGGACTATTCAGGGTTTGCCCAATCCATTCTTCTCGTAAAAAGCCGCTTAGGTAGACAGGATCATCGGCGAAGTAGGCCGAAGGCGTTTTTAGCCCATAGACCTTGCCGCTGGCTTCGTCGACCACCTTATACAGGCTGCTGCGGGTGCCGTTAAACAGCATGCTGATGACCCGTTTTCCTTCCAGCTTCATGCCCGGCTCTAGTATCGGTGGCATCGCCAGTCGCACCAGTTGCTGGTAACGCTCGTGCAAATCCGCCATCGGCAACTCATCGACTCTGACCAGCAAACAGCTTTGGTTATCGTCGCTGCCGTTGGCCTGGGCGCGAGTCACTATCTGCTTGGCGCAGGCTTCGAGATCATCACTTTGTTCAAGCAAGCTGCGCAGCTCTTTGGTGGGGATAAATTCGTGTACGCCATCTGTGGTCAGCACAAACAGATCCCCTGGCAGCAACGCCTGGAGCTGAAAGTCTACTTCGAGGCGGCTATCTATGCCAATGGCCCGGGTGAGCATACTTCCCTGGCCCCGGCGCAGGCTGTGATCCTGAGTCAGCTGCTCAAATTGCTGTTGCTGCAAACGGTAAATACGCGAATCACCACAGTGAAACAGAAAGGCGCTGGTGGATTTACAGATAATGCCACTGAAGGTGGTGATCATTTGGCTGTGTCCGCCGTGACTATAATCGACCTGACCGTGGCACCAGCGATTCAGGCTTTCCAGAATACGGCTGGCGCTGTGTTTGACTGTCCAGCTGGCAGGGGTTTGCTGATAATCGAGGATAAAATTGGTCACGCAGGTATTCGCTGCTTCTTTGGCTTTACTGCAGGCTGAAACGCCATCGGCGATGGCAGCGACCACGCCTTTATTGTGCAATTGCTGGCCTTCGCCATGCCAGGCGGCAAACGCATCCTGATTCTCGAACTTGGGGCCTTTATGGCTAAATCCGCCAAAGGAAATACGCAGCTGTGACAAGCAAATATCCTTATTTGTTGGGCTGGGTTATGTCGAGCGGGCATAGCTGACATAACCCCACCTGCTTTGGATTAACTGACCTGGATCAGTTCCACCGAGCCATCTTCTTTGACTTCCGTAATGGCGCCGCTGGGCTCACGCATAAACAGCAGTGCGACAAATCCGAGTACCGCTGTACCACTGATCACCATAAAGAAAGTTGACGTATCTACCATAGAATAGATGGTTAAATAGGTCACGGCACCCACGTTGCCATATGCCCCTGTCATGCCTGCGATTTGGCCGGTTAAGCGACGTTTGATTAATGGCACCACGGCAAATACCGCGCCTTCACCAGATTGTACGAAGAAGGAACAGGCCATCACCGCCAGTACCGCCAGCCAGATGGGCCAGGAGGCGTTGATCTGGCTCATCAGGAAATAACCCAATGCCAGACCTGCGGTCAGAATGAGCAGGGTTTTACGACGGCCGAAACGGTCGGAAATCAGGCCGCCACCCGGGCGTGACATCAGGTTCATAAAGGCGTACATGCCGGCGAGTAAACCTGCCGTAGCCATGCTCAGTTCAAAGGTTTCGGCAAAAAATGCCGGAAGCATAGACACTACCGCCAGTTCTGAACCAAAGGTGGCGAAATACAGAATGTTCAATACCGCCACCTGCTTAAACTGATAGCGGTGAATTTCCGGGACTGGCTGTACAAAGATGTCTTTATTCACCTTAAAGGTGGCGTAAGCATCGAACAGGTATAACGCCGCCAGCCCCAGGTAAATGGCAAGCACTACGGATTCCGACAGCAAAGCGACACCGCTTGGTGACAGCTTCCAGTTGAGTAATGCCAGCGCCAGATACATAGGTGTTTTCATCAGCAGTAACAGGAAAAAATCGCCTTTGCTGGTGACTTCCATGCCGCCTAAATTTTTCGGGCGGAAATAGGTAGAACCTTTAGGTGTGTCACTAACGTTGAAGTAGTAAATCACGCTGAAGATTAAGCAGAGTACACCGGTCAGGCCGATGGCGTAACGCCAGCCATCGTCACCACCAAATACCAGCGCCAGGGTAGGCAGCGTAAAGGCGGCAGCGGCAGAACCAAAGTTACCCCAGCCGCCGTAAATGCCCTCAGCGGTTCCCAGCTCTTTCGGCGGGAACCATTCACTGACCATACGGATGCCGATCACAAAGCCAGCACCGATAAAGCCCAGGGCAAAACGGGCAATCACCATTTGGATAAAGTCGGTGGCAAGGGCAAAGGCAAAACAAGGCAGCGCACATACTGCCAGCAAGGTGGTATAGACCAGGCGCGGGCCATATTTATCTGTTAGTGCACCTATCACTACCCGGGCCGGAATCGTCAAAGCAACGTTTAAGATCAGCAGGGTTTTCCATTCTTCAATGCTTAAGCCCATATCGCCGACTATGGCTTGCTTCAGTGGTGCCATGTTAAACCACACTACAAAGGTGATGAAAAATACCATCCACGACAGATGTAAGATCTTCATCTTGCCGTTAAATGACATCAGGTTAAATTTCTCTGCGCTCATCGCTCTGCTGCCTTTTGTTCAGCCAAAAAAAAACCCATGTCGATGAAACATCAACATGGGCGACTTTGCCTTTAAGTTGCCGCTATAGCATCTACAGCGGCATCTTTAGTTTTGGTTTTTAGGTGCCTTCACTAACCAGTGAAAGTTGGAATACCAATAAGCAGATTCAGTGCCACTAGTAAAAGTTATTACTATTCAGTTGCTTAGTGTTTTTTACTGGGCATTTTTGGACTGTGGTGGTTAATGGAGGTGCATTCATGCACAAATGGGGTGCGACAATTTGTCGCGTTTTCCGCGCTTAACCGACTCACTATACTCGCGCCATATTTTCAAAGGGTTAGCAAAAGGTGTGGTCAGTGTTGGTGAATAAAAGTGTGCGTCGGTTTTCAGCTCGGTTCGGGTTGTATTCTTCTTTAGCGTTAGCTGTGGCGATGGCGCTGTTACAAACAGTGCAGGCTGAAGAGACGCTGGAGCGGGTCGAGATACACGGCCAGCATTTGTACACAGCGCAGCAACTTGGGGCAACCGATGCGTTACTGATGGCCCAGGGTGTTGATTTCTCGGCTGCTGGTGGGGTATCGGCACTACCTGTACTGAATGGCATGATGGGCGATCGCATCAAGGTGCTGGTGGATGGCGCCGATATCACGGCTGCCTGCGCAAACCAGATGAACCCGCCTTTGTCTTATGTATCTGCAAATCAGGTACAGGCTCTCAATGTTGTTGCCGGAGTCACCCCTGTCAGTGCCGGAGGGGATAATATCGCCGGTGTGATCAGCGTCAGTAGTATGTTACCCGTGTTTGCCCAAACCTCTGGGATGCATGTGCATTCTGGCAATCTTTCCAGCGAATACCGGAGCGTCAATCAGGCCAAACTGGTAGGGGCGAATATCACTCTGGCCAGTGATAGCCTTAGTCTTGCCTATCAGGGCGCCTGGGAACAGGCAGATAGCTATGATGATGGTAACGGCACCACTGTTGCCGACACTTTGTACAAGGCCCAGAATCACGCGTTAAGTGCGGCTTTGCGTCACCAAAGTCAAACCTGGGCCATTAAACTTTCTCATCAGCGCATTCCTTATCAGGGCTTTGCAAATCAGTACATGGACATGACAGACAACCAAAGTACCGGAGTGAACCTACAGTTTCAGCAACAGCTGGCAGATGGGGGTGAGGTGAGTGCCAGAGTCAACTGGCATGGCGTCACTCACGAAATGGGGTTCTTCAGTGCTGAAAAAACCGGCATGATGCCGATGAACACTGACGCCGATGACTATGGCTATCAACTGACCTGGCAACAGCCTGTCGTTGCTGGCGGCCAGCTCACCCTGGGGCAGGAGTATTTTGGCTATCAGGTTGAGGACTGGTGGCCGGCAGTTGAGGGCTCGTCGATGATGGGGCCGAACGATTACCATAATATTCATGATGGTAAACGTGAGCGAATGACGGCGTTTGCTGAATGGCAACACAGGCTGTCATCTCAACTGGATTATTCGGTAGGAGTCCGGGTCGAGCGCGTACGCACCAACGCTGGTGAGGTTCAGGCCTATAGTGACAGCACTATGAGCATGGGCACCATGTCATCGATGATGTCCAGTTCGAACCTGAATGCCGATGCTGCAAAGGCGTTTAATGCTGCTGACCGGGAACGTAACGATACGTTGTTAGATGCCAGTCTGTTAGTGCGCTATCAGTTGAGTCCTCAGCAAAGCCTGGAACTGGGCCTGGCGCGTAAAAACCGCGCGCCCAATTTATATGAGCGTTACAGCTGGGGGCAAAGCACCATGGCTACCACCATGATAGGCTGGTTTGGTGATGGCAATGGTTACGTGGGGGATATGGATCTTGCCCCTGAAACGGCTCATACCCTGAGTGCTACCTATGCTCTTAGAGCGCTTGATAGTCGCTGGCGGGTGAGCGCGAATGCCTGGTATACCCAGGTGACGGATTACATCGATGCAGACGTGTTAAGCAGCTTTAACAGCGGCAGCACAGAGGATTCGGCCCGCAATATCCTGCAGTTCACCAATCTGGATGCTACCTTGTACGGCTGGACCCTGAAGGCCGATGTGCAATTACTTGATTCGGCTGCCAGCGGCCAGTGGCAAGTCGCCGCCAGTGTCAGACAAACCCGCGGCCAGCGCGATGATAGTCATGAAAATCTTTATCAGATCATGCCATTAAATGCGAATGTTAGTCTGCAGCAGCACTGGGGAAACTGGCAAAATAGCCTGAGTTGGCAGTGGGTGGATGCGAAAGAGCGGGTCGATGCGCGCCGCCTCGAAAACACCACATCGAGTTACAGTCTGCTTAATCTGAGCAGCCGTTATCAGTGGGAGCAGCTATCGGTTGGGGTGCAAATGACCAATTTACTCGATACGTATTACCAGGCTCCGCTGGCTGGGGTGAACATTGCACAGTTCAAAGCAGATACCAGCCTCGGCTTTGAGCAAATCGCTGGTCAGGGACGTTCTCTTAATCTGAGTCTGGGTTACGCTTTCTAAGGTTATGATAATTCAGTATCCTCGGGGCTGTTCTGGTTTGGAATTGCCCTGATGCTGTTATTGCTGATTTTGGCGTTATGGCGCGACTTGCGCTTATCGCCCTGGCTGATGTCGCTGTTGCTATTGATAGAGGTCTGCGCCGTAAATGGTTTGATTGCAGTAAATGGCGGCGCCAGTAATCCTTTCAGCGCCTTATTGCTGATACCTGTGGTGTTGGCGTTTATGTTGCTGCCCTTTGGCTATGGTGTATCGGTATTGCTGGTGAGTTTGGTGGCACAGGCGGCGCAATTAGGGTTACCTGCGGTGGGTCATCATCACCAAAGCGTTGAAATGCTCAGCCATTCCCGCAATATGGTGGTGAGTTTTATGATCACCAGTGTGCTGGTGGCCGTGGTGGTGTGTTATTTTCGTTACCAAATCGCCCGGCGCGAGCATGCTATCACTCAGTTACGTGAACGCCAGTTGCGGGATGAACAGTTACTGGCCATTGGCATGTCTGCGGCGCAGTTAACCCATGATGTGGCCACACCGACCCAATCTATTCGACTCTTGCTTGAAGAAGCCTTGGAGCAAACGCCTGCTCCTGTGTGGTTAACCGAGCTGGAGCAACAGTTTGCCCGAATTGAACAACAGCTACGTAACTGGCGCGAAGTGGCCGATGATGTGCGTGAACAGCGCTGGCATTTGTATCCATTGCCGCCCTTGTGGCGTTCATTGCAACAATTAATGACAGTGGCGCGGCCGGAATCGCCGATCAAATGGCACTGGCAGCTGGACCAAACGTCAGGTCAGTTAATGGCAGACAGAACATTATTACCGGCGCTGACCAGCATCATCATCAACGCTTGTGAAGCCGCAGCAGATACGCTGGTGGCACAGGTTTCAGTGTTTTCCAGAATTGAAAACAAGCATTGGCAGTTGCAAATTATTAACAGTGCTAATGCGTTAAGCCTGGAACAGCAGGATCAACTGGGTGGCAGATTAGTTGCCAGTCATAAGGGCCATGGCGTAGGTGCGGCTTTGAGTAATGCTACCATTGAGAAATTTTCTGGCAGTGTGAGTTGGCAACTCACCGATGGCACTATGCTCACCACAGTGACACTTCCATTGAGGGGATCAAATGCAGAGCCTAATCATCATTGACGACGACGCGACGTTTTTGTCTGTATTAAAACGTCGTCTGGAACAGACAGGCCAATTTCAGGTATCTACTTATACTGATGTGGCGCAGGCCCTGACTGTCGATGCCGAACCCGTACATGGGGTGTTGCTGGATATGATGCTTGAAAATAGCTCGGGCTTAGATGGCATAGTAGCGATTAAACAGCACTTTCAGCCTAATCATCTGATCATGCTGACGGGCTATGCCAGCATTGCCACCACAGTTGAGGCCATGCGTCGCGGCGCTACCGATTACATAGCCAAACCCGTCGGGTTACAGGAGTTATTGCAACGCCTGCAACCGACGCAGCCTGAAAGGGTTGCTGCCTTACCCGAAGCTCGCCCTATGACACCTGCTCAGGTGGAATGGGAGCATATTCAGCGAGTATTGTTAGCCAACAACGGCAACATCAGTGCCACTGCGGATGCGCTGGGAATGCACCGCCGCAGTCTGCAACGCAAGTTACAGAAATATTCCCCCAGTAAGCACTAGAGTCATTCGAAACCTAGTAACCTCTGGTTTTATCTATGCTGCCGGAAACGGGCGTTTGTTGTAGCCAGGCCTGAATGTTATCCGCCATTAGCTCTGCCGCACTTTCTTCTACCACCAGGGCCGCTACGTGTGGGGTAATATGCACCTTTGGGTGAGTCCAGAATGGATGTTCTTGCTTTAATGGCTCTTCTCGAAACACATCCAGCACGGCATGACTCAGATGTTCGTTATCTAACAACGCGAGCAAATCCTCATCAACGAGATGCTGTCCACGACCCACATTGATAATGGATGCCCCCGGAGGTAACCAAGACAAGGTATCCCGATTCAACATATTCTCTGTTGCTGGCGTGAGGGGTAACAGGCAAATCAGACAATCAACAGATTGCATAAAGTCGCGCAACTGATTTTGGCCGTGATAACTGGCAACGTTATCTATTGTTTTAGGGCTGCGAGACCAGCCATTGACCTTAAACCCCAGGGTAGCGAAATGCTCAGCGACTGCCTTGCCTAAAAATCCGAGTCCGATAACGCCAACAGTGCGCTGATGCGCCAATTTTGGCCGAGATGGTTGCCACAGTGTCTGCTGCTGTAGCTGGGCATAACTGTAGCTATCCCGATGCAACATCATCACTGCACCCGTCAGATACTCAATCATACTGGCTCTGACGTTTTCATCCTGCATCCGTACCAACTGAATATGCTCTGGTAATTGCTGGGGCGAAAACTGGTCAACACCCATGCCGACACTGAAGATCACCTTGAGGTTAGGAAACAACGACAGATAATCCTCTGGCGGTAGCCAGGTCACCAAAATCTGCACATCGGCAGGATTGCTAACTTCATCTGGCCAGTTCTGCCAGCGAATTTGCGAGCATTTGGCTTCAACAGCCGGGCGCCAAAGGGCGGCCCGCTTGCGAGGGCCTCGATAAACCAAAGTAATAGTGGAATCAGACATAACCGCTACATCGTCCAAATTGGGTAAATCCGTATAAAAAAGTTAAAGATGGTGTTCTAACCACAGCGCAGTAATAGTTAGTAGTGCCTGGGCCTGACGCTGGTCATCAGAGAGCACATTGTAAATATGATCCGCGCCTTTGATATACACCGCCTGGGCATCGGCTGAACCCGAAGCATTTACCAGTGCCAGCGCGGATTCAGGTGGCACACTGTCATCATTGGTGCCGGCAATGGCCAGCAGAGGCTGAGTAAAGCGGGCCATGTCCGTGAGTGCTTTGCTTGCACGTACCTGCTCAAACCAGCTCAAATCCAGTTCCAGCGGTGGGCGCCATGAAAACTCCTGGCGTACATGACCATATTGTTTGGCCATTGGATAGTATTTGCTAAAGGTTTCCGCAAAAGGGCCAATGCCATCGGCAGCCACCGATGACCAGGCAACCATGGCGTGGATACGCGGATCTTCAAGCGCTAATAACTGGGCTATCAACCCGCCCTGGCTAAATCCCAGTACTGCCACACGGTGAGGATCAATTTGGGGTTGGGAAAGCAAGAAATTCAGTGCCGTTTTAGCATCACGAACGGCTGATTCCAGATTGTAATGACGGTAATCCACTGGGCTATCGCCGGTGCCGGCGAAATCGATACGGATGCTGGCAACGTTTTGCTGGGTCAGTTTATCTGCCAGGCGTTTAAACAAATTACCCACTTCATCTTTGTTCGATGCGGTGCCATGTAGCATCAACAGTGCCGGAACTTTATTGGCGGCAACCGGCAGTTGATAGGTAGCGGGCACCTGATAATCGCCGTTTTCCAGCATCAGGTTCTGTTCCTGTGCCCGGCTGTAAAAACTGCTGAGAATGAGTGATAACAGGGTTATGCCTAACCAGGAAGGCATGCTTACTTTCACCAATCGCATCTTACTTCTCCGAATAAATTCAATAGGTTAATCCTGCCTCAATGTACTTTCTTTGCCAATCTGGAAAATTACCGAGGCAGCTAAACATTGCTTGCACAGCCACAGGCGCCTGATTAGAGTAGGTATATCCATTTACCATATTACAGGGATTGCCATGGCTCAGCCTGCCTTATCCACCATAGATCATGCATCTGAACTGGCCCAACATAAATTCAAATACTTCGAATTTTTAATGGCGGCCACCTGCGTCATCATAGTGTGTTCAAATATTATCGGCGCCGGCAAGGTTGCTGAAATTGGCGGTTATAGCTTTGGTGCTGGCGTGCTGTTTTTTCCCTTGTCTTACGTATTGGGTGACGTAATGACAGAGGTGTATGGCTATGCCCGTGCGCGTCGCGTGATCTGGGCCGGATTCGCGTCCGCTATTTTTGCGGCATTAATGGCGGGATTTATTACAGCCATGCCTGCTGCTCAAGGCTGGAATGTAGATGTGGGCGGTATCGATAAACAGACGGTGTTTGAACTGAATTTTGGCCAGGCGCCCAGAATTGTGCTGGCATCGGTGCTGGCCATCTGGGTGGGGGAAATGGCCAATGCCTTTGTGATGGCGAAAATGAAGGTATTTAGTCAGGGTAAGGCGCTGTATCAGCGTACCATAGGTTCTACAATTGTCGGTCAGGGCTTCGACACATTAATTTTTTACCCATTGGCCTTTGCAGGCATATGGAGTTGGGAGTTGATTGGCTCGGTGATGTTGGCCAATTACTGTTTAAAAGTACTGTGGGAAATTATTTTGACACCGTTCACTTATAAAATTGTGGCTGCGTTAAAACGCGCAGAAGGTGTTGAGGTGTTTGATAAAGATACCCAGTTCACGCCATTTACCCTCAAGTAACCCGATATTTCATATCAAATAAGCGCATATTCTAATCTTTACCTGTTCCTTACACTTTGAAATAGAAGTATATTTTCGGTGCGATTAGTTACCTTACTCAACGGGTGGCTAATCAGCTCAACGCCGGACATGATGTCTGGTGCTGTCATGCTCTATAAAGGAACACACATGAAAAAATTAATAATCGCCCTTGCTGTTACATTAGCCTCTGTTTCAATCCCATCCCTTGCTCAAACCGAAGAAAGTAACGATAACGGATTTTATGTCGGTGCTAACTATGCGGCACTTACCCTCGCTGATGAGTTGGATCTGGGCGTGGCCTACGCCCGTTTTGGTTATGCTATCAATGACTATTTCTCAGTAGAGGCTCGTATAGGCACAGGGGTTAAAGGTGAAGAAAGTAGCGATATAGTCGATGAATACTATTACTACAGCTATAGCTATGAAGAAGAACTCTCTGTAAACAGCTTTTATGGTGCTTACATACTGGCAGGTATTCCCTTGGGGAACACGTTCTATCCATATGCTTTTATCGGGTATACAAATGCAAAATTAGAGTATGAAGTAGAGGTTAAAGGCATCATTTATGGTGATTACTTTACCTTCGAGCAGTCCGTATCGGATAGCGAAAGTGACACGAGTTACGGTATCGGTATGAATATCACGCCATGGGAAAATGTTGAGATTAACCTTGAGTACTCGGTTTATCTGGACGCCAGTGGCTTTAACGATGACGGTGATTATGTTGAAGGTGATACTTTTGATGGTTTCAGTGTAGGCCTTACTTACAAGTTCTAATTTAATTAACCTGTCTGAGTAAAAAGAGAAGGCTTTGCCTTCTCTTTAACGTTAATCCTTTTTAATTTGAACCCCTTGAGCATTTCCGTTACCTTTTCATTGCTTTATATTTAGGTAGCTTAATTTACCATTTGCAACGGGGGGCGTTGCTGCTTCTGTCGCAGAACATGATGTTCTTAACTTGATGACTTACAAGGATGAAACATGAAAAACTCGATTATAGCCCTGTCTTTTGGTGCACTTATCACCTCAACATTGGCCTGTGCTGATGAAGCAAACTCCAGTAGCGGTCTTTATCTTGGTGCGGCTTATAACGCCTTAAGTATTGAAGATGAGTTGGATTTTAAAACCTTAGATCTGCAACTCGGCACGCGTATTAATGACTATTTTTCCGTTGAGGTGCGAGCCGGTATCGGACTAGATGGAGAAGAGTATTCAGAGCTAGCAAGTTTCTACGATATTCGTGAAAAGCTTGAAATTAATCAGTACTTTGGTGCCTATGTGATTGCGGGGTATCCGTTAACCGAGCGTATTCGTCCGTATGCATTCATTGGTTATAGTAGTGTGGAACTTGAGTACAGCGTGAGTGCATCAGGTATTGAACTTGAAGAGGACTTCAGCAGTTCTGAAGCAGACTCCGAAAATGATATGAGCTATGGCGCAGGAATAGTGTTTAGCATCAATGATGCTCTTGCAGTAAAGGCTGAATATATCAATTTGATCGATAAAGAAGGTGTTGCTTTAGATGGTTTTGGCGTGGGCTTTTCGTATAAATTCTGATGTAATGCCCAGCAATGTTTTGTAAAGAGAAGGCAAGGCCTTCTCTTTTTTTATCCGGAGATTGATATGGCTTTTGAAAGTCTTGAGGCTTTAACAGCGCAATTGAACAGCGCCCCTGAGCAGATTGAATTTAATGATGTAATTGCTCTGATTGATAGCACATTTACCTTTACGCCCAGTGCATTCAGCAACGGAGACGTACACAACGCTGAAAATCAGAATAATGGTTCTTGTAAATTACTGGCGCTAGGTCAGTATCTTAGTCTATCTAACGCACACACTTTGGCGCTATTTGGGCGTTTTTATCGTGATGATGTATTGGGTAACCCTGACGGTGAAGATCATGCCAATATTCGTAACTTCATCCTGTCTGGTGCTGCGGGTGTCACTTTTGAGCAGTTTCCGCTGGCGCTGAACGTCTGATATACCTCTCTCTTAGTTTGCGGTGTTGGCGATCAGCACCGTGGGCGACTCAGTCGAAATGCCTCTTTTGAGAACTGGCGTTGGGTAAATTCTCCGTTTTACCGACATTGATGTCTTTTTCATCGTCTGACCATTGCGCTGGCTAAGCTTTACTGAAACTATGCAGCCCATCTGTTCGTTTGGGGCTCAGGTAGAGTATGAAAGCCTTATTGTGGATGGCGGGTTCCATCCTTTCGTTTTGTTTGATGGCGGTGGGCGCCAGGCAGCTAAGCGGCTCTCTTTCTGTGTTCGAAGTGTTATTCGCGCGCAGTGTGATAGGACTGGTTGTGGTAACGCTGGTTATTCTCGCCAGTGGCAGACACAGTTACTTTAACTCCGCACGGCTCGGCCTGCATGGTTTTCGCAATGTGGTGCATTTTGCTGGTCAGTATGGCTGGTTTTTCGCAATTGGTATTTTGCCTCTGGCCGAAGTGTTCGCCCTTGAATTTACCGTGCCGATCTGGACAGCCATGATTGCCGCGCTATTTCTGGGCGAACATATCAGCAAGCGTAAAATGGCGGCGATTGCTTGTGGCATTGCAGGCGTGCTGGTGATTGTGCAGCCAGGCGTGGCCATAATCGACGTCGCTTCACTGGCTGTATTAGCCGCCGCTATTTGCTATGCCGTGGTGCATTCCACCACCAAGGTGATGGCCAAAACCGAACACCCCCTTACAATCTTGTTTTATATGTGTGTGGTACAGCTTCCCCTTGGGCTAGGGTTTGCGTTGCCCGACTGGCAATGGCCTGAATTATGGCAATATGGCTGGTTACTGGTGGTGGGCATTTCGGCATTGACCGCCCATTTATGCTTAACCAAAGCCATGGCGCTGATGGAAGTGACTAAAGTGGTCACCATCGACTTTTTGCGTTTGCCATCCATCGCCCTGATTGGCGTGTTGTTTTACGACGAATACCTGGAGTGGACGCTGATAGTCGGTGGTTTGCTGATGCTGGCAGGTAATTTGTTCAATGTGCCTATACGCAAACGCATCCCTGCTTAACAGGGACGCGGCGCTACCAGCCTAGGGTCGCACTAATACCTGATAGCCCCAGGCAGGTAAGCTGATACTGCTGTCGGCTACAAGTGTGAGTTCCTGCTTCGCAAATACATCTTCATATTCCCCTGCGAACAAGACCGGATCCTGTAGCTGAATCGTTTGCGGCTGATCTGAGAAATTGATCAGCACCAGCACTTTGTCTTCACTGTTTTCACGGACAAAGCTAAGGACCTTATTCGGTTCTGTATTCCATACTCGCTGCATGGTAGCGCCCCAGTGACCATTCCAAAGTGCGGTATGTTGTTTGCGTAGTGCGAGTAAGGTTTTGTATAGGTCGCCAATTGGGTGAGGGCGCCAGGTAATTTCATCTTTTTCAAAGAATGCCAGACGTTTGTCCAACCCCGCTTCTTGTCCATTGTAGATTTGCGGCATGCCTTCACCTACGACGGAAAGCACGATTACTGCAGGCAGCGCGTCACCGAAGGTTTCGAACTGAGTCCCTTCCCAGGCATTGGTATCGTGGTTACTGACAGTGGTCATGCGATACGCGTCTTTTGGAAAGGCACTTTCATTCCAGGAGTAATACACAAACAAGCCATTTAAGTCGGCATGCCCACTGGTGATAGCATGGATCTTTTCGCGCCAGCTCCAGGCATAGGTCATATCGAAGGCATTGGCGTGTAAATCGCGGGATTCCCACTCAGCCAGCATAAATACGGGTTTTATCGCATCCAGTTCCTTTCTCACCTGATTCCAGAAATCGACCGGTACAAAACCGGCGACGTCGCAGCGATAGCCATCAATGTCGACTTCTTCAACCCAGTATTTCATCGCATTGGTCATATATTTGCGCAATCCTGGCTGGCTGTAATCCAAATCGATAATATCGCTCCAGTCCCACCAAGGGGTGGGGCGGAAGTCACCTTTATAGTCGCGTTCGTACCATTCTGGATGTTCAGCCTTGAGTACATTATCCCAGGAGGTATGGTTGGCAACCCAATCAAGAATGACTTTAAAGCCCATGGCATGTGCCGCCTTAACAAAGTGTTTAAAGTCGTCCAGCGTGCCCAATTCAGGATTAACCGCGTAATAGTCTTTGACGGAATAGGGGCTACCTAAACTGCCCTTACGATTCACTTCACCAATAGGGTTTACTGGCATTAGCCAGAGGATATCGACACCGAGATCTTTCAGGCGTGGCAAATGCGCTTCCGCTGCTTTAAAGGTCCCTTCAGGCGTAAACTGGCGCGTATTGATTTGATAAATCGATGCGTTTTTTGACCACTCTGGATGAGTAAGATGGACATAAGGCTGGGGCTGGTAGGGATTGTTAGTTGCGTTTGGTTGTGTTGTTTTACAGCCGCCCAGTAACACCACACTGCAAATAGAAAATAGCCAGGTTTTGCATGAATTTCGCATCCAACACTCCGTTCAAAAACGATTAAGTTTGTCCCTGAGCTTAATTGAAAATGTTGAAATGTATATAAAATGTTAATGAATACGTTTGCAGCAGATTGAGAATGGCTGGTGCTGACGTCGGCCAGCCCCAGCCGAAAACAGGCATTAATTGGTTTTGATAAAGTTCAGGGTCATCATGCCCATATTCACTTTTAGGGTGTGGTCGTCAATGATTTCCCAGGCTTCTTCGCTGTCTTTATCTTTAAACACCAGGTACGAGTGGGAGCCTGATTTGCGCACGAAAATTTCGTCGAATTCGGTACGCTCGCCATTGGTATCGATGTAGTCATCACCGATCACCAGTGTTTGCTTACCCGCCATTTTCATCAGGGCGCCCATAAACTCATTTTTGTTACCCGCACTGGCTTCATAGGTACCTTCATAGCCATGGCCACAGGCGGTAAGCATAAATGCGAGGATGGTGGTTGTGAGGAAATTTACCAGTTTCATACTTCTCCTTGGTAGTTCACACGCTGAGATTGCCACCTTGGCAACTCCGCTGAAATGCAGGGAACACATACTATCAGCAAGACTGGAGATAATGAGAGATTTAATGTTCAAAAAATTTGAACTTACTCTTCAGAATGTTCCGCTATTCTTTTCTCTGTTGGCCCACTAAAGTTTATCTCAATCGCTGCACAGTATGTCTCTGAGTGCTGGTCGATACTAAGTTGCAGTTTTAAAAAATTTAAATGTTGAGGATAAGCATCATGCAAACATTCATTAGTTCTATCACTAAAAGTCAGGCAAGTTTTGCTCCACTGGCACTACGCATTCCTGTGGGGATTACCTTTATGGCCCATGGCGCGCAAAAACTATTCGGTTGGTTTGGTGGCTACGGCTTGGAAGGTACCGGGCAGTGGATGGCGTCTATCGGCTTAGAACCAGGATATTTGATGGCGTTGGGCGCGGGCAGTGCGGAGTTTTTTGGCGGGCTGTTTATCCTTCTTGGTCTGTTAACACGTCCGGCGGCGCTGGTATTGGCTGCGACCATGGTTGTGGCAATTTTGAGTGTGCACATAGGTAACGGGTTGTTTATGGCCAATAACGGTTATGAATTCGGCCTGGCGTTGCTGGCAGTGTCAGTCAGCCTGGTCATTTCTGGTGGCGGTAAATTGTCTGTTGATAACCTGATTGCGAAAAAAGGAGCCTGAATCATGATTACTGTACGTAAATCTCATCAGCGTGGCCGGGCAAGTTTCGGCTGGTTAAACAGTCAGCATACTTTCTCATTTGGTCACTACTATGACCCGCAGCAAATGTGCCATTCGGTACTCAGAGTGATCAACGATGACCATGTGGTTCCGGGGGCAGGGTTTGATACCCACGGCCACAGAGATATGGAAATTATCTCATTGGTACTGCAAGGCACCATTGCTCATAAAGACAGTGAAGGTAATGTGAAGGAGCTGCCTGCGGGTGAATTTCAGTTGATGTCGGCAGGCTCGGGCATCACCCATAGTGAGTTCAATGCCTCAAAAACCGAAGATCTGAAATTCCTGCAAATCTGGATTGTCCCGGACGAAAAAGGCGGTCAACCTGGGTATCAACAAAAGCCGTTTAAGGCCGAGCAGGGGCTGACGCAAGTGATTACGCCAGATGGTCGCAACGGTACTCTGAAGATTAAACAACAGGCGGCGGTAAGCCAGTTGATTCTGGCACCGGGTAGCGAGGTGGTATTTACCCCTGAATTTGGTCAGCGTCAGTACATTCATCAGATAGAGGGTAAATTGAGTGTGGCTGACCAAACCCTGACACCGGGAGACGGAGCACGGTTGGAAGGCAATGAGGCCATCACCCTAGCGAACTATCGTGAAGAGCCAGTGAGAGCCCTGGTCTTTGATATGCCCTAAGGCTGTTGTATGTTAGTCAGAAGCGCGCTCAATCTTGCGATTGGGCGCATTTTTTTGGCGCGCGAAGCGCCTGATGTTTTTAGTCGGTGTAAGGAAACGCAATGTCACAGGCCATCTCGTTAGATGCATTACGGGTACTGGATGCCATCGAGCGTAAAGGAAGCTTCGCTGCTGCGGCTGAGGCCTTGTTCAAAGTGCCTTCCGCACTTACCTATACCATGCAAAAGCTTGAGACCGATCTTGATGTAAAGTTGTTTGATCGCAAGGGCCAGCGCGCGGTGCTGACAGAAGCCGGTAAACTGGTACTGGAAGAAGGTCGGGAAATTCTTAACGCCGCTGAGCGCCTCGAAGGCCGGGTTAAACAACTGGAAAGTGGCTGGGAGCCGCGGCTGACTATCGCCATAGATACCATTATGCCATATAGCCCGCTGTTTAATGTGGTGCGGGAATTTCGTGAGCTGGATCGTCAGGTGGATATTCATATTAGTGAAGAAGCCGTGGGCGGTGGCTGGGATGCTTTATATACCCAGCGTGCCGATTTAGCTATTGGCGTAACAGGTGAACAGCCCAGAGGGCTATATCAGCAGCAACAAATTGGCGAGTTGGAGTTTGAATTTGCGGTGGCTGCGAATCATCCATTGGCCAGTCATGTCGGCCCGTTGAAAGAAGAAGACTTACGACCCTATGCGGCGGTTGTGGTAGGTGACAGCTCTCGTCAACTGCCAGGGCGGGATTCTGGCTTACTGGCTAATCGACGCATGATTAGGGTTGAAAGCATGCAGGCAAAGATTGCCGCTCAACAGGCGGGCGCGGGAGTGGGCTTTATTCCCCGGCATTTGCTGGTACCTTATCAGGACAACGGGGCGTTAGTCGTAAAGGAATGTGAGTTTGCACGTCCAACACAGCCCGTATATCTAGCCTGGCCAAGAAATCGTCATGGTAAAGCATTAATCTGGTTTGCTGCCGCGCTGAGTCAGCAGCGTTGGTTTGGCGAGTTGGCGATATAGGCCGCCTTTCGGCGCGATTTAGGTTACTTTTCTCGACCGTTAGGGTATAAAAGGATGCATATAAAAGGGAGAGTTGTATGCTGTCGTTTCTATTGGCACACGGGAATGTGTGGTTTTCTGCAGGTTTAGCATTGTTGCTACTGCTGGCTTTGCTTGAAATGCTGTGTCTGATATTTGGCCTTAACTTACTCGCCTTGTTTGGTGACGTCGATGGGCCTGAAATAGCCGGTGCAGGCCCGTCTGGGCTTCTCGGCTTTACTGGCCTTAAATCCCTCCCTTTTGCTATCTGGCTGGTATTTTTTCTCGGTACTTTTGGTTTGAGCGGACTGATCCTCAATACCCTGTCCAGTACCGTAGTGAACGGATTACTTCCCCTTGTGATTAGCGTGCCTGTTGCCATTGCTGGAGGCCTGGTGATCACCGGCCGCATTGGCAGGCTATGGCACAAATGGCTGCCGCAAATTCAAACCAGCGCATTAGGTGCAGAAAGCTTTGCCGGTCAGGTTGCGCGTATCACCGTCGGTACCGCAAGCAAAGGTAGCCCGGCGGAAGCCACGTTTTCTGATGAGTTCGGCCAGAAGCATTTTGTCATGGTTGAGCCCGCCGACGAGCATCTTAGTTTTAGTCAACACAGCCAGGTTATTTTGGTCGATAAGCATCAAAGTATTTGGATGGTCATCCCGTATTCTGAACACTGATTTTGTAATCTAGGGCATTAACCAAGGAGATTTATGATGGAAACAGGATTTGCCCCTGAAAGTTTGGTGTCGATTTTTCTAATCGCCATCGTCGCGTTAATTATTTTGATCGTTGCCGGTTTTACTCTGGCGCGCTTATATGTGCGTGCCACCAAAGAAACGGCCTTTGTACGCACCGGATTAGGTGGTGAAAAGGTAGTAAAAGATGGCGGTGCCATTGTTCTGCCCGTGTTGCATGAAACTATTCCGGTCAATATGAACACCTTGCGTATCGAAGTAGAAAAAATGCAGAAAGATGCATTGATCACCAAAGATCGCATGCGTGTGGATGTTAAAGCGGATTTTTACTTACGCGTTGCACCAAGTCGCGAAGGTATTTCCATGGCGGCCCAGACACTGGGTACGCGTACGACCCGCGCCGAGGAAGTGAAAAAGCTGATGGAATCCAAATTTGTCGACGTGCTGCGCTCAGTGGCGGCGGAAATGACAATGACGGAAATGCATGAGCAACGCTCTGAGTTTGTGCAGAAAGTGCAGCAAAGTGTGGCGAACGATCTGGAAAAGAACGGGTTAGAGCTGGAATCTGTGTCACTGACAGGCTTCGACCAGACGGATTTAGACTTCTTTAACGAAAACAACGCGTTCGATGCCGAAGGCCGTGCAAGACTGGCTAAAATCATTGAAGAAAAACGCAAAGAAACCAACGATATTCAGCAGGAAAACCGGATCCTGATTGAAAAGCGTAATCTGGAAGCAGAAAAGCAATCCCTGGAAGTAATGAAAGAACAGGAAGAAGCTCGTCTGTTACAGGAGCAGGTGCTGGCGTTTAAACGTTCTCAGCAGAAAGCGGAAATTGTGAAGCAACAGCAACGCAATGAGCAGGAAGAACGCGAAGCGGCTATCACCAAAGAACGTGCGATTGAAGCCGCTGAGATCGAGAAAGCCAAAGAAATCCAGATCCGTGAAATCGCCAAACGTAAAGCCCTGGAAGAGGCCAGCATTCAGCAGCAGCGGGATCTGGAAGTTGCCCAGCAGGATAAGCAAATTGCGGTTGCGCAAAAATCTGAGGAAGAATCCGCTGCCCGTGCTCGTGCGGCAGAAGCTGAAAAGCAAAAGGTTGAAAAAGAAGAAGCGGTTATCACTGCCCGTCAGGTGGCAGAAGCTGAACGTCGTAAACAAATTGAAGTGATTGATGCTACCAAAGAAGCCGAGCGTGATGCAGTAAGTATCACAGTACAGGCGCAGGCAGAAAAACTGGCGGCCGAAGATAAAGCCAACGCTATTTTGACGGAAGCCAAAGCCGAAGCGGAAGCCAAGAAACTCAATGCAGAAGCCGATCAGAAAGTGATGGCGGTGGAAGCAGAAGGTAAACGCGCCTTGTATGAAGCTGAGAATAGCCTGCGAGATGAGCAAATTGCATTGCAGAAGTCTCTGGCGATCCTGAAAGTGTTGCCTGAAATTGTGGCTAACGCTGTCAAACCTTTGGAAAATATCGAAGGGATTAAAATCCTGCAGGGCTTTGGTGGTGGCGTTAGCGGAGATGGGCGCGGAGCCCAGAATGCCCAAGGACTGGCGGAGCAAGTCACTCAAGCTGCATTGGGGTATCGTGCCCAGGCTCCTTTAGTGGACGCTATGCTGCGTGAAGTGGGGCTGGTGGATAAAGACAAAGGCACGTTAAATGATTTGCTGACAGATGCCAGTCCTTTACAGGCTGAAGCTGCCGAGACTTTGACAACTGAACCACCGATGCCTTCAACGAAACAAAATGGTGAGATCCATCCAGAAGCGTAATAACGCAACGAGTGGCAAGCCGTTAATGTTGCCTAATGGATCGATGAGAAGCCCGCAATTGCGGGCTTTTTTCCTGTAGCTGCGTATAGACACTACAATGTAGCCATGTGTGAGAAGACAGGAGAATAGTATGCGTGCGATGGTGCAAACAGATTCATCTAAAGGGTTTGGTGGTATCGAGCTAACCGAAATCGAAGATGCCGCTGCGCCCAAAGCGGGGGAGATTCGGGTTCAACTCAAAGCCAGCTCCCTTAATTTTCATGACTTGAGTGTGGCGAATGGACGCATCCCTACCGAGTCAGGCCGCATTGTTATGTCTGATGGTGCGGGCGTTGTTGATGCCGTGGGTGAGGGCGTGAGCGAGTTTGTGGTGGGCGATCATGTTGTTTCTGGTTTCTTTCCTTACTGGCAGGCCGGTGGGCCAAACATTGGCGATTTTAGTCAGACGCCAGGCGATGGTATGGATGGTTATGCCAGGGATAGCGTTACCGTGCCTGCAAGCTGGTTTACGACGGCACCGCGTGGTTGGTCACATACCGAAGCTGCGACCATTACTACTGCGGGATTGACGGCGTGGCGGGCATTAGTGGTGGAAGGACAGCTCAAGGCAGGCGACAGCGTATTGCTGCTTGGCACCGGTGGGGTGTCGATTTATGCCCTACAGATTGCTAAAGCCATGGGCGCGAAAGTGGCGATTACTTCGTCCAGCGATGAGAAGCTGCAGAAAGCGAAAGCGCTTGGGGCAGATTTCACTGTGAACTACCGCACCCAGCCTGAATGGGGCAAAGCTGTGGCTCAGTGGACGCAGGGTAAAGGTGTCGACCATGTTGTTGAAGTGGGAGGCCCAGGCACCCTGGCTCAGTCTATTCGCGCTTGTCGGGTAGGTGGAAGCATAGTACTGATAGGTGTTCTCACTGGCATTGGCGGTGATGTGCCAACCGCCACCTTAATGCGTAAACAGATCACATTAACCGGGGTGATAGTTGGTAGTCGTCAGGAACAAATGGATTTTGTGAGTGGCCTGGAAGTTATGGCATTCAAGCCCGTGATCGATAAGTGTTTTGGATTGGAACAGCTTGTGACTGCATTCGAGTATGAAACCGCAGCTCAGCATTTCGGTAAAATTGTGGTTGAATATTGATGGTTCAGGCCGAGTGTTGGGCGATTTAGTCAATGCGCTGAAATCGCCCAAACGAGATTAAAGTGAGTCAGCCAGCAAAAATCCGCTGCCGCGCTTGGTAATGAGTATTCTCGGAGGTTGTGAATCTCCCAGCTTTCTACGCAGACGACTGACCAGCATATCGAGTGCACGGCCTTGTGAATACTCGTTCCCCAGAGTACGCACAAGGTGCGTTCGGGTGACGTGTTTACCGCGCTGGCCAATGAGCGCAAGCAGCAATTCTAGTTCCGCTTCTCCCAACATGGTGGTGCCAAATGGACCGCTAAGTTCATTGGTTTCGGCGTGTAAGCCATAATGTAAAAACCTGATGATGCCATCAGAATCGTCGCTGAAAGCCAGTCTTTTTATTAACCCTCGTAAGCGCAGAATCAATTCGTCTGGATTGACGGGCTTGGCGACGTAATCGTCTGCACCTGCCAATAGTCCGGATATTTTATCCTGATCATCAGCACGGACCGAAATAAGCACTTTTCCCAAAGGCTCAAGACCCGCGATTTGCTTCATTATTTCAACACCAGAAGTGTCAGGTAGCACTACATCGGAGACGACAAGATGCACTCGGCCATATTCACTTTGTTGTTGGTTATGTAAAAAGGTGAGGGCTAATTCACCATCACTGAAAGGTGTAACGTTAAACTCGTGCTGACGTAACGCATTGGTGAGCATTTTTTGCAAAATGATATCGTCTTCGATCAGAACAACATGGTATCGACGTGTCATATTTTATACTTCCATACTCGCAAGACTTTGCTGCATCAACGGGGGTATCTCGCCAATAGCGGCAATGATATCAGACAGCGGTTTGTTACTTTCTAAAGAATTGGCAAATTTGGCTAAACGTATACAACCGACTTGTGATGCCATACCGGCAAATGCATGCAGTAATCTCTTTCCTTCATCTGCTTGCTGGTGTTGAAACGCTGTTTGGATCTTAAGGTATTTTTGCTCAAGTAAATTGGGAAAAGCAGTCATATAGTCTGCAAATTCTGCTGGGCCGAGATATGTGCGCATCCAGCTGAGAGGGGCTGGGTCAAAGAGTGGGAATGGGTGTTCGTTATGATCAAGGACGTCTTGTTTGTGCGTCAGTCGAGTACACGCCCGGCTTATAACTTGTCGAATCTCAGCATGGGCAACTGGCTTACTGACTAAATGATGAATGCCCAGTCGCTGATATTTCGCCAATGCATCTGCGGTTAGGCTGGAAGTGACCGCTATGACCGGAATCGTTTGATTCGGCCCAGATTGCAGACGAAGATGAGTGTATATGTCGGTACCGAACATATCCGGTAGTTGCATGTCGAGCAGGACGACATCAAATGTTTGCTGAGCAAGATACGTTAATGCCTGTTTGCCGGTGGTGGCCAGGGTGATTTGATGTTGGTCCTGTTCGAGCATCGCCATCAATACCCTGGAATTAATCTCTATGTCTTCTATCAGTAAGATGCGTAGCGCTTGCACAACTTCGCCAGATAGGACGATAGGGGCCTGGATGTCACAGGATTTGGCGGTCAGGCTAAAGCCAAAACGGCTACCTGTGCCCAAAGTGGATTCAATGCATAGCTCACTGTGCATGGCTTCGAGTAGCTTACTGACAATTGTTAAGCCCAGACCCGCTCCCGAAATGTTTTGATCGGTATGAGCACCCCGGTGAAACGCTTTTGTTAGCAATGGAATTTCTTGTTGGGGAATCCCTGGCCCCTGATCTTCTACCCAAATAGACAGGCCATGACTATTCGCACTTATATCGATAATTATGCTTCCCTGATGGGTAAATTTGATTGCGTTAGCAATCAGGTTGGTCATGACCTGTTCAAGTTTAACCTGATCAAGGAGATATCCATCGGATACTGAATTATCGATAGTTAGCTTGAGGTTAAGTTGTTTAGCCGTTGCGGTCGGAACGAGGCGCTCGAATAAACTTGTTAACCATGGACGAATCGCAACCGGTATTGGGAAATGCTGAACTTCGCTGGCTTCCAGGCGGGAAAAACTCAAAAACTCATTCGCCATATCAGATAGGGACATGGCTGCATCAATCATGGTTTGGCAGTCAGCCTTATCCATATTATTTTGACTGCGTTGTTGCATCAATTGCCCTAAGCCTGCAATGGCATTGAGGGGAGTGCGCAGTTCATGGCTTAACATAGCCAGTGAGTCTTTTAATTGTCCTGCATGGTACTCTGCCTGTTTACGCAAAGACTGGACCTGAGACTGGCGATATCCGTCAAACAGTAAAGTGAAGCTGATCGCTAAACCAGTAGGTAAAATCAAACACACCAACGATAACCAAACGGAGTAAAACGTTTTGGGATACAAGGTGTATAAGACAGGATGAATAATTTCTAACGTGCCATATAACACCAGCAGCAATAGCGCCCCTAATACACTGGAAAAAAAGTAAATAGGAAGTTGGGAAAGGCGTCGATACTGGAGCACCAAGGCGATATTCATGATCAAATACGTCGCCCAAATTACCCGAATAATTAAAATTCGGGCAATGATGTCGTTGTCGATAAACAGGTAATAGCTAAAGCTAAGAAAATAAGCCGCTACTATCGCCATGCTAATGCGCTGCCACTTCCGTGTGTTAAAAAATGCCTGACTGCCAGCGAATAATAACAGCGGAATCAGACAAATTAGGCTGTTATGCATGAGCAACCACGCATTGGATGGGCTGTCCGGCCGATTGGCTAAATTAACAATGACAATCGGAAATACCAGCTGTATTGCAAGCCAGTGTTTACTCCCTCGGATGTCGCGATTACTGAAAAAGACAGGTAGACATAACACGCTGGAGATTAAGGCTGAGATGACGCTCGCCATTAAGAGGTGATGGTGATCTAACATGGATTCAATGTTGGGTTGTAGTTCGACTAAACGCTGAAACAGCAATGAATGAAGCCACATCACGCCTGAACAGAGTTTCTGCACGTTACTCGAAACAGGTAGGGCGTTTCAGAGGGCGCGTATAGTACCTGCCAACGCTATTCTAAACCAGTACAAATTTTAAGGTTATTGTCGCGAATGTTGCTGTTTACCGCGGTTTTTATGTCGCTGGTAGTCAGCTCAGTCACATTATGTAACAATATCGCTAAGCCCGTGAAATTAACGGGAAAATATAACAATAACAGACATGAAGCGATGGCGAAGCAGTACCTATTTTTTGTAACCCTCCCCTATTCCTATTCTATTTTACGTCCTCTCCAGCAGGAGATTTGGCGACGGGGCGATAAGGTCGCATGGTACATTGTGCCTGATTGCGCAGATATGTTGTTGCCCGGCGAAGAACGACTCGACACCATACAGGCAGTAAAGCGAGCCAATCCTATCGCCGTGTTTGCACCCGGCAATATGATTTATGATTTTTTTCCTGGGGTAAAAGTTGCGGTGTTCCACGGATATCCGATTCGAAAACGAGGAGAACAAAATGATCAGGAAGACGATCATTTTTCTATTCGCGGTTGGTTCGACATTATTTGTACCCAGGGTGAAAGCAGTACACAAGGTTTCTTAGCTAAGCAAAAGCAACATGGTTTCTTTAAGGTGTATCAGACGGGATGGTGTAAAACCGACGGTTTGGTGACAACTGCAGCTCCATCGAACAAACAGCGTAAAACGGTGCTTTATTCTACAACGTTTACTCGGGGCATCAGTGCTGCGCCTGTCTTGTACGACACTATCGCCAGGTTGGTACAAGAACAGAATTGGGATTGGATCCTTACTTTTCATCCAAAATTCAATGACCAGTCTGTACTGGCCAAGTATCTGGCGCTGGCTGAAAAATGCGAAAACGTTCGGTTTGAGAAACAAATCAGTAACGAGAGTATGCAAGAAGCGGATGTCATGCTGTGCGATAGCTCATCCATCATTCTTGAATTTATGCTGCTGGATAAGCCTGTTGTGACCTATCGCAATACCAGTCCTGGAGAACATCTGTTAAACGTGACGCAAATCGAAGATGTTGAGCCTGCTTTGGTTAAGGCGATGACACGACCAACGGAACTGATGCAAAAAATTACTGAATTTACTGAATGGCACGAAGCGCATAAAGATGGCAAAAACGCCGCAAGGGTGTTAGATGCCGTAGATGACTTTATTGCACATCATCAGGGGCGCTTACTTTCAAAGCCAGTTAATGTTATTCGTAAGCTCAAGTTGCGTATGCAATCCGGTTATTATTGCTGGCGCTAGTGGGTCACAGGCAGGCGGATGATAACTTCCACGCCAGACTGATCGGCCTGATTTTGAATGAAAATATTGCCGCCATGATATTCCGCAATCATTTTGGCAATGAATAAACCCAAGCCTAAATGTGCTTCGCTATTGCCTTGTTGTTTGCGGATGGACACCATTGAATCGAACAATCTGTCAGCCATTTGAGGGTCCAGCAGCGGGCCTTTATTTCGGATCCACAATACAACCTGTTGGCCAGTTCGTTGAGTGCCGATGCAGATAGCATGTTCTGGTTGACTGAATTCGCATGCATTCGCAATGATTTTGTCCAGCATTTGTGCCAGTAATTCAGGTGCGCCAAAGAGGCGGCAGGGCGTTTCTGTCACAGCCTGGGTAAACTGGTTGTTGGGGTAGACTAACTGGTACCCCTGCACACAGCCTTTTACTAATTCATTTAAATCAAATGTCTGGCGCTCGCTTGCCTGCAGCGCCTGTTCCAGTCGTGATGCCTCACTCATGTTGGTAAGAATCCGACTCAGACGCTGAATGCCTTCCTGCGCTCTTTGCACGTATGGGTTGTGCTGTTGTTCCGGTGATTCCATCAGTAAATTTTCTAACGAGGAATTCACTATGGCCACGGGGGTGCGTAACTCATGTGATAGCCGTGCGGCCATGTTTTCGAGGTAGTGGTGATACTGCCGTAAGCGTTCCAGTACGCTATAAAATGTGCGCGACAGATCGCCAATTTCATCCTGAGTACGAGATGGCTGAAGATTGCTGACAATCTTGCCTTGTTTGTCGATGGCCGCTTCGGTGTTATCGCGCAGGCGACGTATGCGGGTGGATATGCGCGATGCAAACAGAAATAACGCCAGCGTCCCCAGTGTCATCACCGCCAGAATGACGTGAAACAGTTTTTCCAGAGCGCGATTACGCAGGGTACGAATACCATTAGTGGTTTGTTCAACCACCACGGCACCACGCACGTCACCATCGATAAAAATGGGGTGAGCCGCCGATAATATCACCGCTTTATTATCCGGGCTTAAGCGCCACTGCGAGGCCGGGTTGCCGAGTAGGGCATCACTTATGTCCTGGCCTTTAAGCTCGTAGGCATTTTTTAGCTCATCGATAAAATCTGCGGGTGGGCGGGTCAGTATTTGGTAGTACAAAGGCAGTAACCAGTGCTGTTCGATGTAATGCCATAACCCTCTTTCGGTGTCATCGTTTACCGAAGTTCCTGCGGTTATCCCCGTGGCTTTACGAATATCTCCAGAGCGTGCGAGTACGCGCTTGTGTTTATCTACAACCCAGACGCGAGCGTTGGAATATTTTAGCCCGCGAATAATGTTTTCAATTTCGGGAGCGGGCACCAGGACGGTACCAAGCTGGTCTGAATTACCTGTATCCGCCGTGCCGATGACAAATTGGGGTCGTTCAGCGTTGCCATCATCGACATCCACGATGGCGAAAGCAATTTGATTCGCCATCATATCGAGTGGAAAACGCAATTCAACATTGTAGCCAGTCGGTGTTTGCTTCCAGTATCCCTGTATTTGAGTCTCGAGGCGTGCTGCACGAAGTGAATTTGGATCATCTTCTAGTAAGTAAGCATTTACCCATCCTGAACTCTTTGGCGCGACAATATAGCGCTTAAAGTTACCATCCGGGGTTTTCATGGCGATGCGAAGATGATCATTACGGTCAACCCGTAAACTGTTAGTTGGGCGCCAGATTAAATGATCATCAGTCACAGCAAACATGGCATAGAGATAATCATTATGCTGACCGACCATGTGTTCAAATGAGAGGCTTGCAGGATTGTAATCGGCTTCCTGACTGATGAGATAATCCTGGCCGTAATAAAGAGCTAACGAGCGATAATCCCGCCAGTCACGTAAATCACCATCCAACTGAATGGGATCAATAATTTTGTGCGCGTACAGGTCTTTGCCGGGTTGCACTGCAGACAGATATGCGGCCTGGCTATCGAAAAGCGTTGGCCGTTCATGCAGGGCACTGGCTACTGCTCTGGCGGTGCCCACCATGGTTTGCTCCTGACCGAGTCGAAGGTAGCTTTCCAGTTCCCACACATATTGATAGCCCAGCCATGGAATGCTGAACAGGAACAGCGACAGCAACAGCAGTTTAAAACGGATCCCGAAGCGAAGACGACGCATGTTAAGTATTCCGTTTTATATGGAGTAAGTAAGCATTAACTAGATTTCCAGCGATAACCCATGCCGTAGACCGTTTCGATACAATCGAACCTGTCATCGACCTGTTGGAATTTTCGACGTATACGCTTTATGTGCGATGTAATGGTGGTGTCATCAACAACCATTCGCGCCGCTTCCATTAGCTGCTGACGACTTTTCAGGTGACCGGCAAATTTGGCGATGGCATGTAGGATCCAGAATTCCGTCACCGTCAGTGTAAGACTGTGAGTGTGCCAGTTAACTGTCATGCGGTTAGTATCCATTTCAAGTGGGCCGCAAATTAACATATCGTCCTTGTGGCTTGGCTGGTTGCCAAGTTCACTGCGTCGAAACAGTGCCGCGATGCGGGCAAGTAAGTGGGGCAGGCTAATGTCCTTGGTCAGGTAATCGTCAGCACCCATGCGCAGGCCACAAATGGTGTCGTAATCGTTGTCACGGGCAGTGAAAAAAATGATGGGTAATGTCGGTGACTTGGTCCGTAATTGCTGGCACAGAGTAAAGCCACCATCAATTTCATCGGCCAGGCCAATATCAATGACGGCCAAATCAGGCAGGCGCAGCGCAAACGCCTGCTCAGCCTTTTGCCGATTGGCAAAGGCTTCAACCAGATAGCCTTGTTTGGTTAGGGCAGCCACGTAATTCTCGCGAATCGCGGCATCGTCTTCGACTAGTGCAATACGTTTACTCATGATGCTCTTCAGTTACGACTGACACAGGCACTATACCTGAAAAAATCCGTGAACAGAGGTAGGGAAGTTAAATTCCATTTTTTCGCCACAATTGCTCGCCAGATTGCCATTTTTCCTTCCAGCTTTGGTCAGGATGCCACGGTTTACTATAGGGGAATCGACCTCAACCCTTGGAGAATTTCAATGAAACGTCAACTAACTCTACTGACTGCCGCAATTTTAGTTTCCGGTAACCTAATGGCGGCTGAACCTTCTTCCAGCGAAGATAAAAAAAGCCAGCAAAAAACTAACGAAATGATCGGTCTGGGATCTGGTGTCGTTGTGGGCTCTATTGTGGCAGGCCCGCTGGGCGGCGCGATTGCTGGAATATTTGGTTTGCTGATTGCGGATGATGTCAATGATGAGGCAAAGCTGGCAGATGCAAATCAGGCACTAAGCCGCAAGCAAGGTGAGCTCGTAGCAATGCAATCAAAAATGGCAGGCGTTGAGCGCGACTCTGCGAATCAACAGCGTCGTTACGAAGCGCATTTGGCCAACCTGACTATGCAGCAAAAAGCACAAATTCAGTTTCGTACCGGTTCGCATGAAATCGAAGACCACTATTACCCGCAATTGAATTTGCTGGCGAAGCATCTGCGCGACAATCCAAAACTCAAGGTGCAATTGTCCGGCTATGCCGATAATCGCGGTGACGACACCTATAACCAGGCGCTCTCCGAACAGCGGGCGATTAGCGTGAAGAACTATCTGTTGGGTAAAGGCGTGAAAACCGAACAATTGCTGACGGAGTCTTATGGTGAAAGTGCGCCGGTGACCGCAGGCCAAACATATGAAGACAACTTTTTTGAACGTCGTGTGACGATCAAAGTTGACGAGAGTGAAGTTATGACAGCTGCGGTTGAATAAGCCGCCTGGACCCACGAGTTGCACTCGTAGTCGCAGCAGCGACTGACCCTTTGGAGCCGCCCTGCCTGTTGGGTTGGCTCCTTTTTTCGTTTTTCTGCACCTGTAACAACGATATTTCTCTTTGCTGTGCGCGTTCTTTAAGCCCTTGAAATCTGGCATAATGGAGTCATATCCCTCTGAACATCCAGACTCACACACAGTGTTGATGCAGTTGTACCTGCATTTGGCACGGCACAGTGGAATTAAGCATGAAAGCATTAGCAATTCAGGGGCTGCAAAAAACCTATAAAGGTGGCACGCAGGCCCTAAAAGGTATTGATCTTACTGTAGAGCAAGGCGACTTCTTCGCATTACTTGGCCCAAATGGCGCCGGTAAATCCACCACCATAGGTATCATTAGTTCGCTGGTAAATAAGACTGGCGGTAAAGTCGAAATTTTTGGCCATGACCTGGATACTGCATTAGTCGATGCGAAATCTTGTATTGGTTTAGTACCGCAGGAATTTAACTTTCATCAGTTTGAAACACTGCTCCAAATCGTAGTAAACCAAGCTGGTTATTACGGTGTGCCGCGCACTATTGCCAAACAACGCGCAGAGAAGTATCTCAAGCAGTTAGATTTATGGGAAAAACGAAACATGCCAGCACGTACTTTGTCCGGCGGGATGAAGCGTCGTCTGATGATTGCTCGTGCATTAATGCACGAACCTAAAATGTTGATTCTGGATGAACCGACCGCAGGGGTGGACATTGAAATCCGCCGCTCCATGTGGACATTCCTAAAAGAGATCAACCGCCAGGGTGTCACCATCATTCTGACCACCCACTATCTGGAAGAAGCGGAAATGTTGTGCCGCAACATAGCTATCATTGATAAAGGGCGAATTATTGAAAACACCACAATGAAAGGTTTGTTAGCCAAACTGAACAATGAAACGTTTGTGTTAGATCTCAAGCGTGAAACCGAAGCTCCTGTCACCCTGACTGGTTTCACCCACAGGGTACTGGATGATCATACTTTGGAAGTGGATGTGGCCAAAGATGACGGTTTAAACCCGGTGTTTGATCAATTGAGTGCGCAGAAAATTCAGGTACTCAGTATGCGTAATAAGGCCAACCGACTGGAAGAGTTGTTTGTTAGTCTGGTTGAAGCCGGGCGCAATGGAGGAGAGAAGTAATGGCTAATCGTAACTTTATTGCCCTGCGCACCATTTGGATAAAAGAATGTACCCGCTTTCTGCGCATTTGGGTACAAACCCTGGTGCCTCCTGCGATCACTATGTCTTTGTATTTCATTATTTTCGGTAACCTGATTGGCAGCCGTATTGGCCAAATGGGTGGCTATTCCTACATGGAATTTATCGTACCGGGTTTGATTATGATGTCGGTGATTACCAACTCCTACGCCAATGTTTCATCCTCCTTTTTTAGCGCCAAATTTCAGCGTAACGTAGAAGAAATGCTGGTTGCCCCAGTACCTCACTGGGTCTTAATTTGTGGCTTTGTTGGCGGCGGAGTAGCCAGAGCGCTGCTGATAGGGATTATTGTAACCTGCGTTTCAATGTTGTTTGTGGATGTGCGGATCCATAATTTCTGGGTACTGGCGATTACCCTGTTACTGACGGCGACGCTGTTTGCAACCGCTGGCCTGATTAACGCGGTATACGCCAAAACTTTTGATGACATCAGTTTGATTCCAACGTTTGTATTGACGCCGCTGACCTACCTGGGCGGAGTGTTTTATTCTTTAAGTCTACTGCCTGATTTCTGGCAAATGGTGAGTAAGGCCAACCCCATTGTGTATATGGTGAATGGTTTCCGTTATGGTTTTCTGGGCACATCGGATGTGAGTTATCTGGTATCGATTGGGCTATTGGTCGGCTTTAATGCCCTGCTGTTTGCAGTGGCTTATACCTTAATTCATCGTGGTGTAGGGATCCGGAGTTAATTGTGAGTGAAGGTAATTCCAGAGGGATCACCTCTAATCAGACAGGCCCGCATAATAAGTTGGTAGAAGTTGTGCAGCGCCATCTGCAACATCAAAGTCAGAAACCGTTTAGTGAACATACACTTGAAGCATTTGAAGCCGCTCAAGGATGGCTAAATGGCTTTAACGGTGACTTAATTCTCGATTCTTGTTGTGGCGTGGGAGAAAGCACCGCGAACTTGGCTAAACTGTTTCCACAGGCGCGAATTATTGGGATTGATAAGTCGGCACTGCGTACCGGTAAGCATGAGCATTATGATCAGGGTACTGAAAACCACTTGGTACTGCGGGCTGATGTCATTGATTTTTGGCGTCTGGCTAAACAGGCAGGCTGGAAACCTGTTCGTCATTACCTGTTGTATCCGAACCCCTATCCAAAATCGGCGCATTTACAGCGTCGTTGGCACGCCAGTCCGTCGTTTGCGGATATTGTTGGATTAGGCGGTCGCATCGAAGTGCGCAGTAACTGGCGGATTTACATTGAGGAATTTGCACAGGCATTACAGGTCGTCGGATATACCTGTCAGGCTGAATCCTATCAGGCAGATACACCGATGACCCCCTTTGAACGTAAATACTGGAACAGTGGTCAGCAAAGCTGGCGTGTGGTAACACAGCTAGCCTGAGTGCGCTTACTTATGTTGGGTAAACAAGAGGTCGATTTAATCGGCCTCTTCTGCTTCTGGTGACGCTTGTGGATTACTAAAGAAATATCCCTGCGCATAACGAATGCCAATCTCTTTCACTGCACGCAGGGTTTCCATTTTCTCGATATGTTCAGCAACCACAATACAGCCTTGTTCCGAGGCTTTATCAGCTAAGTGCTGGACAAAATCAGTTGTTTCTAAACTGTCAGGTAATTGCCTAATCAGTGATCCGGCGACCTTGATGCCCTTGATTGGCAAGTCCAGCATATGCTGGATATTGCCGGAAGCAGACCCAAAGTGGTCGATAAACAAATCAATACCCAGCTGTTCGCATAATTTTCCGAAGCGAACGACATCTTTTTTGTGCTCGCGGGCCAGATTAGCCGCCAGTTCAAAGCTGATTTTATGCTGTACCCGACGTTCCTGAAGGTGCTGATAGATCAAATTAGGTAACACGTCTGATTGGATATCTTCAGGTCCCAGATTGAGATGCCAGTGACTGGCCATGTGTCGGAAATGAAATAATCCCGCCTGAAAAATATGGGTGGTCAGGCTGATATTTAAATCTTCGTCGTCAATCAAATGCAAGAACTGATTAGGCAAGAACGTCACTTCATCATCACTGATGTAGCGGGCAAGGCATTCGAAACGCCATACTGCATCATGCTCAAGATCCATAATAGGCTGAAAGTAGGGCACAACCCGATCGAGGCTGAATGTATCTGGAGAGTCTTGTACGCGCATACTTCGCGCCTTCTTAGCTGAAATTTTCGTGTGCTTTGTGGGTCGATTACTGTTCAAAGTACCCCGTCCTTTTTGCTGACATTCCTCGTGTTCAATCATAACAACCTGCTAGCGAATTAAAGGGCGAAACCGGCTAATAAAGGGCTATTAGCTGCGTTTGACACCGGCCAATCACGGTAAAAGACTAAAGCGACCATCCTTGCCTGAAACCTGAGTTATTTTCAGGTTAATTCGCGTGTGACTGACTCTGACTTACTCGGCATTTTCTTCAGATAAGCAGACCCTGTTTTCACTATAGCATTCGTGCAGAAATATTGACTATATGTCTGCGTACTATCTTAAAATTAAAGCATAAGGGGATTTGGTCTAACCAGCGATTTACGGTAAAGTGCCCCGCTTAATTTCAAATGGGGTCTTAAGGTGAGCAAAGCGGAAGCCAGTCTGGCGCATCTGTTTAGGGTTTTTACCATGCCGGAAGGCAAGGAATCTAAACTGGCTCAAATCGAACAACATATTTCGGCCAATTTGGCGGATTTTCTCTCCCAACATGTCGTTGCCAAAGCAACATCGCTTGAACAAATTGAACAGCACTTTAGTGATTTCCGCGTGCCGGAGCAGCCTGATTTTGTATCGTCCCACGCAGAAGTCTTATTGGATAAACTGGTTGCTCATTCGGTAAACACCTATTCACCAACTTTTATTGGTCACATGACATCGGCCCTGCCGTATTTTCAATTACCGTTAGCCAAGCTGTTGGTGGGTCTCAATCAGAATCTGGTAAAAATCGAGACATCTAAGGCCTTCACACCTCTGGAACGCCAGGTGTTGGGTATGGTGCACGAATTGATTTATGCCGAATCAGAGGATTTTTATCAGCACTACTTACACAGTGCGGGTCACTCATTGGGGGCGTTTTGTTCAGGTGGCACCATTGCGAACATCACTGCACTTTGGGTAGCGCGAAACAAAGCTTTGCAGCCATGTGGCGAATTTCTCGGTGTGGCAACTGATGGCCTTGCCGCAGGACTGATCGAATACGGTTATCGAAACCTAGGGGTGCTGTGTTCAAAACGAGGGCATTACTCAATAGGTAAAGCTGTTGATGTACTGGGATTGGGGCGTCGCAACATGTTAATGCTCGACTGTCCTGATCAAACCTTGTCACCAGAACAGGCGCTTGCGGCAGGTAAAGCCTATCAGGAAAAAGGTAATAAATTACTGGCGATCATTGGTATAGCCGGAACAACTGAAACTGGTCATATTGACCCGCTCGATGAATTAGCAGATGTTGCGGCTGAGCTTGGCTGTCATTTTCATGTGGATGCGGCCTGGGGGGGCGCGACGCTATTTTCTAAATCGCATCGCGCCTTAATGCGCGGTATCGAACGAGCGGATTCGGTCACCATAGATGCACATAAGCAAATGTATGTACCGATGGGCGCCGGGATGGTGTTGTTTAAAAATCCTCAGGATGCCAATGCTGTGCGCCATCATGCGCAGTATATATTGCGCGAAGGCTCGAAGGATTTAGGGGCCACTACCCTGGAAGGTTCGCGTAATGGTATGGCGATGATGGTCCATGCGTCGCTGCATATTCTTGGTCGCCAGGGATATGAACTGCTGATTGATCAGAACATTGCCAAAGCACGGCAGTTTGCGGAAATGATTGCCAAGCATCCGGACTTCGAATTAATTACTGCGCCAGTACTGAGCCTGATGACGTATCGAATTCATCCTCGTAAGTTGCAGGGGCAATTGGCAAGCGGGCAAATGTCGCCGCAACACCAGATTCACTACAATGGACTATTAGATCAGTTAACGGTTTCGGTGCAAAAACTTCAGCGTGAGGCGGGGAAATCGTTTGTGTCTCGCACCCGTTTGGAAATTTCCCGTTATCAGGAAGGTCCAATTAACGTTTTCAGGGTGGTAATGGCCAACCCGTTAACGCAATTATCTGATCTGGAAGCGATTCTAGAAGAGCAGCTCAAGATAGCTGAAAACACGGAATTCTGGGCAGAGTTGACACAATAAAAAGCGGCCTAAGGGCCGCTTTTTTAGTCGATATATTATTTATTCAGGAAGACCTGAATATTATCAATGAGTCGGGTTTTACCCAAATAGGCGGCCCCTAGCACGACCAGATGCTGGTCTTCGTGGCCGGGATGCAGCAGGGTTTCTGCCGCTCTTATCTCAATGTAATCAGGTTTAAAGCCCGCATCGGCAAGTAACTGGCGATGTTCTGCGATCAAGACACTGAAATCCCTGCGCCCCAGTTCAATTTTGTCCGCGAGATCACGCAGGTTAGCGAATAGCGCTGGCGCAGTGGCGCGTTCTTCCTGCGTTAGGTAGCCATTTCGTGAACTCAGGGCTAGTTGATCTTCCGCTCGCATTGTAGGCACGCCAACAATTTCAAGATTCATCGACAGGTCTTTGACCATGGCGCGAATAACCTGCAATTGCTGGAAATCTTTCTGGCCAAAGAATGCGATATTTGGCTGCACCATATTAAACAGCTTACATACTATGGTCGCTACGCCGCGGAAGTGACCCGGACGGCTGGCACCACAAATCATGTAGGAAATCCCTGGGACTTCAACGAAGGTTTGTTGCTCTAATCCACGTGGATACATTTCTGCCACTGTAGGCGTGAACACAACATCAACCCCGAGGGCTTCGAGGTGTTTGCTATCTTGCTCTAGCGTGCGGGGATAGGCATCCAGATCTTCGTTTTCGCCAAACTGCAGCGGGTTAACAAAGATAGATACCACTACCTTGGTGCCGCGCTTTTTAGCTTCACGTACCAGATTCAGATGGCCTTCATGCAAGTTACCCATGGTCGGTACAAATGCAATGACCTGACCTTCAATTTGCCAGGCGCGACGCAGTTCACGTAATGACGCAATATTGCTAATCAGTTGCATGCTCGGATCCTAGTTAAAAGAGTGTTCTTCAGATGGGAAAGAACCGTTGCGGACTTCTTCGATATAGTCACGCACGGCCTGGCGCATATCGCCGCTTTGCTGCAAATAGTTTTTAGAAAATTTAGGCATGTAATTAGCGCTAATACCAAACATGTCATGCATTACCAGAATTTGGCCATCGGTTTGGGCACCAGCACCAATGCCGATAACCGGAATATCTATGGACTCTGTGATGAGCTTTGCCAGCTCAGTTGGAACGCATTCCAGCACCAGCAGTTGAGCTCCGGCAGCCGCTAGTTTCTTGGCATCATTTAGTAAACGTTGTGCCTGCTCATTTTCACGTCCCTGGATCTTAAAGCCACCAAATACGTGTACAGATTGAGGTGTAAGACCAAGGTGAGCACATACGGGTACGCTACGCTGTACCAAACCCGATACTGTTTCAAGCAACCAGTCACCACCTTCAATTTTGACCATGCTAGCGCCCGCAGCCATTAATTTAGCCGCATTGGCGTAAGCTTGTTCAGGTGTGGCACAGGACATAAAAGGCATGTCGGCGATGACAAATGCACGTTGAGTTCCGCGGCGTACGGCCTTGGTGTGATAAACAATATCCTCAACAGTAACAGGCAAAGTGTCATCATGCCCCTGTAAAACCATGCCCAGTGAATCGCCAATCAGCAATGCGTCAATTCCCTGTTCATCAAACAGTTTGGCAAAGCTGGCGTCGTAGGCCGTTAGCGATGTAATTTTTTCCCCTTCCTGCTTTTTCTTGAGCAGGGTGGAAATCGTCACTTTCTTCATAATGTGTTCCTGTCCCCTAATGTTGAGAAGGCAAACTCAACGGGTTTTAACGGGCAGGTTGCCAGACCTGGTCGGCTGCGACGATGGCAGTTAACCCATTTGCCGGGCAATTTGCCACTAACTCAGACAATAACTTACCGCAGGGCAATTGCAAATCAGGTGCGATCTCCTGCAATGGATACAGGACAAACTCACGGGACTGCATGCCATAGTGCGGTACCTGCAGCTCAGGTGTATTTATTTGCTCTTGGTCGATAAGCAAAATATCCAAATCCAGCGTGCGTGGTCCCCAGCGCTGTCCGTTACGCTGACGCCCCTGAATTTGTTCAATTTGCTGCAATTCTTTAAGTAAAGTCAATGGCTTAAGCTCTGTTTTTAGGCAGGCAACAGCATTGACATAATCGGGTTGATCCTGTGGTCCCATGGGCTTACTGGCATAAAGACTGGAACAGGCAATCAGTTCGCAGCCATGCAGTGTGGTCAACGCGTGAATTGCGTCTTTTAGTTGACCAATAGGATCAGCCAGGTTACTGCCCATACCGATATAAGCAGTGTGGTATGGGTATGTCATCAGGCTTTCTTTTTAGTATTGTAGCGGCGACGTTTATTGGTTCTACGCGCCTGACTGCCACCTTGTAGATCGCTCAGGAGTTTTTTACGGCCGTTATCATCAGCTTGCTGAAACTCGGTCCACCACTCGGCCAATTCGTGCAGTTCACCACCTTCGATATCACCTCGTAATAGCAGGAAATCATAGGCTGCGCGAAATTTAGGATGTTCCAGCATTTGATAGGCCCTGCGTCCGAAGCGTTTATTCAGACGGCTTTGTAACATCCAGATATCACGCATGGGAATACTGAAACGCTTGGGGATCATTATCCGCTGTAACTGGCGGTCGAGAACATCATTGCAGGCCAGATTGAAAGCATCGTGAGCATTAAAGCCACCTTCATTCATCAGCTGTTGGCAGCGTTGTTCGATGGGGTACCAAAGCAAAGCCGCGTAGAAAAACGCTGGTGTGACTTTCAGTCCACTATTAATGCGGTTATCGGTATTGATCAGAACCTGTTCAATGAAGCGGGTTTCCCGACTGTCCGGATTTTTCAATAATGGTGCCGTTTGTGGAAACAGCTGACCGAAAAGGTTGAATTCCTGCAACAATTTGAACGTTGCCAGGCCCTGACCGGACAAAAACAGCTTCAGAACTTCTTCAAATAAACGCGCAGGTGGGATATTAGCCAGCAGGCTGGCGAGTGCCGGAATAGGATTAGCACTGGCTTGTGCTATCTGCATATCTAATTTTGCTGCGAAACGCACCGCACGCAACATGCGCACGGGATCCTCGCGATAACGCACTTCTGGATCACCGATCATTTCAATTTTGCGTGACTGGATTGCCTGCATACCATTGGCAAAATCGTGCACTGAATAATCAGCGATGTTGTAATACATGGCATTGAGGGTGAAGTCACGACGTTCAGCATCTTCTTCGATGCTGCCAAAAACGTTATCCCGCAGCAGTTGACCATGGTCGCTTTGTTTACTCGCATGTTTGGCTTTGTCGTTGTTATCGCTGTCACTGTGATGACCACGGAAGGTTGCCACTTCAATAATTTCGCGTCCAAACACTACGTGAGCCAGGCGGAATCGGCGACCAATTAAGCGGCAGTTACGGAACAAGCCTTTGATCTGCTCAGGCGTCGCATTCGTGACAACATCAAAATCTTTAGGGCGTAAGCCCAACATCAGGTCGCGAACGCAGCCGCCAACCAGGTAAGCGTCGTAGCCGGCCTTATTCAGACGGTATAACACCTTAAGTGCATTATCACTGATATCATCACGGGAAATGGGGTGGTGGGCTCTGGGAATGACAACAGCCTGGCCCATTTTTGGGCTATCTTTGCCTGTGAGGGCCTGCTTCACCTTTTTTATGACACGAGAAATAATACGCTTTGCTCCTGATTTACGGCATCTCTTACCGACCAAATAAAATGGGGGCTAATCATATACCTATTAGCTTGGTTTTGCTACGCCCTACAATTGATGCGGGGACAGATGGCTGCGCTGGTGCGCCAGATTTTATATGATCACTTCCTGTGACTTAGGTAGGGAGTGTATGGACCAGTTTTTTACTCCCCAAGCCAGTATCTCTTGAATCTCAGCATGTGATAAATCTGATGGCGGCGTCAAACCCAGAAATCTCATTGCTGCCAGGATGTTCTGTTTGGCACGACTATTATCCAACGCAGGTGCGTGGTTTTGTTTGCTTAGCTTCATGCCGGTTTGTGTTGCTGCCACAGGCAAGTGCAGATAGCTAGGCGCTGGTTGATCTAGTGCCTGATACAGGGCCAGTTGCAGCACGCTGGTGTCGAGCAGATCCGCCCCTCGCACGATATGGGTTATGCCCTGATAAATATCATCGCTTACTACGGCTAGTTGATATGCGTAGAGCCCGTCTTTTCGGTGGATGATAAAGTCCTCTGCAGCAAAGTGTGGGTCAGGCGTGATGATGCCCGAAAACCTGTCATGGAAGGCCAAAACGGGATGCTGGTTGAAAAAGCGAATGGCGAAAGGTGCTTCACCAGAGGGATGTCGTCGACAGGTGCCAGGGTAGACTCCGCCTGCTGCTTTGATCATTGCACGCGTGCATCCGCAGGGATAACTCTGCTGTTGTTTTGCAAGCTTGCTAAGCACAGCGTCGTAAGCGGCAAAACGCTGGCTTTGATACAACACTTGATCATCCCAGTTGAGTCCGTGTTGCTCCAGACAATCCAGGATAAGTTTGTCGGCCCCAGGCATTTCTCGAGGCGGGTCAATGTCTTCGATACGTACCAGCCATTTACCTTGGTGCGCGCGTGCATCTAAAAAGCTGCCAAGTGCGGCGATCAATGAGCCAAAATGCAAAGGGCCTGACGGCGAGGGAGCAAAGCGACCAATATATGTGTTAGCCATAGCGGAGTGTTCGTCATCAACAAAAAAAGCTGCCGAAGCAGCTTTTTAATTCACACAGAGTATTAACCCTGCATTTGTTTTTCTTTGATTTCTGCCATCGTTTTGCAGTCAATGCATAAGTCGGCAGTTGGACGAGCTTCTAAACGGCGCACGCCAATTTCAATCCCACATGAATCGCAGAAGCCGAAATCGTCTTCTTCAATGCGTTTCAGGGTTTTCTCAATTTTCTTGATCAGTTTACGTTCACGATCTCGCGTACGTAATTCAAGACTGAACTCTTCTTCCTGTGCGGCACGATCCACTGGATCCGGGAAGTTGGCAGCTTCGTCCTGCATATGGTGTACAGTTCTGTCCACTTCTTCACGCAACTGGTCACGCCAAGCTTTCAGGATGCGACGGAAATGGTCCATCTGCTTGTCGTTCATGTATTCCTCGCCATCTTGCTCCTGATATGGAGTCAAGCCGGCAAGGGCGAGTAGTCCGAGTGACTTTGTTTCTTTTCCTGTTGGCATTTGCCAAATCTCCTAAACTCCGACACAAATGCACTTTGTGCAAGCCGCTATCTATAGCAGAAAGCGCCCTTTCAGGCAATGCTTTGTGCGCCAGTTACATGAGCCACAGCGACGCGAATTTTGCCTTAACACCAACTATTTAGCTGGTAACAACAAGCTAATATTGTTATCCACGTCACATTTTCCAGCACGCAAATATGAAGGTGGCCGGGAAAAAATCAACTTATTTTTTATAAAATAACCTTTATCTTTTGATTTATAGAGATTTTTTCATCATCAAAATGACAACCCCATGCCTGTATTTCGACACCGGCAGCCACGGCTTGATGCAAAATGTCGGTATACAGTGGGTCAATATGTGCAGCTGGAGAGACCGACTGAATACCTGAGTGCTGAACGCAGAACATCAGCACTGCCCGATAGCCCTGTTGTACCATTTCGATTAATTCCCGCAGATGCTTTTGTCCTCGTTCGGTTTTGGCATCGGGAAAATAACCCTTATCTCCCTGTTCCAGCAGAGTGACAGATTTCACTTCAATATAGCAGTCTGGTTGGCTTTCGCCCGTAAGCAATAAATCAATTCTGCTGTTTTCATTGCCATATTTCACTTCTGTACGGATTTCTGAGTAGTGGTCAAATCCAGTAATTGTGCCGTTGGCAATACCTTCATGTATGAGTTTGTTGGCATTTTGGGTATTGATGCCAATCCAATGGCCTGCGGGGGTTAAGGCTAATTCCCAGGTGTAAGCGAGTTTGCGCTTGGGATTTGTGCTAGGTGAAAGAAAAACTCGGCTGTCAGGAATTGCGCATCCTGTCATGGCGCCAGTATTTGGGCAGTGTGCAGTGATGAGCGCACTAGAATCCAATTGAATATCGGCTAAAAAGCGTTTGTAGCGTTTTATCAGGGTGCCTTGTACAAGTGGCGAAGAAAATTGCATATTCAGTTGATCCGTGAACAACAGGAATTGTTATGATACTGACTTTCTTGCATGGTTTCAGTCATGCATTCCGGTATCCAATTTCAGCGCTCAATGTAAGGAGCCAGTATGTCCATAATGACCCTTTCTCTTTCTTTTGCTCCAGCCTCTGCCCCCTGGTCTGAAAAAGCCCTGGTATCATTTGCGGGTGATTCCGCCACGGTGCATGTGCCTCCTGCAGCATTTTCAACACCAGCGTTACTTCTAAGAGGCTTACAAAAAGCTGCACGTCAAATTGATAGCCTGGGCATCAACCAAATTGCGTTTCAGGGCGACTGGACTGCTCAGCTACAGTGGGCTTTTGCCAGCAGTTTTGGTTCTTATAAGCAGCCAGCGACCATTGTATGGTTAGAAAATGCGGACAAAGCATTACTGGAAAAACGCTATCAGGCATTGCAATTTACCCGGGAACTGGTGAATAGCACCCCGGAAGATTTGGCACCACAGACCCTGGCTGAACGTGCTGCAGCCTGGTTAAAAGAATTGGCACCTGGCAAAGTGACGAGCCAGATAATTGTAGGTGAAGGGCTGCAACAAGCGGGTTGGATGGGAATATATAATGTTGGTCGTGGTAGTGATCGTCCTCCTGTGTTGCTTGAGCTGGATTACAATCCGACAGGGGATGTCAATGCGCCTGTATCTGCGGCATTGGTCGGGAAAGGAATCACGTTCGATAGCGGTGGTTACAGCATTAAATCTAGCGAAGGAATGCTAGACATGAAATGTGATATGGGCGGCGCGGCAACCGTGACGGGTGGTTTGGGACTGGCCATTTTGCAAGGCTTGAATAAACGTGTGAAATTGTTCTTGTGCTGTGCTGAAAACCTAATTAGTGGTCATGCCTACAAACTGGGTGATGTTATTACCTATAAAAATGGCCTGACGGTCGAAATTGTGAATACCGATGCTGAAGGGCGGTTGGTGTTGGCTGATGGTCTTATGGCTGCCACTGATACCGATGCCCCGCTGATTATTAATGCTGCGACGCTTACCGGAGCGGCCGTGATGGCGGTTGGTAATGAATATAACGCTTTGTTTGGTTTAGATAAGGCGCTGCAGAAACGTGTGATGGACTATGCGGCGCAAGAAGACGAGCTGGTATGGCCTTTACCTTTGGAAAGCTGGCATCAGGAGAAATGCCCATCTGCGTTTGCAGACACTGCGAATAGTCGCCCAGTAAAAGGTGGTGGCGCCGGTGGTGCATCAAATGCGGCTGGTTTCCTGTCTCGTTTTGTGCGAGAAGGTGGTCAAGGCTGGGTGCATATGGATCTGGCTGCGGCCTATAACGGCAGTGCAAATGCCTATCAGCCAGCTGGAGCCACTGGACAGGGGATTCGTACTATCGCCCGCGCATTGCTCGAAGAATAAATAAGAGATGGTCAAACGGCGTAGCCGTTTGACCCATCGACCTACAAACCGCCTAAGCGCTCTGCAAGTACTTTATATTTTTCGACAGTTTCTTTTTCGAACAAAGGTTTACCTTTTTCATCTTTATCTTTGGCTACCAGCAAATGTTCCCTTGCCAGCCTCTCCACTCTGACATCCTGAACTCCCAGGAATTCGGCCACTTCGGCCACTGTCATCAAGCTCATACGTTTACTCCCGCTGATGAAATAATTAACAAGTAAAGCCTAAATCCGCGTTTTTGCTAAATGTTTTAGGATTCGGGCGGTTTGGCATCTCGTGCCTGCAAGGTAGGATACCCCATAATCTGAAAAAGTTGCTTTTTAAATGTACTAATTGATTGAAAAAGCGGGTCTTTTGGCCTCAGGCATAGGTAATCACCGAGGACTAATATAGAATTAACAGACCCAATCCTTATTTCGATGTGAGACAGTTAAATGGATACCTGGTCAGCCGCCATTATGTTGTTTTTAATTATGGACCCTCTCGGCAATTTGCCAATTTTTATGTCCGTATTAAAGATGATTGAGCCCAAGAGACGTAGGGTAGTGCTGGCACGAGAGTTATCTATATCACTGGGGATCATGTTGTTGTTTCTCTATAGTGGCGAGTCTGTGCTTAACTTTCTTGCGGTTCAGCAGGAAACCGTGAGTATAGCCGGTGGTATTATTCTGTTTCTGATTGCGTTAAAAATGATTTTCCCAACGCCAGGCGGGGTAACCGGATTAGCTGTAGGAGAAGAGCCCTTTATCGTGCCATTGGCGATTCCTTTGGTAGCTGGTCCATCGATACTGGCAGCGCTTATCTTGCTGGCAAATCAGGATCCAAGTCGCATGACTGATTGGACGCTGGCGTTGCTAGGCGCATGGGGAGTATCAGCGACTATTCTGATGCTTTCCGGATTTTTCCACCGTTTATTGGGGGAACGTGGACTAACCGCAATGGAACGTTTGATGGGGATGATTCTGGCGATGATCTCTATCCAAATGTTCCTGGATGGCATCGGTAGTTATTTCTCTCATGCCTAATCGATAAATATTCACCGCAGTGCAGGAAATCTAAAATATGTCGGATAATAAATTAAATATTTTTCAGCAGGTTAGAGCATTAGAAGGATGGCAGGCGGTGGCATTTGCAACTACCTTGCTGGAGCGTATGTTGCCGAACTATCAGCTGTTCTGCGAGCTAACTCATTTTGAAGGTGCCGAACAGTACCGTAAGACCTTGAACGGTGTCTGGGAATGGTTGTCTGTGCCAAAAATGAAAATGAATTTTGAGGTGCATCTGGAAAAGGTGGAATCCTGCGTACCAGATGCTGCGGATTTTGATAATTTCGGTGTTTATCCAGCCATCGATGTTGCCATGTCAATGTCTGCGTTATTACTGATGCTGATGGGAGAAGATGAGCAGGGCGCAGTCGTAGTGAGTAAGTTATCGCAGGGTAGCGTGGATGCATTTATCAGCGCAACCACCGAGCAGGAACTTAGTGGACCGGACTTAAAAGCGCATCCATTGATGCAGTGGGAGATTGCATTTCAGCAAGAGTTGTTGGATACACTGGCGAAGGCAAGCCGACAACCTGAAACAATTAAGGCATTGAAAAAAATGGCCACTGAAGACGGTGTATCTAACCTTGGACTGGAAATCCCTGCCTAATGGTTAGTTTAGTTTATCCAGGCCTATTGCTACCCAGCTAACCACCACAATCATCATAGTGAAGAAAACAGCAGCAGAGCCGAGATCTTTTGCTTGTTTGGATAAAGGATGGCGCTCAGTACTGATGCGGTCGATGGCTGCCTCTACTGCGCTATTGATGCATTCCATGGCTAATACAAGTAACAGTGAACCTAGCAAAACGGCCAGTTCAAGGCCGTTATCTGCCAGCCAGAATGCTGCGGGAAACAGCACACACCCCATGAGTAATTCCTGACGAAAAGCCGATTCATGCCGGAAGGCATAGACGATCCCTTGTATCGAACACCTCGCAGCGTTCAGCAGGTGGGTAAATCCTTCCCCGTTTGGCTTTTCCATGTCGCAGGTCACTCCGATTTTTGATAGAGCCGGTAGCTAAGTTGTTGTGTCTGACTTTGCTTAATGCATTTCCAACTCGCTGGCACAGCATAGTTACTGGCTGTTAGTTCAGCTTCAATATAGACCAATCCCCCAGTTGCAAGTAACTGATTTTGCTCGAGGCTTTGAATGACTCCCGGCAAAAGGTTTTTATGAAAAGGGGGATCGAGAAAAACTAAATCGAATGGCACGGGCAGATTAGATAATAACTGCAGGGCATCGCCATGATGCAATTGCGCTTCGTTAGCGGGTAACTTTAGTAACTGGAAGTTATTTTGTAACTGTTGGGCCGCTTGTTTATCTTTTTCAATAAACACACATGACTGAGCGTGACGCGAAAGGGCTTCGAGTCCAAGGCTACCACTGCCAGCAAATACATCTAAACAGCGTCGATTCGCTACATACGGCATCAGCCAGTTGAACAGTGTTTCTTTTGTGCGATCTGTGGTCGGGCGCAATCCTTCTGCATCCAATACTGGAAGTTTTCTACCTCGCCAGCGACCACTGATAATCCGAATACTGCCGGTTCCCTTTTGGGGTTGTTTTACGCCTCGCCTCATTTGACCAAGAAATGCTATGATTGCCCTCAATTCCGACTAGTTTAATAGTCGCACCCTAATAACCCAACGTTTTTCCAAGGATTTTTACGCCTTATGTCGAAGTTTTTCAGCTGGTTTAAAAAAAACAAGCAAACTGAACAGGATCAAACTGACGAGTCACAAGCATTACCCTCGTCGCAGCAAGAGGCCGCGTTTAGCGAGTCAGCCCAACCACAAGATACACCTAAAGAGCCGAAGGCGGCTGCTGAATACGTTGATAATACTCTGACTGTGGAAGCCCAGCAGGTTGAGTCTATTCAGCCTGAATTGGGAGCAGAAAACCTTGGTACTGCAGAATTAGGTTCATCGTCTGAGCCGACTGAGTCAGTTGTTATGGAAAATCTGTCGGGTACAGAGGCAAATGCACAGCATGCTGAAATAGTTGCGAGTGCCTCGGAAATTGTGGTGGATGAAGCCTTTGTGCAGGATGCGTTGGCTAAAACCCCTACAGAGGTGGAAGACGTTGTCCCAGTTGCCAATCAGCTTAATTCAATTGAAGCTGTGCCAGAGCCAGAGCCAGAGCCAGAGCCAGAGCCAGAGCCAGAGCCAGAGCCAGAGCCAGAGCCAGAGCCAGAGCCAGAAGAGGAGTTACAGCCTCAGCCACAGGAAAAACGTAGTTTCTTTAGCAAACTGAAAGAACGTTTGGCCAGAACGAAAGAAAATATCGGTAGTGGATTTGTCAGCCTGTTCAAAGGTAAAGCTATTGATGACGATCTTTATGAAGAGCTCGAAACCCAGTTACTGATGGCCGATTTAGGCATAGATACGACCACCAAAATTATCGATAAACTGACGGAAACAGCTAAACGTTCTCAGTTGAAAGATGGCGAAGCTTTATACGCTATTTTAAAACAGCATTTAGCCGAACTACTGCAACAGGTTGAAACACCGCTAGTGCCCGAAAATAATGAAGGGCCGTTTGTTATTTTGATGGTGGGTGTAAATGGCGTAGGCAAAACCACCACCATTGGTAAGCTAGCCAAGCAATATCAGCAACAGGGTAAAAAAGTTATGCTGGCCGCGGGCGATACCTTCCGCGCAGCGGCTGTTGAGCAGCTAAAAGTGTGGGGTGAGCGCAATAATATTCCTGTGATTGCACAGCCTACCGGCTCTGATAGTGCATCAGTGTTATTTGATGCTCTGCAATCAGCCAAAGCCCGAGGCGTTGATATTCTGATTGCGGATACTGCGGGTCGATTGCAAAACAAAGATCATCTGATTGAAGAACTGAAAAAAGTGGTTCGAGTGATGAAGAAACTTGATCCAAGCGCACCACATGAAATCATGCTGACTCTCGATGCTGGTACCGGACAAAACGCCATCAGCCAGGCCAAGATCTTCAATGAAGCCGTTGGGCTGACGGGAATAAGTCTGACCAAACTGGATGGCACAGCTAAAGGTGGCGTTATTTTCGCTATTGCAGACCAATTCCAAATCCCGATACGCTACATTGGGGTTGGAGAAGGTATTGATGACCTTCGCCAGTTCAACAGTGCTGAATTTGTAGATGCGCTGTTTAGTGAGAGCGATAGCGACAATTAATCTTTCAGGGAAGATAACAGAGTTTCATGATTAAATTTGAGCAGGTAAGCAAGACCTATCCCGGTGGCCAGCAGGCTCTTAGGCAGGTAAGTTTCCATATCGCACCGGGCGAAATGGCGTTTTTAACCGGCCATTCAGGTGCAGGTAAAAGTACCCTGCTCAAATTAATCAGTATTATGGAACGTCCAACTGTCGGGCGGGTGTTAATCAATGGACATGACCTGAACAAAATTCAGCGTCGTGATATTGCCTACATTCGCCGCGATATCGGGATGATTTTCCAAAGTCATCAGTTGCTGATGGACAAAACCGTATTCGATAATGTGGCCTTACCTTTGATTATCGAAGGCTATTCTCATAAAGAAATTACTCGAAGAGTGCATGCTGCGCTGGAAATGGTGGGGTTGCGAGACAAAGTGCGTTCACTCCCCATAATGTTATCTGGTGGCGAACAACAGCGTGTTGGGATTGCCAGGGCGGTTGTAAACAAACCACCACTGTTACTTGCCGATGAACCGACGGGTAATCTTGACCCCAAATTGTCCATGGAAATTATCCGCCTGTTTGAAGACTTTAATCGCGCTGGGGTATCGGTATTAATCGCAACGCACGATTTAGGGCTGATTGCTCGAATGAAGTATCGCACCCTTACCTTGAAGAACGGACAAATGATCACTGATGGTCTTGCCGAAGAATGGCAAGAAGGCGAATAGGGAAGGTTTTGGAATGAGTATTCTTTTTAAAGGCCGTTCTCAGGGCGCACAGATCAGTCATATTGGTGTATGGCAGCGATTCGTCATGTTTTTTGTTAGCCATATCCGTCAGGCATTACATAGCCTTGGCGAGTTATGGCGAGCACCAGCCGCAACCATGATGACAGTGGGCGTGCTGGGCTTTAGCATCACTTTGCCCAGTACCTTATTTATTCTGGTTAAAAATACCGAACAAATCAGTGCCGGCTGGGAGCAAGCTTCAGAAATTTCTTTGTTTTTGCATAGAACAACCCCGCAGCGGGATGTCGATCAACTGCTTACCCGATTACGTTTGTGGCCAGAAATTGAAACTGTGGCTTACATCGGCAAAAACGACGCGATGAAAGAGTTTAAACAACTTTCAGGGCTGGGTGATGCGTTGAATTATCTGGATGAGAATCCGTTACCAGACGTAGTATTGGTAACGCCAACCAGCAAGTTTGCCGGACCCACCGCAGCAGCGAATTTGTTAGATAAATTACGTGGTGAACGCGAAGTTGAAATGGGGAAGCTGGATATTGAATGGCTGGAACGTCTGTACGCGTTGCTTAATCTGGCAAAAGAATTAGTGACGATTATTGCCGTGTTACTGTTTCTGGCAGTAGTTCTGATCATTGGTAACACAATAAGACTTAACATTCTTAATAAGCGCGATGAAATTTTAGTAATGAAACTGGTCGGTGCCACGGATGCCTTTATTCATCGCCCGTTCTTGTATACCGGTTTTTGGTATGGTTTGCTTGGCGGTGTATTAGCCTGGTTTGCAGTATTGTTTTTGTTGTTATGGATGGATGCCAGCATCAGCGAATTAGCCCGCCTGTACGAAAAAGAGTTTAATCTTACCGGTCTTGATGCATCTGATTTATTGGTGATGCTAGGGCTTTCGGTGGGGTTGGGATTGGCCGGTTCGGCTATCTCTGTGCATCGTCATGTCAGAGAAATTGAACCTCAGTAATTACAACTGAGGTTTGATATCACTAATGTTCAGATCACGGTCTGGCTTTGGGAAAGTGTCCGGATACGGAATGACGAATGTTGTTACCCCAAACAATCGCATCATTGTAAAAGCTATGCAGTTGCTTCTGATCTAAACTCAAGCTGTCGGCAATTTTCTTTACTTTCAACCAGTTTGCACTTTCATAGGCTTTCGCTAGCTGCAGATAACGGCCAATCTCATTGTCCCGCCCACATAAGGCTTCTTTGACGTCTTCAACGATTGGGAGTTTATCCACCAAAATGCTCATATCCTGGTCCAATAAGGTATCCAATAATGAGAACAAGCCCACCAGGAAGCCTGTTGGCGGGTTACGGCCAATACCGCGCAAATTAGCGAGCAAATCACAGAAGCGAGCACGTACCAGTGACAAATGTACTAATTCATTCGGCTTATCATCACTAAGGTTTGCCAGTGCCAGCAGGGCGATAAATTTCTTAACTTCGACTTCGCCCATATAATTTAGGGCGTGACGTAGTGAGGTAATCTTAAGGCGTTTATTTACCAACGGATTATTGATAAAGCGCAGCAACATGTAGGACAAACCTACATCATGTTCAATAATTTGATTCACTCTGTCGACGTTAAAGGTTTCTTTGCCGCTTTCGGCCATTAAATCAATCAGAGTCAGCTTTGATGTAGGGATGATTTTGGGTTTAAGAGTAACGGGTCGTGTGAAAAAATATCCCTGGAAAAAATCAAACCCCATGTCGTGACACAGGTTAAAAAGCTGTGGCGATTCGAGTTTATTCGCTACCAACTGCACATTGGCATCTTTGTATTTCGGCAATTCTTTGGCAATAGCGGCAGCGTTTTCCATATTGACGTCAATCTTGACGATATCAATAAAGGGCAACAGACTGTTCCACAGTGGGTCGACCTTATGATTGTCGAGAGCCAGCTTGAAGCCTAGGTTTTTAATATGTTTGCAGGCTTCTACAAAACCGTTATTGGTCGGCTGATTGTCATACACTTCAACAACTACCGTTTCCGGATTAAGTGATTCCGGGAAGCGATGCATCAAGGTATCTTTTTGGAAATTAATGAAAGAGGTTTTGTTGCAGGAGATGTCGTCCAGATCCAACGTAAGATAGTTTTTCATTATGAGCTGGCGGGTCGCTTCATCCCGTTCTACATCAGGATAACAATTAGCTTTTCCATCACGGAACAGGAGCTCATAGGCATAAACCTCCTGATTACGATCCAAAATGGGTTGTCTGGCGACGAAAGCAAACATCAATTATTCCCTCAAGTTTGTAGAATATATCATCTTTGTTAGTAGGTGCCGGGAGGCTCCGTCCACTGTACCTACAGTCTCCTGTGATATTCCACTAAGCTCAGATTAGTTGCAACTGTTAACTCATGATTTAAACAGTTATCGCAGCGATACGGCCGTTTATCGAAGATTGTCATACAACCCATAGAATAATGTTGTATAACATGATCACTCGGATCCCTATGTGATCCAATTCCTAAAAAGACGGGTAAAACTATCGATTTTTTAGGAACAGATTTTCCCTTGATAAGGGAATTTTTGGCGTAATATTGAGTCGAAGCAATGCATGAGACAAAGCATTAGCGATCAAACAAACACTTTGTTAGACTGGTTCGACTTGGCACTTGCGAGGAAGATATGAGCACAAATATGCAAACAATGGCATTGAGCGTAACAGCAAGCGGCAGCGTTGAGAGTTATATTCAGGCTGTCAGCGGCATCAATATGCTCAGCGCAGAAGAAGAACGTAAATTAGCAGAACGTCTGCATCAGGATGGTGATTTGGAAGCTGCTCGTAAGCTCATCATGTCTCACCTACGTTTTGTTGTGCATATTGCAAAGTCTTACTCAGGTTATGGATTGCCTCAGGCAGACCTGATTCAGGAAGGCAACATCGGTTTGATGAAAGCGGTTAAACGTTTTGACCCGAGTGTTGGTGTGCGCTTAGTTTCATTCGCGGTGCACTGGATCAAAGCTGAGATTCATGAATTCGTACTGCGTAACTGGCGCATTGTGAAAGTTGCTACGACCAAAGCACAACGTAAGTTATTCTTCAATCTGCGTAAGGCGAAGAAGCGTCTTGGCTGGTTCACCCATGAAGAAGTCCAAACCGTTGCTGATGAGTTAGGTGTTTCGACCAAAGACGTGCTGCAAATGGAAGCGCGTATGAGTAGTCAGGATCAGGGTTTTGACCTGGCTGCAGATGATGATGAAAGCGGCAACTTCGCACCGGTTCAATACCTGGAAGATAAATCTGCCGATGTTGAATCTGAAGTATTAGATGCCGATTGGGATAAAAATGCTACTCAGCGTTTGTATTCTGCTATTAAAACTTTGGACGAACGTAGCCAGCATATTATTCAAACGCGCTGGTTGGCTGACGACAAGGCAACGTTGCAAGATTTGGCTGATAAATATCAGGTATCAGCAGAACGTGTGCGTCAAATTGAAAAGAACGCTATGAAGAAATTGCAGGCCGCAATGGCGTAAATGCAAAAGATATGAAAAAAGCGCGTTTAACGCGCTTTTTTTGTGTCTGAAATTCGTTAGTAACTTAGCCTACTCGTTGATCAGCTTATCCTGTCTGGACGGCAACACCCAGTATATTCCGCTAAACTCTGCCACCGGGTTATCACCATCAAGAATATCCACCTGTAATTTGATGCAGGCCTTTTTCTCTTTGGTGAGAGGATCGAATTTTCCATCTAACGATTCAATATTGCATAAACAGCGGGGCTGCATGGTGATAGGTTTATGATAATGAATATCACCGTCTCCTAATACGATGTCTCCCATCAGCCCCTTTTGCTTGAGTTGCAAATAAATCATGCCCCAACCCGTGAGAGTGGCAAGGGAAAATATGCTGCCGGCGAACATGGTGCCATGGATATTGATGTTCTTATTTAGAGAGGCTCGCGCTTCAAGTGTGCGACCTGTGTACTGATAAAGCTTAATCCCCATTTGATCGCTAATGGGGATAGTGTCCTGCCAGGTACGCTGTAATTCATCACACCAATCCTGATGCAACATAATGGCATTCATTTCAGTCAGGCGTTTTACCATTTGCTGGCGCTTGAGTTTGCCCAGGTCATTGGGCGCTTCCCGTTCAATATTAAAGCCGCAACTACTGAAGAAAGGGATCGAAATTTCACGGCTATTCGTCACTAAGCGCAACACACCCTGTTTACGCGCTACCTGTTCCAGAGCGGAAACAATCATTTTACCCAGGCCTTTACCTTGTGCATCTGGTGAAACCGCGATATGGCGAATCTGGGCTTCATCTGAAGCATTTAAATGCATGCGACCAATGGCAAGCAGCTCTCCCTTGCCGTTGCGGATCATGCGATGTTCAGACACCGACTCGTATTCGTCCTTCTCAGAACCTTCTGGGAAGTTCCAGGGTTTTCGCAGCATTTCCCATCGGAAGCGAAAATACTGCTCGAACTCTTGATCCGTTGAAGGGGTTTCGACTCGATACATAATGACACTGTCCTGTTTTCGTTATACAAGGGCCGTCTGAAATTTGACCTGAGCCCACCAGATGAGTTCCCGCTTAGACCTGCAGGTGGAACGTTACCGGGCCATCATTGACCAGAGAAACCTGCATATCTGCGCCAAATTCCCCTGTCGCAAAGCCAACCCCCTTCTCGTGTACCAGCTGGATAAAATGCTGATATAGCTCTAACCCAAGTATGGGAGGGGCTGCCGATGAAAAGCTTGGGCGACTTCCCTTGCGCGTATCTGCTACCAGAGTGAACTGAGATACAATTAAGAGTTCTCCATTGGCTTGTTGCAGGTTCAGGTTCATCTTGCCAAGTTCATCTGGAAAAATTCGATAATTCAAAATCTTATCACAAAGCTTCTGGGCTTTTTCGGGGGTGTCGTCTTTTTCAACGCCCAACAACAGTAAAATTCCCGTTCCAATCTTGCCAACAGTCTGACCGTTAACATCAACTTTGGCCTGCGCTACCCGCTGGATTAGTCCTATCATTTCCCCTCACATGACTACACTAGTGTGTGGTGCCAGTATTTATCCATGCTAAGACAAACTTTGTAATTTGCCCCAGCATGTCGTAATTTAATCAATAAAACAAAGTGATAGCAGTCAATAACGACTATTCATAGGAGCTATATAATGGCAGGACAAGGATCTGGGGGCAATGTTATCGCTGCCCTCTGCAGTGTTTTTATTCCTGGCTTGGGGCAACTGGTGCAAGGACGGATACTGGCTGCGTTGCTGTTTTTTGTGTTGGTAGGTGCCGGCTACGCCACCTGGTTTTTAGTGATACCGGCTATTATTGGCGCAATTATTCACCTTTGGTGCATTATCGATGCAGCGAAATTTAAACCAGACCATATTCTGTAATTACCTCCTCGGGGCCCTTTTATTTTTGCTGCTGGCAGGCTGCCAGTCGGCCTATTATGCCGTGTGGGAAAAGATGGGCGTTGAGAAGCGCGATATTCTTGTCGACAGAGTTGAAGACGGTAAAAAATCCCAGCAGCAAGCCCAGCAACAGTTTTCATCCGCACTTGAGCAACTCTCATTGCTCATTTCGTTTGACGGTGGCGAGCTGGAGTTAATTTATAAAACCCTTAAAGCAGATTACGAAGCCAGCCAGCTGGCAGCAGATAATGTCTCAGTCCGTATTGATAAAATTGAAGACGTCGCAGAGGCACTGTTTGACGAGTGGCAAAATGAACTCGATGCCTATTCAAGTGCAAAATTAAGGGCGGATAGCGAAGCTAAGCTTATTCAGACTAAACAACGTTACCAGCGTTTATTGACGTCAATGCAGCAAGCCAGGGCCAAGATGCAACCCGTGCTGGCCGCATTACAGGACAATGTTCTGTACTTAAAACATAACCTGAACGCGGGGGCGATTGGCGCTTTGCAGCAGGAATTTAATGATATTAAGCGCGATATCGATGGCCTGATGGTAAACATGAATCAGGCCATTAACGAATCAAATAGCTTTGTTAAAACACTCACCAGCGAAGGGTCATAAGTCGGTCTTTTTCTGCAATCTGCGGAACGTTTCTAATTCGCGGGTAAATTCTGCACCTACCAAGACGACTATCCAGGATAAGTAAACCCACACAAATAAAATAGGCACGACGGCCAGTGCACCATAAATCAGCTGGTACGACGGGAAGCTGGCCACATAGAGTGCAAAGCCACGCTTACTTAGTTCAAAGAGACACGTTGCAACCAAAGCGCCAATAGCCGCAGCTCTTGGGCTGACACGTTTGTTTGGTACCACCATATATAAAATGAAAAAAGCACTCACAGAGGTGAGAAGCGGCACCAGTGACAGTAGCATGGTGGTTAAGCCTGGTGTGTATTCTTCCGCAAACGCAGCCAAACCAATTAAATAAGAACTTACCACTACACTTGAACCAATCAGCAACGGACCCAGGGTCAGTACCATCCAGTAAATGGCAAAGGTATATATAAAAGGGCGATCGCTTTTGGTTCGCCATATGTGGTTTAGAGTTTTATCCACGTTAGAAATCAACATCAGCGCAACGACCAACAAAAAGATAATGCTGATGGCACCCATCTGCGAGGCATTACTAACAAAGTCGCTAATGTACTTGTGGAGTACATCGCCTGCATGGGGGACAAAATTATCGAACACAAAGGATTCTAACTGGCTGCGTACTTTCTGAAATGCAGGAAATGCCGAGAGGATGGTAAAAAACACCATGATAAAGGGCACAAGGGATAGCAAGGACACATAAGCCAGATGGCCGGCAGAAATAGTGATCCTATCGTGCTGACAGCGGCGTACCAGCGCAATTAAAAACGCCAGCAGTAATTCACCTTTGGTTTTTAGGATTGGCCATAATGGCTTGATTTCTCGCATGTTATTCAGTGTACTCGGCGAACAGAGATTCGCCAAGTCGAGAAATCAGCTTGCCGCAGATCAATAGCTGCGGCAGCAGGATATTATTCCGGACGTACACCCAGCACGTGACAAATAGCGTAGCTCAGTTCACTGCGGTTCAGGGTATAGAAGTGGAAATGACGCACACCTTCTTTGGCCAGTACCTTGACCATGTCCATGGCTATACTGGCGCCCAACAGGTTGCGAGTGGTCTGGTCTTCGTCTGCCAGCCCCTGAAAGCGGCTGTGTAACCATTGTGGAATATGCACGTCGGTAAAGCCGGCAAACTTGATCAGAGTCTGATAGTTCGTCACCGGTAAAATTCCCGGCACGATATCTAAATCAATCCCTGTTGCAGCGGCACGGTCTCGAAAACGCAGGAATTTCTCTGCATCAAAGAAAAACTGACTGATGGCCTGAGTAGCACCGGCTTCGGCTTTGCGCTTCAGGTTAAGCAGATCAAACTGTGCATTGGGCGCTTCAGGGTGCTTTTCTGGGTAGGCAGCTACCGCGATATCAAAATCGGCGACATCTTTTAGCAGTGCAACTAAGTCTGAGGCATACATAGGGGTCTTCGATACGCCTGGAGGAAGATCTCCGCGCAGGGCAACGATTTTGCGGATACCGCTGTCCCAGTAATCTTTGGCGATCTGGCGCAATTCCTCTTCACTGGCATCGACGCAGGTCAAATGCGGCGCGGCAGTCACACCCGTTTGCTGCTGAATGCGTTTGACGATTTCGTGAGTACGGTCACGTTCACCGCTGTTGGCACCGTAGGTTACCGACATATAAGCAGGCTTTAATGGGGCCAAACGCTCGACGGATTTCCACAGAGTTTGTTCCATGGTCTCGGTTTTGGGCGGAAAAAATTCAAAAGACACATTAATGCCTTTGAGTTCTGAAATGGATTGATTTAACGCATCAATGCCCTGTGCATACGACACCATAATTTGTGCACTCCGAAGATTTAGCCGTTTAGACGTCTAAATTAACTTTTGTATGGAAAGCCGTCAAGATGTTTAGCAGTCTATCGTTGACCTTTGGGGAGTAAAGTTTAGAATTTCCCCTTATAAGAAAGATAAAACGCGGGAATCAGTATGGCAAAGTGGGACGGGGATTATATTCACCCCTATGCAGAACATGGAAAGAAGAGCGAGCAGGTCAAAAAGGTGACTGTGTCCATTCCGCTTAAAGTACTCAAAGTACTGACAGACGAGCGTACACGTCGCCAGGTGAATAACCTGCGTCATGCAACTAACTCCGAGCTGTTGTGTGAGGCGTTTCTGCACGCCTTTACCGGACAGCCATTACCTAACGACGACGACCTACGTAAAGACAATCCTGAACGGATCCCAGCCGAAGCCAGACGTATAATGGAAGAAATGGGAAAAACCGAGCAGGATTACGATGACGAAGAGTAAGCATAAAAAAGCCGACCATCAGGTCGGCTTTTTTGTGTTTCTTCGCCTTACAGATATTTGGCTGGCAGTTCGGTGATTTTTGCGACACCCGAATCAATCGCAGCCTGCGCTACCGCTTTCGATACACGCGGTAATAAGCGCGGATCCATGGGCTTCGGAATGATGTAATCTTTGCCGAATGTCAGACTTTCGACATTCGATGCTTTTAATACCTCAACCGGCACTTCTTCTTTAGCAATGCTGCGAATGGCTTCTACTGCAGCCACTTTCATTTCATCGTTGATAGCAGTCGCACGCACATCCAGTGCGCCTCGGAAAATAAACGGGAAACAAAGCACGTTATTGACCTGGTTTGGATAATCAGAACGACCCGTTGCAATAATCAGGTCATCTCGAGCAGCCAGAGCCAGTTCCGGTTTAATTTCTGGGTCTGGGTTAGAACAGGCGAATACCACAGGGTTTGGCGCCATCAATTTTAATGCTTCCGGTGGAAGGACATCCGGACCCGATACACCAACGAATACATCGGCATCTTCCAGTACGTCTTCAAGAGTGCGTTTGTCCGTATTGTTGGCAAACAGTTTCTTATGCGTGGTTAAGTCATCGCGGCGGGTGTGAATTACACCTTTACGGTCGAGCATATAGATGCGTTCACGCTGGGCACCACAACGGATCAACAGTTCCATACAGGCCACGGCTGCAGCGCCAGCACCCATGCAGACGATAGTTACGTCATTAATTTTTTTATTCTGAATTTCTAGGGCGTTGATCATGGCCGCTGCCGTGACGATAGCCGTACCGTGCTGATCGTCATGAAATACCGGTACATTACAGCGCTTGATCAGTTCCTGTTCTATCTCAAAACATTCCGGCGCTTTGATATCTTCCAGATTAATGCCGCCGAAGGTATCCGCGATGTTAGCGACAGTAGAGATAAATTCATCTGTAGTACGGTGTTTAACTTCGATATCAATTGAGTCCAGACCCGCAAAGCGCTTAAATAATAGGGCTTTACCTTCCATTACCGGTTTAGACGCCAATGGACCTAAGTTACCTAACCCAAGAATGGCCGTACCGTTAGAAATAACCGCCACCATATTGCCTTTGGCTGTGTACTTATATGCTGCATCTGGATCCGCTGCAATTTCACGAACCGGTTCTGCTACGCCCGGGCTGTAGGCAAGTGCAAGGTCATTAACGGTTTCTGCAGGTTTAGTTAATTCAACACTGATTTTCCCTGGTACGGGGTGGGCGTGATAGTCCAATGCTTTTTGGCGGAAATCAGACATTTGTGTCTAGGTCCTTTGAATGTAGGGTTAGAGATATACCGGGTGATAGGTTTCAGTCATCCCGTCAATATTGTTGTTTTTATTATGATCGGGCTATCACCAAAATTGTCGCAGTCAAAATGTAGCATAAGCGCAAATGACAAACATATCTGATCAGGTATTCATTTTTGCCTATTCAATAATAAAATCAGCTATATAAAGCGATTTTTTGTCGTGTGTTAAAGGCTTGTTTGGATAATGTAATCAGCACGGGATCAAAACCCAAATTGATCCGCTGAATAACAGGCATATGTATGTCTGATTCTGACGGACTTTCAAACTAACGGACTGATTTCTAATATGTTTGGTAAGTTTTCAACTGGTATGACAAGTTGCGAGAGGGCTGAATAGGTAGCAGATATGAAAAAAGCGCCAGAAGGCGCTTTTTTCGGAATCGAAGCGTGAGCTTATTTCTTGCTCAGTGCACCGAAACGCTTGTTGAAGCGATCTACACGACCACCAGTGTCAACGTTACGCTGTTTACCAGTGTAGAAAGGGTGACAAGCTGAGCAAACGTCCAGGTTCAGATCTGATTTACAGGTAGAACGGATGGCCATTTTGTTACCGCAAGAACAGATTGCAGTAATGCTGTTGTATTCTGGGTGAATACCTTTTTTCATGGGATACCTCATGGGGTTAAGGCCGTATCGCTATCCAGCCCGAAGCTGAACACCATACGCAAATTAATAAACAAAGCGGCTTGCCGCAAAGAGGCGCGCATATTAATGTATCCGCCTGTTCTGATCAAGCATTTTCGCTGGTTTAATCGCCAGTTTACATGGCCTGTAGAGCGATTTATAGCTATCGGTCACGCGCTAAAAATGAATACAAAATGGTGTTGTTCTGAGTCTGGTTGATGCCCCTTATATAATTCAAGTTGCACTGGCGATCCCCCGTCGTCAGGTGTTTGACTACCTTAGCGAACAGCCGATTGCGGATGGTTGTCGTGTTCTGGTGCCATTTGGACCGCGTACCTTGCTTGGTATTGTGATTGGTCAGGTCGAGCGCAGCGATATCCAACAGACAAAGCTAAAACCGATTCAAGAGGTGTTAGATCATCAACCTGTTCTGGACGCTACCCAGTTAACCTTGTGCCGGTGGCTGAGCCAGTATTATCAGCATCCATTGGGAGAGGCGTTGCAAACGGCATTGCCAGTGGCCTTACGCAAAGGTGAGCAGGCAACGCCTAAAGAGATCACCTGGTTAAGGTTAACTGAACAGGGAGAAGCCGCGGATGACAATGCTTTCGGACGGGCGAAGAAGCAACAGCAACTTTGGCATGCGATGTTTGATGGAGAAGTGAGTCAGAGCACGCTTACTGCCAGTTTTAGTCGTACGGTCATCGACGGCCTGATCAAAAAGGGGCTGATTGAAACGTTTGAACAGGCTCCAAAATTAAACCTCAACTGGACTCGGGAAATGGTATTGGCCACCCGGCCGGTTGCCAGTGTGGAGCAGGCTGTGGCCATCAGCGCACTGCACCAGCGCCAACAAGGGTTTAGCTGTAGCTTACTTGAAGGTGTGACAGGAAGCGGCAAAACCGAGGTGTATTTACAGGCGATCGAACCTATTCTGCAAGCCGGCAGGCAGGTACTTATCCTAGTGCCGGAAATTGGCCTGACGCCACAAACCGTCGCCCGGTTCCGGCATAGATTTGGTATCGAGATCGGCGTATTGCATTCCAATCTAACCGATAATGAGCGCCTCGCCGTATGGCAACAAGCCCGCGAAGGCGCACTTGGGATCATCATCGGTACCCGTTCGGCGATTTTCACGCCTATGGCCAAGCCAGGTATGATTATCGTGGATGAAGAGCACGATAATTCTTATAAACAACAGGATGGTTTACGCTATCACGCCCGGGATTTGGCGGTAATGCGTGCCCGTGAAGAACACATTCCATTATTACTCGGTACTGCTACGCCCAGTTTGGAAAGCCTGAACAATGCCCTGAGCGGTCGTTATCTGCACTTTCAATTGCATCAGCGTGCCGGAAGCGCTGTGCATACCCGCCAACAGGTGCTGGATATCCGTAATCAACGCCTGCAGTTTGGTTTGGCCAACGCGATGATTGAACGGATGGAATGGCACTTGCGCCAGGGCAATCAGGTGATGCTGTTTGTAAACCGGCGAGGTTATGCCCCGGCACTCATTTGTCATCAGTGTGGCCATGTTGAAGAATGTCGTCGGTGCGAACGCTCTTATACCCTGCATCATCAACAACAACGGTTACAGTGTCATCATTGTGGCAGCAGTAAAGGGGTTCCACATACTTGTCATGACTGTGGTGCCAGCCAGTGGATGACTTCGGGGGTAGGAACTGAGCAGCTGGAAAAAGGCCTGAGTGAGCTTTTTCCACACTACGCCAGTGTACGTATCGACAGTGACAGTGCCCGCGGTAAAACCAAACTGCAGGATCTGCTCGATAAGGTCAATCGTAACCAGTATCAGCTATTGATCGGCACCCAAATTTTATCCAAGGGTCATCATTTCCCTCATGTCACTTTGGTGGTGATTCTGGATGTTGACGGCGCCCTGTATAGCGGTGACTTTCGCGCGGCGGAACATTTATGCCAGCTGGTGACTCAGCTTGCAGGCCGAGCCGGGCGGGCAGAAAAGGCCGGTGAAATGTGGTTGCAAACCCATCACCCTGAACATCCGTTACTTCAGGACTTAGTCCACAATGGCTATGCGCACTTTGCTCGGCATTGTCTGATGGAGCGCAAACATGCAGGCTTGCCTCCTTATAGTTATCAGGTGTTGGTGCGGGCTGAAGCACCTCAGGCGCAGCATGGTTTCGAGTTTTTATATCAGGCCCGACAATTGCTGATGCAAACGGCTGGTATTCAGGCCATAGGCCCGTTGCCTGCTTTGATGGAAAAGCGTCAGGGCCGTTATCGTATGCAGTTAGTCTTACAAAGTCAGCAGCGGCGTCACCTGCAGCAAGCGTTGCAGCGTGTGTTACCCGAGCTGGAGAATTTACCGCTGGCGCGCAAAGTGCGTTGGTCGGTAGATGTGGACCCACAGGATTTTAGTTAACCCTCTACCGTATTTTACGTTGAGTCAGGCTCTAAGCTAGGTACAATCGACAATTAGCGAGCATTAACCCAATTACAAAAGGGAAAGCAGTACTATATGGCACATAAAGATTATGTCGCCCGAGGAAGAAAGCAACATGCTGAACCAGCACCGCGCCCCAGTTTGCCCTGGCTGCGTTTGGTGGTCACCTTTGGTTTGGTGATCGGGTTCGGATATTTTCTTTGGACGATCAAAGACAGCGCCAAAAGCGATCCTAGTAGCAAGGCATTACCCGGACCAATGAAAGCGCAACAGCCTAAAGATGCGCTTCCACAAAAACCGGAAGAAAAATGGGACTTTATTGAAACCCTGCCGGATTATGAAGTGGAAGTGGATGTGGAAGAGCAGGAAAAAACCGAGCATCCTTACCTGATGCAGTGCGCATCATTCCGCAGCCAACAGCAAGCGGAAGAACTAAAAGCAAAAATTGCTTTTCAGGGACTCGAGTCTCAGGTGCGTGCCTCTAACAATAATTCCTGGTATCGGGTGATCCTCGGTCCATACTGGAGCAAACGTAAGGCTGAAACTGACCGTCACCAGCTCAAGAGGGCGGGAATTACTACCTGTCAGATTTGGAATTGGGATATTAAGTAAGCCAACTTTCAGGCTTAAAAAACAGGGCGTCAATTGACGCCCTCAATGTCTGTCGTTGGTTGGAAACGGATTCCAGGTTAGCTTTGTTCATCTGCCTCTATAGGTTGTGGTACATAGTGCGGATAACGTTGCTGATGTGTCAGCAGGTGGTGATACGCCTGAGTGATACCCCAGAGCAAACTCCCGGTCATAGGATTGCCAGGGCCCAGACGTTCACGACATGCTTTTAGTGCCCGATAAACATAGCCAAATTCAAATTCAGCCAGCCCAAGGGCGCCCGCCTGACAAAAACACTCTGCCAGGTGTTGATGGCTTGTTAGCAAAGCTTTTACCGTGGTTAAATCGGCATGCTTACTATTAAGCCCGGTATTAGCCAGTGCAATAGCGTTTTTGTAGTGGCTAATGGCCATCAGAAACTGCCTGGCCTGGGTGCAGGTGTGACCTGCATTTAGCTGCAATTTCCAAAGGTCTGTAGAGTTATTTGTGTTCATCGCCTGTCAGTGCCACAGGGTCGAGTAAGCGGATCAAGGTCTCTTCATCCAGGCCACTTAGCTCAAGCGCCACATCCAGAATAGGACGCTGCTGCTGATAAGCCTTTTTGGCAATACTGGCGGCTTTCTCATAACCGATTTTTTCATTCAGCGCTGTCACTAATACCGGATTGCGATGCAGGGCCCGATTCAGGTTGTCTGGTAATACCGTAAATCCGGCAATGGCCTTATCTGCAAGCAGACGCAGGCTATTGCTGAGCAATTCGATACTGTTGAGCAGATTGCTGGCAATCATCGGCAGCATCACATTCAGTTCAAAGTTGCCTGACTGGCCGCCAATAGTGATAGCCGCATCGTTGCCGATGACCTGAGCCGCCACCATAGCGGCAGATTCGGGGATCACCGGATTGACTTTGCCCGGCATAATCGAAGAGCCAGGCTGCAATGCGGGCAGGGCAATTTCGCCTAAGCCAGAAAGCGGGCCTGAATTCATCCAGCGCAAATCGTTGGCAATTTTCATTATCGTGACAGCTATCGATTTGGTTGCACCCGACAGGCTGACAGCAGTGTCCTGAGCCCCCATAAGGGCGAAAAAGTTAGGCGCTGGGCTGAATGCCAGACCTGTGTCTGCGCTGAGCTGCTGGTTAAATTGTGCAGCAAAGTGCGGATGGGCGTTTACGCCCGTGCCAACGGCAGTACCACCTAAGGGCAACTGCAGAAGCTGAGCCAGTATGGGAGCCAGTAAATGGTGTTGCTGCTGTAACTGTGCCTGCCAGCTGCCAATGGCCTGATCCATTCGAATTGGCATGGCATCCATCAGATGGGTGCGCCCGGTTTTGCAGTATTGCTTTAATTCTGGTTTCCGCGCTTCGATAGCGCGGATCAGGTATTCGAGTGCGGGCAATAATTGCGTTTTAAGCGCTATCGTTGCACTGACATGAATGCTGGTGGGGATAACGTCATTACTGCTCTGACCCAGATTAACATGGTCATTGGGATGGATAGTAAGGCCAGACAGCTGACTTGCCAGTGTTGCAATTACTTCATTGGCATTCATGTTCGAGCTGGTGCCTGAGCCTGTCTGAAAAATATCGACAGGGAAATGCGTCATCAGATCAGGGCTGCTCAGTAGCTGCTGGCAGGCTTTTTCAATGGCACCACCCAATTCTGGCGAGAGTTTGGCTAAGGTGACATTGGTTTTTGCCGCCGCCACTTTGATGATAATTAAGGCGCGGATAAAGCTTTCAGGCATACGCTGACCACTTACGGGAAAGTTTTCAATCGCACGCTGAGTTTGCGCTCCGTAAAGGGCGTCAGCCGGGACTTCGAGTTCGCCCATACTGTCATGGACAAGACGGGTAGCAGACATAAACATTCCTCAACGACAAAAATAACGAACCAAGATCTGCATTTCAGCATAGAAGCTTTTCAGCTTTTGTTGCTCGCAAGCGGATAATGCCAGTGTCTGCAGCCGTTGTAGTGGCAGGCAGATTTGATCCAGGCAACCCTGACGCCAGTGATCCGGTAAATAGGTGTCACAGACACAGTCAAGCAACGTACGCGCGACCCGATAACACTGCTGGCGCTGCAAGCGCACATCGCCATTAAAAGGCTCAGTAGCGGATTTTATGTACTGGCTAATAAGCTGCGGATCATCCGGAAAACGAGCCGTTAAAATGGCGCGTTCCTGTTCTTCCAGTGTGGTTGGCAGTGCGGCTGTTACGCTATTCACCCCGAGCTCCTTTATCATTGGATCTGTGCTTGCCTGTGTCTTGGTGCTATTACCCTAGAGTATAAATTTTATTTTGTAAATGATAATTATTATCAATTGAGGTTTTTACGATTTCTGTTGTCTGATTGTGAAGTGTAAAGAGTTGCTTATTCAGGTCGTTATGGTTAGCGTGTAAAAAAATACTCAATTTAGGCAGTGAGGGGCAGGGGTGGACTGGAAGACATTTGTGATTGAATTGCTGGATAAACTCGCCTGGCCGGGCGTATTTGTACTGACCCTGGTGACACTTAAAAAGCCTTTTGTCATGCTGATCCCACTGGCAAAAAAATTGAAATTTCGTGACCTTGAAGTAGAGTTCGGGCAAAAGCTGAAAGCCGTGTCGGATGAGGCCGAGCATGCCTTTCCCGAGTTAAAGAAAGACCGCAAAGCCAGTATTCTGAGTATGGCCGACAATATGCCCAATAGTGCGGTATTAGATGCCTGGGATAATGTCGATGCAGCCGCCCAGCACTTAATCTTAAGCCGCGGTATTCAGGTCAAATTTAATGGCCCGACAAAATACAAAACCATGGGCGAAGTCCTGCAACAGCATCAACTCATCGAGGTGAAAAAAGCCAAGCTGTTTGATGAATTACGTAAGTTACGCAACAAGGTTGCCCATGCCAAAGGCTTTGAAGTGGGGCGTCTGGAAGCCATCCAGTATATTGAACTGTGTTTTATCCTCGCGGATTATTTGCATGGTGAAGCAGATCTGAAACCTGTTACATCAGAGGCAGTAGACATTAAGGCTGCGTCATAGTGCTTATGGCGTGGTGATTCGCGCAAAGGTGGCTATATCCAAACTCGCTTCTGCAGTTGCGGCTTTTACCGTTTTTATTTTCGCGAATCCGCGGGTTTTGGTAATGGCTGCCTGAGCGTTTCGATCGACAAGAAAGTAATCACCCTCTTCAACCGTGTTTGGTAGTCTTCCACTTTTAATGAATGAAGTGTCGCTGGCAAATGCCTGCAAGGTTTCCTGCCCAAACGGCGGAATGATGGCAAAGCCACCATCACTGATGTCTATCCATTTATTCGCGTTTTCGGGTGGAACATAGAGTTCAAATGCGTAAGGCGCAGGTTCATCACGAAGGGGGAGAAGGTAGCTTTTACTTTCGGCTGAATTGCGAGTGTGGCCAAGAATGTAAATATATCCAGAGCGGTTAAGCTTGAGCATTAATTTCGCGGTCTCACCCTCGATAAAGGTTAAGTTATGACTGCCTTTATTCGTTTGTAATTCGACCCGGAAATCATCGGCTACTAACACGCCTTGTTTGATTAACTGTTCAAAGTCCAGAGTCTCGGGTTCAGTGCGCCAATTTTCATACAGCTTTGGTGCCAGTTGCCATACGCCTGTCCATTCAATCTTCCCATTTGGGTCCATCAGGCAAAAGCTAATGTCCATGTGATTTGCGTTCACTTGGTATGCACCGCTTAATTGGTAGTGAGAGTGCTGACTTGAGTCTGCCGCCACATTAGCGGGCAGATTCGCCTGCAATGTCTGATACAGGGCGTTGGCAAAGGGGGTAACTTCATGAGAGCCAACGGCTAAGGGTGCACTTATGATCAGGCCCCGGCGTGTGGACTTGGATAAGACAGTTTGCGCGAGTTCCTGCAAGGATTGCGGACGGCTTTGGCGTATATCGAGTTGATGACGTAATTGCTGATAACTCAATGAGACAGATGGTAGTTTCTGATTTGGCAACAATAACTGATAGACAGTCAGGGCTTTTTCAAAAGCCTGATAGTCATTGGTTAATTGCTCCAGTTCGGCCAGGTTGACGCTCCCCGGATTGGCCGTCAGGGCTCGTTCGCCGTCATTTAACCTCCTACTGAGTTGCTGAAGTAAGGCACTGTACATGGGCGCTGCGGTGGACGTCGCCATAGAGGCTTCGCAGTGATAGCTGTTTTCTGGTGGGTGAAATGTGCAGGTCACTTTGGTGCCCAATAACTCCAGATTGGTTTGTGTTTTTGCACTCCACTGAAACAGGTTTTGCCCCTGGTTATCAGCCTGGCTGAAGGTTTGGCTTTCGATTTTGGTATACAGCTGGTTGGCAAGTGAGTCGAGGGTGCTCTTTTCAGCCCCCTTTTTACAGGATTCTTTGCCTGCGTAGTAGGCGCATTCAGCTAAGCCCGAAGCAGTTAACTCTATCGCCGTTACTGAAGCGGATAAACAGACAAGGAGCAGGGCTAACCATTTCATTTTCACCTCATATCGAAAATAGCTTTTTTTAAACAAAAGATTACTGATAGTGTGAATAAATATCTAGCGCGAATGACTAAGACAGTAATGGAAAATAAGATGGCGGATAGAATCCTTGTGCGGCTGGTTTTTTGTTTTGCCCTAATGCTTTGCGTATCTTCCCTGCAGGGATGTATCAGCGTTTTAAAAGTAAATAGCTATTTTGGTGAGGGCAATTATGCCGGCGTTGTGTCCGAGGTCGAAAAAGAACATAAAACGCTAGCGACCACCCCTTTACATGAGCTGTACTTTCTTTGCGCTTCATATTATGAAATCAGAGAATACGCTAAGTTTAATTCCTGTGCTGACTATATTCTTCGCCATCCCGATCCGGCGACAGAGTTTTATCCGGGCGCAGCGCCTACATACGTGAATAAAGGGGAATTTCAGGCACTGATCTACAGTTATCAGGCACGTATGTTATTAGAATTTGGTGAATATCAGACAGCGTTGGAACAAGCTGACAAGGCGTATGCTATGTTTCTGCGTGAAACCTCAGATGAGTACCGTTTACTTTATAATCGAATCCCTCCTCTTGAAGTAAAGGCACTGGCCAATATTTACCTTCATAATCTACAACCTGTTCCCGACCTCATCAAAGAAATCCAGAGCATAGATACTTACTCACCCTTTGTGCGTTCTATTTTGTCGGAGATGAGGCAAACGGCACTGGCGCGGATTTATTTCGCTCAGCAAAATTATCCTGACGCCAGAAAGGCGCTGGAACAGGAAACTACCGACCCATTTAAGTACCTGATTAAGCCTTTTATCTTATTAGTCGAAGACACCAGCCTGGATGATAATGTTCGCGAGGGCGCTTTACGTATCCCCAAATTCTATATGCTCACCAAATCCTATCTGGAAACGGGTGAGACAACGCTGGCTCGTCAGGGTTTAGATGCGTTGCTCGCAAACCCAGTGACCCAAAGTATGGGAAATATTTATTGGCTAGTCCTCAAAGACAGAGCCCAGCTCGCCTGGGAGGCTGGAGAAAAAGATCTGGCGGTGAACTTGCTGGTGCAAGCAACGGAGGTAATCGAGGGGCAACGGGCAACCATTCAGGCAGAAGCGTATAAAATCGGATTTGTCGGGGACAAGCAGGATGTCTACAGAGAGCTAATTGCGCATCTGTACGAATTAAATCAGCCAGCCCAAGCCTTTGTGTATGCCGAAAAAGCCAAGGCGCGTGCGCTTGTGGATTTGCTGGCAGGCAAGCAGCAGTTTCAGGCATCAGAACAAACAGTAAAGGCCGACATTGCTGAGCTGATGGAGCTTGAGCAAAAAATGGGTCCAGAAACTCTTGAAGCGATTAAGACCGGATCACAAACCCGCGGTCTTTTGCTGCGTAAACGCCAGCAACTGGCGGCAAACGCACCCGAAGTTGCTTCTCTTGTCTCTGTGAGCGAAGTGCATACTTCTGCCTTGCAGCAGAGTTTGGCAGCGGATGAGCAACTGGTGGAATTTTATGGCGACAATAACGGCTATTTTGCATTCGTATTAGATCGCACCAGAGTGCAGATGGTACAACTGCCAGCAGTTAATCTGACGGCGGCAGTAAGCAAGTTTAGAAGAGATATTCTTAATACTGCGAGCGATGACTGGAGAGCCTCGTCGGAGGCTTTATATCGTGCTCTTTTTGCACCTATTGCCGCCATGATTCAGCAGCCTAAATTATTAATCGTGCCGCATGGCCCGTTACATTATGTTCCGTTTGCAGCGCTGTTCGATGGGCAATCGTTTTTAATCGATTCTTACACCATACGCACTTTGCCTGCCGCGAGCGTGCTCGAATATATCAGGACGCCGGATTCGAACAATCCGTTGCCCATTCTTGCACTGGGAAATCCTGATCTGGGAGATGCCACATTAGATTTGCCTGGTGCGGAACATGAAGTGGATGCTTTGGCGGGCGTGGAAGCGAATGCCATTGTGGCGAAGCGCAAACAGGCAACGGAAACCTTGGTGAAAAAATATGCGCAGTCAACCTCGGTATTGCATATTGCCTCGCATGGAGAATTTGACCCGCAGGCGCCTTTGCAATCACGCTTATTACTGGCGCCCGACAGCGAAAATGATGGTTCATTAACGGTAAGTGAATTGTATGATTTGAGATTAAATGCCGATTTGGTCACCTTAAGTGCATGCCAAACGGGCCTGGGGGACATTCAGTCGGGGGATGATGTGATTGGTTTAACTCGCGGCTTTTTGTTTGCCGGAGCCTCCAATATTATCGCTAGCCTATGGGTCGTAGATGATGACGCCACATCGCGCCTGATGGTGAATTTCTACCAAAATCTTAAACAGCAATCGACAGGGCAGGCACTTCGTGCCGCGCAACTTAAGATCAAACAGGGTTATCGTAAACATCCTTATTACTGGGCAGCGTTTGAGCTGACGGGATCCGGGGTTTAGCGCGCCCGAATATCTTGCTTGCAGCTTCTATTGCACGATACACTTCATATATGTTTCGTATATAAAGTGTATCGTCATGGGTATCGTAAAAATTTCCGATCAGCTACATGAAGAAATCCGCCGTGCCAGCAATGTGATGGCGCGTTCTATTAATTCTCAGGCCGAGTTCTGGATCAAAATGGGCATGCAGGCCGAATTAAACCCAACCATGACCTTTAATGAGCTGGTGACCCAGTTGTTACGCAGTGAGCAGGCCGCCGGTCAGGTATACAGCCGGGTGGATGAGGCTGTTACCCATGAGTGAAGTGATCCTCAAATCCGCTGAACAGCGGGAGTTAATGCGTATTTCAGGGCAATTGCTGGCCAAAGTTTTTGCCATGCTGGATGGCTTTGTGCGCCCCGGTATCAGTACCATGGATATTAATGATCAGGTGGAAGCCTTTATCGTTGAAGAGTTGCAGGCTCGCCCCGCCAGTAAGGGCCAGTATGGCTTTCAGTACGCCTTAAATACCTCCCCTAATGAAGTGATTTGTCATGGTGTACCCAGCAAAAGCGTGATCCTGAAAGGTACCGATATTATCAATCTGGACATTACCCTGGAAAAGCACGGCTATATTGCTGATTCCAGCAAGATGTATGTGATGCCAGAAGCGCCCTTTCTAGCTCGCAAACTGGTCAAAGATACCTATGACGCCATGTGGCTGGGGATTAAAGAAGTTCGTCCAGGCGCGAGGCTGGGTGATGTGGGCTTTGCTATTCAAAGCTTTGCCGAAAAGCAGGGTTACAGTGTCGTGCGCGAATACTGTGGCCACGGCATCGGCGAAGAAATGCATGAAGAGCCGCAGGTGCTGCATTATGGTATGCGCAACACCGGTTTAGAATTGCAGGAAGGGATGACCTTTACTATCGAACCGATGATCAATCAGGGCACCTCCAGAGGCAAAACCAAAAAGGATGGCTGGACGGTGGTCACCCGGGATAAAAAGCTCTCTGCTCAATGGGAGCATACGGTACTGGTTACTGCTACTGGCTATGAAGTGCTGACCCTGCGCGAAGAAGAACGTGAACTAATTTAAGCGTATTTGGCAGGTGTGATCTGTAGGCTCACCTGCCCGCTGCTGCTCTTATCCTAAAGATGCTCAAGATAAACATTCGCTGAATATGCCGTCATCAAATTGGCATATTGCGGGATTCTGCTACCTTTTCCCTTGAAATTTGTATGGTCTCCCCCACATAGGATCTCATCTTCACACTAGGTTGTGGGAGGCTTATCTATCCTGCAACCCTTAAAGAATTAAGGATCGACCTGTGACTACAATTGTGTCTGTTCGTCGTGATAATCAAGTGGTCATCGCCGGAGATGGCCAGGTGTCATTGGGTAACACCGTGATGAAAGGTAACGCGCGTAAAGTCCGTCGTTTATACCACGATAAAGTGTTGGCGGGTTTCGCTGGCGGTACGGCTGATGCGTTTACTTTGTTTGAACGTTTTGAGTCTAAACTTGAACTCCATCAGGGGCATTTAGTGAAAGCCGCGGTAGAGCTGGCTAAAGACTGGCGCACGGATCGCATGCTGCGCCGTCTCGAAGCCTTACTGGCGGTTGCAGACCACACTGCCTCGCTAATCATCACAGGTAACGGTGATGTAGTGCAGCCAGAACATGACCTGATTGCTATTGGTTCAGGCGGTAACTATGCCCAGGCAGCTGCGACAGCCTTACTGGAAAATACCAGTTTAAGTGCGCAGGAAATTGCAGAAAAAAGTCTGAAGATTGCCGGTGATATCTGTGTGTTCACCAACCACCATCAGACCATCGAGACTCTGAGCTACTAAGCCCGGCAAGCATTAACAGAATTTAAGGTGTAATCATGTCAGAAATGACTCCAAGAGAAATTGTCCACGAACTGGACCGCCACATTATCGGCCAGCAAAAAGCTAAACGTGCCGTGTCAATCGCGTTGCGTAACCGCTGGCGTCGTATGCAGCTTGAACCTGAGCTGCGCCAGGAAGTGACGCCGAAAAATATCCTGATGATTGGCCCGACCGGTGTCGGTAAAACCGAAATTGCCCGCCGTTTGGCAAAACTTGCCAATGCGCCTTTTATCAAAGTGGAAGCGACCAAGTTCACCGAAGTGGGCTATGTGGGCAAAGAGGTCGAAAGCATTATTCGTGACCTTGCCGATATCGCTGTGAAGATGACCAAAGAGCAGGAAATGGCCAAGGTTAAATTCCGCGCTGAAGAAACGGCAGAAGATCGCATTTTGGATGTGCTGTTACCGCCAGCGGAAAGCCCCTGGGGTGAGAAAGAGCGCACCGAAGATAAAGGCACCCGTCAGGCCTTTCGTAAAAAGCTGCGCGAAGGTCAGTTAGACGATAAAGAAATTGAAATTGATGTTGCCCTGCCACAGGTGGGTGTGGAAATTATGGCACCTCCTGGGATGGAAGAAATGACCAACCAGCTGCAGGGGATGTTCCAAAACCTGTCCGGTAACACCAAAAAGAAGAAAAAGCTGAAGATAAAAGATGCCCTGAAGATGCTGGTGGAAGAAGAAGCCGCCAGATTGGTGAATCAGGAAGATCTGAAAGAAAAGGCCATTTATTCGGTGGAACAAAACGGTATCGTTTTTATCGATGAGATCGACAAAATCTGTAAGCGCGAAGGCAGCTCCAGCAGCGCTGATGTCAGCCGTGAAGGTGTGCAGCGCGACCTGTTGCCACTGGTGGAAGGCAGCACAGTATCGACTAAACACGGTATGGTCAAAACCGACCATATTCTGTTTATTGCCTCAGGTGCCTTCCAGATGGCCAAGCCGTCGGATTTGATCCCTGAACTGCAAGGCCGTCTGCCTATCCGGGTAGAACTGCAGGCCCTGTCGGCAGACGATTTTGTGCGTATTCTGACGGAACCCAATGCGTCGTTAACCGAGCAATATCGCGCCCTGATGAAAACCGAAGGAGTCGATATCACCTTTACCGAAGATGGTATTAAGCGTATTGCCGAGGCCGCCTGGCAGGTGAATGAGCGCACTGAAAATATCGGTGCCCGTCGTCTGCATACTGTAATGGAACGTCTGATGGAAGATATTTCTTTCGACGCCTCAGAAAAGCAGGGCGAAGCCTTTTTAATTGATGCAGCTTACGTTAACAGTCATTTGGATATGCTGGTGGATAACGAAGATTTGAGTCGTTTCATCCTTTAATCAGCACAAGGTCCTATGTAATAAAAAACCGGTCATGCGACCGGTTTTTTTATGCCTGTTAATCGAGCTTAAACTGCTTCACTAAGTCTTCCAGTGACAGTGCCAGATTTTGCAATTCATCAGACAGCCTGGCATTGGCTTTGGCATCCGAGAGCATATCGGTGGCAACCATATGGATGGACTCAGTATTCTGGTTCATATCACTGGTGGCAGTGGTTTGCTCTTCTGCAGCCGTAGCGATATAACTGGCCATCTGGCTGATTTCATCAATGGCCTGAGCGATATCGGCAAAAGCACCCGCCAGGCTTTCTGCTTCCTGCACGCTGTTGCCTGCCAGTTTCTGACAGTTCTCCATGGCGCCGACAGCTGTGCCCGTTGAGGTTTGGAAGGTGGCCAGCATGTCGTTAATTTCCTGGGTGGATTTGTGGGTGCGCTGGGATAGCTCGCGTACCTCATCGGCTACCACTGCAAAGCCGCGGCCCTGTTCACCGGCGCGAGCAGCTTCGATCGCGGCATTGAGGGCCAGCAAGTTAGTTTGTTCGGCGATGGAGCTGATGGTGCCAACAATGCTGTTAATTTGTTGGCTTTGTTCGTCCAGTTGAGCGATTACCTTGGTGGTGCTTGCCACTTCTTTGGCCAGTTTATTGATAGATTCGCGCACCTGTTGTGAGAATTCGCGACCACTGCTGGTTATGCCGACGGTATTTTTGGCGGCTGTGTCGGCCATTTCCGCATTCGAGGCGATTTCCTGAGTGGCTGCGGTCATTTCTGTTACCGCTGTGGCAACCATAGTCACATCACTTTCCTGAGACTGAGATTTTTGCGCCGAGCGATTGGCCGAGTCAGAGGATTGTGCTGCGAACATCAGTAATTTTTGCGTGGTATCAGATACCTGTTTGAGTAGGTCCTGCAACTGACCCACAAAGGCGTTAAAGTTAGTCGCCAGCATGCCCACTTCATCCTGACTGCTTGCATCGATGCGGCGGGTTAAATCACCACCACCTTTGGCAATTTCGGCCAGGGCATCGGACACCCGGACTAAATTACTGAGCAACTGCCTGATCAGCGGGAAGAGTATGGCGATGGCAATTGCGGTGAGGACAAGTGCCGCGACGATCTGGAACAGGGTTAACTGGCGCAACGACGCCATCAGTACGTTTTCTTTGCCAGCCATCACGAAATACCACTGGGTAAGTTCCACCGGTGAGACATTGACCAGATACGCGGTATTATCGAAATCAAACTGACCCAGTTCATTATTTCGGGCCAGCGTCATGACATCGGCAGCAGAGAGGGTCGAATTTAAACTGCTTAACGGCTGGTTACGGAATTTTTCGCTGGGATGGGAAATGATGACACCATCCTTAGACATTAAAAAACCAAAGCCATCACCGGGAATGTTCATCTTCTCAATTAGCTGATTAATGTCATTCAGGCCGACGACCGAGTTCATTACGCCGACAGCTACGCCCTGACGATCGACACGGCGATAGAACGAAATAATAAGTTCGCCCGAGACTTTGCTGATAAAGGGATCGGTAATGCCGACCTGAGTCGAATTCATACCTTGTTTAAACCAGGGGCGCACACGGGCATCAATCACGCTTGGCGGGTTAATCACCCGGGTCGGGCCCATGTAAATGGAACCATCTGTGTTACCAAACGCGGTATCGATAAAACCACCAGAAGTTTGGCCCTGATTCAGGCTGTCAAAATAACTCTGATCATCACGGGTCTGAGAAAAGATTTCGGCCATGCCATTCACGGAATCTACCTTGCTCTCTAGCCAGCCGCGGATCACTTCAGTGTTTGCGTGGGCAAAATTCCTGTTGGCGTGGGTAAGGGATTGCAGCATTTCTGTTCTGACTTTGGTGTATGAGATGAATGTCAGGGTGGCAGCAATCAGAAATATCAGAATACAGACAGACGTGATAATTTTCGCACGAAGAGATAAATTCATATGGCGTAGTGGGTCCGGTTAGTGTGTTTCAAGTATAGATGATATAAAACAAATGATTACAAACCATTAACAGATCATGAATTAGCGTATTCGATTTTCTTGGTGAGTATTATTTACCAATAAATTTAGCCTGATTTCGCACTTTGGCAGTGCGATGACATCATTCCAACAGGAGCGTTTATGCATTGCCCTCAGTGCGGAGTGCAGCAGTTTGGCGTGCACCAGAACCATGAGTATCGCTGCCAGCAGTGTGGCTTTACCTATTTTCATAATGTGGCTGCTGCGGTGGCGGCTATTATTCGTTGCGGAGATGAGATTCTGCTAACCACCCGGGCCCAGGATCCGGGCAAGGGGCGGTTAGATCTGCCAGGAGGATTTGTCGATCCCGGCGAAAGTGCGGAGCAGGCACTGATTCGCGAGCTGCAGGAAGAATTGCAATTAACCATTGAAGTGTCACAGTTGCGCTACTTTGCTTCACAACCCAATGTCTATCGTTATAAAGAGGTGAGTTATTTCACTCAGGATTTGGGATTTGAGGTGTGCCTAGAGCAAAAGCCTCAACTTAACCTGCAGCTGGAAGAGTTGCAGGGGGTTCAGTGGCATGAAATTGCCACGTTGGATTTACATCAGCTCGGCTTTGGCTCCATTCGAAAGTTGCTGGAACAGTACCAGCAGCAATGTGCCGGATAAAGAAGCAGCAAGAAAAGGCGGTATTGCACCGCCTTTTTGATGGCATCAGGCCCTTACCTGACCTTCGCCTGTGACCAGGAATTTCTCTGTGGTCAAAGATTCCAGCCCCATCGGCCCATAAGCATGCAGCTTGGTGGTGGCAATGCCAATTTCTGCACCCAGGCCCAGCTGGGCACCATCCGAGAACCGGGATGAAGCGTTAACCATCACTACTGCGGCGTCGACCGCACGCTGGAAGCGCTTGGCCGCCAGTTGGTTTTCGGTACAAATCACTTCGGTATGGTTGCTGCCAAAGCGCTGAATATGGCGCAGAGCCTGCTCCATCGAATCGACTATGCGCACCGCAATTTCCAAATCCAGATACTCTTCACCAAAGTCATTTTCATTCAGCACTTTGGCGTCATCGAAATAGCGCATGGCACGCTCACAGGCATTAATCTTCACTCTGTGTTCGGCCAGCGCCGCATTGGCCATGGTGAGAAACTCTTTGGCGACTTTGCGGTGCACGAGCAGGCCTTCAAGGGCATTACACACGCCGGTACGCTGGGTTTTACCATTTACCAGTAATCCCAACGCTTTTTCGAGGTCGGCGTCTTTATCCACGTACAGGTGACAAACGCCCTTAAAGTGTTGGATCACAGGAACTTTACTGTTATCAGTGACGAACTGAATTAAGCCTTCTCCGCCGCGGGGAATAATCAAGTCGATGGTCTCGGTTTGTTCCATCAGTTCCATCAATAAGCCGCGATCCGGTTCAGGTACGACGGAAATAAGTGCCTTGGGCAACTCATGCTGTTCCAGTACCTGATGCAATACCTTGGCGATAGCCAGGCTTGATTCCAGCGCTTCTTTACCACCGCGTAATATCACCCCGTTACCGGATTTAAAACACAAGGCGCCAGCATCGGCGGTGACATTGGGACGCGCTTCGTAAATCATACATATCACCCCTAACGGCACCCGCATTTTCTGGATTTGGATACCGTTGGGACGTTCACCTAAATCCCGTAGTTCACCTACCGGATCTGCCAGCTCAGCAATGGCTGCAACACCATCGGCCATGGAAAGAATACGTTCCTCATTCAGGGTTAGCCGGTCAATCATGGCGTAGGATGGCTGCATCTGTCGGAATTGCGCCAAATCGCGCTGATTGGCTTCCAGAATGGGCTGGATGTTGTCGCGCAGTGCCTGTGCCATATCCTTCAAGACTTTGTTTTTCTTGGCGGTAGATACCAGCGCCAGGATCTGGGCGGCCTCTGCCGCCTCAATTGAAATCTGTTCGATAATACTCATTTTTTCTCCAAAGGGGCGTAGTCATCGGCAGATATGATTGGCCCGGTACGATGCTGAAACTCGCTGACGAAGGCCTCGTCATCTTGTTCGGCAATAAAATTTAATAAACAACTGCTGTAATTGGATTTGGCCTTAGCAACCTTAGTGCCGTCGTCGGTGACCAACAAAATGGTATCGCCGACGGTAAAGTCGCCATGCACTTCCTTGATTTCGTCACTGGTTAAATGCAACTGACCACCGGCATCGGGACTTGGCACATCGCCGCTGATCACCACTTCTCCTTGCGCCTTTGAGGTATGGGTCATCCAGTGCAGCTTTTCCTGCATAGGGCTGTCGTAGGGTTGAAACTGCGTGCCAGGGTTCTTGCCTTCAAGCAGCAGGTTAAAGCTACTTTCCTTAAAGCCATTGACGATAAAGGTCGTGATGCCGTGGGATGTAGCCTTTTCGGCGGCCTGAATTTTGGTGCGCATCCCACCGGTGCCCACATCGCTGGTGGCACCACCGGCCATGGCATAAATGCTGGCATCAATATCTGCTACCCAGGAAATCAGCTTGGCATCAGGATGCAGGTTGGGGTTTTGGTCGTATAAGCCGTCTACGTCGGAGCAGATAATCAGGCTGTCAGCGTCGGCTGCTGCGGCAACCATGGCCGACAGATTATCGTTGTCTCCGACCTTGAGAGCATCTGTGGTGACGGTATCGTTTTCGTTAATAATGGGCAGTATGTTGTTGTCCAGTAACGAAAAAATCGTGTCGCGAATACTGACGTAACGTTCACGATCCCGCAGATCACCATGGGTCAGCAATATTTGCGCGGTGGGAAAGTCGAAGAAACGGTCCCAGGTAGCCATCATCTCTGTCTGACCTGCTGCGGCCATGGCTTTTTTGATTTTGATCGACTTGTTGTCATGGTCCGGAAACAGGTGCGCGCCGGCAGCCACTGAGCCGGACGATACCAGAATGACCTGGATCCCCTGCGCCCGGCAACGTACTACAAACTGGGCAATGGCCAGTAAGTAGCGAGAGCTGCAGCCTTGTTTCTCTGGTGCGATCAGGGCGCTACCAATTTTGACAACCACGCGTTGCCACGGAAAAGTGTTTTGCATAGGTAGCTCCTTTAATTGGCGGCGTGTAGCTGATGTTTTGCTTCAGCAAAAGTTTGCTGAACTGCTTGTGAAGGGGCCTTATCCCACAGGCTGACCAAATACAGAGTCAGGCTAGATACGATAAAGCCGGGCACTATCTCATACAGCTCAGAGCTCAGGGTGTTACCGTCTGCAAGCACAGGCGCATAGATCCAAAACAGCACGGTTGCTGCGCCGGCAATGACACCCGCCATGGCGCCTTTGTGGGTCATGTTTGGCCAGAGTAAACTGAACAGTACCAGCGGCCCGAATGCGGCCCCGAATCCGGCCCAGGCATTACTCACCAGTGACAAAATGCTGTTAGAACGATCAAAGGCCAGCAGCAATGCCACCAGGGCGACACTAAACACACCGACGCGACCGAGAAGTACCATCTTTTGCGGCGGGATATCCTGTTTTGCCCAGGCGCGATAGAGATCTTCGGTAAGCGAACTGGATGACACCAACAACTGCGACGAGATGGTACTCATGATGGCAGCGAGAATAGCTGCCATTAGGAAGCCGGTGATTAACGGGTGAAACAGTATTTGGCTAAAGAGTACAAATATGGTTTCAGGATCGGCAATGCTGCGATCAAACTTATTCATCCAGGCCACGCCCACCAGGCCTGTACTTAACGCGCCTATGATGGTGACTGTCATCCAGCCCATACCAATGTTGCGGGCAATGGGAATGTCTTTCACCGAACGAATTGCCATAAAGCGCACGATAATATGGGGCTGGCCAAAATAGCCCAGCCCCCAGGCGAGGCTGGACACCAGTCCTAGCACTGTCAGATGTTCGAGGGATGCGCTAAAGCCAGTGATGGTCTGGCTGGCCTGACGCATTAGTTCGTCGGCACTATTGAACTGCTGATAAGCAACAATGGGCACCAGGATCAAAGCAACGAACATAATGCAGCCCTGGACAAAGTCGGTCATGCTGACGGCTAAAAAGCCACCCAATAAGGTATATGCTACTACCACTGAGACAGTGATGATGAGCCCCAGGCTGTAGTCCAGATGAAAGGCCGATTCGAACAGTTTGCCCCCGGCCACCAGGCCTGCCGATGTATATAAAGTGAAAAAGACAATAATGACGATGGCAGACACCATGCGCAGAGGGCTGTTACGCATGCCAAAGCGCTTGGCAAAGTAATCGGGAATGGTCAGAGCATCATCGGCGAGCTGGGTATAGACCCGCAGGCGCGGGGCCACCAAAAGATAGTTGGCCAGGGCTCCCAGCAATAAGCCCAGTGCAATCCACAGGGTATCGTACCCCATGGTGAACATGGCCCCGGGTAAACCCATCAGCATCCAGCCACTCATATCCGAGGCACCGGCCGAAAGCGCCGTTACCTGCGGACTCACATTACGGCCGCCGAGAATATAACCTGAGATATCATCGGTGGAATTGCGGTAAGCAAACACACCAATAGCGAGCATGGCAACAAAATAGATGCCAAGGGAAACATAGCTTGTGTAATCCATAACGAACTTAGTGATGCAGCTGTAATGGTGAACGAAGCAGTTGGCCTTTGTGTGGCGCAGATGGGGTGCCGGTTGCTTTGGCGCTGAACAGGCATTTGTGTAGTTTCATAAATAGCATGGGCACCACATAGCTGCCCAGGAGCAAGGCTAAACAAACCCGGCCGAGCAGGGGGGAGTCGTGGCCTTGAGTGTGCTTTAGCTGATTTTCTTCTGAATCCATCAGGATATTCCTCCACATTAGTTAAGATTTACATTCATGTCTAATAGTTAGAATACTAATTATATTATTCGTGTTTTTGAGCAATAGATCAACACTTGTCTTGTTTTTACTGGTTTGTGCAGAGTGAATGTGACGTTTTATGTGCTATTTTAGCGTATTTGATTTTTTATTTTGTTTGAATTCGAATTGTGTTGAGGAGGGCGGTGGCGGTGGTTTTGACTCAACTCGTTAGGCATGATAGATACAGGAATTAGTAATCTGGATTTGAACTGAGCGAGCATTGTCTCTGTTCCTGCTTAGGAAACATTTGTGAAGAAATACGAGGAATTATTGGTATCGATGCGCAGAGTCATCCGTGCCATTGATATGTATTCCAAAAAATTGAGTAAAGAAAGTGGCCTAACCTCACCTCAACTTATTGTCTTGCAGGAAATTGGCATGACTCCAGGGATAATGGTGAAGCAGATTGCCGACAACATTAATCTGAGCTCGGCAACGGTCACCAGTATTTTGGATCGTCTGGAAAGTCGGGAATTGGTCGTACGCGAACGTTCATCTCAGGATAAACGTAAGGTCGGGGTATTTTTAACCGACACCGGACGCGACACCCTGGAAAGTTCGCCTAAGCCATTGCAGGCACATTTTATTCAGCGCTTTGAAGCACTGGAGCAATGGGAGCAAACCCAGTTGGTGGCGACCATGCAGCGTATTGCCAGCATGATGGATGCCGACAATATCGATGCCTCTCCCTTTCTGGAAGTGGGCCAAATTCGCAGTCAGCAGGATTAGTGCTACAGGCAGGCTTAAGCCTGCCTTGCTGCACGGTTAAACAAACTTCAGACGTCTGAACAGCAAATATTCGACAACACCAATCACAGACATGGCCGCACAGAACCAGTAAAAGGCTTCTGCGTTTTCGGTGCCCGGCATACCGCCGATATTGATACCAAACAGACCGGTCAGAAACCCAAGCGGCAGAAAAATCCCAGCAACGACGGAGAGCATGTAGGTATTGCGGTTCATGCGCGTGTCATTCTGTTGCTGGCATTTTTCGCTGATCAAATGCAACTGCGCCAGATAAAAATCAATCGATTCGCCGATACGCATAATCACATCTTTTTGATGGGCTAATGGCAATTGTAATGGGACAAAGTCATCCAGTTCAGCATTGGCGAAGGCTTCAAGCGCATAGCTTTGTGGTTTGAGGAATCGGTTGAGTTTTAACAGGCGTTTTTGCAATGCATTGAGCTGATTTTTTTGCTGGTTCGCGGTGCTGCCATCTTCACTGTCGAGATCTTCAATGGCCTGTTCGGTGGGTTCCAGCAAGTCGTCGATTTTCTCATGTACTCGTTCCAGAATTGCCACCACCAACGCGGGCAAGGTTTTTGGGCCACGCCCTTCGATCAGCAGGTTGCGCACCTCGGATACCGCTTTGGATGAATGCTTACGAATACTGATCAAACGGCCATTCTGATACAACATGCGAATCGTGAGCATATCATCTGGCTGTTTGCCTTCATTCAGATTTACGCCGCGAATGATCAACAGAAAGCTGTTGTCATCCAGGCATTCAAAACGCGGGCGGGTATCTTCTGCCAGCAGGGCGGTGAGCACTTCCGAGGTAATGCCCTGATTCGCCAGCCATTCGCTCAACCCTTCATGATTGCGATCGCAATGCAGCCAGACATTGCTTTGATTGCCGATGTCTGTGTGGGGCAATGTGCGTGCGCCATTTGTGTCGAACTGCCAGCTATCGAGAATAAACGGCAAAGGTTGCATTTGCTGTCCTTAGGCGCATTGCCAAAATATATTAGGGTTTAACCCCGTTGCTGCAGGGCGTCTATGCGCTGCTGTAGCGGTGGGTGGCTTGAGAATAACGCATGAATACGGCCGGCGTTAATGGCCATGGCTGCCATTTCGTCTGGCATTTCGGCTTGTTGGCCTTGTTGCAGGCGTTTTAGGGCGGCAATCATTTTCTGACGGCCAGCCAACGACGCTCCACCGGCATCGGCACGGTATTCACGGTAGCGGGAGAACCACATCACGATCGCCGTGGCTAAAATGCCCAGTACCAGTTCTGCCAGCATCGACACGATCCAAAATGCCGGGCCGTGACCACGTTCCACCTTGAAGACCACGCGATCAACTACATGCCCAATGACCCGTGACAGGAACACTACAAAAGTATTAGTAACGCCTTGTACTAAGGCGAGGGTGACCATATCGCCATTGGCAATGTGACTGATTTCGTGGCCGAGTACGGCTTCTGCTTCGTCCTGGGTCATTTGTTCGAGCAGGCCTGTGCTGACGGCCACCAGTGCATCGTTTTTATTCCAGCCAGTGGCAAACGCGTTAACGGAAGGGTGCTGGAATATGCCGACCTCAGGCATTTTGATCCCCGCTAGCTGGGCTTGGCGGGCAACAGTTTGCAACAGCCACTGCTCGGTACTGTTACTAGGGCGTTCTATCACGTAGACGCCCATGCTGCGCTTGGCCATGAATTTAGACATCAGCAATGAAATGATAGAGCCGCTAAAGCCGATGACTGCCGCGTAAACCAAAGTGGCAGACAGATTCAGGTCGATACCGTTTTGATAGAGCAATCCCTCTATGCCGAGCAGGCGAAAGGTCAGACTAAGGAGTAATAAGATCGCCAGGTTAGTGGCAACGAACAAACCGATACGCAACATAATTCACCTCAATAAGGTCAAACATGACACTGGGGTTGAAACTCAACCACTTTTACCTAATGTAATGATTATCTGGCAAATCCCAAGTGGCAGAGCGGGGTATTTTCAGCATATGAGCCATGACAGCAATTCGCCGCAGCTATCGGCAGTGGAACAACAGCACGCAGATGCATCGTTAGGCTTTTGGACCCTACTGAGCATGCAAAGTACCACTAAGTTGGCAGATTTAGTGTTTTCCTGTCGCACCACATTACCCTGGCTATTATCGAGTTTGGGAGTGCCTGGCGGCTGGGCGTCGGCATTAGTGCCGCTGCGCGAAGGCATGGCGATGATCCCGCAGTGGTGGCTGAAACAATATTTTCGCCAGCGCGCGAATAGATTAATGTTATGGCGTTACGGCGCGCTATTACAGGCTATTAGCATGGCAATGCTGGGGCTGAGTTGCTGGTGGCTGCCACTCCAGTGGATTGGCCCGTTAGTGCTATTTTGGGTCACGCTGTTCGGCCTTGGCCGGGCATTATCATCCCTGACGATGAAGGATGTGCAGGGCGAGGTCGTCAGTAAGGGCAAACGAGGACGATTAAGCGGATGGGCAACTATTCTGGCCGGGGGCTTAACCCTGTGTATTGCTTATGCAGGCATCCGTCATTGGCAGCAAAGTGCGGAGAGTCTTATTTGGCTGGTGATGCTGGCGGCTTGTTTAATGGTGATTGCACTTTTAATCAGCCTGGCATTATCGATTGACTGGCCTGATCGGAATGCGAACCATCATCCCGGTTTGCTTGCTGGTTTGCGCCAAACCCCAACGCTGCGTCAATTGGTGCTAAGCCGCTGTTTGTTGCTGCATGGTGCTCTGATCACACCTTATTTGATTTTGATGGTTTCTGGTCAGGGAGGCCCAACAACGCTGGGATTTTTTCTCGCTGCCAGCGCCCTAGCAGAAATGCTGTCGGGCTACTTCTGGGGGCGGCTGGCTGATTACAGTGCCAAACTCGCGTTGCAAGTTGCGGCGTTACTTACCTTACTTTGCTGCCTGGTTTTCTACTGCTTTGTTGCTGAGCTAAGTGTTTACTGGCAGGCGCTGATGTTTTTAGGTGTGAATCTGGGGTATGCAGGTGTGCGCATCGGACGAAAAACCTACTTACTGGATATTGCCGAAGGGGAAACCCGTACGCACTTTACCGCCACGGCAAATACCTTGGTGGGAGTGGTGTTATTGCTGTTGGGGGCACTTTACGCGTTGCTGTATCCCTGGTTAGGGCAAAGTATAGTGCTGCTGTTGTGTCTGTTGCTGTTACTGGGGTGTGGGCATAGCCTGTGGCTACACCCTGATAAACCCAAGCAGCTGGATTAAAAACGCTTGTCTTTGCCGTAGCCGAAACGGCGTTTGACTGGCACGGGGACAGGTGTCGTCACCTTGCCCATGCCTCGAAATTTTTCGCGCGGATTTACCAATGTGGGACGCGCCATCAGCAGATTGTTGGGGTACAACACGACTTCCCGCTGTTCAGTGACTAATTTGGTATTGAGTAATCCCAGTTCTGAAATAAAGCCTTCAATGTAATTATCCCCTTCAACCACGCGAATGAAATTACCGCGGCGATAGTTGTCATTAAAGATCATAAACAGGTAGCAGGTGACATTGCTTAAGATTGACCAGTTCGCAAATAATGCCACGCCGGTGAGTGTGATCACTGACGTTGAGATCAGCAATAGGCCACTAATATCGACACCCCAGATAATCAATAACACCGCAATGGTGGCGGTGGCGACTAAAAGTCTGATGGTGTGGTAGGCACGGCGGCTGGAGCGAGACTTAAAGCCGGCGCGATCAATGCTGCGTTCGATGCGGGGCAGGGCAAACTGGGTAATAAGGCGATAAGCCAGCAACGCAATAACGCTGGCTAGCAGATGTAGCTCGTAATTATCTAGCCATTGAGAAAAGTCAGAAAGCATGTCGTTCATAAAAAAGCAGAATTTAACAGGGGCGGTATTTTACGCCCAATTGCTGTTAATGATAGCCGCTTAAAGGATTAGTTATAGATTTTTACCTGTAACCGACCTTGTTGTTCAATCACATCTATCAGTGGGATAAAACCCATGGGGGTGCTCAGGCTGACGTAACCACCGGCATGTTCAACCAAAATATCACCATAGTGGGACTGGCGAGCCGGTACCGGCGTGTAAGCAACGTTCATATTGGCCTGGTTAACCCAGACACTGGGGCCACCTGTGACCATAAAGGCGATATCCAGTTCATGGTGCTTTACCCGGCTGGCCAGGGCGTAGTGACCAAGTGAATCGATGACCATGCGAATTAACTGGCGTTCATCATCAGCCTGCTGCATGCGTATTTGCAAGATCTGATCGGCGTGAAAGACATCTATCATAAGCTCACTCATCTCGATTCTTACGTTGGGTGATAATATTAATACCACCATTTTTGCCTGGCGCAATAATCAATTGTAGAGGGGTACTGCAGGTTGTGCAGCGTTGCTGAATTTCGATAAGTTGATTATGGGTGCCAGGGACTTGAATAGTCGCAACACTGCGACAACAGGGGCAGCGATATTCGCCGACGACTGAGATTTTCATGCAACATTCCTTGTTCGCATTTAAGAGGAGTCGAATTCGTTGCTGGTTAATATACCCGCAGTTGAATTATTCACCAATCGGGATTTGCGTAGAAGTTCAAAGGTGAGTTTTTGTCGATTAGTCTCGAAGCCGTTGTCGCCATGGGATTTTATGGTAACGTAAGCCCGACTGTAGTGAGCGCAAGAGATAAATAATAATGACACAAGTGGCAAAGAAGCTAACCCTGAAAGACGTCGCCAAGCAATTGGGGGTTTCTACCGCGACTGTGTCGAATGCCTTTAATCGTCCCGATCAGCTTTCAACCAAATTACGCGAACATATCCTCAAAGAAGCTGCCGCCCTGGGATACCACGGCGCAAACTTTGCCGCACGCTCATTGCGCCGAGGCGAATCGGGAGTGGTGGGCGTGTTGCTGGCGGATTCCCTGAGCTACAGCTTTTCTGATCCTGTTGCGAATCAACTCATGCAGGGCATTGCTGAAGTGCTGGTGGAACAGCATAAACAAATGTTGTTGTTATCCCTGAACGAAGTCAGTTCCGACGCCAATACTGAACAGTTACCCGACGGCTTTATCATTTATGGACGTCCTAAAGCAGAGGCGTTTGAACGGATTGTGCGTACCGGTAAGCCGTTTGTGACGGTGGATTTTACCCCGCGCAAAGGCCATTACCCAGGCCTGCTGGGCAGTGTGAACATCGATAATCAGCATGGAGCTAAAATCAGTGCCGAGCATCTGTATGCTCAGGGCGCAGATAATCTGGCGGTACTTGGGTTAAGGTTGATTGAAAGCGACAGGGTGTGCCGGCTGACGGACGATGACCTACTGAAGGAATCAGAAGAAATTTCCCGGGCACGCTTAACTGGTTATCAGCAGGCAGCCCATATCGCGGGTAAGATGATCCCAGCGGATAAGGTTTGGCATATACCGGTAAACAATCCGCACATGGCCGAGCGGGCAGCGCGCGAAGCGTTAACCCTGTCGCCACTGCCTGATGGCTTACTTTGCATGAGTGATGTGATTGCGCTGGCGGCAATTCGAGTGGCTCGGAGTCTGAATATTACCGTACCTGAGCAGGTGAAGATCGTTGGTTTTGATGATATTCCTGAAGCCAGTCGAAGCGAACCCAGTTTAACCAGCGTGTGCCAGCAATGCCTGGAAAAAGGACGCCTGGCGGCGTCCATGTTACTGACAGATAACGTCACTGATGGGGAGCAAATGCAAACCCGATTGGTGGTCAGACAAAGTTCACTGCCTGTTTAAGCCGACGGCTGATACAGCCACAATAGTTGTAGTGGCGCCATCTGCAAGCGCGGTGTCACTTCTACATTTTGTTTTGAAATCAAGTTCTTATACACCTGACCTTTAGCCAGACCCAGCATATGGCTGGCCAGCGACTGGCTGCCTTCACTGAAATTGGCAATTACCCAGAGCTTATTCCCCGCCTGATCTTCACGCAGGAAACAAAACAGGTGCTGGTTGTCGCTGGATAATATCTGGGTTGAAGCGTGGCCAAATACCGTGTGTGCTTTGCGCTGTGCCAGCATCTCTTTCAATCCGCTGGCGATGGCTTGCTGAGGAGCACCTGGCTGCAGGCTAAGGTCGATATCACTCTGGCGCAAGGCAACCCGGTGTACCCAGCGGTCATCATGAACCTTGGCGAGGTCGTCACGATAGCTGTAGTCGTTTAATACTCCCAGCTCATCCCCGGCGTACAGCAGCGGAATACCGCCAATGCTGAAGATGATGCCGTGTAACAGCAGCACCCGTTTTACTGCTGCTTGTATCAATGCTGTGTCTTGGTTTTCAATCGCTTGTTCCAGTCCGGCCAAAGAGGCCAGTGAGCCACATACCCGGCAATCACCGGTGACATCATTTTCGCCAAACGCGACGCCTTGGGCGAAGCTGCCGTCAAAGCGTCCGGTGTAGAATTGATTAAGGAAATGGCGGTGGTCATAGCCATTAATGCCGAGTGAGCCGGCAACAGCGTCATCAAACGTCCAACCGATATCATCGTGACAGCGCACATAATTGACCCAGGCGCAGTCATCTGAGATGGCAAAACTTTTCTGCATTGATGCTGTCAGCAAACGGGTTTTACGGGTAGCGAGGCTATTCCATAGCAATGCCATCAGTAAAGGGTTGTAGGAGAGCTGACATTCATCTTTATCGATATACTTGAGCACCTGATCAGGATGAACAATGGCCTCTGATTTAAACAACACACCGGGCGCGGCGATTTTCAGGCAGCAGTTAAACGCGCGGATCAGGGCGTGGGCAAATGGACGGTTTTCGCAATCTGTGCCCAGCTCTTTCCAGATAAAGGCCAGCGCATCCAGACGCAGGGCATCGGCGCCGATATTGGCCAGAAACAGCATTTCGGCGGTGATAGCGTTGAACACAGCTGGATTGCTGTAATTCAAATCCCACTGGAAATTGTTAAAGGTGGTCCATACCCACTTTTGGCTGAGTGGCTCGAAAGTGAAGTTTCCACGGCGAATCTGCGGGAAGATTTCACGTAAATTATGCTCGTATTGGTCTGGCACGGTTTTGTCATCAAACATGTAATAGAACTGCTGATACTCGCGATCGCCCTGTTTGGCTGCATCGGCCCATCTGTGTTCATCTGATGTGTGGTTAAAAACAAAATCCAGTACCAGGCTAATGCCATTATCTTCCAGGGCGCTGGCCAGCGTTTTTAAATCCTGCATGTTGCCAAGGACAGGATTAACCTTGCGGTAATCGGAGACGGCATAGCCCCCGTCACTGTCTCCGGCAGGCGCATCGTACAGAGGCATCAGGTGCAGGTAGGTTACTCCGAGGGATTTCAGGTAAGGGATTTGTGCCTGAAGTTTACTCAGATTGCCGGCAAATAAATCCACATATACCGCCATGCCCAGCATGTGTTGCTGCTTAAACCAGTCAGGATGGTGCAGGCGCTGTTTATCTGATTTTTTGAGTTTGCTGCTACGCTCAGACAGGCCTGTGGCCAGGTTTTGTAACAACTGACGCAGATGAAAGTACCAGTCGTATTGATGACTATAAATGGGAAACAGCAAGCTGAAAAGTTCACCAAAATGGGCCTCTAGGCGTTTTTCAAACAGGGCCTTGTCTGCCGCTTTCAGGCTTGAGAGGTCCAGTTCCGGCAATAACCTCAGGAGGGTTTTGCTGGCTTCATAATCTGTCTGCATAATCCGTAACTCACTCGGAATGATCTTATTCGTTTAAGATAGCATCTAATAAAGCGCGATGACAATATTTTAAGGTTTATATGAAAATTATTTAACAAGTATTTTACAGATTTAAATTTCTTTGTTAGATTAATCTGAAACGATTAAGTGAAATCGAAACAGAAACGCTGTTGCGGTCTTTCAAGGTGTGTTCCGAATGAAAGCTCAACCCACAGCTGATGCTTAGCAAGTTCGCAGGTTGCGCTTGGCACAGATAGCGAACTCAACTTGGTCTGGAGAGAGAAATGAAGAAGGTATTTACCCCACATTTGCTTACTGCTGCTGTTATGGCAGCGTTAACCAGTCAGCCTTTATTTGCCCAGGATGCCGCGGCGAAAGAAGAGCAGAAGAAGCAGGATAGTCTGGATTTTGAACAGATCGTGGTCACAGGCACAGTACGTTCCGCCACCAAAATGGATGCCAGCGTGTCTGTCAGTACCCTCAATCCTGGGGATATTGAGATTGCTTCGCCGCGTACGACTGCCGAGATTTTCCGTGCCATACCTGGCGTGCGTTCTGAATCAACCGGTGGCGAAGGTAATGCCAACATTGCAGTACGTGGTTTGCCGGTTGCCTCGGGTGGGGCGAAATTCCTGTTGCTGCAGGAAGACGGTTTGCCGGTCATGCAGTTCGGTGATATTGCCTTTGGTAACGCGGATATTTTCTTACGTGCGGATAGCACGGTATCCGGCGTTGAAGCGATTCGTGGTGGCTCGGCGTCTACCCTGGCCAGCAACTCACCGGGCGGTATCATTAACTTTGTCAGCAAAACCGGTGACTTTGCCGGTGGCAGTATCGCCACTACCTTAGGTGTGGATTACGACAGCCTGCGTACCGATTTCGAGTACGGCGATGAGATAAATGACACTACCCGTTTTCATATTGGCGGCTTCTTCCGCGAGGGGGAAGGTGTGCGTGAAGCAGGGTATAGCGGCAACTCTGGTGGCCAGATTAAAGCGAATCTAACCAAAGAATTTGAACACGGTTTTATTCGTTTGTATGTCAAACACCTGGATGACAAAACTATCAGCTATTTGCCAATGCCTATGTATGCCAATGGCGATTCCATTGAAGGCTTCGACGCGAAAAGCGATACCCTGCATTCTGTCTATTTGCAGCAAACTTTGCGTCTAAACGGTGAAAACCAAATTAGCACAGGTGATGTGTCGGATGGTATGCATCCACAGGTGACCAGCATCGGGTTTGAAGCGGATTTCGACATGGGCGATGACTGGCGTTTAAACAATAAATTCCGTCGCAGTACCGTGTCTGGCAGCTTTAATTCGCCGTTCCCTGCTGAAGTTGGCACTGCCACCGATATTGCTGAAAGTGTTGCTGGCGAAGGTGCGTATTTGCAATACGCTAATGGCCCCAGTGCCGGCACCGAGTACACAGATACTACAGGCAATGGCCTGGCCATGAATGTGATCACCTTTGATGTGGATATCAAAGACATGGGATCATATGTGAATGACTTCAAGCTGTCCAAACTGTATGACGATATCACGGTCACTCTGGGGTATTACAAAGCCCGTCAGAACATCAAGATGGACTGGCTGTGGAATTCTTACCTGATGGAGCTGAAAGGCGATAATGCTGCCTTGCTGGATGTGTATGCCGAAGATGGTACTGCCTATTCAGAGAATGGTTTATATGCCTATGGTACGCCGGCCTGGGGCAACTGCTGTCAGCGTGCATATGACGTGAAGTACGACATTGATGCTCCATACCTGGCGGTGAATGCGCAGTTTGATGATTTAAATGTTGAAGCCAGTGTGCGCCATGACTCGGGTGATGCCTTTGGGACTTACACCTCGGCCGTGACCTCTGAAAAAGACATGAATGGCGATGGCGTGATTTCTGTGCCGGAAATGGCCGTGGTAGGGCTGGACCTGGCTAACCCAAGTGCGGTGAATTACGACTGGTCTTATACCTCTTACTCTGTGGGGGCGAACTACCGCTTCAATGAAGATATGGCGTTCTTTGGTCGTATCAGCCATGGCGGCCGCGCCAACGCAGATCGCTTGTTATTCGGTAAGGTGAATGACGATGGTAGCGTGGCAGACGAAGATGCAGTAGATGAAGTCGATCAACTGGAAGCCGGTGTGAAATACCGCAGCGGCAAGCTGGGCTTATTTGCGACGGGTTTCTACGCCAAAACCGAAGAACAAAATTACGAAGCTACCACCCAGAAATTCTTTGACCGTACCTATGTGGCTCACGGTATTGAGTTGGAAGCAGCATATCACCTGAATAACCTTAGCTTTAAAGGTGGCGTGACCTGGACGGATGCTGAAATTGATAAAGATGCGCTGACGCCGGAAGTGGTCGGTAATACCCCTCGTCGACAGGCTGATTTCATCTATCAGGGCACGGCAACCTATCAAATGGATAAAGGCTTAGTCGGTTTGAATGTAATTGGCACCAGCAGCGCCTATGCGCAGGATACCAATGAGCTGAAATTTGATGCATATGCCCAGTTTAATGCCTTTGCCAGCTATTACTTGACAGATGCGTTAACCCTGTCGATGAACGTCAACAACCTGTTTGATACTGTGGGAATCACTGAAGCCGAAGAGTCGTCGGTGAGCAGTAATCAGGACATCATCCGTGCTCGCAGCATTAATGTTCGCAGCACCTCTGTTAGTCTGAAATATCAGTTCTAACCTATGACTATTTTCCAAGGGGCCCCGGTGCCCCTTTCCTTGTTTTCAGGCTGCTTTGTAGGGGAGTGTTATGCCGGAGTTTAACCTTGGGACCTGGGATTTGGGTCTCATATTCATCTACTTTGCAATCGTGCTTTATATCGGCATACGGGTGGGCGGCGATCATAAAAACGCCGAAGATTATTTCCTCGCAGGTCGCAGCATGATTTGGCCGTTTGTGGGTATTTCGCTGTTCGCATCCAACATTTCCAGTACCACCTTAATTGGCCTGTCTGGTGATGCTTATGCGACTGGCATTTCAGTGTTTAACTACGAATGGATGGCATCGGTGATTCTGGTGTTTTTTGCCATTTTCTTATTACCTGTGTACCTGCGCTCTAAGGTCTATACCATGCCGGAATTTCTTGAATGCCGGTTTGACAGTCGCAGCCGCTATTACTTTGCCATTATTACCCTGGTCGGCAATATCCTGATTGATACTGCAGCTGCGCTTTACGCCGGGGGAATCCTGCTGCAAATGATTTTCCCTGCCATGGCCTTGTGGCAAATCATTCTGGTGCTGTCGGTGTGTGCCGGTATCTACACCATTATCGGAGGCCTAAAAGCGGTGATCTATACAGATGCAATACAGACGGTATTGATCATGATTGGCGCGGTGACCGTTTCCTGGCTGGCGTTTGAGCAAGTAGGTAGCTGGGACGCAGTAAAGGCCGTTACACCACCTGATATGCTAAGTCTGGTGAGACCGGCTGATGACGCTGCTATGCCCTGGACCGGATTGCTATTTGGCGTACCGATTTTAGGTTTCTATTTCTGGTGTACTAACCAGTTTATGGTCCAGCGGGTGCTAAGCGCTAAGAATAACCGCCATGGTCGTTATGGGTTACTTTTGGCTGCACTGCTGAAGCTGCCTATTATCTTCATTATGGTGTTACCCGGCAGTATGGCGCGGGTACTTTACCCTGAACTGGATAATCCGGATTTGGTCTATCCGACCATGATTTTTGATCTACTTCCGGCGGGTCTGCTAGGGCTGGTGGTTGCGGGTATTTTGGCAGCGTTAATGTCGAGTATCGACTCAACCCTGAACTCTGCATCGACGCTGGTGACCATGGACTTTGTGCGTAAAGCCCGTCCTGATATTAGCTCTCATGGCTTAATGACGGTAGGGCGAATTACTGCATTTATCTTTATGTTGCTGGCCGCTGCCTGGGCGCCCTTTATTTCAGAGTTTGGTTCCCTGTTTAAATACATGCAGTCGGTGCTGGCCTATATTGCTCCCCCCGTTGTGGCTGTGTTTTTGTTAGGTGTGTTATGGCGCGGTGCAACTGCCAACGGTGCATTTTACAGCCTGATGATTGGGTTAGTCTTAGCCATTGGTATGTTGGTAGGTCAGGGCAGTGGTGCATTCAGCATGCATTTTCTACATGCCGCCGGTTTGTTATTTGTGGTGTGTTTAGTCGCTGTGGTGGCAATAAGTCTGGCCGATAGCAACAAGGCTTCCGCTACCCAACATGGCTATATGTGGAATAAACAGGATTTTGCCGCCGAACTCAAAGGCGAAAGAGCCTTGCCCTGGTGGCAGAACTACTTAGTTTTATCAAGCTTGCTGTTAATGGTTACGGCAGTGCTGGTGATCAGTTTTTGGTAATGGCCACTGGCCGAAAATGAGATGCATTGCATGAAAGATTGTATCGCGGTAATTGAAGCCGGAGGCACTAAGTTTAACTGCGCGCTGGTCACGTCTGATGGGGAATTTCTATCTGAAACCCGTATTGGGACCACAACGCCTGAACAGACCATGGCAGAGGTGATTAGCTATTTTCGTGCCCAGCGAGAGCAGGGCTTTGCGTTTAGCAAAATGGGCATTGCCAGCTTTGGTCCAGTGGACCTAAATCCAGCCTCTGCCACTTATGGCTATATTACCGCTACACCTAAACCCCATTGGAGTAATACGGATCTGGTGGGCCCGCTAAAACGTGAATTTGGCTGTGAGATTGCCTTTGATACGGATGTGAACGGCGCCGCACTGGCGGAATCACTATGGGGGGCCGCCACAGGCACAGATGTGGCGATTTATGTCACAGTCGGCACGGGGATAGGCGGTGGCATAGTCATTAATGGTAAACCCGTACATGGACTGATCCACCCTGAGTTAGGCCATATGCTGTTACCTAATCGTCATCAGCATGCCGGTGCGTGTCCATTTCATGGTGATTGTCTGGAAGGACTGGCATCGGGGGCGGCAATGGGACAGATATGGCAACAAGCGGCCGAAACCCTTGAGGATGACCATCCTGCCTGGCAACAGCAGGCGGAGGTGTTAGCTGCCATGTGCCACAACCTGTTAGTTACCCTGAGCCCACAAAAAATTGTTTTGGGTGGCGGGGTAATGGCGAAACCGGGTTTATTAGAACAGGTTGTCATACTCACCACTAAAACGCTGGCAGGTTACCTGACGCTGCCTGCAGATATGAGTCTTAAAGACATCCTCTGTCTGCCGGGGCTTGGCAACAAAGCTGGCATGTTAGGTGCGCTGGCTCTGACCCAGCTGTAATCATTTCCTCCCCCAAGGCTGTGGTTGTGTCCCCGATCACGGCCTTTTTTATTTGTGAAACAAGCATCTGAATATGGGGCGTTTTTTCTCGACATAGTCAAAATTTGACTATGCTTTGCTAACGTCAAAAGACAGTTCGCTGAGTCTTATTAGGGAGCCTTGCTATGTTATCCCTGTCGATAAAACAAAAATTAATTGCCCTTGCTGTGGTGCCTGTTGCCCTGTTAACCCTGATCCTTGGAATACTGGTGAGTCGGGATTTACATGGCTTAGCCGGTGCTCAGGCGGATTCGGTAAAGGGAGAAGTGACTGAGCTGAAAAAGCAGGAACTCAAGTCTTATATGACCATTGTCTGGTCAGCGATTAAACCCATTTATGACAGTGGCGGCAGCCGCGAAGATGCGGTTGAAGTACTTAAGCCAATTTTGTATGGCCAAAACGGGTATATCTTTGGTTACGACGATCAGGCCCTTCGCGTATTTAGTGGTAGCAGTGACGCTAAAATTGGCGAAAGTTTCTGGGACTATCAGGATGTGAATGGAAAATATCTCATCCGTGACCTGATCACAGCAGGTAAGAGTAATCAACAAGGCAGCGGTAACGAGTTTGTTACCTATTATTTCCCCAAACCCGGCGAGAAAGAGGCCAGTCCTAAACTGTCTTACTCTATCTATTTGCCTGCCTGGAATATGATGATCGGCACCGGCTTTTATATCGATGGCGTGGATAAGCTGGTGGCGAAAAAACTGGCCCAGGATAGGGCGTCTTACGGTAGCGTTATATGGTCTTTGGCGATTGTCGGGGGCGTGCTGGTATTGGTGCTGATTGTGGTTGGGGTAACCATTGCCCGCAGCATTAGCCATCCCATTGACGAGGTCAATGGTTCGATGGCGCGGCTGGCGGCAGGCGGCGCAGATCTTTCAGAGCGTTTGCAAACCGGCGATCGGCATGAGATGGGTCGCCTGGTCGAGAGTGTGAATAAGGTACTGAATACCTTGAGTAAGCTGGTGGCGGATATTCGTGGAGTAGCCCATGAAGTGCGGGAAGAAACCCAGGCTCTGGAAAATCGGGCCGAAGCCATTGAGCAGGTGTCCTCTCAGCAGCAAATGCAGACCCAGGAAGTTACTGGCAACATGGACGAGCTGGCGGCCAGCGGTGCCCAGGTAGCTGAAAATGCCGGACAAGCATTACGGGCGGCGGAATCGGCCAGTGATAACTGTGGCAAAGCCATGCAGGAGATCAGTGGCAGTGTCGGTGCAGTGAAAGAGTTAGTTGCTGAAATTCATCGCACCAGTGAAGTGATAACCCATTTAGGTGACGACGTAGAAAATATCAGCAGCATTTTGCAGGTGATTGAATCTATTGCCGAACAAACCAACCTGCTTGCGTTGAATGCCGCCATTGAAGCAGCCAGGGCAGGTGAGCAGGGGCGGGGCTTCGCTGTTGTGGCCGATGAAGTGCGCAGCCTGGCCAGCAAAACTCAGCAGAGCACAGAAGAAATTCAGGACATGATTGGCAAGCTCCAGTCTGGTTCGCGTTCTGCCGTGTCTTCGATGGAATCCAGCATCAACAAAAGCGACGTGGTGGAAAAGCGTGTGCAGCAGACCAATGATGCCTTACAGCTTATTTCGAATGCTGTGGCTGAAATTCAGACGATGAACGAACAAATCTCGACGGGGGCTGAACATCAGCAACGTTTGAATCAGGCGGTAAATACCCGGATCCAGGAGCTCAACAGCCATATTGCTACTCTGAGTCAGGTTGCCGCAGAAAATGGCAAGGCTTGTGAAGGGTTAGCGGATAAAACTCAGTCGCTGGAGAATGTGGTGGGTCAGTTCCGGTTGTAGGCGTGGGTGAGCTCTGGGTCGCCAAAGTGAAAAGTGTGTCGATTTAAGGAGCAAGGCGAGGTAAACCACCATTCACGCTCGGTAAATGGTGGTTATGTGGTTATCAAAGATTATTTAGTAGTAACGCAGGTCTTCCACCTTGCCCCAGAAAATCCGGTAGGAAAAGATCGTATAGGCCAGGATGCAGGGAATAACAATCAGCGCCCCCCAGAGGATAAAGCGCAGTGAATCCGGTGCACTGGCTGCCTGCCAGATAGTCAGTTGACCTGGGACCACCCAGGGGAAGAAGCTCAGGGCCAGACCAGCAAAACAACAAATAAAGATAATCACTGTCAGCATAAAGGGTAGCCAGCAGCCTTTATCCTGAGGAAGCGGCAGGGTATTAAGCACTCTGTCGTTTAGCACCAGCAGGATAAAGCAAAGAGCTGGGATCGCGCTGATGAAAAAAGCCGTGGGCATCTGAGTCCAGCGTTCCAGCACGAAATCGTTGATTAGCGGATTTACGATACATACGCCAATAATGCCGACAAACGCTAAGCGACCACACCAGCGAGCCCAGCCGATAGCGCGGAGTTGTAATTCGCCACTGGTCTTTAAAATCAGCCAGGCACTGCCAATCATGGCATAGCCCATGGTTACCCCTATGGCACTGAGAAAGCTAAACAAGTACGCTGCCAGGCTATGCTCGAAGCCCATCACGTACATACCCAGCATAAAGCCCTGACAGCAGGATGTGATCAGCGAACCGGCTTTAAATACTTTGTCCCAGGTGGCTTTACGGGTTTGTTTAACCTTGGCGCGAAAATCGAACGCCACGCCGCGTAATATCAGACCAATCAGCATAATAGAGGCAGGCAGATACAGCGCTTTCAGGATAATGCTGTGGGCAGTCGGGAAGGCTATTAACAGCAGACCAACCGCCAGTACCAGCCAGGTTTCATTCGCGTCCCAAAACGGTCCGATGGATGCAATCATCTGATCTTTCTGGTTCTCATTCTCCAGTGGTAACAGGATACCGACACCTAAGTCATAACCATCCAGTACCGCATAAATCAGAACTGACAGTCCCATCAGCCCAACAAAAATGGTGGCAAGTGTTGCATCAGCAAACATGATTAGACTCCTTGGTTCACATCGCGGGGAATGAAATTGCGTTGTTTACTGCGTTCGTGCAGCTGGATTTCTTCAATTTCCACTGAGCGACGAGCCATCAAAAACAGGGTACGCAAATATGCGGTCAGCAGCACTGCATAAGTGATGAGATACAGGCTGAGGGTAAAGCCTACATTGGCGGGTGGAATATCTGTGACTGCATCGGCAGTGCGCAAAATTCCGCTCACCAGGTAAGGCTGACGTCCTACTTCTGTCACGTACCAACCCGCTAACGTTGCGACCCAGCCTGAGAAGGTCATGCCTATTAAGGCTTTTAGCCCTAATCTGGACAGGTCATCGCGTCGCCATAATTGCCAGGCGCAGAACCAGGCCACCGCAATCATTAGCATGCCTACGCCTACCATAATTCTGAATCCAAAAAACAAAGGCTTAACCGGTGGGTGCTCGCCTTCAAATTCATTCAAACCTCGTAGCTCTCCTTCAGGATCATGGGTCAAAATAAGGCTGGCCATATTCGGTACTTCGAGGGCAAAGTGTGTGGTCTTCGTATCTTCATCCGGAAAACCAAACAACACCAATGGTGCGCCTTTTTCGGTATGCCACACGCCTTCAATGGCGGCGATTTTTTGTGGCTGATGTTCCAGGGTATTGAGGCCGTGCATATCACCGACAAATGCTTGCAGGGGTGCCAGAATCGCTGCCATAAATACGCCCGCCTTTAAGGTTAAACGCGGTGCTTTTTTGTCATCGCCACGATAGATACGGTAGGCAGATAGCCCCGCCACCAGAAAAGACGCGGTGATGCCTGATGCAATTAGCATATGTACTAAGCGATAAGGGAAGGATGGATTAAAGATGATCGCCATCCAGTCTTTGGCATGCACCACACCGTCTATCACTTCGACGCCGGCGGGGGTCTGCATCCAGGAGTTCAGCGATAGGATCCAGAAAGCTGACAGAGATGTACCCACGGCAACAATACAGGTGGCCAGAGTATGCAGCCAGCTTGGCACTTTATTAAAGGCAAACAGCATAATGCCGAGGAAAGTGGCCTCCATAAAAAAGGCGGTCAGCACCTCATAGCCGAGTAAGGGACCGGCGACATTCCCCACTTTTTCCATAAAACCTGGCCAGTTAGTCCCAAACTGGAATGACATAGTAATGCCAGAAACCACGCCCATAGCGAAGGTCAGGGCGAATACCTTGACCCAGAAACGATAGGCGCGCATCCACACAGGGTGGCCAGATAAGTCATAACGGACTTTGAAGTAACACAGCAGCCAGACAAGACCAATGCTGATGCTGGGAAAGAGGATATGGAAGCTGATGTTAGCGGCAAACTGAATGCGCGATAACATAAATACGTCGGCCATAAAGCACCTCGGCTGATAGATGAATCCGGATTAATCGGACTTTTTGTTAAGTAATCTATCCTTGAAATCTAATACCTTGCCTACTCCTGAACCTAGCTTCATCAGGGTGTTGAGCTTTTCCGGACTGAGTTGCTGCAGTTCACTGGTCCATTTCATAATGCCTTCAAGCAAGTCATGAATTTCCCGCAGTCGTCCTTGCAGGTCTTGTTCTCGCGAATTGGCCGGAGTTTCCAGCAAAATGTCGCGTAACAGCGTCAGGGTAGGGTCCATTTCACGTTTGCGTCTTTCTTCAAACACCTTGTTGGCTAAGTCCCAAATACTGCCGGTGGTATGGTAATAGTCTTTGCGATCCCCGGGTTTGTGCTGTACCTGCACTAAACGCCAGGACTGCAACTCTTTCAGGCCCATACTGACGTTACCCCGGGAAATGCTCAGCGCATCACCGATATCATTTGCGGTAAGAGGTTCATCAACGGCAACCAGCAAAGCAAAGATTTGCCCTACGGTACGGTTAAAGCCCCAGCGACTGCCCATTTCGCCAAAATGCATGACGAAGGACTCAATCATAGGTGTCATTTTCATATGTTTAAACTTTCAGAAATTTCTGAAAGAAATGATATATACAATTTGATTAAGATCAAAGTTAATTTCCTTCTCAGATTCGATCTCTTTGAATTTTAGTCGATTTTTTATTTATTGATGGAAAGTATATAGAAATGGTATTGGATGGAATTGGCGTAACTTTCGGATAAATGACCTGGCATTTGAGACGCACGTTATTCGTGGGGCCAGTAAGAAAAACGGATAATAGTTATACTGAAAACATCTGCGGCAAGCGGTAGCTAACATGTTGAAGCCGTTCATTAAACGCTATGTTTGCGGGCAGAACACATCAGGTTAGTAATTGAATTAAAGTCTTACTGCATTGGCGCCGCTTAATGCCATTAGTCCAATCAGTTTGCTCAGGGCCAGAGCTTTCATTCCCCCGCTCTCGGCCCATTTTTGATTCCCAGGATGGCAATGCGTAAATTTTTTCTTCCTCTGTGTGGCAGCCTAATGCTGAGTGCTTGTCTGCCAAAAGAGCCCCCTAAATATGCCGAAAATTCCGGCGCGATTGGCGCTATGCTGTTTTCAGATAATCAGGCATATGCTGAATTTAAAGAGGAATGTCTGGACGAATATGCAGATCTCGACAGCAGTGAGAAACTGCCTGTCAGAGAGCGTGTTGATGCGGGGGTGTTAGATAGGCTGGCGCGTTACATTCGGGCTAACTGTAACGAAACGTCAACTTATCAAAATACTCCGCTTTTTTATCATACCCACTTTGTCAAAGGTGTAACTAAATCTTCGTTATTGTCTGATTTAGACGCGGCGTTGGGGTGTGCCAGTTACGGGCAGCCATTATTTAACGTCTGCCCGCAGACCGTGCGACAGTATCCATTTTAGCCGGGCCCATGGCCCGGCTTGAGCATGCTTACTGCGCTGCAAGTAAAGGGAAGGGGGTGCCATTAATACTGGCCTGGCCCTGCTGCAGCTTTAATTCGCAACGATAGCTGTTACCTTCCTGCTGAATAAACCCTTGCTGGACTAAACCATTAATGATCATAGGTGATTGCTGGGCAAGCATGGCTTCAATTTGTTCCGCGCTCATTTCTGCGACATTTGGATTGTTTGCCAGTTGCTTACGAATGATTTGTGCCGCAATCAATTCAACGATCCCTTGATCGGCTTTGATGCTGGCATTAGCCAATACATGATTTATCCAAAATTCGGGTTGTTTTAATTCGACAAGAGTAATCGCGCTTGCATCGATATCCACCAGTTTGGTGGATAGCGTGGCGTCAAACGACCCCTGAGGAATCGTACCTTTTAACTCAGTAATGTTAAGTTCAGGTTCTTTACTCAACAGTTCAGGCAAATTTTCTTCTACAAATTGTGCTATCCCAAGCTGCATTTGTTCTGGCGTTGGCTGCTGCTTCATCATCTGCTTCATTGCATCCTGATATTTACGCATGACGGTTTCGCTCAAATGATTAAACTGCATTGCCAGGGCTAAGTTAGAGGCACTGAACACTTCTGATGTAATTTCATCGACGGCATATTTAAAGTAAAAGGCGCCGGTTTGCTGTTCTGGTTGTACCTTTGAATCGACAATGAATTGCAGATTTTTGACGGCGAACATGTCGGAAGCAACGCTTTCTAGTGCAATAGCCATATGGCTATTATAGAAACCACCTTCGACCATGGTTTGCCAGTCAGTGACTTCAAAATCTGCATTTACACTTAGATTTTCCAGCGTGACAGTTTCGCTGCCCTCAAACTTCACTGAGTCCATTTTTCCCTGATAAACCAGGTGTTGCTGTTTCCAGCGGCCTACACCAGAGAAGCCGCTAAACTGAGCGGTATTTTCATTTTCGGGCGCAGAAAAACTAAATGAGGTGATGTGATCCTGGTAGTCAATCTCGGCTAACAAATTTGCGCTTAAATCGACCTGATAAAATGGCTTGGCCTCAGGCCAGTTCAGGATATCTCGTAGCTCTGTTGCGGGCAAGCTGATATGCGTCTGATATAAACCCAGCCCCAGGCCACTTTCAGTAAGTAAAAGCCCATACTGGGTATGTACGTCTAGCGTGGCTGAAATGGCCGTTGGTAGTTCTGTGTCTGGCTCAGGTGGAGCAAAAGCACTAATGTCCAGAGTGATGCTGATACTTGCATCACTGCTAAACCAGTTTTGGTCCAGTTTTTCCATCTTTGCGGTATAGCCAGGCTGTTCGTTAAGTTGAACTAAAATGTTATCAAGTTTGGCTTCATACTGAGATGCGATGTATTTAGGCGCACCCACGCCAATCGCAACGACAATGGCCGAGGCGGCCAGGATAGGCTTTTTCAAAAGAACATCCTTATTTCTATTAATAAAGAGCACGGATACTACAGGTAAATTTTTTACAAAGGAAATCCCGTCTCATACCTCAGTCTGAAATTGGAGCAATGGCAATAGACGGGATAACCTGAAAAGTAAGCAAAGCGTAATGGATTCGCGAAAATTCAAGGCGTAAGGTGGATTTTAGCTAGGCGAATGCGTCAATCTGTGGATAATACCCCTTCTTTTTTTGTAGGTATTTGGCATGAGTTTCGAAAAAATTGTGTTAGAGCGTTGTCAGCAACAATGTGAGTTGTGCGGTAGCAGCGATCAGGTAATTGTGGTTGGAGTGGCGCCTTTTACCCAGCAAAGCGCAGATAATTCGGTAGCTTTGTGTCAGGTATGTGCTGCTCAGGTCGCGGGCGAGCAGGAACTAGATCACCATCACTGGCGTTGTCTGAATGACAGCATGTGGAGTCAGGAACAAGTTGTTCAGGTACTGGCGTGGCGTATGCTCAAGCGTTTAAGCAGCGAAGGCTGGGCGCAAGACTTGCTGGATATGATGTATCTGGACGACGATGCCAAAACCTGGGCCGAAAGTGGCCTGGTAGATTTAGACGCTGAACCTACATTGGATTCTAATGGTGCCCGTTTGCAAACGGGTGACACAGTTACGCTAATTAAAGATTTGGATGTAAAAGGTGCCGGTTTTACGGCCAAGCGCGGCACGGCTGTACGCGGTATTTCCTTAACCGACAATCCCAAACACATTGAAGGTCGTGTAAATGGGACTCGCATTGTGATCATTGCTGAGTACTGTAAAAAGGCCTAATCCTTAAAGAGCTGAAAATCGTCTGGTTTTCGGCTCAATCCTACCTATCGTTTGCCGATAACTTCTCCACTGCTCCGCAGATTTATTCGCCGCTTTTGCCATAATTTCAGGCATAATAAGTGTGATGACAGCCAAGTCTGTCCTAAGCAGATAATTCAGAAGTAACGAGGCACCCATGCAAATTACCATTCAAGCCCCTGACGATTGGCATCTCCATTTTCGTGATGGCCAAATGCTGGAAGAAACAGTTCCCGCCACCGCCCGTTGTTTTAAACGTGCCATTGTCATGCCAAATCTGGTGCCACCTGTGACCACGGCAGAGATGGCGAGTGCGTATCGTGAACGTATCCTGGCAGCGCGCCCAGAAGGCAGCGATTTTGAACCATTGATGACATTGTTTCTGACCAATGAAACTACCGCTGAGATGATCAAAGCGGCGAAAGTCGCCGGAGTGGTTGCGGCGAAGCTGTATCCGGCCGGTGCAACAACTAACTCTGATGCGGCAGTGAAAGGTATAGAAGCCTTATATCCGGTATTTGAGAGTATGCAACAGGAAGGCATGTTGCTGTTGGTACATGGTGAAGTGACGGATCATCACATTGATATCTTCGATCGTGAAAAGGAATTTATCGATCGCTATATGCGTAAAATTGTGACGGACTTCCCAAAACTCAAAGTGGTATTCGAGCACATCACTACCGCTGATGCTGCCCAGTTTGTAATGGAACAGGGTGATAATGTGGCTGCCACAATTACCCCACAGCATCTGTTGTTAAATCGTAATGATTTGCTGGTTGGGGGCGTGCGCCCACATAACTATTGCTTGCCTGTGTTAAAGCGTAGTACCCATCAGCAGGCGTTACGCGAAGCGGTCAAGTCGGGGTCGCCAAAATTCTTTCTGGGAACGGATTCTGCCCCACATGAACAGCACCGTAAGGAATCTGCCTGTGGCTGTGCTGGTTGTTACAGCGCCTGGAGTGCGTTAGAACTTTATGCTCACGTGTTTGATGAACTCGATGCATTGGATAAATTGGAGGGCTTTGCCAGCCACCACGGCGCCGATTTTTACGGTTTACCACGCAATAGCGGCAGTGTCACTTTGGTCAAAGAAGACTGGCAGGTGCCAGAACAAATTACTTTGCCAATGGGAACGACGATTGTGCCTTTCTTTGCAGGCCAAACCGTGCGCTGGAAACTGAAAGGTTAATGGCTATGGCGCGCCGTTCTTTGTGTCTATTGATGCTCTTAATGCTGAGCAAAGGATTGCGCGCCCATGAACAGGAACTATGGGTGTTAACAGACCCTGAAGCGCCTTTTGCAGTCATGGATGAAAAAAGCCGCTTATCTGGTTACGCGGTTGATCTTGTTAGCGGCGTATTAGATGTTGCGGGCATCAAACAGCAACCCATTTTCGCACCATGGTCACGTGCACTGCGGATGGCCATGAGTGAACCTAATGTACTGTTTTTCTCTGTGGCCCGAACACCCGAACGGGAAGACTTGTTTTATTGGATCACGCCCGTATCTGCTAATCGTCACGGTATATTCAGCTTAAAGCCCCATCCACAGGTATCGTTACCTCAGGGACTAAATGATTTAAAACGCATTGGAGTGCAGAAAGGCGACTTTCGTGACCAGTTATTGCATAGCTGGAATTTGCCTGCCGCCAACGAATTCAACGGCTGGGATGAAGTCGTACGTTCTTGGGTAAAAGGAGAGGTGGATGCTATTTTCTTTTCCCATGCCGGCTTAAAGCATTATTGCTGGCAACTGCAGGTAAATTGCGATGCCATGCAAGAGATATTGCCGTACCAAGTAGTCACAACATACCTGGTATTATCTAAAGCAGGCACAGAACCGCATTTGGCGACGGAATTGCAGCAAGCCGCAACGGCTTATAAGCAAACTGCACATTATCAGCGTATGGCTCAAAGCTGGTTAAAGGAATATCACCAGAGTGCCACCATCGACATTTACCTTCAGGACGGGGTAATGAACATGTGGCGTGACAGTCACTAATAACCCTTATGAATGAATCGGCACTTCTGTGAGTCTCGCCTTTAGGATAGAGTGTGACGGAATTTTATTCTGTCACAGTTAATCACGAGAGGAACGAAGGATGATTACCATTGCCGATATCGCTGCTATTTCACCCTGTGAATATTCAGAAGGATTGGGCCGAGAGCAGTTTATTGATCCGGCTATTCGAGAGCTTTGGCCGCAGATGCCGCGTATCGCGGGGCCTGCTTTTACCGTGTTCTGTCCACCTGGCGACCACTTAATGCTGCATGCTGCCATTTACCGCGCTAACCCGGGGGATATTATCGTGGTGCAAGGTGACAGCAATTATGCTCTGGCAGGCGGTAATGTGTGCGCAATTGCGCAAAAGCGTGGCGTGGCTGGTATGGTAATTGACGGAGTCATTCGTGATTTAGCTGAAGTTCGTGAAATGGCATTTCCGGTGTTTGCCCGTGGCGTGATCCCGATCCCTGCCAAGAAAAAGCAAGTTGCGCCTTTGAACCAGCCTATTGATTGCGGTGGTGTCAGAGTCTTCCCGGGAGATTATATTATTGCCGACGAAGAGGGTATTGCCGTTGTACCTAAGTCTGAACTGGAATCTGTTTACGCAAAAGCGAAAGCGCGCACTGATAAAGATGCCGCAATGACGCTGGAGCAATGGCAGGAAAATCATTTTGCTAACATTGAAGCTCAACTGGCCGCCGGTGGGTTTCAAGACACCCTTTAACGTTTTAAAAATATAGTTGTTTTAATGTTTTCATTTTTTGAAGGCCTGACCCGGCCATTTTCAGATGCCGCTGTACGGCAACCACCTAAAGGCCTGGTGGCCTTTTGTTTGTACTTTAGCCGAGGCATGTTACCAGCGGTATTGTGCGTATCGGCTCTGGCAGCCTCAGTCGCTATGCTGGAAGTTTCGCTGTTTGCGTATTTAGGCAATATGGTGGATTGGTTTACTCAGCGCGATCCGGCGACATTTCTCGAAGAAGAAAAGACCAGTCTGATCTGGATGGGGTTAGTGGTACTGGTGCTGCTGCCTTGTTTGGTGGTGCTGCAATCTTTGTTAAGCCATCAGTCATTGCTTGGCAATTTCCCGATGAATATTCGCTGGCAGGCCCACCGATATTTGATGGGCCAAAGTCTGAGCTTCTTCCAGAATGAGTTTGCCGGACGTATCGCCACAAAAGTTATGCAAACCGCACTGGCCGTGCGTGAAAGCGTGATGAAACTGCTCGACATACTGGTGTATGTGAGTGTTTATTTTATCAGTGTGTTTGTACTGATTTTTACCACTGACTGGCGTCTGGCGATGCCACTGCTGGTGTGGCTCGGTTTATATATCATCATATTACGAGTAATGATCCCCAAATTGCGGGATGTATCATCAGCTCAGGCGGATGCACGCTCACTAATGACAGGGCGTATTGTCGACAGTTATACCAATATCACAACGGTAAAACTGTTTTCGCACACCAGCCGCGAAGAGCAGTATGCCAGACAGGGAATGGACGCGTTCTTGCAAACCGTTTATCCGCAGATGCGCTTGGTAACTGTACTGAATGGTCTGGTTTGGTTTAGTAATGCTCTGTTGGTGTTTTCCGTGGCAGCACTGGCGATTTATCTTTGGATCAATTCTCTGGCCAGCCCCGGAGAAATTGCTGTCGCCGTTAGCCTGTGTTTGCGTTTAAACGGTATGTCTCAATGGATCATGTGGGAAGTCGCGGCTTTATTTGAAAATATTGGTACCGTTCAGGATGGCATCAATACACTGTCGACGCCCTTGGACGTGCAGGATAACGCAGACGCCAAGCCTATGCAGATCAAAGGCGGCGCCATAAGCTTTGAGCAAGTGAACTTCCAGTATCCAGGACAGCTTGCAACAAAAACAGTGTTTGATAATTTAAGTATCGATATAAAGGCCGGTGAAAAAGTCGGACTTGTTGGTCGTTCCGGTGCGGGTAAATCGACGCTGGTGAATTTGCTTCTGCGTTTCTACGATATCGAAAGTGGGCGTATTTTGATTGACGGTCAGGATATCCGTGAGGTGACACAGGAAAGCTTGCGCAGCCATATCAGTATGGTGACGCAGGACACTTCGTTGCTTCACCGTTCGGTGCGTGAGAACATTTTGTATGGTCGTCCTCAGGCGTCAGAGCAGGCCATGATTCAGGCCGCCAAACAGGCTGAAGCTCACGAATTCATATTGGGCTTAGAAGATGCTAATGGTCATACTGGTTACGATGTGCAGGTAGGCGAACGCGGGGTTAAGCTATCTGGTGGACAGCGCCAACGCATAGCCATTGCTCGGGTAATGCTCAAGGATGCCCCTATCCTGATTTTGGATGAAGCGACCTCTGCGTTAGATTCCGAAGTGGAATCCGCCATTCAGCACTGTCTGAATCAGATTATGGAGAATAAAACGGTTCTTGCCATTGCGCACCGTTTGTCGACGATTGCGCAGATGGACAGACTACTGGTGCTGGACGAAGGGCGCATTGTTGAATCTGGCACCCATGATGAGTTGCTCAAACTGGGCGGCATTTACGCTAAGCTCTGGGCGCATCAGACCGGTGGCTTTATTGGTACCGAGTAATCTTAGGTCGCCTGAATAAATTGAACGCGCTGAAGTTTACTCTTCGGCGCGTTTTTGTATCTGGTGCTGATCTTCTGTCAGACCGATCTTCCAGTAAGGGCTAATATACATATCGCGTTTGCCTATTTCTTTATCCTCATTAAGATACTGCCTGACTTCTCGCAGACTGGTGCCTTCACCAACAATGAAGATACCTGGTGTTCCATCTTGCCAGGCGAGGGTTTTTATCGTTTCCGTAATCTGGTGGCTCATCTTTTCAGGATGGGCGTGTACCTTCCAAATCACGTCTATTCCGGCAGGAAAATTAAGGATTTGCTTGTCTGCTTCGCTGGTGATTTCAAAAATCGCGTAGCCAACTGCATCCGCCGGTAATCCTTCAATGACGGCCGCTGCAGCAGCAATGCCACTCATATCCGCTGCAAATAAATACCATTGGGCATCTGGATGCAGTGGCTTTAATGGACCTGGACCGGCAAAACCCACCTGTTGGCCAACCTTGGCCTGACTTGCCCAACTGGCAGCGGGGCCTGGATTATCGTCATGCATTGCAAAATCGACACTAATACGGCAGGTTTTAGGCTCAAACGCTCTTACGGTATAGGTGCGAACGATAAAATGGTTAGGATTTCGAAAGTCGTCTAAATGACTCAGCGCATCGGCGTGCTGAGGCAATAGCAGTTTAAAATTGGCACCCAAGCAGTTTGTCGGGTCGACCTGATCAAATTCAGGCGATTCGAACACGATGCGGCGCATGTTGGGAGTCAGGTCTGATACCTGACATACTGTGGCGACTTTGGGTTTGCGTCTTGGCTGCATTAATTGTTCTCCAATTGTTGGATTCGTTGCTCAAGGGTGTGCAGGCGCTTCTCCATACTATCCATGCGCAGCATGGCGGGATGCTGGTGAGTGCCGCCTTTGCGTTTACTCATATGTCTGCTGACAAGACGTTTTACTACGGTACCCATTGAGACTTCAGTTTCCAGATCGGCTTCCATTTCCGCTTTTATTTCATTCAGAAAAGCGATTTGTTCTTCACTCAGGCGCACAGATATAACTTGACTGCCTGTATTTGCTTTACTCATTTATCATTACCTCTTTTGTATACATTGTAATTTATGTATACATTTTAAGTTTGTCAAAATAAAGCTGATCAATTTGCGACCAATGTCGGGTTGTAGCGAGATGAATCGCGGATTAGGTAAGTGAATCACCCTTATGTGGGAAACCAGCATGCACGGCTTGTATAAGCTGCCTTTATGGGTATAATACGCCACCCGCCTTTTATATGACTCTTAGTTTTCCTCCACATAAAAACAAGAATCGTAGCGGGATTAAGTTCACCTGCTTAGGCAGGTAAACGGCATTAGGGGTGTAGTTCCAATTGGTAGAACAGCGGTCTCCAAAACCGATGGTTGGGGGTTCGAGTCCCTCCACCCCTGCCACTTATAGCTGGCACATCATAAGATTTGTAGGGCAATTCCAGGAATCGGAATTGTGAAGCAGCGGTTTGCGCAAAGATTAGGTAGAAGCATGAGCGAAAAAACTGAAAATTCATCCAATTCATTGGAATTGCTCAAATGGTTGGTTGTATTCGGCCTCCTGGGCGGTGTAGTCACTGCAAATAGTATTTATGGCGATGTTTCTGTGCTGATTCGTGCACTGGGCGCTGTCGTTGTAATTGCTGTTGCTGGATTCGTAGCAGCCAAGACTGCTAAAGGTGCAGCGTTTTTAGGTTTTGCTCGTGAAGCTCGTACTGAAGTGCGCAAAGTCGTTTGGCCAAGCCGTCAGGAAGCGACTCAAACAACCATCATCGTATTGGTTGCTACACTTATCATGTCTCTGGTCCTGTGGGGCTTAGATGGCATCATCGTACGCATTGTTTCCTTTATCACAGGCTTGGGGATCTAATTCATGGCTGATAAAAAATGGTACGTGGTTCAAGCTTTCTCTGGCTATGAAGGTCGCGTTCAAAAAACCCTGAAAGAACATATTAAAATGTACGGCATGGAAGATTACTTCGGTGAGATTCTGGTTCCTACTGAAGAAGTAGTTGAAATGCGTGCCGGACAAAAGCGTAAGAGTGAACGCAAATTTTTCCCTGGCTACGTTTTAGTAGAAATGGAAATGAATGAGCAATCATGGCACTTAGTTAAGAGTGTGCCGCGTGTACTTGGCTTTATCGGCGGTACATCTGACCGTCCTGCGCCTATCAGCAAAAAAGAAGCAGATGCGATTCTTAATCGTCTGCAGGAATCTGTTGATAAGCCGAAACCTAAAACGTTGTTTGAGCCAGGTGAAGTGGTCCGTGTTAACGATGGTCCATTTGCTGACTTTAACGGTGTGGTTGAAGAAGTTGATTATGAGAAGAGCCGCTTGAAAGTATCGGTTTTGATCTTCGGTCGTTCAACACCGGTAGAACTCGAATTCGGTCAGGTAGAAAAAGCCTAAGCTTTTACTGCAACATCCTGAATTTATCGAAAACGCGCATCGCGCGTTTTCGTACATCTGGCAATCACCTCGGCAAAACGGAAAATTCCGCTTAAAAAGCCAACAGTGGTCTTGTCAAACCAGAGAGGGTCGTCTATAATTCGCGCCCCTTTTTATAGAACGGGGAGCCGTTTGAGCAAGCATTCTCGATGTTTGCGAGGCGTTATAACCCATAAATGAGAGTATATTATGGCTAAAAAAGTCACACGCGTTATCAAGCTGCAAGTAGCAGCTGGCGCAGCTAACCCTAGCCCTCCTGTAGGTCCGGCTCTGGGTTCTGCTGGTGTAAACATCATGGAATTCTGTAAAGCGTTCAACGCCAAAACAGATAGCCTGGAAAAAGGTGCACCAGTTCCAGTAGAAATTACGGTTTATGAAGACCGTTCTTTCACGTTCATCACCAAAACTCCTCCTGCTTCTTTCTTGTTGAAGAAAGCTGCTGGCATCAAGAGTGGTTCTGGCCGTCCTAACACTGAGAAAGTGGGTAAAGTGACGCGCGCGCAATTAGAAGAAATTGCGAAAACTAAAGAACCAGACCTGACTGCGTCTGATCTGGATGCTGCAGTTCGTACCATCGCTGGCTCTGCGCGCAGCATGGGCTTAGTGGTAGAGGACTAATACGATGGCAAAACTGACTAAGCGTATGCGCACTATCCGTGAAAAGGTAGATGCGACTAAAGAATATGAAATCAACGAAGCCGTTGCTTTGTTGAAAGAACTGGCTACCGCTAAGTTCGCTGAAAGCATCGACGTTGCCGTTAAATTGGGTATTGATGCACGTAAATCTGACCAAAACGTTCGTGGTGCAACTGTACTGCCAAACGGTACTGGTAAAGACGTTCGCGTTGCAGTATTTACTCAAGGCGCTAATGCAGAAGCAGCTAAAGCAGCTGGTGCTGATATCGTTGGTATGGAAGACCTGGCTGAGCAAGTCAAGAAAGGCGAAATGAACTTCGACGTGGTTGTTGCTTCTCCTGATGCAATGCGCGTTGTTGGTATGCTGGGTCAAATCCTGGGTCCACGTGGCCTGATGCCAAACCCTAAGACTGGTACTGTTACTCCTGATGTTGCGACGGCAGTTAAAAATGCTAAAGCTGGTCAGGTTCGTTACCGTAACGACAAGAACGGTATCATTCACGCTAGCATCGGTAAGATCGCTTTTGAACCAGCTCAGATCCAACAAAACCTGGAAGCTCTGCTGGACGCGCTGAAAAAGGCTAAGCCTTCTTCTGCCAAAGGTACTTACATCAAGAAAGTTAGCCTGAGCACCACTATGGGCGCAGGTGTAGCTGTCGACCAGACTAGCCTGAACGGCTAAGTTTGTTGTCGCCTGCTGTAGGCGGGCGATTTTATGGTTTATGGGTTGGAGCCATTGCGTAAGCAATTGGCTTCCGTCCAAGACCGCAGGCGCATTCCGGATTTATCTGAGAATGCTTAATCGACAAGCCTGCGCAGACGGTGCAGACCCCAGAAGAATTTAGATTCTCTGGTTTCTCACCGTAAATCGCGAGTCGGTATTTTTACCGGCTATGTGTAGGAAACCAGACGTAAGTCTGGATGAACCAGGAGTTAAGAGCCAATGGCTATTAAGCTTGAAGACAAAAAAGCAATTGTTGCTGAAGTCAACGAAGCTGCCAGCGGTGCTTTATCTGCGGTAGTCGCAGACGCTCGTGGTGTCGCTGTAGGCAAAATCACAACTCTGCGTAAGCAGGCTCGTGAAGCCGGTGTATGGATGAAAGTTGTCCGTAACACTCTGGCACGCCGTGCAGTAGATGGCACTGAATTCGAGTGTCTGAAAGACGTATTCGTAGGCCCGACTGTTATTGCCTTTTCTAAAGAGCACCCAGGTGCTGCTGCGCGTATCTTCAAAGATTTCGCGAAAGACAATAAAGATTTCGAGCTGAAAGGTGCGGCTTTCAATGGCGAAACCGTTGACTTCGAACTGCTTGCCTCGTTGCCAACATACGACGAAGCAATTGCACGTTTGATGAGCACAATGAAAGAAGCTGCAGCTGGCAAACTTGTTCGCACTATTGCTGCGGTTCGCGACCAGAAAGAAGAGCAAGCTGCCTAATTTTATTGGCCGCTTGATTAAAAGTTTAATCGGGAATAATCCCCTTAATTTAGGAATCTGAGAAATGTCAGTGACTAAAGATCAAATCATCGACGCTATCGCTGAAATGTCTGTAATGGACGTTGTTGAGCTGGTAGCTGCAATGGAAGAAAAATTCGGTGTATCTGCTGCTGCCGCTGTAGCTGTTGCTGCTGGCCCAGCTGCTGCCGTTGAAGAACAAACTGAGTTCGACGTAGTTCTGGCTGAAGTTGGTGCTAACAAAGTTGCTGTTATCAAAGCAGTACGTGGCGCAACTGGCCTAGGCCTGAAAGAAGCTAAAGAAGCAGTAGAAGCTGCTCCTAAAGCTATCAAAGAAGGCGTGACTAAAGATGAAGCTGAAGCACTGAAGAAAGAGCTTGAAGAAGCTGGTGCCAAGGTTGAAATCAAGTAATCTGTCTATCGATAGATTACCGCCTGAATAAGGCAAAGGCTGGTGATTATTCAATCACCAGCCTTTTTGCGCTGTAGGATCACGCAATTTCACCCTTTGTTGTGAGTCCGCATTTATCAGCGCTATGCAAATAAAAACAGCTTAAAACCAGTAAGTTAGCTAAGACTTTTGGCTTTTTTGATGTATGCTTGTTTTTTATGCATCTGCAAAAGGGTGCTGGAAGTTTGCCGATAGCTACGTCTGTCAGGCAAGTTGGGTCAAAAATCAGCAGGCTGAGGAACCCATGGTTTACTCTTATAGCGAAAAGAAACGTATCCGTAAGGATTTTGGCAAACGCCCACAGGTATTGGAAATACCTTATCTACTTTCAATTCAGCTAGATTCGTTCAAGAAATTTATCGATATTGATCCGGATGGCCAATACGGATTGGAAGCAGCATTTCGTTCGGTTTTTCCGATCAAAAGTTACTCAGGTAATGCTGAGCTGCAATATGTGAGCTACAGATTGGGCGAATCCGTATTTGACGTTAAAGAATGTCAAATTCGTGGTGTCACCTATTCAGCTCCTCTGCGAGTCAAGCTACGTCTGGTGTTGTTCGATAAAGATGCGGCGCCTGGCACAGTTAAAGATATTAAAGAACAAGAAGTCTACATGGGCGAAATTCCGCTCATGACTGAAAACGGTACCTTTGTAATTAATGGTACTGAGCGTGTTATCGTTTCTCAGCTGCACCGTTCACCAGGTGTGTTCTTCGATCACGACAAAGGTAAGACACACTCCTCCGGTAAAGTATTGTATAACGCCCGCGTTATTCCTTACCGTGGTTCCTGGTTAGATTTTGAGTTTGACCCGAAAGACAATCTGTACGTACGTATTGACCGTCGTCGTAAACTACCAGCTACTATCATTCTGCGCGCGCTAGAACTGGGTACAGAAGAAATCCTGAACCTGTTCTTCGATAAGAACCGCGTAAGTATCGAAGGCGATAAGATCATGATGGACATCGTGCCAGATCGCCTGCGTGGTGAGACTGCACAGTTCGATATTAAAGATGATCAAGGTAATGTTTTGGTTGAGACTGGCCGTCGTATTTCAGCCCGTCATACCCGTGCTTTGGAAAAAGCCAACATTACTCGTCTGGAAGTACCAGCTGAGTATCTGATTGGTCGTATTTATGCGTGTGACTATGTAAACGAGTCTACCGGTGAAATCGTAGTTCATGCGAACGACGAGCTGACGCTGGAAAACTTGTTAGCACTGCGTCAGGCTGGTTACGATTCGTTCGAGACGCTGTATATCAATGAATTAGATCATGGTTCGTACATCTCGGATACGTTACGTATCGATTCGTCAAGCAACCGCCTGGAAGCATTGGTAGAAATCTACCGCATGATGCGCCCTGGTGAGCCGCCGACGAAAGATGCTGCCGAAGCCCTGTTCGACAACCTATTCTTCTCTGACGACCGTTATGACCTGTCTTCTGTAGGTCGTATGAAGTTCAACCGCCGTTTAGGCCGCGAAGAACTGACCGGTGCCGGAACACTTGAGAAGATGGACATCATCGACGTAATGCGTCAGTTAATTGCCATCCGTGATGGTAAAGACGAAGTAGATGATATCGATCACCTGGGTAACCGTCGTATTCGTTCTGTTGGTGAAATGGCTGAAAACCAATTCCGTGTTGGTTTAGTGCGTGTTGAACGTGCAGTGAAAGAGCGTTTGAGCTTGGGTGATCTGGATGCAGTGATGCCTCAGGACCTAATCAACGCGAAGCCAATTTCTGCGGCTGTTAAAGAATTCTTCGGTTCTTCTCAGCTGTCTCAGTTTATGGACCAGAACAACCCGTTGTCAGAAGTTACGCACAAACGTCGTATTTCTGCCTTAGGCCCAGGCGGTTTAACTCGTGAACGTGCTGGCTTCGAAGTTCGAGACGTACATCCAACCCACTATGGTCGTTTGTGTCCAATCGAAACACCTGAAGGTCCAAACATCGGTTTGATCAACTCGTTGGCGAGCTTCTCTCGTACCAACGACTTCGGTTTCCTGGAAACGCCATATCGTAAAATCGTAGATGGTGTTGTGACTGAAGACGTAGATTACCTGTCAGCTATCGAAGAAGGCCAATATGCTATCGCTCAGGCCAACGTAGCGCTGGATGATCAGAACCGCTTAGTTGACGAACTGATTCCTTGCCGTTACCGCGGTGAGACAACACTTATGCCTCGTAGCGAAATTACGCTGATGGACGTTTCTCCTCAGCAGATCGTGTCTATCGCAGCGAGCATCATCCCGTTCCTGGAGCACGACGATGCTAACCGCGCCCTGATGGGTGCGAACATGCAACGTCAGGCCGTACCTACATTGCGTGCAGACAAGCCGTTAGTTGGTACTGGTATGGAGAAGACGGTAGCCGTTGACTCAGGTGTGACTGTGGTTGCTAAACGTGGCGGTACTATCGACTACGTAGATGCTAGCCGTATTGTGGTTAAGGTAAATGAAGAAGAGATGTTTGCTGGTGAAGCAGGTATCGATATCTACAACCTGACCAAGTATACCCGTTCTAACCAGAACACCTGTATCAACCAGCGTCCATGCTGTAACGTAGGTGATCCTATCGTTGCTGGTGACGTGCTGGCTGACGGTCCGTCGACAGATCTTGGTGAACTGGCTCTGGGTCAGAACATGCGTATCGCGTTCATGCCTTGGAACGGTTATAACTTCGAAGACTCGATCTTAATCTCTGAGCGTGTCGCTCAGGAAGACCGCTTCACGACTATCCACATCCAGGAACTTAGCTGTATCGCCCGTGATACTAAGCTGGGGCCAGAAGAAATCAGTGCAGATATCCCTAACGTAGGTGAATCAGCGCTGGGCAAACTGGATGAGTCAGGCGTTGTTTATATCGGTGCTGAAGTAAAAGGCGGTGACATTCTGGTAGGTAAAGTGACACCTAAAGGTGAAACTCAACTGACGCCAGAAGAGAAACTGTTACGCGCGATCTTTGGTGAAAAAGCCTCTGACGTGAAAGACACGTCTCTGCGCGTACCCAACAGCGTTCACGGTACTGTTATCGACGTTCAGGTATTCACACGTGACGGCGTTGAGAAAGATAAACGTGCTCTGGAAATTGAAGACATGCAGTTACGTCAGGTTAAGAAAGACCTGTCTGACGAATTTAATATCCTGGCCGATGGTATCTTTGCTCGTGCGCAAAACTTGTTAGAGAAAAACGGTTTTGAAAGCGCGAAGCTGGCTGGTTACCCGCGTGAGAAATGGTTCGACTTGTCTCTGAATAATGAAGATGCACAGGCTGAACTGGATCAAATCGCTGAACAGCATGCTGAAATCAAAGCTGACTTCGATAAGAAGTTCGAAGTTAAGCGTCGTAAGATCACTCAGGGCGATGATCTGGCCCCAGGTGTACTGAAGATTGTGAAAGTTTACCTTGCGGTTAAACGTCACATCCAGCCTGGTGACAAGATGGCCGGTCGTCACGGTAACAAGGGTGTTATCTCTACTATCAAACCAGTAGAAGATATGCCTTACGATGAAAACGGTACGCCGGTAGACATCGTACTGAACCCGCTGGGTGTACCTTCACGTATGAACATCGGTCAGATCCTTGAAACTCACTTGGGTATGGCTGCACATGGTCTGGGCGTGAAGATCGACCGTATGATCAAAGAAGCTCAGGAAGTTGCGAAAATGCGTGAATTCCTGAAAGAAGTATATGCCCTGGGTGAGAGCCATCAGGAAGTAGACATCGACAGCTTCTCTGACGATGAAGTAATGCGTCTTGCTGGCAATTTGCGTAAGGGTGTACCTGTCGCAACGCCTGTTTTTGACGGTGCTCGTGAGTCCGAAATTAAGGCCATGCTGAAACTGGCAGACCTGCCAGAAAGCGGTCAGATTACCCTGTTCGACGGCCGTACTGGTCGTGCATTTGAGCGTCCGGTAACCGTAGGCTACATGTACATGCTGAAACTGAACCACTTGGTTGATGACAAGATGCACGCCCGTTCTACCGGTTCGTACAGCTTGGTTACTCAGCAACCTCTTGGTGGTAAAGCTCAGTTCGGTGGTCAGCGTTTCGGTGAGATGGAAGTGTGGGCACTGGAAGCATACGGTGCTGCTTATACTCTGCAGGAAATGCTGACGGTGAAATCCGATGACGTGAACGGCCGTACTAAGATGTATAAAAACATCGTAGATGGTGATCATCGTATGGAGCCAGGCATGCCGGAATCTTTCAACGTATTGCTGAAAGAGATCCGCTCACTGGGTATCAACATCGAGCTGGAAGAAATTTAATCACTTCTGCCGATTTATAGAACAGGAGCCCGGTAACATTTTCTGTGTTACCGGGCTTAGATGCTGACTCCGCTGGGAGAGAAATGTGAAAGACTTATTAAAGTTTCTTAAGCAACAGAATAAAACTGAAGAGTTTGATGCGATCCGCATCGGACTTGCTTCTCCGGATATGATCCGTTCATGGTCATTCGGTGAAGTAAAAAAGCCAGAGACCATTAACTATCGTACGTTTAAGCCAGAGCGTGATGGCTTGTTCTGTGCGCGTATCTTTGGTCCGGTAAAAGATTACGAATGTTTGTGCGGTAAGTACAAGCGTTTGAAGCACCGCGGTGTTATCTGTGAGAAGTGTGGCGTAGAAGTTACTCTGACTAAAGTTCGTCGTGACCGCATGGGTCACATTGAACTGGCTAGCCCAGTTGCTCACATTTGGTTCCTGAAGTCTCTGCCATCCCGTATAGGTTTGATGCTGGATATGACCCTGCGTGATATCGAGCGCGTACTGTACTTCGAATCATACGTAGTAACAGAACCAGGTATGACAACGCTTGAGCGTAGCCAACTGCTGACCGAAGAAGAGTATTTGGATGCACTGGAAGAGCACGGCGATGAGTTTGAAGCAAAAATGGGTGCGGAAGCTATCTATGATTTGCTGATGGACCTGAACGTAGATGGCGATATCGCCTCTATGCGCGAAGAGCTTCCTAGCATCAACTCAGAAACAAAGCGTAAAAAAGTCACTAAGCGTTTGAAACTGCTCGAGTCATTCCAACAGTCTGGCAACAAGCCAGAGTGGATGATTATGACTGTTCTGCCAGTATTGCCGCCTGACTTACGTCCTTTGGTACCGCTGGATGGTGGCCGTTTCGCAACCTCAGATTTGAATGATCTGTACCGTCGCGTTATCAACCGTAACAACCGTCTGAAGCGTCTGTTGGATCTGGCTGCGCCAGATATCATCGTACGTAACGAAAAGCGTATGTTACAAGAAGCGGTTGATGCCCTGTTAGATAACGGCCGTCGTGGCCGCGCTATTACAGGTTCTAACAAGCGTCCTCTGAAATCTTTGGCCGACATGATCAAAGGTAAACAAGGTCGTTTCCGTCAGAACTTGTTGGGTAAACGTGTTGACTATTCAGGCCGTTCTGTAATCACAGTAGGTCCTACGCTGCGTCTGCACCAGTGTGGTCTGCCGAAGAAGATGGCTCTGGAACTGTTCAAGCCTTTCATTTACGGCAAATTAGAAGCCCGTGGTCTGGCGACGACAATTAAAGCAGCGAAAAAGCTGGTTGAGCGTGAAGCCCCAGAGGTTTGGGACGTATTAGACGACGTTATCCGTGAACACCCAGTATTATTGAACCGTGCACCAACACTGCACCGTTTGGGTATTCAAGCTTTTGAACCTACCTTGATCGAAGGTAAAGCCATTCAGTTGCACCCATTGGTGTGTGCGGCATACAACGCCGACTTCGATGGTGACCAAATGGCTGTTCACGTACCGCTGACACTGGAAGCCCAGTTAGAAGCGCGTGCGCTAATGATGTCTACTAACAACATCCTGTCGCCAGCGAACGGTGAGCCAATCATCGTACCTTCTCAGGACGTTGTATTGGGTCTGTACTACATGACCCGTGACAAAGTTAACGGCACGGGTGAAGGCATGGTATTTACCAGCCCGCACGAAGCCGAAAAAGCTTACCGTACAGGCCACGCAGAATTGCATTCTCGCGTGAAAGTGCGTATCCGTGAGTTCGAACAGGACGAAGCGGGTAATAAGATTGAAAAGATCACCCTGACTGATACCACAGTTGGTCGTGCGATCCTGTCTCTGATCCTGCCAAAAGGTTTGCCTTTTGAACTGATCAACCAGGCCATGGGCAAGAAGCAAATCTCTCGCCTGTTGAACGAGTGTTACCGTGCACTGGGTCTGAAAGACACTGTTATCGCTGCTGACCAAATCATGTATACCGGTTTCCACTACGCGATGATCGCGGGTGCATCCGTTGGTATCGACGATATGGTGATCCCTGCTGCCAAGAAAGACATCATCGAAGCTGCGGAAGCTGAAGTGCATGAAATTCAGGAGCAGTTCCAGTCTGGTTTGGTTACCGCTGGTGAGCGCTACAACAAAGTTATCGATATTTGGTCAAACGCTAACGAAAAAGTAGCCAAGGCCATGATGGATAACCTGAAGACTGAAACCGTGATTAACCGCGAAGGCAAAGAAGAAGAGCAGACATCATTTAACTCAGTGTTTATGATGGCCGACTCAGGTGCTCGTGGTAGTGCCGCTCAGATTCGTCAGTTGGCGGGTATGCGTGGTCTGATGGCGAAGCCAGATGGCTCAATCATCGAAACCCCAATCACGGCAAACTTCCGTGAAGGTCTGAACGTTCTTCAGTACTTTATTTCTACCCACGGTGCGCGTAAAGGTTTGGCCGATACGGCATTGAAGACAGCGAACTCAGGTTACCTGACTCGTCGTCTGGTAGACGTAGCCCAAGACTTGGTTATTGCCAATGACGACTGTGGCACGTTCGAAGGCGTGAAAATGACGCCATTAATCGAAGGTGGTGACGTAGTAGAACCATTGCGTGAGCGCGTATTGGGTCGTACCGTTGCAGAAGACGTTTATGTACCAGGTACTACCGATCTGCTGGTTGAGCGTAACACGCTGCTAGACGAAGCGCTGGTAGACATGTTGGAAGCAAACTCGATTGACCAAATCGTTGTACGCTCAGTAATTACCTGTGACAACGACTTTGGTGTGTGTGCTAAGTGTTACGGTCGTGACTTGGCCCGCGGTCACATGGTTTCACAAGGTGAAGCTGTGGGTGTTATCGCTGCTCAGTCAATCGGTGAACCTGGTACACAGTTAACGATGCGTACGTTCCACATTGGTGGTGCGGCATCTCGAGCGTCTGCTGAAAACAGCGTTCAGGTGAAAAATAAAGGTACTTTGAAACTGCACAACGCTAAGTTCGTTCGTAATACGGATGACAAAGTGGTGATTGTTTCTCGTTCTACCGAAATCACCGTTATCGATGAACAAGGTCGTGAGAAAGAGCGCTATAAGGTGCCTTACGGTGCCATCCTGTCTACTGACGAAGGCGCAGCTGTTGAAGCCGGCGAAATCGTTGCGAACTGGGATCCGCACTCACACCCAATTATCGTAGAACGTCCATCGAAGATCTCTTTCGCGGACATCGACGATTCGAACACTGAAATGCAGCAGGACGAGCTGACTGGTTTAACCCGTATCGTGGTGAAAGACCTGTCTAAAGCCAATGCAAAAGAACCTAAACTGATCCTTGAAAGCGATGAGTTTGGTCTGCAGGAAATTCGTCTGCCAAGCTTTACGACTATCGAAGCGTCGGATGGCAAGCTGGCGAATGCGGGTGACGTATTAGCCCGTATTCCTCAGGAAAGCTCGAAAACACGCGACATTACCGGTGGTCTTCCACGCGTTGCTGACTTGTTCGAGGCGCGTAAGCCGAAAGAGCCTGCTATTTTGGCGGAAGTCTCGGGTACCATTGGTTTCGGTAAAGAAACGAAAGGTAAGAAACGTCTGGTTATCACGCCGAAAGATGGTGGTGAGCAGTACGAAGAGATGATTCCTAAGTGGCGTCAACTTAACGTGTTCGAAGGTGAACAGGTTGAGCGCGGTGAAGTCATTGCTGATGGTCCAGAATCTCCACACGATATTCTGCGCCTGCGCGGAGTAAGTGCGGTATCTAACTACATCGTGAACGAAGTTCAGGAAGTATACCGTCTGCAAGGTGTAAAAATTAACGATAAGCACATTGAAGTGGTTATCCGTCAGATGCTGCGTAAGTGTGTTATCACTGCCGCTGGTGATTCTATGTTCCTGGAAGGCGAACAGGCAGAAGTATCTGCCGTTAAGATTGCTAACCGAGACCTAGAGAAGCAAGGTAAATTGCCTGCGCTTTATGAAATCCAGTTGCTGGGTATCACCAAAGCTTCTTTGTCTACCGAGTCTTTCATTTCTGCGGCATCGTTCCAGGAAACTACTCGCGTACTGACAGAAGCTGCAGTACAAGGAAAAGAAGACGAACTACGTGGTTTGAAAGAGAACGTAATCGTTGGTCGTCTGATCCCGGCTGGTACCGGTTTCGCTTACCATCAGAAACGCGCTCGCCTGAAACAGGGCGCCGTGGCAGAAGATCCTTCTGTATCTGCTGAGCAAGCTGAACAGGCACTGACCGAAGCTCTGAATGCTGAAGTGACTGAGTTCCCTTCTGCTGATGAGTAAAAAGGTGTCCTTAGTTTAATCATGGTACCTACGAAGTCAGCGCCAGATTTGGCGTTGACTTGACAGGTTAAACTTTGGTCATTAGAATTCCGCGACCCAAATTTGGACATCCAATGTAGGGCCGCGGATTTTTCGCATTTAGTACCTGAAATTGTTCAGGTCGATTAATCGTAATTTAACCAGGAGCTAGTTAATGGCAACAGTTAACCAGTTAGTGCGTAAGCCACGCCGTCAGCCCGTTGAGAAAAGCAACGTAGCTGCACTGCAAGCTTGCCCACAAAGACGTGGTGTATGTACTCGTGTATATACTACTACCCCTAAGAAGCCGAACTCTGCATTGCGTAAAGTATGTCGTGTTCGTCTGACCAACGGTTTTGAAGTTTCTTCTTACATCGGTGGTGAAGGTCACAACCTGCAAGAGCACAGCGTTGTTTTGATCCGTGGTGGTCGTGTTAAAGACTTACCAGGAGTGCGTTATCACACTGTTCGCGGAACACTTGACTGTGCCGGTGTTAACGATCGTAGACAAGCCCGTTCTAAGTACGGTGCTAAGCGGCCTAAATCCTAACGGTTCTCCGTTTAGTAAGGCCAAACTGAAGTTTAATTAGAGTTTTGGGTAACACCTGAATTCCCACGGAGAATTTAAGATGCCAAGAAGAAGAGTTGTAGGTCAACGTAAAATCCTACCTGATCCTAAGTTCGGATCACAGCTATTAGCTAAATTCATGAACGTCGTTATGCTTGACGGCAAGAAGTCTACAGCGGAAAAAATCGTTTACGGTGCGCTTGATATTGTTGCTGAAAAAACCGGCAAGGCACAACTAGATGTATTTGAAGATGCTCTGGAAAACATTCGTCCAACGGTAGAAGTTAAGTCTCGCCGTGTGGGTGGTTCAACCTACCAGGTACCGGTAGAAGTTCGTCCAGTTCGTCGCAATGCATTAGGTATGCGTTGGTTGGTAGATGCTGCACGTAAACGTGGCGAAAAATCCATGGCTCAGCGTCTGGCTGCAGAAATGCTGGATGCCTCTGAGAACAAAGGCTCTGCTGTTAAGAAACGTGAAGACGTTCACCGCATGGCTGAAGCTAACAAAGCTTTCGCTCACTATCGTTGGTAAGCTAACCAGCTTATTTGAGAGGAAGATATGGCTCGTAAAACCCCTATTGAGCGTTACCGTAATATCGGGATTTGTGCTCACGTAGACGCGGGTAAAACAACCACAACAGAACGAGTCCTGTTTTACACCGGTCTTTCTCATAAGATCGGTGAAGTTCACGATGGCGCAGCCACCATGGACTGGATGGAGCAAGAGCAGGAGCGTGGTATCACTATCACGTCTGCTGCTACCACTTGTTTCTGGAGCGGGATGCAACAGCAATTTGACCAGCATCGTATCAATATTATTGATACGCCTGGACACGTAGACTTTACCATTGAGGTTGAGCGTTCATTGCGTGTTCTTGATGGTGCGGTCGTTGTATTTTGCGGTTCATCGGGTGTCGAACCACAATCTGAAACAGTATGGCGTCAAGCTGATAAATACCACGTTCCACGTATGGTGTTTGTTAACAAGATGGACCGTGCAGGTGCAGATTTTGAACGCGTTGTCGGCCAAATCAGAAAACGTTTGGGTGCGACCTGTGTTCCGATTCAGTTGAATATTGGCGCTGAAGATGAATTTAGCGGCGTAATCGACCTTATCAAGATGAAAGCCATTGCCTGGAATGTTGAAGACCAGGGAATGACGTTCGAATATGAAGATATTCCTGCTCACTTGTTAGACAAAGCAGAACAGTATCGTACCGAAATGGTCGAAGCTGCAGCGGAAGCTAATGAAGAGCTGATGAACAAGTATCTTGAAGATGGCGAGCTGACTGAAGAAGAAATCAAAGAAGGTCTGCGTGCCCGTACACTGAACAATGAGATCGTGATTGCGACTTGTGGTTCAGCCTTTAAAAATAAAGGGGTACAGGCCGTATTAGACGCGGTCATTGAATTCTTACCTGCTCCCGTTGATATCCCCGCGATTAAAGGGGTTCTCGACGATGCAGACGAAACTGAAGCGGAGCGTCATGCAGACGATAGTGAACCATTCTCTGCGCTAGCTTTCAAAATTGCGACGGATCCGTTTGTTGGTACGCTAACATTCTTCCGTTGTTACTCTGGTGTTGTTAACACAGGCGATACTGTGTACAACCCGGTGAAAGGCAAACGTGAGCGTTTCGGTCGTATCGTGCAAATGCATGCGAAAGATCGCGAAGAAATCAAAGAGGTTCGCGCTGGCGATATCGCCGCCGCAATCGGTTTGAAAGACGTTACAACGGGCGACACCCTGTGTGACTCTAACCATATTATTACGCTTGAGCGTATGGAATTCCCAGAGCCAGTGATTTCGATTGCGGTAGAACCGAAGTCGAAAGCAGACCAAGAAAAAATGGGCATGGCTCTTGGCAAACTAGCTGCAGAAGATCCTTCTTTCCGCGTGAAGACTGACGAAGAGTCTGGTCAAACGATTATTTCGGGAATGGGTGAACTGCATCTGGACATCATTGTTGACCGCATGAAACGTGAGTTCAAAGTAGAATGTAACGTGGGTAAACCGCAGGTGGCATATCGCGAAACTATCCGTTCAGCTGTTGAGGTTGAGGGTAAGTTCGTACGTCAGTCTGGTGGACGCGGTCAATACGGCCATGTATGGCTGAAAGTTGAACCGAACGAAGAAGGTGCCGGGTACGAATTTGTCAACAATATCGTTGGTGGTGTAATTCCTAAGGAATTCATTCCAGCTGTTGATAAAGGTATCGAAGAGCAGATGCAAAATGGTGTGCTCGCAGGTTATCCGGTACTCGACGTTAAAGTCACTTTGTTTGACGGTTCATACCATGATGTTGACTCTTCAGAAATGGCGTTTAAGATCGCTGGGTCTATGGGCTTCAAGAAAGGGGCTGCGCAAGCAAATCCTGTTTTGTTAGAGCCTACGATGAAAGTGGAAGTTACCACGCCTGAAGAGTGGATGGGTGATGTTGTTGGTGACTTAAACCGACGTCGCGGCATTATCGAAGGCATGGAAGATGGCGTAGCAGGTATAAAAATTGTGCGTGCAAAAGTGCCATTATCTGAAATGTTTGGATATGCCACCGATTTACGCTCTGCTACGCAGGGACGTGCATCATACTCAATGGAATTCTTTAATTACGCTGAAGCGCCAAATAATGTGGCTAAAGCTATTATTGAAGCTCGACTATCTTAATGAAGGTCTGGTCCGGTAGCTACCCTGTAGGGACCGGGCTTTTAACTTAGGAACCAAGAAAATGGCAAAAGAAAAGTTTGAACGTACGAAACCGCACGTTAACGTAGGCACAATCGGTCACGTTGACCACGGTAAAACCACTCTGACTGCAGCTATCACTACTGTACTGGCTAAAACGTACGGCG
>LXWE01000080.1 GCA_001660395.1 Alteromonadaceae bacterium XY-R5
ATCTAGAAATTGGTTGTAGTACTATTAGCACAACTCGTGCCAAGGTGATAGCGATCAAAAAGGACCCCACAACCTCTTGATCTTCCTTTACCAACAACGATCCAACGGTAAGCATAAACATCTCAAAAAACGTCATTCCTGCTCTTGGCAAGCCATACTTTAAAAATGAAGCACCCTTGAACTGCAACTCCTTCTTTGATGGAAGTTGGTACAATTTCAGCTTTGCCATAAGATAGGTAAGAAAAAGTAATTGTATTATCCCCATTATACATAGTGAGATACCCAGCACTACAATTAAATTTTCCGAATTGCCAAACAATAGAAAAACGGTCAGCATAATCAAACTGGCATTCATCATATGGCTTGTATTGTACATCAAAATGTGCCTGATGTTTAAAAAGTAGGGCTGAATCACATAGCTAAGATGAAGTATGGAAATGTAAAAAAAAGTCAATGCCAGATATGTGTCTCTATCCTCAATATTGGGCAACAGTAATTTGCCTATATAATCTTTAAAGAAGCTATACAAAAACAATTGAACAAGCACGCTTATAAGCCATATGGA
>LXWE01000081.1 GCA_001660395.1 Alteromonadaceae bacterium XY-R5
TGAAGGGCCTTGGGAAGTCACCAGATACTATGGGTACGATGCATCCCATGACCGGATTTATTATCAGTCGGTGGAAAATGGGTCCATCAATCGGGATGTGTATAGCATTTCAACAAAAGGGAAAAAGAAAAAGCGCCTTTCCACAAAAGAAGGGACCAATACTGCGGATTTCAGCACCGATTTTACCTATTACATCAATACGTTTTCGAGTGCAGGTACCCCCTTTGAGTTTACGTTGCACAAAGCTTCAGATGGTAAATTGGTGAAATCCATCAAGGATAATTCGGCCCTATTGACCAAATTGCAGCAGTACGAGTTTGTTCCGAAGGAATTTTCAACCATCAACATCAACGGGTACGATTTGAACATGTGGATGATCAAACCAGCTGATTTCGACCCCAATAAAAAATATCCGCTGTTCATGTTCCAATATAGTGGGCCAGGTTCGCAGCAAGTCGCAAATACCTGGTTGGGCAGTAATGACTATTGGCATCAACTTTTGGCTTCCGAAGGATATATCATAGCCTGTGTCGATGGCAGGGGAACA
>LXWE01000082.1 GCA_001660395.1 Alteromonadaceae bacterium XY-R5
CCTTCAAAGAAGTGGCACAAGAAATGGGCATTGCCGATACTGGATATAGCATCCAGGCTTTGTTCTTTGATTATGACAAGGACGGCCATAAAGATTTATATCTGCTCACCAATGCCTTGGTCGATTATAACAGAAACAACACCAAGCCCATCGAAGTCAAAGGTGAAGCCCAGAGTACCGACCGCTTGTACCATAACAACGGTGATGGCACATTCACCAATGTGAGCCAGGAGGCCGGGATTTCCATTGAAGGCTTTGGACTTGGAATCACCGTCTGTGACATCAATGAGGACCTTTGGCCAGACCTCTACATTTCAAATGATTTTTTGACCAACGACATTCTTTATGTAAACAATCAAGATGGCACGTTTACAGATAGAGTGAAGGAATACATCAAACACCAAAGCTATAATGGGATGGGCAACGATGTGGCGGATATTGACAATGACGGAAAATCGGACATCATGGTTCTGGACATGTTCCCTCAGGATAACCAGCGCATCAAACAGACCATGATGAAGCCCAGTTACGATACCTATAACAGAAA
>LXWE01000083.1 GCA_001660395.1 Alteromonadaceae bacterium XY-R5
TGCCATGGGCGCTTGCTTGGGTCTTTGTGGTTTTTTGAAGGGAATGGGCCAAACCGCACATGTGGTCTCGCCCAACGATTATCCTAAATTCTTGAAATGGATGCCTGGAAATGATGAGGTCGTGAATTTTGAATGGCAACCCCAGGAAGCCTACAAACTCATGGATGAAGCCACCGTTATTTTTACGTTGGATTTTAATGATTTATCCCGAATTGGCTCCATGGAAGCGGCCTTGAAGGACAGGGATGCGGATTTCATCATGATTGACCATCACCAACAGCCCAGTGATTACGCCAAAGTGACCTATTCTGATGTTACGATGAGTTCCACATGTGAGATGGTGTACAATTTCATCGAATATTTGGGGCTAACCAACAACATCACTGCGGATATTGCCACCAACTTGTATACAGGTATCATGACTGACACGGGTTCCTTTAAATATCGTTCCACTTCGAGTAGGACCCATCGTGTGGTGGCTGAACTTATTGACAAGGGTGCGGACAATATGGAAATCCATCGCCAGGTTTTTGATACCAATTCA
>LXWE01000084.1 GCA_001660395.1 Alteromonadaceae bacterium XY-R5
CGGAGGGTAAATTCTCCTGCGGATGCAGTTCGGCACCCTTTTCGCAAAATCAGTTGAATGATTTGCTGTTGAATATATGGAGAGCCATGACAAGAAATTTCTACAACATGTTCCCCGGTGTAGGAATGCGGGCCTTTAAAAATGGAGATGAGCACTTCATCCAAAACTTTTCCGTCATCAATAATATGCCCCAAATGAATGGTGTGACTCTTCTGCCGGGCCAATTTTTTATCCTTTATCGATTTAAAGATGGCATCAGCAATTGAAATGGCATCTGGCCCTGAAATACGAATTACCGCAATGGCTCCTGTTCCAGAGGGGGTTGCCAAGGCAACAATGTTATCGGTGTATGACATAGGGGCAAAAGTACAAATTAGCGCAATGCTGTAACGTTTTGGCAAAATTACACACTAATAGGGTACATCATCAAAATCGTTCAGAAAATGGAAATTGTTAATCAAAATGTTATGCGAAAGGACAACACCTTGTTGTCCATTACACACTTGACCCAGCTACTGTCCTATGTTATTGGGTTTGGAAG
>LXWE01000085.1 GCA_001660395.1 Alteromonadaceae bacterium XY-R5
GACACCCAACCCGGGGCCGTGGTCAATGCCAACGGCTGCGAATTGATTCCCAATACGGCCATTAAAGTGTATGCAACAACGCCAAGCTGTATTGGCAATGAAGATGGTTCTATTGAAATTATCATGGAAACCGAAGGACATTTGCTTGATATTACCCTAGAGGGCGAAACCTATTCCAATCAGTTTATGGACATCCCTTCTGGAACTCCTTTTGAGGTTAACGATTTGCCTGAAGGCACCTATTCCATTTCAATTTCAATTCCGGAAGTTTTATTTGAGCAGCGGTACGTGACCACCATTAATTCACTGCAATCGGTGACTGGTAAAAGGGCTTCGCTGGACTCCAAAACCGCAACTGTTGTGTATACTGTATCTGGAAGTAGGAATTATCAGGTTTTGGTCAATAATCAGAAAAAGAACTTTTCATTTACCGATTCGGGACAACAAACAATTACACTTGACCGCATACCAACTGGGGCGGTTACGATAACCATTTTGGGCGAAAATGATTGCCAAGGAATTATTTCAGATGATTTTTAT
>LXWE01000086.1 GCA_001660395.1 Alteromonadaceae bacterium XY-R5
GGTGTTGAAATCAGAAGAAGAGAAACCAAATCCTTCCACATTTCGACCGCTTGTTCCAAAGTCTTGGAAGGAATAACCAACGATGGCATCCAATGAAGAGTTGTCAAACTCCTTGCGATAGTTTATGGTAGCTTCAACAAGTCTGTTTTCCAATTCCAATGTATTGAAGTTACCTCGCCCGTTTCCTTGAACGTTTCGTCCTGCATTGATGGCATCTCTTGTAGTAAGCCCAAGGGTTTCACCGTCGGACTTGTCATAACCCAGGTTGATTTTACCAGTCAATTCCGGGGTGAACTTATACTCCACGGATCCATTCAAAAGGACACGGTTAACATTACTTGTGGTCTTAAGTTCTTTCAATAAGGTAGCTGGGCTTAAAAGACCCCCAGCTGCCGAAAATGATGGACTCGTTGGCCAAGTTGGGTTGGCTGAATACGCCGCACCCAGCAAATCACCGTTAAATCCAGCACTACCACTTAAAGGAGCTCTTTGCTCATTAACCCTAGAAATTGTTCCTTGGAAATTTAAGGTTAGGTTAT
>LXWE01000087.1 GCA_001660395.1 Alteromonadaceae bacterium XY-R5
CTGTCACGGTTTATGCCGAGGTGACGCCCAACCCCGCAGCAATGAAATTTGTATGCAACAAACGTATTGTACCCACCACGTTTGAATTTAAAAACATCGATGAGGCCAAAGATGCCCCGTTGGCACGTGCACTTTTTCAATTCCCATTTGTGAAAGAGGTGTTTTTTGATGAAAACTACGTGTCCATCCTAAAATATGAGGTTGCCGATTGGGATGAGATTACCATGCAACTTCGGGAGTTTATACGTGACTTTTTGGGGGATGGCAAGGAAGCCGTTTCTGCGGAGAGCAATCAAAAAAAAAACCAGAATACAAGCCAAGGTGCTGCACAAATGCAATATGATGACACTTCACAACAGATCATCGATATTTTAGAGGAATATGTAAAGCCCGCCGTGGCCAGTGATGGTGGCAACATCATGTTCCAATCCTATGAAGAAGAGAGCCGAACGGTAAGTGTCATCCTCCAAGGTGCGTGTAGCGGTTGTCCCTCATCCACATTTACGCTCAAAAATGGTATCGAGACCATGTTGAAAAA
>LXWE01000088.1 GCA_001660395.1 Alteromonadaceae bacterium XY-R5
CTTACATCAAGTCTACCCGAATTATTGGTGGTCCATCCAGAATAGGATGGTCCGGTAGCGGTTCCACTTGTAGTCCCATCGGCATAGCCATTGAAATTTTCGCTCCAAATGGTAGTCTGTGAAAAGGAGATAAGAGTCCCCCATAAAAAGAATACCAAAAGTGCCTTATGGCCCTTGGAAATTTTGGGTTTTAATTCCTTCGTGCACAAAGTTGAGGTCATGTTCCGTGTTGATTTGTATACAAAGCTAGCCTGAGTATACTGTATAGAAAATATTTGTTGTGAAATGGGGGAATAGGGATGTTTAGCCCTTGATTTTTACTGTTACCTATAATAGTAATATGGGCTTCCAGTGCAATTTAGAAGGGCTTGCACCAATGGGATGAGGCGGTTTTACGTTAAAAAGCCGGTACAAAATGCCTTTTGTTGAAAAGGGGTTGCATAAACTGTATATATTGTCGTATATTTGCACCACTGAACGGATATAAAAAGTATTCATGAGGGGACTTAGGTCCCCTCTTTTATTACTGAATTCTT
>LXWE01000089.1 GCA_001660395.1 Alteromonadaceae bacterium XY-R5
CTTTCGCAGGCCATTTATTTCTTCTATCCAGTAAAGGACTACCACTTTACGGCAATTTAATTGTACGCTCCTATGTGATCAATGGCGTTTTGGCCGCCATTATTTTCGGATTGCTCTTCCGATTTAGGGAACGGCTCAAGAACCAAATCGGGTTTTTGTTCATGGCCGGAAGCTTGGTGAAATTTGTGTTTTTCTTCATCTTTTTCTACCCAACTTACATCAGTGATGGGGACATGTCGGGCCAAGAATTCGCCGCTTTTTTTGTTCCCTACGCGATCGCTCTTTTTGTGGAGACTTTTTTTGCTTCCCGAATGATCAAAATTTTAGAGGAATCTTCTGAGGATTAGGCGACTCAAAATCCTCAAAAATAAAAGTTTGAAAGCTTTTTTCTTTTTGGAAGAATGGCTTACATTTGCACCGATTTTGAGAGACCGATATTTTGAGCGAAATGCGAAAGACTTTTTTTACGAGATTATTTCTTGTCGGAACACTATTGTTGGCCCAGTTCACTTTTGCCAAAGAACAGGAATACGA
>LXWE01000009.1 GCA_001660395.1 Alteromonadaceae bacterium XY-R5
GGTTGCTCAATCTGTAGCAATATACAATGGCAGGCGGCCACATCTGGCCTTAAAATACAAAACGCCCGATGAGATACATCAGGCGTTTTAACTGAAATAAGTGTCAACCTATTTCAGGACTAGTCAGGGATGCAGGGCAACAACCCTCTGTATGATTAATGCTGCACAGTATCCGAATGACGATAATCACTGACCCGCTGATAGGCCCGTAAACCAAATACAGGTAATATCGCCAGCAAGTGATCAAATATGTCGGCCTGAATGCCTTCGTAGTTGATCCAGCTTTTATCCTTACTAAAGCAATAGAGTTCGAGTGGTAAGCCGTATTCAGTGGGCGGTAACTGTCGCACCATGAGGGTCATGTCCTGATTTACCTGTGGATGATGCTGCAAATACGCGCGCATATAGGCACGTAACGTCCCTATATTGGTCAGGCGGCGGGCATTGACCAAATCATGAATATCAATTTGCTGTTGCTGGTGGAATTGACTCAATTCCTGTTTCTTGCTTTGGATGTAATCCTTGATAAAGCGGATATTGCTGAATTGTTCGAGCATGGCTTCATCACAAAAGCGGATGCTTTGAATATCGATATTGATCGAGCGTTTGATTCTGCGGCCACCGGATTCTGTCATTCCGCGCCAGTTTTTCACCGAGTCTGTAATGAGAGTGTAAGTGGGTACAGTGGATATGGTGTTATCCCAATTTTGTACCTTTACTGTGGTGAGCCCGACTTCCAGCACCGTGCCGTCAGCGCCATATTTGGGCAATTCCACCCAGTCGCCGGTGTTAACCATCCGATTAGCTGCAATCTGAATGCCGGCAACAAAACCTAAAATGGTATCTTTAAATAACAGCAACAAGATGGCGGTTATGGCGCCTAAGCCTGATAGCAGCAGGGCTGGGGATTTATCCAGCAATACCGCAATACTGAAAAGGGCAGCGGCTATAGTGAGGAAAAGTTTGCCAACCTGGATAAAGCCGGTAATGGGGGCGCGTTTTGCAAGGGCAGAACGGTTATAAATATGCTCTGCGGTATTCAGGAATGCACTGCCGATGCTGACCCCAATGGCAAAGGTATAGATGATGGCAAGCTTATGCAGGGCGATCAGCCACTGACTGTCGACATCGTAAAGAAAACCGCTCAGCAGATAAAGTAATACTGCGGGTACAAGATGGCTGCAGCGACGGAAGAATTTGTGTCTATGTAGTGCATCATCCCATTGATTTCGGGTGTGTAGTACAAAGCGCGTCAGCTTGCTTTGCAGGACCAGCCGGGTCAGACGATAACCAACCCAGACTGATATTAATAAGACGAAAAGTGCCGTCAGATGATAAAGCCAGCTCTGCTGGTTTATGTCTATGCCCAGATGTTGATAGGCACCGACGATCTCTTTGGCGACATCTCCGCCTTTTAACATACCGCTTCCTTATGAATACTTTGTAAATTCTGATCTTTGGATTCCCAAAGGGTATTTAGCCATTCCTGAAATTCCCCTTTGAACGCATCGTCATTAAAGTAATCGCCAATGATCGCTGCATCAACTGGCAACACATTTACTTTGATTACGACGGCTTTTAGGTTGCCTTTTAGCATGTCCATCATCGGGCGGCCTTCATTTTGTGGGTAGCTGATGGTGACATCTAAAATATTGGTAAACAATTCGCCCATTGCCGCAAGTGTAAACGCGATCCCACCTGCTTTAGGTGGTAACAGGTGATCATAGGGGCTTTTACGTGCTTTATGTTTGGCCGGAGTGAAGCGACTGCCTTCAACAAAGTTAATGACGGTTGTTGGAATCTCTCTGAATTTTTCACAGGATTTGCGCGTGGTCTCTATGTCTTTACCCTTAAGATGAGGCCTTTTTTCCAGAGTTTCTCGGCTATATCTTTGCATAAATGGCATGTCTAGCGCCCAGGCTCCCAGACCAATAAAGGGCACCCAGATAAGTTCTTTTTTCAAAAAGAATTTGGGTGCAGGAATTCGACCCGCAGACAGTTTGGTCAGCAAGACGATATCTAACCAACTCAGGTGGTTAGGTAACATAAGGTACCAATTTTGTTTCGACAGTGTGCCGTTTACATCAATTTCCCATTGGCAATGATTAAACAGTTTCATCAGACATACACTGCCGATACCAAATGCACTTAACATCGGATTAATAATGCGGTTGATGAGATTTACCAAAGGCTTAATGGGCAGCACTAGCTTTATCACGCCTAGAATAATAATCATGCCACCCCAAAAGGCGATATTCAGGACTTGCAGGGCTGTATGGATCGGGAAGATCAAAAATGCGGGTAAAAATGACAGCATAAAACTTAACGGCTCGCAGATAGTTGTTCTAATGTTTTGTCTTTTTGCAGCCAAAGCTGATTAAGCCATTGGTGAAAACGTTCACGTTGTTGTGGGTTATCGAAGTAGTCCATGCTGAACACTTCTGATTTCATCAGATCGTCAATGGAAAGTACCTTCACCTGAACCTGGATTTTCTTTACTTTTCCGCAGACAAAATCCCAAAAACTGGGAATACCCTGGGGATAATGGATGGTAACGTCCAGCAGTTTATGTAGCTGATTGCCCATGGCGCTTAGTACAAATGCAATTCCGCCGGCTTTGGGTTGGAGCAAATGTTTAAACGCAGAATTTTGCAGTTTGTGTTTATGCTCGGTCCAGCGTGTGCCTTCAACGAAGTTCATGATGCTAACGGGCTTATTACTGAATTTCTCACAGGCTTTGCGCGTGGTTTCCAGATCTTTACCCTTTAAGTGCGGGTGCTTGGCCAGAAAGTGTTTGCTGTAGCGACGCATAAACGGAAAATCCAGTGCCCACCAGGCTAAACCCAAAAAAGGTACCCAGATGAGCTCTTTCTTCAAAAAGAACTTCATCATAGGTACGCGACGATTCAGCAGGCGTTGTAATACTAAGATATCGACCCAGGATTGATGATTGGCCACAATCAGATACCAATCTTTTGGATTTAGGGCTTTTAATCCTTTTACATCCCAATGAGTGCGGCTGGTGATTCGTTGGTTCAGATTGTTAATGCAAATCCACAGTGTGGCGCAGCCATCTAACAAACGAGTGACGAAGGTTTGCCAAATTTTGATAGGTAATAATTTCAATACGGACAAACACATAATCGGAATAAACCAGAAAATCGTATTGATAAAATATCCAATGACTGAAACAACACCAACAGTGTTATTTATCAGATTTCGCCACATAACCACTCTCATTCAGGGAAATTAGCCGCACATTGTAAACCAAAACCATGACAAATATGTAACCTTGTTAATACGCCAGATGAGGATTTAATAATGCCGGCGTGTCTGATTTTTGCGCAAATGCTGGAGCCGTGCGGGGGGATCCGGTAGAATCCGCGGCCCGTTAAAAGAGGTAACGCCATGCAAACCGAGTTAAATCGAACCATCAGTGTTGCGCCCATGCTGGATTGGACCGACAAACACTGCCGCTATTTTTTGCGCCTGATTTCGCGCCATACGCTGCTGTATACAGAAATGGTGACAACCGGAGCAATTATTTACGGAAAAGGCGATTACCTCGGCTTTAATGAGCAGGAGCATCCGGTTGCGCTGCAGCTTGGTGGTTCTACACCGTCTGAATTGGCAGATTGCGCTGCTAAAGCTGAGGCTCTGGGTTATGACGAGGTCAATATTAACGTTGGATGTCCCTCTGATCGAGTTCAAAACGGTCGCTTTGGTGCGAGCTTAATGGCGGAGCCCGCCACGGTGGCAGATTGCATCAAGGCCATGCAGGATAAAGTGAGTATTCCTGTCACGGTAAAGTCTCGCATTGGCATTGACGATATGGACGAAGATAAGGACTTGTTTGATTTTGTCGAGCAGGTTGCCGCGGCAGGCTGTGATACTTTTATTGTGCATGCCCGCAAGGCGTGGCTGCAAGGGCTGAGTCCCAAAGAAAATCGGGATATTCCACCTCTGAATTATCCCCGAGTCTACAAACTGAAACAGGAATTTCCACACCTGCATATAAGCATCAATGGGGGAGTTAAAACCCTCGATGAAGCGGCAGAACATTTGCGCCACATTGATGGGGTAATGATTGGTCGGGAGGTGTATTCGAACCCTTATATTCTGGCAGACGTTGATAAGCGATTTTACCTGGATGATACACCTGTGCTTGAGCGCGATCAGGTGGTGGAAGCCATGTTACCTTATGTGGAACAACACTTATCCCAGGGTGGCAGAGCCTGGCATGTCGCCAGACATATGTTGGGATTGTACCAGGGCCTTCCTGGTGGCCGGATTTGGCGCCGTTATCTAAGTCAGAATGGGCCTGTCGCTGGTGCCGGACTTGAATTACTGACCGGCGCAATGGCAGAAATTAAGCAGGCGCGTGAACAAGCCGCACGGTTTCTAGAAAGTAAAGTTGGCTAAAAATACTACTCCTTGGTGAAATTCGCTAAGTCTTAAGCATTAGTGAATTTCATCTTCCTCTCTAAATCTCTCCCATAAAAATAATTGTTATTTAATATCAATTGCTTATCCGTTTTTTCCGGTTTTGGCATGCCAATCGCTACAACCAATTCGTTATTGATTACGACTTATTAAATGATTCTTAATTTGACGAGGAAAATACGATGAAAGCGAAATTATTAATGGCTGCCGTTTTGGTGTCTGGTTTATCTACGCAGGTATCTGCAGATGAGTTGTCATTGGAAGGTTATGTATCTGCGTTGGTAAGCAACACCATCGACGCGACACTGGAAGAAATGCACTACGACGTTGAGGCGGCGGTGTTAACCGCAGGCAATTTATTCAGCTTGAATGCGGAAGAAAATGTGCAAGGTAAGGTGTCGATCACAGATGTTGATAATCAGGAAACTGAAAAGCAAAGCGAGGAGTAAGCAGGATGCCGGATGAACTGACTTTGTTATGGCTGGTTCTGGCGCCTGTCTGGGCCTATATCATCATTGGGAGCATCTTTGTGTGGTGTTGTTCCCTGGTGTTATCACTCACGCGAAAGAAAGCGCTATGCGCAAAAACTTCGCGCTGTCCTTCGATTTAATATGATATTCGGGAGAATCACTATGGAATATATCCCAGTCCGCAGCTTGTATCGGGATAGAGTAAAAGGCAGTTTTGGTGGCGTATGCGCAGGTTTGGCTGGTTATTTTCGCCGTCCAGTATGGTTACTGCGCAGTATTGCTCTTGTCGCTTTGGTTCTGGCGCCTGCGGTTACCTTATCGGCCTATTTGTTATTTGTATTGCTGGTGGATGCCAGATAGGGGCTTGAAATGAAAAACTTACTGTTAGCGATTTTATTGGCCATTGCGTTAGTGTGTGGCTTAAGCGCGATGAGTGGACATTTTATGAATATGCATATTGTGCTCGACGATATGACGTTATCCCCTGCTGAAAATCTGCTGGGTATCGGTATTGTTGGTATTGTGTTTACATTGCTTGGATTTGCTGTGGCAGTGAGTGTTTTCGGGTTGCTAGCCTTTGTTGTGCTGACGGTAGTTGTCGCCTTGGTGGTTGCGGGTATTTCTGCCTTTTGGCCTTTTATTCTGGGCGCCGCTGTTGTTATCTGGCTATTCAGGGATAAACCTTCAACTGCTCATTAAGTTCTCTTACCCGATAAGGTAAATAAAGCGCCTTATATTGGCATCTCTGTTAAATATCTTTAATAATTAGTCTCTTATAATAGAAAGCATGGCATTGTATGAGACGCTTCTTCATTGGGTTAATACTGTTTTTTTGCCTGCCGGTAATCGCAGGCATCGAAATAACTGACGCTAATATTCGACTTATGCCCCCCGGGATGCCAAATACGGTTGCTTACATGGTGATTAAAAACACCGGGCAGGATACACTGCGATTGGTGTCTGCAACGACACCTATTGCAGCAATGGCCGAGCTACACCAGAGCGTATTTCAAGGTGAAATGGTTACGATGCAGCCGCTGAGCGAGCTTACTATTGCGCCTGGAAAAAGCGTTGTGTTAGCTCCCGGCGGTATTCACTTTATGTTGATGCAGCTCACATCCGCGCTGCAAGAGGGACAAAGCGTGCCCATGACGCTGCTATTTAAAAATGGCGAACAGGTTAGCTTTAGTGCAAACGTAGTGGCGGGGTTAACGTCCCAACATACACATCATCATTAACAGGAGTTTTTATGAAACCTGCTCTATCTCCCAAATGGCTGAGCCTCAGTTTCATCTTATTCATTATTTTATTATGGCTGGTAGCTGTTTACTGGAGCTTTGAGCCAGAAAGGTTTGATGTTGAAACCCTAGTAACTGAGCAAAGCCATCAATATAACGAAAAGGTGGTCCCTGGCTATGCCGTCACCTCGACCCTGATTAAGGTCAGTGAGACATTGCTGGACAAGCCAGGCGGCTATTTGTCGAATGATGTTCTGCCTCCTTCCGTATTTATGGATAACATGCCTAGTTGGGAATATGGTGCGCTAGAAATGGTGCGTGACCTAGCCCTGGCTATGCGGAAAGATCTGAGCCGTTCGCAGTCGCAATCGCTGGAAAACCCTCAACTGGTATTAGCGCAGCCAAAATTCAATATTGATCATCGTAGCTGGTTATTGCCGTCTGCCGAGTCTCAGTATCGTGAAGGCGTTAAAATTCTTTATCAGTACCGTGCAAGCTTAAGCGACAGCCGTCCGGGTTCTGGTCAATTTTACACTCGTGCGGACAATTTGAGAGACTGGCTAAAACAGGCTGAAAAGCGCATGGGTAGCTTATCTCAACGTTTAAGTGCCAGTGTTGGACGTGAGGCTTTAAATACGGATCTGGCCGGTGATAAGCATGCGCGTCAGTCGACTCCGACTTCCCTTCAGTTGGCAGAGAAGACTAGCTGGTGGCAACTGGATAACAATTTTTACGAAGCACGCGGTGCAAGTTGGGCATTATTGCATTTCTTAAAAGCGGTTGAAGTCGATTTTGGTGACGTACTGGATGACAAAAATGCCAGGGTCAGTCTTCAGCAAATTATTCGTGAACTGGATGCGACCCAAGAACCGGTCTGGAGCCCGATAATTCTTAATGGCAGTGGGTTTGGTATGTTGGCTAATCATTCGTTAGTAATGGCGAACTATATTTCACGTGCCAATGCTGCTTTAATTGAATTAACTGAACTGTTAAACCAAGGATAAATGGATGAAAAAGACATTAGCCGCACTCACTTTGGCTGTTGCAACTGTTTCCACAGCGCAGGCAGATACCCTGCTTGGCTTATACGCCGGTGTTCAAGGCTGGAATATGGAAGCCACCGGTAGTTACGGTGACTCTGCCGACGATTTGGAAACCTTTAACTTTAAAGATGAAACCAAGGTCAACATGTACGTGGCGTTGGAGCATCCGATTCCACTGATCCCTAACATTAAAATTGCACGCACAGATTTTGATACGTCGGGAGCTGTTACTCTGGATACATCGTTTACTTTTGGTAACCAGTTGTATACGGCAAACTCAGATCTGACGACAGATGTTGAAGTGACCAATACTGACTTTATCCTTTATTACGAGCTGTTCGATAACGATCTGATCAGTTTTGATTTAGGTATTGAAGGTAAATATTTGGATGGACTGATTACCGTAACCGACGATTCGAATACCAGTGAAGTCGAATTCTCAGGCATCGTCCCCATGGTGTACTCACGCGCAGCCATAGGTTTGCCTTTCTCAGGTTTGGGTATTTATGCCGAAGGCAGCTTTCTGTCACTTGGTGACAATACTTTAACCGATTATCAGGCTGCAATTACCTATAGCCTGCTGGACAACATTGCTGTCGACCTGACTCTGCAAGTAGGCTACCGCGCCGTCACCATGGAGTTGGAAGATTTGGACGACGTTTATACCAATGTTGATTTCAAAGGTCCGTTCGCGGGCATTGAAGTGCATTTCTAATTCCGCTTCTGAAATAATTGCTTTACAGGAACGTTCAGCTCAAAAAGTAATAAAAAATTTGAATTGATTCTTTCCTGTTATGTGGAATGATCGTTAGCCTTATGGTCGTAATACCAGAGGTTAACGATTTTCTATGTCTTCATCTACCAATCCGATTGCTGTGCTGAATGATGCCCAGTGGTCTTTATTAAATCAGGCCATTGCGCCGTTGAATCGCGATCAGCTTACTTGGGTAAGCGGATATCTTGCGGGCTTGGCTCAAAGTCAGGTCGCTACTGCCGTTGCTGGTGCACAGGTTGCTGCACAACCGGCTGCTGCTTCTAGTCTGACTATTCTGTACGGTTCTCAAACCGGCAACGCAAAAGGCGTGGCGGAAGAGTTCAAAGCCAAGGTAGAAGCTGCTGGTATTCAGGTTTCCCTGACTAACATGGCAGATTACAAGGCAAAACAGCTGAAGTCTGAAACCCATCTTGTGGTCATAGCCAGTACTAACGGTGAGGGTGAGCCACCCGATGATGCTGCAGAGTTGCACGAATTCTTAGGCGGTAAAAAAGCACCTAAATTAGAAGGTGTGAAGTTTGCCGTTTTAGGTTTAGGTGACAGTAGCTACGAATTTTTCTGCCAAACCGGTAAAGACTTCGATGAGCGTTTAGCCAAATTGGGTGCTGAGCGTGTCGCTGAGCGCGTTGATTGTGATGTGGATTACGATGGCGATGCAAATGCCTGGGGCGATGCCTTACTTGCTAAGTTGGAAGATGAGCTCAAAGCCGCTGGCAATGCGCAAGTGGCGAATATGCCTGCTGTTTCTCCCGTAGCCGCTGCCGTTAGTCAGTACAGCAAAAAGAATCCTTACACGGCTACTTTGCTGGAAAGCCAGAAAATCACTGGTCGTGATTCAGTCAAAGACATTCGTCACGTAGAAATCTCGCTGGAAGGTTCTGGTATCCAGTATAAAGCCGGTGATGCGTTAGGTGTTTGGTTCCTGAACGACAAACAACTGGTTGCAGATCTGCTCGCATTACTTGAGCTGGACGGCCAGGCGAGTGTTGCGCTGGGTGAAGAGTCTATGACTTTAGAACAAGCGTTGGTGGAAAAATTAGAGCTTACTCAAAGCTATCCGACCTTTGTAACAGCGTACGCAAAAGCGACAGATAACAACGCTTTGTTGGCCAAAACCGATGACAAAGCGGCACTGCGGGAATATCTGGCTGAGCGTCAAATCATCGATATCGTGCGTGAATTCCCTGGCAAATTAACAGCTGAACAGCTGGTTGAAGCCCTGCGTCCGATTACGCCGCGTTTGTATTCGATTGCCTCAAGTCAGGCTGAGGTGGAAGACGAAGTACACCTTACGGTCGGTCTGGTTGAGTATGACGCGCACGGTAGCCTGCATCAGGGCGGCGCATCAGGCTTCTTAAGCAAGCGTTTAGAAGAAGGCGACGAAGTGCGTGTGTTCATTGAACATAACGATAACTTCCGCTTGCCAGAAAATGGCGATACGCCTGTGATCATGATTGGTCCGGGAACCGGTATCGCGCCATTCCGTGCGTTTATGCAACAGCGTGATGCGGAAGGTGCCGAAGGCAAAAACTGGTTGTTCTTCGGTAACCCGAACTTTACCCAGGACTTCCTGTATCAGGTGGAATGGCAACGTTACGTGAAAGAAGGTTTGGTGAATAAGATCAGCCTGGCATTCTCACGTGACCAAAAAGAAAAGATTTATGTGCAACATCGTATCCTTGAACAAGGTGAAGAGTTCTATCGCTGGTTGGAAGAAGGCGCTCACGTTTATGTATGTGGTGACGCTAACCGTATGGCCAAAGATGTGAACGATGCCATGATTCAAGTGGTAGAAAAACATGGTAACAAGAGCCGCGAAGAAGCCGAGCAGTACGTGAATGAACTGCGCCGCGCTAAACGTTACCAGAAGGATGTATATTAATGAGCACTGATAACGACAAGTTTATTGTAAAAGGCAAACTGGCGGACAACGAACGCCTGAAAGCCCAAAGTAATTTCCTGCGCGGTACCATCGAAGCCGATCTGAAAGATGATCTGACCGGTGGTTTTACCGCTGACAACTTCCAGCTGATCCGTTTCCACGGTATGTACCAGCAAGACGACCGTGATATTCGCGCCGAACGTGCCAAGCAAAAGCTGGAGCCTCTGCATAACGTCATGTTACGTGCCCGTTTGCCAGGTGGGGTAATCAACCCCGAGCAGTGGCTGGTCATTGATAAATTCGCGGCCGAAGAAACCATGTATGGCAGTATTCGTTTAACCACCCGTCAGACCTTCCAGTTCCACGGTGTATTAAAACCGAATATTAAAAACATGCACCAGATGCTGAACCGTGTTGGCATGGATTCTATTGCAACTGCCGGTGACGTGAACCGTAACGTGCTGTGTACTTCAAATCCGGTGGAATCTGAAGTACATCAGCAGGCGTATGAGTGGGCGAAGAAAATCAGCGAACATCTACTGCCAAAAACTCGAGCGTATGCGGAAATTTGGTTAGACGGTGAGAAGCTGCAAAGCACTGACGAAGAGCCAATCTTAGGTAGTAACTACTTACCACGTAAGTTTAAAACTACCGTTGTGATCCCGCCGCAAAACGACGTGGATGTGCACGCTAATGACCTGAACTTTGTGGCCATTGCCGAAGCTGGCCAACTGGTAGGCTTTAACGTATTGGTAGGCGGTGGCCTGGCCATGACTCATGGTGATCAGTCTACTTACCCACGTCGTGCGGATGATTTTGGGTTTATCCCATTAGACGATACCTTGGCAGTTGCGGCGGCGGTGGTCACCACTCAGCGTGACTGGGGTAACCGGGTTAACCGTAAGAATGCCAAAACCAAGTACACCCTTGAGCGTGTTGGTGTGGATAATTTCAAAGCCGAAGTAGAACGTCGCGCAGGTGTGACGTTTGCACCAAGCCGTGCTTATGAATTTACTGGCCGTGGTGATCGCTTTGGTTGGGTTGAAGGTGTGGACGGTAAGTTCCACCTGACCTTATTCATCGAAAACGGTCGTATTCTGGATTTCCCAGGCAAGCCACTGAAAACCGGCTGTGCTGAAATTGCCAAGATCCACAAAGGCGATTTCCGTATGACTGCCAACCAGAACCTGATTGTTGCTGGTGTCGCCGCAGAAGATAAAGCGACGATTGAGAAAATCGCTCGCGATCACGGTCTGATGGACGATGGCGTTAGCGCGCAGCGTCAGGATTCTATGGCCTGTGTGGCCTTGCCAACCTGCCCATTAGCGATGGCGGAAGCTGAACGCTACCTGCCTGATGCGGTAACGCAACTGGAAGGCATTTTAGCCAAACACGATATGGCGTCTGACAGCATCATTTTCCGTGTGACAGGTTGTCCAAACGGTTGTGGCCGCGCCATGCTGGCCGAAGTCGGCCTTGTTGGTAAAGGTCCGGGTAAATACAACTTGCACTTAGGCGGCAATCGCCAGGGTACGCGCATTCCTAAGATGTATCAGGAAAACATCAGCGAACAGCAGATTATGGACGAACTGGATACGTTGATTGGTCGTTGGGCCAAAGAGCGTGAGCAAAGCGAAAGCTTTGGTGATTTCGTGATCCGCGCTGGCGTGGTCGCTGAAGTCATTGATTCCGCTAAGGACTTTTATGCCTGATAGCGTAATTACGGTTAATTCAGTGGCGAATACGCCACTGGATGCCAGTACCATCACCAAAGAACAGTTGGCGGCAATTAATCGCCAACTAGAGAGTATGACAGCGCAACAACGCGTGGCTTGGGCGTTAGCCAATTTGCCGGGCCAGGCGATTCTGTCATCCAGCTTTGGTGTGCAATCTGCTGTCAGTCTGCATATGTTAACCCAGGCACAAGCGGATATGCCGATTGTGCTAACGGATACAGGCTATCTGTTTCCGGAAACCTATCAGTTTATTGATGAGTTAACTCAGCGCTTAGACTTGAATCTCAAAGTGTATCGCTCTGAAACATCACCAGCATGGCAAGAAGCGCGCTATGGTCAGCGTTGGGAGCAGGGCGTTGAAGGCATTGAGGCATACAACTTTGAAAATAAAGTTGAGCCTATGCAGCGTGCATTAAAAGAGTTGAATGTCGGAATTTGGTTTGCCGGTCTGCGCCGCAGCCAGTCAGATAGCCGTGAAAAGCTATCCGTGCTGCAAGTATCTGGTGGCCGTTTTAAAGTGCATCCGATTATCGATTGGAGTAACAAAGACCTTCATTATTATCTGAAGGAATATGATTTACCCTACCATCCTTTGTGGGAACAGGGGTATGTTTCGATTGGTGATTGGCACACGACGCGCCCACTGGAAGTGGGTATGTCAGAACAAGATACACGTTTCTTCGGCTTGAAACGTGAGTGCGGATTGCACGAATACGGTGATGGTATCTAATCCGGGTTATTTAGGACACTTAATCGTAGGAAGCGGTTAAGTATTGATTTCAAACTGAGGTGTCATCAGTTGTTTCAAGTGTTCTAAATAGCTTTGGTTAGGCTCACCAATGACGAGTCTGGCTAACTCGGTGCCAGTGCTGGTGAATTTATAATAACGAAATAAAAGACCATTGGTGCGTGGCGCAAAATGAAAGGGCTGCTGGCCAAATAGCCATTCCTGGCGTTTATTGAGATCTAATTCTGCGGACTCAATTTCTTCTCCAAACAGAATTCCCATATCCATCAAGGCCAAAATATCCGGATAGCTCAATCCAAACTGGGCAAGGTTTATATTACGTTGTCTGGAAAGTCGGAAAAAAGACAACACGCTGGGCTTTTGAGTGAAGCCACTGATTAATTGCATCGTGCTCAGATGGCGCTTAGACAGTGCCATGCTCACTGCTTTACGCAGTATTTTTGCGTCTCTTTGAGTGAGTTGCTGTAGTGTTTTTAAGGTACGCAGAGAAAAACTACCGGGTTGACTGACCTCATAGGCGAAAATACTCGCCCAGAGTTCTTGCATTGGCTGTGAATGAATATTTTCAGCCATCTGAATGTAATTAAAAAACCAATCTGGATCTAACTGCTCTTTGCTGCCTGATGTTAGACAGTTATTCATCGCCTTTTCTAATATGGTTTCGAGGTTTGTTAGCTTTTGAGCTGCTACATATTGTTGGCGTTTACGCACATTGGTAAGCAGTTCCTGATTGGATCTGCCTGGCTGCCTCGGGCTGATACCAGCACGTGAAAACCAGTACAGCATGCGTTGTTGAATTGATTCCTGTCCTTTGATGGTGCGATCATCAGAGGCGCTCGAATTTGCTTCCTGTTTTGCCGGCACAGTCTGGCTGGCCTGGTTGCTGCGAGTCACAGGGATTTGTGGCAAATTGGAATCAATTTTCATCTTGAAAGATGCTGTCATGTTGCGTGTGGTCTCTCAAAGATCATATAACAGGCTGAAAGATAAGTCTTATCTTTATATCTATCGGGCGGAGGCAGTTGGAATTTAGCGGGAAGCTGGACTAATTTGTCGTTGCTAAATATTAAGGTATGGTTAAATATTAGATCTCTATGTGTTTTTTGTCGTTGGCAAGCGGATGTATAAATGAGTTCAACTCAATACGAGAATGATGAACTGGTCTTTTTGGAAGAGGAGACGGGACAGCAGTCTGAGGATGAAGTACTGCACAGCTGGAACGTTCTCGTGGTCGACGATGATGAAGAAATTCATTCCGTTACCAAACTCGCGCTATCTGATTTGATCGTTGCAGATCGCAGATTAGAGTTTCATCACGCCTACTCAGGAAAAGAAGCGCTCGAATTTATTCGTAAGCACGGACCCAGTATCGCCATTATCTTGTTAGATGTGGTGATGGAAACCGATGATGCCGGTTTGATTGTGGCGAAGAAAATGCGTGAAGAATTGGGGCTGGTAGAACCGCGTATCATTTTGCGTACAGGCCAGCCTGGATATGCGCCTGAAGAAAGCGTCATCAAGCAATATGACATCAACGATTATAAAACCAAAACCGAACTTACCCGCAGCAAGCTGGTTACTACCATCATTGCTTCCATTCGTTCCTATCAGCAGATTCTGACAATCAATCAGAGCCGGATTGGCTTGGAAAAGATCATTGCTTCGTCCGCAAACTTGTTTGAAGAACATTCGGTTAAAGGGTTTTGCGAGGGCGTGGTTACTCAAATAAGCTCGCTGGTTGGATTAGATGCTGGCGGGGTTGTCTGTGCGCGAGCAGGCTCGGTATTAGATAAAGATGATGATGGCGTATATGTACTCGGCGCTGCAGGTGAATTTGCCAGCTACATTAATCAGAAGCTTGAAAATCTGCATAACGACAGAATCGTTTACTACGTTACTCAGTGCTTAAAACAGCGCCAGCATGTATATACTCCGGATTTTACCGTTCTTTACCTGAACAGCTCTGGCTATGAAGCTGCTGTCTATCTGCAATTAAGTCATGAAATCAGTGAGGTACATAAGCAGCTTATCGAAGTGTTTTTATCAAGCATTTCGGTGGGATATGAGAATGTGAATTTATTTCACCAGCTCCGTAATGCTGCGTTTCGAGACTGGCTCACCAAGCTGCCAAACCGCAATGAATTCATTAATATGTTGGATGCCATTCGTCCTGTCGAAGCGGTGCGGGCAAAGACTGTACTGGTGTTAATTGATATTAATCATTTCTCTGATGTGAATGATGGTTTGGGACAAGATGCGGGTAACCTGTTGTTATTGGCGGTCACTGAGCGATTGGAAGAAACATTCGCTGACAGAGTCAAGATGGGACGAATTGGCGCTGACGTATTTGGATTACTGGGTACAGAGTCCGACTTACAGCCGGACCTCGTTACAAAACTGTTTATGAGTCCGTTTAAAGCGGGTGACCATCTGCTGCCAGTGAATATTACCCTTGGCTATGCCGCTATCACGGAAGATAAGTGTACCGGGATTAACCGTCTTAAGCAGGCCAATATTGCCCTTAACCGGGCGAAAAAGAATCCAACCAGTAACTTTGAATTTTATGCGCCTGAGATGGAAGAGAAAACCACTTGGCGTTTGGATATGATCCGGCAGTTACGGAATGACTTTGCTGACCGGCGTCTCCAGGTTTGGTACCAGCCACAGGTCGATTTAGTCACCGAAAAGATTGTTGGTATGGAGGCACTATTGCGCTGGCCTACCAGTGATGGTGGTTTCATATCTCCAGGTGTATTTGTTCCTTTAGCTGAGTATTCTGGGCTTATTTTGGATATTGGAGCGTGGGTATTAGATGAGGCCTGCAAGCATCTAAGCATTCTTGCCAGCAAAGGATTTTCGTCTTTGCGAGTGGCCGTTAATATCTCTATGCCCCAATTCAGGGACTTGCAATTTGTTGAAATGGTGAAAGATTCAGTCAATCGCCATAAAATTGAGCCAGCAGCTCTGGAATTGGAAATCACTGAAAGTGTGGTCATGGATGAGCCGCAAATTGTGATTGATTCACTGACTGAATTGAAAAAATTTGGAGTGAAGATCGCTATCGATGATTTTGGTACCGGCTTTTCATCAATGAATTATTTGCAGAAGTTGCCTTTAGATCGTTTGAAGGTGGACCGCTCCTTTATTCACGAAGTCGAACCTGGCAGTCAGGCTTTCATTGCAGAAACGATCGTCACGCTTGGTAAAAAGCTGGGATTGCAAACCATTGCTGAAGGGGTTGAAAAGCGTGAGCAGGCGAGTTTTATGTTAAAACTTGGCTGCGATGAAGCGCAGGGCTTCATGTATGCTAAGCCCATGCCTTTCGAAGATTTAGTCAACTTTCTTCACGGCCAAAAATAATCATTCATGTATCAAGAGCTTAAAAACCTGTTTTTGTATCAGAGGCAGGTGTTTGCCTTCAAACCAGGGATGTTGCTTTAACCAGCGATTGTTTCTGGGGGATGGATGTGGCATCAACAGATATTGTGATGGATAGGATGATGATTGTTGTAATCGTTGAGTGACAGTCAATTTATCTTGTAAATAATACTGCTGCGCATATTGGCCTATCAGCAGTATTTTCTCTATCTTCATTAACGCGGTTAAGCGTTTATGCCAAGTTACTGCACACATTTTTAATGGCGGCAGATCTCCTGATTTCCCTGTGCCGGGATAACAAAACCCCATAGGTAAAATCGCAATTTTTGTTTCGTCATAAAATTGGGCTTCTGTTAATCCTAACCAACTGCGTAAGCGCTCGCCCGAGGGGTCATTCCAAGGCCTATTTGCATTATGGGCACGAATTCCGGGTGCTTGTCCGACGATCAGTAGTTTCGCAGTGGAACTGCCCTGAATAATCGCTCGGGGTTCAAGAGGAAGTTGCTCTGCACATAATTGGCAAGTTTTGGCTTGCTGCAACACGTGTTCAAAATGCTCTTTAACTGAAATAATTTTTCCTGGTGGTATTTTTGTCATATTGCTGTCACAAAGTTGTGAGCTTAAATGCTGGAGTTGTGATGCTTTTTTATGCTAGCATCTGGGTGTAATACTGGTTTAAAGAGGTAATCAAAATGGTAAAACGTACTATTTCAGCTGTTGTTGTTAGTGTATCTATGGCTACGTCTGCATTGGCTGCAGATAACGCGTTTGACTGTATGGATGCCAAAAGCTTCGAAATTAACAGCCAGTGTTTGCAGCAGCAAATCGACACTAACATCGAATTTAAACAAAGTCAGCAGACTATGGTAGCCGACATGCAAATGCAGTCAGATTATGCCATGGCAACTATGCGCTTTTATCCCGAGCAAATGACAATTGAAATTATTGCGCACCGGGATGCACTGACCACGGAACTGCCAAATCAGGTAGCAATGGTCAGCCAATAATCGAAGCCAACCCAATTTAATTATGACAAAGCCCTCCACTGCGAGGGTTTTTTCTTTTCTTAAACTGACTTTAATACAAGCACTTAATAAATCTTAAATAGATAGGTTATTAAAGCTAATACTGATGGTATTTTGAACAGACGGTAACGCCTTCGCTTAATGGTTATATTTCATCCATAGATTAGGTCGGAGGTATCCCATGAAAAAAGTCAGCGTAATGTTCTCTCTGCTTTTTTGTCAGTCAGCGATGGCTGGGGACGACTTTGTGCAGTCAGGGATTGATTGGTTTAGAAGTTTGCTGGCTGAGGATGCAAAAGTAGAGTTGGATAAATCTGCTATCGATTTTCGTGGCTGTCGTCATCTGGATTACGATCTGACGTTTACTCGTCCGATTAACCGCACTCTTTCAATGTCTGCAGGTATCAACTATGCCGAAGGTAAAATTGAATGGGGTGTTTACCAACAAAAAATCCAAACACAAAGTTTGTTTGTTGAACCTTCAGTTGCGCTGTCCGAACAATTAAATGTCTCTGTATCTCTTGCTTATCAGGATCGTCCACGATTTACTGCTGATGCGCTTGGCGCTTTATATTTACCGCAAAGCTATTCTGTCGGCTTCAAATCAACGGTTATTCCTATCAACGAGCAACATAGCTGGGAGTTTGCCGTAACGCAGCAGCGTTGGGACAATCACAATCACTCAGTATTTGCCGACCATTCTGAAGATAACCGCGTAAGCCTTGAATATCGTTTGAGCTTTTAGATATTAGCTATACATATTGATATTCTTGATAAAGTGAAATATATCTTCAAGAAAATGAATGAGTTAGGTATGCTAAAAATGTAATTTGGGAAGGATGCCCATTACGACCAGCTTCACCATTCGCGTTTGTTCTGCTTCCTTCCATACATTCGAATAATGATAAATATTAAGGATGATTATATGCGCTCGGGAATATTTGCTTTTGCCCTAATGTCTTCTTTGCTGACTGGTTGTATTGAGGTTGAAGACAGCAATAATGATGATGTTATCTCAGCTATCGAAGAACAGGTTGCTTCTGTATCAGTTTATGGCGTTGTCAGTGATATCTACACTGATGAGGCATTAGCATCTGCAAACGTTACTATAATGGCCGGTAAGACAAGCCTTGGCTCAGCTCAAACTGATGCAGATGGTTTGTTTGAGATTGAGGGGGTGCCAGCAAGCTCGGATATTAGTGTGATTGTTGAAGCTGAAGGGTATGTAACAAGACTTTTTTCTGCGAGCACAAATGAAGTTGAATCCGGGAGTGGATAGCAGGATTTGGGTACTTTATCAGTCTCGATACCCACGGAAGTCTTTTTTTCAATTCTCGATAGTGAAGATAATACCCCAGTAAGTGGATTGAACATCAAAGGTTTTTCTGATTCTGGCAGTAGTAGTCTTTCTGAGCAATATGCTCATATTGCAACTTACCAAGAAGCCGATGGGACTTATTTAGTTACTTTACCAAAATATATTTATGTTTCTCTTAGTGCATCTCTAGATTTAGATGATGATGGATCTGCTGATTATGAAGCTGAAAATGATGATTATCAGTCGGGAAATAATCTTTATATTGAATATGCTAATACATTAGAAAGTGAAACGATTTATCTGCAAGATATTGGTGCAGAATTATTGGAAATTGAAATACGTGTTAGCCTGATAAACGAAACTCTAGAGTACCTTAGCGAAGGCCAGTTACTTGTTGATGATGAATATAATGAAGATATTTCATCGACTTATGATGAGTTAACTCAGCAGCACGTCCTAAGCATCAGAATGGACTATGTTGAAGGGAATACCATTTCTATTGATATCCCATCGTTTGAGCAGGACGATACTCTTTATGAATCGGCAGTACTTAGATTAGTTGCAGAAGATGGCTCAATTTATATTTATGCCTCTAACGAAGCGAATAATTTAAGTTACTCCTCTCCTATTTTAGATAGCTTGGATATCTTACTGGAACTCAACCCTCTCGCAGGGGATTCTAATCTTGAAATGGTGCTTGAGCACTTCGATGAATCAGATAGTAGCTATACCGTATTTTATTCTGAGCCTGTAGCCATTGATTCGACAAGTGTATCTCTGGTTAAAGATGATGTCATCACAGTAACACCTGGTGATGAAAGTGACTCTGACTTGGTTGTTGCTGGCTCTACTCTTATTGAAGCTAGCGATGTTGCAGTCGGTGTTGATTATATTCTGGACTTAAATAATACTCGTTTAAAAATAACGCCAGTAGTGCCCCTTGAGAGTAACACAGATTATACCTTTGACGTTGGAGAGGTAACGACTCTGGCGGATAACGTTACTGAAGATATATCGAGCGATAGTTATAGTATTACTACAGATCCTGATGCTTTTGATATTGCAGATTTGGTGCTTGATAATGGTAATTATTATACCAATGGTGAGGTAATCAAAACAGTAAATACTGCCGGAGAGGCATCAACAGTTACTGAGAATTCAGGCTCTGTAAGGTTATATCTTCCAAGATCTATTGAAACATTAGAAAATTTTACACTCAAACAGTCATTGATAACTGAAGATGGTGTGAGTGAGACAGAATCGGAATATTTCACAATAGTAAGCAGTGGCTCGGTGTATTTAAGCGACTACCTAATCGTAAATGTTGCAAGCAATGAAACCGTTGTGAATGGCTCAGACTGGTCATATATTAGGGGAACATCTTTACCAAATGGCAGTGTCTATTACAGACTAACTCTATACTCTGGTAATTTTAATGATAATACGGATGACAACGAAAATTCTATGACGTTTACTTATTCATATGAGACGTTGTCGGGCGATATAGAAACCGGAACCATTACATTGCCTATAATGTAATCTTAATTGAAAAGAGTCGACTGACATCGGCTCTTTTCAACTCATTTATACATTCGAAAACTATCAGGTCTCACGTGACCCTGTAGCCTGAAAACGAAATAACAGAGCCATTTAAGTATTTTATCCCAACTCTCTTTTCAAAAGGTAATCAAATCCTCCCAAGTATACGTAGCAGCGTTGGGACAATCACAATCACTCAGTATTTGCCGACCATTCTGAAGATAACCGCGTAAGCCTTGAATATCGTTTGAGCTTTTAACCTAGCTGTTACTCCTATAAAAAATTATTTTCTCTAAACACTTGTGACAAGTGTGGAAACTATCTGAGAGTTTTCTATCTTTTATTGAGTAGCCGAAAGCGTTTACTGGCGTTGCTGCTGGTAACAATTGTCGGTCTAACTTCGAACGTGAAAGTGGGAAAATAAGCGATGGAAATGTTTACTTATAATGTACTTTCTCAGATTAGCGGTGAAGACATTTACGTGGAAGATGGGGTGGGCAATCAGCTTGGTATGATCATCCGCGCAGTATCTCAGCACGATTTAAATAATGTGCAATGGCAAAGTTTTAGTGTATTCCTGAAAGATTCACTCCCCGGTCGTTGCAGCGACGGTATCTATACTTTCATTCATCCAGCTTTTGGGCGCTTAAAATTATTTTTAAGCCCAATCGGTGACATGGATTATCAAATCAGTGTGACCGGAAAGATAGCCTAGTCTTTCTTTTGTTTCTTTATCTTAAATCCAGTAGCTATCGGGTATTTGGCTGAATCATGGATTGCATCCTAACGAGTAAGGAGAATTACATGTCAGAACCTTTTATCGGCCAAATATCGATGTTTGGCTTTAATTACCCTCCAGAAAACTGGGCGTTTTGTAATGGTGCGCTGTTACCCATTAGTCAGCACAATGCGGTATTTGCGTTGCTAGGGACGCGTTTTGGCGGTGATGCAAGAACCACGTTTGGCTTACCAAACTTAAATTCCCGCGTTCCGGTTGGGTTTTATATGGGAGGATCAACGCTGGGCCAGATGCAACTTACCATGGGGCAAATGGGCGGTTCTCAAACCCACACATTAACTTACGATAATATGCCTGCCCACAACCATGCTGCTACTTTTACACCGACAGGGGGCTCTGCTGCGACGGTTAATCTGGAGGCAACCACCGAAGAAGGAGACTCAGCCACACCGTCAACCGGCGCTTTTTTAGCTCAGTCGAAAGCAACCGGTGGTCCTCAGGATCAGCCAGAACAGATCTATAAATCTAATCCTGACCCGACGAAGCTGGTTGATCTTGGTGGTATTAGTGAGTCGGGTGGTTCGTTAAGTGGTCAGGTCACGGTCGCTAATTCTGGTTTGGGGCAGTCTTTCAGTACGCTGGATCCCTTTACTGCAGTGAACTTCAGTATTGCCCTGGTGGGAGTTTTTCCGCCGAGAGGTTAGTTTTATCAATGTTAGGTTCATGAGATATCATGAGCCTACCTCCTCCCTCTTTTCTATCTACCGTTAGGATACCAGAGCATAAATTCGTGGGTGAGACTCACATCTTCGGTGACAAATCCCATGATTGTGTAGAGTTGTCTGGCTTGCGTGTTCTGTTTCTCGACGGATAACCCTACCGGTAAATGCTGTTTTTGAGCGATATGCTGCACCGCTTGAATCAGCGCTTTTCCATATCCCTGCATACGAGCGTCAGGAATAAAAGCAATATCAATGATATGCACAAGATTGTGGCCAAAATCCAAGGTAAGTTTTCCAATCTTGGTGCCGAGTTTATCAATAATGAAATGAATCGCGTTTGGAAATTGTTCGGCATAGCCTTGTTGCTGAATATCCAGCTGACTGTCAATTACCAGCCTCACATACTCATTTTCTTGCTCTGCGAGATAGAATTGTTGGCGTGTTGAATGGAACAAGTCCTGCAAAAATGCGGTATCTGCAGGACCTGCTATACGCAATCCAAGGCCTCTCGGTAAAGATAATGTCTGCATATCCCTTTCATATTGGTGATTATTTTCTACGCTTTAAAGACTAGACCATGTTGTTTTGCAACGTAAAACATGAATAGCAGAGAGCATAAGGCGTTAAGGAATGATGCAGTCCAATATCCATTTTATATCGGGTTTACCGCGTTCAGGTTCAACGCTATTGGCGGCGATATTGCGGCAAAACCCAGACTTCCATGCCAGTATGTCGAGTCCGGTTGCTGCCTTAATGAATTCCAGTTTGGAACAAACGGGGGCGAATAGTGAGTTCTATACGTTTTTCGATAGTGCCAAGCGTCAGCGTCTGATTTCGGCAATCTTTCGGGCCTATTACGAGGATCAGGCGACAAAGGCCGTCATCTTTGATACCAATCGGATCTGGACGGCTCGCATGCATCAGCTGGTGGAGCTGTTTCCGCATTTTAAAATGGTGTGTTGTGTGCGCAATCCAGCCTGGATCATGGACAGTTTCGAACGCATTTACCGAAAAAATCCCTTCGATTACAGCCGCATGTTTACCCCTGCCAATCGCGGTACTGTGTATAGCCGCTGTGAGTCACTTATTTCCGCAAACGGCACTGTGGGCAGTGCCTGGACGGCCCTCAAAGAAGCCTATTACGGCGAACATTCCGAACGCTTATTACTGCTGGATTACGATTTACTGGTGTCAAACCCCGCACGTAGTATGGAACTGCTGTACCAGTTTATGGGTTTGCCACACTTTCAACATGACTTTACGCAAGTGGAATATGACGTACCCGAATTTGATCAAAAGCTCGGGGTAGATGGCTTGCACCGGGTACGCAAATCCGTTGAGTTTGCGCCCAGGCGTAACATCCTGCCCCCGGATTTGTTTAGCAAGTATCAGGAGATGGCGTTCTGGTTGGATCATGCTGGTACCAACGCCAGCATCATTGCCGCAAAACACTAACTGTCGTCGATGTAAGGAACCTTAAATGAAGCTACATCTGTGGAATCCGATTGTCGCCTTATTGCTGCCGTTTGGTTTGTATGGTCAGCCCAGTGCCAGTTATCGAACCTACGTTGGGTCGCAACGTAAAGCGTATCAGGGCGGCAGCATCTCAGGTCAACCACGCTTGCAGGATATGGCACTTGCCAACCGCTTGTCAGCGCAGCAGCGGCTTAATCTGCCTGAGCCAGAACAGGCATTGACCTTGGTGACAGGGAATGTACCTGAACAGGTTCAGTTATCCGCACCGGATGAACTGGCGTTAACCCAGGGTAAGGCAGTAACAACGCTGATTATTATCGACAGGGCCGTACCGGATACACAGCTGTTTAGCGCCAATCTTATTCCAGACGCCGAGATACGTTTCATTGAATCTGACCTCGATGGCCTGGCGCAATTGCGCGCTATTCTGGCCGATTATCATGATTTGGATGCTGTGCATCTGTTTTCTCATGCCGGCGCAGGTCAGCTGCAACTGGGGAACACCAATGTAGATCAGCAACAGCTTGAGCAAGACGGTGCTTTTTTTTCCGAGTTAAATCAGGCTGTTAAACCCGGCGGGGATTTGTTGCTGTACGGTTGCGATTTAGCTAAGGGCCAACAGGGCGAAGCACTGTTAAACCTGATCCATGGCAATAGCCATGTGGATGTAGCAGCCTCCAATAATAAAACCGGGAATGCTCGTCTGGGTGGAGACTGGGCGTTAGAAATTCAGCGTGGCCAGATTGATAGCCAGGTTTTTTCTGCATCGGCGTTACAGGACTTTTCAGCTATTCTTGCAGTAGAACAATATGTGGCAAGTGATTTTTGTACCGCGGGTGCGAGCTGTGGAACGAGCGGTTCCACAAGTTTAACATCGACCGATGGCCATATCGTCTTTACCGGTTCAGAAAATGTATATGCATATGATAGTAGTTTTGCGGATGGAAGCCTTTATCTGGATTACTCGTCTTCAGCAACCAATGGCTATTTAGAATTCGCTGCGGATGGCACGAATGTTCAGTCTTTCCAGCTTACTGAAATCAACTTTTCTACATATGGTGGTTACAATTGTTCGAGTGCTGATGTGACGGGCTATCTTTACGGTGGTGGCACGGTATCAGATAGTTTTACGCTATCCGGGAGTGGGACAGTTCCCTTGAGCAACCTCATTGGAGCACAGATTACCCATTTCATAGTTAACGCTAGTGGCTGTAATGCAAAGGTTTACTATCCACTTAGACTTGATGACTTTAGCGTCGATAATAAGCTTACCTATGATTCGACTGCTCCCACCATTAGCAGTGTGTCTATCCCTAACAGCACAATGAAAATTGGGGATACTGTCACGGCTACTATCACCGTTAGCAGTGACAGCGATGACTATACCAGTGGCAGCGGTGGGATTAGTGGCACCATTGGTGGCTTTACGCTCTCCAGTTTATCTAAAACCAATGACACCACTTACACCGCCCAATTTACTGTCACTTCTGGCGGTACCGATGTTGCAGCAGGCAGCGATATTCCGGTGAGTTTCACCCTGACAGATTCTTCCGGTAATACCAGTTCAACCTATAGTACCGCCATTAGCCAGGCCTCAGATGCCATAGATGCCAATGCGCCCACTGTCACCAGTGTTTCTATTCCGAATACAGCCATGAAAGTTGGCGATGCGGTCACAGTCACTATCACTGCCGGCGAAACCGGTCTGAGCCTGAATACCGGCACAGTGAATGGTGTGTCTGTCGCTGGTTTTACGGATAATGCTGATAACACCTACAGTGCCACTTATACGGTCGCGGAGGGAAATACAGATCGCGCCGCAGGCGATAGCATCCCGGTCAGTTTTGTGCTGAATGATGCCGCAGGCAACAGTAGCAGTACTTACACCACCGCTATTAGTCAGAATGCAGATGCGATTGATGCCAACTCACCTGTGATTAGCAGTGTTTCTATTCCGAATACTGCCATGAAAATTGGCGATGCGGTTACAGTCACTATCACTGCGGGCGAAACGGGTCTGAGCCTGAATACCGGTACAGTGAACGGTGTATCAGTCACTGGCTTTACGGATAATGCAGATAATAGCTATAGCGCGACTTATACGGTTGTGGCGGGGAATACAGATCGGGCGGCAGGCGATAGCATCCCTGTCAGTTTTATTCTGGATGACGCCGCAGGCAATAGCAGCAGTACTTATACGACGGCCATTAGTCAGAACGCAGATAGCATTGATGCTACTCGCCCCACCATCAGCGAAGTAACAGCAGTAAGCACTCCAGGTAACGATAGTACGCCTAATTACACCTTCACCACTAATGAAACAGGTTCGTTTGATGTGGGAGGTAGTTGTGGTAGTTCTAGCTCAACCACCATCAGCAGTTCGGGTAACCAAACCATTACCCTGACCCAATCTGATGACAGTACAGCACTTGCAGACGGGACTTATTCGGATTGTACAGTAACCGTGTCTGATAGTGCCGGTAACGACAGTTCAGTTCTTAGCATCACCAGTTTTGAAATAGATACCACCGCACCGACGTTAAGCGTCGTGACAGCTGTTACCAGCCCGACTAACGACAGTACGCCTGACTATAGCTTTACGACCAATGAGGCGGGTACTTTAGCTGTGGGCGGCAGCTGTGGCAGCACCAGCGAAGGTGCCATTAGCAGCGGCTCGAACAGTATTAGTCTAACCCAGACCGATAACAGTAGTTCACTCGCGGATGGTACCTATAGCGATTGCACAGTCATAGTGACTGACAGTGTCGGTAATGTCAGTTCGGCGTTGGCGATAAATAGCTTTGTCGTCGATGCCACTGCGCCAAGCCTTAGTGAAGTTACCGCAGTTACCACTCCGGCTAATGATACGACCCCGAGTTATACCTTTAGCACTAATGAAACGGGTAGCTTTAGTATTGGAGGCAGTTGTGGCACGTCTTCTTCGACGACCATCAGCAGTACGGGTAATCAAACTATTACGTTGACCCAAACCGATGGTAGCAGTGCACTCGCGGACGGCACCTATAGCGATTGTACAGTAACGGCGACTGATAGCACTGGCAATGCAAGCTCTGTACTTACGATCACCAGTTTTACGGTTGATACCACAGGTCCAACTCTGAGCGAAGTGACGGCGGTGAGCACGCCCACTAACGACAGCACGCCTTCTTATACTTTTACGACTAATGAAACCGGTACGTTCCAGGTCGGAGGAAGTTGTGGTACCTCATCTTCCACCACCATCAGCAGTGCCGGTAATCAAACCATTATCCTGACCCAATCAGATAACAGCACGGCGCTTGCCGATGGCACTTATTCTGACTGCACAGTGACAGTGACGGATAGTTCAAATAACGCCAGTTCTGCCCTTAGCATCACCAGTTTTGAGATCGATACCACTGCACCAAGTGGTCAGTCGGTCAGCTTTGATGACAGCACTGTTAACAGCAGTGAGGCGAGCTCCGTCAGCTTTACCTTCGCGGGTGCCGAAGTTGGAGCCGGTGCCAGCTACACCATCAGTAGCAGTGGCGGAGGGACTATTGTGACAGGGAGCCAAACCCTAAGTTCTGCCAGTGAGCAAATCAGTGGGTTGGATCTGAGCGGCCTCGGGGATGGCACGCTGACTCTGTCGGTTGTGCTGACGGATACCGCGGGCAATAGCGCAACAGCCGTTACGGATACTGCAACACTGGATACCACTGCACCGAGTGGCATGTCGGTCAGCTTTGATGACAGCACTGTTAATAGCAGTGAAGCGAGTTCCGTCAGCTTTACCTTCGCGGGTGCTGAAGTTGGAGCTAGTGCCAGCTACACCATCAGTAGCAGTGGCGGCGGCACCAATGTTACAGGTAGTCAAACCATGAGCACAGCAACTGACCAAATCAGTGGTCTGGATCTAAGCGGCTTAGGAGACGGCACGCTGACGTTATCTGTGACTCTAACAGACACGGCGGGTAATACCTCAAGCGCAGTGACGGATACCATCACGTTAGATACCACCGGTCCAACTGTCAGTGAAGTGACGGCGGTGAGCACGCCCTCTAATGACAGCACGCCATCTTATACCTTTACCACCAATGAAGCGGGCACGCTCGAGGTTGGCGGTAGTTGTGGCAGTGCCAGTGAAGGCGCAATTAGTAGTGGTTCAAACACCATTACTCTGACACAAACAGATAACAGCACAGCGATGGCGGATGGGACCTACTCAGATTGTACCGTGACAGTCACTGATAGTGCCGGTAACGACAGTTCTGCCCTTAGCATCACAAGCTTTGAGATCGATACCACCGCACCAAGTGGCCAGTCGGTCAGCTTTGATGACAGCACTGTTAATAGCAGTGAAGCGAGCTCCGTCAGCTTTACCTTCGCGGGTGCCGAAGTTGGAGCCGGTGCCAGCTACACCATCAGTAGCAGTGGCGGTGGGACTATTGTGACAGGGAGCCAAACCCTAAGTTCTGCCAGTGAGCAAATCAGTGGGTTGGACGTGAGCGGCCTCGGGGATGGCACGTTGACTCTGTCGGTTGTGCTGACGGATACCGCGGGTAATAGCGCAACAGCCGTTACGGATACCGCAACGCTGGATACCACCGCACCGAGTGGTATGTCGGTGAGCTTTGATGATACCTCTTTGGATAGCACTAACTATGGCGCTGCGAGTTTCACCTTTGCCAGTGCCGAAGTCGGTGCGAGTGCGAGCTATACGATTAGCAGTAGCGGTGGCGGCACAGATGTGACGGGAACCGAGAGTATTTCTACCGCCGCTCAACAAATTACCGGGCTGGATTTAACCGGGCTGAGTGACGGGACGCTGACCTTATCGGTGACCTTAACGGATACCGCAGGCAATACCTCGTCAGCGGTGACAGATACCGCTAGCCTCGATGCTAGCTCACCTTCTGTTTCGTCTGTAGTCATCGGCAGTGGCAATTTTGCGGCTGGAGATAGCATATCTGTCAACGTCACGCTTACTGAAGACGTCACCGTAAGTGGCAGTAATTCCACCTTGGATTTGTACATTGGCAGTGCCACCGAGCAGGCAACCTATGTGGGAGAATCCTCCGGAGTGCTGACGTATTCTTATACGGTACAAAGTGGCGATAATGACACGGACGGTGTAACAGCATTAAGCAGCGGCATTAGCTTAAATGGCGATACCATTCAGGATACTGGTGGCAATGATGCAGATCTTACCTATACAAGTGAAACTAATAGCAGTGCATTAGTTGATACTTCAGCGCCCGCATCACCCAGTATAACCGCGCCATCTGAGCAGGTTTGGGTGAATGCGGACAGTTATGATATCAGTGGTACGCATAGCGAAGATGATATCACCATCACTTTGTATGCCGATGATGATAACGATGGAAGTGCGGATAACAGTACTTCGCTGGGCACGGATGTAGTGAGTGGTGGAAGTTGGGCCATTACGCGCAATCTCACGGCCGACAGCGATCACAACTATGTGGTCATCGCCTCTGATACTGCCGGTAACACCTCATCGGCTGTGGATGTACCGACTATTACCGAAGACTCGACGGCACCGGATGAGCCTGTCATTACCGATCCGACCGCAGATTATACCACCCATGCCAGCAGTATCAGCATCAGTGGTACCCATGGTGAAGACGGTATCACTATTAACGCCTACGCCGATGATGACAGTGATGGAGTGGCGGATAACGCTACGGTATTGGCGAGCGCAGAAGTGGGTAGCAGTACCAGTGGTGAATGGTCGATTAGCCTAAGCTTAACCGCCGACAGTGAAAATGACTTTGTACTGCAAGCCGAAGATCTTGCGGGTAACACCTCTGGCGAGGTGGCAACAGTTACCATTGCCGAGGATTCTACCGCCCCTGTTGTTAGCATTGATTCGTTAACCACCAATGATGCTTCACCGGCCTTAAGTGGCAGTATTGATGATGACGATGCCACACTGGTGGTGACAGTCGATGGTGTTGATTATAGCGCCACCAATAATGCCGATGGAACTTGGAGTATCGCTGACGACAGCATCACGGCGCTGGCCAATGGAACCTATGATCTGGTGCTAACCGCGACAGATGCATACGGTAACATTGGTACCGATGATAGTGCCGATGAACTAGAAATTGATTTGGTACCGCCTACGGGTTACAGCGTGAGCTTTAGCAGCTCCAGCATAAATGCCAGTAATGAATCGTCGGTCAGCTTTGTTCTGTCAGACGGGGAGACTGGAGCCTTATATAGTTTCACGATTGTGAGCAGCGGCGGTGGCAGCATTAGCGGTAGTGGCACGGTGAGCAGCACATCTCAGACAGTGTCAGGACTAGACCTTAGCGCATTAGGTGAAGGCACCGTAACCCTTACCCTGAGCCTGGCTGATAGTGTCGGCAATGTGGGCAATTCAGTTACTGCCACCGCCAGTAAAGCCTATAACTCCGCACCGGTCATTACGCAGGGCAGCAGTGTTAGTGTCAGCATGGATGAAGATAGCAGCCCGACCGCCTTTTCACTGACCTTGAATGCGACAGATGCTGATAATGACAGCCTGAGTTGGTCCGTGACCACCTCAGCCAGCAATGGTAGCGCTGCTGTCGCCAGTTCCGGTTTGAGTGTTGCTGTTAGTTATAGCCCTACAGCAGAATATTCTGGCAGTGACAGTTTTATCGTGCAGGTCAGTGATGGTAGCGAAACCGACAGCATCACAGTGAATGTGGCAATTGGCGCGGTGGATGATATCCCGGAAGTCGATGATTTAAGCTTATCAGTGGATGAAGATAGTAGTCTGAGCATCAGTCTTACTGCGACGGACATTGACAGCAGCAGCCTGACGTTTAGTGTCCAGACTCAGCCCGAACATGGCTCGCTCAGCACGGTTGGCAGTGACTGGACCTATTTGCCGGATGCGGACTATAACGGCAGTGACAGCTTCAGCTATGTTGCCAATGATGGTACCAGTAATTCAGCTGTTGCCACCGTAAGTATTACGGTGGTGCCGGTGAATGATGTACCTGCGGCGAATGATGATGCCTTTAGCCTGAGTTTTAGTAGCGACAATATTTATAGCCTGACGGTGCTGGAAAATGATGAAGATATTGATGGTGATAGCCTCAGTATATCCAGTGCCAAAGCCAGTCCAGGTAGTGTCAGTATTGACGGGCAAACCCTTGTCTATCAGGCGCCCAGCGGTTTCAGTGGTGATGTTAGCCTGCAATATCGTATCAAGGACGGTAATGGCGGGACTGATAGTGCCGGTGTGAGTTTGGTGATTGCCGCTAACACAGACGCGCCCGAGGTAATCGCGCCAGCGGATAAAGAAGTGAATGCTACAGGCTTGTTAACCCGCGTAGCTCTGGGCAGTGCAATCGCGACCGACAGTGCCGGCAATGCATTAGCGGTTTCTCGGGTGACACAAAGTACCTTGTTCAAACCGGGTCTGCATCAGGTTTACTGGCAGGCGACTGATGACGCTGGTAATACCGGAAACGATACACAGCAGCTAAAAGTGAACCCGTTAATTACCCTGGGTAAAGATAAGGTTGTGGCTGAAGGCGGCAGTACCGCCGTCAAAGTCTTCCTCAATGGCCTTGCGCCTGTTTATCCATTTGAAGTTTTCTATTCCGTTTCTGGCGATGCTGAAGATGGTGTCGATTATGACTCACTGGATGGCAGCGTAGTATTTGTCAGTGGTACCCAAACGCTTATCAACATTAATGCTCTGACCGATAGCGACACCGAAGCAGATGAAACCTTAGTTATCAGTCTGAGCGCAGACCAAAACCTGGGGAATCGTACGCAGGCCAGTGTAGTGATCAGCGAGGCCAATATTGCCCCTGAGGTCAGTCTGACAGTTAGCCAGAATGATAACCAACGCAGTAAAGTCAGTCAGGATGAAGGTTTGGTCACGGTAACCGCGACAGCCTCGGATGCCAACGCCAGCGACAGTTTGAGCTATGTCTGGCTGGCAACACCGTCCATCGATAATCTTGCGTCTGACGAGGATACCTTCTCTTTTGATCCGTCTTTACTGGCTACCGGGGTCTACACATTGGCCGTGACGGTAACGGATGACGGGACGCCGCAGATGTCCGACAGTGCTTCCAGCAACATTTTAGTCAAAGCAACGCTGGCGTCGCTGGGGGATACAGACACTGACGGTGACCTGATCCCTGATGATGAAGAAGGATATGCCGACGCAGATGGTGATGGTATAGATGATTATCAGGATGCGGTAGATGAGTGTCATCTGTTGCCGGAACAACTCGCCCAGCAAAGCCGTTATTTAGTTGAGGGTGAGCCAGTGGGATGTCTGGTAGTGGGCGCCATTGCTAAATCACAGGAGCGGGCCTCTCAGCTTGACCTGAGTTTAGGCAGCATTAGTGATGATGACGATGTGATCAACACCGGTGGCTTGTTCGACTTTATGATTTACGATCTGCCACAAGGCCTGTCGGATTACCGGATAGTCTTGCCCCAGGCAGCAGCGATTCCTGCGCAGGCGGTCTATCGTAAATACATTGCCGGCAGCGGCTGGCAGGACTTTGTTGAAGATGATAATAATCAGGTCTTTAGTGCCGCTGGAGAACCAGGCGTGTGTCCGCCGCCGGGAAGCAGCGGCTGGGATGAGGGACTGATAGAAGGCTACTGGTGCGTGCAACTGCTGCTCGAAGACGGTGGCCCAAATGATGACGATGGTGAAGTAAACGGCATGATCCCAGATCCTGGTGGAGTCGGTGTGCTGAATACCGGCAATAGTTTCCCGGTAGCGAATGATGACAGTGCTGCCACTCGTCGTAACGCTAGCGTCACGATCGATGTACTTGGCAATGATACTGATGCCGATGGTGATGAACTGACAATTGATGTGGCAACAGCAGAACTTGGCCAGGTGAGTATCATCGATAATCAGCTGCTTTTTACACCGGAAACTGCATTTGTGGGAACGGATTCGCTGACCTATACCATTACGGATGGGCAGGGAGGTAGCGCATCAGCTGCAGTCAGTATTACCGTAACGGTCAACCGCGCTCCAGTAACCCAGGCGGATACTGGCGAGGTACAGGCGGGAGATAGCCTGACCCTGACACCGTTAGTTAATGATACCGACAGCGATGGTGATAGCCTGCAACTTACTTCGGCAACGGCAGCTTACGGTAGTGTGACAGTGAACGACGATAATAGTCTTACCTATTCTGCACCAGAGGATTTTCTGGGCACAGATAGCGTTAGCTATCAGGTCACCGATGGCTATGACAGCAGTGATGGCACCATCATCATTACTGTGGTTGAGAAAGTCGAAACCATTACTGTGACCAACTCGTCTGGCGGGGGCAGTTTCGGCTGGTGGCTGTTAGGTATCACTACCCTTGGATTGGCGTTGCGTTATCGGCTTAAACGCAGGGAGCAAGGTATGACAAGGAGGGCTGCCTGATGAAAACGGCAAACATCATTTTTCTGTTAACTGCTTGTATGAGTGGAGCGGCATCAGGTCAGTGGCAAGTGGGACTGAATATCGGTCAGGCCAGCACCTCCTCGCATTTGAACCTGCCCGACGGGGCAGAGGTGCTGGCGCTGGATGACACCGACACTAGTCTGGGGATTGAAGTGACCTATGAGGTGTTACCCGGATTGCTGCCCAAAATAGGGTACGTAAATCTAGGCGATGCCAAAAGCGCGTTTCAGATGGATACCACGGAGCCAGACAGCATGGCAGCGATACTTCGCGATCAGCAGCCCGCGCTGCCAGATGGGTTTATCGCAGGGGTGAGTTATCGTCTTTGGCAACAGGGGCAATGGCAGTGGCAGGCTGGTACAGGGTTATTTATTTGGGATAGCGAAGTGCGTAGTCGTTACAACAATACCTTGTATGTCAACGACGAAAAGGGCATTGATTACTACCTCGAAACGTCTGTGGCCTACGCAATGGGGGATGATATCGAGATGCTGGCTGGGTATCGGGCGTATACACCGGATACCGGTCATATCGACCAGTGGATGCTGGGCGTACGTGTTGGTTTTTAGCTAGTTAACTGAGAGATGGTACTTCGCCATCTCTCATTACGTTGGCTTTATGCAAATACCACGGTTTTATTGCCATGGATAATCACCCTGTCTTCGAGGTGATAACGCACTCCATTGGCTAAGGCCATTTTTTCACAGTTTTTACCCTTGCGAACCATATCCGCGGCGGTGTCACCATGGCTGATGCGTAAGACGCTTTGTTCAATGATCGGGCCTTCATCCAGATCTTTAGTGACGTAGTGGCAGGTGGCACCAATCAGTTTCACACCGCGATCATAAGCTTGCTGATATGGTTTTGCCCCGGCAAACGAAGGCAGGAAGCTGTGGTGAATATTGATGGCACGTCCTGCCAGTTCTTCACACAGGCTATTCGGCAGAATTTGCATAAAGCGGGCAAGTACGGTCAGATCCGCTTCATATTCATTGAGCAGTTGGCGCACATGTTCAAATGCGGTGGCTTTATCCTGATTTTGGAAATCGACCCAGTGAAACGGCACGTTATACCAGTCAGCGTACTCCTGCATACTGGCGTGGTTGGCGATGATACACGGAATGTCGCAATGCAATTCGCCGGAATGCCAGCGGTGCAAGATATCAATTAAGCAATGAGATTCACGACTGGCCAGTAATGCCACTTTCTGCTTTTGATGTGAGTCGCTGATTTTCCAGCGCATGGCATAACGTTCGGCAATGGGGCGGAATGCCAGTTTGAAGCTTTCTAAGCTCAGGCTGACGGAATCGGCACGGATTTCATGACGCATAAAAAAGCGCCCGGTCTGCTGATCGGTATGGTGGCTGGCCTCAACGATTGTGGCGTTGTGCTCGGCCAAAAATTGTGACACAGCTGCGACCAGACCAATCTGGTCCGGGCAATCAATCACTAATCTAAACGTTTGCTGCATGGTTTGTTGCTCTGATAAATGTCTGGCCTATTTTTACCCTGACTAACTGGTCAGGTAAATAGGCCAGTTCATAGTCTTTTCTTATGAGTTATGGTCGAGTTCAGAACGGCCGTAGTTGCCATTGCTGAATACAATGATAGCGCACCCCGGAAGGGCCGTTAACCGACTGAAATAAACCGAAATTTTCAAACCGAATTGAAAAATCAGGAGAGATTAGAGCCGCTGGTGGCTGTTCACAGTGACGATATAAGCTGACATGAGGAATATAATCTCGTTTATCCTTATATAAGCCTTCTCGGGCACCGGCGCTGACGAGCGGTGATGCCAGTTGATGTAACGGACTGTCTTGGTTTCCACCTAACCATAAAATTTTTGCCTTGGGCCAATAGCCGATATGGTTAAACTGATAAGAAAATGCCGATAGCTCTACTTCGTCGGCGGCATCACATAAGGCCTCGATCTGATGGTTTTCAACCTCGCCCAGAAAGGCCAGCGTCACGTGAAAATTGCCTGCATGGACTTTGCAGTCTAGGTCAGGGAAGGCCTTTTCCCGCCAGTTTTCTATCTTGAGTTTATCTGCTGCGGGAATGTCACAGGCAAAGAACAATCGCATGGCTAACCTTAACGGATGAATTCAGTCTTTAATCAAGGGTAAACTAGGGGACAGTGCAACTCCACGTTTTCCATGGTTTTTTGTGTTACCTATTCAAGCTATTTGCGACGAACTTATCAATACCCTGAGTCAGCAGGATGTGATCCTCTCGGCACCGCCAGGCGCAGGGAAATCAACCTATTTACCATTGCAGATATTGCGCGCTTTTCCGGATAAAAAGCTATTAATGCTGCAACCGCGCAGGGTCGCGGTAAGGGCGATTGCCGGGTATCTGGCTGCGCAATTAGGTGAAAGCGTCGGGCAAAGTATTGGCTATCGCATTCGCGGCGAAAGTAAAGTTAGCGCCCACACCCGCCTTGAAATTGTGACCGAAGGTATGCTCACGCGTAAGTTGCAGGCGGATCCTGAACTGAATGGTGTCGATATTATTCTGTTTGATGAATTTCACGAACGCAGTGTGCATGCAGATTTTTCACTGGCCTTGTGTTTGGAAGTGCAACAGGCCATTCGGGATGATTTACGCCTGCTGGTGATGTCGGCCACCCTGGATATGGCGCAGTTACAAACACTGCTTCCGGATGCCAAAGTGTTGGTAAGTGAGGGGCGTAGTTTTCCCATTAATTATATTTACCGGCCTGTCAGCGGTCAGGAAACCCTGGAGTATGCCGTCGCAGCCCAGGCGTTTAATGCCCTGTATGAGCAGTCGGGCAGCGTATTAGTGTTTTTGCCCGGCGGCGCTGAAATCCGCAAAGTGGCCGAATTACTCGTAGACAAGTTACCTGCAGATACAGACTTGTATCCACTCTACGGTGAGCTAAGTAAAGAGCAGCAGCAACAAGCGATTGCCCCTTGTGAGCCGGGGAAACGCAAAGTGGTGCTGGCGACCAATATTGCTGAAACCAGTTTGACCATAGATGGTATCCATACCGTGGTCGATAGCGGCCAGGAAAAGGTTGGAGTGTTTCATCTACAACGTGCCAGCACTGAGCTGCGCCAGCAGTGGATCTCTCAGGCATCAGCAACGCAGCGAGCTGGTCGGGCTGGGCGATTAGGTCCCGGTGTCTGCTATCGGTTGTGGTCCCAGGAGGCCCATGACAGATTGCGCAAGCAAAGCCCTGCGCAAATCCTGAGTGAAGATATGGCCTCGTTTTATCTGGACGCGTTGCAATGGGGGAGTCACATCAGTGAATTAGCCTTGCTCGACCAGCCCAGCCGTGCGCAGCTGGATCAGGCCAAAGGTTTGCTGCTGGAACTGGGCGCCCTGGATGACGATGTCAAACTCACGGCCCTGGGCCGCAAGATGGCAGCCTGGGGTTGTCATCCCCGTTTAGCTGCACTGCTGGAGGAGGCCAAAGGCTTAGGGCCTGGGGCGCAGATGATTGCCTGTTGGATTATTGCTTTGGTAGAAAATCCCGGGCGTAATGCCCAGATGTATATCAGCGATAACATTAGCCAATTACAAAAGCAGCAGCATCATCCTGTCAGCCGACAGGCACAGCAGTGGGCCAAACGCGCCTGCATCCGTTTAGAACCTATCGCTGACTCTCAATTACAGGCGTTATGTGGCCCTCTGCTGGCGATTGGCTGGCCAGATCAGGTTGCGAAACTGCGCAGTGGAGATAAGTATCAATTAGCGAATGGCACGGGAGCCGCCTTATTAAGTGATGGGATTTCTCCACCGCCATGGTTGGCTATCGCTCAAATGCAATGGTCTGAAAAGTTCGCCGACGGCCGAATTTTACTGGCTCAGCCGCTGGATATGCGCGCCATAGAAACCCATTTAGGCGAGTTTATTAAGTCCCAGTTAGTGTATGAATGGCAGAGTCAGGAGAAGCGTATTGTTGCTCGCCAGGTGCGTAAAATTGGTGGAATGATTTTAGAAGGTAAACCTGTAACGGCGGATGATAACAAACGTTGCCAGCATCTATGGCAGCAGGTGGTGTGTAAGCAGGGACTGCCGTTATCAGACGCTGCTCAGGCCTGGTTAGCCAGGGTACGATTGGCATACCAATGGTTTACTGACGACGCCTGGCCAGATTTATCTGAACAATGGCTATTAGAGAACCTGCAACAGTGGCTGCTGCCTTATGTACAAAAGTTGCGGACTTGGCGAGAGCTGGAAAACCTGGACTGGATGGGCTTACTCTCGGGACAGTTAGATTGGGCGTTACAGCAAAAGTTGGATGAACTGCTACCGACTCAGCTAAACGTGCCGTCCGGGCGCACTTTACGCCTGAATTATTCCGAACAGGGCAAAGTGTCACTTGAAGTGAAAATGCAGGAAGTTTATGGCTTGACGCAAACTCCAGTATTGGGGCGGGGAAACGTTGAGGTGCAAATGGTGTTGCTATCACCCGCCGGACGCCCGATCCAAACCACCAGTGATCTGGCAGGCTTCTGGCAAGGCAGTTACAAAGACGTACAGAAAGAAATGAAGGGCCGTTACCCTAAACTAATGGTCACCTTACACTGTTGACACAGATGTGTTATTTGTTGCATTGTTGACAAATAAAGTCTGTATTTATGGTGTCTGAATGCTCAGTGGTGATAATAAAAATATAAGATTGTTGACTGTTCCAGTTATTTCGAATGCAACTGCTTGGATATACACAACCCCAACACCACATAGTCAATATCACCATGTGCAACATGGTGGGAAGGAATATGAATTTCGGTTCATTCCAACCAATGAGAAGTTCGTTGAAAATGATGTGGTCTACAACTTCCCTTTTCTACTGAACAAGGATTTATCTCCTTGGGAAGAGGCTAATTCATATTTGTGGAAACTGGCGACAGAGCAAGGTTCGCTAGGTAAGCGAATCGACGAAGTCAAAAACAAAGCTTCCGCGTTGCTTGAATACAAGATGTTTTGCGAAGAACAGAACATCGACTACGACGATTTCTCCGGACGAATGCAATCTCAAAGGCCATCCTACAGATACTTTAGCTACCTAGCGAAAGAGCTATGTTTACCAGCAAAGTCTGTAAACAAAAAGACAGGTGTTGTTTATTACTTCTTTGATTGGCTAATAAGTAATAGAGGTCTTGATCTAAATATTGATCTTGTTGACACGACAAAGGAAGCCAAGATCCATTTTGATACATCGACAGGGAGTATGTCGAAAACTGTAAAAGTTCGTAAACAGACAATGAGTGTCTCTTCAGAACCAACGCCGGTTGAGATCGGTTATGTAAGAGAGGATGGTGAAGATCTCAGACCTCTAAACGAATACCAAACTGATCTTTTGCTGGCTCGTATTGGCGGGTCTGATTTTACTGTGGATGAGAGGCTCATTGCTGCACTAGCTATCTACACAGGAATGCGCAAGCAGTCAATTTTAACTCTACGAATGAAACATTTGGATCAATTTGTTCCTCGAAATTTGCGAGCAGACAACACATATAAAATTAAGATAGGACGTGGTACAGGGGTTGATACGAAAAAAGGGAAAAATCACTCAATCTATATTGAAAAAGCTTTAGCAGATGACCTGAAGCTATATGCAAATTCTAAAGTAGCTCAGACTCGCCGCAACAAATTCCGTTTGAGCTTTGCAAAGGATTTCCCAGACTTAGAACCAATAGCCGATGAAGATATGTATTTGTTTGTGTCAGCCAATGGCAACTGCCATTATATGGCGAAGGATGACCCTAGATATTTTCGCGTAAAAACCTTGCCCAAGGGTAACGTTACGACGCGGCTCTGCAAAAGACTATTGGCCAGTTTACCTAAAGAATTCCCTAAGGATTTTCACTTCCATTGGCTACGTGCAACGTTTGCGCTCAAACTTTATGGTTACTTGGTGAAGTTAGTTAAAAAGGGAGTTATACACTTTGGTGAAATTCTTCAGCGAATTCAACGCCGAATGGGGCATTCAAGGGTTGAGACAACGGAAGGATATCTAAAACTCTTTGAAAATGTTAATGAGACAAAGCTTGCTCAGGAGTTATATGAAGCCCATCTTTTCAATGGATATGAAAATGAATTTAAGTTGATGGGGAGTCGCAAGCAGAATATTGTTCGCGACCTTGCTAACTCTCAATCGATAGGTACGTTAGCATGAACAGTGATCTACCAAATAAAGTAGAGAGCAGTTCTGAGAATGCGCAGTTCGTTGAGCGTCAGACGTATACTTTAAAAATATCCGAATTAAATACTGAAATTTTACATCCCGAAAATGTGCTTATTAAGTTTAGCGATGAAGTAAGAATTGCTCCATATGATATTGGTGGTTTGGCATTTGAGGTGAGGCTCAATAGTGATAAAAAAAACAGGCGCGGTAATTATCTTGTAGAGAAACAAAGTCTAAATCAATATCGCTGTGAATTCTTGCGAAGACTATTTGATGATTCATTTAGCGTAAGCAGCAGACAATCAACAATTAAGTCAAAGTTTGACGATATAAAGCAGATTGTTGTTTGGGCAGATGAAAATGGTCATTCCGACTTTCTAAATTCGCTTGATGCAGCTCGCAAGATGTACCAAAGCTTTAGTTCATTTCTCATTCAAGGTCTAAAACGGCAAACTGCAAAAATCGGAAGGCAAACTTCAAGTACAAGGCAGCGTGCTTTGAGAGAAGTGTTTAGTTTGCAATTCGGTGAGTCACTACTGTCACAGATTACTCAGGGGGTTACTGTGATCATTGGTGAGCGGAACCCGACCAAACCTCCACGTGAAAAAGAAAAAAATGATTATATCTCTGTTTGTCTTGCTACTGCTAAGCGCTGTAGAGAATTCATCTTAGATAAAAAGTCGTTTCCGTTCCTCCTAAAAATGCCTTCGTACCAAACATATGTTTTTCCTGCAAATGGGAACAATATGGTTACTCCGCATAGCCCAAGGGGCAATCAAATTTATAACTTTGAAGTGGGCAGGATTTCAACGCCAGAAGAGTATATTCAAAAAAGGGGGTGGGAGCTTTCCAGTAAGTGCCTACGGGATGCTACGCGAGCAGTTGTTGACGCACAACAGAATTTAGACATCGTCAACACTGAAGAACGCCATGAACATCGGATTCAAATCGCGTCGTTAGCCATTCAAGCATATACGCAATTATTCATAATAATCACAGGTGCGTACCCTTCAGAACTTGTGGATCTTGAGTTTGATGAGCGGTATGAATTAGATAGAGATTTATTCAAAAATGATTTCAGAGCTGTGAAGTTCCGAGCGAAAGGTAGGGTTGTAAAATATAACCTAGGTGATGTTTGTGGTTACGAAATTATTAAAGACTATTTGTCTATTCGGAAATGGATGCTGAATGGCGAAGAGTGTAAATATTTGTTCTTTAAAAACAGTAAAGGAGAAGGCGGCGGTTACAAAGAACAATTCAAGCAATTGGTTCCAGCCGATGTTGGTAGGTACTATAAACGTGCAAAAGGAGTATTATTTTCAGGAGACGTTAAAAATATCCCTGCCAGTAAAGCAAGAAAGTATCGTTCAGTTGTTTTGCACGAGTTGAGACAAGACCCACTAGTTATTGCTGCATGGCAAAATCATAAGTTATCAACAAGCTTAAAGGACTATGGTGAAACAACCGATGACAGAAGTTCAGAGGAATTTTCTTCGTTCTGGAAAGCTGTGATCGATACTCGTAACCGTATTAAGATTAAGTTTGTCGAGTCAGCTAATCATCAAGATGCTGATATACCTTCCGGCCATTGTGAGGACAATGGTAATCCTTCCAGTGTTGTCAAAAATCCATTGATAGAACCAAATTGTAATACTCAATTAGGGTGCTTATTTTGCGAGCATTATTGTCTACATGCAGATGAGGAAGACCTTAGAAAGCTGTTTAGCTTACTTTTCGTGGTACAAGAAATTCGTAAACATTCAAGCAACTTTGGGCATGCTGAGTCGTTGTATAAAGAACTTACTGTGAAAGTGAAAAGTCTGATTCTGAGTATTAAAGAGAGGTCTGATGGTTTAGAGCAGTTAGCAGAAAAAGTCGAATATGAAGTAATGAAACTTGGAAGTATCAATGATTTTTGGAACAACAAGTTAGCCCGCTTTGAACGATTAGGAGTGGTGTTTTAATGGAAGCCTTTAGCAAACTAACGATTCAGTTAAGTGAAGGAGAATATCAAGCGCCTGATGTTCTCTACTGGGTAAAAGACAAGCCGTTGGAGATACCCAAAGATCTCGTGATTTGTAAAGATGAAATGGGTGAGCCGACTGCTGTGTACAGTAAAATGTTGTGGGATCTGAATCCATACCGCCTTTCAGAGAATCCATTAACAAACCTTAGCTTTGAATCATTGGTAGAAAGTAAAGATAAAGAAGCGTACGAACTGGTGGATGAGTTTAAACGACTCTTAGTTTGCTTGATCTATTTTGCTCAAGCTGGACGAGTTGGAAGTTTGAGTTCCGCAGTTATTCTGAGCTATTTTAATGAACTTAGAAAGGCTGTTCGATTTTGTCTTTCACTTAAGGAGAATGAGTTAGTTGGTTGCCTCACATTGGAAGAGTTATTGACTAACAAAACCTATCTTGCTGCTTTCATTTCGACCCAAACAGGGACTACGTTCAACAAACGTTTTCGAGCAATTTTGAATCACTTGATCGTTATAGGTAAGGACAAGGTAGGGTTTGTTCCGATTAATCCAAAAGCGTTGAACTTTAGTGATGACGATTCTAAACAGACGGTAATTATTCCACAGCGCATTTACTTGTCTGTCATTGACAATGTGCTTGAGGACATTGATGAACTTTATATATACAAGGATAGATTGTCAGCGTTTATTACCGAATTTAGGGACAGATTATTCGGGTTGGCGCATTCTACGCAAAAATGTTTAGGTGTTAGAGATCCTGCTAATTACCGAGACAACATGAGAACGGCAATTAAGCGGTATGGACTTGAAGGACTGCTGATCGAAAAATATGGGGTTAAGAAAAAAGCCTGCCTTGTTCTCGCTCTGGCAAAAATTCAGTATGTCATGAAGACTGCTATTCATCTGTTCACAGGTATGCGTTTTGAAGAGGTAAATAGGGTCCAATACAAATGTCATAGTACTGCTGTCGTTTCTGATCTGGTACGAGACGAAAAAGGCAATATCTTAGATGAAGGGCAAACAATTGATCTCATCTCAACTACAACCAAATTTAGCGGCTACAAAAAGTCTGCGGCTTGGTTTGCTCCAATAGAAGTTGTTAAAGTAATCGAAATACTTCAAGCCATCACAAGTGGGGGAGCAAAGGCCTTGGGTATAAAACCAGAAAGTTGCCCTTTGCTATTGAATTGTTCATTTATTAATTCGGTGAACAAAAAGGAAGTTAAGGTTTATGCGCACAGTAAGCTTAACGCTCCAACATGGTCTAAGTATTTGATTATCACAGAAGCAGACTATGCGGAATTAGTTGCTAGTGATGAAGAGCGTGACTTTTCAATCGAAGAAGAGTTTCAGGTTGGTAATGTTTGGCCGTTGGCGAGTCATCAGTTCAGGCGCTCACTCGCATTCTATGCAAGTAATACTGGGTTTGTGTCTTTGCCCAGTTTGAAGAAACAGTATAAGCATCTAACGAACGATATGACACGTTACTACAGACGTAACTTCGAGAAGATTAAGACTATTTTCGGTTTTTACGATGCCAAGGAAAAGAAGCATGTTTTGCCACCAGAACACATGATCTTTGATTTTCAAATGGGTATCGCAAGTAATGTTGCGAGCAGTATTGTGTTCGATCTTCTGGAAACTGAAGAACCTTTATTCGGAAAAACGGGAGGATATATTCAGAAACAAAAAGAAGGATTAAGGAAAGGGGAAGTCAGGATAGAAGAAGTTAGATCGGAAACTGAAAAGAAAGTCGATAGTGGCGAGTTGGCATACAAAAAGACGCTTTTGGGTGGTTGTATGAAAAATGGTCGCTGTGACAGTTTTATGCTTGGAGATTTTACTTCATGCCTTACATGTGATGATGCCAGTATAAAACTTTCCAAAGTCGAAGCTGAAATAGCTAATTGTGAGAGTGAACTTGAAAGCTACGAAAAGGATAGTGGAGAGTATCAAATTACATTGTCAGAACTGAACCGACTTACTAAGTTTCGAGATGCCAAGATGATTAAGTCTGCTGCTTTAGAGGAGGCTGTTGATGAGTAGCGCTGAAGATAGTTTGAAAGCCTGCCGGGAAGCCTTTGAGCGTCTTAAAAAGGGCGAGGCGAGATTGGAAAAATATGCAGGTCTTGCGAAAGGCGATATTAACAAGTCCATTGTTAGTGTTGAGGCGGGTCTTGATAAAGGCTATTTGAAGTCGTCTCGAATGGCACATATTCCTTTAATTTTGGAAATCGAGAGTTTTGTGACTAGGTATGCCAAGTCAAAAAGCACTCCATCCAAACGAGTCTCTCGGTTTAAGAAGCAGGCAGCAGTGGCAAAAAGCGAGAAAGAGCAATTAGAAGAGGTTCTGAGTAACGTTTTGGGTGATAACATTAGACTCGTTGAGCGCGTTAGGGTTTTGGAGAGAAAACTGGCAGAGTATGAGTCAGGAAAGGTTGTTTCAATATCCAAAAGCGATTGCCCGCTTTGATAAGCCTATTCTGGCTAAGGTCTGCTGGGCTTCTTTTGTGGAAAAGCGTGGATAGTGCCTCAGCCTCAACGCTTTAGCCAAAATCTAACTCCCGGCGGATTTGCGATTAGTGGAATAAGGCGTCGCAACTTGTTCGTTTATATATGCATTGTCTCTTACTCTCTCCTCATCAATCTCAAGCGAATTTGGTTTATACAATAAAATAATTTCAAAAACCATTTGGAATATTTGTATTTTGGATCAATAATGCAAATATGTATGTTAGAGGTAGTTCGTATTGCAAGTCATTCGGCAAGACAGATTAGCTGATTTCTCTGAAAGGTATGCAGAAAAATGTATAGCTTTACAGTGCTGGCTGGCGGAAGCTAAGAAAGCGAGCTGGCAGTGTGCCGATGACATTTTGAATGATTATAAGGGGGCAAAAGTCTCGGACGCTGATGAAGTCACTTTCGTTATTGGGCGCGGGACGGTCAAGGTGGTTACCAAAGCCATTTTTAGAAAGAATATTTTACGAATTGACGAGGTTGGATTGTCGGTTTAACAAGAGATGGAACTCACAGGGCTGGCGGATGAAACATGAATATTAAAATTATCAGAAATAGTGAAGAGTATAAAAAAGCAACAGATTATCTGGACGAATTGTTAGCGTCGGGTGATCAATATAATGACGACTTAATTGATGTCATGACCTTGCTTATCTCTAACTATGAGAATGAGAATTTTGATATTGGTTTTCCAGATCCCGTATCGGCTATTGAACACCGTATGGAACAACAGGGCATGACGAGAAAGGATTTAATCCAGTACCTTGGGAGTCAGAGCCGCGTCTCAGAAGTTATGAATGGTAAGGCTCCTCTGAGTCTATCCATGATCAAGAACCTGCATGAAGGGTTGGGTATTTCTTACGAAGTGCTCATGCAAGATCAGAAGCTTGAACCAGATCAGCGCAAAGTGAATTATGAAGACTATCCAATAACAGCCATGTTCAAAAAGGGCTTTTTCCCCAAAGCTATAAAATCAGTTTCCGATGCTAAATCGGAGGCTGAAGAGCTAATTCGCGACATGTTTGAGGCGGTAAAACTTACACCATTCGCAATGGCAGGAGTAGGAGCACCCCATCTACGAAGCGCTGTCCATACAACGAACAAGCGCATGGATGACCTCGCACTTCAAGCATGGCAAGCGAAGGTACTTCACCAGACACTTAATCACAAATTGCCAAAGTGCCAATTGGATTCCATCGATTTACCTTTCTTGAGAGAGACTTTAAAGCTTTCTCGTTTAGAGAATGGTCCGTTGTTAGCAAAAGAAGAACTAGCCAACAATGGTATTCACCTTGTATTCCAAGAGCATCTCCCTAAAACGTATCTTGATGGTGCGGCGATGTGGGGTGTGGATGGAAATCCGGTGATCGGGATGACAATCCGATATGACCGACTGGATAATTTCTGGTTTGTTTTGATGCACGAGCTTGCTCACGTTTCTCGCCACCTTAAGGATTCAAAGGAAGCCTATTTTGATGATATTGATGGTGATAAAGATAACAAAGAGGATGAAGCTGACGAGATGGCGTTAGATGCACTTGTCGAAAAATCCGAGTGGGAAAAATACTGTGCGTTGCTTACTACGCCTGAGAGCGTCGTAAATCTGGCTAAGAAATTAATGGTAAGTCCTGCGGTTATAGCAGGTAGATACAGAAAAGAAGTAAGTGACTACAGAATTTACAACAGACTTATAGGAAGTAAAGAAGTTAGGAAAATGGTATTTCCGTAGGCGGGTATGGTGCTGCCCAAACAGTGCGCCAACACTGTTTGGGCGGAAAGTTGCCCAAAACCCAGCGAGGTGGACTCAGGAAGTTTCCTTGAAAAGCACGGCTAATTTAGTCGAAATCTCGAAAACTTTCAACCATCGCCTCCTAGATAACAATAAGGAGTGCGCTAATGGCTTCTAAGAACAAGTTGAAAGTTCCGAAAGGAATGAAGCTGATTTTTAGACCCTATCGCAAAGATCCTAAGTCTGGCCAGATGCTCTACGCGAGAAATCATGGCCTTAAGGCTTGGCCGATCCTTGTGCCTATAGAGACAGCTTAAAAATCAGTAATAGAGTTGGGTCTCTATGAGACCCAACATTTTAATCAGCATTATTTCGAGATTAATAACATGACTAACCGTAAACAATCATCATCAAAAATGGCTTCTCAAGCCTCATCCATTCTATCGGACAAAAGCTCTTCCCAGATCCAGAAATCACTTGCCGCTTCCGTTTTGAGTCAAACCAAGACTACACATCAAACTGGTGCGGTGATGGAATCTAAGGCATCGAGCGTCTTGCAAAGTGATAAGTATAGTGCGGAAACGAAGTCGTTGGCAGCATCTGTATTATCACAGTCCAATAAATCGCGTTAAACCCCAAAAGGCTGCTTCGGCAGCCTTTTTCAATGTAGCTAGTCGATGTTAGTAATTTAGTGCTGAAGTTCTTTCTTGGCCACGCATGTAGACGACAACTAATTATTCAGTTTCTATGAAATTAAGGTAGCATCACGCTTACTTTTAATTTAATTCATGCAGATTTATGTATATACCATCAACGGAATTATCAGTTATTTCTTCTTCTGAACAGTATGGTGTTTGGGCAGAGTTGTATGAGCGTGGTCAAAGAGTGGCATTGATTGCAAAAATGCAGTCTAGTGCAATCAAAGCTATTCTGCATGGTTGTAAGGTTGAAGTAATTATTGGCAGGGTTGCCGGTTACAACCCGAAGCTATGTATCGCACTCAGAGTGTTTGATTTGTCTGGGCCACTTTTGATTCCAACAGCGCCAAGAACTCAAAGAGAAATTTTGGGGATAATTGGGATCACGAAGGGAATTAAGGTCAAGCTATCTATTTATAACGAAATAAATGCGGTCTGCTTTGAAAGTGAATGCTCGGTTTCCATCTCTTCCGGTTCATTTGACTGGGAAGAATTAATTGGAGGAGACATAAAGCCTTCATCGTCGGTAGATGAGGTGAACAAAGCACTGGATTCATTTTGTTATGCAGTTTCGCCGCATTATGGAACAACGAAATGGTTTGAGTCTGAGTGCGTGGTTTGCGATGCATCCTTGGGTAACATTGAAGAAATCCCCTTTTTGCTTCAGATGGCTTCTGACGAGTTATGTTATCAGGAAATTAACTCACAAGATCAGGGCGGCGATCAGGAACTTCAACTTGCCCACTTCTTACAGAGTACTTTTGATCGCAAAGTTCATCACTCACCCAATGTGACAACAGGGGAGAAAACAAGAGAGCTTACTGACATCCTCGCGTATACAGAACAAAGAAACTACTTAATAGAGTCAAAATCTGTAGCTGTCGGACCTGTCTTGGCGGAAACATCTATAGAGCGGAGGCTCTCTGCGCTGATTAAACATGCTAAAAAAGCCTTGGGGCAGTTACAAGGCAGCATAAAAGCAATAAAACGAGGAGATAGTATCACTGATGTTGACGGACGTGAGATAAAACTTTTCACGAATGATTATAATCATGGGATTGCTATTATTTCCGAGTTTATTCCATCTGATAAATGGCTGGATGTCATTGAGTTGATCGAAAAACTAGCTGAAGAAAATAATGCTTATTTCCATGTAATTAGTTATCCAGAGTTTATTAAAACAATGAAAATCGCTGCTAATCCCGATGTGGATTTTGAACAGTGCTTGATTCAGCGATTTGAAGCCATGAGAGAGCATAAAACTCTGCACATTGAAGGGACAGATAGTTCACTACCTTTTTTGTGAAGAATAGTTGGGACCGCGTACCCATATCCACACTGGTCTGAGACACGTCCTTCGTTAGCCTGAAACAGCATCCCCCTCAGAACTACGAAACAATGGGTATCTGAAGTAGTTATCATACTCTATTGCTGTGCAAGGCCGTACATAGGCTTCAAAATGCTTTCCGGCAATGATTATTGGGCTATAGATTGAATCTTCAAATTCTCTCATGGCGCCTGACAGTGAAGAGTAATATTCATCTTGAGTGTCAACCCTCTCGAAGCGCTCGTTGAGTTCAATAAGTTCAATACACAAGATGTTGTCTGCCAATCCAATGACACATTTTCCGTTTATGATATGGTCGTCGGTTAAATAAATCTCACCAGCCAGAACCTTTTCAGAGCCATCGTTGATTGGGTATCCAATGGCGTAATACATACATTCGTTGGCTTCTATTAGCTCAAGCGGCGACATCAGATATTCATCAAGAACAATCTCCAAACACGCGCTGAACTGATCTTCAAACATCTTCTGAATTCGGTTCCTCTGGTTAAAAACCGGCTTAAATGCTGCTTGGAAAGCGTCAGGCGATGAATCAACGGATTTAAAATAGATATCTACAGCATGCTGCCAACTATCGAATCCCGCCCACATCAGCGGCGCTAATTTTGCTTTAGAGAACTCTTCCTTCAACTCTCGTACTTCATTCACTGTGTTGTTTGCAAATGAACAAGCTGATACCGCTCTGGCAAGTACGACCTTGTACGTCACGTTATTTATCCTACAAGTGCTGTAGATCACAGTATCATGCTGGTCACAAATGTCGGCAACCTGTCGCCATTTATTGAGTACTATATGTGGTTCGCACTGGGACAGGTTGCCGCGTTTCGAAAAACCAAAAATTTTCCAAATTAGATCTAACAGAGGAAGAGGACTTACCGGCGTCAACAAGAGCTGGGAAAACCGCTCCAACAAATTTCCGATATTGTTCTCAAGAAAACAAATCAGTTTTTTATCTGAGTTTGGATGGATCTTTGCAAAGGGGAATACTGTTGACTTGAGACTGTTGTTTTTTAACTTTTTATTTAAATCCTCCCAGTCGTGAGACTGATAAATTGCTTTGGCAATGAGGTCTTTAGATTTGCTTAGAGGGAGATCCAACAGCTTTGAAGCACGTTTGCTCTGAAGGAAGATATTTTTTGATAAATTATTGTCAGACATACTTACGCCACTCTCATTTATTGAAAGACGTAACAAAAACACCTGCCTGAGCTTGAGCTACTAACGTAAATAAATTGTCTAGATGCATCGACTTCGGCCAGCTTACTAGAAGGGCAGGTCCGGGCTGTCTAGTCAACCCAGATGAATAATAGCAATCGTATCCGAAAATTTAAAATCTAATTTTTACCAAGGCTTGCTAATACTTCACTATCTAATGAAAACACTTCAAGAACTAAATCACTTATTCCAATTTCACTGACCTCATTGATCGAGCATTGTGACAAAGAAACGACAATTTCACCGAAAGACCGGACAAATTTCTCAAGGATTTCATTGCTGGCATCTGGAGATACAGCGGCTAAGAATATTCTACCTTCATAGTTTCCGTTAGAAATTTTACGTCTTACGTCTGCAATGGAAATCTCATTGTAAAAGTGATTGGAAAGCAATTCGTGAGCCTTATTTTTTGGAAGGTTCAGTCGTCGTTCTAACCGTAGAGTTTGCCTTTTTATATTTGAAAGAAGCTTTGTTTTATCAAAGGTAACAGACATAGGTATCCTGCTGTCAGCAGATAGCCCATCGCGCTAGTCGGCTGATTACAGATTGCCATTCAGTTTGTCTGACGAGTGAATCGACTTCGTTTAGATGGTAACGTGCAGCTCGTCGCTACACGCGGGTATTATAAGTTCCTGACTCACTATTACTAGGAATTAGTATCAAAAGCCAACTAAATTGCAGTACGGAAAGGGAGTAGCTATTATTTAAGTTGAAGCACAAAGGGGGTCTTATGACTCAAGCCAATGAAAAATACCCACACTTATCCGAAGTTCTCGCAGAACTTGAAGAGTTTGGTGTTAGTTTTAAGACAGAGCCTGAAATTGCTGCCAAACAAGTTTCTGATAAAGTTTATACATTCGAGACGCATCCATTTTATTCTCAAATTGCTGATTATTCGGATGTTGAGATGAATGACGATTGATAGGTTTCACAGTAACTTTAAAAAACTGGAGGTTAACCATAAATTAATTAGGCAATTAAGAGCATTAGCTACGAAGATATTGAAAAGAGTAAAAAGTTTGGGCAAGAATGCCACAAACAGCTTGTGAAAGAGGGCTTAGGAGTAAAACGCAGTTCATCAGGATCTCGATTCGAAAGCATTTGTAAAGACAAGCTAAAGCCCGCAAGTGCTCCTTTTCGCAAATTTTAGCCGGTATTTTGCATAGCTAAGATCATATCATTTGGTTGTTTACAGTGACCGATATATAAGAGTTAATTCAATACCAAATGAGGTCTGATTTCTCCTGACTGACGGGGATGTGCCATTAGAGGAAGTTTAACACCCCAGCTAACGGCGTCTAAGTAGTAATTCCACGTATTACGTTATCACTTCTACGTCAAATGAAATCAGAGCGGGGACTTGTACCATTCGAGCATATCGAGATAAAGGGGTTTCCCACAAGTTCACCTCTCCTTTCTTCAAACCTCCATTTAAACATAGGTCTATCAACGGTCCGATATCTGTCACGGAACTGTATGCCAAAGACAAGTACCTCAAACCGGTCAATGAAGAAAGGGCAGAAATATCATTTATCTTGAGCTTTCCAGCGAATAATCTGCGTAAATTTTCCATTCCCTTCAATGCGTCAAGCACCGAAACAGGGGTCGAATTGATAGATAACGTTTCTAATTTACTCAACTCTGACAGTGGAGAGATATCAGTTACTCTAGTATTCTGAAGACTCAAAATTGATAGATTGAGGCAATGCTTTAAATCCACAACACTTTCAACTTCTGGATAATTCACGAGATCCAAACCGGTAATTTTCTGCATCTGATTCCAGTTTACAATATCAGTCGATAGTCCCAACTCACGTCGGATGGCCATCTCTAAGGCCTGATCATGAAACGATATGTTTTTTATCATAACTTTAGCCAAACTATTCTGTTGGCGGCTCCACCAAAGTGTGATTTCTTGTATCGCAAGTAGTTTGTAAATGAAGGAATTGAGTAATTTGATCTAAAGCCCCCTCTATTTCCCCCAAGGTTGGATCATAATCTTCTATCAATTTTTGCATTTTCTTTAAATGCAACTGCACCTCAGAATTCTCTTGAACGCTGGAAAACTCACTTTGTAACAAATCAGCCATTGGTTGTTCGTTTGCACTTACAATTTTAAGGACATCTTTATCAAATCGAGATTGAAGGACACTAAACGACCTGCCATTTTCATCAACTCGCGGAATTTTCGTATTTTCGGTATCCATAGTTGACCAACGTGGACCTGCAAAATAAACAGCAGAGTACATTAGCTTGGCGCGACTCTGGGAGACGCCAGATGCGATCATTGCATCATAGAAAACACGGTGCACAGCTTGCCAAGCTTCGATGCGAACAGAGCAATAATAGTCGTGAACTACTGATGCATCACGATATTTCCCTTCAAATGGACCTCCCAAAACCGACCAAAGTACCTTTGGAATGGAAGCGCCATCGACTATTGCATTTTGGGGAACAGGCCATCGCTTCTTATTAACATCAATGAAACCAAATACTTCTGCAAGACGCATGCGACGCCCATCTGGAAGTGGCTCTAATAGTAAACGACCAAAATACTCTCCAAAGCCGCTACTTTTTGAAGATTCCTCACTAGTTTTTGGCATTAGTATTCCTCTATCATCTCTATGAACGTACATTTGTTCAGTTTATGCCCTTGCGGAAGGTTGTTAGCTATGAGTACTAAAACTAACAATTGTTTTTGTCGCTCTCTAAAGCTGGCCACTTAAACTTTAATGAGATTGCCTTTTCAGAGTAGTCTTCTTTGTTTTTTCTTCTTTGCTCACCATTTACATAATCGAAGCCTATGGACAAAGTTTTGTCGCATGTGAAGTAGTAATTAATTGAAAACTTATTATATACCCATGTCTTATCATCTTTTCCAAACACGCCTGTTGAAGCAAAGTCTGTCCCGAACTCTCCACTGTAAGAAAGTTCCATCTGTTCTTTTAATGACGAAAAGAAAGGATACACATTAAATGATTCTGTAACCCAGACTCTACTGGCATGACCTTCTGTCTTAGTACCATCCTCATTTTCGGGCGAGTCAATTGTGTTTTCATAAGAGATATTTAAAACCATGCCCTGATAGAATTTAGCTGATTTTGCAAAAGGGATAGATCTAAGTGAACCTGCGTTAAAAAAGTTAAATGGTGTAACACTCAATGCCACTTCAGCACTTTCGACGTCTTTTTCCTCATCTTTCTTGTATTTTGTTTCTACTCCCAAATCAAAAAAAATTGCGTTCTGGCCGTCATAGTTGGGGTCGTTAAAATCTGGTTCCTTGGTAAATGCAAAGTCCCAAGTAAGGCCAATGTTGTAATTGTTCCTCGGCTCCTTCGCTAAAGTGTCTCTATCAACATTTACAGTAAATGAAAATGCTCTCTCCGCGTCGTAACTTGGAAAAAGCCAGCTTTTAATTTGTGCTTCTGAAAAAGTTCCTTTGTAGCCAATCAAAATACTGTAATCAGACTTTCCGTCTTCAGGATCAACATATTTTAAGCTGGCGGAGTCTAACTTCTTGAGTTTCTTTATGTTTTCAGTTGAGTCTGCTATTTGATATGAATATTCCGCAAAGCAAAAAGAAGGAAAAAGTAAAATTGTTAAAGCTAAATATGATTTCATAACTGTCCCTCAACTCTTGGGCAAGAAAGCTTTTTCAACCTTGCCAATAACGTCAGCTATTGTGTCGCTCTTTTTAACCAAATCGTCTACTTTGACTTTGGTTCCGCCATTCTCTTGGATGTACTTATTTAAAGATTTTGCACATCTTTTCCGGCGCTCACTACCCAAACCAAGGTCATCGTATATCTTCAACGAGTGATCCTTTTCCATGTCTGACACTTTGTATTCATCATTGTCATATGCTGCAATTCTTACAATGGTATTCCTCTCAATCTGAGCGCTAGTTGGCATAACTTTTCCTTACCTAAGTTAAGCAGATACAATTACCACTCAAGCATAAAGCTTGAACATCCTCCGGCTCTGTCATCATTTCGTCCTATCTTCTCTTCAACGGGACATGTTTGGTTATCGTAATTATCAGTACGAAGTACATGAATTCCCTCGAATTTAAGAGACTCAACCACTTCTTCATCTGGTAAAACTACTGTTTTGTATTTCTTGGGGCCTGCTGAAATCAAACCAATTTCTGGTGAAACAGCCTTGATAAATTCAGTTCTAGATGAGGTTAAACTTCCATGATGACCAACTTGCAGTATGTCGGTATCCAATAGCTGTTCGTAATTTTCATATAGCTTTTTTTCAACGCCATCTAAAGGAGCACTAGGTGATCTCCTTGGCCCTGACTCTGCATCTCCTGTTAGCAATACTGACTTATCTCCAAGATCCAATCGAACGACTATCGAGTTACTGTTAGGATCTTCTTCTGCACTACTGCCATCAGCATGGAGGATTGTAAACGACGCCTTTTTATCCAGTTCAACTTTGTCTAGTTCATGGAATTGCTCCCACGTTGTATTTCTTAGGTCAATCTTTTTTTTATAAACTGTTACCGATTTGTTTGACGCAGGCTTTTTCGCCGTTCTATAAATAACCCCTGATTCATCTGCTACTCGCTCTAAAAAACGACGGTAAAAAAGAGTGTCATTTACTCGACCCGAATCGTAAATAAAGTCCGCTTCATAACACTCCAAAACGTCATCAAGCATTACGCCATGATCTTCATGTGGGTGTGAAAGAAATATATAGTCAATGTTTCTTTGCGTGACAGAAGTGTCGTCGTCCCATTCATCTTCAGCAGGCACACAGTTCTTCGAACCTGAACTACCAATTGCTTTATACAAGTAAGCAATGATTCTGCTATTTGAGTTACCGTTTAATTGGTTACCCGCTTTATCATCACCAGAACCAGCATCATATAAAAGATTCCAATCATGCCCTTGAATTAGAATTGAGAGACCTGTTCCAACATCAATTAAATGAAGTCGATAATGACCTTCAATTGGAGCGATATTAGGTAACTGAGAAACTGAATGTATGGGTGTGACACGTATTTCAGATGCGAGTGCGTTAAAAGAAATTAGGCACAATATTACCATGTCTCTTAACACGAATGCTTCCTTGCTGTTTAAACTTTGAACGTACTAATGACTAATGGTAGATATGACTCAAAAAAAAATCCACATATTAGACAACTACGCAATTTTGAAGTCGCTTAGTAAGACGAGCGTTCAATGAGGTGTTAATAAAACCTCCGTTTTCTGTACATTTTCACGTATAACGCTCCTTATTCAAATTTTGCTCGACAAAATGTCCATAAACTTGTTAACTTATCTATGTAAACTAAAGGTACATTTTACGATGATTATCGGTTATGCACGAGTCAGTACAAATGATCAAAATCCGGCACTTCAAATTGATGCGTTGAAGCAATTTGGTTGTGATCGAGTATATGAAGAAAAAGTATCAGCAACTTCAAAGGTTCGGCCTCAACTTGAGCGACTAATAGATAGCCTGCGCGAAGGTGACAAAGTTGTCGTCTGGCGACTAGATAGGCTGGGTCGTTCAATAAAAGATCTGATTGCACTTGTTGAGTTGTTCAAAGAACGAAATGTTCAGTTTGTATCACTCACTGAAAACATAGATACAAGCAGTCCATCCGGGGAACTCATCTTCCACATTTTTGCTTCCGTAGCTCAATTCGAACGCTCGCTCATCATTGAACGAACCAAGAGTGGACTTAATGCCGCACGAGCGCGAGGTCGTGTCGGCGGTAGAAAACGTAAGATGTCTTTGGAGGATATAAAGAAAGCGAAGGCTTTGGTCGCAAGTAATGACATTAGTATTAGCGAAATAGCAGAACATTTTAATGTAAGCAGAACAACTCTGTATAAATATCTGAATCAGAAAAGTGAATGAGCACTTGGAATTCGATAACAAATTTAAGTGCGATTCGCGCTATCGTATTATCTATAAGAGCAAAAATTTCGCCCGGATTTCCTAACTTTAAGATCGAGATCGTTTAAGCGTTGAGGTTTTTGTTTAACGCATTCTTGATTATTAATACATACCAAAAAAGATACTCTCATAATGACCTTCAAAAATTTCACAAAGTATTTCAGACAATCCATAATTGATTCAGATCGCTTAAGCCCCTCGGATAAGGACATCCTGCCAATCGTCGGAGTAGGGAAGATTAAACAGACTGAAAACTACATCAGTGTGGGGAAAGAGTGTTGGGTCGAGGGATTAATACACACATCTATCGCCAAATTCATCATCGATATAGCTTCGAAAAAAGCTGATAAAGATCTAACGTCTGCCGAAGTCCTGCTTATTCCACGGATTGATTTGTTGGTATCAATTGGTGGACGGAGAAATCAGAATGCTAGGAAAATCCTTCTACCAATATTAGTCATAGCTAAGGTGGATGCTCAAGGGAAGTTAAGCCCTTCAGATAAAGCACCTTGGATTCCCAGAGAGTGGCTATCACCTAGTCAAACTTCAGACATTACGATCACTGATATTCACGTAGTAGACCAATTTGTCTCAAAAAATCCATTTACAGGTGTAGATACTTGGTCCAGCTTGGTTGAATACTGCGAATCAATGCTTCTTCATGCTTTGGGTAAGAACACTAGTAGCAGTGAACATGAGGCAAAACCCGGACTGTACGATGTTGCTATTGATGAAGGCCTAGTGCAAGCCGATGATTTCCTTATCCAAGTAGAAGCGCCAATTAGCGGAGCGAAAGACAAAATCCTTAAAGTCTACGATGATCTCTTGACCAAACGCTCCCCCCCTTCTTTGTACAGGCGATTTATTGCTGGTAATTTTGAAGCGTCAGACTTCAAAGATAAAACAAATTCTTTAGAAAATGCAAAAGCGCATGTTGGTCAAATGACCGGTGAATTTCCCCTGACAGACAAACAAAGAAACGCACTACACTACCATTTAGAAACAAAAAAAGGGGACATTCTGGCGATAAATGGTCCTCCGGGTACTGGAAAGACAACACTGTTAAGAAGTGTCGTTGCAGATTTGTGGACCAATGCAGCCCTCAAACAAACTGAACCGCCAATTATATTTGCTGCATCAAACAATAATCAGGCTGTTACAAACATTCTTGAAAGTTTTGCAAAGATCGATGAAAAGGGAATTGATGAATCACTGTCAGGGCGCTGGTTACCTGAGATCTCAAGCTATGGACTTTATTGTTGCAGTCGGTCAAGTAAGACAAAGGATAACTATCACTACTTTGCCGGTAAAGATGACTCATCAATGCTTGATTGGCAAAACAGAGAGTTCTTGGAGAAGGCTACCGAGTTCTTTCAGCAAAAAGCTGGTATCTGGAAAACAGGTATTAGTAAAAGCCTCTCTGAGATAAAGAAGACTATTCATGATGAGCTTATTTCCACGAAGAGATTCTTTGATTTAGGGTTCAAGCTTTACGAAACATATAGTGCCATTGCGAAGCAGTTTATCGAAATCTATGGCACTAAGAACTCACTAACAAACCAAATTAGTGAACACCAATCAAAATTGGCGACTCTTACCAGTGAGAGGGAAAACAGAAAGGAGCAATTCGACCAGTTCTTAGCCTCGTGGGATCAAAGAAGTATTTGGATTAGCCTATTTATGTGGCTTCCGCCCGTTAAGAAGTCACAGTATAGGAAGAATCAACGACTAGCGCTAACTCAAGAGCTTGAGCTGGATAGATTCGATGATGAATCAGTAGAATCATTCTTCAATGAAAACCTAAGACAACTCGATAGAGATACCAAATCCACAAAAGTAAGTCTTTTAGAGTTTGAACGACATATTAGAGAATGGGACTCATCTGAAGAAAAGATCCTCCTATGGCTGTCAAATGCCTCCTCAACCAATAATATCGAGCGCCCCATTTATGACAGGCTGATAAATGTTTGCGACACAGTACTGCGTTTTAAGATGTTCAAACTAGCCACGCATTATTGGGAAGCCGCATGGCTTGAGGATGTAAAGTCATACTTGGATAAAAATGAAAATGAGAATAATAGCCCTCGAAAAATCCCTTTAAGGTTCCGTCGCTACGCGAAAATCACACCATGCATGGTATCAACGTTTTATATGTTGCCGTCTATGATGACTGCCTCAGAAATGACTGATGGAGTGTGGCGTAACATCCCACTTTACGAATCTATTGACCTGCTTATTGTGGACGAAGCGGGGCAAGCACTCCCAGAAGTATCGGCGGCTAGTTTTGCCTTTGCTAAACGAGCACTGATAGTAGGTGATACAGACCAAATCGAGCCAGTTTGGTCAGTTCCAATCGGGGTTGACCGATCAAATCTTCTTGCTTTTAACTTGCTAGAAACAGAAGAGCAATTCGATAATTTCTGGATAAAGAGTGGTTTGATGGCTAGCTGCGGCAACGTAATGGCTGTAGCGCAACGTCAAACTGCTTATCATCAGTTGCCCCAGCTCCAGAGAGGGTTGTATCTGACCGAACACTATCGCTGTTTTGATGACATCGTTGGGTATTGCAATGATCTGGTATACGAAGGTGAGCTTGAAGCAAAACGGGGAACACCAGAGTCTCCTTCTCCTTGGGGGCAAATGTCATTCATAAACCACTGTAACCCATCTTCTAAACACGGTGGAAGCCGTGCAAACAAAGGTGAAGCTCAGTTAATTGCAAATTGGCTGGTGAGCAACTATCAGAAGGTAATTGATTATGCTCGTCAGCAAGACGGGAAATTGCTTAGTGAGTCGGATGATTTTGTGTTTAAAAAATCAATTGGCGTAGTAACACCGTTTAGTTCACAGGCAAATTTTATTCGTCAGAACATCCGAGCCGCAAAGCTACCAGCAGTAACAGTAGGAACTGTCCATGCTTTGCAGGGGGATGAAAAACTCATTGTGTTGTTCTCAAGCGTATATGGGGCAAATGATAAAGGTACTAGTAAATTCTACGATATGAAACCGAACATGCTAAATGTAGCTGTCTCTAGGGCAAAAGACTGTTTTATTGTTTTCGGTGATTCTGAGGTCTTTGGTGTTGATGTGCCGGGAAGTCCTTCTGGATTGTTGAGGAGTCGATTGAGAGATATATCATAAACAAAACGGACACTATATTGGCCTCACGTAGACCTAAGCTAAAGCTTTTTAGGCTAGATATGCTCAACATCTCAGTTAGTTTGGAGAAATAATGATAGAAAAAGCATCTGAGATTTTAGAGCAGTTCATTGCAAAAGAGTCTCAACGAGTTGAAGGCATACAAATGCCCCATATGCCCACATTAGGCAGTGCATATGAAGAAATCACTCGGCAAGGGATCGATAGCAACTTTATTATTCCAAACGGATTGGATATTAAGGTCGTATCAGGTTTTATTTCTGTGGCTGGTGAAATGCTACCTGAGCAAATTGACTGTATGTTGGTGCATGGTGACGGCGAACAATATGGCTTAACAGAGCAATATATTTATGATGTTGAACTAGTGTTATGTATTTTTGAAGTAAAGAAAACACTTAATAAAACTGATTTCAAAGATGCTTTTGAGCATCTAAGCAAAATACGAAAAAAGTTCGCAGAGCTATTTGAGAAAAAACTTATTGAAGATGGGTATGAACCTAACTTAACCGCTCCATCAAAACTTTTTTCACAAATTACGGGAAAGCCAGCACCAGAAAAGTATCATAACATCCATGATTTAGAGCCTGAAGATGGCATCCTTTTTTATGCACTTGTACAAGAATGTCATGCTCCAGCAAGCATTATTCATGGTTATGGTGGTTATAAAACGGAATCAGGGCTTAGAAAAGCGTTTGTTGATATCCTAGCTGAGGAAAAAGACAGTAATGGTATTGGCTTTGGCATACCATCATTCCCTACGCTTGTAACTGCAAATAATTTTTGTTTGGTGAAAAACAATGGCTTTCCATATATGGCGATACAAGGCGCTAGCAATTGGGTTGCTGTGTCATCTACTCGCCATAATCCGGCGTACATGATTCTAGAGATTATTTGGTCAAAAATTTCATTGTACTTCGATGTCTCAATGCCTTGGAAAGTAACACTAGAAACAGAAAACCTTTCTCCGCTATTAACTGCTAACGGAAGAAAAGATGGTGAGCAAGTTGGTTGGTGGTATAGGGTAAACGAACCATCAGAAAAGTTGTTAAAGCGCGAAGCTAAAGTTGCATGGGAGCCATCTTTTCTTAGCCAAGCTGCTGTTACTTTGACTAGTTTAATGTTGTTCCGTGGTGGGCAAATTGATGTGACTGAAAGTTCAGATTGGTTAGAAGGTAAGTTTGGAAGAACTTTTGAGGAAGTAACTGAAGAGCTACTTTCTTCAGGTTACTTTATGAACGACAACGGCTTAATTAGACCGATTGAAGCTGTAAGTTATATAGCTACTTTTGACGATGATAGTGGTGTTATTGCAACAGACCGTGAAATGTTAGAACTCTGGTTAGATAAAAGGGGGAACGACTTTCTAATGTCAGTATTTGCGTTTGTGTAAAAAACGTATAAGGACAGCATAATCCGAGGGTTATAATTGCGTTTTCAAAGAGATGTGCATTCTAATCAGAAGCTAGCTCTTCTTAGTTGGTGTTAACACTTCTTAGTTGGGTTAACACCAACTTCGTCTGACACTTTTTAATACTGAGCTTTACTTAATCTGACAGTCATCTCTGTACGTTAAGCGGAAATTGTTAGTCTATCTGCTATTGTGATCTCAAAGAGTAGATTTTTAACGATGAAACTTCCTGCTTTTGACATTGGTAAGGAGCGAAAGCTCTATTCAGAAACGAGCATAAATGGTTGATACGAAAGCTCTTTAACAAAAGATAACAGAAGAATTTTAATCATTATAAAGTTTATATTTAGCTAGTTAGTTTTTGTATTATCCACCCCATTAATATTAGCCCAAATATAGTTTGTATAATAATAACAATCCTAGCAACATCAGTTATAGGTGCGATATCACCGTAACCTAGAGTTGTGGCCGTAACAGCACTAAAATACAAAAAACGAAGAAAAGCACCTTCTTGTAATTGAGTCTCAGCTTTCAGGAAATATTCAATATTCTGAGACGTTTCACGCTCTAAGTATCCATATGGAGATATTTCTCTAGCCAACGTTTTGCTTGGATATTTAAAGTCCCCAACATTGTCCTTAATATCGCAATATATAGCCTCTGCAAATCCAGAAATGTCATGACGGTTACAATAAAAAGGTACTATTAATATCTGGTCTAAAAAATTCGGTTCATTTTGTTCAAGATAAAGTGCGCAATCAAAAGATAAACTACCATCCCCACATGCATTGATATGATTTTTAGAAGGTTCTGAATCAAAAAATAAATCCACCAGAATACTAAGTTGATTATTATTATCTTTGCTAACAGATACAAACATCTCCATTGATGTGTATTCGTATGGTAAATCGTGGGTATTAAAATAATTAAGTATATCATTATCGTGTGACATACTTAAAAGAGATTGTTTTATACCTTCCTCAATTCTATTTTTTGCCTGTTCATAAGAAGGCTCGTAACGAACATTCCCAAAATAAAAATGGTCTTTTGATAGGAATACTAGATAGACTAAAGCGAAAAATAAAATATACGCAAGATAAATTACAACTAAAAAAAGTTTGCTTTTTGCTATTAGGCAGAGGACTCTCTTTGATTCCTTTAGCAAGAGTTCAACATTTTCCATAACTTGCTCTCCACCGTTAGCATCAAAATATTCTATTTTTATGTGAGATTTATTTTTCGAGTAAATATATTGATACCACAATTGCGGCCTCGATCAAATGTCTACTTTTTACCCATAGCTGCTGTTAAAATTGCAATGTTCAAGCATTGACGGGCATCAAAAGACAAGGAGCGGACGTACAGGCTTGTGACACTGGATTTCCGTCATTGGTCAGAAGCGGATATCTGGTTGTTTGTGTATTAAAGGCAAGTTTGTACGTAAAGCGGAAGTTGGCTTATTGAGTTTTTAATGGCATCAATGATGCGCACTATTAAATTGTTATAGCGCAGAACACATTTCGGAGTACTTAGTGATTTTAGAGTTTCCTACAAAAGATGATTTCTATAGTGCCGCTAATGGCTTCCTCAATGCTTCATGGGGTTCAGTGATTGAGCATTTACACGAATTTGAAACTCTATATAGCGTAATTGATGGCAGTGATCACGAAAATGAAACTAAACGCTATTGGGCTTCTGCAAAGCAAACATTAGTCAGCGCTACGGCATTAGTACAGCAAGCTGTCGAGTTTTACATAAAAGGGCGAATCGCCAATGTTTCACCCTATTTGCTTATTTCTGGCAATCCACAATCATGGCCGAAAGGGTGTAACAAAAGGGATATAGAGTTTTCTGCATTTCGTACTTTGGATGCGCAAGATTTAATAAAAGTCCACGACACTGTTTGTCCAGATCGTTTTTCTGATCAATTTCTTCAATGGAATGATGACTTGCGTACGATTAGGAATAAGGTGATGCATACAGTTGATAAGTCTTTGACTGTAACACCTGAGGAAGTGGTTAGTTTTATTTTATATACCCATAGTTATTTCCAAGGATCTCTTTGTTGGCTTGAATCACGGCGCAAATATCTTGAAGATACGCCTGTAAACTCAATGAAGAGCATCCAGTCTGACGAAGATTACGAGTCGCAAATAGTCAATTCACTTTTGATTGACTATCGCTTAGCAATTGATGTCTTGCCTCCTGCTGCATGTAAAAAGTATTTGGGCTATGACAAGAAATCTAGCTCTCTTCATTGTCCTCGCTGCGCTAATATCGTGTCTCGTATGAATTTCTGGGATGAAGAGTTCATTAATGACTGTGCTAAAACTTACCAAAGGCTACCTGATTCTGACGAGTATTTGTGCAAACTATGCAGTCATCAAGGTAAAGTTCTAGAGCGTAAATGTGAAGAGTTAGGTTGTGAGGGGAAACTACAGGATAGCGAAAGCGGAATTTGCTTCTCATGCTTCTTTGAAAATGCGCTATAACAAGACGTTTTGAATGTCCGTTGTTTGTCTTCAGCAGACCTTCGCAAATTCAACTGAGAGATTCCGCTTTTCGTTCATAACCGCCTGTCAGCTTAAATAGATACTGCAATTGTAATGTGCCATTTCAGATATGAGCCACTAAATCTTATTTGTATTAGATTCTTGCGGCTCGGAGTTTAACTGTTTGCTAGTTTCTTCCATCTTAACGCAAGCATCTCATCTAAATCAGTATCGAGATGGTCTTCACACCGAAACAGAAATACTTTTTTAATTGCATTTGTTTCTTCATCAACAGACTCAATTTCTGTGCTGAAGTAGACATTTTTCTTGTTGCAAGCACTGCATTCTTCGTTTTTGAAATCAATCATGTTGTTTTATATCAGTGATAATTAGTCGAAGTAGTTCTCTGAGCACTTTTTGCTCATTGGCATCCAGTAAGTCCGAAAGCTATCACGATATAAATTAAAATGATATTTGGTTGTGTTTTGATACTAAGTCAGACTGTGAAAGTGTGGAAAAAGCAATCGAACAACTAAGCATTTGAAATAAAATATCAAATGAAATGTGACCCACTACAGGTCACTTCCTCCATTGGGATATTGATGCACCAACTGAATGAAAGCTCGATTTAGAAATAGGGATACCTCTGCCATCTTGACCATTTCTTCCTTAAATGAGTCGGGTCCTAGACTTTCTTGGTCGAAAGAATACTCCTCAGTATTTTCATCAATGCCAATAATAGGATTTGAGCGAAGGATCGCCACTATCTCTCCTCCACCTTTTATCTCAATGTATGCAGAATGTAGAACCCTGTTTCTATATTTCCTTAGCGCATGCAGCTCTTCTGCGCATTTATGAAAAGACTTAAGGAAGTCCTCTTCCAAATGAGTGGGTAGTGTACATTTCGGTAGCGCTTCAATGAAAAGTTTTTTGACTTCATTGATTAGGTCATGATTGCTCAGTTTACGAAGTTCTAGTGGGGGCCACTGTTTTCTTTCTGGATCAATAATAAACCAACCGATCTCCCGAAGTTTGTTCTCAATCCATTGAAACGAAACAACGAATTCGCCGACGCGCTGGTAGATTTCAGATTCATTCACCAAAGGTTCAATTCCGTATCTGTCACGTTGGGTACTGTCATCTCGTTTCTCTCTTACCCAAAGTTACGTTTGATCACTTTCATCATCTCTGACATCGCAGCATTGTTTCCAGTGACGATTTTAACATTACCGGTCTGGCGACTGTTGCCTGACGATTCGTGAGATAGGGGTAAACCTTTGAACGGAGCATTGTCAAAAAGGAACAAGAAATTATCTCCCTGTAACGCGTTGCATCATGCACAAGTGTTTGCCCAGTATGAACCACCGTATTTTTTTGAGTGACGGTACTGAATCGTAGTCGGTCTAGGTGAAGGCGGTTCATTTTCGCAGAACGGTACGCCATGCCACCAAAAAACAGGTGTTTTCTCGTGACACCTAAAACAAGTTTCTATGTCAGCAATGTAGTGAGCTTGTCTTGGTTCTTTGATGGCTGAATATAATGATCTGTCGATATTGAAGTGCTCACACAGGCTTACAACATCCTTTAAATGTGTTCTGCAATCCGTGCAGTAGGTGTTCTTCAGTCGAGCTTGGGTTGGACCCCATTTGAATGGATCTCGCAAAACATCCTCGGCTTTTAATTCTACCCAGTAGGCCTCTAAACTTGTTGCCTTTTTAGCATCTACAGAATGCGTATTTAAAATTTCTACAGCCAAAGCTACGTTCGTACCACGATAGCCAACCACATCGCAGATAAAGTCACCGACTCTAACCTCTAATTTTGCATCAGTGAACGTTCCAGATGGCAATTCAGTTGCGAAGACAACACCACAGCATTCGCAATGATTTTCCAAACAAATTACTGCATTGCCGGAAGCGTTAGCAGACATGGCTTCGAGGATTAAGCCTTTCGCTGTTATGTGTAAAATGGACTCAAGGCTACAGTATGACTCAGGCGCATGTGCAAAGTGAGCCGCTCGGTGTTCACCAGATCTGAACACTAGTGAGGTCTTACACTGCGGACAGCGATAACTCTCGCTTTTGAGTGCTTTATTCACTGCAATGAGTTTATCTTTGTCATCAAGACCATATGGTACTTTTAAGCTTTCCATGTTTAGTCCAAAAATTGAGCTTGGTAAGTAACCTTACCTTTGAAATCGTTAAAGTAAGGCTAACGGCATAAGCTTGTAAAATAAACCACAACTGATATACATGGTTTTAAATCTGGATAAAGGTTTGTTCCTGAATGGCTTTCGATATTTATTAGGATGGTAAGGTACTTAAATGGAAATAAGTAAAGTTGACCTAAGTGGTTACAGAAATTTTAAGGATGCATCCGTTAACTTCCGATCCGATAGTCTATTGATAGGGGCCAATGATGTCGGAAAAAGTAACCTTCTCCATGCTCTGCGAATTCTGTTAGATAAAAATTTGTCCGAGGCCGATATTGAGCCTACAGAAACTGATTTTTATACAAGCAAAGTTGCATCCTGCAATGAAATAGTAATAACCATTTATTTTAAGAATGTCATTGAAGACGCCGTACTGTCAGTTCTTAAGGGAGCTGTCAGCGATGAGGGGGAGTGTATTTTTCAGTACAAGGCCCATTTGTCTGATTTGAGTTATCGTCTATTCATTGGACATCAAATAGACCAACTTGAAGAGATAAATAGTCGGTTTTACTTGCGGTACGTGAATCTCAACTACATGGAATCACAAAGAGATTTGGAAAAATACATTGCAAAAGAAAAGCGGAAATTGCTTAAAACTTCTTTTGCCTCTTTGTCTGAACAGCAACTCGAAGAAGACAAAGAGTTAATGGATGAAATTAGTCAGGATTTGCTAGATTTAAACGAAAAGGTTTCTCAACTTGTCTATGTTGACCAAGCGACGTCAGAGGTCAATACGGAACTAAAAAAGCTATCCAATCAACACCTCAATTACAATGTGCAATTGGATACAGGTGCCATACAGGTGAGTGATTTTGTCGATAGATTGAAGTTAGGAGCGAGTACTGATGGCTCCTCCGTGACCCTTGGAGGAGATGGCAGAAATAATCAGATATTATTGGCACTTTGGAAAGCGAAGAGCATAAGGGAGCATGCTGTAGACCACGAAGTAGTCTTTTACGTGGTAGAAGAACCTGAAGCACACTTACATCCTCATCAGCAAGGTCGAATGACCAACTACTTAATCAACGAACTGCCGGGCCAAACGATAATATCGACACATTCCCCTCGAATAGCTGCAAACTTTAAGCCTGACTCAATTATCAGATTACTAAGTAAGGATAACTCAACGGTTGCTGCCAGTGGTGGCTGCTCAGATTGCATTGAGCAGGGATTTGAAGATATGAGTTATCGCATGAGCATCATTCCTGCGGAAGCATTTTTTTCGAGTGGCGTGTTATTGGTTGAAGGTCCGTCAGAAGAATTGCTCTACCATGCTCTTGCTCAGTCACTAGACATAGATTTGGATTATCTGAACCTGTCCATTCTTTGTGTAAACGGCATTTCTTTCAAAGTTTATGTGAAAATTTTGGATGCTTTAGAAATACCGTGGGTATTGAGAACCGATAATGATGTTTCAAAAGTTCCCAACAAGAACGAATGGCAGTACGCGGGGATGAATCGGTGCTTGGCAATTATGGGGGACGACCCGAAAGAACACTCAGACAAAGAAGTTACAGCAAAGGATACTTTAGAGAACGGTTTGTGGAAGGAAGTGGCGGATTACGTCGAGCAAGATGACATTTTCTTGGCACGCGTCGATCTGGAAACTGATTTAGTTGAAGAACTTGGGAAAAAAGTTTTAACAGCGCTTGGGAAGAAAACAGAAGAATCCGCTATTAAGCATCTTCAGGATAAAAAAGCGCTACATATGAGAGAGCTTTTGAAAGACATTTCTCAAGACTTGAAAGATATATCTGGAGGTCAGTTAGCCAAACCACTTCTCGCGCTTGTGGAACTGGTAGAGATAGGCTGATGCCTTTTAACCCAACAGAACAGCAAAAGCAGGCAATTGCGTATCCTGATTCATTGGTTGTAACAGCATGCCCCGGTAGTGGAAAAACTACTGTTATGTCAGAAAAAATTAGTGATGTTTTGACTTTGAATCAAAAATATCAAGGCGTTATCGGAATAACTTTCACAAAGAAAGCTAGTGCAGAATTGAAGAAGCGGTGTAGTTCAAACGCAAAAGACTTAAAGAGCAGTTTCTTTGGAACCATAGATAGCTTTTGTTATCAGGAGTTGATTATTCCTTTTCTTTCGAGGCTTTGGGGAAGTTACCCTAGAAAATGTGCAGTAGTAAAAAAGCTCAGCGAAGAACAAGCGGCACTGTTTGAGAGAAAACATAATTCACCGAATATCCAAGAGCTGGATAATGATGCTGGGTTCAAACAGTTATATTTGCAAAACACGCTGTGGATGTCCTCTTTTTCTGCGCTTGCTGTGTTTATTCTTAGGGAGTCAGTTGCTGCGCAGAATTATATTTCTGCAAAATATACTCATGTTTTTATGGATGAGTATCAAGATAGCTCGTTAGCACAGCATGAACTGTTTTTGACACTGAAGGATCTTGGTTTAGTAGCCACAGCAGTGGGTGATACTGATCAATCAATTTTTCGCTTTCGAGGTAGCCGTCCAGAACTTTTAGACAGCCTTATTAAGTCGCCGGATTTCAAGCACATTCATCTAGACAAGAATCATCGTTGTCATCCATCTATTACAAACTATGCAAATCGCCTATTAGATCCTGATTGCGATTTATTGGATACAGACAATATTAGGGTGGCGCGTTATGTATTGGACGGATTGCCTTCGGACGCCGCAAAAAAAGTTTCAGAATGGATTATGAAATGGGTGCGAGATGAGAAAATAGCTGGGGCCTCTAATGTTGTAATTTTGGCAAAGAGATTGAGTGTTCTAACTAGTGTTTGCGAAGGCCTTACATGTGACTACAGGCTAGTATCAGACACCCCTCTAGACGACATCGGAGCTGATTGTTCCGACTTGTTTTCAGAGTTATTAAGTTATAAACATGGTGCAATACAATCTGCCCAATCTCTTTTGGACTCGATTTCAGTCAGGTATTTTTTGAGTGGCAAAGAGCAAAGCGTTGCACTCCAATTCATAAAGTCAATTCGACAAACAAGCGATGAAGAGTTTTTAGAAACAGCTCTGTTATTAGCTGGCGAGATTGGTTTGGCTGTTAAACCTGAAACTATTGAAGCGACGAAGATAATTCAAACTTCAGAATCCATCCTGAAGATGTTTCGCCCAGAGAACGAAGGAGAAGTTCAGGTAATGACATTACACAAGTCTAAGGGGCTGGAGTTTGATGTAGTTATCCATTTGGGGTTAGAAGAGTGGGTGTTTCCATATCGCGAATATTCAAAGGATTACAACAATCCTATCTATCCTGACCTTGAACAAGAAACCAACCTACACTATGTTGGAATTACAAGAGCTGAGAAACTATGTGTCTTGATACAGACTGAGTTACGCCAGAATAGCGCAGGAAAAAATATCAATGCGCAACCGTCGTACTTCCTCTGTCTTCCTCAGCTTGAAGGGTTATATAATCGTCATTAGCTCAAATTTCAGACATGAACTAATTACCGCCCTTTTAAAAAAGATCTGTCAGATCAAAATGTGTAGAATAGACACTCATTTTAATCATTTTTCCCCATCTATTGTTGTCCAGTGAATATTCAGAACCTGCCAATTTTCGAAGTTGTAGAACGTATCAATGTCGCCTTGCGAAATGGTCAAAACGTCATTCTTCAAGCAGAACCCGGTGCAGGTAAATCAACTGTAGTGCCACTTGAGATAATCAAAGAAAATATCTTTGATGGGAAGAAAATCATCATGTTGCAGCCAAGAAGGGTAGCTGCAAAATCAATAGCGCATTTCTTAGCAAAGTCGCTTGGAGAAGATGTTGGTCAGACCGTTGGCTACCGGGTACGCAGTGAGACCAAAGTTAGCGCGAATACAAAGCTAGAGATCGTTACAGAGGGCGTCTTAACCCAGATGATCCAGAGTGATCCTGAACTTAGTGGGATAGGCCTGATCATTTTTGACGAATTCCACGAACGTTCACTGCATGCTGACCTCTCATTAATGCTTGCTAAAGAAGTGCAAGAAAGCCTGCGCGATGATCTGATACTTTTTGTTATGTCAGCAACGATAGATGCAGGCATGTTAGAAAGCTATTTGCAAAACACTCAAACCATTTCGGTCAAAGGGAGGGCATTCCCTGTAGACGTTGAATATCAAGGCTTTAAACACAAGCTTTTGGAGTCCCTCGCAGTATCTGCGGTGAGAACGCTCATTGAGCAAACCACGGGTGATGTATTGGTGTTCTTGCCGGGTATTAGAGAGATAAATAAATGTGTTGATGTGGCAAAAGACGGTTTGGATTTGAATAAGGTAGAAGTATTAGCTTTGCATGGCTCTTTACCCCTGAAGGACCAGCAACTGGTCCTTCAGAACTCGCCATCGGGTAAGCGCAAAGTAGTCTTTTCCACGAATATTGCTGAAACCAGTCTTACAATCCCAAGCATCACAGGAGTAGTTGATTCTGGTTTAGAAAGAACGTTGGTATATGACCCAAACTCTGGCATGAGCCGTTTGGTTACCAAGAAGATTTCTCTGGCTTCTGCTGAGCAACGCAAGGGTCGTGCTGGTAGGGTTCAAGAAGGTAAATGCATCCGATTGTGGAGCGAAAGCGAAAGTACTTCTTTTGAAAAGTATCATTCGGCAGAGATCCTAAATGCCGATTTAACAGATGTTGTTGTTCAATTGGCGAAATGGGGAAATCCAAATTTTAGTGAAATTGATTGGATAACAGAACCTCCAAAAGCGCATTTCGATTCAGCAGTGGATCTACTGAAATCTCTCGACTTGTTTTCTACGACAGGCACTATCACAAACCTCGGTAAAGAAGTCTCCGATCTTGGCCTTCCAGTCAGGCTCGCAAAAATGATAGCGGTGACCAGAACACCAGAACACAGAGATATTGCGTGCCGCTTAGCAGCCATTCTTTCCGAAAGGGATCTATTGATCTCAAGTGACTCTGCTGATTTGATGCTTCGGTACAATTTGATGGAGCAGTCGCTTTCAGAACTCAAAGGTCTGGGGTCCAATGTCAGTATGTCTTCTGTTAAGGCCGCCAAAGAGCTTGAACGGACTTTGAGGCAGAAGGTAGGGAGAATGACCTTTTGTGAAGTTAAGGATGCTCTTGATGCACAACTTGACCAAATGGCCGTGATTGCTTGCCTCGTACTCTTTGCGTTTCCAGAGAGACTGGCCATCCAGAGATCAAAGAACTCGAACCGATACCAATTAGCCAATGGCAAAGGAGTGAGCCTTCGGGAACATGACCCACTTTGTAGATACCAATTGCTTGTTGTTACGAATTGCGATCTTAGAGATAGGGAAGGACTCGTTTTTAGTGCCATTCCAATCGACATGAGCACGCTAAAATCGGTTTTTGAAACATCCCTTAAAGTTGTTCAGAGAAATGTATTTGAGGCTGATACCGGAAGGTTTTTTAGCGAGCGTACACTCAACTACCAAAGCATTAAACTGGAGATGCTTGAAAAAGGGGAAGCTGATAGTTCCTTCGTCGCTGATACTATTCACGAACAGCTTAAAACAAAGGGGGAATCCCTATTTAACTGGACAGATATCTGTGAATCATGGACCAAGCGGCTGATTTGGTTAGGTAGTGTAGACGAAGATTTTCCTACATTCACAAAGCAAAGCATCTTCGACAAAGCCGATGAATGGCTTCTTCCATACATTGGTAAAGTTAAAAAGCTACAGGATTTGAAGAGTGTAGATATTTTTCCGCTAATTAAGTCAGTGGTTTCTTGGGATGAGTCGTCTAAGCTCGACAATGAGGCCCGTGAATTTTACCAAGCGCCCAGTGGTAAGAGGATCAAAATTGATTACGATTCTTCTCAAGGACCAACGGTATCAATCATTCTTCAGGAGATGTTTGGAGAACTGACTTCACCTAAGCTAGCTGGTAAAGTAAACCTCAGATTTGAGTTGCTATCACCAGCGAGACGTCCAATTCAGATTACCAGCGACATTGGCCAGTTTTGGAATTCTTCATACTTTGAAGTCGCAAAAGAAATGCGTTCCAAGTACCCTAAACATCGTTGGCCAACAGAGCCACTTAAAGAATTAGCTGGGCGATCTATTAAGGATAAAAATCAACGGTGAGATGGTTTGATTCAACATCTGTCAACAGATTGGAATATTATTTCTTGTCAACAGGTGAATTTTTAAATTAATCCAATCCTATGATTTATATTGATAAATGTAGTTGTCAACAGGTGGGTGGTTGGATTACTGCGACCCATTTCTGGCCGGACGATCCTGCTAATGCGAAGGCCACTACGAAGACCAAAAAGTATATGTAGATGGAATAGAGATGAAATTAAAAAGCCAGCTTAATTGCTGGCTTTTTGAGGATTAAAGATGGTCGTTTAAGAAGTCATCTACTTTTTTGAATGCCTTTAATCTGTTTGCAGGATCATCCAAGTTGTGTGTTCCGTCATCTATCAGCAAAAATTCGACATCTTTGTCAGCGTCATTGAGTTTGTTATAGAGATTTTTGCTCTGTGAATAGTGCACAACGCTATCATTTTCACCATGAATTAACAAAACTGGCGCTTTAAATTCTTTAATATGATTAATTGCACTGTTCGCTTTTAAATCTGCCAATTCAGATTCTATGTCTGTATCGCCAATATCGCGTTTGATATTACCTTTACTCCAGCTATAGAAGCTTTCTTTCCCTGCCATTTCAGGTAGGTCGGACACGCCAGCAATGCTGACTATACATTTAAAGGCGTCAGGTTTTTGATAGCCAGCGACGAGGGCCGCATAACCACCATAGCTCCAGCCCACCATACAGGCGTTATTCGTATCTGCTAGCTGATTTTGGGTCACCCAATCAACTGCGTCATAGATGTCTGATTGCATGAGTTTTCCCCACTGTTTGCGGCCAGACACTTCATATTGATCACCAAATCCGCTTGAACCACGGAAGTTCATTTGCAAGATGGCATACCCCTGACGCGCTAGCAGTTGCTGCCAAATATCAAAGTGCATGGTATCTCTGCTCGCTGGGCCACCATGAGGCATCACTATTAGAGGCGCATCTTTGCCTTTTATGCCAGGTGTAAAGTACCCATTTAGTTGCATGCCATCTTTGGCCTGATAACTGAAAGGTTGTTTAGCCGGTAGTGCTTTCCCTTCTAACGTAGGGTAGCTAGATAGCCAGGCGCTAGCCTTTTTAGCCGCTAAATCGACCAAGTAATACTTTTGAGGACTATTGGCATTAGAAATCGATACTAATAAACGATTTTTATCTTTGCTGGATGAATACACGTAGCTTTGGAACTGCTTAAAGGTATTATTAATTAACAACTGGCGCTGTTTCAGTTCGGGATCGAAATATTCGATGGTGTAATAATCCTTGGTATAACCGACCCCTGCAAGATTGCCATCTTTGAATACTGCGCGGCCGAGATCATAGCCATCCACTTGATAAATAATGTCGCCAAAGCTTTTTGTTTTTAGATTAAATCGACGTAGTACGTTTTTATATACTTCGTAATTTGTCTCTACTACCAGCGACTGATTTTCTTTATCTATTGATATAGGGCTTAAATAAAAGTCTTTTCCTGATGTGTATTTGTAAATGCTTTCCCAGTTTTCAGTGGTAACCGAATCACGCTGGAATATTTCAACCGTATTTTCTTCTTTGTCTTTGTCGTACTCGTATTTGATTCCAAAAAGTACTTCCCCTTTACGGGTTGAAATCCAACTATCAATTTCATGGGCAGCGCTGACGATTTTGTCTACATCACCCGTGTTGATGTCAAATTTAAATACTGCAGGAGATGGATCCTGACCTGTGTATGCCTGTACCAAAATATGGTTTTCATCGTCAGGCAGCATGGCGATAATGTCCATAGAGGAGAATAAATCGGCTTGCTTATGTTGTAGAAGTTTAGGTAGTTCGAGCTTGCGCAGATTGCTGCCATCCAAATTTACTGCATACATAGATGTGATGCGCTTTTTGTGACCGAACACCACTTTAGGGTAGCTGGTGGTAATCAACACACGTTGATTATTTGCCCAATCAATTTCTTCTATACGGTCACGATTTTTTTTCAATTGGATAAGCGGTGTCATCTCAATGCTGGCATAAGGCATGACAACCACTGATGGCTGATTGTCAATTTGACTAATTGCCAGAATATTTTTTCCATCGGGGGAAAGTTGGGGTTGCTGTACAACAGGTAACGCAGCAAATTCTTTTACATCGATACTTGGTGCGGCATGAAGTCTTGTCTGGGAGAGCAGACATAATAACAGCAGGGCATGCTTGAAACAGCGCATACTTGAATTCCTTTAGAGTGTTTTTTATTCCCTTTTTGTGGCCAAACAATATACGAAAAACATTTTCCAAATGGAATAATTTTTCTCATGAAAAATAAAAAGCCATGGCAGTTGCCATGGCTTTTGACGCTTCCGTTTTATTATTGTTTTTGGGATTACATGTTGTAGCGTACGCCGAGGAAGTATTGAGTACCTGTATGGTTGTATTCACGCATCAGGTTTTGAGTGCCGTCACCTGTGGTGAACAGACGCTCGTACTCATCTGTTAAGTTAATGATTTCAAAAGTAAAGGTTAGGTTGTCGTTTAAGTGATAGAAAGACGAGAAATCAACCTGGGTTGGACCAGTGGTACCTTCTTCCGCATTACCGTTACTACCCGAGAAATCCGTGATGTAGTCATCACGTTTGTTCATTGAAACACGGGCACCGTAGGTTTCTGTTTCGTAATACAGCGTGAAGTTATAGGAGTTTTCAGACAGCCCTTCAATTTCATCTGCTGTTACATGTGTGAAATTGGCGACTGTACCTAAATTGTTAAATGGTTCAGGCAGGAAGCTGAAAGGCTGCTGATAAATTAGCTCAAACCCTTCAATTTCTTTATTGTCAGCATTCACTGGGCTGCTGTGGGTATACGGAACTGTGCGAGGATCCAATGCAATCAGTGGATCATACTGCGGATCTGCATCGATAAAGGGTAAATAGGCCTCGTCCACTAATTTCTCTTCGGTAGATGAAGTAATCCAATCCTTTACATCTTTGAAGAAGTAGGTAGCTGCAATTAAGGCCTCCGAATCAAAATACCACTCCACACCTACATCAATGTTGTCTGAAACAAACGGATCCAGATAAGGATTGCCTACGCTAACTGTACCGTTAATGTAGGAAAAGCTTGGATTACCAGGGTTCAGCGAGCCCAAGCTTGGGCGTGTCATAGAGCGAGATAAGCCTAATCTGACCACTACATCATCGGTAGCATCTAATGCCAGGTTCATTGCTGGCAGCAGATTGCGATAGTCATTCTCGATGGTGACAGTTTCATCGTCTATAAAGCCGCTCGCGGTCGTGGTTGTTTCAACATAACGCACACCATAGTTAGTGCGCAGTATCATGTTTGCCACTTCATGCTCAGCGTTTAATTCCAGGTAAAATGCGGTAGTTTCTTCTTCAACTTCCCAACTTTGTGAAGCGCGAGGTGTCCATTCTGTGGGGAGTAAATCCTTCTTAATGGCATCAAAGTCAGCCACAATAAAGCTATCCAGAGGACCATCGAAACCGCGGCCAAAACCATCAACTGGCATCATTTCAGCATAGCCTTCAGCTGATGCCTGATCAGGGAAACCGTTCAACTGTTCTTCGCTATATTTCACTGTACGGTCATTGTATGCGAAGCCTGTTTTGATAGTGATGTCATCTCCGGCGTAAACCAGATCAAGTTTCGCGGTATCGTTTTGACGTAATACATCGGTGGCACGCAAGCGGCCGTCGCTCAGGTCATAAAGACTGGCATCGTTAACATCATAACCATATGTTACGTTCGGCACATTGCTATTGTCAGAGAAATCAAAGCTAAAGGTGGTTTCCTCTTGCAATGTCATGTTGTAGCGATATTGCTCTGAACGGGCATCTGATTCTGCAGTACCAAGCATTGCGCTTAATGTCAGGGCATTGCTTAAATTGAATTTACCCGACAGTACATACTGGCTAAAGTCGGTAGATGAAATCTGCTGACGACTTTCGATTCGCGACTGCACTCCTTCAAACGTGCCGGCGACGACTTCTTTACCATTGTCTGAAACGGTTAACGCAACTGGCGTAATATCGCTAAAGGTGCTGCGGAACATATGGAAGAAGTTGTACATAGTGCGTGTGTTATCAAGCGTTGACTTCAATGCGTCGAACGTCAGCTCAATATCATCAGTTGGTGCATATTGCAGAGACACTGTTACACCCACACGTTCCTGATCATTGCCGAAATAATCCGGGCGCGGTAAACGTGGTGTCCAAAGGCAATTGTAATCCGCGACTACTTCACCTTTGTAAGAACAAGTATCGACATCCGGAGTCCCGGTAATTGTGGGGTTACTATCGGCTGCGTAAACGCCACCGCCATCAAGAGCAGGTGTGGTCCAACGAACAGTACCGTAACCTTCCTGTCTTACTGTTCGATCCGAAACAGCTACAGAAAGCAGTGCGCCAAATTTATCATTGTCGAAGGTATTACTGATCATAAAGACTGCACGAGGATCAACATCTTCTGTGATGTCGTTGTAACCTCCTTGTGCTGCGGCAGTAAGGTGCAAACCTGGGTTATCGAAAGGTTTAGCCGAATAAAGGTCAACGGTACCGGCGATTCCGCCTTCCTCCATTGCTGCAGTTGGAGACTTTTGGATATCGACGCGATTAAATAACTCCGAAGCAAACACGTTGAAGTCGAATGCACGACCTGCATTCACGCCACCGCCAGAGTCAGTACCGTCCGTACTGGCAGGAACTTCCATACCATTTAGGGTGGAACGAGTAAAAGATGGTCCCAAGCCACGCAGGGTAATCTGGCGACCTTCGCCTCCTTCGCGGGAAATGGCAACCCCCGGAATGCGCTGTAATGACTCGGCAATGTTTAGATCTGGAAATTTACCAATGTCTTCGGCAGCAATGGATTCTGTGGAGTTAACGGACGCTCTTTTGGTCAACAAACCTTTATTAAGTGAACCACGAAAGCCGGATACTTCGATTACTTCAAAGTTGTCTTCTGTTGGCGCTTGTGTCGTTTCTGTGGTTTGTGCAAATGCGGCTCCCTGTGCAATTAGCAGTGAGCTGATGGCTAAATAAAGTGGCTTTTTACGCATACTGGTTAACAAACTCATCTGGTAGTGTCCTATGTTTGTTTTGGTTATCGCCATTGCTGTGTAGGGCAGCAAAGGTAGTCATCGTCAACATCAGCTATGAGCACAACAACATTATCTCAATATGCCAGTTAGCTATATGTTTACAATTTGTTTACAGGATATATCCGATTGCTACCGGTGGCAAACTAGCTTTGATGAAAAGTTCAACAATGAATTCTTGTCTCAAAACCAGTGATTTCGCAGCTTTTGTCATTTTTGTTATTTAAATTAGGTGCTTACAAATTAGTTAACCAGTTTAATAAATGTTCAATTTTGTTCATATTTGAATCAGCTATTAAATAGAGCATTCTTAACAGAGGTGTAACAATTTGAGTTCTTGATCTTTGAATAAGTTGTGACTAATTTGCCACCGGTAGCATGATTATTTGGCAATGTCTTCGAGGGAATTGAAGGATTGCATTAAGGAGTTGCCATGAGACTATCCAGACTACTTTTGCCTTGGCTTAGTGTATTTATGCTTGGCTGCAATTATCTGCAACCCACAGAGGTTGAGGGTCTCGTTAGCCCTTCTTCAGCAACGCGGGTGTTATGGCAAGCCGACTTAGGAGATGGCCGTTACCGAAATCCCATTCTGCATATCGATTATTCAGATCCCGATGTTGTGGCGGTCGGCAATGACTATTTCATGACGGCATCCAGTTTTAATTCAGCCCCGGGCCTGCCGATTTTGCATTCTACTGATTTGGTTAACTGGCAATTGATTAACTATGCGTTGCCAAAGCTAGTTCCGGAAGAAGTGTTTGCTCAACCTCAGCATGGCAATGGCGTTTGGGCGCCAACTATTCGTTACCATCAGGATAAATTATGGATCTTCTACCCAGACCCGGATTTCGGTATTTATGTCACTACCGCCAGCGATCCTGCAGGGAAATGGTCTGTGCCCAAACTCATACTCCCGGGTAAAGGCATTATCGATCCGACCCCCTTATGGGATGACGATGGTCAGGCCTGGTTGTTACATGGCTGGGCCAAAAGCCGAGCTGGATTCAACAATGTGCTGAGTTTGCGCAAGATGGCCTGGGATGCTCGTTCGGTTGACGCCATTTCAGTTGAGGAAAACTACCTAAATGTGGTGGATGGGAACGCGCTTCCAGGCTATCGCACGCTCGAAGGGCCCAAGTTTTATCGGCGTAACGGCTATTACTACATTTTTGCTCCTGCCGGTGGCGTCGAGCAGGGCTGGCAGTCGGTATTTCGGTCGAAATCTATTACCGGGCCCTATGAGGCGAAGGTGGTGATGGATCAGGGCAATACCAATATAAATGGCCCGCATCAGGGTGCCTGGGTGCATACCTCGCAAGCGCAGGACTGGTTTTTGCATTTTCAGTCGCGCAAAGCCTATGGGCGTATTGTGCATCTACAGCCGATGCACTGGCACAACGACTGGCCGGTAATAGGGGAAGATCCGGATGGTGATGGCATCGGTCAGCCTGTGTATGTTTACCCAAAGCCCCTTACCCAAGGGCCGGGCGTGATCGCGCCCCAGCCCACTACGGATGAATTTGTACAAAGCTCGCCAGGCCTGCAGTGGCAATGGAATGCCAATCCACAGCCAAACTGGTATCAGTTGCTCACCGAGCAAGGCGAATTACGTTTATTTGCTCAGCCGAAAGTCACGACTACTGGCGACAACCTCTGGTCTACACCGTCTTTGTTATTACAAAAATGGCCGGCAGATAGCTTTGAAGTACGCTCCAAAATCAACATATCCAATCTCGATGACGCCAGTGCCGGGTTACTGGTATTTGGTGAAGACTATGCCTGGCTAGGGATTGTGGCTCAAAACGGCGCACATCAATTAGTACTTACCCGCTGCAAAAATGCCCGTACGGGCTGTGATGAGGTATCAGAAGGCATTACTGCCGTGACTCAGCCAGAGGTTGAATTGCGGTTAACGGTATTACCGGGTGCCTTAGTGCTATTCAGTTATCGTTTCAACCAGGATGAACGTTTTACTGTGGTCGGTGAGGTGTTTGAAGCCAGGCGTGGACGCTGGGTCGGTGCCAAAGTCGGGGTATTTGCAGTGACCTCTATGCCTGCTGCACCAGCCCAATGGCTGGACGTGGATTATATACGCTTCGCGCCCCTTGGGCCGGATATGCATCAGGGAGTCACCCCATGAAGGTCATTATCAAATCTGTCGTTTTAACGGTAACGCTGTTAATCGCGATGGCGATTCAGGCTGGAGAGCTTATCTCTGTTGATGACAGTTATACCATTTCATCGCGCTTTGAAAGCTATCGCAAACAGGATCCCAAACTCGCCCTGCCTGATGTTCGTTTTGTGCAAGGGCAGCAGATTTTGTTTGATCGGGTTTATCGTCGGCTCGGCAAGCGGGAATTACATCTGGATGTGTTTAAAGCCGCTGACGCTAAGCCTTTGCATCCGGGCATTGTGCTGGTGCACGGCGGTGGCTGGCGTTCAGGGAATAAATCTCACTTTTATGCCCTGGCTAATCGATTAGCGCAGCTGGGGTATGTGGTTATTCTGCCGGAATATCGGTTGTCTGCTGAAGCGCGCTACCCAGCTGGATTAGAAGATATTAACCATGTCATTGTCTGGACTAAAACGCATGCCGCTGAATTAGGCCTCGACCTGAATCGTCTGGTTCTTGGCGGAGCGTCCTCTGGTGGCCAGATGGCCAGCCTGCTTGCCTATACTGCCGAAAAGCCATTATATAAAGCCGGCGTGGAGGCGGCGGACACCCGAGTGGCTGCCCTAATTGATTTAGATGGCGTATTGGATTTCACCGATCCGTTAGCTCTGGCCAGTGAAAATAAAAAAGGCCAACAATCTGCCGCAGCCCTGTGGCTGGGAGGAAGTTACGAACAAATATCTGAAATATGGCGCACCGCTTCTGCGGTTAGCCATGTTTCAACGACGTCTGTTCCGACTTTGGTGATCAGCAGTGGGCAGTTGCGATTCACCACGGGTAAAGATGCGCTGTTTTCTCATTTAGCGCGGCTGAACATTCCAACTCGCTACTATCAGTTTGACAACATTATCCACACCTACTGGTTGTTCGAGCCTTATCTGACCGAAACAGTCACGCAAATAGACGGATTTTTACAGCAGGTATTCACCGCTGAAACAGGAATACAATAATGACTACTTCTCCTCAGCAAGTAACAGATTCCCCGGACACCATTGCTGCGCCACTAAAAGCCAGCAGACGCCAGTTGTTAAAAGGCTCAGCCTGTTTGGCTGCACTCTCTCCCTGGTTAAGTGCCTGCTCAACGTCCAGTGACAACAACCCCTCAGATCCCTGGAATCAGTTGGAGGCAATCCGAGCCAGAATTCAGCCGCCGACATTTGCAGACCAGGATTTTTTGATCACCGCATTTGGCGCAATAAGCGGCAAAGAACATGATGCCAGCGTCGCTATTCAGTCCGCCATAAATGCCTGCCATCAGGCGGGGGGCGGTAGAGTGGTGGTACCCGCTGGTGAATTTTACTGCGGCCCACTGGTATTAAAATCGAATGTCAATTTGCACCTGCAACAGGATGCGACCCTACGTTTTTATCCTGAGCCAGAACGCTATGTTGGGCCGGTATTTACCCGTTGGGAGGGCACTGAACTGATGGGGAATCAGCCACTGATTTATGCCTATCAGCAACAAAATATTGCCATCACCGGTAAAGGCACATTAGACGGCATGGCCGATAAAGATCACTGGTGGCCCTGGACAGGCGAGTGGAGTCGTGCAACCTGGACCGTTATCCCAGAACAGCAGGCCAAGTTTACTAAGGAGCCCTTACGGGAAATGGCCGACGCAGGTGTGGAAGTGTCAGACCGACAATTCTCACCTAACTATTTGCGCCCGCCCTTTATTCAGCCCTACGACTGCGACAATGTGTTGATTGAAGGGGTAACCATACGCAATTCGCCTTTTTGGCTGATCCATCCGGTGCTGTGTCGTAACGTAACAGTGTCTGGTGTCACCTGCATTAGCCACGGGCCTAATTCAGATGGCTGCGATCCTGAATCCTGCAGCTATGTGCTAATCAAAGATTGTCTGTTTGATACCGGTGATGATTGTATAGCGATTAAATCCGGCCGCGATGCTGATGGTCGTCGGGTGAATATGCCCTGTGAAAATGTGATCATTGAAAACTGCCTGATGAAAGAGGGGCACGGTGGTGTGGTCATCGGCAGTGAAATCTCTGGTGGGGTGCGTAATGTCTTTGCCCAAAATTGCCAGATGAGCAGTCCGGATTTAGAGCGCGGTATTCGGATTAAAACCAATGCCTTGCGCGGCGGCCATTTGGCCAACTTGCACTATCGCAACATCACCATTGGGCAGGTCAAAGATGCGGTGGTGATCAATTTTCATTACGAAAAGGTGCATGAAGGGCCGTTCGATCCGGTGCTGGAGAATATCAGTATTGATAATCTGCTGGTAGAACATGCCCAGCGTGCCTTTATGCTGGATGGATTAGAGGCAGTGCCAATCCGCGGTGTGAGTTTGACCAATCTGACCTTTAAACGGGTGGAGAAAGATAACATCGTTCGTCATGTCGCAGAACTGACGCAGGACAATATAGTGATAAACCAGCAGCCAGTGAGGATTGAGGTATGAAGACGTTTATCGATTTTGGAAGTCGAATCATTAAGGCGCTGGGGTTATCTTTAGTGCTGGTTGGCTGTATTGCGTCATGTAAGGGTATAAGTGAAAGGGAAGCTGATGCGGCTCAACTCACCTCCCAACAGGTTATCTGGAAAGAGCTGGCACTCGCTCCCGATGTTCTGGTCAGCCAATCCATGTTGTCCAGCACCCAAAGTCAGGCGATTCCTGTCTTTAAGACTATCTATGAAGCCATCGCAGCCTTACCCGATGATGGCCAGCCCAAACAGATATTTATCTATCCCGGTGTCTATCATGAACGCCTGGAAATTGATCGAGACAATCTGGTGTTAGTCGGAGCGGGTAAGACCCAAAGTATCATTCGCTTTGACCGTTACGCAGGCCAGCGAGTTAGCCCGGATAATCCTGACAACCCAGAAACCTGGGGCACCTTCAGAACCGCAACAGTGGAGATCCTGAGTCAGAATGTCACCCTGGCGAATTTGAGTGTCGAAAACAGCTTTGATTTTCTGGCCAATGATGCCATCGGCAAAGATGATCCGGCCAAGAAATCCGGTAGTCAGGCCGTGGCACTAAAAGTGGCTGAAAGTGCGGATAAAACCTTGCTAGACCATGTGCGCCTGCATGGTTATCAGGATACTTTATATGTACAGGGTGGCCGCACCTATGTGCTCAATAGCCAGGTTTACGGCAATGTGGATTTTATTTTTGGCAATGGCAATGCGCTGTTTGAAGACAGCGAACTGATCTCTTTGCCCAGAGCCAACCCTGTCACCACCACAGGTTACGTTACCGCCCCCAGTACCCTGCTGACCAGCGAGTACGGACTGACGTTTATTCGTTGTCAGTTTTTGCGTGAGGCGGGTGTGCCTGATGATTCGGTGCCTTTAGGTCGCCCCTGGCATCCGACCACTACCTTCGACGATGGCCGTTACGCCAACCCCTTTGCGGTGGGGAAAACCATCGTGATGGATTCATTCCTCGATGCCCATATTGCCAAGCGCGGCTGGGACAGCATGGGCGGTACCGCCAAAGATGGCTCGCGCAAACAGTTTATGCCCCTGACCGATGCACGCTTTTTTGAATTTCACAACCATGGCCCTGGTGCGCAGGTTTCGCCACTGCGACCGCAGCTCAACGACGACGAAAAAGACAGTTACACCCGCGCACTTATTCTGGCACAGTGGCAGCCAAAAGGTGTGATGTCGATAGAATAAGCCACCTGCGTACTGGGCATGTTAGGGAGTGTTAGTGTGTTAAAACGGATATTTAGCGTGACGATTTGGCCCGAGCTCAGGGCAGAATTTGAAGCCGATTTTGAGCAAATTGGCCAGACCATGACTGAGCACTGTAACGGCCTGATGCATCTGGAAATTGGGTTCCCAGTGTCTTTCACACCAAATACTTACACCATGTTGACCTGCTGGCGCGATGAATGCGCGCTGGCAACCTTTGCGGGTGAGCAGTGGCAGCAATCTGTTATTCCTGCACATATGCAAAAATATGCGCAGTCTCACAGCGTTGTCCATTATTGGTTGAATCCATAGACCGTTTCGTTACTTTGTGATCGGTAAATGCCAGTGATTTGCTAATTTGCGCGCAGTCCGTCTAGTGTTGAACAGCACTGTTTCTTAATTCATGGAGAGAGCTCATGCTGTTTAACCATTCACTTAACCGTGAAACTCGCTATGGTTGCCCGGCCGCTGACCTGGTTTTAGTCAATCGTTTTTATACCGTGGGCTATTCCTACTATTTTCGCCAGGCCAAATGGGCGATGGAAATTGTCGACCCAGATAAGAAAGATATGGATGAGGTTGCGAGGTTAAATAACTTTCGCCCTGATTTTCGAGTGCCGAAACGCTTTCGGGCCGATTTATCCGATTATCAGGGAACGGGGTTTGATCGCGGGCATTTAGTTGCCAGTGCGAATCAGGCTGACGAAAATATCCAAAACAGCGAAACATTCTTACTGTCAAATATGTCGCCCCAGGCACCGCAATTTAATCGGGCCAAATGGCGGGAGCTGGAAACGGCCGTGCGTGACCTGGATGCTAAAACCAATGTGCTCGAAACCTATGTGATTACCGGCCCTATTTTCGACTTCATGACCAGCATCAAATTAATCGGCAAAGAGGATAAAAATGGAATTGAAGTGCCTGTTCCCAGCCACTTTTTTAAATGCGTTCTGACCGAAAACACGCGAGGGCAGTTACATATGTGGGCTTTTGAAATGGAAAACGCGGCGTTGAATAAGCCGCTGGCTGATTATCGGGTAACCACGGCTTATATTGAACAACGGGCCGGGATGAGTTTGTGGGATAAACTTACTGGCCCGGAAATCGAACGCGAAAAACTAAAGCGTCGCGCTATGTGGACTTAGTTGGCAGCGTCCGTCGACGACGCGTTGATTGTTAATCCCCCCATTTATTCCCCCGGTTAACATTTACATATGAAGATAACTTGCTGATCTTTATAATTTACTTAGTGTTTCAATTCGGTATTATGGCGCCGCCTGATAGCCTATCAGGCATGAAACTCAGGCGCGCTATAACGTGAGTGCGCAAGGGACAGATTCCATTTATTACAAGGATTGATTGTGACTAAGCTCATCTATCGGGTTGGGCAAGCATGCGCTTTTGTTTGTGTATTCGCCTCTGCTATGCCAGCTTTTGCATCGGTTTCTCTGCACAAGAGTGACAAAGACTGCTCTAAAAACTGTTCAAAGACATTGACCGTAGGTCAGCAAACACACCGTTATTCAGCCGACGCAGATCTTCTGGTAAGCGCCAGTTATCAGGACATCGAATGGGCGCTGGTTTCTGATGGTAAGAAGAAACCGACTTATTATCTGCATAACTCCTTGCAATCACGTCGAGCCAGCTACAGCAAGATTTGTAAAAGCGGGTCTCTGGATATGGATATTACCCATAACGGAGAGCTGGCCTGTATTGATGAAACGCACCTTAGCCTTTTTGGCGGATATGTCGGTAAATCTGATTATGTCTGGCCATTAGATGGCGACGTTAAAACGGCTGTCATTGACCACAGTGCCATGGGCAGCACCAGCGTGGCGTATATATCCAGTCAAAATCAACAGTCAGAGTTTTGGCTGAAAGTAAGCACAATAGCAGAATTACGCTCGGATAAAGGCTGGCAACAGCAGCTTACCAATATGCACCGGTATAGTGATTTCGGCGATATTCTCGCAGTTGATGCGAGCCATGATGGTAGTATAGTCGCGGCTGTTTACGAGTGGATCAACTCTTATAACAAAGGTTTGATTGGCTATTACTTTGCACCAAATGGCACCGTGAGCTTCGGCCAGGTTAAAGCCAGCGAAGAATATAACTTTGGTTTTAGCCCGGATGTGACGCTGGGGGCGGAAAAGGCTGTATTTACTGCGTCGAATAGTTCATCCAGCCGTAAAGAGAGCATTACCCTTAGTCGCCAGGAACTTAGCGGTTTGCTCTATCAGTATCATGAATTCTCAGGCGCCAGCATGTTCGATATCATGGTCGGTGGTGGTGTCCAGCCCGTGAACTGGCACGTCAATCAGAAGGTTGAAGTGAATGACAGTATGAAGGGCCGAACCAAGTATGAAATGAACACCAATTTGCTGATTTCATACTATATGCAGGGGCGCTGGGAAAACAGTCAAATTGCGGTCACTTTGCTGCAGAACCGTGCCGAAAAGGCGGTTGATGAGAATGTCGATAATCCGTTGGAAAAGGATGCCATCAAGCAGTATCTGATTCAGTATGATTACAACGGCCTGTTTTCCGGTGCCAGTACCCTGCGCCTGGAATACCGCAATTTAAATGCGGGGGGACTTGCCTCTTATACCAATAACGCCGGTGTCACTGAAACGGTCGACTTTGACAGCGAGCGAGTTACCTATCGTGCGTTGTTGATGGGTGAGCGTGGTATTTATGCCGGTGGATATTATTCAGAGTACGATACGCCCAGCGTGGTTGGCTTCTTAACGCACTCAGGTAGCTTCGCTGGTGTGGCCTTTGACCAGGATTTCTCTTTGTCTAAATATGGGTTGGTTGTGGGGTATGACGAAGGCGCTTATGGTCATCGTTATGAAACCGACTACAATCGCTTTTACTTTGCCGGTGAGTTAGGTGTGGGCCTTGCCCGTTTACACACAGGTAAAGATGCTTTGTATGCTGCGACCGGTGAAACCGAAGGGGACATCCATGGTAAAAATACCCTTGAGCTGCGTGCAGAATTAGATGCAGGATACATTTGGCAGCGTAAGCTTAGATCCATGCGTGGGCTGGGTATGTCAGTCCAGCTTGGCTATAAAGTGCAGTATGAATACATTGATGAAGATCCGAGTGACGATGATGATAAACCGGATGACGGTTGGCTAGTCGCTTATCAACGCGCAGATACGATTCACGGACCATACATTAAGCTCAATCTGCTGTTTTAACTCAACATGTCGAGATTGCTTAGGTAAACAGGTTTGCCTGATAACGGGTTGGGAGATCCCCAACCCGTTTTTCGTTAGTGGGTCAGGCTAGCAACAATCGGTGCATCCAAAGCCTGTAATTTGCTGCGTAACATGGCTTCAAATTCCGCCTGATTTTGCGGACCAGAAGGAGCCTGTGGCCATTCCGCCAGGATTTCATAGGTAATGTTATCTGTGCTCGGGGCAAAATTTAGCAGATAGTCGTAAGGGCCTTTTATCTGCTGAGCGACCTGCGCTTTTTGATAGAAAATCGCTAAACCAAGCTGATCATCTTCGCCAGCCAGACTTTGTTTACCCCAGGTGGCAATGTAGCCCCATGAGCTGCCTTCCGCCTGCATAAAAGCCACACCATGGTCCACCAGGCCAACCACTAAGTCTGACACCGGTTCGCTGCTTTTTAACATGATTTGAGTGGCACTATCTCCAGCATTGATCTGGTAGTGTGTGCTTACATCAATTGATTTCTCTGCCGCTTTCCAGCCCTGGTAATACACACTGAAGCCTGCCTGCAGGCGGTCATTTGAATCGAGCTCAAAACGGGTGTTATCTACCTCATTGAAATGCACCACTGCGCCGTCGTGCCAGCGTCCCAGTGCACCCAGGCCAAGCGACTTTCCGGCTTTAAGCACGTCTTGTCCCCAATCCTGCATATGGTGATAACTTTCGTAACCATCTTGTCCCGCCATGTGCAAAGCCGGCGTAGTGACGGTTTTGGCAAATACGTCAATGGCATTGCGCCAGTCCAAATACAGGCGATAACCCATTTTATCGCTTTCCCAGCCCGGCCCTTCATAACGCAAATAGAACGAGTGATCAGTCAGCTGTTTAGGTGATTCAAACTCGGTGACAGGCGTAAACTGAAAGTCATCAGCCACATACTTAGCGCCTTGCCATTCCCCTCCCTGACGAACTGACAATTCTGCATGGGCCAGATCGGGCAAGGTGTTCTGCATCGACGCACTGAGGCTGATGTCACGTTGCTGACCTGGAGCCAAACTCACCTGTAGCAAGAGGGTATCTGCTGTACCATTTTTATCCCGATCAATCAGCTCGGCCAGGCTGCCATCACTGCTCGTTACGCCATTGGCTGATGCAAGCACTTCAGGGACAGGTAATTGTAATAATTGTGTTGCATTTGAGCCCGAGGCGGGATTGCTGAGTGTGACATGGACCTCGGTGCTTGGGGATTCACTCTGGCAGCCACTGAGAGTGGCAGCCGACACCAGAAAAAAGGGAATGATGCCTGTTCTGTTCATGGTAGAAATCCTTTAAAGCTAATAGATTCAAACGATTGAACCTGATGTTTATCTGTAGTAGGGATTCGGGTTTCGCACTTCTTTATTAACCACTCTGAATAATTTTTGCAGTTTTTTCCATCGGTGGCAAAAATTGGTTGACTTTTTGCCACCGGTGGCAAAGACTTTTGCAAAAGGTTTAAATATTGTGAATGAAGTGTAATTCGTAGACTATAAAATCTACGCAAAAGCACAAAGGGTTTACCCTTATTAATTCAAATATGAATAAAAAATTTTTTATATGAACCATTTTGTGCGTAACGCTTGATGCGTTGAAAGAGTTGGATAGTCTCTGTGCGGACATTAACTGCGCAACAAAGGATAAGCATATGAGTTTATTTTCACTGCAAGGCAAACATGCCCTGATCACCGGAGCCAGCCGTGGCTTAGGGCAGGCTATGGCCCTTGGTTTGGCAGAGGCTGGGGCGAAAGTCGTGTGTGCCAGTTCTTCACCAGGTGGCTGTGAACAGACAGTCGCCGCCATTAAGCAAGCCGGTGGCGAAGCAGTTGAACTCAGTGCAGATCTCTCGTCGATTGAAGCGGTCGAAGCGCTGGCGGCAAATGCGAAGGAAGCGTTCGGCGGGATTGATATTTTAGTTAACAACGGCGGTACCATTTATCGTCAGCCTGCCGTGGATTACGATTTTGCTCAATGGCAGAAGGTGATTCAGGTGAATCTGGATGCCACCTTCCGTCTATGCCAGTTAGTGGGTAAAGACATGATTGCGAAACAGTCAGGTAAGATCATCAATATTGCATCCATGCTTTCTTACAGCGGCGGCTTGACGGTACCCGCATATACCGCCAGTAAACATGCCGTGGCCGGTGTCACCAAAGCTCTGGCAAATGAATGGGGCAAATTTAATGTGCAGGTAAATGCCATTGCTCCGGGCTATTTCAAAACCGATAACACTCAGGCGATTCAGGACGATCCTAAACGCAACGAAACCATCCGCTCGCGTATTCCGGCTGGCCGCTGGGGTGAACCGCAGGATCTGCAAGGTGCAGTGGTATTTTTGTCATCTCAAGCCAGTGATTATGTAAATGGTCATATTCTGGCGGTAGATGGCGGTTGGCTGGCGAGTTAGGAGCAGGCAGATGAGCAATTTTGAAATGCACTATGCCATTGGCCAGCAGGAAGCCAAAGGTTACGACACCGCCCAGTTACGCGCCGCGTTTTTGACCGAGAAGCTGATGCAGCCGGGCAAAATCTATTGGATTTATACCCACTACGAGCGTTTTATGCTCGGCAGTGCGGTGCCTACTGATACCCCTTTGACCCTTGAGAGCATGGATGCTCTTAAATCTGATTTGTTTTTGGCGCGCCGCGAACTGGGTGCCATTAATATCGGTGGCGATGGTTACGTGATGGCCGATGGCACTCGTTACGATTTAGCCAAGGAAGAAGCCCTGTACCTGGGCGCCGGTAATAAAGATGTGACCTTTCATTCTGTCGATGCATCAGCACCGGCTAAGTTTTATCTGAATTCTGCGCCTGCCCACCATGCTTATCCGAACAAAAAAGTCGGTAAGCAAGATGCCAATGTGTTGCATCTGGGCAGCCGTGAAACCTGCAACGAACGCGATATTAATCAGCTACTGATCAATACAGTGGTAGAAACCTGTCAATTGCAAATGGGCCTGACCCGACTGCTGCCAGGCTGTGTGTGGAATACCATGCCTGCCCATCAGCATGATCGCCGTAACGAAGTCTATTTCTACTTCGATCTTGCCGAAGGCCAGGCTGTCTGCCACTTCATGGGTGAACCTCACGAAACCCGTCATATCTGGGTCCACAATGAACAGGCGGTGTGGTCACCACCCTGGTCGATTCACTGTGGCGTGGGCACAGGTAACTATGCCTTTATCTGGGGCATGGCCGGTGAAAACCTGGATTACGGCGACATGGATTTCTATCCGCCGGATCAGTTGCGCTAACCAAGAGGAATCAGCGAGGGTATGAAGTATTTCCGTTTTAACCGCCTGCCAGCACTGCTATTTGCGGTGTTGTTAATGGGTGGCTGTGCCCAGGAAGATGACAAGGTGATTTTACGCCTGGGTCATACGCTGGATACCCAGCATACTGTGCATAAGGCCATGGAATTTATGGCACAGAGGCTGGAGGAATATTCCCACGGCCAAATGGAAATTCGTATCTACCCAAGCGGTCAGCTGGGCTCAGAGCGACAAATGGTGGAACTACTGCAAATTGGCAGTCTGGCCATGACCAAAGTCTCTGCCAGTCCACTCGAAGGTTTTGTCCCTGAAATGAAAATATTCAGCATTCCTTATGTGTTCCGTGACCGTGAACATTTCTGGAAAGTACTGAACAGCGACATAGGTAAACAATTACTGGCTGGGGTTGAATCCGTGCGCCTAAAAGGCATGGCTTACTATGATGCGGGCAGCCGCAGTTTCTATACCACGGATGGCCCGGTGCGCAGCCCCGCTGATTTGAAAGGTAAAAAAATCCGTGTGCTGAATAGCCCAACGGCAGTGAAAACCGTGCAAGCCCTGGGAGCTGCCGCAACGCCCGTTGCCTGGGGCGAGCTCTATACCGCTCTGCAACAAGGGGTTGTGGATGGTGCCGAGAACAATCCGCCCAGTTATTACCTGTCTCGCCATTACGAAATATCCCGTTATTACAGTTTGGATGAACACACCTCTGTGCCGGATGTGGTGCTGATGTCTCTCCCGGTTTGGAATTCCCTGACACCACAGCAACAAGATTGGTTGTCAAAGGCCATGGCCGATTCGGTGGAATATCAAAAATCCCTTTGGCAGCAAGCCTCTGATGATGCCTTAAAGGCAGTTGAAGCCGCTGGCGTAGAAGTGATTTATCCAGATAAACAGCCTTTCCGCGATGCCGTGGCACCGTTTCATGCCTCTCTGGCTGGAACGGAAGTGGGCAAGCTGATCGAAAAAATAAAGGATATGTAGTGATGGTGCAGTTTATTAAATGGGTCGATAAATTGCTCGAAGCCATGTTGGTGGTAGCAATGAGCGGCATATTGTTGGCAGTAACCTGGCAGGTTTTATCTCGTTATTTACTTGCGGATCCCAGTTCCTTTACTGAAGAGCTGGCGCGCTTCCTGTTAATTTGGATTGGGTTATTAGGCGCCGCCTATGCCTATCGAACCCGCGCGCACTTGGGATTAAATCTGGTAGTTGCGAATTTGGCACCTGCTCGCCGCCGCGTCGCCATGATGCTGATTGAAGTGATTGTCATCGTGTTTGCCGGCTTAGCCATGTTTTATGGGGGAAGTGAGCTGGTGGCACTGACCCTGGAACTACATCAAATTTCTGCCACTCTGGGCATTCCTATGGGACTGGTATATGCCGTGTTGCCCCTGTCGGGTGGCCTGATTGTGATTTATGCCATTTATCATCTGGTCATGCTGGCTGACGATGAGCGCTGGGAGGAAGAAACATGGAAGTAACGGCGCTGGTCTTACTGATCGTCTTTTTTATTCTGTTATTAGCCAATGTTCCTATTTCGGTCTGCATTGGCCTGGCAACTATGGTGACGCTGTTCATGAGCATGGATTTAGATCCTGCGGTGTTAACTATTGCCCAGCGAATTGCCGGTGGTCTGGATAGCTTTGCCTTACTGGCCATTCCCTTCTTTATTCTGTCAGGATTGCTGATGGGCCAGGGGGGCATCGCCAAACGCTTAATTGAATGTGCCATGGCCCTTATTGGCGCTTTACCCGGCGGACTAGCATTGGTGAATGTGCTTTCCTGTATGCTGTTTGGGGCTATTTCTGGCTCGGCGGTGGCGGCCAGTTCAGCGATTGGTAGCTTTATGCTGCCGGAAATGAAAGCCAAGGGCTACAGCGCGAATTTCAGCGCTGCGGTGACGGCATCGGCAGCCACAACCGGCATGCTGATCCCGCCCAGCAATATTCTGATTATTTATGCGGTTGCCAGTGGTGGCGTCTCGATTGCGGCCCTGTTTATGGCGGGTTACATGCCCGGTATTTTGGTGGGGCTGGCACTGATGGCCGTATGCGCTATTTATGCAAAACGCCAGAACTATCCGGTTGGCGATCGCCTGCCGCTAAAAATGGTGGTGGAAAAGGTGTTTGCTGCAGTACCCAGCCTGCTGCTGATTGTGCTGATCATTGGCGGCATAATCGGAGGTGTGTTTACCGCAACCGAAGCCGGTGCCATTGCGGTGCTGTATTCGCTATTGCTGTCGGTGGTGGTGTATCGCGAAGTGAAACCTCAAGCACTGCCGAGAATCCTGATCAAATCGGCGGAGACAACGGCCATCGTAATGCTATTGATTGGTACGTCGTCAGCTATGTCCTGGTTACTTGCTTACGAAAATATTCCGCAAAGTTTAAGTGCTGCACTGTTGGAGTTAAGCGACAACCCGCTGATGATTTTGCTGCTGATCAACCTGGTATTGATTGTAGTTGGGGCGTTTTTGGATATGACCCCGGCTGTACTGATTTTTACCCCCATCTTCCTGCCTGTGGCCATGGAGCTGGGAATGACGCCGCTGCAATTCGGCATCATGATTGTCTTGAACCTGTCGATTGGCTTGTGCTCACCGCCTGTGGGTAGCGTGTTATTTGTCACCTGTGCGGTGGCAAAAATCCGCCTTGAGCAGATTATCCGGCCGTTACTGCCTCTGTATGCAGCAATGTTCCTGGTACTGCTGTTGGTGACTTATGTGCCCTGGTTCAGTGAATTTTTACCGGCATTGTTCGGTTTATAGGAGGGTATATGGAACGCTATTTGATCCCCAGTGTAGTGCATGCCTGCGAAGCATTTCGCTTGCTGACAGAGCATCCTAACGGCTTAACCTCAGTCCAACTGGAGGAAGCCCTGGAGTTACCACGCACAACTGTATTTAGGTTGTTACGCACTCTGTGTTCAGAACAAATGGTAGAAAAGCGCGGTAAGCGATATCACTGTGGTGCCGGACTGATGAATCTGGGTCTGCAGATGATTAACTCGGATCGTCTGCATCAAATAGCCATCCCTCATGTACAGCGTCTGGCGCTTAAAACGGGTTTTACCGCCCATTTGGCAGTACCAAATCACGGTACTGCATTGATCGTGGAAGTGTTTGACAGCCCTAACCCGCTGCGCGTTGCCAGTCGCCCTGGTGTGCGTGCCATGATGCACTGCTCCTCTACTGGTAAGGTGTTTTTGGCATTCTTATATTACGACGATCTGGAATTGATTCTGGGTGATAAACCACTGGAGCGTCGCACCGCAGCTACCATTACCGACATACCAGCATTGCGCAAAGAATTACAGCGCGTGATAGGCCTGGGCTATGCAGTAGACGATCGCGAGTATCATGACGACGTGCGCTGTCTGGCTGTGCCGGTGCGGGATAACCGTGGCGTGGTAGTGGCATCGCTAGGCATTACTGCACCCGCCAGTGCGTTTCCGAAAAGTCAGGTGGGTGCTGTCGCAGCAGTGGTGAAAGAAGCTGCCGTGGCGATCTATAAAGATGCCTACCAGCTTGGTTTGCAACAGGAAAGTCATGCATGACCCCTTGTCTTGACTGGCCTGGTCGATTAACGTGCCTGTTTTGCGAAAAAACACAATAACAGAGCGAATATGAGCGACAGAAAGCCCACCATTAACGATGTAGCCCGTGAAGCCGGTGTATCTAAACGCACCGTCTCCCGTGTTCTGAATGGCTCCGGTAGCGTGGGGGAGAAGACCCGTGCCGAGATCCAGGAAGTGATCGCAAGGCTAAACTTCTCGCCAGACAAACAGGCTCGGGGCTTGGCGTCGAGTCGTTCGTATTTGCTTGGGCTCATTTATGACAACCCTGATGCCCTGTATATCGATCAGGTGCAGCGCGGGGTGTTAGACCTCTGCACGCAGAAAGGCTACGAGCTGGTGGTGCATCCCTGTCAGTACAAAGCTGCGGATATGGTCGAAGACTGCCTGCAATTTATTCGCCGTTCTCAAATTGATGGCGTGATCATTTTGCCACCGGTGTCAGAAAGCCGCGATTTAGCCATGGCGCTGCGCGAGGCTGGTCACCATTATGTGCGAATGGCCTCTGTTGATTTTGATGATCACGCCAGCATAGTGGTCTCGGATGATCGTGCCGCTGTGCGCGAAATGGCCCGCTACTTCCTTTCGCTGGGGCATACCGAAATTGCCATGATTACCGGCCCTATGGGCTATCACTCGTCCAACGAACGTTTGCTTGGTTTTAAAGACAGTCTGGCTGAGCAAGGTGTGATTTTGGATGAGAGCCGGATTGTTGAAGGTCAAAATACGTACGACAGTGGACTTGCGTCTGCGCGTAAATTATTGAATTTACCCAATCGCCCGACCGCGATCTTTGCCAACAACGATGAAATGGCTGCTGCTGTGCTGCGGGTGGCCAGAACCCTTGATATTGATGTGCCGACAGAACTTTCGGTTGCTGGCTTCGATGACAACATGCTGGCGTCGCGCATTATGCCTTCGCTTACTACCATCCAGCGGCCAGTGCGAGCCATGGCGACACTGGCGGCAGAAAAAATTATTCAGGCGATCGAACAAACGGGCAAAGACGTCAATAGCGACGACTTTTTGGTGAAGCCCCATTTAATTATTCGAGAATCCGCTGCGCCGCTAAAAGCCAGATAATCTTGGCTGGCAGGTGTCAACTGATGCCTGATACTCAGCCGGGGTAGCAGCGAAATTAACAGGAGTGTGTAATGACAATGCTATCCCGAATGCCAGGCCTAAGACGCCTGTTGCTGGTTATGACTTTTTCCGTTTCTACGTCTGCCTGTGCTGCTACAACTGCCAGTCAAACCAACTGGGCTGAGGCCATGACTTATTCCGAGATGCAGCGTCACCCCGAGGCCTGGCGTGCCGAAGAAGCCACCGAGCCAAAATGGAATTACACCCAGGGCTTAAATCTACTGGCCATGTCCAAACTGTATGAGCGTAACGGTGATGCCAACATCCTGGCTTACATCAAAGCCTACGCCGACACCTTGATTGACGAAAAAGGCGAAATCAAGGGGTACCGAATGGACAAGTACAATATTGACATGATCAATGCCGGTAAAATCTTGTTTTTCCTTTACGAGCAAACCAAAGACCCACGTTATACCCATGCCATGCATATCATGCGTGAGCAGTTAGCCGGTCAGCCGCGTACCAGTGAAGGCGGCTTCTGGCATAAGAAAATCTACCCGTTTCAGATGTGGCTGGATGGCCTGTATATGGGCACCCCCTTTTATACCGAATACGCCCAGTGGTTTAGCGAAGGCAGTGAAACATTCGATGACATCGCCAATCAGTTCGCCATTTTAGAGCGTCACGCCAAAGATCCGAAGACTGGCCTGCTCTATCATGGCTGGGATGAAAGCAAGCAAATGGCCTGGGCCGACCCGGTAACCGGTAATTCGCCGAATTTCTGGGGCCGATCTCTGGGCTGGTACGGTATGGCGTTAGTCGACGTGTTGGAGTATTTCCCAAAAGGTCACAGTCGCCGCACTGAACTGGAAAGCTATCTGCAATCTTTTGCCAAAGCGGTAGTGAAGGTACAGGACAAATCCGGCCTTTGGTACCAGGTACCCAATTTCCCTGAGCGCAAAGGCAATTATCTTGAGGGTTCAGCTTCGGCCATGCTGACGTATACCCTGGCCAAAGGCGCACGTCTAGGTGTGTTGGGAGAGCAATATCATCAGGCTGCGCTGAAGGGGTTTGACGGCATGTTAGGGCAGATGATCAAGGTCGACAGTAACGGGCAAACCAATATTACTCAGGTGTGTGCCGTAGCCGGTCTCGGCGGTAATCCATACCGGGATGGCAGCTACGATTACTACATCAATGAAAAAATGCGCGACAACGATCCTAAAGCAGTAGGGCCATTCATTCTGGCCAGCATTGAGCTTCAGGCTTTCTAACACGCCAAAAAGTTTACATGTTAATAAATTGTGCCAAAGATCCGGATCGGATTGACGGTTTGAATGGAATTTAGCTAGAATGCCACCGGTGGCATAAATGTAAATAAAAGTTAAATGCGCCATGGTTGTATTTCGCCTCTGCCAATTGGTAGAAGCATCAGTTAACAGGAGCCGGACATCGTGCAACGACGTACCCTACTAAAAAACATGCTGGCCCTGGCGGTCATCTCCGGACTGCCGGCCTGCGGTCGCCAGTTGGGAGATGACCAACCCTATTTGGATGCGGTGCAAGAACTCACGGATTGGGACAAGGTTGAGGCATTCGCCAAGTCTGTCCAACGTCCGCAGTTCCCCAATCAAAGCTGGACCATTACCGAATTTGGTGCGGTGGGTAATGATGACAGTGATGCAAGTGCGGCGATTCGTGCTGCGGTTGATGCCTGTCATAAGGCCGGTGGCGGCAAGGTGATCGTGCCAGCAGGACGCTTTAACACTGGCCCAATCCATTTACTGTCTAATGTGAATTTGCATCTGCAAAAAGACGCGGTACTGGCCTTTAGCACTGATCCCCAGCGGTATCTGCCCGAAGTGCTGACCCGATGGGAAGGCGTCGAACTGATGGGCTATTCGCCTTTGGTGTATGCCTTTGAGCAGGAAAACATTGCAGTGACCGGCGAAGGTACCCTGGATGGCTGTGCCGACAATGACACCTGGTGGCCTTGGAAAGGCAAAACCAGCGCGGCTCACTGGCGTATTGACCCAGTCGAATATACCCAAAAACCAGCCCGCGACAAACTCTTTGCCGACGCTGAAGCGGGCGTGCCCGTAGCAGAACGTATTTATGCCGAAGGTGCGTTTTTACGTCCGCCTTTTATTCAGCCTTATCGCTGTAAAAAAGTGCTGGTGGAAGGCGTCACTATCAATAATTCCCCTTTCTGGCTGCTGAATCCCGTGTTGTGTGAAGACGTCACCATTTCAGGCGTAACCTGCCACAGCCATGGGCCAAACTCAGATGGTTGCGATCCTGAGTCCTGTAACCGGGTGCTGATTGAAGACTGTTTATTTGATACCGGCGATGACTGTATTGCCCTCAAGTCTGGCCGCAACGCCGACGGTCGTCGGATTAACGAGCCAGTGCAAAACGTGCTGGTACGAAACTGCGAAATGCGTGACGGCCATGGCGGACTGGTGATTGGCAGCGAGATTTCCGGTGGTGCCAGAAACATCTATTTAGAAAACTGCCGTATGAGCAGCCCGAATTTAGAACGGGCAGTGCGAATCAAAACCAACTCCATGCGTGGTGGCCTGATTGAACACATTCGGGTGCGCAATGTGGAAGTGGGGCAAGTGCAGGATGCCATAGTGGTGAATTTCTACTACGAAGAAGGCGATGCAGGTCAGTTTGATCCTGTTGTGCGGGATATTCAAATCGAAAATCTAAATGTCGCGCAGGCGATTCACGCCATGGTTATTCGCGGTTTTGAGCGCGCACCAATTAACAATTTTAGCTTAAAAGACTGCCACTTTAAGCAGGTAGAAAAAGCCAGCGTAGTCGAACATGTGGCGGGTCTGCAACTGGACAATGTGACCATGGCCGGTAAACCCCTTAGCGTGAATGAGGTATTAACAGCATGAGTGTGCAAACGGCCCTGATTAAAATTCACTGCACCGACAATGTCGCGGTGGCGACCCGGGATTTACAGGCAGGTGAGAGTTTCCCTGAACTGGGTATCAGCCTGACCACTGACATTCCCCGTGGCCATAAAGTGGCGCTGGTAGATTTGCCCGAAGACAGCAATATCGTCAAATACGGCTTTGTCATTGGTGGCACTACTGCTGCGGTAGCTGCCGGTGAGCATGTGCATAGCCATAATTTAAAAACCCGTTTATCCGGCCAGCTTGAGTATCAGTATTCGCCCATTGCTGCCGTATCTGCACCTGCCAAAACGGCCAGTGATGTGCCGACTTTTATGGGCTACCGCCGTAAAAATGGCAAGGTCGGCATTCGCAACGAAGTCTGGATTATTAACACTGTTGGCTGTGTCAATCGCACCGCTCAGCGCGTGGCGGAAGAGTGCGAAAAGCGCTTTAAAGGTCAGGCTGATGCCTTTTTGCCTTTTACCCATCCCTTCGGTTGTTCACAGTTAGGTGACGATTTGAAAGACACCCAAAAAGTCCTCGCGGCATTAGCCGGTCATCCTAATGCTGGCGCCGTGCTGATTGTTGGCTTGGGCTGTGAAAATAACCAGTTAGATAAATTGCTGGCTGCCGCGGGCGAGCTCGACCCCGAGCGTATTCGCTACTACAACTCCCAGCAGGTGGGCGACGAAGTTGAGCAGGGAATTGAGGCCATTGCTGAAATGCTGCCTTTGCTGGCTAATGACAAGCGCGAGCCTGTGCCAGCCTCTGAGTTGGTGCTGGGGATGAAATGCGGCGGGTCCGATGCCTTTAGCGGCATTACGGCCAACCCGCTGGTGGGCCGTATGTCCGACAAAATTACTGCGGTGGGCGGTACGGCGATTCTGACCGAAACGCCAGAGATGTTTGGTGCCGAGCAAATTCTTATGAACCGAGCCACCACCGAAGGCATCTTCACCCAGATAGTGGATTTGGTGCAGGAATTTAAGCAGTACTTTATTGCCCACAACCAGCCCATTTACGAAAACCCCAGCCCGGGTAACAAAGCCGGTGGCTTAACTACCCTGGAAGAAAAATCTCTGGGTGCCATTCAAAAAGGTGGTCAGGCAATAGTGACCGAAGTGCTGGATTACGGCGCGCCGTTAAGCAAAAAAGGCTTAGTGTTATTGCAGGCACCGGGCAACGATGCGGTGTCGTCTACCGCTTTGGCAGCCAGTGGCGCCCATATGGTGCTGTTTACCACCGGACGTGGCACCCCCCTGGGTTTTCCGGTACCGACGGTGAAAATTGCCTCAAACCCAGACCTGGCTGAGCGCAAACCCCATTGGATTGATTTTAATGCCGGGCGCATTTTGCAGGGTGAAGATCCTGAAGCCTGTGCCAATGATTTTTTTCAGCAGCTGTTGGAGATTGCCTCCGGTCAGCCTACTAAAAACGAAATTAACCAGACCCGAGAAATAGCCATCTGGAAACGTGGCGTGACCCTCTAGTCGGAGCAAGCAGGAGAACATTTTATGCAACACAAACCATTACAGTTGCACCCAGACCGTCTTTTTTCCAGCGATCCTGCGGTTCGGGATCTGGCCCGCAGCCTGTATGCGGAAATTAAAGATTTACCTATTATCAGCCCTCACGGTCATACCGACCCGCGCTGGTTTGCCTACGATCAAAACTTTGGTAATGCCAGTGAGCTGTTTATCCGCCCGGACCATTACGTTTTTCGTATGCTCTACAGCCAGGGCATCAGCTTAGAGTCTCTGGGCATTCGTCGTCAGGATGGTGCGCCAGTAGAACAAGACCCGCGTAAGATTTGGGATCTGTTTGCTGAAAACTTTTATCTGTTTCGCGGCACGCCATCACGCATGTGGCTGGATACCGTCTTTTCTCAGGTGTTTGGTTTAGATGTCGCCTTAACCCCGGACACTGCCAGCCATTATTACGATGTGATCACCAACGCTCTGGCTACCCCAGCGTTTAAGCCACGCGCGCTGATGGACAGATTCAATATCGAAGTGATCGCCACCACTGAAGGCGCACTGGATCTGCTGGAACACCATCAGGCCATTGAGGGCACGCCATGGGCCAAACGCGTGATCACCACTTTCCGCCCGGACGATGTGGTGGATGCCTCCCGCGAAGACTTCGTCGACAACATTGCCAAGCTGGGTGAGATCACAGGTGAAGATACTTCCAGCTGGCAGGGTTATCTGGCCGCCATTCGTAATCGCCGTGAATATTTCCGTCGCTTTGGTGCGACCGCTACCGACCATGGTCATCCAACGGCACTGACCGCCAATCTGTCTGTAGCAGAATGCGAGGCCTTGTTTGCCAAATGCATCAGCGGCAAATCCAGCGAAGGGGAGCAGGAACTGTTCCGTGGTCAGATGCTGACTGAACTGGCAGGCATGAGCATTGAAGATGGCATGGTCATGCAGATTCACCCAGGCGCATTCCGTAACCATAACCCGGTAATTTTCGATAACTTCGGCCGCGATAAAGGCGCAGATATTCCGTCACAGACCGAATATGTGCATGCCCTCAAACCCTTACTCGAGAAATACGGCAACAATCCTAAGCTGAACATCATTCTGTTTACCTTGGATGAAACTGTATATGCCCGTGAGCTGGCACCGCTGGCAGGCCATTACCCCTGTCTGAAACTGGGTCCGGCATGGTGGTTCCACGATAGCCCCGAAGGCATGCTGCGTTTCCGTCATCAGGTTACCGAAACCGCCGGTTTCTATAACACGGTTGGCTTTAACGATGATACCCGTGCATTCCTGTCGATCCCGGCTCGTCATGATGTGGCCCGCCGTATCGACTGCCGCTTCCTGGCGCAGCTGATTGCCGAGCACAGAATTACCGAAGAAGAAGGTCATGCGCTGGCGTACGACTTAACCTACCGCCTGGCCAAGAAAGCCTACAAACTGGGTGAATAGGATGCAAAGACTGAATCAAGCCAGCCTTGGCAAATTACCCGCGACGGTCAAAGTACCCGGCTATGTGCGTGAACAAACCCGTATCGGTATAGTGCACTTAGGCCCGGGCGCGTTTCACCGTGCCCATCAGGCCGTGTATACCGACGATGCGCTGGCCTTTGGTGGACACTGGGGCATTTGCGCCGTGTCTATGCGCAGCCGCGGTGTCAAAGAAAATCTGGCCGAGCAGGACAACCTCTATACCCTGGCAGTGATTGATAATGACAGTCGCAATCAGGTCATTGGTGCCATCAAAGAAGTACTGGTGCTGGGGGATGATCGCGAGCAGGTGATGACGCGTTTGTGCTCACCTGAAACCCATATTATCAGCCTGACCATTACCGAAAAAGGCTATTGCCTTAATGGTGACGGCGGTCTGGATCAGACCCATGCAGATATTCAGCAGGACTTAGCTAACCCGGACGCGCCGGTAAGTGCTGTGGGCTTGATTGTGCTGACGCTGCAACGCCGCTTTGCCGCAGGCATTGGCGAATTGACGGTATTAAGCTGCGATAACCTTGCTGATAACGGCCACAAACTGGCCCGTGCGGTGTATGAATACGCACAGTTGCTGGACGCTGCGTTAGCCGAGCAAATTCGTGCCGAGGTGCGTTTCCCTTGTTCTATGGTCGACAGTATTACCCCGGCGACCGATGACGCCCTCAAAGTGCAGGTATCAGAAGCACTAGGTGTGCAGGATAACTGGCCAATTCAGCGTGAATCTTTTACCCAATGGGTGATTGAGAACAACTTTAGTGGCCCGCGCCCTGCCTGGGAACAGGTGGGGGTGACCTTTACCGACGATGTTAGCGGTTACGAAAAAGCCAAGCTGCGCATCCTCAATGGTAGCCACTCGTCATTGGCCTACTTAGGCATTTTATGTGGCCGCGAGACTGTCTTTGAAGGCATCAGCGACCCTGACCTTGCTGCCTTCATTGATGCCTTGCTGACTCAGGAAGTGATCCCATCCTTAAACCCGCCAGCGGAACTGGATCTGGTGGAATACAAGAATGCGATTTTAGCCCGTTACCGCAATCCGCATATCCGCCATTTATTGGCGCAAATTGCCTGGGACGGCTCACAGAAACTGCCCTTCCGCTTGCTCGGCACAGTGGCAGATAACCTGGCTGCCGGGCGCAGTGTCAAACTGCTGAGTGTCGGTGTGGCCGCATGGTTCCACTTTCTGCGTTTCAAACTGGCGGATGGCAGTGAACTGGTAGACCCACTGGCAAACGTGTTGCTGGAGGCTGCGGCGAAATGCCAGGGCGGTGCGGAGGATGTGGCGCATTTCCTCGCTCTTGGTCAGGTCTTTTCAAAGTCACTCGCGGATAACCCAAATTTTGTATCGGCCCTGAAAACGGCCTATGTTCAACTGGCGACCTTACAAGAAACCGGCGCCCACTCATTAACGGAACTTTTATGACCCAGCCGCGATTTGCAGATGCCATCAATGGCGTACCTTTAATCCCTATTATTCAGGCTGATGACCCAGCTGACGGGGTGAATATTGCCAGAGCAATGGCCAAAGGCGGCATTACCAGTGTGGAAGTGGTGTTACGTACACCAAAAGCACTGGACTGTGTGCGCGCAATCCGCGCAGAAGTGGATGTGCAGGTAGGTGTAGGGACGTTACTGACACCTGAACATATTCGTCAGTCTATCGACGCGGGTGCTCAGTTTTTAGTGACCCCCGCCAGTAGCCCGACCATGCTGGCAGCTTTGCTTGGCTGTGGTATCCCGTTTATTCCGGGCGTGGGCTGTACATCCGATATTTTGAAAGCCTGGGAGCTGGGGATTCGCGAAATGAAATTCTTTCCGGCTGGCTTACTTGGCGGCGCGCCTATGCTTAAAGCCATTGGCTCGGTATTTCAGGATGTGAGTTTTTGCCCTACAGGCGGGGTCAGTGCAGACAACCTGCTAGATTTTCTGAGTCTGAAAAATGTGTTTGCCGCAGGGGGAAGTTGGTTAAGCCCAGCGTCTGCCGTGGCAGCAAAGGATTGGCAAGTGATTGAGAATCTGTGTCGCGAGGCGGTTACCCTGATCCAATCACAACATCTGGAAGGTAAAGTGGCATGAATAAGCGGGTGTTTTTCGGCGAATGCATGGTGGAATTGGCACAAACTGCTCCAGGGCAGTATCAACAGACGTTTGCCGGAGACACCTTTAATAGCGCCATCTATTTGAAGCGATTAAATGGCCTGCAACAGGTTAGCTACCTGACCGCTGTAGGGCAAGACACCTTGAGTCAGGGTCTGTTGGACTTGATGCACGATGAAGGGCTGGATACTGATCTGGTCCAGCGTTGCAGTGATCGCACCTTAGGCCTGTATATGGTGGCGACTGACGCCCGTGGTGAGCGCAGCTTCAGTTACTGGCGTGATCAATCCGCCGCCAAACAGACGCTGTCATTATTGCAGCGTCAGGGCGGAGCTCAGCTGCTCAGTGGCACCGACAGCTTCTTCTTTTCCGGTATTTCCTTAGGGATTTTATCGGACGAAGACAGACGTGAACTGATGGCGTTGCTGACTACCTTAAAAGGTCAGGGCTGTCAGATCATTTTTGACCCTAACTATCGTCCGCGTTTGTGGCAGTCACAGGAACAGGCCAAATACTGGACTGACAAAGCCTATGCGATGGCGGATTTGGCCTTTCCCGGTGGTGATGATCACCTGACGCTGTATGGTCACAACAGCGTGACCGATATTCTCAACCATGTTCAGGGATTGGGCGTTACTGAAATCGTGCTGAAAAATGGTATTGAGGGCGTACAGGTGGTTACACCTGGTAATCACTGCATTGTTCCTACCTTTCAGGTGGATACCGTGGTAGATACCACAGCGGCAGGCGATGCGTTTAACGGTGGCTATCTGGCTGCCCGCTTTGCTGGATTAAGCCCAGCTGACGCAGCGCAGCAAGGAGCTAAAACCGCGGCGTTTGTGCTTGGATTCCGCGGTGCTATCGTGCCAAGAGAAGCCTTTTTAACCCAGCAGCGCAAAGTTGTGTAATGGCGTAAACCATTACCTTAGTGGGGAGTTATCATGATGTGGTGGCGAGGGTTCTGGTCGCTGATAGCCAGTTTGATGTTCAGTTCTGCAATGGCTGAACCCCAGTTGGCCTTCCCTGGTGCCGAAGGCTTTGGCAAATATACTCAGGGGGGCCGAGGTGGTCAGGTATATGTGGTCACCAGCCTTAACGATGATGCCAGGCATCCACAACCTGGTACTCTGCGCCATGCTGTGAAGCAGAAGGGCCATCGAATTGTGGTATTTGCTGTCTCCGGCGTAATTCAGCTTGAAAAACCTCTGGAAATAAAAGAAGACTTTATTACGCTTGCTGGTCAAACTTCTCCCGGAGGGATAGTGATCAGCGGGGCGCAGACGTCAATTTCGGCCAGTCAGGTGATTATTCGTTACTTGCGTTTTCGTCCCGGTAAAGATCAGGGTGAAGGTGATGCCCTTAATGGGCGCAATCAGTCAAATATCATCGTTGATCATTGCTCCATGAGTTGGTCGAACGATGAAGTGGCATCATTTTATAATAACCGCAACTTCACCCTGCAATATTCCATCATTGCCGAAAGCCTGAACAACGCTGGACACTCCAAAGGTGAGCATGGCTACGGTGGCATTTGGGGCGGGGCGAATGCCAGCTTTGTGCATAATGTCATAGCCCATCATCACAGCCGTAATCCACGTATTAATGGCTATCGCCTCAAGCCCCCGTATCCGCAGTCGGATGAACTAACGGACGTTCGTTATAACGTCATTTATAACTGGGGAGATAACAGCGGTTATGGCGGTGAAGGCGGCCGTTTTAATCTGGTGGATAATTACTTTAAACCCGGGCCAGCCAGCAAACCCAAGCGTTTTTTTCAGCTCTGGTACGACGATTCGTTGCCAGCATCACGGGCATATATTCATGGCAATCTGATGGCCGGAAATGACCTGCTTAGTGACGATAATCGTCTGGGTATCGAGGTGAAAAATCAGAAAAAGCTGAGTCCCGAACAGGTGGCTAACTACTTTGCTATCAGTCTGGTGACTCAGGCGTTGGGCGAGGTTAATGGTTTGCAACCGATTTCCTCCGCGCAGGAGGCTTATCAGACCCTGATACTTCAGGCTGAGGTGGGGGCTAATCGCAATGGCCGGGGTAAGTTTCAGGATTCCGTGGACCATCGGGTGCTTGAAGATATTCGCCAAGGGACGGTGCGCAGCGACAACGGCATTATCGATGCTGAGACAGAGGTGATCTCTGACTGGTCGGTTTATGCGCAGGAATTCAATACAGATTATGGACAGAATCAGCTACCAGATACGCCCGATGCAGTATCGAGTTGGCTGGATAGGCTAGGCGCTTTCTGATGTGTCTGATTTGGTAAATATTCTGGTCTGATGCTAATCTGGCTCAGTCTTTTCTAATAATGTGCCTAACGCCCCGTTTTTTTGGGGCGTTTTTGTGTGTATTTTGTAAATAAAGAGACAACCTGCCGACATGTGAAAAGGCCGTTTGAGAGTTAAGTCTTTATTCCTATTGGTGCATTCTGACTTGGTTGGATTTGTTCACAATTTAATAATTTGAATATTCTGTTTACATTTGTTTGACAACTTAATTCTGCTCTGTCTACTATTGCCACCGGTGGCATTGGTTAGATTAAGTATCCTTAGGTGTTTTGCCACTGACCACCCTGTTTGTTGTGCCCTACCACAACAGACCCATGCTTTTTGTGGAATATAACGATAAAAGCCAGGAGAGACGTCGTGATAAAACCGTTTCAGTTGAAGACCTTAGTGGTGGCAGTAGCGTTAGCGCTTCCCACCTGGGCGCAGCAGAATAATGAGACGCAGGAAACTACTCAGCCTGCTCAAGCAGGTTCACAAGAAAATGCCACCGGGGGCGAAAGTGATGATCTGGAGATCATTCAGGTTAAAGGGGTCAAGCAGGCGGACCTGAAAGCCCGTGATCTTGAACGTTTAAAGAATGGCCTGAGCTCGGTAATTGCCACCGATGATTTAGGCAACTTCGTCGATCAGAATGTGGCGGAATCTTTGCGCCGTTTACCCGGTGTAACCTTACAGCGCAGCGAGGGTGAGGGTAAATACGTGACGGTACGGGGTTTGGGGCCAAACTTCGTTTCCGTAAACATGAATGGTGCAGAAATGTCTGGTGCGGGGGACGAACGCAAAGTAGGTCTGGATGCCTTGCCGTCAGATATTCTTGGCACCATTGAAGTACTTAAAACCCTTACCCCAGATCAAAACCTGAACTCTATCGGGGGAACGGTCAATGTAAATGCGATTTCTGCCTTTGATCGCGGTAAAGACACATTAAAGATGAAAGTTCAGGATGCCTACAGCGATAAACGCGAAGAGCATTCTCCCAAAATCAGCCTGGATGGCACTCAATTCTTTATGGATGAGATGCTGGGTCTGGGTTTCGCTGTGTCTTACGAAGATCGTAAAACACAGGTTGATGAAACTCGCCATCACAGTACCAATGAGATGAAGTTCTATCAGCAGGATTTTGACCTGGCTGATGAAGATATCACTGGACCTGAAATTCTGGCGCCATCGCAACTGGAGTATCGTCGCGAAATCGCTGATCGCACGCGTACAGCTGCAGCCCTTAATCTGGAATTCAAACCTTCAGAAAATGCCTATTACTACATTAAGGGCACTTACACCCAGTTTGACGATGGCGATTACGCCATGCGTGAATTCTATGATTTTCAGGATGCTGGCTCCGTCGGTAGTGGCGAAATTCTGTATGTGAACGGCGATACTAAACAGTTCATCTTGTCTGATATTGACGTGTTTCATCAGTTTTTCCTGCAGGAAAGCAGCAATGAAACCAATACCTTCAGTGTTGGTGGCCGCAATATCTTTAATGAAACCTGGGCTATCGATTATGAGTTCGCCCGGTCTAAGTCTGAAGAAGACTCCCGTGGCGACCGTCGGGTGCAATTCCGTGAGCGAGACCTGATTGTATATGGCCATGGGGTGAAAGATGATATTTACGCCCGCGTGATGTCACCGCGTCAGGCTGCCGCCTTTGCGGGTTATGCCTATGAAGATGGCATGTTCGGTACCTCCGGCAGTGGTGATGCATCAGATCTCAGCAATTTCCAGTTCGATAACCTGTTTCTCGAAGGCGGAATGCGCACCGATGATTTGAAAAGTTATAAATTCAACCTGCAAAAAGACATCTACAACTCGTTTATCAACTACGTCAAAGTGGGTGGCTTAATAACGCAGCGTGAACATGTGAATGACAAAGATCGCTGGAGCTTCGACCCGTCCTCCGATGATTGTAGTGATGATACCTGTGTCGAAGTCGTAAACTCGACCTTGGCGGATTACGATACTTCGTATCCGAAAGACAGTAACTTCCAGTATCCGTTTGTGAGCATGGCCACGGTGGACTACATGGTCGATGCTACCCGTCAGACTGTAGAAAGTGCCACTGACGGTGAGACTTCCATCGAAAGTACCAAAGGTGATTACACCATCACTGAAGATACCAAAGCCTGGTATGCGATGGCTGAAATTCCTTTGGGTGAAGATGCAACACTGATCACCGGGGTTCGCTGGGTAGAAACAGAGTTTTCATCGACCGGTTACATGTCATTAGAGAATGATGACTTTGAATTCAACGGTGCGGGGAGTGGTGCTCTGGATATTGCCATCCCATTGCCAGAAGCAACCAATACCTACAGTGAGTTTTTCCCTAGTGCACACCTGCGTTGGGAGCCAGAAGAAAATGTCCTGGTGCGCGGTGCCGTGTGGACCAGCTTTACCCGCCCATCGTTCAAACAGGCGCGCGCCTACGCCACCTTTGATGCGGATATTGAGTTATGTGCTCCTAGTACTGAAGGTTCATACAGCGGCGAATGTGATGATGCCCAAAATGGTGCCAGCGTCAGCGCCTTACAGGATTATCTGCTAGCGTCGGACAACGCCCTGGATGTGGGTAACCCGAATCTGGTGGCGATGACCTCCATTAACTACGATGCCTCCATTGGCTGGTATCCGACAGAAAACCTGTTTATGGAAGCGGCGGTATTCTACAAAGACATTGATAACTTCATTGTGGATGTAAATGGCGTCTCCATGTCGCTGGAAGACCTGCCTTTAACGCTGCCGGTGAATCAGGTCACCGAATTTGTCATCCCTCAGGATCTGGTGCTGGATGAAATTAATATCACCCTTAACGGTGACAAGGCCAAGGTCTACGGGATTGAGCTGAGCTTTAGCCAGTACTTTGAAAATGGTTTGTTTGTGCAGTCAAATGCGACCTTCCTCGACAGTAAAGCCCATCTCGACGAAACCATTCGTAACGACAGCATTAAACTGCCGGATCAGGCAGATACCACGGTTAACCTGACCCTGGGCTGGGAAAATGACGTCTTTTCGGTACGTTTAATCGGCAACTACCGCTCTGAGATTCTGGAGCAAATCGGTTCCTGCCCGGATGGCGTTGCGCTGTCGGATGTAACGTCATGTAAAACCTGGTCTGATCAATATCAGGATGGCTATACCAACCTCGATCTGAAGCTGAAATACGACCTGACCAAAAACATCCAGGTGTACTTTGATGCCATTAACCTGACGGAGTCGGAAGACCTGCGTTACTTCCAGGGTAACGAATACAGTGGTGGCAACATTCTTTATCAGAAAGAGGTTTATGGGCGTAGCTTCCAGCTTGGTACCAGCATCAAGTTTTACTAACGCTTAAACCACTTAACAGCATGCAGCGGGGCTCGTTACGCCCCGCTTAAAACTATAACGAGACTGAGTGACCAGCCAATGCGCAAGCAGTATGGGAGCATTTTCTGGTCTGCCAAATTAGTTCATCCTTGGGAGAATAAGAATGAACCTTTCGTACCTTGCAAACCGTATTGCCGTCGTATTAGGCGGTACCATGCTGGTAGCCAGTTGTGGCTTCGAGCAAACCATTAATGTTAAAGAATCACCTGATCCTGCACTGACGGGGCAATTTGTTGATAGCCCAGTGCAGGGCCTGAGCTATAGCTCAGAGTCATTTAGCGGTAGCACCAATGAAAACGGTGAGTTTTCATATTACCGTGGTGACTTCATTACGTTTTCTATTGGTGAACTGGAATTCCCGGGGGCGGCAGTATCGGGTGTAATGACACCTATGGCCCTGTTCAGCGCCGATAATGTATTTAGTCAGCCGGTGGTGAACACGTTACGTTTACTCCAGGCGCTGGATACCGACGGTGACCCGTCGAACGGTATTACCATCAGTGACGATGCCGCTGCGGCGGCAACTATGTTGCTGGCCGACGGTGAAACTGCGGCTGATTTCTTCGCTCAGTCAGACGAAGATTTTGCTGCCGATGTTGAGGTTTGGTTACCGGCGGCGGGTGGAAGTGCCAGCCTGGTTTCAAGTGATGCTGCAATTGACCATTTCGTCAGCTATTTAGAAGACAGCCTGGGAACGCTGGTGGGAACCACCTTTGACCCAGACGTGATCACTGGCACTCTTTACCACAACTATCTGCAGGGCACGAATGTGGTGTCTGGCAGCGTAACCTTTACGCCCTCAGAAGATGACACCAGCATTGGTACGTATGTTTACAGCAGCAGTGATAGTGACAGCAGCGGTGAATACAGTTTTGCTTTTGGGCGTCGCGTTTTGGTGCTGACCTCAGGTGACGAAACGACCTACCTGATTGCCCGCGCACTTGATACCGTTAGCAACGTCTACAGCCTATGTGTTGAAAGTGCGGGTGATCAAAGCCTGGTGAGTCTGGTCGAAGCCTGTGATGGCGACGATGATCCGAAAAACAGCTTATTGTCATTTAGCGAAGAGCAGGCAGCAGAAGATGTACTGGCACTGGAAGAGGCCGCGAGTAATATTCCGCCGGCCCTGTACGAAGAGTTCAATACGGATACATCAACCTTCTTTACCTCTACCTACAAGGATTTGTCTGATGATCTTGAAGACGATCCTATGTATTACAAAACAGGTGGTAGCCCGAGCATTGACGCAGAACTTGGCCAGATGACTCTGGAGGGCGACCGTTTCTCTATCGGTAATACCACGCCGGGTGTGCTGACCACTGCCAACGATACAGGCGGTTCAGGTGTCTTTAACCTGAGTCAGGGCTTTACCATCAGCTTTGATGTGGTGTCCCACAATGGTGGCGGTAACCTCAATGTCTACGTGGATAATAACACCACTGGGCAAGACAACTCTGTGCATGGTGCGGCTTCTAAAATTATTGGTCTGGGCATTAATGATGACAATTTCCCGCAGGGAGAGCGTTTCAGCTATACCTATGAACCTGGCGCGGATGTAAATGGTAACGATCCAACAGCCGCAGATGCCAAAATTTTGGACTCAACCATCACTAACTCATTCTTTCAATTCCGCACTGACAGCAGCGGTCGTATTACGATTGATAATCTGAAAATTGAGACGATTGCAGAAGCTGTTGATCCAAGTGAAAACACAGGTGGAGAAACGGAGGAGCCTGAAGAACAGCTGGATATCCCAACTGTCGACTTGCCTTTGAGTTACGACTTTGCTGGCGTGACCGACGATATTTTCTCTACGGCATTTGCAGAAATCACGAATGCTGCCGGTGAAGCTGTGTCTATGCTGACCCGCACGGGGGGCTCGGTAACTGTGGTGGATTCCGGCCTGGAAATTGATGGTGGGCGCTTCACCTTGGGCGACAGTGAGCCTGGCACACTTACCACGGCTGCCGATACTACGACCACAGGTGTACTTGACCTGAGCCGCCCATACAAAGTGGTGATGGACATTGTTTCTGCCACAGATAGCGAAGGCGGCAACAAGTTCCAGATTTATGTGGATAACAACACTTCAGGTTCAGCGAACTCCATTCATGCTGGTGATTCCCGTATCTATAACGAGTTGGTATCGACACTGGTCGCAGGTACAACGCTGGAAGTCGAAGGTGAGGTCGGCACAGAAAACTCGTTTATTCAGTTACGGGTAGAAGATGGTGCGGTTGTGGTGATTAACAATCTGCGAATTGAGTATCTTGATGATGGTTCTATCTTCTCTTGTGCTGATGAGCCGGATCTGTACTTCTGTGATGACTTCAGCACAGGCACAACCGATAACTGGGAGTTGGTGGCACAACCAACCAACACCACAGGTGCGGTCGGTGAATTTGATATTCTTAACGATAATGGCAACAAAGTACTGCGTTATACCGCAGGCAATGCAGGCGGCGAAATTCTGCGTATTACTGAAGCGGCCATGGCGAATATTCCAGATACTGCGGATTATTTTGTCGAGGCACGTATCCGCCCGCGTCAAAACAGCACAACTGCCAACAAACAGTTATATATGATGGGCCGATATGCCAGTGAAGGTAACTGGTATGGTGGTGGTTTGAACGTGCAGAACTCTACCAGCAGTACTCGCGTTGAAGTAGCGGTTAGCACCGATGGTTCGGTTAGCCGTCCTGTCCAGGCTGCATACCCGATTGAGCTTGGCACCCAGGGCGCATCGGATGATGGTGTCTGGTATCGCGTGCGTTTTGAAATGGATGGCTCTGACCTGACAGTGTATCTGGATGGCCAGAACATGGGCTCAGTCTCTGACAGCAGCTACACCACCAAAGGTTTGATCGGACTATTTACCAATAACCGTTCATTTGAGATTGACGACATTAAAGTCGGTAACCCGGATGTGAAACCGGTACAACTGACGCTGGACTACACAGATACCAGCTGGACCACAAGCACTACCAGCGACCCGCTCACTGTCTATGTGACAGCGGTGCAGGATGACGGCATTACAGCGGATACCTATACAGTCACCAGCAGTGATGAAGCCGTTGTGTCTGTCACTCAGCAGGACGATGTGAATGTGGTGCTAACACCACTGACCGAGGGGACTGCAACCATTACCTTTACCTCAGGTTCTGATCCTACACTGGTGAAAACCATTGAAGTGATGGTGTCAGAAGGTTTTGTGATGCCAACCTCTGAATATGGTGATATTTCAGCCAAAGTAACGCCCGACCTTGCCAGTAGCGGTAACTATATTGATACCAGCCTGAGTATTACGTTTGATAGTACGCCCACTTTGGGGGATGTAGGTGAAGTCCGCATTTACGATAGCAGCGATAACAGCGTTGTGGATGTACTCACCGTCAGTGACGATATCGACAGTCTGGGTTACGACGGTCAGGACCGTCTGCGCCGGGTCTACTATCGTTCTCTAAGCATTGATGGCAATACCCTGACCATCAAGCCTCATAATGGTGTGATTGATTACGATAAGACCTACTTCGTGGCCATTGGTGATGGCGTAGTGAGTGGCGTTCAGCTGAATGGTGTAGATTTTTCCGGTCTGGGCGTCAATGCTGGCTGGGAATTCACTACTCAGGAAATTGCTCCGTCTGGTACTGATGTGACAGTTGATGATGATGGTGTGGCTGACTTCCGCACCGTACAAGGGGCCTTGAACTATGTGATGGAAAATGTCGCTAAAGATACGGCGGCAACCATCACAGTGAAAGAAGGTAGCTACAATGAACTATTGTTTATACGCAATAAAAACAATCTGACCATTCAAGGGGAAGATCGCGACAACACCGTTATTTTCTATGATAACTACGAGTCGTATAACAGTGGTAGCGGCGGCAGTGAGCCGGCGGGCACGGGCACACCTGGTGGTGGTCGCAGTGTGTTGTTGGTGGAAGGTGCCGATAATCTGGTCCTGAATAATCTGACCCTGAAAAATAGTCACGTGCGTAACAGCACCGATTCGAATCAGGCTGAAACCATTTACTTCAACAGCAGCTATCGCTTAACGGCGAATAATGCCAACTTTATCAGTGAGCAGGATACCTTGCTGCTGAAAGGTTACAGCTGGTTCTATAACTGTCTGGTGGCAGGTAACGTCGACTTTATTTGGGGTTATCCAACGGCGGCCTTGTTTGAAGAAAGTGAAATCCGTTCTATCGGGGATTCTAAGTACGGCGCAGATACGGACAGTCCTGGAGGCTATGTACTGCAAGCACGCGTCCCGAACGAGACGGATCCAGGCTTTGTATTCCTGAACAGCGAATTCACGCATGGTCCGGGACCACTGGGCAACGATGTACTGGATGATTCGACTTACATTGCCCGTAGTGGTGGCAACACCAGCTACTATGACAATATCACTCTGATCAATAACAAGTTTGATACCCATATTGCCAGTGTTGGCTGGGCCGCAGAAGGGGTGAATAGCCAACCTGCGCCAACGCCTGACCCGGCTACTGCAACAGCAGGCTGGCGTGAATATGGCAGCATGGACATGAACGGTGATCCGCTGGATTTAAGCAGCCGAGTGGGCGGTTACCTGCTGGATGCCAGTGAAATCAGTGCCTATGAAAGTCGTACTGCCGTGTTCTCTGGTTACAACAGCGGTGCTGGCTGGACCCCAGATCCTCTGGATGCCCCGGTGATTGTGGCTGAAGAAACTGACAAAGGCTTCGCAGGCTACAACTACGACATTACCGGTGGTGCTGGCGGCACGGTTGTTACTGTTGATAACGGTGCGGATTTAGTCGCAGCACTGGATGCAGCTGCTGATGCTAATACGCCTGTCACCGTATATGTCGACGGTACTATAACTGTTGCCAATACCGGCTCAGCCCCTATCTATGTGAAGGACATGGATAACGTATCGATCATTGGGGTGTCGGATCGCGGTGAGCTGGACGGCATTGGTATTAAGATCAGTCGCGCCAATAACGTGATTATTCAAAACCTGAAAATCCATAACGTTGATTCGGGCGATAAAGACGCAATTGGTATTGAAGGCGATGATGACAGTGGCACCACCACGACTCATATCTGGATCGACCACAATGAGCTATACAGTAGCCTAGATGTGGATAAAGACTACTATGATGGTTTGCTGGACAGCAAAACGGGTGCCCGTTACATCACGATTTCTTACAACTATCTGCATGATCACTGGAAGGCGTCCTTGCACGGTCATACTGAAGACGATAGTGCTGAAGCGGCAAATACCGAACGCTTTATCACCTTCCACCATAACCGTTTCGAAAACATTGAATCGCGCTTGCCATTGTTCCGCCGTGGTTATGGGCACCTGTATAACAACTACTACAACAATATCGATTCCACGGCGATCAATTCCCGCATTGGGGCCGAGTTGCTGGTAGAAAATAACGTGTTCGAAAATACCCAGAACCCAATTGTATCTTTCTACTCCAGCGTGATTGGTTATTGGAATCAGATTGGTAACCTGTTCAGTGACGGTGTGACCTGGACAACACCTGAAAGCGGCTATGTCAGTGGCGAAGATGGTAGCTCTACCAGCAGCTATACCGTGCCTTATGATTACACGCTGGATGACGCCAGCCTGGTGAAATCAAAAGTGATTAACCATGCAGGTGTGGGCAAGTTGGACCAAAGCAATTTGGATATTCCTGACGTGACTGACAGTAGCGATGATACTGATACCGTAACAGCCACTGATGTGAGTCTGCCATTTGAAGAAGATTTCAGTGCTGCGGATGCCAGCACCTTCTTTAGTGCAGATTACAAAAACATTGGTAGTGACCTGACGGTGCCTTTGTATGGCATCACCGGTGGAGGGGCGACTATCAGTGTCAGCGGTGGCCAAATGACATTGCTGTCGGGACGCTTCACTATTGGAGATCCGATTGGTAAGGCGACTGCAACAGCCAGTTCGGATACTGCTGGCCGGGGTGTGCTGGATTTAAGTCGCGCTTACAAGGTCATTGTGCAAATTGAGAGTGTTGGTGGTACCACAACCAAGAAATTCCAGCTGTACGTAGACAACAATACCTCAAGCAGTGGAAGCTCAATGCATGGCTCTGCATCTAAGTTCTATGAAGCAACATTGGACTCCCTATCTGCAGGGACGCTGGAGATAGACGGTTTGGTGGCTACCGACAGTTCCTTCCTGCAAGTACGAACTGAGACCGACGGTAGTATTGTGATGTCCAGTATACGCATTGAATATACAGACTAAGGAGAGAATTAATGGGACGTTTGGGCAAAGTAGTGGCATTGCTGGGAGGAATGTTTATGGGACTATCACCCGCCAATGCCGCCCCTGAGTTAGCGCCAGCCAGATTATTTCTGGTGGGCGATTCAACCATGGCAGATAAACCCAATCTGGCTTATCCCGAGCGGGGATGGGGGCAGTTGTTGCCTGGGTTTATGGCGCCTGAACTGACCATTATTAACCTGGCTACCAACGGTCGCAGCACCAAGAGTTTTCGTGATGAAGGCCGTTGGCAAGCCATGTTAGATCAACTCCAGCAGGGTGATTATGTGTTGGTGCAATTTGGTCATAATGATCAAAAGAAAAAAGATCCTAGCCGATATGCTGCGGCAGAATCAGATTATCAGATAAATTTGACGCACTTTATTCACGACGTGCAGGAAAAAGGCGGGATTCCTATGCTGGCCAGTTCCATCTGTCGTCGCAGTTTTAGTGAAGAAGGCGTGCTGGAGCATAATTTAAGTGAGTATGCTCAGGCGGCAAAGAAAGTCGCAGCGGAAACAAAGGTAAGTTTCTTCGACCTACAGCAACGCACCTGTGACCGCTTTGAAGCATTAGGTGTGGAAGACACGAAACCTCTGTTTTTGCAGGTACCAGCAGGGCTATTCGAAAAGTACCCTGACGGTAAGGTGGACAATACGCACTTAAGTACCGTTGGCGCGACTATGGTAGCGCAGTTTTTTGTACGTGAGTTAATGGCAAAACAACATCCGTTGGCGCGCTATATCATGCAACAACAACTGTAGCGATTCGTCTACTTCATATGAACCTTATCTGAACCATACCTTTCGGGGGTGTATTAGCCCCCCCATCGGGCTATCATAGCGCTGGACTTTGTGATTGAAGTCCGGCGCTTTTCTTTTTGAGTTGCCTGATGCGACTTATTTTCCAAGGAACAAAGGTCAAACCGTCCTAGCTTATGTCGAAAAAGATTTCTGCTTATATAAATCCCTGGCCCTGGTGTAAACGTCATGGCTGGAAAGTGTTACTGATTGGACTAGCCGCGCTGATGGCGTATAGCGTGTATTTGGATGCCAATATTCAGAAACGTTTCAATGGCAACAAATGGCAGGTGCCAGCACAAATTTATGCCAGGCCATTAACGCTGACGCTAAAGCAGGAGATCACCGAAAAAGAGATCGTCGAAGAGCTGGAGTTACTCGGGTATCGCAACGTCTCGCTGGCGCGCAAATCTGGCGAATATGCCATTAATGGCAACCATATCAGTATTCGTCGTCGGGCATTTACGTTTGCTGATGGTGATGAGCCGGAAGAATTCTTACAGGTGAGTCTGGAGAATAACCGCGTCACGTCGATTGCGGATCTTGCTCGTAATCAGGCACAAAACAGCATGCGCTTGGAACCCTGGCTGGTCACCCGATTATCCGCCGGCAGTGAAGATCGTATGTTAGTGACCCTGGATGACATACCTAAACCTCTGATTGATGCCTTGGTCACCGTTGAGGATCAGGAGTTTTATCATCACTTTGGGATTAATCCTTTTGCCATCGCCAGAGCCGCAGTGGCCAATATTATTGCTGGTCGCACGGTGCAGGGTGGTAGCACTCTGACTCAGCAACTGGTCAAAAACATGTACCTGAGTCGGGAAAAGTCTCTATGGCGCAAAGTGAAAGAAGCACTGATGGCGCTGATCATTGAGTTTCGCTATAGCAAAGAAGAGATTTTGCAGGCGTATCTGAATGAAGTGTTTCTCGGGCAAAATGGCGCGTTGGCCGTGCATGGCGTCGGCCTGGCCAGCTATTTCTATTTTGACCGCCCGGTGAATGAGCTGAATCTGGCGGAAATGGCCACATTGGTTGCAATTATCAAAGGGCCGTCGTACTACAATCCGAGACGTTACGCCGAACGAGTTTTAGAGCGCCGTAATCTGGTGCTCCGCATGTTGTTCGAAGCCAACAAACTCGACCGCCAAAGCTATGAACTTTATGTGAATATGCCGCTGGATATTGCGTCAGGAGCGAGCCTGGCGCAGGGCAAACATCCGGCTTATATGGATAAAATCCGCCGTGAGCTTAGGCAAATACTGACAAATCCGCAGGTGCTGGAATCGGGGATCAAAGTCTTCTCGACTCTCGATCCTGTTGCTCAGCGTCGAGCCGAAGACGCGCTGGTGGCACAAACGGAACGCATTGGCACCGGCCTGAAAATTCAGGACCTGCAGGGGGCAATGGTGATTACCGATATTGCCAGCGGTGAGATTCGTGCATTGGTGGGAGATTGTCATCCTGCCTATCAGGGCTTTAACCGTGCGCTGGATGCCAGTCGTTCGATTGGATCGCTGGTGAAGCCGGCCGTCTATCTGACGGCATTAGAACAGCCTTACTATTACAACCTGGCCACCATGCTAAAAGATGAGCCAATCAAGCTGAAAAGTACTTACGGAAAGTTATGGGAGCCGAAGAATTATGACAAAACCTTCCGTGGACAGGTGCCTCTAATTACGGCATTAACCCACTCTCTGAATGTCCCGACGGTGAACCTGGGTATGACGGTGGGGCTGAGTAATGTTGCTGATACCCTGCATCGTCTGGGTGTGGAAAGTGATGTCCCGGAGTTTCCGGCTCTGACGCTGGGGGCGGTGAATATGACACCGATTGAAGTGAACCAGATGTATCAGACTATCGCCAACAATGGCATGTATGAGCATCTGCACGCTGTGAATGCCGTGGTTGATAGCAATGACCATGTGATCTGGCGTTATCAGCAACCCGGCGAGCAGCGCGTCGATGAACAGGCGACGTATTTGCTGAACTATGCGTTGCATAAGGTGACCTTGGATGGCACCGCTAAGAGCATTAAAAAGCTGTTTCCGAATGTGAATATGGCAGGGAAAACCGGCACTACCGACGATTATCGTGATAGTTGGTTTAGTGGTTTTGATAAGAATATGGTGATTACTGCCTGGCTGGGCAAAGACGATAACAGCTCGGTGATGTTAAGTGGTGCTGGCGGTGCTATGCGTGTGTTTATTGACTATCAGCAGCACCAGCAACCGAAATCGTTAGTGCGTCGTTTTCCTGAGGGCCTGGGCATCGCGCATTTTGATGAGAACTCTGGCCTGCTTACCAAAGCTGGATGTCAGCACAGTATGAGTTTACCAGCGATTTTGGATGCTTTGCCACAGGATCAGGTTGGTTGTAATGGACAACCTGCATCCGTGCCGAAACCCGCGACTGAAAAGAAAAGTTTCTGGGACAAGTGGTTCGGTGATTAATGTCACACCATGCTAATGACAAAAACCCCGGTTAAACCGGGGTTTTTGTTTGTGTTGATGGCGTTATCTGAGTTTGGCTACGTCTGTCGCCTGCACCTTATCTGCGTATTGATTACCAAAGTGGCTGCGCACGTAATTCACTACCTCGGCCACCTGTTCATCGTTAAGGTTTCGGGAAAAAGCGGGCATACCACCCTGTCCTTTAAGCACCAGATAAACTGGATAAGCAGCGCCTGCCAGCTTGGGGTTGTTCGCTAGCGGCGGATAAGCCGCAGCACCTTTAGCGCCTTCACCAGCCGGCATGTGGCAACCCTGACAGATCCCTTCAAATAATGCCTGACCGGTTTTTTCTTCAAACTGAAAGCTCACCGACAGTTCGGGTGGCTCATGTTCGGCAATGGTGTTTGCCTGACGGGCAGATGCCAGCATGGACAGTGACAACAGCCCAAGCGAGATAATGGTAAGTATACTAATGCGTTTCATTATGCTGCCTCCTTGCTGGCCAGAATATGCTGATGCAGGCGTTTACTCGCATCCAGTGCAGACAGAATGGCACCTTCCTGCCAGGCATTCAGATACGACGCGTGTTCGCCTGCCAGGACGATACGGCCATCAATCTGACACAAATTATTGTAATGCGCTGCACGCGATTCCTGGGTCCAGACACCACAGCAGCCATGAGACCAGGGCACGCGGTGCCAGCCTACTGCAATGCCATTATCAAATTCCTGTAAATATTGAGGATGGATTTTGGCGCCCATCTCGACTGCTTTAGCTACCCGCTGTGCTGGGGTCATTGAGGTAAATTCAAAACCATTTGGCGCTCCCCAAATATAGCCACCCAGTAATACACCTTTGCCTGAACTGCCAAAATCATAGTTGGGGTACGCAATATTGCGAATGGGTAAGTCGGTATAGCTAATGCCGCCATAAATGGCTTCATCCTGTTCCCAGAAACGGCGTTTAAACTGTAAACCAAATTTCACTGCCGCATTGGATGGCACTGCCCGAATAGCTGCCTGCATAGGCCCGCCAGCATCCAGTGGAATCTGGCTAAGAATAGAAAGAGGCAGGGTACAAATACAGTAATCCGCCTGAGCGGTCTGGCTTTGGCCCGAGCTAAGATCGTCATAGGTTACGGTAACGCCTTGATCCGATTGCTGGATACGGGTGACTTTGGCCTGATAGGTGATAAGATCTTTGACCTGACGCTCGAAGCCCTTGGCCACACCATCCATACCGCCAACAGGTTGGAATATTTGGGTTTGGTGGTCGTCCATCTGTCCCTGCGCGATACTGCGCCATAGCTGTGATTCTAATAATGCGGAGAAATCCAGCGGCTCAGAGGGTTCGCGTTCTGGCATGAGGCCTCCGCCAGGATGCACGGCAAAGCCACGCCGCAGACTGCTTTCTAATGAGCGCTTATACTGCTGATTTTTATCGAGTGCACCCCAGTCACGCAGGGATTCCAGCAAGCGTTGGGCATCTTCGCTTGTCAGTTCTTGGTCTAGAGCCCCTTGCTGGATGCATTTACTGAGTAATTCGCCGACATGGCCCTGATAGTCGGATTGAATTGCGCGGTAGCGCTGAGGTTTACCGCCAAAGGCCTGGGTGGAATGGACGTAAGCATTGTAATTCACCTGCACAAAGCCTTCGAGCTTGACCCCGAATTTATGGCAGTAGTGCAAAATGGCGCGGTGATGGTAAGGGATTCGCCATGGACCTGGGTTGAGATAACCGCCGTCTTCAAACTGGCAATGCTGGGTTGCACCTCCGAGTTCAGTGAAGGTGTCGCCACCACGAATGGTCCAACAGCGGCCGCCAGCACGATTATTGTATTCCAATATGCGTACCTTGTAGCCTGCCTTACGCAATTCGTAGGCTGCGGTCATGCCGGCAACGCCTGCTCCGAGGATCAGGATGCTGCTGCCTTTCGGCGCCTGGCTCAATTGGTAACTGGCATCGAAGGTGGATTCGGCGGCAAGACTTAATGATGTCATCGCCCTGTACATCGCGGCGGCCCCCGCGGTTTTACCGATCCATCCTAATAGCTCACGCCTGGTAATGTGTTCACCCTGTTGCATACTTCAACTTCTCCATTACAAATAAATCATTGATTTTATTGTTTTTCCTTAACTTCCCCCGTGGAGGCTAAGGCTGATTCTTCCGGTGATGGATAAGTTTTAATGGCGCGATAGTCACACCCTTGTTGCTCACCTTATTTTAATTATTGTCAGTACAGCTTGTTGCTTTTGTGAGCACTCTGATGTTGTTTTCGATAATAACCATCGCGCTAAGGCTGTATAGAGAGTGTTCGACGAGTGGTGGAATTGGAAAGATAAGTGACGATTAATTGCCCATAGTGACTAAAAAGTTAGCAGGTTTAGGTAAAAATACTTCTTGCATCGTGTGGTAGCTTGTCCTAGTTTAGGTCAATTGTCCTAATGATGGGGCTGTTTATGTCCACAAAAGCATCTACTCGTCAGGCTATTATTGTGGCTGCTGATCGCTTGTTTTATCAGCAAGGGTTTGCGCATACCTCTTTTGCCAATATTGCCGAACAGGTCAATATTTCTCGTGGTAACTTCTATCACCATTTTAAGACTAAAGACGACATTCTGACCGCAGTGATTGGCTGGCGCCGAGAAAAGATTGCAGCCATGCTGTTAGTATGGGAACAGCAGGCGGTGACACCCCACGCCAGAATAAAACAGTATCTTCAGTTACTGGAACGTAATTTTAATGACATTGCACAGTTTGGCTGCCCCATCGGTAGTTTGTGTACTGAAGTCAGTAAACTAGGGCATCAGGCCAAACCCATCGCCGATGCGCTCTCGCATTTGTTTATTGATTGGTTACAGCAGCAGTTTGCGGCGTGTGGCTGTCATCAGCTTGCCAGAACCTATGCTTTACAAGCTTTTGCCTGGAGTCAGGGACTGGCGGTGATGGCAACATTCGCCAAAGATCCCGGATTTGTGCGTCAGGAGGTAAAGCGCATGTGCGAATGGGTAGACAGCCTCTAGGCGCATCGAAATTTCATAGCCAGACAACGGAGACGACAATATGTTTATTGTTACACTGAGATTTGCAAAAAATAAAAGCCAGGCCGCGCAATGGCTGGAAAAGCATAACGGCTGGTTGCAGCAGGGCTTTGAGAATGGCTGGTTTTTACTTTGCGGCGGTCTGTCGGGTGGCAGCGGAGGTGTCATTTTGTGTAAGGATATTGGTATGGAGCAGGTGCAGGCGTTTGTGCAGGAAGATCCCTTTGTGCAGCACGCTGTTGTTACGCCGGAAATCCTGCAAGTGTGCCCAACGCGCACGGCACCTGCACTGAGCTTTTTGATCAATGAAGTCGAGGCGTAGGAAGTGTCATGAGTAAAACTGTTTTAGGACCCGATGGTAAGCCCCGTTGTGGCTGGTGTGGCGATGTGGCCGAGTTTTTCCCTTACCATGACAAGGAATGGGGTTTTCCGGTAACGGACGATGTTCGTCTGTTTGAAAAGCTGTGTCTGGAGAGTTTTCAGTCGGGCCTGAGTTGGCGCACGATTTTGGCCAAGCGCGAAAATTTCCGTCGGGCCTTTTGTGGCTTTGATTTTCATCAGGTGGCAGCGTTTGGCCAGCAGGAAATCGATTCTCTGTTAGGGGATGCCGGTATAGTCCGCCATCGCGGCAAAATTGAGGCGGTGATCAACAATGCGCAAAAGGCCATTGAGTTGGTACAAGAGGCCGGATCGCTGGCGGCATTCTTTTGGCAGTATCAGCCCAAAACGGATGTCTCGCCACAAAGTATGTCTACCAGTGCTGAGTCGGTTGCTTTGTCGAAGGCATTAAAAAAACGTGGCTGGAAATTCGTTGGCCCAACAACGGTATTTGCCTTTATGCAGGCCATGGGCCTGGTTAATGATCATCTGGAAGAGTGTGTTATTCGCATGGACGTCGAAAAAGCGAAATTAGACTTTACGTCACCTGTTATCGAGTAGCCCCGTTTATCTTTCGGGCAAAGGAGTTGTTTTGGATACGGTAATCAATATCACCGCACCGATTTTCTTTCTGATTTTTATCGGCTTTTTAGCTGTGCGTCTGGGATTTATCAGTAAAGATGCGATCCCGGGATTAAGCCGTTTTGTACTGTACTTGGCGCTACCAGCGTTGGTGTTTGGCAATATCCTCAGTATGGATTTCGGCCAGATTATTAATATGTCTTACATGCTGGTCTACGCGGCTGGTGGCATTTGCGCCTTTGTTGTTGCAACACTGGTGACCCGTTATGCATTTTCTGATAGCTGGCAACAGGCCGGCGTACGCGGACTGGGAGCGGCATTACCTAACAGTGCTTTTGTTGGCTTTCCTATCTTGCAGCAGTACTTTAGTGACCCACCGGCACAGGCATTTGCGATGGCGGTGATGGTTGAAAATATTTTGCTTATGCCGCTGGTGCTGATTTTTCTGGAGTCTGTCAGTGGACAGCATCAGGGGAATCAGTCGCGCTTAGTGAAAACCGTATTATCCAGAGTGATTAAAAACCCAATCATAGTGGCTGTATTGCTGGGGCTGGGGGGATCGTTGCTGGGCATACACTTGCCTAAGTTTATAACGACAGGGCTGGAGATTTTAGCCAAGGGCAGCGCAGCTGTGGCGTTGATTGTGATCGGGGGCGCCTTAGTTGGGGTGTCGATACGCGGCAGTTTAGGACAAATGGGTTGCGTTGCCGTGGCGAAATTACTGGTGTTTCCGTTAGTGGTGTTTGCCTTGTTGCAATGGATACCTGGTATCCCTTCTGACCTGAAGATGTGTGTGTTGTTGTTTGCGGCGATGCCTATGTTCAGTATCTATCCGATAATCGGTGGGCAGTATGGACAGCAGAGTTTCTGCGCCAGTACCTTGCTGATTACGACCGTGGCAGCCTTTTTTAGTGTCAGTGTACTGCTCGCTTTGCTGTAACTATTTTATTCTGTTTGGGTAGCTAATTAGCCTGCTTATAAAAGTGAGAGGCATGCTCATCAATTTAGGGTATGCTTCTTGCCTGTCATACTCCCAATGCCCCAAGCGCGGACATGATATCGAAGTAATTCGAATAACCTCTCTATAAAAACAACACCGATTAGGAAAACAATATGAAATCACTTCGCAGTATGTTTTCACTACTGTTATTCGTTAGCTGTACCAATTTGGTGCAAGCTGAGCAATTAGGCCCTCAGGATTTCTCCCAGGTTAAAAATAAGTGGACCGCAATTGTGGCTGCTTATGAGCCGGAAATTATTGCCGTGGATAAGGCAATTGCCGAAGCGCCGGATGCGCAAATTACTGAAACCCGTTTCTATCGCGGTGTTCGTTATCAGATCGGTAGCTATAAAGGTGAGCCAATCATTATCTTCGCCAGCGGTGTGAGTGTGCCCAATGCAGCCATGACGATTCAGATGGCACTGGATTACTTTCCCATCGACAAGGTGATCATGATGGGGATTGCCGGTGCGGTAAATCCGGTATTTGAACCTGGCGACATTGCCGTTCCTGAGCGTTGGTACTATCACGATGAATCTGTGTATGTGAACCCTGATCCAAAGCGCAATGGTGAGTTTGTATTACCTGATTACTACGAAGCGTATCGCAAAGCCTGGAAAGCGCGTGAAGCGACTGATGAGCATGCGCCGAAGTATAAAAACTTTGGTTTTATTCAACCGGCAGAAGTTGAAGTGATTAAACAAGGTTGGGATGAGCCGAAGAAACAGCCTTACTTTAGCGCCGATGCTGATTTGCTGGCGTTGGCTGAGCAAGCGGCAAAAAATGCCCAAATCAAAATGCCGTCTGGTCATGAGATCAAAATCCGTGTCGGTGGCAACGGTGTGACGGGCTCGGTTTTTCTGGATAACGCCGATTACCGTAAATGGTTGCGTGATGTGTATAAAGCAGACGTAACCGAAATGGAATCTGCTGCAGTTGCACAAGTCTGTTTTATCAACGATGTAGATTGGGTGGTTATTCGTTCGATCAGTGACCTGGCCGGTGGACAGCAAGGTAAAAACGTCGAGAATGTGTTTGATGCCATTGCTTCTGGTACGGGCGCGAAGCTGCTGATGGGCATGCTGGACCAACTGGCGGCGAAAGAAGCGCAGTAAGCTTGTCTTGATTCATAGTGTAAATTAAAGGGCGCTAAGCGCCCTTTTTAGTTTGCGCCATATTTAATCGCCCACACTATTTAACACTATCCCATCGCGCATACCAGCAGGGAGCAGGCTGTTGACCACAAACTGGGGGACAAAGCCTTTGCTGGACGCAACCACCAGTTTACTGGCCAAATCGACCATGCGGACATTCAAAATAACGCCTGCATCGTTGTACGTCATGGTACCGGACAATACATACTTCACACCGGGATTATTGTTGAGTTCTTTCAGGGAACGGCTGAAAACAAAATCCCCGCTAGGTCCTACGTGTATGCTCTGGGTGGTTTTGATATCCAGCACGGGAATACCAAATTCCTGTAGTTCGGTGATAAAGCTTTCCGCCAGTTGGTTCCCAAGAATATTGGTTTGGTTGAGGTTACTGTTTAAATCGACAAAGGATGCCACCGCAACGGGCGTATTAACGCTAACGTAGCGCATGTTCTCAACCAGTTTCATGGCGATTTGTTCGGCGTAGTCGCCCAACAGCTTGTGGGTGTAAGCAGGCCGGTAACTGTTGGCAGGAGGCTGCCAGCCGTTATATTGCGGCGCAAAGGGTGTTGGGGTGGGAATAGGAGGTTGTAATTGATTATCTTCGACATCGACCCAAATATCGCTGCCGTGATGATGCCGTGCCAGGGTCTGGGGCTTCGCCAGAGTGATATGGTGTTGATTATGCAGATGATTGTCTGCAAGGGGCCTGTGATGATGAGCACAGCCGGACAAGCTAGAAACTGCAAGTGCAGCAATTAATAATGAATATCGCATGATTTTCTCCTCAAACTCTCGGAGAAAATTGTTATCCGGCTACCCTTCAGTATCCATAAGAATGATTCTTAATTGGTCTAAGACTTTTTCTTAGACCAATTCACTTACATCTAACATGCCTTCATTTAATGCCAGTTTCATTAGCTCAAACTGATTGCTTATTCTGAGTTTTTGGAAAATATTAGCTCTGTGGCTTAACACTGTTTTGGGCATTGTATTGGTTTGTTTAGCGACATCTTTTGTTCCAAAGCCGCGGGCAAGCAAGGCAAATATTTCCATTTCACGCTCGGTCAGATGATTAAACGCATCCGCTTTTTGATGAGCGAATAAGAGTGTTTTGCTCAGTGCCTGACTCAAATAATTCTGCCCTTGGCTGATCGCTTTGATAGCCGTGATGATCTCTTCTGCAGCCCCTCGTTTGGAGAGATAGCCGTTGGCGCCAAGCTCAATGGCACTGGAGATATAATGATGGTGTTCGTACATACTGACCATTAGCGTCGCAAGGTTAGGTTGGTGCTTTCGAACTTGCTCAAGCAGGGCGATTCCGTTCTTTTCTGGTAACGAGATATCTATCAGTAATACATGGGTATTTGCCAATGGCAAGGCCTCGAGACAGTCGTGATACCCCTCAAATTCATGACTAACCTGCCAGTTTGGTTGAAGATTTATAAGATGAGCAAATGACTGACGAACCATCTGATGGTCATCGACCAGAGCAATCCTTAGCATGTTGTGCTCTCCTGTTGTTTGAGGGGAAATTGAATCGTTAGTTGCAGACCGTTATCAGAGTTGATGCTTAATTCTCCGCCTAACGATGCTACTCTGTCTTCTATCCCCTTGAGTCCAAATCCGCCCATCAATGACGGTGCGTTATCTGAGGACAGGCCTTGGCCGTTATCTGTTAAAGACATCATGAGTTGAGTGTCTGAGTCGTTAATTATGATAGAAAATTGTGTCGCATCAGCATGTTTCAACGTATTGCTGATGGCTTCCTGCACCATCCGAAAAATCGAAATTTGAATGTCGACAGACAGAGAATCAACGGTTGCAGGGACTTGGCAATGATAGTCTATCCCCGAATATTGAAGACGCTGGCGGAAATATGCGCCGCTTAAGGCCTTATGCAGACCAAATTCATCCACGACTCTTGGTCTAAGCCAATTGAGCACCTGATAGATAGAATGGTATATCTGCTGACTGGTTTGCTTTAATACCATCATCGCTGGATGCGCTTTCATCTCTGGCTGTTCAATTAACAATGACTCTATGCGAGTTTGTAATACCACCAGATTTTGTCCAACTTCATCGTGCAGGTCCTGGCTTAGTGTCTTACGCTCCTGTTCTTGCACGGTTATCACACGCTTGGTGAGCAATCGGTTTTCAACTAGCAGGCGATCTAACTCTTTATTGCGTATTATCAGGTCTCGATTCAGTCTCTTCATTTGGCTAATAGTGGCGCCTAGTAATAGCCCACAAAAGCTGGTCATGAGGAGATAAAACTGCGTGTCTTTGAGCGCATTGGTGGCGTTGTTATCAAACACGGTAAGCATTAAGCCAAAGTTAATAACTGTGCTGCAGATGATTGCGCCCCGAAATCCGAAGTAATATGCGAACAACAACAACGGAAGAAAAACTAATGCCCTGAGCATATAGATGAGTTCAGGTTGCATTTGATATACAACGACAGTGATAAGACTAAGTAAAGCCAACGACCCCAGCCCCATCAATACATGAGTGGTGAGTACGGCATTGATAGGACGGCAGGTACTGAATGCAAGTAACAGCGGAGGGGTGATAAGCAGAATGCCCGTTAATCCGCCAACAAAGTGGCTAAAGCGAATCTCGGTGAAAGCTGACTGAGGAGCACTGTTCCAAATCCAATCTCCCATTTGACCTACATTACCAAGCTGATAAATCACGGCAAGCAGGGTCAATATTACAACTCCTTTAGGCGAGGAAATATAGTAGATGGCTTTGGGTTTACACTGAGAGGTGCTCAGCCAGCGTTGAATGAGGCGAAGGCAACAATACATAGGGACAGTGTAAGCCAGAGCGTGGTGTATGAGACTATTGAAAAAATCTTCAATAGACGGCGTGTGTTCACTTGACCAGCGCAAGACTGCGTATGCGAATGGGTATCCTAAGGTTATCCCCGGCCAATAACGGAAGGGCATTATCAAGAAAGCTGCCACAGCAATTCCAGAAGGGAAGTACCAGGTACTGTAGGTTGGATATAGCCACCAATGTTCCGCCAGCAGAAAACATCCTGCATATGCAACACCACATAGGCACATAATGGCCAATTGTGTCGATATGACGTGTATCGATTGAAAGATCAAGCGGGAAATAGATTTTGATTCGTCCATGATGAATAGGGGGATTTTGCTAACGCTCCTAATTTGCTATCGACATAATTCAAAAAAGCTGGAGCCCTGGCTTGCATCCGGCTTTGAAATTTGGCGGAATGAGGCCCTTATTAAGCTAACGGATATAACGATGAAAAAATCAGCAGCGATGTTGTTTGGACTTATGGTTTCAGGTTTGAGTGTTGCCGGCGACAATAATCTGGAGCAGGCATCAACCCAGCTATGCAGTAAAATTCAGGCGTGTGCTCAGGCGGATGTGGCTAAACAAAAAATCCCGGATGATCTGCGTGAGGCGCTTACTTCAATGTTGGGACAAATGTGTGCGAATCTGGATAGTTATGATACTGCTATACCCGATACGGCGTTATATCATGCAGCATCAGCCTGTTTAGAGTCGATGAATCAACAAAGCTGCCAACAGTTGTTAAATGGGGATAAAACGCCAGAATGTGAGCAATATGAGGCAGTAGCGAATCAACAATAATGTATTTGCCTGGATCTTTGGAGATGCGTCTTTTGAGTCATGACTCAAGGGGATAAAGGTGTCTGGAATGTGGATATTGCACGGTAAATAGTTAAATTCATCTGGTTAAAAGTTAAGCGATCTGACGTTTTCTTTAATTCCTGGATTATTTGTATTACTATATTGTTATTGTTCTGTAATTAACTTACAGAATGATAGATTTAATAAATATTAAATGCTTGCTTTTGGTTATAAGGGTATTTTATTTATTTGATATTAATCAATTGTTTACGCTGTTTTTGTTGGTTTAATCAACAGGCTTAACAAACTATTTAAATAGTTGATTATGTAATTAAACAACATTCTTATTTCAGATCCGTAAAATAATCATCGAGCTTCGAGGTGAAGCAAGTAGTAACAAGATGATGAGGTGATGAGATGAAAAATGTAGCAATTATCCTGGCAGTAGCAGCTTTCTTTAGCGTAAATGCAAATGCAAAATTAAACAGCAGCGAAAATGTAAAATTCGTTGGTGACGTTGAGTATGCAAGCCTGTGTAAAGCAGCCGTAAACGACGACGTTGAACTGTTCAAGCGTGGTCTGCGTGCAAAAGTAGGTGTAATCGGTGCTTCTAAGCGTGAAGTTCTGAACATCCTGAAAAGTGAAGATAACTTCTCTTGTGCAGGTATGAGCATTGCTGAGTTCTCTGCTAAACGCAATGCAACTCAATTGATTGAATTCCTGAAAACTGGCGCATAATCACTATGTTCCGGTGGCGATAACAAGCCAGCGCAGGGATAGCTGGCTTGTTAAAGCACCCTCATTTGTTCAATGCTCGCATTCTGCGAACGACCTTAGATAAAGGCGTAAGCATCTCCAAACAAGTGATCTTTTTTCAGCCCTTTCTGGGTGAATGCTTCTCTGGCAACGCCTGCCATTTCAAAGCGTCCTGCAATATAGACATGATAAGGTTCCAGACTGGTAAAGTCGGCCAGCACTGCCTCGTGAACCCATCCGGTTTTTCCTTGCCAATCGTTTGATGGATTTTCAACAACGGGGACAAAGCAGAATTTGTCGTGTTGTTGTGCCATTTCCTGCAAAGCCTGGAAGGCATACATATCGTCTAATGAGCGGGTACCCCAATATAAATAAAGTGGTTCTTTCAACCCTTCTGCCAGCATGGCCTGTAAAATAGAATAGGTGTAAGAAAAACCAGTACCGCCAGCCATTAACAAAGTTGGACGTGGCAATTCACGCCAATAAGCATCACCTTTAGGCTGAGCGATTTTTATTTGGCCGATGGAGCGCATGGCTTCCAATACTTCCCAGGCATACTTATTATCTGGTGTCGCGCCAATATGCAGTTCAAGTTTGGTCTGGCTTGGGATGCTGGCAATAGAGAAGGGGCGCAGATCCTTTTCTCCCATTACCACTTGCAGATAATGGCCTGGCTTATAGTTAACCGCCTGTTGAGGTGTTAGCACCACTTTATATATAGTGTCGGTTAACGGACTGATGTCGGTAACGCGACAGGTAATTTCACTCATAACTGCTTATTTCTCTGATTAATCATTAGCTTTAGGGGAGTCTGGAAAAATACCCAGTTCGTCCCAAATCTCGTCTATTCGCGATTTTACTGCTGGATCCATCACGATTGGCTCGCCCCATTCACGTTCGGTTTCTCCTGGCCATTTATTGGTGGCATCCATCCCCATTTTCGAACCTAGGCCGGATACGGGAGAAGCGAAGTCTAAATAATCAATGGGGGTGTTTTCTACCAGCGTAGTATCGCGGGCCGGATCCATCCGCGTCGTGATGGCCCAGATAACATCGTTCCAGTCTCTGGCATTGACGTCATCATCACATACGATCACAAATTTAGTGTACATAAACTGGCGTAGGAATGACCAGACGCCGAACATGACGCGCTTGGCATGCCCAGGATATTGCTTTTTCATTGTGACTACCGCCATCCGGTAAGAACAACCTTCAGGTGGTAAATAGAAATCGACAATCTCAGGAAACTGTTTGCGGATAATGGGCACAAACACTTCATTCAGGGCGACGCCCAATACTGCCGGTTCATCCGGTGGGCGTCCAGTAAAGGTCGAATGATAAATAGGCTGTTTACGATGGGTGATATGCGTCACGGTAAATACCGGGAAAGTATCTACCTCGTTGTAATAGCCAGTGTGATCGCCATACGGCCCTTCCGGTGCAGTCTCGTTCGGATCGATATAACCTTCTAATACAAACTCAGCACTTGCCGGCACCTGCAGATCATTACTGATGGACTTGACCACTTCAGTACGATCGCCACGTAATAAACCTGCAAATGCATATTCAGACAGGGTATCGGGAACAGGTGTCACTGCACCCAGAATAGTGGCAGGGTCTGCACCCAACGCCACGCTGACCGGATAAGGTTGTCCAGGGTGTTGTTCGCACCATTCTCGGAAATCCAATGCGCCGCCGCGATGGGATAACCAGCGCATGACAAGTTTGTTGGGGCCGAGTAGCTGCTGACGGTAAATCCCCAGGTTTTGACGGGATTTATTGGGTCCACGGGTGACGGTTAATCCCCAGGTAACTAAGGGGGCTACATCTCCTGGCCAGCAACGCTGAATAGGTAATTGAGTTAAGTCGACCTGATCGCCGCTTAATACGACTTCCTGACAGGGCGCCTTTTTCAGTTCTTTGGCCGGCATATTCAGCACCTGCTTAAATACAGGTAGCTTATCCCATAATTCTTTAATGCCTTTAGGAGGCTCGGGTTCTTTTAAATAAGCCAGCCATTCACCCACTTCGCGCAAGGCGGAGACGGAAGTCTGGCCCATGCCCATCGCAACACGCTCAGGGGTGCCAAACAGGTTCGCCAGCACAGGCACACTGTGGCCTTTTGGGTTTTCAAATAATAGGGCGGGCCCACCGGCGCGTAGGGTACGGTCGGCGATTTCAGTCATTTCCAGATCGGTATCTATTTCCATCGAAATGCGCTTGAGCTGACCAATTTCCTCAAGGCGCTGGATAAAATCACGTAAGTCTTTGTATTTCATTTAGAAGCCAAATAAGCTTGGATAGCATGGATTATAAAGCAGCGGCTATCTCAGGTTCGAGCCTTGTCGACTGATTTTAAGTCTGTTGCAGCATCTGATTATGTTGATACGGCAGTCAATTCACGACCTTATCTCGAATGCCTATGCAAATACAAGAGAGCTGAATACACGACCTCACTGGATTTGGCTTCAAGAAATTTGCTGATCTGGACGATAATGAGAGTGAGCGGAGGATTTTATGAAACAATTAATCGCAGGTTTTGGATTGCTGCTACTTGCAAATGGATGGGCTTATGGCTCGGAACCGTTAAAGGCGGTGCAGCTTTATTCTCAGGATGAATTAATCAATTTGATTAATAAGAATCAGCATTTGGCCAGAGTAAAAGCAGATGATTGTCAGTTGGTGCAAGACATTGAAGCCAGAGCCGATACGCTGAAAATACCCGCGTACCAATTTTTATGGGGCGACATGCTGGCATGGGGCGTGTGCGTAGAGAAAGAGCCAGAACGTGGCATTGAATACATGCAAATGGCTGCTGATCAGGGCCTGGCAGCCGCTCTTGAGCAGTTAGGACGTTATTATGCCAATGGTATTCTGGTGCAGAAAGATCCGCGCCGCGGGTTGATTTTTCTGCGAGAAGCGAGCGCATTGGGTAACCAAAATGCTCAAATTCAAATGGCAGAACTCCTTATTAACGGATTAGGAAACCCAATGGACTATGAGGATGTTTATCATTGGTTATATAACTCGGTGACCGCAGACCAAGTAACGCATCGGAAAATCGCCAATTGTTTGGCGAAGCTTGAAACCCTGATGCACCCAAAAGCCGTAAGAGCGGCAAAACGTCCCCTAGATTCCTGAGCGCAGTCCTGCGCTCCTGCTTTCCCCTTGCCCACACGGTTTTTGCTTAAAAAATATCGGTTTAGTTCTAGCGACTTGGTTATACTAGCTGGCAAACATTGACCAATTTTGTGGATCACCAAACCAACTGATGAGTAAAGACCCTTATTTTGAGCGCGAAAAGCGCAAATATGAAAAACCTGTCGCCAGCCGTGAATACCTTGCACAAGTCTTAAAAGAAGCAGGGCGCGCCATGGGCTTTATGGAAATTTGCCAACGCGTTGATGCCCAGGACGAAGACAGCCGAATCGGCATTCAGCGTCGATTACGCGCAATGGAGCGTGAAGGTCAGGTGCTCTTTACTCGCCAGAAAAAATATGGCCTGGTAGAAAATTCCGACCTAGTGAAAGGGCGGGTAATTGGCCATCGTGATGGTTATGGCTTCTTAAAACGCGAAGATGGCGAAAAAGACCTGTTCCTGTCGGTCATGCAAATGCATTCGTTGCTGCACGGCGACGTTGTCATGGCCAAGGAAATGGGCACTGATAACCGGGGCCGCAAAGAAGCGCGTGTTGTAAGTGTGGTAGAGCCGCGCAGCGAAGCCATTGTTGGCCGCTTCTTTATGGAACATGGGGTTGCCTTAGTGATCCCGGATGACAGCCGTATTTGTCAGGAAATCATGATCCCTCCTGAGCATGTTAACGGTGCTCGCCAGGGGCATGTGGTGGTGGTTGAGATGGTTCAGCGACCTCGCAAGCGCGTTAGTGCTCTGGGCAAAGTTGTGGAAGTTTTGGGTGAGCATATGGCTCCCGGGATGGAAATTGAAATGGCGCTGCGTCGTTTTGATATCCCTCACAGCTGGCCTGCAGCGGTTGAAAAGCAAATTAAACCTCTGACTGATCAGGTACCGGAAGACGCTAAGCGTGGTCGTATCGATTTACGTCAGTTACCTTTGGTGACGATTGACGGCGAAGATGCCCGTGATTTCGATGACGCCGTATTTTGTGAACCACTTGATGATGGTGGCTGGCAGCTGTGGGTGGCAATTGCAGATGTTAGTTATTATGTGCGTTTTGGAACTGCATTGGATTTAGAGGCGCAGGCGCGCGGTAACTCTGTCTATTTCCCGGACCAGGTCGTGCCAATGTTGCCGGAAGTGCTGTCAAATGGCCTGTGTTCATTGAACCCTGAAGTTGACCGTCTGTGTATGGTCTGCGAAATGAAAATCAGCGCCAAAGGTAAGCTGGAAGAGTTTGAATTTTACGAAGCTGTCATGCGTTCCCAGGCTCGTTTAACCTACACAAAAGTATGGGAAATCTTGCAGGGTGAACCTGAATTAATTAAACGCTATGAAGAACATGTGCCACATCTGCGCAACCTGCACGATTTATACCGCACGCTAAAACGTACTCGACATGCCCGTGGCGCGATTGAATTCGAAACCATTGAAAGCAAATTTATCTTTAATGCCCAGCGTAAGATTGATCATATCGTTACGGTTGAACGCAATGATGCGCACAAACTGATTGAAGAATGCATGATTCTGGCGAACGTTGCGGCGGCCTGTTTCCTTGAGAAACATCATGCCCATGGTCTTTACCGAGTGCATGATGAGCCAGATGCCGATCGTCTGACCGCATTTTTATCCTACTTAAGTGAAGTGGGTATTGAGCACCAGATCCGCGAAGGCGCAGATCCTCATGAGTTTACCGCTGTAGTCGATAAAATTCGTAATCGCCCCGATCAGGAACTGATCCAAACGATGCTGCTGCGCTCCATGAAGCAAGCCGTTTATGACAGTGAAAATATTGGTCACTTCGGTCTAGCGTTAAATGCCTATGCGCATTTCACCTCGCCGATACGCCGTTATCCGGATTTAGTTGTACACCGCGCCATCAAAGCGCAGCTGGATAAGTTGGCAGCCCGCAAGAGTAATACTGGTGGTAAGAGCTATAGCGAGGAAGAAGCTTCAGCATTAGGCGAACAGTGTTCAATGACTGAGCGTCGCGCAGATGATGCCACTCGCGATGTCGCTGACTGGCTTAAATGCGAATTTATGCAGGATCATGTAGGCGATAGTTTTGATGGTGTCATTGCCAGCGTTACCAACTTTGGCTTTTTTGTGCGCCTGACAGAGTTCCACATTGATGGACTGGTTCATATCACTTCGCTTGATGATGACTACTATCATTTTGACGAGGTTAAGTTGTATTTAGTGGGTGAAGCCGCAGGGCAAACCTTCCGCCTTGGCGATCAGGTCAAGGTCAAGGTTGTTGCGGTGCATTTAGATGAGCGAAAAATCGACTTTATTCTCGACCGCCCAAGAAAATCCGGGCCTGGAAAGAAAAAAACTGCAGGCAAACGGCAGAATAAAAGTAAAATAGCGACTCCGAAACCAAGTGGTGCCAAAGGCGCCCCTAAACACCCGAAAGCCAAGCCGAGGAGAAAGAAGTAGTATGGCCTCACAAGAATGGTTATATGGTATTCATGCCATGGAAGCCGTGTTAGCCCATGAGCCTGAGCGTGTCATTGAATTGTTGGTACTAAAAGGACGTGATGATGAACGTCTAAGTGCCATTATCAATCAGGCGCGTAAACTCGGCTTACCGATCCAGTTTTGTCAGCGTAAAGCCCTGGATGACAAGGTCGAAGGTGAGCAGCATCAGGGCGTTGTCGCCAGAGCTAAACCCGGACGTCAGTTCGATGAAAAGGACTTGGCTGAAATTATTTCTGCTCAGGCAACACCATTCCTGCTGGTACTCGATGGTGTAACTGACCCTCATAATCTGGGAGCGTGTTTACGCAGTGCCAATGCTGCTGGTGTACATGCGGTGATTGTACCTAAAGACAAATCGGCTAAATTGACCTCTACAGCCCGTAAAGTGGCCTGCGGCGCCGCTGAAGTGACACCTCTGATTCAGGTGACTAATTTGGCCAGAACCTTGAAGGATATTCAGCAGCAGGGCGTCTGGGTAGTTGGTACTGCCGGTGAGGCAACCCAAACTATTTATCAGTGCAACTTGAAAGGCCCTGTGGCACTGGTGATGGGGGCAGAAGGCAAGGGCATGCGTCGCCTTACTCGTGAACATTGTGATGAGTTGGTGAAACTGCCAATGGCGGGTAATGTATCGAGCCTCAATGTTTCTGTTGCGACAGGTATTTGCCTGTATGAAGTTGTACGTCAGCAACTTCCTGCTTAATAAATCACCCCAACATGGCAGGGAAGCTGTGTAAATTCTGAGAAATATTGCTCAAATAGGGTGCTTTCTTGTTTTTATATCTGCTATCCTCTTGCCCGCTACGACTTGTCTAATCGTGCAGTTATCGGTTGGCAAAATGATAATGAGAGGGCTATGTACCCCTCTGTACTCAATCTCGTTTTTAGATATTTTGGGTAAAAAATGTCTGGAAATGTGAACTAAATGCATTTTGCTATATCCTAATGTCCCTAGAAATAATTAGTTCTGTAAAGGATGAAGCTTAATATGCAGACAAAATCGACTCACCTTCTCGCTGTTGCAGCGCTTTCTCTAGGTTTGAGTGCGTGCGGCGGTTCAGGCGGCGGCAGCAGTACTTATTCAAGTGCGTATGTTCAGTTCTACAATGGTTCTTCAAACAGTGCCACCACCATCATGAATATTGATGATGATGAGTACGGCAGTGCTGCCTTCGGTGACGCGACTGCATTGTATTCGTTGGACAATGATACTTACGATTTAGAGTTTATCTATGAAGACTCTGATGACGAAGAAGTGACTATTTACCAAGAAGACAACGTACTGAAACTGAAAAATGGACGTAAAGCTATCATCATCATGAGTGGCGATTACGACAATCCAGATATCAATTTCTACGATTTTAAACGTAAAGACGGCGATGCAATGGATGAGCACTTCCGTATTTTTACGACTAGCGTGACAGATGACCAGGCTAGCTATGATTTCTATATCGCAGAATCTGGTGACACCTTCGAAGAAGCTCACCAAATTAACACTGCGACTTATGGTGCCCTTGAAGAAGGTGACTATTGGGACAAAGATGAAGATGACGACAGTGACTACTTCCCAACAGGTGATTATAAAATCTTCCTGACAGAACCAGGTAGCACAGACGTTGTTTACGAAAGTCAGACTATCTCGTTTGATTACGAGACTGAGTACTCATTGATTATCCGTAATACTACGGGTGCTCTGGCAGGCAATCTGGTTGTAGATATGTTACTTAACTCTACCAGCGTTACTTCTTACGCTGATGCAGAAGCCAGTGCGCAATACCGTATTTATAACAGTTTAAGCGATGATGACCTGACAGTTGCTCTAACCGGTTCAAACGGTGAAGAAGGTGACACTTTAACGGTAGCTGCGGGTGAGTTATCTGACTTTACTGGCATTCACTATGGTGACTACAACATCAATGCGCAAAACTCAGATTCATCTCTGTCGTTCAATAACCGCTTATTGACTTTGAACCAGGGTGAAAGTAAAGCAGTTGTACTATACAAAAATGGCAGTGATAAACTGACCAGCTTGTCATTCGAAGAGTCTTCTACATCACAGGTATATGACCACGAAGTATTGGTTGCTAACCTGGTGACGGAAGAAAGTTCTGGTTACGATGACCTGGACATTTACTTTGTTCGTGGTGATGAAACTACGGATTCTGCTGAATATGAAATTACGAGTCTTGATGCTGAAGAAAGCCGCAGCATTACCCTGCCAAGTGACTACTATGAAATCGTAGTGGTGTATGACGACAATAGCGACAGTGGTAACTACGACGTGCTTTACCGTACTAATTCATTGCCTTTCAATGAAGAAGTTAACTACATCATTACCATTGAAGAAGATGCTTCCTCCTCAACTGGCTACAGCGTGAAAGTGCTGTCCGAGTCTGCTGAATAAGTAATCTTGCCAAATTAACGACACGCCCCTGCAGCCCAAGCGCTACAGGGGCGTTGTCGTTTCTACAATAACAGAAATAATTTGATTTAGTTCTATGCTAAGTCGGACCTTTCTGTTATTATTTCGCGCCCTTTTAACCGGGGGTATGTATAAAAAAGCAGCGATAGTGCTGCTTTTAACAGCAATAACGACCCGTTTTGGGTCTTATAACAGCGGAGCACTAACATGATCCAAATGCAAACTAACCTGGATGTAGCCGACAACTCCGGCGCTCGCAGGGTTCAGTGTATTAAGGTTCTTGGTGGCTCGCATCGCCGTTATGCACATATCGGTGACATCATCAAAGTTACTGTTAAGGAAGCAATTCCTCGCGGTAAAGTTAAAAAAGGTGACGTACTGAATGCAGTGGTGGTGCGTACTAAGAAAGGTGTTCGTCGTGCAGATGGCTCAGCCATCCGTTTTGACAGTAACGCAGCCGTGTTGCTTAACAACAATAAGCAACCAATTGGTACGCGTATCTTTGGCCCGGTAACCCGTGAGCTTCGTGGCGATAAATTCATGAAGATCATCTCACTGGCCCCAGAGGTACTATAAGGAGTCACGATAATGGCTAATAAAATTCGTCGTGATGATGAAGTAGTCGTTTTAACTGGTAAAGACAAAGGAAAACAAGGCAAAGTCCTGAAAGTTCTTCCTGCGGCTGACCGTGTAGTTATTGAAGGTGTGAACTTGGTGAAGAAACACCAGAAGCCTAACCCACAACTGGGTGTTGCTGGCGGTGTTGTTGAAAAAGAAGCATCAATTCACGTTTCTAACGTTGCGATCGTTAACCCTAAAACGGGTAAAGCGGATCGTGTAGGTTTCCGTTTCGAAGATGAGAAGAAAGTACGTTTCTTCAAATCTAACGGCGAACTAATTTAATTAATTGGAGAGTACGATGGCGAAACTGCATGATTTCTATAAAGAAACAGTAGTGGCGGAACTTGCTAAGCAGTTCGGTTACAAAAGCGTCATGCAAGTCCCTCGGATTGAAAAAATCACTCTAAACATGGGTTTAGGTGAAGCGGTAGCTGACAAGAAGGTTCTGGAAAATGCGACTGCAGATATGCAGGCCATTGCCGGTCAAAAACCTGTTGTAACAGTAGCGCGTAAATCTGTTGCGGGTTTTAAAATCCGTGAAGGTTATCCGATTGGCTGTAAAGTAACCCTGCGTGGCGAGCGTATGTGGGAATTCTTCGAGCGTTTGGTATCAATCGCTATTCCACGTATCCGCGACTTCCGTGGCCTGAATCCTAAATCATTCGATGGCCGTGGAAACTACAGCATGGGTGTGCGTGAACAAATCATCTTCCCTGAAATCGACTTTGATAAAGTTGATAAGGTAAGAGGTATGGATATCACAATCACTACCAGTGCTAACACTAATGAGGAAGCGCGTGCATTATTGGATGCATTTAACTTCCCGTTTAGAAAATAAGGTGTAGGGTTATGGCAAAAGAATCAATGAAAGCTCGCGAAGTAAAACGCGCGAAGCTGGTAGCAAAGTATGCTGAAAAGCGTGCTGAGCTGAAAGCGATTATCAGCGATGTAAATGCATCTGATGAAGCGCGCTGGGACGCGGTTCTGAAGCTGCAACAACTTCCTCGTGACTCTGCTAAGACACGTCAACAAAACCGTTGTCGTATTACTGGCCGTCCTCACGGTTTCCTACGCAAATTCGGTCTGAGCCGTATCAAACTGCGTGAAGCAGCGATGCGCGGTGAAGTCCCTGGCCTGAAAAAAGCCAGTTGGTAAGGAGTAGCTGATATGAGCATGCAAGATCCTATTGCGGATATGTTTACCCGCATCCGCAACGGCCAGTTGGCTGGCAAAGTTGCTGTATCTATGCCTTCTTCTAAGCTGCGCGTTGCTGTTGCAGACGTGCTGAAAGCTGAAGGTTATATTGAAAACTTCGAAATTTCTGGTGACGTTAAACCTGTACTGGAAGTTACTCTGAAATACTTCGAAGGCAAAAAAGTAATCGAGAGCATTGAACGTGTAAGCCGTCCAGGTCTGCGCATCTATAAGAAAAAAGATGAGCTGCCAAAAGTTATGGGTGGTTTAGGCATTGCTATCGTGTCTACCTCTAAAGGTGTGATGACTGACCGTGCTGCGCGTAAAGCAGGCATGGGCGGTGAGATCATCGGTTATGTAGCGTAACGGAGGGTTAATAATGTCACGTGTAGCAAAAGCTCCAGTTGAACTATTGTCTGGTGTAGAAGTTTCTATCGCTGGTCAAGAAGTTACTGTTAAAGGTAAAAACGGTTCTTTGACTCGTGTATTCAACGACGCTGTTGAAGTAGTACAAGAAGAGAACAAGCTGAAGGCCCTTCCTCGTGAAGGTGTTGCTAACGCTTGGGCTCAAGCTGGTACTGCTCGTGCACTGTTGAACAACATGGTTAAAGGTGTAGCCGAAGGCTACGAGAAGAAACTACAGCTGATCGGTGTTGGTTACCGTGCGAACGCACAAGGTAACAAACTGAACCTGACGCTAGGTTTCTCTCACCCTGTAGCTTATGAAATGCCTGCGGGTATTACTGTTGAAACGCCTACTCAAACTGAAGTACTGGTTAAAGGTGCTGATAAGCAGTTGGTTGGCCAAGTAGCAGCTAACATCCGTGGATACCGTCCGCCTGAGCCTTATAAAGGTAAAGGTGTTCGTTATGCCGACGAAAACGTGCTTCGTAAAGAAGCCAAGAAAAAGTAGGTGGGTGATACGATGGATAAGAAAACAGCTCGCTTGCGTCGCGCTACTCGCGCCCGCAAAAAAATCAGTGAACTGGCCGCGTTTCGCTTGGTTGTAAACCGCACACCGCGCCATATCTACGCACAGTTAATCGCACCTAACGGTTCTGAAGTACTGGCGGCTGCTTCCACTGTTGAAGCCGCGATCCGTGGTGACCTGAAAGTAACAGGTAACGTAGACGCTGCTAAAGTAGTTGGCAAAGCTATCGCAGAACGCGCTCTCGAAAAAGGCATCAAAGATGTTGCTTTCGATCGTAGCGGTTTCAAGTACCACGGTCGAGTGAAGGCATTGGCTGATGCTGCTCGCGAAGCAGGTCTTCAGTTCTAGGAGTGATTTATGGCTAAGTTAGAAGTTCAAAACGGTGAACTGTTAGAGAAGCTGATTGCCGTAAACCGTGTATCGAAAACTGTAAAAGGTGGTCGTATCATGAGTTTCACCGCACTGACTGTAGTCGGTGACGGTAACGGTCGTGTTGGTTTTGGTTACGGTAAAGCACGTGAAGTACCAGCTGCTATTCAAAAAGCAATGGAAAAAGCGCGTCGTAACCTGGTTAACGTTGAGTTAAACGGCCACACGCTGCAGCATCCTATCAAGGGTCGCCATTCAGGTTCTCAGGTATACATGCAACCTGCTTCAGAAGGTACGGGTATCATCGCCGGTGGTGCGATGCGTGCAGTTCTGGAAGTTGCTGGTGTACAGAACGTACTTTCAAAATGCTACGGTTCTACAAACCCGATTAACGTAGTGCGTGCAACTATCAACGCTCTGACCGAAATGCGGTCTCCAGCGCAAGTTGCTGCTAAACGTGGTTTGTCCGTAGACGAGATTTTGGGGTAATACGACATGGCTAAAACGATTAAAGTTAAGCAAACCAAAAGCTCAATCGGTCGTCTGCCTAAACACAAGGCAACTTTGACTGGTTTGGGTCTACGTCGCATTGGTCATGTTCGTGAGTTGGAAGACACCCCAGCTGTTCGTGGCATGATCAACCGTGTTTATTACATGGTCGAGATCGTGGAGGAGTAACAGATGCATTTAAATACTCTTGCTCCTGCACCTGGAGCTAAAACGTCAGGTAAGCGCCTGGGCCGTGGTATCGGTTCTGGTCTTGGTAAAACCGGTGGCCGTGGTCACAAAGGTCAAAAGAGCCGTTCAGGCGGTTCTGTGAAGCCAGGTTTTGAAGGTGGTCAGATGCCAATTCAGCGTCGTCTGCCTAAATTTGGTTTTACTTCTCGTAAGTCTCTTGTGACTACACAAGTTACACTTGCCGAGATTGCCAAGGTAGAAGGCGAAATCGTTAGCCTGGAAACTTTGAAAGCAGCTGGTCTGGTTAAGAAAGACCAATTGTTTGTAAAAGTTATCAAGAGCGGCGAGATCTCACGCGCGATTACTGTGAGCGGTTTGAAGGTAACTAAAGGTGCAGCAGATGCAATCGCTGCAGCTGGCGGTAAAGTAGAGGAATAAGCTAGATGGCTAAACCAGGATTGGATTCAAGCGCTAAAGGCGGCTTGAGCGAGCTTAAATCGAGGTTGTGGTTCGTACTTGGTGCGATCATAGTATTTAGACTTGGCTCTTATGTGCCTATTCCTGGTATTGATGCAGCTGTGCTTGCTCAACTATTTGAACAGCAAAAGGGTACCATCGTAGAGATGTTCAACATGTTCTCCGGTGGTGCACTTTCGCGTGCATCAGTTCTTGCCCTAGGGATTATGCCTTACATTTCGGCTTCGATTATCATTCAGTTACTGACAGTGGTTCACCCACCTATGGCTGAGTTGAAAAAAGAAGGCGAAGCAGGACGTCGCAAGATTAGCCAATATACTCGCTACTTTACGTTGGTGCTTGCCACCTTCCAGGCGATTGGTATTGCGACGGGTTTGCCTAACCTGATTTCAGGTTTAGTGATTAACCCTGGCTTTGGTTTTTACTTTACAGCAGTAGTGAGTTTGGTCACTGGTACCATGTTCTTAATGTGGTTAGGTGAACAAATTACAGAGCGAGGTATCGGTAACGGTATCTCTATTTTGATCTTTACTGGGATTGTTGCTGGTTTACCTACTGCGATTGGTCAAACAGCCGAACAAGCCCGCCAAGGTGACCTGAACATTTTGTTCCTGTTGCTGATTGGCGTGATCATGATTGCCGTAACGTATTTTGTTGTGTTTGTTGAACGTGGCCAACGTCGTATCGTTGTTAACTACGCTAAACGTCAGCAGGGCCGCAAGGTGTTTGCCGCACAAAGTACACATTTACCTCTTAAGGTGAATATGGCCGGCGTGATTCCACCAATTTTTGCATCTAGTATCATTCTGTTCCCTGGTACGGTTGCTCAATGGTTTGGTCAGAATGAAGCGCTATCTTGGTTGCAAGATGTGTCGCTGATGTTGTCTCCTGGACAGCCTCTGTACGTGATGCTTTACGCTGCGGCGATTATTTTCTTCTGCTTCTTCTATACCGCGCTGGTATTTAATCCTCGCGAAACAGCGGATAATCTGAAGAAATCTGGTGCTTTTGTACCTGGTATTCGCCCTGGTGAGCAAACGTCTCGCTATATTGATAAAGTAATGACTCGCCTGACCCTGGCTGGCGCGCTATACATTACCTTTATTTGTTTAGTGCCTGAGTTTATGTTGATTGCCTGGAACGTTCAGTTCTACTTCGGCGGTACTTCGCTGCTGATTATGGTGGTGGTCATCATGGATTTCATGGCGCAGGTCCAGACTCATTTGATGTCTCATCAATATGAATCTGTTCTTAAGAAAGCCAATCTTAAAGGCTACGGCCGTTAAGTTGGCATCTACGGAGTGATGAAATGAAAGTTCGTGCATCCGTTAAAAAGATTTGCCGTAACTGCAAAATCATCAAGCGCAACGGTGTTGTTCGAGTGATTTGTAGTGAGCCCAAGCATAAGCAAAGGCAAGGCTAATCAAACGGTTTACAAAACCTTAATTTGCAATTTTGTCGCCGGGTAAGTATCCTATCGGGCTTTTTAGGCTGGCGACATTTATTAATTTATAGGAGAGCAGTTAATGGCCCGTATCGCAGGCATTAACATCCCTGAACACAAGCATGCTGTAATTGCTATTCAAGCAATCTACGGTATCGGTGCTACTCGTGCGAAAAGCATTTGTGCCGGTGCTGGTGTTGCAGAGACAACTAAGATCAAAGATCTTGATGAAGCGCAAATTGATAAACTGCGTGACGAAGTTGCTAAGTTCACCGTTGAAGGTGATCTTCGTCGTGAAGTTTCAATGAGCATTAAGCGTTTGATGGACCTAGGTTGCTTCCGTGGCTTGCGCCACCGTCGTAGCTTGCCTCTACGTGGTCAGCGTACTAAAACGAACGCGCGTACCCGTAAAGGTCCTCGTAAACCTATTAAGAAGTAAGCGGGGAGACAAGTAATGGCTAAAGCACCTACTCGTACACGCAAACGCGTTAAACGCCAAGTCGTTGATGGTATGGCTCATATCCATGCATCTTTCAACAACACAATCGTGACGATCACTGACCGTCAAGGTAATGCCCTAGCTTGGGCCACTTCTGGTGGTTCTGGCTTCCGTGGTTCGCGTAAATCAACTCCATTCGCTGCGCAGGTTGCTGCTGAGCGTGCTGGTGTTGCTGCGCAAGAATACGGCCTGAAAAACCTTGAAGTTTTCGTGAAAGGTCCAGGTCCAGGCCGTGAGTCTGCGATCCGTGCCCTGAACGCAACAGGCTACAAAATCACGAACATTACCGATGTGACGCCAATTCCTCACAACGGTTGTCGTCCACCGAAAAAACGTCGCGTTTAATCGACGGACAGTTGGAGAAAGATCATGGCAAGATATTTGGGTCCTAAACTCAAACTTAGCCGTCGCGAAGGTACAGACCTGTTCCTAAAAAGCGGCGTTCGAGCAATTGACTCGAAATGTAAAATTGATACTGCGCCTGGTCAGCACGGTGCCCGTCGTGGCCGTCTGTCTGACTACGGTGTACAGTTGCGTGAAAAGCAAAAAGTTCGTCGTATGTACGGCGTTCTGGAAAAGCAATTCCGTAACTACTACAAAGAAGCAGCACGTCTTAAAGGCAACACAGGTGAGAACCTGCTACAGCTTTTAGAACAGCGTCTTGACAATGTTGTTTACCGTATGGGTTTTGCTAGCACTCGTGCTGAAGCGCGTCAGTTAGTAAGCCACAAAGCCATCATGGTTAACGGTAAGGTTGTTAACGTTCCTTCTTTTAACGTTTCTGCTGAAGACGTAGTGTCTGTGCGTGAAAAAGCTAAGAAGCAAGCTCGTATTGTTTCTGCTTTAGAACTGGCAGAACAACGTGAAAAACCAACTTGGATTGAAGTAGACAGCAAGAAGATGGAAGGCGTTTTTAAACGTGTTCCTGAAAGAACAGACCTGTCTGCTGAAATTAACGAACAGTTGATCGTCGAACTTTACTCTAAGTAAAGCTTAAAGAAGAGAGGAAACAATGTCGGGTTCTGTAACTGAATTCCTAAGACCACGGTTAGTAGAAATTGATAACGTGTCACCAACACGCGCTAAAGTAACTCTTGAGCCTTTAGAGCGCGGCTTCGGTCACACTCTGGGTAACGCGTTACGTCGTATTCTGCTTTCATCAATGCCAGGATGTGCGGTAACTGAAGTAGAAATTGACGGCGTATTGCATGAGTACAGCACCAAAGAAGGTGTTCAGGAAGACGTTATTGAGATCTTGCTTAACCTGAAAGGGTTGGCAGTTCGCCTAGAAGGCAAAACTGAAGCTACACTAACTCTGGTTAAATCGGGAGCGGGCCCTGTATTGGCCGGTGACATCCAACACGATGGTGATGTTGAGATTGTTAACCCAGACCATGTCATTTGTACTTTGACTGGCGAAGCTGAAATCAGCATGCGTATTAAAGTAGAAATGGGCCGTGGTTACGTCCCTGCAGCGACGCGCCGTTCCTCCGAAGAAGACGATCGACCCATTGGTCGTTTATTAGTGGATGCATCATACAGCCCTGTAGAGCGTATTGCTTACAATGTTGAGTCTGCGCGTGTTGAACAACGCACAGATTTAGACAAGCTGATCATCGATATGGAAACTAACGGTACTTTGGATCCTGAAGAAGCGATCCGTCGTGCTGCTACTATCCTGGCTGAGCAACTAGACGCATTCGTAGAATTACGTGATATGTCTGAGCCAGTTGAGAAAGAAGAGAAACCGGAGTTTGATCCGATTCTGCTTCGTCCAGTTGATGATCTTGAGCTTACAGTTCGTTCTGCAAACTGTCTGAAAGCTGAAGCTATCCAGTATATTGGTGACCTGGTACAACGTACCGAAGTTGAGCTGTTGAAGACGCCTAACTTGGGTAAGAAATCTCTAACTGAGATTAAAGACGTACTGGCTTCTCGTGGATTGTCTCTGGGTATGCGCCTTGAAAATTGGCCACCAGAGAGCATCGCTGAGAAAGACTAATCAGGTCGCAAACTAAACTGATTTGTTAAGAAGGATAGAGCTATGCGCCATCGTAAGAGTGGTCGTCAGTTAAATCGTAACAGCAGCCATCGTCAGGCGATGTTCCGTAACATGGCTGGTTCTTTGGTAAAACACGAAGTTATCAAAACTACGTTGCCAAAGGCGAAAGAACTGCGTCGCGTAATTGAGCCTCTAATCACTTTAGCTAAGCAAGACAGCGTTGCAAACCGTCGTTTGGCTTTCGCACGCACTGGTGATAAAGAGGTTGTGGGTAAACTGTTCAACGAGCTTGGTCCTCGTTACGAGCAGCGTCCTGGTGGTTATATTCGCATTCTGAAATGCGGTTTCCGTACCGGTGACAACGCCCCAATGGCTTATGTAGAGCTTGTTGACCGTCCAGAAGTTGAAGCTGTAGAAGCTGAAGCTGTTGACGCTGAATAAGAACTAGTAAGATATGAAAAAGCCGAGCATTTGCTCGGCTTTTTTGTTTATAGACTGTCGATAAGTGGCAGCACATCACTATTTTTCCCTTTGATTGAATGAATCTGGCGTTGGGATCTTGTGTCTAAGAAAGTTTGAGTCTCATAAAATGAATGGGATCGATGTCTGTGCCATATTGTTTATGGTCATGGAGTACTGGCGTTGATTACTAGATCCTTTCATTGCTGAGTAATTGAGCAAGGTGATTGCGAAGCTGCAGCGAACTACGTAATTGTAGTGATAGAGCAAATTCATATTGCGATAATTGCCCTCCTAAATACGCAAAATTCGAAGTGATAGTAAAACTATCAGTCGGTTCTTAGCGAACTATTCCAGAACGTCCAAATAGCTACAAATGACTCATTGAAAAAGAAATCGGGTATCGCTGCCGGATCTCCCTGTGAGTATCGAAGACTTAGAAGGGCGAACAATTGTTAACTATGTTGAGCTATTAACTCGAAGAATTAGGAGCAGCTCCGAATGGAGCTGTAACCAAAAGAATTTTACTTTAACCGAGAGAATCTATGAGGTTGATTGTCTAATCAACCTTGGAGCTAGATTCTTTATTGAAATAGCTTTCTATTAAGTGTTGATCAACACCAGCTGTCATGGCGAAGTTCTGCAACCTTGTGCCGCTGACGCCAGCATTTTGCGCAGCATCTAATATTCTGAAAATATCCGCTTCATCAGAGCTCTCTTTTAGCGCTGTGGTCACAACAGCCTCATCCTGTTCAGGATAAATGGCTAATAGTGCCTCTACTATATAGTCACCAACAAACGGCACTGCAGAAACAGCAGTAGTTAGAATGCTCAACATTTTATCTGGTTGTGACTTTGATAACTGCTGAACTACATAGTCCGCTGAATCTGGATCTGATATCACGGCTACTCTTACGATGTTTTGCAGTTCTTCTGGTGTCGTATGACTAGCAGCTTTTACTATGGTATCAACATAGCCTGGTTCCGCAGCAATAGCCGTAGATACGATACTCGTGCAATCGCCAACTTTCTTGGTAAGGGCCAGCGTCACAATATCTTCAGTAGCTGAAGGCTGCGCATTGATAGCGGCATAGATGATTTCCTGGTAGTTCTGTGGATACATTTCAAATGCCATACTTACGATTTCAAGCACTTTATTTGGATAGTGACCCGAAATACTGCTTATTGCTCTACCTATACTAGGATTTTGTTGTAGCTGATGTTGTAGAAAGTTTCTCGTTAGCTCTTGGTCTGTTTGCTCGTCATTTTGGGGAACAACAGAACTAGCGATAGAAATAGTAGACATGCCTGTCAAAACGCCGAACAGCGCAAATTTTATATTCCATTGCATAGCACACACCCCTATAGCGGATCTTTTGTTAGTTGTTTATGACAACAGAGATCCTTGTAAGTTTTATTAAATATCGCCTTATTCATATAAATAATGAGCGATTAGTTCAGAAGCTAACCGTTTAAACGTTTTTTTGCAATTTATTTAGATCTAGGGGTTGATCGCAATCAAGATCCCTGTAGAATGCGCCGCACTTCCGGGGGATACCCCGCAGGGAATCAAAAACCAACGGGTTACGGTTCGCTGAGTAAGAACTCTGCGGAGGCTTACGGGAAGCGGGATAGAGCGAGATTAAGTAGAAAGAAATTTTGAAAAAATCGCTTGACTCCTGATAGGGTTGGCGTAGAATGC
>LXWE01000090.1 GCA_001660395.1 Alteromonadaceae bacterium XY-R5
TTTCAATATCTTTAAACGAAGCCACATCAAATGATGATGTGTTAACAATCATAAAGATATTTTCAGCATTGGTGGATTTTAAGGAAAGTGTCAAAATTGTAGTTGATTCTTCTACCCAAAAATCCATTCCTGAATCTTTACAACGAAAAGCCCCCTATTTAAAACACGAAGTGTTTAACAGCTATCATTCTGAAACAGAGTTGATGCGTTACATCAAAAAATTGGAGCGAAAGGATTTGGCCCTGAACCATTCCATGATTTCCTTGGGAAGTTGCACCATGAAATTGAACGCCGCCTCGGAAATGCTTCCGTTGAGCTGGGCCCATTGGAGCAACATTCACCCATTCGCACCTTTGAATCAGGCCGAAGGGTACCAAGAAATGTTGAAGACCTTGGAGCAACAATTGAATGTGATCACTGGTTTTGCAGCCACCTCATTGCAGCCCAACTCGGGTGCGCAAGGTGAATATGCCGGACTTATGGTCATTCGTGCGTATCATGAAAGCAGAGGCGATGGTCACCGAAATATTTG
>LXWE01000091.1 GCA_001660395.1 Alteromonadaceae bacterium XY-R5
TTCCAACACTTTAGCCAAACGCTTCCGCGCTCTGAACAACCGTACTTTTAAAACCCCCACCGGAGTGTCCAGCACTTTCTCAATTTCAACCAGGCTTTTGTCCTCAAAATAAAACAAGGTCAATAAACCTGCATCTTCAGAGTACAGTTGTGCAAAACAAGCATTGACCATGGCATTACGTCCACTCATAATCATATTGTCCAATGCATTGTCCATATTCTTAACGATAATACCTTCCAGTTCTGCTATATCTTTAAAAATCCTACTTTTTTTATTCGTTCTAAGCCTATCCAAACAGGTGTTATAGGCTATTCGGTAAATCCATGTTGAAACCTTGGAATCCCCTTTAAACTTGGGCAAGGCATTAAATATTTTCAAAAATGTATCTTGGGCCACCTCTTCTGCCTCTTCCCTATTTGCAAGCATTCTAAGGCTCAGGGTAAAGACCAAGTCCTTATATATATCCACAAATTCGGCAAAGGCGTGGGTATTTCCACGCTTTATTTGTTCTATAAGCTTTTTTTCTGAGTCG
>LXWE01000092.1 GCA_001660395.1 Alteromonadaceae bacterium XY-R5
GATTTAGAGGTTCCAATGTGGACTATATTGTCAATTTCAACAAGCATTTCAAGAATTCTGAAACTATAAAGTTGAGTGTAAATTATAGAAGCACCGAACATATTGTAGGTGCAAGCAATGAAGTCATCAAGCACAATAAATATAAGGTTGAGAAGGATATTCGGTCAAATAAAAAATCAAGCCGTAAAATACATATTTATGCAGGGAGGAATGATGCTGAGAATATTGAATATGTTCTTGAACAAATAAACTATCTTAAGGGTAAAGGCTATACAAAGGAAGACATTCTCTTTTTGTACCGAAGAAGCAAAATGTATAGGCCTTATTTTGAAAGGTTTAAACAAGAGCGTGTCTTTGTTTCAGGAAAAACAATACACGCATCAAAAGGACTCGAAGCAAAGGCAGTTTTTATAATTGGCCTAACAGAAGGTAGTGGTGGATTTCCGGACATTTGGATGGAGGACAGAATATATCAGGTGATTAAGGAATCAAACCACGACTTGTTGTTAGAGGAAGAAAGGAGACTTTTTTA
>LXWE01000093.1 GCA_001660395.1 Alteromonadaceae bacterium XY-R5
AAGTGGGGGCGGGTATGTTGGTCTCGTGTTGGCTCGAACTCACCACTTGTCCGACATCCCCGGCCCGCTCGCTTTGATCAGACTTAAGTGTGTTCAGGTTTCATTCTTAACAAGTCACTTGATTGGAGCGACATATGTAAAGAGATAACAAAATACTTGTGTTTGTTGGTTGATGTGCTTCGTTTAATGCATGGCAAACTTACACTGGAAGCTCGTTCCAAAAGTAATACAACTCTAACTATACTTGGGCGTAGCTCAGCCCGTTTGTACAACAATCTTGTTGGTCAGCGAGTCTCGTCTCCTCTACAGCAAAGTCTCTACCTGCAGGTCCCTGCAAATCCCCTTAAAAATCTCTCCAAATCTAAAGCGAACAATTGGTCAGGCAGCGCCTGGTTTTATAGCCCAGGTGGACAACGAAAGGACATGATTTCACTTATCATACACGTACCCTGCCCCTGGAAGCTTCTTCCAGACCTGATAACAATTGGACATATGAAAGTGTTGTCTTTGACATTCGTTTACAGTTGGTTCT
>LXWE01000094.1 GCA_001660395.1 Alteromonadaceae bacterium XY-R5
TCTTTAGGAATCTCTTTGACGGTTTCTTTGACTACTTCCTTCGTTTCTTCCTTTGTTTCTTCTTTGGTCTCGGCAGGAATATCCACAGCTACCTCGGTGCTTTCAATTTCTTTGGATATATTGCTGATGTCAATCCCGGTGTTGATTTCAGATTTATAGGATAGCACAGCATCGGCTATGGCCTTGCCAATTTCACTCTGCCCATTTTCTGAATTTCAATAGGTGCCTTCCCTTTTATGGGTCAAGAATCCGGTTTCCACCAAAACACTGGGCATACAGGTTTGGTGCAGTACAATAAATCCGGCTTGTTTTACCTTTCTGTCCTTTCTGTTCAATCTTTTGGTGAAGTTATCCTGAAGTTTTTTACCCAACAGAATGCTCTGATCCAAGAATTCTTCCTGCATTATGGTCAATCCAATGATTGATTCGGGTGAATTGATATCATAATCCGCATAGCGCTGGGCATAGTCATCTTCCAGGTAGATTACAGAGTTCTCCTTTTTTGCTACCTCAAAGTTCCGTTGGTTGG
>LXWE01000095.1 GCA_001660395.1 Alteromonadaceae bacterium XY-R5
ACCATTGGTCAACCTTACCCTTGCAACTTTACGCATTGCAGAGTTCGGTTTCTTAGGCGTAGTGGTATAAACCCGCGTACAAACCCCTCTTCGTTGAGGACACGAATCCAAAGCAGCCGATTTACTCTTCTTGGTAATTGTGGCCCTTCCTTTTCGTACTAATTGTGAAATTGTTGGCATTAAAATCTCTGTTAAAAACTAAATAACCCCCATTTTGAGGGCTGCAAATGTAGTGATTTTTCGGAATAATTCAAATCATGAATAATTTATTTTGCCACTTAATTAAAAAAAGGTGCTGCCACACACCTTTTTATATCTTTTTTGGAACCAAATACGCATTGAATCAGCTCTGCAACCCCCTATAAGGTATTGGCGTAGGTGAACAGGTTCAATAGGTCGTTGTCATCGTTCACATTTGGACGTTTGTCCTTAAAATAATCCTTGATGGCCCGTTGGTCTTCTTCCAAAAACAGCGAGAGTACGTCTGATTTTTTGGTCTTCATGAACACCGCCGGTCCGCCCATGACCG
>LXWE01000096.1 GCA_001660395.1 Alteromonadaceae bacterium XY-R5
TTTTTAACGAGCAAAAAGGAGTTATCCGGGTCGGATACCCTTCGCCAAAATATGGTTTAGAGGATTTTTTGATTGAAGAGCAACAATTGTTGGACAATGTATGTTTGGAAGTGGGCAATCTTTTGGAACGTAAGGAAATCAAGGAAAGCCAAGAAAGTATTCGAAGACAGGTTGAACAAGCAGACCGGTTGCGAATCTTGGGTGAGATCACTGCGGGGATAGCCCATGAACTCAATACCCCCCTCGCCAACATTTTAGGATTTGCCGAGCTTCTGCGCGAACGAGTGGAAGGTGATTCCCGAGCCGTGAAGGATTTGGATAAAATCATTACAAACACCATATTTTCCCGCGAAGTGGTCAAGAAGTTGATGTTCTTTGCCTGTGAAATGCCAGAGGAACGCAGCACATTGAATATTGTGCCCATCATTCAGGACGCCATTGACCTATTGCGCACCACATTGGCCAAAAACGAGGTCAATTGTGATTTGGAGGTAAACGCAGGAGAGGTTTTATTACGGACTGATAAGA
>LXWE01000097.1 GCA_001660395.1 Alteromonadaceae bacterium XY-R5
AATGGAGACAATCTCATTGTCCTTATTTTCCCCTGGCCATGCGGAACCAAATTTTATTTTGAGGAGTTCGGCTTGTTTCTCAATGATGGAACAGCCTTCTTTGATGTCTTCGGTAATCACGTTGCCCCCAAATGGGATAACAGCGGTATGACGAATGATGCCATCCTTGAAAATGGCCAAATCCGTGGTACCACCACCTATATCGATCAAGGCCACGCCGGCCTCTTTTTCTTCCTGACTCAATACAGCATCAGCAGATGCCAATGGCTCCAATGTAATGTTACCCAAATCCAATCCGGCACTTTTAATGCACCGTCCAATGTTTTTGATGGACGAAACCTGACCTACCACTACGTGGAAATTGGCTTCCAAACGGCCACCGTACATTCCTTTGGGTTCTTTGATTTCGGTTTGACCATCAACCTTATATTCTTGTGGCAATACATGAATGATTTCCTCACCCGGAAGCATGACCAATTTGTAGACTTGGTTACAAAGGCGGTCCAAATCATCATTATTGATGAC
>LXWE01000098.1 GCA_001660395.1 Alteromonadaceae bacterium XY-R5
CTCAAAGTTGGACCCGGACATCGGGAATATTCTATTTGGCCCCTGGGAGCTTCGTGATATACCGAAGGTATAACTCAAGGAATTGGAACTTCCGTTACCAAAATTGAACAGTCCGTTATTAAAGTCGTTGAAATCATATAACTGATAGCTTACCGAATGGGATACCGTAAAGTAGTCATCTGGCCATGTGACCCTTTTGGCCAAACCTGCAGACACCCCTGTTATGGAAAATCCCCTATCCTTTTGTACATCAATCCTACCCCTACTGGTATAATTGGTGGCAAATTGCTGGGTCCTTGAGAGGGACAGGTTGAACCTCACCGGTTTTTTACCGCCCAACCATGGTTCTGCAAAATTCAAACTATAAACACGGAAGGTTCTACTGGCCTGTAGACGAAGTGCAAAGGTTTGACCATCACCCATAGGTACCGGTTTGTAGGCCTCTCCGTTGAAAATATTCTTTAAGGAGAAATTACTGAATGAAAGTCCCAGTGTTCCAATGAAACCACCTCCACCAAAACCACC
>LXWE01000099.1 GCA_001660395.1 Alteromonadaceae bacterium XY-R5
TACCCTTTGTACAGCAGTCCTTTATCGTAAATCTGCTTCAACAACCACCAAACCGATTCCATATACTTGGGTTTGTAGGTGATGTAGGGGTCATCCATATCTACCCAATACCCAATCTTTTCGGTCATTTCATTCCAGACATCGGTATAACGCATCACCGCTTTTTTACAGGCGGAGTTGTATTCTTCAACGGATATTTTCTTGCCGATGTCCTCCTTGGTAATCCCGAGTTCCTTCTCCACACCGATCTCAATGGTCAGACCGTGGGTGTCCCAACCTGCTTTTCTTTTCACCTGAAAGCCCTTCCTGGTCTTGTACCTTGGAAAGATATCCTTAATGGTACGGGCCATCACGTGGTGGATTCCGGGCATTCCATTTGCAGACGGCGGGCCTTCGTAGAAGACGTAGCTCTCCTTGCCCTCCCTAGTGGAAACACTTTTTTCAAAAATCTGTTTGTCCTTCCAAAAGTTCAGAACTTCTTCCGACACCTTTGGCAAATCCAATCCCTTATATTCTGCAAACTTC